>NZ_MJIC01000001.1 GCF_001758465.1 Marisediminitalea lipolytica
TGGAAAGGCTATGTCGGTACATCGCACGACCTGCTATCAGTGAACAACGATTGAGCCTAACTGATTCCGGTAAGGTGAAGTATGAACTCAAGACACCTTACAGAAACGGTACTACCCATGTTTTCTTTTCCCCACTTGATTTCATCGGCAAACTTGCTGCATTAGTGCCACCACCCAGACTTAATCTTACCCGATTTTATGGCGTATTTGCTCCCAATGCTAAGGTGCGTGCCGAGGTAACGGCTTCACAACGTGGAAAGAACAGCCCGCGCTTAGCAGAACATCTGAAAGATTCAGATAAGCCATACCATGCGCGTGCAATGTCATGGGTTCAAAGGTTAAAAAGGGTGTTCAATATCGATATCACCCAGTGCGAAGTGTGTGAAAAGCGCAACGTAAAAATCATTGCCTGCATTACGGATCCGGCTGTTACCCATAAGATATTGGCGTACATTGACAAGCAGATTTTGCTAGGTGCAAAAAAAGAAACTCTTATGCCGCCACTTCGAGCTCCACCGGACGTTGCCCCATTAAGCGACTATATCATTCAACGCGACTTTGACTTTGGTGCTTAATACTCAAAGCCATCCTGATACCGACAATCCTTATATTTTGCCAGGAGTATTAAGTTTACTTGTAACTCGCCATTCCTGAACTCAAAGGCAGGTAAGTCACGAGTAAGCAGCACTGCCAATTCAATCAACTCACAGCAACTAGCGAAACGAAAGATGTTGGCAACAAAAATGTGTGGCTGGTCTTTTGGGTAGTAGATAGTGTTAATCCTACTTATACTTTGTAATCGTGTCATCGATATCTGCACCACAGTGTTACTGGATTACGATACTGATCCGGTTACCGACAGCGACATCCATGCCCTGATCAAGCATTTTGGCAAGATCTTCGGCCCGGTGCGGGTGAATGCCATTCCACGGGAAGCCCTGTTAAGCCCGATGCAAGTCAAGGCCTGTATGGCAGTGGTCAATTTTACCTCCAGCCGTCTCAAGCCTACCGTGGATGAAGTGACCGTTATCTATACCACTACATGGGGTGAGACTTACGTGGTGCCCGGAAAAGAATCGCTGGATAAGTTGTGGTTTGAGTTGCAGGAGTCTGTTCCTCGCCCGCCTTGCTACATTTTTGTGCCGGAAAGTTCGCAGCGCAAACGGATTTATCAGGCTTTCATCGATGCCGCAGAGCAGGATTTTGAGTTGCTCAACTACTGGTAATTGCGAGTGAAAAAACTTACCCGGGCTTCAATAATGCTGCCCGGGCTCACATATCGCTTTTATCAATGCGGAGTTATTTAACGGAAGTCAGGTGATCACGCACCAGTTGGGTAAATTCGCGACTCGACTCCAGCGAAGGCACATGGCCGGTTTGTTTAAGCTCGGCAACAGGTTTGTTGAGTGCTTTACCCAGCGCGATAAGATCTGAGGTTGGGGTCGCCACATCGTCTTCACCGGCAATCAGTAGTACCGGAATATCGGTGGCTTCCAGCGACTCGCTCATATCCTGTTCCCCCAACCAGGCACATAACAACCCGTAGGAATGATCGTCAGTCCTGGCCAGCAGGGAAGCCCATTGAGACAGCAGGTTAGGGTAACGTTCTGTACTTTCTGGGCTGAACCAGCGGGTTACCAGGCTCGGGGCCAGGGTGCTAAGACTTTGCTGCATCACCTTGGCCTGGCGGTCCAGCCAGCCCTCCCGGCTACCAATTTTCATACCCGTATTCGTTAACGTGGCGCTAAGCAGGCGTTCACTGGCCGACGCTAATAGCTGCTGACCTAACATGCCGCCAATGGAGGTTCCCACAAAGTGAAAGGTTGCTATGCCCAGCTCATCGCAAAGCTGCAGCAGATCATCAACCAGGCGTGAGTCTTCCAGGCTGGTGGTGTCGGCACTGTATGGCGTGCTGTCACCGTGTCCGGCTAAGTCAAAGCGCAGGATACTGAAATTGGTGGTCAGGTCGGGCACCAGGTAATCCCACACGTGCATATTCATGCCCAGCGGGTGGGCTAATACCACCGTGGGTTTGCCTGGATTGTCGATAAACTGGTAATTAATACCTTGTTGCGTTGATACTGGCATAACGATGTCCTAAACCCGTTTTAAAAGTGTGGCAATACCCTGACCCACGCCAATGCACATGCTGCATAAGGCGTACTCGGCAGATGATTCTTCAAACTGCAGCGCTGCCGTTTGCAGTAAACGTGCACCAGACATGCCCAGCGGATGGCCCAGAGCAATCGCACCGCCGTTAGGGTTTACGCGACTGTCATCAGCGCTCAGCCCCAGCTCCTGCAAACAACCAAGCGCCTGTGCGGCAAACGCTTCGTTTAGTTCTATTATGCCGATATCGTCAAGGCTTAGCTGCTGTTTAGCAAGTAATTTCTGCACTGCCGGTACCGGGCCAATGCCCATCACCGACGGTTCAACACCGGCTGTCGCCATGCCCTTGATTTGCGCAACAGGCACCAGGTTATAGCGTTTTACTGCACTTTCACTGGCGACCAGCATAGCCGCAGCACCATCGTTGATGCCGGAGGCATTGCCCGCGGTTACACTGCCATTTTTCCGGAAGGGCGCTTTCAGTTTTGCCAGCGCTTCCAGCGTGGTTTGCGGGCGCAGGTGTTCATCTTTATCGATGATGACCGGATCGCCTTTTCGTGGCTGATAGCTTACCGGCACGATTTCTTTGGCAAAACGCCCGGATTCCTGAGCGGCAGCGGCCTTTTGCTGAGACTGACTGGCAAACACATCCTGGGCTTCACGACTGATACCATAACGTTCTGCCACATTCTCTGCGGTTTCAGGCATGGTCTCTGTGCCATATTGTTTCTTTAGCGCCGGATTAATAAAGCGCCAGCCCATGGTGGTATCTTCCAGCTTCTGGCCACGATCGTACGGCCCGCTGGATTTACCCATTACAAACGGCGCTCGTGACATGGATTCAACACCACCGGCTAAAATCAGATCGGCATCGCCCGTTACAATACTACGATAGGCCAGGCCTACGGCATCCATGCCGGAACCGCACAAGCGGTTAATGGTTGTGGCTGGTACCGAATGGGGCAGTCCGGCCAGCAGTGTAGCCATTCTGGCTACGTTACGGTTATCCTCACCGGCCTGGTTGGCACAACCAAAAAAGGCATCATCAATTGCGTCAGCAGGCAGGTCCGGGCATTGCGCCAGCACCGCCTGAATAACCTGGGCTAACAGATCATCGGGTCGAATCGGTGCCAGTGCGCCGCCATAGCGACCAATTGCTGAACGTCTTGGATGACAAAGATATACATTCATTATACGCTCTCCGTTTTATTGTGAGCTTCGGCGGTAACCCGTTTAAGTTCCCGCAATACTTCAATTTCTTGTTGGCTTGGGAGATCGGTAGTTTGCAAGGCATCGGCAAAACGCACGTCCCAGCCGGTTGCCTCGGTAACCTGCTCTCTGGTTACGCCTGGGTGCAAACTCACCACAATCAGCTCGTTGGTTTCAGGCTCCGGGCGCAGAATACACAAGTCGGTGATCACCATAACCGGCCCTTTGCCGATGGTTTTTCTGCCCCGTCGCGCCTGGCCATCGCGGCCAAAGCCCAGCGTGGTGACAAAGTCCACGTCTTTAACAAAGGTGCGTACCGAATGTTTAAGAGTAACAATCACCTCTTTGGCATTGGTTGAGATTTCCGGTGCACCACCGCCGCCCGGTAAGCGTACTTTCGGGTTTGCGTAACTGTGCGCGCCGTCGGCACCCTCTGCCGGGTGATTCGCTGCGATAACAGTGGTATTGAGGTTGGCGTAACGGTCAATTTGCGCCGTGCCTAAAAAGCCAACATCAATATGGCCGCCTTGCAGCCAGTAGCGGAACATTTCCGGCACGGAAACGGTGGTTAAGGCCGATTCACACAGCTCACCGTCACCAATGGATAAAGGCAGTACGCGGGGTTTGGTTTCGATTGTGCCTGACTCGTAAATTAAGGTGATGTCCGGTGCGTGGGTCAGCCGCGCCAGGTTGGCCGCCTCGCTGGGCAAACCAATGCCAACAAAGCAGGTGGAGCCGTTATGCAGCGCACGGGCGGCGGTAATGGTCATCATTTCAGCGGCGCTATATTGCTCAGTACTCATAGTGCGTCTCCGTTAATTACTTGTTCATCCAGCCATTTGTTAAAGTTTTCGCGGCTACGGCTAATACCGTCCCACTCTTTGTAGTAGCTGTTATTGCGAGGATAGTAGCCCTGGGCATAAGACGGGGATGCACCGCCGGGAACGGTAGCTATGGCATCGACAGACCAGGCAGGTAGAACGCAGCTGTTCGGGCCGGCGCCGAGGTCATCGACAATTTCTTCAACGGTGACAATGCAGTGGCGGGAAGACAGTGCAACTTCTTTTTGTACGCCAACAATGCCTTCTAGCAGCACGTTGCCGGCTTTGTCGGCTTTCTGCGCGTGGATAATGCCGATATCGGGCTTAATGGCCGGTACCGCGGCAAGCTCTTCGCCGGTGAACGGGCAAAAAATCGTTTTAATGTTCGGATTGACATCTTTTAAGTCGCTGCCGACATAACCGCGAAATACCGCCATAGGCAGGCCTGAAGCGCCGGCCTCGTAGGCGTTAGCCATTGCTGCATGACTGTGTTCTTCAATTTCCACCGGGCGGGGATAGCTGTGTTCAATGGCATCGCGAACCCGGTGTAACGAACCCACTCCCGGGTTGCCGCCCCAGGAAAATACCAGCTTTCTGACACAACCTGCGCCAACCAGCTGATCGTAAATCAGATCCGGGGTCATGCGGATAAGGGTCAGATTGCGGCGTTGCTGACGAATGATCTCGTGTCCTGCAGCAAAGGGAATTAAATGAGTAAAGCCTTCAAGTGCAATGGTATGCCCGTCGCGCACACCATCTGCAATGGCTTGTGAAAGAGTAGTAAAAACTGTCATAATAAAAGTTCGCCATACGAATTAAAATTCACATTGCAAACAAAATAAATGATCTAATCAGTGCTGGTCAAGAATAAATTGTTAAAAAAATGCGCAGCGCGCGGGCAGTTTCCGATTATGTGGCTGAAAAAAATAGAGAACTGGTACTTAACAGCGGAATAAGAAATAATTGCGCAGACGAAAATGAGAATGACACCATGAGTGATGACAAAATCCTCCCTGATCACAGGGATTACATAAGCGCCCTGGCCACCGGGCTGGAAGTGTTGGCAGCTTTCGACGCTGAGCATCAGCAGATGACACTGACTCAGGTTGCCGAGCGGATGGGCATCGACCGCGCCAAGGCGCGCCGGTTTTTACTTACGTTGCATGCCCTGGGTTTTATCCGCCGCGACGGCAGGGTGTTTGCGCTCACTCCTAAAGTACTGACGCTGGGGCAGGCGTATACCGCCAGTAATAACTATCTGGCCGTGGTTGAACATTACCTGAAAGACATCACGCTGAGTCTTGGCGAGTCTGCCTCGTTGGGGAAACTCGACGGCCAGTACGTGGTTTATGTTGCAAGGTCGCCAGCCTCACACCGGCTGATGTCAATTAACATCACCACCGGCACCCGGTTGCCTGCGCCTTATACCTCCATGGGACGGGTGCTGGCGGCCTGGCTCGACAGTGCGGAGCAAAAAGTATGGCTTAGTGAAGCGCAGTTAACGGCCCATACCCGCCGCAGTGTCACCACCCCTGAAGCACTCAAAGAAGTTTTAGATGTCACTCGCGAGCAGGGCTACAACATTGTTGATCAGGAACTTGAAGAGGGGCTGCGCTCAGTTGCAGTGCCGGTGTTCAGTGGCAAGGGCGGTTTGATTGGGGCAATGAACGTGAGTACCAATGCCTCGCGGGTGAGCCTTGAGACGCTGACTAACGAGTGCTTACCGGTGTTGCAGCAGGCGGCACAGAATATTCGCGCTGATACCCGCTAAGTAACTTTATACACAATACCAAACACTCGCCCGGCAACCCTGTGTACTGGGCAGACCCTGTGTTATCAGGGGTATTTTCCATCAATGCGGTTTTGTACTAATTCATTAACAATGGTCATAGCGGCGGTCATCATTTCATCTGATGCTTCTGCTCGCTGACTGCAGATCACCGGGCTGGTAATGCCTTCCTCTTCCAGCGATACAAACGCCACGCCGTCGCGATTTATTCGCTTTACCTGCTCCGGCACCAGGGTAAAGCCCATTTCGGAGGCGACCAGGCCGAGTGCGGTCTGAATATCATTTACCTGTTGGGCTACCTTCACTTTTAGTCCCCGGCTGGTGAACAGATCGCGGCAGATATTGGCAAAGGTCGGCGGCGGGCCTGCCGGATAAAGTATTAATGGCAACTCGGCAAGTTGCGCCATCGACATCTTTGAGCCGGCCAGAGGATGATTGATAGGTAACGCCGCCAGCATGGGCTCACGAAACAGCAGTGTTTGCGTGACATCTTCGTCGGCACTGGGCATTAATACCCGGCCAAAACCGATGTCCAGTCTGCCAGCTTTTAGTGCCTCTACCTGCTCGCCGGTTTTGAGTTCGTGAAGTTCAACCTCGGCTCGAGTTGTCTGACGCAGCCGTCTGATCAGCAGCGGTAACTGACCATAAAATACCGACGGCACGAAGCCAATTCGAAACAGGCGCTTCTCGCCGGTATGAATACGCTGGGTTTCCTCAATGCTTGATTCTAACTTTTCGAGTATTAGTTGGGCCTGCTTCCAAAAGTGTTCACCTGCCTTGGTTAGCGTGATGCCGCGAGCCTGGCGCTCAAATAAATCAACGCCCATTTCTTCTTCTAACTGTTTGATCTGCCTTGTTAAAGGTGGCTGAGCCATAAACAGTTTCTCGGCTGCACGAGTCATATTTTTTGCTTCTGCAACGGCACAGAAGTAACGCAGGTGTCGTAACTCCACCATACCTCCCGGGTATCAGTCCCAACTAAATCAATATTGGTTGTTAATAAAAAATATAGGTAGGTTTACATCCAGATATTTTATGGCAACACAAATTTAACAAGCGAAATGATAACACAAATACAAACTTACATCGTCGATATTCCAACGATACGACCGCACAAGTTGTCGATGACTTCCATGGCTGTGCAATCCATGGTGATTGTCCGCATCACCGACAGCGAAGGCCGTCAGGGCATTGGCGAAGGCACCACCATTGGTGGTTTGGCTTATGGGCCTGAGAGCCCCGAAAGTATCAAAACCAACATCGACAGTTACTTCGCGCCTTACCTTAAAGGTAAGTCTGTCGACAATCCCAGAGCGCTGATGAACCAGCTGAATACGCTGTTCCGTGGCAATGGTCTGGCTAAATCGGCTGTACAAACTGCGCTGCTCGATTTACGCGGTCAGCAACTTGGTGTACCGGTTTCAAGCCTACTTGGCGGCGCCTGCCATGCTCACTTACCGTGCTTATGGGTATTGGCATCCGGTAATACCGACAAAGACATTTATGAAGCCAAGAAGATGATTGCTGAGCGTCGTCACAACATTTTCAAAATTAAAATTGGCTCGCGCAGTGTACGGGACGATGTCGCTCACGTTGCCGCCATCAAAGCCGCATTAGGTGATTCGGTAAGCATTCGCGTGGATGTCAATCAGGCGTGGACCGAGTCTCAGGCTGCGCTGGGGATGGCAGCACTGCAGGAAGCCGGTATCGATTGGGTAGAACAGCCTACGCTGGCAAAAGATTACGCCAGCCTGGTAAGACTGGCGAACAAATTCAATATCGGCGTGATGGCTGATGAATCAGTGGCCGATAGTGCCGATTGTTTTGATTTGGCGGCCCGCGGCTTCAATGGTTCGGTGGCGCTGAAAATAGGTAAGGCCGGTGGCTTGTTTGGTGCGCTGGATGCAGCGGCAGTGTGTTCTGCCGCGGGTGTCGGACTTTACGGCGGTACCTTACTGGAAGGCACCATTGGTACTGTTGCGGCGCTACATGCGTGGTCGACCCTGCCAGCCATCGAAGCCAGCACCGAAATGTTCGGGCCGTTATTACAGCGCGACGACATTGTAAAAACTCCTCTTAATTATCATGAATTTGGCGTTGATATTCCTGCCACTCCGGGACTCGGAGTGGAGCTTGACGAAGACAAGCTGCGCGAATACGCCCGTAAAAACTAATAAGGATTAACCATGCTTTTTAAAGTTGAAATGACCGTCAACCCGCCGTCTCACCTGAGCGAAGAGGAATTCAACGCGATCAAAATCAAGGAAAAAAACTATGCAGAGGAACTGCAGCGCGAAGGGATTTGGGTACACCTTTGGCGGGTTGCCGGCTTATACGCAAATGTCAGCATTTTTGAGGTGCGGGATAACCAGCATCTGCACGATGTGCTGATGGCGTTACCGCTGTACCCCTACATGAACGTTTCGGTGACACCGCTGTGTCAGCATCCGTCATCAATTAAATAAACACCAACAGGCAAGCAATACCGCACCCGGTAGTTCGGAGATAACGACTATGACTAAAACTAATACCTTAAACACCGATCACGTACAAAAACTGCTCGAGCGAGCAGCTGGTTTAGACAAAGAAGGTGGTAACCCACGGACTAAACAGATAATGCACCGGTTCCTAACCGATGTGTACCGCATGATTGAAGATCTTGATATTACTCAGGAAGAGTTTTGGCAAGGCGTTAATTATCTTAACGAACTGGGCGCTAACGGCGAAGCCGTGTTACTGGCACCGGGTCTGGGCTTCGACCATTTCCTGGATGTTCGTGAAGACGCTAAAGATGCAGCAGCCGGCGAACTGGGCGGCACACCTCGTACCATCGAAGGGCCGCTGTACGTTGAAGGCGCACCGTTAACCGAGGGCGAAGCGCGCATGGATGACGGTCAGTCACCAGGTCAGGAAATGTGGCTGCACGGTCAGGTACTGGACGAAAACGGCCTGCCGGTAGCGGGTGCCATTGTGGACATCTGGCATGCCGATGTAAAAGGGGCGTACTCGCATTTTGACCCGTCGCAGAGCGAATTTAATCTGCGCCGCCGGATCAGCACCGACGCTGAAGGCCGCTATCGTGCCAAGAGTATCGTTCCCAGCGGTTACGGCTGCCCCCCGGGCGGTTCTACCATGAAAGTGCTGGAGTCACTGGGCCGACACGGCAACCGTCCTGCCCACATTCATTACTTTGTGTCAAAGCCGGGCTTCAAACACCTGACTACGCAAATCAATCTCGCTGGTGATGAATACACCTACGACGATTTTGCTTTTGCCACCCGCGAAGAACTAGTAGTAGAAGCCACTACAGTCGCCGATAGCGACAAACTGAAAGAGCTGGGTTTCAAAGACAACTACCTGGACGTGGAATTTAACATTTCACTGGTAGCGACCAGCGATGATGACAAGCAATCCAAGCACGCTCGTGCCCGTGCAGCAGCGGAGCAGGCTTAAGCCTGCTCGCATTCGGGGGAATCAATATGACAAAGTTAGATCAACTGGAGCAGCGCGTACGCGGTGCTGTTGAAGTCGACGAGGCCAAAGGCCACTACCGTTGCGATCGGAGCATTTTTACCGATCAGGAACTGTTTGATTTAGAGCTCAAACATATCTTTGAGGGCAACTGGGTATTTCTGGCCCACGAGAGCCAGATCCCACAAGTGGGCGACTATTTTACCACCAGTATTGGCCGTCAGCCGGTGGTCATTACCCGCAATAAAGACGGTGAGCTGAACGCTATTCTGAATACCTGCTCACACCGTGGTGCTACCTTGTGCCGCCGTAAACGCGGTAATAAAACCTCGTTTACCTGCCCGTTCCACGGCTGGACGTTTAATAACTCGGGTAAGTTCCTCAAAGCCCGCGATCAGAAAAAAGGCGGTTATCCTGAAACCTTTAACACCGACGGTTCCCACGATCTGAAACATGTTGCGCGTTTTGAATCGTACCGTGGTTTCCTGTTCGGCAGCTTAAATGCTGACGTTTTGCCGCTGGAAACTTACCTGGGTGAAACCACTAAAGTCATCGACAACATTGTTGACCAGGATCCGGAAGGTATCGAAGTATTGCGCGGTACTTCCTCTTACACCTATGAGGGTAACTGGAAGCTAACTGCTGAAAATGGTGCCGATGGCTACCACGTTGGCACAGTTCACTGGAACTATCTGTCGACCATGAGCCACCGTAATTATGACGAAGGCGGGACCGAAGCGGTTGATGCCAAAAGCTGGTCTGGTGAAGGTGGTTTTTACTCCTTTGAGAACGGCCACATGATGCTTTGGACACGCCTGACGAACCCGTCGGCTCGCCCGGTATTTAGTCAGTTTGAGCGACTGATTGGCGAAGTGGGTGAAGCCCGCGCCGATACTATTGTTAACCAGACCCGTAACCTGTGTTTGTATCCCAATGTGTATATCATGGATCAGTTCTCTACCCAGATCCGGGTATTGCGACCTATCTCGGTTAATAAAACCGAAGTGACGATTTATTGCTTTGCACCTAAGAGCGAATCAGCCGAAAACCGCCAGAAGCGTCTGCGTCAGTACGAAGACTTCTTTAATGTGTCGGGCATGGGTACACCGGACGACCTTGAAGAGTTCCGTGGTTGTCAGCAGGGCTACGAAGCCCGCGCGATGCGCTGGAACGATATGAGCCGTGGCGCTGCACACTGGCTGAATGGCCCTGATAAGTATGCTGAATCGGTGGGCATGGACACCGTGGCTACCGGGATTAAGCCGGAAGATGAAGGTCTGTATGTGCATCACCATCAGCATTGGGTAAACGAAATGCTGTCTGCCATTGAGCAGGAAAAAGCCAATCAGATCCCCGTTGTGCAGAAAGACTAAGAGGCAGTAATCATGACTTATCAGGAAATACAGGCATTTATTTTTCGTGAAGCGCGTTTGCTCGACGATCGTCAGTGGGATGAGTGGTTAAGCTGTTATCACCCTAAGTGTGAATACTGGATGCCAGCCTGGGATGACGACGATCAGCTGACTGCCGATCCGCATAAAGAGATCTCGCTGATCTACTATCCGAACCGTAATGGTCTGGAAGATCGGGTGTATCGCATTAAAACTGAGCGCTCCGGTGCGAGTATGCCAGAGCCGCGGACTACCCATCAGAACTCGAACCTGGAGATCTTGAGTCACCAGGGTGACGTGATGGAAATTCGCTACAACTTTAACACCCTGAGCCATCGCTATCGCGAGACCTCGCAGTTTTTCGGTACCGCGCACTGCACGCTGGATGTAAGCGGTGAAACACCGGTAATCACGCGCAAGAAAATCGTCCTCAACAACGATTATATCAATCAGGTTATCGACGTTTATCACCTGTAAAGACGGGGAGTATTACTATGTCTTTTAAAGTCGCACTTAATTTTGAAGACGGGGTTACCCGGGTTATCGACTGCAACGATGGCGAAACCGTACTGGATGCCGCTTACCGGCATCAGGTTAAATTGCCGATGGATTGCTCCGATGGCGTTTGCGGCACGTGTAAAGGCACGTGTCGGCAGGGCAAGTACGATCTGGGCGATGAATATATCGACGAGGCGCTTACCGACGATGAAGCCGAAGACGGTATTATTCTGACCTGTCAGATGTTGCCAGAGTCGGATGTGGTGGTAAATATCCCGGCCGCGTCTTCACTGTGTGCATCCGGCCCGCAGTCTATCACCAGCACCGTTACCGGTGTCCAGGCATTGTCGGATACCACCATTGAGCTGAATGTGAAGCTGTCTGAACCCCTGGCATTTTTACCGGGGCAGTACATCAACCTTGGTTTTCCGGGCGATAACGACTCACGGGCTTACTCGTTCAGTTCATTACCGGGCAGTGATGAGGCCAGTTTTCTGATCCGCAATGTGCCGGGCGGCAAGATGAGCAGCTACCTGAGCAACACGGCGGTTGAAGGTGATGAACTGCCGGTGACTGGTCCGTTGGGTAGCTTTTATCTGCGCGCGGTTGAACGGCCGGTGCTGATGCTGGCCGGAGGTACCGGTCTGGCGCCCATTTTATCTATGCTGGAATATATGCAGGCCGAGGGCCTTCAGCAGCCGGTATTTTTACTGTACGGCGTGACTAATGTCAGCGACCTGGTCAAACTGGATGCGCTGGAAGCCTTTGCCGAGGCCATGCCGCAGTTTAGCTATGCTACGGTTGTGGTAAACAGCGAAAGCGGCCATGAACGTCAGGGCTTCGTGACTGACCACATGGATGCAGTGCCATTTGCCCTGGTTGAAGCGGATACTTATTTATGTGGTCCGCCGCCTATGGTGGATGCCGTACGCCAGTATTTTAAAGACTCAGGTACCGAGCCGCATTCATTCCACTATGAGAAATTTAATCCCAGCACGCCGAAAGAGGAAGCGGCATGAGTCATCGTTTTGATGGTCAGGTGCTGGTGGTTACCGGGGCAGGTCAGGGGATTGGCCTGCGCGTGGCACAGCGCGCGGCTAGCGAGGGTGCTAAACTGGCGCTGGTCGACCGGGCTGAGCATATCCACGATATCGCCGCCGAGCTGGTTAAATCCGGCTGTGATGCCATTGCTATTAACGCAGATCTCGAAACCTACGAGGGTGCAGTAAATGCCATGGATGCCGCGCTGCTGCAGTTTGGTCGCATAGATAAGCTAATCAATAATGTGGGCGGTACTATCTGGGCAAAACCTTATGCCCATTACGCGCCGCAGGAAATTGAAAAGGAAGTACGTCGTTCGCTATTCCCAACCCTGTGGTGTTGCCGGGCAGTTCTGCCGGCAATGCTGGAGAGCGGTAATGGCGCCATCGTTAACGTGTCTTCAGTGGCAACCCGTGGTATCAATCGTGTACCTTATGCCGCGGCCAAAGGCGGCGTGAATGCTTTAACGGTGTCGCTGGCTTTTGAATACGCTGAATATAACATTCGCGTTAATGCTACGGCGCCCGGTGGTACCGAAGCGCCGCAGCGCATTGTGCCGCGCAACGAAAGCAGCCAGTCGGACGAAGAGAAGGTGTGGTACCAGCAAATTGTTGACCAGACCAAAGATACCAGTTTTATGGGCCGTTACGGTACGCTGGATGAACAGGCTTCGGCCATTTTGTATCTGGCCAGTGATGAGGCCAGCTATATTACCGGTACGATCCTGCCTGTAGCGGGAGGCGACTGCGGTTAGTGGCCGTAAGCTGTCTGAAATTTTTTTACATAACTTAAAATGCTGCGAATAAATCATGTTCTTTGGTTTCCGCAGCATTTTTTTTGGGGTCTTACTATGCAACCAACACGCTTCCGAATCGCCTTGCCTGGTATGGGGGATTGGTCACTGTCTGCGGCCGTGGCCGGTATACTGGCTTCGACCATGGGCTATGCCGGGCCTCTGGTGATCCTGTTTCAGGTTGCCGATGCAGCCGGGTTAAACGATGCGGTACTGATCTCCTGGATCTGGGGCATGTCGATTGCCAGTGGCTTATTATGCGGCTGGTTTAGCCTGCGTTACAAAATGCCGGTACTGTTTGCCTGGAATGCGCCGGGCTCGGCCTTATTAGTGACGTTGGTGCCGGGGATGCCGTGGGGAGATGTCATCGGGGCGTACCTGATGTCTGGTGCAATGCTGTTGATACTTGGACTAAGCGGCGGGTTTGAGAAGCTAATTAAGCGTCTGCCGTTATCACTGGCCGCGGCGTTGCTGGCGGGGATATTAGTTAATTTCAGCCTGGCGTTGTTTTCGAAGATGACCGGCGCACCGCTGCTGGGTTTAGTGATGTTTGGCGCCTATATTGTGTTACGTCAGGTATTGCCGCGCTATGCGATTATGCTAACCGTAGTGGCTGGTGTTGCGGTGCTGATGGCAACCGAGGGGTTGTCCTTCGCTGCGGTTGACTGGCAGCTATCTGTGCCCCAGTTGTACAGCCCTTCCTTTTCTTTATCGGCGTTATTTAGTGTGTCTGTGCCTTTGGTGTTGGTGGCCTTAAGCGGGCAGTTTATTACCGGCATCGCTATTTGTACCGGTAGTGATGCGCATCCCAACCCTACTAAGCGCTATTTCGGGCCATTTGTTGCCATGTTCTGGTATGCCATGTTTGGTTTGTTCAGTGCGGCGCTGGTGAGTGTGATTCAGGCCTTTCCTGCGGCCTTTATTGCTATGGTTGCCGGTATTGCTTTGCTCGGCGCGCTGGAGGGCTCCCTGGCCGCTGCGCTGTCTCAGGCCAAAGAACGTGAAGCTGCCTTATGTACCTTTTTGATCACGGCTTCGGATTTGTCGTTACTGGGTTTGTCGTCGGCCTTTTGGGCACTGATAATAGGCGGCGCTATTTTTGCGTTACAGCAGCGGCTGGCTAAATAGCACGCATAAAAAAACAGGGCCTAGGGCCCTGCTTTTCAGGAAGGAGAGTGCGGTTAAAACGGGTACTGAATACCTTTGTTCATTACGCTAATCCACTTATTGTGGGTAAACTCTTCAAGGTTTACCGGACCGCCAATGCGTCCAGCATCACCAGAGTCTTTCAGACCACCAAATGGAATGTGATACTCATTATTTACGGTCTGATCGTTTACATGCACCATGCCAGCGTCAATTAGTCCGGCCAGGTATTCACCTTTCGCACTGTCACCGGTATGAATCGATGCAGACAGGCCAAGATCAGTCGCGTTGGCCAGAGCGATGGCTTCCTGCTCAGTTTTAAAGGTTACAACCGGTGCGACCGGACCAAAGATTTCCTGCTTAAATACCGGCATCTCTGGTGTAACATTTTTAAGCACTGTAGGTCTGACTAACCGGCCATCCACTGTTCCGCCGGCCACGATTTCAGCGCCCATGGCAACCGAGTCATCAATCAGTGATTTGACTTTATCGGCCTGGGTCTGGTTAATCAACGGGCCGAGGTGGCATTGCTCTGTAAAGGGGTTACCGGCATATAGGTTGTTGGCGCGCTCGGCCAGTGCATTAATATAGGCACCAGCAATATCTTCATGAACGATATGACGGCCTGACTGCATGCAAATCTGACCCTGATGCAAAAACGCGCCCCAGGCAGCACATGATGATGCGGAGTCAATGTCGGCATCGTCGAGTACGATAAAGGCATTGTTGCCGCCCAGTTCCAGTGATGTTTTCTTAAAGGTTTCGGCACAATGGCGGGCAATTGAGCGGCCAACTGCCGTTGAACCGGTAAATGCGATCATTCCGGTTGCCGGATGTTCCACAACCGCCTGGCCTGGCTCAGCGCCTCCGGGCAGTAAACCGAGTACGCCCTCGGGTAAACCGGCAGCGTCCATTAACTCTTTGATGATAACACCACCAGTAAAGAAGCTCTGCGGATCCGGTTTTAATACAACAGCGTTACCCATGGCCAGCGCTGGTAGCACCGCACGTAACGACAGCAGTAACGGGAAGTTCCAAGGTGCAATAACACCCACCACTCCTACCGGAATGCGTACGCGCATATTTTTACGTCCCGGCATGGTCGAAGGGTAGATTTCGCCATTAGGTGCCTGGGCCTGGCTGGCCGCCATGTACGTTTGCTCAATACAGGCTTGTAACTCCCATTCGCTTTTCGGGCGAATAGAGCCGCACTCTCTGGCATTCCAGGTATGGATGAGCTCTGCGTTGTCTTCCAGCGCCTGAGCAAAGCGGCGTAAAATAACCGCCCGCTGTTCAAACGTGCTGGCAGCCCACTCTGGCTGCGCAGCTTTGCAGCGTTCGATAACGGTGCTGGCTTCGTCGGCTGTGGCAGCGTTAACGCTGCCGAAAACAGTGCCGGTGGCAGGTTCGACAATGTCGAACGCTGCACCAGAAAAACCAGATGTGTAGTCGAGGGAAAAGTCACTCTGGCTGATAGCTTTGTAATTCATGTTAATACCTTAACTTGGATTCGCTTCGTTAATGTGATCGGCAATGTAACTGGCCAGTGCATACACCGTCTCTGATGGGTTGTAACCAATCGAGGTGGGCAGCAAACTGGCATCTACTACATACAAGCGCTTGATATCATGAGTTTCGCCATAGGGGTTAACCACGGTTTTGCGCTTATCGGCACCCATTCGGCAGGTTCCCTGCGGGTGGAACGACGTATAACGATAACGCGCTGGTTGATTTTCAAGGGCATCAATCACGCTGTCTATTTCATCCACGGAGTTAATACGCTGCTTGTCTGAGGTGGGCAGATACAGGTATTTTGCGCCCGAGGCAAACAGGATCCGGGCATTGTCTTTTAGGCCCTTCTTCATGGCTTCAAAGTCTTCATCATCAACCTGATAGCGAATTTCTTTGTAGCCGTTTTCCAGGGTAACTTCACCGACGTTCTTATCGTGGATCAGGGTGATCAAGCGTGTTGAGTTAGGGTAATTCTGCATGTAGCGCACATAGGGTTTACCGGTGCCGGGTTCAGCCATAAACGAAGCTTCTACCGGATCCTGTACTGCGTTCAGCTGGATCCAGCCGCCATCGTCCGGCAGTGTGTGGCTGTCGTCGAACAGGCTGTGGGTAGCACCGTGAAAATCGTTAAGCTTTTTATCAAACATCGCAGTGACCGACAGCGATGGGTGACAGGCAAAGTTTTTACCTACCTGACCGCTTGAATTCGCCAGGCCGGATTGTTGCAGCAGCAGAGGTGAACCGGTTGGACCCGCAGCCAGCACAACGATTGGCGCTTTAACGCTCATGCGGGTTTTTACCTTGCCGGTTTTAGGGTCAACCACTTCGGCGTTTACACCACTGGCGGCACCGTTTTGCGTATTAATTTTAGTTACCCGGGTGTCGGCATAAATCACCGCACCGTGGTTACAGGCCCAGGGCAGATACGTCACCATCATTGACTGTTTGCGGTCGGTTTTACAGCCGGCAAAGCAAAAGCCGGTCATCGCGCAGTCGCGAATATTACGGCGGGCAAGACCCAGGGGAATATCCAGCGCCTTCATGCCTTTTTTTATGTACTCTGCACCCACACTGGTTTCGTGGCCTTTTACCTCGGTGATGCCAAGGTTTTCTTCAACCTTTTCAAAATAGGGCAGCATGACTTCTGGTGTGAGGTTAGTCAGGCCGAATTCCTTACCCCATTTTTTAAGGTAATAATCAGGGGTACGGAAACACAATGCCGCATTGACCACGGTAGAACCGCCCACGCAGCGGCCCTGCAATACAGTAATATCACCGTCGGTGTTGCTTTGTGCGCCTTCACCTTCGTAAAGGGTTGCCATCGACACCGCCATCATTTCGGTAAACTTCTCAGAAGGCACATAAGGGCCAGCTTCCAGCACAACGACTTTTTTACCGGCTTTCGCCAGCTCGTAAGCGTTGATCCCGCCGCCTGCGCCGGAACCGATAATCACGACATCGGCGTCAAGGTCGAGTTGAGCCGCCGTCATATCGGCAGCAGTGATTACATTTAACTGATTTTTATTTGTAGACATTTTTGTACTCCTACCGATGATTAGGCTTGTGGCTCTGGTGTGATACCGCGTTTAGCGAGTCCCCATTTCTCAGACACGGGGCCGTCATAGCCAAGTGGTGCCCAGGTATTAGGAATTGCCCAGTAGGCGAGTACGGTGAGTTTTTTTATGCCCATCGCAAGTGCGCGATGCGGCGCTACGTCGGAAGCTGCCCACTGATCGACAAATTTAGTTGCCTCTTCGTCAGACAGCTTGGTAAACCGCTTACCAAATGCTTTTTCTGCGCTTTGGTTAAAGTAATGGATCCCCTGATTCAGACCTTTACGAATATGGTGGGGCATACCCGCCAACAAGGCTCCCTCGATAGTTGAAATCACCGGTAACGTGGCCGGGTCAACCAGATTGCTGCCCTCGGTGGGCAGTGAGATAGCCAGCATTTTGTTAAATACGGCCTGCTCGGTAGCATCCATCTTGTTGTCATCAGTCAGGATCCCAGCCATGACCTGCATCGATGAGCAGCTCATCACCGTTGCGCTGATAGCGGTTGCGAGTTTCAGAAACTGCCTGCGTTGATTATTAATTTGTGACATTTGATTGCCCTTTATCATTGTTATAGTGATTAAAACTACGTACACCATGACTACGCAGGGAGCATGCCAAAAGTTAATTAAAAGTTAATTTATTGAATTTTATGTAGTTTTATATTTGAGGTGTGCGGAGTGTTGCAAAATGAAACACTCCGCTAGTGTTACCCGTCTCAGTTTAAGGCAGTGCCTGAGCGGTCTTTAGCCAGTTTGCGATACAAGGTCGCCCGGGAAATGCCGAGTTTTTTGGCTGCCAGGCTCATGTTGCCACTGCAATCTTCTACTACACGGTTGATGAGATCCTGACTAGCCTGATCAAGCAGTCGTCCGGAGTCAGCTGGGGTTGATGTGTTGGCTATGGCAGTCGATGCTACACAGCTTTGGCAGGTTTGATATTCTTCCGGCAATTCATCCATCTGGACAGTCTGACTATCGTCTCCAATGGCATCGGCGTAGAGCAGCACATTTCGCAACTCGCGGATATTACCCGGCCAGTTGTAGCATTCGATAAAGCGGCTGACCTCGGCGCTGAGCTGTTGTTTATACTGGCAATCGGCGGCCAGAATGGTTTGTGCGATGGCCAGTTTATCGTCCCGCTCGCGTAAGGGTTTGATGGGGATCGCAAAGCCTTTTAGGCGGAAGTACAGATCCTGGCGGAATCGGCCTTCTTCAATGGCCTGTTCCAGATTAACGTTGGTGGCGCATATTAGCTGAAAATCTACTTTGTGCTCTTTTGATGAACCCAGCGGGCTTACCTCGCGGGTCTCCAGTACACGCAGTAACCGGCTTTGCAAAGCCAGCGGCATGTCGCCAATTTCATCTAAAAACAATGTGCCTTTGTCGGCTTCGGCAATACGGCCTTTAAAACCCTTTTTATCGGCGCCGGTAAAGGCTCCGGCCTGATAACCAAACAGTTCACTTTCGATCAGGTTTTCTGGAATTGAAGCGCAGTTAATTGAGATAAACTTGCCCTGACACTGACTGGCATCGTGCAGGTGGCGGGCAGTAACTTCCTTACCCACGCCGGACTCGCCATACAGCATCACCGGCAAACGATTAAGCACTCTCGCACCGCGTTCCACTGACCGGGCTAACTGTTCATCACCAAAGGTGGTATTGGGTACCGATGCAATGACCGGGGCAGGGCGGACCTCTTCGCTACCGCGATCCTCTGTGGTGGGTGAGGAAGGAGTACTAATGACCCTTGAAGCCAGTGTTACACCTGAATGCAGCGTCAGATAGAAAGGTTCACCACTGGCAGCACGGCGGTTTTGAATGATGCCGATATCGGAACTGAACAGACCGTCAAACCAGGTATCAAAGAAACGACGCTGATCGGAAATAAAGGTCGACGCGGCTTCGTTACAGCCAGTCATCTTGCCGTCGGGCGATATGGCCAGCAGCAGGTTGGTAATATCACCAAATTGACCTGACGAGGGGATAATTTCAATCACATAGGTATCGCTGAGATTCAAAATTAAAGACTTTTGAATATTGCGCGCACAGGTTTCCAGCATATAAAACACGGCCATATCATTAATGGAGTGTTCGTTGGTAATGTCCAGCGACGCACACAGGCGGCCCATGTGATCGAACACCGGCGCCGCGGCACAGTGAAAGGTATTATGCTGTTCTTTGTAGTGTTCACCACCAAACACACGGGTAAATTGCTTGGTGTTAACCGCACAGGACATTGCCGTGGTGCCGACATTTTCTTCGTTGAGCATCACGCCATCGCGAAATGCCGAAGCGATACGCGCATTACTCAGGCGATTTGCCTGACGGACCTGCAGTGCATTACAGTTCTTGTCGGTAAGCAGTACCGACCAGCCTGCACCTGCGACAGCCCGATATAGCTGCTCGACGTGCCGATTTGAGACGGTCAGCAGTTCTTCGTTCTGGTACTTGAGTTGTTCGAGTTTGTCAGGACGCACGTAGCTGTATTCAAGCTTTCCGGACATTCTGACGGTTTGATCTGCGCAGCGAAGCCATGATTCCCGAATGGCACCCGGTAGCATATTAGCTACCTGAATATCTCCCTCATTAAAACGCTGTCGGATTACACTGAGTTCATTGTTCATTACTACAACCTATCGGGAATACTGCCAGGCCTCTATAGACGTTTTGCAGTGTATTTTGGGGTAACCGATTAACGAACGCAGAGTCTACCACAAGTTGTAAATTATTTGTAATATGTTTTTACTGTGAACTATAATTCGTATTGCGAACTTTGGGTGGGAGAGCAGTAATGATCGCGGGCTTAGATGCGGCCTTTAAAAAGTGAAGAAAGGTGTAAGTGACGCGCACCACTTACACCCTTATGAATTAAAAGACTTTTACAAATCGCAGGTTGATACGGTCATTTTCGAAAAAGCCATTTTCTACTGAAATGCTGCGGCCATACTGTACCTGAACCTGCAGATCAGGCTGTACAAAGTGTTGTACAGTAAACTGCCAGCGGTTGTTATTCAGTTCGTCCTGTTGGTCCACTCCCGCTACTTCAGATTCGGCACCGAAATCGTGGTAGTAGTTCACCGATGCCGTGGTGGTATCAGAAATATGGTAATTCAGGTGTACCTGATAGCCGTACTGGTCGTCCTGTTCGCGAGTGATTCCCGAAGCACCGAAGTCATCATTATCGCCGAAGAAGGTGTACTCACCTATCAGATGAACTGAAAACTGCTCGGTAATCGGCGTGACAAAAGCAGCCTGGGTAATGAACTTGGTGCGATTCTCACCAAGGTTAACCGGGCCTTTCTCGGTGTCGTAGCTACCTAATGGCAGGGACACAAGACCCGTTACACCAAAAGCCTGCTTGGTATCGGGGTTATTGTATAACCAGATGGTTGCGCCTAGGATCGGGTCGCCAATACCCGAAGCTTCAACTTCAGCGCCACCGGCATTCAGCTTTAGCTGACCAAAAGGTAAAATAACCTGCGGATCAACGATAAACCCGCCAACCTCGATGTAGTGAACCCAGCGGAGTAAGCCAATGTCGGCACTCAGTGTAGGGCCGTTTTCAACCTGCTGGCCGTTAACATAGAACTCATCGTTATCAAAAGATTGCAGATATAATATACCCAAATCAATGCCTGCTGGCAGCGGTGAGTAATCACCCGGATCGGTAGCAACCTGAGCAGCTTGGGTTAGGGGGCTCACTGCAGCACATGAAAGGCCGAGTGACAGCAAAGCTGGTTTAAGTAGTGTGTTTTTCATCTGGTTATCCTTATTAAAAAGTAACGTATCACGTTGCCCTACCTTCTGCATTTAACATTCCATAAACAAAAGTGCTTAATAAAAACAGGTGCTTATGTGAATTTTGTTAAAAAGTATCGAGTTTCAGTGTTTTAAAAAATAACACCTGTATGTGAAGGGGCGTCTCAAAATGAAACAGTTTCTCAACGCAGACGCTTAGTCTGACTAGACACTATTGTTACGGATAAACCGGGTTATCTGGCTGGTGGTGCCAAATTAAGCGGAAAATGTAAAAGAGGTGTTAATTTTGCACTGGTCCTGCTTTTGTTAAGCGGCCGGCGACGGTTGTACAAAGCAGTGGAGAAAGCGAATTGAATAATAGAGCAGAGGTTGAGCAGCAAGCTCGAGCCGGAAAAATCAGAATACTGGCTGCCGGTGGACTGGCCATAGCCGGACTATGGTTGGTGACAGGGTTAGCAGCGTTGTGGAATTTACCGTTAATTGGTTCGCTGGTGGCTGTAATGACAACCTTAGTGATTGGGTGGCTGATACTATATTGCCAACAATTCACTGAGTCATCAGTGATCACCGAATACGTGGAGGTACCGGTTGAAAGCAAAGCTCAGTCACAGCCAACAGCAAGTGATAAAGACGAATCGTTACTAACAGTCATCACAGATAACCATGCACTCTGTGAACAGGTAGCTATGCATACGCAACAAGGGGCACACAGGTTATCTGAAGTGTTACTGGGCATGGAGAAAGCCCGCGAACTGGCCGGTTACTCCGGGCAAAGAGTCGAACAGAGTTACGAAAGCACGCAAAACAGTCAGAAGGCCATAGGATTTCTGGCGGAGCATATCCACAGCGTAGGCGAGGTATTCAGCCAGTTGGCCCGGCAGTCTGATGAGATAGCCTCCATTGTGGTTAAAATTCAGGATATCGCTAAACAAACCAATTTGCTGGCACTCAATGCGTCGATTGAAGCGGCCAGAGCGGGGGATCACGGTAAGGGGTTTGCGGTAGTCGCCAACGAAGTGCGGCAATTGGCGGGGAGTGCCAATGCATCCAGCGAGGAGATCGCAATAATTGTCAGACAGTTAAAGCAAACCTCGGCCGATGCCGGCATGGGGATGCAGTCTGCGGTGGTGTCATGTGAAGATTGCATGACTCAATCCACTATCGCTCTGGATGCCATGGAAGAAATTAAACAAGGGGCTAAAGAGAGAACGTCTATTGTCGCTGATATCTTTCAGAAGCTGCTCGGGCAGAAGCGTATTCTGAGTGATATCGACGCAATATTACGGCAGCAACAAACTGGTATAAACGCGGTTGCCGGTGAGTTTGATGATGGCCAGGCGAATGGGGGGGATGCGCCTGGCGGGTTAACTCAATCGCGCCCGGGGGCGTTTTTTTCGAATTGTTTGGGCCAGTCGCGGTAATTAAATACCTGCCCCTCATTACGAATTCGGGCAATTTCCCCCAGGTCGACGGTGGCATACACCCAGGCTGGGTCGCTGTTTTCTCCCTCGGCTAAAATACCGTTCGCCGGAAAACCATAATCAACCGGGCTATAAACGCTGGCGCGGCCAGTGTTGGCGTCGACGGCTGGTGACCAGTTGGCATCGCCAACCGTAGGTGACTGAACCACATAGCACTGATTTTCTAATGCGCGCGCCTGACAACCAATGCGAACACGGTGGAAGCCCGCCTGGGTATCCGTACAACTGGGTACCAGCAACAAATCGGCGCCTGCCGCTACCTGATGGTTGGCGATCATGGGAAATTCTGAGTCGTAACAAATGTGAATGCCGATTCGGCCAAGTGTTGTATCAATTACTTTAATGTCGGTGCCCGGGCTGATGTGCCATTGTTCGTTCTCAAACCGGGTCATAATGAGCTTATCCTGATAGCCGAGCAGATCCTCAGGGCCGAACAGGTTAGCGCGATTTACAAAACTGCCATCTTCCTGCGCGGTAGGAAAAGAACTGGCCAGAATATGCACGTCGTATTCAGCCGCTAACGATTTATGCTGAGCAACCCAACGGGGTAACAGGCTTTGCATAGCGTGGAGTTGCTTAGCTAAATCACTATACACCGCTTCACCAAACAGGGAGGCGAGCTCCATACTGCCATACTCAGGAAAAACCAGCAGTCTGGCACCTTGTCTGGCCGCACGGCTTACCCAGTCATCAAGCTTTCGGGCAAACTCATCCCAGTGTTCAAAAAAAACGCTGTCATACTGAGCCGAGGCCAGTTTAAATGTATGCATTGCTACTCCTAAGTGAGTGCTTTCATCCAGAATGTCATGGGTTTGGCAGACTCCTCAGACTCTCCCACTTCCTTCCAACTGAAGGTGGTCGTCAGGTCGGCACATTTCTGATAGCCGCGATGCTGCCAGAATGTATCAAGCGGCTGAAAATCTGCCGGGCGAGCCGGGCGAGCCGGGTGATCGGCCGGGCGCTCAACCGCACAAAAACAGGAATGGGTAATGCCTGCGATGGACATGGCGTGCGCCTCACGGTATTCAAAAAAGGCAACGCCCGCGCCCTGACCACGATATTGTGGCAGCAGCACCGACTCGCCACAATAAAATATGCGCTCAGTATCAAACCCGGCCTCAACAAAAGGCTGCTTTACTTCCGTAGTTTCATGTTTCAGCGGTACGCCGGTAGATGCGCCTACGGCTTTAGCGCCATCGAATGCCAGTACGATAATACTGTCTGGCGCCTCAATATAGGTGCTCAGATACCGGGCTTCGTAAGCGGCATCGCCATCATACAAATAGGGAAAGTCGCGAAACACCTGCATGCGCAGTTGGGCGAGCTCATCTATATATTGATGTAGCGCGGCACCGGATAAACATTTAAAAGTAAGCATAATAAGTGTTGTGTAGCAATCAGGCCGAAACCTGTGCTATCCAGTCTTCAAGGTTGTAATAGTTGGTTACCCGTGCAACCAGGCCATCGCGAATTTCAAAAAACGCACCGGCGGGCAGTTTATACGTTTGCCCGTTGGCTTCGGGTAAACCCTCATCGGTGGCCAGGTATTCTCCTAATACGGTGAACTCTACTGCAGCGCGATCGCCCGCGGTATTGGTCATTACCTCAATATCTACAATGGTTTCTTTGTAGTTTTGGTTCATACGCTCCATAAACGCCGCAAAGGCAACCTTACCCACTTCGCGAGCGCCCTGATTGATGTCATGAATAACATCATCAGTGAGCAGCGACAAAAAGGTGTCCATATCCTGCTTATTAAAAGCAGCGTAGTAATCCTGAAGTAACTTAACAGTTGCCTGACTCACAAAAATATCCTTCTTAAATAGCTAAGAAGCGAATGATAGTCCGCTGGGTTAAGAGTTTAAATACCCGCTGGCGGTGATTGACCGATTTATGTCGCAGGTTCAACTATCTGGCAATCATTCGATCAGAGTGACTGCCTACCATGTTCCCATCGCATTAAAAACCACCCTCTGAGTCTTTGTTAGCGCTATGCTGGTATTAGCGCTGACAGGCATAGGGTATAAAAACTATTTACAAGCTCATTAACGAATTTGCTACATTAATAAGTAATATTGTATTAATATATCGGCAGAGCAGCCGAATAATTTGTTCGCATTTGCAAAGTGCAGAAACACGGCAGGAAAAGCACGATTCGGTCTGTTCTAGATTGGGCCTGGAAAAAGGCTGTGGGTACGAAGCTATTTACAATATATTAGTCGAGAAAATAGTGGATTCGTACAAGGCGATCTTGGACGCAATTGATCGCTAACAAGGCCAATCACGGCGACAGCTTTTTCATTGCTGCTTCGACTCCACTTCAAAGTTGCGCGTGTTAGCGGCGTTAAACGTCAGCTGTTTGTTGTGAGTTCCCAATCAGCCCACTTGGTGTCCGCTTCACGCCATAAGCCATTCACTGATCGCGAGATCTGGTTTGAGTCAAAGTCCGTAATTGCTAACTCGTATATGAATTAAATTAACAGAATTACCCTTTAGGGGCATAGTTTATAATGGGCGGCGGTTGTTGATCCCTCACATACCGGTCAAGCCAGTTGCGAAGTTGCATAAAGACCTCTTCCCGATACTGACTAATAGCATGATCGGCACCTTCGTACATGATAAACCGCACGGGATAGCGTTTTTCATCCAACGCCTCAACAAGCTTTAACGCCTGGCTTGAACGGGTACGCCAATCAGAAGAACCGTTTAGCACTAACATTGGCACTTTAGGTAACTTGTCAAGCCAGTTTAATACTGAGCGCTCTGCTAGCCAGGCTTGCGGATCCCGCTGGTACTGCGGGTCCATTTCAGCAAACATGTTGCCCATTTGCGGCCGGTGTTCCACTATTAAGGCCTGATCAGCAACAATACCTCCAACGGCAACAGCACTTACCTTAAGCCCCTTTTTAAGCGCCAGAAAACTCATCATACTCCCCCGTGACCACCCGAACAGACCGATACGCAGGGTATCAACTTCATCAAATCCAGCTAGTACGGAGGGTAATGCCAGCACGTCGTTTACATCATCGCCACCAAAGTGATCCGCGCCCTCACTGCCTCCGCCCCCTCGATATTGTGAGGCAATCACCACATAGCCCCAACTGGCAATTTCAGCCAGCTGCGCCGGCCCTATCGAAGATCCCGGAAACGTCAGTGAACCAAAATCCCTATTACCGCCGCGATTATAAATCACCGCTGGATATTTCCCCGGCGCGTTAGGTTTAAAGACAAACCCCCGGATTTTAAGGCCATCGACCTCATAGACAATCCCCGATAAGCGCACGTTATGCTTGAAGGTGTTTTCGAGCATCGCGCTGTCGGTTTTTTGTTGCCTCCCAGAGGTAAAAAGGGAGTCATGCTTCAGTAAATAAGCATTAAAGTCTGCGGGTGAGGTAATGGGAGTTTCACTGATAAGCTGTGCATAGGCGCTATGATTCATTAAAACAAACAGTGACAACAATAGCCAGATTGAGCGAGTATTCTTGTATTTCATTAACCGTCTCCTTGTCTGATATAGGGTCAGTAATGTTTACTGGTGCTGTTCACATCCGACATCGAAACGGCATCCGCTACCAACACTATACTAACTTATTCAACAAGCCTGGCGGTACCAGTTTATGGCGTAGTTTGGGCGAAAAAAATGGCTTGGAGAGCCATAAAGTAACCACACCTGACACTTTACGTTTTGGTTTCAGAAGCTGTATCCGGCATCATGTCCGCACCACCGCTAATGTATTTTTCGATCGCTGATGCTATTTCCCCGGCATCAAGACTAAAGCTATTCAGGGTTTCATTCTGGGATAAAACATAGTTTTGGAGTAAATACACTGTCGAAAGAAGCTGCTTTTTATCTTCAACAGAGATAACACTGTTTTTGGGCCAGTTATTTTCCTGCTCGAAAATTAGCGCTAGCGTGTCACCGTTCATTATTTTTGGCAGAAAGGTTTGGGCGAAACTGCGGCTTACTCTGGCTACCTGCGTTTGGGTGCCTTCCGTGAACTGGTAATTTTTGTAATAGTATTCTGCAATATGATTTCTCAGCGCTTTGGCTTTTATTAACTCGATACTATGAACGTCGGTCAAATTATCATACGCCGTGCGAGATTGGCGAAAAAAGCCAAATCGACCGAACCGGTCGAAATTGGCAGCAAATGCCGTTGCTATCTCAGCGTCACTGCTATTTGCCAGCAGCAATGTAATAGTTTGCTGAAACACGGCGAGTTTTCTTTCGTTGGTGCGCTCGATGCTTTTTATGATTTCAATATCAGCGGTCAGGTCTTTTTTAATCGCCAACAGATATTCTATTTCGGTGGCTTTGTTTGCCCGTTCGTTATTCCATGCTGTTACCTGCAAGCCAACAAAGATACCCACGATCACAACCAGCACATCAAGCCCGACAGCAAACCAACTTTGTTGCTTCACATTGTCAATAAAGCGTCTCACTAGCATGTCGACATTCCTTTAGAGTAATGAAATCCTGCACACCCTATAAAAGTACGTTTCAGTTCAAAAATTGTACACTTCTTTTTACGTATAGTGTGATGAAAAGCAGGTCTGGAACCTTTATTTATTGGCTTAGCAGACGATCCTCATTTCGTTCCTTAATTGATAAAATTTAAGTCTGATGCAGATGACTTCATTGTCTTTAGCCGACGTTCCTAATCAGCCTTCCTGACTTCCGCTTTTCGTTCAAAGCCGTATTGAGCGGTATGAATCTTTACTACTCTCCAACAGATTTATCAGACGGCGGGGGAGCGTTGTCTGTTTTTTTGTCGTGGGGGACTTCTGGCGGTGTGTAAGCCTTAGGCATTTTAAATTTTGCGCTGTATTTCAGCAGCATAATATTGCTGGCTATAACGCCTAATACCATCACAATAATGCCCAGTACTAACCAGATATTCATGTTTCCTGTGCTCCCAGATTTAATACAAAACGTGGATACAGCTCGTCAAGCATGGCCAGCACGGTTTGTTTTCCTTCCATCTGGCTTGCGTTTAGACAGTCACTGAGTGCCTGTTGCGAGCGAAATTTTTCAAACTCAGCAGCACTTACAGTGTGACTCAGATGCCATAACTCGGTTGCCACGCCCCCTTTGTCCTGTAAAAACGGTCGGCTAAAACCAAACGAATCTAGATGTTTATTTAACCATTGCGCCAGGGCATAGCAAGGTCCACCAGGGCGATATTCTGCATCAACCAAATCAAACTCACCGCCGGCGGCATCCACCGAGGCTTTATCGTAAACGTCGAGGTCGGACCCCCAGTGATGACGACTACCGCCGGGCAATGCCGACCAGATAAGAATAGTATACACCCGTTCCTCAGCGGTTAAGCGGGCGCTGTCGACCCGTTCACCGCGATGATTGTATAAGGGCAGTTCGCCACGCCATTTTCGATTCCAGATGGCCAGCTGGCGCTCGAAGCTACGATAGCTGCTAACCAACTGCAAATCCTGGCCATCTGCCTGTGCCTGCGTTTGCATCGCTGAGAAGGCGGCGGCAACGTCAGGTAACAGGCGGTGAGATTCACCGACTGCGATTAAAGCGCTGTCATCGCGACCAAGCCAGGCCTGAGCGAGGTTCATGTCAGCAGATTCTCCAGAATACGGTAATAAATCCGCTCCAGATGATAGAGGTCCTGGATCCGCACATGCTCATCGATTTTATGGATGGTGGCATTCACCGGGCCTAACTCCACTACCTGAGCTCCCGTTGGTGCAATAAAACGCCCATCAGAGGTACCGCCAGCGGTTGACAGCTCAGTGTCAAAATCCATCTCACTGCTAATTGCCTTTTGTACTGCACTAAGCAGATTACCGTGGTCGGTTAAAAATGGCTGGCCGTTAAAAGTCCATTTAATCTCGTATTCAAGATTGTGCTTGTCGAGGATTTCTTCAACCCGGGCAATTAACTGCTTGTCAGTCACTTCGGTGGAAAAGCGGAAGTTAAAACACACATGCAGTTCACCGGGGATCACATTACCCGCACCGGTACCACCGTGTATGTTAGAAATCTGGAAACTGGTGGGAGGAAAGAATTCGTTGCCGTTGTCCCAGTGTGACGACGCCAGCTCATCGAGGGCAGGGGCCGCCTGATGAACCGGGTTTCTGGCCAGATGCGGATAAGCTACATGCCCCTGAATGCCTTTTACCACCAGATCACCGGTGAGAGAACCACGTCGACCGTTTTTCACTACATCACCAACTACCTTTGTGCTTGAGGGTTCGCCTACTATGCACCAGGTGATTTTTTCATTGCGGGCTTCCAGGGTATCGATAACCCGCGTGGTGCCGTTAATAAAAGGGCCTTCTTCATCGCTGGTAATCAGGTAAGCAATACTACCGTGATGATCAGGATAATCTGCCACAAACTGACGGGTTGCGGCCAGCATGGCGGCTAATGAGCCTTTCATATCGGCTGCGCCACGACCGTGCAGGTTGCCATCTTTTTCGGTAGCGCTGAAAGGCGGCGTTTGCCAGGCATCTTCCGGGCCGCTGGGTACCACATCGGTATGGCCGGCAAAACAAAAAACCGGGCCTTCGCTGCCGCGGCGTGACCACAGGTTGGTGGTATCCTCAAACACCATGGTTTCGTTTTCAAACCCGGACTCTGCCAGCCAGTCTTTCATAAAATCCTGACACCCGGCATCTTCGGGCGTCACAGAACGTCGGTTAATGAGCTCTTTAGTTAACGCTAAAACGTCGGTCATGAGTTAAAAATCTCCTGATACTGAGCGGGTTTAAAACCTAAATGTAACTGACCGTTCACCGCCAGCAAAGGGCGTTTAATCATGGCCGGGTTGTCTGTTAGCAAGGGCAGGGCTGTCGCCGCCGACAGCGATGCTTTTTGGTCGTCACTCAACTGGCGATAAGTGGTGCCACGCTTGTTGAGAACTTGTTCCCAGCCGAGTTCGGCCAGCGCTTGTTCAAGCACATCCTGAGGTACGCCCTGCTTGCGATAGTCGTGAAATTCAAACGAGATATCGTGTTCTGTTAACCAGTTTTTCGCTTTTTTTATGGTATCGCAGTTGGGAATACCGTACATCACTACCGTCATGTGGCTGCCTTTATTGTCACGTGTTAAATATTGAAGTGCCGCAAGTCTATCCTGCTGCGCTGATACTGTAAAACCACTGCGCAGGAAAGCGGCGATGCAATTTTGCATTGCAGTGCGTAATTATGACACAGTCGGCCTGATGATTTTAGCAATTTAAATACTGGTGGCGCGCTCAATCTCTTGCTGTGCCTTGCCTGTAGCGGATTTGCTTTTTTCGGCACAGCTCCTGCTTTGAATAGGTATACAAGCCAAATTAACCCTTTGGCAGCCTGACAAAAACTATCGGAGGTAATCGATGAGTATCGTTAAAAGTGCATCAGCATATTACAAACCACTGGGTAAAGCGGGGCTGGGTAAAGTCAGCACGCAAAGTGGCGCGCTAAAAGAGCAGCCCTATGGTTTTAACACCCGCTTTGAGGACGAACCAGGCACTAATCCCGAAGAGCTGCTGGGCGCTGCGCACGCCAGTTGTTTTGCCATGGCTTTGTCCTTCGCGCTGGCCGACGCCGGATTTGAACACGGTGAACTTTCTGTAGAAGCTTCTGTATCGCTGGATAAAGACGGCGATGGCTTTAGCGTAACCCAGTCAGCGCTGGTTCTGGATGCGGTTGTGGACGGTATTGAGCCGGCGCAATTTGCGGAAATAGCTGATGGTGCTAAGCAAAACTGTCCTATATCTAAAGTACTAAATGCCGAAATTACCCTTAGCTATACGCTGAACAAGGGATAAATCTAAGCAGCGGTGCCGACACCTCATACGTAAAGCGTTAAAAAGGAGTCGTCTGCTGCCCTAACTTTATTATCAGTAGTTAACACAATGGCGCCTAGTTTGGCGCCATTTACTATGGTGAGAATACATACTGGTAGCGCACCTTGCTGTTTTATCCACAGCGGATCAGTTTTAACCAGGGAAGTGCCTTGTTTACAGCGCTGTCCACTTTTAACTTGCCACTGTATTCGCTCGCCATATTTTACTGCGCCCGTTTCTCCAATTTGCAGCAACAGCTTCAGCCCTTTTGGGTTAACCAGCCGGACTTGTGATTTACTGATATCGATTTGCTCAACAATGCAGTTGGTGGGGGCGACGATCTCGCCGGTTGTCATGACTATGCCAACGCCTGATCCCAAAAGCCCGGCCTGAACGATGGGATCATCGAGTTTATCCAGCAGTAAAATGTCGCCCGTGGCTGGTGCCACGAGGTTAAAAATTGGTCTGCCGGTGGCCGGGGCGCTAAGCTCAATTTTTTTTGCAACAGAAACGGTCATTAGTCAATTTAGTGCTTGCTTATCGCTTCTTTATACCTTATTGGGCGTGTGTTCCCAAGGGAAATTTCGCACAATCAGGGTTATCCACTATATCTGTGGATAACTTTGTTGAGTAGTTATGAGGTAAGCTGTAACTTAATGATAATTATGGTTTATTTTTGCTGTTCAATATATGTACAGTATGTTGATGGGCATAATTTAAGGGAATAATCCAGCCTTTTTCACAACTTTTTAGGGTGTTCAAAAGCTGTGCCTGTGGGTAATTTACCTTACCTGTGCATTAGGTTAGGATTGACCACAATTACACCGTTTTAAATCCAGGGAAGTCAATTCTGAACGCTCCGCTCAACATTTATGCAGGCCCTTCGGCAATGCAAAAAATTCGTCAGCAAGGATTTACGCCTGATCTGTTTTCTCATGTGCTCGGTGCGTCTGGTGGGCCAAAGTGGTTTGTGCTGGCAGGGTTGGATCGGATCCTGTTTCCGGCATTTTTTGCCGATTCAGCTCAGCCGGTGAATGTGATTGGCTCATCGGCAGGTGCGTTTCGTGCTGCCTGTTTTGTGCAACAGGATCCGCTGGCTGCGATTAACCGGTTAGCCGAAAACTATTCGCAAACGGTTTATTCTGCTAAACCGAATGCAGCCGAAATTACGCAAAAGGCTCGAGCGCTAATCGATTACGTAATGGGGCAAAATGGGGTAATGGACGTACTTACCAATGAGCGCTTTAAATTGCATATTATTGCTGCCCGTTGTCATGGCTTAATGCAGCACGCTGGAAAATACCGACAGTTGGCCGGTTTAGGGCTAAGTGCGCTGGTCAATACTGTGGACAGGCGACTGCTGAAAAAATTATATACCCGCAGTGTTTTTTCGGCACCAAACAGTCACCTGAAAATCAGCGATCCCTATACTTTGCCCACCGACTATATGGTACTTGGGCAAAATAACGTTAAAGACGCTTTGCTCGCATCGGGGGCTATTCCTCTGGTGATTGATGGCGTTGAGCATATCGTTGACGCGCCTCGGGGCATGTACCGCGATGGCGGAATTATCGACTATCACTTTGATTTATCGCTCGCTTGCGGTACCGGCGCTGAAGAAGGGTTAGTGTTATATCCGCACTTTTACCCTAAAGCGGTGCCCGGTTGGTTTGATAAAGGGTTAAAACGTCGGGTACCCCACGCCAGCAGTTTTGATAATGTGGTAATGCTGGTGCCATCGGATGAATTTGTTGCATCGCTGCCTTATAGTAAAATTCCCGACCGCAAAGACTTTGAAACCCTGGACGCGAAAACCAGGATCCAGTACTGGCAAACAGTCATTAGCGAGTCAGACCGGCTGGGGGAGAGCTTTACACAGCTTTATCAGAACGGGCGTATTATGGACGTTATTCAGCCATTACCGTTTTTGTGTAAAGGCGGTTAGCTTTCCGATTGGTTAATCTACAGGCAATTAAAGCAATTCTGGCAATTTATACTTGCACAGCGCGTGGCGCATCGCTATTATACGCGCCACTCGGTAATCACCGATTTCAAATTTGCGTCTATAGCTCAGTTGGTTAGAGCGCTACCTTGACATGGTAGAGGTCCCCTGTTCGAATCAGGGTAGACGCACCATTTTATTACATCGATTTTCTCGTATTTTATAAGCCCCTAAGCCGCCTTGTATTCCGGCTACGCCCCTGACTTGTCGCTTTTGCCGCGTAACATCAACGCAATATCCGTTAACTTATTTTGCTCGGCGATTTCCACTGGCGTGCGCTGTGGGGGAATATAATTTTCACTTTTAAAGTTGGCTTCATAACGCCAGGTCAGCGTTGATGGTTGGCTAATCGTGGTGGGATCAGCGCCTGCCTTTAACAGAGCTGCTACCAGTTCCGGCTGATTGGCCTGAACTGCAACGTGGAGTAGCTGATTGCCATCCCGGTCAAACCCGGCCAGGACTGATTTCGCTGCATCCGGGGACAACCACGAGTCAAGTTCGGTCACCAACATGGTTAAAAAAGCATAGTTTTTGGTGTAAACGCCGAGCTGAGCCGCTGTTGTGCCATCTTTAGCCGTAGCTGATAAATCTGCCTCGAATAATAACGCGGTGTAAACGGCCTCTAAGTCCTGACTTTTTATAGCGAAAAACAGGGGGCTGTAGCCTTCCTGGGTTTGTTTGTTAATCTCTGCCCCGTTGATGAGCAAATAACGCATGTTTTCGGACTTTCCGGCGTTAGCTGCAAACATTAATGCTGTTTGGCCATGCTGGTTTTCAGCGTTAACCGGGGTACGCTGACTGATTAAGCGCGACAGCATATCCGGTGAAGTTGAAGCCGCGCATAACATTAGTACACTGGTGCCATCGTTGATAGTGCTGTTGGGATCGGCTCCCCGATCTAATAACGCATTAATAATTTCTTCATTACCATACCGGCAGGCCTGAATAATCGGGCTAAAATGGTTGCCATGAGTCAGGTTGGCTTTTGCACCTTGTTGTAACAGCAAGCTTATCAGTTTGGGGTCCTGGGTTTCTATGGCCCAGGCCAGTAACGATGACTCATCGGGTAAGGGCTGGTTCATATCCACTTTGCTGCTCAGTGCATTCACCTGTGCGTAATCCAAATCTAGAATTGCGCGCTTGATTTTGAGCAACTCCTCTTGCTGTACCGCATTTGCCACCACAAGCGGGGCCGGAGTAACCTGAGTTTCGTGGCTACAGCCGCTGCATAACATTACCAAAGTTAAGATGGTAGTTTTTACTGTGGTACCAGCGAGCAATTTACCTTGAGTTTTGAATACTTTTTGCAACATCACTATTACTCCTCAGCCAATCAAACCGTTCAGCGGCCCGCTGCTGTCACCAAAACTTTCCAGCGGTATGCCCATTTGCTGTAATACCGACAGCAGCAGGTTACACATTGGCGTGTGTTTGTCGGCTGCGATATGACGATTGCCCCTGAGGCCGCCACCGGCCAGAATAATCGGTAAGTCCATGTGATCGTGTTCGTTACTCTCGCCAATACAGGCCCCGCGAATAACAAAGGTATTGTCCAGCAGGGTGGATTCGCCATCCGGAATACTGGCCATTTTTTCCAGATAATCGGCAAACAGCTGCATGTGGTAAGCATTAATTTTTACCAGTTTGTCGATTTTCTCTGGCACGTTTGCATGATGACTCAGTGCATGATGGCCATCGGGAATACCCAGATTGGTATAAGCATGATTGCTCAGCTCCCGACCCAGCATGAAGGTGCTCACGCGGGTCATGTCGGTTTGCAGCGCCAGCATTTGCAAGTCCAGCATAATTTTGACGTGTTCTTCAAAGTCGGCTGGTACGTTGGCCGGTACGGCCAAGTCTGCCAGATTCATTTCGATGGTAGTTTGGCGGGCTTTACTGATCCGGCGTTCGACATCGCGCACCGACTCCAGATATTGCTCCATCTTGTGCCGGTCGTTCATGCCCAGTCGGTTGTTCAGGCGTTTTGCTTCTACATGGATAAAGTCCAGAATGCTGCTTTTATGGGCCAGGCGCATTTGCCGGGTTTTTTCATCAATTTTATTGCCATCACCAAATAAATGTTCAAATACATCGCCTGGTGCCACCATGGCCGGCAGGGCCTGGGTTGGGCTCTTCCAGGCAATGGTATTGGTGTAAGTGCAGCTGTAGTTAATATCGCAGCTGCCCACCAGACTCGGTGGTTCAATACCCAGCTCCAGCGAGGCCAGTTGAGTGTCTTTGGCAAAATAGCGTGCAGCTACCTGATCGGCGGATATACCGCAGTAGATGTCGGCACCTTCAGTTGCCTTTGCGTGCGCCCCGGTTAAAAAGGCAGGGCAACTGCGACCATGTCCGGCCGGAGGCGCGCCAAAGGCGCTGGCCTGATAGTGGGCCAGACCGGATATGACTGAAAATTTATCCCGGACCTTTGCCAACGGTTGGAGTATTGGTGTCATGGCGTAGTCGCTGCCGGTTGTTAGCGGCGTGTACCGCTGCATGCGTACGCCATTCGGCGAGTAAAATACCGTCATGCGCTTGGGGCGCTGCTCCAGGGTACTGGCGGCTGCAGCAGGCAACAGCGACTCCATGGCTGGCAGTGCCAGGGAAACGCCCACACCTTTCAAAAAGGTGCGGCGCGTTAAGCTTCCTTTAGTGTGCTTTAACGAACTGTTGCTTTTCATGAGGAGCCTCAGGTGCTTTTTTAAAGTTAAACGGCATACTGGTAACCACAGCTTCAATGATGCTGTGAATTCGATAGTCATGGGCGCTGGCTTGTCGGGTAATATCACGGATCACCGGTTGGTCATAAGCTTCCAGACCGCGGCCCAGGGCATAGGTTAACAATCGTTCGGTAAATGCCATGGCAAAACGTTCTCTGCGGTCCCACAAAACCTGCTGTAAACCAGGTAATCCCTCAAACTGCGTACCATCGGGCATACGGGCTGAAACGTCGATTGGCTGACTGGCATAACTTGTCCTGAATGCGCCTACGGCATCGTATTTTTCCAGCGCCAGACCCAGCGGATCCATGCGAATGTGACAGGCTGCGCAAACCGGATCTTGGCGGTGTCGCTTTAATTGTTCACGGGCGGTCAATGCCACGCCATCATGTTCGGCAACCAGTGCCGGTACATCAGGTGGGGGCGGCGGTGGGCTGGCGGCCAGCAGATTATCAAGGATCCATTTGCCCCGTTTTACCGGTGAGGTGTGATTGGGGTTGGAGGTTAAGGTTAAAATGCTGGCCTGGCCTAATAGCCCGCCTCGCTGGGGATAGGCCGTTAAGTCCACTTCGCGAAAGGCGCTGCCAGATACTCCCTCAATGCCGTAATGTTCGGCCAGCTGTTGATTAAGGTAGCTGTAGTCAGCATTTAAAAAGTCAAATATTGGCTTATCGTCTTTAAGAATTCGGGTAAAAAACAGTTCGGTTTCGCGCTTAATTGATTGGCGTAATGGCACCGTAAATTGCGGAAATTCAAATACGTCCGGCGTGTGAAAAGGAATATTACGTAAATACAGCCATTGTCCGGCAAAATTATCGGTAAGCGCCCGGGCTTTGTCTGATTTCAGCATGCGTTTTATTTGGCTGCTCAGCACATCAGGCTCTCTTAACTGCCCGGCAAGGGCCAGGTCAGTCAGTTCTTTATCCGGTAAGCTACTCCATAAAAACAGTGCCAGACGCGCTGCAAATTCACTATCACTCAGCTGATAAACGCTGCCGGGAGAAACTCCATCAGGCACGGGTTCCTGCAGGTATAAAAAGCCCGGGGAAATTAACAAAGCTTGCAGCGTGGTGGCAATGCTGGAGGTGAAATCCAAATCTTTTCTGGCGGCTTTATATACGTTGAGCAGAGGACTGACATCTGCGTCGGTTACCGGGCGACGATAGGCCTCGGTGGTGAGTGAGGCGATGATGCTGCGGGCACAATCAAGCTCAGCATTTTGCTTAGCTGAGGCAGCCGCTGAATTCGTTGGAGAGCAAATAAATATCTTTTGCGTGCTGGGCGTATCCGGTAATCCGGGTTCGCTGGCAAAAGGACCTACAACTTCCATTTCCAGCACGTCGCGTAAAAATGCCGCCTGGGAGAAGCGTGATGACATATGATAGGACGGTACTTGCTGGGAATTAACCCGGGCACCATCCACAATAAAATCGAGGTCCAGCAATGCCGCGGCGCGGTCTGGCAGGACCACATGTTCGGTGCCTTTACGGATGGTGGGCACGTGTTCGCTCAGGGCGAGTTGTTTACGAAAACTCATGCCAATGCTGTGGTGGCCTGCTGATAATGTCAGCTGATAGTGATAACGCAGCTCATCGAGTCGGTCGACTTCGTTATTGGTATTGGCATTAAGGTACCCGGCAATTTCGTATACCCCGGTCACCGGTGCATAAAAGTCAAAGCTACCGCCACCGCGGGAGTCCAGTGGCAGTTGCTCGCTGGTGCGTAAGTCAAAAGAGGGAACCCCGCTGTTTTTTACCGAGCCGTCTTTAGGCACCACATAGGTTTTTTTGCTGATAGATTCGCCGGTTAAGCCGGTGGCCAGGCGGCTGACCTTTCCGGCCACCGACAGGTAGCGCTCAAGCAGTGTGGTAGAAACGCCCAGTACATCGGCGTTGTTGTCAAAGCCGTAGCCCGAGACATCGCCGGGCAACAGTGGCGTAATGTCTTCCTCAAGAGCCAGTAAATCCCGCACAGAATTAGCATATTCGCTGCGATTTAAGCGCCGCAGAGTAGAACGACCGGGGTTAGGGTGTTGTTCGCTATAGTCATCCAGCCCCGTTTGCAACCATTGCAGTAAACCGGCTTTTTGCGCAATAGTCAGCTGCTTTTTATCTGCCGGTGGCATGTCGCCCATAGACACGGATTTCAAAATTGCTTCCCACAGTTTTTGGTTTTTACCGCGTTCAATATCACTCACGTGAATTTCTTCTAAAGACCAGTTGCCAGCATAGTCATAGTCGTTATGGCAACCTTCACAGCGGTCGGCGATTAATTCACCTACTTCATCACGACTTAAGCCTGGCTGTGCCGGCTGGCCAAAAGAAGGTGCACTGATACTCAGCAGCAATAAACCGAGCGACGAAGCAGAGCAAAGGCGCCGCCGTGATAAGACCAACAATGGGGAGGAAAAAGACAACATTTGCACTCTCTTTGCGCAATCGCGTGTAAAACCACAGGTTTTTATTGAAAAGTAGCGTGAAATTGCAGATTACATGCCAAACGCTGGAATAGTGGAGAAAAAGCTTTTTTTTGCATAAAAGTATGGGCAAGGATGGAATAAAGTGAATCAGCAACGCTTTCTGAGTAGCGCAGGATTACAGTCAGGTATGTGTTTTTAATTTCTAAGATTCTGAATTTTAATAATAAAAAGGATTTTAGGGAGGGCGTAAACATTTGTATCACTGAATCGACAACTGCAACACCGATGCGTTGCAAAACAATTAATCGTACGTATAAACACAATCATGACTGAGTCCGATCCCTTACTATCTTCATCGTTAGCGAACTAAAACGATAAGGCAATAGTGTTTACGAACTTCCTGTTCCAAAGCTGTTAGTCGTCAGGCCAACGGATGTTGTCTTTTTACCTTACTTGGAGTCAGTATGAGCGCATTTTTTTTAAACGATGAATTCTTCGACAGCTTAGAGAGTTCAGTAAAGGAAATCGAAGCAGCAGAAACGTTACCGCCACTGTGTTACACCAGTGCAGAGTTTTATGAATTCGAGAAAAAAGCCATTTTTGAACACGAATGGCTTTGTGTTGGCCGGGTTGACTGGGTGCCTAATCCCGGTGACTTTTACAACACTAAAATAGTCGATGAGCCTATTGTGGTAGTGCATGATCGCGACGGTGAAATCAGAGCGATGTCATCGGTTTGTCAGCACCGGGCCATGCTGGTGTCGGAAGGGGAAGGCAATACCCGTACCTTTACCTGTCCTTATCACCACTGGATTTATGATCTTAAAGGCAACCTGATTAATGCCCCGGCGATGGAAAAAACCTGCGGCTTCCACAAAGAAGAGTTTGGTTTGCCGGTATTTAAACTTGAGATTTGGCAAGGCTTTATTTTTATCAACTTTGATGACAATGCCAGCCCACTGGCACCGCGCCTGACCGCCCTGGATCCTATTCTGGCTAACTACGATATTGCCAACACTGAAGGGCCAAAACCAGACCGCGATATTCATTATGATTTTGGCTGGAAAGTGATGTTTGAAAATAATAACGATGGTTATCACGCCAACAAACTCCACCATGGCGAATTTCACGATTATATTCCCAGCGAACTGGCCGAGTTCCCGGATGACTTACCTGAAGATACCGCAGGCTATTATCGTACCAACGGCACGCTGCACAAAGACGCCAGCTTTAACCCTACGCAAAAAGCATTGATGCCGGTGTTTCCCAAGCTGACCGATGACGAAAGAAATCGTATGGCGTTTGCTAACCTGCCACCCACGTTATCACTGGTCATGACCAGCGATACGGTGATTTATCTGATCCTTCGCGCGGAAGGGCCTGAGTCACATAATCTTGACCTGGGCGTACTGTTTTCTAAAGGCGCGATGTCAGAGCCTGATTTTGATAAAAACATGGAGCTGGTGGTAGAAAGAGCGTTGGAAATCAATGCGCAGGATGTGCATGTGGATGAGCTGGTGCAAATTGGTTTGCGTTCAAAATACGCACCGCGCGGCCGCTATTCCTGGCAGGAAGGGGCTCAGCGTCAATTTAATACCTGGCTTGTTCCGCGCTACCGTGCTGAATGGGAAAAATTTAAAAAAGCACGATAAGTGGAACTACCGTTATGGATTATCAAACTCTTGAAGTCACCGTGTTCGATGTCTGGGAAGACGGTGAGGCCGTAAAGCTGTTCGACCTGCGGGCGGCTGATGGCTCAGCGTTGCCACCGTTTGCGGCCGGGGCGCATATCGATATCACCACGCCTGATGCTATCCGTCAGTATTCGCTGTGCAACGAGCCAGCCGAAACACACCGTTATGTAGTCGGTGTGGCGCTGGCTGAAGCAAGCCGTGGAGGCTCTTCGTGGTTGCATAGTGAAGTACAGCCAGGTAAACGCCTGACCATTGGCTTGCCCCGTAATCATTTTCCCGTGTTAAAAGGGGCGCACCATTCGGTGCTGATAGCCGGCGGCATAGGCGTTACGCCTCTGCTGGCTATGGTTTACGAACTCGAAGCGTCGCAGCAGAGCTGGGAATTACACTACACCGCCCGCAGTTCTGAACTTGCGCCTTTGTGTAAAGCGCTCTCAGAATGTGCAGCTATAGCTAAATACGGCAAGGTAACACTTTATCAAACCCGTGCTGAGCCGGTTAACCGCCTGGATTTGGCGAGCCTGGTGGCAAGCGCTGATTCTGGCAGTCATTTTTACTGCTGCGGACCTGAAACGTTGATCAAAAGCTTTACCGAGGCGCTTGATGGGTGGCCGTTGGAGCAAGTGCATTGTGAACATTTCTCAGGTGCGGATGTGTCTGTGGCAGAAGGTGGTTTTACCATTCGACTGGCGCGCAGCGGTTCGTCTTTTAAAGTGCCTGAAGGGGAGACCATTTTAAGTGTGCTGCAAGATCACAAGGTGTCTGTGCCGTGTGCCTGCCGCGAGGGGATTTGCGGAAGCTGTGAAATTGCCGTGCTCGATGGCATTCCCGATCATCGGGATAACGTGTTGAGCGAGGCTGAAAAGCAGCGCAATAATACCATTATGGCGTGTTGTTCTGGTGCACTCAGCGCCGAATTGGTGCTTGATATCTAATCTCTGCAACAAGGTGGGCTTTTTCGAGCCCACCCCTTATTTTCTCTTCTTTATTTAACTCACTGATTCTGCGATTTTACTTTGTTCACGACGGTATTCACGAGGCGTGGTATTAAACTCACTGCGGAACACCCGGCTAAAGTGGCCTGCATCGTTAAAGCCCCAGCGAAAACAAATATCAGACACCGACAGATGGCGGTATTCCGGGTGACCCAGTTCAAACCGGCAGCGTTCCAAACGACGCACGCGGACATAGTTAACAAAGCTTACGCCGCTGGATTCAAACAATTTCTGAATATAGCGAGGGGATACTTTGGATTCTTCAGCCACCTGGTTCAGCGATAAATTGGGATCAGCCAGTTTGGAATCGATTAACTGGCAAATGCGCTTAAACTGATTAATTTTAGCGGTACTACCAAAATCCAGAACGCCACTGTTATGAATAAGGCTACTGACTAAAAACTCGGTCAGAGCGATTTCCACCGGCCTTAAAACCTCGGTTTCCAGCTCATCGATATTGTCACAAAGAGCGGAAAGCATGGTGGCAAACACTTTATTGACGCCGCTTTCACAAGGCAGATAACCCACATTCATCGAGTCCAGTTTCAGCAGTCGGTGGTGAATAAGGTTTTTCGGCACTTTGACGTACAGAATCTTAAAGTCAGATTGCACTGACAGGGTCATATCCAGCCCGGTTGGTGCGTAGATTATCGAGTTAGTTTGGGCAGGATACTCTTTGCCCTGGTATTTCAGGGAAAATTCGCCGTCCATTAGCAGAGCCAGCCAAAAGGAAAAGGGCTGGTCATCCGATTTGCCGGAAATTTCCATGGGCGAACCGGATAAAATAGAAAACTCAATGCCAAGTGGCGAATTAATAGAACTGATGTCCCCTCGGAACTTGTCGTCGTTGCCTGTTATCTGGCACGTAGGCATACAGAGTTTTTTTAATGCCTCCTGCCATACGGTCGGACGCTGACCAGATGGACAACTGTTGGTAGATACTTTCCATGAGCTCATAACGAATTCCTCACTTGCGAGTATAAAAGTGGTGGTCACCTTCGACCTTCAAGCAAGGACTGCATAAGTTGTGCCAGTGGAAATGGGGCGCTATGCCCCGTAAACCGGCAGGCCATTTCAAAAAATTTACTATGCTCGCACCATAATGTGACATTTAAGTTGATGTAGAACAAAAAATGCTCAATAAAAGGGCGGCCACCTTAACAGGTGAGTTTGTCAATTTTACGTGGTTTTGTGTAACTAAATGAATAATAAATTAAATTTTATATTTTAATGAAACAGAACCAGGCGTTCAGTACGCTCATGAACCAGAACTCATACACATATTAACAATTATCAATAAACGAAGTGCAGTAGTATGAAAATCGAGCTGCCAAAGGTGCACACTTACACTTCGGCAATTCGATACAGAAACCTGATAACGTCGGTTCCAAATAAGCATGAGCTTTGCATGATATTGTTTTCTGGTTATTTTGTGCAAGCTACAACTATAAATCGGTTGACGTTATTCGCTATTGAGTCCGTGAGCGAGGCTGCCTGCTTCTTGTTCGATCTTGAAATCTATTTGTAAAGGAATCCTTATGCAGGAACTTCATTTTAAAAAGAGCGTGTTAACCAGCATTATTATCTCTCTCTTGTATGCCGTACCCAATGTTCACGCTGTAGCTAACGATCAGCCCCTGGCCGAAGAGGAAGCAGCAGAAGATATCGAAACTATTATGATCACCATCGACCAACGGCAGGTGAGTCTGCAGGACGCACCCGTTGCGGTAACTGCCGTTAGCAGTGAATTAATGGAACAGGCGAATATTACCGATGCGACAGGGTTAAATGGCTATGTTCCTGGTTTACAGATAAACAAAAGCGGCGGGTCGGAGCGGATGGTGAGCATTCGCGGTGTGGGGTCGCAAACACCGGAAAACTTCTTTAGTAATCCGGGCGTGTCTTTTCATATGGATGGTGCCTATATCACCAATAATATTGCCCTGAATATGGGTTTTTTAGATGTTGAACATGTTGAGGTATTAAGAGGCCCACAAGGCACAGCTTTTGGTGCCGCCTCTACCGGTGGTACGCTTAACGTTATTAGCAAGCGGCCGGTACTGGAAGAGTTTTCCGGTAACGTTACTGCCAGCGTGGGTAACTACGATTATTTGCAGGGAAAAGTGTCGGTTAACCTGCCGGTTGGCTCAACCCTGGCTTTTCGCGGGGTATTTCAGACCACCAGTCATGATGGTTATGCAACGTCCAACGGCATTGAAGGCGGTTATGACCTGGATGATGCCGACAACGACAACATGCGTCTTTCGGCGTTATGGCAGCCCACAGACGACGTGAGCATTTTGTTTATTGCCCAGCATTACGAAGACTATCATAACGCGGCTGCGCTGAAAGCCATTGATGATCCAAACCCGGATCCGCGGGTGGTTACCCAGGATTTTCCGGGTAAATTTAATATGAAAATGGACATCGACAACGTTATCGTGACCTGGGATTTAGACTGGGCAACCTTAAAGTCGACTACCAGTTATCAGAACATGGAGCACGACCAGTCATTTGACTCAGACCGCAGTGTTGTTGCCTTATTTGGCGGCTACGACCATGTTGCAACCTGGGCGACTTCGGCCGAAACCGTAATGCAGGAAATCTCTCTGTCATCCACACCGGGCGGTAAGTTTGACTGGGTGATTGGCGGATTCTATTTAAATTCAGACAGTAACCAGTATATCAACGAATATGCCGGAACGGATGCGTCTGATCCAACGCCGGTATTGCCCAAAAATACGCCAGCAGAGGCTGTGCCCGGTAATATTTCTTATGCCGAGAATTCGCTGCTGGAAAGAACCTCCTGGGCTCCATTTTTCCAGGGCACTTATCATATCTCCGACGACCTTAACGTGATTGCCGGTATTCGTTATAACGACGATAAGTTTGAAAGCTTGAGTTCAACCTATTTTGCGCCTATGTCACCGGGCTCATTCGACACTCAGGAAGTGACCGGAAAACTGGGTGTTCAATACGATATCAGCGAAGATCACATGGCGTATTTTACCTGGTCGAAAGGCTATAAAGCTGGCGGTATCAATGGCGGTGCAGCCAATGCAATGGTGGTCAGCACTGAGATTCAGCCCGAAAAGGTTATGGCTTATGAGCTGGGTAGCAAAAGCCAGTTACTGGATAAAAAGCTCCAGTTAAATGTGTCAGCGTTCTATTACCAGTACGATGATATGCAATACATCCAGGAAGACCCTATCCCTTATTCTGGCGGCCTGGGTAATATTCCGGAAGCCAATATCTGGGGGGCCGAGTTTGAAGCCTTATGGACTACCATGGATGATAACCTGGTGCTTGGCCTGAACGCCACGTTGCTGGACGGTGAATACCCGGTTGAATACTACGCGTTGGATCGTCGTGAAGCCGACGCCGCGGGGGCGGCCGCACTGGCCGATGGCACTGCACCATACCCATGGAGTTATGAGTGGTTCCTGGCACGTGGTTCAGCTACGGTGGATGTGGGCAGCAACACGCCGCCAAACCTGGCTGATTTGAGCGCGGGTTTACATGCTACCTATTTCTATGAGCTTTCTTCCGGTCTGATTACTGCCCGGGCAGAATACATTTACAAAGGTGATTACCAGGCCCGTATTTTCAATACCGATGTGGATCTGGTGGACAGTTACGATCAGGTCAATTTGTTTGTTAAATACGAACCTTTCGAGGGCAACTGGAGTGCCTGGGTAACGGTAACCAACCTGACTGACGATGCTAATACTATTGGTCGCTTTGTCGACCCATACGGTAGTGGTGTGGTAAGTGATGAATTCCTGGCTCCCCGTCAGGTTATCGCTAACTTTAGCTATTCCTTCTAAACCGCTTTTTACTCAGTTAGAGCAAAACAATCCGCGTCATTGCGGGTTGTTTTGCTGAGCTGTTCAGCGCTTATTTTCGTTAACTTTTTACGTTGTCGTCACAGTGGCGAAACCAACAACGTTTAACCATAAGGTGTTATATTGTGACTAATCCTAATACGCTCATTTTTGTTGACCTGTCGTCAGATGATCCGGCCAAAGCTGGGGAGTTTTACGCCGAGGTGTTTGGCTGGGAAAATGACCCGCGCCCTTACGGTTTGTACCACCGGATGGTACCCGGTGGCCAAATGAAAGACAGCGAAGGCAATGACACGCCAATCGGTAACTTTCACCTGGGGATCCATAAAGTGGCTAACGTGCGCCCGCATCCGGACAAGGACGGTGTTGAGCCCCGCACGCTCTCTACCGAAGGCCGTAAGTCACGGGTGTGGATCCTGGTGAGTGAGGACGACTCTATGGATGCTATCCTTGATCGCGCCATTGAACGTGGTGCAACCTTGTTATGGAAAGACCATTTCTGGAAAGAATTTAACGGCTTTAATGCGGCTTTTCAGGACCCGTGGGGTAACGAAATCATTCTGTGGGTGAAAGGCGGCGATAACCCGCAAATTCCGGCTAACTTTACCCAGGAATAAAGCGGAAAGACCAACAAAAAAGCCAGTGGTTTTAGCCACTGGCTTTTTTGTGCGTTACCGGCCAGAACCACTGGGTGGATGCTGGCCGGATTACAGCGATTAATCCATGCGGGGCACGGCGGCTAAATCAACGGTAAATTTGCCGCGGTTATCCAAATCTTCTTCCTGACGGTGCTCACCGCGTTTTTGTACCACGGCGTTCTTACCAAAGCCTTCTGATACCGGGCGAGCGCCCTCCCGTTGCAGCCACAGGCGCAGCAGATGACGACGGCGCTGAGGTTCCGGAAAATCAGTAAATTCGGTACGCGAATGCAGCGCGGCGTAGTTAGACAACCACTGAATATCGCCAGGGCGAAAGTCCATCTCAATGGCCATGCCCGGCTCGTAAGTAATGTCTTCAAATAAATCCAGTAATTCCAGCTGAGCGTCGCTCAGTGGTGGAATGCCCGGATATTCCTGGGCGGTTTTAATGTAAATAGAACCGGCATACATGTTCATGACACCGTCTTTGATATCCAGAATCGGCGAGGTATAGGTATCAGCCGGTGCCTCAGGATCCTGTCTGCGCCAGTCCCAGTGAAAGTTTTCAAACAACAATGGTGCAAGGTCAGGGCGGCGTTTCAGGATTTCGTTGTAGATTTCAGCACCCGAAACCAGGCAAGAGGCGCCGCCTTGTTTGGATGGACGTAAACACATTAACGACACCACGTCAGAGCTGTCTGAATGGAAGGGCAGTTTATCGCGGATAGACTTAGACAGCGCGTCTGGTTCTTCCAGTTTTTTGTCTGAGGTTGCGTAAATATGATCAATCAGGTCACCCATCTCGTTTTGGCGGAAGGGTTCACCCATATGCAGGCCAAGAATGTAATAAATGGCAGCAGATAACGCGTCTGAGTAGAGGTGAGTGCGCAGGCCCCGGACTAAAATAAAACCTCTGCCGCGGTCGACTTCCTCACACCATTTTGTTACTGACGCCTGTGTGGTGGTTAACGGGTAGTCGCTGGCCTGAACGGTGCGTAAATCCGGATTGTTTTCGACAAACTGGGTGCCTAAATCTTCCAGCTCTGCCAGTTCAGCAGGCGATAAAACGTAAATCCAATCCGACTCGTTCCGGGATAGGGTATCGCCGCGCCATGCGGCTCGGGTGGTAACAGGGGTTAATGCTGTAGTGACCATAAAATACTCCGAAAATAAGGGTCAAAGCCAGTGCCTCATAACCAGAATGCTGAGCCGAAAATAAACAGAACAGCGCCAGCCTGGTTATCGTGAAAAAAGAACTTGCGGCTTGTTGTGCCTGCAAGTCGAAAAAATGCCTGGTAAAACCTGTTGCTAACCGGCTTTACCGCATACCGCCAGCGCGGTCAGGGCGTAAATGAGCGCGCTATCAACCAAATCCTGTGGCGTTGGCCGCCAGCGCGGAAACCCTGAGGTCACCGCCGGGATCCGGTGCATATTAAATACATTGTGGTCACGCCACATGCTCGAGTACACCGGGTTGGCCAGTTCTATGGGATGCCCTTTTACCGTTTGGGTGGCACCGCATAAGGACTTCACCAGCGGTGCAACCATCTGATCATCGGCTTTAAAGCCATGGCGAACCACCACCGGTTCCAGGTGATAACCGGACAGATTCAAATCGAACAATACCCGGTTTAACTGATGGTACACCTCGTTAACAGTTTGCGCGGCGGTGAGGCCAACTTCGATATACAGTGAGCACACGTCGGTACCAGCACCAAAGGTTACGGGATCTCCCGCTTTCAGCGCATCAATCTGGACCTTAGGTACCGACTCGCCACCCGGCGTGGTCAGCACGTTGGCGGACTCGTACGCCAGTGTCCACTGGTGTAATGCGTCGATCACCTTGCCTAGCTGGTAAATCGGGTTTGGATGTTTTTCAACGTCCTGGTCGGCTTGCAAAATAGGCGTGAATACGCCTTCTCCCAGAATCTGAATACGAAACAGGGCGTAGCCATTGCCTTGCCAGGTCACGCCCCAGTCACAGCCCTCAGCGGCTATGGCAAAATCTGGTGCGACGCCGCCGTGATGAAACAAATAGTGCGCGCCAATGTCCTTACCCATAAAATCGATACCAGCTGAAGACTCGATGGGTTCCGGCCCGATTTCACCGGGACAGGCGGTAAGATAAAGCTTACCGTCAAGGTTTATCCCGGCACGTTTTAAGGCTTTGGCCGCCATTAAAAAGCAGCTCATTGGCCCCCGGTCATTGCTGATGGGAAAGCCATGAAACTGGCCATCTTGCAACCAGCATCGCGTCCATTCCGGGTTGGCCAGGGTAGCCGCGCGGTATTTGTGCAGATTGGTATACTCGTCAGTGCTCGGGCTTTCAGTATCAAGGTGCGCTGTAAACAACAGGTTTTTGCCCAGTCCGTGGCCGCCATATTCACCAATGACATTGGGACGGTGGGGCACTGCTCCGACTTTGCGCGGCGTAAAGCCTTCGTTATCGAGCCAGTCATACACAAAGTCTGCCGCCTGGGCTTCCAGCCCTGACTGACTGGGAATATTGCCCAGTGTAAGTGCCAGTTCGGTCAGTTCGTCAATATCAATGGCCCCGGCCAGTGCCGCCTTGTCGGCGTCGGTGACTGTATAGGGCAGGTCAGTATCGGCGGGATAAAGCAGTGGATTCATGCCTCTCTCCAAAAACGGGTAATGCTTGATGTATCCGTTATCAGGGCAAAGCTCATCGCCATGCCCGCCAGGCTGCCGGCATGCAAAGCCGGCTCGTAAGCAGCGCAGGCATCTTCAGGCACAAACACGTGATAATCCAGATGAAAAGCATCGCGCACTGTAGATTCAACACAGCATTCGGTGGTAATACCGGTCATTATCAGGGTGTCGACGCCAAGGGATTGCAGGTAGTCCTGTAGCCCGGTTTGCCAAAAACCACTGTAGCGGGTTTTAAAAATAACCTTATCGGTTGGCGCGGGCAGGCAAAAACAAAATTCGGCCCCCGGCGTGCCTTCCCGGCAGATAGCGATTTCCGCCTCGGGATTGCCGCCAAGGCGCGCTATTCTGGTTTTCCAGCTGGCGGAGTCCTGGGCAGCGCTGGTGGCCAGTCCGATAAAAATTACCGGCACATCAGCCTGATGAGCTGCTTGCTGTAACAGATTAATATTGGCCAGCGCGGGAGATAAAACCTGCATGTCGATTCCCAGCTGACCGAGCATGTAATCCTGACTGGCAAAGTCGTTTTGCACGTCAATGATGCACAGTGCACAGCGCGCCGGGGCAACCCAGTCACGCTGTAAAGGCGTCTTAGCCGGGGCGGTGATGCTCAGACTAGCCATAGTGAGCTCTTAAATTGGGTAACACATGTTCGCCAAATAAGGTCAGGCCCTGCTGATAGTCATCAAAGTTGATCATCACACCATCCATTTCCGTGTTATCGATGAGTTCGATGAGCTTTTGCGTAACCGTTTCAGGAGAACCAATAATATCCCTGGCCATAAACGCGCCCTGAGAGCGGATCACCATGGCATTGTCTTTTAATGCCGGGTCGATACCGTAAGAACGCATCATGCCCTCTACCGCACCGAGGTCTTTGCCATCACGGTAGTACTGGGCCGTGGCTTCGGCTTTTTCATCGGTGTCGTCAATTACAACGGTGGCCATGGTGTAGCATTTGATCGACTCGTTATATTCGTCGGCAATTTTGCGTGCCAGGCGGGTAATGCCCAGTGTTTCTTCGTCATCCTTACCGCCCACAAAACAAGCATCAGCATTGCGTACGGAAAAGCGTAAACCGCGTTCAGACTGGCCGGCACACACCGTAAAAGGTTTCTGACTGGGTTTTGGCTCCGAGACACAATCGGTAAAATTAAAGTATTTTCCTGCAAAATCCACCGTGTCTTCTGTCCACAGACGATGCACCAGACTGCTCCATTCCTGGGCATAGTTATACCGCTCGTCATGGTCAACATCGTCGCGCCAGGCGCCCATCTGGTTTAGTTCGTCACGAAAAGACCCGGACACAATGTTTAATCCGGCACGGCCTTGTGAAATCTGATCCAGTGTAGTGATCATCTTGGCTACGGCACCCGGGTTCATTAGCAGGGTGTGCACAGTGGCAATAATTTTGGCATTTTTGGTGGCTTCTGCGATGCCACACATCATCGACACCGACTCCATGGAGCAGCCCCAATGATTGGTTTCGCCACCGTAGCCACGCCATTTGGCCATTGACATAATAAAGTCCATGCCAATCTCATCGGCGAGTACCGCCGCCTGTTTATTTTGTTGGTAAGAACCGTCCAGTAAGGGCGTGTTTTTTGACACGATCCAGCCACCGTTGGCGATTGGCAGAAAAACCCCAAATTCCTTTTTTCCGGTACAAGTTTGATTGGTCATGAATGGCCCTCCTTAACAATGTGCAATGAGTTGTCATCTGCGGCGGCGGATTTACCGGCGGCATCGGTGACGTTATTGAGCTTGGGTGGTTTCATAAAAATAACGGCAACCAGTACCACCATTGGAATGGCGCCAATTAACAAAAACGAAGAAACAAAAGAGCCGGTGACGTCGCGCATGTAGCCACAAATATAAGGGGCTGACGCGGCTACCGTGGCGGTAAAATTCATTGCGCCAAAGAGCTGGATGTAAGGTGTTGAACCGAAATAGCGAATAAGCAGTACAGTGGACGACAGAAACGTGAGTCCAAAGCCAAACCCGATAGCAAAAGCGTACAAAAACAACACCAGTGGCGAGCTGCCGAAACTGAGCGCCAGCATGCCCACACCAAGCAGAAACAATGCGGTTTGTAACATGGCTTTGGGATCAAAATATTCCGCAATGAAACCACCAACAATTCTGGATATGGCGTTACATAAGGCTTCTGTCGACAGCAGGGTACTGGCAAACACAAAGGAAATGCCAATTTGCGTAAGGTGTGCAACCGAAAAACTGTTCACTGTGGTACCAACAAACAGCACGCTCATGTAACCTGCGCAGATCAACCAGAATTGCGGTGTTCTGATGGCTTGCTTAAAGGTCCACAGTTCCCTGGTTTCGTATACCCGGGTGGAGGCTTGCTCGTTATCCTGTTTAGGCGGAACCTTGAGCTTCTCGGTATCGGTGAGCTTGATGGAAAACAGCATTAAAACCACCGAGGTAACAATCATTACCAAAGTAATCAGCCAGTGAACCCGCCAGTTACCAAAGCCATCGTTGGCCAGCCACACAATTAGCGGGCCGGCAACGCCACCAATGCCACCCATGGTGTAGTAAAAACCAAAGGCAGTGGCGCGTTTAATAAAAAAGTGGGTAATGATGTAGGTGCCAGGTACCGGGCCGACAAACGAGTAGCCAGCGCCAATCAGCACACAGCCGCCGAAATACATTGCCGGGGTCTGGGTGTAATACAGCAGGATAAAGCCGATAACCATCTGCGCCAGCCCAATAAACAGGGTGCCTTCCACACCGAGCTTTTTAATGGTGATTGAAGGCAGGTAGCCGCTTAAGCCGCAGGCTAATGCCAGCAGGGTAAAGCCCATGCCGGCCGTGGCCCAGTCCCATTGTAGGTCATTCACCATAAAGGGGATGACTACGCCCAGGGAAGAAAACGTGGCGGCACTCACCACAAAAAAGCACAGGCTGAAGGTAAATAAAATGGACCACGCTTGCGTCTTCGGATTAACTGTGATCATAGGGTAACGTTCCTTAATGATTGCATTCTTGGCTGCTGGCTGTTTCCACAAAGCCTTTATTATTCGTTCAGACGTTGCCGGGTTATGTAGTGCGACAAATCTACGGTAGCACTTGTGCTGTGGTTTGTTTTGTCGGTATCTGATCGAGTTTTTGTGTTTTTATGCAAGCGTTGCGTCTGGGATACTGAGGTTAAGGGCATTACTGGTGCAGTGTTGCACCAGTAATGCTGCGCCGGTGTTTATTCAGAATCTGGTTCGCCAGAATTAAATACACTGCGAGGCACCTTGGCGTGAACCCCCTGAACCGTATCTACGACCTGTGTTACCGTAAAGTCGCTGCAAATACTCATGAGTGAGTAGGCATCATCACGGCTCAGACCCCGATGCTCGTTTAGCAACGTTAGCATGTCCAGTGATGCATTTTTCATGGCAACATTTAAGTCTTCGTCAAACCCATGGACAATAAAGTAGTCCGGGGTTTCCAGTAATGGTGACGGAAACACAAAATCCTTGCGCAAAATAATTTGCATGGTGACATCCAAAGACGCTTCGATAGCGGTGCCGCTGATTTCGCCATCGCCCTGGGATACGTGAGGATCGCCGATAGAAAAGAGGCCGCCTTCAACCTGTACCGGGTAGTACATGGTCGCGCCGGCACCAATACGCCAGTTATCAATATTACCGCCGTGTTTGCCCGGCGGAATGGTCGATACCCGGCCTGATACATCGGGTGCCACACCAGCAGTCCCCAGATGCGGTCTTACCGGCACCCGTACGCCATTTAACGTTTTTTCCTTAGCGCATTCCGGACATTCGGTAACCGTACCGGGTACTTCGTATTTTCCCTTAAAATCATAAGCATAATGCCCATGGGCCTGCATGCTGGCCATATCCAGGCGATAAATCGTAACCCGCTCTTTTTCGCCAAACTCCTTGTACAGATGCCCCCAGTTAGCAGCCAGGTTAGAGCCATAGGAAAAGCGCGGCTTCATGGCCAGGTAGCGTACTTCCAGCATGTCGCCAGGTTGCGCCCCTTCAACAAAAATCGGCCCGGTCATCAAATGGACGCCGGGATTTCTGTCGTCTTCCGGAATGCCTTTCCACAATGCTTTCAACGATTCATCCATCATTAATTCCGGGGCATCGCCAGCGTGATGGGTAATGGCTTCGGCGTGCACAATATCGCCACTTTTAATGGTTATCGCCGGTGATTTAGTGGCCGAGAAATAGCCCCAGTGACAATTTTCTACAGTGGCTTTCAGCGAATGAAAGGCCTTGGGCTCATGACGGTCTGAGTCATTTAAATCGTCGGTTTTTAGTAATGACATACATTGTTCCTTTACTTAAGCACGGATAACTGAAAAGTGCCGGCCAACCACAATCTCTGGCGTGATGGGCGGGGAGTTAATATCCAGATTACGCAACAAGAGTGGGGGATTCTTGAATACAGACGTCCGAAAAGTTGTCGAAATTCCCCAACCGCAAATGTCGAAAATAAAGCGATAAGGCAAGAGATTGGGCGTAAATGTGCAAGATTTACCGGTCTGATACTCCTAGCGTTAGAAGTCATCGCCGGATAATGGGATCCGGCACCTGAATAAGAGGATGCAACCATGAAGATTGCCATTATCTGCGGAAGTCAGCGACCGCGTTCGCAAACGGCCAAAGTTGGCCATTATCTGGTTAACCTATTGCAGGCAAAAGATATTGAGACCGTGCTTTGGGATCTGGGGGAAGCCCCGCTCAGCCATTTTGATGATACCTTCTGGTCCGAACCGCAAGGTGCGCTGCAACAGGCGTGGCAACCTTACCGCGAGGCGTTAACCGAATGTGACGCACTAATCGCTTTAACCCCCGACTGGCATGGTATGGTGCCCAGCGTGCTGAAAAACTTCTTTTTGTACTGCGGCACGGCAGAAACTGCCAATAAACCGGGTCTGATTGTGTCTGTTTCCTCGGCCTCAGGCGGCTATTTACCGGTGGCGGAGCTGCGTATCAGCAGCAGTAAAAATAACCGCATTTGCTGGATACCTGACCACCTTGTGGTACGCAATGTCAAGCAGTGCTTTAATGCGCCTGAACCCGGTGAAGAGAAAGACGACCAATACATTCAGGCCCGCACCCTGCATTCCCTGCGATTGCTAATTGAATACGCTAAAGCGCTTAAACTGGTGCGCGATAGCGAAGTTGCAGATTATAAAACTTACCCCTTCGGCATGTAACTGAATACAGGTTTAATAGGAGCATAGCGAATGAATAGCCACATTACGGTTACCCCTCTTACGCGACGTATCGGGGCTGAAGTCTCCGGCGTTGATTTAACCCAACCGCTGAGTGAAGAAGACAAGCAAGGGCTTTTTGATGCGCTGATGCAGCATCAGGTGATTTTTCTTCGCGACCAGAAGATCTCGCATGAGCAGCATCGTGAAATCGGCAGTATATTCTCAGATCTGATCATCCATCCGGGAGCCAAAGGCATTGACGGTTATGAAGATATTGTGGCAATCCATGCCGATAAAGATTCAAAGTACATTGCCGGTGACAACTGGCATTCGGATTTAAGCTGTAATGAAATCCCGCCAATGGGTTCCATGCTGTATTTGCACACGTTGCCCCAGACCGGCGGTGATACACTGTGGTCTTCAATGTATGCCGTTTATGAGGCATTGTCGCCAGGTATGCAGCAGTATCTCTCAACGCTTCAGGCAGAACATGATGCCAACCACGTTTACCATGCTATTTATGGCGACTACGGCACGGCTTATCCCTGCAATGTGCATCCGGTGGTCAGAACGCACCCGGTAACGGGACGTAAAGCCATTTTTGTGAATGAGTCTTATACCACCAAAATCCTCGGCGTTTCGAAAAACGAAAGTGATGGCATATTGCAGATGCTTTACAACTTTACCAAGGATCCGAATTTTCAGGTGCGGTTTAACTGGCAGCCCCATTCTATTGCGATTTGGGATAATCGCTGTACGCAACATTTTGCGGTGTGGGATTACTTTCCCGACATCCGTTCTGGCTTTAGAGTCACCATGGGCGGCGAGAAACCAGAGTAGAAAGGTGGTTTCAGCACTTTGCTTTAAACCGATAATCTTTTATTGTCGTAACTCACTTAATTACCAACAATTTTTATTTTAAGCAGCCATATGATTGCGGTTAGTGAGTTAACGAAAACCTATGCCGGGGCTTCCTCGCCCATTATCGACGGCCTGTCTTTGCAGGTTAAAGCCGGGCAATCGGCGAGTATTCAGGGTGCGTCAGGCTGTGGTAAATCTACGTTGCTGGCGCTGCTGGCGGGCTTTGAGCAAAGTGACAGCGGCTCCATCAATATCGCTGGGCAGCCTTTGCAAACCCTGACAACCAGCCAGGCTGATACCTTTCGCAAAAATCACCTGGGCGTTATTTTTCAGCAGTTTAATTTGCTTGAATGTTTTAACGTGTGGGACAACGTCGCGTTTACCGCCCGCTTAAAAGGCAACTATGACAAAGCCCGGCAAACCCTGTTACTGGAAAATCTGGGGCTGGCGCACCATTTTAAGTCGCCGGTTAGCCGACTCTCCGGTGGTGAGCAACAGCGCGTAGCGATTGCCAGAGCACTTAACCATCAGCCGGAGGTGGTACTGGCTGATGAGCCTACTGGTAACCTGGACGAACAAACCAGCGACAGTGTGAGCAATTTACTCTTTGCTTATTGTCAGGAGCAGGGGGCGTCGTTGGTGGTGGTAACCCATAGCGGCGATGTGGCCAGCCGGGCGCAAATGCAATTTCGTCTTCATCTTGGCCGCTTGCAGGCCGTGTAGGTATCGCTAATGAGCAGCCTCTATCTGGCTTTGTTAGCCCAGCTGGCAACCTACAAAAAACGGCTCTGGGAGCCGCTGTTAATTGTAGTAGCCATTTTTATTGCCAGTGCCGGATTAACCGCGGTCACCCTTATCAATACCGGGGCCTCAGCCCAGCTTAACCAGTTAGCTATTGGTGATATTACAGTGTCTTTGCAGGTAACGGCAAAATCCGCAAGGTCGTCAGTGACCCGTGCTGACTACGCCGGGCTGCGGCGTCAGGGTTTTGACTACCTGGTGGCTTACACGATTACGCCAGACGGTGGTATTGCGGTGGATAGTCTGGCGTTACTAAGCAGGCTACCCGCGGCGGGCACGCAAGGTGACAGCGGCTTAATGTCGTCAGTGGCCCGGCAGGGCTATCAGGACCTTAACCAGTTCTATCAGAACACTGTAACACCCGGCTCTTATGCACTTGCCGGGCTGGCCATTGTGGCCGAACTGTCTCCACAGTCGTTACAACAATTACAGGCAGCACTGCCTGCTCATTTGCAAATTTTCCCCCTTACTATCAAACCTTCGGGCTCAAACCTAACCGACAGTTTTAGCCTTAACCTGTGGGCTATGGGGGCGTTGATGCTGTTGGTAAGCGTATTTATTGTGTTTAATGCGCTTAATTTGTTACTGGCGGCCAGAACGCCGTTGTTGATAAAGCTTCGTCAGCTCGGTATTAGTCAACCGGTTCTGCTGCAAGTGCTGCTGCTAGAAATGTGGGGGCTGGCGAGTCTGGGGAGCTGCTTTGGCGTGCTGGCGGGAGCGGCTTTAATTACTAAAATCTCGCCAGCGCTAAGCAAGATTTATCAATTTCTGTTGGACGGGCAGTTTAATCACGGCCAGTTATCACTGTTAACCCTGCTGCTGGTTGCTTTGGGGTTGAGTTTACTGGCAGTGCTGGCAATGGGTGTAATAGTACACAGTCGCTTGCGACGCTGTCTGGCTAATCGCAGTAATCAGGTTGCGGCTTTTTCGGCGCGCTTCAATCAGCGCTATCGTTTTATTCTGCTCCTTATCATTGGTCTGGTTATGCTTGCTGCGCCGTTAATAGCCAGCCAGTTACAGGCGCTTTTATACATAGGCGTGGTACTGATAGTGGGCTGCGCTACCGTTATACTGTTTATGCCCGCGTTACTGCGTTGGCTTGCCGCAAAAATCAGCGCCGTCAGGCCGCTATGGCACTGGAGCGTCCATAATGCGGTGGCTTTATCGCAACGCACCAAACTGGCGGCCTGTGCCTTTTTTATTGCGCTGACTGCCAATGTGGGTATGAACGTGATGGTCGACAGCTTTCGCGGTGCTACCGAACAGTGGCTGAATCAGCGCCTGTTTGCACCGGTCTATGTGTATACTGATTTTGCCGGTGATTTGAGTCAGCAGCCTGATGTACCGATACCTTTGCTGGCTCGCTATGGCAAGGACGTGCGCATAGCTGGTCAGCTAACCGAGCTGCGCAGTTTTCCTGAGGGTGCGCAATTTCAGTCGCGTTTGCTGCTGGATGAAGTAGCCGCTGACGCCTGGAGTGAGTTTTATGCCCGCCAGGGTGTGTTTATCAATCAGCAACTGGCTAACCGAAAGGCCTTTAGGGTGGGCGACACGCTGGCAATCCCCGGCGAAACTGGCTTAACCGAGCGGAAAATAATTGGTATTTATCCTGACTACGGTAATCCCAAAGCTCAGGTTTTGTTACCGGAATCAGCGTTGATAACTAATCATGAACAGGTTTCGGCCTATGCGGCTTTTGCTAATGTTCAGCAAAAAGAGGCGCTGGGATCCTGGCTTAGTGTGGTTGCGCCCGGTTCCCGGTTGATTGCCAGGGAAGACCTTATCGAGCAGTCAATGCTGGTGTTTTCGCGCACCTTTATGACCACCGACATGCTTAATCTGGTGACCATGCTGGTGGCGGCGCTGTCATTTTTTGTGTCGATAACGTTACTGGTGATGGATATTAAGCCGCAATTATTGTTGTTACGTAGCGTGGGTGTAAGTGCCTGGCGCATTAAGCTGTCGTTGTTTTCTCAGTATTGTTTTATTGCGGTGAGCTGTGCGTTGCTGGCGTTACCTTTTGCTCTGTTGCTGGCCTGGTTGCTGGTAAATAAAGTCAATCGCTTTGCCTTTCACTGGACCTATCCACTGATGCTGGACCCGCTGATAATACTGCAAAGTTTACTGATTGGACTGGGCGTACTTTTAGTGCTGATGGCGTTGCCGCTGGGGCGGCTGGAAGCCAGGTTTTATTCGCAGCAGGGGGCATTATGAACAGAGCAGGAGTAGTGGCAGGAATAGCGCTTTCGCAAATGACGATGACAGCGATGTCGCAGGATGTCGGGCGTCAGTCATTGTTTAATGGGCTTAAAGCCGATAACAACGCGCAAGTGAGCGTCGATAATCCGGTGCAACTGCCGCAGGATCATGCGCCCCACGGCGCGTTTCAGATTGAATGGTGGTATCTCACCTTACTTCTGGAAAACCTTCAGGGAGAGCCCTTCAACTATCAGTTTACCTTGTTTAAATTCGCCCGTCCTGAAATGCAATCAAATTGGGGCGATGGTTATGTGTGGATGGGGCATTCTTCGCTGCACACAAAACAAGCACACTATTTTAGCGAAAAGTTTGCGCAGCAGGGCACCGGCGTGGCCGGGTTTGAGGCCTCGCCGCTGCAATTTTTCATGGATAACTGGCAATGGCAGGGCGAGCAGGCTGAGCAATTGTTACCAGCTACTTTAACCAGCAGCGCGCAGGAGGCTGATATCAACCTGCATCTTTCGGCCAGTAATCCTTATGTATTGCACGGTGACCAAGGGGTTAGCTTTAAAACGGCAGACGGCAGGTACCGTTCTTATTATTACAGTCAGCCTTTTATTGAGGCCAGCGGGCAGATAGTCGTAAACGGACTGGAGCATCAGGTTAAAGGCATTGGTTGGTACGATCATGAATGGACTTCGCAGTTAGCTGACGAGGAGGCTTTGGGCTGGGACTGGTTTTCGCTGCATTTTGATGACGGGCGTAAGCTAATGGCGTTTACCATGCACGTTGATAACGGCGATTCCTATACCACCGGCACTTTGATAGATGCTCAGGGCAAGACCGTAACGTTGGGGCCGGATGAGCTTAATCTGAAAGCATTGGAAACCCGGCAGGTGGTAGCGCGGGAGATACCTGTCTCGTGGTCGCTGAGCATACCGTCCTTTGATATCGCTATTACCACAAGCCCATTTAAGGCTGAGCAGTGGAATGCCAGCCGTTTTGCTTACTATGAAGGGGCGATTAGTTTTACTGGTAGCCACAATGGCAAAGGGTTTATGGAACTCACCGGCTATTAACCGACGCGGCTAACCACCCGTTGAGCCAGCTCCGCCAGACGTATGTTTTGCTCCATTGCTGAGCTTTGTAGTTTGCGATAGGCCTGCTGCTCCGATAATCCGCCTTGCTGCATAAGTAACAATTTTGCCCGGTCGATGACTTTTTGCTCGTTCAGTGCCTGTTTGGCGGCATTGAGTTCATCGGCCATGTCTTCGATGCGCTGGGCCTGACCACGGATAAGATCGTAAAAGGATTTATGTGCTGACAAAGCCGAGCCTTCCGGGAGTTTTTCCGACTTTACCTCCGCGCCTTTTAACCCTTTTACGGTATTGTCGTAAAGCATGGTAATGGGCGTATCTGCGAGCGGTGGCGCGTTATTTAAGGTGGCGATTAACAGTTCGTGATTACGCAGTTCTTCTTCGGCCTGTTTGATTCTGAGGCTGGCCTGTTCGGTGAGTCGGTCGGTCAGGTGTGCTTCGATCGATTGCATGGCATCAATGCGCTGAGTAGCAATGTCGTACCATATTTCGCTGAGTTCAGCGGAGCACTCGCCACCCGAGGCCAGGGTTTGTATCATCTGGCGCAGGCGAGCAATTTGTGCGGCGATGTCGCTGTTTTGCTGATCAAGCCACATGTGTTGCTCTTCGTCGTCGGCAAAGTTGGTAAAGGTTTCAAAACAATGTTGCTGTGATTCAGTTAATGCACTTATCCTGTCACCCAGATCCTGATCAAAATGACTTTCGGCAAAACCGATGGCGCCCCATGCACGTTCTTGCCCGGCGTATTCTTTACCCTGCATAAAGTTAAATAAGGCAACCAGTAACCGGGTCATTTTAGGATCGCTGGCTACATCGGCCGCTTCAAATACCACATCCAGTAAGCCGGCAATCAAACGACAGTAGGCATTAGTGGATTCCAGCGCACTGAGCTTCTGGTCGCTAATTTTATTCCGCAGGTCAGGTAAGTGATCCATACCTTGCAACGCAAAGGTGATACTGCTGAGCAGTCGCATGGACTGGCCGTTGTCATGCTGGCCTAAATAGAGTGATTTAAGCAGGCTTCGCAGATCCTGTTCTGATTGTTCGCTGGCTGCGACCTGGGACTGCAGCGGCGAACCAAAGCGCTCACCTTGGGAACTTAAAAATACATTACTCATCCCACGCTCCCGTTGGAGCTGGTGAATCATGTCCTTAACCGCTTTAACCGTTCTGCAGTTAGACGACAAATGTTGTAACGCCTGAATTTCCTGATGCTTGGCAGATAACAAGAAACGTTTTGTGATGTCGCTGTGTTTGCTCATCGGACATTCCACTAAAAAGGCTACAGTAATATCCGAAAGTATAAGCAATTGTTGTTCCTGATAAATGCTTTTTCCGCACCGCCTGCTTCTGTTTGCTGTATTTCTAGCCGTTTCGTGTTTTTTAGCATACAAAGTGGGGGAAGTAAGTTAACTAAACAGCGGAAAACCTACATCATAGCGCACCGTTATGGTGAACTTGCTCATCGATAGGGCATTTTATTATAGGGCTATAAATATGCCTATTCATTAATTTTTTTATAAGTTATTGATATTTTTGTTTTATTTTTGTTTTTGAAAATTGGCATCGTTCTTGTATTGTTTTAATCAGCAAACCTTAATGGTTTTACAATTGAGATAAAATTCGGATAAAGGCGTCCGCTACTTACTTCTAAAGGGGTGAGTGCGGACGCCTTTTTTTGTGGCTTTCGATTGTGAATAGGTGTTTGTGGGTGTGTTCCTGTTTAATTTTTAAGGTGAATAAAAATGGCGTATTTACTTCCTTCTGAGTTTGCAACCAAAATGGTTGATGCGGGCGAATCAAAGATATACATGTCTACCCGTGACACGTTAGTTCGTGCATTTATGGCTGGTGCTATCCTGGCATTGGCTGCAGTTTTTGCAATTACCATTGCAGTAAAAACCGGTGTTTTTCTAATTGGGGCTATTTTATTCCCGGTTGGCTTTTGTATGTTGTATCTGATGGGCTTTGACCTGTTAACCGGAGTATTTGTTTTAACCCCTTTGGCCTGGTTAGCTAAACGCCCGGGTGTAACACCCAAGCAAATCCTGCGTAACTGGGGCTTAGTGTTTTTAGGTAACTTTGCCGGAGCGCTATCGGTCGCGTTCATGATGTCTTTTATTTTTACCATGGGTTACAACACTGACGGTGGCGCTATTGCAACTAAGGTGGCTGGTATCGGTGAAGCTCGTACTTTGGGCTATGCGGAGTATGGTACTGCTGGCTGGTTTACTATCTTTATCCGCGGCATGCTGTGTAACTGGATGGTGTCACTGGGCGTTGTTGGTGCCATGATCTCTACCCACGTAAGCGGTAAAGTGCTGGCCATGTGGATGCCTATCATGCTGTTCTTCTTCATGGGCTTTGAACACTCTGTAGTTAACATGTTCCTGTTCCCATTTGGCCTGATCATGGGTGGTGAGTTCTCGGTAATGGATTATTTCATCTGGAACGAAATCCCAACCGCGCTGGGTAACCTGGTAGGTGGTTTAGCCTTCACTGGTCTGACACTATACTCTACTCACGTTCGTACCGCTCCTAAGCGTGTACTGCCAACTGGCGGCGCAAACAAAGCGGTTCCGGCGGCTAAAGTTAACGATAAAGTTTAAGTTATATGCCTGAAGTAAGTTGGGGAGCCTTCTCCAGCAAAGGTTTAAAACACATAAATCAGGACTGTCACAGTGTGACAGTGCCTGATTTTTCGCGTTCTGCGCGCCGAAGTGTTATAGCCGCAGTGGCTGATGGCATCAGCAGTAGTCAGGTGAGTCAATACGCCAGCGAACTGGCTGTCAATGAGTTTGTTCGCGATTACCTGAATTCCTCTGATGTCTGGTCACCACGGCGGGCCGCTGAGCTGGTATTACGCACCCTCAATACCCGTTTATACATTAAATCCCAACACAGTCCTTACCGTGAGAACCCGGACAAAGGCTATGTGTGTACCTTTAGCGCCGTTATTCTGTGCGGTGATCAGGCTGTGCTGCTACATTGCGGAGACAGCAGCATCTATCACATCCGCGAGAACAAAATTACGCTTTGCACCAAAGAGCACAGGCAGGTCGGCGATGGCGGCAAAACCTATCTGAGTAATGCCCTGGGGATAAAGCCCGAGCTGGATGTGGATGTTTCGGTAATGGGTGTCAGCACGGGTGATACTTTTGTCATAATGACCGATGGGATTGCCGAAACTGTCAGGCCTGAAGACTGGCAGATGGCGCTGGGCAAATTTTCTGCTGACCTGCACGAATGTTGTGCACACATTGCTGATATGGCGCTCAACGATGGATGCAACGATAATCTGACTGTTGCAGTGGTGCAGGTAGATTCCATTTCACCAACTCAATCACCGGCCTATTCAACGGCCGGTTATTTACCTTTTATAACCAGTACGCTGGCTACCGGAACCGTTATAGATAACTGGGAAATCCTGCGTCAGTTGAGTGCCACCGATCGCAGTATTGTGTATCTGGCCGCGCACATTAAAACGCAACAAAAGGCCGTGATAAAAATTCCAGCAGTGTCTATGCAGGATAGTCCAGGCTTTCTTGACGAAATGATCAAGGAAGAGTGGGTTGCCGTCAAAGTATCGCATCCGCATTTGCTGGCTGGGTGGCCTGATATAGGCCTGGGCGAATTTAAGCGCACGTCTTTTTATATTGTCATGGACTACAAACCCGGTTGTAGTTTGCGTCAATGGCGGGATGACAACGGTGCACCATCGCTTGGTCAGTGGCGGGACTGGGCGACACAATTGGTTGGTGCCTTAACAGCACTGCATCGCAAAGAGATATTGCATCAGGATATTCGCCCTGAAAACGTGCTGATTGATGATAAAGGCAGGCTAACGCTGATTGATTATGGAGCTGCCAGTTTGTCTGGTCATAATCTTTCGGCCGCCACTGAGCAATTGCTTATTCCTGGTGATCTGCTGTTTGCTGCCCCGGAGTATTTTGTGGGGTTATGGCCGGATGAACGGTCTGAGCAGTTTTCTCTCGCCATTCTGCTGTATTACCTGCTGTCTGGCGAATATCCCTATGATGCCGAAGTGGCGAAGAAGCAAAACTACTCAGGTTTACTGAAATTACGCTATAAAAGTCTCATTCAGCGCAACATTGCGGTGCCAGTCTGGGTCGATGCGGCATTAAAGCGCGCTTGTCATCCGCTGATAGCCAAACGTTACGAGAGTCTTTCTGAGTTTTTGTACGATCTGCATCATCCTAATCCGGCCTATTCCGGTACGCTACCGTTTATTGAACGGAACCCGGTCAGAGTATGGCAAGGCATATCGGCGGTACTCGCGGTAATGGTGATTGCACTATCAGTGATGCTTTTTGGGCAAGCCTGATGCACCAAAATAAGGAAATTGCATTTTTATGGTGCGAGACGGACTGGGTGTTCAGCTATAACTATTAACTAAGTCTCTGTAATTAAAGAGTATTGAAAGTTGGCATCGTTATTGTATTAACATATCCATCTCGTTGTCTTAACTCGCAAAGCATATGTAAGTTAAGAGACGACACAAACAGAATAGCTAAAGCTTAAACAGGCAACGAAGCCCACAACCAGTAATGGTTGTGGGTTTTTTTTTGCCTTAAAAAAAGGTAGATGAAATGAACTTTTCTTCACGGCAACAACGCATCGTTATTATTGGTAATGGTATGGTGGGTCACCACTTTGTTGAACAACTGGTAAACAGTGAGTACAACTGCCACATCACGGTATTAAGTGGCGAAAGCCGTCTGGCTTACGACCGGGTCTATCTGTCTTCTTATTTTTCAGGCAAAACGGCTGAAGACCTGGCGCTCACTGATGAGAAAACGTATCAGGATTGGGGCGTTAAAGCGGTTACCAATGCCTGGGTGTCGAACATCGATCGCGAAAATCAGGTTGTTACCACCAAAGCGGGCGGCACCTACGAATACGACACGCTGATCCTGGCAACCGGTTCTTATCCCTTCGTGCCGCCCATTCCGGGTAACGATCAGGAGCACTGCCTGGTTTATCGTACGATTGAAGATCTCGAAGCCATTAGTGCATCGGCCTCGCAAAGCAAGGTCGGTGTGGTAGTAGGCGGCGGTCTGTTAGGCCTTGAGGCGGCTAACGCACTAAAACAGGCAGGCCTGGATACGCACGTTGTCGAGTTTGCGCCGCAGTTGATGGCGGTTCAGCTTGATCCTATGGGCGGTGAGTTACTCAAAGACAAGATTGAAGCGCTGGGTGTACAGGTGCATACGCAAAAAGCCACCGAGTGTATCGAAGCGGGTGAAAGCTGCCGTTATCGCATGAAGTTTGCCGATGGTACGCATCTGGAAACCGACTTAGTGCTGTTTTCTGCTGGTATTCGCCCCAGCGATCAACTGGCCAAAGAGTTTGGTCTGGTCACCGGCGAGCGTGGCGGTATTGTTATTGATAATCAGTGCCGTACCTCTGACCACAACATTTATGCCATTGGCGAATGTGCGCTGTGGGACAAAAAGATTTACGGCCTGGTAGCGCCTGGTTATGCCATGGCGCGTACCGCAGTTGCTAACATTATTGGTACTGAAGGTGAGTTTACCGGCTTTGATATGAGCACTAAGTTAAAGCTGATGGGCGTAGAAGTGGGCTCTATCGGTGATGCTCATGCCAGAACCCCGGGCGCACTGTCTTACACTTATCACAACCAGCCTGAGGGCGTTTACAAAAAGCTGGTGGTCGACGCCAATAAAGCGCTGGTACTGGGTGCCGTACTGATTGGTGATACCAGTGATTACGATACCCTTTTACAGTACGCCTTAAACAGTATTGCCTTACCGGAGAGCCCGGAAGCACTGATCCTGCCATCGGCCGGTGAAAAACCCCTGTTAGGTGCAGATGCACTGGGTGACACCGCAACTATCTGTTCATGCCACAATGTGTCAAAAGGCGACATTGTTGGCGCGATCGACAGTGGCTGCTGCTCGGTAGGGGATGTGAAGTCCTGCACCAAAGCGGCAACTGGCTGCGGTGGTTGTGCTGCGCTGCTGAAAAACATCGTCGACAGCGAACTGGAAAAACGTGGCGTGGAAGTGTCCAAAGCCATTTGTGAGCACTTTGATTATTCGCGCCAGGAGCTGTATCACCTGATTCAGGTTGGTCAAATCCATACCTTTGAAGAGTTACTGGAAAAACACGGTAAAGGCCTCGGCTGTGACATTTGTAAGCCTGCGGCCGGGTCTATCTTTGCGTCGGTGTGGAATGATTACATTCTGGCTAAACAACACCAGCCGCTGCAGGATACCAACGATACGTATCTGGGTAACATGCAAAAAGACGGTACGTATTCCATTGTGCCGCGTGTAGCGGGCGGCGAAATCACGCCGGATAAACTCATTTTGTTAGGCGATGTGGCCAAGCGCTATAACCTGTATACCAAAATTACCGGTGGTCAGCGTATCGATTTATTCGGTGCCCGTGTTGAGCAGTTACCCGCTATCTGGGAAGAACTTGTTGCGGGTGGTTTTGAAACCGGCCACGCCTATGCCAAAGCACTGCGTACGGTGAAATCCTGTGTAGGCAGCACCTGGTGCCGCTATGGTGTGCAGGACTCGGTGACAATGGCGATCGATCTGGAAAACCGTTACAAAGGCCTGCGGGCACCGCACAAAATTAAATTTGCTGTATCGGGCTGTACCCGTGAATGTGCAGAGGCGCAGGGTAAGGATATCGGTGTTATCGCTACTGAAAAAGGCTGGAATCTTTACGTTTGCGGTAATGGCGGTATGAAACCACGTCACGCTGATTTGTTCGCTACGGATCTGGATGACGCCACGCTGGTTAAGTATATCGACCGGGTGCTGATGTTCTACGCCAAAACCGCCGACCGCTTACAACGTACCTCCGTGTGGATGGAAAACCTGGAAGGCGGCCTGGAGTACCTTAAATCTGTGGTGATTGAAGACTCCCTGGGTATTTGTGCAGAACTGGAAGCACAAATGCAGCACATTACTGATACCTATCAGTGTGAGTGGAAGACCACCATTGAGTCACCAGAAGCACTGAAACGTTTCCGTCAGTTTGTAAACAGCAATGAAACCGACTCGAACATTCAGTTTGTTGCTGAGCGTGACCAAATTCGTCCGGCCACCAAGGCCGAGAAATTTTCGGCTGGTAAAGCCATTCCCGTAGAACTCGTATAGGAGAAATACCATGCAGGCTCAAACTAGTTTAAGCGTTCAGTGGCATGATGTATGTTCTGTTGATGACCTGGTCACTAACAGTGGTGTTTGTGCACTGATAGCTGGCATCCAGGTGGCGATTTTCAGTGTCCAGCTGGATGGCGAAACCAATGTGTATGCTATCAGTAACTGGGACCCTATTGGCGAAGCCAACGTACTGTATCGCGGCATTGTTGGCACCTTAACCGATAAAATAGTGGTGGCATCACCACTGTATAAGGAGCATTACGATCTGGACACCGGCAAGTGTCTTGAGCGTGAAGATGCGAGCGTCAGCACTTACCCGGTCCGTGTTGATAAAGATCGGGTCTTTGTAGAACTTTAAGTAAAAGTGAGAACCGCCATGACTGCCATGCCTCCTGTATTGTCAAAATCTGCTGCGCCGGCTAACAAGCTGGTGCAAACCACCTGTCCTTATTGTGGGGTAGGTTGTGGTGTGGATGTATTACAGCGTGGCGGCATGACGGGCACTCTAAGCGAACTCAAGGGCAGCACGGAGCATCCGGCAAATTTTGGTCGACTGTGTATTAAAGGTACCCATTTGCTGGAAACGCTGGATGGCAACAAACGCCTGTTACAGCCCGTTGTGTTCGGACAGCCTGCCAGCTGGGATGATGCGATTGGCGTGATTGCGGCTAAAATGGCAGCAATTATTGAACAGCACGGTCCGGATGCCGTGGCTATCTATGGCTCCGGGCAACTGTTAACCGAAGATTACTACGTTGCCAATAAACTGATGAAAGGCTTTATCGGCACGGCTAATATCGATACCAATTCGCGGCTGTGTATGTCCTCGGCGGTAGTTGCCCATAAGCGCGCTTTCGGTGAAGACATTGTGCCGTGTAATTATGAGGATCTTGAGCATACCGACCTGCTTATCCTCACCGGTAGCAATGCGGCCTGGACTCATCCGGTACTGTATCAGCGCATCGAACGGGCGAAACTGCGTAACCCTGATATGAAAGTGGTGGTGGTGGACCCCCGTAAAACCGATAGCACCGCGATTGCCGATTTACACATTGCCTTAAAGCCGGGCACCGATGCAGTACTGTTCTGCGGGTTACTGAACTTTCTGGCAAATAATAATGCGCTGGATGAAGCATTTATCGCCGCTTCCACCCATGGTTTTGCCGAAACCCTGGCTGCGGCCTTTGAGTGGCCGATGGCTCGGGTTGCCGAAGTGTGTGACGTAGCGGAAGCTGAATTGGTAACCTTGTTTAACTGGTTTGCTACCTTGCCACGGGCCATCACGTTTTTCTCGATGGGGATTAATCAGTCAACCAGTGGTGTGGACAAAGGCAATGCCATCATCAACTGCCATTTAGCCACGGGGAAAATTGGCAAAGAGGGCAGCGGCCCGTTTTCCATTACCGGGCAGCCCAATGCCATGGGCGGCCGCGAAGTAGGCGGGTTATCTAACATGCTGGCTGCGCACATGGATATTGATAATCCAGCGCATCATGCCACAGTAAAACAATTCTGGAATGCGCCAAATCTTATTACTAAGCCGGGGTTGCGTGCGGTTGACATGTTTCAGGCTGCGGCTGATGGCAAAGTAAAATGCATTTGGATTATGGCAACCAATCCGGTAGCCAGTATGCCTAACCGGGCATTGGTGGAAGCTGCGCTTAAACAGTGTGAGCTGGTGATTGTGTCGGATACAGCCGCACAAACCGATACCCTTAACTATGCGCATATAGCACTACCAGCCACCGGCTGGTCAGAAAAAAACGGTACCGTAACGAATTCAGAACGACGCATCTCCCGGCAACGGGGTTTGGTTGCGCCAATGGGGGAAGCCAAACATGACTGGGAAATTCTGTCGCTGGTCGGCCAGGCATTAGGCTTCGAAGACGCCTTTAATTATGCACATCCGGCCGAGATTTTTGCAGAGCATTGTGCTCTCACAGCAGCTAATAACAATGGCAGTCGCGCACTGGATTTAGGTCCGTTGGCTGATTTAAGTGTTGCACAATATGATAATCTGCGCCCGCAGCAATGGCCCCTGAACGAGACCCACCGTATTGGGACAGAGCGCCTGTTTGCTGACGGGTCTTTTTATACCCCTAACCGCAAAGCCAACTTTGTGGCGATTACGCCGCGCCTGGCTACCCAACAAACCAGCGCTGAATACCCCTTTGTGTTAAACACCGGCCGTATTCGCGATCAATGGCATACCATGACGCGTACCGGCAATGCACCGCGCTTGCTTAAACACATCGACCGGCCCTGGTTAAGCGTACATCCGCTGGATGCACAGGCGCTTGCGGTAAAAGACGGCGATTTGTTAAAAGCTGAAGCCGCCTGTAGCGGTGAGGTAGAAGTGATTCTACCGGTTAAAATTGATGATAAACAGCGTCGCGGCGAAGTGTTTGCGCCGTTTCACTGGTCTGCTACCTGGGGCTCACATGCCAAAGTCGGCGCGCTGTTAAACGGTGCCAATGATGCGCTTTCTGGCCAGCCGGAATTAAAACATGGTGCCATCCGGCTTAGCCCGGTTGCCATGCAAAGCTATGGCCTGGTGTATGGTGATGAATCGTTAGTGGTCGCGCTGCAAAACGCGGGCTATTACTACCTGAATACGCCTACCACAGCGGCAGCGTGTATCGAATTAGCCGATCCTCGTGATCCGCAAAGCATGGTTGCAGCAGTATTAAAACACCTGCCCAAAGATGCCCAGTGGGCGACCCTGCAAGGGCCGCATCAACTGAGCATTGTAGTAACCCGTAACAATAAGCTGGTACTTGCTGTGCTGCTGGCGGATAAACCAATGGATATGCCCCGTGACTGGCTGGATAGCCTGTATAGCGGCACCGAATTATCCCCTGAACAAATCAATGGTCTGCTGGAACAGCAGCCGGATGAGGCCTTTTTATTGGGCAAAGTGGTGTGTAGTTGCTTTGGCGTGCGGGAAAATACTATCAAACACGCCATTGATGAGGGCAACAATACTGTAAGCGGCCTGGGCAAAGCGCTTAAATGTGGCACTAACTGTGGTTCATGTAAAACCGAGTTAGCCAGTTTAATTGAATCCTCTGGGGCAATGCCACAGAGTGAAGCGAAAGAGGAAACCAGCAATGACTATGCGCTTTAATACCCTTGTAATGCCTTTTATGCTCAGAGTTTCACGGTTGGGCACTTTTCTGCGTGGTAATACTGGCAGCGATTTGTCAGCAACCGGTCAGCAGCAGAGTAACCCTGGCCGGGTGGGTGAAGTCTTTATTGTTGGCGCTGGTCCGGGTGATGCCGAATTACTCACCCTGAAAGCATATCGCCTGCTACAGGAAGCCGACGTGGTATTGTTTGACTGGCTGGTAGACCAGTCTGTACTGGATTGTATTCCGCGTCATATTGCCCGTGAATTTGTCGGTAAGCGCTGCGGCAAACACAGTGTGCCACAGGACAAGATATGTGAGCGACTGGTCGAGTTAGGCTTAGAGGGCAAGCGGGTGGTGCGCTTAAAGGGCGGCGACCCGGCCATATTTGCCCGTACCTGTGAAGAAACCGACGCTCTGCATCAGGCTGGTATTCCCTTTGCTATTGTCCCCGGGATTACCGCCGCATCCGGTGCTTCGGCTTATACCGGCATTCCACTGACTGACCGCCGTTATGCACAATCAGTGCGCTTTATGACCGCGCAATTTCAGGATCCGGCTAAAGAAGCCGACTGGCAGGCCATTGCCGCCAGTAGCGAACGAGAAACCACTGTTGTGTACATGGGTTTAAAGCGTTTAGCATTATTGTCTGAACGTCTTGTGGATGCAGGTGTAGATCCTAACTTACCCGTTGCGGTAATTGAGAACGCGTGTTGTAATCAGCAACAGGTTATCGTTGGCACCGTCAGCGATATTTTTCAACGCGTGCTCGACGCGGCAATCGAAGGACCAGCACTTACTGTGATTGGTCATGTGGTAGCTGCACGTCAGCCCATTACGGTCGACTTGTTACATCACTCCTATGAGCAAACCGCCATTTAGCGAATACATTAAAGCCCTCGGCAAAGGCCAGCGGGGCGCCCGGCATCTTACCCAAACTGAAGCGTTTGATGCCTTTTCCCAACTTCTTGATGAATCCATCGCACCGGAACAAGCCGGTGCTTTTTTAATGCTGTTACGTATGCAGGAAGAGTCGGTAGACGAACTTTGTGGCTTTATTGCCGCCTGTCGAAAACGTCTGTCTGCGCAGCTTTCCGCGTTGAATGCCAGTGTGGATATTGGCTGTTACGCCGGAAAACGCCGCCAGTTACCCTGGTATTTGCTGAGTGCTGCGTTGTTGGCTAAAGCCGGTTACCGGGTGTGCTTGCATGGTGCTTCAGAGCCAGGTTCACAGCGTTTTTACGCCAGCCATGCATTACCAGAACTGGGGTTGTCGCTGGCCAATAGTATAGAACACGCCGTTACCGACATGAATACTCGAAACGCCTGTTACCTGGACTTAGGGGTTGCCCTTAAACCGCTGGATCGCATTATTAAACTGCGTGAATTATTTGGTTTACGCTCCTGCGCAAATACCTTAGCCCGACTGTTAAATCCCAGTAGTGCACCGTTTGCGGTGCAGGGGGTTTACCATACCCATCTCGACGAACGTCATTCGGTGGTTAATCAGACTTTTGCCAGCCAACAATCACTGGTGTTTCGTGGCGATGGTGGCGACCCGGAAGTCAATCGGGATCGTGCGACTGACCTGTATTACACCAGTAATGGTGTTACCGAAAAAGTTGTGCTGCCAGAGGCTGATGGCTGGGCCATGAAAGAGCGGGATTTTTCGGTAGATACGATGCTGGCAGTCTGGCATGGCAAGCTGGAGCACGGTTATGGGGAGCAGGCGGTGATTGCATCACTGGCGGTTTATCTGATGTTAGTCGAATCCTTAACGGTCCAGGATGCACAAGAGCGTGCCAGCGAACTCTGGCAAATGCGCCATAAACAGGCATTGCCATTTCACAGTGAGCACTGACAGTGCACAAAATGCACTACGATGAGTCGCTGAATTTCGGCGATAAATAACCGAAAATTATAAGTTGTTGAAATTAAATGAATATTAAAGTTGGCACTAAATATGAATATCAATAAATACATTTAGCGATACTAGTGCGCTTAATCGTAAACAATTAATCTGGACCTTGCTGCCTTCATAACGGGCAAGGTTATCGGCAACGAAGCCCACACGTTCACAATGACATTGTCATTTCGAACGTGTGGGTTTTTTTTTGGCTTAAGGAAAGTACATGTTACACACAACTGTAAAACACAAGTTAAAGCAGGTAGCAGGATCACTGACACTTGTTGCATCATTATTTACGGCTTCTGTAGCCACCGTATCAGCGGAAGATATTGGCTGGCCGGAAAAAGAAGAGCTGAAGTTTGGTTTTATTAAACTGACTGACATGGCACCGCTGGCCATTGCCTACGAAAAAGGTTACTTCGAAGATGAAGGCCTGTACGTAACCCTGGAAGCCCAGGCCAACTGGAAAGTGCTGCTTGACCGTGTTATCGACGGTCAGTTAGACGGCGCACACATGCTGGCAGGTCAGCCATTGGGTGCCACCATCGGTTTTGGTACCCAGTCACACATTATCACAGCATTCAGCATGGACTTAAACGGCAACGGTATTACCGTGTCCAACGATGTCTGGGCGGAAATGGAAAAATACATTCCGGTTGAGAATGGTAAACCGGTTCACCCGATTAAAGCGGATTATTTAAAACCGGTGGTTGAAAGCTATAAAAATGCGGGCAAGCCGTTCAAAATGGGCATGGTATTCCCGGTATCTACCCACAACTACGAGCTGCGTTACTGGTTAGCTGCTGGTGGTATTCACCCTGGTTACTATGCTCCGCATAAAGGTGACACATCTGGCCAAATCGATGCACAGGCACAGTTATCGGTAACGCCTCCACCGCAAATGCCTGCCACCATGGAAGCCGGTACGATTTTCGGTTATTGCGTAGGTGAGCCGTGGAACCAACAAGCAGTATTTAAAGGTATTGGTGTACCGGTAATTACTGACTACGAAATCTGGAAAAACAATCCGGAAAAAGTATTTGGCGTAAGCAAAAAATGGGCTGAAGAAAACCCTAATACACACATTCGTGTAGTGAAAGCCATGATCCGTGCGGCAATGTGGCTGGATGCGAACAACAATGCTAACCGTCCGGAAGCGGTAAAAATTCTGGCGAAAAGCAGCTACGTAGGTGCAGATGCGGACGTTATTGCTAACAGTATGACTGGTACCTTCGAATATGAGAAAGGCGACAAACGTGAAGTGCCTGACTTTAATACCTTTTTCCGTCATAACGCGACCTATCCGTACTACAGTGATGCTATCTGGTATTTAACTCAAATGCGCCGCTGGGGTCAGATTGCCGAGCCTAAGTCAGACAACTGGTACATGGAAACCGCGAAAAGCGTATATCGCCCGGATATCTACACCAAAGCGGCTAAAGCGCTGATTGAAGAAGGCATTGCTGATGCCAAGGACTTCCCTGACTTTGATACTGAAACTGGCTTTAAACCACCACAAACTGAGTTCATCGATAACGTGACCTTTGATGGTAGCAAGCCAAATGCGTACTTAGAGAAATTCTCAATTGGTCTGAAAGGCGACACGGTTCTGTAACCGTGTCACCTGTGACCCCGACGATAAAAGGTAAAGACGATGAGTAAATCGGTACAAGTTGTCAGCCATATTGGCCAAATGAATGGTAAAAGCGTGTTAGGAAATATTATGTCTACCTTACCCAAGTTATTAATGCCGGTTGTAGGCTTGCTGTTATTCCTCGCGATTTGGAATGTGGTAGCCAAGAACATCGATACGTCTCTGGGGCAATTTCCCGGCCCGGCGCAGGTATGGGAACAAACGTTTACGTTAATCGATGAGCATTCGGCTCAGCGGGAAAAAGCGGATGCATTCTATGCGCGTCAGGAAGAGCGAAACGCAGCCCGCGTAGCCAAAGACCCGACGTATGTACCAAAGATCCGTGAATTTACCGGCGCACCGACGTTTTTTGATCAAATCTGGACCAGTCTGTATACCGTGATGGTGGGGTTTTTTATTGCCAGCATCGTGGCAGTGCCAGTAGGGATTTTGTGCGGACTGAGCAAATCGGCTTATTCTGCAATGAACCCGCTGATCCAGATTTTTAAACCGGTATCGCCACTGGCGTGGTTACCGCTGGTGACCATGGTAGTGAGCGCCGTGTACGTGAGCGACGATCCGATGTTCTCAAAATCGTTTATTACCTCTGCTTTTACTGTATCGCTGTGCTGCCTGTGGCCAACACTGATCAACACCGCGGTTGGGGTCTCTAACATTGATTCTGATCTGGTTAACGTAAGTAAGGTTCTGCGTTTAAAGCCACTTAGTCATGTACAGAAAATCGTATTACCGGCGTCGATTCCGATGATCTTTACCGGTCTGCGCTTATCGCTGGGTATTGGCTGGATGGTACTGATTGCTGCCGAAATGCTGGCACAAAACCCGGGCCTGGGTAAGTTTGTCTGGGATGAATTCCAGAACGGCAGCTCAGAGTCTCTGGCGCGAATTATGGTAGCGGTTATTACCATTGGTTTAATTGGTTTCATGCTGGACCGTCTGATGCTGTCTGTACAGCGTCTGGTTAGCTGGGACAAAAACGCAGTGCTGCGCTAAGCGGCTCACTAAAACGAGGAAATAAATTATGCAAAGCAGACATTTAGAACTCAGTCAGGTAGGGATTCAGTTTCCTACACCGAAAGGCCCGTTCACTGCGTTAACCGACGTTAATCTGAAGATCGAAAAGGGCGAGTTTATCTCATTAATTGGTCACTCAGGTTGTGGTAAATCCACCGTACTGAACATAGTAGCGGGTTTACATCAGGCCACTACCGGCGGCGTAATTCTGGACGGTGCTGAAGTAAAAGAGCCGGGTCCCGAGCGTGCCGTAGTGTTTCAGAATCACTCGTTACTGCCCTGGTTATCCTGCTATAAAAATGTGGAATTAGCGGTTAAGCAAACCCAGAAAGGCAAGTCCAAACAGGAAATTCGTGACTGGGTAATGCACAACATGGAACTGGTGCACATGACCCATGCACTGGACAAACTGCCGTCAGAAATCTCCGGCGGTATGAAGCAGCGCGTGGGCATTGCCCGGGCATTGGCCATGGAGCCTAAAGTGCTACTGATGGACGAACCTTTCGGCGCACTGGATGCATTAACCCGTGCTCACCTGCAGGATTCATTAATGGAAATTCACGCAGACCTGGGTAACACCGTCATCATGATCACCCACGATGTAGATGAAGCGGTATTACTTTCTGATCGTATAGTGATGATGACCAACGGACCATCAGCCACTATTGGTGAAATTCTGGACGTTAAACTGGACCGTCCACGGGATCGTCTGGCGCTGGCAGATAACCCGGAATACAACCATTATCGCCATGAGGTACTGACCTTCCTGTATGAAAAACAAAAGAAGGTTGAGACCGTTTCAGGGCATAAAAAAGCAAAGCAGGCTGCTTCCGCAAAAAAGTCTGACGCTGCCTAAATAATCTTTTAAAAACAAATTGTTAGCTCGGCTTGAAAAAGCCGGGCCAGGATATCTCACGCTCAATTTAGGAATTTATCATGAAAACACAAGTCTCTTTATTCAAACGTGCGGCACTGGCTTCTCTTATTTCTGCTGCGATTTTACCGGCCGCTCAGGCTGATACTGACTGGCATAAAGCGCTGTCTGAGTCTAAAGCGTCAGCCAGTTTCCGTCTGCGTTACGAAGGTGCTAACCAGGATAACGCGGTTAAAGATGCCAGTGCGCTGACACTGCGTACGTTGTTGAGCTATGAATCTGGCAGCTACAAAGGTTTCTCGTTTAAAGCTGATCTGGAAGATGTGACCATTGTAATGGGGCAGGGCGATTACACCGTAGGGCCAACCGGTTACAACCTAGGTCAATACTCCGTTATTGCAGACCCTGAAACCACGGAGTTAAATCAGGGTTATGTGCAGTACAAAGACGATGCGGTAACCGTAAAAGCCGGTCGTCAGATTATTGCCCTGGATGGTCACCGCTTTGTGGGTCACGTAGGCTGGCGCCAGGACTGGCAGACTTATGATGCCGTATCGGTTAACTATAAACTTAACGACAACATGTCGGCATTTTATGCTTACCTGAACAAGCGTAACCGTATTTTTGGTGAGTCAGCTGACATCGATTCAAACGACCACTTATTAAACCTGAGCTACAAGGCGGATTTCGGTAAGATCACTGCTTATGCCTACCTGCTGGAAGTAGATAATGACACTGATAACAGCCTGGATACATACGGTGTAAGCTACAACGGCGCGTATAAAACCGATTCGATCAAGTGGGTTTACAACGCTGAATTTGCAACCCAATCCAGTGAAACGGCCACCACTGATTTTTCTGCAACTTATTTAATGTTAGAAGCGGGCGCAACAGTTTCGGATATCACCGGTAAACTGGGTTACGAACTGCTGGGGTCTGACGATGGCGCTTACGGTTTTGCTACGCCACTGGCTACCCTGCATAAGTTTAACGGTTGGTCAGATCAATTCCTGGGTACCCCTACGCAAGGTTTACAGGATATTTATGTTAGCTTTGCCGGTAAATTAGCGGGTGGTAAGTGGTTAGCGGTTTACCATGACTTCAGCGCAGATGAAGCCAGTGCTACCGTTGATGATCTGGGTAGCGAGATTAACCTGCAGTACACCACCAAAGTGGCTGAAAAGTTTGACGTAGGTATTAAATACGCCAATTACTCTGCTGGTGACATCAAAGTCGATACTGATAAACTGTGGGTTTGGGTAGCGACTAAATTTTAAGTAATGAAGGCAGAATTGAGCATTGACCGTATTGTAGAGCAAGCACCCCATTACGCCATTGGATTTATTCTGGCTGGTGGGCGTTCCTCCCGAATGGGTACCGATAAGGCCCGGGTAAAGGTGGGAGAGAAGAGCATGCTGAGCATTGCCCAGTCAGTGTTAGGTTCTGCCGCGCTTAATCAGCATTTTGTGGTTGGCGGTGATGCCGCCGACTTAACAGAAAGCTATCCCGGACAAGGTCCGGCAAGCGCCATAGCACACATTCTGCAACAGTTTACGGCGTCTGCAGCGGTCAAAGGGGTTGCCTTATTTCTGCCAGTAGATATGCCTAATCTTTCGGTGTCCGCACTAAATCATTTACTCAAACTAAGCCACGAGTTGTTGCGGCCGGTTTATTATAACGATTGTTACTTACCTCTGGTGTTACCGGTATCTGCTGATGTTATAGCCATAACGAAAGCACTGGTTGCCGACGATCCGTGTCTGTCTGTGCGAAAGTTATTGCAGGGGACACAAGCCATCAGCGAGCCTTTTACCGGTAATCCTCAGGAAATGGTCAATATCAACCGACCGGAGGATCTGACGCGTTTAACTACCAAGATTGTCTAAAATTGCGGTTTTAACCGGCTCGGGCAGGCTGCTCATAAAATCCGCCAGCTTATCTGCATTATCACCACACTTATAATACTGATAGGCAAAATACAGCGGGTTGATCCAGGCTTTTTCGTCTGCCAGCGGCGCACTTTCCAGTTCCAGTAATGGCCAGACAACCTGCTCCGGAAAACACCACAATGTCAGTAAAAATACCGTGATCAACGTATCCGGATAGGCGTTGAGTTGCTGCAGTAACTGAGCGTGTAGCGGTGGCGTTTTGTGACGTGTAATTTCAAGCACCAGACGACCCGTACCGTTTAAAATTGCCGATGTAAAGACCTGCTGCTGGGCTTTAGCGGAACACTTAAAACTGGCCGCCAGCGCTTTTCCCAGCGAGGCCATATTTTGTGTAGTATCACAAATAGACTGGTGAATTTTTGCTGGCAATAATGGCGCTGTCTCTGATTCGATAGCAAAGCTCACAGTGAGAGCATAGAGCAACTGGATGCCAAGTCTTCCAATGGCTTCATCCAGTGATTCTGTGGTGCGCTGAAAGCCCAGGTAAGCTGAGTTCGCAACCTGTAAAATTCGGGCTGCAATTAAAGGTTCCTGCACGATAATATCAGCGATTTTTTTGGTATCAGCCTGCTCATCATTAAGCGCTCTGCGCAATTGCCCCACAATTTCTGGTAGCACCGGCAGATAGCTTAGTTGGCCCAGACATTCCTGTTGCTGGTGGGTGAACGGTAATCTGTTAAGTTTTTCAACCTGTGCCAGTAGATCGGCCAGTAACTCGTCGCTAAAAGGCTTGTTGATAAGACTATGGGCTGTGCCGCTGTAACCCACTAATACTTCATCCCGGGTATCGCCGGTCATTAGAACCCGAATGGCTAAGGGGCAGTCGCTGGCAACCTGAGCCAGTACTTCTCCACCATTAATACCGGGCATGCGATAATCACAAAATACAATATCTGGTGTACGGTCAGATAACAGCAGTTCCCGCCATTTACCGGGTTCGCTGATAAACGAGGTGTCCCAGTCAGGAATAAGGCGCCTGGCGGTTCGCCTGACGGCTTTAAGCATCAGTTCATCGTCATCGATAAACACAGCGTAGTGTTTGTTAGTCATCGTCGCTCTTCTACAACCCCGAAGGTTAGGGAACATCACTGTGAACGCGTCTCCGACGCAACCTGTCCGTTTTTCTTAGGATGAACCAGGTGATATTGATTACCGGCCGTTATGGCAATTTATACGATAATTTTTTGCAAGTTTACTGTTCATAACCTATATAAATCAATAGTAAAGATTAAGATTATAGCGTCTTTGTGTTAAGTGTGACAGTTGTGACATTATAAGGATGAGTTATGCAGGTAAGTGTTAACCGATTTGCCATTGATGCCGATGGAGACTTTGCGCAATCCTTTCCTTGTGATGCCCTCCTTTCTGCGCAGATAAACATCGCTTTTGGTGATGTTAAGGCGGTCAGTCAGCTTGCCCAATCCAGCCTTTCTGAGCAAAACGAACAATCAAACGCCCGTTGGGTAGCCTCTTCAAGTTGTCTTGGCGCGATGAGTAATTTGGGCACGGATCAGGGCGAAAGTTATCTGCATGTGCTGTCGTTTGCCGGTCTCGATGGTTCTACCGGGGTCGCCTCTGCCGAGCTGGTACAGGGAAAGCAGCAGGCTATAGCCGAGTCGACCCTGGTTAATGCCATGCGGGATGCCGACAGATTAGGTGAAATGCCTTCGCTGGTGTGGTTGGTGGTGGCACCGGGAAGTGAAGAAGCGGTACTGAAAGGTTTGCAGAATGTACTGGGCGATGGTGTACCCATTGTGGGCGGTAGCAGCGCCGATAACAGTATTGCGGGAGAGTGGCTGCAGTTTGATGGTCACCAGTTACGAAGCGAAGGGATAGTCATCGCAGTGTTTTACATGAGTGAACCGGTGTCGAGTTATTTTAGTTCCGGCTATCAGACAACCGATTGCGCGGCCACAGTAACGGCCGTTGAAGGACGGACCTTATACACCCTGGATGGTGAGCCTGCTGGTGAAGTTTATAACCGCTGGTTACAGCGTTATCATCAGCCGCCGCTGACACCAGGTAATATCCTGGCTGCATCGACTTATTTTCCCCTCGGGCGCCAGCGGGGTAAAGAACAGTACACTGTTCCCTTACTTGCGCACCCTGCACGGTTAAATGCCGACAACAGTATCGATCTATTCGCTACCATCAGGCTGGGAGAGCAGGTCAGTTTAATGAATGGTCACGCTGAAAATCTTATCAGCCGGGCAGCCGAGGTCACCGATGTGGTGTTAAGGACCCATGAATTAAATTACGAACGGCGACCACTGGCCCTACTGATTATTTTCTGTGGCGGCTGCATGCTGGCTATCAAAGACCAGCTGGATGAAATTCGTTGTTCTTTGAGTGCCCGGACCCAGGGAATTTCGTTCATTGTTGGGTTTACCTTTGGTGAACAGGGCTGCTTTGCTGATGGGGTAAGCCGTCATGGTAACCTGATGATTTCTGTTACGGCACTGGGGTAAGCGGGCGGTGGATGATATCGAGAAACTCAACGAGACCATTTTGCAACTGCGCTTCGAAAACAATCAGTTGCAACGCTTTAAACAAATAAATCAACTGTTGCTCAATGGCCTTGATGCAATTATGTCGTCAAGCCATCGCAGCGAAGTATTCGCGCGACTGTTCGAGGTGATCCGGGAAATCCTGCCCTGTGATCAAATATTAATCGCGCATTACGATGAGCAGCAAAGTACCGTAATACCGGTGTCCAGCAGTGATGAAGGTCAACACTACAGCCCCTTGAGATATTCAGATTTAACTGACGTGTTCGAAGATACCATGAACATTTTTAACGTGAGTTTGATTCCGGGCTGGCCGCAACATCTGGGTAATTGGTTACCCGAAGCAAATTCGGTGCTGATCCATCCTGTCAGTACCAGTCAGGCCAGGTACATCTGGTTAGTTGCCGACCGCAATATCGGTGCTTTTACCAAGCAGTTCGAAGAGATTTTTGTCTCTTTTAGCGCTTTCGTGGCTAATACCTTGTCTCACTTTGAGCAGCACAGACTGATGCGCGAACGTGAAACCTTGCTTGAAGAACGCCAGCGAATTGAAAAAACCATGATTAACCAGGAAAAAATGGCGGCGCTGGGGCAGCTCGCCGCAGGGGTTGCACATGAGCTGAATAACCCATTGGGCTTTATAAACAGCAATCTGTCCAGTTTACAGGACTATTTGTCAGATATTCATGGCTTTATAAAAAAATCAACGCAAACTTCGCCACAACTTCAGGAAGAATACAAAAAGCGCGAAATGGACTATATTTTAACGGATACCGATGATTTGCTTGATGAATCTCTCGAAGGTATCCGACGGGCAAGCGATATTATCGCTAACCTGAAATCGTTTTCTCACCCTGATGAGAAAACCTGTACAAAAATCGATTTAAACCGGGTAATCACTCAGGCTCTCAGTATTGTGAAAACCCAGGCGAAAACGGTGGTGGAAATTAGTTTTACACCGTCCGAAACTGCCGCTGACGTGATGGTGAATGCCAATCAGTTAGCGCAAGTGTTTATTAATATTGTGACCAATGCTATCCAGGCTATCAGTGATCGCTATGGAAAAATAAGCTTAGCGGTGCAACTACAGGATAAAACCGTTGATTGTCGAATTACGGATAACGGTTCGGGGATCCCGGAAACGGTTATGAACAAAATTTTTGATCCCTTCTTCACCACAAAAATGGTGGGGGTGGGAACCGGATTAGGATTATCAATATCCAAAGCCATTATTGAGCAATATGGTGGCGAATTACGACTTGAGTCAAGTAATCCTCAGGGAACCTGTTTTTTAGTGCGATTACCCCGAATAAACGACTAAACGACAAAGTGTGTGAAACAGCGGAATGTTTGGAGCCGGTTTACGGCGGAGGAATTCATGGTTGATGAGACGCAAACAGCAGTATTTGAGTCTACGTTTGAACACTGCGGGGTAGGTCTGGCGCATGTCAGTCCTAAAGGCGAATTTATAAGAGTAAACAAATCACTAAGTGCTTTTCTTGGCTACACCAGAGAAGAGCTGGTTCAGCTTGATTTTCAAAAGATTACCCATCCTGATTACCTTAACGAGGATTTACAGTACTTGGCAGAGATGCTCGACGGGATGCGTAATTCTTACCATATGGAAAAGCTTTATATCCATAAAAAAGGGCATGTAGTTTGGGGAAAACTCACCGTTACCCTGGTCTGTCATGCCGATGGCTCTCCGGCTTTTTTTATCTCAGTGGTGGAAGATATCGATGATAAAAAACGCTATGAACAGAACTACTTTGAATCCCAGGAAACACTGCGTTCTATTATCAGTTCACTGTCTGATCGGATGGCGGTGTGGGTAGCCAAACCTGATCTCTCCTCGCTAATCTACCTGAATGAAGGCTATCAGCGAATTTGGGGGCGCGACGCGGCAGAGCTTTTTAACGCACCGCGCAGTTTTATTACACATATTCACGCTGCTGATCGACAACGTGTACAGATATTTTATCAGCGTACAATCCAATCTCCCTGGCAGTTTGAATACCGGGTGATGCGTGACGACGGCGAATTGCGCTACATTCGCGAACGCGGTGAGGTTATCCGTGATCATGGCGGAGAGGTGATATTTTTGGTGATTACTGCCGATGATATTACGCATGACCGCCAACTGACCGAAGCCCTTAAGTCGGCCAATGACAGGTTAAATGTGCTGTCCAGAATTGACGACCTGACTGGCATTAATAATCGCCGGGAATGTTTACATGCTGTCGATACCGAGTTTAAGCGGCTCAGACGAATTGGCGAACGAACGACTTCGACGCTGGCGTTCCTGGACCTGGATAAGTTTAAACAGATTAATGACAACTATGGTCATCAGACCGGCGATAAAGCGCTTATCGCGTTAACCGAGCGGATCCAGGCTACCATGCGGGTAAATGATATACTGGGTCGCTATGGGGGTGATGAATTTTTGCTGTTATTACCCGATACCCGTGATTACGAAGCAGAATCCCTGCTTAACCGGATTTTTTCTCAGCCTGTGACTGTCACCAGTGATGACGGAGTGAACGTAACCATACAGTGTTCAATAGGTCTGGCGCAGTGGGATAAAGAACTCGATACCGTGCAACACTGGATTGAGCTGGCGGATCAACAGATGTATCAGATTAAAGGCAGTAAAAGCTAGCTGTCAGAATGTTGGCTGGTAAAGTGCTGGCCCTGATTTAACGGCGCCTTGTTGCAACAGCAGCAAGGCACCTGATGACAGGCCCGGGACAGACTTAAAATCCTTTCTCTTTGCCCCAGGCGGCAATAATTGCCCGCTCTTCTTCTGTCATATTGGTTTTATTTAAAAACGGCATGTCCCGCGTGACCGTGGTTCGGTTTACTAACTGGCGGCCCTGACGGGATATTTGCTCCCAGCTGTCAAACTTTACGCCCAGAGGCGCTACTTTAAATACCTCGTCGGTAGGGTTAGCAGCATGACAGCCAATGCAATGGGTTTGTACCAGCGTGTGAACCTGCTTATCCAGTGTACTTAGTGAAGACGGGGACGGGCTGGCTACCGTCGTAACCGCCACTGGTGCTTTAGGCCAGGACACCCACAGTGCGACAGCCAGCAAACCAAGCATACCGCTAATGAGCACTGCCGGACTGAACTTACCCACATGACGCAAATTGAAAAAATGCCTAATCCATGCAGATAGTGCCATAATCGCCACCAATACCAGCCAGTTCTGCGGATGTTGGTAGGTCATCGGGTAATGGTTACTGATCATAATGAACAGGATCGGCAGGGTAAGGTAGTTATTATGCACCGAACGCAGTTTGGCACCCGCGCCCCAGGCTGGGTCCACCGGCTGTTTGGCGGCCACGGCATCGACCATTTTGCGCTGGGCAGGCATAATATTCAGCCAAACGTTAGCTACCATGATGGAGCCAATGAGTGCGCCCACATGAATGTACGCGCCGCGTCCGCTAAACCAGTGAGTGGCTAAGTAGCTTGCCACAACCAGCAAAGCGGTGAGGGCCAGGGCAAAGACTTTCGGATAGTTTGCCAGCGGTGAGCGGCAGGCTAACTCGTACAGCAAGACGCCGCCAGCCAACAAACCCAGGCCGCGGCCAATAGCCTCGCCTTCGGTGAGGTTCATGACGGCCGGGTCAATCAGGTAAGCCGACGCGGCAAAATAATACACAATGATCAGCAGGGCAAAGCCGCTCATCCAGGTGGAATAGGCCTCCCACTTAAACCAGTGCAGGGTTTTTGGCATTACCTCGGGACCATAAGCATATTTGCCTACTTCATAAAAACCACCACCGTGTACGGCCCATAAATCCCCTTTAATGCCTTTTTGTTTTTTCCATTCCGGTGGTGTTTCCAGACTGTTATCCAGCCAGATAAAGTAAAACGAAGCGCCAATCCAGGCGATGCCAGCAATGACATGGAACCAGCGGACAAATAATGAGAGCCAATCAAGCCACGGCATGGTTAAACCTCCTGTTGTTGGTATTGTGGCTGACCAGCCACGTAAGTTGCCACTGTGGCACGGTCATCACCGAGCATGGTCAGGGCAAAAAGGGTATCCTCGCAGGTGCTGTCGGCGCCGATACGAAGCTGACTAAGCGGGTCGAACCGCGGATTAATCACCACAAAGTCGGCGTCACTGCCAGGATTTAAGTTACCAATCCGGTCGTTTAATCCCAGACTCACCGCTGCGCCCTGGGTGAGCATATAAAAGCCTTGCAGCGAGGACAGATTGTAGTTACGCAACTGGCAGATTTTATAGGCCTCGCCCAGTGTTTTAAGCAGATTAAAGCTGGTGCCGCCGCCAACGTCAGTCGCCAGCGTAACCGGCACGCCAAACTCATCGGCTTTGGCCATATCAAACAAACCGCTGCCTAAAAACAGGTTTGAGGTTGGGCAGAAGGCCGCCACGGCACCACTGTCGGCCATGCGTTGCCACTCACTGTCGGATAAGTGAATGCAGTGGCCGTAAACCGCGCGGGGGCGCAGCATATGGTATTTTTCATATACCGCTAAGTAGTCCTGACACTCCGGGTATAGCGTCTTTACCCAGGCAATTTCATCGTGATTCTCAGACAGGTGAGTCTGTATAAACACATCATCATACTGCTGCGCGAGTTCGCCAAGCGCGGCCATTTGCTCGCGGGTGCTGGTGGGCGCAAAGCGTGGGGTTAACGCGTAATAATTCCGGCCTTTGCCATGCCACTGTTCAATCAGTTCTGCACTATCGCGCTGGGCGGATTCAGGCGTATCCTGCAACCATTCAGGGCAGTGTCTGTCCATGCAAACCTTGCCGGCCACCGTTAGCATATTGCGCGCGCTGGCGGCTCTGAATAATGCTTCGGTAGATACTTTATGCACGCTGGAGTAAACCAGTCCGGTAGTGGTGCCGTTTTTCAGGCATTCGGTTAAAAATACCTCGGCCATTTGCGCGGCCAGTGTTTCATCTTCAAAGCGGCGTTCCGTGGGAAAGGTAAAGTTATCCAGCCAGGTCAGCAGCTGTTCGCCATAGCTGGCGATAATCTCAGTTTGTGGAAAATGCAGGTGGGTATCAATTAACCCCGGAATGATTACCTTGCCGCTGTAATCCACAATCCCGGCATCAGGATATTGTGCTTTTAGCGTCGAAAAGTCGCCAATATCGCTAATCTTGCCGTCTTCAATCAGCAATCCTCCGTCGGCAAAGCTTTGCAGACCGGCATGATACTGAGTCGTGGCGGTGGGGTAATGATGAATGGCCCCTCGAATTAATTGCATTGTTGTCACTAGCTACCCCGGTAACTGCTAAAACCAAATGGCGAAATCAGTAGTGGCACATGGTAATGGCCACCGTCTTCAGTCATTTCAAAATGGATATCCACAAAGGGGTAAAAAGACTGGCCATATTGACCAATGAGGTAGTCCTTGCAGGCAAAACGCACCTGGTAGGTGCCTTCGGCAAAGGTTATTCCGGGCCACTCTTTACAGCGGCCATCGCTGTTGGTGGTAGCGGTTACCTGGCTGCCATCCGGACAGGTCAGAGTAACCGGTATGCCGGCGACCGGCGTACCAGAGGTAGTATCAAGTACGTGGCTGGATAAACTAATCATGAAGTGGCTTCCTGTGTTGTTGGGTCACTTAATCCTTTGGTCAGTCGCAACAGGGTAATTTTAATTTGTTCTGCCGCTGCATTGGCGAGCTCTGTGGCGGTGTCATTAGGTAAGCGCTTTGAAAGTGCATCAAGCATGGTATCGGCGCTTAACCCGGTCGCGCAGATAATAAAAATAAAGCCGTGTCGGTTGAGATATTCATGATTCAACCGGTGCAGTGATTCCAGGGTTTCCTCGCTGGCTACGGCAGTGCCTTGCTGCTCAGCGGCGGCGGTGTGTTTAGTGTTGGCAAATTTTGCCCGTAAACTGTTTACGTCACCAATCATAGGATGGGCTTCAAATGCCTCGCGATAATCTGCTTCGGCCAGTGATTGCCATACTTCGACAGCCTGGCTGTAAACCATTTCTGCCGACGCATAAGGCCGGGCCGCGACCATTGCGTTAACCCAACGCCGGGCTGCACAGGTGGTTTCAAACCAGTCACAGGCAGCCTTGTCGTCCAACTGATTGAGCTCATCGAGAGTCATGGGATAATTCCTCGTTTGTTAACCGGGCGCTCTGCACTGATGACGGTGGTGCTATTTTGTGCAGGCGTTGAATAATTTGCGCGCTCACCGAAATTGCGACTTCAATGGGCAGCTTGCCGGGGATCGCGGAAAGGCCGATGGGCGTGTAAAACCGACTTAGCTGCTGCTCGTTAAACCCCTTCGCCTGCAGACGATGGACAAAACGTTTCGCTTTGGTTTGCGAGCCTATCATGCCCACGTAGGGCAATTGGGGCTGTTTAAGGGCTTTTTCAGCCAGCTCAAAATCCAGCTGGTGATCGTGGGTCATAATTACCACCCAGCTGCCTGCCGGCAGCAGCGGGATTTCGCCAGCGGGTTCATCATCACATAAAAACTGCACGTTGGCCGCAAGGGGCTGCGTCGGCGTCAGCGCTTCGCGATTATCAATCCAGCGAACCGACAAGGGCAGTTGAGCCAGAATCGGCACCAGTGCCTGGGCAACGTGGCCGGCACCAAACAATGCCAGGACCTGGCGATGACTCACATGAGTTTCAATGAGCAATTTAACCGCACCGCCGCAGCACTGGCCCAGAGTACTGGCCAGCGGAAAGCTGTGCACAGCCTGCTGATTCTGGCTGCTGTTAACGCTTTGTACCAATGCTTCACGGGCCAGCTCGATTGCCTTAAATTCAAGGTGTCCGCCGCCGATGGTGTCGTACTGGCGATCAGCGGTTACCACCATTTTGGTTCCCTGATCCCGTGGTGTCGAACCAGCACTGGCAATAACGGTGATGAGAGCATAACCCTCGGCTATCTGTTCGCAGTAGCTAATGGCTTCAAACCACCGGCGTACCTGCCATTTTTCGTTATGCATTTTAAGCCTCTCCTCGCAGTGCATTAATGGCCATCAGCACCTTTTCAGGTGTGGCCGGTGCTGGCAGAGCGGGGTCTTGCTGATAATCTGCAACACTGGCGATGGCATCCTTAATTGCACACCATACAGAAATCGCCAGCATAAACGGCGGTTCGCCTACGGCTTTGGAATGATAGATGCTGTCTTCGGCATTGGGGCGATCGAACAGGGCAACATTAAAATGATCCGGGGTATCGCCAATCGCCGGTATTTTGTAGGTCGCCATATTATTGGAAATTAACCGGCCGCTATCATCCCAACGTAAATCTTCACTGGTGAGCCAGCCCATGCCCTGAATAAATCCCCCTTCAATCTGACCCCGATCAATAGCCGGATTTAAACTGGTGCCCACATCGTGCAGGATATCGACTTTATCCAGTGTGTATTCGCCGGTCAGGGTATCCACGCTAACCTCGGCACCAGCCGCGCCGTTGGCAAAATAAAAGAACGGACGTCCGCTGCCGGTGTCCCGGTCATAGAAAATCTTGGGCGTGCGATAGTAGCCGGTGGCTGACAGTGAAATCCGCGCCATGTAGGCGTTTTGGATCAGCTGGGTAAAGGGCAGGGAGTGGCCGCCTGCCATGACGTGACCATTGGCAAATATTACCTCATCGGCGGTAACGTTAAATTCTTCGGAAAACAGCGCAGCGAGACGCTCTTTAATGGTAATACAGGCATTTTGTGCCGCTTTACCGTTGAGATCAGTACCACTGGAAGCCGCTGTTGGCGAGGTGTTTGGCACTTTGTCGGTGCGGGTCGAGGTGACTTCGATATTATCCAGCGTTACGCCAAATTCGTGGGCGACAATCTGGCCAATTTTGGTGTGCAGACCCTGGCCCATTTCGGTACCACCGTGATTGACCTGAATACTGCCATCAGTGTAAATATGAATGAGCGCACCGGCCTGATTGAGATGCTTAGCGGTAAAAGATATGCCAAATTTTACCGGTGTCAGCGCCAGTCCTTTTTTGATTATCGGGCTTTGTGCATTGTAAGCGCGAATTTGTTCGCGGCGCTGCCAGTATTCGCTGTCTGCTTCCAGCTTAGCAATGATATCGGCCAGGATATCCTGTTCCAGCGGCATCCCATAGGGCGTAGTCATGCCGTTTTGTGGACCGTACAGGTTAAGCTTGCGCACGGTGAGTGGATCCAGCCCGGTTTTTCGCGCCACCACATCCATCATCTGCTCAGCCACAATAAGCCCCTGAGGTCCGCCGAAACCGCGAAAAGCGGTGTGCGAAACCATATTGGTTTTTAACCGGTGGCCGACCACGTGGGTATCACCCAACTGGTAGGCGTTATCCACATGAAACATGGCGCGGTCGACGATGGCATCAGATAAATCCGGTGAGTGTCCGCAGTTGCCAGACACGGTTATTTTAGCCCCGAGCATTTTGCCTTGCTCGTTAAAAGCGATGGCGTAGTCATTTTCAAAGGGGTGACGTTTGCCTGTGACCTGCATATCCATCATCCGCGGCAGGCGCATTTTAACGGCGCGCCTGGTGCGTAAAGCAAATACCGCAGCCAGACACGCCCATTGGGCTGCCTGGGATTCCTTGCCACCAAAACCACCGCCCATCCGGCGCATATCCACTGCTACCCGGTGTAATTTTACGTCGAGTACTTCGGCTACCAGTTTTTGTACTTCACTGGGGTGCTGGCTGGAGGTAAAAATACTCATGCGATCCTCTTCTTCGGGGATCGCCAGGCTGACCTGACCTTCCAGGTACATATGTTCCTGGCCGCCAACGGATAAGTGCCCGGAAGCCGTGAGCGGAGCATGGTTAAAAGTGGCTTCCACATCACCACGGCCAAATTCGTGCGTGGGCCGGACTTTGCTGTCGGCGGCGAGGGCGGCTTCTGTGGTCAGCAGCGGTTCGGACTGACTAAAACGCATTTGAGCACGGGTTGCGGCAATACGGGCCTGCTCCTCAGTTTCGGCCAGTACCGCAAACACCGGCTGACCATGGAATTTGACTTCTTTATCCAGCAGGATTGGGTCGCCGCCAAACACGGCCCCGATATCGGTATGGCCAGGAATATCGTCGATGGTGATCACATCAATAACGCCGGGTGATTGCCAGACACTGCTGAGATCCAGCGCTTCCAGCTGACCGCTGGTAACGTTAGTGACGCCTACACTGGCATAGCAAAGCGAGTCTGGCGCAGGGATATCATCCACGTAGCGGGCGCTGCCAGAAACTTGTCTGATAGCACTTTCGTGCTTTTCTGAGCGTAGCAGTGGTGATGTGTCTGCTTTATTGATCGGTTGTTCGACTAATTTACGCATAAGTTGGCACCCGGGTAGTGGCTAAAAGTTCAGACTGAGTTTCAAACCAGAAACGTTGCCAGAGATTGGCCAGCAGTTGTTTACGGTAGGCCGCACTGGCACGCACATCGTCAATAGGCGAGAACGCTTCACTCAGCAGTTGCATGCCAAGCTGGCGGGTACTTTGGTCCTGCCAGAGTTTACCCGTGAGCTGTTGCTCCAGCGCCTTACAGCTGACTGGCGTGGCTGCCACACCACCAAAACCAGAGGTCAGGCGGGTAACGATGCCGTCTTGCAATGTCACTGTAAATACCGCGCACACGGCTGAAATGTCATCTTCATGGCGTTTGGAGACTTTATAAGCTTTTACCTGACAATCTGCCTGCTGCGCCGGGAAATGAATGGCGCTAATCCATTCTTTGTCTGCCAGCAAGGTCTGGCGGTAGCCGGTAAAGAATTCCCGTGCCGCAACGTGGCGGTACTGACTGCCGTTGTCAATGATGACGTTGGCATTCAAGGCCAGCAGCACCGGTGGCATATCGCCGATAGGTGACGCATTGGCAACATTGCCCCCCAGGGTGGCCTGGTTTCTTATTGGTAGTGACGCGAAGCGTTCGATAAGTTCGTGTAAAGCCGGAAACTGTTGGCTGAGCACGGCTGCAATATCATTCAGCGGCAGTGCTGCGCCAACGGTAATGCCGTTACGATCCAGGGTCAGTTCACGGCATTCCTTAACCCGGCTGGTGCTGATTAAGGTCGGCAGGGGTTTTAACTGTTGGGTATACTCCAGGGATAAATCCGTACTGCCTGCCACCAGTCTTGCGTCGGCATGTTCGCTGAGTAACAGAGCCATGGCTTCACGGGTTTCGGGTAAATAAACGTTGTTCAGTGCCGGCAGGGTTTGTTCCCGGGCAATATCCTTAAGCTGCTCCAGGGTGACAGCTTCAAGGGCGCTAAATTTATCTTCGGTGCGGTGCGCGCAGCTTTCCATGGTGGCGGCAATAATAGGACGGTAGCCGGTACAGCGGCACAGGTTGCCTGACAGTGCGGTGTTAACGGTTTCACGATCGGCGGTTTTGTCGCTGTGATAAAGAGCAAACATCGACATCACAAAACCCGGCGTGCAAAAACCGCACTGACTACCGTGATGGTCGACCAAAGCCTGTTGTACCGGATGCAGCGATTTACCGTCACTAAGATGTTCAACGGTAATGAGCTGCTTGCCGTGCAGCGCAGCCATTAACGTAATGCAACTATTGACGCTGCGGTAAGATATGCCTGCCTGAGAGGGCGATATTTCACCAAGAACGACCGTGCATGCACCACAATCGCCCGCGGCACATCCTTCCTTGCTGCCTTTTAACGCTTTCTGCTCGCGCAAATATTGCTGAACAGACACTTCTGCCACACTCTCTTCAAGCGTAACTAATTCATTATTAAGTAAAAATTTTATCATCCTGAGCTCCGGGCCTCTGTGGCGGGCGATTTCACGCATACCATACCGGAATTGTTATTCAAAAAGTAGACCAGATGGTCAGTTTTTATTGTTAAAGAATGGAAAATGAACCCCTTATCTGCTGCTACCGCACTGATATGTCGTTGAATTCAGGCTATTTCACAACCGTGGGCGTGACGGAGGCCAGCAGCATTTGTGGACTGACCACTTAGTCATAAAAAAAGTGACTAAATGGTCAGGAAATTGCTGTAAATGAGTGTAAAGCCTGAGACAAGGCTGGCTGAAAATGACAAGATAGTGAACGACATAGTGCTTTGATGCGTTGTCAGGCTGAGTTATCACCGGCTGTCTGGTCAAAATTCGAGATAAAAAGGAACACAGTGTTAATGGTGAGCAAATCAAAAATGGACGGTAGTATCGGTGCCAAGAATAAGCAAAAAATTCTTGCTGCCGCTGAAAAGGCTTTCGCAACTTATGGTTTTAAAGGTACCTCTGTGCAACAGATTGCCGATGAAGCTGAATTACCAAAAACCAATATTCTGTATTACTTCAAATCCAAACAGGGGCTGTATGCAGCTTTGCTACAGGACATTATGTCATTGTGGAACTCGCGGTTTGATCAGGTGACTGAAAATGATGACCCGGCAGAGTCGCTGGCCGACTATATCAATGACAAAATGACCATGTCCCGGACACATCCCCAGGCCTCTAAAATCTTTGCCATGGAAGTGCTCAACGGCGCACCTTACCTGCATAAATACTTTCGCAGTGAGCATGTGGCCTGGACCGATGGGCGCATCGAAATTCTTAATCACTGGATAAAACAGGGCAAAATGAAAGCGGTAGATCCGCAATATTTGCTATTTAACATCTGGGCCTGCACCCAGCATTATGCTGACTTCTCTTCTCAGATCACCAGTTTGCGTGGCAAAGCGATGAAACGCGCCGATTTTGACGAAGCCACCAGACAGTTGATTCAGCTAGTGCTATCGGGCTGCGGTTTATCCGTTCCGAAAAAATATCAGGAGTCAGCAGAATGAGTAATTACCCAAGAGATCTGATTGGTTATGGTGCCAATCCTCCTCACCCTAAATGGCCAGCAAATGCCAGAGTAGCGATTCAGTTTGTCCTTAATTACGAAGAGGGCGGCGAAAACTGTGTGCTACACGGTGATAGCCACTCCGAAATTTTCCTGTCAGAAATCATCGGTGCGCAGCCTTATCCCGACCGGCATTTAAGCATGGAGTCCATCTATGAATATGGTTCCCGCGCTGGATTCTGGCGACTTCACCGACTGTTTACCCAGGCCGGCATTCCGCTGACCGTATTCGGTGTTACTATGGCGATGGAGCGTCATCCCGAAGCGGTTAAGGCAATGCTTGATGCCGACTGGGAAATAGCCAGTCATGCTTCACGCTGGATCCATTTTCAGGATATGCCAATTGACGAAGAGCGTGCGCAGATAGAAGACGCTGTGCAGCGCCATAAAGCCCTTACCGGTAAAGTCCCTGCTGGCTGGTACAGCGGGCGCACCAGTCCCAATACCCTGGCGCTGATTGCAGAGCGTGACGATATTTTATATTGCGCTGACTCCTACGCTGACGATTTACCGTATTACGATACTAACTACAGTAAACCACTGCTAATTGTGCCTTATACGCTGGATACCAACGATATGCGTTTTGCTACGCCACAGGGGTTCAACTGTGGTGACCAGTTCTTTACCTATCTCAAGGATGCCTTTGATGTTCTTTACGAGGAAGGTGAGGATGCACCCAAAATGCTTTCTATTGGTTTGCATAACCGTATCATTGGTCGCCCGGCCCGTTTTGCTGCGTTAAAACGCTTTGTCGAGTATGTGCAAAATCATGAACAGGTGTGGTGTTGTACCAGAGAGCAAATTGCCCGGCACTGGGCGGAACATTTCCCTTATTCAAAATAACGCTGTTAGATATCGGGACGTTGTTAGTATTAAGGCACAGAATCTAAGCTTTCAAACATCACCGTTGGTCCTGCCCGCACAGCCCTGGCTCGTCGTCCGTGACGAGCCTACGGATTACCTGAAACTTTTTGTTGGTCAATAGTTCGCAATAACCGAACGGGTAAAATGCTGATGTCTAAACATCGCATTACCGCCTCCAGACATAATTGTTATACCGGCCTCTGCTAGTAAAACTGAGTGCCCGAATAAGTATTATTGAGTGAGCAAAACGTTTCAGGAGATACCGGATAGCGGCTAAAGCCGATTCCGGTATCACGGGGGAGAGTAACGTATTTTGTTACCCGGTGTATCTTGTATTTTAAAGACCAAAGGCGTAACGGAGGATAAACAATAAGGCCAGCAGATAGGTAATCACACTGATTTCCTTGTGCTTACCGGTGCCCACTTTTACCCCTACGTAAGTAATAAAGCCCAGCGCAATGCCTTCGCTGATACTGAAGGTGAGTGGCATTGCCATTAGCGCAACTACCGTCGTTGCCGTGGCACCTAAATCGTCAAACTCCAGGTGACGGATAGATTCCATCATGAGTATGCCCACCATAACTAATGCCGGGGTAGTGGCCATGATCGGAATTACTTTCATGAGTGGCGTTAAAAATAAGGCCAGCAGAAAACAGATACCGGTAACAATGGCGGTAAGACCGGTGCGCCCGCCCGCCGAGGCGCCTGCGGCAGATTCCACATAGCTGGTTACCGGCGAGGTGCCCAATGCGGCACCAACGACACTGGCGGTGGCATCGGCTGTCATGGCGGCACCAATTTTAGGCAGTTTATCTTCTTCATTTAGTAAATTTGCCCGCCGTGAAACGCCAATAAGGGTACCAATGGTATCGAACATATTGACAAACATCAGGGCAAAAATCAGATCCCAGGTCTCGGCAAAATGCTCGATGGGATACATGATGTCCATGGCAAAAAAGGTTTCGCTAATGGGCTCCGGCATGCCAACAATGGCCTCCGGGGTTGGGGTGAGCATGCCGTTTTCGGTTGGGATCAGGGTACCAGCTAAGGTGAGTAATACAATCGACAGCAAAATACCGCCGGTCACGTTTTTCTTAACCAGAATAATAGTCAGTACAATACCGGCGAGCGCCAGCATAACGGCAGGATTAGACAGGTCGCCAATGGTCACAAAAGTGGCCTGATTAGCCACAATTAAATCGGCATTTTTAAGGCCGATAAAGGCAATAAATAACCCGATACCACACTGTACCCCTATTTTTAACGACGGCGGAATGGCTTCGGCTATCAGGGTTCTTACCCCGGTTAGCGTGAGTAGCAAAAACAGCATGCCGTTCCAGAATACAATACCCAGCGCCGCCTCCCAGGGAATTTCGCGGGTCATACAAATGGTAAAAGCGAAAAAGGCGTTAAGGCCCATACCCGGTGCCAGCGCAATCGGGTAGTTGGTCATAAAGGCCATCAACATGGTACCCAGGCACGCCGCCAGAGCACTCACGGTGATCAGACCTACTGCGGGCATGCCAGACAGGCCCAGTATTCCCGGGTTAACTACCAGAATATACGACATAGCTGCAAAGGTGGTCAGCCCGGCAATGACCTCTGTTTTAATGGTCGTGCCATGGGCCTCAAGTTTGAAAAGCCGCTCTATCAGCGTCGAAGACATAGTGTGTTCTCTTTATTGTTGTGTTGCTGTCCCTGATGTAATCAAACCTAAGCAAAAAACTGACCATTTAGTCAAAGAGTTGGTCTGTATTCTGCTAGGCTTAGATATATCACCGTTATTGGTTGGTAGCGCTGAGACCAACTTTGTTATAAATCAGTTTGATGCAGGCTATTTTGGCATGGAGCCATCACCAAATGCACCTAATTGGTGAATTTGCCTGACAACAGTGCGTGAGGGAGCTTCATAACGCGATGAGACTAATAAAATTAATTGAGCAGTTACCCAAGACAGAACTGCACCTGCATATTGAGGGGACACTGGAACCCGAACTTATGTGGGCACTGGCAGGCAAGCACGGGGTAGATTTACCCTATGATTCCGTAGAGGCGATAAAAGCCGCTTATCAGTTTGATAATTTGCAGAGTTTTTTAGATCTGTATTATCAGGGCGCAGATGTATTGCGTGATGAAGAGGATTTTTACCTGCTGATGCGTGACTATTTGCAGCGCTGCAAAGCCGATAACGTGGTACATACCGAAATTATGTTTGATCCTCAGACCCACACCGAGCGGGGCATTGGGTTTGCGGTATTTATGCCGGGCTTTCAGCGGGCTATTGACGAAGCCAAAGCCGAGTTTGGTATTAGCGTTTACCTTATCATGTCTTTTCTGCGTCATTTGCCAGAGTCCGCCGCCATTGAAACCCTGAATCAGGCCCGTGACTATTATCCTTTAATTAAAGCGGTCGGACTCGATAGTTCAGAACAGGGCAACCCGCCAGAAAAGTTTATTAAGGTCTTTACCGCAGCCCGGGCTCTGGGTTTTAAATGTGTTGCCCATGCCGGCGAGGAAGGCCCCCCAGCGTATATCTGGCAAGCCCTCGATTTGCTCAAAATAGACCGGATTGACCATGGCGTGCGCGCCGACGAAGACGAGGCCCTGTTAAAACGCTTAAGTGACAGTGGCATGGCGCTTACTGTGTGCCCCCAAAGTAATATCAAATTGTGTGTGTTTGATAATATGGCTCAGCATAATATTCTGGATTTGCTTGAGCGAGGATTGTGCGTAACAGTGAACTCCGACGACCCCAGTTATTTTGGCGGTTATCTTAACGACAATTACAAAGCCCTGATGACCCATCTGGCCATGACCGAGTCGGCCTTGGTGCAACTGGTGAAAAACAGTTTTGTGGGTTCATTTTTACCCGCCGAAGAAAAAAACAACTGGCTGCGGTGTATTGATCAGCTGATAGCAAAAGCAGCCTGAACAAAAGCGCAACAAGCAAAACGGGGCCATGAGCCCCGTTTTTGTATCTGAAGATAATGATTATGGCTTGGCTGGCAGGCTATCTGCGTACTTATCCCAGTTAAGGACAATTTCATCAATCACGGTACTGCCCACTTTATAGGCCGCTTCCAATGACGGTAGCATACCTGCATAACCAGCACCGGTACTTTCAGAGGCGAGGTTTTCTGCCGCCGTCATACCGGTAGGTTGCATAGTAAAGTTACTTGCCGTGCGTAATACCATTACTCGTTGCTTATCCACCAGGCCAGCCTTATCCAGATAAGTTAATGCCTGATAACTGCCGGTATCTTCCATACCCGAGGTCATAAAGTTGCCTTTACCGTTGGTCCAGAAAGACGTCCAGTCGTTAGCCCAGTCGTTAAACAGCTTTCCATGCCAGAAGGTAGAGGCAGCCAGATGGTCGCCGCGTAACACTTTGGGCGGTAATTGGGCGGCAGGCATTGCGGTATATTTACTGCGTAAGGTAAGCATGGCGTCGGTATCCATCAGCTCAATGTCTTTGGTCAGATTGAATGCCCAGTCCACCAGTTGGGTATTCAACTGAAACATTTCCCCATTGTGAGCAACGACATCGCCTTCCTGTTCAGGGTAAGGCGCATGGGCAAATAAGGGAAAATACCCTGTGGGCCAGTCTTCGGGTATCTCGCGAGCATCAATTTGATGGGCAAGATCGCCGTCGACCAGATAATCCGTCCATACCGCAGAGCCAATCGAGCCATCCTGCGGGTCGATACCGGCAATGCCTGCAATGAGCCAGTAGGCTTTCGTTAAATCAAAGCGAGGGTCCAGTCCCAGCGCGGTAAACGCCGATGAAGCGCGGGCAATACCCATACCGGTGACCATGCCGAGTACGCCTTTTTCAGGGTTGTAATAAAGGTCATGAAATCCGTGTGGAAAATCAAACTTTTCGGTCAGGCCGTAACGTTCTTTCCAGAACTGAAATTCACCAGGGCGATCGCCTTCGTCCTGGCCAATCTCAAACATGGCGACCACGACGGCTTTCACTGGCAGTTTCTCAGTTGCCTCCGCTGGGGCGGGGACGGGCGTTTCGGTGTTGGGTTGACAGGCACCGAGGGCCAGACAGCTCAACAAAATTAACAACGAATATCGCATGCTTTCTCCGTAGGTAAAAAAACGGCATGCAAAAGCATGCCGTTACAGGTAGTTAACTAAGTTTAAAATTTATAAGAGAACTTCGCACTGAAATTACGTGGTAATTCAGGTAACACGATTTGTCCGCCAAATAAATCCGGGAAGTTTGAACGGAAATAGCGTTCATCGGTCAGGTTCTTAACAGTTAGGTTAACTGCGAAATTTTCAGTCTGATATGAAACACCGGCATTGATCAGGGTATAAGCAGGTAGAGTTACAGCGCCTGAAAAACCTGATTTAGTCGAATCAGCATCTATTACGCTAATGCTGGTGGCGTAACCATTCTGAAAATCGTAAGTGGCGGTCAAAGAATAAATATCTTCGGGAATACCGGCTTTAATAGCGCCCGGATTCGATGAACCTGGACCTACAGCAAAGTTACCAATTGGCAGACCACCGTAAATTACGGATGGGTCGTCTAACTGAGGGAAGTCTTCGGCACCAAGGAAACCAAACTGATAGCCAACATCACGTGCGGTAACGTTGGTTACTTCGGTATTACTGTAACCCGCTGTTACTACCAGGCTTTCGTTAACTACCCAACGTAATTCTACCTCGGCACCTTCATTTTTGGTCACGTTATTAGTGATAACCATTTGGGCGTTGAAATCAGTCCGTTCCTGCTCGTAAATCGCGATCGCAAAGTAGAGAGTGTCATCAAGGAAGGAGCCTTTTAAACCGTATTCAAACAATTCAGAGGTATCCATAGCGGCACCAGAAGCGATGTTAGAAGTCCAAATCTCTGCGCCCTGACCTGCGACCAGTGTAGTTTGTTCGGCCGCAGTAATATAAGGGATTAAGCCAAAGGAGGTTTTATAGGAAATACTGGTGTTCCAGGAGACACCATCCAATGTATTTGAAGCGGCAACCGGTGCAGTAATATCGCCTTCACCACCAAAGCCAAGAATGTTCTGGCCATCGGCAGACAGACTGATATGGGAGTTAGAGCCATTGCCAAACAGCAGTTTATCAACCGGTAAAGAACTCTCGAGATCCACGCTGTCGTATCTGGCACCCAGCACGATGTTAAGACCCCAGTCCCAGGTTAAATCGGTCATTACAGCAATGCCCAGGTCGAGATAGTTACCGATGTAATAATCGGTGTAGTCATCATCGATACGGGTGGATAACAGCCGGCGGTCCAGTGCAGTCGACGGCATGGTTAAGTCGCGGCGGTCAAAAAACTCATGGTGGAAATCGTCGCCATGTTCAAAGTCGGTGTAGCGCAGTGAGGGGGAGATCTGAACCTGCGCATACAGGGAATCAAAGTCAAAATCCGCACTAAATATAATCTTATCTTCAATCACCCAGCTGTCATGAAACTGCGAAAATCCATAGGCATTTTCGTTGATGTTCTCGTAGGCTTCATAGAACAGTTGGTTCTTTACTTCCCAGTTAGAGTCGGAGTAATACACCACATCAAAATACAGCGTGGTGACATCGTTTTCTAATCGGTCGTCCGCGGCTACCAGTACCTGATTACCCTTGAGTGTTGCGGTGCCCGGATTATCCAGCGCCATCAGATCATCAAAGCCGTCGGCAGGCCAGTCTGCGGGTGTTGCTGTGAAGATAAAGGGGTTGATCAGGTTTTCTACCGCATCGTATTCCTGATGTGAGATAGAGCCGTCACCATCGGTATCCAGCGGTTTAGCAGTACCGGTAACATAGGTGCCGTTATCAATAAGTTCCTGAGTCAGACGGTTCCAACCAGCAACCTGATTGCCTGCGTATTCGTGGTACATACCACCAAATTCAATGTTCAGGTTGTCACTGAGATCAACGTCAAAGGAAGCCTGAATAATGGTTTGGTCGGTAGAGGTGTTGTCGTAATAACTGCCTGAGTTCTCTACTTCGCCGTAAATGTAGTAACCCATTTCTTTGCCTGCGATGGTTGCCGGGCCGCCTACTTCAGCGGTTAACACGCTTTTATCCCAGGAACCTGTGGTGTAGGACATCGCTCCCTGAGGAGCTTCAATATATTTGCCCCGGCCAACTTTGGCTGATTTAGGGTTGAAGTTCAGGTAGCCACCAATTTTTGCCGGGCCGTAAATAGGCGATGCCGGGCCGCGGACTATATCCACCCGGCTTGAGGCACCAATTGGGGTAGGGTAATTACCCGGGTTATCTAATCGTTTCACACCGCGAAAATAGGCTTCACCAGGGTTACCGCGAATATCCAGTGAACCAGCTACACCAAAGAAAGATTGGGTAAAGGTACCCGGCGCAAAAGCGACCAGTTCGTCAATATCAGAAACGTTAAAACGTTCCATTTGCTCATCAGAGATAGTCGATGCTGAACGAGGCGTTTCAAGAATGGATTTACCAAAACCAAAAACAGCTTCCACATCCTGACCGGGTAAGCTACCCAGTGATCCCTTAACTTCAATTTTTTCAATTTCTGCGTCTGTTGGTTCTTCCTGAGCCATTGCTGCCGTTGGGGCAAGCATCATTAATCCTGTGGTCACAGCCAGAGTCAGCGGCTTCACAACAAACTTATTGACTTTCATGGTGTTCCTCTTTTGGAATTTTTTGAGTGTATGAAATTATTATTTTCTGCGGGGAATATTGCAGGTTTGATGCCAAAATCCTGTCCAGTTGGTCAGGGTGAGCTGTGTTTTTAATTTTCTGATTTATTTAAAGAAAAATTAAGGAGTAAAAATGTTATGTAAAAATAAAGACCCGAAGCCAACGGGTACAGGTGATTTTGCACCATCTCAGTGACTTAGGCTTTAGTATTGCACCAAAGCTGTTACGTCACTGAGGCGGTGCAGTTTACAATGCCGGTAAGTGACTATTTCGTCGCCTCGAGAGATTCTGCTGGTATTTGTGGCTGCTCTGCATCGGGTAATACCAGGCTTAAAACTATCGCGGTAAGCCCGGCGGTAGTGACCGGGGAGACAAAGATATTGCCAAGCCAGGGCGGTAACTGACTAAGCAGGTTACCCACCATCATTACGCCAAGCCCCATGCCCAGAGAACAGGCGGTAATCAGACTGTTGCGCTGATTCAGCGGTTCGCAGGTAAGAATTTTTACCCCTCCCACGGCAACCATGGAAAACATGACCAGGGTTGCACCACCCAGCACGGGCTTGGGAATCGCCTGTAATATTGCACCAATAAAAGGAAATACCCCCAGCACTACAAATACCGCAGCAACAAAATAGCCGACTTTACGACTGGCTATACCGGTCATTTGGATCACGCCGTTATTTTGCCCGAATGTAGTATTGGGGAAAGTACAAAAAACCGCGGCCAGCAGCGAGTTAATACCATCGCCCAAAATCCCGGCCCGAATCCGTTTTAAGTACTTGTCACCTTTAATGGGTAACTGACAAAACAAGCTGTTGGCGGTTAAATCGCCGGCCGTTTCAATGGCGGTGAAAAAATAAATCAGGGCAATGGGCAAAAACAGAGCCCAGTCAAAATGAAAACCATATTTAAATGGTTGTGGAAAACTGAACAGGGGTAACGAGGTCAGATTAGAAAAATCCGTGATACCCGCAAACCAGGCCATGATGGTGCCCACAAACATACCAATGAAGATGGCAGACAGTCGTAACCAGCGATTTTTATGCGCGTTAAAGTAAATGATCACCAGTAATACGCCAAGACCGAGAGACAAATTAGTCACGCTGCCAAAGCTGTCGCTGTTAAAGCCACCAGCCAGGTCGGTCATGCCCACCTTAATCAGCGAAATGCCTATGGCAATAATGACTACTCCGGTGGTGATAGGTGTTATGACCCGTTTTATTTGCTGGATAAACTGACTCAGAATAATTTCGACAAAAGCGCCCCAGAAACAGACGCCCAGCATCATGGCAAGAATGTCATCATTACTGCCGCCCCGGGCTTTAATGGTGGTGCCCACCATCAGCAATGCGCTGATAAACGCAAAACTGGTTCCCTGAATGGCTACCAGGCCGCTGCCGACCGGACCAAATCCCCGGGTTTGAATAAAAGTGCCAATGCCGGTAACCAGCAAAGCCATACTGACCAGATAGGGCACCTCAGCCTGCAAACCTAAAGCTGACGCAATGATAAGGGTGGGCGTGACTACGCCTATAAAACTGGCTAAAACATGCTGCACGGCCGCCGTGAGACTTATCATAAAGCTGGGGCGGTCTTCCAATGCATAGAGAATGTGATGCTGTGACATTCGTTATCCTTGATGACACAAAGTGGGTTGATATTGGCAAATAAACAGGCGCTTGGCAGGCGGTTGTGGCAAAGATCCGGTACCAGACCGGGAAAGCGTGTCGGCAAATTTACCTAGCCGCTGCTCGTAGGTTGCCAGCGCCGCCTGTTTATCCGTGGCGTTTAAAAAGCTATGTTGTAAAGACTGTCTGGCAAGCCCGGTGAGCTCCTGCCAGGACAGGTTAAATTCTTTAACGGCAACGAAATATTCGTCGGTCAGCCTGCTGTCCCACATACCGCGGTCGTCGGTTGTCAGTGCTACCGGAATATTGGTGCGCAGATACTCGGGAAAAGGATGTGTTGCATAATCCGGCGTGTAGCCCAGCAAGCGATTGCTGATAAGGTTAATTTCTATCAGGTAGGGGCCATGGCGCATTAACAGCAGGGTATCCGCGTCGGTAATGGCATTAAGGCCATGACCAATACGCTGAGCACCGAGCAGCAGGGTATCTTTAACGTGTTGGTTCGGCTCGTCCACCTCTCCGGCATGAATAGCCAGATTGATTGCCGGGTAACTGCGGCGTAGTTCCCGTAACACCGGTAAAAATCGCAGTGGATAACCCTTGTCGTTATCTTCGCGGCCTACCATGTTAATGCCTACGTAAATATCGCGGTGTTTATCCACAAAATCGTACATCCAGCGCAGATGTTGTTCAGCATGTGGGAGAAAGCGTAATAACGCATACTGGAAACGAACCACGACGCCGGTTTGCCGGGCCGCATCTGAAGCCAGTGTATCGGTGTAGATTTTGAGTGCAGCTTCAGGCGGCATCCGTTCGCCAGCAGGCGTGATGCTGCGATCTACGTTTACCTGCGTTTCCAGATACTGTAAGCCTTCGGCGGCAAATGCCTGCATATTTTTAAGCAAAATATAGGCACCAATGTGGGGATTACTGGTTAGTTCGTTTAACCTTTGCCAGTGGGTTTCAAAAAACTCATTGCGGCCTTCGTGGGCTTTGTCCAGGCGGATACTATTGAAAAAAGCCTGTTTTTTATGTTCGTCCAGCTCGCTGAGCAACTCATACTCTTGCTGCTCACATTCGCTTAAGTTTTGGTAGGTAGACGCCTGAATGGTACGAAACAGCAGGTTTTGCGGATTAGGACCATATTCGTTGGTACCATAGCCATGACATTGCAGCAAGCGGGTTTTGGTGTAATAAACATAACCACCATTGCGTGCTGGCTGGGTAGCGATGTCATACCACCATTCGCTAAAACCAGCACCGCTGAGGTGATGATGTAAATCGCCGCCTTTAGGCAGTGACCACAGAAGTTGGTACAGTGCCTGATCAGAGGCGTTGTGCTTAAATTGCCGAAACCACTTATCCATGTCAGCGCTGAATGCCGCTGAAGATGACAACATCAGACCGGTAGCAAGCAGGTTAGCCAGGAATGGAGCGACTAAACGGTGACATCGCCACCGGTAACACACACTGAACATAGAAATCACTAAAATTGTAAATAAGACAGTGAAAGTAAAGCAATAATCTGACCATTTGGTCCAGTAATTCGAATGGGGTTTAAGTTATTGATAGTAATGGATAATAAAATGTGAGGTTGGGTGTTGGGAGGAAGGTAAAATTGCGGTTGCACCAGAGCAGGGCATAACTGACTCAACAATAGTCAGTCGCCCGGTTAATTCGCTCATTTGGTGCAATTAGTAAGGAAAGCCCTCAGGGAGAGTCACAAAAATAGAATGACGCACTTCGTTGTACATGGCGCGGCTGCAGTGACCTTCGCCTTCGGTGTCTTCCAGCAATAATACGTCGCCAGCACCGTACACATGGCGCTCACCGGATGAAACGGTAAACTCTGCCCGGCCTTTTAAAATAAACAGCAGTTGTCTGGCCGGGGCCGGATGCCATTTAAAATCATAATCGGCTGGCGTTTCACGAAAAATAATCGAACCAGCGGGGATTTTCTCAGATAATAAGCCGATAGGACCGCCGTCTTTTAACGGGATGTCGGCTTCACCAAAATGGCTTTTGCCTTCGGCATCATTATAAATTCTAGGTATCTTCACGTACTTTATCCTTCTGGTTATTGAAAATGCCCCTAATCAACGGGCGAAAACGACTTAAAGAACTGATAAATAACTTGCAAACTTGTTGCCACATCTTCAGCTGTTATCGATTCGCCCGGATGATGGCTGATGCCGCCTTTGCAGCGCACAAACAGCATACTAACCGGGCAGATAGCATCCATGGCCATGGCGTCGTGGCCCGCGCCTGAGGGCAGGCTGACAGCAGGTAAACCGCTTAACTGAATCGCTTGCGCTAAAGTTTGTGATAAATGAGGGTCACAGTGCACGGCATCGGCATGATGGTTTTGCTGCCAGTTAACGTCGACTTTACGTCGCTCGGCCACATCGCGGAAAATCTCCTGAATAAGCTTTAACGCGGCATCCCGTTTATGGTCATGTTCGCTGCGGATATCCAGCGAGAAATTCACCTGACCGGGGATCACGTTTACCGCACCGGGTTTGGTTTCAAGCCGCCCCACAGTGGCGACAATGCCAAACTGATTGGCAATGGATTCAACCGCCAGCACCATTTCACTGGCTGCGGTCAGGGCATCCTGTCGCATACCCATAGGCACGGTGCCAGCGTGACCAGCCATGCCATTGACCTGTACGTTTAAGCGTTTGGCACCGGCAATGGCGGTAACCCAGCCCACCGGCAGGTTTTTATCTTCCAGTACCGGTCCTTGCTCAATGTGAACTTCCAGATAACCCAGCACGCTGGCAGGGTCGATGGTAGCATCGGCGACTTTTTCAAAGGACAAACCAAATTCAGCCATGGCCTCGGGCAACGACAGGTGATTCTCGTCCCGTAATAGCTGCCAGTCTTCTTTCCAGCGGCCTGTCAGGGCACGGCTACCCAGCAGGGTAGAGCCAAAGCGGGTGCCCTCTTCGTCACCAAAGCCCACAATATCAATATGGAAGGGGAAGCGAATACCGTTATCAAAACAGTGTTGGACAGCGGCTAGCGGCGCGATAACGCCCAGCATGCCGTCGTACTTACCGCCATTAGGCACCGTATCCAAATGGCTACCGAGTACTAAAGAGCGGGCATTGGCATCGGTGCTGTGATAGCGGCCCCATTGGTTGCCAGCGGCATCCTGCCAGACGGTCATCCCGGCCTCACGCATCCACAGCGCCACTACATCATTGGCCTGACGATGCTGAGGGGTCAGATAGCGACGGTCGACCATGCCTGGCGATTGCGTAATCGCACCAAGCTGGTCGCAACGTAACATCACCTGGTTGGCCAGGCTGGCAAAGTCGTTCATATGGCAGCGTCCCGGGCTGCTGCATAGGTATCCAGCGCGGCATCTACGCCGCCACCAGCAGGCAGCTTGTGACCAGCGCGACGCAACACGGTTTCCAGCGATTGCAGGGTATGTAATACCGCATCCTGACGGGCGTTATAACCCATGGTGCCGATGCGCCAGATGCGGCCTTTCAGCGGTCCAAAGCTGGTGCCGATTTCAATGTTGAAATCCAGCAGCAACTGCTGGCGAATTTTTTCGCCATCCACGCCGTCAGGAATTTCCACACCAACCACATTGTGCATTTTGTGTTTCAGGTTACCGAAGGGCTCAAGGTTAAGCGCCTGAATACCGGCTAACATGGCATCACCGCTTAGTTTGTGGCGGGCGATGCTGTTATCAATGCCTTCTTCAATTAAGTTAATGGCGCACTCGCGGGCACTGAATAACATGGTGGCCGCTTCGGTATGGTGGTTAAGTCGTTCTTCTCCCCAGTAATCCAGCAGCATCGGAATATCAAAATAGTTGGAGCGAATACGGCTGCCTGAGCCTGACTGGTGAGCTGATTCGCGAATACCGGCTTCAACGTGATGACGCTTGCGTACCAGCTCAACATAACGGTCGCTTAAGGTAATCGGCGCACTGCCAGAGGGACCGCCAAGGCATTTTTGTAAACCCACTGAAACGGCATCGAGCTGCCATTCATCGGTCTCAAAAGGGTTACCGCCAATCGATGCGGTGGCATCTGAATAAAACAGCACATCGTAACGGCGGCAAATTTCACCCAAATGCTCCAGTGGCTGCAACATGGTAGTAGAGGTATCGCCCTGTACAATGGCCAGCATTTTTGGCTGCACGTCGCGAATGGCCTGCTCGATTTGCTCGGGTTCGAAGACTTCGCCCCAGGGCACTTCAATGCTGTGTACGTCGGCACCGGCACGTTCTGCAATTTCGCACAGCAGGTGGCCAAAGCGACCAAAAATGGGTACCAGCACTTTATCGCCGGGTTCCAGCGCCGACACCAGCACCGCTTCAATACCAGCGCGTGAGGTACCATCTACCAGAATGGTTTGCTGGTTCTGGGTTTTAAATACCTGACGGTACAGTGCCATGACTTCGTTCATGGCGCCGGTCATGGCCGGATCGTACTGTCCTACCAGTTGTTGCGACATTGCCGTTAACACCCGGGGATAACAATTAATCGGGCCGGGGCCCATGAGTAAGCGGGGAGGCAGTGATAAGGGTTTCATTTTTTCTCCTAGAGCAAGCTCTGAGCAAGCATTCTGACACCGGTGATAAGCAATACCACGGCGAATACTTTCTTGAGCTTTGCGGCATCCAGTTTGCTGGCCAGGCCAGCGCCAACCGGTGCAAATAACACAGTAAGGGGGACGATGGCGGCAAAGCCAATCAGGTTGACCAGGCCAATAGTGCCTTCGGGGGCATCAGCCGGTGACTGACCTAAAATCAGCATAGTGACTGCCGCCGGTAGCGAAATAATTAAGCCAACGGCAGCCGCGGTTCCTACAGCGCGGTGGGCCGGATAATTACAAAAGGTCAGGGTGGGCACGGTTAAGGTACCGCCGCCAATACCGACCATGGAACTGAATAAGCCGATGCAAATGGCAATAATGCGCTGACCCAGTGCGCCGGGCAGGTCGTTAAACCAGGCGCTCTTGCTGCCCACAAACATATTGATGGCCGACAGACTGGCGATAGTGCCAAATAATAAGGTAAGAATTTCGCCATTTACCTGGGTTACCGCGTAGCTGCCCAGCAGTACGCCTAGCAGAATGAACGGGCCCCAGCGTTTCAGCAGCTCGCTGTCGACGTTACCTTTTTTGCGGTGAGCGCGAATGGAGCTAACCGAGGTAGGAATAATGGTGGCCAGTGAGGTGGCGGTGGCAATCAGCATGGCAGAATCAGCGGATACGCCTAATGCCTGAAACAAAAAGTACAGCACAGGCACAATAACAATACCGCCACCCACGCCTAATAATCCGGCCAGAATACCGGCAAATACACCGGTGGCCATCAGCGCTAAAATCGTTGGCAGTAATTCCATAAGGGTTTCCATTACTCGGTATCTCCTGATTCTTCGTTTACATAAGCCTGAGCGAAGGCTTTGCCGTCGCTGCGCGGATCGGTAGCGGCTTCGGTGGTGCTGTCGGTATGCAGTACTACCGCACCAGCATGACCCATCAGTTCGTTACAGGCATCCACTACGACCATGTCGTGACCGCGACCTAGCAAATCCTCTCCCACGTATTCGTTGAGGTCGCGTTCAACTTTTAAGTTGTGCGACTGATCGCCCCAGGTGCGGCCCAGCAGCCAGCGGCCAAGGGCAATGGCTTTATCCAGCGGCTGGTTGTGATACACATAACGGCTGAACAAGGCTGCCTGGGTTTGCGGCTGGCCTTCACCGCCCATGGTGCCGTAGCTGATACGCCGTCCATCGTTAAGCTCGGCAAAGGCTGGATTTAACGTATGAAACGGCTTTAAGCCGGGCTTCAACTGCTGTAAATGGCCTGGAGTCAGGCTGAATGAGGTACCACGGTTGTTCCACACAATGCCGGTTTTCGGGCTGACTACGCCGCTGCCGTATTCCCAGTAAAGGCTTTGGATGTAGCTCACCATGCGGCCTTCGTTATCGCAGGCGCCCATCCAGATGGTATCGCCCAGTTTGGCTTCATGTGGCCAGGGCAGCGCTTTCGTCAGGCTGATTTGCGCGGCCATGTCATCCAGGGCGTCATCGGTCAGAAAATCGCTGAGATCCACACTTAAGCGGCCCGGATCGGTAAGGTATTCATTACGTTTAATAAAGGCCTGTTTGGTGCATTCAATGAGTAAATGCACCATGTCGGCATCGCTGCTGCCTTGCGCAACTACACGATCGTAAAGCGCCAGAATAATCAGCGAGGCAATGCCCTGGGTAGGGGCTGGCAGGTTATATATTTTGCCTTTCGAGGTAGTGACGCTGAGCGGCGTGACGACTTTGGCTTCGTATTCAGCAAAATCACTTAAGCGAATAGGGGAGCCGGCGGCTTCCAGATCGGCCGCTAAGTCGCGGGCGATATCGCCGTGATAAAAGTCATCGAGGCCGTTATCGGCTAAACGTTGTAGGGTATTAGCCAGCTGCGTCAGCTTAACAATCTTGCCTTTCTTAAGGGCTTTTCCTTTAATTAAAAATTGTGCGAAGTTTTCATCACCGGCCAGATCGTCAAAGGTTTTTTCACTGGCATCCGACATACTCTGAGTCACTTCGATGCCCCAGTTAGCCTGACTAATCGCCGTTGCCAGCAGGTCTTGCAATGGCATGGGGGATTGCCAGTCTTTCGATATTTCCAGTGCTTTTTGCCAACCCGCTACTGCACCTGCCATGGTCAGCGCCGCTTTTCCACCACGTGACGGAATGGCATCCAGACCCTGATAAAAATCACCGTCCGCCATGGCCGCTGCGGTGCCGCAGGCATCGATTGCTACCGGTGCTTTGCCCGGTTCGCTGATCAGCCAGAAACCGTCGCCACCCAGGCCGTTCATGTGCGGGTATTCCACCGCGATAGACGCTGCCGCTGCCACCATGGCTTCAATGGCGGTGCCGCCGCGTTGCAGTATTTCGTTGCCCACTGTTGATGCCGCATAGTGCGGGGCAGTAAAAGCAGTGTGTTGTTGTTTTGTCATGCTTTTTGATTATTCCGTAAGGGTACGAGCCAACGCGAACAGGGCAGCTTCACTCTTTGCCGGACCAATCAGAGACAGTCCGCAGGGCGCGTCATTCAGGCGAAATAACGGCAAATGCAATTGAGGTAAGCCCGCCAGTCCGGCGAGGGCAGTTAATGATAATAATTGTTTGCGATAGTCGGTCAGTGCCGCCGGTGTAGCCGAAAGCAAAGGCGCACAGCCAGGCGTGGTTGGCAAAACTATCGCTTTTTGTTCAGCAAGTAGCGTGCCCATAAGTTCACGTACCTGTTGTTGAATGCCTTTGGCGCTGGCCACTTCAGCATCGGTGATCTGCGCGCTTTGGTTAAATCGCTCGGCGATATCCGGCGCAAAAGTTGGATTAATTGTACTGATCCATTCACCGTGGGTGCGCCAGATTTCACGGCCCTGTAACACTCTGAAAGTCTCTGCCAGGGGCAGTTGTTCCAGTGCACTAAAATCACCTTGTGTGGTGGCAACCGGTAATGCACTGAGCCATTGTTGTGCTGCGTCAGCGTGTTCACAACTGTCGATAGCATTTTGGTAAACCACCAGCGAAGTCAGCTCTGGTGTATAGCCTGCTGGTTCATCAAACAGGCATTGCATGCTGTTTTCGAGTTCTGTCAGCGTTTCGCACATTACGCCAACAGTATCAAAACCGGGTGCGAGTGCGACCAGACCATCGGCGCTGATGCGGCCATGGGTGGGGCGCATCCCGAAGAGGCCGTTATAGCTGGCCGGTACCCGGATAGAACCGCCCGTATCAGTACCTAAACCAATATCAGCCAGCCCCGCCGATACGGCAACGGCCGAACCACTGGATGAACCGCCGGGTAAACGCTCAGGCGTAACCGGGTTAATCGGTGTTCCGTAGTGTATGTTTTGCCCGTTTAAGCTGTAAGCGAGTTCGTCAGTAATGGTTTTACCCGCTAACTTCGCGCCGGCATTGATAAGTTTAGTGACGGCGCTGGCCGTTTCACTCGTCTGTGCATGAGATGCCAGCCAGTCCGGATTACCAGCCGTTGTCGGCGTGCCTGAGATGTGAAACAAATCTTTGACAGCTAAACGGGCGCCACTCAGCGGCTGAGGCTGAGTAGAAGCAGTATTTTCTGCGCGCGACGTTTTAGTCGCTGGTTGCCACACAAAAGGCGAACTAACGGAGTGATGATTCATGGTAAAAAGTGTTGCAAGGTGATATGTACATGAAACAATCGTTTCAAGAATATGTCAAGTGAAACGTTTGTTAAATTTGGGTAAATTTAATTAACGTTTTGCAACCAGGAAAAACGGTCAGGCGCCGGGCTGAGACCTAACCGGCGCGCTTGTTAATGGCAGCAAACTGCGCAGATAGCCAGAATAATGCCGTGGCCAGCGCCGGTGCTATGACTAAAGCCTGTTGGCGCAATTCATCGTTGCCTGCCAGTGTGGCCATCATCATATAGCTCCACGGGTAATACACCCAAAACTCGGAGCTGCCGATTTGTACGATACCCATGGTAGCAACCACCGCTACTGATAGGGGAATGATAATATTGCCGAAGCGCCAGCTGATAGCGTGCTGGATCACCAGTACCGGAAGGCTTGCAAGCCACAGCGATGGCACTGAAAAGAGCAGTATGGCACCGGCTGTGGGGTCAAAGGGGGCACCAAAGAGTGTTAAGGCACCAGCCCCGAGCAGCCCGTAAAACCACAGCATAAGACTGGCCAGCAATGTAAGTAGGGCAGACAAAACACACTTTGCGCTGTACAGTCCGGTCAGACTCACCGGTAACGAAAGCATTAATCGCCAGCCCTCGTTTTTATGCTCGTTACCGTTTATGGCACTGCTGATGAGCGCAATAAACAGTGGCAGCATAAAATAACTCCATAATGCTGCGACGCCCATCCACCATTTTTGCCAGTTTTCTGCGGTAAACAGACTCACATCCTGAGATTTAAGTGCTAACCCAAGCAAAAATAAAATGACCAGTAATGGCAAGACAAACACCATTAGTACAACCGACGTGCGTTTGAGTTTCAGGGTTTCTACGTAAAACAACGTAATAAGTTGCTGCGGCATGCTAGTGGGTGTGTTCATCGGTAAACCATTGCTCTAAAGACTGTTTCTTGTGGTAAGACTGGTAAATTTCAACGTCATGTTTAATTAATAAACGATGTATAGCAGCCTGTTGTTCCCGGGTGATGGTATCGATTTCAACCAAGCCGTTATCCAGCAGACGAGCGTTGAAACCTTGCCCGGTTAAACAGGCGAGGGCCTGCTGAGGCTTCGCCACTTCTATTACCTGACACTGTTGCTGGCTGGCCTTCCACTGGGTGATATCGGACTCAAACTGAATGCTGCCGGCTTTTAACACGGCAAATCGGGTGGCCATTTTCTCTACTTCATCCAGGTTATGGGTCGAAAAGAATACCGTGGTACCGGTGGTCGCAGGCAGTTCCGCCAGCAGTTTTCGGATATCGCGGATGCCGCTGGGATCCAAGCCGTTGGTGGGTTCATCGAGGATCAGCAGTTTGGGATTACCCAGCAAAGCATGGGCGATGGCCAGGCGCTGTTTCATGCCCAGAGAAAACGTGGCGACTACCCGGTCTGCGCTGGATTGTAATGATACAACGGATAACACCCGGGCGATTTCAGAACGGGATAAGCCTTTAATACGGCAGCCAATGGACAAAAATTCGGCGGCCGTAAGATTTGGGTAGAGACTTGGCGCATCGATGAGTCCGCCAATTAATGACAGCGCCGCACAGTTAACGCTAACCCCATGAGTACGACGTAGTAAACGCCGATGACGGCTAAACAGTGGTTCACCACAAATAACAACCTCGCCATTATCCGGTGAGGCCAGGCCGGTGAGGATACGAATGGTGGTGGATTTTCCCTCGCCATTATTGCCCAGAAAGGCAAATACACTGCCGTAGGGCACGGCCAGGTTCAGCTCATCGAGTACCGTTTTATCGATAAATGATTTACTGATATTACTGAGCATTAGCGCGTCAGGCATGCTGTCCTCGTCCTCTGAGAGTATCCTTATGAATTGTGCGTATTTTATCGGGAAATGCTCGTTCGCCAACGAAATGATTGTTTCAAGATATTTAAGCTGGCGCAGTGATAGGGTTACTCGGGGTCCAACTCACCCATTTGCGCGTACATTTGCGTAATGGTGGAGACGCGGCTATCGCCTTCATCCCCGAGCAGGGTATAGGCCTGATTACACAGTACCGATACCAGGCTCATGGGCGCAGCATAACTGTCAAAAGCAAACTGGTTACCCAACTGACACACCAGTGTGTGGTCTACTTTATCCTGATAAACCTGGCCGGTGGGATCGGTAAGCAAAATAGTACGTTCCGGTGGCAGAGCGTCCATCATCCGGGCGAAAATACGCGGACGACGGCGAAAGCCAAACACCACAATTATCTCATCCTCGGCGAGATCCATTAAGTCTTCACTCAGGCTCTGACCAGGTTGTGGCAATAAACGCACATTGGGGCGAATTTGTTTAAGTTGCTGGCGGCAGTGCAGGGCTACCGGGTAACTATTACGATAACCTATCAGCGTGATGCGCGGTGCTTTAGCCAGAATCGCGGCAATCTGATTAATTTCTTCAGCGGGAATAGATTCCAGCGTGCGTTGTAAATTACCTAATTCGGCGGCGATATAGTCGTGCTGAGTCAGCGTTTGTTTGACGGGGATGCCAGCATCCCGTTGTAATACGACATCCTGTTTAGCGTCCTGATGGGAGGCATAACCTAACTGACGAAACAGGCGACTTACCGTGGCCTTTGAGGTGTTGGTTTTGGCCGCAATTTCGGCGGTGGAGTCGCTGATTATGGTCAGCGGAAACTGTTGCAGGTAATTAGCGATAGCCCGCGCAGAGGGCGACAAGTCGGTATACTTGTCACGAATTCGCGCTAAAACACCATTATTATCAGCCACTTCAAAGTCCAGCTATTACGTATATTTCATAATTAGTGTAGCCGACTAAGCACCAAAGGGGTATCTGTTTTTCCAGGCACAAAAAAGAGCGCCAGTTGGCGCTCTTTATATTATCGATTAGATGTTAAGCATGGGACAGTGTGGAGCTGCCGTCATGCTTCTGTGACTTTTTTCCACTATCCTCGATAATCGACACCGCCGACTCCAGAGCTTCAAGTAAGGTGGGATAAGTGAGGATCTCCGCAGAGGAAGCATTGATATTGCCCAACACTTCTTTAATTTTATCGGAAGCGCCGCAAACCATCAGTTGTCGGCCGGAACTCTTGGCATCCGATGTTACTGTCTCTACGGCCATAGAAGCGGATACGTCCATGGTGGGCACCCTGGAGAAGTCCAGAATGAGTACCCGGGAACCAGGCTTAACCCACTCGCGCACGTGGTGACCTAAATCAGCCGCCGCACCAAAGCTTAACGGGCCGCCAAAACTAAAGATACTGACCTTGCCCTGGGCTTTTTCAAGCAGGGCGTTTTCTTTGGGATCGTTGAGCGTATCCGGAATTTTTTTCAGTTCTTCAATTTGCAACTGGGCAATCTGACGAACGTAAGCCAGTGCAGCTAATACCACACCAACGCCTACGGCTGTGATCAGGTCTACAAATACGGTTAAACCCAGTACCAGCAGCATCAGCGCGAAGTCCCAGCGCGGACCGCTGTGAGCACGTTTCAGGTAGCTCCAGTCCACAATATCAAGGCCTACTTTTACCAGAATACCGGCAAGCACGGCATGCGGAATAGCACTGGCCAGTGGGCTCAGGCCAAGCACAACAGCCAGTAATACCAGCGCATGAACCATGCCTGATAACCGTTCTTTACCGCCGCTGCGAATGTTAACCACGGTACGCATAGTCGCGCCGGCACCGGCAATACCGCCAATCAGACCTGCTACCGTATTACCGATACCCTGACCAATCAGTTCCTTGGAACTGTCGTGACGGGTACGGGTCATGTTGTCGGCAACCAGTGACGTTAACAGGCTGTCGATAGCGCCCAGAATGGCCAGAATAAACGCCGCCTCAAGTACTAATAACAGCGTAGAGCTTTCAAAAGTAGGCAGATGCAGGCTTGGCAGACCGGTTGGAATTTCGCCTAAAATGGGGACATTGGTAATGAACAGGCTGACAATGGTACCGATAATCAACGCAGCCAGGGCGCCCGGTACATATTTACCGAGGCTGGGTGGCCATTTATAGGCAATCACCAATGTTCCGATACCCAGTGCCAGAGTAGCAAAGTTTATGTCGGCCAGCGCGGTAGGAATATACCCCAGAGCGCCCAGAGTTCCCCCTGGCGGTTCATGACCCAGTAAACGGCCAATCTGCAAAATAATAATAATGGCCCCGATCCCCGACATAAAGCCAGAAATAACCGGGTAGGGCACTAAACGAATGTAGTTACCTATGCCCAGAAAACCAAATAAAATCTGGAATAAACCCGCCAGTAAAACGGCAGTAAAAATAAGCTCTACGTCGCCCGATAAACTGGCAAATAAACCGGCCAGTACCACCACCATTGGCCCGGTCGGGCCGGAGATTTGTGATGGTGTACCACCGAACAGTGCCGCAAAAAAGCCCACCGCAATGGCGCCATACATACCTGCCATCGGACCAACACCAGACGCAACGCCCAGCGCCAGTGCCAGTGGCAGTGCAACTACGCCGGCGGTAATACCGCCGGTTATATCGCCACGAACATTAGCAAATAAGTTCTTCATGACTTTTCCTTTACAGTTGTTAGGTTTACTTGTGTTTAGAAACCAGCTCGACGGCATATTTTTCGTCCATAGGGCCAAACTTACCGGTTTCTTCCTGATAACAGGTGACTTCTGCAGTTTCGATGTTGTAAAACCAGCCATGCAGTTTTACCTGTCCGGTGGCTAGCTTTGCAGCGACCGCCGGATGAGTTTTGATGTGTTGTAACTGTTGTACCACATTTTCTTCGGTAACTAACTGTAAATGATCTTCTGCGTTCAGTTTATCACAACCGCATTTCTCTTTTACCACTTCAGTAGCAACCCGGCAGTGACCCAGCCATTCTTTAACATGGGGCAGGGAAGAGAGTGCTTCGGTATTGATTGCACCTTTCATGGCACCGCAATCAGAGTGACCACAGATGATGATATGGGTTACGCCCAGTGCGGCAACCGCAAACTCGATAGAGGCAGTCATACCGCCAGTTTCGTTGCTGTGTGGCGGTACTACGTTGCCGGCATTACGGCAGATAAACAAATCGCCCGGACCGGTTTGAGTAACCAGGTTAGGGTCGATGCGTGAGTCGGAACAGGTGATAAACAAGACTTCAGGGTTTTGGCCATTGGCCAGTTTTTTGAATGCGGCTTTCTGACCAGGGAAAACTTCTCTTTGGAACTTAGCAACACCAGATATGACGTGATCCATAATGTGTAACCCTCAATTGTTAGCTTGACATTAATAAATGTTAATTAATTGTTATATAATGGGCTCATAGAAAAATAGTTGAGCTCGTGATAGTTAAAAGCTATAAGAGAGAAAGGTTTTATTCAACAATTGTTGGACAGACATAACAAAAAGGCAGCCAAATGGCTGCCTTTTACGTTAACTGCACCGTGTTGTAAGCCAGACAGGTTGGGGTGTCCGGCTTATTAAGGTGAAGGTTAGAACTTAATGGTTTCAACCTGTATATTTTTTGAATGAGCCTGATCAATGTAGTCTTTAATCATCTCTTTCACATCAAAAGCGATGGACTTGGTATTTGAAAAATCCAACACGACTTTTGAGTTACCCGGAATCGAGTTAAGTTTTTTCAGAATACTGGGCTTGTTAAAGAACGAGACATCTTCAGCCAACACAATATGGTGGGTAGTCTCACCATGATCTTCATTGATAGTTTCTTTAAACTGATAAGCATTAAGGAAGCTGCTTTTCAGGGTAAAGAAGATGCTCACACCCAGGCCTGCAAATACACCAGTTAACAGGTCGGTAAAAATCATTACTGCGATGGTAGTTATAAACGGCAGGAATTGCTCCCAACCATTCTTGTACATGATTTTAAACATAACTGGTTTGGTCAGCTTATAGCCAACCACAATCAGGATTGCTGCCAGTGAAGCCAGTGGTATCAGGTTAAGCATGGTCGAAATGGCCAGTACTGCCACTAACAGGAAGATACCGTGCATAATGGCTGACAGCTTGGTTTTACCGCCAAAGGCGATATTAGCCGAGCTACGCACAATAACCTGAGTAATAGGTAAACCACCTACCAAACCAGAGATAATGTTACCGATACCCTGAGCTTTCAACTCGCGGTTAGTTGGCGTTACGTTCTTTTGTGGATCCAGTTTATCCGTGGCTTCCACACACAAAAGGGTTTCAATACTGGCTACTGCTGCCATCACGATGGCAATGGTCAGTACGTCCATATTCAGCATTTGTGAAAATGCCGGGAACGAAAGCTCGTTGGTGAAATCGCTGAAGCTATTAATGACTGGCAGCGAAACCAGCATGCTTGGGTCCAGTGGCGTGCCCGCCTGACTCATCATCACCGAAGCCAGAATACCCAGCAGTACCACAACAATAGGGCCCTGGATTAACTGGAAAATTTTATGACGAGGCACCAAAAACTTATCCCACACAACCAGCAATGCCAGCGATACGCCTGAAATGATTATCGCCGCCGGCGACATCAGATTGAGCGCATGTTCGATGGCAGAAAACGTGTTTTCGCCGTTAGCATGGACAAAGGCTTCTTCACCCAAAAAGTCGGCGTGCCAGCCAAACAGGTAAGGGATCTGCTTAAGGATGATCAATAAACCAATCCCAGCCAGCATGCCCGTGATCACCGAAGTTGGGATAAAATAGGCGATAAAGCCAGCCCGGGCATAACCCATAATCAGCTGAATTACACCGGATAGCACAACAGCAACCAGGAATAACTCCCAGCTGCCCAGTGTGGCGATGGCGTCAAACACAATAACGGCCAGACCCGCCGCCGGTCCGCTCACACCCAAGCGTGAACCACTAAATAAACCAACGACGATACCGCCAACAATACCCGCAATTACCCCGGAGAATAAAGGCGCTCCTGAGGCGAGCGCGATACCGAGACAAAGGGGAAGTGCGACAAAAAATACGACGATACTGGCGGGCAGATCGTTTTTAAATTCACTAAAAGATAAGTCTAACTTCATGCCAAACGCTCCCTGTTATTTGTTTGCAACAAGCGCTTCCTCTGTTGCAAAAGAAGAGTCCATCGGAACAAATTCACCGGTCTTTTCGTCGTAGCTCAGTACTTCGGCGGTTTCGATGTTATAGAACCAACCGTGTAACTGAACCTGACCGGTCGCAATTTTAGCTGCCACAGCAGGGTGAGTACGCAGGTGCTGCAATTGTTGCACTACGTTTTCTTCGGTAACTAATTGCAGGTGGTCATCTTTATTCAGAGAATCGCAACCACATTTTTCTTTTACCACTTCGGTTGCCACACGACAGTGACCGAGCCATTCTTTTACGTGCGGCAGAGCGGTTAACCCTTCAGGCGCCAACGCCCCTTTCATCGCGCCACAATCCGAGTGGCCACAAACTACGATGTGAGTAACGCCCAGTGCCGCTACGGCGAATTCGATAGATGCTGTCATACCGCCGGTTTGATTGCTGTGAGGAGGAACAACATTACCCGCGTTACGGCAGATAAACAGATCGCCCGGCTCTGTTTGGGTAACCAGGTTAGGGTCAATACGGGAATCCGAACAAGTAATAAACAGTACTTCAGGATTTTGACCATTGGCGAGTTTTTTGAAGGCCGCTTTCTTTTCCGGGAAAACTTCTTTTTGGAATTTCGCGACGCCAGAGATTACGTGGTCCATTTAGTCACTCCTAAATATAAAAATAGAATATTGTATAAGGTACCAATCCAATTTAACTGATAGGTTAATAGAAAAATAGTTTACTTCGTGATAGCTTTTAACTATAAAAGTGTGAAGATATGTTGGACTTAAGTTTATGGTTGCCTCTACAAAGTCAGTTACCTATACGCAATTTCGTTATTTTGTCGCTCTGGCCAGGGAGCTGAGTTATCGGCGCGCGGCCCAGGTTTTGGGCATTAGTCAGCCAACACTTACCTCACAAATCAATGTGTTAGAAAAAAGCCTGGGTATTGCACTGTTTGAGCGTTCGCGCAGTGGCACACTGCTTTCACCAGAAGGCCGGTCGCTGTTGCCCCATGCCGAAGATGTTTTGCAGGCGTCTATTCGCTTTGAGGAAAAAGCCCGTGATATCGCCGGTGGCAACCAAACCACTTATCGTTTGGGCGTACCGCCAACGCTGGGGCCGTACCTTTTGCCCTATATTTTGCCGCAGCTTCACAAACGCTATGCTAAATTGCGTTTCTATGTTCGCGAGGCGGCGCCTACCCAGCTGGTTCAGGGACTGTTTGACGGGCACTTTGACATCATTATTTCCCCGGGCTCCCAGGATTCATCGCAACTGGTAGCCAGCAAGCTGTTTGTTGAACCTTTAAAGTTTGTGGTGCCAAGCGATCATGCTTTATCCGGCTTGCGGTATATCGAACCTGAACAAATTCACGGTGAGACCGTACTGACACTGGAAGAAGCTCACCATTTTCACCATCAGGTTCACGAATTGTGCTTAAAAATTGGTGCTCAGGTTACCCGTGACTACGAAGGCACCAGTCTGGATACGCTACGGCAAATGGTGGTAATGGGTATGGGCGTTGCTTTTTTACCTGGTTTGTACGTGCATTCTGAATTACATCAGCCGGATGAACTGCACGTGTGTGAGCTCAAGGATACTCCTATCGAGCGTCAGCATAGTCTGGTGTGGCGTAATACGGCGCCGGGTCGGGTTTTCTTCCGCGAACTGGGTAACGAAATCCGCCGGATTTTGTCAGATACGCTGGGGCATGCGGTTAAAGTAGACTCCTGATAAGGCCTGATGGCTGATGGGGAGTTTGGTAAAACGTACAAAAAACAGGCTTAAGCATCGCTCGTAACGCAAAGTTAGTATAAAATTCATGAAGTCGTCATAAAAGTTTCATGAATTGGTGTGTTTGAGCAATGCATTTTAAGCGTTGGCTGGAATTAATCAGCCTGTTTATTTTTCTTCCGCTGCTGTTTTGGGTAGGTGTGCAACACTTTGGCCCTTACCTGCTGGTATTGCTGGCCGGGGTAGGCGGTATGTGCCTGTGGCTGCTCATGTCTGACCAATCCTTCAAGCGATTTCGGCTGTGGAACTGGCAGCAGGGCAAACCACATCTGCTTGCTTCATTTAAACTGTTTGTGCCCTGGGCGCTGGCAACGGCGGCCGTGGTGTACTGGTTTTTACCCGAGTCTTTTCTCGACTGGCCGGCTCAGCAAACGTCGCTGTGGCTGCTAACACTGCTGCTGTATCCCTTGTTCTCGGTGATCCCACAAGAAATTATCTACCGCACATTTTTCTTTCACCGGTATAAATCGATTTTACCCTCCCACTCAATGCGTTTGGGGGCCAGTACGTTTTTGTTTGGTTTTGCCCATGCTATTTACGGTAACTGGCTGGCGGTCGGTCTCTCTGCCATTGGTGGTGCCATGTTTGGTTTGCGTTACCTGCAAAGCCGTTCAACAGTGGTAGTGGTGATTGAGCACTCTGTCTGGGGCTGCTTTTTATTTACTATTGGCCTTGGCTCTTACCTGTCTTTACAACACGCGGTTTAACTTACCCCCGGGGCGCAGTGGGTGACAGATGACAGCGAGATAAAAAGCGCTGCCATAATTTTACGTGTGCCTGAACTGCCTGCTGATACGAGACAAAATACGCTTGTTGCTGTTGCATAAATTTTCTGAAAGGTTGGGGTAACGAGGCGGCGTTTTGCCAGCTGGACAGCAGCGCTTCAAATTGATAATTAAAGTCGTTTATGCGGCCGCCCACTGGCTGAATACGCTCAATAAAAAACAAATAAAAAACGTTACGCAGTATATTTGCCTGTTCAGAAGCGCTGCCGTCAGGGCAGGCTACCGCTGCCAGTGCCGGGTCGAGCTGCTGGGTCAGATCCGGCAGTACCGTTGCCAGGTATTGCTGTGCTTGCCAGACCGATGCAGGCAAACGGGTGACACCAATGGCCTGAAGCGTAACTTCGAGGTTTTCAATACGCGCTGAAGGCGTGGCAGCATCGCTTAGTTGTTTAAACAAGGCCAGCTGACCGGCGATATCGATTTGCTCACCATATAGTAAATCAGCTCTGGGGCGGTTGAATGCGGCTCTGGTTTCGTCACTTAAAAGCAGCATGTTTGCCCAGTGTAAAGGGTAGGCCTGTTGTTTCAGTGAGTGCCAGGCGTTAAGTGTTGCCAGCAATTCCTGGTGGTCTTCATCCTTTTTGCTGCGGACAAAATTCATACAGTCTGTCAGGGCGGCGAGTAAGTGTTGTTCATATATCAGCCGCTGGGAGAGATGTTGTACCTTGCCCAGTGCCGTGTTGCGCTGGGCAACTACATTGCCTAGTTCGCACTGTTGCAACTGATAAAAGCGGGTGAGATTCATTTCCACGCTCGCGGGCTCAGCGTATAAGGATTCCCGCGCGGGATACTGGAGTGTGGGAAGTGGTTGCTCTGGTTGTACGGAAGTATCCAGAACCCGGGCTAATCGCGCCGCGTATTCGTTTACATCATCATTAATTCCGGGCGCTGAGCAGCCTGAGAGAAGCAATAGCAGCCAGACTGACACGGTTGCTTTTCGCCAGCAGAAATCCCGCAAAAAACGCTCCTATAACAGCTGTTGATTAAGTTGAATGATATCGTCCTGCGCAGCTTGCAGGTAATGACCACCAAATAATACGGCATGATTAAGGATATGGTAAAGCTGATAAAGTTTGCGCCGTTGAGGATAATCCTCGTGCAGCGGCCAGATGGCATTGTAACCCTGATAAAACGCCTCAGGTAAACGCCCAAAGAGCTCTGTCATAGCAATGTCGGTTTCTCTGTCACCATAGTAAACCGCGGGGTCAAACACCACGGGTTGTTGATGACTAAAACCCACATTGCCGCTCCATAAATCGCCATGTAACAGCGATGGCTGTGGTTGGTGTGGTTTTAAAAACTGATAGATTTGCGTGGTGCAGACATCAATGTTGCACCACACATGGCCTTCGTGGGCGAGTTGCTCAAGCATGACACCAATCCGGCTCTCAGCAAAAAATGTTGCCCAACAGGAGGTAGTGGTATTGATTTGTGGTGAACGACCAATAAAGTTATCCCGGGGCCAGCCATAGAATTCGCCAGCCGTGGTTTTATGTAAGTGAGCTATCTTTTTGCCACAGGTATGCCAGTCTTCGTTAACGGTCTGCGACAGCTTAAGGTATTGTAAAACCAGATATTCATAATGTTTGTGGTTTTCTTCCACAACGCCATGGCAAATCACCTTGGGGGTATGGATACAAGCACTTACAGCAAGCGCCTTTAAGCCATCGGCTTCTGCATCCAGTTCGGTGTTGAGCGGACTATTTATCTGCCGGTATTTGACAAAATAACGCCGGCTGTCGTCACGGATCACCGCGCACTGATGGGTGTCACCGCCGGGTACAGGTTGTCGGTTCTGACAGACAAATAAATGACCGGAATGTTCACTGATTTGCTCGCTGATAAATTGCCACATGTTCGCAGGTGTGTTGGTGCTTTTTTTGAGTATGGAATAAATTTTGGCCTTTGCCAGTTCAAATAACGCCGGTAACCGGATTTACCACGACATTCACCCTGATGTTATGCCTGCCAGATAGGTTAGTTAAATCAGAGTGCTTGATTTATGGTGGATTTTTGTTCTTATAATGGCATTACTATTATAACAATTCGTTGTTTTTTCTTATGGCGCTTTCTACCAGGCAAGTCGGACTGGGGCTGGGACCAGTCGTTTTTTTGGGTATTCTGTTGGGCTTCAGCCCGGATAATTTAAGTCAGCAGGGCGTTGCCGTGCTGGCAGTTACGCTGTGGGTGGCTATCTGGTGGATCACCGAAGCGATCCCCATTAGCGTTACAGCTTTGCTGCCCATTGTGTTGCTGCCCTTATTCGGTGGCGTAAAAATCGGTGATGTCACGGCATCTTATGGTCACAAATATATATTTTTGTACATGGGCGGCTTTATTCTGGCCATTGCCATAGAGCGCTGGAACCTGCACCGGCGCATTGCACTTAATATAATTTATCTTGTGGGCAACAACGTGCCGCGGATTATTCTGGGCTTTATGCTGTCTACCGCGTTTCTTTCCATGTGGATCTCCAATACGGCTACTACGGTGATGATGCTGCCCATTGGTGTGGCGGTGGCCAGCCAGTTTTTGGGGCATTCGGCCATTGATGTGAAAGAGGGGGAACGATTCAGTAAGGCGCTCATGCTGGCGATCGCCTATTCGGCGTCGATTGGCGGTATGGCTACCCTGATTGGTACGCCGCCTAATCTGGTGCTGGCCGGCATTCTGCAGCAAATCTATGGCATCGATATTAGTTTTGCCACCTGGTTTATGTTTGGCTTTCCCATAAGTGTGGTGTTACTGACCATTTGCTGGGTGTATTTAACCCGCTTCGCCTTTGCCTGTCAGGGCAGTCAGTTTCCCGGCGGACGGCAAGAAATCGCTCGTCTTCGCGCTGAGCTGGGGTCAATGAGCTATGAAGAAAAAGTGGTTCTGACGGTGTTTGTTGGTACGGCTTTCTTATGGGTATTCCGCTCTTATCTGCAAAACTTTGTACCACAGTTGGATGACACCATTATCGCAATTAGTGCGGCGTCGGTACTGTTTATGCTGTCTTCTAAAGACCGCAAGCAACCCATTATGACCTGGGAAGAAGCGGTCAGAATGCCCTGGGGAACCATTGTGCTGTTTGGTGGCGGCATCGCTATTGCCGGTGGATTTCAAAAATCCGGGCTGGCGAGCTGGATCGGTCAGCATCTGGTCTTGCTGGAGGCCTTACCCTTGTTCCTGCTGGTGGCTATTTTGATAGCGGCGGTGAATTTCCTGACCGAAATTACCTCAAACCTTGCCACCACCACTGTGCTGTTACCAATATTAGCGCCTATGGCACTGGCGCTGGATGTGCACCCTTATACGCTGATGGTGGCTGTGACGGTAGCGGCCTCCTGTGCTTACATGTTGCCTGTGGCTACACCACCCAATGCCATAGTCTTTGGCTCCGGTTATCTTAAAATCGCGGATATGTTCAAAACCGGGATATGGATGAACTTTATCTCTATAATTTTGTTAACGCTGGCGGTGTACTTTTTATTGCCAGCCTTATGGGGATTTGAGCTTAACGTGTTTCCGGCGGAATTTAAGTCGTAAGCCGGGCTCATTGCTGGCCATGCGGGTTGAACTAAAACGTGATACGAAACCTTCTGGGTGAAATACACAAGAGGGTTTTCTAATTGCTGATGTACGCTGTATACTCCGCGGTTTCGTTACTTGTTTGTCGTCGCGTTTTAAGGATCCGGAATGAGCGCAGAAAACACCAAGCGCCTCAATAAATACATCAGCGATACGGGCTTTTGCTCGCGTCGCGAAGCCGATAAGCTCATTGAGCAACAACGCGTTACCATTAATGACAAAAAGCCCGAGTTAGGTACCAAAGTGGCACCAACCGACAAAGTCAGAGTGGACGGCAAGCTGATTGGCGCAGTGGCTGCCGATAAGTCGGACAGAGTGTATCTGGTGTACAACAAACCCATCGGTATTACCTGCACGACCGAACGTCATGTAAAAGGCAATATTATTGATGCGATTGGCCATAAGGAACGTATTTTTCCGATTGGTCGTCTCGATAAACCATCAGAAGGATTAATTTTCCTGACCAGTGATGGTGACATTGTTAATAAAATTCTGCGCGCTGAAAATGCCCATGACAAAGAGTATGAAGTCACGGTAAATCAACCCATCAGCGAACGCTTTTTACAAAAAATGGCAAGAGGGGTACCGATATTAGGGACGGTGACCAAACCCTGTAAGGTCTCTGCCCGTGGCAAGTTTAAGTTTACCATCATTCTTACTCAGGGCCTGAATCGTCAAATTCGCCGGATGTGTGAGTTTTTAGGCTACGAAGTCACCAAACTTAAACGTACCCGTATTATGCACATTGAGCTGGGTAATCTTAAGCCTGGTCAATGGCGCACGATGACGGCGATGGAGTTAAAAACGCTGAATCAGGCGGTCAAAGGGTCGCGTAAAACCGCGAGCAGGCCATAGCTGTCGGGTAAAACCGCAGATTTAACAGTCAGTTTAAGACAATTTGCGCTGAATCGCTGGTTTTCCGGTCGATCGATAAATTCAGTCATTGCATGTGACGTTTCACGGGTTATAATCCGAGCCAAACTCGTGCTCCTCGCAGCACCTGAGCATTCTCAACAATAGTGAGATGGTCACGCATTTTCTCATTTTAGACGTTAACACAAGTGGCACAGAGTAGGTGTCACCACTGTAAGGATATTTCATGCCTGTTATTACTCTTCCTGACGGAAGCAAGCGCTCTTTCGATAACCCTGTTTCAGTTTTAGATGTGGCCAATGATATTGGTCCTGGTCTGGCCAAAGCCACTATAGCTGGTCGCGTAAACGGCGAGCGTGTTGATGCGTGCGACGTCATTGATTCAGACGCTGCGTTAGAAATCATTACTGCCAAAGACGAAGACGGACTTGAGATTATCCGTCACAGCTGTGCTCACCTGATTGGTCATGCGATCAAACAGTTATGGCCAGATGCGAAAATGGCGATCGGTCCTACTATCGACAATGGTTTCTACTACGATGTTGATATGGAGCACAGCCTGACTCAGGAAGACCTGCAGAAGCTTGAAAAGCGCATGCTGGAGCTGGCTAAGACCAACTATGACGTAGTTAAGAAAACCGTCAGCTGGCAAGAAGCGCGCGATACCTTCGTAGAGCGTCACGAGTCATACAAAATTGAAATCCTGGATGAGAATATCAAACAGGATGATAAGCCGGGACTGTATCACCACGAAGAATACGTGGATATGTGTCGTGGCCCTCACGTACCTAACATGAAGTTTTGTCACCACTTTAAATTAATGAAAGTGGCCGGGGCTTACTGGCGTGGTAACAGCGACAACAAAATGCTGCAACGTATTTACGGTACCGCCTGGGCCGATAAGAAGCAGCTCAAGGCTTATCTGACGCGCTTGGAAGAAGCCGAAAAGCGTGACCACCGTAAAATTGGTAAAACGCTGGACCTGTTCCATTGGCAGGAAGAAGCGCCGGGTATGGTGTTCTGGCACAACGATGGCTGGACAATTTACACCGAGCTGGAAAAATTTGTGCGTAACATGCTGCGCAAATACGCCTACGACGAAGTAAAAGGCCCATTAATGATGGACCGCGTGCTGTGGGAAAAATCCGGTCACTGGGACAAGTACGCTGAAAACATGTTCACCACCGAATCTGAAAAGCGTGAATATGCCATTAAGCCAATGAACTGCCCGGGCCACGTGCAAATCTTTAACCAGGGTCTGAAGTCCTACCGTGATCTGCCGCTGCGTATGGCCGAGTTTGGTTGCTGTCACCGTAACGAGCCATCGGGTGCCTTACACGGCCTGATGCGGGTTCGGGGCTTTACCCAGGACGATGCGCATATCTTCTGTACTGAAGAGCAGATGCTGGATGAAGTGTGCGCGTGTATCGACATGATTTACGATGCCTACCGCACCTTTGGCTTTGAAAAAATCGAAGTGAAACTGTCTACCCGTCCGGAAAAACGCGTAGGTAGCGATGAGATTTGGGATAAAGCCGAAAAAGCCCTGGCTGATGCACTGCACAGCAAGGATATCGAATTTAAATATCTGCCGGGTGAGGGCGCGTTCTACGGGCCTAAAATCGAATTTACCCTGTACGACTGCTTAGATCGTGCATGGCAGTGTGGTACGGTTCAGGCTGACTTCTCTATGCCGGGCCGTTTAGGTTCATCTTACGTCGCTGAAGACGGCGAGCGTCGTGTACCGGTGATGATTCACCGTGCGGTACTGGGCTCACTTGAGCGCTTTATCGGCATCCTGACCGAAGAATATGCTGGCTTCTTCCCGTTATGGTTGGCGCCCAAGCAAATGGTGGTGATGAATATTACCGATAATCAGGCCGAATATGCTCAACAAGTAGTCGATTCGCTACAGGCGCAGGGCTTCAGAGCGAAGACCGACTTGAGAAATGAGAAGATTGGTTTTAAAATTCGGGAACATACGCTGAAACGCGTACCTTATATGCTGGTGGTTGGCGATAAAGAAATGGAAGCAGGTATGGTTGCTGTTCGTTCACGTCGTGGCGAAGATTTAGGCAGTATGCCGGTAGCAGACTTTATTGCCCTGGCAAATGAAGAAATCGCTGGAAAAATCATCAAATAACGGTATACTCGCGCATCTAATTATGCAGCGTGGCTCTCGTTGTATTATGCTAATAAGCAAGTGTCTGATTCCTTGGCGAATTTTTGAAAGCAGGGAATCAGGTAAAGATTAAAGTAGTTGGAGGAATAGCACATTAAAGGCGCTAACAACAATAAGGCTCAGGGTGATAAAGCCCGGATTAACGATGAAATTACTGCAAGAGAAGTGCGCTTAATTGGCGCAGATGGAAGCCAGGTAGGCGTTGTTTCGATTAGCGAAGCAATCAGCACTGCTGAAGCAGCAAGTTTAGATCTTGTTGAAATTAGTCCGAACGCTGAGCCGCCAGTCTGTAAAGTTATGGACTACGGCAAGTTCCTCTTCGAAAAATCGAAGGCTCAAAAAGAGCAAAAGAAAAAACAGAAGCAAATTCAGGTCAAGGAGATTAAATTTCGCCCTGGCACTGATGAAGGCGATTACCAGGTAAAACTGCGCAACCTGCGTCGCTTTCTGGAAGGTGGCGATAAAGCCAAAGTTACGATCCGTTTCCGCGGACGTGAAATGGCTCACCAAGAGATCGGTATCGAACTGCTGGAACGTGTAAGAACGGACCTGGAGGACGTTGCCAACTGCGAGTCTTTCCCTAAACGGGTTGAGGGTCGTCAGATGATCATGGTGCTCGCCCCACTTAAGAAGTAGTAGTGGTTTTATAAAGTTTTTGGGAATCTGCACCCCAAAACACCCTGCTGCAAATATTAACTGGCTATAAAGGTGACTGCACACCAATGATTAGCCAACCTTAACAATGCGGAGTTTTAGCAATGCCTAAAATGAAAACTGTTAGTGGTGCTGCCAAACGTTTCAAGAAAACGGGCTCAGGCCGCTTTAAAAGCAAACAGTCTCACTTACGTCACATTCTGACTAAGAAGAGCTCTAAACGTAAACGTCACCTGCGTGGCAAAAAACTGGTTCATGACTCTGATACTAAATTAGTACAGCGCATGCTGCCTTACGTTTAATCGAGGAGACTGAATAATGGCAAGAGTAAAACGCGGCACTATTGCACGTGCACGTCACAAAAAAGTTTTAAAACAAGCTAAAGGTTATTACGGTGCTCGTTCACGCGTTTATCGCGTAGCGGTACAGGCTGTAACTAAAGCTGGTCAATATGCTTACCGTGACCGTCGTCAACGTAAACGTCAATTCCGTCAACTGTGGATTGCACGTATTAACGCTGCGGCTCGTCAAAACGGTATGTCATACAGCCGTTTCATCAACGGTCTGAAGAAAGCGTCTGTCGAAATCGATCGTAAGATCCTTGCTGACATCGCAGTTCATGACAAAGCGGCTTTCAGCGCATTAGTCGACGCGGCTAAAGGCGCATTAGCTTAATTATTAACTAATTAAGTTTAAGTTCTTTCGGAAAACGGCGAGCAGGATGCTCGCCGTTTTTCGTTTCTGCCTGTTTATTTTTTACCAACCGCCAGTCTTGCTGAATGGGCAAACTGCTATGCGGGTTGGTATTAGGGCCTGCAAGTTTCCTTTGCTGCACTCAACCTGCTGAACACCGTTAGTCTGTAACCTCAGGCGCCTATGCGCTGCCGCAATATTCTTTACCTTTTCATACACTTTACATAAAAGCTTCATTGATATGTCATGTAGCTGTAACCGCGTTTTCACAACTGTTGTTCAAGCTACCCGCGCAATTAAATCAAGGTATAACAGTGAGTTGTTGTACTGCAGAACACACAAGTTGGAAACATAAATGCAAAAAGAACTCTTACGCGGTATTCGGTATTCAGCGTTGGCAGCGGCCATCGCGATGGGATTGTCAGCCTGTTCACTGGACGGCGACGACGGTGCAGACGGCGCAACTGGCGCCCAGGGTGTTCAGGGCCCTCAAGGCGAACAAGGCCCACAGGGTGAAAATGGTGATTCAGCAGGTAAATTAACCCGTATCGCTACCGTACCACTGGGCGCAGAAGTTACCGGTATTTTTTTGAGTGACGAAGGCGATTTGTTCTTTAACGTACAGCATCCTTCTGGCACCAACACTGCCACTAACAGCATCAACAGTATGCCTATTAACACCGGTACTGTTGGTGTTCTGGCCGGTGTTAACTTTAATAACCTGCCAGCTACCTTACCTGATTCACCGGTACCAAGCTCAGAAGAAGAAAAGCAACTGGTGATGACCGCCATTGGTCAGTATCAGGTTCTGGGTCAGACCGGTGACACCTACGAAGGTGAATTACCTGAAGGTCTGGGCCACATTTACACGCTGGACGGCGGTACTCTGGTACTGGAAAACGACATGCCGGACTTTAACGGCTTCCTGCCTACCGGTGAAGGCCAGGGTTATCTTTTCTCTAACTGGGAAGAACTGCCTGGCGGCATGAGCCGTATGGCTATTGAGCGTGACGCTCAAGGCATGTGGACTGTTACTGACGTGATGATGCTGGACTTCTCTCCTGTATGGGGAACGGCAGCAAACTGCTTTGGTTCTATGTCACCCTGGGGTACGCCACTGACGTCAGAAGAGTGGGTTGTTGATTCATCAGTAAACAGTACCACTGATGCCAGCTGGAACGATCCAAACGAAGTAGCTACCAATGCACGTATCGGCCGTATGTGGGAAATGACCGCACCAGATGTGCCAAACCCTTACAACTACGGCTATATCGCCGAGGTAACCGAAGCCGCTTCTGCGACACCGGTCATTGTTAAACATTTTGCTATGGGCCGTTACGAGCACGAAAACTCAACGGTAATGCCTGACGGACGCACAGTTTACCTGTCTCAGGATGATACCGGCGGCGTACTGTTTAAATTTGTGGCTGATACCGCAGAAGATTTAAGTGCAGGTACGTTGTACGGTGCCAAACTGACTCAGGACTTAGGTCAGAATGATCCGGCAACTACCGGCTTTGATGTTGAGTGGGTTGAGCTGGCTAGTGGTGACAACCTGACTATCCGTGCCTGGATTGACGAATACAATGGTATCGGTACCGACGATTATGTAGAAGGCGAAAGCTCTTACATTACCTTAGCTGACGTAGCTGCCTGGGCTAATGGCGACGCCACTTACCCAACCGTAGAAAACGGCGGTGGTAAAGTGACTGCGGGTCAGCCAATGGATGACCGTGTCGCGTTCCTTGAATCACGTGCAGCGGCTAAAGCACTGGGTGCAACCGCTGAGTGGCGTAAGCTGGAAGGTATCTCGGTAAACCATAAGCGTGCGAAAGAAGCGGTTGAAGGTGTCGACACTATCGAAGGTGAAATCGTTACCGACGCTTACGTCTATATCGGCATTTCTGACATCGACAACACCATGATCGACGGTGAGGGTGACATGCAGCTGTCTGCTCGTGTTAAGGATTGCGGTGGTGTATACCGTGCTCGTTTAGGCGCAAACTACGATATCTCACGCATTGAGCCTGTGGTAATGGGTTCTACCTACCGTTCAAGCCTGACTGGTGCAGAGCGTTGTGATGTGGACCAGCTGTCTCAGCCAGATAACGTTATCGTAATGAACGATGGCCGTATTCTGATTGGTGAAGATGGCTTCCAGGAAAACAACACGCTGTGGATGTACGAACCAGCGAAGAAATAAGTCACATTTTAATCTAATTTGTCCGGGTACGCTGGTACCCGGATTTTTGCGTTTATAAAACTATGAAAAACTCTTATATCAATTTGTCATCACTGGTTCTGGTCAGCACATTATTAATGAGTGCCTGTAGTGATGAAAAGGTTGTTGAAATGCCGGTACAGCCTACGCAGTATCCTTACCAGGAAGGTGATGATATTCCGGCCGTGGCTTATCTTGAGCACAACGAAATATATAATCCGGAGTCGGTAATTCCGCCCCAGTGTTATACCAAAACCAACGGCACTAACAATCCTTGCTATGCCTGCCATCAAAGCTATGACAAAAACGAAAACCGACCCAATCAAATGGGCGATGGTACCTTGCAGGGAAATTATGAATTTTCTGACGTCGGTCTGACTAACAGCTGGAAGAATCTGTTTGTCGACCGTCGTGAGCTGATTGCTGATATCAGCGATGAGGCTATCCTGGCCTATATTAATCAGGACAACTACAGCCCGGCGCTGAAAGAGCAGGGCGGCCTGCCCCAGGCTATGCATCTGGCGCAGCTAAGTCAGCCCAGCGATGCCTTTGGCGAATATGGCATAGCCAACGATGGCAGTGGCTGGGTGGCCTATAATTATAAGCCGTTCCCGAGTACCTTCTGGCCAACCAATGGCTCAACCGGAGATGCCATGATACGCCTGCCTGCGCCGTTTCAGCAGCGCGATGGTCAGTATAGTCAGGATATCTATCTGGCTAACCTGACCCTGGTGGAAATGGCCTTAAAAGATGTCGATCAGCTGGCAGTCCCCGCGCTTAACGAAATGGAAATTGGCCAGGATATTAACGGCGACGGTGAGTTAACCGCGAATGTGCAGACTATGCAGCGCCAGCGTTATTATGTGGGTGATGCCCGTTCGATTGAGCTTAGTTTTCAGCTTTACCCCCAGGGCACCGAGTTATTGCATACCGTGCGCTATATCGGCGTGGACGACGACGGCCGTATTTTCAATGCACCGCGTATGAAAGAAGTGCGCTATATGCAAAAAGCACTCTTTCGCAGTAAAGAGAGCCTGGCATCAGCCTATTACGCCGAAGCCAAGGACAAAGCCTTTGAAAAACTCCCGCAAACTCGTTACCTGAATGAAGAAAAGGGCATTGATAACGGCTTTGGCTGGACCCTGAACGCTTATATTGAAGATGCAACCGGCGCACTTCGTCCGCAGCATGAACAGGAACTGGCGTTTTGCAATGGTTGCCATAAAACTGTTGGGGCGACGTTCGACCAAACGTTTTCGTTTGCGCGAAAAGTCCCGGGCGCTGCAGGGTGGGGTTATATAAATCTGCATGACATTGCCGATGTGCCCAACATCAATGAGCAGGATGGTGAGTTTCTCACCTACATGAAACGTGTTGGTGGTGGCGATGAATTCCGCCAGAATGCAGAGATGCTGGCGCGCTGGTTTAACGAAGACGGCAACGTTGACGAAGACAAAGTCAGACAAGCCGGCTCGGTGTATGAACTGATTACGCCAAGTCCTGAGCGCGCACTGGCGCTGAATAAAGCTTATCAGACCATTGTTAAAGAGCAGAGCTATCTGTTTGGCCGTGACGCCACCATCACTGAAGCTAAAAATGTACTCAGTGTCATTGATGCCGAACAACCGCCGTTGTTGCCTGAGCATCGTTATCAGTGGGACATGCGTCTTGACTGGTTTGCCGACGCCCACCAAACGGTGGCCGGGAATCGCTAATGCAAATTCCTTAACCGCAGCAAGGCCCGGTTAAGGCGTTTCCAGTGCGGTTAATGCCTGCCAGAGAAAGCTGGCCACCGGGCCTTTGGGGCGCTTTTTTTCCCGCACCAGATTGATCTCCCCCTTGATGGAGGAGGTCACATCATCCAGCTGTAACTGAACCAAACTGCCGTCTCCAAGCTCTTCGGCCACCCTGTCCTTGGGGATATAACCCCAGCCAGCGCAGCGTAACAGTAAACCCTTCTGTGTGGAGGTGTCATTGGTGCGCATGGTGGAACTTGGCACCACGCCCATTACTTTTTCAATGTTTAAATCGATATCGAAAGACTGTGGCATTAATAGCGGAATATCCCGTAGCTGACTGGATGAAAACGGGCTGCCGCCAATTTTTTCAAGCAAGCGTTGGTGGATAACGGCGACCACTTCAAAACGGCCAAAAGGCATGGTTTCAAAACTGGCCAGCTCGTGAAACGAATGAGTCCAGGGGCTGACTGCAATATCAGCAGTACCATCAATAATCCGCTGAATTGCGCCCAGACGCTGGACTGCCGATATATACAGTTCAGTTTGCGGAAACTGCTGTTGGGTTTGCGTGATTGCATCGAAAAAAGAGTCTTGCTGACATATAGTATCAAAAGCAAATTCAATTTTACTCTCATGGCCTTGCCTTAAGTGAGCCGCCAGCGTGCCGATATCCTTTTCCTGCCGTAACAGATAACGGCAGTGGGGCAGCAGGCGCTGGCCGTCTGCTGTGAGCTGTAATCGGTTTGCGGTTTTCCGGAGCAGGGATAGCTGAAGTTCCTCCTGAAAACGTTTTATGGCAATCGACAAAGCTGGCTGGGTTTTGTGCAATACCTCGGCGGCTCTCGCGATACTACCGTGCTCAGCCACGGTGACAAACATGCGTAATTGTTCGAGTGTCATAAATTAAATTTAATGCATAAGTAAAATAGATTAAATATTATTTTGGTTTAAGTTGACGTATATTGCCAGCGTTAAAATTCAGGAGAAATGCAGTGAAGCCAATGAGTGTAATCAGAGCCAGTGTGGCCAGCGCGCTAATACTTGCCCTTAGCGGGTGCAGTAGTGAAGCAGAAAATCAGGTCACTGAGACGCAGACAACCAAGCTGGTTAAAACCCTCACACTGGAAAGCATTGATCATGGCGGTTACCGGGAGTTTCCCGCTGTGGTAGAAGCCAGTGAGGAAGCCACTCTGGCGTTTCGCGTGTCTGGCGAACTGCAAACCCTTAAGGTAATGGCTGGCCAACATGTCAACAGCGGAGAGGTGCTGGCGACCTTGGATCCCACGGATTATCAGATTGCGGTGGATCAGGCGCGGGCTAATTACGACCTGGCCAAGGTTCAGTTCGACAGGTCAAAAACCTTACTGGATAAACAGCTGGCCTCTAAAGCAGGCTTTGATGAAGCGAAGGCGCAGCTTAAGGTGGCCGAGGCCGCGCTGAAATCAGCAGAAACAAACCTGGCCTACACCGAGCTGCACGCGCCATTCAGCGGTCAGGTAGCCCAGCGTTACGTAGAAAACTACGAAAGCATTATGGCTCAGCAAGCGGTCTTTTCACTGCAAAAAAATACCGTGGTAGATGTGGCAATCCAGATCCCTGAAGACTTACTCTCTAACCTGGACAAAGAAAGCCAGTACCAGCCAGAGGTGCGCTTTGATACCCATCCGGATGATGTGTTCCGTGCCACGCTGAAAGAGTATGACACCGACGCAGACCCGGCCACCAACACCTATAAAGTGGTGTTTCAGTTAACCCGCCCCGACAACTTTAACGTGTTTCCGGGTATGTCTGCCACAGTAAGAGCCCAGCTGGATCAGGTCATGAAAGTGAAAAGCGCTGGCTGGAATGTACCGGCGGCGGCCATTTTTACCGATGGAACTGGTAACAATGAACAAAGCTACGTGTTTGTGGTGGTTAAGGATAATCAGCTGGAAAAGCGCGCCGTGACCCTGGGGAATATCACCGATGATGGCTTTGTAGTGACTGACGGTCTGGTTAGTGGAGAACAAGTTGTGGCAGCCGGTGTGCACCGCTTACAGGATGGTGAAACCATTCGTATCTGGCATAAAGAGCGGGGGCTGTAAGGGTGAATATTGCCGGTTACTTTGTTAAAAACCGCACCACCAGCTGGCTGGTTACGCTGATCCTGCTGCTGGGCGGAACCCTGGCTTTTTTTGGCCTCGGGCGTCTGGAAGATCCGCAGTTTACTATTAAAAAGGCCATGGTTATCACCCAGTACCCTGGTGCTTCTCCCACCCAGGTGGAGGAAGAGGTAACTTACCCCATCGAAAATGCGATCCAGGAGTTACCTTACGTCGATAACATTACTTCTATTTCCACTGCCGGGCAGTCACAAATCACGGTAGAGATGAAAAGCATCTACCGGAAAGATGCCCTGCGTGGGATCTGGGAAGAAATGCGCCGTAAAATTAATGATTTACGGCCTGCATTGCCAACCGGGGTTAATCCGCCACGGGTGATGGATGATTTTGCCGATGTTTACGGCATGCTCATCGCCATTAATGGCGAAGGCTATCAGTACAAAGATATCAATGATTATGTGGATTACCTGAAGCGCGAGCTTATTCTGGTGGACGGCGTGGGCAAAGTTACTGTACAGGGCGAACAGCAGGAACAGGTGTTTGTCGAAATTGCGCGTTCACAGATAGTTTCCCTGGGTATTAGTCCCAGCCGCATCAGTTCGTTACTGGTTAGTCAGAATCAGGTGTCTAATGCCGGTAAGGTGAAAATTGGGGATGAGTACATTCGCATTAACCCCACCGGCGAATTTGAATCAGTAGAAGAGCTGGAAAATCTGCTTATCAGTCAGGCGGGTGCGCCAGAGCGAATTTACCTGGGTGATGTAGCCCGTATTTATCGCGGCTACGAAGAGGTACCGGACAACCTTATCCATTACAACGGCGAGCAGTCTTTATTGCTGGGAATTTCTTTTGCCGATGGTGTTAACGTGGTTGAGGTTGGCGAGCGAATTATGCAGCGCCTGGAAAAACTCGAGTACATGCGCCCGGTTGGTATGCAAACCAGTTTTATCTACAACCAGCCGGTCGAAGTGGATAAATCCGTGCAGGGTTTTATTTTAAACCTGGCTGAAGCAGTCGGTATCGTTATTGTGGTGCTACTGGTGTTTATGGGCGTTAAGTCTGGCCTGCTCATTGGTCTTATCCTGCTGCTAACCGTGTTGGGTACCTTTATTTTTATGCAGCAGATGGAAATTAATCTGCAGCGTATTTCCCTGGGGGCCCTGATCATTGCCCTGGGGATGCTAGTGGACAATGCCATAGTGGTGACCGAAGGAATTTTAATCGCCATGAAACGGGGCTACACCAAAGTGGCGGCGGCGTCTTATGTGGTTAGCCAGAATATGTGGCCACTGCTGGGTGCCACGGTGATTGCCATTATCGCCTTTGCGCCCATTGGCCTGTCGAGTGATGCCACCGGGGAATTTGCCGGCAGTTTGTTTTGGGTGCTGTTTGTCAGTTTGTTGCTTAGCTGGGTCACCGCAATTACCCTGACGCCGTTTTTTGCCTCTCTGCTGTTTAAGGATGCTGACAATGTCGGTAACGAAGAACTCAAGGGCAGTGAAGAGTTGTACAACGGACTTATTTTCGAGATTTTCAGCGGTATCTTACATTTTGCGCTGAAATTCCGGGTGATAACCGTGGTGGCCATGGTGGCACTGCTGGTGAGTGCAATTATTGCTTTTGGCAGCGTTAAGCAGTCGTTTTTCCCGCCTTCGACCACGCCGATGTTTTTGGTGGACATCTGGCATAAAGCAGGCACAGATATTCGCGTAAATGCGGACAAGGTGAATCAGATTGAAAAGCACTTGCTCAGCGAAGACGGCGTAGAAGAAGTGACTTCCACGGTGGGCCAGGGTTTAACCCGTTTTATGCTCACCTATCAAACCGAGAAGAGCTATCAAACTTACGCCCAGCTGGTTATTCGCATGCGCGATGGGGAAACGCTGGAAGCGCAGCTACCGCGATTACGGGACTTTATGGACAGCGAATATAGCGAGGTATTTTACAAAATAAAACGCCTTGAAATCGGGCCGTCTACCGACGCGAAAATTGAGGCCCGGTTCAGTGGCCCTGAGCCCACCGAATTGCGCCGTTTAGCCGAGGAGGCCAAGCAGATCCTGGCCGGCGATCCTGGTGCAAGAAATATCCGTGATAACTGGCGTCAGCAAACCAAGGTTATCAGACCTATTTTAAACGAAGCGGCTGCCCGTCGGGTTGGGATCAGCAAGGCTGACCTGGACGAACTCTTACTCACCAGCTTTTCCGGTGCCCAGATTGGCGTTTACCGCGATGGCACTGACCTGCTGCCGATAATCAGTCGGCCACCACCACAGGAGCGACTTACTGCGGAGAATCTGGAAAATCTGCAAATTTACTCTGCGACGGCGCAGCAGTATATTCCGGTTACTCAGGTCGTCAGCCGGTTTGATGTCAGCTGGGAAGATCCTATCATTATGCGTCGCGACCGTAAGCGTACCTTAACCGTGATGGCTGATCACGATATTCTGGGTAGCGAAACTGCTGCCAAGCTGTTTTCGCGGGTTAAGGAAAAAATAGAAGCGATCCCTTTACCTGACGGTTACCAACTGGAGTGGGGCGGTGAGTTTGAAGCTTCCAACAAAGCACAAACGGCCATATTCGGCTCGTTGCCGCTGGGCTATCTCATTATGTTTATCACCACCGTACTGTTGTTTGCTTCCGCCCGGATTGCGGGCATTATCTGGGCCTGTATTCCTCTTGCCCTGATTGGAGTGAGCTATGGCTTATTGTTAACGGGCGCGCCTTTTGGGTTTATGGCGTTACTGGGCTTTTTAAGTTTGTCGGGCATGATCATCAAAAACGGTATTGTGCTGGTAGAGCAGGTAAAACTTGAGCTGGAAGAAGGTAAAGCACCTTATTCGGCACTGTTTCACGCTACGCTAAGTCGCGTGCGACCAGTGTGTATGGCGGCGATTACCACTATTTTAGGTATGATCCCGCTGTTATTTGATGACTTCTTTGCCAGCATGGCAGTGGTGATCATGTTTGGCCTTGGCTTTGCCACCTTGCTTACTTTGGTCTTTGTACCGGTGCTTTATAGTCTGGTGTTCAAGATTCAGAAAACCCCGCACTAGTTTGTATCCCTGTAAGTATTGCACTGTGCGCCTGTAAGGATTTTCCTGTCAGGCGCTTATTCCTTTCTTTCTATTCTCTAACACGCTGAAAAACAAGCTGTTAACTATCTGGTATAAGTCTGGCATTAACCATGGTGTGATACATAACCAAGACGTTCATTCTTTTTTTCACAACAGGGAGTCAGCTATGAATACTGATATTGCAAAAGGTAAGTGGAATCAGCTAACCGGTAAGGTCAAGCAACAGTGGGGTAAACTGACCGACGATGAGGTAGAGCAAATGGAAGGTAACTTCGACTTGTTCTACGGCAAAATGCAGGAAAAGTATGGCATGAGCCGCGACAAAGCACGTAAAGAGTTTGATGCACTGAACAGCTAAACAAAAACCCCGGCTAAAATAGCCGGGGTTTTAATTCGGGTTAACGAAACGCCGCTAATTAAAACGCGTAAGTCAGCGTTAACGAGAAGGTGCGACCCGCAGAAGGTTTTACTACCACAGAGTCGAACAAATCAGCTGAGGTGAAGTAATCTTCATCCAGCAGGTTGTTAACCTGTAACAGACCGGTAAACGGACCCTGAGCGTAGCTGACAGAGCCGTTCACAATGCTGTAGCTTGGCAGCATAGTGGTTTGCAGAATGTCAGTGTAGGTTTCGTCTACCCAGGTTAAACCCAGACTACCGGTTACGTCACCTTCGCCCAGTTCCTGTGCCCAGGTACCGTATACGCTGATGATATTATCCGGCAGACCGCCGCGTTCCAGACGGGTATTCATGCCGACAAACGCTGAGCGAGGACCGGCAATACGACCACCATAAACATCCTGTGGGTTTAAACCATTTTGCGCAGCAAAGTCTGCACCATTAATTACCGCCAGCGCGCCGTTACTGACCTCTTCGGTATTGGTGTGAGTGGCAGTGGCTAAAATAGACAGGTTATCGCTAATCAGCGCACGCATTTCAAATTCCAAACCATCACCATAAACCGCTACCAGTGCACCGGTCTGGCTGTCACGATAGGTTTTATCCTGATCGTACCAGGCCACAGCCGTGTACAGGTGGTTATCCAGCAGGTTCATCTTGATACCTACTTCCTGTAGCGTCGACTCCTGGATGTACTCGCTGTTTTCGATAGTGGTAGGAATAATACCACCCAGCTGGTTAGTACTCAGCGAGTTAGACTCAGAGTAGGTGATATAAGGAATAATGCCATCAGCATTGTATGACAAGCTGGTGTTATAGCTGAACGCAGTATCGTTACCGGTAATTACTCCGTTACCTTGTGGATCACCTAAGTAGGACACCCAGCCATTTTCAGACTCAACGTCAAAGTAATCGTAACGCGCACCTAACAACAGGTTAAAGTTGCCATAGGTAATGTCAGTCAGGAAGAACGTACCCACGTTAGCGGCTTTAGACAAATGCACTTCATTGAAGTTACGGGTCAGCGTACCTTCCACACCGGTTACATTGCCATCGGCGTCATAGATAAGCTCCGCATACTCATACGGGTCGAATGACGCCGGTGATGTCCGGTCGTTAGGCGTTGGCCCTACCGAAATATCACGGAAATCAAAGGTTTCATCCATCCATGCGGCCCAGTTTTCCAGGTGCTCTTCGCGGTAGTTTACGCCCACAATGCTGTTAGCCGTAAAGTCGTCGCCTTCGTATTCGAAGGTCAGGCTACTGCGTAATTCATACAGGTAAGCATCAGGGTAGTAAGCAGTAAAGCCCCAGCTTTGATATTTGGTGTGATCCATGTAGTCGTAAAACGCTTCGTTCTTCCACACAGTACCACTTTCAAACTCATGGGTAATATCAAAATAGGCTGTAATGGCTGTGGTGTCGGCATAGTCGTGATCATCAATAAAGGTGGTTTGATGGTCAATCTGTACGGTACCCACATCGGTTAATGCATAAGGATTAGCCAGTGAACGATCCGCCAGGAAGTTACCAAACCCACCGGCACAGCTTACTTCAAAACCATTGTAAACGGCGTTGCCAGCTCCCGCCTCAGCAGCAGTACACCAGCTGTTGACGTTACTGAAAGCGTTGTTCAGGAAGCTAGGCGCAAAAGGCGCGATAAACGATGATTCCTGTGGCAGCAGGGTGTCTGCGCCAATCGGGTTATCGGAGTTGCGGATTGGCGCGGCACCAGTAATGTAGGTACCGTTATCAATCAAATCCTGGGTTACACGGTTCCAGCCTGGTACCTGGATACTGTCGGTGGTCTGATACTGCACACCAAACTGTAAGGTAGTGCTGTCTGATAAATCAAAATCTACCGCCGCCTGAACCAGCTCACTGGAAGGCTCATAGCCGTCATAAAATGATTCAGAGTCTTCTACTTCGGCGAATAATTGCAAACCACCGTATTTACCGCCAATTTCCAGCGGGATCCCCAGACTACCGGACACAATACGCTGATTGTACGAGCCAACGGTTACTGAGATATCACCGGTCACTTCGTCAATGTATTTACTGCCGCCAACCTTAGCTGACTTAGGCGTGTAGTTAAGCTGACCGCCCACACTACCACTGCCGTATAAAGGCGATACCGGCCCACGCATAACTTCGAGTTTCTCTGCACCACGGACGATAGTGTTAAACGCACCAGGGTTAGCTATGCGGCGGAAACCACGGAAGTAGTTATCAGCAGGTTCACCACGAATATCCATGGCTCCTTTAATACCAAAAAACGAGCTGGTAAAGGCGCCCGGGGTTAGTCGAACCAGGTCATCAACACTACGCAGGGCAAATTTATCGACCAGATCTTCACTGATCTCGGTTATAGAACGCGGGGTTTCATACAGGCTTTTGTCTAAACCAAAAGCACTGCTGTTTTCACCGCTCGGCATAATTGAGTAATAGTCAGCTTTTTTGCCCAGAACATCTATTTTCTCTACGTCAGCTTCGCTGACTTCTGATGTTTCCTGAGCAACAGCGGTAATCTGACTGCTTAACAGTACTAAGGCAATACCGGCTGCTATCGGATTGAAAGAATACTTGTGCTTCATAGAATTCCCTGTTGAGTGTTATGGAAAAGTCCCGCCTCCCTGAGAGCACAACTCGTGCCAAAACCTGACCATTTGGTCTGAATAAATCAAAAGTATAAAACAGAGTATTTATATTTGTCTTTTTATAATGGTGATAAAGTCTTTAATTAACAGTGGTTTGAGGTGTATTTTGGGGTGGTGTGAAGTAAAACGACCGACTACCGGGTTTGGCGTAAATGACACGTGGGCCGGGATGTTAAATCATCGAATTGCGGGTATTTGCACCAAAAAAATCATCCCTTGCACGATAAGTAAACAACCTGGTGCGATAAAATGCAGCGAGAATGCATAACAGTGCAACAAAAGCATAATTTGCTATAGTTGATTGTCGGCTTTTTAAAACAGGAGTTTATGGTGTTAACACAATCAGATACTGCGCTAATAGTGATTGATATTCAGGGCAAGTTAGCCCGTTTAATGGATAACAGTGACAGCATGATTAGCGCCACGGCAATCCTCACAAAAGCCATGCAAACGCTGGGTATTCCGGTGCTGTTTGTTGAGCAGCTACCCGATAAACTGGGGAGTACCGTGGATGAGCTTAAACCCCTCATTCCCGCTGGAGATGCCTTTGCCAAGGCGACCTTTAGTGCGCTTAAAACAGAAAGCATTGAACAACAGCTAGCGGCCATAAACCGCCAGCAATGGCTGGTATGCGGTATCGAAGCCCATATTTGTGTGTATCAAACCGTCATGGATCTGCTGGCCAGTGGTAAAGAGGTGCATTTGGTCACTGATGGCATCGCGTCGCGGGATCCTCTCAACAAGCAGCTGGCAATAAGCAAAATGCACGCTGCCGGAGCGCAGCTGACCGGTGTGGAAATGGCCATTTTTGAATTGTTAGAACGGGCCGACACGCAGGCATTTAAAGCCATATTACCGCTGATTAAATAAGGTAAAAGCCGGCATAAATTGGTATGTCAGCCGCTGTTTGTGTACCAATTAGTGGTTTTTTTGAATTTATTTGCTTAAATCAGCTTGTTAGGGTAGCCGCGGCTTTTATCCTTTGTGTAAAATAACGGCCTTTTATTTGCCCGCTGGTCAGGCTGCTTATTGGTTAAGCCGCAGGATAGTGGGTGTTAGCAGCAAATTTTAGTACCAAATTGGGGAAATCATGGAGCTTGAAGCGATAGTCAGTCAGGCCAAAGCGCAGATTGACGCTGCCGTTGATGCAGCAACGCTCGACCAGGTGAGAGTTGAGTTTATGGGCAAAAAAGGCAAGCTGACCGACCTGTTAAAAGGGTTGGGGCAGTTATCCGCCGAAGAACGCCCGCTGGCCGGCCAAAAAATTAACGTAGCCAAACAAGAAATTCAACAGGCCATTACCGCTAAAGGTGATGCGTTACGTAGCGCAGAACTTAACAAAAAGCTGGCCGAGGAAGCCGTTGATGTGACCCTGCCGGGGCGCACTGAGTTCACTGGTAACCTGCATCCGGTATCCCGTACGATCGCGCGTATCGAACAGTTTTTTGGCGAGCTTGGCTTTGCGGTTAAAACCGGCCCGGAAGTGGAAGACAGTTTTCATAACTTTGATGCGCTGAATATTCCGGCTAATCACCCGGCGCGTGCCGACCATGATACCTTTTACTTTAACCCTGAAATTATGTTGCGTACGCAAACTTCAGGCGTTCAGATCCGCACTATGGAAGTGGAAAAGCCACCGTTGCGTATTATTTCGCCGGGGCGGGTTTATCGTAACGACTACGACCAGACCCACACGCCAATGTTCCATCAGGTAGAAGGCCTGATGGTGGATAAAAACGTCAGCTTTGCTGAACTGAAAGGCATTTTGCATGATTTTCTGCAAAACTTTTTTGAAGAATCATTGCAGGTTCGTTTCCGTCCGTCTTACTTCCCGTTTACCGAACCGTCAGCAGAAGTTGACGTTATGGGTAAAAACGGCCAGTGGCTGGAAGTGCTCGGCTGCGGGATGGTGCACCCGAATGTGCTGCGCGCCGTTAATATTGATCCGGAAGAATACACCGGCTTTGCCTTTGGTATGGGCGTAGAGCGCCTGACCATGTTGCGTTATGGCGTGAATGACCTGCGCGCATTCTTTGAAAACGATCTTCGGTTCCTCAAGCAGTTCAATTAAGGCAAAGCAAAATGAAATTCAGTGAAAAATGGTTAAGAGAGTGGGTAAATCCCGCCGTATCACGGGATGAGCTGTGCGAACAATTGAGCATGGCTGGTCTGGAAGTAGATGGTGTAGAGCCGGTCGCCGGTGATTTCAGCGGTGTGGTAATTGGCGAAGTGGTGGAGTGCGGTCAGCATCCTAACGCCGATAAACTGCGCGTAACGAAAATTAACGTGGGTGAAGACGAGCTGCTGGACATCGTGTGCGGTGCGCCAAACTGTCGTGCAGGCTTAAAAGTGGCCGTGGCCAAAGTGGGCGCGGTATTACCAGGCGATTTTAAAATTAAGAAAGCAAAGCTGCGTGGCGAGCCGTCTTTTGGCATGCTGTGTAGTTACTCAGAGCTGGGCGTAAGCGACGATCACAGCGGTATTATTGAACTGGCACTGGATGCGCCTGTGGGTGCTGATGTTCGCGAATATCTGGGCCTGGACGATGTCACCATTGAAGTGGATCTGACGCCAAACCGCGCAGACTGCTTAGGCCTGCGCGGTATTGCCCGTGAAGTAGGCGTACTAAATAAAGCCGACGTGTGCGAGCCTGAAATTGCGCCGGTTGCAGCCACTATCGACGATAAGCTGGCTATTACCTTAAGTGCACCACAGGCATGTTCGCGTTATTTAGGCCGCGTAATCAAAGGTGTGGATGTTAAAGCAGAGTCGCCTCTGTGGCTGACCGAGAAGCTGCGTCGTAGCGGTATTCGTAACATCGACCCGATTGTAGATGTAACCAACTTTGTATTACTTGAGCTTGGTCACCCAATGCACGCATTTAACCTGGCGTCTATCGACGGTGGCATTAACGTGCGCATGGCTGAAGCCGGTGAAAAACTGGTGCTGCTGGATGAGTCTGAAGTTGAGTTAAAAGACAACACTCTGGTTATTGCTGATGACAACAAAGCGCTGGCCATGGCCGGTATCTTTGGTGGCCTGCATTCTGGTACCGACGAAAATACCACAGATATCCTGCTGGAAAGTGCGTTTTTCCACCCGGATACCATTATGGGTAAAGCCCGTCAGTACGGCTTGCATACCGATGCATCGCACCGTTATGAGCGCGGTGTTGATCCGCAGCTGCAAGCCACGGCCATGGAACGCGCAACCCAGTTGATTCTGGATATTTGTGGCGGTCAGGCAGGGCCGGTAGTTGAAGCGGTGAGTGAAGCGGATATTCCGGTTCGTGCTGAAGTGACTTTACGTAAAGCGCGCCTGGCTAAAGTGCTGGGTATTGATATCCCGGCCGCAACCGTTAGCGAAATTCTGGCGAGACTGGGTCTGGATGCAAAAGAATCTGACGAAGGCTGGGTGGCTACTGCACCAAGCTATCGCTTTGATATCGAGATTGAAGAAGATCTGATTGAAGAAGTGGCACGGGTATACGGTTACAACAGTATTGCTAATCAGGCACCAGTGGCGGCGCTGGCCATGATCCCGGCCAGTGAGAAGGAATTATCAGTTAACGCGGTAAAATCAGTACTGCTTAATCGTGGTTACAACGAAGCCATTACCTATTCGTTTGTTGATCCAAAAGTACAAAATGCACTTTTCCCTGAGAGTAATGGCCTTGTGCTGCCACATCCTATATCTGCAGACATGTCGATTATGCGTGTGAGTTTGTGGCCGGGTCTGTTACAGGCAACCTCTTACAACCAGAAACGCCAGCAACAGCGTATTCGGTTGTTTGAAACCGGGCTACGCTTTATTCCGGATGCCGATGCACCTAATGGAATTAACCAACAACCCATGCTGGCGGGTGTGGTGGCTGGTCGTCGTTTTGATGAACATTGGGACAGAGATGACAAGCCAGTCGACTTTTTTGATGCAAAAGCAGACGTTGAAGCACTTTTAGCATTGACTGCAAAGGAAAAAACGGTCACTTTTAATACAGAAACACATTCTGCATTACATCCGGGTATGTCGGCAGCGGTTTACATGGACGATAAATGTGTTGGTTGGCTGGGTGCGGTACATCCGCAGTTCAGCAAACAATTAGGTACCAACGGACGCGTTTTTGTGTTTGAAATTGAATTAGCGGCGCTGACAAACCGCGAATTACCTCAGGCACAGCCCGTTTCTAAGTACCCGGCAAACCGTCGTGATATCGCCATTACAGTGGCTGCAGACGTTAAAGTTGGCGATATAATAAATTTTGTTGGAAAAATTGGCGTAAATCAATTAGTTGGCCTAAACTTGTTCGATGTGTATACAGGACAGGGAATTGCCGATGGTTACAAGAGTCTGGCATTGTCATTAATCCTGCAGGATCCAGGCAAAACACTGGAAGATGCAGAGATACAAGCAGCGGTAGATTCGGTGATTCGGGGGCTTGAATCCGAATTCGGGGCAGCGTTAAGAGAGTAAAATTTATGGCACTAACCAAAGCCGAAATGGCTGAACACTTATTCGAGAAACTGGGTATCAACAAAAAGGACGCTAAAGATTTAGTGGAAGCGTTTTTTGAGGAAATAAAAGGCGCACTGGAGTCCGGTGAACAAGTGAAACTTTCCGGTTTTGGTAATTTTGATTTGCGTGATAAGAACGAACGTCCGGGCCGCAACCCAAAAACCGGCGAAGACATTCCGATTAAAGCGCGCCGGGTGGTGACTTTCCGTCCGGGTCAAAAGCTCAAAAGTCGGGTGGAAAACACTAAACCACCCACAGAGTAGTCATTAATCTGACTTTATAAATGGGGCAAGCGCCTGCATCAAGCAGGCGCTTGCTGCTATTTTCTTTCGCTAAAGCAACGATTAAAGCGGTAACGTGCAATGCGTTAGCAGGCTAATCGTAGTAAACTCACTTCTGTTATTTCTTAATTCATTTCATTGTCTTACAGGTTGTTATGTCATTCAGTAAAGTACTTGTGATTGTTGGCGTTATTTTGCTGGCAGGGTTGGCTTATTGGCAGGTTGCAGACGAGCCGCCGCCGCTGGAGAACTACAGCGATGCGCAATTAGCATCAATGGCGTTTCGTCAGCAGATATTACATGCCAGCGATTTAGTGGCCGGTGTTGCCGAAGCCATTGAACGGAATGACGATGAGGCAATTACCCGGTGGCAGCAAAAAGCCATAGAGGTTGCCGTAGCTGCCGAACTGGCTGACAGTGATCTTGAGTTTATCCGTTCCGAAAAAGGCCGGGATTATCTGATTTTTCACGCTAAACGGGCGTTATTTAATAAAGGATTTGAACAACACTATTACCAGCTAAAAGGCATTGATGCGCTGAAAAGCGAGTTCCCGGAAGCGCGGGATTTATTTGCCGAAGCCGATAAGCTGATTGCAGCCCGTGATGCCATTATTCTTGATATTGCCAGTGAGCTTAAAGATGATGACACCACCGAGGAAGAAGCGTTGAGTCAGGCTAAGACACTGTGGCAGGAACGATTTCGCCAGACAGATTAAGTAATGCCGTGTTCAGGCTGGCGATCACCCTTGAATGAGCCAGTCGGCCAGGTCAAGCAACCGGTCGATTTTGTTAAATTCCTTGCGCTGACTATCCCGCAGATGCGGCATCCCTTCAATGCTGACAGGCCTGTGCTCCGCCAATAAATGTTGGCGTAACATAGCCCGCTCTTTTGCGTTAAGCATTAATGATTGCAACTTTTTCAGCTCCCCGGTATCCAGCCAGATACCGCCACAGCCGGGACATTCATCAATTTCGACGACATGTAAGGGGCTGTAATAGCGACGCAGCATCACAGTCTCGCTGCACGTAGGGCAATTAACCCGAGCATCAATCGATGGCAGGGGATGATGAAACTGACTCAGATGCCGGGCCAGAGCCTGGCCTCTGGCCTCCTCGCCGGATTCAAATAAAGCCAGTGTCTGGTTAGTTAAAAAGACGCCACCGGTTTTTTCACTCACATACACCGCCACTTTACCCACGTTGACTTTAGTCAGTGGTGTCGCGGTTCGTGGGCACTGCATAGTAAATCCTTTATTCGTTTGCTACAGGTTTATTATTGCCAGCATGTCATCACCGTCGTCATCCATGCCCGCCTCGACAAAACCAAAGGAGGCATAAAATTCTGAGGCGACAGGATTGTTGGGGTTGTAACAAATCTCAATGGTTTGCACCCACGGATTGGCTTTAATTTCGGCAATTGCCAGCCTCATGGCAAGACGGCCATAGCCCTGATTCTGAAACTGCTGATCAATCATAAAGCGCCATATGGACACTTTATTCTCGCTTTCCTGTACCCACATGAAAAACCAACCGGATCTTCGTTACAGTAAATGGCTTTACAGGTGTAGCCTGAGTTGTAATGAGATTCAACCAGCGACCACATATTGCAGGCAACATAATCCTGCTGAGATTCGGCAACGTCCAGATCACACACTGCCTCGTAATTATCGGCGTTGATGTCACGCAATGAAATAGCCATTTACTGTGCGGCTAGTGGCGCAAAGGTCGCGCGGGTAAGCGTGGCCAGTAATTGTGGCGATAATTCTATTTCCAGTCCTCGTTTGCCGGCACTGCAATAAAGGGTATCCAGCTGATTGGCGCTATCATCAATAAACGTGACCAGTGCTTTTTTCTGGCCAAGCGGGCTTACACCGCCGAGCACATAGCCAGAGCTGCTCTCGACTTTTGCCGGTGCCGCCATTTGAGCTTTTTTGGCTTTGGCCGCTTTGGCCAGTTGCTTTAAGTTTAACTGATGGGTAACCGGTACAACGGCAACCACCAGTTTGCCATTATCAAGCTCTGCCACCAGTGTTTTAAACACCGCGGGCGCTGGCAGCGACAGTTTTTCAACGGCTTCCAGACCATAGGATTCAGCTTGCTTATCGTGGTCATATTTAAGCACCCGATGAGGGTGCTTACCGCGTTCTAACAACTTAATTGCGGGTGTCATTCAAACGGCGTCCTTAACTGCTCTCTTTATCCCGTTACTTTGGCATAAAGGTTAACGTATGCAAAGGTTTACCCGGCAGCAAGGGAGTCATTCTGTGGTTGGCGTAATCATCAAACCCGGCTTTATAGTAATCTGACAATGGATGACCCGATTGACCGCCAGGCACGGTTAACACTGCTTTATCCAGGTGAGCCGGGCGAATAAACAAGCGCTGTGAAGCGCCAAAAGTACGGGTTTGCACGGCAGGCATAAAGGTATCGCCGTAGGCTGGAATTTGCGCCATATTAAGGGCTTTTCCGAAGAACGGGATCTGACCGGCAAAAGGATGGGTAATGGCCTGAACATTCACTTTACCCCAGGCGAGGGTAGATAAGTCTTCTGACGCACCGTATTGGTCGATTAACTGCTGTTTGGCTAACTGATACTGATTAAGCATAAAGCTTTGCCAGTTACTCTCGCCTTCGGGTAACCACTGGGTATTCTCACTACGAATAAGTTGCCACATGCCGGGCTCGAGGTAATGAGATACTGCGCCAAGGGAAAGCTCCTTGGCTTTGATGGCCTCGTTAACAGGAGCAAAAGTGGCATTAAGCACTTGTCGACGGAAGTGTTTTACCAGCGTGTAGCCGACTGACTCAGCACAGGCGCAGTTTTGCCAGTTTTCCAGGGCGGCGATATCGGCTGCAAAATGGCCTGAATTACGATTCATCAACTGGCGCAGCAGCGCATGCCAGGGTTGCATAAAGCGCGCTTCGTTATCCAGCTGGATCTGATAAAAGCGGGCTTCGTCAAACTGGGGGTAGTCGAACAAGCGGTCGCGAATTTGTGTGGCCCGGGCACCCAAAGAATAGCCACCGTCGCCGTAGCGGGTCAGGTCATTTGTACTCATTACCCGTGAGTTGGCGGTCCAGATACGATGAGACTCAGGGTTCATGACCACCGGTAGATTAAATTCTTCCGCGCCCCATAAATCGTCCAGTTCGGCTGGCGTGATGGCGGTATCATGAGGGACTTTTCGCGCTGGCACCGTACCGGCTGGCATCCAGGCAATATTACCCTGGGTATCACCAATAGCGATGTTTTGCACTGGCATGCCCAGTTTTCTGACGATGGGCAGTGCTTCCAGCACACTTAGCCTGGTATCCAGCTGATTAAGCATCAGGTTAACAGCATAAGGTTCCAGCGCTGCCCATTTGAGTGCATAAAAGCGTGCACCTAACTGATGCACCGGACCATAGTCACTGGTTAATCGCTGATACTTCTCGACCCGATCCTTGACCTTAATGGTTTCATCAACGGTTTTGACTTCGCTACGGTCGATTTGTACCCAATCCGCCGTATCGATATACCCGTTGGTGAATCCCCAGGCAATGTGCCCATTGGTACCAGCAATAATGCCGGGCACGCCGGGCAAAGAAACGCCCGTCAGTGAGATATCCTGACTTTCCACGTTGTAATTAAGCTGGGCCCGGTACCAAATAATTGGCACCCGCAGGCCAAGGTGCATGTCGCTGGCGAGCAGGGCATCGCCGGTTGCGGTTAGCGCACCACCCACAATCCAGTTGTTGCTGCCAATTTCTTCACGAAAAGGTATCGGAGATGCTACACGGGTTGTTGGCGTTGATGGTTTGGCAGTAAGCGGCGGAATATCCACTTTTGACTGTAACCGGCTAGTATCTAACGCCGCCTGATACTGACTCGGTTGCAGGATAAAATCGACCATGGGCTGACCAAACTGGTGTTTGAGTTCGGTTAGGGTCAGATCCCGATTAATGGTGCCGGACTGCAAATCCATATACATACTGAGAATAACCAGCAAGCTGTCGGCGGGTTGCCAGGGCGCCTGGGCAAAATTGGTCAGGATATATTCAAACGGGCGGGCGCTTTGTTCAGCCAGGGCCTGATTAACGCCCTCACTGTAAGCGACGAGGATTTCCTGTTGGGCTGCCGGTAAGGTTTTAAACATTGCCTCGGCATGGCGACGAAATTGATAAAAGCGGCCGGTTTTATCGGCTTTTAAGGCCATTTCGCCCAGCCACTCGGCCAACTCGCCGGCGGCAACGCGACGCTGGAGATCCATCTGGAAAAAACGGTCCTGGCCATGGGCAAAACCAAGCAGATACATGGCTTCTTTGCGCGAGTCGGCCTGGATAATGGCCTGGCCTAAAGCGTCACGGGACAACGTTGCCGGTTGCTGAACCTGGCTGACCAGACGATCGCCATCCAGTGCAGGCAGCGACTGACGCAGAGTAAGGTAAACCGCCATAACCGCCACAATCAACAGGCCAATTACCCCTAAGCTAATCCGCTTTAACCAATTTAACACGTGTAATACTCCCTGTTTTTTCATATGCTTGGGGCCTTTGGCGGCCGGTAATCGTTAACCCCCTGCGCTGCAGGTGAGCATGTTTACTGCTGTTAGTCGCCATGTCCAAAGCCGTTTAGCATTAATAACAATACCTGTGGAGTCCAGGAGTTATCATGGGACCAGTAATGATTGATTGTCGCGCTGTCAGTTTACAGCAAGATGAACGCGACATGCTAGCACACCCGCTGACAGGCGGGGTGATTCTGTTTACCCGGAATTATGAATCCCCGGCACAACTGACCCAACTGATACAGGATATCAGAGCTGCCGCCGGTAAACCTTTGGTGATTGCCGTAGATCACGAGGGAGGGCGTGTGCAGCGCTTTCGCGAGGGGTTTACCCGGTTACCGGCCATGGGCCGGATCAGTGCACTGACGGCCAGTGACGACGAGGCACAGGCATTAAGTTATGCCTGCGGTGTGATTATGGCGTATGAGCTGAAACAACTGGATATTGATATCAGTTTTGCCCCGGTACTGGATATTAACGGGGTGTCCAACGTTATTGGCGATCGAGGCTTTGATCCCGAACCTGCGGTGGTAATCCGCCTTGCTGGTAGTCTGATAGATGGGATGCATGCTATTGGCATGCCTGCCACGGGCAAGCATTTTCCCGGCCATGGCAGCGTGGTGGCAGACTCACATATTGATACACCGGTAGATGAACGGGACTTAAAAACCATAGAGCAACATGATTTAAAGCCCTTTGTGGATTTGATAAAACAACAAAAAATAGATGCGATGATGCCGGCTCATGTGCGCTTTGCCGCGATTGACGACAAACCAGCAGGGTTCTCACGCTATTGGTTGCAAACTATTTTACGCGGCAAGCTGGGCTTTGATGGAGTGATTTTTTCGGATGATTTATCCATGGAAGGCGCTGCCGTGGCCGGCGGTTATCCAGAGCGCGCTAAACAGGCTCTGGATGCCGGTTGTGACATGGTGCTGGCGTGCAATAACACTGCCGGTGCAGCGCAAATTCTCACTGGTTTACCTGCGGATATTGTGCCTTCGCAGCGCCTGCAAAGGCTGGTGGGACAACCGCTGAAAAAAGATGCTGCATCTGTTTACACCAGGGCCTGTGAACTGTTACAGCAGTTTACCGGCTAGCTACCTGGCGGGCAGCATCGCAAAGGGTTAGCGCGTTACCGGCACATCCGGGGTGCTGGCTCTGGCATTGAGGTATCTGGCAAAAACGTATAACCAGTCGGACAGACGGTTAACGTATTGCTGTGCATGTTCTGAAACCTCGGTGAATTTAGCCAGCGTGATCATGCGACGTTCGGCGCGACGACAAACGGTGCGACAAACATGCGCCTGGGCCGCAGCAACACAGCCACCGGGCAGGATAAAGCTGGTTTGCGGGGGCAAATCTGCCTGCATCACATCGATATGTGACTCCAGCCCGATAACGGCATGGGCCGATAAGGAAGAACTGGCCGATACTGCAAAACCCACACTGAATAAGGCGTTCTGGATCCCGGTGAGGGTGCTGATGTCGTCGTTGGTGGCGAGGTTATCTTCCTGTAAACGGGCAATCAGTAAGCCAATCTGAGCATTAAGCTCATCGAGGCTGCCGTAACATTCAATATGTGCATCGTCTTTGCGCACTTTCAGCGGCTGATTAACGTAAAGCTGGGTTTCACCCTGATCGCCGGTTTTGGTGTAAATCTTCATGGTTAAAGGGTTTCCTCGTCAGATTGAGGGGCTGGCGGCCTGTCGTAGCGACGAATTTGTACCAGCATGCCGAATAAAGGGTGATCAAAGTAATGCAGTTGCGTACTTATCACGCGGCGTTGCTGTGAAAAAGGTATCGATACAAGTTCGTAAGCAGGGGGCGTACCAGGCAAATTATTGGCGGCTAACACGGGCTGGCGGTAAAACAGTTCGCTGTTGATATGTAAATAAGGTACCCGGTTAATGTATTTAAGAAAAACCTGAATAAAGCCATCGAGCTCCCAGATAGGGGCCAGACGTACCGATGCGGTTTGCTGAGCGCCATCGTCGGCAATCTCAGGCGGTGCGGTCATGCCTGCAAAGCTGATAGGTTGCGGGTTAATTAACCTTTGGTTCAGCTCGGCAAAAAAGGTATCTGTCGGCTCTGCCAGACTGTTATCTAAATTGGCGTCTGGCGCAGCTGAGTCGAGCTTATCCTGAGGGCGTAATTCGCCATTTTGCGTAAACTGACGGGCAAAATTCTGACCCGCAAACAAGCGTAATTTTTCTGCTTTTTCCTGACCAAACTTAACCTGTTGACGCCAGCTAAAATGGGCCAGACGGTCGATGCCCTTACGCCAGCGAATGCTGGTGTAAATGTCGTCGAGGGTTAGGTTTTTTGTGGATAATAAATGCGGGCCGTCGGAGCGCTCAAAATCGGCTCCGTGCAGGTAAAGCGGTGTTTGTTCCCGCGGCGGTATATACAGATCGGCCTGCTGCCATTGCCAGGTGTCACCCGAAGTATCAAGCTCTGGCCAGCGGCTGGTAACGCAGTTAAGCCTGGGGCGCTTAACGCTTACTGGTGTCAGGGCTTGTTCGTTAAGTACCGCAGACAGCCAGTAACCTGCAATTGCCTGTGGCGCAGGCGGAATAATTTCAGGTTCAATGATTTCTACCGGGGTATCCATGGCCAGCGGATCGACTAAAGCCTGTTCTGTGCTGGCTTCATCGAGGGTGTCAGCGGCGAATTCGGCATCTGCGCCGGTTTCGCTTATCGCTGCTGTGGGCTCGCTTTCTGAAATCGGTTCTGGTTCGGGCTCGATGTAATAATCCCGCAGGATTTCATCGACATCAGGGGCTTCTGCCCATAACGGCGAGGTGGGGGCGTCACATACCGGCAGCGAATTAAACACCATGGTGATATCCGGCTGATAATAGGCTGTTAGTAAATCCCACTCGGTTTTGGGCGCGCTTAACACCTGTTGACGCTCAAACAACTCGGGTAAATCGCTGACCGATGCGTCACGGGAAAATAACAGCACCTCTACGTCAAACCACCATTTGTCTTCGTCGTTGGCGTACACCGGACTAGCGGTAATACAACCGAGTGCGAGCAGGCTACCAATAAAACGCCTCATGCCTAGCTGATCTCCCTGGCAAATTCTTCTATAAGCCCGTCCACCATAGCTAATCGCTCGCGGGCTGTCTCGGTTTTATTTACGATACGCAGTTTTTGGCTGCCTTCAAACTTAAACATTTTATTGCGGGTTTGCACCAGTTGAATAATAAAGCCCGGGTCGACCGGAGTATCTTCGTTAAATTCGATGGTGCCGCCCGTGGCGGTCATTTCTACTTTATGAATACCTACCCGGCGCGCTTTAAGTTTAAGCTCGGCCACCGCGATTAAGTTTTTCGCGGCATCCGGTAATAAACCAAAACGGTCGATACATTCTATCTGGAAGGCCTCGATATCGTCGGTGGTTTTGCAGCTGGCCAGCTGCTTATACAGTGACAAACGGGTGTTCACATCAGCAATGTAATCTTCTGGTAACAGGGCCGGAATGCGCAACTCGATTTCGGTATGCAGCCGGTTAGCTTCGCTGAGCGACGGCTCTTTACCTGCCTTAAGGGCATCTACAGCTTGCTCCAGCATATCCATGTACAGGGAGTAACCAACACTGGCGATCTGGCCGGACTGGTCTTCGCCGAGTAATTCACCGGCACCACGAATTTCAAGGTCGTGGGTGGCCAGGGCAAAACCAGCACCTAAGTCTTCCAGGCTGGAGATAGCTTCTAACCGTTTGGCGGCGTCGCGGGTCATGCGTTTAGGGTGTGGCGTTAGCAAATAGGCATAAGCCTGGTGGTGTGAACGGCCCACACGACCGCGTAACTGGTGTAACTGCGCGAGGCCAAGATGATCGGCTCTGTCCATAATAATGGTATTTGCGGTTGGTACGTCGATACCAGTTTCGATAATGGTAGTACACACCAATACATTAAAACGCTGGTGATAGAAATCGCTCATTACGTTTTCGAGCTCGCGCTCACGCATCTGACCATGGCCCACAGCAATACGGGCTTCTGGCACGATTTCGGCAATTTCCTCGGCGGTACGGGCAATGCTTTCTACCTCGTTGTGCAGGAAATACACCTGACCACCACGCAGGATCTCCCGCATAATCGCCTCGCGGATCACCGCTTTATCGCGCTGCTGCACAAAGGTTTTAATAGCCAGACGTTTGGCCGGTGCGGTGGCAATAATGGATAGGTCCCGCATGCCGGACATGGCCATGTTAAGCGTACGCGGGATCGGCGTGGCAGTAAGGGTGAGAATATCCACATCGGCCCGTAGCGCCTTAAATTTTTCTTTCTGGCGCACACCAAAGCGGTGTTCTTCGTCGATAATCACTAAGCCAAGATCGTTAAATTTAATGGTGTCGCTTAACAGCTTATGGGTGCCTACCACGATATCAACGGTGCCTTGTTCGATGCCGTCCATGACGGTTTGAGTGGCTTTGCCACTAACAAAGCGGGAGACCACTTCGATGCGAAACGGCCAGTTGGCAAAGCGATCTTTAAAGTTTTCAAAATGCTGCTGAGCTAGCAGGGTGGTGGGCACCAGAATGGCCACCTGCTTACCCTGATTAGCTGCCAAGAACGCAGCACGCATGGCCACTTCGGTTTTACCAAAACCAACGTCACCACATACCAGGCGATCCATTGCCTGCGGGCTACCCATATCCTGAATAACGGCGTTGATGGCCTGCATCTGATCGGCGGTTTCCTCGAAGGGGAAACTGTCGGAAAAGGCCTGGTATTCTTCCCAGTTGATAGGGTAAGCAAAGCCAGGTTTAGCGGCGCGCTTGGCATACACATCGAGCAATTCGGCGGCGACATCGCGCACTCGCTCGGCGGCCTTTTTCTTGGCTTTTTCCCAGGCGTCGGAGCCTAAACTGTGCAGCGGGGCGGAGTCTTGTTCGCCGCCGCTGTAGCGGGAAATTAAATGCAGTGACGCTACCGGCACATACAGCTTAGCCTGCTTGGCATATTCAATGGTTAAAAATTCGGTGGCTACACCGCCAGCATCCAATGTTTGTAAGCCGATGTAGCGACCAACCCCGTGATCCAGATGCACCACTGGCTGGCCAACTGACAGCTCCGCCAGGTTGCGAATAATGGCGTTTTCGTCGGTGGGCTTTTGTGCCGTACGCAGACGGCGCTGACTGATTTTATGGCCCAGTAACTGGGTTTCGGTGATAAACAGCAGCTCGCCATCGGAATTGGCCCAGCGGAAGCTGTGCTCGACCATACCAATGGAAATACCAACAGGTTCATGGCTGGTAAGAAAATCATCGAAATGGGCAAACTCAACGGGCTTTATTTTATATTTGCCAAGAATACCGAGCAGGTTTTCGCGCCGCCCCTGGGATTCGGCCAGAAACAACACTTTTGCGCCCCGTTCCCGGGCCTCTTGCAAAGTTTTCAGCAGGGCCTGGGCTGGCTCCTTTTTCTGTGGATTAAGCGCTATATCGTCGAGTATGTCACAGTGCAAATTGTGTTTGCCTGCGGCTTCATCCAGCGCCTGGGGTGAAAGCGTGACCCGCGGCCATTGTTTAAGCCCGGCAAAGAGTTCGTTAACCGGTATAAACAGTTCCATGGGCGCCAGCAACGGCCGGTGTTTGTTGTAGCGGTATTGCTCGTAACGCTCGTTTAGGTCGGTCCAGAAAAATTCGCAGGCATCGCTGACATCGCCGTGCAGCATCATGAGCGTGTCGGGATGAAAGTAATCAAATAAGGTGGCGGTTTTTTCGAAAAACAGCGGCAGGTAATATTCCACACCGCTAGGCATAGTGCCGCGGGTGATTTGGTTAAACACCGATTCGCCACTGTTGCTGGCATCGAACCGCTCTAAAAACTGCTGACGAAATAAATTAAGCGCCGCTTTATCGGTAGGGAATTCCCTAGCCGGGAGCATGCGGATTTCTTCTACCGCATCGCTGGAGCGCTGGGTATCCGGGTCGAACAGGCGGATGGAATCGACTTCGTCATCGAATAAATCGATACGGTAGGGCTCTTTTGAGCCCATAGGATAGAGGTCGATAATGCTGCCGCGAATGGAAAATTCGCTGTGACTCATTACCTGACTGACGTGCAGATAACCGGCCTGCTCCAGCTGACGACGAAACTGATCGCGATCGAGCTGCTGGCCACGTTTAAGTAACAGTAAATGCTGACCAATATATTCTACTGGTGCTAAACGCTGCATCAGGGTGTTTATGGGCACAATAAAAATGCCGCTGGGTTCCTGAGTTAAGCGAAATAAGGTTTCCAGACGCTGAGAAACAATATCTTGGTGCGGCGAAAACGTATCGTAGGGGAGTGTTTCCCAATCCGGGAACAGCGTTACCGGCAGGTTGTGCTGACTGCCCTGGAAATAACGGATTTCTTTTTCGAGTTTTAGCGCCGATGGCGTGTCGGCGGTGACCAGTACGATAGGGCGCCCGGCCTGTTGACTGGCCTGGGCAACGGCGAGCGCGCGACTGCTGCCCTGCAACTGGCCCCATTGTTGTTGATCCTGAAAACCCCCGGAGGATTTGGCTTTGGGCAGTGGCAAAGAATTAAGCGTGGCTGTCATGATTCCTTAACGATACTTGTTGATGAGCAATTACAGTTTTAGGTGTCTTTTTGCTGACTGCGCTTACGTAACTGTTGGGTTTGTAAATGCAAACTGGCTCTGACTAACAGTTCCTGATCCTGTTCGCGGATCCGGGTAAAAATAAAGGCTATATGGTAGCCATCCGGCTCTTGCTGGCAAGTAATAACTTCGCCATAGCAAAAAATGGCAGCCGCTTCTTCTGATACAAACAGCTTAAGTTCTGCCCGGGTACCAGCCTCCAGTGGCGTGGGGTGGTTGATAATGACACCACCACCGCCGAACCTGATACTTTCGAAGCGGTAATCCGGATCGTCCTGTTGATGCAAAATATACGACATCATTAAATCGATTTTACGCGACTGATGACTTAAATAGTTGACCAGATCGGCGGCGTGGTCGCTTAAATTGCGCAGTGGGCGCAGGGCCTGAGATTCGATGCTGGCCATTTCGCTGGCAATGCGAAACGCATAGGGCATGTGCTCTTCGAGTTGCTCGTTTTCTGGCAGGACAAAGTCTGCATTCAGCTCGCGCATGTTTACTTTGATAGCGTGGCTGATTAAGAAAAACTCATTAAATTGTGCTTGTTTTTCTGCCAGGGTTAACGATTCCACAATACTCTCCAGGCTGACTTGTGTGCAGGGTAGCTTACACGTATTATGCACCGAGCTTAAGTCTTTGTTTATCATTAAAACGTACAAGGTGCCGTATTGATTAAGCGTAGTGCAGGGTAGCGTGAATACCAAGGCAGTGCGTAATCCGGCACAGGTGAATTTTTCATGGCGTATCCGCTTTCTGCATACATTGCTCTGCGTTATTCCACAGCAGGCAAACATAATAGTTTTGTGGCCTTTATTAACCGTTTTTCGGTGGCGGGGATCGCGCTTGGGTTAATGTCGCTGATTATTGTGCTTTCGGTAATGAACGGTTTTGAGGCACAACTGCGCCAGCGTATTTTAGGCATTGTGCCGCAGGTATTGGCCCACAATGCCACCGTAGATACAGTGCAACAGCTGGACTTACCCGGGGTAAGGGCAGTGAGTGCCTTTCGTGAAGCCGAGGGACTGGTGCAATCCCGCCAGGCATTACGTGGTGTGCAGTTACAGGGAATAGTGCCAACCACAATGGATGAGCACAGCATAGTGAGTAACCATATGCTGGAAGGCAACTTTAATAAACTCAACGAGATAAAGTTTGCTGCCATCATCAGTTGGACGCTGGCCCGGGAATTAAAAGTAAACGTGGGCGATCAGATACGGGTAATGGCCGCAGGGGCCACTGTTTACACACCGTTCGGGCGAATGCCAAGCCAACGGCTGGTGACGGTGGCGGCGATATTTAACCTAGGCTCGCAATTAGACGACAAGGTAATTTACCTGCGTTTGGATGACTTAACCCGTCTGCTTCGAAAGCCCAAAACTGCGCCAGCCGATGTGCGTTTGTTTTTGGACAACGCATTTAACTATCAGGGGATAGTATCGGCCCTTAATCAGGCCGGATTAGAAACCAGTGACTGGCGTTCGCGCCAGGGGCCATTGTTTGATGCCGTAAAAATGGAAAAGAACATGATGTTTTTGATGTTGCTGCTCATTATAGCTGTAGCGGCTTTTAACATTGTGTCTGCGCTGGTGATGGTGGTGTCGGAAAAGAGTGGCGATATCGCTATATTGCTCTCTCAGGGCATGACCGTGGCAACGGTGCGAGCGATATTTATGCTTAACGGTATTTTTAATGGATTAAAAGGGGCGGTAATTGGCGCGGTACTGGGGATTTTGGCAGTGATTTACCTGAACGATGTATTGAGCCTGCTGGGCATTCATCTGGCGCTCTCGGCCGACGGACCTGGTTTGCCCATTGACGTGCAATGGCATCAGATTGTGTGGGTGACGTTATTTTCACTGGCACTTTGTTTACTGGCCAGTTGGTATCCGGCACAGCGAGCAATGAAAGTACAACCGGCCAAAGTGCTTCAACAGGAATCATAAAACTTGATTAAATGGTCAGGTTTTTGGCTTTTGCCGTGCATTGTGGCGTAAAGTTTTCTATAATCTTTTTCTTTTCTTTCGCCCGGTTACCGATTCTATGGATAAAGTATTTATTACGTCGCAAGACCTGTTGCAGGATTCTTTCCGACTTGCCTCAAAAGTGTATAAAGACGGCTTTCGCCCGCAATTTATTATAGGCATCTGGCGTGGTGGTGCTCCTATCGGTATTGCTGTGCAGGAGTTTTTTGAATTTAAAAAATGCCCTACGGATCACATTGCCGTAAGAACCTCTTCTTACTACGGCATTAATAAACAGAGCAAAGAAATTCGTGTACACGGCCTGCATTACTTAATTGAAAATGCCAATGCCGAAGACGCACTGCTGATTGTGGATGATGTATTTGACTCTGGCCGCAGTGTGGATGCGCTGATCAAACAAATTAAAAAACTAATGCGCCTGAATATGCCAAAAGACATTCGCATTGCCTGCCCATACTACAAGCCAAATAATAACAAAACCGAAATGGTGCCTGACTACTTTGTAAATGAAAGTGACGACTGGCTGGTATTTCCCCATGAAATTGCCGATATGAGCGAAGAAGAAGTGCGTGCCGGTAAAACCGAACTGGCTGATGTAATGGATATTCTTTACGACAAAGAGTAATCGATAGCTCAACTTGTTCTGATTTGCCCGCCTGAGATTATATGGACTCAAGCGGGCTTACCACCGCACTGCCTCCCCGCTGTAATATATGCGTGTAAATCTGTGTTGTTCTTACATCACTGTGACCCAGTTGTTCCTGAACGGTACGAATGTCGGCGCCCTTTAAAAGTAAATGAGTGGCAAAGGAGTGGCGCAGAGTGTGAGGGGTAACCGATTTCTGCAAGCCGATTTCTTGGGCCGTTTGTCTTACTGCCCGTTGTAGTTGTTTCTCATCAATATGATGACGACGGCGCAGGGCTGACTCAGGGTCTATACTGGTTTTGCTGGCTGGAAACAAGTACTGCCATTCCAGAGATTTATTCGCGCTTTTATACTTTTTGGCGAGTTGGTGTGGCATCCATACACCGGCAAATTCTGGATTGCTGCAATCTCTTTCAAGTAAATGCCTGACCTTTTCTTTTTGCGTTTTTAACGGGGCAATAAGTGTATCTGACAACGTGACAACCCGGTGTTTACCTCCTTTCCCCTGCCAAATTCTGACACAACGATAATCAAAGTCGATATCTTTAACCCTGAGCCGCACACATTCCATGAGTCGTAACCCACTGCCATAAAGCATGGAAACCGGTAAAGACTGGCGTTCGGGGATATTGGTTAAAAGCTGCTGAACCTCACTGATAGTTAATACGGTAGGCAGTTTTGGTTTTCGCCCACTGTTAACAAATTCCATTTCTTTGCTAAGCGGTTGCAACAGGTACTTATTGTATAAAAATACTAAGGCATTCAAAGCACTCGCTTGTGTACTGGCGGACAGGTTTCGCTTTACAGACAAATGAGTTAAATAAAGTGACACTTCTTGATCGCCCATAGTCTTAGGATGTTGATATTTATGAAACCGGATAAAGTCGGCAATCCAAACCAGGTAGCTCTGAATAGTACGTTTTGCGTATCTTTTCAGCATCATGAATTCGTAAACGGCATTGATAAATGGTGATTGCATATAAATTCCTTTTATTACGAAATCTACCATGTAGTAAAACGCTACTTAACTGACCGAATGAAGGGTTCTAATTTTACCGTACCAAAACACAGTGTTATTCCTGAGATAGCAGATATTGTTTGTGGAAAAATATAATTCACCATAGTGATGTAGTTACTGATTTTATCGAGATGCGCACCAATATTGAGCAAAATAAAGAATTGTATTTAAAGGAGTTGTAGACTTATTATGGTGTAACTGTATACACCATATCGGTGTAAGTTTTTACACCGTATAAATACATATTAAATTGTTATGTGCTAAAGGGAAAACTATGGATACTCAGGACGAAGAATATTCCGAAATACAAAAGTTGGGTCCTGTCGTAAGAGCTTTGTGCTTTTTTTCTCGTTTTGTGTTCAAGTATTGCATTATTAGCAGCAATTAAAGCATTAATTCTAGAGCCATTTCACTATATTGTCTTAATAGCAATTTTTGTTGGCGCCTTAATGTTTCATGTTTCAGGGTGTATATTATTCACTGGTTTTGCTCCCCAATATTTGTTATTCGCTCATGGTAAAGTTAGGCTCGATAAACCGTAAAAAGGTAATATTCAGGCGCACATAACAAACGCATTAACCACTCGCTGCGCTCGCTGGGGACAAAAACACGTAGGCTGCCCTCGCTTCGCTCGGTATTATAGCCTACGTATTTCTGCCCGTTATGCGGGTGTTATGTGCTCGGAGTAACATGCAAAAAGAAAATAGCGATACCGAAATTGCTTTTTTAGCGGCGCTCTTTTTCTGGTTAATGACGCTTGGTATGTGCTGGTTATCAAAATCCATTTTCGAAGCCTGGCAAGACGGAACAAGCATCGAACTAGTAAGCAGGAAGGCTAGAATCCTTAACCATTTTCCAACGTGGTTCGTTTTTATTCTTTCTATAGTGGCCGTGGCATTAATGGCTTTTTATGCAATCAAGGAAACGCTAAAGTTTGTCAGTTATCTGCGTAGTTAAACGCAGTTTTTTCAAACGCACATAACAAAAAAATAAAGTCGCTCGCAGGCTCGCTGGGACACAAACATGGCGGTTGTGTCGCTTCGCTCCGATTATAACCGCCATGTTTGCGCCCCTTATTTGGGTGTTATGTTTAATCGAGAGTTCCTGCGTAAAGGGGAAAATATGGAAAGACAGGCAAAAACAATACTTTTCTATTTGTTCGTCACGGTTTATGGCCTTACCGCTTTGGGAACCCTAGCAATGTTGTTTTTTGGATTTGGCGATGTAAAAGAGACGGAACGCAGTATCCTTATTAATACTTTCTTGGTTGAAACAGCAGTTGCGATTGGCGCTTTGTTTTATTCTGTTTGGGGTCTAAACAAAAAAGATAAAGCTACCGAAGAGATGGCTAAGTCTAACACTATAAATCCTTTGGATTCGTCTTTTAAAGATAAAATCATCCCACTCGAAAATCTTAAACTTCCAACTATTCAACTACATGAAAACAAACATTTTAAAGGCTGTAAGTTTGTGGGGCCGTCATCATTAGTTCTTCTAGGAGGCACAATTCATAATAATGGATTTAGTGAGTGCGGTGATTTTATAGCTTTACCAGATAATGTTTTAATGACAGGCATGCTCGTATTTAAAAACTGTACTATTGAAGATTGCGAGTTTTTGCGAGTAACGATTTTTTCTGATAAAGGCACGGCAAAAGGACTTGCAACTATCGAAGGTTCTAATGTCAGGGGAATATAAACATAACAAACAGCTGCAGCGGACCAATTTACGCTGCGCTCCAATTGCCCGCTGAGCTGGGCGTTAGCCCCCATTCGTTAATTCATTCAAAAATAAAAGATCGGGGTAGTGTTAACGCCGGTATCATCACTCGTTTTAGCGTCCCACCTCCATTGGTTATTTTTGTGTCCAGGGCCATCAATTCATCAAGCTATTTTCTTCCCGTGGTTTGCGCGGCGCGTGCAGTCTTTCGTTGTAAGCGGCCGGTGCTTTAATCAGCAATCGTAACGTGCAATTTTTAGGTTCATTGGTCACGCAGCTTTTATCAGTTCCGGCAAAAGGTTAACGCAAAAATCAGTTGTTGTTTTTCTGGTGGTTGTTTAAGGTAAATGCAAATCAGGGAAGGGCAATTAAGTAATGCAAACATCTTGGAGCAGGGCAGCAAAGCTGCGAACGTTCAGTGTTGGGGCTAACAAAGCGCAGCACGGGACAATAACGCGCAGTTCCCCTTTTTTGCAAAGAGCGCAAAAAAGTGGCCCTTCGCTATTGCCCGTGTGCTAGGCGTTTTATGTGCCACATGGAATTTAGGATTCTATGGCTTTAAGTGAATTTGAAATTAAGAAAATTGAAAAGGCAGCAACATCCTTTCTGGCTGCACGAAGACCACCACCAGAAATTCGAAGTAAACTGGATATTGGCTGGCGCTTGGAAGACCAGTCTTTGTATATTTTTGAAGTTCGTCCAGTTTGGAACAATCCAACTGAATTCAAGGAGTATCCATTTGCTAAAGCAAGTTTCGTTAAATCGAAAGGCTTCTGGAAAATCTACTGGATGCGTCAAGACCTCAAATGGTACAGGTACGAGCCAGTGCCCGAGGTAAAGACAATAGAATCAGTGTTTACAACGGTTAGCAATGACGAGCATGGTTGCTTTTTCGGGTAGTCACATAACAAAAAAATAAAGTCGCTCGCAGGCTCGCTGGGACGCAAACATGGCGGTTGTGTCGCTCCGATTATAACCGCCATGTTTGCGCCCCTTATTTGGGTGTTAGCTTTCTAAATTGATGATTCGAAATTTTCTTTTATTTTTGGCATTGCTACCAATGAATTTATGTTTGATTGGTAGCTTATTTATGCTTATAGGGCTTAGTCCCAAACTGTTTGGGGACGGTAGCGTCCCCGAAATGTTTATGGGACTGTCTTACTTAATTGTATTTGCTGTATTTTCAATTATTTCCTTAAACTGTTGTATATTCGTGTCTACAGAATTTTTTAAAAAAAATAGTTCGTTAAAATATCTATTCATGTTGGGCGTTCTTGTCGGTCTTCTCTTAGTTGCCTTACTATCTGTATCTAGGAATTTCGGTGAGTATTCAAATGTTCCTGCATTAATGTTTTTTATATATGAACTTCCAGCATTGATAGGTTGTTATGGACTATATAGGCTTTTTAAAATCAAAAGCTAACAAGGCACTTAAGGCGCAATCCGCCAGGGCGTCTTGCTGGGACACAAACACACAGGCTGCTTCGCAGTTTAGCCTGTGTGTTTGTGCCCCTTAGCTTAGTGTTATGTGCCAATATGAAGAAGCTCGCATTTTTACTTTTATTATTGTCAGTTAAGTCCTTTTCTTGCGAACAGTTGCTCGGGACTTACAAAAGTCATAGTGAAACCCATTGGAGTTTTGAACTTCAAATCACACGTGAAAATGTCATATTAAAATATACCGATTTTGAATATGGAACTCGAGATTTAAGAACAGATTATATCGTTGAATCAGAGGGTTATTGTGAAAAATCAGTAGCAGGGTATGTATTAATATTCGGGAATAAATCTGTTAATGTTAATTTTCATGAAAGCCTTAGCCACAGGTCCTTTGGTGGGGCTGGTGAATCGCCCGGTATCACTGGAGAATTTATCAAAGGACAGCAGGTGGAATTGTGACAGGGCACATAACAATCAAATGTTGGGGACACAAACACGCGGGCTCTGCTTCGCAGTATAGCCCACGCGTTTGTGCCGCCAAATTAGGGCGTTAGGTGCTTATCAGCTCGGAGGCCCCGGTAAGTGAAAGCTGGTGACATTATCATCTCGCGGAATGAAGCTCGCGGCAGTAAGCTTGTTCGTAGATTCACGAAGAGCAATTGGAGCCATGTGGCTATTGCAACATCCTCCGATACGATACTTGAGGCAGTACCAACCTCGGATCGAAAAGATGAGGTTCGTGAGCGCAGCTTTGCCGATCTTCTCAACGAAAGTGATCAGCTAGTAGTTTTCGAACGACCTCAGCCACTAACCTCAGAGCAAAATGATCGACTCAAAAATTTCACAAAGTCTAATAAGTCGAAGAGCTACACATTACTCCATGCCGGATTGACGATGGCGGGATCATTCATTTGGGCAGTAGTAGTAATATTTTTTGTGCTATCAGCGGTTGAATTATTTTCGATAAACCGAGAGCTAGGAGCAACACTTAGTAGTTATATTCTTGCCCTAGTTTGTGTTGCCTGCTTCTTTTCCATATGGGCGGCGCTTACCATATGGTCGTTTCGAACAAATATGGGCGTTCCTACAACGGAAAAGTTATTCAGCACTACTCAGTTTGGTCGCTATCTTGTCAGGATAAAGCATGAGATGTTTTGCTCAAAGCTCGTGGCATTAGCTGAAAAGGAAATTGAGGGCGATCTATCTCCTAAGTTGCCAGCTCCTGAAGAGTGCCTTCCAAAGCACATTTTTAAGACTTGCCAGAAATTGGGTTGGTCTTCTGAGCGTTATAAATGAGTAACTTGGCACTAGCGCGCTGGCCTAGCTAGTAGGTTCGCACCTAACAAATTGCTCCACCTGACACATACTGCTACGCTCGTTTTTGTGTGTGTCGCTGGCGCTCCATTTTTACACAAAAACGTTCTCCGCAGTATGTGCCGGTGAGCAAGGCGTTATATGCCAAAGGGAATTTATGCATTGTCCAGAATGTAAGAAAGATGGAATATCAGCTTTTGGTAAAGCCATGCTGTTATTCGATGTACCGTTGAGATGTCGTAAATGTGGCACCCTGTTTTCTTTACATAAATGCCTTCAAACTCTGTTGCTCGTAGCTAGTCAATGTTTAGTTTTTGCTGCGTGCATTTGGGCAATGTTCCAGTTAAGTAAACTATTTCTTTGGCTGGCAATAATAGTGGGCTTTTTAGCTCTAATCGGATTCGCGCTTGTCTTGCCAATTAAAAAAGTAAAACAAATAAAAAGGTTTAAACAGCGTGTCATATAACAATAAAATTATGTCGCCCGCAGGCGGGCTGGGACACAAACAGGCAGGCGGCTTCGCCATTGTAGCCTGCCTGTTTGTGCCCCATATTTAGGCGTTATGGCTCAAGGATGATTCAAATTGAAAAATGATGAGAATTTAAAGCTTTATGAAAAGATGTATCTTTTTGAGATAGAGCGAAGAGAAAAAATTAATGCTCGTCTGAATCTACCCATGGCAGTCATTGTTGCCATTTTCGGGCTTCTGTCATATGTGTTTAATTTTGATACAAACTCTTTCACTATTTGTGAAAACTTCGTTTTCTATATGCTCCTAACCTTTGCATCTATTTCGTTGTTTGTTGCGTGCTATCATTTTAAAAATTGCTGGTCAGGGCTGGTCGATCAGTATATGCCTACAGCAAAGGACATTGAAGATTACTACCAGACTTTAGAGTCAACTTACGCAGAATTTGATGAAAAAGAAGATCTTGTTAAGTCTTACTTCAATAAATTCCTTTTAGAAAGTTACACAGAATATGGCTCCTACAATGCCAGAAATAATGACTATCGTTCCGAGCAACTTTACTTTACGGTAAGGGCATTGAGCGTTAGTTTGTTTCTAGCTTTGATCGCGACCATCGTTTTAAAAATAATGGCTTTAACTTAAGAGGTAAAACATGTCTAAACAACCACCACCTCCGCCGCCACCGCCGGGACCTCGTAATGTTAGGAATCACAATGTGCCCAAGCCTAAACCTCCAGGGAAGAAGCCATAACAAAACGCTGTTGGCACTCCCTTCGGTCGCTGGGACGCATACACGGGGCCGCTTCGCGATTATAGCCCCGTGCATGCGCCCCAAAGCTTAGTGTTAGGTTGCCGATGCTAAATCGATTTCTAGCTGTTGTTTTAATGTTCTTAGTAGTGGCCTGCACTTCCGGCCCAACTGATAGGGCTACTGAAGTCATGTGGCATGGCAGCTCCCCTGCGAGGCAGTATTCATTCGTATTTGTAGATAGCAACAAGTCTCCCGTCCGGGGCGTCTCATTTAAATGCATAGGAGATGAAGGAACTATAGCTTCAAATGTCGCTTCTGATTTAAATGAGTCTGCAACATCCTCTGATAGTTTAGGTACTCTCATTATTGCTCATAATGGATTTCAAACTCATGGAACATATATGCGAAAGGGAGATGAACATTGGGGGTTTAATAGTCCAGAATTACCTCAGTGTGAATTTTATTATCAAGGACGTACGATATTTTCTGGTAAATTAAAATCTTTCAAGGCAAAGGAATTGGTGGTTGTAAATGAGTAAGCAACCTAACAAAAAAATTATGTCGCCCGCAGGCGGGCTGGGACACAAACAGGTAGGCGGCTTCGCCATTGTAGCCTACCTGTTTGTGCCCCATATTTAGAAGTTATGTGGCAGTTGAGAATGAACCGATTTTTTAGCATTTTGCTTATGGCCGTTCTGTGCGGTTGCACTTCGACCAAGCCCAAAGAGGAAGAGTTAAAATTCTCTTATCAGGATAACTACGACTATTTTGGGTATGTTACTCATTGGGTTAGAAACCCAGAAATTCCACCTACAGATAATAATATAGTCGGCGCTGAAAAGGATTTTTCACTCTGCAAGAGCAAGATAAATGAGCATCTAATTGATGCTCAAGCACCAAGTCGTGATATCCAATATGCTTTTATCGTAGAGTGTATGTACAAAAACGGTTGGTTCTTATCTGCGGAGACTTACATAGTTACGCAGTAAGCCACATAACAAACCAAGTCAGCGGGACACTAACACGTAGGCTCCCGTCACTTCGTTCCGTATTATAGCCTACGTGTTATTGCCCCTGCTTGGGGCGTTATGTGCTAAGAAGGAATTCAGCATGGGCTTGGATACTGTAGAAATCGTATTGTGGGCTGAAGAGAAATTTGGTGTAGAAATGCCCGATGAAGAAGTTACTAATATCTATACTGTCGGAGAGTTTGCTAATTACATTGCCAGTAAAGTTAATGCAGAGAAGGGCACTAATATCAGCTTTAAGGAAGTGATGCCTGATTTACTTGATGTGCTAGAGTCGGATTATAGCGTGCCAAGGCATAAAGTTACTTTAGATAGTCGGTTTGTCCAAGATCTAGGTTTTGGCTAGTCGCACATAACAAACGCATTAACCACTCGCTGCGCTCGCTAGGGACAAAAACACGTAGGCTCCCTGCGCTTCGCTTGGTATTGTAGCCTACGTGTTTTTGCCCGTTATGCGGGCGTTAGGTGCTAATGACAAAACTTTACATCTCAATCTTATTAATCTTAATTGGGCTAGCAAGTTCAATTTGGATTCAAAAACAAATTGATGCAGAGGTACCTAAAATAGAAGAATATTCAGTAGTCTCAAGTTATAAACCTGTTAAATTCAAAACTCGGCAAACTGGCGGAAAACCTAGCTATGAAATCACCACATTTACCGTCTCAGACGTAGAGTTTGTAATCACAGAGAACAATCCATTTTATACCCATGTTTTATCAGCATTGAGTGCTGGCGGCAAACTTCGGGTTTGGTACAAGCCGACAGATAATTCGAAATTGGTTTATCAACTATCACAAAACAACAATATCGTGGCCCCATTTGATAAGTTGGTGCACATTAATGGGTATTCAGGTGGCGGGGCAGCAATAATTCCCATATTGCTCGCTATTGTATTTGTATTTTCGTGGTATCGCATAAGTGGCACCTAACAAAAAAATTATGTCGCCCGCAGGCGGGCTGGGACACAAACAGGCAGGCGGCTTCGCGATTATCGCCTGCCTGTTTGTGCCCCATATTTAGGTGTTAAACCCTTTAGTCAGCATCCAGCCTTTTTAACGCTTTTTTGTAAGCTTCATTTCTTTCACGTTTACCGACTGCAAGTACTGTGACAATCACAATGTCATCGCGGACTTGGTATACAAGTCTATAGCCGGATTGTCTCAACTTGATTTTGTATACATTTTCCGCGCCCATCACTCTGTCTGGCGCAACATGTGGTGCATCAAGTCTTTCAGACAGCTTTTTCTTAAACTGCTCTTTTAAAGTACTACCGAGCTTGCTCCATTCTTTAAGCGCGCTTTTCTTAAATTCTAGCTTATAGGTCATCTAAACTTACCGAAACGCTTTCTTCACTATTTCTTTCTTGAACTAGATGAAGCAGTTCCAGATCTTCTAGGCGATCCATCATTTTTTCATAAATTTCAGCAGGTACACAGTAGAAAGCTGGTTCATTTCTATTTAGTATGGCTACAGGATCACCGTATGCGCTGCCCGCAACTTTCATGGGGTTTGCTTTGAGCTCAGTAATGCTTGCAGCTACTTCAGCTAAAACTCTAGTTGTCATAAAGGTCTCCAAATAGGTCTTTAATTAGGTCATTTTAGGCTAAGTTGTTAGGTTTAACAATCACATTAAGTCGGTCGCAAGCTCCCTGGGACAGTAACACATGGGCTCTGTCGCTTCGCTCGGATTTTAGCCCATGTGTTACTGCCCCTTATGTGGGTGTTAAGCATCTAGAGTAAGCATGGAGAATTGAGCTTGTATTTTTATGTGGATGAAAGTGGGCACACTGGCCCGAATCTTTTTGATGAGACCCAGCCAATACTCTATTACGGCGTATTGTCGAGTAAAATAAATTTGGATGCAGCTGCAGAAAGTAGAGTAAAGAAAATCAGAAAGAAGCTCGGGGTTAAGAGGCTTCATGCATCTGAGCTTGGCAATGGAAAATTAGTAACAATAGTCAAAGATATTGAATCATTGAGAAAACGCTATGATCTCCGGTTTGATATTTATCGTGTGGCTAAAGTTGATCACGCTCTTATTAGTTTTTTTGACCAAGTATTTGATCAGGGTATGAACCCAGCAGTCCCTTGGACGTCTTATTGGACCCCAATGCGGTATGTTTTACTTTTAAAATTAGCCTCATTGTTTGATGAGGAGCTATTGAAGGCAGCATGGGCAGCTAGAATAAATCTAAAAACCAATGAAGCTAATGTTTCCTTGGTAGATATATGTAATACGCTAATATCTAGAGTCGACAACTTACCTGATGAGCGATCTCGTCAAGTTATCACTGACTCCTTAACGTGGGCTGCTGCGAATCCAGACGAAATATATTACAACGTAAAAAGCAAGAAGGATCTATTACAAATAACGCCCAACCTGATTGGCTTTCAATCAGTGATGCACGGCATCGCATCTAGATTGCTAAAGAACGGGAAGACAGCATCAAAAATAATTGTTGATCAGCAATCACAGTTTAATACTGCACAAAAGAAACTCTCAGATTTTTACGCAAAAGGGAAAGACCTTCCTTTGGTTAACGGTCCGGGGCTCCCTGAAATTGATTTTAGTGGTATGCCGGAAACGCCTATATCGTGTACTGCTGGTACTGATAGCACTGGTCTTGAATTGGTAGATATATACCTCTGGGTCTTTAAGAGGTTTATGGATGAGAAAGAGTTAGCGCCGGAGCTATTTTCTCTTATTAAAGGCCAATTACACCGTGGGCACACCGACGAGGTGTCTATCAATGCAATAGCAAGTCGATGGACTAAATGGTTTGAAGAGCTACCTGACCCTACTGATGAACAAATGGAAAAAGGTAAAGAAATGCTGAGGATGGATGAGGAAAGGAGGCTCCTAGCTGTAAATGGAAATGCTTAACAAGCGGCAGCAGTCGGAACAATTCTCCGCTCCTTCGTCGCTACAAATTGTCCGCTGTGCCGGGCGTTAGCCAAGAAAGAATAAAACATGCATCAAACGACCTCAGTACCCGAAACATGCCAAGTGCAGTTCCGTTCATTTATCCCTTTTTTGCTGATTTCGTTCGGTATCGCCTGGGGTATCCTTGGACTGTACATCCTACTCCCGGATCTTATGGGAACGGTGTTTGGCCAGCTTACCGGCAACCATCCGCTTTTTTTCCTGGCTGTTTACGCGCCTGCAATCGCAGCATTTGTTCTTGTTGGCCGTAACGGCGGCCTCAGCGGTTTGCAGCGTTTCCTTGGCCGGGCATTGCTATGGCGCTGCAGCGTGGCCTGGTATGCCTTTCTTATCATTGGCATACCATTGATCTTCATTGTCGGTTCGGCGATCAGAGGGAACCTCCTAACGGAACCTTTTCCATTTGCATCCTTTCAGGGTTTACTCATAGCGTTGGCCCTTGCCGCCATCAAGGGCCCGATTGAGGAGTTCGGTTGGCGGGGGCTGGCACTCCCTCTTCTACAGCGGAAGTTTGCTCCGCTTTGGGCTGGGTTGGTTCTTGGAGCCATCTGGGGGCTTTGGCACCTGCCAGCCTTCCTGTTGAGCGGAACCCAGCAGAGCGAGTGGTCATTCGCGGCATTCTTTGCTGGATGTCTGGCGATCAGCGTCATTGCAACGGCACTGTTCAACAGCTCGCGTGGCAGCATTCTTTTATCCGCGTTCTTCCACTTTTCACTCATGAATCCGATTTTTCCGGATGCGCAACCCTATGACACATACCTGCTGATCGTTGTTGCAACCCTTATCGTCTGGTGGAAACACAAGGATATGCTCACAAAAGAAGGTTCCGTCACAGAAGTTATTCCGCAATCGAAAACCCCGTAATGTTTTTTTGATTCCGAGCGTGACGTGACCACCGATTTGAGGCTACGGCGGATGATAAGGAAAGCAGAATGCCAACTATATCCAAAACGTCTTTAAGCACTGTTGCGGGGGGGCGTATCCGCATCGCCATATTGGTCCTCTTCCCACTTCTGCTGATATCGACAGGGCTTTGTCCACTTTTGATCACCTTTCCGGCTATTGCCGATGCCGCAGCGACACTTGATTCTCATGAAGATTTTCAAGCAGCACTCGATGGCTTTCAGGAAGAATATGGTTTTCCAGGCGCAACGGCTGCTTATGTGTTACGAGATGGCACAACCGGCGTTTTCGCAACCGGACTAGCCGATGTCGAAGATGGGACGCAGATGACGGTGCGATCTCGGATGCTTACAGCCAGCATTGGCAAGACTTTTGTTGGAGCGACTGCTTTGGCGCTTGCTCGCGAGGGCGTGCTGGAGCTGGATGCACCGGTGTCGCAATGGCTTGGTGATCGGCAGTGGTTTACCCGCTTACCCAATCACGCTGTAATGACCGTACGTCACCTTCTGAACCACAGTTCAGGATTACCGGACCATGTCCATTTGGAAAGCTTTGCAACTGAGGTCTCTCACCGATGGCGTGAAAATCAAAACCCCTTTTCGCCTGAGGACTTGATTGATTTTGTTCTGGACATGTCGCCACTTTTCGAAGCGGGTGAGGGGTGGTCATACTCCGACACAGGGTATATCTTGCTGGGGCTGGTGATAGAAGCTGCTGCAGGCAGAACCTATTACGAAGAAATACACGAACGCTTTCTGGCGCCGCTTGATCTCACTCTGACTGCGCCGTCTGACAGACGATTGCTGCCCGGGTTGGCTGCCGGCTATATGGGAGCAGAAAATGCTTTCGGGCTTCCCCGAAAAACAATCCAAGCAAATGGCATGATGGTATGGCATCCCGGATTCGAATGGACTGGCGGTGGTTTGGTGAGTAATTCACGCGACCTTGCGAGGTGGGGGGCATCATTGTTCGGGGGCAATGCGATGCCCGGCGACTATCTGAAGGAACTCTTGCGGCCGGTTCCAATCAGCCCTGATAATCCCAACGTCTACTATGGAGCAGGGGTTGGCATTTATCGATCAGGACCATTTGGGCCCGTCTATGGACATGGCGGGTGGATACCCGGTTATAGTTCCAGTTTGCGCCACTATCCAGACCATGGAGTTACCATAGCTTTTCAAATCAATACTGATGTCGGCATAGTGGATGATACGACTGCGGTGGTCAGAGAAATGGAAGAGCGGCTGGCAACGATCGCTATATCTGCTAGCAATGCCATGCACGTGAGCCGGAACAACACTCACGGAAGGGGAGACGAACTGTTCATGAATTCTATATATTTCATTTTGTCAATGCTGGGGTTTGCCTTGTTGGCGCTGATTGCAATTCGCCTGTGGGACGAGCGTGCCGACCGAATGGAATGGAAACGACTGGCAGCTTTACAACCTCAAAACCCAGGTATATATGACCCCGTGATGGTTGCCGATCTGCCTGAGCCCGCCCGGCGATTCTTTAACTTTGCCATTTCGCCTGGCACACCGTTGCTGACTGTGGCTGAAATCGACATGGGGGGAGAATTCAGTCTGGGTACACGGGATAACCCAAACTATCAGCCGATGGATGCAAGGCAGATTCTGGCTGCACCGACTGGTTTTGTCTGGAAGGTGAAGATGCCCGGAGTCGTGTCGGTGTCTGGCTCTGACACTGGGAAATGGACGCGCTTCCGAATTCTCGGTCTGATGCCAGTTGCCCGCATGGGTGGCGATACGAACCATGCACGGGCTGCATATGGCCGATATGTTGCCGAGGCTGTGTTCTGGACTCCAGCCGCCTTGCTCCCAAGATCAGGTGTTGTTTGGGAAGCTCTGGATCAGGACACTGCACGGGTGACAATAAGTCACAAAGGGCTATCGCAGGCGATAGATCTAAAGGTGGATGCCGAAGGTCGACCCGTGTTGGTTCAATTCATGCGGTGGAGCGATGCGAACCCTGAAAAGAAGCATCAGCTCCAGCCTTTTGGTGGGAGTCTGTCAGATTTTCGTGAAGTCCAGGGTTTTCGCGTCCCCTTCAATGTTGAAGCCGCCAACATGTTTGGCACAGACCAGCACTTTGTGTTTTTCAAGGCAAATGTCACCGTCGTCCGGTTCTTGGCGGCAGGATCATGATTTCCTGCGACCAACGCCTACATGCATTTACAGTGAAACCGGCTAACAATAGCATGGAACAGACAAATCTCCGCAGGCTCCGATTTGCTGCTCATGCGTGAAGTTATACGCCGATTCGGGCTTAGCTGTTTTAAGGCTTCAAAGGATTAGATTTTTGGCTAGGTAGGGCTGCTTGCTAGGTTGTTTTTGCACCCATCATTTTCAGTTGTTTCAACAGCATTATCATCGCAGTTTTAGATAGTCAGCAACGCCAGCATTCAGCATTCCAGGTTGCTCACAGGATCCAATTGGCATCTGGTATTTTGTAGGTTGTTGTTTTAAGGTAATTCAAGGTGTTATGCGTTGCTGGCAATATCAGCAGGTGTTGGCGGCAAGCCGCGACGGTTGGGTGCTCGCACGTATAACAAAAAAATTATGTGGGACACAAACACGCAGGCTCTGCTTCGCAGTTTAGCCTACGTGTTTGTGCCCCATATTTAGGTGTTATACGCGCTGAAAATTCCACTAGCAAGTTGTAACCTATGAGGTTACAATGGCCGGATGATTAAGAGTTTTATACATAAAGGCCTTCAGAAGTTTTACGCTAAAGGAACCACATCGGGAATTCAGAAGAAGCATGAAAATAAACTTCGTCTTATTCTGTCTAATCTCGATCAAGCAGAAACGCCTGACGACATGGATTTACCCGGCCTTTATATGCATAAACTCAAAGGTAACAGAAATGATATTTGGTCTGTCCGAGTGAGTGGTAACTGGAGAGTTACATACCGCTTTGTTGGACGAGATGTTGAAATCGTTAACTACGAGGATTATCACTAATGAATATGCATAACCCAGCACATCCAGGTGAGATACTCAAAGTTCTTGTTATTGATGCTCTAGAACTCACTATCACTGATGTAGCTCAGCATTTAGATATTAGCCGCAAAACCTTGTCGAAAGTTCTTAATGGTAAAGGAGCCATCACGCCAGAGATGGCTCTTCGTCTAGAGCTGGCTTTTGGTAAGCCTTCAGCTGCTCATTGGCTACGTTTGCAGAATGCTTTTGATTTATGGCAGACTCGACAACATCAAAGTTCTTTACATGTCTCACCTTATAATCTGGCTACGGTATAAAGACGCGTATAACAATCGAATGTTGG
>NZ_MJIC01000002.1 GCF_001758465.1 Marisediminitalea lipolytica
ATAGATTCCCCCGGGCATGCCCGGGGTTCTTTCTGTTACAGCTCCATTCGGAGCTGATCTGAATCCTTCCGACCTTGATGCTCAACGTAGTTCCGTATTGTGTGCTCGTCTAAGCCTACGCTGCTTACAAAGTAACCCGGCGACCAAACAATATTTTCATTCCAATAGACCTTTCCTAGCCATTTGAATGTCTTTCTCATGTTTGACGCTGACTGGGCTTTGAGTTTACCCATCACTTCTGCTATCGAGTATTTCGGTGGAATGACCATCAACATGTGCATATGGTCATTATCAAAGCCCATTCGCTCTATCGTTACGCCGGGCATACTTCGAAGCAGCTTCGGCAACACTTTGCGCAAATACTCCACGACGAAAGGCTTCAGTATCCGACGCCTGTATTTGGTTACCCAGACGACGTGATATTGAAGTCTATATAGACCATGTGATGAGACTCGAACTTCCATCTTCGTAGCATACAGGCCTCGGACTCATTCATCCACGGGTAAACCCGTGGTGTTCTGTCGCTTCGCGACCGGTCACATAAAAAAGCCCGCAAAACGCGGGCTTCAGGTTATCGGTGTACCAGTTATTTACTGCGTTTAGCAAAGATGTCCTTAAACACCGGAAGTGCAGAGAACGCCTTTGGCCAGCCAGAATAAAAGGCGATTTGGGTAATAACTTCCCCTGCTTCGGTTTCGGTCAGACCGTTGTCCATGGCTTTGTTAAGGTGGAAGTTAACCTGCTCAACCTGGCCGGTTGCGACCAGCGCACTGACCGTCGCCAGACTTCTGTCACGAGGCGCAAGACCGGGTCTTAACCACAGGTCCATAAACAGAGCATCGGTGGTAAATTCTACGGTTCCCGGACTTACTTCACCATAGCTACTGCTAACAAATGACCGGCGCTGTTGCTCAGCTTCTTTATCATAAGACAGCAATTCCAGCTTATCCGAAGGTAACTGCTTAGCCGTAATTTTACGCTCTTCGTAAACCGGGCCAATGGTATTGATGGCCGCCCGGGCGTTGGCGAACCCCGTGTAAAAAGCCAGATGGTTAACTATTTCTGCGATCTCTTCAGGGCTTACGTCACTGTCCAGCGACTTTTCCACGATCTCTGGCATGGCATCCAGCTGACCGCGGGCGATCAAAGCTGAAAGGGTAACAATGCTTCTGTCTCTTGCCGACAGCGCTTCGCGCTGCCACAGCTGACCTTCCAGCAGTTGGGTTTGGTTACTCTGCACCAGCGGAGCAACCCGCTCTGCATACTGATTACTCATAGTTGTTTCTCCTGCATTGGCGGTAAGTGCGCCAAAAGAAAGCGCGGCGCCGGTAGTTGCGGCTGCGTAAAACTTGCCAAATCGGGTTCGCATGTGTGCCTCCTACTCGCCGTGATATTGTTTATCAGTAACTTTTTCGCCCCACACAACATTCTTACCTTCAACCAACTGTTGAATTGCCATGTGCGTCATGCTGGTCGTTTCGGTAGCACCGTGCCAGTGTTTTACACCCGGCGGCGTCCACACCACATCACCCGCTTTAATTACTTTTTTAGGCTCGCCCCATTCCTGCACATAACCCTGGCCGGCGGATACTACCAGAAACTGACCAGCCGGATGGGTGTGCCAGGCTGAGCGGGCGCCCGGTGCGAAGGTCACGTTGGCCGCCGAGACATTAGAGTCTTTGTTGGGCGAGACTAAAGGCGTCACAACACTGATGCCGCTAAAAACCTTGTCAGACCCGGTGATGGCTTTTTGCGCACCATTAGGGGTAATTTCCATCTTTCCTGCAGCCTGTGCCGCAGCCATGCCAGTCATCAGTAACATTATGACGCTTAACGTTTTTCGCATAGTATCCTCGGTAAATTTCGTTAGTCTGTGTAATAACTTACGGCTATGGTAAGACAATTAGATTAAAAGCAGTTAATAATACACCGATGAATCGGGCTCATTAATCGCAAACACTGTTACAACATTATCGGATTAGCTATTTATGCGTGAAAACTATAACGAAATTCTGGCGTTTATCGCAGTAGCCAAAGAACGCAGTTTTACCCGGGCGGCAGCCAAGCTTGGCGTCACCCAGTCGGCGCTCAGCCATTCCATGCGGGCGCTGGAAGAAAGGCTCGGCATTCGCCTGTTAACCCGAACCACCCGCAGCGTCTCGACCACCGAGGCTGGCGAGCGAATATTGCAACGTATCGCTCCCCGTTTTGAAGACATCGATACCGAACTGGAAATGCTTTCTGAGCTCACCGACAAGCCCGCCGGCATGGTCCGTATCAGTTGCAGTGACCATGCGGCCTACAACCTGGTGTGGCCCAAACTTTCGCCGCTGTTAAAAGACTATCCGGATATCCATCTGGAGGTTAACGTAGATAACGGATTTACCAATATTGTCTCAAGTCGCTTTGATGCCGGCGTGCGGTTGGGCGAAGCGGTGGAGAAAGACATGATAGCCGTTAAAATTGGACCGGAAATGCGCATGGCAATGGTGGCCTCGCCTGAGTATCTGGCCAAACACGGCACACCATCATCACCAGATGAATTAATCGAGCACCAATGTATCGGTTTGCGAATGATAACCGCGGGCGGCGTTTATGAGTGGGAACTGGACAACGGTAAACGTCAGGTCAACGTTAAGTCCAGTGGCCAGGTGATTTTTAATCATCCGATATTGATCCGCAAAGCCGCTATCGAAGGTTTTGGGCTGGCCTTTTTACCTGAGGACATGTTTGCTGACGCATTGGCAGAAGGCAAGTTAAGCAGGGTATTGGAAGACTGGTGCCTGCCTTTTCCTGGTTATCACCTTTACTACCCTAATCGTAACAATCACTCACCTGCATTCACAGCAGTCGTCGACGCCCTGCGCTATCGCAAATAACTACGATAGCGATTAATGAGAATATCTCATTACCGCATTTTGACTATTTCGCTGACCCATCAGCCCGAATTAATGGTACCAATAGCAACATTAACTTGCTGTATCGTTGTTTCCGGGCTGTTCAGCTTTCTACTCTTCCCGACTGAATAAGCCCGCAGGCAGTTGGCATGGCATCGGCCAGCAACTGCCTGGAATCCTCAGCGCTACAGTGCTACATCTGGAGAATAGTATGAACGTCACTTTTGATTTTTCGGGCAAAGTCGCCCTGGTAACCGGCGCTGCGTCAGGCATGGGACTGGCTGCTGCCAAGGCATTCGCTAAGGCTGGTGCTTCCGTCATGTTAGCCGACGTTAACAAAGAGGCTTTAAGCAAAGCACTGGACGACATTGTTACCGATGGTGGTAAAGCAGAAATTTTTGTTTGTGATGTCACCAACGAAGACAATGTGGCTGCACTGGTAAAAAATACCGTAGACACTTTTGGCGACCTTGATTTTGCCTACAACAATGCCGGTATTCAGGTGCCTGCTACCGGCGCAGCCGAAGAAAAAGCAGAAGATTTCGATAAGGTTAACGCAATTAATTTACGTGGTGTATGGGCTTGTATGAAACACGAGCTGGCCTATATGAAAACCAGGAACAAAGGCGCTATTGTTAACTGTTCATCGACCGGCGGTTTGGTTGGACTGGAAAAACTGGCAGCTTACCACGCCTCTAAGCATGGTGTAATTGGCATGACCAAGTCAGCGGCGCTGGAATATGCCCCAACGGGTATTCGTATTAACGCGGTATGCCCTGGCGCCATTGATACTCCCATGGTTTCAGCCATGCTGGAAGAAGGCGCGCTTACCGAAGAACTGATTGCGGCGAGTCAGCCCATTGGCCGGTTAGGCAAGGCCGAGGAAATCGCTTCTGCCGTGCTGTTCCTGTGTAGTGATGCTGCTTCATTCATTGTGGGTATAGCCCTGCCTGTAGAAGGTGGTTTTACTGCTCACTAATTTACCCCGGTTCATTATGTGCCCCCTGTATACTCCCTCGAAGGTATACAGGCTTTCAGGGAAGCAAGGTTGCTTCCCTTTTTTTGTTTTACCACCGGCCAGTTACATCCATAAAGCTGCCGGTAACAAAAGAGGGCTTATTGCTGGCTAACCACATTGGCTTGGGCAACCTCCCGATCTGCCGTATTTTGTCGACATTTCCTTAATCGCTTCTTTCGAGCACAAAAAACAGGGACGCTTAAAGTGCTGGTAATTAAGCACCATTGCAAACCCTTGTTCAGCTTCACCAAAGGCAGCTTGCGCAACAATTCCGCGGCTGCTGTTAGTGATAATAACCATATTATTACCCATCGATTTTTCTTTCATAAATCCAATCAATGTCGACAATTTAATCAAGACAGTAGCAATAGAAAGCATAAAATGGCTTAATAACCACAGATTGTCGACAATTAAACTGAGAGGAAACATGAATTGGTACGATTTTTGGGGAACCGTAAATTCCCTGTTTATATTGGTCAGTCTCGCGGGGGTATTTTCACAGCTAAATACTATCTGGCGACGAAAGCAAGCAAAGGGAAATAATCAGCGTCCAACACAGTTACTGTCCCTAAACCAGTTTACCGTGAGCTTTCTGGCCTACCTTTCATTTTTCACCTATGGCTATTCAATTGAACCATTCAATCATTACATTGTGTGGCCAAGGCTTTGTGCAGCAGCGCTGGTTGCACTTATTTTGCTGGAAATCTGGCGGGACCGGAAAACATCTCAAGCGCTTTTAAGTGTGAGCCTGGCTGCCGGTTGTCTGGTACTAGCGGTGCTGGGGCTGTTTGTTGGAGAAACCGTAACCGATGAGGGAAAGTACATTTCAACCAGTCTTATTGTGTTGGTGACGGTACTTATCGCGCAGGGGTATTACCACCAAATCCGCATCATAGTAAACGCAGGCGACACCGGCGCAGTCGACTTAAGAATGAGCCAGTTTATTCTTGCCATGGATATTTCCACCATTGCCTTTGCCCTCAGCATGGGAGTTAAAACCGGCTGGCCATTACTATTGCTGGCCATCACCAGTGGCGTTACAAAACTGGTGATCATGTACCTTTTCAAATGGGTTAAAAGCAGTCCCACAGCCAGGGCTCGCAGAGCCACAGGGGTGATGAAAACCTGAGCTATGACTTGCTCGCTGGCAGGAGCAAAGTACTGGTCATAAGACACAAAAAAGCCGCTGACTAAGCGGCTTTTTGCTGATCAAACCAAAGGATTTGGTTAGAACGGAATATCATCATCAAAATCAAAGTCAGGCTCTGCCATCGGCGGCTTCTGTTGATTTTGTCCGCCTTGCGGACGCTGCTGTTGTGGAGGTTGCTGATAACCACCCTGATTGCCGCCGCCATAGTTCTGGTTGCCGCCACCGTAGCCGCCGCCTTGCTGACCACCTTGCGGACGCTGCTGATAACCGCCACCCTGGCCGCCCTGACCACCTTCACGGCCGCCAAGCATTTGCATCTGGTCAACGATGATTTCGGTAGTATAGCGATCCTGACCTTGCTGGTCCTGCCATTTACGGGTTTGCAACTTACCTTCAACGTAAATTTGCGAGCCTTTTTTCAGGTATTCGCCGGCAATTTCTGCCAGACGACGATACATGGTCAGGCGGTGCCATTCTGTACGTTCCTGTACCTGACCTTGCTGGTCCTTCCAGCTCTCACTGGTCGCCAGGCTCAAATTGGCAACGGCGTTGCCGTTGGGCATGTAACGTACTTCCGGGTCGTTACCTAAATTGCCGACCAGAATGACTTTGTTAACGCCTCGAGTTGCCATGATGTCTCCTAAAATCTGTTTACGCTTTTATTGTAATAGCAGCGCATTCAGCGCTTCGTCGTGTGGTGTAAAGCTTGCCAGTATACCTTATTTTTGACAAGCGCTCGCGCCTTTTTATGGCAAAAAATAAATCGCCCACAGGCAATTTTTAACTCCTTGTTTTGCCTTAAAGACTACGCCGTTCCAGCGCAAAAACAGCTGTTCTGACAGCCGGTTTTACAGCGTTAAGCAGGAATGCGTCCCATAGCGGCCAGTGTAGCAAATACAATAATGGCCAGAGCAATCGCAATAATAATGGGTAGGAGGACCAGCCACTGTTTGGAAAGATGCAGGGTTGGCACTGCCCGTTTGCTGCCCACTTCAGGTACTGACAACAAACGGCTACACCAATAAAGTATGGGTAACGCCATGGCCATCCCCACTACTTCAACCAGCGCTAACAACGTTGGCATTGGCGTGGGTGAAGCTGGAAAAATTCGCGCCAGATCCACTGCGTAAACCACCAGATAGCTGAGCGCAGCCAACCAGCTGCCCAGTATCGCCCAGCGGTATTGTAGCCGGGTAAAATAGGCCAACATAAAACTGCCCAGCCCCAAAGTAGTCAAAAACAGATTAAACAAGCTTAAAATCAGCGGTGAAATCTGGGAAAAGTCGCGGTTTTCTATAGGACCGCCGGGCACCAGAATCATTAGCGCCAGGGCCGAAAAAACCAGTAAATAAGCTATTTTGGTGTGCATCTGTTATCTCCGGGTAAGTTTATGCAGCAACACTAACAACACAGGAGTGAAAAACAGGTAAAAAAAAGCCCCAACCAGGGTTGAGGCTTAGCATAATATTATGAGCTTACCACCAGGTAATATAGAACACGGCTACCACAATAATCAGTGCCACTGACGCTGCGTTAAATCCTGAGGTTGTCTTAAACTCGATGTCGCGTAATTCAACCGCGTGAGGGTGATCGCCTTTACCTTCAAAGGTAGAAATCACTACGGCCAGCGCCACACACAGTAAGAACACGATACCGACACGGTCCATAAATGGCAGTTCCGGCAACAACAGTTTGAAAGCCAGGCTAAATACTGCCGAACCAACGGCCGCAACTAAACCGGCATTCGCCGTAGTTTTCTTCCAGAACATACCCAGCGCAAACAGGGCGACAATACCCGGTGTAAAGAAGCCGGTGAATTCCTGAATATACTGGAATGCCTGGTCAAACTGTCCCAGTAGTGGCTTGGCAGCTACCATGGCAATCAGCAGTGCCAGCAGACTTACGATACGGCCAACTTTAACGTAATGTTGCTGGGTTTTACCCGGATTACGGTCTTTGTAAATATCCATGGTGAAGATGGTAGATACACTGTTGGTCATCGACGCCAGTGAAGACACAATTGCAGCTACCAACGCGGCAAAGATAATGCCTTTAAGACCAACCGGCATCAGCGTCATCAATGATGGATAGGCCTGATCCGCTTTTTCCAAATCAGGAACCAGTAACACCGCAGCAATACCCGGTAATACCACTATTAATGGCATTAGCACTTTAAGGAATGCAGCAAACACGATCCCCTTTTGCGCTTCATGCACGCTCTTAGCAGCCAGGGTGCGCTGAATAATGTACTGGTTAAAGCCCCAGTAAGACAGGTTCATGATCCACATACCGCCAATCAGCACTGACAGGCCGGGTAAATCCATATAATGCGGATTGTCCGGGCTTAAAATCATGTCGAATTTTTCCGGTAATTCACTGGTGACTGTGGCAAAGCCAGCCAGTATGCCATTACCATCGCCTATCAGATTCAGCGCGGTGTATGACAGGAACAAGCCACCTGCCACCAGCAGAACCACCTGAATAATATCGGTCATAGCAACCGCTTTAAGGCCACCATACAGCGAGTAAGCCAGCGAGAATATACCCAGGAAAACCATGCCATACATCAGGTCTACGCCAGCAATGGTATTGATTGCCAGTGCGCCTAACCACAGTACCGCAGTCAGGTTAACAAACACGTACACACCCAGCCAGAACACTGCCATAACCATGCGTACACGGTGATCATAACGCTGTTCGAGGAACTGCGGCATGGTGTAAATCTTACGTTTAAGGAAGATTGGCAGGAAGTACTTACCCACAATGATTAGCGTAATTGCCGCCATCCATTCGTAGGAAGCGATAGCCAGACCAACCATATAGCCAGAACCCGACATCCCAATAATTTGTTCTGCCGAGATATTGGCGGCAATCAGCGAGGCACCTATGGCCCACCAAGGCAAACTTGACCCTGCTAAAAAGTAATCATTGGTATCTTTCTCGTGTCCTTTTTCTTCACGGGAAACCCACCACGCGATACCTATTAAGGCAATGACATAAAACGCAAACAGCGCTATGTCGAGAGTTTCAATTTTCATGTTGCGACCCACAGATTTGTAATTTTAATACGTAAATGAGCAACGAATTAACAATTTTGGTCAAAAGCACCCTGTTCAGCAGTGCAAATGTAAATAGTTTGTTTCAGCCCAGTTTGCGCATAATACTTGGCTTCTACCTGTTTAGTCACCCCTAAAAGCAAATTTTTTGGTAATAAAGCAACTACACATCCGCCAAAACCGCCTCCGGTCATTCTTGCGCCACCGGATTCACCCACTTCCTGCTGAATAATTTCAACCAGTGTATCAATGGCTGGCACGGTAATTTCGAAATCATCACGCATGGAGTCGTGTGACTGCCCCATCAGTTGACTAACCCGGGCAATATCACGCTGACCGAGCGCCGCAAACATCGCTTCGGTGCGGTCATTTTCGGTAATAACATGGCGGGCACGTTTGTACTCGTCTTCAGACAAAGCCGCCTTGTGCGATTCCAGCAATACTAAAGTAGCCTCGCGCAGGCTGTTACAGCCCATCTTGCGAGCAGCCGCTTCACATTGTTCGCGGCGTACATTGTATTCGCTGTCCACCAGGCCACGCTTTACATTGGAGTTTACGATCATAATAGCGTAATCGTCCGGCAGCTCGATAAAGCGCTGGGATAAGTCCTGGCAATCCAGCAGCATTGCCTTACCCTGTTTACCTAAGGCGGAAATAAGCTGATCCATAATGCCGCAGGAACAGCCAACAAAGTCATTTTCGGCCTGCTGCCCCAACAGTGCAGCCTGCACACCGTCAATATCCAGCTGATACAATTTGCTCAGGGCGGCGATGATGGCAATCTCAAAAGAGGCCGACGAACTTAACCCTGCTCCCTGTGGTACATTGCCGGTTACCACCAGATTCGCCCCGCCCAACTGCGGGCATTTAGCCAACAGCGCTAAGCAGACTCCCTTTACGTAGTTTAACCAGCCTGGTTCAGCCCGATGCTCAATAGCGTCCAGGGAAAACGCGCAACGCTGGTTGTCATAGTCTACGGCGACGATTTCGATAATCCGATCACTGCGTTTAGCCGCGGCAATATCGGTGCCGAAGTTGATGGCAGCAGGAAACACGAACCCCTGATTGTAATCGGTATGTTCACCAATCAGGTTCACCCGGCCCGGCGCATGTGCAACAGCTTCAGGTTCGGCGTCAAAGTGGGTAGTAAATAAAGAAGAAATCTCAGCAGGTGTCATTGGCCGGCCTTTTTATAATGCGTTGTTGAAAGTACTTTTAAGCGTTCTGCCGCTTGCTCAGGGGTCAGGTCACGCTGAGCTTCGGCCATCATTTCGTATCCCACCATAAACTTTCTGACACTGGCAGAACGCAACAGCGGCGGGAAGAAATGCGCGTGTAATCCCCACTCTGGGTGCGCTTCGCCATCAAATGGCTGGCTATGCCAACCCATTGAGTACGGAAAAGAGGTGGTAAACAGGTTGTCGTAACGGGTGGTTATCTCACCCACAATTTGTGCCAGGGAAGCCGCCTGACTGGCACTTATTCCGGCCAGTGAAGATACCGCAAAGCGCGGTAGCAATAAGGTTTCAAATGGCCAGGCAGCCCAGTAAGGCACCACCACCAGCCAGTCATCGTTGATGCACACCACCCGCTCGTCCAGGGCCGCTTCACGCTCGGCATAATCAAGCAATAACGAACGCTGGTGAGTCGCGTAGTAGTCGCTAAAGTTAGCCGCTTTCTTCAGAGCCTGTGTTGGCAGGTGACGCTGCGCCCATACCTGACCATGGGGATGAGGATTAGAACATCCCATCATCGCGCCTTTGTTTTCAAATACCTGTACCCAGGTATATTGCTGACTCAGCTCGGCGGTTTGCGCCATCCAACAGTTGACCACCTGCTCACGCTCTTCATCGTTGAGTAATGGCAGTGTTTTGCTGTGATCCGGCGAAAAACAAATAACCCGGCTCTCGCCTTGTTCAGACTGATAGCGAAACAGAGGGTCACTGTTTGCAGAAGCCGGCGTATCCGGCTGCAGTGCCGCAAAATCGTTGGTAAAAACGAAGGTCCCCTGGTAGCTCGGATTCACCTCACCATTCACCCGGGTATTTCCGGGACACAGATAACAGCTTTCATCGTAAGCCGGTAAAACAGACTGGTCGGGCTCATCCTGCTGACCTTGCCAGGGGCGCTTTGCCCGATGCGGAGATACCAGCACCCACTCCCCCAACAGAGGGTTATAACGACGATGCGGATGATCAGACGGTTCAAAAGAAGACATGCAATATTCCTGATGTGTTAACCAAGGGTAAACGTTTACCCTATTTTCTAATGTTTTAACCGGGATGTAAATCATTATGGGGTTTACTGTGATCAAATCCGCTGACTCAAGCCGGCAGCCCGAACGGATAAGCAGTTGATAAAACAGGTATGAAGCCCCGTTTTGTGAATTTTAAAAATGTGGTTTAACTGATAACGCTATCGGTAAACGCACTAGTCAGCCGGGCAAGACTCTCTCAGTTTAACGTCGATCCTGTCCATGAGCTCGGTGATCAGGGCGGTCATTCTGCTACGGGCAAGCTCAGCATCGCCGCTGGTGATGGCCTGACATATGTTGCGGTGATCAGCGACGATAGTAGTCAGGCTATGCGGTGGCTCACAGGCATTCTGATGACCCACATTATTTGCCGTGCGGATAAAATCCTGCAACTGACAGAAAAACCGGTTACCACTGGCCAGCAGTATGGCCGCATGAAATTCGCCATCGCTGGCCATCATGGGGAGATTAGCTTGTGCTGCACTGTCCATTGCGGCGAGCGCACTGTCAATTTTCTCAAGCGCTAAGGGTGGCTGGCACTTCGCAGCTAGAGCCGCGGCCTGGGGCTCAATTGCCAGGCGCATCTGCAAAAACTCTTTGAGTAGCGCTAAGGAAGGGCGACTTTGATAAATCCAGCTTAATACGCTGCTATCAAAAAGATTCCAGTTTTCCACCGGTTCCACCCGAATTCCCTGCCGGGGGCGGGACGATATCAGGCCTTTAGCGGTTAGCATTTTCACGGCCTCGCGCACAGCAGTGCGGCTAATGCCATATTCGTTACCTAACTGAGCCTCTGTAGGTACCGCCTGGTCCTGACTGTAAACGCCGGCAACAATTGCCTTACCTAACTCGTTGGCCACCCGTTGCGATATATTTAAGTTCTCAAGTCGCGCCATTTTTAGTCGTCTATTGATTGGCAGCCTTACCAGCAAAAAATACCTTTTGTATTCGAAATCTCTGGTTGGCTGCCAAAACATGATTGGTAGAATGACATCATAGTGCGCATGGTGGCTGTTAAAATTGATCCAGCCCTATAAACCACCAGTTTATACGGGGCAATTTGCCAATAACCCCGGAACCTCTTGCCTTAGCCTGTAACCCCAGTAGCGTCTTCGCGCAAATCCCATCACTGGTCGCAATAGTGATGGTGGAACACCAACTTCACGGGTAGTCTGTAAAGTCTCTTGTCAGTGTAGGTACCCAATGTCAGACACCAGCGCATTACTTCCTGTTATCGAAAGAATTTTCTCAACCGTATTCCCATTGTTCGCGATGGTACTGGTGGGCTTTTTGTATGCGCGTAAAACCGATTCCGACATGGGGGTGGCCAACCGTATCAACATCGACATCTTTGTACCGGCCCTGATTTTTTCTGTGATGGCTGGTAAATCCTTTGATTTATTCAGCTATACCGACCTGATGCTAGGTACGCTGTTAATGGTTGTCGGCTCCGGACTACTGGCATTGCCGGTTTGTAAATGGTTAGGGCTGGCCCCCAGGACATTTGCTCCGCCCACTATGTTCAATAACTGCGGTAACCTGGGCTTGCCCTTAGCGTTGCTGGCATTTGGTGAAGCCGGTTTAAGTGCTGCCATTGCCATGTTTTTGGTCAGCACATTGCTGCATTTCTCACTTGGTGTTTACATCCTGCACGACAAAGCCCAGTTTAAAACGCTGGCGACTAACCCATTAGTGATGGCTACCGCTGCCGGTCTGGCCTGGAGTCTGTCAGGCTGGACGTTACCGGTATGGGCCAGTACGCCTATCGATATGCTGGGGCAAATCTCTATTCCGCTGATGCTGTTTGCCCTGGGTGTACGAATGACCGATGTGGATTTTTCCCAATGGCGTTCGGGGTTATTCTGGGGCTTGTTTGCCCCTTTTACCGGTTTTGTGGTGGCTTATCCTTTTGCCATGCTGGCCGGTTTATCTGCTGAACACACGGCCTATTTTGTGCTGTTTTCGGTTTTACCGCCGGCGGTACTTAACTTTATGCTGGCCGAGCGTTACCAGCAGAATCCGCATACAGTGGCATCGATTGTTTTACTGGGCAACATTGCCAGCCTGGTGGTTGTGCCGGTTACGCTGTTTTTCGTTCTCGACTAACCTGCGTAGCGAGAAGTTGTGTTTTCTTTGATCCAGGGCACTGTTTTTCCGCCATTTAATTAAGTATTCTAATCATACAAATTATCTTCTCTGTTCTCGGCTTCACAGGGTTTGTGTCTCGGGAGTTCCCCATGTTTTCAATTCCGCATGCCTGGCATGCTCAGTATGTATTTGTCGTTATAGGTCTGGCAGCGCTGTTAATGGCCAGTAATCGTGTTCGCTACGATATGATCGCTATTCTGGTCGTTCTGGCCCTGATGCTGGGCGACGTATTGTCGGTGAAAGAGTCACTGGCCGGTTTTGGCAATTCGGTCGTGGTGCTTATTGCAGCCTTGCTGGTAGTGGGTGAAATGCTAGAACGCACCGGCGTGGCCCGTTTTGTGGGCGACTGGATAGGCCAGCATAGTCATAGCTCCATTAATAAATTACTGATTATGTTAATGATCGCCAGCGCCTTATTGAGTGCGGTGATGAGCTCTACTGCCGTGGTCGCGATTTTCATTCCCATTGTTATGCGGATCGCCAAGCAAACCGGTAACAGCGCCAGTCAGCTGCTACTGCCTATGTCCTATGCTGCGCTGGTCAGCGGTATGCTCACCCTTATTGCCACCCCACCCAATCTGGTAATTAGCGGAGAACTGGGCGCTCAGGGCTATGCGCCGCTGGGCTTTTTTACTTTTACCGCACCCGGTTTAATCGTTCTGGGGGGCCTGATGATTTACATGCTGTACATCGGTCGCAAATGGTTACCCAACAATGGCAAGTCAGAAGTGCAGTCTGCCCAGCGGTCTATTAAGGCGCTGTGGGATGATTACCGGGTAAATCGCGAACTGGTTTACCTGCGTATCGATGAAGAATCGCCGTTACACAGTAAAACTATTGCCCAAAGCGGCTTATACGACAGCTACGGCATTCGTATTCTCGACCTGTCTCAGCGAGTACGTGGCTGGCGTGAATTAAAAGCCGGCGTATCGCCGGATATCGTATTACACGCTGGTGATGTACTGCATGTAGCTATTCCGCCGGAACACCATAAACGGGTAGAAATGGAAGTCGGCCTGATGCCTTTTCATCCGTCACAGCTGGAAACCAAATACCGCAGCTGGGAATTTGGTGCCGAGAGTGTGCTTATACACCCAGAATCCAAATTAATTGGTAAGTCAGTCCGCGAAGCGAAATTTCGCGACCACTACGGCCTGGATGTATTTGGCGTGCGGCGTAACCGTCAGTCACTGGAAAATTATCAGAATCAGTCTTTGCAAGCCTCTGACTGCCTGTTGGTCACCGGTCCCTGGGCCAAAATTTTGCAGCTCCAGCGACAAAACCATGACTTTGTGGTGCTGGAAACACCAGCCGAAGCTGCGGATGTTGTGCCCGCTTTCAGGCGTATGCCGGTGGCCCTCGCCATTACTGCTTTTATGGTACTGAGTTCAGTATTTAACTGGATGCCGCTGGTTGCCGCCGTGTTACTTTCTGTCATTGCTGCTGTGGTAACCCGCTGTTTAACCGCAGCCGAAGCTTACCGCTCCATTCACTGGCAAAGCCTGGTGCTGCTGGCCGGTATGTTACCCCTGGCCGACGCCTTGCAAAAAACCGGCGGCACCGATCTGATTGTAAACAGCCTGGTTGGCCCCGCCGCCGAAGCGTCACCGCAAACCCTGCTGGTATTACTGTTTGCCATTACCGCATTACTCACCAATATTCTGTCAAACACGGCATCAGCCGTTCTGATGGCGCCGATTGCTATCAGCGTCGCCGAGCAGTTGGGCGTCTCGCCCTATCCGCTGGCAATGACCGTGCTGTTTGCAGCTTCAGCGGCTTTTATGACCCCCATCGCTTCTCCTATCATTACCCTGATTGTTGAGCCGGGTAAGTACCGCTTTATGGATTTTATCAAGCTTGGTACCCCCATGCTGATTTGGGTATTTGTGTGCTGTTATTTCTTAATACCGGTCTTTTTTCCCTGGTAACATTTTCTTTAAGATCAATTGTTAATGAAGAAACACAAGGGGGCTGCACTACGCTGCAGCCCTTTTTCTGTCTGAGTTCAGGCACGGCATGTGATAAAAAAATGTTAATTTTTGTCTTTTTTTACTTCAAATTAAGCCCGCTGAGGAGTATCTTTAGCCAATTAGTTAAGCACCCTAACAATTAGCGGCGGACGATTTGCCACCGCAATTAGCAGTGAGGTAGTAATGGTTAATAACACTTATGACGCCATCGTCATTGGCTCTGGAATAAGCGGCGGCTGGGCTGCCAAAGAGCTCACCGAAAAAGGCTTAAAAGTTTTAATGCTGGAACGTGGCGAAAACGTCGAGCATGTTAAGGACTATACCAACACCAATAAGAATCTGTGGGATTACCCCCATCATGGCCGTCCCAGCGAAGAAGCGCTGGCAGCCGAACCGGTTATGGCACGTGGTAAAGGTTACCCTTTCAACGAGGTAACCATGGGCGCATGGGCCAGCCACCAGACTTCACCCTACGTGGAAAAAGAGCCTTTTCAGTGGTTTCGTGCTTATCAGGTGGGTGGTCGTTCATTATTATGGGGTCGTCAGACCTACCGGTTAAACCCGGAAGACTTCGAAGCTAACGGAAAAGAAGGCATCGCGGTAGACTGGCCTATCCGTTACGACGATATTGCTCCATGGTACAGCTACGTTGAAAAGTTTGCCGGTATTTCCGGTAACAAAGACGGCCTGGATGTATTACCCGACGGTGAATTCTTACCGGCATTTGCTATGAATGCCGTTGAAAAAGATCTCGCGGCACGCCTTAAAAAGCAATACAAAGGCGAACGTCACATGATCATGGGCCGGACGGCACACATTACCGAGCATCGTCCGGAACAAGGTCGTGGTAAGTGTCAGAACCGCGATAAATGCTGGACCGGTTGCCCATGGGGCGGTTACTTCAGCACCCAGTCTGCCACGCTGCCTGCCGCACTGAAAACCGGCAACCTGACGCTACGCCCAATGTCTATTGTGAAAGAACTGATTTACGATAAAGACAGCAAGCGCGTCACCGGCGTTGAGATAGTCGATGCCGAAACCAAAGAGACCATTGTTTATAAAAGCAAAATTGTTTTCCTCAATGCCTCAACCCTTAACTCCGCGTGGATCCTGATGAACTCTGCCCGCGACGTTTGGGATAACGGTCTGGGTTCGAGCTCGGGTGAACTGGGTCATAACGTGATGGACCACCACTACATGCTGGGTGGTACCGCCGACATTCCGGGTCACCTGGACAAATACGTTTATGGTCGTCGCCCTACCGGTTTGTATATTCCGCGTTTTGCCAACTGGGGTAGCGATAAACGTGACTTCCTACGTGGTTTTGGTTTCCAGGGCTATTCAGACCGGGAAAACTTCAGCCGTGATTCTGACGGCATGGGTATTGGCGCTAACCTGAAAGAAACCCTGAGCGAACCAGGCAAATGGACCATGCGTGCAGTAGGTTTTGGTGAAATTCTGCCGGATCATCGCAACAAGGTCAGCCTGAGCAAAACCGTTACCGACGCCTGGGGACTGCCAGTGCTGGAAATGGATGCCAAGATCCGCGACAACGAAATCAAAATGCGTAAGGCGATGAAAGAAGACATCGTGGAAATGTTTGAAAGCATCGGCCTTAAAAATGCGCAGGCCTGGGAATCCACTTACCACATGGGTAAAGGTATTCACGAAATGGGCACGGCTCGCATGGGTCGGGATCCGAAAACCTCAGTGCTTAATAAGCACAACCAGGTCTGGGATGCGCCTAACGTCTTTGTTACCGATGGTGCCTGTATGACCTCATCATCCTGTGTTAACCCATCGCTGACCTACATGGCCTTAACGGCACGGGCAGCAGACTTTGCCGTAGAAGAATTAAAGCGGGGGAATCTGTAATGGCTAACCATACTCACACAACCATGGACCGTCGTACGCTGTTAAAACTGATTGCAGCCTCAACGGGTGCCGGTTTAGTCAATGCCCCGGCGCTGGCGGTATGGCAGGAACAGCCTGCTCTGGTACCTGTTAGCAAAGCCGGTTTTGACGACGCGACTGTTGCCCTGATCACTGAACTGTGCGAAACCGTAATACCACGCACTGATACTCCGGGAGCCAAGGACGCAGGCGTTCCGCCGTTTTTTATTGGCATGATCCGCGAGTGCTATGATGAACAGCAACAGCAGTTATTTGAGGCTGGTTTTGCCGATATCGAAGCACGCAGCAAGACCTTGTATGGCAAGCCTTTCGCGACGCTTGGCACAACCCAGAAGAATGATCTGATCACGGCCATCGATGCAGAAGCCATCGCGTTTAACAAAGGTGAAAGCGGGCAGTGGAAAGGCGAGCAGTTCACGGGTCAACCGCACTATTTTACCCTGATGAAACAGCTGATTATTTTTGGCTTTTTCTCTTCAAAAGTGGGCGGAACTAAGGTGCTTCGTCATGCGGATGTGCCTGGTGGCTACTACGACATCCCTTACAACAAAGGCGATAAAGCCTGGACAACGGTCTGGCCCTGGTAATTTGCTATGAATATGAAGTCTTTATTTAATCGCACTGTACTTACAGCAGCACTGCTGTCGGCGAACCTGTTCACCGCCCAGGCAGCTCAGGCCGGCGATACCCCGGTTGCCGATTGTGTGTTACGCGAAACACCGTTCAGCGTGCAACTGCCAGCCTATGACGTGATGACCCGCCCTGAAGCCAGAGCGATCACCGAAAAATACTATCCGGGGCTTTTTGAAGTGCTGCCGGCCTGGTTGCTCAGCGAAAAAATGCCGTCTTTTGCGACGATTCTGACGCTTGAACAACTTATTGAACGTGCCGATCCAGCCAAACCACGGCTAGCCGAACTGGATGCTGAGCTCAGCGCACTACCCGTCACTGAAGAAGTTAAAGCAGCCCGCTGTGCGCGCTTTGACGCCGAGCCTCAGTACTTTACCGTTGATGACTCGCAGGTACAGGTGTTGGTGTTCCAGAAAATTAACGGCTATGACCATGGCCGCTCTGTTACAGCGGCGACGGAAGCATTAACCCGGATGTCCAAAGAGATGGGTTATGGCGTAACCGTAACTGCCAATGGCGGCGCGTTCAATGCGAATAACCTGTCGCAGTTTGACGTGGTGGTATGGAATAACGTTAGTGGTGATACCCTGACCTTGTCGCAACGGGCAGCCTTTGAAGACTACATCAATAACGGTGGTGGTTTTCTTGGTGTGCATGCATCAGGCGGTGATTCCATTTATTTCTGGGAATGGTACCGGGATGCGCTGTTAGGCGTGCAGTTTATTGGTCACCCGATGGAGCCGCAGTTTCAGCAGGCAACGCTGACAACGCACGAAAACTCAGCCCACATTGCAGAGTCTCTGCCTGAGCACTGGTCTGTTAAGGACGAGTGGTACTCTTTTGCCGCAGAACCTGACCTGGATGGTGTGGAATACGTGATTACCATTGATGAATCCAGCTATAAGCCGGGTAATCTGGCAATGGGGGGCGTGCACCCTATCGCCTGGAAACACTGCGTTGAAGCAGGCCGGGCAATGTACACCGCTATTGGCCACCGCGAAGAAATGTATGATGTGCCAGAGAACATCACACTGATTAAAGATGCCCTGAAATGGACATCAGGTCAGGGCGAAAAGGTTTGTCAGCCATAAACCAGCTGCAACGAAAAAGGCTCCTGCTAAGGAGCCTTTTTACTTTTGAGCCAGCACTCACCCATGTGATTCATCGAGCCGCTCATCAAGCAATTGAGATTTTTTCTTAATCTTACAGCCGAATATTTTTTGTGTGTTTTTTCGACCTAAATACCAGGCAACAGTATATGGATGTGCTCGCTTGAAGAATCGTTTAAACGCATTCATTGTTCATCCCCTGTTTTAACTACTACGCTCTTTTACTATAGAACACCGCTGCAGAAATCGCCAGAGCGACTATTAAAATCGTATACCATCTGACGAAAAGCCATATTCTAAAATATTTTTAACCTGTTTATTTTAAAAGCATTTTAGCATTTTCTACGATGATAAAAATCACGCATAAAAAAGTTTTTCGGCAACGGAATAATAGCGGTGTTAATTTTAATACTCAGCTTAGCGCCCCAAGGATCAGCAACTTCACGCATTCTAATTAAAAATAACAAAGGTGAATGACTCGATTAATCGAGCTAGTCGATTTCCACCGCACACCACACTATATTACTCACTTAGTCCTAAATCCGCGGCGCTAAGATGATCGGTAAGGTGTGGCTTGCCTTTAACATAGAAATGCCGGAACACATTAAAATAGTGGCCAAGGGTTGCAGCAGCCTGTGTTTCTCCGGCCATATTCAGCACTTCAACGCCGACTTCAGCGGTACACAACTGATGTGCATGGGCGGCCTCTCTAAGTTTATATTCCGAATTCATCTGAGGCTGAATCCCCAGTACCGGGATGCCCTGCAGGTACTCACTTTTGCGAAACATTTTACGCGCTTCACGCCAGGTGCCATCCAACATGATAAACAGCGGCCGTTTACCATTATCAGCAACCGCATAAGCACGTCGCTCAGGTTCAGCATACTCATGAGGAAAAATGATAAAAGGCTGATAGCGGTTATTTTCCAACAGCTGCATAAACTCAGTGGCGGGCTCGGTGCGATGCCAGGTAAAGGCATAGTTTGTTTTAGCCACATCGGCTATTAAACGGCCAGTGTTGGTGGGTTTGTAACATTCACCCTTATACATTAAAAAAACAAACACACTGTCGGCCACAGGTGCGGGGACATGAGCACAAATGCAATGAGGGGTTGGCAATAAGCAAGCCTCACAGCGTACGACTTTACCTCCACGAGCGAGGAAAGGGCGGGTAGAATGAAGCAGCTCTCGCTGTCGCAGGGCTAAAACAGAATTATGCAAAACCAGGCCGTCGAAACAGTAAACAGAAGCGCTATTGTATCGTGTTGATACCCCTTCTCACTAGTTTCTTATACACAATAAAGACAGGCAGCCAAACGACCTGGTTTGCTTACAAACTTTGGATAAAGCTTTTATAAGCGTCCTGGGTTATCGGACTTCTCATCAGTTTGTTGTGGCCCACTCCCTCTACCACAACCAGCTTTTTATTGCTCGAGGGCGATACCTTATACAAAATCTGGCTGTACTTAGGCGGCGTGGTTAAATCATTCTCTCCGACCATGATTAACAACGGCCCTTTGTAGCTTCCAACCTGATAAGCATTATCCACTGCCGCCAGTTTGGGTGAAAGTTTAATCCGCGTAAACCAGTCAGACCAGCCTGGCGAGTTGTCGTTAAGTAGTTGCGAAAGATTCACAATGGGCCCTTCCAGCACGACACCATCGGGTGCACGTTCGAGAGCAATATTAGCCGCCACCGCCGTACCCAGTTCAATACCATGCACGATGAAAGGTTTATCGTTACGCAAGGTGTTTGCGGCAAAATCATATACCGCCAGGGCATCGGCCAGCATGGCTTCGGGATCGAGTTTAGCGGGTTTATCGCTGATACCGGCACCAGGATAATCAAACCAGATAACATTAGCCGGGATCGCGCCAAAACGATGCACAATATTGGCAGATTGATTGATGGTCATGCCATTACCACCAAACAGTAAAATGTTCGCCCTGGCATCCTCGTAGATAGCCTGGACACCACGCAGTTTGTGGCCATCCTGACTGGTTAAGCTAACTGCCTTAAGGGCAACCGATAAATTATCCTTAAACGCCTGTTCTTTAAAACGGGTGAGATCGAGCTTTTCAGTTTTGGCCGACTGATAAATAAGATTCGCTGGCGTAACATTGATTACACAGCCAGTCACAAAGACAACCACAGCGGTAAGAATAAAAGAGGCTTTAAAGTAATGGCCCATGCCTTTCCCTGGATAACACTAAACTGCTTTAAGCGTAACAGCAAAACCACATAAAATCAGTAGCCACGAATATTTAAGCTAACGAAAGCCGGTACACAATTCGGCACCGGCTTTAAGTTGGATGATGGCTTTATCTCACCCCAAAAGCGTACACGATACGGGTGGAGTACTGCTCGCCCGGCAACAGCGTTGCCGAGGGGAAGTCTGCCCGGTTTGGCGTATCAGGGAAGCACTGTGGCTCCAGGCAAAATGCACCACGGCGATGATGCTCCTGACCAGTTCCGCTGGTCTCTGCGGCCAGGAAATTCGCTGTATAGAATTGTATCCCCGGCGCATCGGTCAGTACTTTCAGTACCCGTCCGGAAGTGGGTTCATACACGCATGCCGCTTCTGCTAATGCCGGACTGGCCTCAGTTTTTAAGACATAGTTGTGATCATAGCCACTACCCAGCAGCAGTTGCTCATGCTGAGTGTCTATGTCACGGCCGATGGTTTTCGGCGTGGTAAAATCAAATGGTGTGTCAGCCACCGCCATGAGTTCAGCACATGGAATAATATTGTTGTCTACTGGCGTAATAAACTGGCTGTTGAGCTGTAGCTCATGGTCAAGTACAGAGCCGGTACCGGCAAGGTTAAAGTAAGAGTGCTGGGTCAGGTTTACGATAGTTGGTTTATTAGTGGTAGCCACAAACTGCATATCCAGCGTGTTATCGTCGGTCAGGGTATAGGTGACTTCCACAGACAACTCACCGGGATATCCCTGATCGCCATCCGGACTTACCAGTTTGAGGATCACGCCCGCACTATTTTGTGTGGCGAATGGGGTCATCTGCCAGACTTTTTTATTAAAGCCCTGTTCGCCCCCATGTAAATGATTACTACCGTTATTGGTTGCTAACGCATAATCTACCCCGTCAAGGCTAAACTTACCGCCGCTAATGCGGTTAGCATAACGGCCAACCAGCGCCCCAAGATAGGCGCCATCTTGTTCGTAGTCGGCCAGGGTTTCCAAACCATACACAATATTGTCCGATTGCCCATCGGCATCCGGCGTCAGAATACGGGTAATAATGCCTCCCAGACTAATAACATCCACTTCGATATGGTGTCGGTTTTTCAGGGTGACTTTTTCAACCGGTGTCGCATCACTTAGCTCACCGAAAGCGCGGATAGTGGCGCTGGGCATTGTCATAGATAGTCCTTGCTGAGTAGCGATGCCCGCTTTGACATCGCCTTTTTAAATGTAAACACGCTGAATCCCCGAAGGGTAATGGCATTTCAGCGCTTAAAGCAGAAAGTTAAATCTGGATTTCGCCATTTTTAACCATAATACAATCCATACCGGCAGCAGCGGCGGCCTGCTTTCCAATAGCGGTGTCTTCAAATACGACGCATTTAGCCGGCTCAATCCCCATTTGCTGGGCCACGGTTAAAAAAGTTTCAGGATGCGGTTTACCGCGAGAAACATCGGTAGCGGTCACCAGGGTATCAATCCGGTTTAGCAGCCCTTTTGCGGCGAGCAAGTGTTCGGCCTGCAAGCGCTCAGCCCCTGTACCAATGCCAATCGCCATGGTTGGCCGGTAATGCTCAAACACCGCCATAGTAGATGCAATCAGGACGGGTTCAAGCTCCATGGATTCCCAGGTCTCGCGCTTAAATCGGGCCACTTCAGTAGGGTCGTTTTGCATGCCAAACTTATTGTTTAGTACGATTACCGTTTGCCAGGTGGGCACGCCCCCCAACGAATTCATGTAATGGGCATCAAAGGGATAACCGTAACGTTCGCAGGTGACTTTCCACGCCTCCATATGCCCTGGCATCGAATCAATCAGCGTGCCATCCATATCGAACACGATTCCCTCGTAAGGACTTAAATCGACCATAAACACTCCTGCACCTGCCCCGTATTTGATAACTTCGCTATGATACCTGAAAAATCCCCTGATGTGCCTTTACGCGTCACGGTATCATAGCCGAATCCGCGCTATTTATTGGTGGGAGTATGCCCTTCAATAAAGCTGCGAATATCATTGAACAACTGTATTCTGGCCTCGCCGTTCACATACATCATGTGGCCGCCCTCATAATAGCTGTACCAGATTTGCTCACTGTTAATGCCATGGCGGTTAAGCGTATATTCGGCGTCAAAAAATGGCGTGACTAAATCATAGTAACCTGACGCCACCAACACATCGAGCTGAGGGTTAATTCGGAGAGCTTCCGACAACTCTCTGGCGGTGTTCACGTAAGAAGGTTCCCAGGATGAGCCGTCTTTCGTGGTGCGATAGCGCCAGTTGCGACTCAGATTAGGGTCTGCCGGCGACAGGTACTGGCGTTCCCAGTTCACCTGTAAACTGTTGTGCATATGCACCTGCAGCGCGCTGTTAAACGCTGCCGCCAGGCTATCTGAGGCGGCATCCCGTTTGGTTGCATCGGCAATATCGTCGCGCTCATCACCCAGGTAGCGGGCATCCAGCAAGCCCACTGTTTTACTTTCGTTGCGCAATAGCTCCTTGGCAAATCTCCGGGCGCTGATACGCAGGTCTGCGCGCTCAATATAGTCCTGATTTAATCCGGTAAAATAGGCCAGACGCTCTGCCAAATAGGTACGCTGGTCCGGGGCAAGACGGTTACCCGCGAATAAGCCCGGTAACAGTTCGTCCATAGCAAAACGACGGGCTTCGGCCAAAAATGCCGTCTGGTTTTGCTCAGCCGGTGTTACTTTGTGATGATAAAGTGCCGTCGCGGCCATGGTAGGAAGATAGGTTACAAAGGAAATAATATTATCCGGAATATACGGTGAAGACCCCTGATAATCCAGCGCCTGCGACACAAACACCAGGCCATTAACATTGATCTTCATGGACTTTTGCAGAATATTAGCCACGTAAGCTGCGCGTGTGGTGCCATAACTTTCACCCAGAATAAAAACCGGCGAGCCCCAACGGTTATTCTCTGTCATCCAGGTACGGATAAACTCCGCCATCGACTGAGCGTCTTCTTTTAACCCCCAGAAAGCTTTGCCTTCATGCTCACCCAGCGCGCGGGAAAAGCCGGTACCAACCGGGTCGATAAACACCAAATCGGTCACATCCATTACCGAAGCAGATGACGCCTCAGGCTGGTATGGCGGTAATCCCGGGTGCGATGCATCGGAAGGGACAGACACATAGGCAGGCCCCAGTCCGCTCATGTGCAACCAGACTGAAGCTGAGCCCGGACCACCATTCCATACAAAGGTAACCGGTCGCTGAGACGGTTTGGCATTTTCTTTTAAGTAAGCAAACGAGAAAATGCTGGCCTTGGGCGCACCTTTAAGGTCACGCAGAAAGGTTTCGCCGGCCACGGCGTTATAACTGACTTTTTGACCGTTAAACTGGCCTTTGTGCTCGGTGATAAAACGTTTTGGCGCAGCTTCGGCGTTAGTATCCGTAGCTTGCGCGCCTACGGGCAAAGCCATGGCCACCAGGACCAGCAGACATTTAAGGTGTTGTTTAAATTGCATTGATTTTTCACCGATTGGTTTTGTTTACCCTGACCTGCAAAGTATACAACTACCGCTACGGTGGCAAGACAACAATCGACAGGTAACGGGCAACAGGCGATTAGCTTTGTTGCCCGTGAATAGATAGGCCTAAAAGCGCAGTGATGTTGCCAGCGTTAATGAGGCAAGGCCCGAGTCTTCTCCCCCAACATAAATTCCGGCGCCAGCTTGTACCGACCAGGCAGAATTAAACCAGTAATCAACGGTTAACTGGCCAATATCATCATTGGTGTATATATCATCATCAGCAAACTCGGTGATATAGCTCACCCCGGCGCTAAAACGGCGATTGAAGAAATACCGGCCTGCCATTTCCAGTCGGGTGGAATCGTTAACCAGTGACTCCATGGTCAAATCCCACCCTTCACCACCGGCAATATTAGTATAACGGCCAAACACGCGAGCGGTGAGTTGACTGTCAGAAACGGAACCGTTGTAAGTACGCCTATTGGCGTTTTCATAAATCAAGCCACCGCCAATCTGCCAGTTGGGTGTAACAAAATAGCCCACATCGGCGTTGCGGGAGCACAATCAGCCTTTACCGATTGCAGTGAATATTTCAGCAATGCAGCTGGGGCATCGGGGATTTATTAATACCGTTAAGGAAGTCCTTGAAACAACAGGACTCACCGCCCGCAGACTCGAGCAGGAACTTACCGAGAGCACACTGGTAAAAGATCCGAATTACGCGCAGGAAGTGATGTCTCAGCTTCGCGAAATTGGTGTGTCGATTTCCATCGATGATTTTGGTACCGGCTATTCCAACCTGGCTCAACTGCGACGTTTCCCCATCGATCGACTGAAAATAGACAAGAGCTTTATGACTGAAGCGGTACTGAATGAACAGGATGCAGCGATAGTAAAATCAGCGATAGCGCTGGCGCAAATCCTTAATCTGCAGGTCACCACCGAAGGTATTGAAACCGAGGAACAGCTGGAGTTTGTCCGTTCTCTTAACGGCCAGGAGTATCAGGGTTACTACTACAGTAAAGCGCTGCCGGCGGATGAGTTGCGTATTTTGCTGGTTGAAAAGCTGGAGAAGATGGGCCTGTCTGCTTAAACATAAAAATCTCCGGAGCGCATTGCTCCGGAATTCGTTTTACTTCTTAAACCGCAGAATCATCGTTACTAATGATCAGTGCGTCTTATGCACTGCAGACCAAGATTATGACTTAAAGATATTCTTCGAATATTTTCTAAAGCCTATCAGTGACGCCAGTAAAAGCAGAAAGGTTGCAGGTGCAGGAACTGATGTCGGGGGAGTCGGATTGCCGGGGTTTGAAGCAGATTGGCCAAATAACAGATCATCAAATGCCAGAATGTCATTTGTCGCATCGAAGGTAACGCTTGATATTAACTCACCATAATCAATAAAACCGACGAATGCACCGCCTCCACCTGTGGATGATGGCATATCAATAAATTGTTGCGCATTACTGCCATCTGTATAAGTAATTGTCTGTAGTGGAACAAGGTCTGTTTGTAAACCGCTGACAAAAAAGCCGAACGCGTCTACCGGATCGGAAAAAGTAAAGGTAACTGAACCACCAAATACCTCTGTCCAGAAACTCCCACCGGCGGTGGTGTTAAAGCCGCAAAGTGCGCCACAATTTGAGGATACAACAGATCCCCCTGAGATAGTAACATCAGGCGGAATCGCTGACTCAAAATCAACAACATCCAATGCTCCCGCTACTGAAAGAAAATCGTTCATAGCGGCGACGGAATTAACCATATCGGACAAAGAAGACACACTGTCATCTGCGCCAAGATATGTGATAGGGGTAGCCTGTGCACCGGAAACCAGGCAAGTTGTGAGTAATACTGCTTTACTTATTTTTCGTAACATTGACATAGCCCTAATCCTTTGAAATATGATGAAATACTATTTTATGAATTTGCTTAAACACTGCTGGCGAATTCTATAGGTATACGCTCTTCGCGTAATTAAGTACATAATTATACTTTTTTCGAACGAGCAGGAATCGCGCCATAAATAAATAAAACTTAATATTCAATAGTTTGATGTTTTTTTGAGCGAATTACTTACTTTGTCTGTAAAAAAAACTGACATTAGTTTTTGATAGAAAATCGAAAAGGTGTGACTATAAGGCTAATGCCAAGCCTATAAGATTTAGCATAAAAAGCCTTACAGACAGATGAACTTCGTCCGAACCTTGAAAAAACTGTGCTAGCGATATTTGATAGCGGCGTCGGAACTAGAATTTCATTGTTTCCTGAGCTGCAAATCGATATCCAATACTACCTCATAAGCCACGCTTTCGTTGGTGGCCCAACTGCCGCTGCCTATTTCGAACTCGCGTCGGTCGATGGTTGCAGAGCCAGTAAACTTAGCGATGCCATTTTCTTCCTGCCAGTTAAATACGACGGTAATCGGTTTAGTAGTGCCTTTCAGCGTCAGTTCGCCATGCGCAATGAACTTACCGTCTTCAGTATGAATATTACTGCTCAGGTAATGCGCACTGGGAAAGTCTGCTGTTGAGAACCACTGGCTTCCTTTGATGGTGCCGTCCCAGTCCTTGTTGTTCGTTGTGATACTTTGCGTGTTAATTGTGACGTCAATCACGCCAGCAGCAGGATTCGCCGGGTCAAAGTATATCTTCGGTGTAAACTCACGGATAGCACCGACAAATGGCTGGCCAGCATAGCTGTTGGTGAAGTTAAAATTGTCCGGCGTAGCGACCAGTAGCCAGAGAGGGAGTATAAGAAAAATTAACGCTATTTACTACCCGCGATGACAGCTGAATTAAAGGCTTGTTTCGTGTACTGCAAATTGACGTTTTGCAAAAAAGAAGTGGACTAAATATCCATCAATTCCCCAACAGCGCTGACTATTGGTTCTGAAATATTTTTCGTTATGTGTCAAAGGTCGTGCATCAACAAGTTAATGTTCAAGCTCAATAGGTGATGGGGCTCTTAAGCGCCAAAGTTGAAATCTCTTTGAATAACGTAATCGTCAATTGTTGTTATTTGTGTTAACCCAATAAGTGGTGGCGCTCTGCACGAATTGGCGGTAATCGCTGAGTCTTGTTCATCCAAATGTGTTAATATCTTTTGGATGGTTGCAGGCGCTGTAATGCTGGCGATTATCTTGACATTCGTCTTTGTGCAAGCCTCGCAAATGGTAATATCAATATTGAACACTCTCTTCAACCTTTGCGCCCACGACATGCTCCGGGCATGGTAAGGCGTATCAGAATCATTCTCAAGCACTGCTAAGCGAGGACTATTCTTTCCTCGCTGAGAAGCAGTCACTTCTGTCACGTACATTGGCATTTGCCGCAAATACCCCATAAAAACGGGTAAGATTGAGTCCAGGCGGTGGTACCAAAGCGCTCAGTGCCTGGCAATATGGAGTGGAGAGTCATGATGAATACTGATGTTGGCTTATTAGCTTTGTCATGCTTTAGCCGAAGCCAGTGTGTTTCCGGCGTTGATTTTGTAGTTTATCAATGCTGACCGATGATTTAAAAACTGTTTCGATACCGGTTATCATCTTGTTCCAATCACAGTGCGCTAACCCAACCCGGCTCAGGATAGGTGATACGGACTCATCGATTTTGCCTGGTCTGCTGGGATGTATATAGCGGCCTGAGAGTTCAACTAGCGCAATATACTCTTCTAATTGAAAAGGCAGGCCGTCGGGCATGTTGTTACGCGTGTTGCCTGTAAATGGAAGTAGTTGTTTTGGTTGTTTGTTCGATTTGGCCGCATTGATGCGTTTTTGAATACTTGTGTGGTTGGATTCTTCAGGGGTATTAGCCAAACAGGCGCGTACGGGATTTAAGTCAACATATGCCATACAGGCGGCTAGAGAAGCTTCATCTAAGAGTGCCTGTGATTTAAACCGCCCTTCCCAGAAATGACCGGTACAATCATCTTCTTTATTGGCTCGACGGGCGATGTACTCGTTAAGCAACCGCATAAACCAGCTGATATCGTAGAGTCGCTTACGGTAAACTTCAGCCAGGTTATTTACCGTTTCAATTTCTGCTTTAGACAACGTAGTCGATTCAGCGTCGTCAATATACCGTTGCGACAACAACATGCCTTTGTAAAGCCGATGCCACCGCTTAATGATATCTTTAGCACTGAACGAATTGGCCCTTTGTTTATTAATGCGTAAAACTACATGAGTATGGTTGCTCATTACTGCATAGGCACACACGTCAACACAAAACACCTCTGCCAAAAACAGTAGTCGGTCTTCTACCCACTGCCGGCGATGCTCGTAGCTCTTGCCTTTCTGATTATCTTCACCACATAAATACGCCCGTCGAACACAGCGGGAAACACAGTGATAGTAAGGGGTATCAGAAAGGTTGATAAGGCTTTTACGTGGTCTGGGCACAAAGCTTCACTTAAATTAGAAAAATAGTGTAGTCATTGTGCCAGCACATAGACAAAATCCAACTGGACCTGAGTCTAGTAAGTGACAGTCTAGTAAGTGACTGTCTCTTTGAGCTTCTCTTTGAGCTTTGAGCTCTCCTTTAAGCTCCTCCGTTTTGAACCGAGCGCCAAGTGAAAAATCACTGACCGAAGGTAACCTTTATTTTCTCACTTTGGCTGATGCTTATTAAGTTCTTGAACCATAGGTTGAAGATGATTTTCATATTTTCTCCAGCGACCAATAGATTTCGTATTGACTGGTTGTCGCACTTGCACTGAACTTGCCGTGCTAACCGGCGTTGATTGTTCGAAAAATCGCAAACAATTATCATCCCAATCCAGTTCCAGGTACTCAATGATTTTATGTGCGTTGATCTCAAAGTTCATGGCTAGTTCCTCATATTTAATTTCCAGAAATCGTTTCCCAAAACGCGTGCGCCAGGCTTCCATCATATAAAGGTATCTAGCATGATGTCTTGCTATCTCGGATTGATCGTATGAGTATGCATACGCTTGGGTAAACAACTGTTTAAACCCGGAAAAACAGGTGTCCATTGGATCCCTGCGTAGATGGATGATTTTTGCCTTAGGTAAAATTTTGAGGATAAGCGGCAAAAAAAGAAAATTACTAGGCAATTTATCAACAAAATGCGCAGTGTTGCCTCTCACTCGTTTGACGCTATTCATATATGCTTCGCCTAAAAGAAAAGGCTCACAATTAGTCGCTCGCATTGCTAACTGTGGGGTAAGATCATGTTCGCCAACGGTATTTGAAAGTTGGTTGATACAGTAAAGCAGGTTTTTGAGTTCTCCCGCTGAACTTATCTGTGAATGTGCGCTAATAATGTGTTCTACCAAAGATGTACCCGAACGTGGTTCTCCAATTATGAATATGGGAGACTCGTCCGGATAACCATCGGGGCCATCTTTCAGCCATTCTTCGGTGCAGGTAGCCAGCAAATAGTCATACATTTCTTGTTCTAAAGATTCATCATATTTGATGGATGTTCGTTTTGAGGCGGCAGCTGCTGTAAATGAATTAAACGCCTCATCCCATTGTTCTAAATCCTCATATTCTTTTCCACACGCATAATGGAAATATGCAAGGTCATTTGGTGTGAAACAAAAAGACTGCATCAGCGATTTCATTTGCGTGACGTGTTGCTGATCCTTCGTTTTTCGCAAGCCTGACAGTAACCAGTGTGCACTCGCAATTGCAGGTTGGATTTTAATAATGGATACTAACACCTCTTCCGCTTCATCTATTTTTCCCAAGTACATCAGGCAGGTAGCCTGATTCAGTAAAAAGCCAATATTGTTAGGCTGTTGATGGGTGGCCTTTTGATACCAATCAAGTGCATCTTGATATTTCATCAGTTTTGAATTTACTAAGCCTACCATTTGCTTTAAGTTCGGACTGCCGTCATCATACTCAACCGCTTTCTCTAGCGCTTTTTCGGCCTCTGAAAACTCCCCGAAACCCGATTTTAAATCGGCGATATGTACCCAAACAGCACAGTTTTTAGGGTCGTACTTTAGTACATTGCTAAACGATTTCAGCGCTTCGCTGTGATTGTTCAAAGCATTTTCCACCAGACCTGCTAAAAAGTTCGCTTGCGTCGAATCGGGATTGATAGACAATGCATTGTTTACAGCCTGTTTGGCATTTTCAAATTGGCCGGTATTGAGCGAATGAAGTCCTGTCTGTAAAAGTCGTTGAAAATCCTGAATTGTTACTATTTGGTCACTTTTATTCAAAAGTAGGTCCTTTTGCGTGTACGTGGGGGAAAATGCTGTTTGCATTGTGACTAATTCTCTCAGAGAAAAGGCACTATGTCATTTGATCTCTCCCCACCTGTCCATACCATTAATCCGCACAGAGGTTTGATTTTACACGTGTAGTGTACTGACAATTTTTAATTAAAGCATAATCATGCCGAACCGCATGGGCATAGAGTGCCGTCCAGCCACCGTAAACAGAAAGAGGCGATTCGACGACTGGGGAAGTGGCACGGTTTTAGGTAAACTCGGAGCAGGCGACAGTCACTGTGGTTAAACGGATGTTGAACGCGCACAAAAAAGGCCGCAAAGCGGCCTTTTGATTATCAGATTTTGCGGGCGCTTTAAAGCTGAGGACCCGCTTCTACCAGTGCGCGACCTTTATCGTTAACCGCAAATTGCGCAAAGTTTTCGATAAACAGTTCGGCCAGTTTAGTGGCTTTTTCCTGCCATTCATCAGCGCTATCGTAAGTATCACGAGGATCAAGAATACCGGTATCAACACCTGGTAATTCTTTTGGCACCTGCAGATTAAAGATAGGCAGCGTCTGACATTCCGCTTCTTCAATAGAGCCGTCTAAAATACGGTCGATGATAGCGCGGGTATCTTTAATTGAGATACGTTTGCCAGTGCCGTTCCAGCCGGTGTTAACCAGGTAAGCGGTCGCGCCCACTTTATCCATTTTTGCCACCAGCTCTTCGCCGTACTTAGTAGGGTGCAGCGTTAAGAACGCTTTACCAAAACAAGCTGAGAAGGTTGGCGTTGGTTCGGTAATACCACGCTCAGTACCAGCCAGTTTTGCGGTAAAGCCTGACAGGAAGTGATACTGAGTTTGCGCTGGATCCAGTTTAGAAACAGGCGGTAATACCCCAAAGGCATCAGCGGTTAAGAAAATAACCTTGCTTGCGTGACCACCTTTAGACACCGGCTTCACGATGTTCTCAATGTGGTGAATAGGGTATGACACACGGGTGTTTTCGGTAACAGAGTTATCGTCGTAATCCACTACGCCGTTGTCATCAACGGTCACGTTTTCCAGCAGCGCGTCACGACGGATAGCATGGTAAATATCCGGTTCGCTCTCAGGATCCAGATTAATGGTCTTAGCGTAACAGCCGCCCTCAAAGTTAAACACACCGTTTTCGTCCCAGCCGTGCTCATCATCACCAATCAGGCGACGTTTTGGATCGGTGGACAGAGTGGTTTTACCGGTGCCGGATAAGCCAAAGAAAATCGCTACGTCACCGTCTTCGCCCATGTTGGCTGAGCAGTGCATAGAGGCCATGTTATTAAGCGGCAGGTAGTAATTCATCATGGCGAACATACCTTTCTTCATTTCGCCGCCGTACCAGGTACCGCCAATAACCTGCATTTTCTCGGTCATATTAAACACGGTGAACACCTCAGAGTTCATGCCATGTTCCTGCCATTTCGGGTTGCTGGTTTTGGAGCCGTTAAGCACCACAAAATCCGGCTCACCGAAGTTGGCCAATTCTTCCTCGGTTGGACGAATAAACATATTCTTAACGAAGTGCGCCTGCCAGGCCACTTCCATCACAAACCGTACTTTTAAACGAGAGCTTTCGTTGGCACCGCAAAAGGTATCAACCACAAACAAGCGCTTGCCTGATAATTGTTTACCAACCAGTTCTTTCAGGTCGGCCCACACTTCAGGGCTAATGGGTTTGTTGTCGTTGCGAGCAGCTTCGCTGTTCCACCACATGTGCTCTTTGCTCACCTCATCCATAACAATGTACTTGTCTTTGGGTGAGCGGCCGGTAAACACGCCAGTACTTACTGACACGGCACCGGATTCGGTAACCACGCCACGCTCGTAACCGGTCAGGTCTTCACGGGTTTCTTCGGCAAACAATTGCTCGTAACTGGGGTTATAAATTATTTCAGAGGCATCATAGATGCCATATTTTGCTAGGGTATCGACAGAAATGGCCATTGCCTTTTCCTCCGTGAACGGTTGAAAATTGAGCTAGAAAAACTTTTCTAAGGCAACGCTGAACTTATTGTTTTTATTTTGGTTGCAGGGTCTTTTTTAGATATAACAAAGTTCGGCTGATGGTACAACTGTAGCGGCATTGACGGTAATTAACATTGACATGCATCAGTTGAATAGGAATCAGTAAAAACGGTCAATTTTTTAGCCTGATAGTTTTACAAAAACAAATAAAAATGTCCGTATTGGTGACATCTTCAGCGACAACAATTTTGCTCAGAATTCCAGCCAGGACAATGGATACGCTGGCGTATGGTAAATTAATAAAGACATAACCTTAAATCAAACGGTCACTCCATTGCGCCGCCTTTTCTTTTAGCTGCCCGCTATGCAGAAAACAATGTAACCGCGTATGCCTGCTCTTAAAAAAATGCAGGCAGCAATCTGGTAAAACCAGTAGTGCCAGTAAAACAATAAAAACATGAGCCGAAACAAGCATGTGCCTGATAGTACAATCTCAGTACAAATACTGGTCAAATATGCTTTTTTCTGTCAGGTTATTGATGCAGCGGTTTTCATTTCAGGTGTCAGCACAGGGAGCAGAGGATGACAGAACGAATCCAAAGTCTTAATGCGGTCAGTGTTCTGGTTAAAAATTACGATGAAGCGATTACGTTTTTTACCGAAGTGCTCAACTTTGAGCTTATCGCCAATGAAGAATACAAAAAGGGGTTACGCTGGGTCTTACTTCATCCCCCGGGGCTTTCCAGTACCGGCATAATGCTGCATCTGGCCAAAACGACCATGGATAAAGTAGCCGTAGGCAATCAGGCCGGCGATCAGGTGTTGTTTGTGTTACAGACCAACGATTTCTGGCGGGACTACGAGTTTATGCTGAGTAAGGGCGTTAAATTTACCGAAACACCCCGGGATGAAGCCTACGGCACCGTAGCAATATTTAAGGATCTCTACGGCAATAAGTGGGACTTATTACAGGTAAAAGACGCCGAATAGTCAGCAGCTAATTATTGTTACGCCTTGAAACAATTGGAAAGTACTAAGTTTGTATTAGTTGCGCTAAGCTCAGGAGGTCAACCTAAACAGAGGCTGTAAATCATGGAAGTATTACTCGACAATATCCTCATCCCCCAGTTGTTTATTCTTATTCTGGTGGTGATTTTAATTAAATCATCCATCAAATTTGTGCCACAAAACCGCGCTTACGTTATAGAACGCTTTGGTAAATACCAGTCCACCAAAGAGGCTGGATTAAACTTTATTGTGCCTTTCATCGACCGCGTTGCAGCCGACCGCTCCCTTAAAGAGCAAGCGGTGGATGTGCCCGAGCAAAGCGCCATTACCAAAGATAATATTTCACTGCATGTCGACGGCGTGCTGTACTTCCGGGTACTTGATCCCTATAAAGCAACCTATGGTGTCGACGACTACGTTTTTGCTGTCACTCAGCTTGCTCAAACCACCATGCGCTCTGAGCTGGGCAAAATGGAACTGGACAAAACCTTTGAAGAGCGTGACCAGTTAAATACCAACATTGTTACGTCAATTAACGAAGCCAGTGGCCCCTGGGGTATTCAGGTACTTCGTTACGAAATCAAAGATATCGTGCCGCCTAATTCCGTAATGGAAGCCATGGAAGCACAGATGAAAGCGGAACGGGTGAAACGCGCACAGATCCTCGAATCAGAAGGCGACAGACAAGCCGCCATTAACCGCGCGGAAGGTGCAAAAGCATCGGTAGTACTGGCAGCCGAAGCCGATAAGGCCGAACAGGTGTTAAAAGCAGAAGGTGAAGCGCAGGCCATTCTTGCGGTTGCAGAAGCGCAGGCTGAAGCATTACGCAAAGTGGGTGAGGCAGCAGATACCGAGCAAGGGCAGAAAGCCATTCAGCTGGATCTGGCGACCAAAGCCATTGAAGCCAAACAAGCCATCGCCAAAGAGTCATCCATTGTACTGTTGCCAGACAGCAGCACCGAAGCCGCCAGTCTGGTTACTCAGGCCATGGCCATCATCAATAAAATGAACAACAAAGACGTATAAAGATGGACTGGATTACTGCAAATGTCACAACCGTTCTGGTTATAACCGGTTTGTTGCTGCTTATTATCGAAGTGGCGATTCTGGGTTTTGCCACCTTTGTCCTGTTCTTTGTAGGACTGGCTGCACTGGTCACCGCAGGCTTATTCTACATTGGCTTGCTTGATGCCAGCTACGTTAACGCTTTTTTCAGTTCGGCCATTTTTAGCGCCATATTTGCTGTTCTGCTGTATAAGCCACTCAAACAAATGCAACAACAGGTAGATAACAAAACCGTAAAGGGGGATTTTACCGGTTTACGTTTTCATTTAGCCGAGGACATCAGCCCGGCTCGCCCGGGTAAACACACGTATTCGGGCATCACCTGGGCTGTTCAGAGCAATAGTGACATCGCCGCAGGCACAGAAGTGGAGGTCGTTAACGCCGAAGTCGGCATTTTCCACGTTCGCCCGGTAACTACCACTGCCTGATTAAAGCGCGGGTACCAAGCTCGTCGAAGGCACCATTTACTTTTAAGTAAAGCTGGTGTTGCTCGGCATCAAAAACACTTTCAACCACACCGGGTAAGGCGGCAACGGATTCCAGTTGCTCTTTATCCGGGCTAACCTTGCTATCTAACCGCAGTGCCACTCGTTTGAGTTTTTCACCTGCTCGTATGCCAGCCACAATAACGCACCACACCACGGCAATAGCCGCACCAGTATAATATGCCGACTGTGAGCCCAGCAGTTGAGTGACAGCACCGGATAGTATGCCGCCTAAAAACGCCCCGAAAAACTGGAAACTGGCGTAGATGCCCATTGCCGTGCCCTTCTGGCCAGCAGGCGCAATTGTGGATAGCAACGCAGGGAAATTCGCTTCCAGATAATTAAACCCGGTAAAGAAAATGGTTAAGCCTAAACCGATAAGCCAGACACTGTGACCAACCGCAGGCAGTAAAACAAACGCCACACCCAGCATCACCACCGCCGATAACAACATGGAACGCGGTGTCTGGCCACGGCTGCTGCGCATCATCAGCGCCAATAAGAACACCGATACCAACAACACCGGCAGATACATTGTCCAGTGTTCATCCAGGGCGATATCCAAAGCCACCAGCGTCGACGGCACCTGCACAAATAACAAAGTGATCATCATGTGCAGCAGCATGACACTGACATTAAGACGCCACAAATCAGGCGACGTAAACAATTGCCAAACCTGTTCGCGACGCGGCAACGTATCGGCATTAAACTGTTTTGCCGTATCCGGCACCGCCCACTTTACCAGCGGTAAACAACACAGGGCCAGCACACCGGTTACCCAGAACACCCCGGCCAGGCCCCAGGCATTAGCAATCAGCGGCCCGATAACCACGGCGATATAAAAAGAAAACCCAATGGCAATACCAATAATGGCCATAACTTTAGCGCGTTGCTGTTCACGGGTGACATCGGTGGCCAGCGCCATAATCGCCCCGGCAATGGCCCCCGCCCCTTGTAGAATTCGACCGACAATCAACCACACCATAGAATCGGCCATGGCAGCAATGATGCTGCCCAAAGCAAAGACTGACAGACCGAGTAAAATAACCGGCTTGCGGCCCCATTTATCGGACAACATTCCCATGGGAATTTGCAACGCCGCCTGAGTAAGGCCATAGCCACCAATTGCCACGCCCACCAGCATCACAGAGTAATCACTAAATTCCTTAGCGGCCACGGCCAGCACCGGCATAACCATAAATAACCCTAGCATTCTCAGCACGTAAACAACGGCAAGCGTTATCGCAGCCCGGACTTCAATGGCGTTCAAGGTATTGTCTTCTCTGTTGTGGGATTAAAACGGGCGCGAATTATACCACGCTTTAAAGGTGTGTACCTAGCCTGCTACACACCGCTAATCGACATTAGCAGACACGCCGACTGATCTTAATTTAGCTGTGTCTCATATTCATAGCTCCACAGCCTATACCCACGACACGGGTATATGGCATACTGTTTCTTTTGTATTCTGAACTGGTTCGAATGGATAAAATAGAAGTTCGCGGTGCACGTACGCACAACCTCAAAAACATCGATATCACCATTCCCCGCGACAAACTGGTAGTGATTACCGGTTTATCGGGTTCGGGTAAGTCTTCCCTGGCATTCGATACGCTCTACGCTGAAGGTCAGCGTCGATACGTAGAATCTTTATCTGCCTACGCCCGCCAGTTTTTATCGATGATGGAAAAACCCGATGTGGATCACATCGAGGGCCTCTCTCCGGCCATTTCCATAGAGCAAAAATCAACCTCACATAACCCGCGCTCAACCGTAGGTACCATTACCGAAATCTACGATTACCTGCGCCTGATGTTTGCCCGTGTTGGCACGCCTCGCTGTCCGGATCACGATGTACCGCTGGACGCGCAAACCATTTCGCAGATGGTGGATAAAGTACTGGCTATGCCGGAAGGCACCAAGCTGATGCTGCTGGCGCCGATTGTGCAGGACCGCAAAGGTGAGCACGTTAAAACCTTGCAGTCTCTGGCGGCTCAGGGCTATATCCGCGCCCGCATCGACGGTGATGTGTGTGACTTATCCGATCCACCGGAGCTGGATTTACACAAAAAGCATACCATCGAAGTCGTTATCGACCGTTTTAAGGTACGTGATGACTTACAGCTACGTTTGGCGGAGTCTTTTGAAACTGCCCTGCAGCTGGCCAACGGCAATGCCAAAGTCGCCTACATGGACGATGCCAATGAACCAGAGATCGTGTTCTCGGCTAACTTTGCCTGCCCGCACTGTGGTTACAGCATCAGTGAACTGGAACCGCGCATGTTCTCGTTTAACAACCCTGCCGGTGCCTGTGGCACCTGTGACGGGTTGGGTACGCGGCAGTTTTTCGACCCCTACAAAGTGGTGGTGAATGACGAACTGAGCTTATCTGGCGGTGCTATCCGTGGCTGGGACAAACGCAGCTACTATTATTTTCAGATGCTGCAAGCTGTGGCCGACCACTACAAATTCAGCTTAACCGAACCCTTTGGTGAATTAAGCAAAGAATTTCGCGATATCGTGCTGTACGGCTCAAAAGGCAAGTCGATTAATTTCCGCTACATCAACGACCGTGGCGACATCATGGAGCGTAAGCATCCGTTTGAGGGCATTATCCCCAACATGGAACGCCGCTATCGCGAAACGGAGTCCAATACCGTACGCGAAGAACTGTCTAAGTTTTTAAGTCAGCAGCCCTGTAACAGCTGTGGCGGCACCCGTTTACGCACCGAAGCACGCCACGTATTTATCGGCGAAACCAACCTGCCTGCCGTAGCCGATATGTCGATTGCAGGTGCCTTTGATTTCTTTGAAACCCTGGAACTAACCGGCCAGCGGGCCCAAATTGCCGATAAGATTTTAAAAGAAATCCTCGACCGTCTGCGTTTCCTGGTTAACGTTGGTCTTAACTATTTATCGTTATCCCGCAGCGCCGAAACCCTATCAGGCGGCGAAGCTCAGCGCATACGTCTGGCCAGCCAGATTGGTGCCGGGTTGGTTGGGGTAATGTATGTACTCGATGAGCCGTCAATCGGCTTACACCAGCGCGACAACGAACGCCTGCTGAAAACCCTTACCCACCTGCGTGACCTGGGTAACACCGTACTGGTGGTGGAGCACGATGAAGACGCTATCCGCGATGCCGATTTTATTATTGATATCGGCCCGGGTGCCGGGGTGCATGGCGGCGAAATCATCGCTCAGGGCACGCTGGAAGACATCCTTAACAACGAGCAATCCATTACCGGTAAGTATTTATCCGGTAAAGAGAAAATTGACATTCCGGCGGTCCGTAATCCGGCCAAAGATGATCAGTGGCTGGAGCTTGCCGGCGCAACCGGTAATAACCTTAAGGACGTAACGCTGCGGGTACCGGTGGGCGTAATGACCTGTATCACTGGCGTATCAGGTTCAGGCAAGTCGACCCTGATTAACGATACCTTCTACAAGATTGCGCAGCGCGAATTAAATAAGGCTACCACCAGTGAGCCAGCGCCTTATAAGTCGATGAAAGGGCTGGAGCTGCTGGATAAAGTGGTGGATATCGACCAGTCGCCCATTGGCCGTACGCCGCGCTCTAACCCGGCCACCTATGCCGGCATTTTCACACCAATCCGTGAAATTTTCTCTGGCACTCAGGAAGCCCGTTCACGCGGTTATAAACCGGGCCGGTTCAGCTTTAACGTGAAAGGCGGACGCTGCGAAGCTTGTCAGGGCGATGGCGTGATCAAGGTAGAAATGCACTTCCTGCCCGACGTGTATGTGCCTTGTGATGTATGTAAAGGCAAACGCTACAACCGCGAAACTCTGGAAATTAAGTTTAAGGATAAAAACATCCACGAAGTGCTGGAAATGACCGTGGAAGATGCCCGTCAGTTCTTTGATGCTATTCCGGCTATTGCCAGAAAACTACAAACCCTGATGGATGTGGGGTTATCCTACGTACGCCTTGGTCAGTCAGCCACCACCCTCTCTGGTGGTGAGGCCCAGCGGGTCAAACTGGCTAAAGAGTTGTCCAAACGGGATACCGGCCAGACCCTGTACATTCTGGATGAACCGACCACCGGTTTACACTTCCACGATATCAAGCAGTTGTTAGCGGTATTGCACCGTCTGCGGGATCACGGCAACACGGTTGTGGTAATTGAGCATAACCTTGATGTAATTAAAACCGCCGACTATCTGGTTGACCTTGGCCCTGAAGGCGGTTCTGGCGGTGGTCAGATTATCGCCGAAGGCACGCCTGAAGAAATTGCTGAGAGCAAAGTATCGCATACCGGCCGATTCTTAAAACCCATGCTGAAATAGGTGACATATGTTTGAAATGGATTTAACCGTACGAATAAGCGAAACCGTTCTTGCGGGTCATGTTAGTAATACGGTACTGGCAGTGTGGTTTGAAGAAGGCCGGACCCCCTTATACAAAGAAGTATTGCCTGAGCTTTCGCAATCAGGTTGGCCAATAATTCTGGCCAACTACAGCGTAAATTTTCATGCTGAGCTATTTTTGGGTAAACCGGTGCAACTAAAAACCTCGGTCAAACGGATAGGTAACAGTTCCTTTGAAACTTATCAGGAAGCCTGGCAAGACGGCAAACTTTGTGCGTCAGGTTCCACTGTGCAGGTGTACTTTAATTACCAGACCGGTAAGTCAGAAGCACTGCCAGAAGCAACCCGACAAGGGCTGATGAAACACCTCACCGAAAATGCCGGGTAGTCATGACGACAGACTTTATTGAAGTTATCGATAACGCTCTGCCAGCAGAGCTGTGTCAGCAAATTATCGAAGCCTTCAATAATAGTAAGCACTTACAACCTGGCCGCACGGGCGGCGGTGTCGACACTGACAAAAAGCGCTCTATGGATATCTCTTTTAGTCAGTCACCTGAGTTTGCCCCGTTTCGCCCGGCCGTACTACAAACTGTAGCTACGGCCATCCATGATTACCTGCAGAAATACTATTTTGCGGTGGTGGGGCCATTAGGTCTCACGCTACCCGATCCGCAAACGGGTCAGCCGGTAAAGCTGACTGCCGACAATTTTGCCCAACTGGGTATTCCGGCCCTGCCCGGGCTCATGCGACATTTATTTCGCACGGGGGAGATTAATGCCCAGCGTTACGAAAAGGGCTCCGGCGGCTATCCCTACTGGCATTCCGAAGTCTTTCCGCAAACTCCGCACAACGAGCCGCTGCATCGTATCCTGCTGTTCATGTTTTACCTTAACGATGTTACCGAAGGCGGCAGTACCGATTTTTATTATCAGAATAAGTCAATTCAGCCCAAAGCGGGCCGAATGGTGATTGCTCCGGCCTACTTTACTCATACCCATCGCGGCCAAATCCCGGTAAGCGATAACAAGTATATTTTAACCTCGTGGATGCTGTTTAATCGCGCCGAACAGATGTACGGTTGAAGGGCTTTACAAACCCACAGCTGAAGTCGAAGTAAAGAATTCAGCTATTTGGGATTAACCCCCGGGTTCCTGCGATCAGCAACTTTATTAACAACTAATTTACAACTATAGTTTAACAATGCAAAGGGAGTTGCTTTGACAAGCGCCTCACGTATTCGCTTTGCCTATGAATGTAAGAATATAAATCAGGATGCGGAGGTCATGTCGTTACCAGGAATATTTTTATATTGGAGGTATTTATGAATTACGTAAAACTCTCAGGTGCGGTGGTGGCTTTATCCGTATCCAGTTTCGCCGGGGCACAGGATTACCAGTTTATTGCTGCGGACAATAATCCGATGACCAAACTCTGCGTGAGTATTGCTAACAATGATCTCAGTGCAACAAAGGCCAGACTTTACAACATGGGTTTAGGTGCTGCTATTCGCCAGAATATCAACCGAATCACCTGCAACGATATGTCAACGGCCCAGTTCGCGCACAAGTTTAAGGCCAGTGATACCTTTGTGTATCTGAATAACCGCAGTAGTTATGCCAATAAAGAAAAGCCTTCGGTGACCATCAGCGATATTGCCAAAGTTGAATCATCGCAACAACCGGTGGTGGTTTACGTTTCGGCGGCACCGAAGTAAATCCATTATTAAGAGCACAAAAACAAAAGGAGCCTGGCTCCTTTTGTTATTTAGCGATAAACCCAGTGCGTTACCCCCTGCCCGGCTAAAAAGGCCTCGGCATCTTTGCCCTGAAGCATAGCCAGGGTAGAGAGCAATCCGGCCTGGGTGCAGGTATCAGCCGCGACGGTAACCGAACGTGGCGGGTTCTCCACCGGATATCCGGTTTTAGGGTTAAGGATATGGCTGTATCGTTTCCCCTCTTTAAGTAAAAAGCGCCGCGCATCACCGCTGGTTGCCAGCCCACCCTGAAAAATTTTAACCAGGGTTTCGCCCTGCTCTGTTTTAAGCGGATTTTCGATACCGATAAACCAGGGCTTGTCGTGCTGACGCCGACAGGTCACCTGAATATCCCCGCCAAAATTCACCACAACCGATACCCCTTCAATCTGAGCTGCGAGCATGCCTGCCACCCGATCCACCGCGTATTCTTTGCCTATGCCGCCCAAATCCAGCTGCATACCCGCCGGTAACGTAATGCTTTGCGCCGTAACCGCAACACGTTGCCAGCCAGTGTGTGACAACAACGCTTTGATTGCCTGAGCTTGCGGCACATTATCCGAACCATCAAACTTCCAGGCCCGTCCCAGTACGCCAGAGGTAATATCAAACATACCATCACTAAGCTGATAACAGGTATCAGCAAAACTGAGCAGGCGATAAGTTTCATCGTCTATGGCAACCTGGCTGCCAGCACTTTGATTAATAACGCTGATCACGCTGTCCTGACGGTAGCGACTGTACTTAGCTTCGATACGTTGTGCTTCACGACAAGCCAGCTCAGTGATGTGTCTGGCCAGCAGCGGATCTGAGGTGTCGATAAGAATTTCACAAGGACTGGCCATGGCCTCAAAGGCACCAAGAAAAAAACCGTCCTTAGGATGAATTGAAAACGCTGCGGCAGAGCTTGCCTCTGTCGCAGCGGTGTTGCCTTGATTCACGGTCATAATGACTGTCTGCGTACCTTAAAAATGGTAGTTAAACTGTAATATAACCGCTTTCACACTGGGGTAAAGGTCTAAGTCTGCTAAAGCCCCCGGCTCATCAAATCCGGCGTTTTTAGGATCCTGCTGATAATACTCAGCCCGTACTGCCCACTCATGGCCATTTTCCATTTTATGACCGTACTTTAAGCCAACGGTGTAAGCGGTCATTTCGCCGACCCGATAATCTGCACTGGCATACATTGGCGTGGCGTCGCTCTGGTTCAGGAAAGGGCGATAAAAATCGGCCGCGCTCTGCTGATAGTAACGCAGGTGAGGCTGGATATAGTTGTTGTCGCCTAAGTTAAACCGGAACCGTGAATCGATGGTATGAGAATCAATTTCCCAGTCATCGGTAGCGTAACGGTACGACACATCTACCACACCGTTATCCAGTGCGTATTTGGTTTGCCAGAAGAAGCTATGCTTAGTGCGTGAATCCGGACGCCCTTCATAGATTACGTCCTGGGTAATCCCCGAGCTATCCACCACACTAACCAGTTTATAAGGGTCGGTCATGTAGCCATCAACTACGCTTAACCCATAGTTAAACTGCATTAACATCCGGCGATTAATGACCTGGGTCACACCAAGGATTAAGTCGGTGGTGGTTTTGCTATCTGAACCGTCCTTATTTTCCCCCTCTTCGTAATCATCGTCCCAGTCAAACAGATCATCCGCTTCATTATAAGTGGGCGTCAGCATACTGGTCATGGTCATCGGCTTACCGCCTACCGGATCGATAGAGTCGAACTGGAAAGATAATCCCGCAGATAACGTGGTATTACGCATAAACAGGTCTTTTTCCAGCAAGCCACTAACGCCAAGCGACATATAGTCATACTCTCTGGAGAAGTTCACTGCACCGGTACCGCGCCAGGTATCAGCAAAAGGCTGCATCCAGCTACCAGACAACTGAACACGTGTATCTCTGAACGTGTCGTCCAGCGGTGTTTCGCCAGGCTTAACTACGTAGCCGTCTTTACCGGAAGGACGGGAAAATGTTTGTGCATAAGGTTGTGCCACGGCACCGTTCGCAGAAGCGCCGGTAAGGGTATCAATCACCAGTTTAACGTTGAAAAGGCTGTCATCATCGTTAGTTTTGGTTGCACTGATAACGCCCTCAGCAAGACTGACCCGGTCAGTCTCACCGTAATACAAAATGGCGGTATCAAATTTCCAGTCCTTCAGCATTTCTTCTTCAGCTTGTACCGCAGGCGTTCCCAACAGTGCACAGGCTGCGCCGGCCAGGGCAGTAGCAACCGTTCCTTTATTTTTTAGTTGCATCCGCAGCCTCCTCCGGCAAATGAACGCCCACCACTGGTGGCTTCCTTACTGAAATAAATGTGGTCATCCAGACCCAGATCCACACCTTCGGCACCCAGCGCCATCTCGTCTTTAGCGAGTAAATCCCGCTCCCAGGGCTGAACGCCCAGAGACGCGCATCCACTTAATTGCGTCACGCCCATCAGGACCAATATACCAACTAGTTTACGTTTCATGCTGAACTCCTATTCGGCCATCAGGCCCTGAATTTCCTGCTCATATTTAGATTGCTTTTCCACATGGAAGCCTTGATGCGCAATACGCAAATTACCCGCTTTATCTATCAGGTAACTGGTTGGCATCCCTTTCAGTTTGTAGGCTTGTGCCGACTCACCCTCGGGGTCGTAGGCCACCGGAAAATGGGCTGGCAGCTTGCTTAAAAAACTGTCTGCCAGCTTGCGTTCGCTGTCCAGATTGATGGCGATCACCGTGAACCCTTTATCGCCATATTTGGCCTGCATCTCATTCATCCAGGGAAAAGAACGCTGACAGGGTTTACACCAGCTCGCCCAGAAATCCAGATACACCACCTGACCTTTGTAGTCCGACAAATTGACCTGCTTACTGGCAAGCTGTAATGCCAGTTCCGGGGCGGGCTGAGCGGCCATTACCGGCGCGGTGCCAGCAAGCAGCAGGCCAGCACTTAAAGTGATCGCACCGGCTAATGCACGAATAGGTCCCATGTTAAAATCCTGTATACAAATAATTGCCTGTCAGTGTAGAAACCAATTCTTAAGGCAAGCTTAAGAAACCTTAAGAATTTGCTTTTAAGAAGCACTTTGATGGGCGCACAGCAGGTAATCATTGCGAAATGCTGTTATTTCTGGCAGTTTTTCGGCTTTCAGTCAGTTATCCGGATAAGTATTTAATGAGTTGGGCGTTATTGTCGGTATTTATACCCACCTTCTTTTTCGTCTCTGTTACCCCCGGCTTGTGTATGACCCTGGCGATGACGCTGGGAATGAGTATCGGCGTAAAGCGGGCAATGTGGATGATGCTTGGCGAACTTACCGGGGTAGGTCTGGTGGCAGCGCTCTCGGCCATAGGCGTGGCCGCCTTGCTGCTCAATTACCCCACCATCTTTACCTTATTTAAGTATATCGGTGGCGCATATCTTTTTTATCTGGGCATACAGATGTGGCTTTCGCGGGGAAAAATGGCCCTTAAGGCAGAAGACGAAGGTAAGCGGGCAAGCCGGATTGAACTCATTTCTCAGGGATTCGTGACTGCCATAGCCAACCCCAAAGGCTGGGCCTTTTTTGTGGCATTGCTGCCCCCATTTATTGATGCAAGCCAGCCGCTGGCCAGACAGCTGATGAGTCTGATTGCAATTATTCTCACCCTGGAGTTTAGCTGTTTGCTGATTTATGCATCTGGCGGACGAACCCTGCGCACCCTGCTGATGAAAAGCGGCAATGTTCGCATCATGAATCGCATTGCCGGTACCCTGATGGCTGGTGTGGGTGTGTGGCTGGGGTTGGGTTAACTATACTCCAAGAGATACTACTCTCTTGTAAACTTGGGACTCTGCCCGCCTTGCCTGAGTACAAAAGCAGCGTAATCGATCCCCTTTTTATTTTGTTCAAAAAGCAACGTTATTCCCGCTGGTGCAAAGCGAAATTCAGTTGCCGAGTAAGCGGTGAGATCAAATGCTCCTTGTCCGGTCGCTTGTGCGGTTAGCTGACCGTCGCGCACCTTGAGGGTGATCTTGAGTGGGATGTCTTTTGACGCAAAAACTCCCTCATAGCTACTTAACACTTCTGTGGGCAGGGTAACCGGTTGCTGGCTAAAGTCCGGTAGTTCAAACCCGACGTCAAAGTAAATGCTCAGTACGCCGATACTGACATCGTTCAACGGATAGTTCATCCCATTAGCAGTTACTACAATGGCCGCATTATCGTTCTCGAAGTAGGCGCCCTGAGAACTGAAACCATCTATCCCGCCTGTATGGCCATAGGCAAAACGGTTATAAAACGGAATCTGGAACAAGCCGCGCCCGTAGCCCTGATTTATCTCCTGCATTTTTGCCAGAGAATCTGCTGACACCAGCTTGCCATTAAATAATCCGCTAAGAAAAACTGCCACGTCCGTCGGTGTAGAAATAATGGCGCCGGCACCATGTGGGATACTCATATCGGTTTGCGTTGCCGGCGTCCACGCGTTGTCTTTAAACTGATAGGACATAGCCTGATTTTCTGAAACCGCTATCGGGCCGCCGTATTCAGTTCGGCTAAGGCCAAGCTTGCTGGTAATTCGCAGTTTTAGCTGGCTGGCATAGTCCGATTCGGTAATGTCTTCAAGGATAAATCCCAGCAGTACATAGCCGCTGTTAGAATACTGAGCCTGACTACCAGGTGTAAAATCACTCTCCATGCGCTCGATAATACTGACCATTTCAGCTTTGCTTTTTGGCTGAGTCATGTAGCGCGGATAATCCGCCATATTGGTAAAGTTATGAATACCACTGCGGTGGCTGAGTAACATTGAAATAGTAATATCGTCAGCCTTCGCGACGTTTGGATAAAACTGCGAAAGCGGCGTGGTCAGGGATAACTTACCTTCTTCGATAAGCTGAAAAATCATCACCGCGGTAAACACTTTGGTGATGGAGCCAATGCGATACTGTGTGTTCTGGTTGGCCTTTGTAGCGGATCCCTTATCTGCAAAGCCAATAGCCCGCTGATAAACCGGTTCGCCGTTTTCAACGATAGCCAGCGACAACATAGCCTTATCATTGGCTTCAAGCGAACTGAGATAGCTATCGAGTTTAGCCGTGTCAAACGATTGAGCCACCGCCCCATAGGCAACAACGAATAACAGTAAAATGATAATCCTGCGCATTACTTTTCCTTAGCTATGGCCTTACTTCTTGCCGGACAAGCAGTAAAAAGCCGGTAACATCCTGTTTTATTACGGTAATTTCATATCTCTGGACATTTGCCCGTCGACTTACACTACCATAAAATGCTCAGGCCATCGAATGCAGGCCAAACATATTGCCTTCGGTGTCTTTTGCCAGGGTCACAAAGCCATAATCGCCAATATCAAACTTAGGCCGGATAACAACGCCACCCGCGGCCTCAATGCGGGCTTCTTCTACTGCACAAGCATCACAGGCAAAGTAAACCAACACACTGTTCTGGCCGGCTGGCATATCTGCCATCCAAACCAAAGCACCTGATGCGCCGTACGCGTCCATTTGAGAAGGGAACGCTTTCATCTTTAATGAAGTTTCGGAAGGGTCGACAAGATCGGTAAATTCAACGTCCAGCATAGCGCTGTAAAACGCACAGGCCCGGTCCATGTTGTCGACGTAAATTTCAAACCAGCTGATGGGATTTTTCATTAAGTGCCTGCCTGAATGATTGTGGGTAACTTACTCAGGCTAGCACACTTTTTAAAACGCACTATAGCCATTGTTGGTTAATAAGGATGAACCGCTTCGCCCTGCATACTGTAGCCTGCTGCGGCAATATCACTGCTGTAGCGAACAGTCGAAAATACCCCTTCAACCCATACTGCGTCATACAGGTTTTCTACCGGTACACCCTCGTTCATTTTTACGTACACAATCTGATTAGAGGCCGGAGGCGGAACATGAATACAGGCCCCAAAAAACGGCACCAGTAAAAATTCGGTAGTGAGCTCAGCGGTACCTTCCAGGGGCACGATAAAGCCGGGAATTTTAATCCGCTGGCCATTATAAATATCCACTACCGGGGCGTTGGGTTGTAGCTGTGCCATTTTATTGTTGTGATCGGTCGCTTCCTGGGGTGCCAGTTCATTAAAATCCGGCGGAACCAGGTCTTCCCAGTATACTTCTTTTATTTCTGCGGCCTGCAAAACACCAGCCAGACAAGTAAACAAAACTGTGGCTAGTAAAAACCGCCATTGCATCAATCGCAGCATAGATTCTCCAAACAAAAAAGGCCCGACGAATCGAGCCTTTGTATTTTTAAGCCTGATGCTTATTTTTCAGCTTCGTAACGTTCAACGCTTGATACGATTTCAGCTTTAGCGGCAGCGGCATCACCCCAACCGTCGATCTTAACCCACTTGCCTTCTTCTAAGTCTTTGTAGTGCTCAAAGAAGTGCTCGATTTGCTTAAGCAGCAGAGGCTCAACGTCAGTGGTTTCAAACACTTTGCGATACAGGGTAGACAGCTTGTCGATTGGCACAGCCAGAACTTTAGCGTCTTTGCCTGACTCGTCGGTCATGTTTAATACGCCGATTGGACGGCACTTGATCACAGAACCCGCCAGCAGAGGGAAAGGAGTAATAACCAGTACGTCTACCGGGTCACCGTCTTCAGACAGGGTGTTGTTTACATAACCGTAGTTAGTTGGGTAGTGCATGCACGTCGCCATAAAACGGTCAACGAAGATAGCACCAGTGTCTTTGTCTACTTCGTATTTTACCGGATCAGCGTGAGCCGGGATTTCAATGATTACGTTCACTTCGTCAGGCAGTTTTTTACCTGCAGGTACGGCGTTTAAGCTCATACGGGGTTGTCCTTTCGTTAATTATGAAATTGCGTCAAGTATAAGGCTAACGGATAAAAATAAAAACCTGTTGCCCGACGTATCGGGCATACTTAAGTTTATTTTAACTAACCAATTAGTCGTAATAGCTCAGACAAGCTTCGACTTCGGCTTTTGAACCAATTATTACAGGTACACGCTGGTGAATTTCTTCCGGCATAACTTCCATAATGCGACCTTCGCCGGTTGATGCCAGACCACCCGCCTGCTCCATCAAAAATGCCATTGGGTTGGCTTCATAAAGCAAACGCAGTTTGCCCGGTTTGCCTGGATCACGGTTGTCATAAGGGTACATAAAAATACCACCACGACATAGCAAACGGTGAATATCACCCACCATGGCTGCCACCCAGCGCATGTTGTAGTTTTTCTCACGCGGACCATCTTTACCGGCCAGCAGATCCGCCACATAGTTTTGCATTGGCTTTTCCCAGTGACGCTGGTTTGATGCGTTAATGGAAAATTCAGACGTTTCTTCCGGCACCTGAATGTTCGGGTGAGTTAGCAGGAAACCACCGTGGGTTTTATCCAGCGTGTAGATATGCGTGCCTTTACCTGTGGTCATCGCCAGCATGGTCGACGGACCATACAGCACATAACCGGCCGCAACCATTTGACTGCCCGGCTGCAAAAAGGCTGAAGGATCATCAGGCTCCATCCATTGCGGCGCATGCGCAATCGAGAAGATGGTACCAATTAAGCTGTTAATTTCGGTATTCGATGAACCATCCAGCGGATCAAAACTTACCAGGTACTTACCATCGGGATGGCAAGGTACCACGTCATCTTCCTCTTCCGAGGAGATGGCTTTTACATAACCCGATTCTTTGAGGATATCCTTAAGAATTTGATTTGAAATCACATCCAGTTTCTTTTGTGTCTCACCCTGAACGTTTTCGCTCAGTGTGGAACCCAAAACGCCCGCCAGAGCGCCCTGACTTACGCGGAACGAAATCTCCTTACAGCCCGCCAGCAGTGTGCGGATAAGCAGAATAAGTTCTAGCGGAGCGCCATCTTGTTGCATTTGTGAATTAAGTCTTTTCATGGTTTATGTAAGCCTTTTTTTCTATGTAGGGTGTTGTCGCACTATACGGGTAGATAATGCCGGTTCTCTCCGTTGCCGCAGGGCAGCAATTGAACCATGAGCAAGTTGCTCTGGTTAGATTGTAAACTGACTCTCCCCCGAAAGGAAATCAGATGTTTAGGCAACAGGTTACGCATCTGGTAAAGTGGGCGGATTGAAATTAGCGCAGGACATGTAATGCACGTACACATTTTGGGAATTTGTGGCAGTTTTATGGGCGGTATCGCTGCAATTGCCAAATCACTGGGTCACAAGGTAACCGGCTCAGACCGCAATGTTTATCCACCAATGAGTACTCAGCTGGAAGCGCTGGGGATTACCCTGACCGAAGGTTATGACCCGGCCCAGTTTGACCCGGCCCCTGATATGGTGATTATTGGTAATGCCATGTCCCGTGGTAACCCGGCGGTAGAATACGTGCTGGATCGCAACCTGCCCTACACCAGCGGCCCGCAGTGGCTACTGGATAATTTACTGACTGAGCGCTGGGTAATCGGTGTATCGGGTACCCACGGCAAAACCACCACCTCCTCAATGGTGGCCTGGATTCTGGAATTTGCCGGGCTCGAGCCGGGTTTTCTGATTGGCGGTATCCCGCAAAACTTTGGTATTTCGGCCCGGGTTGGTCAAAGCCCGTTCTTTGTAATAGAAGCCGACGAATACGACAGCGCCTTCTTTGATAAGCGCTCCAAGTTTGTCCATTACCGTCCGCGCACCCTGGTGATGAACAATTTAGAGTTCGATCATGCGGACATTTTCGCCGATTTAGCGGCCATCCAAACACAATTTCATCATTTGGTGCGAACGGTTCCGGCCACCGGCCTGGTGTTATCGCCGGATAGTGATGACAACCTCGCAGCGGTGCTGGATAAAGGCTGCTGGAGCGAGCAACAGTATTTAGGCCGTCACTGGCATGCAGAGCTAATTAATCCCGACGGTTCATCGTTTAAGGTGTTCTATCTGGATGAGCAGGTGGGCACGGTTAACTGGGAGCTGCTCGGCCAGCACAACGTGGATAACGCGCTAATGGCCATTGCCGCCGCTCATCATGCCGGCGTCACTCTGCCCGACGCCATAGCTGCACTCAGCGAATTCGTGAATGTGAAGCGGCGCATGGAAATTCGCGGCTGTGTTAAAGATATCACGGTCTATGATGACTTTGCGCATCACCCTACCGCCATTAAAACCACCCTTGACGGCCTGCGTAAAAAGGTCGGCGATGCCCGTATTATTGGCGTGCTGGAACCCCGTTCCAACACCATGAAGATGGGCATCCATAAGGATGTGCTGGTTGATTCCTGGCAGGAAGCCGATGAAGTGTTGCTGTTTGAACCGGATAATCTTGGCTGGTCCATGGCGCAGCTGGCCAAGCAAAGCAGCACACCCACACAGGTATTTCGTAGCGTAGATGCTATCATTCATCAGTTAGCCACTATGCTACAGCCGGGCGATCATGTATTAATCATGAGTAACGGCGGTTTTGGTGGGATCCATAACAAGCTGCTGGATGTATTAGCGGGTAAAGCCTGAGAGTAGCCATGAAAAAATCCATTACCTTAGCCATAACCGGCGCATCCGGTGCTCCTTACGCTCTGCGACTGCTGGAGCAGCTGGTCGCGGCACAATACGATGTGTTCGTATTAATTTCCTCTGCAGCCAGAGTGGTGTTCGCCACCGAAGAAGACGTTAAAATTCCGGCCCAGCCAGAAGCGGCCAGTGCGTTTTTTACTGAGCGTTTTAACGCCAGTCCCGGCCAGATCAGAGTGTGCGGTAAAGAAGAATGGTTTTCGCCGGTTGCCTCTGGTTCGGCAGCGCCTAAACAAATGGTGGTCTGCCCCTGCTCTACTGGCACGCTGTCGTCTATTGCAGTAGGCGCCTGCGATAATCTGATTGAACGCGCAGCCGATGTGGTACTAAAAGAACGCGGCCAGCTGATTCTGGTGACCCGCGAAATGCCGCTATCCAGTATTCATTTAGAGAACATGCTTAAACTGTCACAAATGGGCGCTACAATTATGCCCGCCTCGCCGGGATTCTATCACCAACCCAAAGAAATCAGTGACTTAATTGATTTCGTCGTGGCCCGTATTCTTGACCATCTGGGTGTTGATCAGGCACTGATGGCGCGTTGGGGCTATCAGAATCAGTAATTCGAAGGATTTATTTTGCAAAGGAAAATAACAATGAAAACACGCGCTAAACACGCCCCTATTGCACTGCTGTTGCTGGCCTCATCAGTAATGAGCCTGCCCGCCTTTGGCTGGGGCCAAATTGGTCACAGGGTCAGCGGAGAGATTGCCGAACGCCATTTAAATGATAACGCCAAACAGCAGGTGGAGGCCATTTTAGGCATCGAATCGCTGGCTGAAGCCGCTACCTACCCTGATGATATGCGTTCCCATCCATCTGAGTTTTGGCGCAAAACTGCATCGCCCTGGCATTATGTTACAGTGCCGGAAGGTAAGCACTATCATGACGTTAAAGCGCCAGAGCAAGGCGACGCCTACACGGCTTTAGAAACCTTTACCGCTACATTAAAAAATCCAGCGGCTTCACTTGAAGATAAGCAACTGGCACTGCGTTTTATTGTGCATATTATTGGCGACCTGCATCAGCCTCTTCATGCTGGCAACGGTACCGATCGTGGTGGCAACGACGTTAAAGTACGATTCTTCTGGCAGGATTCCAATTTGCACCGGGTGTGGGATTCACAGCTGATTGCGCAAAAAGAACTGTCTTATACGGAATGGACAAACTGGCTGGATAAACGTATTACACCGGCAGATGTTACGGCATGGCACTCAACCAAACCAGAAGACTGGATCACCGAGAGTGCTGAGATTCGGGATACCATCTATCCCAAGGATGCCAACAAAATGGCTTATGATTATTTATACAACCACATGCCAACCGTAAAACGCCGTTTGCAACAGGCCGGCGTCCGCATTGCGCTGTATCTGAACGACGTATTTGCTGAATAAGTTTAACAATCCGCTGTTAAAAAAGGCCGGTAGGTTTATCACCTGTCCGGCCTCAAACATCCGCTGATTTACTACAGCGCCGTATCGCAGGTTATTCCGTTAAGCAGCACTTTCTGACTGGTGCGCTCATTCTGCAACCAACAATCCTGCCCCTGTTTTAGCAAAGAAAAGCTATAAACGGCGTTATTGTGTCTTCCCTCAATGGGATTTCCCTGATTATCAAGGTGCTCCCGACGCTCAATGCTAACCGAAGACGAATCGGTAAAGGCATTATCGGCCAGCGTTACTTTCACGCCGCCAAACCAGTCACTGATCACCGTTTCCAACTGCTGTTTTTGTGATGTACTAAGTGCAGTCACCGTAGCGGGCTGAGCCGGCTGAACGCTGGTTGGCGCGCAACCACTGGCTAATGCCAGGCTCACGCAGCCGATTAACGCCTTAACATTTAAGCGTTGCATTATTCGCGCCCCTTAATCACAGGCTCGTTGATTTTGTTTTGTAAAATAAGACGTTCCCTTAGCGCATTAGGGTTAATAATCGCACGTGAAGACTCAGCGACCTTACGGGACAAGGCATCCGGACTTACAGGTGCTGGTGCAACCGGTTCCGGACAAGCACCTGTTGCCATATACCCCAGCGCGGCAGAGAACATGCCCTCATTCGGATCGCCAAGGGCCTGAGAGAAGTCATCGGCTACGGTACAGCCCGGCAGTTCATAATCATAGTTGGGTGATTCACTTGGGAAGAAACCATCAGCGTAATCACCAAACCCTTTATTATTAACACCCTGGAACTGGATTGAGAAATACGTGGTACCACAGTTATCAGTAGGGTAAAAACCATAGGGTTTACCGCAGGTTGATGAACCTATTTGCACCACCTCCACATCAATACCACGCAGTGCGTTCATCACCGACTCACTGGCAGAACAGGTTGATTCTGTGGTTAGTACGAATACCCGGGTTAGTGACAGGCTGGGTAACAGGGTGTTTAGCAAATAGCCCGCGTTGTAATCGATTTCAGAATCATAAAACGGCGTCGGACGAATCACATTACCGGTAACCGGATCAATATTAGGTGATTTGTCGTTAAACTGCGTGGTTTCGAAAATCGCGTTGTTGGTCTGGTTAGGGCCGGCAATCATGTACGACACCTGAGAAGCCAGGGCCAGTAAACCACCGCCGTTGTAACGCAGGTCGATAACCAGTTCGGTTACATTTTCGTCAACAAAAAGGTCAAACGCATCAATCAGATCCGGTTGTGCCGTACGAATAAACGTATTGAATTGAAAATACCCGGTGCGCCCGGCTGGCGTGTCCAGCACCTGTACATTTTGAACCGGGCTGACATCAATATCCGCGGAGGTTACATCAACAGTAAGCTCTTCGCCGTCAACCAGAGTAAAGACAAAACGGGTAGTTGTGCCATTATCTTCCGGAAACAGTGCCGCATTGAGGGCATCTATCTCGGCATCACTGGTAGTATTAACAAAATCAATGCCGTCTACGGTTTTTACCGACGCTCCCCGGGGAATACCGGCGAGTCGTGCAGGTGAACCCGGCTCAGTAAATCGTACGATGAGTTCACGTGGTGCGGTGTTCTGTACAAATTCCCAGTCAACACCATAGCCGGAAGAAACGCCGGTTTGTGTTAACTCATCGTATTCGTCGGTCGGCTGATAGAAGTGGAAATTATCTTTTGGCGTTCCACTGGGCGTTGTCGCGCTGGTTTTTAACTGGTCAAAATAGCCCAGAACGCTGTAGTTAGCCGGGTTATTGTCGTCAACTTCGTCATACCAAAGATAGGTATTATTAGTCCAGGAACGCAGCCATAGCTTCTCTTCGAGACTGCTACCGGCCTGATCCGGATAAGCCTGACCGGTAAAAGGGTCAACACCTGAACGCGGTGACGCACACCGGGCAACCAGCGACGCTTCAGAAGCATAAACACCGGGTTGCCATGTCGGGCCATTAGAAACCGGGGGTTGCGCCGGACCTGATGAAGAACTTCCGCCTCCGCCACCACAAGCCGACAATCCTGTCGTTGCTATTGCGATTGATAAGAACGCGGCTAATTTTGATATTTGCATTTTTACTTCCCTGGCAAATTTTAATGTCTGTCGTTTTAGCGCTGGCCATAAGCCATCACTATCGCCAGGAAAATCCCGGCCATAGTCTCTTTATACCATTTTACTCTGCTGGCATAGAATGGGTTTAATCGCAAAAACGACCAGTGGCTGGTTGACCTGCTGGTATTACCCGGCACGCAACGTGGTTATTCAGGCAACAGGAAATTTAACAGCAGGTTATTAAAACGCGTACGTTTTTCCCACTGTACCCAGTGTCCGCAGTGATTGAAAACATGCAGCTCAGCATGGGGGATTCCCGCTACCAGCCTGAACCCGATATCAAGGGGTACAAACTGATCTTCACGCCCCCAAACAATTAAAGTGGGGCAGGCAATCTCAGCTAAACGGTGGTTAACATCCGGGAACTGCGCAGGATACAAAGACTGTGAACGAACAAAATTTTGCAGATGCTCCGGGTAGGCCTGGATGGCAGCCAGTCTGGCCTCAAGCATATCTTCGGTTAACGCTGAAGGGTCAAAAACAAAGATATCCATCATGGCTCGCAGATTTTCCAGCGTTGGCTCGCGATACACCTTTTGCAGGCGCTTTATGCCTTCTGCCGGGGTGGGCTGAAAAAGTGACTTACCGCCGGTACCGCCGCCCATCAAAACCAGCTTATTCACTATTTCGGGATAAGCCAGGGTAAAGGCCACAGCAACATGCCCCCCCATGGAATTGCCCACTAAATCAACTTTGCCGATAGCCAGTTCATCCAGCAGGGCCATTAAAATGGTGGCATTCAGATCCGAACGGGATGTCTGACACACCAGCGGTGAACTTTTACCCCAGCCGGGACAGTCCATCAGAATTACCCGATACCCGGCGTCGGTTAAGGGTGTGATGTTGCCGTTAAAGTTGGCCCACGCGGTTGTGCCTGGTCCTGAGCCGTGCAACATAACGACAACATTTTCACCGCTGCCACAGTCATGATAGTGAATGGAATATTGAGTACTACCTACGGTTAACTCAATCTGATGGCTACTTTCAATTTGTTGTTGTGAAGACATTGCCTACCTTTTCCCTGTTCTGAGAGCCAGCACCGGGCGGCTCTTTTTTATCTATTTAAAGGATACACCTGAGTATTGTTTTTTTTCTATCACAAAATATCCCTGTCGCTTAAAGCCCGCAAAACAGGCTATATCCACTATTTTTACGGGGTTATTAATCAGTTAAGCCAGTTAAGAGTGATACCACCTTTTGTATAATTTCTGTTAATTTTTATTGATCCAAAACATACAGTTGTGTATTTTCTTGTTGTCCTACAAAAAACAAGGTGAAACTAATGAAAACAATTCAAAAACTTTTGGTAGGCGGTGTAATGGCAAGCGCCCTTTTCTGCCACTCGGCAGCTAATGCTTTAACACTGCGTTACAACCAATGGTTTCCTTCGCAACACTGGTCACAAAAAGACGGTTTGTACGACTTTTTCAAAGAAATTGAAAAAGTCACCGACGGTCGCGTTAAGGTTCGTCCTTCAGCTAAACCCCTGGCGCCACCAACTAAAAACTATCAGGCCGTAGTAAGCGGTATTGCCGACATTGCCTGGGGCCCTCACGGTTACACGCCGGGTGCGTTCCCTCTCACTGAAATGGTGGAATTTCCGTTTGTAACTAAAGATGCGGGTATCAGCTCAAAAGCGTACTGGCGCACCTATAAAAAGTTCTTCGAACCTACAGGCATGCAGGAAAATGTAGTTACTCTGGGTATGCACGTTACCTCTGGCGGTAACATACACATGCGTGAAGATGCCATTGTCAGCCCTGGCGATTTCTCGGGTAAAAAACTTCGGGTACCGACCAGTGTTTTAGGTGAAGCCATCAAAACCATGGGTGCAGTGCCAATTTCAGGTTCACTAAACGAACTGCGCGAGTTTTTATCCCGCGGCATCATCGACGGCACCATGCTTTCTGACGAGCTGCTGTTTGGCTTTAAAGTAGATAAATACGTTAAACAGGTTACTCAGGTACCAGGCGGTATTTTTGCCAACAGTGCCTTCATCATTATCAATAAAGATAAGTGGGAAAGCATCAGCGAAGCTGACCGTAAAGCCATCATGGAAATTGCCGGTGAAAACCTGTCAGTCAAAATGGGCAGTCTGTGGCACAAAAACGATCTGGAAGCACAAGAGATGCTAAGTAAACGCTTAGGTGATGACTACCGTGTAGCCAGCCCTGAACTGACCGAAGCTATTGATAAAGCCTTTGAGCCAGGCCGTAAGGCATGGTTTGAAGCTGCTGCCGAAGCAGGCATCGATGGTGAGGCAGCCTGGAACTATTATAAGGCCCAGGTAAAAGAGCTAAGCGGTCAATAACGCTGGCATCAACTTTAGCGGTATTAAGTGGTAGGAACTTCTCATATGTCATTGCTTAAATTATTGGAAGCGATATGTAGCAAAATATCTAGCTATACCTTGCTACTCATGGCAGCTATCACATTTGCCGATGTCTTTGGGCGGGTTGTTTTCAACTCGCCTTTAGGCTTCGCTTATGAGCTGGTTGCAATTCTTCTCGCTGTTTCTTTTTACTCTGGTTTATATCACGTCAATAAAAAGCGTAAACATATTCAGATTGATCTGCTCGAAAAGTATTTCAGAGGACCTTTGGGTACTTTTCTGAACTGGTTCTGCTACATCATCGAAGTTATTTTCTTCGGCGCTCTGGTCGTCATGATGTATGAGCAAACCATGCTTTCGAAAGATTTTGGGGAAGTCTTTATGTTCCTCGGTATAGAAAAATGGAAGGTTCTAATGTTCATTTTTGGTCTGGCCGTGATTGCCCTGATCAGTTTAATCGAAGCATTTCCTGAAGTTGTCAGTTTTAACAAAAAGGAAAGTCTCTCATGATCATGACCATTGCCTTTATCGTCCTGATGGTGCTGTTGTTTATCAGAGTGCCCATTGCCGTCGCCACCGGTGCCGTCGGCGTTGCTGGTCTTGCTTATTATCAGGGCTGGAGCCCGGCGTTAAGCCAGCTTGGTATGATTGCCACGGAAACGGTGCTGTCTTACGAATTTGCCGTTATTCCGTTATTTATTTTAATGGGTAACATTATTGCCCGTTCGGGTCTGGCCGAAGAGCTGTACAATGCTACTCATGCTTTGGTGGGTCACTATCGTGGTGGACTTGCTATTACGACCATCGGTGCCTCTGGTGGTTTTAGTACCTTTTGTGGTTCGAGCTTCGCCACCGCGGCGACGATGGCCAAAATCGCTTATCCATCCATGAAAAAATATGGCTACAGCGATGAACTGGCGACGGGTTCTATTGCCGCCGGCGGCACCCTGGGAATTTTAATTCCACCGTCAATCGCACTGGTGTTCTACGGCATTATTACCGAAACCGATATCGGCGCATTGTTTGTTGCTGGTGCTATTCCCGGCATTTTAGGTGTAATCCTGTATATCTGCGCCGTACTGGCCGTGGTGTATTTTGGTAAGGATAAGGCTCAGGGCAGCGAAGAATGCAGCTTTAAAGAAAAGCTCAAAGCACTAAAAGAGCTGTGGGCATTCAGCCTTCTGGTTATTTTTGTGCTGGGCGGAATTTACATGGGGCTGTTTTCACCCACTGAAGCGGCAGGCGTAGGTTCTGTAGGAGCAATTTTAATCACCCTCCTGCGCGGCAAATTTTCTTTTAAGAGTTTACTTGCTGCACTGGATGACTCGGCGTCAACGACCGTGTCACTGGTCGCAATTCTTATTGGTTCACTGATTTTTGCCAACCTGGTAAATGTGTCCGATTTACCGTTTGAGATTGTAGACTGGATTGACAGCATGGAACTTAGCCTGATGGGCGTTGTGCTGGTAATCATCCTGATTTACTTTGTGCTGGGTGCTGTGCTTGAGTCAATTTCAATGCTACTGCTTACCGTACCTGTTTTCTTCCCTGTGGTTTATGGCCTCGGCATGGATCCGGTGTGGTTTGGTATTATTGTGGTCGTGGCAACAGAAATCAGTTTGATTACGCCGCCAGTTGGTCTTAACGTATTCGTGTTGAAGTCGGTATTACCCGACGTACAGCTCAAGACTATATTTAAGGGCGTATTTCCCTTCGTGATTGCTGACCTGGTTCGGTTAGCCGTATTACTGTTGTTCCCCGGTTTATCATTATTCCTGGTTGAACATATGTAATCTGGCAACACGCATCTGTAAGGGCATCCGATGTGATGCCCTTTTTTATTGGTTTGTGATGAGATCCGTTAACAGCGCAGTGATTCGCTTACCCCTTTCTCTTGCCGCATCGGATTTGAGTTCTGTGGGTAACAAAGATGTCATTTGCATGTAGGAATAAAACAGAAAGGCCAGGTCGGCTGCTTTTTCTGGAGAATGCCCCATCTCAGTAAACAGGTTTTGAATAAACGCCGTGCGGTACTTATCGATTTCTTCTAACGTTGCCCGGGCCATCTGATCACGACGAGCCCAACCGCGCAAAGCCAGTTCTGTCGAGGCAGCATCAAAAGCGCGCTGGCCCTTTAACGGCAACTCTGCAAGATTTTGTAATTGCTCCTGGGGAGTTTTGTACTTATGTTGCAAACCTGCAATAACGGATTCAGTTGCTTTGGCGCGCCACTTATCCAGCATGGCTTTGAGCAGCTCTTCGCGACTGTCAAAATGGTAATAAAAGCTGCCACGGGTGATGCCCAGCTGCTTCGCAAGATTATCCACTCTCACATGATAAATCCCGCCACCAGAGAGCAGTACTTCGATTGCAGCGTCGATCCAATCATCCCTGGTGAGCCGTTTCTTCGCCATGTCGTTTAAGTCTCTTCTACTTTTAATTAACTTTTCTGTTAATAAAAACCAAAGCGTTATTTTTCTAATAAATACCGGCTAAGGCCTTTATTTTCATAGGATACATCAATAATAGAAAAAAAATATGTAAATTCACAAACAAATCAATGTGTATTTATTGTTAAATACACACCTGTATGTTAAATTCACTTGCAGAAATACTAGCGAGATAATAACAAAAATATCGTTACATGGTGATTATTCACTTCTATACCCTATTAAAACAAGGTGAAAGCATATGAAACTTAAATTTAACAAATTGGCAGGCGCAGTATCCTTAATTTTATTAAGTACATCTGTGTATGCACAGCAAGATGAAAAAATTGAGTCGTTGGAGCAACAAATCGAAGCGCTTCAACGCAGCCTTGAATCACTGAAACAAGAGCAGCAAGGAATTAAAGAAGAGCAAAAGCAAACTAAGGTTGATATCGAAGAAGTTAAAGCGAAAAGCCTGCTGCCAGAAGGTAGTCCTGGTCTGTTAAACACCGTGGGCGAAAAAGCCGGTGTTCGCATTAGCGGTTTTGTTCACCTGGACGCCGGTGTTATCGAAAATGGCGCAGGTATTAACAATACTAACTTCAGTATTTATGCGCCGGTTCTTAACGGCACCGTGGTTAATACCGATAAAAACGACACGCTGGATATGTCGATTCGTCGCAGCCGTCTGAATTTCGATACTAATCATACTGTTAATGACAAGACGCTAAAAACCCACGTTGAGCTGGATATGATTGGTGATGGCGGTAACGAGTCTTTCACTAATGGTTACGATGCCCGTATTCGTCAGGCCTATGCAACCTACGACGGCTGGTTAGTCGGTCAGTCATTCACTACCTTCCTTAACTTTGCCTCATTGGGCGAACTGGCTAACTTTGGTCAGCACGCCAACGCCCTGTTTATCCGTCAGGTAATGGTAAGATACACGGGGCAGTTCGACGGCGGCAGCTGGAGCGTGGCAGCAGAAAACCCCTACGAAAACAACGTAATTACTGTTGCAGGTTCAGTTACAGACAGCAACAGGGACGACCAGTTGTTTCCCGATTTAGTGGGTCGGGTTGATTTTAAAGGCGACTGGGGTACAGCCAGCCTGGCAACGCTGGTTCGTAAATTTGAACTGGATGTCCCAACACCGGGTGGCGCTGACGATTCAGCCTGGGGTAGCGCGGTAAGTGCCGTTGCACGTATTCCGGTATTCTCAGGCAGCATCGGCATGCAGGTAAACTATGGTGCGCTGGGTCGCTATCTGGAACTGGGTCCATATCCTGATGCCTATGTAGAAGACGGCGAAATTAAGCCTTACATTACCGCGGGTTTCTCTGCTATTTACAGCCACACCTGGCGTAAAGGCTTACGTTCTACCTTTGCTTATGCCATTACCGATTCGCAGGAAGACAGTAATGTTAATCTGCCTACCGCAATCGATAAGACCTCATCAGTACAGGCAAACGTGTTCTGGGATCCAATGGAAAGAACCACACTTGGCCTGGAATACGGCTTATACGGTATTGAGCTGGGTAACGGCACCAAACAAAACGTCTACCGCTGGCAGGCTACTGCGCAGTTCAACTTCTAAGTTAATCTGCTATAAAGAAAAAGAGGACCGGTTGTTAAACCCGTCCTCTTTTTGTGTTGCTCTTTATTTATAGCCAGGCGATGAGTTAACTTAAAGGTGTTCGCTTAAGAATGCGACACTGCGGCTAAAGGCCAGCTGATGGGCTTCAGCATCAAAGGAAGCGCGCTCGTTGCAGCTAAAACCGTGATCCGCATCATATTCATAAATTTCGCCATCAGGCTGCGCCGCGCGAATTTTGGCAACATCCTCTGCCGGAATAAACTTATCCAGTTTGCCAAAATGATACTGTACCGGCGCTTCAGGCTGTTGCTCACACATGTTGGCGATCTGGCCACCGTAATAAGCGATACTGGCTTTAACGGGAAATTCAACCGCACTGCGAAAGGCTAGGCTCCCACCCCAGCAGTAACCAACCGTAGCCACCGCCCCAAATTGTTTAGCGTATTCAACTGCCGCGCTGATATCCATCAGAGTTTGCTGTGGATCTAACGACGTCACATAGTCCACACCTTGCTTTACATCGGTATAAGGCACAACTAACTGGGTCTGAATCCGGTCAAACAAATGGGGGATTACTACGGTGAACCCCGCTGCGGCGAATTCTTCACCTACCGCATAAATGTTGTTTGTGATGCCAAATACTTCCTGAAGCACAACCACTGCGCCTTTAGACGGCTGTTGTGTGGATAAAACTGACAGGTTGAAAGTATGTCCGTCAGCGGCATTTAGTGTCGTTGTTTGATACTTATCACTCATGTTTCTTATTGCCTTATTTTTAATATTTAATTAACTTAAACACGCTTAAATGGAAGGTTTACACAGCCAAAAATACACTCGTGTATTTTTTATTAGAGAGATTAATTAACAAATTATGTGCCACTTTTATTAAAATATTTAATCTCTTTGAGGCTCAGATAGTTGGCGAAACGTCGATGACGTAAAAGCGCTATCGTGTACCATTTATGCAATCCCTACCTGTCCGTTTAGCAGAATTAAAAGTTAATCTGAACTCAGGTTGGTATAAATGGCTACACAAAAGCGCTGTTTTGCTAAAAAAGAGAGTCGAAAATACGGTTAATTTTTTGGCTGTCCTGGGGTTTGCCCAGCACAGCAATCCCCTGCATTGCACAGTAAAAGCGCATGGCTTTGAGCTCTGCTTCATCGTCATCATTACCCAGCGCTTTAAAGTTTCCGGCAATAAAAGCGAGGCGGTGACTGTCTACCTCATCAATCACTTCCTTCACGCTTTTATCATGCTGCGCCCAGTTGCGGATAGCCTGCTCCAACGCGGCTGCGCCGGCTTTCTGGTTGCGTTTGGCGGGTAATAAAAACAGCTCTTTCAAGCGTTCTTTGGGACTCAACGATGCGCCACTTAAACGTTCAATAATGGCGCTGGTTGAACGGTTACGCCACCGCTGAATAATCTGCGCCAGCAAATCACCACGGCCCTTATAGTGCCAGTAAAAGCTACCTTTGGTCACATTCAGCTTTTTCGCCAGCGGCTCAACCCGCACCGCAGTTATGCCATTTTTAGCCAGCTCGGTTTCTGCTTTATCAAGCCAGTCCTCAGCAGTCAGACGCGGACTACTTGTGGCTGGTTCGGAAGATTTAGCTAATGACATTCACACTCTCTCAAAAATACTTACGCGACAATTGTAAAACAACCAAACAGGAAAGTCGTACATTCGTCTAATCTATTGCTAAAACATACGGTAGCGTATTGACATTCCATCAATCAAGGAATAATGTGATAAAAAAGTAAATAAGAATATTTTTCTATAACAGGCTATAAGGTGCAAAAAATGACGCAGGACAATTTGCCTGGCAAAGGCAAAACCATTGAAGCATTTGGTTTACAAACAAATTATCTGGAAGAAGGCGAAGGTCAGCCATTACTGTTATTACACGGTTCTGGTCCGGGCGTTTCGGCCTACACTAACTGGCGTAAAATTATTCCTGAACTGGCTAAGCACTTCCGCGTTATCGCGCCGGACTTAGCGGGTTTTGGTTATACCGAACGCAAAGCTGACTTCTCTTACGATATCAAGCACTGGGGTAAACACCTGCTGGCATTCCTTGATGCGCTGGGTATCGATAAAACTCACGTAGTGGGTAACTCCTTCGGCGGTTCACTGGCACTGGCAACAGCAGCACGTTTCCCGGAGCGTTTTGACCGCATTTGTCTGATGGGTACGCCTTGCGACAAATTCATTATGACCCCTGGTCTACGCGCTGGTTGGGATTACACACCGTCAATCGAGAATATGCGTAAAACGCTGGCGCACTTCCCTTATTCAGCAGACTCACTGACTGAAGAGCTTATTGAAGAGCGTTATCAAACCAGCCTGATCCCTGGCGCCCAGGAAGGTCTGCGTAAACTGCTGGTTGAGCCAAACCCTGAGGGTGACACTCCACTGTCTGGTATGCCAGAGCACGTAGCAGCAAAAATCGAACATCCGACGCTGGTTCTGCACGGCCGTGAAGACAAAGTAGTGCCTACTGAAATGGGTATGAAGCTGGGTCGTTCAATGCCTAATGCTGACCTGCATATTTTTGCCAAGTGTGGTCACTGGGTAATGGCAGAACGTCCGCAGGACTTCCTGAAGCTAGTGTTAAATCACTTCCAAGCAGCTTAATCAGAGGTATTCACGATGTTGTTTGTATGCAAACTGGATGATTTGGAGCCGGGCGAAGCCATTAAAGTAGACTCGGTTAAGCCACCCATTGCGGTAATTCGTGGTGAAAGCGGTGAGGTATACGCGATTGACGATACCTGTTCACATGCCGAAGCCTCTTTTTGCGATGGTTTCGTTGAAGGCGACACGGTTGAATGCCCACTGCACATGTCTGTGTTCTGCCTGAAAACCGGTGAACCAGAAAACCCACCTGCCACTAAAGGCGTGGGCACCCACATTGTGTCAATTCGTGACGGCGATATCTATATCGAGGTTCAGCGATGAGCGCGTCTATAGAGTCGGTAATTGTAGTAGGTGCCAGCGCAGCTGGCATCAGTTGCGTGCGTCAGCTGCGTAAAGGCGGCTTTGCCGGCAGCATCACGCTAATCGACAAAGACGAAAATGGCGCCTATGAGCGCCCGCCGTTATCAAAGCAAGTGCTGATGGCACCGGCCACTACTGCCCAGGATATCCTGTTAATCGAAGCGGCCGAGCTGGACGAACTTAACGTCACTAGCCTGTACGGCAACGCGCTGGTTGAACTGAAGAGCCAAAGCCGCGAAGTGGTATTAGCGTCAGGTGAAACCCTGTCTGCCGACGCCATCGTACTGGCAACCGGTGGCGAAGCCCGCCGCCTGCCGATTGAAGGCGCGGATTTACCCGAAGTCCTGGTACTGCGTCACTATGCCGATGCCGTTAAGCTGCGAGAAATCGTTAAGCCAGGCGCAAAAGTCGCCGTTATTGGTGGTGGCTTTATTGGTGCAGAAACCGCAGCATCGCTGGCGAAACTTGATGTCCAGGTAGAATGGCTGGATGCAGCGCCGCTGCCTTTAGCGCACTTACTGCCTGAAGCTCTGTGCGAAGAGTTGGTTAAGCATCACCTGGATGCTGGTGTCAAACTCACCACCAACTGCCGTATCAGCAAGTTTACTAACGAAGGTGACGCCGCCGTTACGATTGAATTTACCAATGGTGACACGCTGGAAGCTGACGCGATTGTTCTGGGTGTGGGCATGCTCCCACAAATGCCATTTATTACCGACGATGCCAGCAAGGAGCTTCTGCTCAGCAGCGCAGGCGGTATTACGGTGGATGAAACCCTGGCAACCCGCATTCCCGGCATTTATGCCGCCGGTGATGTTGCCGCGGTAACCCAAACCGACAGCACCACCACCCGTCATGAGCACTGGCAATCTGCTCAGCATCAGGGTGAGGTTGTTGCCGCGACTATTCTTGGCAGCGAAGCACCAGAAGAACCCACTCACTGGTTTTGGTCTGATCAGGGTGACCTGCATATCGAAATGGCAGGCCACATGCTGCCACAAAGCGAGTACCTGATTAAACGCGAAGAAGGCGACTGGCCGGTGTATTTCAGTGTGAAAGACAACCGCATGGTTGGCGCTGTTAGCGTTAACAACCCCAATGCAGTGCGCGTTGCGCTACGAATGATTAAAAACAATGTGAATGCCGAACCGGAAAAACTGGCTGATCCGGCGGTTTCACTGCGAGCCCAAATGCGCGGCTAACCGCTGCGCTAACTTAATTTCAGGAGATGGATGATGTCAGAGATTAAAGCGCTAGGCTACCTCGGCTTCTCAGTTTCAGACACCGAAAAATGGCGCGACTATGCCGAAAACGTGCTTGGTGTTGCGGTAAGCGAAGCCGACAATGGCGATTTGGTTCTGCGTATCGACAGCTACGCCTGGCGAATCAAACTGGCTAAAGCTGATCACGACCAACTCGATTACGTAGGTTGGGAAGTCAGCGACAAGGTTGCCCTTGAGCAATTAAAGGCACGTTTAAGCGAAGCTGGCACTGCCTGGGAAGACGGCGGTAAAGCCTTAGCCGACGAGCGTCTGGTTAAAGAGCTTATCGTTTTCAACGACCCTGACGGTACCCGTTGCGAAGCCTTTTTTGGCCCGCTGCAAAAAACCAATAAAGCTTTTGTAAGCCCTCAGGGCTTCCGCTTTATTACCGGTGAACAAGGCCTTGGTCACATTGTCCTGGTTACTCAGGATCATGCTGCGCAGGAAGCATTCTATAACGAACTGCTGGGCTTTAAGGTCTCTGACTACATCAACACCGAAGTGGTCCCTGGCAAACCACTAAGCATCACCTTTTTACGTTGTAATGGCCGCCACCACTCTCTGGCACTGGCACCTGTGCCAATTCCGGCCAAGGTTGCGCACATTATGCTGCAGGTCGACAACATCGATGATGTTGGCCGCGCCATGGATAAAGCCGAAAAGACTGGCTGTCACTTCTCGTTTACCCTGGGTCGTCACTCCAACGACGAAATGCTGTCTTTCTACACCATGAGCCCGTCTGGCTTTGACGTAGAGTTCGGCTGGGGAGCAATCGAAGTGGATGACGATACCTGGCATGTAAAAACCCACGACGTTAACTCAGCCTGGGGCCACAAATTCCAGTTTCCGCCCCGTAAAAAGAAATAATTTCAGGTCTGTACCCTATGAATAAAACAACTATAAAAGAGATGGCGTCGCAAGTCTTTGACGCATATCAAGGCAGCGCAATTTCACCTATCCGCACATTAGTGGATAACCCACAGGTTGAAGACGCCTATGCGGTTCAGCACGAAAATCATGTGCGCTGGACCGAAGCAGGCCGTCGCACCATCGGTCGCAAAATTGGCCTGACGTCGGTAGCAATCCAAACCCAGCTCGGCGTTGACCAGCCTGACTACGGCATGGTGTATGCCGATACCTGTTACTGCTCTGGCGAAGAAATTTCTGCCAGCCAGTTTTTGCAGCCGCGTATCGAAGCGGAAGTCGCCTTTGTATTGAAACAAGACCTGACTGCACCGGATATCACCATTATCGACGTGATTAACGCCGTTGATTACGCCGTGGCAGCAATGGAGATTGTGGACAGCCGTATCGCCAACTGGGATATCTCGCTGTTCGACACGATCGCGGATAACGCTTCTTACGGCGGTATCGTAATGGGTACTACACCGGTTCCACTGTCACAGCTGGATCTGGAAGGGTGCGCTATGCAGATGACCAACGGTGATGAAGTCGTTTCTACCGGTGTTGGTCGCGCCTGTTTAGGTAACCCACTGCACGCCACCCTATGGCTGGCAAAAACCATGATTAAAAACAATCAACCGCTGAAAGCGGGCGATGTTGTGCTGTCTGGCGCGTTAGGCCCGATGGTACCTGTGAAGGCAGGCGATACCTTTACTGCCACTATCGACGGTCTGAACGGCGTGTCTGTTCGGTTTACTGAATAGGAGATTTGTGATGTCTGATAAAGTAAAAGTAGCCATTATTGGCTCAGGTAACATCGGTACGGATCTGATGATTAAGATCATCCGCACCTCTGCTCAGCTTGAAATGAGCGTACTGGTAGGTGTTGATCCCGCTTCTGACGGTCTGGCCCGCGCCAACCGTATGGGCGTTGCAACCACTCACGAAGGTATCAATGGCCTGATGGCAATGCCTGAGTGGGACGATATCCAAATCGTGTTTGATGCCACTTCAGCAGGTGCCCACGCAACCCACGCTAAGCTGTGTAACGAAGCGGGTAAAACCATTGTGGATTTAACCCCGGCGGCCATCGGCCCGTTCACCGTACCAGTGGTAAACGGTGAAGACAACATCGGCCAGCCTAACGTTAACATGGTGACCTGCGGTGGCCAGGCAACCATTCCTATGGTTTACGCGGTTTCACGTACTACCGAAGTACTTTACGCTGAAATCGTTGCATCTATTTCGTCTAAGTCTGCCGGCCCTGGTACGCGTGCCAACATCGATGAATTTACCGAAACCACGTCACACGCTATTGAGCAGGTGGGCGGTGCAAACCGTGGTAAAGCTATCATCATTCTGAACCCTGCCGAGCCGCCAATGATGATGCGCGACACCGTATTTACCTTCTCGCCGGATGGTGACGAAGCGGAAATCGAAGCGAGCATCGCAGAGATGGTAAAAGCGGTACAAAGTTATGTACCCGGCTACCGCCTGAAACAAAAAGTACAGTTCGACCGCTTTACCGATGAAGCCCCACTGGATTTACCCGGTGTTGGCAAAATCAGCGGCCTGAAAACCTCAGTATTCCTTGAGGTAGAAGGGGCAGCGCACTACCTGCCGTCGTATGCCGGCAACCTGGACATCATGACGTCCGCAGCGCTGAAAACGGCGGAAAAAATCGCCATCGCAAAGCAGAACTAAGGCGGAGACAGACCAATGACTAAAAAACTATATATTCAGGATGTAACGCTGCGTGACGGTATGCATGCCATTCGTCACCAATATGGTATCGACCATGTTCGTAATATTGCTAAAGCGCTGGAAGACGCCGGTGTAGACGCGATTGAAGTAGCTCACGGCGATGGTCTGAGCGGCAGTAGCTTTAACTATGGTTTTGGTGCTCACACCGACTGGGAATGGCTAGAAGCCGTTGCCGATGTACTGGATAAAGCCGTACTGACCACCCTGTTGTTACCCGGTATCGGTACGGTAGAAGATCTCAAACGCGCCTACGATTTAGGCGTGCGCTCAGTACGCGTGGCAACTCACTGTACTGAAGCCGATGTATCCAAACAACATATCCAGACCGCTCGCGAAATGGGTATGGATACCATTGGATTTTTGATGATGTCACACATGACATCACCAGAGAAACTGGCTGAACAAGCCAAACTGATGGAGTCCTACGGGGCCACTACTGTTTATGTGGTAGACAGTGGCGGTGCCATGAACATGGACGACATCGAAGCGCGCTGTCTGGCCATGCGTGATGTGCTCGAAGAAAGCACTGCGCTGGGTATTCACGCGCACCATAACTTAAGCCTTGGCGTTGCCAACAGCATAATGGCAGTAAAAAGCGGCGTAACACGCGTTGATGCATCACTCACCGGTATGGGAGCCGGTGCCGGTAATGCACCATTAGAAGTGTTTATTGCGGCAGTCGATCGCATGGGCTGGGATCACGGATGTGATTTGTACAAGCTCATGGATGCGGCAGAAAACCTGGTTCGTCCGTTACAGGACCGCCCTGTTCGCGTTGACAGAGAAACCTTAACACTGGGTTATGCCGGTGTTTACTCCAGCTTCTTACGTCACGCAGAGCAAGCCGCGAAACGTTACAACCTGGATGTTCGGGAAATTCTGGTAGAAGTGGGTCACCGTAAGCTCATCGGCGGTCAGGAGGACATGATCGTCGATGTGGCACTGGATATTCTGGACAAAAAGGGGCAGTAACCATGGCTAATCGCGAACTCGTTACTTCGCTGTATGAAAAAATGCGTTTGCCCACCATTATCGCGCCGATGTTTTTAATCTCCGGCCCTGATTTGGTTATCGCTGCGGCAAAAGCCGGCATTATCGGCTGCTTTCCAGCCCCTAATGCCCGCACCATTGATGACCTCAAAGGCTGGCTGGCCAAGATCGATGACGAACTGACCGGCACCGATAAAGAAGGCATGTGGGGCATGAATATGATCGTGCATAAAAGCTACGATCGTTTCGACGCCGAAATGGAACTGGTAGAACAGTACAAGCCAAAGTTTGTAGTTACTGCACTAGGCAGCCCCAAGCGCGTGCTTGAACGGGTTCATGCTTTTGGCGGTAAGGTTTTTGCCGACGTTATTTCTTTAGAACATGCACGCAAAGCAGCGGAAGCTGGCGTAGATGGTCTGATTCTGGTGTGCTCTGGCGCCGGTGGTCACACCGGTAACTACTCACCACTTTCCTTTGTAGAAGAAGTACGCCGTTTTTACGATGGTCCGCTGATTGTTGGTGGTTCCGTGCAAAACGCTCGCTCTATTGCTGCGCTGCTCGCACTGGGCGCTGACTTCGCCTACATGGGCACGCGCTTTATCAGCTGTAAAGAGAGTCTGGTAAACGACGACTATCGCGAGATGCTGGTTCGCGCCAGCATGGAAGATGTAGTGACTTCCGATGCGGTATCCGGTGTTCGTGCCAACTGGCTGAAAGAAAGCTTGCAAAAAGCTGGCTTTGACCTAACAGCCAAAAAAGGCGGCACCACTGAAATTGACTTCTCCAACATTCAGGGTGAAGGCAAAGCCTGGAAAGACGTGTGGGGCGCAGGCCATGGTGTAGGCGCTACTCAGCAGATCGAAACCGTTCAGCAGGTGGTTGATGCCCTGGCTGACGAGTTAGAAACCGTTAAAACCGTATTGGCCGACAAACTGTCAGCCTGGCCAAATCAATAAGGGAAGAACGCATCATGCTTAATCATTTAGTAAACGAAAGCCCGGAACTAAAAATGGGCAGTCATGAAGTGATCAAAGAAGAACTCGCCGGTGGTGGGATGATCCTGCGCAACGCGGAAAGCCTGGATTTGGATGACCACACCATGCTGGACTGTGTGGAGTTCTGGTCACAAAAAACGCCAAACACGGTTTTCCTGCGTGAGCGGACTTCTGACGGCTGGTCAGAAATTTCGTATAAAGAATTCAGCCTGCGTATCAAAACGGTGGCCGGTCATTTAGGTACGCTGGATTTGTCTCAGGACAAGCCACTGGTTATCGTCGCTCCTAACTCTATCAATCACGCTATTGTCGCCTTTGCAGCAATGACTATTGGCGTACCGGTTACCCCGGTATCCGTGGCCTATGCGCAAATTGGTGAAACCTTCGAGCGCTTACAAAGCATTATTACCACTATCGAGCCGGGGGCGATTTACTTTAGTGACACGATCTTCTTTAAACGTGCCATTGACGTGATTCAGTCAAAATTTGATATCCCGTGTATTTCATCTCACTCCAATAATGAGAAGGTTCCGGCCATCCGCAACATGGATAGCATCAGCGAAGAAGAAGTAGCTGCGCTGCGCGCCACAGTAACTCAGGATACCGTGTGTAAAGTGATGATGACTTCAGGTTCTACTGGTGTGCCTAAAGGCGTTATCAATACCCATCGTATGATGTACAGCAATCAGTTAGCCGTATATAAAATGTGGCCTATGCTGCAGGATTTAACACCGAATTTGGTTGACTGGTTGCCCTGGAGCCACACTTTTGGTGGCAACGCGGTATTCAATATGGCGCTGTTTAGCGGCGGTACTATGACCATTGATGATGGTAAGCCGGTACCGGGTCAGATTGGTCGTACTGTGGAGAACATCTGCCTGATCCAGCCGAATATTCATTACAACGTCCCTGTTGGGATTGAAGCACTGGTTGCTCAGTTTGAAGACAGCCCGGTGATTGCTAAGAAATTCTTCTCTGAAGTAAAGATTATCTTTGTCGCTGCGGCAGCCCTCCCGGATAAAACCCGCAACCGCTTAAAAGAGCTGGCGATTGAAGCCGTGGGCAAAGCACCTAAGCTGTTCGCCGGCTGGGGTTCTACTGAAACCGCACCGTTTTCTACCTGCCTGAACTTTGATTCAGACCAGTCAGTAAACATTGGTGTGCCGATTCCGGGTACCGAAATCAAGCTGACGCCGGTACAGGACAGACTGGCACTGGCGGTACGTGGTCCTAACGTAATGCCGGGTTACTGGCGTAACGAAGAAGCCACTAAGAAAGCCATCGATGAAGACGGTTTCTATTCAATGGGCGATGCCGGTCGTTTGATTAACCCGGAAAACCCATCAGACGGATTGGTGTTTGAAGGCCGTATTTCAGAAAACTTTAAACTGAATACCGGTACCTGGGTAAACGTAAACCAGGTACGTATCGCGGTATCTGCTGCGCTTAAAGGCTTGTGTCTGGATGCCGTAATTACCGGCCACAACAAACCGGATATCGGTGTACTGCTGGTCCCGAATATGGGCAAGTTAACCGAACGTTTCAAATTAAGTGATGCCGAACAGACATCTGCGCATTTACAGACCATCGAAGAGTACATCAGTGATGTGACCAAACGTCTGACCGAATATAACGAGACGCATTACAGTGCCAGCACTCGTATTAGACGCTTCGCTCTGCTGCCGGAGCCACCTTCAGTAGAAAAAAACGAAATGACTGATAAGGGTTACTTAAATCAACGTGCCCTGCTGGACAATTGGTCTGAGCTTATTGAAGCGATGCATGACCATAAGGCCAATTCGTCACTTACTTTTCACGCGTTTTGAGTCAGTTTGTTGACCATTACGCGTATTGATAGAGGAAATTAAAATGTCCATCAATTTTAAATCACTTATTGACCATGAGAAGGGCATCGTCGATCGCCGTATTTTCTGGGATAAGGAAATTTATCAGCAGGAGCTAAAGCAAATCTTCGCCCGCTGCTGGCACTTTGTGGCGCACGAGTCACAGGTAAAAACTTTTGGCGACTTTATTACTACCTATATCGGTGAAGATGCCGTTATCGTAGCCCGCGCCAAAGACGGCAGCATCAACGTTATGCTAAACAGCTGTCCGCACCGTGGTAACAAAGTCTGCTTTGCCGGTGAAGGCAAAATCCGTTCGTTCGTGTGTAACTATCACGGCTGGGCATTTGGCCTGGACGGTAAGTTAAACGGCATGCCGAACAACGAACTGTACGACGATACCGAAGGCTTCAAAAAAGAAGACTGGGGCCTGCACAAAGCCCGCGTTGAAAGCTACAAGGGTTTAGTATTTGCTACCTTTGATCCTGAAGCGCCTTCACTGGGCGATTATCTGGGTGACTTCCGCTGGTATCTGGATGCGATTCTGGACATCGACGAGCAAGGTACAGAATTCCTGCCTGGCACCACCCGTTCAGTAATGCAGTGTAACTGGAAATTCCCGGCCGATAACTTTGTTGGCGATATTTACCACGCACTGTGGACCCACTTAGGCGGTGGTGAAGCCACACTGAAAGAATATGGTGGCATTGTAGTCAGTAACGAAAACTCTTATCAGGCCAGCGTTAACGGCCATGGCTGGGAATTCAGTCTGGGTAACAACTTTGGTAACGCCGCCACCATGGGCGATAAAGACATCGTTAAATATTTGCGTTCCCGTGAAGAAGAAATCTCCAAACGACTGGGCAGCATCCGAGCCAAAATGTGGGGCTCAGTAGCCTCTGGTGCTATTTTCCCTAACTTTGCCTTCCTGCCAGGTTACTTTACTTTCCGTACTTTCCTGCCCAAAGGACCAATGGAAACTGAGCTGCATAGCTGGACTCTGGTGCCTAAGGAAGCGTCAGACGAAATTAAGGATAAGTGGCGTTTAGGCACCATGCGTACCTTCTCACCCAGCGGTATTCTGGAAATGGACGACGGCGAAAACTGGGAGCACGCTACCGCAGCTAACGCTGGTTATGTTACTCGTCATCAGAAGCTGTGCTACAGCATGAACCCAACCAAAGGCCAAACCGTACCGCTGGATATGCCGGGCGAAACCGTAGTGGGTCAGCTGAACGACAGTAACCAGCGTTTATTCTTCAAACGATATGCTGAATTTATGGATGCAGCCAGCTGGGCTGATATTCCTTTAGCTCCGATTACTAAATAAGCCGGGGGGATCAAGATGACTAAAGAACAATTACTTGCCCTTGAATGCAAAGGCGAACATGTTGATTTACAAACTTACTTTAACGTACAACGGTTTGTTAATCGCGAAGCCAACTGGCTCAACCATGAACTCCTGAATGAATGGAGCGAGAGTCTGGAAGACGATCTGGTGTACTGGATACCGCTGCGGGAGAACCGTCTGCGCCGTGACAAAACCCCAGAACTGAGCCCTTCTTATGTGTCGATGTTTGATGAAGACAAAGGCTCAATCATGATGCGTTTAAAGCGTAACGATTCGGGTATGTGCTGGACTGAAGATCCGCCTACTCGTCAGGTTATGTCGGTCTCTAACCTGGAAGTATTCCACACCGATAAAGCCGATGAGTTTGAAGTGCATACGGTATTTACCCTATACCGCAGCCGCTTTGAACGGGACGACTCCACTATTATGGGCCGTCGTAAGGACATCTGGCGTAAAGTAGGTACAGAATACCGTCTGGCTGGCCGACTGGTGCTGTTACAACAGTCCACGCTGCTGACCAAAAACTTAAACGTATTTATGTAAGCGAAGGTTATTCATGCAAATGTTACAAGACAGACGGGTTATCGTCACCGGTGCCGGCAGCGGCATCGGCAAAGCTATCGTGACCCGCTTTTTAGCCGAGGGCGCAAAAGTCATTGCCGTGGTACGCAAAGCCGAACAAGTAGAGTCTTTTACCGGCAATGATAACTTTTGCTATGTGGTAGGCGATATCAACGACTACCAGACCAACGCTGATGCCGTTGCACTGGCTGAAGAAAAATGGGGCGGTCTGGATTCCATGATCGCCAACGCAGGCGTTTGGGACTTCTTTAAAAAGTTACAGAAGATGACCCCAACGGAGCTTGAAGAAGGTTTCGGACAGATGATGAATACCAATGTCCGTGCTGTACTGATGGCTGCTCATGCCAGCTATGAGGCGTTAAAAGCAAGCGGCGGCAACCTGATTGCCACCGGCTCAAACGCCTGCTTCAGACCCGGCGGTGGTGGCCCGCTCTACATTGCCTCTAAGTATGCTCTGCGCGGCGTTATCGCACAGCTTGCGCTGGACTTTGCCCCCCACGTTCGCGTGTGTGGCGTTGCGCCGGGCGCTACCGACACCCCAATTAAGGGCACCGGTGCGCTCAACCAAACCGAGAAAGCCATGAACAGCGACCGTTCACGTCTGGACACCATGGGCGAGCATATTCCGCTTGGCCGGGTATCTGAACCGGACGAGCATATGGGTTTATACGTGTTACTGGCTAGTGAACTGGGCGCAAGCTATGTTACTGGCTCTATTCTGGTTAGCGATGGCGGACTAACCTCCGGTCAATAAGCTTTCAGTTATTTAGCCGTTTAAAAGCCGCTGGCATTGGATGCTGGCGGCTTTTTTTATGCAGAGGTGCAAACCACTAGCGAACCCGGTTCCACAGATTTTGATTCTTTTTAAAAGAAAAGTAATCCGCAGGCTCCCAGTATGCTGGGATAAGATCATCAACGGCTTCGGGAGAAAAACTAGCGGATAGCAGACTCATAATTTCCATGAGACGCTCGCGACCGATATTCAGCAATTTTTTGCGATTGGCAGGAAAATACAAATTACTCGACCTTTTAACGACTTCATCGCTGCCTGAACTAATATAAGCAAGATTTCTGGTTACTGGTCGCACTACAGGTTCGGCAGGATGTGCAGGGTTTAAACGCGTTACAATCGCGCATTCATATTGCTCCCGATCAATGCCCTTTTCGCTACGCGGAATATAGGTTACGCCAAAACCGAGGGGGAAATAGCCAACGATCTGCACGAAGGCCTTGGCTAACCCGGCGCTAATGGCGCCCTTCTTCGCCAATTGCTCAATAAACACATAGCCTTTTGGCAGGTTTTTCTTCGAAAAATCCGGCTTGGTGGATAACACAATCGAAGTATAGATTTGCGGTATTTTTATCAGCTCCCCCACCCCGGTTTTCGACAGATAGCTATCTTTCATCAGGGTCTGCATAAACACATTCAGGGCGGTATGACGCTGCACAAAGCGGTCACGCTCTGCTTTATCGTTACCAATATAGCGCGGCATTCCCAGGCCATTTTTGAGGTATTCGAGGGTTTCGGTAAAGTTGATTTTAAGTAACTGTTTACGACTTGGCTCGTCTAACACACGAAACTCGTCCAGGCTATTATCATCACCGTGCAGAATGTTTTGTGCTTCTGGCGCCTGCAGGCCTATATCCTGTAACAACGCGCAACTAATAATGGGGATTGCGACTTCTTCCTGCCACTTTTTGCGCATTTTTTCGTCTTTCTGAAAGCGCAGCACGGACTCCTTCACATGGCCTAAATAGCGATTATCCTGCACGTCGATAGTGTGTAGCTTGTCCACCAACCGCAGGGCCAGAACGGCTTTATAAAGGGGTTTTAAACGTTTATGCAGGACCGCGAAATTTCGCTCCGGGCCCCGGGTAAGCAGCATGAGGGTTCCAAGGAATTTAGAACTCAACATCTGCGTATCGTCAAAACTCTCGCCTTCACACAAGCTAAGCAGGCGGCTTGCCACCGAATGCAACCGTTCAACACGCTGATAGCGGCTCTCTTCACGCTCCATGGCGAGGTCTTTTACCTGTTTGCGCAGCTGTTCTACTTTCGCCTGTGCCTTTCTGTCGCTTTCAGCACGGCTCAGTTTTAGTTTTAGCTCTTCAAGACCTCCTTGTTGTTCGTGGCTTGCAGTAAAGTAACTTCTGGCATCAGCGTAAACAGAAGCTTGTTGATCGTCTTTTGGATAGACGTCCTCGATAAGTTGTTTAACCTGCAGGGTGTAGTTGTTATCAGGGTGTTCAAACTTACTCACTGTAAACCTTTATTTTCGTATTTTGGCTATCAACACGGCGGTGGGAGCGCATTATTCACTTCCGTTCTTAATTACAACTCCTTGTAAAACTTAGCGATCTTTTCCAGACACCGTATGTTATCGCAATATAACAGGGGGTTAGGTATCTGTAGTGATACCCATAGTATACTAAAGGTGAAGTTTTTTGCCTGAGGCGGGGTAGCGCGGACGGCATCGGTGCCTCACGCGACTGTGAAGCACGCTATTATGCACTTAACGGAAAGCAATTAGGGCTGTACTTCCGCCTAATCGATGTCCAGTGGCTCTGGCGACAGGATAACGCCGGTACTGTCGGCGTAAAGGTGGTCTTCAGGCAGAAAGGTAACGCCGCCAAAATTAACCGGCACGTCAATATCACCCGTTCCCTGAGAGTCGGCATTTACCGGTATGGAATTTACCGCCAGAATACCCAGGTCAAAATCAGACAGGCTGTCTACTTCACGCACGCAGCCATAACACACCACGCCTTCCCAGTTGTTTTCTACCGCCAGCTGCGCCGACTCGGCGTCGAGCAGTGCCCGGCGTAACGAACCACCACCGTCAATTAACAATACCTTGCCATCGCCAGGCTCAGTTAATACGCGGTCGATGAGTTCACGGTCTTCAAAACACTTCACTGTGGTGATTTCACCACCAAAGGAATAACGACCACCATAACTGGTGAAAATGGGATCGACCACATCAACGTTATCGGCGAATAAATCACATAACTCGGAAGTGTTATAGTCCATGGTAATACCCTGTTGGTAAGCTAGGTTTTCGGCGTTTAGCATAGCACTGTAAAGCCCAATAAGCCTAGCGCCTGATATGATTTTACAGACAAAAACTTGATTTCAGTCTACCAGGCTGAATTTGCTCCCTGCAGTGTCACAAACCTTTAGTAAAACTGTCACCTTGGTTTCATGAACAATTTTTAATCTGTTAGCGTTGATTAAAAGGAGCCTCGTGAGATGGGTCTGAAAAACGTAACTAAATACGATACTGCAATCTTTCACTGGTTGTACGATTTAACCAAACACCGCGACTGTCGTGCCATTGTGTGGCTGTCTCGCACGGGTGATGGTTACCTGTATTTTGTGATCGGTCTGATGCTGATGTTTTTCGAACCCGAGCACGGTGAAATCTTTCTGTACACGGCGCTGATGGCTTATGGCCTTGAGCTACCGATTTATGTGGTATTAAAAAAGGCGTTCAAACGCCCTCGCCCCTGCGATTTTCTGGCTAACCTGACTGCTCACGTGACCCCATCAGACAAATTCAGTCTGCCTTCCGGACACACGGCGGCCGCGTGGTTAATGGCCACCATTATTGCTTTTTACTACCCACCTTTTGCACTGCTTGCCTATACCTGGGCCAGCCTGATTGGCTTATCCCGAATCTTGCTTGGTGTGCACTACCCCACAGATGTTTTAGCCGGAGCACTACTCGGTCTCACCATTGCACAACTGAGTCTGACTATTCTGGTTTAGCATGAAAATATTGTATGGCGTACAAGGTACTGGCAACGGTCACATTGCCCGTGCCCGCATTATGGCTGCGGCAATGGCCAAACGTAATGACATTGAAGTGGATTTTATTTTTTCTGGCCGCGATCCCGGTGACTACTTTGATATGGAATGTTTTGGCCAGTACCGGGCATTCCGGGGTTTAACCTTTATTACCCGCAAAGGCAAAGTCAGCCAGTGGGAAACCGTTAAAAATGCCAGGCCTTTTCAGTTACTCCGGGATATCCGCCAACTGGATGTCTCCGGCTATGATCTGCTGCTTAATGATTTTGAGCCAATCACCGCCTGGGCAGCCCGCCGACAGGGCGTCACTTCTATTTCGGTAAGCCATCAGGCCGCTTTCAGTTATGACATTCCCCGTGATGGCGAGCACCTTAGCGACCGCCTGGTAATGCGCAATTTTGCCCCTACCGACATTCAACTGGGTGTCCACTGGTTTCACTTTGAGAAACCCATTGTGCCCCCGTTTATCACCGACAAACCTGCAGCCCATCCGGCTAACAGCCATACTCTGGTGTACCTGCCTTTTGAAGAGCTTGCCGACATTCAGTTGCTGCTTGAACCGCTTACTGAACAGCGCTTTGTGTGCTTTCACCCCAAGGTAAAACAGCCCAGCAAGCAAGGCCATATCGAATGGAACCCCACTTCCAAGGCTGAATTTCGCCACGCACTTCAGCACTGTAGTGGTGTTATTAGTAATGGCGGTTTTGAACTGGCCAGTGAGTCACTGCAACTACAGAAAAAACTGTTAGTGAAACCGCTGCACGGACAGTTTGAGCAGATGTCTAACTTAAAAACATTAATCACTATGGGGTTATGCCAGCCACTCTATCAGTTAGATACTGATACCGTAGAAGAATGGCTGTTAGAACCTGCCAGCGAAGGCCTGCAATTTCCTGATGATCCATCGCCAATGCTTGACTGGATAGTGGCTGGCGACTGGCACGACACCAAACCACTGTGCGAAGCCCTGTGGAAACAAGTTAATTTTGGTCCAAAGACCCGCGAACGTTTGATGTCACTTGCATTTTAATCTCCCTCTGCGATGATATCGGCACTTTTTATTTGGGGAGTGAGTGCGTGGCAAAACGTGTTGCATTATTGCTGGTGTTGTTACTGAGTATTTCGGCCTGCGGGTACCGCGGCGCCCTTTATTTACCGGAGCAACCACCGGCCAGCGATAATGAACCTGCTAACGACTCGACTCCTGACGCTTCCGGAGAATCTCGCTAGTGGACTACTTCAGTTACAAAAACCAATCCCTGCACGCTGAAGACATTGATGTTAAAACGCTGGCCGCTCAATACGGCACCCCATTATATGTGTACTCTCGTGCAACCCTTGAACGCCACTGGCATGCCTTTAACGATGCGCTGGGCGAGCATCCGCACCTGATTTGTTACGCCGTAAAAGCCAATTCAAACATTGGCGTACTGAGCGTACTGGCCAAGCTGGGTTCAGGCTTTGACATTGTTTCCGGCGGCGAACTGGCACGGGTAATTGAAGCCGGTGGTGACATGAGCAAGGTGGTTTTCTCTGGCGTGGGTAAAACGCCGGAAGAGATCGAATTCGCTCTGGAACAGGGTATTCACTGCTTTAACGTAGAGTCAGAGCCTGAGCTGCATCGCATTAACGAAGTAGCAGGCAACCTGGGCAAAAAAGCGCCTATTTCTCTGCGTATCAACCCGGATGTGGATGCCAAAACTCACCCGTATATCTCAACCGGTCTGAAAGCCAACAAATTCGGAATCGCCCGCGAGCGTGCTGTTGAGGTTTACACCCTGGCCGCCAGCCTGGAAAACCTTAACGTGATCGGTATGGACTGCCATATCGGCTCGCAGCTAACCGAAACCGGTCCTTTTGTGGATGCGCTTGAGCGTTTACTGGAGCTGGTTGATGAGCTGGCCACTAAAGGCATCGAAATCAGCCACCTTGATGTGGGTGGTGGCTTAGGCGTTACCTACAAAGACGAAACACCGCCACACCCGAAAGAATATGCCAAGGCTATCGCTGAGAAAATGCAGGGCCGCGAGCACTTAACCCTGATCATGGAGCCGGGTCGCGCCATTGCCGCCAACGCCGGTATCATGCTGACCAAGGTTGAATTTGTTAAAGAAGGCGAAGAAAAAAGCTTTGCCATTGTTGATGCAGCCATGAACGACCTGATTCGCCCATCGCTGTATTCTGCCTGGATGGCCATCATCCCGGTAGAGGAAAACCCAACTCACAAACCCCATGTGTATGACGTGGTCGGCCCTATCTGTGAAACCGGCGATTTTATCGGTAAAGACCGTGAACTGGCCATTGCGCCGGGTGATCTGCTGGCGGTGCGCAGTGCCGGTGCCTATGGCTTTGTTATGGCATCAAACTACAACACCCGTTGTCGTCCTGCCGAGCTGTTGGTCGATAAAAACGAAGTTCACGTAGTTAGAGAACGAGAAAATCTAAAAGATCTCTGGAAAGGTGAGCATAAAGTTACGTAAACTAAGGCTATTCTTATAAGTACTGTTGCACTTCCCCTGCCGATACCGTGGCGGGGGCGTCAAACTAGTCTGCAACATCAGAATTAACAGGCTCTGGATGCTGGTAAACTTTTCTAAAATGCACGGTCTTGGCAATGACTTTATGGTGATTGACAACGTGACCCAAAATGTTTTTTTCTCGCCGGAAAAGATCCAGCAGTTGGCCGACCGTAACTTTGGCATTGGCTTTGACCAGCTATTAATGGTTGAACCACCTTATGATCCCGACCAGGACTTTCATTACCGTATATTTAATGCCGACGGCTCTGAGGTGTCTCAGTGCGGCAACGGTGCCCGCTGCTTTGCCCGCTTTGTAAAGTTAAAAGGGCTAATCAACCGCAACAAAATTCTGGTTAGCACCAAAGCTGGCAAAATGATCCTGTACCTGGAAAAAGACGGTCAGGTAACCGTAAATATGGGTGTGCCAAATTTTAATCCGGCCGATATCCCATTACGGGCCAATAAAGAAGAAAAAACCTATCTTATTCTGGCCGACGGCAGCACCCACTTCTGTGGTGCCGTTTCTATGGGCAACCCTCACTGCGTGCTGGAAGTAGACAACACCGACACCGCCGATGTAGAGACCATCGGCCCTCAACTGGAACGCCACGAGCGTTTCCCGGAAGGGGTTAATGTGGGCTTTATGCAAGTGCTTTCACCAGAGCATATTCGCCTGCGGGTGTTTGAAAGAGGTGCAGGCGAAACCCTGGCTTGTGGCAGTGGCGCATGCGCAGCAGTTGCAATAGGACAAATTCAGGGTAAATTAGGAAAAGATGTCCGGGTGGATTTACCTGGCGGACGATTACGTATCCGCTGGCAGGGGCCAGGAAGCCCGTTAAAAATGACCGGACCGGCTGAGCATGTATACGATGGAACAATAAATATATGAATGAATTATCAGGTCAGGCCAATACCTCTTTACAGTTCGATACCGATTTTCCTGAAACCGGCGAAGTTACCGCTGAACAGGTTAGTCAGTATCTGGTCGAAAATCCTGATTTTTTTATTCAACATCCCAGCATTCTCGAAGCACTACAAATTCCCCACGTGCAAAAGGGCAGCGTGTCGCTGGTTGAACTACAGAGTGAACAGTTACGCAAAAAAGTCCGTTTACTCAACTACAAACTCAACCAGCTTATTGGTATTGCCAAGCAAAACGAAAAAATCTACCGCGCCTATGCCGATTTAAACCTGGCCCTGCTAACCTGCAAAAGCATAGGTGACATTTTACTTAAGCTGCAGGAAACCCTGCAGGAAGAGCTTGGTCTGGCAACTGTAGAACTTAAGCTTTTTAAAGGCCCCAACGCCCTGCCCGAATTACAGCAGCGCTTATTTTTAGAAAAACGCTTTAAACAAGGCCCGTATTTTTTTGGCCGCCTGAGCCAACACGAAAAACAGCTGATGTTTGGTAACGATGTGGCCGAATCGGCAGCGCTTATTCTGCTCGGTGATCACCGTGACATTGGCGTTTTAGCAGTGGGCAGTCGCAACGCCGAGCACTTTACACCGGATATGGATACTCTGCTGTTAAACCAGCTGCGTGAAGTACTCAACGTTATATTGCCTGAAACCCTCCGCTACTGATGAATTCAGCGGCGACTCAAGATCCCCCTGTTTTAGCGCCCGATTGCGCCCACTGGCTACAAAAATTTACCGACTTTCTGCGCTACGAGCGCGGTCTTTCGGAACACACTGTTAAAAATTACCAGCGCCAGCTGGAGCAAGTCGCTCTGGGCCTTGAGCTGGAACACTGGCAGCAGCTGGACCAAACCCGGGTAAAAAAATCTGTGGCTATTGCTCGCTATCAGAGTCTGAGTGCCCGTAGCACTGCTCTGCGTTTGTCTGCATTAAGGACTTTCTGCAAGTTTCTGCTGCGTAACAATGTTATTAGCACCGATCCGGTGGAAGGCGTATCCGCGCCCAAGGCAGAAAAAGCACTGCCAAAGCAAATGTCAGTAGACGATATGTCGGCGCTGCTAAATGAATCAGACGATGAAGAAATCGTGATTCGGGATCAGGCCATGTTTGAACTTATGTATGGCTGTGGGCTGCGCCTGAGCGAGCTGACCGGCTTAAACCTGAGCGACATCAGTAACGACCACCAGCTCAGAGTCACGGGTAAAGGCAATAAACAGCGCCTGTTACCTGTTGGCCGCAAAGCCTGGCAAGCGCTGAACAAATGGCTGGCCATACGCCAGAGTTGGGGCGCAGGCAATGATGAGGCACTGTTTATCAGTCGCCAGAAAAAACGTATATCCAATCGTCAGGTGGGTAACCGGCTGACCGAAATGGCCAAACGACAAACCCTTAACCAGCGAATTAACCCGCATAAATTACGCCATTCTTTTGCCACTCATGTGCTGGAATCCAGCAGTGATTTACGGGCAGTGCAGGAACTATTGGGGCATGCGAATTTGTCTACCACCCAGGTGTATACCCATCTGGATTTTCAACATTTGGCAAAGGTGTATGATACAGCTCACCCGCGCGCCCGTAAGAAGAAAAATTAACCCTTAGCCAGTCAGGAATAAACCATGCAGTGTTACCGCCCGGTCATGCCAGTAAAAGCAATGACGTTTGATTTAGACGATACCCTGTACGATAACGAGCCAATCATCGCTCGCGCTACACAATCGCTTAACGACCGTATTGCCGAACTGTACCCCAAAGCCGCAGCGTTGCCCGAAGCACACTGGAATACGATTAAAAAAGGGCTCATTAAGGCTAATCCGGGGTTAGCCTCGGACATGGGCAGACTGCGCTACGAAACCCTTTATACCGGGCTGGCAGAAGAATCACTTAACGATAACGCTCGCCATGATGCGGCCCAGTCACTGTTTGAGCATTTTTATAGTGCCCGCAGCGACTTTAGCGTAAGTGACGACGTAAAACAGGTGCTGGCAGCACTGGCTGCGAAGGTGCCGCTGGTTGCCATTACCAACGGCAATGTCGATATCAGTAAAATCGGCATTGCAGATTACTTTACCCATACGTATCACGCCAGTGTGACACGGCCCAGCAAACCCCACCCCCATATGTTTGATGAAGCCGTAGCGGCCTTAAATCTGCTGCCGCAGGATATTTTGCATGTAGGTGATAATCTGGAAAAAGACGTAATGGGCGCCCATCACGCTGGTCTGCAAACCGCCTGGTATGCAGCGGACCGCCCCATGGACTTGCGCCACGAACCGGTGAGCGTACTGCCAAGCGTGCAGCTGCATTCTCTGGACGAACTATTGTGGTTGGTGGCTGACTAGATTAACAACATTGACTGGCGCAGCGGGTTAGCTACGCCAGTTCACATTTTAGTGTGTAGCTCTGTTCCAGGACGGGACCTTCGCCCGCTGTAGTTTTTCGATAAAAAAGCTAAACTGCCGACGCTGCACATAATCAATCGGACCGGTAGAACGGCCCACAGAATGGCCACCGCCGGGTATCACAAGTAAATCAAAGTCTTTACCCGCCTTAACCAGTTTATCCACTACCTGCATTGTCGATGCAGGGTCTACATTGCTGTCCTGTTCACCATTAATAATGAGCAGTTCCCCCTGTAAATTACCGGCGTGCTCCATGGCCGAGGAGGCAACATAATGTTCGCCTACCGGATAGCCCATCCACTGCTCGTTCCAGCTGATTTTATCCATGCGATTATCGTAACAACCTGCATAGGCAACCCCAACGGTGTAAAAATCCGGGTGGAAAACCAAAGCCCCAAGGGTACTTTGCCCGCCAGCAGAGGCACCATATATGCCCACGCCATCGGCGATATCATACCAGTCAAACTGGGCGGCTGCGGCCTGGTGCCATTTAATACGATCAGGAAATCCGGAATCGCCCAGGTTTTGCCAGGCTACGTCATGAAATGCTTTGGAACGATTGGCGGTACCCATGCCATCGATTTGCACCACAATAAACCCAAGATTAGCCAGAGCCTGCATACCAATAACCTTATCACCGCCGGAATGATAACCGAACGGCCAGAATGACTTAGGCACAAAGCTGTCGTGGGGGCCGGCATAGATGTTTTCGATAACCGGATAACGTTTAGCAGGGTCAAAATTGGTGGGTTTTACAATCAGCCCCCAAATATCGCTTTTTCCATCCCGGCCTTTGGCCACAAAAGGTGTTGGCGGTTTAAACCCGACAGCGGTGAGTACGTCAATATTGCCCTTACCCAGTACACGTATTAACTGGCCATCGGAGGTTCTGCGCAGTTCAGCAATATTGGGCAAATCTACCCGTGAATACACATCCACAAAATACGCCATGTCCGCCGAGAAAGTCACTTCATGATTAGCTGGCTCTGGCGTTAGTGCGGTTAAATCAGCGCCATCAAAATTGATTCGGTAGTAGTGCACAAAATACGGGTCTTCGCCTTTATTCATGCCACTGGCAGCAAAGTAAATCTGCTTGTTTTGTTCATCCACGTGCAGAACTTCTCTTACCGGCCATTCTCCCGATGTGATTTGGTTTATCACTTTACCGGTGCGGCCATCGTAACGATATAAATGCGCCCAGCCGTCACGCTCAGACAGCCAAATCAGCTCTTCACCCTGATTACCCACATCGTGGTAAAAGTCGCGCCAGGAGTAGATAAATGTGTCGGCCTTTTCTTCGATAACCACTCTGGCTTTGGCGGTTAATTTATCCACCGTGATTATGCGTTCAGCTTGATGACCTCGCTCGATAAAGTAAAAAGAAAAAGCGTTACCGGATTTATGCCAGTAAATATGGTTAAGGGTATAGGCGTTCCCAATATATTCGCTGGCCACGTCATGTTGAGTTTTATTCACCAGAGAAATTAATACCGGTTGGTCCTGGTCGACTCTGTCACCCGGCTTCGGGTACAACTGATTGACCACTTTGGGAAAAAGCTGGTCATCAGGAGCGGCTTCTACACGAGTAACATAACGCGCTTCACCCGGTACAAACCGAACCACCACCAGCGCATCATTTTGCGGCGACCAGCGGACTGACTCGATATCATATTGCTGGCTAACGCTGCCATCACTGGTACGAAAAATTTCTTCACCAGCGGCGTTATGGATAACCAGGTTGTATTGCTCGACCTTGGCAACATACTCCTTATTTCCAGCCCACTTTTCCATGTCATCCAGATTAACGCGCAAATCCCGAACCACACCAAAACCCCGGGGGCGATAGCGGCCAAAATCCTGCTGCTGACAACTGGCCGTGGTTAAACTGCATTGCCAGGGTTCATAACCGTAATTAAACAAAATACGCTGTTCATCGTTATCAATCCGCACATGCTCCAGCGGTAACCCCATAGCGCTGACTGTAACGCCCAAGGCAGCGGATAAGCCGGTAGCAATGTTATCGTGATCAAACGCCAGTGCAGCATCGGCGGAAGACACCGAGCCTGTAAAAAACTGATAGCCACCCTCCACAGTTTTTCGGTAAATAAAATTATGGGAATCCTGCTGCCATTCAACCGGGAAAATCACATCACGGGTAAGGCCCTGCCAGGCCTGCCTCAAACCTACCGAAGCGCTAATCGCCGATTTATCCGGCGTATTGTTTGCCGGAGGCGTTGCCTGGCAACCAAGCAAGCTAAGGCTGATAAGTAGAATGAAAATTCTCACGGTGTCTCCAATTAAGACGGGTTATAGATATCAGTAGCTTACCTGTAAACAGGGTGAAATTCAGGTTAAGCCAGGCGAATTATGCGGGGGTTGGTCGATTATTGGTAAACCGCAAGAGGCAGACTTAGCGGCAATATCCAAGCCGCCAGCCTGTTGAGGGGCGATGAACACACTTGTGCTTGAATTAGCGGTAATTTGGAAAACGCCAACCTGTTTAGGGGCTCCCGGATGTGTAATCGAACCCAGACTTAAAGATAATATCCAAATTACCGACCTGTTGGGGGCTCCCGGATAACGCGATGCGTTTCCGGGACTGCAAAAAGACTAAGGCTCTTTGCAGGTTTCCGGGACTGTCAAAAAGCTAAGGCTCTTTGCAGGCCTCCGGGGTTTTAAAACGTAGCAAGCAATTTTAGCTACGCAAGAGGGGCGATCCCGGATGTTGCAATGCAACTCCGGGATTCTAAAACGCAGCTAGCAATTTTAGCTATGCACAAGGGGCGACCCCGGATATAGCGTTGCTATTCCGGGGTTTTAAAAAGCTATGGCTTTTTAAAACATTGCGTTGGCTAGGGATTTTTGTACGCCTTTGGCAGTGTCTGATTTCAGTTCAAACTCTAATGGTTCTGACTGGCCGGAAATAAAGATTTTAAGTTCGGCATCCAGGTCAAAATGCCCGGCCGTTTCCACTTTGAACTGAGTAATGGCTTTATACGGCACCGAGTGGTAATCCACTTTTCGTCCGGTCATGCCTTGCTTATCAATAAACATAAAACGGTTGCTGGTAAATACAATCAGGTCCCTTACCAATTTGTAAGCACTTACTACCTTTTCACTATCACCCAGAATTGGGGCAAGTTCTTCCTGAATATCCGCTACATCGACTTCGCTGGCGTTACCCATTAATGCATCAAGTAATCCCATGATTTCTCCTGCTCTGTGGTTTTGATACAAACACCTTAGCACACTGAGGGGGTAAATCAGCGCATTTCAGTTACCCACAGCTGAGGTTATTGAGTCAACATTTGTGATTATCCGACGAAGCGTGGGAATATTTTGATTGTTAACAGGATTTAGCATTTTTCTCGGCGCACAAAATGGTAAGCTAGAATCATACTGTCACTCAGGAATACTCTATGGAAAGCACTGCGCAGCAAGTCTCGTTTAACGATGTCCATCAGGCATCTTTACGATTAATTGGCAAAGTTGCCCGCACCCCATTATTTGAATCCTCACGGCTCAATCAATGGTTGGGTCAACGTGTGTTGTTTAAGGCTGAATGTTTACAAACAACCGGGGCGTTTAAAATTCGTGGTGCCACCAATTTTATTGCCAGCTTGCAGGAGCAAGGGCTTGTTCCCCAGCATATTGTGGCTAACAGTTCCGGTAACCATGCTCAGGCTGTTGCCTACGCCGCTTCACAAGCTGGTATTCCGGTTACCATATTTTCCACCGAGAACATTTCTGAAGTAAAAGCCGCGGCTACCCAGGATTACGGAGCAGAGTTACGTTTGTATCCTACCCGCCCCGAAGCGGATGCGGCAGTAGAACACGCAGCTCAGCAAGAAGGCGTGGTTTGGATCCCCCCCTTTAATCACCCGTTAATTGTGGCCGGGCAAGGCACCGCCGCACTGGAAGCGATTCAGGATGCGGATCAGATAGACGCTATTTTTGCGCCTTGTGGGGGCGGCGGCCTGCTCAGCGGTACTTTACTCGCCACTCGTCAGTTAGCGCCCCATGCAAAAGTAATTGGCGCAGAACCCCTGCTGGCAAATGACGCCGCCCGTTCTTTACAATCCGGCGTTATTGAATCATTGGATGGCCCGGTTAATACACTGGCCGATGGCGCTGCCACCCCTGCTGTGGGCGATGTGACCTTTCCGCTGCTGCAACAGCTGGACGACTTCTACGAAGTGAACGAGCAACAAATCGCTTACTGGACGCAATGGTTACAACATTTGCTGAAACTGCATGTAGAGCCCACCAGCGCCATGAGTATGGCCGCCGTTGCAGCCTGGGCTGCAAATTCTCCCAAAGGCCAGACGGCAATGGTAATTTTATCTGGCGGCAATATCAGTAAAGCCAACATGAGCAGGGTCTGGGACACCGATTACCTGCTTCAACCACCGATTATTGACTAACAGCACATTGAAAAACGCTATGTATAAAAAATCTTTAATTACGCTCACCGCATTACTTTTTGGCTGGGGAGTCAGCTTATCCATCAACGCGGCAACCCTGGTAACTAACGTTAAGGGCTATACCCTTACCGAAGACGGCAAACTGATTCAGTTTAAACGCCTGCTGGTAGATGATAACGGCAAGGTCGTAAGCCTGGATCCTAAAAATGTCCCACGTGACGTGACCAAAGTAGATGGTCACGACAAAATCCTGCTGCCCGGTTTAATTGATGCACACGGCCATTTACTTGGTCTTGGTGGTAATTTGCTGGAGGTGGATTTACGCGAAAGCACAACCATGCAGGAAGCCGCGCAATGGGTTGCTCAATACGCTATGGGGCACGGCGATCAGGACTGGATTAAAGGTCGCGGCTGGAACCAGGAGCTCTGGAGTGACCGCTCGTTTCCTAATGCCGCAGTGCTCGATGAAGTCATCAGCAATAAACCAGTATGGCTCAGCCGGGTCGATGGCCATGCAGCCTGGGTAAATACCAAAGCCCTTGAACTGGCCGGCATTACTAACCAAACACCGGATCCCGTAGGCGGTCAGATTTTGCGCGATGAAAACGGTCAGGCCACCGGCGTGCTAATTGATAATGCCATGGATTTGGTCGCAGAAGTAATGCCTAAAGAGAGCAGTAAGCTCTATCAGGCCCAGCTTGATGCCGCCGGGGAACATCTGCTGTCATTAGGCATCACTGCCATGCACGATGCAGGCGTTGGCCACCACGTGTACGACTTTTACCTGGCCCGCGCGGCTGAGCAAAAACTCCCGGTACGCATTTATGCCATGTTAAGCGCCACCGATCCAACTCTGGCAGATATGCTGGACACGGGCATTATTCGCAGCGCCGATGACTTTTTATTTATTCGCAGCGTAAAAGCTTATGGCGATGGTGCTTTAGGCAGCCGCGGCGCAGCGCTAATTAAGCCTTACAGCGATGCCCCTCACCAACATGGTTTACTGCTTACCCAACCGGAAGACTTCCCGAAAATCTTTCAGCAAGTCTTAGGGGCGGGTTTCCAACTTAACTTTCACGCCATTGGTGACCGCGCCAACCAGATGGTACTGGACGAATTTGAGCGTACCTTTAACAGTATCGGTGGCCAGGATTTGCGTAACCGGGTAGAGCACGCTCAGGTGATTGCGGTAGAAGATTTACCGCGATTTGCTGAGTTAAAAGTGCTGCCATCCATGCAGCCGACCCACGCAACCAGCGATAAAAATATGGCCGAGGACCGTTTAGGTAAAGCCCGAATGGAAGGCGCTTATGCCTGGAAAACGCTCATCGACAGCGGCATTCCATTGCCACTTGGCTCAGATTTTCCGGTAGAGCTGGCTAATCCGTTTTATGGCCTGCACGCCGCAGTGACTCGTCAGGACAGAAATAATCAGCCGGTAGACGGCTGGTACCCGGAGCAGGCGCTTACTATTGAACAAGCCTTTAAAGGCTTTACCCTGGACGCTGCCTACGCCGCACACATGGAAGACTCACTGGGTACGCTAACGCCCGGCAAATGGGCCGACTTTATTCTGGTCGATCAGGATATATTTAGCATCCCTGCCCAGGACATCTGGAAAACCAAGGTTATCCAAACCTGGCTGGCTGGTGAGAAAGTGTTTGACGCTAATACTACAGTAGAACAGCCTTAAACGCGGATTGGGTGGTGATTACAGCCGCCCCGACTTTTAACCTAATCCGCGGTCCCAGTGTGAATTGCACACCGCTTAACCACACAAGTCCGGGGCCATTTCCTCCGCAACAGTAATATGCTAGCTTGGACAATTTTCCCATAAGGTCTCGATTTGATGCAGGACTTCGCCGCAGTCGTTCCACCGCTTATTGCTATCATTTGTGCGTTTACGACACGTCGCGTTATTTTATCTTTGTTGTTAGCTACCTTTTCGGGCGCGCTGCTACTGAATAACTTTCATCCGGTCGAATCACTTATTTCGCTGTTTGGCGAGGGTATATTCAAACAACTCACCGGTTCAAACTCACAAACGCTGATCGTTATCACCATTATTGCCGGGTTTGTGTTTTTACTCGATTCATCCAATGCCATGCTGGCGTTTTCCAGTTGGATCCGCAATAAGGTAAAAAGTGCCAAAGGTTTGCAGTTAACCACCTTTTGCTCAGGCATCGCGATATTCTTTACTGATTCGGGCAACTCGCTCATTCTCGGGCCCGTGTTTCGGCCGCTGTACGACAAATTCAAAATTTGCCGTCAGAAACTCGCGTATATCATCGACTCTACGTCTTCGCCGGTTTGCTCGCTTATTCCAATCATTTCCTGGGGCGTCACCATTCAGGCCAGTATTGTGGAAGGATTTAACAATGCCGAGTTATCCTGCCAGCAGTTAGCGGCCCACGGCATGACATTAAGCAATAGTGAGGGTTGCGAAATCGACAGTCTCGGGGCCTATTTTCAGGTATTGCCCTATCAGCTTTATTCCATCCTTACGCTTATCGGCGTGGTCCTGGTGATTGTGCTTTCCAGCAACATTGGCAAAATGCGCAAAACCCAGCAGCTTTGCAGTAACGACACTATCGATTACGGTGACTTCGCGATTAACGCCGTTGAGCTATCACCGCAAACCCAACGGCACGGTGCGGCGCTGGTGATCAAGTCTCTGGGCACCTTATTCCTATCTTTAGCCTTTTTCTTCGGCTACTTTGTTATGACTAAAGGCAAGTTAGGCGGGCCGGATATCCGCATTGCCCTCGCGATTTCCTATACCTTTGCCATTTTGGTCACCATCGGATTAATGGCGCGCTATCAAATCAGCGATGTGAACAGCAGCGTAAAACAGTTTTTTGCTGGCATGGGGCGTATATTACCTATTTTAACCATGCTGATTCTGGCCTGGACCCTTGGCACTCAGATGAAAGCGCTGGAAACGAAAATCGTGTTAGCGAATCTGTTGTCAGGGCAGTTTGCAGTGTACCTGGTGGCCAGCATCATCTTTCTGCTCGGTGCGGTGCTCTCTTTTGCTACCGGGTCATCCTGGTCTACCTTTACCCTGTTTATACCCATTGTGGTGCCACTGGCCCTGCAAATCGATGCACCGGTCTTTGTGTGTATTGGCGCGGCTATTAGTGGCGCGTTGCTTGGCGATCACTGCTCTCCCATCTCTGATACCACAGTGCTTTCGTCAGGGGCTTCCGGTGTTGATCATATTTCTCATGTAGAAACTCAGTTACCTTACGCCCTCATTGTTGGTGGCGTTACCTTTACTGGCTTTATCTTAGCCTCGTCAGGTATGTCAGCCTGGTGGGTGCTCACTTGTTCTGTTATTTTACTCGCCCTCATTCTGGGCGGGCTTCATCAATTTTATAAGGTTAAAAATGCGTCCGATATTGTGGTTACGTAAAGAAATCAAAGCGGGTGAAAAGCGGGTTGCGCTGACACCTGGCCATTGTAAAACGCTGGTTGAGAACGGTTACGACGTTATAGTAGAAGCGTGCGGGAACCGCGTATTTGCCGATCAGGAGTATGCCGATGCGGGCGCTTCAATTACTACTGAATCCTTCTATCAGGCCCCTGAGCACGCCATTATTCTGGGCTTAAAAGAATTGCCTGAAAACACCCAGCCGCTAACGCATACGCATATTTATTTTGCTCATGCGTATAAGCAGCAGGAAGAAGCAGAGTCTATTTTGCAGCGGTTTGACCAAGGCCAGGGGAAAATTTTCGACCTGGAGTTTCTGACCACACCGGATAACCGCCGTATTGCGGCGTTTGGTTACTGGGCCGGTTTTATTGGCGCAGCAATGGGTGTACTGGGTTATGCTCACTATAAGCAACAGAGTACACCGTTTCCGCCAGCCATTATCTTTGCGTCCAAACAGGAGCTCATCGATACGCTTAAGGCCAGATTAACCGATCTGCCAACCCCTGAAGCCATGGTAATGGGTGCGTTAGGTCGCTGTGGGACGGGTGCCAGTGATTTGTTCTCGGCATTAGCCATCCCTACCCTGAAATGGGACAAAGCCGAATACGACGCGGCACAAAAGCCAATTGCCGAAATACTGCAGTGCGATATCTTTGTAAACTGCGTGCTGTTACAGGGCGAGAACTCACCGATGATTACCCGTGAGTCGTTAAAACAAAACCAGCAACTGTCGATTATCTCGGATGTGAGCTGCGATCCTAACAGCCCCTTCAACCCCATCCCAGTATATGACCACATCACCAAGTTAGCGGCGCCTTTCATCGATATCGAAAGTGACAGTGAGCTGCCGGTGCATTTACAGGCCATCGATCACCTGCCCACCTTGCTACCGAAAGAGTCCAGCGAAGAATTCGCTAACGCTTTGTTCCCGCACCTTGTAGCCTTCTTAGATGCGTTAACTGCACAGGCTGAGCTGCCGGTTGTGTGGCAACGCGGGCTGGCTGAGTACGACAAAGCGCAGGCAAAACGAAAGTAGATACACCCTAGCAGGGCCTGCTCGCAATTCATCAATCGCGGAGCTTTTCTCGCGATTGATGAATTGCACATGCTTTTATTCAGGCGCTACCGGCTTATTGCGCCACAACCACCAGCGCGGAATACCCACTAAAAAACTGATAAACGCCACATAACCTAAAATACTCACCATCGGGCTGTACAAGGCATAGCTTAATACCTGAGCCTGCGCCGGGTTATCTGCAGCATAGACTACTGTTAGTTCACTTCCTTGTTCGATCAGGCCTAAGCCGGAATACACATGGGCATTAGCCAATACCTGATAAACCTGACCGTTCACCTGATACTGCACCGATACTTCATGCAGTTCCGACTCTCTGGGTGCACCCACTCCCCGGATATGTTCGATATAAACCTGTTTATCTACAACCTCACCCGTTGTGTAATGGCCGCTAACAAATCCCGCTATAACCTGCCAGCTCAGTAGTAACATCGTCAGCACACATATCCATGCCGTAGCCAGGGTCATCTTAAGGTATTTACGTTTTTGAGCAGTCGCCAAAGCCAGCTCCCTGTTTCACTCGTTCTCATCTGACCGGAAATATCGGGTTGCCGGTTTGATTTAATGTATAATACTGCTCGTTTTTTAGCTAACAGGAATCAACATGTCTTTAAGTGTAAACAGCTACTTCGACGATAAAGTAAAGTCCATCGCCTTTGAATCGGCCAACGGCCCATGTACTTCAGGGGTTATGCTGCCGGGTGAATATGTATTTTCAACCAGCAAGGATGAACTGATGAAAGTGGTTGAAGGCGAGTTAGTGGTTAAACTGCCTGGAGCAGAAGAGTTTATTTCGTTTAAAACCGGTAGCGAATTTAACGTTGCGGCTAATCAGTCTTTTGACGTGAAAGTAAGCACTACTACTGCTTACCTTTGCTTTTATAGCTAATTACCGCTATGGGTTCAGCGAGCAGCCAAACGCTCGCTGAACTCTCAACATCCCTTTACTGGTAGAGTGTTTTAATCCACTTCTCTTCGGTAATAAAGTTCCAGTTCCATTTTGCATATTGCTCAGGTAGTCCTTTTTCAATGGCTTGTTCTACCGTTAACGCTGCCGCTTTTTGTTTCCCTACCCAGGTTTTGGTTGCTTTAATCATCGCCAGAAAATTTTCATAGTCGGCTTTATTGGCCAGCGGGCCGTGGCCGGGAATGATTTTGGTTTTATCATCGATTTTGGTTAGCAGGGTTTCTACTGCTTTGATGTAACCATCGACTGTGCCTCCTGCACCTAAATCAATATACGGGAAGCGTTCGTTAAAGAATAAGTCACCGGTGTGCAGCACATTAGCTTGCTCAAACCACACTACGCTGTCGCCATCGGTGTGGCCATTGGCTAAATGAAAAACCTTAAGAGTTTCACCGTTAAAGTGAATTTTAATGCCGTCTTCAAAGGTGACTACCGGTAACGCCGCTTTATCGATAGAGTCATCGTTAGCTAATCGGATTCGCACGTTCTCGTGGGCAAAAATCGTTGCGCCTTTGGTATCATGAAAAAACGCGTTACTGCCGGTGTGGTCACCGTGGTAATGGGTGTTAATCACATAGCTGGGCGTTTCTGTAGCCAGCTTGCCCAGAGCGGCACTGATTTTAGGAGCCAACGGGGCGAACTGGTCATCTATGATCAGCACGCCGTCATCGCCGGCAGAAACGCCAATGTTACCGCCAGCGCCTTGCAGCATAAATGCGCTGCCGTTAAGCGGGGTAACGTTAATTTTGACTTCAGCAAACTGGTCCTGGGCAACACTTTGTGTAGCCCACAACATAATGGTGGCGCTCACAGCACAACTGAACAATGATTTCATTTTAACTACCTGTCGTTATAGCGTTTTCGTAATAACGGCAAACTGCACGTTAACGTATTTTGCCCTTTATAAGCGGTTCGGGACAATTAGGTTCAATTGTGCAGATAGATTAGAGGCTGTCTTCGAGGGCTTTTTCACCGAGAAACTGAAACCGGGCTACGCTGCGGCCATTAACTTTAACTTCTTCGGTAAACATAGAAAGAGGCCGAACCCACAGCGCGCCTTCGCCATAAAGTGGGCGGTACACTACCAGTTTGGTTTCATCTTCTGAATGAGTGGCAACGCCAATCACTTCGTAATTATTGCCTTTATAGTGTTGATAAATTCCCGGACTAATCATTTTTAACTTCCTTTAACTAATGCGCAGTCAACATTTAAGCGTAGACCATTGCTGGCCAGTTGCCAGCGAATAACCGCACTTATGCCTCAAAAGGCAGTTCTAACTGCTTGTTCTCGTCTTTTTCTGCCAGGCCAACCTGCAACCCCACTAAACGGATCCCGCGGCCATTGGCACGTTGATAAGCTTCCTGCAACAAGGGTTTAAATGCACTGCGATGAACACTAGGGTAACGGTGTTCTGCGGAGGTCAGCTGAAAGTCACTGAACTTTAACTTTACCCCCAGTGTGCGGATGTTGGGTGGGCGGCCACCATTATGCTTTTGCTGATGGGCCACCAGTCTTTCCTGCAGCGTAGTATACAGTTTATCGATAACCCCATCACAGTCTTCTATCGTGTGTATGTCTTCACTGAGCGTGCGTTCAACGCCCACCGACTTACGTATCCGGTTGGTTTGCACCGGTCGTTCATCTATACCATGGGCACGGTCCCAAATTACCTGCCCAAACTTACCGAAACGTTTTTGTATTTCAGTCATGGGGTAGGCACGCACATCGGCACAGGTATGTAACCCAAGGTGACCGAGTTTTTGCACGGTAACTTCGCCCACCCCGGGAATTTTTTTTAGCGGCATGGCTTTTACAAAGTCATCCAGCTTATCCGGGGTTATCACGCACAGGCCGTCTGGTTTGTTTTCGTCACTGGCCACCTTGGCAACAAACTTACAGGGCGCAACGCCTGCTGATGCTGTCAGGTTGAGTTCGTTAGCAATTCGATAGCGAATTTCTTCGGCTATACGGGTAGCACTGCCCTGAAACAACGACGTGCCGGTTACATCCAGATAGGCTTCGTCGAGGGATAGCGGCTCAATCAGGTCGGTGTAATCAGCAAAGATGGCGCGGATTTTTTGCGATTCTTCCTGATATACCGACATCCGGCCTTTTATCAGCTTGAGGTTAGGGCAAAGCTTTAACGCATAAGCTGAGGCCATAGCAGAGCGCACACCAAACTTTCTGGCGGGGTAGTTACAGGTGGCGATGACCCCCCTCCTGTCGCTGCTGCCGCCGATGGCAATGGGAATATTACGCAGGGTGGGGTTGTCACGCATTTCGACCGCGGCGTAAAAGCAATCCATATCCACATGTATTATTTTTCGTTGATTCGCCACTTCGTTAAGCTCTGTTACCGATACACCAGATGTTGTTTTACCCCTTATCGCGCCATATTACTGTATATTTAAACAGCCTTCCAGTATTCTGCTTGCACCTGATATCCAGAATAACTGTTGTCTACGACTAATAGCGCATATGCGCTTGTTAATTACATGTAAACAGCAAAAACGTGCCTGACAAAAATATCAGACTGACGTACCAGTCCATAAGTCGCAGAATACTTGTTAATTTACGTTAATCATATGATTTTATGTGTAAAAACAAACCACCCAAATGTAATTATTTTGAAAAGAAATACACACCGAGTTAACACATGGGGCGTTTCTTTTGATTTAGGATGAATATCTCACCCGATGGAATAAACATTTGTTTGGAGTCAGTACCTATGAGTACCAGCACAACGATGGACGATAAGGCAGATCATCCCGGCATTGCCCCGTCCGTAGACGATCCTCAGCATTCTGATTACGCTAGACAACACAAACCCAGCTCGGCTTTTGACAGCCGCGATGAGTACCTTGAACATGAATTGCAAATCATGTCACCCAAGCGCTGGCGCGCCAACCTACCGTTCCGTGATTACCGTTTTGAATGGGAAGATACAATCCCGGCTATGGCAGGTACCATCGGTAAAATTGTTATGGTGGGTGCTATTGCGGCAACCTTTGCTGGCCCCTTAGGGCTGGGCGATGGCTTTATTTTAGAAAACGTGCGTTATGAACTGCTGTTAGTAGCTATTTTTATTGCTCTGTTTTCTGGTTTTATTTTACCCACAGCCAACCTGCCCGGTACCCACGGCCCGTTGATTCCGTTAATTCCAATCGTGGTAGCCGCAGGCGGACACCCTATGGCTTTTGGCCTGTTAATCGGTGTCTTCGGATTTTTGCTGGCTATCAGTAAAGGAGGGAGTCTGCTGGCCAGACTAACCAGTAAAGGCGTGTGCGGCGGCTTATTACTTTACTTAGGCTTTATAGGCACCACTTCCCAGGTTAAAAAGCTGTTTGCCTGGGCTGAAGGCATTGAGATGGCGCATATCGCGTTTATTATTATTTCCTGTACGATCGTGTTGTATGCTCTGCTTGAGCACTGGAAAAAGCGCTGGCTGGCCGTACCTTTAAGCTGTCTGTTGGGCGGCGGTCTGGCGTTTGCGCTGGGCGCACCGTTTGAATTCAACACGGCCCCGGGATTTCCTCATATGAGTCCATCCTACTGGTGGGGTGAAAGCACCGGCTGGATGTTAGGTTTACCTACCTTTGAAAGCTTTGTGGTGGTACTGCCCTTTGCCGTTCTGGCAGTAGCAATGTGGTCACCCGATTTTCTGGGTCATCAGGTTTTCCAAAAAATCAGCTATCCACCTAAAACCGAAAAAGTGCAAATGAATATCGACGATACCATGGTCAGTGCTTCGGCCCGCCAAATGGTAGGCTCGGTGATGGGCGGCGCTAACTTTACCTCTTCATGGGGTACTTACATTGTGCCTGCCGCCATTGCCAAACGCCCTATTCCTGCCGGGGCGTTACTGACTGCCCTGTTCTGCGTAATTGCGGCAATTTGGGGTTACCCGATGGATTTGGCCATCTGGCAACCGGTACTTTGTGTCGCATTGATTGTGGGCGTATTTATTCCGTTACTGGAAGCGGGTATGGAAATGACCCGCGAGGGCAAAACCACCCAGTCAGCGGCTATCGTGGTGTTTTCATCGGCACTGGTTAATCCTGCGTTTGGCTGGTCACTCACTATGTTACTGGATAACCTGGGCCTCATTGGCTGTAAGGAACGCAGCGCCGAGCTGACGAGCATGAGCCGCTGGATAGTGCCTGGCATCATGTTTGCCGTACTTACTACCGTTATGGCGCTGGTTGGCCTGTTACCAGGCCTGCCAGCAATCCTGAGTAGCTTCAGATAAAGCTGACTTCATAATTAAAAAGCCCCGTGCAGCGATACTGACGGGGCTTTTTTAATGTTTGGATTTTAGCATTTAACACTAATCAGATAATCCGGTCTTTGTCCCACTCTTTAAGCTTTTCCTGACGCGCGGCTTCTTTCTCCATGCGCGCTTTTTTGCGGTCACAGGGCTCCGGGCAATCGCAGGCTTTTTCTATGCCCAGCGCGCCAAGGCCTCCGCAGCTTCCCGAGATGCTTTTCTTCTGCAAAATGTAGCCAATAGCCATTGCTGCAACCATTACCAGAAAAAACACGAAGGCTAAAATAAAAGTACTCATTGTTAATTAAACCTCTGCGCTTAGCGCATTAATAAACTGTTACCAGTTTCTCGAATGCCGGGCTGGCATATTCTTCAAAGTCCTTCTCGCCACGGCGAATAATAAAGACGGCGATATCGTTGGCTTCGGCCACCGCAATGGCGTCATCCCAGCCCATTACGTTAAAGGCAGTCGCCAGACCATCGGCGGTCATTGATGACGGATCCACCACAGTAACGGAAACCGTGCTGTGCTGAATAGGCTTACCGGTACGCGGGTCGATAAGATGCGAATAGCGTACGCCGTCCTGTTCATAATAATTACGGTAGTCACCTGAGGTTGCGATGGCATTATCACCAATAGACACCACTTTTTGCACCGCACGTTGATTAGACACCGGCTTTTCAATGGCTATCAGCCAGGGAGAACCGTCGCCCTTCTCGCCTTTCACGCGCATCTCACCACCAATTTCCACCAGGTAGTTACTGATACCGTTTTCTTCCAGCAGATCAGCCACCACGTCCACACCATAACCTTTGGCGATGGTAGATAAATCCACATATAACTGAGGATGGTGCTTAACCAGTGATTTTCCAACCACCTCCAGCTTATCCAGACCGACATACTCACGTACTTCTTCCACCTGTTCGGTGGTGGGTATCGTCTCCGGGCGCATTGTCGGGCCAAAGCCCCACAAGTTCACTAACGGGCCAACAGTAACATCCAGTACGCCATGGCTTAGCTCGCCTAAACGAATCGCTTCATTCACTACCAATAGTGTTTCGTCAGATAACGCAAAGGATTGTTCAAAACGGTACTGATTGAAACGGGAAAGTTCTGAGGTCGGGTCATAAGTCGACATTAACTTGTTCACCTGCACCAGGCGTTTATCGATTGCCGCTTTGATGACCGCTTCATCTACGCCGGGTACTTCAGGAAACTTCACATTATAGGTCGTTCCCATTGTCTGACCTAAAATATGCTCAACTTTTACCGTGGGCTGTTTTGAACAGGCACTCAGTAACAAGACCACAGTAAACAGCAAAAACTTCAATTGTGTCACGCTCATCCCCTTTGGACACTAAGACAGCATTTAAAAATAAACACCGCTAATTATACAGGCTAAATAAAAAAAAGGGGCTAAAAGCCCCTTTCTTAATTTACTGATTCTCAGTGTGCAGGCAATTAGCCGCCGAAGTCATCCAGCAGGATGTTTTCGTCTTCAACACCCAAATCTTTCAGCATGTTGATAACTGCTGCGTTCATCATAGGTGGTCCACACATGTAGAACTCACAATCTTCTGGTGCCGGGTGGTCTTTCAGGTAGTTTTCCAGCAACACGTTGTGGATAAAGCCTGTGTAACCAGTCCAGTTGTCTTCTGGCTGCGGATCAGACAGAGCAACATACCAGTTAAAGTTTTCGTTCTCTTCCTGCAGCATGTCAAAATCTTCTACGTAGAACATTTCGCGCAGTGAACGAGCACCATACCAGAAGCTGATCTTACGGTCAGTTTTGATACGACGAAGCTGGTCGAAGATATGTGAACGCATAGGCGCCATACCCGCACCACCACCGATGAATACCATTTCGGCGTCGGTATCTTTAGCGAAGAATTCACCGAACGGACCAGAGATAGTCGCTTTATCACCAGGCTTAAGGCTCCAGATGTAAGATGACATCTTACCAGCCGGCAGGCTCAGGTTGTTTGGCGGCGGAGAAGCAATACGGACGTTCAGCATGATAATGCCTTCTTCTTCCGGATAGTTCGCCATTGAGTATGCACGAATGGTTTCTTCATCTACTTTAGATTCGATATTGAAGAAGCCAAAGCGCTCCCAGTCACCACGATATTCTTCTGGTACATCAAAGTCTTTGTACTTAACGTGATGCGGTGGAGCTTCGATCTGAATGTAACCACCAGCACGGAAAGGTACGCTTTCACCGTTAGGAATTTGCAGTTTAAGCTCTTTGATGAAGGTGGCTTTGTTGTCGTTAGAGATAACTTCACAATCCCACTTCTTGATACCAAAGATTTCTTCTTCCAGTTCGATTTCCATGTCTTGCTTAACCGATACCTGGCAAGACAGACGACAACCTTCACGGGCTTCACGCTTGGTGATGTGGTCCAGCTCAGTTGGCAGAATTTCACCGCCACCTGAATGGATTTCCACACGGCACTGACCGCATGAACCACCACCACCACAAGCTGATGATACGAAGATACCTGCATCAGCCAGCGCACCCAGCAGTTTACCGCCTGGTGCAGTTTTAATGGCTTTCTCAGGATCGCCGTTGATGCTGATAGTCACGTCACCAGACGGTACCAGCTTAGACTTGGCAAACATGATAATGAATACCAGCGCCAGCACGATCACGATGAACATGCCAACGCCGAGTAAAATTTCGATTTGATTCATAGTTTCTGCTCCCTAGCGTCGATTACAGCTGTACACCAGTGAAGGACTGGAAACCCAGTGCCATCAGACCAGCAATCATGAATACCGAACCCAGACCACGGATACCGTCTGGCATGTCAGCATATTTCAGCTTCTCACGCACAGCTGCCAGTAACACGATAGCCAGCGCCCAGCCTATACCACTACCAACACCGTAAACGATACTTTCAGTGAAGTTGTACTCACGCTGAACCGCGAAAGATACACCACCGAAGATTGCACAGTTAACGGTAATCAGAGGCAGGAAGATACCCAGTGCGTTGTACAGCGCCGGGAAAAACTTATCCAGACTCATTTCCAGAATCTGTACCAGGGCTGCAATAACACCGATAAAGGTCAGGAAGTTCAGGAAGCTCAGGTCTGCATCAGGGAAACCCGCCCATGCCAGCGCGCCAGGCGCCAGGATGTTTACGTAGATAACCTGGTTAACCGGAACTGAGATACCCAGTACCACAACAACCGCAATACCCAGACCCATTGCTGTTTTTACTTTCTTGGATACGGCCAAAAATGTACACATACCCAAAAACAGTGATAACGCCATATTTTCAATGAAAATCGAGCGGATAAATAATGATAAATAATGTTCCACGACTTACTCCTTAGGCTCGACTTGCTCTGGTTTGATAGTACGCAGTACCCATACCAGACCACCAATTAAGAAGAACGAGCTGAAAGGCAGAATCAGCAGACCGTTAGCCTGATACCAACCACCGTTTTGAATCAGCGGCAGGATTTCGAAGCCAAGGATAGTACCGAAACCAAACAGTTCTTTAATAATACCTACAATAATCAGTACAACAGAGTACCCCAGACCGTTACCGATACCGTCTAAGAACGACATCAGCGGCGGGCTCTTCATTGCATAAGCTTCCGCACGACCCATTACGATACAGTTGGTAATAATCAGACCAACGAATACCGAGAGCTGCTTGGAAATCTCGTAGGAGTAAGCTTTTAGAATTTGATCCACAACAATTACCAGCGAGGCGATAATCGTCATCTGGATGATGATACGCACGCTGCTTGGGATCTGATTTCGAATTAACGAAATAAACAGGTTAGAAAACGCGGTTACGCTGGTCAGAGCCAGTGACATAACCAGAGCGGTTTCCAGTTTAGTAGTAATTGCCAGTGCAGAACAAATACCCAGGATTTGTAGTGCAATTGGGTTACTGTCTAAGATGGGTCCAAAGAGGACCTTTTTCATTTCTTTAGTATCAGCCATGATAAAAACCCCTTACGAACGCCAGGCTTGTTTTTTAAGGAACGGGCCAAAGCCGTTTTCACCAACCCAGTACTGAACCGTGTTATTCACACCGTTACTGGTAAGGGTTGCACCAGACAGCGCATCAACTGCATAAGGGTTGTCTTCACCGGCGTTCTTTTTAACTTCCAGTGCAACATCACCGTTATTATACAGTTTTTTGCCATCCCACTTTGCCTGCCATGAAGGGTTTTGAACTTCACCACCCAGTCCCGGCGTTTCTTTTTGCTGATAATAAATCAGTTCGCGAACCGTTTTACCGTCGGCATCCAGAGCTAAGAAGCCGTACATCAGATCCCACAGACCACTGCCATGTACAGGCAGAATAATGCGGTTAACTGATTCTTTGGCTGCTGAGTCGTATACCAGGTAAACCGAAGCCACTTTAGCGCGACGCTGAAAACCAACATTGCTGTTTTCAACTTTAACGCTGGCATCCGCTTCCTTAGCTGCTTTATACATATCGTAATCAGCAGCCGGGGCGTCAACAAACTCACCCGTGCTTAAATCAACATAGCGGGTTTCTACGAAGTCAGTGTAAGTTCCTTCGATGTTGCCCTTTGCCTGATCCAGTAAGCCAGCAGCGTGCAGGATATTAGACATTTTGTCTTTTGCTGCGTTGCTTTGCTGCTGTTCACGCAGACCAACAGCTGAACCGGCTACGATAATTGAACAAACTAAACAAACTGCCAGTACAACGCCGACTGTTTTTCCTAAAGATTCTTTTTTAGCCGACACGAGCTATCCTCCGCTTGATATTGCTTTGAGCGACAAAGTAGTCGAAGAGTGGTGCCCACAGGTTAGCAAACAGAATTGCCAGCATGACACCCTCAGGGAATGCAGGGTTTAATACACGAATCAGAACGGTCATAAAGCCGATAAAGATACCGTAAGCCCACTTGCCCTGGTCAGTAAACGAAGCAGAAACCGGGTCGGTTGCCATAAAGAACATTGCAAAGGCTAAACCACCCACTACGAAGTGCCAGTGTGCAGGCATCGCAAACATTGCGTTGGTGTCACTACCGATGAGGTTAAGCAGGGTTGCAAAGAACGCCACACCTAAGGCCACACCAGCAACGATACGCCAGCTTGCAATGCGCATATAAATAATGAACAGACCACCCAGCATAATCGCCAGCGCTGAAACTTCACCGGCAGAGCCAGGAATAAGACCCAGGAAGTGGTTCATCCATAAATCGCTGTTAGTGTAATCAAGCGTACCGCTGGCACCCTGACTCAGCGACGTTGCACCTGAGTAACCGTCTGCAGCAACCCAAACACGGTCACCCGAGATTTGGATTGGATAGGCAAAGTACAGGAACGCACGACCAGCCAGTGCCGGGTTTAAGAAATTACGGCCAGTACCACCAAAGATTTCTTTAGCGATTACCACACCGAAGGTAATACCCAGGGCTACCTGCCACAGCGGGATAGTCGCTGGCAGTGTCAGTGCAAACAATACTGAAGTTACGAAGAAACCTTCGTTAACTTCGTGCTTACGTACTGAAGCGAACAGTACTTCCCAGAAACCACCCACAACGAACGTCGTTGCGTAGATAGGTAACCAGAAACAAGCACCGTAGAACATCAGGCCAAGTACACCTGCATTGGAGATATCACCGCCTAACGCAGAGAATAAACCCGCTTGCCATGCATCAGGTAAAGTACCTGCGCCCGCAGCAATCGCTTCTTGTGCCTGGAAGCCGATATTATACATACCGAAGAACATTGCCGGGAAAGTGGCAATCCACACCATGATCATGATGCGCTTCAGGTCGATACTGTCACGCACGTGCGTACCAGCTTTGTTTACGTGACCAGGGGTGTAGAAGATAGTTGCTGCTGCTTCATACAGTGCATACCATTTTTCGTACTTACCACCGGGCTCGAAGTTTGGTTCGATTTTTTCTAAATACGCTTTTAAGCCCATGAATTAACCCTCTTTCTCAATGGTGGTCAAACAATCGCGCAGAATGGAACCGTAGGTGTATTTGCCCGGGCATACATAAGTACACAGCGCCAAATCTTCCTCGTCCAGTTCCAGACAGCCCAGTGTTTGAGCACTGTCAGTATCACCAGAAATTAAATCCCGTAATAATAACGTTGGCAGGATATCCAGAGGCATAACACGCTCGTAGTTACCAATTGGTACCATTGAACGCTCAGAACCGTTGGTAGTGGTGGTCATGTCGTACTCTTTGCTACTGAAGTGTCCAGTGTAAGCACGAGTTACCGAGTGCATGTTTGAACCCGGCGCTAACCAACCGAATAATACTTTTTCACGGCCTTCCAGTAACAGTGAAACCTGTAAGTGGAAGCGACCCAGGAAGCCATGAACGCCCTGAGCAGTTGTACCGTTAAGAACAGAACCAGAAATGGTACGTACGTCGCCGTCTTTCTTCTCGCTGGCCGTTAACTCAGCCAGGTCTGCGCCTACCACAGTGCGCACCAGGCGAGGATTCTTCGCAGCCGGACCGCCGATTGCCACAACGCGGCTGTTGTCCAGTTCGCCAGAAGTCAGCGTTTTACCGATAGCGATAACGTCCTGATAGTTTACTGTCCAGACGACTTTTTTACCGCCAACCGGATCCAGATAATGAACGTGTGTACCAGCCAGACCAGCAGGGTGCGGGCCATCAAACTCAGCCGTTTCTGCTTTGCTGTCGCCAGCAGATACGTTTGCGCCGGCTTTCTTACAAAGGAATACTTTACCGCCAGATAAGATGCTAAGCGCTTTCAGGCCATTAGCAAAATCGTCCTGACGTTCAGCGATGATAACCGCCGGGTCAGCCGCTAACGGGTTAGTGTCCATCGCGTTAACAAAAATTGAGCTTGGGGTAGACCCCAGCGCCGGAGACTTACTGAAAGGACGTGTACGAAGCGTCGTCCACAGACCTGTGTCTACCAGCAATTGCTCGATTTTTTCACGCGCAGTTGAAGTAATCTGGTCAGCAGCAATGGCTTCGAAGGTTTCCGCTTCGTTTCCTTCCTGCTTTACAACAACTGATTGCAAAACACGTTTAGCACCACGGTTTACTTCTACCACCTCACCGGCAACAGGAGCAGTGAATTTTACGCCAGGATTTTTTTTGTCTTCAAAAATCAGCTGACCTTTCTTCACTTTGTCTCCAACCTGCACGTGCATGGTAGGACGCATACCCACATATTCTTCTCCCAGTATGGCAGCCCGAGACACAGACAGACCATCCTGGATCTGCTGTGCCGGAGCTCCCGATATAGGGAGGTCGAGACCTTTTTTGATTTTTATCATACGTAATCGCACTACTCTAATAGAAATACCCTTTTGAATGAGGTGCGCCTTTAGCAAGCGTGCTCACCAAAGCCACAATTCAAAAACGTACTTAGTACAAACAGTAAATTTTGGTTGTTTAAAACCGTAACAAAGCTCTGTTGCCACTTCGCAAATATTGCAATCCAGCTGACTTGTTATTGTTGTTAGAACTTGCCGCGTATCTTTTTGTATTAAGGCGCTTGCTGCACCGCCCTTTGTTACGGCAAAGCGGGATATCCGGAAAAGGGTCCCCCCACTTAATTTCGGAATTTTAGCATCAACATAGCAACTTACGCTACGTCGATCCGAGATAATCCGTAATTTTTATCCCAATTATCTGTACAACTAACCTACCACATTAGTCTTATGCGCTATTGTCAGCAGTCGGTGCACTGCCCTGCAATGCCCGACACACTGATTATTGTCGACATCCAGCCAGCCTGTAAGCTGTTGGTAAATTGACAAAATAAAGCCGTCATAACGACGGCTTATATTAATTATTAAGTGGTATTACCAATTAACCACCGGGTCAACATCGGCGTCGTAATCGACTCCCGCCACATCAAACCCAAACAGTTTTAAGAATTCATGGTGGTAACCGGCATAGTCGCTCAGGTCATGGAAGTTTTCCTGAGTCACCTGATCCCACAGCGCTTTAATTTTCGCCTGGGTAGCATCGTTGGTTTCCTTGCCATCCATGCGGTAGCGATTTTGTTCGTCCAGCGTTGCGGCATCACCGTACAGGCACTGTGTGTAAAGGCCTGCGATTTGTTCGATACAGCCTTCGTGGGTGCCTTCTTCCTTCATCACTTTATAAATTAAAGAGATGTAAAGTGGCATTACCGGAATCGCCGAGCTCGCCTGAGTCACCAGCGCCTTAAGTGAAGATACGTGAGCATCCACTTCAAGATCAGCATGGTCAGTATTAATGGCAGTCGCCGCGCGATCCAGGTCTTCTTTTGCTTTACCAATCGTAGCAGAACCATAAATTGGCCAGGTCAGTTCCTTACCAATGTAGGTGTAAGCCGTAGTTTTGCAACCTTCGGCCAATACGCCTGCCGCTGACAGAGCATTAAGCCACAGTTCCCAGTCTTCACCGCCCATTACCTTAACCGTATTAGCGATTTCTTCTTCGCTGGCTGGCTCTAAAGAGACATCGTGAATCTTGTCTTTATCCGTATCGTAAGTTTTGGTGGTATAGGCCTGACCCACTGGCTTAAGGGTAGACTTATATACTTCACCGGTCGCCGGATCAGTGCGGCGTGGTGATGCCAGACTATAGATAACCAGATCAACCTGACCTAAGTCAGCTTTAATCTTATCGATAACCTGTTCTTTAAGCTCGTTAGAGAAGGCATCGCCATTAAGCGTTTCGGCGTACAGACCCGCGTCTTTCGCCTGTGTATGGAATGCAGCGGTGTTGTACCAACCCGCAGTGGCGGTTTTCCGCTCTGTTGGCTCTTTCTCGAAACATACACCTAAGGTGTCTGCACCATAACCAAACGCCGAGGTAATGCGGGATGCCAGACCGTAACCGGTAGAACAGCCGATAACCAACACTTTTTTCGGCCCATCGCCCAGCTCGCCGAGGCCTTTGATATATTGAATTTGTTCTGCAACAACTGCAGCACAACCCTGCGGGTGTGCATTTGTACAAATGAAGCCACGAATTTTGGGCTTGATAACCATAGTGACACTATCCTTTCTTATTTTAGCGCGTATTGTAAATGACCCGGCGTTGATAACAACTCTGAACAGCTGGACTGGTGGAGCGTCCGGCAGATAAAGCCTAATGCTATTTTAGCCGAATGCCAACCCGGCACGGGTTAACCACTAAAAAAGCCCGCAATGGCGGGCTTTTTGTCAGCTGTTATTCGCTTATGCAATAACGTCCAGCAGCTCGATATCAAATACCAGCGTGCTGTAAGGCGCGATAGCACCACCAGCACCTTGCTCGCCATAGGCCAGGTCGTGCGGGATGTATAATCGCCATTTTGAACCAACCGGCATCATTTGCAGGGCTTCGGTCCAGCCTTTAATTACGCCACCAACCGGGAATTCTGCCGGCTGACCACGATCATAAGAGCTATCGAACACAGAACCGTCGATCAGGGTACCGTGATAGTGAGCACGAATAGTGCTATCTGCAGTCGGTACAGCACCGTCGCCAGCAGTAACCACTTCGTACTGCAATCCAGACTCGGTTACCTGAACTTCTTCACGCTTGGCGTTTTCGCTCAGGAAGTTTTCGCCTTCCTCGATTGCTGCTTTATGCTGTTCAGCCTTAGCCGCCTGCATGCGCTGATGGATTTCACCAAATGCATTACGCAGCGTGTCGTTATCAACCTGCGGGGCCTGACCAGTAAACGCGTCTTTTAACCCTGCTACTACAGAATCCAGATCCAGACCTTCAAATGGATTTGATTGTAATTGCTGACCCATTTGGAAACCAATTCCGTAACTAGCCTGGGTTTCTACTGTTTTAAATAAATCTGACACAGTGTCTCCTGAAATAAAATTACACTTTTTGCGCAAATGTTAATCAAAATCCGTAGTATTCTGAAAATTTTTATTACGCTTCGATTTTTCGCTGGCATAGTGTAACACACCCAGATAAACCGTGCCTGTTCCAATGTTTACGCCAGTTAACAGGGCGCTGGTTCTAAGGATGTAATACAAAAAGCTATTAGACAATTCTACTCGGAGACAGTATGTTTGATAGCACTGTTTTTTGGAGGACACCATGCAATCACACTATGACGCACAGTTAAAAGATACTGTCCGCTATTTGGGAAAAACGCTGGGACAAACAATCAAGGCTCAGCTGGGAAATGACTGGTTAGAGAAAATAGAGAAAGTTCGTCTGGACGGTCGCGCATCGTTCAACGGTGATACAGATTGCAGTAAAAATCTGAAAGAAACTTTCAAAACCATGTCAGACAGTGAGTTACTGGTAGTCGCCAGAGCATTCGCGCAATTTCTGAACCTAGGTAACATCGCCGAGCAGGAATACAATGCTGGCCTCGATGTGGACGCCTCCATCGACTCGCTGTTTTCGCACCTGGACAAGGCCGAACTAAGCGCGCTGGAAGTGGAAAAGGCAGTAGCTAAGCTGGATATTGATCTGGTACTCACAGCGCACCCTACCGAAGTATTCCGTCGTACGCTGATTCATAAGCATAAAGAGTTAGCGTACTGCCTGAAAAGCATCCATCAGGAACAACTGAGTGATTCCGAGCGAGGTCGTCTGGAAACCCGCATTGCTGATCTGATCAGTCAGGCCTGGCATACCGAAGAGATTCGTTCTGTGCGCCCGACGCCGGTTGACGAAGCCCGCTGGGGATTCTCGGTTATTGAAAATTCATTGTGGGACGCGGTTCCTGACTTCCTGCGTGACCTCGATGAGCGCTTGCAAAAAGACTACAACGTCAAGCTGCCTATCGATGCAGCGCCCATTCACTTTAGTTCGTGGATGGGCGGTGACCGTGATGGTAATCCATTCGTTACCGCAAAGGTCACGGAAGAGGTACTGTTACTGGCCCGTCGTCGCGCAGCTAAACTGCTGACCATCGACCTTGACCGTCTGCAGGTTGAGCTGTCGATGAACGACTGTAACGATGAACTAAAAGCGGCGGTAGGAGAAGTCTACGAGCCTTACCGAGCGCTACTGCGTCCACTGGTAAAACGCTGCGCCGATACCCGCGATGGCATTTACGACTTTTTTAATGACCGTCCATACGATTCCAACGAATGGATTGCGTCAAATGACGAGCTGCTTGAACCCTTACTGATGTGCTATCGCTCATTGTGCGAGTCAGGTCTTGAAGTAACTGCCAACGGCATGCTGCTCGACACGATTCGTCGTGTAAAATGTTTTGGTGTGCACCTGTTACGCCTTGACGTTCGTCAGGATTCACAGCGTCATGCTGATGTACTGAGCGAAGTAACCCGTTACCTCGGATTAGGCGACTACGCCCACTGGAGCGAGGCCGACAAACAAGCCTTCCTGCTGCGTGAGCTAAGCTCTAAGCGCCCATTATTCCCGCGTTGTTGGGAACCTTCAGCAGATGTTCAGGAAGTGTTGGATACCTGTAAGGTTATTGCCAGCCACAGTAAGCACGGGTTTGGTATCTATACCATTTCCATGGCGAGTGAAGCGTCTGATGTCATGGCCGTACAGTTACTGCTGCAGGAAATGGGCGTTGACTGGCCAATGCCGGTAGCACCACTGTTTGAAACCCTGGATGATTTGAATAACTCACCTATCGTGATGCGTAAACTGCTGAGTATCGACTGGTACCGTGGTTATATTCAGGGTAAGCAATTCGTTATGATTGGTTATTCTGATTCCGCCAAAGATGCGGGTGCCATTGCCGCAGGCTGGGCACAGTACGAGTCTCAGGAAGCGCTGGTTGCGCTGGCTGAAGAATTCGACATTAAGCTAACCCTGTTCCATGGTCGCGGCGGTACAATTGGCCGTGGCGGATTACCGGCACATGCCGCTATCCACTCGCAACCTCCGGGTTCGTTAGACGGAGGTTTCCGGGTAACCGAACAGGGCGAAACCATCCGTTATAAGTTTGGTATGCCGTTACTGGCTAAACGCAGTCTGGGTATTTACACCAGTGCGATTATAGAAGCCATGTTGTTCCCACCACCAGCCCCCAAAGACGAGTGGCGTGAACTAATGAAAGCCATGGCCGCTAAGGGTCGTGATTTCTATCGTGGCGTAGTCCGTCAGGATCCGGAATTTGTCCCTTACTTCCGTGTGGCCACGCCAGAACAGGAACTGGGCAAACTGCCATTAGGTAGTCGCCCTGCCAAACGTAAGCCAACTGGCGGCATTGAAAGCCTGCGTGCTATTCCGTGGATTTTTGCCTGGGCACAAACCCGTCTGGTACTGCCAGCATGGTTGGGCAGCATGAAGGCCATTGAAGCGGTTCGTCAGGAAGGCAATCACGAGAAGCTCCAGGAGATGCGCGAGAACTGGCCGTTCTTCCAGTCGCGTTTATCCATGCTGGACATGGTATTCCAGAAGGCTGACCCGCGTATTAGCGCCGAATACGATGACCGTCTGGTGCCTGATGAGTTGAAGCACTTTGGTGAAGGTTTGCGCGCGGAGCTAAAGGAAGCCATTAAGCTGCAGCTGGATATCAATGGTCAGGCCGATATTATGGAAGCAGACCCTCAGGGTAAAGAATCCATGAATATCCGTGCTCAGTACCTTGAGCCTTTGCATTTCCTGCAAATCGAGCTGTTAACACGCTTACGTCAGCTAGACGAAGACGAGCATGATGCCACGCTTGATAAAGCCATGATGGTGGCTATTAGTGGTATTGCTATCGGTATGCGTAATACCGGTTAATAGTGCCTTACCAACTCAAAAGAAACCGTGACCGCACTGCGCTCACGGTTTTTTATTGCGCGTTAGCAAGCGATTTAAGTTCGTTCAACACCATTTTGATACGTTCATAACTTGCCGGATCGGTATAATCGGTGTGGGCTTGTTCAAATTCAGGTGTGGCGTAGACCTCTTTAAGCGCAGTGTTCACCTGGTTGATAAAATCTCTGGTTTCAGGCGTATCATTACACATGACATGCCCCGCGTTGTAGCGTGTGTTACCGGCAATCGGATAACTTAAAAACTCACCGTGCTTGTCCTTATGCTGAGTTTTAAAAACGTTATAAGGCAGTGAAAGGATGTAGTCTCCCCTTGCCTTTTCCAGCATGGCAATATCTTCGGTGTACATGTCATTCCCACTACGGAAATACTTTACAGCATCGGGCAACGCGCGGATTTGCTCATCTAACAACTCACCATAGGAACGCCCCTTCAGCAGAATCAATTTACGGCCCCGGTAAAAGTCAAACAAACTGCCAAGATGAGTAATTTCACCATCAGCATTTAACAGAGTCCTGTCCACAGGCCCGGTCGCTGTATTTTGGTAAAGCTGATGCGCTAAGAAGAACTCGGTTGGCAGACTAAAAATGAATGCCTTAGCACGCTCTGCAGTTTTCAGCCTGCCAAAGGTACAAGCGGGCTTAGTCTGCTTCAATCTGGGCTCGACTTTCAACGTTGGCAGAAGGATTGGTTTAAACACTAAAGACATGTGTTTAAATAGCACCAGATGGGCATCAATAATAGGATCTAACTTGTGTTGCCGCGGGATGGACTCACTAAAGTCCCTGTTGTCGGTAATCAGGTCAATGTTGTCAGCGAGGGTCTGCGCACCTGCTGGCGGGAGTGCAATTAACACTACCAGCAAAATAGCTGTTTTTAGTGCAAATAAAGGTGACTTCTGTGTCATTTTCTTGCAGCGATAAAGTATCGAACAATAATCATCCTGAAATAAAGTTTAGCAGACATTCGCTGCCAGGCCTATTCTGCCATTTAACACTCCGTGGATCTGTCCTTTGCTTACAGCTGCTCAGAGCGCTTGTAATACCTTAAGCCCTTGTTTTAACGCTTCATGAGCTGACGGGTCGTTAAATCGCAGGTGGGCATCCAAAAAATCGGCTGAGAAGTACAACTGCCGTAGCTCCCTGTTTACTCTTTGGATGAACCGCTCGGAAGCCGGTGTGTCGTTGCACATGATATGCCCAGTTCTGATGGCGGAATTACCGGCGATGGCGTTGCTTTGAAATGTTACACCCGGATATTTAGGCGATTCCCTCTTAATATCGTAAGGGTAGGCCAGAATATATTCGCCGCGCCCTTTCACCAGCATTTTAATGTCGCTGTCGAACTGGTGACTTCCCCACCGATAATACTTAGCGGATTCTGGTAGTGCAGCAATTTCGCCATCCAGAAACGAGCCGTAAGAGCGGTCTTTTAATAACATCAGTTTGCGCTGAGGAAAGGTGTTAAACAAAGCCTGCAGACTCGCCAGCTCGCCGCCTGGGTTAAGTAACTCAGCAGGTATTGCCGGCGTATTGGTGGTTTGATAGAGGCGATGTGCAAGTAAAAAATCCGTGGGCAGACTAAATCGGTACAAAGCTTCCCGCGCCGGATTTTTAATCATCAGAAAAGTACAGACAGGTTCCTTGCCTTGTAAAATAGTCTCAAAGCGAGAGGTTACGGTAAGCTCCGCCCTGGGGAAAAAATTCATTTGCTTGAACAGCGCCAGATAGGCGGCATTCATAGAACTTTCAGGCGCTTCCTGTTTATTTATTACCTCCAGCAGATACGGACTATGGGTAATAAATTTTATCTGACTGAAAGATTCGGACTCAGCGAGTGACTTAACCGACACGAATAACCAACTGCACAGCCAAAAAGTTAGCGTTTGATTGATAATACGGCGTTGAGTCATCACTAGGTTACCTTAATTACTGCCGGGATGAACAACCAGTGTTGTCTATTTTTTAGCTTATGGCAATCCGATGAGTCAGCTATTTTTTGTGCAAAGCGGGTTGGCAGGCATAAAAAAACCGGCTTAATTATTACAAATTAAGCCGGCTTATTTTATTTCAGTAACAGCAAAATTAGCCGTTTACGAAGTCAACACCCAGTTTGATGTCGCCACGCAGGCCTTCCAGCATGTCGTCTTTCGCTTTTTGTTCAAAAGCGCTCAGTTCGCCGTAAGGCAGGATTTCTTCAACACCGTTCGGACCTAAACGTACAGGGTGAGAGAAGAATGCAGCGTCGTCGCTGTCGTCAGTTTGTACGTAGGTGTACTCAACAACGTTGTCGCCTTGCATTGCAGCAACCAGAGACAGACAGAAACGCGCAGCAGCCTGACCCATAGACAGTGTAGCAGAACCGCCACCCGCCTTGGCTTCAACTACTTCGGTACCTGCGTTTTGGATACGGGTAGTCAGTGACGCAATTTCGTCGTCAGAGAATTCTACACCTTCAACCTGAGACAGCAGAGGCAGAATAGTTGTACCAGAGTGACCACCGATAACAGGAACGTGAGTCGCTGCTGGATCCAGACCTTTCAGGTCAGCAACAAAAGTTTCTGCACGGATAACGTCAAGCGTGGTTACACCGAACAGTTTGTTCTTGTCGTAAACACCTTTTGCTTTCAGCGTTTCTGCTGCGATAGCAACGGTAGTGTTTACCGGGTTAGTGATGATACAGGTACAAGCAGAAGGACAGTTATCAGCAATGCCTTCAACCAGTGCTTTAACGATACCAGCGTTGATGTTAAACAGGTCTGAACGATCCATACCAGGCTTACGAGGAACACCTGCTGGAATTAATACAACGTCACAACCAGTTAAAGCACCTGCCAGGTCGTCTTTACCGTGACCGGTAACCTTAACTGCAGTGGGGATGTGGCTTAAATCAACAGCAACACCAGGAACAACTGGCGCAACATCATACAAAGCTAACTCAGAACCTGCTGGCAGTTGTGTTTTTAACAACAGTGACAGCGCCTGACCAATACCACCGGCAGCACCTAACACGGCTACTTTCATACCATTTCTCCTCATGGAAAGAATCACGTTTAATAACGGGCAAACACACTAAAGTAAGTCAGCCTAAAACTCAATCACCTATTAGTCTTATGAAGGATGAACGGGCGATTTATCGAGTTATATTCAACATAAGTGCATACTTATGCATTTATGTTGTTTTTTCATGCAAATCAGGGCACAATAGCTGGTTTTCATACAGCTAGGGTAAGGTTTTTGCAACCGGCCCTTAACCTTTCGCGGGATAGAGTATACACCAAGCCGACAAGTTAGCCGAATCGATTAACGATGAATGCATAAGCTTGGTGGCAAAAATCAATAATATGAATATGGCGTCAGGACACTAATGGCAAATCAGAAGCAGGAAGAGCTCATTCGGGCTTTTAAAGATATTCTTAAGGCTGAAAGTTACGGTTCACAGGGCGAAATTGTTGATGGCTTAAAAAATCAGGGCTTTAACAATATCAGCCAAAGTAAAATATCCCGCATGCTCAGTAAGTTTGGGGCAGTTCGAACCCGCAATGCCCGCGGTGATATGGTTTACTGTTTACCACCGGAACTAGGTATGCCAACGGCAAAAAGCCCGCTTAAGCAACTGGTGCTGGATATCGTGCACAACAATGTGATGGTGATTATTCGAACCAGCCCTGGTGCGGCACAATTAATTGCCCGCTTGTTAGATTCATTGAGTAAAAAAGATGGCGTACTTGGCACCATTGCCGGTGATGACACTATTTTTATTGCGCCGGCCGATGTCACCAAAATTGAAAACCTACGCCAACGTGTTGAGGACCTGTTCGACAACGTATAGCTTTAAGCAGGCGCCTGGCGCTGCAATCTTTCGCCTTCAGGCTCATTTACAGGTAAAAAAAAACCACCCTTGCGGGTGGTTTTTGTTTTTAAGTATAAAGACTTAACTATTAGAAGTCGTACTTAACACCGAACTGAACCTGCCATACTGACTGAGACAGTACTTCTAGGTTCTCGATACGGCTTGGGCTTCTCAGGTCGAAGTATTCGTACTGACCGTCAACAATTTGAGCCGATACAACTGCACGCTCATACTCGTAACGGGTACGCTCAATACGACCCCAGTCGTCGTTTAACAGGTTACCGAAGTTCTCGATATCGAAGAACACAGTCAGCTTATGCTCTGGCATAAACGCTGGCAGTTCTTGTTGAATACGAACGTCGATGATCGTTGACCAACGAGAGTTGTCGCCGTTACGTGGGGCAATGCCACCCGCGTAGCCAGCTAACTCAGAGTTAGCGATGTAATCCATAAACTCTTGTTGCGCGGCAAGGTCACCACCAAATGAGCTGGCTGCGAACAATGGATCGTCCAGACCAGATGGTACATACAACAGGTGACCGGCATCATCGTTACGGCTCTCACGAGCACAACGACCACCACCAACATCTAGCACACACGCGTTGTTTTCGTTAAAGGTGTAGCTGTAAGGCTGACCAGAACGACGAGTCGCAAATACCGATACCTTGGTTTGATAACCGTCGATCAGCTCTTTGCTCCAGTTAAAGCGCATTTTCCACAGGTGCTCGGTCTGGAAGTTTGACGTACCAGCGCGAGGCTTCTGACGGTCATAGGCCGCGAAGTCAGAGTAGTTAGACGTAGCTGTAGAAGACGTACCGTAACCAACATCTTCAACATCTGCGTAAGTGTAGCTGGTGAAGAAATCAAAGGTACCGTATGCTGTATCCCACTCGTTAGTGGCAGACACTGCATAAAGCATTGAGTCGCCATCATCAACTGAACCTACAACCAGTGCTTCCGGACCATTGCTACAGTCGTAGACACCGCGACCGTCTGGTGCTGTATCCACTGGGTTCTCACAGCGTTGGTCGTACCAGTACGTGGCATTTTCAAGCTTGTTGTACAATACGTCAGCAGAGAATACCCAGCCTTCAAGCGCATCAATCTGCGGCTCGTGTGCAACACCTAAGCTTACTTTAGTGGTTACCGGGATTTCGAAGTCAGGACGCAGTGCGTTAACTGAACCATCCGGAGCGGTATTAGCCAGGGCATCCAGCACGTCTTGTGGGATGTACTGACCAGTCGCCGCATCTGGCGTAGTTGGAACCTGGTAAGTCATACCAGAACCAAAATCCTGGTAGTCATCAGAGATAACACCGTCATTAGAATAGCTGTTTGAAATCCAAACGCTTGGTGCACCACCAGAGAAGCGACCGATACCACCACGTACAGTAGTGTAATCACCCGCGAACCATTCGAATGAGATACGAGGCAGAACCACGTCCAGGCCGTCGATGTCGGTAGTGTTGGTGAAACCGTAACGGTCGATAAAGTTTTGGTTCTCACGGATTTCGCCGCTTGACTCATACCAGTCATAACGCAGACCAAAATCAACGGTCAGGTCAGCAGAAGCTGCCCATGAATCCTGAATGTAAACAGAGTTAGATGCATAACCCCAGATTGCACGCAGATCATCTTCGTTGTTAGTCACAGCGTTGTTGTACAGCAATGCAGAGGCCTGAGCGTTTTGCAGGTCTTCCAGGCTGTCGAACAAGTATGAACCTTCAGAGTTTTGCGAGAACTGGTTGTTCACATCTACATCTTCGCGCTCAAAACCCGCTTTGATGATGTGATCATCCATTGAGTAAATAGCAACGGCTTTAATTTGCAGGAAGTCCTGGTCAAGCGAGTTACCGTGACGATAGCGGTCAGGACCGATTGTCAGGTAGTTCTCTTCACCGTCTACTTCGCGCAGGAATACGGCAAAGTTAGGGAACTCAGCGCCGTTTAATGAATCCTGACCCGTCGCCTGAGTGGTGCTGGCAATTTTTAACTGAGTCGAGAAATTCGCGGTCCAGTCTGAGAACAGGTGACCGATGAAGCTTTCGATTTTTTCCGAACGGTCATACCACGCAGAAGAAGCGCCAAGGATGTTGTCAGAAGCCAGGAAGTTATTACCGTTCTGTTCATTAATTGAGTTACCTTCGGTTCTCATGTAAGTGAACTTTGCACGGTGATCGTCGTTGATGTTCCAGTCGATGTTCGCCAGAACTTTCTCGTCTTCTTCAGGACCCTTGTTAAAGTCACCGATATCGAAGCCCCAAACGTTAGAAACGATTTCGCCAACCGCAGCAACGTCATCCATAGAAATGTCTGGCTCTTCGTTCAGCGCGCCAGAACCGGTAGGGCCGTTACGCAGAGGAGCAACCGCTTCAAACTTGTCGTATGCAACAAAGAAAAACAATTTGTCTTTGATGATTGGACCGCCTAATGTGGCTACGAAAGTTTCTTCTTCAAAGATGAAGTCGAATTCGTCATCGCCATTCTGGTCGCCGATCATTGAGTCGTCAGTGTAGTAGTAACCTACAGAGCCGTGGAATTCGTTAGTACCAGACTTGGTTACCGCGTTGATAGTACCACCGGTGAAGCCATTGTATTCAACGTCAAACGGTGCAGTCTGAATAGACAGTGATTCAATCGCATCGTAAGAAATAGGTGAACGTTGAGTAGGATAACCGTTTGCGTTCAGACCAAAACGGTCGTTTAACGCAACACCATCAACAGTCAGTGAGTTAAAACGACTGTTTGCACCAGCGATTGACAGCTCTTTAGCACCACCGCTTTGCACGTTAACCGATGCAAACGGGTCAAGCTGAGCCGCATCAGTAATGTCACGGTCGATTGACGTAACTTCGCTTAACGCTTCCAGGCCAAGACTTGTGCTCAGGCCTTCGTTTGAGTAACCCGCAGCAGCGCGAGTACCCGTTACTACTATAACTTCTGAACTTTCTGAAGTTTCTACAGTCACAGGAAGAGAGAAGGTTTGGTCAAGAGAGAGATAAACGTTATCTACCTGAGTAGTAATAAAGCCATCGCCTTTAATGGTAATCGTGTATGGACCACCAACACGCAAACCACGCGCTGAGAACGAACCGTTAGAGGAAGTTGTTGCTGTTGACACAGTACCTGATGGTTCGTGCTTGATGGTAACAGTAGCGCCAGAGAAGTTGGCACCGGCTTCGCTAACAACACTACCACGGATCGACGATGTCGTTTCCTGTGCTATAGCTGCTGTAGATAAACCTACAGACATCGCTACCGCGAGGGCAATGCGATTAAACTTAGATTTTTTCATCATTAGTGTGTTTCCCATTTATATTCATTAGGCGTTTGTCTCACCCCCGTAAACAAGAGTTAATACAGCAACCGTTTGCTTCCGGCAGTAAAATCAATTTGGTTCGGCCACCTTGCCGTTTTATCGGTGACATTCCATTTTTCTGCAACAGCGTAAATCGGGCCGAGATTGTTCATTATTATTGTTGCAGCAATATGACAAATTCGTTTGGGTTGACCCTCATTAATGAGTTGACAACACTTATTATTTTTATAATTTCCTGAACGAACGGTCAGCATTTCACCGCGCTTATGCGAACTCTCGGCCCAGCTCACAAGCCCGGGTATATTCTTCGCACAACTACAATGAATAAACAGCGTTTAAGCAAATTCAAAGTTACTTGATGAATAAACCTGTTTTTCAGCAACTTACAACATCAAAATAAACTTACTTATTGCATTAAATAAGTTTAACTGTTCAAATTGGGTAATTAAATAAAACTAACTCTACACAATTTTGCATCGAATACGACTGAACCCAGTAACCAAATGGCTTTTTGTCGCTGCTATTTTTGTTTTTAGCGGCGTGCTGGGCTTTGTGCAAAACTTTGCCGAAATCGATGAAATTTCGCCGCAAACAACCAGTCAGTTAAGTTGTCCTTCATCGTTATCAGCTAATCGTAATATCTTTACTGTATATTTAACCGAGCAATCCATTGCCGAAAGAGCGTTACCGTTATTGTGTGAAAACGGCGTTGTTAAACGCCAGTTTGGCAATGTAAAAATTATCATAGGCCGCAATGACTTCGACACGTTCCGCTTCATCAATCACGGTGTACCGGAATTATCACTGGTAAAAAGCAACGTGGTTGATGCCTTTGGCGCAGATCGTATTTATCACTACGACAGTATTGCCGCCCATCCTGACTACGGCGCTTACTTTATTGCACTAAGGGAAAAACCCGCATTAAGTAAAGAATACTTACTGGGCAAGCGAATCGGTATTCTCGATTACCCCAGCAGTCGCTCAGGACATATTGTGCCCAAGACAGTATTACAAAGGTTAGGGCTCAACGACTCAAACATCAAGCTATTCTATTACAATTCGCATCAGGAGATGCGCAGAGCCCTGATGGCAGGCGAAGTCGACATTATCTCCAGCTACTGGGGCAAGGCAGACGAACAGGTGTTATCCAAAAACTACATTACCTCCCTGGAAGACAGCGTACCGGGTATGCGCTGGTATTTGAAAATGCAGGATAACAACACCGACTTACGTTGTGCAGTACAACAGGTTATCGCCCAGGTTGCCAATAATCATCCCCGAAAATATTACCGCGATGTGGTTATGTTCAACGAGTGTACGTCAAATGAAAACGTATGATATCACCCCCAATGACTGGCTAAAGGGCTTAATCGTTGTGCTCGTACTTTTTACAGTGTTTCAAACCGGAGCCCTTATAGGGCAAGGAAGTGCTGGCCTGTACACCGACCACGAAACAATCGATCAAATACGTTCACGGATCAGTCTCGATCTGCAGTTTTTGGATGTGGGTAATCACACTCTGAAAACCCCGCCAAATCACGAAACACTGAGACACTATATATCCCGAATCAATACCATACTGAGTGATAAAAATACCGGTGTAAAATTACTGGCGATTCAATCTGTGACCGCAGACTCCCAGGCGCTTAATGAGAACGAGCGCATTATTAAGTTTACGCTTCATAATTCAGAGCAGTCCGTCAATGTTCAATTAGCTGCTGTACCCATCTACCAGTTTTTTGCTTTAAGCCCGCTAGCTCTGGTTGCCTCCTTGCTGATTGCCCCTTTGTTTGTTAAAGCAAAGCTAAATCCAAGAGTAACCAAGACTCCACCATCACCGGTCGTAATTCCGGAAATTAAGGTTACACCCAAACTCACCATTAACCTTACCGAGAAAACCATCGGTAATGGTGTTAATGACGTTACCGTGCAATTGCAGAACAAACCGTTATGCTTTTACACCGCTCTGCTGCATTACTGCATTGAAAATCCCGATGCGGCACTGATGCATCATAAGGATATCCCACCAGAGCTGACAAATCTGGCCACTAAAGTGTTTACTCGCTTGATGGAGCTGGGTCATACCAAACGCAAACGTCCGGATTTCAACGCTAACCTCGATAAAACCCTTAGCGAAATTCGCGCCGCGCTCGAGGAAGTCTTTGTCGGTTTCAGTGACGAAAAGATTCGCTACTATCCGCCCCGCGCACAGGGTGAGGGCTCCCGTTCCAAGCAACATTCCTATGCCTTACCGGTTCTCAGTCACGACGATGTCGTGATAATCGGCGAATAATCGCAGAAAGCGCACTTTACACGCTCATTCAGTGCTGTTTGAGAGATAGTTTGCAAGGCGCGAAAACAATGGTAACCTGAATGAATGGTCAGCATTATAATGCGAAGACTATCCATTTGCCGGCGTGTTCAATCATGTCCGAGAGGCGCAATCTGATATAAAGCCCCCCGACTGTGTAGGCCCAATCCACACGGTGCATTTGCATAGCTTTGCTATAACTAGAATACGTTTTCCACTATGCAAAAACCCCTGATTATCGCTATTTCCGGCGCTTCCGGCTCGGGTAAATCCCTTTTCACCGAGAACCTGATTAACGCGTTTTCGGAACAAGGCAGACCCGTTCAGATCCTGCGTGAAGATCACTATTATCGCGCCCAGGATCATCTGCCCATGGAAGCCCGGGAAAAAAACAACTACGATCATCCCAACGCTTTCGAACACGAATTATTAAAAGCTCACCTGGGTGCACTGCGTAATGGCGAGCCCATTGATTATCCGCATTATTGCTTTAAAACCCACACTCGCCTGCCCAAGACAGAGCGATTACAACCCGCTCCCGTGGTCATTCTGGAAGGCATTATGTTGCTGGCCCGGGTGGAGCTACTGCCGTTGTATGATGTAAAAATCTTTATCGACACGCCGCTGGATATTTGCCTGATGCGCCGCATGATGCGGGATGTCAGGGATCGGGGACGGACCATGGAGTCGGTTGCCAAGCAATACGAACAAACCGTTAAGCCCATGTACCATCAGTTTATTGAACCCAGTCGGTTTACTGCTGATGTTGTAGTAACCCAGGGCGGCAAAAATCAAATCGCGCTGGACGTTATCAAATCTCACATACAACAATTTATTAAGTAAAGGATTACCCCATGATAAGTTTACTGGGCGTTGCCCTGCTGTTAGCTATTGCACTGGCGTTGTCGAGCGATCGACGTTCTATTAACTGGCGTACCGTGGGTGGTGCCTTTGCCATTCAGGCAGTTATTGGCGGCTTTATCCTGTATTCGGATCTTGGCATTAAGCTGCTGCTAAAAACCACCGAATTTGTGCAGAATATCATTGATTACAGCCAGGACGGGATTAACTTTGTATTTGGTCCAATTGGTGACAAATCCCTTGGTTTTATATTTGCTTTCAACGTGTTACCGGTAATCATTTTCTTTTCTTCACTGATTGCCGTGCTTTATCACCTGAAAGTAATGAACATCATTATCCGCTTAATTGGCGGACTATTGGAAAAAGCCCTTAAAACCAGTCGTCCGGAGTCTATGTCTGCAGCTGCCAATATCTTTGTTGGCCAGACCGAAGCGCCTTTAGTGGTCCGCCCGTTTATTCCTAACATGACCCGTTCTGAGTTATTTGCCATTATGGTTGGCGGCTTAGCCTCAATAGCAGGTTCGGTTATGGCCGGTTACGCCGGCATGGGCGTTGAGCTTAAGTATTTGCTGGCGGCCAGCTTTATGGCCGCGCCAGGCGGTTTGTTAATGGCTAAAATTATGCTGCCGGAAACCGCCAAACCGCACAATGAACTGAATAAAAGCGAAGAAGAAAAAACACACTACGCTAACGTGTTTGACGCGGCAGCAAGCGGTGCAGCATCGGGCTTACAGCTGGCGCTTAATGTAGGCGCTATGTTGTTGGCATTTGTGGCGTTGATTGCCATGTTAAACGGCATTATTAGTTGGGCCGGTGGATTGTTTGGTCTGGAAAACCTCACCATCCAGCAAATCCTTGGCTTCCTGCTGCAACCACTGGCCTGGGCGCTTGGTGTGCCCTGGTCTGAAGCACAAATTGCCGGAAGTTTTATTGGCCAGAAAATCGTGGTTAACGAGTTTATTGCTTATCTTGATTTTATTGCCGCCAAACCAGAGCTTTCCACACTGAGTCAGGCAATTATCACGTTTGCCCTTTGCGGTTTTGCTAATTTGTCATCCATCGCCATTCTTATGGGTGGTATTGGAGCCATGGCGCCCACTCGTCGCAAAGAAATAGCACAATTAGGACTGAAGGCCGTTTTTGCTGCCACCTTATCTAATCTGATGAGTGCCGCACTGGCAGGCTTTTACCTCTCACTCGGCTGATTTCTGCGGGCTGTAACCTTCCGGCTTGATGTGCATCAACGCCAGGGAGTTGCAGCCCCTTAAAGCCACCTTATAATTGACAAAAAAACAGAACGACAGGAACCCTCAATGAATTTAGTTGCCGTTGATTATCAGGCAGACAACGCTGCCGAGTTATTTGCCAAATCACTGCACGAAACCGGCTTTGGTGTACTGAAAAATCACCCTATTCAGAAACAGCTGGTCGAAGATATTTACCAGACCTGGCAGGCTTTTTTCGACAGCGAAGAAAAATTTGATTACGCCTACAACAAAGACACCCAGGACGGCTATTTTTCCAAGTCGGTATCCGAAGTGGCCAAAGGCTTTAAGAAAAAAGACATTAAGGAATACTTTCACTACTACCCCTGGGGAATGTGTCCCCCAGCGCTCAAAGCACAGCTGGCCGACTATTATACCAAAGCCACCGGCCTGGCTGCCGAACTGCTAAGCTGGGTGGAAGAAAACGCGCCAGAAGAAGTGAAAGCGAACTTTAATGAGCCACTACCACAAATGATTAACGGTAGTGAGCAAACCCTGTTACGCGTTCTGCATTACCCGCCACTGGATGGTAATGAAGAACCCGATGCGATCCGTGCGGCAGCCCATGGCGACATTAACCTGTTAACCGTATTACCTGCCGCCAACGAACCCGGCTTGCAGGTTCAACGTAAGGACGGTTCCTGGATGGACGTGCCCTGCGATTTTGGTACGCTGATTGTCAACATCGGTGATATGTTGCAGGAGGCCAGTGGTGGCTATTATCCGTCAACCATCCACCGGGTAATCAATCCTGACGGCGCTGATATGACCAAATCCCGTATTTCATTACCGCTGTTTTTGCATCCCCGTCCGGATGTAAAACTGTCCGAACGCTATACTGCTGAGTCTTACCTGCAAGAACGTCTGCGCGAACTTGGCGTTATCTAAGCAAGGTATTGAATTATCATAACAAAGCGGAGGTAAATCTCCGCTTTGTTGTTTTAATGTTGTGCGCATAACGCATCTAATTGCTGTAAATACTGCCAGGCTATATCCACCGTTTTAGCGTAAAACTCCCGATCGATACGCGAGACAGTATCCCGCGGGGTGTGATAATAATTATGCCGACCCACACCTAAAAATAAAAAGGGAATACCCTGCTCGGCAAACGCCGCGTGATCGCTGACTTTACGCCTGTCCGATAAGTTCGGAAACCGTCCTACCCGGCGCCTTTCATCGGTTGCTATCATTGGCATATTGCTGGCAATTTCAATGTCTTCAATCAAACGATTAAATCGTGGATGGCTAAGGTTACCGCTCACCAGAACTTCTTCACGACCACCAGGTTGGGAGAGCATATCGAGATTCAGATTGACAAAAATGGTGTCGGACTCAAGTAGCCCGGCCTTTACAAACGCCCGCGCGCCCAACAGCCCGTGCTCCTCGGCGTCAGGTGCTAAAAAAACCTGGTGGCATTGCCGCGACTGCGCCTGACTTTGCGCAGCAAGGTACAGCATGGCGGCCACGCCACTGGCATTATCATCAGCGCCGTTAAAAATTCGTCTTCCCTTGCGGCCTATATGGTCGTAGTGAGCACTTACCACAATATAGCGCTCAATTTTTCCGTCCAGCTTACCCACAATATTGGTCCCGTTAATTTGCTTACCTTTATTCTCAGCGCTAAAGGGGTGAGTAAAACTATCCAGCGAGTGAAGCGGCAATAGCCCAATTTCTTTGTAACGACTGATAATGTATTGCCGACTAAGCGCAGAGCCATTGCTGCCCGCAGCCCGGCCTTCCATGCTGTCATCGGCGAGCACTGTAACATCTCTCATCCACACCGGCTCGGAGGCATACCCTAATACCGGTGCCAACAACAAAAAAATAGCGACAATCCGGCCAAGTTTCATTTCGTTTGCTCCTCAACATAATCATTTAATACCAATAGTTTGGCTTCGTACCGCTGGCGATCCACATGCTGTTCGGCGTTACTCAGGGCGCGCTGCAGCAGAGCCTGTGCATCGTCTTTATGGCCGACAGCCAGCGCAGTCTTACTCATGGCAAAGAGCACCAGGTGATTACTCCTGTCGAGGCGATAGGCTTTGCGGTAATAACTTTTCGCCAGTGCAATCTGGCCTTTATCAAAGGCTTCATCGCCCAGATTTAAATGGTAATAAGGGTTACTCTGGCGCAGTTGGTAAACTTCACTGGCGAGTTTTTCAGCCTGTTCTGGTCGGCCGGTGAGGCGATAAAGAATAGCTAGGTTTTCTCTGACCGTAAGATTCTCCGGCTCCAGGGCCAGTACTTTTTGATAGGCTTCTTCGGCGTATTGATGGTGCCCGGCTAAACGATAGAGTACGCCCAGGTTAAGCCACGCCGCTGTCAGTGTATCGTCCTGCTGCAACGCCGCCTGTAAATAACGAAACGCCACCGGAAAAACCCGGTTAACCAGAGCATCCGATGCTTTATTGTTGTAGTACATGGCCAGAGCCCGGCGCACAGAAATGGGCTGAGCCTTAAATTGCAGCGCCCTCATTCGCGCGTCGAAGTCTACCAGCCGGGACGATTTCCAGTTGCCCTGAAAGTCGGTTAGCCGCACATTTACATGGCCGTTTAACAGGCTGAAGCCTTGCTTTCGGGTCCAGTATTCGGGTATTTCGACTTCCTGTAGCGTTGCTTTGAGGCCAAGTTCACGCGCAAGCGCATAGGTCATCAGCGTTAAGGACAAACAGTTAGCCTGACGACTGGTAAAGGTCTCAGACACCGTGGAATTAGCATGGCTGTAGTACCGAACATCCAGCTGTTGTTTGGCAAACATGCTTTCTATTAATTCATCCAGTACAGAGTTCTGCTTGCGTGTTGCATCCAGCGTAATGTGACTAAGATAACGCTTAGCCGCTGTGGGCAAACGCAGGATTTCATCAACAGGTTCGACTTTGATGGCGTTTGCTGTGGGAAAACCCGCCATATAGACGGGAAAACCGCCTTCGTGTCTTACAGACTCAGAGCTGGCACAGCCGCCGATAAGCAGCACACCGCTCAATACGACAATCAATACCAGAACTTTCATAGGCGACTCCAGGTGCCAGCTTCTGGTTATAATGTAGCACAAACAGTCAAAATTAACATTTTAATAACATTATATTCCGTTACTTTTTGACGAGGATAACTTATGCTGAAGTGTCGATAATTTATACTAATCGTTACCTTCTACCGGCAGCAGGTAAATACAAGGAGTCACATGAAACGCGTGGTGTTCAATCAAAAAGGTGGGGTGGGAAAATCAACAATCAGTACCAATCTGGCAGCTGAAAGTGCCTTAAGGGGATACAAAACCCTGTTGGTTGACCTCGATGCTCAGGGCAATAGCACCCATTATGCCGGCATAGACATCAACGAAGACACACTCACTGTGGCAGATATGTTTAAACAAATTGTTGGCTGGTTCTCCAAACCACAGCCGCCAACGGCCTTTGTTCAGCAAACCGCCTTTGAAAACCTGTATGTGCTGCCCGCCGATCCGACTCTGGCTACCATAGAGCGGGAGCTGGAATCCCGCTATAAAATGTTTAAATTGCGTGAAACGCTGGAGGCACTAAGCGAAGAATTTGAACGCATTTACATTGATACACCGCCCAACTTTAATTTTTATTCCAAAGCAGCGCTGATTGCGGCCGATGAATTTTTAGTGCCCTTTGATTGCGATCATTTTTCTGCCCAGGCTATCGAGCGATTATTAGAAAATGTGATGGAAATCAAAGAGGATCATAATCAGGATTTGACTCTGTCGGGCGTGGTTATCAACCAGTATAATGCCCAGGCAAAACTGCCTTCGACCCTGATTGGTGAACTGCAGGAAAAAGGATTGCCATTGTTTGAAACACGTTTGAGCAGTTCTGTTAAGGTAAAAGAGTCACACTCTCACCGCACACCGCTGCCATTTTTAATGCCCAGCCACAAAGTGACCAAACAGATTGCGGCACTGCTGGACGAAGTAGAACAGCGCTAGGCGCACATCACTCAAAACGCGGTTGTCTGGCCTAAATCAAACAACAGCGTGGCGCCAAGCCCAAGAAAAATCAGTCCCACGAGCTGTTCCTGGCGAACAGCAACCCGTGGGCTTTTGGCCATCCATCGCCCAAGCTGATGCGATAACTGCACCACCAGTAAGTCGCAGCACAAGGCAATACCACTAAACAGTAAGCCCAGCACCAGCAGGTCATTAACCAGCATGTCTCCCGTCGCGTGGGTAAACTGGGGTAAAAAGGCAATAAAGAATAATGCGGTTTTAGGGTTACTCAGTTCCACCAGCAGGCTTCTGGAAACGATTTGGCGAGTAGTCGCCTGCACAGGCTTGCGCAGATGTGGCGCAGTGGCAAATCGCAGCGCATTCACTCCCAGGTAAATCAGGTAAAGCGCGCCCAGCACTTTAATCAGCGTAAAGATAACCGGCACGTAAAGTATCAGCGCAGCAAGTCCGAAGGCTGTAGCAATTGCGTAACTGGAGGAGCCTATTGCCATTCCCAGCGCTGCGGCAGTGCCACCGCTACGCCCGGAACCCAGGGTACAGGCGAGGATATACAGATTCGATGGGCCTGGTGACAAGCTGATAATCAACGTAGCAAAAACAAAAGCCAGCAGGGTATCGGGAGTTAAGGTCATGAATCAGATTACTTTCTTATTAGTAACAATGCGGCCGGCTGGCGTTGTTATGGTTGCAACACAAATATAACAATTACTGTTCAACCATGCGGCAAAAATCCACAGCGTTACTATACTCTAGGTTCGGTCCCGAATAAATATCAGTACTTCTGAGTCAGGCAGTCCAGATACGCAACCAAGAGTAAACTATGAATGGATTAGCACGCTTATCGATCGTCAGGCTGACACTGTTGAGCATTGGGCTTATTAGCGGGTTAATGCTGGTGATGACTGGTCTCAGTCTTAACCAAAAATTAAACCAACTCAATCAGGCTGAGCTTGAGTCCCGACTGGTAGAGCTGGTTGATGCAGTAGAGAAAATTGCCCATCACCATGCCGTAGAAAGAGGGCTGACCGCAGGCTTTCTTGGCTCCGGTAGTGAAGAAGCCAAGGCCCGGGTGGATACGCAACGGCAAAAAGCGGATGCTGCCGTGCAAAATCTCAAACAAGTAGCCAGCCAGCCCTGGCCGGCATCAGTGGATATATCACGTACCTTAACAATACTTTTTGCAGAGTTAGAAAAGAAAAGCACCATTCGTCAGCAGGTTAACCAGCGCCAGGGAGCAAATGCGTTTGGTTATTACAGCCAGCTTAACCAGACAGCGCTGGATACTGCCAGTAACCTGCTGTTAAACATTGCTAACGGTGAAGTAAGTAACAAGGTTGCTCAGGCACTAACCTATGCCCAGCTGAAGGAACGACTTGGCCAGCTGCGCGGCAAAATCAATGGCATCCTCGCAAAAGGCGCTATTTCGCCGATTCAGGCCACAGAGCTCATCAACTACAACAACAGTATCGCTTATCTGACTACCTTGCAAAGTCACGCACTAAACGAACCGGAGCTTACCGCGTTTAATCAGGTGGCTAACTCCTCACAGAACGCTTTTATGCAGGAAGTCTATCAGGCGTTAATATCGGGTTTGCCGACCAGATCGCCCGATTTTTCCCAACTTCCCAAAGCTACGGCCTGGTTTGCTGAGGCAACCGCTCAGATTGGCCTGGTAAAAAAATTACTCGATAGCACCTGGCAAGCCGTGCAACAGCAGGCAGAACAACGCTACAGCTCAGAGCAGAGCGGCATTTTCCTGCTTGCCACGTTAACCCTGATAGTGATTGTGCTGGCGCTACTGTTAGTAACCGGGTTAATACGCTCCCTGAATACGCAGTTAACTACCCTCAAGGTTAAACTCAACAATATTGCCAGTGAGGGCGACCTGACTATCGACGTAAGACTAAACAGCAACAATGAGCTGGGGGTAATTGCCAACGCGGTTAACCAAACTTTTGGCGCTATCCGTGACTTAATTACCGGTCTGGCTAAGTCAGTGAGTACCAGTACTACCTTAGGCAACAGTGTTGCCGCTTCTGCCGACAGTATTCACAGCGAGTCAGAGCAAACCCAGCAGCGCGCTATCAGTATCGCCACCGCCATTGAACAAATGACTCAAACCAGTAAAGAAATTGCCCATTCTGCGATTACGGTGCTGGAATCAAGCCAATCCCTCGACAAACTTGCCGATGATGCTTCCCAGGCTAATAATGCGATTAAAGCGTCCATTGAAAGCCTGTCTGTGCAGATGCAGGAAGTAGAACAAAGCGCGAAGACCATGGGCGAACACCTGACTGAAATCAGCGGCATACTGGATACCATCAATACGCTGTCCGATCAGACCAACTTACTCGCACTCAACGCGGCCATTGAAGCGGCCCGCGCCGGAGAACATGGCCGTGGTTTTGCCGTGGTCGCCGATGAAGTTCGGCAACTGGCCACCGCCAGCCGTGGTTCTTCCGATAAGATATCGTCATTACTGGATACCCTGGCTCAGGTGAGCGGCAAAGTGATCAATGGCGTTAGCATCAGTGCTGATGCCGCGCGGGAATCCCTTAACCTGACCCTTAACGGCGAGCAAACGGCCAGAACAGTGAGAGACAGTGCCGCAACGGTAGAGATACAGGCTAACACCATGTCAGCGGCAGCAGAGCAGCAATCCGTAACTTCCGAGCAAATAGCCCGGGATGTGGTTTCGGTTCAGGACGCAGCCACCCATCAGGTCAGTATCGCCGATGACCTGAAAGCCCTGACCTCCGATTTGCAAACTAACAATACCCTGTTAGAACGCACTATGGGCAACTTTAAGTACTAACAAACAGCCCATCACCGCTTACCCATGGCAAAAGGCCTTGCTATGGGTAACCTTTTTTCAGACCTTTGACCCCGCTTTGACCCCACTCCTCATAACATAAGGTTTTTACACTCACTGTAAGGCTTGTTATGCACTCTTTAACGAAACTGCTTGTGTTAATTTTACTGATTTTCAGCGCCCGCCCCGTTTATGCTACGGTGCTAATCTTCGAGGCAGGTTTTGGCCAGGATGAAACCACCTGGCAACCGTTGTTGAAGGCGCTTCCGGATACCTATAAGGTGGTCACCTATACCCGGCAAAGCATTGCGGATCCCGCGGCCAAGCCAACCTCTATCGCTCAGGACGTCAGCCATCTGCTCAAGAAAGTCAAACAGTATCAGGGCGAGGAGATCCTGTTGGTCGGCCATTCCTACGGCGGACTGGTTGTCGCCGAAGCCGCACTGCTGGCACCAGAGCTAATTGATGGTGTGATTTTGCTGGAGCCTACGGTACGCAGCCAGCGTAAACAGTTTCAGGCTATCGACCGGGCCAGAATTGCCGCTGATGACGCGTTACTTAAAAAGTATATCCCGCCCCGCTTAGCCCCGCAGCTTGAACTGCTGATGCAACAGCTGGATGACTCAGCTATCGACAGCTATCCGCTGCCCGTTCAGCTGCCAGTAGTACTAGTAACATCGACCCGGGTAGAACCCGAACCGCTATTTTTTGAGGAAACCGCGGCAGGAAAACAACAATGGCTGGCTTTGCATCAGGCACTGATAGCCAATTCAGAAGAGGCGCTGCATATTCGCTCCCGGCATTTTGGCCACAACCCGCATATTGAGGCCCCCGCGATGGTCGCCGCTACTATTTTACAGCTGATTGAACAACTTCACTAACAACACGTTTATCAGCCTTACAAAAACAAAACCCACTTTATCGCTAAAGTGGGTTTACATTTTCACGTCAGTGTAAGACAGCCCGCAAGCTTAGTACTCGCTAAAGGTGTACTTAACCGTTAAACCAACGGTACGGGGCTCCTGCAATGAACCCAGAATGGCGGTATAGCCTGCAAAACCTGAATTAACGCCTTCAGGGTAACCCAGAATATTGTAATCACGGGCATAGGTGTAATCGTCGTTATCAAAGACGTTTTTCACATAGGCCTGTACGCTTAAGTTACCAAATGTCACACCGGCTCTCAGGTTAACCTTATGGATATCAGGCGTTTCAGTTAAGTTTGCTTCGCTGGTATACATGCCTGATTTATAGCTGTAATCAACCCGGGCAAAATAATCGTAATCGCCCATGTAGTCACTGTACTGCAAGCCAATGTTACCGGATTGTTTGGATACGCCAGGCATTTCGTTACCAGAGAAATCCGTGTAGCCAACCAGTCGGGTGAGGTTAACGCTGGTAAATTCCTGAATATCTGAACCGATATAAGCCCCGCTCGCATTTAAGCGCAGGTTACTGGTAATCATCCAGTTAAGCTCACCTTCCAAACCGGTAATTTCGACGCCACCGGTATTGGCATAACCGGCGTAGGTTTCCTGAAAACCGTCGACCATAATGGTACCGTTAAGCTGATTGGTCTGGTTCGTCCAGTCAGCAAAGTACACGTCTGCAACATAAGTCATTGAGCCGCCCAGCGCTGTACCTTTCACGCCAATTTCAAAGTTATCCACTTCTTCCGGCTGAACTGCCAGGGTTATACCCGCCTCTTCAGCAGCGGCGCGGACTTCCGGCAGGTAAGTCGACAATACCGTGTTAAACCGTGAAGGATTAACCCCTTTGGAGTAAGTCGCATAGGCCATCAAATCGTCAGTAAATTTGTAGTCCACAATCACACGGGGTAAAAAGTTGTTATAGGTTGCTTCAGCTTCAAGCGCACCGGTAGCCGTTTCGCTGGATACTTTATCTCGCTGATAACGCCCTTCCGCACTTAAAGTCGCTTTGTCGCTTAACTCATAAGACAAACCAAAAAATAACCCGGTAGTCTTGTTGAAGGCAGTACCGCCCTGTGCCGGGGCAAAGGTATAATCAAAGAATGGCTGAAAAATAGTGTAAGCGGCGCCAGTTTGTGACTCAGCATCAAGATAACTCAGGCCAACAGTCCCTGTTAACGGGCCATCGCCAGCATAACTTAAACGTAATTCCTGAGAAAAATCTTCCACTCTGCGTTCTGACATATAGGCAAAGTTGTAATCACTGGAATAATAGTGGTCAATATCATTGATAATTACCCACTCTTCGTTATTCACACCAGTAAGAGATGAAACACTAAAATCAGTACCCGCGATATCGTAGTCGACCACCAGATGAGCATGATAGGTTTCCCTTTCCATGCCGTAATCATTGATATCCAGATCAGTTAGTCGTAGTGACGGAACTTTAAGTACCGAGTCTTCCGGCAAGCGGGTATTGTAAGAAAGCGGATCGACTTTTGCGGGTAGCTCGCCACAAATATAAGGGTTGCCACCATTGATTTCACAGTTACTCTGAGCCGAAACTAATCGATTACCCGAATAATCATTAATGTTATAAGCGGCAACCAGCGCCGAGGCTGCCGGGCCATCGTCATCGTGAGAGTAAAAACCAAAAGCCTTAATGGTTAAATCTTCGGTAGGCGTTGCCAGAATATACAGATTACCCATGGTGGTTTTTTGATCGCCCAGCGTACCGCCATCGGCACCGTGGTTATCCCAGGCACCATCCTTTTCATAGTTTTCGATTGACGCTCTGAAAGCCAGCTTATCGTCAATCAGGGTTCCTTCGATTTCGCCACGTAAACGCGCGTAACTGTAATTGCCAACGGTCGCTTCTACCGAGCCGGCCCATTCTTTATTCGGCTCTTTGTTTACCACGTTAACCGCACCGGCAAAGGTGTTACGGCCAAAGTAGGCGGCCTGTGGGCCACGCAGAATTTCGATACGCTCCGGAGAACCAATTGAAGAAACGGCGGTAGTAGAAGATACCGGTACTCCGTCGATAAACATTGAGGTAGTGGCCTGTGAACCACTTGGGGTAAAACCACGCAGAATGAAAGTTTGCACCGAGCGGTCTGTTTTACCGGAATAGTTATTTGAAACCACCAGACCCGGCGCATTATCAGCCAGATCACTGACCTGAATAATGCCTCTTTTTTCAATATCGTCGCTGATGAGTGCCGATACCGCTAAAGGGATTTCCTGAATACTTTCAGAACGTTTACGGGCCGTCACCTCGATTTTCTCAATCTGGTTATCCGCCCCTTTCTCCTCTTCTTGCGCCAGTGCTGGCTGTAAAGCACTGATGATAACACCAGCAATGATGCTTAAACGCATGGTTTTCGTACAAGTTGTTCTCATGTGAAATTCCCTCACAATATGCTGTTGAGTCTGTAATTTTGTTATTGCTTTGTGTGCAGACAGCGGCAGCCTGAGCGCCGCTATCTAAAAGTTTTTACAGCGTTTTCAGATACGCAATAATGGCTTTACGCTGTCCTTCGTCAGACAGGCCGGCAAAGCTCATAATGTTCCCGGGTACCAGTGTTGCCGGACTTTGCAGCCATTTATCCAGACTTGCCTCATCCCAGCTAAAGGCCGCCTCACTCAGGGCGGTGGAATAGCTAAACGTGGTCAGACTGCCAGCATCGCGCCCCACAATGCCCTGCAAACTCGGGCCAATTTTTATGCTCGCTCTGTCTGTAGTGGTATGACACGCCTGACACACCACAAATAGCGCTTTTCCCTTGGCAGCAAGCTTTGCCTGCTCGTTGGCCATGGCCTTGTTACCGGCCAGCAAGACCAGCAAAGCGCTGCCGACTGATAAAACTGTTCTCATCTTTACCATCACGTTTATCCCAGACTGATAATTTCAAATGCAGCGCGTTCGCCGGACTCCAACGCAGACTCCATGCCAAAGTCATTACGACGGGTGTGCTCACCAGCAAAATGCAGGCGGTAATGGGGCTTAACGATTTCTCTGGCGAAACGATTAATCTGCCCCGGCGAATACATGTGACGGCAGCCCTGAATCATGGGGTTATTCTTCCAGCCGTACATATCAAGGAAGCGCAGTTTGCCTTTGGTAGCCGGGCGAATTCGGTTAATTTCGGCTTCCATCACTGCCAACGCCTTTTGTTTGGAGTACTGATCAATTCGTGATGCTGCGGCATCGGTAAACACCACCATAAAACGGGGCTTATCTTCATCCGGGCGTTTTTCCAGCGCCCAGAACATCTGTACGGTTTCATCACTAAAAAACGAAGGTTCAAAGCCGTCTTCTTCCCAGAAAGGCTCTTCGATAATGCCAAAGGCGCGGGAGGTATCGACGTAATCGAGTTTAAATACGCCTTCAGCCTGTTTGCCCTGCAAATCAGGGAATACCGAGACATACTGAAGCGTTGAGAAAGGTAAAGCGCTGATGACATAGTCTGATTTAAACCGGCTGCCGTCCATACAGGTCACTTCTGCACCGGTTTTGCTCATGTTTATTTTGCGTACCATTTTGCCAGTACGCACGCTGTCACCGAGCGCGGCTGCCATAGCTTCTGGCAACCGTGAACAGCCACCTTCAATATTATTAATCAGCGCCAGTCCCTCTGACATGCCTTTGCCATTGCCATAACCATAGGGGCGATCAACCGCCTCCTGCACATCCTTAGTAAACGCTAAATCAAACAAACCGCGATTTTTTTCCTGTAATAAGCCCAGGGCAGAAGCGGTATGGATATCGGTGGTGGCTGAAGCCAGACGAATGGCTTCTTCGGAAACGCCATGTTGTTTAAACAGGTCGTAAATCGAAATGTCATAGTCGCTGAACTGAGGGTCGAGCCAGTCGGTCAGCGATTTCAGTGGATTAAGTCCGGTTAGAATTTTTGAGCTTAATAATGCAGGAGGAATTTTTCGTTCGTCGCCCACCGTTTTATTTACTTCGGAATGCTCCCAGTCGGTGGATTTAACCCATTGCCCGTTGACATAATTCGACATCGCCATGAGTTTGCGGTGTTCAGGGATAAGCTTTAGGTTAAACCGCTCACACAAACTAATGGTGCGGGCGTAGGATTTACCTATCTGGCTGGCTCCATACTCCGGGCGTGTCTCTACACCATCAGCGGTATACACCCGCCCGCCAACCCGGTCGGATGCTTCCAGCACAATCACATCGTAACCGGCATCCTTTAGCATCAGAGCACTATTTAAGCCGGATAAGCCGCCGCCAATCACCGTAACCGATGTTGTTTCTGCCGCTTTGGCCCGACCGGGCGAAGCCATGGACAGTGCTGATAGCGCTAAAGCCCCTTTCATTAATTGACGTCTGTTTGTTTTCATTTGTTATGTCCCGTCGGTTCTGTTGCCAGTAATAAATTAGGTAGCGCAGAGTCATCCCAGGAATGATCGGCTTTACCAATGCGCACAATCACCATGTCAGCACTGGGAATGACATAAACCCGTTGCCCGCCGGAACCATCCAGGAAATAAACATCGTCCTGCAGAAATGCCTGTTTGGCTGGTACCACGGCCGGAATACCTTTACCGTAGATGCGCGCCGGGTTATGCGGACTGCCGCGCCAGATTTGCCAGCCGTAATTGGGGTTGGTGGCTGACGGCCGGGTCATGGCCGCAATCCACTCGGCGGGCACAATCCGGGTATCGTTAAGCTGCCCTTGCTTAAGCAGTAACAGGCCAAACTTTAGCCAGTCCCTGGCACTGGCCTGCAGACAACAGGATGCTCGAGGACTACCACCTTCGTGATCCAGCCAAAGCCTTGCATCCGCTGCGCCTAATGGTTTCCATAAATATTCAGAAAGGAAGTCGGCGTAGCGCATCTGGCTTGTTCGCTCGATGATCCAGGCCAGATACTGAGTATTGGCATTGGCATAAAAGAATTCTTCATAAGGCGCAAAACGCATGGGCCAGTGGGCGACCGCCTGTTTAAGGTCGTCACCAAAATAGGTTTGGTAGTACGGACTGGCCGGGTCGGTGGATACCGGTGGTGTAGTAATGCCACTGGCCATCTCCAGCATGGCGCGCAGGCTTATTTCTCCCCGCGGCGTGCCAGCTAATTCTGGTAAATACCTGGCGACCGGATCATCAACACTGTTGATAAGGCCTTGCTGCTGAGCAATGCCTAGCAGCACTGCGACTACCGTTTTATGCATTGAAGCCGTATCAAAGCGGGACTGAGCGTTAAACTCGTACCAGTATTTCTCGCTTCTGATGGCACCACCCTGCCAGTAAATAAAAGCGTAACTGTCATGTTTTTCTGCCAGTGCAATCGCCTGTGCGATAGCAGGTGAAGAAGCAGGGCTTACCGCGAGTGGCTGCTTATCATTGCCGGGGACGATTTCCAGCGGCGAATACCAGTCCACGTCATAAATAAAACGCGCCGCCGGAAAGCTCGCCATACGCGACTTCACCAGATCAATTTGTGCCGGTGTCGGCCAGCTTTCCTGGGCCTGGCCGGATGTTAAGTAGGTCAAAAGCATAAAACTGATAGCCAATCGATAAATCACGAGATCTCCACTCATCCCTTTGCAGCGTGACTAATAACAATGACCGTGCTTAAGAGGCTGATACAAAGAACCAACACTTCAAAGCGCCACAGTCCTCTCGCTGAAACTGCTTACTTATTGACCACGCTAGCAGCGCTGAAGAAAGTTAACTTTGACATTTGTTAAATAAAATTAAGAACGTTATTCATTCTCGACTGGACGGATTTAATACAACATCAGGCAGGATAAGCGCTAGCGCCGGATATTTTATGCAGCATGAATGACATTCATAGGCCCTAGCTAAATTCAGCGATATTCAGCTGCAATGAGCGGTAACCCCTTGGTTATTTGCGATTAATGGTTGCAAAGGCCGCACTTTTCATAACTAATATTCATCAATCAATGAGTGTAAAAGGTAAAATTCTGCGTGTTACGTGACAATTTGAACGATTTAGTGGCACTTAGCGTGGTGGTTAAAGAAGGCAGTTTTACCAAGGCTGCGCGGCAATTAGGCGTTTCACAATCTGCCTTGAGTCACGCCGTCAAAGGGCTGGAAGATCGGCTGGGTACCCGGCTGTTATCACGCAGCACCCGCAGTTTGTATCCAACCGATGCGGGCCGGCAGTTACTTAAGGTTATCGACCCCAGTTTTGCGAGTATCCAGGACGCTATCACCAACCTGGGCGAGTGGCAGGATAATCCTTCAGGTACGGTTAAAATTATCAGCTGTCGCTACGCCGCGCACGCCTTAGTCTGGCCGCGCCTGCGCAATAAGCTCAACAATTACCCTAACCTGCATATCGAACTGCTGGTAGATAACCGGGTAGACGATATCATTGCCGAGCACTATGACATGGGGATCCGTATAGAACAGGAAATCCCTAAAGACATGATCTCTTTTCCTATCAGCGAAAAAGAGGGGATGGTCATTGCCGGCTCACCTGAATACCTGGATCGCTATGGCTATCCGCAAAAACCTGAGGATTTGCTCAAGCATAACTGCATCAAAGTCAGAAAACTCAACGACGGGCGTACTTTTGAGTGGATTCTGCAGGAAAACGGTAAACCATTTGTGCAAAAGGTAAATGGCCAGTGGACTTTCAGCGACAACGGCCACGCCTGGCACGCCGCCCTCGATGGCGCAGGCTTAGCTTACCTGCCCTACGATCTGTTCGAATGGAAAGCCAGGGAAGGACGATTGGTACAGGTGTTAAAAGAATGGATGCCGCTGTCTCCCGGGTTTCATCTGTTCTACCCTAACCGGCGACATCATTCCCGCGCGTTCAGCCTGGTACTGGAAGCGTTGAAGTCTGAACCGACAGCCTGACGCAAAAAGCGCTGGCGATAAATACCTTTGTGCATATTTGCAGTATAAGTAAATACAAAAAACGTCATCCAGGCCTTTTACACTGCCTGGAACATTATGCCTGTGGCGTTTTTGTTGTAGGATGCAGTTAACTCATTACAGAAAGGAAGAATAATGAAGAAAGTTCTATTAATCCTGGTTATCGTTATTGCCGCCATCGTAGGTGGTGTTATGTATATTGCCAGTGGTGCCAATGATTTTATTCGCAGTCAGATTGAAATCCAGGGGACAAAGTACCTGGCCACGCCGGTTAGTGTGGCAGCCGTGGACCTGTCATTCTCAGAAGGCAGACTTACCATTTCTAACATCGATGTAGCCAATCCGGATGGATTCAGTGATGACGTTGCACTGGGACTTGGAGCTATTACCCTGGATTTAGGCAGCGCTGCCGAAGAACCTTACAAAATTCAGGAAGTAACGGTAGATGCACCAGAAATTCTCTACGAGCTGGATAGCAGTGGCCAGGGCAACCTGATAGTGCTGAAAAACAATCTTGAAGCTAACCTGCCAATAGGCGAGGCCAAAGAGCAGCCAGCCGAATCGTCCGGTCCGAGCCCTAAGCTTATTGTCGATAAAGTCATGGTAAGCAACGCCAAACTGGTGCTCAACTTTGAAAACCTGAATACCGGTGAGTTCGAGTTAGACAAGAAAACCTATGCGGTGACGCTGCCAACATTTAACGCCGGTTCGATTGGCCAGCCGGATGGCTTACCAGCCGATCAGGTTGGCGCAGCGATTGTTAAACAAATGCTGGACAACGCCATTAAGCAAGCCAAGTCTGAGGCGAAAAAAGTTGTTGCAGATAAAGCCAAAGAAAAGCTCGAGGAAGAAAAAGACAAGTTACTGGAAAAAGGAAAGGACAAACTGAAAGGCTTGTTTAACTAAGTCGTAGTTTATTCCGAATGCTTACGCGAGCGGCCTGATGATTTGATTATCAGTCGCTCGCTTGTTGTTAGTAAGCTCTTACAAACGTTGCTCGATTGCCACTTCAACGCTTTCTGTTTTATTTGCGCCTTCAATAGTGAGCCACATCTGGCCGTCCTGAATAGTCACCTGTATTTGCATGGAGCGCTGAACGACATTGGCCAGAGTAGTTTCTAACTCTGCTGGCAGGGTAAATACCGACAGGTTTTTTCTGGTTTGTAACTTATTGCTCTCTTTTTTCCACCAGACATCAAAGCTATTGTCTGCATAGGCATAAATCATCATTTGCTGACTTTGGTTACAGCCTTTTTTGATGCGCTGTTCCGATGGCTGCCCCAGCTCAATCCACAGCTCAATCTCGTCGCTGTAGCTTTTTTGCCACAAGTCTGGCTCGTCATCATCGGATAATCCTTTGGTAAACTGTAGCCGCTCGTGAGCATTAGCGATAAACGCGATAATCCGCAACATCATACGCTCATCGTTTTCAGACGGATGGCGCGCAATCGTCAGATTGTGATCGTTGTAGTAGTTGCGATCCATATCGGTAATCGATAGGTCAGCTTTAAAAATAGTCGCTTTGAGTGCCATGGGTATCCTGAGTATTAACTATTCGCGCACAATGCATGCTTACCGAACAGGAAAATAGACGAGTTAACGTTCAAGAAAAATAAGGGATTTTACAACTAAGAAAGGATGGTGCCCAGGAGAGGACTTGAACCTCCACGGCCGTAAGGCCACTAGCACCTGAAGCTAGCGTGTCTACCAATTCCACCACCTGGGCATATGCGATTAAGCGTGTTGCTCAATGCGGGGCGAAAGATACGCTCTTGGACATTTCTTGTCAATCACTTATTTTCAATTTTTCCTAAATTTCTGCATCCGACTGCCTGAGTATGGGCAATATCCTGCAAACTCATCTTACCGGTGGGATCCATGCTGTAATATTGCGCAAACCATAGCTGCAATGTAGCCATGGCATCATCAAGTGCATTATGCGCCGGAGCCAGCGGTAAATTAAGCCGTTGGCGGCAAACTGTGAGTGTTGCGCTGTTTGGCGGCAGCACTTCATGTTGCTTTTGTAACTGATACACCGCCAGTTTGAGCGTATCCAGCGTAATGACTTCCGGTAAATATATCCCGTTAGCCGCCAGCACCTTGTCCAGCACCGCTAAATCCAGCCCCGCATTATGGAAAACCCATACGTGGGTGCTGGCATAGGGCGCTAACTGTTCCAGCGCGTCTTTAATATGCAGCCCATGAGAAATTTCTTCGGCGGTGAGACCATGGATCACCGGGCTTTGCTCTAAATCTCCTGATGCTCTGACGACCGAATAGTAGCAATTACTCAGGTCGATACTGCCACCGCTGCCTTCGGCCCATCCAATGGAGGTGACTTTTGACTTTTGCGGGTCCAGTGAGGTTAACTCCAAATCCACAGCCAGTAAGGGAATATCCCGCAACATCTGGTGTTTGCGTTCTTCCGGCAGTGCGGTCCCACCACTTATCCATTGTCTTACCCGGCGCCAGAAGGAAGGTTGTTGCTGCACCATACTCAGGACATCCCGCCGGAAAACTTCATCACGGCAGCTTGTTGAGCACGTTCAATAGCCTGAAAAGCCGCTTTAAGCTGGTGCCTTTCAATGGAGGATAAATCGCTTACTGACACCAGGTTATCGGTAACTTTATTGTGTAACTGATGACGCCAGCGCAAGCGGTTCAGAAACAGCCAGATATCCCGCAGGTTATCGGCATCCTTACTAGACAAGCCAGCCCCTGCTGGCAGCGCCGCCAGCCTTGCCAGTGTTGAAGGCATGGTCAGGCCATTGTCCAGAGCGTAGAGTCGTACCAGGTTATTAATAATAGCAATGGCACGCACCTTAAGGTCAATCGCATCTTTCACACTATGGCCTTTTTCATAGGTGAACTTCTTAAACATGGACAAGGGCACAGAGGCATCGTTAGCCTGGCGGGCAAGCGCGGCCAGAAACATTTTTTGTTTTAACAGTGGCGCGCGGGCCATTTGCATTTTTCGGAATAACTCCACATCACCGGCGGCGGCACGGGCATCCAGGAAAATATTAAAATACATAATGGCTTTATTGGTGGGCTGGCTCACCCAGCTTTTGGCTTCCTGAATGGCTCCATCAAGGGATAAGCGTAAATCCGGATTGCTGGCCATAATATTACCCGGACACAGCTTGATACCGCATTTGCCCAGGCCGTTACACACGTATTCCGCCATGCCGGCAAAATAGGCGGCTTCTTCTTCGTTGGGCTCGCGCTCAAGTAATAAACCATTGTCCTGATCAGAGCCCATTGTCTGGTCCTCCCGCGCCTGTGAACCATACACTATCCAGGCATAATCCAGCGGTGCCGGGCCATTTTGCTGCTGATAATAACTAATCAGCTTGCGGGTCATAATATCGGTGGCCTGCGCCAGCACCTTGCCGGCAATATCAAAATCACCTGGCCGCTTGGCGTGCGTCGCAAAGTAGTGGGGCATTTGCCATGACAGACGAGTCAGTTCGTACAGGTTTTCGGCCTTGGATAATTCACCAATGACAAACAACACGTTGCCTTTTTGGTGACGGATCACGTCAGAGGCAGTCACCATGCCAACAGGTTGACGCGTAATGCGGTCTACCACCGGCAGGTGATGGATATTGCGCTCGGTCATGAGTGCCATCGCGTCAAACATAGTGCGATTCTGCACAATCATCGCCGGCTGGTCGGTCATAATAGTCCGTACCGGCAGGCTCACATCTAATCCGGTTGCCACCACACGGTTACGCAGGTCACGGTCAGTCACGATCCCCGCCAGTTTGTTATTTTCGGTTATCAACAACGACGACACATTGCTTGCGGCCATCACCGACGCCGCCTCTTGCACCGATAACTGCACATCCACTTTTACCGGCTCACGCTCGATAACTTCCGACAGAGCCTTGTACAGCCACATGGAGTTAGAGTCCTGCACGGCCTGATTTTGCAACGCCTCACTTTTGGTACTCTGAAAAAAGTTGGCAACCTGCGGCATTTCGAGCGACTTTTTAAACGCCGCTTCACTAAAGCTGTACACTAATCCCGGGCTATCGACGACGACTTCCAGCGGATAGGTTACATTGTCAATCAGGCTGTGATAGCCAAAATAATCCCCTTCGCTTAAATGCCGTTCGGGGCCGTCACTGTCTTTTACCGAAAACTGACCGGACTGAATTAAGAATAACCGGCCCTCATTTTCTTTAAGTAATGCCTGCTGATTCTCTTTGGCGAGATAAATAAGCCGGGCCTTTTTGGCCAGTTCATCCAGCATGTCGTCTTTTAACTGATCGAAAGGCGCTGATGTTTTCAAAAAGTCGGTAACTTGCTGTGGCGTGGTACTCATAGGCTATCCCCAAAAGCGTCTGGTCATTTATTCAGCATACCCTGTAAAGGCACCGTTCAATCTGTGCCAGATCAAGACTACTTATCCCTCAGTACACCAGGTTAAATGCACTGAGGGATAAATAAAGAAGGCCCACCCGGGGGTGAGCCTTTTACCGTTTAACTTTTGTTGTGATTAGTGAGCCGAGGCTTCACCAGCACCTTTCGGGAAGCGGATGCTTTCTACCAGGTCCTGGATTTCCTGCGGCGCTTCGTCAGTCATTTTGAACACACCATAGGCTACTGCGAAGTTCACTAACATACCCAGGGTACCGATACCTTCTGGTGAGATACCAAACCACCAGTTAGCAGGCACGTTAGCCGCCGGATTAACAAACTTGAAGTAGATGATGTATGCCGCTGTGAACGCGATACCCGCAATCATACCCGATATAGCACCTTTATCATTCATGCGCTTGCTGAAGATACCCATGATGATAGCCGGGAAGAAGCTGGATGCCGCGAGACCGAAGGCGAAGGCGACCACCTGCGCTACGAATCCTGGCGGGTTAATACCAAAGTAACCAGCGATAACAATGGCCACACCGGCGGCTAAACGTGCATAGAACAGTTCGGCTTTATCGGTAATGTTTGGCGCAAAGTTACGTTTTAGTAAGTCGTGCGATACTGAGGTCGAGATTACCAGCAGCAGACCAGCCGATGTAGACAGTGCCGCAGCCACACCACCAGCAGCCACCAGTGCGATTACCCAGGCAGGCAGGTTCGCAATCTCAGGGTTAGCCAGTACCATGATGTCACGGTCAACTTTAACTTCGTTTTGGCTTGCTGGATCGTCGATGCTACCTGCTGCATAGAACATTTTGCCGTCACCGTTTTTATCTTTAAAGGTGATCAGGCCAGTTTGTTCCCAGTTCTTAATCCAGGTAGGCGCTTCAGCATAAGGGGTGCCCTGCATGTCTTTACCATTGATGGTTTCAATCATGTTTACACGACCAAATGAAGCCAGTGCCGGTGCAGTGGTGTACAGGATAGCGATGAATACCAGCGCCCAACCCGCACTCTTACGTGCATCACGTACTTTAGGTACGGTGAAGAAACGTACGATTACGTGAGGCAGACCAGCAGTGCCAACCATCAGTGCAAAGGTAATAAAGAATACGTCAATTGTGCTCTTCGTACCCGAGGTATACTCATTAAAGCCTAATTCGACGGAGAGATTATCGAGTTTCTCCAACATGTACATTCCGGAGCCATCCGCCAGGGTTGCACCAAATGCAGTTTGCGGCAGGATGTGACCAGTAACCATCATAGAGATGAATACACAAGGTACGATGTAAGCAAAAATCAGTACGCAGTACTGGGCAACCTGAGTATAGGTAATGCCTTTCATACCACCTAAAACGGTGTAGAAGAATACGATTGCCATACCGATAACCACACCGGTTACGATATCAACTTCCAGGAAGCGGCTGAATACCACGCCCACACCACGCATCTGACCGGCAACGTAAGTAAAACAAACGAAGATGGCACAGAATACCGCTACGGTACGTGCAGTTTGTGAGTAGTAGCGATCACCAATGAAATCCGGTACAGTGAATTTACCGAACTTACGTAAGTATGGTGCAAGACATAATGCCAGCAGCACGTAACCACCGGTCCAGCCCATCAGGTATACCGCGCCGTCATAACCCATAAAGGAAATCAGACCGGCCATAGAGATAAATGATGCGGCTGACATCCAGTCCGCTGCGGTTGCCATACCGTTAAGTACAGGTGGAACACCACCGCCGGCAACATAGAAATCGGTGGTTGAACCAGCGCGGGCCCAAATCGCGATTGCGATGTAAAGGGCAAACGAGGCACCAACGATGATAAAAGTTAATAATTGTACATCCATTGGATTACTCCTCGTCTACGCCGTATTTTTTGTCTAACGCGTTCATTTTGGCCATGTACACAAAAATGAGTACTACAAACACGTATATTGATCCTTGCTGTGCAAACCAGAATCCCAGCTTAAAGCCAAAGAATTGGATTTGGTCTAACACGTCCACTAAAAGAATGCCGCAGCCAAAAGACACGACAAACCAGACTACTAACAATTTGGCGAGGATGGAGAGATTCTCCTTCCAATACGCCGTTTTGTCGTCATCACTTTTAAATGCCATCTTTCCGTCCTCATCAACAGGTTAATTCGATGTTTTATTTTTACATTTTCCTAACGGAGAGCTTCTCAGGCGACTTTAGCGCTTACCCCGGCAGTCCCAAACCGCCAAAATCGCCTAAAAACCGCATAATTAGGAGCTTCGGATACACTTTAGACGGGCATGTCAATTCAAGAAATGAGACCATGGTCGTAGGTCAGGTCGTAGGGGGTTGTATATAATGCAACCAGTATTGTTAAAAACCTGTTAGGACAAGGCATGACGTTCGGTTGGGTTTCTCTCGCGTTACTTTATTTATTTTTATTATTTTATATCGCCAGTTGGGGAGATAAGAATTCCACCACGGCAAGATGGATCACCTCGCATCCGGTTATCTACTCGTTAGCGCTGGCTATTTATTGTACCGCCTGGACATTTTTTGGTGCGGTGGGTCAGGCCACGCGTGACACCTGGATATACCTGCCCATTCTGCTCGGGCCAATTTTGGTATACATCCTCGGTTACAAGTTTATTTACAAGCTCACGCTGGTCAGTAAAAAGCAGCATATCAATACCATTGCCGACTTTATCGCCTCGCGTTACGGCAAGCGTCAGGCTGTTGCGCTGCTGGTCACCATCATAGCGCTAATGGCAACCATTCCTTATATCGCGCTGCAACTTAAAGCCATTGGCGCAACCTTTAAGCTATTAACTAACCAGCCTAACAGCCAGTTTATTATTGTGCTGGCCACCGCGTTTATCGCCCTGTTTGCAATTTACTTTGGTACCAAACAAACCGATGTTACGGAATACCGCCGAGGCCTCATCCTGGCCATTTCTTTTGAGTCTTCAATAAAATTACTTGCTTTAGTACTTGTCGCCATCGTCGGCTATCAGGCGTGGTATCAGCAGGAAAACACACCGATCCTGGAAAACTTCTTAACCGACGAAGCACTCTCGCAATTTTCGTCCTTTACCTTTTTTGCCCAGGTGATCATGGCTGCCGCCGCGATTATTTGTCTGCCCCGACAATTTCATGTTGCCATTGTGGATAACCTCAGTCTTAACCACTTAAAAACGGCGCGCTGGCTATTTCCGCTATATCTGGGTATTACTGCAGCTGTAATCCCAATTATTGCCATGGCTGGTCAGGCGGTTTTTGCCGATAACCCCATAGAACCGGATACCTACGTGCTGTCACTGGCCATGTATTCGGAATCCTTTTTATTGCAGGTCATTGTCTTTGTGGGCGGGCTGTCGGCAGCCACCGCTATGATTATTGTTGCTACGCTGACTCTCAGCACCATGCTTACTAACGATGTGGTGTTGCCCCGACTGTTAGCAGTGAAGGAACATTCAGCGTCTTATGGCGACTATGGCAAGCGCATTCGCTTAATTCGTCGCATCATCATCGGGATTATTTTGCTGCTGGCGTTTTTATACCACCAGCAAATGACCGGGAGTCGTTCGCTCCACTCCATTGGTCTGATCGCCTTTTCCCTGGTGATTCAGTTACTACCCGCTGTCATCGGCGGGCTGTACTGGAAAAGAGGTCATGCCCACGGCGTGTACGCCGGATTGATGGTAGGTTTAATCACCTGGGTACTATGGTTAGTGCTGCCCATTGTTAATGATGCAGCCACGGATTTTGAACAAAGCGAACTGCTTAGTCAGGGCGCCATTATAAGCCTGATAACCAACTCCATCGCTTATGGCTTATTTTCCTGGTTTGCCCCGGCTCGCCTGATTGATCGTATTCAGGCAGAGGCTTTTGTTTCACCGGCTGAGGTGCGTAACACACCGCTTAAAAGTCAAAGTGTTAATGTGACCATTGCCGACCTGATAACCCTGCTTTCCACCTTTATGGGCACCGGCCGCTGCAAGCAGCTGGTTAACGAATATCAGCAATTGCATCACACGACCATCGAAAATTCTCAGGTGCCGGATGATGCCTTTATGGCATTTTGTGAACGGGCGCTGGGTGGTGTAATTGGTGCCTCCAGTGCTAAGGCCCTGATTGACAGCGTATTACGTGGTAAGAAGCTCGATTTTACCGAGGTAATTAACTTCTTCGACGATACCACCCAGGCCATGCAGTTCAACATGACTGCCCTGCTCACCTCGCTGGAAAACATGGATCAGGGGATCAGCGTCATCGACAAACACCTGAATCTGGTGGCCTGGAATAAACAATATGCGGCGCTCTACAACTACCCGGAAGACTTACTGGTAGTGGGTACGCCCATTGAAAAGATGATGCGGTACAACGCTCAGCAAGGTGAGTTTGGCGCCTTTGATATTGAAGCTGAGGTTGAAAAACGACTGGAACATTTACGCTCTGGAACACCGCACCGTTTCACCCGTCAACGCAGTGATGGCCGGGTAATAGAAATGGTCGGCAACCCCCTGCCTGGTGGTGGTTTTGTAACAAGCTTTAATGATATTACCGGCCACGTTGAAATTCAGCAGGCACTGGAAGAATCCAACATTGACCTGGAACACCGGATTAAGAAACGTACCGAGGAAGTTCACTCTATCAACGCTGAATTGCGACTGGAAATAGAACGCCGCCGGGGAGTGGAAAAAGAGCTAATCCGCGCCCGTAAACAGGCCGAAGATGCCAACGCCAGTAAAACCCGCTTTCTGGCCCTGGCAAGCCACGATGTTTTGCAACCGCTTAATGCCGCTAAGCTTTATGTTTCGGCCTTGCAGGAAGCCCAGCTTCCCGAAACAGTTAAGAACATAGTAAACAAGCTGAATCATTCGGTAAGTTCCAGTGAAGCCCTGATTGCCACCTTGCTGGATATTTCGCGCCTCGATCAGGGTGAACTCAAACCCAATCCTGAACCGGTAAACATTAAAGACCTGTCTGCCTCTATTGTGGATGAGTTATCAATGCGGGCGAAAGACAAAGGGCTGGAGCTACGTACCTATATTCTGGATTGCTGGGTATACGCCGACAAAACCTTTTTGTACCGGATTATTCAGAATCTGTTATCTAACGCAGTGAAGTACACCGACAAAGGTAAGGTACTGTTTTCTACCCGTAGACGGGCCGGAAAAATACTTATCGAAATCAGAGATACGGGTATCGGTATTTCTGAAGAACAACAAGCGCTGATTTTCAGTGACTTTTACCGCACCAACGAAAGCTCTGAGCACGGGATTGGTCTGGGTTTAGGCGTAGTAAGACGCCTGAGTAACCAGATGCAATGTAAGGTGCAGGTTAAGTCTGAGGTAGGTAAAGGCAGCTGTTTCTCAATCAGCTTTCCCATGACACAGCCTAAGGTAGTAAGAAGTGCTTCACTAGCCAATCCTACAGCATCTTTCAGTGGATTGCGGGTACTCTGTGTGGACGATCAACAGGAAAATCTCGACGCCCTGCAAACCTTGCTGGAAAAATGGGGAGTGAGTACCGTTCTGGCGGACAACTGGGATGATGCTATTACCCAGGCAGATATTTTCTCACCGCAAATTCTGCTTATGGATTATCAGCTCGGCAACGACCAGAATGGCCTGGACTTAATTGACGCTATTCGCCAGCATCTCGACATTGTGCTGCCTGCTTCATTGGTTACCGCCACTCACGATGAGGACGTGGTGACCCGTTGTAAGGAGCAAGGGGTGAATTATCTGAGCAAACCCATTAAACCCGCCAAGCTGCGCGCTTTGCTGAAAAGCATGACCCGATATATTAAATCTGCCCACTGATTGTGGGCAGCATCTGCCCGTGACAGAGGCCCTTTTTTAGGCGTATGCTATAACCAATACGGTAAACGGTGAGTCTTGTTATTACTCAAGATTTATCACCGTCACGACAAATTTTATTTACTTTACATTACCCTCACACAAGGCAAAGTATGCCGTTTTTTGCCGCAACCAAAATTAGGCTGAACCATGCGAATTGCAATACTATCCCGAAATCCCCGCCTTTACTCTACCCGCCGCCTCAAAGAGGCTGCCGAGCAGCGCGGACACACCGTGGATATCATAGACACCATGCACTGCTATATGGACATTACCAGCAGCGATCCGTCAGTTCGCTATAAAGGTGAGAGACTACCTGACTATGATGCAGTCATCCCGCGCATTGGGGCATCGGTGACTTTTTATGGCACCTCGGTGGTACGTCAATTTGAGATGATGGGCACATACAGCATCAACGAATCCGTAGCCATCAGCCGCTCGCGGGACAAACTGCGCTCCTTACAGCTTTTATCCCGTAAAGGGATTGGCATGCCCCGTACCGGTTTCGCCCATCACCCGGATAAGGTAGACGACGTGATTAAAAACGTTGGCGGCGCGCCGGTGGTGATCAAGTTACTGGAAGGTACCCAGGGTATCGGCGTAGTGCTGGCCGAATCACAGAAAACCGCGGAAGCCATGATTGAAGCCTTTATGGGCCTGAACGCCAGTATTCTGGTTCAGGAATACATTAAAGAAGCCGGTGGGGCAGACATCCGCTGTTTTGTTGTGGGTGGCAAGGTGATTGCTGCCATGAAACGCCAGGCAGCACCCGGCGAGTTTCGCTCTAATCTGCATCGTGGCGGCTCCGCCAGCCTGGTTCGTTTGTCGCCGGCGGAGCGTAAAACCGCCATTAACGCAGCGAAAACCATGGGCTTAAACTGTTGTGGTGTAGATATTTTACGTTCTTCACGCGGACCTGTGGTGATGGAAGTTAACTCCTCTCCAGGTCTGGAAGGTATTGAAAAAGCAACCAGTAAAGATGTGGCCAGCATGATCATTCAGTTTATCGAGAATTCGGCAAAACCACACAAAACTAAAACCAAAGGACAAGGCTGATGGCCACCAAAGGGCTTGTGATTGGCGGTGAAACCATACTGCCGGGTGAAACGAAGAAAATCGCCCTGGATATGCCGCCTCTTTATACTGCTACCAGTATGAGTATTCCGGTTTATGTGAAGCGCGGTAAACGTTCGGGCCCTACGTTATTTGTGAGTGCGGCAATCCATGGTGACGAGCTGAACGGCATTGAAATCATTGCCCGCCTCATTAAATCACGGGTCATCGACAGGTTAAAGGGCACGCTCATCGCCGTGCCCACCGTTAATGTTTACGGCGTGCTCAACCAGTCACGGTATTTACCCGACCGACGCGACCTTAACCGCAGTTTTCCGGGCAGCCGTAAAGGCAGTCTGGCCGGGCGTCTGGCGCATTTATTTTTTAATGAAGTGGTGAGTAAGTGTGATGTTGGCATCGATTTACATACCGGTGCGATTCACCGTAGTAACCTGCCGCAGATCCGTGCCGACCTCGACGACGAGGAAGTCCTCGCGATGGCGCAGGCCTTTGGGGTGCCCGTACTGCTAAACGCCGATATTCGTGACGGTTCACTGCGCGCCACCGCCAGTGAAGCCGGTATCAAAATTCTGTTGTACGAAGCCGGTCAGGCTTTACGTTACGACGAGTTTTCCATTCGGGCCGGCGTAAAAGGCATTATCAACACCATGCGTCATCTGGGAATGCTTAATAAAAGCCGTGCGAAGGGCGTGCCGATTAAACCGTATATCGCCCGCTCAAGTGGTTGGGTGCGCGCGCCGGAAAGTGGCTTTATAAACCACCTGGCGCAACTGGGCGATCATGTGGAAAAAGGCGATAAGCTGGCCACCATAGCTGACTCTTTTGGCCAGTCGCAGGGGGTAATTATTAGTCCGGCTGAAGGCGTGGTGATTGGTAAGCAGAATATTCCTTTAACTCAGGAAGGCGAGGCCATCTATCACATCGCTTATTTCAAAACGCCAGATACTGTTGCTGAACAGGTTGAAATGCTACAAGACAATCTGGTACCCAATGACTCTACGGTGACAATTTAAATGAGCAGATCAAGTAAAACCAAACAAATGATTGGTGCATTGGAGTACGGCAACCTGCCACAACTCGGTATCACTAATCTGGTAATGCGGGTAGATACGGGTGCAGCCACCTCGTCGCTGCATGTGGATAATATCGAAGAGTTTGAACAGGACGGCGCGCGTTGGATCCGTTTTGATATCCATCCGGATATTCATGATGTGGCCCGAACCGTGCGGTGCGAAAGCAAAGTGCTGAGTCAGAAAAAAATTAAAAGCTCCACCGCCGACCGCCAGCGACGTTACGTGATTTCCACCAAACTGGAAATGGGCAGTCGCTCGTGGAAAATCAAGTTAACCCTGACCGACCGCTCGGAAATGACTTACCTGATGCTACTGGGCAGACAAGCAATGAATGGCAAGTTTTATGTGGATCCGGAATACGAGTTTATTCTTCGCAGCAAATAACGTCCTGCGGGGAAAGTGCCGCTTAATTGCAAAGCGACTTTCCCCGTTAACTCATATTTACATGACTAGCGGTATTCGCTGTCACTGCTGTGCAGGAATGAGATCAGTCGCCTATACTCTCAGAGTAGTCATAACGGAATTTCATTACGCATGAAGAAGCTGGCCTGGGTCGTTGCCTTTACATCTTTAGTTTATTCATTGACCGTCCGGGCTGCCGAGGTCATTCGTATACCGACCTTTACGACAGAGCACCCTATTGTTAACTACCTTGCGCTGCAACTGGAACAAGCCGTAAGGGTCACCAACGATGACTTTGGCGCAGCGGAAATAGTTCGCCTTAAAATACCTGTTGAAGAAGAACGACAGCTGCGCAACCTGAATCAGGGGATAACGGACGTCGCTTGGGCAACGTGTTCTGTGCAACGAAATAGTGATTATCGCATGGTGCCAGTACCGATGATTGCGGGTTTGTTTGGCTTCCGCGTAAATCTGATCAGAGAAACCGACCATCGCTTTAACCAGATTAACACACTCAACGACCTGACCAGCTTAATCGCCGTGCAATCGCCCAAATGGCACGATTACGACATCCTGGTAAAAAATGGCTTTACGGTTCTTTCCTCCGACCGTTTCTCCGCCTATCGCGCCGTAGAAAAAGGACTGGCTGATTTCTATCCCAGAGGCATTGCCGAAGTCATCGGCGAGATGGAAATTGCTAACACTAAGGGGCTGGTTATTGCTCCCGGCCACGCGCTTCGCTACCCATTAATTTTTTTACTTTATGTAGAAAAGCACAATCAAAAGCTGGCCAACCGACTTACCCTTGGCTTTCAACGGAATATCGAAAACGGAGAGTTCCTTGCACTGCTGGAACAACAGGATTGGTATACAACTGCCGTTTCGCTGTTACCAGGCAGAAAAGTTTTTGAATTAACTAACCATGGCTCTTTGGGAGGATGCAAAGAGGCAGAAGAGACTTACAAGGATTTGTTGCAGGCTCCCTATGTTAAACCTTAATCAACCCCTATTTACCAAACTGGCGCTTTGTCAGCCTGGATTGGCATTGGCCGTTTAACGGCCCTTTGGTCATGCGCCCTTTTAAATCTGGTACTCAGTGGTTTGCTGCTTGTTGCCTGTTTATAAGCACTTCTTTAATGGCAAATCCTTTGCCAAAGGAGTCAGTCGAAGACGTCGTAATACCAACATTTCAGCCTGGTACGGGTGACTTTTACTTTTATATCAAAACGCTGCTTAATCTGGCTTTAACGCAATCAGAACAACAGTTTGGTCCGGTAGTTTTAAAAACAAATCCACAGCGGACAACCCAGGCTGAACAGTTTAATAACCTGAAACTCGGCATTACTGACATAACCTGGTCAGTGACAACTATCAAACGTGAACAGCAGTTTATCCCCATTCGTATTCCCTTAACCGCCGGACTCTTTGGCTACCGGGTACTGGTGTGCAGAGAGGCTGATCCGCGCTTCTCATCACTCCAGTCACCAGCGCAGCTAAAATCATTAATGGCAATACAAGGGGCTGACTGGCCGGATACGAGCATTATGGAATACAACGGCTATGCACTGACTACTGCGAATTATGAGGATACCTACAGCCGATTAAAGCAAGGTAGTGTGGATTATTTTCCCCGTGCTGCACACGAAGTTTTTGAAGAGTTATCGATACACGCGGATGGCCAGCTTATTATCAAAGCGCATACCGCGTTGCATTACAGCAACCCGATGTTTTTCTTTGTGACGAAGGACAAACCCGAACTGGCCGAACGACTGCTCAAAGGATTGGCCATTCTGGCGGCCAATGGCGACTTAAATCGCTTGCTGACTTCCCAGTTTTTTTATATCCGCGCCAGAAACCTGTTAATGGGCAGAACGTTATATGAACTGGAAAATCCCCTGCTGTCTGCCGATACCAAAGCGGCACTGGCACATTATCCAAGCCCTTTAGAGCATCTGTTTAAATAAAGGTTTATTTGGCAGAGCTAGCCGGAGGCTCAAGCTCCAACTGTGAAGCAATAAGCACCGCTTGAGTACGATTATTGATCCCAAGCTTCTTAAAGATAGCCGTAACGTGTGCTTTAACAGTAGCTTCGGCAATATCCAGATTGTAGCCAATCTGTTTGTTGAGCAAACCATCGCGCATATAGCACAGCACTTTGTACTGTGAAGGAGTCAGACTCGACACTTTGTCAGCCAGTTCAGAAAACGCCTCATCGACATCTTCAATTTTTTCACTAATTGATTCTGGCAGCCAGATATCGCCATCCAAAATCACCTGCACCGCTTTGGCAATATTATCAGCACTGGTGGTTTTAGGAATAAACCCAAGAGCACCCACACCCACTATTTTGGAGATAATGGTGGCATCTTCGGTGCCGGATACTACGGCTACGGGTAAATCGGGGTAAAGCTTGCGGATATGTAATAAGCCGAACAGATCGTTACTGCCCGGCATATGTAAATCAAGTAACAAAAGGTCGACATCTTCTTTTTCAAGCATGTCGACCGTCGCAGTGAGATCGCCAGCCTCGAGGATAGTGAGGTCTGGCAATGACAATGATAACGCTCCCTTTAGCGCATCGCGATATAAAGGGTGATCATCGGCAATCAGCAGCGTTATCATTTGCACTCCGTTTACTTATTAAGACGCTCCTCTATGAGTGTATCAACAACCGACGGATCCGCCAACGTTGACGTATCGCCTAGTTGCTCATGCTCATTGGCGGCAATCTTACGCAGGATACGACGCATGATCTTACCAGAACGGGTTTTCGGCAGACCACGAGACCACTGAATCATATCCGGCGTTGCGATTGGGCTCAACTCGGTGCGAACCCAGGCACGGATTTCCTTAGTCAGATCGTCATCCGGCTCAACACCTTCATTAGGCGTGATGTACACGTAGATGCCCTGACCTTTAATGTCATGGGGGTAACCCACTACCGCAGCTTCTGCCACTTTAGGGTGAGCAACCAGTGCACTTTCGATTTCAGCAGTACCTAAGCGGTGACCAGAAACGTTCAGTACGTCATCCACGCGACCGGTGATCCAGTAGTAACCGTCTTCGTCGCGACGAGCACCGTCACCAGTGAAGTAAACGCCTTTATAAGCACTGAAGTAAGTGTTAATAAAGCGCTCATGATCACCGTATACAGTTCGCGCCTGGCTTGGCCAGCTGTCTTTGATAACCAGGTTACCTTCGTTTGCGCCTTCAAGCTCAGCACCTTCAGCATCGAACAGCGCAGGCTGAATACCAAACATCGGACGAGAAGCAGAACCAGGTTTAAGCGGTGTTGCACCCGGCAGCGGAGAAATCATCATGCCGCCGGTTTCGGTTTGCCACCAGGTATCCATAATCGGACAACGGCTTTCACCGATTACGCGGTAGTACCATTCCCAGGCTTCAGGGTTGATTGGCTCACCCACCGAACCTAACAGGCGCAGTGATGACAAGTCACAGCCTTCTACCGGCGCCTCGCCGTGTGCCATTAATGCACGAATTGCGGTTGGCGCAGTGTACAGTGAGTTAACTTTGTATTTTTCTACTACCTGAGCAATACGACGTACGTCCGGATAAGTAGGTACACCTTCAAAGAATACCTGGGTTGCACCGTTGATTAACGGACCGTAAGTCATATAGCTGTGGCCGGTGATCCAGCCCACATCCGCCGTACACCAGTAAATATCATCTTCGCGATAATCGAAGGCATATTTAAAGGTCATTGCGGTATATAACAGGTAACCACCGGTGGTATGTACAACACCTTTAGGGGTACCGGTAGAACCAGAGGTATACAGGATAAACAGTGGATCTTCGGCGTTCATCACTTCAGGCTCGCACTGCGCAGAACAATCTTCTACCAGCGCATCCCAGTAAACATCCACACTGTCATCGAATGCCACATCGCCGCCAGTCAGCTTGTGTACAATAACGTTGGTAATCGAAGGACAAGCACCGTTTGCCAGCGCACGGTCTACGTTAGCTTTCAGCGGTACGCTGCGACCAGCACGGCGGCCTTCGTCACAGGTGATAACGACTTTTGCGCTGCTGTCATTAATACGGTCGGCAATCGCATTTGGTGAGAAACCACCAAAGATAACCGAGTGAACAGCACCGATACGGGCACAGGCCAGCATTGCATAAGCTGCCTGAGGTACCATTGGCATGTAGATAGCGACGCGGTCGCCTTTCTCTACACCCAGTTTTTTCAGGCCGTTTGCCAGCTTACATACTTCATAATGCAGCTGTTGATAGCTGATCTCATCACTGTCTTCAGGTGAGTCACCTTCCCAGAAAATAGCGGTTTTCTTGGCATCTTTTGCTAAATGACGATCGATACAGTTATAACTGGCGTTTATTTCGCCATCTTCAAACCATTTAATCGAAACGGTTTCCGGGCCAAAGGTGGTGTTTTTTACTTTTGTAGGCTTGGTATACCAATCCAACGTGCTGGCATATTCGCCCCAGAACCCTTCAGGATCCTCAACCGACTTCTTGTACATTTCGAAGTACTGTTCTTCAGTCAGATGTGTTGACGCTTTGATGTCCTCAGGAACCGGGTATATCTTGCTGGCAGTCATTTGATGTGCCTCCAATTTTTAATAAAAAGCAGTGATATTGTTGATAGATCAATGTAGCCGTTCCTGACCAAAGAAAAATGCGACTTTGGTCTTACCGAAAGCGAAATTTCTATTTACTTACCTTGTGTTACGACTTTCGTCTTATAGACCATCCGCTAATTTCAAATTGGTCTAAACTCATCCAAATTAATCTTCGTTAACCGTATTTTTACACTTTTTTTACCAAACCTCCAATATTTGGAACATGGGACGAGAAACATGAAAACCACTATGAAAACAATTACCCGTGCAGTATCTCTGGCTGTAGCTGGCTTTGCAATGGCATCTGCCAACGCCGCTACTATTGGCTCAACTGATGTAAAATTTACCGGTTACGTAAAAGCCGATGGTATTTACAGTGACTACTCTAATGGCGAAGGCCATCCACTGAACCGCGATTTTTACGTACCATCTACCATCGCTGTTGGCGCTGCGGATGATGACATTGGCGGTCGTTTTGACGGTCATGTAAGACAATCGCGTTTTCGTTTTACCACCAATACGCCGGTGAGTGACTCTGACAGCATTACTGGTGTACTGGAATTCGACTTTATGGTGACCAAGGGTGACTACGACAACGAGCGTATCAGTAACTCTTACCTCCCACGTCTGCGCCACGCATTCCTGAAATATAAAAACTGGTTGGTAGGTCAGACCTGGACCACTTTCATGGATGTTGGCGCGTTACCTGAGTCGCTGGACTTCATCGGTACCACTGACGGCGTAACCTTTGCCCGTCAGACCATGGTTCGTTACTCACAGAACGGCTTTGATTTTGCCTTAGAAAATCCGGAAACCACCGTGGTGGGTGTGGGTGCAACAGACGACAACTCCGTACCTGATGTGATTGCTGCTTACACCATGAAGAGCGACTGGGGTCACTTTAAAGTTGCCGGTTTATTCCGTCAGTTGTCTTATGAAGTAGACGGCATAGATGCGTCAGACACTGGCATGGGTATTTCATTAACCTCAAAAATTAAAATCGGTGACACCGACGATATCCGCCTGTCGTTCTACACTGGCTCTGGTATTGGCCGTTATGCCGCACTGAACGCTGCGCAAGGTGCAGTTTACAACCCGGAAAATGGTAGCCTGGATGCCGTAGACTCAACTGGTTATGCTATTGCCTATCGCCACATGTGGACCGACAAAGCCCGTTCAAGTGTTATGTTCTCTGCGTTTGACGCCGATGCGGAACAAATTACCAGCGTTACCATGGGTGATTACACGGATAAAACCTACAGCGCACGAGTAAACTACATTTATTCAGTGTCAAAAACCATGACTGTAGGAGCGGAATACGCGTACGCCAAGCGTGAAACCGAAGCGGGACTGGAAGGTGATATGAGCCGTCTGCAATTTTCTGCGAAATATGCATTCTAGTACTACACTTATACGAGGCAGTATGCTCAGTGCTGCCCGTTGTGTTCGGTTGTTCCCAAGTTGGCCACATTATATGTGGCCTTTTTTTGTCTTAATGTGGCACAAAAGTCATTGGACTGAACACACATACCCACCCAAAAGTTATTCACCCTTGATCGGCATGGCGTATTAGCTGCCAATTAAATCCTCATATTTTAACAAAAGTGCCCCAAAATAATATTTACAATTATAAATATAAACCTTTAGTAGCATGGCACTAACGCCATAGTGAACTACCTTTATTAATAGTCATTTTGTGAAATCAGGCACTGTGTTCAGACAATACTGCAGCAGCCTTTTAAAGAGAGATAGCAATGGTTGATAGTTCAAATGTAAGTCCAGACGCAAGCGCCACCACCGATGAACACGAGGCTGATTATGACGCGCTCAACGCCGGGTTATGCTTACCTGAATGGGTAGACGAGTCAGTTTGCTTAGGCGTTTTTGATACTAATGGCCGCTTGGTCGAAGCGAACTCTGCTTTCTCTCATTTTATCGATTGTGAAGATATCAGCTCAGTCAGCTTTGACAGCGATTTTGAGCTGGACGAGCAGTTGAATTTTGCCCAGCTCCAACAATCATTGCCATTACGTATTTACCTTAGATGCAAAGCCAACAAAGCCAGTACCTTGCTAACCACACTGACTCAGACATCAATACAGGGTAAAGACTGCATTGTTCTTATGGGAATGGACAACACTGATTGCGTTTCGGCAGGTAATTTCTTTGACAGCCACTTTGATGACGAAAAGGCCACGCAGGTTCAGGCCGTATTCGATACCACTGGCTCGCTCATCAAATTCAATAAGCAACTCTGCACATTATTAAAATATTCCGCAGAACAACTAAAAGACAAAACCTTTAGCGAGCTTTGCCACCCTAAAATGCTGCATACAAGTCATTATGAGACATTGTGGGCTCCTCTCGCGCCCGGCGAAGAGATGAAACAGGATTACACATTCATCGATCGTGACGGTGAAGAAGTCTGGGTTCACAGTAGCTTCAACTGTATTCGTTTAGGCTCAAAAAAATCACCGCATATTCTTTTTCGTGGCGAAGATATTACCGCTCAACATTTAAATAAGGCGGCAATGCAGGCCAAACTGGATGCAATAGACCGTACCCAGGCCATCATCGAATTTTGTAATGACGGTACCATCACCCAGGCAAACCAGATGTTTTGCTCGGTAATGGGCTACCAGGAAAGCGATATAGTGGGTAAACACCATCGCATTTTTGTTGATGAAGCCTATGAGGCCAGCCAGGAGTACGCTGAATTCTGGCGTGCTTTACAAAGCGGTAAACCACAACGTGGCGAATTCCTCCGCTTCGATGCGAATGGTGATGAAGTATGGCTTTTTGCCACCTATACACCGGTTACCAACCTTGATGGTAAAGTAATAAAGGTCATAAAGTTCGCCACTAATATCACCAGCCAGAAACACCAGGAACGTGAAATCAGTACATTAAATACGGCAATGAACGCTAGTCAGTGTATCTGGGAGCTGGACAGGAATCGCCAGTTGATATCCTCAAATGAAAACTTCCAAAGGGCGGTGGGCTACACATCAACGGCACTCAAAAATCTGGATGAGAATAAACTCATTTTCAAGGAAGACTTAAATTCGCCCGAATATTCCGAGGTATGGCGCAAACTCAGACTAGGTGAAACCCAGCGATTAACGCTTCGACGTCGTCATCAGGATGGCAGAGACGTATGGATAGATGCCGTGCTTCAACCCATTAAAGATACACGCGATCAATTAAAGCGAGTGCTATGCATTGGGCAGGATGTAACCGAAGAACAAACCCGTCAAATAGAGCTGGAAGGCAAAATTGGTGCAATTAATCGTTCGCAGGCCATCATAGAGTTAAGTCTGGACGGCACTATTTTAAACGCCAACCCAAATTTCCTTAATTTAATGGAGTACTCGCTGGATGAAATTAAAGGCAAGCATCACCAAATGTTTGTTAGTCAACAAGAAGCAAGTTCTGCCGAATATCAGTCTTTCTGGCACGCATTGAGTCGTGGGGAATTCCGCTCAGGTGAGTTCCGCCGTGAAGGTAAAGGTGGCAAAGAGGTCTGGATTCAGGCGACTTACAATCCCATTTTTGACAAGAACAACCGCCCAATAAAAGTAGTGAAATTTGCAACGGATATTACTGAGCAGAAACTCACTTCATCGCAACACAGAGCAACGGTGGAAGCCATTAATAAAAGCCTTGCCTGTATAGAGTTTGATCTTGAAGGTAATGTCCTGCATGCAAATCACAATTTCCTGAGCGCTATGGGCTACACCCTTAAAGAAATTCAGGGAGACCATCATAGTTTGTTTTGTACGCCGGAATACACCCGCAGCGAGGAGTATCGTTCTTTCTGGCTCAACCTCAGTGAAGGCCAGCACCTGTCAGGACGCTTTCATCGCATAGGTAAGTACCAGCGCAATGTCTGGATCCAGGCCTCTTATAACCCAATTTACGATCTCAATGGCAATGTGGTTAAGGTGATTAAAGTGGCTTACGACATCACCAAAGAAATGGAGATGCAGCAGCTTATTTCCACCAATACCAAAATCATGCACCAGCAGCTCGACACCATGATTACCGCAATAAAGGAAGTGACTGTCGTTTCTGAAAATGCCAACTCTGTGGCACAAAAATCCGCGACATCTGCCGTCAGTGGCGTGTCGTTGGTTCAGGGTATGCAGTCAGCTATTAATGAAATACAGGACAATTACAATCGCATTTATGAAATTGTAAACCGAATTAGTGAAATCGCTAACCAGACTAACCTGCTTGCCTTTAACGCGGCTGTCGAAGCAGCCCGTGCAGGGACCCACGGAGTTGGGTTCTCTGTTGTAGCTGCTGAGGTCAGAAAGCTTGCTGAACGTTCCAGCCATGCCGCCGAAGAAATTAACAATATGGTGCTGGATGCCAGAAAAAATATCGATTCCAGTGCCAGGTTAAGTGACAACACGGCAACAACATTTACCTCTATCGAAAACTCAATAGAAGAAACCAGTCAGTCGCTGTTGAAAATAGTGGAGCTTAACCAGACTCAGGAGAAAAACACCCACGAACTGGAAATTATCCTGGACAAACTAAAATCGGTTGAAGGAAATGATTGATAATGAGTGACGCCTGCAATTTCGGAATCTTTGAAATTGATTCCGGCCTGTTTGCCGTTGATGTAACTTGTGTCAGTGAAGTCGTACCGTTTGAACTCCATTCGGATTTTCTGTCTGAAAACGATGCGGTTATTGGCAGTCTCGACTTGCGGGGCTGGACTGTACCGGTGATCGACCTGTCAACGCACATTCGTGGCCAACGACCTGTTGATAACAATGGTTCAATACTGGTCGTCCGAAGTAAAGAGCGACTGCTCGGTATTGCAATCCGCAGTGTCGTGGGCATGGAAGATGTGCCGGCAAACGCCATCGCTGTAATAAATGCCCAGCATTCATTGTTAAGTGGCAGCTTTGTCTCTGCCTCGCTTAACAAGGGGGTTACTATTCTGTCCACAGAGAGACTGCTGTCTGACCAAGCGCTTCCCTCCGTTCCGGCCCCTCCAGCCGCTATAAATCACCGGCACCATGTTACGGCAGGCGAAAAGCGAACCGTGATGCTGACAACGGTGGGAAAGCGACTCATTGCATTTCTGGCCGAAGATATTTTCAGTACCTTAACTGAAACGACAATTGTCGATAACGTCCACCACAGTAATAGCTTTTTAGGCGAGGTGGAACATCAGAATAAACGCATTCCCATTCTTGATCTTGGCAGTCTGGTGTTTGATCAGCCGCGCACCGAGGACGTTGCAAAACTGCCTACCGTTATCATTCACGCAAACCAGTGTCAGATTGGCCTCTGTGTTGACAGCATTATCGACGTAACAGAGTTTGATTATGCAAGTCGAATCACCAATATTAGTAATAGCTATATGGGGAAAAACTGGATTTCCAGTCTGATACCCACATCAGCGATTCAATCCGATGCATTGTCTAAATTCGATAATATAGCGCCTCTGGCCATGCTGATAAGCGCAAGTTCCATCAGTCAACTGGATGAAATAAAAGGCGTGTCCTTACTCTGTCGCGATTTGTCTTCGCAAGACATGAACAAAAGCCGGCAAACACAACTGTCAAAAGAAAAGCAGGGACTCTATTTTGACATGGGTGCTCCGGTTTTAGTTGATATCACCAGCGTAAGTGAGATTCTGCGCTGGAACACCCCTATTGTCCCCCTGACTGATCAGGGCTATTTGTTTGGTATGATAAAAGTCGAAAGTGAAGCTATCCCAATCTATGATTTCAGGCCACTGTTTGCTTGCGAAATCGAAGACGAAGACGATTGTGCTCCATCAGTTCAATTTAGTGATGATGCCAAACGAATACTCCTTGTGCGAGACGAAGCAGGCGCATTTGGCTATTGTGTCAATAAGCTGCTCGACGTAGTCGCGTTCCAACCAATGGAAAATGCAAAAGACGCCGGCGATCGTGATCGCACGTACAGCGCTGAACTGAACACGGTTTATTTTTTCCAGGGTGAAAAGCGCCACTATGCAAATCAGCTAACATCAGAATTTCTGCGGCGGCAAATTTCACCGCCACAGTAAACAAAATGTGACTGAGTCAAATTAAAACGGCATTGGATAACGCTTAATCACCTGATTAATCTGCTTTTTGGTATCTTCTGACAAAGTGATATCGAAGGCTGCAATGTTTTCTTTTAACTGCGCAACGCTGGTGGCGCCAATAATCGTTGAGGTGACACCAGGAACCTGCTTGCACCAGGCCAGCGCTAACTGAGCAGGTGTTATTTTGGCGCGCTCAGCGATTTCCAGGTACCGGGCAGTCGCCTCATGGGCTTCGGTGGTGTTTCTGAATAAGCCCTGGCGCTGGACAAAGGTCCAGCGGCTGCCTTGCGGGCGTTCATCATTTTGGTATTTCCCGGTCAGCAAACCAGTGGCCAGAGGTGACCACGGCAAATAAGCAATATCTTCAAAGACGCAGCTTTCAATTAAATAAGGCCAGTCTTTCATATGCAGCAGACTAAACTCATTCTGAATTGATACCGGCTTAGGTACATTGAGCTCACGGCAGATATTTAAAAAGGTATGAATACCCCAGGGCGTGTCGTCGGATAAACCCCAATGGCGAATTTTACCGGCTTTAATTGCCTCACCAATCCCTTGCACAATATCCCGCATACCATCACGCTCTCGCTCAATATCGGTATCATGGGGATTCGTTCGCCAGGGCCAGTGCTTGGCAAAATGCGGCGAAACACGATTTGGCCAGTGTAGCTGATACACGTCGACATAATCGGTGTTTAAGCGCTGTAAAGAATCATCCAGCGCCTCTGCTATGGTATCGCGGCTAATATTACTGCCGTTGCGAATGTAGGCTAAACCGCTGCCGGCAATCTTGGTCATTAAAATCAGTTTGTCGCGCTTAGCCTGATTTTCTGCCAGCCAATTACCAATAAAACGCTCGGTATCCGCGTAGGTTGCCTCATTCGGCGGGATAGGATACATCTCGGCTGTGTCGATAAAATTAATACCGTAATCAACAGCATAGTCGAGTTGTTCGTTAGCATCCTGCTGTGTGTTTTGAATACCAAAAGTCATGGTACCCAGGCATATTTCTGAAACCTTCAGGTCACTGCTGCCGAGTCTGTTAAATTGCATAACTGCCCTCTTTATATATGTTTTGGTGCAACGCCTCCGTTTGCTGCGGAAGCGGCTTCCAGCTTTTCCAGGCGTCGTTCGATTTGCCGGCGACTTTCTACCATTTCATTGGCCAGCGCGGCCAGTAAGCGAAACTCTGAAAACCCCAGTTGCTTTGGGTCTATACGTTGATATTGCCGCTTACAGCGGTAAAAAAACAGTACGAAGTTAGCAAAAGACCGGTGAAAGGTCGCAAAACTTCTGATCAACAGCAAAATCAATGCGACCGATGTCAGTAGCGCTATCGCGGTACTATACAGTGTTGCTTGTTGTTTGTGCTCAACCAGCACCGGCTGGAGCGCCGCATCAAGCTTAGCAAGGTTATCTTCTACGCGATGTGCCTGTTCGCGAAACAATCCCCGTAATCCCTGCTGCTCGCTAAAACCTATTTTCTTTTTAGTGGCGACCAGCTGATTAAATTTTTCGCGGAACTCTTGCAGCAGCAATTTATAGTCCGCCGGTACTCTGTCATTAGTAATTAATGAAGACAGCAGCGCTAACAGCGTACTTTGGGTAGTCTCATCGAAGGTAAGCTGAAAATCAGCCGCCAGATACACAATCTGTCCCGGCAGATGAATTAGATCCTTTGGCAATCTTACGGATGACGAATTCAGTTTCATGGATAACTCACGTAAATCACCACTGATCCCGGTCGCCGAATTTAACCCGTAAACACGCATTAAGTCAGCCAGTTGATAGAAGTAACGGACGTACAGTTCTGTATCTGATGCAATATCACCGACCAGCGTCGCTGGTAGTTGGTATTGCTGAATCACTTTGTCCAGTGTATTGATACTAGCCGTAAAGGTTACCTGCTGTTCGCGAAAACGTTGCAGGTAACGGTTGTTATGGCGCAGCAGAAAGTCTTTTTCGTGCCTTCTTAGCTGCAAAAGGTCGGTCTGTAGCTGCTGTAACGCCACATTATCGGCATTAAGCGCACTTAGTTTTTGGCCAAAATAATGCTGATTTACTGTCATTAAGCCCATGCCCAATACACAAAGCATCGTCATTAATAACAAACGTGACTTGATAGAATCCCATTTCATTGCATTATCCAGAGCGCAAATAAATGGAGACGCTACCCCAGATTTATGACGTTTCCATGACGAAAATGACCAAATAGCACAACTCATCGGATGTCTTAATCGCGCAAAATTACAGGCGCTGTCTACACTCAATGCAATACATTTCAACAGTATCCATTTTTTGGGGTGTTACTATGCCTTTGCATTTAGCTTTTAGTAACGACTCTGGTATTGCCTGTGAACATTTATTGTTTGAAGGCATTTTATATCGGCTGGGTAATTCACCAACGGCAGATATAGTTCTGAGTCAGTCTAAAGAGGCGGAGTTTTCAGCCAGCCTGCATGCTGAAGTAAACGATAATCGCTGGCTGTTAAAAATTAACGAAGCATCGGGCGTTAAGTCTGATCAGACTATCGCGCTTACCAATGAACTTAATGACACTACCTCGGTACTGGTTGGCAATACTGTGTGCCGCTTTACACTGCTATCGCTCGATGATGTGGCAGAGCACGATCGCGAATACTTTAAGCGACGACAGCAGCTCAGAATTCTGGAAAAGGATTTACAGGGCGTCACCGACATTGGCACTACCGTAGAACTTGCCCGCAACTTTTTACTCCACAGCATAAAATGCGAACACGCAGCCGTGTTTTGCCAGCTTGGCGCCGACAGTAATTCACCCACTGCCACCACTGACTTATTGCAGCACCCGATATCGGCACCGGTATGTAACGGATTAGTTGCCTGGAGCAGCAAGTCGTTAAACAGTGTTGCCGTAGAAACCTTACATTCCACGGTAAAGGACAGTGAACAAACCGATCCGGTTAAGCCACAAGTTTCAGCAGCGCTCTGTGTACCCGTTATTATCGACGGTCACGTTGCCGGCTATTTATATGGCGACAATACCAAGGGCCGGCGATACTTCAGTCAGTCCGAAACCTCTTTGGTAGAAGCCATGGCAAATATCCTTTCCTTGCAATGGCTGTTTCATACCATTGAGCGAAAGCTGTCCGGCGCCAGGTAAACAACTGCAAGGTTTACTATAAAAACAAGGAGCAATTATGCCTAAACTGCCTACCTTCCTGGTGATGATTTTACTGTTTTTAAGTGTGGGTTCAGCCTGCGCGCATGAGCATAAATCAAAAGAGAAACAATACACGCCAGCTTTTTCTAAGCTTGGAGAAGGTAAACCTGTCATGTACACAGGCAGGCCTATCTATCATCACGTCAGTGCTGAAGACTTACCCTCTGAAGTTGGCTTATTTGAGGAAATTCTGCCAGCCAAATCACTGGGAGCACCGCCGCACACGCATACCAATGAAGATGAGATATTTGTTGTATTACAAGGTACCGTTCACTTTCTGAATGGCAATGAAGAAGTGGTTGCCCAGCCGGGTACAGTGGCCTCGCTGCCCCGCAATAACCAACACGGTTTCTGGAACCCCTATGACGAACCTGCGCAGCTATTGGTGTTTGTTGCACCGGGGCATTTTCAGGAATTTTTCGGTGCGGTAGAAAAGGCAGTCGCAGAGTCCGGCGCCAACTCCCCACAAGAAATTGGTGCGATTATCGGACGGGAAGCAGCAAAAAAAGGCGTAATGATTGATATGTCTGCACTGCCCCCATCCGCACTGGCGTTACTACCACCACCGCAATAAAAGGTAAATAAAGCGCCGGATAAAAGAGAGTTCTTACGACGTGATTGCCTTTTTTGCTAAAAGACCTGTTATTGTTGGGATGTACCTGCGAGTTTCTGGCTCTCTTACCCATTGAAAAGGATGTCTCATGCTAATTTTCTTTAAACGTATCCGCAAGAAACTACTTTCTGAGAACAGGATTACCGCTTACTCGCGTTATGCTATAGGCGAGATTATCCTTGTCGTTGTGGGGATTTTAATTGCTCTGCAAATTAATAACTGGAATGAGAACCGCAAGGCACAAAAGAAACTCCATAATATTTACGCACTGATTGTCGAAGATTTAAAAAACGACATCGCTGATATTGATCAGTTGATTCAAGAACAAAATCGTCGAAAAGTGATACTAGACAAAATTCTGAACGACGAAATCAGCAAAGAAGAATATGAATCCTGCACCGAATGCAGGTTCGTATTAATAGGATTCCCGAACCTATCTATCGATCAGAGGGGTTATAATCTGCTGCAAAGTCACGCTGATAACAACAAAATTAACAGCGAATCACTTCAAATTGCGATTTCACAGTTTTATTCAAAGCATCTGTACGATATTAGTGCCGATGACGGGGTCAGACAGGCCAGCCTGCAAAATAATATCTTTTACTGGGAACAGCATACCAACTGGTTTGCGGATTATATTACTGACCGGGATTACTCAGGTTTTATTGAGTACGCCACGATCAGTCAGGATTATAAAAACCGCGTTGCCATGTATCGCCTGCTGCATTTCGATATTTTTGACACGGTCTTGTTTAGTTTTAAACAAGAGGCCAATAAAATTATTGAACGAATTGAGCAGGAATTAGCACGCAACGAGTGATTTTTAGCACGCAGTGAAAGTTTTGTTTTAAATTTACAGTGTTTAACTATTTGAAGCGGAGTCAAAACAACCTTTGTGCTTGATCCGATACATCCACAACATCATCCCCGAAGGCGCGCAGCGAATATCGGGGACCTCCTCGCATGATATCGTAGAGCTTAAACATCGCATTGCGGAGAAGGCTGTTAGGCCTGAGCCAGACTGTTAAGAAGATACCGGCTCGGAGGCCGGTATGACGGATGCATTTATACCGTCATACGCGCACATTCCCTAATATATCCTCCTCGTCATCCCCGAATTTGCGCAGCAAATATCGGGGACCCCCTTGCGTGTTATTGTAGAGCTAAAAAAGGTATTTTCGTGAAAGGCTGTATTGGCTGAGCTAGCCTGTTATGGAGATACCGGCTCGGAGGCCGGTATGACGGATTATTTTATAAAAGGCTTTATCGGCTGAGCCAACCTGTTAAGGAGATTCCGGCTCGGGGGCCGGTATGACGGGTATTTTTATTCTGTCATCCCCGAAGGCGCGTAGCGACTATCGGGGATCTCCTTGCATGATATCGTAGAGCTAAAAAGGGTATTTTCGTAAAAGGCTGTTTTGCCTGAGCTAGCCTGTTATGGAGATACCGGCTCGGAGGCCGGTATGACGGATTATTTTATAAAAGGCTTTATCGGCTGAGCCAACCTGTTAAGGAGATACCGGCCCGGGGGCCGGTATGACGTGTGTTTTTATTCTGTCATCCCCGAAGGCGCTCAGCGACTATCGGGGATCTCCTTGCATGATATCGTGGAGCTAAAAAAGGTATTTTCGTAAAAGGCTATATTGGCTGAGCTAGCCTGTTATGGGGATACCGGCTCGGAGGCCGGTATGACGGATTTTTTTATAAAAGGCTTTATCGGCTGAACCAGCCTGTTATGGGGATCCCGGATATCCGCTGCGCGAATTCCGGGATGGTCGTACAGCAGGTGCGCTTTCTTCGAGCATAAAAAAAGGCCGCTTACGCGACCTTTTTTTGGATTTGGTGTAATTACCGATTAAGCGATAATTTTAGATACAACACCAGCACCTACTGTACGACCACCTTCACGGATCGCGAAGCGCAGACCTTCGTCCATCGCGATTGGTGCAATCAGTTCTACTACGAACTTCAGGTTGTCACCAGGCATTACCATTTCTACGCCTTCTGGCAGCTCTACAGCACCAGTTACGTCAGTTGTACGGAAGTAGAACTGTGGACGGTAACCTTTGAAGAATGGAGTGTGACGACCGCCTTCATCTTTAGACAGTACGTATACTTCTGCTTCAAACTTAGTGTGTGGCTTGATTGAACCAGGCTTACAAAGAACCTGACCACGCTCAACGTCATCACGCTTAGTACCACGTAACAGAACACCAACGTTCTCACCTGCACGACCTTCGTCAAGCAGCTTACGGAACATTTCAACACCAGTACAAGTAGTCTTGGTAGTATCTTTGATACCAACGATTTCTACTTCTTCACCTACTTTAACGATACCTTGCTCAACACGGCCAGTTACAACAGTACCACGACCTGAGATTGAGAATACGTCTTCGATTGGCAGGATGAACGGCTTATCGATGTCACGCTCTGGCTCTGGGATGTAAGAATCCAGTGCTTCACCTAACTCAACAATCTTAGCTTCCCACGCTGCATCGCCTTCAAGAGCTTTCAGTGCAGAACCCTGGATTACTGGCAGGTCATCACCTGGGAAGTCGTACTCAGACAGCAGTTCACGTACTTCCATTTCAACCAGCTCAAGCAGCTCTTCATCATCAACCATGTCACATTTGTTCATGAATACGATGATGTAAGGTACGCCTACCTGACGACCTAACAGGATGTGCTCACGAGTCTGAGGCATAGGGCCGTCAGTCGCAGCTACTACCAGGATCGCGCCGTCCATCTGAGCAGCACCGGTGATCATGTTTTTAACATAGTCAGCGTGTCCAGGACAGTCTACGTGAGCGTAGTGACGAGTTGGAGTGTCATACTCTACGTGTGAAGTAGAGATGGTAATACCACGTGCTTTTTCTTCTGGCGCGTTATCGATTTGATCGAATGCTTGCGCAGAACCACCGTAAGTCTTTGCAAGAACAGTAGTGATTGCTGCAGTCAGAGTGGTTTTACCGTGGTCAACGTGGCCGATAGTACCCACGTTTACGTGGGGTTTCGA
>NZ_MJIC01000003.1 GCF_001758465.1 Marisediminitalea lipolytica
ATAGATTCCCCCGGGCATGCCCGGGGTTCTTTCTGTTACAGCTCCATTCGGAGCTGATCTGAATCCTTCCGACCTTGATGCTCAACGTAGTTCCGTATTGTGTGCTCGTCTAAGCCTACGCTGCTTACAAAGTAACCCGGCGACCAAACAATATTTTCATTCCAATAGACCTTTCCTAGCCATTTGAATGTCTTTCTCATGTTTGACGCTGACTGGGCTTTGAGTTTACCCATCACTTCTGCTATCGAGTATTTCGGTGGAATGACCATCAACATGTGCATATGGTCATTATCAAAGCCCATTCGCTCTATCGTTACGCCGGGCATACTTCGAAGCAGCTTCGGCAACACTTTGCGCAAATACTCCACGACGAAAGGCTTCAGTATCCGACGCCTGTATTTGGTTACCCAGACGACGTGATATTGAAGTCTATATAGACCATGTGATGAGACTCGAACTTCCATCTTCGTAGCATACAGGCCTCGGACTCATTCATCCACGGGTAAACCCGTGGTGTTCTGTCGCTTCGCGACCGGTCACATAAAAAAGCGCCGTAAAGGCGCTTTTTTGGTCTGAATGGTTTGCTTATGCAGCCATCGCAGCCTGCAGTTTTTTCATAGCGTTCTTTTCAATCTGGCGAACACGCTCAGCAGAAACCTGATATTTATCGGCTAAGTCCTGCAGCGTTGTTTTATCGTCAGCTAACCAACGGGTTTCGATAATATCCTGACTACGCTCATCCAGTGTTTTCATTGCTGAGTACAAACGTTTGGTGGCGTTGGCATCCCAGTCATCGTTAATAACGCTGGACTCAACATCTTCTGATTTATCTTCCAGATACTGAACCGGCGCAAAGCTGCCGTTTTCATCATCGTCGGCACTTAAGTCGAAAGCCTGATCCTGTGAACTCATGCGAGCTTCCATTTGCAGTACTTCTTTAGTGCTTACGCCCAGCTCGTTAGCGACGGTTTGCACTTCTTCGTGACTAAACCAGCCCAGACGCTTTTTCGCCTTACGCAGGTTAAAGAACAGTTTGCGTTGCGCTTTGGTGGTTGCGACTTTCACAATCCGCCAGTTTTTCAGCACAAATTCGTGAATCTCAGCCTTAATCCAGTGTACTGCGAAAGACACCAGACGAACGCCTACAGAAGGGTCGAAGCGTTTTACCGCTTTCATCAGACCAATGTTACCTTCCTGAATCAGGTCAGCCTGTGGCAGGCCATAGCCTGAATAAGACTTGGCAATATGCACAACGAAACGAAGGTGCGACATTACCAGCTTACGTGCAGCATCAATGTCTTCGTCTTCCCGCAGACGCAACGCCAGTTCACGCTCTTCGTCAGCAGTCAGCATGTCTATTGTGCTGACAGCCTGAATGTAGCCTTCAATATTTCCATTGTGTGGAACAGACAGGGCCATAGATTGTAAGTTTTTACTTGTACCCACGCTCATAGTCACCTCAAAAAATCCTAATCACTTCACCGAAAAAATAACTCAAAAATTATTGATTGCGAAGCTGGGCTGGTGTTCATTCAGTTGGTATCCACCATTGATACACAGCCCGAGTAAAAACGAAATATAGGGGTTAATACCATACTTATCAAGACCCCGATACGATAAAAAAGTTCAATTAATTCCATCTGACCCAGCAAACAGACTCAGAGTACGTTGCGCTGTTCAGTTAATGCACTACACAATAATGTTAAGCCGACGTATTCTGTGACTTCCCACGGCTTAACTAAGATTGACCGGTAAGTGTACGTTAGCCTTTCACAATGCCGTAAATCATCCGCTGTTCAAATGGTTAGGCAATCTGTGCGGCGCTTGAAAAATGAGAATCGGATGATTATTGCTGACATTCATCGTATATTACGGTTCATTGAATACAACCAGATCATTAAACGCAATTAAATTGCGTCGAAATGCAGTATTGGGAGTTCGAAATGTTTGCTTACGTAGCCAGACAACCCATTGTTGATACCAAACAACAGCTATACGCCTATGAGTTGTTGTTTCGCGATGGTGAAAAAAACTGCTTTCCCGACATATCTCCCGATGAGGCAACATCCCGTATTCTCGCCGCCAGCCACCTCAACATCGGTCTTGAGGCCGTTACTGGCGATGCACTGGCGTTTATTAACTTTCATACCGATACCCTGCTGCACCGCTTTCCGACCAGCCTGAATCCGGCCAGCGTGGTGATTGAAATCACCGAAACCGTCGACGTCAGTGACGAATTAATTGAAGCCTGCCAGCACATTAAAGCTAACGGCTATCGGCTGGCCCTTGATGACTATGACCTGGAAGACAAATGGCAGGCGCTGCTGCCCATCATTAGTATTGTAAAATTTGATATCACCACGGTAACTGACGAACAAATTCGCCACACCCTGCCCCAACTAAAGGCCCACAATATCGCTTTAGTGGCAGAGCGCATCGAAACCCAGGAGCAGTTTGATTATTACCGGGATCTCGGTTTTGATTATTTTCAGGGCTACTTTTTTGCGAAACCGCAGGTTATCAAACATCGCAAGATGAGTTCGTCAGCCACTAACATGCTGAGTCTGTTAAAGGAAAGTGCTGCAGCAGAGCTTTCGCTGGCTAATATCAATGCCATTTTAGAACGGGATGTATCCCTGTCCTATCTGTTACTGCGGTTTATCAACAACCCAAACGTGAATAAACGCAACGAAATCACCTCGCTTAAACATGCCATGACCTTTATGGGCGAACAGGAAGTGAGAAAATTTATCGCTTTACTGGCGCTGGCCAACCTCAGTGATGACAAACCTATGGAGCTGCTTAGCATGAGTCTGGTAAGAGCACGATTCTGCGACCAGATTTTATTAGCGGTAAAACAATCAACTCCCCAGAACAGTGGATTCTTAACCGGTATGCTGTCGTTACTTGATACACTGATGCAGCAGCACATGCGCGAACTGGTCGATAAGCTACCACTGCCCGCAGAAGTCAGTGCCGCTTTATGCGGTGAAAATAACGTCCTCAGACAATGCTTAATGCTGGTCACCGCATTTGAGCGGGGGCAGTGGAAAACGGTAAGAACTTTAGGGACAGAACTTGGCCTGGGTCAAAAACAGCTTCACGATATCTATGTAAAATCGTTAACCTGGGCGAATGCGTTACAAAACGAAGTCAGCAAGTAGAAATACAATATTCGGTTTGAAACCGTTTGTCAGACAACAAAAGATGGATCAAACATTAAGCATAAGTTAAAGTTTTAAGATGTGGGTGAGTTTGGCCTGCTGAATATCAAGGATAATTATTTTAATGTTCGCATTTATCGCACGTCAGCCTATTTTAGACCGGGAAAAGGATGTTTTCGGTTATGAGCTGTTATTCAGAGATGGTAAGTCAGGCGCTTTCCCGATTCATGACGAAGAAAAAAGCCGTTATATCGCGCAGCATTTTCATACCCTGGGTTTAGATGATATCTGCGGTGACAAAACCTCATTTATTAACTTTAACAGCGATACCCTGATAGCCGGTCTGCCCGCCACGCTTAATCCCAATACGGTTGTTATTGAATTATCAGATTACCCGGCTCAGCAGTCTGCGTTGGTTGATGCCTGTAAACACGTAAAGCAACTGGGTTTTAAACTGGCCATTGACGACCCGGCGATGATTAGCGGTCAACATTCTATTTTCCCGCTTATCGATATTCTTAAAGTTGACGTCCACAAAGCCAACTACAATGTTATTGAACAAAATATTCCGCGCTTTCTGAAATCCAGTATTCAGCTGGTCGCCGAAAACGTAAATAACCACGACGATTTTGTGGTATGTCGCGACCTTGGTTTTCATCTTTTCCAGGGCTACTTTTTTGCTACCCCGGAGAAACGCATCCAGCGACAGCTGCCTGCATCCAAAATGAACCTGGTGGATTTGATGGGCGAAAGCTCCAGCAGCCAGTTCAGTCTCGACCGTATCAACCAGATTGTTGAGCGGGACGCCGCACTGTCATTTCTGTTGCTGAAATTTATTAACAACCCAACCATAAATAAACGCTATAAGATCACCTCGTTAAAACATGCCCTAAATTATATGGGCGAGGTGGAAATTAAGAAGTTTATTGCCTTGCTGGCCATGGCCAATTTAGGCGACGACAAACCGCTGGAATTACTCCATATGTCGTTGGTGAGAGCGAAGTTTTTTGATTTGTTAGCGCAGGAAAGAGGTCTTAATTCCAACCCCCCCATCGGCTTTTTGATCGGCTTGTTTTCATTGCTTGATGCCCTGCTTGATCAGGAAATGCCGGATATTTTACGCCAGTTACCACTCACCGACGAAGTTAACGATGCGCTACTGTGTAAGTCGGCAGAATTTAACCATTACATCAAACTGGTTAAAGCGTTTGAAGGCGCGCTGTGGATGAACGTTATTCGTGAATCCCGCGAGCTGGAAATTGATCAAAAATACCTGCACAGCTTATATAACCAGGCGATTGTATGGGGCAACGGCGTGCGTAAAACTATTTCTTCTTACTTCCCCAAAAAACTGGTAAACAATAACGACTAATTCCGGCGTGCTGCCTCAGGGCTCTAATTGTTGCTGCTGCACCGCTGTAATTAAGTGCGGGAAAAACGCCAGAAAGGTTTGCTCAAACTGCGCATAATGTCGGTGAACTTCATCGATACTGCCATGGAAGTCGTGCTTGAAGCGAATACGGTCAGCCGTGCGCTCCAGTGCCCTGTTAACGCCGGATAAATCCTTGTAGGTGTCAAGCCAACGATGATGAAGCATGCTCTTTATCATAGGCTGCATTGCATCAGGCATAACATCTACACGCTGCTCCAGGCACGCATAAGCCTCTTCGCTGAATGTGCTGAATGCCTTAGCGCTATAGCGATCCCAGTGTTTCAGTAAAAAGTGGTCAAACACGACGTCCAGCATGATACCGGCAAATCTGCGCCGCGGGGCCGATACCAGATGTCGCGCATCGCGCACCAGCTCGTGATTATCAGTAAATTTATCCACAAAAATATGGTTACTCACGCCAGCCTGAACCGCCTCAGAATAATCGGCCAGCTGCACGCCACGGCGAAAGTCCCCGAGTAAATTACCAAAACAGGAATCTGCGGTCGGTTTTGACAAAAATAAGTGAGCCAGATAATTCATAGCACTATAGGACACAAGCCAGCGTGCTGGCCTATTGGGGTTCTATTTCCCGTACATGTCGCTGCACCGAAATCAGCGAACCACCCAGGCCCAGCAGCACAGACAGCAATAGCATGGTCATCAGGGCTGACCCGGTTAACCCGGTGATATGGAAAGACTTGTCATACAGACTGGCAAAAGCCTGGATACTGCTGTCCATCCACCATAGGATTATGATCACTGCCATCCAGGCAATAACACCGCCAAGCAAGCCATACCAGAATCCGGTATATAAAAATGGCCGGTGAATAAATCCGTCGGTAGCTCCCACCAGTTTCATTACCAGAATTTCGTCGCGCTTGTTGAGGATATTCAAACGAATGGTATTACCGACAATGAGCACCACCGCCACAAAAAGTAGCAAACCAATGATGGTTACCAGTTCGGTGGCAATTTGCAGAAAGCCGTAGAGTCGCTCCAGCCATTCAATGTCCAGTTTACCTATATCGACCTCGCGCTGGCGTTTGAGCTTTTCCAGCAACAACTGCGCGGCTGTCGGCGCGGTGTGTTTTTCTGCGGGGGTCACCAGCACAACATCCGGCAGGGGGTTGGACTCCAGATACTTTACCGCATCGCCCAGGCCGGATAACTGCTTGAATTCTTCCAGCGCTTCATCGGCCGGCACGTACACTACCCGATCGATTTCGGACCAGGTTTGTAAGCGGGTTAATAATTGTTGCGCTTCAGCGGCACTGGTTTGCTCTTTTAAGAACAACGAAATCTCTGCCGCCTGCTCCCAGCCTGCACTGATTTTTTCGGTATTCTTAACCAGGATATACAGGGTGCTTGGTAGCGTAATACTGAGCCCCAGTACGCCAATGGTCATCAAAGACGCTGCGGGTTGACGCCACAGCTCTCCCAGACTACCCAGGGCCTGACGTATATGGTTTACAAAGAACATGACGAATCGCTGAGCAATATTAATTTTTCGTTCGGACGCCCCCTGGCTGCGGCCTTTAAATAATATACTCATCGTTCTTCCTCAACATCGGTCAGGCCGTCGGTGATCATTTTCCCGTTCTTCAGGGTTAACGTGCGATAGCGCATGCGGGCGATAAGTCCCAGATCGTGGGTCGCGATCAGGACTGACACACCAGCCTGATTAAAATCCTCAAACAGCCGGATGATTTCCATGGATAATTTGGGATCGAGGTTACCAGTTGGTTCGTCAGCCAGCAGCAAAGGCGGCTTATTTACTACAGCGCGGGCAATGCCCACCCGTTGCTGTTCACCGCCAGACAGCGTGATGGGAAGGTTACGGGACTTACTGCGTAACCCCACCATCTCGAGCGCAGCGTCTACCCGTTTGCCAATTTCCTTGTGGCCATAGCCTTCAATCACAAGTGGCAGCGCTACGTTGTCAAACACCGTTTTGTCCATCAATAGCTGATGGCTCTGAAAAATCATGCCGATGTCGCGACGAATGTAAGCAATCTGGCGGCGTTTGATAATGTTAAGATCATGACCGTTGATCAGCACCCGGCCAACGGTTGGACGCTCCATAATACTGATTAATTTAAGCAGCGTACTTTTACCCGCCCCGGAGTGGCCGGTTAAGAAAGCCATCTCGCCCTGGGCAATATGGAAGTCGACTTTTGACAGCGCCACCTGGCCGCCAGGGTAGGTTTTGCTTACCTGCTCAAATCTGATCATCAAGGATCCTAACTACTCTGTCTGTTATTATTGTGGTGCAGTCAGCGATTGTGTGGACTAACTTTTGTCACCCTCGCTAAACAACGCGTCGATAAATTCATCGCCGTTAAATCCGCGCAAATCATCAATTCCTTCACCTACGCCGATGTATCTGATAGGAATACCAAATTTATCGGCAATTGCAAAGATTACCCCACCTTTAGCCGTACCATCCAGCTTGGTGAGTGTAATGCCCGTCAGGCCAACGGCTTCTTTAAAGATTTTGGCCTGACTAATGGCGTTCTGACCGGTGGCGGCGTCGACCGTTAGCATCACCTCATGGGGGGCATCGGGATTCAGCTTCTTCATTACCCGAACCACCTTTTTAAGCTCTTCCATCAGGTTGTCTTTGTTTTGCAAACGACCGGCAGTATCCGCAATTAAGACATCCATACCCCTGGCTTTGGCTGATTGCAACGCGTCAAACAGTACTGATGCGCTGTCGGAGCCGGTAGGCTGGGCGATGACGGGTATATTATTTCGCTCTCCCCACACCTGTAACTGCTCAACCGCGGCAGCCCGGAAGGTATCACCAGCAGCCAGCATGACTTTTTTGCCCTGCTGCTGAAACTGCTTGGCCAGCTTACCAATCGTAGTGGTTTTACCAACCCCGTTAACGCCGACCATCAAAATAACAAAAGGGCCCTGAGCTGCATCGTGCTTCGCCATCACCTCTGGCAGTGGCTGTTGTACCGCATTCAGCATCTCTCTGAGCTGCTTCTTGAGCATTTCATACAGCGCATCACCGTCTTTGAGCTGTGAGCGTTTTGCGCCTTCTACCAGTTGATTAATGATTTTTTGCGTGGTGTCCATACCCACGTCAGCCACCAGCAGTTGGGTTTCCAGTTCTTCATACAGGTCATCGTCTATGGCTTTGCCACGGAACAGGCTAACAATACCGCTGCCCAGGTTTGCCTTGGTGCGCGACAAGCTGGCTTTCAGACGACCGAAAAATGATTTCTTTTCTACGGTTGGCGCAGGCTCCGGAGCGGGCTCTGGCTCAGGCTCCGCGGTGGGCACGTGCTCTTCTGCTGGCGCTTCAGGTTCAACTGGGGTTGCCGCTGGTGTTTGCTCTGTTGCAGTTTCGGTTTCTGTTGATGAGTCTGTCTTAACGTCGGTTGAGGACTCTGGTGACGTTTCTGCATCAGTTACAACCGCAGCAGCTTCGTCTTGCTGAGCCGGAACCGGTGAGTTGGAGGTATCTTGCTGTGGTGCTGGTTCTGGTGCTTTATTTTCATTCTTATTCTTGTTAAACCAGCCAAAAAGTTTAGACATTGTGGTGACAATTCCTTACTGAGAAACCGCTTTGTGCGGTAAACTATCAAAAATAAATGTAAGCGTGCTGCTATGTTTCAGCACATAATACCATCGACTGGCATAATGAATCGAGTAGCAAAACCATCCTCACGCCACAGCAAAAAAAGCGGTAGCGTTCGTATAATCAGCGGTCAGTGGCGCGGTCGCCGTTTACCGGTACTGGATGCTGAAGGCTTACGCCCCAGTACCGACCGAACCCGGGAAACGCTGTTTAACTGGCTGATGGCCCACGTGCAGGGCAGTCGAGTGCTCGATGTTTTCGCAGGCTCAGGCGTGTTAGGCCTGGAAGCACTCTCCCGCTATGCCAGCGAAAGTGTTTTTATTGAAAAACAAACGGCAACCGCCAATCAGTTAAAAGCGAATCTGGCGACGCTCAAAACCAATGCCCAGGTTTATTGTGCCGATGCCCTGAGCGTGCTGCCACAGCTAAAAACGCCCTTTGATATTATTTTTATCGACCCGCCATTCGGGCATAACCTGGTTAACCCTGCCCTGGCCGCACTTTATCAGCACGGCTTACTCGCAGATAACGCCTTGATTTATGTTGAACAGGAAGCCAATGGCCCCGCCATTGAGATGCCACCGGGTTGTGAGATCATTAAACAAAAACACACCGGCCAACTGGCATACTGCCTGATTCAGTTCAGCGTTTCTTAAGCACCGATTTCCAGACCGATATTGCTGATCCCTTCACTGGCGGCAATGTTTTTCAGCGTCGCCACTTTCTGCGTCATCGGCGCTTTGGTACTAACCGCATCCAGCAGTTCCTGCTGAATGGCAATCTCAAACTGCATCAACGGATGCGCCTTAACATTGTCTTCGTCTGCTTCGCCAGTTGCCAGTAAGTAAGCCTCTACACTGCCCTGGGACAGCTTGCTCACCACCACCGCGCCATGTAGATCGACCTTCATTATCAGGTTAATAGCCGAAGACATGGCAATAGCCGCATCCAACGCAGGATAAACGCCATAAGTCTCATAGTCGGCTACATCCGGGGTTGCTTCCTCAACTTTTTCCAGTTGGGTGGCAAAATTGATTTTGCTTTTGGGGCTGCACAGCGACTCCCAGATAAGCTCCAGGCACTTTGACAGGGTGTCCGGTTCAGCAAATTCGGTAAGCTCACAGAATAACTGATAGTTGGGAACCATACGCTGCAGCAGCGCCGCACTGAAAGCAATGGCGTCAGCGCCTTCCAATGCCCGGACCTGGGCGAAGGTAGAAAGTTTTGTTGTCAAAGTTATGCCTGTTAATCAAAGGATAGCGACAAAGTAATGGGGCACATATTAACCTACTTGAGAAAAATAAGTACCCACACCGTCTAAAAACATCTGGATTGCAATCATTACCAGGATCATTCCCATTAACCGCTCCATTGCTGTGAGACCACGTTCCCCCAACAAACGATGAAAAGCGCCGGAAAAGAATAATATGGTGGCACTGACCACCCAGGCAGCTCCCAGCGCCAGCGCCCAGTCAGCCATCCTGTCAGGACTCTGGTTAGACAGTAGTATCAGTGCCGCCAGGGTAGACGGACCCGCAATCAGCGGAATTGCCAGCGGTACGATATAAGGCTCCTCCCCGGCGGCTAAGCCCAGAGGGCTACCACCAGCTTTAGGGAAGATCATTTTAAGCGCGATTAAAAACAGGATTATTCCGCCAGCAATGCTTACGGTTTCCTGTTTAACATTAAGAAAATCCAATACCGCCTGGCCACTGAACAAGAAGACGTACAGAATCACCAGCGCAAATAACAATTCACGGATAAGTACCACCCGACGTCGCTTGGGCTCGATCATTTTCAGCACCGACATAAATATCGGCAGATTACCGAGCGGATCCATAATTAAAAACAGCATGACTGCCGCCGACCAGGTATCCATGACAGTGGTTATCCCCTATGTACATGTTGGGCCAACATTAACCCAAACATAAAGTTTATTTCACAAATTAGTATTTATGCGCTTTACTTTTTGTACTATCACATTTGCAGGTTGCAGTTATGAGTTTAATGACAGTCCAGGAAGTAGCGGCTTTTCTTAATGTTCAGGAAATCCGCGTTGAGCGTCTACAACGGGAAAGCTTGCTTGTAGCAAAAGAAAAAGACAGCGATGGCAATCCTTTATTCGACTCTGACGCAGTAGAAAAATACAAAATCCTCGCAGAGCGACTCGGTGGCATTTAACCACCGGGCCTGCCAGTTAAGCACTGTTATTACTGACCAATAAACGCTGCCAGGGTTCTGATTCCTGCTGCTGTAGCGCCTGCTGGCATTTCACTGGTTGCGCTGCCATGGTAAGCCGCGGCCAAATCCAGGTGCAACCAGCTATCGGTTGGCGTAACGAAGCGCGATAAGAAGCCCGCAGCGTTGGATGCACCGCCCGCGCCACCGCCTTTTTGCGGACGGCTGTTAGCGGTATCGGCAAAAGCCGATGGACATTTTTCCTGATGCCAGGTTTGCAGTGGCAGGGGCCAGAATAGCTCTTGCTGGTCCTGCGCAGTAGCCAGAAACGACTGGCTAAGGGTTGGGTTTAAACTAAACACGGCATGGTAATCGTAACCCAGCGCCACCGTGGCAGCGCCAGTTAAGGTGGCAGCATCAATGACACACTGAGCCTGAGACTCAGAGGCTGCAAGCAAACCATCGGCCAGTACTAAGCGGCCTTCTGCGTCGGTATTCACAATTTCAACCGAGACGCCATTTTTATAGGTCAGCACATCACCCAGTTTATAAGCATGTCCGCTGACCAGGTTTTCCGCGCAGCACAAAAATAACTTAACGCGCTTGTTGAGTCCCTGCATCATTGCCAGACCCAGCGCACCGGTTACAGTAGCGGCACCGCCCATGTCACATTTCATATCCAGCATACCTTCACTGGACTTCATGCTGTAGCCACCGCTGTCAAAGGTTATTCCTTTGCCCACCAGCGCATAAGCTACCGGCGCGTCGGCCTGCCCAGTGGGGTTATAATCCAGCTCCAACAAGGCCGGTGGTCGTTCACTGCCACGCCCTACATTGTAAATGCCAATCCAGCCCTCAGCAGCCAGTTCTTCACCGCTAACAATGCGGTATGTCACAGCGTCGCCTTTTAATGAGAGCAACCAGTCTGCGCTTTGCTGAGCCAGTTCTGCCGGTGCCAGCTGTTCCGGCGTGTCATTAGTTAATTTACGGGCAAACATCATGGCGGCGATTTGCTGCTCAGCGGCTGGTTTCCCGGCATTATCACACAGCGTTACCGCGCCTGGGTTGCGGGCTTTAGAAAAGCTCATCACAAAAGTAACCTGATCAATAACCGACCATTCATCGCTTAGTGTGACTGACGGAATGCCAAGACTGTCAATTTGTCTCGCCGCTTTACGAATCAAGCGCAGTCTTTCAGCCTCGTTTGGGATATGAATATGAATTTCGTCACCGGACAAGCTTATCAGCGCCTTATCTCCCCATTGCTCAGGGGCGGCGTTACGGGTGATCTTCACTTTCATGTCAGTCATAATACTCCTTACTATTTTTGTCAGGTTTACCTATGCAGTTTACTTCACCTTTGTTGCGCGGCACACTCCTGAAGCGCTATAAACGTTTTTTTGCCGACATATTGCTCGATTCAGGCGAGCAGATCACCGCCCACTGCCCTAATACCGGCGCGATGACAGGCTGTGCGGAGCCCGGCTATACCGTTTGGGTGAGCCCCTCAGATAACCCAAAGCGTAAACTTAAGTTCACATGGGAGCTGGCCGTAACCCACAAAGGTGAATGGATAAGTGTCAATACGCATCGGGCTAACAAATTGGTTCAGACTGCGCTGGAAACCTTTTCCATTACAGAAATCAGCGACTATACCGACGTCAAACGGGAAGTCAGTCCTGCCGGTTTTCATTCGCGTTTTGATTTTTGTGTTACCCGACACGACGACTCGCCGCTATATATTGAGGTGAAGTCAGTGACACTGGCCCAGGACGATAAAGGCTATTTTCCCGATGCTGTAACCAGTCGGGGAACAAAGCACGCACAAGAGCTGGCGGCACTGGCGGAAGAAGGCGTTGCCACCTGTCTGCTATTTTGTGTACAGCATACCGGCATTAAAAGTGTACAACTGGCAGAGCATATTGACGCCAAATATGCCGCTGCGGTGCGCGACGCAGCCCAGAGAGGCGTCCGCGTTTTCGCCGTCGGCTGTCAAATTAGCGAAGAAAAAATTAATATAAATCAATCACTACCAGTATTTTTGTAAAAAAAGAGTTGATTTTTAATAAATGGACGTCATATTTGCGCCTTGCTGAAATATGCAGGTACCTTCGGGTACAGCCATGGGGTAAACCATAAAGCACTAAGTTTACCTCGTCAGACATAGACACTTTACGTTGCCTGTACAATACTATTCTGCTATAGATATTTGTTTATTTCGGGACATTTAGGGTGTCGTAGTGTAGGAGAAGTGACACATGCCAGCTGAGAAAGAAACCAAATCCCTTGGTCTTTTGGCACTAGCCGGGCTGACCCCGTATCAGCCAAAAGATGACGAAGAGTATATGAACGATGCTCAGATGGAGCATTTTCGTCAAATACTTAAAGCCTGGCGTAACCAGTTGCGTGAAGAAGTAGATCGCACAGTTACACACATGAAGGATGAAGCAGCGAATTTCCCTGATCCGGTAGACCGGGCAGCGCAGGAAGAAGAGTTCAGTTTAGAACTGCGTACCCGCGACCGTGAGCGTAAGCTGATCAAGAAAATCGAAAAAACCCTGAAACGCATCGAAGAAGACGATTTTGGTTTTTGTGACCAGTGCGGTATCGAAATCGGTATCCGTCGTCTGGAAGCTCGTCCCACGGCCGATCTGTGCATCGACTGTAAGACCATGGCTGAAATTAAAGAAAAACAGCTTCAGGGTTAATGACAATGACCGGCCAGCGCAGCATTGACTGGCCGGAAATTTCTCCCTCTTCAACCCGGCATCCGCAAAAGGTGGTTGGGTCTCATTATTTGTTCTCACGGCTACCGCTATCGTGACCTCTGTCCCTATTTCTTCAACGCACTATGTTGGTCGCTTTGCGCCTTCCCCCACCGGACCGCTACATTTTGGTTCGTTAATCGCCGCTTTAGCCAGTTATCTTGATGCCAAAGCACACAATGGCACCTGGCTGGTGCGTATGGAAGACATTGATGCGCCGCGCTGTATCGCCGGGGCGGATAAACAAATCCTCGACTGTCTTGCTGCACATGAACTTATCTGGGATGGTAAAGTCCGTTATCAATCAGCCCATCTTGGCGACTATGACAAGGTTTTGGCCGTACTGCGTTCTCAGCAGGTACTTTATGCCTGTCAGTGCACACGCAAGCAAATAAAAAGCACCGGGGGCGTTTACACCGGTACCTGTCGGGAGCTGGGCTTAGCCGAGTCCGGCAACGCCCTGCGATTTAAATGTGACCAACCTGTCACCACATTCAACGACAATCTCCTGGGCCCGGTAGAAATTACCGATCCCCATGCACTGGAAGATACCGTTTTGCGTCGTCGGGATGGCCTGCACAGCTATAATCTGGTTGTCGTGGCCGACGATATTGCCCAGGGGGTCAACCACATTGTGCGCGGTAGCGATTTACTCGCCACCACTGCGGCACACCTTACGCTGTACAGACAACTTGGCGAACAGCCACCTGCTTATGCACATATTCCGGTTGCAGCGACCTCCTCAGGGCGTAAACTAAGCAAACAAAATCATGCCAGGCCACTGGATAATCGACATGCGCTGAATAACCTGCAACAGGCGCTGACTTTTTTAGGCTTCGCGGATATCGCCAGCAACCACACTACAACGGCATCACTACTTAGTGCAGCCATTAACGCCTGGCAGTATAATAGTGTGCCTAAACAGCACGAAATCATTGTCGACGGGGCAGAATCTACTTATCATAATGGCCCTGAGATTTAAGGAGTAGTTACCATCATTACCCGCGTTCTGGACAAGGTAAAACGCGCATTAAGCCGCGACAGCGAATCAACACCACAAATTAAAGGTGTGGTGATCCCTCGCGCTGAACATGCAATTTCCCGAGAAGATATCAGCGATAACGCCCTGAAAGTCATGTACCGCTTAAACAACGCAGGCTTTTCTGCGTATCTGGTTGGCGGCTGTGTGCGGGATTTAATGCTTGGTCATAAACCCAAAGATTTTGACGTGGTTACCAACGCAACCCCGGAACAAATTAAGGGGTTGTTTCGTAACTGTCGTCTGATTGGTCGTCGTTTTCGCCTCGCTCATATCGTATTTGGTCGTGAAATTATCGAGGTAGCCACTTTCCGTGGGCACCATAACGAAGACCCGTCGGTGGCCAAACAGGACGATGAGGGGCAGTTACTGCGGGATAACGTGTTTGGCACCATCGAAGAAGACGCAGAACGTCGCGATTTTACCTTCAATGCCATGTATTATGACGTCGCGACCTTTTCGGTTACGGATTTTGCCAATGGTATCAATGCGATTAAACGTGGCGAAGTTGACCTGATAGGCGACCCGGAAGTCCGCTATCGCGAAGACCCGGTCAGAATGCTGCGTGCCGTGCGCTTTGCCGCCAAGCTGGATATGACTATTAATCCACGCACCGCTAAGCCTATTAAAGAATTAGCGCACCTGCTATCGAATATCCCTCCCGCCCGTTTGTTCGAAGAAATGCTTAAGCTTTTCTTGTCCGGTCACGGCCTGCAAACCTTCCGGCTGTTACGTGAATACAACCTGCTCGAGCCATTATTCCCAATGCTTGGCAAAGTGTTTGCGGCACCGGATAGCAAAGAAATTGGTTTGATTGAACTGGTGCTAAAGAATACCGATGAGCGCATCAACACTGGCCAGCGGGTTACACCAGCGTTTCTGATTGCCACCTTACTGTGGTATCCGGTAGAAGAACACGCCACTAAATTACAGTCAGAAGCCGGTTTAAATGGTCACGACGCGTTTAACATTGCCATGGGTGATATACTTCATCGTCAGTCGCAGCGCATCATGATCCCTAAACGGTTCAGCACTGTGGTCAGGGATATCTGGCACTTGCAGCAACGCCTGCCCCGCCGCTTTGGTCGCCGGGCTTTTCAGTTGCTGTCTCACCCCAAATTCCGCGCAGCCTACGACTTTTTATTAGCGCGAGGCCGAACTGAAGGGGGCGATTTACTGGAGCTGGCTGACTGGTGGACTCAATTTCAGGACGCATCGCCTGCCAATCAGAAAAAAATGCTGAATACCCTGCGTCAGGAAGAGGGGAGAGAGCCCCGTAAACGTCGCCGTCCACGTAAACCAAAGTCAGACAGTCATGCCCAGTAAACAAATTGCTTATATTGGCCTGGGGAGTAACCTTGGCGATTCGGTCAGTCAGTTGGTCTCGGCGTTGTGTGCCATCAGCGAGCTTGCTGACACCCAGGTGCTAAAAGCATCCTCCTTTTATCAGAGCAAACCGATGGGACCACAGGATCAGCCTGTATATGTTAATGCGGTGGCCCGTATTTCAACGGCGTTGGCCCCCCATGAATTACTGGCTGCGTTACAAAAAATTGAGCATTATCACGGCCGCGTTCGGGAAGGAGAACGCTGGGGACCACGAACCTTGGATCTGGATATCCTGCTGTATGGCGATGAATCGGTAAAAACGCCTGATCTGACTATTCCCCATATCGGTATGGCAGAGCGTGAATTTGTGCTGGTGCCACTTTTTGAAATCGCATCAGAAATGATTATGCCTGACGGTTCCCCCCTGGCCTTATGGGTATCCCGTTGCTCGTTGGAAGGACTCAGGCGTCTCGCTTCCATCAACGAACAAGCAGCGCATTAACGGCTCAGCCGGGTAAATAACATTGGGAGAATGCCCATGAAAAAAATGACAATTTCCACTCTGGTAAAACAAAAACAAAACGGCGACAAAATTACCGCCCTCACCGCTTACGATGCAAGTTTCGCCAAGCTGTTCGACGAACAAAACGTGGACGTGCTGTTAATTGGTGATTCGCTGGGGATGGTGCTGCAGGGACAGGACAGTACTTTGCCAGTAACAACAGCCGAAGTGGCTTATCACACCCGCTCAGTGGCTGCCGGCGTTAACGCAGCATTTGTTATTGCTGACATGCCGTTTATGTCTTATTCAACACCAGCCCAGGCTTATGAAAATGCAGGCCAGCTGATGGCCGCCGGTGCCAGCATGGTAAAACTGGAAGGTGGCGCCTGGCTGTGCGAAACCATTACCGGTCTGAAACAGCGTGGTGTGCCTGTGTGTGGCCATTTAGGTTTAACACCACAGTCCGTTAATGTCTTTGGCGGCTTTAAAGTTCAGGGGCGCGAAGACGACAAAGCCCGGCAGCTGATCGAAGATGCGCTGGCACTCGAGGCGGCCGGTGCGCAAATGCTGGTGCTCGAATGTGTGCCGACAAAACTGGGCAAAGCAGTTACCGACCAGTTATCCATTCCGGTGATTGGCATCGGCGCAGGCGTTCATACCGACGGTCAGATCCTCGTTATGCACGATATGTTTGGTGTTAGCGCCAACTACATGCCCAAATTTTCAAAGAATTACCTCGCTGAAACCGGTGATCTGCGAAAAGCCGTGGCGCTGTACATCGAGCAGGTTAAAAATGGTCAGTTTCCTGGCCCAGAACATAGCTTTGACAAATGATGCAATTTATAGAATCTCTGAATAATCTCCGCGAAATTCGTCAGATCTGGCGTAAAGAAGGCGTCACCGTAGCTTTTGTCCCAACCATGGGTAATCTGCATGATGGTCATCTGGATCTGGTAAAAAAGGCCAAAACCCTGGCCGACAAAGTGGTGGTTTCGATTTTTGTTAACCCGATGCAGTTTGGCGCTAATGAGGATCTCGATGCTTATCCGCGCACCCTGGATGCGGATCGCAGCAAGCTTGAGGCCGAGGGTGTTGATGCCCTGTTTTTCCCGGCTGTTGATGATATCTACCCTCGCGGTTTAGGGGATCAAACCTTTGTGGAAGTACCTGGTATCTCTGATTTACTGTGCGGCGCTTCCCGTCCGGGGCATTTTCGCGGCGTCGCAACCATAGTATGCAAGCTGTTTAATATGGTTCAGCCAGACGTGGCCTGCTTTGGCGAAAAAGACTTCCAGCAGTTGCAGGTGATCCGCACCATGGTGGAAGACCTGTCAATGCCAATTACCATTGTGGGTGTGCCGACCTGTCGTCAGCAGGACGGTCTGGCCATGAGTTCACGTAACGGTTACCTGTCGGCAGAGCAGCGCGCTACCGCCACGCAAATCTATGCCACCATGCAAAACATGCGAGTGAGTATTGAGAATCATTCGGGGACTTTCGCGACCATTGAGCAAGAGGCTGAAACAGCATTAAAAGCAGCTGGCTTTACGCCTGATTACATCACTATCCGCAATGCCAGAACCTTGTTACCGGCTCAAACAGAAGACCGCAATCTGGTTATTCTGGTAGCCGCTTTTATGGGCTCAACACGGTTAATTGATAATCTGCAAATTACACTGGATCATGCCTGATCCAGTGTTTCCTGCGGTACACTTGCCAGTAACTCCTGCCATACGCGGTTGCGCATAGCTATTTCGTACTGTTCTTCAAGAATTGCTTTGAGATCCCGTTTCGTGGTCATGGGGTTGGCTAACACCACCCTGAATACCGTAATCGGATAAGGTCCATAAATCGGACTTTCCAGACGCGTCCGGGATACGAAGGATTTACCCGCTTCACGCTGAAGTTTCTGAACATTGACTACCAGCCGATCTACCTTGCTGTTTAACCGCTGGCTTTGTGCAGCTGGTAACGACTTTAACTGCTGCTGAATCACTTGCGGACATACCCGATAAGTCAGAATAGACAACGTAGGCGACGTCACTAGCTCAAAGTCCGGGTGCGCATCAATCATAGCGGCGAATTTCTTAGCTTTATCAATACTTTGATTGATCAGCAATTCGTAACCCTTGCGGCCAAGAATATGCAGCGATGAGTAAACCATCATTGCCATGCCGTTGCGGGAGCCTTCCAGCGTCGTGGCGCCAAGGTCTTTAGAGCCTTCACGCAAAATATACTGCGCGTGATGACGCACCGCGTTGGCATCTTCCGGATTTTTAAACAGGGCCATCCCCGCGCCCATTGGTACATACATTTGCTTATGTGCATCAATGGTCACTGAGTCCGCTTTCTCAATTCCTTTCAGAATACCGCGATAATCGCTGGAAAACAGTGTCGCGCCGCCCCAGGCAGCATCCACATGAAACCAGCAGCCCAGCTCTTTCGCCACATCGGCCAGTTCATCAAGCGGGTCGATATGGCCGGTTTCAGTTGTTCCGCCAATCCCCACCAGCGCCAGCAGTTTATTACCCTGCTCCTGATACTCACGGCCCTGTTTTAACGCCAGCGCGGGATCCAGCGTTTGGTTAGGACATGGCAGGGTGATCAGATTTTCCCGACCAATTCCCAGCAAATCAACGGCTTTCGATAAACTGTAATGCCCCCGGCGAGAGCAAAGCAAACCCAGGTTATTGATATCATAATGACGGTATGCACTTGCCAGTCCGGCTCTGGCCACCCCCGGAAAACTGCCCTGCGGGCCCAGGGTTTTGTTACGGGCAACCCACAACGCGGTGATGTTGGCTACCGTACCGCCAGAGCAAAACGCCCCCAGCGCATGGCGTGCACTGTGCAAATATTTGCCGTAAAAGTCTTCGTCCTGATCGTAAATCAGGTTGTGCATCATCCCCAGCACCTGACGCTCCAGAGGCGTAAAGGCTTTGGAGGTTTCAATTTTGACCAGATTCTGATTAAGGCCCACCAGCAGTTTAGCCAGTGACAAATGAAAATAAGGTAACGCAGAGGTCATATGACCAATAAAAGTGGGCGAATAGGTATTAACCGAGTGTGCCACCAGCTTTTCCAACAGGTTTTCGGCATGGGTCGATACAAATTCCGGTGTTTCAGGCATTTTGGCATCAGCAAAATCCTGTTCCACCTCTTCCAACGACGTTTTCTTGGTCACTACATGTTGTGACAAGAAATCCAGAATATTGTCTGAAAGGTGCTCTTCAATTTGCGCCAGCTTGGAATCTTTGTGCTCTGGCTTGGTAAAAACCCGAAACAGGTGCTTCAAGCTTACTTGTGCTTCACCCACACTGTACACCTCTCGAATTGAAAACGATAATGGCGATGCTGCGCTGCCACTCAGGCACATTATCGAAAATGCAGCATCGCTAAACGGTCACCGGTCAATGGCAACACCTATCCACTGCGATAGTGACCTTTCACAATCTTCAGACTGTAGCGCAGATTCCCAGTCACGCCAAGAAGGCCCGGGATTCTGCTACCAGTACCCCGTCAGATCACTCTGGGGGAGTCCGTAAAGAAATTGCGATTATAAGGATTTTAAAACAAAAACCCATGAAAATCTGTCACATTAGTGACACAAAAGCTGATTTTAGCTGCATGAAAGAGACTAACTGCCGGTTCGCTTACCCAGCAATTGCCAACAAGTCTGGCCGCTATTTTGATACTTCAGTTCAAAGGGAGTACGTGCGGGCAGAGCCGGGTCGACAGGAGAAATTTGGCATTCCATACCATACTTTGCTGCTGCAATAGCAAACTCTTCCAGGTATATCAACCAATTACTTCTGACCTCCATACGCTCAGACAAAGCCATTAAATCGGGCATCGCCTGACTGGCATGCCAGCGCTTTTGCACTTGGGAAGGTTTGGGATAAGGATTAGGGTAAAGTAAATAATGGCCTGTTACCCGCCATGAACTTTCATCATGGGCGCTACGCATCAGTCGCCAGAAATCCACGACGTCAGCACGAACCACCCGGTAATTATCCTGCGAACTTTGATAATGGGCATGTTTACCCACTCTCAGCGCAGACTTATCCACCCCGATTACACGAGCATCCGGGTACTGTAATGCCAGTCCCGCCGTACTTTTGCCTACACCGCAACAGGAATCCAGTATCACCTCGCCCTGCCAGTCGCTTAGCCAGTCGGCAATGTCATCAAATGCCTGCTGGGTATGGGCATGAATAGGGCGACGGTTGAGAGTATGCTGATACTTCTCAACGATCGCTTCCAGTTTTTCGTGAACACCCGGCTGCTGGCTTTCAACCGTGCGGGAATTACCTTGCATAATCAGGAACGAATTCCGGTACCGCGTTTAAGTAACGTGTAAGCCACGGTAAATAACGCCAGGTTAAACAACACCAACAAGCCCATGGCCAGACCAATGTTGACATCGGACACCCCCAGAAAACCATAACGGAAACCGTTTACCATATATACGATAGGGTTGGCTTTACTCACCCACTGCCAGAATTCCGGTAGCAGGGTAAGCGAATAAAATACCCCGCCCAGATAGGTTAAGGGCGTTAACACAAAGGTGGGTACCAGACTGATATCATCGAAAGTTTTGGCAAAGATACCGTTAACCAGTCCGGCGGTGGCAAACAGGGTCGCGGTAAGCAACAGGGTCAGAACGATGACCGCTAAATTATGAATATGAACGTCGACAAACAGCATTGATACCACTGAAACAATCAGACCAATCAGCATGGCCCGCGCCACACCACCGCCAACGTAGCCCAGAATAATCACCGATGTGGGCACCGGCGCCACCAGCATTTCTTCCAGATTGCGCTGGAACTTGGCGCTAAAAAATGACGACGAGACATTTGCATAGGAGTTGGTAATTACCGACATCATAATCAGACCAGGAACAATAAATTCCATATAGGTAAAACCGCCCATCTGGCCGATTCTTTCGCCGATTAAGTTACCAAATATAATAAAATACAAACTCATGGTAATCGCTGGCGGCACCAGCGTTTGAACCCAGATCCGCAGGAAACGGGTACATTCTTTTATCCAGATGGTGGTTAAGGCAACCCAGTTATTTCCGGCAGACATTACACCGCCTCCTTACGTCCGGCTTCCACCAGACTGACAAACAATTCCTCCAGGCGATTAGCTTTGTTTCGCATACTCATTACCTGAATCCCCTGCTCTGTAAGCTGATTAAAAACCGCATTCAGGCCATCAGACTTGGCGACGTCTACTTCCAGCGTATTACCGTCGAGTAATCGGTGGGCAAATCCGTCAAGATTAACGTTGTCGGTTTCACCTTCAAGGTCGAGGACGAAAGTCTCGATGTTTAACTTGGATAACAAGGCTTTCATTGAGGTGTTTTCGACAATCTGGCCTTTGTCGATAATGGCGATATTGCGGCACAACATCTCGGCTTCTTCCAGATAGTGCGTAGTAAGAATAATCGTGATGCCCTGTTGATTGATTTCCTGCAGGAAATGCCACATGGAGCGGCGGATCTCGATATCCACCCCCGCAGTTGGTTCATCGAGGATCAGCATTTTGGGTTCGTGCATCAGTGCGCGGGCGATCATAAGACGCCGCTTCATACCGCCGGATAACTCGCGGGCGCGGGCATTACGTTTTTCCCACAGGTCTAACTGCGTCAGGTATTTTTCGGCTCGTTCATGGGCAATATTACGCGGCACGCCATAATACCCTGCCTGATTTAACACAATTTGCAATACGGTTTCAAACTGATTGAAATTGAATTCCTGAGGCACTAAACCAATACAGGCTTTAGCCTGCTCTTTTTGTTTTACAAGGTCATAGCCAAACACACTGACTGTACCTGACGAGGGATTCACCAACGAACTGATGATCCCAATTGTGGTAGATTTGCCGGCACCGTTAGGACCGAGCAGGGCAAAAAAATCCCCTTCATTAACGCTCAGTTCCACACCTTTGAGGGCATGAACACCACCGCGGTAGGTTTTGGTTAACCCACTTATTGTTAAGGCTTGCATGCTGTATTCCGTGATTGTTGAGTTGCCGTTTGGCGAATTAATTATGCGCACGCTTTGAGGCGGCAGCGGCGTTAACAGCCATGGCCCTGGCCATCATCGCTGACAGAAAATTTACGTACGCAGCCATATATAGTAACAAATTATCGCATTTCAAGTGGGTCATTTCGTAGCAGGCAGCGGGCGATACACCTCATTAAGTTATAAAAAAATATACCAACAAGGCAGTTTTAATACCTTTCACATACGTTACATTAGCTATTCAGGTTGTCAGCCGGTAAAGCCGTGCTATGGTTTAAACTGACCAAACAATAAAAGGCGCTTAGCCAGTAGGCATAATAAGTCAGGCCTGAATGCAAATACCCACTACCAAACACCTTGAACAATGCCTTGTACTGATCGTCGACGATGACCGGATCAGTGCTGCGCTGGTTGCAACTATTTTAAGTAACGTTTGCCGGTGTCTGACGGTATCAAGTGCGGGTGAAGCTATTATGTTTTGTCAGAAACGCGTGCCCGATCTACTGGTAGTTGACCTGAATATGCCCGGAATGGGTGGGCTTGAGCTATGCAGGGAATTAAAGAAACAACGCGACACCGAGAATATCCCGATCATTTTTATTACGGCTGATCACGAGGAAAGCGCTCAGCTTTCCTGCTGGCAATCCGGCGCGAATGATTTTGTCACAAAACCTTTAGTTGCCGATACCTTGCAACACAGGGTCAAAAACCACCTGCTCAGTAAGTTACGTCTGGACGCGTTAATGAGTCTGAGTTTTCAGGATACGCTGACCGGCTTGTTCAACCGTAATTACCTCAAACACGAATACCCCCGCTTATCCAGACAGCTGATGCGTGATAACCAGCCACTCGGCCTGATTATTTTTGATGTGGATTTTTTTAAACAATACAACGACTCCTATGGTCACCTGAAAGGGGATATGTGTCTTGAAAAGGTCGCTGGGGTTTTATCTTATTATTCGCGTCGTGCGCGGGATGCGGTGATAAGATACGGTGGAGAAGAATTTGTCATGCTGCTTCCTAATACCGGCTTATCCGGGGTTAAGGAGATAGCCGCGATGATAGTTGCTGAAATACATCAGCTGGACATCCCGCATAAAAACTCCCCTTTTAAACGCGTCACACTCAGTGCTGGTGCAGTGAGTGTGTCTGATATTGAAAAACACTCCCTGAACGAGGTTATCGAACAGGCTGATATCAATCTGTACGATGCCAAGCTCAGGGGTAAAAATCAGGTAGTGATTGGCTGACAACTAACGCTGCGCCGTAAGCGTAGGATCTTCTTCGCCGAGCTCAATGACGACTTTGCGGTCAAAAAAGGTACCTTCGTACTCTTTATGCTGACTACGCTCTTCTCCCAAAGCCAGGGTTAACACCTGCTTTTCGTTCACGCCTTTATTCAGTAAATACTGTTTCACGCTGATAGCGCGTTGCATTGATAATGCCTGATTATACTTTGCGTCACCACGCTGATCAGCATGGCCGGTTAAGCGCGCTTGCAATGAGGGATAGCCTCGCAGAGCCTTGGCAATTAAGTCCAGTTGCTGCTGATAATCAGGTGCGATGTCATAGGCACCGGTTTGGAATTGCACAACACTTTGCAAGGTTATCGCAGGGGTTTCCTGAGTCTGTATGTCATTCACTTTGGTGGTCATGTTCTCCTGCTGTAATTGCTCAATCTGACTGCGCATTGCCAGTAGGGCATGGTCGCGTTGCGAGAGCAATTCGGCCTGGGCAGTTAAACGAGCCTGATTGGCCTGTAGCTCTTTATCCTGTTTTACATCATTGCCCAGTAACGCGCCAAAGAACCCCGCTACGGCAGCTCCCACAGGCCCGGCGACAACAGCCCCGATAACCATACCAGAGCCGAGTCCAATGCCGGCTGCGTGCTCGTAAGCCTGGTCCTTTTCCTTTGCCGTTACCGGCGCTACCGCAGTTAAACAGGAAATAGCAAAAACAGCTGAATAAATGGATTTACGCATAATAAATATCCTCTGAGTCATTAAATCGAATTACGTTGTGAACACGACTAATTACATCAGCGGGTTATGGCGCCGAAGCAGGTAAGTTATGGCAATGTGGTGAACAAAAGCGCAAAAACATGGCCTTTTGTGGCAAAACGGACAGCTAAACACCGGCCAAAGCGCAAAAATACCGTCTCGTCACGGGCAAAAGTGGCAGAAAAATGGCAAGGTCAGGGAATTTGAGCCGAACTTCAGACCAAGTCTGCTAACTAAGATATAGTAACAGTGTACTTACCCGGGCTACGCGGGATTAAGCAGTTGGACAGGATAAATGATGTATGCCAAGAACAATCGCCATTGTCGAAGATGATATTGCTATTCGAGATAACTACACTGCGGTATTAACCGGGCAGGGTTATACGGTTCAGGCTTATGCCGACCGCCCCTCGGCCAGCCTGGCATTCAGCCAGTACCTGCCCGACCTGGCAATTATTGATATTGGTTTAAAAGACGAAATGGAAGGCGGCTTTATGCTGTGTCAGCAACTGCGTCAGCTGTCCCAATCGTTACCCATTATCTTTTTTACCGCCCGGGATAATGATGTCGATACTATCAGCGGTCTGCGCATGGGGGCAGATGATTACCTGACCAAAGACATCAGCATGGCTCACCTGCTCGCCCGCATCGCCGCGTTGTTCAGACGGACCGATTTACTGGCTACGCCGAGGCAGGATTCCGACACCATTCGTCTGAGCCATCTGAAGGTTGATGTCAGTCGCATGAGCGTAAGCTGGAAAGACATTCCGGTGGCATTAACGGTAACCGAATTCTGGATGCTCCACGCGCTGATAAAAAGGCCGGGGCATGTAAAAAGTCGTCAGCAACTAATGGACGAGTCCCGCATGGTGGTGGATGATTCAACCATAACGTCGCACATCAAGCGCATGCGCAAAAAATTTATTCAACTGGATGAAAGCTTTGACCATATTGATACCGTTTATGGCATGGGCTATCGCTGGCAGCAATAGCCGCTGGCAATCAAGGGGTCTTAGCTGGTGAAATTTCGTTTTTCAATACGCTTGCAGTTACTCGTATTGTCGCTGTTTTTATTTGCCATTCCCTGGCTTGGCTACAAGTATGTCTGGGAGCTGGAGCAATACCTGCGAATTGGTCAGGAGCAAACCATGATTGGTACAGCCCGGGCGGTGGCAACGGCACTGCATGAACGCCCGGCGTTGTTTGACAGCCAGTCAGCCTATTTGCAAAACGTCCGGCCCGGTACTGATCTGTATGCACCGCCCATAGACGTGCCCATTCAGCTTGATGGCCGGTTACAGGAATGGCAAGCCGTCTCACCACTTATCCAGTCTTACAATGCCGATAACGTAGTTACCTGGTTTTCAGAGCACGCCGTGCCGGTTACCTTATCGGTGGAGCATATGGTGGGGCGTTTCGATCAGTACTTTTATGCAATGTTTGCAGTAACCGATGATCAGGTAGTTTTTCGGGCACCGAACAGTCTCAGTGTCGACCGTTCCGATCATCTCCTGATTGGCATGCTCGATGCGCAGGATACGCTGCATCGCTACATTATCTCGCCCTATAAACCCGGCTGGGTGAATGCCTATCAGCTGGACGAAAATCCCCGCCGTTTTCGCGCGGTCAATAATGCCCTTGAGATCCAGGGCCGCTGGGAGCAAACCAGCACCGGCTACAATGTTGAATTGCGTTTTCCCATTACCATGACATCCGGGGCATTAGCCTTCGCCATCGTTGATGTCGACGATCCGGTGACCCGGATTAAGCAGTATGCGGTGGGCACAGCGAATCCAAACCAAAGTGATGATTTGGGCACGGTGGTAACCCCCTCGCCGGAAATTGAGCGGATCCTTTCGGGCCTGCGCTACGCCGACTCGCGGGTGTGGGTGATTGACAAGCACAAGCGGGTGCTGGCGCGCTCAGGCTCTATCCATTCATCCCAGGGTTTTAATGCCGGCAGCGCCGAAAGTGACAGTCCGGACTGGTGGCATTACATCGAGCAACAATGGCTGCTGCCTTTGTATTACCAGATACTGACCCGCCCGCCCGGCGATTTTGTTGACGAGCTGGCGGATGCTTATGCACTGGCAGGCAAAGACATTAATCATGCTCTGAGCGGAGAGCCGGACTCCTTGTGGCGGCTCACGCCGGATAACAAAGCCGTGATTTTATCCGCCGCTTATCCCATCTACATTGGTGACTCGGTCATGGGCGCAGTGGTCGTAGAGCAAACCACCCATGGGATCCGCACTTTGCGTAACCGGGCGCTGGAGCAACTGTTCCACGTTATTCTGGCGGTGATGTTGCTGGGCACCTTTGGTTTATTAATGTTTGCCCATCGTATTTCCAGTCGGATTCGCGCACTGCGGGATGATACCGAAGCGGTTATCGATCCGAACGGCAAAATCGTCGGTAGCCTTGCCCCGTCTAAAAATGGTGATGAAATTGGCGATCTATCCCGCTCGTTCAGCGCGGTGCTAAGCCGACTACAGCAGTACAACTCGTACCTGGAGAACATGGCTTCCCGTCTGTCCCATGAGCTTAGAACCCCCATTGCGGTGGTTCGCTCTTCCCTGGACACCCTCAATGAGGTGCAAGATCCCGCCCAGCAACAGGTATTTTTGAGTCGCGCGCAATCGGGAATCAGCCGCTTAAGTAGTATTCTTAACAGCATGAGCGAAGCGACCCGGTTAGAACAAATGATTAGTCAGGAAGATACCGAACGCTTCGACATTGTAAAGGTTGTTAGTGGTTGTCTGGAAGGCTACCAGCATGCTTATCCTCAGCGGCAATTTGCGTTAAAGCTGTCCTGTGAGAAAGCCTTGCTTTCCGGCTCACCGGATCTGATTGCACAGATGCTCGATAAAATTATTGCTAATGCCGTTGAATTCAGTCAGCCCCAAAGCACAATTGCATTGCACATGTGGCAGGAACAACGCACCATTAAACTCAGCATTACTAATACCGGCCCTTTATTACCCAAGGGAATGCACGAGCAGCTGACTCAATCCATGGTGTCTGTCAGGGCTGAAGGAAATTCCGCCGATGGTCCGCCTCACCTTGGCCTGGGTTTGTACATCGCCAATATGATTGTGGCTTTTCACAAAGGTAAAATAGCCCTACAGGATTTACCGGACAACACCGGCGTATGTGTGATAATTTCGTTACCGTTAGCCGCTTAACCAGCCCGGAGTAAGTTAAATGAGTAAAGCAGATCCGCGCATCATTGCCCTGGAGTCCCAGTTTGGTCAACTCCATACCCAACTGTTTAATACCTTTAGTCATGCTCAGTCTGCGGTGATGGGGATTATGCAAACAGGCCGGGATATCAGCCAGGACAGTGAGGATTATCAACAGCTAAAACGCGACTTTGACATCACAGTCACCATGTATCCTGGCGAAGACAGCCTGATGGCAACGCTTATAGCGGCAACCCGACAAATGGCCAACAACCCGCAGGTAAGCAATGTGCATATGACACAGGTATGGGCAGCCGCCGTCTCGGCGCTTTCCTGTGACCGCATGTTGCTGATGATCCCTGCCGACTTACACACTGATCCTGAAGTTAGCGGCGAGCTGCAACAAAAGCGTCAGGAACACCTGACCATGTGGCAGGAGCGTCTGAACAATCCCTGATGGCGAAAGCGGTAAGCTACTTTTTACCAGCCTGCTGCTGCATGCTGCTATCGGGGACATTTTTTAACATCATCAGTTGCTTACGTCGATGCATCACATAAGCAAGGCGGCGCATACTGACGTTGGTATCTTTCTCATCTTCAATATCAACACCCAGTAATCTTTCGAGCAGATCTTCCAGTGTCAGGATCCCTTCCAGGCCACCGTATTCATCCACTACCAGCAAAATATGCACATGGTTTTTAATAAACTGATCAAAGGTAGTAGATAGCGGCATCGAACTCAGCACCGTCACCATGTTCATGCGGTACTGTGCCAACGTAGTCTCTTCAAGGCCTTTGGCCTGTGCAACCAGCAGATCAGAACGCATTACAAAGCCCGTTATTTGCTCGCTGTCGTCGTCTTCGTAGATTGGGATACGGGAGTATTTAATCGTGCCATGCTTATGGAAAAAGGCCGACACAGACAGGGTTTCTGGCACCGAAAACACCTGTGTTCGGTGTGTCATGGCATCTTTCACCACCAGTTCGTTTAAAGTCAGCAGGCTTTTCATAAAAGCCGTTTCATGTTCGTTAAGCTGCCCTTCTTCGCCACTGAGTTCTGCCATGGCTTGCAGTTCAGCACGATTCAACCCTCTCAAAGGACTGTCTTCCTTAAACCCTTTGGTGAGCCATTCCGACATTTTGACAAAAGGGAACAACACCACCACAAGGTATTTTAGGAAGTACGCCGTAACGGGGGCCAGAGAACGCCAGTATGTTGCGCCCAGTGTTTTCGGAATAATTTCGGAAAACACCAGAATGAGCAACGTAAGAATGGCTGAAATAACCCCAAGATACGCATCGCCGAATACTACTGCCGCCTGGGCACCAGCGCCTGCGGCCCCCATGGTGTGAGCAATAGTGTTGAGGGTAAGAATGGCAGAAAGTGGTTTGTTTATATCTTCGGTTAATTCCCGTAATACCGTTCCGCTGGCCTTTTGCTCTTTTTCCAGCACTGATATGTAAGCAGAAGACACGCTTAGTACGACGGCCTCAGCAACAGAGCACAGGAAGGAAAAACCCAGCGCGATAACAACATAAACAAGCAGTAAAATCATTAAAAGCAATCCATTGAATCGAATGTACAGTGGCTATTATGAGGCCTTACGCCACGGTTACAAGTAGCGTTAATTTAAACCAACTATCTAATACCAAAGAATAATTAACAAAATCAATCTTATTTGTTACATTAAACTTACATTCAGTAATAAGAGGTTTGAATTATGGCAAAAGCAAAATTGTCAGACCAGGTTTCTTTGGTGTTGTATTCTGTTTCGTTAATGGTCATCACGGCTGGTGTATTTAACGCATATCTTTAGACAAGTAAGTCTGACACCCTTAAAAGTAAAAAGCCGTCAGTGATGACGGCTTTTTTCATTCAGACAGATTGCTGTTTGAATTTTCGAATCACAGACCAGGATTCCAGCATGACCAGTACGCTCACAACCAGTACCACCGCATCCAGGAAAACCAGCAAATAATTACCGGCTAAATAGTATTCCTTCAGCTTAATAATCCCCGCCAGGAAAGCCATAACGATAACAAAAGTCATTGGCACCAGCGTATACACTGCCGGACGTTTCATTTTGATAAGCATCACTGAGATAACCAGCAACGTCATGCTGGCCAGGATTTGGTTAGTCGAACCAAACAACGGCCAGATAATCATGCCGCCACTACCGGAAGAACCACCGGCACCAAATGCCAGCAGTAAACAGCAGGCAACAGCCAGTAGCGTAGCGACAACTCCGTTATTCAGAATTGGCAGCTGATAAATTTCACCCCATTCCTGAATAATATAGCGTTGCAGGCGTACGCCAGAATCCATGGTCGTACCGGCAAACAGCACCACCATCGTGGCTAAAATGGTAGATGAGAAATCAACAGGTAAGCCCCAGCCTTGCTGGATAAGGTTAGCACCGCCGGTAATAAATGCCGCAACAGAGCCATCACCTAAATGACTGTAAACCTCATGCCATTCTTCAGGTGAAGCCGCCAGCGCAACACCGCTTACCGCCACAATGGTAATTAGCGCCAGACAACCTTCGCCAACCGCTCCCAGATAACCCACAAAACGCGCATCGGTTTCTTTGTCGAGCTGCTTAGAACTGGTCCCTGACGAGACAATGCCATGAAAACCCGATACCGCACCACAGGCAATGGTAACAAACAGCAGCGGAATAATGCTTGGTGTATCTACCGCCGTTTGTGCATTAAATGCTGGCGCAGTGATATCAGGTAAAGATACAAATACCGCACCGTACAACAGGAACAAACCAACCAGTAATTGCATTCCGTTAATGAAATCCCGGGGCTGCAATAACATCCATACCGGCAACAGCGAAGCAATAGCAGCGTAAATAAACAGAATGATGATCCAGTTTGCATTTGCCGACAGGCCAAACATTGTCTCTGGCAGCTCAATAGGAATATAGCTACCAGCATATACCGATGCGTACAGCACGATAATGCCAATAATACACATCGGAATAAGACTAAACTGGCGTTTTAGCAACTGACCAATAATCAGGGCAACCACAATTGCCATCCAGGCCGGAAATACTGCATTGGGTTGAGAAACAAATGACTTGGCAATCACCACACCAAAGACCGCGTTAACCATCAGTAGTACCAGAAACACAACCACCATAAACAGTGAACGGCTACGTTTACCAATGACGTCTTCAGCCAGTGCCCCCATGGATTTACCCTTATGGCGGTTACTTGCCCACAACGCGCCCATGTCGTGCACACCGGCAAAGAAGATAGTACCAAAAACAACCCACAAGACCGCTGGTACCCAACCCCAGTATACCGCAATCGCAGGGCCTACTATGGGCGCTGCGCCGGCCACTGACGTGAAGTGGTGTCCCCACAGCACAACCTTATTGGTAGGCACAAAATCCACACCATCCTGCATCTCGTGAGCAGGCGTAACGAAGTTAGCATTAAGCTGGAAAATCCTTTCAGCAATAAACTTCGAGTATATAAACCAGCCCAGCAGCATTCCTGCAATACCAAGCAAAACAATTAAAACCGAGGTCATTTGTTCACCTTTACTAAACTATTTAACGTTAAAGCCCTTTTTTTGCTGACTACTCAACCCAGGCTTTAAGCAATTTTACGGGCATATAAACCCTAACCCGAGATTTTAACTTTTTTCTTTCCGGGCTTCGTATTTTTCTGTTGCACAATAGACCAATGAACCAGTGAATAAGATAAATGTAAAAGTGGCGCCGGAGTTATTCACAGCAGCACCTGAATCGCTTAAATTTCAGTCTCGACAAGGGAGGTACTACCTGACGTTAGCAACAAAACGTCATGACCCCGGTAAATCTCTTTCTTTTTAAATGGGTTTTTGTAAAGTTTTGCCAGGGGAAAACAAAAAATGAAATGATGCAGGTATTTATTCTGTGTGCAGTTAGCTAATTCGGAAGTTTGCCCGCCCCTGCTTTTTGACTTCATACATGGTTTTATCTGCTTCACCAATCCAGAAGTCAACAGTCCGCACGGGATCTTCGACTACAACCACACCAATACTTGCTGAAATAGATACCTTTAAATCCTGGCCAATTTCTATGGGCTCCTCCAGACTATGTAACAGGGTATTACATAGTGTCGACAACGAGGATTGAGGCAACCCTTCACGCTGGAAACCTATAACAAATTCATCGCCACCCCAGCGGCAACATACATCGGTGGGCTCATTAAACAGGGTTTTAATGCGATGACTAATCTCGACTAACACCACATCACCGGCATCGTGGCCATACTCATCGTTGATGGGTTTAAACTTATCCAGATCGACCAGCAAAAATACCCGGGTAACATCAGGCTGACTCTGATTTAACAAATACTGCAAGCGCACTTCACCGCCCAGACGATTATATAAACCGGTGAGTGCATCATGCTGTGCCTGATAGCGCACCTCGGCTTCACGCTCTTTGCGTTCGGTAATGTCGTTCACAATCACCTCAAACAGCACATCGTCATCATCCCGCGCTACAACTCGCTGGTCGGTGACGGTGGCGAACAGGCAATGGACCCAGCGACGATCGCCGTCGACTTCGTAAGATAAATCCAGTGCAATGGGTTTACTGTTTAACGACGCCTTGAGTGAAGCGATAACGTTTGCCACCGACTCCGAATCATCGAAGATCTCAATAAAATCGGCCAGTGAGGAATTAGTACCCACAATATTGTTAAACTTGGGGTTCTCTATGAGTATGCCTTTCTTGGTCGAAATTAGCGCTACGCCCACTGAGGCTTTCTCGAATAATAACCGTAGTTGCTGTTCAAGCTTTTCGGTATGTACCCGCAGTTTTCGCTCGGCAAGAAAGTTAGCGCGTACGGCGCGTATCAGCCCGTTAATCTGCTCGATTAAATAGCCCAGTTCGTCGGGTCGGGCATAATCAATGTCGAGCTTTTGCAAGTTTTCCGGACTGCTCGGATCGACAGTTTCAAAAGCCTCTTTGAGTTTAAGTAAGGGCCTGGACAACGTAAACTGCAACGTGCCGGCTATCGCAATAGTGATCACGAATGACACCAGCAGAATCTGCAGAGCACTGTTTTGTGCCTCTTGCAGGGCCATTTGCTCGATAAAGCGGGTATCGGGGATTAGCTCCAGTTTACCAATAGGTTCCCCCTCGATAAACGGATGCGGTAAGTCCCGCGAGATTGACCCGGAGTCAAAATCTTCCGGCACATTTGACGCCAGCACCGTCAGGCCACTGTGAATTTTGGCGGCACTCACTAGGTCGTTGATGATCAGCCCGTTGATAATTTCATTGGCCAGCTCTTCATCATCCACGTATACCGCCGCCACTGACGCTTTAGAGGCACTAGCAGCAAGTTGTTCTATGAGCCTGTAGCTGAGTGACTCTTGCTTCTCAAGCGCAAGGCCAAATACTACTAAGCTTCCGCTGAGTGATAAAAATACGCCAATAACGGCAACGATTAAGGCTACCCTGACATTAATTTTCTGCGAAAAAGGGCGCATATTCTTCATGCTGGCAGCTTAGAAAACTGTATTGATATTGATGCTGATCACGTTGACATGCTTGTGATCGTCGATGCTCTCTGTGCGGTCCCGCCCCCAGAGACCAGCCCCCGGACCATTGATTCGGTACCGGGTAAACTGCCCTTTCAGCGCCCAGTCGTGGTGAAAATCCCAGCGAGCCCCAACGGATACGGAATACTGATCCATCCTCGCCGAATCATACAGACCCTGAAACTGCGTTTGTAAAAAGCCTAACATTTGCTGTGTGGCCGGGTCGGCTATCAAATCGTAACGAGGCGACGCAATGATATGCCTGTCATACAACGCGTCGAGCAACGCGAAGGTGATGTAGGGGGTGAAGTGATCAAACTCGTAACCGCTACTGACATAGCCATAACCCAAATCACCGGTTAACCCCCATTCAATATCAAAGTAGGCCAGTTCAGACTTCACGAACCAACGCTCGTCATTGTAGTTTACACCCACCGCGGCATAGTGGATTTTCTGATCTTTAAATTCCAGAGACTCAAGCAACTCGCCCATGAAAGGCCACCATTGTTGCGGAAAGCTCTCAACCAGCGTTTCCAATTGGTCAACGCCATCAAGTGTGGCGCTATGGCCGGAAAAATGACTCAACGTTCCTTTAAACAACCAGTTGTCCGTTTCGTAAGAAACAGATGTGTTCAACATGTAGTCGTACTCGAGACTGGAGTACGAACCAACACTAAGCAGATCCGCTTTGCTGGTACCGGCAGCAAAAGTCGCCTGTAACACCCCCTCAGACAGCGCATTACGATACTGTAGCTCAACGCCGTCGAAGTAAGAAAGGTAGGAAGACGGCGAATAGAACTCCATTGGCGGCGTAGCCCACAGATAGCTATAGCCAACGTCAAGATACTCGGACAGAATATACGCGTTGTAATTCATTCGACCGATTCTCAGCGCAAAGTTACGATCTATCTGATAGCGCATAAAAGCGAGTTCAACGTAATCAGACACCGAATCATAGTTTTTGTTTTCGAGGATACTCTGTACTACAAAGTCAATTTTGTCGGATGCCTGATAATTAAACTGAATACCAACCAAAGACTCGGTTAGGATATTGCTGCCGGTTTCAGGCCAGCGATTAATCGAAGTTCGAAATATCAGTTCATCATTATTACTGGTGGTTAATCCCAGTGTGGCAAATCCACTCACCGCAAGTTGAGCGACACTGGGAAAGCTTACCGGCAGTGCTAGCAGAGCAACCAACAGAGAACAAACGGGTGATTTATTCCAGAACAAGGACAATTTTCATCTCCTCTGAAACGTTACTGACCGGGATATAGGATAGAGCGGTATTATTAGTAAGAATAAACTCGACACTTTCACTAATAGAGTCTACCTGCGCTGGCGGCTTTGCCCGACCGGAAAATATCAGGCGCGACCAGTAAGCATTGATTTGCCGTTCACTTTTGCCCACCAGGGCCCGGTAAAAGTTAGCTCTCAGGGCAGAGCCATTGACGTAATCTACCGGCTGGACTTTCTGGCCGCTTTCCAGCACATCGAAACGGCCCATAAAAACGTCAATCAATTCCCGCTTACTTATAGACTCGATTGTGCTGTTCTGTGCAACAACAATGGCTATCGCCGCTTCAGATGCGACAACGCCAGCACTCTTGGCACTTAACAGGATAGTAAAAAGAACAATAATCCGGGATAGACGCATCAATAGTGTTAACCGTGTCACCACTGCAATTGTGTAAACAATACCAATTCATTATGTAGTTTAAGCATAGTACGTAACTGAATTTGTGAAAGTTTTTCAGCGACTTTTTACGCTGTTATTTATGAATAAGCTGAGTATTTACAGTCCTTTGAGGAAATAGCGGCTGACGGACCGGAATGATGGCTGTTTTTACCCTGTCATCCCCGAAGGCGCGTAGCGAATATCAGGTATCTCCTCGCATGATATCGTAGAGTTTAAAAGGGCTTTGCAAATGACCTTATACTTCCTCTACGTCATCCCCGAAGGCGCGTAGCGACTATCGGGGCCCCCCCTGCATGTTATCGTAGAGCCAAATAGTACTCGCGGTAAAGGTTATTTGGCTAATAAAGGATGTCTTGGCTGAGCCTGCCTCATAAGGAGATACCGGCTCGGAGGCCGGGATGTCAGAACTTTCGTACAGGCACAAAAAAAGGCCGCTTACGCGACCTTTTTTGGATTTGGTGTAATTATCGATTAAGCGATAATTTTAGATACAACACCAGCACCTACTGTACGACCACCTTCACGGATCGCGAAGCGCAGACCTTCGTCCATCGCGATTGGTGCAATCAGTTCTACTACGAACTTCAGGTTGTCACCAGGCATTACCATTTCTACGCCTTCTGGCAGCTCTACAGCACCAGTTACGTCAGTTGTACGGAAGTAGAACTGTGGACGGTAACCTTTGAAGAATGGAGTGTGACGACCGCCTTCATCTTTAGACAGTACGTATACTTCTGCTTCAAACTTAGTGTGTGGCTTGATTGAACCAGGCTTACAAAGAACCTGACCACGCTCAACGTCATCACGCTTAGTACCACGTAACAGAACACCAACGTTCTCACCTGCACGACCTTCGTCAAGCAGCTTACGGAACATTTCAACACCAGTACAAGTAGTCTTGGTAGTATCTTTGATACCAACGATTTCTACTTCTTCACCTACTTTAACGATACCTTGCTCAACACGGCCAGTTACAACAGTACCACGACCTGAGATTGAGAATACGTCTTCGATTGGCAGGATGAACGGCTTATCGATGTCACGCTCTGGCTCTGGGATGTAAGAATCCAGTGCTTCACCTAACTCAACAATCTTAGCTTCCCACGCTGCATCGCCTTCAAGAGCTTTCAGTGCAGAACCCTGGATTACTGGCAGGTCATCACCTGGGAAGTCGTACTCAGACAGCAGTTCACGTACTTCCATTTCAACCAGCTCAAGCAGCTCTTCATCATCAACCATGTCACATTTGTTCATGAATACGATGATGTAAGGTACGCCTACCTGACGACCTAACAGGATGTGCTCACGAGTCTGAGGCATAGGGCCGTCAGTCGCAGCTACTACCAGGATCGCGCCGTCCATCTGAGCAGCACCGGTGATCATGTTTTTAACATAGTCAGCGTGTCCAGGACAGTCTACGTGAGCGTAGTGACGAGTTGGAGTGTCATACTCTACGTGTGAAGTAGAGATGGTAATACCACGTGCTTTTTCTTCTGGCGCGTTATCGATTTGATCGAATGCTTGCGCAGAACCACCGTAAGTCTTTGCAAGAACAGTAGTGATTGCTGCAGTCAGAGTGGTTTTACCGTGGTCAACGTGGCCGATAGTACCCACGTTTACGTGGGGTTTCGA
>NZ_MJIC01000004.1 GCF_001758465.1 Marisediminitalea lipolytica
TTTATGTGACCGGTCGCGAAGCGACAGAACACCACGGGTTTACCCGTGGATGAATGAGTCCGAGGCCTGTATGCTACGAAGATGGAAGTTCGAGTCTCATCACATGGTCTATATAGACTTCAATATCACGTCGTCTGGGTAACCAAATACAGGCGTCGGATACTGAAGCCTTTCGTCGTGGAGTATTTGCGCAAAGTGTTGCCGAAGCTGCTTCGAAGTATGCCCGGCGTAACGATAGAGCGAATGGGCTTTGATAATGACCATATGCACATGTTGATGGTCATTCCACCGAAATACTCGATAGCAGAAGTGATGGGTAAACTCAAAGCCCAGTCAGCGTCAAACATGAGAAAGACATTCAAATGGCTAGGAAAGGTCTATTGGAATGAAAATATTGTTTGGTCGCCGGGTTACTTTGTAAGCAGCGTAGGCTTAGACGAGCACACAATACGGAACTACGTTGAGCATCAAGGTCGGAAGGATTCAGATCAGCTCCGAATGGAGCTGTAACAGAAAGAACCCCGGGCATGCCCGGGGGAATCTATGTCCGCAGGAAATCGGGGGATGAAGCTAAAATTGTAAAAAAAATGTTACATGGTGAGGGCGGTTATCCTCATCCCAAGTGTTTAGTCTGCCGTTTAAATCGTTACACTTGATAGGGTAGTAGCTGACAGAAATTCGGATTATGTCCAAACAATCAAAATATAATTCAAAACATCCTGATAAAAACGGAATAATAAAATGGACTCAGGCAGAAAATGCGGTCTGGTGCGAACTCTACCAACAGCAAATGGCATTGTTACCAGGCCGAGCCTGTGACGAGTACTTTACCGGCGTTGACATGCTGGGGTTAGCTGCCGATGCTATTCCTCAGTTGCCAGCGATTGATGATGTACTTATGTCCGCAACTGGCTGGCAAACAGCTGCTGTTCCTGCGCTCATCAGTTTTGCTGAATTTTTTGAGCTACTGGCGAATAAGCGATTTCCGGTGGCGACGTTTATCCGCAGTCGTGAAGAATTCCACTACTTACAGGAGCCGGATATTTTTCATGAGGTAATGGGACATTGTCCGTTACTGACCAATCCTGCGTTTGCGGCGTTTACCGAAACCTATGGAAAGCTGGGTCTTAAGGCCAGTAAGGAAGAACGCGTGTTTCTTGCCAGGCTTTACTGGTTTACCGTGGAATTTGGCCTGGTAAAGCAACGGGGTGAGCTGCGTATTCTTGGTGGCGGTATTTTAAGTTCTCCCAGGGAAACCCGCTATGCACTGGAGAGTGCGGCTGCTGTCCGCCATCCGTTAAACGTGCTGGATGCACTAAGAACCCCTTATCGAATAGATATTCTTCAGCCACTTTATTATGTGCTGGACAGTTTTGATCAACTGATGGACATGGCAAATATGGATGTCATGCCGCTGGTTGATGAGGCCCGTCAACTCGGTTTGGTCGAACCACTGTTTACCCCCAAACAACAGGCATCTTAAGCCCGGTCTACCAAGTCCCCTAAAGTTAATGCAGCACTGATTGATGTTGAAATGAACAATTAGCGCTGCATTGGCGTATTAGACTTTAAAAGTAATGATATTGTGATATCTTGTAAAATATAGTTTACAGTTATTGAGTGTTCGATGCGTTTAGAAATTAGCTGTCAGGATCGTCTGGGGATCACCCAGGATGTGCTGGATATTCTGGTTACCCATAATATCGATTTGCGCGGTATCGAAATTGATGAGGTGGGGAAAATATTTCTTAATTTTCCCAACATTAAATTTGAGGACTTCCAGCATTTGATGCCAAAGATTCGGCGAATCGAAGGTATCGAAGACGTTAAAACCACGCTGTTTATGCCTGGTGAGCGAGAGCGCAATCAGCTCTCGGCCATTGTTCAAACTTTGCCTGATCCGGTTTTTTCCATTGATAACAAAGGCAAGCTGCTACTGTGTAATGATGCGGTAACCAGTGGTCTGGAAATGGATATTGACGACTTGCTCAACACCGAAATCAGTGAATATGTGAAAGGTTTTAACTTTGGCCGCTGGCTGGAAGGCAAATCTCCCGGGCATAAAAGCACTAAAGTAAAGTTTATCCAACAGGACTTTGTGGCTGACATTTTGCCAATTATGGTGCCGGATGCTGCCGAGACGGCGATTTTAGCCGGCGCTGTGGTGATGTTAAAATCCGAAGTCAGACTGGGTCAGCAAATTACGGTATTCCATCAGCATGGCACTGATAGCTTTGATAAGCTGATAACACAGTCGCCGATAATGCAGCAAACCATTAATGAAGCCAAACGGGTTGCCGATCTGGATGCGCCCATTCTGATATTTGGCGAAACGGGCACCGGCAAGGAAATGCTGGCCAAAGCCTGTCATCAAAGTAGTCGTCGTGCAGACAAAGCCTTCCTTGCGCTTAACTGTGGCGCATTACCCGATAACGTGGCCGAGACCGAACTGTTTGGCTACGCAGCCGGCACCTTTAACCAGACAGAAGGTAAAGCCGGTTTGCTGGAACAGGCCGCTGGTGGCACGCTGTTGCTGGATGAAATTGCTGACATGTCTGTGCACTTGCAGGCAAAACTGCTGCGGGTACTGGAGGACGGAGAGTTTCGTCGTGTTGGTGACGTAAACCCGGTTTCTGTTGATGTCCGGTTTATTTGCACAACCTGTCAGGACCTTGGCCAACTCGTAGACGAAGGTAAGTTTCGTAAAGAGCTCTACTATCGCCTTAACGTGCTTGGTCTGGTGGTGCCTGCTTTGCGCGAAAGACGCTCTGACATCGTGCCCTTGTCCGAATCGTTTATAATGCAACACAGTGCCAAACTGGGGCGTCGCCCGGCCAAGTTGAGTAAGTCCTGCGTGGATTTTTTACAGCACTATCCCTGGCCAGGTAACGTCAGACAGTTGCAAAATGCCCTTTTCAGAGCACTGTCACTGCTTGATGGTAACGAGATAACGAAAGAAGATATTCAGTTACCCAGCTGTACGCCGAGCATGACCTACGTTGACGAAAATTTTGAAGGGACACTGGACGAAGAAGTGAAAAAGTTTGAGCGGGATCTGCTCCGTAAACTTTATCCCTCCTACCCAAGTACCCGTCAACTTGCCAAAAAGTTAGGATTAAGTCACACCGCCATTGCCAATAAGCTGCGCGAATATGGCATTAATAAGGCTTCTGTAAAGTTATAAGTACGCAAGTTCTGCCTTTATGAGGGCCGCCAGCGGCGGCCCTTCCTGCATTTTATCCCGGTTAATTAATGCAATTTCAAATTGTCACAATTTATTTACATATTCTGTAAATCCAGCCTGAACACAGCCTTTTATCTCTTGCTTTGAGCAACACATTTTCTCTGATTATATATGTTGCGTATTTGTTAAATGGAGAAGGTGAACATGGCGAATAGCAATAATTATAATCCTTTGGGTACCGACGGTTTTGAGTTTGTCGAATATACAGCGGCAGATGAAGAGGGTATCGGGGCGCTTAAACACTTATTCAGCTCATTGGGCTTTGCTGAAGTGGCTGAGCATAAATCTAAACGGGTCTGGTTGTACCGCCAGGGCGATATCAACTTTATAGTCAACGCGGAACCCGCTTCTCAGGCTGAGGAATTTGCCCGGCTACGCGGTCCGAGCGTTTGTGGCATGGCATTTCGGGTGAAAGACGCCAAAGTGGCCATTGAGCACGCAAAGCAACACGGCGGCAAGGAATTTCACGGCAATTTGGGGCCTATGGAACTCAACATTCCGGCGATATATGGCATTGGCGAGAGTACGCTGTACTTTGTCGATTTGTACGGGAAACAAAGCATATACGATGTGGATTTCCGGTTTTATTCAGACTGGCAGGCACGAATGGCAAAAGCCGATGCCGGGCTCAGACTGGTTGATCATCTCACGCATAACGTAAAACGCGGCAACATGGCTGTGTGGGCCGAATTTTACGAAAACATCGGTAACTTCCGGGAAATTCGTTACTTCGATATCGAGGGTAAATTAACCGGGCTGGTGAGCAAAGCCATGACATCGCCGTGCGGTAAAATCCGTATTCCTATTAATGAATCGGTAGATGACCATTCCCAGATTGAAGAGTTTATTAAAGCCTATAATGGCGAAGGTATTCAGCACATTGCTCTGGCAACAGACGATATATACCAGACCGTGAGGGATCTTAAGCAACGGGGACTGGCATTTATGGATACGCCGGATACCTATTACGATGCGGTGAACGAGCGGGTGGAAGGGCATAATGAATCGCTGAGTCAGTTACGTGAGTTGCGCATTCTGATCGACGGTGCCCCACAAAAAGACGGCATTCTGCTACAAATATTTACCGATACCGTTATCGGGCCGGTGTTCTTTGAAATTATTCAACGCAAAGGTAACGAAGGCTTTGGCGAAGGTAATTTTAAAGCGCTGTTTGAAAGTATCGAGCAGGATCAAATTCGTCGTGGTGTGCTGAACGCCGAGGGTGGCAATGCGTAATCCTGCGCGGTTTCCGCTTAAGGAGGGCCTGCACTCCCGCCAGGCTCATGCGGATCTGCCTGAACTGGCTATTTACGAACGTGAAGTCGGTCGGGAGGGCTTTTTTGGTCCGGCTTCACACCTTCATCATAAACACCCGCCAACCGCCTGGGTGGAGTGGGAAGGCGATCTTCGTCCCCGCGCGATGGATTTAAATCAACTGACGCCGCTGGCGTCTGCCCGCTCGCCTTTTTGTGCACCGGTGATTTTGCATAATGCCCATTGTCAGTATCGCTTCTGGCATTGTGATGAAGCAATGACGGCACTGGTGCGCAATGCTGATGGTGACGACTTACTCTTCGTTCATAAAGGACATGGCGATTTCTTCTGTGACTATGGCCATTTTGCCGTAACCGAAGGCGATTACATTGTTATACCGCGGTCTACCATGTGGCGCTTATCTCCGCGCTCGCCAATGCAACTGCTAATGATTGAGGCTACCGAAGACAGTTACCAGTTGCCAGAGAAAGGCATGGTTGGTCAGCACGCGGTATTTGATCCGGCGATGCTCGAACATCCGCATATTAATGAGACTTTTTTGGCCCAACAGGATGAAAACAGTTGGTGTGTCGACGTAAAACGGCATCAACGATTATCCCGCATCACGTATCCCTTTAACCCCCTTGATGCTCAGGGATGGCATGGCGACCTTACCGTCATGAAAATAAACTGGCGCGATATCCGGCCACTAATGAGTCATCGCTATCATCTGCCTCCCTCTGCTCACACCACCTTTGTGGCCAGGCGTTTTGTGGTATGCACTTTTGTTCCGCGCCCGATCGAAAGCGATCCCGGCGCGCTAAAAGTGCCTTTCTATCACAGTAATGATGACTTCGATGAAGTGTTGTTTTATCACGCGGGTGACTTTTTCAGCCGTGACAACATCGACGCTGGCATGGTGACTTTTCATCCGGCAGGCTTTACTCACGGACCTCATCCTAAGGCTTTTGCGGCAGGGCAGGCTCACGCCAAAACCTTTACGGATGAAGTGGCGGTAATGCTCGACACTCGTGATGCACTGCATATAACAGCGGCGGCTGAATCGGTGGAAAATCCGCAATACGTGTACAGCTGGCGTGGGTAACAGGAGAACATTATGAAACTAGCAACCTATAAAAATACCACCCGGGATGGCCGTCTGATGTTGGTAAGCCGGGACCTGAAACTGACCTGTCCGGCGGCGCCGGTTGCCGGGACTATGCAAGAACTACTGGATAACTGGGATGAACTGGCCCCCGCGCTTCAGCAACGTTATCAGGCGTTGTGCTCGGGGGATTTAATGGGCGAAAAATTTAACCCGCTAAAGTGTCACTCTCCGCTGCCCCGGGCTTATCACTGGGCAGATGGCAGTGCCTATGTGAATCATGTGGAATTGGTAAGACGCGCCCGCGGCGCAGAAGTACCTGAGAGTTTCTGGCACGATCCGCTGATGTATCAGGGCGGCAGCGATGACTTTATCGGCCCTTATGATGATATTGAAGCGCCGGATGAAACCCTGGGCATCGATTTCGAGGCGGAAGTTGCAGTGGTAACCGCAGACGTACCTATGGGCACAACTACCACTCAGGCCGCAGAGCAAATCAGGCTGGTGATGCTGGTGAATGATGTGTCACTACGAGGCCTTATTCCGGGGGAATTGGCAAAAGGGTTCGGGTTTTATCAATCCAAGCCGGCCAGCAGCTTTGCCCCCGTGGCAGTGACGCCAGATGAATTGGGTGGCAGCTGGTCTGATGCCAAAGTGCATCTGCCTTTATTTACTCACTTTAATAATGAGTTGTTTGGCAAACCAGAAGCGGGAGTGGACATGACGTTTAATTTTGCTCAGTTAATTGCCCATGCAGCCAGAACCCGTAATCTCTCGGCCGGAACAATTATAGGCTCTGGCACGGTCTCTAATAAACAAGGTACTGAGCATGGTTCTGCCATTGTTCACGGTGGCGTTGGTTATTCTTGCATCGCGGAGGTCAGAATGATCGAGACCATTCGGGATGGTCAGCCTGCTACCGCGTTTATGCACGACGGCGACCGGGTGCGTATCGAAATGCTGGATGCTGACGGGGCCAGTATTTTTGGCGCCATAGATCAGCGCGTAAAAATTAAAAAATGAGTTATGCTTAAACTGATGATAACGACAATAAGGTTGTGCAAATGAGCTTAAAATTATACGGCTACTGGCGTTCATCGGCGACTTACCGGGTTCGCATTGCAATGAATTTAAAGGGGCTGGAGTACGAATATATTCCGGTGCACCTTGCTCAGGATGGAGGACAGCAGCATCAGGAAGGGTACGACCGACTTAATCCAGCGCACCTGGTTCCGACCTTTGTTGACGATGATGAAGACATTATTCTTAATCAGTCGATGAGTATTATTGAGTATCTGGATGAGCGGTACCGGGAGCCTTGTCCGTTGCTACCAGCGCATGCAGTAGAAAGGGCGCGGATAAGAGCGCTGGCGCAGGATATTGCCTGCGACATTCAGCCGCTGGCCAACCTGCGTGTGCTGAACCGGTTACAGGAAAGTTTTGCGGTTTCCACAGAACAAACCCATCACTGGGCTAAACAATGGATTGCCCAGGGCTTTGCCGCCATCGAGCGACGTTTGCAAACCCAGGCCGGGCGCTACTGTTTTGATTTTGATATCTCTTTGGCCGATGTTTGTCTGGTGCCACAGGTATACAATGCCAAACGCTTCGACGTAGACATGTCGCAGTTTCCGCTGATAAGTAAAATCAACGATCAATGCCTGATGCTGGAAGCCTTTCAGAAAGCGCAGCCGGAAAATCAACCGGACGCGCCGTAAATTGCAATAAATTATATCAGTGAAGCGCCTGCTTCACTGATTTTTTATTGGCAAGGACGTCGTGTTTTTTACCTGCTTTAAAGCAAAGGTTGAGCTGAGGTGATCAACGCAGGGCAGGTGAGTGAGTTTGGTTTTCAATATGTACTCGTATTCTTCAATACTTTCTACGATCACCTTTAGCAAGTAGTCTTTTTCACCGCTGGTGGTGTGGCACTCTACAATTTCGTCGATAGATTGCACGGCATTTTCAAAATCCGTCAGCGAATCCCCGTCGTGATTTTTCAGCGACACATAAATAAATACTGACACACCCAAATTGAGTTTTTTGCCATCTAACAGGGTGACTTTGCGCAGGATGATTCCTTCTGATTCAAGGCGCTTGACCCGGCGCCAGCAAGGTGTATGAGACAGACCTACCTGTTGGCTTAAATCGGCCATTGAGATGGTGGCATTTTGTTGTAAAACACGCAGAATTTCGCGGTCAAATTTATCCAGTTTCATCGACGGTGCCTGTGCCGGTCTCGCAACCGGACATTATGATAGTTATTGTGCATCCATTATAATACTAGGATAACCATCCTAGAAAGCAGTGCAGTAAAAAAAAGCCGTTTGCGGGCTGTAAAGTTAATCAGTAAAAAAGCGCAAGGCTTGTCCTCATCGAGCTGCGTTAATATACGCATTTCATCTCTAGGAAACTGTGAAGCTAATGTCTGTGTTTGAACATCCGGAATTCGATGCCCACGAGCATGTTGCGTTTTACTCTGATCCCGTTACTGGTCTTAAAGCTATCATAGCTATTCACAACACCAACCTCGGACCTTCGCTGGGTGGGTGCAGAATGTGGCCATATCTCAACAGCAGTGAAGCACTGACAGATGTTCTTCGGTTGTCAAAAGGCATGACCTACAAAGCAGCAATGGCCAACCTGCAGCAGGGCGGCGGCAAAGCCGTCATCATTGGCGATCCGCGTAAGCAAAAAAATGAAGCTTTTATGCAGGCCATGGGACGCTTTGTTGAGAGTTTAAGTGGTAAGTACATTACCGCAGAAGATTCCGGCATTACCGTTGACGATCTTAAAGCCGTGGCGACACAAACGAGCCATGTGGCAGGGACTTTCGCACAATACAACGCCCTGGGCGAAGCGCCAACCGGTAACCCGGCGCCTTCCACTGCCTACGGTGTATTTGTTGGCTTAAAGCAAACGGTAAAGCATGTGTTGGGCAGTGATCTGAAAGGCGTAAAAGTGGCGATCCAGGGTATGGGGCACGTAGGTTTTCGCTTAGCTAAACAGTTACACGCCGAAGGTGCGGAACTTTATGTGGCGGATATTTTCCCTGAAGGTCTGGCCCGAGCCCAGGAAGAACTTGGCGCAACTGTCGTAGCGCCGGAAGAAATTCTGACCTTAGCGGTGGATGTTATCGCGCCTTGTGCCATGGGCTCGTCAATTAATGACGAATCTTTGCCTGATATACGCGCGAAAATTATCGCTGGCGCTGCCAACAATCAGCTGGCGCGGGAAGAGCTCGGTAGTGTACTGCACCAAAAAGGCATTGTGTATGCGCCTGATTATGTGATTAATGTCGGCGGTATTATTGATATTTATCACCAGAAGCAAAATGACTCATCAGATACCGCCATGCGTGAACACATAGCGAAAATTGGTGATACGCTGTGTGAAATTTATGAGCGTGCAGAAGCTGAAAATACCGCCACTAATCTGGTGGCAAATCGTATTGCTGAAGAACGATTTGCAAAGTAGGGTTGAACTTTAGTAAACAAATCGTCATAATGCGCCGCGCTCGTGACTTGTACCAAAGACACGGCGCGCAAGTTTCAATGGTGGGCTTTTGGTCCTCCCGCAATGATACTCTGTGAACCCGGTCAGGCCTGGAAGGGAGCAGCCGCAGCAGACGACTCATGTGCCGGGATGTGGCTGGAAGCCTGCCACCCAATATTTTACGCTTCGTCTTGTCGCGATTTAGGTTGGTCTAAAAACTTAATCGCTTTTTCAATAGCATACTCTACGTTCATTTCCATTTGCTGACGCTCACTTTGCGGCAGGTAAAATGCCATATCCACTTCGTAGCGAATGTAACGTGGTGGTACCTGATTTAATGCCAGGCAGCAAAGGTCGGCAAGGTAATCAGCAGACTTCGTCTGGTCAAGACCGAGCTGGCTAATGTGTTCCAGCACAAGATGTTCGTAATAATTATGGATATCGTCATCTAATTTCACTGCAAGTTCCTATTTTTAACCTCATTTCAGTATTCAGTTATAGCTATTCTGGCTCAGTTGTCGAGCAGCTTTATGACAAAAAGCTGAATTATGTGGTCATAATACGATGACATGAGGTTGTCGAATACGTACAAACGGGACGCTTTAGCGTTATCCGCGGCTATAGTTAAACCAATTCGGGCCGAACCTCAGCCAGATGCTACTTTTCTGTGGTGATAAATCATTCTACTTTGCTGTAAATACTGTCATGTAAATGAAATATTTCACCGATTGAGATAAATGGCACTTATATAAGGGTAAATGGCGGGAACCTGTTTCCCTGCTTAAGCGTTCTGTAGCACCTTTTAATTTTAGTGAAGTTAAATGTATTTAATTTGTAATTCTGTGGAACTTAAATTGTACAAATTATACTTTTTTTACGTTTTTTGCACTGAAATCAACCGCTTTGTTTTCCTCAAAATTGTCTGCCGAATAATTTGCTGCTTAGTATGGACATGGGATTTTTCCCAAACAAATGTCATAAGCCGCTATAAAAACGGCAGATCTTCCAACCGCTTTGGTTAGCTGGTTGGTCCAGGGAGATAAAAATGTTCAAAATGAAGAAAAGCATAGCTGCCCTTGCAGTGGCTGCATCACTTGGTATGGGCGCAAACGCTTATGCCGGGAACAATGACGGTGGTATTGTAGTGAGTGTGAGTGATAGTTCTCAGTCACCACTGGCCAACGTTGCAATCGTCATCCGTAATAGCAATACCGGTTTTCGCCGCGCCGTTACCACCGACAGCGACGGTAATCTGCGCGTAGGCCTGCTGCCAGTTGGTGTGTATGAAGTGGTTGCCGAAAAAGACGGTTATGACACCGTGTCACTGGGCGAAGTCACAGTAAAAATTGGTCAGAACACCAACGTTAATTTAACCCTTTACCCGGACAATGTTGAAACTATCTCTGTTACCGGCTCAGCTATTGCGAGCATCGATTTTACCTCAACTGAATCCGCGCTTAACATCAGCGCTGTTGAACTGGATCGCTTACCGGTACCGCGAAGCGTAAACTCGGTTGCACTGTTGGCGCCAGGGACTACTCAGGGTGATAACCGCTTCGGTGGGGTATCTTTCGGTGGTTCGTCGGTAGCAGAAAACCAGGTTTATATTAACGGTCTAAACGTTACCAACTTCCGTAACGGTCTGGGTTTCAGTAATCCTCCGTACGAATTTTATGACCAGTTCCAGGTTAAAACCGGTGGTTATTCTGCAGAATTCGGTCGTTCGACCGGTGGTGTGATCAACGCCGTAGTTAAATCAGGTACCAATGATTTCCATGCCGGCGCCAGTGCTTACGTAGTGCCTTCTGATCTTCGCGAACAAGCGCCTTCAGTGTTTGAGGCAGACGGCTCTTACTTCACTTATCGTGACAACGATAGAAGCAGTGAAGTTAACTACAATATCTGGGCTTCAGGAGCGTTAATCGAAGATACCTTGTTCTTCTATGCGTTGTATAACCCGCGTGATGTGGAATCACGAAGCGACCGTAGATTATCAGACGGAAACCTGAATGAAAGCAAAGATGATAATGCTTTCTGGGGGGTTAAGCTTGACTGGAACATCACCGATAATCATCGCCTTGAATTACTGACCTTCTCTGATGATTCAGAAGACGTAACAGAAATCTCTAACGTAACTGAAGATGGCGAAAGATATCGAATTGGTTCTTCAACCTCTTACAGTGGTGGTACTAACTGGTCAGTGAAGTACATTGGTTATCTGACGGACGATTTAACTGTCTCTGCCATGTATGGTGAAAACAAGTATGATCTGACTACAGAAACAGATTCTTCAGCAGATTGTGAGTTAGCGCTTGATTATCGTTATTACTATGGGTTTGCAACTGATATTCCGGGGACCGGCGTTGTAAGTAATGGCTGTGCGACAACCAGTAATTATTATCTGGAAGAAGGGGAAGATAAGCGTGAAGCCATGCGTCTTGACTTCGACTGGGCGGTAAGTGATAACCATTTACTTCGTTTTGGTATGGATAACGAAACGAATACATCTTACGGCAATGAGTTTTATGCCGGCCCTCGCGGTACATACTGGCTGATTTACGGTGGCTTTGACGGTGAAACCGTTAACAACGTAGTACTGGACGCTGATACTGATTATGCCATGGGGCGTACCCGTACTGTGGGTGGTAATTTTGAAACAGAAGCTTCGGCTTTCTACATTGAAGATACCTGGACCGTTACTGACGAAATTACACTGACGTTAGGTCTGCGTAATGAGCAATTCGACAATAAAAACGCGTCGGGTGAAACCTTCGCTAAAATTGATAACATGTGGGCGCCTCGTATTGGTTTTGCCTGGGATATTGGTGGTGTAGGCGAGCATAAAGTATTCGCCAGCGCGGGCCGTTATTTCCTGCCTGTGGCTAACAACACCAACGTACGTCTTGCTGGTAACGAAGCTGACCAGCGTAACTACTATGTGTTCACTGGCTGGGAAGAGTTCTCTTACAATGGCGGTACCTACTATGCGCCGGGTCTGGGCGACCAAATTGGTGCAACCCGCGTAACGTCTACCGGTGAAGTGCCGGACACCCGTTCGATTGTTTCAAGCAATCTGGATGCGATGTATCAGGATGAAATCATCATCGGTTATCAGGGCATGCTGACTGACGACTGGAGCTGGGGTATCAAGGGTACACAGCGTCAGTTAAATGGAGCGATCGACGATATGATTATCGACCACGCCATCGCAGAACGCTTTGGTTGTAGCGATGACTACCACCCGAACCAATATGTATTGGGTAATCCTGGCGAAAGCATGGAAGTCTATACCGACACAGACTGTGACGGCAGCGTTGATGGCTGGGCTACCTTTACTGCAGAGGAGCTGGTGTATCCGGAAGCCGAGCGTACTTACTATGCGGTTGACTTAAACGTAGCGAAAGCATGGGATGGTGTGTGGAGTCTGGATGCAACCTATACCTGGTCGCATAGTTATGGTAACTCAGAAGGTTTGGTTAAATCTGATAACGGTCAGGATGATGCTGGTTTGACAACCGATTTTGACTTCCCTGAACTGATGGATGGTGCTTACGGTAACCTGCCGAATGACCGCCGCCATATGCTGAAAGTCTTTGGTTCTTACGCGATCAGCGAAAACTTCACATTAGGTATTAACTACTCACTGCAATCTGGTCGTCCGGTAAATGCCTTTGGTGTTGCTCACCCAGGCCCTGATGGTGAAGTGGATTACGGTTATACCTATTACCTGTCTACGCCAAGTGGTGAATTCAACGATGATGGTTCAATCATTTATGACTATGATCAGGTAACCCGTGGTTCTCAAGGGCGTACGCCATGGGTTTCTCGTATTGACGTAAACCTTGCATACAGCACCGAAATTGCCGGATTGGAAACGCGATTCAAAATTGATGTATTTAACTTGTTAGATGCTGATAATGTCACACGTGTTAACGAAGTGGCTGAAAGTTCGCAAGGTCAGGCTAGCCCGCGTTATGGTCTGGCGCAGGCTTTCCAGACGCCTCGTTATGTACAATTAAGTGCAAATGTAAGATTTTAAAAATATCAAGCCCCTGATTTTCAGGGGCTTTTAACTTTTTTTAATTCGATGGCCAGACGCGATGAAATTAGTCAGTCAGGGTGTTTGGTAAACAGTTGTTTTATTTTGCCGTTATTTTTTGTCCGGAATTATGTGAATATTTTTTAACACTGCGTAAGGATATGTTTACGATAGGAATTTTTTATTACCTTTTTAGGGGAACTTTTTAGAATACAAGTTTGCAAGCTAGTTGACCCTCTGGTCGCTCTCTGGTTATTATCTGCTGTGTCGTAATGCGTATTGTCAGTGCAAACTGGCGTACCGTCGGTATTAAAATGGCGTTGTGCCGTAAAGGCGCCATGCTGATAAAAAGTCGTGTTTGAGCGACAACCATAAAAAGTAAATAGTGGTCCAGGGAGACAATTAATGTTTACAAACACTAAACTGGCTAAGTCAGTAAAGCTGGCTTTTGCCCTTAGTGCTGCGTCGGCAGCACTGATTGCACCTAACACAGTCTTGGCACAGGAATCATCAGAAGTCGACGAAGCTTCGGTTGAAAAAATTCAAGTAACTGGTTCAAGAATTCGCAAAATCGAATTTGCTTCAAATGCGCCAATTGCTACTGTGGGTGAGCAAGAATTCGAAATGACTGCAACGGTAAACACCGAGTCACTTCTAAACACAATGCCTCAGGTTGTTCCAGGCCTGGACAGAACCTCTAACAACCCAGGTAATGGTACTGCAACCGCCGACCTTCGGGGTTTAGGTGCGAACAGAACGTTGGTGCTTGTTAATGGTAAGCGTGTAACGCCAACAACCGCATCTGGTGTGGTTGATATCAACGCCATTCCTACCGCTATGATTGAGAACGTTGAAGTTCTGACCGGTGGTGCTTCAGCGGTATACGGTTCTGATGCGATTTCCGGGGTAATCAACTTTATCCTTAAAGACGACTTTGAAGGCGTTGATGCTTCGGTAGGTTATGAATCAACTGAGGAAGGCGATGCAGGCATCTGGAATGCTGACCTGACCATCGGTGGTAACTTCGATGATGGTAAAGGTAACGTTGTATTCAACATGGCCTACACTAGTCGTGAAGACCTTTTCCAAGGCGACCGTAGCTTCGCAAACACCGCATTATTTGATGATGGTGCCGGTGGTTTAGAGCCTGGTGGTTCTTCTGGTGTTCCTCAAACTGCTATTTTTGCTGGTGGTTTTTCAGATTTTTCTGATAGCTCAGGCATCATTTTTGGACAAGACGGCAGCGTTCGCCCATTCGTAACCTCAGGTCAGGTTAACGATTATTATAACTACGCGCCGGTTAACTACATTCAGTTACCTCAGGAACGCCACCAGTTTTCTGCATTAGGTCACTATGAAGTTACTGATAATATGGAAGTTTACGGTAGTGCGATGTTTACCGACAGTAACGTTCCTTCTCAGTTAGCTCCGACTCCGATTTTCCAGACCAGTACGTTTACACTGGATGGTAACCCATTCATTTCACCAGAGGCGCAACAAATCATTTCTGGTGCGATTGGTTTAGGCGTTGATACTGATGGTGATGGTATTGACGATGAAGGACGTGCACTGTTAAGACGCCGTCTTGAAGAGGTGGGTCCTCGTCGTTCTGAAGATACTTTTACGTCATTCCAGGTTATGGGTGGAGTACGAGGCTTCTTCGGCGATTCAAGCTGGAGCTACGATGTTTATTATCAAACTGGCCGTGTTCGTAATGCTAATGCTCAGTTAGGTAACGTTAACCGTGGTCGTTTCGATCAGGCCTTATTACTGGCCACTGACGAAAATGGTCAGGTCATTCTTGACGCAAACGGTAATCCTTCATGTGCTGACACTTCAAACAATGGTTCTACCGTGGGTTGTACGCCACTGAACATTTTCGGTGAAGGCAATATTTCTGAGAGCTCTGCTGCATTTTTACGTACTGCGGTTTCTGCAACTTCAACCTTCGAGCAGCGCTTATTCGGTGCTAACATCACGGGTGACACAGAAGGTTTCTTCGAACTTCCTGGTGGTCCAATCGGGTTATCATTTACCTATGAACACCGTGAAGATGACTTCGAATTCTTGCCATCTCAGGACTTAGCAGCCAGTACAATTGCCGGATTTAACGGTTCTCCTGCGGTTGCAGGTGGTTTTAACGTTAGCAGTTACGCGGTTGAAGCTTATTTACCAATCTTGGTAGGCGCGCCTTTTGCTGAACTGTTAGATTTAGAACTTGCTTACCGTACAGAAGATTACACTACTGCAGGTTCAGTAAGTGCATATAAAATTGCTGGTAGCTGGGCGCCGATTGATAGTTTCCGTCTACGAGCTGGTTTCAACACGGCAGTAAGAGCGCCAAACATCTCTGAACTGTTCAGCCCTCAGGGTGAAAACTTCCCGGGTGCAACCGATCCTTGTGCGGGTAACGCTCCGGAAGCATTTAAAACGGCAGAAGTGGCTGATCTGTGTGTTCAGACTGGTGTTCCTGCTGACGTAGTTCACACTGCGGCAATCAACCCTGCATCCGGTCAGGTTCGTGCGCTTAGTGGTGGTAACCCTAACCTGGTTGAAGAAGAAGCAGAAACCTTAACTGTTGGTTTCGTGTTCGATGCAACAGACGAGATATCTTTAAGTCTTGATTACTTCGACATTGAAATTGATGATGCGGTATCTTCTTTCGGTGGTGGTGCTAACAATATTCTTGATACGTGTTATGACTCATCTAAAGCCGGTTCTGGTTTAGGTGGTGCTTTCTGTAATGCGATTAATCGTCGTTCTGACGGTACTATCGACTATGTAGAAGCGGGTACTCAAAACGTTGCGTCTATCACTCTTAAAGGTTACGACTTAATTGCTTCCTACGAAACTGAAGTAATGGGCGGTGATTTATCTGTTCGTTACTTAGGTACATACACCACAGAAAGCGACTTCCTGCCATTTGACGGTTCTCCGGACCTGATTGAGTGTGCCGGAAACTTTGGTGCAAACTGCGGTGAGCCAGTGCCTGAGTACAAGCACAGAACTACAATGACTTACTCTGCTGACGATTATACTCTGCAATTATTATGGCGTTATGTAGGCGAAGTAAGTGATGACGATGATTCACAGGATTACACTGTTGAAAAAATCGATGGATTCAACTACTTCGATGTTGCCGGAACTTACTTCTTAACAGAGAACTTCCGCGTAACTGCAGGTGTCGACAACATGTTTGATAAAACACCACCAATCATCGGTGGTAACGACGAACAGTCAAACACCTACCCGGCTACCTATGATGTATTCGGCCGTACTTATTACGTGAACTTCCGCGTATCGTACTAAGAATCATTATGTAATAAGATAAAAAAGCCTCCTTCGGGAGGCTTTCTTGTTGGTGAAGTGCTCGAAAAATAAGTGAGTTGATACAGAATGAATAAAAAGCAAAAATGGAATGAGTTCTGGGCAACGGAATCTGATTTTCATGAGGTCTTCGTTTGTGGAGGCGATGATAATAACAATGCCTTAAGAAAGCTGTGGCACTCTGTTTTTGCACAGTTTAGTAGCCAGGCAAGAATAATCGATATAGCCAGCGGAGCTGGTTCTATATACCGCTCAATAGGGGCTAAAAATTTTTCAAATTTAGTTGCAGTCGATGGCTCAACTGCTGCGTTAAACGCCTTGTCTAAAGACTTGCCGGAAGTCACCACGATTGAGCAGGATATTACAGTACACAATCCTGAAGTAGAGCGCGCTGATCATGTTGTGAGTCAGTTCGGTATTGAATATGGTGGTATCGCAGCTTTCAAAGTTGCGCTTGCTATGCTCTCCTCAGGTGGCTCAGTACACTGCTTATGTCATGGGCAAAATAGTTCAATTCCGCTTCAACAACGACAACAACTGGAAGGAATTGAGTTGATAAGAACCACTGAGTTCTTATCGTTAGCAATGCACTGTATAGCAGCCATGTATAGCAATGATGTGCCCATGATAGAGAAGTATGTGGGGCAATTCAGGAAGGTTGAACCCTTACTTGCCAGATTTGCCTCGGAATACCCACAAACGTTTGCTGCGCATATTCACGCGTCACTCAAAAAAATGATATTGCAGCTCAAAAGTTACAATGAAAAGGATGTGTTAGAGTGGTGCGAAAGCGCAGTGGCTCAGTGTGATGAACTAGAATCAAGAGCCCGGGATATTGTGAATATTGCGCTTGATACCGATAAAATCCAACTATTAAAACAGTTATTCGCACTGAACAAAATGGAAAATTTCCAGGTCGAAGACGTTATAAATGATAACAATGCCAGTGTAATTGGACTTCTTATTTCGGCAAGTAAACCTTAATGAATCCTCTGCAAACCATACTTACTTTAATTAATCAAAAGCAGTACCCCGAGGGTAAGCAAGCCGCTACTTCATTGCTGAAGCGAAATAAAGGCGGGCGCCATCAACCCATACTCTTGCGTTTAAGAGCTACGTGCTGTTTTGCCTTGCAAGAATATAAACAGGCGATCGATGATCTGCAACAAGCCTGCATGCTAGGAATGGAAGACGGCGAAATTTATGTAAACCTAGCTAAAGCGTATTTTTTCATTGATGAAATTCCTAAGGCCTTTAGCAATATCTCTAAGGCATTATCGTATAAAGATCGTTTCTATTCTCAGGCAGTAATATTCCTGCATAAATCTCTTTTAAACCACCTTCATGAATCAGAACTCAGTGTTCTCTCAGACTTTTTAAGTGCAGAATTGGTGATTGGTGACCAAGCTAAAAATGCATTAGCGAATATATTTTTAACGCAGGAAAAAATAGATGAGGCCTTGCAGGTATTGAGTTCTGTTGAATCTACTGGCTCCGCCGATATTGAAATGACCATAGCCGTAGCGCAAAGGCTAAAAGGGGATAGCCAAAAGGCGGTGACAAGGTTACTTTCTGTTAAAGACCAATTTGGCAGTCACCATGCAATTTTCCATCAACTTGGTAATTGTTATTCTGACTTGGGCGAACTTCGTACTGCCTGTCAGTATTATGAGGCAGCAATTGCGTTAAATGACCAATACAGATTTAGTCATTTTAATATTGCCGAACTATTATATCAGCAGGGTTTGGCTGACAGTATGCTGACCAGCTATGAGCTTCTGGATACAAAAAATCGATTCAATATTTACACCTTTAAAGACTATCTGCAGTTTTTACTGAGGTTGAATGCTTATGACAAGGTCTTAAATGTACTGGAAGGGTATAAAGTACAATTTAAGAGCCGCTCATTGCTGTATTTCAGAGCTGAGGCGGAAAGGCTTAACGGAAGCGAACAAAAAGCACTGCAAACCATTAAAGCTATTGAACCTGAATTACTCACTAACGACGAGTTATGCCAACTGTCTCAGCACTTGATTTCCACTAAAGAATACGTGTTAGCTCAGGCGTTTTTAAATCGAGTGCTGTCATTGGACAAATTCAACCAGTGGGCTTTTTCGTTGTATTTTTTATTGTCAAAAAATTCGGTGGTGCCCGCTCCCCAGATACTAAGATATGAAGATTATATTTTTGATTATCAGATAAAGGCTCCTGAAAATTATGACAGTACTGAGGACTATCTTAAAGCGCTCTCTACGCGACTGAATCAGATGCACTCCGTCTCAAAAAATAGCCCACTCAACCTGACAATTCAGGGGGGAACACAAACCCAGGCAAACTTATTTGCAGTAAAAGACCCATTGATAACGCATTTAAGCTCTGAGTTTCATCGTTGTGTGAGCCAAACATTAACTGAGATGACTAAAAAAAAGGTACTCCACGAAGGATTTTACCGGCAAGGTCAAACCTACTGTAGTGGTTCCTGGTCAATTAATACTAAGGAAGAAGGAAACCATTCGAATCATATACACCCAATGGGTTTAGTGAGCTCAGTTTGTTATATTTCGCTTCCTGAATGTATATCAGAGGATAATGGCGCAATACAATTTGGCGTACCGCCATTTTTAACATCATTCGTTCCTCAAAGCGTAAAGTACAGGCCTCGTACTGGTGTCTTATTGGTTTTCCCTTCCTGTTTCTGGCACGGCACTCTTCCATTAAAAGGCGGAAACAACAGGCTAACTGTGGCCGCTGACTTTGTTGTGAAATAACAAACTGAACAAAATGTTTACTCAGCTGTAGAATACTGGGGCAAGTTATTTCAACCACCGAAGTGAGTTTATCAGTTTCGATTTAATTTGGTTGCTTACATAGATTCCATCAGAAATACCGCATGCAAAGAGCCTCCACAGGCTGGTCGGACTTTACTGATTAAATCGAATAACTGTTCACGAGATGTTGTGTATATTTTGTAATTTATTTACACTTTGAGAAGTTTTATAACATACCGCGAACAGCTGATTTGTATAATCACTGACCAAACAAAAGGGGATTCCTCAGGTGCAGGAGCTTGTTACTTGACTCCTTTATTGATCTCGTGTGACTATAAGACGTTCGTAGTATTGGTGTCACTCTGGCAAATACTACCTTCCTAAAATATAGATAAATTTTATACGCCCCTTGCGAAGCAGTATTTTTATTACAAGTCGCAAGGATTCAAATAAGAAATTGGTTGGGAACTATGTCCAAAATGAGCAAGAGAACTCTTATTGCTTCTACTATGATGGGTGCATTCGCACTGACTGGTAGCGCAGTCGTCTCTGCAACGACTCTGAGCGATCTTCATAACGAAGAAGCAAAGATTCACGCGGCTGCAGCGAAATCTCAAGAAAAGATCAACGCACTTTTCGAACAGTCACAAGAACTGTTAGTAGAATACCGTGGTGTTGTAGATGAAACAGAAAACCTGAAAATCTACAACGATTACCTGGCGAGCCTGGTTGCTGACCAGCAGCGTGGTATCGATTCTTTACAGAAACAAATCGACAGCATCGAAGATACCAAGCAAGGTATCGTTCCTCTGATGTTCCGCATGATCGACAGCCTGGAGAAATTCATCGAGCTGGACGTTCCAATTCGCCTGGAAGAGCGTAAAGAGCGTATCGAGAAACTGCGTGACCTGATGTCTAACTCGAATGTAACCGTTTCCGAACAGTTCCGTCAGGTGCTGGATGCTTACCTGATTGAAACCGAATACGGCACGCGCATCGCGTCTTACCAGGGTACTCTGGATGACAACGGTACTGAAGTAACAGTTGATTTCTTCAACCTTGGCCGTACTGCAATGCTGGCTCTGTCACTGGACCAAAAACACGCATGGGTTTGGAACAACGACACTCGTTCTTGGGAAGCACTGGGTGATGAATACCTGGGTTCTGTTAATGAAGCCGTTAAAATGGCTAATGGTCTAGTTCCGGCTGACCTGATTAAACTTCCAATTAAAGCAGCGGAGTAAGCGTTAATGAAACCAGTATTTAAATCTCTACTCGCCGCTGCGACGGTAGCGGTTATGTCTTCAACTGCGGTAGCACAAGAGCCAGCATCTCTGCAAGACCTGCTGAACTCTGTAAAAGCTAACCGTTCATCTGAAGCAAAAATCAACGCTCAGCGTGAAGCTGAGTTCCAATCAGCTCGTGCAGACAAGCAAGCGCTGCTGCGTAAAGCTCAGTCTCAACTGAAAGCCGAGCAAGACCGTGGTGATCGTTTACAGAAGCAATTCTCTGACAACGAAGTAACCCTGAACGAAAAAGCCGCTGAACTGGAACAAGCAACCGGTACGTTAGGTGAGATGTTCGGTGTGGTACGTCAGGCCTCTTCTGAAGCTTATGGTCGTATTGCTACTTCAATCGTTAGTGCTCAGTATCCTGGCCGTGACGACTTCCTGGCTCGTATGTCTGAAGAATCTAAAGGTCTTCCTAACATCGACGAACTGGAAGAACTGTGGATCTCTCTGCAAACTGAAATGACTGAACAGGGTTCAGTAGTTAAATTTACTACTGACGTAATCAGCCTGGAAGGTGGTACAACTTCACAAGAAATTCTGCGTGTTGGTACCTTTAACCTGGTTGGTGACGAAGGTTACCTGACTTACGACGACGAGAACGACATCGTTCAGCCGCTGGGTCGTCAGCCTGATGGTTACCTGGTATCTGCAGCAGAAGGCGCTCGTGCAGCTACTTCTGGTTTCGTACCATTCTATGCTGACCCTTCACGTGGTCAAATCCTGGGTCTGTTAAAGCAAAAAGCGACTATGGCTGAGCGTTATCACGCGGGTGGCGTAGTTGGTTATGTAATCACTGGTATGCTGGCTATCGGCCTGCTAATTGGTCTTTACAAGCTGATCACCCTGACTTTAGTTGGCGGCAAAATCCGTTCACAGCTTAAAAACCCAGCATCACCTTCAGAAAGCAACCCTCTGGGTCGTATCCTGAAAGTGTACAGCGAAAACAAGGGTGTTGATGCAGAAAGCCTGGAGCTGAAACTGGATGAAGCAATTCTGAAAGAACTGCCAAGCATTGATTCTGGTATCAACGTAATCAAAATCTTCGCTGCAATCGCACCGTTACTGGGTCTGTTAGGTACAGTACTGGGTATGATCGCAACTTTCCAAACTATCACACTGTTCGGTACTGGTGACCCACGTATGATGGCGGGAAGTATCTCTATGGCACTTGTAACTACCGCGCAAGGTATCATTGCAGCTCTGCCATTAATCCTGACGCACAGCATTGTTGCCTCTAAGAGCAAGCAGATCGTTCACATCCTGGACGAGCAGACTGCAGGCATCATCGCTGCTCACGCAGAGTCGGAGAAAGCATAATATGGTTTACCTGATTGGATTATGGGAATCGGTCAGGGACTTTATCGCTACCGGCGGTGACGTGTTATACGCCGTTGCTGCCGCGCTCTTTCTCATGTGGGTATTAATGATTGAGCGCTACTGGTATTTGACATCAGTATTTCCAAAAATGAAGAAACAAATTATTCAGGATTGGAATGCCCGTGCAGATACTAAGTCATGGTATGCGCATAGAATCCGTGAAGCGTGGATCTCCGAGGCTTCAGATCAACTGAATGCCAGAATGCTTATCATTCGTACGTTGGTAGCTATGTGTCCGTTAATCGGTCTGCTAGGTACTGTAACCGGGATGATCAGCGTGTTTGAGACAATGGCAACGCAAGGCACGAGTAACGCACGTCTTATGGCGGGTGGTATCTCGATGGCTACTATCCCGACAATGGCGGGTATGGTCGCGGCGTTGTCTGGGCTGTTTATCAGTACTCGTCTCGAAGCGAAGGTTAAGATTGCGCGGGAAAAGCTAGTTGATAGCTTGCCGTATCATTAGAGAGAGAGATTATGGCTCGAAAAGTCAGAACCGAAGAGGAAGATGCAGCGATTGATATGACGCCCATGCTGGACATCGTATTTATCATGCTGATCTTCTTTATCGTGACAACGGTTTTCGTTAAGGAAGCCGGTATTGAAGTAAACAAGCCCGATGCGAGCCGAGCGTTCTTACACAAAAATGCTAACATTTTCATTGCGATCACCGAAGATGGTAATGTGTGGTTAGATAAACGCGAGGTGTCTGTAGACAGCGTCAGGGCTAACTTAGAGCGATTACTTACGGAGCAACCAACTGACTATGTGTTTATTCAGGCTGATATTAAAGCCAAACACGGTGTTGTGGTTGAAGTCATGGACCAGGTTAAAGCCGCCGGCATTGACCGTGTAGCAGTAGCAGCGAGGAACTAACCAATGATTAGATTTATCGCTTCTATTCTTATCGGTGCAGCCGTAGCCTTTGGCTTGTTCGTAGTAATGGCAAAGCTGATAGAAAACTCAGCGCGTCCAATGGATGAAATCCCTGATGCGCCGGTGATTGATATCGTGATGCAGCCGCCGGAAGAAGATACGCAAACGCGTACTCGTGTTCCGCCTCCGCCGCCTCCGCCGCCACAACAGCCGCCAAAAATGGAGCCTGTTGAGCCGGAAGAAGCTGAGCCGGATGCCGATGGCTTTAGTCTGGATATCCCAAGTGTGGACACCGGTGGTGTTGGCGTAAACATTGGTGGTGTTGGCGCGATGCAGAGTGATGGTGACGCAACGCCTATCGTTCGTATCGATCCAAAATATCCGCCGCAGGCAGCACGTGATGGTAAAGAGGGTTGGGTTAAACTCCAGTTTACTATCAACGAAGATGGTTCAGTTGGTGATATCGATGTTATCGATGCCGACCCAAAACGTATCTTTGACCGTGAAGCCCGTCGAGCTTTGGCGAAGTGGAAATACAAGCCTAAGATCGTTGACGGCAAGCCTGTGAAACAGCCAAACATGTTTGTACAACTAGACTTTAAACTGGAGCAATAATCATGTTGAAATCCACTCTGTTTAAAAAGTCTTTGGTAGTAGCCGCTCTGACGCTGGGTTCAGCTTTAGCGCTGCCGGCGGCAGCGCAAAGTTCGGCCCCGGTGGTTTGTCCAGGCTATGAAAAAGGTACAACCAACCTGGTTGGTGAACGCGTTGGTAAGAAAGTTCAAAAGGCCTTTGAAGCATACAACGAAGATTTAATTGATGATGCCATCACGATTTTATCGGAAATTGATGCCAAAGAAGACTTTGACACAGCTTACGTAAATCGCTTTTTAGGTAATATTCTGGCCACTAAAGACGATATGGGACAAAAAGCCCTTAAGTTATTAGTGTCCTCTGTAACGCCAAAGGTGTTAAACGATCTTGAGCATTCACAAACGCTTAAGCTGGTTGCGGACCTGAGCTTACAGGAAAAAGAATATAAACAAGCGATCAAGTATTATCAGGAATGGTTAGATTTTACCTGTAAAGAAGATCCGGAAGTGTATCTGCGCATGGCGAATGCGTATTACGAACTGAAGGATTACGCATCGGTAATCGCGCCGGCTGATAAGTCTATTGCGTTGTACGAAAAGCCTAACAAAAACTCATACGTGCTGAAGTTGTCAGCATACTATGAGCGTAAGATGTACAAAGAAACCGTTGCGGTTGCTGAGGACATCGTAAACACCTTCCCTGAAGAGGCGAAATGGTGGGTACAGTTAGGTCAGTTCTATCTGATGATTGAAGACTACAAAAAGTCGCTTTCAACATTAGAAGTAGCGTATAACCAGGGCTTCTTAGACAAACCAAACCTGTTAAAAATGCTGTCTCAGCTTTATGCCACAAACAATATGCCTTTCAAGGCAGCAGAAGTGCTGTCTAAGAATATTGCCAATGGCAAAATTGAGAAAACCGCTGACAACCTTGCCGCTGTAGCTAACAGCTACCACCAGGCAATGGAATATGAGTCAGCTGCTAAGTTTTATCAGCAAGCCGCCGAGATGTCTTCCGATCCGGAATTCTATCGTAAGCAAGGTGTTCTGTTACTGGTTGCAGAAGATTATAAAGGTGCTATCACAGCCCTGAATAATGCACTGGAACGTGGTGTTGAAGACCCTGCTAAAGTGCACTTCAGTCTGATGGAAGCTAACTTCTATGCGGGTAAGTTTAAACAAGCTTACGAGCATATTAAGGAAGCTAAGAAGGACAAGTCATTACGCCGTAACGCGAATGCCTGGGAACCTTACATCAAACAGAAAGCCAAAAACCGCGGTATCAATATCTAATCGAAAAAGCGCCTTTTAAGGCGCTTTTTTTCACTTGTTCTCCGCTTCTTTGCCCTAATCCGGCGTCTTTAATTCACACCAATTAATCTTTCGAGACAGGCTTTAATTTCTAGTTCTGCCGCCTTTTTACCGGTCAACCTGTAGCGCTTTGCAAAAGTACTAATATCGTTAATGTGGGAAATAAAATCGCCCAGTAAGCTAAGGTCGTTAGCGGGCACCAGGCTACTCTGGCTGAGTTGTTGTTGGTACCACTGAATCGGACCACGGGCATGCTGAACACTGCGCTTACCATCAATGATCTGCCGCAGCATAAGGGTGCAGCATTCGGCTAGAGCAGAATCATCCAGGCTCGTCTGTGGCTCGGTAAAAAGGGCAGGCGTGGGATGAAGTTGGAGTTCCTGTCTGTAGCGCTGACTGATCAGTGGCTGATAGGACTGACATTTCGCTGTTAGGGGCCGTAACATTAATAAGCTGTATTCACCACTTGAGGCATCCTGTTTTAAGCCAGGCTTTGCCGGGATGAATCCCGCCTGCAGCCAAAAACGTTGTAAGTCGCCGGTAACGCCAAAAGACGTTGTCAGCGCATCGACGTTTGCATCATTTGCCCGCGCCAGAAGCGATTGAATAAGTTTAGAGGCAATATGCTGACGCCGATAGGCGGGTAACACGGCAATACGGTTTATACGCCAGTAGGTGAGAGTGGCGAGATCGGGCGCGGCGGTTAATAAAGCCAGTCCCTGCGCAGACAGGTGGCCGTTTACGCGCCTGGTGCCACAGGCAATGGCTGCGGATAAAGGTGCTAAAGCCTTGGTTCCTTCTGACTGAAAGTTAACAACGCCTATCAACTTTTCTCCTGCCCAGGCCAGCAGGGTTTCATTCTGGGGGGAATCGTAAAGCCGGATAAGCTCATCTGCACTGGTTTGATAATGGGCTTGCATCAGCAGAGGCAGCAATTGTTGATTGAGTGGATTGCCTGGCTGGCTTTTGTCTGCCAGCGTGATGTTAATCTCATGCTGGTTTACGCACGAGGTTGTCTGAGCCTCCTCGATAACATCATCCTGCTGTGTTAAACAAAAGGCCTTATACCAAAAGGTCTCAAGGGGGTCCTCAGGATACCATCGCACCGGCGTGGTCAGGCGGTAATGACATATATCCGGCCGGTTGTCCGTTAGCCAGGGAAGAAAGCGGGTGATAAACCCCCGTCCCGAACCTTCATAGCCACGCATGGTAGTGGTCATTAATACCTGCGAGGCTTGTGCGCAAAGCGCAGTTAATAACGGAATAGGGATGCCTGCGGCTTCGTCAATGATCAGTAACTGATCCTGACATTGTTTTAATGCCGGATGATCCAGCGGAACCCACTGACAATGCAGACTGCCAAATTCATAAAAATATTTGTCACTTTGTTCTGCCTGAGGACACAACAGCTTTAGCCCTTTAAACACCTGAGTAACTGAATCAGCATAGCGACTGGTAACCAGAACCGATTTGCGCTGCGTGGCAAGGTAATAGCCTGCCAGCATTCCAAGTAATGTTGATTTTCCGCGGCCGCGATCAGCAGTGAGTAATGCGCTGGGTGTCGCCGATGGCAATGTCAGAGCCTCGAACAGGCTTTGTTGTTCCGCGCTTTTAAATGGCCATGGGGATGCATCTTGTTTAACTGCTTTTAGCGGTGTGGGTAAAATGGCCTCATGCCCCTCCCGGATAATGGCGACCCCGGCAGCAGAATAAAACTGCGGTATCAGGCTTGCCCTTATCTCACTAAAACGCAGTGTCTCCCCATAACTTAGGTAATGCCCGGCGTTTTGCTCCTGGTAAGCTGGCCAGCTGTCGAAGTCAGGACAGCAAAGTACCATGGTGCCGCCGCGGGTAACCGTACCGGCTAAGGCTAAAACGGCGTTGGGTCTTAGTGCTTCATATGCGTCATAAACGGCGAGCTTGCATTCGGTACCAAGGCGCTGCCTGAAAGCGCTGAGAGCAATCGCTGGCGCTTCTGGCAATAAAGCCTGACCAAGGATTTGGACCTCTTTAGGGTGCTGTTGCTTTAGCAGGTGAGTGAGTTGCCCGCGGCAAAAAGATTCACTGCCGCTGATAACGAGTAAGCGGCGGTGCAATGACGATGTTTCACTACCAGAGGCGAGCCAGTTGGTTAAGCTTTTCGGAGTCGGTTCCAAGGTGTTATGTTGGCTTTAAACGAAAACACTGATTGTAACGTGATAATCGCAGCTCACCAATTTGCTAACAGCACTTTTATTTGTTCTTGCTGGTCTTCGTCAAGTAATGCCAGCAACTGTTCGTCCTTGCTCTCTGCCTTGTCAAAGCATAAATAGTTAAAGGCCAGTTCATGACAAAGCCGTATGCGCACATTTGTTTTGGAGTCTGAATTCTGACACAAGCGCCAAAGCGTCTGGTTTATTTTACTGGTAAAGCCCCAGCGCATTAACAGTAATGACGATGCGCCATACAAACACAGGTTATGTTCACCTAAGAGTATGGACTGATAGGTTTCAAAGGTGTCGGCAGTTTGCCACTGTTCGTAAAAGCGTGCAGCGTCGAGATTTTCAGTATGGAAAATGAGGATTAACGCCAGTGGACCAAATAACATCAGCTGCGAAATAAGAGCGCTGTCCTGGTTACTGTATTCCGATCCAAACAGATGCTCAAATAAACGGTTGCTGAGCAACATGGCATCAGTTAATTGCTCTATATCCGGGTGCACGCTTTGAGTGGTCAGGTATTGCTGAGCAGCAAACAGTACCGCCAGATTTCTCACATTCTGAACACCCAGGTTCCGCCCGATGGCCTGTTCCGGAGTATGAGGAACGGAGCCATAAACGGCTTTACTGGCTTTGCCGATAATATGGGCCAGAAATACCGGATCCGGCTCTATTAATTTAACCACGTTACTCACGGTCAGCCTTTCATCTGGCAGATGGATAATGTGATTGATGGTCTCCGGCAGGGGAGGCAGTGTTTCGGTAACTTCAATCAGCGCCTGATTACCGCGCTGGAACCGCAGCCTGCTTCCTACTTGTCTTAGCTGACCAGGGCTGACACCCGTATACTCTTTAAAGCTTCTGTCGAAGGAGCGGCGGTCAGAAAATCCAAGCGCTGCGGCTAATGTGTCTATTTTTTCACCGCTGAGTAAGCCGTTGATACTGCGTTCATGAATATGAGATTTTAGCAAAGCGCTGAATGAGAGATTTTCCTGCTTTAACTTACGGCGCAGTGTAGATTCTGTCATGCCCAGACTTTCGGCAACGGCTTCAGAACGAATTCGGGCCGGGGCATCAAAGCGTTTGAAGGCGTTGAGTAAGTCTTGTTTCAGGCCGGGTGTTTCTGAGGTTTGTAAATTTTTGGCCAGTACCATTTGTAATTTAGGACTGTAAAAGAACGAGGGAATATTAAGCCATTCGCTGGCAAAAGAGACCGCCATTTCAGGGCAATGTTCCTGTGGCGGCACAGTACTGACTTCTTTTAACAACCATTCCGGATGAGCACTGACCATCTCTACCTTAGTAAAGTCAAAGTGTCGCCCTGCCAGATGCCTGAACAACGCCAGCAAAAATGCCACCATAAAGGGTTCCATTTCTCCTTGCGTGCTGGCTTTTATTCGCAGTTCTACCTGCTCTTTATTGTGTTCAACGCGGATTTTTTCGCCTGGCTCGAACAGAGGAGTGCAGTAGGTTTGAATTGCGGCAAGTGCTGCACTGATATCCTGACACATCGATAAATAACAATGGAAACTACCCATCTTATTAAAGTCGAGATAGCCTAACAAAGACTGACTTATACGATGTGGTGTGTCAGTTTGCAGCAGCCTGTGCAGCGTTTCGTTTAAATGTCCGACCGGGTATTCGCCACTTTCTATAGCACTAAGTGCCTCGAGTATAGCCGCTTCATTTTCTGTAACGAACTCTTTATCCCGTCGTAGTGACAACAGAGCACGAGTGACCGCAGACCAGAATGATCCTGTGTAGCTAACCGACATCACAGTAATTGCTATCCTCATTAATAACTTAAGCTTAGATATGACTGTTGACCATGAGAGCGCTTTAGTCAAACAAAAATGTCCTAAAGGATGATAACAAGTGTCCTAGTTAAGGCTGAAGGGTTTATTTATCATTAACTTATACTAAGTTTGACCGAAAATACCTTCGATTAAATTAGTAAATTAAAATGTCTCATTTGTTTTGAGCTTAACCGGGTAAACGTGCCAACCGCATTTTGTTTGTCTTACCGGTTAAGGTCATAACAGGTCAGCGCCGTCACCGCTGGCCTGTACCGCTCTTATTCCGGGAGCAAATAAACAAACGCCCATCCCGTCACGATGGGCGTTTTTCTTATCAGTTCGTTTTTTTCTTTTGCCAGCATAGCTCAACTGTAACTATTACGAGTTGCAAATCCTGCTGAGCTTGATAGACTCCGTCGCGCATTATTAATGCGTTTGCCAAGGGGTGCCGTTACCGGCTGAGATCCACTGCGTGGGAACCCTTAAACCTGATCCGGATAATACCGGCGTAGGGATGGTTACAATCAAGCCTCATCACCTGCCGTTAAAGCCGGATCTTTTGGCCATTTTTGCACAAGAGATCCAGTATGAAATTAGTTAAAAGTCGTTTTCCTTTATCCATTTTAAGTTTATGTTGCAGTGCGTTGGTCGCTGCAGAAGATGCCAGCGTAGAGAAGATCATCGTTTACGGTGATTTCCAGCAAAGCTCGTTAGCACAGCTCAGTGCCAGTGCCTCAATTCTTGAAGCGGAGCGACTGCAAAGTCGTCCAGCTGAACATATCGAAGATATTTTGCGTATTGCCCCCAATGTGAATTTTTCCAGTGGCGCCTCCAGAGGACGCTTTGTGCAAATTCGCGGTATTGGTGAGCGCAGTCAGTATGCCGAGCCAATCAACCCCTCGGTCAGTATCATGGTCGACGATTTCGACTTTGCCGGATTAGGTGCTGCTGCCCTACTGTTTGATACCCAGCAGGTCGAGATTTTCCGAGGCCCTCAGGCAACCGTTTTTGGTGCCGGCGCACTGGCTGGCGCAGTATTAATTAAATCTACCGAAGCCGATGCAGAACAGGCCGATTTTGTTAAGTTATCAGCAGCTACTAAAAACAGCTACCAGTTTGAAGTCGGTAAAAGCGTCAGCTTAAGTGATGCGCTTACGGTGCGGGGCGCGGCGATACATAACCAGAGTGATGGTTTTGTTCACAATAGTTATTTACAGCGTGACGATACCAATAACATCGATGAAAGCGCTGTGCGACTGGCCGCTAAATATGCCTATTCTGATGATGTTGAGCTAAAGCTCGCTTATCGCTGGTACGATATCGACAACGGTTTTGATGCTTTTACTCTGGATAACATTCGCGAGACGCTGTCGGATGAACCCGGCTTTGATCGTCAGCAAACACAAGCCGTCAGTGCGAATTTGCTTACCCGCCTGGAAGGTGGAGACATGCACTTTATCTTCACCCATGCCAGTCATGATTTAGGCTATGGCTACGATGAAGACTGGACCTTTGAGGGATTTCACCCCTGGGGCTACACATCGACCGATTACTACTACCGCGAAGTAGACAGTGATACGGTGGAGGTTCGTTTGGTGAGCGCTGACAAGTGGGCGTTGTTTAACGATACCACGTCCTGGGTAATTGGTGGCCGGATTAAAAACAATCAGGAAGACCTGTTGCGCCAGTATACCTATGCAGATGGTGATTTTGTCAGTCGTTATCAGCCCGTGACCAAAGCCGTTTATGGCCAGTTGGACAGCCAGTTAACTGATGACTTGCAACTGTCCTTTGCATTACGGGCGGAGAATTACGACTTCACCTACAGCGACAATCAGGGGATGACCGGAAAGCATGATTCCACCATGCTGGGCGGCAAACTTGCGCTGAGTTATCAGTTTGGCCAGCAGATGGCTTATGTCAGCGTGTCACGGGGGTTTAAAGGCGCGGGTATCAATCCGGCGCAAAACGTGACCGCTAACAGTCGCTTCTACGATGAGGAATACAACTGGAATTACGAGGCCGGCCTGAAAGGGCGAATTGGTGATTCGCTGACGTCTCGCATCGCGGTTTTCGTTATGAAACGGGAAGACACCCAGATCAGTGATTATGAATTGCAGTACAGAGAAGACGGTTCGGCAGAGTTTATCGATATTATTAAAAATGCCGACCTGGGTACCAATCAGGGATTTGAAGCCGAATTAAGCTGGCAAGCGCTGGACAACTGGTCTGTCAGCCTGTCTGCGGGTTATCTGGATGCGTATTTTGAAGATTACACTCGTGCCGATGGTACAAGGGTAGCCAGACAACAGCAGGCCCAGGCGCCAAAATATACCGCCAATGTGTTTAGCCAGCTGTATTTAACCGATGCGTTACGGTGGAATGTGGAGTTGGATTATACCGACCGCTACCGCTTTTCTGATGGTCACAATGTGAGCGCACCGTCCCGCGTTTTACTGCATACTCAGCTAAGCTGGCAGGTTGAGCAGCAGTGGCAAGTGCAGCTGTGGATAAATAATGCGTTGAATAAAACCTTCTACACCCGTGGTTTTGGCGGTTTCAGTAACGACCCGCGCGATTATTATGCGTTTGAAGAGCCCTACTATCAGTTGGGGAATGGTCGTCAGACTGGCGTTACCCTGCGTTATCAGTTTTAGGAGAACACTATGCAAGTAATGGTTGAATTATCGCTGTACCCTCTGGTTAACGATTATATCCCGCCGATCAAAGCCTTTATTGAAAGGCTTAACAGCTATGCTGAACTAACGGTAACTACCTGTTCTACCAGTACGCAGGTACATGGCGAGTACACACAGGTAATGACCATTTTAGGTCAGGAAATGCAGCGTACTCACGAAGAGGTTGGCCAGGCAATTTTTGTCGCCAAGTTTCTTAACTTTGATGCCATGAGCAGTAAATAGGGCAGGGTATGGAGCAGTCGCTTTCGCGCTTTGTTGAACAGGTACTTGCTACCTCGGTGCCTGAGTGGCTGGCTGTCATTCTGGCGATTGCCTACGTGCTGCTGGCCGCCCGGCAAAGTGCCTGGTGCTGGGCGGCAGCGCTTGCCAGTACGGCTATTTATACCTGGCTTTTCTGGCAGGTCGCGTTACCTTTTCAGTCGGTGCTCAATTTCTTTTATATGATCATGGCTGTTTATGGCTACTGGCAGTGGCATCATCAGCCCGGGCAGACGCGGTCGATTCAGTCCTGGCCTTTAAGCTGGCATCTGGCCACTGTGTTCGGCTTGACGGCGGTTGCTGTGGTGCTGGGGAAACTGGCAGCTTCTCAGTTTAATGGTGAGTATCTGTGGCTTGATGCAGCGATAAACGTGTTTAGTGTCGCCACAACGTTTATGGTTGCTCATAAAGTACTGCAAAACTGGCTGTACTGGCTGGTGATTAATACGGCCGCTGTGTTCCTTTACTGGCAAAGCGGGCTTATTCTGTCGGCGTGTTTGTTTTTAGGGTACGTTGGGTTTTCGTTATACGGATATAGTCAGTGGAAACGGGAATGGTCAGGACGTTATCAAACCAGCAACTAGTTGCTTATATCAACGCTGTATGTAACAACAGTGGCAAAGCTCTGAGCTTTGAGCCGGTTCGGCAGGGGCTGGCGAATAATGTGTTTAAAGCTTCTGACGGACAGTCGGCCTGGGCGGTTAAACTGCTGGGGCGTGGCGATTTCAATACGGTGGATTACCCGTCAGTGTTGCAACTGCAGGGGCAACTGGCGGAGTCTGGGTTAGCACCAAAAGTGGTTGCTTTTGAGCCAGCGCTGCGGATCTGGATAGAACAGTGGATTGAAACACCTGTGGCCGAAGCGGGGCCGGTTAATGTGCAATTGCTGGCAGAGGCGTTAGCGCGGATCCATGCCTGTAAAGTCGCTTCACCGACGTTGGCATTGTTACCTTGCTGGCAACATTATATTGAGCAACTGGCAGGTAAAACGGCGCAAGAATTTGCCAGCGAAAGGGACACGCTGGTGGCGGTGATCTCTCAGTACAGTCATTACCAGGATTTCTGTTTTTGCCACAACGATTTGTCCTTCGCCCATCTGGTCGGGGAGCAGCACCAACTGATTGTGGATTGGGAATACGCTGCTACCGGCAATCGTTATTTTGATTTAGCGTCCTGTGCCATCATCAACGAGCTTAACGAAGGTGAGAGGATGGCACTGTGCCGGGCTTATGCCAAACTTGCTGATTTATCCGTCGAAAAAGTCACGGCCAGCCTGATAGCCTTTTTGCCCGTGGTCGACTTTACCAATCGATTGTGGACGGCAGCGGCGATAAAATAACAAAAGCGACTATTATTTGCGCGCTTAAACAGGTTTTTATTTATTTCGTTGAAAAACACTTTACCTTTGATCCGGCATACGTATAATTCACAGCGCGCTAGGGGTGTAGTTCGAATTGGTAGAACAGCGGTCTCCAAAACCGATGGTTGGGGGTTCGAGTCCCTCCACCCCTGCCACTTTCCCTTCTTTTCTGATATGCTCCGTTCATCATTATTCACTGATATGTTTAAAGCCTGATATGACTTTTGCGTTAACGGATTATCAAATAGCGGCGCTTCAGGAAATGCAAATTCCAGTGTGGCAACGCCAGGAAACACGGCTTGAAAAATCGCCTGACAGCCCCGTTGTTAATCCAGAAAAAATGCATAAACCGGTTTCCCAGGATACCGCTCGCTCACATTTGCAACGGTTAAAAGAAAGTGTTTCGTCGCCAGCGCCAGTGACTCCGGTGACAGAGAAAGCGCAGCCAGTGATGTATACCGAAGCCGATTACCCGCTGTTTTTTGCCGATCTGCATCAGGCTTTAGCGTCGCTTAATATACCTGTTAAGCAAGTAAAAGCGGGTGATGTTATTGCTGTTACGGCTACGGAGATAACTCTGCCGGTAATCCCTGCAAAACTCACCGCACAACACAAAAAGCAGCTCTGGCAGGCCCTGTGCAATCGGAACTGAACATAAATTCACTTGAAATTTGTCAGGCTGGGCCAGCCTCGGCAGGCGATGCTTATCCTATCCATTGTGAAGCTCAGTATGCGCCCTGGAGTGAGTCGACTTTTCTGGACTGCACTACGCCGCCCTATGAATGTTGGTTAATGAAACACGAAGGGCAGGTTGTAGGTTATGCCATTTTACTGATTGTGCTGGATGAGGTAACGCTGATGGATATTGCCATTAGCCAATCACAGCGTGGTCTGGGTGCCGGTAAAGCGCTGCTGAACTTTGTGATTGAACGGTGTCGACAGCTCAATGCGAGATGCTGCTTTCTTGAAGTCAGAGAGTCCAACGTGGTAGCGCAGCAGCTCTATTTACGCAGCGGCTTTACTCAATTAGAGCGACGCAAAGGCTATTACCCTACCGCCGAAGGGCGCGAAGACGCGCTGATGATGTGGCTGCAGCTAGACGCTGCAGCACAATAAGCGTCATTCGACCTAAAAATCCATGCTCGCAAACAGCACAAAAGCGTGTTTCTTCGCTCTTGAGATATCCTGCGTATCGTTGGGCGGGTAGAGTGGAAAGCCAAACACGGATTCAACAAATCGCACGTCAGAGTAACGTACGTTACCACTGCCTTCTTTAACATAAAAACCAACTCGATAGGGGTAGTCATAAACTTTCGATTTATAGGCAATACTTACCCCATTAATATCGATATCCTCAACCCGTTGATAGGCTTCGTTGGTATCGATGTCGCCATTTGAGTTATCAGTGAAAAAGGCAACCTGAACTGCAGAGTCCGCGGTGAGTTTAAACTCCAATCCAACGGAGTAGTTAGTTACAGTCTGCAGGTTTAAGGTGTCAGCCAGCGGGATAGCCTCCTGGTAGGAAAGGTCATCAACGGAAGTGTAGTAATCAACCTGTGCTGATAAGGTAACTCTTTCAAACTCTTTACTCACACCAAGCGAAAACTGATGAGGATATTTTTGTTTATTATTGCTGGTGGATAGAAACATTGTCGCCGAAGTAGCATAAGGATTCATTGCTAATACCATCGGTGCCGTTATCCGACTGGAAGACTCAAATTCCCTGTGGAAGGATATTTGATGTGAGTAAGTAAGCCCGATATTAATCAGGTTGCTTTTCCACAATAGACCGAGTGTCGGTTCTACAAGGTACTGTTCTTCTGTGATGCGCTGCCTGGCATTAAAGCCGGTAGATGTTCCGCCGTATTCGGCAGGTAACGTATATATTCCGCCCGAACCCTGGGAAGTAATAAGATCTTTATAAATAAAAGACAGTGTAAAGCCGACCGATAACGAATCAGACAATTCGTATGCGAGCGAACCGCCGATTTTATAACCGGCACTATCCAAATCATAATCTACAAATTCCACCACATCTTGCGGGATTTGCTGAATTTCCATGGTGTAAGTAGCTTCTGAAGTAGATCGCTCCTGACTAAAATCGAGTACAGTAAAAAATGTACCATATGATAGTTTATTATTCTGAGAGCTTAGTCCGATAAAACCAGGAACCACGGAGAATGAAGAACGTTTAAGATCAGAGCCATCGGTAAAAACGCCGAGAAACTCGGTATCTTCAAAGGCAAGCGTGTTTACCGAGGCTGACTTGGTGGCTTTCTGAAAAGCCAGACCCGCCGGATTGTAATGCATGGCCGATAAGTCATCCGCAATGGATGCATAGGCGCCACCAAAGCCGATGGCTTTACCCCCAACTAACAAGTTGCCGTAGTGATACTGATCAGCATGGACAGCTGACGACGCGAAAATCATCAGGCTGCTACATAGCCCTGCTAATTTTACTGACTTCATATAATACTTCCCTAAAACACCATTTTTATATTATGTAAAACTTTTACAACGCAGCAGAGCTACTATGTGTATAGGTTATAAAATGAGCATTCTTAAAGCTACTGTTAAATTGCCTGGTCCGGCTTCTGCGCGACACTAGCAGATTTAAATAATGACTTTATTGTAAATATTTAATGTTTATTTTGCGTGTTATTTGTTATTTTTGTTTGCTTCTGAATTGCACTGTCAGTTTTTGACAATTATTTCGATGGAGAAAATGATGCGCGAGGATAAAACGAAATATGGCAGTGCATCGAACCATTATCTCACCGCGTTGTGTGAAGTGGCTAAAGCGAACCACCTCAATCTGAAACGTTTATTAAGACGGTGCAATATAGATTATGGCGTGATCAATAAGCCCGGATTGAGGGTGAAAACCGAAAAACTGTCTAAACTACAGAGTCTGGTATGGCGGCTGTTGGGCGATGAGTCAGCCCGCTTGTGTGGTATACCAATGAAGACCGGAACTTATAACATGATGGGACTGCTCACAGTGCATCAGCCCACGCTTAAACAAGCCATTATCAGAGGCATTGCCTTTTATAATCTGGTAGTCGCTGATGATTTTGTTGAGCTCTCCTTAGAGGGCGACAAAGCTGAGCTTATATTCCGTCTGCCATCACCCGAAAGTGACCACAAATTCCTGTTCGCCGAAATGGTATTGCTGGCCTGGCACCGTTACTGTTCCTGGCTGATTGCCAGCAGCATCCCTTTGTCTGTCGTTAAATTTAACTATCCGCCACCACCCCATGTTCATGAATATCATTACTTGTTTCCCGGTGAGCACGAATTTAACTGTCAGCGTTTATCAATTGCTTTTCCGGCGCATTATCTGTCAAAGCCCGTTAAACAGAACGAAGGAGCGCTCAGTTCTTTTATGCAGCGCTGCCCGCTGGAACTTTTTCGCCAGTATAAATCAGACTATTCCCTGACCTCAGAGATCAGACATTTGCTAATCAGTGATATCGAAAGTGGGTTGTTAACAATAGATTTAGTTGCCTCATCTTTACATATGACCAGCCGTACACTGATGCGTCGACTGAAAGAAGAGGGAACCTGCTTTCAACAAATAAAAGATGTGGTCAGACGCGATCGGGCAGTGATGTTACTGACGCAGCAGAACACCCCCATTAGTGTCATCGCTGAATCAGTTGGGTTTGCCGATCCTGCCGCGTTTACCCGGGCTTTTCGGGGATGGACTGGCGTCACACCTAAAAAATTCAGAGACTTGCATACAGCAGAAATTAACTAATTCTGTCAGATTTCGGCCACAGCATTGGTCTTTCAAAATGCTACGCGTTTTATTTTTTATTTTATGCAAAAAATACGCATTGTCATTTTTTGGTAATTATTTCGTCACTTTCTGCTATTTTACAATCTGGTACATAATATTAACATTTTGATGCGTTTCAGGTTTGCAATATTAACCTGACAGAACACAGAGTGAATGTTATGAATCAACACCCGTCAGAAATCCTCGACCACAGCAACATGAGTCAGCAGCAGGTCTTTGCTGTCGTTCTCTGCATTGCGCTAAATGCATTGGATGGATTTGATGTGCTGGCAATCAGTTTTGCGTCACCAGGTATTGCTGCTGAATGGGCTATCAACCGCGCTGAGTTGGGAGTTGTGCTGGCCATGGAACTGGTGGGGATGGCCATAGGTTCCATCTTTTTGGGCGGTTTTGCTGATAAAATTGGCCGCAAACCCACTATTCAGGCCTGTCTGGTGATCATGACCGCAGGCATGTGTCTCTCTGCTTTCGCTAATTCTGTTGCATGGCTATTAACAGTTCGGTTTGTTACCGGGCTTGGAATTGGTGGCATGCTGGCTTCCACCAATGCGATGGTCGCTGAATATTCTAATCGTAAATACCGGCATTTATGCGTCATTCTGATGGCCACTGGCTATCCCCTCGGGGCCATCATTGGCGGGTCGATAAGTTCTGTACTACTCGAAACATACAGTTGGCGGTCGGTATTTGTGTTTGGTGGGGCTGTCACCGGCGCTTTCCTAATCATTGTGCAATGGTGCATGTCTGAATCAGTGGTGTATCTGGCAGCCAGACAGCCAGTCAATGCTCTGCAGCGAATAAACAGTGGTTTGCAGCGAATGGGTAAGCCGCTTCTGTCAGCGTTGCCGCCGTTGTCACACGGTACCAGCAATAACACTTTTACGGCTTTATTTACGCCACAGCTAAGGGCCACAACGTTATTACTCATTGCCGCGTATTTCGCGCAAATTATGACGTTTTATTTCATCCTGAAGTGGATCCCCAAAATCGTCGTTGATATGGACTTTCATCCGTCACAGGCCGGCCAGGTACTGGTTTGGGCTAACGTCGGCGGCGCCATTGGCGCAACGCTTCTTGGCTTATTTTCATCGAAGCTGCCGCTCAAACAATTGTTAGTCATTGTCTTGTTAGCGGGTTTTGTCATGGTGTCAGTGTTTGGTATTGGCTATCAATCACTCAGTCAGCTGGCACTGGTTTCCGCGGCCACAGGCTTTTTTACTAATGCCGGAGTGGTGGGCTTGTACGCCCTGATGGCACAGGCTTTTCCTCCTGAGGTCAGAGGTTCAGGCACCGGAATTGTGATCGGTGTTGGCCGTGGCGGCGCCGCTCTGAGTCCGGTAGTGGCCGGCATTTTATTTACCCAGGGCGTGTCGCTGCAAGGCGTTGCGGTGGTAATGGGCGCGGGAGCCCTGGCTGCCGCTGTGGCTGTCATTCTGTTGGGCCGGGTGCAGCAACTTCACACCCATCAGGCAATTACGCCAAATTCAACTAATTAAACTAGTGATAACGAAGAGGATAATGGAATGAAATTCACCCGATTAAATCCGGTTACCGGTGAAATTGCCAGTGAAGCAGATGCGATGCAGCCTGCTGAAATGGCTGCAGTGGCGGCGAAAGCCCAGCTAGGATTCGAAGCCTGGTCAAAAGTAGGACCTAACGCCCGTCGTGCCGTTTTGCAAAAAGCCGCAACCGCGCTGGAAAGTAAACAGGAAGCTTTTGTTGCAGCCATGATGGGTGAAACCGGTGCAACTGCCGGGTGGGCAATGTTCAACCTGATGCTGGCAGCATCGATGTTACGTGAAGCCAGTGCGCTGACCACGCAAATCAGCGGTGAAGTTATCCCTTCAGACAAGCCTGGTTGTATGGCAATGGCGCTACGTGAGCCGGTAGGCGTTATTCTGGGTATCGCCCCGTGGAATGCGCCAATTATTCTTGGCACTCGCGCTGTATCAACAGCGCTGGCCTGCGGTAATGCGGTTATTCTTAAGGCCTCAGAGATTTGTCCTCAAACCCATTCTCTGATTATTGAAGCGTTAGCAGAAGCGGGTTTTCCGGAAGGCACGGTAAACATCGTGACCAATTCGCTGGATGATGCCGCGGATGTGGTTGGCGCATTAATTGACGCCAAAGAAGTAAAACGAATCAACTTCACCGGGTCGACCAATGTCGGTCGTATTATTGCCCGCCGCGCCGCAGATAACTTAAAACCTTGCTTACTTGAATTGGGAGGCAAAGCGCCATTACTGGTACTGGAAGATGCCAACTTAGAAGAAACGGTTAAAGCCGCCGCTTTTGGTGCCTACATGAATCAGGGCCAAATCTGTATGTCGACTGAGCGTCTGGTGGTTGTTGACGCTATTGCCGATGAATTCGTAGCGGCATTTAAGCAGAAAGTGTCAGGCATGGAAACCGGTGATCCCCGTGAAGGTACGACACCTCTTGGCGCAGTAATCGACATGAAAACCGTGGAAAAGGTCAATGCTTTAATTGATGACGCGGTGAGTAAAGGCGCCACTATCGTTACCGGCGGGAAAGCTGACTCAGTGCTGATGCCAGCAACCATTCTCGACGGAGTGACCAAAGACATGGCTATCTATGCAGACGAAAGCTTTGGCCCTGTCGTCGCGGTTATCCGGGCCAAGGACGAGGCGGATGCGATTCGTATCGCTAATGACAGTGAATACGGCTTAAGCGCTGCGGTATTCACCACGGATATTGCCAACGGACTTAAGGTGGCTAAGCAAATTAAATCCGGTATTTGCCACGTTAATGGCCCGACCGTTCATGATGAAGCGCAAATGCCCTTTGGTGGTGTTGGTGCCTCAGGCTATGGCCGGTTTGGCGGCAAAGCGGGTATTGACCAGTTTACCGAATTGCGTTGGATCACCGTTGAAACCGAGCCCGGCCATTACCCAATTTAATCACGCGACGCATTGTTTTCACTGGTGCATGGCATCGAATGCGTCAATTTATACTTAAATCAAGAGGATACGAAAGTGTCAGTAGAAAGAACAGAAGAAGAAACCGTAAAAGTTGTTGTCGAGAATAAGATCGCCTGGGTGTATTACAACCGTCCGGAAAAGCGTAACTGTATGAGTCCCAAACTCAATCGCCAGATGATGCGGGTACTGGAAGAACTCGAATATCGCGACGATGTTGGTGTGCTGGTACTAAGTGGTGAGGGTACAGCGTGGACGGCTGGGATGGACTTAAAAGAGTACTTCCGTGAAAACGAAGCAAAAGGATTAGGCGCTACGCGTAAGGCACAACGTGAAGCTTATGGCTGGTGGCGCGCGCTTCGCTGGTACCATAAACCCACTATTGCCATGGTTAATGGCTGGTGTTTCGGCGGTGGCTATGGTCCGCTGTTTAGTTGTGATCTGGCAGTCTCTGCCGAAGATGCCACCTTTGGCCTGAGTGAAATTAACTGGGGTATTTTACCAGGCGGTGGGGCCAGTAAAGTCGTCGCAGACTTAATGCCACTTCGTAAAGCGATGTACCACGCCATGATGGGTGAAAATATCGACGGTAAAACGGCTGTTGAATGGGGCTTAATTAACGAAGCCGTGCCAGCGGAGCAGCTGAAGGCGCGTGTAACCGAAATTTGTAACGTGTTACTGGAGAAGAATCCGGTAGCGCTGAAAGCGACCAAAGATGCCATTCGTCGGGTTAAAGAAATGACTTACGATAACGCCGAAGATTATCTGGTTCGCGCTCAGGAAGCGGCAAACAGCTATGATAATGACGGTCGTAAGGAAGGCATTAAACAGTTTATTGACGACAAAACATATAAGCCTGGTTTAGGGGCTTATGATAAGTCAAAACAGCAAAGTTAATTGGGGGGGACATGGATTTTGTGACCCTGCAGGCTAGCTTGCGACCGCGAAGTATCGCTATTAACGATGTTACTCATCAACGGCGTTGGACGTATGCCGAATTTGACAACTCGATAAATCAATTGGTGACCTGGCTTTGGGGGAATAAGTTAAAGCAGGGTGACAGAGTTGCCTGTTTATCTAAAAATCGGGCCGAGCTGGTGGCATTGCACCTGGCTTGCGCCCGCGCCGGTTTGCTGTTTGTGCCGCTTAACTGGCGACTGGCAAAAGAAGAGTTAGGAGCGCTAATGGCCGACTGCACGCCGGCTTTATTAATAGCAGACGAAACTGCTGCGCAAATGCAGTTTAATTACTATGACATAAACCAGCTGTTTAGTGATTGTGCCGGGGCTGATATTGCTCAGCCCGAATACGATGCTAACTGGCCATCGTTAATCCTGTATACGTCAGGGACAACCGGGAAGCCAAAAGGGATAATACACAGCGAAGCCACGCTGATGGAAACCACCATTAATATAGCGCTACTGGGGCAGGTCAATGAACACAGTGTGTTTTTGTGTGAGACGCCGATGTTCCATGTCATCGGGCTGGTTACCTGTATTCGTCCGGCGCTGTATAACGGTGGTGGTCTGGTCATTTCCGACGCCTTTGAACCGTCTCGCACGTTAAATCGACTGGCGGATGAATCTCTGGGGATTACCCATTATTTTTGTGTACCTCAAATGGCCAATATGCTCCGTCAGCATGAGCAATTTGATGTTAGTAAGCTAAAAAACCTTAAAGCCTTACTGACCGGCGGAGCCCCTCATCCTGAAGTGCAAATCCGGGCCTGGCTGAGAGACGGTATTCCTATTGTTGATGGCTACGGTATGAGTGAGGCTGGTACCGTTTTTGGTATGCCTTTTGATTTGCAATTACTGGATGAAAATGCCGGTTGTGTTGGACTGGCGACGCCTCGTGTCCAGGTGCGCTTGCTCGATGATCATGGTGCGGATGTTGCTGCTGGAGAAGCCGGCGAGATAGTGCTCAAAGGCGGCAATCTGTTTATTGGAATCTGGCAACAAGAGAACGTGTACAAACAATGTTTTACTGCTGATGGTTGGTTTAAAACCGGTGATATTGCGATTCGTAATAAAGCGGGGTTTTATCGTATTGTCGACCGCAAAAAAGACATGTTTATCTCCGGCGGAGAAAACGTCTACCCGGTTGAGGTAGAAGGTGTTGTGCTGAAACATCCGGCAGTAAAAGATTGTGCTTTAATTGGTGTTCCGGATGAACGCTGGGGAGAAGTCGGCCACTTGTTTGTGGTGCCTTATAATGAAGACGACTTTGCCGACGAAAGCGTTTTCCTTGCCAGTTTGTCCGAGCATCTGGCGAAATATAAAATCCCCAAATATGTTACGCTTACTGATGCTATTCCGCGCAATGGCGCGGGTAAAATTCTGAGAATGGTGTTACGTGAACAGGTGATACATTTGCTGGAACAGCATTAGTCCACCCATACCTGTTGCAGCGCAGTAAATAGTGGTTATTTCCTGCGCTGCCCCCGCCGCTTCACTACCAATAAAACGCAAAAGTCCGTATAATCCCGCGAAAACGTAAGGCCGGGGTATTGTCGTTGTATTCATAATGACAGTAAGTACACTCAGGGCCAGCACTCCCGAATAAAAATCAGGTTTATTGAATGACCCAGCTGTTAGAAGAAATTAAACGTCGGCGCACGTTTGCGATCATCTCGCACCCGGATGCCGGTAAAACAACCATTACAGAAAAAGTGCTGTTGTACGGACAAGCGCTGCAAACCGCCGGTACCGTTAAAGGTAAAAAGTCTGGCCAGCATGCTAAATCCGACTGGATGGAAATGGAAAAAGAGCGGGGCATCTCAGTAACCACCTCGGTGATGCAGTTTCCCTATGGTGATAACCTGGTTAACCTGCTTGATACCCCGGGACACGAAGACTTCTCTGAAGACACTTACCGCACGCTGACCGCGGTAGATTCCTGTCTGATGGTTATCGACGCCGCGAAAGGTGTTGAGGACCGGACCCGTAAACTGATGGAAGTTACCCGGTTGCGTGATACCCCGATCATCACGTTTATGAACAAGCTCGACCGCGATATCCGCGACCCGATGGAGCTGTTGGACGAGGTTGAAACCGAACTGAATATCGCTTGTGCGCCGATTACCTGGCCTATTGGCTGTGGTAAGCAGTTTAAAGGAGTGTATCACCTGCACCGTGATGAGACCATTTTGTATAAAACCGGTCATGGTCACACCATTCAGGATGTCCGTATTATCAAAGGACTCGACAATCCGGAGCTGGATGCCGAAGTGGGTGAAGGTTTAGCCGCCGAGTTCCGCGAAGAGCTGGAACTGGTGATGGGCGCGTCTAACGAGTTTGATGAAGAGCTGTTCCTTGCTGGCGAAATTACCCCGGTATTTTTTGGTACTGCACTGGGTAACTTTGGTGTGGACCACATGCTTGACGGACTGGTGGCCTGGGCGCCGCAGCCTCAGGGTCGCGAAACTGACAAGGGAAGTGTTGATTCACTGGATCCAAAATTCAGCGGTTTTGTGTTTAAGATTCAGGCCAACATGGACCCGAAACACCGTGACCGTATTGCTTTTTGCCGCATAGTCTCGGGCAAGTACGAAAAGGGCATGAAAATGCGCCACACCCGGATAGGTAAGGATGTGCGAATTTCTGATGCACTGACTTTCCTGGCTGGCGATCGCTCGCTGCTGGAAGAAGCCTATGCCGGCGATATTATTGGTTTGCATAATCATGGCTCAATCCGCATTGGTGATACTTTTTCTTCGGGTGATGATTATCGCTTTACCGGTATCCCTAACTTTGCCCCTGAGTTGTTTAAACGTATTCGCCTGCGCGATCCGTTAAAGATGAAACAACTGCAAAAAGGCCTTATTCAGTTATCTGAAGAAGGGGCAGTTCAGGTATTTCGTCCGCTGGCCAACAACGACCTGATTGTAGGGGCGGTGGGTGTGCTGCAGTTTGATGTTGTAGTAGCCCGACTCAAGGCTGAATACAACGTTGATGCGTTGTACGAACATGTCAGCGTAGCCACGGCGCGTTGGGTGTATTCTGACAGTGACAAAAAACTCGATGAATTCCGCCGCAAAGCCGAACAAAACCTGGCGCTGGATGGCGGTGACAACTTAGCCTATGTTGCCCCAACGATGGTGAACCTGTCATTAGCTCAGGAACGCTACCCCGATATTGAATTTAGAACGACTCGCGAGCACTAGACATTACAATGAATATTCACGCACTTCTTATTACCCGTTTTTCTCAGGCCTTAAGCGATATGGGCATTACTGACGCACCGGTGCCGGTGGCGCGCAGTGGCCGTCCTGAGTTTGGTGAATATCAGTTTAACGGTGCCATGGCGCTGGCTAAGCAACTTAAACAAAAGCCTCGTGACATCGCTGAGAAAATTCTCGAGCACGTTAAGCTGGATGATGTTGCCAGTAAGCTGGAAATTGCCGGTCCTGGTTTTATTAATATTCATCTGGCCGACGAATGGCTGGCCAGTCAGTGTCAGCAAGCACTGGCGGATACCCGCTCTGGTATTCCCGCGCAGAACGCGCAGACTATTGTGGTGGATTATTCGTCGCCAAACCTGGCTAAAGAGATGCACGTGGGGCATCTGCGTACCACCATTATTGGTGATGCTGTAGTAAAACTGCTGGAATTTCTTGGCCATAAAGTGATTCGTCAGAATCACATGGGTGACTGGGGAACGCAGTTTGGTATGTTGCTTGCGCATCTTAGCGATAAGTTAAGTGCCAATGAAGTGGCAGAAACCGCGCTTTCGGATCTTGAAAACTTTTACCGTGAAGCCAAAGTCCGCTTTGACGAAGAAGAAGGTTTTGCCGATCGTGCCCGGGAATACGTCGTTAAATTGCAAAGCGGCGATCAACAATGCGCCGAACTGTGGCATTTGTTTATCGATGTTTCCATCTCTCACAGTGAAGAAGTATACGAAAAGCTCAATGTCAGCCTTACCCGTAAGGATATCATGGGCGAATCGGCCTATAACGAAGACTTACCACATGTGGTTGCCGAGCTGAAAGAAAAAGGCATTGCGGTTGAAGATCAGGGCGCCCAGGTGGTGTTTATTCCTGAACTGGCCGACAAAGAAGGCAAGCCGGCGGTGTATATTGTACAAAAATCCGGTGGCGGTTATTTATATGCCACCACGGATTTAGCGGCCATGCGCTATCGCAGCGGTAAACTCAACGCAGACCGTACGCTGATCCTCACCGATGCCCGTCAGGCCCTGCACTTTAAACAAACCGAAATTGTGGGTCGCAAAGCCGGCTTTATGAAACCAGAGCAAACCTATGAGCACTGTCCTTTTGGTATGATGCTGGGGAGTGATGGTAAGCCCTTTAAAACCCGTTCCGGCGGTACCGTAAAACTGGTAGAGCTGTTAGATGAAGCTGTTGAACGCGCGAGTAAATTACTGGCCGAGCGTGATACGGATTTAACGGCGGACGAGCTTAAGGACGTGGCCCGTAAAGTGGGCATCGGCGCAGTGAAATACGCCGATTTAAGTAAAAACCGGACCACCGATTACGTGTTTAACTGGGATACTATGCTGAGCTTTGAAGGCAATACCGCGCCGTATTTGCAGTATGCCTATACCCGGGTGCAAAGCCTGTTCCGTAAGGCTGAAGTCGCGCCGACAGCGTTATCCGCAGATATCGTCATCGAACATGCCCAGGAACATGCGCTGGCAGTACAATTACTGCAACTGGAAGAGCAGTTAAGTGTGGTTGCCCGTGATGCAACACCACACGTGTTATGTAGCTACTTGTACGACCTTGCCAGTCACTTTATGAGTTTCTACGAGGCCTGCCCGATTCTGAAGTCTGACGTACCAGAAGCTACTCGCAACAGTCGTTTGGCATTGTCTGCACTGGTAGCTAAAGAACTGCGGCTGGGACTGGACTTACTTGGTATTGAAACACTGGAAAAAATGTAAGTCTGAACTTAAGCTCAACAGCAATCGTCGACTAAGAAGGATGGCATCATGGTAAAAGTTCTGGCATTTTCCGGCAGCACCCGGCGCGGCTCGTTAAATCAGGCAATTGTTGAATGCGCAGCCCAGGCTGCGCGGAACGCGGGGGCAGAAGTGACGGTGATTAACCTGGCCGATTATGCCATGCCGATTTACAATCAGGACGAAGAAGATGACTATGGTGTCCCCGAGCGGGCCCAGGCATTTAAGCAATTACTGATTGAGCATGATGCGTTTTTAATAGCGAGCCCTGAATACAACAGCAGTTATCCTGCGGTGCTCAAAAATGCCATTGACTGGGCCTCTCGCAAAGTGGGCGATGAGGCCGTTCTGGCGGCCTACAAAGACAAAGTGGTCGGTTTGATGGCGGCCTCCGGTGGTGCGCTGGGCGGAATGCGGGTACTGATGGTACTGCGTATGCTGATGCAAAACCTGATGTGTGTGGTGGCACCGCAACAGGTGTCAGTGGCCAGAGCGGGTGAAAAGCTCGATGCCGCAGGTAAGCTGTGTGATGAGCCAACGCAAAAACAACTGGCTGTGCTGGCACAGCAGGTTGTCTCCATGGCCGAAAAATTAAAGGCGTAACACCGCGCGGCGGTGTTAAGTCCACGCAAAACGACTGTTAAAAGTTAGCCAAATCCGGTACTATCCGGGCCCTGAAAAATGAATCATTAAAAAGGTCATTATGTTTGAAGTAAACCCTGTGCTAAATGCGATCCGCGATATCCGCGAACGCACCGCAGCGCTTCGGGGGTATCTTTGACTTTGATGTAAAGTCAGAGCGCTTAGAAGAAGTTAACCGCGAACTCGAAAGTCCCGATGTGTGGAATGAGCCAGAGCGTGCCCAGGCTCTGGGTAAAGAAAAGGTTGCCCTGGAACAGGTGGTCGAGACCATCGTCAATCTCGAGCAGGGCGCTGAGGATGTTGAAGGCCTGGTCGAACTGGCCGTTGAAGCCGAAGACGAAGAAACCTTTACTGAAGCCCAAAGTGAGCTGGACGGTCTGATCTCACAGCTGGAGACGCTGGAGTTTCGCCGTATGTTTGCTGGTCCTAACGATACCTGCGATTGTTACCTTGATATTCAGTCGGGTTCTGGCGGTACAGAAGCTCAGGACTGGGCGAATATGCTGCTGCGTATGTATTTGCGCTGGGGTGAGGAACACGGCTTTAAAACCGAACTGATCGAGGTTTCAGACGGCGATGTTGCCGGTATTAAGAGTGCCACCATTCGTTTTGAAGGCGAATATGCCTTTGGCTGGTTGCGCACCGAAACCGGCGTTCACCGCCTGGTTCGTAAGTCGCCGTTTGATTCGGGTAACCGACGTCATACTTCTTTTGCTTCAGCCTTTGTTTATCCGGAAATTGATGACGATATCGAAATCGAAATTAATCCGGCGGATTTACGTATTGATACCTATCGCGCTTCTGGTGCCGGTGGTCAGCACGTTAACCGAACAGATTCTGCGGTACGTATTACCCACATTCCCACCAACATAGTGGCCCAGTGTCAGAACGATCGGTCACAGCACAAAAACAAAGATCAGGCCATGAAGCAGTTAAAAGCCAAACTCTATGAGTTTGAACTGCAAAAGCAAAATGCCGAAAAACAGGCTTTGGAAGACAATAAGTCTGACATCGGCTGGGGCAGCCAGATCCGTTCTTACGTGCTAGATGATTCGCGCATTAAAGATTTGCGCACCGGTGTGGAAACCCGCAATACCCAGGCCGTTCTGGACGGTGGGTTAGACAAATTTATTGAAGCCAGCCTGAAATCGGGGCTGTAGTAACTCAACTTTAAGTGAACAGACTATGAGCGAACAACAACTCGACGAAAACAAATTGATTGCTGAGCGCCGTGCCAAGTTAAGCGCTATCCGCGAAAACTGCCGCGCTAACGGTTTCCCGAATGGCTTTCGTCGTGAAAATTACGCCGAAGAACTGCAAGGTCAGTACGGTGAACTGGACAAAGAGACCCTGGCTGAGCAGGATAATCAGGTCAGTATCGCCGGACGTATCATGGCTAAACGTGGTCCTTTCCTGCTGTTACAGGACATGACCGGACGAATTCAGGCTTACGCCGATAAAGACACGCAAAAAGACATTAAAGCACGCTATGGTTCGCTGGATATTGGCGACATCATCGGCGTAGCCGGTGCGCTGCATAAGTCTGGCAAAGGCGACCTGTATGTGAACATGGCAAGCTACGAGCTGCTGACCAAGTCACTGCGTCCGTTGCCAGAAAAATTCCACGGCCTGACCGATCAGGAAACCAAGTATCGCCAGCGTTACGTTGATTTGATCACCAGCGAGAAGACCCGCGAAACTTTCGTAGTGCGCAGCAAAATCGTTAACGGTATTCGTAACTTTTTGACTACCCGTAATTATATCGAGGTAGAAACCCCGATGCTGCAGGTGATCCCAGGCGGTGCTACCGCTAAGCCTTTTGTGACTCACCATAACTCACTGGATATCGATATGTATCTGCGTATTGCACCAGAGCTTTATCTGAAGCGTCTGGTTGTGGGTGGCTTTGAGCGCGTGTTCGAAATTAACCGTAACTTCCGTAACGAGGGCTTATCAACCCGCCATAATCCGGAATTTACCATGCTGGAATTTTACCAGGCGTATGCAGATTATAACGATCTGATGAACCTGACCGAAGACATGCTGCGTACCCTGGCCGAAGATATTCTGGGTACCACTGAGCTGGTTAATACCGTGCGTGATACTGAAGGCAACGTGGTAGAAGAGAAACACTATGACTTTGGCAAGCCCTTTGATCGCTTAAGCATGGGTGAGGCCATCCTGAAGTACTGGCCTGAAGCCAACGAAGCGGCTATCCGTGACCCGGAAGCACATCTGGATGAGCTAAAAGCCATGGCCAAGCAACTGCATATTAAAGAGCCGGAAGTTGACGGTATCTGGGGTGCTGGTAAGTATCTGTGTGAAATCTTTGAAGCGACTGCTGAAGAAAAACTGGAACAACCTACCTTTATTACCGAATACCCATGGGAAGTCTCGCCACTGGCGCGTCGTAATGATGCGAATCCGTTTATCACTGATCGCTTTGAGTTTTTCGTGGGTGGACGTGAGCTGGCCAATGGTTTCAGCGAGCTGAACGATCCGGAAGATCAGGCTGAGCGCTTCCGTAAGCAGGTTGAAGAAAAAGACGCCGGCGATGATGAAGCGATGCACTACGATGAAGACTACATCCGTGCACTGGAATACGGTTTGCCACCGACTGCGGGTGAGGGCATTGGTATTGATCGCCTGACCATGCTGTTTACTGACAGTCCCACAATCAAAGACGTTATCCTGTTCCCGCACATGAAACCAGAAGTGCAGGCCCAGGATTCAGAGTAAGCCTAGAGCGATTTAATCGATTCAAACAAAAGGGTATTGGTGGGCACATCAATACCCTTTTTCTTTGCCTGCCTGACGATGTAACCATTGATACCATCAATTTCTGTCGGGCGTTTATTTATTACATCCTGATGCATGCTCGAAAAATTCTCGGCGGTGCGCGCAATCACGTTTAACACCAGGGTGAGGGTGGCATGTTTGTCCAGTTCAACTTTACAGGCGGCGGCGACTTTACATACTTCCTTGCATACCTTTTCCAGTGTTGGCAGGTAGGATTTATCGCTGAGTTTGCCATTGGGAATGTTGTTAAGCGCGGTTAAAGGATTAATGGCGCAGTTTACCGCGAGTTTTTGCCATAGCGCGGTTTCGATGTCTTCGCGCCAGGTGACCGGGCCAATGCAGCGGTTAAGAATTTCAGCAACACTGGTGTTGAGCGGTGTATTGGCCTGGTGCTTTGGTGATAAACCTAACATGGTTTCGCCCTTACCAGTGTGCCGCACTGTGTCAGGAGCGATTTTTAACGCGCCATGACTGGTGGTCGCCAGGTAAACCGGATTGTCTGGCAGGTACTTTTCGGCCAGTTCCATTCCACCCATTCCGTTGTGCAGAAGCACCACTGGTGTATGTGCACTTAGTTGCTGTCGCCAGGATTTTAGCGCTTCTTTTAACTGGGTGACTTTCAGTGGGATTAACAACAGGTCACTGTGATTGGATTTGCAAAGATCAGGTTCTGTCTGTTTGGGTGTTAGCGATAACAGCTCACCGTTGATGAGTTCTACGTGGGTAAGTGCCGGGCTGCCTGCTCGCGGGATTAAACGATAATCCGTACCTGACAGCTGTGCTCCGGCTGCGCATAGTCCGCCAATCGCACCGCTGCCAAGAATATTCACCGTTGTTGTCATAGTACGTTGTTCTGCTCGAATTTGAAGTTGGTTTTGGGCCAGTTAAGGGTTTGTGGCGCTGGCGCACAAGCCAGCCAGTCCGCTATGGGGGGCTGCAAAAAGTATTCACCGGCAGGAGGCTGGCAGAACACGTTGACAGACTCACCCTGATAGTCAAAATCCAGTCCCCAGGCATGCAAATACAACCTGTCGGCAGGTGCAGCGCCATACAGGGTATCGCCGACAATCGGGCTGCCAAGACTTTTCATTGCCACCCTGATCTGGTGGGTCTTGCCACTTAATGGCTTAACCAACATCATACGTGGTGCGTCAGCAAAGCCATAGCTGAAAAATTGGGTAATTGCCGGATTCGTTTTTGTTTTCAATAAAATATGCTGGCCATTGCGGCGGTTTTTCATATCGCCCATAACGGTACCCTGTTTTTTCTTCGGCTTTTTTTCGACCAGTGCCAGATAGTATTTTTGGATCTGATGCTGGCGAAACATAACCTCAAAATTGGCTGCTGCCCTGGCATTTCTGGCCAGGATCAAACAACCTGAAGTGCCATCGTCAAGTCGATGTACCAGATGTAAACCGCTCTCTCCCAGGGCCGACTGAACCTGCTGCACAACACCCGCCTGAGCGTCGTGCATGGTTATTCCACAAGGCTTATTAATGATGAGAAAGTCGGAGTGATTAAAAATCACTTCGGTCATCAGGCGGTGGCACCTTCAATAATGGTCAGCGCCTTATCATATTCCAGCGAGGAGACGGCATCGATCAGACTTTGCCGATGGGAATTATCAAAATCTAAAACAGCGAGCCATTTGTTGAGTTTGTCGTCGTTGATGTATTCGTGGTGCTGCAGTGCCTGGGTTAACGCCTGCAAGGTTTGCTGTTTAGCGTCTGCCGGGGCATCTGATGCCTGCGGAGTATGGCTGTCATCCGGGAGCTCCTCAATAACACGAATGGTTTCGTTCAGCTGCTCAATCAACTCCTTGAGTGATGACGGCTCGGGCTTACCAAGCTTTAGTTCTTCGTTTACCAGGCGACTGGTTTGGTAAACGGCAGTACAGCCCAAATTACCTGATACACCCTTAAGCGTGTGCACCAGATTTTCCGCATTAGCTATATCCTTTTCGGCCATCATAACCTGCAACCGGGCGTCCAGTGTGCGGTATTCAGCGGCAAATTTACGTAACAGCCTGTACAACAGGCTACGATTTCCATTTAATTGTCGTAATCCGAAGTCAAAATCTATTACCATGGGCTGTTCTTGCATAAGTTCCTGTTATCTCAATAATTGTACTGAAAATTATAACCGGTTAAGTCATTAACTATAACCTTTTCCGTATATTTATTGTTAAAGTTGTCACGAAAAGTTAACGTATATTCTCGCTATGGGACTTAGCTTCATCAATTACGGAATGTCTAATGTTGTACAGATTTATCCTTTTGGGGTTTCTAGCCCCGCTTATTTATGGTTGCACCCAAACGTCAGATCTCTCATCTGCGCCTCAACAAAGTGTAGCACAGCCTGTTTCTATTGCTTATGAGAAATACCAATTAAAAAATGGACTTACCGTTATTTTGCATGAAGATCACTCTGACCCTCTAGTGCATGTTGATGTTACTTACCATGTGGGCTCTGCAAGAGAGGAGGCAGGTAAAACCGGTTTTGCTCATTTTTTTGAGCATATGATGTTTCAGGGCTCGGCAAATGTGGCCGATGAGCAGCACTTTAAGCTGATTACGGATGCCGGTGGCAATCTGAACGGTTCGACCAATCGGGATCGCACTAACTATTATGAAACGGTGCCGGCTAATCAGCTGGAAAAGGTGCTGTGGCTGGAGTCTGACCGGATGGGGTTTCTGCTCCCGGCCGTCACTCAGGCGAAGTTTGAAATTCAGCGGGAAACGGTTAAAAACGAACGCGCGGAACGCATCGATAACCAACCCTATGCCCGTCGCCACGAGCGCATCGGCGAAGTGCTGTATCCCGAAGGGCATCCCTATTCCTGGCTCACTATTGGCTATATTGAGGATTTGGACCGGGTCAACGTTGACGACCTCAAAGCCTTCTTCAAACGCTGGTATGGCCCCAACAATGCCGTGCTCTCCATTGGCGGTGATATTAATGTGCAGCAAACCAAGGCCTGGATCGAAAAGTACTTCGCTGAGTTGCCGGCCGGCCCGGCCGTAAATAAGCAGGCTCCGGCCCCGGCAAAACTGGAAGAAAGTACTTTTATAACGCTGGAGGACAATGTTCACCTGCCGTTGGTGCAGATTGTTTTTCCTACCGTGTACGCGCGACATGAAGATGAAGCTGCTCTGGACGTTCTGGCCAGTATTTTGGGGACCGGCAAGACTTCGGTATTTTATGAGCAACTGGTGAAAACCGGCAGAGTGGTGCAGGCTGGCGTTTCTCACCCTTGCAGCGAACTGGCTTGTGAATTTAACCTGGTGGCCCTGACGTCGCCAGAGTCAGGTTTGTCTCTGGCCTCAATTTACCAGGACATTCAGACCATCCTCAATGAGTTTGAACAGCGCCCATTTGATGAAGACGCCCTTGAGCGGGTAAAGGGCAACATTAAGGCATCCACCATCTATGGTTTACAAAGTGTAAGCGGTAAAGTGTCGACGCTGGCTTATAACGAAACCTTTTTTGGCCAGCCAGACCTGATGAATGAAGACGTTAAACGCTATAGCGAAGTCACGAAGGAAGACGTATACCGGGTGTTTAATCAGTACATTAAGGGTAAAGCTGCGGTGGTCCTCAGTGTGGTACCTACAGCTCAGCCTGAATTAGCTGTGGCTGCGCCAACTGTGGCGCGACCTGAGCGAAACATCCCGGATACTAATAACGTTGCTGAGCTGACAACAACAGAGATCAAATCGGCTTTTGACCGCAGTGAAGTCCCGCAGGCCGGTGAACCGCCGGTGGTTACTATTCCCAGTTTCTGGCAGTTAAAGTTTCGTAATGGTATTCAGGTATTAGGAGTCACTAATGATGAAACCCCAACGGTTACCGTGACCCTGGATTTAGACGGCGGTATGCTGCTGGATCCTATCGATAAAGCAGGGCTGTCGGTGCTGACCGCGATGATGATGAATGAATCAACTCAGCATTACAGCAATGAAGAGATGGCAAATGCACTGGCTAAAATGGGATCCTCGGTGAGTTTTGCCAGCAGCGGACGCTATACCCAGGTGAATGTGTCCAGCCTGACCGAACATTTCATACCAACCCTACAATTAATGCAGGAAAAGTTGTTTAATCCGGCCTTTAAAGAAGCTGACTTTAAGCGAATTAAACAGCAGATGATCGACAATATTAATGCTCAGGCTAAAGAGCCGTCCGCTATCGCCGAGCGCATAAAGAGTAAGGTGCTATGGGGCAGCGACAACCGCATTGGTCTGCCTGAAGGCGGAACGGTAGAAACGGTATCCCGGATAACCCTGGCAGATGTTAAGGCGTTTTATCAGCGTTATTATGTGCCGGCTAAAGGCACTGTGGTGGTGGTAGGCGATATGACCCCCGGGCAAATTCCCGGTTATTTCGATTTTCTTAATCGCTGGGAGGGCGAGGATTATTCACTGGCAGACTATGGCGACTTCCCGCAGTACCCCGGTCAGCAGATCATGCTGGTAGACGTGCCCGGTACAACCCAGAGTCTGGTCAGAATGGTAAAGCGCGCGCTGCCTTATGATGCTACCGGTGAATACTTTAAGGCTCAGTTGATGAATTTTCCCTTAGGTGATGATTTTAACAGCCGTATTAATTTAAGTTTGCGTGAGGACAAAGGTTACACGTACGGTGCGTTTTCGGCTTTTAATGGCGGTAAAACCCTGGGTTGGTTTGAAGCCAGCGCCGACTTAAAACAGCAATTTACTGGCGCAGGCATTGCTGCACTGCTGGATGAAATTCGTCAATACCGGGAGCAGGGCATAACGGCAGAAGAGCTCAGCTACATGCAGAATGCTTTTACCTTAAGTGAAGCTCTGGAATATGAAACGCCCCTGGATAAAGCCTCTTTTCTGCGTCGGTTACTGGCTCATGATTTGCCGGTAAATTACAAAAAAGCGCAGAAGCGAATTCTGTTAAGTATCGATAAAGCCGAAATTGATGGGGTAGCAGAACGAACATTAACCCCGGAGGAACTGCAAATTCTGGTGGTCGGCGATAAAGCGGCGATTCTGCCACAATTGCAATCTCTGGGGATTCCTGTTGTTGAGATAAATGCTGCAACAGGCCTTCAGGTTACAAATTAGAGTAATTGCGGCATAACAGGTACGAATTAACGACTATCCGCTATGAATTATACTTGGGTCGATATAAATATTTGATACTATACGACCCATAGCTTAACCGTCTTGCAATAAATGTAAGTCGCCACCGACAACATGGAATCGACATTGCGCCCATTGACTCACGATTTTTCTTACGATTTTGACGCTCTTAAATCTACTTCTGCGTTTTCAGCTTTAAGCATGATAAAACGTGGTGTGGAAAGGGAGTGTTTGCGCATAAATCCGGCCGGAACGCTGGCACTAACCCCGCATCCCCAAGCGTTAGGTGCCGCACTTACCCATGAAAGTATCACAACAGATTATTCTGAGTCGTTACTGGAATTTATTACGCCGCCTGAGTCGGATGTTAATACCACCATTGCACAGTTAGAGGATGTCCACAAATTCACCATTGATAATATTGGTGAGGAGCGCTTGTGGCCACTCAGCATGCCTTGTTTTATCGAGAATGCCGATGATATTCCCCTGGCTTATTTTGGTGAGTCCAACGTAGGCAAAATGAAAAAAGCCTATCGTATGGGGCTGCGTAATCGCTATGGCAGTATGATGCAGGTTATTTCTGGCGTTCATTTTAACTTTTCCGTGCCAGAGAGTTTCTGGCAGCATTTGGCTACGCAAAAAGGCGAAGAAGCCACCCAGGACTGGATTTCAGCTGCGTATTTTGGCCTTATTCGTAACTACCGTCGCAGTTGCTGGCTCATCCCTTATTTGTTTGGTGCGTCACCGGCTTTATGCAGCTCCTTCGTTGAAGGCCGTGAACATGGACTCGATTTTAAAAAGCTTGGCCGGGGTACGCTTTATTTACCTTACGCTACGTCGTTGCGCATGAGCGGACTGGGCTACACCAGTAATGAGCAATCCTCGTTACGGATTTGCTATAACTCCATTGATACCTACGTACAGTTACTGCGTGAGGCGATGTACAAGCCATCAAAAAATTATGCCGGTTTCGCCGCAGGAGAAGGCGGCAATTTCCAGCAGTTAAGTAAAAATGTACTGCAAATTGAAAACGAATTTTACTCGCCAATCCGCCCTAAACAACCTACCGCATCAGGCGAGAAGCCAACCGATGCTCTGGCGCTGCGTGGGGTAAATTACATCGAAGTCAGAGCGCTGGATGTCAATCCGTTCAGTCCGATAGGTATTGCAAAAGAGCAAGTGGATTTTCTCGATGTGTTCCTGGTAACCTGTTTGTTAAAGGACAGCCCGGAATTTAACGAAGATGGCTTTAAAGAAACGGAAGTAAATTTAAACCGGGTTGTGCTGGAAGGGCGTAAACCCGGTTTATCCTTATTGCAAAACAATCAGGAAGTCGCCATGCAGGACTGGGCTAAAGCCCTGTTTAGCCAGTATGCTGACGTGGCAGCAATGATGGATGAAAACTATGGCGACAGCCGCTACAGCGATGCGGTGAAGCGCGAATGGCAGAAAATCGAAAATCCGGACCTTACTTATTCAGGCCGCTGGTTAAATAAATTGCTGGCAGAAGGGGATAACGCGGTGCTGGGAAGAGAACTTGCTGAGACCTATCGCCAGCAAATCGGGGATTTTAGCTATCATTTTAAATCGGCCGAAGCCTTTGAGGCCGAAGCTGAGCGTTCCTTTGCGTTGCAACGGGAAATAGAAGCCGGTGATGAAGTGTCATTTAGCCAGTTTATCAGCGACTATTTCAGCAAGGAGCCTGCTAAAAAAAATGCCTGACATGGGTCAGGCATAAGAATTTGTTCCAGGGAAACACACATTCGGAACACTAAGTTGGACAGCGTATGTACGAAAAGTTCAAAAAGATTTGCTTCTTTTTTTCGGGTTGGGTGATCTTATTGCCGCTAACCATCAGCGGCTGTGCCACCACGCCGCCGCAGGATACCAGTAATCTGTGCGAAATTTTTTACGAAAAAGAAGATTGGTACGATGCAGCTGCGGACATGCGGGATAAATGGGGCGTGCCCATTCACGTTCCTATGGCGATGATGTACCAGGAAAGTTCGTTTCGCCATGATGCCTTACCACCCCGTGATTACGTCTTGTTTGGCCTGATCCCCTGGGGGCGGGTGAGTTCTGCCTATGGCTATTCTCAGGCCAAAACGCCGACCTGGAGTGATTACATGCGCGAAACCGGAAACTCCGGTGCTGATCGGGACGACTTTGAGGATGCCATGGATTTTATGGGCTGGTTTATCAGCAAAACCCATAAAATTAACGGCGTTTCCAAATGGGACGCTTACGCTCAGTATCTTAATTACCATGAAGGCTGGGGCGGCTACAAACGCAAAACCTATCTGAAAAAAGGCTGGCTGGTAAAAGTATCGCAAAAGGTAAAGGCCCGCTCCCTGCGCTATGCTACACAACTTAAAACCTGCGAAGAAGACCTGCAAAAAAGCTGGTTCTGGAAGCTGTTTGATTAATTATTTCACCTAAAAAAACAGGCGGGCACGGGCCCGCCTGATAGAAGTGGGATTCCGTCCAAGACCGTAAAATTGCGGAAACCCAACAGGCATTTTTACTTTAATCTAAATGATAATTATTATCAATAATAGATTTAAAACGCACTTATATTAGATTCCCCGCATTCTTTTGATCCAGGTCATGATTTGCCGTACGGGGGCATTTTGATATTGATTTGGATCAGCGTTTTTTTTCGTTCAGCAGCGCACACTATCACCATAGAAACAGCAAATTAAAAGGTGATTATTATGTGGTCAATGTTATTAAAAGATCCGGTGGTTTGGGGCTCTCTGCTTGGTATTTTTATCGTCTGTGTGATGATGGCGTACTATACCTACCTGTTTATCCACAACAGTGGCGACGATCATAAATAAGTAAACTGTGCGCTTGTAGCAAGCCTGGGGAGGCTAGCGCTTTTTACTGAAAGGAGACTCTATTTCAAGTAGCACTAATAGTGCGCCCTGACCGCCATATTCCAGGGGCGCCTGATGAAAAGCCATCACGCGGGGATGCTGGATCAGATAATGGGGAAGTGCCTGCTTCAGGACACCTGATCCGACCCCGTGGACGATGCAAACACAGTCGATATGTTCTTGCCAAGCCGTGTGCAGCAGCGCGCCTAGTTCATGTTTAGCCTGAGCGCGGGTCATGCCGTGTAAATCAAGAATGTAGTCCGGCAAATAGTCGCCGCGGCGCAGCTGTTTCAGCTCGTAGCCCGGGACATCCTGCCGACAATACCTTAGCGCACCTTCCGGTGGCACAAACCCTTCAAACGCATCAGAAAATTCAAAACTGGCCTGAGCCTGTCTGGTGGTCTTTTGCTGTCGTCTGATTTTTATTTCGGGCCTGCTCACCGGAGCGACATAGGTGTCTTGCTTAAGCGGTGCAATGCCTTTCATTTCCTGCTGAAACAAGGCCATATCATCACTCTCAGGAGATGGCGGCGGCGTTTCGATTCGGGGAAATTTCGACTTAAATTTCACAACATGAGCTTCCTGATAGCGATCCCGGTGATTTTGACCTAAATAAGCATGTCCGAAGCGGACAACATTATGTATCATACCAGCTTTCTGATTTCTGGACATTGTAGCCTGTATGACCGACAAGTTTTACCTCGACGAAGCCATTTCTGATCTGCACAGCATCCTTGATATGGTGCGCTGGGCAGTAAGCCGGTTTAATGATGCAGAACTGTTTTATGGTCATGGCACGGATAACGCCTGGGACGAAGCGGTAAGCCTGGTTTTTTATGCTTTGCATTTACCCCACAGTTTAACCGCGCAAACGGGTGACGGTGTTTTTGCCGCACGACTCACAAAAAGTGAACGAACCAAGGTAGCCGAACTGGTGTTGCAGCGGGTGCAGACTCGCTTACCTTTGCCATACATTACGCACGAAGCCTGGTTTTGCGAGTTACCTTTTTATGTAGACGAGCGGGTGCTTATTCCGCGTTCACCCTTCGCCGAGTTAATCCAACAGGAATTTGTGCCTTATTTACAGGACAAACCACAGCGTATTCTGGATTTGTGTACCGGCGGCGGCTGTATCGCCATTGCGTTGGCATATGCGTTTGATGAGGCCGAAGTCGATGCGGTGGACATCAGCAGCGATGCTCTGGAAGTGGCAGAACTAAACATTCAGGAACACGGACTGGGTGGCAGAGTGATTCCGTTGTATTCGGATTTATTTGCCCAGCTGGAAGGCCAGAAATACGATTTAATCGTATCCAACCCTCCTTATGTCGACAGCGAAGATATGGCTGATCTGCCGGTGGAATTCCAGCACGAGCCTGAGTTGGCCCTGGCGGCCGGAGACGACGGTCTGGATCTGGTCGAGATTATGATTGCACAGGCAGGTAATTATTTAACCGACAACGGCGTTATGTTTGTTGAGGTTGGCAACAGTCTGGTGCATATGGAAGCAAGATTCCCTGGACTCGCCATAGAGTGGGTCGAACTGGCACAAGGTGGCCATGGTATATTTGCTGTAACCAAAACAGCATTAGACAGTTATAACCAACAGGAAAAATAGAGAGATGGCGGGTAACACTTTCGGTAAATTATTTACGGTATCAACCTTTGGTGAGAGTCACGGCATCGCACTGGGCGGTGTGGTAGACGGCTGTCCTCCGGGACTGGAACTGACCGAAGAAGACTTACAGGTAGATTTGGACCGACGTAAACCCGGGACCTCACGTTACACCACGGCTCGCCGTGAAGATGACGAAGTACAAATCCTGTCCGGGGTATTTGAGGGGAAAACCACGGGGACCAGTATTGGCCTGTTGATTAAAAATAAAGATCAGCGCAGCCAGGATTATTCCAATATTGCGGGCAGCTTCCGCCCGGGTCATGCCGATTATACCTACCAGCAAAAATACGGTTTTCGCGATTACCGCGGTGGCGGTCGTTCATCCGCACGTGAAACAGCTATTCGTGTTGCTGCCGGGGGCATTGCTAAAAAGTACCTTGAACAGGTTCACGGCATTAAAATTCATGGTTTCCTGTCGCAGCTGGGTCCCATTGCCATTGATACGATTGATTACAGTATTATCAACGAGAACCCGTTTTTCTGTCCGGATGCGTCTAAATTAGAAGCGCTGGATGAATACATGCGCGACCTGAAAAAATCCGGTGACTCCATTGGCGCTAAAGTTTCTGTAGTGGCGACTAATATGCCTGTTGGCCTGGGCGAACCGGTATTTGATCGTCTGGATGCCGACATTGCCGGCGCGATGATGGGCATTAATGCGGTAAAAGGCGTGGAAGTGGGGGATGGCTTTGATGTGGTCACGCAAAAAGGCAGTGAGCATCGCGATACGCTCACGCCAGAGGGCTTTACATCGAACCATTCAGGCGGTGTGCTTGGCGGCATTTCCACCGGGCAGGATTTGGTGGTTCATATGGCGCTTAAACCAACATCGAGTATTTCAGTGCCCGGACAAACCATTGATACAGAAGGCAATGCCATGGAAATTGTGACCAAAGGCCGCCATGATCCCTGTGTTGGTATTCGCGCTGTGCCTATCGCTGAGGCCATGCTGGCACTGGTATTAATGGACCATTGTTTACGTCATCGCGCGCAAAACGCGGCGGTTCACTGCACTACGCCGGTTATTCCGGGTTCAGTAAAATAATATGCTGAACCCGATGCTCCGTTAATGGCGGCTTCTTCCAGCCGCCTTGCCATTTTAGCTCTTAGTCTTACTTACGCGCTGTATTTTGGTCAGTTAGGGGTTATCAATCCTTATCTGGGCGTATTTCTTGATGGGCGCGGATTTACCTCGGCTGAAATTGGTGAGTTGTTTGCGGTAATTACACTGGCTCGGATTATTGGCCCTTCATTGTGGGCCGGTGTGGCCGATCGCAGCGGTAAAATCCTGTTTATTTTACGCCTCGGCAGTGCCCTGACAGTGCTGAGCTTTATTGGCGTATTCTGGGCCTATTCTTTTTGGACGCTGACCCTGGTAATGGGGCTCATGATGATGTTCTGGACGGCTGTGTTGCCACAGCTTGAAGTGCTTACCTTACAGACCATTGAAGGCGATTCTAAGCGCTACGGTCGTATCCGGTTGTGGGGCAGTATTGGTTTTATTGTACTCACCGTGATAGTGGGTAAAGCGCTGGACTTTTTTTCTACAGATGCGCCCATTTATGCGTCGATGCTGGTGTTGATCGGTCTGTTTATTAGTAGCCTGGCGCTGACTCAGCCACAAAATACCGTGAGCAAAGCATCGGCGTCACTACGCATTATGCCTTTTTTACGAGACCGGGTGGCGTTGTTATTTTTACTGTCTAATGGTTTGTTGCAGTTGAGCTTTGGTGCGTACTACGGATTTTTTGCCTTGTATATGCGCGACCTGGGCTACTCAGGTATGCAAACTGGCCTGTTAATCGCGCTAGGTGTTGTAGTGGAAGTGGGCATTTTTCTGGTAGCGCAGCGTTTAATTGCCCGCTTTGGCGTGTGGCGCCTGATGGTATTTTGCTTATTAGCTACCGGTGCCCGCTGGTTAGCACTGGGTACACTGGCCGATATTTTCTGGCTGGTATTTTTCAGTCAGTTTATTCATGCCCTGAGTTTTGGTCTTAATCACTCTACCTCAATGCATTTTATCCATCACTATTTTCCGCCCCAGATTCAAGGTCGGATTCAGGCTGCCTATGTGAGTCTGGCATTTGGTCTGGGTGGGGCAATCGGCAATTACGTATCCGGCCGACTGTGGGACCAAGGGACGGGGGCGACCCTGACTTTTGCGGTAGCGGCCGCCTGTGCAACGGTTGGCGGGTTGGTGTTACTGCTGGTATCTCCCCGACAAATGGCTGGTAAAGTAGACATCCCGGCTGCTAAGGCCTAACCTGATAAAGCATCCGCTGACAGGGAGAGGAACTTGAAGGCTAAATCTTATTGTGTGATGGTTTCTTTGGTATGGTGTTTAGCAGCATTAAAGCCGGCCCAGGCCGTTGATTTCGAAAGGTTTGCGCTGGTGATCGGCAATAATGATTACGCCGCAGCGCCGCTGGTTAATGCCGTAAATGATGCCCGGGCAATGGCGGTTAAACTCGAGGCTCTCGGCTTTGCTGTAAGCCTGAGTACCAATGCGACGTCAGCGCAATTATCCGAGTCAGTAACGGCTTTTTATCATCAGGTAAACCAATCCGACGCCACCCAGACCCTCGCTGTGGTATTTTATGCCGGACACGCAGTGCAGCTGGACAGACAAAATTACCTGGTCGCCACCGATAGCTTATTAGTCAGTAGTGCTGAGGATAACCGTGGTGTAAGCATAACCAGTCAGTCAGCCAGTCTGGCGCATTCGGCCTATGGTTTGTTTCCTTTAACCACCCTGTTTGCGCAGATGACGGGCAATCCCGGTAGTCACAATGTGTTGATCCTGGACGCCTGTCGGGATAATCCCTTCGAGTCAGCACAGTTGGACGAGGGCGCTCTGGTAAAAGGGTTGGCACCAGTTAAAGCGCCTACCGGTACGTTGATCGCCTATGCTACAGCCCCGGGTAGTGTCGCTCTCGATGGCGCCGGAGATAATGGCACTTATACCTATCATTTACTCAACGAACTGGACCAGATGGTGCCAGTGGAAGAGGTATTTAAAAACGTGCGAAAAAAAGTGGCCTATGAAACCCGGCGGCAACAGATCCCATGGGAGCATTCATCGTTACTTAGCGAAATCTACTTTAATCCGCCTTTAAATGATGCTTTACCGGACATGGTGTCGTTCTAACTAAAAAACATAGGCCATACCGATATGCAAGCTCGTGATTTGTTCATCAGCGCCACGGAAAGTTTGCCCCTGATAGTGAATGTCAGTCTGGTAGGCGTTAATTTTTAACTTGCTCTGAAACACCAGCTGAGTCGACACCGGCAGGCTCCAGCCCAGAATAAAACTGTAGCCGTCCAAATCAGAATTAACCCGCCCGGCTATATCATCAAACTCTATCTCATCGGGTTCTTCGTCATCGTCAGCATTGGCGCGAAACGCGTTATCCGCACTGAGCATGGCGTAGGCCAGTGATGCTGTGACAGACCCTGCATTAGCAAATCGCCAGGTGTAGCTTGCTCCTACGTAGGGGCCATTTTGAGCATAAGATTCGTTTACTGCCGCCGGCACAGCCTGTTCGTCTTCACTTTCCCGGTCAATAAAACTGAGCTCGGTTTTACCGCGTTTGTAACCGATAAATACCGACCAGTGCTCATCTACCCGATAACCTGCCGTGATATCAGTATCGGTGCGGTCAGCGTCACCGGTCTCTTCTTCTTCCGATAGGTCTCCAGCGCTAACGGATTGCCCGTGAGATGCAGACAATTGCCATCGGTTGCTGACTGCCCCAAACATCACACTGGCAGTAGGAAAATGCACTTCATGGTCGAGCTTTTCAGCAAATTCAAAGGTGCTGTAGCCCATACTGACACCGCTGAGGTATCTGATTTTGTCGGTTTGCGCCTGGGCGTAGCCAGGCTGAAGAAGCAGTATCAGGGGTAAAACTGTCAGGCCATATCTTTTCATGAGGTTCTCATTGGTTGTCTGGTTGGTTACCCAAGTGGTGTAACCAGCCGGGGCAGGTTAGTTGGTACGATGAAATGGCTAAACTGCTGAAAAATCAACCATACTTCTAAACTAACTGTAGACGACATTTGGCCGGTGGTCGATATCGGCGGTGAAAAGCCGGTGAATTAAAGCGACCTAACCACCACAATTCCCGGCCAGACACCTTTAAACTCGCTTTAACGAGGCAGTTTGCCTTGTACTCCCTCCACGTAAAAATCCATTTTACTGAGCGCGTCATCATTCATTACCGTCCCGGCTGGTACCCTGGTTTCGCCCTGCTGATCAAGTACAGGCCCGGTAAACGGGTGAAATGCGCCTGCTTTGATCTTTTCTTTTAAGCTTTCGATATGCGCCACAACCTTGGGTGGGATAGCTGGGTTAAGCGGTGCAAGAGTGGTCATATTTTCGCTGAATCCGGCCCACACCGATTCGGGTTTCCAACTACCGTCGAGGACCTGATTTATTCGTTTCACGTAAAAATCATTCCATAAGTGCATTGGCGCTGTGAGGTGAGCGTTTTTGCCAAAACGTGACATGTCCGAGTGATAGCCTACTGCATATACGCCGGCGGCTTCTGCGGCCTGAATAGAGGCCGGTGAGTTGGTATGTTGGGCGAGGACATCCGCGCCTTGCTGGATCAGGCTATCGGCGGCTTCTCTTTCTTTACCCGGATCGTACCAGGAATTAACCCACACTACATTGACAGTGGCATCAGGGATCACCGAGCGCATTCCCAGGGTAAAAGCATTGATACCCCGAATGACCTCAGGAATAGGGTAAGCCGCGACATAGCCTGCTTGCTTTGATTTACTCATGTGGCCGGCAATGACACCGCTTAAATAGCGCCCTTCGTAAATTCGGTCAAAGTAGGTGCCCACATTGCGGGCTTGTTTATAACCGGAAGCATGTTCGAAAATGACTTTGGGATAACGCCGTGCCACCTTCTGGACGGCGTTCATGTAGCCAAATGAGGTAGGGAAAATCAGCTTATGCCCGGCGCGGGCTAATTGCATTAAAACCCTTTCCACGTCTGCTCCATCGGGAACGCTATCGACAACCGTGACTTCGATTTTATCGCCGAAGACGTCTTCCACATATTTGCGGGCCTGATCATGGGTATAAGAATACCCACTTTCGCCGGCAGGATGGACGTAAATAAAGGCCACTTTTAGCGGTGCGCTATTGGCCAGGGCCGAGAACATCAGCACCGACAGCCATACGATGCGGTGGGTGAGCCAGCGAAGGCGAGGGAGTACAGTAAAACGTAGCATAATATTCCTGTGAGCGACTTGTTAAGTTAAACCGGCCATTAACGACTTTTATGCCATGGGATGGCTAAGGCTAACGGGGCGAAAAGTTTATGTCTGGTCTGGTTTGAGGATAAAATGACTAACACCACAATAGTGGCCGCATAAGGAAGTGCAGCCAGTAAATTGGGTGATATGTCAGCGCCAAATACCTGAGCGACCAGGTGAAGGATACTTGCCAGACCAAACAGATAAGCGCCCAGTAACACCCGACTGATTCGCCAGCTGGCAAATACCACCAGAGCGACGGCAATCCAGCCTCTCCCGGCGGTCATGTTTTCCGCCCAAAGCGGCGTGTAAACTAATGACACATAAGCGCCGGCTAATCCTGACATTGCTCCGCCAAATAACACCGCCAGGTAGCGAACCTTAAGCACGGGTAAGCCTAACGCATTGGCAGCATCAGGATTTTCACCCACCGCTTTAAGGATTAATCCTAACCTGGCGTATTTGAGGTTCCACCACAGTAAAAACGTAGCGGCCAGGCTGGTGTAAACGAGGATGTCATGTTGAAAAAAAGCCGGGCCTATAACACTGATTTCACTCAGATGCGGCACTGCCAGAGAGGGTAACCCCGCGATTGACTGGCCCTGATAATCGGTACCAATAAATGCAGATAGGCCGGTACCAAAAATAGCCAGCGCCAGCCCACTGGCTACCTGGTTAGCCTGTAAAGTGAGGGTGATAAAAGCGAAGATGGCGGCCATGACAATGCCAGTCAAAACGCTGGTAAAAATACCCAGCGCGTAGCTGTCAAACTGACTCACCACGATAAAGCCGGTCACCGCGCCCATTAGCATCACCCCTTCCTGACCGAGATTGAGCACGCCGGATTTCTCGCAAATAAGTTCGCCTAATGCAACCAGCAAAATAGGAGTGCCGGTGCGAAAGGTGGCATACAGTAAGCTGGCGAGCAGATCTAAGTCCATGTTGGTTCCTTAATGGTTTGGCTGCGGCGTAACTGTGCCGGGGCTAAAGCGGATCCGGTAACGAATAAGGACATCGCAGGCCAGAAAGAAAAACAGCAGCAGGCCCTGAAATAAACTGGCAATCGCACTGCTTAATCCCATTTCAATCTGGCTGAGTTCGGCGCCCATGAACAGCAGCGACACCAGCAAACCGGCCAGCGTGATGCCCACCGGGTGTAGTCGTCCCAGTAAGGCTATGATGATGGCTGAATAGCCGTAGCCGGGAGACACGGTCGGCACCAACTGACCCAGCGGACCAATAACTTCTACAGCGCCAGCCAGTCCGGCGAGGGCGCCACTAATAAGCAGGACGACATAACCTAAGCGTTTAACCGGATAACCGGCCATCACGGCTGCTTTGGGATCCTGACCTGCGACCTGGATCTGAAATCCAACAAAACTTTTAGCCAGCAGTAACCAGGTAAGCGGCATGACCACACAGGTAAATAAAAAGCCAACATGTAAGCGGGTATCCGGCCAGAGGACAGGCAGTAAAGTGGCCTCAGAAAATAACGCAGATTCCGGAAAATTAAAGCCGCCCGGGTCTTTTAGGGGACCATAAACGGCCCACTGCAACAAATTCATAGCAATGTAGTTAAGCATGATAGTGGTGAGTATTTCGCTGGTATTAAAGCGAAACTTTAACAGGCCCGCGAGCAGTGCCCACAGCGCCCCACCGGTCATTCCGGCCAGAATTACGCTGGGTATCGCCAGGGATGACTCGCTGTCTAAAAATTCAAGGGCGACGGCGGAGCCCACTAAAGCGCCCATCAGGAGTTGTCCTTCAGCACCAATATTCCACAGTGAGGCCCGATAACAAATAGCCAGGCCGTAGGCACAAAGTAACATTGGCGTGGCTTTTAACAGCCACTCAGAAAGTCCGAAAGCATCACTGATACCCGCAATAAAAAACACATACAAGGCATGCCCGGGCGCGTCAGTTAACCAGGCAAATAAAAGCCACCCGCTAAGGAGTGTCAGCATCGTGGCCAGCAGTGGCGAAAGGTATTGCCATTTGTAATCGGGAACAGGGCGAAGCTCAAGATGCATGGGCAAACTCTCCTAACATCCACTGGCCAAGCTGATCCAGGCTTACCTGATTTGCTGCCATCAGCGGGGATAACTCGCCATGGCACAAGGCGCCAATGCGATCGCAGAGCGTAAACAGTTCGTCGGTGTCTTCTGAAATAATCAAAATCGCGCAGCCGCTGTCTCGCAGGGTCAGCAAGTCCCGGTAGATATGTTGCTGGGCGCTAATGTCAACGCCCCAGGTCGGATGCGCGGCAATTAAGAGTCTGGGCTGTTGCTGAAGCTCCCGACCGAGAATAAACTTTTGTAAATTGCCGCCGGATAGTTGATTCGCGTTAGCTTCAATGCCCGGCGTTCTGACCCCAAATTTGGCGATAATTGACCGGGTAAGCTGTTGCACCGCCTGAATGTTAATAAACCCGTAACGCAACAAGCCCTGGCCGTAGCACGTCAGCAATGCATTGCTGACCAGCGACATGTTGGCCACTGCACCGCGCCCCAAACGTTCTGCGGGTACATAGCCCATGCCCGAACTGCGTCGCTCAACTGGCGAGGCGGCTATGACGGATTGACCATTAAAGCGGATGTCGCCAGCAGGACGTTGATACTGATTTATTTCGCCGGACAAGGCTGACAGTAGTGCCTCCTGACCGTTACCCGCGACGCCTGCTATGCCCAGAATTTCACCTTGTTTTACGTCAAAACACAGGTTTTTCAGCGCAGTGTCATCGCCCGGATAAGCGCGAGTGGATAAACCTTCAACGGTTAAGAATGACTGGCTGGCAGCGCGGCATTCGGTTTTTGTGACAGACGATTGATCGCCCATCATTAATTTTGTCAGGGTACTGAGTGAGGTCTGACCCGGAGTAATTTTTCCGCTGACTTTGCCCCGTCGTAAAATAGTAGCACTATGGCAAATCCGGGCTACTTCGCTTAGTTTGTGGCTGATAAAAATTACCGCACAACCTTTGGCAGACAAGGTGTTAAGCAGCGCGAACAGCTGTTCTGCCTCCTGCGGGGTGAGCACGGATGTGGGTTCATCGAGGATTAGAATCTGAATATCCTGCAGCAGACAACGAATGATCTCGACCCGTTGTTTTTCGCCCATTGACAGGGTACCGACCAACTTTTCCGGTTCTACGTACAGTTCATAAGTGGTGCGTAAGGCCTCGATGGCTGAGCTGACCTCGGCGGGCTTTTGCGCCAGTGCCAGGGCAATGTTTTCGGCAACGGTCATCGAGTCGAACAAGGTAAAGTGCTGAAATACCATGCCAATGCCGTAGCTTCTGGCGTCAGCCGGGCTGTTTATCGTGACTTTTACGTCGTTAATAAAAAGCTCGCCTGCATCCGGTTGAACCACACCGTAAATGATATTCATCAGGGTGCTTTTACCTGCGCCGTTTTCGCCCAGCAGGGCATGAATTTCCCCGCGATTCAGCGAAAATGAAATATCATCATTAGCCACACAACCAGGGTAGGCTTTAGTTATATTCTTAAGTGCCAGTCGGGTAGTCAAACGCTCCAATGCTCCGCAAAATGTTGACCACTTAGTCAGTGAACTACTCAAAGCAAATATGTGACCAATTCTGACTTCCCGGGGCAAATCCAGCCATGGCGGGAGGTTCGCCCGGTAGCGGGCAAGTCAGAGTGGAGGGAATGTTGTTAATTGGTGCAGTTTTGTCTCATTGTGATGCAAAATCACTGGCCAGGACATTGCCCGTTGCTTAATTTCGTGCTTTAGCGCTGTGGACCAAATGGTCAGAAATTTGCATCGACGGCATGACAATTTACGACGCAAGGGGCGCAACGTGTATATTCCTGTTATAGATTTTGCCGGATATAAGGATGATGAACTCTCTGTTAAACAAGCGTTAGCAAAACAGATTCATGAGGCTCTGCATGTACATGGCTTTATGGCTATTAAGAATATTGGCATCAGCAGCGCAGAGGTCGCCAGAATTTTTGCAGTTAGTCAGGCGTTTTTTGCGCTACCCGAAGCGCAAAAATTACGCTCTGCTTACCTTGGGGCTCAGTACAATTTTGGCTTTCAGGCGGTATGTGACGAAAACCTCGATCCGAGTAAACCCGGCGATATTAAAGAGACGATTACTTTACGCTTTAATCAGCATGACAGAGCAAATCGCTTTCCCTGGCCTTCGGCCGAATTTCGTCAGGATGCACAATATTTTTATCAGCTGTGCCTGAATGCGACGTTCCGGCTGATGCGGGTATTGTCCTGTGCACTTTCGCTGCCTGATGATTACTTTATTAAGGTACACAGTGATGAGAACATTTCGTTGCGCTTACTGCATTATCCTGCAGTGGCTCAGGATACCGTAATGGACCAGCAACTGGGGTGCGGCGCGCACACCGATTACGGACTGGTCACTTTGCTGTTTCAGGATAATGCCGGGGGACTGGAGATTCAGGATCGTAATGGCCAGTGGCACGACGTAGAGCCCATGGCGGACACCATCATAATTAATACCGGCGATCTGATGGAACGCTGGAGTAATGGCATTTACCGCTCAACGCCGCACCGGGTGCGTCCGCAAACTCAGGCTAAAGACCGTTATTCCATTGCCTTTTTTGTTGATCCCGCCTCAGAAACGGTGATCGAAACGTTGCCCAGCTGCATTAGTGAGGATAATCCCAATCGGTATGGGCCGATTACCGCTGGTGAGCATTTGCAGGAGCGACTGGCAGCCACCCATCTGGTGCTAAGAACCTGACGGGTAGCTCTCCAGGCTTTATCACAGCACGCCGGTTTTGTGCAGCAGGCGCTGCAAATTTGTGCTTAAACGCTGGGTTAAAGCCTGTGTGTCGAGATTTTTTACCTGACCATTGACGACCACTTCATTGCCGTTTACCCAGGAACGGGCTACCTGTACGGGTTCGCCAGCAAGCACCGGTGCCAGGGCCGGTGTATGAACGCCCTGATAACGATAATGAGACACGTCGTAAGCCACAATATCCGCCAGCATCCCAACTGAAAGTGAGCCGAGATTGTTGTAGCCGAGTACCTCTGCGCCGTTACGGCTCGCCCAGTCCACACATTGCGTGGCCTGAGTACTGCTGGCACCGTGTAACGCGCGGTGCAGTAACCAGGCGAGGTTAGTTTCCTGAATCATAGAGCCAGACTCTGCCGACGCTGAACCATCTACCCCTAACGAAATTTTCATTCCCGCTGACTGCATGGCCAGCACCGGCGCTACGCCACTGCCAAGGCGACAATTAGATGTGGGGCAGTGGGCAATGTTAGTGCCTGTTTCTGCCAGCAGAGCGATGTCGTCTGGTTGGGTGCTTACTAAATGGGCAAACCATACGTTGTCGCCCAGCCAGCCTACGCTGTTGGCATAGTTAACCGGGCTTAAGCCATATTTTTGCTGCGCCTGCTCGTTATCAAACGCCACTTCGAGTAAATGGGAGTGCATACCCAGTTTATGCGTTCTGGCAAATTCCGCTAATACGGTTAAACAATCCGGTGTGCAGGAATGGATCAAGCTGGTGGGAGCGATCACCAGTTTTTTCATTGCCGCCTCTTTTGCCTGATGGTGCTGTTGTAAACTGCGTTGGTAACGGGCGAGTATCTGGTCGATGGATTCGGGCACAATCCCGGCTTTCTGCATGCCTTTATGCGAACCGGCCACGTTGGCACTGCCGCTACATAGTACAAAGCGTATGCCTAAGTCACTGGCGGCCTGCCAAACGGCTTCTTCCACTTCCGGAGTACTGTTCGCGTGATAAAGGTAATGATGGTCAGCACAGGTGGTTGCGCCGCTGCGCAGTAGTTCCGCTAAGCCAATCAAGGCGGCATCATACATTAAGTCAGCAGAAATATGCGGCCAGAAACGATAGGGCACGGCTGCCAGCCAGTCGCCTAAGGGCTGGTTAAGACCTTCGGGAATACCTTTTAATACTGACTGCGCTAGATGATGATGGGTGTTCACCATTCCCGGATAGATAACCCAATCGGTTGCATCATAAAGGGTTTCGTCGACCGCCGGAGTTAGCTGGCGGCCAAGCTCGGCAATGACCCCGTCACGCACCCGCAAATCACAATGTTCAGATAAGCCGCTTAACGACTGCTTGCTGTCAAAAATCGCTTTGGCATTTTGGATTAAAAAATTCATAACAGGAACAACGGCTAAACTGCAAAGTTAATAATGGGTTTATTACCATAAGGAAGGAGCAGGCGGGCCGTCAATCACTAAATTGCAGGCCCGTCTGTAGAGGGTGTTACCAGAGCTGTCTGTTACAGGCGAACACAGCGGGCTATCACCTGAGCATCACCATCTTCATCGAGTTGCTCAAGTTTGACATCAAATTTCCACAACCGGTGTAAATGGCGCATCACTTCGTCTTTGCTGTCGGCTAAAGGAATACCATTTTGGGGTACATAGCGCAGGGTTAACGAGCGATCGCCCCTGACATCCACGTTGTACACCTGAATATTCGGCTCAAGATTACTCAGGTTGTACTGCGCAGAGAGCTTTTCTCTGATTGCATGGTAGCCACGCTCATCATGGATAGCCGATACACTCACATAGGGTTTATCTGAGTCATCCTCTACCGAGAAAAATTTGAAGTCCCGCATGACTTTAGGCGACAAAAACTGACTGATAAAGCTTTCATCCTTAAAATTATGCATGGCAAAGTGTACGGTTTCAAGCCAGTCTTTACCGGCAATATCCGGAAACCAGTAGCGGTCTTCTTCCGTCGGCTCCTGGCAAATACGCTTAATATCCATAAACATATTAAAGCCCAGCGCATAAGGATTAATACCGCTGTAGTAAGGACTGTTGTAGTCTGGCTGAGTCACCACGCTGGTGTGGCTGTGTAAAAATTCCAGCATAAAGCGGTCGGTCACCAGGCCTTCATCGTAGAGACGATTCAGAATGTGGTAGTGCCAGAAACATGCCCAGCCTTCGTTCATTACCTGGGTTTGTTTTTGCGGGTAAAAGTACTGCGATACCTTACGTACAATACGCACAATTTCCCGTTGCCAGGGTTCCAGTAGCGGCGCATTTTTCTCAATAAAATAGAGCAGGTTTTCCTGCGGCTCGGCAGGAAAGCGGGCCGCCGTTGGCTGGTCTTTTTCCTTGCTGTCGGGCAGGGTACGCCACAGTTCATTGACCTGAGACTGTAAATATTTGGCGCGCTGTTTCTGGCGGCTCTTTTCTTCTTGCAACGAGAGCTTTTGCGGACGTTTGTAACGGTCTACGCCAAAATTCATCAACGCATGGCAGGAGTCCAGCGTTTGCTCAACTTCTTCGTAGCCATATTTTTGCTCGCACTTGGCAATGTAGTTTTTGGCGAACACCAGATAATCGATAATTGAGCTGGCATCGGTCCAGGTTTGAAACAGGTAGTTGCCTTTAAAGAATGAATTATGCCCGTAACAGGCATGGGCCATAACCAGCGCTTGCATGGTGATGGTGTTTTCTTCCATCAGGTAAGCGATACAGGGGTTAGAATTGATGACGATTTCGTACGCCAGGCCCATCTGGCCACGGCGGTACTGCTGCTCGTTCTGAATAAACTTTTTACCAAACGACCAGTGTGTATAGTTTATTGGCATGCCGATGCTGGCGTAGGCATCCATCATCTGTTCGGCCGTAATTATTTCAATCTGGTTGGGGTAAATGTCGATTTTAAAGTCTTTGGCAATACGATCTATTTCAGCCTCGTATTGCGAGAGCATGTCGAAGGTCCAGTCTGGTCCGTCGCTTAACGTTTTTTTCGCTTCTGCTAATTCAGCCGTCATTAGCCACCTCCGCTGGTTTCACTGGTTTTTTCAAACAGTTCACGGAATACAGGATAGATATCGCTGACCGAGATAATGTGTTTGCAAACAAAGTTATTACAGGCTTCCTCCACACTTTGATATTCGCGCCACAGGCTTTGATGCTGGCGTTCAGTAATTTCTATGTAGGCAAAATAACGGGTCACGGGCAGTAATTTCTTAATCAGAATTTCGCGACAGTGAGGTGAATCGTCCGCCCAGTTATCACCGTCTGAGGCCTGCGCGGCATAGATATTCCAGTCACTGTCCTGATAGCGCTCGCGGATAATCTCATCCATTAGCTTTAGGGCACTGGAAACAATGGTGCCGCCGGTTTCCTGAGAATAGAAAAACTCCTGTTCGTCGACTTCTTTAGCCTGGGTATGGTGACGAATGTACACCACCTCGACGTTTTTATAGGTCCGGCTTAAAAACAGGTAAAGCAGAATATAAAAACGTTTTGCCATGTCTTTGGTAGCCTGGTCCATTGAGCCGGAGACGTCCATTAAGCAGAACATCACCGCCTTACTGGTGGGTACCGGTTTTTTGGCATAGTTTTTAAAGCGCAAATCAAAGGTGTCGATAAACGGCACTCCGGCGATTTTTGCTTTTAACTGCGCGATGGTTTTTTCCAGTTCAATAATCGCTACGGTATTGTCGTGCTTATCGGCTTTTAAGGCTTCCAGCTCTTCTTCGGCTTCACGCAGCTTGCGGCGATCCGCGGCGGTCAGCGCAACCCGACGAGCCATAGACCCTTTTAGCGAACGGACGATATCCAGATTGGTCGGCACGCCATCGGTTTGAAAGCCCGCGCGATAGGTTTCGTACTGAACCACCTGGTCGAACTGACTGTTTTTTAAATTAGGCAGGGCCAAATCTTCAAACAGTAAATCCAGGTATTCGTCTTTAGAAATTGAAAAGGTAAAGTCATCTTCACCTTCGCCGCTATTACCGGCATCGCCCTGACCCGAGCCCTGACCGCCCTGAGGCGGCGGCCGGTCAATGCGATCACCTGCGGTAAACTGGTCGTTGCCCGGATGAACAACGGTGCGTTTACCGCCTTTGCCGGTATGAAATAACGGTTCGGAAATGTCTTGTTTAGGAATGCTGATATGTTCGCCAGACTCGACGTCGGTCACCGAACGTTGACCGACGGCGTCTGACACAGCGCGTTTAATTTGTTGCTTGTATCGTTTTAAAAACCGTTGACGGTTAAGGGTGCTTTTCCCTTTGCTATTTAACCGGCGGTCTATGAAATGTGCCATACAACCCCTTCACGCTAACTTGCACCTTACGATGCTTTGCGAACACGCAGGTACCATTCGCACAGTAACCGTACTTGTTTTTGTGTATACCCTTTCTCCACCATTCGGTTCACAAAGTCGTCATGTTTCTTACGATCTTCGGCTGAGCCTTTGGTATTAAATGAGATCACTGGCAGTAAGTCTTCGGTGTTTGAGAACATTTTCTTCTCAATCACAGTGCGAAGTTTTTCGTAACTGGTCCAGTTAGGGTTTTTACCGCCATTGTTGGCGCGAGCCCGAAGCACGAAGTTAACGATTTCGTTACGGAAATCCTTAGGGTTACTGATGCCGGCTGGTTTTTCCGTTTTTTCCAGTTCGGCATTCAGTGATGCACGGTCAAACAGTTGTCCGGTTTCCGGGTCACGGTATTCCTGATCCTGAATCCAGAAATCGGCATAGGTGACGTAGCGGTCAAACAGGTTCTGGCCATATTCAGAATAGGACTCCAGATACGCGGTTTGAATTTCCTTACCGATAAACTCCACATAGTGCGGAATCAGGAACCCTTTGAGGAATTCTTTATAACGATCGGCGGTTTCCTGCGGGAACTGCTCTCGTTCGATCTGGCGCTCCAGCACATAGAACAGGTGAACCGGGTTAGCGGCGACTTCGGCGTGATCAAAGTTAAATACCCGCGACAATATTTTAAAAGCAAAGCGGGTAGATAATCCTTCCATGCCCTCATCGACACCCGCGTAATCGCGGTATTCCTGATAGGACTTGGCTTTCGGATCGGTATCTTTCAGGCTCTCACCGTCGTACACCCGCATTTTCGAATACAGACTGGAGTTTTCCGGCTCTTTAAGGCGGGACAGTACAATAAACTGTGCCAGACTTTTCAGTGTATCCGGGGCACAAGGCGCGCCGTGGAGTTCACTGTTTTGTAATAGCTTGTCGTAAATCCGCATTTCTTCGGAAACGCGTAAACAGTATGGCACTTTGACAATATAAACCCGGTCAAGGAATGCCTCATTGTTTTTATTGTTGCGGAAGGATTGCCACTCAGATTCGTTTGAGTGGGCCAGGATCAGACCGTCAAAGGGCAGGGCAGAAAAGCCTTCTGTCGGGTTGTAGTTACCTTCCTGGGTGGCGGTAAGCAGAGGATGCAGCACCTTAATCGGCGCTTTAAACATTTCCACAAACTCCATTAAGCCCTGGTTGGCCTTACACAGCGAACCTGAATAGCTGTAAGCATCCGGATCGTTCTGGGCAAACTGTTCCAACCGGCGAATATCCACTTTACCCACCAGAGATGAAATATCCTGGTTGTTTTCGTCGCCGGGCTCGGTTTTGGCAATGCCCATTTGGTCAAGGATGGATGGATACACCTTCACCACTTTAAATTTGGTAATGTCACCGTTGTATTCGTGCAGGCGTTTACGCGCCCAGGGTGACATGATGGTTTTGAGATAGCGTTTTGGAATGCCGTATTCTTTTTCCAGAATATGGCCATCTTCGTTTACGTCAAATAAACAAAACGGATGGTCGTTTACCGGCGAGTCCTTAATCATGTAAATCGGCACTTTTTGCATCAGCTCTTTGAGCCTTTCTGCCAGTGATGATTTACCACCGCCTACCGGACCTAACAGATACAAAATTTGTTTTTTCTCTTCCAGGCCCTGCGCAGCGTGGCGCAGATAAGACACGATTTGCTCGATAGCTTCTTCCATGCCGTAAAACTCATGGAATGCCGGATAGCGGGCAATAATGCGGTTGGAAAAGATTCGGCTGAGTGCCGGGTCGGTGGATGTGTCTACCATTTCAGGTTCGCCAATGGCTGCTAATAACCGTTCTGCGGAATTTGCGTAGGCCATCGGGTCGTTTTTACAGATGTCTAAGAATTCCTGAATCGTAAACTCTTCTTGCTTATGTTTTTCATAGCGCTCTTGGTAATGCTCGAAAATACCCATAAATACCCCTGTATAAAAAACGGTCTCCCGTACTTCCAGCATAGACCTATAATTTCAGAAAACAATGGGGTAAAGCGGTTATTCGTCGTTTATTTTTGCAACAAAAATGTTAATAAAATCATGTGGCCCAAGTGAAATAAGGGCTGGCAAAGAGTGATGAATTGCAGAAAAAAGTGAAAATAATCAGTGGGGGTAAGAAGGATCGTACCCGCCATGAGCGGGTACGAAAAAAGGATTACGCGCCGAAGTTTGCAGCAGCGAATTCCCAGTTAACCAGGGCCCAGAAGCCGCCTAAGTACTTAGGACGCAGGTTACGGTAATCGATGTAGTAAGCGTGTTCCCACAGGTCAACAGTCAGCACTGGAGTCAGGCTGTCGTCAGTCAGTGGAGTAGCAGCATTGCTGGTGTTAACGATGTCCAGGCTACCGTCGGCAGTTTTAACCAGCCAGGTCCAGCTTGAACCAAAGTTATTTACCGCTTTATCGTTAAATGCAGCCTGGAAGTCTTCAAAAGAACCCCATTTTGCAACGATTGCGTCTGCCAGTGCGCCAGTTGGCTCACCGCCGCCATTCGGGCTCAGGCAGTTCCAGTAGAACGTGTGGTTCCATACCTGAGCAGCGTTGTTGAATACGCCACCTTCAGAAGTCTTAACGATTTCTTCCAGGCTCTTTGATTCCAGATCAGTACCTTCCACCAGACCATTCAGTTTGGTCACGTAAGTGGCGTGGTGTTTACCATAGTGGTAATCAAGTGTCTCAGCAGAAATGTGTGGCTCCAGAGCATCTTTTTCATAAGGTAACGCTGGTAGTTCAAAAGCCATATGAGTCTCCATTTTCTTGGTTAGTTGTACGTAGTCTGTTATCAGAATAAGTTTATTTTCTAACGGCCATTTATCCCGACCCCCTAAGATATAGGGACGGATTTGTTTAACCCAATGACAATTAGATGAAATTTTTAATTTTTGAGTTAGTTGGCGGTGGTGGGAACCTGTTGCTTCTCAGTCACAAAACCGATAACCAATCCAAATGTTGTTGCGAATCGTAAAAAACTGACTGTAAATTGTCATACAGATTAGCCTATGCGGCAGCGAAACACCAACAACAGCTTGATATATCATAGGCGTATTTACGCTTATCGGATCACTCAGTTGCGGCATAATCCTGTCAACGCGCAGTTAGTTGGCAAAGAGAGTGTATGTGGCAAAGAGAATAATGATACAATTGATAATTGTTAACCCTTGAAAAGGGGGTAAACTGCATACATATATCAGCAAATGTAAAAAGTTAAGAGGCATTCATGGAAAACAACGGTGAACAAACCACTTTAGAGCGTATCAAGCAGCAGATTTCTGAAAATCCTATTTTGCTGTACATGAAAGGCTCTCCGAAATTACCAAGCTGTGGTTTTTCGGCGCAGGCTTCCCAGGCACTGATGTCCTGTGGTGAGCAATTTGCTTATGTTGATATTTTGCAAAACCCTGATATTCGCGCAGAGCTACCAGCCTATGCTAACTGGCCAACCTTCCCGCAATTATGGGTAGACGGTGAGCTGGTAGGTGGTTGTGACATCATCCTGGAAATGTTCCAGCAGGGTGAATTACAGCCGCTGATTAAAGAAACCGCCGCGAAAAACAAGCCAGCAGAATAATTGCTGCAAAGTATGTTACAAGCCGGCTGCTTTCAGCCGGTTTTTTTTTGCCTCAGAATCAGCAATCAAACAACCTGAAATACGTCTGAAAAAGCGCAATTTTTACCCCGCCAAATACCTATAGACAAGTCACAAAACCGGATCCTCCATCACTAAAAAATATATTTCTTATTTTGTATTTTTTGTTTGTTTATTAGTTGGTTAACGACTATAAGACAGTGGCTGCAGGCATAGGCCAATGCAGTGTTGAAGAGAAAATACACAGATAAAAAGACGGTAGGTTGCATTGCAAAAAGGTGCAGCAATACCGGTTACAAAAATCCGGGAAACCATTATGAAAACAAATTTGACGAAATTATCCTCGCAGCTTCGTCTGGTGCTGGCAGCTTCAGTTGCAGCAACCAGTGTGGTTACTGCGCCAGCGTTAGCTCAGGATGATGCCGAAGCCAAATCAGTAGAAAAAATTGCCGTAGTCGGAACACGTGCAGCACCACGTTCTATTGGTGACTCTGCCGTACCAATCGATATCATTTCAGAAGAAGAGTTCACTAATCAGGGCGCTACCGACATGGTATCCATGATGCAAACCGTGGTGCCTTCGTTTAACGTAAACGACCAGCCGATCAACGATGCATCGACCCTGGTACGTCCGGCTAACTTACGCGGTATGGCGTCGGATCACACTCTGGTTTTGGTTAACGGTAAACGTCGTCACCGTTCAGCGGTTATTACCTTCCTTGGCGGTGGTCTGTCTGATGGTGCTCAGGGCCCGGATATCTCAACCATTCCATCCGCGGCGTTAAAGCAGGTTGAAGTGCTGCGCGATGGCGCAGCTGCACAATATGGTTCTGATGCCCTTGCCGGGGTAATCAACTTTGTACTGAAAGACAGTGATGAAGGCGGCATGTTTGAAGCACGCCACGGTTCTTATTACGAAGGCGACGGCGACATGCTGCAACTTAGCGGTAACATCGGTATGCCGTTGGGCGACAGTGGCTTTGCTAACTTCACCGCTGAATACCGTACCGCAGATACGACGTCACGCAGCGTGCAACGCGACGACGCGGCTGCCTTGATTGAAGCAGGCAATACCGCAGTAGCCGATCCGGCGCAAATCTGGGGTAACCCGGAAATCAAACACGATTATAAATTATTTGCCAACCTGGGTATGGATTTAAGCGATGACTCACGCGTATACCTGTTTGGTAACTATGCCGAGCGTGAAGTTGAAGGTGGATTCTACTATCGTAATCCGCATACCCGTGGCGGCGTAGCCGACGGCGGTGTCGATACTAATGGCACGCCATTACTGCTGGTTGGCGACCTGGATGGCGTTGGCACCGGGGTTGAGTGTCCGCTGGTACGTATTACCGACAATAACGTACTTGATGACGCCGATTACGCTTTGATTGCCGATAATTCAACGGCAGTTGGTGCTAACTGTTTCGCGTTTAACGAAATGTTACCGGGCGGTTTTACACCTCGCTTTGGCGGTGTGGTAGAAGACATGTCTTTGGTACTGGGTACCAGTGGTGAATTTGGTAACGAAATCGGTTACGACGTTAGCCTTAACTTTGGTCAGAACTCAGTTGATTTTGCTATCAACAATACCATTAACCCATCGTTAGGTCCGGATACGCCTACTTCGTTTAAACCGGGTACCTACACGCAAACTGAAAAGACGCTGGATATCGATTTAACCAAGCCACTTGAAGTGGGCCTGTCTGAGCCATTATATCTGGCTGGTGGTTTCCAGTACCGTCATGAAACTTACGAAAGTGAAGCCGGCGATGCGGCCTCCTGGTCAATTGGTCCACTGGCGTCTCAGGGCTTTGGCATCGGTTCTAACGGTTTCCCAGGCTTATCTGCTCGCAGTGAAGGCGAAGCGTCTCGTCATAACATCGCGTTTTATCTGGATGCCGAAGCTTACCTGACCGACGATTTACTGTTAACCGCTGCAGTACGTTACGAAGATTTCTCTGACTTTGGTGACACCACTAAAGGCAAAGTGTCTCTGCGTTATCAGGCAACCGAAAGCATTGCCCTGCGTAGCGCTTACAGCACAGGTTTTAAAGCGCCAACCGTGGGACAGAGCAACGTGCGTAACGTATCAACCCTGTTTGGTCAGGACGGACGTCTGATTGACCGCGCTACACTGCCTCCGACAGATCCTATTTCAGTACAAAAAGGCGGTACGCAGTTAACGCCGGAAGAATCTGAAAGCATCAGTGTAGGTATTGTGGCTGAGTTTGACAGTGGCTTGTTCCTGACAGTGGATTACTACCATATTGAAGTGACTGACCGTATCAGCACAACCTCTGGCATTGCGTTAACTGAAGCGGATATCGCTGCACTGCTGGCGCAGGGCGTTGAAGATGCGTCCAGCTTCTCAGAAGTAAGCTACTTTACCAACGACTTCGATACCACTACCGAAGGTGTGGACATTGTGGCCAACTACTCGATGGATATGTTTGGTGGTGAAACCAAGTATGCACTGGCTTACAACTGGACTTCCACAACCGTTGATGATGCGTCTGATAACATCTCGGCTGATCGCGTGCACATGCTGGAAGATAACCTGCCAGCAACTCGTTACAGCCTGACTGCAAACCACACCAACGGTGACTGGCGCGTGCTGGGTCGTCTGAACTATGCGGGCAGCATCTTTGAAGATCACCTGGATTCAGGCCTGCCTATCGATAACGTGAGCTCTGAGTACACCTTTGATCTTGAGCTTGGTTATAACTTCACTGATAACATGCAATTGGTGTTAGGAGCGAAGAACCTGTTTGATGAGCGTCCTGATCGTAACGTTATGTGGGATAACGAAGTGGCGGGTTCTAAATACCCAACCACGTCGCCTATCGGCATTAACGGCGGTTTCTACTATTTAAGAGCGCTTTATACTTTTTAAGGTAAAATAAAGTCATAGCCAGCCGGCACTGTCCGGCTGGCTGTTTTGCTAACCAATAATAAAGTATAACCCTTTGCCAGATATGCAAAATACATGAGCGGTTCATCTAAAATTGCGGCTACCTATCTGAAGTATCGCACCCGACTGATGCGGGCGGTGTCAAATATCGTGGACGACAATGACATAGAAGACATAGTACAGGATGCCTTTGTAAAAAGTTACGAAGCCGAACTGAAGCAGGATATTGAGTACGAACGCACGTATATGTTGCGTACGGTACGAAATCTTGCGCTTAATCATGTGTCTCGCTCAGCACATAAATTAAATGACCAGGTCGAGAACATGGACCTGTTATTAGATAGCAGCCACGATGCCTCACCAGAGCATCAGACTGAAAGTAAACAACGATTTATTCACTTTTGTCAGGCAACAGAAAGTTTGTCGACAGAAGTAAAACGCGTCTTTTTGCTAAAGAAAGTGTACGATATGAGTCAGCGTGATATCGCAGAGCTGTTACAGCTTAGCGAAAGTACCGTTGAGAAACACGTCGCAAAAGGACTTATGCAGTGTGCGCAGTTTTTAGCGCGGCAACAGCAACCCCAGCGCAGGGATGATAGCCAGTCGAATCTGGGGTAGGTCAACAGTAGTATGAGTAACATAAGCCAATTTAACAGCAAAGAAACTATTCAGACCAGAGCGTGCGAGTGGATCGCCGCGATTGACCGTGGTTTATCCGCCGCCGAGAAAAACGAACTAAGCCACTGGCTTGGGGCCAACAACTCTCATCAGAAAGTGCTGCTGGAAATGGCTGCGCTGTGGGATGACATGAGTATCATGAGCACCTTGCAGGGGCTTATCGAAAAACATCCTGCCAGTAAATCTAAAAAACGGGCGGTGTGGCCGCTAATCGCTTCAGCAGCGGCAATTACCCTGTGCGCTGTGCTTAGCTGGCAGTGGCTGGCTCGTCCGGTGATGAACGCGCCACAAATGGCAGAAGTGCAGCAAAGTAGTACGCAGGTGGGCGAGCAAAAAACCATTAGCCTGGCCGACGGCAGCAAAGTGTTTTTGAACACCGATACCGCAATTAAAGTCTCTTTTTTTTCCGAAGCCCGCCGTGTGGAACTGCTCAAAGGCGAAGCCCATTTTGCCGTGGCTAAAAATCCCGAGCGGCCGTTTACCGTTATTGCGGGTAGCAACTCGGTTACCGCAGTAGGGACGGCATTTAATATGCAGTTTACGCAGCAACAGGCTTTTGAACTCACAGTCACCGAAGGTAAGGTGCGGGTATCCAAACAAGAGCTTGCCACTAATGAGAATGCAGCCACCCAGGCAAGTGTTATCGAACAGGAAGGCGTAATGGTTTTTGCCGGCGAGAAAGTGTTGGTTGCCGATAAAGTGTCTGACAAACAATCACTGACCCAATCTGAAATAGCGCAAAGCCTGGCCTGGCAAGACGGTCAGATTGTATTTACCGGTGAGAACCTGACCGACGTGCTAAGCGAAATTGGCCGCTACACCCAGGTGCAGTTTGTGATTGATGATGCCGAAATAAAAAGTACCCGGGTGGCTGGTTATTTTCGGGTGGGTGATATTAAAGGCTTACTGGCTGCGCTGGAAAACAGTTTCGCGATTAGCGCCTTTGAAGACAAAGACAACCGTATTCATCTGCGCGCTATGTAAAGCAACACCATAAAAAATGTGCACTACCGGGCACTTTGTGTAACTATTAGCGGAATTTTACCAAACGTTTACAAGTTACATTGCGCAACAGTTACTTGAACTGCCGGTTTTGCTCGTTATTGCTGGTGGTCGTTGGCCTGATTTGGCCGGCGGTCAGCTCTGGCAAAGAAGACCCTTCCGGTGCTACGTATCATGATTTTTCAGTACGTACCCAAACGGCAGACAAATCACTTATCGAGGTGGCCGGACAGGCCAGGACGACCCTTTTATTTCCCTTCGAATTAGCCCAGCAGGTTGTGTTGCCTGGTATTGAGGGGCGGTTCACCCTTGAACAAGCGCTCACCCGCCTGTTGCAAGACAGCCCGTTGACCCTCAATCGTGGCAATAATGGGTATCTGACCATAGTGCCGCGACAAGTCGAAGTCGTGGTTGCTGAAGAGCCGTTACCCGAATCCACCAAAGAGCAAGAAAGTGAGCTACCGGTATTTGAACGCATATCCGTGCTGGGAAACCGAGCTTCAGCCCGGGGGGCTTATGACTCTGCGGTGCCGCTGGACATTATTGCGGTAGACAGCCCGTTTTTCGCTGGCAGCCCAACCATGCTCGATGCACTGACTAAAACCGTACCGTCACTAAATGTTAATGCGCAAACCACCAATGACGCGGCCATGCTGGTTCGCCCGGCCAATTTGCGCGGTCTCGCTTCTGATCATACGCTGACACTGATTAACGGCAAGCGCCGGCATCGCTCGGCGGTGATTACGTTTTTAGGCGGCGGTTTGTCCGATGGTGCGCAGGGGCCTGATATCTCTGTGTTACCGGTCAGTGCCATAGAGCAAGCCGAAGTGCTGCGCGATGGGGCCGCTGCCCAGTATGGTTCTGATGCTATCGCCGGCGTGATGAACTTTAAACTAAAAAGCACCCCGGGTAAGGGCAGTATTTCAGTGAGTCGTGGCGAGTTTTCGGCCGGAGACGGCGAACACTTCGCGGTGCAGCTGAGTCAGGGGATTGCCGTTGCCGAAGAGGGCAATTTACAGTTAAGTGGCGAATATCAGCAACAGCAACCCACCAATCGAAGCGTGCAAAGAGGGGATGCGCAGTCACTGACAGATGCGGGCAACCTGTTTGTAAATACCCCCGCACAGGTATGGGGTAGTGCGGCCATGGATGAGGATATAAAGCTGGCGGTTAATTTGTCACTGCCACTGAATGCCCGGCACCAGTTTTATGCATTTGCGCTGGGCACCCGGCGGGAAATGGAAGGTGAGTTTTATTATCGTAATCCCCAGCGTCGCCAGGGCGTTTTCGTCAGTGCCCCCACTTCTGCACAAAATTTACTGATTGCCGATCTGGATGGCGTGGGACATGGGCTGGAGTGCCCGGTAATTGCCGTTACAGAGCAAAACGTACTGAACAATGAAGCCTTTTTACAAATAGCTGCTGATACCCCGCTAGGGCAAAATTGTTTTGCCTTTAATGAATGGTTTCCTGGTGGCTTTACACCGCGCTTCGGCGGTACCGTAAAAGATGCCACGTTTTATCTGGGGAATCGCGGCGAGCTGGTGAATGACTGGCAGTATGATGTGAGCGCTGGCGTGGGTTATTCCAGTATTCGCTATTATATTCATAATACGATAAACCCTTCCTTAGGGCCGTTGTCACCAACCGAGTTTAATCCTGGCGGAGCATCCCAGCTGGAGCGAAACGCCAGTGTGGGACTGATTAAAAGCTTCCCCGGCGTCGGTTTTGAACCTGTTACCCTGGCCATGGGCCTGGAATGGCGCAGCGAACGCTACCGCCAGATAGCAGGTGATGAGGCCTCTTACGAAGTGGGCCCCTATGCGCAAAATGTCACTGGCGCTGCCTCCGGTTTCTCGGTAGGCGCGAACGGTTTTCCGGGCTATCGCCCGGAAACGTCGGGGGCCTGGCAACGGGAAACCCGCGCTGTTTATGTTGATGTAACGATACCGGTGTCGCCATCCTGGCTGACGACGGCGGCATTTCGGGCGGAAAATTTTTCAGATTTTGGCAGCCATGTGGATGGCAAACTAAGTGCCCGGTGGCAGGCAACCGAGTTACTGGCTTACCGTGCTTCGGTCAGCAGCGGCTTTAAAGCACCTACCGTGGGTCAGAGTAATATCATCAACATCAGCACTAAGTTTGGTCTGAGTGGACTGGAGGATCAGGTTACCCTGCCGCCCTCTAATGCCGTGGCAAGGCAGCTTGGTGCCACCCCATTAACCCCGGAAGAATCGGTAAATGTCAGCGTAGGGATAATGGCGGATTTTGCCACTGATGCACAGTTGAGCGTGGATTTTTATCAGATTTATCTAGCCGACCGTATTAGCACAACATCGGCTATTCCCTTGGATGAACCGACCATTGCCTTACTTATAGAGCAGGGTTTTGGGGAAGCCGAAACCTATCGCAGCGCCAAGTTCTTTACCAATGATTTTGATACCCGTACCCGTGGTCTTGATGTGGTTTTAAACTGGCGTTTTGCCCTGTTTGGCTGGCAGCACGAACTACTGGCAATGCTTAACTGGACCGATACCCAGGTGACCAGAGTCAGTGCCCAGGAGATTGCTCAGCGCCCCGATGCGGTTAATCTTACAGCCCAGCGCATAAGAATGCTGGAGGATAATTTACCGTCCTATCGCGCCAGCATAGGTTTAACCCAACGAGCGGGGGAGCACCAGCTCGCCTGGCAGCTGAATTACTACGGCGCTTTTTACGAAGATCATCTGGATGCCGCAGCGGGCTTTAACATTGAATCCGGGCAACGTGTTACGGTGGATGTGAGATGGCTGTATAATTTTACTGAACAATGGAAAGTGACATTAGGCGTAAACAATCTGTTGAATACCCAGCCGGATCTTAATCCTTATCGCTACTTAGCCGGGGCCAAATACCCGCCAACCAGTCCGGGCGGTTTTGATGGCAGATATGTGTTTGCCACAATGAATGTGAGTTGGTAGAAAAAGCTAAGGGCAGAAACAAAAAAGGACGTTAACCAACGTCCTTAAATAAACTTTCATCGATTATCGTCGCATCGATAATTTGCTGGGCCATCTGAATGCATTTGCCGCACTGAGAACCTAATTGCAGCTGTTCACGCAGATCACGTATGTTGCCCACGCCGTTGCTGGTAACAGCCTGACGTATCGCGGTATCAGTTACACCGTAACACATGCAAACGTACATAATTAAGCTAACTCCAATATCAATATGCAAATGATAATAATTGTTATTTGTGGTTATTGCAAATAATTTGTGCAAAATTTTGACAATCAGGCCGTCGGAATAAACAATGACAGTCCTTGTCTGGTCTGATGAGTTGGAAAAGTCCCTTTCATCAATTGTAATTTCATCTATTGCACTCAATATATCAGGCAGCAACAGGCACTGATGTGATTTACATCATATTCCCGTGCTAATTACATAATGATAATGGAGAACAGATATGAGCGTACTAGTTGGTCGTCCAGCCCCGGATTTTACTGCAGCAGCAGTGTTAGGCAGTGGTGAAATTGTTGACAGCTTTACTTTAAGCGAAGCCATTAAAGGTAAAAAAGCGGTCGTCTTTTTCTATCCTCTGGACTTTACTTTTGTATGTCCATCAGAGCTGATTGCGTTTGATAAGCGTTATGAAGAATTCACTAAGCGTGGTGTTGAGGTTATCGGTGTATCTATCGATTCTCAGTTCTCACACAACGCATGGCGTAACACCCCGGTTAACCAGGGCGGTATCGGTCCGGTTAAATACACTCTGGTAGCTGACACCAAGCACGAAATCTGTCAGGCGTACGACGTTGAGCACCCAGAAGCTGGTGTGGCTTTCCGTGGTTCATTCCTGATCGATAAAGAAGGTCTGGTACGTCATCAGGTAGTTAACGACCTGCCATTAGGCCGTAACATCGACGAAATGCTGCGTATGGTTGATGCCCTTGAGTTCCACGAAGAGCACGGTGAAGTATGCCCGGCTGGTTGGACTGAAGGTAAAGCAGGTATGGATGCAAGCCCTGAAGGTGTTGCTAAATACTTGTCTGAAAAAGCAGAAGAACTGTAAGGTTTTCTTATTGAGGCACCATCAGGTGCCTCTTTTCACATTGCAATGCAATAACCCACAGTATATGCACTAGCAGTTAACGCCTTATTCGGCAAGTGGCCACCCTCCCAGACTCGCATAACGATTCACGATATAACAAAACAACTCTGCCGTTTTCTGCGCGTCATACAGTGCCGAATGTGCTTCATTCTGATCAAAACTGATCCTGGCGGCCTGACAGGCTTTAACCAGAACGGTCTGGCCCAAAGCAAGACCCGATAAAGTCGTGGTGTCAAAAGAGACAAACGGGTGAAATGGCGTGCGTTTTATATTGCATCTCTCAATAGCGGCATTTACAAACCCCTGATCAAAGGTGGCATTATGAGCCACTATCACACTGCGTTGGCAATCGGCTTCCTTTTGCAGTTTTCTGACATGCTTACACAAGCCTTTCATGGCTTCGTCTTCGTCTATAGCACCGCGCAGGGCACAGTGAGGATCGATACCGTTAAAATCCAGAGCAGCCTGTTCGAGGTTAGCGCCGGGGAACGGATTGACGTGAGCATGGTAGGTGTGAGCTGGTGTCAGCATACCATTGTCGTCCATGCTAAGTGTGACAGCGGCAATTTCCAGTAAGGCGTCAGTGTGGGCATTAAAACCGGCGGTTTCGACATCAATAATGACCGGAAAATAACCTCGGAAGCGCTGAGAAAGTGGGGGTATTGTTTGCGACATATCACTCAAAAATCTGGTGGATTGACAGAGAACCAAACTCACTCACTGAATCAGAAAGCCTGAACAGATAAATGGAGTTCTCAATAAGACACGAATTATGTCAATATTAGCGCTGACTATCTACCCGGTGCTAAACTTTTCTTGTCAGATGACGATAAGTTAAAGACCAGGACGAACTGGCTTATCCATTTTTGAGGCAGCAGATGTTGAAATCCGTTTCGCATGTATCAATTGCAGTGTGTTTATGTTTGGTTGCAGGCGTAACTGAGGCGTCGTTACGCCAGTACCACTCGTCGGTTGAAAGTTCACAATGGCAGTTAAGCAAAAGTACCCGGTTAAACTGCACTATCAGCCATTCCTTGCCGGGGTATGGCGAGGCACAGTTTACCAGTGAGGCGTCAAAACAGTTAAACATGGAATTTGTGCTGGATATGCAGCTACTGCCAAAGCGTTTTGGTTCGGCGGCGGTTTATTCGGTGCCGCCTAAGTGGATGCCGGGCGTCAGAGCCCGACAAATTGCGGATATGACCATCCGCACTCAGTACGATGGCGATTTACCCGAAGAAACAGCCTGGACTATGTTAAGCGAGCTGGAGAAAGGATTCTGGCCAACTATTTATTACCAGGATTGGTACAATCCTAACGACAAAGTGGCTGTAGGCCTTAATGCCAGTAACTTTGCGCCGGTTTACCGTGATTTTGTCAGCTGCGTGTCTAATTTGTTGCCGTACAGTTTTGAGGACATCAGTTACACCGTACTGAGCTACGAGAAAAACACCACACAGTTGTCCAAGTACTCCAAGCGTCGTCTGGCGATGATCAGTGATTACCTGCGCGAAGATAATGACCTTGAACTGGTGCTGCTCGATGGTTATACCGATAGCTACGGTGGCTCCTGGAACAACCAGCAGCTGTCAGTGCGTCGTGCTAACGAAGTGAAAAAGTTCCTCACTGACCTGGGCGTCGGGGAAGATCGCATTGCCATTACCGGTCATGGCGAGAAACGTCACATTGCGCCAAACACCACCAGCCAGTCCAGAGCCACAAACAGAAGGGTAGTGGTGCGGATGGCTAAATCATAGCCTTCGGCAGCATTTTACAGGATAAAGCCGTTAGATACTGCTAACGGCTTTTTTGTGGATTATTGCGCTGCGACAAAGGCTTTAACCGGCGGCACCTGGTCGGTGAACAGCCCTTCAAACTGCCATTTTTTTACAATCAGCATTAACAGTTGCTCTGCCTGAATTCCCGGTGGCAGGGCATCCGTACGAAACGTATAGGGGTGAATGACCAGGCCCGCCTGTTGTGCGGCAACCACCCAAGGGGCTAATTCCATGGTGGGTTTACCCTCTTTTACGGTAGTAACGTGTGCCAGCCAGGGACCAATGCCCTGAACGTAGCGACTTGCCGCTTGCATCCCTTCAGGTGTTTTTAATTTATCGTAGTTAGTTGGCGTCTCATTCCAACTGTTTTCAGCGATAAGCTGGACCAGTTTTACTTTGGCTCCCAGTTCATCCCGCAGACGTTTAATTTCTTCAAAATCAAAACACTGAATATAAATATTCGCTTCTGCGTCATCCAGGTTGTGCTGGCGCAGCACTTTCAACACGGCTTTACTGATGTCCACTCCCTGCTGCTGGTGCCACGCCGGCGATTTAATTTCGGCATATAAACCCACATTCTGGCCGGTGGTGCGGTTGAGGGACGCTATAGTAGTAATTTCTTCTTCGAAGGTGGGAATGGTGAAATCACCGCTGCCTAGATAGCGATGAGGAAATACCTGTTGTCCCTTCTCGTTGGTACGTTCGTGCACGCGCAGGGTTTTAAGCTCAGCAAGGGTAAAATCCAATGCATAAAAACGCCCGTCCTGGCGCTGTCGTGCGGGAAACACCTGCTCTACGTTGGTCACGGTTTCAAGGTGAATATCGTGCAGTACCACTAACTGGCCATCTTTGGTTAACACCAAATCCTGCTCGATATAGTCAGGCTGCTGGGCATGCGCCAGAGCGACCGCTGCGAGGGTATGTTCTGGTAAATAGCCCGATGCAGCCCGGTGGGCAATAATATCAAAGGCCAGTGACTGAAAAGAAATCAGGGTGGTTAACGCCAATAGCGCAACCGGTTTTATTAAGGTTTTAAGCACAACTGTTTACTCTGGCTGAATTAGCTCAATAGCATAACCGTCGGGATCGCGAACGAAAGCAATCACGGTCTGACCGCCTTTTACCGGCCCGGGTTTACGGTAGACATCAGCTCCTTTGGCTTCCAGTTGCGCGCAAAAGGCGTAAATATCATCAACCGCAAAGGCCACGTGGCCATAGGCAGTCCCCATGTCGTAGTCGTTTTCTCCCCAGTTATAGGTGAGTTCCAGCACCGCCTGTTCTGATTCATCAGCATAGCCAACAAATGCCAGGGTGTACTGATATTCGGTGTTCTCGCTTTTACGCAGTAGCTTCATGCCCATGGTATCAAGATAAAATGCCAGTGAGGCGTCGAGATCCTTAACCCGTAACATGGTGTGTAACATTCGCATAAGCGGCTCCTGTATTGCTGAATTTTGGCTGATCAATTTGGCAGAATGATGACAAAACCATTTTACTGCCAGCGGCTTGGCAGTTACTTTAAGGATTCATTTCAGCAGATTAAAGTCATTTTTGACGGGACTGGCAAAAACATCGTCGAATATGTTTCGCGCCAGGTGAAAAAAATAAATTAAATTTGTTGTCACACTTTTTAGGCGTCGCGTTTCTATTGGTACACAGGCTTTTAAAAACCAGGGAGTACCAGAATGATGTTTGCGGCCTACTGCGACGATGAGTTACCGCCAGAAACTCAGCTTAGTCGTAATCAAACCGCCACGCTGCTGCAACAGGTAGTGGATGACCTGCCAGAAGAAAGTCGGGAAATCGTTTTACTGTATTATCGGGAAGACCAGTCAGCTACTCAGGTGGCTGAGTTATTGTCGGTGTCGCCTGAACTGGTTCGCCAACGGCTAAGCCGCGCACGTAAAGCGCTTAAATCAACCTTGTTAGACCGTTATGGCAAATTGATTCTGACCACAGCCCCTACCTTTACTGCGTCATCGTTGCTGCTGGCCGGTGCGGGGATCAGCGCGCCAGCTAAGGCGTCAACAAGCAGTGTGTTGGCCAATTCAGGCAGTGCCGGAATACTTAAACTGTTTCTCAGCGGCGCATTTTTCGCCGCTTTATTAGGGGCGCTGAGTGTGTTCTGGAGTACCTATTTACCCCTTAAACACATGACCATCGAAAGCCAGAAATTACGCTTAAAGCAGCTCCGGCGGGCAACCGTTATCTGGGTGCTATTCACCGGCATAATGCTGGCTTGTGCTTATGAATTTACCTCTGGCTGGCTCATGCCGGTGCTGGCTTATTCCTTATTTGCAGCAGGTTTATCGGTGCAGTTCAAAAAAATGCGAAAGGTGATCATGTACGATATGTTCGATAGCAAACCACATTCAATCGAGCAACAAAAAATGGCGTTCTGGCAACGTTGTTGGGGAAATGCCGGGCTTTATGGTGGTTTACTTGTAGGCTTTGCCAGCATGCTCATCGGCCTGATGGGGGCGGGGAGACTGTAGTACGCGGTTGCTATAACCTGACTGTTAAATAAAGCCGGATAAATACCGGCATCGCCTGCAAACGATGCCGGTAATAAACCATTCAGCGGCTTAAATAGCAATAAAATTCCGCCACGCCAGCCTCTAAAAAACTCTCGATCGGGCCGTATTCTTCTTCGCCAGCCAGATACAGCGCTTCTCTGCCTTGTTCCAGTAATAAGCAGGCTTCTTCGTCTTCTACCGCTGTTTCCATATAGGCTTTTTTGTGGGCTGTGAAATACCCCGACTCCTTGTTAAGGCATGACCTGGGGTAATAAAATTCAACATGATTTGTGCACTGCCGGGCGCCTCTGGGATACACCGTACTGATAACCAGCACTTCCGGATACCACTCAATCATGATATTTGGATAGATATAGCACCAAATCGCGCCGTATCGGGGCATTTCATTACCGAAACGCTGGACCAGATTATCCTGAAAATGCCGGTAGTTTGGGGTAGTGGCCTTCAGCAAATCGTCAGCCAGCCCCACTTTCTGTACGGAATAATCTGCTCCAAATTCCCAGGTCAGATCGGCGGGTTTTACAAACTGTCGCAGGCCCGGATGCATTGAAAATACGTGATAGTTTTCCAGATAGATTTCGGCAAAACTTTTCCAGTTAAAATGGTATTGCGTGGTCTCCATGCCGGCGAAGAAATAGTCATCGAAATTGATGTACGTATCAAGACCCAGTGCGGTTAAATCCATATTGGGTACGCGACCACGAAAAAGTAGACCGTGCCAGCTATTCAGTGCTTCTTTTTTAAGCTTGCCTGCTGGCTTGTGCTCAAAATGCGGTGCACCTTTAAGCTGCCCGTGATTATCATAGCCCCAGCAATGTAACCGGCAAACGATATGGCGAGTGCGGCCATTGCCGTCTAATAATTTAGCCTGACGGTGCAAGCAGACATTCGACAGAATGTCGTAGCCTTCGCCCTGATTGAACAGCACGTAACGGTCATTATAGTGGGGCAGTACCTGATAACTGAACTTCTCAGGAACCATCAGAGTGTGCCCCGCGTAATTAAGCCCTTTCGCGAAGGCGAAATCTGTTTCTGCTTTACTGCTGGCTGGGTCGAAATAGCTTTCTATTGATGGGTGCTGAACCAATCCCCGGTACTCCAAAGCGCTAATGTACGATAACCCGCCTGCCAGCGGGTGTGGTAAGGATGGGTATAGTAAGTAGAGGAGTCGGTTTAGTCGATCAATGAGTTTTTATGCCATCGACAAAAATCTTTTATGGATGAATTACTCGTCTATTTTGTCTTTGTATTCACACAAATCTTCAATGATGCACGAGCCACAGTGGGGTTTGCGGGCCAGGCAGGTATAGCGGCCATGCAGGATAAGCCAGTGGTGTACATCGACCTTAAACTCTTCAGGCACGACCTTAAGTAGCTTTTCTTCTACTTTATCGACGTTCTTACCCATGGCGAATTTAGTGCGATTCGAGACCCGGAATATGTGGGTGTCTACGGCGATGGTTGGCCAGCCAAAAGATAATTAAAGTAGACGCTATAGCATCTCAGGTTTGTCATACACCATTAAGGGTGTTGTGTAAAATTTGTGCTATGGTGGCTAATCAAGTATGTTTAACTCTCAAAAATAATGAGCAGGACGCATGACATTTTTTACTGAGTTAAAAAGACGCAACGTGTTTAAGGTTGCCAGTGTCTATTTAGTAACCTGCTGGATTATTTTGCAAGTTATTGCGGTAGTGGCACCGTCGTTACACCTACCTATTCTATTTAGCACGATTACAACAGTTATTCTGGCAATTGCTTTTCCTTTTGTGTGCATTTTTGCGTGGGCATTTGAACTGACTCCTGATGGGCTTAAACGCACCCACGAGGTGGATGTCAATGAGTCTATTCGCGAGCAGACTGGCAGTAAAATTAATTATATATTGATTTCAGCATTGTTATTAGCTTTGGGCTTTATTGCCTATGATAAGTTTTTCCTCCCAAATTTCGATGACAGTTTGGAACGCTCCATTGCCGTATTGCCGTTTGAGGATATGAGCCCTGATAAGTCGCAAGGCTATTTTGGTGATGGCATTGCCGAGGAAATTCTCAATTCATTAGCGCGTTTAGAGAAGCTTGTCGTAATCGCTCGCACCTCATCGTTTAATTTTAAAGACAGCAACACCGACATTCGTGAAATAGGTCGTACACTGAACGTTAACTATGTGCTCGAGGGCAGCGTACGTAAAGAAAAAGACAAGGTGCGTATCACCGCACAGCTGATTGAAGTGGAAAGTGGTGCGCACGTCTGGTCACAGACCTATGACCGTGAGCTAGACAGTATTTTCGCGCTACAGGATGAATTAACTTTCGCCATTACTCAAGCGCTCAAGCTGAACCTGTTACCCGAACAAATAGAATACGATGCCGGGATGACCATGAACCCCGAGGCCTATGAATTGTTTATCGAGGGGAGGGCGTTGGCCTATCAGCGCTCATCAAAGTCACTGCAGAAATCTGTCGAGGTGCTCAAACAGGCCATTGAGGTGGATGAACAGTTTTATCTCGCTAAGGCCCAGTTATTTTTGGCCTATTATATGGCTACTGAATACGGTGGAATCGATTACACTACAATTGATACAGAACAGGAAAGACTCTTTTGGGAATTACAGACTGCGCCAGATTTTGCATTAAAATATCTCGCGCTGGCACACTTTGCCAGTAGAGAGTATCAACCTAAAGCTTATTTTGCATTGAGTAATCGTGCCTATGAGTTAGCTCCTAATGACCCATTAATTCAAAATGTTTACCTGCTTATTATTTATGATATCGAACAGTCGATAGAACGACGCTATGGCGTGCTGCGAAGCAACCCTCAAAGTGCAATTAACCATCGAAACCTAATTGACCTGCTAGTTGTACAAGGGCGTATGGCTGAAGCTAAAGGATTACTTAACAATATGGAGGTGAAATTCCAAGGCATGACATCTTTGCTGGTCTCGCAGCTTTTAGTTTATTTTACCGGCGAACATGATTTTGAGAAAAGTTTGCGCTTGTTGGTTAACTATGAGGGGGAACTCACCGGAAGTTTGCGAGCGCTTGAAACGACATTGATGATCTACTCAGATCGAATTGATGACGCTCTGACGTTAATGCAGAAAAACATAACCAATAATGCAACACAGTTGGATTTTGAATGGAGCAATGCATTATTGTTATTGCAATTGAGGGATTATGGCCGGTTGACACCGGCGCAAGAAAACACACTACAACAAATGCTTGACGATCATCAGCAAACAGATTTGGATATTCAGCTCGCATTGCTCAATGGAAACAAGCAGTTATTTATTGAAAAGCATAAGATAACTCATCCGACAGTTGAATCAGTTGAAAAAGCTATGTTAGTTGACCCTTATAGCTCCATGCTGTATTTAAGCATACTCAAAGAGCAAGGAAATAAAAGTGACCTTATCAATGGCTTGCTACCAATTGTTATTCAACTGTTTGGAGTTAATTGTAGTACTAATTTAGTCTTTAAAATGAGTCACTATTGTCAAACATTCTGGTATTTAACCGAGCAACAGAGTGCTGATCTACGCTTTGAGAGCTTTACTAAACAACTTAATTATTTATCCGTTTATGAAAGCGGAATACACGCTTTGTTACTCAATTCACCGGTATACAACGGCGTGAAAAACCACCCTGAATTTGAGTCAACTATTCAGAAATTCAAAGATGGCGTGTTTAAGCAATCAAATTCTAAGTTAATCTTTGAACAACACTAATTTGGATATGGCGCGTAAAGGAAATAACGCCTAAAAATGCAGAATAGGTGCTCACCAAACGAATATTAAAAAGCTATGTATATTGCACCGGCTTAATCAGTTTTATCCTTAAACTCGCACAAATCTTCAATAGTACACGAACCACAACGAGGTTTGCGGGCAATACAGGTGTAGCGACCGTGGAGAATTAGCCAGTGGTGTACATCGACCTTAAATTCTTTGGGGACTACCTTAAGGAGCTTTTCTTCTACCTTATCGACGTTTTTACCCATGGCGAATTTAGTGCGGTTAGAGACGCGGAAGATATGGGTATCTACAGCAATAGTTGGCCAGCCAAAAGCGGTGTTTAACACCACATTCGCGGTTTTGCGGCCAACACCGGGCAGTGCTTCCAGTGCTTCGCGACTTTCCGGTACTTCACTGTTGTGTTTCTCAATCAGGATCTGACACAACTTATACACGTTTTGCGCTTTTGAATTAAATAAACCAATGGTTTTGATATAGTCTTTCAGGCCTTCTACGCCAAGCGCTACAATGGCTTCGGGTGTATTGGCAACCGGAAACAATTTATCGGTGGCTTTATTTACACTGACATCGGTGGCTTGCGCGGATAAGGTCACTGCAACCAATAATTCAAAAGGGCTGGAAAAGTTTAGCTCAGTGGTAGGATGCGGATTGGCATCCCGTAAACGGGTTAAAATTTCCAGTCGTTTCGCTTTATTCATTTGCTTTAACTCTCTGCCGTAACCCGTGCCCGGACTACTGTTTTGGTTTCACTGGCGGCGGCTTTCTCAGCCACTTTCTTGTCGATGATGTTTTTCAGCGCAATCAGCAGGCCCATGCCCAAAAATGCACCCGGGGGCAAAATGGCCAGCAGGAAAGGATAGTCAGAGGTGAAAACGGTGATTTTCCAGCTTTCTGCCCCCGCGCCAAACAGCCGTTCTGCGCCGTTCAGCAAAGTGCCGTTACCAAGCACTTCGCGAATGCCGCCCAAAACCACCAGAATAAGAGTAAATCCGATGCCCATCATCAGACCATCAAAGGCTGAGGCGGAAACCGGATTTTTAGAGGCAAAGGCTTCTGCCCGACCGATAATGGCGCAGTTGGTAACAATAAGTGGAATGAAAATCCCTAAGGCTAAATACAGTTCATAGGTGTAGGCGTTCATTAACAGTTCGATAATGGTAACAAAAGCCGCAATGATCATTACAAAAACGGGGATGCGTATTGCTGAGGTCACCCAGTGGCGGATAACCGATACGGTGGCATTTGACCCAATCAGCACCAGTGCGGTCGCCAGCCCAAGGCCAAGGCCATTAATTACGCTGGAGGTGACTGCCAGCAACGGACACAGGCCTAACAGCTGCACCAGCGCCGGGTTGTTTTTCCACAGGCCATCAATCATGAGTTGTTTAAACATGCTAGTTTTGTCCCTCGCTGAGCGCACCCGCCTGACAATCCGTACTCTGATTGAAAAGCTGCTGCTGATTTGCGCTTAAATATCTGAGCGTGCGGGCAACACTGCCGACCACCGCGCGGGGCGTTATGGTAGCGCCGGTAAACTGATCAAATTGTCCGCCGTCCTTTTTGACCTGCCACTGTTTTGCTTTATCTTCGTCGTAGCTTTTACCATTAAAAGATAGCATCCAGTTACTGACGTTCATCTCTATTTTATCACCCAGCCCCGGTGTTTCTTTGTGCTCAAGGGCTCTTACACCCAACACTTCACCGTTAGTCCGGACTCCGGCAATTAAATGAATATCGCCGCTGTAGCCATCCGGCGCGGTAAACTCAATGGCCAGCGCTACATCCTGTCCATCCATGCGAGCGCGGTAAACAGCTTTAGGTTCCTTGCCTAAAGCGGGATCCTTTACCATGGTGCAATCCAGATAAAGCTGATTATTATACAATGCAGGCGGAATGACTTCGTTGAGCGTGGCCAGTTTCTTTTTGGCGCGCTGCTCATCAATTTTTGCTTTGGTGCCATCAAACGTCAGCGCAATTAAGCCGGTGGTCACCAGCGCAAACCCCGCCAGGATAAGGCCATTTTTGGTAATGCTGTTAAGTGGCATTATGGCTCTCCCTCGGTTTGCTTAACCGCACGTTTGGCCCCGTAGACTGTGGGTTGCGTGTAATAGTCAATCAGCGGTACTGCCATATTCATGATGACGACGCTGAACGCGATGGCATCCGGATAACCACCAAAAGTACGAATTATAACGGTCCAAAACCCAATGGCAGCACCAAATATCAGCCGCCCTTTAGGCGTAGTAGAGGCAGAAACCGGGTCGGTAGCAATAAAAAACGCCCCAATCATCACCGCACCGTTAAACCAGTGAAACAGTGCCGAGCCATACAGGTCGCTGTTTAGCATGGATAAAAATGTCGCCGTAACAGCTACGCCAGCGATAAGGGATAGCGGAATATGCCAGCTGATAATACGTTGCTGAATCAGCACGATTCCGCCTAATGCATAGGCCAACGCAACGCCAGTCCAGCCCGCGCTGGCAGATGACCACAGACTGTCAGTAAATTGCGCCTGACCAATGGCTTCAGAATAAGTATATCCCTGACCTAACTGGGTTTTAACGAAGTCCAGCGGGGTTGCCATGGTGACCCCGTCAACCCCAAAGCGAAGTTGGTTGAGGTCATAGCCAGCTGAGTTGAAACCAGTAAAAATAACGCTTAGTGCATCACTCAGTCCTACGGCGTGACTGGCTAATTCCGCCGGCGGGATCCAACTGCTCATGGCCGCAGGGAAGGATATCAGCAGCATGACGTAGGCTGCCATTGCCGGATTAAACAGGTTAAAACCAAGTCCGCCGTACAGCTGCTTCACTATGGCTATGGCAAAAAAGCTGCCTGTCATGGTAATCCACCAGGGCAATAGCGGCGGCAAACTTACGGCCAGCAACAAGGCTGTAACAACCGCACTGTAATCCTGCAGGGCCTGCATAATGTCGCGTTTGCGTAATGTAACTATAGCGGCTTCGGTGAGTACCGCGGTGATCAGGGCAATCAACATCTGCACAATAACGCCCCAACCAAAGAAATATAACTGAGCTAACACACCCGGGACCATGGCATACAGCACAAGACGCATCACCTGATCAGTAGTACGCCTGACGTGCTGGTGGGGTGAGCTTGATAAAACTAATTTCATGCTTATTCGTTATCCTCTGCGCTGTTTTGCTGCGCTTCCCGCTGGGCTTTTTTCGCTTTAGCTCTGGCCACGGCGGCGGCAATTTTGGCTTTACGCTGAGCCTCTGGCGAGTCGTCCTCCTGAGTGTTGCTCGCTACAGTTTTGTCGTCCGCTTGCTCTGCTTCGCTATCAGTCTGTTCCGCTGGCGCGGCAGACTCAGCCGCTTGCTTTTTGGCTTTAGCCCGGGCCACGGCGGCAGCAATTTTGGCTTTACGCTGGGCTTCGGGGGAGTCGTCTTCTGTCGCGGTCTGTGCTTCGTCGTCTGCTGGCTGTGCTGGCGTTGCCGTCGTTTCAGTTGCCTGCTTTTTGGCTTTGGCCCTGGCGACAGCAGCAGCTATTTTAGCCTTGCGCTGTTCCTCGGCAGACATTTCGCTGCTGGCTTCAGCAGGTGCATGATCTGACGGCGATGCATTGGTTGCGGGTGACTCTGCTGGTTGGACAGCGGCAGCTTTTTTCGCTTTAGCCCGGGCAACCGCGGCGGCTACTTTTGCTTTACGTTCACTCTCAGCATCTGCAGGGCTGGAAGTTGATTCAGCGGTCTCGGCTGCCTCAGATGCAGCCTCTTGCTGCGCCTTTTTGGCTTTCGCCCGGGCAATGGCTGCGGCCACTTTAGCCTTGTTATCATTTTCAGGCACAGGCGCTTCGGCGGCCGGTGCCACGGTAGCTTCGGCCTGGCTGGCTTTTTTCGCCTTAGCCCGGGCCAGAGCGGCGGCCACTTTGTCTTTAGCCGCGTCACCGGCAGCTGAAGCGGTATTTTGGGTTGCCTGTTTACGGGCAGCCGCGGCCTGTTTGTGTTTTGCCTCGCGCTCTTGCTGTTCTTTTTCCAGTCGGGCCTTACGGGCTTCAAAGCGTTGTCTGGATTTTTCCGCTTTTTCTTTTTCATCCCGCTGAATGCGGATTTGGGATTTGGCTTTGCGGTAGTAGTGGACCAGCGGAATTTCACTGGGACAAACGTAAGCACAGGCACCGCATTCTATGCAGTCAAACAGGTTATATTCCTGTGCTTTATCCAGTTCGCCGGCCTTACTGTGCCAGTACATTTGTTGTGGCAACAAACTCACCGGGCAGGCATCTGCACAGGCCGAACAGCGGATACAAGCCAGTTCCCGCTGGTTTAAATTCAGTTCTTTTTTAGCCGGTACCAGTAAACAGTTGGTGATCTTCACCACCGGCACGTTAACCGAAGGCAAGGTAAACCCCATCATCGGACCGCCCATGATTACCGTCGGGACTTTTTGTTTTTTTATCTGGTACTGGGCTTTGTTAAGTAAGGTTTGTACCGGCGTACCGATCAGCGCCCAGACATTCTGAGGCTTGAGTACGGCTTCGCCGGTAATGGTAACTACCCGTTGGATCAGAGGTTTGCCATACAAAATGGCATCCGCAATAGCGTAACAGGTACCCACGTTAAACATCATAACGCCCACATCGGCAGGCAGGCCCTGGCGCGGGACTTCACGACCGGTTATCACCTGAATAAGCTGTTTCTCGCCGCCGGCAGGATATTTGGTCGGGATCTGAACTACGCGAATGGCGGCGCAATCCTCACACACCTTTTGCATGGCTTTAAAGGCTTCGGGTTTGTTGTCTTCAATGGCAACGACCACCACTTTAGGGCCAATAAGATGCATCAGAATGTCTATGCCCTGGCGAATTTGCCAGCCATATTCGCGCATAAGGCGATCGTCAGCGGTAATGTAAGGCTCGCATTCAATACCGTTAATGATCAAAAACTCAACGGGTTTGCGCGCCGTTGATTTTATGTGGGTAGGAAAGCCAGCGCCGCCCATGCCGGCAATACCCGCTTCGCAAATGGCCGCTAACAGCACCGCTTTGTCTTGCTGCTGATAGTTTTCAATAGGCGCAAGCTCTGCCCAGGTATCGTTACCATCGGGTTCGATAACGATACACAGTTCTGCCAGTCCACTGGGATGGGCGGTTGTGCGTTCTTCAATAGCGGAGACTTTGCCCGAAGTAGGCGCGTGGACTGGCACGGCAAAAGGGTTAGGGCTACTGGTTAAAACCTGCCCCTTGAGCACGCTATCTCCTGTGGTTACCAGACAGCTTCCGGCAGTGCCAATATGTTGTTTTAGCGGGATCAGCAACTGCTCAGGTAAGGGCAGGGTATCGATGGCTGTTTGGTTTGACAGGTGTTTACGACCGTCCGGGTGCACGCCGCCGGGAAAGGTCCATAATTTTTGCTGGTCGATTCGTTCGACTATCTGATCAAAATCGTAAGGCATATCAAGAAACCACTTTTACCGGAATATCGCCTACCGGCGTTTGGTTAAAATCCCATTGCCAGGATGCGGTTGTGGGATTAATAGTAACCATATCGATACAATCCACCGGACAGGGTTCGACGCATAAATCGCAACCGGTACAGGCGTCGGTGATGACAGTGTGCATTTGTTTGGCAGCGCCGACAATGGCGTCTACCGGACAGGCCTGAATACACTTGGTGCAACCTATGCATTCGTCTTCACGAATATAGGCCACTTTAGGCGCGGCATCTTCGCCGTGGGCAGCGTCCAGGGGTTTTGCCTCTACCCCCATTAGTTCGGCTAAATCCTTAATGGTTGACTCACCACCGGGCGGACATTTATTGATGTCATCGCCATTGGCAATGGCCTCGGCGTAAGGGCGGCAACCAGGATATCCACATTGCCCGCACTGAGTCTGTGGCAATAACGCATCAACCTGATCAACCAGGGGATCGGACTCCACCTTAAACCGTATAGCGGCATAACCCAGAGCCAGACCAAATAGTAAGGCCAGTAATCCCAGCGCAATTAACGAAGATATTAACATTACAGCTTAACCAATCCGCTAAAACCCATAAACGCCAGCGACATCAGGCCGGCAGTGATCATGGCTATAGAAGCGCCTTTAAACGGGGAGGGGACGTCAGCAGCGGCCAGACGTTCGCGCATTGCAGCAAATAAAATCATAGCGAGAGAGAAGCCAACGGCGGCACCAAATCCGTAAATGATGCTTTGCACCAGATTATGCTGCTCTGTAAGGTTTAACAGTGCCACACCTAATACTGCACAGTTTGTGGTGATGAGCGGGAGAAAAATGCCCAGCAGGCGATACAGTGTCGGACTGGTTTTATGTACTACCATCTCGGTAAACTGCACCACCACGGCAATCACTAAAATAAAACTCAGGGTACGTAAAAAACTGATGCCCAGGGGTTGCAGCAGGTAGGTTTCCACCAGGTAACTACACACTGATGCCAGGGTAAGCACAAATGTGGTGGCCATGGACATGCCAATGGCGGTCTCCAGTTTGCTGGATACCCCCATAAACGGACAAAGTCCGAGAAACTTTACCAGTACAAAGTTATTTACCAGGACTGTACTTATCAGTAATAGTAAAAATTCGGTCATTAGGCTGTATTACTACCGTCTTTATTGAAAATTTAGCGTCGGTATCCGGCCTTCAATCAGGGCGGGAATACACGGAAAATATTAGCTGCGTATTATCTAATATTTTGCGCCTGATTAACAATGTTGTTCGCCTACTTTTTCCGGGCTAAGCGATTGATTGATGATATATTCTGTTGATATGCATCAAGCAGGGTCCTGATCCGGTTATGGCGGGCTGTTTTGGCAGTGCGACGGGAAGCCTTGAAAGCTAATAAAAACCAAAGTCGGTAAATCAACCACAGTGCTGTCAGGCTAAATATTCTTAAACAGGTAATGTTATTTTAATCGTCAGCTGAAAATGTGCTAACTGATGGAAGGTGTTTGACTGAATGGTAATACTAAGCGAGTAGATGATGTTATGGAGCCAGTAAAATTGGCTCCCCCTCCCCGACTCGAACGGGGGACCTGCGGATTAACAGTCCGTCGCTCTAACCAACTGAGCTAAGGGGGAACACTTTTTTACTGTTGAAACTTGGCTCCCCCTCCCCGACTCGAACGGGGGACCTGCGGATTAACAGTCCGTCGCTCTAACCAACTGAGCTAAGGGGGACCGGTGTCTCAACGGTGGCGAATATTAATGAGCAACGATTCACGTGTCAACTAACTTCGTGAAAATTTTATTTCGTTTGCACAAAAAATGTCTTTTCGGGGTGATTAAGCCTAAAAAACAAGCGAAGTGACTGTTTATTGAACTTTTGTTCAACGAATAAGGCCTAATTTATTGAATATTAATGCTTTAATTGTTTCGCTCTGTGATGGTTCATCTGTGTATTACTTTTTTGTAATTTAAATAGATAAAATTATAACTAAAAGCTATTAAAAAACTGTTGAGTACTGGCTTAATATACAGCTTTTAATAAAACTGTAACCGACGACATAAACCCAGAAGGTTAGTCATCACTTACAAAAATATCGCTGGATTGACCTCAAACCCGCGCCAGTACTGGCTCTTAATTAGTTATCCACCAAATCTGTGGATAACTATGTTGATAGTTTTTTGCAGGGCTTGTCATAGTGATGATTGAGTCAATTTATTGTCATCTCACTGTCACATGAGAAAAAATTAAAATACATAAAAAACAGTTATATAGATATTGTAAATGGCGAATTAGACAATATCCTGTCATTTTTTAAAGCATAGCCGTAGACAATGATTTTCTTGTGTGTTAATTGCCACTAAAAAGCAGGGATATAACTTATTTAACAAATAATTTACGTTGTGAGGGGCAAATATATTCGAAGTCGGGGGAATGGTTACGGGATGCATCCGGTCAGGTAATAAAGTAATCGCAGGTAATCTATGAGTAAATTAATGTGTCAATAGTGTAATCTGAATTTTTGCCTGAAAAGTAAACAAATAAGTTTCCGTTATTGGCGATATAAATGATAAAAAAGGCGAAAATGGCAAGTGTCGACAGGTAACGGTTTTTTATTGATAAATCCCTGTTGTTAAAAGACGCTGTCGATTACAATTGTTGACCGGTTTGATTTAGCCTTTGTCCCGGCCTGAACACCGAATTAGCAAATATAAACCACCGCCGCATTTCTGAGCCCGCAATGATGCGCGTTACAGAGCTTGTCGCAAACCCAATACCTTTAGAAGTGAATACTGTGAAGCAGGAAAAGTCCCTCGACTTACTCAATGGTGATATAGCCGACTCGTTAAAACGAATGGCCTTGCCCATGATCATTGGCATGATCATGATGATGAGTTTCGGGTTGATTGATACGTTTTTTGTCAGTTTGTTGGGGACTGAACCACTGGCGGCTATTAGTTTTACCTTTCCGGTAACCTTTACTTTAATCAGTCTGAATATCGGTTTAGGTATTGGGACCTCTGCGGTGATCGCACGCCTGGCCGGTCAGGGCAAACAGGATGGTGCCAGGGAGACTGGTTCGGGTGCGCTGATGCTCTCGTTCGCGATGGTTGGTCTGCTGGCAATTGTCGGTGGATTTAGCATTGATTTTGTCTTTGCCCTGTTGGGAGCTCAGCAACATCTGCTTCCTTATATTCATGATTACATGACAATCTGGTACTTCGCGTCGGTCTTTCTGGCCATGCCGATGGTGGGGAATAGCATATTACGGGCGCGTGGAGATACCAAAACACCGAGCATTATTATGGCAACCGGTGGTGGCATTAACGCGGCTCTGGATCCGTTGTTTATTTTTGGCTGGGGACCGCTACCCGCCATGGGGATTGGCGGCGCAGCGCTGGCGACTCTGATTTCGTGGATCGTATGTTCGGTGTGGATCCTGTATTTATTAGCCCGGCAACGCAATTACATTTTGCCGCGTTTATTAACTCTGAGCGAATTAGCTGAGCGCAGTCGCGCTATCTTACACATTGCCTTGCCAGCGGCGGGAGCCAATATGTTAACCCCCATCGCGGGCGCTATTTTAACCCGGGTGGTCGCAGGTTATGGCGAAGAAGCGGTTGCTGCCTGGGGGGTTGGTAGTCGTTTAGAGTCTTTTACCACAATCGTGGTGCTGGCGTTGTCTATGTCCTTGCCGCCGTTTATCAGCCAGAACATGGGCGCAAACCGGTTTGACAGGGTGAAGTCGGCTTACTGGCTTATCGTTAAATTTGTGCTGGTTTGGCAGTTGTTTATCAGCGTGCTGTTATGGCTGTGTTCAGGTTTGCTGGCCTCGTTGTTTGCCAAAGAGCAGCAGGTGGCCGATCTGATCCAAATGTTTCTGATTATTGTACCTTTAGGGTACGGACTGCAGGGGATTGTGATCCTGACCAATTCCTCATTAAACGCCATTCATTTACCGATGTCAGCGCTGGTGCTCAGTGTCATCAGATTGTTTGTGTTTTTTGTGCCGATTACGGTGGCTATGGGCATGGTTCTGAACCTGCAAGGCATTTTTATCGGTGCAGTTATCGCTAACCTGTTGATGGCATTGGTTTCGACTTTTTGGTTTAAGCGGTGTTTACAGGCATTGTCGGGGCAGGCACAAAGTTAGGGAGCAGTTATGGCAGATAAAGGCTTTGAGCTGGTATCTAAATATCAGCCAGCCGGGGATCAACCCACCGCAATCGAAGCATTAGTGGATGGCCTGGACAGTGGTCTGGCGCATCAGACCCTGCTGGGGGTTACCGGTTCAGGTAAAACCTTCACCATGGCCAATATTATCAATCAGGTGCAACGACCCACCTTATTGCTGGCCCACAATAAAACCCTGGCGGCGCAGCTCTATGGCGAGATGAAAGAGTTTTTCCCCCACAATGCGGTGGAATATTTTGTTTCCTATTACGACTACTATCAGCCTGAAGCCTATGTGCCCAGCACCGATACGTTTATTGAAAAAGACGCCTCGATTAACGACCACATAGAACAAATGCGGCTATCCGCGACTAAGGCGCTGATGGAGCGCCGTGACGTTGTGATTGTGGCCAGTGTGTCGGCCATTTACGGTTTGGGCGATCCAGAATCCTACATGAAAATGCTCCTGCATTTGCGTCAGGGTGACACCATCAACCAGCGTGACGTGCTGCGTCGCCTGGCCGAACTGCAATACAAGCGTAACGATTTAGCCTTTGAGCGCGGTACGTTCAGAGTCAGGGGAGATGTCATAGATATTTTCCCGGCGGACTCCGAAAAACAAGCGGTCAGGGTAGAGTTATTTGATGACGAAATCGACCGGATCAGTCTGTTTGATCCGCTTACCGGCGCAGTCGAGAAAAACGTAGTACGGGCGACGGTTTTTCCTAAAACCCATTATGTAACGCCCAGAGAGAAAATATTAAGTGCAGTAGAATGCATTAAAGAAGAGCTTGCCGACCGCAAAAAGCAGCTGCTGGAAGTAAATAAACTGCTGGAAGAACAGCGCATTTCACAACGCACGCAGTTTGATATCGAAATGATGCTGGAGCTGGGTTACTGCTCTGGTATCGAAAACTATTCCCGCTATCTGTCTGGTCGTGCACCGGGCGAGCCGCCGCCGACCTTGCTGGATTATTTTCCGGCTGACGGACTGATGTTTATCGATGAATCCCACGTTACGGTTTCGCAGATCGGTGCCATGTACAAAGGTGACCGCTCACGTAAGGAAACCCTGGTGGAATACGGTTTCCGCCTGCCATCGGCACTGGACAACCGGCCGTTAAAGTTTGATGAGTTTGAGCATATATCACCACAAACCATTTATGTGTCAGCAACGCCGGGCAACTATGAGCTGGAAAAATCAGACGGTGAAGTAGTGGAACAGGTGGTGCGCCCTACCGGTCTGTTGGATCCGGTTATAGAAGTGCGACCGGTAGCGACCCAGGTGGATGATGTGCTTTCCGAAATTCAGCTACGGGTGGCTGTAGATGAACGGGTACTGATCACCACGCTGACCAAGCGCATGGCAGAAGACCTGAGCGAATACCTTAATGAACATGGGGTTAAAGTACGTTATTTGCACTCGGATATCGATACCGTGGAGCGGATTGAGATTATCCGTGACTTACGTTTGGGTAAATTCGATGTGCTGGTGGGGATCAACCTGCTGCGGGAAGGTCTGGATATGCCGGAAGTCTCACTGGTGGCTATCCTTGATGCCGATAAAGAAGGCTTCCTGCGAGCCGAAAAATCGCTGATCCAAACCATCGGTCGGGCTGCTCGTCACGTCAATGGTAAGGCTATTTTGTATGCCGATACCATTACCGGCTCAATGCGCAAGGCGATAGATGAAACCGACCGCCGCCGCAATAAGCAAATCGAGCACAACAAAGCCAACAATATCACGCCGCAGCGGCTGAATAAGCCGATTACCGATGTGATGGATTTAGGTGATTCGGTTGCACCAGGCTCTGGTCAGGTAAGACTGCGCAAAGTAGCCGAATCGAAGAAAGCCGCGAAAGCGGCCTCGGCGACGGAATTAATGGCCCAAATTGGCGAGCTGGAAAAGCAAATGTTCGAATTTGCCAAAGAGCTGGAATTTGAAAAAGCCGCGTCGCTTCGGGATGAAATTGAGCAACTAAGAAAACAGGTGGTGGCATTATCCTGATTTGCATTACCAGCAGATGAAGCCAGTGTAACAATTTGTTTTCTACAGCTTTAATTAAAGATTGCACAAAATGTGATTGTAAATAGTGCAGACTCTGCCTATTATGGTTTGAGTATTGATAACTATACCTATATTTATACACATTTTATGGTGCGCCCATGCTAAACCGATTACAAGAATCTGATATTAAACTCCTGCGGGTATTTTATGCGGTCGCTAGTTGTAATGGCTTTACGGCGGCAGAGCCGGTGCTGAGAATGCAGCGGCCTAACATCAGTGCGGCAATCAAAAAACTGGAAGAGCGTTTGGATTTGGTGCTTTGCCATCGCGGTCGGGGCGGCTTTCAGATGACCAAGGAAGGCGAGGTGGTTTTTCAGGAAACCAAGCGAATCTTTAACGCCTTCGATAACTTCGTGTTTAACTTAAAATCCCTGCACGATGATTATTCTGGTCATATTACCCTGGTAATGATGGCCGGATTACCGCTTTCTATGCACCTGGCCGTCAGCCGGGCAGTCAAAAGCACCATGAAAAAGTTTGATGATATCCACGTTAATATTCAGACCCGTTTGTACAACGAGGTTGAACATGTAGCCTTATCCGGAGAGTGTCACCTGGTGATCTCGACTTACGATATGGTGAAGCCCGAATCAGTGACCTTTCATCCGATTGGTACATCGTGCACTGGTCGCCTGTACTGTGCGCCTTCGCATCCGCTGGCCAGGTATCGTGATGTGGATGCCTTGCCAGACAACGTAAGAATAGAGGATTACCCGGCAATTGGTATCTCGGGGTTGTCATCGGCTAACTACATTGATGGTGACAGCCGACTGGCCATTCAGACGTTCTCTGATTCATTCGATGCGGCGATGTCGGCCATGATGACCGGTGAATATGTTGCCTTATTGCCTGACTATATGGCTAAGGAACAGGGGGTTTCGCTGGGGTTAGTGCCTATTGCTAATGGCAGCCTGTTTAAATTCAGTCATGAACTGTTCGTAATGAACGGTAAAAATACCCGCTTAAACCCGGTACTGCGCCACTGCATTAAAGAACTCAGTTACTTTATCAGCGAAAGTCAGAAATAAAGGATTACCTATCTTTCAGATAACGCCCGCTAAACTGCTTAGCGGGCGTTTTTTATTTTTTCCTGATGGCCATGGCGCCACTGCTTAAGAACACCCGCCAGCGCCCCTCTGCTTCGCCATTGTTGGCAAAATCCAGCTCGACACTGCCAGAACGCTATCGGTACGATAGGTACCGCTTAGCTGCATTATACCTTTATCAATTTCATTAAGGGTCATAACCCCGTTGCGATAGTCATAATGAATAACGAATTGGTGATCGTTGGCAAAATAGGCTTTTTCGATGGGATAGTCACCAATCTCAGCCAGACTCAGTTGGTAGCTCTCCGGTGAACCCGATAACAGGCTCAGTGCATTCAGTAGCGGTGATTTGGGGACTGCGTCAGCTTGCTGGCTGGACGCTGGCTGACTGACTAATGTGACTTTACCGGTTAGCACGACCAGATAACTGCCATCATTTTGATAGCCAATATCAAGGACGTCATAGCCAGGTTCGAGCACTGCTTCAGCCTGGCTTTCGATAAAGTCAGAGCGAAGAATAAAGTCTTCCATCGTGGTTATGGATTTAACCGTTACACCGGCCCGTTCGATGGCTTCTCGCTTGGCAAATAGGACGGCTTCTTTGTAATCCTGACCAGCGGAGGATTTAATGCCATCATCATAGCCTTTAATCTGGACCGATATGCTTTGTTGAGCCAGCCCTGGCAGGACTACCGACAGCCATAAACCCGCAGTAACAAGGACAAAATTAGACGCTTTCATGCTGACTCTCCTTTGGCCGGCCATGGCCGGTGCAAACGTTATTCGTAGTCCAGCGGGTCGGTCTGATGATTGTCGCGGAAGGCTTCGAGGCGCTCCTGACAGGCACCGCACTGACCGCAGGCCTTTTCCCGGCCGTTATAACAGGTCCAGGTCTTGCCGTAATCCAGTCCCATACGCAGTCCGTCGGTCAGAATAGCAGTTTTACTGACTTCAAGGTAAGGGGTAACTATTTCCACTGCTTCGTAGTTGGCGATGGCACAGACGTCGTTCATTTTTCTGACAAATTCCGGGCGACAGTCCGGGTAAATCGCGTGGTCGCCTGAATGAGCGCCGTAGTACACCTTAGTGGCGTTTTCGCTAACCGCATAACCTACCGCCATGGAAAGCAGGATCATGTTGCGGTTAGGCACCACGGTGGTTTTCATGCTGGGCTCTTCATAATGCCCTTCTGGTACGTCGATGTCATCGGTCAGGGCCGAACCGCCAACCAGAGAGTTAATGGCGGAAATATCCACAATCTTGTGCGGAATATTAAGTTCTGCACAAACTCGTGCAGCGTAGTCGAGCTCCTTCTTGTGTCGCTGGCCGTAATCAAAAGACAGCGCCAGGGGTGTTTTACCATCTTCCAGGGCTTTGTTTAGTACGGTAAAAGAGTCCATACCGCCGGAATAGATAACAATCACTTTTTCAGACATAACAGGTATAATTTAATAAATGATAACGGAATTTTATGCTATCCCTGCTAGAATCCCAACAATAATCACGACAGGATTAAACAATTGACCGATCAGCGACTCAATATTAATGAAATGTTTGAAACCATCCAGGGCGAGGGCGTTTATACCGGTGTGCCGGCTATTTTTGTCCGCTTGCAAGGATGTCCGGTAGGCTGCCCGTGGTGTGATACCAAACACACCTGGGAACTGGACGAAAACATGATTGACTCGGTTGAAGCGGTAATCACCAAAAGCGGTGAATCTGAGCGCTATTTCGGCATCTCCGAGCTGGGCTTACTGGCCTTGTTTGAACAACAGCGGTATCAGGCTAAGCATGTTGTGTTAACCGGGGGCGAACCCTGTATGTACGATTTAACCGATTTGACCCGGTTACTTCACGAACATGGCTATACCACGCAAATCGAAACCAGTGGTACTTTTGCCGTGCGCTGTGCACCAGAAACCTGGGTTACCGTATCGCCTAAAATCAATATGAAAGGGGGCTATGATGTTCTTGTCAGTGCGCTTGAGCGCGCTAATGAGATCAAACACCCGATTGCCATGCAAAAGCACATTGATGAGCTCGACGAACTGCTGGCCAGGGCCAGCAAGCTACCGGATATTATCTGCCTGCAGCCCATCAGTCAGCAACCCAGAGCAACAGAGCTTGCCATTAAAACCTGCATTGAGCGTAACTGGCGACTGTCGTTACAAACTCATAAATATGTTGGCATAGCCTAAGGTAGGGCACGGACATGGCGTTGTATAGATTTAAGAGTAAGGCAATAAGACGCAGCTTGCGTCTGCTGACCGCATTATCAGCTATTGCACTCACGGTACCCGCCCAGGCAGCCAGCTGGTCGATTCATTATCCCCGCCCTATAAACGAGAGTGACAGTCGGCACGAGTACCCGTTAACGCTGCTTAAGCTCGCACTGAGTAAAACGGGCGTTCGCTATACGTTAAAACCGTCCGAGCGTATCTTGCTGCAGGGCAAATCCATTCGCCAGCTAAAAGAAAACCGCGAAATTAATATTTTATGGGTAATGACCGACAGCCAGCGCGAGAAAGAACTGCTGCCCATTCGAATTCCAATTCACAAAGGACTCATTGGCTGGCGGGTGTTTTTAATTAATCAGGACTTTGCCCATAAGTTTACCGACATTAATGAGATTGGTGATTTTTCTTCATTAACGGTGTTACAGGGCGCGGAATGGCCTGATACTAAAATTCTGCAATCCAACGGTTTTAACGTGCTGACCGTGTCTGACTTTCCGGAAGCCTTTAACCGGCTGGAACTCAAGCAAGGCGATTTTTTCCCTCGTGCGGTGAGTGAGGTAATGGGAGAACTGGAGGCCAGATCTATCAGTCCTGATATCGTGCTGGAGCCGTCTTTAGTTCTGCATTATCCGGCCGCGATGTATTTCTTTGTAAATCGTTCAAATCCGATCATGGCGCGACTGATAGAAACCGGATTGCGTCGGGCGCTCGAGGATGGTTCCTTTGATAATATCTTTGTCACTCATCACCGCAAAGCCTTACTTAAGGTTAACGTTGGCGAGCGAAAGGTGTTCACGCTGGAAAATCCGTTATTACCCAAAGAAACGCCGCTTGATGATAAGGCTTTGTGGTTTGACCCACAACGGCATGTACCGGAGAGTTCGGTGAATGCTGAACTAACCAAAGACTAAAATAAAAACAGCACCTTAAGGTGCTGTTTTTTATGCTTTAGCAAAAGAGCTTAGGCTTTGCCGTGGACGTCCTGCATAGAACGGCCTGATGGATCAGCGTTGTTCTTAAAGCTTTCATCCCACTCAAGGGCTTCCACCGTACTACAGGCGATTGATTTACCACCCGGTACACAACGTGCAGCCGTTTCCTGTGGAAAGTAGCTTTCAAAGATAGTGCGGTAGTAGTAACCTTCTTTGGTATCCGGCGTGTTGATAGGGAAGCGGAATTCCGCTGCCGCTAACTGCTGATCGCTCACTTCGTTTTCAACGAAGTCTTTAATTGAGTCGATCCACGAGTAGCCTACGCCATCACCAAACTGTTCTTTCTGACGCCACAGAACTTCTGGCGGCAGCGTATCACCGTTATCGAAGGCTTCACGCAGAATGTATTTTTCCATTTTGCCATTGCCACACATCTTATCTTTAGGGTTAAGACGCATTGCTACATCCATAAACTCTTTGTCGAGGAATGGAACACGGGCTTCAACACCCCAGGCCGACGTGGCTTTGTTCGCGCGTGCACAGTCAAACATGTGCAGGCGATCCAGTTTACGCACGGTTTCTTCGTGGAATTCCTTAGCGTTAGGCGCTTTGTGGAAATACAGGTAACCACCAAAGATTTCATCTGAACCTTCACCCGACAATACCATTTTGATACCCATGGCTTTGATCTTACGGGTCATCAGGTACATCGGCGTTGCTGCACGAATGGTCGTGGTGTCGTAAGTTTCCAGATGGTAGATAACATCACGGATGGCGTCTAAACCTTCCTGAATGGTAAAGTGAATTTCGTGGTGCACGGTACCAATCATGTCAGCCACTTTCTGGGCTGCAATTAGGTCTGGCGCGCCTTCAAGACCTACCGCAAAAGAGTGCAAGCGTGGCCACCAGGCGTCAGACTTATCTTCATCTTCTACGCGCTTAGCGACATATTTTGCCGCAACAGCCGATACCAGCGATGAATCTAAGCCACCAGACAGCAGTACCGCGTAAGGTACGTCTGACATCAGGTGAGATTTAACGGCTTTTTCGAAAGCGGCACGCAGTTCGTCAATGTTCGACTCGTTATCTTTAACGTTGTCGTATTCCATCCAGTCGCGCTTGTAGTACTTAACCATCTCACCGGTTTTGCTCCACATGTAGTGGCCCGGAGGGAATTCGCTGATGGTTTTACATACTGGCGCAAGGGCTTTCATTTCAGACGCTACGTAAAAATTACCGTGCTCGTCGTAACCAGTATAAAGGGGGATAATACCAATATGGTCACGGGCAATCAGGTAGGCATCTTCTTTTTCATCGTAAAGAATGAAGGCAAACATGCCCTGTAAATCGTCAATAAACTCAACGCCGCGTTGTTGATACAAAGGCAAAATAACTTCGCAGTCAGAACGGGTTTTAAAGTCATATGGCTCAGCCAGATCTTTGGCTAATTGCTTATGGTTGTAGATTTCACCATTAACAGCCAGAATTTGCTGGCCGTTGTTGCTAATTAGCGGCTGGGCGCCAGTATCAACATCGACGATTGCTAAACGCTCGTGACACAAAATGGTATTGTCATTATTCCAGATACCCGACCAGTCAGGGCCACGGTGACGCAGCGTTTTGGTTAGTTCCAAAGCTTGGGTTCTGAGTTCAGACACATCGGTTTTGATATCTAAGATACCGAAAATACCACACATATAAAGCGTTCTCTCTTGTCACATAGTTAAAGGATTGTTTTTTCTGTCGGTGCTCGAATTGATGTACAGCGGTGGATTATTTTTTTGCAGGATAAACCTTTTCACTCGCGAGTACTGAATGTGCCAGTATGAGCAAAAATTGCAAGTACAATCTGGTCTATTTAATCATTTAAATACAAAAAACCGCCTCGGTGGGCGGTTTTTAAGTTAGATAACAGCGTTACCTGATTATTTGCGTTGGAACTCGCTGGATTCACGCCATTGTGGCCAGCTGTCTTTGTTGGCTACTAAATAGCCAACTTCCATTAACAGCTGGGTATCCTGAGAAATACCGCTTAAATCCCAGTCATCGCGAAACTTATCGCACACCTGATGATAACAGCCTGTTACTATCACGCTGGTACGCTTACGGTATTTGGCGGTTTCTTCGTCATATGGCTCACTGCCGCCTTTGGCGTAAAGGGCCGGTACACCTACTTTGGCAAAGCTGAAGTGATCCGAGCGATAGTAATAACCGGCTTCCGGACGGTCTTCCTGCGTTACCGTGCGGCCCTGACGTTTAGCGGCTATGTTGAGCTCTTCCTCAAGGTCAGACTTACCCATACCGATTACGGCGATGTCTTTGGTTTTACCCAGTACATTCATGGCATCCATGTTGATGTTAGCAACGGTTTTGTCCAGTGGAATAATCGGATTGTCAGCGTAATATTTTGATCCCAGCAGGCCTTGTTCTTCGGCGGTAACAATTAAGAAAGTCACCGACCGTTCAGGGGCCGGAGTTAAGCGGGCAAAAGCGTCTGCCATCACCAGCGCGGCTGCGGTACCGGTGGCATTATCGTGGGCACCATTATATATCTGATCGCCATCGAGACCTTCGTCTTTGCCCAGATGATCCCAATGAGAAGTGTAAATCACATGCTCATCGGGCTTTTTACTGCCCGGCAAGGTTGCAATCACGTTGTGACTGGTAGAAGCCTTATAAGTATTATTTACTGTTACCGACAGGGTTTGTTCCAGTGGCACAGAATAGGGCCCCTGCATGGCTTTGGCTTTTTCTTCTGCAAAATTAAGGCCCGCGTCGGCAAATACGCGACTCGCTGCTTCAAGGGTTAACCAGCCTTCAACGGCAACGCGACTGGCGCCTTTATCCGGGCTGACCAGGCCATACTGGGGGCCGCTCCAACTGTTGGCAACTACCGACCAGCCGTAAGAGGCCGGGGCGGTTTCGTGTACAATGATGGCGCCTGCTGCCCCCTGGCGGCTGGCTTCTTCGTATTTGTAGCTCCAGCGACCGTAGTAGGTCATTGTGGTACCCTGAAACTTGCCGCTGTCCGGATTTTCAAACCCCGGGTCGTTAACCAGAATGACAACAGTCTTACCGGTGACGTCCAGCCCGGCATAATCATTCCAGTCGTATTCCGGGGCATTAATGCCATATCCGACAAAGACCAGTTCAGAATCAGTCAGTGAGACGGTTTCCTGCTCCCGCTTCGAACCGGCTACCATGTCGGTTTTGTAAGCAAAGGTATTATCGCCGATGGTCATAGTCATGTCCGGATCGGCAGTAATCTCCATCAGGGCAACTTCTTGCAGGTAGCTGTCGCCATTACCGGGTTTGAGGCCCATGCGTTTAAACTCAGACACCAGATAATCCAGGGTTTTCTTTTCCCCGGCGGTGGTGGGTAAACGCCCCTCAAATTCATCTGACGCCAGGGTTTTCAGTGGCGGTGCTATTTTATCCGCGGTAATGCTGTTGTAGATGGTGTCAAAATTACTGGTTGCTGTCGTTGTGGTTGCCGCTTGCTGGCCACAGGCTGATAACAGCGATGTGGCAGAAAAGACCAAGGGCAATAAGAGGTTTTTTTTCATTTATTTTTCTCGGATTGCTTTACAATAGCCATCCAGTATAGAGAATTCAGCGCAAATTTGAACTGCAAAGACACCCCCGGCCAATCCATGCAATCCAACGTTTCCTTAGTCTTGCCATTACAACAGCTATTTGCTCTGGCCCGGCTTGATGCCAGACAGCCACTGACTGCTGATGAGCTTAATAATATAAAGCCCGGACTTAGCCCGGATTGCTGTTGTCCGTCGTTTTTGGCTGATGAGCTGGCCGATTTGTCTGACCGTTATTACGAAGTTTTTATCGCAGAAGAAAAGCAGGTACCGACCCGACATAACTGGCACGACACCTTTAACGCGCTGATGTGGATGCTGTTTGGCCGGACAAAAAGTTTGCTTAATTACTTACACTGCCAACAAATCGCTGATTATGGGGTACATCCGCGTACAGCTAAACGTAATCGCTTAACGCATTTTGACGAATGCGGTTTAGTGATTGCCGTGCCGGCGAATAAACTCTGCGAGGGCAACGAGTTACTTAACCAGTTAGCCTTACATCAATGGCAAAATGTATTGCTAGCAAACCGCGGGGAATGGGGCACCACCTTGTTTCCTTTCATCTTTGGTCACGCGCTTTATGAAATGTTACTGACGCCTTTTATCGGTCTTACCGCTAAGTGGCTGGCGGTAGTGGTGCCAGATAACTTTGCGACGATGGATATTAGGGTTCAGTACGAGGTGTTGGATAAAGCGCTGGCGGCAAGGCTGACCGCCCTTGATGGTCTGGCGGCCAAAACAGTGCTCAAGCCTGTGCCTTTACTGGGGATACCGGATTGGTATAACGCCCAATCGCCGGAATTTTATGCCGATAAAAGTTATTTTCGGCCGCTGGCGCCTACCGCACCAGCAACCACGCAATTGCCGTTACAGGCCAGTGACCTTAAAACAGTTTAAAAATAGCCCACAGTCCCATAATGATCACAAAGGGAGCTGCTGCGATGATAGCTGATTTTTTGGTGCTAAAGCTGGTCCACTGGGCAATGCCAACGGTAATCAGGTAAATGCTCCAGAAGGTTTCCAGTCGAATGCTTTGCGCAAAGCTAAACCAGTCTGATTCCATACCAATACCAAAAAGGTAAGAGACTGATAGCGGACTAACGATAGACGGCTGTAACTGAGCGCTGTCTGACAAGGCGATTAATGCCATACCCATTACTGCGCCAACAACAACAGGCATGCTCACCCACCAGGTAAAGCCGTACCAGTCGGTATAGCCATTCAGGTTTTCTTCGCAGGAGCGGGTCATCAGGTTCAGGTATAGAGCCAGAATAGCGTTATACACAATTGGGCCGATGATGCCGCCAACCATCATAAACATCATTACCTGGGACTGAGTCATATTGTCGCGGTACATGTTTTTTTCCGCCGGGCTCAGATCGCCATATTGGGTATCAATAATTAAATTTTTATACCATTCAAAATCAATCGAATTGATAAACAGATAAGCAGGCAGCACGCTCATCGCGATAACAACTAAAAACGGGATCCACGACCAGTTGTTTTTTTCGTCGATGGTTTTAAACACGCCATTGGGTTTAAAGAAAATGTTGTTGCAACCCTGAAAAGGGTTAGTAACGTCTGACATCCATGACTCCTTATATTTTGTAACATTTTGCAGATTATTATTTTTAATCATGCCAGTATACTCATAAATTCCAACGATTTGCGTGAAAATTGTAACTAAAATTCACTGACAAAAACGGACCTATAACAATAACATAGGGAAGACAGATGATAGAAATCTCGAAACTGGCAAAAAAATTCGCGGTTGAGAACCCTAAAAAGCTTAGCGAACAGGAAAAAAAAGATCCCCGGCTAAAAGGCCGGTTTTTCCATTCTGTTCAGGATGTCTCATTTCATTGTGAGTCGGGCGAGGTGCTCGGCCTACTTGGCCCTAACGGCGCCGGTAAAACTACAACGCTCAGAATGCTATCCACCGCACTTAAGCCTGACAGCGGGGAAATCATTATAAATGGTACTAACGTGGTGACCAAACCGGTGGTGGCGCGCCAGATGATTGGTTTTTTGTCGGGTTCCACAGGGCTGTACGGACGGTTAACCGGGCGCGAAAATATCGCCTATTTTGGTCAGCTACACGGCATGAGTGAAGAGCAAATCGAAAGCAAAATCACCGAGCTTGCCGACATACTGGATATGCACAGCTTTTTGGATCGACGCAGCGAAAACTTTTCTACCGGAATGAAACAAAAAACCGCGATTGCCCGTGCGGTGGTGCACGATCCAAAAGTCGTTATTCTGGACGAACCGACAACCGGGCTGGACATTATGGCCGCGCAAACGGTTCTCGAATTTATTCAGCGCCTGAAAGAAAAAGGCGTGCCGGTTATTTTTTCGACCCACCATTTGGATGAAGTCGCAGAATTGTGTGACCGGGTGACGGTAATCCATCACGGTAAAACGCATTTTTCCGACTCGTTTGCGCAATTTAAAGCGCAGGCGGAAGGGTCGTTACACAAATCATTCATGCAAGTGATAAATCAGGGAGCCTAGTGTATGTGGAAAGTCATGCTTAAAGAAATCAAAGAACTGCTGCGCGACCGCAAAACCCTGTTTTTTATGGTGGCTTTGCCCATTCTGGTGTTTCCGCTGCTTATTGCTGTGGTGATGTTTTTTGCCGGTAAAGCGGTGGATAAGGCCGAAAATAAAGTACTGGATTACGCCGTTGTTGGCGCTCAGTATGCGCCCGCCCTGATGGAAGAGTTACAAAAATCTGAGCTGTTTAATCTGGTTGAAATACCGGCTGATGCTGATATCACTGCGTTTGTGAAGTCTGAACAAGCCGATTTTGTGCTGGTTGTCCCGGATAATTTTAGCGATGACGCCTTACAAAGCGGCCAGATAGAGCTGAGCCTTTATTTAAATGACGCTGGTTTAAACATGGTAAGGCGCCGACTGGATAAAATTGTCGACGCCTTTGCCGAAGCCAGCCAGCAAAAAGCTTTTGCATTGCTGGCACTCAATGAGGATCAGCAAAAGGCACTATTAGCGCCAATTGTGATTAAAAAAGTGGATGTGGCTGACAAACGGGAAAACTGGGGCGAAAAAATAGGCGGGATGATCCCATATTTTATTTTTATGCTGTGTTTACAGGGAGCGATGATCCCCGCTACAGACTTAGGGGCCGGTGAAAAAGAGCGCGGCACTTTGGAAACTTTGCTGATTTCACCCATCGAACGACACAAACTGGTGCTAGGAAAGTTCTTTACCATTGCGCTGGCTGGGGCAACGTCGGCTTTAATTACTGTCAGTAGTATGGCGGTATGGGGACTGATTATCAGTCAGGGCATGGCGATTGAAATGGTTACCGAGTTTATGAGTGCTATCAGCGCCATTGATTTTGTGCTGATGTTCTTAATGTTGGTACCGGTAGTGGCTATTTTCTCGGCAGTGTTGCTCAGCTTGTCGATATACGCCCGCAGCTTTAAAGAAGCGCAGGGGTACATGACCCCGTTAGTATTTGCGGTGATTGTGCCGGTGATGCTGGCCATGCTGCCTGGTGTGGAGCTTAAAGGCGGCTGGGCCTGGGTACCTTTAACCAACGTGGCTCTGGCCATTAAAGAGTTAATCAAGGGAACAATGGATTATTTCCAGCTGTTTGCCATCTTCTCGTCTACGGCTGTGATTGCCGGCGCGTTATTGTATTTTTGCGTGTTCTGGTTTAACAAAGAAAAAGTCCTGTTCCGTTAGTGCCAGAATGCCCAAGCATTCTGGCACCCCGGAAGCGCCCGAGGGGCGCTATCCGGGGTCTTCGTAACAGGCTGACTCACTCACTATTCCTGGATTCTGGCACCCCGGAAGCGCCCGAGGGGCGCTATCCGGGGTCTTTGTAACAGGCTGACTTACTCACTATTCCTGGATTCTGGTTATCCCGGAAGCGCCAACGGCGCTGTCCGGGCTCTCCGTAACAAGCTGACGCAGTCAAATATCCCTGCTAGTCTTAGCACTGTCACCATAATCGAGACAGGGAACTGGTATGTGCAAAAAGCTGTTTTTGTTGTTTCTGATATGCATTTCTGAGGCGCTGGCCGTGGAGGTTCAGCCGGATGAAATTTATCCGCCCGGGACAGAAGTAGAAGTCAGCAGTCTGGGAGTTGGGTTTACTATCCCGGCAGGCTGGCGTGGCGGCTGGCCATCTGGTACTGGCGCTTTTGTGCTGGACAATCAACAGGGCAACGCATCCATCATGATGATATTTGACCAGTTTTCTTCTGCACAGATTGCCTCGATGATGGCTGAAAATATTCCCCTTGATGAGAACATCTATCTGGCGCCACAAAGCTTACCTGCGACAAAATCTGACTATTATGAAAACCACTATCAGGTTGTGGGCTCCGTAGTTCCGCTTGGCGCTTTTATAGCGGCGAAAGAAGTGAGGGAAGGCCTGAGTCTGGCCACTATTTTAATGGCATCAGAGATAGGCCAGGACCAGCAGCATGTGGTGGTGCAGCTCACTAGCGGACTCAGGTTATTTACACCTGTACAACCAGAAGCGGATCCCAATGCCACCAGTTGGCAGGACTACATGCGAGGCCGTTATATTGCTCGCTATTACACAGGCTCGGGCTACCGCGAAAAACAAGAGCTGTGGTTATGTAGCGATGGTAGCTTTGCCAGTAGTTTTAATGCCGGTGGCTTTAGTATGGATGGATTTAGTGGTGCCATGGATGATAGCAATAGCGGTCAGTGGGAAGCGTCAGGCAGTACAAATCAGCCCGGTACACTTCGGCTAAATTATGCTAATGGCGCGCAAAGTGTTATTCAGCTGCAATTACAGGACAAGCTCTATCTGGATGGGGTGCAGTGGCTACGGGGTGATAATGAGCGCTGCCAGTAATCAGCAGCGCTGTTAATGCCTGTTTGTTTTTGCAACGCCTGGTTAAAAATAAACCCAGTTCAACAGCGCTATCACAATAGATGAATACACGATTGAGATAGGTAATCCAAAGCGAATAAAATGGCTGAACCTGTAATTAGCGGCGTTAAATACCAGCAGGTTGGTTTGGTAACCATAAGGCGAGATAAAACTCGCGCTGGCTGCAAAGGCCACGGCTAAAGCAAAGGGTAACAATGGCGCGCCGATAATCTCCACCAGGCCATAGGCAAAAGGAAACATTAACGCAGCAGCGGCGTTGTTGGTGACAAATTCAGTCAGTAACAAAGTAAGCAAATACACCACGATTAATGCTACCAGCCAGTTAGTATCAGCCAGATAAGGCAGCAGTAGTTCCGTGCTTAGGGCGATAACACCGGATTGCTCTAAACCCGTTGCCAAAGACAATGCTCCCACTATCACCACAATTAAGTTAAGTGGCAGGTTGCGCTTTATCTCGCCATTTGTAGTCACTTTTGCGCCTAACAGTACGGCAGCAAAAAACAGTAAACCAATACCCAGTGGCAGAATGTCGGTGGCCGCCAGTAACACGGTAATAAGAAAGCCGCCTACGGTTATCCACTCCTGTGGCGTTGACAGCGGTCTGGCAATACGTTGCTCAGACAGAATAAAGAAGTTTTTAGCAATATTGTGGCGACTATGAAAATCCGGTCCCGCTGCCAGTAACAGAAAATCACCGGCTTGCAGTTTAATTTCACCCAGTTTACCGGAGAGTTGCTCGCCGTCGCGTCTGATTGCTACTACCGCAGCATCAAACAAGGCTCTAAAACCCAGAGCTTTTATGGTCTGGCCGATGATCTGTGCGCGGTTGGAAACAATCACTTCGGTGAGGTTTTCCCGCAGAATTCCGTCTGATTCGGCAAAGGTTTTCAGCCCTTTGATATGACTGAGTGTATCCAGATTTTTCACGTTGCCAGAGAAAATCAGTTTATCATTTGCCTGGATCATCAGGTCCGGGCTGACCGGCGTGATAAGTTTTCCCTGTCGCACCACCTCAACCAAAAAAAGCTCCGGTAAGTTACGCAGGTGATTCTGCTCAACGGTTTTACCCACCAGTTCTGAGTCATTACTGACTTCTGCTTCGACGATATATTCGCGGAAATCCCGCTGTTTATTAGCGATATCCGGCAGTAATGGCGACATCAGAAACATCAGTAATCCGCAGCTTAAGCCGGCAACCAGTCCAAACAAGGTAAAGTCTAAAAAGCCAAAACCAGGGTGACCATGCTCTTGCAGAAAACTATCAACAATTAAATTCGTTGAGGTACCTATCAGGGTTACTGTGCCGCCTAAAATCGCCGCGTAAGAAAGCGGGATCAGCAGCCGTGAGGCCGGATGGTACTGGTTTTGTTTCACCGGCCCAATCAGGCTGGCAACAATAGCGGTGTTATTTAACAGCGCGGAAGAGAAAAAAGTGAGGCCAAACAAACGCCAGTAAGATTTGGTAAAACTGGCGGTAACCAGTTTGCGACCAAGACGCTTAATAAAGGCGGTTTTATCAATGGCACTACTAACCAGTAACAGCAGTATCAAAGTGATAAGGCCTTTATTGGTCAGGTTATCCAGAATTTGCTCAAAAGTGATTTGCTGGGTCGTTAACAGACCCAGTACCGCTAAGGCAAACACAGTAGAAGGGCGCTGATTTGAAAAAATCAGCGCCCCGATGGTACCGAAGAAAAACACCAGTACCAGTAGCTGGTTAAGTTCCATCTTGTGAGAACCCGCTCCTAGAGCTTACTAATATCGAGCGCATTCCAGTGTGGGAAGTGCTTGCGAACCAACTCGTTAAACTCCAGTTCAAACGCTGAGAATTCCTGCGTTTTGTGCTGTTGGTCTTTGGCGATTTCGTCAATGATCATACCAGCACCAACGGTACCGTTGGTCAGTCGGTCAATTACGATAAACGCACCAGTGGCACGGTTCTTTTGATAGTTGTCACAAGGTACCGGCTGGGTAAACTTAAGATCAACCACGGCGATTTCGTTTAAGTTCATGTGCACGCCCTGAGTGTGCTCCATGGTGTTAACGTCAATCAGGTGGTCGATTTCAGCCACCGAACCAGAGGTCATCTGGCTGGCAAACTTAAACAGGTACTGTTTGTTTGGCATCATTGGTTCGTCAGCCATCCACACCAGGTGTGATTTGTACTGAGAACTTAGCAGTGGCAGATTGTCAGACTTAACAATCATGTCACCGCGAGAGATATCAATTTCATCTTCCAGGGTCAGAGTAACGGCCAGCGGCGGATAAGCTACGTCTAAATCACCGTCAAAGGTAACGATAGATTTAACTTTTGAGGTCTTTCCTGATGGTAAGGCAGTGATGGCATCGCCCGGTTTAACTTGACCTGATACCACGGTTCCGGCAAAACCGCGGAAATCGAGGTTAGGGCGGTTAACGTACTGCACCGGGAAGCGGAAATCTTCGGTGTTAGCATCTTTGTTGATTTCGATGTTTTCCAGCATGGTCATCAGCGTACCGCCGGTATACCAAGGCGTGTGTTCACTTAAGTTAACCACGTTATCGCCTTCCAGCGCTGAAATAGGCACAAACTGGATATCAGGAATATTCAGCTTTTTAGAGAATTCCAGGAAATCAGTCTGGATATCTTTATAAACCTGTTCAGAGTAATCCATCAGATCCATTTTGTTCACAGCTACGATAACGTGTTTGATACCCAGCAGTGAGGCTAAGAAAGAGTGACGACGGGTCTGGGTTTTCACCCCGGCACGGGCGTCAACCATCAGGATTGCCAGATCACAGGTAGAAGCACCGGTAACCATGTTACGGGTGTACTGCTCGTGTCCGGGAGTATCCGCGATGATGAACTTACGCTTGTCGGTTGAGAAATAACGGTAAGCCACGTCGATAGTGATACCTTGCTCACGCTCAGATTGCAGACCATCTACCAGCAATGCCAGGTCAACACGGTCACCGGTGGTACCGACTTTTTTACTGTCCTGAGTGATAGCTGCTAACTGATCTTCAAAAATCATTTTTGAGTCGTGTAGCAAACGACCAATCAGGGTTGATTTACCATCATCTACGCTACCACAGGTTAAAAAGCGCAGCAGGTCTTTTTGTTCGTGTTGTTCTAGGTAAGACAGAATGTCTTCTTTTAATAATTCGTTTTCGTTATTCATGCTCAGGCACTCACGAGGAAATAAGGGTTCAACACAGACTCTTTCTGATTATAAGTCAGAGCCTCGGCGTCAGAATTTAATGGGTCAGCAGCGTCCAGCACGGTGACATCGGCACCGGCAGCCAGGGCAACCGCATGTGCAGCACCGGTATCCCACTCAGACGTTGGGCCCAGGCGCGGATAAAGGTGTGCTTCACCTTCGGCAACCAGACATAGTTTTAGTGAGCTGCCCATGGCAACCAGTTCGGTTTCGCCTTCAAGCTGCGCCAGCAGGTTTTGGATTTCAGGGCTTTGGTGTGAACGGCTGCCCACAACCTTCCATAACTCACCTGGCTGATGCGGTTTAGCGCTAATTGGGTTAACGCCTTCAGCGGTTTCGGTCCAGGCACCCTGACCAACCACACCCACATATGATTTTTTCAGTGCAGGGGCATACACCACACCCATAATTGGCTTGCCGCCATCAATCAGTGCGATGTTAACGGTAAATTCACCGTTCTTTTTGATAAATTCTTTGGTGCCGTCGAGCGGGTCGACCAACCAGTATTTATCCCAGGTTTTGCGCTTATCCCAGCTAATATCAGCCGATTCTTCAGACAAAATAGGGAGCGGTGAGATAGCCTCAAGACCGGCTACGATGCACTTGTGCGCCGCCAAGTCAGCTTCTGTCAGCGGACTGGTGTCTTGTTTTTCGTAGATGGCAAAGTCACGGTCATAAATTTCCATGATCTTATCACCAGCTTCTTTTGCGATGGCCAGCACCTGAAGTGCCAGTGGATCCGTAATCGCCATTATAGTAATCCTTTCTCTTCTAACAGGTTGTACAGACGCTCAGCAGTTTGTTCCGCTGGCTCATCCTGATACTGCAAGCGTACTTCTGGTGACTCAGGCGCTTCATAGGCCGAATCGATACCGGTAAAGTGTTTGATCTCACCGCTGCGGGCTTTTTTGTACAAGCCTTTTGGATCGCGCTGTTCACACACCGCCAGCGGGGTATCAACGAACACTTCGATAAACTCGCCGGTAGCCAGCAGGTTGCGGCAAAAGTCGCGGTCCGCCTGAAACGGCGAGATAAAAGCGGTTAAAACCATCATGCCGGAATCGACAAATAACTTGGCCACTTCGCTGATACGACGGATATTTTCTACCCGGTCTTTGTCGCTGAAGCCCAGATCGCCGCATAAGCCGTGACGTACGTTGTCGCCATCCAGCAGGTAAGTATGTTTACCTTTTTCGTGCAGCTTTTTTTCCAGCAGGTTGGCCAGCGTAGACTTACCTGAGCCACTCAGGCCTGTTAACCATAGAACACGCGGCTTCTGGCCGAGGCTTTCGGCGCGCGTATCCTTGTTGATTTCGTGTTGATGCCAAACGATATTCGTTGCCATTAGAAGTAACCTTCCATTTTCTTCTTCTCCATGGAGCCGGCGCTGTCATGGTCGATAACACGGCCCTGACGCTCTGACGTTTTGGTCAGCAGCATTTCCTGGATAACTTCTGGCAGGGTCGCCGCCGTTGACTCAACCGCACCGGTTAACGGGTAGCAACCCAGGGTACGGAATCGTACTGATTTCATTTCTGGTACTTCGCCTTCTTCCAGCGGCATACGGTCGTCGTCTACCATGATCAGCACGCCATCACGCTTCACAACCGGACGCGGCTTGGCCAGGTACAATTGAGGAATGTCGATGTTTTCTTTGTAGATGTATTGCCAGATATCCAGCTCAGTCCAGTTAGACATTGGGAATACACGAATACTCTCGCCTCTGTTGATTTGCGAGTTGTAGATATTCCATAATTCCGGACGCTGGTTTTTTGGATCCCAGCGGTGGTTGCTGTCACGGAATGAGTAAACACGCTCTTTAGCACGTGATTTTTCTTCGTCACGACGAGCGCCACCAAAGGCGGCATCAAACTTATATTTGTTTAATGCCTGCTTCAGTGCAGCGGTTTTCATCACATCGGTGTGCTTGGCACTACCGTGTGAGAAAGGGCCCATGCCCATGTCCACGCCTTCCTGGTTAATGTGTACCAGCAAGTCAAAGCCATGTTTTTTGGCTTGCTGGTCACGAAACTCTATCATTTCTTTAAACTTCCACGTGGTATCAACGTGAAGCAGCGGGAATGGGATTTTGCCAGGGGCAAACGCCTTACGCGCCAAATGAAGTAACACCGAAGAGTCCTTGCCTACGGAATAAAGCATCACCGGATTTTCAAATTCTGCGGCGACTTCACGAAAGATATGGATACTCTCGGCTTCGAGTTGTTTCAAGTGGGTGGTTGACGGGATACTATCAGTCATTTATCGAGTCCGAAGTTGTGGTTATATACGAAATGATTATATACATAGAACCCTAACATATTTAGAAAAAAAAGTGCTATGTTATTTTGCTATTTGAAATTACCTTTTTATTCCACTGTAATTTGGGTGTCACAAAAGGTTTTTTCAACGTCATTGGGCGGGCAAAACTGTTGCTCAACGAATGACTAGGCGAGGCTTGATTTGTTTGGTTTTTTCGCGGTAAAGACGTATTGTCAGCGCAGGGAATAACCAGCAGGTTGTCGCAGGCATCGCAACAACGCCCGGGCAGTTAAAGCCCGGCGTCGCTGCTCCGATGTGTGTATTCAGATAACGTTGCGCTGATGATGTAACGCTTCTTCGAATTTCTCAAAAGTCGCTTTTACACTGTCTCTGGGTTGGGTCAGCCTGGATACCACAACAATGGCGACACTCGATAAAATAAACCCGGGCACAATTTCATACATCCAGCTACTTAGTGACTGCCCGCCAATAGTTACCGGTAAATAGATCCAAAGCAGTACTGTAGCAGCACCCGTAATCATACCGGCAAAAGCGGCGGCTCGGGTCATATGGCGGTCAAACAGACTAAACAGCACTAATGGCCCAAAAGCGGCACCAAAACCAGCCCAGGCGTTACTCACCAGAGACAATATTGTGCTGTCCCGGTCGTAAGCTAATGCGATAGCAACTGCGGCCACTACAATTACCGAGACCCGACCAGCAATGACCAGTTCTTTTTCTGAGGCATCCTTACGCAGAAATACCTGATAAAAATCACTGGTCAGTGAACTGGAAGTCACCAGTAACTGCGATGAAATGGTGCTCATAATAGCGGCCAGGATGGCTGCTAACAGGAAACCACCAATGAGTGGATGGAACAACAGTTGCGACAAATAGATAAAAATCGTTTCAGGGTCGATATTAACGCCATCCTGCTGACTGACATAGGCCATGCCGTAAAGGCCGGTAAATAAGGCGCCGGTAATGGATAAAATCATCCAGCTCATACCAATACGACGGGCTACGGGCACGGCTTTAACTGAGCGGATTGCCATAAAACGGACAATAATATGGGGCTGACCAAAATAGCCTAATCCCCATGCCAGCAGCGAAACGATCCCAACCGCAGACAACGCGGTGTTGGTTGATGCGTCGGTGAATAAGGCGAACAAATTCGGGTTAATATCGGTGATAATGGCATTGGCCTCGGCTATCCCCCCCAGATTCATTATTACCACCACGGGTACCAGAATAAGCGAGATAAACATGATGCAGCCCTGCACAAAGTCGGTCATGCTCACAGCCATAAAGCCACCTATCAGAGTATAAGCCACCACTACACCAGCGGTGACATACAGACCTAATTCGTAACTCAAATTAAATGACGACTCGAATAACTTGCCGCCAGCCACGACGCCGGAAGACGTATAAAGCGTAAAGAAAATAACAATGACCACCGATGCAATCACCCGCAGCATCCGCGAATTATCGGCAAAACGGTTTTCAAAGTAATCGGGCAGGGTGATAGCGTTGTTGGCTATTTCGGTATACACCCGCAAACGCGGCGCTACCAGAATATAATTGGCAAAGGCGCCAATGGTTAAGCCAACGGCAATCCACATGGCAGAAATGCCTGCTACGTACATTGCACCGGGTAAGCCCATCAGCATCCAGCCGCTCATATCCGAAGCGCCAGCCGATAATGCGGTAACCGCAGGGCCAAGTTTACGCCCGCCAAGCATGTAGCCCTCAACACTGGTATCAGACTCTTTAAAGCTGTACCAGCCTATTCCCAGCATCACCAGAAAATAGACACCTAAGGATATCATTGTGCCAACTGCCATTAGCGTTCCCTTCTCATTATTGTTTGTTTAAATAGTGTGCTTTTCAGATGACTGGCAGGTAACCATTGCCGTTCAACAAGCATCTCATGAACAACCACTATAACAGGATGCATACCAAGAGGTAAGGCGAGGGCAAAACAAGGCAATCAAAATGATGCCCACCAACAACTTAACAGCGCTTACATGAAAAAACTTTGGAAAGGCGTATTGCTGTTAGATGGAAGAAAGGGAATCCAATGGACTATTGACCCCTTAATTTTTAGAAGTTATGCGTCAAACCGTTTTTCCAGTTGCTTAAGACTGAGATAAACCCGCGCTGTTATTGCTCCTGCAAAGCAATATTTGAGTAATCTGAATACCGGTTCCTGGAATTCGAGAAAATGCTCTACAGAAACGATTACCAGCACCCCACTAATCACGCTGATTAAAAGCCAGAGTATTTGTGTGCCTGTTTTCATTAGCTCTGTCATGTTGGTTGCTCTTTCATTTTCAGTGTGGAACGCATCAGGCAATCTGGCCTGTAAAATAAAAATTCAGTGTTGAGTTACTATGTCAGAGTGAGATATTGCGAAAACTGAGCGTTGGCACAGTTTTTAAAGTTTTCACTTGTCACTAAAGAGCAATTAACCCAGTTGGATGTTGAATGGGGCGGGGACTAGAGCTGTAACATTGCGTTGGGATGACAGCATCGGGCTCAACATTGCCCGATGCCATTGTGCAAACTAAGCAGAGAATTTAAGGTGTTGTTTAAGTTCGGATTTAAACGCCGGAATATTTGTACCTTTATCTCCCACTACCAGAATGTTGGTTTTATGCAGAGCGTAACTGCTGCCATGGTAGCTCCTATCGGCAAAATCATTATTCATTGGTTTATCATGTTCAGGTACCAGAAATACCGACATTCGGCCTTCTGGTGTTTCGATAATCAGGTGCAGGCTGCGAATGGCATCAAGCAGGCAATAATTAACCGAAGCAATATGACCAATGGACGGATCCAGTTCGGCACCAAATTGCGCCAGTTTAGCATTCACCAGTTGCGGGGTGATTTCTGCAGTGCCATGAGGCTGCTCCGTCTCGGCATAATACATATGCGCCAACGCGGCTTCATCCAGCTGTACATGCTGTTGTTGCCAGGCGGTCAGGCCTATGCCAAAGGTAAAAGCAACGCTCGCTGCCAGGCCAATGTACCACCGGTTTCGGCGTTTTTGTTGATTAAACTCGCGTAAGGTTTGTCTTAAAATGAGTTTGTTGGCCAAATCATCAGGCACCGGAATGTCGGCGGCCATTTTTAGCTTGTCATCCAACTGTTTCATTTCCTGCCAGAATGCCTCGTTATCCGGGTTCTGGGCGGCAGCGTCAACCAAATCCTGATCGCTGTCTGCAGGGTTGGTATAAATTCGGCGGCGAAATTCTAATTCATCCACTTTGAAAACCTCTCTGTTGCGACGATGATGTCAGTACCTCTTTTAATTGGGCTCTGGCCCGGAACAGTCGTGTCATCACGGTGTTTTTATTGAGTTCCAGTTGCGCTGCTATTTCATCTCCGCTAAATCCGAAAATAATTTGCAGCATCAATGGTTCCCGATAATCCGGTGCCAGTTTACCAATCGCCCGTCTGACCTGACGGACTTCCGCATCACTGTCCTGATCTTCATTGCCAGAAACAGAGACCTCGTCGAAATCAACTAAATCGAATTGTTTACGCTCAAAGCGGCGGGCGTTCTCCCGTCTCAAAATAGTGATAAGCCATGACTTAGCGGCTTTCTCATCCTGTAAGCTGTCCAGTGCCCGCCAGGCACGCAGGAATGTCTCCTGCACGATATCTTCGGCAGTGCTCTTGTCGTTTGTGAGCCAGTACGCATAGCGGTAAATATCACCGTGAAGTGCACGTACTAAAGCTTCGTAGCGGAGTGTTTTTTCTTTCATGATTAACCAGACCTGACATTAATTGGATTAATTTCAAAAAAGAATAATTTTTTTTAAATAAAATAAAGGAGCCAAAACGCTCCTTTATTTACCTATCTATCCAGTTTGTAATGTCAGGCGACGCCTGAATTACTGTTGCGTGGCAATCCAGCGATCCACTTTTTCGCTGAGGATATCCAGCGGTACCGGGCCATCTTTAAGCACTTCGTCATGAAATCCGGCATAACTGAATTTATCACCCAGCTCGGCTTGTGCATGGGCCCGCAGCGCCATAATTTTCAGTTTGCCTATCATATAGGCCGTGGCCTGACCGGGCATGGCAATGTAACGCTCTATTGCTTTTACCGCGTCGTATTTCGGGTTGGGGGTATTTTCCAGCAGATACTGAATTGCCTGCTCACGGCTCCAGCGCTTGGTATGGATGCCGGTATCTACCACCAGTCGACAAGCGCGCCAAAGTTCCATTGCTAAGCGGCCAAAATCAGAGTAGGGGTCCTGATAAAAGCCCATATCCTTGGCAAGTTCTTCACTGTACAGGCCCCAGCCCTCAGTGTAAGCGGTAAAACTTAAAAACTTCTGAAACTGCGGAATGCCATCCAGTTCGGTGGCAATAGCGCGCTGCATGTGGTGGCCGGGAATACCTTCATGATAGGCCAGGGCTTCCATCTGATAGGTAGGCATGGCATTCATATCATACAAATTGGCGTAGTAGCGGCCCGGCCGCGAGCCATCCTGCGCCGGGCTGTTGTAAAAGGCCTTACCCGCAGACTTCTCGCGGAACGCCTCGACCCGTTTTACCTCGATGGGCGCCTTTGGCATCAGGCCAAAGTAATCAGGCAGCGCCTCGCGCATGGTGTCGATGATGTCGGTTGCTTTGGTCAGATATTCATCCCGGCCTTCATCTGTATTGGGATAATAAAACTGCGGCGCGGTACGCATAAATTCAAAGAATGCCGGCAGGTCACCCGCAAAACCTACCTGCTGCATGATATCGCGCATGGCCTGGTGGATACGGGCGACATTATCCAGACCAATCTGATGAACCTGTTCGGCAGTAAGGTCGGTAGTGGTAAACCATTCAAGGCGATTTTTATACCATTTATCACCCTCAGGTAAACGCCAAACCCCATCACCGTCAGGGCTAAGCGCCTGCTGATGTTTAAACGCGGCAATAAGGTTTTCGTAAGCGGGTTTCACCGACGTTAGTAAGGCAGCCTTGGCTTCGGCTTTTAACATCGCGACTTCATTGTCCTGCAGGGCCAGTGCATCCACTTTCTGGTTAAAATCCTGCCACAGGGTGGAAGTATTTTCAGAAACGTCAAAAGGCGCACCGCTAATTACATTTTGCGCTGCTTCAATCATTTGGTCGTAAGCCCATTTGGGTGGAAAAACACCTATGGCCTCGCGGTATTTCATTTGCGCTATCACTTGATCAAAATAAGTGTTAACCGCAGATAGTCTGCTGATATAAGCCTGCGCATCACTTTTATCTGTTACCCGATGCATGTTAATAAGAAAACTAGGCACCTGGGTATGTGCAGCCCTAAACTGATGCACGATATAGCTGTGATGACGGAAGTTATCGTTGTTTAAATTGCGCTGAATGCCCAACTTAAATAATTTCAGACTCAGCTGTTCCTGCTCGCTGAGTTTGCTGGTATCGAAGCGGTCGGCCTCATTCAGACGGTTTTTTTCGATTTCGATGTTTTGCTCAATGCGCTCCTCGCTAATGTCATCCCATTTATCGTAATCCCATTTAATGCCGAGATAGGTTTGAAACAAAGGCGAACGCTTTAAATCTTCTTCGAAGGTACGCTCAAAAAACGCCGCGAGTTTTGCTGACTCACTGGGCATTGCTTCGTTGGCTTCACTCTGAGTCCTCGCCGTGAGGTCTGACTGGGCTGTGGGTTGCGGGCCCGAGCAGGCTAAAACTGCCGACAGGGTGCTGGCCAGAAAAGTCAGTCTGGCCAGGTTTTTAGTGATTTGCATGAATTCCTCGTTAGTGCTTTTTATTATGTATTGGGGTAAAGCGGGCTAAGCGACCCGTCTGATCTTTTGGCTTGTTGATGAACAGATTTGAGCTTGGCGAGCAAAGCGCCGGGCTCCCAGTTACCCTGTTGTGAGGCATAGGCTGACGCCATCATAGCATCGACCTCTGGCTTAATGGTTTGCTCAATTTGCCAGCGTCGGGCGGCGGTAAACTGGGCCAGCCATTGATTAAGCGCGGCCTGAATATGACTGATATTGCCTTGCTTTACCACCTGTTGTAATTGCTTGTCATTGGTAACCGGTGCCGTTAAGGATGCCGCCGGTGCCGTTACAGGTCTAGCGGTTTGATATTTGGCCTTACGCAGTGTCAATGCCCAGCCAAGCAGAGAAATTAACCATAGCATCAGCAAAATCAGATGCCAGATATCAAAGCCAGAAGTCTCCTTTGCTGCTTGTACCGTACTTTCCGCAACTGCTGTGTCCGGCCCGACTGGGGCGGCCTGTGGTGGCTGGTTGACGGTGTTTGAGATGGCTGGCTGTGCCGGAACCGATTGCCCGGCTGCCGGTATAACCTCAACCGTTCGGCTGGGTAGCGTGGCAAATTCTGTCTTGCCGGTTGCCACGTTAAACCAGGGGACCCGCACTTCCGGAATAATATAGCTGCCCGGTTTGGTTGGGATCATCGCGACAGATTCGGTACGCTGCACAATTAAACGGTTGTCGCGTTCTGCACTGGCGCTATTCGCCTGGTCCGGATAGAGCTTAAAGTCGGGCGGGTAGATCTGCTCAATTTCTGGCAGTTGCTCCTCAACAACGCCTACCGCAGTAAGGGTTAATGTGCGTGTTACCGGCTCACCTACGGTAAAGGTGTCACTTTGCCATTCTTCATCAAGCTGCACAAAATCACTGGGTAACCAGTGATAGTCTATGCTGGCGGGGATAGGTTTTACTTCAATATCAACATCCGGTCCGACCCGGTTAATCGTTTGGGTACGATTAAAAAAGCCAAAACGCTGGTTGGTGTTAGGCGCGATAACTTCACCTGAAAATACCGGACCGCGAATGGTAAAACTGCCGGACTGCTGGGGCAATACCGCAAAGTTGCGCTCTACTACCTGATACCGGCGACCATTCACCAGTTCGGTATACTGTTTATCATCGCCTAATTGCTGGATTTGCGCATTGGCTAATTCAGGTGACTGCAAGCTGCCACGTTCAATCTGCGATGACAGGTAAAGCTTAACGGTATAGCGCAGTTGCTGTTGCAGATAAACACTGTCGTTATTGACTTCGGTGGTGACATAATAATCCCGTGCCGGTGCATCGGATCCCTGTTGAACCGGGATGATTTTCACATCGATTGGCGCACTGTTTTTTCCTTCGATGCTAAACGCCGGGATTGTGAAGGTGCCTACCTTGCGAGGAAACAGGGTGGTAGTCCAGGTCGTTGTGCGTCGGGTAGTAAAATTAATCACCGAGGTTTGTGAGCCTACTGAGGTACGGCCGACTACAAAGTCACCTAACAGGACTGAGCTGTCAAATGCATCGCGATTGGCGTCACCTTCTGCGGTTACCGTTAGTGTAATGGCTTCGTCCAGCATCACCGGATTTTTATCTACCGTGGCAGAGAGGCTGGTAACCTCAGCCCGGGCACAAAAAGTCAAAAAGAATAACCATATTAACCAATGGCGTTGTCTTAGCATTACCAATCACTCCGGTTTGAATCTGGTGGGCGGCGATACTGCCGCTTCTGGGCTTCCAGTTGCATTTTGCGTTTTAATAAAAAAGCGGGGTCGTCGGGCACCCGGCGCAGTAAGTTGTTCAAACGCTGCTGTGTCTCTTTGTCGCGTTCGCTTTCTGCCTGCTCTGTGGGTTGTGCCTGCGCTGACTGCTCTTGCTGTTGTTCCTGCTCGGATGGCTCCTGCGCATCAGCTTGCTGTTCGTCGCTTTCCTGTTCGCCTTGTTGTGGATCGTTCTGCTCATTTTGCTGCTGACCCGATTGCTCATTATTTTGCTCTGAGTTTTGCTGGCCATCTTGCTGATCAGCGTTTTGTTGGTTATCACCCGACTGACCATCCTGGTTTTCAGACTGCTGTTGGTCCTGTTGACCCTGATCCTGCTGGTTTTGATCCTGTTGGTTCTGCTGATTTTGCTGCTGTTGTTCCTGTTGTTCCTTAAGCTGCTCTATCAACGCCTTATTCTCTTTCGCTTCCGCAAAGGAGGGACGTTTTTCGAGGGCTTTTTCGTAGGCATCTATAGCAGCATCTAATTCACCCGCCTTGGCCAGCGCGTTGCCCTGATTATAATAACCGTCTGCGCTATCAAGCTGCGCAAAGGTCTCTGCGGCAGCCGCATAATCGCCACTGCGATACTGGGCTGCGCCTTTCCACTGTAAATCAGCAAACGACTGGGTGGCAGCATCAAACTGTTCTGCCTCATACGCGGCCAGACCCTGCTGATCAGCATTTAAAAAGGGCTTTTTCCACCAGGGCAAAGTAGGCTCCGGTGTTGAGGCTTCGTTGCCCGAAGCTGACGGCGCGGACTGCTGTGCGCTGGCTGGTGGTGTGGGCAGTGTCATGGTAACACTTAGCAACAGCGCAAAAATGAGTCCGCGTTTAAACGCAAAGGCAGCCAGCGGCAATAACAGCAAAAGCAGATAAGGACCCGCTTCGCGCCATTCGTCGCCCTGATTATTGTTGTCGCTGTCTTCAGTTTCGCGGTTATCAAAGCGGCCCATGGTAGATAACTGGCGAATATCAGCATCGGTTGGCGTAATCTGAGCAAAGGTACCGCCACCTTGTCGACTAAGTTGTCGCAGCGCGCCGGGGTTTAATCTGGGGATCACAATCGAACCATTATTACGTTTGAGCAGCTCGCCATTAAGCTGTTTAATGGGGGCGCCATCTTCGGTGCCCACGCCCAGAATGTTTACCTTAAACGGTGTTTCGGAGAGAAAATCACTTAACTCTTTCATTTGCGAAATTTCCACGCCGTCGGTGATCCAGTACAACACGCCGTTTTGAAATCCGGCATTAGTCAATAGGCTTTCGGCTGTTTTCAGGCCCTGAATCGGATCACTCCCCGACACCGGCATAATTTCCGGGCTCAGCCCTGGCAATAGCGCATTTAAAGTATTGGCATCTTCGGTTAACGGACTAATAACAAAGGCATCACCCGCATAGGCCACTAACCCCATGTCGCCTTCATCAATCAGATTCACCAAATCCATGGCTTTATACTTAGCCCGGGAGAGTCGGTCAGGGGCAATGTCAGTGGCACGCATGGACATGGACATATCAATAACCAGCACGTGGCCGGTTTTAACCTGGTATACCGGCTGCGGAATGCGCTCCCAGGTGGGTCCAGCGAGAGCGATAACGCCGAGTAGCCAGCTCAGTGCCAGCAACGGCACAAATGCCGAGGATACCGACTGTTGTTTACCGGTAATCAGATGTTGGTACAGGTGGCTGGCTATTACGCCTTGCCAACCCGTGGCCTTAGACCGCCAGCGTTTTACCAGCCAGACTGCGAGCAGCAGGGGAATCAGCGCGTAAAACCATTCCGGGCGTAAAAAATGAAAATCAGCGGGAAGTAACGTCATTCGGCTGAGATCCTTCTAACAGAAATGCGGCGCCAAAGCAGATTCAATACTAAGCCGATTACTGGTAACAGGCTTACTACAAGGGCCAGCGCTAAAGGGTAGTAGTACAGCGCGGTTAAAGGGCGCATCTTGCGCTCGTCACCGGCAATGGGCTGTAGTTGGTCTAACATGGCATAGATTTGCTCCAGCTCGGCAGCATCACGAGCGCGGAAGTACTGGCCTCCGGTAGCTTTTGCGATGTCGGTCAGCATGGTTTCATCCAGCTCCTGTGACGGGTTAACCTGCCGGCTGCCAAAAAAGCTGTTAACGGTCATAACATCAGCGCCGACCCCAATGGTGTAAACGGTCACGCCGGCATCTACCGCCAGTTCTTTTGCTTGTTGTGGCGAGATGTTGCCTGCGGTGTTCTGGCCGTCGGTTAATAAAATCAACACCCGGTTAGAATCGGTTTTTAATTCAAAGCGTTTTACCGCCAGGCCAATGGCATCGCCAATAGCGGTTTGTTCGCCTACCAGGCCGATAACGGACTCGTCCAGCAAGGTTGCTACGGTTTCCCTATCGTAGGTCAGCGGCGCCTGCAGATAGGCGGTGTCAGCAAAAAGGATCAGACCAAGCCTGTCGCCAACGCGGCGTTTAATGAAATCATGCAAAACCGATTTAATCATGGTCAGACGGTTAACCTGACGGCTGTTTACCAGCATATCCTCGATTTTCATACTGCCAGATAAATCCACCGCCAGCATCATTTCCCGACCTTCGCTGGGAATACTGACAGGCTCACCAAGCCATTGAGGACGTGCTGCAGCAACTACCAGACAAATCCACACCAGCGCTGCAAGCAGGTGCAGCCCTAAATTAGAGGCTTTAGGTGATGTGGTATCCGGTAAATCTTTGACTAAACTCGGCACGCGAAGAGCCACTTCCGCATGCTGCGACCGGCGGCTAAATAAACGGATAATCCAGGGTAAGGGTAAAATGCACAGCATCCACCACCAGGCAAATTCAAACATGGTCGGTGACCTCCCCGCGAGGAGCTGTCTGCGGAACCTGTTTTAACCGCGCGTGCTGCAACCAGTAACTCACGGCATCGTGAATTTGTTGAAGCTCTGGGGCTGACAGTGGCGTGGGCTGATAGCTGTGTTGAGTAAGTAGGGTTAAACCCGCTGCCACTTTGGCATGTTGATTAGGTTTCAGGCAACTCTGTAACAGCCGCTGCCAGCTGTCGCCGTAAGCCGATGCGGATTTATCCGGGCTAAAGTAATGCAGTGTTACCCGCTTTATCAGTTGGTTGGCCTGGGCCGGGTAGTGTGCATCGATAACCAGTGATTTGTGCAGCTTAACAGCCTGACGCCGGGGGCGGTTAAAGCGCACTGAGCTGACAATGCTGAACACGATAAAACCAATCAGCACAATAGCCACCAGAGCCAGTGCCCACCATCCCCAGGCGAGGGGCCACCAATCGACGCCCTGAGGCGTTTGAATATCTTTTAGCTGGGCTAACGGGTCCACTGCGACAACCTCCGTAAGCGTTCAAACTGGTCAAATAAAGGTAAGCCCGCATCAATAAAGCTCAGTGCGGTTTTGCATTTATTCAGATGAGATTCAACGGCTTGCCAACGTGCTTGCTGACTGGACGAATAGTGACTGGCAAGGCGGCGATCGCCCAGTAACCAGGTTTGTTGCTGCGTTCCATTGGTAACATTAACCTGCTGTAACCGGCTGGTCACGGGCAGTTCACGCTCCAGGGGATCGGTCACTGCCAGCGCACTGACTTCGCAGTGGCGGCTGATATGTTGCAAATGCTGCAGCGCCCGTTCATCCAGCTGTAAAAAGTCGCTAATGATATAAACCAGACTGCCGGGTTTGGCCAGACGGCGTAAGCGGGCCAGCGCGGACTCCATATTTACCTGAGCTTCCGGGGGCGTATTGTGTTGCTGTGTATCATTCTGACAGCGCATCAGCTCATGACAAATCGACAGTACAGCGCGCTTTCTGCTTAGCGGCTTACATTCGGCGTGCAGTGCATCAGAATAAACCAGGGCGCCAACTTTATCGCCACGTTGTGCTGCGGCCCAACTGATCAGTGCGGTTAAATGGGCAGCCTGCACCGACTTGAGTAACAGTTGGGTGCCAAACTGCATTGACCGACTCAGATCACATAAAATGAACACCGGACGCTCGCGCTCTTCGCGATACACTTTGGTGTGGGTTTTACCGGTACGCGCGGTTACCCGCCAGTCAATGGCACGAATATCGTCACCGGGCTGATAATGCCTGGCTTCGTCAAATTCCATGCCGCGACCTTTGTGTTTGGTTAAGTAACTTCCGGCCAGACGAGCCTGAGGCGTGCGCCTGGGCGTTAAATCCAGCAGGTTAGCAAACTGTCGGTATTGCAGTAGTTCTTTAACACCCAGATGAATGCCGTCTGACTGCAATCGAGCTAAGAGTGATTGCGTCGTCATAAATTAAGGCACGGCCACCAGATTGATAATTTTATCCAGCACCTGATTGGCGTTAATACCCTCAGCTTCTGCCTGATAAGACAAAATGATGCGATGACGTAGCGCGTTATGGAATACCGCCTGAATATCATCTGGTCCGACAAAGTCGCGACCCGCCAGCCAGGCATGGGCACGGGCACAACGATCCAGCGCGATAGTCGCGCGCGGACTGGCGCCAAAATCAATCCAGTCTGCCAGCTCCGGCGCAAATTGACCCGGACGACGGGTTGCCATAATCAGTTGTACTAAATAGGTTTCCAGCGCCGGGGCCATATGCAGGGCCAGCGCCTCCTTTCGGGCGGCAAAAATATCAGCCTGACTCAGACTGGGCGGTACCGTCTTAGGCGCGCTCAGCTCTTCGTTACGGGTGAGCTGAAGGATCTGTAATTCGGTATCGGCATCCGGATAATCGATTTCCAGATGCATTAAAAAACGGTCCAGCTGCGCTTCAGGTAAAGGGTAGGTGCCTTCCTGCTCGAGCGGGTTTTGCGTGGCCATAACCAAAAACAGTTCTGGCAGCTTGTAGGTTTTGTTACCCACGGTGATCTGGTGTTCCGCCATCGCTTCCAACAGGGCAGACTGCACTTTGGCTGGCGCCCGGTTGATTTCGTCGGCCAATACCAGATTATGGAAAAGCGGGCCTTTTTGAAACACAAACTCGCCGGTTTCAGGGCGATAAATATCGGTACCGGTCAGGTCGGCTGGCAATAGGTCCGGCGTAAACTGAACACGGTGAAAATCGCCATCAATACCTTTAGCCAGCGCGTTGATTGCCCGTGTTTTAGCCAATCCTGGCGGGCCTTCTACCAACAGGTGACCATCTGCAAGCAAAGCAATTAACATATTCAGCGTAAGTTGCGACTGGCCAATGATCTGTGAGTCGAGGTATGCGTGTAACTGTCTGAACTGCTCAGCTGCCATAAGAAAATCTTACCTTTATGAGTTATTGAAAGTGCAAATTATTGAGTAAAAATCGCGCGATATCCGGTACTTAGAACCTGCGCAGCGTCGTTATGACTTTTTTACGCAATAAAAGGTTCCCACAAATTGATAGGAAGTCTCAGGTCGACTTCACCTTCATCGTTTTATCAACCTTTTGTAATAGGGACACTTTATTCTCTTTCAAGGGAAAACCGGGCTCAAGTGCATAAATGTTGCAAAATATTCCAGTGTGCATTTGCTATTTGTTTAATAGTTTGTAAAAATCTGGCCATAATCTACAGGTCAGACCACTTGGTGGTCGCAAAAACAGGTTGAATTGAATGGCTAAACAACAATCAGTCACAACGCGCAATGGCGACAGGATTGCTATTGTCGCGGGCCTCAGAACACCGTTTGCTAAAATGGCAACGTACTTTCATGGAGTACCGGCGGTTGATTTGGGCAAAATGGTGGTAAACGAATTGCTGGTAAGAAACGCAGTAGATCCAAAATTAGTGGAACAGTTGGTTTATGGCCAGGTGGTGCAAATGCCTGAAGCCCCCAATATTGCCCGCGAAATTGTACTGGGAACCGGCATGAACGTGCATACTGATGCTTACAGCGTATCCCGTGCCTGTGCGACCAGCTTTCAATCGACGGTGAATATTGCTGAGGCAATGATGGCCGGCAACATTGAAGTGGGCGTGGCCGGAGGCGCAGATTCAACCTCTGTTTCACCTATTGGTGTGTCCAAAAAACTGGGCCGGGCGCTGGTGGATTTGCAGAAAACCAAGACCCTTGGGCAAAAATGGGCGGTGCTTAAAAAATTGGGGCTTAAAGACTTATTACCGGTACCGCCAGCGGTAGCGGAATATTCTACTGGTTTATCCATGGGACAAACCGCCGAACAAATGGCTAAAAGTCACGGGATAAGCCGGCAAGCCCAGGATGAGCTTGCGCACCGGTCTCACACCCTGGCGGCGGAAAGCTGGAACGCGGGTAAACTGGCTAATGAAGTAATGACCGCTTATGCCGAACCTTACACAGGGGCACTGGAGCAAGACAACAATATTCGCTTTGATTCTAAAATCGAAGGCTACGCAAAACTTCGCCCGGTTTTCGATAAAAAATATGGTTCTGTAACCGCTGCGAATGCCACGCCATTAACCGATGGTGCCTCGGCCGTCCTGATGATGACAGAAAGCAAAGCAAAAGCCTTAGGCTACACACCTCTTGGCTATATCAAAAGCTACGCTTTTGCTGCAATTGATGTGTGGGAAGACATGTTAATGGGGCCTTCTTATGCTTCGCCTATGGCATTGGATAAAGCCGGAATGACACTAAATGATCTGACCCTGATTGAAATGCATGAAGCCTTTGCGGCTCAGACACTGGCCAACATCAAAATGTTTGGCAGCGATAAATTTGCCAAAGAAAAACTGGGTCGCAGCAAGGCAACCGGTGACATCGACATGGATAAATTTAACGTCATGGGGAGCTCAATTGCCTATGGTCATCCGTTTGCTGCTACCGGTACCCGTATGATTACCCAGATGCTAAATGAGCTTAATCGTCGCGGTGGTGGCACTGGCTTGTTAACTGCCTGTGCGGCGGGTGGATTAGGTGCAGCAATGATTGTGGAGACCGCGTAATGACAGAACAAACACAAAGCGCATTTAGCTTAACCAGACAAAACAACGGCATTGCTATTTTAACCATGGATGTGCCGGGTGAATCGATGAACACCCTCAAAGCCGCCTTCGGTGATGAGATGTCCGCACTGCTGGATGAGATTGAAGGGGATGCCAGCATTAAAGGTGTAGTGCTGGTAAGCGGAAAAGAGAGTTCCTTTGTCGCCGGGGCCGACATTACTATGCTGGATGCCTGCACCACCGCAGAAGAGGCGATGGCGCTGGCCAAAGGCGGTCAGGATATCTTTAACCGCATTGAAAACATGAACGCTACCTTTGTTGCTGCGATTCATGGGCCAGCGCTGGGCGGCGGTCTGGAACTGGCCATGGCTTGTCATTATCGCATTTGTACCGACAGCCCGGCTACCCAACTGGGGCTGCCTGAAGTTCAGCTTGGCCTGTTGCCTGGTAGTGGCGGTACCCAACGTTTACCTAAGCTGGCCGGCATCCAGCAAGCAATTAAGATGATGCTGACCGGCGCTTCAGTGCGTCCTAAGCAGGCTAAAAAATATGGCATTGTTGACGACGTGGTACCCCGTTCAGTGTTAGTTGAGGTTGCAGCGCAATTTGCCACAAAAAGTAAGCCGACACGTAAAGCTGAACCTAAAGGTATCGTTAATAAATTTTTAGAAGGCACCGGACCCGGGCGCAATATTGTGTTTAAAAAGGCCGGTGAACAAACCCAGGCCAAAACCCGGGGAAATTACCCAGCTCCGCAACATATTCTGGACGTAGTGGCACTGGGTATCAATAAGGGGATCAAGGCAGGGCTTGAAGCAGAAGCAAAGGCTTTTGGTCAGTTGGTCATGACTCCGGAATCAAAACAGCTACGCCAGATTTTCTTTGCCACAACCGCCATGAAGAAAGAGTCGGGCGTTGCCGATGTCGCCCCTGTGCCCGTTAAAAAAGTGGGAGTCTTAGGTGGTGGCCTGATGGGTGGCGGCATTGCTTTTGTTACCGCCACCAAAGCAGGCGTACCGGTGCGAATTAAAGACATTCAGTCGGCGGGTATCGCCAACGCGATGAAATACAGCTATGACCTTTTAAATAAAAAGGTTAAACGACGCTTTATACGTAAGTCCGAAATGCAGAAGCAAATGTCGCTGCTCACCGGCACGCTGGATTACACCGGTTTGCAGGACGCTGATATTATTGTTGAGGCGGTTTTTGAAGACGTGAATCTTAAACGCAAGATGGTTGCCGATGTTGAGGCGGCCTGTAAGCCAGACACTATCTTTGCTTCTAACACATCGTCCATTCCAATTGCTGAGATTGCCGCCGAAGCGGCACGACCAGAAAACGTGATTGGTCTGCATTATTTTTCGCCGGTAGACAAAATGCCGCTGGCCGAAGTTATCGCTCACGAGAAAACCTCGGACCAAACCATATCGACCACGGTGGAATTTGCCAAGAAACAAGGTAAAACGCCGGTTGTGGTAAAGGACGGCGCGGGCTTTTATGTTAACCGTATCCTGGCACCTTATATGAACGAAGCCGCCAGCCTGATTCTGGCCGGTGAGCCAATCGATCATATTGACAAAGCATTACTTAACTTTGGGTTTCCTGTAGGGCCGGTGAAGCTGCTTGATGAAGTTGGTATTGATGTGGGCACCAAAATCATTCCTATTCTGATGGAAGCTTTTGGCGAGCGTTTTACCGCGCCAGCTGCCTTCGACAAAGTGCTGGCTGATGATCGTAAGGGCAAAAAGAATAAAAAAGGCTTCTATGACTACGCTGGCAAAAAGCCGGGTAAAGCGGTCGATGAGAGCATTTATTCACTGCTTGGGGTGCAACCGTCGAAAAGCCGCAGCGAGTCTGAGATCTCAGAGCGTTGCGTATTAATGATGCTTAATGAAGCAGCACGATGTCTTGATGAAGGGGTGATCAGAAATGCCCGGGATGGTGATATCGGGGCGATATTTGGTATTGGCTTTCCGCCTTTCCTTGGCGGGCCTTTCCGTTATATGGATCAGCTTGGTGTTAACAAAGTAGTAGAGCGGTTGAGTTACTACGCTGAAAAGGTGGACGCTAAATATACTCCGGCCCCAATTTTAGTCGCAATGGCCGCCGAAAATAGCTTTTTTTATTAACGCTAAGTTATTAAAATGTTAAAAATCCGGCTTTGGCTGGGTTTTTAACATTTATTGCAAAAAAATGATGGTTTTGTTACCAGAAAAGGTTATTATGCGCGCCGCTGAATAAATGGACTGTTTATTCGGTACGTCAAAAAAACCTTATAGATTAAATGGGTGTCAATATGTTGACAGTGATTTTAGTTTGTCTGGCCAGTAGCTGTTATTTTTTTGTCGAAGCGACAAAATCCGGATTATCAGCAAAGCACTGGGCGTTAGCAGGTTTATTGATGGGGCCGGTAGTCTGGCCAATGTTTACGGTAAGCCGCCACGTTCGTATGAGAAAGGACTGTGGCTTTAACAACGCTTACTTGCGGGCATAAAAAAAGGAGCCCGAGCTCCTTTTTTGAGAATTAGTAAAAACGTCTTACAGACGAACACCACCAGTCTTAGGCTTGTAAGACTGAGTTTCGGTTGCTACTTCTTTTTTCTGTACTGGTGCTTTCTGAGCGCCATCTTGCTTGTCAGCTGCTACAGGTGCGGTTGTAGAAAGTACTAGGGCTACTGCGTATGCTTTCAACATCTTTCTTTCCTCATTATATTTATAAACAAAACAAACAAAACTGATTGACAATCCTCATTGTCACTTTAGCTAATGCGAACCTTGTGCCAACTTTTTTATCCTTTTAAAAACAATAGGTTGCATCATCCCTGGCGTCGACGTCAAAAAACCGTTGCCGGAAATTATTGCCGCTCTATGCATTTATCTGCCGCTTAGCGGATAACTTAAGCTCAAACTGTCAAAAATGAGGCTCTTCTTGCAAAAAAAGTGGCTTGTTAACGAATGGTGTGGATAAATTTTGAGCTATTGTTACATTTGTAACTTATTAATAACTCGTGCGGTTTTAAATTCAGGTTTTAGAAATTTTGATGTAAACGCGGTGATGCGCGGTTTTTACTTGTGTTGCCGGTTTGTTGGTTTAACCAGGAAGAGTTAGTATTCGCTGTCGGGAGAAGCTCAGAGAGGCACTGACGGCCTTAGTATCGATTAGTTTGGCGAGACTTTACTGATAATTTTATGTAGCAGGCTGTTCTCTCTGAGCAGCTTTTCAAAGCGTTCTGCATTAAGCGGTTTACTATACAGATAGCCCTGGAGCATCTCACAGTCGTAACGACGCAGAATATTGAGCTGTTCTTCGTATTCCACGCCTTCTGCAACCACTTTTAAGCCAAGGTTATGCGCAATATTGATAATGGCGGCTGCCATGTGCCGGTCAACATTACTCTTGGCAATGTCATCAATAAAGGCCTTGTCGATTTTTAACGTGTTTAGTGGGAATTTTTTCAGATAGGCTAACGACGAATAGCCAGTACCAAAATCATCCAGTGCCAGATGGATACCACGATCCCGTAAGCGCTGCATCATTCTGAGCGCTTCTTCGGGGTTTTCCATTAAGGTACCCTCAGTAATTTCACACTCGAGGTGAAGAGGCGAGAGGCCAACCTGGCGCAGAATACTTTCGATACGATCGTCCAAGTCAGGTAATTCAAACTGCTTAGCCGAAATGTTAACGGCAACACGACCACTGAACAGGCCTTCGCTAACCCAGCGCTTGGTATCTTCGCAGGCTTTACGTAGCACCTGTTCGCCAATCTCAATGATTTGACCCGTTTGTTCGGCCAGAGGGATAAACTGACCAGGACTAACAATGCCTTTGTTGGGGTGTTCAAATCGAACCAATGCTTCCATACTGACGAGTTTACCGGTAGTAATGTCGACCTTGGGCTGATAGAACACGGTAAACAGGTTGTCTTTAATACCCTGACGAATGAGGTTTTCTATTTGTAACTGGCGTACTGCGTTCTGGTTCATTTCACCGCTGAAAAACTGGTAGCTGTTGCCACCGTTGTTTTTAGCAAAATACATCGCCGTGTCAGCATTTTTCAGCAGTTCCTGTGGCGTTGAGCCATCTTCCGGGAACAGCGCAATACCAATACTGGCACCCAGTACAAATTCCTGTTTATTAATAATAAAGGGTCTGGCCAGCGTGTTAAGCACGCTTTGAGCAAAATGTGTAATGGTATGAATATCAGGGAAGTCTTCCATCAGAATACTAAACTCATCCCCACCAAGACGGTAACAGGTAGAATTCGTGTCGGTCATACGCTGAATACGTTTAGCAATCTGCTTGATCAAAATGTCACCGGTCTGGTGGCCCAGCGAGTCGTTGATCTTTTTAAAGTTATCCATATCCAGACAGAGCAGGGCGTGAGGGGTTCCTCTGCGCACAAGATTGTTGTGACTGGCCTGGAAGAATGAGCGGTTCGGTAATTCTGTCAGCGGATCAGAATTGGCTAGTTTTAATAACTCTTTCTCGGTATTTTTACGCGAAGTAATGTCTGAGAACACGCCTACATAATGCGAAATACGGCCATCGTCATCGTGCACAGCATCAATATTCAGTTCGATTTCGTAACGTTCGCCATTCACCCGGCTACTTTCTACTTCACCGCTCCAGTTACCTCGTGATTTTAAGGTCTTTTTGATTTCTTCGGTGAAGGCTTCCGGGTATTGATGGAAATATAAATAAGTCGCCAGCGCCTGATCCCGGGTCTCGCCGGTGTAAGTGCAGTAGGCGTTATTGACTGAAATAAATCTAAATCTGGTATCCGTTATAAATACGCCTTCAGAAATGTTTTCGATAGAGCGCTTAAACAGGTTTAGCTGCTCTTCTGCGTCCTTCAGATGCTGGATGTTTTTCAGCGTACCCGTCATCCGGATTGGTTCATGGTTGTGGTCGCGCTGAACCACTTTACCGCGGTCCAGGATCCACAGCCAGGTGTTGTTAAATGTTTTAGTGCGGTAGGCGATTTCGTAAAATTCGCTTTCGCCGCTCAGGTGCTCCTTGAGCGCATCCTGCACACGTTTTAAATCGTGAGGGTGGATGTTGGCATCATAAGCGCTGTTGGTGCGGATATCATCTTGCGGGAAGTCCAGTGTGCCCCAGGTGTTGGAACGATATACCTGACCACGATAAACATCCCAGTCCCAGAGCTCATCACCGCTGCTCCACAGTGTCAGTTTAAGCCGCTCTTCAGATTCTGATACTGCTATACGCTGACGTCTTCTGACATGATATTGTCTCACCACGTAGAGAGTGATTATGGTTGTAAAAAAGCCATAAAAAATCAGTGCTGCCGGATGTAACCATGGCGGCGGCAGGATAGTCAGATTAAGCTCACGTGAAGAAGACCACGTCTTGCCATCTTCTTTGGCCTGAACTTCAAATAAGTAGTCACCAAACGAAATATTATTGTATGGTGCCTGACGTTCACCGCCTGCCTGAGTCCAACTTTTATCCCAACCAGTCAACCGATAACGATATTTAACCGTTGATGGGGATACTGCATTTAATACAGCAAAACCCAAGCTAAACCGGGTATCAGCATCAGATAGCGTTAGTGATGACTTCAAGTTGATTGGTTTATCAAGAACGCTGCTATCTGTGTCAAATTTCTGCTCTTTACCAAAAACCTTTAAAGAAAGGATTTCTGGCTGTTGTGATGGCGTGTCAGTAAATTTGTCGAAGGATAGAAATTCTGGGTAGAAGTAATGAAAACCGCGGTCACCGCCAAACACTAATGCATTTTCCCGGGTCTTAGACACAGCACTTTCTGAATAATCATTTAACTCTAATTGCTTGGAGGAAAGATTTAACACTAGTTCCATGTTGGGCAATAAAAATTGTTTTATTTCATTTGATTCGGTGGACATCCATAGCGAGTCTTTTAAACCAATTGCCGCCAGAACGTTGGTATTCATTTGCAGAGAGTGATGATTAACCTGAGCCAGGGTATTTTTGTCTAATTGATAAACTCCGGCAGACTGTGTTACGAGCCAATAATAATTACCCCAAAGGTAAACTGTTTTAACTCTTGAAGGTTCTTGTTTTTGATTAGATGTGAGGTTTATTTCTTTTATGACTTTATCTAACTCTGAGTTGAAGATAGTCATTACCCCAGTAGATGCTAGCCAAAGATTTCCTTCATTATCAGAATAAACAGGGGTCGCTATGGCATCTCGGAGTGATAAATCGTGATATTTCAGTTCATATTTCACTGCAATAGTGTTTAATTCTGGGCTTTGAGGCTCTATCGAAACCAGTCCATTCGTTTCAGTCCAAGCCCATAAATTAGAACCGTCATAATGAATATTATCTACTATTTCATTTTCAAGGTAGATATTGATGAGCTGCAAACCATTTTTAGTTTGCTGATAATGCTCAATCCCTTTAGAGGTTGCGAGCCAGATATCATCATTATTATCAACCACGAGATCCCAAAGTTGATTGGGTCTGCCGGTAAGAAAGTAGCTGATATTTTCTTCATGGAAATTCAATTTACCCAAACCTGAGCTTTGAGTCGCTAACCACAGGTTCTTGAGACTATCTTCTTCTACAGCCCAAATCCGCTGTGAGCCGGAGTTTTCCTCCTCCACAACATGCGAGTAAAGACGAAGAATATTAATCCCTTCGGCATACCGGTACACACCTTCAGCCGTTCCTAACCAAATTGAAGAGGTCGAATCTTTGTAGATTTTTCTGATGATTTGGTTATCAAGGTAAGTGATATTGCGCATCTCTGCATCAATTAACTTAACGCGATCTTTAACCGAATTATAAATTGCCAGACCATCTTCAGTACCAAACCAGATTTCTCCCTGCGCTATCTCTTTTATTGATCGTACGGCATTGCTTTTAAGTACCGGGTAGGTTTTTGTGTTGATACTTTTTATTCGTTCGCCATTCACATTGAAGATAAGAATTCCTTCATTTGTGCCGATCCAATAGTCGCCATCAATAACAGTTATGACAAATACTGGTGTTGGGGGGATATTAAAGCCCCATGGGTTTACAGAACTCAGTGGGTAAAGAATTCGGCGTCTTTTATCGTAAATATAAGCACCGGAAGAGAAGGTGCCAATCCAGATTCGGGATGGCTCGTTTCGGATAATCTCGATGTCGTCTGGAAAATCGACCCGGCCATCAAGTAAATCTAATTCTTCAGTTTTAGCGTCAATAAAATAAACGTTGGAAGAGTCAGCGACTAAGATATTGCCCTGGTCATCTTCGGTGATAGACCAAATTTCATTACTGCGAATAAGAGAATTATCGCGATTGTAAATTTTGAAACTATCGGAGTCAGGTTGATATTTCGCCAGGCCTTCATAGGTTCCAATCCACAAATCCTTGTTGCGGGAAACGTACATGGTTCTGGTAAATCCAGGAGGAATCGACGTACTGTCTGCAGCGTTGTTTTCGTACTTTTTGAAATGATAGCCATCGTATCTGAACAGGCCTTCAATGGAACCTACCCAAATAAATCCGTGTTGGTCTTCTACAATGGAGGTTATGGTGTCCTCTACAATGCCGTCTTCGCGGGTGTACTCAGTAAAGCGAATATCACTAAGGGCCGTTGTAGCGAAAACTACACGGGATAGTGATAATAGCACTGTAAATAACAGCGCAAACGTCGTTAACTGGGTTGAGCGCACCATACACCTTTGGCACTGAATGCCTTATCTTTTTTTACTTCTTTTGTGTCTAGCATCCCTACTATTAGCTACCCAATATGCCCAATAAAAGGCGTTGCTACAAGGTTTTTTTTAATTGGATCAGTTGCCTGAGTAAAACTTGTGCAGTACTCAGGCAATCAGCGCTGGAAGGTGAAATTGATGATTAAAGATAAAATTCAACTTTAGATTTAAAGTCAGCAATATTAGCAATGGCGACATCAGATGAAACGGCGATAGATTTAAATTTACCAGGCGCAATTAAGACTAACTGGCCGAAAGTCTGATTAAGATTCATGTCGGTAGCGTAGCTTTCTATATCAGCAAAGGTCATGGTCTCGATAGCCTGAGCAATAAGCTGGTTAGTGTGCAGGTTGGGATCGCCTGCGCCAAGGCTCTGCCAGATATTCTGTGAACGCATTGACTGGTTAATGTCCACGTCCTGTAACTGTTTTAACAGGTTGCGCTGAATGTTAGGCCAGTACCCTTCGTAAAAGGCTTTTTCTTTGGTTTGCTGCTGAAGAAAGTGCGAAATATGCTCAAGTAACACTTGTGGCGCATTGTTCGGACTCTGAATATAAAACGCGATACCAGGGTGCTGATTGTGTGGCACATAACCCGTGCCGACAATGTAGCCAAGCTGCTTTTCGGTGCGCAAGGTGGTGAAGAAAGACCCTGCCAGCATTTGTTCCAGTACCATGCACATGGCCACATCCCGGATATCATTACTTGGGGCCTGTAAATACAGCACAACGGCTGCATCATCGTGTTCGCAGGGCACTTCGTGATACAGCGTGGTGCCAATGGGCAGTTTAGCAACCGGCCGGGGTAGCGGTGGCGCTTTAGCCGATGGGCATTGTTTTAATACACTTTCAACGATTCTCGCAGCACCATCCGACGACCAGTTACCATGAATAAGTCCATCAATATGGTAATAATCAAAGGCCCGGTCGCGGATCCGTTGGATATCCTCAAACTGACACTCCTTTACGGCATCCAGCATTTCTATTGGGGCGTGAGTATTTTTTTGAATCAATACACTCAGACGCGAAAACAACCGGTTAATGGGTTTGTTTAACAACGTGTTGTGCAAACTCTGGCATTGTAAAAACTGCACCTGTTGGAAGGTTTGCGGATCGGGTGAAAACCCCTTGATAGCGTCAATGAGGTGGTTAAGTAATTGTCCCTGTTGTGCACTAAAACCACGGGTGTGGATACTAAATCCTCCCTGGTGGCCGTAAATTCGATAATGCAAACCGGCAATTTCCGCACGGTAAAAGCGCCCTTGCAGGTAATCGTTAAGTGCAGCCAACCACAATCGTTTGGCCGCTACCTGGTGAATATTTTGCGCTAGCGATGGGGTATCAAAAGAAACAAAGATATCGCCTTTGGGCACATTAAAAATATGATCCTGGCAAAACCAGAATTCAAAGCCTTTGTCATTAACCACATGCCGGGGCAGGGCAAAGTCGTTCTCTAGTTTGCACAAACTATAGCTGTCACCAATAAACGGATTGGGCGGCGGCAGAAATATCGCTTTAACCGGCTGCGGCGTTTGCCACTGAGTCAGCTGGTTTTCCGAATAAGCCTCTACCGCGTAGTGCGCGTCATAATAAGCGCACTGCTGGGTAGTCGTTACTTCCTGAGCAATCACTTTTACGCGTAAATTAGCCGGGGTAAAGTAGGCTAGGGCATCACACAGTTCTTGTTGGGTCAGTTCTTCGCGCTGACAGGCTAGTGCAATTTCTTTCCAACTAAAATACTGGTGTAGTTCGGCCAGTTCACTGATAGCTTGTAACGGCTTGTATGAATCATCGTACTGACGGGCCAGTTGATTCAGTTTGGCTTTTTCCTGCAGGCGCCAGGTATCATTGGCACTCTGGCTGAGTAGCTCAAGGACATAAAAAATCGCGTTTATAATATCGTCTTTCGCTTCAAGCCCACTTGGGGTTAGCTGTAAGTTGATATTAAAGTCTTTAAAGTTTTCGCCTTCTATCCCAGACCCTGCAATTAAGTTGCTTGCCCAGCCTTTTGCCTTGAGATAGGCAAATAAACTGCCAGAGCCTTCATCGCCCAGTACATGGCTGATAAAGTCCAGCGGTTTACTGTCAATTTTTAAGTGTAATGCTGGTAAGGCAAAGGTCACAATCAGTCGGCGCGCAGCCTGTAAGGGCTTGATATTAATTTGCACACCCAGCTGCTCCGGGGTGTAAAGTGACGGCAAAGTCAGCGGCGCGGCATTGCCGGACGCTAATGCACCAAAACTATCTTTTAACCATGGCAGTAGTTGCCCGGTGCTAAACGGGGAGTAAATACACAGGGTTAAATTTTTTGCACAATAAAGCTGCTGGTGAAATTCCCTTAGCATGTTTTGCAGTGCTTCCACACTAAACTGGCTAAAAATCAGTTCGTTGCCAACCGAGAACTTGGCAAAAGGGTGGTCCGGGTTGGCTGTTTCCTTGTGGATTTGATACAAACGACGCAGGTCATCTTTGCGTTTGTACTGATATTCTGCGTCGATAGACTGAATTTCGGCGGCTATGCGCTCTTGTTTGAAATGCGGCGTGCTAAGCATTGCGGCGAAAGCCGGCAGTAAGCGTGGCAGGGCCTGGGGGTGAGCCTGGAAATGGTAATTGGCAAATTCAGTGCCGGTCCATGCATTAATAGAGCCGCCGCCTTGTTCCACAGCTTCGTTGATGCCATTGGGGTCCGGATAGTAATCGTTCCCCATAAAAAGCATGTGTTCTAATAAGTGCGCCAGTCCCGGACAATTGTCCGGATCAAAAAAGTGTCCTGCTTTACAACTTACCGACACGCAGCATGTAGCTGATTCTGTTTTTTGAATGACGAGTACCCGGAGTCCGTTATCGAGAACAAGCGATTCAGTACTGTTTAAGTCCTGGGTAATATTCAATGTTGTCGTCTTCGTTAGTCAGTTTATTATTATACTTCCGGTCCGGCCTGTGGAAGAACTTCTCACACCTTAGTCTAAGACAGCGCATTAGTGCTAGGCGTGGGGCTGTACCTTTGTTATCGTACAACGTCTATTCTCATCATATTAGCAATGTTATGTCAGGTCAAAGCAGCAAAGACGACATTTTAGTTTTTATCATGCGCCATGGTGAGGCTGAACCGCTTTTGACTGACGACAAAAGTCGATGCCTTACTGCTACCGGAAGCAATGAAATCGGGGCTTCGAGTCATTGGCTGGTCGATAATTATTGCCCTGATAGTCAGTTGGCTACTGCACTGGTCAGTCCATATACGCGAACTCGTCAGTCTTTTCAGCAAGTTACTAATACCTTACACGCCTCCCAATTCGAAATTTGTAACGATATCACGCCAGACGGCAACGTCAGACTGGCTCATGACTACATGGATCTAATCGCGCGAGAGAGCCTGAAAAACAGCGATGGTCAACCCGTTTTGCTGGTAAGTCATATGCCATTTGTCTCGTTCTTTTTGGATGAGATCTGTGAAGCGCCAAAAATGGCGTTATTTGCCACAGGTTCGGTAGCAGTAGTTCGCTATTGGGTTAATCGCGGTAAAGGTGTGTTGCTACAGCATTTTCAGGGTTTTTAATTGCTGGTTAAGTAATACCCAGTCTTCCCATACCGTTAAATTCAGGCAAAAATCTTCTTTAGAAATCCGGCGTCTTTCCGATATAGATTCTGTAGCAAATCTACTATTTGAGAGAGTATGTCAGGCCAGTCCATTCCCGAACAATTGCGCAGATCACTTCAGCGGCACATCGAAGATGCCGACCTGCATGAAGATGAAGAACTGACGCAATTAATGGGTAAGTTAAGTGATTTGTCAGCCAAGGTAGCTGCGGCCAAAGCTAAAGCTTTGGCCAGACGTAAAATTACTCGTTAGTAACTGATTTCGCTTCGCGGTAATATTCAGGCATCACCCGCACGGTCTTAATCATATTTTCGTTAATATCAATTATCTCGATGGGATAACCAGCAAGACGCAGGCTAACGTTGCTTTCCGGGATCTCTTCTAAATATTCCAGAATCAAACCATTAAGGGTTTTTGGCCCCTCAATCGGAAAGTTCCAGCTCATTTCCTTATTAAGTTCCCTGACGTTGGCACTGCCATCAACTAATACACTGCCGTCCTGTTGAACCGACACTTCTTTGGAGTGATCCGGCAGGTTGGTGGTGGTGAAGTCACCAATAATTTCTTCGAGAATATCTTCCAGGGTGACCAAACCCTGAATGTCACCATATTCATCTACTACCAGGGCAATACGCTCTTTTTCAGCCTGAAACTGATACATCAGCGTATGCAGGGGAATGGATTCAGGCGCAAAGTAAATTTCTCTCACAGCGCGAAGCAATGAGGCCTTGGTAAACTGGTCCTTAGAGAGCAGTCGCAGAGCATCACGAACATGGACAAAGCCCACAGCATCATCAATGCTGTCGCGATACAACAATACCCTGGTGTGTTGCGCAGTTGTCAGCTGCTTCTGGATGATCTTCCAGTCGTCATTGATATCGATGGCCGCGATGTCGCTGCGGGGCACCATAATATCTTCGGCCGTCACGTTTTCCAGATCCAGAATACTCACCAGCATGTCCTGGTGCTTTTTGGGGATCATCGTACCTGCCTCGTATACCACTGTTCTGAGCTCTTCGCGGCTCAGGGAGTCGCCACCGCCATCCTGTGGTCTGATACGTAAAATTGCCAGGATGCCGTTAGTAATGCCGTTAATAAAGGCAACAAAGGGATAGAGCACCTTAAGCAGCGGATTCAGTATCAGTGAACTGGGGAAGGCAATCTTCTCCGGATACAACGCCGCCAGTGTTTTAGGTGTTACTTCGGCAAAAATCAGCAGGATAATGGTCAGGCCGATGGTGGTGGCAAACACAGCCCAGTATTCGCCAAACCAGCGGGTACAAATAATGGTCGCAATGGCAGAGGCGGCGATATTTACCAGGTTGTTGCCGATTAATATCAGGCCAATCAGACGGTCGGGGCGATCGAGGAGCTTTTGCACCCGATTTGCCCCGCGATGCCCTTCGCTTTGAAGGTGCTTTAAGCGGTAACGGTTGATAGACATCATTCCAGTTTCTGAACTGGAAAAATAGGCTGAAAGTGCAATCAGAATGCCCAGCGCAATCAGCAGTGCGCTGGTAGATATATCGTCCAACTAAGGAATCCCTTGTACTAATTAGAACCCCCAATGTAGACAGTCAGCTACAGGGATTCAAGTGTTAATTCGGAGAATGCGACTATAAGAGTATTTCGCTGACAAACCGGCTGCCAAAATAAGCCAGTGAGAGCAAAATAACGCCAACAATGGTGAGTGAGATAACCTGCTTGCCACGCCAGCCCCACAGTTTTTGGCCCGCCAATAAGACAATAAACACGATTAATCCGGCAATAGACAGCACTGTTTTGTGGATATAACCACGGCCAAACATGTTATCGAGGAATATAAAACCGCTGATTTGTGCTATTACCAACAAAATGGTGCCCAGCAGAATAAGCTTAAACAGGATGGACTCTACTAACATTAACGGCGGTAAGGAGGAGTGCAGGAGCCCTGCCCCTTTGTGCTTAAGTTGGTGTGTGATATAGGACATCTGTAAGGCATATAAGAAGCCAATCACCAGAGCGCCATAAGCAAATAAAGACAACGTAATATGAATCACCAGGCCCGGTCGCATATCAATGTGCATTATATGTTGTACCGGAACAAACAAAGAGGCTAGTACCGTAAAGGCCGAGAATCCAAATACCACCGGGAGTAAAATGGTGTTGGGCAATAAGCTGCTGCTCACCAGCATCGACAGCGTGATTAACCAGGCTACAAGGGAAAGGACATTAGTAATGCTCATGTTTTGCCCGGCCTGAGCGGCCAGAATCGCATCACCTAAATAAAACGAATGAAAAACCACCGCCAGTGCCGCAATGCTCAGCGACAGCATGCGATTAGGTCCCTGGTTATGAAAAAATCGCCCCGTTACCGAAATCGCTGAAAAAAGATAGGCAGCGATTGCCAACAGCGCAAATAAGGTAGCCATTATTGAATTGAAAACCTGTGATGTTAAATAAGTCCGTATAGATACTTGAGAATAACAAAGAATTCAACCAGATGTCTGCCTGATTGTGATAAATCGTTAATCCCCTCTACGTAAACAGCGTAAATTTCGGTATACTCTTGCGATTACTTTTTGTTTCAGGTTATTGATTTATGTTTGAGAATCTCTCCGAACGCCTCGGCCAGACACTTCGCAATGTCAGTGGTCGTGGTCGTCTGACCGAAGACAACATTAAAGATACGCTGCGTGAAGTGCGCATGGCGCTGCTTGAGGCAGACGTAGCCTTACCTGTTGTTAAAGAATTTGTTGGCCAGGTGAAAGCCCGCGCGGTAGGTACCGAAGTTACTAAAAGCCTTAAGCCGGGTCAGGTCTTTATTAAGATAGTCCAGTCCGAGCTTGAAGCGGTGATGGGGGAAGCGAATGAAAAGCTGAACCTGGCTACGCAACCGCCGGCGGTTGTGCTGATGGCGGGTTTGCAAGGGGCTGGTAAAACTACCTCTGTAGGTAAACTGGCCAAATACCTCACCGAGCGCGAGAAGAAAAAAGTCATGGTAGTGAGTGCCGACGTTTACCGTCCTGCCGCTATCAAACAGCTGGAAACGCTGGCAGAAGAAGTGGGTGTTACCTTCTTCCCATCGACTATTTTGCAAAAGCCCATCGATATCGTTAACGATGCGATTGATTCTGCCCGTAAACAATTCTTTGATGTGCTGCTGGTAGATACAGCAGGTCGTTTGCATGTTGACAGCGACATGATGGACGAAATTAAAGCCTTGCACGCGGCCGTTAAACCCATCGAAACCCTGTTTGTGGTAGATGCCATGACAGGTCAGGATGCGGCGAATACTGCTAAAGCGTTTAACGAAGCTTTACCGTTAACCGGTGTTATCCTGACCAAAGCCGACGGTGACGCCCGTGGCGGTGCTGCATTATCCGTGCGCAAGATCACCGGTAAGCCGATTAAATTTATCGGTATGGGTGAAAAACTGGATGCCCTTGAACCGTTCCACCCTGAGCGTATTGCATCCCGTATCCTGGGGATGGGCGATGTTCTTAGCTTAATTGAAGAAGTTGAGCGCAAGGTTGACAAAGACAAAGCCCAGAAGCTGGCCCAAAAGGTACAAAAAGGCAAAGGGTTTGATCTGCAGGATTTTAAAGAGCAACTAGAGCAAATGCGTAATATGGGCGGCATGATGGGCATGCTCGATAAACTGCCTGGCATGGGCGGTATGAGTGCCAAAATTAAAGATCAGGCCAATGACAAGCAGTTTGTCCAGATGGAAGCCATCATTAATTCCATGACGCCTGCCGAGCGAGAGAAGCCTGAAATTATTAAAGGCGGCAGAAAACGCCGAATCGCAGCCGGTTCTGGGACACAAATTCAGGACGTCAACCGTTTGCTGAAGCAGTTTACGCAAATGCAAAAAATGATGAAAAAGATGTCCGGTGGCGGCATGAAGAAAATGATGCGCCAGATGAAAGGCATGATGCCCCCAGGTGGCGGCGGCCCCGGTGGTATGGGCGGCATGTTCCCGCCGCGTTAAAACAAAAAACGCCGAACAAGAGCCAATGCCTTGTTCGGCGTTTTTCGTTGTCGCAGTGCCGGTTAATTTGCGGTTCAAATTAGCCCCTTTGGCGAAATATTGTCTACACTCTGTGCATCAAAGTTTGTTTGCTACACCGTATGAGAACAATCAATCGCATAGTTAATGTTGTTTTGCTTTTGCTTGGACTGAGTCAGGGAGTGTTTTTCAACCACTTGCGCGCGCAAGAACCCGTAGGCTCTGTAACGCCTGACATCCGTTGGGTAAAAAATCCCTCACCGCCTTTTCATATTCTGGATGGGCAACATAAGGGATATGGGATTTGCGATGTACTGGTCGATAAGCTTAATCAACGATTAGGCGCATTAACCATTGATGTTGAAGTGTATCCCCAGTCCAGAATAGGTAAGCTGGTAGAGGGCACCGAGAACCTCTGTTTTCCCTGTATGATTAAACGTGCAGATACTGACCGCTTTACCTACAGTAACAGTACAACAGTCTATCCGCCGCTTGGCATCATCATGGAACAGCAACAGTTTAACTTGCTGTACCCCGAACAACCCGATGCGCTTTCATTACGTCAATTGCTCAACAATCAGTCTGTGTTGTTTGGGTATGCAGCGGCTCGACGCTTTCCTGACGTGTTGCAGTCAGCTATTGAGAGCCACGGTGACAATAGCAACGTGTTGGCTTTACCCGGTGTGCTCGGACCGTTAAGGGTTTTACAACAAATAAAATATAACCGTATTCAGTACACGCTGGATTATCCTGGCGTTTTGCGCTATTTCGCGCTGATAGAAGAAACTGAGTCGCTGATTTACCGGCCGACTACGGAGTACGGCACCGCTCCCGTTTATGGTGCGATTGGCTGTACCAATAACGCGTGGGGCCAAAAAGCGGTTAAGGCGATTAATTCGGTGCTCGACGACGTGCTTAGTGACCCTGAGTACGTCGAAAATCAAAAATTCTGGTTAAACAGTGTCCCGCAAAAGCACACCGATTGAACGAATAATGTTCAATCGGTCGTGAATTTTTATCAATGGCCAAAACTGGCCTCGTCAAGCCTGTCCAACCGGGTCATTTCATAATAAACTGACGCGTTAATTTCGCGCGTTCCGCTTACCTGTAAGTCAGTCTGGATAAGTGCTGGCTGAAGATCGTATTTTTTAAAAGCAGAAGCGCAGAAGGTCGTTAAAATATAAAAACAGGAATCCTATGGCCGGTCTTAAACGAATAATCCTTATCGACACCCATTTACCGGGCGTGGTCGAACTGAAGCTTGACGGGCACACCAACATTTGTGGTACCAATGCGTCGGGTAAAACTACGCTTCAGCGTTTGATCCCGGTATTTTATGGTGAATACCCAAGCCGTGTGGTGCCCGCCACCCGCGATAGTTTTGAGCGCTGGTATTTGCCGCGTCAATCTTCTTTTATTATTTACGAATACACCCGCGCCGACGGTGAATTATGCCAGGCGGTATTAAGTTCTAACGGCACCGGCGTGAATTACCGGTTTATCGCCAAGCCGTTTGATCTGGATGACTACCTGTATCAGCAAAAAAATGGCAAGCATGCGTCCTTAACCTCAACCGAAATCGCCCGTGCGATGAAACGCAACAACGTGGTGGTTTCAAGCTTGCTGACAACCAAAGATTTTCGCGCAGTGTTACAAAACGACCAGGGCGTGTTAAACCAGTCAAGCAGTGCCCGCGAGTTGCTCGGTTATGCCAAGGTGTTTAGCCTTAGCCAATCCAGTGAGCATTTACGTCATATCGAAAAGCTGGCCAAAGCAGTGCATTCTAAAGAAGGTAAAATGGAAACCATCAAGGCGATGATTGCCGCCATTCTGGAGGAAGACGGCGTGCAACCGCCGACGTCCAGTTTATCGCGCAATCGCGTTGACGACTGGATCCGCGAGTGTCACCTGATTCGCGCTTTTGATAAGGTTCGCCCTGAGTTTACCCGCCTGGAGCAGGCCAATATGGCCCTGCAGGAAGCAGAAGGTAACCTTGCTGAAATAAGCCAGGCTTTTGAACTGGATAAATCCATATTAACTGCGAGGGTTGAAGAGAGCCGTCAGCAGTTGGATGATGTGCTGCACCAGAAAAAATTGAACGACAGCCAGTGGAACGAACGCCGCGATGAGCTTAATCAGCAGGTTTCAGCTTCCCGTGCCGACGTGGAAAAATACACCGCTGAGCTTGAAGCGGTAGAGCGAGAGTTTGATAACTGGCAGGATCAGAATATCGAACAGCTTAAAGAAGACGTGGCTAAGTTGCCTCAGTGGCAACGGGATTTGGAGCTGGTATCCAGTCGTTACACGCTGCTCACCGAGCAGCATCAGGATATAGAGTCAGCGTATAACCGCCGTATTGCCGAAATCGGCGAAACCTTAAGTGCACAGGTTGAGGAACTCTCTGCTGCGCGTCAGGAAGCGGCCGAAAAACGCAGCGATCAACAGCAGCAGGAGCGCGACGCTCTGCAGGATATCAAAGCTGACTACGAAGCCCAGGTGCAAACCTTAAGCGATACCTATCAGTCAAAGTTAAACGAACTGAAAGTCAGCGAAGCGGAAGCAAAAGTCGCCTTAGCGAATGCGGGTTATAACGAGTTTGAGCAATCGCAACTGGAACTGCTTGATGCCGCCATTAAAGAAGCGAGCATTAATGAAGACAGCGTGCGAGGGCAGTATCGTCAAACGCAGAGTGAATACCAAAAGGCGGTGCAGCAGCGCGACAGCGCGAATCAGGCGCTGGAAAAAGCCCGTTCAGCCCACCGTAAAGCCGAGCAACAGGTAGAGGAGGTCAATGCGCTGCTTTATCCGGGAGAGGGGTCTTTACTGGAATTTTTGCGGGCCAATGTGGACGAGTGGGAAAACAGTATTGGCCGCCTGATCCGCCCGGAATTACTCGACAGAACTGATTTGCAGCCTAAACCGGTGGATAGAGCGGCAGGTTTGTACGGGGTTGAATTATCCCTTGAACACCTGGACGTGCCAGCCTACGCCAAAACCGAACAGGATTTAAAACAAGCGCTGGCTGAAGCCGAAGCGGCGCTGTCTGACGCGCTGGATAAGCAAAACGAGTGCGAAATCGAACTGGCAAAATGCAACGAAGCGGTGCGCACAGCCGAACTTGCCATGACTCGTCAGGACAACGCGGTACGCAGTGCAGAAGCCACTCGTAAACGCGCAACTCAGGATAAAGAGTCGGTGTTGAGCGAATACCAGCATGCGCTAAAAGAACGCAAGCAACGGGCCAAATCACAGCTTGAGTCTAATCAGCAGGCACAGAAAAAACTGCAAAATCAGTTTGAAATGGACCGCGACGACATTCGCGATCAGCAGCGCGAGGCGGTTACCGAGCATAGCTTCCACTGGCAGCAGCTCATTGCCGATAGCGACGCGCGTCTGGCGCAGCTGGATAGCGAAATAAAACAGGCCAAAGCCTCAGCGGCACAAGACCGTGACGAAATGGCCAAATGGCTGGAAAACGAGCTTAACCAGCGCGGTCTGGACGTTGACGAAATCGGCCAGCTCAAGAAACAGGTGAAAAGCCTCAAAGACGCTATCTACAAAACGGAAACCCAGCGTCACAAAGTGGCCGATTACGACCGTTGGTATCAAACCGTCTTTACCGGGCACAAGGTAACCTGGCAACAGGGCCTGACCAAAGCGCGTAAAGCGCTGAGTGAAGCCGAGCGTGAGCTGAATGATCTGCAGGTGCAGTACCGGGAAACCCGCGAAACCTTGAAAACCAAGCAGGCCGAGCTTGAGAAACTGCTGACCGTGGCTACCGAACAGTTAGGTCAGGTTGACTCACTGGCTAAAACCCTGGCGAAGCAGACGCTGCCTAAAGTCGATGCGGTAGCCGAATGGCAACACGATGAACTCAGCATCACCCAGCGTTTATCCCGTGCTCAGGCGTTATTAAAAGAGCGGGAAGAGCTGTTAAGCGATATCCGCAATTATGTAGAGCGTTTCGATCAGTTAATAGCGGCGCAGGCAGGTACCGGTTTATCCGATACCTGGGAGCGGGCCCGTGAGGAATGCGCCGTGATCAACGCGCATGGCGTGAAAGGTATCGATCACCGCCGTATGGTAGGGCATTTATCGCAGTTGCTTAACGTGATTGTGCCGCAGAAAATCCAGGGCCTGCGAGAGCAGGGCCGGATCTTTGGCGCAGATTTAAGCCAGTACTATTTTGTATTAGCGGATATCGACAAACGCATTGTGAGCCAGAGCCGTCGCATCAGTAAGGAAGTGGATGGCGAGCTGTTCCTGGATGGCGTTTCTGATTCGGCGGTTAAAATCCGTTCGCGGATCAGTGAGCTGGAATTCTGGCCAGAGCTGGAAAACTTCAGGGCCTTGTACGACAGCTGGATGGAAGAGGGCGCTCACGATCTACCAGATGACGAGTACGGGCAAAGCATGCGAAAAGTCCTCGATATTCTGGGCCGCGCGGCGCTTACCGGCGGCATCAGTAAGCTACTGGACATCGAATTGCACTTACGGGAGGGGAACAGTGATCTGGTGATCCGCACCGACCGTCAGTTAAACGAGTCCTCAAGCCACGGTATGGCTTATCTGATCCTGTGTAAATTCCTGCTCGCCTTTACCCGCTTGCTGCGGGGCGAGGCGGATGCCGTTATTCACTGGCCAATCGATGAGCTGGGTACCTTGCACCAAAGTAACGTGAAGAAAATTTTCGATGCGTGTCAGAGCAATAATATCAGTGTGGTAGGGGCCTTCCCGAATCCGGAATCTGATGTGCTCAAGCTGTTCGAAAACCGTTATCTCATCGATAAAGTAACCAAACAACTGCAGGTAGTGCAGCCGAAGAGCAGTAACCTGTCATCATTGATTCAGGCCCGTAAAGCCAAGCAGGAGGTGTCAGCATGATGACCGAACAAGGTAAGGTATTAAGCGCACTGTTAGGCGGGCAGTTTATTTGTCAGGTAAGTGACGAAGACAGCTGGCGCTTTTTAAAAAGCCGTGACAACGCCAGCAAACTGGAGCCGCACCTGAATTTATTAAACCGCACGCTGGCAACAACCGGTGAGGGCGAGGTATTTTTTGCCGGGTATTTAACCTTAGGCGATGAAGAGCGCAAAGTATTGTTGCAGCAGTTTCAGGAAACCACCTCAAGCCTGGTACCGCTGGTGGAATGGTTGTTACTGGTACAGCAGGCCAGCGAGTCGGACATGCCGCTCACCATGGGCAATGCTATCCGCCTGAACGAACTGCAAACGGTGATCGAAGATACCCCGGCTTACAGCGAGCAACTGGAAAAGATTTCCCGCTACCGTTTATTTGGCTCAACCAGTGTGAACCTGGACGGCCAGTTAAAACAGGTTTTCAAAAAACTCACCGATCTGGGTTATCTGGTAAAACCGAATCCGGAAAAGCAGATTTATCTGGCGACCGGCAAAGTAGAGCACCTGTTTGAAGTGATCCGCTTTATCGATGAGACCGAATCACTGTCTTTATCTGAGCAGGCCGAAGCAGCCATTCAACAGGGTAGTCTGCTATGAGTCAGGTGCTGATTCAGGCGGGAAGCCGGTTTCTGAATGCCCTGGGGCGCCACAGCGACCTCATTATGCACGCCTATGTAAACGGCTCAGTGGATGAGTCGAATTTCTCTCGTAAGGTGCTTGAGCAGCTCACCCAGATTGGTATTTTATGGCGGCCGGATCCGCAAAGTTCACTGCGCCTGAAAAGCGCGGTACGTAACCTGTTGGAAAGCGGCTTACAGGACGAACGTAATCGTAACATCAACGCCAATATCGGCACGGCGCTGGCCAGCTTAAAAACCATCGCCGAGCATTATAAGGAATCGCTGCACTATAACCGGTTCAATGAAGCTCATGCTTACATGACCGACCTGACCGAACATGTGTACCAACTCACCGAATCGCTGGCCAACAGCGTACGGGTCATGTTTAGCCGGATTAACAACGAGTTTGGTTATGTTTCGTCGGTCGAGGCTAAAATTCGTGAAAACGAATTGGCTCAGGGGCAGGTATCTGAGTTGCTGAACCAGTTGGAGTGTTTCCGCTTTGATGAACTGAGTGAAATTGCCGGCAGTAATCGCGAACTGCGACATCTGCTGGTGGTGGCATTGCAACAAAGCTTCTCAAAAGCTACTCAGGAGCTGTCGGTTGCACAGGCTCGCTTACTGGATTTACTCGGGCGCTTCCGCGAATTTCAGGGGCGTACGCGCTTACTCAAAGGTTTCTTGCTGCATATGGAGCATCATCCGGATTTTGCGCCGGGTAATTATCCTAACCTTACTCAGGTGCCGGTACTGTTTAATCAGTCGGAAGCCATGTTAAAGCCGGCCAGTATCGATGTGAATCAGGTGTCCCACGAGCAGGAACTGCAGCAAATTGTTGCTTCCTTAAGCTCGGTTTATCGCCGTAAACCAGTGGTCACCGAAACCGAAAAGACCTCAACCATTGATGTCAGCGAACAGCAATCTGTAGATTTAGAGCGTGATCCGCTGCAAGAGCAGGTCGATGCGTATTTCTGCGAAGTGATTGATAATGGTCAGGCGCTGTCAGCACTGGATTACTTTAGTCAGCGTGAGCTGGAGTTTGATCCTGAAGTCTGGATTTATCAGGTTATCGGCGGCTATCAGGCGCTGGATGACGAAGATAAACAGTTCTTTGCTATCGATCCGGTTGGCCACCCGGATGAACGATTTACCGGTAATTTTGTGATCCATGACGTGACGTTGGGACTAAGATAACGGGTACCTTGTCGGTGATTTTTAGAAAACGGCTCTGCCTTTTTTGGTACGAGCCGTTTTTTTGTGACCATAAAAAATCTTTTTTTAGATGAAATTGGTCTTGGTAAATCACAATTTAAACTTATAATTAACATATGTGTAACATGATAGGGTACTATCTGTTAAGAAGTTACCGGCGGGATGCCGGTTTGTGTGAACAGGAGCTGTTATGCATTTATCAGAAGAACAAAAATTCAATCAGGCACTTATAAAACTTGCTGTGTTGTTTTATCAGGTCGACAGAAAGATACTGCTAAGTGAGCAGGACTACCTCGAAGAACTCGTTGAGTCTCTCAAGTGGGACAGTCCAATTTGCCGTGAAGCATACGTAAACGAAGTGATATATCAAACCCGAACGGCGCTGGACTCCGGCGATGCTAAGGACATTCTGCGGAGTCTTCAGACCGAATTAAGCTTTAATGCAAATCAGGCGCTGGAAGTGGCGATGGCCATGTCGGGAATTGATGGTGAGCGCAGTGACGAAGAAACTGAGTTACTCAGTTTGCTTACTCATAAGGTGCTGGCCAAAGAATTAGTGGGCAACCACATGACATTGCCTGCCGCATCCTGAATCTGCGCTTTTTGTAAAACACAGGATTGCAAACACCCATAATCACGGGTAGGGTCTCGCTATCTTCTGTTCGAACATAGCTTATTCTACCCGATGAAATACTTTCGGCCGACCGTACTTATTGGCTTGCTTTGCCTGACTTCACTGGTTTTTCTGAGTAGTTGTCAGCAGACGCCTGAGCCGCGTTTCACGCCTTCTGAAACCGTTTTACCTACCAGAGTAAGCCCATTTGCAGACTATCAACGTGCGGTGGCCGACTGGCTGACAAAAAATCGTATGACCACCGGCTTCGAAAAGCGCTGGGAGGTTTCCCTCAACACGCCATTTGAATGTGGCGTCGGTAATGGCAAGGGCGTGTTGTTTATTCATGGCCTGGGTGATTCGCCGTATTTTTTTCATGACATCGCAGAGCGGTTGTGTGCCAGCAACGTTTGGGTTCGCAGTATTTTGTTGCCGGGGCATGGCTCTAAACCCGGGGATATGTTAAATGCCAGCTATGCCTTGTGGCAGCAAACCACAGATTTCCATGTTGCTCAGTTTGCTGAACAAGTAGATGAGTTATATCTGGCCGGCTTTTCTACGGGTACTAATCTAGCGGTGATTAGTGCCAGTAAGCGTGACGATATTCATGGCCTGTTATTGTTCTCGCCTGCGTTTCAGTCTAAGTTTGCTGTTACCTGGCTGGCTCCCTATATGACATCGGTGTTTCGCTGGCCTAATGTCGAACCCGAAGATAATCCTACCCGCTATAATTCTATTGCCATGCAAGGCTTTGCTGCTTACCAGGGCAGTGTGGATGCAGTGCAGGCATCCCTGCAAAAACAATCGGTTGCACTACCTGTTTTATTGGTCGTTCCCGAGGGTGACAGTGTTGTGGCGGTAGATGCGGTAGCCGATTATTACCATCAGTATTTTACCAGTACCGCTAATCAATTGCTGTGGCTGGGCGAACAGGAAACTGCGCCACAAAACAGTCAGGTTTTAAGTATGGATATCCCGGCGCAGCGTATTGGCGCAGCTTCACACATGAGTGTGTTATTCAGTCCTGATAATCCTTTATATGGTATCGATGGTAACATTCGGATTTGTGATAACGGGCAGGGCAGTAGCAAAACGGCGCGCTGTGAAGCCGGCGAAAAGGTGTGGTACGGCCCCTGGGGCTTAACGGCTGATGATAAAGTGTTTGCCCGGTTAACCTACAATCCGCATTTCGACACTATGATGGTGGCGGTTGAACGGCTTTTGGGGATTGGACACCAATAAGGTGTAAAAGAAGGCGTAAAAGAATAAACAGGTACTAAAGACAACATTAAAGGTGTCCAGGTACCTGAGTCATTCATTTATTCTAAAATAAGTTCACTTATGTGACGTTTGTTGCCTGGCTGATGATAGCCGGCAGTGAAACGTTATTCGTAATGACGTTCCATCCACATGATCTGCATTTTCAGTTCGCTGATTTCTCTCTTAGCCTCGGCTAATTCGTCAGCAATCGAATGATCCTGGATTGCATTTTCATCACATGAGTTGTTCAGAGCATTACTATCTTGTTGTGACATAAGTTTTTTCCACGCGTTATTAGAGTAAGGGTACGAATTTTTGTAGTTGTAGTTGGAAAGATACAGTATGTATTACAGAAATGCCAAAAAAATGAACGAATACCAGGCATTTTTTCGATTAATAGTTGGTTTTTTAACCTGAGAGTTGCAAAGAAACAGTTGGAAATGTTGTTTCTCCTCTGTTTTTAGTGAGAAGCAATACGCTGATTTGTATTACAAATTTATTAATGCCTCCCGATAATACTGGCCACTTAAGCGTAAGAAGACTTTTTAAGTGTTTGGCTTGTTAATGTTGTAGTGACAAATGTAACCATTCATAAAGCATTTGGGCCAGCATTAGACTAAATGGTAAGAACCCCTCACTGCGGCTTTGCTTTGTGGGAAGGCGAACACAGCCTGATTATGTGGATGGCATTTACTTGACTCGAAATATCGCTATTATGCTACCTTTAATGTGCCCTCAGCCTTCGATTTTGGTTACAGACTGTGTTACACAGAATTTGCTATAAATGATGAGAAGGTGGCAACTGGTGATAAGCCAATATCTTGCAAAGTCAGCCTTTCTGTTATAGGTGACGGTACCTGTTGTTGAGGTAGCGGTGGTAGGAAAAGGTATTGTAACGTTAAATCTATCTCAACAGGTTGAGAGAATATCACCTGATTAAATTGTGAAAGGCTTAAACCACTTACTATTGTGGTGAGCATAAAATAGAAGCTTCCTGGCAGAATACTCACTGTCAGGAAGCTTTGTTGTATTTAGCGAACTCGGAGATATGTAGTATGGCGATACAGATGCCAGGAGCCAGTGCGGGACAGTCTGGAAGTAATGAGGGTTATCGATTTGCCTTAGGCGCGTTAACCAGTCTGTTTTTTATGTGGGGGTTTATTACCTGTCTGAATGATATTTTAATCCCCTATCTTAAAGGGCTGTTCGATCTTAACTACACCGAAGCGATGCTGATTCAGTTTTGCTTTTTTGCTGCGTACTTTGTGATGTCGGTACCTGCCGGTAATCTGGTGCATCGCATTGGCCATCAAAAAGGCCTGGTCACCGGATTGAGTGTGGCCGGTGCGGGTTGCGCTTTGTTTTATCCGGCGGCAGAGCTGCATTATTACCCGTTCTTCCTGTTGGCTTTGTTTGTTCTGGCGAGTGGGATAACGGTTTTGCAGGTCGCGGCAAACCCTTATGTGGCAGCGCTGGGTTCAGCTCAGACTGCGCCTGCCAGATTAACGCTGACTCAGGGGTTCAACTCACTGGGTACTACGGTAGCACCGCTAATCGGTGGTGCGGTGATCCTGGCGGCTGTTAGTCAGGCCACTACGCAAGCAGAGAAAACCGCCAGTGTCCAATTGCCTTATTTGGTGTTGGCGGCTGCGTTGTTTGGTTTAGCGGTAATTTTTGCGTTGTTAAAATTGCCTGCCATTCATGATCAGGACTCGGCTACCACGGCGGATGTAAAACCGGTGCTGACAGAGTATCGCCATCTTATTTTCGGTGCGGTCGGTATTTTCGTATATGTTGGTGGTGAAGTGGCTATTGGGAGTTTCCTGGTAAACTTTATTGGCCATGAAGACATCCTGGGACTGGCCGAACACGAGGCGGCGAATTATGTTGCTTACTATTGGGGCGGCGCTATGGTTGGCCGATTCATTGGTGCAGCAGTCATGACAAAGTTTTCACCTTCCAAAGTATTAGGCTGGCATGCAGTTGCTGCCGCGATTTTGGTGTTAACCGCTATTTTTACTACAGGACAAGTGGCAATGCTGGCTATCCTGGCTGTGGGTTTATGTAATTCTATTATGTTCCCTACTATTTTCAGTCTGGCTATTCAGGGGATGGGCGTTTATGCAAGTAAAGGCGCTGGCTTGTTGTGTCTGGCGATAGTGGGTGGCGCCATCGTGCCGTTACTACAGGGTGTATTGGCCGATATGGTAGGTATTCAGCTGGCCTTTGTTGTCCCCGTGTTATGTTATGGTTATATCATGTATTACGGCTTTGCTTTTACTAAATTGTACCGTGTACCAGCCGAATAACTAAGTTCCTAAAGCCGGCGACTGAGCTCAGTGCCGGCTTTACTTCTTCCCTTAATATCCTTATCTGACTACCTGAAAATATCGAACAATTGCTTAATTCTACCAGCCTGGTGAGGCGGTAAAATTCCATGTCAGGGGCAGTCAGAGACAAACCGATTATTCGTTTACTTCTTTATCTGTTTGGGGATCAGCAAATATGACCTCATCTTCTTCTTTGTGAGCTCCCATCAACCGAGGTCGTTCGATTAAGAAGTACAGTGCTACACCAATAACGATTGCATACACAGTAGACTTAGGATCAGGCATAGCCAGCGTTACAGCAACAATACCGGCAACACCGCGCTCAGCTGAATTATGGAGTTGTTCCATACCCACCATAATACAAATATAAGCGGTTAACACTAAGGTCAGCGACAGCGCAATAGGTAATACAGGTTTGAACATACTGACTAATGGAAGACAGAACAATGCCATCATTCCTGCTACCCAGAAGGTACCCGCACCACTATAAATACTATCCATCGCTTTACGACCCATTGCGTAGCGCTCAGCTACAGTTGCATGCACAGCGGTAAACAGGGGGCCAGAAAGGCCTGGCCAGGGAGCCAGGAAAGCATGTAACAGGTTTCGAATAGCGGTAACCACGTGGACGCGGTCTACGTTAATCTCAATTTTTTCGTCTTCGCGGACCTGGTCGACCCGCTCCAGAAGAGTACGACCTACCAGGATATCACCAAAAGCAATGACATAAGCAATCAGGGCGGTGGGGATGGCCAACAGAAACATATCCAAATCAGGGAAACCAACAGTGAATACCAAATATTCTGACATCAGCCCGAAGTCTGGTTGGGTGATCCCCCATTGAATATCCGGGAGTGGATATTCGCCAATAATCCAGCCTACGATCATGGCAATTACCATTCCGGGTACCATACCAAAATTGGAAATTTTGCGAGCCAGGGCTGAGCTTTCCAGTACATTTTTGAACGATAAAGAAAATAAGATATAGGCAGCAACAATAGAACCGGCGATTAGTGAAACTGGCGTGTTATCAATGCGCCCCCCCGCTTTGAGCTCGCCCATCATTGCCGCGATACCGGCACCAATAATAATCCCGGCCTTCAGTGAATTAGGAATAACGCTAACGAGTTTAGACCCCCATCCCGTTAGCCCTAAAATGAGAAAGATGGCAAACACTTCAATTTGCAGAGCAAACAAAGCTTTAATTGCCTCAGGTCCGGGCTCATAGCCACTCAAAAACAAGATTACAACCGGGATTGCCGGCGTGATCCAGCCGGGTACCATGGGTACCCCTAATATTGCCGGTAAGATATAACCCACACCGGCGATAAAGGTAAATGCTAAAGCTGCTTCATAGGGCATGCCAAGGTATTTTTGTAACAGTGGAATCATAGCCAAACCGACTACAAACATTACAAAACCCTGGATCATTTCGGGGAATTCCCACCGGCAGTGAATAAAGGGTAAACGAATTTTAAAAGGTCCAGCGGGCCAATAGGGATGCTCTTGTCCGTGTTGACGATTTATTGCCATAGAAGTGTTCCTTGACTATGTGAAAAAAAAGAATTGTGCAAATGTTGTGCAGCAAGGATCACCATAAAATACAGTCGATTAGCAGTACAATGAAAATTTGTACACTTTGTGTTCAGTTTGATTTCGGTTAATAAAACAGCGATAAGTAGAGAATAGGCTGGCGTTTTTCGGTTACGTGAAGTTGATAAGTGCTATGATGTTAAGCAATTTTTCTATTCTAATTGCTTATGGTTTGGCGTAAGAAGCCTAGGTTGCGGGCGTAAAAAACAGCCCGCGTTGAGCGGGCTGTTTCGTGACGGGTAATAGCTTTCAGACCTCGGCCGCGGCCAGCTCATCTTCAAGCTGTCGGGTCTCATCCGCCCGGGGCTTGGTAAAGCGGGCGAGACCGAGATAGATCACCGGTGTCAGGTACAGGGTAAAGACTACTGCAATACCAAGTCCACCAAACACCACCCAGCCAATAGCGTTACGGGCTTCCGCACCGGCACCGCTGGAGAGGATCAGCGGCAGACCACCCAGTATGGTAGAGACCAGCGTCATCATAATGGGGCGCAGGCGTACTTTACCGGCTTCTACTATGGCGTCATAGACGTCGTAGCCACGGTCGCGCAGCTGGTCGGCAAACTCAACCAGCAGGATGGCATTCTTCGCCAGCAGACCAATAAGCATGACCAGACCAATTTGCGAATACACGTTAATTGAGGTGTTAGTGAGGTACAGCGCATAGATGGCTGCGGCAATACCAAACGGCACTGTCAGCATCACTACAACGGCACTGTTAACGCTCTCGAACTGGGCAGCCAGCACCAGAAATACAATCACGAAGGCCAGAATGTAGGTCATGGCAACTTGCTGGGAGGTTTCTTCATAAGCCTGGGCTTCACCAAGGAAAATGGTGCCAATCCCCGCGGGTAAAACGTCGTTACCAATATCGCGCAACTGGCTGACTGCATCGTTAATGGTAATGTTTTCCGGCATGCTCATTTCCAGTTTTATCGCACGACGCTGTGCCTGACGTTCCAGTTCAGCTGCCACGCCTTCTTCAGTGATATATGCCACGCTTGAAAGCGGCAACAGACTGCCGTTATCAGATTTTACGTAAAGATTGGTTAAGTCCGAAGGATCGCTGGTATTGCGGTCGTTGGTTTGCAGGATAATAGGAATAGCCTGATCGCCAATGTTTAAATCCACCACATCGTTACCACCAATCGCAGCACGCAAAGTAGACGAGATATCGCTTAGCGGTACCCCCAATTCTTGCGCACGGCGGCGGTCTATGTTCACCCGCAGTTGCGGCTGAGTTGGTTTATAGCTGATTCGTGGCGTGCCAAGCTCTGGCATTTTGTCTTCAATTGCAGCGGCATAGGTTAACGCCGCATTAAAAATTCGCTCGTAGGTATCGCCAGTGAGGGCAAGTTCCAGGCCACCGCTCTGACCCCGTAAGTTCAGGCTGTTGCCGCCAAAGGCATTGCCCGGTGCGCCGGGCACAGATTGTAATTTAGGGCGAATTTCGCTGATGATTTGTTGTACCGATTTATCCCGCTCGTCCCAGTGTTTCAGGTCGGCGGTAATAAACACAATATTGGGGTCCCAGCGACCCACAACCGTATAGATAGACTCAATTTCGTCGCTTTCTACATAGGGCATTAACAGGCTTTCCATCCGCATGGCCTGGCGGTCCATAAAGTTGCGGCCAACACCATCCGGCCCGCGGGCGAAAATGCGAATAGTGCCACGGTCTTCGCTGGGTAAGAGTTCATTTTCGATATTTTGAGCGGTGAAATACGCACCGGCACCGGCCAGTAAACACAATACCAATACCAGCCAGGCATATTTAAGCGACCAGACCAGCGAGGTTTTATAAAACTGCAGGCAGTAAAGTCCGAGTCGTCCTAATGTGGCATCAAATAAGCTGCGTTTGTTTGCCTGTTGAGATTTAACCGGCAAGCGGGCGGTTAAGGCGGGTACCAGTGATAACGCCACAAAGGAGGAAATAATCACGGAGCCTGCCAATACACCACCAAACTCCCGGAATAGTCGCCCGGCAGTAGAGGGCAAAAATGCGATGGGAATAAATACCGAGGCCAACACCGCTGTGGTAGCAATTACCGCAAAGAATACCTCCCGGGTACCGATAACAGCAGCCGCGCGGGCACCAAGGCCCATGGTACGGCGGCGCTGAATGTTCTCAGATACCACAATGGCGTCATCCACAATCATCCCGGTGGCCAGTACTAATGCCAGCAAGGTCAGGATATTAATAGAGAAACCCAGTACCCAGATAATGGCTAAGGCACCTGTTAACGAGACGGGAATAGACAGGGCCGGAACAATGGTGGCACGCCAGGAACCAATAAAAAAGAGTAGGGTAAAGACCACCAGAATAATGGTCAGGCCCAGCGAAAACGCTACTTCTTCCACTGAATCACGAATAAACTCAGCGTCGTCGGAAGTCACCTGAATCTGCATTTCAGGGAAGCGCTCGTCGAAGGTGTTTACCATGGCCAGAATTTCGTCAGAGATTTCGATGGTATTGGAACTGGCCTGGCGAATAACGCCTAATCCAATCACCGGTTTGCCGTCCAGGCGTACCGCGCTGGTGGAATCTGCCGGACCAAAATACACGCTGGCCACATCCCCGATGCGGGTATCACCGGTGATAATGATATCTTTTACATCATTGGCGGTCAGTGAGGTGGCATCAGCCCGCACAATCAGCATCTGATCGCTGGACTGAATGCTGCCTGCTGGCACGTCAAAGGGCGCGGTGCGCAGCACATTAGCCACGTCCGTCATAGACAAACCAAAACTGGTAAGGCGCAGGGGGTCAACAGACACCCGCAGCACACGTTCGCGATCGCCGTTAAGGGTCACATCGGCAACGCCGGGAATACTTAAAAACAGAGGCGCTAAATCAGTATCAACGCGTTCGGTCAGGGTTTCCAGATCGAGTGTTTCACTGGAAACAGCAAGGCTCACCACTGCCTGGGCATCGTTATCGGCCTTAATGATGGATACCTGTTCTACTTCGTCGGGCAACTGGCGCTGCACACGGCTTACCGATTCGCGGGTCTCATTGGCAGCATCGTCAAGGTTAATGCCCGGACGAAACTCTACCCGAATACGTGCAGAGTTCTCTTCACTCTGAGCATAAATGTTTTTAACCCCGCTTACCCTGGCTACTGCCCCTTCAAGGTGAGCCGTTACTTCAGCATCCACGGTTTCCGGTGAGGCATTAGGATACTGCGCGCTTACCGTAATAGTAGGCGTATCAACATCCGGCAGTTCACGTACTTCAAGACCATTTAGCGCAGCATAACCGGCAATGGCAATCAGCAGGTTTAAAACAATGATCAGGACCGGGCGGCGAATCGATAACGAGGGCAGGTCGTTATGATTATCTGCGAGGTTACTCATTGGCTTCTCTCCGCGCCAAAGAGGTGGTGATGGCCTGACCCTCGCGCAGCGACTGAATGCCTTCGGCTACCAGTACGTCACCGTCTTGCAGATCGCCACTGACTAAAATTGTGCCGCGTAAGCGCTGATGCACACTTACATCAACACGTTTGGCTTTGTTATCCACCGCGGTATAAATATAAGCGCCGGTGGCGCCCCACAGTAAGGCCGCTTCCGGAATCGCAGCGTACAGTTCGCCCTGGAGATTCAGCTTTACTCTGAAGCTCATGCCCGGGCGGTAGATATCCCGTTCGTTAGCAAGCAGCGCTCGTGCCGCCATCGTACGATCGGTATTGTTAATGCGTGAATCGAGCTGGGCAATATTTGCCGACAACGAAACATCCCGCGATGCCCATGGTTGTAGCGTGACTTTGCTTTCCGACATTAATAAGGTAACGGCGGATTCCGGCGCTCTGAAATTAACATACAGGTTGCTGCGGTCATCCAGCGTGGTAATAACGGTAGTGGTGGTAACGCGGTCACCAACCTCAACGTCTGTTAACCCTACATAACCGCTGAACGGGGCAATCACCCGACGGTCTTCCAAATCGGCGTTGGCTTCATCAAGCGTTACCCTGGCCAGGTCGCGGGCTGTGCGGGCGGTATCAATTTCGCTTTGTGCTACGGCGCCGCGATCACGGCTGTCTATCAAACGTTTAAGAACACGTTCGGCTTCTTCCAGTTGTAATTCAGCCCGACGCACGGCGACGACCTGACGGCGGTCATCCAGTGTAATAAGGACATCACCTTTAGTGACTTTTTGGCCGGGTTTAAAATTCACGGCAGTCACTTCGTCTGCCACTGCAGGATACAGCGTGACAGATTTAACTGCCTCGGCCGTGCCCACGGCCTCTACGTTTTTTTGCTCGTACATAAACTCAATGTTGTTGAGTACTACAAGCTTGGCACTGTTTCCTCTGCCACCCCAGCTTTGCGCCGATACCGGTAGTGTAATAACTGCCAGTTGCAGGAGTGCTGTGATCCAGAGTGATTTCTTCAAAAACTTTAACATGTCGCTTCCCGAAGACCTTTTACATGAACTGTTACGCAGTTCGTGTAAAGAGGGTGCATTATTATTTTATTGTTAATAATTCGTATTATCGCCAATGGTTTGTTAAGCGGCTAGGGAATGAGTTGCAACTCAGCGTACTCCTTATACAAGGTGTCGCTTTTCATCAGTTCATCGTGTGTGCCGGAGGCGCGCACAGTGCCTTTTTCGAGCACGACAATTCGATCGCACATTTGGACTGTCGCCAGACGGTGGGCAATAACCAGGGTAGTACGGCCCTTAATCAAATAGCGAAGCGCTTGCTGCACTTTATGTTCGCTGACTGCGTCAAGCGCGCTGGTGGCCTCGTCCAGCAATAACACCGGGCGATCGGCCAGAATGGCGCGGGCGATTGCGATACGCTGGCGCTGGCCGCCAGAGAGTTTGACCCCGCGTTCACCCAGCTGGGTGTGATAACCCTCGCTTAACTCGTTAATAAAATCATCGGCAAAGGCCTGTTTAGCCGCGTCAATGACCTCCTCTTCAGAGGCATCGGGGCGACCATAGCGAATGTTATCCATTACCGTGCTGGCAAAAATCACCGGCTCCTGTGGTACCAGTGCAATTTGCTGGCGCAGACTCTCTAAGGTGAGTTCGGTTATTTTATGCTCATCAAGGCTAATGCTACCGGCCTGAATAGGGTAAAAATACTGGAGTAGCTGAAACAGCGACGATTTACCGGCGCCACTGGGGCCAACCAACGCGACACATTCACCTGCGGCGATAGTCAAAGAAAAACGGGTAAATAAGGGATGATTCTTGCTGTAAGCAAAATCCACCTGGTTAAATACTATCTCAGGCGGCGTGGTTAATCCCGGCAGGTTTTTTACGCCGCTATTGTTGTTGGCCTGAGTCGCCAGCAATTCCAGCAGGCGCTCACTGGCTCCTACACCGCGCTGAATGTCACCAAGCACTTCGCTGATAGTGGCAATGCTGCTACCGGCTAATACGGCATAAAACAAGAAGGCGGATAATTGCCCGGCACTGATTTGACCGGTCATCACCTGTCGGATCCCCAGCCAGCCAATGGCAATAACAGACACCATGCTTACCAACATGATGACGCCAATTAACATTGAACGATAGTGAATGCGGGTGGACGCCGCCTGTAAGGCAGAAGTGACTTTGGCGGTAAATTTACGTTGTTCGCTGGCCACCGCATTAAAAGCCTGCACCACCATTATCTCGTGCAGGGTTTCATCAATTTGTGAGCCCATGTCGGCAATACGGTCCTGACTCTGGCGGGAATAGAGGCGTACTTTTGGCGCGATGAGTTTAAGCGGTACCAGAATAAATGGCACTGCCAGAAGTACACACAGGGTAAGCATGGGGCTGGTTATGGTCATTAGCACCAGCGCACCAACAAAACCAACCAAAGACCGTAGTGCCATGGACAGGCTCATTCCAACTACGGTTTGAATCACGCTGGTGTCGTTAGTAAAACGGGATATCACTTCGCCGGTACGGGTCTCGGCAAAAAAGCCCGGCGGCAGGGTGAGTAAATGGTGGTATACCTGAATGCGAATATCCGCGCTGATACGCTCGCCCAGCCAGGTCATCAGGTAAAAGCGAAAATAAGTGGCCAGGCAGCCTACAACGGCAAATAAAAATACCCAGCCAATTGCTGCATCAAGACGGCTTATGTTGCCGGCGGTAAGCCCTTCATCGACAGTTAACTTTATGCCCTGGCCCAGTAATAGCCAGGCACCGGCGGCAATGGTCAGGGCCGCAATGGCAAAAAATACTTTTAACTTGTAAGGGGCCAGTAACTGCGCCAGCCATTTAAGGACGTCTTTAGTTAAAATCAATGGAAGTACCGTGCAGAGAAAATAAAGTGGTATTATGAAGCAGACGTTTGCTGATGCCCAGTTAAGAAAAGTCAGTAAATGTTAATCTTCGACCTCCCGTCATTCCCGCAGCTATCAGGCAATTAATCGCTGATAAGCCTTGCAATTTCATAGCGTATACGTATAATTCGGCGGCCTTTCGACCTGGATGTATTTTATTCAGGGTCTGAAAAGGTAAGTTAACGGTAACGCTACAACGAGTTTGAGGCATTTATGGTTACTATTCGTTTACAGCGTGGTGGCGCCAAAAAGCGTCCATTTTATCAAGTAGTGGTTGCAGACAGCAGCCGTGCAAGAAACGGTCGTTTCATTGAAAACGTCGGTTTCTTCAACCCAACTGCACAAGGTCAGGCAGAACGTCTGCGTTTAGACCTGGAACGTGTAGAGTACTGGGTTGGTGTTGGCGCAAGCTTATCTGAGCGCGTTAACAGCTTGGTAAAAGAAGCTAAAAAAGCCGCAGCGTAAGCTGCGCTAATTCTGGTAGGTTTAGATGAGTCAAGCGTCTGACAAAGTGGTTGTTGGCAAAATCGGTGCTTCTTACGGAGTGAAAGGTTGGGTCAAAATCAACAGCTATACCGAGGTACCAGAAGGTATTTTCGACTACAGCCCGTGGTTACTGGCTGATGGTAAAGAATACCAGATTGACCAGTGGCGCCCGCATGGCAAAGCCATCGTAGCAAAGTTAGTTGGTATTGAGACCCGGGATGATGCCGAGCGCATTAAGAATCTGGATATCAGTATCGATACCGAGCAACTTCCTGAACTGGGAGACGATGAGTTTTACTGGCGGGAGCTGAACGGCATGCAGGTAGTAACTACGCAAGGTTACGAGCTGGGTGTGGTGAAAGAAGTGTTTAACACCGGCGCTAACGACGTGATTCGCGTTAAAGCAAAGGCGAACGACGCTTTTGGTCAGAAAGAAAGACTATTACCGTTTGTATTCGACTCTGTCGTACAAACCGTAGATAAAACCGAGCGGGTGATTACGGTTGAATGGGATCCGGGGTTTTAAGTGACCGCGGAAAAATGGTTCGGCATTATCAGTTTGTTTCCTGAAATGTTCGCTCCCTTTACTCAACAAGGAGTAATTGGACGGGCAGTGAAGAACGGCACACTGGCAGTTGAGCACTTTAACCCAAGAGACTATACACACGATCGTCATCGCACCGTCGATGATCGCCCTTATGGTGGTGGTCCTGGCATGCTGATGATGGTTAAACCGCTAACCGACGCCATTACCGCAGCCAAACAGGCGGGCGGTGAAAACAGTAAAGTGATTTACCTGTCTCCACAGGGTAAACCGCTGACCCAGGCTGGTGTTATGTCGCTGGCAGCCAACGATAAGTTAATCTTGTTGTGTGGCCGTTACGAAGGGGTTGATGAACGCGTGATTGAAAACCACGTTGACGAAGAATGGTCAATTGGTGATTACGTGTTAAGTGGCGGCGAACTGCCTGCCATGGTAATGATGGACGCAATTGCACGATTAGTGCCGGGTGTACTCGGTCACAGTGATTCAGCAATTGAAGACTCATTTACGCATGGTTTGCTTGATTGCCCACACTATACCCGCCCTGAAGTACTTGATGGGAAAGCAGTACCCGGTGTGTTACTCAGTGGTGATCACGAAAAAATCAGACAGTGGCGATTGCAACAAGCATTGGGTAGAACCTGGTTGCGTCGTCCTGAGTTATTAAACGACCTAGCTCTGACTGAGGAGCAACAACGGTTACTGGAAGCTTTCCAGGCGTCGTTGCAGCAAGATGACAGTTAACTAGGATGAGAGGATATGATGAGCAAAGTCAGTCAAGATATCATCAAAAAAATTGAACAAGCACAGCTTAAAGCTGATGTTCCTGCGTTCGGCCCAGGTGACACAGTTATTGTTAAAGTTCGTGTAACTGAAGGTGACAAAGAGCGTCTTCAGGCATACGAAGGTGTTGTTATCGCTAAGCGTAACCGTGGTCTTCACTCGTCTTTTACAGTACGTAAAATTTCAAGTGGCGAAGGCGTAGAGCGTGTGTTCCAAACACACAGCCCGGCGGTATCTTCTATTGAAGTGAAACGTCGCGGTGCAGTTCGTCGCGCCAAGCTTTACTATCTGCGTGAGCGTTCAGGTAAATCTGCACGTATCAAAGAGAAGCTTAACTAAGATTACTAATCCTTGCGTTACTGTTAACTTCGAAAAGCCCGCACTTGTTGCGGGCTTTTTTGTGGCTTACCATCGGACGATGTTCCTCAACCCGAATTTATTATGACCCTTCCACAGAATGATATCTGGCATCAGGTATACAGCGGCCAGTGGTACCAGACTCACCATCCGGTGCTTATGCAGGCCCGTGCAGTAGCTAAAACACTGTGTTGTAAACTGAATCAACTCTCCAGTGCAGACCAGATTGCGCGGAATACATTGCTAAAACAGTTATTACCTCATGTGCAAACCATCGAGCTGGGGAATGATTTTGCCTGCGATTACGGGATTAATATTTACGCGTCAGGCAGTCTTTTTCTGGGCAACCAGGTGGTGCTGCTGGATGCAGCAGCCATTCGCTTTGGTAAGGATGTGAGTGTTGGTGACGGGGTAGTGTTTGCTTCGTTAACTCATCCCCTTGAAGCCGCGCGACGCAAAGCGGGATGGCAGCAGGCGCGGCCCATTGAAATTGGCGATAACGTGACAATAGGAGAGGGTAGTACCATCTTGCCCGGAGTCGTTATTGCCGCAAATCAGCAACTTGCTCCGGGTTCAGTGGTTACCCGATAAGCTCTACAGGTATATGGGGTTAAGCTGGCTTGTCATACTGTGTCAGTTTGTTAAACCGAATCATCTCCCTGAGTTCCTTACCGTATTCTTCACCACGTTCAGAATAGCTGTTCAGACCGTGGCTTAATTCGATACCCGAAACAGTGGCATTTTTTTCGCGCAACGACTGACGGATGTTCCTCAGGGTTTTATACGCATCGTGACTATTCAGATTCATCATGTAGCTGGCGACAGAGTCTTTGGGAGAGCGGAAATCAGCCACTTCATGGGCTTTATCCTGATCGCGATCGTTTGGCACGATGCCGCAACCTTTTACAAAGCACCATTGGCCAAAAAAGTTATTCCCGAGTCTGGCAAAGCGGGAGGTGCCCCAGGCGCTCTCATTAGCTGCCTGAGCCAGCGCTAAAGACGCTGGTACAATATCAACCCGTCGTAATAACACTTTGCACAGGGATTCTGCCTTGGTATCCGTTTCATCAACGCGATATTTTTTAGCCAGGGCGGCCAGTGCTGGTTCGTTATCCGCCTGACATTTCTCCTGCACGGTAGTGCGATCGGCGGCAATCTCAGCGTTCAGTTCGTGTACGATGGGTTCAAAGTAGCCAAAGAAAGCCTGTTTGCGTTCGGGGCCAGCCGGAAATTCAGAGAAATCAGGCGGTGTGACCCGGCTGAAAAACGAAAACCACACGACCACTGCAATAAGCAGGGCAGCTAAGAGGGCGGCAATTGTTGTAGTTCTGGTATTGGTCATTGTTTTCCCTGTGTTAAATTCATCTTTTGGCAACAAGTTACCGATCGGGTATTTAACCTCGAATGGCCGTGTTGACTGCATGCATAATAAGATAGTCTGCCATTCAGTAAATAGATCAGCTTAATGTACAGTCAGTAACATTTTTATAAGAATAAATGAATTTGTCAGGATTCGACAGATTGTTGCCGGATTATCTTAAGCAGGCGCTTACAGGTAATATCGCCTAATAGCCAGGCGTTGTCGCCGCTGGTATTAGTAAATAAAACGATGACGGTATTGGTACTGGCATCAAAACGGCCAAAACTCAGATAGCCCGGTAACCAGCCATCATGACTGCTGACGTACAGCGTGGAATATAAAGCCTGCTCTTGTGCTGTGAGAAGCGAGCCGTTATTGAGTGCTCTGATGAAAGCAGCCACATCCCTGGCACTTGCCACCATGGCGCCGGGTGCGCCAGTAAATACCAGGCCTTTTAAATTGGTGTCATCATCTTCTAAGTATCCACTCATCAGGGCCTGCTGGTTTGCCTGTTGCGCAGAGCCGAAGGTATCTGTCAGTCCCAGCGGCTGCAGAAATTGATGAGCAATATAACGCTGATAGCTGTAGCCAAGGGTTTTATCGATTATGCTGCCAATAAGCAAATAATTGGTATTCGAATACTGATAATCGGTATCCGGGGCAAAATTGGCCGGTTTATCGTAAATTAACGCCAGACTACGGATTGTGTCCTGCCCGGCAGCAAAAGGGGCAAGCCAGGGAAAATCAGGCTGGTCAGAGTAATTGGGAATACCACTGCGATGCTGTACCAGCATTCTGAGTGTTATGCTGTCTGCGTTGGCTATTCTGGCGGCCAACCGGGGTAAATAATCCAGTAAAGTCCGGTCTGGTTGAAGCTGGCCTTGTGCCACTAAGCGGGTCACTGCCGCCGCCACGTAAAGCTTACTGATGCTGCCAATTTTAAACAAGGCATCAGGAGAGGCGGGCTGCTGAGTGGCTTTATCATGCCATCCTGCCGCTAAAGCGATATCGGGTATTTCTGAGGGACGATCCACATAAACGATAACACCGTCCAACCCGGCTTCCACGGCGCGGTTAAGTTCTGTTTGCGGGGAGTCAGACAACGGCATCAGATAAACATAGAGCGCTTGCACCGGGGCAAATACGGCAATACTGACAACCGTTACGATAACGGCGACTATTCTTAAAATGTTGGTCCACTTACGCTGCATAATAACCGGGGTCTGGGCTCGAATTCTGGCGAATGATCAGACTATGCTACTGCCCGATTGCTAAGCTGGCCAGCACCCTTTAGTAACAAGGTGTGTGAACCGTGTGCCTTAAAGTAGTAGTGAGAGCTGGTAGCATAGACCGGCAAGAGATGCACTCATCAGGTTGGCTAGTACGCCGGCCAGAATAACTTTAGGACACATGCGGGCTATCAGTGCTTTTTTCTCTGGCAGCATCGCACCCAGTACTCCAATTAATACTGCCGGAGAAGAAAGGTTGGCAAAGCCAGCCAAAGCAATCACCGTCACCAGTTGCGTATGCGTGCTTAAGGTGGTTTGAATTTGAGCCAGATTGACATAGGCAACAAATTCGTTGAGCACCAGTTTTTGGCCAAGCAGATTGCCGACTGGCAGAATCTCTTCAGCAGGCACTCCCAGCAGCCAGGCAAAGGGGGCAAATAAATGGCCAAACAGCCATTCAAGGGTAATCCCTTCTATTCCGAACCAGCCCAGCAAACCACCCATCATGCCGTTAAACAGAGCGATCAGTGCAATAAATGCCAGCAGCATAGCACCAACGCCAAGAGCCAGCTGTAAACCGCTGGCGGCGCCTTCGGTAATGGCTTCAATTACAGACGAATGGGTATGCTGATGCAGTACCTTGTCATCAACGGCGTCATCATTTACCGCTGCGGTCTCAGGATAAAGCATTTTAGCCATCAACAAACCGCCCGGGGCTGACATAAACGCCGCGGCCAGCAAGTACTCAAGGTTTATACCCATGCCTGCATAGCCGAGCATTACGCCACCGGCGATGGAAGCAACACCACCTGTCATCAGGGCAAATAGCTCGGAGTCAGTCATGCCCCTGACATAAGGCCGCATTAATACGAATACGTCGCTGTTGCCCACAAATATATTGGCGGTGGCAGCCATGGATTCGGTGCGGCTGGTGCCTAACAATGCCTGCAGGCCACCACCAATAACCCGCACAATGCGCTGCATAATGCCCAGATAATATAACAGTGACATCAGCGCTGACATAAAGACGATAATAGGTAACACCTGGATGGCAAAAATAAAGCCATACTGAGCGTTGGTGAGTTCGCCAAACAGAAACTGTATACCCTGACCGGCATAATCGAGCACATTACTGACACCTGCCGCTAAAGTTAGCAGCAGTTGACGCCCCGCCGGCACAAAAAGAATAAACGCGACGATGGCAAGCTGCAGTAAAAAAGCCCCGCTCACTACGCGGAGTCGTATCGCCTTACGATTTGCAGAACTTATCCAGGCGATAACAAACAGCAACACAATGCTGCCAAGCAGGGTCACAATAGTGGTCATCAGGTCACTTTTCGGTTTTATCGGCGTCGATAAGACGACGGAAAATATCTTCAAACAAACGGTCTCGCTCGATGTAGCGAATTTGTCTGATCGGATGTCGTCGGTCGTCCCGGCTCCAGGTGAGATTATCATTTAACACCGGCGATGCTATTACCTCACTGCTAAACCACGCCGGTGAAATCAGGTAGCCAATCGTCACGATATCCCAGATTACCTTGCGGGCGGCAAAGGTGATCCAGGGAAACTGCGGTGCCAGCGTAGCGAGATAATCACCAATCCGACTGGTATTTTGCAGATAATACTGCATTTCGGGTACCGAAGTCGCCATGGTATTGGTAACGCCCATACAGGGAAACCAGGTGAGCGCCACCTCGCTGTCGAGTATCACCCGGCTCGCACTGATATCCTGCATCAGATTAAATTCCTCGGTGTCCGGCCAGTCAGGGCTGTGACCACCAAGCCAGAGTATATGAATACGCTGAGCGATATCCGGTGCTAACAACAGTGCCGTGGCAATATTGGTTGGCGCACCAATAACAACAACGTGCAGAGTAGAAGGGGCTTTTCTGGCGCGCTCGATTAAATCTGCAACGGCCGGGTTAGTGACCGGTGTACTGCAATCCTTTAAATAGTTGTTTGCCCCCTGAAAAACCGGGGGAGGGCTGATTGGCGTTAATAACGACAAGACATGCTGTATTTCGTTGTAACTGCGCAACATGCCATCTTTTGCTTCGGCAACCCGGGTTGGCTGACCATCCTGGTTGGCAAAAAAGGCGTTGGTGTAGGGGGCCGCATAGATAGCTTGTAAATCGATACGGTCGGCCCGTAACAACGACCAGGCAATAGTAAACTGATCATCAATTTCATTGCCGGCATCACAGTCTATAACCACGGGAACCGGACGATCCGTTGGCACGGTCATTAAATTAAAGCGCTGTTCGTCCGTTAAGCAAATCTCTGTTTTATGAGTAAACACGACACACCTGAGTTGGCAATGATTTAACATTAGATTAAACGTTTCACTCAATTTATCAGCATAAAGGCGGCTTTTCTAGTGGAAATTTGGCGTTTTTATGTTTGTTTGTTGACAATATGATGAAATTTTGAAATAAATTAAGTGAAACGATTCACTTAACTTGGTACACCATTTCATGAACTCATCTTTTAGAAGTAAAAAAGCGCCATTAGTAAGCGCCTTGGCATTAGCCGTCAGCTTTGGCCTGCAAGCGCAGGACAGCACAGAGCAAAACGCGACTGGTAAACTTGAAGTAATCAGCGTTACGGCGCAAAAACGAGTAGAGAATGCGCAGGAAGTTCCAATTACCATGAGTGTGGTAAACATGGAAAAAGTGAATGCATATTCAGTATCCGGTGACGACATTAAATTTTTAACCGCACGGGTGCCCAGTCTGGTAGCCGAGTCATCAATGGGCCGCAGCTTCCCGCGTTTTTACATTCGTGGTTTTGGTAACACTGACTTCTCTTTTAACGCGTCTCAACCTGTTGAGCTGGTTTATGACGATGTGATCCAGTCTTCTCCCAACATGAAAGGTTTCCCTATCTTTGATGTTGAGCGCATCGAAGTACTGAAAGGCCCCCAGGGCACCCTGTTTGGCCGTAACACGCCGGCTGGTGTGGTAAAAATTGATACCAAAAAACCGACCGAAGACTTAGACGGTTATATCAGTGCCAGTTTTGGTCGTTTCGGCCAGACTAACGTTCAGGGCGCTGTGGGCGGCACGCTGATCGACGGCACGTTAACCGGTCGCGTATCTGGTATCACGCAAAACCGCAGTGACTATGTAGATAACGAATTTACCAGTGAGAAAGACGCGCTGGGTGGCTATCATGATAATGCTGCGCGAGTGCAGTTAAACTGGACGCCGTCAGACGACATCAGCGTATTGTTTAACTATCACCACCGCGATCTAAACGGTACTTCAACTATCTTTTACGCCAACGCAATTGATGCAGGAACTAAAGGTTTTGGTAAGGGCTTCGACCGTTACTCGGTTAATCAGGATGGCCACAATGCTTCACGCATGAAGCAGGACGGCGGCTCTGTTCGTGCCACCTTCGAACTGGGTGATTACACGCTGACCTCAATCAGTGCTTATGAAGATATGACGTTTTACTCACTGGGTGATGTAGACGGTGGTTGCGCAAGCTGCGATCCGGCTGCGGCCCCTTTCTTCTCGGTAGAAACCGCTGGCGGTAATGCGGCTAAGCAATACTCCCAGGAACTGCGCCTGGCCAGTAACTTCAGCGATGCATTCAACTACCAGACCGGCTTATTTTATTTTTATGAAGATGCCACTAACAACGACTTTGGTTACAACACCGAAGCAGGCGGTACGCTGAATTCACTGAATTTCCAACGCCAGGGTAACCATACTTTTGGTGCTTTCGTAAGTGCATCCTACGACCTTACTGATGTATGGAGCGTAACCGGTGGTGCGCGCTGGACCAACGATACCAAACGCTTTAGTTCGGTTCAGGTACTGGCTAACGGCGGTCAGCCGGTGGTTAATCCAAACAGTGCTTACGCGGAGACGGATGAGTCAGAAATCAGCTGGGATATCTCTACCAACTACACACTGGATAAAGGTGTAATGGTTTATGGTCGTATCGCTAAAGGTTTCCGTGCTCCGTCAATTGCCGGTACCCCGGATTACACCACGGCGGTTGATGCTGAAACGCTTATCTCCGTTGAAGCTGGTGTGAAGTCAACGCTGTTAGACGGCGACGCGCGCTTAAATGTTGCCGTATTCCGTTACGAAGTTGATGGTCAGCAACTTACTGCGGTAGGTGGTGAAGACAACAACACCCGTTTGCTGAATGCCGATACAACGGTGGGGCAGGGTATCGAAGCCGAATTTGAAATCGCGCTGACGCCTGATTTTATCGTTACCGCTGCAGGCAGTTACAACGATACTGAAATTCAGGATGCTGACCTGGGTGTAGCGCCTTGTGGTTCAGGATGTACCGTACTTGATCCTATCAATGCCAATGGCTTTGCGCTTATCGATGGTAACCGTCTGCCACAGGCACCGGAGTGGATTGGTAGTCTGACTGCCCGTTACACCGTGCCGATGGAGTCTGGCGATCTGTACTTCTTTACCGACTGGGCATACAAGAGCGAAACTAACCTGTTCTTGTATAACTCAACGGAATTTACCGCTGAAGAGTCACTGGAAGGTGGTTTAAGAATTGGTTATCAGACCCATGAAGGTTACGAAGTGGCGCTGTGGTCGAGAAATATCACCGACGAAGAGACAGTAACCGGTGCTATCGACTTTAACAACTTTACCGGTATTGCAAACCAGCCTCGTACCTTTGGTATTGAGTTTAAAGCAAGCTTCTATTAAACAGAGCTAAGCTGCGTAATTAGCGGGAGACTTTGCAGAAAGTCTCCCGCTTTTTTATTGTAATAACCACAAAGCTGGTCAGAATGATTGCCTTAAGGTAAATTCGATAAGCGTTTTATTTTAATTTTTCTACTGCTATCCGGGGCTTATGAACCAACCAAAACCACCTGTCAGCAAATCGCCGCCCACGCTTAAAGACGTGGCCAAAGCGGCGGGGGTCTCACTGGCGACGGCCTCCTACGCGTTAAACGGCAAAGGGGCAATCAGTAAAGCCGTTACCGAGCGGGTGCTGGGAGTGGTGGCAGAACTGGGGTATCAACCCAATAAAGCCGCCCGGAGCATGAAAACCGGTTCAACTTCTACCATTGGGTTATTGCTACCTGATTTTCGTTATCCGTTATTTTCTGCCCTGGCGGGTTGTGTGGAAAGAGTCTGTGCAACCAGGCAATACTCGGTATTTTTTGCCAACAGCTATGCTCAGGCTGAAACCGAATTAAATCGTGCACAAAGCTTTGCTCAGTCAGGTGCCGACGGCCTGCTGTGGTTTCCGGGCAGTCAGTTAAATACCATTTCAGCATCAGCGCCATTACTCCCTGTGGTGGTTATCGACCGTGATCTGCCGGATTTTGATGTGGTTACGCCGGATCACTACGATGGCGGCGCGCAGCAGGCGGCGCATTTATTGAGTCTCGGTCATCAGCGCATTGGTATCATCAGCGGGCCACGTCACTCTGATAACATGCAGTTACGTACCGATGGTGCCGTACATTGCATCAAAAAAAGCGGTGGTGAAGTGGTTTGGCTGGCAGAAAGCGACTTTTCCGACACCCTGTCAGCAGAGGCTCAGGACCTGTTGGACAAACAAAATGTAACTGCTGTTATTGCCGGTAATGATGGCATTGCCTTAAACATTATCCGTTACGCCGCCTCAATAGGCCTTAAAGTGCCTCAGGCGCTTTCGGTGATTGGCTTTGATGATGTGGACTGGTGTGCAATTATGACCCCCCCGTTAACCAGTATCCGCATGCCGCTGGAGGAAATGGCCCAGGAAGCAATGGAGATGTTGTTTCGGCGTAAGGACAATCCCCAGGCGTCCCGTAAAAAGTGTACCGTAGGCGTTAGTCTGGCAATACGCGGCTCGACGGCTAAAGTGGCGGAATAAAAAGCGACGGCGAAAGCGTAGCCGGACAATTCTATTTTACCGGTTTTACCACAATAAATAACCGAATGAAGTTCACCGTAACTCACAGTAAACTGGTCTTTTATTGTTTACTGCTGGACACACATGGCACTTAAAAATACGGCCGATAATTACGGCGCAATCGCGAAATGGATCCATTGGCTTACCGCGTTACTTTTTCTGGGCGCTTATCTGAGCGTTTACTACCGGCACTGGTTTACCGAGTACAAAACGCCGGAAAACTGGACTGCGCTGCAATTACACTTATCTTTCGGTGTTACCGTTGGCGTGCTGGTGGTGCTACGAATTATCTGGCGGGCAAAGAACCGCCTGCCCGATGATGAACCCGGCTCTAAACTTGCGCATCTGGCAGCGCACTGGGGGCACTATGCACTCTATGGTGTGCTGATCATCGTCCCGTTGACCGGTTACATCGGTACTGGCGTGGATACCGAGTTTTACTTCCTGTTTAACATCCCGGAGTTTGGTAATACCGCTCTATTTGAAGCCGTGGTAGTTAACGGTTTAGGGTTAGATTTTGAAACCTTTGAAAAGCCAATCGACTTTATTCACAAGGCATTGTTTGGTGAGTTGCTGACATTGCTGTTAGTTGGCGGGCACATAGCAGCTGCGCTGTATCATCATTTTGTGAAAAAAGACCGCACGCTGAAAAAAATGACCAGTGGCAATGCCTGACAGCAAGCCACACCATTAACGCCCTATCATGCAGCATGACGGGGCTTTATGCACTAACACAGAGCATTTATGGTTCACCTCACACCAGGTTTGGGCTGTTGGTTTTGTTACAAATGCGCCAGCGGCTAACCAAATACCGCTTTCTCTGGCCAATCAGCCAACATGGCGCGCCGCTTGCTGAAGTTACTCTTAGATTTGGAAAACGGTCTGTGGCTGATGAGCCCGGGCCGGCCGTGCGGGAGTGTAAATGAAAAAAGGTTGGGCGCTGTTTTTGGTAGGGTGGTTGTGGATCACGCCAAGCGTTGCGAAAGATAACGTGGTATTTCAGCTGGATTGGTTACCCGGGGGTGATAAAAGCCCGGTTTATGTTGGCATAGAACAAGGTTTTTTCAGCGCACAAAACATCGAAGTAAAAGTGCTGACGGGAAGAGGTTCTACCGACTCCATTACCCGTGTGGCCGCGGGGCGCGCCCACTTTGGCTTTGCCGACATTGGCACCCTGATGGCGGCAAAAGCCCAGTCTCCCGTGCCGGTTGTGGCTATTCATCCTTATTTTACTGAAGCACCCCATGCATTCTATGTGCTTTCTGACAGCCCGGTCACCCGCATCAGCGATTTAAAAGGCAAAAAAGTTGCAACATCAGCATTTACCTCATCCAATGCTTTTTTACCTTTGGTGCTGGCTCAGCATCAGATGCAGGAAAAAGACTTAACCCTGATTAAAGCCAATGTGGGAGCGTTAGGTCCCATGATGCTATCGGGTAATGTCGACGCTATTATTGCCTGGGTTACTAATTTGGGCCTGTACAAGCAACAGGCAATGTCGGCGGGTAAAACCCTGCGCATTTTGCCCTGGTCAGAAAGCGGTTTATCCCTTTACAGTTCGTCGGTAATTGCCTCTGAACGGTTACTGGCCAGCAATCCTGATTTGGTAAAACGTTTTGCCAAAGCCATGCATCAGGCCATTGAGTTTGCTTATCATCAGGCAGAACAAGCCGGCAAGGATATTCATCAGCAGGTGCCCGAAGTGGATGCGGTCATCGCCAAAGAACAAATTGAAGCGACTTATCCATTGGTCTTTAATGCCATTACAGAACGTGACGGTTTTGGCGTATTTACCAAAGCGTATCTGGCGACCACCTGGAAGTACGTAGCCAAAGCCAACAACCTGACAGAAGACAGCCTGGACGCCGAATCGGCGGTGGCTTCTTTTGCTTTTGCTGGTGCCGCAGAGTAATGGAAAAACAAGCGCTGCAACAGGCCAGTATTGAACTGGCCGCAATCAGTCACCGTTTTGAACCGGCCGGAGACTGGGTGATCAAAGGGTTATCCAGCACTATCAGTCAGCATGAGTTTGTGGCCGTGGTGGGGCCCTCGGGGTGCGGTAAATCAACGCTCCTGCGAATGATTGCCGGATTATTGTCACCAGCCGATGGGGCCGTTGAAGTGTATGGTCATGCAGTTACCGCCCCGCGCGATGACGTCGGCATTGTGTTTCAAAAGCCCACGTTGCTACCCTGGTTAACCGTGCTTGATAATGTGACTTTTCCGCTTAAACATAAGTATGGGCGGGTGAGTAAAGCAGAGAGTGAACAGGCGAGCGTACTACTCAAACGTGCCGGGCTCGATGGCGTAGCGCAACGGTATCCCCATCAGCTCTCGGGCGGTATGCAACAGCGGGTGGGAATTGTCAGAGCCATGTTGCTGAATCCGGACATTTTATTAATGGACGAACCCTTCAGTGCCCTGGATGCTTTAACCCGGGAACGCATAGGTTTTGATTTACTGGATTTATGGCAGCAACAGCCTAAAACCGTGGTGTTTATTACCCATTCCATCAGTGAAGCGGTATTACTGGCCGACCGGGTTGTGGTGATGAGTGCCAGACCCAGCAGTGTGGTGGAAGATATCGTTATAGATTTGCCCCGGCCAAGGAGTCAGCAGACCTTGCAGCACCCGGACTTTGCAGCGTTAACGGCAAGAGTGCGTACCCATATCTATGCCCAGGTGAGTGCGGATTAAAATGAAAACGTTGTTATCACGCTTATGGATTTTACTTTTTTGGCTAGCCCTGGTGGCTGTCTGGGAAATAAGCTGCCGGGTCTGGGCTGTCCCGGAATTTATTTTGCCCATGCCATCGGCGATTTGGCAGGCGTTTCTTGACGTGGAGTTTAACCGCTGGATGGCGCATTTGTGGGCGACATTGCGGGTGGCATTGTCAGGATTCTTTATTTCGCTGGCTATCAGTTTGCCGCTGGCTATTGTGATGCTGCGCTCTGCCACCATAAAAAAGTTGTTATACCCTATGTTGGTGGTCATTCAGGCGACACCAGTGGTGGCAGTGGCCCCGCTGATTATTGTATTAGTGGGTACAGAGGATCCTTCGCGTATTCTGATCACCTGCCTGATAACGTTTTTTCCGATGGTGGTATCCACTATCACCGGTATGTCGGCCACACCCGATGAGTTAATTGAGCTGAGTCGTTCCTTGCAGGCACCGCGCTACCGCGAAACCTGGCAAATTCGCATTCCCTATGCCATGGGGCATATATTCAGTGGTTTGCGCGTGGCGATTACCTTAGCTGTGATTGGTGCTGTGGTGGCGGAGTTTGTCGCCGCAGAAGAAGGACTGGGTTATTTTATTCAGTTTTCCACCTCATTTTTTAAAATTCCGCAGGCCTTTGCTGGTTTGATATTTTTGGCCTGTGTGAGCTTACTACTGTTTAAGTCTGTGCAGTGGGTTCAGCAACTGTGGTTTCCCTGGAGTCTGAACAACAATGAATAAACAGTAAGTGAAATAGCGGAGTAGAAGCTGGCAGGCGTTACGCTGGGTCATTGCTCCTTAACCCGGTACCTGGTACCCGAATGTTAATGGAGAAGAACGTGACAACACCTTATCAACTTGATGAATTAAACCGTGAGTCCACCTATGGCGGGGTGGGCGAAGACGCCGATGAACGGGAAATCCCGGTTATCGATTTTAGCGACTTTACCCAGCGCAAAGCGCAAATTACCGAAGCCCTCTGGCACGCGGCTACCGAGGTGGGTTTTTTTCAGATTGCCAATCACGGCATTTCGCAACAGGCCATCAATAATGCGTTTACCACGGCTGAGCAGTTTTTTGCATTAAGCGAAGAGACTAAAGCGCAATATCCACGCCCAAAAGGGGCTAATGTAGGCTGGGAGTCGTTGAGTCAGGTTCGGCCAAGTACCGGCACACCAGATCAGAAAGAATCTTATCAGATCACCCGCCCATTCATGCAAGGGCTGTGGCCTACCGAGGAGGAACTACCCGGGTTTGCCACAGAGATGCTGGATTTTGAGCAACAGTGCTGGCAGGTAGGTATGCAGGTACTCAGTTGTTTTGCCGATAAACTGGGCTTTGATACTGACTTTTTTACCCAGGCCCATGATCCGGCCAGTGGTGCCTATCAAAGTACACTCAGGCTGTTACATTACTACCCGACCACGCCGGTTGAAGAGCAGGGCAAGCTGTGGCGGGCAGGCGCCCATACCGACTTTGATTGCTTAACGCTGCTGTTTCAGCACGAAGGCCATGGCGGGCTGCAAGTTTGCCCCGGCAAAGAGGCGCAGGAAGGGCGCTGGACCAACGTGCCGCCCCGGGGCGATGTGATCACCTGTAATATTGGTGACATGTTACAGCGCTGGAGTGATGATGCATTGCAATCCAACCTGCACCGGGTACGCATGCCCAAAACAGGTGAATATACCGGCAGCCGCCAGTCAATCGCGTTCTTTTGTCAGGCAAATAAAGATAAGCTTATCGAAGGACCCGCAAACAAATACCCGCCCATTACCGCCGAGGATTTTTTAAATCAGCGTATTCAGGCGAATTTTACCAAAGCGGACGGTGGGGGTTACTAAAACCGGACAAAGTCCGGTTTTATCCCGGAAACGCCGTAAGGTGTTATCCGGGCTCCCCCCCAAAAAGTCTGACTACCTGAAATAGGCTGAAGCGGTTTTATTCAGAGTGCAGGGCGTCTATGGGATTGAGTTTTGACGCCTTGATTGCCGGGAATACGCCAAAGCCAACGCCCACCAAAAGGCAAATGGAAACCGATAAAACAATTGCGGTTAAAGACCAACTGACCGCCCATTCAGAGTAAAAGCCGATAATTTCTGAAAGTACCAGTCCAAACACAATACCCAGCAATCCCCCGACAATGGAAATCACAAAACTTTCGGCAATAAACTGTAATTTTATATCCTGCTGAGTTGCGCCTACCGCGCGGAGCAGGCCAATTTCCTTGGTGCGCTCCAGCACGTTGGCCAGCATGATATTCATAATACCGATCCCGCCTACCAGCAACGAGATACCGGCTACGCAGGCCATCACGATATTAAAAATGCGCTGGGTGTTTTCCTGCTGAGCCAGCAGTTCGACCGGAATAATCAGGCTGTAGTCTTCCACCCCACCGTGGCGTTGGCTTAGCAGCTGGGTTATCGCTTTGGCTGCCAGAATGGTTGAGTAGTCTTCCTGTACCTCAAACTTTACTACGTCCAGCTCGTTCGCCAGGGGTTCGGTATTTAACTTTTTCTGGCTGGTCGACAGTGGGATAAACACCCGGTTGCGATCGCCATTAATTTTTACCCCCTGAAAAGCCTCTTTATTAAAGGCGGGGGCGGCAATAACGCCGATTACTTCAAACCAGACATGATTAATTTTAAGAAACTGGCCAACCGGCTGCTGGTTGGGGAACAAGCTGGTGGCAACATCAGCGCCAAGCACCGCAACCTGAGCAACATGACGTTCATCATCTGCGTTTAATAAGCGCCCGGTTGCTGCTGTCATACTGGCTAAGTCAAAATAACTGCTGGTAACACCTACGGCGCTGGCCTCGGTTTTGGCAAAGTCACTGTACAGGGCAAATAATTTGATTTGTTTCTCGCCGCTGAAACTGGTTAAAAAGGGCAGGGTGGCCATGGCCGCTTCTACATCGGCAAAGTTTAATCCCAGCGATTCTTCGCGAATGTCCTTAAGCTCTTCCGATGAATAGCTTTTCGCTTCCACTATCAGGTTTTGTAAGCCCATGGAACCTATCATTTTAAGGGCTTCCTGTTCGGCGCCTTTACCAATATTAAGCATGGCAATAACGGCGCCGACGCCAAAAATCATGCCCAGTAATGTGAGGAAGGTACGCAACTTTTGTGCGAGTAGTTCCTGTAAGGCATCGGATACCAGCAGGCGTGCTTTGGCTAAGGTCAGCTGACTCAACATTAAATTAACTCCCGGTAAGACAGGGCAATCTGATCCCCTTCGCTCAGGCCATTGATCACTTCAACAAAGTGCAGGTTTTTTTCGCCGATATCGATTTGCTGGCGGCTAAAGCCAGCGCCTTGTTGGCGGAACACATAGTTAACACCCTGTTCGTTATAAATTGCCTGCGTAGGCACCATAAGCCGGGTGTCGCCTTTGGCTACCTCTATCTGCGCGTTTAGCTTTCTGCCTGGTGACAGCAGCGCAGAGTCCTGATCATCAATGTCGATAACCACTTCAAAATATTTGGTGGGGTCCGCACGGGTAATGGTTCTGGAAAAGCCGGAGACCTGTTTAAGTGTGCCGCTAAAGTGCTTATCCGGGTACGCTTCCAGCGTGATAGTAACCGCCTGACCCGGCTCGAGCCCTATTGCCTGCTTATCCAGCACAAAGCCTTTGGCCTGCATTTGGGATAAGTCCGGTAATTTAGCGATAGGACGGCCCGGAAAAACCGTTTCGCCAATGGCCGGCTTTTCACCCCGCCAGTTGGCTTCGTACACCAAAAGACCGTCATAAGGTGCATATACTTCAAGGGTTTCGATGGCAGATTTGATTTGGTCGTACTTTTGTTCGCTGCCTTTTTTACGGATATCCAGCACATCAATGGCGCTGCTGTTTTGTTCTACAACGCTTTCTTTTTTCCAGTCCAGATAATTATCCTTAGCACCGAGATATTCCTTATTCTGCATGTTCTCGATAATTTCGATACGCGAATAGACTCTCAGATCGTCAATGGTGAATTCGTCGGCAAAGGCGAACTCTTTAACCACCAGGGCTTTATCTACCTCAACATCCTGAGATTCCTGGGCCAGCGTGCTGCGGTTAAGCTTCATGTCTTCTTCCAGCAACATCATTGCTAGCAGTTCTTTGCGCATATCCAGATTCAGCTGTTCGGCGTCAAACCGTGCAATGAGCTGGCCTTTTTTCACGTTGGTGTATTCTTTTTCCAGCCAGGCAATAGTCATAGGGCGGCGACTGGATGCACCAATTGCAGTCGCACTGGCCGCTTCAAGTTCACCTTTTACCGGCACAATTAACTCAAACGACTGGCGCTTTACCTGATAGGTAGGAATGGTTTGTTGTGTTTCGCCACAGGCGCTAAGCATAAGAGGCGCAAGCAGGCAGGTTAACCAGGCTAATTTCATGATAAGTTATCCTCCTGCACTTCAATATTGGCTTTCATGCCGGGGCGCATTCGGCTCGGATCAATCTTTTCCAGCTCTATCTCAACATCAAAGACGATACTCAGATTTGATGAGGATTTTTCTTTATATGCTTCCCCCAGCGACACCACCGTGCCGGCGTAGGGGACTTCCGGATAAGCATCCAGAGTGACTTTTACTTTAGAGCCAATGCTCAGCTTAGCGGTGTCGGCTTCATCAAACTGGGCTTTCACGGCCAGTTTATCCAGTGATGGGATGGTTAATACGGTTCGCCCCATAAAAACGGTATCGCCTACGGCGACCTTTTCGCCATCCGGATCGGCTTTATACATGATCAAGCCGGCTTTGGGTGATGTAATGGTTAACCGGGTTATGTCTTTTTCGGTTTGACTCAGCTTAGACTGCAAACGCTTGATTTTACTCTGCGCCAGCTGTTCGTTGAGTTCCCGGGTAGTGGTAAACTGCTGCGCCTGCTGAGTGGCCTGGGCTAAGCGGGCTTTGGCAATTTCAAAGGCCTTTTGCTGTTTTTCTTTTTCTACACGCTTGGTTGAAATGTCCACAATTTCAGCCAGGCGCTGCTCTTTTTCGTAGTTCATCTGTGCCTCAGCCAGTGCCAGCTTGAGTTCTTCCCGCCGGGCTTCATTTTCGAGCAACGTCTTTTCGTAGTTTTTCTTTTCTGCCTCCAGCTCACTGCGCTGTTCAATCAGCTTGGTTTGTAACTGCTGACCGTCAAACTTTAACAGCCTGTCTCCGGTCTTAACGTGGGTGTTTTCAGGCACTAAAAATTGCACTTTCATTTGCCACATGCCACGAATCGATGGCGGTGAAATGCTCGCGCTGTCCAGCGACACAATTTCGCCAGAGGCGGTCAGTACTGTAGACAACGGAGCTGCTGCACTGCGCTGCGAAGTGGTCTCATCACTACAGGCTGTTATCAGCAAGGCCGTAGTCACGGCCATAAAGGTTGCTTTAATTGTCATGGCTGTTTTCCTTTGCCGCTGGGATAACCACACGTACGCTCATGCCCGGTAACAGTTTTTGTGCCGGAAGCTCGGCAAAGGCCAGTTCAATCTGATAATAAGCGCTGTCTCCCCAGCCTGCTTTTTTCTCTGGCTGTGACACTTCGTTGGTCACGGTGGCCTGATACTGAGTGCCCGGATAAGCGTCCAGCGAGACCATTGCCTGCTGACCCACGGCGACTTTGTCGGCGTCAATTTCGTGAACCCATGCGTCAATTTTAAACCCGTTAATATCCTGAACTTCCATCACTTTCATGGCGGCCTGCAAAGAGGTGCCCGCGGTAATTTTTTCGTTGGTCCATGGGTGATACATATGACTAACCACGCCGGTTAAAGCGGATTTAACGTTTAACCGGGTCAGCTGATAACGCTGATACTCGATGTTTTCCTCAAGTTTGGTAATTTCAATTTGTTGCTTTTGCAGGGTATTTTCCCGCTCTATCTGTTTTTGTTGTAACGCCTGGCGGGCTTTAAATTGCTCAACCAGCGCGCGTTCCAGGGTCAGCTTGTACTGGCCTTTGTCATACTCACTTACATCATCACTGATAATGTCGGCTTCGATGCGGGCCTTTTCTACTTCCAGGTTCGCAATGGTTAAAGCACTCTGGGCGTCGGTTACGGCCTGATCGAGTTCCATTTGCTTGCTCTGGCGTTCCAGTTTTTGCGTGCTGAGCGAATCTTCGTTTTGTTCCAGCTGGGCATCCACACTGCCAGAATCGAACACGGCAATAGTGTCGCCAGGATTGACAATAGTGCCTTCGTCCACCATCCACTGAATCTGAATGTTCCAACGGTCTGTACGCGGCGCACTGACCACCTGGATGTCAGCAGAAGAGACTTTGCCGGTTACCAACAGCGGGCTTCTGGTGGCGGCTGCGGCAACCTGTGATAGCAAAGCCAGGCTGCCAGTCAGTATGCAGACAAAATAATTGAGCTTCATGGGTTAAGTTTCTCGTTGATGATCTGACCGTCTTTCATGGTGATCACTTTTTGGGCGTAATCGGCAATGTTTTCTTCGTGGGTCACCATTACTATGGTTTGTCCCTGCTGATGAAGTTCAGTCAGTAACGCCATAATGTCATCAGAGGTTTTACTGTCCAGGTTACCGGTGGGTTCGTCGGCCAGAATCATGCTGGGGTTGTTAATAAGCGCTCTGGCAATAGCAACGCGCTGACGCTGTCCGCCAGACATTTCAAAGGGGCGGTGATGCATGCGATGCCCAAGCCCCACCTTGTCCAGCAGGGTTTTTGCCCGAGCGGTGGCGTCGGCATCAGCTACATCGCTGTAGCGCAGGGGCAGCTTTACATTGCCTATGGCATCAAGTTTGGGCAGCAGGTGAAAGGTCTGGAAAATAAAACCAATATGCTCGTTGCGAATTTTCGACAGCGCCTCGTCTGAAAGCGAACTTACCGCTTCGCCATTTAACCAGTACTCGCCGCTGTCGGGTGTATCCAGACACCCCAGCATATTCATCATGGTTGACTTGCCGGAGCCGGAGCTACCCATAAAGGCGACGAACTCGTTTTCGTTAACAGTCAGTGAAACGTCGTTTAGTGCTACCACGGTTTCTTCGCCGTTGGTAAAACTTTTACGAATATTCTTAAGGCTAATCATTGGTTTTTGCACGTTATTATCTTTCTGTCGGTTCGCACTAAGGCATGCAGAATTGCTACTTTAGTGGTGTCTGTATTATCAAACAAGTCAATAAATACAAGTGGTGCGTCCTGGTAACAGTTAGTTACAAATAAGTATAAATCGCGATCTTTTCCTTGCTTCGCTTATAGAATCTTGGTAAAAAGTCAACGCCTTTGTGGAATGTAGTAATATTTCACTGTAAACCAAAATGTACATCTTTATTTTTTGTCTGGCTCTGCTTTACTTATCTCATGCTGAGCAATACGAATTGAGCCGTACAATGAGACTATTCATCAATTAAGAGCGACCCTGACCCATGATTAAGGACACCATCAACAATATTCATGTTAACGCTGAAAAGGTACTGGTAACACCTGACGCGTTGGCCGCGGAACTGCCCGCATCTGATCGGGCACTGGATGTCATCAGACAGTCCCGCCAAATCATTTCAGATATTATCCATCGTCGTGATCACCGTATGCTGGTGGTTTGTGGCCCATGTTCAATCCACGATATCGAAGCAGCAAAAGACTACGCTTTACGCTTAAAAGAGCTACATGAGTGTTATAAAGACACCTTGTACATTGTTATGCGTGTGTACTTTGAAAAGCCCAGAACCACCACCGGCTGGAAAGGGTTAATCAACGATCCGCACATCAACGATACCTTTGACATCGAGACCGGCTTACGTAAAGCCCGCGAACTGCTGATCTGGCTGGCCGAACTGGAACTGCCGGTGGCTACCGAAGCGCTGGACCCAATCAGCCCGCAGTATCTGGCTGAATTATTCAGTTGGAGCGCCATTGGTGCGCGTACCTCTGAGTCACAAACTCACCGTGAAATGGCCAGCGGCTTATCCATGCCGGTAGGCTTTAAAAATGGTACTGACGGTAGTCTGGATATCGCTATCAATGCGCTTAAGTCTGCGGCGTCTTCACACCGTTTTATGGGTATTAACAAGCAGGGGCAGGTTAGTATTATTGAAACCGCGGGTAATCCCGACGGCCATATTATTTTACGTGGCGGCAAGCAACCTAACTATGATTCAGTGTGTGTGTCTGAATGTGAAGAATGGATGGACTCTGCCGGTTTAACTGCTGGCCTGGTGGTCGATTGTTCACATGCTAATTCCAATAAGGATTATCGTCGTCAGCCGCTGGTGGCGAAAAACGTGGTAAACCAAATTCTGGAAGGCAATCAGTCGATTATCGGTATTATGCTGGAAAGTCACTTAAAAGCAGGCAATCAAAAATCCGATGGCGTGGCGTTTAGTGACCTGGAATACGGCGTGTCAATTACCGATGGTTGTATAGATTGGGAGACCACAGAAAGTCTGCTGGCACAAATGCGTGACAAGCTGATAACTGTGTTACCATTACGCCAAAACAAGCGTACGGAATTAGCCTGATATATGTCTCAAAACGACCAGCAACAGTCTGCCCGCCAGCTGGATGAATTACGCCGGGGAATCGATGAGCTGGATAGTCAGCTCATCGAATTACTGGCGAAACGCGCGGCGCTAACCAGTAAAGTAGGTGACGTAAAAGCGAAAACCGGCATGCCGATCTATGTGCCGGAGCGCGAGGCTGAACTGCTGGAAAAGCGTAAAAATCAGGCTGCTGAGTGCGGCGTGTCTGAATCGCTGGTCGAAGATTTACTGCGCAGAATCATGCGTGAGTCATATCATATTCAGAATAACCGTTACCGCTGCATTAACCCGGGTATCAAACGCGTAGTCATTATTGGTGGTGCCGGTGCCCTGGGTAAGGTTTTTGTGGGTTTGTTTGAGCGCAGTGGCTACAAGGTTGATGTGCTCGAAAAAGACGATTGGCACCGGGCCGATGAGGCGTTTAAAGAGGCCAGCCTGGTGTTGGTTTCTGTGCCTATCAATTTGACTGTCGACGTTATCGAAAAACTCAGTACCTTGCCGTCAGATTGTATTCTGGCCGACATCACCAGTATCAAGGATAAGCCGCTTGAGGCGATGATGAAAGTGCATCCGGGACCAGTTGTGGGTTTACATCCAATGTTTGGGCCCGATGCTCCCGGTATGATCAAACAGGTGGTGGTGATATGTCATGGCCGTCAGCCACAGGCGTACGAGTGGTTGCTCGCACAAATGCAAACCTGGGGAGCCACATTGTTTGAAGTCACCGCCGAAGAGCATGACAAAGCCATGGCGTTTATTCAGGTTATGCGCCACTTTAATACCTTTGTTTATGGTGCTCATCTGGCTGGAGAAAATCCAAATCTCGCGCTGTTAACGCAGTTAAGTTCGCCGATCTATCGACTGGAACTGGCCATGGTCGGACGACTTTTTGCTCAATCCCCTACACTTTATGCCGATATTATCTTTAATAATCCGGAAAATTTCTTATTATTAAAACGTTTCCACCAACGTTTTGGTGAAGCCCTGGCTATTTTGGACAAGGGCGATAAAGCCGAATTTATCCGCCAGTTTAACGAAATTGGCGCATGGTTTGGCGATTATGCACAAACCTGTCTGGTCGATAGTAAACGATTATTACTTAAGGCTGATGACGATCAAATGCTGAGGACAGGTGCCTGAACAGCAAAAAGTAAACTAGCAGAAGACTGGTTAAAAACGACTAAACGGTGTTATTTTTAACGGACTTTCTGCATGACTCTTAAACTGCGTTTACTTCTTACTATTATCCCATTGGTAACGGTAGCTATCTTAATTATGGCGACCGTGGCGCTGCAACTTAGTGTGAGCGAATCCATGCAAGCGTTGACAAACGTTGCCGAAGAAAAGCTCAGTATCGAAAACCGCCAGACCAGTGATGCCATTGCGCGCTATATTCATACCGTCGAAAGCCAAATCCGCATTATGTCCTCTGAGACTCAGGTTATTGAAGCCGCGGCTGCATTTAATCGTGCTTATGCCGCTTACAGCGACCAGCGAGGTAGTTTAAGTGCCACTCAACTTGCCAGTCTTAATCAGTATTACACTCAGGATTTTGCCGGCCTATATAAGCAACGTAACAATCAGGCCTTGCCTGATGCCACAAGCCTGGTTACGCCATTACCCGCTACGGCAAAAGCATTGCAGTATGATTTTATCGCCGGTTCGGCTTTTCCGATTGGCGAAAAAGACAGCCTGAGCAAACTCGGCAATGACACGGATTACGCGATACTGCATGAACAATATCACAGGTATTTTCGCACCTTTCTGAAAGAATATGGCTATTACGATATTTTTATTGCCGATGCCAACACCGGTAATATTGTTTACTCGGTCTATAAAGAACTGGATTTCGCTACTAATTTAAAAACCGGCCCTTACCAGAACACAGGTATTGCCGCGGCTTTCGATAAAGCTTTGCAGGCAGATTCCGCCCAGGACGTTCTGCACAGCAGCCTGGACAGCTATTTACCTTCTTACAATGCCATGGCCGGATTTGTATCTTCACCGATAGTAAACAATGCGGGCAAAACCATTGCCGTACTGATTTATCAGATCCCACTTGATGTTATCAGTGACATTATGACGCACGGAAAAGCCTGGCAAGAATCTGGTCTGGGCGCATCGGGCGAAACTTACATTGTGTCTTCTCAAAATACGCTGGTCACCGAAAGTCGCTTTTTTCTGGAGGACCCTGACGGTTACTTTAAGGCCGTAAAAGTCAATTTGCCCGCTGTTGCCCAACAAATTAAGCAGTCTGGTACCAGTGTGGGTATTCAGCCTGTAGCGACAACGGTAGTTAAAAAAGCCCTTAACGGCCAAAGAGGCTTTGAGCAGGTTACTGACTATCGTGGGGTTGAGGTGTTTTCCTCTTATTCCATGCTTAAAATTGGCGACTATCCCTATGCGGTGCTGGCAGAAATAGATGTGGATGAAGCGTTAGCCGCGGCCGAATCGTTAAAATATAAGTTGCTGAGCGGTACTCTTGTCGCGGTCATCGTTATTGCCGGTGTGGCAGTCATTCTGGCCATCTGGCTGGCGGGTCGATTAGTCAGGCCGCTAAATAAAGTGGGTGACGCCTGCTCCTCTCTGGTTTCGGGTGAAGGCAACTTAACCATTGTGCTGGAAAAATCCAATATCCCGGAAATTAACCGCATTATCGAGCCATTTAACCAGTTTATCGGTCAAATTCGCAACATCATTACGCAGGTTAAAGGCGATGCTGACTCGCTTGCTTCCGCAGCAGAGGAGCTCAGCGCTGTTACCCAGCAGTCTGAGCAAAATGCCATTGAACAGGTAAAACAAACTGAAACGGTCGACCAGGCTATCTCTAAATTGTCTGCCTCGGTTGCTGAGGTGGCAAGATCCACGGCGCTGAGTCGTTCTCACGGGGTGGAAGCAAATGCCAGCCTGACAGAAAACCAGGAAAGGGCTGATTACGTTGCGGATAATATCCAGTTGCTGGTGAAGTTAATTAAAGATTCTTCCCACGTGATAACGTCCTTAAAGAATGAAGTTGGGCAAATTACCGACTTACTTAACGTGATCACCAGCATTGCTGATCAAACCAATCTGCTGGCTCTTAATGCGGCCATCGAGGCTGCCCGTGCAGGCGAAGCCGGTCGCGGATTTTCAGTAGTTGCCGATGAAGTACGTGCGCTGGCCAATCGGTCTCAGCAGAGCACGGTAGAAATTGGCCGCTTGGTCGACAAAATGAATATTTCTTCGGAACAGTCGGTGCAGGCCATGGAAAAAGCCGAAGCTGCTGCTAGTGGTGGTATACATCTGGTAGAGCTGGTGACCAAAGCCATGAAAGAGTTAAGTGCGACTATTGAGCAAGTGCAGGCCATGGCTAATCTGGTCTCCCAGGCTACCGAGGAGCAGGAGCAAACATCGCAGGTGGTTTTAGGCAGTGTACACAACGTGAATGCGTTAGCTGCCGAGGTTCGCTCGGGGGCTTCGCAAATTAGCAGTGCTGCACTGGAACTGGCGAATATTGCCACGCACACTCAGTCTATGGTGTCACGATTTAAGGTATAAAAACAAAACCGCCCCGCGGCAAAAGCTGCAGGGCGGTTAAGGGTTAGTTACCCGCAGTCAGTGCTTTGGAGGCAGCGACCTTGGTGGGGTTTATTTCCTCACTGGGATAACATCCCAGGACTTTCAGGTAGCGGGTAATGCGTTTGAGTTGGTTAATCGCATTTTGAACCGGCCCATCCTGAGTGTTGCCTTCAACGTCAATGTAGAACATTTCTTCCCACGGGTTTCCTGGGATTGGGCGCGACTCCAGTTTGGTCATATTGATGTTGTTTTCTTTTAATATCAGCAAAGCTTCTACCAGAGCGCCTGGTTTCTGCACCGTTGACATAACAAAGGTTGTTTTTGCCGGTACCTGTAATGGCACCACTACAGGCTGTTTAGCTACAACAATAAAACGGCTGTGGTTTTCTTTCTGGTTGGCCAGGTTGGACTTTATGGCAAACAAACCATACAGGTTACCGCCCGCCTCGCTGCCAATTGCCGCCACATCATCACGGTTCAGTTCGCTAACCTTTAACATGGCCGAAGACGTGGCATCCATGGTTTTAACTTCCACATTGCCCAGCTCCGCGAGGAAGTGGCTGCATTGAGTAAACACCTGAGGATGTGCGTACAGGGTTTTGATGTTCGACAGGTTAGTGTCTTTAGCAACTAACAAGGAGTGCTTAATGGCGTGAGTCAGCTCGCCAATAATGCTCAGTTCGGTGTTTTGCAGTTGGTCGTACACTTCGTTAATACTGCCTGAAGTCGTATTTTCTACCGGTAATACGGCGTAGTCAGCTTCGTTGTTTTCAACTTTGCTTACTACCTCGCGGAAACTCTGACAGCCCAGTTCTAATAAATCACCAGGGCGGCGCGAGAAGTACTTTTGCGTCGCCAGGTAGCTGTAAGAACCACGATCGCCTAAAAACGCGACGCGGTTTAAGGGCAGGGCGCTGCCCGGGTTAGCGCGTTCAGCCAGCATTGCTTGTTGATTCAGTACTGAGTCTTCGATGATGACATGAAAAACCTGCGTGATGTAATGGGCATCAAGGCCTTTTTCCTGACCCTCTTTGATAAGGCGGATAAGCAGTTGTTCTTCACGGGCCTGATCGCGCACCGGGATATGATGCTTAATTTTAGTTTCGGCAACCTGATTGGTCAGGCCGCGACGTTCTGATAGCAAGGCTAATAACTCGCTATCCAGCGCAGTGATGCGCTCTCTGATTTGATCTAGTTCAGGGGCAGACATAAGTTCTCTCTTATTACTTCAGGCAAAAAAAAACCTCCCGTTGGGAGGTTTATTCGCACGCGCAATGCTTCCTCCCTCAGATGAAGGTGATAAACACGAAGAAGCGAGCGATGATAGATATTTTCATCCCGGTACTTTATTTCGTCAGTGTGATACTGTCAACCCATTTTTACGGCCCAACAAGTAAATTTGTCGGGGCCTGGCTTGACAGTGATTAGTCACTCAAAAGTGCCACCAGCATGGCTCTTACTTCAGCAGGCTCGAAGGGTTTATCGCACAGGGCATTAACGCCGGTTTGCTGGATATTGGCCATATGCATGCTGTTGGCCGCTTCCGACGTTACCATAATGATTGGAATATGCGAGGTTTCAGGGTTAAAGCGGATAAACTCCGAAAGCTCCCGTCCGTCCATTTCCGGCATGTTGTAGTCTGTTACGACTAAATCAAAAGGCTCGTCCTTAATCAGCGTCAGTGCCATAGCACCGTTTTCTGCTTCTTTAATCTTTTGCAATCCCATGCCTTCCAGTACCCGGCGAATATGATTTCTCGCCAGTTTACTGTCATCAACCAATAATACGCGTACCTCGTGCACATCGAATAAATCAAGTTCCAGCTCATCGGCATTTAACGAATCCACACTGGCTTTAAGGGCTCTGTGCAAGTGAATGGTTTCGAACGGCTTGGGCAGAATCGCTGCCACGCCGGCCTGTTTAAATTCTTCCAGCTTGCTGGTACGGGATTCACTGGAAACCAGCATAAAAGGAATATGCTTAAAGGTTGAGCTTTCTTTAGTAAATTTTAGCAAATCAATGGCAGTACCATCTTCAAAATACATGGCACTTACAATCAGGTCGGCGCCGTGTAACTCAACCAGATTTTTCGCTTCGCTGATATTGGATACTGCGTCTATCTGTTTAACATGTTCTTGAGTTAACATGCCGGCAATAATCTTTCGCTGCGTATCAGAGGGCTCCACTAATACAATATTCAGGTCAGAGATTGATAACTTTTCCATTCAGGTTCTCGTAGTTGTTTATTCTGATTATTATTTTTGATTTGCCGGGCGTTAGCCTCCGGCCAGCTTTGACTTAATACCCTGCTGCGCCAGCACCTGCTGGATTTTATCCCGGGCATCTGATTGTAATTCGATAGTGCCGGCTTTAACAGCGCCACCGCAGCCGCATTTTTTCTTTAATACCGTGCACAACGCTTTTAGTTCATCAGCGCTGGAATCGAGCCCCGTGATAATGGATACCCCTTTTCCTTTACGTCCCTTGGTTTCCCGTTGGATCCGCGCTATGCCGTCTTTATTTACCGAACGGACATCGGCTGCCTGTTCAGTTTGATCAATTCGTCCGCCATCGGTGCTGTAAACCAGTCTGGAATCTTGCATACTTTGCTGTAACTCTCTAATTCTGAACTACACTCAGAGATAGTGATGTAGTTTCAATATTCTATCGTGGATAAATTTATGCATTGCTAGAGTAATAGTAGCAAACGCAACTAGTGAGTGGGAGCACAAATGAGCATAAAAAGCGAAGTCGTTAACGAGTCAGTTTTCATCATTCATGTTGGAGAACGGTTTGATTTTTCTCTGGTGATCGATTTTCGTAATTCTTATGAGGAATTGGATGAGGGAATAAAACAGATAGATATTGATTTGGCGGCAACCGAATATATGGACAGTTCTGCCCTGGGTATGCTGCTGAATATGCAAAAAAGCCTGGCTGACAGACAGCTAACCTACCGGATTATCAATGCCCGGCCACAGATAGCCCGTATTTTGCAGATCTCCCGCTTTAACAAAAAGTTTGATATTCAGTAAGCGGGTAAGTGCATTCGAATGGTCAAAATCCTTATTGTCGATGATGAAGAAATTAACCGCATAATGTTGCGGGAGATGCTGAAAGAAGTGGGCTATAACGATTTTATCGAGGCAGACAATGGCTTGCAGGCTATCGAACAGGCCAGCACTCATCATCCGGATATCGTGCTGCTTGACGTTATAATGCCGGGCATGTCCGGTATTGACGCTGCGCCGCAAATTAAAGCAACGTCGCCTGATTGCCACCTGCCCATTTTATTTATCACCAGTCTGGATGATGAACAAAGTCTGGTGAGATGTCTGGAAAGCGGTGGTGATGACTTTATTTCCAAACCTTTCGAAAAAATAATTCTGCACGCCAAATTAAAAGCCCATGAACGGACCCGCAATTTAAGTCTGGAAATCATCGATAAAAATCGTTCGCTAACGTACTTCCAGTTAGAGGTTGAACGTAATCACCGGATAGTAGAACACATCTTTGATAATGCCATCGGTCAGAATGCTGAAGCGGCGGCGTATTTTGACTTTTATACCCAGCCTGAAGCGCAGTTTAACGGTGACTTATTTTTGTGTGAGAAAAGTCCGGCTGGCGGGGTATATCTTTTTATAGGTGATTTTACCGGTCACGGACTCGCGTCGGCTATTGGCGCAATTCCTGTGGCGCAGTTATTTTCGGTGATGTCACACAGGGGATTAGCCGTGGGTGAAATGGCGACTCGCCTTAACCGACTTTTGGTTAGTTTACTGCCAGCAGATATTTTTTGTGTGGCGAATATCGTCGAGATTTATCCCAACGGTAAAAACTTTACCCTGTGGGGAGGCGGCTTACCCCGGGTTGCGGTTAAAACCCCGGATCAGCAAATTCGTTTACTGATTGATTCGCAGCACATGCCACTGGGTATTCTCGAAGACTACGAATTTGAAAATGATACCCAAAACTTTGAAATCGAAAGTGGTGATACCGTACTCTTTTATACCGATGGTCTGATGGAAAGTCAGCATGCAGAATATGGCATGTTGGGCGAGGAGGGGGTGGAGAAGTGGTTCACCCAACGCGCCTCGGTTAATGCGCAGTTACTGGTGGATAAAGCGGAATTATACCGGGCTGGTGCGGCTGCCGAAGACGACATTACCATCGTGTTATTTCAAAGCCAGCCGTTTAACTTTAACGTGCCGGTACACACTATTACGCCAGTGCCTTTTGATTTGTCATTTCACCTTACCGTCACACATATTAAAGATAGCCAGTTGATCGAACAGATTGTCTCCATCGTTCATAGCATTCAGGGGCTTGCGGCTATTCGATCGGAATTTTTTACGGTGATTACTGAGCTTGTAAATAATTCTATCGAGCATGGTATTCTGGGCCTTTCCTCGTCGTTAAAAGATGAACCGGACGGCTTTATAAAGTACTACCAGCTACGTCAGCAAAAACTTGAGTCGCTGGAACAAGGCGATATCTGGCTGACCCTGCGACGTATTATGCCCGAGAACGTGCTTGAGATTAGCCTGGAGGATAGCGGACCGGGTTTTGCACCCGACAGCCTGACGGAGGACGATAATGTCCCACACGGCCGGGGTTTTGTGCTCATAAAAGAGCTTTGTCAGTCCTTACACATCGATGACCACGGTAAATGCATTACCGTGAGGATGTCTTTACAGCCCGCCTTAACAGATGCGTCTGCCTCAAATAAGGTTGAATGATATAAAACACAGGATTAACCATTGAGTTATCCAAAGGTGGCATTGTCATACTATCTGCGAATAAGTGACAATGGTGAAGTGAGGTATGTATGTTGAAATCAATTCTGCAATTTTTTAGTGCGTCTCCCAAGGACGAGCCCGCACCACATCAGCTTGAAATTGCTACGGCAGCATTATTAAGCGAAGTGGTAAGAGCAGATAGTCTTTCTGATGAGCGAGAATTAGCTAAACTTAGAGAATTAATCCGGCAAAATTTTGATCTGACTGAAGAAGACGTCGAAAATATCGTCAGGGTGGGGGAAAAACGTTCAGAAGAGGCGGTAGATCTTGTACAGTTTACCAAAGCCTTAAACAAAGGAATGAGTGCCCAAGGCAAAGAACAGGTGATGAAAGGGTTATGGGAAATAGCGTTTGCTGATTCTACGCTAAGTCCTGACGAGGAATATATCATTCGGAAGATCGCAGATTTATTGTATATTCCTCACAGTAGTTTTATAAAAACTAAACTGGACGCGGGTTCCGCGTGACAATGACCAATTGGTGAGATAAGAATGTTCAGTAGTATTCGAACAACGATGGCGGTGATCCTGAGCCTTGTTGTTATGACATCATCAGCCTGGGTGCTCTGGCTCGCCGTTGCTGAACATGAAGAACTGTTTCTGGAAGCGCAGAAAAACAACCTGTTCGCGCTTACTCGTAATATGGCCAATGACCTGGTGCCCTATATGGAAAGGGAAGAGCGGGACAACTTTGCTCTGAGTATCGTGTTACTTCGTCTTGAGCCGTACAATAATGTGATTAACGCCACCATTTACGATAACGAATTTAACCCGGTAGAAAATTATTTTGGGCGCGGTGCCCGCCTCAAAGATGACCAGCCTTTAGATTCCTATGCAGACCCCACTGTTTATGACATGGGTATAAATATCGACAACGGTAAACTGTTCAATCTCGAACGAATTGGTGAACAGGCTTTTCCGGTGGGTTATTTACTGATAGTGAATGACCTTAACTCCAGTCTGGCGGAAAGCCGACGGTCGTTAATCTTTCGAACCACTCCCTGGGTGATACTGTTACTAGCGTTCACTATTTTTGTTTCGCTGGCTGTGCTGCGTCGTTCATTTAAGCCACTTGAAGTTCTGTCTCGTTTTACCCAAATGGTAATTGATACCAAGGATTACTCTGCGCGACACGACGTTAAAGGAACCTCAGAAATCAAGCGACTTGGTGAACACATTAACCGCTTGATGGCGACCATCGAAGAAGAACTGTCGATTAACCAGCAGCAAACTCAAACACTGATGGAGCAGCAGGTAACCATGACCCGGCTGGCGAATTTCGACAGCCTGACCGGTTTGCCCAACCGCCAGTTTGTTATGGACACCATTCGTATTGAACTGGCTCGCGCCCGGCGCTCTGATGGTGATTTAATCCTGATGTATTTTGACCTGGATGGTTTTAAAGGGATCAATGACTCCCTCGGTCATGAAACCGGGGATATGATCCTCATTGAAGTGGCAGAGAGGGTCAAAGCTATTCTGCGGGACGGCGATATTCTGGCTCGTCTGGGGGGCGATGAGTTTTTAATTATACCTGATCGTGATGTTACCGAACTTAACATGGCGACGGTATCTGAGCGTGTTCTGTCGGCATTTATCGAACCCTTCAAGTTGAAAGGTTTGTCCCTTAAAGTTGGTGTGAGTATTGGTGTCGCTAAAGCCAAAGAAGCGGGTTATGACCTTAGTCAGCTGGTCAGTAATGCAGATTTAGCAATGTACCGTTCTAAAGCCAAAGGGCGCGGGGTTTATACTATCTTTAACCCTGAGATGTCGGAATCTCATAAACGTAAGATTATGATAGCCAACAGCATTGAAGCGGCTATCGAAAACAACCAGTTTTGCCTCTATTATCAGCCTAAAATTAATCAACAGGGCGAGATAGATTCGCTGGAGGCCCTGATCCGTTGGTTCCATCCGGAGTTAGGGGCGGTCATGCCCTCGGAGTTTATTCTGGTTGCCGAACAAGCGGGTAAAATTACCGCAATTACCCAATGGGTCTTAAACCAGGCAAGTAAAGAGCTGGCAGAACTAATCGACATTTATTCTCCTAAGATACGGGTAGCTATTAACTTGTCAGTCCACGACCTGCGTCACAGCGACTTATTTGACTGGATCTACAATGCATTTAAGTCTTACGGAGTTAATCCTGAAAATGTCGAGTTTGAAGTGACAGAGTCAGCCTATCTGGATAATTTCAGCAGCAGCGAAAACTTATTTAAGCGCCTGCATAACCTGGGTTGCACTATCGCACTTGATGATTTTGGCACTGGGTATTCGTCACTCAGTTATCTGACCCAAATTACCATTGATACCCTGAAAATCGATCGTCAGTTTGTTATGGAGCTCGACACTTCCGAGCGCTGCAGGGTTGTAACCATTTCTATTATTGATCTGGCTAAGCGTTTGTCGCTGAAGATTTGTGCTGAAGGGGTGGAAACCCATTCGCAGTGGGAATATCTCAACTCTTTGGGCTGCGATACAGTACAAGGCTATTTATTCAGTAAACCCCGTCAGCTCGCCGATATTAAAGCGCAGCCACACTGTCATCGACAAGCTAGTTAATAAAGCTCCCGGCAGTACTTGGTGATAAAGCCAGGTACCAGACAACCCTCTTACTATGAATAGATTAAAACAATTAGGTATTGCTGTGCAGCGGCTGCTGTGAGCGCTGTATTAAAGATAAGGTGATGCAACTAATACAACGGGGCAGGCACTACCCGACCCGTTATGATTATTGTTCAGAAGAGCGGAAGACAACCTTGATGTCATCGGGCAGGGGCGTATTTTCAGGAACATACCCAATGGTATTGCTGGCCGAACGAATATTGATAATTAAGTCATCAATGCCTGACGCGTTATCTGGTTCTTTCAGGCGGCCACTAAACCGCATTTGTGCCCAGTAGGAACGAATTCTTGATTCTGTCAGGCCAATTACCCGAACATTAAAGATTGAGCGGGCTACTTCACCCGGGGGCAATCCCAGCGGGACAATATTGTCTACGGAAACTGTTCCCATAAATATGTTTTTCACCTGGGATTTACTTAGTTGTTCGATATCCGATGACTTATTAATGATCACCATAATGTGATCATCGGATTTCGCTTCAGTCATCAAAGGCTGTATCAGTAGCAAGGTAAGCAGAAGTAAGCGTTTCATCAGAATACCCACTCCACTGCCAGCTGATAAAGAGTAGCAGTATTATCAAACTGCTCATTCTTTACTTCAAAGAAAGCGCGTTGTTTTCCTTGTCCTCTTAACAGGGATACATCCGCTTTGAGGGCAAAGTTAGCGCTAAAGTCATAGCGTACGCCTACGGCCAGGCTATTTAGTGAGTCTCTCTTAAAGCGTTGGTAAACAGAGTCATAACCGTAATAAAGCTGGTCCAGTTCTGGGCTAAGGCCCAGCGGTATTTCGTTTACCGGCTTATCGTAAGTTACGGAAGAACTTGCCAGTGTGACGTGATAGGTCATAGGCGGGCTGTAAATACCGGCCGAAATATAGCCTCCAATCATGTCAGGAAAGGCAGTGGGTTCACCTGCCAATTTCATAATTTCAGCTTCGGCAAAATAATCAAAACTATGATAGCCAAGGCTGGTGGTAAGGACTTCGACTTTGCCCACAGGGGACAGTGAATCTGCAGATACACCGTACCCGGCAGAGCGCAGGATATTACTGAACGCTGTGAGTTCGTCCAGCGCGACATCAATATCGCCCCGGTGGAATGCCAGCGAGAAGCGCAGGTTTTGGCGCTGTAACCGCCCAATTATACCGTGGAGATTGGATACATCCGGTTTGATTTGGGTTTCGGCGATTTCATAACTGTCGTTATAGCTGCCCCAATAGGTTTCAACAGACCCCTGAATTTCATCGTTACCAAAGCGGTAATTTAAGTTGATTCCTTCGTAAGTAGGAAATAACACGCCGTTATACAACTGCTGGGGCAGATTAATCCAGTGATAGGCAAACCCTACGTTGCGCACATCTGAATAGTTGAAAAAAGGCGTACGTTGTTTGCCAACCCGCAACTGCCAGTCATCGTTGATGTGGTAGGTGAGGTAAAGCCATTCGATACCAGAGTCCTTTGCGTCATTACTGTGGGCCAGTAACTGCGCAGTGACACTCACTTTGTCGATAACCTGCCAATCAACCTGCAGTGCCGCCAGGCTTTGGCTGTCAAAGGTAACTTTATCGGAATAATCGAGATAAGCAGCGTCACCGGTGTCGAGGTAGCCCGCTACTAAGCGGCCAAAACCGGAAATTTGAAAATCTGAGTCTGAATTAGCCCAGGTTACAGACGGCGCACTACAGCAGGCAGCGCTTGCTGCCAGTAAAAAAGGAGATAAATGTTTTTTCAACATCTTCATTTACCAAACTTAACATAGCTTAAAGTTAATCCACACCGGGTCTTTTCTCAAGTTTGGGTTGATTTTTTTTTAAATCCAAACAGCCAGATCAAATTTAGCAAATTAAAAGGCGTGCCCGGGTTTGTAAAACTGTTACCTAATTGCAACATTTTCAGAGTGAAAAGAGATGCTCGAATAATCTGTTTTTGGCTATATTGCTGAAATGTATGGTTTTTATGGAATTGGTACGAGTCCTGCTCTATTACAGTAAACCAGGCATGCCGCTTTCAGGCCTGCCGTCAGCGGAGACGATTATGCGTACTTTAATTATTGCAGTAGCAGCATTAACAACCTTTTCTGCAGCAGCCATTCCAACCAGTCAGGAATTTATGGCCAAAATGGATTCCGATGAAGATGGTTACATTACGCTGCGTGAAGCAGTAAAGAATACGGATTTACTCAGAGAGTTCGGCGAAATAGACATTAACGAAGACGGTAAGATTAGCGAAGCCGAGTTGATTAGTTCTGACTATGGCCGCGAAGTGCTGGAAATTTCGGTCTAACCAGGCAGGGCGAGTCAGTTAGTCTGTGGAATTAGGTAAATAGGCGTTAACACATTGTCGAATACTCAGCGCTATGCGATGCTTGCGTCACATTTAATTGAGAGTGGTTCGCTTTTGCGTCTGGGTTCATTACGTCAACTTATTCTGGGTAGCTTTTTGGTGGCATTAATGCCGCTGGTTGCATTGCTTTGGCAAAGCCATACGGACCTCACCCGTCTCACCCGCATGACGATTGACGAAACACAACAGATCGCCGGGCTTGTCTCTAATGTGCAACAGCTGGAAAGTGCCAGTGTGGTGCTGGAGCGTTCGCTGCGTCAGTTTCAGATTGTAAAGAATGACGCGGCGGAAAACCTGGTCAGTAACGCACTGGACAGGTTTGGTGAACGATATACTGCTTTGTGCTTTGCCAAAGTCACCGTGCAGGGGTGTGAGTCGGTTAAAGCCGTCTTTGCAGGACTACAAGCCAATACAGCATTTGCTTCTGAAGCCCAGTTGATACCGGTTCTGGCCAGTTTGCGCCAGTCGCTGACAGATGTTCACGACAGCGTGGACGAGGCTATCGAAAGCCGGTTAATTCAGCAACAGCAGGATGTCGCTGCCATGCAGGCCCGGCAAACCTGGTTAAGTGCCCTGTTAGTATCTGTCTCCTTTGGCCTGATCCTGCTTGGCAGTCAACTGGTGATCAATCCGGTTCGTAAGTTAAAACTGATTATTCGGATGCTGGCTCGTCAGCAAGGCCGGTTACCACCGCTGTCGACCCGGGCGCCGAAAGAACTGGTGGGCGTTGAAAAAGATTTGCACTGGCTGGGTGAGCGCCTGGCCCAGCTGGAAAATATCCGAACAGCGTTGTTACGACATGCCGCGCATGAATTAAAAACACCGCTGGCCAGCATTAAAGAAGGTTGCGCGCTGCTTAGCGACGGAACGGTAGGCAAGCTGACTGAGCCGCAACAAGAGGTAATGAGTTTACTGACCAGCAGCACAACGCGTCTGAATACGTTGATTGAAAAGTTGCTCGATTACAATATTTTGCTGCAACAGGCGCAGGCAACGTTCACATCAGTGAACGTGGAAGAGATGGTAAATCAGTGCATCGAAGATTATCAACTGGCACTGCAAAACCATAACCTGTCGGTCAGTATAGAGGCAAAAACCATTAGTGCAGACGCCGAGTTGCTGCGTCGTATTCTGGATAACTTATTGTCTAACGCGGTAGCACACGGGTCGTTGAACCAAACAATTTATATTCGGGTCTCACTGGAGAACCAAACCGCTTTTATCGAGGTGGCTAATCACGGTAAAAAAATACCGGAAGAAAAAATAAGTAACTTATTTGAACCCTTTGTGCGTGGTGAAGGGGCGCGTAATGACAACGTGATAGGAACCGGTCTTGGACTGTCTATTGTGGCTGATTGTGCGCGGATCATGCACGGTGAGGTGAGTGTGACAGACGTGGATTACGCCGAAGTTTGTTTTCGGGTGGCAATCCCACAGCAGGAAGAACAATAACAATGAGACAATATGCTGCAATAAGCGCAGCTTTATTACTGACTGGCTGTACGTTAACGCCAGCCAAGGAAGACAAAACAGAATTAACCGTGACTCAGCCTCAACCTCAGGTCAGTGTGGCTGATTGTATTTTTACTGCTTCAGATAACCTGGATCCGGCGCGCTGTGAGTTAAGTTTTTGGCTGGATTACTGGGCTCAGGTAGAACAGATGGGCTGGCCTAAGCGTGAGTCGTTAATCGAGCAATTAAACGATACCCCAGACGCGCTGTTGCAAAAGGTGATTTTATCCCAGCCGGTGAATACGCCTTACAAAGCCAGACTGCGGGCGCAACATTGGTTTGAGCAATTACTACCGGCGTTAACCGAAGCAAATCAGCAGCGCCTGAGCGCCATCATTCAAAAGCCCAGTGAACATATGCTGGAGTTTGAATCCGCCATAACTTTGTTAAGCAAAGTGAATAATGGCCAGGACAAAACCATTGAAGCCCAGGAACAACAAATTAGCGAGTTAAAAGCCCAGCTTGAGGCATTACTCAAAATCGAATCAAACCTGATGAGTCAGGAAGAGGAGACGCAGCAGTGAGTGACAATGCAAAGCAGCCATCCCATATTCTTTTGGTTGACGACGACCAGAGTTTATTACGCTTAATGACTATTCGCCTGCAAAGCGAAGGTTTTCAGGTCACCGCAGTGGAAGACGGCCAGGCAGCGCTGAAGAAAATCAACACCGGTACCTTTGACTTGGTACTGAGCGATTTACGTATGCCGGGGTTAGATGGGTTAAGCTTGTTTGAAGAAATTATGGCTATCCGCTCAGATATTCCGGTGATACTGATGACCGCCCATGGCACGATTTCGGATGCCGTTGAGGCGACTCAGCGTGGTGTGTTTGGCTTTTTAACCAAGCCGGTAGATCACGACAAACTGCGGGAGCTGCTGGGTAAAGCCCTGCAACATTCAAAAGCGGCCGAGCCGGGGGAGTGGTGCAAGGAAATTATTACCCGTTCACCCGAGATGCTGCACGTGCTGGATCAGGCTTATCGCATCGCCAAACGGGAAGTTAGTGTGTTGGTAACCGGTGCCAGCGGCACTGGTAAAGAGTTGCTGGCTAACGCTATCCATCGCGCCAGCGATCGGGCGGGTTATCCGTTTGTGGCAATTAACTGCGGCGCCTTACCCGAGAATCTGCTCGAATCTGAACTGTTTGGTCACGTAAAAGGCGCTTTTACCGGTGCTGTTACCGCTAATCAGGGGTTATTTCGTGAAGCCCATGGCGGTACCCTGTTTTTAGATGAAATTGGCGATATGCCAATGACGTTGCAGGTTAAGTTACTGCGCGCGTTACAAGAACGCCAGATCCGCCCGGTGGGCAGCAGTAAATCCGTAGATATTGATGTACGGGTGATTTCAGCTACCCACAAGGATCTGCATAAGGAAATGGAAGAGGGTAGTTTCCGTGAGGATTTGTTCTACCGTTTAAACGTAGTTAATTTAAAACTGCCGGCCTTAAAACAACGCAGCGAAGACATTCCGCTACTGGCGCGCAGTTTGTTAAAACAAAGTGCCGAACGCCATGGCGTTAAGGTAACTCAGTTTTCTGAAGATGCCATGCAACTGCTGGTTAAAAGCGACTGGCCGGGCAACGTTCGCCAGTTGGTGAATGTGGTAGAGCAGTGCGTTGCATTAACCCAGACACCGGTTGTTCCCTTACATTTAGTGGAGCAGGCCTTATCGGCAACCCGACAAAGCTGGCCAACATTAACCGAGGCCCGGGATGCCTTCGAGCAAAAGTACCTGTTCAAGCTGCTTAAAATGACCGACGGAAACGTTACCCGGGCAGCAGAGCTGGCCGGACGCAATCGTACCGACATGCATAAGCTAATGAAAAAGCACAATCTGGATGCGGGCGACTTCCGTTAGAACAAACTATTTTGAGTTGCCGGGGCGGGCGCGAACGTCAGTTCCGGCAACGCACTTTGTGGAAACCTTAAGTTGTATAACTCAATAAACTGCTGAGCCAGCCAGGGCGCATCCTGATTGTCCGGACGATGAAAAAATAAATAGCTGGTTTTTCCCTGTTCCCGCCATTGGTGGCATTTTGCCACCCAGGGCTGCAAACAGCGGGCATTATCCTCATCATTATTATTACCTACAAATCGCATAACTGGCTGATTCGCCGTCGCAATAACATTTACCGGCACCCGCGGCTTTTTGGTGCGTACTTCTGCGGTCACCGTATTATCCACGTCGCCGGTAAATAATGCTCTGGTGTCCATAATCACACGATTGACACCATGTGCCATCAGCAATCGGTTAAGCAATTTTTCTGCCTCGCCTTTAGCGAAAAAGTCCGGATGCCTTACTTCTACCCCGTAGCTGAAATCTGCTGGCAGTTTTTGTATAAACCCTTCCAGCAGAGGCAGTTGTGCCGGACCAAAACTGGCGGGTAACTGCAGCATGAGTTGCCCCAGCTTATGTTCAAGCCGGGCCAGCAGGTTCAGCTGTTGTGTAACCATGGCATCGCAGTGCCGCAAGCTTGCCTTGTGGCTGATATCGCCATGAAATTTGAAGGTAAAGCGAAAATCCGCCGGTGTTATCGCCGCCCAGTTATCTACCACTGATTCGCCAGGCAAATGATAAAAGGTAGTATTGCCCTCCACACTGTTTAGTTGCAGAGAATAATCCGCTAACTGACGCTTTGCTGCATGTCCGAACCAGCGTTTTGGCCAGCTATTGTGCTGCCATAGGGGCAAGCCGATAAAAACCGGCGCTAATGTGGTCGCAGAGTGGATATTTGTCATTGGGCTTTGGGTAGCATTTGTTTATACTATGCGGCCTTAAATTAAATCATAAAGACGCGATTGCGATGCATTATCCCAATGCCAGTAAAACAGGTAAAGCGATAATCCGGTATGTCACGCAGACACTGCGAGCCAACCAGCGCAACAACGCTCAATGAAAAAGAAGCTAACAAAGTAACTAGGGGTCGAAGACCATGCGCACAGATTACTGTGGGAAAATTAACGCATCTTATATTGGACAAGAAGTCACACTGTGTGGCTGGGTAAACAAACGTCGCGACTTAGGCGGCCTGATTTTTATTGATCTGCGCGACCGTGAAGGTCTGGTGCAGGTAGTATTTGACCCTGATTTACCCGAAGTACAGGCGCTGGCAAATACCCTGCGTGCTGAATTTTGCATCAAATTAACCGGCACGGTGCGTGCTCGTCCGGAAGGCCAGGTGAATAAGCAAATGGCCACCGGTGAAGTTGAAATTTTAGGTACCGGGCTGGAAATTTTTAATAAGTCTGCGGTATTACCGCTGGACTGGAATCAGGAAAACTCCGAAGAACAGCGTCTGCGCTACCGTTATCTGGATCTGCGTCGCCCGGTAATGAGCAACAAGTTGCAGTTCCGTGCAAAGGTGACTGCAGCGGTTCGTCGTTATCTGGAAGGCGAGGGTTTTCTGGATATCGAAACCCCAATCCTGACCAAAGCGACACCGGAAGGTGCCCGCGATTATCTGGTACCCAGCCGTACACACAAAGGTGAGTTTTTCGCACTGCCGCAATCGCCACAGTTATTTAAACAGCTGCTGATGATGTCTGGCATGGACCGTTACTACCAGATCGTAAAATGCTTCCGTGACGAAGATTTACGTGCTGACCGCCAGCCAGAATTTACCCAAATCGATATCGAAACCACCTTTTTAGGTGCCGATGGCGTAATGGCCATCACCGAAGGTCTTATCCGCGATTTATTCAAGCAAATGCTGGATGTTGACCTGGGTGACTTCCCGCGTATGACTTACGCCGAAGCCATGCAGCGTTACGGCAGCGATAAGCCCGACCTGCGTAATCCGCTGGAACTGACCGACGTTGCTGATTTGCTGGCTGGTGTAGATTTTAAAGTATTCAGTGGCCCGGCCAACGATCCGAAAGGGCGTGTTGCTGTAATCCGCGTACCAGGCGGTGCGTCACTTTCACGTAAACAAATCGACGAGTACACCAAGTTTGTAGGCATCTACGGTGCCAAAGGTCTGGCGTGGGTAAAAGTAAACGAAAAGGCCAACGGCCTTGACGGTTTGCAATCGCCGATCCTTAAGTTCCTGACGGCTGAAATCGTTGACGAAATTCTTAGTCGCACTGGTGCCGAAGACGGTGATATCCTGCTGTTTGGTGCCGATAACGCCACCGTTGTTACCGAAGCCATGGGCGCACTGCGTCTTAAACTGGGTGAAGACTTTGAACTGCTGGAAGGTGAATGGCGTCCGCTGTGGGTGGTTGACTTCCCAATGTTTGAAGAAGCCGATGGTCAGCTACATGCACTGCATCATCCCTTCACTGCGCCGCGTAATTTAACCCCTGAGCAGCTGGCTGAAACACCGGCGACCGCGTTGTCTGATGCCTATGATATGGTGTTGAACGGGGTAGAATTAGGTGGTGGTTCGGTACGTATTCACGACCAGACCATGCAATCAACCGTTTTCAGTATCCTGGGTATCGACAAAGAAGAAGCCGAGCTTAAGTTTGGCTTCCTGCTGGAGGCCCTGCGTTATGGTGCACCACCGCATGCGGGCTTAGCCTTTGGTCTTGACCGTCTGGTGATGCTGATGACCGGTGCAACGTCTATCCGTGACGTGATGGCCTTCCCGAAAACCACTACAGCAGCTTGTCCGCTGACGGATGCGCCAAGCCCGGCGAATCCACAACAACTGGCTGAGCTGGCCATTGCAACAGTGAAAAAAGACGCTGAGTAATGGCTTATAAGCGTCCTGAATCAGTCCTGGTTGTGCTTTACAATGAGCACAATCAGGTGCTGATTATGCAGCGAAACGATGATGCCCAGTTCTGGCAATCTGTCACGGGCACCATTGAAGCAGGCGAGTTGCCCATTGCTACGGCATACCGTGAAGTTGCCGAAGAAACCGGCGTGATTATGGCGCCGGAATCTGGCGCTATTATTGACTGCCAGCACATTAATCAGTACGAGATCCGCCCGGAATGGCGCTATCGCTATCCACCGGACTCCTTTGTGAATACCGAGTACGTGTTTGTCAGTCAAATCAGCAGTCAGTCGCCCATCATTTTAACCGAGCATTCTGCCTATCAATGGGTCGAAAAATCCGTTGCTGCAGAGCGTGTCTGGTCACCTTCTAATCAAGCTGCCATTCTGGCATTTGTACCTGAGACAAAATAATGGTAATACTGGGTATAGATCCAGGTTCCCGGGTAACCGGCTATGGTATTATCCGCCGTCATCAGGGTAAATTAAGTTACATAGCCAGTGGCTGTATTCGTTTAACCGACAAGCCGCTGGCACCGCGCCTGGACAAAATTTTTGTGGGTGTCGGCGAATTAATTGCGCAGTTTAAACCGGAATGTCTGGCTATTGAGCAAGTGTTTTTAGCCCGCAATCCGGATTCGGCCCTAAAGCTTGGTCATGCCCGTGGCGCAGCGATGATTGCCGCCACCCAGGCCAGTTTGAGCGTATCGGAATATTCGGCCAGGCAAATTAAACAGGCCGTGGTGGGCACTGGTGGTGCTGATAAAACCCAGGTGCAGCATATGGTGAAGCACCTGCTGGGGTTGTCCGGCACGCCGCAGGCCGATGCCGCTGATGCGCTAGCCGTGGCTTTGTGTCACGCCCACAGTGAACAAAACCTGATTAAATTGGCCGGGCAAGCGCGCAAAACCGTAAGAGGTCGTTTGCGATAGGCCAGTGCACTATAAGCACATAACGGAGTAAAACAATAAAATGATCGGACGTATTCACGGCCAGTTACTGGAAAAGGCACCGCCGGATGTGTTGGTGGATGTCGGTGGAGTAGGTTATGAACTCCAACTGCCCATGACCAGTTTTTATCAGTTACCCGCAGTAGGTGAAACCTGCACTCTGTACACCCACTTTGTAGTGCGTGAGGATGCCCAGCTACTGTTTGGTTTTGCCGATAAGTTGGAGCGGGGGTTATTCCGCGAGCTTATCAAAGCCAATGGTGTTGGCCCAAAACTGGGTCTGGCGATTTTATCCGGCATGTCAGCCAAACAATTTTTGCAGGTTGTGCAACACGAAGATGTCGCATCGCTGACCAATTTGCCGGGCATTGGCAAAAAGACCGCAGAACGTTTAGTGGTCGAACTGCGTGATCGTCTGGCCAAATTTACCAGGAACCTGGAATCCACGGGCAGTGAGTTGCTGGCTGGTGCGGGGCCGGATAACGGCGGTGAAAATGCCATAGTCGCCTTAAGTGACGTAAAGGAAGAGGCCATGAGTGCACTGGTGGCATTAGGCTATAAGCCGCCACAGGCCAGTAAGATGGTTAATGCAGTGTATCAAGACGGTATGGACAGCGAAGCGCTGATCCGTCAGGCCCTGAAAGCAGCGTTATAATAACGCTACAGAGGCTAAGCAGATTATGCTTAGCAGTGACAGAGAGACAAATAAATGATTGAAGCTGATCGCTTAATTTCCGCCACTGAAAGTGATGATGATGCCGTTATTGACCGCGCTATTCGTCCTAAATTGTTGCAGGACTATACCGGCCAACAGCATGTGTGCGATCAGATGGAAATATTCATCGAGGCCGCTCGTCGCCGCGAGGATGCCCTCGATCATTTATTAATATTCGGCCCCCCGGGACTGGGTAAAACCACACTGGCCAATATTGTGGCCAACGAAATGGGCGTGAATATTAAAACCACATCGGGGCCAGTATTGGAAAAAGCCGGTGATTTAGCTGCACTGCTAACCAACCTGGAACGCAATGATGTGTTGTTTATTGATGAAATCCATCGGTTAAGCCCGGTTGTCGAGGAAATCCTGTATCCGGCGATGGAAGACTATCAGCTGGATATCATGATAGGCGAGGGGCCGGCAGCACGCTCTATAAAGCTGGATTTACCGCCCTTCACTCTGGTGGGCGCAACCACCCGCGCCGGTTCGTTAACGTCACCTCTGCGCGACCGCTTTGGTATTGTGCAACGCCTGGAATATTACTCAGTGAAAGATCTCACCGATATCGTGGCGCGCAGTGCACACTACCTGAATCTCGAAATGGACGGCAGCGGCGCATTTGAAGTGGCTAAACGTTCCCGAGGCACTCCGCGTATAGCTAACCGTTTACTTCGCCGGGTTCGCGACTATGCTGAAATAAAGTCAGATGGCACCGTAAACGGGGATGTGGCGGCTGCCGCCCTGGATATGCTGGATGTAGATAAAGAAGGCTTTGACTACATGGACCGTAAACTGCTTAACGCCATTATCGAAAAGTTTGATGGCGGTCCGGTAGGCCTGGATAACCTTGCTGCGGCTATCGGCGAAGAAAAAGAAACCATCGAAGACGTTATTGAGCCTTTCCTTATCCAACAAGGCTTTTTGCAACGCACCCCGCGTGGACGTATTGCCACCCAACGCGCCTACCTGCACCTGGGTTTTCAGATTGATGGTTAGCGCTAAGCAACCGGCTTTGCGCTAACAAACCGAGATACCTTTAGCAGAACTGATTCTAATCAATATTTGAGCTTTCAGAGTAGTTATTATTATAAGGCAATGTCCCTTCAATAAAGGATAACTCATGATTGCAAATGTAGGTGGTATCGATAAAGTCGCCAGAGTAGTGCTGGGACTACTGATTATTTCTGCCGGTGTTTACTACCAGTCCTGGTGGGGCGTTATTGGCGTTGTTTTGCTGCTGACCGGTATTATTAACTTTTGCCCGCTTTACCTGCCTTTTGGGATTTCTTCCCACAAAAAAGAATAACGCAAGCCAATCCCGGCTGACGTATTGCTGCCAGCCCTTGCTGGTACTGGCCTTTGGCACTGGATTGTGTTGTGACTTGCTGAAAAACAGGCAAAAAAAAACCCGCTTCAATGAAGCGGGCTGAGAACAACAAGTGTTGAAGGAAAAAATCCAGGGAACTCATGTCTAACAGGCAATAAATCGAGAACTCATTCATCTGTCGACTTGATGGTGTGCATTATAGACAAATTCAGACCGTCGACAATTGAGAATAATTTTGATTTTGAATTAGAAAAACTAATCTGTAAATGAGTTGTTAATCTGCTATTTTTGCTGTCATAGGCCTGTAATATTAAGCTTTTATGTCAGTTGGCCAATCCCGGGCTTAGTTTGTCTAGCGATACATTTATTTGGTCTTGAATTAGTCCTGCTCTGGACACTCCTCAGCCTTTTACCTACCATATCGCGATAATTAAGAAGGAGAGCTGTGCCGGTGCATAAACTCAATATACGGGTCTATTACGAAGATACCGACGCGGGTGGCATTGTTTATTACGCCAATTATCTGAAATTTGCCGAGCGGGCCCGAACCGAATGGTTAAGAGAACTGGGCTTTGAGCAGGATGTTTTTTTGGAACAAAACATCGCCTTCGTCGTCAAACACGTTGAAATGCACAATAATGCGCCTGCTCGCTTCAATCAAATGTTGAGTATTCACTCCCACATTGTAGAATTGAAGGGCGCTAGCATGACATTTAAACAAGATATTATAAATGCACAGGATGAGAATTTACTGGTTACTGTGCAAGCAAAAATCGCCTGTGTCGATTTGGCCAACATGCGGCCACGTCGGATACCTGAGGCAATGTTAGGGGAATTTTCGCGTGTCATCTGATTTAACTTTTATTGGCCTGTTTCTACAAGCAAGCTTTGTTGTTCAACTGGTGATGATGTTACTCATCAGCGTTTCCATTGCCTCCTGGGCGTTTATTTTTCAGCGCCAGAAAGCCTTAAGTGGTGCGCGCAATGAAATGAAAAATTTCGAGGACGATTTTTGGTCTGGCGCCGATCTTAACCGCCTTTATCAAAATCTTTCCGCCGAAGAACAGGTTAGCGGTATGGGGCATATCTTTTGCGCCGGCTTTAAAGAATTTGTGCGCCTGCGTAAAAGTAATACCAACCCTAATATTGTTGTTGATGGCACTTACCGTGCAATGCGCGTGGCGTTGTCCCGGGAAGTGGATAGTCTGGAAAGTCGGTTATCCTTTTTAGCAACGGCAGGGTCGATTAGTCCCTACATTGGTTTGTTTGGTACTGTTTGGGGTATCATGAACGCGTTTATTGCCCTGGGTGAAGTGCAGCAAGCCACCTTATCCATGGTCGCGCCGGGTATTGCTGAAGCACTTATCGCCACCGCTATTGGTTTGTTTGCCGCCATTCCTGCGGTAATTGCCTACAACCGCTTTAGTCACCAGGTGGAAAAGCTGGAAAACAGCTACGTAAACTTTATGGAAGAGTTTTCAGCTATCCTGCAGCGTCAGGCCCATGCGTCGCAGCAAAGCGCATAACATCCTCGTTTAACAGGAGATAACGCTATGTATGTGCGTAAACGCCGTCGCCCGGTATCAGAAATCAACGTTGTGCCTTACATCGATGTGATGCTGGTGCTGTTGATCATTTTTATGGTAACCGCGCCGCTTATTTCGCAAGGGGTAAAAGTTGACTTGCCAAAGGCGAGCGCCCAGCCCATTGAACAGGAAGACAAGCCGCCGATTATTGCGTCGGTCGATATCAAAGGGAATTACTACCTTAACTTAGGCGATAACCAGGAACAGGCCGTTGACGAAGAAGAAATGACCGCACTGGTGCAGGCACAGTTAAAGCAAAGCCCTGATACGCCGGTGGTGGTTAAGGGGGATGGTCAGGTTGCCTACAATGAAGTTATTCAGCTAATGGTGTTACTGCAGAAAGCCGGTGTACCTTCGGTGGGTCTGATGACCGACCCGGTTGAAAAGTAACCACAGGCACCGAACGTGACACAAGCGGATAAATCAGCATTAATAAAATCACTGGGGTTACACCTTCTCCTTGTGATAGTGTTGCTAATCAGCGTCAGTTTTTCATCGGCGCCAGTGATGCCGCTGGCTAACAGCACGCCCGCGCCGGTGATTAAAGCCACCTTTATAGATGCGCAGGCAATTTACGATCAGCAGCAAGCGAAAGCCAGGGCAAAGGCACAGGCCGAAGCTCAGGCGAGGGCAGAAGAACAACGTAAGAAAAAAGCAGCTGAAGACCGCAAACGGCGTGAAGCAGCTGCACGTAAGGCCAGGGAAGAAAAAGCCAAAGCGGCCGCAGAGGCAAAACGCCAGTCTGAACTGCGCCGTTTAGCTGAACAAAAAGCCCGTGAAAGAAAAGAGCGGGAAGCGGCCGAAAAAGCCGAAGCAGCGCAAAAAGCCAAAGAAGCGAAAGAGCGCGCCGAAATGGAAAGAATTATGCAAGAGCAGTTGGCAAAAGAGCAGGCTGCCATGCAACAACAGCGACGTCAGCAAGTGTTGTCAGAAGTAGAACGCTATCAGATAATGATTCAACAAACGATCATGCGTTACCTGAATGCTGACTTTAAAGGTAAAAGTTGTCGACTGAAATTAAAACTGGCTACTACCGGTTTTGTTTCTCAAGTGAATATCGTAGACGGTGACCCCGCGTTGTGCCGGGCAGCAGAGAGTGCTGTAAGACGGGCAGAGACATTGCCAATGTCGGACGACCCAGCGGTTTACGAAGAACTCAAAGACATTGATTTAAAGGTGGAGTTGTAAAGCCTATGAGAAAACTAGGTCTGTGGATTACCCTGATCTATTTTAGCGTGGTTGGCCAGTTACAGGCGGCGCTTGAAATTGTGATTACCGAAGGGGTGGACAGTGCCCGCCCGATCGCCGTGGTGCCCTTTAAGTGGGAAGGCGACGGCGTATTGCCTGGCGACTTAACCGATGTAGTGATGAACGATTTACGTCGCAGCGGCAAATTTAACCCGGTGGCGCGTTCGGCTATGCCAGAATATCCCTCTACCGACAGCGAAGTAAATTACGGAGCCTGGGCGGCAATGGGTATCGATACTATTGTGGTGGGCAGCGTAAAGCCCCAGGCGGTAGATCGTTATCTGGTTAAGTTTGAAATTATTGACGTACTGCGTGGTCAGATCACCGGCGGACAGTCTAAAATCCTGAACAAGGAAGGCGGTCTGGTAAACAGTCGCGATCACATTATTGACGAACGTCAGGTGGTGATTGGTGGTGATGATTTTCGTCAGTATTCGCACCGCATCAGCGATGTGGTTTACGAAAAACTCACCGGTACCCGTGGCGCGTTTTTAACACGCATTGCTTATGTCATTGTGCGTGACCGCAAAAAAGAAAAACTGCCATTCCAGCTGGTAATTGCAGACTACGATGGCTTTAACGAAACCCGGTTACTTTCGTCGCCTGAGCCACTGATGTCGCCATCGTGGTCACCCGACGGTGAAAAGCTGGCGTACGTGAGTTTTGAAAACAAGCGTCCACAGATATTTGTGCAAAACATTTACACTATGGAACGTGAGCGAATTACTAATTTCCCGGGGATTAACGGTAATCCGGTATTTTCGCCCGATGGTAAGCAAATGGCCATGGTGTTGTCGAAAGACGGTAATCCGGAAATCTACGTGATGGACCTGGCCAGCAAAAATTTACGCCGAATTACGCGCAATCGGGCCATCGATACAGAGCCGTCCTGGTCTCCAGACGGTAAGAGTCTGATATTTAGCTCTGAACGGGGTGGTAAACCACAGATTTATCGCGTAAATTTAGATACTGGCACGGTGCGACGTCTTACCTTTGAGGGTGAACAGAATCTGGGAGCCACTTTTACACCTGACGGCCAGGAGGTTGTTTTGGTGAACCGGACCCGCGGCGACTACCACATTGCCAGACAAGATGTGGATAGCGGTGCAATTCAGGTACTGACGAGAACATATTTAGATGAATCTCCCAGTATCGCTCCGAATGGAAGCATGATAATTTATAGTACACTATACGGCGATACGCAGGTATTGTCGTTAGTGTCACTGGACGGGCGCTTTAAAGCGAGATTACCGGTGGCTGACGGGCAGGTCAAATCGCCAAGCTGGTCACCTTATTTATTTTAACAGATTTGATAAAATCACAATTATATAAGTATAAGGATTAAGAGGATGCAAATGAATAAAGTAATGAAGAGCTTCATCATCGCCCTGCCAGTGGTGACTATGATGGCATGTTCATCAGGTCCTAGCGAAGAGGAACTGGCTGCAGAACGTAACCGCATCGCGCAACAACAAGCAGCTGAAGAGCAGGCCGCTCAGGAAGCAGAAGAACAGCGCGTACAGGCCGAAGCAGTTAAACGCCAGCAAATGGCTGAAGAAATGGTTAAACAAGAGCTGACTGCTCTGCAAAACGAACAAACCGTTTACTTTGATTTTGACCGTTCAAACATCAAATCAGAGTTCTTCCCGGTACTGGACAAGCACGCTGAGTTCCTGATCAAGAATCCAGGCACTAAAGTAGTGGTAGAAGGCCACACTGACAGCCGTGGTACACCTGAGTACAACATCGCACTGGGCGAGCGTCGTGCTAAATCAGTACAAACTTATCTGTTGAATGCAGGTGTTAGCTCAAGCCAGATTTCTGTGGTTTCTTACGGCGAAGAAAAGCCTGAAGTAATGGGTTCTTCTGAGTATGCATTCGCTCAGAACCGTCGTGGTATCATTGTTTACCAATAAGATGAACAATCCCAATAAATCCTATTTAAAAGCCATTGCTCCTGTTGCAATGGCTTTGTTGTGTCTGCCGTTTGGTGCCCTGGCACAGTCGACTGGTGCGCCGGTTTATAATGTTGGTGACAGCGATATCGAAACACGCTTAACCGTGTTAGAGCGCAAGGTTAACAACCGCGCAGAAATGCAACATCGCTTGCAACAGCAAATCGATACCATGCAAAACGAGCTGGACGAGTTACGTGGCGCGGTTGAGGTACATACCAATCAACTGCAAAAAGTGCTCGACAGACAGCGTGAGTTGTATCTTGAAATCGATAAGCGTGTTGAGTCCTTAAAGCAGTCAGGATTTAGTGGTGCAGCCAGCAATGGCCCGGCAACAACTACTGTAGATAACACGCCAGCGGCAACGCCGGTTACGCCTGCGGTAACACAACCATCAGGTTTGTCGGAGTCGGATGCTTACGAAAAAGCCGTTAATTTAATTCTGAAATCCCGTGAATACGATAAAGCTATTCCTGAATTCCAGGCTTTCATTGAACGCTTCCCTGACAGCAGCTATGCGCCTAACGCGCATTATTGGCTTGGCCAGCTATTGTTTAATAAACAACAGTGGCAGGACGCCGCGGCTCAGTTTGAAGTAGTAGTAAACAAGTTTGTTGATTCGGCCAAACGCCCTGATGCATTGCTTAAGCTTGGCGTAATCGCCGAGAAGGTGGGCAATCAGGCACGGGCTAAAGCTTTATTTGAAGAAGTGATTAATAATTATCCTAATTCATCTGCGCGAAAGCTCGCTGAAGCCAGACTATAATTTTGACCAAAGCGTTAAAGTGAAAAAGGGAGCCTATGGCTCCTTTTTTATTGGCATAAGTAAAGTGCGGGTTGAATACTGCACGAATTGATTTGTTTTTAAGCGGTTAAACGGTTTTTGACACAAAACTGCAAATAAATGGGTTTTTAAGGTTGCACCGCCGCCGGAAATGAGTAATATATGCGCCCGTTGCCAAGACAAGGTGACGCGATAAATCGAAGGGTCGTTAGCTCAGTTGGTAGAGCAGTTGACTTTTAATCAATTGGTCGCTGGTTCGAATCCAGCACGACCCACCACTCCTCGATTTATCACCAATTTGAAATGGGTCGTTAGCTCAGTTGGTAGAGCAGTTGACTTTTAATCAATTGGTCGCTGGTTCGAATCCAGCACGACCCACCATTTCAAAGCGCTTTAAGCGAATCCAAAGTTACACCAAGTTTAGATGGGTCGTTAGCTCAGTTGGTAGAGCAGTTGACTTTTAATCAATTGGTCGCTGGTTCGAATCCAGCACGACCCACCATCTTCCTAAAACTCTAAAGCCTACCACTGTTAGAATAAGCTACACATGCTCGCGCCGGATGCGAACCAGCGAAGCTGTTCGACACTAAACTCTGTTTAGTGAACGTGCTTTAGCACGGCCCGAAGGGTGAGCCTTGTAAAGGCGAATCATCCAGCACGACACACCATCTTCCTAAAATTCTGAAAGCCTATCACTGTCAGAATAAGCTACACATGCACGCGCCGGATGCGAACCAGCGAAGCACTCCTAAGTGCTTGAAACAAACCAGCATCAGCCCCACATTATCTACAACGCATATTTTCGGCATTATTCATCCTGATTATTTTATAAACAGTCTCTTCAGTGTATGAAATTTTTATGACACTCGTGTATAATCGCCGCCCGTTCAGCCACAACCAGGTTAGGTATCTACAACCATGACAATAGCTTATCGTATTGACCAGATTGATTATCCTTTTCCGGCAAAACCAGCCGTTTTATCTGACGTTCGTAAGGCTGAACTTAAAGATAAAATCAAAGTGTTGTTAAAAGAAAAGAACGCTACCATGGTTGCGCATTATTACACTGACCCTGAAATTCAGGCGTTGGCAGAAGAAACCGGTGGCTGTGTAGCGGATTCGCTGGAAATGGCACGCTTTGGTCGTGATGCTGCTGAGCAGACGCTGCTGGTTGCAGGCGTAAAATTCATGGGCGAAACGGCCAAAATCCTCAGCCCGGAAAAACGCGTGTTTATGCCAACTATGGAAGCAACCTGTTCATTAGACTTAGGTTGTCCTATCGAAGAGTTCTCGGCGTTTTGTGATGCACATCCTGATCACACTGTTGTGGTTTATGCTAATACGTCTGCTGCCGTTAAAGCACGCGCTGACTGGGTGGTTACCTCCAGTATTGCGCTGGAAATCGTCGAGCATCTCGATAGCCTGGGTAAACCCATTATTTGGGGTCCGGATCGCCACCTGGGTTCTTATATTGCTAAGAAAACCGGCGCAGAAATGCTGATGTGGCAGGGCGAGTGTATCGTACACGATGAATTCTCGTCTCAGGCGCTTCAGGACATGAAAGCGCTGTATCCTGAAGCCGCAGTACTGGTTCACCCAGAGTCGCCTGCCAGTGTGGTTGAGATGGCTGATGCGGTAGGTTCTACCAGTCAGCTGATTCAGGCAGCACAGGATATGCCTAATCAAACTTTTATTGTAGCAACCGATAAAGGCATCTTTTACAAAATGCAGCAACTCATGCCAGAAAAGCAGTTTGTAGAAGCGCCCACAGCCGGTAATGGCGCAACCTGTAAAAGCTGCGCACACTGCCCCTGGATGGCTATGAATGGTCTGGAAGCGATTTATCAGTCACTGACTACTGTTGATACCAGTGCCCACGAAATCTTTGTTGACGACGCGTTAAGAGAGCAAGCACTGATCCCATTAAACCGCATGCTAGACTTTTCGGCACAGTTAAAAGCGAAAAAGAGCGCTTAGTGCTTAATTAATCAGCATTCGGCCTATTTATTTAAGGCTAGTTCTTGATTCGTAGCGCGGCTTTACCTACTATACGCGCACTTAATTACTGCATTGCGGTAATACACAATTTGGAGAGATGGCTGAGTGGGTGAGCATTCGGTCGTCGAAGACGAAAAAGGGTGACTTAACGTCACGCTTTTAGAAGCGCAACGGCGAGACAGGAAGTCGAGACTGGGTGACGATCATCACGGATGTGTTAATGATAAAGCGCTTCGAAGAAACAATTTGGAGAGATGGCTGAGTGGCTGAAGGCGCACGCCTGGAAAGTGTGTATACGTTAATAGCGTATCGAGGGTTCGAATCCCTCTCTCTCCGCCAGATATAAAGAAACCGGCTTTTGCCGGTTTTTTTTATCCAGAACAAAATGGTTGTCGCTGCACTTGACGTTTTGCAATTGTCGCCAGTCAATTTGGTTCAAAATTGAGCTTCCGATAGAGTTCTTTAGTGTAAGCAGCGAACTCAATGTACCACTCTTAATCTTCCACTATTTTAGGTTAAACCGCTGCTGCCGTGGAGTTTAAGAGCCATCAACAGACATTACTGCTCTCAGGAACAACCTAGCAATGGTGAAGCTCGTTCATAATTTAACCTCGCATAAAGAATGATCTAACGCTGTTTAAAATACTATCGAAGTCGGTGATTACACTATTAGCCTAGGCTTAGTGTTTACTTAGGGAAAGAGGTTGGAAACCTGTACCTAAATTCACGGTTAGGATTCGTAAAGTTTTGGAAACGGCAGATAGTTAAAAACATTTACGACAGGGTACTGACAGAAACCAATCCCTTTAAAAAGAGGGGCTCTTACGAAGCGATCAGTATTATCTTGTTTCCTCTCTACAACGAAGTCTATTTGCATTGATTCAAAGGCTATCCCAGCGTTGCCTTCCGGAAGGAATTGTGTGAATACCTAAAGTCTTCTGAGGCTATACATATGAATGCGTTACTACATAGCGAACCGGTTAGACATCGTGTACGCTGATACTGCTTTTCGTGTAACTTTATCAGGGATGAAATATGCAACTGAATGATGCAATACCAGAACGCAGAAACTTAATCGTCTTCTGTCTTACCACAGTTATTTTTATTGTTGGAGGTGGTGATATTGAAAGCGACTTGAAACTTCCTCTTTTCGGGATAGTTTTAGATAATCCTGAAAACTTGATTGCTATTTATTGGTTCGTATTCATCTATCTGATTATTCGATATTTATTGGTTTTTAGGGGCGTTAGTTATAGTGACGAAAGCCGGTACATATACAACAAAAAATCTTGGAGTTCTGCTCTAAAATCTCTCTACATGAAATGCATGCCAAAACAAGCCATTTTTTATTTCGTTAAATGGGGTGTAAATGGCAATACAAAGTACGGAAAGTTTAAAATTAAACTAAAAGAAGCCGGTGCTGAAAATTACACAAAAGCTAACCTCCATTTCAGCGTAGACTCTGTAAGAGAATCAGAGGAATCTAAGCTTTATCTTATATTAAATCTTCCGGAGTCAACTGGAAAGTCCCTTAAAAGTGAAGAGATAAAGCCAACCTCAACTTCTTTTATTCTTCAATCGTTTTTTCTGGTTTTAATATGCTCTTTCTTTAACAAATATGCTTCTGATTGGTATGGCCCTTTAATTTTCACAGTGCTTACATTGGGGTTTATTTGCACAATTTAAATAGCTCGAGTCGCATAGATCCCGTTACTCGCTTTTCATAAAAAACAAAGCACTCGAGTGAAGTTTGTGGCGAATCGTGGCCCGGCAATACCGCTATAAACGGTGAGCATCTTGCCGTTATAATGAACGATTGTTATTTGCGCAGTTTCCAACTCTGTACATTATCAAAATGACTGCGGGTACCTTGGTGAAGGCGAATGTACACTGTTGAGTCAGCACCCACAAAACTCCTTAACAATGCCAAAATTTCACAACTGTCCAGTCACATTGTATCGGGGCCTAGCCAGTGTTCAAATGTGATGATACCCAGCGATTCGATACTAGTGTCAATGACTGGTACTTTTTCAAGAGCGTTTACATCGTTGTTGCTTTGCGAGTCTGACGTTCTAAAAACCGGCTTTTGCCTGTTTTTTTATGCTCATTATTTACTAATTGTAACAATTTGGGCATACGTAAACAGTGCTTGCTCACAACGTAACTCTAAGCATCTTTACTATTATCTTTTTTCTAAATAATAAACAGTAGGTTACCGGTTCTCATGCGGTGAGATTCGCAATTTGATACGCAAACGCCGGCTGGACTACGTTCGACGAGCTGCGTCTCTCAACGTTAGTTTACATTTTCTGGCAACTTTACTTACTCCTAAGCAGCTTGTTTATTCGCTCAGCTATTGACCTGTGGGTCATTTTGATAAAGGTTAGTAATAATCAGCATAAAAATAATGACGACAGGAAGGAAACCCAAATGCAAAGACGAGATTTTATTCGATTGGGAGGCGTTGGTATGGCCTCCATGATACTTCCGGTATCAGGCATCGCCGTATCAGCCGAACAATTGTTGGATAAGCCAATGGATGTGGCTTACAAGAAAAAGCTGGCTGATATCGCTTTGAATGCAGCGAAAGCCAAAGGTGCAACCTATGCAGACGCCCGAATCGGCCGTTATCTTAACCAGTTCATCACCACTCGTGAAGCGAATGTCGATAATATCGTTAACAGAGAATCAGCCGGCATTGGCATTCGCGTTATTGCAAATGGCACCTGGGGATTTGCTTCTACTTCCAATATGACACCCGATAGTGTTGCTAAAACGGCTGAACAAGCGGTTGCGGTGGCAATGGCGAATTCGAAATTTCAAACCAGCCCTGTCGTACTGGCACCGGTAAAAGGCGTCGGTGAAGTAAGCTGGCAAACGCCAATCAAAAAAAACGCCATGGAAGTGCCGATTCAGGAAAAGGTCGATATGCTGCTAACTGCTAATGATGCGGCAATGAGCAACGGGGCAAACTACATCACCTCCATACTGTTTTTGGTTAATGAACAAAAATATTTCGCGTCTACAGATGGCTCTTACATTGATCAGGATGTGCATCGTCTGTGGGCGCCGTTTTTTGCCACCGGGGTGGGCAAAAATGGTTTTAAACAGCGCAATGGTCTGGGTAACCCAGTAGGCATGGGCTTTGAATATCTGGATGGCAAAGAAGAAGATAAAATCAAAATCAGTGGCGCTAATGTAGGCTATAAAAACTCTTATGATTTAGTTGAAGATGCCGCCGCTGCGGGTAAACAATTACAAGCCAAACTTAAAGCGCGCTCGGTTGAGCCTGGCAAGTACGACCTGGTGCTGGACCCTGCGCATTTAATGCTTACCATTCACGAATCAGTGGGCCACCCGCTAGAGCTTGATCGGGTGTTGGGTTATGAAGCGAACTATGCCGGTACCAGTTTTGCGACACTCGATAAGTGGCGCAGTGGCAAATTCCAGTATGGTTCGGATGTCGTTAATCTGTTCGCCGATAAGACCCAGGAATATTCACTGGGTAATGTGGCTTACGATGATGAAGGCGTGAAAACCAAGCAATGGGATTTGGTGAAAGACGGCATATTAGTGAACTACCAGGCGATTCGCGATCAAGTGCATATGATTGACCAAAAAGAGTCTCATGGCTGTTGCTACTCACAAAGTTGGGCCGATGTTCAGTTTCAGCGTATGCCCAATGTCTCGCTTAAACCCAATGAAAAGGATATTTCTGCGGAAGATATTATTAAAGAAGTGGATGACGGGATTTATATCGCTGGCAGGGGCTCATTTTCCATCGACCAACAACGCTATAACTTCCAGTTTGGTGGTCAGCTGTTTTACGAAATTAAAGATGGCAAGATTGTCGACCAAATCGAAGACGTCGCTTATCAGTCTAACACCCAGGAGTTCTGGAATAACTGCGTAAAAACTGCGGGTAAATCAGATTATCGACTCGGTGGATCATTCTTTGATGGTAAAGGTCAGCCTGCACAGGTAAGCGCGGTTTCTCATGGTTGTGCTACCACAAGATTTAATAATGTTAACGTGATCAACACTGCGCGTAACGTGTGATAGCCAGGAACGAAAAAGGAATAACAAGATCATGACCATGATTACTGAAGAAACAGCAAAAAAATTGCTGACCAAAGTGCTTTCGTTCTCTAAAGCAGACGAATGCGAATGCAATCTCAATGGCCGCAGTGCCGGTAATATCCGCTACGCCAGAAACACGGTTTCCACAGCAGGTGAAGAGAGCGATGTTGTACTCATTGTTCAGTCTACCTTTGGCAAACGCATTGGTGTAGCCAGCATCAATGAATTTGATGATGCATCGTTAGAAAAGGTGGTTCGACGTTCTGAGCAGCTGGCTAAATTAGCGCCTGAAAACAAAGAATATATGCCAGTATTTGGCAAACAGGAATACCTTGATACACCAAGTTTTGCACTGTCGACCGCCAGTGTAACACCCGAGGACCGTGCTGATGCGGCCGGGGCGAGCATCATGCCGTCGAAGAAGAACAAAATGGTTTCCTCAGGGTTTCTTGAAGAAGAGGTCACCTTTGCCGCCATTATGAACAATAAAGGCCTGTTTGCTTATAACACGGCAACCAATGTGGATTTCTCGGTAACTATCCGTACCGAGGATGGCAAAGGATCAGGCTGGGCAAGTCAGGATGTGACCGACGTTAAAAAACTGGATACTGCTAAAGTATCGCAAATTGCCATTCAGAAGGCCGGAGGGTCGGTAGGTGCTAAAGAGATGGAGCCGGGCAAATATACGGTCATTCTTGAGCCTGCCGCCAGTGTGCAGTTATTGCAAAATATGGGGCGTAACTTTGATCAGCGATCTGCTGACGAGGGGCGTAGCTTTTTGAGCAACAAGCTTGACGAGGGTGAAGAAGGCCCAACTAACAAACTCGGGCAAAAGATGTTTGATGAGCGCGTGCATATCTACAGCGATCCTCAGCATCCGGAGGTACCCACAGCACCATTTGGCCAGGATGGATACCCTCTCAAACGTACGGACTGGATTAAAGAGGGTGTTATTACCAACATGCCTAATTCACCGTACTGGGCGAAGAAAACCGGCATGCCTTATATACCCTACGGTAGCAATATTATTATGGCAGGTGGCGACGAGTCCCTTGAGGATATGATCCAAAATACCCGTCGTGGTGTTCTCGTCACCCGGCTTTGGTACATACGCTCGCTGGATCCACAAACGCTGCTCTACACCGGCTTAACCCGGGACGGCACTTTTTATATTGAAAATGGCAAAATCAAATATCCAATCAAAAACTTCCGGTTTAATGAGAGCCCCATTGTGATGCTGAATAACATTGAAGCATTAGGTAAACCGGTAAGAATTAATGGCAACATGATCCCGCCAATGAAGATTCGTGACTTTACCTTCAGCAGTTTATCTGATGCGGTATAGCCTTTTTCTTCGGTCACGTCAGGCGTGCTGAAGCGCCTGATGTATTAATTCGTTTGTCCAACTATGTCATACAGCAGAAGAGCGATTCTAAAATCCAGCGGTGCCCTGTTTTGTACTTTGGCAATGCCAAAAGTTGCAAGGGCACTGGAAGGTGCTGATTACGATTTTTATTTTACCCGTTTAAGTTATGAGTCAGGGGATTGGGAAGTCGATGAGAGAATGCCGGCCAATGTGCTCAATTCGTTAATTGAATACACCAGCTTACGGGTTGATTTAAAAGAGCGGATTGTACCGCTGTCTGATCCGACAATGCTGACTGCGCCGTTTTGTTATATGGCCGGTCATCGGTTGGCCCAGTTTAATCAGCAGGAACGAGAAAACTTCAAACGCTACGTTGAAAACGGCGGTTTTGTTTTTGTCGATGACTGCAATCATGACATCGATGGTATGTTTGCGCGCACCTTCGAAGCGCAAATGACAGACATTTTTGGCTCGCAGGCGCTACAGAAAATCCCCAATGATCATCCACTCTACAGTGCGTTCTTTGAATTCGATGGCCCGCCAAGAACGTCCGTTGAACTCAATGGCTGGGGGGATGATTTAGTGCATGATTACCTCAAAGCTATCCAGGTTAATGGCAGAATTGGCGTGCTTTACAGTAATAAAGACTTAGGCTGCGAATGGGATTATGACTTCAGAAACAAACGCTGGTTAAAAGTCGATAATACCCGGTTTGCGGTGAATATTGTGGTGTATGCCATGACGGCGTAGATGCGCCACCTGATTAGGAACAACAGTTTTGGAAACACTGACCCAGCAACAACTACAAGAGTTATTGGCTCGACTTGAGCAAGTGAGTGATGAAATCGGCAAGGTCATTGTCGGCCAGCAAACAGTAATAAAACAATTATTAGTGAGTATTCTTGCCGGCGGGCATTGCCTGCTGGAGGGCGTGCCTGGACTGGCCAAAACCCTGATGGTCAGTTCGCTGGCTAAAACGCTGGAACTGGATTTTCAGCGCGTGCAGTTTACGCCCGATTTAATGCCCAGTGATATTATCGGTACCGAGATCCTCGAAACCGATCATGACTCTGGTAAACGCTTCTTCAAATTCCAGCAGGGACCGGTTTTTACGCAAATTCTGTTGGCCGATGAAATTAACCGTACGCCTCCCAAGACCCAGGCAGCGCTGTTGGAAGCCATGCAGGAAAAAGCCATCAGCTACAGTGCTCAACGTTACGAATTGCCCAAGCCGTTTTTTGTGCTGGCAACACAAAACCCGGTGGAACAGGCCGGCACCTATCCGTTACCCGAGGCGCAGTTAGACCGCTTTTTAATGTATGTGTCAGTGGGTTACCCCAGTGCTGACGACGAGGTAGAAATTTTACGTCGCACCACGGGCTCACAGCATACAGAACTGCAAAAAATCCTCAGTGGAGATGACATCATCGTGCTGCAAAAATTGGTGCGTGATGTTGAGATTTCGGAACCGCTGCTCAGTTATGTCAGTCAGCTTGCCCGCAATACGCGCACCAATACTGATACGCCCAGTGTCAGTGACACGGTTAATCAGTTTGTGCAATGGGGCGCAGGCCCCCGGGCCGGGCAAGCCCTGGTATTGTGCGCCAAAGCGAATGCCCTGATTGACGGGCGTTTTGCCGTTACATTAGATGATATTCAGGCCGTTGCTTACCCGGTACTCAGACACCGGATTTTACTGAATTTTCAGGCCGAAGCTCAAAATGTCACGGCCGATCAGGTGATTGGCGCTTTATTAAAAGATGTGAAAACACCTGCTAGCCCCTTAAGCTGACAGCGCAATGCATTCGTTAATCGATCCGCTGACATTTTCACGTATTAAAGACCTGCCGCTGGTGGCTAAGACCATCGCGCAAGGTTTTTTGCACGGCTTACACAATAGTGCACAGCGCGGAACCGGCGTCGAATTCAGTCAGTACCGGGTGTATGAGCCGGGCGATCCGTTATCGCGGGTAGACTGGAAGCTTTTTGCGCGTTCCGATCGTTACTTTGTGCGCGAGGCAGAGCGTGAAAGTGACATCAATGTGTATCTGGTTCTGGATGCCAGTGCGTCAATGCTGATGCAAAGTCGCAAGCCCAAAAAATCTCAGGCAAACACAGGTGCTGACAGCATCACAAAGTTAGATTACGGCCGTTACTTACTGGCCAGTATTGCCTACCTTGCGCATCAGCAGGGCGATGGCGTAGGGCTGATGGGCATCTCTGGTAAGCAGGTAGACTTTTTACCGGCACTGAATACCCAACAGCATTGGCAAAAGCTTCTGTTACAGCTAGCTCGTATCACCAGTGGCGATGCTTTTCCCAACATTGACGTGATGATTAATCAAATCGCCAGTGTGCGCCAACAGGGAATTGTCATCGTGGTCAGCGATTTTTACCAACGGCATCAGGAACTCACCGAATTTATGCAGCAGTTGGTAAGCCCCAGAACCGATGTAATTGCTGTGCAGCTGGAAACCCAGGATGAAGTTGAATTTAGCTATACCGGTCAGGTTCGTTTTGAAGATCGCGAAACCGGGGAGCATAAACTGGTGAATGCCAGCCAGGTAAAATCCGCCTATTTACACGCCCGGGAAACTTTTAACCATACCCTGGCTAACCAGCTGCAAGGTCAACGGATCCAGTTGTTACGAACCACCATCGAACAGCCTTTGGATAACGTGCTTTATGATTTTCTGCTTGCCCGTGGCAAGGCGGGTAGACCATGATGTTGAGTAGCTGGCGATGATGAGTTGGTTAACCACCTATTTTGCTAGTCCCATAGCGCTATTAGGCTTGCTGGCTATCAGCATTCCCATCGTTATTCATCTGTTGAGTAAAAGCAAAGCCAAACCGGTGCTCTTTGGTCACCTGGATTTGATCCCGTCAGGCAAGCAAAAACCGGTAACCCAACTTACCATCACACAATGGTTACTGCTGTTATTGCGGATTTTAATGCTGGTGACGCTTACGTTGCTGCTCAGTCAGCCACTGCGGCCAGAGACGTCTTCCACAAATCCTCAGCAAACAACACTGTTAATCACATCGCAGTGGCTAGATTATGCCGATAAGGCACAGCGGGATGCACTGCTCGACAGATTAAGTAACGGGGCGCAAGCCCTGTTAGCCGGTCATCCTTCCACGCCGCTAAGTGCCGAGCAGATCCAGAACTGGCAGGCGAGGGAAGATGCAGATAACCTGATAAATCTTTGGAGCACAGTAGACGATACGCTTAATCATACTGCGGGCCGGATTGCCGTTTATCACACCGGGAAGATTGAGCAGTTCAACGGGCCCAGAACGATACTAACGTCCACGTCAGAAAGAGTTGAATGGCAGCAGCTTGATGTACCTTTTGCCGACACTGAGGTTAGTTTAATTAAGCCCATCAGTATCGGCGTTATCGAGTCTGATGAGCCTGATATTAATTTACGCTTGCAAAAGGCGTTATCGCTAATTAAGCAGTACGGTATCAAAACGCTGTCATGGCAAAAAGAGCCGCTTGAGCAGCAAGCCGACTTCAGCCAGTTTGCGCTGTGGATTGATATCAGAGAGATGACGGTCTCCAGTCAACATTCCATTGTAGCGGTGCCACCAACGCGTGTTAATGCGCCTGATTTTCCGTTGTGGCTCGCCAATCAGCTTTTGCTCCTCTCCGGACAACAGGAGCAACGGGTTTCGCCGGTCCTCTCTGCCCAGCAAATTCAGTATCGCGCTAAATTGCCTGATAACGATACCGTCCTGGCAGTGCCTGCGATGCATTCTGGTTATCAACGCGATGATCCCGCGCGTTCTGTTGTGCCGTGGCTGGCGACGTTACTGTTACTGTTATTTTGCGCTGAGCGACTGGTCAGTGAGTATTTTTCGCCTGCTGGTAAGGAGACGCGCCAGTGAGCCCATCGCAGCCGTCAGTGCTTAATCTACTGCAAGCGCGAATTAAAAGGGCGAGGCGGGCATATATTCGCCGGCTTTCGCTGCGTATCAGTGCTGTGGCACTGGCTGTAGGCGGGCTCACTTTTATGGTTAGCGAGATGTGGTGGCTTGCTCTACTGCTCACTGCGCTAACCGTTGTGTTGTGGCTTGCTATCGAATTGCCGCGTGGTGCATTAAAGCAGCTTCATACGGAAAGTGTACTGCTGCACCTTAACCAGCAGTTTGCTGTTTTGCAGCACAGTGCCCAGCTGTTATTTCAGCCGGTGCAGTCAGACTCTTTGTTAAAAACCTTACAGCGTGAGCGCGCAGAACAAGCGTTACAGTCTTTGCTGAAAGATCCTCAGGTGCAGTTACTGCCTGTCTATCCGTGGCAGCTAGCTGGATTGGCAAATCTGTGTGTTATTGTGTTGATTGCAGGGCTGATTCTGGCTCCGGGCTATTTCAACCTTAAGAGCGGGTTAACTCCTGAGCAAACATCCTTCCCCGATAACTCAGAGACATTGTCTCAGATGTCGCCTGGGCCGGCGGTTATTAAAGGTATTCTGGTAAGCATTTCATCGCCAGCTTATACCGGGCAAGCTGATATGCAGCAAACAGGTCTGGACATCAGTGCCGTTGCGGGCAGCACCGTTACGTGGCAGCTAACGTTTAGCAACCCTGAGCAGTCTTACTTTTTACAATTAGCCGGACAGCCGGACATGGCGTTTGAGCGACAAGGCAACGACTTTGTATTAACCCTGCAGGTTACACGTTCTGGTGTTTATCATATCAGTGATAAGCAGGGGATCATTGGTAGCATACACAGTATCGCTGTTACGGCGGATGATGCGCCGAAAATTCGTATTACCGAGCCCACATTAACTATTACTACATTTGCAAAAACGGCGCAGCCAGCGCCCGTATTGAGCGCGCAAATTAATGATGATTTTGGTATTGGCAAGGTTGATATACTTGCTTCGGTGGCAAAAGGGTCGGGCGAGTCGGTAAAGTTTCGCGATGAGATATTTCAGTTCGACACCATTGAGCGTGAGCCTGGCATGTGGCGCGTTGAAAAGCAGTGGGATTTTAGTCAGCTGGATATGGAGCCAGGCGATGAAATCTACTTTACTGTGAGAGCCTGGGATAATCGCACGCCAGAGCCACAGCTGAGCCGCTCGGAAACCAAGATACTGCGCTGGCTCGACGATGAAGAAGCGCTGGCCATGGGTGACGGTATTTTAATTGATTTTATGCCGGAATATTTTAAGAGCCAGCGACAAATCATTATCGAAACCAAACAACTGATTGCCGATCGGGGCATATTATCTGACGCTGACTTTGCCGCAACCTCACGCTCGCTTGGCCAGTCTCAAAGTGATTTAAAGCTCAAGTACGGGCAATATCTGGGCGACGAGTTTGACGATGGCAGTGGTGCCCATCAAATGGAAGACGGCGTTGGCACACCGCATATTGACGTTAAGGATGGCGATCACAGTGATGAAGATGAGCATGATGACAGCCCGCAAGTGGCAGCGGGCAACAGCGCACTAACCCATCATGAGCATTCGTCTGAGCCCGAATCACAAGATACCGACAAGACGGGTTATCAGCAGATCATTGAGCAGTTTGGTCACTCCCATGGTGATACCGATATTGGCGTAATAGGCACATTAAGTCCTAAGGCGCTGATGAAACGGGCGATAGCATTTATGTGGGATGCTGAACTTCAGTTGTTATTGGCTGAGCCGGAGCTCGCTTTGCCTCATGAAGAAAACGCTTTAATCTATCTTAACCGGGCGCGAAAAGCTGAGCGAATATACATAAAACGCCTTGGGTTTGAACCGCCGCCGGTAACTGAAAAGCGTCGTTATCAGGGCGATCTGAATGATATTCTGAGCTATCAGCGTTATCGGGATGCAGATCCTGATGATCCCTATACCAGCCACCTGACACACCTGTTAAATGCGTTAAACCAGGCCAGGCAAACCATAGCAACCGAAAAGCACGCAGAGCTGGCGCTGGATTCAGACTTATCAGCCAGTATTGAATTTTTAAAACCGGCCTTTATTGAGCAGGCCCAGACCCGTCCCGCCATGGTCAGTCACGTCGCTACGCTGGAGAAAATGCAGTTGGCGGGCAGCCTGTGGGTGAGTGATTGCGGTGAATGCATGAGCCGGTTGTATAACGAGTTGTGGCAGCAACTGGCACCGTTAGCAATCCCAGGCCAGTCAAATTCCGGCTACCGTCCCGTCAATCCGATGGTCAAAGCCTATAGCGAACATTTGCTCATTACAGATAAGGAGCAACCATGATCAGCTATGTGGGTGAGTCTGTTCATATCGAGCTACTCGGAAGGCTACCTTCATCATGGTTACTGCCTCTTGCCATCCTACTCATCGTGTGTGGGGTGGTTTCAATAGGTTTGGTGTTTAACCGGCTTAAACTGCGCAAAGGCCGTTTAGTGCTTGTGACCGGGCTGAACCTGCTTGCCTGGTTATTGCTGGTTGCCATACTGAGCCCGGTGCAACTGCGTGACGACGAACCACGTCAAACCGTTTTGGTTACTGCCAGTGCCGCACCGCTTAGTGAAGCGTTGTTTGCTGACATTAAGCCGGATGCATCCTTGTGGTTTACTCAAGATGCCTGGTTAAGGCTCTCACAAACGACTTGGCTTCAGCAATACGACATCCAGCGCCCGAATATAGTGCGTGAACCCGAAGATATTATTTGGGCCGAGCCGCAATTGCAGCATCTTCGGGTAGTAGGCGATGGCCTGACGGCGCAACAATGGCAACGACTTAGCCATCGTAAAGCGGGCAAATCTTCAGCAATCACGGTTTCCCTGGACAACGTGAATACAGTCACCGGCCCCGTGTCTATGCGCTGGCATCGGCGACTAAGCCGCGCTCAGTGGCAGCATGCCAGTGGTGTGTTACAGGTTGCCCCTGGCCAGAGCGAAGGCAATCTGCAGCAAACCTTGTATCAGGTGCAACTTAAAGATCCGGCGGGGCAGGTTGTGGCACAGCAAACCGTGCGAGACGGCGAGGCCTTTGATTTGGTGGTTAACGTAAAAACCGAAGGCCTGTGGTTATACCAATTACAGCTTTTTAACGCCTTAAGTGAGCAGCCTGTTGCTGATGAAACCGTGGCCTTTGAAGTGAGCCGCCCAACGCTGGCAAAACTTTTGATTCGTCAATCAGCTCCTTCATTTGAAACACGACATTTAAAAAACTGGGCGGTTGAACAAGGCGCGCAACTAACGGTTGAAACCCAAATCAGTAAAAACCGTTATATTTCAGAACACGCTAATTACCCTCAGGGCGAGCGCAGTAACAACAATGCTGCAAAAGTGGATTCACTGGATTCGCTTAGTGCACTAAACCAGTATGATTTGGTGATCATGGACAGTCGCAGTCTGATAAACCTGACTGACAGACAGAAAGGAAATCTGGAGAGTGCGGTTAAGGGCGGTCTGGGTGTACTCGTTATTGGTGATTCAACACTGTTCACAGAGAACACCATGCCAGCCTTGCTGGACGCATTTCAGATTCGTCGTAATGAAACCGGTAATAGTGACCAAAGCTTACTGAGCTGGCAATTTGATCGGGCAGGGGTGCCGCTGAATGTCCTGCCGGCTGAGATATCAACCCGCAATGGCTTTAGTTTGGTGCGCGGAGCGGACGGTCGTGTGGTTGCGCCTGGTACTTATTATGGTTTGGGAAAGGTGGCGATTAGTCTTACCAATAAAACTCATCAATGGCGTACCGCCGGGCTGGCGCCGCTGTTTAGCCGATACTGGCACTACCTGATTGAAAAACTGGCCCGCCAGTCCGGAGCACTTTATGTGCTTCCGATAGAGGATGGGCATCTGACTCAGGTAAGACAACCACTTGCACAATGTTTTGCTGCCAATACTGATTTACAGCGCGATATTGATAGCTATGCCTTTGGTTATCAGGGGCCGGAGAATACCCCGATAGCGTTGTTGCCTCAGGTTGACGAGGTAAACCAGAATCTTGCCTGTAGCACCGTTTATCCGGCTTACTCTGGCTGGCAACATACTCACTTGTCTAACGCAGCTGAAACCGTCTCCCAGTCGTTTTACGTTTATAACCCCAACGACTGGAAGGCCTGGCAACAGCAATTAAAACAAACTGCCGGGCAGCGTTTTTTACGAGCTAACCCAGCAACGGCCAACCAGAGTGTCTGGTCAGAACTTTCGCTGTGGCCATTTTGGTGGGGCCTGTTGCTGGTTTGTTCGTTACTCTGGATTGAACGTAAATTTTAACTCGTCTTACCGGCGTTTAGTGGGCGAGCGCTTTTTGTCTTCGTTACCGTCTGGTTTGTGCCAGACTTTGATTCTTCCTGCTGGTTTGGCTGGATTTTCTGTTTTGTGCTGAGACGAGGCTGAACGCTTGGGTTTGGTTTTTTTCTTTAATGACTTTTTCACCGCGGGTGAGTTTACCGGCCTGTCATTGTCAGTGGTCGGGTTGGCCACATCAGGCCGCAATTTGCGGGCTAAGCCAAGTAAGAAATAGCGTAATACCTGATCGCCGCAGGGTTTGAAATTACGATGGTCAGGCTTACGGAAAAACGCCGACATTTCGCCCTTACTCATGTTGAAATTGCCAAGCTTCATCACTTCCAGCATATCATCGTCACGAAACGACAGGGCAATTCGTAGTTTGCGTAAAATTTCGTTATTGCTGAGGTACTCGCCCTTGGCCAGTTGCGGTGGTGGCGCATCAGTCTGAGCTCCGCGCATTTTAATAATCAGGCCATCCAGAAACATGGCCATCACGCTATCACGACAAGGCAGGTAACCGGGTTCTTCTTCTTTTTTCATATTGGCTTTCAGATATTCAATATCCATTTTATAGCCAGCTAACTGAAAGATATTTATGGCTGCAATATCATCTATTCGAAGTGCAAAGCGCACCCTGCGTAAAACATCATTGTGATTCATATAAAAATTTATTGTGTGTAAGACCTGTCAGGTCGTTATTGTGGGCCAATCAACGTAAGGAATGTCATATCCGTTGCTGTTTAAGGCGAGTTTAAGGTGGCGGGATGTGCCAGCTCACTGGCTTATAGTATATGTTAAATCTCGCGGTTGGATATGATTATGTTTTTTTACTGTGTGGCTTTGCCTAATTGATGTGCTCCAGTTGTCATCGCGGTAATTTATTCTCGACGTGTAAAACACTGGTATGGCTCTTGAATAACTCAGGTATCTCTATTTAAACCACAATTTTTTGACAGCAGAAGCCAATATGAATACAAAAACACTGATCCGCAATATCGAAAATCTTTCTGCCACGCTTAACCAAAAACAGTTAGCTGCATTTTTGGATATTATGGATGCCGTCGCTGCAATGGCGACAGAATCTCAGGAACTATCCAGGAAAGACAAATTGGCAAGTACGACACCGTTATCGTCAGTGAGCAAAGGATTACACTAATATTGCCCGAGCTTGATTTCATCTTTGCTCTGATTATGGCGTGACGTTCACGCAAGCGGTTGTCATTTATTGCGCAAGTACGCGCACAGCTGCTTATGCGAGAAGCATAAAGATGGCCAATGCAGGAGGGTTAACCCGCAGGTTAGCCCTTTACCTTTTCTGAAGGTGATTTTTTGTTTCTTTGCCTATTAAATAGGCGCAGCAACATCATCCCTCCCAATCGATTCACCATTTCCATTCATTAGCGGTTCTTGTCACCAATCTCAAAAAAGTGAGCCATGGTGTTTAAATAACAGGAATTATGCTTTTCCTGCTAAATAACTATTGATTGTCGTTTCAACCAACAGTAGTGTAATAAAAATAATAACTATTATTAATTAGCCTTACGGTGACTAATTCTTTTAGCCAGTAGTAATGTGAGGAGTCTGCCTAGCCAGATTGGCTATGCCGCTAATGCCACCATGATATTTCCATTCAAACGAAAAAATGCAGAGGCAAGTATGCCTCATGCGCAAACCCCCATCGAAAAATCTGAAATTAAGGCTTTTGAAGCCAATGTTGCGATGATTCGCTTTACGCCGGATGGCGTTGTGCTTAATGCCAATTCGCATTTTTTAGATTTAATGGGTTATTCATTACCTGAAGTCAGTGGTCAGCATCACAAACTCTTTTGCGACAGCGAGTTTGTTCGGTCCAGTGAATATAAGATGTTCTGGCAGGACCTGGCTGGCGGTAAAGCGGTAAAAGGATTATTTAAACGGTTAACTAAAACCGGGCAGGCTATTTATCTTGAGGCCAGTTATTTTCCGGCTTTAAACGATGCCGGCGAAGTGTTTGGTGTGGTTAAGGTGGCGTCAGATGTCACTCAGAGAGAGTTGGCTAAGCAGGTTAATGACGACGTGCTCCGTGCGCTAAATGTTTCCCAGGCAGTGATTGAGTTTACGCCTGAAGGTTATGTTATCGATGCCAATGATAACTTTCTGCAGGCGATGGAATATGACGCTGATGAAATAAAGGGGCAACATCATCGAATGTTTTGCGAGGAAGGGTACTACCTTAAACACCCGGATTTCTGGCAAACACTGAAAAATGGTCAGCATCTCACTGGGCGCTTTAAACGCAAAACCAAATCGGGGCGCGAGCTGTGGCTGGAAGCAACTTATAATCCGATTAAAGACCGGGATGGTAATGTTGTTCGCGTAGTAAAATTTGCCAGTGATATCACTCAGCGCGTGGCCAGCACATTTGAGGCTGTTGAAGCAGCAGCGGCTACATCAGCGCAGACCAATGACATTACGTCTACTGCTATTTCCGTGCTTAATGAAGCAATGGATACGTCCCGTACCATTGCAGCGGATATAGACACAATAATGCAACAGGGCAATAGCCTGACCACTCAGTTTAAAAGTATCACCGATATTGTTGCCACTATTCAGAATATTGCCGATCAAACCAACCTGTTGGCGCTGAATGCTGCCATTGAAGCCGCCAGAGCAGGCGATGCCGGACGCGGTTTCTCGGTGGTGGCAGGTGAGGTACGAAGTCTGGCATCCAGTACGTCTCAGGCAACCGATAATATCGCCAGAGTAGTGCAGGAAAACCACCGTCTTATTGGCAGCATTGTCAGCGCTTTAGCCGGCGTGTCGGCAACGGCGACTGAGGGTGAAGAGAATATGAAAGAAGTGTCAGCCGGATTAAATGATGTCAGCCGTGGTGTGAGTCAGTTTGTCCGCTTGGTAGACGAGTTTAAACCCTGATGAAGCTTAGCTGACAAAATGGGTTTTACATCTGAGTCTGGATGGATTACGTGAAATTATATAGTAAATTAAAGGCTTAATGATTTATCATACAAATAATTCTGTTTTTTCCTGCCAGGAATCAAGTTGTATCTCAGGCAAATTTATTGGATTAAATTAGCGAAAACAGTGGTGTTTTAGCTTTATGCTGTGCAAGGAGGCGTCATGGACGGAAGTAATGTAACTTCGCTATCCCAACAAAATCAGTTTCGTAATCTGGTAGACAGTACCTACGATCCTGTCATTAGCACAGATCTTGACGGTCGGATCATTACCTGGAATCCGGCGGCAGCAAGTTTTTTTGGCTACAACGAAAAGGATATGCTCGGGAAAAATGTCCAGTCGCTATTTCAACCGGCGAAACAGCATTCACCAGGCTGTGTGGAATACTTGTCAGACGGTCATAGCGTCCAAACGGTTTTCAACAAAGATGGTAACGTTATAAAAGTCCCTCTCACCGTGTTTTCTGTAAAAGACACAGAGGGGAAACTGATATCAAAATGTTTTGTGATAAGAGCCCAGGAAACGCTGCACAAACCTGCCCATTTGCTTAAACAGTTCGAAGCTATCATCAATTCATCAGATGATGCCATTGTGAGTAAAACACTGGACGGAACGGTTACCAGTTGGAATAAGGCCGCAGAGAATATCTTTGGGTATAGCGCTCAGGAGATGTTGGGGAATAAGCTGTTGATTTTGTTTCCCGCGGATAAACACGACGAAGAAAGACAAATTCTGCAAAAAATTGCCATTGGTGAGCGTATTGACCACTACCATACGGTTCGACGCCATAAAAGCGGCAGACTTATTCATGTTTCGGTGTCAATTTCACCAGTACATGATGAGTTTGGCCACGTGGTTGGTGCCGCCAAAATAGCCCGGGATATTACCGAAAAAGTCGAAAATGAACGTACACAAGCGTTATACAAGGCTTTAGTGTACTCGTCGCAGGACGCTATTGTTTCTATTACGCTGGATGGCCATATCGAAAGTTGGAATGAGGCTGCTGAAGACATGTTTGGCTATAGCCGGGCACAAATTTTAGGTCAGAAGATGCACATTCTGTTGCCATCTGAGCGCAGAGCAGAAGAAGAACATCTCATTCATCGTGTACGCAGTGGTGGCGCGGTTAATCACTTCAGAACCGTCAGAAAATGTAAGAATGGTGAGCAAATTTATGTCTCGGTTTCATTGTCGCCAATTGTTGATGATAACGGTGTAACTACCGGTATTTCTAAAATTATACGGGATATTACCTCTGAAATAGAAAATGAGGAAATTATCTGGAAACAGGCCAATTTTGACGTGCTGACAGGCCTACGCAATCGCTCCAGCTTTGAGCGAACGGTGAGTAATTTTCTTAGCTCAGCCGATAAAAACACATCACGCTTTGCCCTCATGTTTATCGATTTGGATAATTTTAAAATATACAACGATACCTATGGCCATGCTTTTGGCGATAAAGTGCTGATTGAAGTCGCTAACGTGTTGGGCTCAACCATTCGTCACAGTGACGAACTGTCGCGCTTTGGCGGCGACGAATTTACGGTTTGTTTAAACTCCTGCCATTCTGTGGCGATTGCTGAAAGCGTCGCTAAAAATATCGTCAATAACATCACTGAAATTCGTAAAGTAGATGGGATTTCCGTTGCGTTGACTGCCAGTATCGGTATTAGTTTTTATCCTAATGACGGTGAAGAGCTGATAACGCTGCAGCAAAAAGCGGATAAGGCCATGTATGAAGCCAAGCATAAAGGTAAGAACCGGTTCAGAATATTTTCTGAGTTACTTAATGCCGAGTCCCACGAAAATTATGCCATGGTTGAAGAGTTGAGCCTTGCTATAGAACGTAACCAGCTGTCACTCGCTGTTCAGCCCATTTACAGCAGCGAGGATTATCGGTTGGTTAAAGGGGAAGCGCTGGTGCGGTGGCATCATCCCCAGTTTGGTTCGGTTTCGCCGGAGGTTTTTATCCCGCTGGCAGAAAAACATGGTTTGATTCAGCAAATAGGTAATTGGGTATTGGCTGAAAGCCTGAAAAAACTACCTCACTGGATTGATGTTTTCGGGAATGACTTTCAATTAAGCATTAACAAATCTCCCTTCGAATTTTACGACCATGATGACTGTATGTTGCTGCTCAAGCATTTACTCCATGAAAATGGTCTTAGTGGCTATAATCTGATAATCGAGATCACCGAACATTCGTTACTGGAGCATACTGACGTCACCGAGCGTATCCTGGCCTCTTACAGTGCGCTGGGCGTTAAAATTGCTATCGATGATTTTGGAACAGGCTATTCATCGCTGTCTTATTTAAAACGGTACGTGGTAAATATTCTTAAAATCGATCGCTTGTTTGTCGCCGAAATGACCGCAAATTCCATCGAATATCAGTTGTGTAAAGGCATTATCAATCTGGCAAAAAGTATCGGTGTTCAGGTTGTTGCCGAAGGCGTAGAAGATGATAGCCAACTGGCATTGCTGTTAAGCATGGGCTGTGAGTTTTATCAGGGGTACTTTTTCAGCAAGCCTGTGTCGGTGGCTGAGTTCGGCCATTTACCCGGGCGGTTTAATCATGTGCCTGAAAATTTAGCAGCACAACCCCGTTAGGTTAAGTAGTCTGGCAGGTTAAAACGCAGACATTTAACTACGTTTTAGCCATGCGACACCTTTCCTAACAGACCTCTGGCTTCTGCTACAATGCTTTCGGTCAGGGTGTGGGGAGAGAGTCCTTTGCCGGTGATGGCATAAAAGCGTTCAGAAATCTCATCGATTTCGCCAATACAGACCACGTTATAAAAATCTGCAACATGCCGGGCGATAGCCGAGGGAGCACAAAATACGCCCATCCCCTCGCTGCCAAATACCTTTAACAACGCACTATCATCAAACTCCGCTACAATTTTAGGAAACAGCTGATTGGCTTCCAGCCAGCTGGTTAGCCCCAGCGTGATCCCTGATTTTTCCCCCGGAAGCAACAAACTGGCACCATTGAGCGAGTCCGGGAAATCACGATGGTGGTCGCGATTGGTGGCGCTGGCAAAGAAACTTAAATGGGATTCACCTAAAAAATAGCTGTGAGCGTTAATCCGGGTGCCTGGCGCAACTCCGCGGTCGGCAATGATCATATCGATTTGATTGATGGCTAAGTCACTGATTAATGAATCAAATGGTCCTTCGCGAAAGATAAAACGTACACTATCCGACTGGCTCATGGTGTGATGTACAAAATCGTAAGCAAGTACTTTAGGGATAGCATCGGTAATACCAATGACAAAGGTTTGTTCTACAGCCTCATTATTAGCATGCAGCAGCTTAGCCAGCTGATTACCTTTTTGAAAAATATCGCTGGCGTGCTGAAATACCAGCTTACCCTTGCTGTTGAGGTGCAGGCGTTTATTTACCCGGTCGAACAGCGGATAGCCCAGTTGCTTCTCAAACGTGCTTAGCTGACCACTGGCAGTTTGTGGCGTTACATGCAATAACCTGGCGGCACTGGCGATACTGCCTTCACGGGCAATAAGGTAAAAATAATAAAGATGATGATAGTTTATTTGATTCATAATCAGGAAAAACCGATGTTTGTATTAGAATATAACAGTTTTAATCTTTATTGTTGAGGGGTTACTATTGTCATCAGTAAATGTTTGGTGTCTTTTCTATTGGATAGGTAAATAACTTAATGGAAAAACAGATCGATCTGCGACAAACCAGGAAATACCTGATTTCATTGCTTAAGCCGGAAGGCAGCTTTTTTGGCGTGGCGGCGGTGTATGGAGTGGCAATTAGTTTACTTACCCTGGCTATCCCCATTGCGGTACAAACGTTAATCAACAGTATCGCCAACATTGGCTCAGTGCGCGCGGTGACTATTCTGGCTGGTATTCTGTTTGCGACCTTGTTTATCTCCGGCATTTTTAGTGCGCTGCGGATGCGGGTGATGGAATATTATGAGCGTCGGGTGTTTACCCGCCTGGTGTCACAGTTTGGCCTTAAAACCATTATGGCGCCGCACAGTTTTTTTGAGGGCCGCAAAAACACCTCAATTACCCATCGTTACTTCGATATTATGACGCTGCAAAAAAATATCCCGTCGTTAATGGTCGATGGCTTTGCACTGGTGCTGCAAATCATTGTGGGTTTTACTCTGGTGTCCTTTTACCATCCTTTTTTGTTTGTCCTCAACATGATCATTCTGCTGGTAATGTACCTGGTATGGAAAATCTGGGGGCCGGGGGCTAAACGTACGTCAATTGAACTGTCGCAAAGTAAGTATGATACCGCCAAATGGTTGAACGATATTGCTTCTGCTCATGAGTTTTTTAAGTCTGCGGATCATCTCGATTACGCCGGACGGAATACTGAACAGTACATTCAGCGCTATATCAGTAAGCATAAAAATCACTTTACCTTTACCTTTTCGCAAGCTGTGTCGTTTTTACTGTTGTATGCCTTTGCCAGTGCAACGTTATTGGGGTTAGGCGGCTTTCTGGTAGTGCAGGGCCAGCTTTCCATCGGTCAGTTGGTCGCTGCTGAGCTTATTATGTCGGCGGTGTTTTTCGGGATTTCACGTTTTAGTCAGTATCTTAAACTCTATTACGAATTATATGGGGCTGCCGAAAAAATTGGCTCGGCGCTGGTTATTCCGCAGGAAGAAACCCACGACAACGGAGCGCGGATTCCTTCTTCTTCCAAGCTGGTTTTCAAGCGTTTGGCGATGTCCCACTTTGATGACAGCTGTTACCTTGATGGCACTCTTGACGCAGGTAAAAAATATTTCATTACTACCCGTAAAAGCTGGGTGCAAAAGCAGCTGGTGAGTTATCTCAAGCGTTTTGAGCATCCGGCCAAAGGCGACATATTGTTAGGTGAGTACAGTCTGTTTGATTATGACATGTATGAGCTGCGTCAGGCAGTAAGTACGCTGGATCGCGCTTTGATTATTGAATGCAGTATTGAAGAGTACCTGCGTCTGGCTGCACCGGAGGTGACCATTGCCGAAGTGCGCGGTGCGCTGGAAGAGGTTGGTCTGGACGAAGTGGTAGATAATCTTGAACAAGGCATTGCTACTCGCATTTCGCCGTTGGGGGCGCCTTTGCAACCGCTGGAGTTTTTACTGCTTAAGCTGGCGGCCGTTATTTTATCCAAACCCCAGGTGCTGGTAATTAATCAGCATTTTGATGCTATCCCCATGGCCACCAAAACACGCCTGCTGCATCGCATCGCGAAATTGCCGTGTACGGTGCTCTACTTTACCAATATGCCGGTGCCCGGTGTCTTTAATGCAACCCTGAATTTGCAGGACGTATTGTATGTAGAGGAAGAAAATCAACGCGCAGAGGGAGCAGAGTAATGAGCAAGGCTGAGAATCGTTTTATTCAGAATATTACGTCATTACCCGCGCAAATCATTCCCAGTGTGCACAAGGTGGTGTGCTGGATGATTGCTTTTTTAGTGCTGGCTGTTGCCGCCGGCCTGTATTTTACGCCCTGGATCCAAACTGCCCACGGCACTGGTGTAGTGGACTCCCTTGATCCGGTAGACAGAATGCAGCCCATTTCGGCACTGGTTGATGGTCAGATTCAAACCTGGCATGTGCGCGAGGGCATGGCGGTTCGCGCTGGCGATCCCATTGTAACGCTGATTGATGTGGATGCGCAGCGACTGGAAAAACTGCAATCACAACTTTCCGCCACGCGTCTGGCGCATCAGGCAAATGAAACCGCGGTGGCTAATGCAGAGAGCAATCTGGAAAGGCAACGGGCATTGCAGCAGCAGGGATTGGTGTCTCGTAAAGAGGTGGAGGCGGCGCTAATTAAGGTGCAGGAGCTAAAAGCCAAGGCCGCCTCGTCATTGGCTGATATTAATCAGGTGTCCATGGTGTTGTCTCGCCAGGCCACCATGACTAAAGTCGCACCGGTAGACGGCACAATTTTGCGTTTGTTTAATGGCGGTGTATCAACCTTTGTTAAGGCCGGTGATGTACTGGGGCAGTTTATTCCTAAAAATGCTGAGCGTACGGTTAAAATTGTGATTAGCGGCCTGGATGCGCCACTGGTTAAGCCCGGGGCCAGGGCGCGCCTGCAGTTTGAAGGCTGGCCGGTGTTTCAGTTTAGCGGCTGGCCTGGCACAGCGGTGGGCACTTTTGGCGGAGTCGTTACCTATGTTGAGCCCGTTGCCGATCTCACTGGTGCCTTTCAGGTGTGGATAGAACCCGATCCCAGTCAGATGCCCTGGCCGGAAGAAAATATTGCCCGTCTTGGCAGCCGGGTAAAAGCCTGGATTTTGTTAGAAGAAGTTCGCCTTGGCTACGAGTTATGGCGTCAGCTGAACAACTTCCCGCCACAAAAGCCGGATACGCCAGCCAATACCTCAGCTAAAAGCTGGTAGGGGAATAGTGATGGAACTACGAAAAATCCTGTTCGTCTGGCTGCTGGGTGCGGCGCCGCTGGCTTTGGCTGAAGATGCCTTGCCCACGGTGCCCGGGCTGATTGCAAATATGCAGCAGTATCATCCCTATGTTGGTGTACTCAACGAGAAAAATAACCAGATGCAGTTTGGCTTACAAAGTGCGCAAAGTGAATTTGACCCGCGTATAGAGCAGGACATCAGCGGCCGCCTGAGTGGCTATTACGATGGTTCAGCCGCGGCGCAGCGCTTTGTTCAGCCCCTTGGTGAAATGAATGCCAGACTGATCAGTGAATACCGTGTGGCAACCGGTGATTTTCCGGTTTATGAAGAACAGTACAATACGTTGTCAGGCGGCGAGGCCAGCATAGGCGTGGCATTATCGTTACTAAAAGACCGCAGTACGGATAAACGTCGGGTAGGGGTGGCTAATGCCCGCTTGTCTGTTCAGCAGTATCAGGCAGAGTTACAGCTGGGGGTGAACGACTTTTTATATAAAGGTTTAAGCCAGTATTTAAAATGGTACGAAGTCAGCCTTAAAATTGCGGCAGTAGAGTCTTTGCTGGAAACCTTAAGCAGTCGTCGTGATGGCCTTAAAGAAAGGTTGTCCAAGGGCGATTTGGCGCAAGTCACTCTGACCGAATTTGAGGCCAGCATTCTGGAACAGCAACTGGCCCTTTCGCAGCTTCAGCAAACTCAGCGAGCCGCCGCTCAGGCGCTGGCGTTTTACTGGCGCGATAACCAGGGGCAATCACGGGTCATCCACAGTCAGGCAACCCTGCCTGAGGATATCCGCTGGCCCTACGCGATAACACCGGTACAGGTAGCCAATTTACGCAATGCAATAGTCGACCATCCTGCGCTGGCTGTGATCCGAACTGAACAAGCCGTTGCAAAAAACAAGTATCGACTAGCTGAAAACCAGTTACTTCCTAAACTGGATTTAAAAGCGCTGGTTGCCAGGGATATTGGCAGTGGGCCAGCCTCGCTGGCCGAAACCGAAGGTAAAGTGGGGTTAACTTTCTCCTACACTTTGGGTAACCGTAAGGCTAAGGCTGAGCAGGCCACGCAGAGCTCTAAGCTCAAAGTACTCGAATACGAACTGCAACTCGCCAAAGACAGATTAAGCCAGCAATTTGAGCAAACTTACGCCTACTGGCAGCAAGCTAATGAAGTGCTGGAGCTGCAACGTAAAAATGCCGAGCTGGCAGTAACCTTATCCACACTGGAGCGCAAACGCTTTGATGCGGGCGACAGTGACATGTTTAAGCTTAATGCCCGCGAGTCCGGTGTACTAAAAGCAAAGTTAAAAGCCATCGAAGCCGAAGTAGACTTACTATCAGCGGAACTGGCACTGCATCAGGTGGCTGTATCGCTGGCAGGGTAACCCGGCACCGCGTTAGATGCGCCGAGGTTTAGACTTGTGCTAAGCTTTTTCATCCTCAGCGGATTCGCTATCTGAGCGGGCGGGGCGCAAATATGTAACAAAGTGTTAGATCGCCTTGCAATCAAGCCTTGTTTTGACTAAATTCTGCGCATCTTCTCAGCCGGAGCTGCCGCCATCATGAACAACTAAGCCTGTTATCCATAGAACACTTTTTTTGGATCTACAGGGTTAGTCGGCGTGGCTCACGGTTGAACTTACATCGCGCAATGTACGCGCGATGCCTACTTTTTATGTGCTGCTACGGCCGTTGTCCCTGGTATACAGGAGGCACATGATGCCGATACTTAAAGCGCAAAATCTTGCATATACACTTCCCACCGGAGACATTCTTTTTCAGTCGGTTTCGGTGACGATGACATCACCCCGGGTTGGCTTGGTGGGTAAAAACGGCTGCGGTAAATCTATTCTGGCGGCAATGCTAAGTGGTGCACGTAAACCGAAGGCTGGGCATGTGGCGTGTGAGTTCAGAACCGCTATGTACACGCAGCAACCCGGTCAATGGCTTCACGAAGGAGCAACGATTGCCGACCTGCTGGGCATTACTCCGGTAATCGACGCCATTGCGCAAATCGTCGACGGTGATTGTCACCCCCAGCTGTTTGAAACCGTTGGTGACCGCTGGGACATTGTGGAATCTGTCAGCGCCCGGCTGGCAGCGCTTGGATTGCCGCAGGACTGCCAAACGAAGTGCGCCAGCCTGAGCGGTGGGGAACTGGCCAAACTGCGGCTGTGGCAGCTGTTTAATGCCGATCATCAACTGCTTATCTTAGATGAACCGTCTAATCATCTGGATGCTCAGTCCAGAGACTGGTTAGCCAGGCAAATCCGGCACACTGATGCTGCTGTGCTACTTATCAGTCACGACCGACAATTACTCGAAGATATGCAGGAAATCTGGGCGTTAAGCTCATCAGGTATACGGGTTTATGGGGGCAATTATTCCCACTATGCCGAACAGAAGTTCTTCGACGAGCAGGCACTGGAGCGTCAGTTAAATGCGCTCAATAAGCAGCAACAGCAGCTTCAGCGACAAATTCAGCGGGATCACGAAAAAGCTCAGCAACGTGCGGTGCAGGGTCAAAAACAGCGTGGCAGTCAGGCTAAATGCTTGCTGGACAGCCAAAAAGACAGGGCGACAGCAGGCGCCTCCAACCGCAGTAAAAATGCCCAGGCCAGGCAAAGGCAGTTACAGCAAAAAACTGACAAGTTAAGAGCGGCAAAAGTACCGCAAAGGCAACAGGCAATCTACCTTGCAAGCGCACAGACTAGCCGAAAACAGGTTATTTCAGTTGTGCAGGGCAGGCTGGCATTTGGCAGTGAGCAAAGGATTAATCTGCAAGTGGCGGCAAACGAAAAAATACATTTGCAAGGAAGCAACGGCTCAGGAAAATCAACCCTGTTGAAGTCAATCCAGGGCCAAATTCCCCTTAAGCAAGGTGAGTTAACCGTAAGCAGCCCATTGTATTACCTTGACCAGCATTTTAGTATCGTGGTCCCTGTACAGAGTTTGTTGGATAACCTGCTTAGTAGCTGTGATGGACTCACCGAAGCTGATGCCAGAACAATACTGGCAGGAATAGGATTTCGTCGCGACCGTGTTTACACCATGGCTGGCGAATTAAGCGGCGGTGAAAAAATGAAGCTGGCGATGTTAATTGTCAGCCATCAGTCGGCCACACAATCGGGTCAGCCATTTTTGTTACTTGACGAGCCGGATAATCACCTGGATTTGGACAGTAAAATTTTGTTGGCTCAGGCGCTGAATCAACATCAGGGCGGCTTTATACTGATTAGTCACGACACGCTTTTTGCCAGGGAAGCTGGCTGCTCACAGGCTTATGTAATGTGATAGTCTGATAACTCACTATTGCTAAGTTAATTACTCAGCAAGGCGCTTCGAATAAAAGTGATTTAATTCATGATGAAAAATACACCCTTGCTCATAGCCGGTTGGCTAAGCATGGCGGCTGCTGTTGCTCATTTGCTTTGCATAGTGGGTGGGCCAGACTGGTATCGCTTTTTTGGTGCGGGCGAACGTATGGCGCAAATGGCCGCAGACGGTGATATCTATCCCACCATGATTACTGCGGGCATAGCGTTGCTCCTTAGCATTTGGGGATTATATGCATTTTCGGGGGCTGGTATTATCAGAAGATTACCCTTGTGCAAAACCTGTCTTGTTTTGATCTCTGTGATTTTTTGTGCTCGTGGTCTGGCAGGATTCTTTGTTCCGTTTTTGGCACAAGATTCCATGATGCCGCAGAATTCCCCTACATTTTGGCTGGTCAGCTCATTAATCTGCTGCGCCTACGGCCTGCTTTACTGGCAGGGTACCCGGCGTTTGTTTAAGTCGTAGAGGGAGGCGTTGCCAGATGCCCGTAAGTATTAATACTGCGCTTTGGAATACCAGGGCGACCGGGCGTCTGTTTCTTTAAATAAACTAAACCGTTTCCCCACGCGCTGGCCACCGTCACGGGTTAGTGGTTGCCAGCTGATGTTGCCACGGCGGGTTGTCGGATTTATGTTGATTAAATCAAAGGGAATAGAAATATAAAAACCCTTGGTAAAGCTACCTTCTCCGTATTCGTCAGACGTCAGGTTGGTTTTAGTCACATAGGTGCCGGCTATTACACCGGAATCAAACTGCTTTGAAAAATCGAAGGTAAAACCAACATCTTCTGCCAGGTAACGGCCAACACTTATTTTGAGTAAAGTGTTATCCAGTATCGTATTCTTTTGCGGTTGCCAATAGAAAGTGGCATGACCTGTCGCAGTGCCGGTTTGCACCCTGTACGGTCTTTCAAGCTCCTCATCTATATGATTCTCTTGTGCATATAAACCAAGAAGCGAGGTTGGCTCCCGTTGTTTTACGTAGTTAATGTCCACACCGAAGGCCCAGCTAGTATTGAGCGGGCGGTACAACCATTCACTGCCCACACCGGCAAACATAGATTCCAGATAGCCACCATAGTACTGAACGAACAGATTAGTGTTGAGACGCGTAAAGTAGGTAAGTTGTAGGTTACTTAGCCGGATGTCTTCCTTAAAATACTGCCTGGTTAAAGTGCGAACCCGTGTTAACGAGGTTCCATCCGGTGGTACGGTATAATTGAATTTATCGTAATTATCGAAGATGTTGGCGTAGAGGCTACCAGTGACAAGCCAATTTCTTTTAAGCTTGTATTCAAGCCCGCCCCGCAGGCCTGCCGCAAATAAATAAAAGTCTTCAGAACCGCCAAAAGACTGGATTAAAACTGGCGCAAAACCATAGCTGAATCGTGAGGATTGTTCGCTGGTAGGAGAGCCATAATCTGATTCAGGGTTGCGGGTAACCACCGCATCCTTAAACGAAGCATTTGGGTAAGCGGCGGTTAAGACCTGCTCCAACTGCTGTCTGTTTACGCTTTTTTCAGATAAATTTAGCCCGTGATTTGCAGTAACAATACGGTATTGCTCTGCTTCCATTCCGGTGTTGGCCAGTAAGACCGCAGCATGTGATGCGGCCGCATCATCATCGCGATATTTACTTTGCTTACCTACAAGCGTGATGGTTTTGTTTTGCTGATAAATTCGGGCTTCAGCATAGCCAGCTTGTTGCTTAACAGTGGATAGCACCTTTTGCCATTCCTCTTCAGACAACGTGTTTTTAGATTCGGCTTTGTGATAAGCGGGAGGTGGAGAAGGTGTCCAATGTGGTTTCAATGAAGCAAAGTTAGTGCTTATTGTTAAGCCTAATGCCAGGGTGTTCCCTCGCTCGTAACTTAAATGCAAATGTCCCCAGTCTGACAGTGAATACACTGCGCCGATATTCCAGGGGGACGACACCGGTATAGCAATTTGGTTGCGTTGTGTCGGAAAATCATTCTGATAATCATTCCCGTCATATTCAAATTTTACGGCAAGCCCTGAAATCGGTGTCTGGTATTCAATTCCACCAAAAAAGGAAAGACAGCCTGAAAACATGCGGGAAACATCAACACTACCGCCGTTACCGGAATAGCTATTACTTCTGGAACAAGCCCCGCTGGTCTGGTTTTGGTGTATGTTGTTTCTGTTAGCGATATATCCCCATCCTACACCAATGGTTAAATCGATAGGGCCTAATTGTTTGCTTGCAACAAAGTACTCACTGTCAAACAGCCCTGTGCCACCCAGATCGCGCAAGCCAACACCTATTTGTGGCGCCCAGTTGCCTTCTTTTAAGAGGATTGCTTTTACATCAATCGACTTGTCTGTGTATTCGTTATCGCCACTAAAATTGCTGTCGTAGCTGTATAAAATATCATGGACCTGAGTAAATCTAATGTTGCTCTCTAACCAGGGAAAGACTTGTAATGAAAGAGAATAATGTCGGTACAGATCGTTATCGGAAAGGGTAAAGCTGAATTCCCCGGTTGGTTTTACCCGGGCGGTGGGCATCTGCATTAATCCAACACCACCAAAATCTGACTGAGAGTGGCGGGGTATTGATGAATTAAAGATGGGTTCCTGAGCCTTTACGGATTTAGCGGGTAAAACAGAAAAAGCGACTAAACCAAGATTAAGACAGAAAAGGGAAATACGACCACCAAGCATTACATCATTTCTCTCAGAAGAATCAAAGCAGCCTGGTTATCAACGTTTTTACCGGACTGGTTATTCATTAAATTCAGTGTTTCCGGGAATGGCACATAAATAACAGCACCAGGCGCGATATCCTTAAATGGCGTATCGGCTAACTGGCGAATGGGGTGTTCCTGAATAATGCCGTCGGGTTGAATAACAAATACCGCAGAGTCAAAAAAGCTTATGCCTTCCATGTTCTGTGAGGCCGTTAGGTAATCTACGGCGGTAAAACCGCTTTGCCAGTTAAATTGTCCATGATTCGCTACGTGCCCGGTGATGGACACGCTGTTTGGTGTCTTAAGGTGAACCAGTAAGAGTTGCCATTCTCCTTGCAGCAATGGGTTTGCCTGCGGGTGATTTATTCTTGAAAAATCAGGGTCAAGATTAATAAATACCCGGGAGGACGTTGGCGGGGATTTAACATACTGATTAAATTCATTAAACGCTGATTGCGCAAATACATCGCTAAGATTGATATCGCTTGCCAGGACATTTGAGAAAATCGGAGCTGAGATAGTTATTTTTCTTAACGTTGAACGGTCCCAGTCGATGTCCTGTTCAGATACTGACAATGTATTAAGGCATGCGAGAGTTACGTCGCTGAGTCTTGGTACTTCTGCAAAGTGCACGAGCTGACTTACCCTATTGTCTTGCTTTAATTGACAACTCACTTCTGTCGCCATGGCCGTGTTAGCTAAATACCCCATAAATACGGCTAACACACAGGACATCGTTAGGAACGACCGTTTTGAGGGAGTCATCCGTTCGTGCTCCCCATAAAAAAATGTGGCAGCAGCAAATTAATAGTATCTGCTCCGGGATAAGGGTGCTGCTGACTTTTTACTACCTCCCCAGAGGAGGGAATAAGCCAAAAATGGTTGGTATACTGGAAATCTATTTCGCTTAATGAAACATTTTCACTGATATGTACCAGTTCCAGTGCTCGTTCAAAATGTGTAATGGTCTCTTTACCCAGGATAGAAAAACGTGATGTTGCTGAATATTGCCTGTGATATCCGGGAGACCAGCTTAGCTTGTATGACCATGTTCTTTTAACATCAGGAAGCAAAATGTTCAGCGAAAGGGGGTCGTCTTGTTCTGAAATGATGGCTGACAGATTGCCCGCTTTCAGATTTATGGTTTTAACGATACGACCTGCTTTGGTGGCTAACATTTCCTTGTCGGCAGATAACCACTTATAAGTTTTTGCAGGTGTCGAGGGCTCAATCCAGGTGAGTATCATGAGTGCCTCAGCATTATCATTAAGATGCGCAATTAAAGCCGCATAAGGAGTAGCTTCGATCTCTTTAAGACTAATAGGGGGGCTTTTTCCTGCCACTGATGCAACAATGGTATCAATAGCATCTTTGCTGGTCTGGCTACAGCCGTTCAAAAGCAAACAGTAGCTTATAGAGATAACCTTAATCCAGTGACGAGCCATCTTACCCGCGTTCCCGGTGAATGTTGATGGCGCAAAGTGGCCACCAACAAATTTAATGGATTAATAATTTAGAGCGAGGCCGAAACACTGGTGGTGGTAGGTGTTTCTTCCTCGTCATCATTAGCCACCGCAACGCCTACTGCGGCGATTGCTGCTGCACTAACCGCTATCGTTGTTACTGACAATCCGCCAACAGCGGCTCCCGTTGCAGTCGCTACAGAACCTGCGGCAGTCAGCCCTGAGGACGCGGCCGCGCCGGTTGACGCTACGGTACCAGTTGACGCTACGGTACCAGTCGTAACCGCTGTGGCGTTATACACTCCGGCTACGGCGCCAAACTTTGCAGAGGATTCGGTTATATCAATTATCAGATTGTCGTCAAAACCTGCTATGACGGCTGGTGCTACCTCAAGCTCGGTAAAAACAAGCAAGGCAGGAAGGGCAGAGTTTCTGGTCACCACTTCAGCCGTAATTTTTACCGGGTATACCTGGGACTTATAGACTTTATTGTCAGTATTTTTAACCAGTAACAAATATTCCATATTGGAAGAAGCAATTGATGGAGAGGGGATAGTTCCTGAAAAATTTGTACCATCAGCACTGCTTAAATTAACGAAAAGGTAATTAGCCCCGGACTCATGCTTAAAGTATGCCCTTACAACATCGGCACCCGCAGTGTCGTTAACAATAGCATTGACCTCGATCCTTTGCCCTACTTTAGCGGTGGCAACCGGGTTATGCTGGATAGCAGACTCGTTACCTTCCAATAATACCTGCGCCTGGCTTAAAAAAGAAAAGCCAACGAATAACAGAGCACAACATCTTTTAATCATTACAAACCGAACAGCCATGACGAAAAACTCCTAAAATCTTATTTCAATTAACCGTGATTGGTTATTCACGCCTAGCTGATGTTGTAAGCGCGGTTAGTACTGGTAAAGGGTATTTAGACTACATATGAAATACGGCGTTGCGCTGTTCTTCGTATGAAAACAACGTCTTTAGCCTACTGCGTACATCCATGTAAAATCCGTCAGTCGAACAAAATCTACACTACAGTAAAAATATCGAAAAGACAAAGGCTCTGTTCTGCTAATTCGATTGTTACTTGGTTGGGCAATCAATTTACTTTGCTTGGTTAATCCCGCTTAGGCAAAACTATCGAAAATATTGACCTGATTCAGTATCCGTGTATCGTAAACGATGACCTTTTAAACAAGGAAGAACTAGTGAAGTGTATTCGCCTTATGCTTATGTTCATGGTTGGGTTGGCCTTTCAGACACTCGCCCAGGATGATATGACAGATGAAACCATCAATCCCTCTGTTTATTTGTCAGATACCTTTCAGCATCGCATCGCCGGGCAATCTCAGTTCACCATCGCAGTGCTGCCTATGGAAAACGTCTCTCTTGACCCTGATGTAGCCTATTACTTTCGCCAGCGTGTAATTGAATTGCTTGTTGCTAAAGGCTACACGGTACTGGGGCAGGACTGGGTTGATAATGCTTTATATCAACTGGGTTTGACTCACGCAGGACAGTTACGCTTACTGACATTTGAACAACTATCCAAGGTTGTAAAAGCGGATGGTTTCATGTTTGGTATTGTTGAGGAAGCAAGAACCCAAAATGCAGTTTTGTACAATGGATATGTTTATAAATCTTCTCTTAAGCTCGATTCAGCTTCTGGCGAAAACCTATGGTATTCGCTGGAGCAACGTATTTCTAAACGTCGTTTCGCCGTAGATCCGATTAACGCAATATTAGATGTTTTACTGATTAATGAAGGCGGTGATAAGCAGCAAGCCGCAGGAGCACTGGCTGACAGATTAATGGCGGCAATGATAGACGGACCAGTGCAAATGATTTTTGGTGACGATTTACTATCTCAGGCCACTGAAATAGAGGCTCAGACCATCAGTGTGGATACTGACAATGAGTCACAACCGACCGAACAGAGTAACTAATATTGCAAACGAAGCAGAGCTTAGTTTCAGGGGAAGAAAAATGCAGTTAAGGCTAACTAAAGTAGTAATTTTTTTGCTTTGTACATACAGTGTGATGTGTTCTTTTTGCAGTGTTGCTGAGAATGACAACGCCGAAAGCAAGCATAAAAAAGTGATAGCGGTTGCCTCGGTAGAATTGGGAAACCCTTCTGCAAGATTAGTTTATAAACCTGAAGCGGTAAGGGATGTCATTACGCATAGTCTGTATCGGCAACAACAATTTAAGATCATCGATTGGGCGCGTTTGAGTGAAGTGCTGTTTCGAAGAAATATGGAATGGTCAGATGTCACCGACAACGATGAAGCGCGCGGAGCGATTCAGGAAATATTGTTAAATGATTATTTTTTAACCGGTACGGTAAGTCACTTTAGTGAACGGGTCGATTACGATGGCGGAGCTTTTTCTAAAAAGAAAACGCAAATAGCCAATATTCAGTTAGACCTGTTTATTAAAGATGCTTTTACCAATGAGGTTGTTGCTGCAGCCAGAGGGCAATCGGAAAAGTCTCACGAAGTAAAACAAAGCCTGGGATTTGGTGCTGGAGCCGGGGCAAATTCAGCGTTAGCGCAGGAAGTATTAAACGAGGCGGTGGATAATGCGCTTGAGAGTCTCGTAGGGCAATTGCAATGAAAAAAATAACCCTGCTGAAACTGATTTTTCTTTTGTATTTCTGTACAACCAGCCTCTTGTGCCTGGCTCAGGAAAACTGGGTTGAAGTAACCGGCTATGCAGATATGAGTGCCGGCAAGCCTGTGGCAAGACGACAGGCGCTGGTGGATGCTTATCGTCAGGCTATCAGTGAAGGCGGCATTATTGAAATTGGCAGTTATTCAGAAAGCAGTAACTTCATGATGGTTACAGATGTAATGAAAACTCAATCTCACGGCTTTATTAAACGCTATGAGGTTGTCAGCGAAGGCATAGATAACAACGATGCAGAAATATTTGCGATAAAAATAAAGGCACTGGTTGTTACGGGGTTAGGCGATAGTGACGACGAGGGCTTAAGCGCTTTTATTAATTTGATAGGCAAACCGAAAGTATTATTTCTGGTAATGGACCCGCAAGGCGAAGGCTCATCAGTTAGTACTTCAGAAAGCTACCTGGCCGAAGCCTTCGCAAAAGTTGGATACGGCGTAATGACAGGAGATGACCTCCCGGCAACAGACGAACCAACCATTGAATTGCTGGAAAAAGCTCGTGGGGGAAATGGTGCTGCCGCTGCTTCACTTGGTCGTCAGGCTAATGTTGATATTGTCCTGACCGGGCAACTTCAGGTTGAGATGAGCAGTATGTCAGGTGGCACTGATGTTACCGCACAGATTGGCAACGTAAATTTGAATGTAAAAAGTATTATCCCTGGCAATGCTAAAATTATCGATGTTCAGTCTGCGCAGGACAGATTTATGAGCCTTCAGCAAGGCTCTGCACTGATAGCCCGTCAAAAAGCCATCAAAAGTGCAGCCAAAAGAGTGGCTGATAAAATGATAAGACAGATCCCCGAGTACTTATCAAAGGCTCCCAGAACCATAAAAGTGACTGTCGGGAATCTCGATTTTGGCAAGATTGATGATTTTAAAGCTCTGTTGGCAAAGACAACCGGGATTTCTGCGGTAGATATGATCAATTGGTCGCAGCAGCAAACGTTGTTTGATGTAAACGCGGAATTTACAGGCCCCAAAGAGCAGGACCTGGCTAAGCGGTTACTAAAACAATATCCTGGAGCCAGCATTGTTGCTTTGCAAAACTACGCAATATCGATTGACTTATAACCGCTGTCAGGCAGCTCTGGCTGTTTTCATAAAGCTTTTACACTGGCGGATAAAAGCACTGTTTTGTTCGCTTTGAGAGGCCTTGGGTACATAATTCAGCTCAATAAAAGCCTGACTGATAGCTCTAAACTGACTGGCCGACTGTGGTGTCAGCTTATCGGCTACGCGCTCGGCAAAAGCCTGGGGCCCTTCATTGTTTCGACTAAGGCCGGTGAGTTGTTCTGCTTTGCTGGTGGCCTGGACAAACCAGCGCAAATTAGCGGGCAAACGTTTACGCTGCCAGTGCGGAATAAAATAAAGCGCAAGTAACAAGCTAATTAGCAAGCAAATCCCCAGCATTAAAAACATTAACCGCTGAGTGGTGACTTTGCCTAATAGCAGTGCCAGCAGATTTTGCTGCCGCTCGGCGTCGTAGCCGAGGATCCAGCGGGACCACTGATAATCAAGCAAACTGTAAAGCGTGCGTAGCTCGGCAAATAAAGGTAACTGCTGCAATCTGGCAATCTGGTTGTTGGCTAAAAATGCTTCCTCTTCTACCGCCTGTTGCAAACCCAACTGAATACGGGCCGGAGCGACTACTGCACTGGGATCGAGCCTGGTCCAGCCACGCTCATCCAGCCACACTTCTACCCAGGCGTGGGCATCATACTGATAAACACTAAGCACATCCGGCTGCAGCGTTTCACCACCGTGGTAGCCGGTGACCATGCGTGCAGGGATCCCCAGCAAACGCATAACATAACTCATGGCACTGGCGTAGTGAGAGCAAAAGCCTTCTTTGTAGTTAAATAAAAATTCATCCACGGGATTATCTGGCATGGGAGCTGGCGTCAGCGTGTAACGAAAACCCTCGTCGGCAAAGTAGTCCATTACTGCCTGTACCCGTTCAATCTGAGTCGGATAATCAGCCGCGAGCTGTAAGGCCCAGGCCTGGGTTTGCGGGTTAATACTTTGATTAACCGGCAGTTGCAGATTAAGCCGGTTATCCAGACTGAGCAGGGTTTGATCCATTGAGGTCTGGGGATAGGAGCGCAACCGATAAGCGCGTCGGGTGGTGATCGGCGTTTCACTCAGCAAGGTGTAATCAGTACTCTGCCAAATGGATTGGGCACTGGTGTGGTCTGCCGGTATGGCCACATCAATACCAAACAGCCAGTTCTTGTTGGTTGGCTCGGCAATGACTTCATATTGCCACCAGTAACCGCTGACCCGGGGTTTAAACTCGTTTTTTAACAGCCGGTACTGTTGGCGAGCCTGCTTGCGCAGCGGGCTTACTGACCACTGTTTACCGTCGAAATATTCCAGTGCGATAGCCCGCCAGTAACGTTCGGGTGGGGGTGGCAAAGCGCCGTCGAAGGTAGCCCGAAAAGCCAGTTCTGACGATTGGGTTAAATTAGCAATATCGCCTGGGGTTACCCTGTCCGATAAACCGGTTTCGGCGTTTTTGGAGACCGGCATTTTCCATAAAGGGGGTAACTTGGGCAGAACAACAAACAGCAACAGGGTAATCGGCAGCGCTTGTAAGCTCATTACGGTAAGGCGTTTAAAATGCCATGTCAGAGGCCGGGAAGGGACAAAATAACGGCCAATCGCCACCAGTAAGGCCAGCGTAAGCAGGCCGTAAAACAGTGTCATAATTACCGACTGATGAAAGGTAAAGCCCATCCCGAGGATAAACAGGCAGGTACAGAACAGATGAAATAAATCCCGTGGCCGGTTGAGCATAATGAGTTTTAGTGCCCCTGCGAGGATCAATAAATTCACCATTGTCAGCAACAAACCTATTTGCAAACTGAACCAGCCCAGCACAACGCAGCAAAGCAAGCCCAGCAGGTTAATTGTGCGCGGCGATGGCATGGGCTGATACCAGCCTACAAACATCACAATGCGAATGCCGGTAGCACACAGTGCGATTAACAGTACCCAAAACAATAAGGGGTCAAACAGACTCAGGCTAAGCACGCAAAAAACCAGCGCAATAAGCAGGCTGGCGGTCTGGTTGCGGATAGGTTTATCAATCGGCTGCATAGTCATTAATGGTTTGCCGGTAATCGGCCAGATATTTCAGGCAGCGGTGTTTGTGCGCTTCGCCGGTAGCCGGTTCGATGCGTTTATTTCCTAATAACAGGCCAAATACGTGTTGCCGGGAGGATAATCGGTTGATCTGATAGCTAAGCAGTCCCAGCGCTTTTTCCAGCGGTTCGCCGGCATAGGTCTCAAGACTCAGCCAGCCGCCTTCCTGTTGGGTTTGGTTAAAGGTTTTGGTGCTGAGTTCGCCGCCCTTGGCTGCCTGCTTCCAGGCCACACGATTCATCGGGTCGCCGGGTTTAAAGCTGCGCAAAGTGTCAAATTCATCGATACCGGGCACGTTGCCCGCGGCATCGCCCTGGTTAGCATCACTGGCGTCCAGCTTCAGAGCGGAGGGGATGGGTTTGGGGTAAATTGTCAGTGTTTTATTAAAATCCAGATGAGTCCAACAGCGGAAAAAGCCCAGCGGATAAGTTGATGAGAGGGTCACTCGCGGCAGTTTAAAGGTACCGCGCTGGCGCGCTGGCAGCAGTAGTTTTACCTCTTTATCCTGATCGGCCCTGCGATTTAAAACGGCCAGCTTACTGCCGCGCAATTGCATATGTAAACCGCCATTGAAAGGTTGGGACTCATTATTGACATGTAACTGAATGCTCAGTAAAGCATGGTCCTGCTGGTAGACTGGCAGGATATCTTTTACCGCCAGCGAGACTGACGTGAAATTGCGGTATGTAACAAACAAATGCAGTAAAAAGATCGCCAGTAAAAACTGAAACAGTAACAACATCAGATTATTCTGGTAATTGGTCCCCAGAATAAACAGGCCGACGCAGGTGAGCAGGTAACCAAAGCCAAACCGGCTGGGAAAAATAAACACATTCTTCAGGTTTAGCTGATAGCGGTGGCTGGGCGGTATACGGCGCTGCAGCCATCGGTCATGAATAGTGTGTAACGAGCGTTTAAGGCGTGAAACCATCAGGCCGCCAACGGATCGGTAAGAGACAATATACGCTGACTCAACAGGCCATCATCGCGGTAATCGGTTTGACTGCCTCGTAAGCGATGTTCGGCAACGGCGGTAAATATAGCCTGCAAATCCTCGGGTAATACGTAATCCCTTTGGTGCAATAAAGCCCAGGCCTGAGCTGCGCGCAGCAGTGCTTTACTGGCTCGGGGAGATAAAGGATAGGGAAATTCGCTGTTATCCCGGCTTTGGTTAACCAGACGCAGCAGGTAATCAACAATAGGGTCGCTGACATGCACTTTGCAAACCTGACTCTGTAAGGTCTGGAGTTGCTCGCTGCTGAGGGGCGGTGCCTGACGCGGTTGGTGATGGCTGCTCATGCCAGCGGACTCCCGTAGCATGCGCTTTTCAGCTTCGTTGTCAGGATAGCCCAGACTGATCCGCATTAAAAACCGGTCTAATTGTGACTCTGGTAATGGGTAGGTTCCGGCCTGGTAACTGGGGTTTTGGGTAGCTATGACAAAAAAGGGTTGAGGCAGGGCACGAGTCTGGCCATCAATGCTGACCTGATGTTCTTCCATCGCCTCAAGCAAGGCGCTTTGTGTTTTTGGACTGGCCCGGTTTATTTCATCGGCCAACACCACCTGACTGAATATCGGCCCCTTATGAAACTCAAACTCCCCCTGTTGGGTATTGTAGATGTTAACGCCGAGCATATCGGCGGGCAGTAAATCCGATGTGAACTGAATTCGTGCGAATTCTAAGCCGAACACCGTAGCCAACGCATGGGATAAAGTGGTTTTGCCCATCCCGGGCAGGTCTTCTATCAGCAGGTGACCATTGGCCAGTAAACAGGTCATCGCGAGCTTTATTTGATGAGGCTTACCAAGAATCTGACCCTCAAGGTAGTGTAATGCCTGTGTGAGATCTGTATGCATAGATTGTCCGGTATATTGCGCCGCTAATTAATGAGTGTATTCCTTTGCCAGAAATACTCTATCAAATGTAAACAGCGACTTAGGTGAGCTTGCCGATACTTAAGTATAGGAGAAGACTGCTCGCTGAACAGGCAACGAAGCCAACTAGTCTGTATTAAGTGCTGCGATCCTTGGCTGGGTTGACTATAATGGCGGGCAAAAAAGGAAGCAGTAAAAATGAAAACAATAGAAATCGATGATGAGCTGTATGCGTATATTGCCAGCCAGACAAAACATATTGGTGAGAGCGCAAGTGAGATTTTACGTCGTCTGTTAATTGACGAACCCGGTGTAGTGACTACGGTAGTGACTAACTCCCAGCAAAGCCCGGCGGCAGCGCCTGTCGCACCGGCGGAAACTGTGGCAGATGCTGGTGTGCAGGAAGAAGTAAAAACACCGGTTAAAGCTGTAGCTAAACCTGCGCCTAAAGCCGTGCCTGTGGCTAAGGCTGGGCCTGTAGTAACCGCAGAATCTGGCGAAGCGTTACTGTCACGGGTTAATAAGGATGCCCTGAGTATGTTTGATAAGCGGGTGGATCAATTCCTGTTTATTTTGCAGCAGGTTTATCTTCAGCATCCAGCCGATTTTGCCAAAGTAGAGTCTATCGTTGGCAAAAACCGCAAATACTTTGCCAGCAGTAAGGAAGAACTGCTGAAATCCGGCAGCAGCACCAACCCTAAAGCTATTCCTGAGAGTGGTTATTGGGTAGTGACTAATAATAATACGGCGAAAAAGCTGGCGATGCTGAGCCAGGTTTTGCAGATCTTAGGATATGACGATAAGGTAGTGGAAACCGTTAGCGAAACCTTTGATTCGTAATAAATGATGTACTTTCAAGACTGACATAAGGAAATATTCATGGCGTTACACCCGGAAGCTGGAAAAGCAGCTGCTCCTGAGCAATTGATTAACGTAGCCCAACTGGTTAGCCAGTATTTTAGTTATCAACCTGATGCAACGGATCCTGCCCAGGCGGTAAGTTTCGGTACGTCCGGACACCGTGGTACGGCGGCGCAAACCACGTTTAACGATATGCATATTGCGGCGATTTGTCAGGCTCTGGCCGAATACCGTGAACACCAGCAAATTACCGGGCCGGTTTTTATTGGTAAGGACACCCATGCGTTATCTGAGCCCGCCATGATCACCGCTATTGAAGTCTTAAGTGCTAATAATGTTTCGGTGGTGATACAGCGAGCAGACAATGACTCTATGGGATATACCCCAACCCCGGTTATTTCCCGTACTATTATTCGCTACAACCGTGGGCGCACAGAGGCCTTTGCCGATGGTATTGTAATAACGCCGTCGCACAATCCTCCGTCAGACGGTGGCTTTAAGTACAATCCTCCCCACGGTGGACCAGCCGACAGCGATGTAACCAAAATTATTCAGGAACGGGCCAACAGCCTGATTGCCAACGGTAATAAAGATGTTAAGCGTATCGATCTGAAAGCCGCCATGGCTTCTGATTTTGTTACCGAACAGGATTTTATGGTGCCGTATATCGAAGATCTGGCGCAGGTGGTAGACATGCAAGCCATCGCTAAGGCCGGTCTTAAACTGGGTACAGATCCGCTTGGTGGCGCCGGAGTAGGGTACTGGAAATACCTGGCCGAGCATTACGATTTGGACATTACTGTGGTGAATCCAAAGGTGGATCCGCAGTTTGGTTTTATGCGTCGTGATAAAGACGGTAAGTTACGCATGGATTGTTCATCAGCCTATGCTATGGCGGGGTTAATTGAACTTAAAGATAAGTTTGATTTGGCCTGGGGTAATGACCCGGATTTCGACCGCCACGGCATCGTGTGCCCAAGCAGTGGCTTAATGAACCCCAACCATTATCTGGCCGTCGCTATTAATTACCTGTATCAGCATCGTCCGGAATGGTCTGCCAGCCTTAAGGTAGGTAAAACGCTGGTATCAAGCTCCATGATTGACCGCGTTGTCGCGGATATGGGCCGCGAACTGGCGGAAATGCCGGTGGGTTTTAAGTGGTTTGTTGATGGTTTATCTGATGGCACCTTAGGCTTTGCTGGTGAAGAAAGCGCCGGCGGTATATACCTGCAGCGCGATGGGCAAACCTGGGCAACCGATAAAGACGGCTTTATTATGTGTTTGCTGGCGGCTGAGATTCTGGCGGTGACAGGTAAAGATCCGGGCCAGCACTACGATGAGTTAACGGCCAAATTTGGTTCGCCTTGTTATCAGCGGGTTGATGTAGCGGCAAGTCTGGAAGAAAAAGCCAAACTATCTGCCATGGATGCCAGTGTGGTAACCAGTGAATCGTTGGCAGGAGAGCCTATTACCAATGTGCAAACCCATGCGCCGGGCAACAATGCTGCCATTGGTGGCGTGAAGGTGTCTACCGAAAACGGTTGGTTTGCAGCACGTCCTTCAGGAACAGAGCAAATCTACAAAATTTATGCTGAAAGCTTTAATGGTGAAACTCACTTACAGGAATTAATTAAGGAAGCCGAGCAGCTTGTTGCTAAAATAATCAAATAGCCTGCCTGCTCCATTAATTATTGTTATAAATTTGTAAAAATCCGGCATGTTGCTTAAAAAGCATGCCGGGTTTTTCTGTTTTTAACAAAGATTTTACAAACATGTCGATTCAATGCTGATATATTCGTACTATAGATTTGTAATTAAATTACATTTTACTGTTAACCAGACTTCTATAGTGAGAACCACACATGAGCGCCAAGAAAACTTCAGTTGAACGCGATGTGACTATCAATAAAAGCGAATTTAAAGCGGCTGTCATTAAGCACCTGCACTGTACGTTAGGTACAGATGAAAACAAAGCAAATAACCATGCATGGTGGAAGGCGACCTGTTCAGCAATGCAAGAGCATGTACTGGAAGGGATCCGTAAAACTCAGAAAACGCATTATTTAAATGACACCCGCGCGGTGCATTATTTCTCGGCCGAATTTTTAATGGGCCGTTTGCTATCCAACAATCTGCAAAACTTTGGGTTGTTTGATGTGGCTAATGATGCCTTGAATGAATTGGGCGTTAATTTAAGCGATGTGCTCGAAGAAGAGCCGGATATGGCGCTGGGTAACGGTGGCCTTGGCCGTCTGGCTGCATGCTTTATTGATTCACTGGCAACCATGGAATTACCGGCAATTGGCTACGGGATCCACTACGAGCACGGTTTGTTCCGTCAGGAAATTCAGGGCGGCGCGCAAATTGAACGTCCGGACAGCTGGCGTGATTACGGCAACCCATGGGAAATCTGTCGTCCTGAATCCATCCAGGAAGTCTCGTTATTTGGATATGTCGAAACCAAATACGGTGAGAATGGCCGCATTCAAAAAGAATGGCATCCGGGCCATATTGTGAAAGGGATCCCGTGGGATATTCCGGTGGTGGGTTACGGCGGTAAAACCGTTAACGTGTTGAGGTTATGGCAAAGTAAAGCGTCAGGGTATTTTAACTGGGACGTATTTAATTCTGGTGGTTATCTGGATGCGCAGGCCGAAAACGTGCAGGCAGAAACCATTTCCAAAGTGTTATATCCCAATGACGAAACTGAAGCAGGTAAAGAACTGCGCTTAATTCAGCAGTATTTCTTTTGCGCCTGTTCATTAAAGGACATCATCCGTCGTTACAAGCGTGCCCATGGTGATGACTGGAGCCGCTTTATCGATCAGGTGGTAATTCAGTTAAACGACACGCATCCGGCGATTGCTATCCCGGAATTAATGCGGATCCTGGTTGACCGTGCCGAACTTGACTGGGATAAAGCGTGGAACATTTGTACTAACGTGTTTGCTTACACCAACCACACTTTATTACCAGAAGCGTTGGAAAGATGGCCGGCGCGTATGCTGGAAAAAATTCTGCCGCGTCACCTGGAAATCATCTACGAAATCAACCATCGCTTTATGAAAGAAGTCGATAAGAAGTGGCCGGGCGACAACGCAGTTAAGGCTCGCTTGTCGATTATTGAAGAAGGCAACGAGAAAATGGTTCGTATGGGTCATCTGTCGGTGATTGGTTCCTTTGCGGTGAATGGTGTGGCGGAGCTGCATTCGCGACTGGTGAAGCAAAATCTGTTTCCGGAATTTGACGCCTTGTGGCCGGGTAAGCTGACTAACGTAACTAACGGGATTACCCCGCGTCGCTGGTTAAAAGCCTGTAATCCATCGTTGTCAAAACTCATCGATAAAAAAATTGGTGACGACTGGCCGCTGGATCTTAACAAGCTGGCCGGACTGGAAAAATTCGCCACAAATAAGACCTTCCAAAAGCAGTTTATGCAGGTTAAACAGCAAAACAAACAGTTGCTGGCGGAAGAGATCAAAGCCTCTTTAGATATCGATGTCGACGTTAACGCGATTTTTGATGTTCAAATTAAGCGGTTACACGAGTATAAGCGTCAGCATCTGGCGCTGCTGCATATCATGGCGCTGTATCGTCGTTTACTGGAGAACCCGGATTATGACATGCATCCGCGTGTGTTTATTTTTGGTGCCAAAGCGGCCCCCGGCTATAAGCTGGCAAAAGATATTATTCTTGCCATCAATAAAGTAGCCGACAAGATCAACAACGATGCGCGGGTAAATCAAAAGCTAAAAGTGGCCTTCTTACCTAACTATCGTGTGTCACTGGCCGAAAAAATGATCCCGGCCGCCGATGTGTCTGAGCAAATCAGTACCGCAGGTAAAGAAGCTTCTGGTACTGGCAACATGAAACTGGCGCTTAACGGCGCAGTAACTATTGGTACGCTGGACGGCGCAAATATCGAAATTGCCGAAGAAGTCGGTGACGATAACATTTTCATTTTTGGTTTAACGGTAGATGAAGTTAATGAGCTGAAAGCGTCCGGCTACAAACCTTATGACTACTACTACAAAAATCCGGAAATTAAAGCAGTGCTGGATTGGCTGGAAACGGATTATTTTACGCCGGGCAAACCGGGTGCACTGTCTTCTATTAAACAGAGCCTGTTGGACCATGGCGATCAGTATCTGGTTCTGGCTGACTATGAAGCTTATTCCAAGGCGCAGGAAGAGGTTGATAAAGCCTACCGGGATAAAGAGCGCTGGGCGAAGATGGCGATTATCAACACGGCAAAAATGGGTAAATTTACCTCAGACCGTTCTATCCGCGATTATGTTGAGCGTATTTGGAAACTGGATTCGTGCCCGGTAAGAAAGGGCTAATTGCCAATAAGTTTAAAAAACAAAAGTCTAGCCCCGTTGTACGGGGCTTTTTTATGTTTTACCATTGCCAGCAATAAAGAATACTGAAGTACTTTGCCAGATACCTAATGCAACTTGCAGGCGGCAAATTTCAATGTTCATATAACTATAAGCGACTGTGCCCAACCTGTTTTTAAGGCCCTGATACTGCATGCCTAATCCACATTTTTCGTTAGCAACGATCCCTAATCGCTATGCTTTTATCGATAAAATTGCTCATTGTGGAAAAAAATATAAACAACTGTCTCTGATGCTGATTGATGTAGTGCGTTTCTCTGACGTTACTACCAGTTTTGGCATTGAGGTAGGCGATCAGTTCTTACTTAAAATTGCCAACCGACTGCAGGGTTTGTTTAATCAGCAAATGGAGTTTGGCCGTATAAGCGGTGATGTGTTTGGTCTGGTATTCCCCGGTGTGCATTCGCCCCGGGCTTTGCAACAGCAGTTTGAATTTATTGTCGAACATTTTAAATCACCCATGTACCACGATGGTCATGCGTTTATCGCCGATTTTAACGTGGGTGCGGTAACCCAGTTTCAGGGGGACTTTGATTTAACGGTGTTTGTTTCCCGGGCAGAAGCGGCGTTAAAACAAGCAAAGCAAAATAAATACGAAAACTTCTACGTGATGAGCGTGCAGGGCAAAGCCGATACCGGACGCAGTCTGGCGCTCAAGGCGGATTTGCAACGGGCACTGGCCCGTGACGAGTTGGAATTGTATTTTCAGCCCAAGGTTAACCTGCAAACGCTGGAAATCGTTGGCGCTGAATGTTTGCTGCGCTGGAATCATCCGCTGGACGGGCTGCTGTTTCCCGGACCGCTGATTGAGGCGGCGGAATCGTACAATATGATGAATGAGTTGGGTTACTGGACACTGGATTCTGCGCTCAGAAGTCTGGTGGATTTTGCCCTTAAGGGCGTGGATATTTCTGTCTCTGTGAATATCTCCCCGACACAGCTTTACGACACCCGACTGGTCGAAAATCTACAAGCCTTTAGCCGTAAACATAATGTGTCATTGTCCCGTCTGGAGCTTGAACTAACCGAAGACACCGCTGTATCCAATTCGTTAATGGTGCATGAGCAGATGGCAAAGTTGCGCGCCCTGGGTGTTAAGATTGCCGTTGATGACTTTGGTAAGGGCTACTCTAATTTAGCTTTTATAAGGGATCTTGCTCTGGATGCCCTTAAGATAGACAAAACCTTCGTGATGCAATTAAGTAATAACCCGGTTAATCAGGCGATTATTGAGGCGGCCAAAGTTATTGGCAAGGCTAAAGCCTGTGAAGTCATCGCCGAAGGGGTGGAAACCATCGGGCAGCTGCACGTTTTACGCGAAATCGGTATTGTTACAGCGCAGGGTTTCTTGTTCTCAAAGGCAATCCCACAACATGAATTTATCCGTCTTGCCCACAGCGACATCATCGTGGGGAATTCGCCATCAAGACAACAGGGCGATATTGCCGGTTAGCAGTGAAACGTCAGGTTGACAGTGCCGCCGGGAGAATATGTTGACTGGCTGTTATCCCTGGCGCTATCGCGTTACACTTGTTGTAAGGTAACTATCGGATTAATAACAGCTAAGTTATGGACCCTCTCGATCTGGCGAACGGCCAGTTTTTGCATCTTTCTCGTTTTCAGCCCGAACGCCTGACCAGCCCAAAACAGTGGGTATTAGCTAATGGCACTGCCATAGAACTGATTGCACCCGGCATCATAATGGCCGGGCCTGCTCAACCGGGCACCAAGCACATTGTTTTATCCTGTGGTATTCATGGTAACGAAACCGCACCGATAGAAATGTGTTCAGATATTCTTGATACGATTTTAACGGGCGAACTGGCCCTAAAACACCGGGTCCTGTTTATCTTTGGTAATTTGCCGGCAATGAACATTGCCCGGCGATTTGTAGAAGAAAATATGAACCGGCTGTTCAGCGGTGCGCACAAGCAGGGCTCTAACGCGGAATGTGAGCGTGCCCGGCAGCTGGAAAATGTCGTGACGGCGTTCTTTGCTGACGCCAGGGAACAGGACGAAAAACTCCATTACGACCTGCATACTGCCATTCGCGATTCAAAAAACGAAAAGTTTGTGGTTATGCCGTATCTGGAGGATGGTCGCGAGCACAGCGCTAAGCAATTTGGTTTTTTAGCGGCCTGTGGGGTAAATACGTTTTTACTCTCGTCAGCGCCTACCACTACCTTTAGCTATTTTTCTTCGGCCAGCTGTAAGGCGCGGGGATTTACCGTTGAGCTGGGTAAAGTGCAGCCGTTCGGTCAGAACGACATGTCACGCTTTGAACAGGCCAGAACTGCGCTGGTGGCATTACTCAGCGAGGTCGATTTTGCGCCCCGGGTTAATTTAGACAGCTTGTTGATATATCGGGTTAATCAGGTCATTAATCGACAGCATGAAGACTTTGTGCTGCATTTTGCTGATGATACGCCTAACTTTACCGATTTCAGGCAAGGCCAGTTACTCGCCTCTGAGCCGGGCGCGGAATATCATGCTGAGTTTGATGGTGAAGCCATTGTTTTCCCGAATGCCCGGGTTGCCCTCGGCCAACGGGCACTATTAACCGTTATTCCGACTACGGTGGAGAAATTGGATGTTTGAATTAGATCCGGTGTTATGCGCTGATACCCTGGAAGTTGGCGATTTGCCGCTGTGCCGTGTACTGTTGATGAACGACAGTCAGTATCCCTGGCTGATCCTGGTGCCGCGTCGTCCCCAACTGGTGGAACTGGCCGAGCTTAATGACGCCGATTATCAGCAGTTTTATCACGAAAGTCGCCTGGTGGCGGTCACCATGATGGAAATATTTAACGGCCATAAAATGAATATCGCTGCGCTGGGCAATGTGGTGGCGCAACTGCATGTTCATCACGTGGTCCGGTTTCATGATGATCCGGCCTGGCCCGCACCGGTGTGGGGCAAGTTACCGGCACAACCATACGACCACACGGCCGCCAAAAAGCTTATAGCAACATTACAACACGCATTGTTTAAGGACTAACTATGATAATGACCACCACGCCGTCTATTGAGGGCAAAACGATTAAGCACTATCACGGTATTGTGATTGGTGAGGCCATTATGGGCGCAAACCTGTTTAAGGACTTATTTGCCTCTATTCGGGATATCGTAGGTGGTCGTTCAGGCTCGTACGAAGATGAACTGACTAAAGCCCGCCAGATTGCCTTTCGCGAGCTGGAGCAGGAAGCGTTGGGCATGGGCGCTAATGCGGTAGTGGGGATCGATCTGGATTACGAAGTACTGGGCGATAAAAACAGTATGCTGATGGTGAGTATCAGTGGCACTGCAGTAACCGTTGAATGACGGTTACTCACCGGAAAATGTTGTGGGAAAGTAAAAAACTCTCGTACTCAAATGACAACCATCGCAGAAACGTCACGTAGTTCGAATAATATAGTGTCTTATTGAAATCGTCGCCTCATGGTCAAAAGCGGACATCACCGAGATACTTGGTAAAGGACTGCTTCGTACGTAAACCGGACCTTGGAGCTACGCATTTTCAACCCTATTGAACAGTAGATTTACGTGAAAATCATCGACACACTGTGATGCCAATTCATAGCAAGGACGCCATTGCTAGCAACTCACATTCATACCTATAAACGACATCGTCCAGAACAAACGTTACTGTATCAATTGGTCAAACACCATTACCCAAAATTTCTCGAGTAGCTTTCACGTCAGGGGAAATCGCTGCCTCGGCATGTAGAACAAGAGTTTGAAGAATTTCTTAAGTGTGGCCGTCTAGAACATGGATTTTTGCGCGTAGTATGTGACGACTGCAAACATGAGAAGCATGTGGCATTCAGTTGCAAACGCAGAGGTTTTTGTCCAAGCTGCGGTGCAAGACAGCATGGCTGAAAGTGCCAAATTGTTGGTTGATGACGTTTTAGATGGTCACCCAATTAGGCAGTGGGTCTTAAGTTTACCCATCCAGCTTGGATTATTGCTAGCCAGGTACCCCAAACATTTAAGCAAAATCATGCAAATCATCCATCGCGCGATTTCCACTGACATCATCCATCGGTCAGGCTACTTGAAAAAGCAAGCCAAGACGGGGGCAGTAACATACATCCAGCGTTTTGGAAGCGCGCTGAACTTGAATATACACTTTCATATGCTCTTCCTCGAAGGTGTCATTACACAGACGCAAGGTCAAGCTCAATTCAAGCGCGTCAAAGCCCCTAGCCATAGCGATATGGAGCGGGTAGTCAACACCATCAGTCATCGAATTGCACAGTATCTGGAAAAAACAGGACTGATCCAACGTGACATGGATAACGCCTATTTGGACTTACCCATTGATGATGAAGACAACTTACTGCAACTTCAAGCAGCATCGGTCAACTACCGGATCGCGGTAGGCAAAGAGACAGGTAAAAGAGTATTTACTTTGCAAACCTTACCTGCAAAAGACGAAGATAACTATGGCCATTTAGCTCAAATAGGCGGTTTTAGCTTGCACGCAGGGGTGTTTGCTGACAGCCACGAATCTGAGAAACTGGAAAGGCTATGTCGGTACATCGCACGACCTGCTATCAGTGAACAACGATTGAGCCTAACTGATTCCGGTAAGGTGAAGTATGAACTCAAGACACCTTACAGAAACGGTACTACCCATGTTTTCTTTTCCCCACTTGATTTCATCGGCAAACTTGCTGCATTAGTGCCACCACCCAGACTTAATCTTACCCGATTTTATGGCGTATTTGCTCCCAATGCTAAGGTGCGTGCCGAGGTAACGGCTTCACAACGTGGAAAGAACAGCCCGCGCTTAGCAGAACATCTGAAAGATTCAGATAAGCCATACCATGCGCGTGCAATGTCATGGGTTCAAAGGTTAAAAAGGGTGTTCAATATCGATATCACCCAGTGCGAAGTGTGTGAAAAGCGCAACGTAAAAATCATTGCCTGCATTACGGATCCGGCTGTTACCCATAAGATATTGGCGTACATTGACAAGCAGATTTTGCTAGGTGCAAAAAAAGAAACTCTTATGCCGCCACTTCGAGCTCCACCGGACGTTGCCCCATTAAGCGACTATATCATTCAACGCGACTTTGACTTTGGTGCTTAATACTCAAAGCCATCCTGATACCGACAATCCTTATATTTTGCCA
>NZ_MJIC01000005.1 GCF_001758465.1 Marisediminitalea lipolytica
TGAGCTAAATGGCCATAGTTATCTTCGTCTTTTGCAGGTAAGGTTTGCAAAGTGAATACTTTCTTACCAGTCTCTGGACCGACAGCAATGCGGTAACTAACCGAGGCCGCTTGCAAGGGCAATAAACTATCTTCATCATCCATGGGTAAATCGAGAAACGTGTTATCCATATCACGTTGAATTAATCCTCGCTTCTCCAATTAGGCCGCAATACGATGGCTAATGGTATGAACGAGCGCTTCCACGTCATTGTGACTTGGCGCTTTAACACGCTTGAATTGAGCTTGACCTTGCGTCTGTGTAATGACACCTTCGAGGAAGAGCATATGAAAGTGTATATTCAAGTTCAGCGCGCTTCCAAAACGCTGGATGTATGTTACTGCCCCCGTCTTGGCTTGCTTTTTCAAGTAGCCTGACCGATGGATGATGTCAGTGGAAATCGTGCGATGAATGATTTGCATGATTTTGCTTAAATGTATGGGGTACCTGGCAAGCAATAATCGAAGCGGGATGGGTAAACTTAAGACCCACTGCCTAATTGGGTGACCACCTAAAACGTCATCAACCAACAATTTGGCACTTTCAGCCATGCGTTTTGCACCGCAGCTTGGACAAAAACCTCTGCGTTTGCAACTGAATGCCACAATTTTGAAGCACTTTTATACTGGCAGAGACAGTGAATTTTAGTTAATTTCATTAGCATTCTGTTACGAATTGACTCACTGTGGAAACAATATGCCTGCCCGGAAGCCTGTGTTTGCTCTTTTAATTTTCGCAATACTGTCATTGTCAGCCTGTTCGGTTCACTTAGGTTATCGTCAGGTAGTGATGAATGATGGCTTTTACATAAACATCAAAGCCGAAAGCAGTGAAGCCAGAAACCGGATCCTGTTTAACGACGAGGAAACCGCGCTGGTTTCCATGCCGTCTCAATCTGCACTGGAGATCAGTGATAGCTCATTAGGCATAGATCGTTCATTAGTTATCAGCCGCGACGAGGGTGAAATAACTTACACCTATTCACTGAATGACAGACAAGCGCCCTTCGATGAAGACGCGAGGCAATGGTTCGCTTCACAGGTTCCCCAAATCCTCCGGCAGACCGGTCTCAATGCACGGGAACGCAGCCAGCGAATTTACGCACAATCCGGCGTGAATGGCCTGCTAGCCGAAACGGAACAAATCGACAGCGATTCGGTAAAGGCTGAATACCTTGAACTGGCACTCACCACTACGCTGCGTAGTGAAGAGGAAAAAGCCGTATTTTTAAACGAGTCCACGCTGGTCAGTTCAGACTATGAGCGTAGAAAGCTGCTGACAGAGGTAATTCATCACAATGCCTCGCCTGCAATCACTGCAGCCGCCCTGAAGGCAGCGGCTGAAATCAGCTCCGACTATGAGTTATCAGAACTGCTTATTGACGTCCCTGCAAATACACTGTGCTCGCCTGATGTTCAGTCAGAGTTCTTTATTGCCTCTCAGTCGGTTGAATCTGATTACGAACTGAGTCAGGTCTTTATAAAGCGGGGTTCGACCATCAAACTGCATCCGGGGAACGAGGCGCTTTTCCTGCGGTCGCTGGAGTCCATTGATTCTGACTATGAGATGAAACAGGCGCTAATTGCACTGCTGGATATGCCGGGCAGTAGTAAACAGCTTCCGGCACTTATCGCTGTGGCAGCGAAACACATTGATTCTGACTACGAACTGGCAACGATGCTGCTTGCTGTTCTGGACCAGCAAGCGCTGTCAAAAACAACCCTGGATGCCGTGCGCAGAGCGGCGACCACACTGGACAGCGACCACGAAAAAGGTCGCGTGCTGATCCGGTTAAACGACGTACTGCTTAACCGCTAGCCCACTTGGTTGGTGCATGCCGAACAGTACGCAGGCACCTTTTAATTCCTGCGGCGCATAGCCTGCCAGTACACAGAGATAAAAGCTCCAAAAGAAAGAAGCCCTTACGGGCTTCTTACAGTTCTGCTTATTTTTAGCGGCTTAGCGCTTCATTATACGTAGAAGCCGGAAAGCCGTAGCTTTGCTTTCTACCACCCAGATCGATAAGAATCTCATCAAGCATGACGCCCGAATCCACCATCCAGACTTTCAGCGTATGCTTTCCACTCGATGTGATTTCAGTCTGAGTTTCAGCAATAGCGCGGTTCATCAGAACATTGTTTTTCCACGTTTCACTGCGTCCCTGTGTAGCAAAATCCAGGAACTCCACCGGACCGTTATCAACCCGCACGGCAATGCGGCTTCCTCTGCCCTTGTACTGGGCATGAGTCGGTACCAGCGCCAGTTGCAGGGACGCGCTACCGCGATTAAAGGTATAAAAATCGTATTCTACGGACGGACTTTGAGAGACCAGATCATCTGCTGCTTCAACAGACTCCGCTGTTACCGGCAGGGGCTGAATAACACCACCAGAATAGCCCACACCAGAGAGCACCTTCCAAGTCGCGGCATCACTTCCCGATGAACGCTGAAAACGTTCTGCAGCTATAGACACATAACCGAGATCTTCGACAAAACCGTCAAAATCAGACAGTACATGTAAATCCGGATTAAACACACTGACACCAATCTGATGAGAAGCCTTTCCAGCGGTAAATTCAAGGCTGGCTGTCACTTTAAATGAAGGCGGGATCAACTGGAAATCGTGGCCCAGCGGCGGCTCTTTGCTGTCGATACCTTTCGGAACGGCATCCCAGTCAGCGGAAACCCACACACGCTGAACCGGATTTTCCGGCGTTAGCGTGCCGGATGATGCCGACAATTTAATCCATCCTTCATCGGATGATAAAGACCAGGATTGTTGTTTATCGCTGTTCAGCACAATATCAATAAATCGCGGTTTGCGCGTGAACGCGTTAATCACCGGCAGAGAATCCGCATGGCTGTTATTGATAATATGATTCAGCGGTACATCAAACCCTTCCACAACCAGCGATACCGCTTCGTCACGAAGGTTAGCCGCAGTGGCGGGAGGCAGCTGAAACACCGGCAGTTCACGAGGCGACGCCGACATGACGTGCTGCCACTTTCCGGATGCCAGTTCATTGTTAAAATAGTCAGTGGTACGAATAATTTCTGCGTAAGCCTGACGCATTTTCTTTGCGTACCATTTTGCATCCCCACGCCCCTGTGCCGCGGCATAGCGGTTCTTATAGTAGTACAGCCATTTGAGATTCATGTTGCCGGCAGCAACCACCGGATAATAGGCCAGTTCAAAGAAAGCATCTTTCTGCGCTTCAGGCACATTTGCATGTAGCGCTTTTATCTGGCTAATCAGGTCTTCCCATGCGTCAGCCCACCGGCTTACTTCATCGCCGTAGTGGGTTTGCGTCAGTGTGGTTTCTCCGGGCAAGGTTACCGGCTCAACGTGGTTCCAGGCCATGAACTCGGGGCGACGTTTAAACACCAGCTGATAGTAGGTTCTGAATATATCATTTAGCTGCGCTGCATTTTTCTCACCCAGATCCCTGGCAAAATAATCGCTGATTGCACGGAAGACCGCTTCATCTTCGCTGAACTTCTTGCGGTTCCACGCAATGTCCATGAACAGTTCAGTATTGTATTCATGGGGCTTGATGTCGCCCACATTCAGTACCCATTGCTCACGGGCGCCCTGCTCCCAGGCTTTGGTGATCTCTTCCCACATCAACACGGGATTAGTGGAGTTGAGCCACAGATAATCGTGGGGACGTCCCCAGTATGAAGTGTGATAATAAATGCCAGCACCACCTGCACGCTGTTGCTCTTGAGGGTTACTGAGCTGTCGAAGATAACCGTAGTTGTCGTCGGTCCACATCAGGGTAATGTCGTCCGGCACTTCCAGACCATTCTGGTAGTACGTCAGCACTTCTTTATACGGCACGAATACCTGCGGCACCGTGCTGGCAGGTTTACCCAGATTGTCTGTCAGTAGCTGCCGCTGAGTATTGATCACGTTTTCCAGTAGCTCTACCTGCTCGTCCATACCCGAATCTTTCACAATCATCGGCGAGTCGTGTTCTCCACGCATAGCCACGGTATAAATATTCTCAAAAGACGCGGTTTCCTTCACCCGGTTACGAAAAAAATCCGTCACCGCCCCGGCGTTGGTATCGAAGCGATACTGCCCCATCTTGTCCTTATCCCATTCACCATTAATATTAGACAGCATGGGTTCGGCGTGAGAAGTGCCGATAACAATGCCGTAATCGTCAGCGACCTGCTTGTTTTCCGGGATCTGATAGAACGGAATTGTACTCTTGTGCATGGCTGGCCACAGCAGATTTGCGCGCAATCTGAGCAGTAATTCAAATACCCGTGCGTAGGTCTTCGGCCCCATGTCACCCACTTCAGGTTCATAGTTTTTTGCCGCCCAGATTTGCAATCCCCAGTCTTCGTCGTTAATGAAAATGCCGCGGTACTTTACTGACGGAGCGGAAGACAAAGTGTCATTAATATCGACCTGTAAAGGAAATTGCTTTTCAGGCGTGACATCAGCCCACCACTCCCATGGGGATACGCCCATTTTGCGGGAAATAGCCAACAGTCCGTAGGCAGTGCCCCGACGGTCGGAGCCTACAATGACTAACCGTGGCTTCGCTTTATTGTCATCTATCACAAAATACTGATACTGCTCCCACCCTTCCCTTAATCCGGATACATCCAGTTGGTACTGTTCTGTCAATTGCTTTATCAGCGGACTTTGACTAAGCGTGCCCGCATAAATAGCCGGGCCGCCGTGGGAGTCATCGGCATAAGGCGTGTTTCCTGACACAGCGGCAATATCACTTCGCAGCATGTCGGCGGCTTTACTAACAACCTTGGCATCATCTGGCGACACGACCACCCCGACAACGTTGTCAAATGAAGCTAGAACAAAAGATTTCGCACAGGCGGTAGCGCTCACCATTGCCATGAGGCCTGTTAATAATGCTACACCGGCACGCCGGACTCGCTGATTCATCATATTGATTCCCTTGAATTACAGAACGGAGAAATTCGTATTTGCCTAAGACTACCACTATTTAAGTTGAAAAAAACACCGCTAAATAGCACCTTTTGTCAGAACTTATCTAATCTGAGTTAAATTTGGGTCCGGTGAATTCCTCATTCATTGTCCGTTCAGACTTTACACGGCACAATAGGATTTTACCTTTGTTGTTAAGGATGCGCCAAGTATAAGTAGGATTAACACTATCTACTACCCAAAAGAGCAGCCACACATTTTTGTTGCCAACATCTTTCGTTTCGCTAGTTGCTGTGAGTTGATTGAATTGGCAGTGCTGCTTACTCGAGACTTACCAATCGTTGTTCACTGATAGCAGGTCGTGCGATGTACCGACATAGCCTTTCCAGTTTCTCAGATTCGTGGCTGTCAGCAAACACCCCTGCGTGCAAGCTAAAACCGCCTATTTGAGCTAAATGGCCATAGTTATCTTCGTCTTTTGCAGGTAAGGTTTGCAAAGTGAATACTTTCTTACCAGTCTCTGGACCGACAGCAATGCGGTAACTAACCGAGGCCGCTTGCAAGGGCAATAAACTATCTTCATCATCCATGGGTAAATCGAGAAACGTGTTATCCATATCACGTTGAATTAATCCTCGCTTCTCCAATTAGGCCGCAATACGATGGCTAATGGTATGAACGAGCGCTTCCACGTCATTGTGACTTGGCGCTTTAACACGCTTGAATTGAGCTTGACCTTGCGTCTGTGTAATGACACCTTCGAGGAAGAG
>NZ_MJIC01000006.1 GCF_001758465.1 Marisediminitalea lipolytica
GTTATACGCGCTGAAAATTCCACTAGCAAGTTGTAACCTATGAGGTTACAATGGCCGGATGATTAAGAGTTTTATACATAAAGGCCTTCAGAAGTTTTACGCTAAAGGAACCACATCGGGAATTCAGAAGAAGCATGAAAATAAACTTCGTCTTATTCTGTCTAATCTCGATCAAGCAGAAACGCCTGACGACATGGATTTACCCGGCCTTTATATGCATAAACTCAAAGGTAACAGAAATGATATTTGGTCTGTCCGAGTGAGTGGTAACTGGAGAGTTACATACCGCTTTGTTGGACGAGATGTTGAAATCGTTAACTACGAGGATTATCACTAATGAATATGCATAACCCAGCACATCCAGGTGAGATACTCAAAGTTCTTGTTATTGATGCTCTAGAACTCACTATCACTGATGTAGCTCAGCATTTAGATATTAGCCGCAAAACCTTGTCGAAAGTTCTTAATGGTAAAGGAGCCATCACGCCAGAGATGGCTCTTCGTCTAGAGCTGGCTTTTGGTAAGCCTTCAGCTGCTCATTGGCTACGTTTGCAGAATGCTTTTGATTTATGGCAGACTCGACAACATCAAAGTTCTTTACATGTCTCACCTTATAATCTGGCTACGGTATAAAGACGCGTATAACAATCGAATGTTGGTGACACAAATACGCGGGCTCTGCTTCGCAGCATCGCCCACGCGTTTGTGCCGCCAAATTAGGGCGTTATCTTCTCGTTGGCATTCCCGCACTTTTCATATAACCTTTTATCATGCCAACGGTATTAGAAATTGGGCCATATCGCTTTTTCTTCTACAGTAACGAAAATGGTGAACCTGCTCATATTCATATTCAACGCGAAAGAATGCTAGCTAAGTTCTGGCTTCGTCCTGTCGCGTAAGCAAGTTCAACTCGCTTTACTCCCAAAGAACTCAGAACTTTGGAAAAGCTTGTTGTCGAAAATAGAGATGCTTTTTTGGAGGCTTGGAATGGCCACTTTAGCAGTTGAAAATCACCCACAAGCTCTGTCGGTGTCTTTCGATGAAAGTTCTTTAATTGTCGCATTAATCGACGGCAGAACTATTTCTGTACCCTTATCCTGGTTTCCTAGTCTTTCTCAAGCAAGCACATCTCAATTACAGGATTGGGAGTTGTTAGGGGATGGTGAAGGTATTCATTGGCCGCAACTGGATGAGGATTTAAGTGTAGCTGGTCTACTTGTCGGCAATCGAAGCAGAAGATAACAATCAAATGTTGGGTACACAAATACGCGGGCTCTGCTTGGCAGCATCGCCCACGCGTTTGTGCCGCCAAATTAGGGCGTTAGCTGCCAAAGCGAAGTCATGAACAATATTCTGTACATGTACATATTTTAAAGCTAGACTTGTACCATATTCTGTACAGGTGAGGTGCAAGATGAGAATTGTCTCTTTTACTGAAGCCCGAAATGGCCTAAAAGCCGTCTTGGACAATGTTATCAACGATGCGGATACTACTGTAATCACACGTCGCGACTCTGAAGATGCTGTTGTAATGTCATTGGATTACTACAACAGCCTGATGGAAACTGTTCATTTACTTCGCTCACCAGCGAACGCTGAACATTTAAATCGTTCAATTGCGCAGTTTAAAGCGGGTAAAACGACTCAGCGAGATCTAATTGATTAGTAACAGGTTATTGTCATGGACTGATGAAGCCTGGAACAGTTACGTTTATTGGCAGACTCAAGACAAGAAAACCTTGAAACGTATCAATAAATTAATTACCGATATTCAGCGTTCTCCGTTTGATGGAATTGGAAAACCGGAAGCCCTGAAAGAAAACCTTTCAGGTTTCTGGTCTCGCAGAATAGATGAGACTAATCGTTTAGTGTATGCCGTGGATGATAGGGCAATTACGGTTATCTCGTGTCGCTATCATTACTAGTGGGTGGCAGCTAACAAACAAATGTTGGGGGCGTTAGGTGCTATAAGGAATTAGAAACGTGAAATTCGTCATGATTTTTGGCCCCTCCGGGATTGGAAAGGAGACTATTGCCCGTCATTTGGCCGCTCAGAAAGGTTGGCGCGTATTTCCTCAGCATTTAGCATTCGATATTGCGAGCGCAGTTATTGGCTTTGGCAACGATGGTTTTGAAAAGTATCAAAGAGATTTGTGTCTGAATGCCCTCAGGACATTCTATTCAAATAAAGTCACTGGCGTGGTATTTACTTTTTGCTATGTGTCGAAAGCGAGTGATTTCTTTGTGCGGGGGCTTTTGTCGCTTCTAAACGAGATGCAGGTAGAAGGTGAGTTTTTTCGCATTAATTGCGAGCTAAAAGAACACATTGCACGCGTAACTAGTGATGGAAGAAAAAACACAAATAAAATTCAAACGGAAGAATATTTGCGAGACTATCTGCAAAAGTTTGATTTTGGCGAATCAATACCAAATGTAAGTTCCTGTGTATTAGATACAACATCAATGACGCCAGAAGAATCAGCCAATGCTATTGCAGCTAAACTTCGCACCTAACAAGGCGCTATTGTCGCCACTAACGTGGCTGGAACGGCTTACGTTGCACTCTAACGGCCCCAAAAGCATTGCGTTAGTTGCAAGAATGGAATCACGATGAAGCCAATAGATCAATACGAAAAGCATGGCTATGTTGTCCTTAGAGGGTTCTTTAGTAATGAAGAGCTATCCAGGCTAGATGAGCATGTTGAGCGCGTTTATCAAAAATGGCTGGCGGAAAACGAAGCGGTGATATTTGATAAAAAGCTGGTCAACATGCACTCGTTGACGAGCCGGGAATACTTCCTGGACTCTCCTGAACGAAGAAAAGCGTTTTTCGAGTTAATTGCTTCAGCAAAGTTAACCGGAACGATTAAGACTATGTTTGGTGCTGATATCCACTTTCACAATACGCAACTGTTTTTTAACCCTTCTAATAGTGAGCGTCTGCCGTATTGGCACAGAGATATGCAATACAGCCCAATAGAAGATTCAGTGCAAAGTACTGAACAAAGCAAAATGTTGAGTCTGCACATTCGGATCCCATTAGTTGAAGAAACTGGCGTTGAGGTCGTAAAAGGTTCGCACAGGCGGTGGGATACTGAGCTGGAGAGAGATGTACGGTTTGAATTAGATGGCCACCTGAACAGTGAGCCCCTGCCTGATTCCGAATTAATTGCTCTTGCCCGCGGAGATGTACTGATATTCAGCGCCCAAATGATACATAGGGGCAACTACGAGCTAAATCCTGTAAGAAAGGCCTTTGATCTTTGTGTCGGCAAGTATCATCCTTTGGCGGCTGACTTCTTAGACCCACGGGTTTTGCCAACCGATGAAGAAATTGACAATATGCCTAATAATCATTGGTATAGGTTGGCAAAAGAAATCACAGGATACAAATAAAGGCAACTGGGTGCGCTAGAAAGCAGTATTGGCTCTGCTTATAATCCCAGCTGGCATATTCTGGTTTGGCTTATCGTCAGGCTTTAGCCTGAGTGTTTGCGCTGTGAAATCAGGCATTGATTAATAGGTTACCAAACTGAACTATGACTAAGATGAGTATGTGGGCAATCTACTGGCGCTTTTATCTGGTGGTTTTCTCTGTCTTTTTGCTGACTGTTTTAGTCATTCAACTGTTGCCTGTTTTGCCGTTAATTCCGAACACGGTTTACCATCCAACCGCGTTTTGGCTGATGGCAGGTTTAATTACATTCATTCTTTCACTGTTTGTACCTCAGGGCTTAGTTTACGCATGCTATGGCAAGCGCCTGTCGTTTAGGCCTGTATTCTGGACTCGCCTGCATTACTGTTTGTATGGTTTGTTCGGCTTTCTTGCTGCCTTTGCGCTCATAGTGCAGGCCGTTGCCAGTCCTTTTGTCTGGGCCGGCTATAAACTTTATTGTCAGCCTGCCGTGCTACTTCTGGGGCCTTGGGTAGCCGTTAGCTTAACGCTGTCTGTGGCAAAGCAGAACAATCGGCCATAGTCTTTGTTGTGTACATAAATAAAGTCTTTCTTTGTGCAAAAGTAATGTGCATTATTCAGACTATTGAGCATAATTTAATCAAGTGAACCGCTGTAAATCACTCACCGTAAAACCGCAAGACAAAACATAAAGAGGGAGCGAGAATATGACCAGGGTAACAGGTATTGGTGGGATATTCATAAAAGCCAAAGACCCGGAAATGCTACAGCATTGGTATAAAAATCATCTGGGCATTGATGTTCAGGCCTGGGGAGGCACTTCGTTTAATTGGGTAGATGCCGAAGGAAAGGCTTATGTGGGTTCTACAGCCTGGATGATTGGTAACGGTGAGAATTTTGCGCCGGGTAAGTCCGCTTTTATGGTTAATTACAGAGTAGCCGACTTAAGCGGGCTATTAACCTCACTTCGTGCGGAAGGGGGCCATGTGCTGGATGAAACCGAAGAATCTGAATTCGGTAAATTTGGTTGGGTAATCGATCCTGAGGGGAATAAGCTTGAGTTGTGGGAGCCTCCTGTTGGCGGCTAGCTGCTTAAATAAGTTAAATCGTTGTTCTCGTAATATTAGTTGTGTTGGGAATTGCCGGAGCAATATCAGTCCAGACGATAATTGATTCAGAGCGTCCTGACATAACTCAATTTCAACTGGTTTCGCAAGCCGTTCCGAAGAGCGATTACATTTTCTGTAACATTTTACGCTGCACTGCTCATTGATTCGCCATTCATAAAAAGTTACTAATAGTTCAAAGTCTTATGTTTAGACTCTCTGGCTCTGGAGGCTGTTGGATAATTAAGGAGGAAGACCTCAGCGTCATGGTATGAACAGAAAAACATTTCTTATTTTAGTGCTTTTATCAGTAGTTCTGAGCGTGTTCTCCGTGCTCTGTGGCTTTGTGTTTCCCGATGAAAACGTTGAAACTGTGAATAGCTTCATTATGGAGTTAGAAGGTGCTTCCGACAGCCTGACTCAGGATGACATCTGGTTGTTATTTTCCGGTGCAATTGCATTGGTGATGGTCATTGTGGCTTACGTAGGGTTGTTTTTATTTAAATCCTGGGGAAGGCATGTGTTTGTTGCGTCTTTCGTACTGGCGATACCTGCTTATTTTATGGCAGGTTTGTGGATAACGACAGGCTTAGAAGATCTGCTGTTTGATGCATCAATGTTTTTAGACGGCATGCTGGTAGCGTTAATGTATTTCAGTCCTGTAAAGGCTGAGTTTGCTAAAGCGGATAGCGATGAATCCTTTAAAAGTTGATCGACACAATACGGTTAAGCTGACCGATTTACCCAACATAGGTAAGGCCGGTGCGGCTGATTTGTTGTTATTGGGGATAACCAGACCTGCCGATTTGATTGGTCTTAATCCTTACGAAATGTTTGAGATGTTGTGCGTTAAAACGGGGCGAAAGCATGATCCCTGCGTGATTGATGTGTTTATCTCGATAGTCCACTTTATGGAGGGCGGAGAGCCCCAGCCCTGGTGGGCATATACCAATGAGCGTAAAGAGGCCATAAACGCATTTTCACCGGGGTGGCCGGATGTAACTAATTAATCGCCACAAAGTCAGGCTCCGGTTTGCAGGCAATAGTGGTGTACTTGATGTTTAGTTTTATCGCAATACGGCGAGGGCCTTATAAGGAATTGTATGTTGGAAGCCATTTATTCTGTAGTGACGGTGATTGTGAATGCCATAGGATCAGCGCTGGCCTTTGTGGTTGAGTTTATTGCTGGCTTTTTTGTTCCAGCAGGTCATACCCTGACAGCCGTCGATCTATTTTTGTTTTTCTTTGTGCTGTGCGCCGAGGTAACGGTGTGGTTTGTTCTGTCATTGTTTCGCCTTGTTAAAGGAGCGATTACCCGACAAAAACCGGTGTTCAAAAGTAAACCGGTGTTCTGGCGGCCAACGCCTAAAGTCAGGCACTAACCCGTTGACCTTTAATGATGAAAAAGCTAGCTGCTAAGGTGATTTTATTAATGCTGGTGCTGGCGTTAGTAGTAGCCACAATCACCACGTTTACCTTGTGTGGCGGCACTTTATTGCAAAATTGGAATGGCTCGGGCGGGTGCACTAACCACCAGTTGCAGTTTAACGGTTTTGCCACTTTCTCCATGGTCTCTCAGGACGGTGCCGGTGTTGCTTTGTTAGTGATAGTGTTGGTCGGTTTGTTGATGCATGTATATTTACAGCGAGTCCGGGCTAAAAAACGTTTAAACAGGGAGACCTGATGTTTTCTTATCGCACAGCCTCTGACGCTGATTTTGCCTTCCTGTTAGCGCTACGGTTAAGCACCATGGATGAGCATTTAAAAAAAGCAGGCCTGTTTTTAACACCGGCGCAGCACGAGGACAGGGTTAGAGAAAACTTCGCGCTTTCGCAGGTTGTAAGTGTTAATGACGAGCCCGTGGGATTACTAAAGTACGATGAAAGCAGCCAGGCGATTACCGTTTATCAGTTACAAATATTGCCGCAGTTTCAGGGGCGGGGTTATGGCGGGGGCATCCTGAGAGAGCTGATGAGCCGAGCGGGAAATAAAACCGTGAGCCTTGGCGTGTTAAAGGACAATCCGGCTTACCACTTATATAAACGCCTGGGATTTATTGTGGTGGGAGAGGATCAGTACGAATACCATATGGCTTTCAACCGTTAGTTTTATAAAAATAACTCTCATTGCGCTAAAACGGCAACCCAAGTAAAGGAATTGACATGGATGTTGTGGATATTAAAGCATTTGTACCCAGTAAGGATTACGCAATCTCCACAGCGTTTTACACTGAGATTGGCTTTGTGCCGTCCCCGGTTTCAGATGACTTAACGCTCTTTCAAAACGGCGATTGCCTGTTCTTTTTGCAGCGTTTTTATAACCCTTCTCTGGCGCAGAACTTTATGCTGCAAATTTGTGTGCAGGATATCGACAGTGCTTACCAACAATGTTTGCAGTCGGTGCATAAAACCAAAATATCCAGTCTGCAGGAAGAATCATGGGGCCGCGTTTTTTATTTGTGGGGGCCAGCGGGAGAGTTGTTGCATATTACCCAGTTGCCGGACCACGATTGAATTGGCGGGGAAAACGAATCATGTCAGATATCGAATTTACATTTCGGGAAGTACCGCCAGCAGCGGCAGACTTTGCCGCCCTGAGAAAACAGGTTGGCTGGAAAAGTCCTGAGCTGCCCATACTGCAATTGAGCATTGAGTCCTCATTGTTCTGGGTCACGGTTTATGCGGGAAATCAGCTTATTGGCACTGGCCGGGTGGTGGGAGATGGCGCCATGTATTTTTATATTCAGGACGTCATCGTATTGCCGGCAGTTCAAGGTGGCGGTCTCGGCTTGCAAATAATGCAGCGCATACAGGCGTATCTGGCACAAGCTTGTCAGCCGGGGACTACCGTTGCTCTTTTAGCTGCACAGGGGAAAGAGCCGTTTTATGCAAAGCTGGGGTTTACCGCCCGTGACGGCCAGTCGTTAGGCTTGGGCATGTGCAAGTTTATATAAGCCGTGGCCCTTAGCAGTGGGCATGTGTTGCTGTTATTTTCCCGGGGAGGCAAATGTTTAAGTTTATCGTAATGCTGCTAGTCGCGTATTTTGCTGTCGGGGCCACTGACCGCCACAGACAGCAACAAGATGTTGGCAAGACCAACACCAGGTTTAAGGGAATATTATGAACATTCGTCAGGCTCACGCCGAAGATGTGCCGCACATTGCTGGACTGGTTAATTCGTTAACCAGTTTTATGGTTAGTAAAGGGTCGTCGGCAGTGCCAGCCTGGTTAATTAACACGTTAACGGTTCCGGCATTTAAACAACGAATGAGTGATGCTCACTATGTTCATCTGGTATGTTGTGATGATAAGGCGATCCTGGGTTACCTGGCATTAAAAGGCGGCGATCATCTCTACCACTTATTTGTGAATCAGTCGCATCATGGTCAGGGCATTGCGCGAAAATTATGGGGCACGGTACAGCAACAGCAAAAGCTAGCGGGCAGGGTGATAGTACGCGCATCTTTGTTTGCGGTGCCGGTTTATCAGCGTCTGGGGTTTCAGCTTGCTGGACCGCAGGAGCATTACGACGGGCTGGATTTTCAGCCGATGGTTTATTTTAAAGCCGTGAATTAACCCGCGTTTTATGGGATAGTCTAACAATATCAATGCAGTATGTGCCTGTTGGTGGCCATCTGCGCGGCGAAAACAAGGGGGCATTCGTGTTTGTAAAACGATTATTCGTGTTGGTCACGCTGCTGTCACTTACTGCCTGTGCTGTGCAACCAGCTAAGATGGCTCCGGTGGATTACGTTTACGAACCTCCGGTCAAAATCGGCTTTGTTTCAATGATTTCAGAACGGCCTACTCATCAGCATACGGGTTATACCGTGTTTGGCAATTTTGTCAGGGATCTGGATGTTAAGTGGCAGCTCAATGACTATATTTTTACGACATTGGCGCAAACCTTTAAGCAGCAAAAAGGTTATGAACTGGTAAACCTGAGTGCGGATCCGGCGGCGGTGCGACTTTTTGATAACGACAATCTGGTGCGTGTAGAGGGCGAGATTGCTAACGCCAACCCACAGGAATTACAAAGTATTGTAAACGCGTTAAATGAGCCGGATCTTGATGCCATTGTGGTGGTAAGGTCGCTTAAAGTGTTTTACAACAAAAATCTGGAAGTCATTAAATCTTCTATGGGCGAGCCGGGTGATCACGGGTTTAAAAGCCAGGCGGGTGTAGGTATGACGTTTAACTCTGCTATCGGCATTAACTTTTTTAGTGTTGCCCCCAAAGCGCATTACGTTGGCTGGCAGTACCTTGGTCTTATTGGTCAGCCGGTTAGCCCTGAGCCTGCCGACTACGAAAATCTGACCGAACAGGAACTGAAAAGCTACGAGAAGCAACTGAAGGATAATATCAAGCTTAAACTGCAGTCCTTTGTCGGACTGGCCCCGGGTATTGCGCCATAATTGGGTGTAATACTGTTTAGAGCTGGCTCGACTGGTTATCTTACTTATATGGATAACGTTTTATAGAGCGTCGAAATTTCACTATTATCAAAAAGGAGATTGAGTAGTGGATAATCAACCCCGCTTACGGGTACTTACCCGCAGCAGGCATGCCATGATCGCCGGCGTATGTGCCGGATTGGCAGAGCATTATCATTTACGTAAAAATGGTCCGCGATTCGTCTTTGTTCTGTTTTCCTGCTTTTTTGCCATTCCGGTTTTAATTTACTGTGTTTTGTGGCTAATCTTACCGCAGGAAACGCTGCTGCATTCAGTGCGGGCAGATGTACAAAGACGCGCGAATTCAATCCGCCGTTAGCGTGGCGGAATAGTTAACCAGATAAAGGCATGTTGTCGTAGTGGAAATTGTTTTAGTACGCCATGGAAAACCGGTCAATTCGATAAACAGCAGGGTAGATTCTGCGGGTTTTGCAAAATGGGTCAGGCGTTACAATCATTCGGTGGTCAGTGACTTTAGCCGCCCCCAGCCCGGGGTTATGCAGGCATTTGCTCACCATTACCGTGTCGCCAGTGACCTGCCCAGGGCGGTGCACAGTTGTGTTATTGCAACAGGTCAGGCTCCTCAGAGTGTATCTAAGCTGTATCGGGAGATGGAAATCCCACGGTATAAGCTACCGTTTTCAATGCGGGCCTGGTCCTGGGTTTATCTGAACCGATTGCTATGGGTAGCGGGCAAGCCCGGTCCTTTTGAGTCTTATCAGGAGGCCAGGGAACGCGCCCGGGAAGCGACTGAGAGTTTAGTTTCGCTGGCCGAAACCCATGAACAGGTTGTGTTATTTGCTCATGGTTTTTTTAATTTACACCTGCGACGTTACCTGCAACAGGCCGGTTGGCAATTACAGGAAAAATCCGGCAAGTTCTGGGGCGTTACCCGGCTTTGCCGGTAGATGTCAGGGGTAAAACACGCTGTCATATTCGGTAACAAATCGGCCATTGTGACAATCGTCGAAGCCTTTTAAAGTGGCCATCAATGGTCAAAACGGTTTAATTATCCGGGATAACTGAATGCGCCTGATACACTGGATGTACCTTGGTTTGTTATTTGTTCCTGCGTTATTTCATTTATGGAGCAAAATTGCCGCTGATAGTGGTGGCCTGGCGAGTCGCTATGCCCCTTTGCTCGCTACAGTATTACTGGCTGGCATTGTTATAGGCTGGGTTAACCAAAAGACCTGGCTGCGCCGCGGTTTCTGGCGGTTCAGCTTTTGGTTGCTAGCCGTGCTTTTAGCTCTGGTTGTTATTTATTGCCTGATTAGCCTGATGTCAGGTACCGGCGGCGTCTGGTTGGTCTGGTTACTGCTGGGCGTCATCGTTATGTTACCGGCCATGTGGTGTCTCTGGCGCTATTCGGCCCGGTCAAATAGCTGCTGGGAGCGCCGTTAAAGGGTACCCGATATACTGTAAGCAACAAGGATGGCAGTGATGAGCTATCAGTCTTTCATCTGTAAAAATTCGGCAGGTTTGCCTGTTTTTCCCGAGTCACGGGCCATGGATGACACCGCCAGCATTGCTACTGCGTTGCAGTAAGGCCAGCGCGCAATTATTCAGGCTGGTATGAGGCTGTACACTCAGGGTTACTTTGCTTACTCTGGGATAAAGCGGTTACTAATCAATTATATTGTGCGTGAGTAGGGATATGAAAAAATCACAGCTAAAACTGGTTCAGTCACAGTTAAAAGAAAAGGGATTATATGCAGGCGGGCTGGATGGTCTGTCGGGGCCCAAAACCAATGCAGCCGTACAGCAGTATTTAACCTCACAGAGCGAATGGATAAGCAGCCAACACTGGACTGGCTGGAGTAATGCGCGAAAAAGAGTGACTGCATTGCAACTGTTGGCCCGGGAGAAACAAATCGACGTAGGCCTGATTGATGGCTTTTACGGCCCGCAAACTGATTCGGCAGCAGAGCTGCTGCAACAACTGGTTAATCACGGCACCATTGGCCGACAATTTAGTGATATTGTGCCGGTTCAGCAAAATCCCCATCAGTTTCCGCCGGAGGATACGACCAGTCTTAATGCGTATTATGGTCAGCCGGGGAATATTCCGCTCACCCGGGTTGAGTGCCCCTGGTTGCTACGACTGGATTGGGATTTATCCACAAGCACCAGGCTTATCAGTATTCATGAAAAGCTGAGCGACAGCCTGATAAAAGTGCTGAACGAAATTTATGCGTACTATGGCGAGGCGGGCATTCAACGCTACGGCTTAAATCGTTACGGCGGCAGCTATAACCATCGTACTAAAAGAGGCAGTACTACAGCCTGGTCAACCCATGCCTGGGGCATTGCGATAGATTGGTTTCCGTCACAGAACAAAATGAACTGGCGCAGCGACAGGGCGAGTCTGGCCGATCCGGAACTGGATTTTTGGTGGGAAGCCTGGGAACGCGAGGGTTGGTTGAGTCTGGGGCGGTGTGAAGATCGCGACTGGATGCATGTGCAGGCGGCTAAGCGTTAAAGACAAACGGGTAACCACTAAGGACGATTGGTTTTCCCGTCGGCCCGGCGCCGTGTTTAACTGGTGACACTCAAAATTAAGAAGACAAATCAAAATGAACAACACTCACCGACAACAGCTTATCGATACCAGTTGGGCGCTGCACAGCGACGTAGAGAATGCGTATCTGGCGCATCCTGCCAGTAAAGGGGCTGACGACTGGCAGGAAAAACAACGTTTATTGCTGGCAGACATGGCCATTCATTTACTGCAAACCGCGCTGAAGCCCGGCGAGCTACCGCTGGATAAGCTGCAAAATAACCTGCACGCAATATTAACTATCAGTGACCAGTTCTTACCCCAGGCGGGCCTGAAAAAGGCAACTGAAGGTATTTACCAGTCTTCAGGGGATAATGCCTGAGCCAAAGTGAGTCGCCGACCTAGCCACCACGAATAGATCTGATTTCTCACCAGCAAAAAGATATAGTTTGCACTGCATAAGCGCTATCGCTATGGTAAACCTCCTTGTGATCCAGAATTGAGAAACCGATGAAAAATTGGCGAGTTACCGCGTTACTTGGCTTATTGTTCTGGGCCAGTTTATCACTGGCTGGTGAGCCCACGGCTAATGAACCAGTGCGTCATATCGTGGTATTTAAATACAAAACGGGCAGTACCGAACAGCAAATTCAGCAGGTTACTAACGCATTTCGGGCGCTTAAAGATAAAATACCGGGCATTTTGAGCTTTGAATATGGGGTTAATAACAGCCCCGAGGGGCTCGATCAGGGATTTAGTCATATCTATCAGCTGACCTTTGTTGATGCCGCAGCCCGGGATAGTTATCTGCCTCATCCTAAACATACAGAGTTTGGTGAATTGCTGGCTGAACTGGGCATTCTGGAGAGTGTGTTTGTGGTGGATTACGCCATAAATCCCTGATTACAATTGTGAAGCTTAGAGCCTGAGTGGTTTGTATTGCGTCAGGTTATTCACTAGAGTAAAGGGTATTGATCCCAGCCGTAAAAGGATAAACAGAGTGGCAAACAAAACAATGGCAATGTGCGCCTTCCTGAGCGTTCTGGTCAGTCAGTCGGCAGTGGCTGCTTATTCCTCTATTGTTGAGGCCCGGGGAATGAGTTGTGACAGCTCGTCGGGTGATGCCGGGCTGATGCAACTGGCGCTTACTGATGCCAGACGCAATGCGGCAGAAACCGTGCAAACCTCGGTAGACAGTTACAGTAAGGTTGAGAATTACGCCGTGGTTGAAGATTTAATCAAGTCTTATTCCAATGCGTCAGTACAAACCCTGCAAGTGCTTTCTCAGCAACGCGATGAGGGCTGTTTAACGGTTACCATCAGAGCCGAAGTGACGCCAGAGAAAAATATCGATCAGCAGTTTGTCAGCGAGGAATTACTGGCCGATCCGACTATTCCGCTGACGGTAAAATTATGGCTGAGTAAAAATCAGTATGCAGTGGGCGAGCAGGTCAGGATATACATAAAAGCCAATAAGCCGTTTTTTGGCCGCCTGGTTTATACCATGCTCGATGGTACAAAAGTACAATTGTTACCCAACCCTTATCGCAGTGAACATCATTTTCAGGGACAGGTACTTTACCAGGTGCCGGATGCCAACGACGATTTCTTGCTGGAGGTGACGCCTCCGCTGGGCGCCGAACAGCTCACGCTGTACGCCAGTACTCATCCATTAGGTGAGCTGGCGAAAACCTCCGCATCGGGAATGTACTTACTGAATAATAATCCGTCGGTGGCAGAGGTAGGTCAGCGTACCCGCGGAATTAAAATTAAAGCGGCAGCACCACCAACGGCCCAGGCAACAAGCCCGGCGAAGCAAGTCGATGTGGCCGAATTTGCTGAAGTATCCACAAAGGTGATGATCACCTTGTAATGAGTTAGTCATGAAGTTAAGTCCGCAGGTTTGGCAACGGCTAAAACTGAGTACAGGCAAAGGTAACTAAGCCAAATACCACAACGCCGAGAAACACTGGCTTACCCAGTGTCCGGCTGCGGTACCATGCAACAAAGGTGGTGATGCAACCCGCTAGTGTTGCCACTGCGCCTATCCAGTCATGACGCACCGGAACCAGAGACACGCCAAACATAGCCGCAATCATCAGCGGGCCGAGCAGGCCGAGCCAGGTGGGTAAGGTTTTGTCTTCATTGTTATTTTGCCTGGCCAGATGGCGGCGAGTCCAGATGAGGGGCAAGGCACGAATGGCAAAGGTACCCACAGAGCACAGTAAAATAACAATCCAGCTGTTAGCTTCCATGGCTATTTCCCCGCTTGGTACTCAGGGCATTAAGCGCATAATACGCCAGTGCGCCTGAGGCGGCGGCTACCGGAATAGCTGCATTGGTAAACTGCAATAACGCCAGTACCAACGCCAGGGTAATGGTGATCATCAGTACTATTATCCATAGTGCCGAGGTAAATCGCGGGGCGATCAGTACCAAAAAAAGGGCTGGTAGTGCAAAAGGCATTACTTCACCCAATAGCGGCCATTGTTGCGTGAGGCCAGCACCAGCCACTGCTCCCAGCATAGTGCCAAGAACCCAGCTGGACCAGGCCAGTATTGCTGCGCCAGTGTACCACCCCCGCCGCTGAACCAGTGGTATCGCAGGCAAACGGTGATGAGCCAGGGCGAAAACCTGATCAGTTAAACCATGCATCAATGCAATCCAGCTGCGCCCAGGCGGCAATAAAGGCGTTAAATTGGGCGCGTAAACCACATGACGGGCGTTGATTAAAAGGGTCATCACAACCACCAGCCACAGTGACGCGCCACTGGCTAGCATTGCAACCATTAAAAACTGTGAGGCCCCGGCATAGATTAATGCGGATATTGCCGTGGCTTCCCACACACTAAAATTGGCCTGGGTCGCGATAAGCCCGAAGGATATCGCTACCGGAATATAGCCGCCCAGCAATGGCATGGCATCACGCATGCCCTGAATCCAGGCTGGTGACGAGGAAGCGAAAGGCTCAGTCATGGGCAGTGACCTTATGATAAATAATGGTAATTAAAAAGGCTGCACCGTGCTCAGCGGTTCGGTACAGGTGGGGCTGATCGGCAACAAAGGTACAGGTTTCTCCGGCGGTCAGGCGCTTTAGCTTATCCATGGTGCCGACTTCCAGCTCACCACGGATAAGGGTGATTGACTCGCTGGTGCCCGGCCCATGGGCTTCAGCGATGCGTTCCATGTCCGGGGCGATGGACATCCAGTAGGCATCGACACCCGGGTTGTCCTGCCCCTGATCGATGAGTCGTACCTCAATACCCGATTCGTCCAACTGCCTGGTGACCGGTGCAACCAGTGCACTGAAGGGCACATTCAGCTGCACGGCCAGGCGCCAGATAGTGTCCAGAGTAGGGTTGCCGTTTCCTTGTTCCAGTCGTGACAGATTAGATTTGGCAATGCCTGCATCGGCTGCTAGCTGCGAGAGCGACAGGCCTCGTTCATGGCGAAGTTGCTGTAAATGCTGTCCGAGCAAAAGTAGAGACGATTTGTCCATGCTGAATTAAAAAGCTTAATTGTTCTATATATCGAACGTTCTATATAAGGAACAAGCGGTTGTCAAGCAAACGAGAAACTTTAACCATTGTTTACATGTTGGCAGCGGTGAATTTTAGCTGGTAGGGCGGCGGGAGTTGCTATTATGCGTGCTGCGTAGGATGATGACAGACAGATTCACTAACCGTTTATTGTTATGCTAAAAATTTGGGTCGATGCCGATGCCTGTCCGGTAGTTATTAAGGAAATTATCTTTCGGGCGGCCAACCGCACTAAAACCGAGGTGACACTCATCGCCAATCAGTACATTCGCACGCCGCCCTCTAAGTTTATAAACAGCATTCAGGTGCCCAAAGGTTTTGATGTGGCCGATAACGAAATTGTTCAGCGTTGCCAGGCCGGTGATTTAGTGATCACCAGTGATATTCCGCTGGCCGATGAAGTTATCACTAAAGGCGCACAGGCATTGAGTCCCCGCGGCGAGCTATTTACCCGTGAGAACATAAAATCGCGCCTCAATATCCGCGATTTTATGGACACCCTGCGCAGCAGTGGCGTACAAACAGGGGGGCCGCCAGCGTTGGGACCAAGCGAAAAACAAGCATTTGGAAATGAGCTGGACAAGTGGCTGGTCTATAAACAACGACAATCCCAGGATTAACCAAAACATTAACCATGCACATGCCGATAAAAAAATGGCTGCGACAATATGCCGTGGCGCTGCCGGTGTTAACCGGTATTTTTACCCTTTCTCAATACAGCAAAGGTTACACGCTGACCGATGCGGTTGAGTTTGCCTTATACTGGGCGCTGGTTACGCTGGCCATATTTGCTGTGAGCCGGGCCTGGAACTTTCACCGGCATCAATACTGCGGTTTGTGCAAGGATTTACCGGCAGCACCGAGCGATGATAAATCCAACTGAACTGAAGCTGGTGAAACCGGCAATGACCTGGCAGGCCTCCTATCAGCGTTATATCGAAGAACTTGGCGACGAAGAGCGCTACCCGTTTCCTATGGACTTTGACCATCGGGATTTCGCCGCGATGCTACAAAAAATCGCTGACTTTGCCGCCGGTGTTAATCTGCCGGCAGGCTATGTGCCCAGTACCACTTTGTGGCTGGTCTGTGGAGCCAAATTGCTTGCGGTGGCGAATATTCGCCATTATCTGAATGACGACTTACGTTTTGCCGGTGGCCATATCGGGCTGGGTGTGCGGCCTTCTGCCAGAGGCCATTCACTGGGGAGTTATCTGCTTGGGGAGGCGGTGAAATATGCCCGGCAACTGGGTATTGGTGATGTACATGTGCATTGTTATCACAATAATCTGGCTTCGGCGGGCATGATCAAGCGCTGCGGCGGACAGCTGGAAAGTGAAGTTGCCCTTGATGATTCAGCAAAGGGGCAGATTGTTCATCGCTATATTATTGGCGAATAAGCAAAAAAGGCCGCTTACTGCGCGGCCAACAGGTTGGGGGATAGCTAACCGGATCACTACTGCTTAGCGAGTCCCAGCGTCCTCTGAAAGGGGGCTTTTATCACCGCGCCCGCCTTTGCGTTCTTTATGACCCCCTTTGTGAAACAGGCGGTCGCCGCCACGTTGCTTACGGTGCTTCATCATCATTTCGAGAATGGTGTTTTTTTGTTCGTCGGTAAACACCGACCAGAATTCAGCCCGCAGCGCCTGTTGTTTTTCTTTAAGCGCTTTCAGTTGGCTTTTCTGGGCTTCAGTTAGTTCCAGCTTTTCGGCCATCCTTTCCAGCATGGGCGGGAGTAAAGGCAGAGCGTCTTCGCTCTGTTGGGTTTTGGTTACACTGGCGTTGGCGGCCAGCGCAACACCGCTGATCCCTGCGCCGGTTATCATGGCAGCACAGGCAATAACACTCAGTTTTTTGAATACAGAATTCATCAGGTTCTCCTGGTTATATGACTTCCTCTGTTGAGGCAATTTAAGTGTATGCGTTTAAAAGTCAGCTAACGTTAAGAAATGCAAATGTACTGTGAACATACGAAAAGTAAGGCATTATTATGCGCAGGAAAAGGTGTTCATAAATGACGATATTATTAATTGAAGACGATAAAGGCCTGGCGGAGTTGCTTAGTGAGTTTCTTGGCATGTCAGGTTACAAAGTGGTGCACCGTGCCGATGGCGAGTCTGGTCTTAACGCCGCATTACACTACGATAATATTGACTTAATATTACTGGACGTCATGTTGCCCAAACTGAACGGGTTGGATGTGCTTAAGGTGTTGCGTCAGCACAGTGAGATCCCGGTATTAATGCTCACGGCCAGGGGAGATGACCTGGATAAAGTACTGGGGCTCGAGCTGGGCGCAGATGATTACCTGGCCAAACCTTTTAACGATCGTGAGTTGCTGGCCCGTATCCGGGCAATCATGCGGCGTACTCAGGAGCGTCCAGTGGCCGATGAAAAACTCCCGGCCAACAGCCAGCAAAAGCAGTTGATACTTGGCGATGTGTGTCTGGATTTAATGCGCCTAGAAGCCCATTGTCATCAGCAGGCACTGGAATTAACCGGTAGTGAATTCGCTATTCTTAAACAACTGGGTCTGGCCCCCGGTGAACTCATTACCAAGGAAGTGTTGTCTCAAAAATGTCTGGGGCGGCGCTTGCAGGCCTTTGATCGCAGTATCGATACCCATATCAGTAACGTGCGTAAAAAGCTGGCCGCAGTAGGCTCAACTTGCGAGATTAAGAGCCAGCGTGGCAGAGGCTACGGAATATTCAGCGGATGATCAGCCCCATTCGTAACTTTAATCTGAAGGTGCTCGGTTGGTTTTGGCTCACACTGTTGGTGTCTGTGCTCTCTATCGCCATTCCGGCGGTGCTTATTCAACAGTTTTCAGCTGTTAACCACCTGCATGGCCGTGATCGTGAAATCATTAATGTCATGACCAACCGCATCGATGAAATGATTATTTCCAATGAGGGTAATCTGGAACACTTAAGCCAAAGAATAGCCGATAACGATGGGCCTATGCCGTTTCAGTGGTTTGTCATCGACAGTGAACTTAATATCGTCCTGAGCAGTGCGCCGATTCGTAAAGCGCTTAGGGAGCGCCTTGGCAAACCGCGGTTCTGGTATTTTTTACAGAGTGACCACCTGCGCGATATTAATCTTGAGTGGACACGTATGCTCGGCCCCAGCGCTATACCTTCACGACCTGACTGGAAGCTTGTTTTGTGGCGACCGGAGCGTCCAAAACCCATGGAAATCTTTCGCACTATGCCCTGGTGGAGCATCCTGGCCATATTTGTAGTGGTAACCAGTGTCATGAGCTATTTACTGGTGCGCTCGATTGCCCAGCCGCTGAATCGATTGGGGCAGGCATTTAACGCCGTAGGGAATGGCCAGCTTACGCATAAGGTGGATGTGTCAAACCGAAACAGTCGTGATAATCGTTTTGCTGCTAATGCTCAGTTTCTGCGCTTGTTTGAACAATTTAATGAGATGACGGCCCGCATTGCCGCGCTTATTCAACATCAAAAGCGCCAGAGTGCGGATATTTCCCATGAGCTCAGAACGCCACTTACCCGTCTGCAGATGACCCTGGCGCTGGTTCGCAATAAGTCCCGGGATGAGGCGATTCAGCCGCTGTTGGAACGGGCCGAAAAGGAAAGTGAGCTGCTTAATTTACATATTCAGCGCCTCAGCGATCTCACCACTATGGAAGCCCATGCCATTCAACAGGGTAAGCAGCGATTAACCACACAGCAGTTGCTCAGCGATCTCTGCGAGGATGCCGCGTTTGAAGCCAGACAAATGGGTATTGCCTGGCAACATTCCCTGTGCCCGGCAACGCTGGACGTGTTTGAAGAGCCGTTTGTTACGGCCATTGAGAATGTTGTTCGCAATGCATTTAAGTACGCCAGCGCAACGGTAAATTTACGCTGTGAGTGCGAGGGTGAATGGTTTAAAGTGATTATTTGCGACGACGGCCCTGGTGTGGCAAGTGAGGAGCTGGCCAGGCTCACCAAGGCTTTTTATCGTACCGACAGTGCCCGTAACAGTGACACCGGCGGTTTGGGGTTAGGGCTGGCTATTGCCGCAGAAGCCATGCGCCTGAACGAAGGCGGTATCCATTTTGCCCTGGCTAAGCCTCATGGCCTGCGTGTAACCTTGCAATTCCGGCTGGCGGTGTCGGCTATGCCGTGAGCATTATTTGCCGTCGATATAAAACTCATCGTGAAACGTATAGGCCAGACCGGGAAAGTAAATAATCAGAATGGTCATGGTCATACCGTTCAGCATACCTTCCGGAAATAACAGCAGAGGGATCAGGATAAGGTAATTGTCCTTAACCACGGACCAGGTGTATACATCATCCAGTACATAATAACCGCTCATTAACGCTATTTTTAGCGCGATTGCCATGGCACCGGGAATGAATGCGCACAGAAATACATAAATAAACAGGTTTCTGGGCAGCTTGTGAAACGCCAGCATAAACAGCATATAGCTAAAAGCGATAGGCGCGGCAATGCCAAGCAAACCATTAACGCCAAACATAGCCCAGCTTTCTTTACCTATGGCGGTAGCACCAATTAAGGCCAGCGTGGCGGCCAACATTGAGTAACGAAAGCCAAGGGTCAGCGCAAGTGCAACCAGCCACATAAAGTGCACGCTGGGACTGGGACCGCCTGGGACGCTGGCACGAAAAATCCATAAAAAGAACACCGCTGCGGCGCAGCCAAATAACATGTGTTGCTTTTGTTTACTGGCCAGAAACTCCGGCCAGTGGATGTTCTTTGCCACACCCAGTAGCAGAAACGCGTATAACGCAAGGCCGACTAATTGCAGAGTCGTCATGAATTACACCTCGTAAGTGGCCCATATGGGAGCATGATCAGAGGGTTTTTCGATACCGCGAAGTTCATAATCTATACCAGAGTCCTTGAGCTTATCATGCATAGAGGCAGTAGCCAGGATCAGATCAATTCGCAGACCACGGTTGTCATTAAAGCCCTTAGAGCGATAGTCAAACCAGCTGAACTGGTCGTCGCAGTCCGGGTGCTGACTGCGGAAACTGTCATATAAACCCCAGTCCATCAGCGTGTTTAACCATTCACGCTCTTCCGGTAAAAATGAGCATTTACCGGTGCGTAGCCAGCGCTTGCGGTTGTCATCGCCAATGCCAATGTCATTGTCGGTATGAGAAATGTTCATATCGCCCATAATGACGACGTTATCCTGGGGCGTGTGCGCTGTGGTGACATAAGTCATCAGGTCGGCATAAAACTTTTGCTTGGCCGGAAATTTGGTTTCGTGGCTGCGGTTTTCACCCTGCGGAAAATACCCGTTTAACAGAGTGACTGGCTGGCCTTTGTCGTCTTCAAGGGTAACCATGATCATTCTGCGCTGGGCGTCATCGGCATCGGTCGGAAAACCATACTGCACGTTTACCGGCGCCTTTTTGGTGAGAAAAGCCACACCATAATGGCCTTTCTGGCCGTGAAAAAATACGTGGTAACCCAGTGCCTCAACGTCGGCCACTGGAAACTGAGGGTTGTCGACTTTAATTTCCTGCAGGCCAACCACATCGGGCTGATGCTTTTCGATGAGCGCCGTGAGTTGATGAATACGGGCGCGGATACCATTAATGTTAAAGGAGATTACTTTCATTGAATTCAACAGTCGATAAGTCTTTTATGCCCGGCATAGTAACAGAAACCCACGCAGAGCTTAACCGCTTGGTATACTCTGGCTTACAAATTGTCAGAAACAGGTATAATCGGCCAACATTTAACACAGCATAACGATACCATGAGCGAACAAGCACAACACGAAAGCCAGTTACCAGCCCGCGAGCGCGCAGAACTACTAATAGACAGAGTACTGGAAAACCAGTTCATCTGGGGATTAATGGGCACAGAAGGCTGGGTTATGGTCGACAGCGAAACCCAAACCTGTCTGCCATTGTGGCCCGATGAAGCCAGTGTGGCGTTTTGGCAGCGTAAAGACCTGCCAGACAGTAAGCCACAGGCTATTCCGTTACAGGAATTTACCGCCACCTGGTTGCCGGGACTTAAGAAAAACCAGATTGCAGTGATGTTGTTTCCGTCAGGCTCGCTTCGCGAGGGTATCGTTACATCTGCCGATGAATTACTTTTACAGTTAGCCGATGACAACGAGTAATACGCCGCTGGCGGACCAGCTTACCAACACCCGTGGTTGGGATAACCTGCTGCGACAGCTTATGCTGGCAGGCAAAGCGCTGGAGCCACTGCCGGCAGAACAGCGCAGTGAGGAAACGGAAGTAAAAGGTTGCCAAAGCCGGGTGTGGCTGCGCGTTAGCGTTGTAGATAACCAACTGGTAATGCAAGCCTGGTCAGACAGTAAGATATTGCGTGGTGTACTGGCGGTGATCCAGGAAAAAGTCCGGCAACTCACCAAGCCAGCGCTTAGTGAGTTTGACTTTTCCAGCTGGTTTGAGGCAGTGCAGCTGCAACGTTATCTCAGTCAGTCCCGGGCGAACGGCATTAACGAGGTAATAAAACAGTTACGTGTCCAGTCTGAGCAGCCGGGCTAATTAAATCGGCTCGGCTTGTTGGGGCAGGGTGAGAAACGCCCGGTCTATGCACGCCATGGTTGGCGATGATAAATCACACCGGTAGGGTAGCAGCGACGCCATCAGACTGACCTTGGCCGGATTATCCTGATAGCTGTGCCAGCAAGCATGGGTGTACAACATGCCCTGGACCAGAAAGGGCAGGCTATCGGCCCGCTGCAAAAATGTGGTTATCGGGGTTATAAAGTCAGTACCACTGTGAGCTGATAGTCGTTTCAGTACCTGAATTCCCTCGTTTTGCTCATCATCGATACGTTGTTCACGCCCCTGAGAAACACTGGTTACGGCCTGGCCTAAGCCCTGGCATAACGCCATTAAATCATGAGACGGAATACGCGACTGCGCGGTTGCTGGCAGAGCAGCAAAGGCAATGATTATAACGGCTGCGCATTTCGTTAACGTTTTCATTATCCGGGCTCTGTGGGAACTGATAACGCTTATACGGTAACAACGCTAAAACTGATTAGCGGTTTTTTGCTTCGATCCACTGACTCATAAATTGTGACGAACGCAGGCTGTGGTGCCACAACAAACTTTGCATAAACAATCCCTGCCGGTAAGCCGTTATTTGTGGCATCGTAGTGGCGATTTTGTCGAATAACTGGCCCACCGCCGTTGTCTGACTTTGCTGGTAGCTTTTGGCCTGTTGCCGGGCTTTGTTGCTGGCCTGTTGCCAGAGGCCCTCAGATTGGTAGAGCTGTACGGCATTTTGCGCAAAGGAAGACGGATCAGCGGCATCTACCACAGCCCCGGGCCAGTCGTTTTCATTAGCTATGCCTTCAGCGCCAATAGCCGTGGTGACACTTGGGGTAGCGTGTTGCATGGCCGTAAGCAGTTTGCCTTTGATGCCGGCACCAAAGCGCAGTGGGGCCAGGCATACTCTGGCTGCTCCCATCTCTGTCTGAATATCATCTACCCAGCCTTTAATAATAAAACCTTGTTTAGCGTTGTGGAGCTGGGTGGCCTTTTTCGGTGGGTAGGCACCGTAAATATGTAATTCTGCCTCAGGTAAGACCGAACGAATGGATGGCCATAACTGTTTTAACTGTAATACCGCGTCCCAGTTGGGGGCGTGGCGAAAATTACCCACGGTAATAAAATGTTGGCGCTGGTTAAATGGCAGTGTTTCCTGGGTAATGGCTATGGGCTGCTGAAGTGGAAATAGATGTAGTTGCTGTGCTGACACCTGATAGTAATTGGTCAGCAACTCATATTCGGCAGCGGAAATAATTAAGCTAAGATCTGAGCGCAAAATCGCGGCAATTTCACGCTGGGCGAATGCATTGTTGAGCTGAGCATCGCTGGCACGCATACCTTGTTTTACGGCTTCATGCCGGGCATGACGTAAACTGTGTAAATCCTCGGTATTGAGAATATGCATTGCCTGAGGGAAAGCTTTGCGTACTCTGGCTGAGAACTGCTCTTCGGTCATAAAGCGGTCAAAAACCACGATGTCAGGCTTTAACCCGGCGATAAAATCGTCAAAGCTTTTGTCGTTTAGGGCAATGGTATGTAACGTGCAGATGCGGCTGATATCGGGGTCGGTATGGGCACTTTCGGCCGCGGCAGTGGCAAAATGCACGGTATAGTTGTGAGCGTTAAAATGTGTCAGCAGGGCAGCCATGTTTTGCCCGGCGGCGGAAGATTTTGATTCCGGCCAAACCGCACCAATTACTAACACCTTTGCTGTCATACTCTTGCCCGTTTAAAAAAGTACGCAATATATCATGGCTTATCATTGAGTGGGGAGCAAAGTCAGCTACCATGAGAACTGATTTAAAGGCAGGGACCCCGTGCATGACAGAGTATCGCCATCTTATTGTTGGAAGCGGACTGATTGGCTGTTTCCTTGGCAGTTTAATCGGCCAGCGGGCTCAGGTCGGTTTTGTTGGGCGCGAGCCATGGCTTACACGTTTAACACAAGGCGTCACGTTAACCGATTACGCCGGTCATGAGCAGGCGTACCAAGCGGCTGAAAACCAGTGCAGTACTGTTATTCCAAACCTTATTACCCGCACAGTGGTGTGGCTTACGGTTAAAAATACGGCTCTTGAAAGTACCTTAAAGGCGTTGCAAAGCAAGCTGGGCGAGCACTGTGTGGTTATTTGTTGCCAAAATGGTCTGGGCGCGCCGGACATGGCCCGCCGTTATTTACCTGCGGTAACGCTGTTACAGGCTATAGTTGGGTGTAATGTGGTCTGGGACGCGACCCGTTGTTCCTTGCATAAAGCCACCCAAGGAGGAATGTATATTGAGCAGCCTCACCACTTTGAACCTACACTTAACCAGGCTCTGCAGAACATTGCCCATCCGTTACTGACCGTGAGCTTGCGCCACGATATACAAGCCATTGCCTGGGCAAAACTACAACTCAACCTGGCCAACAGTATTAACACCATTGTTAATCAGCCAGTAAAAACGATGCTGCTGGATAAAGCCTGTCGCGAGGTGATTGCCTTACTTATGGATGAGTTACTGGCAGTCGCTGCTGCTCGTGGGATAAGATTACCCCGCCTGACCCGGCTCCCGGCGCGCTGGTTACCAGTATTATTGCGGTTACCCACCTGGTTGTTTCGACGGCTGGCCAGTGCGATGTTGCATATCGATGATAATGCCCGTTCGTCGATGTGGTGGGATATAGCGCAGGGTAAGCAAACCGAAATTGATTATCTGAACGGGGCGCTTAACCATTATGCCGGACAAGTGAGGCTGTCCTGCCCGTTAAATAACAAGGTAACAGCACTGGTAAAGGCACTTGAAGCGGCTAAATCAGACGAATCCCGTGGGATTTTAGACGGGAAGACTTTGAAATATCGACTACACTTGAAATAATCCATTAATTATATGGCGGATACGGCCGTGATACGCTATACCACTAGCGGAGAGGGTAGTAAATGTTGTGAATGATAGTGAAGAATGGATTGCTCTCGCAGCAGAGGCTTAATTATGAAAAATGTGTCTGATATCGCAACTCTAGCTACAGGTGTCTTTGTATTACCAGAGGCGGTAACCCGACTTAAGGCGTGTATGGACGATAGCGCCGCGAGTATGGAAGATATTGGTGAGATAATCGCCTTTGACCCCGCCCTGACCGGTCAGTTGCTAAAAGTGGCTAACAGCGCCTTATATAAATTCCCTAACCGTATCGATACCATTACCAAAGCGTTGCAGGTCATTGGTACCCGCGCCGCTTATGATCTTGCGCTGGCTTATGGGATTTCTCACGCTTTTCGAAATGTAGAAGCCAAAATCATCGATCTTGACCACTTTTGGGAGCAAAGCGTGAGCTGTGGACTGCTGGCGAAATATCTGGCCGAGCAGAAAAAACACCGTGAGTCAGAAAGATTATTTGTCGCCGGATTGTTACATAATATTGGTGAGTTAGTTGTGGTGTCTATGTTTCCCAAAGAGGCCCAGCGATGCATGGCATTTAATGCACGGGTTAAACCCGCTGAGCTGCAGCAGGCGATTTGTGGTTTTACTTACACCGAACTCTCAGCCCTCATTATTGAAGGGTGGGGCATACCGGCGCCAATTTACCAACCTATCGACAAAATCCACGATATTGAGACGCCAGCCAGCGATCTGGATGTACAGATTCTGCAACTTTCCTACGTCCTGGCCCTCGACAACGTGAATACCGATGTCTATCCAAGCTACAATAACTTAGTGCCTCATTTGCATGAGTCTCTGGATCTTGCCCATGAAGATTTGGAAGACGCGCTGGATATCACCAATCTACAATGTTTAAGCGTGATGAGTTTGTTTAACCCTAATGCTTTCATGCTGTACTAGCCAATTTTTTTGCTCTGAGTCGTTATAAGGCCGTTAATGACAGCCTTATCGTTGCTGTGGCTTTGCATTAAGTAATGTTTGCGCTTACATAAATTGCTGTTGTATCGCGCTCCAATCTGCCAAAAACTGATATTTCCGCCATGTTAATTGTTAAAAAATTAACCATGTGTTTTGCTCTGAAAAATCGCCTCTATTCTTCGCTTGTGAGCAAGTGCCTGGCGAATACGCCTTATTTTTCCTATGACTAAATCGAAACCTGATCGCTGATGAAAATTAAAAATACAAATAAAACATGAGTTTGTTGTTTTGATCTAGTGTGCGCTAATGGCGTTGGTTCGTTGTTAGCTGTAATTATTTGTGTGCATTATGACTCGCGGTTGTTGGTAAAAAAATTGTTAATTTGAATTTACTTCTCGTATTTTATGTAATAATCTCTGTAAGCGCTTACATCATTTTTTAATTAATTATGTAAGCGCTTACACTAATGCGGCGGAGGACAGCCGGAAGTGACGCTAAATAAATTCCGTTTAGATCGGGGCTGAAGAATGAAAAACACAACAATGCAACTATCACGGTTGCTTGCCACAATGACCGCGGCAACGCTGATGGGTTGTGGCGGTAGCGCCAAAACAGAATCAGACTTTACTGCAGTGGATCCGGCGCAACCGGTGACTGACTGGGAGTTAGTCTGGAGTGATGATTTTGATGGTAGCGCAATTGATAGCGCTAAATGGACACACGAAGTAAATTGCGCAGGTGGTGGTAATAACGAACAACAGTGTTATACCGACGACCCGGCCAACTCTTATGTTGCTGACGGCATGCTGCACATTGTTGCATTACCGGCTGAAGAAGGCGCAGAGAAACCTTATACCTCAGCTCGTCTGAACACGCGCTACAAAGGTGACTTTAAATACGGTCGCTTTGAGATGCGCGCTAAATTACCTTCAGGGCAGGGTAGCTGGCCAGCATTCTGGATGTTACCTACCGACTATGTCTATGGTGGGTGGCCGAAATCCGGTGAAATTGACATTATGGAAGCCGTTAACCTGAAAGTGGTTGACGCTGAAGGTAATGCTGAATCTAACATTCACGGCACCCTGCATTACGGTCGTGAGTGGCCAAACAATGTGAACTCAGGCAAAGCTTATGAGTTCCCGGCGGATAAAAATCCGGCTGATGATTTTCATACCTATGCCATTGAATGGCAGGAAGGTGAGATCCGCTGGTATGTCGACGGTTATCTGTATGCCACTCAACGCAAATCGACCGTACGTTATAACTCCAAAGACGAAGCCGTGGGCCTGAGCCACCGCGGTTGGTTTGCTGAATATTACGATCAAATCACCGGTGAGTTAACCACCCACTGGGACAATGCGCCATTCGATCAGGAATTCCACTTATTGCTTAACCTTGCTGTGGGTGGCGACTGGCCTGAAAACGTAAACAATCTGGGTATTGATGCCGATGCATTCGCCAATGGTCAGGAATACGTTATTGACTATGTTCACGTTTATCAATGCGCGTCTGATCCGGATACTGGCAAAGGCTGTGAAACCGTCCGTCCTGGTTACAACGATTACGAGGATGCACTGGTAGAAGGCGAAGCGCCCATTCCATCACCGCCGTCTGCGGGTACGGTGCAAAACCTGACTATTTTTACCGAAGCGGCTAACCCTAACTGGCCTGCCTGGGATTGTTGTGGCGGTTCAACGCCAATGATTGTTGACGATCCCGACATGGGCGGCGTGTACGAGTTTTATGTGGGTGCACAACCGACGGTTAACGGATTTATCAGCCGTGCAGAGTTTATTACTGACGAAAACGGTCAGGCATCGCCCTTTGATGGTTCCGGTATGCTGGAAAACGGCGTGATTTCTTTTGACATGAAAATTGTATCAGCACCGTCCAGCCCGGATGCTGCTTGGTTATTCAAAGTAGAAAGTAATAATGCCTCCAGTGCGGCTGAACTGCCTTTAACCGACAACATTGATGGCGTAACGCCAGTGGTAGGCGAGTGGCAAACCTATGTTTTCCCTCTGCAAATGCTGGCTGATATGGGACTTGATGTGAGTGCCATTGACGTACTGATGGTATTCCCGGCCTGGGGCCTCGGTGAAGGTGCGGTATATCAACTGGACAATGTAGAAATTACCGCGCCAGCGCCTGAACTGGTGTTCTTTGAAGACGGTGAGAATCCGGATTGGGTCATGTGGGATTGCTGTGGTGGTTCAATGCCAACCGAGGAAATCGATGACGACGAACATGGCATGGTTGCCCAGTTCTCAATCGGCGAAGCACCAACTGTAATGGGCTTCATTACCCGCAGCGCGAATGGTGGTGGAGACAAGCCGTTTGATGCCAGCACAATCGTAGAAACTGGCCTGCTTGAGTTTGAAATGAAGGTGGTGGATGCACCATCAAGCCCGGATTCAAGCTGGTTAATCAAACTGGAGTCCAGCGATGGTTCGACAGCGGTTGAGCTGCCAATTACTGACAGCGTGGAAGGTGTAGTGCCAGTCACCGGTGAATGGCAGACCTATACCTTCAAAATGGCTGATTTAGCGGCCGCTGGTCTGGACGTAAGTGCCATCGATGTATTCATGATTTTCCCTGCCTGGGGTACCGGCAACGGTGCGGTATATCGTGTTGATAACGCCAAAATTTATGATCCGTCCGCGGTCTCTGCCAACGGTATCAGACTGTTTGCCGATGTCGCTGCCGATGGCTGGTCTATCTGGGATTGTTGTGGCGGTTCTACACCAACGGTTGAAACCGATGAAGATGACAGCAAGGGTGCCGTAGCACAGTTCATCATTGGCGCACAGCCAACAGTAATGGGCTTCCTGGCCGATGAAGGCGTGTTCTACGATGCGTCAGGTTTCTTAAGCACTGGCGTTGTTCGCTTTGACATGAAAGTGGTGTCTAACCCATCCAGCCCGGATGCCGTGTGGAAATTCAAAATCGAATCCACCGGTGCGGCAACCGCAGTCGAGCTTGATCTGACCGATAGCGTGGAAGGTGTAACACCAGTACTGGGCCAGTGGCAAACCTACACCTTTACCTTAGAGCAGCTGTTCAATGCCGGTCTGGATATCAGTGATATCAACGTCCTGATGGTGTTCCCTGCCTGGGGCACCGGTGACGGAGCGGTCTACCGAATCGATAACGCCGAGATTGCTGCGCAGTAACGCAGCCAGGCGCAGGTGGCAGCGGTCATGACTTGCTGCCGCCTGCACAAGGTAAAGAATAAAACGTGAGTATCGAATGATGAACGACACAACCTTTAATAAAAAACGCCTGGCGGTAGCAGTAGGGTTATTACTCGGCACCGCAGGCCTGCCTGTGTCAGCACAGGAAACCAGTCAGACAGAAGAAGAGCCGGTGATTGAAATTGTCGAGGTCCAGGGGATCCGCGGCAGTCTTATCCGTGCTATGGATATTAAACGCAGCACGCCAGGGGTAATGGATGCCATTTCCGCTGAAGAAATGGGTAAATTCCCCGATTCAAACCTGGCCGAGTCATTGCAACGTATTACTGGTGTAGCGGTTAGCCGCTCAAACGGTGAGGGTAGTGAAATTACCGTACGTGGTTTTGGCCCCAGCTTTAACCTGATTACTTTAAACGGCCGGCAAATGCCCGGCACCGGTTTTACCCGCTCTTATGGCCTGCAGCATTTATCGTCTGAAGGCGTGAGTGCGCTGGAAGTGTATAAAACCGGTAAAGCGGAACTGCCCAGTGGTGGCCTGGGTGCCACGGTGAATATTGTTACGGCCAAACCTTTACAACGCCCCGGCCAGCGTTATTCGTTTATGGCCAAAGCCATGCACGACTCCTCGGTGGTTGAAGGGGACGATGTAACGCCAGAAATAGCGGGCATTTACAGCAACACCTTTTTTGATGACAAATTTGGTTTTGCGGCCAGCTTTTCCCATTATCAGCGCGATTTTCAGCGCCAGCAGGCCAATATTCAGGGCTGGCAGGCCAATGTTGACCTGCCTGAGTTTAATGAAGCAACCATGATTGATCCGCGCGCCGTAGATGAAGAAGGTAACCGTATTGGTAATCACTTCTTCCCGAAAGACATGAACTACGGTATCGACAATGTCGAAAACGACCGGACCAATGGTCAGCTTACCTTGCAGTACGCGCCTAACGACGACATGACCATGACGGTTGACTACACCATGACCAAAGCGGTGGTGGGATTACAAAGTGTAGGTTGGGGTATCTGGAACGAGTTTGGCGGTAACATTAATGGTTATGAGCTGGATGAAAACGGAACTGCGATTTATGCAGACATTGGTGGCAACGACGGGTCGTTTACGGCTTTCCGTGAAACCACTGAAGTGGAAGCCAGATCCATCGGTTTTAACTTTGACTGGCAGGTTTCTGACGACCTGAAACTGGCCTTTGACTACCATGATTCCAGTAATGAAATCGACAACGGTGCTGACGATGGTATGGGTAGCAACGGGCAGATTATCCTGGGCTCAGATAAGCTTATTACCAAAATTTACGATTATCGTAATGGTGAAATCCCGCACGCTTATATTCAGTGGCAAAACGGTACCAATGAGTTGATGCCAGGCGAAATCGATTCTAACTTCAGTCAGTTTATTCACTCTCCGGGTGAGTCAACGGTGGAGCAATTACAAATCGATGGTGAATGGTTTAACTCCTATTTTGATATTCCCATGGCGGCAGTAAAATTTGGTGTTGCCCGCACCGAACAGACCATGAGTGGCTCTAATGCCTGGAGTGGTTTGCGTGGTGGCCCGGGGTTTAACCCGTCATTCCCGGAGATTTTCCCGGACAGTATGTTTATTCGTCATGAAACCGGAAGCTTCCTGGATGAGTTTGCCGGTGGCGGTGGCGATCTGATGCCAAACTATTACTACACCTATGATTTTGACGAGGCCATTGCTCGTCAGATGGCTTTCCTGACCGAAGATGTAGTAGGAGCTGATGTGTATGTACCCAATGCTTATTTTGACGGCATCGACGGCGAGAGTTTTGTAGAAGAAGTTACCAATAGTATTTATTTACAGACCGAGTGGGAATTTGAAGTGGCGGATTTCCCGGTTGAGATTATGGCCGGTGCCCGTTATGAAGAAACCGATGTTACCAGTACGGTTCGTCAGCGTGTCGAACAACAGGTTAACTGGGTAAGTGCGTCAGAATGGATCATGCAGTACGAACAAGGTGGTACGGCGAATTACTTAACCCAGGAAGGTTCCTATGATGTGCTGTTGCCCACACTGGATATTCGTCTGGACATTACCGACGAATTACAGGCCCGGGTTTCCTGGGGTAAAACCATGTCCCGCGCACCGCTTGGTTTCCTGGCTGGTGGCCGGGCATTAAGCGGCAGTCCCAAACCAGGTGCTCGTACCGGCGCCCAAGGCAATACCGGACTGTTACCCTTTGAATCCACCAACCTGGATTTAGCGCTGGAGTACTATTACGGTGATGCCAGCTATGCCTCGATTGTGTGGTTTAAAAAAGACGTGGATAACTTTATTCAGACCACGATCACTGAAACCACTATTGATGGCTTGTATGACATCTACAATGGTCCGCGCTATCAGCAGGCGATTGCTGATATCGAAGGCCGTGGTGAACAAGCCACCAGTACGGCCATTTTTGAGCAGATGCTGGCAAATGGTCATGGCAATGCTGATGGTCAGATTGAACCAGACAGCACTGACCCGTTAATAGTATGGAATGTGTCGCAGCCGAATAATACTGATGGTAAATCCGTCGACGGTATTGAACTGGCGTTGCAGCACATGCTGGGTGAGTCCGGCTTTGGCTTTAACGTTAATGCCACCTTTGTAAACGGTGATGTGGAATTTGATGTTAACAGTCTTACTCAGCAGGCGCCTTTGACCGGGCTGGGGGATTCGGCTAACTTCCAGGCGTTTTACGAAAAAGACGGGCTGTCGGTTAAAGTCACTTACGCCTGGCGTGATGGCTATTTGTTAGGGGTAGGGCAAGCCCAGGGCTCTGCCGATGCGCCGCCACAGTTCTTTAAAGACTATGGGCAGGTGGATATGAGTGTTAACTACGACGTTAACGATAACCTGACGGTTTTCTTTGAAGCGCTCAACCTGAACAACGAAACCGAGCAAGGCTATGGTCGTTACGAAGAGCAGTTCCTGTTTGCTCGTCAGTACGGTACCCGCTATGCACTGGGCGTGCGTTACGGCTTTAATTAACCCTGACAGTCCCAACCAGCGGTACTCATCACTGTACCGCTGTAATAATAATTATAATTTGTGCGTTACTTCATTTACCCCGGCTTGATACCGGGGTTTTTTATTAGCCAAAGACGGCAATGGTTTGACGACTCAGTGCCACAACCCTTTCTTTATCGTCCCAGATAGTCGCCTCGGTGTGGGCATAACCATCATTCGCCAACCTGGTATCAACCTGGTAACCAAACCAGGGGTTATCACTGGTAATATTTAACGGTTGAACCATTTCAATGTCCCAGCTAACCGTACTTGCCGGCGCGGGCAGTTTTAATTGTTGTAAAATGGCGGGAGGCCAGGCATCAATCAGTGAGATTAGATGGCTATAATTGAAGTTTTCCAATGGTTCTTTAAATCGCATCCAGCCATGATAATGACTGTGCTTACTCCAGCTAAAAGGAAACTGGCCCTGTTCTACGGCTAAATCATAGTAGCGGAAAAACCGAGGCATAAGCTTAGGGATCTGAGGGATATAATTGGGTTTTTGCGGAACCGCCATACTGTGTGAGGGAAGCTTATCAATGCTAATTTTTGATTCTCTGTTCACGCCAAAACAGGCTTGAATACAGACACATACATCTCCGTTTTGAACCAGCTTCGCCAAAAATTGCGTCATGTTGCGACCGGCGCGGAGTTTCTCCACCACGAGCTCGATTGGCGTATCAAAGCTCACCGGGCCAACGAAGTTAGTATGATAAGCCCGTAAACTGCGATCTTCTTCAACCACCAGGCTTAAGGCATGATGCAGCATCGCGGCCGTAATACCGCCAAATGCGGTGCGCCCCTGGCCCCAGGTATCAGGCAGGCCAGGATGAGAAAATGTCCATTGATTGTCACCGCTTTTTACTGCTGCAGCGGTGTGTTCCAGTAATTTATCGATATGCATGCTTAGCGCCTGTTATGAGCTCAACTCATAGTGAAAAAATGAAGAATAAGGTATTATCACGGCTTTTTTACCTCCTTCCGACTTTATCTTAATGATATTGGGGTATAAGTCTTGTTTTAAATAGTAACCGCACTGAGGTCATGAGTGAACCCGCCAGTTGAATCCACACCCAATCGCTATCGTTATTACGTGCTGCTCATGCTCACTCTGGTTTATGCGTTTAATTTTATCGATCGGCAAATTATTGGCATCTTATCTCCTTTCATTAAGCAGGAGCTGGGGCTGGATGATGCGCAGCTGGGATACCTTAAAGGGTTTTATTTTGCCGTGCTATATACGGTGATGGGCATTCCGGTGGCCTGGCTTGCTGACCGTTACAGCCGAATTAACATAATCACCCTGTCGTTAATTTTGTGGAGTGGTTTTACTGCGCTGTCGGGACTCGCGGGCAATTACCTGCAACTGGCGTTATGCCGCATTGGTGTTGGCATTGGGGAAGCGGGCGGTACGCCGCCGGCGCACAGCATTATCGCTGATTTGTTTCCGGCAAAAGAACGGGCAACGGCAATGGCTTTATACGCGCTGGGGATCCCCTTTGGCATTATGCTGGCATATTTAGCTTCGGCATTTGTGTTAAGTGGTGGTCAGGCCGACTGGCGTTCAGTCATGATTGCCGTGGGATTACCCGGTGTAGCACTGGCTGTGTTACTGAAATTCACCGTTAAAGAGCCGGTACGCCAACAATCGCCGGCAGAACAACAAAGACCCATGCTGGACAGTATTGCGCAACTGCTGAAAACCCCTTGCTGGTGGGGGATGGTGCTGGGGATTACGTTATCTTCTTTTGCCAACTATGCGGTGATTGGCTGGCAAATGGACTACTTTGTGCGCCGGTTCAGCGATATCGACATAGTATGGTTACTCATTGTCTTTGGCGTGATCAATGGCACCCTGTACGCGTTAGGCGTGTGGGCCGGAGGTGTGATTGCAGACCGATGGGGGCGCAGTAATCCTGGTGCTTATGCGCGCTTGCCTGCACTGGCATTGTGTTTAGGCGTGCCGGCTTTTTTAGTGGCTATTCACAGCGATTCATTGTGGGTTGCCATTGCGGGATTTACGTTGTTGCAGGTGACGTCAGGCACATACTTTGGCCCTTGTTTCGCCATGGCGCAAACATTGTCACCGGCAAACTGTCGGGCAATGTCTACCGCGTTGTTTTTCTTTGTGCTTAATTTGATTGCACTGGGCGGTGGGCCGACTTTTGTCGGTATACTCAGTGAATATTACATAACAAGTCACGGCCAGCTAAACGGCCTGGTAAAGGCTTTCGAGTGGCTGGCGTTACCTTTTGTGTTGTCTATTCTGATGTTTGGCTGGACGTCTTTGCGATTACCACTGGACCTGGAAAAGGTCCGGCGCGGTAATCGCTAAGCAACTGCTATCAGGAAAGGACTGTTCCGCCGACTGGCTGGCCCAGCATTTCGCGGGTCACCAGTACCACGCCTTTTTCAGATACTCTAAAGCCGCGGCGACGATCTTCATCGTGGTCGTAGCCAATCACCGAACCTTCAGGAATAACGCAACCGCGATCAATAATCACTTTGCGCAGCTTACAGTGACGCTTGATTTCCACGTCTGGCAGGATTACCGCTTCTTCAATCAGGCCATAAGAGTGAACGCGCACGTTAGAGAAACACAGCGAGCGGCGCAGGGTCGAACCAGAGATAATACAGCCTCCAGAGACCACTGAATTAATGGCTTCACCCCGGCGATCAGCGTCTTCCCAAACGAACTTGGCCGGCGGCAGCTGTTCCTGATAGGTCCAGATGGGCCATTTGCGATCGTACAGATTCAGTGCCGGTACCGGCGCGACCATTTCCATATTGGCTTCCCAGAACGAGTCAAGGGTACCCACATCACGCCAGTATACATGTTCGTTTTCGTTACTTTGGAAGGGATAGGCAAATACGTCGTGGTCTTTAATAATACTGGGAATAATATCTTTACCAAAGTCCCGTTCAGAGCCGGAGGTTTTTGCATCGCGGGCCAGTTGTTCAAACAAAAACTCAGTGTCAAACACATAGTTACCCATGGACGCCAGACATAAATCCGGTTCGTTTGGCAGTGGGTCAGGATCAGCCGGTTTCTCGGTAAAGCCTTTGATGCGATAATCTTCATCAACAGACATAACGCCAAACGCACCGGCCGCTTCTTCGCGTGGGACTTTCATACAGCACACTGTCATTTTTGCGCCGGTTTCAACGTGGCTGGCAAGCAGGTTCGCGTAGTCCATCCGGTAGATATGGTCACCCGATAAAATCATAACGAATTTTGGCAATTCATCACGGATAATGTCGATATTCTGGAACACGGCGTCGGCGGTACCTTCGTACCAGTTTTCAGAAAACCGCTGCGATGCTGGCAAAATCTCTACGGATTCGCCCAGTTCCTTTTTGAAATGTCCCCAACCGCGCACCAGATGGCGAATGAGTGAGTGGGATTTATACTGGGTAACTACGCCGATCCGGCGAATTCCGGAGTTGATGCAGTTAGACAGAGGGAAATCGATGATCCGGAATTTACCACCAAAATAAAGCGCAGGTTTAGCCCGCCAGGTAGTGAGTTCGTGTAATCGTGAACCCCGGCCACCGGCGAGGATCAACGCATAGGTATCGCGGGTAAGATTACTTATATAGCGTGGGCTCTTGTCGGACATTCTATTTCTCCATCGACGCGCTGTTGTAACGGCTACTGCCTATCGGTCAGACTGACCGATTCCATAATAGTGTAGAATAGAGTTTATTGTAATTAAATTACATTATTTTTCACTATCTTACGCCCTGATTAAAAAATGCTCAAGGGCACTTTGACGCATTAGGAGAATTGATCCATGGTGTTACCGGTTATCTAACGGATCTGTTGTATGTAAACTGTTTGCAGCGGGGTATCACATTTGCTTTAAACCAAGGCTTTTAGTGAACAATTAGCATTTTTTAATAACTTACAACAAAAATGCTGCTTAGACTCTCTTTTTGTTAAAATAATGTTATAATCCGCTAAGCGTTTGCCCAGGGAGACACTATGCGCAGCAACAAATGGTTTCTGAATCTGATGATGGTTGTTTTTCTTGTCTTACTGACAGGCTTTTTTCTGCCTGGCGAATACGAAGTCAAACGCGCCATAGAGATAGATGCACCGGCTGATGAAGTATACGCCGCCATTGTTGATTTGCGTAAGTGGGAACAGTGGAGTACCTGGTACCGGATGGATCCGAATGCGGTGATGTCATACGACGGCCCGGACCGGGCTATTGGCATGCGGGTCCGCTGGCAAAGTGACATTCTGGGCCGCGGTTCTATTGAGATCACGTCGTTACAATTTAACCGCCAGGTTATCTACGCAGTAGATAACCCCGAGCACGGTGTAGTGGCCGTAGGTGATATTCGCCTGCAACCTACGGACAACGGTACCGAAGTCTCCTGGATTAGTCGCGGGGATGTCGGCTTAAATCTGCTTGACCGCTACCAGCTGTTATTTTTCGACGATAAGTTAGGCGATGATATTCAGGTGGGATTAGAAAACATCAAAACCATGGTAGAAAACACCATCCACTAGTGTTTAGATTGCGCAAAATCAACACTTCTGCACTGTTGCGGGACAGAGCTGGATCTCAATCCATTTTTCATGCGTATAATACTGCATAATCAATCACTAAGGCGGTCTGACTTACACAATTTCAGACTGATTAAATAACTTGGATCCCACCAAAAAACGCCTGATTGCCAGTCTGGCGTGTACCAAACTGGCCGATTTGCTTATCTCTGCTAAAACCACGCTACCAGCGCTGATGCTAACACTGGGTGTACCCGCCTGGATGATTAGCTGGCTGGTACCTATCCGGGAATCAGGCGCTTTGTTACCGCAGGCTGCTATTGGTGTTGTGTTACGGCATTATCCGGCGCGTCACCATATCTGGCGTTTAGGGATGGTGGTTCAATCGTTATCCATTCTGACTATTGTTTTAGGGGCATGGTGGTTTGAGGGACTCGCTGCGGGCTGGTTTATTTTAGGCGGATTGACCCTGCTGAGTCTTGGTCGTTCGGCCTGTTCCCTGACGATGAAAGATATCCAGGCCGACGTCGCTGAGAAAGGCGAGCGGGGCAAGCTGCTGGGGATAGCATCCACTACTTCTGGTGTTCTCACGTTATTAATCGCTGTGCCTCTGTTGTTTTTCTCTGATGCATTGGGCGAAGCACTTATTTTTGGTCTGATTATTACGGCAGTGGCGGCCATGTTAATCGGACTGTTTATTTTACTGCCAGTGAAAACAACGGTAGAGGCCAAGGGAAAAAACAACGAGGGCAGCCATAGCTGGTGGGACTTTGATGCGGTGGTGTACAAGTTTATCGCGGTACGGGGATTGTTTGTGCACAGTGCATTGGTGGCACCTTATTTTATGCTGGAAACCGAGCAGGATGCGGCCAGTTTACTGCCGTTTTATCTGGGCGCGCAGGCGACCGCCACCATGCTCTCGTCCTTCATCTGGGGGAGCGTTGCCGACTACAGCGCACGCTTAACCCTGCAGCTGGCTGGCGTACTGGCGTTGATTGCCTGTGTCGGGTTATTGCTGTTACCTGGTCACTCTTTATGGATTTCCGGTGGATTGTTCTTTGTACTGGCGGTAGCACATACCGGCGTACGGACGGGCCGTAAAACCTATAGCCTGGATGTAAAAGAAGGGCAGGCCAGAACCGAATTAGTGGCGTTCAGTAATACCGCAATTGGCCTTATTTTACTGGGGTTCGGTGCGTTGTATGCGGCGCTAAAAGCAGCGTTTGATATCAACATTGTGGCGACCATGGCAGCCATGTTACTGGCGGGTATCGCTTTGAGTTTTATTTTACCCAAAGAGAAACAGTCAGCCTGACAACCGCCTGGCCAGGCTGCTGTTGATTAGAATACAGCGTGGTTTTTTGCCAGCAACGCACGCATGGAGCGTGATGCTGGCCCATGGTCAAGCTCATTGAATATCATTGCCGAAGCGGCCACCAGGGCATCAATATTGACGCCGTTGGTAATGCCCATGCCGTTTAGCATGTACACCACATCCTCGGTGGCAACATTACCGCTGGCGCTTGCCGCATAAGGGCAGCCGCCTAAGCCGCCGGCGGCTGAGTCTATCACGCTGATACCCTGCTGCAGCGCCACCAGAATATTGGCCAGTGCCTGCCCGTAAGTATCATGAAAATGCACCGCCAGTTGATTTACCGGAATGTCAGTGATCAGCGTATTTAGCAACGTAAGGGTTTGTCCGGGTGTGCCGGTGCCTATGGTATCGCCAAGGGATATTTCATAGCAGCCCATCGCCAGCAATTGCTGGCTTACTTTTAGCACCGCTTCTGGCGCGATAGGGCCTTCGTAAGGGCAGCCCATAACACAAGAGACATACCCCCTAACTTTGAGGTTGTGCGACTTAGCCAGCGCAAAAACCGGCTCGAATCGAGCCAGACTTTCTGTAATCGAACAATTGATATTGCGCCGGGAAAAGCTCTCCGACGCCGACGCGAATACAGCGACTTCATCAACGCCAGCCGCAATTGCCGCAAGCATGCCTTTTTCATTGGGCGTTAGTGCGCTGAATGTGCAGTTTGCATTGCGCGGCAATTCTGCAAATATATCGGCACTGTCAGCCATCTGCGGCACCCATTTAGGGGAGACAAAGCTGCCAGCCTCGATGCGGGTTAAGCCCGCTCTCACCAGGCCTTCGATAAACCGGAGTTTAGTACCAGTGGTGATCAAGCTGGCTTCGTTTTGCAGGCCATCACGAGCGCCGACTTCTACAATGCTCACCTGAGCAGGTAAATTACTCATCGCTGATAAACTCCAGCAGCGGCGCGCCGCCATCAACCAGATCGCCGCTTTGATAAAAGAATTCGTTTACCTTGCCATCGGCCGGGGCCTTAACGTTGTGTTCCATTTTCATTGCCTCCATAATTAGCAGTGACGTACCTTTGGTGACCGGCGTGCCGGGTTCTACCAGCAGCTTAACGATGGTGCCGTTCATGGGGGCTACACAGTCATTACCATGATTATCTTCATGCTGGCCAAAATCAGGGCGTTGCATCGCAAAGGGTACTGCCATGGCACCATCAAATAATACCCAGCCATCGTTTGAGTCAGGATAAACCTGATAACTGCGCTGGTAGCCATCCACGGTAATGGTGACGGTTTGGGCCTGCCAGTGCCCACTGACCAACCACTGCGAGTCTGCATCGCTGATAAGCAACTGATCACCTTGTGCGCATACCGTCAGTAAGGTGGTTTTGTGCTGACAGGTAAGTGCCAGATAGTGCTGGCGCTGGTGATTAAGCCGGAAGCTTCTGAGCGCGTTATCACCAAGGGGCGCGCTGGCGGATAGCTGGCTGTGGTAAAGGCAAAACGCCATTATCGGCAAATACGCTGTATTAAAGGCAACTGGCGCGAGGTCTTTACTGTGCTCACTGATAAAATGGGTGGTGAGCCGGGCATCGGCAAAGTCCGGGTGCTGCATCACCCGATACACATAGGGCAGGTTAGTGGTAACACCGGTCACCCGGGTATGCGCCAGACAATCCAGCATTTTAGCCAGTGCGGCATCACGGCTGTCGCTAAAAGTAATTAGTTTGGCCAGCATGGGGTCGTAATGAACGCTGACTGTATCGCCTTCGGCAAAGCCGGTATCCACCCGTAAGCCATTGCCGGTAGCAGGAAACTGCAAGCGTTTGAGTAAGCCGGTCGACGGTAAAAATTCGTTATCCGGATCTTCGGCGTAAAGTCTTACCTCAAAGGCATGACCGCTTAAGCGTAGTTCATCCTGTTGTTTAGGCAGCACCTCGCCAGCGGCTACCGCAAGCTGCCAGGCCACCAGATCTTCACCGCTGACCATCTCGGTTACCGGATGTTCTACCTGCAGGCGGGTATTCATTTCCATAAAATAGAAATGGTCACCGTCGAGTAAGAACTCCACGGTACCAGCGCCTACATAATTAATCGCTTTTGCCGCGGCCAGGGCACTTTCGCCCATTTGGCGGCGGATTTCATCCGGGATGCCAGGGGCAGGGGCTTCTTCGATAATTTTCTGGTGGCGGCGCTGCACCGAACAATCGCGGTCAAATAAATACACGCCGTTGCCATGCTCATCGCAAAACACCTGAATCTCCACGTGGCGGGGTTGGGTGAGAAACTTTTCGACCAGCATTAGATCATCATCAAAGCTGGCTTTCGCCTCGCGTTTAGCGGCTTCCAGTGCGGCATGAAATTCCGCTTCGGTCATCACCTGACGCATGCCTTTACCGCCACCGCCGGCGGCGGCTTTAAGCATCACCGGAAAACCGATGCGGCGCGACTCTTCAAGCAGTAGCTCTGCGCTTTGTTCTTCGCCATGGTAACCCGGGACCAGCGGCACGCCCGCTTGTTCCATAATTTGTTTGGCCCGGGATTTTGAGCCCATGGCTTCGATAGCACTGGCTGGCGGACCAATAAAGATAATGCCTTCCTGTTCGCAGCGGCGGGCAAAGGCGGCGTTTTCCGATAAAAAACCGTAGCCGGGGTGGATGGCATCGGCACCACACTGTCTGGCGGCGGCGATGATCTTATCCTGCACCAGATAGCTCTGGCTGGCCGGGGCAGGGCCGATAGCAATGGCTTCGTCGGCGAGCTGTACATGCATAGCATGGCGATCAGCTTCAGAATATACCGCAACCGAAGAGATATGGTTGGCGCGGGCCGTGGCAATAATCCGACAGGCAATCTCGCCACGGTTGGCAATCAGCACTTTTTTAATGGTTTTCACTGCCATGATTTACTCCTTAACCCAGCCAGGGGAGCGCTTGTCGAGAAAAGCGCTAAGCCCTTCCTGACCCTGCTCAGACACCCGCATGCGGGCAATCCAGTCGCTGGTGAGCCTGCGCATGGATTCATCAAGCGGCTGTCCGGCTACCGTATCAACCAGCGCCTTGGCTTCGCTGATTGCATTGGGGCTGTTTTTCAGCAGCGCTTCAATGAGCTGTTCAATGGTGGCATCGAGCTGATCTTCGCTTACCGTTTCGCTGATTAGTCCTAACCGGCGGGCACGGCGCGCGGTAAATACCTCGGCCGTCATAAAATAGCGTTTGGCAATGCGTTTACCCATGGCTTCAATCACATAGGGGCTAATGGTGGCAGGCACCAGGCCGATTTTGGTTTCGCTTAAGCAAAACTTACTGAGCTTACAGGCCACGGCCATATCACAGCAGGCAATCAGGCCGATTGCGCCGGCAAACGCCGCGCCCTGAACCCGTGCAATCGTTGGCTTTGGCAGGGTGTGCAGCGTGTGCAGCATGGTGGCCAGGTGCATGGCATCGGCGCGGTTCTCTGCCTCGCTGTATCCGGCCATTTTTTTCATCCAGTTAAGGTCGGCACCGGCGCTGAAATTTTTACCGTTAGCCGCCAGGATGACGACTTTAACATTGCTATCTTCAGCGGCGCGGGTAAAGCTGGCGGTTAAGCCTGCAATCATGGTTTCATTAAAGGCGTTGTGTTTATCCGCACGGTTGAGGGTGATACGGGCGACGCCGCGCTCGTCTACTTCATATAAAACGTATTCTGTCATTGGATTCCCCCTACATCCGAAACACGCCAAACTGCGTGTCGTCGATGGGTTTATTTAAACTGGCGCTTAATGCCAGCCCCAATACCTGACGGGTGTCGGCAGGGTCGATAACGCCGTCATCCCATAATCTGGCAGAGGCGTAGTAGGGGTGACCCTGTTGTTCGTAGCTGTCGATAACCGGTTGTTTAACGGCTTGCTCATCGCTTTTACTCCAGGACTCGCCGGCGCGTTCGGCCTGGTCTTTTTTCACCTGAGCCAGCACGCCGGCGGCCTGTTCGCCTCCCATCACGGAAATACGCGCATTGGGCCACATGAATAAAAAGCGCGGATCGTAAGCCCGGCCGCACATACCGTAGTTACCGGCACCAAAACTGCCACCAATCAGTACCGTGAGCTTAGGCACGTTAGCACAGGCCACTGCAGTCACCATTTTGGCGCCGTGTTTGGCAATACCGGAGGATTCATATTGTTTGCCCACCATAAAGCCGGTGATATTTTGCAGAAAAATCAGCGGTATTTTGCGTTGGCTGCACAGCTCTACAAAGTGCGCGCCTTTTTGCGCTGACTCACCAAATAAAATGCCATTGTTAGCCACAATACCCACCGGTATGCCATACAGCGCAGCAAAGCCGCACACCAGCGTGGTGCCATACCGGGCTTTAAATTCGTCGAAATCCGAGTCATCAACAATGCGGGCAATGACCTCACGCACATCAAAGGGCTGGCGCAGATCCTGCGGCACAATGCCGTACAGCTCATGGGCCGGGTAGCGCGGGGGCTTTGCCTGCTGATTTACGGTAGCCGCTGGTTTTTTACGATTAAGTCTCGCCACGGCGTTACGGGCGATGTCCAGTGCGTGCAAATCGTTATTCGCCAGGTGATCGGCAACACCAGAGATGCGGGTATGCACATCACCGCCACCGAGTTCTTCGGCGGAGACTTCCTCACCAGTGGCCGCTTTAACCAATGGTGGCCCCGCAAGGAAAATAGTGCCTTGTTCCTTCACGATAATGCTTTCATCGGCCATGGCCGGCACGTAGGCGCCACCGGCGGTACAGGAGCCCATGACCACCGCAATTTGCGGGATGTTCATGGCCGACATGCGGGCCTGATTAAAAAAGATGCGGCCAAAATGCTCGCGATCCGGAAACACTTCGTCCTGACGGGGCAGGTTAGCACCGCCGCTGTCGACCAGATAAATGCAGGGCAGGTGATTTTGCTCGGCAATGGCCTGGGCCCGCAGGTGTTTTTTAACCGTGAGCGGGTAGTAGCTGCCACCTTTTACCGTGGCATCATTGGCAACCACCATACACTCAGTGCCATGAATAAGACCGATACCGGCCACCACGCCAGCGCAGGGTACGTCTTCGCCATACACGTTATGCGCTGCCAACTGGCCAATTTCCAAAAATGGCGAGTCGGCATCCAGCAGGGCGTCGATACGCTCGCGAGCCAGTAATTTGCCTTTGTCTTTGTGCCGGGCGACGTATTTTTCACCGCCACCTTTTAAGATGGTAGCAATAGTATTGTGCAGGTCTTCCACCACCGTTTGCATGCCTTGTAGATTTTGTTTGTAGGCATCGGTTTGCGGATTTACCTGACTGTTCAGTACAGGCATAGTGCCTCCTGTAGGTGTCCTGTCGTTAGTTTGTATGCTGTTAAGCAGATTCTTTAAATAGCTCGCGGCCAATTAACATGCGTCTGATCTCTGACGTCCCGGCGCCAATTTCATACAATTTGGCGTCGCGTAATAATCGTCCGGTGGGAAATTCATTGATATAGCCGTTGCCGCCGAGTAACTGAATGGCATCCAGCGCCATTCTGGTCGCCAGTTCGGCTGAGTACAGAATCGCACCGGCAGCATCCTTGCGGGCGGTTTCGCCGCGATCGCAGGCTTTAGCCACCGCATAAACATAGGCGCGGGCAGCGTTCATCTGGGTATACATATCGGCGACTTTGCCCTGTATCAGCTGGAACTCACCAATGGACTGGCCAAACTGTTTGCGGTCATGAATATAGGGCACTACAACGTCCATGCAGGCCTGCATAATGCCCAGCGGGCCACCTGATAACACCAGGCGTTCGTAGTCGAGGCCACTCATCAGTACGCGCACGCCACCGCCTTCTTCACCCAGAATATTTTCGGCGGGGACTTCGCAGTCTTCAAACACCAGTTCGCAGGTGTTGGATGAGCGCATGCCCAGTTTGTCGAGTTTCTGGGCGCGGCTGAAACCGGGGAAGTCGCGCTCAACAATAAAGGCTGTAATGCCTTTAGGACCGGCGTTAACATCGGTTTTGGCATAAATCACAAAGGTGTGGGCATCGGGGCCGTTGGTGATCCACATTTTGTTGCCATTAAGGATGTATTTGTTGCCGCTTTTACGGGCGTTAAGCTTCATGCTGACCACATCGGAACCTGCGTTAGGTTCACTCATGGCCAGCGCGCCAATATGCTCCCCACTAACCAGTTTAGGCAGGTACTTTTCGCGCTGGGCATCGGTACCGTTTTTATAGATCTGATTAACACACAAGTTAGAGTGAGCGCCATAGCTTAGCGCAATGCCCGCCGACGCCCGGCTGATTTCTTCCATGGCCACGGTGTGGGCCAGATAACCCATATCTGAGCCACCAAATTGTTCGCTAACGGTTACGCCCAGTAAGCCCATGTCACCCAGTTTGGGCCACAGTTCGTTGGGGAAAGCGTTGTCTTCATCGGCTTTAGCGGCCAGCGGGGCAATTTCATTCTGAGCAAACTGTTGAACATGCTCGCGCAGCATATCGATCTCTTCACCGAGATCGAAATTGAGCGTGGGATAATGTGTCGTCATGGCTTAACTACCTCTTTTTTGTAATTCGGCCAGTTCGTCGCGACAACGTTTTTCCACTTCATCCAGCTCATTCATCAGCATTTGGATGTCGTCGAGTTGCTGTCGCAGTATGGCGCGTTTTTGTTCTGTCATCTGTAACATCGCTTCCAGTTGCAGCATGGAGTTGGCATTGCTATCGTAGAGTTCAAACAGGTTTTTGATTTCAGCTAACGAGAAGCCCAACCTCTTACCACGCAGTATTAGCTTTAACCTGACGCGGTCTTTGTTACAGTAGATACGTGTTTGCCCTGTACGCTCAGGACTCAGTAAGTCCTGTTCTTCATAGAAACGAATGGAACGTGGAGTAATATCAAATTCTTTAGCGAGGTCACCAATAGAGTAGGTTTGTTCTTTTTTCTGGGGCATTGTGTGTTTCCTTTAATTTTCGCCTACCATTTGTGAGTAGTCACAGGACTGCTAAAATGATTTACGTTAACGTTAGGGTTAAGTTGATTGTAAATTTAATGTAACAACAAATTAACGTCAAATTTATAAACGTCCCGACTGACATAAAACCAAAGTCGTGTGTTTATTTTTTTATACAGGTGTAGGCTATGTGCAGTAGTTGGCTGGAGAAGTAGCAGGCCAGAGCAGATGGTTATCTGTATTTATTTAAATCTCAATTGAGGCATGGAAACTATGAGTAAAGAATCTGTCGTTATTGTCGCTGCGAAACGTACGCCTATGGGTGGTTTTATGGGAACGTTGTCGGCTGTGCCAACCACCGACCTTGGAGCCGAAGTCATTAAGGCGGCGTGCAGCGATATTGATGTTGCAGCCGTAGACGAAGTGATTATGGGGTGTGTTCTTCCTGCCGGTTTAGGTCAGTCTCCGGCCAGACAAGCGACGCTTAAAGCAGAGCTGCCTCTGGCAACCGGTGTATTAACCATCAACAAGGTATGTGGCTCTGGTCTGAAAGCCGTTATGCTGGCGTCAGACATGATTCAATCAGGTAGCGCTGGTGTTGTGGTTGCTGGTGGTATGGAAAGCATGAGTGGTGCGCCTTATCTGCTGCCAAAAGCGCGCGGTGGTTATCGCATGGGGCATGGTAAAGTGCTTGACCATATGATGATGGACGGCCTGGAAAATGCTTATGACGGTCAGGCGATGGGCTGTTTTGCTCAGGCAACGGCCGATGCTGAAGGCCTGACCCGTGAAATGATGGATGAATTTGCTATTGCTTCCCTGTCAAAAGCTAACGCAGCTATAAGCTCAGGGGCATTTGTCGATGAAATCATCCCGGTTACCATTGCGACTCGCAAAGGTGACGTAGTAGTCGATACCGACGAAGGTCCTGGCTCTGCTAAACCAGAGAAGATTCCTTCACTGCGTCCGGCGTTCAAAAGAGATGGTACGGTTACCGCCGCAAACTCAAGCTCTATTTCAGATGGTGCAGCAGCACTGTTGGTGATGAGTGAGTCAAAAGCCGCTGAACTGGGCTTAACTCCGCTGGCTAAAGTGGTTGCGCACGCGACTAACTCAATTGCGCCGGAAGACTTTACCGTTGCCCCGGTTGGCGCCATGGAAAAAGTGCTGGAAAAAGCGGGTTGGAGTAAAGATGACGTTGATTTGTTTGAAATTAATGAAGCCTTTGCCATGGTAACCATGCTAGCAATTAAAAAGCTGGGCCTGGATGAAAGTAAAGTTAACATCAAAGGCGGTGCCTGTGCCCTTGGTCACCCTATTGGTGCTTCCGGTGCGCGTATTCTGGTAACCCTGCTGCACGGGCTTAAACAAAAAGGCCTGAGCAAAGGTATTGCTTCACTGTGCATCGGTGGTGGTGAAGGTGTTGCCCTGGCCGTAGAGATGTTGTAAAGCCTTTCAGACTAAGCTTTAAGACCTTGTAAAAGGTCTTAAAGTGGTTTGGATTATTGTTAATAACATAACAATATTTTATTGATTTTATTAGAATTTGTCTCGATAAGTTGATTTAAAGCACGGTGCGACGCATACTTGGTGAAAAATAACAATAAATAACATGAAGATGTTCAAATTTCGACTTGTGCCTGCGTATTGTCTGCTTTTTATCTGTATCCTGTTATCCATAGGCAGGGTTCATGCCGACACTAAACAAGTTACCTACTGCATAGACCCAACCTGGGTTCCTTATGAGATGCTGCGTAATGGCAAACACGTAGGGATTTCGGCGGACTATTTACAAATAATCAGTGAACTTGCCGATATTAACTTTATTCTGGTTGAAACCGAGTCCTTTCATCAGTCGCTGGAGTTTTTGCAAACCGGCCGCTGTATGGTAATGGCAATGATGAACAGCTCGGCTTATCGCAACGTTTATATCAATTTTACTATTCCTTATTTTGAATCGCCAAACGTGCTGATTGCCCGGGACGCCAAGGTGATGTATCAGGGGCTGGATGGCCTGAATTCCCAATTGCTCGGTGTGGCGAAGAATACGTTTTTAGCCGAGTACCTGGCGCGTTATTACCCACAACTGCGTTTGCATCTGACAGAGTCGGAAGGGGATGGATTGCGTGCCCTTAGTCGTGGTGAAATTGATGTATTCGCCGGGGCGATGCTAAGCGTTAATTCTGAAATAAATAAAATGAACATGAGTGAAATGGCCGTTGTGGGTTATGCCGAACCCTATAACTCCTTGCGAATGGGCGTTAATAAAGCGCACTCTGAAATAGTTGAAGATTTGAATAAAGCCATTGAGCAGATCCCGGAGGCGGCACGGGTAGAGATATATAAACGCTGGAGTAATGTAAAGCGTCACTATCAGCAGGATTTCCGAATGGCGGTGCTGGGCGTGGCCTGCGGCGCGGTAATTTTGGCAACATTGTTCTGGCGGCGGAATATTATGCGTCGCTACGCCAGGGAATTACGTTTAAAGCAGGAAGAAATGGAAAACCTGCAATCGGTGTTACTCGAGAAAAACCGTATGCTGGAGTTTTTATCTTCCCATGATTCGGCGACGAATCTGTATAACCGTAATTTTATGCTGCACCGGGCGGAAGACGAAGTCTCAAGATTTAATCGTTTCCATACTGCCGCAACGCTGATTTTATTTGATTTCTCGTCACAAAATGTTCGTCTTAACCCCGGCGATTCGGCCTTTTCAGAAGAAGGCGTCAGGGAACTGGCGCGTTTGTGTTTACGTAGCGTGCGGGAAGTGGACATTGCCGGCCGCTGGAGTGCCGAGCAGATTATTATTTTGTGCCCGCAAACGCCAATTGCCGCTTCAAAAATTCTGGCTGACCGCTTGAAAGAAGCCATTGAGACTCACCCTCGGGATGATATTCGTTTGTTGCCATTTTCAATTGGTTTAGCGGCGTTACAGGAAGGTGAGACCTTTGCCGACTGGTACGAGCGTGCCAGTCAGGCGTTGTATATGGCCCGCCGTGAGCACAGCGGTCAGGTGATGATTGCCGAAAACTAACGGCGCTGCTCTGACTCCGGGCTAAATTTACACCAGTGGTTCGTATTTCCACTGGTGCATTTCATAACTCACTTTAGCTCGTTCGTATTCTCGTTCTGAGCGCCAGTTACGGTTATTCAGTTTTACCGAAACCCCGGAATAGAGCTTCTTGTTTGCTACTAATCGCGCCGATTCCTGATAATGATGTTTTGCTTCAGTCATCTCAGCGGCTTTGCCTTCCATCCAGGTTAACAGGTTAGACTCGTTCTTCAGCATCTCCTTAGCTTCATCAACCCGTTCAATCATAGACTTTGGCACAACGCGGTTATTAATGAGATCCATTTTTTGTTTATGGCGCTCGGTATTCCCGCGCAGCTGTTTTAATAACTCGTCAAACGAATCCTTACGGGCCTGTAATTGATTAAACCCGGCACTAAAATCAATGCGCAGGGTGCTGCCAGAGACTGCGCCTACGGTACCGGCTATCACCGGTCCATGGCTGCTAATTTCACAGGCAAACAGGTTACCCTGTGGGTTTTCGGGCTGTCCCACAATGATTTGTCCGCCGGTCATTACCCGGCAGTGCGCCAGTTGGCGGGCCACATTCAGATTTGCGCTGGCAATAATATCCAGCCCTTGTCCATGTTGCAGGTAAACGCTGCCGCCAGCCTGAATGGTACAGGTGTATTCGTTATGATCCTCAGACTGCTTACCCATGGCACCTTCGGTAATAATAATATCGCCTTCGGCCTGGATATGCGCTGACTCGGCGAACCCGTTAATCGTAACGTCGCCCTTGGCTTTAATGATCATGTTTTCGGTGACATCACCATTGACCAACACCGAGCCTTCGTAGGTGATATGACCGGTGCCCACATTCACGCCCTGACAAATAAAGGTATCGTCGACGGTCATTATCATGTTCTGGTATTTGGGCATGCCAGCAATGGTTGATACCAGCAGGTTTTCATCGTGATCGCTGATGGCGGTACCGTTACCCAGATTAAAAGGTACCCAGTCGCCAACCTTTGAAGGCAGGGTGTTACCCCGGACATCAAAGCCATGACGGCCGCGCCCCGGTTGTTCCCGTCGCATCAGTTCGGCACCGGCTTTTACGCAAACAATTTCACCGAGGTTACGTAAGTCGACTTTTTTATCGGTTTTGGCCTGGGGACGTAGCACCCGTTCCAAAGCATTGGGCACCAGTGGTACTTGTTTGGAAGGCCGGCCATCCCGAGGCGGCAAGCCTTTGGCTATTAAGCTTTCGACCCGGGTGCCTGGTTTTGCGCTGGCGACTTTGTCGAGTAATGCGCTGATTCGTTTACGGCCAATACCACGACGAATGTTGCTGTTTTTCGCCATCGCCATAATTTGACTTGCGCTGGGTAACTGACCGCCGTGTGGTGCAGTCAGAACCGCAAAAGCCGACATATTGTCTTCGCTGATGCGAAATTCGACTTCGGTGTGACGGCGTTCACCCACCTGTTCAATAACTTGCTGAGAACTATCGCGGGTTTTAAACAGGTGATTGGCTTTGTCGCAGGCGCTTTTGATGGCACTTTCTGACAAATAAACTTCATCGTAACCTTCTTCACACAGGGCCTTGTGTACGTCCTGTGCGGAAAGTTCCTGGCTCATTTCGCCAGGAGAGATGGTTAATGTGACATGTTCCCGATTTTCGTCGAAAGAAAAATTAACACCTTGCATTGCCGTTCCTGCCTGTCAGCGCACCTAGTGCATAAACAACTCGTTATTATTATGTATCTGCAATCACGTCTGTTTCTGTAGTCTCATTCGCCCAGCATTTATCACAAATTCTGCGCGTATTCATATAAGGCTTTAAGAATGGCCTTGTTTTCAGCGTGATCGGCATACTGCTGCGCCAGTTGTTCCAGCTCCAACAGATATGAGTCTATATTGATACTGGCCGGAGAATCTTGTGCTGTCAATCTAAATTGGCGGTGTTGTTGCCAGCGCTGGCTTTCCTCAAAAGTCAGGGTCTGGGGATAGTTTCTGGCGCGATAGCGAAACAACAAAGTTTTGAGTCGGGGGTTTTGCATTCGCTCAGCCAGCACCGCCAGTTGCTCAGGTTCAGCAGCCCTGACATCGTCGCACCAGTGTTTTTCTTCGTTAGTTAAAAAGCCGCCACTGTAAAGGGCATGATCAGCATCTGCTTCGCTGTCTTCGTGGGGTTCGTTATACAACTCTATCAACGTATCCCGCCAGGCTGTGTTTTCCGCCAGACGTTTATAATTATCCAGACATTGTTGCCGGTTGAGACCCAGTCGTTCGGCGTTTTCTTCGGTTAACGCTTTGGCGGTGGTAACAAATGGCGACCGGTTAATATGAATAAGTTTAATGCCCGGGCGCTGCTGGCCCTCCTCAAAACTGTCCTGACGTGCATAAAGCAAAGTACGGAGTGTGGCGGCATCTTCGTTCAGTATTGCCTGAGGATCCTTACTTAAATCCACACAGATAACCGCGTTGGGGTTAGTGGGATGCGGGGCAACCGGTAATATCCAGGTACAACAGCCCTGACTGGCTGGAATTTTTGACGATACATGTACCAGCGGCGTTAGCTGTTGCAAATTGATCTGTTTAATAACCTGGGCTTTTTGACGCAGCGAAAAGGCATAATCAAACAGCTTGGGCTGTTTTTCTTTGATCAGTTTTGCCAGCGCTATCGTGGCTCTTACATCGGCCAGAGCGTCGTGGGCCTGACCGTGATCGATGCCATTAGCGGCGGTGAGTAATTCCAGCTTAAAACTGGGGCTGCCATCTTCTCGTAGTGGCCATTCTATTCCTTCGGGACGCAGCGCATAGCAAGCCCGAACCAGATCAATAATATCCCAGCGGCTGTTACCGTTTTGCCATTCCCGGCCATAGGGCTCGTAAAAATTACGGTAAAACAAATAGCGGCTGACTTCGTCATCAAACCGGATACTGTTATAACCCACAACGCAAGTGTTTGGCTGACTCATTGCCTGATGCACCCTGGCCGCAAAATCGGCTTCAGTCATACCGTCACGTAAGGTGTGTTGAGGCGTGAGTTTAGTCACCAGAGCGGCCTGAGGATGGGGCAGGTAATCATTGTTAATCCGGCACATGATATTGATAGGTTTGCCTATCTCATTGAGGTCCTGATCGGTGCGGATAGCAGCAAACTGGCTGGGCTGATCTTTTTGCGGGCTAATCCCCCAGGTTTCGTAATCGTGCCAGAGAAAAGTTGCAGAACTGGTCGTACTCATTGTTTGGGTCGTTTAATCCGTAGCGCTGTAAGTTTTATGCCGATATCCTAACATGGTTAGCGGCGGTAACCGGCATAAATTGTCAGATTGGCAGGAAATCCGGGTGATACGAGGAAGTCCCGGTGTTACAGGTTGAATGACTCTGGCATCGTAGCTTACAAGTCAGGTAGAGTACCTGTTACAACGATAGTAATTTTCGGGAACAACAAATGAAACGCACCTTTTCACTTAAAACCATGCTCTGTGCATCCGTATGTTCGCTGGGGCTGTCTTTTTCAACACTGGCGGCTGATGTTGCCATTGTGATCCATGGCGGTGCCGGTACCATTCTTAAAAAGAATATGACGCCGGAACTGGAAAAAGCCTATATCGCGAAGCTGACTGAAGCCGTTAAAAAGGGTTATGCGTTACTACAATCCGGCGTGGATGGGGAAACCGCTGTGGTAGAAACCATTCAGGTACTGGAGCAATCGCCATTGTTTAATGCTGGCATTGGTGCGGTATATACCTTTGATGGTGAGCACGAACTGGATGCCTCCATTATGCATGGTGGTACGCTCAATGCGGGTGCTGTGGCCGGGGTTAAAACTATCGCCAGCCCCATTGCAGCAGCCAGAGCAGTGCTGGAACACTCGCCTCACGTAATGTTAAGCGGCACGGGCGCAGAAGATTTCGCCCAGAGCCTGGGGATGGAGCCGGTTGATAACCATATTTTCGATACCGAACGCCGTTACAAAGCGCTGGAAAAAGCCCGTGAGCGAATTTTGCAGGCCGGTATTAGTTATGGCGGGCAGCAGGGCAATGAGCGCTTTGGTACGGTTGGAGCTGTGGTTATTGATAAACAAGGCAATCTGGTGGCAGGCACCTCAACCGGTGGCATGACCGCGAAACGCTATGGCCGGATTGGTGATTCTCCGGTTATCGGTGCAGGCACCTGGGCGGATAACAGCAGTTGTGCCGTGTCGGCAACGGGTCATGGTGAGTATTTTATTCGTTATCACGTGGCAGCGGATATTTGTTCAAGGATGAAGTACACCGGCGTTAGTCTTGATGAAGCCGCCAATACGGTAATCAACAATGTTTTGGTAGAAGCCGGTGGTGATGGTGGCATTATCGCTATTGATCACGATGGTAATATTGCGGCAGTGTTTAATTCTGCGGGCATGTATCGCGCACAAATCGATACCGACGGTAAGGTAAAAGTGGGTATTTATAAAGAGTGGGTTGAATAACACCGCTCAGCTGCGCCCGCCAACATTGGCGGGCGTTTGCAGCTAAATCCCCATCACCTGGCTAACGCTGGAATGTTTTAAACTGAAAGGTCTCTTTTGCCCCTCTTATTTTGTCTGATTACGACCAAAGTCGTGTTAAGAAAAAGTTAACCATACCGGTAATTCTGAACTAATCTTTAATCAGAGCATGACGCTCTGGAGGCTGTAATAACATAGAGAAATTCTCACTTTCGCTCTGTAGCCGTAGTTTGTGCTATCAACCTCCCGATAATAACAATTGAGCCACATTAAGGCGCTAAAGCAGATTGTGGTGTTGGAGGCATTATGGAATCGTTACTTGTCAGTAAATATATGAGTCAGCATCCGGTTAAATTAACCGAGTCTATGCCGGTAGCTGAAGCGGTTGAAAGACTGCTGCAAAATAATCAGTCTGGTGGGCCAGTGTTAGATGCAGCGGGAAATCTGTGTGGCTTTTTGTCAGAGCAGGATTGTATTAAAGCCATGGTCGAGTCTACCTATTACCGGGAACAGGTATGTCGGGTGGGCGAAATTATGAAAACCCCGGTTCTCACTGTTCGCGAGGACATGTCCATTCTGGAAGTGGCGGAAAAGCTGTTGGTTGAAAAACCTAAAGTGTATCCGGTAGTTGATGCCAACAAAAAGTTGGTAGGGTGTATTACCCGTACGCAGATCCTGTTTGCCATAGATAAGCATTTGCACGCGGAATACCCAAAAACCGCCTGATTTGTCCGGCAATAAAAACAAAAACGCTGGCTGGCTGGCCGGTTAACCGACCAGCTGGTTTGCTTTGTCGATATTGACACTGGAAAAAGTGCCGCGCATCTTCTAGGATCGCTGCGTTTTTTTAGTTTCCGGATGTCATTAGCTTTTATGTCGAAGCCCTCGCCAATCAGTGCGTTACTGAGTCAATTACCCCAGTGCCTTATAAAGGACCGTTTTCCCTTGCGTCGTCAGTTACAGCGACTGGCCAAGGCCGATTTGTCAGAACCGACCAATCAGCAGCAACTGGAACGAGTAATTGAACGAATTAATGGCTCGGTGGAGCGCTGTGCGGCGCGCGCGGCATCGATTCCGCAAATTGATTACCCACCGTTACCGGTTAGTGACCGCAAGGATGATATCAAGCAAGCGATTGCTGATAATCAGGTGGTGATTATTGCCGGTGAAACGGGCTCAGGCAAAACCACCCAAATTCCTAAAATCTGCCTGGAGTTGGGGCGCGGCGTTGCCGGTACCATTGCTCATACCCAGCCACGGCGACTTGCCGCTCGTAGCGTGGCCAACCGGATTGCCGATGAGCTGAATACGACATTGGGTGATTTAGTCGGCTTTAAAATCCGTTTTTCCGATCAGGTCAGTGACAACAGTGTGGTTAAACTGATGACCGACGGGATGTTGCTGGCCGAAATGCAGCAGGATCGGTTTTTAAACGAATATGACACTATCATTATTGATGAAGCCCACGAACGCAGCCTGAACATCGACTTTCTGATTGGCTACCTCAAGCAACTGCTGGTAAAGCGCCCGGAGCTCAAGGTTATTATTACCTCGGCGACCATCGATCCGGAACGCTTCTCCCGTTATTTTAACGATGCCCCCATTATTGAAGTCAGCGGCCGTACTTTCCCGGTGGAAATTCGCTACCATGATCCAGAAGATGCGGAAGACGATGCCGACCAGGTTGAGCGCATCATCAAAGCGGTAGACGAGCTGATGCGCGAGCCCCCCGGGGATATTCTGGTATTCTTAAGCGGTGAACGGGAAATTCGTGATACCCAGGATGCCCTGAGTCGCCGACAGTATCGCCATACCGAAATTATACCCCTTTACGCGCGGTTATCAGCCTCGGAGCAACAACGCATTTTCCAGTCACACAGCGGGCGGCGTATTGTCCTCTCGACCAACGTGGCTGAAACGTCCTTAACCGTGCCGGGGATTAAATATGTTATCGATCCGGGAACCGCCCGAATTTCCCGCTACAGTGCACGCAGCAAGGTCCAGCGTTTGCCTATAGAGCCTGTGTCCCAGGCGTCGGCTAATCAGCGGGCAGGGCGCTGTGGCCGGGTTTCCGAGGGCATTTGTATTCGCCTGTATTCAGAGCAGGATTACGAAAATCGCCCGGCCTTTACCGATCCGGAAATTCTGCGCACCAACCTGGCCTCGGTTATTTTGCAAATGGCCAGTCTGGGCTTAGGCGATATTAACCAGTTTGATTTTGTGCAACCCCCGGATAGTCGCCAAATCAACGATGGATTCCGACTGCTGGAAGAAATAGAAGCGATTACCCGCCATAAAGGCCGTATTGCACTAACCAGAATGGGCCGCCAGATTTCGCGGCTGCCGGTGGATCCGCGCTATGCCAGAATGGTCGTCGCCGCCGGTGAATTTAACGCGCTGATGGAAGTGATGGTTATTGCCGCCGGTTTATCGATTCAGGATCCCCGCGAACGACCACAGGATAAACGGGCTCAGGCCGATGAAGCTCACAGCGAATTTGCCGACAAAGACTCCGATTTTATTGCCCTGTGGAATTTGTGGGTGGCGTTCAGGGAACAACAGAAAAACCTGTCTAACAGCCAGTTACGCAAATGGTGTCATGGTCATTTTATTAATTATCTGCGCATGCGTGAATGGCAGGATATTGTCAGCCAGTTGCGTAAATCTGTGGCCGAAATTGACCTGCGCATTACTAGTCAGGCAGCAGATTATCAGGCTATCCATCAGGCGTTGTGCAGCGGTTTGCTGTCCCACGTGGGGATGAAAGACAAGGACCGCGAGTACCTGGGAGCGCGTAATACTAAATTTATGATTTTCCCCGGTTCAGGATTAGCCAAGGCCAATCCTAAATGGATAGTGGCAGCCGAACTGGTGGAAACCTCTAAGCTGTTTGGCCGCATGGTGGCTAAAATTGAGCCGCAGTGGCTGGAGAGCCTCGGTGAGCACCTGGTTAAACGCAATTATTCTGAGCCACACTGGTCGAAGAAACGTGGTGCTGTAACCGCCAGTGAGCGCGTTAGTTTATTTGGCCTCCCTATTGTTGCCCAGCGCTATGTTACCTACAGCCAGATTGATCCGGCCACCTGTCATCAGATATTTATTCGGGAAGCGCTGGTTAACGGCGAAACCCGCCTGCGCTATGACTTTTTACAAGATAATCAGGCGTTGCTGGAACTGGCGGATGATTGGGAGCAGAAAACCCGTCGCCGTGATCTGGTGGTGGATGAGCAGGTACTGGTTGATTTCTACGCAGAAAAACTCCCGCTCGAGGTAAATAACGACGCAGCATTTAAAAAATGGCTGAAACGCCAGCCGGATACGTCATTTTTACGGCTGACTGAGCAGGATGTATTCCGCGAGCAACCCGGCACATCGGCGGCCAATGCGTTTCCTGATGTATGGCAGCAAGGCAATATCAAACTGCCATTGAGTTATCACTTTGAGCCGAATGCCGAGGACGATGGCGTTACGGTAAATATCCCGCTACCGCTGTTAAATCAGGTGGTGGCAGATGGTTTTGACTGGCAGGTGCCAGGCTTGCGCGAAGAGCGGGTAGTGCAGTTGATTAAAAGCCTGCCCAAGCGCCTGCGCCGTAACTTTGTGCCGGCCCCTAACTACGCCCAGGCCGCGTTGGCCGACATGCGTATGCAGGAAGAAAAGTCAGGTAAACCCATTAAATTACTGGATGCCCTGGCAACTAAATTACTGCGCATGACCGGCGTGAGAGTAGAAGCAGAAGACTGGCAGCTGGATCAGATTGATAAGCACCTTAACATGCATTTTGCTGTGGTGGATGCCGAGCAAAACGTGCTGGGGCGTGGCGATGACTTGGACAGTCTTAAAGACCGTTTGCAGGGCCGGGTTAAAGAAACCTTTGAACAGGCTGCAACGCCCGAACTGGAGCGTAAAAACCTGACGGAATGGGACTTTGACAGTCTGCCTGCCAGTTTTACCCAAAAGCATGGCGGTTTTGAAGTGCAGGCGTTTCCGGCGCTGGTTAATCATAATGGTCGCGTGGATATTGAACTTGTGGCTGAACAGGAGAAAGCTGAAACCTTGCATCAACAGGGGCTTAATCGACTGTTAATGCTGAGTATGCCGTCACCGGTCAGCTATCTGGAACAAAAGTTACCCAACAAGGCTAAGCTGGGGCTGTATTTTAACCCCTTCGGGCAGATTAAGGCGCTGATTGATGATTGTATTTTAGCTGGCATTGATGCGCTGAGTCGCGATTATCAACGTCAGCATGAACTGACAATTCGTGATAAAGCCAGTTTTAATCAGTGTCTGGACCATGTGCGGGCTAATATCAACGAGTCGGTGCTGGCTATTGCGCAGCAGGTGGAGACCGGTCTGACGCTGGCTCACCAGTGCCAGAAAAAAATGAAAGGCAAGGTATCGCTGGATATGGTGTCGGGCCTTAACCATATAAAACAGCATCTCGGCACACTGGTGTACCCGGGTTTTGTTGCGGAGGTTGGTCAGGCCCGGCTGGCAGACTGGAATCGATACATTAAAGCGCTGGCTCGCCGGTTAGAAAAATTACCGGTGGATCCTAACCGTGATCGCCTGCAGCAAATCACCCTGGATAAGGTGGAGCAGGCCTATGCGGCCGTATTGAATAAGTACAATGCAGATAAGGTGCCTGCTGAGCTGCTGGAAGTGCGCTGGATGATTGAAGAGTTGCGCGTATCGCTGTTTGCTCAGCAGTTAGGCACGGCTTATCCGATTTCTGCCAAACGGGTATTAAGTGTTATCGAAACACATTAATTTAAGCCAAATCAGGCGTTAACGTTAATAAATAAAATTATTTTAAAATTTAGCGCTGACCGCGCCGGAAATTACATTGACAACTCAGGGATGTCACCCTATAACCTTGTAGGTAGTAGGGTAGTTTTTACCCTTTTGTTTGCAGTTGAGGTGAGAGGAGAAGTAGTTAAATGTTGGGATACGACGACAAACGCAATTTTTTCAGGATGATGGTTAACTCTCCATGTCAGTTACAAATAATTGACGATGAATCCAGTCGCACGCTGCAGGCGGTGTGTAAGGATATCAGCGCAACCGGCATGTCGCTGGAAGTCGATGAGCCGTCAATTGAAATCGGTACCGAGGTGAGTGTCAGCATCGACTCCACCAGTTCACAAATTCCTTCTCTGTCAGCTGTGGCCAAAGTGGTCCGTTGTGTACCAGAGTCTGACAGCAGCTGCATCGTTGGCGTTGAAATTTCTGAAATGAAATAACCTGTGTTTACGCAAAGCTTGCGCTACCTTTTTGTAGGCAGCGCATAGCGCGCGCCAGGGTTACAGCACCCGGCAGACCAGTCCTTTCAGGTAGTAACCTTCCGGATAGTTAAGACCAACGGGGTGGTCCGGGGCTTGCGATAAGTGCTCCAGGATTTGTACCCGTTTGCCAGCATCCAGTGCAGCGTCTGCCACAATCTTCTGAAACAACGATTGCTCCATTAATCCCGAACAGCTGAAGGTCAGCAAAATTCCACCTGGTTTTACAGCGTGAATGCCATACATATTGATATCTTTATAACCACGACAAGCACGCTTTAATGAGGCTTTGCTATCTACAAATTTAGGCGGATCCAAAATCACCATATCAAACTGCTGTTGGTCACGATGGTAGTTGCGCAGTACCTCAAATACATCGCCCTTTACCTGGGTACATTGTTCTGGCTGATAGCCATTAAGTGCAATATGGCGGCTTGCCATATCCAGCGCCGGTTGCGAAACATCCACATTGGTCACGTGAGCGGCACCGCCATTTAGTGCATAACAGGCAAAAGTACCGGTATAACTAAAACAGTTCAGTACGTGGGCGTCCTTTGCGTAGCGGCTGGCAGCCAGCCGGTTTTCCCGCTGATCCAGATAAAAACCGGTTTTATGACCAATATGCGGATCAACCAGTATTTTTACGCCGTGCTCAATAATTTCTACTTCCTTGGGGATATCGCCATGCAAGGTTTGGATAAGCGGTTCCAGGCCTTCTTTGGTTCGTACGTCCACATCGCTGCGTTCAAAAACAGCTACATCGGGTAACAGCTTTTGTAACGCCCAGACTATTTTGTCGCGGTGTTTGTCGGCGCCAGCACTCAGTAATTGCAGCACAGCAAGATTATCGTACAGGTCGATAGTAACGCCCGGCAGGCCATCGGATTCGGCAGCCACCAGCCGGCAAGCATTGGTTTCTGCCTGTTGCATCAGGCGTTGACGTAATAGCCAGGCTTGTTCGATGCGGCGCAGGAAAAAGGCGTTATCAACCACTTCCTGTTGATCGAAGGTCCAGATACGCACCCGGATTTGTGACGCAGGGGAATAGGCGCCACGGCCTAACCACTGACCATCAGATGCCACCACATCTACGGTATCACCAACCCGGCAACGGCCTTTTACGTTGGCAATAGCGCCATCGAAAACCCAGGGGTGGTGACGTTTTAGCGACTTCTCGCGACCTTCTTGTAATATTACTGTGGCAGGCATATGCTGACTTTCATCTTGTTTAAACCGGCGCGCAGTATACTGTTTATTGTTCCTGCCTGCACGGTTCTCTTGGGAGGAATTCCGCTATTACTACGCCGTCATTTACGATAACCAGTTCACTGGCCGATATGGATTTTCAAACTATTTATGACTTTATTCGTACCAGCTATTGGGCGCAAAACATCCCGGATACGACATTAATCAAGGCGTTACAAAACTCCGTGTGTTTTGCTGCGCTCACAGCAGCGGGTGAAACCGTTGGTTTTGCCAGGGTTATAACTGACAAAGCCACCTTTGGTTATCTGGCCGATGTATTCGTGCTGGAGGCATTCCGAGGGCAGGGTATAAGCCGGTTACTGATGGATGCGGTGGTTGCCCATCCTGAATTACAAGGGCTCAGACGATTTATGCTGGCTACCTGGGATGCCCATGGCTTATATAAAAAATATGGTTTTACCCCGGTGGAGGATGCCAGCCCGTTAATGCAAATCTGGCACCCGGATATTTATAAAAAATGAGTGTTTCAATGCAATTTATTCAACATACCGAAGGCGATATGGACGGCGGTTTGTCGCTGCAGTCATGCGATACGCCAGTTCCTGCATCATCTCAGGTTTTAGTTAAGGTAAGCGCTTTTGCAGTAAATCGGGCTGATTTACTGCAACGGGCTGGTCATTACCCGCCGCCCAAAGGGGAAAGCCCGATTCTGGGTCTTGAAGTGTGCGGTGTGATTGAATCAGTTGGCAGCGAAGTCAGTGGCTGGCAAACAGGGCAGCGCGTGTGCGCGATTGTGTCTGGCGGCGGTTATGCCGAGTATGTGGCCATTGAAGCCAGTCATCTGATAGCGGTACCCGATATGCTTTCTGATGCAGAAGCGGCCGGGCTAAGTGAGGTGTTTCTTACTGCTTATCAGGCGCTTCGCTGGGTTGGGGAATTACAAAACGGTCAGAAAGCGCTTATTCACGCAGGTGCCAGTGGCGTAGGCCTGGCGGCCTTACAACTGTGTAAACTATGGGACATCGCCACGGCAACAACCGCTTCTTCAGAGGCCAAACTGGCTGCTTGTCAGCAAGCAGGTGCCAGCATTCTGGTGAACTACAAACAGGCTGATTTTGTCCCTGCGGTAAAAGAGCAATGGCCTGGTGGGGTCAATATGGTACTGGATATGGTGGGCGGTGATTATCTTAACCGCAACCTCAAGGTACTGGCGATGGATGGTTCGGTGGTTTATCTGGCTATGATGGCCGGACGCTTTGCCGACAAGCTGGATATGGCTCTGATGCTGGGCAAACGCGCCAGTGTGAAAGGTACTACGTTGCGTAATCGTGACGTGGATTATAAAGCCCGTCTGGTTGCGGCGTTCAGCAAGGAATGCCTGCCTGCCTTTACCCGCGGTGAATTAAAAGTACCCCTTGATACGGTCTATTGTGTTAGCGACGTTGAACAGGCGCATCAGCAGGTACTAAGTAACAACACCCAGGGCAAGGTGGTTATTGCCTGGTAAGGTCTGCCAGCGTTTTTTTGAGTAATTTTTTCGTCAGGAGACATCATGAGTGAACAATATGTGCCACCCAAAGTGTGGGTAAATGACACTGCCGGTGGTAACAAATGGGCAAATATTAATAGTCCGGTATCCGGCGCACGCTTTGAGCGTGAACTGCCGGTAGGCGAGCACCCTTTGCAGTTATATTCGTTGGGTACGCCTAATGGCCAAAAGGTCACCATTATGCTGGAAGAGCTGCTGGCCGCTGGTATTAGCGAAGCAGAATATGATGCCTTTTTAATTAATATCGGCGATTCTGATCAGTTTTCTTCGGGTTTTGTTGAGGTAAATCCCAATTCAAAAATTCCGGCACTGGTAGACCGAACGGGCGAGCAGCCGGTTAACGTATTTGAATCCGCCTCTATTCTGGTATATCTGGCCGAGAAATTCGGCCTGTTTTTACCCGCCGAAGGCGTGGCCAGAACCAAAACCTTTAACTGGTTGTTCTGGGCTCAGGGTTCAGCGCCGTTTTTAGGTGGTGGCTTTGGCCACTTTTATGCCTACGCTGATGAAAAACAAGAATACCCGATTAATCGTTTTGCCATGGAAGCCAAACGCCAACTGGATGTGCTGGATAAACACCTGGCACAAAATACTTACGTAGCCGGGGATGAGTACACCATTGCGGATATGGCTATCTGGCCATGGTATGGCTGTATGGCACTTGGCAAGATGTATAATGCCGCAGAGTTTTTGCAGGTGCATACGTACACTAACGTGGTCCGCTGGGCACAGATGCTGGAAGCTCGTGAGGCGGTGCAACGGGGGCGGATTGTAAACCGTACCTTCGGTGAAGAGTGGGAGCAGCTGCGTGAACGTCATCAAGCCGCTGACATCGATAAAGTGCTGGCGCAAAGACCAGCCTGATATGACTAACCGAAGCGCCCCAATTATGGGGCGCTTTTCATTTAGGGCTGGTAGCCGGTATCTTCTTTTGTGGGGGCCTCGGCTGCACTGCGGGCTAAGTCGTCGCAGCGTTCGTTTTCGGGGTGGCCGCTGTGACCTTTAACCCAGTGCCAGTTAACCTCATGGGGCTTAATGGCTTCGTCCAGCGCCTGCCATAAGTCGGCATTCTTTACGGGCTTTTTATCCTTGGTGCGCCAACCGTTACGCCGCCAGTTGTGGATCCACTGGTTAATGCCATTTTTTACATACTGACTATCTGTGGTGAGTTCCACCTGGCAGGGTTTAGTAAGTAAGTTGAGGGCCTCGATGGTTGCGAGTAATTCCATGCGGTTGTTGGTAGTGAGAGTAAATCCCTCGCTGATTTCCTTACGGTGCTTACCGTAAATCAAAATTGCCCCATAGCCGCCAGGGCCAGGATTGCCTAAACAAGAGCCGTCAGTATAGATATGCACAGGTTGTTGGGCCACGAATTCTCCTTTTTTTAACCTCAAGCGTGGTCACTTGGCAGTGGCTTGGTATACTACCGCAATCAGCAACAAGATAAGAGTGGTTTATGCGCCAAATCGTACTGGATACAGAAACAACAGGTATTGACCCTAAAGAAGGCCACCGAATAATTGAGATTGGTTGTGTTGAGGTTATCAACCGCCGTCTGACCGGCAATCATTTCCATGTTTATATTAACCCCAAGCGGGAAATTGAACAGGAAGCCATTGAGGTGCACGGTATCACTAATGAGTTTCTCGCCGACAAACCGGTGTTTGCCGACGTGGCTGATGAATTTATAGAGTTTATTCGTGGCGGACAGCTGGTGATCCACAACGCGCCGTTTGACGTGGGCTTTATGGATCATGAATTTGCCATGCACGGGCCAACGGCCAATGTAAAAACCAAAGAAATTTGCGGCGTGCTGGATACCCTGGTGCTGGCCCGTGACATGCACCCGGGTCAGAAAAACAACCTCGATGCTTTATGTAAACGCTATGGTATAGATAACAGTCACCGGGAGTTACACGGCGCATTGCTGGATGCTGAGATCCTGGCTGATGTGTATCTGATGATGACGGGCGGGCAGACTGACCTTAACCTCAGCGGTAACAGCCAGGCCAACACCGGCGGTGCGGAAGTGATCCGTCGCATCCCGCGTAACGGAAATAAATTAAAGGTTATTCAAGCTACTGCCGATGAATTAACACAACATGAAGCGCGTCTGGACCTGGTGCAAAATCCAATCTGGCGCCAGTAATCCGGCGATTTTTGCCAACACAGGGCGAATTGGGTGAGTAAAGCAATACTGACAATCTTAGGACTGATACTGGCCTTTTCGGTAACCGCTCAGGAGCCAGTGGACACGCCGGCGGAAAATACGGCTGCACAAAGCGAGAAAGCCTCGCCAATTGAATTGATTGGCAGTGAATACGAAAACGGGATTAAGTTATTACAGAATCGTTTTCGGATTGATCACAATGTGGAAGAAGTCACTATGGTGTTCTTCCGCGAGTTTGGTTCTGCGCCGGTGGTACTGGTTCGCCCCGACGGCTCCAAAATATTTCAGAGTCAGGTAGATGGAAAAGACATCTTCTGGTTCGATTCTGATACCTACGACATGATCAGCATTAAAAATCCGGTGCCCGGACCGTGGCAGGCCGTTGGTCAGATCCTGCAGGGCAGTAGAGTAATGGTGTTGTCGGATATCGCTTTACATGCGGATCCTCTGCCGCCAATTTTATTTTCCGGTGAAATCCTTAAGCAAACTGCGTATCTCACCAATGGTGACAAGCCCATCGACTACAGTCAGTTTCGGGATGTGGTTGAGCTGACCATCGACTTAGTCAGTACCAATAACCCCAACTACGACAACTTTGGTGCTGATGATCACCAAATCGCTACCTTTGAAGACAATGGCCGGGGTATGGACGAGGCGCCGCTGGACGGTGTGTTTACCGGCCAGTTTAACCTGAACGTGCCAGCAGGCGAGTGGCAACCTATATTCCGTGTTACCACACCCATGTTTACCCGTGAACAGGTCGATCCGCCACTGCGCCTTTATCCTAATCCGGTAAAAATTAATGTTGAGCTGGATGGCGGTGGTAATGATTACCATAAACTGCTGATAGATGTTGACCGGGATTTAGTCGATATCAATACCTTACTGGTTGACGGCAAAGTGCGATACCCCAATGCCGATGTGCGTAATTTCTCGCTGACAGAGCTGGGTAGTGATACCCGCGAATATCTGATCATTGCCTATGACTACGGTATTTTCAGGGTGAAAATGACGGCTTACGGTAAAACGGTGAACGGACGGGACTTCATTCTGGATGTGCCCGAATATACGTTTTTAGTTGCTGAACCAGAATTGCCAGAACCCGAGGTCGCAGAATCCGCTGAACAAAATACAGTAGATGAAGTGATCCCGGAAACACCCGTTGCGCCGCCAGAGCCAGAAGGCATGGATGACGATACGTTGATGATGTGGCTAATCATTGTTAATGGCAGCATTATTGGCGTTGGCTTATTAAGCGTAGTGATTATTATTTTACTCAAACGCCGAAAATCAAAAGGCGCAGCAGCAAAGCCAGCCAAAACTAAAGCAGCTAAAGCACCAGAAAAAGCAAAAGGGACTGATGCCGCAGACGGCGGTGCAGCCAAAGCGGGTTTTCTTGGCAGTCTTTTAGGTAAGTTTAAAAAGCCTAAAGAATAACCTGTGGGCCGTGAATTTGCTGGCTTTTCAAACACTATGGCGAATTAACAGGCAAACGATTCAAAGAATGACATTTTCGTGAAAAAAAGCGTTGACTCACCCAAGGGGAATACGTATCATCTGCGCCGCAGTGAGGGACAGGGTAAAGCACTTACCAAGTATCTCGCTGAAATGATTGAAAATGTGGAGCGGTAGTTCAGTTGGTTAGAATACCGGCCTGTCACGCCGGGGGTCGCGGGTTCGAGTCCCGTCCGCTCCGCCACTTTCAATTGTGACTAAAGGCTTTATGGAGCGGTAGTTCAGTTGGTTAGAATACCGGCCTGTCACGCCGGGGGTCGCGGGTTCGAGTCCCGTCCGCTCCGCCATTAGCCTTATTCAAAAGCGTAAACCACACGCAGATATACCGTTGGAGCGGTAGTTCAGTTGGTTAGAATACCGGCCTGTCACGCCGGGGGTCGCGGGTTCGAGTCCCGTCCGCTCCGCCATTTCCTTGTAAGTCAGTTATTTAAAGCTCAATCCTACGGGTTTATCCACGTCTTTACCTATACCTTATTTATCCTATCGAGTACACTTGCAGACAAAACACAATGCGTTTTTGTGTCGCAAATTTTTGAGAGGACAGCATGGCAGAACAGGCCGTTTTAGTTTGCCGGGACGTCACCAAAACCTATCACGATGGTAACGATGAAGTATCGGTACTTAAAGAGGTTTCCTTTACCCTGGCCCGTGGCGAGAAAGTCGCGATTTTAGGCAGTTCCGGTTCCGGAAAAAGTACGTTATTGCATATTTTGGGCGGATTGGATAACGCCTCCGGTGGTGAGGTAGTTATTAATGGCCGCGCGCTGGCGGGGCTAAACAGTAATGAACTGGCGGCCTTACGCAATAACGAACTTGGTTTCATTTATCAGTTTCACCATTTGCTGGCGGAGTTTTCTGCGCTGGAAAATGTTGCCATGCCATTGTTGATTGCCGGGATAGCAAAAGCGGAGGCAGAACAGCGCGCAGCTGCGCTACTTGAGAAAGTTGGCTTAGGGCATCGGCTGAGTCACCAACCTGCGGCTTTGTCAGGCGGTGAGCGTCAACGGGTTGCTATTGCCAGAGCGCTGGTGAATCAGCCTTCCATTGTGCTGGCCGATGAACCCACAGGTAACCTGGACAAAAAAACTGGCGATCAGATCTATCAATTATTGTGTGAGCTGAGTGAACAAATGGGGACCAGCTTTATTGTGGTTACTCACGACATCGCGCTGGCTAATGCGATGGATCGGGTGCTTGAGCTTACCGATGGGGTATTGCAAGCGCAGCGGGGTCAGCAGTGAATTTAAGTTTGCAACTGGCCAGAAGATTCCGGCGCGGCAAAAGTAACAACCGCTACACGTCTTTCGTATCACTGAGTTCCACACTGGGCATAGGCCTTGGCTGCTTTGTGTTAATCATTCTGCTGAGCGTAATGAATGGTTTTGAACGGGAATTACGTGACAGATTGCTGGCAATAATTCCCCATGGCGAGTTATTTTCGGTCGATCAGCAGGGGATTGTTAACTGGCGTGTGTTTCGTCAGGTACTGGGTGAAGACCCTCGCATCAGGGAAGTAGAGCCCTACACTAAAATTACCGGCATGATTCAGCAGGGCAGCGAGCTAAAGGCGGTCGAGCTTACGGGAATTCAGGTTAACGCAGAAAAACCAGCGCGTTGGCAAAACGAAGTCAGCGACCAGGACTGGCGCCAGCTAAGGGCAGATCAGAATCAGGTACTGTTAGGGCAGGGAATTTTAAAAAAACTGGGCCTCAAGCCTGGTGATAAAGTGAGTGTGGTGATCCCCGCTATTACCGACGACCTGACTTTTGCGGCACCTAAAGTACTCTATCTTACCGTTGCTGGCAGTGTTCATGTGGGCGGTGAACTGGATAATCTGATTGGCATAATGCACCTGGCAACAGCTTCAGAGCAGGCGGGTATTCGTTCTGGCGCACAGGGTTTGCGCTTTCAGTTTGTTGACCCATTTGCCGCTTATTCGATGATTAGAGAAATCGGCAACGGCTTTCCACAAGCCGTGTATATGTCTGATTGGACCCGTACTCAGGGGCACTTATACGATGATATCCGCCTCGTCAGGGTGGTGGTTTATATTGCGCTATCGCTGGTGATAGCCGTTGCCTGTTTTAACATTGTGTCGTCACTGGTAATGACCGTAAAAGAAAAACAGTCTTCTATCGCTATCCTTAAAACCATGGGAGCCACCGATAGTCAGATTCGCAAAGCCTTTGTTTATCAGGGCTTACTCAATGGACTTACCGGGGTATTCTGGGGCACATTGATGGCAGTTTTAATTGCGCCTAACTTATCAACGATTATCGGCAAACTGGAAAACCTGCTGGGCATTAAAGTTCTTTCCGGTGATATTTATTTTATCGATTTTCTGCCTTCTCAATTACAGCCTAGGGATGTCGTGCTAACGGTTATTGTGGCAATTGCGTTATCAGTATTGGCTACGCTTTATCCTGCCCACAAAGCTGCTGCTATTCAGCCTGCCAGGGCATTACACTGATTGGATTGCAAGCTCCCGGACAACGTCTTCGACGATTCCGGGGGAAATGTCAATTGTGTGTTTAGAGTCGTCAGGCTTCTATGGAGATCCCGGATAACGTCTATGACGTTTCCGGGGGAAACTATTGAGCTTTGATTAGATGAGTCAGACTGTTTGGGAGATCCCGGATATCGTCTTCGACGATTCCGGGGGAAACGCCAAGGGTTTGGGTGGAGTCGTCGGACTTTTATGGAGATCCCGGATAACGTCTATGACGTTTCCGGGGAAACTATTGAGCTTTGATTAGATGAGTCAGACTGTTTGGGAGATCCCGGATATCGTCTTCGACGATTCCGGGGGAAACGCCAAGGGTTTGGGTGGAGTCGTCGGACTTTTATGGAGATCCCGGATAACGTCTATGACGTTTCCGGGATAACAAATAACCTAAGGGTTATTTGTTAATTCAATTCTTTGTCTACCCAGAATTTGGTGCCTTTAACCGTGGCTTGCAGGGCTAAACCGCTCTCGGTCATGCTGTAAACCGTGATACTGCCCACATAACCCTCGCCGTCAACAGAAGCCCCCTTATTGCCAGCTTTAGCTGTTGCATCGGCGTTGCCGCCTGCGGTCCAGCCATGCTCGATAAAGTAATCCATTGATGCTTTGGTATGGAAGACCATGACAATCCGATAATCCTTGGCGCCTAAACCCAGTCCAACACCACCTTCGGCCATGTTCATGTAGGTTTTTGCGCCGGTACGATTGTTATTTACCACGCCATAACCGGTGCCAGCGGCAAAAAATATCACGTTAACGTTAGCACTGCTGAATACCGCATAGCCCGCTGCATTGGCCAGCTGAGCCCGGGTATCTGGCTTTTCTCGGTACAGCCGTGACAGCGCGCTATCCTGCATGGTTAAGATAGCCTGACGTTTTTCGGCAACGGTGCCGCTGCCCATAGAAGCACAGGCGGTAAGCGCTGCTAGCATAGTTAAAGTGAAAACAGACTGAAAAAACAATTTCATACCACGCATAGCTATATCCTTAAATAAACATCAACAACCTGTTTATACGAAGTATTGAAGGAAAAAGAGTTTTTTATTTTTACTGCGAGGTATTAGGCGGAAGATAGTTATTGAGACAGAGATTAGAGTATCCCGGATAACGCCGTTGGCGTTTCCGGGCTAAAGAAAGTGTTTAGTTTAATTGGGGTAGTCAGACTGTTATGGGGGTCCCGGATAACGCCTTTGGCGTTTCCGGGACAAAGAAAGTGCTTAGGCACTTTATTTGTTTTGATCGAAGTGTTCGAAGTCTACTTCTTCTTGCTTTTGGCCAGCATCCGGATCGTTAAAGATTGTTTCATCCAGCTCACCCTCGGATTTGGCAATAATGGTGGCGACGGTACAGTCACCGGTAATATTAACCGCGGTACGGGTCATATCCAGTAGACGGTCCACACCGATAATCAGTGCAATGCCTTCAACCGGCAGGTTAACCTGCTGTAGCACCATTGCCAGCATAATCAAACCAACGCCGGGTACCCCTGCGGTGCCCACTGAAGCCAATGTGGCGGTTAGCACTACCATTACGTAATCGCCAAGAGTCAGGTCAACGCCGTACACCTGCGCTATAAACACTGTGGCAACGCCCTGCATGATAGCGGTACCGTCCATATTTATGGTGGCGCCCAGTGGCAGAGTAAAAGAGGAAACCGATTTGCCTATACCCAGTTTATTGCGTGCCGTTTCCATTGTAACGGGCAGGGTAGCGCTGCTGCTGGAAGTACTGAATGCAAACAGGGCGGCGTCACGCATTTTACGTAACAGGATAACCGGGCTCATGCCGCTTAAGGCTTTGAGCAATACCGGGTAGGTAACCAGTGCGTGAATAACCAGCACCAGCAATACCAGGAAGAAATAGGAGAGTAGCCCGCCAATGGTCTCAAGACCGATAGTGGCGAATAATTTGGCCATTAAAACGAATACGCCGTAAGGAGCCAGGTTCATTATAATGGTAACCAAACGCATAATAACGGTGTTTAAATCTTCGAACAGCGCTGCCAGGCGTTTACCCGCATCGCCCGTCATCGCCATTGCTACACCCAGTAATACCGCAAATACGATGATCTGCAACATATTACCTTCGGCCATGGAGTTGATGGGGTTTGACGGGAACATGTTAACAATAACCTGCGATAAAGAGGGGGCTTCTTTGGCTACGTAGGTGGTTTCGCTTTGTAAATTAAGGCCTTCGCCGGGGGATACCAGTAATCCGCCAATAATGGCCAGCGATACCGCAATAGCGGTAGTCAGAATGTAAAGACCAATTGATTTTGCCCCCAGTCGGCCGAGCTTGGATGGCTCTGACAAACTGCTGGTGCCGCAAATCAGCGAGACAAAAACCAGTGGTACAACAAGCATTTTCAGACTCGAGATGAATATTTGCCCGAGGGTTGAAAATATACCTTCTACCAGAATGTTATACGTGGAAACTTCGACTGAGAATATCGAAAATCGTAAATCTCCGCTATCATCAAATAGCAATTGGAGCAACGCACCGATAATGATTCCGGCAACCATGCCGATAAATATCCGTGCAGTTAAGCTGAACTTGTGTGAAGACTGAGACATGTAAATTCCCTGAAATGTTATTTTATTTATAGTTCTTGGTTAGTTTGCCAGATTCATAGCAGTTTTAAATACTTAAAATGACCCAATAACGGTAAAGAGGTCCGGGAAGACGATGAAAATGCAATCGCTACGTTTAATAGCCGCCCTGTGGGCACTATTCTTATTGACTGCCTGTGGTGGTGGCGGAGAAGTTTCCAGAGAAACGCCGACCACAACACCAACAACTCCGACAGTCTCCATCGCTTTGACTATAAGTAATCAGGCTAACGAAACCGACCGAAATCTTGCACTGGATAATCCGCTGACTATCACTGCTACGGTTTCTGACAGTAGCGGTAGTCCGGTGGCCGACCAGTTGATCACTTTTACCGTTGCGCAATCAGATTTGTTGGTGTTTGGTAATGATACTGGTACAGCCCGTACTAATGATGAAGGGATTGCGACCATCGGTATCACAGTAGGAACTGCTTCAGGCGATGGTGAAATTACCGCTACGCTCAACAGTGGTGAAAGTGCCACGACAACATTTTCATCAGCGGGAAGTTCTTCTTCTAATAGTCAGCCTGCCGAAATCGCACTCTATTCTAGTTCTTTGCAGCTGCCCTCCGGAGGCGCTGATGAAATCGAATTAATTGCGCTGGTTAAAGACTCGCAGAGCGTGCTTCTGGAGGGAATTGATGTAAGTTTCTCCGTAAGTAGCGACGCCAATGTTGAATTACAATTACTGCAACCGACTACAGCAGCTGACGGAACAGCCCGCGCTATCCTGACAACCCAGAATAATGCGGGCAATCGTGAATTTCAGGTAACCGCCCGTGCCGGAAGTTTTGTTTCCACGGTTGACATTGAAGTGCTGGGAACCGAGATTGTGGTTAATGGTTCTTCGTCGCTGGTGTTAAACGATTCTTCCGACTTTATCATTCGGGTGCAGGACTCCGATGGCGTGGCCTTGCCTAATCAGGAAATTACCCTAACCACAACGGGAGGCCAGTTAAGCGCTGCTTCTGTCACCTCAGGGCCCGATGGCCAGGCAACGATTTCTTATATTGCAACGGTCTCCGGCGAACAAACGATTAGCGCCGAATCTGCCGCTCTTAATGCCAGCAGCGAGATAACGGTTACAGTGCAGCAGGATGTCTTCAGATTTAATGAAGCTTATGACGCTGATATTCCGTTAGATACGCCAACCCAAATCGCTGTAACCTGGTCTAAAGACGGTACACCATACAGTAATGGCAATGTTACATTCTCGGCATCCCGGGGAACCATCACTTCCAGTCCGACTACCACTACGGATGCAAACGGTGTGGCAACATTTACCATTACTTCCAGTAATGCCGGTATTGCTTCTATTACAGCAACAGGCACCGATGCGAATAACGCTCAGGTGAGCGCAAGATTAAACATCGAGTTTATTGCTACGCAACCAGATAGAATTTTTGCTGATGCATCGCCTGAACTTATTGGGCCTGAAGGCCAAACCAGTACGATCACTGCCTTAGTAAGGGATGCTAACGGTAACCTGGTTAAAGGTGCGGTTGTAACATTTAACGTGGATGACAATAGCGCTGGCTCTATTTCACCGTCCCAGGCAACTACCGACAGTAATGGTGTGGCGGCAACGGTGTTTACCTCAGGAAGCGTAACTACGCTGGAATCGATTAATATTACTGCCGAAATTCTGAACATGCCGTCGGTAAGTGATTCGGTAACGTTGTCGGTTGGTAACCGTCCGTTTGATATCTCAATGGGTACCGGCAATATTATATCGAGCCCTGATAACTCTACCTATCTTAAAGAGTTTGCGATTTTCGTTACTGATGCTGCGGGTCGTCCTGTTTCAGGGGTAGATTTAACGGCTTCGCTGTCGCCACAAAAAAGTCCCGGCGACCACACGCTGAACGGTCCTGTGGCTTTCCGCAAAGGCTCCTGGTTGTGGGATGAAGATATCTGGAGAATTGGTTATCGTGTGGAAGATCCTGATAACCCGGGGACCTACCTGTTTTTCTATGAATACACAGCGACATGCTCTAATGAAGATTTAGATAACGACGGGGTACTGGATATGACTCCACAGAATGAAGACCGTGATGGAGATAACTTCCTGACTCCGGGTATAATTGGTTCGCTGTCTTTCCAGGGCAGCAGTACCACCGATGTCAATGGCCAGGCTACCCTTGAGCTTAGATATCCCAGAGAATACGGCGCCTTCTATGTTGGGATTATCACTGTTTACGGGCAATCATCCGGCAGTGAGTCAAGAGCATCCATGCGTTACGATTATGGTGTAGCGGGTGAAGATCTCGATGATGAAGCTGCGCCGCCTCCGAACAGTCCCTTTGGTACCGGAACTAGTTGCTATAACACCAATTAATCAATATTAAAAAGCCGCTCATTTGAGCGGCTTTTTGCTATAAACCTGAGCGCAAACTTAATTTTGCTGGAAGGGATAAACTGAGCCCAGTTTTAATATCTGGGTTAATTCATCCAGTGCCGAGCGAGACTCAGTCAGTAACTGCGGATCGCGCAGATCCTGCTCCGATAAACGGTCGCGATAATGCTTATCTACCCAGCTGTTCAGGCGGTTGAACAAGGCTTCGTTCATTAAGGTGCTCGCATTAACCGCGCTCAGCTCGTCTTCAGTCAGGGCAACACGAAGTCGCAGGCAGGCCGGGCCGCCGCCATTGCGCATACTTTGCTTCACATCAAAATAGTTAACCGATTTAATTGGTGTGTCACGGGTGACCAGTTCTGCCAAGTAAGCAGCAACGGTGCTGTTTTCCTCACATTCTGTAGGGGCAATAATGGTCATATTGCCATCGGGTAGCGTCAGTAGCTGAGTGTTAAACAGATACGTTTTAATCGCGTCTTGTAAACCCACTTCGCTGCTTTTTACTTCAACAAAGTGAAGTGGATTATCGCCAAATTTGGTGCGAAGTTCACTCAGTGCAGCCTCGCTGTTGTGAAAAGCAAGCTCATGATAAAAAAGTACATTTTGGTTTCCAACAGCAATAACATCGTTGTGAAACACGCCCTGATCAATCACGTTGGGGTTTTGCTGAATGTACACGACACTTTCGTCACTTAAACCGTGCAAACGTGCGATGGCCTGACAGGCCTCAAAGGTTTGTCTGGCAGGATAGCGGGTAGGTTGCGGTAAATCATGACGGAAAGCATGGCGACCATACACAAACATCTCGATGCCGGCATGCCCGTAAGAGGAACATAAACGGGTATGGTTAGCTGCGCCTTCATCACCAAAATGATCGTTATCCGGCAGGTGGGCGTGATGGGCAAAATACTTGCTGTTGGCAAACGTTGCTTTAAGGATATTGCCGGTTACCTGGGGTTCCAGCGAACGGTGAAACTTGTTGGTCAGATTTGCCGGGGTAAAATGTACGCGGCCATCTGCCGTATCGGCACTGGGCGATACGGTTGCTGCATTTGCCGTCCACATACTGGAGGCAGAGCAACAGGCCAAAAATACTTCACGAGCCTGAGTGGCCGCTTGTTCCAGTACCCTGGCATCTGAGCCGGCAAATCCTAAGCGACGTAACGTGGCGATATCCGGGCGTTCCTGAGGGGCTAATACGCCCTGAACCATGCCCATATCTGCAAGTGCCTTCATTTTTAACAGGCCTTGTTTGGCGGCCTCTTTGGGATTACTGTCAGCACTGGCATTAGAAAAGGATGCGACGTTACCAAAAGATAACCCGGCATAATTGTGCGTAGGGCCTACCAGGCCGTCAAAATTCGCTTCACAATGTTGCATTACACTCTGCCTTATCGGTTTATTCTGTTTTAAATAGGCTGTTGTGCAGTGCAGCAGTTCTATCGGGAGAAGCCCGGTTAGGAACAACTTATTTTGTTTTAAGTCTTGTGTTTTCTGCCAATATCTGCGACAACCCGGCGCATTATACGTGTTTTAACTGTGCTGCCAATTGGTGTGGTTAAAAAGTAGTCTATTTTGGGTGTGCAAAAAACAAACTTTGCGAATAAGTATGAAGAAGAACTTGTTTTCCATTCACTTTGTAGATATATGTTAAAAAAAGAAGCGCCAGACGCTGTGAGCGTAATTGCCTTATTTTCTTCCTGGTTTGCTATCAAAAATTTAATTTATTCAAAGGTTTAATTCTTATTTATGACAAAATCACTGGTCATAGTCGAGTCACCGGCCAAAGCCAAAACAATAAATAAATATCTTGGCAATAATTTTATTGTTAAATCTTCCGTTGGCCACATTCGAGACCTGCCAACCAAGGCGCTGGGCAAGGTTGAGCCGAAAAAAACAGCAAAAGAACTCAAGACTTTTTCGGATGACGCAAAAAACAAATACCTGCGTGAGTACGAGTATAAAAAGTTAGTCGACCGCATGGGCGTCGACCCTCAGCACGACTGGAAAGCCCACTATCAGGTGCTGGAAGGCAAAGAGAAAGTCGTTAACGAACTGAAAAAACTGGCCAAAGATGCCGACACCATTTATCTCGCAACGGATTTGGACCGCGAAGGGGAGGCCATTGCCTGGCACCTGCAGGAAATCCTCGGGCAAAAAGGCAAAACTTACCAGCGGGTCGTGTTTAACGAGATAACCAAAAATGCCATTAAAGAGGCCTTTGAACACCCTGGCGTGGTTAACCAGGATCGGGTTGAGGCGCAGCAAGCCCGCCGGTTCCTGGATCGCGTGGTGGGCTTTATGGTGTCACCATTATTATGGAAAAAAATTGCCCGCGGCCTGTCAGCAGGACGTGTACAGTCGGTGGCCGTGCGTCTGGTCGTAGAGCGTGAGCGTGAGATAAAAGCTTTCGTACCTGAAGAGTTCTGGGACGTGCATGCTGATTTGGCCACAGGCGCGAGCGATGAACTGCGCATGCAGGTTGTCCGTGAAGGCGACAAGGCATTTAAGCCGGTTAACAAAGCACAAACCGACAAAGCGCTGACGGCGCTGAAGTCTGCTGATTATGAAGTGATCAGCCGCGAGTCAAAACCTACTCAAAGTCGTCCCTCGGCGCCTTTTATCACTTCAACGCTGCAGCAGGCGGCCAGTACCCGTCTTGGTTTTGGCGTAAAGAAAACCATGATGATGGCCCAGCGTTTGTACGAAGCTGGTTACATCACCTACATGCGTACCGACTCAACTAACCTGAGTCAGGAAGCGCTGGATGCCTGTCGCGGTTACATTGACGATAACTTCGGCGAAAAGTATTTGCCTGCTTCGCCACTGCGCTACGGCAGTAAAGAGGGTGCACAAGAAGCTCACGAAGCTATCAGACCATCTAACGTTAATACCCTTGCCACCGCATTAAAAGATATGGAACGCGACGCACAGAGGCTCTACGAGCTTATTTGGCGTCAGTTTGTGGCATGTCAGATGACACCGGCTAAATACGATGCGACTACCATTAAAGCCCAGGCAGGAGATTTTGAACTGGTTGCCAAGGGCCGCGTACTTAAATTTGATGGCTGGACCAGAGTACAGCCACAAAAAAGTAAAAAAGGCGAAGAAGATAAGTTACTGCCAGATGTTAAGCCAGGCGACAAGCTCGGTCTTAAACAGTTGGACCCTAAACAGCATTTCACGAAGCCGGTGGCCCGTTTTAACGAAGCTTCACTGGTTAAAGAGCTGGAAAAACGAGGCATTGGCCGTCCGTCAACCTATGCCAGTATTATCTCCACCATTCAGGACCGGGGCTACGTGCGCCTTGAAAATAAGCGTTTTTACGCTGAGAAGATGGGTGAGATTGTTACCGACCGCCTGATGGAAAATTTTGACGGTTTAATGAGTTACGACTTTACCGCGAACATGGAACAACACCTCGATGAAATCGCGGAAGGCCATGAAAACTGGAAAGCCGTACTGGATAAGTTTTACGGCGATTTTTACGCTAAGTTATTACTGGCCGAGCAGGAAGCCGAAGAGGGTGGAATGCGGCCCAACCAGGCGGTTGCTGTTGATATTAACTGCGACAAATGTGGCCGCCACATGAATGTGCGCACTGCCAGTACCGGCGTATTTCTTGGCTGTTCTGGTTATAACCTGCCACCTAAAGAGCGTTGTACCAATACCATGAACCTCACCCCCGGGGAGGAAGTGGTAAAGGTGGATAATGACGACGAGCAGGAAACCGAAGATTTACGTGCCAAACGTCGCTGTCCTGAATGTGGCACAGCGATGGATAGCTACCTGGTAGATGAAACCCGTAAATTACACGTGTGTGGTAATTCCCCGGCATGTCCGGGTACATATGTCGAAGCCGGGACGTTCAAAATCAAAGGCTACGACGGCCCGATTATCGAGTGCGATAAGTGCGGCAGTAACATGGAGCTGAAGAACGGTCGTTTTGGCAAGTATTTCGACTGTACTAACAGCGAGTGTAAAAACACCCGTAAGTTACTGCGTAACGGTGAAGCGGCACCACCGAAAGAAGATCCGGTAGATTTACCTGAGTTACCCTGCGAGAAAAGTGACGCACACTTTATGCTCAGAGACGGCGCCTCAGGCATCTTCCTGGCCGCGCATAATTTCCCTAAATCCCGGGAAACCCGTGCACCTAAGGTAGAAGAACTGGCCCGCTTCCGGGATCGCATTTCGCCTAAGTTCTACTATCTGGCAGATGCACCGAAAACCGACCCTGAGGGGAATCCGGCGATTGTTCGTTTTAGTCGTAAGACCAAGCAACAATATGTCATGACCGAGGATGCCAAAGGTAAGGCAACCGGCTGGTCTGCCTGGTATCAGGACGGTAAATGGCAAGCTAAAGACACCAAAAAGAAGTAAGCAGATAGTTTATGGCATCGTTACAGGATCAATTACTTAAAGCGGGTCTGGCAGATAAATCCAAAGCCAAACAGGCCCGTGCGGATAAACGCAAAAAGCAAAAGCTTAAAAGCAAAGGCAATGCGGTTGCCCAGGATGAAAACAAACTGGCAGCACAGCAAGCGGCAGAAGCGAAAAAACAGCGCGACCGAGAGCTGAACCAGCAACGTCAGGCTGAGCTGGAGAAAAAAGCGGTAGTGGCGCAAATCCGCCAGCTAATTACGGTAAATCAGCAGCCCAAAGGCAACGGCGACACTGTACTTAACTTTACCGATAACAACGTGGTAAAGCGCATGTATGTGAGTGATGCGGTACACAAACTGGTAATTGATGCGCGTCTGGCAGTGGTAAAACTGGACGACGATTATGCGCTGATCCCCATGCCAGTTGCAGATAAAATCGCCGAACGTGACGCCAGCGTGGTAATTTATCGCGCCGATTTGCGCGCCGAGAATAAACAAAAATCTGAGGAAGATGACTGGTATGCAGACTATGAAATTCCGGATGATTTGACCTGGTAAGATATCATCATGCAGCCCGCGTTATCGCGGGCTTTTTGATCCTGTGATATCAGGGCTTAATTTTGTGACAAGCTAATTGCTCGTAATAGGGAATGGCCTCTTCAAGCACGCTTTGAAGTTCTGCCGGAAGGGTAGGCAGTGGTGGTTCTGCCGGTGCAAATCCGGTGCTTTTCCACACTTCAGGATACCAGTGGGAGGCCCAGGCACCATCACTGGGGTGACCACCTTCAGGCCAGCTTAACATTGCCGGATCCCAGGGAATGCCAATGGCAGCACACAGTTTTTCCAGCATCATGGGCGGGTTGAGTCTGATATCCGAAGAATCTACTACGATTGGGGTCGATGCCGACTCACTAACAATTCTGCTAAAAAGCATAGCCTGGGCTTTTAATCCGATATCGTCGAGCGTCGGCGCGCCATTTTTCTTGTTGTAGCTTTCAATTACCCGCGCCGGATGGCGGATAAGAAATACATTACATACCTGGCCGAGCCAGTCCAGCGGGAATTCTGGCAGCATATGATGCGGCATGTGCTTTTGATAAAACACCGGTTTGCTGTCCGGAACAGGGCCAATACAGCGCTGTGCGACAGTAAAGGGATCGGTTTCCTCACGGGCAAAAATCTCATCCTGCATGGGATGTACTTTATCGCTGTGTTTTAAGTACGGGGCATAAAATGGTTCATCCCACACAGCACAATCTGCCCGGGCTCCAAATGAATACATCATGGCTGTGGAGAGATTACGCGGGCCTGACCACATGGCTATTCGCATGGATGTTATCCTTATTGTGTTGGCGGTAACGGTTTCCTGACCGACCGGATATATCGTTGATTTTTGCAAGCATAATCAAGTGCAGGGCTGTTTTACAAGTAAATTATTAATATTTTATACAATATAATATTTTGTCTTGATTTGCCTAAACTGGTACTGTAACGCTGTGATTTATCGGAGATAAACAGTAAGCGACAACAACCGGCCATTCAGCGAAAGCCATATTTCACTACGGTAGAACTGGCGTATACTGCAAATTCAAAATCGGTCCGGGTTTTAAGAATTAATGAGGTATCCATGCAGGAACACAAAGCAGGCGGCGCGCATGCGTCGATAGATGACGAGCGTAATCAGAATATATTAATTTACATCAATGGCGACCTGGTGCCCCGCGCTGAAGCCAAAGTATCCGTGTACGACAGTGGTTTTATGTTGGGCGACGGTGTGTGGGAAGGCCTGCGCCTTCACAAAGGCAAATTTTCATTTATCGATGACCATCTGGATCGCCTGTTCGCCGGTGCTAAAGCGCTGGACATGGATATTGGCAAAAGCCGTGAAGAGTTAAAAGAAGCCTTGCAGCAAACCATTGATGCAAATGGTATGACCGATGGTGTTCATGCCCGTCTGATGGTAACCCGCGGCCCAAAGAAAACGCCTTATCAGGATCCCCGTTTAAGTCTGTGGGGCCCAACCATTGTGATTATTGCCGAGTATAAGTCTCAGGATTTAGGCCCGGTCGAGCGCGGTATCAATCTGTTTACCGTGCATGTTCGTCGCGGTCATCCGGATGTACAGGATCCAAGGTTAAATTCTCACAGCAAGATTAACTGTATAACCGCCATGATCCAGTCTTATAAAGCCGGAGCCGATGAAGCACTAATGTTGGATCCCCATGGTTTTGTCAGTACCTGTAATTCCACTAACTTTTTTATTGTGCGTAAAGGCGAAGTCTGGACCTCCACCGGCGATTACGCCATGAAAGGCATCACCCGACAAAAAACCATTGATGTTTGTAAAGCCAACGGTATTCCGGTATTCGAAAAGAACTTTTCTCTGGTTGACGTTTACAGCGCTGATGAGGCCTTCGTTACCGGCACCTTTGGTGCACAGACGCCTGTGGTCGACGTAGACGGGCGGACCATTGGCGATGGTGTGCCGGGGCCAATGGTTAAAAAAATCCGCGCGTTATACAGCGCGATGGCAGAGGCTCAGTAATTGATAGGCCTGGCAGCTCAGGCTGTCAGGCAGTCATCCCAGTAGGGGGTATCGCCATAAAAGTCGGCAGCAAAGTTAATAAATGCCCTGACTTTGCTGGCCATTAACTGCCGGTGTGCATAAACGGCATACAAATGCATTGGCGCGGGCTCGTTGTCACGCAGTATCACTTTGAGCTTGCCCGCATTAATCGCATCATGACAAATAAATGTCGGCTGCATCACGATCCCCTGACCAAGCACAGCACACTGACACAAAAACTCGCCATGATTACAGCTTACTTTACCAATATCGGGCACCTGTCCCTGGGTTAAATAATGGTGGGCGTCAGGGCTGTTACTGCTGTCCAGTAAGCTATAGCGTAAATAATTGTGCTGCGTAAGCGATTCCAGTGTTGTTGGTTCACCGTGCAAGGCCAGGTAGTCTGGTGACGCGCATATGACTAGTTTGATAATAGTCAGTCGTTTGGCAATCATCGACGAACTTTTTAAGTGGCCAATACGCAATGCAATATCAAAACCTTCCTCCACAATATCCACCTTACGATCATTAAGATGCAAATCGACATCCACATCCGGATACTGCTGCTGAAATTTATTAATGAGCGGGGCCAGGTGGCTGGTTGAAAAGGCTACCGGCGCGCTGATGCGTAATAAACCATGAGCTTTATGCTGTAAATCGGTGAGTTGATTTTCCATCGCATCTATTTCATCCAGTACCTGACTGGCGCGGGGAAGATACTGTTCTCCGGCCTCCGTCAGATGTACCCGCCGGGTTGTGCGGTTTAGCAGGCGGGTATCAAGATGCTCCTCCAGTTGCGAAACATATTTACTGATAAGTTGAGGAGATTTATCCAGCTTATCCGCCGCTGCACTGAAAGAACCACTGCGGGCAACGGTGACAAACGCCCGCATCGCATCTATTCGATCCATTGTTTTACCATTATCAACAAAATGTTGATAGTTACTCTATTTTAAGCCTCTTAATAAATCAATACGTGGATAGTAAAGTAACACCATGGATTCGGAACAACACCGTGTTGTTTACGAACATTGCCAAAAATGAATTACGAGAGAGCAGAAAAATGAAAGCATTATTAGCAAAATTAGTCACTTCAAATGCCGGCGTTGCCGCGCTGGTTTTACGTTTACCTATCGGTCTGACCCTGGCTGCACATGGCTCACAAAAATTGTTTGCCTGGTTTGGCGGTTACGGACTGGAAGGGACCGGTCAGTACATGGCGAGTCTGGGTCTGGAGCCTGGATATTTAATGGCACTTATGGCCGGCAGCGCAGAGTTTTTTGGTGGTCTGGCACTGGCTTTGGGCTTGTTAAGCCGCCCGGCAGCAGTTGTTACCGCATTTACCATGCTGGTAGCCATTTTTACTGCCCATATCCATAACGGATTATTCTTAGCAAACGATGGTTATGAATATGCGCTGGCGCTACTTGCGGTAACCGTATCGCTGGCTATTACCGGCGCTGGTCGTCTGGCGGTAGACAATCTGCTGGCCCGGGCGTTAAGCGAAAAATAACAAGCTGAAAATTTAATAACCCAAACCCTCTGCCAGGCTATAACCTGGCAGCAACACAGGAGCGCATATTATGTTAGTGAATGGAAAATGGGATGCCGATTGGCAACCGGTGCAGAAAAAAGACAAAGACGGTCGTTTTATCCGTCAGGTTTCGTCCTTTCGCCACTGGATTACGCCTGATGGTTTGCCGGGACCAACCGGCGACGGTGGCTTTAAGGCCGAAGCCGATCGCTATCATTTATACGTTGCCTATATTTGTCCGTGGGCTTCACGGGCGCTGGCTGTCAGAGCGCTGAAAGGGCTGAAGGATTTGATTACTGTAAGTGTGGTTAATCCGCGATTAAGCGATCAGGGATGGCGTTTTGGTGATTATCCTGGAGCGACAACCGATGAGTTGAATCATGCTACCTATATGCATGAGATATACACCAAAGTCGCGCCGGACTTTACGGGACGAGCGACAGTACCGGTGTTGTGGGACAAAAAGCAGCAAACCATTGTTAATAACGAGTCAGCTGATATCGTAAGGATGTTGAATACGGCCTTTAAAGAACTGGTTGATACCGGCCCGGATCTTTATCCGGCGGCACTGGCCAATGATATTGATGCACTAAATGAACAAATTTACAGCCAGTTAAATAATGGTGTGTATCAGGCGGGATTCGCCTCGAGTCAGGAAGCCTACGACGAAGCCTATAACAATGTGTTTGCCATGTTGGATAAACTGGAAGCACAATTAAGTGATGGACGCCCGTACCTGTTTGGCGAGCAAATAACCGAAACCGATATCCGTACCTTTGTTACGCTGATCCGGTTTGACGTGGCCTATCACGGCATATTCAAATGTAATCGTAATCTGATTAAACAAATGCCGGGTCTGGATGCCTATATGCACAGAATCTGGCAACTTGACGGTATGGCAGACACGGTGAATATTGATCATATTAAAGCCGGTTATTATTCCATTAAGGCATTAAATCCCAATGGAATTGTTCCCCGCGGCCCACTAATTTAGGAGGCACTATGCAAGCAACACAACAAGCGTTATTTATTTCGCACGGTGGTGGTCCAATGCCCTTAATGGGTGACCCGGGTCACCAGGCACTGGTAGCTCACCTGGCTGACTTAGCCGGCAGGATCCGCCGACCCAAAGCGATACTGATCGTCAGTGCCCACTGGGAAGCGTCGGTCTCAACGGTCACAACCAGTCCAAAACCAGAGTTAATTTATGACTACTATGGTTTCCCACCAGAAACCTACAGTATTCAGTATCCTTGTCCTGGTGAGCCAGAGTTAGCGCATCAGGTTGCAGATGCTCTCAAACAGGCTGGTATTCCGGTGGCTGAAGACAATAAGCGTGGCCTGGATCATGGCGTATTTGTGCCGTTAAAGATCATGTATCCTCAGGCGGATATCCCGTGTATTCAATTGTCTTTGGTTAACACGCTGGATGCTGCCCAACATATTCGTATTGGCCAGGCGCTGGCCAATATCGATTATGAGGATCTGCTGATCCTGGGTTCAGGTTTTTCGTTTCATAACATGAGAGCGTTCTTTGCGCCGGATACGGCACAAAGCCGGGCGCTTAATCAGGGCTTTGAAGCCTGGCTTAGGGACGTCCTGTCAGATACCAGTCTGAGTGAGACTCAGCGTCAGCAAAAGCTGACAGACTGGGAACAGGCACCGGGGGCCCGTTTTTGTCATCCTCGTGAAGAACACCTTATCCCACTGCACGTTTGCTATGGCGCAGCGGGTAGGGCTGCCGACTTATCGGATGCAGTTGTGGTTATCAACAAACAAGCCGGCACTTTTGGCTGGTTTAGTTAAGTGCAGGGAGCAGACACTCAGGATTTACCTGAGTGTCTGTGTGTTGTTATTGTTGAGCGGCTATCCACTGATCAACCATTAGTTGCAGTACACTCAGTGGTACCGCACCACCGCCTAATATCAGATCGTGAAAGGCTTTGATGTCAAACTTCTCACCCAAAGCTGTGCGGGCTTGCTCACGTAACTCGAGTATTTTCAGCATACCGATTTTGTATGCGGTGGCCTGCCCGGGCATCACGAAATATCGTCTTACTTCTGATATTGCCTGACCCTCTGCAATGGGGGTATTGGCAATAAAGTAATCTATGGCCTGCTGTTCGGTCCAGCCTTTAGCGTGAATACCGGTATCGAGAACTAACCGTATGGCCCGCCACATTTCTGAATGCAGACGACCAAAATCGGATAATGGTTCCTGATAGGCGCCCATTTCTTTTGCCAGTAACTCGGCGTAAAGCGCCCAGCCTTCTACATAAGCAGTAAAACCGGCCTGAGTTCGAAAGGTGGGAACCTCTTCAAGTTCCAGAGCGATGGCGACCTGCATATGGTGGCCGGGTACGCCCTCATGATAGGCCACCGATTCCTGTTCATTTTTTGGCATCATGGTCATATCACTCAGGTGCACGTAATAGACACCGGGGGTGGAGCCATCGGGTGAACTGGGGAAATAATGCTGCGCTGCGCCGGGTTCTTCGCGAAAGGCTTCTACCCGTTTTACCACCAAATCGGCTTTGGGCAAGCGGCCAAAGTAATCCGGTAATAAGGTTTTCATGTGATTGATATAAGCCGTGGAGTCATCCAGATAGGCCTGACGGCCAGCATCGGTATCAGGATAGAAAAATCGTTCATCCTTTACATCAGAACGGCTGTAATCAAAAAATTCATTGAGTGAACCGGCAAAACCCATCTTCTCTTTCACCCGTTCCATTTCTGCACGCAGGCGGGCGACTTCACTGAGGCCCAACTGATGAATTTCTTCGGCGGTCATGGCAGTGGTGGTGGAGTTTAACAGCATGGCATTGTAGTAAGCTTCACCATCCGGGAGTGACCACACGCCTTTGGCGTCTTTACTGAGATTGGGTAAGTCATTGTCAAACCAGTTGATTAATGCGGTGTAAGCCGGCCCCATGCTGGATATAAGCGCTTCCTGAGCCTGGCGTAAATACTCATCCAACTGTGCCGCAGCAAGCTTGCCATCGGTAATCAATTGATTCGCTTTTTGTTTGATATCGGCGTAAATCGCGGCGTCGGTGTCACTGTCCGGATCAAACGGAAAGCCAGTGACTACTGCTTTACTCTGTGTGATAACGCCTTCGTAGGCAAAGTAGGGCGCTTTCACCCCTTCATCTGCAGCAAGCCTGGCACGGTCGATAAGCTGTTCCATCACCCGACCGGTTTGTTGTAATCGTGAGATATACGCGGTTAAGTCGCTAAGGTCGTCGACCTTGTGATAATTAATCAACACGGTGGGTAATAAAGATTGTATCCCCATCATCTGATTAAACACATACGTCCGGCGCTTAAACGGCGCCAGTGCCACAGCGGCTTCATACTGATAAAGCCACAGGTCGTAGGAAATGCGGGCATCATCAGACAGCTGGGCATAATCAAATTGCGACTTGAGTTCTTTAACCGTAGCCGCCCGCCAGGCCAGTTGTTCGGCCTCGGCGTTCTCCGATACATCATCCAGTTCGCCGTATTGATCCTTTCGGCCAAGAATCGTTAGGGTAATAGGAGAAAACTGTAGCTGTTCTTCATATTTCTCATCAAACCACAGGTTTAATCGTTCTGATTCTGACAGGGGTGCTACCTGTTCAGTTGACGTACCGGGGGGCTCGTTATCCGGCGCCGGTGTGCAGGCTATCAGAATCGTCACGCTGCACAGCAGGGTAAGTACGGTGTATCGTGCTGAACTATAAAATAACTTAAATCTGTCCATAGCGCGTTGTCCTTGTCATTAACAAACCCTGGAGGGATAGGTAAACCATAACAGCTTAGTGCATGGTCATCATGACATGTTAATCACGCATCGTATAGATTAAAAATTAACCGGTGCAAGATAGCAGCTGTGCTGCTAGAGACATTAGTCTGTTGTTGCCCTCCTGACATAATCAATTGCCTGGTCTGTTTGATCTTGCAACACCGGATTAATTTTACTGTGAGAAGGGCTCCAGCCTGCCAGAAAGCGATGAAAATCCGCGTTGGCCACGCAATACAAATCCTGCCAGTGCTGGCATATGTCTTTGGCCGTCGCGCTATCTGTTGTTGTGCCCAGCGCCTCTTTTAACCGATCGAAATAAAAGGCTAAACAATCGTCTGTATAGCGGCTTAGCTCGTTATCAGACATGACGCTCCCCAGAAAGTAAGCTACGTCCTGCACACCAGTACCGCCACCGACGTACTGAAAATCCACGGCTGCCACCGATTTTCCGTCCTCACTAAAGCAAAAATTAGCGACCTTGGCATCACCGTGTATCAGCGTTTGGTACGGGCATTCCCTTAATGCCTGGTCGAACCGTGCAGCATATTGCTTTAGCGGACCATCTGCCATTTGATCATATTCATCCTGGCGCGTAGCGAGATGCCAGTAACTACCTTGTGACCATAAACCTTCGGCAGGCTGCTGCATAAAGGTGGCATGGAAGGCGGCTAACCAGGCCAGTACAGGGCGACATGTTTTGGCATTTAACCTGTGATGACGGACAGGGAATCCCGCTTCATTAAGATCACTTAACACCAGAACAGTTATTTCATGCTGTTGATCGGTGACGATTAATTCTGCCACCCTGGCGTCAGAGGCTAATCTGGCTGCGTAATTTTGGTAAAAATGCTGCTCAATCTGATAGGAACGCCACTTCCGCTGCTGGCTGTGTTGACTGTTCCAGCCCCGGGGATGCTTAAAACTAGCCGGTTCGCGGATAAGTTTGATAATAAGATGCGATTGCCGGGCAGGAGAGTAACAACGTAACAACTGACCAAAATCACTCCACAGTGACTGTACCAATTCAAACTCTTGTAGTTGTGGATCTGCCAACAGACTTTGCAGCCACAAAACTAATTTTGGGTCGGGTGTCGTCATATAATCAGTGCTTATAAACAAAAAGGGCCAGCATGGCTGGCCCTCAGGTTTTGTGTTGTATCCTACAGACTGGCCGGGCGTGTCGTTGGAGCCGACGCGCTGGCAGTGGCATTACCAATGATTGCTATGCGACCAGACACGGTCAGCGCCGGACGCTGTTCGTCTGCTCTGGCAGTCAATGCCACCTCAATCATTGATGCTTCCACCGTAGCCGGGTTAGTCATCGGGTGAGATACGTTAAATTTACCCAGACTGTGAGCCATCTCAACCGTGGCCTTAGCGGTTTCAGCTGGTGCTGACTGTACCGTTTCAACAGGCTGTTCAACTTCTTCAGTTACCGCAGGTTCCGTAACTTCAGTTGCTGCTGCAACTTCAGTTACTTCTTCAATTTCTGCAACGGGCGCTTCTTCGCTAACCGGTTCAGTTACCTGAGAAGTAGTTTCTTCAACCGGTTCAGCTGCTTCAGTTTCCTCGGTCTGCGCTTCGGCCGGCGCATCTTCAGTTGCCGCTTGCTCAGCAACTTCTGGCGCTGCCTGCACTTCTTCAGTACTGGTTTGCGCTACAGGCTGTTCAGTCTGTACTTCAGTGTCCAGGTTGATTTCCACCTGCTGAGGTGCTTCTTCGGTTTCAGCAGGGCGCTCGTTAGTAACCGGTCTAACCGCTTCTTCGCTAACCGGAGCAGGTTGTTCGGCAGGCGTATCAAACTGCAACTCGTCCTGCTGCGCTGGCTGCGGCTGGCTATCGTCGTCTGATTTTTCTTTCTTACGACGCTGACCAGCGGCACGTGCGTGACGCGGCGAACGACGACTACGGCTACGAGAGCCCTTATCGCCACGGGCTTTGTCTTCATCGTCCTGCTGGTTTGCCTCTTCCTGGCTTTCTGCCGCAGGTTGCGCTGCGGCAACCTTTTCGGCCTCGCCCTGTTCACTCTGAACCGGCGCCGGTGAGGTTTGCGCGGCAACGTTTTCTGTAGCGACAGTTTCTTCAACTGCTGCAGCTACCGGCGCATCGTTAACCTTTTGCTCCTCGATTGTCTGAGCTGCGGCTTCAGCCGCTTTCTGTTCAGCTTTTTCCTGAGTTGCTTTGGTTTGCACCGGGTGCTTGTCAGTACCGCCTTCTGCACGAACACTGCCTTTTATTTCACGACGCTGACGACGCTCTTTAACCTGCTTTTTACGTGCTGGCTTTTCGGTTTCGCCCTGGGTTTCCTTAGCCTGAGCAGCAGACTCAACGGCTTCTTCGTTAACTTTATCGGCTTTATCAGACTGCGGCTTGTTACGTGAACGATTACGGCCACGGGTTTGCTTTGGTCTGTCCTGACGCTGGTTATCAGAATCCGCAGACTTTTCGTTGGTTTGTTGTTCCGCTGGCTTTTCGTTACCTTCGTTACGACGAGGTTTACCAGAACGGTTATTACGGCGACGGTCGTTATTGTTATTACGACGACGGTTATTCTGGTTATTGTTACGTGGTTTTGGCTTCGGCTTTTCTTCAACTACTTCTTCTTCTGAAGCGAATAAACCGGCTAACCATTTGCCCAGTCCCGCCAATAAACCGGTTTTCTTTTCAACTGGTTTTTCTTCTGGTTTTGGCGCTACTACCGGTGCTGCGGTAGGCGCAATTAAGCCCTGCAGAGCAGGCTCTTCACGCTTGACCGGCGTGGTTACACCACTGGATTTTTCTTCGCTTTCCACTTCTGCCAGCGCAATGTTGTAGCTGGCGTCGGTGATCACGTCATCCGTACGGTGACGAACGATTTGATAGTGTGGTGTTTCCAGATTCGGATTTGGGATCAGGATCAGGCTGACACCATGACGCTTCTCAATATTCTGAACGGCCTTGCGCTTCTCATTAAGCAGGTAAGTCGCTACAGCTACGGGTAACTGAGCTTCAATCTGGCCGGTATTGTCCTTGATACTTTCTTCTTCAAGAATACGCAGAATCGATAGTGCCAGGGATTCTGTTCCACGAACCGTACCATGACCAGAACAGCGCGGGCATACATTGTGCGCAGATTCACCCAGCGAAGGACGCAGGCGCTGACGGGACATTTCCAGCAATCCGAAACGCGAAATACGACCAAGCTGAACCCGTGCGCGGTCTGGTTTAACGGCATCCTTAATACGGTTTTCTACTTCGCGCTGGTGTTTAACCGGGGTCATATCGATAAAGTCGATAACGACCAGGCCACCTAAGTCACGCAGACGTAACTGACGGGCGATTTCATCTGCCGCTTCGAGGTTGGTATTCAGGGCTGTTTCTTCGATATCACCACCCTTGGTTGCGCGGGCAGAGTTGATGTCAATAGAGGTCAGTGCTTCAGTTGGGTCGATAACAATCGAACCACCGGAAGGTAAGCGTACTTCCCGTTCAAAGGCAGATTCAATCTGGCTTTCGATTTGGTAATGGCTGAACAGTGGTACATCGCCTTTGTACAGTTTTACGCGGCTTGCGAAATCAGGGCGTACCAGTTCAATGTGTTGCAGGGCCTGCTCGTAAACACGCTGTTTATCAATCAGAATTTCACCTACGTCACGGCGTAAATAATCGCGAATGGCGCGAACAATAACGTTACTTTCCTGGTGGATAAGGAACGGTGCAGGGCGCTCTTCTGCTACTTTTGAAATGGCTTCCCAGTGGGTCAGTAGTACCCGTAAATCCCAATCCAGTTCCTCGTAGGATTTGCCAACACCGGCAGTACGTACGATAAGGCCCATGCCATCTGGCAGGTCCAGTTTGGATAAGGCGGCTTTAAGGTCAGTACGCTCATCACCATCGATACGACGGGAAATACCACCGGCGCGCGGATTGTTAGGCATTAATACCAGATAACTACCGGCCAGTGATAAGAATGTAGTCAGGGCAGCGCCTTTCTGACCGCGTTCTTCCTTGTCGATTTGAACAATAACTTCCTGACCTTCCTTGATAACATCTTTAATGTTCGGACGGCCGTCAAGCTTGTAGTTTTTGGGGAAATACGTGCGGGCGATTTCTTTTAGAGGGAGGAATCCGTGGCGTTCAGCGCCATAGTCTACAAAAGCCGCTTCCAAGCTTGGCTCTACGCGGGTGATTTTACCTTTGTAAATATTGGCTTTTTTCTGCTCGTGTCCGGGACTCTCTATATCTAAATCATATAAACGTTGCCCGTCTACCAGGGCAACACGCAACTCTTCTTGTTGCGTTGCGTTGATTAGCATTCTTTTCATTGTATCTAACTCTGTTTCTTCTTACAGCCGTTCAGATACACAATTAAAGTGACTGTGCAAAACCTCACCGCGCAACCTCTCGTTGGGCAGGGATCCTGTTGTATTGTCGTATTACCCTTGATTCTATTCGCTTTTTACTTCTTAAAAAAAGCGTTTCTGTCTTTATTGGGTGTCGGGAACGACGGCCCTGATTCATCTTTTTTGGTGATCACCGAGCAAAACTTCGTTGCTCAGTGAATCAATGTCAATTCAATTCTGTATAACTAAACGGCAAATTATTTTTGCCATTGTCGCAAGTTTTCAGCTACGTGATTCTTCATCAACGCACGTTGTATTACTCAACTCACCCGTATGATAATTCCGCAAGCGGCGGGGGCTAAACAGCAATACAGACTCTGCGACCGGTTGTTTCACATTTTAGTTTAACGTTATTCTAACAACGAGTCTGTCAAACACTTGTCAGTGTTAGTTCTCAGTGTTGTGTCAGTTAAAACAAATTGATTATCGCACCAAAGCGAAGAAATAGGCAAGTAATACGAGCTGCCGGAAGTTAATTTACTTGGGTAAATGCCGGCAAGAGGCGCTTTTAGGGCTGTTTGTCAGTCTTACGCCGGGCCAATTTGCTTTATTCCGCGTGCAGTAAGTGAATGTCCGGTTCAAATACGGTAGAATCGCGGCCATGAAAACATCCGATCCTTCTGCCGTGACATCACAAGAAACCACTCCTGCAACCTCCCAGGTGCAAATTGTAGAGGCCGAGCCTGATTTGGCCGGTCAACGTGTCGATAACTTTTTACGTACTTATCTTAAAGGGGTACCGAAAAGCCTTATTTATCGTATTTTGCGAAAAGGTGAGGTGCGGGTGAATAAAAAGCGGGTTAAACCCGAATATAAACTGGCCGCGGGCGATATCATTCGGATCCCCCCGGTGCGGGTAAGTGAAACGCCCGAATTGCCTTCACCAAAACTTGAAAGAATAGCCAGTCTCGAACAGCATATTTTGTTTGAAGACAATCACCTTATTGTGTTTAACAAACCCTCTGGCCTTGCGGTTCACGGCGGTAGTGGTTTGAGCTTTGGCTTAATCGAAGGTCTGCGAGCATTAAGACCCGATGCTAAATTTATGGAATTGGTACATCGACTGGACCGTGATACTTCCGGCTGTATTTTAGTGGCTAAAAAACGCTCAGCACTGCGTCATATGCACGAGCAACTGCGTAACAGCCAGATGGACAAACGCTATCATGCGCTGGTAGCCGGGCAGTGGCCGCAAAATCGATTTAAGGTTAAAGCGCCTTTGCAGAAAAACATTTTGCAATCCGGCGAAAGGCTGGTCAGCGTCTCGGAACAAGGCAAGCCGTCTGAAACCCGCTACCGTATTCTGCAACAATTTGACAATGCGACCCTGGTGGAGGCGTCACCAATTACCGGGCGTACCCATCAAATCAGAGTGCATTGTTTACATGCCGGGCACCCTATTGCCTGTGACGATAAATATGGTGATGCGGAGTTTGACAAGAAAATGAAGGCTGTCGGTCTCAACCGCTTGTTTTTACACGCGGCGAGTTTACGCCTTACGCATCCGAATACAGAAGAGGTGGTGACCTTTACGGCCCCCTACGACGAGCAACTCAGCCATACAGTCAATGCGCTTAAAAAATAACGACGGATTATTATGACCAGGCAGTACGAACTCATCATTTTTGACTGGGATGGCACGCTGATGGATTCAGCAGCCAAAATTGTCAGTTGTATGCAAAAAGCCGCGCAGCGTTGCGGGGTAACCGTTCCCACCGCCGCAGCGGTGAGTCATATTATCGGTATTAGTTTAAAGCCAGCCATTAAGCAGCTGTTTAATACTGACGATGATGAGCTGGCCGAGCGATTAACGCTGGCCTACAAAGAAGTGTATCTGGGCGCTGATACCACGCCTTGCCCGTTGTTCGATGGTGTTGAAGCCATGCTGAGCGATTTAACCACAGCCGGATACAAACTGGCAGTCGCTACCGGTAAAGCCCGGCGGGGATTAAACCGGGCCTGGGAGCAAACCGGTACCGGGCATTTTTTTACTACGTCGCGCTGCGCCGATGAAGCAGACTCCAAGCCGTCGCCGGATATGTTGTTACAATTGCTGGCCGAGCAGGGGCTTTCTGCCGGACAGGCACTGATGATTGGTGATACTACCTACGACATGCAAATGGCCCAGGCGATTGGCATGGACCGGGTAGGGGTGAGCTATGGCGTGCATGCCGCAGTGAACCTGGCTAAACATCACCCTAAAGCTATTGTGCACAGCATTGACGAGCTGCACCGCTTAATAATGGCTGAAAGTTAAATCGAGCAAATTGATTTGCCAGTTTGCCAGCATATCACGCAGTAACATTACGGGCAGGCCAATCAGGGTATTCGGGTCCCTTGAGTCGATACGGTCGAACAACAGTACGCCGGCGCCTTCTGCTTTAAAACTGCCGGCACAGTCGTAGGGTTGTTCTTTTAATAAATAGCGCTCGATCACAGAGTCGCTCAGGGTAGAAAAGGTAACAAATACATCTTCAAACTGCGTTTGTTCACGCTGGCCGGCCTCATGCACCAAACTCAGTGCCGTAATAAACCGCACTTTATTACCAGAACAAAGTTCGAGCTGCTCCATGGCTTTATCCAGCGTACCGGGTTTGCCAAGAATATGCTGTTTACCTGCGCCATCGGTTACTGTAGCCACCTGGTCGCCGCCAATAATAACGGCGTCAGGGTAATCGCTGCCAACGGCACGGGCTTTTTCCAGTGACAAGCGGCAGGCTAAATCCTGAGGTGTTTCGTTGGGTTTTGCGGTTTCATCGATATTAGGGCTGATGCCCGGAACCTGAAAACCAATATTAGCTAATTGGGCCCTGCGGTAAGCTGAGGACGAAGCAAGGATAATTCTGGGTGCTGTCATGATTATTATATTTCTGTCGTCATGTTATAAACCCCTTTATAACAAGGGAATCGGCACAGAGTTTAGCGGAATTTGCCAGATTGGTAAAAAAACGATTAATCCTTTGACAGTAAAGGGCTGACGCTATAATATGCGCGCCCTATGCAGAAAGTGAAATTACCGCACCAGGTTGAACCGGTCAAAAGCGCGCTGAAACGCTCAGATTATGAGGGTGTCATTGCGACCAAAGACATGGAACGACTTATGGGTTCCGTTGTCAGTAGTGACGAATGGGTTGAAGTGAAAGTGCAGTTCAAAAAAGACGCGCAGGGTCTTACTGTTTTTCACGGCACTCTGGACACCGCGGTGGTTTTACTCTGTCAACGGTGTAACGAGGCATTTGATTGTCCGCTTCATGTTGATTTTTGTTTTAGTCCGGTGCAGGGACAACAAGACGCAGAAGCATTACCCGATGCCTATGATCCGGTAGAGGTCGGCGACCACGGAGAAGTCAATCTTCTTCAATTATTTGAAGACGAGCTGATTTTGTCGTTACCGATTGTACCCTTTCATGCAGAGGAAGCGTGTGCAGTCTCCAGTGACGATATGCAGTTTGGCGAGATTGAACCGGAACAGAAGCAACCAAACCCTTTCGCGGTTTTGAAAGAACTTAAGCGAGACCAGGAGTAAGTTATGGCAGTACAACAAAATCGTAAAACGCGTAGTAAGCGCGGCATGCGTCGTTCACACGATGCGTTGACAGGCGCGACTTTGTCTGTCGATGCAACGTCGGGTGAAACACACCGCCGTCACCACGTGACCGCTGATGGTTACTACAAAGGCAAAAAAGTTATCGGTAACTAAGTTACTGGTGCTGACATTTTGTCTAAACTAACCATTGCGTTAGATATCATGGGGGGCGATCATGGCCCCCCTGTTATTCTATCCGCTGTTCAAAAAGCTATTCAGTCCATTACCGATACTAAATTTATTTTGTGCGGTGATGAGAACGTTATTCTTCCCGCTCTGGAAAACCTGACACCGCAGCAACGCGACCGTGTTGTCGTGCGTCATTGTGCGCAAGTGGTGGAAATGGGCGAAGCGCCCACATCTGCATTACGTAATAAAAAGCAATCATCGATGTGGAGTGCACTGCAGCTGGTTGAGTCTGGAGAAGCCGATGCCTGCGTGAGTGCGGGAAATACCGGCGCGCTGTTAACCATGTCCTTTTATTTGCTTAAAACCTTGCCAGGTATCGACAGGCCTGCGCTGGTTTCTGACATGCCAACTGCCGGTCATCACCGGGTATTTTTACTCGACCTGGGTGCCAACGTTAACTGCACCTCTGAAATTTTGTTTCAGTATGGAGTGATGGGATCGGTTCTGGCCGAACAGTTAAGCGGAGTGCAGTCGCCGCGGGTGGCATTATTAAACGTTGGCGAAGAAGATATAAAAGGGAATGCTCAGGTTAAATATGCCGACCAGTTGTTTCGTAACGCCAAAGGCATAAACTATATCGGCTATGTGGAAGGTGATGACATCTTTACCGACTCTGCCGATGTGGTAGTTACCGACGGTTTTACCGGCAATATTGCGCTGAAGTCCTGTGAGGGACTTGCGAAGCTGGTAATTAATGAAGTAAAACGTCAGTCGCAGGCTAACTTTTTTAGCCGGATGATGGCGCGAATCGCCTTACCCTTACTAAAAACAGTTTACAATCGTGTGAACCCCGACCAGTATAATGGGGCCAGTCTGTTAGGATTGCGCGGCATTGTTATCAAGAGTCACGGCAATGCCTCAGCGGAGGCGTTTTATTACGCAATATTGCAGGCCAAGCAAGAAGCTGAGATAAACGTGCCTGAAAAAATAAAAAGTAGAATAGAAACCGTTTTATTGGAGCAACTTTGAGCAAATACTCTCGTATAATTGGTACGGGTAGCTATTATCCTAGCGACGTACGTACAAATGCCGATTTAGAGTTGATGGTGGACACCAGTGACGAATGGATCACTGACCGCACTGGCATTAAAGAACGCAGAATTATTGGTGCAGATGAAACCGCTGCGACTATGGGGGCAGAAGCCAGTAAAAAGGCGCTTGAGGCCGCTGGTATCGAGGCTTCCTCTCTGGATATGATAGTATGTGCGACAACCTCCGGCCGCCATGCTTTGCCAAGCACTGCTTGTGAAATCCAAAATATCCTCAACATTGATAACATCCCGGCCTTTGACGTGGCCGCCGCTTGTGCGGGTTACTGCTATGCATTAAGTATTGCCGATCAGTACATAAAAAGTGGTATGGCTAAACGTATCCTGGTGGTCGGTTCAGATTGTCTGAGCCGCCATATCAACCCGGCTGACCGCACTATGGTCATCCTGTTTGGTGATGCAGCGGGTGCGACGATTATTGAAGCCAGTGATGAGCCGGGTATTTTATCTACCCACATTAATGCGGCGGGTTCTTACGGGGACTTGCTGAAAATCGGTAATCCGGACAAAATGAATCCACAGTCCATCGACGAAAACTGGGGCTCCATGAAGGGCAACGAAGTATTTCGTGTGGCCGTAACCAAATTATCTGAAATCGTCGAGCAAACGCTGACTGCCAACAACATGCAGAAAAGCGATCTGGACTGGTTAGTGCCGCATCAAGCCAACTTTAGAATTATTAAAGCGACCGCCAAAAAACTGGATATGTCGCTGGATCAGGTTGTGCTGACGCTGGAAAAATACGGCAATACATCAGCGGCTACGGTCCCAACTGCGCTGGATGAGGCAATCCGTGATGGCCGCATCAAACGTGGACAACATTTATTGCTGGAAGCATTCGGCGGTGGTTTTGCCTGGGCTTCTGCTTTAGTTAGGTACTAACAACGCCAGGATGGTTTGTCTGCCGACAACACCTGTATTAGAACAATTATAAGGATGCTTTATGACTCGTATCGCCTGTGTGTTCCCTGGACAGGGTTCTCAAGCGGTTGGCATGCTCAAGGAGCTGGCCGACGTTCATCCGTCTATTCTCGACACCTTTGCGCAAGCCTCTGAAGCGCTGGGGTATGATTTATGGGACGTGGTGCAAAACGACCCGGATAACAAACTGAATGAAACTCAGGTAACGCAGCCTGCGTTATTAACTGCCAGTGTGGCTATTTACCGTCTGCTTGAAGCGCAGGGTATAGCACCAGAATACATGGCAGGTCACAGCTTAGGTGAATATTCTGCACTGGTTTGTGCTGGTGCACTGGACTTTGCTGAAGCCGTTAAACTGGTTGAAGCGCGCGGTGAGTTTATGCAGCAGGCTGTGCCTGCTGGTGCTGGCGCGATGTACGCCATTATTGGCCTGGATGACGACAGCATTGCTGAAATTTGCCAGCAAACCGCTGTTGCCACTGGTGATGTGGTATCACCGGTTAACTTTAACTCACCTGGTCAGGTAGTTATCGCTGGTGAGAAAAATGCCGCTGAGCAAGCGGCTAACGCCTGTAAAGAAGCCGGCGCCAAACGCGCATTGCCACTGGCAGTAAGCGTGCCTTCACACTGTGAACTGATGCGCCCGGCGGCGGATCACCTGGATGACAAGCTGGAAAACATCGCGATGGCTACGCCAGCGGTAAAAGTTATCAATAACGTAGACGTAGCGGTTGAATCTGAACCAGACGGTATTCGTAATGCGTTGGTTCGTCAGCTTTATTGTCCGGTACAATGGACCAAAACCATTGAGTTTTTGGCCGCGGAAGGTATTGATACCGTTATTGAAGTGGGTCCGGGGAAAGTGCTTACCGGGCTTGGCAAACGTATCGTAAAATCTGTTAATTATATTGCTGTCAATACGCCGGATACCCTGGCTTCCTGGCAGGCAGAATAATAGGAATCTTTTTTCAATGAGCGATTTACAAGGTAAAATTGCCCTGGTAACCGGCGCTAGCCGTGGAATTGGTAAAGCTGTTGCTACGCAGTTAGCAGCGCAGGGTGCGGTAGTGATTGGCACAGCAACCAGCGATAGCGGCGCTGCAGCGATTACAGAATACCTGGCAGCATCCGGCGGTAAAGGTATGAAGCTCAACGTGACCGAAGAAGGTGCCGTTGACGGACTGATCAAAGCCATTACTGAAGAATTTGGTCCGGTAGAGATCCTGATCAATAATGCAGGTATCACACGTGATAATCTGTTAATGAGAATGAAAGACGAAGAATGGCAGGCGATTATCGACACCAACCTGACGTCTATCTTTTCATTGTCAAAAGCCGTTTTGCGTGGAATGATGAAGAAACGTTTTGGCCGCATCGTGAATGTTGGCTCAGTAGTGGGCAGCTCTGGTAATGCAGGTCAGGCTAACTACGCAGCGGCAAAAGCCGGTGTGATTGGTTTTTCTAAATCATTGGCACGTGAGGTTGCTTCGCGTGGGATTACGGTGAATGTTGTAGCGCCAGGCTTTATCGATACCGATATGACTAAAGCCCTGAGCGATGAGCAACGTGAAGCCATTTTCAAAGATATTCCGGCGAATCGTTTAGGTCAGCCAGAAGAAGTGGCAGCAACAGTGGCGTTCCTGGTGAGCGACGGTGCGGCGTACATCTCTGGTGAGACTATCCATGTAAATGGTGGAATGTACATGGGCTAATTCTACTTTGTGTCAAATTTTGCATATTTGCATTGACACACAGACAGAGAAAGCCTTGAATGTTAAAATCTTGTTGATTAAACTTGGTTCGTTGCTGGTTTGACCAGATGGATTGTTCCTACTGGTCGCTTGCAAGCGATTATTTTGCAAAATAAACTAGCGACAATTTTTTTGTATCTAGTGACGTTAAGGGAAACCTAGAATTATGAGTAACATTGAAGAGCGCGTAAAAAAAATCATCGTTGAGCAGCTTGGTGTTAAAGAAGAAGAAGTAAAATCCGAAGCATCTTTTGTTGATGATCTGGGCGCTGATTCACTTGACACTGTTGAGTTAGTAATGGCGTTGGAAGAAGAATTCGACACTGAGATTCCAGACGAAGAAGCAGAGAAAATCACTACTGTTCAGTCTGCAATCGACTACATCAACGCTAACAAAGACGCGTAAGCCTCTTTTTAAGCGATGAAAAACGGCTCTGTAACGGAGCCGTTTTCGTATGTATTCCGTGACCATTTCATTACTCAATCCTGAGTTGTCACGGGTAATTTATTCTGATTAGTTCCAATGCGAGGACATACTGTGACAAAACGTCGCGTAGTGGTTACTGGCTTGGGTATGCTGTCTCCCTTAGGCTTGTCGACAGACAAAACCTGGCGCCGAATTCTGGCTGGCGAAAGCGGGATTGGCGACATCACCCATTTCGATTGCAGTAACTATTCCACCCGCTTTGCTGGTCAAATCAATGATTTTGATCCGCAAGAGTATATCGATAAAAAAGAAACCAAGAAGATGGACCGCTTTATCCAGTTAGGTATTGCTGCTGGTAAGCAGGCATTACAGGATTCCGGTCTTGAGGTTACCGCTGACAACGCTGCGCGTGTAGGCGTTGCGATTGGTTCTGGTATTGGTGGTCTTGAGCTCATCGAGGAAAACCACAGCAAGCTGGTTAACAGTGGTCCTCGTCGGGTTTCACCATTCTTCGTGCCTTCAACCATTACCAACATGATTTCTGGTTTTCTTTCGATCATGGAAGGCTTGAAAGGACCTAACCTGAATATTGTTACCGCTTGTACTACAGGTGTACACAATATTGGTGTAGCGGCGCGGACGATTGCCTATGGCGATGCTGATGCCATGCTAGCCGGTGGCGCAGAAGCATCTATTACGCCGTTGGGCATGGCAGGCTTTGCCTCTGCCCGGGCGTTGTCTTCACGCAACGATGCACCACAACAAGCCAGTCGTCCATGGGACAAAGACCGTGACGGTTTTGTTATGGGCGAAGGCGCAGGTGTAGTCATGCTGGAAGAGTACGAAGCCGCAGTGGCTCGTGGTGCTACCATTTATGCTGAGCTGGTCGGTTTTGGTATGAGCGGTGATGCGTATCACATGACTTCACCACCAGAAAATGGTGAAGGCGCGGCTGCGTCTATGGTGCATGCGATTAACGATGCTAAGATCGATCCGACTCTGATTGGTTATATCAATGCCCATGGCACCTCTACGCCAGCCGGTGATATTGCCGAAGTATCAGCAGTGAAGAGCGTTTTTGGCGACCATGCTTATAAAGTACTGGTTAGCTCAACCAAGTCGATGACTGGTCACTTACTTGGCGCAGCCGGTTCGGTAGAAGCGATTTTCACTATTCTGGCGCTGCGTGACAGATTAGCACCGCCAACCATTAACCTGGATGAGCCGGGCGAAGGTTGCGATCTGGACTTTGTTGCGCATAAAGCCAAAGCCTTTGAAGAAGAGTATGCCCTGTGTAACTCTTTTGGATTTGGTGGCACCAACGGCAGCTTGATTTTCAAGCGCCCTTAAGCCATTTCAGTCTGTTAAGAAGGGGAGCCGCTGGCTCCCTTTTTATTTTGCCCGGTTATCCATCACACCTCGCGGGTTGGTATTCATGGAATTACTGATACAATAGCCCTCCGATAATTCTTAATCTTAGCCGCTGAACGTGTAGTATGACTGACCCCAATGGACTGGCTCCACTTCAACAATTTGCACTGAATGACCGTTTGGCCAACTATGGCGACGGTGTTTTTACCACTATGAGCGTAAAAGACGGCAAAGTAGCATTGTTAAACCGGCATATTGCAAGGCTGGTTAACGACGGCGCTGCCCTTGGTTTGTCAGTTGCAGAAAACGCGGTGCGGCAAGTCATTCAAAGCGCGCTTAAACAGCGTCAGGATGGCGTTTTAAAACTGCTAATCGGTGCCGGCCAGGGCGGGCGAGGCTATGCGCGACCTGAGCAATCAGCGTTAACAGTCGCCGTTAGCTGGCACGAAATTCCGGCTTTTTATCAACAATGGCAGCAACAGGGCATTCACCTTGGTAGCGTCGGAGTCAATCTGGCCAGACAACCTTTACTCGCCGGGCTTAAGCATGCCAATCGTTTAGAGCAGGTGCTAATCAAACGTGCACTGGCCAATTCGCCGTATGATGATGCCATTGTCACCGATGAGAACAGCACGGTGATTGAAGCCAGTGCAGCCAATCTGTTCTGGTTGAAAGAGGGGCATTGGTATACCGCTGGGTTAGAGCACGCGGGTGTTAATGGCGTGATGCGCCAGTTCATCTTAGCCCAGTCTGTCCCTGTTCAGGAAGTCGCCATGTCGCTGTCTGAGGTAGCCGATGCTGATGCGATGTTCCTTTCTAATGCACTGATGCAGGTTGTACCAGTACAACGTCTTACCATTGGGGCAGCGAGTCGTGAGCTGGCTGTTGCACCGGTACTGAGCTTGTGGGACACGCTAAAGCCGCTATACGCAGGAGAATACGGTGCTGCGTAACCTTTGTATTGGGTTAATCCTGTTAGCAGGTGCGGGAATAGCCTCTGCAGTCTGGCTCTTTCAACAGTTTGAACGGCCGCTTTTGCTTACAGCGCCAGTGCTTTACAGTCTGCCGCAGGGGCAAGGGGCAATCGAAACGGTGAGAGAGTTTGACCGCAATGGCTGGTTGCCTATGCCGTCTTTAGCCGCCAGATTGTGGCTTAAATTTATTTATGGCGGGCAGCCTATACTGGCGGGCACTTATTCTATTTCCCCGGATATGACGATGGCTGAGGTATTTGGCGTGTTATCCCGGGGTGAAGAAGTCCAGTTCGAAATCAGTCTGATTGAGGGGCAAACCTATCGGCAGTGGCTGGCGGCGCTTGCTGCTCATCCCCGACTCAAGCAGGATATTGAAGCTGATGGCGCGTCACTGGCAGGCGAATTGATAAAAGACTGGCAGCAATACAGTCCTCACCCTTTGTCAGGGCCGGATGGCCTGTTACTGGCTGATACCTATCATTTTACCCAAAACACCAGGGCCAGCGATATTTTACGCCGTGCGTCGGTGGCCATGCAGCAATATTTGCTGGCTGAATGGGCGCAGCGCGAGCCGGGATTGCCATATAGCAAACCGGTTGAAGTGCTGACCATGGCTTCTATTATCGAAAAAGAAACCGCGCTGGCTTCCGAGCGAGCGCGCATTGCGGGCGTATTTGTAAACCGGTTAGAACGTAATATGCGACTACAGACGGATCCGACGGTGATTTACGGCCTCGGTGAGCGTTTTGATGGCAATCTTACCCGTCAGCATTTGCGCGAGGACACACCGTATAATACCTACGTACATAAAGGATTGCCGCCAGGCCCCATTGCGATGATTGGCCGGGTTGCTATAGATGCAGCGCTGCAGCCTGCGCTGACTTCCGATTTATACTTTGTTGCCCGGGGCGATGGTAGTCATCAGTTCTCTGCGACATTAGAAGAACATAACAAAGCGGTACGAGAGTTCCAGCTAAACCGAAAGGACGGACAACCCTAAATGGCAGGTAAGTTTATTGTCGTTGAAGGCCTTGAAGGGGCCGGTAAGAGTTCAGTGATTGCACTGGTAGAATCTGCGGTTAAGGCCCAGGGCCACTCAACGGTAACCACCAGAGAGCCAGGCGGTACGCCAATGGCTGAAGCCATTCGCGAATGCGTAAAACAAAACTGGCAGGAAACGGTGGTGGAAGAAACCGAGCTCATGCTGATGTACGCCGCGCGGGCACAACTGTTGGCCAATGTCATCAAACCCGCATTGGCTGACAATAGCTGGGTTATCGGCGATCGTCATGATTTGTCATCGCAGGCTTATCAGGGCGGCGGCCGGCAAATTGATGCAGATACATTGGTGGCATTACGCGATATTACGCTAAAAGGTTTTAAACCGGATTTAACCCTGTACCTGGATGTCGAACCGGCGGTTGGACTGGAACGTGCCCGCGGTCGCGGTGAACTTGACCGTATAGAACTGGCGGGACTGGGCTTTTTTGAACGAACCCGGGCTCGTTATCTTGAGCTGGCCGGCGCCGACGACAGCATCATCACCATTAATGCGATGCAGCCCATGGCTGATGTGCACAGTGATGTACGTAAAGCGTTGGAGCATTATCTTTCATGCTGATGTTGCCGTGGTTGGAAAACCGTTTTCAACAACTGATAGAGCGTTTTCAGCGCAATAGCCTGCATCATGGTATTCTGCTCAGCGGTCCACAGGGCGTGGGCAAGCGCGAGCTGGCTGATGCCTTGCTACAAACTATCTTATGCCTGCATCCCAGCGGGCAGGGGGCTTGTGGTGAGTGCCAGAGCTGTAAACTGATTAACGCGGGGAATCACCCGGATCGCTACGTACTGGAAAGCGAAAAGCTACTGGGGGTGGATGCGATACGTGAAGCCATTGGTAAGCTGAATACTACAGCCCAAATTGGCCGGCATAAGGTGTTAATCATCCCCGCAGCGGAGCGAATGACAGAAGCAGCTTCCAACGCGCTGTTAAAAACCCTCGAAGAGCCAACGGATAATACTTATTTGTTGCTGCTTACCCATCGGATCGCCGGGTTGTTGCCCACCATCCTGAGTCGGTGTGAAAAACATGTTATTGCCACGCCTTCGCCTGCGCAAAGTTTACAGTGGTTAGCATCCCAGGGACACACCGAAGTCGATAACGCATTGCTAAATGCCTACGGAAACGCGCCGCTGAGAGTTGCTGAAGCCCTTAGCGACGAGTCGACGCTGAGTTACCGTGAGTTTGTCGATGGCCTGGAAGCATTGCTGGGCAATAATCAGGACGTAACGGAAGTTGCCGGTAAGTGGCAGGAGCAGGCCGAACAAGTCATTAGCTGGTGCCAGCAGTATTTCCATGATCAATATTGTAAAACGCAGCGTAAAGAAGATTTACAGCGCTATCAGCATTGTATCGCCTTTGCAGTCCGGGTACGTCATCCGGGCGTCAATAAAGTTCTGTTACTCAGTCAGATTTTTTCTTTGTTAAAACAAGCTTAAGGAGCTTATTGTTGTTTGTAGATTCTCATTGTCATCTCGACCGGTTAAAACAAAACAGCGAAGAACTCAGCCAAACACTGGCCTTCGCCCGCCAGCGCGGTGTTGAACATTTTTTATGTGTATCGGTATCGGTAAAAGATTACCCGCAGATGCTCAGTACAGTCAGTGGTTTTGATGACGTGTCAGTCTCCTGTGGCGTGCACCCGTTGCACCAGGAAGATGCTTGTGACTACGAAACTTTGCTGGCAGCAGCAAGCAGTGACAAAGTGGTTGCCATTGGCGAAACCGGCCTGGACTACTTTTACAGCGAAGATACCCGTGAAGTACAAATTCAATCTTTTATTGATCATATTAAAGTGGCCAATGAAACGGGCAAACCACTCATTATTCATACCCGCGATGCCCGTGAAGATACCATTGCGTTGCTGAAGCAATATAAGGCAGAACACACTATTGGTGTATTGCACTGCTTTACCGAAGATTTACCCATGGCAAAAGCGGCTATGGAGCTGGGTTTTTATATTTCCATTTCTGGCATTGTGACATTCAAATCAGCAGCAGAGTTACAGGCGGTCACCAAAGCTATTCCGCTGGACCGCTTGCTAATTGAGACTGATTCGCCGTGGCTGGCCCCCGTGCCACATCGTGGTAAACCGAATCAGCCCGGCTATGTTGTGGAAGTTGCAGAATTTATTGCTGAGCTGCGGGGAATTACCGTTGCTGAACTGGCAGCGGCAACAACGGCCAACTTCTACCGGTTATTCTCTGCTATTAAGGCAAACGGGTAAGCATGTTGGCTGACTGGCGTACCTGGTTATTAAAAAGCCTGGATAAAACCCGTGACTTACCAGAAAGTCGCTATTTCCAGCTTGCCACCGTGGATGAAAACGGCTGCCCGCAAAATCGTACGGTGGTGTGCCGCGGATTTGACGATGCGGAGGCCCTGCTGTGGGTGGTTACTGATTCACGCAACTGCAAAGTACCTGAGCTAAAGTTGAATCCACAGGCCAGCATTTGCTGGTACTTTAGCAAAACCCGCGAGCAATATCGTTTGGCCGTAACCGCCCGGGTGGAAACGCCGGATAGCGCACTGTCTTTATGCCAGCATCACTGGCAGCGATTGTCGGTTAGCGCCAGGCAGCAGTTTTTGTGGGGGGAGCCCGGCACCAAACGTGCCCATCCTAAACGTTCACTGGTCGATCACAGTGCTGATACCGAAGTTGTGCCGCCGCATTTTTGCGTGCTGGCATTAACGGTAACGTCGGTTGATTACCTGAATCTGCGAGGCAATCCACAAACCCGTTATTATTTTACACAGCATGACGGTGACTGGCACGCTGAGGCACTGATCCCATAGCACTTCGCAGCTAAAAACATATTCTGTAACAATAGGGTTTTGAAAATCTCCTGAGCCGATGGCATTCTCAACAGGATAATCTCATCCTGAGAAGGGACTTCTTATGGCGATCAAATTTATCCTGGGTGACATCACCACGGCCGCAGTCGATGCTATTGTAAATGCAGCGAATCCGTCGTTACTTGGCGGCGGCGGTGTTGACGGCGCGATTCATCATGCAGCAGGACCAGAACTGCTCAAAGCTTGCCGCAGTTTGCCGGTAACGGCAGGTATGCGATGTCCACCGGGGGAGGCGCGGTTAACAATCAGCGGTAATCTTCCCTGTCGCTATGTCATCCACACCGTTGGGCCTGTATATCATAACGATCCATCACCAGCCGAAACGCTGGCTAACGCTTATCGGCGTAGTTGCGAGCTGGCTATTAGTCAGGGGTGTCGCAGTATTGCTTTTCCTGCCATTTCCTGTGGTGTTTATGGTTACCCGCACGATGAGGCGGCGCGCATTGCCGTTAACACCTGTAATTCTTTTAGCAGCCAGTTAGCGATATCGTTTTACCTGTTTGAACAGTCACTTTATGCGTGTTTTGTTAACCAGTGGCAGCAAACTCAGGCTCAACAGCAATAAGATGTTACGGAGATAATTGTGAGCTACCTTAGGTTTATTTTTGCCATTCTGGCTATGTTCAGTCTGCATTTTGCAGTAGCAGCCCCGGATGATCGATTTGCCACACTCGATAAGTATTTGCAGGATTCCGTTGCTAATGGTTTCAGTGGTGCGGTTCTGGTGGTAGAAGCGGGCGATGTTCGCCTTAATCAGGGCTATGGCCTTGCGGTTCGTGATGCGCATTTGCCGGTAACGGCAGAGACGCTGTTTGATATCGGTTCCGTTACCAAACAATTTACGGCGGCGGCGATAATGCATCTGGCGCAGCAAGGTAAATTAACCACCAGCATGACACTGGCTGATTTTTTCGCCGATGTCCCACCAGACAAACAGGGAATTACCCTGCATCAGTTACTGTCGCATTCCGCGGGAATCGCTAACGGTATCGGCGCCAGGGATTTTGAACATATCCCCACCCAGACTTTTTTTGCGCGGTTATTCAACGAACCGCTGTATTTTGCACCCGGTGAGGGCTATGCCTACTCCAATGCCGGTTACAGTATTCTGGCCAGAATTATTGAGCTGGTAAGTGGTCAACCCTACGAAAGCTATGTTCAATCTGCTTTATTCGCCCCGGCAGGAATGCAACACACCGGTTATCTTAAGCCGGAACTCAGACAAGAACCCGCTGCGGCAGGGTATTTATTTGGTGAAGCCGACACCGGTAGCACCCGGGATCGGTATTTTGCTGATGCTGCCATTGCCTGGCCCCTGAAAGGGAATGGCGGGATATTATCGACCCTTAACGATATGTATTTGTGGTCACAGGCGTTGCAAACTAACCGTATTTTAAAAGATCAGTACCGTCAGCAGCTGTTTTCCCCCCACGTTGCTGAAGATGAGGAGGGGAGCAGTCACTACGGCTACGGCTGGGCGATCATGAAAACGCCCCGTGATACGCGATTTATTGGCCATAATGGTTCAAATGGCGTGTTTTATTTTGATTTTCGCTGGTTTCCCGATGAACAGTCGCTGATCCTGTTCGCCTCTAATGCCATGGTTGAAAGTACCATGGCTGTGCCATTCTATATTGAGCAATACCTGTTTGAACAAGAACCCTTACCTGAATTTACCCGCGGACTGACCAGCGAAATAGTACGCAAATCGGTAACCACTGCCGGTAACGCGCTGCATAAAAAAGCCGTTTTACAAAAAACCTTCATCAGCCGGGTTGATGACAAGCGCATTTTAAACCGGGCCGGTCTGAGATTACTGGATCAGCAGCTGTTCGCCGATGCGATAGCCTTGTTATCGTTAAATGTCGAACTATTCTCTGATGACGGTAATCTGTGGGATAGTCTGGGCGAAGCCTATTTTGAGAGTGGCCAGGCTGAGGCGGCAAAGAGTGCGTTTAAGCGAGCGTTACAGCTAAAGCCTGCACAGGATTGTTTTTGGTGCGAAAACAGTCAGACCAGACTGCAGCAACTGTTAAATCCGCAATAGTCGCGGTTTTGTCGCACAAATATTCGGGGCGCGCAAATAGAAGGGTATTTAAGCTGGTAATCACAGCGACTGTTGTTATTATAAATGTTACGAGTAACATACACGGCTGAATGGCTTCAGACCCTTTATATCAATGACAAATCGCGCCTCGCTGCAAGACATCGCCGACCAGCTCGGGATTACCAAAATGACGGTATCCCGCTATTTCCGTACGCCGGAGAAGGTTGCCCCGGCGACCCGGGAAAAAATTGCCCAGGCGGTTAAGCAGTCGGGATACATACACAATCGCGCGCCAGCACTTATGTCAAAAGCGCTGAGCCGGACTGTCGGCGTAGTGATACCGTCTTTGTCTAATCAGGTTTTCTCGGCGTTGGTCGATGGTATCGAAACGATTACCAATGCTGAAGCCTTTGATATTCTACTCGCCCATTCTGGTTATGATCCTCACATTGAAGAACGCAAAATCGAAATGTTACTGTCTTATCAGGTGGATGGCCTTATTTTGTGTGAAACTGAGCATACCGAAAGAACCCGGACAATGTTGAAGCAGGCGGGGATCCCGGTGGTAGAGTGCATGGAATTACCCGAGTCCCCCCTGGACATGGTGGTGGGGCTAGACCACAAAGCAGCTGCATTTGATGCAGTCAGTCGGATGATAAAAAGTAACAAACGCAGAATTGTGTATCTTGCGGCGCGCCTGGATCGGCGAACCATGTTACGTCAGCAGGGTTATGAACAGGCCATGTGGGAAGCCGGCCTGACGCCGCAGATTGTGGCAACGCCTTTCCAATCAAGCTTTTCTCAGGGGGGAAGCCTGTTAAAACAGGCGCTGGATACCTTTGACCGGCTGGATGGTATTTTTTGCACCAACGACGATTTAGCCGTGGGGGCAATGCAGTTTTGTCAGAATGCAGGTATTCGCGTGCCTGACGATCTGGCGGTGATGGGCTACAACGGACTCGATATCGGGCTGACTATGCAGCCACCCTTAACCAGTGTTGTTACGCCCAGACAGGCCATCGGCATTAAGAGTGCACGTCTGATTATTGATGTGATCAATGGCAAACCACGCAAAGAAAAACTGTTCGATTTGGGCTTTTCATACACCGATGGCCATTCGCTGGGTTAGCCGGCGCTGAGATGGTCGGCTACGGTTGTCACCAGCGTGTCTATGGGAAGTGAAATATCGGCGGAAATAATATCCCGCTCAGATTTATCCGGTCGCTCCAGCGTATCAAACTGACTTTGCAGCATCTCTGCCTGCATAAAATGACCTTCTCGCGCCAACATTCTTGCTTTTATTAAGTCAAAATCACCGTCTAAAAAAACAAAACGCAGGTTGGAAATGTGGGCTCTGAAGCTATCGCGATAGTCCCTTTTTAGTGCTGAACAGACAATAACGGACGAGACAGACTGTTCAATAAGTTGCTGAGCCCGTGCCGCGATAGCACTTAACCAGGGCGCTCTATCGCTATCAGTAAGGGCTTCTCCCCGGGACATTTTTGCTATGTTATGTTGCGGGTGCAAATCATCGCCGTCAATAAAACGGGCACCTAACACGGTTGCCAGTCGCTCACCCAGAGTGCTTTTGCCACTTCCGCTTACCCCCATAATGATAATGCACCCAGGGGAAGGGAGTAAGTCGATGTTTGTCATAAGGTCTACTTGCGTTTTTGTTAAAAAGATGTTTTTCTTTATGTTATGCGTAACATTCTAGCCGGTAAATGGGCTGGTGTGAATTAACAATTTTAATGAGATCGAGAATGCATGGATTTTGCGAGCAATCAGACTGACAATTTAGTGCTCTTGTTTACCGGCCTGACAATGGTGTTATTGCTTATGGGACTCATAATTGTGGCCCGGGTACATGCACTTATCGCATTGATTACGGTAAGTTTTATAACCGCCTTGATAACTGGCGTAGACGCTACGCAAGTGTTACCGGTAATGTTACAGGGTTTTGGCTCTACCTTAGCTGCGGTAGCCCTGTTGGTGGGGCTGGGTGGCATGATTGGTAAATTGTTGGAAAGCAGTGGTGGCGCTGGTGTGCTGGCTAATCGAATGATTAGCTTATTCGGCCTTGAACGTGCGCCTCTGGCACTGGGTATTACCTCGTTACTGTTTGGTTTTCCCATCTTTTTTGATGCCGGCTTAATTGTGATGATGCCCATTTTATTAAGTGTGGCGCGACGTCTTAAGCAATCTTCCTTGTTAACCGTGCTACCCGCCGCCGGTGCCTTCGCCGTAATGCATGCTTTTGTACCGCCGCATCCTGGTCCCGTAGCGGCGGCTGACCTCCTTGGCGCCAACCTGGGTTTATTGTTGATTATCGGAACCGCTATCGCCATTCCAAGCTGGTATCTTGGGGGTTATTTATTTGCTTTGTATGCGGGTAAACGGTTTGTTATCCCGTTACCTGAATGGTTCAGTGAGGCGCCTGAACCCAGAGCACAGGCAAATAGCCCATCCTTTAGCCGGGTAATACTGATTTTGTTATTACCCTTTAGCTTAATTTGTCTGGATACGGTGATTCATACGCTGCAGGTTGCGGGCATACTTAGCGATGATGACGGGGTCTGGTCGGGCTTACGACTGCTGGGTAAAACGCCAGTGGCGTTATTACTGACTTTGCTGATGGCGTTTTTTCTGTTTCGGCGTCAGTTTAGCCGCCAGCAGTTGGAATCTTTATGTAACGACGCCCTTGGTCCGTTGTGTTCGGTTATTTTAGTGACTGGTGCCGGTGGTATGTTTGGCGGCGTATTAAGAGCTGGCGGCATTGGCGATGCCTTTGCCCAGCTACTGGTTGATACTGGCTTACCAGTGATCATCGCCGCTTTTGTTATGTCGGTGTGCCTGCGTGTTGCCCAGGGCTCTGCAACGGTCGCGCTAACTACCACGGCTGCGCTTATGGCTCCGGTTGTGGCGCAGGCGCCGGGCCTTTCTGCTGTGGATTTATGTTGTATTGTTATCGCCATTGCTGGCGGTGCCACAGTACTGTCGCATTTTAATGATTCGGGCTTTTGGCTGGTGTCACGCCTGTTACAAATGGATGAGAAAACCACACTGAAAACATGGACCGTGATGGAAACCTTGCTGGGATCTATTGCTTTTGTACTGGCGCTCATACTGAGCGCCTTAGGATAACAGTCAGAGCGTTGGTTCTGGTGGGGTTGGCAAGCCAAATGAGGTCAGCGCCAGCTCGTAAGTGCCAGCCTGTACGCCGTTCAGCGGGGCGTAATTCGGCGCATTACTGGGCACAAAACTGACCTTGTTAAACAGCATCGGCTGAATCTCATTAATGATGGCTGGAATAAACTGCGGGTATTTGGTCATTGGGCCGCCCAGCACAAACATTTTTGGGTTTACCACCGCTGCGATGGTGGCCAGAGTGCTGGCAATCTGACAAATCGCCAGATGACCCGTTAAATCAGCGCCTTCCTCCAGCGCTTCTGGTAGTTTTTGATTAGTGACAAAATCCTGCAGGTTTTCGTTTTTTCCCAGCATGATATGCCCGATTTCGCCGGAAATACCAGCAGCTCCTCGCATCAGGTGATTATCCAGAAAAATACCCGCACCAATACCTTCACCAAAATAAATGAACACAAAATCAGACACGTGTTTGGCAATACCCAGGCTCTTTTCTGCCAGGGTTGCCCAGTTCACATCGTTGTCCAGGGTCACCGGACAGTCAAAATTTTGCTGGAATAATTGCTTAAAATTTATGCCATGGATAATACTGAATTTGGAATAGGGCAGAGCCAGTATTTCGCCTGTCAGATAATTTACTGGCACAGCCACCGAGACGCCTATGGCCAGCAGGGGAGAGTTCTGGTCCTGAATTGCCATGCGAATAAAGCGCAAAATCGCCTGCGCGAGTTCTTCTTGCTGCCAGCCGGGGTCAATGTAAAAGCACTGATCGCGGATGACTTTAAGCGATAAATCGGTTAACCGCAGTTGGATCTGTTTTACGTCGATAGCGATGGCTAAGGTCAGGCCTTTACTGGCATTTACTTCGTAAATAACGCCGGCCCGGCCTTGTTTGTTTTTTGACTTGCGTGTGGTCTCCACAACCATACCTGCTTTTTCAAGGCGCTGTGCCGATTCTGAAATAGTGGGTCGGGAGATGCCGGTTTTCTTGGCAATAGCAGCCCGGGTCATGGGCCCGTTTTCTTTCAGGCAATGGAAAAATTGCCTGTCAGTCATTAAAGCCAATCCGTTGTTTTGTTGTAGGGTGTCTGCTTGCTTCATTATTTTTTTAACACATTGATCAACTGCTGTGTTCAGTTTGATTATTATTTTTAAGGGTAACAAATCACCAGGTTAGTAACCTGTTAATATTTGGTTGCTAAATGTTTTGTTAATATACCTGCTTTTTAAAAACTGAAAAAGCTTTTTGCACTTTTCCTGGTGCATCCTCCTTGCTTCGTCTTTATTGAGGCAGATAATTTACAATTTTACAAACTTTCACCACGGATCAACACTGACGCATATCAATAATCTATTGATATTAAATTAAAAAATATAAATTCAATTATTTTTGAATTGTCCTTTTCTTGGAAAATTCGATTAATTCCAACCATTATATTCAGAAAAATGATGGTCACTATTCAGCAGCTTTGTTTGTTTTGACGGCTAAATCTGCGGCGATTTTGGCTAAAAAAGCCCCGTTTAAGCAAAGCAAGGATCACACCAGTTGTATAAATGAGTGTAAAATATTATCAATTAGTTAAGTCGCTTTACAAAAAGCTTGCATTGTTACGAAAATGTAACTATACATATACGGCGTTACAACTGGTTAACCTGAATCTCCGGTTGTAATCGTTCAATACGGATTGAGAGAGCCGTGTTGGATTTAGCACTGCGCTAAGAGCCAGGCAAGTTTATTCGGCCTGACGTTGAATTTATATCGGTTGGGTAACAGATAGCTACAACGAAGCTCTTTGGCGCAAATAATTAAAAAAGTGTTAATCTCATTGGAAACCAAATTATGTTTTATAAAAGCAAGCTAGCAACTGCTGTCTCCGGGGCACTGTATGTGATGGTCGCCACAGGCGTTCAGGCACAACAAGCGGAATCAGTAGAAAAGATCGAAGTGCGCGGCGTGCGTGGCAGTTTGTCACAATCAATGAACGTAAAGCGTCAGTCTACTGGTGTTGTTGATGCCATCTCTGCTGAAGATATGGGTAAATTCCCGGATACTAACCTGGCCGAATCACTACAGCGTATTACCGGTGTTTCGATTAACCGTGTAAACGGTGAAGGTTCTGAAGTTACCGTACGGGGTTTTGGCGGTAACTTTAACCTGATCACTCTGAACGGACGTCAAATGCCGGCAGCTAACGTTGCATCGATCACGGGTAACCCGTTAGATCAGGGCGCATCAGGCACCACCCGTTCATTCGACTTCTCGAACCTGGCTTCGGAAGGTGTTAGCGGTATCGAAGTTTATAAGACAGGTCGTGCGGCAGTACCATCAGGTGGTATTGGTGCGACAATCAATATCAATACCTTAAAGCCACTGGCCCAAGGTGATAACCGTGGGTCAATCGGTGTTAAAGCGGTTAGAGACGAAAGCGGCGATGGCGTAACGCCAGAAGTGAGCGGCGTAGCCAACTGGGTTAATGACGACGGGAAATTTGGTGTGTCTCTGTTCGGTTCATATCAGGAGCGTGACTCTGGTAGCCGTCACATGAGTGTTGAACAGTTCCAGCTGTATAACTGGGATGTAAACTCGCCGGGCACATTCGGTCTGGTTGAGGGTGCTAATGTTACTAATGCGCCAACACAAGGTCAGCTGGTGGCAATGCCAACTAACCTGGGTCTGGGTGTAAACGAAGATAACCGCGAACGTATCAACGGTATGTTAACCGTGCAGTACGCGGTAAGTGATGATATGACCATCACCGCTGATGCCACTTACGCGAGCAACGAAATAACCTCTACTTCAGTGGTTGATGGCATCTGGTTTGCTCGTCAGTTCACGGATATGGAATTTGACGGAAACCCGGTAGTAGCTACGCCAATTCGCTTCACTGAAGACATTGATGGCGGTAAAGATTTCTTCTTCCAGAACCTGGTAATGGGTGCGAAGGACGAACTGAAATCATTCGGCTTTAATGTTGATTGGTGGGCATCTGATTCATTAAACCTGCGTTTTGATGCTTCTAAAGCACAAGCGAGTTCAGGCGGCGCTGGTCCATACGGTAAAAACGTTATTCGCTTTAACGTAGCGGGTGCAACTGCTGGCTGGCAAACAGTAGACTTTGGCAGCAGAATGCCTCAGGCAAGCATCGTTGTTGATGATTATGCACAAGATGCCGATGGCAATTTCATTAAAGGAAACGGAAATGGTATCTTTGATGTGCCGGATGTAGGTCCTCAGGTTACCCGTGCTATTTCTTCTGACCAGACTTCAGACGTTGATCAGTTCCGTTTAGATGGTACCTGGGATCAGGGTTCTGATATCAAACTTGATTTTGGTGTAGGCTATCTGAGCACTGAAATGGAACAGGTTCGCTACGAAACTGAAGCGCAGCTGGGTGGCTGGGGTGTTGCGGATGTAGGTCCTCAATACATTCCGGAAGGTCTGCTGGAAGTGGGTTGTACCTCTTGTGCCTTTGAAGATCACGACATGAGCGGTGTTGCCGGTGCTGACGCTATTGCGGTACCTGCGGGTGCAAGCACTATTCCGCTGGGCAGTGTGTCTTTTGTTGGCAATGCGGTACAACTGTTAGAAGCAGTAGCGCCTCTTTATGGCTATACACCTGGCCAGCTGCCTGCGGTAGCGTCTGACAACAACACCGTTAAAGAAGATATCTTCTCGGTGTATGGTATGGCGACTATGGACGGCGAAATCGGTGGATTTGAAGCTAACCTGGTTGTGGGTCTGCGCTATGAGAAGACTGACGTTGAGTCAATCTCACTGCAATCTGTACCAGAGCAAATCATCTGGTTGTCTGATAATGACTTCCGCATCCAGTTAGGTAACGGTACTGATGCACTGGCACAAAAGCACTCTTACGAGAGCCTGCTGCCAAACATCGATTTGTCAGTAAACTTAACTGATGATCTGAAAGCCCGTTTCTCTTACAGCATGACGCTGGCTCGTCCGGCTTACAACCAAATGTACACTGCTACCAGTATTGGCGCGCCAAGTCGTCCGACTTACTTAGGTGGTCAGGGCTCTGGTAGCCGTGGTAACGCCCAGCTGGATCCATTAGAGTCAAACAACTTTGACGTGTCACTGGAGTATTACTACGGTGAGTCGAGCATGGTGTCTGTGGGTTACTACCGTAAAGACGTAGATAACTTTGTTGGTACTCAACAGGTATCTCAGAACCTGTTTGGTTTACTTGATGCGACATCAGGTGCACCAGGTACCGTATCTGCTGATGCGATTTCTGAACTGGAAGCCCGTGGTATCGAAGTGACTGAGCGTAACTACTTCACCATGACAGCACTGTTGTCTAACCCGGACGCGTTCCCGAATGGTGCGGACGACTTCCAGGAAGGTCAGGCGTTTGCTGATGACGTATTCTCTAACTACAGTGTTGGTCCTGTTGCCGGTGATCCGCAAATGCAGTTTGAGGTTACTCAGCCGGTTAACAACCAAAGTGCCCGTATTTCTGGTTACGAGTTAGCATGGCAGCACTTCTTTGGTGAGTCAGGCTTTGGTTATCAGGCTAACTTCACCATCGTAGACGGTGATATCGGTTATGATGTAGGCGCCGATCCGGCCCTTGACCAGTTCGCTTTGGAAGGTTTGTCTGACAGTGCTAACCTGGTTCTGATTTACGAAAATGAGGGGCTGTCTGCTCGTATTGCTTACAACTGGCGTGATGCGTTCCTGAGCGAAGTAAACCGTGGCGTTTCTTCGGTTCGTAACCCGCTGTTTATCGACGAGTACGAGCAAGTGGATGTTAACGTAAGTTACGAGTTCAGCGAAAATCTGACCGTGAGCATGGACATCATCAACCTGACTGAAGAAGGTCAGCGTCAGTATGGCCGTAGCTACAACAACACGTTCTTTATCCAGGAACTTGACAGACGTTACGTACTTAACGCACGTTACACGTTCTAAGCGTTGTGTAAAAACCTGACCGGTGCCTTCGGTGCCGGTCAGGCATTTATCTGAACTCTCTCATATCAGAGAGTACCATTCTGGTTAGCATTTGCCTGTTATCAGCGGTAGGATGCAGACTGACAAATTCTTCTTAAAGCTATTTAGCGAATTTTCTTATGTCTAACATTAGCGTTTTAAATAATGTGGATCACGCCGACTTAAAGATTGCGGTAAGCGGCGGGGTAACTGAACAGGTTAACCGATGCCAGATTTATGCATCGGAAATAAACGAACTACAAAAAGAATATCCAATCCTGATATACCGTGGGGATGAAGAGGCTGCACTGCAACTGCACGCAATCCTTGGTTTATCTAAAGACGAAAATCTGTTTATCGGTGACAATGGCTGGACAACAAGATATGTGCCTGCGCTGTTAGCTCGAGGGCCGTTTAGTATTGGTTACAGTAAAAACGATAACGGTGAACCGGTAGACCCGAAAATTTGCATTGATATGGATGACGAACGGGTTAACTCGGCAACCGGCGAAGCCGTATTTATGCCTATGGGCGGTGAGTCAGAGTATTTGCAGTATGTAAAAAAAGCGCTGCAAACCATCGAAAGTGGTGCTCAGTACAATCACACGTTATTCACCCTGATTGAAGAGATGGAATTACTGGAGCCAGTATCCATTCAGCTTAAGCTCAGTAACGTCGAGCAGGTCAATCTGAATAACTATTATACGATCAATCAACAAAAACTCAGCAGTCTTGCGGGGGATCAACTCAGCAAGTTAAGCCAGTACGGTATGCTTGGCCCGCTGTATTTTATTCTGTCTTCCATGGGTAATTTCCAGCGCCTTATTGAACTGAAAAACGCTAATTCAGCCATGCTGTAATACTACTTAAAAGGACGCATTACCATGACCGCCAATCAGGTACTTGTGTTAGACGGCATATCACCGGACAACATTCCGTTTGACGATCTTTTTGCCTTAAACAAACCCGTTATTTTAAAAGGGCTGGTGAAAGACTGGCCTTTGGTTAAGGCCGGTCAGCAATCCCGCGAGCAGGCCATGGCCATGCTAACCGAGCATGACACCGGTCATCCGCTGCTGGTTTATCGGGCGCCTTCTGACATAAACGCCCGTTTTGGGTACAACGAGACCTGCACTGGTTTTAACTATCAGAGCGAAAAAGCCAGACTCAGCGATGTGCTGGCAAAAATTAAAGCCGACTTTACGGCTGAGCAGCACGAATATTTGTATATTAATTCGTTACGCTTCGATCAGGGCTTACCGGCTTTACACCAGGCTAATACGCTAAGCTTTGAGCATGCCGAATTTACCAACAACCTGCCGGTGCCGAAAATCTGGATAGGTACAGAGTCGGTGGCCGCTGCCCATTTTGATCAGCCTAAAAACATTGCATGCTGTGTATTGGGTAAACGTCGTTTTACCTTGTTTCCGCCAGAGCAGGTGGAAAATCTCTATCCGGGCCCGTTGAGTCCAACGCCTGGCGGTCAGGTGGTCACAGTGGCAAATCTGGACGAACCCGACCTGAGCAAATTTCCACGATTACAAACGGCCCTTGAAAATGCTTATATTGCTGATCTGGAACCGGGTGACGGACTGTATTATCCGAGTATGTGGTGGCACGAAGTACGCGCATTCGACCGTTTTAACGTGATGGTTAATTTCTGGTGGATGACAGCCGAGCGTTACCTGGGGAACCCAATGGATGTGCTGATGCACGGGATGTTAACCCTGCGTGACAAACCGGCTCAGGAAAAAGCCGCCTGGCGTGCGCTGTTTGACTACTATGTATTTGGGGATGCCGACAAGGTTACCGAGCATCTGCCGCAGCAATGTCATGGACCACTGGCCAGCATGGATGAACTTTCTGCCCGGCGTTTGCGGGCAATGTTACTGAACAACCTTAACCGATAGATAGGCGTAAACTGATGGCGCAAAATAAGACTCGAGTTGTTGTTGCCGGTGGCGGTACTGCCGGTTGGCTGACCGCATTTAGTCTGGTAACCCGTTTAGGTAACGTACTGGATATCACGTTGGTGGAGTCTGACCAGATTGGTACAGTTGGGGTAGGTGAAGCAACCATTCCAACCATGTGTAACTTTCACCGGTTAATGGGCATAGATGAGCGGGAATTTATGGCCGCTACCAATGCCACGTTTAAGCTGGGCATTCAGTTTAATAACTGGGCTAATCAGGGCGACAGCTATATTCACTCCTTCGGCGAAATCGGTCAGCGCTCGTGGATGGCCGAATTTCATGAATTCTGGATGGAGGCGGTCGCTAATGGTCAGCAAGACAGTCTCGATGAGTACTGCCTGGAACTCAAAGCGGCCAGACAAAATAAGTTTGCCACCAAAGTCGGCAATAAAGCGCTTAATTTTGCTTATCATCTGGATGCAACCGCCTATGCAGGGTATTTGCGGGCTAAGTCTGAAGCCGCTGGCGTAAAACGCTGTGAAGGTAAAATTAAAACCGTGGATATTGATCCCCAAAGCGGTAATTTAACCGGTTTGGGCTTAGATTCCGACCTGTACATAAAAGGCGACGTGTTTATTGATTGTACCGGCTTTCGGGGATTACTAATTTCGGAACATCTGGATGTTGGTTACGAAGACTGGAGTCACTGGCTGGCGGCGGACCGCGCCATTGCTGTGCAGACAGCTTCTGTTGAACCTGCTAAACCCTACACCATTGCCACAGCGCATAAGGCTGGCTGGCAGTGGCGTATTCCACTGCAATCAAGGGTGGGTAACGGCATCGTTTACAGCAGTCAGTTTTTAAGTGACGAAGAGGCACTGGCGACGCTTAAGAGCAATTTGCAGGGCGAAATCTTAACCGAACCCCGTTACCTGAAATTTAAAACCGGTCGACGGCAAAAAGCGTGGCACAAAAACTGTATCGCAATTGGCCTGGCCAGCGGCTTTTTAGAACCGCTCGAATCTACCAGTATTCACCTGGTGACTACGGCTTTAATTCGACTGATGAAGCTGTTTCCTTTTACTGCAGAACATGAACTGCTGGCCGAGCAATATAATCGTGAAACGCAAAAAGAACTGGAGACCATCAGGGACTTTATTGTTCTGCATTATCACCTGACTCAGCGGGATGACAGTGACTTCTGGAATCACTACCGGACCATGGAAATCCCTGAACCTCTGGCGCACCGTATGGCGATATTCGCGCAAAATGGCTATGTGTGGCCGGATGATGTGTCACTTTTCCGGGTGGATTCCTGGGTACAGGTAATGATGGGGCAGGGCTTAAGGCCAGCGCAGCATCATGGAGCCAGTCGCATGTTGCCCACAGCAAATTTACAACAGCAACTCGCGGCTTTTAAGCAATCGATTAATTCTGTGCTCAATCAACTGCCTTCGCACAGTGAGTTTATTGCACAGTATTGTCCGGCCAATGAGCAGGTAAAACAGGGTTAACACCATGCAGGACAAGATCACGCGGGTTGTTATTGTGGGCGGCGGCACAGCCGGTTGGTTAACGGCTGGTATTATTGCAGCCAAAAATCCGTTAAAAGGTGAGCATAGCCGCACAGAGATCGTTCTGGTTGAATCTCCGGAAGTGAAAAATCTTGGCGTAGGTGAGGGAACCTGGCCAACCATGCGCGATACCTTGCGTTTGCTGGGGATCGCTGAAAAGCAATTTTTAACCTGCTGTGATGCCAGTTTTAAGCAAGCGTCGAAATTTGTGGGCTGGCAACAGGGTGGCAGTGACTATTACTATCATCCGTTCACTGCGCCAGCCGGTTACGGCGCGGTAAGCCTTGCCGATGCCTGGCACGAACAGGGATGTCCCGGTGACTTTGAAAGCTGGGTTTGTGCCCAGGGCAGCGCTTGCGAACGGGATCTGGCCCCTAAAATGCCACAGTTGCCGGAATACGCTTATAACTTTAACTATGGCTATCATCTGAGCGCAGACAAGTTTGTGGCGTTACTGCATAGTCACTGTACAGAGCAGCTTGGGGTTATTTATAAAAGCGCTCATGTTGCCGGGGTAAGTAGTCATCCTAACGGTGACATTGCCGCGATAGAACTTACCGAAGGTGAGTCTTTAAGTGGCGATTTGTTTATTGATTGTTCAGGTTTTAGTGCCCGCTTAATCGGTCAGCACTATCAGGTGCCCTTTGTCTCTAAACGGCATGTTTTGTTTAATGATACGGCGGTTGCCGCTCAGGTCAGCCATGTTGACGAGCAAACCCCGATTGCTTCGTGTACGGTGGCTACTGCCAAACCACATGGCTGGATTTGGGATATTGCCTTGCAACCGCGGCGCGGTATCGGCCATGTATTTGCCAGCGAGCTGACCACCGAAACCCAGGCTGCCGATGCGCTCCTGGCTTACATTAGCGCGGACAAATCGTTAAATCAGGGAGGACATACACCCAGGACTATCCGTTTTGATCCCGGTCACCGGCAGTCATTCTGGATAAATAACTGTGTCGCTGTTGGTGTGTCAGCGGGATTTGTTGAACCCTTAGAGGCAACAGCACTGGTGTTAATTGAAAAATCCGCAGAATGGATAGCCGAGCAGCTGCCCCGGACGCCAGCGGCGATGCAGGTGCTGGCAAAGCGTTACAACACCATGACCTGTGAACGCTGGACCGAAATAATTGATTTTATCAAATTGCATTATGTGCTGAGCAGTCGTCGGGATACGCCTTACTGGCAGGCCCACGCCGATCCTTCGACCTGGCCGGAGACATTAAAAGATGCGTTACTGCTGTGGCAAAGCCAGCCGCCCGGTTTGCTTGAAACCAATCTGCGTCAGGAGTTGTTTTCCTCTGCGAGTAAGCAATATGTGCTCTATGGCATGGGGTTTCGTTCAGCATCCTGGCAAGGTGGCGGTGTAACCAGCCTGAGACAACCCATTATCGAACGAATTCGACGCGAGTTTATACACAACGGTGACAAACTGTTAAGCCAGTTACCCACTAACCGGCACTACCTCAGCCGTTTAACCGCGGCTAGCGCTTAGCAATAATGTACACTGCATGCACGATCCCCGGAATATAACCCAACAGGGTTAGCAGGATGTTTATCCAAAATTGCGGACCAATGCCCACCTGTAGGAACACACCCAGCGGGGGCAGTAAAATTGACAATAAAATACGTAAAATATCCATGGTTTTGACCTTATTTGTAGTGAAAACCATGGATGTTGCAAAGTACCTGCCAGGGTTTAATGGCAGCAGCTGGCCGCTGAGGACTTACTGAATTTTTGCTGTAGTGCATGCCAGCCGTTTCTCAGCATGAGCGCACCAAGAATGACGGCACACAATGCGTATACGGGCGAAACTTCACCATGCTCGTGAGCAGACTGGCCAAGGGTGATCCAACCTTGCAGGTCAAACTGCGACACCAGTAAATTCAGGCCATAGCCAAGCAAAATACTGGCGCTCATTACACTGATAATGTACAGCACCAGGGTTCGTTTACCCATTTCTTTGGCAATCATACCCATGGTTGAAATATTGGTAGCCGGGCCAGCCAGTAAGAACACAAGTACAGCACCGGGAGAAAGACCAGCACTAAGAAAGCCTACAGCCAGCGGCGTTGATGCGGTTGCACAGATATACATGGGAATGCCAATAACGGCCATCACCAGCATAGCCAGCAAGCCATCGCCCCAACGGGTTAAAAAGTCTGTGGGTACCCAGGTTTGAATTGCAGCCGCCAGCGCCAGACCAATCAACAGCCAGATGCTGATATCAATTAACAACTTACCAGTGGAGAATTGCCAGATGGCGAGTGTTTTTGCGGCCAGCGAGGGCGACTTATCAGCTGGCGCTGGTTCACTGTTGGTACCGCAACAGGAGGAAGCCTGTGAAGAGACGTCAGGTTGCTGTGTTTTGCTGGCACAACATGAGGAAGTTGGCTCAGCCTTCTGCTGCGGTACCTGGGTTGATTTACTGTCGCAGCAGGATGAGACCTTTTCAGGCGCAGTAGCAGAAGTGCTACAACAGGAAGAGGATGCAGGATGGCTGCTGTTTTCTGAAGCCGCAGCTGACGGTGTATCCTGTTCAGCAAACAGGCGAACCATCATGCCTGCATAGACCGCACTGATGATGGCACAGAATGGGCGCACGATAGCAAACAGCGGGCCCAGTAAGGCGTAGGATACCGAAACCGAATCAACGCCGGTCTCCGGTGTTGCAACCAGAAACGAGACGGTTGCCGGTCGCGAAGCGCCGCTTCGACGCAAGCCAACGGCCGCCGGGATCACGCCACATGAACATAAGGGCAGTGGCGCACCAATCACCGCGGCCTTGCCGATAGCAGCCGGACCTGAGCTACCCATATGTTTTTGCAGCAGGCTGATGGGCACTAACTCGTGCATAACACCAGCTACCAGCAAACCCAGTAACAACCACGGGGCTGACTCCATAAACAGCAGCACAAAGTTTTCGGCTAACAACGTAATGTCACTCATGATGCCTCCATAGAGTCTAACGCGTGTAATATTGAGCAATGCTGGGCACTTTCGGGTCCGCCACAGCATGCTTTATGCAGGGTCTGTAAAGATAAACGTATTTTTTCCAGCTCAGCTATCTTTGCGTCGAGCTCCTTAACCTTGCGAGCGGTGACTTGTTTCACTTCTTCACAGGTATGGTCATCGGGATGTAAGCGCAACTCAAGCAGCTCACTGATTTCATCTAAGGTAAAGCCAACGGCTTTTGCCCGTTTAATAAATTGCAGGCGGGCCAAATCATCGGTGGAGAATAACCGATAACCGCCGTCTGAGCGATGAGAGGCCTGCACCAGGCCTTTGTTTTCGTAAAAACGAACGGTATCCACCGTTAATCCGGTGAGGCTGGCCAGCTGCCCAATTTTATAGTGTTTTGTCTTCATACTGGTAGTGTAAACCCTGGAGTTAGCTCCAGAGTCAAGCTTAGCAAATAATTTCCCTCCTGTTAAAGCGTGTATCACGGCAAGATATTCGTAATGCAAGGCGCTGAACGCTATTTATTGCACAAATCAGTACTGGCGAATGGTAGTCATCGCTATCCTGCCTCACTTTTTTATCTGCCTTTTCATTAACGTTGAATGTTAATACTGTTACTTTTTTTATTTTTCATGAAATTTATTTTTCCTCAATTATATGTAATTTAAGAAATATTCCTTGCCAAAGAAAATAAAATTAGTATTGTACGCATACAAATATTGTAAATATTTGGTTAAAATTATATTCTTTGCGAATGAGTGTTAAGCACGATTCTGGCCGCGGTTGATGCCGTAAAAGTATTCCAGGGTGGCGGTAAAGCTTTATTTTGCTTTGGTGGATTACCGGTAAGTACGTTGCAATAACACAGCATTTGAAATAGTTGGCCTGGAGGAAAATGAAATGTCTGAAGAGCAAAAGCAGAAGTGTCCTGTCGATTGGAATCCCCGTGATGAATATGCCATCGATCATCAAATCGAAGTCGCTGATGAGATGCGGGCTAAATGCCCGGTTGCGTACAGTGAGTTTTTGGGCTGGTCATTATTTAGTTACAAGGATGTGGTAGAGGCCAGCCGCAATGTTGATGCGTACAGCAGTGGTGTTGGTACCGTTGAAGAAATTCAACAGTTTATAAAAGAAAAAGGCGAGGCGCCTGCTATTCCTTTGCGTCTTGATTCTCCGGCGCACAAAGATTACCGGATTATGATGAATCCGTATTTTTCGATGAAGCGGATGAAGGAGTTTGAACCTTCCAGTCGCGAACTGGCGATAGAACTTGCTGATAACATTATTGCCAAAGGAAGCGCTGATGCGGTTGCTGAATACTCAGATCCTTATCCAGTACAGTCTTTGTGTCGTTTACTGGGGTGGGATGCTAATGACTGGCGGTTAATTAAAGAGTGGACAACCACCAATGAGCGGGCACGTGTGCGTGGTGATATGGAGATGCTCAAAGAGGTTAATACCAAGTGGGATGCCTACATCATGGATGTTGTGCGTGCTCGTCGTATTAAGCCGGAAGAAGACATTTCCAGCTGGTTACTGGAGCAGGAGAAAGCCGGTAAACCCCTTGATGATGCGATTATAACCGGCATTTTGCGCCTGCTTTTACATGCCGGACACGGCACAACCACAGCATCTATCAGCAATGTAATGTATCACCTTGCTATCGATCAGGATATGCAGGCGCGGTTGCGCGCAGATCCGAGTCTTATCCCCCGTGCGTCAGAAGAAATATTGCGTGTTGACGGTCCACTGGTCGCTATGCCTCGCTTCATGAAAGAGGAAGTTGAGCTGAATGGCCGTAAATTATGCCCTGGTGACACGGTAAACATGATGTACCTGGGCGCAAACCGCGATCCGGAAGTCTTTGAAAATCCAACTGAGATTGATATCGACGCAAAACGTGCCCCGCATTTGATTTGGGGAACGGGTCCGCATGTTTGTCTGGGAATGCCGCTGGCTAAACTGGAACTACGTGTCGCCCTTGAAGAAATTCTTAAGCGGACAAAGTCATTCCGTTTACAGGACGATGTTGAATTACGTCGACTGCGTTACCCGGGCAATAGTCATAAAGCATTGCCTATGGTATTTGAGCCTGCATAATACCTTAATGGTCTGCAGCACAGAATAATGAGGGGCGGATGCGCAGCCCCTGAACGTTGTTGCCTGTTGGCCATAGTAATTAACCAGGCAGTAAAAAAATCCGATATCGGTCGCTGATATCGGATTTTTATTGTTACCAGTAAATGCTTTGTCTGGTCGACTGACTTACCAGCCGCACTGGCGGCCTTTATTTTGCTCATCCAGCCAGGTCTTTAACGGCTGGAAGTAATTCACAATAGTACTGGCATCCATCTGCTCAGTGCCGGTGAGGGTTTTAAGAGCTTGTTGCCAGGGCTGACTCTGACCCATTTCCAGCATTGCGTTAAGCGCTTTACCGGCTTCCTCACTGCCATAAATAGAGCAGCGGTGTAATGGCCCCTGATCGCCAGCCACTTCACACAACGCTTTGTGAAACTGGAATTGCAGAATATGCGCCAGGAAGTAGCGGGTATAAGGTACGTTAGCCGGAACATGGTATTTAGCGCCCGGGTCGAAGGCATCAGCATCCCTTGCTACCGGTGCCATTACGCCCTGGTACTGCTCCCGAAGTTGCCACCACAGCTCATTATACTGTTCGGGGGTTACTTCACCAGCCATCACTTTCCAGCGCCACTGATCAACCATTAAGCCAAAGGGAATAAAAGCAATTTTGTCCAGCGCCGTTTGTAACAACATGCCGATATCGTTGGATGGATCCGGAATGTCGTCAATTAAGCCAATTTCCTTGAGGTATTTTGGCGTAATGGATAACGCGATGGTGTCGCCGATGGCTTCGTGGAAACCGTCGTTAGCTGAGTTTCGATACAGCAGGGGTTCGGTATTGTAAGCACGCTGATAATAGTTATGCCCCAGTTCGTGGTGAATAACATTAAACTCTTCGCCGGTAATCTGGATACACATTTTAATGCGCAGGTCATCTTTATCGTCAACATTCCATGCCGATGCATGGCATTGCACGTCACGGTCGGCCGGTTTACTAAACTGTGAGCGCTCCCAGAATGTCTCGGGGAGTTGTTTAAACCCCAGCGAGGAAAAAAATGACTCAGCCTGCTTTACCATTTTTATTTCATCGTAGTCCTGATCGCGCAGTGCTGCGGTGACATCAGGCACATCCATTTCTTGCTCAGGCTTGACCAGATCGTAAATGTTGCCCCAGCTTTGCGCCCACATATTACCCAACAGGTGAGCCGGGATCGGTTTGTCCTGAGGTACGATATCTTCGCCATAATATTCACCAAGCTCGGCTCTTACATGGCAATGAAGGGCGTCATAAAGCGGTTTAACCTGATTCCATAATCTGTCCAGCTCTACCGGAAAATCATCCGCTGGCATGTCGTATTTGCTGCGCCATAATTCACTTACGTTAGCGAAACCCAGCTCCGCAGCCCCTTCGTTAGCAATTTCAACCTGTTCGGCATACAGACCTTTCATAGGTTTAGCTACTTCGCGCCAACCCTGCCAGTATTCAAGCAGTAAATCGGCATCCCTTGATGTGGCCATTTGCGCGCTCATGTCAACCAGACCTATACAGTCTTCCTCTTCACGGCAATAGGAGCCTTTGCCATACATGCCGTCCAGTTCTGAACTAATGAAGGCCAGGCGCTCAGATTTCATTGGGTTAGCCGGAGGCGGCATGGTGAGCGCATTTCGAATTAGATCCAGTTTTCGGCGCAAGTCTGCATCAACTTCCACGTCGTTAAATTCTGCAGCCTGTTTGGCCAGCTCTGCAACGCGATTCGCAAAGAGTTCCGAAATATAAGCATTTACCGTTGCTGTATCGGTATTAATATTGGTGGCATATAACCAGGCCGCTTTAGCCGCCGGCACCTGCATTTTTTCTATTTCACGTTGCGACGATTCTACAAAGGTAGCCGCATCTTCTGCTGTGAACATTGGGCCTGGTTGGGTGGTTTCCTGGGACGTTTCCTGGGCGGGCTGACAACCTGTCAACGCTGCGATTAATCCCAGTGAAACTAAAGAAAGACGGGTCTTTTTCATTTTGTTTCTCTCGTTAGTCGGACTTATTTCAGCAAGCTGCTGCAATATCCTTGTTGTTATCATTCGTGCTGACATTACCAGCAGGCACGATCAGGTATTTATCCCGATAACCACTGTAATCACAAAGCGCTGTAATGCCAATAGATAAGGGCGTTTTAAGCTGAGTGGTGTGATGTAAAACAAATAATTGCTGCTGTAGCGAAAACGGTTTCCTTAGCGGGTTCCGGTGATGCCTGGTGTAACCTGGCTTATTAGTTTCTGGCAGCCTTAACTAGATTCGTTTTAAGCAGCACTGCTTAAATTTTTTACCACTATGGCAAAAGCAGGCGTCGTTGCGACCAACTTTAACGATGTCGGTGTCGGGGTGCATTACGCCTGTGGTATATCGCCACTCATTGTCTTCTACAACAAAGTCACTGGTTTCATGCATCAGGTAAAGTTTATGTTTGAGTGCATAAAAGGCTTTAAATTCGACCTGAGCTTGTAAGCCCGGCTGGGGAGAGGATGAGTTTGATTGTGTAACAATGGCCAGGTATAGCCATTTTGTACCTGCTGCGCTTTCTCGTAAGGCATCTTCCGTCAGGGTTTCCCGTTGAGCCTTAGCGTAGGTGTTTAAAATGTAACGCCAGTCACCTGTACAATAGGCACTGTAGCGGGAGCGCATCAGCGCCTCTGCCGATTCTGAAACAACTAACGCTTTATGTTTAGGTTCGCAACACTCGCTATAGGGCTTATTGCTACAACAGTAACAGTTCACAGCTTTACCAGGGTAATTAACTCAGCCCGTAGTGTACGTATTGTTAAACCGATTACCAAGGCCCTTGTAAAATATTACCGGCGTCTTTGTCGTTAACTGACACTGCTACCAGAGAAACTGCATATTGTTCGCACAACTGTTTAATCGACACTCTTTCTTCTGGCGTCAGCACTAAATCTTCTACATAAATAGAGCGACACTGACCGCTGGTAATTAACCGCCGGATCCATGCAGGTACTTTTTCCTGATCAGGTTTTTGAATACGGATTGCATAATCTACATCCTTCTGAAATGCCACCGAATTTGACAACAAATAAGACCAGCCTTTGTTAGCCCCTGCATTTCTGGCTATACGCTGAGGAAACTGAACGATGTTACTGTCGGATTGATAAGTAATTGCAGTCGTCATTTCTTTGTCCTGTTTTTCCATACAGTGTGTATGTGTATACAGTAGTTGTATGTAAAACAACTTGCAAGTCTTTTTTGCTACTTTTTTAAACGATATGGGTAACAGCCAACTATCGCTTGTGCTTTTTTTGCGATTCTTGCTAAGACGATAAGCAATAATTCCTTGTAATACAGGCTCTACAGCAAGGGGGTACTGATGGTTTTTTTGTCTATGTATAAGTGAGTTACGCAGGTAGGGATTTAGGGACTGGTATTCTTTCCTCACAAAATCTTCAGCGTGATTCAGCCAATCGAGCCGTAACAACGTAGCGTAAGGGAGGGTTGGTGTTCAGCCCATCAAAGGGATAGCAGGTTATCAATAACAGCTGGTCCTGAGCAGGGTTAATAAGCCATTGCGTTGTTCGGGTATCAATAACGTTTGTCGATGTCACTTCATAGTTTAGCCACTTTCCTGATCGGCTTTGCAACGCAAATTTGTCGCCAGGGTGCAGGTCGGCGAGGAGGCTGAAGTGAGTATCACGGTGGCCATGAATAACCATGGTGCCGGGCGCCTCGGGAAGTGCAGTACCATCTGCGAGTCCCGGACCGAACGCCAGCGCAGTATCAGTACTGCCGGCCAACACATATAACTGTTTTTGCAGGCTGGTAAAATCCAGCCTGGCAACTGGCCAGGTGTCAGCCCAGGCCCAGGGCTTAGTGTTTTGGCCGCTGTGCAGACTCTGCTGCCAGGCGCTGGCAATTAAGTACTGTGCCAGCAGTGCTTTGCTTTTTATCCACAGCGTATTCCCCCAGCACAGGGTTATCAAAACCAGTAACCCAATCATTGTGAGTCGTTTTAGCAGTGCAGAGCGAGTTGCATTGCTAACGGAGCAAAGTTTAGCTGCCTGCTGATGCACCGGCTTTTCCTTTATGCAGGCTTAGCACACCCAGTAGCGAACAGCCCAGTAACCCGAGCCAAAAGCTCAGCGTTGCCGTACTGGCGGTTTGGGCAAACATAACTGCCTGCTGGGCAGAGCCGGCGGGCATAACGTTAGCAATCGACTGGCTTCTTAACGGCGACTTGATGGGGCGGGCAGGGGAGCTGTCAATGGCGATAAAAGCGGTATAGCGGGTTAATAAGCGATGTTCCAGTGCGACTCCAAGCACTAGATTGCGTACGGTGTCTTTATCCAGAGAGCCTGTTCTGCCCTGATCTTCGAGTTCGATAATTTTGTGCCGGGCCCACAGGGAGCCTATTGCTGTGGCTGCGGTTGTACTGGCTCCATTAATTGTAGTTTGCCAGTGCTTATCGGCCTTGTCGCCCTGTACCGGTAACTGCTCAATCGGCTGAGGTAGTTTAGCAAAGGAGACCAGGGCTTCGTTATAAAACAAATCGGCCGGTTTGGCTGGATAGGCTTCAGCAGTGAGTGGCCAGCCAATCTGAATGTTAGTGGCGACGACATGATTTAATTTAGCCAGCAGGCGCGTTATTCTTTGCTGTACTTCGTTGGTTGAACCAATCAACTCAAAACTGCCGCGGCCTAATTGCGCCGCCTTACGCATAAAGAAAGCATTTGGCGCGCTGCCAATGCCAACGGTAAACAATCTGGCGTCGTGACCGGTGGCCGTAATCAGGTCAAACAGCGCTGCTTCGTTTCCAATAGCACCATCGGTTATAAATACAATTTGTTGTAATCGCTCTGTCGCCCGAAGCTGGTCATACGCGGCTTGCATCGCCGGATACATCTCTGTGCCACCATCTGCTTGTAACGAGGCTACCCAGTGTTGGGCGACGGGCTTAATGTCACTGTTTGCGGCTACCACACGGTCATTAAACAGGTTGAACTCATCATTAAATGCAATAATATTAAAACGATCATCTGGCGCTAGCTGTTCAATGGCCTCAGCCAGGCTGGCTTTAGCCTGAATAATCGATTTACCTTGCATAGAACCTGAAATATCGATCACAAACAGGATGTCTTTGGCCAGGGGCTGTTTTACCTGTGCTGTGGGGGGGATCATCATCAGCATGGCATAGGTCTCATTATCCTGGGTTTGCTGAAACAGCGCAGCGCGAGGCACGTTGGCCGCTACGGGCTGCCACTGAATAACCACATCCCGGTTCATTTCTTCCTGTTTGCGGGCAAAACTAAGCTCATAGTGCTGTGGCGTTTGTTGCACCGCCAGTTCATGGTAAAGGCCCTTTATTGCTGCCAGTTCCATCCCCGCTTGCAGGGTGACAGAAAGTTGCAATGGATTTTGCGGCCCGTCACTTAAGTTGGAGTCAGTCATCGGCGGCGTAATAAGTTCGGCGTCCGGCACCTGATCAGTGGCCATGGCCCAGCCCGATTGATTAGTAGTCAGGGTTGGATCATTGCTGTGTGGCACTTCCTGGGGGAGTAAAGAAACGCCTGGAATATATCTTGGAGTGAGCGTGGTAGGTAAACGCCACTCAAACAGGCCGTCCTGGTAACTGACTCTGTCGATAAAGGTTAAGGTAACCTTTATGCTCTGATGCGGGGCAATGTTAGCCACTTTTTGTGTAAACAGATTGTCCCGTTGTTGCATTGTCAGCGCGGCTCGCTGTCCGGCTGATTTAGCCTGGTTATACAGGACCTGTGCGGCTTTTCGTTCTTTGATTTCGCCGCTGATGCGGCGTTCGCCAATTTGCATTTCCATTTGCTGAATAGCTGCCGTCATCGGCAGGGGAAACACATAGGTGCCTTCTGCCCAAATGTCGGATGCATTGCGAAAGTGCTGCACATACTCTGTGGTAACAACCAGTCCGTTAATGATAGCAGAAACCTCGGTTGCCAGATGCACAGCGTGGATTGCCTGGCCTGAAGCTGATGTTAAGCGAAATTGCCCGGCCTGAACCATGGCAGATTCATCTGCTCTGGCAACCAGGCTTAAAAGGGTGGCGGCTATCGTCACTATGAGAATGACCAGCCACCAAAGCCAGGCTCTGGATTTGCGTCTGGGTTGTGGGTCAAAGATCAGGTGTTTCGGAATGCGTTTTGGGTACATGAGCTGACTGGCTGGTTAAATGATAAGGTCATTCAATCAGCAAAACATGTCACCTCACTGCATCAACTATGGTGTTTTTATTACCAACTATGGCGAATCATGGCAACTTAACGGAGATTAGCTAAATCCAGTCACAAGCTGTTACATCCTGGGACTTGCGCTAAATGCTGCACCCGGCTTAAATCAACCAATAAAGTAAATTTAAAAGCGGGATTTCACATGTCCACATTTAAACGAGTTAGTCTGTTAGCCGTGTTACTTCTGGGAGCCTTAGGGTTTTATCAGGTCGGGTTTCAAAGCGGCGCTCTGTTATTTTTGGCACTGGGTGTGGTGCTTGAAATCAGCTTTTGGTTTGGTGTGTTTAAATGGCAGAAAGCAAAGTCCGAAGATTAGTGACTTCAACCAGTGTCCTGACATTGTTGAAATGTCTGACGATAGCGGCTCGGTGAGATTGACAGAAATTTTTTAAAATTATGCCGCAGTGTAACAGCATTATCAAAACCTGCACGACCGGCGATCTGTTCGATTGGCAACGACGTGGTTTCCAGTAATTGTCGGGCAATCTCAAGTTTACGTTCACACAACCATTGATGCGGGGTTATTTTAAATTGCCGGATAAACTGACGGTCAAATGTGCGACGGGTCATATTTGCCTTTGATGCTATTTGGTCAATCGTCAGGCCCGGGCCAGCATTTTTAACAGCCCAATCCATAACCTGTGACAATGCAGAACTTTTTTGCCCGAGAGGCCGCTGCACAAACTGCGATTGACCACCGTCCCGGTGAGCCGGGAGTACCATTCTGCGGGCCACGGTATTGGCATACTCATAACCAAAATCTTCGCGGATAACCGCTATTCCCAGATCAATTGCCGCGGCACTGCCCGCAGAACAGCCAATTTTCCCGTCGTACCAGTACAGATTATCATCGCGGTAGCTAACGTGCGGAAACCGGGCTTTAAACTGCTCCGCATAGCGCCAGTGGGTAATAGCTGTCCGTTGGTTTAGCAATCCTAAGGCAGCCAGTAAAAAGGCGCCGGAGCAAAAACTAATAATTCTTCCACCATTGTGATAGTGCCTGAGCACCTCGCTAGCCAGTTCCTGACTGACAGTGGATTGTGTTACCGGAAAGCTTGGAATCACTAATAGATCGGTATCAGGCAGGGTGGTGACCCGTGGACACTGAAACTGCGTGTTACCCAAACCAGCAAAGTTATTACTACCGAGGGTAACCGTTTGCGTAGTGTACCAGTCGGAAAATTCCGGCCTGGGTAACGCAAAGAGTTCAGTTGCACAGCCTAGTTCAAACAAGGATAGCTGCTCGCAAAGGAGGATGGTTACCTTAATCATCGTCTCACGCATAAATGTCCATATGTTATCGATAATAGTCAATTTAGACAGTTTTGGCCAGAGCAATAAGTGTCAATAATAAGTCTGACATTAACCAGAGGATTTCAATATGTATTCAAACGTTATTCGCCCGGCACCGGCAGACAGCAACGAAGCACTGGCTCATTTTCAGCAATTACTCAGATTTGAAACTGACTGCTGGGACGTACACTACGCAATCAATCATGATCTCATGGACTTTGTGTTGCTGGATGTGCGCGCGGAAGAGGTTGCCAGACAAGGGTATATTGCTGGTGCCACGTTTTTACCTCATGCAAAAATTAATCAACAGGCGCTGAGTGAATATCCTGCGGAGACTATTTTTGTGGTTTATTGCGCAGGTCCACACTGTAATGCTACAGAAAAAGCGGCAATACGACTGGCCAGATTAGGTCGTCCGGTTAAAAAAATGATTGGCGGCGTAACTGGTTGGCTGGACGAAGGTTTCGAACTTGCTCATGACTAATAAAGTAATTATCAGGTCGGCGGAAACGCGGGATATCGCTGCGGTTCTGCCCTTGATGCACAAACTGGCAGAGTTTGAAGGATACCGCCATCAGTTTAAGGTGACGGCGTCTTCGTTGCGAACCATCATTGAGCAAAATAACGACACAGGCATCGTGGTAGCAGATTCTGCTGATGCCATCGTGGGTTATCTGGCTTACTACTACTTACCCTTTACCTATGACTTATCGCCCTGGCTGGTGATCAAAGAATTATTCGTTTGTGCGAATGCTCGTAACAGGGGCGTTGGTCAGGCGCTTTTTGCCCAGGCTCGCCACCTATGCGCAAGCAAAGGTGGGCACAAAATAAAATGGGAAGTGTTAACGCAAAATCACAATGCGCAACGCTTTTATCAGCGCTGTGGTGCGCAATTAGAGGATGAATGGCGGATTATGTCGCTGCGTGTTCCACCTGCCTAGCGGGGCGCGAGACATGTAAGCTATCACAGACCATAGGCTTACCATGGATATCCTGGGCAATAACCTGTTTATCACTTACCAAAAAGATCACGCGTTTACTTATTTCAAAGTTGGTAAAATGGCCGCATTTGCCGCTTAGGACGGAATGATCGCTAAGTTCGAAACGATAGGTATATTCACCTTCGCCCGGCAGTAAAGAATACGATAATTCTTTGTCTTCGCCGTTTTGTAATTCGCCAAACTTCAGCTGTTCTTTCGCTAAGCTAATAGTGGCTTCGATAAGTTTATGATCTGAGCTGTTAGATAAGCTGATCCGTGGTGAAGATATTTGATAAGCCCAGAGTAAAGTAGCGATAGCGGCGCCAGCAAACAATATCACTTTCAGAGACATTGGACTCTCCAGCGATTACAGGCAACATCTGAACTCAGAAGAAAATAAAAAGAGTGAGTCATCATTCGTTCCATGAAGCAAAGAAAAGAAGTAACACAAAATCCTTGTTGCCCGTTTAATATTGCAGCGATTTGCGCATAAATCAAGCTTTGTTGTTATTTTCTAGTTACTTGGAATCATCCTTAAGGTAAATAAAAATTCTCTCAGGCGGGCGCAGGCGCAGCTTAGTTTTTACGTTTACCGCGTCTGGTCCTAAAATTTTGTAACCGGGGCAGTAAAATAATCAACGCTAACCCCCAGTAAATCAGCGGTTCCTGTAAGCCGGTTTTCCGTGACCAGCTAAAGTGTAACAGCGCCAGAAGCAGGGCTATGTAAACGGTGTTATGCAGTGATTGCCAGCGCTTGCCCAGCTGCTGACGGACTCTGTTGGGTGAGGTCATCGTGAGTGCCAGCAACAGCAACAAAGCCGCCATTCCCACTGTAATATAGGGGCGTTTAATAATTTCACTGACCACTAAAGACCAGTCAAACTGCAGCTCGAAGCTGATATACGTTAGCAAATGGACAAACGCATACACAAACACGTACACCCCCAGCATACGTCTGAGGCGCATTAGGGCCGGGGCGGGAAGGTAACGCGCGGCAGGGCTTATCAGTAATGTCAGCAGCAATAAATTAAGGGCACCAATACCGGTAAAATGAATCAGTGCCTTCACCGGGTCCGCGCCGAGGTTGTCGTTAATTCCGGCATAAAAAGTTACCAGCAACCAGGCTAAAATAACCCCGTGTAGTGCCACTTTAACCCCGCGCAGCTGCCAGAGAGAAAGCTTGAGTGGTTTGCTCAACAACGTCATGATGATTTAGTAATACCGGGTGAGATCCATGTTGGTGTACAGCGGTGCCACTTCGTGATAACCGTTAAATTTTTCGGTAGCTATTCGGTTTTGCGAAAACAGCCCGCCCTCGGTAATTCTGCGTTCGCTGGCCTGACTCCAGCGGGGATGGGCCACATCCGGATTAACGTTCGCATAAAAGCCATATTCATGGGCGGCCAGGCGATTCCAGGTGGTTGGTGGCTCGCGATCGGTCAGGGTAATACTGACAACGGATTTTATACTCTTAAAACCGTATTTCCATGGCACAACCAGGCGGATTGGCGCGCCGTTTTGTGGCGGCAGCGTTTTACCGTAAACACCCACAGACATTAATGTTAGCGGATGCATGGCTTCGTCCAGTCGCAAACCTTCCACATAAGGATACTCAATTCCTCCGCCAATAAACGGATTTCGCTGGCCGGGCATTTGTTTGGGATCGAACAGGGTTTTAAATGCCACATACTTAGCCGAACCCAGCGGCTCGGCAAAACTAATGAGTTTATTAAGCTCAAAGCCGAGCCAGGGGATTACCATCGACCAGGCTTCCACACAGCGCAGGCGATACACCCGCTCTTCCAAAGCAAATCGCTGCAAAATATCGTCGTAACTCAGTGTTATGGGCTTGCGAACCATGCCGTCAATTTTAAGTGACCAAGGGTCAACCTTAAACGACTGAGCGTTTTCGACGGGATCATCCTTGCCGGTACCAAACTCATAAAAGTTATTGTATGAGGTTACTTTGGCATAGGGCGTCATGCTCTCGTCGGTAGACAGCGTGTCGTTGCGGGTAAATTCTAAGGTTTTGGCTGTAAAAGCAGGCTTATCCTTGCTAAACCAGCCCGCAGAGGCCGAATTACTCAGCAGCGCACCAGCGCCCAAAAAACCCATGGACTTAAGTAAACTGCGTCTTGCAGCAAACACTGATTCGTCAGTAATGTCGCTGCTTTTGAAGGTTTGGGAAGGTTTAAATTGCTTGGTCATAAGCCTTTGCTTGTTTTAGGTATTTTCACTGGTTACGAATTAAGACCAGATAAAGCACAAAAAAATTTCAACACTACTGGCATTAGTTGATTTTTGATGATTATTTCGTACTATGACTGAACGGGTCAGAAAGAAGGCATACCAGAGCCCGGGCTTTCCGACAATGCATTACATCATCAGGGTAAGGATAATTTCACATGGTTGTGGCAAAGGGTAGTGTTGTTTTGTCGGGGTTGTTTTTGCTTGCTTCGTGCACCTCCACTCAGGAGGCCTGGTCAAACTACAAACCTTCCGAGTACGTTTATGTGGTGACTGAAGGCGTGGATCCGGAGCCGGTATTAAAAGAAAGCGGCGTTAATTATTACTGTGAAGAGGCGGAATACACCTCTGACGGACTAAACAAAGCCTGTTATGTCGAAAAGTCACTGGCCCAGAAAACCGACGAATTCAAACGTTCCCTGGCTGATACGCCGGTTGCCATGGCTAAGGATTTCATTGTGATTGGCAAGGTCACGCTGGAAGCGCTGGTGCATTTTACCGTAATACGCTAAGCCAAATCACAGCAAAGCAGCTATCTCCATCACGCAGAAAGTTAACGTCTGCGTGACCTGGCGGATTTTCTTTTCGGGCCGTCATGCTGACCCAGTGCTTTTGCCCGAAGGCTTTTTTTGGACGGTTTGCGCTTTGTATTACTGGTGGGTTCCGGCGCCGTCAGATGAGGTTCAAAACCGGGTTCCCATTGCAACATAAAATGTTCGCCAGTCAGTTTTTCGATATCTTCGAGCAGATACTTTTCCTTGGCAGAAACCAGAGATACGGCAAGCCCGGCATGACCGGCCCGGCCGGTGCGGCCAACCCGATGAATATAGTCTTCGGCGTTATAGGGCAGCTCATAATTTATCACACACTGGAGCTGTTCGATGTCCAGCCCCCGGGCGGCGACATCGGTTGCAACCAGCGCACGAACCTGATTAGTTTTAAACGCCTCCAGTCCACGCTCTCTGGCTCCCTGGGATTTATCACCATGCACCGGCGCGGCGCTGATGCCATCTTTTTCCAGTTCTTTGCACAGCTCATCCACGGCCTGTTTGGTACGGGTAAAAATTAACACCTGTCGCCAGTTTTTCGCACCAATTAAATAGGCGGTGAGCGCCGCTTTTTGAGGGTTATTTACTTCATAAAAACGCTGCTCAATCTGACTGGCTGTGGCGTTTCGTTCTGCTACCTCTATGAGTTTAGGTTGATTAAGCAGTGTTTTACTTAATGCAAAAACCTCATCGTTAAAGGTCGCCGAGAAGAACAGGGTTTGGTGTGATTGGGGTAACTGTTTCAGGATGCGTTTTATATCAATAATAAATCCCATGTCGAGCATGCGATCCGCTTCATCAAGCACCAGGGTTTTTATTTGATTGAGGTCGATTAGCGACTTAAAAGCCAGTTCTAACAAGCGCCCCGGTGTAGCAACCAGAATGTCACAGCCGGCATTCAGGGCCTCGATTTGCGGATTAATACTGGCACCACCGTAAGCCACTACCGTATTGATCCCCAGTCCTGCACTGTATTTTACAAAACTTTGGTGTACCTGTTGCGCCAGCTCCCGGGTTGGCGTGAGTACCAGCACCTGTATAGCGCGAGGCGATAGCTCAGTGGTGATAAGGTGTTGAATCAGCGGTAGCGCAAAAGCTGCGGTTTTCCCGGTTCCTGTTTGCGCGCCGGCCATGACATCGTGGCCAGCCAGAACTTCGGGTATGGCTGCCTGTTGGACTGGAGTGGGGGTGTTGTAGTCCAGGCTATCAAGAACTGCCAGTAAGTCCGGATGCAGGCCCAAAGAGGAGAATGTCATAAACAAGTACCGCGTGGTGAATAGAAACGGCGCTATTGTAGCACCGAAACGTCCCTTTGCTGAGTCAGCGTTGAGTTAAAGTGAAAGCGTGTCCAGCACGCCGCCACGTTTGGGCACAAACATATTGGAGTAAAGCCGGGCAGCAAATTCGTCTGTCATGCCTGAAATGTAATCAGCAATAACACGATGGCCATTGTTTTGTTCTTCAGCCTGTAACCAGCGGCTACGGGTATTTTCTGGCAGCAGACGGGTAGGATCTGAGCTGAATGCCTCAAACAGTTCCATTACCACCTGCTGACCTTTGTATTCCAGCAACTGAACTTCCGGCTTGCGGATCACCTTGCGATAAACAAACTGTTTAAACAGCGCAAGGGCTTCGCTGTGATGATGAGGTAATACGGCCTGATAACGCAGCAGCGGATGGGTAAATAACGGGTTTTCCTGGATAAGAATTGCCGTGATGAAACAATTGACCAGCGCGCCAATGGCGTTTTTGCGTTCGTATTGTTCCAGGCTGAACAAGCGATCGCCAAGTTCACTGATAGCACCCGATAGCCACGGCACTTGCAGGTCTTGCAGTGGTGTTGCCAGCTCTTCGATAAACTCAGGGCGTTTGACCATGCCCATAACAATGGCATCTTCCAGATCGTGGATGCCATAGGCAATATCATCGGCCAGCTCCATGACGCTGCAATCAAAGGATTTATGCCGGGTTTTACTGTGCTTTGCGTCTAATGTATCGAAAGCCATAAAGGCATCACGTTCTTGTGGTGGCAGTGGATCCAGTAACCAGTCAAACAGGTTTTCATCACAACGAAACAGCCCTTTAGGCGGGTGCCATTGTTCGGCTTTTACCCGCCGCATGCTGGTTTTCTCTGTCGGCATCATGGCCTTATTGGTCAGTGTGTCAATAAAATTAGGGTATTTAACCAGCCCCAAAACACTGCGACGGCTCAGGTTCATGCCGTGTTCGGCGGTGTAAGGTTCAAGACGCGTTACTATGCGAAAGGTCTGGCCATTGCCTTCAAAGCCGCCATGTTCATGCATCATGTAGTGCAGCGCAATTTCACCGCCGTGACCAAAGGGCGGATGACCAATGTCATGGGCCAGACAAAGGGTTTCTATCAGGTAAGGATCCAGACTGACATATTCTGTTAAGCGGGGAAACTTGCCCTGTAACTGGGCGGTTATCCCGGTGCCGATCTGAGCAGCTTCCAGCGAGTGGGTGAGTCGGGTGCGGTAAAAATCACTCAGGCCAACGCCCAGTACCTGGGTTTTTGCCTGTAAGCGGCGAAACGCGGCTGAATGAAGTACCCGTGCCTTATCCCGTTGAAAAGGCGAACGGTGGTCGCCGTCGCGAGCCTGAGTGCGCGGCAGACGACGCTGCCACCACTGTGTTTGCCAGTTGCTGTCGTCGCTAAAGTCGTCGGGCGTGGTTGGCATTAGGTCAGGCTCCTGATTATTCGCCGTGCTCTTCCTGGGTTATTTCATCAAGGCTCAGTGAAAAACTCGGCACGTACTGCTTAAGAAAATAGTCCACTTCTTCTGAATGGTAATCTTTGAGCATTTTATCCAGACGCTTTTTGGCCAGGGTAAATTCGCGGTTACCGGCACTGATTTCTTCCAGCGTTTTAAGATAAGCACAAATGACGTCGGCTGCCTTAACAATAAAGGCCTCATCCTCACTGTGATAGTGACTGCTGATCAACTCGGCATAATCCTGACGAAATGCCTCTGGCGCCATATCAATCAGCTTTTGTTCGGCGATTTTCTCAATTTTTTTGTATTCGTCCTTGATGGCCGGGTTGTAGTACTTAACCGGGGTTGGCAGATCGCCGGTAAGGACTTCAGAAACATCGTGAAACATGGCCAGCGTGGCAATCCGCTCGGGATTTAACTGGCCGGCAAAAAAGCGATTGCGGATCAGCGCTAAAGCATGGGCCACCATTGCTACCTGCAGACTGTGCTCCTGCACGTTTTCAATACGTACATTGTGCATCAGTGGCCAGCGATGAATGAGTTTCATCCTGGCCAGGTGAGCAAAGAAATGGCTGTTATCAGCCATTACTTTTTACCTTTTTGACGGTAGCCGTTAAAGAAGTTTTCAATACGATCCAGTGCCGGTGCCAGAATGTCACTGTGCGGCAGGAACACCAGACGGAAGTAGATCCCTTCTTTTAAGTTAAATGCACTGCCATGCACCAGCAGGATCTTTTCGCTGTTTAACAGGTCGAGGATCATCTGTTCATCATTGGCAATATTAAACTTCTCGGCATCCACTTTGGCAAAGCAGTACATGGCACCATTTGGCGCGACGCAACTAATGCCATCGATTTCGTTAAGGCGACGTGCAGCGAGATCCCGTTGCAGCTTTAAGCGGCCGCCGGGTTTGACTAAATCATTAATGCTCTGATAACCGCCTAACGCTGTTTGAATAGCACTCTGGCAGGGCACGTTGGCACACATCCGCATGGAACACAGGATGTTAAGACCTTCAATGTAGTGTTTGGCAACACGCTTATTACCAGAAATCACCAGCCAGCCAGCACGGAAGCCTGCTACGCGGTAGTTTTTAGACAAGCCACTGAAAGTTACAAAAAACACATCATCTGCCAGCGAAGCAATGCAGGTATGCTCGGCGTCGTCATATAAAATCTTGTCGTAGATTTCGTCAGAATACACCACTAAATCATGTTCACGGGCGATATCCACAACCTGTTGGAGTAATTCTTTACTGTAGACCGCACCGGTCGGGTTATTCGGATTAATCAGCACGATCGCTTTGGTCTTTTTAGTGATCTTGCTTTTGATATCATCAATATCCGGGAACCAGCCATTTTGTTCATCACAGCGGTAATGGACCGGCGTACCTGATGACAGGCTGACTGCCGCTGTCCACAACGGATAATCCGGGCTCGGTAGCAGTACTTCGTCGCCTGTGTTTAATAAGGCCTGCATGGCGATCATGATCATCTCGCTCACGCCGTTGCCAATAAAGACGTCGTCGACCCCGATGTTGCGAATGTTTTTCTGCTGATAATACTGCATAACAGCCACACGGGCTGCGTAGATACCGGTAGAGTCAGAATAGCCTTGTGAAGTAGGCAGGTGGTGAATAACGTCTTTGAGAATATCGTCCGGGGCATCAAAACCAAACGGGGCAGGGTTGCCAATGTTCAGTTTGAGAATGCGATGTCCCTCATCCTCCATTTTTTTAGCTTGTGCGGCAATAGGACCGCGAATGTCATAACAAACGTTATCTAATTTGTGCGAGCTGTGTACCGGTTTCATCTTAAACTACTTAAATTACGGGGCTTTCAGGGTATCGCATAGGGGCCCAGGCTGTTAAGCAAATTTTTCGCTTTATATCAAATATATTGCATAAACTGTTACAAAAAGTCCCTTGAACAGAAAAATTAGTACCACTATAACTTTAAATAGTCCTTTCAGGAGTATAAACAGGTTAATCAGAGCATTCTTTGTGCAGGTGGTTACGTCTATGAAATACGCTGCTGCGGTTGACGGTCATAGTGCCAATGTCGAACATTATCCGGGGGAAAGTGCGGTCCGAGTTGAGCCGCTGGACGGCGCAATTGTGTGCTGCGGTATTTATGGGGTATTCGAGCACACCGGGATCTGGGTAGATAATCACATAGTAGAACTTCATGGTAGTGGTTTGGTTAAAGCGGTATCACCACAGCGTTTTTTAGCCCAGCGCAGTGGCGAACAAATCTATGTGCTGTGTGATAAAAATTTACAGCCACTGATAGCAGATCAAACCCATTCACGTGCTATTGCCCGGATATTTAACTATATCGAATACGATCCCTGGCAAAATAACTGCCATCGTTTTACTTTTCAGTGTGTGACGGGTTATTCCAACAGGGTTAGTAGCTTCTACGATTTTAATCTGGCCCTGAGCCGTTTCTTTGCCTGCCGACTGTTCTGGCAGCCAGCACAAATAACTGCCTAAACTGCAGGGAACGAATTCTTTTATTGTTAATAAATTGTGAACTTTTATAATTGGATCTATCGTATAAGGGACGATGGGGAAAATTCCAAAGGTAAAACACCAATTCGCTAAGAAAATTGGCTGTCTCGTGGATGAACTGAGTTTTCCCCGGTTTGCGCACAACCGTAATTACTGAGGGAAGTGAATTTATGTCACAACACTTTAAAGAAACACCCCATAATGCCATTACTGACAGTGGCATTGCCCGCGTTATACCCTGTAAAGAACTGGATGCCGGCGATCCGCTAAAATGGTTATCGCTGGGTTTGCAGGACTTGCTCAGAACCCCGCTACTGTCTGTATTTTATGGCGTCATCTTTGCTGCTATTCCGTGGTTTATTTCCTATCTGGTCGCGATGACCGGCTGGCACCTGATCATTTTACCGTCCATTGTGTGCTTTATGCTGATTGGACCATTTCTGGCAGCTGGTCTTTATGACATTAGTTGGGAGCATGAAAAAGGGCACAAGCCCACACTGTCTCATTCCCTTGGCGCCATTCGCAGAAACGCAGTAAATGAGTGGGGCTTTGGTATTTTGCTCATGGTGCTGATGATTTTCTGGTTACGGGTCGCATCGTTGATCCATGCGCTTTACCCCCAGCATCAGATAGAAAGCCTGGAAAGTCTGATGCCGTTTTTGATGCTGGGCACGGGAGTTGGCGCAGTGTTTTGTGTGGGAATGTTTTTTATAACCGCTTTTACCCAGCCTATTCTGCTGGAGCGTAAAGTTGATTTGGCCACAGCGGTGATGACCAGTATTAACGCCGTGTGGGTTAATAAAGTGCCAATGTTTATCTGGGCTGGCATTATCTTTTCGGTGGTGGCTATTGGCTTTGTTACCGGCTTTATAGGATTTATTGTGCTCATGCCTTTACTGGGCTACGCCTCCTGGCATGGCTATATTGATGCAATAGAAACCAAGCGTGAGCGTGATTTTGTGTAACTGAGTCACCGCTGACTAAATCTGACCATCCGGCCGGGCTTCTTGCCCGGCTAATTTTTCTTTTCTTCATCAATGTTACCTGCTTATAATGGCATTAATCAGGAATACTTTATTCCATTATTGTCAGATTGCAGATTTAAATTATGAATAAAAGTTTAATGGCAATGGAAGCGCTTCAAACCCCTGAGGTCGTTGCCACCCAACTCTCTGCCAACCTGCAGCAAAGTATGTCGCTGGCCGCGCAGTTTCGCCGTCAGGCTCCGTCAGCCATTATGATGGTAGGGCGGGGTACCTCTGATCACGCCGGGATGTTTGCCAAATACCTGTTCGAAATTGAGCTGGGCATTCCGGTGTTACTGGCGGCACCTTCGGTTGGTGGGATCTATAAGCGAACGCTGGCCTTAACTGATTGCCTGGTGATACTTATTTCGCAATCCGGGCAAAGTCCGGACATTGTTAATCAGGCAAAACTGGCAAAGGCGGGCGGTGCGTTGTGTCTGGCAATAGTTAACGATGCGGATTCACCGCTGGCTAAGGCTGTTGATAAAGTGTTACCCCTCCACGCTGGCCCGGAAAAAGCCGTGGCGGCAACCAAAAGTTACCTTGCCAGCTTAACCGCGCTTGGCCAGCTCACCGCATTGTGGTCTCAGAATCATGCACTTCTGACGGCGGTTTCTCATTTGCCGGAGACGTTAAAAGAGGCGCAATTTCACCCCGCTGTAATCAGCGCGGAGGAATTCCGGGGCGTTACCAATTGTATGGTCCTGGGGCGTGGGCTGGGTTATGCGATTGCGCTGGAACTGGCGCTGAAATTAAAAGAGGTACTTGGTATTCATGCCGAAGCTTTCAGCTCTGCTGAGTTTTTGCACGGGCCTGTGACCCTGGTGGCACATTCTCTCACTGTGTTAAACATCGTTATAGAAGACGAAAGTCATGCTGTTCATCAACAGCAGATGCAGGAAATCCGCCGTCGTGGTGCCCGTGTTATCAACATTGACGTGACCACAGACACCCATCCTCGCATGTATCCTTTGTTGGTTATGCAGCGCTGTTACCTCGACATCGAGAATGTGGCACAATCCTTTAATCTTGATCCAGATTCCCCGCCGGGCCTCAAAAAAGTAACGGAAACCGAATGAAACTTCGTTGTGAACAGTTGTTAACGCCATCAGGATGGCAACATGATGTGGTTGTCACCCTTAAAGAGGGCCTTATCGATTCCATTGGCGAGGTCACCAACCCTACAGACATTGATAAAACCATTGCCGGCATGACTGTGCCCGGCTTTATCGATATTCAGGTCAATGGTGGCGGAGGCATATTATTTAATCAAACGCCAACGGTAACTGGTGTGCAGGCCATTGTTCATGCTCATCAGCAGTATGGCAGTACCGGCATACTGCCAACCCTGATCACCGATAGTTTTGCGGTGATGCAACAGGCTGCCGATGCTATTCGTGTTGCTCGTCGGTCTGACCCGGCAATCTTAGGCGTCCATTTTGAAGGGCCCTGGCTCAGCCTTGCAAAAAAAGGCGTTCACAGCGCCGATTTTGTGCGTCAACCCACGCCCGAAGAGTTGGCGTTGCTGTGTGACGAAAGTTTAGGGCGGGTGATTGCCACTGTTGCGCCCGAGACCGTTAGCCCGGCCAGTATAAAGCAGCTGGTGGAGGCGGGCGTCATTGTGTTTCTGGGCCATTCCAATGCCAATGCCGAACATGTACAAGCGGCGCTGGCTGCGGGCGCTACGGGTTTTACTCACTTGTATAATGCTATGTCACCGCTGACATCAAGAGCGCCGGGTATGGTTGGCTGTGCCATGGCGTCTGCGCAGAGTTTCTGATAATCGATGGGTACCATGTGGACCCGGTGGCTTGTAAAGTGGCTATTCAGGCTAAAGGGGTTAATAAGATTTGTCTGGTTACTGATGCTATGGCGCTGGCTGCGTCTGATGCCACATCAATGCCGTTTTTTGATACGGTGATCCGGCGGGACCACAACAAACTCACCACTCCTGATGGTACGCTGGCGGGTTCCTGTTTAACCATGCTGGATGCAGTAAAAAATGCAGTTGAACTCTGTGAGGTTAGCCTTGAGGACGCCATTACTATGGCGTCTGCTACACCTGCGGCTGCTTTGGGGGTGACTGATAGCCTGGGGAGTATTGAACCAGGCAAAACCGCCAATTTACTAACCTTGTCAGCCGACTATAAGATTACCCATTTATGGCAACAGGGCGAGCCTGTTGCCCTGAAGTAAAGGATTGCCCATGTCTCAGAATGCCGTTTCGTCCCGTCAGTCGGTGTTGCTGCTGATGCTGTTTATTGCCATGCTGTTTTTTATTTTTGGCTTTATTACCTGGTTAAACGGTGCCTTGATCCCGTTTTTACAGATCATCTGTGATTTAACTGAATGGCAGGCGCTACTGGTGGCATTTTGCTTTTATATTGCCTATGTGGTGATGGCACTGCCAATGTCGCGGGTGCTTGAAAAAACCGGCTATCAAAAAGGCATGGTTCTGGGCCTGCTGCTGGTTGCTATTGGCCTGAGTGTATTTGTACCGGCAGCCCTGAGTCAGACCTTTGCGGTGTTTTTACTGGCGCAATTTACCGTGGGATGCGGCTTAACCCTGCTCCAAACCGCATCCAACCCTTATATAGTAAGACTGGGACCACAAGAGTCAGCAGCCGCGCGCATTGCCTTTATGGGGATCTTAAATAAAAGTGCGGGGGTTCTCGCCCCGCTGATGTTTACCCACTGGGTACTAAGCGACTTTGGCGAGGTTAACCAGGTGAGTATGGCCGCTCTTGACGCCACAGCGCGTGCTGTTCGAATTGAGGAAATGGCGGCCAATGTTATACCGCCTTATCTGGGCATGGCGCTGGCAATGGTAATACTGGCAGGGGCCTTTTCGCGGGTTAAATTGCCTGAAATTGTGGAATCTGCCACTAACCAGAGTTCTAACGGCGACAGTGGCAGCGTATGGCAATTTCCACAGTTGGTGCTGGGGGCTATTGCGCTCTTTTGTTATGTGGGGGTAGAGGTCATTGCCGGCGATACTATTGGCTTGTATGGCTCTTCGTTAGGTTTGTCGCGGGTAACCACCTTCACCTCTTATACAATGGCAACCATGGTCCTGGGTTATGTGTGCGGGCTGATCTTTATTCCCAGATTGCTGTCGCAGTCGCAGGCACTGTCGGTCTCGGCCTTATTGGGTGTGTTATTTGCTCTGTGGCTGCAGGTAAGCAGTGATAGTGACACGGCTTTAGCCGAAATCCTCTGGGGATGGAGTGGTGTCCCGGTGCTGCCTGACTCAATAACACTGATTGCCTTACTGGGGTTTGCCAATGCTATGTGTTGGCCAACTATCTGGCCGCTGGCATTATCAGGCTTAGGACGTTTTACGGCACAGGGGGCCGCTATCCTGATAATGGGAATCGCTGGCGGGGCTCTTATGCCGCTGCTTTATGGTGGTCTGGCTGACTGGTTGAGTGCCAAACAGGCTTACATTGTACTGCTGCCATGCTATGTAATGATTGCATGGTATGCGCTGACGGGTCATAAGTGGCGACAATGGAAAATGGCTTAAATTCTCGTAATTTTCATTCTGTTTACATTAATCTTGTAATTATATTACAGTTTGAAGTGGCCTTATCGCCTTTGTTTTCGGCGTATATGCTGTAAAAATGTGAAATGCGCGTCTAATTAGTCCTGTGACTTTCAAAACATATGCTTATTTTTAGAACTTTTTTATATCTAAAATCTCATAGATATTAAAAATAGTAATATTCACTGTAAAAATATACTTTAAAAACATGAGTTTAATTAATTAAGAAAGCGTTAACATTATAATTCACGCTATTTTTACCATCCCTACACAATAAAAAAACAGTAATTTTATTTCAGATGAGGCATAAATAAAGTGCACCACCAAGACAGGTCAGGTGTACTCTGAGAGATAAGAAAAGCGGTGTAGCCATACTTAATCCCAGGGGAATTAAATTTATTCTGAGAGGATATGTAAATGACTAAAGTAATCAAATCAACAATCGCTGCTGCTGTTTTAGCGGTAATGGGTGTAGCTTCTGCTTCTGCTGAAATAACTGCTGATGGCGTTCGTTTTACCGGTGACACCGAATTTGCCGGTTTCTGTAAAGCGGTAGTAAAAGACGATGTACGTTTACTTCGTTCATCAGTTTCACGCAACATTGGCCTGATTGGTGCCAGCCAGCGTGAAGTGTTAAAAGTGGTTAGCGCTAAAGACGGTATTACCTGTAATGGCGTACCTTTGGTTGAATTTTCACAATCGCGCGACGCTTCACACGTCTATCAGTTCCTGACTGCACGCAAGTAATCGTGCCGGCAAAAAGTAAACGGGAACAGCAGTGGTTAACCAACCGTGTTCCCGTTTAACTGCTTTCGATATCCCCGGGTTAAACTCAGGCTTTAATCCAGCGACTTACCTGCATTTTTGAGCGGAAAATCATTTTACTCACGCGATAGCGCAGCTTAAGTAACAACACATAGGCCAGCGGCACCAAAAACAGGCTTGTCAGGGTCGAAAATACCAGGCCGCCGATGATGGCTATTGCCATGGGGGAGTAGGCTGGTCCATCTCCACCAATTCTTGTACTGCCCATGGCCAGCGGCACTAATCCCAACACTGTGGTGGCTACTGTCATTAAAATCGGGCGAATACGAGAAGTACAGCCATCAACAATGGCCGGGATGAGTTCTTCACCTTCTGCTATTAACTGATTGATCCTGTCGACCAGTACAATACCGTTATTAACCACAATGCCCATCAGGATCAGCATGCCTATCATCCCCATTACAGACATTGAGGTGCCGGTGAGCATAAACGCCCAGAACACACCGGTTATGCTAAACAATAACGACGTGATAACCGCGGTAGGTAACAGTAACGATTCAAACAGGGCGGCCATGACGATATAAATCATGCACACTGCCAGTAGCATGTTCATTTGCATTACCGCAAAAGCTTCATCCTGACGGCGGAAACCACCGTCCAGTGTCCACCGGTAACCCGAGGGCAGGCTGATGTATTGCATGGCTGATTCAATGCGTTCCCGGGCTTGTTCCATGGTTGTTTCGTCAGTCAGATTCGCGCCGATAGTCAGAGCGGTCTGGCGGTAATAGCGTCTGATCTCAGCTAATTGTGGCATTACGCCGATTTCAGCCACCATATCCAGCGTAATATTTCGTCCGTCATTGATTCCCAGACTCATATTGCGCAGGGCATTTAACGATTCTTGTACCGATTTGCCATACATCAGTTTAACGCTGACTTCACCGGCTTCGCCATAACGAAAGGTGCGCAGGTTATTGCCTCGCAGGGCGGTGGCAACTAAGCTGGCGACCTGCTGAGTTGTCAGGCCAAGCTTATAAGCTTTTTCCCGGTTAATGCGAATTTGCAGCTCCTGTCGCTCACTGCCCACATCGGCACGCACATCGGTTAAGCCTTCAACATGGCCCAGCACGCTGACAACCCGATCGGCAATGCTTCTAAGCTGCTCAGAAGATTCGCCCAGTAAGGTCAGACGAACACCACCGCCGTTACCTTCATCCCAGCGAAAAGAAGGTTTTGCGCGAACAAAACTGGGCATATCTTCGGCAATACGGCGTTTTATTTCACTCACCGGTACCGGTAAATCATCCTGTAGTGTCAGCCCGGATGACGCTTCGCCTGCCTCGTAATAGGTATATACCTGTTTGATAAAGAAGCGCTCCTGATTCTCGTACAGGTAGGCTTCCATTTTATCCACCGTTTTCTCGACTTCCTCGAGGGTAAAATTCTGACTGATATGATAGTTAAGCCACAGGCGTTGCTGGTTGTCATTGCCTTCATCATCATTAGAGATCACGCCGAGCGGGATAGCGGTGCTAGCCAGGATCAGCAAAGCAATCACGGCAGTTTTACCCTGATTATGCATGGCCTTGTTAAGAATATTCCGATAGCGCAATACGTAGCCCGCGGGCTTAACATGATGTGCTGCTGGTGGTTTTACTTTCGATGCCAGCAGTGGAATAAGGGTCTGCGCAATCAGTAAAGAGGCGAACAGGGAGATACAAATGGCAATAGCCACATGCTCCAAAAACACGGTGACATCAATTTTTACGCCGACAATGTTTGGTAAAAACACGATAGCGGTGGTGGTGGTACCGGCAATCACTGCCAGGCTAACCTTACCCACGCCCAGTTTAGTGGCTTGCTCAGCGTCGCTGTGGGTGGCACGCTGCTGAAATATACTCTCGGTGATCACCACCGCATTATCAACCAGCATGCCAACGGCCAGCATGAGTCCCATTAACGACAGAATATTTAATGAGTAACCCAGCAGGTACATTACACCCAGGGTTATACAGATGGAGAAAGGTACTGACAATACCACCAGCAGCGTGGTAGTTAACTGGCGCAAGAACAAATACAGCACGACCACTGAAAGCAATGCGCCAACCAGTCCGGCTTCCACCAGATCGCCCAGGGAAGAGCTGACACTTTTGGCTACATCGTCCATAACAAACAGGCTGATACCGTTAAAGGCAGGGTCTTTTTTGGCTTTTTCGATAACCGCCATGACCCGTTTGGAGACCTCAACCAGGTTACTGCCGGATTCGCGGAAAATATTTAAACCCACCGCGTAGGAGCGGTCCAGGTGACGACCGTTGTTGCGTTCCGGCAACTCGTATCTGATGGTTGCAATGTCTTTTAACATGACGCCATCAGAGATATACAGCTGTTGAATATCCCGGATATCGGCGAACTGACCCTGGGGATTTACAATGAATTTCTGATCGTCTGCAAAGAAGTGACCGGCGGTCATCGAGAAATTGGCATTACGCAGCCGCTTACCCAGTTCGTCGGTATTCACATGTAAAGACGCAATGCGTTCAGGGATTAAGCGGATACTAATCTCTTTTTTCGAAACCCCATAAAGTTCTACCCGGGAAACGCCTTCTACACGTTCGATTTCACCTTTTAAGTTGCGATCGAGCAGATCGTAGGCATTCGACAGGTCACGCTCACTGGACACCCGCAGCTGAAAAATGGGCATATCGTTGGTGTTAAACTTAAACACCATTACCCGTTCAACGTCATCGGGCAGATCGCCACGAATGGCGTCGATTTTCTCGCGCGCTTCTATGCTTTTGGCCTTGATATTGGCATCCCAGTCAAACTCCACAAAGACTTCTGCGCGGTCTTCATAAGACGTGGCCTGCAGACGCTTTATACCAGACATGGTGGCAATCGCTTCTTCTACCGGCCTTGTGATCATGCGTTCGATTTCGGCTGGCGTGGCGTCACGGTAGGGCACCTGAACCACCATCTGCGGAATATCAATTCCCGGGAATTTTTCCAGTGGTAACAGGCGGCCGGCGGCAATGCCAAAAATCAGCATGGATAAAAAGCACATGCAAACAGTAACCGGTTTGCGCAGGGCAAAGCTGGTCAGGCTCGCGCCTGCCTGAGCAAACTTATCCATAGACCTTTTCTCCCGCTGTTTGTGGTGTTGTCACGGTAAACTGCTTGCGGTCGAACAGTGAATAGATCACTGGCAGCAGAATCAGGGTCAGCAGGGTTGAAAAGAGCAGACCGAAGATCACGGTAATGGCCATTGGCGTGCGAACCTCTGCACCTTCACCAAAGCCAATAGCCATGGGCAGTAAGCCTAAAATGGTGGTCAGCGTGGTCATAATAATCGGGCGCAGACGGCTGTTCGCGGCATCAATGATAGCGCTGTGCTTATCCTGGCCCTGTTCACGTAACTGATTTATCCGGTCAATCAGAACAATGGCGTTATTCACCACAATACCGCATAGCATAATCAGGCCAATAAACACCACCACGCTCACATTGGTATTGGTCAGCAACAGGCCATAAATCGCCCCGGCAACTGCCATCGGAATCGCAAACAAAATTAGCAGGGGATGACCCAACGACTCAAACTGCGAGGCCATGACCAGATACACCATAAAGATGGCCAGTGCCAGGGCCAGCATTAATGAGTCAAAGCTTTGCTGCATATCTTCGCTTTGGCCTGCAATCGTAGCGCGCAGTTGCGGTGGCAGTGCTATGCTGGCAATGATTTGCTCAGCTTCAGCCACGCCCTGGGCCAGATCGCCATAGCGCAAATTGGCTTCCAGTAAGGCCACGCGCTGTTGGCCAACCCGGGTGATTTCGCTTGGCCCGTTACTGACAAAGACATCAGCTACCGCATGCAACGGAACAGGCTGATCGGCCCCCGGATTTATGATGATTTGACTGATGTCACTGATCTGATCGCGCTGGGTGTTAGCCGTACGTACCAGCACATCCACTTTGCGATCCCGCATACTGTATTGTGTTGCCACTTCGCCGCCAATTTGCGCTGCCACCAGTTTGGCCGCGGCTGATGCATCAAGGTTAAGTCGCGCCAGCGCAGCATGATTAAAATTAATCTTCAGTTCCGGGTTACCCACTCGCAAACTGCTGGTGACGTCGGCAAAACGTGAATGGCTTTCAAGGGCCTGTTTAAGGCGGTCGGCATTCCGCTGGAGCAATGTGAGATCATAACCCTGTAGCTCAATCTGGATTGGTGCAGCAAAGGTAAAAAGCTCCGGATAGCCAAACTTACTTTGAACACCGGCTTGTTTCGCTAAAAATTCGCGCAGGGATTCTTTTACCTGCGTTTCATCCGCGTCGCTTGCACCTTTATTCAGAACAATATTCAGTTTACCCCAGTAGTCACCGCCCTGAGAGGGGGCTGCACTTATCAGGCTGCCGGTACCGGCCAGCGAGTAGGTTCTGTTAACGTTGGGTAAGGTTTCGGTGAAAGCAGCCAGTCGGGTTAGCAAGGCGTCAGTTTGTTCCACACGCGAGCCCGCTGGTAAGGTCACCTCAACAAAAAACTCGCCCTGGGACATTCGTGGGATAAGCTCCATTCCCAGCCGCGGAATTAACAGGAAGGCAAAAGCCGTTACGGCGATGGCACAGCCTAATATCAGCCAGCGGGCTTTAAGGGCTGCGCGCAGGCTCACATTGTAGAGCTTCTCTAATGCGTTAAATGCCAGACCAAACAAGCCTGTCAGTGGCTTAAAAGCGAAGGACAGAGCGGTGCTCAGGCCACGCCACAGGGTAATAAGCAGGGTTGTAATCAGCATGGGGATCAGGCCGAATACCAGTTTTACCAGCATGCGTAAAGGCCAGGTCAGGTAAAATACCCCTTTGCGCCAGCCTTGAGGCGCTTGAGCAGGGGCAGTTTCCAGCGCTGGCTGTTCGGTAAAACTGTCTTGTTTATGCGCTTTAGCGGCCAGTGCAGGGATGACTGTCAGGGCTACAATCAGTGAGGCAATCAGGGCAAAGGACACGGTCATTGCCTGGTCACTAAACAGTTGTCCGGCGATCCCTTCGACAAAAATTAAGGGGACAAATACCGCCAGCGTGGTCAGCGTAGAGGCCAGTATTGCGCTGGAGACTTCCTTAGTACCTTCTGTTGCGGCTTTCGCCGGCGCGATTAAGCCTTTACTGCGCTGCTTGTGTTTATCGATATTTTCCAGCACCACAATGCTGTTATCCACCAGCAGACCTACCGCCAGCGCGATGCCGCCTAAGCTCATGATGTTCAGGCTGATATCATTGGCGTACATCAGGTTGAAGGTCGCTATCACCGACAGCGGAATAGAAACAGAAATGATCAGTGTTGGCCAGAAGTCTTTTAAAAACAGATAAAGAATAATCATGGCCAGAATCCCACCGATAATCGCGGAAGATTTTACGTCTTCAATGGCCTGTTTAATGAATTCACTCTGATCATAGACTTTGTCCAGCGCGTAATCTGCAGGCAGTTGCTTAACAATTCGTTCCAGTGCAACAGCAACCTGGCGGGCTACGTCTACCGAGTTGGCATCGCCTTCTTTATAAATGGCAATCTCAGCGCCTTCTTTACCGTTAAAGCGGCTGATGGCATCACGCTCTTTATAGGTGTTTTCAACCACGGCAACATCCCGTAAACGAATGGATTTACCATTGCGGTTGGCAATATACAGGTCGCCAATCTCGTTTAAGTCGGTGAACTGATTCAGTGTGCGTACCAGGAAGGCCTGGTTGCCGTTGTCGATACGGCCGCCTGCTGTATTGAGGTTTTCTTCCTTAAGCCGGGTAATGATGGTGTTAATACTGATATTAAGCTGACTTACCCGGCGCTGATCCACCAGTACCTGAATTTCATTTTCCAGCGCGCCGCCAATTTTTACTGAAGCAACACCTTCAATGGACTCTAACTGGCGCTTAATTTGTTCATCGGCGTAAATACGCAGTGATTTCATGGCCTCTGTTGAAGCCTCAGCGGTATTGAAACTCAGGCCATAACGCAAAATTGGATCAAGGCTGGGGTTAAACCGCAATAACCGTGGCTTGTCCACATCCAGCGGTAATTGCAGGATATCGAGTTTTTCACGCACTTCCAGACTGGCAAAATCCATGGCTGTGCCCCAGGCGAATTCCAGTACCACATCTGACTGGCCCGGGCGTGAAATAGACTTAACGGTACGCACGCCTTTTACGGTGCCGATGGTTTCCTCAATTGGCTTTGATACCAGTTGTTCAACCTCGGCAGGTGCCGCACCGGTATAATCGGTACGAATCGTCAGGGTAGGGTAGGCAAGTTCCGGTAACAGATTTACCGATAACCGGCCCAGTGACACCATACCAAATAACAATACGGCGAGGGTGAACATGGCAATCGCAACGGGGCGCTTTACCGCAATATCAACAAGTTGCATAACAATCTCCCGGCGACTATCAGCTGTTTACAATTTCAACTGGCGACGCATCCTTAAGATTGTGATGGCCTACGGTTACCACGGTTTCGCTGCCTGTAAGGCCACTGGTAATTTCGATAAATTCGCTGTTTTCAAAACCGGTAGTCACATCCAGTTTTTGGGCAATACCGTTGTTAACCACAAACACACTGGTTTTATCATCAATGGTCAGCAGGGCTTTGCGCGGTAACAAGGTAGCATTAGCGTGAGTGGCGTAATCGATAGAGACCTCTGAAAACATACCGGCTTTCAGGCGACCTGTGCTATTAGGCACGGTCAGGGTGACCTTAAAAGTACCGGTAGTCGCATCCACAACCGGACTGATGCGCTCTACATAAGCGGTAACTGACTCGTTACCCAGGGCGGCAATTTTCAGGCTGGCATTTTGTTTGGCAGCAATGGAGGCCATTTCACTTTCAGGTAAATAAACAATACCTTGCAGTGCTTTTTGCTGAACAATATGAAACATACGTTCCCGTTGGAAAGACTCGGTAAGATTACCCACCTTCGCATTTCTTTCTGCAATGTAACCGCTGATGGGCGCGGTAATGGTAGTTTCTTTTAAATCCAGTTCAGCCAGTGCCAGCACGGCTTTAGCAGCTTCATACTGGGCGGTAAGCTTGTCATAGGTATCGTCACTTACCAGTTTGCTGGAGTAGACTTTTTTGATTTTACTGAGTTCTTTTTCGATACCGGTGAGATCGGCACGGGCTTTGTTCAGGTTGAGTTGGTAACGCTTTTTATCCAGTTGGGCCAGTTCCTGACCCTTTTCCACGTAGTCGCCTTCTTCTACGAAAATGTGTTCCACGATTCCGGATGCGCGGGCTACCACAAAGGCTTCCTCTTTGGCTTCCAGTATTGCGGTAGTCTGGTAACTGGACGAGATATTGCCTTGTCTGACTGCAGTGGCCTCGACCGGAATACTCACAACAATTTCTTCTTTTTGTTCTGCTTTGCTGTCAGTCGCTTCGGCATTGATGCAGCCGGTTAATGTGACGCTACTGGCAAGCAAGCCGGCGATGAGTAAAGTGCCAATTTTGCGGTGATTTTGTACGTGTTCCATCGTGTTACCTTGAAAGTATATAGTTATACACGGCTAACAGCATTCACTGTGCCAGATTGCTAACGTAATTATAAATCCCGGTAAAACAATAAATTAGCGACTAGTTGTGTCTTTATGTAAGCAATTGTATCAGTGTGGCGTGGTGAATATGGCCAATAAATGAGGTGATTGTTTAAAACTTTGGTTATTTGGCTATTTTAAGGCAGTGTACTGTAGGTAACACTGCCTTTTGGTTTAAGCCGGGGAAGGCTGGTTGCGCAGCCGTAAAACAGGTCGCTCATCAATCAAAACGTGAATAGCGGCGGTGATCAACGCAATGATACAGGCACTCCACCACACTACATCGTAGGAACCGGTAACATCATAAAGGTAGCCTCCCAGCCAGACGCCACTGAAAGAACCCAACTGATGACTCAGGAAAACAATACCGTAGAGCAGACCCATGTATGGCAGGCCAAATAATTGTGCCACCAGGCCGGAGGTGGGCGGTACCGTAGCCAGCCACAATAACCCGGTGACAATAGAAAACAGGTAGACAGAGGTTTCGTTCATGGGAAACAGCATAAATGCGGCAATGGCAGTAGCCCGTAAGGCATAGATTAGGGTCAACAGATTCTTTTTAGAATACTTACCCGACCACGAGCCGGAGAGTAAACAGCCGAATATATTACACAGACCAATCAGTGATAAGCTGAATACAGCAACTTCCGGTGCAAAGCCGCGATCGCTTAAAAATGCCGGCATGTGCACAGTAATAAAGGCCAGTTGAAAACCACACACAAAAAAGCCCACCACGATCAACCAGTAATGCCAGTACCCACAGGCTTCTTTTAAGGCTTCCAGCATGGTTTGTTCGCTGCTGTCTTTGTTTACGGCGAGGGTTGCGTTTTTAGACTGACGGAATGTGCCTGCCAGCAGCGCCATCATCAGCGAGCAGCCGGCCAGTAACAGTAAGGCATTGGCCCAGCCGAAACTTAAAATAAATTCCTGGGCAACCGGTACCACCAGTAACTGACCAGCAGAGCCAGCGGCACTACCTAAGCCCAGCGCAAAAGCGCGTTTTTCTACTGAGACCATGCGTGCCATAGCCGGTAATACCACACCAAATCCGGTGGCCGAAATACCCATTCCCATGAGTAAACCAGCGCCCAGATTGAGCCCGGTAATAGTATCAGTCGTCGCAGTTACATAGAGGCCAGCAGCATAGAGCAAAGCTCCGACTACAACGGTTCTGCCGGTACCGTATTTATCGGCAATGGCCCCGGCCACGGGCTGAGAAAGTCCCCACCATAAATTTTGCAGGGCCAGGGCAAAGGCAAACACTTCTCTGCCGTAACCAAATTCGCTGGACAGTGGACCCATAAAAAAGCCCATGGAAGAGCGGATCCCAAAATTAAGCGCCAACAGAACGCAGACAAAAGCGATAGAAAAACTGAGTAACTTTACCGGTGATGACATGCTTTTATTAAAACCTTGTGTTCAGAGATCTTGAACAAACATCCGCGCCGGGCGATGCTAACTGCGTTAGCTGGCATGTTTTGTTCAGGCGCAGAGGATAACATTACCAGGGCTTACACCGTATTCTTTTTAGTCTGTTTGCCGCGGATTAACATGATGCCACTTAACACCAACACCATCCCGGTTATCTGCATCAGGGTAATTTGTTCGTCCAGTATCAGCCATCCAAATACAATGGTAAGCATCGGCCCCAGGGTACTGATCAGGGACATTCTGGCAGCACCAATCCGGCTAATGGCAGAAGACTGCAAAAATACTGGCAACACCGTTGATAATACCGCCATCATAAAACACAGCCAGTACACATCACCTGGTTGATTTAATGCGCTCAGTGGCAGTTGGGAGAAAAAGTGTAATTGTACGGCGAATATGGATATCAGCATGGCTAACACTGAAAAGGGTTTTGCCCCTAAACGTTTGATCATGGGCTCCGAAAAAGCCTGATAAAACGCATAACAAACGGCAGAGCCGGCAACCAGCAGAACTCCCAGTGCAATCGCCTCATTGGCTGAGCTCATGCTCAGGTCACTGGCACAGGCGCATGCGACGCCAAGGAAACAAAGCAGTACCGGCAGGATAAGGCGCTTTTCAAACGGCTGATGAAGAAAAACGATACCAATCAGAATAGTCAGGATGGGATAAGAGAACAGAATTATCCGTTCCAGGCCGGCAGTAATATATTGCAGCCCCATAAAATCCAGAATAGACGCACCGTAATAGCCGGCCAGACCCACACATACCAGGGTAAAGATTTCTCTTATCGTTAATTTACCGATGTTTTTTAATGCCGTGAAACTGACAATCAGAAAAAAGGGTAAGGCAAACAGCATTCGCAGACTGAGAAGGGTGACCGGATCCACCGGTGCAAGCAGATAGGCTTGTTTAACAAAGATAGCCTTTAGCGAAAAGCCGGAAGCGGCCAGCACGGCAAGAATGACTCCTAAACTGATACTGTCGTTACGGTTACTGGCTGGCATCCTGTCCTCACTGCGCGCTACGTTGTGTTAGGTTGTCATCAGAGACCGGTAGTTGAGGCAATTGATTTCGCTGTTAAGGCAGGTGTCCGGAATACCCGGTTGAGCATTCCGGCAAAGAGTGAAGGTCAGACTGTCTCAATACTGTAGCTGGTCGTAATCTCAACATTGCCTTTGAGCATCAGCATCACAGAGCAGTACTTGTCTGCGGATAAGGCGACTGCCCGGTCTACGTCTTTCTCTTTGAGGTTTTCGCCGATCACTTTGTAGTGGGCGTGAATTTTGGTAAATACCCGGGGCGGCTCGGCGGCGCGTTCAGCATCAAGCTCGCACTGACAGTCGGTCACGGTCAGTCGGCGCTTCTTTAAAATATCCACCACATCGATACTGGAGCAGGCACCCACTGCCAGTAGCACGGTTTCCATTGGCGATAATGCCTCGCCATTGCCATCAAGGGTCTGGCTAAACCCGCTTTCGGTTTGGCCGGTAAAGGTAAGGGCTTGCTGCCAGCTTACTGTCGCTTTCATTGTTATTATTCCACCAGTTTGACTTTTTGTTTATCCAGTTGGATTTTTTGTTGTTTATACAGTGCACCGAGCGCACGTTTATAAGCGGCTTTACTTACGTTAAAGCGTGCATAAATTTCTTCCGGCGGACTCTTATCGGTGAGGGTAGAAAAGCCGCCGTGGGCTTCCAGATCGTCAAGGATTGCCTGTTGCAGTGCATCGCGACCGGTTGCATTAACCTGTTGCAGGGCGACATCGATTTTACCGTCTTCCCGTACCTGTTTAATAAAGCCGGTAGTTTCATCACCAATTCGCAGCTTTTTAAACGCGTCACTGGCAAAAACCAGCCCTAAATGGGTTTGATTAATGACGACTTTATAGCCCAGCTCGGATTCGCCACAAACAATTAAATCCACTTCCTGGCCGGCTTTAAAATAAATGCCGTTTTCGCTGAGGAACGGGTGCAGTTTGGTGGTGCCTAGCAAGCGGCTGGTGGCTTCATCGTAATAAAGATAAACCGGATACAGCATGCCCTGGTTAACCGGCATGGCCTGATTCTGACGGGGTACCAGCAGATCGCGCGGTAGTCCCCAGTCAAAAAACGCGGCAAAGTCGGTAACACCAACGGCCTTTAATACCTTTACCTCGCCGGCGGTAATTTTCGGCGTGGCAAGACTGGCGGCTAACTGGCCGTTTTCGTCGGTATACACCATCGCCTGTACTTCACTGTCGACTTTAAGCGGCTGCTCAACGGCTTCGCTAAGGACAATACTTCTTTCATCATCAGGATGCGATAACTGATAGCCGAAGGGGAACTCACCAACAACCCTGAGTGGATTTATCTGACCAATTTTTAGCATGGGGACTGACTTTTTATCTAGAACAGGTAACATGATAACCGATATGTCACGAAGAGCTAACCGCTTATGATGTTAAATTGTGATTTAGGCGAAAGTTATGGCGCCTGGAACATGCCGGTTGATGAGCAAATTATGGTGCACATTGACATGGCCAATATTGCCTGTGGATTCCACGGTGGCGATCCGCTTACACTACAAAAAGCCATTAAGCTGGCGATAGCACACAACGTAGCGATTGGTGCGCACCCCAGTTATCCGGATTTAGTCGGCTTCGGACGGCGCAGTCTGGCCATGGCAGATGATGAATTAATCGCCTGTCTGCATTATCAGATAGCCGCGCTTGATGGTATGGCCAGAGCGCAGGGTGGTGAGGTGGAATACATTAAACCCCACGGTGCCTTGTATAACGACATGATGCAAAAGCCAGCCCTTCGGCGCACGGTGATGCAGGCCATTGCCAGCTGTTCGGTAGCCAATGTGCCGCTGATGATTCAGGCTCATCCTGATCATCAGCAGTTAAGCCGGGAGGCGGCAGAATTTGGTCTGGTCCTGCTGTTTGAAGCCTTTGCTGATCGAAAATATACGCCTGATGGCTACCTGATGCCCCGTCGCGAGCCCGGTGCAGTGCTGAATGAAGAGCAGGCCTATGAACAGGCCACCCGGCTGATGGATGACGGTATTATTATTGCCAGCGACTACAGTGTGCTGCATATGCCGGTGGATACCCTCTGTGTACACGGGGATTCGCCTGGTGCCGTGGCGATGGCAGAGTCGCTTCGGGTGGCGTTAACCAAACGTAAACTGACGAAAGTCAGACCCGGAATTAACGCCTGACATGCAAGCTTTCGGCCCTGTTCGTAGAGTGGAAATTGCCGGCGAGGACGGCCTGATTTTTTATGCAGCAGGTGCGAGCCTTGCTGAGCTTAATCAGCAAATTGCTTTGCTTCACCAGGCGCTGAGTGAATCCAGGCCTGACTGGCTGCTGGAACTTGTGCCGTCCTACGACAGCCTGATGCTGGTGTTTGACATGACCGAGGTGGATTACCACAGGGTTTATCAGTATGTGGCGACTCTGCCAGTATCAACAGCGACTACGCACTCGTCATCAACTCTACATCGTTTACCGGTATGGTATGGCGCACCAGAGGCTAACGATTTGGCGCTGGTTAGCCAGGCCACCGGCATACCTGAAGCCGACATCATACAGCGTCATCAGGCACAAACTTATACCGTGTATGCTGTAGGCTTTGCGCCGGGCTTTGCCTATTTGGGCGAACTCGATGCCGGTTTAGCCACACCACGGCTGGCAAATCCCCGTAAAGCGGTGCCCAAAGGGGCAGTTGCCATCGCTGACAGGCAAACCGCTGTTTACCCTGACGTGAGCCCCGGTGGATGGCATTTATTGGGGCTGTGCCCGGTTGCTTTGTACACCCCGGGCTGTGACAAACCGGTGTTAATGCAGGCAGGCGATCAGGTGGAATTTTATGCTATCAGCGAAGCACAGTACCATGCCTGGCCGGCTGAGCCGGAGGATAACTAAGTGGCTGTGCAATTTACCCGTATTGATTTAACGGCTTATCCGGTTGATGAAGGGCGGCGCGGTCAGCTACATCAGGGCTTTTGCCAGTCTGGCCCGCTGGATCCTTATGCATTTATGCTGGCTAATGCGCTGTGTGGTCAGCAATCCGGTACGGCTATCGAATTTATTGGCGCGTTGGAATGCGAATTTCAGCATCCTGCGCTAATCAGCATTACCGGCGCAGCGGCTGAAATTACCCTTGACGGTCAGTTACAGCTCCCATGGCAATCACTCCGGGTAGAACGTGGTCAGCGCTTAGTGGTGCAGCCAGCCCGGTTAGGCAGCAAACATTATCTGGCCATTGCTGGTGGCTTTGATTTTCCCACAGCAACAGGCAGTGCGTGTCTGGTTCGCCGGGAAAAGCAGGGCGGTTTACATGGCGATGGCACGCCATTACAGGTTGGCGATATTATCCGCTCTCTACCGCCTGGCAACGGTGCAATACCAGGAGAATTGCCAGTCTGGTTAATGCCTGACTATCAGGAGGCCGTTAATATTGGTCTGGTGCACGGTTATCAGCACCAATGGCTGTCATCACTGCAGTGGCAGCGATTGTATAGCAGTGAATATACGCTCACCCCTCAGGTTGATCGCATGGGCTATCGTTTGACTGGCACAGCAATTAGTCTGCCTGAGCAGGCACTGTATTCAGAAGCCATTGCCCTTGGGGCAATGCAAATACCGCCTGATGGTCAGCCCATTGTAATGATGGCCGATCGACAAACGCTGGGCGGTTACCCTAAAGCCGGGACGGTGGCGCGTTGTGATCTGAATCATTTCGCTCAATGCATTCCTGGTGATAAGATAACTTTTTATCAACTCGACGCTGACGAAGCCAGAGCCCGGTGGTTATTAAAACTATCGGCCATAAAGCGCTGGTTATCGCATTAAGGTCTGCCACGGCCGGCGTTTTCTCAACGAGATTCTCATGACCATAGCATATTTAAACGGCGAGTTTGTGCCGTTAGAACAAGCACGTATTTCACCGCTGGATCGCGGCTTTTTGTTTGGGGACGGTATTTATGAAGTGATCCCCAGTTATCAGGGCAAAATGGTGGGGTTTAACCAGCACATGGCCCGTTTTGCCAATGGCCTGGCTGCCATCGAAATTGATTTTTCTATCGATAAGGATGAGTGGCGTACCCTGGTGCAGCGTCTGATTGACGATAACCGGGAGACGCTGGGCGATAACATCGGTGTTTATTTGCACATTAGTCGTGGTGCTGATACGCGCCGGTTTCATGCGTACCCTGAGGGCGTTACCCCAACGGTATTTGGTTTTGCTTTTGCGTTGTCTGCGCCGGTAAAGGCCGACAGAAGTATTCATCCGGGCGCGTCTGTGTCGTTGGCTGAAGATTTGCGCTGGGAACGTTGTCATATTAAATCCACGGCACTGCTGGGTAACGTGATGCATTTTCAGCAAAGCGTAAAAGAAGGCAACGCCGAAACGATTTTATATAATCACCAGCACGAAATTACCGAAGCCAGTAGCAGCAACGTTTTTATCATTAAAAACGGTGAAGCATTTACGCCACCGCTGGATAATCAGTTATTACCCGGTATTACCCGTATGCTGGTCATTGAGTGTCTAGCCATGGCAGGGATTCCATTGACCGAAAAGGTGATAACCGTGGATGAACTGCTGGCGGCCGATGAGGTGTGGATCACCAGTTCGGGTAAAGAGATGCTGCCTATTGTAAGCGTCGGCGGTCAGCAAATCAGTAACGGTAAAGTGGGCCCGGTGTGGGAACAGGTATTTACCATTTACAGTGAACAAAAATTTGTGCTGTAAACCTGTAAATTCTAAGCATTAAAAAAGGAGTCTGACGACTCCTATTTTATTAATCGAGGTTTTCACAATTGCCGTCGGTACATTCACCGTACAGATAAAGACTGTGGTGGGTGAGTTTCATCTTATGGTCTTTGGCGATTTGTTCCTGACGCTGCTCGATAACATCGTCCTCAAACTCAACCACTTTGCCACACTTTAAGCATACCAGGTGATCATGGTGTTCTTTATGGCTGATTTCGAAGACTGACTTACCGCCTTCAAAGTGGTGGCGGTTCAAAATGCCGGCATCGTCAAACTGGTTGAGAACGCGATATACAGTAGCCAGACCGATCTCTTCACCTTGTTCGATTAAAATCTTGTACACGTCTTCCGCGCTGATGTGTTGATTTTTTGGCTCCTGCAGAATCTGCAGGATTTTTAATCTAGGCAAAGTAACTTTGAGGCCGGCTTTCTTTAATTCTTTATTTTGGTCCATTGGATGCCTACATCTGGGATGCGAATTTCACGCTATTATAGGGGAGTTGAGCAGATTTAAAAGCCTAACTGTATATAGAAAACGGTGATTTCCATAAATAATGCCTATTTTGGGATTAAACGTATAGGGTGTAGACTATATTTAAAATAATGTGAATGAGATGGTTTGCAAATTAACTTTTGTATTGCTACGCACTGGCAATAGTTGCCTGACTCATCGTTTTATTATTGATATGGCACAAATTAAGGTGGTCGTTTGCTTACCAAAATGCAAAAGGTCAGTAAGGTGTGCTGCAGTCATCAATTTCTCGCTGTTACAAAACAGCGTTATTAGCAGGAATTCCAATGCGCTTAACTGTTGTTAATAAAATCATTCTGGGTTTTGCCTCTTTCGGCGCTTTGCTACTAATAACCAGCGTACTTTCATACTGGGGCTTATCCGGCATTCAGTCCTCTGCAGAGGATGTCATTGAAGAAAAAATGCCGGTCCAGACGCTGATGAATGAGGTTAACACGCAAATTCTCACTCTGGCCACGATCACTGCCAATGGCTATCACGTAAACTCCTTGCCCGAACTTGAAAGTAGTAAAGCCCGTTTTGAGAGCCGCTCTGCTGAATTTGTTAATCGACTGGATGCGCTGGCTAAATTGCTGGGCAGAGACCCTCAGGCGGCGCAGGCAATCGACGCCAGCCGTCAATATGTCAGTGAGAGCCATGACATGTACAGCGCATTGCAACAACAGCTTATTTTTGAACAGCGCTTGGCCGGGCAATCCGAAAAAGTGCTGATGATTGCCGATGAAGCGAGTGCGCTGATGCTGGATCTGAGTTATCTGGAAAGCAATGATCCGGGTATAGAGACCATTATCGGGACCGGCAACAATATCGATAACAAATTACTAACTATGAACACGGCAATAGAGGATTTGGTGAATAGTAGGGATGCTGATGCGACGGCTGGGATCATTGAAGATCTGGATTATCAGCTAAGTAATTTAGCCGTGGATAAGGATTATTTAAACAGACTGGCAGAAAACATCGATACCCAGGGTACGGTGGAAATGTTCAATGAACAGTATGAGGCGTTCATTGATGCGCTTACCGGCAGTCAGGGGCTGGAATGGATGCAGCAACAAAAGTTGGCCTACACCAGCGAAAGCCAGGTTCGTCAGCAGGCCGGGCGTGAGGCACTAAACCAGGCGCAGACTGCTATTGAAGGTCTTTATGGCCAGATTAATGCCAGTACGCTGAATGCGCAGCAAAAAATTCTCGATACGGTAATGGGCGCATTAGTTAAAACCGCAGCTGTGTTCGTGATTGGTTTGCTGGCGGCTGTGGTGCTGGCAGTGATTACCACACGCAGTATTGCCCGTCCGTTAGTGAAGATTAACCGTGGTCTCACACAGTTAAGTGAGGGCGATCTGACACGTAAACTGGATGATAGTGGTCGTGATGAATTTGCGGCGTTGGCAACAAAAATCAATTTGCTGACTGAAAACCTGCGCAGCCTGGTGGGGAATATTCTGTCCCAGGAACATCGTCTCGAGGAAGTGACCAAATCGAGTATTGCCCTCGGTGAAGAAAGCTTACAGCAGGTGGATGAGCAGCGCCAACAGGTGCAGGTTACCGCCGCCAATACCGAGAATGTGCGTGAAACCAGTCATCATAACCTGGTACAAATTACTACGGCGATGGATAAGCTGAGTCAGGTAGAACAACAAAGTCAGAGCATTGCGGCGCTGGCTGAAAACAACCGGCAACAGGTACTCGAGCAAGCTCGCCAGGCGGAAGCTTCTGCGCAAGTGGTGCATCGCCTGGATGAAAACAGTCGTAATATCGGCAGTATTCTGGATGTAATTAAAACCATTGCCGAACAAACTAATCTCTTAGCGCTTAATGCCGCTATTGAAGCTGCCAGAGCCGGTGAACAGGGGCGTGGATTTGCAGTGGTTGCCGATGAAGTGCGAACGTTGGCAAACCGCACACATAATTCCACCGAAGAAATTGAGGCCATGATTGGCAGCTTGCAAAAAGATGCCCAGCAAGCGGTTAAAACCCTGAACACCGGCCGTGAACAGGCTCAGCAGGGGGCTCAGACAACTGAGCAGGTAACCGAGCAGGTGGCGTCGATTTCGATCATTATTCAGGAACTCAGCCGAATTAACCGGGAAATTGTTAGTGACACTGAGCGTCAGGATTCATTGTTGTCTGATGTTGCGCGTAGTTTGCAGCGTATTGTTGAACTGGCGGAACTCAGCGCTGATAGTACTCAGCGAGCCAATCAGTCTACCTCCCAGATTGACGGTGAAATTGCTGACTTGAAAAGGGCGGTAGCAAAGTTTAGGCTGTAAAATCAGTAGTCCGATTTTCAAGGAAGAACAATGAAATACCCTTTATTGGCAGCAGTATTACCGGGCCTTTTGCTTGCCTGTTCAACTAACCAGTCGACCGATAAAACGGTGAAGAGTAACTACTCGGATCTGCCAATATCCGCTGATGAGCTAACCCGGCCACAATGGCAAACACTGAGTCGTTTTCCTCCTCGTTATCCGAAAAAAGAGGCGATGGCCAGAAACAGTGGTTGTGCGACGGTAGAATACGTGATCACCGCAAACAACATGGTAACCGGTGTGCACGTAATTGAGTCCAGCAGCACCTACTTTGCGAAAGAGGCGCAGCAGGTGGTAAATAAGTGGGACTGGGCAGCACTTCCCACCACCATTTTGGAAAAACCGGTTAAAACCCAAACCCGGTTTGAATTTTGTCTCGAAAATGGCAGTGGTAACTGCGCTATGGACAAGCTACAGGCTAAGCAGCAATGCCCTGGAAGTGATGTAATTGCTTCTGTAGGCTCTGTAGTGCGTAAGCGGGACTTGTAGATTTTTTTCAGTCTGTTTCGTCTGCTTCTGACTTGATATAGATAAAACTAATCGCCTTCAACTACATTCTAATAGCCGCGTTATTATTCACGCGGATATTCATATCCCTTTGATTAATATGCATTTTAACCTGTAATTAAGCACTCCGAAGTAACCGCTCTTTTACACCTTTAACGTTTAGTCTAATGGAATTATTTGTTAATGGTGTTAAGTTTGTGTAAATGGTGATTGGTCATAATTATACATTGTGGCTATGTATTGGGAGTGCAGTGATGTCCAGAGTGATTTACAGTAACACGGTCCATAAATTCAACGATTGGTTAAAAGCTCGTTTAGTCGACCCTAATTTGTATTGTGCGCTCACCGGCGTGTTAGCACTGGTTATCATTGAGACGGTTATTTTTGCGAGCTGATTTCTGACTGGATGGATAACGCGAAATCCCGCCCGTAAAAAGTGATGACCTGGTCATTCTGGTTGAAGGGGCAGGGGCTTTAATCGGTTATCTGCTCAAAATGAAAGGACCGTATTAACTGGCTGACGGCGAACTTGGGGCAAAAAAAACGCAGGAAATAACCTGCGTTTTTTTGGGCGAAAAGGACTTATCAGGCTAATTCAGCCAGACACAACTCTTCATTTAACTGATGACACCATTTACATACGCGCTCGTCGGTTAACTCAGGCTGACGGTCTTCGTCGATACCCAGACCAACAAAGTGGTTATCGTCTGCCATGCCTTTTGAGGCTTCAAAATCGTAACCGTCGGTAGACCATTGACCTACCAGAATAGCGCCGCGGGCTTCTACGATATCACGGATCATGCCCATGGCATCGAGGAAATACTCAGCATAATCTTCCTGATCACCACAACCAAAAATCGCTACCAGTTTGTCGGTAAAATCAATTTGTTCCAGCTCCGGGAAGAAGTCATCCCAGTCACACTGGGCTTCACCGTAGTACCAGGTTGGAATACCAAAGATTAACAAATCGAACTCTGCGATTTGCTCTTTTGAACTCTTTGCAATGTCGTGAACGTCGATTAGGTTTTTACCTAACTCTTTTTGAATTAACTTGGCAACATGTTCGGTGTTGCCAGTGTCGCTACCAAAAAACAGGCCAACACTTGCCATATCTAACCTCTATCTACTTTCTTTGAAAATGGTTATCCGGATACGCCGCTGCTCTGCCAGAACAGCTGGATAATCCCTTTTGCAATAAACCCCATGGCACCCAGGCCCAGCACGCCATATGCCACAACCCGGCCAATCATGGGGACATCATTCTTTTTTAACACATCATGGACGGCAAAAATCATCAGAACGAACAGAATCACCAACCCAAGGTCGAGCATGATTGATTCGATTTGTTCGTAATACTTCGCAAGCATAATAAACCTTCACTGTATTTTCGCGCGCAAACTATACCACAGTATTGTGGTCGTGGCAGACAATCTTATGTTCTTTTGCCAACAGGGCTATAGTATTCAACCGCTGCGCCGTTATCCGTTAACGACAGGCCAGGCTGCCTCAGCCTGTGTTATTCTGAGATGCTGGCAAAACAGATTTTAACCCGGTTGTCTGCAAAAAACTAAGCGTCCAGCGCTCGTTCCACCAAACCATTAACTACCTGCGGTTTTTCGGCGTGCAACCAGTGACCAACACCCTCAACGACTTTCGCTTTGGCGTTAGGGAAATAGCGGCCAATAACTCCCTGGTGTTCACGGGTGATGTAATTGGAATTACCGCCTTTAATAAAGGTCACCGTACCATCAAAATGAACGCCATCCGGCGCATTAAAACTGCCGACATTCGCGTAGTCTTTTTGTAAGCCGGCGAGGTTAAATCGCCAGTGCCACTGTTTGGCGTCGTCCTGATACAGACTCTTTAATAAAAACTGCCGCACGCCGGCTATTTCTATTTCGGATTGCATTTCACTGTCTGCTTCTTTACGGCCACTCAGTGTAGTCAGATCAACCTTATTCAGACCAGCAAATACAGCCTGATGATGCGGCGGGTAAGAGACCGGAGCAATATCCATTGGCACCAGATTGTTAACGCGTTGAGGATGAGTCAGAGCAGTCAGCATGGCAACTTTGCCTCCTAACGAATGACCCACAATGTGACACTGAGCAATCCCAAGGTTATCCAGTAACGAGATGAGTGCGTCGACACACTGCTCAATGGTAAACGTATCCAGCCAGGGAGATTCGCCATGATTGGGTAAATCGATTGCGACTACATTAAAACGGCTGACCAGATGACGACGTAAAGCGGAAAGATTATCCAGATTGCCAAACAAGCCGTGAATAAGCACCACCCAGGGCGCATCGGGTTGTTCGGTTGTATATTGTTCGAAATTAAGTGATATAGACATGAAATTAAAAAAGCGGGGTTGCCCCCGCTTATAAAAGATTAAATAGCAAAATCTTCTAAAGACTGGCCTTTTTCCAGGGCATCTTTAAATACGACGGGCATACGACCAACACCGGTCCAGGCGGTTGTTTCGCCATCAACGGTAATTTTGTATTTAACCGGACGTTTTTGGCCAGCTTTACGTTTTGGCTTAGTTTCAACCACATCCTGTAAATCAGCAACATCAATTCCGGCTTCCGCCATTTGCTTTTTAATTTCTTCAAGTTTAGCCAGCTTTTCCTGCTGGGCTTTAATTAACTCTGCTTCCTGTTCTTTTCTTTTTTCAATAATAGCAGCCAGCTTTTCATTAACGCTGATAAGCTCTTCTACCGTTAATTCCTTTACGGCACCTTGTAAACGTCTTCCATGAGTTAAAATATCGAGAAAGTCACTCATTTTATTACCTTGCCTGTGTTTATTAACTCCAACAATTCTAATTTAAAAAGTGACTTTTTCAAAAATAATTTTAATTAATAAATTATTTACATATTAGGGTAATTAGGGCCGCTGGCGCCTTCTGGCACAAACCAACGGATATTTTGTGAAGGATCCTTAATGTCGCAAGTTTTGCAATGCACACAGTTTGCCGCATTAATTTGAAATACCGGTTCTTTCTCATCACCTTCAACTATTTCGTAAACCCCAGCAGGGCAGTAGCGCTGTGCTGGTTCCGCGTAACTGGGCAGATTAACCCTGATCGGGATTTGCGGGTCTTTCAGTTGCAGGTGACAAGGCTGGTCTTCATCGTGATTGGTATTGGCCAGATAAACCGAAGATAATTTATCAAAACTTAATTTATTATCCGGTTTTTCATAACTAATTGGCCGGCATTCAGCTGCAGATTTTAGTTTTTTATAGTCAGGTACCGTATCTTTTAAGGTTAATCCCATATTGCCGTTAAATACATTTTGTTCGAGCGTATTAAACGCTCCACCCAGTAAATTACCAAATTTATGCAAAGCCGGGCCAAAATTACGTGCTTTAAAAAGTTCTTTACGTAATGCACTTTGCTGATACGTTTGATTAAAATCTGCACAAAATTCGGTTGGTGATGTTTCGTTTAATTGTTTAAAAATGACTTCCGCAGCCATTTTTCCTGATTTAATTGCAGTATGAATGCCTTTAATTTTTGAAAAGTTTAATGTGCCAGCATTACAACCAACCAAACAACCGCCCGGAAAAGCCATTTGTGGTAGTGAATTAAAACCGCCTTTAGTAATTGCTCTTGCGCCATAGGTTAAACGTTCTGCGCCGGTTAAGTATTGAGCAAATAAAGGGTGGTGCTTCATGCGTTGAAATTCATCAAAAGGACTTAAATAAGGATTGTCGTAATTTAAGTCGACAATCAGGCCAACAAAAACCTGATTATTTTCGGCATGGTATAAATAACTGCCGCCTGACGCCTCAGTCAGCGGCCAGCCCGCAGTATGGATGACTAACCCCGGCTGATGTTTTGCCGGATCAATTTGCCAGATCTCTTTAAATCCAATGGCGTAATGCTGAGCCGTGGCCTCCTTATCCAGCGCAAATTTTTCAATCAGCATTTTGCCAAGGTGACCGCGGCAACCTTCGGCAAACACGGTGTAACGGGCTTTAAGCAACATGCCGGGCATATAGCTGTCCTTATGCGAACCATCGGCCGCCACGCCCATATCCCCGGTAATCACTCCGCCCACAGAGCCATCGTCATTGTAGTGGATGTTTGCCGCAGCAAAACCCGGAAAGATCTCAATGCCCAGGCTCTCGGCCTGCTCGGCCAGCCAACGACACAGGTTAGCCAGCGATACAATATAATTACCCTTATTGTGCATTGTTCTGGGTGTAATAAATTCAGGCAGTTTTATGCTGGCTGTTTCATCACGCAGCAGGTAAGTGGCATCTTCAGTCACCGGCTGATTAAGCGGCGCGCCTTTTTCCTGCCAGTCGGGGATCAGTTCGCTGAGAGCGTCACTTTCCATTACGCCGCCGGATAAAATATGTGCACCCACTTCGGAGCCTTTTTCAACAACACAGACCGAGAGTTCTGTGTCAGCTTCCTGTGCCTGCTGGGCAAGCCTTATCGCAGTGGCAAGTCCGGATGGGCCCGCGCCAACAATAATTACATCAAACTCCATTGATTCTCTTTCCACAAGTATTCTCCTCATTGCTAATGGGTTGATTTATTGTTCTCTTTGCATCCTTTGACTGGCAACTCAATTCGTTACTTTTGCGGCTTTTATTGCGTTGCGTCAAACTAAATAAGGTTGACGTTTACGTCAACTGTAAAGTAAATTTTATGCAAAAGATGTTGTAAAAGTGTATTATATTGTATGGTAGCCTTACATTGTGGTGATGTCATCACATTGCCACGGGTTTTTGCATATTATTTAACAACAGTAATTTGAAGGATGGATGAGGCGGATATGAAAATTCTTGTTCCGGTGAAGCGGGTAATCGATTACAACGTTAAAGTTCGGATTAAAACCGATCAGACCGACGTTGATTTAACTAACACTAAAATGGCAATGAATCCTTTTTGCGAAATCGCCGTTGAAGAAGCAGTTCGATTAAAAGAGAAAGGCGTTGCGACCGAGATTGTTGCTGTAAGCATTGGTCCTAAGGCTTGTCAGGAGCAAATAAGAAATGCAATGGCATTAGGAGCGGACCGCGGGATCCATGTTGAATGTGATGGTTTCCCTGAATCTCTTCAGGTGGCAAAAATTCTGGCCAAGCTGGTTGAACAAGAACAGCCTGGTCTGGTACTGGTTGGTAAACAATCCATCGATTCTGACAATAATCAGACAGCCCAGATGCTTTCAGCCCTGGCTAAAATACCACAAGGCACCTTTGCCTCTGCGGTTGATGTAGAAGGTGACAAGGTGAAGGTTACCCGCGAAATCGACGGCGGTTTGCAAACGCTTAAACTGACATTACCTGCGGTAATTTCTACTGAGTTACGCTTAAATGAACCCCGTTACGCCAAATTACCCGATATTATGAAAGCCAAACGTAAACCTTTGGCAGTGATGACTACGGAAGAGCTTGGCGTGGATATTGCGCCAAGGGTAAATACGTTAAAAGTGACGCCACCACCGTCCAGAAGTGCAGGTGTAAAAGTTGAATCGGTTGCCGAATTAGTGGCCAAATTACGTGACGAAGCAAAGGTGATCTCATGAGCATACTCATTTACGCAGAGCATGATAATGCGCAGTTAAAAGCAGAAACGCATAAGCTGGTAACGGCTGCCAGTGAGATTGGCGGTGAGGTTCATGTGTTGGTGGCCGGGGCCGGCTGTGCCGCGGTGGCCAGTCAGGCAAGTGCAATTTCCGGCGTGAGTAAGGTAATCGTGGCCGATAACAGCGTTTATGCCCATCAGTTGGCCGAGAATATTGCGGAGCTGGTACTGAGTCTGGCTGGCGGTTATACCCACATACTGGCCGCTGCGACTACTACCGGAAAGAATTTCATGCCCCGGGTAGCGGCTTTACTGGATGTTGTGCAGTTATCGGATGTGATTGGTATTGAAAGCGCAGATACTTTTATCCGGCCTATCTATGCAGGCAATGCGATTGCGACAGTACAGAGCAGTGATAAAGTAAAAGTACTGACGGTCAGGGCAACATCTTTCGATGCAGCGCCGGAGGGTAATAGTGCCGCTGTAGAAGCTATTGACAGTGTTTTTGAAAATACTCAGGTGACCTTTGAAGGCGATGAAATGGTCAAGTCAGATCGACCTGAACTCACCGCTGCCAACATCATAATTTCAGGTGGTCGCGGTATGCAGGATGGCGAGCATTTTGCCATGCTGGAACGCATTGCGGATAAACTTGGCGCTGCGGTAGGCGCGAGCCGGGCTGCGGTCGATGCGGGCTTCGTGCCTAATGATATGCAGGTTGGTCAAACAGGTAAAATTGTTGCCCCGGAACTTTACATTGCGGTAGGGATATCGGGTGCAATCCAGCATCTGGCCGGCATGAAAGACTCAAAAGTAATTGTGGCGATCAATAAAGACCCGGAAGCTCCTATTTTTCAGGTGGCCGATTACGGATTAGAGGCAGACTTATTTGCGGCGCTGCCAGAACTGGAAAGTGCCTTAGGGTAGTCCTGCGGTAAAATTAAAGCCCGGTGAGTTTGAACTGCCGGGCTTTACCGTAGTTTAAACGCGCACCACAGAATTGTCGTCAAAACTGATTGGTGAGGGTTTATAAGCATCAGCTGCCCAGTCGTTTTCCCAATTTTCATCATCGAGTAAATACCTGAACTGATATTCACAATCGGCAGTGAGGTTGAGGGTTTGGGTAAAATCACCGTTTTTGAGCTTTTTCATTGGCTCAGCTGCGATATCCCATTCATTAAAGTCGCCAACCAGCTTTGCTGTTTCCGCATTATTTGCTTCACTTGCTGTAAGCTTAAAGGTGACCTTGCAAACGGGCTTGGATTTCAAATATTGCTTTTTAAGACTCATTGTTTTCTCTCCTGCTCAACAACTGTAATTTAATTTCAAGTTACGCTCAAAAAGTCAACGTTTCAAGGGCTTTTGTCTAAAAATAGCCGGTTTATTAAGCAGGCTTTGGTCTGAACCGTAGAAAAATAACTCAACACTATGCCAAGGCTTTCCCGTTACAATTATTAACAAAAGAAATGAAGCCAATAGTGCTGAATATGCGTAAAATCCATCTTAGATAATTCTAATATAAAACGCGCTAAGTTTACTTAGCCGACTATTCTTGAGTGACACAGATATGAAGCCTTCGACGCTGATAAAATCAGGCCTGCCTTTTATACTGTTGGGACTGGCAGCTGTTGCTGCCACAGTGATGGTGCTGAGCAAAAAACCTCCGGAAAAAAAAGAAGTGGAAACACTGGCATTTTTAGTGGATGCACAACCTGTGTTCACCGAACAGGTGGAGTTTACGGTTAGTAGCCAGGGCAATGTTCAGCCCAAACACAAAACCAGTATTGCCACTCAGGTGAGTGGCAGGGTAGTGGCAATCGCTGATAACTTTGTGGTGGGTGGATTTTTCAGTAAAGGCGATGTGCTGTTAACTCTGGAACAGGATGATTACCAGACCGACCTGAGCCTGGCAGAAGCCGAGCTGGCGCAGGCCGAAGCCGCACTGCAGGAAGAAATAGCCCGGGGTAAAGTGGCAGCCGAAGAATGGCGCTCGGTAAATGGGGTGATCCCGCCTGAGTTGGGCTTGCGTAAGCCACAGCTAGCTAAAGAGCAGGCCAATGTTAAAGCTGCTAAGGCCAAACTGGCCAGGGCCCAGCGAAACCTCAGCCGAACTCAGGTAGTAGCCCCTTACGACGGTATAGTAATCGAACGCAACGCAGACCTGGGTCAGTTTGTTGGTACCGGCGCTTTAGTAGGTGAAGTCTATGCAACCGAAGTGGCTGAGGTACGCTTACCCTTAACGGATGCAGATTTGGCGTTTATTGATCTTGAGGCTGGTATTACGCATAAGAATCCGGTGACCCTGAATGCTACTCTGGGGGGCAAATTTCAGCAGTGGCAGGGCACGCTGGTGCGCAGTGAAGGCGTTTTGGATACCAGTAATCGACTGATTTATGCGGTGGTTGAGGTGAACGATCCGTATCTGCGAAACAGTGATACACATGCTGCACCACTGCGCTTTGGTCAGTTTGTTCAGGCGGTTATCAGTGGCACTGATGCACGGTCGCTGATCGTTATTCCGCGAAACTTACTGCGCCTGGACGGCACGGTTCTGGTGGCTGATGACAACAACGAATTACAAATTAAACGGGTTGAGATTGCCCGTTCAAGTCCTGAGTCTGTTTACATTGCAGCCGGTTTAACTAACGGCGACCGGGTGGTCAGAAGTGCTGTGCCTAATCCGTATAATGGTATGCCTGTTCGCCTCCCGGAAAAAGATCCAATCGAGCAGGACGTACTGGAACAGGATGTCACCCTGGAAACATCCGGAGAATAAACCATGCAGTCATATAATACGCACAAAGGTCTTATTGCCTGGTTTGCCCGCAACAGTGTGGCAGCCAATCTGCTAATGTGGATCCTGCTGCTTGGTGGTGTGTTTGGTGCTATCAGTATCCAAAAGCAGGTGTTTCCTAATTTCGAAATTAATCTTATTTCGGTACGGGTACCTTATCTCGGCGCTGCGCCACAGGAAGTAGAAGAAGGCGTGTTGCTGAAGGTTGAAGATGCGATAAAAGATCTTGATGGCATCAAAAAAATGACTTCAACCGCCACCGAAGGCATGGGCACCGTAAGTATTGAGGTGGACGACGATTACGACGTTCAGGTCGTACTCGATGAGGTCAAATCTCAGGTTGATGCCATTCCCAGCTTTCCCGGGAATACGGAAAAACCGGTGGTTTACCGCACTAAATTTCAGCAGGACGTGCTGTGGATTGCAGTGTATGGCGAAGCCAGTGAGCGTGAGTTAAAAGAATTTGCTAAAAACCTGCGTGATGAGGTGGCTAATTTACCCGGTATTTCCAATGTTCAGGTCGTAGGCGATCGCGACTATGAAATTTCGATAGAGCTGTCTGAATACACGCTGCAAAAATATAATCTCACTTTTTCGGAAGTGGTCAACGCGGTTCGCCAGTCTTCGGTGGATTTACCCGGTGGTGCCATCAAATCGGATAACGGCAACATATTACTGCGGACGAAAGGACAGGCCTATACCGGATGGGAGTTTGCACAAATAGTGTTGCTCACCCGAGCCGATGGCTCGCGTTTAACCCTGGGCGATATTGCCACCATTGATGATGGTTTTGTGGAGGACCCCCAGTACGCAATGTTTGATAATCAACCCGCGGTTAACGTACGCGTTAAAGCTGTTGGCGATCAAAACGCGCTGGAGATCTCCAAAGAGGTTAACCGGTACCTGAAAGAACATAAAAAAGATTTTCCCGCTCACATTAAAGCCGATGCCTGGGGCGACTCATCGTTTTATCTGGCGGATCGTCTCAATATGATGCTGGAAAACATGTTCTGGGGTGGCTTGCTGGTGTTTTTAGTCTTGTCACTGTTTTTAAAAATTAAGCTCGCCTTCTGGGTTATCGTGGGCTTGCCGGTGTGTTTTTTGGGCACGCTGATGATTCTGCCCATGGACATGCTGGGGGTTTCGATAAACATGTTGAGCCTGTTTGCCTTTATTCTGGTGCTTGGTATCGTCGTGGATGACGCCATAATTATGGGGGAGTCGGCTTATTCTGAAATAGATGCCAAAGGCCACAGCACTGATAACGTGATCGCGGGCGTTAAAAAAGTCGCCATGCCAGCGACTTTCGGGGTACTGACCACCATTGCGGCATTTTCTCCAATGTTAATGGTGTCAGGGCCCTTTGGCGTAATCTGGAAGACTATCGGGTTGGTGGTGGTTGTCTGTCTGACATTCTCGCTGATCGAGTCCAAGCTGATCCTGCCTGCTCACCTTGCGCATATGCGGCTGAAACCTTACGACCCGGCTAAGGCAAACCGTTTCCAGAAGTTTCGCGATTTCTTTAGCGAAGGCATCAAGTCTTTTATCAAAAATATTTATGCGCCGTTTCTGGTTAAAGCAGTTAAAGCCCGGTATGTCACGCTGGCGGCATTTGTCAGTATGTTGATTCTGACCTACGGCCTGTTTAAAGGTGACTATGTCAGATTTGTGTTTTTCCCTACCATCCCCAGCGACTTTATCATGGCGTCTGTGGAGCTGGAGCCGGGTTCTTCGTTAGTTCAGCGTGATAAAGCACTGGATACGCTGCTGGACAGCATGTATCGCATGGATGAGCAAATTCGTCGTGAAACCGGCACCAGCGTGATCAGCCATGCCGTGGCGTTTGATCAGGGCTCGCTGGGCGGGCAGGTGTTTGCCGAGCTCAGCAAAGGGGAGTCGCGGACGATTACTGATACCGAGATTCAAAGCCGTTGGCGAGAGCTGATGCCAGAAATTCCCGGTGTCAAAACCTTAAACTTTAATGCGCCCGGAGGGCCCGGCGGCGGGGCGGACATGAGTTTTGAGTTCAGCTCAACCGATATTCAACAGCTCGAACAGATCAGTAAGGATGTGAAAGCGGCGTTATCTCAATACAACGGTGTTGCAGACATCAATGATACTTTTGCCGGTGGTGCCGATGAAATTCAGCTGCAGTTAAAACCACAGGCTGAAGCCCTTGGTATTACTCTTCAGCAGTTAGGGCAACAGGTGCGCTACGGTTTTTATGGTGCCGAAGTACAGCGGGTTCAGCGTGACGATGAAGAAATAAAAGTCATGGTGCGCTACCCCAAAGAAGAGCGTAATTCCATTGGCCACCTCGAGACAATGCGGGTTCGTTCGCCGGCTGGTCAGGACGTACCATTTGAACAAGTTGCCGATATTAATCTGGGCAAAGGCTATGACTCAATTATTCGCGTAGACGGACGCCGCTCGGTTACCGTGACTGCCTCGGTCGATGAGGAAATACAAGAGCCCAACGAAGTCACCATGGAGATGATTGGCAAAGTCATCCCTGAAATCATGCAAAAATACCCACAGGTTGAATTTAAACTGCAAGGCAACTCCCGGGAGCAAATGGACGCGATGGCATCGTTAGTACAAGGGCTACTGTTTGCATTATTTGCAATCTACGCATTACTGGCTGTTCCGTTGCGCTCTTACACTCAGCCGCTGATCATTATGTCGGTGATTCCATTTGGCGTTGTCGGCGCTATTGTAGGGCATTTAATGCTGGGCCATGCCGTAAGCGTATTATCTATTTGTGGGATTATTGCGTTATCCGGCGTGGTGGTTAACGACAGCCTGATCATGGTGGATTTTGTTAACCGGGCGAGGAAAGAAGGGCACCATTTAATGGACGCAGCCATTAATGCTGGCACCCAGCGTTTCCGCGCTATTATTCTTACTTCGCTGACAACCTTTATGGGTCTTGTCCCGATTATTTTTGAGCGAAGCCTGCAAGCGCAGGTGGTGATCCCGATGGCGATATCGCTGGCGTTTGGTATTTTATTTGCCACCGTGATTACCCTGCTGCTTGTGCCTGCCTTGTATGTCATTCTCGATGACATAAAGAAAGGGCTGACCCACAATAAAAAGTCGGTGCTGAACGCTGACCCTAAGGGAGAAACGATTGCCAGGTAGTGTTAGGTAAGTTCTTTAGCGCAATTCAATCAGGCCAGCTTTTGCTGGCCTTTTTTGTGGCGGATACCACAAATCACCTCGCCGTTATTCTTTTACCAAAATAAACCGGTTTAAAATAAATCACAAAAAGCTTGAATGCTGATAAATTATACAGTACTGTTTGCATATACAGTATTGAGGGTATTGTTATGCAAACAGGATTAAAAACCATAGACAACTTAGTGCAACGTTTTGGTATATCGGTAGGTGAAGGCCATGATGCTTTTCAGCAGGTGCTTAAACTGAGTGGCGGTGATAGCCGGGCGATGACCATGAAACTGCCGTTTTGTTTTTACCAGATTATTGCCAATTTACCGGTAAGCCGACGGTTGTCCTTGCATCAGTTCTATTTACCTCACCGTAAAGCCCGCTTAGCCAGTTTTTTAATTGATGAAAAAGGCCGGATTGTGGAGCAGGTTTATTATCAGCGTGATAGTAAATATGTTCAGGCCTGCAAAAAGCTGCAGGGACTGGTTCAGCAGAGCTACCTGAAAGACTGGGCCGCTGCCGCGTAATCTCGTCGTTTAAGACGAGGTTAACGAAATTGACATGAAAATCGTATAATGTCAGATAAATACCATTGTTATTTATCCTCAATGTCGGATAATTACTCCTTAAAACAAAGGAGTTATGCGTGAAAGTAATCTTTTCGCACGGTAGAGAAAGTGGTCCGTGGGGAACAAAAATACGGTACCTGGCTGATATTGCTGAAGAAATGGGATGTCAGATTAAGAGTATCGACTATAGCGAAACGCTCGATCCTGAACGCCGGGTGGAAATGCTTCTTGAGGCGATGCCCGAAGATGATCCGGAAGTATTGTTAGTTGGCTCCAGCATGGGCGGCTACGTATCTTTGGTAGCGGCGTTGCAGCACCCGGTAAAAGGGGTATTTTTGCTCGCTCCAGCGGTGGCTATGCCCGGCTATAAGGTACAGGAATATCCGGTAACCTGTCCGGTGACTTGTGTTCATGGCTGGCAGGACGAGATTATTCCCGCCGAAAACGTGCTTAATTTTGCTAAGCAACTCAATATTACCTTGCATCTGATCCCAGGCGACCACCGACTTAATGATTCTCTTAAAGCGGTTGGTGTGCTGTTTCGACAGTTTCTGTTTGAGCGTTTAACCGACCATCGTGCTTAGACTATAAAACGCCAAGTGCTAGCTTTCAGGGATTGAGCGTTCAGGAATATTACATTGAGTAATCAAATGGATTATCAGGACAAACTGAACGCAGCGATGAAAGAGCTTGAACAATCAAAGATAAGCAAATCCAATTACGCCCCGCCGTTTTTCAACTTGCTCCTAAAACTGGGATTTAAGGTACGCCCGTATCATTATAATTCCCCGTTGGTTAATTTTATCCTGCTGGGGAGTTGTTTTGGCTTAACCTGGGGGCTTGCTATGTGGGTATTAGCTGGATTGATGGGTGGTGACTCTCCGATTTTCTCGCTCAGCATAGCGCTAATGGCGGGAGCGATGTTTGGCGGATTGATGGCGCTTTATTATAAAATCAGCGGCAAAACCAACCATTTATCCGAGTGGTCACAACTTTGATAAAAAGCGAGGATTGGCCTGAGGGGTTTTACCTGTTCACCAGGTAATGTCACCGTCTGCTGTAGTTACTGTTGTTCTTAAGACAAAAAAAGCCCTTACTGATGCTAATTTAAAATTGCAGTAAGGGCTTTATTCTTTGTGTTGTAGCGGTTAACCGTTAATCACAGCAACCATGGCTTTTGCCAGCGCGTCAATGTTGGCCTGGCTGATACCAGCAACGTTTACGCGGCTTGAATCTACAAAGTAAACGCTGTGTTCGTTACGCATTTTTTGTACTTGTTCCGGCGTAATACACAGGAACGAGAACATGCCTTTTTGATTGTTAACGAAACTAAAGTCTTTCTGAGCGCCGTATGAGGTCAGTTTATCCACCAACAGGCTACGCAGGGTCGACATGCGGTTACGCATTTCGTTTACTTCGCTAACCCATTCTTGCTTAAGAGCAACGTCAGATAAAATGATATCAACCAGTGCACCGCCGTAGCTTGGAGGCATAGAGTACATGCCACGGGCAACGGCCTGAATTTGTGCCTGAGCAATGGTTTTAGTTGCGCTGTCTGCGGTAACAATTGCAGCTAAACCTACTCGCTCACGGTAGAGGCCAAAGTTTTTGCTACAAGAAGCGGCAATAATCACTTCCGGCAGGTTTTCGCAAAGTAAGCGAACGCCGTAGGCATCTTCTTCCAGACCGTCACCAAAGCCCTGGTAGGCTAAGTCAACAAACGGCAGGAACTCACGTTCTTTGGCAACATTTACGACTTCCTGCCATTGTTCTTTGGTCAGGTCGGCACCGGTAGGGTTGTGGCAGCAACCGTGCAGTAATACTACGTCACCTTTTTCTACAGTGCGCAGGGTTTCCATCATGGCGTCAAAGCGAATAGACGCAGAGGCTTTGTCAAAGTAGGGATAGGTTTCCAGGCTCAGACCGGCATTTGCCATTAACGGAATGTGGTTTGCCCAGGTCGGATCGCTGATCCACACTTTGGTGTCTTTATTAACGCGGGTCAGTAACTCCGCCAGGATACGCAGTGAGCCACAGCCACCGGGTGCTTGTACAGCGGCAACGCGGTCAGCCATTAATACCGGGCTTTTCTCGCCCAGAATTAGTGCCAGCATGCCGTCGATAAAACCTTGCACACCTTGTGGGGTGATATAGGTTTTAGACTTCTCGCGCTCAAGCAGAATGGTTTGCGCCTTGGCTACCGCAGATAAAATAGGGGTATTGCCTTGCTCGTCTTTATAAACGCCAACACCTAAGTCAATCTTATTAGGGTTAGTGTCTTGTTTAAACGCAGCAGACAAACCAAGAATCGGATCCGGGGCAAGTTGGGGTAGCACTTCAAACACGTTATGTCCTCTAAATGTACAGGAATCGGTTCACTAAGTTTATGAACAGTCCTGGGCTTTCACAAACTCAAATAACGGTGGTTTTGCTTTATCGTCGTCGACGGCTAATACATTGACCACTTCATCATCTTCCGCTGGCACGGGAGTTAACCAGTCGGGCTGCGCATTATGCCATCAACCGGGCCAAAATCGAATAAAAAAGCCATTATTCCTGCACAATTTTCCAGTTAAATTGACGGGATACAAAATCAGTATTGCTGTGATTAAATTCGCGCTCAAGCCAGCTGACGTTGTACTGGTGATCTAACAATACCAGGGTAGAGCTGCGGGTGCCGTATTCCTCAGAACGAATAAAGATAGAAGATAAACGCTGTTCCCATTCCAGCGGTACGCCGGTATCCGGCAACTCGGACCTGGCCGCCAGTGTGTTGTCGGCAAGCAGAGCAAACAGTGTGTCTGGCTCAATGTCTGTATGTTTACCAATATAGTCGGATAAAGCCGTTATACCGCGGGTTATTTTGGGCCACGGGGTATTCAGCGCGGCGTTGGAAAGACCATGAAAGCCGTTCTCAAGGCGCGTAAAGCTGTTGCTATGATTGTGGTAAACCTGCAAACAGGTTAAGTGTCCAAACAACAGATTATATCCGTTGTAGGCATCACGGTTGGCGGCCAGCTCCTGGCTGAACTGTGATTCGGGCATTGTCTGGCGTAAATAATCAACAACCAGTTCACCGCGACTGCGTACCTGAGTTTTTACCCTGTTTGGGTCACGTATATTCGTCAGTGCAGCAATATGACCGCTACGGGACATTCCCATCCAACTGCCGCCCGCGGACAAATCCTTACCCGCCAGTATCGGTGGAGACTGCCACCAGTGACTGGGCTGGGTCGGTCGCTGATAGAATTCATCCCGATTAGCAGCAATAATCAGCGGATACTGCGGGTGCTGATTTAGCGCGACAAAAATAATACACATGATAAAACCGTTACCTCACAACCACTGCACAACAAAACACACTGTCGGATGTGGCGAATGCGGTTACAATAAAGGCATAAGAATAACTCATTGGTGGCGGAATATGCAGTCATTCGACACACCATTGCCTCAATCAGTACCGCATTATCCGGTTGGGTTTTGCGGTAAATGCTGCCGTTGGTGGCTTAGGGCCAGGGGCTGGCGAATTAGCGGTGAACTGGCCAATCAGCCGCGGCTGGTACTAGCCGTTGGGCCTCATACCTCAAACTGGGATTTTGTGCTGGGCGTTATGTTTAAACTGGCGCTGGGGCTTGAAGTCGCGTTTTTAGGTAAGCACAGCCTGTTCGAAGGCCCCTTAGGGGGCGTAATGCGCAGATTGGGCGGTATACCGGTTAATCGTAATCGTGCTCATGGTGTGGTGGGCGAGATCGCTGGCAGAATTCGCCGTTCTCAGCAGCTGTTGTTAGCATTAGCGCCAGAAGGCACACGAAAAGCGGTGTATCCTTGGAAAAGCGGCTTTCTTTACATTGCACAAACCGCTAGAATTCCCATCCAGTGTGTCGGCCTTGATTACCAACGTAAAATGGTGGTATTCGGACCCGTCCTTACAGTATCCAAAGATGTAACGGTGTCGATGGAATCGGTATATGCCTTTTATCGAACCGTCACCGCTAAATACCCGCAGCAAACAATTACGGAGCCCAAAGCGTGACCAAACCGGGAGTAACCACTCGTCAAGTCCATGCCGACAGACGTCTCAATCATCCTACGGATGGGGCCGTACATGCCAGTACGACCAATTCTGTCTTATTCGAATTTGAAAAAACACAAGACTTAGTCGATGTGTTCCAGGGCAAGAAACTGGGGCATGTTTACGGGCGTTCCTCATCAGGTTCGATGGCCGCGCTGCAAAATATCATTGCTGATCTTGAGGGCGGTGTTGCCAGTGCCTGCTTTGCCACAGGCATGGCGGCTATCACCAGCACTATCTTATCGCTGTTTAAGGCGGGCGATCACTTAATTGTTAGTCAGTATTTGTTTGGCAATACCCGCAGTTTTCTCGACACCCTGATGGATTTAGGCGTTGAGCTGACCTTTGTTGATGTTACTTCAATCCAGCAGGTTATTGCGGCTAAAAAACCAAACACCCGCGGGGTCTTTACCGAAACGATTGCAAATCCGGTTACCCAGGTAGCGGATTTACGTGCCATTGGTAAGTGGTGTGAAGAAGAAAAGCTGGTTTACATGGTGGATAATACCATGACACCACCGCCATCTTTTGATGCCAAAGCCATGAAGGTTTCCCTGGTGCTTAGTTCTCTTACCAAATATCACGGCGGCCACGGCCATGTGTTAGGTGGCGCGGTTACCGATATGGGCAATTTTGACTGGACTGGTTTCCACAATATCAAGTCGCAGTATCAGGGCGCAGACGAGCGTCTGTGGGGGATTACTCAGATTAAGAAAAAAGGCCTGCGCGACCTGGGGGCAACGTTGTCTGCCCAATCAGCACACCTGATTTCCGTGGGTATCGAAACGATGTCGCTGCGTCTGGAACGCAGTACTAAAAATGCCATGAAGCTGGCAACGTATCTGGAAAGCCAGAAAAAAATTGAATGTGTTTATTACCCGGGCTTGTCTAATCACCCACAACACTTTGCCGCGCGGGAACAACTGGGCAGCTATGGTGCGATTTTAAGCTTTGATTTGGTGCCGGGTATTGATCCCTGTGCTTTTCTGGACGAGCTCAGGCTAGTGCTATCGGCTACTCATCTGGGTGATACCCGCACCCTGGCTCTGCCTGTGGCTTCGACCATATTTTACGAGAACGGTCAGCGTGAGCGGGCGCGAATGGGCATAACTGAAACCATGATCAGAATGTCGGTGGGTATTGAAGATACGGATGACCTGGTGGCCGATTTTGAACAGGCGCTGGCGAAATTTTAAAAATATTTAACCGCTAAAAAAACCTGCGTAATGCAGGTTTTTTTATGTGACCGGTCGCGAAGCGACAGAACACCACGGGTTTACCCGTGGATGAATGAGTCCGAGGCCTGTATGCTACGAAGATGGAAGTTCGAGTCTCATCACATGGTCTATATAGACTTCAATATCACGTCGTCTGGGTAACCAAATACAGGCGTCGGATACTGAAGCCTTTCGTCGTGGAGTATTTGCGCAAAGTGTTGCCGAAGCTGCTTCGAAGTATGCCCGGCGTAACGATAGAGCGAATGGGCTTTGATAATGACCATATGCACATGTTGATGGTCATTCCACCGAAATACTCGATAGCAGAAGTGATGGGTAAACTCAAAGCCCAGTCAGCGTCAAACATGAGAAAGACATTCAAATGGCTAGGAAAGGTCTATTGGAATGAAAATATTGTTTGGTCGCCGGGTTACTTTGTAAGCAGCGTAGGCTTAGACGAGCACACAATACGGAACTACGTTGAGCATCAAGGTCGGAAGGATTCAGATCAGCTCCGAATGGAGCTGTAACAGAAAGAACCCCGGGCATGCCCGGGGGAATCTAT
>NZ_MJIC01000007.1 GCF_001758465.1 Marisediminitalea lipolytica
CCAACATTCGATTGTTATACGCGTCTTTATACCGTAGCCAGATTATAAGGTGAGACATGTAAAGAACTTTGATGTTGTCGAGTCTGCCATAAATCAAAAGCATTCTGCAAACGTAGCCAATGAGCAGCTGAAGGCTTACCAAAAGCCAGCTCTAGACGAAGAGCCATCTCTGGCGTGATGGCTCCTTTACCATTAAGAACTTTCGACAAGGTTTTGCGGCTAATATCTAAATGCTGAGCTACATCAGTGATAGTGAGTTCTAGAGCATCAATAACAAGAACTTTGAGTATCTCACCTGGATGTGCTGGGTTATGCATATTCATTAGTGATAATCCTCGTAGTTAACGATTTCAACATCTCGTCCAACAAAGCGGTATGTAACTCTCCAGTTACCACTCACTCGGACAGACCAAATATCATTTCTGTTACCTTTGAGTTTATGCATATAAAGGCCGGGTAAATCCATGTCGTCAGGCGTTTCTGCTTGATCGAGATTAGACAGAATAAGACGAAGTTTATTTTCATGCTTCTTCTGAATTCCCGATGTGGTTCCTTTAGCGTAAAACTTCTGAAGGCCTTTATGTATAAAACTCTTAATCATCCGGCCATTGTAACCTCATAGGTTACAACTTGCTAGTGGAATTTTCAGCGCGTATAACGACGTGCTAAGCCGGCCGAACCGAAAGTGTAGCACAGCGCGTACAATGGCGAAGCCATGCGCTGTGTGGAACGTAGGTGAAGGTTCGGCTTGAGCACCTTGTTAGGTGAGGGCCACTATAGTAGCTAATTGCTCTTTACCTTGGAGATATAAGGAAGGTTTCTCATTTTATCTTTCCAGGGTAGGCCGTACCCCATTAGAAGTTCATCATTGTCCATTTCAAAACCGTAGTACTCTCTTGCACCGATCGCAACGCGGCTGGGTTTAACGAACAGAGTAGCGACAGAAATGGATTTTGCATCATAATTCATTGCAATATGCTGAACCAAGCGTTTCATAGTGCCACCGGATTCCACAGCGTCATCCACTAGGATCACATCCTTGTTCGATAAATCGATATTTTGGTGAAATACAATCTCAGAGTTATTCTGCCGATCTCCCGGCGTGTGAGGACACGAAATATAGTCCATATATATATCGAATTTAAGTTGACGGACTAGATCAGCAGTAAAGAGTATTCCGCCGGGTACGACCGTGATGATCACTGCCTCTTCGTAAAGCCCGTTTAATTTCTGAGATACTTTACGAACTCCCTCCGATATATTTTCTTCCGTCAGTACAACATTTTCCACTCTAGAATTACCCACTTGACTTTGTTCCCACACCTAACGCCCTGCTTAGGGGCGGAAACACATGGGCTAAAATTAGGAGCGAAGCGACACAGCCCATGTGTTTGTGTCCCAGCGAGCCTGCGAGCGACTACAGCAGTTTGTTATGCCTTGCGCTAAATTTGATACGACACATAAATGCATAGAATGCCAAAAATTAATAATGCCGCCGGAGCCAAAATTACATAGCCCCAGTGTTTTATTAACACTTTATTACCCAAGATTGATAGCTTTAATTTGTCATTTATATCAAAGAGCATTGTAAGTATGCTGGTGTCGCAAACATAACTTGTTGGTCCAGAAGACGGATGATCGAAGCTGAGCTTCAAAACCTTCGCTCTACTTGAACGAGTTTCAGTACTCGCATTACGAAAGATTTTGTCTACAACAACCGCACTTACCGTTCTTGCACGATACATAAATTGAATTCTATATAACAGCAAAATAGCTGAACCAACTAATAGAGATATTCCGATAGTTAAGCAATAAATCTTCATAATCTAATCATGGGCATAACACCCGCATAAAGGGCGCTAACACATGGGCTAAAATTAGGAACGAAGTGACGCAGCCCATGTGTTAGCGTCCCAGCGTGCTTGCGAGCGATTTAATGCGTTTGTTATACCTGTGTTTGTACCACCTTGGAACCGCTCTTTATAAATGAACTTAAATTACGGTTAACACAAGAATTTGAAAAAACACTGAAATCATAAGGTACTCTAGAAACCTCGTAGTACGATTGAACCGAACCATTTTCAATAAAGACTAATAGAGTAACGCCATCGTTGACCCATACTGACGTCAAGGATTCTAACTGCCATTGAAAGCCTAGCAATTCTTGGGCAGCCTCGTCAGTTGAATAAGGGCCGAGGAAGCAAACTTTTTCCCAGTTGCCGTCAACATACTCGACTAGCTTTATCGGCTCTTCAGCGTAATCAAAATCTAAGCGCGGTGCTTCTGACTCACTCAAAGAGCAACCGTTTAAACCCAGAATTAAAACCGCTAAAAACAAATATTTCATGAGAAGGTATAACGCCCGGATAAGGGGCAAAAGCGTGGTGCGAGAATAGCGAAGCCGCACCACGTTTTTGTCCCAGTGACCGCAGGGAACGAATTAATGCGTTTGTTATACGCAATTTGCCACATATGTAGCGGATTGCTACAATGCAATGGCGAACCAATAGGAGACATATTATGGCAACCGCAAGCGTAAGACTAGACCAGGATCTAGTTGAAAAGGCGACCATTATGGGCAAAGCACTAAACCGAACTATGCCAAAACAGATTGAGCATTGGGCAAAGATTGGTGAAATGATGGAAGATAACCCTGATTTGCCGTACGAATTCGTGAAACAGGCAATTATTGCCAAAGCTGAAAAAGAGGCCGGAAAATTGGAGCCTTACGATTTTGGCTAAGATTACCAGTGTTTTACAGACAGCTAATTTTAAGAGAGCAGTAAAGAAGTTACATCAGAATCAGAAAAAAGATTTGGATAAGGCCGTAAAGGAATTAATGGACGATCCTCTTCTAGGAAAGCAGAAAAAAGGCGACCTGGCCTTTCTTCGCGTGTACAAGTTCAAGATGGTCAAGCAGTTAACTTTACTTGGTTACAGCTACGAGGATGGCACTGTAATACTCGAATTAATTGCACTTGGCTCTCATGAAAATTTTTATCGCGATGTTAAAAAGTTATTCTGACCCAATTGCGTATAACGCCCTAATTTGGCGGCACAAACGCGTGGGCTATACTGCGAAGCAGAGCCCGCGTGTTTGTGTCCCCAACATTCGATTGTTATACGCGTCTTTATACCGTAGCCAGATTATAAGGTGAGACATGTAAAGAACTTTGATGTTGTCGAGTCTGCCATAAATCAAAAGCATTCTGCAAACGTAGCCAATGAGCAGCTGAAGGCTTACCAAAAGCCAGCTCTAGACGAAGAGCCATCTCTGGCGTGATGGCTCCTTTACCATTAAGAACTTTCGACAAGGTTTTGCGGCTAATATCTAAATGCTGAGCTACATCAGTGATAGTGAGTTCTAGAGCATCAATAACAAGAACTTTGAGTATCTCACCTGGATGTGCTGGGTTATGCATATTCATTAGTGATAATCCTCGTAGTTAACGATTTCAACATCTCGTCCAACAAAGCGGTATGTAACTCTCCAGTTACCACTCACTCGGACAGACCAAATATCATTTCTGTTACCTTTGAGTTTATGCATATAAAGGCCGGGTAAATCCATGTCGTCAGGCGTTTCTGCTTGATCGAGATTAGACAGAATAAGACGAAGTTTATTTTCATGCTTCTTCTGAATTCCCGATGTGGTTCCTTTAGCGTAAAACTTCTGAAGGCCTTTATGTATAAAACTCTTAATCATCCGGCCATTGTAACCTCATAGGTTACAACTTGCTAGTGGAATTTTCAGCGCGTATAAC
>NZ_MJIC01000008.1 GCF_001758465.1 Marisediminitalea lipolytica
GCGTTATAACTGCCATCTGTGCTGACAAAGGTAAACCCGGCTGGCAGTGGGTCGGTGACGACTACATTGGTGGCGGCATCTGGCCCGGCATTGTTTACCGTCAGGGTAAAGCTCACGTTATCGCCCAGATTCGGTGAGGCATTGTCGACGGTTTTGCTTAACGCCAAATCAATGGCCTGGGCATCCACGGTGGCCGAATCGGCATTATCCGAACTGTCCAGTTCAGTCTGATCGGCCGTGACCGAAGCAGCGTTGGTCACCGCACTGCTGTCGGTGGTGGTGGCGATAATCGTCAACGTGGCACTGGCACCATTGGCCAGTGAACCTACCGTCCATAAGCCGGTGGTGGCATCGTAACTACCGTCTGAGCTGACAAAAGTAAAGCCCGCCGGGAGTTGGTCAGTGACGACCACATTGGTGGCGGCATCCGGGCCAGTGTTCGAGACGGTCAGGGTAAAGCTCACGTTGTCGCCTAAATTCGGTGACGCGTTATCGACGGTTTTGCTCAGGGCTAAATCAATCGCCTGGGCATCCACGGTCGCAGAATCGGTATTATCGCTGCTATCCAGTTCGGTTTGATCGGCCGTGACGGATGCGGTGTTGGTCACCGCACTGCTGTCGGTCGTGGTGGCCACAATCGTCAACGTGGCGGTCGCGCCGCTGGCTAAACTGCCCACGGTCCATAAGCCGGTGGTGGCGTTGTAGCTGCCATCGCTGCTGACAAAGGTAAAGCCGGCCGGCAGTTGATCGGTGACGACTACATTGGTGGCGGTATCCGGGCCGGTGTTGACTACGGTGAGCGTGAAGCTGACGTTATCACCCAGATTCGGCGCGGCATTATCCACGGCTTTACTGATGGCTAAATCAATCGCTTGCGCATCCACGGTCGCGGAATCAGTATTGTCACTGCTATCCAGTTCAGTCTGATCCGCCGTAACCGAGGCGGTGTTCGTCACTGCACCGCTGTCCGTGGTGGTGGCCACAATCGTCAATGTCGCGCTGGCACCGCTCGCTAAACTGCCCACGGTCCATAAGCCCGTTGAGGCATCGTAGCTACCGTCGCTGGACACAAAGGTAAAGCCCGCGGGTAACTGATCTGTGACGACTACATTGGTGGCGGCATCCGGCCCGGTGTTGGAGACGGTCAGGGTAAAGCTGACGTTATCACCTAGGTTCGGGGTGGCGTTATCCACGGATTTAGCCAGGGCTAAATCGATCGCCTGGGCATCCACGGTCGCGGAATCGGTATTATCTGAACTGTCCAGCTCGGTTTGATCGGCGGTCACGCTGGCAATGTTGGTCACCGCACTGCTGTCGGTGGTGGTCGCCACAATTGTCAACGTGGCGCTGGCACCACTGGCGAGACTGCCCACGGTCCATAGTCCGGTGGTGGCGTTATAACTGCCATCACTGCTGACAAAGGTAAACCCGGCTGGCAGTGGGTCAGTCACCACCACATTGGTGGCGGCATCCGGTCCGGTGTTCGACACGGTCAGGGTAAAGCTCACGTTGTCACCCAGGTTCGGCGAGGCGTTATCCACGGCTTTGCTGATGGCTAAATCAATGGCCTGGGCATCGACGCTCACCGAATCCGTATTGTCAGAACTATCCAGTTCAGTTTGATCGGCGGTGACGCTGGCGGTGTTGGTCACCGCACTGCTGTCGGTGGTGGTCGCCACGATGGTTAAGGTCGCGGTCGCACCGCTGGCCAGTGAGCCCACGGTCCACAAGCCGGTGGAGGCATCGTAGCTACCGTCTGAGCTGACAAAAGTAAAGCCCGCAGGCAACTGGTCGGTGACGACCACATTGGTGGCGGTATCCGGCCCGGTATTGGCTACGGTCAGGGTAAAGCTGACGTTATCACCCAAATTCGGTGCCGCATTATCCACGGCTTTACTGATGGCCAGGTCAATCGCCTGCGCATCCACGGTGGCGGAATCGGTGTTGTCGCTGCTATCCAGTTCGGTTTGATCCGCGGTGACGCTGGCGGTGTTGGTCACGGCACTGCTGTCGGTGGTGGTGGCGACAATCGTCAACGTGGCACTGGCGCCGCTCGCTAACGATCCCACGGTCCATAAGCCTGTGGAGGCATCGTAGTTACCGTCGCTGGACACAAAGGTAAACCCGGCTGGCAACTGATCGGTCACCACCACATTGGTAGCGGCATCCGGGCCAGTGTTCGAGACGGTCAGGGTAAAGCTGACGTTATCACCCAGATTCGGTGCGGCATTATCCACGGTTTTAGCCAGCGCTAAATCGATCGCCTGGGCATCCACGGTGGCGGAATCGGTATTATCTGAGCTATCCAGTTCAGTCTGATCCGCCGTGACGCTGGCGGTGTTGGTGACCGCACTGCTGTCGGTGGTGGTCGCCACAATGGTTAAGGTCGCGCTGGCGCCGCTCGCTAACGATCCCACGGTCCACAAGCCGGTGGAGGCATCGTAGCTACCGTCTGAGCTGACAAAAGTAAAGCCCGCTGGCAGTGGGTCAGTGACCACCACATTAGTGGCGGCATCCGGCCCGGTATTGGAGACGGTCAGGGTAAAGCTGACGTTGTCACCCAGATTCGGTGCGGCATTATCCACGGTTTTAG
>NZ_MJIC01000009.1 GCF_001758465.1 Marisediminitalea lipolytica
CGTTCTTTAACAATTTGGAAAGCTGATATTTAGTAATCAATCAATATTGAGTAACTGAGAATATCGAAAGATGTTCTTTCAAGACTACTCTCTACTTGACATACGGCGCAACGAAAGTTGCAAACGTAAATTTGATTAGACAGTCATGCATACAACAGTGCTTTAATGCACACCTGGCTCCGGATAAAAAGGCGGAGGTTAGGCGCAACGTTATCCATCCTTTTAGGATGTCGCATCCTTTGGATAGTATTGTACGGTAGCAAACCTTATTCCTTACTCATGTGAATAAGACAGTGGCTACGACGAACAGGGTAACCTGGGAAGCTATTTAGGGTTGTATGGTTAAGTGACTAAGCGTATACGGTGGATGCCTTGGCAAATAGAGGCGATGAAGGACGTGTAAGTCTGCGAAAAGCTGTGGTGAGTTGACAAAACGCATTTGAGCCACAGATGTCCGAATGGGGGAACCCACTGCTTCGGCAGTATCTGCAACTGAATACATAGGTTGTAGAGGCAAACGAGGGGAACTGAAACATCTAAGTACCCTTAGGAAAAGAAATCAACCGAGATTCCCTTAGTAGCGGCGAGCGAAAGGGGAGCAGCCGATAAACAAAGTGTTAGTGGAATCTTCTGGAAAGTTGAGCGATACAGGGTGATAGCCCCGTACATGAAGATGCTTTGTTTACATATTAAGTAGGTCGGGACACGTGTTATCTTGACTGAAGATGGGGGGACCATCCTCCAAGGCTAAATACTCCTATTTGACCGATAGTGAACCAGTACCGTGAGGGAAAGGCGAAAAGAACCCCTGTGAGGGGAGTGAAATAGAACCTGAAACCGTATACGTACAAGCAGTGGGAGCCCTTCGGGGTGACTGCGTACCTTTTGTATAATGGGTCAGCGACTTATATTTAGTAGCAAGGTTAACCGTTTAGGGGAGCCGTAGCGAAAGCGAGTGTTAACTGCGCGTCTAGTTGCTAGGTATAGACCCGAAACCCGGTGATCTAGCCATGGGCAGGTTGAAGGTTGAGTAACATCAACTGGAGGACCGAACCCACTAACGTTGAAAAGTTAGGGGATGACTTGTGGCTGGGGGTGAAAGGCCAATCAAACCGGGAGATAGCTGGTTCTCCCCGAAATCTATTTAGGTAGAGCCTCGGACGAATTCCTTTGGGGGTAGAGCACTGTTAAGGCTAGGGGGTCATCCCGACTTACCAACCCTTTGCAAACTCCGAATACCAAAGAGAACTATCCGGGAGACACACGGCGGGTGCTAACGTCCGTCGTGAAGAGGGAAACAACCCAGACCGCCAGCTAAGGTCCCAAAATATTGCTAAGTGGGAAACGATGTGGGAAGGCCCAGACAGCTAGGAGGTTGGCTTAGAAGCAGCCACCCTTTAAAGAAAGCGTAATAGCTCACTAGTCGAGTCGGCCTGCGCGGAAGATGTAACGGGGCTAAGCAATATACCGAAGCTGCGGCAGCATGTTTACATGCTGGGTAGGGGAGCGTTCTGTAAGCCGCTGAAGGTGAACTGTGAAGTTTGCTGGAGGTATCAGAAGTGCGAATGCTGACATGAGTAACGATAATGCGGGTGAAAAACCCGCACGCCGGAAGACCAAGGTTTCCTGTCCCATGCTAATCAGGGCAGGGTAAGTCGGCCCCTAAGGCGAGGCAGAAATGCGTAGTCGATGGGAAACGGGTTAATATTCCCGTACTTATATAATCAGTGATGGAGGGACGGAGAAGGCTAGGCAAGCTTGGCGTTGGTTGTCCAAGTGAAAGTGCGTAGGCTGAGAAATTAGGTAAATCCGGTTTCTTAAGGCTGAGACACGAGACGAGCCACCAAGGTGGTGAAGTTGTTGATGCCCTGCTTCCAGGAAAAGCTTCTAAACTTATGATTATGTGAACCGTACCCCAAACCGACACAGGTGGTCAGGTAGAGAATACTAAGGCGCTTGAGAGAACTCGGGTAAAGGAACTCGGCAAAATTGTACCGTAACTTCGGGAGAAGGTACGCCCCTGATTGTGATAGGACTTGCTCCTTAAGCAGTCGGGGGTCGCAGTGACCAGGTGGCTGGGACTGTTTATTAAAAACACAGCACTCTGCAAACTCGAAAGAGGACGTATAGGGTGTGACACCTGCCCGGTGCCGGAAGGTTAATTGATGGGGTTAGCGTAAGCGAAGCTCTTGATCGAAGCCCCGGTAAACGGCGGCCGTAACTATAACGGTCCTAAGGTAGCGAAATTCCTTGTCGGGTAAGTTCCGACCTGCACGAATGGTGTAACCATGGCCACGCTGTCTCTACCCGAGACTCAGTGAAATTGAAATCGCAGTGAAGATGCTGTGTACCCGCACCTAGACGGAAAGACCCCGTGAACCTTTACTACAGCTTGGCACTGAACATTGAACCTACTTGTGTAGGATAGGTGGGAGGCTTTGAAGCAGAGACGCTAGTTTCTGTGGAGCCGTCCTTGAAATACCACCCTGGTATGTTTGATGTTCTAACATAGGTCCCTAATCGGGATTGTGGACAGTGTCTGGTGGGTAGTTTGACTGGGGCGGTCTCCTCCCAAATAGTAACGGAGGAGCACGAAGGTTAGCTAATCACGGTCGGACATCGTGAGGTTAGTGCAATGGCATAAGCTAGCTTAACTGCGAGACAGACACGTCGAGCAGGTACGAAAGTAGGTCATAGTGATCCGGTGGTTCTGTATGGAAGGGCCATCGCTCAACGGATAAAAGGTACTCCGGGGATAACAGGCTGATACCGCCCAAGAGTTCATATCGACGGCGGTGTTTGGCACCTCGATGTCGGCTCATCACATCCTGGGGCTGAAGTCGGTCCCAAGGGTATGGCTGTTCGCCATTTAAAGTGGTACGCGAGCTGGGTTTAGAACGTCGTGAGACAGTTCGGTCCCTATCTGGTGTGGGCGTTGGATGATTGAGGGGAGCTGCTCCTAGTACGAGAGGACCGGAGTGGACGAACCGCTGGTGTTCGGGTTGTTTTGCCAAAGGCATTGCCCGGTAGCCAAGTTCGGAATCGATAACCGCTGAAAGCATCTAAGCGGGAAGCGAGCCCCAAGATGAGTCATCCCTGGACTTAAGTCCTGGAAGGGTTGTTATAGACTATGACGTTGATAGGCAGGATGTGGAAGCGTTGCAAGGCGTTAAGCTAACCTGTACTAATTGCCCGAGAGGCTTAACCATACAACGCCTAAGTAGCTTTACTTAGAAGTTGTTGGTACGACTGTCTAATAAAGTCAGAGAGAGTAGTAGTTACTCGATAGATTGAGCTAATATCAGATTCCAAAATTGTTAAGTTATTGACGAAGTCAGTAACAACCGTTTTTGCCTGGCGGCAATAGCGACGTGGTCCCACCTGAATCCATTCCGAACTCAGAAGTGAAACACGTTAGCGTCGATGGTAGTGTGGGGTCTCCCCATGTGAGAGTAGAACACCGCCAGGCTCCCAATTCTAAGAAAAAGGGCTATCCGAAAGGGTAGCCCTTTTTTGCATCTGGCGATGAATACGACGTCGTCCCTACTATCAGCAACATCAGGATAGCCCTTTACCTTAGAAAGGCACTGCGTGCCACTCCCATGAGAGCCTAACCATCGAGGGTCATATCCATAAACCCTCTGCGAACAGCGTCCTTTAGTGATACATCCCTGTAGCGGGCGTCCAGCTCGCCATCCATGGCTCGCGTTCATCACTTGCCGAATGCCACCGGCATTCGACATGCTTCTACGAAGCACCTTTCTTCACCCCCATGTGAGGGCATATAAAATTAAACTAAAGATCCGTCATCCCCGAAAGCACGCAGTGCTTATCCGCGACCTCCGTCGCACAACCGTAGAGTCAAAAAATGCACCGTCGTTATCTCTGATACATCTCCGTCATCCCCGAAAGCACGCAGTACTTATCCGGGACCTCCGTCGCACAACCGTAGAGTCAAAAAGTGCACCGTCGCTATCGCTAATACAACTCAGTCATCCCCGAAAGCACACCGTGCTTATCGGGGACCCCCATCGTGCAACCGTAGAGTCAAAAAGTTCACCGTCGCTGCCGCTAATACATCTCCGTCATCCCCGAAAGCACGCAGTGCTTATCGGGGATCCCCCCTCGTGCAACCGTAGAGTCAAAAAGTTCACCGTCGCTATCGCTAATACAACTCAGTCATCCCCGAAAGCACACCGTGCTTGTCGGGGATCCCCCTCGTGCAACCGTAGAGTCAAAAAGTGCACTGTCGCTATCGCTAATACATCTCCGTCATCCCCGAAAGCACGCAGTGCTTATCGGGGATCCCCCCTCGTGCAACCGTAGAGTCAAAAAGTTCACCGTCGCTATCGCTAATACATCTCCGTCATCCCCGAAAGCACGAAGTGCTTATCGGGGATCCCCTTCGTGCAACCGTAGAGTTAAAAAGTTCACCGTCGCTATCGCTAATACAACTCAATCATCCCCGAAAGCACGCAGTGCTTATCGGGGATCCCCTTTGTGCAACCGTAGAGTTAAAAAGCGCACCGACGCTATCTCAGTCAAAACAATTACATTTGCAATTAAGTTGGTAGGCGATGAATAATAAAGACCGTCCAGCACCCTTACAGGATGTTATTTCATACTCAGCGGCGTAGATGCCCTAAACGGATTAACTCATGAGCAGTCAGCAACCTAAAACGTTTTTAGATAAGCCTGTTTTTGCATTTTGTATCACCAGCCTGATCATGCTGTCTGTCGTGGCCTTTTCAATAGAAACCCTGCCGGATCTCAGCAGCGAAGATATTCGTTTACTTCGGTATGCTGAATACCTGATAGTGGGTCTCTTTACTCTTGAATACCTAACAAGAATCTACCTGGCAGAAGATAAGTTAAAATTCATTTTCAGCTTCTATGGGCTAATCGACCTGATTGCTATTCTGCCTTTCTTTCTGGCATTTGCTGTCGATCTGACAACATTAAGGTTATTACGTCTGCTCAGGCTTGCACGAATCATTAAACTGGCCAGATATAATTCCGCGTTCCACCGTTTTACTAAAGCACTTTATGTAGCAAAAGAAGAGTTAATTATATTTACCCTGGCAAGCTTCGTATTGCTTTACCTGGCAGCAGTTGGAATCTACCACTTTGAACATGCTGCGCAACCTGAGGTATTCCGGTCTATATTTGACAGCCTGTGGTGGTCAGTCGCTACACTCACTACAGTGGGGTATGGGGATATTTATCCGGTGACCATGGGCGGGAAAATGTTTACGTTTTTTGTGTTGATGATTGGTCTTGGTTTAATTGCCGTACCAACTGGCATAGTCGCTTCTGCATTGTCTGCGGTAAGAGATAAAAAAGAGGACTGAGTCAGTAGAATTTGGCTGTTAAATCGCTAAGGATATTTTCCGGGGGCCTTATTTTATACTCACGATGTAATTGAATTATCTGCTCGTGATGTGTGACCAGGAAGTCATTAAACTCCGCTATGAGTGATTTATTCGCTATGGTTGATAGCATGAACGAAACGCCATCATGAGGCAGTGCCGGATCTAAAGTAAAGTTGCCAAGCCATGGTCGTTGCGCGGCGATATGCATAGTGACATGGTACTCAAGGTTGGCTGCATCGGCTCTGTCCAGCGCAATTAACTCTAACGCACTCAGAGTATTTTCCACACGGATAAGGTGAGTCAAACGATTGTTGACCCGTTCCTGCCAATTGACCGGGGTAAAGCCCAGTGGCATGACGAGGCGTTTAATTTCATCAATTCCTCCCCCAACATATTTGGGCCGTACTATGGTGCCCCCTAGTGCTCTCGTCAGAGGATTGCTAAATACTTTCCTACTATTTTCTATAACGGGATTAAACCATTTAGGGTTATCCGGATAAACAGCATCAATACTACCCTTAGCCAGTTCTTTTTGCAGACGTAAAACCGGCATGGCTTCATACACAAATTTATGGGATGTGGTAGCTTCGAAGGCTTCTAAAATGGCCCAGGCCAGCCCTTTGTCGTTATCAGCAGTAAAATCATAGTGAGGGAAGTAATGCAGATTTTGTGTGCCGATAACAACAGTGTCGGCCCGACAGAACAAGCCGGAGCTGAACATTATTATGAGCAACAGTCGGTAGAGAAAAAGTAAGGCCGAAGAATGGAGCAACATGATTACTTACATACAAAATCTGTTATTTTGCTAGCATAAGATAAATTCTGGCTAATTTATATACGTTTTTTGGGCTAATGCTTATATTAAACCGGGCCAGCACTACTGATTAGTGGAAGTCTCTTGAGCCAATCACAAGGGCTTCAAACTTATCGCTATGATCAATAAGTTTTCCTGCGATCACGTGGATAACGCCTTCTGGTGAACGTTCCAGAATGCCGTGAACCTCAAGGATCCTGGCACTGATAAATGCTTTCTTCTGGGCTCTGGCAGTATTTTGCCAAACCACAATATTCACATTGCCGGTGTGATCTTCCAACGTCATAAAGGTCACTCCGCCAGCGCTCCCCGGCGCCTGTCTTCCTATAACACAGCCTAAGACCCTAACTGGAGTTTTATGCGATTTTGTTGGTAAAGATTCTGCCACTACAATATTTTTAAAGGTATAACGTTCCAGTAACAGGCGGATAGGATGCTCGCTAATGGAAAGGTCCAGTGCGGCATAATCTTCGATCAGGTTTTCCACCGCTGAGGGTGCTTCAATTGGAATATCAGTTGACTCCAGATTGTTTAATAATGGCAATGCTAACTGGGAATCCATTAACTTCCAGCGCACATTAAATCGATCCGGGGCAAACTTGCTCAACGCATTAGCGCTGGCTAACGCTGCTAAGTCGGCCTGGTTCAGGCCTCTTTGACGCAATTGTGTCAGTGTTTGATAGCCAGCGGCGGGACGCTGTTTTACAACCTGTTCGGCCCCTTTGACTGATAAGCCATTAATCTGTCTGAAGCCCAGACGCAGATGGTCGTTATCAATTACGGTGTGATCAATACTGCTATTGTTAACATCTACCGGCAGTGCATATATGCGGTGCTTTTTAGCATCCTGGAGCAGCTGTGCCGGGGAATAAAAACCCATTGGCCAGCTATTAAGTAGTCCAACATAAAACTCAACGGGAAAATAGTACTTCAACCACGCGGAAGCATAGGCCAGCACGGCAAATGACGCAGAATGAGATTCCGGGAATCCATACTCACCAAAGCCGCAAATCTGCTCGAATAGTTGCTCAGCAAACGCCAGCTTGTAGCCGCGAGCCGACATGCCATCAATAAGCTTTGAGCGAAACTGGCGTAACTTTCCGTTCTTTTTCCAGCTGGCCATGGCCCGACGCAACTGGTCTGCCTCACCGCCGGTAAAACCGGCCGCGACCATGGCTAGCTGAATAACCTGTTCCTGAAAAATTGGTACACCCATGGTGCGACTCAGCACCGATTCTACTTCTTTGGAAGGATAACTTACCGGTTCACTCCCATGTCGTCTGCGTAAATAAGGATGGACCATTTCGCCCTGAATCGGACCAGGCCTGACAATCGCAATCTGTACCACCAAATCATAGTAAGAAACGGGTCTGAGTCTGGGCAACATACTCATCTGCGCCCGTGATTCAATCTGAAAAACACCCACGGTATCGGCTTTGCAGATGGCCGAGAAAACCTGTGGGTCGCTACCATGGGCAGAAATAAAAGGGATCGTTAAATCAAACTGATAGCGCTGTTTAATTAACGCAAACGTTTTGCGAATGGCTGTCAGCATGCCAAGTGCTAAAACATCAACCTTTAATAGCCCTAGAGACTCAAGATCATCTTTGTCCCACTGAATTACGGTGCGCTCTGCCATGGCGGCATTTTCTACCGGCACCAGTTCGTAAAGAGGCCCAGCGGAGATAACAAAACCACCAACATGTTGCGACAAGTGACGAGGAAAGCCAATAAGTGCTTCGGTTTGTGCGATCAGGTTTTTAACGGCATGATCCTGTTGGTCAATGCCGGTTTCTAATAACTGACTCTGCCAGCCAAGTGTTCTGTCACGTAAATTAAATTGTTTTAGCCAGTAGCTTAAGCGGGATTCACTAAAGCCCAGTGCTTTGCCCACTTCGCGAAAGGCACTCTTAAACCGAAAGGTAGACACACTGGCGGCTAATGCCGTCCGTTCGCGTCCATACTTCTGATAAATATACTGGATAATTTCTTCGCGACGTTCATGCTCAAAATCAACATCGATATCTGGTGGTTCATTCCTTTCTTTAGAAATGAAACGTTCAAACAAAACATTAATCTGGCGCGGATCAACAGCGGTAATCTCAAGGCAGTAACACACCACAGAATTAGCTGCCGAGCCCCGGCCCTGATATAAAATTCTGCGCTGGCTGGCAAACTGCACAATGTCGTAGATGGTCAGAAAAAAATACTCAAAGCCCTCCGAGTTAATCAAAGAAAGCTCTTTTTCGATAATAGCCCTGAGTTCGCTACTCAACCCCTCCGGGAAACGTTTTTTAATACCCTGTTCTACGCAGTGTCTCAGGTAGCTAGTCGCACTATATCCGGCGGGCACCAGTTCACTGGGATATTGATATCTTAATTCTTCCAGAGTGAAAGAGCAGCGCCCTGCAATGGCGACACTTTCGGCCAGCCATGCCGGGGGATACAAACGGCTCAGCTTGGACAGGGGTTTAAGACTTCGCTCCTGATTTTGCAAAGCATGTCTGCCCAAATCCTTAACCTGTGAGCGGGTCCTGATGGCATGCAGCACATGTTGAGTGGTTTGTCTGTCGGGGTGGTGAAACAACACCTGATTGGTCGCTACTATGGGTAAATCCAGATCTTCACTTAGCGTCATCGCCGCCGCAAACTGGTCAGCGTCGCTGCCATCCAGTAAACGTGAAATACCAATCCAGCACCGGCCCGCAAAGTACTTATTAAAAAAGCGGCCCCAGTGCTCATCTTCTTTAGTGTAGGTAGGTAACCATATTGCCAGGCAGGATTTAACGGTCTTCAGATCCCATTGAGACAGAGCGTACTGACCTTTCTCACTGCGTCGTCGGGCATTGGTGATGATTCGGCAAAGCTCGGAATAGGCAACTTTATCGGGGCATAGCAGGGCTATTTTCAGGCTCGACGGAATATTAAACAGGCTACCTACAATTAATTTTACCGGGAGTCTGTTTGCTTTAATTTCGGTATGTGCCCTAACAACGCCCGCTACAGAGCATTCATCGGTAATTGCCAGCGCCGGATATCCTAAAAAGGCAGCCGTAGTGACCATTTCCTCCGGATGGGATGCGCCTTCCAGAAAAGAAAAATTACTCTGACAAACCAGCTCTGCAAACATAATCAGCCAAAATACCCCTGCACAAACCACTGTTGATGTTCATCCCGGAAAACCCAAAGGCGCTGCCCTGAACGGGTTTGAGCAATAAAATAATCTCGGATCATGCTTTGATTATCCCACCAGCCGGTTTTGATTCTCTCCGGCCCATAAACTATGTGGGTGTCTGTGGTTAAAGGTTGTGGGTGAGGTAGCAGCCATGCCGGTTGGATATCCTGCTGGGACTGGCTGTTGTTGTCATTATCTGCTGAGACCTGTGGGTTGCTATAGCCAGGGCGATGATCATTAATGGCACTTACCGTATTAACATTCTGGCTGCCGAATTTGGCCAGCAGCTTGCCCAGCAATATATTTTCAGCATGTTTGGAGTAATTACTTTGCAGCAAGGACAGGTTGTCAGGATTAAATTCACTCAGCTTGTCGCAGGTCAGGGTTAGCGATGTTACCGCTGAGCTCAGGCTAAGCTGTTCCAGTTTCAGGTCGATTAACAGCAGCCAGTCGTCCGCATGATGATGAGCTGTGCCGGCATTGATGGTAAAATACAGCTCGCCGTGATCCCGTTGCAGCAGTGTTATCTGTAATTCATCAGTCACTAAATTGCGTTTTTGCAGGTACTGACAATTATTAGTGACCAGGGGGGCAAGGTAGCGGCTTATGCCCATGGCTGAGTCTACCGCATAGGGCAGTTCCATAAACTGGCTGAACAGTTTGCGCGGGTGAAACAGGCTATAGGGCGGTTGTTTAACCCCTTTTAACGCCAGCAGATAAGTAATAACCTCGTTGTTAAACCGTTTGCCAATCTCTTGCAGCGGCAGAGCCTGCAGTTCGCCCAGTTGTTTTATGCCCGCACGCTTAAGCTGTCCGATAGTTTTTTTATCCAGCTGCGAGCTGTGTAACGGGCATTTTGCCAAGGCATCAAGTGCATCCTTAGGTTCGGTAAATAAAGCATTGCTTTTGTGATGAGCGAGCACCCGGGCCACTTCAATGGTAGGGCCTGCGCCAAAGTAAAAATGGACGCGTTGTGTGTTAAGGGTTTGCCGGCAAAGCGCAAAAAAATTGTCCAGCCCCTGATAATAAAGTGCCAGCGGGGTCAGGTTTATGGCAATGCCCTGGTTGGGATAGCACACTATGTCTGAGGCGATGGTATAAAGCGTATTTGCAAGTTGCTCAATTTGGCCCGCTTCACTGGCTTCAGAGTAATCCAGAATAACAATTTGCGAATGAATTGCCGTTGCTTCGGCAAGGCCCATTCCGGTTTTTATGCCCGCTTGTGCTGCCACTTTTGAACGTTGTTTAACGTTGTTCTGGTTAATATCCAATACCACCACCGGTTCGCTACAGTCAGGGTGTAGCACCTCAAACTGATCCAACTGTAAACGGGGAAAATAAAGATAAAGCCAGTGCACTTAGCTAGCTCACTTCATGGAGTGTGGAAGTTTGTCCATGGCTGAAATGTGAAAAGGCTTTAACGATGGCATCATTGCTGGCAGGTAAAGGGTGAGTGATGGGGATATCTGTTTGCGGCCAGGCGCCTTTGACACGGTTTAGCTGAACCAACCACTCTGAAGCAGAAAACGTGAGTTGCATATCGATATTAACCGGAAGCACTCCATGATTTCCCCATGCATGCTGAACAACAATTACCAGACAATCGTACTGGCAGGCGAGTACCTGTAAACGCCTGGCGGCTTTAGCAGCCAGTTGCGAAATATACAGAACTACACAACAACATGCCTGACTTCTAATGGCTTGCTCGCCTGCCCATAACGAATCCTCGGTACAACGGGTAGTGACTACCCAGGATTGCTTGTGCAATGGCGACTGAATTAACCAGTTGTGATTGAGTTGCCAGTCGTTATGCAGCCATAAAATGCGTTTCTGTGTCGCCGCTTTTTGCTGCATTACATTGTGCATCAGCTGGATTTCCGAGCTGCCGGGTAAAGCGCGAAGGGTAATAACGCCGGCTGCTGGTACACCGCCAACACAAGCTTCATCCAGTTTTTGCTGGCCAAAAGGGAGCCGCAGCATCCCGACCGCCTGGTTGTCGTGCTGTGCTCTGCCCTTAAAAACCAAGGGATGTTTAATGAGTGACGCTATGGATGCTGGCATAATCAAAATACTGTTTATTTATACAGTATTTTAGCCAAAAAAAACGCCTCTGCAAGAGGCGCGTTTTATTTGTTGATATTAATCGGCCGATTTTTCTTCGGTTTTAGTCGCGGGAAAGCTGAGCCCTTTGCAGGCAATAATAAACCCATCGAGGGTATTTTTACTCCAGGCAACCCTGAGATCACTGGGCTGTACCTTTATTATTTCGCGAATCTGTTCCAGGGTGACTTCACTGTCTTTTAATGCGGCATTCAGTGCTTCTTCAACCGACATACCTTTATCCATACAATACACAGCTACTGCACTGATTTTCTCGAACATGGGCTGCAGCACTTCGTAGTTTTTAACGCTGATCAGGCCTCGTTTATGCGAGGCATCCAGTCTTTCGGCCAGAAAACTTTGGATTTGCTGAGCCAGGATTACCATGCTGGAATTAGCATCACAAATGCGTCTTGTTGTGGTTTTGAGGCTGTTTTGGCTAAGCACCAGCTCTTTTTGCAGGTTCTGTATTTTTAAACCAAAAAAGATAAGTAACAAAATCAGCGCTGCGAAACTTGCAAATATAATCATGCCAAAGTAATCCTTGTGTGAGAATTTGCCTTCTGGTTATTCGTTTTTAGGCGTATAGATAGGGCCAGGAAATGCGGTGACTTTGTCAGACAATTCGGTAATTTTTGCAGTTCCCTGTTTTTTTACCTGGTCGATTCTAAGCACATTATGCATAGGAATAAAAGTACTGGTCACGTCGGCAAACTCAGTTTTGAGTTTTTCATGCGAGGGATCAACAACGATTTGCGAATGGTTATCCCACACAAAATCGCCAATCTCCACAAATCCAAATAATCCGCCCTGGGAGACTTCACGCACATAAAGCTCGTAATGTTCCCCATTACTAACAAACTGTACACGATAGAGCATTTTATTACCGGCCATCAATTTTCTCTGTTTACTGCTAAAAAGGTGATAGCTCACAATTATAAGGGGTTAATTGCTGCGCTCCAATAGAATACGGCGGTTTGTTAGCGGCAGATAGGCTGAAGTAATGCCCGGGTGGCAATATGCAGCTCTTCGATGCTCTCAGCCAGAATACTGTTAATAGCGAAGCCCTGAACAAAACTGGTGAGCTGCAGGGCAACGGCCTCAACGTTAATATTGGTCTGGACTGTCTGCTGGCGCTGGGCTTGTTCCAAACAGCCAATAAAGGCCAGTTGTAATCTGTCCAGATAATGACGACCACGAGATTTGATCTCGTCATCCTCGCTGCCGAGTTCTGTCACCATATTAATTAACAGGCAGCCTCTGCCATAAATGTGTGCGATATATTCGGCAAAAAAACGCTCGATGGAGGCCAGTCCCTGATGATCTTCAAGGTTAGCCAGAATAGGCTGGAGTTTGTGGGTCTCGTAGTAGCTTAGAGTGGCATACAGAAACTTGAGCTTGCTGCCAAATTCTAAATAAAAGCCACGCCGATTAAACTCAGTCCGGGCAATAATTTCGTCCATTACTGCACCGTTATAACTGTGTTCAATAAAGATATCTTCTGCTTCAGCAAGAATATCATCTAAGTTATAAAGCGATTTACGAGGCATAATACTGTTAATTTTATGTTATTTAATAACTGTAGTTTGCCTCGCACTAAATGCAAATAAACGGTTGGTTTTATAAAGAAATCAGATAAAAAACGACTGTTTGAAGCAAGCCCAGTGTTCGTTAAAATGTTCGGTGGGCTTACGTTGAAAACCGCTGCGAATAAACTGATTAATACGGCCGTCAGTAAAGCAAATCAAGGTGTTAGCAATCAGCCCTTCATCGGCCGATAATTCCTTGCCTTCACGCAGTCGACGCTCACGAAGCACTTGTTTAAGCTGAGTTTCCAGGCGTTCAAATAACTTAGCAATGCGCAGCCTTAAGCGTTCCTGTTCGCCCATCAGGGCATCACCATTTAAAATCCGGGTAATACCCGGGTTTTTTTCTGCAAAACCTAAAATCAGGTGCAGGATAAGCTGGCAACGGGCGGCCGAATCCTTTTCTTCGTTCATTATTTTGTTAATGCGCGAAAATAAGGTTTCTTCGATAAACTCAATCAGCCCCTCAAACATCCGGGCTTTACTGGGAAAATGACGATACAGTGCAGCTTCTGATACGCCTACTTTCTCAGCCAGTTTAGCGGTTGTGATCCGCTGTCCGGGACTGGTTTCCAGCATGCTGGCGAGCGCCTGAAGAATTTGCGCGCGGCGATTTGTTCTTTTTGCAGCAGGCATAATAAAAGTGTTTCCTCCACTAATATTGGATGACAACGGTTCGTTGTTTACTGAATATTATAATGACTGTGTGTCTTGTTTTTCTTGATATCGTTCTGATATCAGGTTCAATAACGCAACGGCCAGTGCTAATTTGGGCTGCGCAGGTAAGTCCTGGCGGCCACCCGGCCAAAAAACATTTAGCGCATTGGCATCACTGTTAAAGCCTAAACCGGCAATAGTAATATCATTAGCAGCAATCATGTCGAGCTTCTTATCGGCCAGTTTGCGTTTAGCATAAGCTTCAACATCCTGACTTTCGGCAGCAAAACCAACGCAAAACGGCGGTTTAGGCAAGCCTGCTACTGTCTTTAGAATATCAGGGTTTTTTACAAAAGTAAGTGTTAACTCATCGTCATTTTTCTTAATTTTATTATCCGCCACAGCCTGCGCCCGGTAATCTGCTACCGCTGCGGTGGCGACAAAAATATCATGCTGGTTAACTTCGGCCATTACGGCATCGAGCATTTGGGCTGCGCTTTCCACATTAATGCGTTGCACACCCTTAGGCGTAGTCAGCGCCACAGGGCCCGTTACTAAGGTAACCTCTGCGCCCTGGTTGCGGGCCTGTTCGGCAATGGCAAAGCCCATTTTGCCGGAGCTGTGGTTGGATATAAAACGCACAGGATCAAGACATTCCCGGGTGGGCCCCGCGGTTATCAACAGGCGTTTGCCAGCCAGAGGCTGCACCGGATTACACAGGCTGCTGAGCGATTTAACAATATCCTCTGGCTCAAGCATACGACCGGGGCCAATATCGCCACAGGCCTGCGCGCCATCCGCCGGGCCTAACAGATGAATGCCATAATTTTGCAGTAAACTCAGATTGTGCTGAGTAGGTTTTGCTTTCCACATTTGCTGGTTCATGGCCGGTGCCAGACACACCTGAGCAGTGGTAGCTAAATACAGGGTAGTCAGCAAATCATCGGCAATGCCGTGAGCCAGTTTGGCCATGGTATTTGCCGTCACCGGGGCGATTAACAGTACATCAGCCCATTTGGCTAGTTCGATATGTCCCATTGCCGCTTCGGCACTGGGGTCTAATAAATCGGTACTCACCGGAAAACCTGAGACAGCCTGCAAGGCCAGTTCGCTGACAAAGTGACTGGCAGACTGGTTCAGCACTACTCTTACCTGAGCGCCTTCGGCGGTTAATTTACGCACCAAATCCGGGGTCTTGTAGGCCGCGATACCACCACAGATCCCCAATACTATCTTTTTACCTTGTAACGTCATCTTTTATGCCTGACCTGCTAAACGTTAAAAGATTAGCATGTGGTAACGGCCGTGGGTAGTGAAAACCCGGCTCTGGTGCAGTAGTGGACGGGAAATTAATGCTTTAGTCTAAAGTGGTTATCAGATTAATTTCATGAGAGTTATCATGGCACTACAAAATTGGCCCGAGCAGGAAAGACCTCGCGAGCGATTACTCCGATACGGCGTAGATCAACTTTCGGACACCGAATTACTGGCCATTATTTTGCGTACAGGCACCCGGGAGCTTAGTGTTCTGGAGCTGGCCGGTACCTTGCTGGCGCATTTCTGCAGTTTACGGGGAGTGGTCTCAGCATCCCGTCAGCAGTTGTGCGAAGTGAGTGGGGTTGGAATGGCCAGATACTGCGAATTACAAGCCGCCATGGAGATTTGCCGCCGACAGCTGGCTGAGCCGTTGTATAAGAAGTCAGTTTTTAATTGTGCCGAAGACGCCAAAATTTACTTAAGAGCCGAACTCAGGGATCTTAAGCAAGAGGTGTTTGGGGTGCTGATGCTGGATAGTCAGCATCAGTTAATTGCATTTCGTAAATTATTTGCTGGTACCATAAATGCTGCTGCAGTCTATCCGCGGGAAATTGTTAAACAGGTAATAGCCGATCATGCGGCCGCTGTTATTCTGGTACACAATCACCCGTCGGGTAACGCCACCCCCAGCGAGGCCGATATTCGTTTAACCCGGGATATAAAACATGCCATGGCACTGGTCGATGTGGATGTGCTGGACCATTTTATTGTGGCAGATAACCATGTGTGTTCACTGGCTCAACAAGGGCTGATGTGAACCTTTTAGCCGTTATTTTTTATAAAGGTTTTAAAATTTATACTTTAGTTTGCTTTTATATACCGCTATAGTTAGCATTGAGTTGTACTTTTTTGCAGCAACCCTAGTGATCTCGGGTACAAAATGCTTTAGTATGATTACTTGGCGGATATCCCATAGAAAGGACTAAACATGAAAAAATCATTGCTTATTACGCTGATCACTGCCGCTATGGCAATGTCTGCGAATGCACAAGAAGAGACTGGCGGTGCGGGCTCCGCTACTGGTGGTACAATTGGTGGCCTGAGTTCAGCAGCTGTTGCTGGTGGCGCTATCGGTCTTAGCGTTATTGCTTCTGTTGCTGCTAGCAGCGACGGTAACTCTACTGTTATCGTACCACCCCCACCACCTGCTTCTTGTGAAGCTGGTGACGACCTGATTGACGGCGTTTGTTACAACGTTACTGATACAGTAACCGTAACAGTGTCTAACTCAGTAACCACTACAATCACTGTTCCGGTAACAACTACTTACCTGCCAACAGCTGGTTAATCGTTATACCGAATTCTAAAAGCCGCCTCTCAGGCGGCTTTTTTATTGGCTAAAGTGTTTAGCATGCCGGGCTTTTCTTGTACATTGAACTCATCTGAACCGGTAAGCTTTCGCAATACAGAGTTATTCATGTTTTCTGCATTCTCTCGTCGTATTATTTTGGTTGGGCTGTTAACGGGGCTCTTGCTGTCAGGCTGCTCGTCTACCAACCAGCTATACTGGAATACGCTTAAATTAGCGTTTTTCCCGGATACTCCCTCACTTACCCTCGAACAGGTAAAAAGTAGCAAAATTGATTTACTCAAAGTTGTGCATGGCGAACGCCAGCCTGCTTTTCTGGCTTTAGCTTATATCGAAGGCGGACATCATAAGTGGGTATCGGCTGATCACGCGGTATTAACCATGGACAACAATAAGATTATTCGGACCAGCGGGCTGCAAACTAATCTGCAATATACCCAGGGGACAGACGCTAACCCGTTGCGAAAAGAACACTCTCTTAACGGCCAGAGCTGGCAGTATCAAATTGATATCGAAGATAAAGTGTATGGTTTACCAGTGACCTCTCAATGGCAGGAAGGCCAACCAGAAACGGTTACTTTCTACGAGCAGCCATTATCGGTTATACCGGTTACCGAGGTAATGACAACGGAGATTCAGGACCCTTACTGGCAGCATACCGAGCGTTGGGAGAATTATTACTGGCTGGATGCCAGCACCAGAGAAGTGGTGTATTCCGAGCAACAGGCAACCCCTTATTCAGAGCGTATGGTAATGACCTATGTTAGCCGTATCGCCCGCCTGCTAAACGAGTCGGAGTCTGACCTATGAAGTATTTCATCAGAACGGCGCTGGTGGCACTGCTGTGCTTACCGAGTTGGGTACTTGCGGATGTGACCTTTAATGTGGCAGGCAAAATCATTACCTTTAATCAGCCGGTGAGGTTAGCAACGGTGTTATCCATGGTAGAGCCTACTCCAGAGTACTGGGCAAACGCCGCCGTATATCACCTGGAAGACCCAGACGTTGAACAGATGCGCGCCGAGGTACTAAAGCAACTGGCGTCGCTGATTCGCCAGCAAACCAAAGACAGTAACGCCTATCGCAATCTGACCGCGTTTTATCAGGAGATTGGCCGTTGGCAATTAATGCGTCGACTCAACATCAATATCGATTACGATCAGGCGCGCTTAAACCCAAAACGTAACCCGCAGTTTAACGAAGGTGTTTACTACATTCGTTTAAAACCAAGAACGGAGCAGATAAAACTCACCGGCATGCTGACTCAGGCTACCGCATTGCCCTTCGACGGCAGCTTTACTGTTACCGACTATCTCGACAAGGTTCAGCTCAGTCACGCCGCTCACCGGGATTATGTCTACTTACTGGAACCTGATGGCGCTGTGAATAAATTAGGTATTGCTTACTGGAATAAGCAGCATTACCGACCCATGCCAGGCAGTGAAATTTTTATCCCGCTGCAGGATGAGCTGTTTTTCGATCGAATCGGTTCGCTTAACGACCATATCGCCCAACTGATGATGCATAGGATGTAATTTTGGCTGCTTCGCGTTTTTCTCTTTCTTTAACTTCGTTACTGCTTGCCAGCTCAGGTATTGCGGTACAGGCAAATGAGTCTGATGAGCCAAACACTTATGCCGTAACGCCCAGCCAGATGGTGCAGGGCGGGGTTGGTATCTGGCAAACTCCCACGGCCAGGATGATGCCTGAAGGGTCGTTATCGCTAAATTACACCGATAATGAAGAATACCGGTTCTGGTCGGTCAGTCTGCAACTGTTCCCCTGGATGGAAGCCACCGCCCGATATACTGATGTCCGGACCCGGCTTTACAGTAACATCGACAGTTTTAGTGGCGATCAGACCCTCAAAGACAAAGGCCTGGATGTTAAATTTCGCTTGTGGCAGGAAAGCTATTACCTGCCGGATATTTCCCTCGGTTTTCGCGATTTCGGCGGCACGGGCTTTTTTGAAAGTGAGTTTATAAATGCCAGTAAATCCATCGGCCCCTTTGATATCCATGCGGGGTTAGGCTGGGGGTATCTGGGTCATCATAACGATCTGACCAACCCCTTTTGTGAGCTACGGGAAAGCTATTGTACCCGCCCTGACGGTTATTCAGGCCGCGGTGGTAAGGTAGATTACCAAAACTTTTTTAAAGGGCCTGTGGCACTGTTTGGTGGCGTTGAATACCAGACTCCCATGCCGGGCCTGAGCATTAAAGCGGAATACGAAGGCAATAACTATCAGTTTGACCGTGCCGGCCAGTTAGCGCAGGACTCGCGGTGGAACATCGGTGCGGTGTACCGCTGGAACGATCTGGATTTTTCAGTTAACTATCAGCGTGGCAATACCTTTGGCTTTGGTGTCAGTTACCGCATGAATATGCACACCATGAGTCAGCCCAAAATAGACCGTGAACCGCGCAATATCGTTGGCGTAAAACCCGCCGAAAATCTTACCACGATAAACCGGCAGCGACTGTATAACGATATGATCTACCAGGGCGGTTATGTCATCAACGACATGCAAATTACCGAAGATAAAGCGACCTTCTACGGCTTACAAACCTCCTATCGCGATCAGGATGAAGCGGTTGAGCGGGTAGGGCGTATTCTGGCTTCAGAACTGCCGTTGTCGATCAAGGAATACCACCTGGTTGAGCATACTAACAATATTCCCATGCTGGACACGGTTATTGATGCCGAAAAGTTCAGAGCGCATGCGTCTTACAGCGTACCTGAAAGCGACCTGACGACCACCTACCGCAGAACCTCGCCCACCGATCAGCAGGTTGAGGATTATCACCCTAATGCCACATCAGGCGGATCAATTTCTACCAAGTTTTTCTGGACTCAGACTTTTGGTAACCCGGAAGACTTTTACCTGTACCAGACCGGTTTAATCACCACGCTGGGCTATAAGTTTAACCCTCAGTTCGGGGTTTACAGCAGTATTCGAACCACGCTGTTAGATAACTTTGATAAATTTAACTATAAGGTCGATAACGAAGAAACCGTGCTGCCCCGGGTAAGAACGCAAATTCGTGAATATGTTACCCAGGGCGTGTTTACCCTGGATACTGCTTTTGCCGTATGGACCGATCGAATTAGTGATAACTGGTATTATCAGACCTACGGTGGTCTGCTGGAGACCATGTATGGCGGGATCGGGGGTGAAGTTATGTACCGGCCTATCGACAGTTCTTTTGCCTTTGGTGTCGACGTAAACTACGTCAAACAGCGGGATTTCGACAGTCCGACAGGCTTTTTAGACTACACCGCGGTAACCGGTTATGCGTCGTTTTACTACGAACCCGACTTTTTACCGGATACACGCCTCAGAGCCAGTGTAGGCCAGTTTTTGGCAGAAGACCGCGGGGTTAACCTGGAATTTGCCAAACGCTTCGACAGTGGCGTTGTAGTGGGTGCGTTTGCCTCATTTACCAATGTGTCGGCAGAAGAATACGGCGAAGGCAGCTTTACCAAAGGCTTCTATATTTCGATCCCGATCGATCTGTTTTTACTTAAGCCGGCGAAGGGGCGGGGGCAATTCCCATGGATCCCGATTGCCCGGGATGGCGGGCAAATGCTGAACCGGCCTTCACAGCTGATCGGCACCACGGAAATACGATCGCCGTTCTTGGATTAAGCGCTAAAACAGGGTATAAATGCCGATCTGAGGGATCTGGTTGGCGTTTTTTTAATCAGGATCGCAGCTTTTTCTGGATTAGTGTTGAATTAGGCGCAAATTTGCTGTATAAAATGCGCCCTCTTATTTAAAGGTTAAGACGTCATCAGACCCGACGCCCAAAAACGCTGGTGGGACCGATTGACGAGACAAAATTCGTTGTTTTGGAGACAAATAATGTCAAGAGTATGTCAAGTAACAGGTAAGCGTCCTGCGGTAGGTAACAACCGCTCTCACGCTAGAAACGCGACTCGTCGTCGCTTTTTACCAAACCTTCAAACTCACCGTTTTTGGGTTGAAAGCGAAAACCGCTTTGTTAAATTACGCTTAACGCCTAAAGGTATGCGTATTATCGATAAAAAAGGTATTGATGCAGTATTAACTGACATCCGTGCCCGTGGTGAAAAGATCTAAGGAAGCCAAATCATGCGTGATAAAATTAAATTAGTTTCTTCAGCTGGTACTGGTTTCTTCTACACCACTGACAAAAACAAGCGTAACATGCCGGGCAAAATGGAAATCAAAAAGTATGATCCAGTTGTTCGCAAGCACGTTATGTTCAAAGAGGCCAAAATCAAGTAATAAAACTTGCTTTTGTCTCCACGAAAACCCGGCCGTTGCCGGGTTTTTTGCGTGTTCAATCAGCAGTTGATCCGGGTAGGTAGCAACAGATGGCAAGATTGTCTAAACGAGGATTTAATAATGTGGTGATTTTCGCCATGTTAGGCATGATATTTTTGTTTAACCTTGAGCGCTTTGTCCCCGAATCCAAACTGCCCGTCACATTGCCTTTACTGCCCGAAAGCGCTCACGTTCTTAAAATAGAACAAAGCAACTACAAACTCGAAAGGGTAGGCCAGCAATGGCGCTGGAATGGCGTTAACCGTACGTTTGAGACCACCCCCGAAGCCCAGATTAATGCCTGGCGCAGCGCAGTTATGCAAGCCGCTAAGCCCCCGCGGGAAGTAACGCAAACCGAACCATTAATCGCCGTGGTTTGGGTAGCGGGTGAAACCCAGGGACTGGTGTATGCGTTTGTCGCAAAAGATCAAACTGTCTGGGTGCAGTATGCACAGCAGTGGTACAGCATCGACAACACACGCCTGGCTCAGCTACTGCCGTGGCAGACTGATAATCAGGAGATGTAATGCCAGAGTTACCAGAGGTCGAAGTCAGTCGTTTAGGTGTTGCACCGTTTCTGCAAGGGCAAGTAATCCAAAATATTATTGTGCGTGATCGCCGACTGCGCTGGCCGGTGAGCGAATCGCTGGCTGATGCCATTGGTCACCGCATTGAGGCGGTTACCCGACGTGCCAAATACCTCATTATCGTACTGCAAAACGGCGGCCAGATTATTCTTCATTTAGGCATGTCTGGTAAATTACGGGTACTTGAAGCAACGGTTGCACCGGTAAAGCACGATCACCTCGATATTGTGCTGGCAAGCGGCAAATGCCTGCGGTTAAACGACCCCCGACGATTTGGTGCATGCTTGTGGCAGCCTCCCGGCGCAGCAGAGCCCACGCAGCTTATGAATCTTGGGCCAGAGCCGTTAACTGATGATTTCACCGCTGACAGGCTGGTGGCGCTGTCCAGAGGCAAACAGAGCGCAGTGAAAAACTTTATTATGGATAACGCTGTTGTGGTTGGGGTAGGGAATATCTATGCCAACGAAGCGCTGTTTATGGCAGGGGTTGATCCTCGCCGTAAAGCCGGCAATGTGAGTGCCAAACGCTATCAATTGCTGACTCAGGCGATTAAAGAAGTGCTCGCCAAAGCAATTCAGCAAGGCGGTACAACGCTAAAAGACTTTACCCAGACCGATGGAAAGCCGGGCTATTTTAAACAGTCTCTCAACGTTTACGGGCGGGCTGGCGAGCCTTGTTTAACCTGCGAAACGCCAATTAAAAGCCTGACTATCGGGCAGCGCAATACGTTTTACTGCCCACAGTGTCAGCGCTAGCGGCTTAGCCGTGTAAGCGTATTTGCAGAGCGGCCTTTACCGCGGGATGGCAAAATTGACCGACATCGCCATGGTGCAGGGCTACTTCTTTAACCAGAGTAGAAGAAATAAACGAGTTTTCCTCTGAGGGCGTTAAAAACACGCTTTCTAAATCGGGATTGAGCCGGCGGTTCATATTTGCCAGCTGAAATTCGTATTCAAAATCCGCAACCGCCCTTAGCCCACGGATAAGAATGGTGGCCTGTTCGGTACGGGCAAACTCGGCTAACAAGCCAGAAAAACCAATCACCGTTACGTTATTCAGTTCACTGGTTACCGTGGAGATAAGCTCCACTCGTTCTTCAAGGCTGAATAAAGGCTTTTTGCTGGGGTTAGCGGCAATCCCTACAATGACTTCGTCAAACATACGGGATGCTCTTTCAATTAAATCGGCATGACCGTTAGTGATAGGATCAAAGGTTCCCGGGTAAATGGCACGTGTCTGCATAATTTGTCGGCGTTGATGAATATAGGAAAACAGTAACTACTATTGTATCAGGATGCAATTACAAAGGGTTACTGAGCCTGCTGATAACCGGCCAGTAATTGCTGCCAGTTTTCGTCGGCAAAATGATAGCCAGGACATTTATCACGTTCCTTGTGTAACGACCGTTGTAACCGCAAGAGGTTGTTTTCTTTCCACGTTTGTCCGGTTTTTTCCGCACATTTATCAAAGTCGATGAGCCAGAGCTTGGCGTTTTTATCCAGCATAATGTTATGGATGTTCAGATCGTGATGGTAAATTTGCCGGTCATGCAATTGCCGAATCAGCTGCCCCACCTGTAACCACATTTCGGCAGACAAGGGCGCTGACAACAAATACTCATGGACTTCCTGGCTATCAGGGATCCGCTCCATAAGAATACTGGCCTCATAACTTACTCCATACCGACTAACCCGGCCCGCGAGCCCGCGGGGTACGGGTAATCCCGCTTCGTACATCCTATTCAGCAATGTGAGTTCACAATAGGGACGGGTGTTGCTTAAGCCTGAAAAAATAAACCGGCGTTCTGCAAAATGCCTGACCAGACCGCCGCGGCAGTATTGCCTTAGCACCATAGGCGCAGGCTTTTCAATAAGAATGGCCTGACCCCGGCCACTGTTAGCCTTGGCATGTGCCTGGCTGAGCCAGTAGTCACTTTGCAGCCATTGCAGCGAGGGCAGATCGATGTCCAAAGCGTCACATTGCTGTGGGCATAACAGCAACGTATGGCGGCCAGTGGTAAAGGTTTCCAGGGTTTGCAACTATAATTCTCAGTATTAAGTCTTGTTAAATCCCCTTGATTGTAATCAAATTAGCGTGGTTTATCAGTGCTAGTTGGAAGATTCTTTGTCAACCGTAATAAAACTCCCTCAAAACGCCAGAATTTGTATTCTAAGACTCTCTGCCATTGGCGATGTGTGCCATGCTGCCGCTATGGTTAACCGCATTCGCTGCGCTCGACCCGATATCAAAATTACCTGGATTATTGGCAAGATTGAATATCAGTTTTTAAAAGGCATGGACGGCGTTGAGTTTGTTACCTACGACAAAAAAACCGGTCGTGAGGGAATGAAAGCCATACGCCAGCAGTTAAAAGCCTGTCGCTTTGACGTATTATGCGTAATGCAAATCGCATTGCGGGCAAATTTGCTATCCAGAGCCGTGCGGGCCAAAGTCCGGCTGGGCTTTGATAAATCCCGCAGCAAGGAAGGCCACAGTTTGTTTATAAACAAGCGTATTGCCGCGCAAACTCATCCCCATGTGCTCGAAGGCTTTATGGCTTTTGCCGACGCCATGGGCATTGAGCCGGTTGAGAAGCCGGGCTGGAACCTGCCTCTTAGTGAGCAGGATCTGCAATTAGGCATAGAGTTAAAACAGCGTCATCAGCGATACGCCGTGATTTGTCCTGCGGCATCAAAAGCAGAGCGTAACTGGACACCCCAAGGTTATGCTGCGGCCGCAAAGCATCTTGCCGGGCTGGGCCTGCGCGTGCTGCTTTGTGGCGGCCCCGGCCCGCTGGATAGGGAAATTGGCGACCAGATTGTAGCGAATCAGGCGCCGGTTACCGAAGATTTGATTGGTAAAACCTCACTGAAGGAGCTGGCCGGTGTACTGGCCCAGGCGGAAATTGTGATTGCACCTGATACCGGTCCCGCGCACATGGCCACTGCGGTTGGAACGCCGGTTGTGGGGCTGTATGCACACTCAAATCCAAGGCGTACCGGCCCTTACAATAATCTTACTGATGTTGTCTCTGTGTACGATGAATGTGTTGCAGCGCAATATGGCAAACCCTGGCAATCCTTGCCCTGGGGGCGTCGGGTAAAAGGTAGCGATCTGATGGAAAAAATCGTTCCGGAAAAGGTCTTTAACGCTATTGATCATATTTTGCGTAATGCGGTGAAGTAACTGATTTATCGTTAGTAAACTTAATTGGCCAGGTTAAACCAAAGGATTAAAAGAAAGACTTTAAAAACCAGAATTGTTCTCTACACTTAGTTAGGGATACTGCGGATTATTCCGCATGGCACCAAAGGCAAAGGACATACGCAAGTGACTATTTTATTGATCTAAGGCGTAATTTTGAAGGTGTGGACAGCAAGAGCGCTCTGTTTCGCGATATGCCTGTTGATGACGGGCATCATCAAAGCCGAGACAGATCAGATGCCAGTAGCAGTACTGGTTAACCAATCCGTAAATGTAGATGAACTGTCTTCAGTGCAGTTGCGCATGATATTTGCCGGGCGTACGCAGTTTTGGCAGGACGGCAGCAGAATTCAGGTTTTTGTTTTACCCACCGACGGTCCCGTTCATCAGCAGTTTTGCCGAACCCTGTTAAATACTTACCCCTATCAACTTAAGCGAATCTGGCAACGTGTGGTGTATTCCGGCCAGGGCGACGCGCCTACAGTGGTCGACTCCGTCGCCCAAATGAGTGCGATGATTGCCGCAACTCCGGGGGCTATTGGCTACCTGCCACAACCGGTTAATGAAAAGGAAGGCATTCTTATGATTACTGTGGAGACGACACAATGAAGATTTCTGCATTAATCGTCGGCCTTTTACTGGTAATGTTACCGCCATTGGTCCGGGCCGACCATGACCGCTTTTCCTGGCACGGTTTTGTGGCTCAGGGACTTACCAGTTCTACTGCCAGTGATTACATCACAACCGGCGACAAGATCACGACAGATCTGACCGAGGTAGGATTGAACGCTACCTACGTAATCAGCCCTTCGTTAAGCGTGGCGGGGCAGGTGATGTATTTAAACGGTGGTAATCGTTTTCGTCAGGGCACAAGGCTGGATTATCTGTTTCTTGACTGGCGCGTGACCCAGTTATTTGACTGGCAGGTCAATGTGCACCTGGGGCGCTACAAAAATCGCCATTGGCTGTATTCTGCCACCCAGGATGTACCGCAAACCCGCCCTTCTATATTGTTGCCGCAATCGGTGTACTTTGACAGCAATCGTGATGTCGCCCTGAGCAGCGACGGCATAGCTTTACAGAGCACCAAAGCCGGTTCGAACGGCACCTGGGAAGTACGCTGGAGCTATGGGCGCTCGCCCTTATTCGAAGAAGATACCAAAAGGTTGATAAGCCCTCAGGCCCAGGGTTTAGCCAAGCAGGATTATACGCATCAGTTCAGCACATACTGGCAGCCCGACTCAATGCGATGGCAAATTGGCTTTAGCCTGCTAAAGTCGGAATTTACTTATCATCCTGCACCAGAAGACTTTTTAATTAATGGTTTTTCCTTAAGCGAAAGAGTTACTTTGGCCGCCCGCTACGATAGCGAAGCCTGGGAACTGACCACGGAATATCTGCGTGATCGTTTAAGATACACTGGCAGTTTTGCCCAGGGGTTCCCATTAACCGTTGATAATACGAGCGAGGGCGGCTACGTGCAGTGGCGCTACTTCCTGCAACAAAATTTAACCGGCCTGGTTCGCTTTGATACCTATGATGTTAACCGTGACGATCGCAACGGTGAGTTGCTGGTAGAAAATCCGTTTGGTGCGATCCCATCATATTACGGTTACATGGACACACTGACCGTGGGATTAAGCTGGGACATACAAGACAACCTTCGGTTAAGTGGCGAGTTTGCCAGAGTTCGCGGCGCGGGCAGGCTATCTGCGGTATTTTTACCGGATGGGCTGGTCAAAGCCGACCCCTACTGGAACGCCTGGGCAATACAGTTAATGTATTGGTTCTGAATTAATGAAAAGAAACGTCTCTCTTAGCTATAAAGTGCTGGCGATCATGCTTCTGTTGGTCATGTTTGTTTGCTCTTTGGTAATGGGGTTGCTGCTTTATCAGGCTGCAAACCAGGAGCGGCAGCTAAATCAGCAACTGTTAGCCCGGGACATTACCCGTTACTACCAGCTGTCTACCCTGCTCAATGATCGGTTATCTGTCTGGGTTGAGGGCCTTAAGCACCTCCATACCAGCCCTGCATTAAGTAATCAGGAGCTGATCACTACGTTACAACGCGCTGAGGATTTCCTGTTACTGCAATGGGATGTCAATAATCTGTGGCTGATTGACGCTAAGCAGTCGATTATTTATTTTCAGGGCGAAAACCTGCCAGATGAAATTAAACCGATAGTGGCGCAAACCCTTAAGGAAGCAAGGCCGTTTTATGAAGTGCACTGCCGGGTGATCTGTGAGCAGTTTGTCAGTGTTCCGCTGATGGTGGACCAGCAAACCACTAATGTTGTTGTGATGAGTACCTCACTGCAGGAATTGCTGGCGTTACTCAGCGAAGCCACGCAGTCAAATCTGGTACTAGTGAAATACGCGATTAACCAGCAGACTCAGGCTGAGCGCTACACTATTAACAGTATGGTCAGTGAAAAACAGGAAAGGTTTATGCGCGATATTCTCGCCGCCTTTCCCGCCTCGGGTCATAAAGACGTATTGTTATCCAATGGCTACGAAGTCAATGTTCAGGGTAAGGCCTTCCTTGTAACATTATTGCCGTTATATACCCATCAGCCTAACGGTCACTACTTAATGTTCGCCCATGATATTGATGAGCGTAAAAAAGCCTACAAAAGTCAGAACCGAATCATCTTTTGGGGTGGCATTGGCCTGGTGCTTACCTTTGTTCTGTGCATGCTGGTACTGTTAAAACGTTATGCTCATAAGTTAACGGCGCTGTCTAACATGCTGCCACTGCTGGCGCAAAAGCGTTTTAAAGAGTTTAAAGAACAGCAGAAAAAGAGCTTTTCCAGCAAAAAATGGCTGTTAGATGAGCTCGACACCCTTGGTGACGCAGCCGTGGAGCTGTCGGATAAGCTGGAGTCCATGGACAAACAAATGTCAGTAGATACCGCCAAACTAGAAAAAATGGCGATGTTCGACAGTTTAACCGGCCTGCCTAATCGCAATATGATGACATTTCAGGTTAACAAGCAGTTAGCGGCCTTGGGCCGTCAGCATGTCGGGTTGGCGCTGCTGTTTATTGATTTGGATAACTTTAAAAAAGTTAACGACAGCCATGGTCACCACTTCGGTGACGAAGTGGTTAAAGTAGCCAGCGAGCGCCTCTCCCGCGTGATCCGGGAAAATGACTTAATTGCCCGCTTCGGCGGTGATGAGTTTGTGATCCTGGTAACCGGGCTGGAACATGAAAATCAGGTCAATATTGTTGCGCAAAAGCTTACTGATGAATTTGTTGAACCCATGGTGATTAGTGAGCAAAGCTTTTATATCAGTATCAGTATTGGTATTGCTTATACCACCTCGCCAAAAACCCGGGCGTTAGAACTGATGCGCCAGGCCGATACGGCCATGTACGAAGCCAAACTGGAGCGCGGCTCAAGCTATTGCTTCTTTAACCCCTCCATGAATCACAAAATCGTTAAACAGGTGGAGCTGGAAAGCGAAGCGCGGGTGGCTTTAAAAGAACACCAGTTCTTCCTTGCGCTGCAACCGCAAATTGATTTATCGAATAACCGGCTGTCCGGTTTTGAAGCCTTACTGCGCTGGCGGCATCCACAGCGTGGTTTAGTGCCGCCGGGTGACTTTTTACCCTTGCTCGAGAATACCTCAATGATGACAGAGCTGGATTTCTGGGTAATGGAACATGCTATCGAACTACTGTCTAAATTAGAAAAAGCGGGCTACAACGATGTCAAAATGGCAATCAACCTGTCGGCGGCTCAGTTTGCCAACAGCGCCCTACAGCCCTATTTAATGGAGCTTATTGATCTTTACTCGGTAAATCCTAAAAACATCGAGCTGGAACTCACTGAAACCGTGCTGGTGGCTGATATCGAAAGAGCCGTTGCGGTTATTCAGCAAATTCGCGCCCTGGGATGCAAAATCGCGGTGGATGATTTTGGTACCGGTTATTCCTCACTGAGTTACCTTAAAATGATCCCCAGCGATATCATAAAGATTGACCGTTCTTTTATAGCCGGCATGCTCGAAACAGAAAGTGACAGGAACATTGTCAGCTCAACTATCAACATGGTTGGTAGTATGGGGTTAGAGGTTGTGGCAGAAGGAATAGAACAGGCCCAGCAGCTCAAGGAGCTGGGCGCAATGCAGTGTCAGTATGGTCAGGGCTACTATATCAGCAAACCCATCGACGAAAGCTTGTTATGGAACACCCTGGAAAGCAAGATCTTCAACGGTCGCTGGCTGGTTTAAGTGGCGGTTTGTAGCTTTGGGTTAACCAGGCGTCTTTAAAAGTTTACACTTGGTTTGTGGTTAAAGCCGGATCCAATTCGCCGGACGCAGGCAGGTTCTTTGCCTCTTAGGTACAATACGCGCCTTTGACAACACCCTTCGGCCAGGAGCGCTCCTAATGTCAGCATCTTTTATTTCTCATCTCGAACAACAGCTTAACGCCACGCGTGAAGATGGGTTGTATAAAGTTGAACGCGTAATTACAACTCAGCAACAGGCGGATATCGCAACGCAAAGTGGCGATCACGTAATTAACTTCTGTGCTAACAACTACCTTGGCCTGGCGAATCATCCGGCGCTGATTGAAGCGGCTAAAGAAGGCCTGGACAGTCATGGTTTTGGTATGGCATCAGTGCGGTTTATCTGCGGTACGCAGGATATTCATAAGGCGCTGGAAGCCAAAATCAGTCAGTTTCTGGGCACCGAAGACACCATTTTATATCCATCCTGCTTTGACGCGAACGGCGGCCTATTTGAAACCCTGTTAGGCCCGGAAGACGCCATTGTGTCGGATTCCCTGAACCACGCCAGCATCATCGACGGCGTGCGGTTAAGCAAAGCCAAACGCTATCGCTATGCCAACAACGATATGCAGGCGCTGGAAGAACAGCTTAAACAAGCCCGTGCCGACGGCGCACGGTTTATCCTGATTGCCACTGACGGCGTATTCTCGATGGACGGTATTATTGCAAACCTAAAAGGCGTCTGTGATCTGGCCGACCAGTACGATGCCATGGTGATGGTGGATGACTGCCACGCTACCGGCTTTTTAGGCGAGAACGGCCGCGGCAGCCACGAATATTGCGATGTTCTTGGCCGGGTTGACCTTATCACCGGTACGCTGGGTAAAGCGCTTGGTGGTGCTTCCGGTGGTTATACCTCTGGCAGCAAAGCCGCTATTGAATGGCTGCGTCAGCGTTCACGTCCGTACTTATTCTCTAACTCGGTAGCACCACCTATTGTGGCGGCTTCCTTAAAAGTGTTCGACATGATGGCCGATGGCCACGAATTACGGGCCCAGCTGTGGCGCAATGCCGAGCATTTCCGCCGCCGTATGAGCGAAGCGGGCTTTACCCTGGCCGGTAAAGATCACGCGATTATTCCGGTCATGCTGGGCGATGCCAAACTGGCCAATGAAATGGCCGATAAACTGCTGGAGAAAGGCATTTATGTGATTGGTTTTTCTTATCCGGTGGTGCCAAAAGGGCAGGCGCGTATTCGTACGCAGATGTCGGCGGGACATACTCTTGAACATGTTGATAAAGCCGTTGATGCCTTTATCGAAGTTGGTCGTGAGTTAGGAGTAATTGCATGAAGTCGTTGGTAAAACAACAGCCAACCCGCGGTATCTGGATGGCTGATACCGACAAGCCCGCCATGGGGCATAACGACCTGCGGATTAAAATTCGCAAAACAGCAATTTGCGGTACCGACATGCACATTTACCAGTGGGACGACTGGGCCCAAAAAACTATCCCGGTGCCCATGGTAGTCGGCCATGAATACGTGGGTGAAGTGGTTGATATGGGCCAGGAAGTGCAGGGCTTTAAAGTGGGCGACCGCGTTTCTGGTGAAGGCCATATTACCTGTGGCCACTGCCGTAATTGTCGTGCGGGACGTCGTCATTTGTGTCGCAACACCGAGGGTGTTGGGGTTAACCGTGCGGGTGCCTTTGCGGAATACCTGGTCATTCCGGCGTTTAATGCGTTTAAAATTCCCGACAATATTTCTGACGATCTGGCGTCTATTTTTGACCCCTTTGGTAACGCTGTTCATACCGCGTTGTCTTTTGATCTGGTAGGCGAAGATGTACTGATTACCGGTGCCGGCCCCATTGGTATTATGGCCGCCGCGGTAGCGCGTCATGTGGGCGCTCGCCATGTTGTGATCACCGACGTAAACCCGTATCGACTCAAGCTGGCCGAGAAGATGGGTGTGACCCGCGCGGTTAACGTTGCTGAGGAATCGCTTAAAGACGTTATGGCGTCGCTGGGGATGACTGAGGGCTTTGATATCGGCCTAGAAATGTCTGGAGTACCGGTGGCGTTTCGCGATATGCTCAACAACATGAACAACGGCGGTAAGATAGCCATGCTGGGTATTCCGCCACAGGACGTCGCCATTGACTGGAACCAGGTTATTTTTAAAGGTCTGGTAATTAAAGGAATTTACGGCCGGGAAATGTTTGAAACCTGGTACAAAATGGCGAGTCTGCTGCAAAGTGGCCTGGATATCTCACCTATCATAACCCATCAGTTTGCCATTGATGATTTTCAGCAAGGCTTTGATGTAATGGGGTCCGGAGAATCAGGCAAAGTCATTCTCAACTGGCAATAAGAGTACTATGCAACCATTCCAACATATTTCCATCGCAGATGTTGCCGAGCAAAAAGACAATCTGGTAATCGCCGATATTCGTGATGCCGGGTCGTTCCAGGCGGCGCATATCGATGGTGCAGTTAACCTGTCTAACGATAATCTGGCTTCCTTTATGGAAGCCACGCCAAAAACCTCACCGGTTGTTGTTGTTTGCTATCACGGCGTTAGCAGCCAGCAGGCGGCGCAGTTTCTGGCCGGGCAGGGCTACGAAACTGTGTACAGCATGGACGGCGGCTTTGAAGGCTGGCGTTTGGGACAACCGGTGGTTAGTGGTTAACAGTGGCAACTCCCCTTATTGCCATTAGTCAGCTGCGTTATGCTGACGCTTTAGCGAGTTATCTTAAGTCACAACTTATACCGGTTCAGGTACAGGCCGAGCCGGATAAAGACCAGTATATTCTGCTACTGGAAAACGACGAGGACTACGCCCGGGCGCTGGAAATTTGTCAGGCGTTTATTAAAGCGCCTAACGATCCGGTTTACCAACAGGCGGCCTGGCAGCATTCCGATCAAACCGATGTACCCGCGCCACCGTCCAGCGGCAATAGTATTCGTCGCTGGCTGGTATCGCTGCGCCGGGCCCCGTTTACCGGTATTATTCTGATCCTGTGTACGCTTATCTTTGCGGCGTCTGCGGTGGGACTGTTTCGCCCCATTGCAGAGGCGCTCATGATCATGCCTTTGGGTAATCTGGCAAAAAATAACGAATGGTGGCGGCTTATCGGGCCGGCGTTTATTCACTTTAGTGCCCTGCACTTTATCTTTAACGTGCTGTGGTGGGGGATGCTGGGTTCTCAGATTGAGCACAAATTTGGCAGTAGCTTCTTACTAATCCTGTTTTTAGTTACTGCGTTGTTCAGTAATCTCGCGCAATTAGCGGTGTCTGGCCCCAATTTTGGCGGCTTGTCGGGCGTTGTTTACGGGGTTGTGGGCTTTGTCTGGATCATCGGCTGGTTGCGACCCCAGTGGGGCCTTTCTATGCCCAGGGCCATTGTAGGCTTTATGCTGGTGTGGTTAGTGTTAGGTTATGCCGACATATTGTGGGTAAACATGGCTAATGCTGCGCATACCATGGGCTTGCTGTCGGGCTGCATAACCGCATGGTTGCTGGCAATCGGGAGCGGTAAAACCGCCCCAAAATAAACCCAATGCGCTATTTTTGATGCAGGTATTTGGTAAAGATAATATCTTTAATCACTTTAGCGCCGGTTTCTTGTTGCATGTGATCCTGCAGCGCTGCCAGCACGGCGCGGCGGATATCCTCGCGACCGGTGAGCGATTTTACTTTTTCTTCAGGCTGACGACCAAAAATCTCAATAGCCGTTGAGCGCAGCAGCGGCATATGGTGTTCCACCAGTTCCAGTTGGTCTACATCAGACACCATAATTTCAATCATCACTCTTACGTAGCCCAATTTAGTGGCACTGGAGCCCAGATAATTAGTGACAATTTCTGGCTCTATGCCGATATACGCATAAGATGGCTGATCTTGCGCATAGCTATTAGAAAAAGGCGCGAGCAAGCTAAAAAACACTACCAGCCGAAGAAACTGCTTCATTAAGGTTATCCATAAAATTCAAGTAGCTAAATTCTAGTTGAGACTCCCGGGGCGCACAACCTACTTTAGACTAATGCATTGTCTCTGTGATACAGGCAGTGCTACACTTTGCGCGACTTTTCGGTACCTGGGTAAGCGATATCATGGTGTTATCCCTGCAAAATTTTCCCTATTACGCCAGACTTATGCGGCTGGATAAGCCCATTGGTATTTATCTTTTATTATGGCCCACCCTGTGGGCACTGATGCTGGCCGCTAATGGTATGCCACCGGTAAAGGAGCTGCTGCTTTTCAGCCTTGGGGTTGTGGTGATGCGTTCGGCAGGCTGTGTGATTAATGACTACGCCGACAGGCATGTGGACGGCGCGGTAAAACGCACCAATGCTCGCCCCCTGGTGGCGGGGCATGTGACTGAGCGAGAAGCCCTTCAGCTTTTTAGTGTATTGATTTTTATTGCGTTTTTAATTGTTGTGCAGCTGAGCTGGGCAACGATTTTGCTCTCGTGCGTGGCCCTGGTACTGGCGTCGGCTTATCCGTTTATGAAGCGCTACACCTATTTGCCGCAGGCCGTGTTAGGCGCAGCTTATGGCTGGGCAATACCCATGGCGGTAATGGCTGTTCACGGCAATATTCCTGAATGGGGCTGGTTACTGTTTATCGCTAATCTGCTGTGGACCATAGCCTACGACACCATGTACGCCATGGTGGACCGGGATGATGATGTGATCATTGGTATTAAGTCCAGCGCCATTCTGTTTGGCCGTATGGACAAACTCATTGTAGCGGTACTGGAACTGATCACTCTGGCCTTGCTGAGCGCGGTATTTTTATTAAACGGCCTGGGTATTGCCGCTTATCTTGGCTTGTTAGCCGCTGGCTTACTGTTTGTGCACCAACACTACAATATCCGCCATCGCCAGCGCGAGGCCTGTTTTAAGGCCTTTCTGGATAATCACTACGTAGGTCTGGTGATTGCGCTGGGGCTGTTTGTGGATCTGGTTTTGGTAGGCTAGGGGTTATTTTTCTGCAGCTTGTTGCGCTTCCAGTGCGGCTAGACGTGCTTCCATGGCTTCCAGTTTTTCCCGGGTTTTAATTAACACCTGAGTCTGAATATCAAACTCTTCGCGGGTAACCAAATCGAGTTTGGAAAGCTGCGCCTGCAGCACCTGCTTAATTTTACCTTCGGCTTCTTCCGCCATGTTTTTTACGCCCGGTGGTACCGAGTCGGCGATTTGGCGGGCAATATCTTCTAATTTTTTAGGATCTAACATGACGCTTCCTGTCCTGACAATGAAATAGACGGGGGTTATTCTAAAACTATTGAGCGATGATGCAATATAATCAGTACTCGGATTCTTACCCTCGGTCGATTACAATAGGCGGCCGATGAACGCCAATGCCTTTTGCTGTTGAGAACCTCCATAAATGAAACTGAATCCCGCACAAGAATCTGCTGTTACTTTTGTATCCGGCCCATGCCTGGTACTGGCCGGTGCAGGCAGCGGTAAAACTCGGGTGATCACCAACAAAATTGCGCATTTGGTGCGCCAGTGCGATATGCCTGCCCGTTATATTGCGGCGGTAACCTTTACCAACAAAGCCGCGCGGGAAATGAAAGAGCGGGTGGCGCAAACGCTGGGTAAAGTGGAGGCCAGGGGGTTAAAGGTATCAACCTTCCACACCCTGGGGCTGAACATTATTAAGTCAGAAGTAAAAGCGCTGGGGCTAAAGTCGGGCTTTTCGCTGTTTGATGATAAAGACAGCATGGCACTGCTTAACGATTTAACTGCCCATTCACTGGATGGCGATAAAGATCAGTTGCAACTTTTACAAAGCTGTATTTCTAACTGGAAAAACGACCTGCTGACGCCGGAGCTGCTGCTTAAAAAAGCCGTTAGCCAGGGCGAAAAGGAATTTGCGGAATACTATCAGCAGTATCAAAACCACCTGCGCGCCTACAATGCGCTGGATTTTGATGACTTAATCATGCTGCCCACGCTATTGCTGAAAGTGGATGAAAAGGCCCGGGCAAAATGGCAAAACAAAATCCGTTATCTGCTGGTGGACGAATATCAGGATACCAATACCAGTCAGTATGAGCTGGTGAAGCTGCTGGTGGGCGAACGGGCCAGTTTTACGGTGGTAGGGGATGACGACCAGTCGATTTATTCCTGGCGTGGTGCCCGGCCGCAAAACCTCAATTTACTGCAGCAGGACTTTCCCCGCCTTAGGGTGATTAAGCTGGAACAAAATTACCGCTCCTCCGGGCGCATTCTGCACTGCGCCAACATTCTTATTCAGAATAACCCACACATGTTTGATAAAACCCTGTTCTCGGCGCTGGAGTATGGCGAGCCGCTGCGGGTGTTAATGGCCAAAAACGAAGAGCACGAAGCCGAGCGGGTAGTGGCCGAATTGCTGGCCCACAAATTTACCCGCCGCACTAATTTTAAAGATTACGCCATTTTGTATCGCGGTAATCACCAGAGCCGCCTGTTCGAAAAGCTGCTGATGAGCAACCGTATTCCCTACAAAATCAGTGGTGGTATGTCGTTCTTTGGCCGCACCGAAGTAAAAGACATCATGGCGTATTTAAGGTTGCTGGTAAATCAGGACGACGACAACGCCTTACTGCGGGTTATCAATACGCCATCGCGGGGTATTGGCCGCGCGACCATGGAAAAACTCGGTAATTTTGCCAACGAACTGGGCGTTTCGATGTTTGAGGCCGCCTGTCACGATAACCTCAATTCCGTGCTCAGCGGCAAAGGCTTTTTAGCGGTACACAACTTTGCCCGCTGGATAGTGACTTTGTCTGACGAAGCGGTGCGAGGGGATACCGCAGCTGTGCTGCGTAATATGATCCGCGCCATGAGCTACGAAGAATGGCTGTACGAGCACAGCACCAGTCCCAAAGCCGCCGAAATGGCCATGGCCAACGTAAGTACGCTGTTTGGCTGGGTTACCGATATGCTGGAAGGCGACGAACTTAACGCACCCATGACCTTACCTGAAGTAGTTAACCGCCTGATTCTGCGCGATATGATGGAACGCGGTGAAGAAGAGGCCGAGGCCGATCAGGTGCAGTTAATGACATTGCATGCATCCAAGGGGCTGGAGTTTCCCATTGTGTTTTTAGTGGGCATGGAAGAAGGCCTGCTGCCACATCAAAGCAGTATCGACGAAGACAACGTTGAGGAAGAGCGCCGCCTGGCTTACGTAGGTATTACCCGCGCCCAGCGAGAGCTGATATTTACGTTGTCGAAAGAACGTCGTCAGTACGGCGAGGTTATTCAGCCAGAGCCGAGCCGGTTTTTGTTTGAGTTACCCCAGGACGATTTAGACTGGGAAGAGAAAAAGCGCAAAGTTACCGCCGAGGAGCGCCAGCAAAAGGGCCAGGCCAGCATTGCCAACCTGCGGGAAATGTTGGGTAAGTCTTAACTGTTAGCTTGCTTCACGTCGGGCAGCAGTTGCGACTCTTCAAGGTATTTACCCTGCCCGTAATTGCATTTGATATTGGTAAGCGCGGTCAGCTGTGAAGGGGAATCAATGCCTTCTGCAATCACCTCAAAATTAAGGTGTTCCGAGATAAGCATAACCGACTGAATGAGTTTTTCGTTTCGCAACGAGCGCGGCAACGACTTAATAAAGCGATGGTCGATTTTGATAAAATCAAAGGGATAAGAAAACAAGTAACTCAGCGACGCCAGACCACTACCAAAGTTATCCAGTACCAGCGTTACCCCGGCCCGTTTAAGCTTTTTAATCGCGGGCAAGATATATTGCGAACGGCGGTTTAAGTCGTGTTCGTCAAACTCAAACACCAGCGATTCAGGCGATACGCCGGATGCACTGACTTCATCCAGAATCTTTTGCACCATCACACCTTGTAGCAAGTGATTTATCGAGATATTCACGGCTATCTTGGGCTGTTGCTGGGTGTATCTGGCATCTGGCCAGTGTTGAAGCAGGTTACAGGCAGCACGTAACTGATACAGGTCCAGCTCCAGGATCAGGCCGCTTTGCTCGGCCACCTGGCGAAACTGCTCGCGGGAGATTTTCCCCAGCGTGGGATGAACCCAGCGCACATAAATTTCGTGGTATAACGGTTGCTTGTTGGTAAGGTTAAAAACCGGCTGCAAGTAGCATTCAAATTCCTGCTCGCGCAGCGAACGACGAAACTCGTTTTCCAGCTCGAGTTCTTCAAGCAGGCGCTCGCGCATACTCTTATCAAAGATAACAAAGCGCCCGCGCCCCAGTGATTTTGCCTGATACATTGCGGCGTCGGCGTCACGAATGACCTCGTCGGCAGAGTGGTAGTAGGTTTCTACATGGGCAATACCAATACTGGCGCCGGAGTACATTTCTTTGTCATCCAGTATAAATGGCGCCGAGATAGACTCGATAATCCGCGCTGATACTTCCTCTACATCAGAGGCAAATTCGAAATTATCAAGCAGCAACACAAACTCATCACCACCGTGGCGAGCCAGTAAATCGTGCCCCCGAATACACTTGGTGATGCGCTTGGAAACCTCAATTAAAAATTCATCACCAGCGTGATGACCAAGGGTATCGTTAATAATTTTAAACCGGTCCAGATCGATAAAAAGCACCGCAAACAGGTTTTCCGGATGACGTTGCTTATTGGCTACCGCCAGCTCCAGACGGCTGGCAAACATAGAACGGTTGGGTAAATCGGTTAGCGTATCGTGGTGGGCATCATGAATGAGTTTGCGCTCGATTTCCTTACGCTCTTCTATTTGCTGGCGCAGTACATCATTGGCCCGGTTAAGTTCCAGCGTGCGCTCTTTTACCCGCTCTTCCAGCTGTTCGCTGTACGCATGATTGGCCTCAGCCTGAAATTTACGCTCTAAGGCAACGGCAATATGGTGCGACACAAAGCGCATGAGTTCTAAATCGCGTGGCGTGTATCTGGCTGACTTACCATAGGTTTGCACTGCAATAACGCCGTAAACTTCGCCATCGATTATTAGCGGCGAACCCAGCCACGAATTAGAGTGTTTTAAAATATTCTGGGCAACAGATACGTCGATTTCACCGGCTTCGGTAAGGGATAAAATTCGCGAACTGTCGATAAGCTCAGCCTGGCCACGGCGAATAACAAACTCGGTTAAGCCATAGCCTAACGGACGGGTACCGGGATGCGAGCTTTGGGTATCGCTGAAATAAGGAAAGTTAAGGTACTCTTTGTTGTCATCCAGAATCGCGATGTAACAGTTTGGAGCGCTAATGAGGCGCGCGATAACATCGTGCAATGTAGTATAAAAGGATTCCATATCGCGACTGGCAGTGGCTGACAGCTCGGATATTTCGAATAACGCTTGTTGCAGTGCCTCAACCTTCTGCCGTTCCAGGATCTCTTCCTGCAAATCATCATTAATCTGGCGCAGCTGGCGGGTTCTTTCGCGGATGGTGCGCTCAGTAAGCTCGCGGTTTTTTACCCTGTCTACCGTGGTAACAATATGTTGGGAAACGAACAACAGCACCTCAAGGTCTTCGTGGGTGTAAGACACGTTGTCGTTATAGGTTTGAACCACCATGGCACCAATAATCTGGCTGCCACGTTTTAACGGCACGCCCAGCAGTTCGTGGGGCTGACTGCCAATTAACTCCACGTTTAAATCTTTATCGATAGCCTCTTTGGTTTCGTTACGAAAAAAAACGTGGTTGCCGGATTCAAGAATATAACCCGTTAACCCTTTTTTAAGTTCTTCTGAGGGAAGGTGCTTAATAACCTGCTCGTCAAACTCATCCACAAAGTAGGCCATTTCGACCATTTCGGTAGCAGCGGAGTAAAAGGCAACAAAAAAGTTTTCGGCATCCATAAAATCAGCAATGATTTCGTGGATTGCGGGGTAGAGGAGTGACAGGTTGCTTACCGAACTGGCCAGTTCTGATATATTAAACAGCGCTTTTTGCAGTCTTTCTGCGCGTTTATATTTATCAGTGAGTTGTTGAAGCTGTGGAATAAGTTCCCTTAATTCCGCTTCTGATAACTCATATTTGCCCGACTCAGTTGACATAAAATTCAGCTGCCAAAAATTCCATTCGAATAGAAGAATAAACTTACTCTATTGTAGAATTTTTTGCCAGTGCTTTAGTCGAATGGATGTACTGATAATCGCCACGATCGGCACCGAAAATGCGCCGAACGTTAGCGAAGCTACCAGCTATATGCAGGTTGTCAGTGATAAGAGCCTTACAGCTCTGAAGTCATGTACTCGATAGCTGCTTTGATATCGTCGTCGCTACAGCTTGCGCAGGTACCACGAGGAGGCATAGCGTTAAAGCCGTTAATAGCGTGAGATAATACGGTATCAAAACCTTGATCCAGGCGAGGAGCCCAGTCAGCAGCATTGTTTACGCGAGGCGCACCCAGTACACCAGCAGCGTGACATGCTACACAGGCTTTGTTGTAAACGTCTTCACCAGACATTGCACCAGCAGGTGCTGCAGCGGCCGCGCCAGCAACATGCACAGAGCCAACTGGCTTAATACGCTCTTTGATCGCCTCGTCTGACATTTCCTGAGCGTTTACCGCAAAAGCTGCCAGTACTACAGCGCCCATACCTAACCACGTTTTTAATTTCACAATCGTCTCCAGGCAATTTTGGTCTGAAAATAAATAATCCGCATGATTATAAAGGTTAATACGGCGGCGACAACTGTTTGAGACTAATTGATTAGTCCTTATCCATCAAAAAGCCAATAAAAACCTGACTTTTTGGTAGTTAGTCGCGCAAATGCAACCTATTCTTACTTAAAACACCGTTATTCAGATGACTTCGCCGACAACAACTGCGCCATACTGATATCCAACACCTGTTGCATTTTTTTGCCAGCCCGGCCAACACCGGCTTCGCTATCGCCCGCTACTTCAGTTTGCACCGCCAGGGTAAATTCCCGTGGCGGTTCATCTTCAGGTAACAACACCACATGGGCCAGTAAAACCGTTTCGCTCTGGCCACGGGTTTCACTCGGGCCTGCGCCAATTTTCTGAAAGATACGCCAGTTACCAGCGGTAAACTTATCTAATACCGACTTGGCAGATTCCCCGGATTCCAAATAGCCCGGTGCAATCGCTTTTGCCAACGCACGCGCTAACAACACGCCAATACCCGCCTGCATACCGCCAGCATCGACAACCGAATTACTGTGGCCATCGCCATATAACAACATTTCAAGGTGGGATTCACGAAACCCCGGTAAACGGGTATGTGGTTCAGAACCATGGGTAACAAGGCGTTTTAAAAATTCAGCCTGCGCCAGAGTGGTCATCGGTTTGTTGCCGGTTAAGCCACACTCATCACAGCGGTACCCCTGATAAAAAGGGTCATCTCCGGCCTCGGTAAACGCGCTCACATTAAGTTGCGTGCCCGAATCAAGCTGCCAAACACTCGGTTCTGGCTTAAAGGCAACTGGCCCGTAAGCGCCACGAAAGCGAATTGCCGGGTTACTCATTCGCAACCACTTTTCATGAAACAGCCCGGTTAAATACCCACGACCAGCCACATTAGCAAAGTAAGTAGCAATGGCATTGGAATTACCATCTGCCTTACCGGCAGGGGCATAGCTGTTAATGCTGGTAATTAAATCGCCCATCATTACATCACCCACCATGCTGGTGGCATTCACATCGGCACCAACGCTGGCAAGCGCCCCGGCAAAGGCCATTATTTTGGAGGAACTCCAGGGTTCATAAAGCGTATTCTGGGTATTGGCATTCGCCAGATAACGATAACCGGTACCAGAAGGTGTGGGACCGTAATCAATAACCAGAACCTTGCCTAACGACGCAGGTATATTAAAGAATGTCCAATTGCTGGCCACCCGTTCTTCCCAACCCGCACCCGTGCCGGACTGCTCAACGGTAACATACTCCGGATTAGCTTTATCGCTAAGCATAGAAATGCCGGGCATAATCTTCCCCGGGCAATCAGACGCCCGACAATCATTATCATAGCCCGCAGGCAAAACAGGCGGTGCACTAAACACATTGTGGTAAAAATCTAAATCGCTTTGCTCATTGGCAAGCACAGAAAAAGCAAAAAGAACGCACACACTCAACAATAATAGAGGAAAGGTTCGCGGCATAAAGGCATCATCCGTTAAAGTTAAAGCCAGACTAAGGCAATTCCCCCAACGAAGCAAAAGCCTAATTTGCCTGATTTTTAAACATCAGCACCGCCAATTTCATTTTTTACTGTAAATTAACCAGCCGAACTCCTATAATGCGCCACTCTAGACGGTTCTAAGCCGTTTACACAGAAAGCACCCGTAGCTCAGCTGGATAGAGCGTTGCCCTCCGGAGGCAAAGGTCATAGGTTCGAATCCTATCGGGTGCGCCAGATACAAAAGAACCAGCCATGAGCTGGTTTTTTTGTATCTGTTGTATTCCGTGGATGAGAAGCTCCGTTCGACAAAATTGCTGGGAGCAATTTTGAACGCGCTTTAGCGCGGCCCGCAGGGCGAGGCGCAGGACGCGCCGAGTGATTCTGCTGGTTATGGCAAATATACCATTAGTGGCGATTCCCTGTTTTGTGAGTTAAGAATCTATACATTCTGATGCGAGTCTCCTTAAATATAGAAAACGCCTAGTCTGGTTGTAGTTTTTTTAAATTGAACATGATAAAGGTTAGTGCACTTATCATTCGCAGCATTTCTTAAATTAACAAGCGGCCTTAAATTTTTCTGTTGAATTACGCCTCTTTGCTTTCGTAAACTCATTAGGGAAGTAGTGATTGATGTTAAATAAGTACCATTAAAGAGAATGTAAATGCCAGGTATAAAGATTAGTTCTAAACTGAAAAGTGCGTTACCCGAAGAGCAGAGAGCCGACATTGTAGATTACCTGAGAGCCAAGGCTGGTAACGTTTGCTATTTATGCGATGGTCCACTTAATGAAGCTTCTGATGATATTGAAGCAGATCACGACGAAGCTGAAGCTGAAAACGGAGTAACTGACAGGCAGAATTTGAATTTAGTTCATAAGCACTGTAATCGAGTAAAAAGAAATGCTAATACGGTAGACGTAAGGCCTTACTTAAAGTTTGAGCGTTTTTTAGATAGCAAACCAAGTGGTATTAGGTATTCAGGGTGTACGGATTACTTTCAAATAACTCCAAAGGAATCCAATTGTTCAATTAAGGGCGAATTTTTAAATCTGGAAACACCTGATGGACACAATGAAAGTTATCGTATATTTGAAGAAACGAATAATAGAGGGACATTGAGATATGTTTACGCAAGGATTCCTCGGGAAGCGCTATTCAATGATGAAGAAGTTCAACCAAGAATTATTAAGAAAAAGCAAATTTGGTTGATTTTCTTTGACTTAAATCGTAACCCTCTTTATGAAGCGCCGGGGTGTCGACTTTCTGCAATGAATGGAAAAACCAAAGTTCTAATGTTTGATGGTCAGCATAAAACAGTATCTAATTGGCTGCTGGGAAGACAAGATATCGTAGCCAAAATTTATCTTGATTTAAGTAAAAATGCAGCTAATGAATTAGTAAATTCCATACAGGCAAAAATTCCTAAGTTAAGTCTGTCACCACTTGAATTGATAGCAAAACTCAAAGATGAATGGAAAGCTCAAATAGATAAATATCTCGAGCTTCAGGGGATTGAAAATGGAAGTGAAAAAGGATTCATCGCATGGCTGCCGCAAACTGATAGGAGTCGAGCAAAAAGCGCAATGGAATCAGCATTTTTAGATAATATAATTAGTAATGATGATTTTGATTTCAGAAATTATGTGGCGTTAGCTGGACGGAATAATGATTTTCCATACTTAATTACAGAATCTCAATTGAAAACAAAAATTCTAAAAAAATTAATATGGGGAAAGCAGCTTGAAGAAAACTGGGAGAAAAGCTCAGAATTGAGGGAGCAAGAAGCAAGAAATATAATTAATGTAACGAACATGTTTTGTAAATATGCATTTAATATGAAAGATACTACGCCTTCTGAGCACGAGAAGCGAAGAATGGACAGATTGACCAAAGGGGTAGCTCAGTTTAGGGCCTTTGATTTATTTCAAACTATTGTGGCTAGTAAATTCAATCTGCAGGATCGCGTTGGCGAAGCTATGCTAAGAGCTGACTCTTCTAACGAGGATTTATGGACACAGATTGAAAAGTCTGTAGAACTCTTTGTAAACCACCCAATATGGACGGCAGATTTTAATACATCAAACAAAACTAAATTTGTTAACGAAGCTCTAACAAAAAACCAGAATATTAGGGGAGCTTTGGATGATGTTGGATGTAATCTTGGGTATCTCTTTACTGGACAATTAGATGGTAATTGTCTTAAAGATTAAGTATCAATGGCAATGTTCATTGTTTAGGTAAATGTATAACTAAGATGTGGATAATTTGATATAAGAACGAGCCATTTCAGCTCATGCTAAGACATGATATCCATCGTAAAACTTATCATTACGGGGCTAGGAAACGCGCTAATTGACTGTGAGTGCGGCTGCTTAAATGACTGTTTATCACAGTGATATGCGGTCACAGCACATGACCAATAACTGACTATTGGTCGCTTTCCGCTCTTTTACTGGCTAATCGTTGGATGTTAGCCATCCCATTTTTCAGCAAATAGTGGTCAGGCTAGTTCCGTTTTGCCAGAGTGGCTGCGCTGTAAATGCCTTTCTGGTAAGCAGCTTCGATGTCTCCAGGGAGCCCTTGCATGCCATCAGGGCAGGCGATGAAGATATCCTACACCAGCCCATCAGTTTCATTTGGTAAAGAGTTCAATCCCAGTTTAATCATGTTAGTACTTGTTAAAATATCATTGAGCCAAAAGCACATAATGTGTTCCGTGAATCTAACTGTGGCATCAATATTTAATTTCTTACCCCTTAATTTTTGATTCAGATATTCACAGTTGTTTAACTAATTAGACTACTTTTCATTAGCTTAGCCACAGCCCTAAAAACAGGAACTACTACCGAGTTCCCAAACTGCTTGTAAGCACGGTTATCTGCACAAACCTGTCTGAAGTCAGAGTCCAATCCATCATTGCGGTAGGCTTCAGGTTTTTCAAATCCCATTAATCTTGCGCATTCTTTAGGTGTCAGGCGGCGTGGTGTTTTATATAAAGGATCAAAATCAGCGGAATATCGTCCATATTCTTCGTCATATTCTCGTTCGAATATTTTGACCTTTTTCTTAAATTCTTCCTCGTATAAAGCCTGATTCTCAAATTTACGCTGGTTCAGTACTTCTGCTGCTCTTGATGTTGAGTATGCCTCTCTCTTAGCATTTTTATCTGCTGCTGCGCTTTTGTTTTTCTCCAGATATTCAGCTTCGAGACCATTATGGTTGATAAGTATTTCTGACCCGTCTTTATAGTATCTTGCTGACAATGTTCTTGTAATAGCATTCGGGTCTTCCGGATTTACCAACCCGAAGCCAAACCCATTTCCCTTGCTCTTGTGTTTTAACGCATAGTGGTAGAGATAATTCCACAAGTTTTCGGTAAGCGTGTAGGTCTTAAGTTGTTCTTCAGAAAGATCACAGAGAATTTCTGATACGGTAAGACGCCTTTCCGGATAAAAATCAGTGAGATCAGTCAGACTGAACTTACTGAAATCAGGATTTCTTTCAATCAAGTCATTACGTATGCCAACGAGCACAACACGCTCTCTATGCTGAGGCGTAAAGTTTGCACCATCTACAATAGTTGGTTCTTTTTTTCTCTTTCTGACCACAGCAATAGCTTCTTCTATAGTTTCACCTTGATCAGAAATATCTGCTATGAAATAACCTAATGAGTCCAATGTCTTAATTATGGTGGCGAAAGTATTACCCTTATCGTGGCTCTTTAGGTTTTTGACGTTTTCAAGAACAAAAAACTTTGGCTTTCGCGCCTGAATAATTTTCTCTACATCGAAAAAAAGAGTTCCCTGTGTGGTGCACTCGAACCCATGGCTTCTTCCGAGACTTTTCTTCTTTGAAACACCGGCTATTGAGAACGGCTGACATGGAAAGCCTGCCAGCAATACATCATGTTCTGGTATATGTTGCCTGATATTTTCCAACCTTTCCGACTCTGAAACTTCGGAGTGCTCAGGTCCCGTAAGTGTAAGGTTAGTTATATCCATCAAGGAAATATTCTTATCGGGGTTTTCTTCTAAAGTGTCCGTAAAGTAGGGCTGTTCACTTTCGTCAACATAATGATTGGCCAGATAAGTTCTTCGGGCTTGATCATCATATTCGCTGGTAAATACACATTTGCCGCCTACGTCCTCAAACCCTTTTCTCAACCCCCCAATTCCTGCAAAAAGATCTATGAATTTGAAATCTGGATTGTCCCAGTGCGTAGGCTTTTGCGGAAGTAAAGCGCGCCTAATCCTCTCGTTTGTATCCTCGTGAATAAGAATGTCACTACTCTGCGGATTTTTTTTCCACTTGTTCAACTTTTCTCTGGATATTTCTTTGAGTTGAAGGCCTGTTTCTTCACTGTTTAGTTTTGAAGCGAGAGTTTTCTGATCATAAATAGTGAGAAGCAGTTTCAGTAATTTATCTGTTTCATGCTTCAATAACAGGATTCTTGAGTTGGCCTGCGAATCTGCCAAAGCAACTTCTTTAATGTACATATGATAATCTGTAACTTAAAAAGGGATTAATGTGTGAAAATGTATCACACCAAAAAACCTAATTAAAGTTTGTATTGTGTTTTTATACAGTTGTTTGCATCCGCCAGAACGTCTTTGCAACTGAATCTGAAAATACATGAGAAACCTAAGAATATCTGCTTAATATATTAATTTTCAGATATTTAGAATAATACTTTATCCTCATCTAACTATAGATTTGAGAATCCTTTTGGGTACAATGGAAGGTATCTTGTCAACAACGTTTACCATAAAGAAGGATTTTATGAGCAGTTCCGGTAACAACTTTTTCGATGATTTTAAGTCTTATCTTCCCACTAATGAGCAACTCTGCAGATCATCTGCAGAGAGAGTGATCGGCGAACATAAAAAAGATTATGTAATGTCTAATTTTTCCGAATTATTGGAAGAAATGCAGGAAGAAATATATAAAAGTTATCTAAAAGAGCAGGAAGTGAGTGGACAAAAAGTAATTGATGAGCAGATCGATAAGTTTGGTAAGATTAACTTCTCTGATGTCGATAAGTTCTTGATGTCTATTTTTCAGTCCAGAAAGTCGAGAGCAGGTAAGGCGTTCGAGTTTATCATAAGAGAATTATTCATCAGAGCTGGAGTTCCTTTTTCAGAACAAATAACTGTAGATGGAGCTAAGCCTGATTTCGTGATGCCTTCCGCCGAATATTTTGAAGAACGGCCATTAGATTGTATGCTATTCACAGCGAAAAGAACCTTACGTGAACGTTGGCGTCAGGTTGTTACGGAAGCGAATAAGTCTTATAGCTATTTCCTTGCCACTCTGGATGAAAAAGTTACTGAAAGTCAGCTTAAGCAGGCTGCAACGCACAAGTTGTATATCGTCGTTCCCGCTCAGATAAAAGAGAGTAATCCGGTTTATTCCTCAAGTTATAATGTACTGTCCTTCGAGCAGTTCTTTGAAATCCACCTTAAGCCGGCGCTAAACCGATGGGCTAGCTAGTGAGGACTACTTAATTCAGGTAATCATCATACATTAGTGTCCTTCAAATATTTAAGGCACAGAACAAAGGTACCTGAAGTATTTTATAAAAATAATTAAGTACACATAAATGTATGACATCAACAAAAATTACCCCAACCATTAGACGCAGCATCAGGTTATTACATGCTGTTCAAGAACTTCACAAGCAAGGGCTGCATAACCTGGCGTGTAGCTGTGCAATGAGTCCGTCAGGTATGGACTGGCGTATAAGTTTGCACCCATTTCAAAATTTATATTTTGATGAAGATGGTTTTGTACGAAAGTATAATATGTTTAGGCACGAGCGGGTAAGCCACTCCTCTGCCAATGGCGGGAATTGTTATTTCGGATTGCAAGACGCTAAAGGTTTGACCGTTAAAGAGTTGGCCGAACGCTTGAAAGTTCGTTTCCCTGACTTAATGGCAGCGAGTGCGGGTACGAATTACCCTTTCGTAGGCTGGTTTACTCATATGCTCGGAGTAGCTGAAATTGGGGCTTTGCCTGTATTTTCCCACGAATTTGGAGGTATGTCCGGAGGAATGGTATTTACTTCTGTGCCTGAACTGCTATTACCTGCGCCGCCTTATCCGGTGATAATGACTAGTGGAAACTTACGGTTTTTATGGGCAGAAAAGCCCTGCTTAAATAATGATTGGCATAAAGCCTATCAACCAGTAATCGATGCTCTGAAAGATAACAAAGTTCAAAGGGTTCCGAAGTATCCTTCTTATACAACGGATCTTTTAGTGCACGCTGCTTATTGGGAAGGTGCCGTTTACTATCTACATGCAATATTGGGTTTTATCTCTGAAATTGAGTATATCGAAACCAGAGCCAGGCGGGCCGATAGGCTATCGTTTTTTTTAGTTATATTCGATTCAGAAGGGCAATTAGATTTATTAGATGCATATTTTAGCAGGGTTTTAATGACAGATACGTCGTATCGTCTGAATTACAAAATTCAGAAATTCTGCCAGCAGGCAATCGATAACATTGAAACAGCCTACAGACAAAAACCTTGCCGTTTCCCAAATCCGTATTTCGGGGGAAGTAATCCATTGCATCTGACTCGATTAGAATACTTAGCTGCTTCCAGATAACTTATTTAATATCGGTTTTTTAAGTGTATTAACTTAGTCTTTTTCTGAAACGAGGCTTGTTAAGCATGCGACAACTTACCACTATCAAAGTATCACCTTTTTCTTCGTTAAAGCATTGCAGGAACTCTTAGGTCTTTAGCTTTAATTCTCTGGTAGCGAGTCTGCGATAGTTCATCGCCAAGCCATAGACCGATACCGAGCCTGGCAGTATAGTACTAGGAAAAGCAGATTGATCCAGGCTGTTCTTTGGGGAAGATTTGAAAATGACTGACGTTCATTCAAAACCTGTACGAAGAAAAAACATGAAGGCGGTTCGGGCAAAAAATACAAAGCCTGAGTTATTGGTCAGAAAACTCCTCCATGGTGCCGGATATCGGTATCGACTTCATGTAAAAAACTTGCCAGGGACACCTGATATCGTGCTTCCAAAATATAAGGTCGTAATATTTGTGCACGGCTGTTTTTGGCATATGCATGATTGCGCCCTCTTCAGGTTACCGGCAACCAGAACTGACTGGTGGCGACAAAAGTTGACGGAAAACAGGCTCCGCAGTGAAGCTGCGGAGGATTTTTTGCGTGAGCTTGGCTGGCGAGTGGTGATTGTTTGGGAATGTAGCCTTAAGGGACAAGCGAAGTTAGAACCCGGTGATGTTTTGGATAAATTCACGTCCTGGTTATCCGGTTCTACGAGCTTTTTAGAAATTCCGGAAAGTAAGTTCTCATCGCTAATTTGAACGAGTAATCTATAGAGAACCAGTATCCCAATTTATTCGCCGTAATGTTGGGAAATTCTAGTGTAGTTAACAAAAGGTAAAATTTCTTGTCGGAGAACATCTCCTATTATTCAACAAACGCAGAGAAACTCGCTGATCAATATAACAGCGTAGCGTTTGAAAAAGTACATGGTGACTGGCTATCTGAAATTCCCGAAAAGGGATTTGTACTGGATATTGGCGCGGGTTCGGGCCGAGATGCACGCTTTCTTGCAGCCAGAGGGTTGAGTGTAGTTTCAGTTGAACCTGCTGATGGAATTCGCGAACGTGCTCAACAATATTTGGTTAATCAGCCAATACACTGGTTGAATGACAAGCTGCCAGAGCTAAGTCAGGTGTTTCGCCTGCAAACCAAATTTGATCTTATCCTACTTAGCGCTGTGTGGATGCATATTGTGCCTTCTGAACGGGAACGTTGCATCCGTAAGCTCAGCACCTTGCTGAAAGCCAACGGGAAGATTGTTATTTCGTTGCGCCATGGCGCTAACCACGACGAACGAACTATGTATTCGGTCTCGGCAGATGAGCTGTCTGATTTTGCGCGTAAATTCGGCCTTTCATTTCGGTTGCTCAGTGAACAGAACAATGCTGATGAACTTGGGAGAGATGATGTTCACTGGCAAACGGTCATTCTCACCTTGCCTGATGATGGTTCAGGTGCATTTCCTCTGCTTCGCAATATTATTGTTAACGATAGCAAATCCTCTACGTATAAAGTGGCTTTGTTGCGCGCCTTGTTGAGAATAGCAGAAGGCCACCCTGGAGCGGTTATTGAGCGCACAAAAGAACACGTAGTCTTGCCAGTAGGGATGGTAGCGCTTTACTGGATTAAGCTATTTAAACCCCTGGTCGATCACTTTGAAATTCCCCAAAGTAGTAATAAAAGCAAAGGACTTGGTTTTGTTAAAGAAGGTGGATGGCAAGCACTTCTCTCGTTCACGGCAAACGATTTTTATATCGGTGCTACCTATCTGAACAGCGATACCGCTGGTGCGGTATACCAGACGTTGAAGGACGTTACGTTCACAATACGGGATATGCCAGTGCGACATATTACTCTGCCTGGCACTGAGCAGGGTGTTTTTCATGTCGAGAGTAAACGTACCCGTAAACCATCTGGAAGTGTGGTTCTGGATACTGAATTTTTGAGTTCCTTCGGGCGCTTTTATATTCCGGGAAATATATGGGATTCTCTGGCTCGATTCAGTGTGTGGATAGAGCCTTCGCTGGTAAATGAGTGGGTTGCATTAATGCAAACCTATACAGTAAAACGGGCGATGGCGTTCTCTCAATCTGATTTGCTTATAGCATTAACCTGGGAAGATCCGCGTAGAAGCACAGCCCGAGTCAGAAGCCGGGTGAACGAATTGCTTGAGAGTGAAAAGGTAAACTGTTGTTGGTCGGGGACAAAGCTTAAGGCTGAAGGGTATGCCGTCGACCATGCTATGCCATTCTCCCGGTGGCCGAATAACGACTTGTGGAACCTACTGCCTGCTAAAACGCAACTAAACGCCAGTAAGTCAGATAAATTGCCCAGCTCTTCACGATTGCAGCAGAACCGACAGATCATTACCAACTGGTGGCAACAAGGCTGGTCTGATAGTGCAGATGAGTTTTTTATTCAGGCTAATTTAGCGTTGCCAAATCTGCCTGATAATAATCGAAGTTTTGATGACGTATTTGAAGCACTCACATTACAGCGAGATCGAATTAAAGATTTTCAGCAACTCGAAGAGTGGTAATGAGACTTTTAACATTGACGGCCGATCAACCTGGCTGTCCATTTAAACGAGTACTGTTCCTGGCTCACAGTGATGTGAGCCAGGAGGCAACATCAAATAAAACCGATCGGCCGGCTTTCTGGCTGCTTCAGGTTGCACTCAGCTCGAATACTCTCAATAAATAACTCAATTGATGTTAGTGGTGAGAACCGGTGGCGACGGTAAACTGCGGCAAAATCACCAGGTGCAATATTATTCAGCGCCCTGATTGACGTTAGATGTTGCGCTTTTATTCCAGTTAAATTGAGTGCCTTAGCGTAGCGAGTAAACAATGATTCGGCTTGGTCTGGGAGCAAATACGAAAACTCCACCTTCAGGTCGAAGCGGCGCAGCGCAGCCTTATCCAGATTACTCATCAAATTAGTACTGGCAAAGAAAATACCGTCATAAGACTCCATCTGGGTGAGCATTTCATTTACCAGGGTGGTTTCCCATGAATTTGATGCTTGGGTGCGGTCTTGCAGAAAACTGTCGACCTCATCGAGGATTAAAACGGCCCCGTCGTTCTGCGCTTTTGCAAATGCATTGGCGATGTTGCGCTCAGATTGCCCAACATACATCGACATTAAATCTGAGACCTTATGGGCATGCAGGGGCTTTTTGAGCGCGTGAGCGATGTGCTTACAAATGGCTGTTTTTCCAGTTCCCGGGGGGCCGTAGAGACAAATTCTCGCGTCTGGATTTCGTTTTAATCCGGCCAAGAGCTGGCTTATGTCAGTATTAGTGTTCAGGTATGACAGGCTGTACAACTCACTATTTGCTGGGTTGGCGTTTTTCATTTTAACTTTTGGCAGGCCCATTACTTTTAAGCTCTGGTTAAGTAATTTGAGGTAGATTTTTTCTGCTGTTTTGCCGGTGGTTATTGTTGATGTGACATCGGAAGTGCGAGCCAGCAAAGCGGGGGAGATATCATCCCGTTGTGCCAGCACGTCAATGGTTGCCGCAGATAATTGTCTCTTACAACAACGTTCTACAATTCGTTTACGCTGAGCTATGCTGGGGATTGGTACCTCAACAACGATATCAAAGCGGCGCAGATACGCTGGATCCATGCCGTGAACACAGTTAGATAGCCAGAATGTGGGGATGGGGTTGGTCTCTAACATGTTATTCATCCATGCTTTGTGCCTGGATGCTGTGCTAGGCATAAATAATCCGCCGTCTTCGAAAATATCTTCAATTTCATCAAACAGCAAAATACTTGATTGTGCATCAAGAAGGTTCTGCCCCAATTTATATCGTTGCATCCGTTGATAGCCTTCGATGGCCTTATGGTTCTCACCTTCTGTAGCGACCTCGAACAGTCGGCGTTCAGCCATATCCGCAATGAGCCTGGCAAGCTGAGTTTTGCCTGTGCCGGGGGGGCCGTAGAGTAAAATATTGCAACCCTGATTTTTGTTTCTCAGGTAGTTCAGCATGATGTTTACGTCACCACCTAAGTGTTCATAGTCTTTTGCTTTTAACACGGCGTTTGGGGCCGGGGTAACCGCGTGCTCAAGGAGTTTTTCACAGGTAAATTGCTCGTCATAAAGCACATCAATAACGCTTTCGTTGGGAATATCCACTCTGCCGCACAAACCCTCAGAATATGAACGGTATTCAATCAGGCCGGTTTGATGGAGCCTGCTGGACTCGCGCAATGTTTGTTTAACTGCATTGGGCGAGAGTCGCAAAAGGGTTGCTAGCTGGCTGCAAACTTGTCCCAGGGTTTTAACGTTGATGTGGTCAGTCAGCGATTCCAGTTGTGGACAGGAGTGTAAGTGAACAATGAACTCCAGCACGTTCACACAGTCGCTATCCAGATTCGCCACGCTGGCAAATTCGGTAATGTTCTCTCTCAATGTAAGGCTTTGTGATGAAAGAGAGAGGGGCTGAGCTTCCAATTCACTCATCATGGCTTTGATGTGATCTTTTACGCCCTTTTTACCGTGTTTGGTTATTGTGCAAGGTTCCAAACCAAGCTGTTTTGCCAGTGAGTCTGAGCGGTATGCTTTACCGTTCACCAGTTGGTTTAAACCATCCAGGTCGAGTATTGCGCGAAAAGCCCATAACCGTTGAAGATCATCCAATGCGTTGGCTTGCTGCTGAGGACATAACATTTTTTCGAACATCTGAGAAACATACCTCTATCGTTAATCAACAGGGATATTTTCACTGAATGGTGCGACAAACTGTGTCGTCTATATTGAAAGTCAGTCTGATTTTATTTGCAGGGCTAATCCTGCTTGTAATTGTGCGAGAATCCGCTTTTTCAATGAATCAGGTTGCATTATTTGGATGCAATCAATGTGGCCTTTGATCCAATGCTCTAGCTCAAATGTGTGTTTTAATTGAGCGGAAAAAATCCACCATTTATCATCTAATGGCTGAAGTTTTTGCTTTTTACCTATGCTTGATTCTTTCAGCATGGTGGCAGCTACGCCAGTCACTTTTAATTCCAGCAGTATATCTTCGCCTTCGATGAGATTACGTGGGGCTTCTGAAGCTACATAGGCGGCGAGATCGAAATCCTCGGAAAAACTGTAATTTGTTAGTTGCGCGTGTTTGATCCGGTGAGCCACAATCATCCTAATATCGTCGTAGCCGTCAAAAATACACGGGATCACCAGCTTGTTATTGCGAATAATTAAGCCCAGAGGTTTTATTTTTCGTGGGCTCCGCAATTTTCCGTAGGTGACTTCGATCATCTTATTATTAAGAATGCCAGAATAAATGACCTGGTTTATTTCAGGGGTAATATCATGGGTTTTTATGTCTAAACCAGGAGGGATTACGGCTACTTTTTTGCTCCATTGATGGTAAACCGGTTGTTGGCTGATCACATCATCCGCTTTTTTGAACAAAGTATTGAGTGTAGTAAACACATTTGCCGGCAGAAATAATCGTAGATGTTGTTGTGTCATCTTAAGTGACAGTGCTTCCTCAATAGATAAGGAAGGCAGAAACGTTTGCGTGGCTTCTCGGCTAAAAGACCACTTTTTACCTTCAGGACTGTCGAAATCCACTAATTCGAATAACACCGATATGTTATTTAAATCGCGTTCTACGGTACGCTTGCTTACATTAAAACCTTTTGCCTGTAAGGATTCGTGAAGTTGACGTGCAGTCGTCCAACGAGGATAAATTGGGATCAACCCAAGCATGCTAACAATGCGGATCAGGGTATCCTTGGCCTTTGCGCTCATAACTCTGCTATTTTTACGGTCTGAGTTTTATCGTCAAACACAGTTTTTTGCGTTGAATGGAACATAATGCTTAAAACAAGTTTAAAGCATCATGCTCCCTCGTCTTGTTAAGTTATTTAAGACCAAATCAGATTGCAAACCAACGTTTTTCTGCTTCTTCAGCAGTTCTATATATGCTTTTGTTTCCCTTGATAGATAACCGGCCAAACTCTTCTAAGTAATAGCTGATCTTTTCAAGAAAAGGGGTTTCTAACATCGTCGATACAGGAACCGGAACAGAATTGAATTTTTGTTTCTGATAGGATGAATAATCAGTCAAACCGTATATGTTTAATTGTTCGTGTTCATCGTCTGACAATGAGCTTTCCGGTTTATGCTGATAGACTTGAGCTTTCAGCCATACTTTTACGTTACCTAGTGAAAACTCAAATAGCGAGTCATCGACTGGGCCATCCTTTCTATCGTCTGCTTTCTTCCCGGCAAAGATTGTCATAACAAGGGCAATAGAGAATTCATGTTTGCCTACTTTTATAGTGGGACTGTTACATTCGCAAAAGTGGTCAGCCTCTGAAAAATCGTATAATTTATGACGTCTTATGTAGCTTGGGCTTTCAGCACATTGTGCTTTGTTTTCATCAACATTGTGATCAGGGTTTTTTAATACCCAAGGATGGGTGTGGAAGGTACCTAAATGCGCATATCCATCACCAAACATTGCAGCTACATCTTGCTTCAAGTCAAGTGCTAACTGTTTTACAGTGACTTCTCCCCGTTTCTTTTTAGCAGAACTGTCAACTGATACGTGCTTTATTTCACAACTAAAGGGTAAGCGCTTATTCGAACTTCCCCATAATTGCGCATGGGTTTCGATAGCAACATCTCGCTTTCCCTGATGCTTGATCGCATATGCTTCAAGCCCCTCAAGTAACAATGAGAAAAACGCACTATTCGTTAGCTTAATTTTTGCTGTCACGCTTAAATCCTTTTAATTAATCAGGTGAAAATTTATCTGCCAGGATGATTTTTGGATATCTAACAGTCTGTTATGAAATATAGACCAACCACTTTGCATTTTCCATTCAGCTTGAAAAGTAAATCAAAGAGAGCTGCTTTTAGCGCCAAAACCAGCGCAGAGCGGGTAAATCCGGTATACTCCGGGCTAATATTTAAAGGTGGAGTTTTGTAATGCGTGTATGTGGTGTAGAACTGGCGGGAAATGATGCAAACGTTGCCCTGTTGAATCTGGAAAATGGCATGATTAAGTTGCCTGATTGCCGTGCCCGCAAATTAAGTTTGCAAAAAGCCGCTACCGCCCATGAGCTTAAGTATTTTCAGAAATCCTTCGCGCAGCTGGTGCAGGATTACAAAATCGAAACCATCGTTATTCGCCAGCGCCCCATGAAGGGCAAGTTTGCTGGTGGCGCTATTGGCTTTAAATTAGAAGCAGCGCTTGAGTTGCTGGAAGGTGTGCAGGTTATTGTGATGCCGCCAACCGAGATTAAAGCGGCATTAAAAGATAGCCATATGTATATCGACTTTAGCGACACTGGTTTAAAAGGTTTTCAGAAATCCGCGTTTGAAACCGCACTGGCCTACGTGAGTCAACACCTATAGCTCACAGGGCAAGGCCAGTTTGGAAATCCGTTCATGGCTTGAATAGTGTGCTGGTACGCGATCTTCGGCCTTAGAACTCGTCTGAACCCCTCATCGCTAATTGTTCAAGCTGATAATTAATCCGGGCAAGCGCTGATTCATCCAGCATGAGTTTTTTTGTAAGACGGTAGTACTTTGTCAGCGTTTTATGACTCATTACAGGTACAGTCGGCTTTTGTTTATTCTCAATATACCACCCCGGAATCACAACTAAAGGACTTGTTGTTACTTCCATGCCAGTACTTTGAGTTAGCTCTTTAGATAGCCAATTTGCCTGTCGTTTTGATTGCTCAATTGTGGATGTGTCAGTGAAATGAGGGAATTGAATTTTGTCGCCTTCTACCGCTATTTTGTGGGTGATGCTAGAGTTTTGGATATTTGGCTTTCTCCTGCCTTTTGTTTCGATCGCTAATATTCCTCCTTGATAAGTGACAACATGGTCTATGTTGAAATTCGGTCCCTGTACATCATGAAATACCCTGACATTACTATCGGTAATCTTGCTCAAAGCGTGAGATACCGCCCATTCGGCTTCTATGCCAAGCCTGATGTTTCGTATTTTACTGAATACTTTGACGGCTTTGATAAGGGAGAAAGTCGCTGCGATAAAGAAGATGATCGAATAGCTATACCATTGCCCAATTTTTTCTTCGAATCCAAGCAACGTTGAAATAGTCGGTATTGAGAAAGGTAGTTGAAAGTAGATGCTGGAAAGCATGGCCCAGGAGAGCATATTAAAGTTGAGTTCTTTTTGTGACTGGATAAGGGAAAATGCCGGTGTTCTCGCCATTTCAGAGTATTCAAATGGTATGCGAGATTTCTTTTGGGCAACTTTGAGTAACAAGGCTATTGTTGCGATAAAAAGCACAAATGGAATTGCGGCTGCTAAAATAACGAAAAATAACTCCATCTATATATTTTCCTAAGAAATTGCACGTTAAAGAGTCTAACGAAGAGAAGTGACCAAACTATCACGAGCTATGATTCCTCACCGTGTACAAATCTAAACTAACGAAGTAATTCTCATCCCTAAATACACTAGCCAAACCATAAAACCGGCATCAGTACAGTTACCTTTGTTTCTCCCTTTGGATAAAAATGCCCTGTTGTTTAAGAAAGCACCATAAGGCGAAATTTTTGCCAGAACTATCTGTAGCAGAAGTTAACGCAGTCTATGGCGCTGGCCCCTTGCTTGCTCCGGAGTCACTATGAAAGCAGCAAAAACGCTCTGTTTTTACCTTGTTGTTGCCTTTGGCATTAGAGCAATTGCCTATGCGATAAAGGGCCTGTTTATTGAAAATACAGGCTATATCAGCTTGTTGTATCTTGGTTGTGCCGCCATAGCCGCTGGCTTACTTAAAAAGCGCCGTAACTACATTCGCCACATCGATTTATCGGTGGTGCTGATAGCGTTTTTTACTGCCAGCGTGATAAACGGCAACCTGATTAAAACAGGTTGGCTGGTTACCATTATTTGTATGCTGTATTTGTTGGGTGAAGTTCTGCAGCGTTTCAGGGGTAAAGACGGTAATAAAAAAACGCCGCTGAATTAGCGACGTTTTATGTAGTGTTGGGTTAGAGCTGCTTTACTTACCCGGAGCTGGTTCTATGCGGTAGCCATAGTGATAATCCAGCCAGGGCAGAATGTACTTGCTTAGCGGTGCTTCGCCCCAGGAGTTGGTGCCGCCTACGCCTCTGTGTTTGTAATCGATATGCACAAAGATGCGGTCCTGCTTTTTAAGGTCGGCAGGGTGCAGGTTACGGTCGAAGTGATCAGCTTTGGTGGCGTCATAATCATCGGTGTTGTAGTACTCGGCGTTAAACTCCAGCGTCTTTTGGGCTGAGAAGCGCACACCGTTACCGGTGTTGTCGGTAAAGTCTACGTAGCGCACATCGGTACGGTGGCCGTTTTCTGATGGCGTTACATAGGGCACGTATAGTGCATCTACCGTGGTGTTATACAACCCGACAAACGCCGATGATTTACGATCGTTGTAGTTCTCGTGCGGGCCGCGACCATAGTAGGTTACGTTGCTGTAGTCGGTGGCCAGTTCAAACAGCGTGCCGATGCGTGGCAGCTCTCCAAACTTCTTATGCGGCGCGGCATAAAACCAGATATCCACATCAATCACGCCATTGCCGTTAACGGTAAAGGTTGTGAAGTACTTACTTTCTATTGCAGGCAAGGCATGCTCAAGCTTTATCTCGACCTGCTGGGCAGAAAGCTGGTTTACGTTCAGGCTGGTTAGCTCGGTGTTTTTACCGAGTTGCTGATACACCGAGAACGCACTTTCGTAGCTTTTGACTTCCAGATCGTTATACACCGGCGCGCGCCAGAACGACGGATGTGATTCGGCTTTTAACAGCTCGCTACCGTTGTAGTTTAGCGACGATACCAAACCCGTGTGGCGGTTAATTACCATGCTAAAGTCATCACCGGTCAGCGTGATGGCATTATTGCTATCGCTGATGGCAATATCGGCGCTGGTGGTTTGCACAGGCGCAGCAGGTGTAAACGCCAGTGCCAGCTGTTCTTCTGCTACAACATGGCCTTTGGCCAGCAGTGGCTCATCGTTTTTAAGGGCTACTTGTACATTTACAAAGTACTCTTTGCCTTGTTTAAAGCGAAGCTTAGGCAGCTTTATAGTTTGCTGTGCACCGGCTTTGGCGTTAAGCGAAATACCGGCTTTGGACTTCACCACTTTGCCGTCTTCGATAATCTGCCAGCTTAAGGCGTAGGCGCTTAAATCGCGGAAGAAGTGCTTGTTGGTTACTACTATTTCGCGAGCGTTGTCTTTGGTCAGGGCAAAGCCGATGTTTTGTTGTACCTTTTTTACTTCCCACAAATAGGGGTAAGGTGTGCGATCACCAAACACTAAACCGTTAGCGCAAAAGCTGTCGGAGTTAGGCGTGCCTAGTGGTTCCATATCGCCGCCGTAGGCCCAGTAAAAATCACCGTTGGCGTTAGTGCGGGCAAAGGTCTGGTCTACCCAGTCCCAGATAAAACCGCCTTGCAAGGCGCGGTATTTTTCAAAGGCATCCCAGTAGTCCTGGAAGTTACCTAACGAGTTACCCATGGCGTGTTCGTACTCAATCAGCAGTACCGGGCGTTCGTCGTGTTCGGTTTCAGCATAGCGAACAATGTCCTGAATGGGCGCGTACATCTGGCTGTAAGTATCGGTATGGCGGCGCAGCTGCGCCTGCTCCGAAATTACCGGCGACGGTTCTTTGGCTTTCAGCCAGTCGTAGGTCACTTCAATGTTCGGGCCATCGCCGGATTCGTTCCCCAGTGAGCGCATCACAACCGACGGGTTGTTCTTGCTGCGTTCGTACATGTTGGATATACGGTCGATATAAGCAGCCTGCCACTCGGGCTTATTCACAATGTGCTTAGCCGCATCGTAAGGGCCCTGATTGGCCGCGCCTAAGCCGTGAGATTCGGTATTGGCTTCGTCCATAATGTACAGGCCGTATTTATCCGCCAGATCGTAAAAGTACGGATCGTTAGGGTAGTGCGACATGCGTACCGCGTTGATATTAAATTCTTTCATTAACTTAATATCGGCCAGCATGGACTCGCGCGAAACCACATGGCCGGTGTGCGGGTCGTGCTCGTGGCGGTTAACACCTTTAAACAATACCGGCTTGCCGTTTACCAGAATGTTGCCGTCTTTATATTCGGTGGAACGAAATCCGATATGGCGGCGAATATACTGCGGTTCGTTACCTTCGGAGGTTAATGTAAGCAGCAGCGAATACAGGTAGGGCTGCTCGGCACTCCACAGGTTGGGCTCGTCGATTTGCGCTGCAAAACCAAGCTGCTGGATGTCGCCAGCACCAAGCGCTGCCAGGCTCAGGGTTTTGCGGTAAACCGTTTTGCCTTTGGCGTCGGTCAGTTGGGCGCTCAGGGTAATATCGCTGGCATTGGTGCTACCGCGGTTATCAATATCCGCGTCCAGGCGTAATACGCCATCGGTGTAGCTGGCATCCAGTGAGGTGTAGGCGTGAAAGTCTCTTACCGCAACTTTAGGTGTGGCATACAAATATACATCGCGCTCTATCCCGCTCATGCGCCACATGTCCTGGCATTCTAAATAGCTGCCATCAGAGAAGCGGTACACTTCCATGGCCAGGGTGTTAGTGCCGGGTTTGATGTAGGGCGTAATATCAAAGGCGGCATCGGTTTTAGAATCCTGCGAGTAACCCACTTTCTCGCCGTTGATCCACAGGTAAAACGCCGATTTTACCGCACCAAAGTGCAGGAATACTTCTTTGCCAGTCCAGCTTTTATCAATGGTAAAGGTCTGGCGGTATGAGCCTACCGGGTTGTAGTTAACCTTGCCTTCCATGAACGACATAGAATAGTTAAGTTCGTCACCTTCTAAAAAACTCAGGTCGTTATTAAAGCAGGCATGGCTGTGATAATAAGGGTCGCCGTAGCCGTTTAGTTCCCAGTTGGCTGGTACGGCAATGGTACCCCAACTGCTATCGTCGTAATCGGTAGCGTAAAAACCCTGTGGCTTTTTAGTCGGGGTATCTACCCAGTTAAATTTCCATTCGCCGTTAAGCAACTGGTAGTTGTCCGCTGCCCAGGGTTGCTCGGTATTAATCGCGGCTTTATCGTTAAAGCTGTAAAAAAAGGCCCGCGCGGGTTCTTTATTAATTCGGAATACCTGGGGGTTACGCCAGTCTTCTACTGCCATCGCTGCGCTGGTGGTAAGTGCGCCGGTGAGCGTTAGCATAATTGCCGGGAAACTGCTTTTTATGTCCATTTGAAAACCTTCTTCCAAAACATAAAAAAGCCGGAGAACTGCTGCTCCGGCTTTTATTTAGATACTAAGACTTAGTTGTAGATATCGTTGGTTTCGAACGATGCTTTTTCTTCGTTGGTTTGCAGCGCTTTTAACGCCTCCAGCTCAACGGTTTTACTTGGCGCAAACGCATCTGACTGCATGTACTCAAGAATACTGTGCTTCAGCTGGCGTGCTGCCGGGCGATTGGCTAAATCGTTAGTCAGGTCGATAGACGAGAATACCAGTTTACCGTTGCCCACTTTCGCTTCTACTACGTTAGCCAGGTGACGGTTAGTTACAAAGTTATCAATCACGCGGATAATCGGCGTAACCTGCTCTTCATTCACTTCTACCGACTTAGATTTAATGGCTAAGTCCCACCACTGCCAGTCTGTGTGCGAAGCTGTTGGGAACTGCGCTAATGCTGCGTGCTCAGGATCCATCAGTAAGCCCATGGTGCTTGGCTGGTTCGGGAAGTGTACCGGGCTCCAGAATACCGGCACAAAGCGGCCATCCACACCGGTCAGGCTGTTGTAATCCGGGTTAAGGAATACGGTTTTACCTTGCTTAAGTGCGGCTTCGGCTTCGGCAAATGAGGTGGTAGATACCACGGCGTCAGACTCGGTCGCTACGTCCTGCGGATATACCCAGAAAGACCAGGTGTTTTTGTAGTCAGTACCTTCAAGCGACACTTTAACTGTCATCTGCTCGGCCTGATCAACGTCCAGCTTGTAGCTGATAGTGCCCAGTTCAACGTTGTTACCAATGGTCAGGTCAACATTGCTAATGTCGTCCTGCGCTACCACGGTGCCTGCGGTATCCGTAATTGACCAGTGAATCTTTTGCTTGCTCAAATCTTTAAAGAAGTTGGCCACTTCGATAGATGCATCAAAGGTTTCACCGTTTTCGTATACCGCTTTGCTGTAACGAATCAGAGGTACCAGCTCGCTGTTAAATTCGCGGAATTCTTCAGCGCTGATCACGCCTTTAGAGCCCCAGAATGCGTTAAGCAAGCCTACCAGCGCAGTACCCTGACCGGGGAAGTCCTGTAATTGCAGTAACTGGAAGCCATCGAAGCTAGGCGTTTTTAAGGCGCGTTCGATTTCCTCTTTGTACAGAATGGCGGCTAATTTGCCTGAAGAGTAGGTAAACTCATCGGCTAAATCGATCAGGTTCTTCTCTTCCAGCTCTTGTTTAATGGCCATAAAGTTCAGCGGCTTTAATACGCCGGTGTACTTTGGAATTTCGCTCATGTCCGGGTATACCGAGTACTGGCCGATTTCGTGTGAAACCAGCGGTACGCTGATGTATTCAGCATTCTCGGTGTAGTCTTTATCAAAGCTCGGCGAGTTGGTATTAAAGATACCCTGACCACGTACCCAGCCTTTTTCGGTCCACTGGGTAATGTAGTACTCGTCTACCGCCAGTGGCCATTGGGCCTGTGGCTTCTGGAACGAGAACGCGGTAGACGCATACAGGTGGCGGCCATCCTGCGCTTTGTAATCGTTAACCATGCTGCTCAGGGTATTCAGATCGCCTTCCAGCTCGTTACCCATGGCCATCATAATGAACGATGGATGATTACCGTATTCGTCGATGATGCGCTGTCCTTCGCGGCGCAGGAAGTCAGTGGCGCTTTCATCCTGACCCACAATCAGGCTCCAGTGTGGCAGTTCTACCTGATAGTAAAAGCCCACTTCGTCAGCGGCTTCAAAGGCAGCGGCTGGTGGTGCCCAGGAGTGGAAGCGGAAATGGTTTAAGCCGTATGCTTTAGCCTGCTTAAGGATTTCCAGCCAACCTTCTTTGTCCATCGGTGGATGACCAGTCAGCGGGAAGATAGCCGCATCCAGGTTACCACGCAGGAAAATGCGCTGGCCGTTTAACAGCAGGTCGCCATTGGCCTGGCTGACTTCACGGAAACCAAAAGTGGCCGATACCGCTACATCAGAGCCACTGTTTTCCGGGTTTACTGCCAGCGTGTAAACATTAGGGTTAAATTCGTCCCATAGTTCAACACCTTCTGGCTTAGCAATGGTAAAGGTAACTTTGCCTTCGGCGGTTTTAGCGTCGGCAGTGCCTTTAGCCACTACGCTGCCATCGGCTTTTGTGATGGTGTAAGCAACGGCACCGGCCGCTGGTGTCTTTTGGGCAAAACTCACGGTAATGGTGTTATCTGCCAGGCTTGGGTACACCTGCAGGTTATCCGGCGTGTTTTGCGAGTTAGCGGTCAGCTCGATGTCACCCAGCATACCGTTCCACTTAATTTGCGTGTGGTTGGTGTAGGCGTGGGCCATTTGCTGGCTGGATTCCAGTGGGTATTTATCACTGGTAATGTTAATTTCCGGGTGCTGATCGCCGTTATCAATACGCACGGTAATGGTGTGCGAGCCTGGCGTTAAGTACTGGGTCAGGTCGAAGTGATGCGGGGCAATCAGGCTGTCCTGTTTACCTACGGATTTACCGTCAACAAACACTTCTGATTCCCAGATGACGCGTTCCAGCTCAAGCTCAATGCTTTCACCCTGCCATTCTTGTGGAATGGTGACTTCTTTTTGATACCAGGCCACACCAATATATTCATATTCGCGGGTCAGGTGCGACAATACGTAGTTGTTGATGGCTGGCTTTCTGGTGTTTTTAGTGCCAATTTGCGCATCATCCAGCGTGGCGGGCAGGGCAATAGACTGGCCGTTGATAGCCTGTTGTGCCCAGTTTTCGCTGTTGCCCACGTTTTGCGGGTCTAGTTTTACCTGCCATTCACCTGCCAGTGACAGGCTTTGTGGAGAGGGGGTGTCGTTAGTGGTGCCACACGCTGTCATGCCAAGGGCCAGTAGCGCGCTGAATATTGTGCTGTATCGTTTTTTCATAGTACTTCTCATTGCTTATTGGGCCGAGATAGCCTGAACTAATTCTTTCGCTACGCTGCGAACTTCGTCGACGGTTTTACCGCTCTTATATAAATTACTGCCAATGCCAAAACCTACTGCACCGGCAGCAAGGTAATCGGCCATGTTGTCGGCATTAATGCCGCCAACAGCTAAAATGGGATAGCCTTTAGGGGTAACTGAATTCCACGCTTTGATAGTAGACGGCGGGATGGCGTCAGCCGGGAAGGCTTTGGCTGCATCGGCACCGGCCTGAATGGCGGCAAACAGCTCGGTTGGTGTGGCCACGCCCGGAGCAGAAATCATGTCCAGCTCTTTGGTGCGTTTGATCACATCAACGTTCATGTTTGGCGACACGATTAATTTACCGCCCACAGCAGCAACCGCTTCTACGTCTTCCACAGTAAGTACTGTGCCCGCACCAATCAGTGCTTTGTCACCAAAGGCCTCAACAATGCGGCGAATGCTCTCTACCGCGTTAGGTGAGTTAAGCGGCACCTCAATCATGGTGAAGCCTTCTTCAATCAGCGCGGCGGTCACTTCTACCACTTCATCATTTGTCACACCGCGCAATATGGCGATGAGTGGCATGTTCATGTAAGGGCTCAGGCGTGACATAATTTATCCTTTAACTGCTGAATAAGTGAGTTTGCGCCGGCAATGCTGGCGTCTTTGTCGGCTATCAGCGCGTTGCTGATACCAAAGTGATTCATGGCGGTTTGGTACAGTTTGCTTAAACCTGAGCTGCCAATAATATGGCAGGTACCAATGGCGTCTTTACCGTTAGCGTTGATAAAGGCACTGATCTCGTGGCCTATCAGAATGCCTGATAAGTACCCGGCGCCGGCGGAGGTATCTTGTTTACCGGTAACAAACTGAGTGCGCACACTAAAAATATGGTTAAGCAGGCCACCGGGTTGCTGGCTGTACTCAAGGCCTTTCATAAAGGCGGCTTCATCCAGTTCGCTGGTTTTATCCAGAGAGTTGGCCAGAATTGAGTGGCTGGATAACAAGGCAAACATTTCGCCAGTCATGGCGGTACTGATAGAGGTAATATTACCCTGCTGTACTTTTACCCATTTGGTATGGGTGCCGGGGCAGCAATAAGCGGCTTCTTCAGTGTCGTTGGCCAGCAAGCTTGCACCAATTACCTGTAGTTCTTCGCCGCGCATCACGTCTACTTTGCCATCGGCGGTATCTTGTTTCATACCGGGGATAATAAAGCAGTTGCCGTTATTAAATTCTTCAACCTGCACGCCGTATTGGCCGTAGCCGTTAACCGGGGCAGGGCAATCCACATAAGGGGTATTTTTCCAGCCAATCTGGCTGCCAATCATGCCCGCCAGGATCACGGTGAGGTTGTCGTACTGTTTAAGCCAGTCGCCAATATTTACATTAAGGGTAAACTCAAACTTACCGTTAATTTGTGAGATACCGCTGGGCGCGCTTTTTTCGGCCAGGCAGTTGCCCTGTTCATCAAGCAAATAAGCCCGAAAGTTGGTGGTGCCCCAATCAACCAGAATGCTGGAAGGTGTTTGCTCAGTCATGGCGGGTTTCTCCTGCAAAGCGGGGGCTTTGGGTGCCGTTAAAGCCAGTGCGGTAAATAAACAAGCTGCCTGATTTAGGCGCGTTGGCTATGGCTTCATCAGATAAAGCATAACGGGCAGAGGTAACAAACAGCAGATCGTTGTCTTCACCGCCAAAGGCTACGCAGGTAGGTTGTTCTACCGGCACGTCAAAGCGCTCTTCGTCACCATTGGGGGCAAAACGGGCCACACAGCTACCGCCCCACAGGGCACTGTAGAGATGATCGTCGTTACCCATAATTGCACCATCCGGCGCGGTGGATGCATCCAGCTGTTTAAAGGTGCTGCGCGAGGAAATATCGCCGCTGTCGTTATCAAACACGTACTGGTAAATGATTTGCCTGGAAGAGTCGGCCATGTAAAAACGGGTGGCATCGTTATTCCAGGCCAAACCATTACAAATGCCTACATCTGAGGCTACTTTGGTTACCTGCATGTTGGTGTCTACGCGGTACAAACCAGAGCTTGCCGTTTTGTCGCCGTCTTCGTTCAGGGTGCCTACCCAGAAGCGGCCTTTGGCATCGGTACGGCCATCGTTAAAACGTACGGTGGCGTCGCCGGGAAATTTAAACAGCCAGTCGGTTTTCCCGCTTGCCAGGTTATGTAAGCCAATGCCGCAGTCAAATGCAGCCAGTAATACGCCGCTATCCTTAGTCAGTGCAAAGGCACACAGGCGGTGTGGCGTGTTATAAGTGGTGAGATTGCGGTCGGTCACCTGATAGGCAAACAGTTTCTTTTGTTCAATGTCGGTCCACCACACGGTTTGTGTTTCGGTGTCCCATGTCACCCCTTCACCCAGGGTGTTTTCTACGTCTATAGTGTCGATTAATTCAAACATGTTCTTTCTGATTTGTTAGGGGCAATTACCACTCGGCCACCGAGCCATCCTGATGACGCCACACAGGGTTACGCCAGCCGGTATGCTGCTCTGCTGCCCGGTAAATTGCTTCTTCGTTCAACTCTACGCCAAGACCCGGTTTGGTTAGCGGAGCAATGTAGCCATCGGTTATGGCAAAATCGTCTTTGTTTACAACGTAGTCGAGCAGGTCAGCACCGGTGTTGTAGTGCATGCCTAAAGAGGTTTCCTGCAGTACGGCGTTGTAACTAACAAAGTCCACTGCCAGGCACGCGGCAAACGCGATAGGACCAAGCGGGCAATGCGGTGCCAGTGTTACGTCGTAGGCCTCGGCCATGGCCGCAATTTTTACGGTTTCTAAAATGCCGCCGGCATGGGAGACATCCGGTTGTAAAATGCCCAGTCCACCGCGGGATAGCACGCGTTTAAACTCGGCGCGGGTATACATACGCTCACCCGCGGCCAGCACAATTGAAGTACTGCTGCTCAGCACTGAATACTGCTCGTATTGTTCGGCCAGCACCGGCTCTTCAACAAATAACGGGCGGGCAAATTCCAGCTCTTTCAGCAGCACTTTGGCCATTGGCACCGATACGCGGCCATGAAAATCCAGACCGAAATCCACGGTGTTGCCAAAGGTTTCGCGAATGAGGCCGATGCGCTCGATAACCTCGTCCACTGCTTTGTGCGAATCTACCAGCGCCATCTTGCCGCAGCCGTTGAGTTTAAAGGTGTTACGGCCCAGGGTTTGCTGCTGTTTGATTTGGGCAATTTCATCGGCCGGATCGTCGCCGCCTACCCAGGAGTACACTTTCATTTTGTCGCGCACGCGACCGCCCAACAGCTGGTGGACAGGTTGGCCCATTACCTTGCCTTTAATGTCCCACAGCGCCTGTTCGATACCGGCAATAGCCGACATTAAAATAGGGCCGCCACGGTAAAAGCCGCCGCGATAAAGCAACTGCCACAGGTCATTGATATTGGCCGGATCTTTATCCAGCAGATAAAATTCCAGCTCTTTAACCGCCGCCATAACGGTTTCGACTTTGCCTTCGATAATAGGCTCACCCCAGCCAGTGATACCTTCGTCGGTATCGATGGCTAAAAAACACCAGCGCGGGGCAACAGGGTAAAGACGGAGTTGTGTGATTTTCATTGGCTTATCCTTTACCGTTTTGACGTACCAGCGTGTCACCAGCCAGGTTCTTCTCGATTTGCTCCAGGGTTAGCTTTTTGGTTTCTGGCACGTACAGCCAGATAAAGCGGAACGACACAAAACAAATCAGGGCGTAGAACAGGAAGCTGCCAGAGGCATCAAAGGCTTCAATCAGGAACGGGAAGGTAAAGGTCAGGCCAAACGAGGCCAGCCAAAGTGCCAGGGTACACACCGACATTGCGCTGCTACGTAATTTGTTAGGGAAGATTTCGGCCAGCAGTACCCAGGTAACCGGTGCCAGGGTCAGTGCATAGGTGGCAATGCCGCACAGTACCAACACCAGTAGTGGCAAGCCATCGATGCCCATGTGATACATACCGGAAATTACCAGATACAGAATACCTAAGCCGCCTGAGCCAATGATCATCAGCGTGCGACGCCCCATTTTTTCAACCATGGGCAGGGCCAGAATAGTAAAGGCCAGATTGATGATGCCGGTAGCAACAATGGATTTAAGTGTGTCGTTAACGTCAAATCCGGCCGAGGCAAAAATTTCCTGCGCGTAGTTAAAGATAACGTTAATGCCGCACCATTGCTGGAAAGACGCCAGCACAATACCGATGATCAGCAGTGGCTTAACGGATTTAAGCTCGGCCAGTGAGAACTTTTTATCTTCGGTGCCAAAGCTGGCTTCAATTTCGGCCAGGCTGGTGGCGGCGTAGCTGCCGGTACCAATTTTACCCAGTACCTGTTCTGCGGCAGCGTGACGGCCCATTTTTACCAGCCAGCGTGGTGATTCCGGCACTAAAAACATCAGCACAAAAAACAGTGCCGCTGGAATAAGCTCAGCAGCAAACATGTAGCGCCAGCCTTCCGTCACGTTCCAGGAGTCCAGCGCAATCGCGCCGTCTACTGGCTCGGCAATAACGAGGTTGATAATCTGTGCAGCCAGCACGCCAATCACGATAGTCAGCTGGTTTACCGCAATAAGCTTACCGCGGCGGTCCGCCGGGCTGACTTCCGAGATATACATAGGCGAGACTGTAGAAGCGATACCAATGCCGATACCGCCTAAAATACGGTACAACACAAACGGCGTGATGCTGTCAGCCAGCGCGGTACCCGCGGCAGAAATAACAAACAGCAGCGCAGAGATGATCAGGGCGTATTTACGGCCAAGTTTGTCGGCCAGTACACCGGCAACCATGGCTCCGCCAATACAGCCAATCAGTGCCGAGGACATCAGCCAGCCTGACAGTGCCGGTGAACTTACATCGAAGTACACTTCATAAAACGGCTTGGCACCGCCGATGACCACCCAGTCATAACCAAACAGCAAACCGCCACAGGCGGCGGTTAAGCTGATTAGCCAGATAAACGCTGAGTTAATTTGTGGACTGTGTTGAACCTGATTCGTCATAGTACTACTTAAACCTCTTATGGCCGGTTAGTCGCAATAGACCTGGCTGCGCCCGCCATCAATCAGGATGTCGGTGGCATTAATAAACCGTGCTTCGTCAGAGCCTAAAAACAGCGCAGTTTGCGCTACTTCTTCTGGCTGGCCAAAGCGTTTCACCGGAATTATCTGGCGTTGTTTCTCACGCTCGGCTTCAGCGTCTTCGCAGCTATCGAAATAGCTCTTCGCCAGTGGCGTATCAATCAGGCCCGGCGAGATAGAATTCACCCGAATGCCCTGATCGGCATACTCGATGGCCAGTGAGCGGGACAAACCAATAATGGCGTGTTTAGATATAGTATAGGGGAAAGCGCCCTTAACGATTTTATGTGCGTGTACTGAGGCAATGTTAACGATGTTACCGTAGCTTTTGGTCAGCATGTGGCGGATGGCAGCCTTACAGCAGTTAAGCGCGCCCATCAGATTAACAGAAATACAACGTTCCCAATCTGCGTCGCTAAGATTCAGAATATTATTGAATACGTTGGTACCAGCATTGTTTACCAGTATGTCGATTTGGCCAAAGGTTGCCACAACATCATCAATGGATTTAGTAACTACGTCTGCATTACCAACATCTACCTGGTAAGTAAGTACCTGCGTACCAAGTTCGTTAACCAGTTCTGCTTTGAGGGTTTGCAAGTCGTCGTAGCGCATATCAAAAAGCGCCAGCTTTGCGCCTTCTTTGGCGTAGGTACGGGCTACTTCGGCACCAATTCCCATGGCGGCGCCGGTGACGATAGCGACTTTGCCAAGCAGTCTTTGACTCATAAAATACAACCTGTTTTCGTGATGTTGCCATGCCCTGAGGGCATTCTTTTAATTTACACGGACTATAGGGTTGTTAATTTATTTTTAAAATGGATAAAAGTTCGTATAACATTAACTATCTTATGATTTTGGGGTTGGAGCCTAAAGAATGCTAAGAATGTCAGAAGGGTTTCCCGGTCAGCGCTTAATTGTGGTGCCGCCGGCGATCGTGGAAACGGCGGAAAAAAATCCCATTTGTGCCGGATTATTTCCTACGCACATCGGTACCTTTGAATCCGTAAAGGGCCATTATGTAAAGCGTGGCGAGGGTACGCCGGAGTCAATTGTGATAGTGTGTCTGGCCGGTGTCGGGGTTTGTCGTTTCAACGGTGGAGAGTGGCAGTTAAAGCCTGGTCACCTGATTGTTATTCCGGCAAATTGCCCGCATTCCTATGAGGCTGATCACGAAAATCCTTGGACTATTTTCTGGTTTCATGTGCGCGGAAATATGTTTGTTCACTATCTTAATGAGCTGCAAATCTCCGCTCAGGATCCAATTATTAACATTCCGAATATCAGTGGGTTGATGGATGCGTTTGAGGATGTGTACCAGCATACCGAGAGTGGCTACACCAATACGTCGCTGCTGTGCCTGTCCACATCGTTAGCCCACTTTTTTGGTATTTGTAAGCTGTATCAGCGTTCTATAAAGGCCAGCCAGCAAGGGGTTGAGAAGCGCATAGAGAAAACGGTGGAAGTAATGAAAACCAGCCTGCATCGCCTGTTAACGCTGGATCAACTGGCGGAAATTGCCGGCTGGTCGCCAACCCATTATGCGGCGCTGTTCAAAAATAAAATGAACGTGCCACCGCTGGAGTTTTTTACCCGGCTTAAGATGCAGTCTGCCTGTGATAAGTTAAAATTGACTAATGAGCCTATTCAGAACATTGCAGCTTCGCTGGGGTACAACGATGCGTTTTATTTTTCGCGACTGTTTAAACGGCACAATGACTTGTCGCCGAAAAATTACCGAAAAGCTTTTAGCCTTATCAGTGAATAAAAAAAGCCCCGGCCAGATGGCCAGGGCTTTTTTGTTTGGGCAGTGTTAATCGCTTAGAAAGTGTAGCGTGCACCCAGAGAGAATCGTGCGCCAGTAGACTGGAAGTTCAGCAGACGTTCTTTGTAGATAGAGAATCTTCTGCTTTCGTTGTCCAGAATGTTGGTACCGTCAACAAAGATAGACAGGTTCTCATTAACATCGTAAGTCGCAGTAAAGTCTAACTGACCGTATGCTTCCACCATTTCTGGCTGGCTGTAACCGCCTACTGCACGGGCCAGGTACTCGTCACGCCAGTTGTAGGCGATACGTACCTGAATGGCGTCTTTTTCGTAGAACGCAATCAGGTTGTACGAGTCTGACAGACCTTCCAGAGCAAAGGTTTCAACGTTGTTGTTCGGATCGAAATCATCGTCTGAATCAACAAAGGTGTAGTTAGCCTGAACACCAAAACCGCTTTCGAAAGTGTGCAGAACTGCTAGTTCAAGACCAGTGATGTTAGCTGCTTCGGCGTTACGCTCACGGGTTACGTTAAACTCACCATATTCGTTACCAGGCAGAATGTCTTCTGGCAGGGTAATGCTGGAGATAAAGTTATCTACACGCTTACGGAATGCTGAGATACCCGCGTAGCTAGCTTCGCCGTAGTACCAGGTCCATGCCAGGTCAAAGTTAGTTGACTCGTATGGCAGCAGTTGTGGGTTACCACCGTAAGCAGTAGATGCATTCAGACGACCGTTGTAACCACTCAGTCCCGGAGTCATACGGGTTAGCGTAGGACGCGCGATAGACTGTGACGCTGAGAAGCGCACTACGTGCTCATCAGTTACGTCTAATTTCAGGTTTACAGACGGTAACCAGTAATCGTAATCATTGGTTTCTGACAGGCGCATGGTGTCGCTCAGTGTCAGGTTCAGCAGGGTGTCATCACCTTGTACCGGTACGATGTCAGTGACCAGTGCGCTGTAACCGGTAGCTTCGATATCAGTGTATGAATAACGTAAGCCAAAGTTACCAGTCAGTGGCATATCCGCAACTTCGGTGTTGATATCAACGCGGAAGTAAGCTTCGACTACGTCTTCAGAAACGCTGGCAACACTGTTGCGGTTAGGACGTGCGTATGGACCACCCAGCTGACGACGAATTTCGATGGTATCCGCATACTGGCTGCCCGCATCAATAACGTTTTCCTGAATGCTGGATTCTGACCACAGGTAGTCTGCATATTCAAACGGGTCGAAAGTAAACCAGGTTGAAGGTACGCCACCGCTTAAGAAACCGCCCTGGTTAACACCGTGGAAGATTTCGTCTGGCACATCAGCGTTATAACCACTGAATACGTTACCATTTGTACCGTTGTCATAGTCCTGACGACCTTTAGTGCGGCTTGAGCCGTAAACACCAAAGTGAATGATGTCAGCGTAATCCAGACCTAAGGTGTATTTACCGTCGATCTTAAACTGTGACATTTTGTCATCAACATCAGTACCGCTGAAGTACAGCGAGTGAGCGCGCAGCGCAGATGCGCTCATGGCGTTGTCGTAGGAGATTGAACCGTAGTCACCACCGTTGGTGTAGTCATAACGCGGGTTAGCGTTAGGCATACCAGCGATAACGAACTGGCCAGTACCACCGGCGTCGTTTACTGCATCAGAGTAAGAAACATCAAAGGTCAGCTCCAGCTCTTCAGTGGCGAACCACTCCATGTTTAAACCAACCTGACGAGTTTCAGTCGGGCGGTTAAATGCTTGCTGTACGAAGTCAGAAGACAGACCCGCTACGTCATCAGCGTAAGAGTAGGCCAGCATGGTGTTGTTTTCGTCTACATAAGCAGAGTCAAAGCCTGCTACCCAGTCGTGGGTCCAGCTTGCTGCCGACATAACCGATGAATCAACGGTAAACTTCGAGTACAGGATATCTGCGGTTAACAGGATATCGTCGTTCGGACGAGCCTGAATAACAACCGTACCACCAATACGCTCACGCTCACCGGCGTCGTCACGGAAGTCGTAGTTACGCGGAGCCATTACACGAGTGTAGTCACCAGGGCCTTCCTGGTTAGGGATATAGCTGAAGTCACGCTCAATCCAGCCGTCAGTGATAGCTTCTTGTACGCGGTAGCTACGGTTTACATAGTTTAATGAAACCAGCGCGCCAAAGGTGTCGTTAGAGTAGCTGTACACACCAGAAACTTGTGGTGAGTATTCTTCAGCCAGGGTGTCGTAGGTGCTTTTAACACTGAATGCTGCCTGCGTACCTTCGGTATCCATCGGCTTTGCAGTGGTCAGGTTGACCGTAGCACCGATACCACCAGAAATCAGATCAGACGTTGATGATTTGTATGCATTTGCGCCGCTGATTGCTTCTGCCGCCAGGATATCAAAGCTGAACTCACGGCCTGAGTTTTCGGTTGCCAGTACACGGCCGTTATATAATACCGAGTTAAATTCAGGGCCTAAACCACGCACGGTAATGAAACGGCCTTCACCGCCACTACGGTCGATTGAAATACCAGTAATACGCTGGAGAGATTCTGCAACGTTCTGATCCGGGAATTTACCCAGTTCTTCACTAGAAATGCCGTCAACAATTGTTGCTGAGTAACGCTTGTTGTTCAGGGTTCTTAAGTTACTGCCGCGCAGACCACTGACCTGAATGATTTCAACATCAGCAGTATCTTCTGATGCAGATGCATTTTCTTGCGCATTCGCAGTCATGTTTAGTGATGCACCAATCAGCATCGCTAACATGGTTTTTTTGTGATAATTCGATTTCACTTTCTATTTCTCCAGGCAAATGAAAACTTCTTGTAGGGCGGCTTGGGCCAATGAATTTAAGTGTTAGGTAAAAGTTAAATTCATTTTAAGAAGTTAGCGTCGTCAAATGTATAGCAAATGTTGAAGCGCATGCTAGTGAGATTAACACTTGCTTAACATGGAGGAAGAAATGGAAAAACTGGACGATTTTATGATAAATGAAGTAATTCTATGACTTCGGATTATTTTGCTGCATTTGGCCGGTAGCGAAGCTTAAGGAAATTTTGTCGGCTGTAAAGTCGCAATGTGATGTAGATCAATAAAAGAGAGTCAGCGCCGTTAGCGACCTGTGTTGGGTAGGCTATGCAAATTAGTAAAATAAGTTAGCCAAAAGGATAAACTTTTTGGCTTGTTCAGAGGGCAAACAGACCATGCTCACTACCCGGACTATCTCTTTGTAAACTCGAAAATAGTCCAGTTGCAGAAGATAGTTTTAGTGTTAAGTTAATGTAACGCGTTTTGGTGCGTCGCCGCTCTCTCACTTTGAACAGGTTAACGTCCTGGTTAAACCACATGTAATTTCCTTCCTTGTGATGTGAAACGAGTGTGCTTATATGTGAGCAAAATGTAACCTGCTTGAGGAGGTTTTTTCTCTGACGAGGCTAATTCTGGCTTCGTTATAGAAGCGGCACAGTTAACCGGCGTATAGGTGTAAAGGCGTAGTTTTAAGATTAGTGGTCAGGTAAATAACTCTGGCTATCCGTATAATGACCCACCACCCTTCTGATTTTTCTACATAAAACCAGATTCACTCTGCTGCCGGACTGGTTGGTTTGAGGCGCTAAAAACACGGATAAATAACCTTATGAATAACACCATTAATCACCATCGACGAAAACTTCTGATTGCCGCCGGGATTTCGGTACCTGCGCTGTCGCTGCCATTTAATGCCCTGGCCGGTTCGTCTGCGGCACCGGTTGCCAACACTGCGCAGGGTAGGTTACGAGGGCTGAACGATAACGGTGTGTTGATCTTTAAAGGTGTGCCTTATGCAGGCAGCGTGTCTGGTGCCGCTAACCGTTTTAAAGCGCCGCCGCCTCCTGAGGGATGGTCTGGTGTGCGCGATGCCACACGATTTGGTGCACCGGCCTGGCAAAAGTCGCAACCTTTTGGTTTTGACCAGCCCGACATGAATGAAGACTGCCTGTTCCTGAATGTATGGACACCCGCACTGGATGGTGCCAAACGGCCAGTGATGGTTTATCAGCACGGTGGTGGTTTTGTTATTGGTTCAGGTGCTGCCCCCTGGCAGGACGGGGCCGCGCTGGCTCGCGAGCACGACGTAGTGGTAGTGCAGTCTAATCACCGTCTTGGCCTTATGGGCTATTTGTATTTAGGCGGCTTACTGGGCGAAGAATACCAGGGCAACCAGGGCTTGCAGGATTTAGTCGCAGCGCTTAAATGGGTTAATCAGAATATTGCCGAATTTGGTGGCGATCCGGATAACGTGATGATCTTTGGCGAAAGTGGCGGTGGCGGTAAAACCTCGGCGCTTTATGGTATGCCTTCAGCCGCGCCGTATTTTGCCAAAGCCTCCATCGAGAGCCCCATCGGACCCGGCCACCAAACGCCTGAGCAGGCGACAGAGATAACCCGCGAAGTGATGCGCCGGGTCAATGTTACCGATCCGCGTAAGTTGCTGACCTTACCTGCTGATGTGTTAATAAAAGCCCAGGTTGGCGGTACCGCTGCGCAAACTGGTGGAGCCGGTCCTGCCGATGCGTCTAAAACCGCGGATGGTGAAATTATGTTCTGGCCGTTAATTGATGGCAAGGTACTGCCGGAAGAGCCCTTTAGTGGCCATGCGCCTGCTGTTTCTGCTAACAAGCCGCTAATTGTGGGTACCTGTAAGGATGAGTCAGTGTTTTTCTATCAGGGCGACAAATCGGTGTTTAGTCTTACCGAGGCCGGACTGCACGAACGGTTAAAGCCGATCTTGGGCAGCCACACCGAGCGCTGGATTAACACCTTTAAGCAATCGCGCCCGACGGCAACGCCGTCTGAACTCTTTATTGCCATTACCACGGCCAAACCCTGGCGCGCCCATCACCTGCGCATCGCCGAAGCGAAAGCAAAGCAAGGTACGGCAAAGGTGTATTCGTATATCCTCGATTATAACTCGCCGGTGCCGGTGAGAGGCACTGATTTTCCGCAGGGCTCGCCCCATGCCTCGGATATTGCCATGAAGTTTAATACTGCTGCGCAGTTTGGTCCTAAAGACGAAGCCCGGCTTAAAACCGCTACTAACATGAGTACCCTATGGGCTAACTTTGCCCGCCACAGCGTGCCTTCGGCACCAGGGCAACCCGAATGGCGCGCGTATAGCTTAGACGAACGGGATACGCTGATTATTGATGCCGAGTGTCGCCTGCAAAAGGATCCGGAAAGCCTGGAACGTCAGTTTTTTGCGCAGGAGCCTCATGCCGATACCGAAGTGCCAATCAAATAATGCCAAAAGGAATAGTGTGATGTTCAGGAAACGTATAACCCTCAGCGTGATTTGGTTTTGCGGGTTGATTTTAACCTCCCTGGGGGTGAGTGCTCAGCAGCAAAATACCGCATCCGCCCGCTGGATATCTGCCGAAGGGGTAAACGATGCGAGCGCCGCAGTGCTGTATTTTCGCCGCTCGGTAATGCTTAGTGAGGTTCCCGATACGTTGCCTGTACGCATTACTGCGGATAATCGTTATCGCTTGTTTGTTAATGGCAATGCGGTAGGGGCAGGCCCGGAACGAGCCGATATTAACCACTGGCGGTTTGATAAGTTTGATTTAGCGCCTTATCTGCATAGCGGCAAAAACACTCTGGCGGTGCAGGTGTGGAACTGGGGGAGTTTAAAGCCTGTGGCCCAGTTCTCCTTGCAAACCGGGTTGTTGCTGGAAGGACTCAACGACGCAGCAGAACTGGTTAACACAAATGCCGCCTGGAAGGTTTATCAAAACAATGATTATGCTTTTATACCGGTGTCGGGGCGCGAGGTTGGCGGTTATTACGCGGCCTCCCCGGGAGAGACTATTTATGGTGCCGGTATCCCTCAGGGCTGGCAGCAGCCTGGTTTTGATGACCGCAGTTGGCAATCGGCCGTTGCGCTGCGTTTACCGGTAGCCAACAAGGGCGACTCGGCCTTTGGCGTTGCCGTTGGCTGGCAGTTAACGGAGCATTTACTGCCGCAGATGGAAGAAAAGCCGGTGCGTTTTGCCAGCGTGCGCCGTAGCAGTGGTGTAGAGGTACCGACAGACTTTATCAGTGGCAAAACCGCGCTGACTATCCCCGCTAATACCACGGCTACCCTGTTGCTCGACCAGTCCCATCTTACCAATGCTTACACCACGCTGAATACGTCACGGGGGGTTGGTAGCGAAGTTTCACTGACCTACGCCGAGTCGCTTAAATATACCGACGGCAGTAAAGGCAATCGTAACGAGATTAAAGATAAGACGATTCATGGTCTGACCGATAAAATCTATCCTGCGGGACTGGCTGAAGAGTCTTTTCAGACCCTGTGGTTTCGTACTTATCGTTATGTGCAGTTAACCGTTACCACCCAAAGCGAGCCGCTGATAATTAATGATCTGCACGGCGTATTTACTGCCTACCCGCTTGCATTAAAGGCCGAATTTGCGGCCGATGTTAACTGGCTTGATGATATGTGGGACATGAACTGGCGCACCATGCGCTTATGTGCCTTTGATGCCTACTTTGATACGCCCTATTACGAGCAGCTACAGTACACCGGCGATACCCGCATTCAGTCACTGCTAACCCTGTATATGGATGGTGACGACCGTCTGTTCCGTCAGGCGTTATTGCAATTTGCTAATTCCATGAGTGCCGAAGGGCTTACGGCAAGCAGATACCCGTCTTCAATGGACCAGTTTATCCCGCCGTTTTCGCTGGTGTGGGTAATGATGGTGCATGATTACTGGATGCAACGGGGCGACGAGGCCTGGCTGCAACAATTTCTGCCGGAGATCCGTAACATTTTCAGTTGGTTCAGTGCGCGACTGCGAGCCGATGGTTTACTGGGCCCCATTGAGTGGTGGCCATTTATGGATTGGGTGCCGCAGTGGCAGCGCGGTATTCCGCCCGGCGGATTAGCCGGCGGCTCAACGTTAATTACCTTACAGTTTGCTTATGCGTTACAACAGGCGGCGGAGCTGGAAGCCGGGTTTGGCGTGGCCGGACAGGGGCAGGAGTATGCGGCACTGGCCAAGCAACTGATTGCGGCGGTTAACCAACACAGTTGGGATAGTGCAGCAGGCATGTATGCCGACCAACCCGGTGAGCAGGTATTCAGTCAGCAAACTAACATTATGGCTATTCTTACCAGTGCTATTGACCCGCCAGCGCAACCGGCGCTGATGCGCAAAATACTGGATAAGCCCAATCTGGCCAAGGCGACCTATTACTATCAGTTTTATTTGTTTGAAGCCCTGTATAAGTCAGGCTTGGGGGATGAGTATATTAAGCAGCTTGCCCCGTGGCAGGAGATGCTGGCGCTGGGGCTGACAACCACCCCGGAAAACCCGGACCCAACGCGCTCAGACTCGCATGCCTGGGCGGCGCATCCTAATTACGGGTTACTCAGTATTGTACTCGGCGTCCGCAGCAGTGCGCCCGGTTTTAGTAAGGTTAGTATCGCGCCGAATTTAGGTGAGCTGACCCGCGCCAGCGGCACTATGCCGCACCCACTGGGTATGATAAACGTGGCGTTACAGCGACACAATGAGTCAGGCCTGACCGGCACCATCACCTTGCCGGCCGGGCTAACGGGCGCATTTCACTGGCAGGGTCAATCGGTGCCCCTGGTGAGTGGCGAGAATACGCTGGCGTTTGATTAAGGCACGGATGACAGGGTGGGGCGCAATTACTATACTCAGCGGTATAAGCGATATAACCAGTAAGTGACAGCAGGTAAGCAACGCTATGGATTTAACTACGCTGACAGCACAAATAGAAGATCTTGGCGCAGCGCCGCCCTTCGAGAAATGGCATCCGCCGTTTTGTGGTGATATCGACATGACCATTAAGGCTGATGGTAGCTGGTGGTATATGGGCAGCCCCATCGGCAGGGAAAAGCTGGTTAAACTGTTTGCTGGTGTATTGATAAAAGAAGGCGATGAGTTCTTTTTAAAAACCCCGGCAGAAAAGGTGCGCATTAAGGTTGAGGATGCGCCTTTTGTGATTACCGGCTGGCAGCGCCATGACACCGACGACGGTCCGGCCATTGAGGTGATATCTAATTTAGGTCATGTTGCGGTGTTGTCTGAAACCCATCCACTGGTAGTAGATCACAGCAATCCTGAGCAACCGCGCCCTTATGTCACCTTACACCGTGGGCTTCAGGCGCTGGTTCATCGTAACGTTTACTATCAATGGGTAGATATAGCCGAGCCCGCCATTATAGACGGGCTCGAACATCTTGTGATCACCAGTGGTAAATCGCGGTTTAGTTTAGGCCAGCTATAGCTGGCTCCCGGCGCTAGTTAATTTCTTCGTAAGGCATGCCCACGTACTGGCGTGCAATTACTTTCTGTCCTTCTTCGTGATTCAGGAAAAAGTCCAGTTCTGACTGCATAAAGCGATCAAACGTGGCTTTGTCCATGCCGTTAACTTCGGTCTGGTCAAAGTCGTGCAGCATATTACTCATCCACCAGGAGAAACGCTCACCGTGCCATACACGACGAAGTGCAATTTCTGAATAACGAAGCGGTGCGTTAAGGTCATTATCGTTGAAGCGTTTTTGCAGCAATTTATTCAGTGTATATACATCTGAGGCGGCCAGGTTAAGACCCTTGGCACCGGTTGGCGGCACAATGTGGGCGGCATCACCCACCAGGAACAGATTGCCAAGTTGCATAGGTTCGCACACAAAACTACGTAATGGAGCAATAGACTTTTCGATACTTGGCCCTGTGGTAAGGTTTTTAAGACTGTCCTCAGGCAGGCGCTTTTTCAGCTCATCCCAAAACGCTTCGTCTGACCATTCTTCTACTTTGTCGGTTAGGGGTACCTGCAAATAATAACGGGAACGGGTTGAAGAACGCATACTGGCTAAGGCAAAGCCCCGTTCAGTTTTACAATAAATCAGTTCATCACTCACCGGCGGTACATCGGCCAGCACGCCGAGCCAACCGAAAGGATAAATTCTTTCATGTTCGGTGCGCTTGTCGGCCGGAATGGTTTGTCGTGACACCCCATGGAAACCGTCGCAACCTGCAATATAATCGCAGTCAATAGTAATGGTTTGACCATCTTTAATAAATGTTACCTGTGGTGAGTCACTTTCCACATTATGCAGCTCTACTTTTTCACTTTCATAGTAACTGTTGAGACCGCTGGCACTGCGTGCTTCCATCAGGTCGCGGGTAATTTCGGTCTGGCCATAACACATTACTGTGCTGCCTTCGGTAAGTTTGTTAAGGTCAATACGGTAGCGCTTGCCGTAATAGGCAATGTCAAAGCCATCATGCACATGACCTTCTTTATCCATGCGCTCGTGTACACCGGCTTCACGAACTAAATCAACAAATCCCTGTTCCAGAATACCTGCGCGAATACGACCTAAAACATAGTCCGGACTCACTCGTTCCACAATGATGTTGTCGATACCGGCTTTGTGTAGCAGTTGACCAAGTAGCAGACCTGAAGGGCCTGCGCCAATAATAGCGACTTTGGTTTTAACGTTCATAATGGTAATTCCCTCAATTCAGTTCTCTGTTGTTGTCCCTATGATTATTGAGGCGGGCAATAATTGTTATTCACTTCCGTGTTGAATTGTTGTACTTTTTAATCATATGTTAATTTTTTGTCCGGGCAAGTAATTGCAATGTTACTTCCTGAGGTAGGCCAGGGTGACGACACAAAAGCAAATTCCATTTTATGATCTGTATGGTGAATCGTTTTTGCGGCTTAAGCCGGATTATGTACACCTTGAAGATATTGAGTCACGCAGCGCCGATCTCGGCTGGGAAATAAAGCCTCACCGTCATGCCCATTTGGCGCAGATTATTTGTGCCTTCGACAGCAAGTGGCAAGTTCAGATGGATGATAACGTTTATCAGCTTAGTGGTAATTGGGTGGTAACCCTACCGCCGGGAGTGGTTCATGGTTTTCATTTTGCGCCGAATACCAAAGGATTTGTGCTGTCAATCAATGCAGATGTCATTAGCAATATGGACGTGGGTGAAGACATCAGTGCCTTTAATCAGCTGGTATGGTTACCGCAAACCATTGAGTTCCGGAGCCAGCGACAGGCGGATCGTTATCTTAACTATTTAATGATGTTATCGGATGAAATGAAGATCTCAGATCCTGGCGCAACCACCACCATAATGCTATTGCTGAAGTTACTGCTGATTACCATTGCCCGGCAGCGTCAGCTGGTTACCATACAAAATGGCCCTTCTGGGCGTGAAAATCGAATATTACTTGGCTTCAGAGAGCTGATAGACAAGCATTTCCAGGATCATCTTACCGTTGATGAATACGCCGAAAAATTGTTTGTATCGGTGTCTACCCTGAGCCGAATTTGTCGTCAACAGCTGTCGCAAACGCCCAAACGACTGGTACATCAGCGTTTGATAAGCGAAGCGCGACGTCGTCTTATTTATACCCAGCAAACCCTGGATGAAATCGCCCTGACACTGGGCTTTAAGGATACGGGCTACTTTTGCCGGTTCTTTAAGCAAATGGAAGGCGTAACGGCTGGGGAGTTTCGCACTAAAAAAAGAAAATAACGATAACACTAATTGCCTTACACTTATGTAAGGTAATGGGTTATTCACTTGAACGCGCTGTATCTAATGGGTTTGAAAGCGCGGTTGCGGTGTTTTTTATTTGGTTTTGGTTTTTTATTTATAGAAAAAAATAATGACCTTTGGCAGTTTTCTAAACTGCACGGTGGCACAGAGTAACGCATACTAGAGCAATAAAAAAATAGCGTTATTCGCGATGATTACAGCGGCTTGAATTGTATATTTTAATCTTTGAATTGTACTTTTTTATCTGTGCCTGAAAATCGTACAACCGCGTTGTAGCGTGTGCAGACATTCGTTGCCAACCCAACAGGCATAACAGGCAACATAATTTAGGAGCAGGACATGAGCAAGTTTGTAGTGGATGCTGACTGGTTACACTGGCATCAATCACCTTCAGTTCCCACGTTTAAGGTGCCGGAAGGAGCCGTGGATGCCCACTGCCATGTGTTTGGGCCAGGCGACGAGTTTCCTTTTGCGCCGCAGCGTAAGTACACCCCTTGTGACGCTTCTAAAGATCAGTTGTGGGCGCTGCGTGACTATCTGGGTTTTAGTCGCAATGTTATTGTGCAGGCAACCTGTCATGGCGCAGATAACCGCGCGCTGGTGGATGCCCTGAATCATTCCAATGGTCTTGCCCGCGGTGTCGCTACCGTTACTCAGGATATTACCAGCGAAGAACTGCAGGCCTTACATGATGCCGGCGTTCGTGGTGTTCGCTTTAACTTTGTTAAACGTCTGGTGGATGCCCTGCCATTTGATTCGCTCTCTACCATTGCGGAAAAAATCAAACCCTTTGGCTGGCATATCGTGATTTACTTTGAAGCTCAGGAACTGCCGGAACTGTATGATTTCTTTACCGCGTTACCCACCACGGTAGTGGTAGACCACATGGGCCGTCCCGATGTTGCAAAGCCAGTCGACGGTCCTGAGTTTGCGTTGTTTTTAAAACTGCTGGAAGAAAACGAAAACTTCTGGAGCAAGGTAAGTTGCCCTGAGCGTATTTCTCAGGTCGGCCCATCAGGCGGTTATGCCGATGTGGTGCCGTTTGCACGTACTGTGGTCGAGCGTTTCCCTGAGCGGGTACTGTGGGGAACAGACTGGCCTCACCCTAACATGAAATCGCACATGCCGGATGATGGCCACTTGGTGGACATGATCCCGAAAATTGCGCCAACCGAAGAATTGCAGCGTAAATTATTGATTGATAACCCTATGCGCCTTTACTGGGCGGATTAAAACAGCGTGCTGGCAGCTATGGCTGCCGGTCAGAAAGAGACGGGAGTTTTTATGAAGATTGTTGTCGTAGGACCTGGTGCATTTGGCATCAAACATTTAGATGGTCTGAAGAATATTGATGGTGTTGAGGTTACCGGTCTGGTAGGCCGTAACGCTGAGAAAGCCCAGGCGGTTGCCGATGAATATGGCATTGCAAATGTTTACACCACGCTGGAAGCTGCGTTAGAAAGCGACGCCGATGCCGTTATTCTGTGCACGCCAACGCAAATGCACGCGGCGCAGGCCATTGCCTGTATGAAGGCGGGTAAGCATGTCCAGGTGGAAATTCCGCTGGCAGACAGCTGGGAAGATTCTCAGGAAGTATTAAAGGTGCAGGAAGAAACCGGCAAAATTTGTATGGTTGGCCATACCCGCCGCTTTAACCCTTCGCACCAGTATGTGCATAATAAAATTACAGCGGGCGAGCTGAACATCCAGCAAATGGATGTACAAACTTACTTCTTCCGCCGTAAAAACATTAACGCTAAAGGTGAGCCGCGCTCGTGGACCGATCACCTGCTGTGGCACCATGCTGCGCACACGGTGGATTTGTTTGCCTATCAGGCTGGCAGCAAAGTGGTAAAAGCCAATGCTATTCAGGGGCCTGTGCATCCTGAACTGGGCATTGCGATGGATATGTCGATACAGCTACTGGCGGAAAACGGCGCTATTTGTACGCTGTCCCTGTCGTTTAACAATGATGGTCCGCTCGGCACATTTTTCCGCTATATCTGTGATAACGGTACTTATATTGCCCGTTACGACGATTTGGTAGATGGCCGTGAAAATGCTATCGATGTTTCTCAGGTCGATGTGTCCATGAATGGTATTGAGCTGCAGGATCGCGAATTTGTTGCGGCGATTAATGAAGGTCGTGAGCCTAACAGCAGTGTGGCCAAGGTATTTGATTGCTATCGTGTACTGTACGAACTGGAGCAGCAATTAGCTGCGCAGTAATCTGCTACACAGTAAATAAAGGATAAGCATTATGTTGCAACGTAAGCTGGCCGGTCGCATGGTCTCAGAGATTGGTCTGGGATGCATGAACCTTGACCACGCCTATGCAAAAAAAGTGGATCAGGCGACGGCTAACCGTCTTCTTAGCACGGCTTTTGAGGCTGGCATTACCCATTTTGATACCGCTGCCCTGTATGGCTTTGGTGCAAATGAGAAAAAAGTGGGTGAGGCGATTAAAGGCTTTCGTCAGGACATTTTTCTGGCCAGTAAATGCGGGATGGTTGGCCTTAATGGCAAACGTACTATTGATGGTCATCCTGATGCCATTAAGGCAACGTTGGATAATGCATTGACCAGCCTGCAAACTGACCATATCGACCTGTACTATTTGCATCGTATCGATCCGAATGTGCCGGTAGAAGAAAGTGTGGGCACGCTGGGAGATATGGTTAAAGCCGGTAAAATCGGTGCGGTGGGCTTGTCAGAAGTATCGGCGGACACCTTAAGAAAAGCGCATGCGGAGTACCCGATTGCCGCGCTGCAAACCGAGTACTCTTTATGGACCCGCAACGCTGAAATCGCGGTGCTTGATGCTTGTAAAGAGCTTGGCACAGATTTTGTAGCGTTTAGCCCGCTGGCCCGGGGTTATCTGGCTGGTGGTGTCGATCCGGCGACCATGGGCGAAGGGGATATTCGCAAAGGGATGCCGCGTTTTCAGGGCGAAAACTGGCTGGCCAATCAGGCGTTATATGATGAATTTGCAGAGCTGGCTAAAGGTGCCGGGATTACGCCTGCTCAGCTGGCCATGGCCTGGGTGTTGGCACAGGGTGAACATATTCATGCTTTGCCCGGTACCAGCAGCGAAGCCCATTTGCTTGAGGATATTAAAGCCAGTGGCCTGACGTTAGCGCCGGAATTACTGACCAGGGCGGATGAACTGGTTAATCGCAGTACCGTAAAGGGCGCGCGTTATGGCGCGGGTGCTCAAGCTGATATTGATACCGAAGTATTTGCTGACGAATAAGCTACCTATATAGAGTTAAGCCCGTCTCAGTTTACTGATGACGGGCTTTTTATTATGCCAAAGCTGCCTGTTGAGGTTTGCTGGCATAGTCCCGCAATGCAAAACGCAGGGCAATATTAGAGACTGCGCCACCGAGTAACGCCCCCCAGAATACCTTTATTACAAGCGCCTGAATAAAGCTAATGGCGGCTAACCCGCTGACTACACTCAGCAAAGTAAACAGCCCCAATGAGACCAAAGCTGAAATAAGCGCAAAAATCAGTGCGCGTAGAAAGGGTAGCTGAGGCAATGCTGATGGCGTGCGAACATTTGCGGGTGGATGAATAGCGCCTGCGGCGAGTCTTTTACGGGTCAGCATTGACGGGAAAAATGAGCCCAGTAAGCCAATGGCCAGTCCCTGCGGAATGCTGTCGATTATCAGGCCCTGTTCACCGGTCAGGCTAACGTCGGCCTGGCCGCCAAAAATAAGCCAGACAAACAGCAGACTAAATAAAGCGTTAATAACCAGGCCGATACAGGTTTCCCTTTTGATGTAGCCACTAACAGGCTGTTGCGCATGCATATACAATCCTTATTAAATTTACGTTAACCAGATGTAAATTTAATAAAGCAGCTGTTATTAAACCAATTGATTGTTGTGTTAGGTGTATCGATAAATTTAATAGCTGGCGACAGCCAGCTTATCGCGTTGACTGTTCCAGAATGGTCAGAAAGCTTGCCTGTAAGCGGGTAGGAGTCCAGCCTTTGCGCAGGGTATAACCTATCTTCCTGACAGGATCGCCAAGGTCCAGCGGGCTCACGGCCAGCAAGCCGGCCTGTACATCTACCTCAACCTGGCGGGCGGGTAATAACGCAGCGCGATCGCTGTTGATGAGTAACGCGCGGGTGGCTACCAGTGAGCTGCATTCGATAATATCGGTAGGGGCCGGTAGCTGCATATTGCTAAACAGCTCGCCAAAAATTGCCCGGGCCGGTGTGCCGGTTTTCGGCACTATCCATTGTAATGATGACCAGTCAGCCTCGCTTAGGCTTGATTGCGTTGCCATAGGATGGCCATGGCGAAACACCAGTGACAGGTTATCGTTAAACAGGTGATGTTGGGTAATTTCGTCGCTCAGGGGCGGAAATCGTAACGCGCCCACCAGAATATCAATCTGGCCATGCAGCAGGGCGTGCAGCTGTTCTTCATAGGGGCCGTCTACAATACTTATGTAAGCCTGCGGTGCCAGCTCGGTAAGTTTTAAAACCGCATTAGGAATAATACGCGTACGGGTGAGGGGTAAACTGCCGATCCTTAACGAGCCATGCCCCGAGCCCGCGAGTTCCTGAAGTTCATCAAGACCCTGTTGTAATTCGGCAAAATAGAGTCCGGCATGACGACTTAACTGTCGTGCGCGCCAGGTGCCTTCAACTCCGGTGGGCGAGCGGGTAAACAAATTCTGGCAACACAGGGTTTCCAGTTCTTTTATGGTGCGGTGCAGGGTTGGCTGGGTTAACCCCATTACCCGGGATGCGGCCGTATAGCTCTGGTGCTCAACAACTTGTATCAGGGCGGCCAGCTGACGGGCGCTGATACCGCGCAAAAACATCAGCCGGGCAGACCGGTCGGCATTAAACAGTGTATTGGCAAAATTTTCGATGTAAGCAAAGCCCCGTTCAAAGCGATTTAAAAATATCTCTCCTTCCGGGGTAACAAACATGCCCGTTGTGGCTCGTGTAAACAACGCAACGCCAATGGACTTTTCCAGTTTTCGAATGCTTTGTGTGAGTGCCGACTGGGTTAGGTGAACATGACGTGCTGCCTCGGAAAGATTAGCATGCTTGCGGATTTCGAGAGCGCAAAATAAATGCCTGATATTGAATTGCATGACGGTCTTCCTTGAGGATTTAAATTCATTATAGAAAATCCTAATGGATTTTTACATCTTTCTAAACGGAATTTTTGGTTATCTGCACGCATACTGACAGTATCAGAATTTGAATGTATTTGAGGCAAATATGGCGGTATGTGTTACCGGGTGCCCGCGCCCGTCAGAGCAAACAATTAAAAACTATGCAGGGGCCGAAGTGGCTACCGTACATGAAGCGCAGGGCCGTAAAGGGCTGATGGCGGAATATATGCGTCCTATTTATAAGCCGGCCAAAATTGCCGGTCCTGCTGTTACCTGTCAGGTAGCCCCCGGTGATAACTGGATGATTCACGTCGCCGTAGAACAATGTAAAGCGGGTGACGTGCTGGTGGTAGTGCCTACCAGTGACTGTATCGATGGCTTTTTTGGTGACTTACTGGCGACCTCATTAAAAGCCCGCGGCGTGCAGGGCCTGGTAATTGCTGGTGGTGTACGTGATACCGCAACTCTTGAGGAAATCGGCTTTCCGGTCTGGTCCAAAGCGATTTATTCCCAGGGTACAGTAAAAGAAACCATCGCCAGCGTTAACGTTCCGGTGGTGTGTGCCGGGGCGCTGGTTAACCCGGGTGATATGGTTGTGGCAGATGAAGACGGTGTAGTCGTGGTTGCCCGCGAGGAAGCCGATGAAGTGCACGAAAATGTGCTTAAGCGCGTGGCGAATGAAGAGTCCAAACGTGTGAGACTAGCCAATGGTGAACTGGGTCTGGATATATACAACATGCGTGAGCGTCTGGCCGCAAAAGGACTACGCTACGTAACCTACGAAGAACATACGGGCGGTAAAGCGTGAAAGCCATTCGCTGTAGCCTGATGCGTGGCGGTACGTCCAAAGGACTTTACTTTCAGGCTAAGGATTTGCCGGCTGAGCCAGCAATAAGAGACCAGGTGTTACTGGCAGCGATGGGCTCTCCGGACAGTCGTCAGATTGACGGTGTTGGTGGCGCACATCCGCTCACCAGCAAAGTCGCGATTGTCTGCCCGTCGGAGCGTGATGATGCCGACGTCGACTATCTGTTTTTACAGGTGGTGGTTGATAAAGCGGTGGTCAGCGACGCGCAAAATTGCGGCAATATTCTGGCTGGTGTTGGCCCTTTTGCCATTGACGAAGGACTGGTTCCTGCCCGGGACGGCGTGACTGACGTACGGATTCATATGGTTAATACCGGGGCGCTGGCAGTGGCTCAGGTGCAGGTGAAAGACGGTAAAGCCGTATACGAAGGCGATGCCGAGATTGACGGCGTGCCCGGTGGCGCAGCGCCGGTGTTAATCGACTTTCTGGATATCGCCGGTTCAAGCTGCGGTGCCTTACTGCCTACCGGCAATATCACTGATAGCTTTGACGGCGTAACCGTAACCTGTATCGATAACGGTATGCCGGTAGTGGTAATGCAGGCCAGTGACTTTGGTATTAGCGGTAACGAAACACCCGATCAGCTTGAAAGCATGACCGGGTTGAAGCAGAAAGTAGAAGCTATCCGCCTGCAGGCCGGTGAGAAAATGAATTTGGGTGATGTGACCAGCAAAACCGTACCTAAGATGACCCTGCTATCAGCGCCGCTGAAAGGCGGGCTGGTAAATACCCGTTCGTTTATTCCGCATCGGGTGCACGATGCTATCGGGGTACTTGGTTCGGTGAGTGTCGCCACAGCCTGTGTAATTAAAGGGGCGGTGGGAAGCGAATATTTGTCTGCCAGCAGCAACTTTGATGCGCTGGATATTGAACATCCTACCGGCCAGTTTACCGTGGCAATGGATGTCGACGGGGCTGATTCGCCTGACACAATTAACATTCGTCGCGCTGCATTGTTACGCACAGCGCGTTTGCTAATGCGCGGGGAAGTGATGATCCCCGACAAAGCATTCCTAAATAACTAATTCGACTTAACAGGAAAAGGCTTTAATTATGATTATTGATTGCCATGGACATTACACTACCGCACCGGAGCCTTTACAGTTGTTCCGGGAAGCACAGTTAAAAGCCTATAAAGACGGCAAAGCACTGCCAGAAGTGCCGCATATCAGCGATGAGCAAATTCAGGAAAGTATTGAAAAAAACCAGCTGCGCCTGTTAATTGAACGCGGTTCGGACATGACCATTTTCTCGCCGCGTGCGTCGGCTATGGCCCACCATGTAGGTGACGAAGCCGTATCCAAACAGTGGACCAGTGCCTGTAACGATTTGATTGCACGTGTGGTTGACCTGTACCCTCAGCACTTTATTGGCGTGTGTCAGCTGCCGCAGTCGCCGGGTGTACCGATTAAGAATTCCGTGGCCGAACTGGAACGCTGCGTCAACGAGCTGGGATTTGTGGGATGTAACTTAAACCCGGATCCTTCCGGCGGTCACTGGACCTCCAAGCCGCTAACCGATAAAAGCTGGTATCCCTTCTACGAGAAAATGGTAGAGCTGGATGTACCGGCGATGATCCACGTATCCGGTTCCTGTAACGAGAACTTCCATGCTACCGGCGCGCATTACATGAATGCCGACACCACCGCATTTATGCAGTTTTTAGAGGGCAATCTGTTTAAAGATTTCCCGGAACTGCGTTTTATCATTCCTCATGGTGGTGGTGCGGTGCCGTATCACTGGGGGCGCTATCGCGGCCTGGCCGATATGCTTAAACAACCACCGCTGCGCGAACACGTAATGAAGAATGTGTATTTTGACACCTGCGTGTATCACCAGCCTGGTATCGATTTGTTGTTCGAAGTTATCGATCTGGACAACATTCTGTTCGGCTCTGAAATGATTGGTGCCGTTCGTGGAATCGATCCGGAAACCGGCTACTACTTTGATGATACTAAGCGCTACGTCGACGCTTTGGATTTAACTGACGCCCAGCGTAAACAAATTTACTCTGGTAATGCTCGTCGTGTTTATCCGCGACTGGATAAAAAATTAAACGATCTTGGCATAGGCTGATCCCTCAGCCTGGGGCATGCTGATACGACCCACTGGCATGCCCTTTTTTATCTTTGTTCTTAGCCGTTCTGCGCGCTTTGTTGGTTACTCAACTGATCCCGGATTCAATGTTAGCTTTTTTGAGGTAAGCTGAACCCGAATACCCATGTGACGAGTGAACTGACAGATGCGATTAAATCAGTGTTTTAACTTCCACGATTTCAGAAAACTGGCGCAAAAACGCCTGCCAGGGCCTATTTTTAACTACATTGATGGTGGTGCGGATGATGAAGCCACGCTGCGGAGAAACAGCGCGGCCTTTGCCGATTGCGACCTTATCCCACGGGTTTTAACCGGGGTACAGGACATTGACCTCAGCGTAGAGGTGATGGGCCAAAAACTGAAGCTACCGGTGTATCTGTCACCCACTGCGCTTCAGCGCTTGTTTCATCATCAGGGAGAACGGGCAGTCGCCGCCGCGGCAGAAAAATACGGCACTATGTTTGGTGTTTCTTCGCTGGGCACAGTGAGCATGGAAGAAATCGCACGGCAGTTCGACACCCCCCAGGTCTATCAGTTTTATTTTCATAAAGACCGGGGCTTAAACCGCGCCATGATGGAGCGGGCCAAGGAGTCGGGTATTCAGGTGATGATGCTCACGGTGGATTCGATTACCGGCGGTAACCGCGAGCGTGATTTGCGCACCGGCTTTTCTATCCCCTTTAAACTCAACCTGGCCGGCCTGTGGCAATTTGCCACCCGCCCCGCCTGGGGGATTAACTATCTCACTCACGAAAAATTTTCCCTGCCTCAGCTCGATGCCCATATCGACATGGGCGGTGGCAGCAGCTCCATAGGCGATTATTTTACCAACATGCTCGACCCTTCGATGAACTGGAAAGATGTGGAAGACATGGTTAAATTCTGGGACGGCCAGTTTTGCCTTAAAGGCATTATGAGCACCGACGATGCCCGCCGGGCGGTGGATATTGGTTGTACTGGCATTGTCATCTCTAATCACGGTGGCCGGCAGTTGGATGGCTCACGGAGTTCCTTTGATCATCTGGCCGAAATTGTGGATGCCGTGGGTGACAAAATAGACGTGATTTTCGACAGTGGCATTCAGCGCGGCACTCATGTCCTTAAAGCACTGGCGCTGGGCGCAAAGGCCGTTGGCTTGGGCCGCTATTATCTGTATGCGCTGGCCGCGGCAGGACAGCCCGGAGTGGAGCGGGCTATGCAACTAATGGTGGCCGAACTTGAACGCGATATGCGGCTGATGGGCTGTAGTAAGGTCAGCGAACTTAATCGAAACCACGTGCGTTTTAGATAATCTGTTACAAAATAGTGGTCGGTCAGTAGCCTGATGCCATTCTTGAGCACCCTGAAAAATGCTATGTTGGGGCCTTTATCCGTTAAGGCTTGAAGAAACTCAAATGGACTCCCGGTTTCGCCTGGGTGGCATTGCTGCCCTGGTTTGTGCAATGTGTTTCGTCATTGGTTTTACCATGATACTGTTTGTGATGCCGGACATCCATGTTAACGGCGATGAACGCTTGCAGGCGATCCTGGCCCAGCCCCGGCTGATTCAAAGCTGGTACCTGATTATTTTTGTGCTGTTTGGCATAGCCCTGTTACTGCTTAACCGCAGTTTATATTTACCGCCGGCCGAAGCATCCGGTCAGTTACAGCTGATTGGCGCACTTATCGGGTATGTGTGGGCTGCCTACGTATTTGCTATTGGTTTTATTTCTGTGCTCACCATCGAATATCTGCTGCACCAGTCTGCAACGCAAATAGAGCAGGCGTGGCCGGCAATTTTTGCCATTCAGACGGGCCTTGGCGATGGCGTGGAATGGATTGGCGGGATTTGGATGGTAATGATTAATCTGAGTTTGTATTACCACCGCGTAGTGTCCCGGCAGCTTAGCGTGTATGGCGGCATTGTTGGTATTACCGGGCTGTTTACCTTGTACCCTCCCTTTGCGGCGGTGGGCGGCGTGTTTGGTGTGCTGCAAATCCTGTGGTTTTGCTGGCTGGGCAGTTTGTTACTGCGCCAAAAAGTACGCTTACTGCCAACCTAGACACACCCGGTAGTGAGTGTCCGTTTGCTGGATATCAATCTGCCATCCCATCACACTGGCAATGCGTTGCACCAGGTACTGACCATGGCCGAGGCCCTGATAGTACGGGCGCGATGGAGTGTCTGTCAGTGGATTTTCAAATACCAGTTTATCTTCATGCAGATAAATATGAATGCCCGCGCCGCCGCCATGATAAAAGCCATTATTAATCAGGTTCTGGCACAGTAGCGTGATCAGGTAGGCATTGCCCGGCATGGTAAAGTTATCGGGTAAATCAATCTCTGCGGCAAACGCTTGCGTGGGATAAAGCTGATACAGCGCCAGCAACTGCTTTTCAAGAATGGGCATTATTTTAACCGGTGTAAACTGCAGGTTTTCTTTTCTAGCCAGGGCCAGCAATACTTCAACCGTTTGCTGTAACGTGTTGGTTGCCTGCTCAATTAACTGGCGTTCTGACGGATCAGGTATGACATCAGGATTCAGGGTCAGGGTGTTTTTTAGCAGTGTAATGGGGGTGCGAAGCTCATGGCTGACATCATGGGTAAAGTCGCGCTCGCGCTGCCATGCTTCCTGCAACTCAGAATAAGTATTCTTATACGCACTGGCGAGCTCGCCAATTTCATCCTGACGGTTGTCGCCGCTGATATTACAAGGTGTATCGGGCGATTGCTCGCGAATGGCCAGCGCCAGTTGCTGTATTGGCTTGGCCAGCCGGGACGCCAGAAACCAGGTACTTAATATGGCCAGAATAATCGCCGCTACCGACACACTGAGCAAAAACACGCTGTAGATTGTGGCAAAGTCACTCAGTGGCAGCAGCTCATTGGCACTGACAATCACGCCCTGTGCTGGCATGTCTGTCAGGGCAAAGGGTTGGTAGTAGGTGTTTTCCTGGCCTGCGACATTAAATACATCATTACTATAGGTGCTGGGAGTCAGTTTGGCTGGTAAGTCGCTGTTCGCCCCAACCAGTTGATAAGCCGGTGAGGTGACTTGCAGGCTGTGCTCCTGCAACCAGCTTTGTTGCAGATGGTCGATTTCCATGGCCAGCAAATGTGAGGCAACAATATCCTGAGTTACCTCGATAAACAGCATACTCAGGCGGGTGTAAAACAAGCTGATAATTAACACCAGAGTACCAAACGCAATAAATAGCTGCGCCTGTATCCCCCTAAACATCATTATCCAGTCCTTTTAACTGATAGCCGACATTGCTTATGGTATGCAGCAAAGGTTGTCCGCTGGCCTTTTCCAGGGTTTTGCGCAGGGTATACATGTGCGATTTCAGCGCGTTACTTTCGGGTGGTTCATCGGCCCAGATGTGACTGATTAAATCAGAACGACTCACCGGGTAAGGGTAATCACTCAACAGTTTATGCAGAATTTTAAACCCAATGCCGGTGACGGCCAGTGGTGTATCCTGCCAGCTCACGGTCATGGCCCGGGTATCCATACTTAAACCTCCTTCGCTAACCGAGGTGTCGGTATGCAGCTGGGGACGACGCGCAAGGGCTTCGCAGCGCAGTGCGAGTTCGCGCAGATCAAATGGTTTGGTGAGGTAATCGTCGGCGCCCTGGCCGAACCCTTTGGCTTTGTCGGTAAAAGCATCTCTGGCCGTTAGCATTAATACCGGCAATACCCTGAGGGTTTGCGATTTTACCTGCTTACACACTTCCAGTCCGTCGATGTCAGGTAAATTAAGGTCGAGGATCATCACATCAAACTGCCCGTTTAATGCCTGTTGCACACCTTGTTTTCCGGTGGCGGCAAAATCGACCTGCCAGCCATGGCCTTCAAGAAAATTAACCACTTGTTTAGCGATAGCGAGATTGTCTTCGACTAATAAAACAGAAATAGATTTTGCCACTGATCAGCGTCCTGTTGATTGCAAGCCCTAGTATGTTTTGCTTAAGGTACGCTGGCAACGGTCAAAAGGGGGTGAAAGCATAAGAATTTTACGATCCTGTCTTTTATTGCTTGTATTCAATATTGTTTTTACTATCATTTTGTTCATAGTTTATTCCTATGCAAACAGCGCGTGACCACCTACTTATACGTTGGCAGTAGTACTGAAAAACAGGACGTTGACGACCAGGCGCAAGCTTTAATCAACAAATACCCTTACGACATTGTTGTTCGTGAGCCTAATGTCGATCCTGGTCAAAAACCCAAGCTAAACCGGCTGCTGAAACGACTCCGCCGGGGTGATCGGCTGATTATTCATGATGTCTCGCGTCTGGGACGGAGTATCCGGGCGGTTGCCGCTGTCAGCGCCGAACTGGAACGTCAGGGCGTTATGCTTATCGTTGATAACCTGGAAACAGTGGGCAGTCCGGCCATCAATATCTTTGCCCTTATTGCTGGTGCAGCACGCATGGATAAGGATTTGTTAATCGATCGTCAGGCTATAGGCATTGCCAAAGCCAGGGCCAAAGGTAAGTACAAGGGCCGGAAGGCGCTGCCAGCGACGATTATTACTAAAGCCAACAAACTCCTGGCCAAAGGTATGAAGAAAAAAGACGTGGCCAAAGCGCTCAATATTGGCGAATCTACCCTCTATAAATACCTTGCTGCGCAGCGTTCCGAAGGTTAGTTCGGCTCTACCGGTGTGCCCGACTGTTAGATAATTGTTAATTGCATTTGTGGGCAGATAAAAACCCCTTCTATACTGAACAGAATGCTTTGCAATGCTGTGGCTGTTCAGGGGGATAAAATGCATAAGGCAATTATTTTGCGGGATACCGTGCCAACAGAATCTATCGATATATTGGGCGGCGTGATAAATGTTATGAGTGATGCCGGTCAAGGTGACGAGCAATCGGTAACCGTGCAGGAGAGCGAAAAAAGCGGCTTCGGTCCGCCGCCTCATAGCCATCCCTGGTCAGAAACCTTTTATGTGATTAGTGGGTCGGTTGATTTTATGCTGAATGAAAACGGCTACCACTTTGAGGCCGGCGCCATGGTCTATATTCCCGAGCATCAGGTGCATGCCTTTCAGTCTGGCGTCAATGGCGTCAAGATGATTGAGTTTACCGGGCCTGGCAGTCAGGCGCTGGATCTGTTCCGCTCCCTGAGTACGTTCTTAAAAAACTCCAGTCCGGAAGAATTGGATAGAGTGCATCAAATCTTCTCGCAGCACGGTGCGACATTGTGTATTTGATAGTAGTGGTCTGTGGGAAATCATGGTAAAAAAGCAATCGCCACTCAGACGGGCGATTGCTTTTAACGTGACAGGGTTATTTGGTTGCGACTTTTTTAAATAACGCAACAAAGGTGTTTAAGCCTTCAGCCAGTGTCGCATCATCAATAGTCAGTGGTGGCAGGAATCGAATAACGTTACCGTAGAAACCACAGGCCAGCAGCACCAGGCCATGACTCATGGCTTCACCGATAATCGCTTTGGTCAGATCAACGTTAGGCTGATCGGCATCGCCATCCACTACCAGTTCCAGCGCCATCATGGCACCTTTACCGCGAATATCGCCAATTAGCTGAGGGAATTCGGCTTCCAGCTGACCCAGTGTTTCGCGGAACTGACTCTCAATGAACTGGGCTCGGGAAATCAGCTTTTCTTCTTCGATGACATCAAGTACCGCCAGGGCCGCTGCAGTTGCCAGCGGAGAGCCGCCATAGGTACCGCCTAAACCGCCCACCGGCGAGGCATCCATGATGTGTTGCTTACCCACTACCGCTGACAGTGGCACACCACCGGCAATCCCTTTGGCCATGGTCATTAAATCAGGTTCAATGCCCGCATATTCGGTACAGAACATTTTGCCGGTACGCGCAAAGCCGGATTGGATCTCGTCACAAATCAGCACGATACCGTGCTCGTCGCACAGCTCACGCAGGGCTTGTAAAAACGCCGGGCTGGCTTCGTAAAAACCACCTTCACCCTGGATAGGCTCGATGATCAGCGCGGCCACATCGGCTGGAGCAATGTCAACTTTAAACAGGTTTTTAATCGCTTTGAGTGAATCTTTCTCGGTGACGCCATGCATTGGGATCGGGAAAGGCACATGAAAAATTTCGCCCGGGAAGGGGCCGAATTTGTCTTTGTATGGCGTAATTTTGCCAGTTAAACCCATGGTCAGGTTGGTACGACCATGAAAACCACCGTTAAAGGCAATTACACCGCGGCGGCCAGTATAAGCGCGGGCAATTTTTACGGCGTTTTCTACCGCTTCGGCACCGGTACTGATAAAGACGGTCTTTTTAGGCGTATCACCCGGGGCGATAGCGTTTAGCTTTTCTGCCAGTACCACGGCTGATTCGTAGGGGTTAACCATAACGCAGGTATGGCTGAATTTCGCCATTTGCTCACTAACGGCCTTTACCAGTTTAGGATGGGCATGACCGGTGTTACACACCGCAATACCAGCGCCAAAATCGATATAGCGATTGCCGTCGACATCCCATAATTCTGAATTTTTAGCGTGTTCTATGTAGGCCGGGTAGAGTGTACCCTGGCCGCTGGCGATAGCAGCGTTTTTTCTGGCCTGTAGTTGTTCGTTGTTTGACATATTAAATACCTCCTAAGCACCGGTATTGGATGAACGAATAATCATCCAGACCATATTTTGAACCTTCCCGGCCGTAGCCAGACTCTTTAACACCGCCAAATGGCGCTGCCGGATTAGAAATAGCCCCTTCGTTGATACCAACCATGCCAAATTGCAATGCATCGGCAACGCGGTGAATACGGCTGATGTTTTGTGAATAAAAATAGCTTGCCAGGCCATATTCTGTGGCGTTGGCCAGCGCGATAGCTTCAGCATCGTCTTTAAATGTCAGCACCGTGACCACCGGACCGAAAATCTCTTCACTGACGATATCCATCTCCGGCGTGACATTAGTCAGTACTGTCGGTGGATAAAAACTAGCACCGTCCCATTCACCACCGGTGTTTAGCACAGCGCCTTGTGCAGTTGCTGCACAAACCAGTTGGTGGACATTTTTGGCAGCACCTTCATTAATTAATGGGCCAATGGTGGTGCCCTCATCCATACCGTTACCCACTTTAAGGTCGGCCACTTTAGCCAGCAGCTTTTCGACAAACTCTGCCTGCACGTCTTCGTGAATGATAAAGCGGTTGGCACATACACAGGTTTGTCCGGCGTTACGGAATTTAGATACCATTGCACCGGCAACGGCGGCATCGATATCGGCGTCATCAAACACGATAAACGGCGCATTACCGCCCAGTTCCATACTTACGCGTTTCATGGTGCTGGTACAGTCTGCCGTTAGTACTTTTCCGACTTGGGTAGAACCAGTAAAAGAAAACTTAGCAACATCAGGCGATTGGGTTAAAACGCCGCCCAGTTCACGGGAACTGGTGCCTACTACTACGTTAATCACACCGTCAGGAATACCGGCTTCTTTTGCCAGGGCGGCCAGCGCTAATGCTGACAACGGCGTTTCACTCGCTGGTTTCACCACAAAAGTACACCCGGCAGCCAGGGCGGCGGCGGCTTTACGCGTGATCATGGCATTAGGGAAGTTCCACGGCGTAATCGCACCCACTACGCCCACAGGCTGGCGAGTAACATAGATGCGCTGCGCAGCACTGTTGGCTGGTAACACATCGCCGTCAATACGACGAGCTTCTTCGGCAAACCATTCGATGTAGCCGGCACCGTAGGCAATTTCGCCTTTGGCTTCGGCCAGAGGTTTACCTTGTTCCAGGGTAAGTAATTCGGCCAGCTCATCGCTGCGTTCAGTCATCAGGGTAAACCATTTGCGAAGCAACTGCCCGCGGGTAACCGCTGGGGTCGCTGACCAACCGGCAAACGCCTGCTTCGCAGCGTCTATAGCTTGTTGCATTTCAGTTGCACCGGCACTGGCTACTTCAGCAAGTGTTTCTCCGGTCGCTTTGTTAATAACCGCAAAACGGTCATCGCCTGACAGCCACTGGCCATTAATAAATGAGCCAGGCTGAAACAATGCTGCTACGTTCTCTTTCATAATTTCACCTGATTAACTATCTTTCAGCTATTGAATCAGGGCTTTTAACTATGTTAAATACCAAACATTAAACCTAAAGTTTGATTATATAAAACTTATGAAAATCGCTGGACGTATAATTACCGAGTACGATATTAAGTTGTTGAATGTGTTCAAATCTGTGGTGGAGAACGGCGGCTTCGCTGCAGCCGAGAATGAGCTGGGCCTGACACGTTCGACCATTAGTATTCACATGAATAACCTCGAAACCCGGCTTCGACTGACCCTTTGTCAGCGTGGACGGGGCGGTTTTGTGCTAACTCCTGATGGTCGTCAGGTGTATCAGGCATCGCTTACCTTGTTTGATGCGTTGAGTGATTTTTCTAATTCGGTGTCGCAGTTGAGTCAGCAGGTTAGCGGCAGCCTGGTCATTCTGCATTCAGACATACTCGACCAAACCCGTAGCCAGTTGCTGGCGAGTGTGGTGGCATTAATTAACGAAAAAGCCCCGGAATTGCGCATTTCGGTAGATGGCGATCGAATAGAAAATATCGAACGGGCGTTAATAAAAGATAAGGCCCATGTGGGGTTGTTTCCTGATTATCGGCGTATGGCCGGACTGCGCTATAAACCGGCTTTTGATGAACAAATTTTTTTGTGTTGCAGCGAACAACATCCGCTCTTTGACACTAACGAGCAGGACATTAACGATCTGACCCTGCAGCAGTTTCCGGCTGTAGTGCCCGGGGTGGAAATTAGCCAGGCTGGTCGGGCGCAGGTAAAAAAGCTCAATCCTGGGGCTACTGCCTATCAGTTTGATTCGCGTAAAGCGTTAATTGCTTCCGGTAAATTTATTGGCTATCTGCCGCAAAGCTATTTTGAGGAAGAACTCAATGCCGGCACCTTTCGCGTGTTATCGGCAAAGCGCTATTTTTATAACTTTTCTCAGTCTGTGGTACACAAGGAAGTGCCAGCTGAACCGAAAAAAGTGACGCTGTTTGCGGAGCTGCTGGATAAGTGTGCCAGGGCTTACCCTGAGATCCGAGACAGCGCAGCCGACTCAGATTAATGGCTCCTAGAGCTCTGTGAGATGATTTAAAAACAACGAAAACAGTTCAGAGTTAGAGCGCAGATTTAGCTTGGCGTAAACTTTCGCCCGATGAACCCTTTCAGTGCCTGGTGAGATACACAGCTTCTCTGCAGCTGCCTGCGACGAGTAGCCAGAGATAATCAGCTTGGCGATGTCTTTTTCCCGCTGGGTAAGAATATCGGCACCAAAATTATTCAGTACCTGCTTTACCCGTTCAGTAACATGGCGAGACAGTACGACCGAATCTGGCGGATCGTCGCTGCCGGTCAGCTTATAGTGTTTATCTACCAGGGATCTGACCAGCGCTTCAAGCTGATACAGGTTGGCGATATCGCTTTGGCTGAATTTTGGGTTGGGATAGTGCCGCCCTAAGCCAATCTGAATATGCACGCCTGGCGCAGGTACGCAGAACACATAGGCTAAATCTTCAATCTGACTGGCCTGATAGTAGGATTTGTACAGGTCGGATTCGCGAAAATCATCGGGCATGAGTTCGGGCCACAAATAGGCGCCGGGCGCGTAGTTTTCCATCACGCCGCGATAGGATGGGCTAGCTACATAGGTGCCATCCATAAAGCGGGCAAAAAAGATTTCCCGTTCTTGTTCGGTGAGCGCTTCAAACAATAGCTTCGGGGGGTGTGCCTCGGAATAGGCAATGACCGACACACTGTCGACCGGAAAAAAACGGCATAACCAGTTGATCAGCGCAGGGTAGAATCCGGTAGAGTCGAGGGTTTCGATCACTGCTGGCAGCTGGTCGTGGAGCTGTTGGGAGTTGGAAGCCGTTGGTAAGCTAGTCATTAGCGATCATCTTTGTGCGTGAGAAGCCATTTACGAAACTGGCGAATGGCATAGTCTTCCTGCCGTTCTTCCGGGTACAGCATGTAAAAACACTCATCCGGCACGTAGGTTTCGTAACAGGCAAGGATCAGTTCGCCGGATGCCAGACTGTCTTTTACCAGGTACTCCGGGAAAATGGATACGCCTAAATGACTTTTCACCGCTTGTAGCAAATACATAAAGTATTCAAAGTTTTGCCCACCCATCTGGGAAATTTCTTTATCAGTTAAACCGGCTTTTCGTAACCATTCATCGGTAGTGGAGATAGCACTGCTTTGGTGGATAAAGTTAAATTGAGTGACGTCGCGCATGGTCCGGGCGGGTTGCCGACCTTTCATGTAGCGCGGTGTGCTTACCGCCAGATAGGTATCACTGCGATAGGGTTCAGCTTTGTAATGTGGCCAGTCGCCGCTGCCCCACAATATGGCAAAATCACTTTTACGGGTATTACGGGTAACGGTCTCGTAGTCGGTACCCAAAGTGATTTCGATATCCGGATAGGCAATGTAAAACTCGGTTAAGCGGGGCATCAGCCAGGCAATAGCAAAGGTGGGTTCGGTTACTACCTTTAGCTCCACCGCTTTTTTAGAGACTTCATTCAGCGATATTTTTTGCGTAATCGCGTCCAGGTTTTTAAGTATTTTGTGAACTTCGAGCGCGTATTGTTCGCCAACTGGCGTCAGACTTAACTGATTGTCGTGACGATAAAACAGTGGGCGGCCGATAAACTCTTCGAGATTTTTTACCTGCCGGCTTACTGCACTCTGGGTTAGGTGTAGTGCATCTCCGGCATAGGTCATATTGAGATGGCGTGCGACTTCATCGAAACACTGTAAAGAAGTAATACTTGGCAGTTTTCTGGCCATGGCGAAAAAAACCTCTCTTCTTTGCTAACCGAACATGCAGCGGTTCAGCGAACGGGTGTTAATGCTGGATAACTTAATAGCATAGCACGAACTCCGGCAACCTCACTGGCTATTGTTGGTTTCGCTGGTCTGCTCTCATTGCTTTGGTCATGCCATTCCATTTTGGAATGGTATTACAAGTTTTGATCGTTTGAAGGGAAATTAACAGCGAGGCTAGTATGAATTTGCCAAATGAGAAAACTACAACAATAAAGTTAAATAATTCTTACAGTATTAACGGGAAGCAAAAAATGTTGAAGCTGAGTAAAGTGAATGTCGCCATCGGTTGTGCGTTGCTGGGATTACCTTTGTGTTCCCTGGCCCAGAGTACGCCAAGCGATGCAAGTGAAGCAAAAGAAAAAAATAGTCTGGAAGTGATCAGTGTTACGGCGACACGTCGTGAAACGACTATCCAGGAAGTCCCTTATAGTATTTCTGCTTATGGTGGTGATTCACTGGAAGAGAATGGGATTACGGATTTCTCCACCCTGGCACGCAATATCCCTGGTTTGACGCTTAATGATGTAGGCCGCGGCAAAAATGGTATCTCTAACGGTATCTTTATTCGTGGTATTAATGCTAATGCAGCGGGTTCTGAAAACTTTGGTTCTAAAACAGACCCGGCTGTATCTGTTTATCTGGGCGAGACCCCTATGTCGGCCAACCTGGAAATTCGCGACATTAACCGCGTTGAGGTGTTACGCGGACCGCAATCTACGCTGTATGGCTCAGGTTCTTTAAGCGGGACGTTACGTTATATTCCGAACAAGCCCCAGTTCGACGAATTCAGTGGCACTGTAACTGGCAAAGTTGCTCAAAATGCAGAGTCTGACGGCACCGATTTTGACAGTGATATCGTGCTTAATATACCGCTATCAGATACGTTTGCCGTTCGTGGTGTGGTGGCTAAACTGCACAATGCAGGTTACATCGACGCTGATTACCTGGAAGGTCTGGACGAAAATAATCAGCCTACTGGTGAAGTCTTCTCGCGCACAGACATCAACGAAGAAGATGTGATGATGGCGCGTATAGCAGCTCGCTGGGTACCCAGTGCTGAAACCGATATCTTGTTAAGCCATGCTTATCAGAAGGACGAAATCAAAGGCTCTACAGCGACATCAGAAGGTCTTGAAGGCTATAATACCGGTGCCAAGATGATCGGTGATTTCGAGCGTGAAGTATCTATTACATCGCTGGTTATCGAACATGAGCTGGGTGATTCGGCTATGCTGACCTCTTCTACCTCGTTTACGTCAAACGAAGCCGAAAACATGCACGACCAGAGTTATGGTTATTCATACCAGAATTTCTGGCAGTACTACGCAGGTGTACCGCGTGAAGTTGTTCGCGGCATCAAGAGCTACAAAACGGATACCTTTACTCAGGAAGTACGCATTACCGGTTCTCTGGATAGTATCGATTGGCTCGCTGGTGGTTACTATGCTGACCAGGACTACGATGAAACTGCAGACGATTACATCTATGGCGTGGATATCTTCTACGGCATGGTTAACCCGGCGGCCCCTGACCTGGGCTACCGTAACGTACAGGCGACAGAGTTTACCGACCGCGCTGTGTTTGGTGAATTAACCTATCACATCAGCGACGACTGGCAGGTAACTGGTGGTCTGCGATACTTCGATCAGGATTTCTATGCGTTCCAGTCGGTCATTTTACCGCCTTGTGGGCCATATTGTGGTGAAGGCGCTTTGGGTTATAGCTCGGGTGAAGGTGAGCGTAACTTTACGGATACGCTTTATCGCTTAAACACTTCTTATGATGTTGATTTAGATACCAAGGTTTACTTCAACATTGCCCAGGGTTTCCGTCATGGTGGTGCCAATGGTGCGCCGGTTGATGATTTATCGACTGAGCTGGTAGAAGGTGGAGTGTATGCGGAGCACCCGGATTATCTGTACTTTAACCCGGATAAAACCACTAACTATGAAGTGGGTACCAAAGGCATGCTGCTGGATGGCGAACTGAACTACTCGGTTGCTGTGTTCTACATCGACTGGCAGGATCCAATTCTCAACTTCTCTACGCCAAATGGTGGTTTCCCCATTATGTTCAATGCGGATGAAGCAGAATCTAAGGGCGCGGAAGTAGAGATTAATGCGCTGTTAACTGACTCACTCAAGCTGAACCTGGGTTGGAGCTATACCATCGCCGAGCTGACCAAAGACTTCTATCGTCCTAACGTGGCTAACGGTGAGGAATCACAGGCTATGGTAGCCAGTGCAGGCGATGTTATGCCGGGTGTACCGAAGCATACCGTTACTGCCAGCTTATTACATAGCACCGAGTTTATGGATGGTATTTCAGTAAGCAGCCGCTTAGGTTTGTCCTACAAAGGCAGTTTCATAACAGGGTACGATGAGCGTAATGCTGACAGCATTAGCAGTTCACTACTGTTAAATGCCTCGGTCGTCTTTAGTAAGGACGACTGGTCAGTACGCATTTTCGCCGACAACCTGGCTAACCGTGATGACATGACCAGCAGTGCCAGCGACGAAGTCTATTCAGGCGAGAAGTTTGGTCTGCAGTACCCAGATCAGCTTGCTGACCCAGCCTACCGTGTACGTCCTCGTACTATTGGTTTGTCCGCAAGTTATTCTTTCTGATTCAATAAAGAGCGAGACTGATCCCAGCCTGGGATCAGTCTGACCTCTACCTTTGTTAAGTTGAATACAGTCGGAGTTTGTCCATGAACACATTAAGTCCCTTTCAAAAAATTGAATCGCTAATAGCGCAGGGTGATCTTGATACGGCTGCCGCGGACTGTATTCAACTTGTCAAACAGTACCCCGAAACTGGTGACAGCTGGTTACTGATGTCCGATATCAGTTTCCGCCTGAAGCAAAACCGCATGGCGGTAAACAGTGCGTTAAAGGCGCTCGAAATTGACCCGACTAACCCTGGCTACCTGCTGCACCTGGCCCGTCTATATGCCGGATTCAACGCCTGGCAGGCGGCACGAAAGGTCCTCGCCAAACTGTTTGAATTAGCTGACAAGCTGCCCACTGAGCAGCTCAACGCGTTAGCTGATCTGTACTTTAAAGGCGGTCATATCGAGCAGGCCATCGAGATTTACGAGCGGGTACATAAGGCTGAGCCGGAACACCAACAAGTGTTGTTCAACTTAGGGGCTTTATACCGTTATGGCGGCCAGATCGATAAGGCCGCAGCGTGTTTAACCGCTGCAGTGGCTCTTGATCCCATAGACTATCAGGCCTGTTGTGCGCTGGCCCACTGTAAAAAGCACCGCGACCCGACCCCGGTAATTGCCAGCATTAAGCGATGCCTGACCGCATATGCAGGTGACTTTGGCAATGAAGCCAGTGAGGCTATTGCCGCGCTTAATTACGCCAAGGCAAAGGTGCTTGAAGACCAACAGCAATGGTCACGGGCTTACAAAGCCTACAGCACGGGCGCCGCACTGAAGAAAACCCTGCAACGTGCAACCTGTGAGCAGGAAATCGAGCGTATGCAGGCCATGCAGGCACTGGTTACAAAGGGGCGGTTTACTTGTGCCGCTAATTCAGGTGAAGCATCAGGCCCCATCTTTGTTGTGGGTATGCCGCGCACCGGTACTACGGTGGTTGAGCGCATGCTGGCCAGTCACAGTCAGGTGACCAGCGGTGGAGAACTGAATTTCCTGCCCATGACACTGCTTGAGGCGGGTGATGCGAGTACGTCAGCCGGACCGGAAGGGCTGACGCCTGAAGTACTCGGCCAGGCTGCAAAACAAAATATGGCAGCCATTGGTGAACGTTATATGGCGCTGGCTCGTGATTATCTGGCCACCGAGGGGTGCTTTACCGACAAACTGCCGCTTAACGCGTTGTTAGTACCAGTGATTTTAGCGGCCATCCCCAATGCCCGCATTATCCAGGTAGAGCGCAATGCTATGGATACTGCTTTCAGCAATTTCAAGATGCTGTTTAACCGCGGCTATGACTACAGCTATTCGTTGGCCGACATTGCCCGGTATCTGCCAGCCTATCAGGCCATGACCCGGCAATGGCAAGAGACCTGGCCGCAACAAATTTTAACGGTGAGCTACGAACAGCTCATTGCTGACCCTGAAAACAGTTGCCGCGCACTGCTTGGCTTTTGCCAGCTGGCGTGGGAAGCCGACTGTTTACAGTTTCATACCGCCGCTGGCACCACGCAGACTGCAAGTGCCAGCCAGGTAACAGAGCCGCTGCATAACCGCTATGTTGGGCAGTGGCGACACTATAAAGAAGCGCTGGGCGCGCTACAGCGCGAACTGGCCAGGCAAGGGGTAAGCCCCCTAACTGAAGAGGACATAAAATGGTAGGTCTGGATGTATTTCAATCCATGTGGGCAATGGAATTTAAACGCCCGGATGGGTTCGAGTGGACCCTTCGGGAAAAGGTTGAAAAGATCGCCAGTGCGGGCTTTAAAGGGGTGAGTTTTGATATTGGTTATCACACCGAAGCCTATATCAGCGAAGCGATGCCACTGTTGCAGGAGTTCAACCTGGACCTCTGTTACAACGCCTTTGTAAAAAGTGTGCCGCATTATCAGGACATCGTGAATTTTGTGAATTCACAACCGATCAAACCCCGTTTTATCGCTATTGTCGGGCAAATTGAGCCTTGGGATCTTGATGACGTGGCGGCAACCACCCGTGAGTGGATGCGAATTGGCGACGAAGCCGGTGTGAAAACCCATGTGGAAATTCACCGTAACTGCATGACCAACGACCTGATGTTCACCTTGCAGTTGATGGAAAAGGTACCGGATTTGCTGATGGTCGCAGATTTGTCGCATGTGCTTGTCAATCAGGAATGGTATTTGCCTTTGCATGAGCAGGCACAAAAAAGAATGTCCCAGTTTCTTACCAAAGCAGAAGCCTTTCACGGACGAGTCGCTACCCGGGAACAAATTCAGGTGCCTATTTTATTCGAACAACACAAGCCATGGTTTGAGCTGTTTAAAAGCTGGTGGCAGGAAGGGTTCGAGAAATGGATATATCGTCAAGGTAGTGACTCAGACAATCGATGCGTGTTTTTAAGCGAGCTCGGCCCGCCGGTGTATGCCATGACCGGACAGGATGGTTACGAACTTAGTGACCGTTGGGAAGAGGCGCTGTTGTTAAAAGAAACCGCTGAACAATTGTGGCAAAACGCCCTGAAATCAACGCAGTCTTAATCGGCTGCCTGACCCGGTTCAACCAGCTTGGGCGGGAAGGGCGTTAACCGGAGTATCAATGTTAAAACGTGTATTGGCTAGTTTGTCTTCTTTGGCGGTCACCGCCGCAGTCGCTTTGCCTGGCCTGCCAGCAACGGCTGTTGCATCAGAGCAAACTACCACCCTGGGCGCTACCGATTATCAGCAGCTGGTACGCGTGCAGTCGCCGGTTTTGACGGCAACGGGTGAAACGCTGTGCTGGATCCAGCGCCAGGTAAGCACCGAAAAAGATCAGTCTGTTGCATCTATTTGGTGCAAAAAGGACGATGGCGTTGAGAAAGCGGTCACCTTATCCAATGGGGTACAACCTGATAAGCTGACGTTTATTGCCGGTAGTTCGACACTCAGTTGGTTGGGAACTGATGTCGACTCCGGCAGTCAGCAGGTCTTCACCCTGGCGTTGTCATCGGGCAACGTGACCAAGGTGACCGCTTTTACTCAGGGGGTCAGCGATTTTAGCTGGGCACCGACCGGTAAACAGGTGGCCGTAGCGGCGAGTAACAATACACCGCAGGTTAATGCTGCTGGCACGCCTGCACCGATTGAGATTGACCGGTTCAACTATATTGGCCCATGGTCGGGGTACGTTTCGACCCAGCCGGAGCAACTCTTTATTGTTGATACGCAAGGTGAAACCGTTACTCAGCTTACCGATACAAATTTTAATCACTGGCATGTGACATGGTCACCGGACGGTAGCAAGCTGGCGTATTTCTCCTACCCGGATTTTGCCGCCGAGCGGATTAACAATTCCGAGCTCTACGTGTTTGATGTCAAGGCCGGTAAAGAAACCCGCTTCACCTATTCAGATAAGGCCGACGGCATGGCTTACTGGCCGGCCCCTTTGGCGTGGTCACCGGACAGTCAACAGCTGGCCTGGGTAGAGCGCACGCCGGAGGATGCGTCTTATTACGGCCAGAAAGCCCTGCTGGTGGGTAATGTAAAAAGTGGTCGCATTACGCCGGTGGCGCGCATAGACAGAAACTTTGATACGCCTTCGTTCACTACCGATGGCAAGCGTTTGCTGGCGTTGCAGGAAGATAACATGGCGCAGTGGCTGGTGGAGATCGATATTGCCAGCGATACTGTCAGGCTGCTTAATCCAGGCGCGCACCTTACCTCGGGCTATACCGTCAGTGGTGATGAATCCCGGCTTATCGTCGCCCAGGGCAACGATGATGCACCTGCCGCACTCTTTGAGGCGGGTAGTGAGCAAGCGTTGATTAACCCTAATCAATGGCTGGCTGATTATACCGTTGCCAATACCAACGCCGTGCAAATTCAGCACAGCGGCGTTACCGTGGATGCGTTAGTGACGCTGCCAGCCTATACTGAGATATTAACGCCGTTACCGACTATTGTGTTGCTGCACGGTGGCCCGGTATTTCAGTTTTTCCACCAGTTTTCACTCGATGCCCAGGTTTATGCGGCTCAGGGTTATGCCGTGGTGCAAGTTAATCCCCGAGGTTCATCCGGAAAAGGGCTGAACTACTCGTTACCAATATTCAATAACTGGGGCACCCCCGACGTCGCCGATGTGCTGGCAGTGGTTAATTCACTGGCAGAACAGGGCATTGTTGATATCGACAAGGTTGGCGTTGGCGGCTGGAGTTATGGTGGTATTTTAACTAACTGGTCTATTGCCAAATCTAACCTTTTTAAGGCTGCGGTAAGTGGCGCGGGTGTAAGCACTGTGCTGGGATTTTACGGTAATGATGTGTTTTCCGCGGATTACGAGCAGGAGCTGGGGACGCCGTGGAAGAACACCGATGCCTACCTGCGATACAGCTACCCGCTGCTACACGCCGATCAAATTAATACGCCGACGCTGTTTCAGTGTGCGGGTATCGACAGCACCGTGCCGTGCATGGGTGCCAAACAGATGTATCTGGCATTGAAATCGCAGGATAAAGCCACGCACCTGACGATTTACCCCAATCAGGGCCATATGCTGACAACACCAAGCTATATTGTGCATCGTTTGGAACAGAGTCTGGCATGGTTTAGCCAGTACCTGTTGACCGAATAGACGTGATGGGTGTCATGGACGCACAAAATTAAGAGAACAAGATTAATTTATGACGAAAACGAAAACCTGTGGCCAGGCCTTGGTAGAGATTTTAAAAAACTATGCGGTAGACACCATTTTTGGTATTCCGGGCGTGCACACCATTGAGCTGTACCGCGGCCTGGAAAATGCCAGTCTGACGCATATTACGCCCCGCCATGAGCAGGGCGCCGGCTTTATGGCCGATGGCTATGCACGCGTCTCGGGTAAGCCGGGTGTGTGCTTTATTATTACCGGTCCGGGCATGACCAATATCGTTACCGCCATGGGGCAGGCCTTACAGGACTCAGTGCCGATGCTGGTGATTTCGTCGGTAAACCGTACCCATCAGTTAGGGATGGGAGAGGGGCGTTTACATGAGCTGCCAAACCAACATGGACTGACCTCTCAGGTATGCCGGTTCAGCCATACGCTGTTAAGTGCGGATAACTTACCTAAGGTGTTGGCCCAGGCCTTTGCGGTATTCAGCAGTCAGCGCCCCGGCCCGGTACATATCGAAATTCCGCTGGATGTGCTGGCCGCCGATGCCAGTCATTTAGATGTGTCTGCCTGGCCGTTACCACAGCCGCCGGCACCACACCCACAAGCCATTGAGCAGGCGGCGGCATTGCTTAATAACGCGCAGCGCCCATTGATGATTCTAGGCGGCGGAGCTAAACAAGCAGGGCCACAAGTGCAGGCGCTGGCTGAAAAACTTAGCATGCCGGTGATTAACACTTGTAATGCCAAAGGTGTGATGCCGGCAACACATCCGTTATGGGTGGGTGGTACACCGTCGCACCCGGCGTTGCGCAAAGAGATGGAAGACCATGCGGATGTGGTTTTGGTGGTGGGCTCCGAGCTGGCCGAAACCGACTATGACTTTTTCTTTTTAGGCGATGTTGCCATGCAGGGCAAAGTCATTCGGGTCGACCTTGATGCTGCCCAGTTATTGCGTAATCATCGCGCCGATGTCGCCGTATATGCCGATGCCGGGCTGGCACTCGGTGCGCTGCATGAGCAGGTGGCTGCCGTTCAGGCAGAGGCCGGATACAGCCGGGTGAGTGCACTTAAAGAAGCCATATCAGATTTAAACAAACCACAATATCAGGCCGTTTTTGAAGTCATTGATGCGGTGCTGGGCGATTGCGTAATCGTGGGCGATTCTACCCAGCCGGCTTACTACGCGCAGGCCTATTATGAAACCAAAGCGCCCGGACGGTACTTTCACTCAACCACAGGCTACGGCACCCTTGGCTATGCCTTCCCGGCTGCTATTGGGGCGGCAATTGCAGCCGGCGATCTGCCAGTGATTGGCTTAACCGGTGACGGTGGCGGCCAGTTCTCATTAAACGAAATGATTACCGCGGCAGAAAATCAGCTGCCGGTTATTTACGTGGTCTGGAATAACACCGGCCACGGCGAAATTCGCCGCTTCATGGACGATGCCAGGGTGCAACGGGAGGGGGTGAATATAACTCCGCCTGACTACACGGCGCTGGCAGAGTCCATGGGATGTGTGGCGTATAACGCCGACACCCTGGAGCAGTTCGCCAACGCGTTAAAAGCCGCCGCGCAGGCTGGCAAAACTACACTTATAAACGTAAGCGAAGCGGGTCTTGAAGCCGGCTATGCGTTTTAAGGAGATCCATTATGAGCGATAACGAACAGGCCCTCAGCATGCAGGATACCAGCACGACAAAAACCTGGATAAAGTTACTTGGGTGTTCTTTATTTGGCGTTTTATTTTTCTTAACACCGCTTAATATCGATGGCTCCTGGACCATTGCACTGGGCTTGCTTACCAGCCAGATAAGCGACTGGCTGGGTGACAATATGGGCGTTTTCACCGTGAGCTGCTTTGTGATGGCGGCAGTGGTGTCGATCGTATATAACACCTCGCCTAAACACATTGCCATGAAACTGCCCATGGCAGACCGGCTGATTGCCTCCCACTGGTTATGGGTGATCGTGAACGTAACGGCAGCGGTACTGGCAGCAATGACACTCTTTCAAGTTGGTCCGCACTGGTTGATTTCAGAACAAACCGGCGTAACCGCCTATATTGATGTGGCCGGGGCGATTTTTCTGTTAGTGGGATTAGGCTGCTTGTTGCTGCCCTTTTTAACTGACTATGGCTTGCTTGAGTTTGTCGGCACCATGTTACAGCGCCCGTTTCAGAAAATTTTTAATTTGCCCGGCCGGGCGACTATCGACACCCTTGCTTCCTGGGTCGGTTCATCAAGCATCGCGGTGGTATTAACCAACGCACAGTTTGAAAGAGGCTACTACAGTGCTCGCGAGTCGTCGGTTATCGCCACCAATTTCTCTGTTGTTTCAGTGCCTTTTGTACTGTTAACGGCAAATGTGGCTGGCCTTGGTAGTTACTTTTTACAGCTTTATGGTTCGATGTTCTTAATCTGTGTGCTTTGCGCCATTATTACTCCGCGCCTGCCGCCATTGTCGAGAATTAAGGATGAGTATTATCCGGCCCACGGGAAAACGCTGAATGAGGATGTGGATGATGGCGAGTCACGGGTAAAACACGCCGTTGCGCGAGCCTATGGTGTTGCTGAAAAAGCGCCGTCCCCCCGGCAAGCGCTTAAGCGTGGCTGGCATTCCATGATGGACATTTACCTGATGATGATGCCTGCGGCAATGACCATTGAGTTGTTTACCCTGGCCATTTACTACAACACCTCGTTTTTCCAGACACTCACTTACCCACTCAGTGTACTGCTGGAACTGATGCAAATTCCAGAGGCGCAGGCGGCTGCTCCAGGGTTGGTGCTGGGTCTGTTTGATCAGTTTGTGCCCACTATCATTGCCAGCGAATTAACGGCGCTTGAAACCAAATTTGTACTGGCGGGTTTATCGGTGACTCAGCTCATTTTCTTTGCTGAAAGTGCCATATTGATCATGCGTTCCTCCATTCCCTTATCGGTGAAGTCACTGGTGGCAATATTTTGTATTCGTACCTGTATTGCCTTACCTATACTAACGGTAATTGCTCACTGGCTGTTTTAACCGACCGCCAGCAGAAAAATATTTTGAAAGGAGGCACAAAAGTGCCTCCTTGTGTTTTTTTGCGAGCCAGATGTCACGTTTTTAAAGGTGTGTGTGCAAAACATAACATTCTTCGTATAGTCGAAAATCGCTGGATATGATTTGATAACGCTATACCAATAATAAGCAATACGATACAACAGGCGAGTGGAACTATGACAACAATTGATGTGCAAAATATCGAGACTGAATCCGTCACCAAACACGGTTTACCGGGGTTTGTATTTGCTGACGATGCGGTCTACGAACAAGAAAAAGAGAAGGTGTTTGCACAAGGCTGGGCGAGCATCGGCGTTGGCCAGCAGATTGAAAAGCCTGGCGATATTCTGCCAGTAAGAATGGCTGGCGTATCGCTGATTGCCATTCGCGCCAAAGACGGCAGTATTGGTGTGTTTCACAACGTTTGTCGCCATAAAAGCGCGCCGCTGGTCGATGAGCCCTGTAATAAACGTACGCTTGTTTGCCCGTATCATAAATGGTCGTTCAAACTCGATGGCGAGTTGATGGGCGCACCACGCTTTTACGGTAATGAAAACAAACCTATTTCAACGGAAGATAAAGCAGACAAGGGGCTAATCCCGGTGCGCTTTGCGGTGTGGTGGGACATTATTTTTGTTAACGTGTCTGGCGATGCCCAGCCGTTTGAAGAATTTATTCAGCCACTGGATGAACTGTTAAGTGAATACCCCAAAGAGGGTCTGCAGCGGGTTAGCTCAACGGATTACTCCGGTGAAGTGAACTGGAAGCTGGCGGTGGATAACTTCCTGGACGGCTACCATGTGCCGTTTGTGCATTCACAGGCCTGTTCTATTGAATCGGCACTCGGCCAGGAGGACTTGTTTCTGTCGGATGATATTGTCGGTTTGCGTCTGGCTAATGGCGCCAGCAACAAGCCAGCGAAAACCGCCAAACAAATACCGCACTGGCCAGGGCTTGCAGAAGAAAAAATGGGCACTCAACAGTGGTTTGGTATTTTCCCTAACACGCTGTTTTTTGTTGACCCGGTGTGGGTGCAGACCATCGTCGTAAAGCCAACCGGGGCGGCTAAAACTGATGAAACCTTGTCAATCTATGTGACCAGCGAAGAAGCGGCCAGCGATGAATACACGGCTGAACGTGCCCGTTTGAGCGATGTGCTTAATGAGGTTAACGAGCAGGATATTGAGCTGCTCGATAAGTTACAACATACCCGCACGTCCAAAGTCGCTGATCAGGGGCATCTCGTGCAGGCCTGGGATCAGGTCAATATGTCATTTCACCAGATGTGGCTGCGTAAAATGCAAAGCAAATAGCTTTGTCGCACCTGAGAATTTAAACGTATTTTTGACATCTTCGAATGTCTAACCGGAGAATTATTTTGCCAAATATTACTTTTATCCTGCCTGATGAGAGCATCAAAGTGGTCGACGCCATCGAAGGCGATTCGATTATGCAAACCGCTGTCGATAATGACATCGAAGAGATTACCGCCGACTGTGGCGGAAGCTGCTCCTGTGCCACCTGTCACTGCATTATTGATGATGCCTGGATTGGCAAAGTCGGCACTGCCGATGAGGTAGAAATGTCGATAATGGAAAGTGCCATTGAGGCAACGCCAAACAGCCGCTTGAGTTGCCAGATCAAAGTGACCGACGACCTGGACGGAATCGTGGTACACGTACCTGAAAGTGAGTGGTAACTTACCGCTGAGTGCTCAAGCAACGCATTACTCAAAAGGAGGCTTCGGCCTCCTTTTTGATTTTCAGTATTGTCTCACAGCGCGCCGTTATAGGCACAGGTCAGAATCGACCGGAAGTCTTGTTCTGACATGGTTCTTGGATTGGTATGGTGTTCGGTATCACGCATCGCCAGTGCTGCAATGTCATCCAGTGCCGCCTGGGAAATGTCGAGCGCCTGTAAGGAGGCCGGAATACGCAATGAGTCATTGAGCGCCGCCACCCATTCTACAACGCCTTGCGCAGAGGCGTCGGGCAAGTCCAGCAAGCGGGCAAGCCGACAGAGTTTGTTGTCTACCGCCGGAGCATTAAACTTCAGAACGTATGGCAGCAATACCGCATTAGCCAGCCCATGGTGAGTGTCGAACATCGCGCCAATGGCGTGGGCCAGGGAGTGCACCGCCCCTAAGCCTTTTGAAGTGAATGCAATGGCCGCAATGGAGGAGGCTGCCATAACTTTTTCGCGGGCTTTAAGATCACTGCCGTCGGCAACGGACTTGGCCAGATAGTCATGACATAGGGATATTGCCTCCAGCGCGATACCGTCACAGGCAGGTTGGAAATCCGGTGCGCAATAAGCCTCCAACGCGTGCGTTAGCGCATCCATACCGGTCCAGGCCGTCAGGCTGGCCGGTAAACCAAGCAATAATTCCGGATCGTCAATAATGGCAAAAGGAAAATGGGCCGGATGATAGGCAACGCGTTTACGTTGTTGCGCTTCGTCGGTGATGACGCACGAACTGCCGGAAAGCTCCGAGCCGGTACCCGCCGTGGTGGGAATAATCACCAGCGGCACAAAAAAGTCCGCTCCGATTGGCTCTGGCAGCGATTCCTCATCTTCAAAAAAGCAGAAATCCCACAGATCATTGCTGTTGTGTGCGGTCAGTGAAATGCCCTTGGCGACATCAATAGCGCTACCGCCGCCCAGGGCAACAAGGCAATCACAGCCGGCTTGCCGGTACTGCGTTATGCCAGTGTCCACGTTGGTTCGGGTTGGGTTACCTTTTACATCGTGATACACGGTTAGTTGGCTGAATGCCTGGCTAAGCTGCTGTTTAAGCGACTCCGTAGAAGGCAGCTGGTTTACGCCCGGATCGGTAACCAGCATGGGTTTACTATAACCGGCGTTAACAATAATCTCGGTCAGTTGTTGCAGTGAGCCCGGGCCAAAGGCAACCGGTGGAACAGTAATTTGCCAGGTAGTTTGCGTCATAATGGGGTTTCCTCCGTCGCATTGCGCTGCGTTGAGCGCAGCTGATGCCATAGGCGAATAAGGACCGGATAGGTCAGCGCAGTTACCAAAAATGTCAGTGCCGTAGCGCCAAACGCCAGTGGGGTAACATAGGTAAAGTACAGTGAAAAAACCGCGCCAATAATGTAGGTAATGATGGCCGGTACATTGAAGGCCCCGTTGGCCTGTTGCGCGGTGGCTGACCAGGTGGATTTTTTCACCCAGTAATAGTCTGTGAGAATAATGGCAAAGCTGGGGATCATGGCAGCGCCTACAAACAGGATCCAGTCAAAGAAACCGGCCATCACTAATTCCTGCAGCAGCGAACCTGCCAGGCAAAATAAACCAAACCCCAGGGTGACATAAACAAAGCGTACAGACTTGCCGAGCGACAACGCACTCATACTCATGCTGTATAAATTGAACAAGTTAGTACTGAGCACAGAAACAAACAACACCGCAGAGGCGATCACTGCATAGTTGCCACTCAGCAATTCGGCCGGATCGTAACTGGAGGGCTGGCCGGCGAGTAACGTGAAACTCCCCACCAGGATCCCCAGAGTCATGGCAATCACCGTACCCAGTAAATAGCCACAGCCAATGCCCCAGGCGCTCACATTCACTGAGCGGCAGTAGCGGTTGTAGTCGCAGGGTAATGCCATCCAGGAAAAGGCAGAAGCGAGCACCAGGTCAAACACAATGGCATAGGTTAACGACGGGGTATCGGAAAGCGGCAGGTTTTGTAGTTCGGTGTAACCGTGCTCCGCCAGTAACTTATAAATAACGCTGAGTACTAAGACCAGCATCAGAATGGAGGCAACGGTTTCTACTTTCTGGATACCGGTATGCCCCATCAACGTAATGATCATCACCAGCCCCTGGGTAATAATGATGGCCGCGACCACATTATCAATGCCGGTGGTTGCCAGTAAAAACTTGTGGAGCGCCAGACCGCCCAGATAGCCCTGAATAATGCCCCAGCCTGCCAGAATAATAATGTTCATTACGGCAAACAGTTTGGCGCCTGAGGTGCCGAAAGTAGCGCGGGCCACTACAAAGGTGGGTAAGCGGGTGCGTGTGCCAATAATGGCCATGGCGCTTAGTGCAACTGTGCCCACCAGCGACGCACACACCACAATGACAATGGCGGTTAGGGGAGCAATGTCCGGAATAAACATTTGCCCGGTCATTAGTGATGGGGTGACCAGGCTTGCCGCCGTCCATAAAAAGAGCGTGCCCCAAAGCCCCATTTTTTGTTCGCTCGCGGGAATGGGTTTGGTTGTTTCTGCTGATACGTTACCAGACATGGGCAAACTCCTTTTTACGGCGGTAAAAGCCGGGTTATTACGGCTTAGATAATTAAGGCTTTGGTTTCGGTGTACTCATGCAGGCCAATTACGCCCCACTCGCGGCCATTTCCCGACTGCTTGTAACCCCCAAACGGCGCGTCGGTATTGAATAACGCGCCCTGGATATAACACTGGCCGGCCCGAATACGACGCGCAATCTGGCGGGCTTCCTCGGCATCTTTGGCATATACCCCGGAGGACAATCCGTAAGGCGTGTCATTGGCAATCTGAATCGCCTGTTCCAGCGTTTCATAGGGCAAAATACACAATACCGGGCCAAAGATTTCTTCTTTGGCGATGGTCATATCGTTAGACACGTTTGAGAAAATGGTTGGTGGAACATAAGCGCCGTTAGCCAGCGCCGGATCGGTGAGCTGGCCGCCGCAAACCAGTTTGGCGCCTTCGTCGATACCCTGGCGGATAAAGCTGTTAATGCGCTGCTGTTGCTTATGGGAACTTACCGGGCCGAGCATCGTTTCCGGGGCCAGGGGGTTACCCGGTTGCCACTCGGCAGCCACACTGGCAGCAATCTGTTCTGCCTCTTTTAGTGACTCAGCAGGCACCAGCATGCGGGTGAGCGCACAGCAGGTTTGCCCGGAATTGATCATGACATCTTCCACGCCATAGCGCACGGCAGCGGCTAAATCGGCACCCGGTGCAATGATGTACGGTGACTTTCCGCCTAACTCCTGACACACCCGTTTAACGCTGGGGGCGGCCGCCTGCGCAACCTTAATACCGGCCAGGGTAGAACCGGTAAACGACACCATATCAACCTGCGGATGACTACACAGGTAATCGCCAATATCGCTGCCCACCGCGGTGAGTACGTTAACGACCCCGGCAGGTACGCCAGCGTTATGAATAATGTCGGCCAGAATTAAATCCTGCAGCGGGGTTTGTTCGGCAGGTTTGAGTACCGTTGTACAACCGGCTGCAAGCGCCGGGCCCAACTTGCCGGCCAGCTGTGAAAGCGGGTAGTTCCAAGGGTTAATCAGCACACATACACCTACCGCTTCTTTCACGGTAATGTAGTTGTCGAAGGTTTCACTGTGATCCATCTCGCCAGCTAAGCTGGCAAAACTGCGGAATGCGTCGATACTACCCTGCACCTGAATCTCATCAGTCAGCGCAATGGGACAGCCCATGGTATTAACGATGGCTTCAATCAGCTCGTCCTTGCGGGCTTCCATACCGTCGGCGATGGCGTGGATCAGGCCGCGACGATAATCGGCACTGGTGGTTGAAAAGCTGTCAAAGGCTGCCTTTGCTGCAGCAACCGCTGCATCAATGTCGCTGTGATTGGCAGCAGGTACGGTGGCGTAAAGTTCGCCATTGGCCGGATTAATCACCTCAATCCGGTCATCTGACGCACTGTTTACCCATTGTCCGTTGATATACAGTTGCGGGTAGTCTTTCATTAATGCTTATCCTTGTTTACGCTGCGGTTGTGACTCAGGCGTTGGCCATTTTTAAAACGGCACCTAACAACACATTACAACCGGCTTCAATATCTTCCGGGGTGGCGTTTTCTGCTTCGTTGTGACTAATGCCCTTTTCGCAGGGAATAAAAATCATTGAGGTTGGAATAACGCGTGAGGTATAAACCGAGTCGTGGCCGGCACCGGAGAACATCTCCTCATAGGCATAGCCCTGTGCCTCGGTGGCATCGCGTACCGCATCAATACAGTCGCTGTTAAATTGTACCGCCGGTGAATTCCATTCGTCTTTGATTTCGTAAGTTAAGCCAAATTTATCACAGTGTTTCTTTGCTATTTCGCGGAATTTAGTGTCCATTTCAGAGAGGATGTTTTGATCCGGATGACGTAAATCCACCGCCATTGTCAGGCGGGCAGGCACGGTATTGCGTGATCCCGGCTCAGCTTTAATATCGCCAAATGTCGCACGGGCCCAGGGTGAATGAGTTGCTGCCAGTGCGTACAACTCACTAACGATAGCCGCTTGTGCCATAAAGGGATCGCGGCGCTGTTCCATGGGGGTGGGGCCGGCGTGAACTGGCTGACCGTCGATAATTAAATCGTACCAGCGCATGCCCTGTACACCTTTAACTACACCAATGGGTTTACCGATGGATTCTAAAATCGGGCCTTGTTCGATATGGAGTTCAAAGGCCGCTTTTACCGGAAAAGGTTGGCACGGTTCAGTACCCAGGTAACCGATACTTTCCAGCGCCTGTTTAATTGAGACGCCTTGCTTGTCTGTCCGGGCGTGACCATAGGCCAGGTCGAATTCACCGCACCATACACCTGAACCAATCATGGCTGGCGAAAAACGAGCGCCTTCTTCGTTAGTCCATACTGCTACTTCGATAGGGTGTTTTGGTGTAATACCGGCATCATAAATGGTGCGCAGCACTTCCAAACCGCCGAGTACTCCGTAAACGCCGTCGAACTTGCCGCCGGTTGGCTGCGTATCCAGGTGGCTTCCCATCAGCACCGGCGGTAACGAGTTATCGCTACCCGCCATACGTAAAAACAGATTACCCATCTGATCGACCCGCAGAGTACAGCCAATCTCTTCGCACCAGCGAATAAACAGCTCACGGCCGGTTTTGTCTTCTTCAGTTAATGCTTGTCGGTTACAGCCGCCTTTCGCGGTGCCCCCAATTTCGGCCATTTCCATCAGGCTCGACCACAGTCGTTTACCATTTACTGCTAATGCTGTCATGCGGATTCTCCTATGCGTCTTTACGGCTCAGCGGTTGACACATACAGTGCACGCCGCCACCGCCCGAGGTAAACATGGACATATCCGGGCTGAATACTTCCAGGCCATGTGCCTTAGCTTTTTCTACCAGCTCTGTGCTACCGGCGGGTACCAGTACCCGATCGTTACCCAGTGCTACAACGTTAACGCCCAGTTCCAGTACCGAACGGTAAGATAAATCGATAATCTCAATGCCACGTGATTTAAGCCAGTCAAGTTGTTCCTGTTCCACGGCCTGCGTGCAAACCGCTGCCAGTTTTTCAGAAAGCATGGCAAATTTAACATCCAGGTGCAGGAAATACGGGTCAAATTCATAGGCGCGGAATTCCCAACCTTCTTTTTCCATCCAACCACGCACCTGGTTGAGGCCTTCCTTGCTGGTGCGTTCGCCGGTGTAACCACAAAAAATAACGCCTGGCTCCATAACCATGAAGTCGCCGCCTTCAAAGGTGCCAGCGGTCACTACATCGTATAACGGAATATCGTTTTCCTGATAGAATTTAACCACTTCCAGCCACTCGCCACGGCGCCATGGGCTGTACATCTGGGTGACTATCGGTCCCCAGGGGGTCATTACCGACGAATCACGGGCGTAGATTTGATAGGGCAGTGTTTCATCGGGCTGTAAGAAGTGGGTTTTTACTCCGCAGTGCTCGTAGATATCGCACATTTCCTGATATTGCTGTTTGGCGACTTCTTTGTCGAACTGCCGACCTAACCGCATGGAACGGCGCGACATGGCATTACCCGTTTGCCAGGTGTAATGATCCATCGGGCCAATCAGTACGTCCTGCAGAACGCCGTACTCAGAATTCATGCCCCAGTGTGGCATTCTCTCGGTGCCCCCAGCGAGGTTACGGCGGCGAAAAAAATCGGTAGTCATAATAAAGGTCTCTGAAGATGTATGATATTTACTCCAGTTTATGGTGTTAATCAGGACATTCAAGTAACGAATTTATACCATCATGGTGATTAAATTAGACCAATCTGGCGCCTGGACTGGCTTAGAAGTCGCTATTATCTGATTGGATGGCCAGTGGTTGTAAATCACAGCACTTTTGAACACAGCGAAAATACTTTAGTCAGAGATTCTCTTACTTTTTAAAATGCTCAGTGGGTCGTCGAATTCACTGGATTCTGTAAGAGACAGGGATTGGATACACAGCGAAAACAACTCTGACTGGGTTTTAATATCGAGCTTTTGATAGATGTTTTTGCGGTGAATTTTAACCGTGCTCAGTGAGATGTTGAGTTTGTCCGCCAACGACTTAGACGAATGGCCGTGCAGGATACACTTCACCACTTCTTGCTCCCGACTGGTGAGGATAGATTTACCAAAAGAGTCGAAAAACGAGTGATAGTGCGGGGTATAGGTCGTTTGCGTTGATTGACGGGAAGTCTTTTCCTGAGCCTGCCAATGCGTCTCTATGAGATAACAGATCATTGGCGCAATAGCCGTTAAAGCGGCTTTGTCGGCCGCTGAGAATTCGCCGCTCAGGCGGTTAAGGTAAAAGTCCAGGTAACGGTTATTAATGTTAACGATAAAATCGAATTCATCGGTGATGCCAACCGGTTTAACAAAGGATTCGTAATATTTGCTCTCATGGAAACAGTCCGGGGCTATGTCCCGAAAACGGTAGATTCCGGTTTCAACTCCATTGCTCAGGAAGCTGTAGTGCGGATCCAGCAAATACATCCCCTGCAGATATTGCTTAAGGTATTCACTGTACTCCGGCGACAAATTGCCCTCGAATACATTGGTGACTTCCGTGCCGTCGTAAAAAATAGCGCCGGTACAATCAATATGAATAATCTGACCAAGCGCGTCAGACAAGACCTTAAAAAAGCCCGGTTGCCCCGTTTTTGGGGTTAACTCTGCAAGCAGTTGGTACCAACCTGAACTGTGGACATCAAGCATAAGGGGATGCAATGTGAAACGTTAACTGTTGCTACCCTATCTAAAAACAAAATGTCTGTAAAATCCCATTAACAAAATAAACACGACAATGGGCGGCCGCTCTTTTGGTCTGAGTTGCGCTAACGTTGCTGCCAGCCTTCACTGCACAGCCGTTGTCTGTCTCTTTCTGGTTAAGAATGCCATGCCACTCCAGTAAGTAAAAAACGCAAACACAAACACCGGAATGGTGACGCCAAACTGTCCGGCGTTGCCCGATAAGCCAAACGACAACAGAAAACCGACTATCCACACCACGAATGCTACCGCGTTAAAGCCATTGCGATACCAATAGCGCCCGCCGCTTCCGCGTAAAATGTCCTGGTGATAATCAGACTTTTTAAGCAGGTAATAATCGACAATCATGATGGCGAATACCGGCACAAATAAAGCACCGATGAGGGTGAGAAAATGAGTGAACTTATCCAGCATCGACAGCCAGCTTGCGCCCACCACAGAAATAGCACCAACAATTAAGGCAGTAGGTAAAAACCGTAGCTTTTTCACCGGCGACAGGTTGAGTATTGATGACACCATGCCGTACACCACCATGGTATTGGTGGCTATGACGGATAGAAAAATTGCAATGGCCAGCGGAAAGCCGAAAGCGCTGACAATGGTAATCGGGTCAAATCCGTTCACATCGAGGCCTTTAAGCGCCACGTAACCTATAGCGGTGGCTCCCAGCGTCATGGATAACACTGTAGACAGGCTGTAGCCGATACCCGAACCAATCATGCCAGCCTTTTGTGATTTCGCCAGGCGATTAAATTCAGCCGATAGCACGGTCCAGGAAATGGAGGTCGCGATGACCACATCCAATACCAGCATCCTGTTCCAACCTAAGGCTGGATCATTTTTAATGGCGGTAAGTTCGGCCACCGAGTAGTCGGTAAACACCACTGAGAAAACGTAACCCATAATGCTCAGGATAATGAGTGCCAGCCAGGGCTCTACTTTTTCAATGCCGGAATGGCCAAAGATGGCAAGCCCCACAACCAATAACTGACACAGCACTGAGAAAAGCACCGGATTAGAGAATCCTGTTACTTGCTCCACCATGTAATCAACAGTAATGCCAGCCAGAATAGCCTGCACCCAGCTCCAGCCCATCAGGATAACGACATTGGCGATGGCGGTAACGTAAGAGCCCCTTAAGCCAAAGGCGCCTTTGGTCAGCGACATGGTCGACAGACCGGTACGGGTGCCAATATTGCCCACCAGAACCAGAATCGTGGCACCGAGCAGAGTGCCGGTGATGATGAGTTCAATGGAGTGTAGCCAGGAGAGACCGGGCACAAATAATGTGCCCGTCAGTAAGGTTGTCACCACCAAATTTGCTGCCAGCCAGATCATGGCGATGCGACTTGTCGAAAGGGTGCCTTTTACTGGCCCGAATTCATCCGACATCTGTGTTGCCTCTGCGCCACGTTCAGCCTGAGTTAAATTTAACTGTGACATACTACTTCCTTAACCTGGTTGATTAAAACGTGTATTTATAGTCTGCCCCGAATGTGCGTGGCGCGCCGCGGAAGAAAAAGAGTCCGTTCCAGTCCGCAACCAGATCAACTGAGTAAGTGGCGTACTCTTTATCGGTTAAGTTCTTCACATAAACGCCTACTTTGTGCGCATCGCCGCCAAATGAGAAGTTAAGCCGGGCATTATGGATACTGTATCCGGGCTGGGCTAAACGATCGTCGTTAAAGGGTTCAAAGTATTGTTTTGAAATATAGTTAGCATCGTAGTGGAACTGTACCCACAGCGAATCACTTTCCCACAGGTCGTAATCAACCATAATATTGACGTTGGTTTCAGGGGATGAGGGTAGCGTGTTACCTGACAAGTCTGCACCGGCATAACTCATACTGACATATTCCGCATCCAGTAATCCAACCCCGGCATTGATCGTCATCTTGTCGGTTGCCTGCGTTGTCAGTTGCAGTTCAAGGCCCTGGATCTCAGACTCACCTGCGTTTAGCAGGAATTGTAAACCGGCGTCAAAAATAAGAAACTGCTGATTCTCATAATTGTATCGGAATACGGCACCGTTTAACCGGGTGCGGCCATTTTGCAGGGTTGATTTAAAACCGAATTCCCAGGCCGACAATTCTTCAGGCTCAACCGAAGTAAACTCGTCCGGCGCAAACGCAAAACCGTTAAACGCGCTGCCACGGTAGCCGGTACTGTAAGAGCCGTACACCATCAAATCGCTGTTAATCGCCCAGTCGACGCCAATTTTGCCTGAGGTATCGGTATCGTCAATGCTTTCGCTACGGTTATCCAGGCCTAAACTGCCCAGCACCGGACCGTCGCTGTCCTGACCGAAGCTGTTTTGCGCTTCACCGTACCATGAACTGTAGCCATCAATGTCGATAGAATCACGGGTATGACGCAGGCCAACAGTCACAGTCACCTCATCGGTTAGTTCATAGGTACTGTGCAGGTAAGCGGCTTTGGTCGTGCGTGTTTGTTCATAACTGTTACCGTAGTAACAGCCATAGAAAAAGGTATCCTCACAGTTATTGGGCAGGGGCTGAGTACCATCGCCGAAGTCAGCCAGCCAGCGATAGGTAGTGGCACCATCGGTGGTGTCTTTGCTAAAAAAGAGCCCGGCTATAAAGTTAAACGGCCCGGCGTAATCGGAAGACAGACGCAAATCCTGGGTAAACTGTTTGGTATGTGCGTAAAAATCATCTTCCAGTAAGTGATACGGACTCGCGTCAGCATCTTCAGGCGTAAAGTATTCACCGTCATCATAGGAGGTGATCGAGGTCAGGGTATAATCTGTCAGACCGTAATTTATGGTTAAATTAGCACCGGTCAGGTCGAGCTTCTTTGCTCTGACATTATTGGTTTCTGTCTCATGAAAACCTAAGTCTTGCCGCGAGTAGCCTGTCGCGCCAATGCCAACGCCACCATTAGCTACGCCGCCATCGGCTTCTATAAGAAGTATGCTGGTAGGGTTGGCTCTGCTGCGGCTTTTGTGCACCCGCAAAATGGCATCGAGACCATCACCTTCATAGGCCAGTGAAAAGCGCGCTGCCTGTTCGTCAATCTGGCTGAGATCTTCAGCGCCAGCCAGTTTATTTTCCACAAATCCATCATTGCTCACTGAAGTGAATGCGAATCGCGCACCCCAGTTGTCGGATAACTCCTGGTCCACCGCACCGGTCATGGTCCGGTAGCCAAAATTGCCCGCGCCAACTTCTACGTAACCGCTGGTTCCCATCATCTGCGGTCGGGTTGTCATAATATTCACTGCGCCGCCGGTGGTATTTTTACCATACAGGGTACCCTGGGGGCCTAGCAGCATTTCTACGCGGTCGAGATCGAACAGTTGTACCCCTGATGCCAGCGGTGTCGCGCCCATGTATACCTCGTCGACATACAGTGCGACTGCGCCAGTGCCGTTAGGGCTGTAATCTGACTGGGTAACCCCCCTCATGCCAAGCACCAACTGGGCATCGCCATTGCTTCCCAGCATTTGAACATTGGGTGCCTGAGAAACGATTTCCTGGGTGTTTCGCATTTTCAGGTTGCCAAGGTCGTCCATACCCAGGGCAACAACGCTTACTGGAACAGTCTGGATATTTTCGACCTTTTTCTGCGCAGTGACCACAATCTGCTCGAGCTTTACTTGCTCACCATTTGCAGACGTATCTGTATTTTTTTGTGCAGCGGCATTAGCCGAGAAAGACAGGCTCGTCGCAACAAGCCCGCAAAAAATTGGGTTAAGTGGAAAGGTTCTCATAAAGGTGTTCCTTGGTGTAATTTTACTTTTTATTTTTATTAGTTTTAACTTTTTGGATTTTTATAAGACTACGTTTGGTCTGGAGTTAAAATAGTCCTAAGGAACTATTTCCGAAGCACGATGTTGAGAAAGTGTTAACTAATGCATGGGAGGAGTTGGCTGGATTTTATCTGGCAAAGACGAGCAATTTCCGAGTTGAGAATGATGTTACCATTTGGTCTGATTTTGTCACCACTTTGGTGAGAAAAGTTTGCTTGAATCGAAATTGTCTCTTTCTATACTGAAGGGTCTGAAGACAAACTGTACGCAAAAAAATTACCCGCATACCAATACTTCTGACCAAAGAAACGGTTGAGGAGGTCGTGAATCACACTGTTTAATGTAAATGGAATACAGCAGTGTAATTACAGAAAATAGTCCGTCTATAAAGCTATTTAATGGTGAAAACGTGCAAGTCAAAGTGATCGGACACAATGGAAGCCAGCGTCTGGAAAGACGTGTCGATGCACCATTCAGGCGGCGGAAGAAATAACGAATAAAGAGTAACTTCTCTGAAAAATAAAATTGTCTTTTTTGGCTTATGGTGCTAATTGGTACTTTAATGTAGCTAAATTAACGTCATTCTGGTGATTAAATGAGACCGGAACCTTCCCCTTATCTGGATTTACGCCAAATTCCGCTTACGGCATTGCGGGCTTTTGAAGCCGCTGGCAGACATAGTCACATCCGCCGTGCCGCACAAGAACTACATGTATCACACTCGGCACTCAGCCGACATATCCGTCAGTTAGAAGAGCGGTTGGGCAGTCATCTTTTTCACCGCGAGGGCAATGGAATTCAGCTGACGCCAACTGGCAGGCGCTTATTGGCCTCGGTTCAGATCGCCTTTCAGGAGCTGAACCGAGGTCTGCATTATATGAATCCGACTCAGATAGCCGGTGAACTGGTTATTGCCAGTACCGCGACTATATCCATGAATTGGTTGTTGCCGGTATTAACTCATGTGCAGCAACAATATCCGGAAATTACATTACGGGTTAAAACATTGGAGCCGTTGGAGGAGTCGCTTAATCAGGAGTTTGATATTGCGTTGACGCTAGGAGCGCCTACCGATAAGAGTCGTGTGGTGACTAAGCTTTATGATGAATATTATGTGCCGGTTTGTAGCCCTAAGTTAGTCAATGGTCAGCCTCAGGCTTCGCCTGCTTCGCTGCTGGCCCACCCGCTATTGCATGACCGGCTTAATCAGTGGCAGCAGTGGCTGAGCTCACACGGGCTGAATGTGCAGCAAGCGTTTCAGCACACTTATTTTGATTATGCTTACCAGGCTATCGAAGCTGCCCGGCTAGGTATGGGGCTTGCCCTGGCTGATGTGATGGAGGTACGTGAAGATATTCAGCAGGGGCGACTAATGCAAATCATTCAAACTGATCAGCAAATTGGTGAATCTGTTTACTTGGTAACAGAACCAAAAGCACATATGACTCAGCGCACATTGCTGGTACTTAAAACCATTATCGGTAGTCTCGAGAAAAGTGGCGCCAGACTTAATCGGGGTGTATATGATGTAATTGCTGAACCTGTTCGCGCAGAAACCTGATTACCATTACAAAATTGCATGGCAGCATAAAAAAACACTGTTAGCGAGACCTGTTACAAGCCTCTAGACTGAACTTAATGTTGAGTTGTAGTGAAAAGAGATGAACAGACATATCGCGATTGTTGGATTCGGCCGGGTAGGCTCAGCGCTAGGTTATACCCTTATTAATAAGGGATTGGTATCTCACCTTACAATTATAGATACCAATAGCGTCAAAGCGACCAGCCACGCATTGGATCTACAGGATGCGCTCATCGCATTAAATCAGGATGTCAGCATAACGGTAAACGACACCGAGGATATGCTGAAAGCCGATATCATTGTTGTTGCAATTGGCCCGGCAAATATTACTTCACTTGATCGTCTGGATGAATTCCATAGCAACAATGTGGGCATCCAGGCCCTTGCCGAGACACTCAAAGAAGCGCAATACCCCGGTATTGTGCTCAATATCACTAATCCGTGTGACGTTATCACCCAGGTGCTGCAGGCGGCGTCCGGTTTACCAAAGAGTCGTGTCTTTGGTACCGGAACCACCCTGGACTCACTCCGCCTGCAGCGCCTGCTGGGTGATCACCTGGAGTTAAACCCGGGAGATATCGATGGCTACATGGCAGGAGAGCATGGCGACTCGCAGTTTGTAGCATGGTCACCCATGCGAATGGCGGGTGTGTCGGCAGAACAGTGGAACATTAGCGATGACGATAAGGCACGTATTGAGTTCGACGTGATGCAATCTGGCGCTGTTATTTACAATGGTAAAGGCTGTACTGAGTTTGGTATCGGCGCAATGGCAGCCAATATTTGCCAGGCCATTCTTTATGACAGTCAGAAGGTTTATTCGGTTTCTGTGTATGACGAAACGGCTCAGTGTTATATCAGTCACCCTACACAGGTTGGTAAAATGGGGTTGGGGAAACGATTTACCTTAACGCTCAATGATAAAGAACAAGCCCGGTTTGAGCAGTCAGCTCAAATTATTCGTCAGTATGTGGCCATGGTATAGACGATTGAATGTTTCATGTGTAATCGAAGGTGCCGTATTAAACCTTCTTTACTCCTTCAGACCCGCATTTTGCGGGTCTTTTTTTGTCGAAGGCTAATTAATTGCGGTAAGAAGGGTCAATGCGGTCCAGTTTACGGATCATTGCCTGCCAGATAAGGTCAATACTCTGTGCCATATAGCGCGGGCTGGAAGCTTGCTGAGCTACATGCTCACAGACATCATCGGACGGTATTAACAGCGTGCCGCCGGTCTTCATGGTTTCCACCTGAATTTCACAGGCTTTATTTAAGTAATACATACGGTAAAACGCCTCAGCCACAGTGCGACCAACAGTCAACAGACCATGATTGCGTAAGATCATACTGTTTTTGTCACCCATGGCGGCCACTATGGCTTCGCGTTCGTCGCACTCAAGGGGAATGCCCTGGTAATCGTAGTAAGCGATGCGATTAAAAAATTCCATACTGGTTTGGTTAACGGGCAACAGTCCTTCAGCAAGTCCGGAAACCGCCATGCCAGCCATGGTATGCGTATGCATTACACAATGGGCGTCATCCCTGGCCATATGCAGGGCGCTGTGAATGGTAAACCCAGCCGGGTTAACAGTGGCAGGGCTGCTACCCGCATTTTCACCCTGAACGTCCACTAACACTAAGTTTGAGGCGCAGACCTCTTCCGGCAGTAAGCCGTAGCTGTTTAATAAAAATCTATCGTCCGAGTCCGGCAGGCGAGCAGAGATATGCGTGAAAATCATATCGCTCCAGCCTTCCAGATCCAGCAGGCGGTAGGCGGCGGCTAAATCTTTTCGTAATTCATGTTCGGCGTTTATTTCAGCCATTACGGGTCCTCTAAAGGTCTTACTCAGGGTTTGCCTGATACGGTAAGGGAATCGGGCTCTTCTACACGTTAATTGATATCAGTTGATACCTCAAAAACCACAGGGCTATTCGCTGAACAGCCCTGTAACGAGTGAGTGTGCCATAAAACAGGGGATAACTTACCCCGTTGTTACGCTGGTTTGTTATTTTTCAGGTGGCCAAAGGTGGCTACGCCGGTGGCCCGTTCTGGCAGCGACAGTTCGCCTTTTGCGACTTTTTCGCGCAGGTAACGATAGCTTTGCAATGCCTGGCTATACATGTGTTCACCAATGCTGAGTTCTTTGTATTCTGCGGAGCCATCGTCAAACTGTTCGAGCGGGCGAATGAGCGTATGGTAATCGCAGGCAAAGAACAATGGGAAGGAATAGCGTTCGTGGGCTACTTTTCTTACGCGGTGGGAGGTAGCAACAAACTTACCCGCAGTGAGCACTTCGAGCATATCACCAATGTTGATTACAAAGGCTTCCTCACCGTTTTTCTTAATAGGGGGGGCATCAATCCATTCACCATTATCGTTCATCACTTCCAGACCGGGCTGGTCTGGTAACAGAATGGTAAAACATTCATAGTCGGTATGAGCGCCAATACCTGGACGGTCCTCTGCCTCAGTATCTAACGGGTAGTGAATCAGTCGTAACTTTGATGGTGGGCAGGTGATCATTGATTCAAAGTGATTTTCCGGTAAACCCAGGGCCAGAGAAAAGCCGGAAAAAAGCTTACGACCCAGTGCAAATACGGCTTCATAATAATCCAGTACCGGCTCTTTAAAGTTATCCAGGGCAGGCCATTCATTCTGGCCGATTAATGGCGTTTTTGCTTTCACCAACGGATGGTCGTGGGGGGCAGGAAAGCCTACGTCATAAGCTTCTTTTTTGTCGGGTTTACCCGTGCCATAGATTTCCTCCCCCTCTGGCACGAAGCCTTTATGAGAGGCTGAGCTGCCAATATAATATTTCATTTTTTCGGCTTCAGACTGGGCAAAAAAACGTTTCGCGGCATCACGCAGGGCGGTAATCTTGTCGGCGGGCATTCCATGACCCACCACATATAAAAAGCCCACGTCGCGGGCGGCTTTGCCCATTTGCTCTGCCACACTCAGGCGATCTTCAATGGATTCGCTGTATAAACCAGAAATGTCGATAACCGGAATCTCGGTAAAGGTTTTAGACGTCATATTCGCTCTCAACTTGTTGTCTTTGCTTAGCTCGGGTCTATTAAATTAACTTGCCCCTTTTGAGCGATATAAAACCATAGGTACAGAGTCGGCGAAATACGAAGAATGTTATGTTTTTTGTTACGCACACTGCATATTGCCAAAAAATGCGGGTGACGAGGTTGGTAAATTAACCGTTTTTTGCCTATATGGTATGGTTGCATCACTAAAAAAGGGTGGGCTTGCGATTAATCTTACTGGGCTGAAGTAATGATTGATCTATTTTTAACTTTTTAAATTCTTGTTTATTTTGAATAATGTAAAAATTATGTACAAATTTGTTTGGATCATAATTTAGATTGGTTTAGTATGGGTGCAAAACAAAATGTTTTGGCGTGCAATGAGGGTTACATACCATTAATTATGCCTGACTTTTGAAGACGGCCTGTAAGCAGTTTACTGATGAATCCGGAGTGGATAAGTCGCGTCGGCCAATTGATTAACAAGATAGCAGACAGCTCTATGTTGTCTGACAGGAGTATGATTATGCCAAATATTACGTTTATTCTGCCTGACGAGAGCATTAAAGTGGTTGATGCTATAGAAGGCGAATCCATTATGCAGGCGGCGATTGAAAACGAAATCGAAGAAATCGTTGCCACCTGTGGCGGCAGCTGTTCTTGTGCAACCTGCCACTGCATTATTGATGATGCCTGGATTGGTAAAGTAGGAACGGCAGATGAAGACGAAAGGGAGATGATGGAAAGTACCATCGAGCCTGTTGCGAACAGTCGTTTGTCTTGTCAGATTACCATGACCGAAGAGCTTGATGGTATCGTGGTACATGTGCCAGAGAGTGAATGGTAATAACACGTTATTTCGAATCCGTAAGGGAGGCTTAAGGCCTCCCTTTTGTGTTGTACAGCACTCGTTTTATCGCTGCGTTTTAGTCCCGCCACTTAATTACCTGCAACCAGTCTTCGGTAAATCCATAGCAGGCGAATGTATCATTGATACATATCAGTATCTTTTGGCTGTAACCTTAGTAGGTTATTACTATCCTCTCTGGCAAAAAAGGAGGTTGTAAAACAGCTTTCCTTTTGTAGTCATGCCACTAATGTGTTTACGGGAGTATTTATGACCGATGAACAGCAACCCCAATGGCACGCGCTTTCCTCTGAGGAGGCTATCTTAGCTCTGAATGCCGATCCCGCCGGCCTCACTCAGGAACAGGTGAGTGAAAGGTTAGCGAGTGTTGGCCCCAACAAGCTACCTGAGGCCCCCCAGGCCAGCTCATTAACCCGATTTTTAAAGCAGTTCGCTAACTTGTTGGTGATTGTACTTATCATTGCCGGTGTGCTTACCGCCTTTTTGCAGCACTGGATAGATACCGCAGTTATTTTTGCCGTAGTGATTGTTAACGCCATTATTGGTGTGATGCAAGAAGGCAAGGCTGAAAAGGCCATGGACTCTATTCGCCAGATGCTGGCGCTCAAAGCCGCGGTGATCCGCAATGGCAAACGTCGCACCGTTGCCGGTGAAGAACTGGTGCCCGGCGACGTGGTATTACTTGAGGCGGGCGATAAGGTGCCCGCGGATATTCGTTTACTCAGTAGCCACAGCCTGGCTATTCAGGAAAGTTTGCTCACCGGCGAGTCCTTACCGGTAGAAAAGCAAGTTACCGCAGTGGCGGAAAACGCAGCCTTGGGCGATCGCCAGTGTATGGCATTCAGCGGCACCACGGTAACGGCTGGACAGGCAAAAGGGCTGGTGGTGGCGACCGGCGGTAATACCGAAATCGGCCGGATTGGCGGTATGCTGTCAGACGTACAAAAGCTCACAACACCGCTGGTGGAGCAAATGGATGTGCTGGCCAGGTGGATCACAGGCTTTATTCTGACCGTTGCGGTTATATTGCTGCTGGTTGGCACGTTATTACTGGATCAGCCCTTCACTGACTTGTTCCTGGCGGTGGTGGGGTTGTCGGTAGCAGCGATTCCGGAAGGACTGCCGGCGGTACTCACCATAACACTGGCGGTGGGTGTACAGGCAATGGCAAAACGCAATGCGATAGTGCGTGTGTTACCGGCCATCGAAACCTTAGGTTCAGTCTCGGTGATTTGTTCTGATAAAACCGGCACCTTCACCCGCAACGAGATGATGGTGGTGAGCGTGCAGACCGCGGCGAATGATTACGACGTGGATGGCGAAGGCTACGAGCCTATTGGTGATGTGTTGTTTAACGGTAAGCCTGTGCATACCGCGGAGCAACCGCTGTTGCAGGAGGTCGCCCGCGCCTGTGCTTTGTGCAACGATGCCGAAATACACCATCGCAACGATAGCTGGAGCTTTGAAGGCGATCCTATGGAAGCGGCGCTGGTGAGTTTTGCTGGCAAGGCCACTTTTGATGAGGGTGAGGATTTTAAAGCCCTGTGGCGGCGCACCGATGTGTTGCCTTTTGATTCGACCACCCAGTATATGGCTACGCTTAATCACGACCACAATGGGCATGGCGCTATTTTGGTAAAAGGCGCGCCGGAGGTGGTGTTAGCGCTGTGTAAGGCGCAGCAAGCCGCTGATGGCAGCGAACAAACCCTGGATATTTCACTATGGACAGCTAAGGCAGAGGCCATGGCCCGGCAGGGACAGCGTGTGCTGGCTGTTGCGCAGCGGCCTGTGCAAGCTGAGCATACGGTACTCTCGGCCGATGATTTAACTGGCTCTTTGAGTTTGCTTGGTCTGGTAGGGTTAATTGACCCACCGCGGCAGGAAGCGATTAAAGCCGTCCAAACCTGTCTGAACGCTAACATTCAGGTCAAGATGATTACCGGTGACCACGGTGTAACCGCGCAGGCTATTGGCAAACAACTGGGGTTAACCCATACCGATAAAGTGCTCACTGGCTCAGAGCTCGATAGGCTCAGTGATGAAGAACTCAAAGAGGCGGTGCAGCACACCGACGTGTTCGCCCGTACTACGCCGGAACACAAATTACGTTTGGTCATGGCATTACAGTCTTTGGGTCTCACTGTATCGATGACCGGCGATGGGGTGAATGATGCGCCATCCCTAAAACGTGCGGATGCCGGCGTTGCCATGGGTCTCAAAGGTAGCGAGGCAGCCAAAGAAGCTGCTGAGGTTGTGCTGGCCGATGATAATTTTGCTTCTATCGCGGCTGCAGTGGAGCAGGGCAGAACGGTTTACGCCAACATTAAAAAAGTGGTGAGCTGGACCCTTCCGACTAACGCGGGGGAAGCACTCACAATTATCGTGGCACTGCTGGCTGGTTTGCCTTATCCCATTACCCCGGTGCAAATTTTGTGGGTGAACATGATCACCGCCGTTACGCTGGGTATGGCGCTGGCCTTTGAGCCCACCGATGCCGCCACAATGAAAAAGCCACCGCGCCCACGTGGACAGGCACTCATTCAGCCGGCGCTGGTCTGGCAGATACTGCTGGTGGGTACGCTGTTCTTTTTAGCCGTGTTTGGCATTTACCGCTATGCCATTGCTGCGGGCCATGATGTGGAGTATGCGCGAACCCTGGCAATGAACATGCTGGTGGGGCTGGAAATATTCTATTTGTTTTTTGTTCGCACCATGAACCTACGCTCTATTACCCTGCAGGGCATCAAGGGGACCAAAGTGGTGTGGGCAGCCGTGGGCGTGGTGGTGTTGGCACAACTGGCGATTTCCTATATAGCCCCATTACAAGCCGTGTTTGGCACCCACTCGCCGACTTTAACGGATAATCTGGTGATTGTGCTGACTGGCATCGCCATGCTTATTTTGCTTGAACTGGAAAAAATAGTCCGGCTGTCGCTGACTGGCAAACACCACTAGTACTGATAGTTGAGCAAGTCGATGTCGCGCTTAAAACGCGTGCCGACTTGTTCTGCCAGGTCGTCTGAGTAATAGCTGTGATAACTAGCCCGGTCGGTAGCTTTACGTTTATGGGGCAGCGTGACCAGAGGCAGGTTAAGATGCTGACAAATGGTATTGAAATCGTCCTGCAGCGACTCGTATTTAGCAATAAAATCCATACATAGAGTGCCGTGCAAATCGACCAGATAATCGGTTTGTAACTGCATGGATGTGTCGATGTGATACTGATAAGAGCGTTCAGGGTCGAGCTTGTAGCGCATAAAACTGTCGAAGTTTGCAAAGCCTTCCACCAGGTGTGGGCGCTCCCGTTTAATGTGGTGGTAAGAACTTACCTGCAAATCCCAGGGGTTGCGAACAAAGGCAAATTTATACAGTGCGGTAAAATACTCCGCTGGCAGCATTTCTTTGGCTGCAATCACCTTACTGTGCCGTGGAAATCGACATCCCAGTTTATGACCGCACAGCTGACTCAGTTTATTAACCACAAACTGCGGCAAACCATAACGGGCATCCCAGCGGTATTGCGACAGCGCATCGCGCACACTGGTGCCGCCGGTTTTCGCAATATGAACAAAGAGAAACTGATGTTTGTGGGAAAGCAGCATGAAATAGGGGCGTTGTCATAAATTTGTTTAATTAAAACGATACGATGCAAATATGACATATTAAGGACAGTCACACCGGTTGCTATGAATTCACAGGTAAAGGAACAACCACTGGAGGTGAATGAGGTGAATGGACAGTCACTCACGCATCTGGCTATTCTGGTGTCTTACTCTGGCAGTGGCGGAGTAGAGGTGATCACCAATCATTTGGTTGAAGGGCTGGTAAACGCCGGTGTAAAGGTAGACCTGCTACTGCTGAAAACCCGCGGGCCGCATTTTGCTAAGCTGGTTTCTCATCCGCTGCTAACCGTAACTAAACTCAGTGCCAGCAGCGCCATTCTGGCCATCCCTGAAATTAAGCGCTACTTACAGCAGCATCCGGATAAATTATTACTGGCCGTGAAAGACCGGGCTATTCAGGCTGCTGCACTGGCCAGTAAACTGGCGGGTAGTAAGAGCAGGGTAATAGGACAACTGCACAATAATATGCAGGTGGGACTGGCTAACCGGCCTGCCATTGCACAGCAAATCCGCTTTGCATTAATGCGAAGATTGTACAGTTACACCGGCGGCGTGATCGCAGTGTCTGCAGACGCAGCGCAATCTTTGGTTGCTATCACTAACCTGCCAGCAAGCAAGGTTACCGTGCTGGCAAACCCTGTGGTAACCCCGGCGCTGCTGCAAAAAGCCCGTTTGCCAGCATCGCATCCCTGGCTAGTAAATAAAACCTTGCCGGTGATTGTGGCTGCCGGGCGTTTATCTCCACAGAAAAACTTTGCTTTATTACTGCGGGCATTTGCCGAAGTCCGGCGCTCATTACCTGTCAGGCTAATCATCTTTGGCGAGGGACCCCAGCGTCAGGCCCTCGAAGAACTTGCCAACACTCTGGGTATCAGCGAGCAGGTGTCGCTGTATGGCTTTATTGCAAACCCTTATGCAGAGATGCGGCGCGCTGATTTATTTGTACTTTCCTCCGACTGGGAAGGTTCTCCTACGGTCCTTACCGAGTGCCTTGCCCTGGGCGTACCGTGCGTTTCTACCGATGTGGGTGATGTGACAGAAACATTGCGAGGTGGAGAGACAGGTAGGGTTGTGCCTCGTGGAGAGAGTGAATTACTGGCCGCAGCAATGCTGGATACGCTCAACAATCCTCTCCCGGCAAATACGCTGCAAGCGGCCGTACATAAGTTTCATCAGGACGTAGCCGTGGCTCGCTACATTGCCTTGCTAAGACGCTTGCACCAATCAGATAGTCAGCCCGAAACGAGTGACAATAAAGCACGGAGCTTTGATTCTTAAGAAAATTTTTTGCTGCAGTATAAATTGTTATAAAAATGTTAATGATCTGGCCGGGTAAATGTGCTTAACTCTGTGTATGTGGAGTAACCCAAAACTGGTCAGGTTAGCATGCCGAACATAGCTCATCATTCTCTTACGCACCTTGCGATAGTTATGTCGTATGCGGAAAACCAATGTGACAACAGCTGCGAAACCATTACGCTGCATATCATCGAAGCGCTGATTAATCGCGGCGTTAAAGTGGATGTATTGCTGGTAGGCAGTGGCGAAAAATGTCCGTTTTATTCCGTTGATCACCCTTGTTTAAAGGTTCAGTACCTAAGAGCTGACAATCCCTGGCTGGCAGTGCCCGAACTCAAACGTTATATGCATGGGCATCCCGGGCAGTTGTTGCTGGCAGTGCAGCACCAGGTCATTCAGGCGGCGTCTATGGCCAACCTGCTTAGCGGCCTGCAGGGAAATGTAGTGGGACTATTTAACACTACTGATTACGCGCTCGGGGGGCACCGCTTACGGGATGGCTTTATTCGTTTGTTGTACGGTTACACGTCGGGCGTCATTACGATGTCCCGGGACGCTGAACAACAACTGCGGGGAATAACCCATCTGCCAAAATCAAAAGTTAAAACCCTGTACGATCCTATTTATCATGATCTGACGGTTCGCCGGTATATCGCGGTGCTCACCCGCTGGCAATGTGACGGCGTTTGTAGCGCTAATCCTGCCCGTTACTTAAGTGCTTAACCTATGGTGCTATTTCTGGCAGACTGATTAACAGGCTTCAGATAATCAGATGTTGAGTAAATGGAACGACCGCTGTTAAAACATATTCGCAATCACGAAGCGTTGTTTTTGGAGATTGCCCGCTTAAGAGACTGCGCCATCGCGGAGCAGTTAGGTCTCGATAACTACGAGTTCAGTAAAACGCCCAAATTTATCAGCGAAACCGGTGAACGTTTTACCATTGAACCGGAGCGCAGCATTATTTTGCCCGATTACAATGTGTTTAAAGGCCTGAAACAAGCGCTGCTTGAGCGTGTTCCTGGTCTCACCATTGTAAATGACAGCGACTGCGGCTACCGCTATCCCACAGCGGCGCTTGCCGGATTAGATGCGCCATTTATCAAGCGCTTACGCTCAGAATACTTCCATCGCGTTGATGAAGATCGCAGTATTTGTCGGCCGGTAAACCTCTCTTATGGTATTAAGAGCCGTGGGAAAGCTGATAATCGCCTGGAATACGAAGTGTGGGTGCCGGAAAGTCAGTTAGAGGCCGATCCATTACCCTTGCTGATCAGAAAATACGGCGAGGATTTACCCCATGAAGTGCGTCATTTTGCTCAGCAAAAACCGCTGATTTATGGCTGGATGGGGGTTAAGCGCGCTGCGTTCGAAGCCCTGTATCAAAACCCTGCGGTGATGGGCGATTTGGTTATCTGTATTGGTTTGTCGGTGGATGCCTACAATATTGGTGCCAGACCCGATTTGTCGTTTTCTCCTGAAGCGGAAAGCTCTATTGCCGCCAGCAATGCCGAGTTTGAATGGGAAGTGATGGGGTATTATGCGCCTGAGGATGCCCATTACAGCCATGATGAACTGTGGGCGGCCATCAATCACTCGCTGTCAGCCATTGGTGATCCTATCAGCGAGCTCTATGCAGCTGACATCATGCCCATTATGGAAAGCAAAACCGAACGTATATTAAGTACGGTTTATGCGCAGGGCATTACCACCGAGGAAATTCGTGAACTGAATCTGCGCCCACAGGAATTTTTGCAAACCAGCAGCGAGCACCGGGTAAAACCTCAGGATCCCAATCGTAAGGTCAATTTCCTCGGGCGTTTAAACCGCTTGTTCTATCAGCCGGAGCACCAGTTGCCGTCGATTAATACTCTGCATGATTTAATAGCCTTTTCGCGCTAAGCTTGCACAATAATGATTAATTGCCCTGGAATTTGCACAAAGTATGCATGATATAGACGATTACGATAAACAGATCCTGAAATTGCTGCGCCAGAACGGGCGTCTGACTAATCAGGAGCTGGGTGAGCTGGTGGGGCTGTCTGCCTCGCAGATTTCCCGCCGCCGTATCCATCTGGAGCAGCAAAAATACATCATTGGTTACAGCGCCCGCATTTCGCCCGCGGCGTTGAATCTGGATATCTCCTCTATCCTTGAGATCACCCTGGCAGAGGCTGCGCCCGATGCGGTCAGCGCTTTTTATGAGCTGGTAAAACAAACTCCGGCCATTCTGGACATGTACAAAACTACCGGCAATGCCGACTTTATTCTTAAGGTTGCGGTGGCTGAGCTGAGCGATTTGTCTGAGTTAATCAGTAATCTGGCAGCGCATAAAACCGTGGGGCATATCAGAACGGCGGTGGTGCTGGAACGGCTTAAAGAAGACGGGGTATGGTTGTAATAAGTTGAAAATGTCAATTCAACGCACAATATGCGCAAATAAATTGTTTTTATTGCATAATATGATTGTTTTTGTGCTATATTTCTCACGGTTTAGTTCTTAGTCAATCCGTGGGTAATAGCATGAGCGAAGCAGTAATCAGTCAGCCGAATTCCATTCGGCACAGTTGGGTAGAAGATGTTCTGGCCCTCATCACCGGTACCATACTGGTTTCTTTTGGCGCTATTTTATTGCGCGAAGTAGGCGCGCTGACCGGCAGCACCGCAGGCATGGCGTTCCTCATTGATTACCTGTCACCCATGTCCTTTGGTCTGGCCTTCTTTCTGGTTAACATTCCGTTTTATGTACTCGCGGTTAAGAAAATGGGCGTGCTGTTTACTCTTAAAACCTTTGCTACCGTGTCGCTGGTTTCTCTGTTTACCCAAATTCACCCCGAATTTATTCAGTTTGGCGAACTGAATTTATTCTACGCAACCTTGTTCGGAAATCTGCTCATGGGCACTGGCTTTGTGGTATTGTTTCGCCATGGTGCAAGCCTGGGTGGTGTAACGATTCTGGCACTTTACATTCAGGATAAAACCGGCTTCCGCGCGGGGTATCTGCAAATGGGTGTAGATGTGCTGGTGGTGTGTGCTGCGTTTTTCGTGGTGAGCATTCCGGCCCTGATTGCCTCGGTGCTTGGTGCGGTAGTGTTAAACATACTGATTGCGCTTAACCACCGCAAAGACCGTTATTTGGCGTAAGCGACGGTAGCAGCTTACGTTGGGCCAGGCTTAAGCGCTGGCCAATAGCTTAGTTAAAAACCAGCCCCAAGAGGCGGTTACTCAAAGGAATTACTATGTTTGAACATGTCGATGCCTATGCCGGCGACCCGATTTTCTCGCTGGTTGAACAATTCATGCAGGATCCCCGTGAGGACAAAGTAAACCTCACCATCGGGTTTTACTTTGATGAAGACGGTAAGGTGCCGGACTTCAACTGTGTAAACACCGCTAAGGCCTGGGCGGCGGCAAATCCTCCTGCTTCGCCGGTATACCTGCCAATGGATGGTTTGCCGGATTACCGTGTTGCGGTTAAATCGCTGGCCTTTGGTGATGCATTGCCATTAGTGGACAGTCGCTTAGCATCAACCCAGAGCCTGGGTGGTTCCGGCGCACTGAAGGTTGGCGCGGACCTGTTAAAGCGTTATTTCCCCGATTCAGAGGTGTGGGTAAGTAACCCGACGTGGGAAAATCATCATTCTATTTTTAAAGGCGCGGGCTTTAAGGTAAATACTTACCGTTACTACAATCCGGAAACCAAAGTACTGGATTTCGAAGGTATGCTGGCCGATTTAAACCAGTTACCAGAACAGGCTGTGGTGTTGTTGCATCCTTGCTGTCACAACCCAACGGGTATCGATTTGACGACTGAGCAATGGCAACAAGTTGTGGCAATCGTTGTAAAGCGAAACCTGCTGCCATTTTTCGATATGGCCTACCAGGGCTTCGGTTTTGGCTTAACCGAAGATACAAAAGCGATTCAACTGATGGCAGAAACCGGCCAGCCGTTTTTACTGGCGCAGTCGTTCTCGAAAATCTTCTCGCTTTACAGTGAGCGGGTCGGCGCGCTGTATGTGGTTTGTGAGTCATCGGCAACGGCAGAGAATGTGCAGGGCCAGCTTAAGTTTACCGTGCGTACTAACTACTCAACGCCACCGTCGTTCGGAGCCCGTTTGGTTAACCATGTTCTGGGCAGTGAAGCGCTGACCAACGAATGGCAAACTGAGCTGGAAGCCATGCGTGAGCGCATGCACTCCATGCGCCAGCAACTGGTCGAAAAACTCGGTGAGCTGCGTCCTGATGTGGATTTCAGCTATCTGGCCGCACAGGTAGGCATGTTCAGCTACACGGGCTTCAGCCCTGAGCAAATCAAACGCTTAAAAGACGAGTTTGGCGTGTACCTGATTGCCAGCGGCCGTATGTGTGTTGCAGGCCTGAACAGCCGTAACATCGATGCCACCGCAAAAGCGTTTGCGGCAGTGTGCTAAACAAGAACGGGGCTTTGCTAAAACGTAAAGCCCTCCCCCCTTTTTACAAGGACAGTCACTCGCTAGACTCATGGTCAGTTGGATTTAGTCATTTTACAAGGACAGTCACTCACTAGACCCATGGGCAGTTGGATTTTGCCTTGGTGCTGGCACAATTAACACACAACTTTTCTAGTTTAGTGAAACAATGTGCCCAGACCTCGTAAAGCCCTTATCAATCTTGCAGATACCCCTTACTACCATTGTGTTTCCCGCTGTGTGCGACGGGCATATTTGTGTGGAAAGGACGAAATAACAGGTAAGAGCTACGAGCATCGCAGGCAATGGGTAGAAGACCGGTTGTTGTTTCTGGCAGAGGTATTTTGTGTTGATGTATGCGCTTATGCGGTAATGAGCAACCATACCCATGTGGTCTTACGCATCAATAAGCAAAAGGCCGATGCATTAAGTGTTAAAGACATCATCAGACGATGGCACAGGCTCTACAAAGGTATGTTATTGTCTCAACGCTACATAGACCCTGCTCAATGCAATTCTTTGACTGAAGCTGAAATTGAAACCGTGACAAGCCTGGCTGAAATTTACCGGCAGCGGCTTTATGACATCAGTTGGTTTATGCGGTTGCTTAACGAATTCATCGCCCGTCGGGCTAATAAAGAAGACGAGTGTACAGGTCATTTCTGGGAAGGTCGGTTTAAGTCACAGGCGCTTCTGGATGAAGCCTCTTTAACCGCTTGCATGGCGTATGTTGACTTAAATCCTGTACGCGCCTGTTTGGCTGATACACCAGAAGCATCAGCGCACACAAGCATTCAAAAACGAATCAAGGCAGCCAGGTCAAATCGACAACCGGAGCAATTACTTCCTCTCGCAGGCAATCCAAGTAATAACATGCCTGACGGCCTCCCTTTTCGGGTAGAAGATTATATTCAACTGGTTGAACTGTCAGGACGGCATTTCCACCCTGGAAGAAATGGGAAAATTGATAATACAGCTTCCCCGATACTAACAAGAGTTGGGCTAGAAAACTGTGATTGGAACAAGATGATAACCGGGATCGAGACTGAGTTTAAATCATCAGTAAGTATTGAAAAATTAACGACGCAACGCCAAAAACATAAATACCACGGTTAGCACTATCATGGCCTGTTGAGTCAAACCACAGTATTTAATCAACACTGTTTCATTCCACATCGCCAGACACTAAGTGCAGGGCGCGGAAACATGCCAGCCTTGCCGCTTCTGCAAGATCAAGTGCCTTAATTTCATCCTCAGAAATATAAAAATACACCAAACAACGGCCTAATTCTCTTAGCTGAAGAAACTCTATTTGACGCGGTTCACTAGTGCCTGTCCTAAAATAAGGGGGGCATGTCGATTCGGTGCGTTTGCAAATATTTAACTATGCCTGTCCTAGTAAGAAAAGGAACGGGGTTTCGCAATAATGTGAAGGCCTTAGCGGCGGTAAGCGGCAACCACATCACCTTTACTGTTAAGCATTTCCAAAACATTGCCGTTTATCCCGTAACGGCGTTTAGTGTTGGCACCGTTGTCCCATTTAACCAGCAGTAAATTGTCCTCTACGGTCTAAGTGCCTGTCTTTACATCGCTTTCTGAAGAGGTGGTGCCCTGGGGATTATTTAGTGCCTGTCCCACAGCTATCCTTTCTGGTGAGGTGGTGTCCTGATGATTCTTCATTACCTTTTCTACCGCTATTTCCGGACCCATTAACATCTGTCCGTTTTCTAAAAAGAAGTAGGAAAACCGGCTATTAACCATTTTGCCATCAATGGGTATGGGAATGTTTTCGCCATACCAGTAGCCAAATAATGCAGAATCTAAATTTTTCGTGCCATGCTCGTCTGCGTTTGCCTGGCCAATCATGCAAAAAACCAGGCTGGCAGTGAGAAATAATATGGATAGTAGCGTTTTCATAATGACTTCCTAATCGTCAAATCCTTGTTTTGAACAGTAATTAAACAGTAAATTGGCGGAATGTGCCACCTGTAAGGGAAACCTGTCGCTTCGGTGCAATTGCAAATATACCGATGCGCGGGCATGATGGCACTGTGCTCACTCACAGGGAGAGTTGCTATGGCAGGATATTGCTACACACTTGGCCAGCTAAATTATCGGTTTAAGGATTTAGCCGAGGTAATGGCAAAAGCATCGCCGCTGCGTTCGGGAGACCAGCTCGCTGGCGTTGCCGCCGCCACCGCAGAAGAGCGCGTGGTAGCGCAAATGGTGCTTGCTGACCTGCCATTAAAAACCTTCCTTAACGAAACTGTGATTCCCTACGAACAGGACGAAGTCACCCGCCTCATCATCGATACTCATGACGCAGAGGCATTTGCTCCGGTAGCCCATTTAACCGTGGGCGAGTTGCGTAACTGGCTGTTACTGGAGTCGACCGATGCCAGGATTTTACAGGATGTGTGCTTAGGATTAACGCCAGAAATGGTCGCGGCGGTGAGCAAGATAATGCGCAATCAGGATCTTATTCTGGTGGCGCGTAAGTGCGAGGTGATCACTGCGTTTCGTAATACCATCGGGGTGCCCGGGCATTTCTCTACGCGCTTACAGCCTAATCACCCCACGGATGATCTCAACGGCATTGCAGCCTCTATTTTTGATGGCCTGATGTACGGTAGTGGCGATGCGGTAATTGGCATTAACCCGGCAACCGACGACGTGGCGCAAACCATCAAACTGCTAAACATGCTGGATGAACTGATTTCTCGTTATGAAATACCTACTCAGTCCTGCGTGCTCACCCATGTCACTAACACTATTGAAGCCGTAGAGCGTGGCGCGCCGGTGGATTTGGTGTTTCAGTCTATTGGCGGCACGGAGATCACCAATAAGAGCTTTGGCGTGTCGCTGGCGCTGTTACAAGAGGCTCGTGAAGCGGCGCTTTCGCTTAAACGAGGTTCTGTAGGCGACAATGTGATGTACTTTGAAACCGGTCAGGGCAGTGCGCTCTCGGCCAATGGCCATCACGGAGTTGACCAGCAAACCTGCGAAACCCGCGCCTACGGCCTGGCCAGAGCACTCGATCCTCTGTTAATTAATACGGTGGTAGGGTTTATCGGGCCCGAATACCTGTTTGATGGGAAGCAAATTATCCGGGCGGGCCTGGAAGATCACTTTTGCGGCAAACTGCTGGGATTACCCATGGGCTGCGATATTTGCTACACCAATCATGCCCAGGCCGACCAGAACGATATGGATACGCTGCTTACCCTGCTGGCCAGTGCCCGTTGCCAGTTTATTATGGGCATACCAGGCTCTGATGACATTATGCTGAACTACCAGACCACCTCATTTCACGACGCGCTGTATATTCGCCAGTTGTTTGGGGCACGCCCGGCACCGGAGTTTGACACCTGGTTAAAGCAACAGAAAATCTTTACCGAGAGCGGTAACCAGTTACTGGCCGATAAACTTCCCGGCCGATTTGCCGCGGCGTTGTCAGGCGCAGGAGGCAAGTTATGAGTAAAGAAGAACAGCACCTGCATACCGACAGTTGGCAGCAGTTGCGCCAGCTCACTGCGGCGCGAATTGGCCTTGGCCGCGCCGGAACCAGCTTACCCACCAGTGAATTGCTGAAGTTTCAGCTGGCCCATGCACAGGCAATTGATGCGGTGCACAGCCCGCTTGATCGGGAGGAAATCCTGAAACAATTTGCCGCTCTACAGTATCACAACACGCCGTTGAACCCGCTATGCGTTCACAGCGAAGCACAGGACCGCTATGTGTACCTGCAGCGACCGGATCTTGGTCGAAAACTCAACGAAGCAAGTACTTACACTCTACAGCAGGCCAGTGATAAAGAAGGTTATGACCTGTCGGTAGTGATTGCGGATGGCTTATCTGCCACCGCCGTTATGCAACAAAGCGTGCCGTTTTTAACTGCTTTACTGGCAGAACTGGAAAGCAGTAAGCCCGACTGGTCGCTAGCGCCGGTGACTCTGGTAGAACAAGGCAGGGTGGCGGTTGGTGATGATATTGCCGTTGCCCTTAACGCTAAAATGGTGGTGGTACTGATTGGCGAACGGCCGGGGTTAAGTTCGCCTGATAGCCTTGGCGTCTATCTTACCTGGTCGCCTGAACGTGGCTGTGATGATGCCAGGCGTAACTGTATTTCCAATGTACGACCCGAAGGGCTGGCACCGGATAAAGCGGCTAAGCGTTGCATCCATTTGCTGGAAAATGCCCGTGCGAAACAGTTAAGCGGAATCGGCTTAAAAGACCGCTATGGTGACGATGTACTGACCGATGGAACAAACGACAAAGTGTTTTTATTAACCTCCAAAAAAAACTAAAAAGCTGTTAGCATCAGTCCGTTAGCCCATACAAGGAATTTAGGATGGCGGTAAAAATCCGATTGTTGATTGCTCTGTTTTGTTGTTATTGTGCCAATGTGCTTGCGGCAGCACCCAGCATAGGCCCTGATGTGCAAACGCTGCTGGCGCTTAAGAGCAAGGCCACGCCCTTTGCCGATAAAGGGGCGGTACTACTTAGCAGACTGAACGAAATAGAAGTCACCGGCCAGCGCCTGGAAAAAGCCCGTTATTACCGGGCAATCTATCTCACCAACGAAGAGGCGGTCAGCGACTACTCTAAACTGGTTACCACCTTTAATGCTTACTATCACGACAGCACCATTGACTTTGCGCGGGTAATTACCGCTAACGGTGAAGTATTTGATATGCAGCAGGACGCCATCTCCGAGACGGCGGCAAATTCCGACGACTACCTTGACGACATGAAGCGTATCGAGTTTGCGGTACCACAGCTTAAAGTCGGTAACATCATTGAATATCAGTTTAGCGAAGTGCAGACCAAGCCCATTATCGACGGCGAGTGGTTCTCGGTACTTGGCTTTCGCTACGTTAAATTTTTACCGCAGAAAAACTGGTTACGAATAGACCCCATGCTCACTTCAAAGGTCACTCTAACGGTACCCACCGATATGCCGCTGACCCTGAAAAACCGCAATAACACGTTACAACCAGAGATCACTCAACAGGGCAAAACCACAGAATATCGCTGGGAAATGAACAACCTTGACGCCATTACCATGCAATCTGGTATGCCGCCGGTAGATAACATGGTGCCAGCAATTTATGTCTCAACAATGGATAACTGGCAGGCTATCGACCGTTGGTATTCGCACTTGTTTGACCCGGCATTAGCCGGTATCGGCGAGGCGGACAGTCACGTAAAAGCGCTGGCCGACTCGCTGTTTGCCGGACTGACCCAGGAGCAGGATAAAGTCCGCGCCGTATTTGAATATATTCAAAAAAATGTGCGTTACATTGGCGCGCACGTTAACCGTGGTGGCTATCAGCCGCATACGGCAAGCGAAGTGCTGCAAAATGCTTACGGTGATTGTAAGGATCAAACCACACTGATAGTTGCCTTGCTGCGCCTTGGCGGGATAGAAGCGTATCCCGCACTGGTGAATACCTATAACGGTACGCAGTTATTTGATGAACTGGCTACGCTGAACTTTAACCACATGATCACTTATGTCGCCTCTGATGCGGGCGGGTACTGGCTTGATACCAGCGGTACCACGGGGGCATTCCCTGGCCTTAGTGCTGTGCTGGCCGATCAGCAAACTTTTGTGGTTGATGGTAAAGGGGGGGAGCTGATCACTATTCCGGCAATCCAGCCCGAAGATAATGTGGCGACAGTGGCCATTGATTACAGGCTGGAAGGGCAGTCCCTGAATTCGACAGTGACCATGAGCTTTGCCGGACAGGTAGAGACCAACCTGCGAAATTACTATCAGTTTTCGCCAGAAAAGCGTGGCGTTGCCGATCAGCTGCTATCGCCCTTTGTGCACGATAACCGGGTAACGACCTTTTCGGCCACCGATCCGGCAGACATAGCGACTCCGTTTGTTCTGACCGGTGAATTTAAGGATTTACTGACTATTACCGATGACATCCAGCGTTTTCATTATTCGTTGCAAAACGCCCAGTTACTGAAGGTTTTTACCGGTTTTTCGGCTATGGAGCCGCCGGCTGAAAGATATCAGAGCCTGTATATCCAAATCCCGATTACGGTAAAAATTATCTCAACCTATCCGTCGCCCTGGGATGACGCAAAGTTAAGTTATCAGGGACAGGCAAAGAATTTCCAGAACCGGTTTTTTGAAATTATCCATAGCGCCGAAACCAGCGACAACAAGGTCGTCAGCTCCGCCACCTTTGTGTTAAATGCACAAACTATCTCGGTTGAACAGTATGCGGATCTGTATAAAGACATCACTGCTTTTCAAAAAGACAGCGAAAGCCTGTATATCTTTGAGCGCACCGCATCCGATACCGAAACACCCGAGGTACTGAGTCTGGAAGAGCAAATAGCCCAAGCCAGAACGCTGCTCGACAACGGCAAATTTGCTGAAGCGTTAGCCTATACAGAGGCCCTTGCTGAGGCCAACGAAGAAAACGGAGAGGTGCAATTTCTGCTGGGTATTGCACAGGGCTTTAACGGTAATGATGCGTTGTCTGAGTCTGCATTTAAACGTGCAGAAGCCCTTGGCTATCAGTATTAACCGGCTGAAAAGGAATTTATCATGAAGTTATTATTTTCCCTCGGCCTGCTGTGTTGCCTGGTATTACTGAATGGCTGTGTGTCCACTACATCAAAATCGGCCAGGCTGGAGCCGCAAGAAGCCGCACTGGTAAGTAAAGTGGAACAGTATCCTAATGACTCTCTGGCCCTGCGGGAATTAGTCGAATATCAACTGCAACTATTCGATGAATCGCCGGATTTTGAGTTGTTCAGCCGGCTTGAAAAAAATCTGCTTAAAGGGCTGGAGATAGCCCCTTCAGAACGATTTTTTGCTTACCATTATTATGTTATCAATTTAAAACTGGCCTTTGTCGAAGGCCGTTATGAGCAGAAAAAATGGCAGGCTTTTTACCAGCAACATCCATTTCTTGCTACGCTGGATTTAGCGCCGCCAGTGTACGTTGACTATTTGCTGAAGGAGCCTACCGGCAGCGAAAAAGTCGCCATATTGCAGCAAAGCCTGCGGACCAATCCGTTTTTTATGAACGCCTATCTGGAACTGGCCCGCCATTACTATACTGAGGATAAAACCGCACTGGCGACCTATCTGATGATGGCTGCCCGTCGCCATAACGAGGAGTCGGTGGAGGTATTGTCTGACCTCGTGCATTACCGGACTACCCAACTTTCTGAAGCTATGTGTCACGCTGACATTCGCGAAAGCGTACCGGCGGTACTCGAAGATGCCCGCACGCTTACCCGTATGGTGCCTGATGAGGCTTTTTTCCAATCCCAACTGGCCGAAGTGTTTCGCCTTAACCGCCAGTATCCTTTGGCTATTTTTGCTGCCGCCAAGGCCGCGGAGCTGGATAAATCCTACACCGATTATTTACTCGAGCTGTATTTGTGGGACACGCGGCTGGATAAAGTCATGGCTTTTACAGGAGATGCAGCACAGCAGCGCGACGTGATGTATGTACTGCCTAAAGTTTATGCCAGTATTGCTGCACTAAACTGGCAGGAAGCGGCAAAACAGGCCTCGCTGTACAGTCAGTTAGAAGATGCAGAACCCTATGGCGTGCTTTACGGGGCATACAGTTACGGCATTATGGGTAACACGGCAGAACGGGAGAAACTGTTAAAGCTTTTGGATAGCACCATCAGCATGAGCGACTGGCATCGCAATATGCTGGCCTTTGCCCGTGGCAGCATCGACGAGGCACAGTTAATGGCAGTTGCTGATGATCGCTGTAAGCAATCTGAAGCCCTTTTTGTTGCGGCTCTGCAGCACTTTGAAAACCACCAGACCGAAAAGGCCAATACCTACTGGCAACAGATTATTGATCTGGGGGTTATGAATTATTTTGAATTTGGCACCGCGCGCAACCGGGTTAAGGCGCTAAAAAAGGCCGCTCAGTAGTGTTTGCCCACAGGGCAAACACGTAAACAGAGTCATTATTTACAGTGCCTTTTTGGTGGGGAACACCACGTTGGCAAAAATAAGCCCGGCCACCAGCGACATAAAAATAATGAACACGTCCTGGCCAATGTGTTCGGCATTCACAAAATCCTGTCCGGACACAAAGGAGTTGAGGCCGATGTAGGTTTTTGAGCCGGGCACTAGCACTATCAGACCATGCATGGCAACAATCGTAGCCGGCTGATTGGCAAAACGGGTAAAGGCGTTGGCAAACACGCCAAGGGTGAATGCGCCGACAAAGCTACCGAGATTCTGTGGCAGATAGTCAGAGCTTAAAGCCGTGGCGCTGTAAGCAATAAAGGCGGAAAGCAGCGCCCAGGGAATGTGTTTGGCCCGGGTTCTGAAGATCGCCACAAGCCCAAAGGCAAGTAACAGCACCGCCAGCCAGGTAGACCAGTAGGGTAACGATGGCTCGGGTGCATAGGTGTTTTCACCAAACAGGCTAAAACCGGTAGCTACGCCAAGATAAGCGCCAAAATACAGTTTAAACAGCTGCATCATAGCGTCCATTATCCTGGCCGTGCCCGACACCATATTACGGGATGAAAGTTCGGCCAGCCCCATGGTCAGTGCCAGTCCCGGTACAAATATGATGATGGACGACAGCACAATCAGCGGAATATTGATACCGGGGTCGGCGTAGCGGCTGGCAAAACAGGCCAGCAGTGCCACAACATAAGCCGCTACCGGCTCAAGCATAAGCGTTACGCGTTTAGAGCGCTCAGACCAAAGCACCCATAAATACACGACTAAGCCAAATAATCCGGACCACAGGATCTCAGACCAACTGGCACCCATCAGCATGCCAAAAGCACCGGTAGATAAGCCATAAGAACAACCGGTTATCAGCTTGCCATAAGGGCTTGGCATAGCGTCGATAGCTGACAGGCGTTTGTCGGCTTCTTCCAGGGTAAGCTGCCCGGACAGCAGCAGATTGGCCAGTTCATCGGTCAGCGATAATGAGTTTAAATCCAGCTCGCCGGGATCCAATCGGGCATTATGACTGTATTCTTCTTCATGGCGATCACTCCAGATAACCACCGACAAAGAGGTTGGCGTGGAGATAAAAGAGGCATAAACACCGAGGTAGCGGGCCACTTCGTCGAGATAGGCCTCTAGTCGAAAAGAGGGCGTCCCGTACTTATGCAGCATTTTACCGAGTTTAAGGATAAACCGGCGTATTTGTATAAACTCTTTTGTATCCAAGGGAGGTCTCTTTGCTTAAAACGATGGTCGTGCGCTCGATGTTGCGCGTGGCCGCATGATAACAGTATAAGGTATTGGTTTCTAAGTAATCCCTTAGCAAAATGATGCGGGAGATTAAGCTTGGGTTAATATTGTAATGTTAGTATGGCTTACTCCGGCGGATTTTATTAGTCAGGCCGGCAAGATCAACTTTACAGACAGGATACAGGTAGAGCGTTATGAAGCGATTTTGGTTAGTAATAGCGGGAATAATAGCGTTGGCAGGGTGTGCCACTCCCAGTTTAACAAACAGCGAAATGGTGACGCTGGTGGAGCAGTTTATTGCCGATGAAGAGCTGGAGCGTGACCATACGGTTAACGCCTTCCGACTGGACAGTTATGCCGAACTCAGCCATGAGTACTTAATACTGCGCAGCTCTCCGCGGCGTTATTATCTGGTTAAGCTGGTTCCACGCTGCAGCGAAATTGGTTTTGGGCCTGGTATCCTGTTGCACCGCCGCTTTGGTAACACGCTAAGCGAAGGTACGGATTTTATCTACACGCCGGATACCTTGCCGTTCAGATGCTATATCAACAAGATTTATCCGTTAACCCGCGAACAACATGACGGCTTAACCGATCAGATTAAAAGCAAAATCGAAGTCAAAGAACTTGAACTGAAAGAACAGCAGCTTGAAGACGAAGAAGCGGCCAAAAGCTAGCCGACACCAAGGTCAATGTTATGGGGCGACATATCGCCCCGCGACTTATTTCACCCGATAAAAATCCAGTTCTACACTGTCAGCGTTGCGCCGGCCGGTAGAGATAATCACACTTTTATTTAACCAGGCGTAGGGACTGTCCTCGTTCACCTCCAGCGTAGCGGCGGTGCGCATGTAATATTGTGAGGAGGGTACGTCTTCGCCCTTTGCGAGTTTTGCCAGTACCTCGGGCGCCGCTGTACGAATGCCTGAATTTTGAATGTAAATCACATAGCCGTCGTCGGTCTTTAAACTGTATTTGGCAACCAGGTCGGCTGTGCCGTCAGCCCGCACGGTTTGCCAGTCAGCGCCTCCATCGAGTACAACCCCTTTCATTTTCGGGCCCGCAAAAGTGCCGCCGTTAATGCCGATGATTCGGCGCTTACCGTATTTGGTATCGCCCAGCTCCTGTGGCGGGTCCAGGGTCACAAAGGCCTTAAAGATAAATTCCAGTTCTGGTTTTGCCAGGTCGTCAGCCAGTGCTGGTAACGCCCAGCATAAACTTAATATGAGTATCCAGGTTCGCATGCATTCTCCGCTATCGTGTCCAGATGTTACTAATTTGTAAATTCATGTTCTGATACTAATCGGTCAGCACGATTCCTGCCAGCGGCAATAAATAGTGGGCGTTAGGTTGAACGGGTTTGTCATTTTTTGCATGATTTTTTGGCGCAGCCTGCCTTGTTTTTATTAGCACACTAGACAGTAAAACCTGGCTCTGTGGGATTGTTTTGAATCAATAAGTCATGTTGTGACAGGGTATATAAGACTATCCGCTACTGTGCATTGTTTAAACAAAAGTTTAGTATGGAAAAAATAATTAAACACCTGTTTGAATGCGATAAGGAAAGCCATGAACCCTACACACTCTCATAATCCCTACGCGTTAGGACTAGACCAAAACCCGGCCAATTTTGCTGCGCTGAGCCCGCTATCTTTTATTAAACGGACTGCTGCGGTCTATCCCAATCATCTGGCGGTCATCCATCAACAAACCCGCCGCACCTGGGCCGAAACCTATCAGCGTACGCAGCAGCTGGCCAGCGCACTTACTCAGCGCGGTGTGGGTAAAGGCGATACGGTGGCGTTTATTGCACCCAATTTACCAGAGCTGTTTGAAGCTCACTTTGGTGTGCCCATGACCGGCGCCGTGCTCAATGCGATTAATATCCGCCTGGATGCCGAAGCGATTGCGTTTATTCTGCAACACGGCGAAGCCAAAGTTGTCGTCGTCGACCGCGAGTTTTCTGAAGTGGTTGGCAGAGCGGTAAAAATGCTGGGTAAAAAACCACTGGTCATCGATATCGACGATCCTTACTACGAAGGCGGCGAATTGATTGGTGAAGTGGACTATGAAGCCTTTATCGCTACCGGCGATGCAGCTAACTATGAATGGTCATTGCCTGATGATGAGTGGGATGCCATTTCCCTGAATTACACCTCTGGCACCACCGGCGATCCAAAAGGCGTGGTGTACCACCATCGCGGTGCTTATTTAAATGCGGTAAGTAATATTGTGTCGTGGAATATGGCACCGCATCCGCGCTATTTGTGGACGTTGCCGATGTTTCATTGCAACGGCTGGTGTTTTCCCTGGACCATTGCGGCTAATGCCGGAGTAAGCGTTTGCTTACGTCATGTGCGGCCTGATGCTATTTACAGCGCCATCAAAGACGACGGGGTTAATTATTTCTGCGGTGCGCCTATTGTGCTTAACATGCTCAATAATGCGCCTGACGAGATGAAAGCCGGTATTGAACATCAGGTTAGTGTGATGACAGCAGGGGCTGCGCCGCCGGCTGCGGTCATTCAGGGTATGGAAGAAATGGGCTTTGCGGTGACCCATGTGTATGGCCTTACCGAAACCTATGGCCCTTGTGTTGTCTGTGCCTGGCATGATGAGTGGGATGCATTATCCATTGAAGAAAAAGCCCGTAAAAAAGCGCGTCAGGGCGTTAAGGTACCAATGCAGGAAGATATTATGGTGGCTAATCCCAATACATTGGAGCCCGTGCCCCAGGACGGCGTTACCGTGGGAGAGATCTTTATGCGCGGTAACGTGGTAATGAAGGGGTATCTTAAAAACCCGTCTACCACTGATGATTCCTTCGAGGGCGGCTGGTTCCATTCCGGCGACCTCGCGGTGTGGCATTCTGATGGCTATGTAGAAATTAAAGACAGGTCCAAAGACATCATCATTTCCGGCGGGGAGAATATTTCCAGTATTGAGGTAGAAGATGTGCTGTATCGTCATCCGGCCATTATTGAGGCGGCTGTGGTGGCTCAACCTGACGAAAAATGGGGTGAAGTACCGGCGGCATTCATTAAGCTGAAAGACGGGATGGAAGTATCCGCAGAGGACATCATTGAGTTTTGCCGCAACAATATGGCGCGCTTTAAAGTGCCGAAAAAGATTGTGTTTGGCGAGTTACCCAAGACCTCAACGGGTAAGATTCAGAAGTTTGTGCTGCGCTCTCAGGTGCAGGAAAACTAACCATAAAAAAGAAGCGGCATCAGCCGCTTCTTGTTGTTACTGGAACGCTTCGCCGGCGGCCACGGTAAAGGCCATCTCAACCAGCCAGTCCGGGTCGGCCAGCTCTACTTTTACGCAGGCGCGGCTTGGTGCAGTGCCTTCTTCAAACCATTCATCCCAAACGGCATTTAAGCGATCTACCAGGCTGAAGTCAGTAATGTAAATGGTAACGCTTAAAATGCGGCTCTTGTCGCTGTCAATCAGCGCCAGCGATGCTTCGGCCTGTTCGAAAATCGCTTTCACCTGGCCTTCAATTTCCAGCACCGCTTCGCACTCGGGTACTTCAACAAAGTTGGCTATGCCATTAAAAATTGTAACGTCTGACCAACGCTGGGTGGGATTAATGCGATGAATTTTTTTCATGGTACCTCTGTTTACGGATAGTAACGGTCATCTGATTCGCGCAGAGTTTCTTCGGTTACCTGCAACACTTCCTGATCGTCATTGGTGAGTTTGGTATGTTTCCAACTGCCGCGCGCAAGCCAACACACGCTAACAATGCCTATCAGAATATTGGCAGCCGCAAAAGCCCACCAAATACCGGCTTTACCCAGTTCGGTGTGTTTAGACAGGACAAACGCGATAGGGAATAAGAACATCCATTGCGACAGCAGGGAAAGCACCATGGCATTCATCATATTGCCGGAAGCGCGGAAGGCCCCGGTGATACATACCTGTACAGCCATGCCGCCCCAGGTTAATGCCATAACCTTAACAAACTCGGCTCCGGTGACGATAACCTGTGGCTGTTCGGGCACGAAAAACGCAATGATTTGTGGTGCAAGCAGAAAACTCAGTCCGCCGACTATGGTAAGTGACACAAAACCCCAGATAGTGCCGGTAATGGCAGCCTGAGATGCACGTTCAATTTGCCCTGCGCCCAGGTTTTGCCCAACCAGCGTAGAGATTGCCATGCCCAGTCCGAGTGCCGGAATGGTCACAAACATCAGAATGTTATTCCCAACACCGTAAGAGGCGATAGTCACCGTACCAAAACTCGCCACCAGAAAGGACATAATAATCTGCCCCAGTGCACGGGCGGAAAGATCGACCGAGCCGGGTATTCCCAGGAAAAAAGCGCGACGGATATAGGTGTAATCGGGCACAAAATAACGCAAGTGAACATGAATGCCGTGGCGGCCCTTAAGCAAAATAACGACACCGATGATTGCCGCCAGCGCCTGAGTGACCAGGGTTGCCAGCGCTGCGCCGGTAACGCCGAGCCCCTCAAAGCTGCCAAAGCCAAAGATAAATAAGGGATCCAGCACCAGGTTGAGTAAAACCGTACCCAGTACAATCAGTAGCGGTATCTTCACCTCGCCAATGCCTCGCATCAGTGCCTGAAACATATTGAAGGTAAAAACAAAAATAACGCCGATAAATGAAACATGCATAAAGTTAAGGGCGTTGGTGTAAACCGCGGGTTCTACATTCAGCAAAGTAAGAAAGTGGGGGGACAGCCAGTAACCACAAGCGCCGAGAAGCGTAGACACAATCAGCACCATCAGCAATGTTTGCGCAGACACTTTGTCCACTTCGTCCTGTTTGCCTGCGCCCATGTATTGCGCAGCAAGGGTTGCTCCGGCCATGGCAAGGCCGGCGCCAATAGCGATGGCAAGAAAGGTAACCGGCATACTGATTGAAACGGCAGCGACTTCTGCAGGGCCTAATCGACCGACCCAAAACGCATCAGTAAGCTGATAAGCAGATTGCAGTAACTGACTAATCACAATAGGGATCGCCAGCGATAAAAGGGCTTTGTGAATAGGGCCGGTTAATAAGGTGGATGAAGTAGCCATGCAAGCTCCGTAGCAGAAGTGGCGTTATGGTACCCTGATAGACGTAAAAATACACGAATGTCAGACCTGCGGATTTGGCATTTTATATATTGAAACCTGACAGAAAGGCCAAATCATAAGGGAAATATAAAAATGCAGGGAAAGGGCATGAAAATAGCAACTATGCTGGCCATGTTGGCGCTTGTGATAAGTCTGTGTGGCACCAGCGTGTCAGCTCAGGTTGTGGAGCCGCCGTTACCACAAAAAGAAGTCACGGCGGCGATAAACCAGTTAATCACCCTGATTAAACAGGATTATCTGCACCAGGAAAAAGCAGAAAAAGCCGCTGAAGCCTTAACCGTGGCACTTAACCGGGGTGAGTTTAACGGCCACTTTCCCTATGGCCGATTGAAGATAAAACTGGAATCCATATTGTCGGCAGCTACCGGCGATTCAAGCTTTGAGCTGCAATGGCACTCAGGGCTGTCGGGCGAAGCCCTGGTAGCTGAGGAGAATTTCCCCGGCGCTATCCAGACCCGCATCCTGCAAAACGGGGTGGGTTTTCTTGCTATTGATGGTGACCTGATAGACCAGCGATGGCAAACCGAGCTGGATGTGGCTATGGCAGGATTAACCGATGTAACGGCTCTGGTCATTGATTTAAGAAGTGCCGGACTCACTTCACTTTCGCTAGCGCAACATTTCTTAGGGTACTTTGTCCCCAGGGGGCAATTGCTGGCTGAGGCTATTTTTGCTCATCAACAGCGCAGCGACCTGTTGTCACCCGGAACCAGTGTACCGCTGAAGCCAGGGACGGCCGTGTATATTGTTCTCTCTCCTTTTGTTGCCGGCGGATGGGAGTTTGCGGCATATACACTTAAACATGGCAATCGCGCGACCATTGTGGGCATGCCGAGCATTGGTTTAGGTTACATGATGACGTCCAAGCCACTCAGTGAACATCTCAGCATTGGTATGGCTTACGCTACCATAATTAATCCTGCAACCAGGGATAACTGGCAGGGAGAAGGGGTTATACCGGATGTACGCTGTCAGGCAAACGAAGCGGTAGCGGCTACTATGGATATGATTAATAACGACGCACCTGCAGATTGCATAGCGCCTGACGAATAATGCAAAGATAAAAGGAGAAATAAATGCAGTTATACCGACTGATTTCCGGGCCGGATGATGCCACGTTTTGTATGAGAATAACCGAGTTACTGAATAAAGGATGGGTACTGCACGGTAGCCCTTCGTTAACGTTTAACGGCACCAGCACTATTGTCGCTCAGGCGGTGATTAAACAAGTTGAGGGTGAAGCGTTCTCAGCTGACATCGCGCTTAGTGCTTATTAAACCCGGAAGCAGGCTGCACAAACCTGACTATTGTGAGGTCTGTGCAGCGTAACAAACAGGGGAGAGCTTAATAAGGCGAAGGGCCGCCTTCGGCGATGAATTTATCCACCCGCGCTTCCAGTACCGATAGCGGCACCGAGCCCATTTGCAGGATCATGTCGTGGAAGTTGCGTATATCAAATTTGTCACCCAGCGCTTTTTCGGCGCGTGCGCGGCACTCAATAATCGTCATTTCACCCAGATAGTAAGATAGTGCCTGTCCAGGCCAGGCAATGTAGCGGTCAACTTCTGTGGTAATTTCGTGAATCGACAGCGCGGTGTTGTCTTTCATAAAGTCCTGGGCCTGTTTACGGCTCCAGCCTTTAGCGTGAATACCAGTGTCGACCACTAAGCGCGCTGCGCGCCACATCTGATAGCTCAGCATGCCGAAGACTTCGTATGGGGTATGGTACAAACCCATCTCTTCGCCCAGCAGCTCTGAGTACAACGCCCAGCCTTCGCCAAAAGCGGAGATATAGCTTTTACGGCGGAACTCGGGAATATCTTTATTTTCCAGCGATAGCGGCATCTGGAATGCGTGGCCCGGCGCTGATTCGTGCAATGTTAACGCGGGTAACGAGTACAGCGGGCGCGAAGGCAGGTCGTAAGTGTTTACCCAGTAAGTACCCGGGCCGCCACGACCAGCGGTATAAAATGGCGCAATGTCATCCGGTACCTTAATAATGGCAAAGCGTTTGCGCGGCAGGTGACCAAACCATTGCTCTGCCACGCCGTCAAATTCCTTTGCTGTCCAGGCTGCGCGGTCCAGCAGCGCCTGTGGGGTAGTCACATAAAACTGTTCGTCGGTGCGCAAAAACTCAAGGAATGCCTGTAGATCACCGTCAAAACCCACTTCGTCCATCACGTCCTGCATGCGCGCGCGAATTTTAGCCACTTCATCCAGACCAATCTGGTGGATTTCCTCTGCGCTTAAATCCAGCGTGGTGTACTGCTTGATTTGCGCCTGATAGTAGGCTTTGCCGTCGGGCAGGTCATAGCCGGCAATCGACGGTTGCGCGTTAGGAATATACTCCTCCTGCAGGAAGGTCAGCAGGGTTTGATGGGCCGGGATCACGTAGTTGTTGATCACGGCTTTGGCTTGTTCCTGTAGCTCAGCCTGTTTTGCCTCACTGATGCGGTCTGGCATTTTGCTGAACGGTTTAAAATAAGTGTTATCCGCGCCTTTGGCTTCTACCACTGAAATCACTGAGGCATCGCGACCCACCAGAGAGATTTTCGGCAGCGTAAACTTGCGCGCTAAACCCAGCTTCATGTTGCTGATTTGCTGGTCGAAGTAACGTGGCATGTCCTGTAGCCATTTAAGGTAGTTGGCAAAATCCTGCTCGGTATGAAAGGTAGAGCGGGTAATGTAGGCCAGATTACTCCAGAACGCGGTATCGCCCAGCAACGGCTTCTCGTAGGTTCTGAACTCCTGCTCGGCAATCAGGTTTTCGATTTGCAGGCGATACACTGCATAGTTGGTTTGATTGGCTTCTGACAGCGCGCTGACATCCATAGCGTCTAACTGTTCCAGCGTCGCCTGCCAACGGTCTAGTCGCTTTTGCTGGGTGGCCAGGCTGACATCGGGCAGTCTGGAAGGAGCAGCCTGAGCGTCGCTGTTTTCGTCGGTGGTATCTTTGTTCTGACGCCATGCCCACTCGGCTTGATACAAGGCTTCAAACTGACTGTCTGCTGAGTTTTCAGCTGAGGTTTCAACAACGCTGCTGGCGGTGGGGGTGGTCGATGAACAAGCGGTGGTTCCAACGGCGGCACAAGCCATAGCCACTGACAGTGCAATGATTTTTAAAGAATGTTGAGCTGATGACACCAGATTCTCCTGTTTTTGTTATATCCGGATGAGTCTTTTTTAATTGTAGTGCAGTCATACTGCCTCAGTGATGCGCACGGAGCGAGTACAAACCGTCAGGTTGCTGCTCTGCGTAGACCAATTCCGTTGCCGCTGCCTGTCCTGGTTGTGTGGCATAAGGTATAGTTTAGCCATCGCAATAGCCGGTAATTTTTACAGGAGACAGGCATGCAAACAGGTATAGGCGGCGCTACCCAGGCCGAGGCGCTGGCAACATTATCCGATATGACCGGTGATACTGCGCCGGTGGGTGAGAGTGAGTTCCTTGCCCGCATTGATAAGGCGCAGCGCTACATGCGCGAACATCAGATTGCGGCCATTTACCTTAATGCCGGCACCAATTTAAGTTACTTTACCGGTATGGACTGGTACGCCAGTGAACGTCTGGTCGGGGCCATTCTGCCTGCCAGTGGCGAAATAATTTATGTAGCCCCTGCGTTTGAAATTGATTCGCTGACCGAGCGTCAGGTTATTGGCGGTAAAATTATCGGTTGGCAGGAGCATGAGAGCCCTTATGCGCTGGTGGCGCAGCTTGTTAAACAGGCAGGGGTAAAAGGCGGCGATCTTTTTGGTGTGGATGAATCCACAGCCTTTTTTATTGTTGATGGTTTTCACAAGGCCATGGCCCATCTGGAAATTATTAACGCCGGGCCCGTCACGGCTCACTGCCGGATGCATAAATCCGCCAGTGAGCTCGCCTTGATTCAGCGCGCGATGGATATGACTCTGGCTGTACACAAAGCCACAGCCAGTATTTTACATGAAGGCATAACCACTACAGAGGTAGAACAGTTTATTCACGCTGCGCATCAAAAAGTCGGTGCCAGCGGCTCGTATTTTTGTATTGTGTTGTTTGGCAAAGCAACGTCATTTCCCCATGGGGTTAAAGACCCGCAGGTGTTAAAGCAAGGCGACCTGGTGTTAATTGATACTGGCTGTAAATTGCATGGTTATCTTTCAGACATCACCCGTACCTACGCATTTGGCAAGGCAAGTGACAAACAGGCGCGCCTGTGGCAGGCCGAAAAAGACGCCCAGCTGGCGGCTTTCGCCGCGGCTGCCATTGGTGAGCCCTGCGGTAACGTAGACGCAGCGGCACGGGCAAGCCTGGAAACCGCCGGATTGGGGCCTGAATACAATTTACCGGGCTTACCCCATCGTACCGGTCATGGTATTGGTATGGACATTCACGAATGGCCTTATCTGGTAAAAGACAATCCGCAAACACTGGCCGCTGGAATGTGCTTTAGCAATGAACCCATGATTGTGGTGCCGGGTGAGTTTGGTATTCGCCTGGAAGATCATTTTTACATGACCGACCAGGGGCCGCGCTGGTTTACAGAACCGGCCCTGTCTATCAATAACCCCTTTGGTTAACTGTAACAAAATATGCCAATCGCTTGAAATGGGTTGCGTTGTCACCACCCTTAAGGAATATTCAAAAGGATTATTTGTTGATGGTGTGGGAGTGCGGCCATGCGAAAACTACTTGATAGCGTACTAAATCCGGTCAGACGTGCGTCTGATGCCGGTTCGGCGCAGTTTGCCCAGTGGTTTATGCAATCCCGTCATCGCTTTACCATTACCGGCCTGAGTCGCAGTGGTAAATCGATGCTGTTTACCAGTCTGATGACCATCCTTAAATATCGCAGTGAAGAGCAATATCAGTGTTTACCTTTACTGCGCTATTTGCCCATGGATTTAGTTGAAAACATGTGGGTTGAACCTTTAGGGGAGTTACCCGAGTTTCCGGTGGACGCACATATGGCGGCACTGGAACGCGGTGATTGGCCGCCGGCTACCGAAGCCGTGGCCGGTTTTCAGCTTACGGTGCGATTACGTCAGACCCACCAGTTAAAAAAATACCTGCTGCCGTTTACCGATATCGTATTTGAGTTTATCGACTACCCCGGTGAGTGGCTGACCGATTTACCCATGCTGGAAAAAACCTACACCCAGTGGTCAGACTCGGCCTGGGCGCAGCAAATGAATGAGCCGCAAAACCGTTTTGCTAAAGACTGGCATCAGCTGGTCAGTGAGTTTGATTTTGAACAGCCCCCCACGCCAGATGCCATTGCCATGCTGGTGGCGAAGTACCGGGACTATCTGCTGACGGCCAAGGCCGAAGGTATATCCATGCTCCAGCCGGGCAGCTTTTTGATTCCGGGCTCCGGATTTGACTGGCAGGAATTTGGTTTTACACCACTGCCATCCAGGATCAGCAGCGACCTGTCCAGTCCCTGGACCCAGCGATTTAACCACCATTTTGAGATATTCCAGAAGCAGTGGCTGGCGGCGCTGAAGCAAAGTACGTTCCGCGAGACGGACAAACAAATCATTCTGGTCGACTTGTTTGAAGGGCTCAACCACAGTAAGAGCCATCTTTATCAGCTCAGGGAAACCCTGAGTAACCTGGCGCAAACCTTTGTTTATGGCGATCCGGGCTGGGTTCAGCGGCATTTGTTACGCCAACAAAAAATCGCCAAAGTTGCCTTTGTGGCAACAAAGAGTGACCTTATCCCGGCCGCACAAAAAGACTACCTGTTAGCCCTGCTTAAGGATGTAACCCGTGGCGCTACCGCCCAGCTTGATAAAGACAATATTCAGTTTGAGCACTTTTTGGTATCGGCAATCCAGGCTACCGATGCCGGTAGTAGCGAGCAGTCATTACGTTACGTCAACGGCGAAGGCCGCTATATCGAGGCCACCTTTGAGCCGCTGCCTGACTCACTTAAGGCAATGCCTGCTGATGAACACTATCCGGCATTGCCTGCCGGTGTGCCAAAAGATTATCTGGCCCGCATGTTAAACGGTAACGGCCTGGACCGGCTGTTTCAGTATTTACTGGAGGACTGAATATGAGCACCACAGAGAAACCTTATCGCTCTAAAGTGACACAAATGGAAATTGACGCTCAGCCTCCTGATCATGCCATGCCGGCTAAGCGGGAAGCGGAACTGGTGATTGTGGATGACCCCGCGTCCGGCTTATCAGCTAAATGGCTGGCACTGCTATCCGGCATCGGCTGTGTATTGGGTTTTAGTCTATTTGAAGCTTTAAACTTTATAGAAATGAATTTTGCCGCTTCGCCCATTTCTACCTCTTTACTGGCAGTGCTTCTGGGCGTGTTTGTCGTGTCCCTTGGTAGCCTGACGCTGGGAGAGGTGAGGGGATATCGCAAAGTCTCTCAGTTTATTCACCGGCGGCCAAAACTAGCGGAACTGGCTAGCAATGATTCGACTCAGGCGGCCCTGGACGCATTAAAATTGCATGCCAGCCAGTTTTCCCGTCACAGTTACGCCGAGCAGTGCTACAAGCGCTTTACCGGGCTGGTAAAAGCCGACCATACCAGCGCCGAGATTGTGGAAATGTATCGCCAGTTTGTTGCCGAACCGGTTAAAACCAAGGCCAGTGAGGTAGTAAAGAAAGAGTCTATGGCCAGCGGTAGTATGGCGTTTATCAGTCCCAATCATTTGATTCAGTCGCTGATGATTTTGTGGATAAGCATGCGCACCATAAAACGGGTAGCAAAAGTATACGGACTGCGACCCGCCACTGCAGGTAACTGGAAGCTGATGAAAATTCTGGCCCAGAATCTGGCGGCGCAAAGTATTTTTGATCTCGCCACTGACGAAATGACCAATCAGCTTAGTGGTTCATTAGCCGCTAAGCTGATGGAAAATTCTGCCGAGGCGGTTGCTGCCGGGGCACTGAACATACGTCTGGGGAAAACTCTGATGCGCTTGCTGGAAGAAGAGAAATAGCCGGGCGTTTATCGGTGAAAATAGCGTATTGAGCGTATAGAATATTGATAGGATGGAACCAAAACCCAATTTATGTTTCGAAAAAACGACGTTTGACAGCGTTTAATAACATAATAATTGCGGTGCATAGCAAAGGATATTCATGATTACACGACGACAGTTTACCGTAGCGCTGGGAACCCTGGCGGCTGCCGGTATGACCGGCGGTATTTTCCGCCAGCCACAGGCAGCTACTACTATTCCCATGAGAACCGACGTGGGATACGGCCCTCTGCTTAAAGATCCTAACGGCATACTGGCGTTACCAGAAGGGTTTTCCTATCAGGTACTGTCGTCTTTTGGTGAGCTGATGAGCGATGGTATGCGCGTCCCCGACAGAGCCGATGGCATGGGCTGCATAGCGTTGAATGATTCGACGGTGGCACTTATCCGTAACCACGAGCTACAGCCAAAGCATCTTAAAGAATACGGTCCGGGGCAGCCTGAACCACTAAAAACGGCGCTCGCTTACGACACTAACTCCTACAATGAAGCCTTGCCTGGCGGCACTACCACGCTGATATATAATACCAAAACAGGTAACAAAGAACGTGAGTTTGTCAGTTTAACCGGCACCATTCGTAATTGTTCTGGCGGTGTAACACCCTGGGGCAGCTGGTTAACCTGTGAGGAAAGCGTTGATACGCCGTCCGGAGATGGTAAAAAATACCATGGTTATGTTTTTGAAATCCCGGCTACCGCTGAGGGGCTGATTGAAGCCAAACCGTTAAAAGCTTTGGGCCGCTTTAACCACGAAGCTGCCTGTGTGGATCCGGAAACGGGTATTGTGTACATGACCGAAGACCGTGGCGATAGTTTGTTGTATCGCCTGGTGCCTAATGAATATGGCAAGCTGGCCGCCGGTGGAAAACTGCAGGCGCTGGCGGTTAAAGGGTATCCAAAATTTGATACCCGTAACTGGAAAAAGCGTGAAATGCCGCTGGGTGAGTGGCTTGACGTTAGTTGGGTAGACATTGAGTCGCCGGACAGCGCCGAGGATGATTTACGTAAACAGGGTTATCAGCTTGGTGCCGCCTTGTTTGCCAGAGGGGAAGGGATCCACTGGACCGATGACCGATTATATTTCTGCTGTACTAACGGCGGGAATAAAAAGCTGGGTCAGGTGATGGCTTATAAACCTTCGGCGTATGAAGGTACACCAAGCGAGAGCGATGCCCCGGGCGTGTTACAACTCTTTGTTGAGAGCAGCGACAGCCAGGTATTCAATTTTGGTGATAACTTAACGGTCGCACCTAATGGCCACCTGATTGTTTGTGAAGATCAGTATACCGCTATAGTGGATAACCATTTACGCGGAGTGACGCCTGATGGGGAAGTTTATCCCTTTGCTCAACTGGCGCTGCAAACCGAGCTGGCGGGGGCGTGTTTTTCTCCCGATGGTTCAACCTTGTTTGTTAATCTGTACTCTCCTACCCAGACACTGGCTATTTCCGGCCCGTGGAAACATCTGCGGGCATAACAACGCCGACTGCCGCATTGGCGGCAGTCATTTCTACGAATAAATTTACCTTTTTTATTAGATAATATTAATATTTTATTCCTGTGAATATTCTATTGTTGCGTAATAATTAACCAGCAAGAAGCATAAAAACGCATTTAAAGTAAAGTTAAAGATATAAGGTCTGTAGCTGCGGTTAGCTGTTAGTTATTATCTAACATTTTGAAATAAAAAGATTAAAATCCCACCTGCTGAGTGGTAGGAACCACTGGTTTGGGACAGCAAAAAATAGCTGTCTCACATATCATATTAGGTTGGAATAAATTCTTTAATTAAGAAAATAAAGATAACTTGATAGAGATAAAATATTTTTAAATTTAGAAATAATTAGAAAAAATTATTCTTGACCTGAGGAAGTGCTGTGGGTTAAATGATGACCATAAGTGGCAATTTAGCCGCACTAAAAACAGCAAAAGGGTCTCACTCATGCATAAGGAACTCACGTCTTTCAAAGCGCGTTTGGCCGGGCAGTATTTGCGCCACGCAATTCGTCAAACCTGGAATAATCGTCCTTCCTCCACGGCGGCTGTAATGTTTGCCGGTGCCATGGCAGCCGGAATTTGTGCTCCGGTTCAGGCACAGCAAATTACCGGTAGCATAAAAGGTACAGTAACTGCACCCGCTGCCGATGTTGCGGTTAGCGGCGTTGAGGTAGTAGTTACCAGTGACGTAATGCCGAAGCCGCGTTCAACCACAACTCGTCCGGACGGTACGTTTACGCTACCTTATTTGCTGCCCGGTGATTACGATATTACCTTCACTTTCTCTGATGGTTCTGTGCGTAAACTAACGACTAAGGTATTTCTGGATCAAGCGGCCGTTATTAACTTTGTCTATCAGCCAGCAGATATGGAAGTGATTGAAATTGTTGGTTCGCCAATAGTTATGGAAGGGGACTCAGCTCTGAGTAATTCCTTTGGAGAGGAGCTTGTTGCTAATATGCCGATAGGGCAAACCTATCGGGATATGCTCAAAATTCTGCCCGGTGTTGCATACAGTGAAGCTAATACATTAGGCCCGTCTGCGGGTGGTTCCGGTGTAGATAATAGCTATGGTTTTGATGGTGTTGATTTATCTCTACCATTGTTTGGCAATTTAGCCTCTGAACCTTCAACGCATGACATTGCAAACGTATCGATAGACCGTGGTGCTGCAAAAGCTATCGGTTTTAACCGTTCTGGTGGATTCGCTGTAAACGTAACGTCAAAATCCGGGACCAACGATTTCCATGGCAGCCTTGAATACCGTTTGCAAAATTCTGACTTCGCTGCAACGCCAAAATCTGGTGTTATTCAAGACACCGATCGAAGCTGGATTATTGGTTCTGTTAGCGGTCCGATAATTGAAGATGAATTGTTCTTTTATGCTTCGTACTATCGTCCGGAAGAAGATGGCAGTGATAAGTTTACCCGCTATGGCCCAGCCAAACCTTACAGCAGTGAACGTGACGAATATTTTGGTAAGCTCACTTGGGCACCAACGGATGATATCTTGCTTAACATCAGTCAGCGTTATTCAGAGCGTGAAAACCGTGGTGAGTCCATTGGTGAATTCGAAGCGGACAGTGTGTCACTGGGGAGTGAGACCAAGCAGGATATCCTGTCAATTGATGGCTCATGGTTACTTGGTGATGTATCCAGCTTAACCTTCAAATACGGAAAGTATGTAAACGAGGGAAGTTCACGTCCTGATAATGAACTTAGCTTTGCACCCGTTATCGGTGAATCGCTGGATATCAATAATCTTACAGGTATGGGGTATTTCTCGGTCCCAGAATTACGTGACCTGATCGATGATGAGTTTTCAGAAGCGCAAATTGCTGCGTATAACGCCAATGTACAAGGCCTAATTAATCTTTATGGGTATGATGAAGACGGTGTATTAACCGGCGGCGGTGGCGTCGGAGTATATTCCAACCGCTCTGACAGCACATTTGAACGGGAGTCTTTTGAGGTTGGCTTTGATACAGAACTGTATACCGGTGACATAACGCATATTTTGCATTTTGGATTTCAGTGGTCAGAAGTACTAGAGGAGCTTTCCCGCGTGTCAAACGGTTGGGGGGGAATATCCTATATTGGTGGTTTGAACGCTGATGCCGGTGAGGGCCAACTGGGTGGAGCATTCTATCGTGCAACCGTTTACCAGATGGGGCTTGGCGGCGATGTTCCGGAAATCCCTAATTTGCGCTCATATGCTGAGACCCTGAATTTTGAAATAAATGATGAAATCGAATGGGACGACTTTACCTTTAACGTGGGTTTCCTGATTAGTCGTGACACATTATACGGTCAGGGTTTGCGCAAAAATAGCAGTACTGTTTCTGGTTATGAAATTGCAGTAGGTAACAAGTATGAAATGTACCAGACCGATTGGAAAGATATGGTGCAACCACGCTTGGGAGTGACCTGGGAATATGCTGAGGCTGCTACCGTATTTGCTAACTACGCCAGTTATAATCCGAGTGCAAGTTCCTTGGCTCGCGCGGCTTCGTGGGACCGCCGTATCGCTGACCGCACGCTACAAGTTTTCTTTGACGAAAATGGGGACTATCTGACAAACACCACTGCAGCTGGTTCTGCCGGTAAATTCTTTGCTGAAAATATGCGTCCGCGTCGGATTGATGAAATTACCCTGGGTGCCACAAAGGCGCTCACTAATGATTTCTTCCTGCGGTCTCACCTGCGTTATCGTTATGGTAGTCATTTCTGGGAAGATATGCCTAACGCTGCTCGCTCGTCCGGTACTTATGGTAACGGTGCGGTGCCAGATAGTATTGCTGCGAGAGGCGATTATATCGACGGTGTTCGAGAGATGTATGATCAATTGGGTAATGTGTCCTCTTACGTCATCGCCGAGGTGGATAACGGCCAGACTAAATACTGGGAATGGAGTATCGAAGGGGAGTATCGCGCTGATAGTGTCTATGTAAACGCGTCTTATGTCTGGAGTCATTACTATGGTAATTTCGACCAGGATAACACCACGACTACCAATGATAATAATGTGTTCATTGGTTCTTCCAATTATGGTGATGGAAACGGCCGTTACTCATGGGACAACCGCTATGGTAAGTTAATTGGTGATAAGCCTCACAAGGTAAAAGTACTCGCTACTTATACCGCTGACTGGGATGGTATTTTTGGTGCGTATTTTATCTTTCAGTCTGGTGAGGCCTGGACTGCCTGGGATGGTGGCTATTATGGATATGCTTCAAGCACCACACGTTTTGCAGAACCGGCAGGTAGTCGGCGTGGCGCGAGCCACTGGCAGATGGATTTAAGCTACACCCAAAACTGGGAATTTATGGAAGGCTATACAGCACGCTTCCGTGCCGACGTATTTAATGTGTTTGATAAGCAGACTGGTTATAACTACAACCCATTTGCTACCTCCGATCTGTTTGGTACACCTCGTAACTACTATAACCCGCGTCGCATCCAGTTGGCTGTTGGGGTGAAATTCTGATTTTCGTGTAAACCTCGTTGACTCACGACGGTTGAGCCACCTCTTTTGAGGTGGCTTTTTTTTACCTGACGCTTATTTAGCCATGCAGAAGAAATTAAGCTTGTTGCCGTCTAAATCGCGCACATAGGCGCAGTAGTAGGCTTCCATGCGTATGCCTGGTTCACCTTCATCGGTGCCACCCAGCTCAATTGCTTTGGTATAAAACGCTTTTACCTGATCAGGATCAGTAGCGGCAATCGCTACCATGCTACCGTTACCTACGGTCGCTGGCTTTTCATCATAAGGGGTTGCGATGGCGAACATGGGAGCTGCAGGGTTATTCCCCCAGGCAATCATGCGCGGTGCGTCGATGGCACGTTGTGCCCCGGCTAAACCAAGCAGTTCGTCGTAAAAGGCAGCGGCCCGTTCAATGTTGTTGGTACCAACAATAGTGTAAGCAATCATAAATATTCCTTGTTATAGGTAGACCCGAGTGGCTACCGGTTTAGTGTAGAGCAAGTCACGGCAGGAAAAAATAACTGCCCGTTATATACCAGCGGTGCCTTGCAATAAGACAGACCGGCGCAATGTATAAGAAAATTCTTAATAAAAAGTCGAACGGCAGTTAACTAAGCGATGTGAACTATAGCCTGACTGGTCAATTTCTGTTAGTCTAAATGGGAATGATTGTTATTTAAGTGGTGCGCGTCAGTTCAGCGCACAATTCTGGCCAGCAGGTGCCACAGATTAGGTGTTATTTAGTATGACGTTATGGGAATTGGGTAAGTCAAAGTCTGCCACGGTGACGCAAGTTGACACCTCCCTCGACCAGCAAATTATTGCCCGCTTAAGCGAAATGGGCCTTTCTCAGGGCCGCAGCGTACAATGCGTTCGCCGGGGGCCATTAGGCGGTCCAATGGTGATGCAGTTAGGTGGAAGCGTTTTTGCCATAGAGCACGACCTGGCCAGCCGTATTCAGATTTCCCCCACTGAGTAATTTTTAGCTCAGTCTAGTTTCAGGACAGCCGTATTCATGCAACGCATTTTAATGGTAGGTAAACCCAACTGCGGTAAGAGTTTACTCTTTAACCAACTCACCGGGTTGCGCCAGAAAGTCGCCAACTATCCTGGTATTACTGTCGAAATCACACGTGGTAAGTGTGATAAATTCGAACTCGTCGATTTGCCCGGTGCTTATTCACTTAATGGCCTGACCCGCGACGAAGTGATTGCCGTTGAAGAAATAAGACGCTCAGTAGCTGAGCCTGATACCGCCATGGTGCTGGTGGTGCTGGATGCTACCCGACTGGCGCAAAGTCTGGTCATGGGCCTGCAGGTTCAAAGTCTGGCTTTTAAACACAACAAGCCAGTGATGTTTGCGCTTAATTTTATTGACGAAGTCAAACGCGTTGGCGAAGTTATTGATACCGAGGGGCTTTCTAAAGCACTTGGGAGTCCGGTACTGCCGTTATCAGCCCGCTCGCTGGATGGTCTGCACGAATTTAAACAAGGCCTGTTGGACATGGCGGGTGAGCCAGAGCGTTATGCTACAGAAGGTGCTACGGCTCACGAAGAAGCCGCTGAGCGCAGTCAGGAACTGGCCAAAGAATTCGGTATTCAGCACGATATCGTGTTAAAGAATCAAAACAGAATCGACAATTTCATGCTCAATAACTGGACCGGTGGGGTCATGTTTATTGTCGTCATGTTTGTCCTGTTCCAGAGTATCTTTACCCTTGCTACTCCACTGATGGACAGTGTGGAAGGGTTCATTGAGAGTCTGGCCGCTGGCACAAGTGCCATTACGTCCGAAGGCGTAGTGCACGATTTTATTAATGATGCGATTTTCGGTGGCTTTGGCTCGTTTTTGGTATTTGTACCGCAAATTATGGTACTTACCCTGATTATCGGTCTGCTGGAAGACTCCGGGTACCTGGCCCGGGCGGCGCTGATGTGTCACCGACCGTTAAGCTTTTTTGGTTTGTCCGGGCGCAGTTTTATTCCCTATTTGTCTGGCCATGCCTGTGCTATACCGGCCATCATGGCGGCGCGCACCATTGAATCCCCGCATAAGCGGCTGATCACCATGCTTACTATTCCATTGATGTCCTGTTCGGCGCGACTGCCTGTTTATGCACTGTTAGTGGCAGTTCTGGTACCGGCCGATAAAACCTTCCTGGGTGTGTTTAATATGCAGGGTGCCGCTTTCTTCGGGCTGTATTTCTTTGGTATTTTTATGGCGCTGGTGGTTAGTCAGATCCTCAATCGGTTTCTGCCTCGTGATCTTGAGAAAACCGATATGCCGTTTATTCTTGAGCTGCCAACCTATCGTCTTCCGCACTGGAAACCGCTGTTTCAGCGTGTGATAAACAGCGGCATCATGTTTATAAAACGGGCTGGTCCGATCATCTTTATGGTGTCAGTGGGCATTTGGGTGCTGGGCTATTTCCCGCTCAATTCAACCTTGCAGGACTCCTGGTTAGGCCAGATTGGTCATTTTATTGAACCTGTATTCACTCCCATGGGACTGGACTGGCGCTACGGCGTGGCGATTTTGATGTCGTTCCTGGCCCGTGAAGTATTTGTCGGCGCCCTGGGAACGCTGTTTGGTCTGGAAGGCGCAGACGAAGATGTAGCCGGCCTTGCCGAGCGTGTTCAGGCTGATGGTCTGGCAACCGAAGCCGGCCTGGGTTTGATGCTGTTTTATGTGGTAGCACTGCAATGTGTGGCCACGGTAGCGATGCTTAAGGGTGAAAGTGGCAGCAGTAAGCTGTCCTGGGGGCTTTACGTAGCCTATGGATTACTGGCTTATACCATCGCGGTAGCCGTTAATCAGATTGGCGGTCTGCTGTAACAGACCGCTGCCAGACTATTTAACGTTAAGACTCTGCTTATAAAAGGCCATAGCCGATTCACGGTTATTGGCCTTTTCGTTTATTTCGGCCAGCAATAACAGCCCTTCCTGGGTCGGATGCAGTTTCATGGCCTTTTGCAACGCTTTGTCGGCCAGGGTGTTGTCGCCGGCATGATGAGCCACATAGCCCAGTACCATATACAGCTGCTGGTTTTCTTCATCGGCTTTAATCCATTTCTCCAGCGCCTTAATGGTTGGCGCGGGATTAGGCAATTGCAGGTTCTTCAGCAGTGGCAGTAACTGCGGATGAGGGCCTCGCTTTTGCCAGTCCAGCAACACGCTTTGTGCTTCCTGATGCATCCCCTGGTTGAGCAGCTGTTCGGCATACGCGGCCTGGTAGCCGATATCGTTGCGTTGTTTACGCGGTAATGCCTGCCAGAAGGCTTTGAGCGCAATAGCGCCCTGTTTACTGGCGACTTCGGCTAAGCGGCCTTTGGCGATTTGTTTTGACCATTTCGCATAGTCATCACCGAGCACTTTTTTATAGCCGCCGAGTTCTTCTTCGAGTTTTGCCCACTGCCCGCTTTCTGCCAGTGCCTGCACCTTAAGCTTTACGGCAGAGGCGGAGGCTTGCTGTTTATCGTTTAGTTGCGCCAACTCTTTTAGTGCATCCCGGGGCTGACCTTCGGCCAGCGCCATGCGGGCCAGCGTCACTCTGGCAGCCAGTGCAGAGCTGTCATATTCGGTGGCCTCGTTGAGCTTGCGGATAGCTGTATCCTTGCGGCCTCTGGCCACTGCCGCCTGAGCTGCAACAAGATAATTAACGCCTTCAAAGTCGCCATTTTCGGCAAGGTCTGACGCTTTGGTTGCCGCTTCCCAGTCCCCTTCTGCCAGGGCCTGAATGCTGCGATAAAACGCCCGCTGGGTTTTACGCCGTGAGCGGTTGCCAAACCAGCTGCCAGACAGCTTAGTCAGGCGCATTGTGCGGCTTAGTAACATGCCAATGATTACCCAGCATACCAGGGCAACAAACACCATAATGCCCAGCGCCACAACGCTGGTTTCAATAACCAGATTACCCAGTTGAATCAGCACGTAACCTTTGTCGCCCACCAATGACGGCGCAGCAATCATGGCTGCCAGACACACAGCGACAATAATCAGAATGTAAATCAGCTTTTTCATAGTGCGCTGGCTCCTTCGCCAAACACACGTTTAACGCGGCTATCCAGCAGCGATTCCAGCGCTGGCTGAGAAGCCAGTTTGGTGGGGATTTTTTTGCTGATATCGGTGTTATGCAACTCGCGTAAAGCGCTTTGAAAGCCTGATACATCGCTGTTAGCCTGAAGGTAATCATCGCTAATGATGGTCTGGGCGCGTTCGATGGATGCGGTGTACAGTGCTTGCTCTGAGGCCAGTGCGGCGGCCTGTGCCTGTTGTAACGCCAGTTTAATCTGCTCGCGGGAAATCCATTCCTGTTGTGCTGTCATCATGGGCTCAATGGGTTCGTCGCGGTACTCAACCCGAATGAAATCATCTACCAGCGAGCGCCAGACATTGAGCAGATTTTGCTGCCAGTCACTGGCCGAATCACTGACTTCATCGGCACCGATAACGGTGGCTTCCTTGGGCGTCACAATTGCCAGCTTGTCTACTTGTTTAATGAGTCCGTCCAGGGCCAGCGCAACGGAAACTTCCGCCACCGGATTAACCTGCTGAAGGGCCTGAATGTCCTGAGCGATGAGCGCGCGAACCGGCAATACAGAGGGATCGGCCAGGGATTTTAAGCGCTGATCAGCATTACCCAACAACATGATGGCAGTACGCAGATCTTTTTCCAGCCACATTTTGCGACCGGCCATGCGTACCAGATAATCGGCTTCAGCAATCAGCCAGTCGGTAGGACGACGACCATCCATTTCCTGAATCTGCGCCAGTGCCCCCTGTAACTGGTTTTCCAACTGACTGATGGTAGCCAGTTGTTCGGTTTCGCCGTTAACTACATCCCGGGTGGCTGCTGCCTGGGCATTCAGTTGCTGTTCCAGCGCCTGGGTTTTGCTGCTCATCTGAGCGTGCTTCTGGTTGAGCTCTTGATCGACTTCGCTGCGCAGAGCCTCGAGTTTATTTTGGGTAACACTGTGCTGATTAAAGTACCAGTAGCCACCATAGGCAAAGGCGGCTAGCAATAGCAGATTAACCAGCGTCATCAGCCAGAGCAGGCCGGTTTTTGCCGGTTTTGCCACTGTACTGTCGGTAGTTTTGGCAGAGCTGGATGGAGACGTGGGCGCAGCTTTTGTCGCACTGGCTGTACCTGGCAACTGCTTGGGTTGCTCTTGTTTTGGTTGCTGCTGATCAGCCATATCTTACTCCCAATTCTGCTGGATCCATGCAATGAGCGCCGCGTCACTGGCCTTCGGGCACACTGAAATATGCCTGATGCCCTGCTGCTTAAGCTGCTGCGCAATGCGCTCACTTACGGTTAACCATTTTACGCTGGTTAACGGCTGGGTTTTAAAGTTTTTTATGAGTGCCTGGGCCTGTTCGCTACTGGTAGCAATAATGCCATTCAGTTGTGTCCAGTTGCAGGTCCGGCTAAATACGGGGGGTGTTAAGGGTACCCGTTGGTACAACACCACCTCGTGCAGCCTGGCACCCCTTAGGGTTAATTGTTCCGGGATCGCTGTGCGTCCGCCTTGCCCCTTTAATAACAAAATGTGCTTATCGGCGCAATCTTTGAGCAAGGGTAAGGCAAGTACGCCTTCGGAATTTTCTCTCTCTGGCACCTCAGCCGGGATACCGGCCAAGGCCAGTATCTGCGCTGTGCTCTGGCCAACGGCGATGACCTTATGGTGCGCAATCAGATTATTTGCCATTGACACCAGCGGCTGAGCGGCGGCAGTGCTGGTAACGATAAGCACCGCATCTGAACAGGCTGTTAGCAGGCTTTGTAACGTGGTCATGCCGTTCGCAACCGCAATGGTGTCCTGCAGCGCGACAACACTGGCTGAAAGCCCGGCCTCGGCAAATGCCGTATCGGTTTGGGCGAGTTTTGCTAGCGGCCGGGTAATCAGATACATAAGTGCTTACTGATGAAGTGCCTTTAAGATGTCGCCTGCACCCTGTTCAAGCAGTGATTCGGCCACCTTAACGCCTAAAGCCACTGCATTATCGCGATGCCCTTCGGTACTGGCATACAAAATGGTCTGGCCATCAGCTGAGCCAACTAAGCCGGTTAGTGACAGAGTGTCATCAGTAAGCGTGGCAAAACTGCCGATAGGTACCTGACAACCTCCTTCCAGGCGCTCGTTCATGGCGCGCTCGGCAATTACCCGTGATGCGGTATCGGCATCATTCAGCGCGGCCAGCATGGCGATAAGCTCAGCGTCATCATTGCGGCATTCGATGCCTACAGCGCCCTGCCCCACGGCCGGTAACGACTGTTCTTGCGGAATCGGCTGAGTAATGCGGTCTTCCATGCCCAAACGAATCAGGCCTGCGCAGGCTAAAATAATGGCATCGTATTCACCACCATCCAGTTTGGCTAAGCGGGTATTCACATTGCCACGCAAGTCCTTGATGACTAAATCCGGACGCAGATGTTTAAGCTGGCACTGGCGACGCAAACTACTGGTACCGACTACGGCACCGGCGGGTAACTCGTCGATGCTGTTATAGGTGTTCGACACAAAGGCATCAAAAGGGTTTTCACGAGGGCAAATGGCATGCAGGCCAAATTCGGGCGGAAACTCCACCGGAACGTCTTTCATGGAGTGAACAGCAATATCCGCGCGTCCTTCCAGCATGGCAATCTCAAGTTCTTTAATAAACAGGCCTTTGCCGCCAATTTTTGCCAGCGGCGTATCTAAAATGCGATCGCCCTGGGTAGACATCGGCACCAGTTCTACCGTGCATTCAGGATGGTGCTTTAATAGTTGTGCCTGAACGTATTCAGCCTGCCACATGGCCAGGGCACTTTTTCGCGTGGCAATTCGGATAGTGCGAGAGGACTTCACTGCAATATTCGCCTTTATTTAGGTGTTCAATTACGGCGACAGCGACCAGCGCTGCGCTAAAGTGCAAAGTGTAAACGATTTTGCCTGAGCAGGCGATGCTATACCGCCTGTATTTGATCTACGCCAAGCGTGATTGTAACCACTGACTAATCGCGTTTATCTCATCCATGTTGACATTATGCTGCATGGGATAGGACTGCCAGCTAACATTGTAATGATTTGCTTTAAGGGTTTCGTAAGCCGCTTTACCCATGGAGATGGGGACGACTTCGTCCATTTCACCGTGGGCCATAAATACCGGGGTGTCGTTATTCGCCGCGTTGGCTTCTGAGGGCAACAGCGCCGGCTGGCACATGTAAGTAGATAGCGCCATAATGCCGGCCAGTGTCTGGTGAAAGCGCGGGCCAAGATGCAGCGCAATCACGCCGCCCTGAGAAAACCCGGCAAGAATGATTTTGTCGGCTGGCACACCGTTAGCCATTTCCGCTTCGATGAGTTGTTCCACCAGAGCCGAAGACTCCAGTACGCCGGTTAAATCGGCGCGTTTATCAAAGTCCATGGATTTAATGTCGTACCAGGCACGCATGCGCATACCGCCGTTAATGGTTACCGGGCGCTCGGGGGCGTGAGGAAACACAAAGCGGATACCCAGCGCATCCGGCAGTTTCAGCTCTGGCACAATGGGCGCAAATCCGTGCCCTGAATCACCTAAGCCATGTAACCAGATAACAGTGGCCTTAATCTCTCCTGCCGGATTAACGTCGATATAGGGTAATGCGCTGCTCATTGACCGATGATTCCTCATACTTTGATGTTATTTGCTTAAAATTAACACTCCGCAGCAACAGGTACAATGGTCTTGCCGGGATTCGTGATAATTGCTGTTGTGGCGTTTATGTCGGCGTTGAGTGTGCTACACTTTCGCGGTAATACAGGCATTAACTATTTAGTACAGAACATCATTATGACGACACAATTAGGCAATCTGTTTATTTTGGCTGCCCCTTCAGGTGCCGGTAAGTCCAGTTTGATAAAAGCGCTGCTATCCAAAGCGCCGGATGTAAACGTAAATCCTAAGCAGGTTTCTGTGTCGCATACCACCCGGGCACCGCGTCCGGGCGAGGTCGATGGTGAGCACTATCATTTTGTCAGCCGCGAACAGTTTGAAGTCTTAATTGCGCAGCAAGCGTTTTTTGAATATGCGGAAGTGTTTGGTAATTATTATGGTACGTCACGCATTACTATAGAAAACACCCTGCATCAGGGTATTGATGTGTTTTTGGATATAGACTGGCAAGGGGCCAGACAGGTAAAAGCGTTAATGCCGGATACCTGTAGTATTTTTATTTTGCCGCCCTCCACGGAAACCTTGCGTGAGCGCCTGGTTAAGCGTGGTCAGGATGAACAGAGCGTGATTGATAAACGCATGGCCGAAGCGGTGGCAGAAATGTCTCATTACGGCGAGTTTGATTACGTGCTGGTTAACGACGAATTTTCCGAAACACTACAGGAATTAAGCAGCATTGTGGAAGCTCAGCGTTTACGTACGGCTAAACAACAACTGCGCCATCAGCCGTTAATTGATAGTTTATTAAGCGCTGAGTGATTTATTACTACCCAATTGAGTATGGCTTGTTGTATACTACGCGGCCATTTTTTTAATATTTTTGTTCGAATCGGAGATTTTCATGGCTCGCGTAACAGTCGAAGATGCAGTAGATAAAGTTGGTAACCGTTTTGATTTGATTTTGGTTGCTGCACGTCGTGCTCGCCAAATCGCAACCGAAGGCAAAGATCCAATGGTTGATATCAGTAACGATAAGCCTACCGTTATTGCTCTGCGTGAAATTGAAAAAGGCTTAGTAACAGCAGAAACGCTTGAGCAAGAAGAACTGCGTGACCAGCAAAATCAGGAACACGCTGAGTTTGCCTCAGTAGCCAATATTCTGTCTGAACAGTAAAACGGGCAACCCTCGGAAGCTAATATTGACAGCGCCAGTGTGTCTTTTATAAGAAACACTGGCGTTTTTCGTTGGAAACCGGGCCATTTCGCCGTATTCTTAAACCGTTTGAAATTACTGGAAATCCGCAACAAACGTGTATCTGTTTGAAGGGCTAAAACAAAAAATTGCTGAATATCTGCCACCGGAGCGGGTGCAACTCGTTCAGGATGCCTTTGTGTTGGCGCACGAAGCCCACGATGGTCAGATGCGTTCCAGCGGTGACCCTTACATTACCCACCCTGTCGCGGTTACCAGCATCCTTGCCGATATGCATCTGGACCATGAAACTCTCATGGCTGCCTTACTGCATGATGTTATCGAAGATACCCACTACACCCAGGAAGATCTGGCAGAGGCCTTTGGCCAGACCGTCGCTGATTTGGTGGAAGGGGTCAGTAAGCTGGATAAGATTGCCTTTAGCAGCAAGCAGGAAGCCCAGGCCGAAAACTTCCGCAAGATGATGATGGCCATGGTGCAGGACATCCGCGTTATTCTGATTAAACTGGCCGACCGCACGCACAATATGCGTACACTGGGTTCGTTACGACCAGACAAACGCCGCCGTATTGCGCTCGAAACCCTGGAAATCTATTCGCCCATTGCCCACCGTCTGGGTATTCACGATATTAAAAATGAGCTTGAGGACTTAGGTTTTCAGGCCATGTACCCCATGCGCCACCGTGCGCTGAAGTCGGCGGTTAAGCAGGCCCGGGGTAATCGCAAGGAAATCATCGAGAATATTCGCCAGGAGCTCAACACCCGGCTGGAAGGCTACAACATTGAAGCCAACGTGGTGGGCCGCGAAAAGCACTTGTATTCCATTTACCGCAAAATGAAAAACAAAGAAAAGATGTTCAACGAAGTGATGGACATCTATGCGTTTCGAATTGTGGTGAATTCGGTAGACGATTGCTACCGCTCTTTAGGGGCGATGCATGGTTTGTTTAAGCCCATTGAATCGCGCTTTAAAGACTATATCGCTATTCCGCGTACTAACGGTTATCAGTCATTGCATACATCGTTAGTTGGGCCCCATGGGATTCCGGTGGAAGTACAAATTCGTACCCAGGCGATGGATCAGATGGCCGATAAAGGGGTTGCCGCGCACTGGATGTATAAAGAATCCAGCGATGGCACCACAGCCCAGCTGCGCGCACGTAAATGGATGCAGTCACTGTTGGAACTGCAGCAAAGCGCCAGTTCCTCCTTTGAATTTATCGAAAGCGTTAAAACCGATTTGTTCCCGGATGAAATCTACGTATTTACCCCGGATGGACGAATTATTGAATTACCCGCTGGCGCGACGGCGGTGGATTTTGCTTATGCGGTTCACTCGGATGTAGGCAATACCTGCGTGGGTGTACGTGTAGAAAGGCGCAATTACAGCCTGAGTAAGCCATTAGAAAACGGTCAGACCGTTGAGATTATTACCTCACCACGCGCCAAGCCTAACGCGAACTGGCTGAACTTTGTCGTTAGTGCTCGTGCACGAACCCGCATTCGTCAGTATCTTCGTAAACAGCGTTCTCAGGAAGCCCTGAACATGGGGACTCGTTTGCTGCGACACGCACTGGGCATGGTAAAACTGGATGAAATAAGTCAGGAATCCATCGACCGCGTGGTTGCCGAAACCAAGCACGAGAACTTCGAAGACTTACTGGTGGATATTGGTCTGGGTAACGAGCTCAGTGCCATTGTGGCCCGCCGGTTACAGGGCGAAAGTGACGAACTGCCAGAGAAGAAAGGCAATGTGGCTATTCGTGGTACTGAAGGCCTGTTGGTGACTTACGCACGCTGTTGTCACCCTATCCCGGATGACGAGATTGTGTCGGTACTGAGTCCGGGTAAAGGCATGACCATTCACCAGAATGGCTGCCCGAATATTCGTAAGCTGGCTAAGGAAGAACCCCAACGCGTACTGCAAATGATTTGGGATGAAGAGCCCCAGGGCGAATTTAAAGCGTCCCTGCGTATTGAGCTGTTTAACCATCAGGGTACACTGGCTACGCTGACCAATAACATTGCGTCGTGTGACTCGAATATCATCGGGCTGCAAACGGAAGAAAAAGAGAGCAATATCTACTTTGTGGATATTGAATTAACGACCTACAACCGCGTACATCTGGCTAACGTTATGCGTAAAATTCGAATTATGCCGGAAGTACAAAAGGTGTCGCGACACAGTCAGTCGCGCCAACATTAAATTTATAAGGACTCATTATGGCTAAGTCGATCATCCAAACTGATAAAGCCCCGGCAGCTATTGGTACTTACAGCCAGGCTGTTAAAGCCGGCACCACTGTATACCTGTCTGGTCAAATTCCACTGGTCCCTGCCACCATGGAACTGGTGTCACAGGACTTTGCAGAGCAAGCGACTCAGGTGTTCGAAAACATCAAAGCAGTGTGTGAAGCTGCTGGCGGCACGCCAAATGACTTAGTGAAAGTAAATATTTACTTACTGGATCTGGCTCATTTTGCCACTGTTAACGAAATTATGTCCAAATACTTTGCTAAGCCTTATCCTGCCCGCGCAGCGATTGGTATTAAAGAGCTGCCAAAAGGCGCACAAATCGAAATCGACGGCGTAATGGAACTGCCAGAGTGATCGACGTCGCTGCTTAACCTTTAGGTTAAATGGTTATGAAAGAAAAAGGCCCGCTTGCGGGTCTTTTTTGATTCTAATAATCAGAATCTAATGGAACATTTATGCGTATGCGACAAATTGCTTTTACCCTGCTATTGGGTTTGCTGCTCCCCTTGAGTGCTATGGCTAAGGTGCTGGCACCCCAAGCCAATGCCGTTACGCCATTGCTCAATGGCATGAAGGTCCCTGCTGTTACCCTGCAATATCCCGATGGCAGTCCGGTCAGTCTGACAGCCCTGACCATGCAACAACCTGCGATTATTCTGTTTTACCGGGGCGGCTGGTGCCCGTACTGTAATCGTCAGTTCAGTGAGCTGCAAAAGGTCGAGGATCAGTTGATCGCACTGGGTTATCAAATTCTCGCTATTTCGCCCCAGTCGCCAGACGCACTGCAAGCCCAGGAGCTGGAAACCGAAATGAAAGTACAGCAACTCTCTGATTATCAGCTTGATGCCCTGCGCGAGTTTGGTGTGGGGTTTTATGTGGATGACGCAACGGCCAAAAAGTACGCTGGTTACAACATTCCGCTAACCAAAGACGGTACTGGTACGCCAGTGTTGCCGGCACCGGGCGTGTTTATTGTTAATAAGCAGGGTCAGGTACAGTTTACCTATGTTAATCCGGATTTTACCGTGCGCCCCTCGGCCCAATTGATTTTATCCGTGGCAGAAGTACTGGCCAGCGAGGGTTAGTCGGCGTAACCAATGTTGTGGCGCTGCATGTAATCGAGCAGCGCCAGTGACTCATGGTCACCAGCCATCTTAAGGCCCTGGGATACCCCGGCCATATCAGCCACATTTTTATGTTGCCCCAGTTTCTGTGCGCCCTGTAGCGACGTCACTTTCATTTTGATACCCACAATCCTGCGGATGAGCTTTTGCTGATATTCAACAAGGGAATTATCCAGCGTAGCCCGGTTATAGTCCGGCTCAAATGCCACCATGAGTTCATCCATCGCTTCAAGTAATTCCTCATCGTCCATTAGCGTTAATGTGCCGGTGGCATGAACACTGACATAATTCCAGGTAGGCACATTGGGCGCACCGGCGTACCAGGTAGGTGAAATATAGGCGTGAGGGCCACTGAAAACCGCGAGTGCCTGGGTGTTATCAGCCTGTTTCCAGTGCGGGTTAGCGCGGGCTACGTGACCAACCAGGTAAAGCTCCTCGCCTTGCTGTTGAATCAGCAAGGGTAAATGCGTGGCCTGTAAATCCGGGGTCGTCAGTAAGGCAAAAGGGTGAGCTTTTATAAAAGCCTGCTGGTCATTCGTATCGTTAAAAGCAAACTTGGCAGGAACAAACATGATTTCTCTCGCACGACGGTTTGCCGTTGATGATACGCGATTATCGAATTTCCACAAAAGGTAAAAACCGGGGTTCGGGCTCGATGTCCGTACGCTCAAATTCACCGAACGGCGGCACGGTAAAGTCTTCTGGTGGGGCGGCAAGCTGATTTAAGTCCACCGCCTGAGCAACTCCCGTAATCGCGTCATCAGTCAGGTGCATCTGGTAATAAATGCCATTCCAGAAATTAGCACCAAATTCCCCTTTCTTTTTATACATAAACAGCAAATCGTGGGCTAACCAGCTAAAGTCATCACGGGTTACCTTTCGCGGTTGCTGATATGGGTAAGGTAAATGACACCAGAGTTCCGGCCCTTCCAGGCACTTCATTTCCTTCATCGACAGGAAGTAATCGGTAAAGTGCCGGTGGTCAATTCTGATAGTATAGGTTGCGCCGTCTGCCACCGGGGTAAAGGTAACACTGCCAATGTCCAGTTGTTCGCCTTTATTACCCATTAATATAATTCGCTTTTCACCGCTAAGTGGCCCTTCTGGTGGTGAGCTGGCGCATGCAGCAAGCAGGCTGGCAGCCCCAAGCATAAATAAACGAAGCGGGCGAAAGTGCATAAGCGTGTTCCTGTCGGTGTCGGTCACTTAACTATAGACCGCCAGAGCGCCCGGAAAAGGGTACTTTAGCACTATAATAGTAGTAGCAGCGGAGCCGCGAATATTCAGACTCGCAATGCCTAAGCGCTTGATTTAATATGCCCCTAAAAGTAAGGAATCACACTCACTATGCGGTCAGACCAATCCCTCGCTACGATGCCCATTACCCAGCTTAAGGGCGTGGGGGCAAAAGTGGCCGAGAAGCTGGCTAAAATTAATCTGGTGACGGTGCAGGATGTGTTATTTCATCTTCCCACACGTTATGAAGACCGCACCCGGATATACCCCATTGGCGATTGCCTGCCGTTTACTCATGTGAGCATTTTAGGTGAAGTAAAGTCGGCTGATATTCAGTACGGTAAAAAACGAATGCTGGTGGTTAAACTGTCGGACGGCACCGGCACTATCACCCTGCGGTTTTTCCACTTTGGCGCTTTGCAGCGCACTATGATGTCGCCAGGTAACGAGATCCGTGCCTTTGGCGAGGTTCGCACCGGCAAATGGGGGCTTGAGATGATGCACCCGGAATTTATGCTCATTGAAGAAAATGCCGCGCCCATGGAAGAAACCCTGACGCCTGTTTATCCAACTACCGAAGGGGTGAAACAGCTGACCTTACGCAATCTTACTGATCAGGCACTGGATATCCTTAAACAAGGCGGATTGCCAGATTTGCTGCCTGAGGGGATGTATCGCCAGCAGGTCAGTTTGATTGACGCACTGACTCTGGTTCACCGGCCGCCTCCGGATGTTGCCTTGCAGGAACTGGAAAAAGGCGAGCATCCGGCGCAAATGCGATTAATACTTGAAGAACTGCTGGCCCAGCATTTAAGTGTGCTTAAGGTGCGTCAGCAGAGTGATGCGCAGCCAGGCATTGCCATTAACGTTGACCATGCACTGGTTGATAAATTACTGGCCGCATTACCTTTCTCCCCCACTGGCGCACAGCAGCGTGTTACCGCCGATATTCAGCAAGACATGGCGCGGGCGCGCCCGATGATGCGTCTGGTGCAGGGCGATGTTGGCTCGGGTAAAACACTGGTAGCGGCACTGGCTGCCTTATCTGCTATTGGCGGTGGCTATCAGGTAGCGCTGATGGCACCTACTGAGCTGCTGGCCGAGCAGCATGCCAACAACTTTCGCGAATGGCTGGCACCACTGGGAATTGAGGTGGGCTGGCTGGCCGGTAAATTAAAGGGTAAACAGCGAGCTGAAGTACTGGCGCGGCTGGCCAGTGGTGAAGTGCAGATGCTGGTTGGCACCCATGCTATTTTTCAGGAGCAGGTGACTTATAGTCAGCTGGCGCTGGTCATTGTAGATGAACAGCATCGGTTTGGGGTTCATCAACGCCTGGCACTGCGTGAGAAAGGTGAGCAGCAAGGTCGTTTCCCGCATCAGTTAATTATGACCGCCACCCCTATTCCCAGAACCCTGGCCATGACAGCCTACGCCGATCTGGATACGTCGATAATTGATGAACTACCGCCTGGAAGAACGCCGGTGAAAACCGTTGCGCTGCCAGACTCGCGCCGGGCTGATGTGATAGAGCGGGTACGTGAAGCCTGCCAGCAGCAGGGGCGTCAGGCCTACTGGGTGTGCACACTGATTGATGAGTCAGAGGTGTTGCAATGCCAGGCGGCCGAAGATACCGCGGTAATCTTGCAAACTGCCCTGCCCGACTTAAAAATTGGACTGGTGCACGGGCGCTTAAAGGCGGCGGAAAAGCAGGAAATTATGGCCGCCTTCAAATCAGGCGAGCTTGATTTGCTGGTGGCCACTACCGTTATTGAAGTGGGCGTAGATGTACCAAATGCCAGTTTAATGATTATTGAAAACCCGGAACGTCTTGGTTTGGCACAATTACATCAGTTGCGGGGCCGGGTTGGCCGTGGGGCGGTAGAAAGCCACTGTGTACTGATGTACCAAAGCCCGTTATCGAAAACTGCCACAAAGCGGCTGGCTGTGCTCCGTGAGTCTAATGATGGTTTTTATATTGCTCAGCAGGATTTGGAAATTCGCGGCCCCGGTGAACTGATGGGCACGCGCCAAACGGGCATTGCTGAACTTAAAATTGCCGACATAGTGCGTGACGCGCCGCTGATCCCGCAGGTGCAGGAAATCGCCAATCGCTTATGGACCGAATATCCGGCCCGTGCCCAGGCGATTATTAACCGCTGGATTGGACAGAAGGAGCATTATGGTCATGCCTGAGTTACCTGTGTTATTGCTTGGTGCCGAGCAGGTCAGTACGCCTTCTGCGACGGAATCACAGCTGATCTCGCTGGCTCAGTCAGTTGGGGTGAGGGCGATTACTGAGCTGCCAGCAGCCGCAGAACTGGCCCTGGTTATCCGCGATGACACATTGCAATTGTTGGATTTAGCCGAGCCTAAAAGCAGTGGCGTAATGGTGGATTTTTTGTCCGGACAGAGTCAGTACCGCCGTAATCACGGCGGCGGCAGTAAAGAGCCTGTTGCTAAGGCTATCGGTCTGAAAAATAATCAACCTATGACGGTACTGGATGCAACGCCGGGCCTGGGGCGTGATGCGTTCGTGCTGGCGGCATTAGGCGCCAGTGTGATTATGATTGAGCGCTCGCCTGTTGCGTATTTACTTTTGAGCGACGGCCTGCGGCGTCTGGCTTTGGCTGAGCCGGAGCTGGCCAGGCAGTTTGTTCTGTATCATGCCAACAGTTGTGATTACATGCAGCAGTTAGCCCCGGGCAGTGTGGATGCGGTGTATCTGGATCCTATGTTTCCCCACCGTAAAAAATCGGCGCTGGTAAAAAAAGAAATGCGTTTGTTTCAGGTAATGCTTGGTCCGGATGAGGATGCCGACTTACTGTTACCGGCGGCCCGTCACGCTGCCGCTAAACGGGTAGTGGTAAAGCGACCTAACAGTGCGCCTCTGCTGGCAGGACAAAAGCCGTCAATGGCAATCAGCAGCAAGAAGCATCGTTTTGATGTGTATATCAACACCCCTTAGTGGTGTTGCGCATTTGCCAGAAAATAAAAAACCTCCATTAAGGAGGTTTTTTGCATATAAGCAGACAGGCCGGTACGCTTAGTTAAGGCCTGACTCCTCGCGGGCAATGGCGCGATAGGCTATGTCATTGCGGAAGTAAACGTCTTTCCAGTCAATGGCTTTAACCAGCTGATAAGCCTGTTGCTGCGCTTCGGTAACACTGTTACCCAGTGCTGTGGCACAAAGTACACGGCCTCCACTGGTTACAACTTCGCCGTCTTTCAGCGCTGTCCCGGCGTGGAATACTTTGCCATCCAGTTCAGCTGCTTTGTCCAGGCCTGAAATCACTTCGCCCTTGGCATAGTCACCCGGGTAACCGCCGGCCGCCAGCACAACACCCACTGCGGCACGGGAATCAAAGTCGATGTCGATACCGGCCAGCTCGCCGTCACAGGCTTTTAAGCACAGTGCAACCAGGTCAGACTGCAGACGCAGCATGATAGGTTGGGTTTCCGGATCGCCAAAGCGGCAGTTGTACTCGATAACTTTTGGCGTGCCATCGGCCATGATCATCAGTCCGGCATATAAAAAGCCAGTGTACGGATAACCTTCTTCAGCCATGCCTGCAACGGTAGGATAGATGACTTCGTCCATAACGCGCTGGTGGATTTGGGCTGTAACTACCGGGGCCGGAGAATAAGCACCCATACCGCCGGTGTTAGGACCGGTATCAGCATCGCCGACACGTTTGTGATCCTGACTGGTAGCAAACGCAGCTACGTTTTTACCGTCTACCATTACGATGAAAGAGGCTTCCTCGCCGTCAAGGAACTCTTCGATAACCACGCGGCTTCCTGCTTCGCCAAAGGCATTACCGGCCAGCATATCCTTGATGGCATCTTCCGCTTCTTCCAGGGTCATGGCGACAATAACGCCCTTACCTGCGGCCAGGCCGTCAGCCTTAACCACAATAGGCGCGCCTTTTTCACGAACATAAGCCAGTGCGGGTTCAATTTCTGTGAAGTTCTGATAATCGGCGGTAGGAATGTTGTGGCGGGCTAAAAAGTCCTTGGTAAAGGCTTTTGAACCTTCCAGCTGGGCTGCGCCTTTGCTTGGTCCAAAGATCTTCAGACCTTCGGCTTCAAACGCATCCACTACACCAATAACCAGCGGCGCTTCCGGGCCAACAATGGTCAGGTCAATGCTGTTGTCTTTGGCAAATGCCAGCAGTGCATCAACGTCTGTTGCAGAGATATCAACGTTAGTTAAGCCGTTTTCAGTTGCCGTACCGGCATTACCCGGCGCTACAAATACATCAGTAACGCCAATGGATTGAGAGGCTTTCCAGGCCAGCGCGTGTTCGCGGCCACCACCGCCAATTACAAGTACCTTCATTCAGAGTGTTCCGTAAAGTTATTCGGGTTTCTTAAATTTTAGGGTCATCCGGTCACTTTCACCAATCGCCAGATAGTGGGCACGTTTTTCGTCGCCCAGTCTCAGACTTGGAGGTAGTGTCCAGACACCTTTCGGATGATCTGCGTTATCCATCGCATTTGCGTTAATCTCGCTGGTTGCTACCAGCTCAAAACCTGCTTTTTCAGCCATATCGATGACATAAGACTGTTTCATATAACCGGATGAAGCCATTTTTTCGTCGGCGTCCGATTCGGGTAAACGGTGATCTACCACACCCAGAATACCGCCTGGTTTAAGGGCTTTATAAAATGTCTTCATGGCATTAACTACGCCGTCCTGCTTATCTGCCATGTACCAGTTGTGTACGTTGCGGAAAGTCAGTACGCGGTCGGCGGTGCCGGCTGTGGTGATTTCCTGCGGTACAATAGGATCGAAAGCGGTAAGCTCTACGGCACTGTATGGGCCATCAGCCGCCATTTTTTCCTTAAACGCATTACGCAGGCGTGGGTAATAACCCGGTGAACCTTCCTGCACATAAAAATGAGCAGCAACCAGTTTGCCGTCAGCTTTCAGTAACGGAGCGAGAATGTCTGAGTACCAACCGCCACCAGGCAGAATCTCGACTACCTTCATGTCGGGCTGGACGTCAAAAAAGCGCAGCGTTTGCTGTGGATGACGGTATTCATCGCGCAGACGAGCCTGACTTGAACGTGTGTCGCTGGCTGCTGCGTCTGCAATGGCATCGGCATTAGCGGTAAAGGCTGGTGTTGCCAGCAGACTGGCAAGTAATAAAACCGCAGATTTACGCATGGTATTTCCCTTCTGTCATAATCGTGTTGTTGATACCCTGCTACTCACCTGAACTGGTGATAAGCAGTGCATTATTGCGCTAGCCTAACACAAAATTTTTACATTCGTGATGTCAGGCCAACGCAAATACACGTAATACGCCGTAAGTCCGGCGTACGGATTAGTGACGGAAGTGACGCATGCCGGTGAATACCATGGCAATGCCGTGTTCATCCGCCGCTGCAATTACTTCGTCATCACGCATAGAGCCACCAGGCTGGATAACGGCTTTAATACCAGCAGCAGCCGCTGCATCGATACCGTCGCGGAATGGGAAGAATGCATCAGAGGCCATTACTGAGCCAGCCACTTCGAGGTCTTCATCCGCTGCTTTAATGCCGGCAATTTTGGCTGAGTAAACGCGGCTCATCTGGCCAGCGCCCACACCAATAGTCATGCTGTCTTTGCAATAAACAATGGCGTTAGACTTAACGTATTTGGCCACTTTCCAGCAGAACATCAGGTCGCGTAATTGTGCTTCGGTAGGTTGTACTTTGGTGACCACTTGCAGGTCGTCCATTTCAACCATGCCAAAGTCGCGTTCCTGAATCAGCAGACCGCCGTTAACACGTTTAAAGTCGTAACCTTCGGTTAACTGACCAGCCCAGTCACCGCACACTAATAAACGTACGTTCTTCTTAGTAGCAACGATGTCTGCCGCAGCCTGAGAAACGGTTGGTGCAATGATGACTTCAACAAACTGACGGTCGATGATTGCCTGAGCGGTAGTGGCATCGAGTTCGCGGTTAAAGGCGATAATGCCGCCAAAGGCAGAAGTTGGGTCGGTTTTGAACGCGCGATCGTAGGCTTCCAGAATGTTTTCGCCCAGAGCTACACCGCATGGGTTAGCGTGCTTAACGATAACACAGGCCGGTTCAGCAAATTCTTTAACACACTCAAGGGCAGCGTCGGTATCAGCGATATTGTTGAAAGACAGCTCTTTACCGTTTAACTGAGTAGCGGTAGCAACAGAGGCTTCCTGAATGTTGTTTTCAACATAAAATGCCGCTGACTGATGGCTGTTTTCGCCGTAGCGCAAATCCTGCTTTTTGCTTACCTGAATGTTGTAAGTCCGCGGGAATTCACTGTGATCGTGTTCGCAATCGTCGGCACAATCAGTTGCATCCAGACGAGCGCCAAAGTAGTTAGCGATCATGCCGTCGTATTCAGCCGTGTGTTCAAAAGCCTTAATCGCTAAATCAAAGCGGGTGTTATAAGTCAGTGAACCTTGGTTGCTTTGCATTTCGCTAAGCACACGCGCGTAGTCTGCCGCGTTAACCACGATAGTAACGTCTTTATGGTTTTTGGCCGCGGCGCGAACCATGGTTGGGCCACCAATATCGATGTTTTCGATGGCGTCTTCCAGCGTACAGTCGTCTTTCGCGACCGTGGCAGCAAAGGGGTACAGATTAACGGCAACCAGGTCGATTGGACCAATGTTATTTTCTGCCATCACAGCTTCATCGGTGCCGCGACGGGCTAAGATGCCACCATGAATTTTAGGGTGTAAGGTTTTTACCCGGCCGTCCATGATTTCTGGGTGTCCTGTGTAGTTTGACACTTCAATTACGGGCAGTCCTTGTTCAGCGAGTAGCTTGGCAGTGCCACCTGTCGACAGCAGTTCAACACCTGCTTCGTGCAGGGCAGTCGCGAACTCAACTATGCCGGTTTTATCTGAAACGCTTAACAGTGCTCGTTTGATCGGTTTTGGTGTTTCCATAGTGGTATCTTGCTTCGATGAGGTTAATAACGATGGTTTGGTTACCCGGATGTTATTATTTTATCCCACCTGTCTTCCGGGGCAAAGCGATGGGTAAAAACAAAAAGAGCACCGAAAGGTGCTCTTATGTGGGCCAGGCCCGTGGGGCTTAGTTCATGCCATACTGCTTTAATTTTTTGCGCAGAGTGCCACGGTTAATGCCCATCATGATCGCTGCGCGGGTTTGGTTGCCGCGAGTGAAAGTCATAACTTCTTCCAGTAAAGGGGCTTCAACTTCGGCCAGTACCATTTCGTACAGGTTATCGATGTTGGTGTTGTCCAGTTGCTTAAGGTACTTGTTAACCGCTTGCTTAACAGAGTCACGCAGTGGTTTTTGTGCCTGAGTTTGTGACGGAGTAGTTACAGTAGTAGTAAAAGGAGAAGTTACATTTTGATCGAACATAATACTTTCTTGCTCTTTTGTTAATCAGTCTTAAGCTGCCGGTGAGATCTGTCGGGCCTCACCATTGGACAGCGCGTTAAAATAGTGGTCAATGGCTTGCAGCTGCTCTTCGGCAGACTCCAGCGCATTAAACGTTTTACGGAACTGACGGTCCTTATCATGCTCCACTAAATACCAACCCACATGCTTGCGGGCTATACGAACGCCGTTCTCAGCTCCGTAAAAAGCATGAACCGCCGTTACGTGTTCTTTCAGTACCGAATGCTGTTCCGTTAACGATGGCGGTGGCAGCAGTTCTCCGGTATTCAGATAGTGGGAGACTTCTCTGAATATCCACGGATTTCCCTGCGCGCCGCGGCCGATCATTAATGCATCAGCTTCGGTATACTCCAGCACTTCCCTGGCTTTTTGTGGTGAGGTTATATCACCGTTGGCAACTACCGGAATCGACACTGCCTGTTTTATCAGGCGGATTGTGTCGTATTCGGCAAAGCCTTTGTACATACATGCACGGGTTCGGCCATGAACAGCCAGTGACTGTATGCCATTTTCCTGAGCAATGCGGGCAATCTCCACCCCATTGCGGTTGTCCGTGTCCCACCCCGTACGAATTTTCAGGGTGACGGGAACTGACACAGCGTTTACTACAGCCTGGACAATGGATTCCACCAACTCCGGGTATTGCAGCAGTGCTGAACCTGCCAGCTTTTTGTTCACTTTCTTGGCCGGACAGCCCATATTGATATCAATAATCTGGGCGCCGTTAGCAACATTAAACCTTGCTGCTTCAGCCATTAAATCCGGATCCGCGCCGGCGATTTGCACCGAACGAATGCCTGATTCCCCGCTGTGATCCATACGCTGCATGGATTTCGCAGTGTTCCAGACCCTTGGGTTACTGCTCAGCATTTCCGAAACAACCAAGCCTGCACCCAGACGACGACAGAGTTGTCTGAAGGGCCTGTCTGTTACACCAGCCATGGGTGCTAACATTAGGTTGTTATCAAGTGTGTAAGTTCCAATTCGCATAAAAAACAACCTAACTTTGCGTAGAAAATAACCACCTGCCTGAAACGGGGCGCTAAGTGTACGCGTTTTCTGCAATCTTGAAAAGGCTAAAAATCACACAAAATTTGCGTGTGGGCTATTGACAAAGAGATTTCGATTTTGCCCAAATTGAGCCAGCGTAGAATTTGGGACAGGTTGGGGAGAAATGTCGACAATTAACCGTGCCGACGCCCCGAAACTCGTGCCCATTCCTGATCGATGGCGCTGGGATCCAGGACCATATCCCGGGCGTAAGCACTTTCTATGCGCTCAACCTGTTCAGCAAGAATACCAGACAGCACGATTAAACCATCGGCTTTGCAATAACCGGTGATCACATCCTGTAACTCAAGCAGCGGGCCAGACAGGATATTGGCCATCACGATATCAGCCTGCAGAGCCGGTTGGTCGGCGGGTAAATACACGCTCAGGCGATCCGCTACGTCGTTACGCTGGGCGTTGTCCATAGAGGCCTGTAATGCCTGCGGGTCAATATCGATACCAATCACTTCTTTGGCACCTAGCTTTAATGCTGCAATGGCCAGAATGCCTGAGCCACAGCCAAAGTCGACCACGGTTTTGCCCGCGACATCAACGCCGTCCAACCAGCGTAAACATAAAGCGGTTGTGGGGTGGGTGCCGGTACCGAAAGCCAGGCCCGGATCGAGCATCACGTTAACTGCGGAAGGGTCCGGCACATCCCGCCAACTCGGACAAATCCACAAGCGCTGACCAAACTGCATAGGGTGGAAATTGTCCATCCACTCTCTTTCCCAGTCTTTATCTTCGAGAGGTTCGAGGCGGTATTTAAAGCCCGCGCCCAGAACTTTGGCTTTTTCCAGGCGTTTAATTACCGCGGGCATATCGTCGGCGGCATCAAACAATCCCACTACCTGGGTATCCGGCCACAACATCACTTCACCCGGCTTGGGTTCGTACATAGGAGTGTCTTTTGCATCGACAAAGGTAACAGCCTGCGCACCATTAGCGCTCATCATACCGCCAACCTGTTCGGCAAGTTCGGCAGAGGTATCGATTCGAAGTTGTAGCCAGGGCATGGGATCCTCAACGGCAATGTAAAAACTGCAAGTTTAACAGGGATAGCGCTGACTGGGGAATCTATATAGCAATTGGTCAGGCGGTTTTGCGATTTTTTGCGTGTCGGCGGGATAACGTGGAGATAATCGCTAATTTCAATTATGGTTTAAGTGACAAAATAAAAAAGTAACAAAGGGGCATGGGCTTGCACCTTGCGTTGGTGATAAGCGTTACTCCCAAGGAGAGAAAGGATGGCACACAAACTGGTTGGAATAGCCTTGCTTCTGACTTTGCTGATGTCCTGTGCATCGCAAACCAAACCACAGACAGACAGCAAATGGCTGGATGCTCCGGTAGCAGAACAGGTAGCAGCGATAAAGCGGGGTGAACTCACCTCAGAAGGGCTGGTAACCGGCTATCTGGCGCGCATTGAATCGCTGGATAAAAGCGGGCCGACCCTGAACAGTATTTTGCGGTTAAATGCCAATGCGCTGGCAGAGGCCCAAAAACGGGATGCCGCGCTGGCGAATGGCGAAACACCGGGGCCTTTGCATGGCATACCGGTGCTGCTCAAGGATAATATTGAAACCCTGGATATGCCGACTACCGCTGGATCCCTGGCGTTACTGGATAATGTTACCCGGCGCGATTCACCACTGGTGGCCAGTTTACGTAAAGCCGGGGCTATCATTCTGGGTAAAACCAATTTGTCGGAATGGGCAAACTTTCGTTCTGAGGCGTCGATCAGCGGTTGGAGTGCCGTAGGCGGCTTAACCCGTAACCCTCATATGCTTTCCCGCAGTGCCTGTGGTTCATCCTCTGGCTCGGGTGCCGCAATGGCTGCAGGGCTGGCTTCTTTAGCGGTGGGAACCGAAACCAATGGTTCGATTATCTGCCCGTCCGCAATGAATGGCATAGTAGGATTTAAACCAACAGTAGGGCTCATCCCACGTACGCACATTGTGCCTATTTCGGCGACTCAGGATACCGCCGGGCCGATGGCCCGCTCGGTTGGCGATGCCGCACTTATGGCGTCGGTGATGGCCGCTACAGATGCCAGCGACGAGGTAACACTGGATACCGCCAGACCAGACAGCCAGTCGCTATTGTCCCTCTCCGGCGATATTACGGGTCTGAAAATCGGAGTGGTGCGTTATCGTCAGGGTGATAATCCACAAATCATTGGAGCCGTGGATAATGCCATCCAATTGCTGCGCACACAGGGAGCCAGTGTGGTTGAGATAGCCCAGTTTGAGCAGCCGAAAGACTTCTGGGAAAAGTCTTATCTGGTATTGCTTGCCGAATTTAAGACCACCATCAACGATTATTTGTTTTCCTCACCTGCCCGGTTACCCGTGCGAAATCTCAACGAATTAATCGGCTTTAATAAAACGTCTAAACGAGAAATGCAGCTGTTTGATCAGTCTATTTTTGTGCAGGCAGCGGCCACAGAAGGGATGGCTGGCAGCGATTACCAGCAGGCGCTGGCTGATATCAGAATGGCCACGCGTAGCCAGGGCATCGATAAACTGCTGGCCGATTACGATGTGGATGTGCTTATTGCGCCTTCAAATAATCCTGCTTTCCTGATTGATGCGGTGTACGGTGATAGTGCTCCCAAAGGCTTTATTGGGATAGGGTATCTGGCCGCGATTGCCGGCTATCCGCATCTGACGGTCCCTCTAACCAGCGTCAAAGGCTTGCCTGTGGGGCTGAGTATTATCGGTGGCCGGTGGCAGGATGCTAAGGTGTTAAATGCAGGCCTGGTGTTTGAACAGGTCAGTCAGTTCCGGCTTGCTCCGGCGTTTGTGCCTACGGGCTTTGACAGCGCAGCTATGGCTGGCACAGCGCTGCCCTATAAGGCGCCACAGTAGCCAACAAAAAAGGCGACATGCCTGACCGGTGTGTCGCCTCCTTCAGATGCAGCTCAGAGCTTAGCCAGGTTTTTTAACCCAAGCGCTGCACCAGCCGTTTTTGTTGACCTGTTTACCAGGGAAGATTGCACAAGGGCGCCATTCTGCACCGGCGTCACCCTGAATATACATGCAGTTAGCGCACTGAGAGCCTTCTACTGTTGATTTGTTGGTGTATTTAAGTGCTTTTGCGGTTGCGTCTTCTTCGCTTAGGTGTTCCTGTGCATTGGCGCGCAGTGCTACACCGCCCAAAGTCATGCCAATGAGCGTGGTTCCGGAAAGTTTCAGAAAGTCACGACGATTGACTGATTTCATAGTTTTACTCCAAAAAAGTTAACGAGAATGATTCTTTTTTACTTGGGTCCCAAAATGCAAAAACCTGCCGCAGCAGGTTTTAAGGAAACGTCACAATGTATAGTCTTTTACTTATACAGATAAAAAAAAGATCTACAACAGATACCCTTCATTCTATTGATCTGCATTAAAAATTTTCAGTGCCGCCGGGGCAATGTCTGGCTTGGCATAGGCCATTTTGGCTATCGGACTGACCTGATGGTAAGTATCGAGACCGCTAATAGCGGCGAGTTGCAAAGCGCTGATATCGACGTTGCCATCATCGGTGATTGCGTCGGGATTAACCATTACCTGTTGAATATGGCCAATGACCAGTTCGGTGTTATTCAGGGCAATAGGAATGATCTCGGCTAACTGCAAACCGATTTTTAACGGGCTTTCGGCCACAAAGGGGGCGGCAAAATCCGGCTGCCACTGGGTGGTAAAATCACAGGCATCAAATTCGCTAATCGCAGAAGGATAACGGGCTGAAGTTTGATGACCCTGCGCGTACATCGAAACCGGCATGGCATTAATAGTGTAAAAGCCGGTTTGTTTGATATTACCCAGGGTGTCGCGCACTACCGAATGAGGGCGCATAATCATACCCATTAAGGGGGGACTGGCACCGATATGCACAACCGAACTAACAATGGCCAGGTTGGTCTGTTGTTGCTGATTACAGGTGCCAATCAGGTTAGCGCTTTTGTAGCCGGACAGACTATTTATAAAATTAGCCCGGTAGCGCTGCTCCATGGCTTCAATAGCCGCTGAATCAATAAGGTCCATGATTACTCATTCTCCATTTCGGCCATGATCTCAAATTCGCCATGGCGGTCATAAATGGTCACCAGAATTGGCTGGCAGCAAATCTGACAGTCAACAACCTGGCTTTGTCCAATGTCATTAATTTCATCAACTTCGATATCATTGATGGTCATACAATAGGGACACTCAAATGTACTGGCTTTGGTTAAACTCATAGCGACTACCCCGAAAAATGGTCTTAGTTACAGGCTATACGTAAAAACACCAAGGCTGGATTGACGACGGGAGGACAGACTTGGGACAAAAAGCAAAAATGGGCCGATGCTGCTGTTGCCAGCGGGAAACCTGGCTGACATTTCATCATCTCATTCCACGTAAAGTACATCGCCGTAGCCATTTTAAAAAGCACTATGATAAAGACCAACTGGCAGCGGGCATTCTGATTTGCCGCCAGTGTCATAACGGGATCCATCGGTTTTATGACGAGATGACCCTGACCAGAGTGTTCGCCACGCCCGAAGCCCTCATAGCGGATCCGGCGTTGAATGAGTACTTCAGCTGGGTGGCAAAGCAGCGGATCAGGACGGTTGACAAGGGCAGGTAGTCATTTATAGTGAGGGCTGTATATTTATACATGTTTTACATGCAGGACCGGTAATGCGAAAAACACTGCCCGAGCGTTATTACCTCGATCACTTTTACGAATTTCTACAGTTTTTTGAAGGCGTCAATCGTGAGTTAGTCGACGACAAAACCGCTGCTTTTATCGATGCTTTTAAGGCGCTCAGCAGCGATGAGCAGTGTTTGATTGTGCGTGCAGCCAATCGCAAGTATCCGGTAGTAGTGGTAAAAACCTTTGTTTACGATGAGATAAATCAACCCCTGCAAAACCTGGCAGCGCTGGCCGGGAAGGGATGGTTTAGCAGTATTACTCAGGCCGACAGTTATGCACTGGGGCAGGTATTAACCAAAGCCGATCTGCTGGCCTTACTGCGGTATAACGGCATTACAGTTAATGCCTCAGTGGCAAAGCCAGCGCTAACAGAACACCTGGCGCAACTTCTTGCCGGAAAGGCCCTGGCGGTGCCTGAAGACATTGATGAACAATATTTACTGCGTACTTTTGATGAGCCTTTAAATTATCTGTTGTTTTTATATTTCGGACACACCAAAGGGCGGTTAAATCAATTTTCCATGCGCGATCTCGGTGTCATGCGAACCCGACAGGATGTTAGTCGTCAGCTCGCACGTTTTGACAGCCCGGAGGCGGCTACTGGGGCGTATTACTATGCCAGCCAGTTAACCTTGTTTAAACAGCTTAATGAGGGGCAAAAGACCGGGTTTACTGTTGACTCGTCGGTGCCAGTATCCTGCCCTACCGGTTATGAGTACCGGGACAAACTGCTGTATCAGCTGGGCCTGTTCTGGCTGGGTAAGTCAGCAGAAAAGGGGCTGGCATGGTTACAGCAGGCAGGCAGCGATCAGGCCCAGGAAAAATGGTTAAGAGAGAGCTATAAGGCCGGCCACCAGGAAGCTGTGCAGACGCAGCTGGAATCGATCATCGATGACCCGTCTTCAGATACACTGCTGGCTTTTGCAGAAGACTTCTACAGTCGCAAGTTTGGTCGCAAGCGCACTTCGCTCCTTACCGATATGTTACGTGCCGCAACCCACACAGTGCAGCTTGATGATATTCATAATCAGTCGGTGGAGCAGGGCGTCATTGGCTACTATCGCCGTCAGGGGCTTGAGGCATATCGGGCCGAGAATCAGCCCTGGCGTATGCTGTTTGGTTTACTCTTTTGGGACTGGTTGTATGGCGAGCTGGGCTTGGTCAGCGAATTTGACCGTCGTCCGCAAGTGCTGCGTCACAACGATTTCTACGCACGTTTTGCCACTGATATAGAAAGTCATTTAGCACAGTACTGCGGTGATGCCGCAACATTGCACCGGTATTTACTAAAACAAGCGAGTGCACATTATGGCAAGGTAAACAGCCTGTTTATGTGGCGCCAGGGGTTGCCGGAAGCCATAACCGTGTTGCTTAAATATGTCAGCATGGCGCGCTTGCGCGCATTTTTACTATTGATGTGTAAAGACTATGCCAGCTTGCGCGACGGTTTTCCTGACATTATGGTGGTGCAGGATGGACAGTTACGTTTTGAAGAAATCAAAGCGCCCGGTGACCAGCTCAGACGTAATCAGCTAATTACAATTCAACGGCTCCGGCAGTGCGGATTTGAGGTAGGCATTACTCAGGTTGAATGGTATCAGGATCCTTTACAGCCCTATGTGGTAGTAGACATCGAAACCACCGGAGGGCAGTCGGCCAGCCATCGGATCACCGAAATAGGCATGGTTAAAGTGGTGGGGGGCGAAGAAGTGGCACGATGGCAAAGCCTGATCAATCCACAGCGCCATATTCCTTACCGGATCACTCAGTTAACCGGTATCAGTGATGACATGGTGGCTTCTGCGCCAATTTTTGCCGACGTTGCTGAAGATATTGAAGCGTTTACTAAAGACTGCGTTTTTGTAGCGCATAACGTAAATTTTGACTATGGGTTTATTAAACAGGAATTTGCCCGCCTTGAACTTGATTTTAAGCGGCCAAAGTTATGTACCTGTGCCAGAATGCGCAAAACCTATCCTGGACTGAGTGCTTACGGACTTGGCCCGCTATCCAGACATTTCGACATAAAACTGGAAAATCACCACAGGGCATTGGATGACGCACTGGCCGCTAGCGAACTGTTGAAGCTTATTCAGCAGCGCAGTATCTGAACAATAAATAAAATCTAATATAGGTTAAAATAAATTTAATGAAATTGAATATTATTTTTAATAAATTAATTTGATCTTTTTTTACACTACAAGCATACTTTATCTAACACTGATTAAGTGTGTATGCGTTCTTGCTGTTTAGCCCACCTCGTTGTGGGCTTTTTTCTTTCCGCACGAAAAATCATCGGGTATTTTGGACTAAAAATATAAAGCTAAAAATTAGTCAAATTGACTATATTTTGGTTTTTGATTTTTGGCACAGGCCAACTAGTTTTGCGCGTTTCACATTAAGTTATTGATAAATATAGTTAAAAAATATTGGCATCGTCATTGCTCTAGCTAAAGTAACTTTCTCCCGTAAATAGTAAAAAAGGAAATGACGATGAAAACATTCACTAAAGTAGTAATGGTTGCTGGTTTAACGTTTGGCGCAATGGCAGCAGCTCATGCTGATACCCAACTGGTGGCAGCAGACAACGAAGTGACTTCTAAGATTTGCGTGGTTGCTGCTAAAGGCAGCAAAATGAAACTGCATGCAGCGCTTAAAGATGTTGGCCTGAGCCGCGATTATGTTGAAAAAAATATTACCTGTAACGGTATGCCTATAGTTGAGTTTGTTGAGCAGTATGGCGAAAACGTAGCAAAAATTAACCGCTACATCACTGCTGGTGAGTACACTGGCACCCTGATCAGCCGCGCGAACTAATCCTATGATGTTAATGCAAAAAGCCCCGATGGCTTGCCTCGGGGCTTTTGTTTTGCCTGGAGAAAAGCCGTCATTTTCACTTTAGCAACGGACTACTCGGGCACTGATAAAGAGAGTTCAGGCTCAACTCGCTGCACAATAAAAACTCCCTTGTGCTCCTTGCTTCGCTGCTTCAAAACGATCGTTTAATCCCAACTAAAAGGCGTCGGGTATTTTTAACCATATCGATTCTGGCAAACCAATCAAGCCGGGCCGCGAAAATGTTGCCAGAAAATTCCAGCGAGCCTGCATGTCCGGTGCCCAGATAATCTTCGGTTAGTGTTGCCCGTTCACCGAATTCCGTACTGACATAAGCATAGTAGCCATAGAACGCTATGGGATATTGTTGAATTAAAAATGTGCTTTCTAAACCCAACACCAGTTTATTTTCTGCCTGATCGACCCGGCGTACTATTTCTGCAAACCACACTTGTTCAGGTTGCTGGTGGTAACGGATTTCACCGCGAAGGTAATTACCATTGGTGATATGTTCTACACCGGCCTCAATGCTGAATAAATGATTTAACGTTGCGCTGTATTCAAGCTCGAACAGATTAATATCGCCATGCACTGCAAGCGCCCTGGCGGGGTCGGTAGCGTCGAGTGCGCCAACGACCAGTTCCAGCTGGTGGTCAGGTTGGATCTGGTGAACATGCCGAAGACCCTGAAACCAGCCGTCTTTCGCCAAGCCTGTGGCAGAAACACGTCCTTTGTAGGTGGGAATCACACCAAATTCGGTTTTACCTTTGCTGTAAGTGCGCCTCATATAAAGCCGTCTGACGGCTATTTTATCGTTGTTGTCACTGCCAAAAGTATTGTGGCTGGAACTAAAGCCGTTTCCTGTGACAACAAAGCTATGTAAGCTCCATTGCGAATCGAAGTTTAACCGGGGGTAAAACCGCAGACGATACTGGCTGCGTTCTGTTTGATCAGAGCGGTGATCGTAACGGACCTGCATATCCAGTTTTTGTTGGTAAAAATCGGGTATGGCCGCTGCCATCAGTGGCTTTATGGTTAATCCCATAAGATATAAGGCAAAGCCAGTTATTGCAGAAAGTCGCTTTAACATACTCTGTGGCAACGTAATTCAGATGTCGCAGAGTGTAGCTTAAAAAGGAGGCAGGATCTGTAATGTCCTGAACGCAGATATAAAAAAGCCGGCTAAGCGCCGGCCAAACAAGTGGAGAATTACCTTGAAATCAAGGTCACCACAACTCTGTGGGTCGATACAGAAAAGTGGCGAAAATTAAACTAAAGTCTAATCCTAAAAAACACTATAGTAGCCAAGATTCGACAGAGATAATTCAAAAAATCGATTCGTTTAATAGGAAAAAACGAATAAAAAAAGCTTTCCGAAGAAAGCTTTTTAAAATTTACTGCGTGAAGTGCAAGCGCTTAGGCCAGACCAAGCTTCTTCTCAAGATAGTGGATGTTAGTACCACCGGCATAGAAGTTTTCGTCCGCCATAATGCGTTGCTGTAACGGAATGTTGGTTTTGATGCCATCTACTACCAGCTCGTCCAGTGCGTGGCGCATACGGGCAATGGCTTCGTCACGGCTTTCACCATAGGTGATCAGCTTACCAATCATCGAATCGTAATAAGGTGGTACGGTATAACCGGCATAAATATGCGAGTCCCAGCGTACTCCTAAACCACCTGGTGGGTGGAACATTTCGATTTTACCCGGACTCGGGATAAAGGAGATTGGATCTTCAGCGTTAATCCGGCATTCAATGGCGTGGCCACGAATTTGAATTTGAGACTGGTCGATAGACAGTGGCTGACCTGCCGCAATTCGCAGCTGTTCCTTGACCAGGTCTACACCAGTGATCATTTCAGATACCGGGTGTTCTACCTGAATACGGGTGTTCATTTCAATGAAGTAGAACTCACCGTTTTCGTACAGGAACTCGAAGGTACCCGCGCCGCGATAGCCGATTTCGATACAGGCTTTACGACAACGATCACCAATCTTGCTACGCATTTGCTCAGAAATACCCGGAGCCGGCGCTTCTTCTACCACTTTTTGGTGACGACGCTGCATTGAACAGTCGCGCTCACCTAAGTGAATTGCATTGCCCTGACCATCTGCCAGCACCTGAATTTCCACGTGGCGTGGGTTTTCCAGGAATTTTTCCATGTAAACCACGTCATTACCAAAAGCCGCACCGGCTTCTGCTTTAGTGGTTTCGATGGACTTAATCAGCTCGGCTTCGCTGCGTACTACGCGCATACCGCGACCACCACCACCACCGGCAGCTTTAACGATAATTGGGTAGCCGATACGTTTAGCAATGGTTTTATTGCGATCCGCATCGTCAGTTAGCGGGCCGTCAGAGCCTGGTACACAAGGTACACCGGCTTTTTTCATGGCGTTAATCGCAGACACTTTGTCACCCATCAGGTTAATAGTGTCGGCGCGTGGACCAATGAAAATAAATCCGCTTTTTTCTACTGCATCAGCAAAATCCGCATTTTCCGCCAAAAAGCCGTAGCCTGGGTGAATAGCGATAGAGTTAGTTACCTCGGCCGCGGCAATAATGCGCGGAATATTCAGATAACTTTCGGTGGCTGATGCATTACCAATACAAATTGATTCGTCTGCAAGCAATACATGTTTAAGATTGCGGTCGGCAGTAGAATGTACCGCGACCGTTTTAATCCCAAGCTCTTTGCACGCTCGCAGGATCCGCAGCGCAATTTCGCCACGGTTAGCTATGAGTACTTTATCCATGAGATTACCGTTTATTCGATGATGAACAGAGGCTGATCAAATTCTACAGCTTCCTGGTTATCTACCAGAATCGCTTTAACAACACCTGCTTTATCAGATTCGATTTGGTTCATCATTTTCATGGCTTCAATGATACACAGGGTATCACCAACGTTTACACTCTGACCTACTTCGACAAAAGCTTTTGCCGTTGGTGAAGAAGCGCGGTAGAAAGTACCAACCATTGGCGACTTAACGGTGTGACCAGCTGGTACTTCTGGCTCGGCTGCTGCAGCCGGAGCCGCTGCTGCCGGAGCCGCTACAGGCGCTGCAACTGGTGCTGGCGCCGCGTAGTGAATAGGAGCGGCGGCGTGTGAACTGCCACGGTGGATACGAACAGACTCTTCACCTTCGGTGATTTCTAGCTCGGCAATACCTGATTCTTCGACCAGCTCAATCAGTTTTTTAATCTTTCTAATATCCATAATCTGTCTCGTTTGTCTTGTTAATTAGTTGCAAAAATATCGACTGCTGCGTCCAGGGCGAGAGCGTAACCTTTAGCGCCAAAGCCTACGATCACGCCAGCAGCGATATCGGAAAAATAAGAATGATGACGAAATGCCTCACGGGCATGCACGTTGGATAGATGTACTTCTATAAATGGAATCGACACGCTGAGTAAGGCATCGCGCAGGGCAACGCTGGTGTGCGTAAAAGCCGCAGGATTAATGATAATACCGTCGATATTGCCCATGGCGGCATGAATGCGATCGATCAGGTCTGCCTCGGCATTAGACTGAAAATGCTCGAGGCTGATATTCATAGCTGATGCTTGTGCGGTTAAGCCTGCAACAATATCGGCTAAAGTGGCGTGTCCGTATTTTTCTGGCTCCCTTTTACCCAGCATGTTCAGGTTAGGGCCATTTAATAAAAGTATTTTCATTAATCTTGTAGCTATCTTGCGGCTAAATTCCGAATAACGACCAGTTATACAGAATTTGGCTAATATTTAACACAAAAACCGCGTTGAATTAGTACTAAAATAAGCTTAATCAACAATTATAGTGATTAATTAAGATATCGCAGCAAAATACTGGTCTTATCAGGGGATTTCGCCGCAACTTTTCGATATGGTGATTGCTAAATATAAATAGTTGCGGCTGAAGAGTGACTTTTTACAGGCGGTTACCTTTCGCTTTTTGGCGAATGGCATCGGTTAATTGGGTGGCGATGTCGGGAATTGGCAGTGATTTATCGACGCCGCCTCGACGCACAGCCTCTTTTGGCATGCCATATACCACGCAACTGGCTTCATCCTGGGCAAAGGTTACCGCGCCTTTGTCGTGCATGGCGCGCATACCGTCAGCACCATCTTTACCCATGCCGGTAAGAATCACACCAAAAGCATTGTGGCCTACCTGCTCCGCCAGGCTGTTAAACAATACATCAACCGATGGCTTGTGGCCGCTAACCCTACCGTGATCGCTAAGTTGGAGGCGGTAGTCGGCACCGTACTTAATCACACTCAGGTGTTGGTCTCCCGGCGCGAGATAAGCGTGGCCTGGTAATAAGCGTTCGTTGTGCTTTGCCTCTTTTACCGTGAGGGCACACAGGCCATTGAGGCGTTTGGCAAATGAGGTGGTAAAGCCTGGTGGCATATGTTGGGTCATGACCACCGCCGGAAACGAAGCCGGTAATCTCACTAACAGCTCTTTAATGGCTTCGGTACCACCGGTACTGGCTCCAATGCCGACAATTAACTCTGTACCGGAGTAGGAGAGTTGAGTTTTAGTGACCTCTGCATCGGCAACACGTTTTTTGACTTTGGCTCTGGCTGCTTCCAGAATTTTGGTCGTTACCAATTGTTGAAAGGCCATAAACTTGGCCTGAACGTCGATTTTCGGCTTAGGAATAAAATCGATAGCACCCAGTTCCAGTGCCAGCATAGTGGCATCCGCCCCTTTTTCGGTCAGAGTAGAAATCATGACTACAGGCGTTGGCTTGGCTTTCATCAGACGATCAAGAAAGGTCAGGCCATCTACCCGGGGCATTTCAATGTCCAGTGTGATTACGTCAGGATTGAAACGTTTGACCATGTCTTTGGCCACAAAGGCGTCTGGCGCTGTACCCACCAGTGTCAGTTCGGGATGGGCAGAAATAATTTGTGTCATTAACGAACGGATAAGCGCCGAATCATCAACAACTAACACAGATATTGTCATAGCTTTTACTCAAATAAATCAACATCACCAGCTGATGGTGTATCCTTGATGCGCATGCGGTATTCACTTTCACGATCAAGAATGGTGGTGTTGTGCATAGCTTTAATTTTGCGTACTTTTACCTCGCCTGTGCCAGGGAAAAAATAGACTTTACGTGGATACGGACCCAATAAATCCCGTGCCAGAACTGGTATTTTTTCAATTTTCAGGTAGTCCAGTACAAACTCACTGTTGCGTTCGCCAACATTGTTAATAGTAAGACCTTGCAGCACGTTACCACCACCAAACACCTTCGCTTCGAGACGGTTTCTGGCCGCCCCCATTTTAAGCAGTTCGTTAATCAATAACTCCATAGCATAGGTGCCATAGCGCGCCGACGTATTCATTTCGCCACTGGTAACAAATTCATCGTTAGGCAACAAAAAATGATTCATGCCTCCGATTTTGGTAATGGGATCGCGCAGACACACGGAAACACAGGAACCTAGCACGGTAACGATAATCGTTGGATCGCGGGTAGCGAAGTACTCGCCGGGTAATATCTTTACGGCTTCACTGTCAAAATGCCGATCAAAATAGCGGTTCGGGGTACTCATTCCGGGAAGAGACGTCATATCGCGCCTCGGTTTACAAGATAAACCGTTTTCCCTTTGGGCCGCAGAAGGTTGCTCAAATGAGAAAAGTTTTCGGAATGACCGGCAATGTACCAGGCATCGGGTTTAGTTAGTCTTAAAATCCGTTTCAATATGACTTCTTGTGTTGGCTTATCAAAATAAATCATTACGTTACGACAAAAAACAATATCAATGCCTTTTTCTATGGCATAGCTACTGTCGAGCAGGTTCTGCCGGAAAAAATGAATCGACTGACGCAGTTCGGGAATTATCCGTGCTTTACCGGCGTTAGCTCCGGTACCCCGGTGGAAAAACTGCTTACGTCGCATAGGACTTAATTTTTCAACCTGATCAATGGGATAAATTCCTGCCTGCGCTCGTTCCAGCATTCGGCTGTCGATATCTGAGGCATAAATCTTAACGTTATTAATGAGTGAACCACGGGCTTCAGCACAGGTCATTGCAATGGAATAGGGCTCTTCACCACTGCTGCTGGCGGTACACCAAATTCGCAGGGGGCCAGGATGACTGGCCAGATACTCTTTTAACAAATCGAAGTGATGAGATTCGCGAAAAAACGACGTTAAGTTTGTCGTCAGCGCATTAATAAAATGCTCTGTTTCGGCTTTATGGGTGTCCAGGTATTTAAGGTAAGCCTGAAAGTTGTCAATATTCAGCGCTCGCAGCCGCCTGGCCAGGCGGCTGTAAACCATATTGTCTTTACTGTCGGCCAGGTTAATTCCGGTGAGCGAACGAATTTTTTGCCGAACGGCATTAAATTCTTTCAGAGTAAACGCAAAAGGCTTCTCCATTTATTTACTCACTCTGGATTAAAAGCTCTCCCATTCATCATCATCGTCGGGCTTGGCAGCACTCAGGTGTTGTGAACGGGCTGATACTGCTCTGGCAGACACTTTAGGCTTGGTTCTTGGAAGTGGTGCAGACTGGATAGCTGGAACGTGACTCATTTCAGCTTCGTGGCCTAGCTCAAAGAAGTTAACTCTGGAAATCAGCTGCGACGCCTGAGAGCTCATACTTTCTGCAGCAGCGGCTGCTTCTTCTACCAGCGCTGCGTTTTGCTGGGTCATTTCATCCATTTGCACCACGGCTTTATTGATTTCATCAATACCGCTGGCCTGCTCAGCACTGGCTGATGCGATTTCTGACATGATGTCGTTTACACGCTGAATAGCCGTGACAATTTCGCGCATGGTGTCACCTGACTGGTTAACCAGCTGGTTACCGCTTTCTACTTTAGCTACAGAGTCTGAGATCAGATCCTTAATATCTTTAGCGGCATTGGCAGAACGTTGTGCCAGGGTGCGAACTTCTGATGCAACTACCGCAAAACCGCGACCCTGCTCACCGGCGCGTGCGGCTTCTACTGCGGCGTTAAGTGCCAGTATGTTGGTTTGGAAAGCAATACCGTCGATAACGCCAATGATATCTTCAATTTTCTTCGCTGACTGGTTAATGTCAGCCATCGTACCAACGACCTGATCGATCAGCTTGCCACCGTTGCTGGCCACTCGTGATGCTTCTGATGCCAGACCATTGGCTTGTTTGGCATTATCCGCATTCAGTTGTACCGTACTGGTGATTTGTTCCATACTTGAGGCGGTTTCCTCAAGGCTGGAAGCCTGCTGTTCGGTCCGTGATGACAGGTCTGCGTTACCCTTAGCAATTTCAGCCGACGCGTTGTTGATCGTTTCTGAACCGCCCCGAATTTCCATGATAATACTGGACAGATTGGTGACGAAATCATTAACCGAATCTGCCAGTGCTTTAAATTCACCTTCGTACTCACGCTCGAGTTTACTGGTCAGGCTGCCTTTAGACAGTGCCAGCATCACTTCACAGATATCGTTAACCGCCATCTTACGGCTGGTGATGTCTGTCGCATATTTCACAACTTTAAAAACACGGCCGCTGTCGTCTAAAATTGGGTTATAGGTAGCCTGAATCCACACATCGACGCCACCTTTACCTATACGGCGGAATTCGCCACTTTGGAATTGACCATCGTTTAACTGATCCCAGAACATGCGGTATTCAGTGGTAGAGCGTTCGGCACTATCGACAAACATGCTGTGATGCTTGCCTTTAATTTCGTCCAGGGTGTAACCCAAAGCATTCAGAAAGTTATCGTTAGCCTGCAGAATTTTACCTGTTGGATCAAATTCAATAACCGCCTGGGATTGATTAATGGCTTTAATCTGTCCCGAAAAGTAGGCATTTTTGATTTTTTCTTCGGTGATATCCGTGGCGTATTTTACAACGCGGGTAACTTTACCACCGCTGGTAACAACCGGGTTGTAAGACGCCTGAATCCAGACTTCTTCGCCACGGCTGTTGAAACGCAGGAATTCGCCGGCAATAAATTCACCGCGCTGAAGCTTGGCCCACATTTCTTTATAGTCAGCCGAGTGCGAATAGTCGCTGTCAACAAACATGCGATGGTGTTTGCCCACTATTTCACGCTCGTCATAACCCATCAGGGTAAGGAAATTCTCGTTTGCCTTTAAGATTTCGCCGTTCGGACGGAACTCAATAACCCCCTGGCTGCGATCCAGTGCGGCCAGCATATTGCTGGTTAAGTTGTATTCGGTTTTGTCGACCCATTCAACCATAGCGCCGTCCGGACGCCCAAGGTTATCCAGAACCGGGGTCAATTTAAGATCAAAGTTAACATCACCTACCACAATGGATGATTCCATTGGCGAGGTTAAATCAGCGAGCAGACGACGTTGGTGACCCGGGTCCTTGTGGAACTGATCGATATTCTGACCTACCAGGTTCTCAGCTGAAAAATGCGGTAATACAGTGCGAATTTCGCTTTCATATTTCTTCAGAAGATGTGAAACCGCCGGATTTGCATAAATAATATTGCGGTCTTTGTCTGCCACCATAACACCGGAAGAAATTGCGTTGAGCGCAAGTTCATAATATGCCGGCTTTTGTGGTTCTGGCTGCTGGCCCCCAAATAAATTACGCAAGTTCATACTGAGCCCTCGTTTTGCTGATTCATGCTGTCAAAAATGCCGATTTCCCTGCTGGTAATCAGTCGTTCTATATTGACCAGTATGACAAGTCCGTCATCCACGCTGGCCAGTCCGTCCAGGTAACGGCTGTCAAAAGCGACACCGAATTCCGGAGGCGGGTGAATTTCGTCTTCGGTGACATTAATCACGTCAGAGACGCTGTCTACTACTATGCCCACAATGCGGTCCTGCACATTGAGCATAATGACGATAGTAAATTCGTTGTAGGTCGCTTCGCTAACATTAAACTTAACGCGCAAATCGACAATAGGAACAATATCACCGCGCAGGTTTATTACGCCTTTTATGAAGTCAGGAGCGTTAGCGATTTTAGTGACGGGTTCATAGCCACGAATCTCCTTAACCTGAATAATCGCCAGGCCATATTGCTCTTCACCTAACATAAATGTCAGATATTCCTTGTTTGCACCAACAGTTGCTGCCAACGCAGCGTCCTGAGATGACACAGTATTCATCAGGCTAACCCCACTTGATTGATTTGTTCGTTTTTAATCAGGTTGTCAACATCGATAATCATGGCGACCTTGCCGTCTCCCATTATGGTTGCACCGGAAATGCCGTCTACTTTCTTGTAATGCCGCTCCAGACTTTTAATGACTACCTGTTGTTTACCTAATAACTGGTCAACAATGATCCCGTAGCGCTTTTTACCTATTTCTACTAACACAATAATCGAGTCTTCGACGCGTTTATCTGTAGCGTTGATTTGCATGGTTTCGCGTAGCGAGACCAGCGGCCAGTACTGATCCCGGCTCCACAACATCGTATCGTTGGCGAGTGTTTTTATTTGATCAGCTCTGGGCTGCAAGGACTCAATAATATTGAGCAATGGAATTATGTAGGTTTCGTTTTCCACAGAAACACACATACCGTCAATAATGGCCAGAGTCAGCGGTAACTTAATGGTAAAGGTAGAGCCTTGCCCACCAACCGAGACAATGTCTATTCCGCCCTGGATGGCTTCGATATTCCGGCGAACAACATCCATACCTACGCCACGGCCAGAAACATCCGTAACGGCATCAGCGGTAGAGAATCCTGGCGCAAATATCAACTGCCATACCTCTTCATCAGGCATTTTGGGGTCGATATCCATACCGTTTGAAATGGCTTTATCAAGGATTTTCTCGCGGTTTAAGCCGCCGCCATCGTCCTTAATACTAATCAGGATATTGCCACCACGTTGCTCAGCTTTTAACACTATGGTGCCGATTTCGGGCTTGCCTGCGGCCAGACGTTTTTCTAATGGTTCAATGCCATGGTCCAGACTGTTGCGAACCAAATGGGTAAGTGGATCCGCGAGCTTCTCGATCATTGATTTATCGACTTCGGTTTCACCGCCTTCGATAATCAGCTCGATTTTTTTATCGAGGGTCTTCGCCAGATCACGAACCAGTCGGGGGAAGCGGTTAAATACAAAGGAAACCGGAATCATCCGCATGGACATGACGGCTTCCTGAATTTCGCGAATGTTGCGGGATAGCTCATCAATGGCGCCGGTTAATTTTTCACCGGTGTTACCGTCAACATCTTCACCTATCATCGACAGTATCGACTGGGTGATAACCATTTCGCCCACCAGGTTAACCACGGTATCAATTTTGTTGGTTTCTACCCGAATAGAGCCGGCATCGCCTTTAGCCGCGGGCTTTGCGGCCGCTTTGGCGGCGGGCTTTTTAGCTGCTGCAGTTCTGGCAGGGCTTTTATTCTCGGGTTTTTCCTGCTCAAAAAAGCCAAAGGCTTCTTCATCCTTAAGCGGTTGTGCAGGCTTGGGCTCGCTGAAAAATCCAAATTTACCGTCGCTGTCATTGTGACTTTCGATGGAATCGGCCGCTACAGGCTGACCCGGTGCATCGTCGAAGAAGCCAAATCCGTCGTCCTCTTCCTCTGCCGCAACGGGTTGACCCGGCGCATCATCGAAAAAGCCGAAACCGTCATCCTCGTCGTCCGCACTGTCCTGCTGGGGCTGACCCGGGGCATCATCAAAAAAGCCAAAGCCGTCATCGTCATTGTCAAATGCCGGGCTGGATTCTGCCTTTGCGGACGGCTCTTGTTCTGACGTTAAGATCGCTTCAAGGGCTGCTTTACCCTCTTCAATCTGCTGCCAGTCTATCTCAGTTTCGTCCTGATAAGCCCGCAGAATATCACCCAGCGTATCGGTGGTCGCTAACAGTACGTCCACAATGTCGGTGGTTAAATCTAACTCATGGTTGCGCGCCTTATCGAGGATCGTTTCCATGACGTGAGTTAAACCGGTTAAGGCATCGAAGCCAAAAATACCACTGCCGCCTTTAATTGAGTGAGCTGCGCGGAATATGCTGTTGAGATCTTCAGGATCAGGGTCGTCTGTAGAAATGTTTAATAACAGTTCTTCCATGGTTTGAAGATGCTCCTGGCTCTCCTCAAAAAACACGTTGTGGAACTGATTCATATCAACAGACATTGGCGACTATCCCAGCAGTTTTTTAGCAATAGCCAGTAATTTAGATGGATCAAATGGCTTGACCATCCAGCCTGTAGCACCGGCGGCTTTACCCTGGCTCTTAAGGGAATCCCCTGCCTCGGTAGTCAGTACCACAATCGGCACTGTGCGGTAGCTCATCATGCCCCGTAATGACTTGATAAGCGTAATGCCGTCCATGCGAGGCATGTTCTGATCGGTCAGTACAAAGTCGTAACGGGTAGTCTGACATTTATCCAGTGCTGCCTGTCCGTCTTCAGCGGTGTCAACGTTGTAGCCGGCACCCTTAAGAGTGACTTCGACCATTTGGCGGATCGACATAGAGTCGTCCACGATTAGAATTTTTTTGCTCATAACGGTTTTAGTTCCTTGCTATGAAAATGGTTGTGCAATTGCCTTTGGCATTTCGTTCTACTGTCTGGCACATCGCGTCAACCAACCCAAGACCCCGACCACTCAGGCCCTGTTTATCGGCAGAGTTCTCAGTCAGAGCGAAACCCGCTCCCGAGTCTTCCACTGATATCTTTATAAACGTAGTCGAATTTGTGTAAAGTTGTATGGTTAACTCGTCACTATTTGTTAGTTTACCCAATCGTTCTTCACGAAGTGCCAGGTAAGTGGCAAAACCTTCAAAATCATTTTTCAGGCTCGAATCCAGTTCGAGAATGCCATGATCGAGCGCGTTATTTATCAGCTCGGCCATAACGGTAAATGCTTTTTGGCACAAATCCTTTGGTAAATCAGAGTGTTGCATGATGTGCATAGCCTGATTTAACACATCAAGACTGCCGATTACCTTACCTCTGATGCAAAATCGATAATCGATCTCGCCAAAGTCCGGCAGGGTTTCTTCAATTCTGGTTTGTAGTTTTTCCCTTACGGCATCACCATCAATAACGCATAACGTAATATCATCTTCGATGCTGTTACCCGCAGCAAAATCCAGGCAGTCATCCATTATATTGATTAGGCTCTGCCCGCTATTTACTAAGTTATCGACCTGTTCCAGTAAACGTTTAGTGGAATATGCCGCCCCCTGGGGATTTGTTTGTTCGATAATACCGTCGGTGTACAACGCCAGTTGTGCTATGTCGTCTATTGGGACCTGCTCGGTTTTAATGCTGAATTCCGCGGGCTCCATAATGCCAAGGGGCATTGCTTTTGACTTAAAGTGCTTCACTTCACCGTTTTTGCAGCAGCACAGCACATCAGGTAAGCCTGCATTAACAATAGTAATCGTATTGCTGTAAGGGCAAATTTCGATGCCAGCTAAAGCCACAAACCGATCGTCAGGTATCTCGATATAAAGCTTGCGATTTATCTCGTGGAATATTTCATCAATGCCCTTGCCTTTATTGGCCATCGCCCGAGCGGTAGTGACAATGGGTATAATACAAATCGCCGCGGCCAGACCATGGCCCATAGCATCAGCCAGAATTAACTGGATCTTGCCGGATGGGTTTGGTGGTGAAAAAATAGTATCACCACTAAAGTTGGTCATTGGCCGACTGCGTACCTGAGCAAAAGAAGGCAGATCGCACTGGCTGTTCGCCATATTCTGATAAACGTGTTGGGCGAGGCTTTCTTCCTGGGCTTTCTCGCTTAATAACTGTTGTAACAGCTGGTACTTGTTGGCTAAATCCATGCTGGTTCGTTTAAACGTCAGCAGATTACGAATTTTTTCCCACAGCAGTTCTATGCTGACCGGCTTAACAATATAGTCGTGCACGCCCTGGCTAAAACTGTCACTGATATTGTTTATCTGGTCATCGGAAGACACCATGATGACGTAGGGCGAAGGCTCAAGCGCTTGCAGTACAGGCAGCAAATCGGTACCACTGCCATCGCCTAAATGGTTGTCTAATATCACCAGATCTATCGGGTGTTTACTCAGCACTTCTTTGGCATCAGTCAAAGAAAAAGACGATATCGCTTTGACGCCTTTAACTGTCAGATCTGAGACAAGCAGTTCACAAAAAATATGATCATCGTCGACGACCAGAACGGATTCTGACGGCTTTTTTGCTATGGGAGCTTTCATCAGGACGTTTATCCTTAACGGATTTTCACCATTTTATCGAAATTAGCGATTTGTAATACTTCCAGCGCAGTGCCTTTGGCGTTAGCAATTTCTACTTCGCAGCCATTGCTTTTTGCGCGTTTTTTTAAAAGTACCACCATGCCAAGCGCGGCACTGTCCAGGTATAGTACATTCGAGAAATCCAGAACAATCACGCCGCCTTTTTTGGTTTCCAGAATGCTGTTGTATTGCTCGGTAAACGACTTATGAAAGCTAAAATCGAAGCGTTCTGGCACTGAAATTACGGTATTCATTATTTCTCCGGTTAAAACAACTCGATATCACCTGCTTCCACAGATGATGAAGATACGGGGTTGTGTATTGCCGACCACTCAGACTGAACTTTTTGTTGGAACTGCTCAGGATTGTTTAACAACGCCTGACGTTCTGATGTGTCGAGCAGGGCGGTCAGGTTGATGTTGAGCAAGGACACCGTTGCGATGGTGTACTCGATATACTGACGATTGATATCGCCAAATTGCAGACTGCGGGTCGCATTGCCAAGGGCCGTGTCTAATTCGACAGACAGTGATTGCAGACCAGAAGTAATAGTCTGATCGTGCTCTGCTTTAACAATAATGCGCTCAAGTGCCTGGTTGATGTCTTTTTTCGCTTCAATTACGTAGCTTACGTCGTAAGCGGCGAGCACACCGATGCGTTCACTCAGCGAGGATATCTTCTCATTGATGCCGTTGATCTGAGTCTGGATTGATTCACTAAATTGCGCCGAGCGGTTAGACAGACTGCGTACTTCGTCAGCTACGACGGCAAAACCACGTCCGTGCTCACCGGCGCGGGCTGCTTCGATGGCGGCATTCAGAGCAAGTAGGTTAGTCTGCGCGGCAATGCTATCAATGTCTTTAAGTGCCTGGATAACTGAAGGTACAGTATCGTTAATTGCCGTGATCTGCTCGAGGATTTCCATAATACCCGCGGACATATCTACGGTGCTCTGGATAAATCTGTCGAGAGTCACGCCAGTACGTTCGGCAAAGCTGCGCATGCGATCACTGTACAGTTCGTCAGTGTCACTGTCGGCTTTAATAAGCTGTAAAATCGTGTTGCTTTGCTGGTCTACCAGGTCACGCAGGCCAAGAAAACTGGTGCTCAGGGTGTCTACCGCATCGTTGTGAGTAGAGATGATATTGTTCAGGCTGACTTCACAATCACTAAGCACTTCAGTCGACGTTTGTGCAATAGTTGTAAGAGGAGCATCTGAACCACTACTCATAACCGGCGCGGTGGCTAATGGCGCAGAAGCCGCCTTGGCGGGCGCTGATGTTTCAGGGGATGATGCCGGCGCGACGAAATCATAAGCTATGACAGCAATGGCCAGTAGAATAACGCCAACCACACCAGAAACAAAATGAGCAAGTAAAAGGGCAATAGCTGTTGCTATCCCTACAGCAATGTATTTATTCATGACTTTCTCTAATCCACAGGCTATCCCTATGGATTGTAGTACATATATATCACTACTGTAGGGAACTATTCAGCGCGATGCAATACTCTGTTGGAATATATGCAACTAATTGATGATAAGCGTGTTTTTCCTTATATAGATAAATGTAAAATCATAAAAAAAAGTCTTGCCAAATAATAAATGATAAAATTAAGTTATTGATTTTTCGTTAATGCATTTTTCACATGTCTGGCGAAAGGTTGAGCTTTCATAAAGCCGGTAACCCTTGCTTTGGTTAATTCCTGACCTTGTTCATCAAATAACAAAATTGTCGGCAAACCCAACACATTAAATGCTTCCTGGAAGGCCAGATTGGTGGGAGTATTGTCGGTCAGGTCAATTTGCATCCACACCGTGTTGCTTAGTGCATCAATAACTTCAGGGTCAACAAAGGTGTATTTTTCAAATTCCTTACACGCCACACACCAATCAGCGTAGAGATCCACCATCACCGATTTGCCTTCGGCATTGGCGGCGGCCAGCTTTTGCTCAAAATCAGCCAGGTTTTTCACCACCATAAATTGTGGATGGGCCACAGCTGGCGTACTAACACCCGCATTGGTGGCGTTGGTAATGCCCGTGGCACTGTTGTGACTAAACAGCGTGTTGTAGCCAATCATGGCGCTGATAAACAGCCCAACAAAGATAAGCAGTGAACGTACCCCTTTGGCAAAAGTGGCGGCGGTAGACTGGTTAGCGACCTGATAATAGCTAAAAGTGGCAAGACCAAGCGCCGACCAGAGCAGCCAGGTGTAGTCAGAATTCCACAAGCGTTCGATAAAGATAATGGCCACCGATAACAGCATAAAACCAAAGGTGGTTTTAATGATATTCATCCAGTTACCTGCTTTAGGCAGCAGTTTTCCGCCCGTCATGGCAAAGATAATGAGTGGAATGCCCATGCCCAGACTCAGGGCATATAAGGCCAGAAAGCCCAGTGTCATATCGCCACTTTGGGCAATAAATATCAGCACGCCGGTAAGTGGCGCAGTGGTGCAGGGCGACGCAATAAGGCCTGAAAGTATGCCCATTACAAACACGCCAACCAGGCTACCCCGTTGCTGAGCGTTGCTCATACCGCTGACTTTTTCCTGCCAGCTGCTGGGCAACTGAATTTCGTAGGCACCAAACATGGCGGCTGCCAGGGCGACAAATACCACAATAAAAGTACCCAGAATGTACGGGCTTTGTAGTGATGCCTGAAATTGTACGCCAGCTGAGGCCACAACCAGTCCCAGTAACGAATACATGATTGCCATACCCTGCACATACACAAAGGCCAGGGTAAAAGCGCGGGATAATTTAATATCCTTGCCCTGGCCAATCACGATGCCTGAGACAATGGGGTACATAGGAAACACGCAGGGGGTAAAGGCAAGGCCAATTCCCAGTGCTAAAAAGAGTAACAGCGTAAGCAGTAAGTTGCCGTCTGACTGCAGCATGTTAGCGAGATCATATTGCTCGCTTACGGTGCTGTTGTTTTGTGCAATGGCGCTGTCGTCAGTCGCTTTTGCAACTAGTTCGCCACCGCTGAGCTGACCGGTAACGGTGCTGCCTTTCAGGCTGTTCAGGTAAATTACTTTGGTCGTGGGCGGATAACAGAGTCCGGCCAGCGCACAGCCCTGATAGCGCAGCTTTACTACGCCATCCTGAATGGTTTCAATAATCGGATAGCTAAAGGAAACGGTGTTGTAATACACATCGGAGATGCCAAAAAACTCATCTTCTATTTGCTCTGCCGGTGGAAAAACCGGTTCGCCAAGGGTGGCATTCTTGGTTGAGGCTTTAAACTGCTTTTTATAAAGGTAGTAACCGTCGGCAATTTCGAAGCGAATAACCAGCACGTCGCCCTGTTGTGCAAAGTCGAAAACAAAGGCCTCGTCAACCGGCAGGAACGATGGTTCGTCACTGAATAAATCTTCCATGTTGCTGCCATTCAACTGAGCGTTAGCCAGCGCACTGAACATCAGGGCAATGAACGTCATCGTAATTAATAAAAACCGGGACTGATTCACCGAGTTAGTTCCTCTTTTCAATGTTTAATTCCTGTTCAACCCAAGTGCCGTAGGCCGGACTCACCGTTTCTGCTGCTACGACTACCCACTGCGGAACGTCGTAAGAGTGCAGCGCATTAACTAACTGTTCAGCGCGGTCGAGCAGTTGCCGGTGCGTTTTAATTAACAGTAGCCACTCCTGATCCTGGGCCAGTTTGTTGTCCCAGCGATAGACTGAAGTAATACCGGGCACAATCTGCACGCAGGCTGCTAACCGTTGTTCAATCAGTTGCGTTGCAATGACTTCGGCATTTTCCTGTGAGTCGGTTGTGCAATGCACAATACAAATATCTGTCATAATAACGTCTCATGAGACCGGTTTTGTCGCAAAAACCATTCAATTTGACCGGCAAGCAGGCACTTTACCGAGCAAAAAGGGTCTGTGACAAGTCCGTAGTCGATTGTACGTCGTAAACGTAAGATACGATGACTTGGGTTTGCGTAATTGTGCCCCATCTTCATTAACTGAAACTTAAGAAAGCAACAGGAAACTAATTTTGCGCTTTTTATTACTGCTTTTTATTGTCATGCCAATTGCCGAGATTTCGCTGTTGCTGCAGGTGGGTGACTTGATCGGTGGCTGGAATACGGTTGGATTAATCATTGTGACGGCATTTGTCGGGGCTTACCTGGTTCGTCAGGAGGGCATTTCCACCTTGCAAACCGCTCAGGCCAAACTGGCGCAAAATCAGGTGCCTGGTACCGAAATGCTGGAAGGCATGTTACTGGTAATTGCTGGTGTGCTGTTGGTAACACCGGGCTTTATTACCGATATCCTGGGCTTTACCTTTGCATTGCCCTGGTCTCGAAAGTGGATTGCCACTCGTGCAGCCAAACACCTGACCGTCCATACTGTCAATGCTACCCAACAGACTAGCTACCAGCACTCGCGTCAGCCTGGGGCAGGCCACGATGGTGATACCTTTGAAGGTGAATACACCGACAACACCCAAAACGATCCGAATAACCGTCTGAACTAATTGCCAGACGGTTTTTATACGTCGTTACAAGGACGATTCCAGACTCGCTAATTTAGCCTCCATAAAGGCTTCAAACTGATGCCGATTTTGTGGCTGATCCGGATGGCCGGGCCAGCTGGCAAAAAAGCCATACTGATACTGGGTTGCCGGTTTGAATTTGAACAGGTAATCGTGGGGCCCTTCAAACTGGTCTGCAATATCGCTTTTGCGCACAAATAACGCCATGCCTAAATCCAGATTGTCGCCTAACAAATTTTGTTTGCCATAGGTCGCAATCATCTTCCAGTTGTCGCTCTCTTTTTCGATGTAGGCAACATTGTTATGCCGGACTAATCCGGTTACCAGATTATCCAGTGGTTGTGAGGTCGTGACATTAACCAGTGTGCTGGGATCGCCGGCTTTAATGCTGTAAAGGGTGCTGACATCAGCACTAACGCCACCGACTACCCATTCCTTGTAGCTCACTTCAAATGCACTTTCGGTGGGTGTTTGTGTGATCAGTTGCCATTGGGTTTCGCCCACTTGTTTAAAGTGAGAAACACCGTCATTGAGCCAGCGCCCCAAGGCGCCGAGGCCGACGGATTTGCCAACTTTAAGCGCATCACCACCCCAGTCACTGAGTTCGTGATAGCTATCGTAACCATCTTGTCCAACCCGGGATAACACCATCTCGTTGGTGGTTTTTACAAATATATCGATGCCATTGCGCCAGTCCAGATATAGGCGATAGCCAATCTGATCGTTCTCCCAGCCTGGTCCCTCATAGCGTAAAAAATAGGAGTGGTCGGTTAGCTGCGCCGGGGCTGTAAAGGAGGTAACCGGGGCAAACTGAAATCCATCAGCCACATACTTGTTGCCATCCCAGGCGCCGCCCTCGCGCACCGATAGTTCGGCGTGGGTTTTAATGACTGGCTCAGTCGTCGGTGCCGCCGAATTGTCCTGTGACTGGGGGCCTTGAGAACAAGCTGAGAGCAGTGTCGACGCGGCTAGCAGCGAGAGTGCAAAGTACCTTTTCATGGTTTTCTCCGTGTTGGCTGTTAGATAATAAAGCGTAAAAATTTAGTTAATCATATTGACAATTGCCACCGGTGGCAATTATTTTAAATATTGTTAACATAATTCATTCCAGGTACAAACTTGTTAATCTTCTGGAAACAAACAACCGCAAATCGACGCAAGAGGACTTATGGCTGATTTTTCTTTAACTCAGAAACGTGCACTGGTTACCGGTGCCAGCAGGGGCATAGGACAAGCCCTGGCTATCGCGCTGGCCGAGGCGGGTGCGGATGTGATTTGCGCCAGTTCCCGTGCCGGTGGTTGTGATGAAACCGTAGCTAAGATTGCCGCGCTTGGCACCGTTAAGGCGGCGCAATTGCATGCTGATCTCAGCGACATGCTGGCAGTGCAGGCGTTAGCCGATGATGCACTGGCGCTGTGGGGGGGCGTTGACATTCTGGTGAACAATGGCGGCACTATCTTTCGCAGTCCGGCGACCGAGTACCCTCTGGAGGCCTGGCAAAATGTTTTGCAGGTCAATCTTGATGCCAGCTTTTTGCTTTGTCAGCAACTGGGCAAATCGATGATTGAGCAGGGCAGCGGCAAAATCATCAACATTGCTTCTATGCTCAGTTACAGCGGCGGTATAACCGTGCCGGCCTACACCGCCAGTAAACACGCCATTGCCGGATTAACCAAAGCCTTAGCCAACGAGTGGGGGGCAAAGGGGTTGCAGGTTAATGCGATTGCTCCTGGTTACATTCGTACCGATAACACTCAGGCGCTGCAGGATGACGCTCAGCGTAGTAGCGAAATTTGTGCGCGCATCCCGGCTGGTCGCTGGGGCGAAACCGACGATTTAAAAGGGGCGGTGGTGTTTTTAGCCAGTGCTGCCAGTCAGTATATCAATGGTCACGTACTGGCCGTTGATGGTGGCTTTTTAGCCCGCTAACCGAATAGGACAGACAATTTATGACGACCGAATATGAAACCCGCTATGCCATTGGGCAACAGGAAGCCAAAGGCTATGACACTCAGGCGCTAAGAGACGCTTTCTTAGCCGACAAACTCATGCAGCCAGGGAAAGTTTACTGGATTTACAGTCATTACGAACGCTTTATGGTGGGCGGCGCGGTACCTACCGATAAGCCGCTGAGCCTGGAATCGCTGGATGCGCTCAAGTCGGGCTGCTTTACCTCGCGTCGGGAAGTCGGCGTGATTAATGTGGGTGGTGCCGGCACCATTGAAGTTGACGAAACGGTTTACTCGCTGGCGAAAGGCGAGGCACTGTACATTGGGGCGGGTGAGCACAATGTAACGTTTCACTCAGACGCCGCTGACGCTCCCGCCTGCTTTTATCTGAATTCTGCGCCGGCTCATGCAAGCTATCCATGCAAAAAAGTGGGACTGGATGATGCCAATGTCCTGCACCTGGGATCGCCGGAAACGGCCAACGAGCGCGATATTTATCAGTTAATTATTAACGGGGTGGTGGAAACGTGCCAACTGCAGATGGGCCTGACCCGACTGTATCCCGGTAGCGTGTGGAACACTATGCCAGCGCATCAGCACGATCGCCGCAACGAAGTGTATTTTTATCTGGATGTGCCTGAAGGTCAGGCGGTCAGTCATTTTATGGGCGAGCCACAGGAAACCCGCCATATCTTTGTGCAGAACCATCAGGCTGTGCTGTCGCCGCCCTGGTCTATTCACTGCGGCTGTGGCACCGCTAATTATGCCTTTATCTGGGGCATGGCCGGGGAAAACCTCGACTATGACGACATGGATAAATTCCCTGCCAGTGAACTGCGCTAGGAGCGCTGTCGATGTATAACAAGATTTTCAGGTTAGCCGGCTTGCTCCTGTTTGGCTTCGCTGTCGCTGGCTGCGGTACTGACAGTGAAAGCAAGGTAACAACCTTACGCATTGGCCACACGCTTGATACACAGCATTCTGTGCATAAGGCGATGGAATACTTTGGCGCACGAGTCGCTGAATTGTCTGGTGGCACCATTGAGGTGAAGATTTATCCTGGCAGTCAGTTAGGCAATGAGCGTGAAATGATAGAGCTGTTACAAATAGGCTCTCTGTCCATGACCAAGGTTTCGGCAAGCCCGCTTGAGGGGTTTGTGCCGGCAATGAAAATCTTCAGTATTCCGTATATCTTCCGCGATAACGCGCACTTCTGGACGGTGCTTAACAGCCACATAGGCAAAACGTTGTTACAAGAAGTAGAGCCTTTTCGTCTTAAGGGGCTCGCTTATTACGATGCTGGCAGCCGCAGCTTTTACTCCAACAACAAACCTATTCACAGTCCGGCCGATCTGGCTGGCATGAAGATACGCGTGCTTAACAGCCCGACAGCAGTAAGAACCGTGCGTGAGTTGGGTGGTGCGGCAACGCCGGTCTCCTGGGGAGAGCTATACACTGCGCTGCAACAGGGCGTGGTAGATGGTGCCGAAAACAATCCGCCAAGCTATTACCTTTCCCGGCATTATGAAATCGCCCGTTATTATTCACTGGATGAGCATACTTCTGTACCCGATATCATGCTGATGTCACTGCGTACCTGGGACAATCTCAGCGCCCAGCAACAGGCCTGGGTGAGTGAGGCAATGCAGGATTCGGTGCTGTTCCAGCGTCAGGCCTGGCAGCAGTCAACCGCCGAATCGCTGGCCAAAGTGAAGGCGGATGGTGTGGAAGTGATTTATCCGGATAAAACCTTGTTTGTTGAAGCCGTTAAACCCTTTCATGAAAGTTTACGTGACACTGAGGTTGGCGCGCTTATCTCAGAAATAAAGGCCTTGTAGTATGCGAAAGGTTATTCGATTACTTGATCAGTTTGTTGCTGGCATATTAATGCTGGCAATGACACTCATATTGCTCACAGTGGTATGGCAGGTGATATCCCGCTACGTGCTGGCTGACCCGGCTTCTGTGACTGAAGAATTATCCCGCTTTTTGCTGATTTGGATTGGTTTGCTGGGGGCGGCATTTGCTTATCGCCAGAAGGTTCATCTGGGGTTTAATCTGATTGTGGAAAAACAACCGCCTGAGCGCCGCAAGTACATCCTCACCCTGGTTGAATTGTTAGTCATTATTTTCTGTGCCAGTACTTTGCTGTTTGGCGGTGCTCAACTGGTATCGCTGACCCTTGAGCTGGAACAAATTTCAGCAGCACTCGGGGTCCGTATGGGCTACGTATACATCGTGTTGCCGTTATCGGGCGCATTAATCATTTGCTATGGCCTGATAAATATCCACAACCTGTGGTTAGCTGATGAAGAGGAGGCCTGGTGATGGACTACACTGCAATCGCCTTAATCGTAACGTTCTTTGTACTCCTGCTGTTGAATGTGCCGATTTCATTCAGCATTGGGATTGCAACGCTGGTGGCTATGTTGCTTAGTATTGATTTTACGCCGGCGGTAACCACCATTGCCCAGCGCATGGCGGGTGGACTGGATAGCTTTGCCTTACTGGCCATTCCGTTTTTTGTGCTGTCTGGCATGATCATGGGGCGCGGCGGTATAGCTAAGCGGCTGATTAACTGCGCACTGGCGTTAATCGGCTCGTTACCCGGTGGCCTGGCACTGGTTAACGTGGTGTCTTGCATGCTGTTTGGTGCGATTTCCGGCTCTGCGGTAGCCACGACCTCTGCCATAGGTAGTTTTATGCTGCCAGAAATGAAAAAGCAGGGCTACGACGAAAATTTCAGTGCCGCGGTAACGGCGGCGGCATCAACCACAGGCATGCTGATACCGCCCAGTAACATTCTGATTGTTTACGCCATTGCCAGTGGCGGCGTGTCAATTGCAGCCCTTTTTATGGCCGGCTATCTGCCAGGCGTGATGGTGGGGCTGGCGCTGATGGTAGTGTGTTTTATTCACGCTAAACGTAAAGGTTATGCAACCACCGCGCGTCTGCCGTTAAAGGTAGTGCTGCAGCAGGTTGGTGCTGCGCTGCCAAGTTTGTTTCTGATTATTCTGGTGATCGGCGGCATTGTAGGTGGGATCTTTACAGCTACTGAGGCGGGTGCCATCGCCGTAGTGTATTCGTTAATCCTGGCCGTTGGTGTTTACCGGGAAGTAACGCCAAAACAGTTACCGGACATTCTGTTAAAGTCGGGCGAAACCACGGCTATTGTTATGCTGCTAATCGGCGCGTCAACGGCGATGTCATGGATGCTTTCTTACGCTAATATTCCACAAAATATCAGTGAATTTATGTTAGACATCAGCGATAACCCCATCGTAATTTTGTTGCTGATAAATCTGCTGCTTATTGTGGTGGGTGCCTTTTTGGATATGACCCCGGCGGTATTGATTTTTACCCCGATATTTTTACCGGTAGCGGCCGAGCTGGGGATGTCACCCTTGCAGTTCGGTATTATGATTGTACTTAATTTATCTATCGGACTGTGTTCACCACCGGTAGGTGCCGTGCTGTTTATTACCTGTGCTATCGCGAAAACGCGACTGGATAAAATTATAAAGCCCTTATTGCCTTTGTACGCTGCCATGTTTGTGGTGTTAATGCTAGTGACCTATGTGGCCTGGTTCAGTGAGGCATTGCCTGCTTTGTTTGGCGTATAAACGCACGTAAACAGCGGCTTGGTGGTATGATGACACTTCCGGTGGTGGCGCAACTGATTTGATAACGTTAAACTCGGGCCGGTTAAATATACAACAATTATAAATGAGTACTCTATATGGACAAAAAGCCAACGATTAATGATGTCGCTCGGATTGCCGGTGTGTCTAAACGCACTGTGTCCCGGGTTATTAACGGCGCATCAAACGTTGGCGCTGCCACCCGTGAAAAAATCCAGAAGGTGGTGGATGAACTCGGGTTTGCGCCGGATAAACAAGCGCGCGGACTGGCCGCCAGCCGTTCCTACCTGATTGGACTTATTTATGATAACCCCGACGCTTTGTATATCGATCAGGTTCAGCGTGGTGTGCTTGATGTGTGTTCTAAAAAAGGTTACGAGCTGGTAGTGCATCCCTGCCGCTATCGCAGTGATGAATTTATCAGTAATTGCGTGAGTTTTGTCAGACGCTCTAATATTGACGGGGTGATTGTCCTGCCACCGGTTTCTGAATCGAATGAGCTGGCGGCGGCGCTGGAAAATCACGGTATCAACTATGTCAGGCTGACGTCGGTTGATATTGATAAGAAAGAAAATATAGTGGTGTCAGATGACCGGGCAGCCTTAAGTGATATGGCGCGTTACCTGGTTTCTCTTGGCCACAAGGATATCGCTATTATCAGCGGCCCTAATCACTATTACTCTACCGTGGAGCGTCTTGAAGGGATTACTCATACGCTCAGGGAGCTGGGTATAGCCGTACCTCAGGAACGGATTGTTGAGGGTAAAAACAGCTACGAGAGCGGTATCGAGTGCGCGCGGGCCCTGCTTATTCAAACGCCGCGTCCGCAGGTTATTGTGGCCAATAATGATGAAATGGCGGCGGGCGTGCTTAAGGTGGCTCACGAACTGGGAATCGATGTACCCGGTGAGTTATCGGTTGCAGGCTTTGATGATAACCTGCTGGCCTCGCGCGTTATTCCTTCGTTAACCACGGTGCAACGACCTGTGGTTGCTATGGCAGGCATTGCCGCCAAGAAGATCGTCGCGCTGATTGAAAACAAACCGGCCGAAGACGTAGAAGAGTACACGATTAAGCCGCATCTGATTATTCGTGAGTCGACCCGTAAAGCCTCCAGATAAGGCGGTTTTACGGCGGGATAAATTTTTTTGACTTAATTCTGCCACCGGTGGCATTAATGTTAAATACATGGTAAATTGTTAAACAAGTAAAGAGCATTGCAAGATTATTTATGGCTGAACAAACCAAGCTAATTCAAGTGCATCCCAATGATAACGTGGCGGTTTCGACCATGGCTTTAGCCGCTGGAACCGTTGTTGAAGCGTTGTCGGTGACACTTGTCAGTGATATACCCGCCGGCCACAAAGTGGCGTTAAAAGCGATACCGGCCGGTCATAAGGTGATGAAATACGGTTTTGCTATTGGTAATGCACAGGCCGATATCAAAAGCGGCGAGCACGTTCACAGCCATAATCTTAAGACCGCTCTGAGTGGTCAGGAAAATTATCAGTACGCCCCGGTTAATCAGGCCAAACCGGTAACGCGACCGGCGCAGGCGAGTTTTATGGGCTATCGGCGGGAAAACGGTAAGGTAGGTATCCGCAACGAAGTGTGGATCATTAACACCGTGGGTTGTGTAAACCGCACCGCAGAGCGCATTGCGGCAGAATGTGAACGCCGCTTCTTTGGAGAATGCGATGGTTTTCGTGCTTTCACACATCCCTTCGGCTGTTCGCAGTTAGGTGATGATCTGCATGATACTCAGACTATACTGGCGTCTCTGGCTTCGCATCCCAATGCCGGTGCGGTATTAGTTGTTGGCCTGGGTTGTGAGAACAACCAGCTTTCCAGTTTGCTTAAAAAAGTCGATCGCCCGGCTTCACAGATTCGCTTTTTTAACTCTCAGCAGGTGGGAGACGAAATTGAAGAAGGGATCCGTCTGGTACACGAAATGCTGGATGATGTTGGTCGCTGTTCGCGGGAGCCTATAGACGGCAGCGAATTGATTCTGGGTATGAAATGCGGCGGCAGCGATGCCTTCAGCGGCATTACGGCTAACCCGCTGGTGGGCCGAATGACCGACCTGATGGTACGCCAGAACGGCAGCGTGTTACTGACCGAAACGCCGGAAATGTTTGGCGCCGAACAACTACTGATGAACCGCGCTACCAGTATGGGCGTGTTTTCAGACATCGTTGAACTGGTAAATGATTTTAAGCAGTACTTTATAGACAACAACCAGCCGGTTTACGAAAACCCGTCGCCGGGAAATAAAGCCGGCGGACTGACAACGCTGGAAGAAAAATCCCTGGGCGCTGTACAGAAAGGCGGTCAGGCAGCGGTTAACGGCGTATTACAGTACGGCGAGCCGCTCTCCCACAAAGGTTTAAACCTGTTGCAGGCACCGGGTAACGATGCAGTAAGCTCTACTGCGCTGGCAGCCAGCGGGGCACACATTATTTTATTCACCACCGGGCGGGGAACACCGCTCGGCTTTCCTGTACCCACAGTGAAAATCTCATCAAACAGTGAAATAGCTCGTAAGAAGCCACACTGGATTGATTTTAATGCAGGGCAGATATTGGAGGGCACCAGTATTGACGACTGCGCTGCCCAGCTTTATCAGCATTGCCTGAATATTGCGTCGGGCGAGAAAACCTGCAACGAGAAAAACGGCAGTCACGAGATAGCGATCTGGAAACGTGGCGTAACCTTGTAACAAAGAGATTGATATGAAACCAATATTACTACACGAAGACAGACTGTTTCCGGCCGACGAGGCGACTCGTTCTGTGGCTCGCTCGCTGTATCAAACCGTGAAAGACCTGCCTATTATCAGTCCGCACGGTCATACCGACCCGCGCTGGTTTGCCTACGATGACAACTTCGGTAACGCCACTGAGTTGTTTATTTTGCCTGATCACTATGTTTTCAGAATGCTCTATAGCCAGGGCATTTCGCTGGAAAGTTTAGGTATTCGTCGTTGGGACGGCGGTGCAACTGAAGGTGATCCGAAGAAAATATGGCAAATTTTTGCTGATCACTACTATCTGTTTGCAGGCACGCCATCGAGAATGTGGCTGGATACCGTGTTTAAAAATGTATTTGGCCTCTCAGACATGCTGTGTAGTGAAAATGCGATGGATTACTATGAGTTCATCACGGCTGAACTGAGCAAGGAAGCCTACAAGCCACGCGCTTTGATGGACCGCTTTAACATTGAGCTGATTGCCACTACCGAGGGCGCGCTGGATACGCTGGAACACCACCGTGCCATGCAGGGTAGCGGCTGGGAAAAGCGGGTGATTACCACGTTTCGTCCGGATGATATTGTGGATGCCTCGCGGGAAGATTTTGCCGCTAACGTGGCCTTGCTTGGCGAAATTACCGGTGAAAATACCACTGACTGGGCTGGCTACCTGGCAGCGATTCGCCAGCGCCGTCAGACATTCCGTGAACACGGTGCTACAGCTACCGATCATGGTCATCCCACTGCCCTGACTGCCGATTTATCCAAAGCAGAGTGTCAGGCGTTATTTGATAAGTGTTTAAGTGGCAATGCCAGCGCTGCCGAACAAGAGCTGTTTCGTGGCCAGATGCTGACAGAGCTGGCTGGCATGAGCATTGAAGATGGCATGGTAATGCAAATTCACCCTGGCGCATTCCGTAACCACAATAACGATGTGTTCACTAAATTTGGTCGTGATAAAGGGGCGGATATCCCCATGCAAACCGAATATGTTAACGCACTTAAGCCGTTGCTGGACAAATACGGTAATGATCCGCGCCTCAACATCATTTTATTTACCCTGGATGAAACCGTTTATTCTCGCGAATTAGCGCCACTGGCCGGTCATTATCCGTGTCTTAAACTGGGCCCTGCGTGGTGGTTCCATGATAGCCCGGAAGGTATGTTGAGATACCGTCATCAGGTCACGGAAACAGCCGGCTTGTTTAACACCGTAGGCTTTAATGATGACACCCGCGCGTTCTTATCTATTCCGGCCCGTCACGATGTGGCCCGCCGGATTGACTGCCGTTTCCTGGCGAATATGGTGGTTGAACACCGTATCAGCGAAGATGAAGCGGCCAGCCTGATCAAGCAGTTGTCTTATGACCTGGCGAAGAAAGCCTACAAGTTAGGGCAGGAATAATCATGGCGGGTAAGCTGAATAATTCAACGCTGACGCAGTTACCTGCGGCAGTTAAAGTCCCTGCCTATCAGCGGCAGGAACGCAGTCGCGGTATCGTGCATATCGGGCCGGGCGCATTTCACCGTGCTCATCAGGCTGTGTATACCGATATGGCTATGGCCTTCGGTGGTAACTGGCGAATTACCGGTGTCTCTATGCGGAGTGCCACACTTAAGCATAAGATGGCCGAACAGGATAACCTGTATTCACTGGTAGTGCTTGACAACGAGCCCTATGTGCAGGTTATCGGCGCGTTTGATAGCGTACTGGTGCTCAGTGAGGACCGCGAGGCTATCATGGCAGCGCTTACCGACACTGACACACATATTATTTCGTTAACCATCACCGAAAAAGGCTACTGCCTTAACAGTAACGGTGAACTGGATACTTCACACCCGGATATCATGCACGATTTGGCTAATCCGGATGAGCCGGTCTCGGCTATAGGCCTTATTGTCAGTGCGTTAAAGCATCGTTTTGAGCAGCAACTGTCAGACATCACCGTGATCAGCTGCGATAACCTGGCGGATAACGGTAAAAAACTGGGTAAAGCCGTAACCCAGTTTGCGCAAAAATTACAGCCCGGGCTGGCTGAGTGGGTCACTGAGAACATTTGTTTCCCCTGCACCATGGTAGACAGTATTACGCCGGCTACCGACGAGGCTTTGATTGCTCTTGCTGCCGACAAGCTGGGCGTAGAAGACGCCTGGCCAATTCAGCGCGAAGGATTTACTCAATGGGTGGTGGAAGATAGTTTCAGCGGCCCGCGCCCGGCCTGGGACAAAGTCGGTGTGACCTTTACCGACGATGTTGCCGCGTTTGAGAATGCCAAATTACGCATTCTTAATGGCACCCATTCCACGCTGGCCTACACCGGCATTTTGCTGGGTAAAGAAACGGTGTTTGAAGCCATCAGTGACAGTGCGTTAGCAAGCTTTATTCGGCGCTTGCTTAGTGAAGAAATCATACCGTCTATTAATGCTGAAGGCGTGATGGATTTACCGGCTTACGCCGAAGATATCCTCAACCGTTATAAAAATCGCCATATCCGGCACTTGTTGGCGCAAATCGCCTGGGATGGCTCGCAGAAGCTGCCTTTCCGGGTGTTAAACACCGTCCGTGATAACCTTAAATCTGGCCATCAAGCCAAACTGTTGTGTGTGCCGATTGCGGCCTGGATCCTGTTTATCGCTAAGCGTGCGCGGGACGAAGAACAGCTGGTGGATCCGCTGGCTGATACTTTATCAGGCCTGGCGCAACAGCATCAGCAGGATATTCAGGCACTGGCGTCAGCAGTATTAAATTTACCTCAGGTATTTGCCGAGCTGAGCGCAAATAAGTGGTTTAAAGATACTGTACTTAGCTATGTCGAAGTGTTGTCCGGGTTGACTCAGGATAACGCCGGCACCGTATTAGGAGAGCTTTAATGGCTGACTTTAAAGGATTAATCCGCGGCACTCCATTGCTGCCCATTTTACAACCCGACACAGTAGAACAGGCCGTGAATATTGCTGGTGCCGTTTATGCCAGTGGGCTGCGCAGCGTTGAAGTGGTTCGCCGCACCTCTGCCGCGGCTGCCGCGGTTAGTGCAATTCGTGAAACCTATCCGGATTTGCTGGTTGGCATGGGCACAGTGCTGAATGCAGAGCATGTGCGCGAGGCCGTAGATGCTGGCAGCCAGTTTATTATTACGCCCACCATCAGCGAGAAGCTGCTGACAGCACTGAGTGATTCGCCTGTTCCTTACTTGCCGGGAACCGCATCACCATCGGATATTCTGCTGGCGGTGGAAGCGGGCCTGAGCGAAGTTAAGTTTTTTCCGGCCGCTGTATGTGGTGGAGCTGCCATGCTTAATAACTACCGGGCTATTTTCCCGGAGGTATCACTCTGCCCGACCGGTGGTATTTCCGGCGACAATTTACATGAGTTCAGCAGCTTGCCTAACGTGTTTGCCGTTGGCGGCTCCTGGATGATTCCGAAAGCCTGTGTGGCTGAAAGTGACTGGCAGGGCATTACCGCAGCCTGTTCGCTGGCCCAGCAACAATACACTAAGGAACCCGCGTGAAAAAAGTCGTTATTTTCGGGGAATGCATGGTTGAGCTGGTATCAACCAGTGCCACTGATTTAAAGAAAAGCTTCGCCGGAGACACTTACAACACGGCCGTTTACCTTAAGCGAAATGCGCCGGGTTTGTCGGTGAGTTATCTGACGGCAATCGGCGAAGACTTTTTAAGTAACGAACTGTTATTTGCCATGGGTGAAGAGCAGATTAATACCGATCAGGTTTATCGTTGCAGTAAACGTAATCTTGGCCTTTACATGGTGCGTACTGATAGCCATGGTGAGCGCACTTTTGCCTACTGGCGCGACAGTTCAGCGGCAACGCAAACGCTGAATGTTATGACGCAGGCCCCGCAGGATATCGACTTATTCTATTTTTCAGGCATTTCCGTGGCGATACTGGATACCGCACAGCGCGAGAAGTTGTTTGAACTGATAGCAACGCTGCGTAATGACGGCTGCCAGATAGTGTTTGATCCAAACTACCGTCCGCGCCTGTGGCGCGACAAGCAGGAAGCCCAACAGTGGATGGACAAGAGTTATCAGGCTGCTGATATCGCTTTCCCGGGCGGTGATGACCACCTTGCGCTTTATGGTCATACTAATGCCGATGACGTGTTATCTCATCTTACTCCCTTTGGTATCAAAGAGATCGTTATGAAAAATGGCGCGGTGGGTGTACATATTGTTAATCAGGAAGGGCAGTTTATTGTGCCTGTGCAAACGGTGACAAACGTGGTTGATACTACCGCTGCCGGTGATGCGTTTAATGGTGGCTATCTTGCGGCACGGCTGTCGGGAAAAAACGTTACTGAGTCTGCCAGCTTCGGGGCCATGGTAGCAGGCATTGTTATTCAACATCCTGGTGCTATTATTCCAGCCAGTGTGCTGGCTAATGCAGTGATGCCATTCAGCAGCTGAAACCTGCTCTCCCGTGTGGCGAAGCAACAGTGGCTTCGTCACCATTCAACCTTCAACCTTTAAATTATTCCTGTTCTGTATCTACTCTCCCGTTCCTGACTTGTCCTGTCACCCTGCGCCAAACTGCTACGAATAACACAGCGGATAGCGTGCTGATGTCGATGAAATAGATAAATCTGGAGGGCTGACACAGGCCTTTAGGCCGCGTTTGTTGCTGTAATACTGAGCCGAAAAAATCTGGCAGTGCCATACTAAAACCCGGAGCTTGTTGCTCCGGGGTAACTGCTACAGGATTACAATGAATCGCGGTAAACGTAGTTGGCCAGCGGGTGTTTGCGGGCCTTTAAATCACGAATGAAAAACTGGGCTACCTTGGCGGCGCCAACAACATTGAGATGGGTGTTATCGGTTTTTCCTTCCGGGTAGCGGGTGTAGAGATCCGGCGGTACCTGAATAAAGTACTGACGACTCTCTGGCTCGCCAATGTTTTTAAGGAAGCCGCAGGTTTGCTCGTTTAAATCAAAAAATTCAACGCCTTCTGACTCCGCGACCTGTTTTGCTGCACTGGCATAGTCGAGCAATTTGCGCTGAAGATTTCCCTGTTCGTCAAAATGACGGCGACAAATAGAACTGGCAATCATCGGCGTGGCGTCTTTAGCCCGTACCTCTTTAATGTACTGGCGCAAAAAGGCCGGGTAATCTTTGTCTGCCGAGGCATAGCGTGCCGGATCGTCTTCTTTCTGGTCGTTGTGACCGAATTGGATCAGCACATAATCACCGGCTTTCAGCTCGGATAAAACCAGTGCCCAACGCCCTTCGTTAAGAAAACGGCGGGTGCTGCGGCCATTGGCAGCGTGGTTAACAATCTCCAGTTCTTCGGTCATGTACTGGGGTAACAGCTGGCCCCAACCGCGCTCCGGATAAGCCAGATTTGGTTTGTTTGACATGGTGGAATCGCCCACCAGGTGCAGCGCCACGCGGGTAGGGTCCCACGCACTGGCGCCAAAGCAAACCAGAGATAACAACAGAGTACACAATATGTGTTTCATCCTTTCTCCTTAAAATAAAAAAAGGCCATTTAAACAATGGCCTTGGGACCGGTTTTTACCCGTAGACAAATGGGTCTGTGTTTACGGGGTCGAAACCAGTCCAACAGCGGATCAAATGATCCTTGGGCACACTATAAAATCGTTACATTCTGTAGCTGGCACCGATGAAGAACTGACGACCGGTTCGGGTCACATTCCACAAGCGTCCACCAACGTTTGGTGATACCAGGGCAACAATTGGCTCGTCGGTCAGGTTAATACCCTCAATCGACACTTTGAGGTTTTCTGACACGTTGTAGCTGGCCGAGAAGTCAATATGGGTGGTGCCATCCACATAGCGTTCTTTGTTCGGGTTACTCTGGAATGACGTGGTGAACTCACTGCGTTTCGCCATGGAAACACGGGCACTAAACAGGTCATTTTCCCAGTACACCGTAAAGTTAGACGATCTGTCTGACTGGCCGGTGAGGTTTACATCGGCATCAACAAAAGTCATGTTAGCTAACACACCGAAGTTTTTCACCCACTCAGGTCCCGGCAGGAAATCCAGTGTTTGCTGGTACTGAACTTCGTAGCCGTCGAGCTTGCCGCCACCGCCATTTATCGGGCGACGCACTTCAAAATCAGCATTATTCACGATATCTGCCTGAGCACCGAGTACGCTGTCTGGTAAGCCAACTTGCTGCCAGTTAAGGGTGCTGGGTAAGGTAGTCGGGAACGATTCAATGTCTTTTATGAAGTAGGCGAAAGACAGTAATGCGCCTTCAGCAAAGTAGTACTCGGCAGACAGATCGTAGTTAGTAGCCCGGAATGGGTCGATGAACGGGTTACCATAGTTAACAGTCAGGTTAAATGGATCCACACTACCACCGGGCGATAACGTGCTCAGGCCAGGACGAGACATTACATCGGCATAAGAGGCACGCAGTACCACATCTTCAGTAAGGTCGAGTGCCAGATTAACCGATGGCAGAGTATCGCTGTAATCGTTTTTAACCGTGGTTGGGTCGCCATTGACCAGACCAGTAGATTCAACGTCGGTTGTTGCATAACGCACACCAGCGTTACCACGCAGGTCCATGTCACCAACCGGGAAGAAAAAGTCAGCCTGAATAAAGTAGCTCATGTTTTCTTCGCCAACTGCGTAGGTATCACCACCGCGCGGGGCATAGCTCCAGCCACCACTGGCCAGGAATTGCGGCAATTGAGCGTTGTCGGCCATAAAGAACGACTGACCACCGGCACTTACCACATTACCGTCGGCAGCTGTGACCACATTGCTAATACCAAAGGCGACATTATCTACAGTGCCGTCGGCTGCATCGGCATTGGCAAAGGTGCCGTCTGCCCGTGAACCGGCGATTTCATACATGTAGTCTTTGTAGGTAACACCACCTTTCAGGGTGACTGAATCACTCAGGATATAAGCAAAATCAAGACGCGCGTTGTCGTAACTGGATTCTGCATCATATAAACGGTCGCGGTACTCTGATAATTCCCAGTTGGCCGGATTCGCGGTATCAAAGCTGTAGCCAATAGTTGGGCTCATCGGGCTGCTGTAATCAAAAGTTACCGCAGAGCTGCTTTCGGCGTAATCGAGCATGCGACGCGAATCGTTTTCACTGAAGTGCTCATAAATAATGGTGGTTTCACGGTTATCCAGTACCGACTCAGAGGTACCTGCTAACAGGTGGAGTCTCAGGTCGTCGTTGATATGGTGAACCACGTCCACACTGAACTGGGTAAATTCTGATTCCCAGTTAGACTCAAAGTTTTCTGAACGCACATCCACATCGTGAGCCGTCGCCGCCACAATACTGTCGTTACCGTCTATAGTGTAGTCGGTCAGGTAAGTCTGGCCAACACCCAGAGAGTTAGTCCGCGCCAGCGAGATTGCCTGCATAAATGGCTCAAGGCGCTGAGCTTCAATTTTTGCGTATAAGGCATCTACTGTAACCGTGGTGTCGTCGGTTGGTGCAAACTGCATTGACGCAGTAATGCCGGTGCGGTCCAGGTCGTGGCTCTTATCGGCAAACCGTGGGAAGCGCGGGTGCCAGTAGCTGCTTAAATCTTCGCTCTGGGTACCTATGCAGGAATCGTCGGTACAGAAGCTGTTATCTTCCCAGCGACCGGTGTCAGCACCGACGTTGCTAATTAATTGAGAAGAAAATGACGCAGAAACCAAAAAGCCAAAGGTGCGGTCTTCGTTGGTGTAACTGGTTAGTGCCGACAGTCTTGGATCGGCTTCTTCAGACTGGTCGTTATAAGTGCCCTGCACATTGAGGGCTGTTACGTTATCTTTAAAATCGAACGGGCGACCAGTGGTTAAGTCCACCGTGGCACCTAAAGTACCTTCTTCAATTTCGGCAGAAGAGGTCTTATGTACGGTTAGCTGGCTGAACAGTTCAGAAGCAAACACGTTGAAGTCAAATGCACGGTTTTTACGAACACCGCCTGGGCCTGCCGACAGTGATTGCGCCTGCATGCCATTCAGCTGAACGCGGGTGAAGCTGGAGTTAAGACCACGAACGGTAATTTCACGTCCCTGACCGGCATCACGACTGATGGCGATACCCGGGATACGTTGTAACGACTCGGCAAGGTTCTGATCAGGAAAGTCTGCAATATCTTCGGCGAGAATGGTGTCGACCGCACCGGCTGAAGCACGTTTGGTCAGCAGCGCTTTTTGCAGGCTGTCGGCAAAACTGGAGGCGCGAACCTCTATGATTTCAACCTCGGCGTCTGGTGACGCCTGAGCCTGAACCATCGCTGGTGTTAACAGTGCGCAGGTAACTGCAAGGCTCAAAGGGGCTTTAGTAAACTTCTTGGCAAATTTCATTCGTGGCTTCCTCACGTATTTTATTAACCTGTTCTGCGCTTGTTTCATTTCGTCAATCATTGCCGAACAAGTTGTGTGCATGGGTACGTATACTGTTAAACCTGTTTTTATCATTCCTTATCGGTTAACAAGCGCTTAACAATATAGATATAAATGCCACCGGTGGCAAGATGGATTTTGCGTTTTTTTAAATTTTTGTGAAAAATAAGTGTCTTGTTTTTGCCGGGAGATAACCAAGCCCTTGTGATTTAGGGATTTATGAGTGCTTTTATTAGATGTTTAAATGTATTCAGGACAAGTGGTGCACCAGTTACCGAGTTTGTTTGTTGTTCAATATTTGGTTTTTTTACATGTTGACAACATGGGTGAAAGACATAAAATGCTACCGGTAGCATTAAGCGTTTACAAATTTTAAACAGGGGGCACACATGTTAAATCAGATGGTAAGGGTAATGCTTGTATCACTGCTGTTTATAGCTTCAGCAGTATCAGGCCAAACCGGGCCTTTGGATAACACTAAACCATGGTATCAGCGCATGGCGGAATCTGAGATGGAGCGCTTTCCACAAGCCTGGATGATGGACTGGGATAAAGAGCCGACCTGGGATTATGTGCATGGTCTTAACTTATTAGGGTTTGCCCGTGTTTACGAGAAAACCGGTGATAAGCGTTATTTTGATTATCTTAAAGGGTATTACGACACGCTGATCGACAAAGACGGCAATATTGCCACCTATCGTCGGGACAAATTTAATATCGACATGCTGAATGCCGGCAAGGTCCTGTTCTTCCTATACGATCAAACGGGCGACAATAAATACATGCTGGCTGCTGATAAACTGCGCGATCAGTTAAACGAACATCCGCGTACCAGCGAAGGCGGCTTCTGGCATAAAAAGCGCTATCCCTACCAAATGTGGTTGGACGGCCTGTATATGGGCGCGCCATTTTATGCAGAGTACCTTGTGCGTGCCCGCGACCCTGAGCAACTGGACGATGTATTTTTACAGTTCGAGCTGATCGAAAAGCATCTTTACGATACTAACACCGGCCTGCCTCGTCATGGTTGGGATGAGTCCCGCGAGCAAAAGTGGTCTGATAAAGCAACGGGCTTGTCACCTCATCACTGGTCACGCGCGCTGGGTTGGTATGCCATGGCAATGGTGGATGTAATGGACGTGGTGCCAGCACAAAACTCTAAACGTGCCTGGTTAGCGGCCCGGTTTGAAAAGTTTATGGCGCAGGTTATTAAATATCAGCATAGCTCTGGTGCCTGGTATCAGGTTACCGATTTGGGCAACCGCAAAGGTAACTATCTGGAAGCTTCCGGTACTGCCATGCTGACCTACGCAATGGCACGTGGCGTAAATATGGGTGTGTTACCTGCTTCTTATCGCGAGCACGCGGAAAAAGGCTTTGCTGCACTGGTAGATCAGATGATCTCAGTGGAGGCTGAAACCAATATCATTACCCTTAATCAGGTGTGTGCGGTAGCGGGCCTGGGCGGCAAGCCTTATCGTGACGGTAGTTTTGACTATTACATGAGTGAGCCCATTCGCCCGAATGATGCCAAAGGGGTTGGTCCTTTTATTCTGGCCGCACTGGAACTGGACAAGTAAACCATGCGCCACCACGCCCTGCTCGCCGTGCTGACCGCCTGTTGCCTGATGGCGTGCAGCGGTCAGTCGGCTCCTTCTGCAATGAATGCGGGTGATAACTGCCTGCATATCAGCGATGATGGGCAGGGCGAGTATCGCAATCCGATACTGCACATCGATTATTCCGATCCGGATGTGGTGGCCGTGGGAAACGATTATTACATGACGTCATCCAGTTTTAATGCGTCGCCGGGGTTACCCATACTCCATTCCACCGATTTAGTTAACTGGACACTGATCAACTACGCCTTACCACAACAAGTACCGCTGGCTCACTATAATAAGCCGCAGCATGGCAACGGCGTGTGGGCCCCTAATATCCGCTATCACAATGGCCGGTTCTGGATATTCTATCCGGACCCGGACTTTGGCATTTATGTTGTCTTTGCGGATGATCCGGCGGACGGGTGGAGCGAGCCACGCCTGATATTGCCGGGTAAAGGCATTATCGATCCAACGCCGTTGTGGGATGAGGACGGAAAGGCTTATTTACTCCATGCCTGGGCGAAAAGCCGGGCAGGTTTTAACAACGTGCTGAGTCTGCATGAAATGGCACCGGATACCTCCTGGGTTAATCCGGACTACAACACCATTATTGATGGCCATCAATTGAGTGGCTATCGTACGCTGGAAGGCCCCAAGTTTTATAAACGTAATGGCTACTACTATGTGTTCGCCCCGGCAGGTGGTGTGGAAACGGGCTGGCAAGCCGTGTTTCGTGCCAGGCAAATTACTGGCCCTTACGAACACCGAACGGTTATGGCGCAGGGCAATACCTTAATTAACGGCCCGCATCAGGGCGCATGGGTGCAAACTGCCTCAGGCCAGGACTGGTTTGTGCATTTTCAGTCGCGCAAGGCTTATGGCCGCATTGTGCACTTACAACCCCTGACATGGGTTAACGACTGGCCGGTTATCGGTAGCGATCCGGACGGTGATGGTATCGGTGAACCGGTTTACCGCTACCGCAAACCAATTAGCGCGGTTCCCGTTACACTAGCAGCGCAGCCCACCAGTGATGAGTTTATTGCGAGTACATTAGGATTGCAGTGGCAGTGGAATGCCAATTATCAGCCTGAGTGGCACTCGCTGGCAGAGGGCAAGCTTACCCTGCATGCCCAGCCTAAGTTGCGTGAGACAGGCGATAATTTGTGGATGACCTCCAACCTGTTGCTTCAAAAATTACCGGCGCAAACGTTTCAGGTAAGGGCCAGTCTGAATGTGCCCAACGATACCCCGGCCATTGAGACCGGGCTGCTATTGTTTGGCGAAGATTACGCCTGGGTGGGTATTAAAACCCTAAACAAAAAGCCGCACCTTGTTTATGTGCAGTGCCGCGGTGCCCGCACAGGTTGTGATGAAAACGTCCACGATTATGGTGAAGTCACGTCAGCGAAGGTAGAGCTTCGTTATATTCTCGCCTCTGACGCTACCGCCGTATTTGCCTATCGATTTGACAGCAGCGCACCTTTTACTGTGGTAGGTGAACAATTTAAGGCCCGACGGGGACGCTGGGTTGGCGCTAAAACCGGCTTGTTTGCGGTAGGCGAGGATAACGCCTTTGCTGAGTATGATTATGTCCGGTTTACCCCCATGCATCGGGAGTCACAGTAATGAAACTGGCTGTTTTTTTCGTTTTCCTGCTGTCCTTTGGGGTAATTACGCTGGCTGAAAGCAAAGACATCACGGTGGATGACAGCTATTCGCCCGGTGAGCGCTTTGCCCGCTATAAACCCAAACATCCCGAGCTTGAATGGCCGGTACTAAGCTTTCGTGCTGGCCAACGTGTCGAGTTTGAACGTCCTTACAAACAAGCCGATGGGCGGGACTTGCACCTTGATGTGTTCCATCCGTCGGCAGAAAATCAAAATGGTCAGGCCATTATTCTTGTTCACGGTGGCGGCTGGCGCTCAGGCAACAAATCTCACTTTTACCCATTGGCCAATTTGCTCGCTCAGAGCGGTTATGTAGTGGTAACCCCAGAATACCGGCTATCGACCGAAGCAACCTATCCAGCCGGGCTGACTGATATTAGTGATGTTATTAACTGGCTTAAAACAAGGGCCGGGCTATTTCAGGTAAGCCCAGACCAAATAGCCATTGGTGGTGGCTCGTCGGGCGGACAGATGGCAGCATTAATTGGCCATGCAGCCAGCAGTAAACATTTTTATTCTGAGCCGACGCAGGATAACCGGGTGAACGCGGTGATTTCGCTGGACGGCGTGCTGGATTTTACCACCCCACTGGCATTGAAGTTTGAGAATAAAAAGCAGGAAAAATCCGCCGCGGCGCTGTGGCTGGGGGGGACCTATGAGCAGATTCCACAGGTATGGCAACAGGCATCGGCCACGCACTATTTGCATAAAGCCTCACCGCCAACGCTGATTATCAGCAGCGGGCAACTGCGTTTTACTGCTGGCAGTACTGAAATGCAGGCCTATCTGACACAACACCACATTATTAATCAATACATTGAGCTGGATAACACCATTCATACCTTTTGGTTGTTTGAGCCCTATTTAAGCCAGACTGCTCAGTGGATTGATACCTTTTTACAGCGCGTTCAAAAGCAAGGAGAACAGCAGTGACATTGTCTCTAACCCGCAGAAACCTATTAAAATTAATGGCACAAAGCTCAGCTGCCGCTGGCGTAATAAGTGCTGGCGGTTGTTCAACAGCAATGACGCCCGTTAATGATTTTGCCTGGAATGAAGAAGCGCAGGCTATTCGTAATCGCATTACACCGCCTGTTTTTCCTGACCGCTCTGTAACGATTACAGACTTAGGGGCTAAACCCGGAAAAGGCCACAATGTTGCCGCACAAATAAAGCAGGCAATTGAGCAGCTTGCGGAACAAGGCGGCGGTAAGGTGATTGTACCAGCAGGTGAGTTTTACACCGGCCCGGTACACCTGCTTTCTAACATTAATCTGCATATCGAAGAAGGCGCAGTACTGCACTTTATCCCCGAGCCGGAACTCTATAAACCTTATGTGTTTACGCGCTGGGAAGGCACTGAACTGATGGGCTATTCGCCTCTTATTTATGCCTTTGAGCAAACCAATGTGGCAGTAACCGGTAAAGGCACGTTAGAGGGCGGTGGCAGCCCCACTCACTGGTGGCCGTGGAAAGGCAAATGGAAAGAGGCTGACTGGGGCGACCATCCGGTTGAAAACCAAAAATTCACCCGCGATATTCTGCGTCAGATGGGCGAGGATAACGTGCCGGTGAGTGAGCGTGTGTTTGATGAGAATTACCTGCGCCCGCCATTTATCCAGCCATACCGATGCACCAATGTGCTGGTGGAAGGGGTAACCATTAAAAACTCACCGTTCTGGCTGGTTAATCCGGTACTGTGTGAAAACGTTACCGTGCGCGATGTGCACTGCGACAGCCATGGCCCTAACTCAGACGGTTGCGATCCGGAAAGCTGCAAGGATGTGCTGATTGAAGACTGTGTGTTTAACACCGGCGACGACTGTATTGCAATTAAATCGGGCCGTAATGGCGATGGCCGCCGTGTTGCTACGCCATGTGAAAATATCCTGATCAACGACTGCAAAATGGAAGCGGGTCATGGCGGAGTAGTGATCGGCAGTGAAATTTCCGGCGGCGTTGCTAATCTGTATGCCCAACACTGTGAAATGAGCAGTCCTGACCTGGATCGCGGCATTCGTATTAAAACCAATTCCATCCGCGGCGGGCATCTTAAAAACCTTAACTACCGTTACTTTCGCATCGGCAAAGTAAAGGATGCAATCGTTATCAACTTTTATTATGAAGAAGGCGATGTGGGGCAGTTTCAGCCCAAGCTGGAGGCTATTACCATTGATCACCTGCACGTAGTCGAAGCAAAGCGGGCATTTATGATGCGTGGTTATCCACACACACCCATCACCGGAGTAACGCTTAAAAACATCACTTTTGAAAGCGTGGAAGCCCCCTCTGTGGTGGAAAACGTGGCTGAAGTCACGCAGCAAAACATCAGGGTAAACGGGCTGCCGTATGAGATTTGAGCTAATCAAAAAGAGCTGTTTATTCCTTTTTTTCATGGTGCTATGCGGGTGTGTAAGTACTAACAAGCCTGCTGACTTTGTGGTGAATGCACGGGTAAGTAACACCAATCCGGGCAGTATGAATAGTCATGGCGATAATCTGGTTACTTATTCTACTATTCAGGCTGCTGTAGATGCAGCGCCGCTTGCTGACGAGCCATGGACCATAGTGATCGCCCCGGGTAACTATAATGAGCGCGTGGTGATCCGTCGCGCAGGATTGCGCTTAATTGGCAGTGGCAAAGGCAAAACCCGCATCACTTTTGATCGCTATGCCGGGCAGCCGGTGGAACCTGGCAGCAGCGAGACCTGGGGGACGTTTCGTACTGCGGTGGTGGAAGTGCTGGCCGAAGATGTGGGCCTGTACGACCTGACTATCGAAAATGGCTATGATTATCCGGCTGATGACCGCTTACCTAAAGGTCACCCTGATAAAATTCGTGGTACTCAGGCAGTAGCACTTAAAACAGGCGAACAGGCTGACCGCACACTCTTACAGCGAGTTGAGTTACTGGGGTATCAGGATACGTTGTTTGTGCAGGAAGGGCGCACTTTTGTAACCGATAGCGAGATTCGTGGTCACGTAGATTTTATCTTTGGTGATGGCAATGCGTTGTTTGAAAATACCGACGTAATTTCCCGCCCCCGGGCACACCCAATGACCTTCACCGGCTATATCACCGCGCCCAGTACACTGCTCGATAGTTTTTACGGCCTTACCTTTATTAACTGCCGGTTATTACGTGAGTTAGATGTGCCGGATAATTCTGTGCCCCTTGGCAGACCCTGGCATCCGACCAAAACCTTTACGGATGGCCGTTATGCAGACCCTAATGCGGTAGGTAAATCAACCTTTATAAACACCTTTATGGATGCGCATATCGCCACTGTTGGCTGGAGCACCATGGGGGGCACTGCAAAAGATGGTAGTCGAAAGCAGTTTGATCCTCTTGAGGATGCGCGCTTTAGCGAATGGGGCAGTTATGGCCCTGGTGCAGTGTTGAACGCCAAGCGACCACAGGAAAAAGAAACCGCACTTGCTGATTATGCAAAACATAAAATACTGGACGGTTGGAACCCTCCTTTATTAAGTAAGGCGGGCGCAAACGCTCTTATCAAATAGCGCTGATGCAGGCTGTCAGCGCGTCTTCTGCCGGTAAATTTCAAAGTGCTTAAAAAAATTTCACTTTTTTTTTGTAAAAGCCCTTGAGTTTGTCCGGCTACTCCCCCATTTATCCACGCAGACAAGATTTTACGGCCTTTCGGGGCCAACTAGGTAAAGGTTGCATGACAACTTATGCAGCCAAAACAACACTTAAATTGAATAGTTGATTTATTCAGGAGATTTGAAAATGGCAATTCGTCCTTTACACGATCGCGTTATCGTCAAGCGCGCAGAGCAAGAAAGCAAATCTGCTGGCGGTATCGTATTGACCGGTTCTGCGGCAGAAAAATCGACTCGCGGTGAAGTTATCGCTGTGGGCAACGGTCGCATTCTGGAGAATGGCGAAGTGAAAGCATTAGACGTAAAAGTCGGTGACACCGTTATTTTCAACGACGGTTACGGCGTAAAAACCGAGAAGCTGGACGATCAGGAAGTACTGATCATGAGCGAAAGCGACATTCTGGCAATCGTAGAATAAGAACCGTTTTAACCGAATTAAGAGGAATTTATCATGGCAGCTAAAGAAGTACGTTTTGGTGATGACGCCCGCACGAAGATGCTGAAAGGCGTAAACATCCTGGCCAACGCAGTAAAAGTTACCTTAGGTCCTAAAGGCCGTAACGTTGTTTTAGACAAAGCATTCGGCGCACCAACCATCACTAAAGATGGTGTATCTGTAGCCAAAGAAATCGAGCTGGACGACAAGTTCGAGAACATGGGCGCGCAGATGGTTAAAGAAGTAGCGTCTAAAGCGAACGACGAAGCGGGTGACGGTACTACTACTGCAACCGTATTAGCACAAGCTATCGTAACCGAAGGTCTGAAGTCTGTTGCTGCGGGTATGAACCCAATGGATCTGAAGCGTGGTATCGATAAAGCGGTACTGGCAGCAGTTGAAGAATTGAAAGCACTGTCTACTGATTGTGCCGACAGCAAGTCTATTGCTCAGGTAGGTACTATCTCTGCTAACTCTGACTCAGAAGTGGGTGACATCATTGCTGAAGCAATGGAAAAAGTTGGTAAAGAAGGTGTTATCACCGTTGAAGAAGGTCAGGCTCTGCAAAACGAGCTGGACGTGGTTGAAGGTATGCAGTTTGACCGTGGTTACCTGTCGCCTTACTTCATCAACAACCAGGAAAGCGGCGCAGTAGAGCTGGACAGCCCTTACATCCTGTTAGTTGACAAGAAAATCTCTAACATCCGTGAATTACTGCCTACGCTGGAAGCGGTAGCAAAAGGCGGTAAGCCTCTGCTTATAATCGCTGAAGACGTAGAAGGCGAAGCGCTGGCAACTCTGGTCGTTAACAACATGCGCGGTATCGTTAAAGTTGCAGCGGTTAAAGCACCAGGTTTTGGTGACCGTCGTAAAGCAATGTTACAGGACATCGCTATCCTGACTGGCGGCACAGTAATCTCTGAAGAGATTGGTCTGGAGCTGGAAAAAGTACAGCTGGAAGACTTAGGTACTGCTAAGCGTATCGTTATCAGCAAAGACAACACAACTGTGGTTGACGGTGCTGGTGAAGAAGCGGCGATTCAGGCACGTTGTGAGCAGATCCGCGCACAAATCGCTGACTCTACTTCTGACTACGACAAAGAAAAACTGCAAGAGCGTCTGGCTAAACTGTCTGGCGGTGTAGCAGTAATCAAAGTTGGTGCAGCTACTGAAGTAGAAATGAAAGAGAAGAAAGACCGCGTAGAAGATGCTCTGCATGCAACTCGCGCTGCGGTTGAAGAAGGCGTAGTACCTGGTGGTGGTGTTGCTCTGGTTCGTGCGGCCGCTAAACTGGTTGACCTGACTGGTGACAACGAAGACCAGACTCACGGTATCAAGCTGGCACTGCGTGCGATGGAAGCTCCTCTGCGTCAAATCTCTATCAACTCAGGTGCTGAAGCATCAGTAGTGGTTAACGAAGTGAAGAACGGCGAAGGTAACTACGGTTACAACGCGGGTAACGACACTTACGGCGACATGCTGGAAATGGGTATCCTTGACCCAACTAAAGTGACTCGTTCTGCACTGCAATTCGCATCTTCAATTGCTTCACTGATGATCACCACAGAAGCAATGGTTGCTGAACTGCCTAAAGAAGACGCACCTGCAATGCCTGATATGGGCGGCATGGGCGGCATGGGCGGAATGGGCGGCATGATGTAAGCCACCCACTAAGCTAACGCTTTAAAGAAAGGCACTCTTCGGAGTGCCTTTTTTGTTTAGAAGTTATTATCCGGTTTTCAGTTTCGCTTATTCCCAAAAACCGTTTGTGATTATTGTGCCGGAATACTTTGATAGCTTTTGTGGCTGCTTTGGCACCAAATGGAGTAGAAGCTATCGGTTTCAACTCTACCGTCACTATGGACTACGTTACCCTTGAAGCCCGTGTAGCCACCGTAGCTATTTTTTGCATTAACTTCTAAACACACAAATTCAATCAGTCCCACAATTGTCGTCGGTTGTGCCTGATGGCGTTCTTCCGTGACGCGAGAAACCTTTATATTTCTAAACTGCGCAGAACCAGGATCTTTTAAATTGTATGATGCGATAGTTTTAGCCTTTTCGGCTATTTGTGCATCATCCATTTGATAAAAGATATTGTTGGCTGGATTAGTCACGCTTGTGTTTGGTGTGGTGCTGCACGCTGTTATACAAATGGCTGAACAAGCTAGTGCGGTCGCTTTAAACTTTGAATAAAACTGCAAGAAAATACTCCTTTCTTATATATTAAAAGCGCCGAAAGATTACTTATTTATCTTATATTTTTCAATATTTTAGAGGGTGTCTTTCCTTCTTTCTTTGGAGCCTTAAACTACGCAATCAATGGGTTGTCAACATTAGAGTAAAACCAGCCCTGAGAGTGATGTAGCAAAACAACGAAAGGCAAAAAGTAAACGCGCAAAAACCTATTGGCGAGCGTTTCTTATTAGGTTTAATCTTGGCAATTGCAGACTTTAAAGAATGATCTGCAACCGGCTAAAAGAAAGAAAAACTGGCATTTTCAGATGATAAATGGCAATAATTTATTTGACTCAGCTAGGGAAAAGTAAACGCGAACTACTGTTTATTTGTGCTTATATCAGTAGGCTTTTTCATTACGTATTTTCGTACCGACAGGGAAAGAACAATGAAGTTGGCTTTGGGTGTTACCGCGATAGTTTTATTACTGCTGGTGAGTGGTTGTGAAAAACAAGAGGCTCCGCAGCAAGCCGTTTACCAGCCAGCTTATCGTCCTGCTGACCTGACTGCCGGAACGAAATTTACTCCGCTACCCGCAAAAATTGTTACCACTCCCGAAATTAAAATTTTACCTGTGCCGTTACCGGCTTACGCCACTAACGTCAGCGCTATTTGGGGCGCAACCGGCAGGGATGATGCGGGCAATATTTATTACGGTGTTTCTACAGCCGGCGTGGCCGAAAGTGTAGGTAACGACAGCCGTACCGCGTATCTTTTCCAATACAATCCTGTTCTTGATATCACTACGGCGCAAAGTGATGTACTGAGCGAATTAAAACGAAGCGGCTTGTATCGGCCGGGAATGGGGCAGAATAAACTACACAGCAAATTCTACCAGGCCGATGACGGTTATTTGTATTTCACAAGCTTTGACGAAGAAGGCGAAGATGATGTCACTAATCCCACGTGGGGCGGGCATCTGTGGCGTAAAAAGCCGGATGACATTCATTGGGAGCATCTGCTGTCTGCCGAAGAAGCGCTGGTAGCCTTAAATACTAACGGTCGTTATGTGTATATGTTGGGGTACTGGGATCACGTGCTGTATCAGTATGATATCAGTAACGCAGCAGTAAAACGGACGGTAGTTGGCTCGGTAAAAAACCATGTGTCACGGAATTTTCTGGTCGACAGTCAAGGGCATGCTTATGTGCCTGCATTAACCGAGTCCGCAACGGGCGATATCAGTGTTGTACTTAATCACTACAATGAACAGCTTCAGTTACTGGCAACATATCCACTGGCAGACTACAACCATCCCAACCATATTAAATATCACCATGGCATTGTGGGATATACCGCTATGCGTAATGGCGATATCTTCTTTACCACCAGCGACGGTAATCTGTATCAACTAAGCACCAGAGAAAACGGCCCACAAAAGCTGGTGGCTTATGGCAGTATGCACCCGCAGAAAAACACCTATATTGCTTCGCTGTTTTCCTTTGAGGGGCAGGAATATTTGCTTGGAGCGACCCAGGGCAGCAAAGCGGGAATGGAGTGGGTGATTTATCACACCGGCCTGAAATCCGCTATCACGTTACCGCTATCTGGTCCGGCAGTTAAACGGGCCGACTACTGGGGCACCAATACCAAGGATGATCAGGGGAATTTCTATGTTGCAGGCTGGCAGCTGATTTCCAATGAGGCCGGCTATCAACCGGTATTTAGTAAGATATCGATTCCGGCGGCGTCTGCTGCTGGAAACTAGCTTAAGGCGTCGATACCTGCCGCACAGCAGCGGTCATCATAAGTAAAATCCGAATTTAACTGATTTAAAACAAACTCCTGCTATTTAGAATGGTGGGTTTCTGCCGATGAATTAAACTTAAGCCATTAGGGCAGAACACTAGCCGATGCAGAGACTTCGGCCTTTTTATGGAAAAAACATGTCAGTTAAAAGTATACAGGCAAAGTTAACGCTGGGATTGGTGGCCATAGCGATACTTACCATTTCTCTGAGCTACTGGAACACGGCCGTGGAAGAACGCGCATTGGCAGAGGAATTGGTGGAAACCAATTTATGGCATACCGCAGATAACTACTTCGATTCTATCAATTCTTTTATGCTCACCGGCATGATGGATAAACGGCAAATTCTGCAGGACAAAATGCTCAAACGGGAAGATATCGTTGAAGCGCGGGTTATTCGTAGTGACAAAACCAAGTCTCTTTATGGCGCAGGTCATACGGATCAGGCCGCTGTGGACGAATTTGACCGCACAGCGTTAACCGGCAAGCGCCAGTCATTTTTCACCGATACGGCTGATGGTCGCACCTTTACCGTGATAGAACCGCTTATTGCCAGAACCGACTACAAGGGGACTAACTGTCTGGGCTGTCACATGGCGCAGGATGGCGATGTACTTGGGGCCCTGCGACTCACAGCGTCACTCAAAAGCATCGATAAACGCATCGATAAAAGTGTTACGCAAAGTGTGCTTATTCAGTTATTGGTGCTCACTGTTGCCTTTGCAGTTTTGCTTTGGTTTATTCATACCCTGGTGATAAGCCGCCTCAAAGGGTTAAGAAACAGCCTTACCAAGGTTGCCCGGGACATGGATTTAACCAGTTCCTTCCGCTCAGAATCCAGCGACGAAGTCGGTGACCTTTCCAATGCGGTGGATACCACCTTACACAGCTTCAGAGAACATTTGGTCGAGGTGAATCAGTCTGCCGCTGAATTACTGGGCGTTGCGCAGGATTTAAAACGGGTCGCTAAACAAACCGACGACGCGGTAAGTGAGCAGAAATTGCAGACAGATTCAGTGGCCAGTGCGCTTACCGAAATGGAAGCGACCTCAGTAGATGTAAAACAACGTACCGTTGAAGCGCAGGAAAAATCGGCTTCCACCGACAAGCTATCCGAAGATGGCATTCACGTTGCCGAACAGGCGCAAAATTCCATTTTTGTGTTGAGTCAGCATATTAGCGAAGCAGCCGCGGTTATCGATCAGCTCGACGCGCGTATTCAGTCGGTCACTCTGGTGCTGGATGTAATAGGCGGAATTGCTGAGCAAACCAATTTGCTGGCGCTGAATGCGGCTATCGAAGCGGCTCGTGCGGGTGAGCAGGGGCGTGGCTTTGCGGTGGTTGCCGACGAAGTTCGCTCGCTGGCTAAACGCACCCATGATTCTACCGACGAAATTAAGACTACCATAACGGCATTGCAAGCAGAGGCAGTACGGGCGGTAGACTCAATGAACCGCTCCACCGAAGAGGCCGCACAACGGGCCGATAGCGTTAAAACGGTGACTCAAACCCTGCAACGTATTGCAGAACATGTGGGGGAAATTGCCGAACTTAACACGCAAATCGCCATGGCTGCCGATCAGCAAAGCGAGACAGCGTCTGAGATCCAACACAACACCATTAAAATCCGTGATATCGCCCACCAGTCTGAAGAAGTTGCTGACCGGGCCATGCACAATAGCCAGCAATTGCTGGAGATGGCCGAGCAACTGCAACAGCATGTGGCCAAGTTCAAACTCTGACGGGGTTTCGTCGTCAAATTTAACCCAATCAAAACAGTGCCGGCTATTCGCGCCGGCATTATTTTATGCCGTGTCGACCGCGCTATTCTTTCCACTGGTCGGTAACCGCTAGGTTTACGGTATATCTGTTGCTATATTGACAACAAATTATAACGGATACTAATAACGACAATGACAGCGCTTCGCTTCTTTAAATTTACCACTTTTATGCTCAGTGCTTTGGCATTAGCGGCTTGTTCAGAAAACCCTCCTGTTAGCCAGAGTGAAACATCCACAGTCGAAAAGCAGCCCTCCTTTGCAGTTAACTACGAAAAATTTGAGTTGGATAACGGTTTGGAAGTGGTTTTCCACAAGGATACTTCGGATCCGGTAACTGCCGTAGCCTTAACCTTTCATGTAGGGTCTGCCCGGGAAATCGAAAATCGCACGGGTTTTGCCCACCTGTTTGAACACTTGCTCTTTTTAGAGTCTGAGAATCTGGGTAAAGGCGGTCTGGATAAAATGAGTTCACGGATTGGTGGCTCAGGGGCTAACGGCTCTACCAGTCGCGACCGCACCAACTACTTTCAGACCGTCCCCAACGACGCGTTGGAAAAGATGATTTGGGCCGAAGCCGACAAAATGGGCTTTTTTATTAATACTGTCACCGATGCGGTGCTGGCCAAAGAAAAGCAGGTAGTTAAAAACGAAAAGCGCCAGAGTGTGGATAACCGTCCTTACGGTCATGCCAATTATGTGGTGGATAAAAATATGTACCCGGCTGACCATCCTTATAACTGGCAGGTAATCGGTTCGCTGGAAGATCTGCAAAATGCGACCCTGCAGGATGTTAAAGACTTCTATAACAAATGGTATGTGCCCAATAATGCTACGCTGGTGATTGCCGGTGACTTTGATTTTGCGCAGGCTAAGGCCTGGGTGCACAAATATTTCGACGAAATCCCTCGTGGCGAAGAGATAGCGCCATTAACCGATCGCCCGGCTAAGCTGACGGCTACGGTTAAACGTTACTACGAAGACAATTTTGCTCAGCTGCCGGAGCTACGCCTGGTCTGGCCCGGCGTCGATTTGTATCATAAAGATGCCTATGCGCTGGATATTCTGACCCGGTTACTGGCCGACGGAAAAACCGCGCCCTTAACCAAGGTTGTGGTTGAAGAAAAAGAGCTGGCGGCCGGGGTTAATATGTTTAACCGCAACTCGGAGATTGCCGGTGAACTTTACCTTATTACCCGCGCCTATCCGGGCACTAGCCTGGACGAGGTTAATGCCGCGATTCAGCAAGCCTTTAGCCGTTTTGAGCAAAATGGTATCAGCGATGAAGACCTGACCCGGGTCAAAGCTGGCATTGAAACCCGCTTTTATAACGGTTTGTCGAGTGTTCTGGGTAAAGCTTTCGAATTGGCCCAATACAACATTTTTGCCGGTGATCCTGGCTATATCAATGAGGAGCTTGATAAGTCATTAGCGGTAACCAAAGACGATATTATGCGGGTGTATAATCAGTACATTAAAGGCCAGGCGTTTATTGCCACAAGTTTTGTGCCTAAAGGGCAAGCAGAACTAGCCTTGTCGGGCTCTACCCCTGCCCAGGTGGTAGAAGAAAAAATTGTTACAGCAGGAGAAGGGGAAGCCTTTACCATTCCTGAAGACAGTGGTTACGAGCGAACAGTCAGTAAATTTGATCGCAGTGCAGAGCCGCCTTATGGTGAACTGCCGCAGCCGGCAGTGCCCAACGTATGGCAGGATAAACTGGACAACGGCTTGGACCTTTACGGTATTGAAAACAATGAGCTGCCGCTGGTTCAATTTGAACTGACCTTCCAGGGTGGCCTGATGCTGGAAGATCCGGCAAAAGTAGGCGTTGCCAGTTTGCTGGCTACCATGCTGGAAAAAGGCACTGCGACTAAAACCGCGGAAGAGCTGGAAAATGCCCTCGACTTACTGGGCACACAAATTGGCGTTTACAGTGGTCGCCAGTCGTTAACCATTAGCGGTACCATGCTGGCCAGAAACTACGCTGCCACCATGGCGCTGGTAAAAGAGATGTTGCTGACGCCGCGCTGGGATGAGAGAGAGTTTGCTCTGGCCAAGCAAAGCACGTTAAGCGTAATAGCAGAGCAAAGCGCTAACCCCAACAGCATTGCCGATAATCAGATATTTACTTTACTGTATGGCAAAGACCACATTTTAGCCCACAATCCGCTGGGCACAGCAGCATCGGTAGAGGCCATCACGCTGGCTGATTTAAAGCAGTATTACTCTCAGTACATTACGCCCTCGGTGGCCGATTTTCTGGTTGTGGGCGCGGTTGATACCAATACAGTCAAAGCCTCGTTAGCCTCTTTAAATAACGACTGGCCGGCCAGGGCGGTTACACTGCCAGCGCTTTCACTGCCAGCCAGACCAGAACAATCCACGGTGTATTTTTATGACGTGCCGGGAGCCAAACAGTCAGTACTGCGATTTGGTTATTTAGCGATGGCCGAAACGGATGCCGACTTTTACCCGGCAACCATCATGAACTACAAACTCGGTGGTGGTGGCTTCGCGTCGCGGCTGATGCAGTCGCTGCGTGAGGGCAAGGGATACACTTATGGTATTTATTCTCGCTTTAACGGCACGGATATTCCCGGGCCATTTTTAATTGAAAGCGGAGTACGTACCAACGTGACTTTCGAATCAGCTGCGCTGGTTAAAGAAATTATGGCGGAGTATCCGGCAACTTTTAGCGACGATGATTTAACTAACACCAAAAGTTATTTTATCAAGAGCGCAGCCCGCCAGTTTGAAACCGCTGAGGCTAAAATTTCGATGCTGGAAAATATCAGCCTGTATGGCTGGGGTGCAGATTACGTAAAACAGCGTCAGGAACTGGTGCAAAATATTACGGTGGATGACGTTCAAAAACTGGCTAAACAATACGCCAATCCTAACGCTATGATCTGGCTGGTGGTAGGAGATGCAGAATCTCAGTTGTCACGCCTCCAACAACTTGGCTTTGGTCAACCTGTTCTGCTCAATCCAGCCCAAACAATCGCTGAGTAAACGCAGAATAAACACCAGAAGAAACAAAAGGGCGCTCCACGGAGCGCCCTTACTTTAACAGCTATAGAAGACTGGCGATTACTCGGCCAGCTTTGCTACCGCCGCAGTTAATTCTGCAATTAACGCTTCGTCAGTCACTTTGCCCGTTTCTACATCAAATTTATCGTAGAAACCAGGAACAGAAACAGTCGCTTTAACGTTACCGGCATAGAACGGTGCAGAGGTAACTGCTGCTGATAAAACCGATTTGGCGCCACTTGGACCAGGCGAAGTCGCCAGATAAACCGCAGGCTTGTTTTTAAATAATTCACGATCGATACGGGTAGCCCAGTCAAACAGGTTTTTATACGCCGCCGGATAATGACCATTATGTTCAGCGTAAGAAATCACAAACGCGTCGGCCTTCGCCAGATCGTCTAAAAATTGCTGTGCACCTTCAGCCTGGCCAATTTCTTTTTCCAAGTCTTCGCTAAACATAGGTACATCATAGTCATTAATGTCTAAAACTGTGACTTCTGCACCTTCAACCAGGTTTGCAGTGTAGGTTGCCAGTTTTTTATTGATGGAAGTTGAGCTGTTACTTGCTCCGTAAGCTACGATTTTCATAATTTTGCCCCTTACTAAATTGATTACTAAGCTAATGATAAAGGAGGGATAAACGAACTACCATCAGATTAAAATCCAGTTCATATTCGTTTTTTCAGAATGATGTTAACAAGCAGGATAAATTTTGTGCATATCGATAAGGGCCAGTTGTGCAACAGCGATAAAATTAGCATTGGCCATGGGTATGCTGTGTGGCGCGAGAAAGTTGTGTGATACCATACCGCGGTAATGACAGGGACAGAGCAGTAATATTGAATAAGCGCATTATTTTCCATGTGGGCCCACCCAAAACCGGCAGTTCGGCCATCCAGCATTTTTTGCATCAGCACCGCCAGCAATTGCGGGCTCACTCAGTGCTATACCCTGCGCATTCTATCGATAAAAACGGCATTAGCTCGGGCAACGCCAGAGAAATTTGCTCACCTGACAGCCAGGGGCGACTGGCCCTGGATCGCAGCAAGCTAACCAGCGTCATTAATGCCTTTAACGCTGATCCTACTGTCTCAGTGTTGCTGTTGAGTTCGGAGTCGTTTTTTCGCATTATTCACGACCTTATTGATGCTGTTCCTGCAGCCGAATTTATTTGTTTCTTGCGCAATCCTATCGAATTTCAGCTGTCTATTTATAACCAGTCGGTAAAACGACACGCTAACAGTAAGCCATTCGTGCCGGGCAAAACGCTTAACATGGGGCAGTGGGAGAATATTCTTAAGGCCTCAAATCGTGTGGCACCGCAAAATATCCACTGTTTTGCCTATAAGAGTTACGAAGACCACGGCAATATTATCGACGACGTTATCAGCGTGCTGGGTTTATCCACTGTGTTCAGTGCAGAGTCCAGGGTCGTTAATGTGTCTTACAGTTTTGCCGCGCTGGAGTTAAAGCGCTGGTTAAATCAGTTTAATCTGGATGCGGTGCAAGCCGAGCTCGATGCTTATCTTCAGTTATGCAGTAAAGATACTCCCAGATACCGCTTGCTCGACGATGCGACGTTAGCGACCTATGCCAGTCAGTTACAAAGCCTGGCGGGTAAATTTACCGGCTTGCTTTCGGCCGAAGACTGGCAGTTAATCGGTACCGCTACAGAAAAAATGGCAGCGTTACCTTTACTAAAGCAAGAGCAATCCAGTGCAGAAAGCCGCGCTCTGATAACTAAAATGCGGAGTGAAAAACCGGCCTTGTACCGCGCTCTCAGCTTAGTGGTTGAAGAAGCTTCAGCATCAGTAAGTAATCACTCTTTATGTGAACATTTTACAATATCCAGCATTGAGCAATGGCGCGCAAAACTGGCCGGCGCTTACAAGTACCTGCTCAGTCGGGGTAAAAACCTGATTAATCAGACTACGCCAGCTATCACAGAATGTCCGCCAGACGCTCTCGACACAGCACAGCAAGTTAAACAGGTTACCGTAATCCCGCAGTTGCCTGGATCGGGTCCGGCTAACGTTAAAGGCGGGCTACGCGCAGAATCTCTGCCTGATTTTGCCCATCATTATCGTTTTGCCGCGGTAATTTATGGCAGTAAACCCGCTGAGTGTGCAACTAATGTGGCGCTGCTGGCGAGCCAGCCAGCGGTGAAGCGTTACCAGAAGGGCGAGTATTTTTACGGCGGCCCCATATTCAGTAATTTCGGCCACTTTATAGCGGAATCGGTGCACCGGTTAAGCGCTTTACCCGCCGTTCAGCAACGAGTGGGCATAAAGAAGGTGATATTTTTACCCCAGCATTATCGCAAGCTGGGTAAAGTGACCAAGCCAGCGTTACCCCCACATTTTTATGAGATTCTGCAATACTTCGGCGTTGCGCGTTCGCAGTTGCACATTAGTGAACGTGTCGAAGGGTTCGAATCGCTTTGGGTAGCTCCGCAACAAAGCTATTTTCGCGACCGCGGGCCGGTTTCTGCCCACTATAAAACCTTTTTACAACAGTGTGAGGCGCGAGCTGGAATCGATGTTTCGGCGCAGTTACCGCAAAAGCTTTATATCAGCCGCACACCTTATTTATTACGTGGCGGTTTTGCCGGTGAAACGGTTATCGAGCAATACCTTGAGCAACAGGGTTTTGCGGTCTTCCGACCAGAAAACTATCCGATAACCGAACAGTTACGCCATTATAAAAGCGCCAGCGAAATCGTACTTGCAGAAGGTGCTGCGCTGCACGTAATGGAACTGCTTGGCCACACCGATGCACGAATTACCGTGCTGCAACGCAGGCAGAATACCGATCAAATCTTCAGGCCTTTGCTAAGTGCTCGCTGTAATGATGTTGATTTTTTTGGTGAATTAACCGAATTACCTTCTTTATTTGTCAATAAGCAGCAAAAGAGCGCCGCCCATGGTAGCGCGCTTTCCGTGTTGCATGGCAACGCCTTAAAGCAATATTTGCAGCAACGACTCGGCATCGGCGATTTTGATGCAGAAGCGTTTAATGCACAAATCCGTCAGGATATTCCTGCCTACTACCGGGCTTATGCACCTGAATTGCTCAAAATACCTGAAGTGAAGGATCTACCCGCTTCCTTTGTACGTCACGTGACCTCTTTACAACAGCAGCAAATAGGGCAAATGCCGGCAAACTGGGACTTGCTTGATTAAACCCGCTTTAGTGTTGTATCGTGGCTCGTTTGTGGTGCGGTAAACGGCTTAAAAAGCCGGCTTGCTTACGTTGTCCTGGGAAATGGAATTTGGATGTTTCGCTGTAGTATGTTGCGAATGTTGCTGGTTTGCCTTGTTGCCGTTAATGGCGCTGTGCAAGCTGCTGTCAGTGAGCTGGCATCGCACCCTGTGTGGCTCCAGCTATTGCACGCAGGACAAACACCAGTTACTGCCGAAAACAGTCCTTTCTATCTGGCTGCCGATGGGTATAAACACCCGCAAAACGAACTCGAAGCAACCATCAGTGCGTTTAAGCGTCAGCCTGATTTGCAGTGCCGTTATCCCGCGCGGCGGATGTTTTTACAGCAACATGCCCCCAACCTGACCTTTACCCGTGTTGAGTGCGCTGAGTATCAGCAGTATCTTGAGGCGTTCATGACCGACAGCGTTAGCCTTATCTATGCGTCTGGTTTTCTGGGTAATCCCGCTTCAATGTTTGGTCATGTGTTTTTAAAATTTAACGGTAACCAGCAGCACGATTTACTGGACAACACCTTTTCTTACGGGGCGCAGGTACCCGATAGCGATAACAAGTTAGCCTATATTGTAAAAGGTATCAGCGGTGGCTATGCAGGGCATTTTACCAACCAGAAGTACCACCACCACGACCTGACTTACAACGAGTCTGAACTGCGCAATTTGTGGGAATACCGCTTAAATCTGACCCGCACTGAGGTGATGTTTTTGCTGGCTCATTTGTGGGAGCTGGAAAACAGCACCATGACGTATTATTTCTTTAAGCAAAATTGCGCGTACCAACTGGCGCAGTTACTGGCGCTGGTGATAGATGAGCCGTTAATCGATGCGGCCAAGCTGTGGGTGATGCCAGTGGATCTTATTATGAGGCTTAATAGCACTAAGTCTGGGAAGCCACTGTATACCAGTGTTATTTTCCATGGCTCAAGGCAGCAGTCGCTTTATGATCATTACCAACAGCTCTCGGCTAAGCAGCAAGCTGTGCTTAAAGACATTATTCAACAGCCTGCTGAACAAACCACTGCGTTATTAGCGCAGCTTCGCGAGGGGGATGCAAAACCCGTTATCGACACGCTTTACGATTATGTAGCGTTGCAGGATGTCCGTCTTGATGAATTGCCGGAGTCATTAAAAGAAAAAAAACGCCTGGCCATGGTAAGACGTTTCGAATTGCCTCCCGGTCAGGTTGACTGGCAGGCTTATCAGCCTGTTGCACCGCACAACGCGCAATTAACCAGTTTATTGCAAGCCGGTTATCTTGATTATCCGGAGGGGTCAGCGGCAACGTTTCGCTTTCGCGCCAGTTACTACGACTTGCTGACATACAATCCGGGCAGATTACCGTTTTCTGAACTGACAACTTTCGATCTCACGCTGGCCTACAAGGATAATCAGAAGATTGCGGTTAAAAATTTCAATCTGCTCAAATTAATCAACTTAAATGCCTCACAAACGGGGCTGCCTGGTGATGACGCGCTGGCCTGGAGACTGGCTGCTGGTTATCGCCAGCAAGCGAATAATTGCCAGCATTGTGGCAGCGGATTTGTTGAAGGCTTTATTGGCAAGGCATGGTCGCCTGGTTCTCAGTTTGTAATTTACGGCGCGGCCTCTGGCCTCGCTACCAGTTCCAATCGCTTGGGAGGCAATGTAGCGTCCGGTGGCGAAGTGGGAGGTGTAATCACCATTACACCAACTTTAGCAATGTCCTTTTCTGCGGGGCATCAGTGGTATTTAAATAACTTGTCAGCACACCGCCAGTATGTGGAGGTGGAGTCGCGCTGGTTGATCAGTCAACAGTGGGATGTCAGAGCAAGCTTTAGTTATCTTGAGCAGGCAGAAACAGGGGTGCATATTTCATATTATTATTAAAAAAAGGAAATCTAATGTTCAAAAAACTAACTATGGCTGCTGCGCTAATGACGGCTACTCTTTCTGGTCAAACCATGGCGCAGGAAAACATTAACCCATGGAAACACTGTGGTATTGGCGCAATTATCTTTGATGACAATGGTACTGCGGCGGCAATCTCTAACATTATCTGGGACTTAGGTACCACAGCTGTATCGTCTAAAGTATCTTCTGCGGACTCTTGCTCTGGCAAACTGGTTACCGCTGCGGTATTCATCCAGGACAACTTTAAAAAAGTCATGGAAGAAACCAGTCAGGGTGAAGGCGAGCACCTGGTTGCGATGATGGATATTCTGCAAGTTGAACAAGCTCAACGTAGTCAGGTTATTGCAGCGGTACGTGCTGATATGGCTAAAGCGGTTGCGGCCAATGCAGAGACTTCACCAGAGATTTACTACAATGCAGTAGTGGCCAGTATCTAAGCCAAATGTGGTTATTTCAAAGCGCAGTGTTCTCGCTGCGCTTTGCACATCTTCCTGAAATTCTCAATTCCCCGGCGGCACTAATTACCTACTTCTTTGAATTGTATTATAAGTAAGAGTTATAAGTCTTAATCGTTTCATAAGCCGCATTTAAGTGATTAAAGCTAAATTTTTTCTTTCAATTTAGAATTTAATTATGCATTATTGGCCCCTCGCTGTAATCCTTTCCTAAAACTCCAATAAAAACGGAAGATTACAAAATTGTATATATAAGTAATTTTTATACACAAAAAGCTATACAATTTTGTAGTAAATGGATCAAAAGCACCTTGTGGCAACAAACAGATACCGCTTAATCGCCGGAGAAATTTGGTGGTTAGGTTAATTTTGCCCGGAGGAAAGGAGGATACTCTTGAAACTCTTAGTTCTAAACGAAGCAAGGCACGCGATTGATGACAGTTTTGTCGAACAGCGTTGTGCAGTAACGCCTGCTACTGTTATGCGGTTTTCCCGAATGGGCTTTACCGTGATGATAGAGAAAGACGCTGGTGCGTTATCAGGCTATCCCGATGCCACTTACACCGAACAAGGTGCAACGATTGTTGAGGCAACCGCCGAGGTACTTGGCGATGCCGATATCGTTTTCTATGTAAACCGTCCGCTGCCCAGCCATCTGGAACAGTTTAAAGCCAACGCGCTGGTGATTGGCCATATCGATCCGTTCTTCCAGCAAGAACTGGTTGAAACCATGGCCGGTAAAGGTTTATCCACATTATCGGTAGAAATGATCCCACGTTCTTCGCGCGCCCAAAAAATGGATGCGTTGAGTTCACAGGCGAGTCTTGCTGGTTATGTCATGATGATGCAGGCCGCTAATGCGTTGCCAAGCATTCTGCCCATGATGATGACGCCATCCGGTACCATTAAACCGGCCAAAGTATTTATCATTGGTGCCGGTGTTGCTGGCTTGCAGGCCATTGCTACCGCAAAACGCCTGGGCGCTAACGTGTTAGCTTATGATACCCGCCCTGTGGTTGCAGAGCAGGTAGAATCCTTAGGCGGTAAATTCCTTAAAATCGACATCGGTGAGACCGGTCAGACCAAAGACGGTTATGCCAAGGAACTTACCGACGAGCAAAAAGCCAAGCAGCAGGAAGCTCAGCGTGATGCGATTGCCGATTCTGACATCGTCATTACCACTGCACAGCTGTTCGGTCGCAAACCGCCGGTGCTGATCTCCAAAGACACCCTCGCGCTAATGAAACCTGGCAGCGTAGTAGTTGATATGGCCGCCCAGTCTGGCGGTAACGTCGAAGGCTCTGTACCAGGCAAAACAGCTACCGTTGAATGTGTTACCGTTATTGGTGATGGTAACTGGAGTCAGCGCGTAGCCCGTGACGCTACCGATATGTATGCCAATAACCTGCTAAACCTCATTGATGAGTTTTGCGATAAAGAGTCCAAGCAATTCACGCTGGACCTTGAAGACGAAATTCTGGCTCAGAGCGTGATCACTCACGCTGGTGAGATCACCAATGACATGCTTAAAAACGCATACAAAGGGGGCTAATCCATGGAAACTATTTACCTGATCTTTATCGTTCTGCTGGCCGCCTTTTTGGGTTTCGAACTCATTCGTAAAGTGCCTGCAACACTGCATACGCCATTAATGTCGGGCTCTAATGCGATTTCCGGGATCACCTTAGTGGGTGCCCTGGTCGCGTCGGGTTCTGATAACAATACCCTGACCACTATTTTAGGTACTGCCGCGGTAGCGCTGGCCAGTATCAACGTAGTGGGTGGTTATATGGTTACCGATCGCATGCTCGGTATGTTCAAGAAAAAGCAAGGCAAGTAAGGGGATTATGCTGTGAGTGATAGTGCATTGATCATTAATCTTGCCTACGTATTGGCAACCACGCTGTTTATTGTTGGTTTAAAACTGCTGAGTCACCCGTCTTCAGCCAAAAAAGGTAACCTGGTTTCTGCAATAGGTATGTTTATTGCGGTTGTTGTTACCCTTATCGACCACCAGATCATCAGTTACCACTGGATTCTGGTAGGCTTTGTAATTGGTGGCGCTTATGGTGCCTGGAAAGCCAAAACCGTTGAAATGACGCAAATGCCAGAAATGGTTTCGCTGTTTAACGGTTACGGTGGTGCAGCTTCTTTATTACTGGGCTGGGCAACCATTTCCGGTATGAACACCATTACTATGGCAACCACCGATACGCTAATTTTTGTTACCGTGTTCCTGACCATCCTGATTGGTGGTATTACTTTCTCGGGCTCTGTTATCGCCTGGGGTAAACTGTCTGGCAAAATGTCGTCCAAAGCGTTTATCTTCACCGGTCTGCGCGAACTTAGCATTTTGCACCTTATCGCGTTTTTCGTGGTGGGATATTTATTTGCAACCGACCCCTCTAATCCAGTGTGGTTATATGTGTCTATCGCGCTGGCATTAAGCTTTGGTATCTGGGCAACTATCTCTATTGGTGGTGCGGATATGCCGGTGGTTATCGCTCTGCTTAACTCTTACTCTGGTGTGGCAGCGTGTGCGGCGGGTCTGGCAGTTGAAAATACCATTCTTATTGTTACTGGTCTGCTGGTGGGCGCATCAGGTCTTATCCTGACCAACATCATGTGTAAAGCCATGAACCGCTCACTAATGAACGTACTGTTGTCTGGTTTTGCCAAGCCGGTAGAGATGGGTGAAGCCATCGAAGGCGAAGTTAAAATCATGTCTGCGCAGGATGCCTTCTATGTACTGGAAGCCGCTCAGTCAGTGCTGGTGGTTCCAGGTTACGGTATGGCGGTAGCTCAGGCTCAGCATGCTGTGCGTGAAATGCAGTCGCTGCTGGAAGAAAACAACTGTACGGTGGAATACGCTATTCACCCGGTTGCCGGTCGTATGCCTGGTCACATGAACGTACTGCTGGCTGAAGCTGACGTACCTTATGACCTGCTGTGTGAAATGGATGATGTTAACCCACGTATGGAAAACTACGATGTGGTTATCGTTATCGGTGCTAACGACGTGGTAAACCCTGCGGCCAAAGAGATGAAAGGCAGCCCGATTTATGGTATGCCGGTTATCGAAGTGTACCGCGCTAAAACCGTGTTTGTACTTAAGCGTTCTGCTAATGCAGGTTTTGCTGGCGTCGACAATCCACTGTTCTTTAAAGACAATACCCGCATGGTATTGGGCGATGCTAAAGATACCATTAACAGCATTATCCGCGAGTTTGGCGACGACTAATCGTTCCTGGTTATCTACTTAACGAAAAACTGGCCTGTACAGATAATTTGTACAGGCCATTTTCTTTTGGTCTTGTTACTATCTCCATCACATCCGAAACGGATGTTTCCGGAGAGTTTTGTGAAAGATAAAATATTTTCCCTTGCGCTGATTTGTATCGTGATTCTCAAATGCATGGATCTGTATATCGATTTCCATGAGGATCTTGAACCGCTGCATATTATTCAGGAATCGGTTCTTATTCTGATTTCGTCTGCGTTGTTTGTATTTCTTATTATTGATATCCGACAGCGTTCAAATGCGCTTAAAGCTTTAAAAGTTGACCTGGAGCTTTCAAACAGCAAAGTGAGTCAAATGAGCGAAGAACTGAAACGCTCAAAACGTGATTTCTTTGCCGCCGTACAAGATCAGTTTGAACGCTGGCAACTCACTCCCAGTGAAAAAGAAGTCGGTTTATTCCTGTTAAAAGGACTTAGCCTGAATGAAATCGCTGAGATGCGACAAACCTCAGAAAAAACCATCCGGCACCAGGCCTCCGCGGTGTACAAGAAATCGGAATGTACCGGTCGTCATGAACTGGCAGCTTTTTTCTTTGAAGAACTTGGTTAAGTAATGCTCAAAAGAGTGTAATTATATCAAAGTCTTGTATGGCTTATAGGCCATATGCCCTAACGTCCTATATGATATGTCTTACGGCAAAATGAGCAGTTAGCAACTATAACCTTAGTAATTGCAAGTACTGAGGAGTAGAGATGCAACGTTCACTGATAAATTTATCTGTAATTGCCGGCTTGTTGTCTGGTTGTGGTGGTGGCTCATCTGATGCGAGTGCGCCGATCTCTGAACCGGTTGCTCAGGAACCGCCCGCGAGCGCAACAACCACAGTAAAAAGCGGCGTTATTACCGGATTTGGCAGTGTCTATGTAGACGGTGAAAGGTACACCACCGACGAAACATCCATCACTATCAATGGCGAGGCCGGTGCGTCTATCGAATCGCTGAAAGTAGGTATGCGGATAGCGCTGACCAGCAGTGATTCAGGATCAACTCCTGGCGCAGCTACCATCACTTACGAGTCAGATGTAGAAGGCGTTATTCAGACTATCGATCGATTATCAGGACGGATTCAGATTGCCGGCGTTACCATAAGCTACGATGACCTCACTCACTTTATTGCTACTTCCGAGAATACGCTTAGCGTAGGTGACCGGATTGAGGTGAGTGGTTATGCGCTGGCAGATGGCACCTTTTATGCCACATACATCGAAATAGAAAACGAACTTCAGCCATCGCAATCGCAAACCGTTTCGGGCGTGGTAAGTGAACTGGATACTACTGCACAGCAATTTTACATTGGTTCTACGTTGGTCGATTACAGTCAGGCCAGCGCCGAAGGCGCGCTGGCAAACGGGTTACAGGTTAAGGTTGAAGGGCTATTCAGCGATGGGGTGCTGACCGCAGCAGAACTAAAAGTGCGCGTGGTGAGTTACGAGGATAACGATGATGTGGCTGAGGCGGAAATAGAAGGCGTTCTCACGGCAGTGGATCCAGCCAGTAACACTCTGGAGCTCTATGGGCAAACTTACACTTACACCAGCAGTACCGCATTTGAAGATGGTACAGTGGACGATCTGTTAGCGGGTGCGATAGTTGAAATAGAAGTGGCGTACGCGAATGGCGAACAAACGGTCACTAAAGTTGAGTTTAAAAAGCAAAACCTTGCAGATGGGAAAGTTAAGGGCGTGATCACCGCCATTGACACGGAAGCCGGGAGTATAACGGTCAACAATTCTGTGTATGTTGTTAATAATCAGACTCGGTATGAAGACGATGACGATCAATATGTGGCTTTGTCATTTTTACAGGTTAACGACAAGGTAGAGTTGGTTTATCAGACGGTTGATGAAACCAATATTGTATTACGACTGGAGCGCGAAAATGACGAGGAGTATTTCGCAGAGTCTGAGCTGGAAGGTTATGTTACAGCGGTTACTGGCAACAGTATTACACTGCTGGGCCTGACTATCGATTTAGCCGCAGAGGCGCTGTATTTACTGGATGAGCGACGGGTGACCCTGGATATATTTGTTGCTCAGCTGAGTATTCCGGCTAAGGTTGAATTACGCGGGAACTACGACCAGAACGGAGTTTTCATTGCCAATAGGTTTGAGCTGGAACTGGAAGACGATTCTGACGATGATGGCGACAACGATGACGATCGAAGCGATGATGATGACTCTGACGGTCAGAGTAAAAACGGGGTTTACCTTGAAATTGAAGGCCGCGTGACAGCCGTTACCGGAGATGGGCGTTTTACTTTGAATGGCTATGATGTGGATGTAAATACCGCCAGCAAACTTGAGCTAAATGACCTTAAAGTCAGTGTGATTGAATTTATGGCGGCCATTAGCGATGGCACTGTGGTTGAGGTAGAAGGCGTGCTCGACGCTGAGGGCGTACTGGTGGCCACGGAAGCAGAGATTGAAGAAGACGACAGCGAGAGTGACGACGATTAAGTTCTGACTTCAGCGTAAAATATCAGTCGGCTACCAACTAAGTTGTACTAGCTCAGCCGACTGATGCTGCCGCTCGGTTAATCAATCCCGGCTATCGCCATGGCCCGGCGCATGTAAGCAATCTGCTGCGCCAATGGCAGTTCTTTAGGACAAAAGTCCTCACAGCCCAGCATGGTCATGCAGCCAAACACACCATTTTCATCACCTACCACGGCATAATAGTCGGCATCCGTGCGATCATCGCGGGGATCGATTTTAAACCGGGCCAGCTGGTTTAAGCCAACCGCACCGACAAATTCAGAGCGCATTTGTGCTGTACCGCAACCCGCAATACAGCAACCACATTCTATACAACGTTCAAGCTCGTAAATTTGCTCGGCCTTTTCAGGCTCCATTTTTTCTTCCAGGGCATTGATATCCACCTTTTTATTGGAATGGATCCAGGTTTGCAAGTGTTCACTCATGCCGCGCATCCATTTGCCGGTGTTAACGGATAAATCGCCGATGAGTTCAAATCCTGGTAATGGCATCAGCGTAACTTTATCGGGTAACTGACTGACCAGCGTTCGGCAGGCTAACCCCGGGCGACCATTAATTAACATTGCACAGCTGCCGCAAATACCGGCCCGGCAGACAAAATCAAATTGCAGGGAAGGGGCTTGTTGCGCGCGAATTTCGTTAAGCGCGATAAACAACGTCATGCTGTCGGCTTCTTCGAGTTTATAGGTCTCAAAGTGAGGCTCGCTGGTGTCATCGTAAGGATTGTGCCGGAATATCGAAAATTCGATGGTTCTGGCGGTGCTTACCTTTACCGGTATAGTGTTGTCGGTGGCGGCATTCATGCATCTGACTCCTCTGATAAACGGGCATTGCGGCCTCTGAATGGTGCTGGCAAACAATCGGTAAACGGCATTAAAGTTTGTTGTTTGGCAAAGCGGTCGTCAGCGCCGCCTTGTACGCTATCGACCTCGGCCTGACGGGCAGCAGTATCCGGGTGATCAATCCGATCTTTACCACCGTAACCGCGCCAGCCTGGCGGTAGTTCCATCTGCATGACATCCAGCGGCTCATAGTCAATAACCGGCACCGGATTATCGTGAGTCCAACTGGTGAGTGTGCGTTTCAGCCAGTCCCTATCGTTGCGCAGCGGAAAGTCTTCACGAGAATGCGCGCCGCGGCTCTCTTCCCGGGCCAGCGCTCCACTGGCTACACACAAACTTAGTTTAAGCATCTTTTTGGCGCGGTACGCGGCGCACAGTTCCGGGTTAACCCCGCGACTGTTATCGCTGACCTTGATGTTTTCGGCGCGCGCCGACAGTGACTGTAATTCTGTTACGGCTTCAGCGAGTTGATCGCCATGGCGAAAGATACCCACTTTCTCGGTCATTACCGATTGCATGGCTTCGATAATCTGCCAGGCGTTTTCTGTATTATTACTGTTGGTATAGCTGGCCAGTTCTTTCACAACGGTTTTAACCTGGCTGTCTATGGCTGCAGAGCTAATGTTTAGCGTGGCATCGCTGGTTAAGCTGTCGGCCATAAACTCGCCAACAATCATGCCCGCTACCACGGTTTCGGCCACGGAATTACCACCTAAGCGGTTAAAGCCGTGCATATCCCAGCACGCGGCTTCACCAGCGGCGAACAAGCCTTTGAGCGTGGGCGACTCACCACGGTAATCAGTTCGGATACCGCCCATGGAATAATGCTGAGCCGGACGCACCGGGATAAGTGACTCGGTAGGGTCGATGCCCAGGAAGTACTGGCAAATTTCTTTCACCTCACGCAGCTTGCTATTTATGTGCGCTTTACCCAGTAAGCGGATATCCAGCCACAAGTGTTCGCCAAAGCGGGATTTAACACCATGACCCTGGCGAATATGGGTTTCCATCCAGCGCGATACCACATCGCGGGAGGCTAGTTCGCGTTTTTCCGGTTCATAATCCGGCATAAAGCGGTGTTCTTTGGCATCCAGCAGTAAGCCACCATCACCCCGGCAACCTTCGGTCACCAGTATGCCTGCCGGGAAAATCCCGGTTGGGTGAAACTGTACTGCTTCCATGTTGCCCAGTTTGGCTACGCCGGTTTCCAGCGCAATGGCTGTGCCGATTCCCTGGTTGATAACCGCATTGGTGGATACCCGGTAGATACGACCAAAACCGCCGGTCGCAATGCAGGTGACTTTGGCCAGATAAACAATCAGCTCGCCGGTGATCAGGTTGCGCACAATTGCGCCCTGGCTGCGGCCGTCTTCGTGCAGCAGAGCGATGGCTTCCATTCGCTCATGCACTTCTATGCCTTCGGCAATAGCCTGATTGCTCATGGTGTAAAGCATAGAATGGCCGGTGCCGTCGGCAACGTAATTGGTTCGCCATTTTGCCGTGCCACCAAAGTTGCGGGCTGTGATCATGCCGTGGGCTTCTTCACGCTCGGTTATGGTCACCGTTTCGCCGTTAATAACGCTGCTGTGATCGCCTTTTTGTACACGGTTCCACGGTACACCCCAGGCGGCTAATTCCCGAACTGCCTTTGGCGCAGTGTGAACAAACATGCGCGCCACTCTCTGGTCTGCACCCCAGTCGCTGCCTCTGATGGTGTCAGCAAAGTGAATATCTTCGTTATCGCCCCAGCCCTTGGCGCTGTTACCCAGACTGGCCTGCATGCCGCCCTGAGCGGCGGCACTGTGTGAACGCTTGGGCGGGACCAGGCTTAAAATCAGCGGCGTAAAACCACGGCGCTTCACGCCAATAGCGGCGCGCAGACCAGCCAGGCCGCCGCCAATAATGAGTGCATCGGTTACAATTGTTTGCATTAGTGACTTCCTCCTTGCGACGCACTGTGTAACTGGGAATATTGCGCCGGCTCGTAGCGTTCTCCGGCTTTATCCTGATGCTCATAACCCACCTTCATGTAGGCTGCGAGGGTCATAAGACCAAGGACTAAAAAGAATACGGTCAGTAACCATTTGGCGATGGTCAGGCGTTTGCGGCCCACTTTGGGATCTTTACCCATAAACCAGCCCCATTTCACCAGCACACGATACAAACCAATACCACCATGCAGTTCCACCACAAATAACAACACCAGATAGAGTGGCCACATGCGGCCGGTCCACACCCGGTCTGAAGACGCAAAGGGACCAATGTCAGCAGGGTGCATGATCAGCTGATATAAATGTACCGAAGCGAGGAAGAATAAAGCGAACCCGGTAATTACCTGAACATACCACAGATAGCTGTCGGTATGACGAATGCCGCCAAGGTGCTTATGTAAAGTGCGGTACTGACGGTGGGTTGCCGGAAATTTCCGCATGGCTAAAAAGGCATGTAACACAATAAGCGACAGAATAAACATCGCAAACAGGCTTACCAGAATAGGATAGCCTTTGCCAAAAATCGGCTTTCCCTCAAACATCTTGGTAACCCAGTACATGGCGTCGTTACCGAGCAGAATACTCGACACCATAAACATATGAGCCCACATAAACAGCGCTAAAATTAAACCGCTGATGCTTTGCAGCATATCCATCAGAGCGGGCCCGCGCGGGCTGCCCAAAGAATTTTTAAAAAACACAGCACTTTCTCCCTGAAAGTCGGGTTTCCTGCAAGCAGGAACAGTTGGCCTGAGTAATGTGAATGTAAAGGTAGAGTCTTACTTTGTTATGACATGGCTGATTGGAATAGCTAAAGACGGCAGAACAAGCCATGCGGTATTTGTATTACTTTAAGGGAGCGTCGGAGGCGGTGCAACAGACAAGCGGTTAAATTAAAGCATTGTTTGTTCTGGATCATAAAGGCCACAGGGAGGGCTTTTAACTGTCTATTGCTGAGTGCTTGTCCGGATTTTTAGGCAATAAAGTGGCAGTTTCTTTCTACCGCAACTTACTACACTTATGAAATACTTTGACCATACCAGAAAGCCCTTACCAGCCGAGACGGAACAAGTTGGTGAAGCAGTCGGAAAATCTGGCTGTGGAGTAAGTGGTTGTTAAGAAATACAAACAGTTAAATTGTTTTATTTCGATGTTTAAAGTTAAAAATGCCGAGGAGGCAATTATGCAGTTAACCCAGGAATGGGATAAAATTTTCCCGCAAAGTGACAAGGTAACCCACCAGAAAGTCACATTCAAAAACCGCTACGGTATTACGCTGGCGGCGGACTATTACTTGCCTAAAAATTCAGACGGTAAGAAACTGGCTGCTATTGCAATCAGCGGTCCTTATGGTGCGGTTAAAGAGCAGGCTTCTGGCCTTTATGCGCAAACACTGGCTGAGCGCGGTTATGCTACCGTTGCTTTTGACCCTTCTTATACTGGCGAAAGTGGCGGTGAGCCTCGCAACCTGTCATCGCCGGAAATCAATACCGAAGACTTTAGTGCTGCTGTCGACTTTTTAGGTCTGCAAGACAATATCGATCGCGAAAAAATTGGTGCTTTAGGCATCTGTGGATTTGGCGGAATGGTGCTTAACGCTGCCGCTGCTGACAAGCGTATCAAAGCGGTTGTAACGGCCAGTATGTACGATATGTCACGGGTAATGGCCAAAGGTTACTTTGATTCCATGACCAGTGAAGAGCGCACCGCTGCCCTGACGCAAATGAGCGAACAGCGCTGGGAAGACGCCGTTAATGGCGAGCCGACTCTGGCACCACAGGGCTTGCCAAGTGAGCTGACCGGTGAAGAGTCAGACTTTGTGGCAAATTACTTCGACTTTTACAAAACACCGCGCGGCTTCCACCCACGTTCCATTAACTCTAATGGTCAGTGGACAGCCACTACCGCAATGTCATTTATGAACATGCCTTTACTCACCTATATTGATGAGATTGCTCCTCGCCCAATCCTGCTGATTGCCGGTGACAAAGCGCACTCCCTGTATTTTACTGAAGATGCCTTTAAAGCCGCAGCAGAGCCGAAAGAGAAATTAATTCTGGAAGGACTGGTACACGTAGACCTTTACGACCAGCTGGACAAAATCCCCTTCGACCGCATTGATTCCTTCTTTGCCGACAATCTTAAATAAGTCATTTGTGAACCCGTCAGTTAAGAGCTGGCGGGTTTTTTGCTTTCCGTTCTTATTTATCTAATTTAATTCATCACTATGAGTATTTGTATGAAAAAGCCCTGGTTGTATACCGCTATTGCTGTAGCAAGTGCGTTATCAGCGCCAGCCATGGCCTCAGGCTGTGAAGATCTGGTGAGTTTGTCTCTGCATAATGTTGCTATAAACACAGCTTCATTGCAGCCAGCTCAAACCTTACCGCCAGATCCGATGAGCGGCATGACCGGTAGTTCACCTCAGGCAGTAGAAATCGGTGCTCACTGTCTGGTCGAGGGAAAAATTGAAGATCGGGAAGGGGTTAATGGTCGTTACGGCATTCGTTTTCAACTGCGGATGCCGGAAGACTGGAATGGTCGCTTCTTATTCCAGGGCGGTGGTGGCACCGACGGCTTTATTGCTCCGGCGATTGGTACGGTACCCAGTACCGGCAGTACTGCCACGCCCGCAATTAAGCGCGGTTATGCCGTGGTAAGTATGGATGGTGGTCATGACGGCCGTGGACTGGCTTTTGGCGACGATCAGCAAGCTCGCCTGGACCTCGCTTACGCGGCAATCGGTAAGGTTACTGCTACTGCCAAAACACTGGTGCGTACTTTTTATAATAAAGCACCGGCAGAATCCTTTTTTATGGGCTGCTCTAATGGTGGCCGGGAAGCTATGATGGCAGCGCAACGGTATCCGCTGGAATTTGATGGCGTTGTGGCTGGTAACCCTGGCTTTCACTTGAGTCGAGCAGCCCTTGGCGCGGTATGGGACGTTGAACAGTTCGAAAAAATTTCGCCAAAAGGAAAACTTTATCAAGCATTGAGTCAGTCTGACTTAGATAAAGTTTCGACCGCTATTCTGGATAAATGTGATGCACAGGATGGGTTGAAGGACGGTCTCGTTACGGCCTACGCTAGTTGTGATTTCGACCCAGAGACCCTGCGAGGTAAATTGGATGATGCCAAGTTAGATACCCTGATTGCGGTGATGAATGGCGCAACTGATGAAAATGGTAATCCCATTTACACTGGCTGGCCATGGGATCCGGCTATCAATACGCCGGGATGGCGCGCGTGGAAGATTGGTTCTGAAAATCGACCAGGTCTGCATGAGAGGCTAAGTGTCCCCTCCACGGGCGCAGTGTTCACCACACCGACACGAAAAATGCCTGACGAGCCTAATTTTGTTGAGCTCACAGAAAATGTGGCGGAAGTTGGCGGCTATTTTGATGCCAATGATACCTATATGACCACATTTGCGGCCCGTGGCGGCAAAATGGTGATCTTCCAGGGGCTGGCGGATCCTATCTTCTCGGCGACCGATATTGCTAACTGGTACGAGCAAACTCAGCAGGATACCGGTACTGACGTCGCCAGACTGTTTATGGTACCTGGTATGACCCACTGTGGCGGTGGTAATGGTTTGGAGGATTTCGATCCGCTAACCGTGCTGGAAAACTGGAAAGCCTCCGGCAACGCGCCTGAAGCCATGACAGTTAGCAGCACCCCGAAGCCCGTGCGCCAGATGCCGCTTTGTGCGTATCCAAACTATGCTAAATACACCGGCGGTGATAAAGACTCACTGCAAAGCTATACTTGTGTAGTGCCGCAATAATATCGGAATAAGGCCACTTTACTCAGCCATGAGTAAGGTGGCTTTTACTGCTTTTTGCCATTTTGCTAAATGTTTTTCCCGCAGGCTGTCAGGCGTATCTGCAGCAAACTCACGCTGGCAAGGGTTCGCAGTTGCAAGTGCGGTTAATCCTGTAATATCCCCGGCCTGAAAAGCCGCTAGTAACGCCGCTCCCAATGCGGTGGTTTCCATGATCTGTGGGCGCACTACAGGCGCATCCAGCGTGTCGGCGAGATACTGGCAAAACCACTCATTTGCCACCATACCGCCATCCACTTTCAACACCGTAGGCGAAATGCCGCCGCTGCTCATGGCACTAAGTAAATCGTGGGTCTGAAAACAAATCGACTCGAGCGTAGCCCGGACTATGTCGTTTGCTGTGGTAGCACGGGTAATGCCAAAGATGGCTCCCCTTGCATCGGGCGCCCAGTGCGGAGCCCCCAAACCGGTAAATGCAGGGACAACCACTAAACCATGATTATCACTAACCTGACTGGCAATGGCTTCGGAGTCTGCCGCCTTTTCGATAAGACCCAGGCCATCCCTCAGCCATTGTACTGCTGCACCCGCCACAAAAATTGAGCCTTCCACGGCATAGTGGGTAACGCCGTTAAGGGTGTAGGCAATGGTTGTTAGCAAACCGGTATGATTAATGTCGCTGTTGGTTCCGGTATTCACCAACGCAAAGCAGCCTGTGCCGTAGGTAGCTTTAACACTGCCGGGCGTTACGCAGCCTTGTCCAATCATGGCTGCCTGTTGATCGCCGGCTACACCAGAGATGCTTAACTCAAGGGGGAGCAGACCGGCGGCAGTTTTACCAAAGTCGGCGGCACAGTCTTTTACCTCGGGCAACATGGTGCGGGGAATATCAAACAGCGCCAGTAATGCCTCATCCCACTCCAGGGTTTTAATGTTAAACAGGCTGGTGCGACTGGCATTGGTAACATCGGTAGCGTGAACCAGCCCCTGGGTTAGTTTCCAAATCAGAAAAGTATCTACGGTGCCAAAAAGAAGCTGATTGTTAGCGGCTTGCTCAGCCGCACCTTCCACATTGTCCAGAATCCAGCGAACTTTACTGGCCGAAAAATACGGGTCGAGCTTTAGCCCTGTTTTTTGCTGTACGCTGGCTTCGTGTTTGGATAATGCCCGGCAATAGGCACTGGTGCGGCGGTCCTGCCAGACGATGGCGTTATAGACCGGCTTACCTGTTTGTCTGTGCCATACCAGGATGGTCTCACGCTGGTTGGTAATACCAAGGTGTTTGACTTCCAGTTGTTGTTCTTTTGCCGCCTGTAGCGCCTGAGTCGTTACGTTGAGCACTGACTGCCATAATTCCTCGGGGTCTTGCTCTACCCAGCCATTATCCGGGTAATATTGCGGAAATTCCTGTTGTGCGGTAAACAAAATTTCAAAATGCTGATTAAACAGGATAGCGCGGGAGGAGGTAGTCCCTTGATCAATTGCCAGGTAGGCATGAGAGGATTTTGGGTGACCAGGCATCATACAAATTATCGTTAAGCAATTGAATCTCCATATAGTTTATAAGCTCAGCACAATATATCCAGTCACCTGCGGTTAATTATTAGGATAAAGCGACTGCTGGAGCGGGGAGAATACGCCCGTTCAAAAACGGTGTAAAAGAGTATATTTAGCGATAAGCAAGTATCGCGATTCAGGATTGTGCACTACTTTTATATTGTGTGAAATATAACCAGATTCGGTTCGCTGCCGAATACCTCTTAATTCATTTACCAATCAGGGAAGAACATATGAAACTATTCCGTCTGTGCGCTATTGGCGCATTTCTGTATTGCCTGGGAGGGCAGGCATTAGCCCATCAGTCGTCCTGGCAACAAATCGCCGTTGATTCTTCAATGGAAATCACAAACGATGCCGGGGAATCCCAGATTATCAATCCTTCCTGTGCTTTTGATGCTGTTACCGATCCGGCCAGTGGCGAGTTGGTGCCCAATGATTTCCACTTTTACTTTAAGCCCGGTAACCCGCGAAAACTGATGATTTTCTTTAACGGTGGTGGTGCCTGCTGGAACGACGCTACCTGCATATCCTCTCTCGCTCTGGCAGCAGATCCTAACAACCGACCCACTTATAACCCCACAATCCACAACGAAAACTCCCCCCAGGTAACGGGAGGCATTTTTAATCAACACCGTCGGCACAATAGTTTTTCAAACTGGACACAGGTCTTTATTCCGTACTGTACCGGGGATATTCATGTGGGCTCCAATGATGCGATTTATCAGGATGCGTCGGGTGTGCTGACCAGCCCTGGTCAACCGGTTATGGTTAAGCACAGGGGGTTTGATAATTTCCTGGCGGTGCGGGAGTGGTTAAAAACTTACTATGCAAACAGCAGTCATCCGCCTCGAAAAGTGCTAGTTACCGGTTCAAGCGCCGGGGGTTATGGTGCAACTCTTAACTTCCCTTATGTGAAAAATGCCTTCCCGCACAGCAAGGTATCGTTATTCAGTGATGCGGCTGCCGGCGTATTGTCGTCTGGATTCGTCAGCACGGCATTTACTAATAATCATTCCTGGGGAGTGGAAAGTACTTTGCCAACTTTGTTTGCGCAGTACCTCGGAAGTTACGATGCCATTACACTTAACCAGAATATGATGACCTTGCTAGCGTCAGCGTACCCTGAGTCCCGGTTTGCCCAGTATTCTACTGAATATGACGCAGTGCAGGTTTTGTTTTTAAAAATATCCTCCATGATTGATGACGGTAACCTTAATCCTGGAGATTGGGCGTTAAGCCCTGCCGATTACATGCTGTTTGGCGAGTGGTCAGCACGCATGCGAGGCTCACACGAGGCACTGGATGAAACGCTACCTAACTACCAGTATTTTATTGGAGCTGGTTCGGTACATACGGTGCTGACTGATATCTTTGCCGAACCAGGTTCTAGCCCGTTTTACGAGGAAAGCGTGGGGCGAGTTCGTTTTAAACGCTGGTTAACCCGGTTTGCTGAAGCCTACCGCTTTAAAAAACAAAGTGTCGCGGTCGAGCAATAGTTTATAAAAACCAGGCAGGCCGTTATTCCCAGAGGCCTGTCTGATTATGTTGGCGTTAGCCCAACAGCATCAACAACCCACCGGCTACCATAAACAGGTTTTCTGATAACGACACAAAGCCCAGTGGAACATTACTGTCGCCGCCAACACAGGCACACTTTAATTCTCGCTTGTCAATGTACACGGCCTTAATGACGGACACGGCACCAACGGTACCGATAAACACCGATACCGGCGCAACCCACCAGACTGGCAGTTTGGCAATCATTCCGATACCCGCATAAGCCTCGAGGAACGGGTACAGATAGCCATATCTGAGCCAGCGCATTGCCAGTAAGTCATAGGTGATAAATGATTGGGTAAAGCTATACAAATCCTGCAATTTTTGTACAGCCAGAAAGCTCATGCTAATAGCGATAAACAGTAACAGGGTGGTCAGATTCAACAGCATATTACCAGCAGCGAACTGCCAGGCCAGGGTCATTAGCGCAGCAACAGAAAAAATCGCTATTACTGGCGTATAGGTAGTGCCTTGCTGACCGGCTGGTGACTTGCCAAAATACTTACGCAAATCGTCGTAGCCGCCAATTCGCTGACCGTCGATAAAGGTTTGCGGTGTGGTTTTTACTCCATGCTTTTGTTTAAAAGCGTCGGTTTCTTCACGCGTCGATAGAAGACGATCGTCTACCTTGTAGCCTTGTCGTTTAAGCAGGTCTACGGAACGCAGGCCAAAGGGACAAATATGATCTGGGGTTACCATTCGGTATAACGTGGCTGATTTGCTCATAGGTTGCTCCTGCATTGTAAAATATTCATTACTGGTCCAAAGGTTGTGCAGTATTTTCATAAAAAATACCTAACCAAGGACCGCAGCACTGAATATTGCAGGATGCATTCCAAAATCTGGTGTGTTAGTCAGCCAACCCTTAATGACCACAAGTTGGTGGCTGACTGTCAGGCAAAGGCAAACTCAAAATCGTAGTAGTGTTTACCTTCGACGATCTGGATTTGCATGTTGCCATACAAACCGGTGAGCTCATCGGTGGCAGAATCCGGTACCACGATAATTGTCAGCTTTTGCTCGCCCCGGCTCATAATGCCGAGATGTTGCAAAGAGAAGCTGCCTTTTTTAGCGACCAGTTCGCCGGTAAACGTCTCGATAGCCACATACCCTGCGGAGCCCTGAACCAGCGAACGCTTGCTGAGCATTTGTCCCTCGGATGTGCCGGCCAGTTCACCGCTAAAGGTTTTCCGGAGTAACATTCTTCCCATATCCAGCTCGTCCTGCTGTGGGGACAGCTCAACGGCAAACTCTCCTAATACACGCTGCATTACCTCATACTCCTTTGCGAGGACATATCCGGACTGATTGTAGTGAGCCTGATGATGTCTTAACGTCATGAATTTGTACTACTTTATGGTACGGTGATGGGTAAAAATTAGTCAACTGTTTTCTATCATGCTGAGTTAATAGCAAAAATCCAGTAATCCGGCTTTGCCTGACATGCGTAATTTGTCATAGCGCTGACAATAAAGACCGTTATAATACGCGCCATGTGAACGTCGGCTGAAAATTAATTTACCAGCGCGCAATAAAGAAAGGTGTTTTACGATGGATGGAACTTCTCCGGAGTGGTCTGTTGAAGAGGCGGAACGTGTCTATGGCGTTTCCCGCTGGGGCGGCGGCTATTTTCATATTGGTGAAAATGGCAATATCAAGGTAACGCCCAACCCGTCAGATCCATCAATTCAAATCGACTTCAAGGCCGTGATCGAAGAGATTCATCAGGAAGGCGTGCAACTGCCAGTGGTAGTGCGCTTCCATGATATTCTGCGTTCACAGGTGGCTAACCTCAACACCATCTTTCGCAATACGATTGCCGAAGCAGAGTACACCGGGGAATACCACGGTGTGTATCCGGTAAAAGTAAATCAGATGCGCGAAGTTGTTGAAGAAATCGTCGACGTGGGCGAACACTTCAACTACGGCCTGGAAGCCGGCTCTAAGGCCGAACTGATTACCGTACTGGCGCTTAACACTAACGAAGACTCCCTAACGGTGTTAAACGGCTACAAAGATGAAGAGTTTATGCGACTGGCACTGCTGGGGCGCAAACTGGGTCGTCGTATGGTCGTGGTTGTCGAAAAATATTCAGAGTTGTTACTGCTGGTAAAAATTTCCAAAGAGCTTGGCATCGAACCGCTTATTGGCGTGCGCGCTAAAATGACCGTGAAAGGCCGCGGTAAGTGGGAAAGCTCCGGTGGCGAACGGGCTAAATTCGGCCTGAGTTTTGCCGAGATTATCAATACCGCACGCTACCTTAAAGAACAAGGCATGGCCCATTGCCTGAAGTTATTACACTTCCATATTGGCAGCCAGCTAACCGACATTCGCTCAGTAAAAGAAGCTATCTCTGAAGGCGGTCGCATTTATGCAGAAATGCATAAAATGGGCTTCCCGCTGGATTACGTTGATGTCGGTGGCGGTTTGGGTATCGATTACGACGGTACGGCGTCAACCAGCGAGTCATCGCGTAACTACACCATGCAGGAGTACGTGGCAGACGTTGTTTACGGCATGAAAGAAGTGTGTGACCTCGAAGGCGTTCCGCATCCAAATCTGGTTAGTGAAAGTGGTCGCGCCATTACCGCACATCACAGCTGCGTTATCACCCAGATTATGGGCGAAATTCGCTCTAACAGTGCCTCGGTAGACACCAGCGCAGTCGAGGGCGAACATTATTTCGTGAAGAACATGCGCGAAATGGCCAGCACCTTTGATCAGCAAACCAATATGCAGGAGCTGTACAACGACGCGTCTCAATATAAAGAGCAAGCGTTGGATGCGTTTAAGCTGCGCGTATTGTCCTTAGAAGAACTGGCCAAAATTGAAACCCTGTACTGGGAAATCATGGTGCGTTTACAGCAATACTACGCTCATGCTGAATACGTACCGGAAGAACTTCAAGAGCTGAACTACAGCCTGTCATCACAGTATCTGTGTAACTTCTCTGTGTTCCAGTCGGCAGCGGATACCTGGGCTATTGACCAGCTTCTGCCGGTAGTACCTATTACCCGTATGAACGAACGTCCGGATGTGAACTGCTCGCTGGTGGATATTACCTGTGACAGCGATGGCAAAATTGATCAGTTTACCGTTGGTCGTGAAATCACCGACGTACTGCCAATGCATAAGCTTAAGCCAAACGAGCCTTATTATATCGGGCTGTTCCTGACCGGTGCTTATCAGGACGTAATGGGCGACATGCACAATTTGTTTGGTCGGTTAAACGAAGTGCATATCTTTAGTTACGATGATGATCCGGAAGACTTTTACATTGAAGAAGTGGTTAATGGCTCGTCGGTAGAAGACGTACTCAGCATTATGCAGTACAACCCTAAAGCCATGGCTTACGATGTGAAACGTTTAATCGACAAGCAGGTGGCAGCGGGAAATATCAAGCCACGTGAAGGTGTACGCTGGACAGACTTCTACGAAGCCTGTCTGAGTGGTTATACCTACCTGAAAACGTCTAAATAATCCTGCTACTCAACCGCCTTACCGCGGTTGAGTTTTTTGTGGCGCAGGCTGGCGTTTGGCCTGCTCAAAATACAGATCCCAAAAATCCGCCGTAGTGGTGTTAATCAGGTTCGATTCGGCGTTCATCAGCATCACATAGCCTGCTTTATGTTTGGGCGAAAACGACACGTCAGCACGGTAGCCTTTTACCCAGCCGCCATGGTAGTTAAGTACTTCGCCGGCATAGTCATAAATTCGCCAGCCCAGGCCATAATGGGCGTTGTTTAAGTCTTCGCGCCAGCCGCGGCGATAAACTTCCCGGGAAGTGCGTACCCGTGGCGTGGTAACGGCCTTAACCACATCCTCCGGCACCACGGTAGGAAACTCCAGCAGCATGGCCTGCAGCCAGCGGGTCATGTCATTAATACTGGCATTAACGCCAGCGGCGGGCGTAAAGCGGTAGTAGTTGCTTTCAACCTGGCCTTCTTTCCAGCGGTTACGGGCAATGGCAATGTGCGGTCTGGCCCAGTGCCCGGATGCCAGTAATCCGCCTTTGCCAGCACTGGCAGTAGCCATGCCCAGCGGCGTTAAAAGCTGTTCCTGTAACTGACGCTGATATGAAGTGTTACGGCTGACAAAGTACTCCTGAATTACCCCAAATAAAGCATTTTGATAGGTGTAACATTCGCCAGGCTTACACAAAGGCTCAAGCCCGGCCAGTTGATTAAGCACCCGTTTTAACGGGTAATTGGCTTCAATCAGGTTATCGTAGGCATTGGGCATAAAACCGCTGGACTGGCCGACAATATGACCCAGAGTCATACCCGGATTAAGTGTGCCGGACTCGCCCAGCGTCGGGCTCATTTCAGTCACCGGTGTATTCCAGTCCAGTTGATGCTGACGGACGAGTTTAGCCATCAGTACAGCGGTGAACGTCTTCGATACTGAAGCCAGGCGAAACACAGTGTCGGCGGTGACTGCCTCGCCGCCATTGTGGGTTTTACCGAAAACCTTGATTTGCGGTGATTTACCCTGCTGATAAAACACCATGGCATAGCCCGGTATATTGTACTTCTGGGCTTCCTTTTTTACTTCGGCTGCGTAACTGTCAAACCACGGATCGGCGGCCAGCGCAGGGGTGCTAAAAACGGCTGACAGCAGCAAACACATTACACATAATATGCTCCAACGGTACCGATGCACGGGCTCCAAATAATACAAACAACACTCCGGGTGACAACTTCTGAACGGGATATACAATTAATCGCCGTTATTATGCTGTGCAGGAGCACGGTGATCAACTTATTGAAAGCTTTGGCTGTTTTAGCGTTAATTTATTCGTCAGTTCCGATTTCTTCCTATGCGGGTTAACAATCCGGGCTAGAATGACCAGATATCTTACGCGGAGTCAGTCATCATGCCCGATACAGCGCAACAACAGCAATTTGCTATAGCCCGGCAATCGCGGGATCCGAGGTTTGATGGCCGTTTTTTTGTGGCAGTTAAAACCACCGGGATCTTTTGTCGGCCAATCTGCCCGGCCAGACTGCCGGATGAGCAAAACGTTAGCTACTATCTGTATGCCCAACAGGCTATCGAGCAGGGCTTTCGTCCCTGCCTGCGCTGTCGGCCGGATAGTGCGCCAGGGTCTTTTGCATGGCGCGGTGTGCAGACTACTTCGCAGCGGGCGCTTCGTTTGCTTAGCGAGGAACTGGGTAGTTCTATAAGCGATATTGCTCAGCGTTTAGGGATCAGCGAGCGCTATCTTGGCCAGCTGGTTAATGAAGAAGTCGGCCTTTCGCCCAAGCGATTTCAGTTACACAGCCGTTTATTGCTGGCCAAAAGGCTACTGCAGCAAACGGTAATGCCGGTGACCGATGTTGCACTGGCCGCAGGATTTCAGTCTGCCCGTAGTTTACACAGCCACTTTAAAAAGGATTTTGGTTTAACCCCGGGTGATCTTCGCCGGCAGGAATGCAAGCAGGATTCGGCCGCGCTGATAACCCTGTTTTTACCGGTACGGCAACCCTACAACTGGCCTCAGGTGCGGGATTTTCTGGCACTGCGTGCCGTGCCCTCAACCGAAACACTCACTACTGACTGTTACAGCAGAGCCTTTGTAATTAATGATTATACAGGGTTTGTTAGTGCTCGCTATCAACCGGCTAAGGGTGGTTTTGACGTGGCAATTGAGCTTTCTCAGCCACAACAGTTACCACCGCTGTTAGTCACTTTACGCCGGGTACTGGATACGGATACCGCAGCAGAAACTATAGAGCAGGCCTTGTTAAAAGCGGGTCTGGCAACGGAACACCTTACACCGGGCTTGCGCTTGCCTGGCGTGTGGAGTGTATTTGAAGCTGGTTGCCGTGCTATTGTGGGGCAGCAAATCAGTATAAAGGCCGCTATTACACAATTGCAGCGATTAAGCTGTGAGCTTGGTGCTGCGCATCCTCATGGCCAGACCTTTCCGACACCGCAGGCGGTGGCCGGCTCAACGCTGGATATGCTTAAAATGCCAGCGACCAGAAAACAGGCATTGCGGGACTTTGCCACGCTGGTTATACAGGCTAACGGCAAGGCGCTTTCCGATAGCGACATTCTGGCGATCAAAGGGATTGGGCCATGGACGTTGCAATATCTGAGAATGCGAGGACAAAGTGAGCCTGATGTATATCTGGCCAGGGATCTGATAGTGGCTCGGGAAGCCGGGCGTTTTGGAATTAATGTAGAGCAGGCCGCTCCCTGGCGCAGCTACCTGACTATGCAGCTATGGCAATTGGCCAATAAACCCAACGGAGAAGCCTGATGGCATTAAGTTACTGGCAAAGTCCCTGCGGCCTGATGGCGGTGACCGCCGATGAACAAGGTGTTAATTCAATTAGCTTTGTCACCGCTGCCGGGCAAGCCGAAAAGCCTTCGGCGATCACCACTCAGTGTTGTGAGCAGCTGGCTGCCTATTTTGCGGGGGAACTAACGGCTTTCACTATGCCGCTTAATCCTGCTGGTACCGCTTTTCAGCACCGGGTATGGAACGCCTTGCGTGAAATCCCTTACGGTCAGACGGTAAGTTACGCCGCCATTGCCAATGCCATTGGTAAACCGACAGCCGCCCGTGCAGTGGGCATGGCTAACGGTAAGAATCCGCTGACCATTGTAGTACCTTGCCACAGAGTGATTGGCCAGAATGGCACCCTTACGGGCTATGCCGGTGGCTTGCCGCGCAAACAGTTTTTATTGCAATTGGAGGGAGCAATTCAGTGAGTATAAAGGAGCTTAGTGCATTAGTGTTACTGGGCGCTATCTGGGGCGCATCATTTTTGTTTATGCGCGTAGCCGCGCCGGAGTTTGGCATTGTTCCGCTGGTGGTAATGCGCACCGCACTGGCAACCCTGGTGTTGCTGCCTTTTTTATATTTTACCGGTGGCGGCAGACAAATGGTTCGTCTGTGGTGGCCACTGTGTTTGCTGGGCGGAATCAATACTGCAATTCCCTTTGCATTGTTCAATTTTGCCAGTCTGCAATTGCAAAGTGGTGTGCTGGCCATACTCAATGCTACGGCTCCCATGTTTGCGGCCATGTTTGCCTATCTCTGGCTGCGTGAGAAGCTCAGTAAGCTGGCCGGCTTAGGCCTGTTATGCGGCTTTGTAGGTGTGGTGGTAATCAGTCTCGATAAAACACTGGGCAGTGACCTCAGTTTGATACCCGTGCTTGCCGTTGTTGGCGCAGCCTGCTGCTATGGCTGGGGAGCCTGCATGATGAAAAAGTCGCTCGCCGGAGTAAAACCGGTTGCCGTGGCAGCTGGCAGTCAGTTTTGGGCATCTGTACTGTTTGCCCCTTTCGCACTCAGCCAAATGCCCGGACAGTGGCCGTCGACAATTGCCTGGATGAATGCCCTGGCGCTGGCCGTGGTGTGTACCGGACTGGCTTATCTGCTGTATTTTTACCTGATTGCTTCGGCCGGCCCGGCCAAAGCCGTGATGGTCGGTTATCTGGTACCACTTTTTGGTATTGCCTGGGGCGTGGTGTTTTTGGGTGAAATGCTGAGTGTGTGGGATTTTAGCGGCGCTATTTTAATTTTACTGGGGATCAGTTTTACCACCGGCGTTGCCCAGCGCATTACACACTGGGCAAAAAGGCGGTTAGTCGTCGATTAACTGCACCCTCACCAGGTTACGGCCGTCGCGGCGAGCCTGATAAAGCGCATCTTCGGCATGGGCGGTGAGCTCATTCAGATTGCGCTTAGAAGCACTAAATGACACGCCAAAACTAGCAGTCAGGTGCATTTCAGGATAGTCGCTGGGCGGCGGTAAAATGGCGATACCGTGGCGCAGGGTTTGTGCCAGTTCCTGGGCTTCTCGAGGGCCCATTTCGGGTAGCAGAATAATAAACTCTTCACTGCTCCAGCGCCCCAGCACATCGTTTTCACGCAAATGACTGGAGATAAATCCCGACACTTTATCCAGCACATCGTCGCCCGCGTTGCGGCCAAACTGATCGTTAATCTGAATAAAGTTATCAATATCCACCAGAATAACACTCAGTGTGGTATTTTCGGCCACGATATCCTGATAGGTCTGTTCCAGTTGATTGCGGTCGGGCAACCGGTGGGTATTACGGATAATCAGTTCTGGCTGCATATCCCGGCGGAAATAGTACAGCAGGTTATAAATCAGCAGGAACAGCGCAAAAATAACCACCAGCATGGTTACCACGCTGAAAATAAAGCCCTGGGAAATTTCGGCCTGTCTGTCATCCAGCGGGCTCAGTAGATACACGGTCCAGCCAAACTGTGGCAAGCCGACTTCGGCAATCAGATAATCTTCGCCGTCGATGGTGATAAGGCGGTTATTCAGATCGTTTTGCGCCTTTACCGGATCAGGCAGACTGGCATACCAGGCCAGTTCAGACAAATTAGTAAAATCAGATTGTCTGGCATTTAACGTGGCGTCGGAAGACAGCATGACATCGCCATTACCATCAACAAACAAAAAGTCGTAGCCGTACTGGCGTTTGTAGGTATCAAAAACCGAGACAAAGCTTTTTAAGCTTTTGCCTACGCCAAAGAAGCCTAAAAACTTACCGGCGTCATCATAGATTTTGTTATCGATGTAAAAGTGGGGGTTTTCCCACTTACCGATATCCGCCACGGCATCAGCCTCGCGGTCACGGTATTTGAAATACCAGGATACTTCACCTTCAACCAGTGCCAGTTTGGTGCCGTCAGAGTTGTACTGCATGCGGGCCTGGTCACTGGCAATAAAAAAGGTCAGACCGAATTCCTGCTCCAAACGCTCCAGCGCAGCAAAAACTTCAGTTTCGTTAATATCCTGATGTTCCATTAGCTGCACCAGTTCGCGGGATTTACCCAGCGCTTCAGAGACATGTAATGGTTTTAGAATTTGCGACACAATGAGTGATACCGCGGGTGACAACGACTGTTGTTGAGCGCGGCTTTGCTCGGCGACGATTTTTGAAATACTGAAGTGTACTAAGGTGACAATTGCTATCACTACTACTGCAAATAACAGCAGTATACTTCGATGTAATGTCCTGAATGCATTCACTTGCTTATCGGAGCTCCATAATTAAGACGATAAATTAACGCTGGTCATAATACAGGCTGAATGGCTTAAGTGCCACTGTCGCCAAAGACTGACGTATAAACTGACACACCTTAAATACAAGTTGAAGTTAAAACAGCGCTGACTTGTTGCAGAGGCTTGGTTACACTATTGCCCATCAATAATAGATAAGGATAAGTTATGGCGTTTTCTGTAGTGGTTCTGGCAGCGGGTAAAGGAACCAGAATGAAGTCTGCGTTACCCAAAGTGCTGCACCCGGTTGGTGGCGTGGCCATGGTACAACGCATTATCAATACCGCAGAATCCTTAACGGCGACTGCGGTGCACCTGGTGTATGGCCATGGCGCAGAGCAATTGCAGGCCGCGGTCAGTGGTCAGCAGATTAACTGGTGCCTGCAAGCTGAACAATTGGGCACCGGCCACGCAGTAATGCAAACCGTTGAGCACATCAGTGACGACGAAGACGTGATGATTCTGGTAGGCGATGCCCCATTAATCAGGGCCGAAACACTTCAGCGCCTTATCGATGTGAAAGCCAACTGCGATTTGGCGCTGCTGACCGTGGATCTGGAAGACCCAACCGGCATGGGCCGTATTATTCGCAAAGATGACAACATTGTTGCCATTGTTGAACACAAGGACGCCACAGACGAACAGCGCGCTATTACCGAAATTAATACCGGCATGATGATGATGCCGGGTAAGGATCTTAAGCGCTGGCTAACTAACCTGACCAACGAAAACGCCCAGGGCGAATATTATCTTACCGACGTTATTGCCATGGCGGCGGGCGAAGGCAAGGTGATTAAGGCTGCTCAGCCGGATTCGCCGCTGGAAGTGGAAGGCGTCAATAACCGGGTGCAACTGGCCCGGCTGGAGCGTACTTTACAGCAATGGCAGGCGGAAACCCTGATGACTAATGGCGCAACTCTGGCTGATCCTCTGCGCATTGATGTTCGTGGTGAGTTAACCACAGGGCAGGATGTATATATCGATATCAACACCGTATTTAAAGGTAAGGTCACACTGGGTAATAACGTAGTGATAGGCCCTAACTGTGTATTGATTGACTGCGACGTGGCAGATAATGCGGTAATAGAAGCCAACAGTATTATTGAGCAGGCGAGTGTTGGCGAAGACTGCACGGTTGGACCATACGCCCGTTTACGCCCCGGTGCGGTAATGGAAAAAGCAGCCAAAGTGGGTAACTTTGTCGAGATGAAAAAGGCCCGGCTGGGCGCAGGCGCTAAGGCAAACCACCTTACCTATCTTGGCGATGCCGAGATTGGCGCGGGCAGCAATATTGGTGCAGGCACCATTACCTGTAACTACGATGGTGTTAATAAGTCTAAGACCCTAATTGGAGAAAACGCGTTTATTGGCTCCAATTCTGCGCTGGTCGCTCCTGTGGAAATAGGCGCCGGTGCTACGGTGGCGGCAGGCTCGATTATTACCTCTAAAGTGCCGGAAGACTCGCTGGCGGTGGCGCGCGCCAAACAGCGTAATATTGCGGGTTGGCAGCGCCCGAAGAAAAAATAATGGTAATAACAACACTGATAGTGGGTTTTGGCTACGCAGCCAAAACCTTTCATGTGCCATTTTTACAGGCGATGGATGAATTTAGCATTGCTGGCGTGGTGTCCTCGGATCCGGCTAAAGTGCAGTCTGTATTGCCCCAGGCCAGGGTATTTAGTGCGCTTGATGAAGCTTTGGCAAGTGGTGAATTTGATTTAGTTGTGATTACCACGCCTAATCATCTGCATGCCCAACAGGCCGAATTATCATTGCGTGCGGGTTGTCACGTTTTAGTCGAGAAACCATTTACCCTGAGTAGCGATAGCGCCCTTGAATTGGTTGAGCTGGCCGCAACGCTGGGCAAAAAGCTATGTGTGTTTCACAACCGTCGGTTCGACGGTGATTTTCTCACTCTCAGGCAACTATTATCTGAACAGGCCGTTGGGCAGGTTAAGCGCCTGGAAAGCCGGTTTGACAGGTTTCGGCCTGTGCCACGCAAGCGTTGGCGGGAAAACGCCGGGCCAGGCAGTGGCATTTTTTGGGATTTAGGCCCGCATTTGCTTGATCAGGCGTTACAACTATTTGGTATGCCGGACAAAGTCTCTGCCACTATTGGTATTCTGAGGGATGGCGGCGAAGCAGACGATGCTTTTGAAGTAACCCTGCATTATCCGGGATTTACTGTGCTGACCGGCAGCTCACCTTTTGAAGCAGGCCCCACCTTACGTTTTGCTTTGCAGGGAACCAACGGAAGTTATCGAAAATATCATCTGGACCCACAGGAAGACCAGCTCAAAGCAGGAGTCGACTTTGCTGATACTGTTTGGGCGCAAACACCCACAGCACAACACGGCGTTTTATACGGCGATGAAGGGCAACAAACTGTGCAGACGCTAGCCGGCGGCTACACGGTATTTTATCAGCAACTGGCCGACGCCCTTAAGCCCGGTAGCAAAGCGGCATTGCCGGCTGATGCCAGCAGTGTGACAGATGTCATTCGTTTAATCGAAATCGCCAGATTAGCCAGTGAACAACAACAAACCCTGACCGTTAATGCTGCCCTTAACTGACCCGGATATCATCGCCCTTGGTGATGAACAGGCTCGTATTCGGGTATACATCGGCAATCGCCCGGATACTGTTATTGAGCACGTCCGGCCCGGCGTTTCGCCGTTACTGCCGCAGGATATTTATCGAATCGGGCAGGCTTGCGGTAATGGCTGGCGTAAGGTGTTTAATGTTTACGCTAAACTCGTTTTTGCGCTTCCTGAATCGCTGGGCTTGCGTGGTGACAACACCAGTTGGCAGGCATTTCGTGATAACCGCCTATTGCAGGCGGGCTCCGGCACTGCGCTATGGTTTGGTGTGCCTGGGGAGTTCACGCCTGACGTGCTACATATTGTCACCGGCAAAACTTACGCAAACTCGCTAACTTTCGCTTCATCCTTTCATTGGGAAACTCCCGAGTTTGCTTTGGACCTGAAACGAAACTTAGTTGTATGCCCCTACTTTGATTACCGCCAGCTTTCTAACAGCAAAATTCTCTTTCTAATCGAATTGCTTAACCAGCTACATTTACCTATGTATAAAAATTAATGCGTAACATTTGAAAGTTTAATGCTATATTTAGTTTTAAATGAAACTTGTAACTTTCGAATGAAACAAAAAAGAAACCCTCAGGAGCGTCACGAACGTATAGTTGACTGGGTTGTTCAGCACGGACAGACCCCGGTGGAAGATCTTGCGCGGGCGTTCTCTACCTCTGAAGTGACCATTCGTAAAGATCTGACCCAGCTTGCCGAACAAGGCCGCTTAATTCGCCAGCATGGTGGCGCGGCTCCGGTAACTCGCAGGCAAAAAGAGAGTACCGCCAAGGCATCGTTAAAACAGGCTATTGGCAAGCTGGCCGCGACCCTGGTGAAAGACAGCCAGAAAATTGTAATCGACAGTGGCAGTACTACCGCCACCATGGTTGAGCATCTTACTCAGCCCAGCCAACTGGTGGTGATGACTAATTCACTGAACGTCGCTAATCAGCTGGTGGCTTTTAATAATGAACCAACGGTACTGATGACCGGCGGCACCTGGGATAAACAATCACAGTCGTTTCAGGGCAGTATGGCCGGTAAGATGCTGCAGTCTTACAGTTTCGATATGGCCTTTGTTGGCGCTGCCGGACTGGATATTGAGCGCGGCACGACCACCTATAACGAATTAACCCAGCTCAGCCAGGAAATGGCGCGCGTGGCGGGTAAGGTGGTGGTACTGGCAGAATCATCTAAACTCAGGCATAAAATGCCCAATATTGAATTAGCCTGGCAACAGGTAGCGGTACTGGTGACCGACGACGGTTTACCGGAAGAAGCGGAACAACAATTAAATCAACAAGGTGTGACGGTGATGAAAGCCGCACTCAATGGAGAATAGCTATGTGTGGGATCGTTGGCGCAGTTGCTGAGCGTAATGTAGTAGAAATCTTGCTGGAAGGGCTTAAACGTCTGGAATACCGGGGTTATGATTCTGCCGGTGTCGCACTGTTACAGCCTAACGGTATCCTCAATCGCGTACGCCGCACCGGTAAGGTACAGGAGTTGGTTGATGCGCTGAGCGATCAGGAAGCATTAGGCTCTACCGGTATTGCCCATACCCGTTGGGCAACCCATGGCGGCGTTACCGAAGCCAATGCTCACCCGCATTTTTCTTCCGATCGCATTGCCGTTGTGCACAATGGCATTATCGAGAATTATCAGTCTCTGCGCGCCGATCTCACCAGCAAAGGCTACACCTTTACCAGCGATACCGATACCGAAACCATTGCCCACACAGTGCACGAGGAGTTAAAGAATACGGATTCTTTATTAGCAGCAGTGCAGGCTTCGGTTAAACAGTTTCACGGTGCTTATGGCACGGTCATCATGGATCGTAACGATCCTTCGAAAGTGGTAGTTGCCCGTTCCGGTAGCCCGCTGGTTATTGGTCTTGGTTTAGGTGAAAACTTTATTGCCTCAGACCAGATGGCGCTGCTGCCTGTTACCCGTCGCTTTATTTTCTTAGAAGAAGGTGATGTAGCCGAAATTACCCGTCGCACTGTGTCGATTTATGACCAGGACGGTAAGCCGGTTAAGCGTGAAATCATCGAGTCTAATATTGAGCACGATGCTGGTGACAAAGGCGGATACCGTCATTACATGCTTAAGGAAATTCACGAACAGCCAACGGTAGTGCGTAATGCATTAAAAGAGCGCGTGGGTGATGAAGGCCTGTTGTCGGATATCTTTGGTAAAGGCGCAGACGAGTTACTGGCCAAAGTAAAACACGTGCAGATTGTGGCTTGTGGCACCAGCTATCACGCCGGGATGACCGCTCGCTACTGGTTAGAACAGTTTGCTAATGTTTCCTGTAATGTAGAGATTGCCTCAGAGTTTCGTTACCGCAAATCCGTGGTGCACGAAAACAGCCTGCTGGTAACTATTTCACAATCAGGCGAAACCGCTGACACGCTGGCTGCATTACGCCTGGCTAAAGAGCTGGGCTACATGGCCAGCCTGACCATTTGTAACGTACCGGGTTCATCGCTGGTGCGTGAATCTGACATGGCTTATATGACCCGTGCCGGCGCCGAAATCGGCGTGGCCTCCACTAAAGCGTTTACCACACAGCTTACCGCCTTTTTAGTGTTGACCGTGGCATTAGGCAAACATAACGGCATGTCTGAGGTCGATCAAAAGGCGATTATTCAAGGCTTACACAGCCTGCCAGCCAAGCTTGAAGAAACCCTGGCTATCACGCAGGGAATCGAAGACCTGGCCGAAGAGTTTGCCGACAAAAACCATTCCTTATTCTTAGGCCGTGGTGATCAATATCCGATTGCAATGGAAGGCGCGTTAAAGCTTAAAGAGATTTCCTATATTCACGCCGAAGCCTATGCCTCTGGCGAGCTTAAGCATGGCCCACTGGCGCTGATCGACGAAGAGATGCCGGTTATCGTGGTGGCACCAAACAATGAACTGCTCGAAAAGCTTAAATCAAACGTGGAAGAAGTGCGCGCCCGTGGCGGCATCATGTATGTGTTTGCCGATAAAGATGCAGCCTTCGCCAGCGACGAAACTATGCGTGTAATCAACGTACCGCACTGCGATGGCCCAATCGCGCCAATTATCTATACCATCCCGTTACAATTGCTTTCATACTATGTTGCTTTGATTAAGGGCACAGATGTGGATCAGCCTAGAAACCTGGCTAAGTCAGTTACCGTGGAGTGATGTTCAAGTAATACACTCGGTAGATATTTACCGAGTGTATAGAACTACTGCACTTTCTCTCATCGACCTTACAAAAGGTGAAGAACAACGTTATTCAATGTATCATGAAGGAATGTCTTGGTACGATATGAGCATCTTTCTAAGAGCAAATAACATCCTTACCAGTACTGGTTTAGAGTTTAACCCCAAACGTGTGTTTGGAGTGATGCAAAAAGTTCTGAAAAGGCATGAACGAATAAATGATATTAGAGTTCTTGAAGAAGTCATTGATGTGTATCTTTCTTAAGGAATAGTAATAACCATAAAAATTACAATCTAAAATTCATCTGCTAAAGTAAATCATGCTTAATAAATCCATGAGTAAAGAAAAGAAAAAAACTAAAAATAATAATTTTATGTTGTGGATTATAATTATTTTTATGATGTTCATGTATTGGTGGTTTCTTAACCGATGAGGATTAAAGAAACGGTAAAAACTATTACATACAAAATTAATCCGTTACTGTGGAATAATTAAGGGCCTGTACTTCTTGCTAAGAAGCCAGAGGTGTTGACAAGAAGCCCTCAACATCCTGGCTTATAAAGCTATCTTCAATTCCCAATAAGGACTTGCATGTCGCCCTTATCTATAAATTAAAACTGATACCCAAATTCAAGCAATAGTTTGGTGTCGAGCCCTGAGTTTGTGTCACCAGCTACTAACGAGATACCAAGGTGAGCGCCGGGTTGCTCAATGCCTTTGGCAAAGTAGTGGTAGCTGAGTCCCGCGCCATAAACCGCTTTGGTATCGTTATAACTTTCGCGCTCGTCACCCACTATGCCGATGTACACACCGATGCCATGATTGGTGTTGTCGAAACCGAGTAAATCAGCCTGTATCCAACCAGCACCAGCGCCACAGGTTGCGCCACCATAACTTGAATAACTCATACACCCTGCAGATACATACTTAAGATCGGTTGCAGAGCGGCTAGCTACATTGACACCCAGCCCACTGTAAAGACTTCCGATGCCAACGCCAAATGAAAACTCATTGGCTAACGACGTGGTTGAAACAGACAGCGGCAAAAGCAAACAAGCCAGGGGTTTTAATATTTTCATTAGTATCCTTACAGTTATTAAATTGCTATTCCTGAAAATCGGGGGCGCTCAAATATTCTTAAACGAGCACAGTAGAATGGAGGGCACAATCTACCCCCCAAGCTATCATCAAATCACTGAAAAACATAATAAATATTAACGGATTGAGTTGTGACAGCTGTTACTCGGGAGCTACACAGAGCGCAGTTTGTCGCGGATATCCATCCAGGCTTTACCAATATGGTTTAACCCGCGCTGATCCCGGCCAATACCCCAAAAGTAGTCATACTGTGAGGTCTCAACAATTAATTTGTCTTCCGTGGCCAGCAGGGCCTGACGAACTTCGTCGTACATTTGTACTTTGGTGTACAAGGCACGTTTCATCATTATCGGTGCAGTGGTTTTGTAATCAGTAATCTTTGGGCGATACCATGCCTTTGCATAAACACAGGCTTTTTCGCCGGTGGGAAGTGTCGCCACCTTTGTTGCTTGCTGTGCATTGCGCAGCGTTTTTGCGTGCACGTAGTGCTCGCAGGTCAGCCAGTTTTCGTTATCCAGTAAAATGGGATGTTCGGAGCATGGAGCAAGCGGATTTTTCACATCAAAGCGCGAAAACCGGTAGGCTTTCTCCATAGCAAGGTTGGCAGTAAACACAGTCAGTCCATCAGCAAAATCAAATTGATGGCCAGTATAAAGAATTATCGGCGCGTTGTAATTTTGTTGTGAAGAATGCCTGCCAGCACTTATGTTTACCTGTTAATCGCGCAATAAAGTGGCTATTCGGTATCGAAAAACAGGTGATTCTCACTTTCGTCGAGTAACCATTCAATAGCATCGGCTTCGTTAGCAAAATTACGAATAGGTACATCCAGCCTGACCGCATATTCTTCGATAATATACTGGCGAAAATCCGTGGTGGGATAAATCCGGGCAATTTTGTAACCGCTGGTAATCACGCCAACTTCTTCCACCAATTTTAACAGTGTTGGTGCATCGAAATTCATGCTGCTTTCACGAAAATCAGCAAGCAGTAAAAACGTGGATTTGGTGCAACTAAAGGCTACCAGCCCTAAGTAAAATCGCTTTATATCAGCGGGTTGCATGGTGCCTTTGGCTTTCGCTAAGGCGATAGTATCACTGGCAATAAAATCATAAGAAAATGTTACAGACTCTGACATCGCTGTACCTCAACATTAATTTACGCTTTGCTTGTCCTCCTTTTTAGCTGAAGCAATTTTTCTGAGCATAATTAAAAAAACGATGTTTGCCTAGTCTGAGGAATTTTAATGCTCAGGTTGTGGTCGGTGGTAAATGTAAAGTGCAACGCACCGCATAGAATTAATCAGGCGTTGGTCATGACTTAGTCTGGCCTGTCTTGCGGCGGCCGGCTGTGTAAAAAGCTGGCAAAGCGGGGAATGCCGTTTTGGGTTAGCCCATAGTATTTAAACGGTACCCAGCTTCCTACCGGTGGGGGCGACTGGCGTTGCTTAAGGGTAAAGCCGCTGCCAATTTTAAAGCGCTTACCCATGCGCGATTCTACCAGTATTGCGCCCATTACCTCGCTAAATTTGCCTTTGCCAGGCAGGTGAGCAATGACCTTGGCTTCATCGTCCTGATAACGCTTGGCTTTTAATAAGCCGGATTGACGGCCTGGTTGATAAAGCGCGTGCTTATAATGCAGCATTAGTCCCTCTGCTCCTGCCAGAGAAAGCGTATCCAGCAAATTTTCTAACTCTTGTTGGGTGCTCACCGTAAACTGTTCAATCAGTCTCAGGGTTGGGCTGTTGGTTTGGGCTACCAGTGTTTGCATGGTGATTAGGCGTTGAGCAAAGGTAAGCTGTGGGTCAGGTAAATCAAACAACATCATTTTTACCTCTTGCCAACGGTCGTCCGGCTCACTGCGCAACACTACTGAGGCGGTTTCGGCAAATTTGCCCCTGGCTATCCACAGTTCGCCATCTAACGCGACCTCGGGCCAGCCATTAGTAAACCACTGGGGAGCCACAATGGGGTGGCCGTTGCGGGTAATCAGCTCACTGCCCGTCCAGCGCGCACGAATACCGTCGAGCTTTTCGCTTACCAGATAATCAGCAACATTAATGTTGCCCTGATAAGAGGTAGCCAGTTGCAGGGCGGGAGACTGCGCGCAAGCAACATTGCCCAGCATCAGGATAAGAAGTAAAAGCAGCGTTTGGTTAAACATGGGCAAGCTCCGCGTAAAACCCTGAGTTTACGCAAAGGGGGGAGCCGGTAAACTGAGCTAAAGAAGGGTTTAGGCAGGGCGTTCAGCCAGATAGCGCATGAGGTATTTGGGCGTTACGCCTGTCTGGCGTTTAACTACACGGGAGAGGTGGCTCTGGTCGCTAAACCCTGCTGTGTCGGCAATATCCACCAGTTTGAGGCCCTGGCTCATTAACATCATGACGTGCTGCACCCGGCAGTATTCGATATAGCGATGGACTGAAGTGTAAAAGGTTTGTCTGAAAGCCCGGGCAAAATGAAACTCGCTCAGCGACACTGTCGCCGCTATTTCGGCAATGGTCAGTGGGCGGAATAAATGGGCGTTAATATAATCCTTTACTACTTTTTTGCTGCGCGAGCTCAAACCGCCGGAAACATTAATCCGCTGCGCGGCCTGGTGAGTTTGCATGCTGCAGAGTTCGGCAAATATCTCAACAATCACCTGTTGAATATGCAGGCGCTGAATGTCGTCCTGCCAGTCACCGGGCGTTCCCAGTTTTTGCATGGTTGCGGCTAAGCGGTGGTGTTGCAAAAACGCCAGATCCGGTAGCGAGAACAACAGTGGTTCTAAGTCGAGCTCGCGGGCGATAAATTCACGAAGATGCGTATCGGTAAAATACACATGGGTAAACTCAAAGCGCCCCTTTATCTCCCACACCGACTCCTGTTGTTGCGGAATAATGCAAATGGCATCTTTAAAGCCATGGCGCTGATGCTGGCGGCCATCAAGCCGAAAAGTCTGATCGCCACCATGGGTATAAATAGAAAGCGTATGAACCTCATCGGTGTGATAACTCACGCGGTCCAACTCGTTTTGCCAGGCCGCCAGGCGAATATCTGAAGGCAAGCGCAATTCCCCTCGCAGTGAGGCGTTGGATTGAGAGAGCGTATCGTAGATGGCTTGCTTGTTCATTGCGCTATTATTAACCAGAGATATCTGCTGGCAAAGCGGATTTTGAACCGCCAGGGCGTATCGTTAAAAATAACCGCAGGATTATCCCAAAATAGCAGGAATGTCCCAGCTTTGATGGGGCAAAGCCACTATTCTTGATGCTTATTATTATCCCTGTGAGTTATCCGCTATGACACTTTTTTTGTACATCCTTACCGTTGCCATTTGGGGCACAACCTGGCTGGCTATTTATTTTCAGCTGGGCGATGTGGATATTGTGGTCTCTATTTTTTATCGTTTTGCACTGGCAACGCTTATTCTTATTCCGCTGGTCGTTATCATAGGAAAGGCCCGGTTGGGGAGCCGCCAGGATCAGTTTTATTTTGTGGCGCAGGGGGGATGCCTGTTTTCCCTTAACTTCATCTGCTTTTACTATGCCACGCAATTTATTCCTTCCGGACTGGTGTCGGTGATCTTTTGTCTTGCCACTCTCTATAACGCCGTTAACAGCAGACTGTTTTTTGGAACCCGGGTAGAGCGTTACGTTTGGCTGGCATCATTGTTTGGTATTAGCGGGCTGGCGTTGCTAATGAGCCCGCAAATACACCTCGATGATAGTTGGATCAATACGCTTACCGGCGTTGGAATCGCTGCGCTGGGTACTTTGTTCTTCTCGTTTGGCAATATGATCTCAGTACGCCATGGCAAAGTGGGTATTAAGCCATTGCAAAGCAACATGTGGGCTATGCTTTACGGCACACTTATTCTGCTGGCGATTTGTGTCATCAGTGGTGCTACCTTCCGCCTGGCAACTAATGCCGAGTATTTGTGGAGCCTGTTTTATCTGGCGTTATTTGGTTCGGTAATTGGCTTTACTGCCTACCTGTCACTGGTAATAAGGGTAGGGCCTGGTACTGCTGCATATACAACTGTGCTGTTTCCGGTAGTGGCACTGAGTCTGTCGGCGTTTTTCGAAGGCTATCAGTGGACCAGTGCCAGTTCGGCCGGTTTACTGCTAATCCTGACGGGAAATTATTTAATGATTAACAAAGGCATCAGGATCAAGCGAGCTGTCGCCGCCTGATGGCGTAGTTGTTAACAACACCTGCAACAACACTGAACTGAATAGCGGTTTATAAAAATCTCAAATGATGACCTTTTTGAGCACATTGGTGTATTTTTTAAACGCATTGTCATGAGGCTTTCTTGCCGGATCAAATGAGAAATGGTTGTTGTTACGCCGGATTTTCGATTTGTCTGCGTCGTGAACAGGATAACAAGCCTTTGTGGGTAAACTGGCTGAAACGTTGATTCACAGGGGCTTTGAGCACGATTATGACTTTGCAAAAAACAACGCTGTATTATCGGGAAACACATTTTATTAACATTTGGTGCTAATGCCAGGTTAAATTCCCACCGAACTGATTTTATCTTACCTGCCTAAAAAACAAGTGTTTGGTGATTCCTGGTTGGCAAAAAACAACCTGTCTCTAATGCACGTCTTAATAATGAGTTTTAGTTTAAATATTTATATATCAATGGTTTGTTTTTATATTGCTGTTCTTTTTATCGTGATAATGAACCGAAAAACGCCTTCCCGGGTAAGAGTATCTGGCAAGTTCTGCTTATCCAATAAATGCCTCAATGTTTAAAAATTGTTAATCTTTTGGTTTATTTTTATTGAATTGGCTTACCTATTGCAACAGACCCTCCGACTTTCTACATGGAGCCAACATGCACACTCAAGGCTCTTAAGATTTACCCGAGGAGGGACTGATGAAAAAAATATATAAATACAGCGCGCTTGCTTTTGCCATTGCTCAGGCTACCACTGCTTTCGCTCAGGAAGCAGATTCGGCTGCTGATCAGGCAACCGCTGAATCAGAAGTTGAGTTAATTAACGTAACTGGTTCTCGTATTGCTACTAACGGCGCAGCGGCTCCAACGCCGGTAACGGCTATTTCTCAGGAAGACCTGGCCAATTTAGCGCCCAGCAACATTCCGGATGCATTGAACAAACTGCCTCAGTTTACCGCTTCAACTAACCAGGCATTCGGTGGTACTTTTAACGCCGATTCTCCTCCTCTGGGCAACTATTTTAACCTGCGTGGTTTAGGTGCCGAACGTGTTCTGACCATGTTGAATGGCCAGCGTATTTCGCCAACCTCACAGTCAAATGCGGTTGATGCCAACATTATTCCACAGCTTCTGATCAAACGTGTTGAAGTTGTTACCGGTGGTGCATCTGCTGTATATGGTTCTGATGCGGTATCAGGTGTAGTTAACTTTATTACCGACGATAACTTTGAAGGTATCAAGTTTGACGTCAGCGGCGGTATCTCTGCCGAAGGTGATAACGAAACCTATAAAGCCGCCATTGCGGGTGGTTTTGCTATCAACGATAAAACCAACGTTATTTTGTCGGCCGAATTGTTTGATAACCAGGGTGTTCCAAGTTTATTCGACCGTGATTTTGCTTACGGCCCGGGTCGTCAGGTGGTCAGAGCGGGATCCGGTAATGCTGCCGATCCTTATCGCACAGAAGAGTTCACCTCTGGCTTTATCGGCCTGAGCCGTAACCGCAGCCTTGGCCCGTTTGGTCCTGGTTTTACTCAGGATGGTTTATTAGCTTTCCCTATTCCGCAGTCTGACCTGTCGTCTTTTGGCTTCCCGGAAGATGGTGGTACTTCGATTGCTGGTACGCTGGAAACCGCACGTTTCTTTGGTAAGGTTTCGTTTGATTTAAGCGACACCCTTCGCGGTCATGTAACTGCCATTAACTCAAACTCAGATACGTCATTCAACTCAGTGCCTAACAACACCACCCGCGATAACTACAACCGTGCGATGCGTGTGTTTGGCGATAACCCTTATCTTAATCCGGCTACCCGCACACAGCTGGGACTGGGTGATAACGACCATATCGCGCTGGCTGGTTTATTTAACGACATTGGCGTTGTAACTAACGAAACCACCAACGAATACAACAGCTTCCAGATTGGCTTTGAGGGCGAAATCGGTTACGACTGGACCTGGGAAGTCACCTATAACTGGGGTGAAGCGAAACAGGAAATCGCCTTTAACGAGTTCAAAATGCGTGAAGTCTGGGCGGCGATGGATGCTGTTGTCGATCCATCAACTGGTGAAGTAGTGTGTGGTATCACATTAAGAAACCCAGGGGCCATGGACGACTGTAGTCCTCTTAACGCCATCGGCTATGGTAACTTCAGTCAGGAAGCTCGTGACTTTGTCCGTGCTGACTCTATTAAAACTACCAAAAACACCATGCAGTACCTTAACTTTGCCTTTATCGGTGACGTAATGGACCTGCCGGGTGGTGCATTAACAGTGGCACTGGGTGGTGAGTTCAGAAAACAAGAGCTGGATGTTTACTCTAACGCGGATCCAACGTATTACGTAAACGCTGACGGTTCAAATGACTACCGTGCGTTTGTCGAGGATCACATTGGTATTCGTGGTATTGATGACAGCAGCTTACAAGCAGTAAGTGATTACGAAAATGGCGCGATCACCGAAGGTGAATTACGCGCGGCATTAAACACTGGTACCGTACCAGGCTTCCAGGCACTGCGTTACAGCTCGGTTAACCCAGGTGGCGCGGTTGGTAAACAAGACGTAACCGAGTTCTTCGTTGAGGCGAATGCGCCACTGACTGAAGATTTCACGGTAAATCTGGCTGCTCGTAGCACCGATTACAAAACCAGTGGCCGGGTAACCACCTGGAAAGTAGGTACCAGCTGGCATCCAACTGACAGCGTACGTGTAAGAGCTACTGCGTCTCGTGACATTGCAGCTCCAACGCTAACGCAGCTGTTCGCCAGCCCGGATCCGTTCTTTGGTCAGTTCATCGATACTCACCTTGACGGTACACCAGATGAGCAGAACATCACGCCATTGTATGTACGTAGTGGTAACCAACAGTTAGACCCGGAAGAAGCTGATACCTTGTCTATAGGCATCGTGTTACAGCCAGAAGCGGTACCAGGTCTGACTATGTCTGTTGACTGGTACAGCATCGATATCTCTGGTGCTTTCGGTAACCTTGATGCGGTATCAATGAATGACGAGTGTGAGGCCAGCAATGGTACAGCTTCAGTTTGTAGCTACATTATTCGTCCGCTGCCATTCAGCGACCGCTCACTGGCTAACGCTGCCACTGAGATTCGTTTGAATCCGTTCAACCTGGCGTTACTTGAAACATCAGGTGTTGATATTGAAGTGGGTTATAACTTTGAAGCGCTGGGCGGTAAAATTGATTTACGTGGTTTCTTAAGTCACGTTATCGAGTACAAAACTCAGCAAACTGTTGATGATGCACCAATCGAGCGTCAGGGTTATACCCTGCCTGGTACAGCTGCTACCCCTGGTCTGCCAGAGTGGAAAGGCCTGTTAACTCAGTCTTACAGCAACGGTACTATCTCAGCAACGTTGTCAGAGCGCTTCACCGGCTCTTATAAACTGGGTCTGCCTGGTGATGTATGGGATTCAAATGATCCAAACATCCCTGGCGGTGAAATCGATAACGAAGTGTATGTTGATCTGAACGTGGCGTATGCCTTCGGCGATGACAAACAGTACAGTGCTTTTGTTAACGTGCAAAACCTGACTGATGTTGAGCCGCCGGTAACGCCTGCGTTAGCGCCAAACCTGACAGTTGCTACCGACAAACAAACGTTTGACGTAATTGGCACCATGTTCACCTTCGGTGTACGTGGTAGCTTCTAAGCGCTGTCTGTAGCAATAAAGAGTGTTGTCTTTAGGGGCAACACTCTTTTTTATTTAACCCTACCCGCTTCGGTTTACCTTGATAGCAAGGATATTGTCAGCCAAATTTTTCGCAGTAAACGGAGCTGAGCAGCTTACTAACCGGAGCGCCTGATAAGGAGTGATCTTGCAATGTTAGCATCGCAGGCAATTGCGGCTCTGGAACATGCCCTCGGTGAGCCCGGGCAATACACCTACGAAGGCCTTATATGTGGTGATACCCGCGCAGAAATAACCGGCATTGCGTGCTGTGCCCAACCCTCCATGGCAGTGCTAAAACAATGTGTTGCCCAGGGATGCAATTTACTAATTGCCGATGGTCACCCTTACTATACCTACTCGCCAGAATGGGGCGCTAAAAACGTCCGCGAAATTGTCGATGACTCTGAGGTCGGCAAAGCCAAAACCGCTTATATCGAACAGCATAAGCTGATTATTGTGCGCTTTACTTCTGCTTTTGATAAGCGCTACCCCAATGCCGCTGCTCAAGCACTGGCTAAGGCCTGTGGCTTTACCGATTTACACACTTCTGCGGATAAACCCTTTGTGACCTCGAAGATTCGTCAGCAATCCTTCGATAACCTCGCCAAACTGGTTGCGGTAAATACCGCTACCCGCGGAATGCGGGTGATTGCTAAACCCCAGTTGCAAGTGTCTACGGTCGCCATCAGTACCGGTATGTTATCGCCCGCCGGTATCGCAGCCATGCTGGAAGACCCTGCTGTAGATGCCGTGATCGGCGGTGAAGTGGTGGAATGGGAAGGCGGCCCTTATTTTGAAGATGTGATTGGCTCAGGACGAAAAGCAGGCTTAATGCTTACCGGCTTTGCTTCGTCCCGGGAGCCCATAGCGCAGACGCTGGCTGACTGGGTTAGCGGTGAGCTACAAGGCATAGCTGTCACTGCCCTTCACGACCCTGATCCTATCCATGCGGTATAACAAGGAGAATTACCATGTCTGAAAATACCATGTGGCCAATTAGTCGCCGCCAATTCTTAGTGCAAAGTTTATTAAGCGGGTTACTTCTCACTGCGCCGGGTCTTGCGCAGGCATCACCGGCCCTCACTGCAAGAGACATAGTGGAGCGGATAAAAAAGGCCTGTGCCGAACAAGGCATAAATTGGTCAGATAAATCCATCGATACCTTTAAAGTGGGTAATCCCGATACCGTAGTTACTGGTGTCATCAGTACGTTTAGCGCCACCATTGATGTGATGAGACAAGCGGTGGCTAAAGGTGCCAATTTTATTATTAGTCATGAGCCCATTTTTTATAACCACATGGATGATACTTCGGCGCTTAAGGCGCGTCAGGATCCCGTATATTTAGCTAAGACAGGCTTTGCCGAGGCGAATAATCTGGTTGTTTGGCGCTTTCACGACCATTTTCATCGACTCACGCCCGAGCCGGTCACTACTGTCTTATACAATAGGTTGGGTTGGGACAAATTTCCTTCGCAAGGTCAAGGCTTTAGCCGCAGCTTTGAGCATCCTGAGGTGACTTTAAAAGAGCTGGCAGACATCTTTGCCCGGCAATTTCCTTCTGGCAGTGTTCGATTTGTGGGTGATCCGAGCCAAAAGATCAGTCGTGTCAGTCTCACCAGTCATTCCATTAGCGGCGTAATTAATACCTTTAAACTAAGTGATGCGGGTGTCAGTGCCGAAGTCAGAGAATGGGATAGCGTCGAATACACCAGAGACGCTAATGAACTGGGTCTGAACAAAGGTCTGGTGCTGATTGCTCACGAAAGAGGCGAGCAGTTTGGTATGAAATACATCGTGCCCTGGCTCAGTAGCATCGTGACAGAACTACCGGTGACTTTCATCAATTCGCAGGAGCCATTTCGTACCATCAAAGTATAACCGCTGGCCGGCGTAACAATAAGGTTTCTGGTATTGCAGCATTACAAATTTGCGTTTGTGGCTCATTTGTAAACTTCTTGCTTAACCAGGTTTATGTGTAAGAGTCTTTAATTGTGCGTCCTGCGCTGTGGCAGATTTACTGGCAAAAAAATAGCAATATAAAGGCTACGTCAGCCACGAAAAAGCTGCTTTTAAAAGCCTGTTTTTTACATTTTGTTACTTTTAACCGTCTATTTAAATTGGTTTTTGTGTGGTTTTTACCGAATGTTGGAATAAATACTGCAGCAACGAGTTTCTGAGCGCAAAGCATAAAATGAAAGGCTGTTTGTTTTGTCTGTTACGGGTTGTAATAGTGCGCATTTGAGTTTGCCGTTAACAAAGTGGTAACAATGCGCGCTATTGTTCAATATAATAGGTGCCATACAATTTGGTGCGGGAATGATGACTATGAAAAGACGTGATTTTAATAAATGTGTGCTGTTAGGAATGGCTGCTGCAACAACACCATGTGTTCTTCAGGCGAACACAATGGCTTCTCCAAAAATTACCGGGCCTGTTTCTGGCGGTAAGCGCGGTTATCCTTTTTCGAGCTACATGGGCGACCTGGATAAACGCGGCTACGTTGAAGAAGAATTCTTTATTGAAGGTAAAGCCACTACCTACAAGGTAGATGGCGAGTTAGGCTTTGACGGTAAATGGCAACTGGCTCCTGATTCACAAAAAGACTACCGCACCCGCATTCTGGTGCGCCGCCCTAAAAATGCTGCGGATTTTAATGGTGTAGTGCTGGTTGAATGGTTAAACGTTACCCTTGGTCATGACATCGAAGTCACCGGTGCGATGAGTAATGCGATTTATGATGCAGGCTGTGTGTATGTGATGGCCTCCTGTCAGCGTGTTGGAGTAGTAGGTGCCGGTGATAACAAACAGGGTTTACATCAGTGGGATCCTGAGCGCTACGGTAGCCTGGATATCAGCGGTGATTCTTTATCCTTTGATATTCTTACCCAGGTGGGGCGTGCCGTTGGGCCGAAGCGTGAATTTACCGGTAAGGATCCTCTTAACGGTTTAAAACCGGTCACCATTCTGGCTACCGGTGCGTCGCAGTCTGCGGGTCGTTTACGTGGTTACATAAACGGTGTGCATCCTCTGGTTAATGTATATCACGGCTTCCTGCCAACCATCGATTTTGGCATGAGCTTTGGTTTTGACGATTTTGACCTGTCATCACCTACCGATGGCGCTGCTCGTGTACGGTTTATTCCAACCATTATCCGCTCAGACATTAAAACCCCGGTTATTGTGGTGAATTCTGAAACAGAGTCGTTAATGTACTTCCGCAGTCGTCAACCGGACAGCCGCTATTTCCGCTACTGGGAAGTGGCTGGTGCCTCTCATGCTCCCGCTCCCTACGCTAAAGTGCTGGACGCAATGCGCGAGCGCGATGGCTTAAGTGGCGCTGATCCTAACTATGGTAGTTTTGTGCCATGGCGTCCGGTTTCTGATGTTGCGCTTATCGATCTTATTGCCTGGGCACAAAAAGGCACGTTACCGCCAGAAGCCGATAAAATTGAAGTCGTCATAGGCGAGAAGAAAATGCCCGAAGTTGTTCGTGATGAACTGGGAAATGCTAAAGGTGGCATTCGTCTGCCTGAGATAACAGTACCAACGGCAACTCACACCGCCGCGATTCTTGGTTTTGCTTCGCCACTCGGTTTACGAGGAAAAAGCGAACCCTTTGACAAAGCACAATTACAACAGCTGTATCCAACACGTAAGGATTATGTGACCAAAGTCACCAGCGCCGCCAAACAAGCAGCAAAGCAAGGGTTTATCCTGGAGTCTCAGGTTGAGCGTTATATTGAAAAGGCTCAAAAACAGCCTTTGGGTTTGTGATTAGGAGTACAAAATGACAACCAATAATATCGAAGACAAATCCCGCCGTGCCGTTATAAAAGCGGTTGGTGCCGGGATGCTACTAACAGGAATGAGCGTGCACGCAAAGGCGAAAGGACCCGTGGTTGAAACCCAGTACGGAAAGCTGGAAGGCTTTACCCGTGGCAATGTTAACTGCTTTTATGGGATTCGTTATGGTCAGCCGATTGCCGGTAAAAACCGGTTTAAGCCACCACAACCGGTAAAAGCCTGGTCGGGCGTTAAGAAAGCCGATACCTTTGCCAATTCCTCACCACAGCAGCCTTCATCAGGCGGCGGCAGAACGCCAGTGGGCGTTGCGTTTGCCGACGACCCTTCGGTTTCCCGCGGTGATGATTGTTTAGCACTTAATGTGTGGGCACCTGCCAATGTTAAAGGCAAGCTGTCGGTGATGGTGTGGTTCCATGGCGGTGGCTTTTCTGGCGGCAGTGGTTCATCGCCCCTCACCAATGGCACTAATCTGGCCGGTCGCGGTGATGTGATTGTGGTCACCGTTAATCATCGTTTGGCAGCCTCGGGCTATGTTGATTTTTCACGGGTACTGGGCGGTGATTTCGCTGACTCAGATAACCTGGGAACCAAAGACATGGTGGCCGCCCTTAAATGGGTGAATACCAATATCGAAGCGTTCGGCGGTGATACTGACCGGGTTATGATTTTTGGTGAATCCGGCGGCGGCTGGAAGGTGTCTACCCTGATGGGCGTGCCATCTGCAAAAGGCCTGTTCCAGCGAGCGGCTATTCAAAGTGGCCCGTTGTTAAGCTTTATGAGCCAGGAAGAAGCCGACAAAGTCGCCAACATTATGCTCGAAGAATTAGGGGTAACCAAAGAAACCGCACATAAAATCCATGATATGTCTTTCGAGGATATTGTGGCGGCCGAGAAACGCGCCAGTGCCCGTTTTAGCCGCGCTGCCCCGGGCTTTCCAGCTGGCTTCTGGCCGGTAGTAGATGGCGAATTTATTGTCGATCATGTATTTGACCCGGTAGCCAATGCCTCAGCTAAAGGGGTGTCGTTACTTATTGGCCAGACAGGCACCGAAATGAGCTTGTTTATGATCCCGGATAAGGCCGCATATAACCTTACCGACGAGCAATTGGACGCCCGCGTTACCGCCAAGTTTGGTGAGCAGTATGCGCCAACGGTTTTAAGTAGTTATCGCCAGGCTTTTGCCGGTAAAACACCGTCTTTCCTGTGGTTCAGAATGATCTCTGATGCCGTTATGGGCACTCTGTTAGTGGCCATTGCCGATGCCAAAATGGTCCCTGGCGGTGCGCCGGTGTATACCTACCGGTTTGAGATGGAATCGCCGATTATGGAAGGTAAACTCTACTCACCGCATACCCTGGAAATTCCGTTTGTGTTTGATACCGCAAATGAGGAAGGTAAAGTGATTACCGGCGGCGGTGAAGAGGTGAAAAAGCTGGCGTCGGATATTTCCAGTGCCTGGGTACAGTTTGCTAAAACCGGTAACCCATCGGTTGCTGCGCTGCCAGCCTGGCCTGAATATTCCACTGCTAACCGTGCTACCATGCATCTTGATGTGCAAAGCAAGGCAGGCACCTATATGCCGGTGGATGTGATTCCGATTATGCATGAGCTGGTGTTTAACCAGCGGGTAAACTTTTTCGGCTAAGCCAAAGACCATCACTTGTTCTGAAAAGCTGAGAGTAATTCTCAGCTTTTCTGCTTGTGCGTGGCAAAATTTATATCACCGCGCCATGAAATCCCATTGGCATGTAGTTGTCGAGCTTTACCCAGGCAACCGGACCATCGCTGACATGCTGCGCATTAAACACCATGCAGTAGGTGGCACCTTCCTTAAAATTAAGTGCGGTATTTACCAGATATCCTTCGCCGGGCTTATTGCCGGTTGGAATAAACAGCGGTTCTTCGGTTAAAAAGTCATTTCCCAGCCGGTGCAAATCCAGCACGCCACTCTCGGTATTAAGCGCAGCAATACTGTTGTAATCTGCTCTGCCGGCGGTGTTAGCGGCATACACGCCAAACTGTTGTGCCGTAGGTTTGCCGGTAAAGCGCCCGTCAAACTGCACAAACTCCATCTCGTGATTAGTACTTTGCAATCGCGCGGTGTTAGCCGATAAGTCGATATGAATCTGCGCAGCAGTGCTTCTGTGGTGCTGCTGTGCCTGCTCTGCAATGACGGAATTTACGCCATTGAGCATAACATCAGCATTATTGTACCAGCAGGCGTTAACCACAAGTTGCTGGCCCTGTTGCCAGGCATTACCAAAATGAAATACAAAGCCGCTGTCAAAGGGCACCTGCATCACCGGGGTCAGGGTATTTTTATCAATCACCAATAACTGGCCGGGTTGGTCTTTATGCCATTGCATACTATCGATAAGCGTTTCGGCGCCGTGTTGTTTGGTAATGGGCGGAAAATAGAAAATAAGATGGTTATCGGTCACGGCAAAATCGTGTACGTAACTTGCGGGTGCCGACACCATTTTATACTGCAGAAGTTTACCCTGAGAATTAAGCTGATAAATGACCATCGCTGGCTGACCAAAAAAAGAGAGATCGCCAAAATTCCATATATTGCCAAATCGGTCCGCATGGGGGTGGGCTGAAAAGGGCACGCCATCCAGTGCGTTATCCAGTGAAACCTGGCCTTTGGTCTCCAGCGTGGTTGGGTCAAGATTGTAAGGCATAGCGGCTTCCCACAATGCCCATAAGTCGCCGTTAACCGGGAGTAGTGCAATGTTTGCGGTATTCACGGTTTCTGCACTCTTGGAAGGTCTGGCGTTTTCAATCACCGAACCGGCACCGTTATACAAAAAACGCCCGGCGCGGCTTTCGGCATTAAATTTCTTGGTTCGCACAAAACGCCCTGAATGCGTAACGGCCTGCTTGCCAAAGGCATAGCGATGAACAAAACCGTCACCGTCAAACCAGTGGGTATAGCGCTGGTTACCCAGCACCGCTCGTGCCGGGCCATTTCGGTAAAACTGCCTGCCGACCAGCGCATCAGGTAGTTTGCCCTGCCAGGTAAATTCGCGCGGCGCAATATCTGCCGATAAACCCTCCCATCCGCGCAATATCGGGTTAGCTTTTAACTGGCGTTTAAACTGCTGGTAATAGGATTCGTTGTCGGCAGCCAGGGCATTAAAGCCGGCGCTGCTGACCAGCGCTCCGCAGGCCGCCATGCTCATATTTTTAAGAAAATCGCGACGATCCATGATGTGCTACTCCATGTTAATCGTAATAGACATATCATCTTCGCCAACGGTAAAACGGATGGCATCGAATGACGGCGGACCCATCAGGTGCGGATTAGTGCTAAAGCCATAGGGCTCGGTAGGTATGCCCATCATATTTGAGTTTAAGGTACGGTTAGCGTCGAGATCCTGAAACGCCATAACGCTGTAGTCACCGGCGGGCAAATCGGCCAGCACAGCGGTTTGATTGCTTTTGTATACACGGATAATCTGGCTTTGAAATGCCTGCTTTTGCGTGAAGGCATCGGCAGAATTGTAGGCGGCTATATACAATTCGCCGCGGAGTGAACTGATATCGCTGAACACAATCTCGACGTTTGCTGCAGTGGCACTGATACAGTATAAAGAGGTTAGTGCGGGTAACAGGGTTTTCATGGTAACTCTCCGTAAGTGATGTAAGCTCACTTTACGAAACGCACTCACGGATAACAGGTGCCAAAAGTCATGCATGGTAAAATCATGACTTCTGGCACCTGTCGGACTGCTTCAGGGCAGATACTGTTCAGACCCAGGGAAAATCAGGGCACAACTACATGAAATCCACCGAACGAAATCGTACCTTATTACTGGCCGGCGTGCTGGGCTGGCTGGCCGTTATGCTGATTACCCGCGAACGGGCCGAATTCGCCGGCGCCACGCTGGCCTATTATGGCGGCTTTGGTTTGTTTCTCGGCGGCTTTTTGCTGATCAACCTTAGCGATAGAGTTACCGCTAACCATCGTTTATCTTTGCTGTTAATGCTGGTTCAGGTGTGCGGTTTCTTTGCAGTGTTTATTACCTGCCAGTCAACCGACGCCCTCATCCTGCTGGTGATTTTTGCCGGGCAATTACCCTTTTTTGTGAACCGTCATCAGGCGATCATTACCCTGCTGGCCATTAACGGTATTGCTTTTTTGCTGTACCACGTGGGGTGGAATCAGGGGCTGTCTCCATCGCTTATCGCTATTGCCTTAAACCTGGCATTTCAGTGTTTTTCGCTTACGGTGGCGGATATTGCCGTACGGGAAAGCAAGGCCCGTTTGGCGTTGGAACAGGCGAATGCCGAACTGATGTCCACCCGGGCGTTACTGGAGCAGGCATCGCGCCAGTCTGAGCGGCTGAAGCTGAGCCGTGATCTGCACGATATTTGTGGTCACCAGCTTACCGCTCTGCTACTCAATCTGGAGTTTTTAAGTCAGACGGTGCCCGCAGAAAAACAGTCTGACGTTAATGAAACCAAAGCTATCGCCAAAGATTTGTTGGAACAGATCCGCAGTGTGGTACGGGAAAACAAACAAAGCGCGCAGCTTGACCTGAACGCCGCTATCGATTCTTTGTTCAGCCATTTACCTCAGGTATCGGCCAGGTTTGAACGGCGGTTAAGCGGTCCTTTACAGTCGAGTCATCACGCTGAAGTATTATTACGAATCTGTCAGGAAGCTGTGAGCAACGCTTTGCGCCACGGTAACGGAAAAGATTTGATTATTGCCCTTGAGCAGGATGAAGAATCTCTCACTATGACCGTGAGCAATTCGTTTTCCGGCTCGCCAGCTGCTTCGGACGGCTCGGGCCTGGCCAATATGCGCGAGCGTGCCGCGCAGCTGGATGGTGCTGTCACACTAACCTCAGACCATCAGATTTGGACAGTCACCGTCAGTCTCCCCTACAAGGAACAACAATATGATTAAGGTAGCTATTGCAGATGATCAACTTATGGTCCGTCAGGGTATTGCCAGTTTACTGTCGTTACGCCCGGATATCGTCATTAGCTGGCAGGCCGACAACGGTGAACAGGCGCTGGCCATGCTGGCCCAGCAACCCGTTGATATTCTGCTTACTGATATCCGTATGCCGGTAAAAAACGGCATCGAGACCGTGCAGGCAATGCGCGAGCGTGGCGACGAGACCAAAGTGATTGTGCTGACGACCTTTGATGATCCGGGGTTATTTACCCAGGCTATGGCCGCTGGCGCCAACGGTTTTTTATTAAAGGATGTGGATACCGCTAAGTTGCATGATGCTATTACTACCGTGTATGGCGGCGGTATGCTGGCAGAGCCGGTACTGTTAAATCAACTGAGTCAGGAGCAGCTTTCAACGTTTGCCGATCCGGATATCGAGCCGCTAAGCGAACGCGAACTGGATATTCTGAAACTGATCGCCGGTGGCTATTCCAACAAGGAAATCGCCGACACGGTGTTTCTGGCTGAAGGCACGGTGAAGAATCATGTGTCGAATATTTTGGCCAAATTACATACCCGGGACCGCACCCGCGCGGTATTAAAGGCGCTGAGCGCGCGACTCATTTAAACAATCGCCCTGATATCAGGTTATGCCACCGTAAATTACTCTGTTTGCTTCAATAAATGGAGTACTTTGCGAGGTCGTTGGCCTATTGATGTTGGAGCCATGCCGGCAAACCCGGGCAGAGACGATAGTGCCTATACTATGCACACTCTGTCGTTTTAGCGGTCATAGGGCCTGGCTTAACGAGGTCGTTCAACTAACCTGTATACATCCTGTTAACATCTGCGCGGCAGTCGCCAGGCTGAATTGCTGGCAGTTTGAACCACATTGGCGTGTGTTTTGCTCCGGAAACAGATAAATAATGTCTGTTTTCAATCACCTTTCGCCACTACTAAGAAGAATCCACATTATGCAAAAAACGTTAATGTTGCCAATGCCTTTTAACCGTCTGGGCAAAACAGTCAGGTATGCCTCCCGCCTGGCGCTGGCCATTGTAGCCAGTGTCATGATGTCAGGGTGCGGGTCGGAACCTGCCGATCCGCTGGTAGTCGCAACTGCACAGGGTAAGGTTAAAGGCAGCCAGCAAAACTCGCTGCGTGTATTTAAAGGAATTCCGTTTGCAAAAGCACCCGTTGGCGAGCGCCGCTGGCAGGCGCCTGAGCCTGTCGAAGCCTGGGCAAACGTGCGCAGTGCCACGGAATTTGCGCCGGGTTGCAGTCAGACAATTCATCCAATCATGAGTAACCCGGGTCAGCCGGTCAGCGAAGACTGCCTGTATCTTAACGTGTGGACGCCGGCGCAAAAGGCCGCCGATAATCTGCCGGTGGTGGTCTGGATACACGGTGGTGGTTTTTCCTATGGCTCCACCGCCATGTCATTATTTGACGGTACAGCCATCGCAGAGCGCGACGTGGTGTTTGTAAGCATTGCCTATCGCCTGGGGCCGCTGGGCTTTTTCAGTCATCCGGAACTCTCCGCAGAATCAGAACATAATGCGTCAGGGAATTATGCGCTGATGGACCAGGTGGCCGGACTGAAGTGGGTACAGGAAAACATTGCGGCCTTTGGCGGAGACCCGCAAAAAGTCACTATCATGGGGGAGTCAGCCGGGGGAATGTCGGTGAGTTTAATGGCGCAAACGCCACTGGCCTCAGGACTGTTTCGCGGGGTTATCTCGCAAAGTGGTGCGTCGGTCGTCAATACCGGCATGATGGCAAGCCTTGCAGAGGCTGAACAAGCCGGGGTAACGCTGATGAAAAACGCCGGGGCATCGTCGCTGGCTGAGCTGCGTAAACTGCCTGCCGAAGTGATTGTCAATGCGGCCACGGCAACCAGTGGTTTTACCCGCAGCAGTTCCTGGCCAACCATTGATGGTTACGTCATCACTAAAGATCCCACTGCACTCTATCAGCAGGGGGAGCAAAATGATGTGGCGTTGCTCATCGGACTTAACGAGTATGAAGGCGCGCTGTTTAATACCATTAAAACGGCCGATGAATTTAAAGCCATGGTAAATCAGCGCTACGGTGATAAGGCTTCACAGGTGCTGGCCGCCTATCCGGCAGAAGATGATAACCAGGCGGTTGCTTCTGCCATTGATTACGGCACCGACAGCACTTTTGCCATTCAGGCCTGGAGCTGGGCGCGCTTACAAAAGCGCCATGGTGATACGCCGGTATACTACTACCACTTCAACCACAATCCACCGGTGCGTCCCGGCGTACCTCAAGGTGCTATCCACGGTGCTGAACTGCCCTACATGTTAGGTACCCAGCACACCCGCGACATTGGCTGGACTGCGGATGATAAAGCCATGTCGGCACTAATGATTAGTTACTGGACTAACTTTATTAAAACCTTAGATCCCAACAGCAGTAAATTGACGTCGTGGCCGGAGTACAACGAGCAGAGCGAGCAGGTCCTGCTGTTTGAAAATGGCGGTTCTATGGCGGTGACGCTACCGCATAAAACCCGTATGACAGCTATAGACCCACTGCAATAACAAGCTGATAAGAGAACAACTATGAAATGCATTGCCGCTTTACTATTACTCGCCGGTCTCACAGCTCACGCGATGGCAGGCACAGTAGTGACCACTCATGCTGGTAAGCTCAGGGGGAAAACACTGGGTAACAATGTCGATGCTTTTCTGGGAATTCCTTATGCAGCAAGCACCGCTGGGGAGAATCGCTGGCGGCCACCTCAGCCGGTAACTAGTTGGCAGGGGGTTAAATCTGCCACTGACTTTGGTCCTGTCTGTGTGCAGCCAGAACCGGTGGAATTTGGCCCCTGGACCGACGAATTTCTGGCCCAGGGCAAGATGAGTGAAGACTGCTTGTCGCTGAATGTCTGGACCCCCGATACCAAAGCCAGATCGTTACCGGTGATGATATGGATCCACGGTGGCGGGCTAACCACAGGTTCATCGGATGTGCCTGTTTACGACGGCGCGCATCTGGCTGGCAAAGGCGTGGTTGTGGTATCCATCAACTATCGCCTGGGCGTGCTGGGTTTTCTGGCGCATCCTGAACTGGAAGCCGAAAATGGCTTCAGCGGTGAATATGGCCTGCTCGACCAGATTGCGGCACTTAAATGGGTACACAATAATATCGCCGGCTTTGGTGGTGATCCCGGCAACGTCACTATCGCCGGTCAGTCGGCCGGGGCTGCATCGGTTAAGCTACTGATGTCTACTCAGGCCTCCCGGGGGCTTTATCACAAAGCGATTATTCAAAGTGGGATTGGTTTATCCGGGTTTGCACCGCCGGGCAATTTTGAACGGGCGCTGCGTATTGGTGAGCAGCTGCAAAAAGACCTGAACGCCAGTAGTTTAAAGGCTTTGCGCGAATTACCTACTAACGAGGTGCTGGCAGCAGCGGCAAAGGTGAAATTACCTGGTGAAAGCGGCCGTATTCGTTTTTCGGTCCGTCAGGGGAAAACCTTTGGGGAGGATTTGTTGGATAACACCATTCCGGTACTCACGGGGATCACCGGTGCAGAAGCCTCGGCATTCCGGCCAATGAAAACCTTAAGTAAAGCCGATTTTAACGCCTATGTAGAGCGACGTTATGGCGAACTCGCCGAGCAATTTAAAGCGCTGTATACCAGCGATGATGATAACTACCTGAATGAGTCGCTGGCGTTACGTCGTGATGAAGGGCTGGTATCGACCAAACTGCGTTTACAACAGCATGATGCCCCGCTGGTTGCCTATGGTTATCTGTTTGCCCACGAACCGCCAGGCGAGCCACAGGACTACGCGAGTTTTCACTCCGGCGAACTGCCCTATATGTTTGGCAATCTTGAACCTGGTGAGCGCCCTTATTCCGGTTATGACCAGACATTGTCTGACACCATGGTGAATTACTGGGTTGCCTTTATCAAAGCGAAATCCTTAAAAGGGAAGTTGTTGGACTGGCCGCTGCTTGATGACACTAACCAGATAATGGTGTTTGGCGAAAGCGGTGTTAAGTCGGTTCGGCCGCTGCTGAGTAAGGAAAAGCTGGCACTGTTTGAACGCCATTATCAAAACGGTGGTGAAGTAAAACTTATTGATTTGTAACTGTAATTAACCGCTGGCGCGTTTAGCTCTGGCGGTTTTTCTGTTGTTTAAATAAGGATATAAGGATGCGTCTGTCTCTATTAGTTTCTTCCATCATATTGATTGCCAGCACTTTACTCAGTGCCATAGCACAGGGCCAGCAACCACCAGAACGTCAGCGCTTTCAACTGAGTCCGGAACAACTAGCCCGGGAAGCCTATATGCAGGTGCTGCCGGATACTGAGGGCACAGGAGCCTATCCGGCAGAAAAGAAGATAATGGCCTCTCTTGATACCCATACGGTGTATCTGCCCAAAGATCTTGCTGGCCTGCAAGACAAAAAACTGGGTATTTTGTTATTTGGCAACGGCGGTTGTTCCGGTAACGGAGCCAGCTCCCGAAATCATTTATTGGAAATTGCCTCCCATGGCTTTTTGGCCATTGCGCCGGGGCGAATTTACAGTGGTCCGGGGTCTGAGCCTCGCCCTGCGCCGGTTATTGATCCGGTGATGAATTTACCCAAGCAAGAAACCACTTATCAGGACCTGCTCACGGCGCTCGACTGGGCACTGGCGCAGAATCAGGATCCTGAGAGCGAGCTGTATGCCAAGCTGGACTCCGAGGCCGTTGCTGTGAGTGGCTGGAGTTGCGGCGGAGTGCAGGCAATAAAAGTAGCGCCTGATTCACGCATTAAAACCGTGGTTTTGCATAATACCGGCACCTTCCCTGATTCGCATCCCTTTGCCAAACGCATGGATATTTCCAAACAAGCACTGGCTTCAATTCATACGCCTGTGATTTACCTGATTGGCGGGCCTGAAGATATTGCTTATGAAAATGCACTGGATGATTTTAGTAAAATAGATCATGTCCCAGCGGTTATGGCAAATTTACAGGTTGGTCATCTTGGTACATTTAATGAGGCAAACGGTGGGCGTGTGGCGCAGGTAACGCTGGATTGGCTGCAATGGCAGTTATACGGTGATGAAGCCGCAGGACGCACTTTTACCGGCCGATCCTGCCGCATGTGTCTGGACCCTACCTGGACGATTCAGCGTAAAGGTTTGTAAAACAAGCAGTGCGCAGCCGAAGTGTTCCGGCTGCGACTCTTAAGTCAGGGCGATCCCTCAGGGCGACCCCTTAAGTCAGGGTGCTCCCTTAGGGCGACCCCTTAGGGTGAAACAATACTAACCCGGTGGCCGTTTTTATAGGTGTGTAAAAACGCCTCGAGTTTTTCTGCTGGTAGCAGTGTTTGCATATTGGCCAGCGGTTCATCAGCAAAATGCATAATCTGTTGTTTGCTGTCGTAAGCTGTCCAGTCTTCCAGCGATTTACCCACGTTCTCTGCTTTAATAAAGCGCAGCCAGTAGTGCATCATGGTTGTTGATAATGCCTGGTCCTGTTTGTCATAAGGGCGCAGTGTGCTATCCAGGTTACCAAACATGTAGGGTAATTCCCCGGAGTGGAAGCTGCCAAAGCCCTTAGGTTCGCCCGGTGGCTCATAACTGAACAGGTACGCAAATACGGTATCCGGGGTGTCCTGCTGGTTGAGGCGAATGTGCATGGAGGCCAGCCCGGCATCGCGGCGAATCTCGCGCACAGCCTGGGTGTAAGTTTTGTCATCGGTTAAATACAAGCTGGTAAACAGGTCAGCATCGTCTCCATAATGGCGCTGTAAAAAGTGGTTAAATCCGTCTTTATCTACTTCCTGGGAGCGTAAAAAGGCTGAGTTTTCATCCGCATTCAAACCAGTCAGCATCGGGATTGATGCATCACGAAAAGTCGGGAAAAAGTTAACGCCCATGCGCGGATCAAAGCGCACCGGCCGGCCTTGTTCTTCCAGTTTCAGAGAGCGACCTACGGCAACCACATCTGCGGCAGGCGCTGCTCGCATTTGTGCCAGCGTATCAGCGCCTAACCGCGCTTGGGCAGCGCGACCAATGTCCATGGGGTCGTGAGGATCTTTGGGTAAAAAGCCACCGGCGGCCACGCCGCTTTGCACGATTACTTTGTGGAACAGCCCTGCGGTAAGGGGCGATGACATGAGCCACTGCACTGAGGCAGCGCCTGCCGACTGGCCAGCTAGCGTGATATTGTCAGGGTTGCCACCAAAGCTGGCGATATTTTGTTTTACCCATTTAAGCGCCGCAACCTGATCCAGCAGGCCGTATTCACCGCTCATGCCATTTTCTTTTTGTAATGCCGGGTGACTTAAAAAGCCTAAAATACCTACCCGGTAATTCAGTGATACCACCACCACGCCTTGTTCGGCGAGGGCTTCTCCATTGTACAAGGGTACATCCGACGAGCCGGTTGTCAGGCCGCCGCCATGCACCCAGACCAGTACCGGTCGATTTGATTTATCGGTACCAGCTGTCCACACGTTTACTGACAGGCAGTCTTCGCTCATGTTCCCCTGGGGCTGAAACTCGGTAGTCCAGGGGCCGTACGGGCCAGGCTGAGGCTGCATACAGATGTCACCAAAGGTCGTTGCGGGCTTTACGCCCTGCCAGGGGGTTACCGGTTGTGGTGGTTGCCAGCGGTTGTCACCTGCGGTAGTGGCGGCATAGGGAATACCCAGAAACACATTGATGTGGTTGGTGGTAGTGTTACCTTCTACTTTGCCGGTGTGAGTGGTTACTACCGGTCCTGCTAGAGCACTTATTGAGAGAGCCAGTAAACTTGAAAACAAATACTTCACGCTATTTTGCTCCGGATTAAGGCTTGATTACCCTGCATGACAATCGAAAGCGGCTTTTTTAACCATATCCCGCAGCCAGAGTGTGGCAGGATCGTCTTCATTGCGCTCCTGCCAGAATACATTCCAGATCAGGGGATCGATATCAAAAGGGGGAGATTGAGTGGCCAGGTTGGCCAGTCTGGCAACGGGGGCTGGTGCTGTCCACAGTAAATCGGTGTTCTGCGTTATTCTGGCGGCCACCTGATAGTTTTGAATACGGGTTTTGATAGTGCGGCTTTCGCCCAGCTTATGCAGCGCAATATCCACGTGCCCGCGACCGCGACGACGACTCGAAACATGCACATGTTCGGCTCTGCGGTAATCCTTCAGGGTTAACATCCCGGATACCAGTGGATGTTCCTGATTCAGCATAACCAGATAATCCAGTGTCATCAGGTGCTCTGATCCCAGTTCTTTGGGATTAAAGGTAGGCGTGTCTATCAGTAAATCGTATTTATCCGATTTCAGCTCGTCCACCGCAGTATCCCTGTCGTGATAGTAACAGGTAATGCGTACGCCCGGTGCTTCCTCGCTGAGGCGCTGAATCAGTGGCGGTAACAGCAACGCTTCTGCCAAATCATTCATGGCCAGGCGAAAGGTTTTAGTGGCGGTGCGCGGGTCAAACTGGGCAAACTCCGCTTTACAGCGCCCCAGTAAATCGAGCCCCTGACGGACATCACCAATAATGCTGTCACTCACTGGCGTAGGCTGCATGCCTTCGGAAGTCCTTACAAACAGCGGATCGCCCAGGGAATCACGTAACCGCGCCAGTGCGTTACTAATAGCTGGCTGGGTCATGTTCAGCCGTTCCGCTGCTTTTGACACACTCGCTTCCCGGTAAATCATGTCGAATACCACAAACAAATTGAGATCGAGCTTATCTAACCGCATCGTTATAAACCTTAATAGATTTTGGTGATTTTACTTCATCATAAAAATAAACTTTGATGATTATGATATAACTTCTACACTGTACACAAGTTAAATCTTTTTACATATCGTTAACGTATCGTGGCAGAAATCATATTACTCAGACATGGCCAGGCCTCATTAGGTGCTGCAAATTACGACCAGCTTAGCCCGGTTGGCTACCAACAGGCGGAGCTGCTTGGCAGGCAGTGGGCTAATCTGGCATTGGGTGCAGATAAGCTGGTCTTAGGCTCAATGGCGCGCCATGAGCAAACCGCCACGGCATTTCTCAAAGGCTTAAGTACGAAAACGCAGGTAACGCAGCCAGAGGTTTGCGTGGATGGCGGATTAAACGAATATGACTTTCAAAATCTGCTGGATAGTTTAAAGGCGCAGTATCCGCAAAGCTGGCATGACACCGGCAATGGCCCACGGGATTATTATCACAATATCAAAGCCGCATTACTGCACTGGGCCAATGGCGATATTGCCGATGATGGCCACTGTAGCTGGGAAGGGTTTAAATCACGGATTTTAACCGCGCTGGAAAGCGCGATGGCTTCGCCGTTTCGCCGCCTTGTGCTGGTAACGTCCGGCGGCCCTACCTCTATGTTGTTGGGGCATTTCTTAGGGCTTGATGCAACACGCACCATTAATCTGAGTTTGCGTATTAAGAACACCAGTACCAGCACCATTATTACCAACCGAACCGATTTTACTGTGGAGTCGGTTAACGATGTCAGCCATTTAATGACGGCTGAACACTGCCAATTAATCACTGTCGCATAGGGTTATAAACAATGTATCAATTTAGTGAAAAGTCGCAGCGCCTGCAAAACGAACTGCTGAAGTTTATGGATGAGTTTATCTATCCCAACGAGAAGCGCTATGCGACAGAACTGCACAATGCTGAAAATCGTTTTGCTCCGCTCGCCATCATGGACGAGCTCAAGCTTAAAGCCAAAGAGCGCGGCCTGTGGAATTTATTTGTACCGGAAGACCACGGCCATTACAGCGAACATGGCGGTCTGTCGTTTTTTGATTATGCGCCGCTGGCCGAAACCATGGGCCGGGTGATCTGGTCACCAGAGGTGTTCAACTGTAACGCACCGGACACCGGCAACATGGAAGTATTCATGAATTTTGCCACCGATGCGCAAAAAGAAAAATGGTTAACCCCCCTGCTGAACGGCGAAATTCGCTCTTCGTATGCCATGACCGAGCCGCAGGTGGCCAGTAGTGACGCCACCAATGTTGAGCTGAGCATTAAGCGTGAAGGTGATGAGTGGGTGCTTAACGGTCGTAAGTGGTTTATCACCAATGCCATGTACGAGCGCACCAAAATCTTTATCGTGATGGGTAAATCCGATCCGGACAACGCCAGCCGTCACCTGCAACAAACCCAGGTACTGGTGCCTAAGCATACTCCTGGCGTGACTATTGTTCGTCCGTTAACGACGCTGGGTTTTGATGATGCGCCAATTGGCCATGCCGAGCTGGTGTTTGAAAACGTCCGTGTGCCTTATGAAAACGTACTGGCCGGTGAGGGCCGGGGCTTTGAGATTGCCCAGTCACGTTTAGGACCGGGTCGTATGCACCACTGTATGCGCCTCATTGGTACCGCGCAGCGTTCGCTGGAGCTGGCCTGCAAGCGAGCCAACAGCCGAACCACATTTGGCCGCCCGCTGAGTAAACATCAAAGCGTGCGCGAGGAAATCTCCCGTTCGTTCTCAGAGATCGAGATGGCGCGCTTACTGGTACTGAAAACCTGCAGCAAAATCGATGAACAAGGGGTAATGGCCTCTATTGATATGATTGCTGCCACCAAAACCACGGTTCCACTACTGGTTCAAACCGTGATTGACCGTTGTATGCAAATGCACGGTGCAGGCGGACTGACCGAAGACTACATGATGGCCGAAGGCTTTAACTATGCCCGCTGGTGTCGTCAGGCGGATGGTCCGGATCAGGTGCATCAGATGGCACTGGGCAAACAAATTATCGACCGTTACAGTAAGTAAACGAGGAGCCTTTCATGTCAACAGCTACACCTGTTACGCTGGATACCGAGGTGCTGAGCGCCTATCTGGAGCAGCATGTCGAGGGCTTCAGGGGCCCGATTAACGCCGAGAAGTTTCCCGGTGGTCAGTCTAACCCGACGTTTTTAATTGAAGCGGCCAGTGGTAAATATGTGCTGCGTCGTAAGCCACCCGGTGAGCTGCTGAAAAGCGCGCACGCGGTAGACCGTGAGTACCGTGTACTCTCAGCCCTGGCTGACACCCCGGTGCCGGTGGCCAAAGTGTATCACCTGTGTGAAGACACTGAAGTGATTGGCAGCATGTTCTATCTGATGGAATATATCGATGGTCGCGTGTTCTTTAACCCGGCATTGCCAGAGGTAAGTAAAGAAGAGCGCAGCCAGATGTATGCCGAAATGAGCCGCGTACTGGCAGAACTGCATAAGGTGGATGTGGACGCCGTGGGCCTGAGCGATTATGGTCGCCCGGGTAACTACTACGAGCGTCAAATCAGCCGCTGGACAACACAGTATCGTGCTACCGAAACCGAAACGATTCCTGAGATGGATACGCTTATCGACTGGCTGGCGGCGAATACCGTGGCCGATGATGGCCAGGTATGCTTAGCCCATGGTGATTTCCGACTGGATAACATGATGTTTGCTCAGGACAAGCCTGAAGTGCTGGCACTGGTAGACTGGGAGCTCTCAACCCTAGGCCATCCTTATGCGGATCTGGCGTATCAGTGTATGCAGCTGCATTTATCCAACGACGGCGGCGTATTACCAGGGTTGGATGGGCTGGATCGCGAGGCGCTGGGTATTCCCACCGAAGAAGAATATGTGGCCATGTACTGCAAGCATATGGGCATCGACAAAATAGAGAACTGGAACTTCTATCTGGTGTTTGGTTTCTTCCGCTTTGCCGCTATTTTGCAAGGCGTTAAGAAGCGGGCTCTGGACGGAAATGCCTCCAATGCGGCTCAGGGTTTACAGTTAGGTGAACTGGTAAAACCCCTGGCAGAAAAAGCGGTTGCGCTGATTTAGCATCGTTTTCTCACAAACAAACTGATTGTTTTAAAGCGGTGGTAGGTTTTCCTGCTACCGCTTTTTTGTACCTGCGCGTTACACGCTATTTGATTGACATATGAAAATTCATATATATGATATTTCGTATGTGTTAATCAGGGAGTAAGTAATGTCACCGCTGCAATTATTCAAATGTCTGGCCGACGATACGCGGCTTAAATCGTTACTGCTAATTAGTGAGGTAGGTGAAGCCTGTGTGTGCGATCTCATCGCGGCACTGGAGCTTGAACAACCAAAGGTATCCCGCCATCTGGCCGAACTGCGTAAATGCGGTATTGTGCAGGACTCCCGGCGGGGTAAATGGGTGTACTACCAGCTCCATCCGGCACTGCCCGATTGGGCACAACACATTATTCTTCAAACCCGCGACAGCAACCCGGACTACCTTGCTGCCTCGCTGGCCAACTTACGCGCTTATAAACAGCAGGGCGCTGCCTGCTAATCCAAAGGTCACCTATGAAAATTCTCTATATTTGTACGCACAACCGCTGCAGAAGTATTTTGTCTGAGGCTATTACTAATCACAATGCGGGCGACAGCATTACCGCCAGAAGCGCGGGCAGCCAGCCATCCGGTGCGGTGCATCCCCTGTCACTACAGTATTTACAGGAAGCCGGTATTAGTACCGACGGCCTTGCCAGTCAGTCCTGGGATGAGTTTGAAACTTTTGCGCCGGATGTAGTGGTTACGGTATGTGATTCGGCGGCCGGAGAGGCCTGCCCGGTGTGGTTTGGCCAAACGGTAAAAGTGCACTGGGGATTATCCGATCCATCAAAAATTGAAGGTTCTGATGAAGAAAAAGCGGCTGCCTTCCGCGCCTGTATCGTTGAGATTACCGACAGGGTCAATCAACTGGTGCCACTGGCTCAGCAGTCCTTATCGCCTGAACAATTAAAATCTCAACTGGCAGCATTAGGAGCGCAGGTTTAATGGATATGTCGTTACCCAATATTGACGAAACTCAGTTGGATATCCCTACCTTTGATAAATGCCAGAGTGCTGATGCTGCACATGCGCCGCGTATTCTGCTGTTATACGGCTCGCTGCGTAAACGCTCTTTCAGTCGTTTAGTGGTAGAAGAATGTGCGCGCTTGCTTACGCGTATGGGCGCAGAAGTAAAGATTTTTAATCCCACCGGTTTACCGCAAACCGATACCGAAGATGACACCCATCCCAAGGTACAGGAATTGCGCGAACTGATGATGTGGTCCGAAGGGCAGGTCTGGTGTTCTCCGGAGCGTCACGGCTCCATGACCAGCATCTTTAAAAGCCAGATTGACTGGGTGCCCCTAAGTGTGGGCAGTGTGCGCCCGACGCAGGGTAAAACCCTGGCGGTCATGCAGGTATGTGGCGGCTCACAGTCGTTTAACGTGGTTAATCAACTGCGGGTACTGGGGCGCTGGATGCGTATGGTGACGATCCCGAATCAATCCAGTGTGGCCAAAGCGTTTCTTGAATTTGATGATAACGACAGAATGAAGCCATCACCCTATTACAATCGCATTGTGGATGTGATGGAGGAGCTGATGAAGTTCACCCTGTTGCTGCGCAACAATAAAGACTATTTTGTGAATCGCTACTCAGAGCGGGTGGAGTCGGCAGAGAAACTCAGTGAACGCGTTAATCAGCGGTCTATTTAAGGAGCAGTACCATGGGCTTGTTTGAACGCTATTTATCGGTGTGGGTTGGGCTTACCATTGTTGTGGGTATTTTGCTGGGCAGCGTTACGCCGGGCGTATTTGCCGCGATTGCTGGCATTGAGTATGCCCACGTCAATCTGGTGATTGCTGTACTCATCTGGCTGATGATTTATCCGATGATGGTGCAAATCGATTTTAGCGCCTTAAAGGGTGTAGGTAAAAAGCCGAAAGGATTGGTGCTCACGCTAATCATCAACTGGTTAATTAAACCCTTCACTATGGCCGTACTGGGCTGGTTATTCTTTAAGGGCATATTTGCCGACTGGGTCGAGCCGCAAACAGCCAGTGAATATATCGCCGGTATGATTTTGCTGGGCGTCGCACCGTGCACCGCCATGGTGTTTGTGTGGAGTCAGTTAACCAGGGGCGATGCCAACTATACGCTGGTGCAGGTGTCTATTAACGATATCATCATGATATTTGCATTTGCCCCCATAGCCGGTTTATTACTGGGTGTAACCGATATTACCGTGCCCTGGGATACGCTGTTTTTATCGGTTGTGCTGTATGTGCTTATTCCGCTGGTGGCCGGTGCTGTTACACGCAAGAAGCTGGATAAAACCGATGATCATTCTCGACTGAATCAGTTTTTAGCCACCATGAAGCCCTGGTCCATCATTGGGTTACTGGCTACGGTAGTACTATTGTTTGGTTTTCAGTCAGAAACCATTCTGGCCCAGCCTCAGGCTATCGTGTTAATTGCAATACCGCTGCTGATTCAGACTTACGGTATTTTTGCCATTGCGTATTTCATCGCCAAACAATTGAAGTTGCCCCATAACGTGGCTGCGCCAGCCTGTATGATCGGCACCTCGAACTTCTTTGAGCTGGCGGTTGCCGTGGCAATCTCCTTGTTTGGCCTGCATTCAGGGGCGGCATTGGCTACCGTAGTGGGCGTGCTGGTGGAAGTACCGGTGATGCTTTCGCTGGTGTGGTTTGCTAATCGTACCCGGCACTGGTTTGATTAACCGGTTTAAAGAGTCTATCAGGCAGGCGGGTGTGTTTTAAAATAACGATGTGTCGCCGCAAAAGACAAATTGCCACCCATAGGGTGGCAACTTTAATTCGCTGAATTAGCCTTTTCACTTATTTACCAATCACACAACACGAAACACACTTTCATTGTGAAAAAAGCTAATCAGCAAAAACTCTTATGCTTTGATGGCCGGTTTAGCAGGCTTGATGAAATACTTCACACCAATGGTCCAGGCACACAGTGCCGTTACCAGTAACGGCAGACTGAATAGCACGAACATCCAGGCCACGCTCATGCCACTGGTAAGTGCCAGACCGCCAGCGGCAGGCCCAAGCACAGCGCCAAGGCGACCCATGCCAATTGCCCAGCCAATACCGGTGGTACGAATGTTAGTCGGATAAATCTGCGCCACGGTGGCATACAGTGCGCCATTACCGCTTTGCTGGAAGAAACCGATGCCAAATAACAGGGTGTAGTACATGATGACCGGGGTGTTCCACTCGGCGAACATCACCATCATGATGGTAGCAATACCGTACAGACAGGCGATAACCTTACCCAGGTTCCAGCGGGCAGTAAGCCAGCCCACAATAAATAAGCCAATCACCGCACCACCATTAAACAGTGCACTGCCTTTAATACCTACCTCTAACGGATAGCCGGTCATGCTGGCGATACGCGGGATCCAGCTTAGCAGGAAATAAACCGTAAAAAATGCGCCCATAAAGCTGACCCACGACAACAATGTTGTGGTACGAACTTCTTTTTTCAGCAGGTGCATAAACGGCACCGCAGGCGTTTTGGCAAAGACTTCTTCACGCTCAGGGTAGTCGTCGTGTTCTTTTAAACCCTGAGCTCTGAGTAACTTGTTAGCGCGCTCTAAATCGCCTTCTTTGCGACGTTCCAGTAAAAAGTGCACCGACTCAGGAGCCAGAAAATACATTATCGGAAACAGTGCCAGCGATAATAAACCAGCCACAATGAACAACGATTCCCAGCCGTAATTCACCAGCAGATCATTGGCGACAACGCCAGCCAGCATGGCACCGGCAGGATAACCAGACATCACGGTCATTACGCCGGCGGCAACATATTTTTTAGGTGAAAACTCTGAACCCATGGAGGTTGCTGTGGCCAGTACACAACCGATACCGACACCGGTTAGCAGGCGCAGAATTATCAGTTGGGTCAGATTCTGCGACAACGTTGCCGCCAGCATGGTAATCGCAATCACCATAGTTGCGGCCATTAAAATGGGTTTACGACCTATACGGTCGGCAAACGGGGCCAAAAACATCGAGCCAATGGTCATGCCGGCCAGGCCCGCACTGAACACCATGCCAAATGCGGCATCGGTCACATTCCACTGTTCAATTAATAGCGGTGCTGCAAAAGACACTACCAGTACATCGATACCATCCAACGCCATCAGGATAAAACACAAAAATATGGTGAACGCCTGCATTCTGGTCCACTTATTGTTTGCTTCTTCTTCGGTGATGATTCGAGGTTTATCCACGGCGTTTACTCCATTTGTGACACGCTGCTTCCCGCCAGGGCGGTTAATCGATGATGAGTTGGTAGCTGTGTTGATCATAAGAGATAATTAATTTCTAATAGTGAGATAAATAAAAGCAGAAAGAATTATCTGACTGCACCCAACCAAGATTGCGTTTTGAAGCTAGTGCAAAAAGAACGCCATATTTTTAATAATTTGTAAAAATATGAGTTAACTTGTAAATAGTATTTTTTTGATTATTGTAAAAATTTGGTGAATTTGCCAGTGCATACTGCATTCTGATTTTTGATACAGGAGAATTTAAATGAGTGATAAGCCTAGCGGAGCCCAGTTGTTATATGGCGATATTGCGCCAAGACTAGCGGGTTTCAGTGATAACGTTTTATATAAAGAAGTGTGGGGTAACGATACCCTGTCACCACGCGATCGGAGTTTAATCACTTGCGCCGCATTAGTTGTTCTTGGCCGCACAGAGCAGATGCCTGTTCACTTTCCTAAGGCTATGGAGAACGGCGTGAGTCAGGAGGAAATGGCCGAAATGATCACTCACCTGGCGTTCTATGCCGGCTGGCCAACGTCGGTGTCGGCTATTCAGCGTCTTAAGGAAGTGGTGCAGGAATAGCGGTGAGCTATAAAACATAAGTTAGCGTTAACGGCCTTTGCTCAGTGCAGCCACAGGCCGTTAATGGTTTCTTTTAGTTGTTAACAAAATACTGTCTTTTTGCACTACACAAAAACGTCTTTTCGATGAACACTTCTGTTCTGATAATGCCATTTTAACCCCCGAATATCCTTATACTGCCTAATTTCTTCGGCAAATTTTCGTGTTTCAGCGAAAAAATTTGGCCTGATTTCAGCATTTTGAGGCCGGAAATACACCATCCGTCCAATTAATTGTTAAATAAAAACAATATTTTAATAATTATTTCACGTTCCTTTGTTGTATTTGTTTATAAATCTCATAATATGAGAAACAGTTAAATTGGTGTGATCGTTGCTAGATCCAGCCAAAGAAAACAACGAGGTTATTCAATGAAGACAAGTATTGTTGGGATAGGGCAAACCGAGTTCTCAACCAATTCCGGACGTAGCGAGTTAAAGCTCGCCCTCGAAGCCATTTTAAGTGCGCTGGACGATGCCGGACTGGAAGTAAACGATATAGACGGTTTAGTTCGCTACACCTGGGACAACACCTCAGAAGCAGCCATTGTTAATGCACTGGGCTTGCCTTCATTGAAATACTACGGTGAAACCGAATTTGGTGGCGTTAACTGCTGTGGTGCCATCGCTCAGGCGTCGGCGGCCATTCAGGCTGGCCTGGCTTCCTGTGTGGTGTTTTACCGCGCACTGAATGCACGGTCGGGTGTTCGCTTTGGCCGCGGTGAGCGCGTACTGAGCGAAGACGGCGACGCGCTGATTAGTCACCAGCCGGAACCACCGGGAGATATTTACTCGGCGCCCTTTGGTTTGTTAGTGCCCGGTCAGCACCACGCGCTGTATGCACAAAGTTATAAAGGTCATTATGGCCTGAGCGACGAGCGCTTTACCGAAATGCTTGGCTCTGTTGCTGTGACCCAGCGTAGATATGCCAACAACAATCCTCGTGCCTTAATGAAAGACCGCTCGCTGACCATGGACGATTACAAAAACGCCCGGGTGATCAGTGAGCCGTTGCGTATTTTTGATTACTGCCTGGAAACCGATGGCGCTATGGCTATCGTGCTGGTGTCGCAGGAGCGTGCACGCAGCATGAGCGCGAAAGCCGTGGATGTGCTCTCTGCCAGCCAGTATATCTTCCCGGGTTCAGTGCCCATGTATCTTTATGCCAAAGACACTTACAGCCTGGCTCCGCCAGAAGCAGGAGAGGTGCTGTTTGGTCGCGCCGGGCTAAAACCGTCAGATATCGATGTGGCTATGGTATATGACGCCACCTCCATGATGGTGCCGCTGGCACTGGAAGACTTTGGTTTTATCGGCCGTGGTGAAGCTGCTGATTTCCTTATCAGTGGTCAGAATGGTCCGAACGGTTCATTGCCGGTTAATACCCACGGCGGCCTCTTATCTGAAGGCTACTTCCATGGCCTTAACTCAATCGCCGAGGGCGTACGACAGTTACGCGGTGAATCGTCGAATCAAATGAAAGCCGACACCGTATTTATGACCCTGCGAGGGGCGAGTTCAATGATTATGGGGCGTGCATAATGAATATCAAACCCGCTAAGCAATTTCTCGAACAGCCTTACTGGCAACATCTGGCCAAGGGCAAACTGTTTTTAAACAGCTGTAACGACTGCGGTTCGTCCCACCATCCGCCGTCGCCGATTTGCCCGAAATGTCGCTCATTTAACACCGGTTGGAAAGAAGCTTCCGGTAAGGCAACCCTTAATTCCTTTACCGTGGTACGCCATGCAGTACATCCCCACTTAGAGCAGGATGTACCCTACATCGTTACGCTGGTGGATTTAGAAGAAGGCGTGCGTCTGGTCAGCGGGATCCCTGCTGGTATGGAGGTTGACCTTAAAGTCGGTATGGCCCTTGAGTGTAAAGTGATTCAGAAAGATGAAGACTTTGCTTTGCCATACTTTGTACCTGTCGACGCAGATAAAGCGTAAGGGGTGGCGCAATGACAACGAATTCGCAATCCCAACCAAAACCACTAAGCGGTATCCGCGTGCTGGATTTTGGTAACTATGTGGCCGGCCCATACGCGGGGTCTATGCTCGCCGCTCTTGGTGCCGATGTGGTTAAAGTAGAGTTTGCCCGTGGTGGCGACCCTTTCCGTCGCGGTCAGGGCACCCAGGACCCGTACTTTATTCAGATGAACGCCGGTAAGCGTAGCTTAGCGGTGGATCTCAAGTCTCAGGAAGGGCTGGATTTAATTAAATCCTTAATCCCTAAATTTGACGTGCTGGTGGAGAACACCCGTCCGGGCAAAATGGAAGCGCTGGGTCTTGGCCCAAAAGCCGTTGAAGCCTTAAACCCGAAGATGGTTTATGCCTCGGTATCGGGGTTTGGTGAAGGCGGCCCCTGGCAGGACCGCGCGGCTTACGACACCATTGGCCTGAGTATGAGCGGTTTCCTGTCCATCATGAGTGATGCGGATAAACCCCAGCTTGCCGGCACCTGTGTAGGCGACCTCACCGGCGGGTTAGTACTGGTTATCGGTATTTTATCGGCTTTGGTGGGCCGTGAACTACACCCGGAAAATAAAGGTACCGTGGTACAAACCTCACTGCTGGAAGCCATGTCTACCATCACTATCGATGCCATGACGCAGATGTTTGAAACCGGCAATGTACCCAGCCGCGAAACCCGTCATCCGGTAGCGCAGAGCTTTAGCTTAAAAACCGCCGATGGCGGCGCTTTTGCCATTCATTTATCCGGCTCTGAAAAATTCTGGCAGAACTTTGCCAAAGCCTTAAACCGCGAAGACTTACTCGACGATCCGCGTTTTGCCACCTATGTGCAGCGCAAAGAACACTATTTTGCACTGCGCCCCATCGTAGAAGAAGCGTTTGCAAAAGGGACCAAAGAATACTGGGATGCCCGTCTGGTGGAAATGGACGTGCCCCACGCCCCCCTGTTATCCGCCAAAGAGTTACCCGAGCATCCGCAAATGAAACACCTGGATATGTACGAACCTGAGCGTGATGGTTTACGTCTGGTGCGCCCACCATGGCGGTTTGAGGGCGAGCGCCCGCACCGCAATTTTTCAGCGCCTTGTATCGGGCAGCATTCCCGGGCGGTGGCCAGCGAAGTGTTATCCGACAGTGATATTGAGCGTTTAATTGCCGAAGGCGTACTGGCCGAACCGGCAGCCGCGCAAAAACCGGCTGCGGTTTAAGGAGTCAGAAAAATGAATAAACCCGCTAAATCGCCAAAGTGGATGACCGCCGAAGAGGCTGTTGCTGCCATTGATGACGGTATGCAAATAGGCTTTCCGCACTTAAGTGCCGAGCCGCGAGCGTTAACCAGTGCCCTGTGGCAGCGCGCCGAAGCGCTTAATGAGATCACCGTGGTCAGCGGCATGCTGCTGTCCGGATACAAGTTTTTAATGGGGCCGGTGGCCTCAAAAATCCGCTTTAAAACCTGGTTTATGCCCGGCACCTTGCTGCGTAAAACCACGGGGGATGTAAAAGCCGAATATCTGCCGCTCACCTACGCGCAGATTGCCCGTTACTTAAATGAAGTGCCAATGGATGTTGCGCTGGTGCAGGTATCACCGGCGGACGAAAACGGCTATCACAGCCTGGGTTTAACCTGCACTACCAGTAAGCCCATGATTGAACGGGCCAAACTGGTTATTGCGCAGGTTAATCCTAACGTACCGCGTACCCTGGGAGACTCGCTGGTGCATTCCTCGCAGTTCGATATTTTAGTGGATGCGCCGGAAGAACTGTTGGAATACCCGTCCCGTGACATCGAAGAAATCGACGATGTGATTGGTTGTCAGGTAGCCGAGCTCATTCCTGATGGCGCGACCTTAAGCTTTGGTGTGGGCGGTATTCCGGCCTCGGCGGCACGGGCGTTGATTAAAGCTGGTCGTAAGGATCTGCATTTTATTAATACCTTCACCGATCCGGTCATGGAATTAATTGAAGCCGGTTGTGCCTGTGAAGAAAACCCCAAAGGTCATATCGGCGACATTTTTGGTACCAAGGCGCTGTATGAGTGGGTCGCTGATAATCCGGCCATCGAACTGGCTGATGCGCTGACCACCCACACCCCGGAAGCCTTTGTAAAACGGAAAACCGTGTACTCGGTGAACTCCGCACTGGAAGTGGATCTGCTGGGGCAGGTGAATGCTGAAACCATCGGCAATAAGCAGTCGGGCGCTATGGGCGGTCTGGTGGACTTTGCGGTGGGCGGCCAGGTGGAAGGCGGCCAGTTTATCCTGGGGCTGCGTTCACAAACTAATAGCGGTAAGCCACGCATTGTCGCCAAACTCGACGGTGACATTGTGTCGCTCTCGCGCACCTTTGTGGAAACCGTGGTTACCGAATACGGCATTGCCCACTTACGCAATAAATCTGTTTACGAGCGCGCCATTGCGCTGGCAGCCATTGCCCATCCTGATGATCGGGCTGCGTTGCTTGAAGTGGCGGAGTCTCTGCGCTAGTCAGCGCATTGTCTGGAAAAAGAGAGAAACGTTATGAGCGCGAATCCTAAAAAGAACCGTAAAGTCATTATTACCTGTGCCATCACCGGGTCGATTCATACCCCGTCGATGTCGCCTTATCTGCCAGTGACGCCGCAAGAAATTGCTGAGTCAGCCATTGAGGCTGCCGAAGCCGGTGCCGCGATTATTCACCTGCATGCCCGTAATCCTGAAACCGGTTTTCCCGATCAGTCAGTTGAAGCCTACACCGATATTCTGCCGGTGATTAAATCCCGTAGTAATGCGGTGCTTAACATTACCACGGGTGGTGCTACCACCATGACTACCGAAGAGCGACTGGCCCCGGCGCTGCACTACAAGCCGGAAGTGGCATCACTCAACATGGGCTCGATGAACTTTGGTTTGTTTCCTATGCTTAAGCGTTTTAAAGAGTTTAAGCATGACTGGGAAGAAGATTATCTGGAAGGCTCTAAACATCGCATCTTCAAAAATACCTTTGAAGATATCGAAATGATCCTGACTAAGTGTGCAGATAACAACACCCGTTTTGAAATTGAATGTTACGACATTGGCCATTTATACACCTGCGCGCACTTTGTTGAGCGTGGCCTGATTAAAGCGCCGGTGTTAATTCAGAGCGTATTTGGCATTCTGGGCGGTATTGGTCAGCACCCGGAAGACATTATGCACATGAAACGCACCGCCGATCGCCTGTTTGGTGATAACTACGAGTGGTCCGTACTGGGTGCCGGTCGTCAGCAAATGAATATCGCCATGCAGTCTGTGCAGCTGGGCGGTCACTTACGGGTTGGTTTGGAAGACTCCTTGTGGCTGGGTAAAGGCAAGTTAGCTAAGAGCAATGCCGACCAGGTCCGTGCTGCCAAAGCCATGGTTGAAAGTATGGGGCTTGAGGTGGCAACACCGGATGAAGCCCGTGAAATTCTGTCATTAAAGGGCGGTAGCAATGTCAACTTCTGAAACCATTCTGTACAGCGAATTAAGCGACAATATCCTGCGCCTGACCATTAATCGGCCGGAGCGTCGCAATTCGCTGAATAACGACCTGATTAATGAGCTTAAAGCCGCCTTCAGTGACGCATCTCAGAATCCGGATGTCCGCCTTATTGTGCTCGGCGCTACCGGGGAAAAAGCCTTTTGTGCCGGTGCCGATTTAAATCCCAATGCCAACACATTTGGGTTTGATTACGCCCAGCCCAATGTGCTCTACGCCGACTTATTGCGCACCGCCAAAACCTGCACGGTGCCTATCATTGGCCGCATTAATGGTTTTTGCCTGGCAGGCGGTATGGGCTTGCTGGCCATTTGTGATATGGCGGTAGCCGCAACCGAAGCCAAATTTGGTTTGCCCGAAGTAAAAGTGGGCGTGTTCCCCATGCAGGTAGCAGCGCTCATGCAGTCCATGTTACCACCGCGCAAATTTGCCGAGCTGTGTTTAACCGGCGATATGCTTACCGCTGATGAAGCGCTGGCGATTGGCCTGGTTAACTATGTGGTGCCCATGGACGAACTGGACGATAAAGTCGCCTGGCTGGCGGAGCGTGTCGTGAAGAACTCGCCAACGGCAATCCGCCGCGGTAAATACGCGCTGCATGCCGTGGAAGGCATGACCTTTGAGCAAGCAATTGCCTTTATGGAAGGTCAGGTAGGCTTAATGCCGCTGACTGAGGATGCCCAGGAAGGCTTAGCAGCATTTGCCGAAAAACGCGCCCCTCAGTGGACAGGAAAATAGGAGCATTTTATGAGTGATTTACCTGCCCGCGTGCACATTGTGGAAGAAGGCCCTCGCGAGGGCTTTCAGTCTGAGCCTGCGGGGATCCCGACGGCCGAAAAAATCAAGCTGATTGAAGCGCTGGCCGCCAGCGGTGTGCCGGAAATTGACTGTGCATCCTTTGTTAGTCCTAAAGCGGCACCGCAAATGGCGGATGCGCTGGATATTTCTGCCGGGCTGACCATGCGTGATGACGTGCTCTACAGCTGTATGTGGCTTAACGAAAAAGGCTTTTTTCAGGCGCAACAGAGCCGCTTTAATTTGCCCGCGCTAACCAGCGGCAGTGCATCCGATACCTTTTTAAGTAAAAACAACCGCCGTACGCCTGAAGAACAGGTGGATACCCAGCGCCTGCTACGCAAACTGTATTCCGACAATGGAATCGGTAGCGGACCGGTGTATTTATTTACCGCGTTTGGTTGCAACTATGAAGGTGAAATCGCGGTAGAAAAAGCCATGCTACGCGCCTCTGAGCTGGTAGCTATTTGCGAAGAGAATGGTACGCCGCCGAGCAGTATTTACCTGTGCGATACCGTTGGCGCCGCCGATCCGGTGCGCGTACGTCGTCTGGTCGACGCCGTGCGTACGCGCTGGCCGGAATATCAGGTCGCACTACATTTACATGATACCCGGGGCCTGGGTATTGCCAATGCCATGGCCGGGCTCGAACTAGGCGTTTCCCGCTTCGATTGCTCTGTGGGCGGCATGGGCGGTTGCCCGTTCGCCGGTAACAAGGCCGCCGCGGGCAATATTGCCACCGAAGAACTGGTGATGCTGTGCGAGCGCATGGGCATCGAAACCGGTATCGACTTAGCCAAATTGATTGATGCAGCGGTGCTGGCAGAGGGCATTGTAGGCCATAGCCTGCCCGGCAAGCTGTTTAAATCCGGTTTATTTAATTCTTAAGACACGTTAGAACAGGATCATCCATTATGAAAAAGAGTGAATTGCCAGCAGGCATCATCGATACCGAAGAGCGTCGTCAGATCGCCGAATCCGTACGTCGTACCTGTGAAAAGTTTGATGACGAATTCTGGCTTGAAAAAGAGAACAAAAAAGAATTCCCGCATGAATTCCATGCCGCCATGGCCGAAGCTGGTTGGCTGGGTATTACCATGCCCGAAGAATACGGCGGTGCCGGCCTTGGCGTAACCGATGCGGCGCTGTTGATGCAGACCATTGGTAACTCGGCAGGCGCTATGTCGGCCTGTTCTACCATTCACATTAACCTGTTTGGCCCGCACCCGGTAATCAAGCACGGTACCGACGAACAAAAAGCGCGGATGATTCCGCCTCTGGTTGAAGGTACGCATAAGGCGTGTTTTGGTGTAACCGAGCCGGATGCTGGTCTGGATACCACTCACATCACCACTCGTGCAGTGTTTCAGGAAGGCCGTTATGTGGTGAATGGTCAGAAAGTATGGACTTCAACCGCGCAGCAGGCGCATAAAATCCTGCTGTTAACCCGTACCACGCCAATTGAAGAATGTGCTAAACCGACTGACGGTATGACATTGTTCTATACCGATTTCGACCGCAATCGTATCGAAGTTACCCCTATCGATAAGATGGGCCGTAACGCAGTTAACTCTAACTCCATCTTTATCGACAACCTGGAAATCCCGGTGGAAGACCGTATCGGTGAAGAAGGTCAGGGCTTTAAACTGCTGCTCGACAGCTTAAACCCGGAGCGGGTTCTGGTAGCGGCTGAAGCCATTGGTGTTGGCCGTCGCGCGCTGGAAAAAGCCGTGCAGTATGCCGGTGAGCGTGTGGTATTTGGTCGTCCGATTGGTAAAAACCAGTCAATTCAGCATCCGCTGGCACAAAGCTGGATGGCGTTGGAAGCCGCTGACTTAATGGTGTGGCATGCAGCGCGTTTATACGATGATGGCAAGCCTTGTGGCGCTGAGGCTAACTCAGCGAAGTTCCTTGCTGCTGATGCAGCGTTTGACGCCTGTGACCGTGCAGTAAGAACCCATGGCGGTTTTGGTTACGCCAAGGAATACCACGTAGAGCGTTACCTGCGCGAAATCATGCTGCCGCGTATTGCGCCGGTTACCCGTGAGCTCATCATGTCGTTTATCGCTGAGCGCGTACTCGAACTGCCTAAGTCTTACTAAGCGGGAGCTGTTATGCCTCAGGTGAAAAAGTTACTGGGAAAAACCGCGCTGGTTACCGGCGCGTCTTCCGGCCTTGGTTGGCATTTCGCTAAAGAGCTGGCAGCGGCTGGCGCTGATGTTACCGTAGGAGCGCGCCGGGTAGATAAACTCGAAGCCCTGTGCGAGGAAATTCGTGCTGCTGGTGGCGTGGCTAATGCCGTTGCGCTGGATATTACCGATGACGCCAGCGTCGACGCCGCCTTTAACGATGCGACCTTTGACATTGTGGTCAATAACGCCGGTGTCACCCACAACGGTGCGGCAATCGACACTGATATCAGCGACTGGCAATGGGTACTGGATACCGATTTAACCGGGGTATTCCGGGTTGCTCAGGCGGCCGCGAAGAAATTGGTTAGCGAGCAGCGTGGCGGCAGTATTATTAATGTTGCCTCTATTTTAGGTCTTAGAGTTGCGGGGCAGCTTTCTGCCTACGCCACCGCTAAAGCGGCGGTGGTCCAGTTATCGAAAAGTCTGGCGCTGGAATGGGCACGTTACGGTATTCGTGTGAATGCTTTGTGCCCCGGCTATATCGAGACCGACTTGAACCGTGACTTCTTTGCCTCTGATGCAGGGAAGGCGTTAATTAAACGTATCCCGCAGCGTCGGTTAGGCCACCTGGACGATTTAACCGGCCCGCTATTGTTACTGGCCGGTGATGAAAGCAAGTTTATGACCGGTTCGGAAATTGTGGTGGATGGCGGTCACTTAGTGTCGTCACTGTAAGGTCAGTGAAATAATTCAAACAGAATAAAACGGAGATCCTATGCAAGGGTTAGAAGGTAAAACGTACATCGTAACCGGTGGCGGTTCTGGCATCGGCAAGGCAACGGTTGCCCGCTTGTTGCAGGAAGGTGCCAATGTTGCCGTGGTGGATTTGGAACAGGCCACAGCGAAGAAAACTATCGACGAGCTTGGCGCTGCCAGCGACCGCGCCATGGCTTATGGCGTTGACATTGCCGATGAAGATAAAGTGCAAAAAATGGTTACCAACGTGGCAGCCACCTTTGGCGCTATCGATGGTGTAGCCAACTCTGCTGGCGTACGCGGTGTGGGTAATATCCTCGATACTACTCATGAAACCTGGGACCGCAACATGAACGCTAACCTTGAAGGGGCGTTTAACGTATCCCAGGCATTCTGCCGTTATGCTACCGAAGCGGGTAGCGCAGGTGCGATTGTTAATGTGTCTTCAGCAGCGGGCCTTGAAGCGGTGCCTAATCGACTGGCTTATTGTGCTTCCAAGCATGGCGTGATTGGTTTAACCAAAGGTATTGCGTTGGAAATGTCGGCCAAGGGTATTCGTGCCAACGTTATTGCGCCGGGCATGATCCGCACGCCAATGACCGAAGTGATGTTTGCTACCGATGAAAATATCGAGAAAATTCATCGCGCGCACCCAATCGGTCGCGAAGGTCGTCCGGAAGAGGTAGCTGCAGCCATCGTATTTTTGCTGTCGGATGATGCCAGCTTTATAACCGGCACCGTGCTGTCGGTAGATGGTGGTGTAACCGCAGGGTCACCTTCTTTCTGATAAAAGCTTGGATTATTCAGTGCTTATGGGTAAACATAAGCACTGACGTTATTTTACTGCGAGGGGCTGATGGAGCCACAAACTGGTATTTCTGTACTATATACCCGGGTTGAACGCTGGGAATGTGATCACAATGACCACTGGAACACGCGTTTTTACGCCCGTACTATGCAGGAAGCGTCGTTGACGCTCAAAGCTAGGTTTGCGGTGTCGCCTAATTCAGAACATGCGGGTAAAACTTTTAACATCCGCTATTTTCGCGAACTTCGGGTGTTGGATCTGATTGAGGTTCGCAGTGCGAGATACCAGTCCTGCACCATCCATCTGCTGTTTTGCTCGGGTCGCCTGGCGGCGGCTGGTATCGATTACACCTTTAGCTGTGAAGCGCTACCTGAGATTGGTGAAGATGATTTAAGCAGCGTGTTACCTCGCGGCACGGTGTTTCCTGCCAATGTGGATGCAGTGGCGGACTTTACCACGCAGCCCACACAGTTAGGCCGGGTAAACCAGATAGACATGGACGATGAACTGGGTATCCGACAGGAAATTCTGGTGCGCCACTGCGCTATTTCCAATACGGTTTTTATGAACCAAATGGGCCTGACAGCGGACTGGCGCCGGGAAAAAAAATACGGTTTTATGGCGGCGGAAATGGGTTACACCGAACTGGAACCGGTGATGCCGGGTATGGTGCTGCAGGCGTATTCCAAAATTACCGAACAAAAACCTAAAAGTCTGAACATTGAACACCTTCTCACCACGCACGATGGTACACCTGTGGTCCATATCCAGATGGTGCAACTCTGCGTGAGCCTTGAAACGCGTAAGGTAGTAGAGTTGGTGTTGCCTGAGTAAACGGCAAATCGAGGAAGTCTGTTTCTCTGAAATGACGACTAAAGTCGCAACGAGTTTGCGATAAAATACGCGTGGTTATTTTGCACGGCAATCAACCTTTGAGGTAGTATATTGCCTTGTTCAGGGGTCGACGATAACAATGAATACAAACGAAGAGACAATAAGTAACGATAAGATAAATGACACAGGCGAACAGGAACGTGACGCCGGTGCCAACAGTCTTACCCGTATGCTCAGCATTTTGGATCTTTTCACCGAAGATAATCCGCTGTGGGCTACCAACGAAATCCTGGCAGCTCTGGAAGTGTCTCGTTCAACCGGATACCGCTATATTCGCTCAATGGCCAGTGCTGGCCTTATCAGCGCAGTAGGTAATGGTTACTACATTCTTGGCCCACGCATTATTGAACTGGACCTGCAAATCAGAAACACCGACCCCTTGCTACAGGCATCCGAAGGCGTGTTGGAGGAACTCTGTGATACCACCGGCCATTCAGCTCTTCTGTGTACTCTTTTTCAGAACTCTGTTTTGTGTGTGCGGGAATCTCTCGCGCCATTCAGCCCGGCTGATTTGATGGGCCGGGGACAACGTCGTCCGTTATTACGCGGTGCCATGTCCAAAGTGATTCTGGCCCATTTATCTGCTCATCGCCTTCGCAGTATTTATAATCGCCGTCAGGATGAAATCCTCGAATCCAGACTAGGCGGTAGTTGGGACGAGTTTCGTGCCAATATGGCTGCTATTCGAAATGATGGCTATGCCAGCTCCAGTGGTGAATTTACCCAAACCATGATTGGCGCCAGCGCGCCGGTATTTAATGCCGGTGATGAAGTCATTGGCTCTGTGGGTGTCGCCTGGGAAAAAAGCGAAATGGGACAGGTAGACATTGCCCGTATTGCGCTGTCGGTTAAACGTGCCGGCCGGGAAATTTCAGCCCGTATGCGCGACCGGAGCATGGGCAAAGTGTTGCGCCCGCGGGCTGTGGGCTAACCCGCTACAGACTCTTTTGTATCCTTATTTCTGAATCACTCATTGCACAACATGGTTACTTTTCGTGGAGTGATTTAGTTCGGATTGTTATCGGTTAGCAAACATAGATTATTCAAGATTGTTGTCTGCGTCGCCGACAGCGACCAGAGGGTGTTGTGCGACACCCTCTGGACTCCCCGCAGCCCTTATCAGTGAAAAGCGTCATCGTCCCTGGCAGAACAAACTGGACCGTCAATGACGGCACATCCCTGTGCCGCATCGACTGAATCCTCATCCGTGAGGATTCTTCCAGTTTGTTATGTATGCCAGTGAAGATGACAACACTGAAGAAGGGCGAATGATTGTTCTTTCTTCGATGTAAATGAAGCTTCCTCCGGGAAGTAAACGCAAAGCTATTTTCATTGGAAGTTTGATTTTCTGCTCTGGAAATTAAAATATCAGATTTCACCCTTATTTTACCCGGGTAATATTGTTTAATTCCTGAGCTGTGTTATTTTTACCCTGGTAAAATTAATGAGGAAATTAATCATGTCCAGAACCTATATTGCAGTGCACAATAAAGCACTGCTCGCCGAGGGCGATCTGCACAGTGTCGTTCGCACGGTGAAGCAACAGCAACCCGATGCCGAACCTTATTTGTTTGACCTGGAAAACGGCAAGCGGGTAGATATTGACTGGCGTGGCGACGTTGAAAAAGTTATCGCTGGTTTACCGGTCTCATTGTTACCGCCGGTGAAAAAGCGGGGGCGACCTAAGCTGGGTGTACTGTCAAAAGAAGTGACCCTACTGCCGGAACACTGGGAGTGGCTTGCTGTTCAGCGCGGTGGTGCTTCAACCACGCTGCGTCGGTTAATCGATACGGCGATGACAAAAACCACACCAGCCCAGCAACGGCGAATCAAGCAGGATCAGCTTTACAGTATGATGCGGGTATTTGAGGACGAAGCTGGTTTTGAAGCCGCCTCGCGCGCATTATACAGGCTGGAAGAACAAGCATTCCTGAACGCAATCGCAGGCTGGCCGCAGGCACTGCAGGATATCTATAAACAAAAGTTCAGCGCTTTAATGACATCAGGGAATGAAAACCATGACTGAGCAAACCCACGAAAACCCGTATGTAACCCCGCCGTTGCCGAGGGTATTTTTAAAAACGGCGCTGCCTATCATTCTGATGATGCTGGTAAGTGGCTCGCTTAATTTAGTTGATGCGTACTTTATTGGTGTCTTTGTTGGTGCGGATGGACTTGCAGCTGTTACCGCAATGTTTCCGCTGTTTATGGTGCTGATTGCGCTATCCACCTGGATTGCCAGTGGCTTTGCCAGCGTGATGGCACGATTAAGCGGTGCCGGCGATCATGAGGCCGCACGTAACGCTTACGGTCAGGCTATTACACTGTCGCTTTTTATTGCGGTCGTGCTGATGATTTTGTTTAGCCTTACCGGACAATCACTGGCGCTGATGAGTAATAACGGCAATGAAACGCTGGCCGCCATGAGCTTTACCTATATGAACATCATCATACTGGGCTCACCACTTATTTTCTGGCTGGGCATAGGCGCAGACAGCCTGCGTAGTGAGGGGCATGTTGGATTTATGGCCATAGTCTCGCTGGTTACCACGCTGGGTAACGGCGTGATGAACTATGTCTTTATCGTTATTATGGAGTTAGGCGTTGCCGGGTCATCTTACGGAACCATTGCGGCACAGGTGCTAGCGCTTGGTGCGATTTGGTTTTTTCGTCGCAGTGACCGTAACCGGTTAAGAGTGCCATTGTTTGCCATTACCACAGAGCGTAGTCGCTGGCCGGAGTTTCTCTCGCTCGGCGCACCGTCCAGCCTTACTTACATCGGCGTAGCATTAACCTCTGCGGCCATTTTGTTTAGTCTGCAGCAATGGTTACCGGATAGTTATGCAGTCACGGTTAGCGCTTATGGGGTTATTACCCGGGTGATGACCTTTATATTTCTGCCGCTGCTGGGACTGGGTCTGGCCATGCAAAGCATCGTAGGCAATAACGTAGGGGCAGGGGCTTATCAACGCTCTAATCGCAGCCTGTGTATCGCCTTAGCGGTGGCGCTGAGTTACGGGCTATTGACCGAGGCATTACTGTGGTGGTTACGCGCAGATATAGGCTTGCTGTTTGTTGCCGACCCCTCTGTTGCTGATGAAGTGGCGCGTCTACTTCCTCCGGTTAGCCTGGCGCTGTTTTTACTAGGGCCACTGATGATGATCAACTTTTACTTTCAGAGTATTGGTGACGCCAGACGCGCCGGGATACTGAGTATTGCCAAAACCTATTTGTTTGCCTTGCCGCTGGTATTTATATTGCCTCTGGCGTGGGGCGAATGGGGTATCTGGTATGCCGGGCCTGCCGCAGAGTTTCTCGCGCTGCTGTTAACCTCAGCGATATTGTACCAACGTGCTATTGGGGGCAACCACCGCTTTGGCTTATTGTACAAAGAGACCGATATTGAACTGGTGAAACAGGAGGCACTATGAGTAAAGATCAGCAAACCTATGAGCAAGGCCTGAGAATCAGACGGGAAGTCATGGGCGACGCCCATGTTAACCGCGCGCTGAACAATGCATCTGAATTCAGCCAGCCATTGCAGGATATGGTTATTCGCAATGCCTGGGGCGAAACCTGGGTACGGGACGGTATCAGTAAACAAACCCGCAGTCTGGTGACCATTGCCACCCTGGCTGCGTTAAAGGCATCTACCGAACTTAAAGGTCATGTGCGCGGCGCGCTGCGTAATGGCTGTACTGTGGCTGAAATACAGGAAGTGTTACTGCACTCTGCCGTGTACTGCGGTATGCCAGCAGGCATAGAAGCCTTCCGCGCCGCTGAAGAAGCCATTAACGCCTGGCAGGACGAGAATAGCTAAAGTCGGGCTAAAGCCTACATCACCTGTTCGCTGTCAGGCGATGATGCAGCAGTTGAATCAATGCATCGACGTAGAAATTCGATATCGGGCCTTACCATAACAGGCTGGAGCTTAAAGGGCGCAAACGCTTTGTTCACGATGGCTTCAGTTGGTTCGCCCTGGTCTCTTTCTATGTCGATTAAGGCATTTCTGCCTATACCCGTGAGCTTGCAATAGCGAATTTGTGTCATTCTGAGTACGTTTTTGCGTAGTGCTTTAAGTAACTGGCCACGGGATAAGTTACCACGCAGATGTTCGGCTGTGAGCTGTATGAGTTGCTTTTCAATATCAGATGCATCCACTAACTGAGTCCCCATTGTTGCAGTTTCTCTTCAATATTTTGATAACGGGCAGTTGGCGCGTGCAATATAGTTGTTGGTACGCCTCTTTGAAGCAAACGTGAATACAGTCCTTTTAAGCTTTGTGCTTTGCCAATTAACGCGTTGAGCACATGGTCGGTGTTAATGTTGCTCAGGCTGGCCACAATTGCCGGAAAATTAAATTCTCCGCCAACCTCTAATGGATGTCCCCAGGTGGTTGTGCGGGTAATGACTTCAGGATCAAACTTCATCGGAGCGAAATCGTAAACAGGAGCGAGTCTGGTCTGTGTCATAGTTTTTAAGACCGCCATATTACGACCATGGTTGTCGGTATTCGCAAACACGATGTTGAGCAGATCCCGCCAAATATATTCGATAGCAAAAATAGAGCGCTTTTCTGTGCTGGTATGCTCCAGTGCATCACACAGACAAGTGAAGACGTCCTGATGTTTTAGTGCGCCAGATGCTTTGCCAATCAAAGAATAAATGGACTCAAGGCCATATTGGCGACGTTTACCGTTATTACCCACAGCAATATCAAACCGCGGTAACCACAGGCTTGGACCTTGCTCGCTCTCTATTAAACGCATAGAGTTGGTGGCAATGGTATCGACACTGAGAGCTTCCAATTCGTGGTAAAAATGATATTCAGCTCGCAAAATATCTTGATCTATCCGGGTATTGTTCCCTCTGGGAAACTTCACCAGATAATAAATGCTATCAGCGGAAATCTGGCTTTGTGTTGTATCAATGCTGATGTTTCCGCTGCCATCCTGAACCAGTAATAACTTCGGCGCTTCTCCTCCTGCACCAGTAGCGCCGCCACTAGCGGCTCCAATCTGCTGGGCATAAGAGAGAAAATCACGATTGTAAGAGGTCACATCGTGCTCGGTAAATTGCACCGACAGAGCTCCCTCGTTCGCTTTTTCCACACATTCTTTAATGCGTAAGTTACCCACGGGCGCAATTACGGCGTTTTTTAGTAACGCTACTTTTTGTTCGTAGAAGGGAAGGTCAGCAATCCCCAGGTGTTCTATCCACCAACGGTAGCTGGCACCTGAAGGCAGTATGTCATTCAGATAGCCAAACCAGGGCTTTTCTGAATAGGTCAGCGCTAATTCAACTGGATATCTGAGACTGCAGGCCGGCGCCCATTTTGAACCTAAATGTTCTACAGCATAATCTGTAAGATAGGCCGTTTTTTGCTGAACTGAATTATCTGACTCATGCAGTGTCAGCCTGGCAGCATCGTGCCAGGCTCCATTAATTTGCGTTTGTACTGTAACTGTCAGCATTTATTGTTTACCTAAACAAACATTAATAAGCAGTTAAGCATTATTTGTTTGTTCAAGCAAACATAAAGGGGCATTTTTAATCTTTTTGTTTATCGCAGTAAACAATGCCGTCTGGTGATAGCGTAAAAGCCGTCAATAACGCTTAGTGACGATCTGCACCGTCCTGGGCAATATCCCCTGAATCGATGGCCTCTTCGGTCCAGCGCACTGAGCCGATCGGGCGCTCCAGGCGGTGGCGGGTCACAATTGGCTCGCCGGGAATAAGCATGGCCTGCACTTCCTGCTGGGTTTTATCATCCCGCTCGGTATAGCGCTCCTGCATGCGCAGGTAGTCGAGCCAGGTGGACATATGGTAGCGCTCTATCCATACCCGACTGTCGGAAATATCCCGCGATAAAGACCAGTCATAGGCACCGTTGCGTTTACGCTGACGTTCCAGTTTATGCATAACGCGGTAAAACTTCCGCGCATCCACCGGGAAGACTTTGTATTCTTTTTCCAGATAAATAGGGCCACTACGGTGAGTAATATTCAGCGATACCGACAGGTTGGTCGGTGGCTCCGGGATTTCTTTGGTGGTTTCAAAATCCGGGATCGGCAGAATTTTACCCAGCAAGGCTGAAGACATCAGGCTTACTGCAATCACCAGCAGGGTAGTGTGTACGTCGAACAGCTCAATGAGTTCGCCCCACAGCAAGCTGCCCAGCACTATTCCGCTGGTAGTGGCGGCCGAATAAGTGGCCAGCGCCCGCCCCATTACCCACCGTGGTGAGACAGTCTGAATACAGGTGTTTAACGTGGCAAAAGTGATCAGCCAGCCCATGCCGGATATCACCATGATAAGTGCGACAACAAACGTGTAAGGAATAAGCGCCAGGCTTAATGCGCCGATACCAAGCATTGCTGCAGAGAGGCTAATCATGCTCTCACTGCCCACCTTCTGACGCAATACTGGCAGGGCTCTCGCACCGGCCACTGCACCAAAACCAAAGGAGGCCAGGATAATTCCGTATTCTACCGAATCGCCTTTGAGCAGGTACTTAGCTGCCAGTGGCATGAGCGCCAGCAAACCGATACCCAGCGCACCGACGATAAAGCCGCGAAATACGATGACCCGGCTGGCAGGGGAGTAAAACACAAAGCGCAGACCGGTTACGATGGCTTTGTCGACCCGCTCTGGCGGCAAGCGTGGCGGTGTGGGCTGATATTGCCACAGCCACATGACAACCAAGAACGGCAAAAACGACAGCGCCGCCACCGAAAAGGCCGCCGATACCCCGGCCCAGGCAACCAGCACACCACCAATTGCCGGGCCAATAGCCCGCGCCAGGTTTTGACTGATGGAACGTAAAGCTATCGCCGAGGGTAACTGTTTGGGGGGCACCAGATTAGGCACAGCAGTTTGCCAGGCCGGATCGTAAATCGCCATGCCCACACCGGTTAGCATACACAGCGCCAGCAGATAGAAAGGCGTTACTGCATCCAGCAGTGCCAGCGTAAGCAATCCGGCTGCTGCCACAAAAGAAATAGCCAGACCTAAGGTCGCTACACTTCGTTTATTAAACACATCGGCAATGGCCCCGGCCGGAATGGATAGCAACATCAGTGGCAAGTACGTTGCAGCCTGTACCCAGGTCACCATGGCATCGCTGGAGGCGATTTCTACCATTGCCCAGGCCACGCCCACGCCTTGTATCAGTAACCCGATATTACTGAAAACACTGGAAAACCAGGCGCGTCGAAAGACGGGGGTAGACAACGGATTATCGGAATTTTGCATGATGTTTGATGCTCTGCTCGGCTTACTTCACAAAAATAATAATAGACCGGCTGAAGGTAGTTGGTGATAAGCCGGTATTATATGGCTTTAATATACTGGTGTCTCACTATTTAGGATTAACTCTTATTCTTAGCGGGAATAAGTGTGTATTTGAGGCAGACACATTGCCTAATGCAAACACAATTCCACCGCCTGCGACTCCCACAAAGACACTCCCGACAGCCCCACAGTCATGTTAATCCCTTGTAAATTCTGGCCTGTAGCTTCATTCCGGCCAGTGGCATACATGTTGCAATTTGCCCTCAATAATCTGGTTATTTGGAATTAATGAATGTCGCGTCTACCGTTTGAAGACCTGCCTGTCCGCGCATGTGCTACCGGGATCCAGTTTTTACAAGGCATCCGGGTGATTGACCTGACCACCTCTGTTGCCGGCCCTTACGCCACCCTGTTGCTTGGCGACTTTGGCGCTGAAGTGCTTAAAGTTGAACGACCTAATGGGGATGATGCGCGCCACTGGGGCCCTCCCTTCCTTGAAGGAGAGGCGCTGTGGTTTGTGGCCATGAACCGCAACAAGAAAAGTATCACGATGGACATGCGCGACGCGGATCAGCGCGCCATGTTTGATGAGCTGGTTAAAACCGCTGATGTGGTGGTCACCAATCAGCCGCCCAATGTGCAAAAGAAATTAAAGCTCGATTACGATGCCATTAAGGGCCTGAAGGATGACATTATTTTTGTCTCTATTTCAGGTTTTGGCCTGGACGGCGAGCGCGCCGACCTGACCTGTTATGACCTGATTGCTGAAGGTTACTCGGGCATCATGGATATCACCGGTGCGCCGGATAGCGCACCACAAAAAATAGGCGCGCCGGCGGCCGATATGCTGGCCGGACAGGATGCCGCCATGGCGACTATGGCAGCTCTGTTTGAAAAGCAGCGCAGCGGTAAAGGCGCCAAAATCGATGTCAGCCTGGTTCAGAGCATGACCCGTTTTCTGGCTTGCCGTATTTCGCCGTATCTGGGCGCCGGTGAAGTGCCTAAGCGCTCTGGCGGTACTGATTCGGTCATCGCCATTTACCAGGCATTTGAGACAGCCGATGAGCCTATCACCCTGGGCCTGGGTTCTGATGCGATCTGGCAGCGTTTTTGGCAGGCCGTTGGCGATGAAGCTTACGGTGCCAATGAAGCATACGGGTCCAACGTTAAGCGTCGCGAACACCGCGCTGATATCGTCGCCAAAATTCAATCTGTTTTGATTTCTCAGCCTCGTGCCCATTGGCTAGAGGTATTTGGTGCTGCGCGCATTCCGGCCGGGCCAATAAACAGCGTTGATCAGGTGTGTGCTGATAAGCATTTGAAGGACCGCGGCATGTTCTACACCCTTGAAGGGGCGGACGGTCGTCGTGTGCCGCAAATCGGTCTGGGTATCAATATTAATGACCAGCAATCTATCGCCAGCTCGTTACCGCCCAAACTGGGTGAGCACAACGACGAAATTTTAAATGCATTGCGTCAGCAAAAGTAACTGACCAGAGCACAGGATAAGAATAAGGAACCCAACAATGACTCAAGAATTTACCCAGATTATCTATCAGGAAGACGGCCCTATTGCGCGCATTACCCTGAATCGTCCGGATAACGGCAACATGTTTACCGAAACCATGTGCCACGAGCTACGTGACTGTATCGAAGGCATTCGCCGTGAATCCCGCACCCGGGTGGTGGTACTGACCGGTGCCGGCGACAAGTTTTTCTGTATTGGTGGCGAAAAAGACGGCATGGAAAAAACCCAGCTGTACGCGGGCGTACTGCCCACGCTGGAGATGTACGAAGCCATCGATAAATTACAAAAACCCGTAATTGCCAGTGTTAACGGCTTTGCCGTAGGCGGCGGTAACGTGCTGCAAGTGGTGTGTGACATGACCATCGCCAAGGAAAGCGCAGTGTTTCGTCAGGTTGGCCCGATGATGGGCTCCTACGACGCAGGCTACGGCACCTGGTATTTAGAAGACTTGGTCGGTAAAAAACGCGCTAAGGAAATCTGGTACACCAATAAGAAAATGTCGGCACAGGAAGCTATGGAGATCGGCATGATCAACCGCGTTGTGCCGGATGAAGAGCTGGCCGAAGCGACTACGGCATTCGCCCTGGAAGTGGCTGATCGTGGTCCGATGGCACTGGCTGCCATTAAAGGTGCCTTTAACGCCCGTCATGGCGGGGTGGGCGGTTTGTCTCGTGTTACTCACGACTTACTGCTGCGCAGCTATCTGGAAACCGATGAATCGAAAGAGCTGAGCGCCAGCTTTAAAGAACGTCGTAAGCCAGACAGCAGCAAATTTGGTAACTAATTTCGTATTTTAGGAGGCCAGATGCTCCCGTACCTAACCACCCATGATCCGGCTAAAGCCCGGTCCTACTATGACCAGGGCTTGTGGCAGAGTGAGACATTTTACGATTTACTGTGTCAGCATACGGCGGCCCGTCCTGATGCTCCGGCGCTCAGAGACGGACGCTCAACCTTATCCTGGTGTACGGTGAAAGCTCGGGTAGACGCCTTTGCCGATGACCTGGCCGAACAGGGCATCAGCTCCGGCGATCGCATTTCCATCTGGATGTCTAACCGGGTCGAATGTGTGATTGCCTTTCTAGGCGCGTCTCGCGAAGGGGTTGCCGTTAACCCTTCGCTGCATAAAAGCCATACCTGTAAAGAAGTCATTGAGCTACTCGGAGAGTTGCAGGCTAAAGCCATTGTGACCGAAGACAGCTGGGGTGCCGATCGTAAAACCAACGATTTCTACGCCATGCTTGATACCTTACCCTTTGTGCAAAAGGTGTATAAACCTGATGCCTTTCCGGGGCATATCACTAACGCGGATCCGGAAATTGTCAGTAACCCTGATGTGGTCACGTATCTGGCATTTACCTCAGGTACCACAGGTCGGCCAAAATGCGTAATGCATTCGGCCAATACACTGCTGGCTAACGCCCGCGACCTGGCGCGTGACTGGAAGCTCGATGCTACGTCAGTCATTTTATCCTTAAGCCCGTTCTCTCATCATATCGCCTGGGTGGCTTTTTCCCAATGGGTGGTGTGTGGTGGACAACTGGTGATGAATGATTTGCCGAAAGGCAAAACGACCCTCGACTGGCTGCTGGAAACCGAAGCTACTTATGTGCTGGGAGTGCCAACCCATGCCATGGACATTCTGGATGAACAGCGCAGTCGTAACCTGCCTAATCTGGGCAGTGTAAAAACCTTCTACATGGCCGGTTCGCCGATACCGGAAGTGGTGGCGCAGGCGTTTGTTAAACAGGGTATTGCCCCGCAAAACGTATATGGCATGACCGAATGTTCCTCGCACCAGTACACCCATCCCGATGACTCCATGGATGTCTGGACCACCACCTGTGGTCGCGGTGGCCCGGCGTATAAAGTGAAGATCTGGAACCCGGAATACCCGGATGAAGAAATGCCGCAAGGCCTGGCCGGCGAAATCGGTGGCCGCGGTGCCTGTCAGATGCTGGGGTATTTTGATAACCAAAGCGCAACTGAAAAGACCTTTAACAAGCACGGTTATCTGATGTCAGGCGACCTTGGCTACTTTGACAGCCTCGGCAACCTGCATATTCAGGGGCGGGCCAAGGATCTGATAATTCGCGGTGGCCACAATATTTATCCGGCTGATATCGAAGCTGCAGCAGTAAAACATACTGCCGTTGCTAAAGCTGCCGCCTTTGGTATTCCGGATGACCGCCTGGGTGAGAAGGTCTGTCTGGCGGTGATTGGCGAGCTCAATGCCGATGACATGCTGCGCTTTTTAGACAGTGAAGGGCTTTCCAAATATGACATGCCCGAGTGGTTTATTGCCCTCGACGCAATGCCGCTGACCGCCAGTGGCAAAATCCTCAAACGTGAATTGCAGGCCATGGTTGCCCGGGGCGAAATCAGCCCTGAAGCAGTTCGTTTTAAGGCCTGATTATCAGGCAATTCAAGGCGTAACAAGGCAAAAAGAATGAATGTAGAACTCAGCAGAGAAGACGATATCGCGATACTAACGCTCAACCGTCCTGAAGCACTTAATGCGTTGTCTTTTGACATCCTGAAACAAATTGGCGATGCCATTGATGAAGTGGATGCCATGCAGGGCGTGCGTGCGCTGTTAATTACCGGCGCAGGTGATAAAGCCTTTTGTGCCGGCGCTGACATTAAAGAGCTGCGTAATCGCAAGCTCACTGAGCAAAAGCGCGGCGCAGAGCTGGGCCAGGCAGTATTCGCCAAACTGGATCGCCTCAAGGTCGCCTCTGTGGCGCTGGTTAACGGTTACGCCTTTGGCGGCGGGTCAGAGCTGGCGCTCGCCTGCAGTTTTCGCCTGGCATCGCCCAATGCGGTATTTGGCTTACCCGAAGTCAAACTGGGATTGATCCCTGGCTATGGCGGCACCCAGCGTTTACCGCGCTTAATTGGTGAGTCAAGGGCGCTGGAAATCATCATGACCGGTCGCAACGTGAAAGCCGAAGAAGCCGAGCGCATAGGTCTGGTTAATCAGGTGGTTGAGGGCGATTTAATGGCGGCAGGCAAAGAATTTGCCGCCCGCTTTACCCGTTACAGCCTGCCAGTGCTCGAGTTTGCCCGCCGGGCTGTGCAGCGCGCTGGCGATACGACACTGTATGAAGGCCTGCAGGTTGAAGCGGATCTCTCCACACTGGCTTATCGCTTAAATGATGCCGAAGAAGGCATGGCCGCCTTTGAGGAAAAACGTAAAGCGGAGTTTAAGGATGAGTAAGGGACAAATCGTAGTCACCGGTGCCTCAAAAGGCATTGGTGCTGAAATCGTCAACCAACTGGCGGCAAAAGGCGTTGATGTAGTCGGCCTTTCGCGCACTGGCACCGTGCCAGCGGGCACCGGCATTGCCTGTGATATGACAGACGAACAATCGGTACGTGATGCCTTTGCCAAAGTCGCCGAACGCGGCCCGATTGCTGGATTGGTTAATAACGCCGGGGTGCATATTCTTGGCGCTATCGAAAGCCTGACCGTTGAGTCGTTTAATCAGACCATTGAGCTTAATACCACAGCGGTGATGGTCGCCTCCCGCGAAGCCTACCCGCACCTTAAAGCCAATGGCGGCGGTGTGGTGGTTAACATGGGTTCGTTTTTTGGCAAGCTCGGTGTGCCTCATAATCTGGCCTATTGTGCCTCTAAAGCCGCCGTGGCCGCGATGACCCGCTGTATGGCGGTGGAATGGGCGGCGGATAATATTCGCGCCATTAATATCGCGCCGGGTTATATCGAAACCGACCTCAACCGCGACTATCTGGCCCGCGAAAAAGTGAAAGCCTGGATGGCCGAACGTATTCCGCTGGGACAGCCCGGCAAAGCAGACGATATTGCCCGTATGGTGGCCTGGCTGTGTACCGAGCCAGGCGGATTCTTAACCGGCGAAACCATCTATGTCGACGGTGGTCAGGGGATTAATCACTAATGAAAATGTTTGATAAAGTACTGGCGTCCCGCCAGTGGAACGAAGAAGAGCGCATGATCCTGGACCAGGTTCAGCGTATGGTTGATAAGGTGATTGCACCCAATGCCGAGCATGTTGATGCCACCGGCGAGTTTCCCTGGGAAAACGTCAACGCCATTAATGAGCTGGGTTTAAACACTATCTTCGTGCCGGAAGAATATGGCGGCATGCCCATGTCCTATCGGTTGTATCTTGAAATCGTAACCATGATTTCGGAAGCCTGCGCCTCTACCGGGATTATCTACGCGACCAACTATCACGGTATGAAACCGCTGATTGAATACGGTAACGAAGAACAAAAGCAACGCCTGTTGCCCTGTATTGCTGAAGGCGGCTTAGGCGCGCTGGCCATTACCGAACCGTCTGCCGGCTCTGATGCTACCGGTATGAAAACTTCGTTCCGCCCGGACGGTGACGACATCATCATTAACGGCTCTAAAATCTTTATCAGTAACGGCGACGTGGCCGACCGCTACCTGGTGTTTGGTAAGTGGACCGAAATTGACGACCCCAAAGGCGCAATCAGTGCGTTGATTCTGGAAAAAGGCGCTGAAGGTTTTTCAGTTATCTCTAAAGAGAAAAAGATGGGCCACAATGGTTCTTCTACCTGTGCGCTGGCCTTTGATGATATTCGCGTGCCGCGGGCTAACCTGCTCGGTGAACCCGGTGACGGCCTCAAAATCTTGCTAGCGTCGTTAAACAAATCCCGTCCATCGGTAGCTGCCCATGCCCGTGGTATCGCCCGTGCTGCGTTCCGCGACATGGTGGCCTATGCCAACGACCGTAAACAGTCTAATCGCGCGGTACTCGATTTTCAGGGGATTCAGTTCTTAATCGCCGATCTGGCCGGTGAACTGGCCATGGTAGAAAAGTGGATTGATTACGTGGCTGACATGGTCGACAGCGGCGAAAACGACATTGGTCTGGAAGCCTCGCTGGCGAAAATGCGCGCCAGTGATTTAGCCATGAAGATGAGTGACAACTGCGTGCAAATCCACGGCGGTTACGGCTACTGCCGTGATTACCGGGCTGAGCGCCTGATGCGTGATGCCAAGATAACCCAAATCTGGGAAGGCACCAATCAGGTTCACCGTCAGCTAATTGGTCGCAGTTTCCGCGCTCGCTAAGTGTTTTTCAATTTTCTTTATATTTTCGTGGCAGCAGTGCTGCCGCGGGTTAACAGGAGTTAACAATGAGCTCATCAATTAAGAAAGTCGCTGTATGCGGTGCTGGTGGCACTATGGGTGCTGGTATTGCGCTGGTGGCGGCCCGCGGTGGCTTCGACACCATTTGTTTTGACCTAAACGCCGATCGACTGGCAACACAGCAACAAGCGGCCGCAAAATTCTTTGACCGCTCGGTAGATAAAGGTCGCATGAGTCAGGCCGACCGAGATACCGCCCTTGGCCGCATGCACAGCACAACAGACCTCAACGATCTGGCTGACTGCGACTTGGTTATCGAAGCCGTATTTGAAAGTCTGGATGCCAAACGTGACCTGTTCGGCAAGCTCAATGACATCTGTAAAGCAGAAACAATCTTCGCTTCGAATACGTCTACGCTTTCCATTACGCAAATTGCCGGTGGCTGTGGTCGTGAAGACAAAGTTGTGGGCATGCACTTTTGTCTGCCCGCCCAGGTGATGAAGCTGATTGAAATGTCCAAGGGCATCAATACCTCAGAAGACACCTTTCAAACCGCCTGGCAGTGGACCGAAAGCGCCGGCCAGATCCCGGTGGAAACCCAGGACAAACCGGGTTTTATCCTGAACGCGCTGTTAGTACCGTTTAACAACGATACCATTCGCGCCATTGATGCCGGCCTGGCAACCCCTGAAGATATCGACTTAGCCATTCGCTCAGGCCTGGGCTATAAAATGGGCCCTTGCACGCTGCTCGACTTAGTGGGCCTTGATACCCAAATCCTGTTGGGCGAAGCATTTTATCCAATCACTCTGGATGTACGCGCGTCGGTGCCACCGCTACTGCGTCGCATGGTGGCCGCAGGCAAACTGGGGAATAAATCCGGCGGCGGCTTCTTAACCGGCGCAACCAGTGAAAAAGCCTCCTCGGCACCGGCTTATGAGATGGTGCATCACGGTCAGGGCCGCTCCTTTACCAACGATGATGACTTTGTAAAACATGCGGCAGTATCTGCTGAGGTGGCTGTTCACCTTGGTGGCGGCTATGTAAAAGCGCCAGAAAAAACCGCTGTGCTGGTAGAGCTTGATACCGAGTGTCTGGGGTATCACACCGGTGAAGACCTGACCGAAGACACTGCAAATACCGTTGGCTTTGCCCGTTATCGCAATGGTGATGAAGCCCCTTCGCCGTTAATCGAGCTGGTGTATAAACCGCACACCTCTGCTGACGCCATTGCGGCGGCGCGCGCGGTGTTCGAAGTGGCCGGTTTTGATGTGGTGGTTTGTAAAGATTTGCCAGGCCGTATTATCGACCGCTTGGTACGCCCGAAATATAACGACGCCCTGCGCTTTGTGGATGAAGGCTTAGCGTCTCCGGGCGATATGGATAAAACCTGCTGTATGGGACTGGGTTACCCGGTCGGTCCGGTAGCACGGGTTACCGCTGGTGGACTGGCCCGTCATTATGAGGTCTCTAAGGCCCTTCTGGATACGACAGGGTTGGTGGGCTATTCGCCTGCCAGAGCGGCGGTGGTTAGCCATTCGCGTCAGCTTGCCAGCAAGAACGAAGCCTGATAGCAGGAGCAGCTTATGCAAGGCGTAGTGGTAAATGAATACTGCGACTTTGATCGAGCCCAGGTTGGGTTGATTAAGGATCCCAAAGCCGGCAGTGGCGAAGTGGTGGTGGCCCTTGAAACCGCTGAAGTAAATTTTCCGGATAAGCTTTACATAGAAGGGCAGTACCAGAAACAACTCGACTTCCCCTTTTCGCCGGGCCTGGCTGGTACCGGTGTGATCTGCGCCGTTGGTGCCGGGGTGGATGAGTCACTCATCGGCAAGCGCGTGCTGGCGTTACCCGAATACGGCACCTATGCCGAAAAGGTAAGCCTGCCGGCAGAACACTGTTTTGCTGTGCCGGATGGGGTGGACAGTATTCAGTCTTCTGCGCTTGGGCTGGCCTATCAAACGGCTTATTTCGCCTTAACCGCGCGGGGCAATATTCGTCCCGGCGATAACGTGCTGGTTTTAGGCGCTACTGGCGGTGTTGGCATGGCAGCGGTGCAACTGGCTAAAGCCATGGGTGCTGGCAAAGTGCTCGCTGGTACGCGTGGTGGTATCAATAAGCTGGGTGAGTACTGGCTGGGCGCGGACGAGATTGTTGATACCGCGCCGGAGGATTTACGTAGTCTGGCCGCCTCGGTTAAAAACGCCACCGACGGCTATGGCGTGGATATCGTGATTGACACTGTGGGCGGCGTCCTTGGCGAAGCTGCCCTGCGCGCGCTGGCCTGGAATGGTCGCTTTGTGGTGGTGGGTTTTGCCTGTGGCGATATTCCCAAATTTGCCGGTAATTACCTGCTGGTTAAAAACATTTCAGTGAGTGGTCTGCAGTGGACTGATTATCTCGCTCGCCAGTTGGAAACGGTTCAGCAGGCCCAGGATAAATTGTTTGAGTGGTGCCGAACCGGCCTGCTTGCTCCCCGAATTCATAACACTTACCCGCTGGCTGAGTTTGCCACCGCGCTTAACGCGGTTTGCTCCGGTGAAGCCCAGGGGCGTGTTGTACTGACTATTTCAGAGACCTAATTTATGAGTGCATTAGAGACAAACACTACCGTTGCCGTAATTGGCGCGGGGACCATGGGCGCAGGTATTGCGCAGCTTGCTGCGGCTGCCGGCCATCCGGTCGTCCTGTTTGATGCCTTTGATGGCGCGGCCGAAAAGGGCAAGGCTGGGATTGATAAAGGCCTGGAGAAACTGGTGGCCCGCGGCAAAATGACCGCGGATACCAAAGCGGCATTATTAGCGCGCATTCGTCTGGCTACGGATATTCACGATGTGGCCGAAGCAACGCTGGTGGTAGAAGCCATCGTCGAGAACCTTGATATTAAACGTGAGCTGTTTGCAAACTTAGAAAGCATGGTGGCCAGTGATGCGATCCTGGCTACCAACACGTCATCGATTTCGGTGACCTCTATTGCCCGTGATCTCAAGCATCCGGAACGCTTTGTCGGAATGCACTTTTTTAACCCGGCACCAGTGATGAAACTGGTTGAGGTGATCTCTGGTGTGGCAACGGATAAAGACGTCGCTGAGTGCGTGTTTGCCACCGCTGAAAACTGGGGCAAGATTGCCGTACACGCCAAGTCTACGCCGGGCTTTATTGTTAACCGCGTAGCCCGCCCTTACTACGCCGAGGCTTTACGCTTGTGCGAAGAACAGGTGGCAGACCCGGCAACCCTGGACGCGTTACTCACCGGCGCAGGCGGCTTTCGCCTGGGGCCATTTGCACTCATGGATTTAATTGGGCACGACGTTAACTACGCCGTTAGTGAGTCGGTGTTTAAGGCCTATTATCAGGAGCCGCGTTTTCGCCCGTCGATTATGCAGTTAGAGCTGGTTAATGCCGGTCGTTTAGGGCGCAAAAGTGGTCAGGGCTTTTATAGCTATACCGACGGAGCCGAAGCCGCTGCGCCAGTATTTGAGCCTGTCGACAGCTCAGCAGCCGATATCGACGTGAAACTAACCGGCGGTTTTACTATTGGTGGTGTAGCCGTAGAACGCACAACAGGAGCAACCGCAACCGCGCGGGCAAAAGCCTTAGGGCAACCGGTAATCCTGCTTGATCTTACCAAACAGGAAGGCGCAAGTGTGGTGGCGTTCAGCTGCTCTAAAGCATTGCCAGAGAGTGTGGTTGCTTCTTTAGTGAAAGGCCTTGCTGCACGGGAAGTGAAGGCGGTGAAATTACCCGATTGGCCTGGATTAGTGGTAATGCGGACAGTGGCTATGCTGGCTAATGAAGCCTTTGAAGCCCAAATGCAAGGGGTTGGCTCTGCCGAGGCCATTGATAATGCCATGAAATATGGTGTTAATTACCCGCAAGGGCCGATAGAGTGGGCTAATGAGATTGGCCTTAGCACAGTGCTTGACGTTTTGGACGGCGTTTATAGCCTGACCCGTGATCCGCGCTATCGGGCTGCATTAAGTCTGCGCCTCGCCGTAGACAGTGAATAACTTTTAAGAGACGCTTTATGCCATTTATCAAAGACTTTGCTGAGAATGCCGGCCCGCCAAACCTGTTTAAACAGTATCCGGATGTTTACCGCCCCTGGGCCGAAATGAGTGAAGCCATGATGAATGGCCCGTCGCCGTTTTCCCGCGGCGTGCGGGAGCTGATCCTTGCCTATGCCGCCGCCGTGGCTGATTGCGAATTTGTCAGCTGCGCCCATGCCGAAGTGGCTTATGCGCATGGGCTTAAAACGGGTTTGATGGACGAGCTGCTTGCCGGTATCGATACGGCAGACATTGAACCTGAGCTAAAACCGGTATTTGAATATGTGAAGGTACTGAGTAAATCGCCGGAACTGGTCAGTCAGGCGCACGTGAGCGCCATACTCAACGCTGGCTGGGATGCTGACGCGGTGCATAGTACAGCACTTATCACCGCGCGAGCGGCGTTTATGCAACGACTGGTTCAGGGGCATGGCTTTAATACACCAGACCCGGAAGTTGCCAAAAGTCATGCGGCAAAGCGGGTTGAGCGGGGTTATGTAAATTTATACAAAGCTTTTCGGCCTGAGGGTGAGGCAAAGTAGCCTTTATCAATAATCACGACTACAGTTAATAACAATAAAAACAAGGTCATAAGGACATTGCTACCATGCTAGCCACGGCTTCTAAACCCTTTGTAAAACTGGTTGAGCGCTACCTGCCCGATCCCTTTGTATTTGTTTTGATTCTGACCCTGCTGGTGATGGGGTCTGCTGTGGTAATCCAGCAACAATCGGTCGGCACTGTTTTACAGCAATGGGGCGGCGGTTTTTGGAACCTGCTGACCTTTTCCATGCAGATGTTACTGGTACTGGTGTCGGGGCATATGCTGGCCAGTACCGCAATAGTGAAATCAGCATTAAATAACATTGCTAAACTAGCCGCTACACCCGGCCGGGCAATCATTCTGGTGACTTTGGTGTCCATGTTGGCAAGCTGGCTCAACTGGGGATTCGGCCTGGTGGTGGGGGCGTTGTTTGCCAAAGCTATTGCCAGACGAGTGCAGGTGGATTACCGCCTGCTGGTGGCCAGCGCGTATTCCAGTTTTGTGGTATGGCATGGCGGATTAGCGGGCTCTATCCCTTTAACTATTGCCACGCCCGGCCATTTTACCGAAGATTTGATTGGTGTAGTGGGTACCAGTGAAACACTGTTTTCGGCTTTAAATCTCACTTTACTGGCGATAATGATAGTGGTTATCCCATTGGTCAATCGCGCTATGATGCCTGCTGCACATGATCGGGTGTATGTGGATCCTAAACGCCTTGCCGAGTCGGTCCCCGAACCAAAATATCACGATTTACCTCCGGCAGAAAAGTTGGAAAGAAACCCAATTTTGACCGTCGTTACCGGACTTGCCGGGATTGCCTATCTGGTGATGTACTTTGGCGATGGTGGCAGCCTTAACCTGAATATTATTAATTTTCTGTTTTTGTTTATGGCCATTGCGCTGCACGGCACTCCTGAGCGTTTATTGCATAGTTTGCAGCAGGCTATTCAGGGGGCCAGCGGCATTGTGCTGCAATTTCCGTTTTATGCCGGCATTATGGCGGTGATGGTTCAATCGGGTCTGGCGCGGGATTTATCCCAATGGCTGATTAGTTTTGCTACGGCTGACACACTTGCCTTGTACAGTTTTTTAAGTGCGGGGCTGGTGAATATGCTGGTTCCTTCCGGTGGCGGTCAATGGGCCGTGCAGGCGCCGGTTGTATTACCGGCTGCTATTGAGTTAGGCGCGGATGTCAGTAAAGTTTCCATGGCGGTGGCCTGGGGAGATGCCTGGACCAATTTAATCCAGCCTTTCTGGGCGTTGCCGGTATTGGCTATCGCAGGATTAAAAGCCAAGGATATGATGGGATTTTGTCTGGTACAGTTGATTATCACGGGCGTGATTATTAGCGCCGTTTTTCTGCTTTTTTGATGCAGAAAATACGGTGCGCGATGTCATAAAAGTTTACTGGCGATGTCGTTGTTAAAGACGTGTGTCGTTGACTGCGACAATTACCGTTATGCAACAAATAACCTACTGCCTAAGTGGCTTTCTAAAATGACATGTGGTGGGATAAGTATTTTTAAAACAATTGGTTAGTTATAATTTTGATTCTTCTTAATGTGGTATGGAATTTGTATTTTGTTAATGAATTGTAATGTTTTGTATTCGTTAATAATAAAAGGATGAATCATGAGAAAGGCCTCACTGAAACAGTTCAGACACTATTCTCGCCAAGGCCGGAAACTGCTAATGGTTACCCTGTTAAGCTTATTGGTTTTGCAGGCCTGTAGTACTACAGGGCAAACTTCAAATAATCAGGACGTTAATCAAAATCACTGGCATTCGCTTTTTGATGGTAAGAGTCTTAACGGGTGGACGGTTAAAGCGCAACCCAATGACATAAATAAAACGTTCTTTTGGGTCGAAGAGGGTGTCATTGTTGCCGAGGCTAAGGACAAGCAACACGATTACATCTGGCTGTACAGCGATAAGCAGTACAGCGATTTTCACTTAAAACTAAAATTTCAGGGCGACCGTGGTGACCATGCCAACAGCGGTGTGCAATTGCGCAGTCGCTACGATCACAATGACGAGGGCGGGTGGTTAAATGGCCCGCAGGTCGATGTAGGCTTTACCGACCGAAATGGCAGTATGTGGGACGAAACCCGCAACAATCAGCGCTGGCTCATCGAGAAATACACTGAGGCGCCGTTTTATTATAGTGATGAAGGCTCAGGCTGGAATGACCTTGAAATCATCGCCCAGGGTAACCTGATTACGGTAATACAAAACGGTGAGCAAATCAGTCAGTACGACGGTACCGGCGTGCTTGATGATGCCAATCATCAGGATTTGGGTGTTGGTATTACTGGCCATATTGCGCTGCAAATCCACAAAGAAGACATCATGAAAATCAAATTTAAGGATATTCAGATAAAGGATTTAACCCCGCAGCAAAAGCCATTGCGGGTGCTGGTGTTCAGTAAAACGACCGGTTACTTCCATCAGAGTATCAATGTGATTGAAAAGACTATCGCTGAACTGGGTGAACGCCATGGCTGGACAGTTGATATTACCCGTGGCAGCGAGGTATTCACCCCAGAAGGGCTGGCTAATTACGATGTGGTGTTCTGGAATAATACCTGTGCAGATTACGCCATTATGACTACAGAACAGCGCCAGACGTTTGAGCGTTATGTGGAAAATGGCGGCGGTTATGCCGGCATTCATGGTGCGGCCTGGATGAACTTTACGCCGCGCTGGGACTGGTACATCGATGAGCTTATAGGCGCCAGGGAAATCAACAAAAATGGCAACTGGGAAGGTGTATGGCGCGAAGAAGCCAGCATTTACGCCGATGTAAAAACGCCGGTAACGGCAATGGTATCGAAAGGGACCATCTGGAAAGACGAGTTTTATTCCATGTCTCGTGATGTACGGGCCGAACAACCCGAACTAAGCCCTGAAGACCAAATTGAAGTACTTACCAGCGGCATTGCCGACTGGGATTATGGGGATTTCAAAACCGGCCACCCGGTTACCTGGCGGCGCCATATTAAAGGTGGCCGCATGTGGTATTCCGCCATTGGCCACAACGATTCCACCATTACGGATCCGATTTTCCGCGACCATATGAAAGCCGGAATTGAGTGGGCCGGTGGCGCGCTGGATTAATCAACAGCGCTTAAAATGATGCGCATTTCCAACCTCTTAAACCCGATGATGCCGGAAGGTGCCTGTGCACCTGTCCGGTAGCTAGTGTTACAAGTGCAATGTCAGTGAGTAAAAAACATATCACCGAAAAGTGATTCGGAAAGCGGAATTTAAATAGTTGTCTCAATAGTGGACACTCTGACAAATGTCATAGACTTCAGACGTGGTTTCGATAACTTAAAAGTTTTATGGTTTCGGTTCTAACCACCGGATCCCGCCTATCTGAATTGCTTAGAAGGATTTGCCATGTCGGTTGAAAGCACTGCAATTGCGCCGGACTCATCGTCATCTCTGCAAGAGTTTAAACAGGGCTACAAAGCGTTGATTGCATCATTGATTGGTGCCGGATGCGGTATTTCGTCAGTGTGTTTCTATACCAACAGCGTCTTTGTCGCAGCGATTGATACTGATATGCCGTGGTCGCGGGGAGAAATTCAAATCGGTATCAGCATCATGATATTAGCAGCTATTTTTACTGCCCCTTTGACAGGTATGCTGATAGATAGATTTGGCGCAAGAGCCGTTGCACTTACTTCAATGCCTTTGTTCACATTAAGCCTGGTCGGATTATCTTTTGTCGGCAACGACGTGCGGTCCTTCTATGCCGGGTGGGTTGTGATGTCTGTATTGGCTGCAGGCACGCTGCCTATAACCTGGACCAAGGTGGTTAATCAGTGGTTTGATCGCTCCAGAGGACTCGCTTTAGGGCTGACGTTAATGGGAACGGGTATCGCCGCAGCCGTTGCGCCTAAATACGCTGCCTGGCTCATTGGAGAATATGGCTGGCGCAATGCTTACGCATTATTAGGCGTCACAGTACTGGTTATTTCTTTTGTTCCACTCTTGCTGTTTTTCTTTGAATTTGGTCATGCAGGTAAGCCTCAGCAGCAAAGTCGTGAGTCAGAAAGTGCGCCAGCGCCTAAAACTGGCTTAACGCTCAAACAAGCATTAAAAGGCTACAAGCTTTGGGCGCTGTGTATTGCCTTATTATGTGTCGCTGTAGGGATTTCCGGTGTGATCACCAACCTTGTGCCAATTTTAACGGATAAAGGTCTGACCGTTGGCGAAGCTGCTGGTTATGCCGGATTAGTAGGAATTAGCGTTATTGCCGGGCGTCTTTTGGCTGGTTTTCTGATGGATCGTTTGTGGGCGCCAGCAATAGCCGCACTGTTCTTATTTATGCCGCTGATATCTGCCATTCTTTTGAAGCAACCTGCTCTGAGCGATACACAAATGGCACTGGCTGCATTGATTGTGGGCCTGGCTGCCGGTGCAGAACTGGATATCATGGCCTATCTTATTAGCCGTTATTTTGGTTTGGCTTACTATGGCTCTCTTTATGGCTTTTTGTATATCTTCTTTTCCATTGGCGCGGGTGTTGCCCCAGTAATTTTTGGCTGGGCATTCGATGTGTCTGGTAACTATAATCTCACGTTGAGCATGGTTGCCGTACTTTCCGTTGTGGGTGCGCTGCTAATTGTTGCTATGGGCAAATATCCGGTTTTGCAACAGCACTGACAGCGTACGCAAAGTTCATAGTAAAACGGCTTTATCGTCAATAAAAATAGCCCGGCGTAAGCCGGGCTATGGAGTGTTTACCGAAAGTTCGGGCAAAACTATTCGGTAATGCTAGCAAGAAAGTCCACAGCCGCCAGCCCCATGCCTTCCGGGCGAACCATTACAGGGTTCACTTCCACTTCTGACATGCTTGGGGTGGCCAGGAATAAATCACCAAATTTCGCTGCCGCTTCGCATAGCGCGTCAATATCGGCCTTTGGTGCACCGCGGAAGCCACTTAATAAGTGATTCAGTTTTAATCCGCTGATAGCGGTTTTTACCTGTGCCGGGGTAGCCGGCAGCGAAACATAAGTAACGTCGCGATAAAGCTCTACCGCCACACCGCCTGAACCGATTGAAAGCACCGGACCAAAGTCAGTGTTACGCAGGCAAGACAACACCACTTCCACGCCGTCGCCAATCATTTCCTGAATGAGCACACCCATTTCAGGCTTGTTCAGTTTGGCCCGAAAATCTGCCGCGATAGCGTCGATATCATCGAAACTGGCCACGCGCAGTTTAACCAGTCCCAGCTCAGTTTTATGTTCGGCTTCAGATGGCAGCGCTTTAACCACAAAGGGTGGTTTAAGTGCGCGGCAGGCATCGGCTGCGGTGGTATTCGCTGGTAGGATGGCCCATGGTGCCGGGGTAACGCCGGCTTCGCTGAGGTAGTCCATCGTCTCCTGCCATTCCACTGGGGCAGGACGTGGTTCAACAGCAGTGCGTTTTTTCAGCGCAGGCAGGCTCTTTGCCTCTTGTTTGGTAAACAACCAGCTCAGTGCTCGCATACTGTAAGACGGATCTTCAGATAGTAAGATACCGGCGTCACGGAATTCACTGCGTGTTGCGTCATCCACTTTTTCCGCCGCAAACGTAATTACGATTGGTACACCACTTGAGGCAGCTGCAGCTTTAAAGGCATCGGCGTTATCCAGCAGGTCACGTTTACCACTACTGGAAAACTGAATAATAATAGCCTGGGTGCGAGGCTCAGCCACAACGGCGGCAATGGCATCACGGAACAGATTCGGCATGCCGCGAACCTGGCCGGTTAAATCAATCGGATTTTCTTTACGGGCAAACTCCGGCAGTACTTCAGTAAGGGTTGCCACGGTTTGTTCGCTAAACCGCGCCATAGGCAGGTTCGCTTCTTCACAGTGGTCGGCCAGCAGTGCACCGGCACCGCCTGATGAACTTAAAATAGTAATACCGCTTTTATCATCGGCGGCAGCGCGAGGAGCTGGCATAAAGGAGAAAATCTCTGCCGCAGCGAGGATTTCCTCCAGGCTTTCAACCAGCACAATGCCGGCATCTTTCAGCACTTTTTGATAAATCGAGTATGGCGAGGCAATTTTACCGGTGTGCGATGCCGTGGCTTCCTGACCAAACGCCGAACGGCCGGTTTTCAGTGCTACGATTTGTACGTCGCGCTCGCGGGCGCGCTCGGCCAGTTCAACCAGACGGTGGGCATCGTTCAGACCTTCCAGATACAGGGCGGCGACTTTTACGTCGTCCTGCTCGATGATCCATTCCAGCGCGTCCAGAGCGTCCAGTACCGTTTCGTTACCTACGCTGACAATATAAGAACAGCCCACTCCCGAGGTTTGCAGGTAGCGTCCCATAGCACCGGCCAGTGCACCGCTCTGGCTGATAATAGCAATGGGAGAGTGAATGAGTTTATCTACTGCAAAGGCACCGCCACCAAAGGTCATCATGGCTTTATGCTTCACTGACCAACAGCCCTGGCCGTTAGCACCTAGCAGTGCAATACCGTATTTGTTGGCGTTATCGGCCAGCTCTTTAGCCAGTACATCGCCGCCATCAACTTCTTCAAAACCTGAGCTGAATACCATAGCCGTTTTAATGCCCTTTTCACCACATTCAGCAACAATTGCCGGTACGGTTGCGGCTGGCGTTATGATGAGCGCGACATCAGGTACTTCTGGCAATTCAGCCACGGTCTTATACGCCTTAAGCCCTTCTACTTCGTCATGGCTGGGCGTAATCGGGTACACGCGTCCTTCAAAACCAAATTTCTGAACAATTTTCACCAATCGGTTTCTGGCATTACCTTCTTTAGGCGAAGCACCGACGATGGCGATACTCTCCGGGCGGAATAGCTTATCCAGTTGCTGTGTCATTTCACTCATCTATAGTCCCACTTTGACTTACGGCCGCGCTCAAATCACGGCTCATCTACAAAATTGTAGAGAAGAAATGGCAATATGTATGCCAAATGTCGTTTTGCTTTAACCCCCCAAGGAACAGGGGCTGTGGAGTGTTTTCGGCGGGTAAGTTGATTTCTGGCCTGGCAGACGTGTGTATAAAAAACACAATCAACACTAAAGTGAGCGTGATAAAGACAGTCAGATAAAATAAGTTTGGTATAAGCGCAGGCAATAAAAAAGCCGTCGCAGAATTATTCCGGGACGGCTTTTGGTCAGGAAGCAGGTATTAACGGCGGCCCATTTCCCGCAGGCCGGTTTTGCCGTGGTGACGGTCAGCCACTTTATAACCAAGGGCATCTTCTGCAATCAGCACTTTTTGCACGTTTGCAGTACCTTCACCGGTAAACATCAGGTCGGCATAGTTACGATAGCGGGAGATCCGGTATTCTTTAGACAAGCCATAACCACCAAAGATTTGCTGAGCCTGATCGGTACAGAACTTAGCCGTTTGCGACGCGTGGAACTTTGCAATAGACGCAATGCGGTTGGTCGGCAGTTCACGGTCCATGGCTTCAGCAGCCTGATAAACCAGCGCACGGCTGGCCTCGATTGCTACGGCCATTTCTGCGATTTGTGACTGAATCATCTGGTACTTACCAATCGGCTGTCCTTTAATGATACGTTCGTTGGCATATTGCACGGCATCTTCAAAAGCTCCAATGGCAATACCCAGTGCTTTTGCGCCGATAACTGCCCGGCCGCCTTGCAGCGCACGCATAACAATCTTGAAGCCGTCGCCTTCTTCACCCAGGCGGTTTTCAACCGGTACTTCAAAGTCATCTAAAAACAGTGCGCAGCAGCGGAACGAGCTGGACAGCCCTACTTCGATTGGCTGGGCAGTGTAGCCCGGGTACTTTTTCGGTTCCACGATGAACGCCGTAACGCCTTTAGCGCCAGCATCCGGATCGGTTTTGGCCAGCAGAATACCTACATCGCATTCATCGCCCAGAGTAGCCCACATTTTTGAACCGTTTATCTTATACACATCACCTTCGCGACGGGCGGTAGTTTTCATTGCGCCAGCCGCATCAGAACCACCGCCTGATTCGGTCAGTGCCATCATCCCTACGGTTTTACCTGCCAGTAAGTCCGGCACGTATTTTTTAATCTGTTCTTCGGTACCACCAAGGTAAATACACGCCGGGCAGTTACCGCCGTTCTGGTTGAAACCACCATAACGCACATCAATGCGGGCAATTTCTTCAATGATGACAGCAGCTGCCAGATAGCCCATATCGCTACCGCCCACTTCCTCAGGAAATGTAGCGCCGTAGTAACCGGCTTCACCGGCCTTTTTAATCAGTTCTCTGGGCAGCTCTCTGCGCTCTTCAAAACCGTCCATGACGGGTACGACTTCAGTTTCCATGAAGCGGCGGATGCTTTCGCGGATAGCACCAATTTCTTCGGGTAGCATTTGGTCCATTAGTGGTCCTCTACTGTTGCCAAATAAGGTTTAAACATATCAATACGAGGGAACTGACCGGCAGATACCAACACGTATTGTCGCAGTGACAAGAGCAAGTACTGTGCCACTGAAATCGACTCCCTTTGTAAGCACAATGGTTCTGGCCGGTGGCTTACTTATTGCATTGCCCCTTGTAAGCAACCAAGGCAGGGCCTGAGCGAGATATCAGGTACGCCCCGTGTTTATTACGGGATTATGCCTTTGATACACCCATTCGGGTTAACAAAGTGACTGTCCGGAGGACATGAGTGTCTTTAAGAAATAAAGCTGTCATTGTAGGTGTCGGTGAAAGTGACATCGGTAAGTTACCACATATGAGCGGGCTGGGCCTGAATGCCCAGGCTGCCAGTCGCGCTATTGCAAATGCGGGATTAACGCCGGACAAGATTGATGGATTGCTAACCGCCTACTCCTTTACCGAACCCTATTTTATGCTGGGATCCGTGCTGGCTGAGTATTTAGGTATCAGTCCTACGTACAGCAGCTCAATTGTAGCTGGCGGTGCCAGCCCCACAGTTATGCTGCATCATGCTGCGCAAGCGGTAAACAGCGGTGCGGCTAAGTATGTACTGGTATGTGCCGGTGAAAACCGCGCCACTGGTATTAGTCGTGACGATGCAGTGTCAGCGCTTGCGGCGGTTGGCCACCCTTACTTTGAAGCGCCCTACGGCCTTGGCATTCCATCGTTATATGCGCTGGTGGCAAAAGCCTACATGGCGAAATACGGCACCACCCGGGAACAAATGGCGGCGGTGGCTGTGAACACCCGCAACCACGCGCTGTTGCATCCTAATGCGCACATGAAAAAGCCCATTACCGCCGACGACGTACTGGGTTCAAAAGTGATTTCAGACCCGCTGCATATGCTCGATTGTTGTTTGATATCCGATGCCGGTGGCGCGTTTATCGTTACCACACCAGAGCTTGCTGAGGAACTGCCTTGTGAGCCGGTCTGGCTGGCCGGTATTGGCGAAGCGCATACCCACGAACATTTAACCAGTGCACCGAGTCTCACCGAGTTTGGCGCGGCGCAATCAGGCCAGCTGGCTTATTCCATGGCAGGGCTTGGCCCACAGGATATGAACCTGGCCATGCTGTATGACTGTTTCACCATCGTGCCCATTATCGAAATGGAAGAGCTGGGTCTGGCACCGCGTGGTGAAGGCGGCGCGATGTTTGCCAGCGGCGATGCTGCGGTGGGCGGCAGGTTACCGGTTAACACCCACGGCGGCATGCTAAGTCATGCTCACGCCGGCGCGGTGGGCGGCCTGATGGCCATAATCGAAGCCGTACGACAATTACGCGGCAATGCCGATAAGCGCCAGGTTACTGGTGCCGAGGCGGCGATTGTCCATGGCGAGGGAGGCGTGTTGTCGTCTCACTGTACCGCCATTTTAACTAAACAAAAACGCTAACAAAAGTGACAGGAGCATGAGCTTATGACTGCAAGCGTGCGCGGCTACTACTACGACGATTTTACGGTGGGTCAGGTTATCGAGACCCCCAAACGGACTATTACTAACACCGATATTGTGAACTTCGCCTGTTTGTCTGGTGACTTTAACGGTGTGCATACCGACTGGGAATATTGCAAAACCACACCATTTGGTGAGCCGATTGCCCATGCTCCGCTTATTTACGCTGTAATGGGCGGTCTGCAGTACGCCAGTGGCGTTAACGACGGCACGCTGATGGCGGTGCTGGGGATTGACGAGTGGCGCATGCATAGCCCGGTTAAACACGGTGACACCTTGTTTATGCGTTCTACCGTGCTGGAAACCCGTGGCACCTCAAAACCCGGTCGTGGCATTGTGAAATTCAAACGCGAGTTTGTGAATCAGCGCGGCGAAACCGTGCAAAGCATGCTGGCTACTTTTATGTATCGTGCCCGTCCTGAAGGTGATGCGGCATGAGCGTAACCGAAGACTTATTGTTTAGCGTATCCGATGCGGGTGTCGCCACGATTACGCTTAACCGACCGGATAAACGCAATGCGTTTACCGATGAGATGATCGCCCGTTGGGTTGAGTTATTAGGTGAGTGCCAACAGCGTAATGACGTGCGGGTAGTGGTGTTTGCTGCGGCGGGCAAAAGTTTTTGTTCTGGCGCAGATACCGGCCGGATGGCCGGGCGCACCGAACAAACGGTGATCGAAGCCCGGGACCGTATGACGGCGGTAGCCCATTCATTGGTTCGTGCCGTTGCCCGACTGGATAAGCCGGTTATTGCTGCTGTTAATGGTGCCGCGGTTGGCGGCGGTATGGATGTGGCGCTGATGTGCGATATCCGCGTGGCTTCAAGTGAAGCGAAATTCGCTGAAACCTACGCCAAAATGGGCTTACTGCCCGGCGTGGGCGGGGCCTGGTTTTTACCGCGGATTATCGGCAAATCCAAAGCGCTGGATATGTTCTGGACCGGTCGCTGGGTGGATATCAACGAAGCTGAGCGTCTGGGTTTGGTGGATCGGGTTTTCGCTGCTGAAACCTTTGCAGCTGATGTAACAGATTACGCTGAGCAAATTGCCAGCGCTGCGCCGTTGTCGGTTAAAGCAATCAAAAAACTGGTAAACCATGGTGGGCAGACTACGCTTGATGTGCATTTGGATGACTTAGCCGCGCAGTTAGCGGTGGTAAGGACCAGTGAAGATCACAAAGAAGCGGTTGCTGCACTTAAAGATAAACGCGCCCCACAGTTTAACGGACGTTAAGTTAACGGGGGTTAGGGATGGTTGTGTCCACCGTATCGGCGGTGGACAACAAGGACTATCACGCAAGTTGCCACTGAGGGAGCATATTGCCCTTAGCATCGGCTTCAAAACAAACAGTTACTGCATCGCCAATATGGGCATCCAGCGCACCTTCGCCAATCAGGTTGGTGATCATGCGCGGGCCTTCGGCAGTGATTACGGCAACGACGGCATAAGGTACTTTGTCACGAAACTGTGGCAGCGGCGCACGCTCCACAATGGTGACGCTTTCAATGGTGCCATCGCCAGAGCAGGTATGCGGCACGATGTCGGCACTCCAGCATTTGCTGCACTGTACGCGAGGCGGAAACTGAATATGTTGGCAGGATTCGCAGCGCTGGAATTCAAGACGTTGCTCAAGCGCGGCTTGCCAGTATGACTGTGAATCGCCGTTGGCGAAATCTGAGGGTCTGTTCTCCATGGGGGAACCTCCGGTATGGATGCAACATGTGCAATAACAAATTTAGGGTAACAGAAGTTTTTTATAACAATACCCATGTAGCAATACTCAGGCCAGTATGCTCTGGCGGGTGCTTGTGATCATCAGTGGGCTTTTGCCACAAAATAAGCTAATCTCACTATGTAAAATAATTGTTTTTTAAAAGTGAGCGCAATAACAACATTTTTACGTTATAGTGACTTTGTTAAATACATTTCTAGCAACTAAGGCATTTTTCAAATGAGTCTTAAAGATTTGAAAGGGTTTATAATTTCCAGTCAGGACAAAGGGATATTGCTTGCGTCAGGTGTCGGCGAAGAAAAAACAGTACAAGCTTTAGTCAAAACACCTGCCTGGGTGCAGGAGGCCGTTAGTAAACGGATTGTGCCAATCGATACACAAGATTCGCGCTATATTGGATTATTTGCGCCTAATGATGACAAATATATCCTGCTATTAATGGATGAAGCCAATGACGCAGTGATGGAATTCCTGCTTGGTGTGGATTTCTCTACCAACATTCTCGAACAAATCTTAACTGACCCCTACGACGCCATGGTTGTGGCGAACAGGCAGGGGCGACTGGCTTATTTGTCGCCGGTGCATGAAAAGTTTTTTGGCCTCAAACACGGCGAAGCCATTGGCGCTAAGGTTACCGACGTTATCCCTAATTCACGGCTGTGTGACGTGATCAAAACCGGCGTTGCCGAAGTGGGCCAGGTGCTGCAAATGGGCGATACCCAGCGGGTTACCTCGCGTCATCCTATTCGTCGTGACGGTGAAATAGTGGGAGCCATTGGCCGTGTTATGTTTAAGGGCCCCCAGCAAATCGAGAAAATGTCGCGCAAAATTACCGCATTGGAAAAGCGTCTTGCTGAATACGAACGCGAGTCCAAATCAGACAAAGTTAAAGAAAAATACCTCGATGCCATCATTGGCCAAAGCCTCGCGATTGAAGCGGTACGCCGCCAGATCAAGAAGGTTGCCGCACTTGATGTGCCGGTACTTATTCAGGGTGAGAGTGGCACGGGTAAAGAGCTTGTGGCGCGGGCATTGCATATGTACAGCCAGCGAAGTGACAGCAACCTGGTTACGGTAAACGCTGCAGCACTGCCAGCCACGCTGGTTGAAAGCGAGCTGTTTGGTTACGAAGCGGGTGCCTTTACCGGTGCTCATCGTAAAGGTCGTCCGGGTAAGTTTGAACAGGCTGATGGCGGTACTATTTTCCTTGACGAAATTGGTGATATGCCGCTGGAAGTGCAATCGAAATTATTGCGCGTACTGCAGGAACGAATTGTTGAGCGGGTTGGTGGTGATAAGCCAAAAAGCGTCGACTTCCGCCTGTGCAGTGCAACTAACCACAACCTGGAAGATTTGGTAGAAGAAAACAAATTCCGTCTGGACTTGTTCTATCGTATCAGCCCGGTGTGCATCACCCTGCCAAGCCTGGAAGAACGGAAAGAAGACATCCCGTTACTGCTGCGTCACTTCATGCAGGAAATGGCCGACAAGTATGACAAGGCCAATGTAGAGGTAGAAAGCAATGTCGTGGACTATCTGATGTCACGCCGCTGGCCGGGGAATATCAGACAGCTGCGCCATGAAGTGGAACGGGCCTTTGTGTTTGCCGAAAATGGTGTGTTACGCATCGAAGATTTCGGCGGTGAGTCCGGTGGCAGCCGCAGCTTTGGCGCGCAACCGCAAAACCGTAATAACCGCCTGACCGGTGGCGGGATGACCGACGGCACGATTAAAGAAGCCACCGCCCGTGTAGAGCTGGAAATGATCAGCGATTGCATGGTGCGCTTCCGTGGTAATAAAAAGAAGGTGGCAGACCATCTCGGGATTTCACGCTCCTATCTCTACAAAAAATTAGAAGAACTCAATATCCACGAAGACTAGTCGTGGGGTTGTAGCTGACTGAGCCACTGTCTGTGTGTACTTCACATTGTGTTTCTCAAGGTCATAACCCACCACGGTCGTTTTTGTGAAATGGGTTATTACAGCAAGTAGTGTGGAGACAAAACGTGAAGATAGGCTATGTGGGACTCGGTGCAATGGGTAAGGCTCTGGCTACCCGGTTGGTTCAGAATCATGAACTGCTGGTGTGGGATTTAAATCCTGAAGCCAGAGAACAATTGGTGGCAGCAGGCGCAGAGTCTGCCCGTTCACTGGTTGATTTAGGCCAGCGCTGCGACGTTATCTTTTTATGTTTACCCAAAAGTACTCACGTTGAAGCCGCGCTGTTTGGCAAAGATGGCCTGTACATGCATGTTAACCCCGGTTCAGTGATTATCGATCAAACCAGTGGCGTACCGGCTATGACTCTGGCCTTCAGTGAAAAACTCGCTATTCGTAATATTGCGATGTTGGATGCGCCCGTAGCCGGCGGTGTGCCCGCCGCAGAAGCGGGTACCATTACCATAATGGCATCCGGAGACAGCGCCAGCTTTAACCGGGCAAAACCGGTTTTGTGTGATATCAGTCCTAAGGTCTTTCATTGTGGTGAGCGAGTGGGCTCGGCACAAATGGTGAAATCTATCAATAATCTGCTTAATACAGCCAATCGTATGATGACGCTGGAACTGGCGGCAATGGGCCGGGTAATGGGCTTGTCGATGGCGGAAATTGTCGAGAGCGGCAATCGCGAAGCAAGCCAGAGTTTCCTTACCGCGCGATTACTGCCTGGGATTGCGGAGGGTAAACCAAGTACTGACTTTGCCATTGAGCTGATGGTAAAAGACACCAATATGGCCAGCGATTTCGCTCATGCCCACGGTACCGCTATGCCGGTGTGTGAGATGGGCCGCGGCTTTTTAAATATTGGCCTGCGTTCCATTGGGCCGGACGCCCGTCTGGAAGATCTGATCCCCTTTGTGCAAAACATGTTTGGCGTTGAATACTGCGGCGCTGATACGCATGGTTCACAGGATAATGCCGCGGTGTTGTCCGAAGCGTTTGCGGCTTGTCATCAGGTTATCGCTTTTGAAGGCTTATTACTGGCGAAAAAAGCGGGGCTGGACCTCAACGAGTTCTGCAATGTGATTAATGCTGGCTCTGGCGCGTCCGCAGCGGGAAATGCCTTGTTCGCGGCGGTATTAGGCCCCGACGAACCTCATGGGCTGTTCTCTATCCGACAGCTGCATCACTCTATTCAGCCACTCACTACGCTGGCGCGCCAACACCAGTTGCCGGCACTGATGCTCAATCAGGTCTGTGCGGCGTTGACAGCAGCGGTAGATAAAGTCGGTGAAAATGGCTGTTTTACGCAGCTTCTGTAGCTGGCACCGTACTTGCACTTATACACGTTATAAACGTCTAAATACCAAGCGTATTTATCCGAGATTCATGGTTTGGCCGCAATCTGACAGCGGCCAGCCACACATTCATCACTGCCGAAACAGGTTCTGATAGCTTATGAGACACTATGGTCAATTCTATATTGATGGCGAATGGGTAAATCCCATTGAGTCCCGTCCTTTTGAACTAAGAAATCCCACCACCGAAGAAGTGTTTGCAACGGTTGCGTTGGGTTGCCCTGCCGATGTCGACCGTGCGGTCACTGCCGCCCGTCGCGCATACAAAACGTTTTCGTTAACGACACCTGCAGAGCGAATTGCCTTACTGGAACGCATTGCTGAGGTGTTCTCTGCCCGTCGCGACGAAGTACACGCAGCGCTCACCGAAGAAATGGGCGCGCCGGTGAGTTTAAAGGCGCAGATTGACTCATCGGTTAATGCGATTCGCCAGGCCATCAAAACCCTGGGTGACTACCAGTTCGAAAGCCGCGAAGGACGTTTTATTATCCGTCACGAAGCCATTGGTGTAGCCGGACTGATTACACCGTGGAACTGGCCGATTCAGTTGTTGTGTAACAAGTTATCTTCATCATTAGCCGCCGGTTGTACCAGCGTGGTGAAACCCAGTGAATTTACCCCGGTCAGTGCGCTGGTGTTCGCCGATATTCTGCACGAGGCTGGTGTACCGGCGGGTGTATTTAACTTAGTTAACGGTGACGGACCGGGTGTGGGCGAAGCTATCAGCGGTCATGATGATATCGACGTGGTGTCGTTTACCGGTTCAACCCGCGCCGGGACGCTTGTGGCAGCTGCTGCGGCGCCTTCGGTAAAACGCGTAGCCCAGGAACTCGGTGGTAAATCGGCCAATATCGTTATGCCGGGCGCTGATGTAGTCGCCGCTGCCGAATTTAACGTTACCCGTGGTTTTTCTAACAGCGGGCAGTCATGCCATTCGCCTACGCGTTTACTGGTGCACAAAAGCCAACTGGCAGAAGCTGAACAGGCGCTTAAGGATGCAGTAGCGAAACACGTTCGCGTTGGCGATCCAACCCTACCGGAAACAACCCATGGGCCAGTGGTTAATGCCGCGCAGTACGAACGTATTCAGGCGTACATTCAAAGTGCCATCGATGAAGGCGCGACCCTATTAACCGGAGGGCCCGGGCGTCCTGCTGGTATCGAGCGTGGTTATTTTGTGCAGCCGACTATTTTTTCCAATGTGACGCCGGATATGACCATTGCTCGCGAAGAAATTTTCGGCATGGTTACGGCAGTGCTGACTTACGAAACTGTTGACGAAGCAATTGAACTGGCTAACGACACACCGTACGGCCTGGCGGCCTACGTGTTTGGCGACGATGACGAAATTCTTGATGTTGCCCGCGTAATGCGTGCTGGCCGCGTGTTTCTCAACGGCGCGCCGCCGAGCACTGAAGTGCCCATGGGCGGCTATAAGAAATCAGGCAACGGACGCGAAATGGGCGTTGCCGGTATGGAAGAGTATTTGGAAGTTAAGGCCATTCTGACCAAAGGGTAATCCTTAAGGTCACCAGTAAGCAGAGAACCATTATGAGAGATGCTGTAATTTGTGAACCATTGCGCACGCCGGTAGGCGGCTTTGGTGGTGTATTTAAGGATGTCCCGGCAGCCACCCTGGCGGAAACGGTATTACGTGCATTAATGACACGAACCGGCATCGACCCGGCACTGGTTGAAGAAGTGATCTTTGGCCAGTGTAACCCTAACGGTGAAGCTCCGGCGATTGGCCGTATTGCTGCGCTGGACGCCGGATTGGGCGTGCATGTACCGGGTGTTCAGGTAGACCGACGCTGCGGCTCGGGTTTACAGGCCGTTATCGATGCCTGTATGCGGGTACAAACCGGCGCGGCTGAACTGCTGATTGCTGGTGGTGTGGAAAACATGAGTCAGGTAGAGCATTACGTGGTTGGCGCACGTTGGGGCCTGCGCGGTGATTCGTCGCCCATGTGGGACCGTCTGGTGCGCGGGCGTATCACTTCGGGTGGGCGCGACCATCCTATTGCCGGCGGCATGATTGAAACCGCCGAGAACCTGCGTCGCGAGTTAAATATTAGCCGTGAGGCTCAGGATGAACTGGCCTTTACCTCACAACAACGGGCCAAGGCCGCTATCGAAAATGGTTTGTTTAATGACGAAATGGTACCGGTTGAAGTGACCAAACGCGGTAAGACTACCGTTGTGGATACCGATGAACACCCGCGTCCGCAAACCTCACTAGACGATCTAGCGGGTTTGCGTGCGGTACGCGCCAAACTCGATGACGGCGCAACTGTTACCGCCGGGAACGCCAGTGGGCAGAATGACGGCGCTGCGGCCTGTATCGTTACCACCCGTGAAATGGCCGAAAAGCTTGGTCTGAAACCCCTTGGTCGTCTGGTAAGTTGGGCGGTAACCGGTCTTGAACCTGAGCGTATGGGATTAGGCCCTGTGTCCTCATCGCAAAAAGCGCTGGCCCGCGCTGGCTTATCACTTAAAGACATCGACCTGTTGGAAATAAACGAAGCCTTTGCCGCACAGGTACTGGCATGTACGCAAAGTCTGGGACTTGGCCAGGACGACTTCGCCCGCCTTAACGTAAATGGTTCGGGGATTTCCCTGGGTCATCCGCTGGGGGCAACTGGTGTGCGTATTCTGGCGACCATGCTACGCGAAATGCAGCGTCGTGATGCACGTTATGGCCTGGAAACCATGTGTATTGGTGGTGGACAGGGCTTAGCGGCTATTTTTGAGAATCTTAAATAACGGTTAATAATACTCGTCATCCTTGCGATGCCAAAAATACCCGTCATTCCCGCATGTTTTTAGCGGGGATCTCCTCAAAAGGCTGACTCGTCTGAAACGACCTTTTTTGAACGAGGTAGCCACGCGGAAAGTGGCGTAAAAGGGCGATTGAAGACCCTGATATCATGTTGGGATATCCCGGATATTTGCTATGCAAATTCCGGGAAGACGGTGTGATTTGGGTTGTGATGGTCACAAAAAACAACCGTCACTCCGCTATGTCTCAAATATCCGTCATCCCCGCGAAGGCGGGGATCTCCTGAACAGTCTGATTCACGTGAAACTACTTTTTGTACGATGTAGCCATACGGAAAATGGCATTTAAGGGCGATTGAAGACCCTGATATCATGTTGGGAGATCCCGGATATTTGCTATGCAAATTCCGGGAAGACGGAGTTAACTTGGGTTGTGTCTGTTCGGAAAAATACCCGGGAAGGCGGGGATCTTCTGAACAGTCTGACTCACGTGAAACTACTTTTTGTACGATGTAGCCATACGGAAAGTGGCATTTAAGGGCGATTGAACACTCCGATATCATGTTGGGAGATCCCGGATATTTGCTACGCAAATTCCGGGAAGACGGAGTTAACTTGGGTTGTGTCTGTTCGGAAAAATACCCGGGAAGGCGGGGTGATTTGTTCTGTGTTGATTACGAAAAACAACCGTCATTCCCGCGATATTTCAAATATCCGTCATCCCCGCGAAGGCGGGGATCTCCTGAGCAGGCTGGCTCATGTGAGACAACTGTTTTTTCGCGGCTTATTAATCAATCTTATAAATTGCTTTGGCGGTACCGGCAAACAATTGTTGTTGTTCGGTCTCTGAATAGCCTCTTAAAATGTATTTGTAGGCATTGAGGGCCTTAACGTAGCCGCTTGAACGTTTGTCCGGCGGGAAGTTGCTGCCGTACATGCAACGCTCAACACCAAAGATTTCAATCACCGATTCCACGAAGGGTTGCCAGACCGCAGCCAGTTCCTGATAGGTGGCTTCATCCGGTCGCTGAATAAAATCAAAGCCCCAGGTAGGCATGCCTAAACCGCCGAGTTTGCAGGCCACATTGGGCCGTTTAGCCAGTTCGGTGAGATTCCCTTTCCAGCGCGTAATCGCGGCGGCCTTTTCTTCCGGTGTCATATCCACTAACACCAGTCCGCCCATGTTGTTGAGCACGATTTGCAGGTCCGGGAACTGGTCGGCCAGAGCCGTAATGGCAGGTAGCGATGGATCGTAAATCGCGGCATCAAATATCAGTGAGCGTTTATCCAGTTCGGCCAGCCCTTTCACAAAGTTAGGATTATCCAGTACGCCTGAGGGCGGTCGTCCGCTCATAATAAACTGAAATGGCCGCTCATCAGGGTAATCCAGAGTGACATGGCGGATGCCACGGTAACGATCTGGTGCGGCAGCCATGGATTTATCCAGCAGTTCGCCAACCGCATGGCCATGGGTCAGGTCCGCATGGCCCACAATCGCTGCTGCGACTTTACAGTTACCATAGCGACCACCGGCGGTCATCGCGGCGATGCCATTGGCAAATTCAACTTCTCCCAGCGGGCGCATAACCTCTGGTCCATCAGTACGGATGAAGGCCCTGGTTTCACTGTATACAGAAGCGATAACGTTGTGTCCGCCCTGTGCGTCAGCCAGATATTCATCCAGCATGTAACGAATATGCGGTAAATCGAACAGGTGAAAGTGAGAATCTATAATGGGTAAATCAGGCAGCAATATTTCCTGGCCAGAATTTTCGGCGCTTGCGGTGGTGCTCATAATGCTCTCTTTATTCTTAACTAAGTGGTTAAGCGGATGCACAGAATATGCCACGGGCAGGCGCGTAGCAATAAGCCGGCACACGTGTAATTGGTGTAAAACTTGCTGCGTATAGGAATAAACCATAATGAGGAAATTTAATGAAAGTCATTCAATCTGGCTCGCAGCCATCCAGTCAGGGCACTGATGAAAACTTTACTGGTGCAGTGCGCCGCGACCCTTTAGTAGTGGCGGATGAGCCTGGTCGGGTCGCTACCGGCCTGGTGACCTTTGAGCCTGGCGCCCGAACTCACTGGCATGTGCATCCGTTAGGGCAGATTCTGGTTATAACTCAGGGCTGCGGCTGGGTGCAGGCCTGGGGCGAGGAGAAATACGAAGTACGCGCGGGTGATGTGGTGTGGATTTCGCCTCACGAAAAGCATTGGCATGGTGCGTCTGATACGACTGCTATGAGCCATATTGCGATTACCGAAGCGTTAGACGGCAGTGCTGTTGAATGGCAGGAGCCGGTGACTGATCAGCAGTTCTCTTAATGTCTTTATATACGACAGCGGCACTGTGCTGCTGTCGTAGTGTCTTTCATGACGACACTATTGTGTGTCGACAACACGCTAAACCCTCTCATTGCCCGTCTTAAACCCGCCAATTGCTTAGATTTTATCTATTTTTCATCTGGCTTGCTTATTGCTATCAATGCTCTGAACAAATTTTTGAGCGGTGCTATACAGGCATCGGTCAGTTAAATGAATAAGGGGATAGTGAATGTCCGGAATGTTAGACGGAAAAGTCATTGTAGTCACCGGTGCCGCGGGCGGCATTGGTAATGCGGCAGCTGAGCTGTTCGCTAAAGAAGGCGCTAAGCTGGTACTGAGTGCGCGCTCTGAAAGTAAAATCGCTGATTTGGTTAAGTCTATCAACGATAACGGTGGCGAAGCCATTGGCGTTGCCGCCGATCTGGAAAAACCGGCCGAGCTTAAAGCTCTGGTAGCAAAAGCCGTTGAAACTTATGGTCGTCTGGACGGTGCATTCAACAACGCCGGTGTCACCGGTGGTCAGGTAGGTCAGGGCGGTAAACGTACCGCAGAATGGGAAGAAGACGCCTTTGAACAAATTCTGCGGGTAAACGTACTGGGCACCTGGCATCTGATGCGTGCGCAAATCGAGCAGATGGAAAAACAAGGCGGCGGTGCTATTGTGAATACCACGTCGCTGGCGGCGTTAACCGGTTTTCCGACTACCGCAGGTTATGCAGCCAGTAAACATGCGTTAACCGGCCTGACAAAAACCGCAGCGCTGGAATATGCGCCGAAAATTCGAATCAACGCACTGTGCCCGGGTTATGTGGATACCGCGATGATTGAAGACTCCATGGCCCGTCGTGGCGACTTGATTTTATCGAAAATACCTTTTGAACGTCTGGCGACGCCGCTGGAAATGGCTGAAATGGCCTGCTGGCTGCTATCAGACCGTGCGACTTATGCAACCGGTGCTAACTTTATTGTTGATGGCGGTTATATGGCTGGCTAAGTGGTCAGCGGACAGCACAATTTGATTGCACTGTTTTTGCTAATCTGTTAATTGTGTGTAAAATGTCAATATGTGGGATTTGTTAATTTTGCCTGATCCCCGGTTTGAATGATGGAGAATGTATGAAGGTCTTAGTAACGGTAAAACGTGTGGTGGACTACAACGTAAAAGTCAGAGCCAAGTCTGACGGCACCGGGCCAGAGCTCGGTAACGTAAAAATGTCGATTAACCCATTTTGCGAAATTGCTGTAGAAGAAGCAGTACGTCTGAAAGAAGCGGGTGTTGCCACTGAAGTCGTTATCGTATCAGTAGGTGATAAGAGTTGTCAGGAACAAATCCGCAGCGCGCTGGCGTTAGGTGCCGACCGTGGTATTCATGTGGAAGCTGAAGGTAGCCTGCAACCGCTGGCCATTGCTAAATTGCTTGAAGCCGTCGTCGACCGCGAAGAACCCGAACTGATCATCATGGGTAAGCAATCCATCGACGGTGACAACAACCAGACCGGCCAGATGCTGGCTGCATTAACCGGCCGTCCGCAGGGCACTTTCGCCTCTAAACTCGACATCGCTGACGGTAAAGCTCAGGTCATCCGCGAAATCGACGGTGGTCTGCAAACCGTATCACTGGCTCTGCCAGCAATTGTCACGACAGACCTGCGTCTTAACGAGCCGCGTTATGCATCTTTACCTAATATCATGAAAGCCAAGCGCAAGCCGCTGGATACTCTCACTGCCAGTGAGCTGGGTGTCGACACGGTATCTAAGGTTACACTGGTGAGCGCAGAGCCACCAGCGACCCGTCAGGCGGGTATCAAGGTAGCAAGCGTAAGTGAGCTGGTGGAAAAACTGAAAAACGAAGCGAAGGTTATCTGATGAGTATTTTAATTGTAGCTGAACACGATAATGCCTCATTGAAGGCGGCCACTCTTAACACCGTGACTGCGGCCAGTGAAATTGGCGGTGATATTCATATTCTGGTTGCTGGCAGTGATTGTCAGGCTGCCGCTGATGCCGCGGCCAGCGTTGCCGGTGTCAGCAAGGTACTGGTAGCGGATAACGCTGCTTATGGCCATCAGCTGGCTGAAAACCTGGCACCACTGGTTGCAGAAGTTGCCGGTGACTACAGCCATGTGCTGGCACCTGCGACAACCTCAGGTAAAAACCTGATGCCTCGTGTTGCTGCGTTACTTGATGTAGACCAGGTGTCTGACATCATTGCCGTGGTGTCTGCCGATACCTTCAAGCGCCCTATTTACGCCGGTAACGTTATCGCCACGGTGAAAAACGAAGAAGCCATTAAAGTCATTACTGTGCGTGGCGCAGCCTTTGACGCAAGTGCTGCAGAAGGCGGCAGCGCGGAACAAACTAATGTGGGTGCCGCTCACGATGCCGGTATTTCTTCGTTTGTTGGTGAGGAAGTGGCTAAGTCTGACCGCCCTGAACTAACCGCGGCCAAAGTGGTGGTATCTGGTGGTCGTGGTATGCAAAACGGCGACAACTTTGCCCTGCTTGAAGCCATTGCCGATAAGGTTGGCGGTGCGGTGGGTGCATCGCGTGCCGCGGTTGATGCTGGCTTTGTACCTAACGATATGCAGGTGGGTCAAACGGGTAAAATCGTTGCGCCTGAGCTGTATGTTGCCGTAGGTATCTCTGGTGCGATCCAGCACCTGGCCGGTATGAAAGACTCCAAAGTTATCGTGGCAATTAATAAAGACGAAGACGCGCCTATCTTCCAGGTGGCGGATTATGGTCTGGTTGCAGACTTGTTTGAAGCGTTGCCGGAGCTTTCTGAGCAGCTCTGACCAAGCAATATTGCTGGTGTGCAGGTATGCCACCAGCGTGCAATACCTGAGAGTATTAAGCCTGTGCAGCACCCGCCGGACGCGGGTGTTTTCTTAGCACGACAAAAATTCTAATAAGTAAGAGACGAGCATTATGAAGCTTCACATCGCCTCAAAGACGACGCTGCTGGCGTCTTTATTCTCTTGTGCTATCGGTTTGTCTGCCGGTTCCATGGCCCAGCAAATAGATAACCCTGATGCCAAGCCAATCCAGAACAGCGACCGGGTGCAGGGGCAAATCAAAATTAACCTCAAATCCGGGGATCAAACTATTCGTCCACGGGCGCGCCCGGCACCTTCGCGCTATGTAGGGCGGGTGCAGGTTTTACCGTATCATCCTGATCCGACTGCACGGATTTTCTTTACCACCGATGGTACTGAGCCAACGGTAGAAAGCACGGAGTACATTCCTCGTATTCGTGGCTCGTTGAAGTTTTATGGTCCGCTCACCTTTACCGAGCCGACTACCTTAAAAATGATCGCGGCTCGCGATGGTGAAAAGCCCAGTGGCGTGGTGAGCTTTGATTATATGGTAACGGCAGATACGCCAAACAGTATGTATCAAAGTGGCCGCTATAAGTCGTTACCAAAGGCGTTTACACTAAAATCAGCAACGCCTGAAGCTACCATTTATTACACACTGGATGGCAGTGAGCCGGATCGCGACAGTAAGCGTTACAGCGGGCCGATTGATTTGAGCCGACAAGGCAAACAGGCCACGGTCAAAGCCATCTCAGTAAAAGCCGGTTTACCGGACAGCCCGGTGGCAACCTTTAAGCTTGAGCAGGATAAATCACTTAGGGTACTTACCGATGAAGCAAGTATTCCGGCGGTTATTGCAGAGCTGAGCGATTATGAGAAAACCCAGCTATTAACCGGTACCTCAACCGAATTAGGCGCAGCATCGGCAACCGTGGCAATACCACGTTTACGTATCACCTCGCTAGAACTGGCTGATGGCCCTGCGGGTATTCGTCTGGGTGGACGTTATGCAACGGCATTCCCTAACCCTATGCTGTTAGCGTCGAGCTGGGATACAGAGTTACTGCAAGAAGTTGGGCATGCTATCGGTAAGGAAACGGCATACTACGGTGCCGATATTATCCTTGGCCCGGGTATGAATATTCATCGTGATCCGGTTGCTGGCCGTGTATTTGAGTATTACTCAGAGGATCCGCTGATTACCGGTGAACTGGCGGCAGCCTGGATCAACGGTACTCAGGAAGCTGGCACCGGGGCTACTATTAAGCACTATGCGGTAAACCAGTATGAGAACAACCGTCGTACTGTGAATGTGCTGGTAAGCGAACGAGCGCTGCGCGAAATTTATCTGCGCGGTTTTGAAATCGCTGTGGGTAAAGGCAATCCCTGGGGCGCTATGGCGGCCTATAACCTAGTGAACGATGTTCACTCGTCAGAGCACGATTACCTGCTAAACCAGATGTTGCGTGATGAGTTTGGTTTTGATGGTTTTGTAATGCCTGACTGGGGTGCTTACCACAATGCGATTTCTTCATACAGCAATGGTCTGGATTTAAACACGCCGGGAGGAAACCTGCTGGGTGGCTTATTGGGTGGTCCTGATCTGCACGTTAACGAGATTGCCTCGGGCAAAATCAGTGAAGCTGATATTAACGCGGCCCTGACTAATGTACTGAAAACCGTTTTGAAGTCGCGCTCATTTAAGGAGCAGATTTACGATAAGAGCCAGTTTAAGGCGCTGCACGATCTGAGTGATGAGCTGAAAGTAGCGGGCAATGAGCTTTCTAAGAAGGCGGCGGCCGAAGGCATGATCCTGCTGAAAAATGCTAAGGGTACATTACCGCTGGCGCAAGGCCTGGTTGGTGCTGTGGTAGGCAGTTACGCCCGTGATGAGTTTGTCGGTGGTGACCCAATCTGGGGTGCCCCGCAAAAAGGTATTATCTTCCAGGGCGGCGGAAGTGCCCGGGTAACGGTAAATATTGACGATGTGGTGTCGCTCATCCAGGGCCTTAAAAATGGCGGCTTCGCAGTAAAACATGACGATGCCTGGCAGGAAGGAATGAGTCTGACACAGGCCAAAGCCGCAGCCAAAGATACCGATGTGGGTATTGTATTGATTGGTCGCCCGGGGCAGGAAAATACCGACAATACGTCGATTGACCTGACCGATGATGAAATCACCATGATCCGTAATATGTCCAAGGCGTATCACAGCGTGGGTAAAAAGCTGATTGTGTTGCTGAACATCGCTCACCCGGTAGTCACTTCGGTGTGGGAAGACTCTGCAGACGCTATTCTGTATATCGGTATGCCGGGTAACTATGGCTCTAATATCGTTGCAGACGTGCTGCGTGGTGAAGTGAACCCGTCGGGTAAAACTACCGACAGCTGGCCTCGACTGGCGACCGATTCGCCGGTACACGGCCAGGCGCCCACTACCCACCACGTACAGATTGAATACAACGACGATATATTTGTGGGTTATCGCCACTTCGATCGTCATCCACAGGATGTTGCCTATCCATTCGGTTTTGGTTTGTCTTACACCACCTATGCTTACAGCGATATTGCCTTATCGAAAGGCAGCCTGAAAGGAGATAACGATAGCCTGACAGTGAGTGTGAAAGTGACCAATACCGGTAAGGTGGCTGGCCGGGAAATTGTGCAGCTGTATGTGGCGTCTCAAACACCTCGTGACGACCGTCCGCCAAAAGAGCTGAAAGGCTTTACCAAAACAGCGCTGTTGGCACCGGGTGCATCTGAAGTGGTGACACTGACACTGAGCCGCAGTGACTTTGCTTACTTTGACGAGACTATTCATGATTGGAATGTTTTAGCCGGGCAATACAACATTGTGGTTGGCGGAACATCGGCTGACGATGTGCTGGCAAAACAGGGCGTATCAGCAAAAGTGAACGTGCGTTAAGCGCCTTTTACTTAAAGTCGATAAAAGCCACTCTCGAAATAGAGTGGCTTTTTTGTTGGAGTAGGAGAGTAATTACGTCTGATACTAAGTGTGAAAGTATCTTTCTGAGCAATACGATTTCATACTCACCGCTTCGGCCGCTTTGATCGAGAACCGGACATGAAAGTCAGATTTGATTCTCCTACTAAAGAGAATTAATCCCTATTCAACAAGAAAAGCGCAGCATTCTCTCGCTCATAGACGACAACTTAACTTTCTTTGTGTGCCGGTTCCTATGGCGCCCGCGGTGACAACGACCTGATTGCCATGGTTAACGCATTCAAAGACCGTATTTACTTCGTGCATCTGCGTAACGTGACCCGCGAGGAAGACGGCTCTTTCTACGAAGCTGCACACCTCGACGGCGATAACGACATGGTGGGTCTGGTACAGGCTCTGCTGAACTGTGAATCGTCCATCGGTTGTCAGATCCCGATGCGTCCTGATCACGGCCACACCCTGACCGACGAGCAGGACAAAAAAGACCTCAAGCCAGGCTATTCCGCCTGAAAGGTCTTGCAGAATTACGTGGCCTGATTAGAGCGGTATCTTATATGTCAGCCCGATAAGGGCTGATGGGTGATGAGCTGCTGCGCTCAAGATTACTGCGTTAAAAACAAAAACGGCACCTGCAAGGTGCCGTTTCTATTTGGTCAGCTAAATAACTATCACCACTTCGTCAGGCGGCAGCCTTTCACGGCGTAGAACAGAATGAAGCCGTAGCAGGGAATAGTCATCCAGTAGGCATTCAGCACGCCGGCGCTGTCGGCAATAGCACCAAAAAACATAGGCAGAATCGCACCACCGGCAATACCCATGATCAGCAGGGCAGAGCCTCGGGCGGTGAAGTGGCCCAGACCTTCCAGTGCCAGCGGCCATACTGCAGGCCACACAATAGCGTTGGCCAGGCCCATCAGCGCAATCAGTGTAATCGGGTCGGGCAGTGTACCAATGCCTGTCCAGCCCCACAGAATTGCAGAAAGAGTATCGCTTTCAGGATTAGTGAACGGGATAAGTGCCGCCAGAATAATCCCCAGCGCTGCAGACAGTGTCAGCAACTGGTGCTGGGTAAGCACACGGGGAATAAGCAACAGACCCAGCGTATAGCCAATTACCATAAAGAACATGGTGTAAGACGTCAGGCCAATATGACCGTCTACGTTCAGCGCTGCACCGGCCAGACCAATGGTATCACCGGCAATTACCTCAACGCCCACGTAACAGAACAGGGCAACCACACCCAGAACCAGCTGCGGGAACTGCAGAATGGAACCTTCCGCAGCACCGGTAGCATCAAGCTTGTCATCTTCCTGATGTAAATCCAGTTCCGGCAGACCAGAGAAGCGCAGCGCTACAGCCAGGATCAGCAGGGCAATGCCCATACCGATATATGGCGTTACCAGACTGTCGGCCAGCTGTTGAATCTGCACCTGCTTTTCAGCAGCAGGCAGGGCTTCAATGCTTTGCGCGGACACATCTGCAAAGTTACCCAGCACAAGGGCGGTAAACACGATAGGAGCCAGCCAGCCTGCACCTTTATTTAACAGACCCATAATGGAAATGCGGGCCGCAGCGGTTTCCGCCGGACCAATTTTTACCAGATAGGGGTTAGATGCGGTTTGAAGAATAGTCAGTCCTGAACCCACAATAAACTGTGCCGTAATGAACAGCAGGAAAGTCTGTGCCTCGGCGGCTGGTACAAACAGGAAGCAGCCAACAGCAATAAGCACCAGGCCCAGCGACATGGCATTTTTATAACCAGTCTTGTTGAGTACGAAAGACATAGGCAGCGCCATTACCACGTAGGCAATGTAGAAACTGAAAGAAATCAGCAGTGCTTCAGTGCCGGTAAGCTGACAGACAATCTGCAGAAATGGGATAAGTGCGCCGTTCAGCCAGGTTATAAAACCAAACACAAAAAACAGCGTACCGATGATCGCCATCGGCAACAGTGTGGAACCCTTTGGAGTCGCTTGCTCAGTTGTTGTCATTATTTTTCCTTTGAACGTATTACCAGGGCGACGCCCGGGAAGTGTTACGACATGCGCTGACCGTCCCGCCAATAAGCGGTCACGCCAAGCTCGTCGTCGAGAGTAATGAAGTTTGCTGCAGCGCCGGGCTTCAGCGCGCCCAGAGCGTCGCTTAAACCGAGGAAAGCAGCCGGCGTTGCGGTAGCCATTTTCAGCACGCTGTCCAGCGGAAAGCCCAAATCGAAATGGGTATGCTGAATTGCTTCTTCCATGGTAAGCACCGAACCGGCAAGCGTGCCGTCAGCGAGCTTCAGGGTCGGCCCCTGACGCAGCACTTTAATGCCCTGATACATGAAATGGTCAGCATCGCTGGCCGCTGGAGCCATGGCATCGGTGATCAGCATCAGTTTGTCATCGCCTTTCAGTCGAATCGCCAGAGAAGCACTGATAGGATGAACGTGCTGATGATCCACAATCAGACCACAATAAATATCGTCACGGTACAGGGCACTGCCTACCACGCCGGGTTCACGGCTGTTCAACGCAGACATGGCGTTGTACAGGTGAGTGGCCGAGGTCGCGCCAGCGTCAAATGCCCGCAGACAGGTTTCAGAATCGGCATTGGTATGGCCAACAGACACAATCACACCGGCGTCTACGAGGCGGGTGATGTCTTCCGGAGATACCATTTCCGGCGCTACCGTTACCAGCACCACGCCTAAATCCTTGCGGGTAAAAACAGCAAACTCTTCGTCGGTTAGCGGACGAATAAAGCTGCTGCTGTGCATGCCTTTTTTAGCCTGCGACAGGTGTGGGCCTTCAAAATGCACACCGGGAATCGCTGCAGAATTGTCGGCATGGGCAATGGCGATGGCATCGGCACCACGCTTCATCACTTCAAGATCATCTGTGATAAGCGTGGGCATAATGCTGCCGGTACCCACGGTAAGATAAGCATCCGCCATTTGCTTTAAGGTTTCTGGCGTCGGCGCTTCATTAAACTGCACGCCACCGCCGCCATTCACCTGAATATCCACCATCGCCGGGCTCACTAACCCGTTGAGCACGGTGGCTTCACCGGCTTCGGAATTCGGGGTCAGAGACGACACCTTGCCATTCTCAATGTCAAAGCTGACATCAGAAAGCAGCGTGGTACCGTCGAACAATTGTGGAGCAAAATAGCGCATGATGTTTATACCGTTTCTGTGACTTTTTTCAGGCCTACCGGATTATCAGGATCCATATCCAGTTTTCTGGCCGCGATTTCGATATCGAGATAAAAACGCTGCATGATAAGCAGGGGCGATACCAGAGGATGAATATCTTCCGGCGGCGTCAGCAGCGGATAAACCGTCGCGCCGCGCTTCTTCACTTCGGCTATCTGCGCCTCGTGGAACGGGCTGCTGGCGTCAGGAATGTTCACATCCAGAATGGCCACGCCGCGGTTAAGCAGTGAAATAGGACCATGCAGGAATTCTGCACTGCTGAACGCTTCAGCCTGAATACCGCATACTTCTTTCATTTTTAACGCGATTTCTCTTGAAACAGCATAACCGAAAGCACGACCCAGCACTACGCATCTGTCCATCGGGCCCAGTGCTTCTGCGCTGAGTACCGGTTCGGCAGCAATGGTTTGCTCCATCTGCGCGGGCAACTGTTCAAGTGATGCAGCAAGCGCCTTGTTTTCTGAGTAAGTAGAAACAATGTGCAGCAGCGCAAACAGGCTTGCCAGATAGCTTTTGGTTGCAGCAACAGCAACTTCAGGGCCGGCTTTAAGCGGAATAAAGAAATCCACCACGTCTGCGATAGGTGAGCTTTCGTCGTTCACCAGCGCAACACACAGGGCGCCCTGTGCTTTGGCCATTTTCGCCTGAGCGATGATGTCCGGGCTGCGACCAGACTGGGAAATTACAAACACCAGCGCTTCTTTCAGGCGCAGTGATTTACCGTACACACTGTTAACTGAAGGGGCTGCGGCAGCCACGGATAAACCCAGTTCGGTCTCAATCAGGTATTTACCGAATACGCCGGCGTGATCAGAGGTACCGCGGCCAATCATGTAAACAAAAGCCGGGTCGTGCTGCTTTATCGCTTCAGCGAGTTCAGCAACACTGGCGCTGTTTTCTTTAAGTTGATTACGGAATACCTGGGGTGTTTCGGCGGCCTCGGTGGCCATTTTAGTCGTGAGTGCCATATCAGGCCTCCTTAAAAGCTTGTCTGGCCAGCGCTACCGCACCGTATTCCGGTGAGCATAGCGCGGGGCTTAACTTGCGCTGAATGTGGTCGGGCAGGTGAGCACTCCAGTAGGAGGCCAGTCCGCCAATCATAGTCAGGCGCTGTGGTTTTAAATCCGAAAGACGCTGCAACACCATGGTGAGGTATGCAGCACCTTCCTGAATAATTGCTGTTGCCAGCGCTTCGTTCTGCCGGGCCTGACCAACTACTACTGGCGCCAGCGCGGCATAGTCGGCAGAGCGGTAGTGCAGCGCCTGGGCAACAATGTCCTCAGCACTGGAAGCATGTAGCTGTTCGCACACGGCGTCTGTCAGCGGTGTAGTGTCCGACAGTCCGTCCATCGCTTCGAGGGTGGATGACAGCGCGCGCCAGCCCAGCCAGGCACCGCTGGCTTTATCCCCTAACGGAAAGCCGTGACCGCCCATCATGGTATGTACATCGTTCACACAGGCAAAGGCTGAACTGCCGGTGCCGGTAATCATGATGGCGCCTTCCTGACCGCCATGGGCGCCCGCGCAGGCAACGTGCAGGTCGGTGGTCAGCAGGGTGTTGGCAAAGGGTAACTGCCAGGCTTCAGCTAAATCCCGGTAGGCGGGGATATTCACCCCCGCCAGACCAAGACACACATGAAGTGTTGATATTGTTTCTGCGGGCAGATTCGCTGCGGCGACAGCCTGTGCAGCGGCATCAATGATGCTGTTTAAAGCGATGTCGGCAGACTGAGCCGGATTCGCTGGTCCGGAAAGCCCCTCGCCCAACAGCTCGCCATTCAGTGACTCAAGCCGGGCTTTGCACTTTGTTCCGCCACCGTCGATGCCGAGAAAATACTGTTGATGAATCACAAACGGTTCCTTACTGAATCTCTAGAAATCACATGAAAAGTTAAATAGCAGCGTTAGATTTTGATGAAAATCTGCTTACGCCAGAGCCAGTAAACCGGAATGAAACACACACCCACAAACATCACTACCCAGATGGTTGCACTGATAAATTCACTCATTCCAACCTGCAGCGACCAGTCCACCCACATCTGATGAACAGATGTTCCGTTAACTTCCCAGTCGAGACACTTTTCAATGATGACATGCAGCACGTAAGCGGTAATCGCGTTGGCGCCGAAGATTACCGGCAGGGTTGTGCCGGCGCGGTGGCCACGAATATCGATGTACCACACCATACAGGCCAGGATCAGTGCAGCAATGCCGCCGGTAGCCAGTACAAATGAGCTCGACCAGATTTGTTTGATGAATGGGAAGCCAAGGCTCCATACACAACCAATAGCAAAACAGGCGAAACCAAAGACTGAAAGATGCATTACCGCTTCTTTTAAATCCTGCTTAGCGCTAATCAGAATTCGTCCCATCAGCAGACCAATGATACCGGTGACGATAGAAGGGAAGGTGCTCAGAAGTCCTTCCGGGTCCCACTCGCCGCGCCATAACATGCCGGGCATAAAGCGATCGAACCAGTTGATGATGTTTTCGCCGCGCTCCAGGTGACCCGCAGGCAGCCCAGGTGCCGGTACGCACAGAATAAACAGCCAGTACAGTACAAGAATAGCGATTCCAGACTTCACAATGGTCCGTGGTGTACAGTAAATAGCAAAATAACAGCAGGCCAGGTAAACCAGAGCAATACGCTGTAACACACCGAGAATTCGGATTTGTTCAAAATGGGTATAGAACAGATTCACTACCATACCCAGCGCGAACATAATGAACGTTCGCTTCCACACTTTTTTAAGTACCGCCGACAGATTCGGTGAATCCGGAGTGACATTCTTAAAGCCCAGCGCGATGGCAACACCAACGATAATGATGAAGAACGGGAAAATCAGGTCGGCAAAGAAAATCCCATCCCAGTATGCGTGAGAGAGTTCGCCATAGGTATTCGGACTGTTCACCACGATCATCGCCATCATGGTTAGCCCGCGAAATACGTCGAGAGACAGTAATCGCTTTTTGTTATTTTCAGCTGTCATCTGTGAACTGCTTCTTTTGCAATCAGGGTTTTTACGTTAACCTTGCTTTGTCAACGTTGTCAAATCTTATTTGGGTATAAAAATAGACCAACGTCCTACTTATGGGGTAGACAGGAATGTTGCGGGGCAGGGGGAATGTTATTATGCTCCTGAATGTCATGCATTTTTTCATCGCGAAAGGAAATTATGAAGAAGCCAACAATTAAGGACGTTGCCAAGCTGGCAGGGGTATCCTTCAAGACTGTTTCACGGGTTGTGAATAAAGAAGCCAGCGTAAGCGATGAAGTGCGTTCAAAAGTTCTCGAATGCATCGAAAAGCTAAACTATCAGCCAAATCATACCGCCCGGGTGATGCGCAAAGCGCCGTTCTCTCTGGCTTTCGTGTATGACAACCCTAACAGTCACTACGTGATTGAAATGCAGAACGGCATTATTTCCGAGTGCCGTAAACGGGGTTTCGAACTGGTTATTCATCCTACTGATTCCCGTTCCGAAGAAGTGGGGAAGGAATTGGTGGCCATGATCGGTTCAAACCAGATTGGTGGCGTTATTCTTACTCCGCCGCTGTCGGAAAACCGTGAACTGGTTACCTTTCTGTTAAACCGCGATGCCAAAGTGGTACGCATTCTGTCTGGCGCAGAAGCACCTGACACGCTGGCACCGGTTATTCACGTGGACGACGTGGGTGCCGCCCGTAAAATGACGGACTACCTGCTCGACCTCGGTCATCAGAAAATTGCCTTTCTCGGTTATCACTCGTCTCACGAATCCAGTCTCGGTCGCCTTGAGGGCTTCCGTGCAGCCCTGACAGACCGGGGCCTGCCGGTAGATAAAAATCTCATTATTGATGGTGAGTTTACTTTCGATTCCGGTATGGCGATGACCCGTGAAGCGTTAAAGCACAATCCTACTGCCATTTTTGCGTGTAACGATGAAATCGCCGCCGGTGCAGTCTTTCAGTCTCGCCTGAGTGGCTTCAAGGTGCCGGAAAACATTTCTATCGTCGGTTTCGAGAACAGCCCGTTCTCCGTGCAGACCTGGCCACATCTGACCACAGTGAATCAGCCAAATTTTGATATTGCTGCCAGCGCCGCTGCCATGGTCATTAAAATGATGCAGGAAAAAGACGTACACTCCGCAGAAACTAAGGGATTTTCACTGGATCTGGTGATCCGCGACTCAGCCACAAAACCGGCTTAATCAGGTTCTCACACACTCCTTCTCTGTAATAAATTTTTAATCTGACTGTTTGACAACGTTGACACGCGGTGATAGCGTCGAAAACAGGGTGACGAAAAATTCACCGTGATAATAACAACGAAATAAACCCTTTCAGTCGCCTTGCCAGTGGCTGGATAACAATAAAATGTTGAACTGATGGGAACCATGTATGAAATACACGCGTCCGACTAAAACCCTCATTGCCAGTGCCATCCTATGCGCGCTGGCTCCCGCCGCGTTTGCTCAGGAAGCAGTCGTACCAGACGAGAACGACATCGAAAGAATCGGTGTTACTTATCGTAGCAGCCTGGTAGAAGCGTCAGCGCTGAAGCGCGACGAAACCAAAGTGGCTGATATCATTACCTCAGAAGATATCGGTAAATTCCCCACAGAAAACATCGCCGAAGCGATTCAGCGTATTCCGGGCGTACAGATTTCTAACATCAACGGACGTGGCTCCACGATCAGTGTTCGTGGCCTGGGCGCGCAATACGCACGCACCACGGTAAACGGCCAGACAATGGCGAATGCCGACTTCACCGGCGGCTTCCGTTACGACATTATTCAGTCAGAACTGGCATCGTCCATTTCTGTCATTAAATCGCCGAGTGCCGACATGGATACCGGCGGTTTATCCGGTACTATCAATATCGATACAACTAAGCCGCTGTCGTACAGCGAGCGTAAAGTAGTCGCGTCGGTAAAAGGTCAGTACTCGGAATTTTCTCCTACCGATGATGTTACGCCAAAAGCGAACATCACTTATATCGATCAGTTCGCTGACGACACTGTGGGTATTTTCCTGAATGCCGGTTATCAGGCGCTGGACGATCGCGTTGACAATGCGTGGATGGGTCGCTGGTTCCAGGATGATGACGGCAATGATTATCCCCGTCGTCCGCGCTATCGTCGTATCGATCGTGAAACCAAGCGTTATCTAATGAACGGTGCGGTGCAGTGGCGTCCGACTGCGAATTTCGAAACCACGCTGACGGCAATCTATGCCGATGACGACACCGAGCAGGATCTGAATCAGCAGGTTTTCCTGTTCGACCGTGATGACATCACGCTGTTAGGTTCGCCAGTAAACGGGGTTTACGAAAGTGTTCGTGTGGACAACTTCACACTGGAAAATAACCGCCAGATGGAGCAGAAAGATGCGACCAGTAAGGCGTTTACCCTGGAGTCTAAATACACCACTGACAACTGGGAAATCTCTGGCGTAGCGCACTACACCAAGGGTGAAGCGGTGCACGGTGAGGAAGCGGTTATTCTGGCGACTACGGTCTCAGCCGACATGGACATTTCAAACCGCGACAATGTGATTTTCAACGTAGACGAAGATCTCACGGATCCGGCGCTCTATCCTTACGATATGCCGCGCAACGAGTATCCTAACGGCGCAACCCGTTATATGGATACGTCAGAAACCGCTTTCCAGGTAGATGCAATCCGTGCGCTGGACGGTGATTTCTTCACTTCAGTAGCATTCGGTGCCAAGTACCGTAAAGAAGAGTTCAACCGGGATTTTTATCGTACTGACCGTTTTGCTATTGGCGAAGCTGATCCGTCCGACCTGCCGCTGATGACTGACTATAACTACATGGTCACGGACTTCCTCGATAACCAGATGTCTGTGGAACACGCCTGGATCGCACCGGACGTGCAGGCATACCGCGATGCGCTGGAAGCCGAAGGTGTAACCGTACCGACTTTCTTTGCTGCACAGTCTTCTTACGGCATTGAGCGTGATATTGTTTCTTTTTACGCGGAAGCAGAATTCGACACCATGCTGGGCGATTTCCCGTTCCGTGGTAATTTCGGTGGCCGGTACGAAACCACTGACCGCACAGTAAACACTTACCTCACCGGTGAACGCAACGAGTTCAATGGCGAGATTCGTGACGTTATCGGTGAATACGATATCGATTACGACTACAACAACTTCCTGCCCAGCATGAACCTGGTACTGGAACTCAACGACGAAGTGCAGGCCCGTTTTGCGGCTGCCAAAGTACTGGTGCGCCCAATCCTGACTTCACGTTCACAAATTGCTGCGTCAGAAACTTCACAGGAGAACTCTTTCGGTACTACTACCTACAGCATCGATTTGGGTCAGCCTGAAATGAAAGCAATGACGGCGGATCAGGTCGATTTAGGTCTGGAATGGTACTACGGTGAAGGCGACAGCCTGGCGCTGACCCTGTTCTGGAAAGAAATCGAGAACGGTTCGGTGACCGAGTTTGTTTGTCCTGATGACTATCAGGGTACTGCTCTTAGTGGCACGGCCACTGACTGTCTGGATGCCGACGGTAATATCTATGAAATTACCAGCACCTACAACGATGACGCAGGCACCAGCATCAAAGGTCTTGAGCTTGGCTGGAACCAGGGGCTTGATCAGTGGTTACCTGTAAAAGGTTTTGGTTTCTCCGCAAACTTCACCTACATCGATGCAGATGACAGCCAGAGCTTTGTGCTGACCAACTCATCGGAAAGAACCTGGAACTTCATCGGTTACTGGGAAAACGAAACCTTCAGTGCACGAGTAGCAGTGAATAACCGCAGCCCGTATATTCAGGATAACACCGATGCATTCTTCGCCCGCGAAGGCCGTGTTGTTGACGGTCGCAACCAGGTCGACCTGGTACTGGGCTACAACGTGACCGAAGATTTCAGCCTGCGTTTCGGTGCGCTGAACATCAACGGTAACGATGAAGAAGCCTACTACACAGATGAACGTCCGGTATGGCAGACTACCAGTGTAATTGGTACCAGCTATTACCTGAGTGCACTGTACTCGTTCTAAACCTTATTGCGCTGCAACCATCGTTGCAGCGCGTTTGTTATTCATGCAGGAAATTTATCGTATGAGCAATGCAAAAAACGCGTCTGTCAGCGCTTTATGTCTCGCTGTTCTGATGGCGCTGAGCGGTTGTGATAAAACAGCTGAAGCACCGCAGCCACCGGCAGGCGGCAGTGAAAGCAGTGTTGCTTCACAGACCCCTTCTGAGCACTCCGCCGTGGAAGCTGTACTGGCCCGTGTTACAGACAGCCAGCTGACGAATCTGTCTACCCGAAAAGTGTCTGACGATAAGCCGGAATGGTACGAAGTTGATGTACGCAACGGTAAAGCGGAAATCAGCGGCAACAGTGATGCCGCCATGGCATATGGTGCTTATCAGTTTCTTCGTGAACAGGGTGCATTGTCGGTTAGCTGGGAAGGTAACCGTGTAGATTTACCGGCTTCGTTTGCGGATTTTGACGGCGAACCTGTAGCAACGCCGTTCGACCAGCGTGCTTACTTAAACGTCTGTGCCTATGGTTACACCACACCGTGGTGGAACTGGGATCGCTGGGAACAGGAAATTGACTGGATGGCACTGCACGGGGTGAACAACCCGGTGGCGATGGAAGGTCAGGAGTACGTTTGGCAGGCACTGTGGCGTGAGTTTAACGTTAGCGAAGACGAGCTTACCTCGTATTTCTCCGGCCCGGCGTTCACGCCATGGCAGCGTATGGGTAATATTGAAGGCCATGCTGGTCCGCTGCCGCAAAGCTGGATAAACAAAAAGCACGATCTGCAGAAGAAAATTCTCGCCCGCATGGATGAACTTGGCATGAAACCAGTCGTTCCTGCGTTCAGTGGCTATGTACCAAAAGCATTTGTGGAACTGTTCCCTGATGCAAAAATTTACCAAATGACTCCCTGGTCTGGTTTTGATCGCGAGACTTACTGGCTGGATCCGGCTGATCCGCTGTTTAATAAAGTGGCCAAACGCTTTATTGAAATCTACAGCGAGACCTACGGCGAACAGGAATATTATCTGTCTGATGCGTTCAACGAAATGTTGCCGCCGGTATCAGAAGAAACCCGTTACGACGACTTAGCGTCTTACGGAAAACGCATTTATCAGTCTATCGAACAGGCCGCCCCTGAAGCCACCTGGGTGATGCAGGGCTGGATGTTCGGTGCAGATGAGGAATTCTGGGATTTACAGTCTATCGAAGCGTTCCTGCGTGACGTGCCGGATGCGAAATCCATGATCCACGATATCGGTAACGACCGCTATCACGTATGGCAACGTACCGAAGGCTTTAAAGGTAAGCCGTGGATTTTTGGTTTCATCCATAACTACGGCGGCTCTGATCCTGTATACGCTGACTTCGGCGATTACGTGGAGCAGCTCGACGTGGTCACCAATTCAGAGAACAAAGGCGCACTGTCTGGTTTTGGTGTATTCCCGGAAGGCATAAACAACAACTCGGTGGCTTACGAGTTCCTGTTTGATCTGCCGTGGGAAGCACAGCCGGATATGCAGAGCTGGGTGTCTGAATACACTAATGCCCGCTACGGTAAAACCTCCGCTGAGCTTCAGTCTGCCTGGGATGATCTCATCGAAGGTGTGTACTCCGTACGCTACTGGACGACGCGCTGGTGGGAAGGTTCTGCTGGAGCCTATGTGCTGTTCAAGCGTCCTACCTACAAGCTCACTGAGTTTGAAGGCAGTCCCGGCGATCTGGAAAGCCTGGATTCTGGCATCGAGCAACTGCTGGCAGTAGCTGACGAATACCAGGATTCGCCACTGTTTGTTTATGACCTGGTTGACATGACCAAGCAGTCGGTATCACTGCACACAGACTTAAAGCTGCAGGCGGCAATCCAGGCTTATCAGAACAAAGAGTTTGAGAAAGGCGATGCGCTGGTAGAGGAAATTACCGATTTGGTCACCCGTCTGGATGCGCTTATGGGCTGGCATCAGGAAACGCTGCATTCGTGGCTGAGCGATGCCTCTGCCTATGGTGAAAGTGCAGAAGAATCGGCGTTCTACATCACCAATGCCCGTCAGCAAATTACCCAGTGGGGCGGTTCATCGCTGAAAGACTACGCGTCGAAAGCCTGGCAGGGCATGTATGCCGATTTCTATCTGCCGCGCTGGACTCAGTACCTGACCGCATACCGCGAGGCTATGCAGCAGGGCACAGAGTTCGATGACGAAGCCCAGCAGCAGGCGATGATCAAATGGGAACGTGAGTGGATTGAGCAAGGCGGTATCCCTGCGCTGAACAAACCTGAAAACCCTGTGTCTCTCGTTAGCGAGCTGATGGCAACCATTAAGGCAGATGGAAGCCGTTAATCGTTAACAGACCCGTGTTCGCCTGTGGTTGGGCAGGCGAACACTCCCCTCTGAAAAGCTAAGCGCTCCTGAAACGGAAGTGAGCTGTTCCCCGGCACGCGGCGTGAATCCGTCCCTGGAGCCTCGGCTGCCGCATCCCAGCGGCAGACGGTTCCGGGTAACGACTCACTCCCCGTTTCGCGCGCTTAGCTTTACTTTCCTTAGCCGTAAATAGCTACTGCTGCTGCATCAACGCGGTATAAAACTGGGTGGCACGCACCAGATTCTCAATGCTGATACGCTCGTTAGTACCGTGGAAGCCTTCCAAATCATCGTTATTGATTACCATCGGGTTGAACCGGTAGGCATTGGTGATATCGCCGTAAAACCGGCTGTCGGTCGCGGCAATGGTCAGGCCCGGTGTAATGATTGTGTCGGGGTATACCGCGCGGGTGGTTTGTACCAGCTGGGCAAATCCTGCATTGTCGGTGGCGGCGACCGGCGAGGCTTCAGTGAATTCGCCGACTTCAATATCAATGCGTTCATCATCAATGGCAGCGGTAACCCAATCCACCACGTCCTGAACCGTGTCCCGGGGATGCAGACGGAAGTTTATAGTGGCCGTGGCGGCCGCGGGAAGCACGTTGGATTTCACGCTGCCAGATAGCATGGTAGGCGCTGTAGTGGTACGCATCATTGCGTTACCGCTTTTGGTGTCGTCGAGTACGCTGCTCAGCAATGGCCTAAATAACCAGAGGTTTGCAAACAGTAAGCGCTTACTAAATTCCATATTGCGGGCGATATCACCATACATTTTCTCGCTGATCCCTTCCAGACCGCCGGGTAACGGTGCGTCCTTCAGTTTTACCAGCGCTTCAGCCAGTATGGTTACGGCAGTGTTTTGTGGCGGCATGGAACTGTGTCCGCCTTCGCCGTGGGCAGTAAGTTTCAGGGTAAGATAGCCTTTTTCGGCAACATTAATGCTGGCAATGCCTTTATCCACGCCGGGCACAATACCATCAAGTACAAACGAGCCTTCATCCAGCGACCAGGCAGGCGTAATGTTCTGATCACGGAACCACTGCGTCAGTGCCACCGCGCCGTCCTCGCTGCCCAGCTCTTCGTCGTGGGTGAGAGCAACATAAATATCCTGTTCGGGCGTAAAACCGGTTTTCAGTAAACCAGACAACGACGCCATCAGGCCTACCACCGCGCTTTTATCATCCAGTGCGCCCCGGCCCCACACGTACCCGTCGGCAATGTCACCGGCAAACGGCGAATGAGACCATTCATTCTCAGTGCCCGGATTTACCGGCACCACGTCATAATGGGCGGAAAACAGCACTGGCTGTCCGGTTCCTTCAGCGCCCTGCCAGCGAAAAAGCAGGGTGTGAGTATTTATTCGTGTGAGTTCAAGCTGGGCAAATACATTCGGGTAGGCAGACTCAAGCCACTGCTGAAAAGCGATGAAACTGGCATAGTCATCGGGATTGCCGCTTTCCCAGGAAATGGTTTGAAAGGTGATCGCTTCTGAAAGCTGATTAGCCAGCGCCTTAGCATCGGGCTGAACAAGCGTCATCGGCTTTAATGGCGCGTTTTCCACTGGCGTGTAGCGTACGACGTTGAAAATGAGTATGCCCAGCAGGCCAATCAGCAAAATTCCGACAATTTTGAAAAAACGCATCATAAATCAATCCTTTAAATGGCGTCCTGCAAATTACGTCATTCGATAATAGTTTTAACAGCGAAACTCGCTAAAGTGAATCGATCACCATTTTCACGGCCTGTCGCAGTGAAGGAAAGGCAATATCCTGCAGCTTAACCTTGTCAGGTTGCAACCACTTTACAGCCTCAATCTCTGAAGCCTGCAGGGTGAACTCCGGCTTTTCATTCAGATACGCCACAAACAGGCCATCACAGGTGTGATAACGCACATCAGCATAGTCGTAAATATTCGGTGCCGACATCAGATATTTCCAGCCGGTCACGTGAATGCCAAGCTCTTCACGGGTTTCACGGATCAGCGCTTGTTCCAGCGATTCGTGAAAATCCACAAAACCGCCAGGCAGTCCCAGCTTGCCTTTGCCAGGCGCTTTGCCGCGCACAGTAAAAAGCAGCTTGCCGTTGTATACCAGAATACCGGCAACGGCGGTGGCGGCATTGATGAAAAAGGTGAAGTCGCAGCGGTCGCAATTATAGCGGTTTTCGGTTAACCGGAAGCTGTCGCTGGCACAGGAAGGGCAGAACTGGAAAGGCTTGGGATTCATCACGCAGTGAAATCGGAAAATTAATGACCGATAGCATGCCATAAAAGGGTACCCGAGCGCTAAAAAACGTAAAAACACCCGGGTACCAACGGAGACTCTTTCATAAAAAAGCGGCGTTGCACCGCTTTCTGTGATTAGTTTGAAATAGCGGTAAACGCTGGTTTAAGCAGTGATGAGCGGGTGGTTACCGGGCCAATCACAAAGCTGAACGAATAAGCGGTGTCATTCAGCAGGTAGGCGTCATAAGGTTTCTGCCCCCAACTGGTATCGCCGCCCACACCCATTTGTTTGTAGTCGATGTTCAGATCCACAAAATCCTGCTTTTTCACATCAATAGTGTGACGCTGTTGCTTGCTTTCACCCGGATCGAGCTGGTCGATACCGTAGTGGTGAGCAGAGAACTCAAACTCTGGTGCGCCGCGAACCAGCAAGCCCTGTGCATCGTTGGTCAGCGTGAGCCAGCGGGTATCGGTGCGGTTACCGTTCTCCTGCGGACGGGTATAGTCGTAACCTAAATCGTCCACATCACCGGCAAACAGTCCGAGGAACGCAGATGCTTTGCGGTCTGCGTAGTTCTCATGCGGACCACGACCATAGTAATGCACGTTGGAGTAGGCCATCGGTAAACGGGTGTTGAAGCCGATACGCGGAATTTCCAGTGCTTCGTCTGCTGGTGCAACGTTAAGCTGCGTATCTACCGTAAGCGTACAGTCTGGTGCGATGGTGTAGCTGATATCTGCCTGAGCACTGGTTTCTGCCAGCATAACGTGCTGCTTAACCACTACAGAATTACCGTTCTCAGTCACATCAGTCAGTTCGCCCTGTTGATTGCGGGTCGCCGCCTTCCAGTTTTTACTGCGCACCGGCATTTTGTTACCGAAATCGTTATCAGTGGGCGCACGCCAGAAGTTCAGCTTAAGCGGCGATGACAGAATGGCGTCGCCATTACGGCTTAGCGCAGCAACGTAACCCTGCTCATCAAAGCTGATTTCACACTGCTTGCCGGAAACGGTGGTTCCGCCAGCTGATTTGCTCACTTTTAGCGAACCTGTGGTCGCCGGCGCGTAGCTGGCGAAACTGCCTTTCAGGGCAAGCTGGTCTGCCGCCAGCACGTTGCTGGTATCGGTGAAAGCAAAATCCTCAGCCGGTGTTACGGTGAAGTTTACGAAATACTCACCGTCGCCCTTCAACGCAGAAGACAACTGCGGCAACTTAAACGCTTCGGTTTGCTGGGCATCTACGTCAATATCCAGCGTGCCGGTTTTTACCACTGCGCCATCTTTCAGCAGCGACCAGCTGAAATTGTAGTCGTCACTGTCAGTGAAGAAGTTCTCGTTATATACCGAAAAACCGTCTTTTACGTTGCCGCTGAAATGGAAGTTCTGATAAATATGCTTCACTTCATGCAGGCCGGGATGGGCCGTGCGGTCGGCGTTAATCAGACCGTTCAGCAGGAAGTTACCGTCGTTACGTACGCCTTCCGGTTCGAAGTCGCCGCCGTAACCCCAGTAGGTTTCGCCGTCTTCGTTTTCGATCAGTAAGCCCTGATCCACCCAGTCCCAGATAAAGCCACCCTGAACCCGTGGCTCGCTACGCACCATGTCCCACAGTTCGGTCAGGTTACCGGTGCTGTTACCCATGGCGTGGGCGTATTCCACCCAGATAAACGGGCGGGTTTTGTCTTTGGATAAATGACGACGGTGAATTTCATCGATTGATGCATACATCCAGGTCACCACGTCGGTGTGGCGCTCAGTAAATACGTCATCACGGCGTTCCGCTTTGTCGTAAAGTGTTACCCGGGAGTCATCGAAATCTTTTACCCACTTGTAAGCGTCGATAAACGTAGGGCCGTCACCCGCTTCATTACCCAGTGACCAGAACACTACTGACGCATGGTTCTTGTCACGCTCAACAACGCGTTTAATACGGTCGTGGTGCATACCGGCAAATTCAGGAATGTTTGCGGGTGTGGCGTCCGGTTCAAAACCGAAGCCGTGAGATTCAATGTTGGCTTCATCCACCACATACAAACCGTATTCGTCGGTCAGTTTGTAGAAATACGGGTCGTTGGGATAGTGGGAGGTACGTACCGCATTGATGTTGTTCTGCTTCATCAGCAGCACGTCCTGCAGCATACTTTCCCGTGATACCACGTGCCCGGTGCGCTCATCGTGCTCAATGCGGTTCACGCCTTTGATCAGGATGGGCTGGCCGTTTACCTGCAGCTGACCATCTTCAATCCGCACATCGCGAAAGCCAATGCGGGTGGAATAAAACACCGGTTTATCGCCTTCTTTAGCGGCGAATACCAGGGTGTAAAGATTAGGGGTTTCTGCTGTCCAGGCCTGAACATCCGGCACGGTCAGAGAAATCGCATCCTGAGGAGCATAATCACCGGAAACTGCATAGGTGGTTTTACCCTGTTTAATCAGTTTGTTGTCCGGCGAGTACAGCGAGTAACTGAATTCTGTTTTAGCCGGCGTGTCAGTCACGTTACGGAAAATAGTGCTCAGCGAGAGCGTACCGGTTTTGAAATCGTCGGTAAGGCCGGTTTTGGCGAACATGTCATACAGATAAGTTTTTGGTGTCGCTACCAGGTACACATCGCGCTCGATGCCGGCAAGACGCCAGAAGTCCTGATCTTCCAGGTAGCTACCGTCAGAGAAACGAATCACTTCGGCAACCAGAGTGTTCTCGCCGTCTTTCAGATAGGGAGTCAGATCGAATTCAGCCGGGGTTTTGCTGTCTTCGCTGTAACCCACTTTTTTACCGTTCACATAAAGATAAAAGGCAGATTTTACTGCACCAAAATGTATGGTGATTTGTTTGTCTTTCCAGTCGTCCGGCACGCTGAAGGTTTTCAGGTACAGACCGGTCGGGTTGTAGTCCGGCGTAAACGGAGGCTTGCGCGGGTACGGATAATCGATGTTGGCATAAATCGGATAATCGTAGCCTTCCAGCTGCCAGTTCGATGGCACAGGCATATCGTTCCAGCCTTTCTCACTGCCGGTTTCAGCAAAATCGGTGGCGGCTACATTCAGTGGATTCTCGTAGTATTTGAATCGCCAGGTGCCGTTCAGGCTCTGATAATAAGGCGATGCAGTCTGTTCGTCAGTTTTAGCCTGGGCCATTGAACTGTACGGATACAAGGTACTGTGAGGCGGCAGCGTATTCACTTTATAAACGCTGAGATCCTGCCATTCAGGTTTGTCTGCTGCTACAGCAGGCGCAGCCAGAGAAAGACCAATGCAGTAAGACAGCATGGTCAGGCTACGTTTAAGCGGAAAACGGGTATGAGTCATAGAATGCCTGGGAATAAAGAAACTAGAAAAGGCAGAAAACATAGTGATATGTAATCTGCCTTAGGGTGGCTACATCAGAACGTGTAAAGCGCGCTCAGGTAGTAGCTGCTGCCGATAGCAGTAGAGGTCTGCCATACTGGCGTGGCTTCAGAGAAGTACGCGTCTTCATCGTTGCCGTTGATGTTAAGTGCACCGAAACGAATGTTCAGGTTTTCAGTTACGTTGTAGCCAAGCAGAATGTCGATCTGGTTTCTGCCGTCTACCACACGTCCCTGACGGGCAAAGAACGAGTCGGTTTGCGTCTGAACGTACGGGCTGCGGTGGTTAAGCATCACACGAGCCGTGAAGGTTTCGTTTTCCCAGTAACCGATAAGGTTCCAGGTTTCTTCTGATGAGTTAGACAGAATGTAACCATCTGAATCATCCGCGTCGATGTAGGTGTAGTTAGCGCTGAAGCCGAAGCCTTCAATCGGTAACCACTCGTCCAGGCCCTGGTTCCAGCCCAGCTCATAGCCGCGCATGCCCAGTTTGCTGTCATCGTTGTAAGTGCTCATGATGTCGTAGAAGTTACCCGCTGCGTCCATACAGTCTGAACCGTTCATCGACAGTGAAATACCTTCATACTGATCAGGGCAGATGTATTCAGACACAGTACCGTTCTTAATGTCTTTCCAGAACAGCGCCAGCGTTACGCTGTCACCTTCGCCATAGTAATACTCAAGACCCAAATCCACCTGATCCGCAGTCATTGCTTCCACCTCAGGCTGACCTAAGTTAATGGAGTATGAACGGGTATCGAAAGAATTCTCTGTAGACTGCTGAGACGGCGCAATCTGGGAACGTGAAGTCAGGATAGGGCGAACCAGTACTTTTGCTGCTGCAAAACGGGCCTGCAGACTGTCAGTAATTTCCAGCACCATGTTCAGGTTAGGCAGGAAGTTATTGTAGTCAAAGCTGGTGGTGTACTCACCAATCGCCAGACGCACGCCACCGTTATCCGGGTGTGGTTCACCGGTCAGGTAAGTGTTTACATCACGGTCTGTGGTTTCATAACGGCCACCAATGTTGCCGCGCAGCACCATGTCGCCAATGTCAGTTTCAAAATCAGCCTGTGCATATACCGACAGAATGTCACGCTCTAAGCTATAGCTTGATTGCGGGCTGAACAGGGCAGGAATGGTGATGCCTTCCGCTGCCAGGTCGTCAACATAAGCCTGGATGTCTGGTGCTATCCACTCGTGAGGAACCGACATGTCATTGTCCATGAAGTCAGTAACCATATAAGAGTAATCAGCCAGCTGTGGCTGAGTATCCGGATCTGCTTCCCCCACAGTACGGCGGTCTACGCGATATACTTCACGCTCAAAGGTTTCTTCGCGGTATTTCGCACCCATGGACACCTTGGTGATAATGCTGTCATCAATGAAGCGAACGGCGTCAAACTGAACCGAGTTCTCTTCTGATGCCATGTTACGAATCGCACCGTTCGGGTAGGTGTTTCGAATAGTACGCTCTGGCGTGTAGATAGACGCATCAGTCAGATCTTCAGCGGTTGTAAATACCACGTTGTCCGGGTTGGACAGATCCATAGTTGCACCGCCAATCATGGCTTCTACAATGGCTGCTTCTTCGCTGCTGTCCAGCGTACCTTTAGTGTGATGAAGCACACCGGAAAGCTTCCAGTTGTCAGTGTCGTAAGTGGTTTCGAAAGTCAGGGCTTCAGTTTTAGCGGTCTGATCTTCCAGCTGACGGTTGTTACCAATTACGAAGTCGCTAACGGTGGTGTTGTAATAGGCACCGCCTACAGGCTCACCCACTGGCGTTAAGTCTTCACTCATCCAGCTCATGGAGAAAACCTGCTGCAGCAGATCGTTGTAGGTCTGATCTTCCACGTAAATACCGGTCAGAACCATTTCCAGTTCGTCAGACGGACGATACTGGAACGTACCATTAGCCATATAACGCTTGGTTTCACGGTCGATACGGCGATAACGTGGCTGTTCAGCATAAATGTTATCGTTGTCGTCGCGTAACCAGCGATCCATGAACATAACGTCAACACGGTCGTCCAGCTCCTGGTAACCGGCGTTCAGGAATACACCAAACGTTTCATCGGCGAACTGATCAACATAAGTCACGTTGGCTTTAGGCGTAACATCACCAGAAGGCGACAGCTCAGAGTACTGACCTTTCGCAGATACCAGCACCTTGCGCTCGTCATAAGACAGCGGGCGGGTAGTGTTAATGTTGATGGTACCGGACAAGCCACCGGAATCCATATCCGCCGTCGGCGATTTAACTACTTCAATAGCAGAAGCCAGTTCAGACTGAATGATGTCAAAACGGAAACCACTGGTGAAGTCGGCGCTGGCCATGGACTGGTTATTAACGGTAGTGCGCGCATACTGTGCGCCCAGACCACGAACACTGATCGTGGAACCACGGCCGTTAATGTTAGAAATCTGTACACCGGGAATACGCTGAATCGCTTCGGCGATGTTCTCGGTAGGGAACTTACCGATATCTTCTGAAGTGATGATGTCGGTTACTTTGGTCTCTTCTTTTTTCATCGATGCCGCTTCGGCAAGACTGGAACGGTAGGTTACCCCGATTCGTTCAATATCTTCCGGTGTTGCACCATCCTGTTCCTGAGCGAATGCAGCGGTGTTAAGCGCGCAGAGCACTGAGGTTGCCAGAACAGATCTGGCCAACAGTTTCATGTTGCTTCTTTTGGTCATGTTAAATTCCCTGATTTTATTTGTACGTTCTTAACGTTTTACCTGCTTACCGACTTCTGCCGTTCGCTCTCTCCGGAGCAATTAGTGAACATCGTATGAATTTCACGCTATCAACAGTTGTCAACGTTGTCAAACACAAATATGGAAATTTTGTGGCAGTTATGAAATTGCTCTTTGCCGGTGCAAGAGGGGGCGTTTTTGGTGCTTTTGGTTTTTATATATGATGAATATCCTAATAAGCGCGGTTTATATTCGGTTTTTGCTACTTGATAAGAAACTGCATTTTCATCGTCAATATCCGGTAAAAACATTGTGAAAATAAATCTTTATTCTTCGGTTGACAACGTTGACTGTGTGCGTTTTTTAGTTTATTGGTATAAATGTTAATCAGCTGATTTAGCCTGTCTGGTGGGCGTATTCTGCGCTTAGCGGCAAAACTAAAATTCTACAAGGGACGTTTCATGAGAGTAATCTGTGCCGGACTTTTTTTTGTAACCGCGAGTCTCGCTGCCGCAGAGCCGCCGTTTTCAGCCACGCTGGCGGTGAAAACAGCAGGTAATCCGGCGCAGGATGTGCCGCATCAATGGCAGACTGAAAACGGCACAGACTGGCAGTTAGTGACTGAACAATTCGACAGTGCACGCATCATGATGCACAAAAAAGGTGAAACTCTGGCGGTGACTATCGAGGCCACCGCCGATGTGAACATCAATCTTCAGCTGCACATTCCAACTGCCTACGACTTCAGCGACAGCGATCTGTTTCTTCCCGGGTTCTGGTACAAGAAAAACCTCAAAGTTTCCGAGGGCGCACCGTCGGCCGACGTCAGTCATCACTGGTCGTTTCGCGAAGATCGCCTGAGTGTTCCGCTGACCAGCGTGTTCAGTCCAGCAGACGGACAGGGCATGATGGTGATGCGTACCGACAAACATCAGAAGGACGCTATCTCTCTGCCGGGTAAAGGTGAAATGATTCTGTCCGGTCAGAGCGACATCGGCAGCGCAGGCTTTGCCGATATCGGGGGCAAGGTCGCCCTGCAGGTAGGCTTTCCGTTTTTAGAAGCGCCGTACACTTACACCAAAAAACTGCATCTTGCGCCTTTGTCCCAGGCTTTTCTGCCAATGAAAAAGGGCCAGACGGTCACCCTGAACTATGAAATCAGCACCGTAGACGCAGGGGATTTCTCGTCCTTCGTGGCCGCCGTGTGGGAACAGGCTTACGATGAATTTCAGCCGCAGCCGGTTGATAACCCTTTGCCAACCGAACAGGTGAAAAGCATTCTGTCGCAGTTTTATCAACAGAGCTTTACCGACGACTATGAGCTGGCGGGCTTCTCCGGTCAGAACATCACTGTAGAAAACGCAGAAATTCGCCCGAATTTTGAGGTGGGCTTTATAGGACGGGTACTGCTGAACGCTTTTAATGCCATCGAATATGGCCGCGCACATAATCAGCCAGTGCTGGTGGCAAAAGGTGAAGCGGTAATTAGCAGTTACACCGACAAGGGTTTCAACAGCGGCGGCTTCCTCCGTGAAGTGGTGAATTTTGAAAAGGGCAGGGAAACGTCGGACTATTCTATTCGTCGTCAGTCTGAGGGGCTGTACGCGCTGTTTCTGTATCTGCAATACGAAAACCAGCGGGGGAAATCTCATCCCCAGTTGGAAACCAAAATCCGTCGTTTACTCAGCAATATGCTGACGTTGCAGAAAGATAACGGCAGTTTCCCCCGCAAGTTCGACATCAATATGAGAGTGGTGGATGAGGCTGAAGGCAGCAGTGCATCTGCGGTACTGGCGCTGGCTTTCGCCCATCGTTATTTTGGTGATGCTATTTATCTCAAAGCGGCACGCCGCACCGGTGACTATCTGGTGAATGAAACGGTGAAAAACGCCGAATACTACTCTTCCACGCTGGATGCTAACAGTATCGATAAGGAAGCCGCACTGTTCACCGGCATGGCGCTGTATTATTTGTCTATGCTCACCGATCACGAGCAGCAGTACCAGCGCTACGTTGATGCCGCAGCAAAAGCGAATTATTTTGTGATGTCCTGGTTTTATTTATGGGATGTGCCGTTCGCGCCGGGTCAGATGCTGGGTGATATCGGCCTGAGAACCCGTGGCTGGGGCAACGTGTCTGCTGAGAATAATCACATTGATGCGTACATCTTCGGTTACCTCAACGTGATGCGCTGGGTAGCAGAAGAGAAGCAGGACAAGCGTGCGGCCAATATGGCTGATGTTATCCAGACTTCGCTCACCAGTCAGCTGCTGCCGCGTCCAGGATACATGGCCGGCATGGCGAAAGTGGGCTATCACCCGGAAGTGGTGCAGCACACTAACTGGCAGTATCACCATAACGGCAAAGGCTTCTACAACGATGATTTTGCACCAGGCTGGGTCGTGGCTTCTATCTGGGAAATGCTGTCAGAGGATCGGGCGAAACAGTTTCTGACGGCACAGTAATGATGCCGGGCTTAAAAGCAATGGCGAAGGTGTTAATAGCCAGACGCCCATGTTTTATGTGCAGCTTGCCTGCCTCATCCCGGGCAGTGGCGCTGACAGTATGCTCGCTGGCAACCCTGTCGGTCTCAAGTATAAGTAGGATTAACACTATCTACTACCCAAAAGAGCAGCCACACATTTTTGTTGCCAACATCTTTCGTTTCGCTAGTTGCTGTGAGTTGATTGAATTGGCAGTGCTGCTTACTCGAGACTTACCTGCCTTTGATTTCAGGAATGGCGAGTTACAGGTAAACTTAATACTCTTGGCAAAATATAAGGATTGTCGGTATCAGGATGGCTTTGAGTATTAAGCACCAAAGTCAAAGTCGCGTTGAATGATATAGTCGCTTAATGGGGCAACGTCCGGTGGAGCTCGAAGTGGCGGCATAAGAGTTTCTTTTTTTGCACCTAGCAAAATCTGCTTGTCAATGTACGCCAATATCTTATGGGTAACAGCCGGATCCGTAATGCAGGCAATGATTTTTACGTTGCGCTTTTCACACACTTCGCACTGGGTGATATCGATATTGAACACCCTTTTTAACCTTTGAACCCATGACATTGCACGCGCATGGTATGGCTTATCTGAATCTTTCAGATGTTCTGCTAAGCGCGGGCTGTTCTTTCCACGTTGTGAAGCCGTTACCTCGGCACGCACCTTAGCATTGGGAGCAAATACGCCATAAAATCGGGTAAGATTAAGTCTGGGTGGTGGCACTAATGCAGCAAGTTTGCCGATGAAATCAAGTGGGGAAAAGAAAACATGGGTAGTACCGTTTCTGTAAGGTGTCTTGAGTTCATACTTCACCTTACCGGAATCAGTTAGGCTCAATCGTTGTTCACTGATAGCAGGTCGTGCGATGTACCGACATAGCCTTTCCA
>NZ_MJIC01000010.1 GCF_001758465.1 Marisediminitalea lipolytica
TTTATGTGACCGGTCGCGAAGCGACAGAACACCACGGGTTTACCCGTGGATGAATGAGTCCGAGGCCTGTATGCTACGAAGATGGAAGTTCGAGTCTCATCACATGGTCTATATAGACTTCAATATCACGTCGTCTGGGTAACCAAATACAGGCGTCGGATACTGAAGCCTTTCGTCGTGGAGTATTTGCGCAAAGTGTTGCCGAAGCTGCTTCGAAGTATGCCCGGCGTAACGATAGAGCGAATGGGCTTTGATAATGACCATATGCACATGTTGATGGTCATTCCACCGAAATACTCGATAGCAGAAGTGATGGGTAAACTCAAAGCCCAGTCAGCGTCAAACATGAGAAAGACATTCAAATGGCTAGGAAAGGTCTATTGGAATGAAAATATTGTTTGGTCGCCGGGTTACTTTGTAAGCAGCGTAGGCTTAGACGAGCACACAATACGGAACTACGTTGAGCATCAAGGTCGGAAGGATTCAGATCAGCTCCGAATGGAGCTGTAACAGAAAGAACCCCGGGCATGCCCGGGGGAATCTATTCGTTATTGACAGGTATCACCCCATCCATGGACCCGATTGCCCACGCGCTAAAAATCAGCCTCAGCAGACTTACCGAGGAGCATCGGCCCGAACGTCTTATCGTTGGGCTTAGCGGTGGCGTGGATTCGGTGGTGCTGTTACATGCACTGACCCGATTACAAACCAGCGATGAAATACCCGTGGTAGAAGCGGTATACATTAATCACGGTTTAAGCCCTAATGCGGCCTCATGGCAAACATTCTGCGCAAGCTTTTGCGCTTCACTGGCAGTGCCGTTTACGGCTTACACGGTGGAAGTGATGCCAGCGCCGCGAGAGAGTCTGGAAGCCTGTGCCAGAGAACAGCGTTATGCCGCATTAACCCGGCATGCAAAAGCCTGCAACGGCGTAATTCTGACAGCCCATCATCAGAATGATCAGGTCGAAACCGTGCTTTTGCAGTTAAAGCGCGGGGCCGGGCCGAAAGGACTAGGCGGTATTCCGGCACTAACCCGCCTGCATGATGTAACGGTTGTCAGACCGTTGCTGGAGGTAAGCCGTCAGCAAATTGAAGTCTATGCCCTGGCGCAACAGTTACACTGGATAGAAGATGAATCCAATGCGGATGATAGCTTCGACCGCAATTTCCTGCGCCAACTAATCCTGCCGCCTGTTATGTCGCGCTGGCCGTCTTTTGGTCAGACTGTTGCGCGCAGTGCCGGTTTATGTGCTGAGCAGCAGGGGTTACTTGATGAAGTTTGTGATGAACGTTTACAAAGTATCTGCTCTGGGCCTGAACGAATCAGTGTCAGCGGCCTGAAACGTTATTCTCAGGCCTGGCAAAAAGCGCTGCTCCGCCGCTGGCTGGAAAACAGATCAGTACCAATGCCGGGCAGCAGGCAGCTTGAGCAATTATTGTTAATGCTGGAGGCTAAACCTGATGCACAACCTGTGGTGGTTCTTGGCATTCACGAATTTCGCCGCTTTCAGGATGCGCTTTTTTTGCTGACAAAAAAGGGTTGCCCAGGCCCTTCGGTCGAAGGGCCATTACCGCTTAACAAAACCGTGACCCTCGATGCTTTATCGCTGCGACTGACGCTGAGTACATCGGCTGAAGGGGCGCAATATGAAGTAAAAACGGTCACTGGTAATTCGCTTTTCAGTTTGGCCAGGCCGCTTTTGAGTCATTCAGTCAAGCCGCTGGATGCCGCGCATCACAAACCGCTTAAACAGTGGTTAAAACTATGGGGAATTGCGCCCTGGGAGCGAACCGATGTGTTGTTGCTTAGTGACACAGAGCAAGCGCTGGCAGTTGTGCTTAAAGGTAAAATAGTTCCTTTATCTTCGGTGGGGGATGCCAGCGTTTATTTGCAGGTCGAACTGACAGCCTAGCGTGCCAGTGCAGACAATGAGGCAAATGTTTGCCTCATCAGGCTGCCTGGTACGTATCCTTGCCGTCTTCTTTGGCTACGTAAAGCGCTTTGTCTGCACGGTCAAATAACTCACCCATACTGTCATTTTCCCGCAGCAGCGAACCGCCAATACTGCAGGTAACGCCATGTTTTCTGAACAAAGGATGAGCGTGCATAGCGTCGTGAATACGTTCGGCAATGGCTGACAGCTCGGCCGCTGAGGAAACATCTAACAGGCAGCAAAACTCGTCGCCACCAAACCTGTAAGCCTCTTCATGACCTCGAATGGTGTCAGTGAGGATTTCAGCGGTAGTGATTAGCACTTCGTCACCTTGCTGGTGGCCGAATTTGTCGTTTACCTGCTTAAAATTGTCCAGGTCTACCACTAGTAACCCAAAGGTTTGGCCATTGCGGGTAAAGCGATTGATCAGGCGCTGCGTGGCTTCATTAAAACCGTTGCGATTGCCCAGATTAGTCAGCGGATCCTTTGTTGCCATCAGGCGCAAACGCTGGAATTCAAGGGCGTGTAGCAACGGTCGGGTAAATAGTTGGTGAAGCGTTGCCAGCACACGACGTTGTGCCGGTGTCAGGTTTTCGTCAAAAACATAATGCACAAAGGCAGCATGTTTGCCGTGGTCCAGGCGTATTGCACTGACAGGCAGGCTCACAGTGTATTCGCTACTGGCGATACCGGCGCTAAGCTGCTTGTCAAATTCGCTCATATTGATACCGATAAGCGGCAGATATTTATTTACCTGCGTAAAATAAAGGGATACCAGTGTAGAAATTTCAATCGTGGAGGTCAGCTGATTCATTACGCTGTTAACCTGTTCACTGGTAAGTATTTCTGGTTCCACGGAACTAAGAAAACTCCCTTCTGATGATGCGTGCTCATACTGAATCATTGAAATATCCAATTGCTGCCCCTCACTACGTGGCTTGTATTTCACTTAACCGATGACAAAAAAATGTCGTTTCTTGTGAAATTGTGTGCTTCGATTAGACTTATTCGATAGATTGCAAAACACATGCCCAAAATGCATTGCGGGGAAGTTAAGTGGTAGAACAAGGTTTCGTTCAGATTGTACTGTTAATGCTGCTGGCAGTTGCCAGTGTGGCGGTTTTTAAGCGTATTCATCTTCCGCCCATCCTGGCGTATTTGTTTGCCGGCGTTATTGCCGGACCGAGCGGTCTGGCGCTTTATTCCCACCCGGAGGATATGCATCTTGCTGCTGAGGTGGGGATTGTTTTTTTATTGTTTTCTTTGGGGTTAGAGTTTTCACTGCCAAAACTCATGGCTATGCGCTCGCTGGTATTCGGCGCCGGGCTAATGCAGATGGTACTGACAACCGTACTGGGGTCTTTGGTGGTCTGGTTACTGGTTGACACCTCACCGTCGGCTGCCATTGTGATGGGGGGCATGCTGGCGTTAAGTTCTACCGCAATTGTTATCAAACAAGTTACTGAGATGGGTATTCTCAATAACGTTCGTACCCAGCTGGCCGTCAGTATTTTGTTGTTTCAGGACCTGGCGGTGGTGCCTTTTCTGATCGTTATTCCGTTGCTGTCGGGGGAAAGCGATACCAGCCTTGCCATGGCGCTGAGCCTGGCACTGGTTAAGGGTGTATTGGTGGTTGGTTTGTTAATGTCGGCAGGTAAATGGGTGTTGCCCTGGGTCTTTCGCGAAGTCGCCCGGACCCGCACCGATGAGTTATTTGTTTTAACCACTATTCTGGTGGCCCTGCTGGCCGGCGGCTTAACTTATGCCTTTGGTCTGTCGATGGCGCTAGGGGCCTTTCTGGCCGGTATGATGTTGGGCGAGAGTCAGTATAAATACCAACTCGAAGCGGATATTCGTCCGTTTCGTGATATTTTGATGGGATTGTTTTTTGTTACTGTGGGGATGCAGTTAGATATTTCCGTGTTGATGAGTTATGGCCACTGGGTGATCCTTGGCGTGGTGATACTCATGCTCTCTAAAGTGATTTTAGTGCGGCTTTCTGCAAGTGTGTTTTCAATTTCCCCAATCGATGGCTGGTCAGCCGGCTTAAAACTTTGCCAGGTGGGGGAGTTCAGTTTTGTTATTGCATCACTGGCAAGCTCCCATTCAGTTATTACCGCTACGCAGTCTTCTATCCTCATTTCTATTGGTGTAATCAGTATGGCTTTTACGCCCTGGCTGGTTGAGAACAGTCTGGCACTGGCGCAAAAGTTAAGTCCCGAAAATAACACCAGTATCGAACCGGAAGTACCGGTTATCAATGTGAGCGAAATTGAGGGGCATGTCATTATTTGCGGTTTTGGCCGGGTAGGGCAGTCGGTTGCCAGAATGCTAAGTATGGAAGATGTCCCGTATCTGGTAATCGACGTCGACCCGATCCGGGTGTTAGAAAGCCGTAGTGCCGGTGAACATGTAATTTATGGCGATGCCACGCAAAAGGATATTTTACATTCTGCTGGGGTAGACAAAGCCAAACTGGTGCTGGTGACCTTTGCCGAGGCTGATAAAGCAAAGCTGGTAATAAGTTCAGCCCGCCAGGCTAAAGACACCATTGATGTGATGGTGCGCACACCAAGAGATGCCGAGCTTGACGCATTGTATAACGCTGGTGCGAGTCAGGTGGTGCCTGAGTTGCAGGAAGGCAGTCTGATGCTTATTTCACAGGTTATGCATTACGCTGGCGTACCCATGTCGAAAATCCTCAAACGGGTTAGGGAAGAACGTAAAGGCCGTTATGATCACCTGCATGGCTTTTATCCTGGCGAAACCACCGAAATAAGTTATCAAACCGCCGATAAGCTGGAGTTTATCCATGCCATCGCGCTGGGCGCTAACGCTTATGCAGTGGGCAAACCTTTATCGGAGCTGTCCGTGTTGCGTAAAAAAGTGAAGATAAAAGCAATTAAACGGGATGGCGTCGAATCTACCGTGGAGAACTGGCAAGGCGAATTTGTTGCTGGTGATGTATTAATTATTGCCGGTAAGCCCGGGCGCGTCGAGCGCGCCGAACGGTACCTGCTGGATGGCTATTAAGCGCTAATTCAAGCGGTTGTGGGGCACACAAAAAATGTCAGCAGGTGTGGGGAGCGAGTCAGCGAGATGCTCAGAAATACCAATTTTAGGCGCAATCCCAATGTCCCTGGAGTTTTTAAGGCTATCCACGTAACTGACTAATACCTGGGAGAGATTTTGCGCAAAGCGTTCGGTTTCTGCCAGGTTATACTCGGGCAATACAACCACAAGGTTATCGCCGTGCAGACGCCCGCCAAAGCCCTCTGTGTTGGTTAACTGTTGACGAACAATATTGGCAAACTCCGCAATTAATTTGTCGCCGGCTGAAAAACCGTTTTTCTCGTTATATTGCTCTAACTTGCTGATACCCACAGTGACGGTGCAAAAGGGTACGCCAGAAAGCTGGCTCTGTAACCAGGCTTGTTCAGCCTTTTCGGTAATAGAGCGACGGTTAAACAGCATGGTCATTGGATCGGTAAATGCTTCAAGCTGTAATAAATCCCAGTGCTTCTGGTAATTTAGTAACAGCTTGGTTTTATGAAATAAAACAGTGGTATTTAGTGGCTTAATCAAATAATCGGTAGCACCCGCCATAAATGACGCGGTGATATCTTCTGACCGGTCTGAACTGGTGGTAACAATAATCGGCGTGTTGACATGGTGCGGTATTTTGCGGATGTGCTTAATCAGGTTTAAGCCTGAACCATCCGGTAAATTTAAATCAATAATGAATAACGCGATATCCCGTCTGAGGTGTCGGTTTGCACCGGCTTCAGTACAAACGGGTAAAATAGTAATATTGTCACCGGAGAGGGTATCTTCGAGAATGGTGAGCGTGGCTAATTCATCTTCAACAATTAAAATTGTGGACGTATTATTGCTTTGACTTTCCTTACTGTTGTCTGTCCACATAATGCCGGACCCTAACTACTTTTAACTGAACTGATACTAAAGTATAGAAGGCGTTATGGGATTTTAAAAGGTGTAGTGCAAATGAGTGGTAAAAACATTATCTCCGTTCAGTTCAATACAAAGTACACCTACCCGCTGAAAGCGGGTAGGTTGTTCAGGTCAGGTGTTTGAACATCTGAAGGGCGTCGGCCTGATCAGGCGACCTTGTCATTTTCCAGATCTTTAAATTGTTTCTTTAAATCGTATCCAGGGTCGGTAACGATTTTTTCCAGCGTCGCAATTCTTTCCTTTAACTGCGCAATCTCTTTTTCCAGTGCCTCGGTATTGTCGCTCGCCCCGGCATGTTTGGATTTATGTTTTGAAATTGACGTGATCATGCTCGCCAGGGCACTAATTGCGACGATCACTACTATTGCTGTCCAAAAGCTCATAATTTTTCCCTTCTTTTTTAGAGTTACGTATAATTCAGCACAAATTCCACTCTAAGTGCAAGACTGACACTAATGGTTTAGTGGAATACTTATTTGAAGCAAGAGCAGCAAAGAGCTAGCCAAGTATAATAAATCTTTTTAAAACAATTGGTTATATTTTTATTGGTATAATAAGTAATGCTTTTGTTCGCTGATTTGACTATTAAGTTAGGTTTTTTCACCAATGAATGAGCAAGTTAGTCAAGATGAAGACTGGATGCGTCATGCCTTAATGCTGGCAGCAAAAGCCGAAGCCATGAACGAGATTCCGGTTGGTGCGGTGGTCGTGGCTGATGGCAGGATTATTGGCGAAGGCTGGAATACGCCTATTGCGGATCACGACCCTTCTGCCCACGCAGAAATGAAAGCTCTGCGGCAAGCGGCGAAAGCCGTCGAAAATTATCGCGTTATTGATGCTACTTTATACGTCACTCTGGAGCCTTGCCCAATGTGTGCTGGTTTGCTGGTACACAGTCGCATAAATCGCCTGGTGTTTGGCGCTTTTGATGAGAAAACCGGCGCGGCTGGCAGTGTGATGCAACTTTGTCAGCATCCTCAGTTAAATCATCAAATCGCGGTGTCGGGAGGTGTTTTAGCCAGTGAATGCGGCGGTGTAATATCGGCGTTTTTTAAGCGAAGAAGAGCAGAAAAGAAGGCGGCAAAAGCGGGGAATTAGCTTGCTTTTGCCATTTGCGCCAGGTCAAAATTTAAAAACTGACGGCGTCTTTGAAAGATTTTCTGGCTCGTTTTACGCACCTGATGGCGTCTTCTGTTTGTATTTTTCATAAGATTTTCCTTTTGTTATTAATGGTTAGGCATTTTCCAGTTGGCCTTTCCAGTGATTACATGTATCACTTTAGTAAAGTTATATGAAGGTGATATGACAAAAGATCAAGTACCTTTCAAAAGTAAGGCAAGGGTCTCTGCGTAGAAGCGAACCAGTGCAACAAACCTGACAGCCCGTTGACCATCAGCGAAGCCATTGGGCGTAGCGGCATACTGAGTACTTAGCTTAGGCAACTGTTGTTTTACATCTATCCACAAATCCGGATTGCCGCCGGCCGCCTGGGTGAGTTGGCGGGCATCCTCAATATGCTCAATGCCAATTGCGTAGGCTGCCAGTGTAAACCAGCGTCGATCCGGTGCACCGATCCGGGCCGGTAAGCGGGCATCAATAAGGTCAATAGCGCCACTTATTTGCCCCAGACGTTCACCGGGTAATGGCGTTGCAAAGGTGTTATCCGGTTGGTTTGTTTGCCAGTTGCCTTGCAGATAATCGATAGCGGCGATAAACAAAATATCCTGATTACTTTGCAGGCGCTCCAGTTGGCGTTTTATGTGAGGATAATGTTGTTCAAAGGCCAGCATAAATGCCCGGGCATCCTGATTTGCTAATGGCGGCATTGGCGACATTAGTTGATCCCGTAAAATTGCGAGAGATCCGTTAGTCCGGCTTAGGTGGGTATATTCAAACAAACTGGCCAGTAAGGCTACATCGGACGCACGGGTGAGCCATTGCTTAACCAGCCTGCTATCGGTAACGGATTCGGTACGAAACTGACTAAAACGATTACCGATCAACGGCAACCACACTTCAGGTAAAAGCGTACAGCCATTTTGCTGGTGACTAAGTTGCTCCAGCAAACTCATACTGTCAGGCGTTGTGGCTGTTTTCCAGGTAACCTTTGTTTGCGCATTCGCCGCATTTAGCAGCGCTGGTAAAACCAGGCGCTGTTCCACTGGCAGCGCCTCACAAGGCGTGTCAGTAGCGTTAGCGGATAAGTAAACCAGAGAGCTGGTAAAAAGCTCAGGGCCATTACTTAGCAATGGATTATCGCTCGGTCCGGAGAAGTGGGGGGCGGCAATATCTATTGTTTGTCTGGTGAGTGCGTTTAGCAGGTCTTGCTCGCCGTAAAAAGGCACAACAGTAAGCGCAACTTCAAGATAATCGGCGTAACCACGCGCATAAAGATAATCAAATCCCTGGGGGCCATCAGCAGTGGTGTGATAGTGGTGACGGTCATTAAGCACCCCCACTTTCAGCTCACCTTTTTGCAAAATATTGATAAGGCTGGTCTGTGCCTGAACGCAGCACAAGGCTGAGAAACCTAAACACAGTGGTAACAGCAATAATCGGATAAATATCGGGGGAACAAAGCGCTTCATTATTTTCTTTTATTATTCTTTTACTGGGACATCGTCGTTAAAACGACGGGATCCGGATTTTTTGGTAAAAAAATTACGGTTGAATAACCCTTGCTGGTTATCAAGCCGCCGCTTTTCCACTATAATCCGCGCCAAACAAGTTCACAACCAGGACCGGCGGTTGAATGGCATTTACTCTGCTCCGGTTCTCTCAAATTAGGTAGCAAACTATGTTGGTCCTACGTGGCGCTCCGGCGTTATCTGACTTCCGCGCAGCTAAATTAATCCAGCGACTACAGCAATCCGGTATCGAGGTCACTCATCTTTATAGTGAGTTCGTTCATTTGGTCGACTGTGACAACTCACTGACCGAAGAGCAACTGTCGGTGCTGGATAAATTGTTAACCTATGGACCGAAGCAGGCGCAGGAAGCAGCCACAGGCGAGTGCTTTTTTGTCACGCCTCGTCCGGGCACGATTTCGCCCTGGTCAAGTAAAGCAACCAACATTGCGCATAACTGTGGTTTAACCGACATCAGCCGCGTAGAAAGAGGGTGCGCTTATTATGTGGCAGCTGCCGAGGCGCTGACCGAAGAACAGCGTAATGCCATAGCCGCAGCGCTGCACGATCGCATGACCGAAAGCGTGTTTGCCGCGCCTGAAGCGGCATCGGTGTTGTTTGATAAGCATCAGCCCCGCGTATTTACCTCTGTGGATATTTTAGGTGAAGGCAAAGCGGCGCTGGTGTCTGCAAACCAAACTCTGGGCCTGGCTCTTGCGGATGACGAAATTGATTACCTGTACGACAACTTTGTTAAGTTAGGTCGTAATCCTAACGACATTGAACTGTATATGTTTGCCCAGGCTAACTCAGAGCACTGCCGCCATAAAATCTTTAACGCCGATTGGACTATCGACGGTGAAGTGCAGCCTAAATCATTGTTCAAAATGATTAAAAACACCTTTGAGGTGTGCCCCGAATATGTTTTCTCGGCCTATAAAGATAACGCGGCCGTTATGGAAGGCTGGCAGGCAGGGCGCTTCTTCCCTGAGCCACAGTCTCATGAATATGCCTATCATCACGAAGATATTGCCATCCTGATGAAGGTTGAAACCCACAACCACCCAACCGCGATTTCGCCGTTCCCTGGTGCTGCTACCGGTTCTGGTGGCGAAATTCGTGACGAAGGGGCTACCGGTCGTGGCTCTAAGCCGAAAGCCGGTTTAGTGGGCTTTACCGTGTCTAACCTGAAACTGCCTGACGCTGTGCGTCCCTGGGAAGTGGATTACGGCAAACCGTCCCGCATAGTTAGTGCGCTGGATATTATGATTGAAGGCCCATTGGGTGGTGCGGCGTTTAACAATGAGTTTGGTCGTCCTAACCTGTTAGGTTATTTCCGTACCTACGAGCAGGAAGTTAACAGCTTTAACGGCGTAGAGGTTCGTGGTTACCATAAACCTATTATGCTGGCTGGTGGTCTGGGGAACATTCGTAAAGACCACGTCGAAAAAGGCGAAATTACCGTTGGAGCTAAACTGATCGTACTGGGTGGTCCGGCCATGAATATCGGTCTGGGCGGCGGTGCCGCGTCTTCAATGGCGTCAGGTCAGTCAAGCGAAGATCTGGATTTTGCATCGGTACAGCGCGATAACCCGGAAATGGAACGTCGCTGTCAGGAAGTGATTGATACCTGCTGGCAGCTGGGCGATGAGAACCCCATTCAGTTTATTCACGATGTGGGCGCTGGTGGTTTATCCAATGCCATGCCGGAGCTGGTTAACGACGGCGGTCGTGGCGGCCGCTTTGAATTGCGCAAGGTATTATCAGACGAGCCGGGTATGTCGCCGCTGGAGATTTGGTGTAACGAATCTCAGGAACGTTATGTGTTGTCAGTTGCGCCAGAAAAACTGGCCGTGTTCGAAGCTATCTGTCAGCGTGAGCGTGCCCCCTTTGCGGTAATTGGTGAAGCCACCGAAGAACAACATCTGTTATTGAATGATGAACACTTCGATAATCAGCCAATCGACCTGCCACTGGAAGTGTTGCTGGGCAAGCCGCCTAAAATGCATCGTGATGTAGCGAGTACTTCGCACAGTTCAGCCGAGCTGGATTGCAGCAATATTACGGTTGCCGATGCGGCCGAGCGTTTACTGCGCCTGCCGGCTATCGCAGAGAAAACTTTCCTTATTACCATCGGTGACCGCAGTGTTACCGGTTTGGTTAGCCGTGATCAGATGGTGGGTCCATGGCAGGTGCCGGTTGCTGATGTTGCGGTAACGGCTTCGGCTTTCGACACCTATCACGGTGAAGCAATGGCGATGGGCGAGCGTACACCGGTTGCATTACTGGATTTTGCTGCCTCGGCGCGTTTAGCTGTTGCCGAATCCATTACTAATATTGCCGCTGCTCATATCGGCGATATGAAACGCATTAAACTTTCTGCAAACTGGATGGCCGCCGCCGGTCACCCGGGTGAAGACGCGGGTCTTTACGAAGCGGTTAAAGCCGTGGGTGAAGAGCTGTGTCCGGCACTGGGCCTGACGATTCCGGTGGGTAAAGATTCCATGTCGATGAAAACGGCATGGCAGGATGAGGGCGAAGATAAAGCCGTTACGGCACCGCTCTCACTGGTGATTACCGCTTTTGGCGCTGCCTCTGATATTCGTAAAACGGTGACTCCGCAACTGCGCACCGACAAAGGTGATACCGTACTGTTGCTGGTTGATCTAGGCGCTGGTAAGAATCGCCTGGGAGCAAGCTGTCTTGCTCAGGTTTATAACCAGTTGGGTAACACACCGGTGGATCTTGATGCGCCGGAACTGTTGCTGAACTTCTTTAACTCAGTGCAAGCCTTGTTAGCCGACAATAAACTGCTGGCTTACCATGACCGTTCTGACGGCGGCTTGTTTGTAACCGTGGCTGAAATGGCTTTTGCGGGTAAAACCGGGGTGAGCATTGCACTGGACAGTCTTGGTGATGATGACCTGGCTGCATTGTACAGTGAAGAACTGGGTGCAGTGCTGCAGGTTAAGGCAGAAGACGCCGAAGCAGCGCTGGCGTTGTTTGCCAGCAATGGTCTGGGTGATCTGGTTCATCAGATTGGTACGCTTAACGCTGACGATACCATTGAGTTTAGCCGCGCTGGTGAAACCGTGCTTAGCGAAGCGCGCACCACTTACCGCGCAATCTGGGCAGAAACCACTCACGCTATGCAGCGTTTACGGGATAACCCTGATTGTGCTGATCAGGAATTTACTGCTAAACAGGATGCTAAGGATCCGGGCTTACACGCTAAGCTGAGCTACGACATTAACGAAGATGTTGCCGCGCCTTATATTGCTAAGGGCGTTAAGCCTCGTATTGCAATTTTGCGTGAGCAGGGGGTTAACTCGCATCTGGAAATGGCTGCTGCGTTTACTCGTGCAGGCTTCACCGCTATCGATGTGCACATGAGCGATGTATTGTCTGGCGCGGTTTCGCTGGAAGAGTTTAAAGGTTTAGCGGCCTGTGGTGGTTTCTCTTACGGTGACGTGCTGGGTGCCGGTGAAGGCTGGGCGAAGTCAATTCTGTTTAACCCACGGGCACGTGAACAGTTTGAAGGTTTCTTCCATCGTGATGACACCTTTAGTTTAGGTGTTTGTAACGGTTGTCAGATGCTGTCTAACTTAAAAGCCTTGATCCCGGGCACCGCCAGCTGGCCACATTTTGTGACCAACCAGTCAGAGCGATTTGAAGCCCGCGTGGCCATGGTTGAAGTGCAGCAGTCTAAATCAGTCTTGTTTGCTGATATGGCTGGATCAAGAATGCCTATTGCCGTCTCTCACGGTGAAGGCCGGGCAGAATTTGCCAGCGATGCTGATTTACAGTCTGTGCAGGAAAAGGTAGCGCTGCGCTATGTTAACAATTACGGGGACGTGGCAACGCAGTATCCGGCGAACCCGAATGGTTCACCCCTGGGGATTACCGGTCTGACTACTGATGATGGTCGTTGTACCATCATGATGCCACACCCGGAGCGTGTATTCAGGGCGGTAGCTAACTCATGGCGTGCCGATGAGTGGCAGGAAGATTCACCGTGGATGCGAATTTTCCGCAACGCACGACGTTTTGTTGATTAATTTCAAAAAAATGACGGTAAGGTGTCAAATAATTGTCCAGACACCTTGCCAGCGCCCCTTTACTGCATTAAAGTAGTGCAAGCAATACGGAATGCTTTGTGGTTACAAGGACTTGTAGGGGATGGGTGAACATCACTGTATAAGTCAATACAGTGGTACAGCAATAATAAGAGACGAATATGAATCGTTCTTCAAAAGGTTTTGGTTTAACCGGCGTAGCTGTAGCAGTGCTGCTTATGATCGTCACGGCAGCCTTTGGTACCTCCGCCCAGTCAGCCGAAACTGCAACTGAAGCAGAACAAGTCACTTCTAAATAATTCTTTAGAATCAATAAGTAACGATAGATTATGTCAGTAATGGCAGGCTATCGTTTTGCCTGTTTTTCACGATTTATCAATTTTTGGTTGGGATGTTTTTTAAGTAAAACATAGGTTGCGCCAAGTCCGCCATGCTGTGGTTGGGCAGTGTGAAAGGCAATTACGTTGTTAAACTGTGGCAACCAGTGATTTACGTAAGATTTTTTCAGCGCCGGAAAGGGTTGGCTTTGTTCACCTTTGCCGTGTTGAATAAGTAACGTCCGAACGCCTCGCTCGTGAGCAGCATTGATTTTCTGATAAAGTGTAATGCTGGAATCACGCAGGGTGAGGCCGGCCAGAGACAGCTTCTGTTCAATGGGGTACTTACCCTGACGCAGATTTTTGTACACGCCATCCTGAATCCCGGCTTGCTTGTATTCCAGATAATCATCTGGTGCAACGGGCTTAACGCCGTCAAAGGTTAATGGGCTTTCCTTGGGTTTTTGCGCCAGCAGAGCTTCACGGCGCAGCTGTTTTTCGAGGCTTTGTTGCGTTTGCTGCAGGTGGACTTTATCGTCAGATTTTAACGGCTTTACATCGCCAAGTTCCTGCAGGAAATCCTGAAAACTATCGAGTTGTTCAAAATCCTGGTCTTCGTCGCGCATAACTCCCCCGCATACACTCTGACAATGCAACTAATACGCTATCGCAGCGATAAAGTTCAATCAGTTAACTGGCGTCCCCACCGCGACTCGAACGCAGATCTAAAACTTAGGAGGTTCTTGTTTTATCCAGTTAAACTATGGGGACCTGGCTCGATTATACGCAAAAATACGGATGTGTTAACCCTTAGATTTATCTACGAATTACATTCGCTTTTAATGTAACCAGTATATTTATAAAAATCAGAATAACCGCAAAATCAAGGAGCTGATGAAATGAACTACGATGCACAGACAGCTAATATTGTTTTACTCAGAAGTCCCGTCGCACTGCTGGCTGAAGGGTTTGCCGGTATTGGCTGGGGGCAGTTTGATCTGAGTAATTGCCACTCGGCAGAGGAAGTTGATAACTGTATTGAGGCCAGTGGTCATGGGGTAGGGCGTAGTCGCAATCAGCTGCGCCGCTTTGCCGAAATAAAACAAGGCGACATTATTGTTGTGCCGGCGCCAGCACGTATATTTATTGGCATAGCTACCGGTAAAAAGCGTTTTTGTTGCGATTTTCCCTGGGGCGAAAACCAGGTAGGTGTCGATTTCTTCTCTGACAAAGACATTGGCCCGCTATCCATTGCCCGCTCAGAGCTGATGAAAAACTTGCAGGCACGCTTACGGATCAGGTTGACCGTGGCCGATCTTAACTATTTCAGAGAGGAAATTCTGGGTTGGGTTGAACAAATGGCTTCCAATGGCTCAATAGTCGGTTATTCAGCGCTAAATGAGAAAAAAGAGGCACTGCTCGAATCATTTAAATTGTCATTGTTAAGTAATTTACGCCAGGGCAAACATTACCTTAAGGCCGGCGGAGAAGGCCTGGAAGTGCTGGTAAAAGAGTTGTTAGAGCTGGAAGGATATAACGCGGTCATTCCGTCGAAGAATACCTACGAAGCAGGCATAGACGTGGATATTGTTGCAGAGTATACAGGCCCGTTTTTAACGCAAAAATTGCTGGTACAGGTGAAAGATCATACCGGAATGACGTCGGCACATGGTCTTGAGCAGTTACTCAGGGTTCCAGAAAAAGACGATTATAATTTATGTTTGATTTCGTTAGGTGAATTTGACCAATCCGTCACTGAAAAGGCGGGTAAAAAAGGGGTTACCCTGATGGATGGAAACGCTTTTGTAGAATGGTTGTCGGAACGGGTTGATGAATTATCGCCTGCTACCCAACAAAAACTGGGCCTGGTGACTACACCCAGCATTATTATCGAGTAGTGCCTGACACATAACCCTGCCTGGTAGCAGGGTTATATCGACATTCATAGAATTAGCGCTTAGCCACAAAGTCATTAGCCTGAATGTTAGCCAGGAAATCATCATTGACCGCTTTAACCCGGGCATTATCAGCGTAGGCTTCGATGACCTCTACTTCTGACGGGTAGAGGTGATACTGCAAAAACTTAACGCCGCGATAGTCGGTGACTTCCTGCACCTGATACACCGAAAGGGTATCGCCCACTTTAAGACCATGCTGACGGCCAAGTGAAATATTCAGCTCATTACCGGCGCTGATACTGATGACTCTGCCAGTGGCGGGCACGCAGGCGAGTACCTCATCCACATCGCTCTGTAATTGCTGAAGCTGATGCTGTAGTGCCTTGCCATAAGCGCTTTGCCAAAAATGGTTTGAAGAGGCATCGACCTGAGCAAAACGATCAAACTCCCATTCTGACTCTGCTTCGTAGGTTTTTTCCAGCAGCGGGGCACCGTTTACACCGTCAATGAGTTCTACTTTCAGGCGGAAATTGCGCATTGCCGTGTCATCCTCCCAGAAGGCCAGGCGGTTTGGCTGCGGACGAAATACGCTGAGATCCTCAATGATCCCGGTTAACACAAACTGACTTTTAGTCTGGGTCGCCAGTGCGGTAGCCTGGTCGCGGATTTGACGTGATTGCCACTGTACCGTGTAGGGTTCAACCACACTGATAACAGCGAATTCAGCTGACCTATCGAATTCGCGTTTTATTTGGGAGGTTACCAGTCGACCAAGCTCCTGAACCTGACCATCCTGGGCATGCTGAGGTTCCAGCATCGGAAAATAACTGGTAGCGATGGTTTTACTGAACGTGGCAGCGGAGCATTGGCGGGCGGCAGGAAAAATGTCGGCGCGAATGCGCACGGTCACGGCGTCATCGTGCCAGGATTCTGAAATCAACTCTAGCTGACGGACTTCGCCTGTGCTACTGATTTCCATCTGTTCCTTATTTAACAGGCCATCGGTTAATTGCTGAACACTGCGTACCGAAGCCCCGGCAAACAGCATTGCTTGTCGTAGGGCTTCCTGGGTTGCCTGATGTTTGGCCTGAATTTTATTGCCATTATAGACTGCAGCCTGCCCCTGGGTTTCATACCAGGCGGCATAACTTTGCCCTGAAAATCCAGCTAACAGGCAGGTAGTCGCCGATAGTAAGCCGGCCAAACGGGTTAATTTCATCCAAGTTGTCTTCATCAGTATTACTCTTAACTACTCTTAGCGTTGGCAAAAATGGCCGCTAACTTGTTATAACTTGCTTTAGCCTGCCTGTGAATACAGGGTATAGTGCTGTTAGTAACACTTCGACGTTTCATACCGTCAAGCCGCTGACATCCTGGCAGGTGTTTCTTGCTATCTGTCCAAGCTCTGCATATTTCGTTCCTACAATGATTCTCCGTCAGTGTCCCATAGCAAAACATGTTGGGCACAAAAATTGCTGAACAAACATCACAACACAGCCGATGGCTGGAAGCTTAAATTTTGGTGATGCTATGCGTATTATTTCTATCCGACTTTTGCACAAATGCCTGATTGGTGTTGCCTGCCTGGTGCTGATGAGTGGCTGTACGTCGATGTTCGACAAATATGTTGAATGGGAATCCGTTGAGCCCGAGGCTTACCCGCTGCTTAGCGCGGTAGGTTATGCGCCTATCGCTTCCCAGCATGGTAACAGTGATTCTGAAAAGGCATTAATGGCAATGAAAGCGTCTAAACTGGATGCTTATCGTGAGTTGGCAGAGCAGGTTTATGGTCAGCAGATTAATGGCCAGCAATCGGTAGCTAATATGGTGATGAATAATGCTCAGCTACAGGCATCGGTAGAAGGAGTGATCCGTGGCGCCCGGGTTGTTAAAACCTACCCGGTAGGTGAGGACACCTACGCCACAGAATTAGAGCTGGACATGGAGCAGGTTTACAATATTTATCTTGCTACCGCACGCCCCCAACGTTTAAAAACGGTGAAATACTATTAATTGTCGACTCTAATCTGCAAGCACGTGGGCAGGCCAGCCCTTTTCAGCTCCGGTGAAGTCTTTTATAGTGGCAAAAACAATAGGAAGACCAGGGGGCATACATGGACAAGGTTATCAACCTGACAGAAACAGTTTGTTGTTCTGTAGCAGAGGCGTTTCAGTGTTTTACCGATGTCCGAAGAGTATGTCAGTGGTTAACCCTTGAGGCAAACATAACACCGCAGGTCGCGGGCGAATACGAATTATTCTGGGACCCAGAGAATAAAAATATTAACTCAACTATTGGTTGTAAAATTACGGCAATAAGCAAGAATCAGTTGCTCGCGTTTGAGTGGAAAAGTCCGGTCATGTTTAAATCGTTTGCTAATACTGGGGATCCGCTGACACACGTTGTTGTCTCTTTTCATTCACTGGGCGATAAAACAGTAATTCATCTGATTCATAGTGGTTGGCGAGCATCGCCAGAGTGGCAGGAGGCCTGTGCGTGGCAGCAACGAGCTTGGGAAACCGCGTTTGACAACCTCAAGTCTATGTTTTTCTGATAAAGCGGGAGACTGCAGTGCAAAGAAATAACACGGAATGCAACCGACCAATTAATACTTGGTCAGGCGCTGACGCCTTTGCCTGAAAAACCGCCTTTCTTTTTACCGGCTTTATCATAGGTCAGGGATTCTTTGGCGCGAACGTCCATCATCAGGTTGCGTAAATGAACCAGACGCAACTGGCCTTGCTCTACTGCGAGCTGATTAACTTCAGTGCAATACTGGCATTCGCTTAGTAATGTCTTGGCTTCGTCGATATGACTTTGAATTTCGTCTGGCAACGGTGCTGCCTGTTGCAGCACCTGAAGCTGAGGATTGATGATCTCATCAAGGTTCTGGATAGTGCTTAATAATGCTTCTTTTTCTTTCAACAAGGTCATTAGCGCCTCTGCATCACGTGAACCTATCAGATGCAACTCTTTATCCAGCAGCACTTTCAATGCCGCCAGGTTGTCAGTTTGTTGCGTCAGCTGTTCGGTTAATGCTGCGGTCATGCCTTGTCACTTATCAGGATTTTAAGCCAAAAATCTCAGATTCCAGTCGGGCAATTTTTTTAGCCAGTGACTGTGGATCAACCTTGTACTCGCCATTTTGAATAGCTTTCTTCAGTTTGTCGACCTTCTCCTGGTTTACCGGAGCGTCAGCACTTTTCTTTTGCACCTGATTCAGCTGCTGAGCAGACTGAGTCAGAGACACAGAATCCTGTCTTGGCGCACTGGTGGCCTGAGCGGTCGCAGCAGCGGCTTGTTGCGCAGCTGCTTTATTTTGTTGTGGCTGTTGCTGGCTGTTGACCTTGTTGTTGTCAACAGGAGCTTTGGGTAAGCCATTGTTTATATTGTTAATTGCCATAATTAATATCCACTACCTTCTTAACCTCACATATTATATCGGCCAGAGGCAGAATTTCTTTAGGCTCAATACCGTTTTTTGGGTAAAAAAACTGCGATATTTTTACACCTTATCACAGATTCACCACGACTTCCTGTGTGCTGGCAACTTCAGCAATAACAGACTTGTTGGAACTGCTGTTCACGACTTCAATATAATCGCCGATAACACCATCCTGCCGGGCGATGCCGGAGGTTTTTACCCGCATAGCACCAACCACTGCACTAATAGTAATTCTATCACCTTTGCAGATAAAGCATAGCATATTACTTTGCACTGGTTGACCTTCTCTGACCCGGTATTTAAGCCGGGCGCCAATTAACTGACTGAGATCGTTAAACGGGGTGTGGCGTAACTGCTTAACATCCACATCGGCCAGGGTCAGGTGCGATGAAGTTAAAACCGTATCGGGACTGATCATACTCGCTGTGACCACAATGGTGCGGGTGCGGGTTACCTTGGCACTGGAAAACAAATACCAGTTGTTGCTGTCACAGCTTACCCTTACGTTGAGATAAGACTGTTGCAGCGTGGCGGGGTCTACGTCAAAACTAAAAGGAACAGTGCAATCGGGAATATTAATCCGACTGTCTATCGGTGTCACACTGACATTAATATTATCTGCAAAATCAGATTCTTGGGTTGACTGCAAACGCGTTGTCAAATAGTTGGCAACGGCTTTGGTCAGGCGTTCATGAGAGGTTAATGCCTTTTGTTGGGCAATTACGTCAAAGTGAGCTAAGGTGATAGCTGTAGTCAGTATGAAAGCAAGTTGTGAAGGCAAAAGTAATGTTTTCAATATTTTCATGTTCAGATGTTTTCATTTTGACTATCATTAAATACAAATCAGCGAGTTTTGCTAATCTCAAAAAGCCGCGACAGTTTATTGACGCCACCTTTGTTTAACATGAAATACGCAAACTCTATGCCCATATTGAGAGAATGAGGTGAAGTATGTCTGGAATTTTAGATTCGGTTAATCAGCGTACGCAGCTTGTCGGTCAAAACCGACTCGAGTTATTGCTGTTTCGATTAAACGGACGCCAGCGCTTTGGCATTAACGTGTTTAAAGTTCGGGAAGTGTTGCAATGTCCGGCACTCACCTCCATGCCAAAGTTGAATCCCCTGGTTCGCGGTGTGGCGCATATTCGTGGACAGACCATTTCGGTGATCGATTTAAGTATGGCTACCGGTGGCCGGCGGATTGAAGATCTCAAAACCGCATTTATCGTGATTGCCGAATATAACCGCTCTGTACAGGGCTTTCTGGTTGGTGCGGTAGAGCGGATCATCAATACAAACTGGGATGCTATTATGCCTCCGCCACAAGGTACTGGCCGTGCGAGCTATTTAACGGCAGTAACCGAGGTGGAAGGGGAGTTAGTCGAAATTCTCGACGTTGAGAAAATTCTCAACGAAATTTCTCCATTAAATACCGAAGTGAGTGCAGAAGTTGCGTCTACACTGGATACCGAAGCATACAAAGATAAAATTATCTTTATTGCTGATGATTCCTCGGTTGCACGCAATCAGGTAAAACGTGCGCTAACAACTTTGGGACTAGAGATAGAAGTGGCCAAAAACGGTCTCGAAGCGCTTAAGCGACTAAAAGAAATTGCTGCTGAAACCGGCGATGTGACTGATAAAGTCGGTGTGCTAGTGTCGGATATCGAGATGCCGGAAATGGACGGGTATACCCTGACTGCAGAAATAAAAAATACGCCTGAACTTAAAAATTTACACGTGGTTCTGCATACTTCTTTAAGTGGTGTATTTAATCAGGCCATGGTGAAGAAGGTTGGCGCTGACGACTTTATTGCTAAATTCCACCCCGATGAACTGGCGTCTGCGGTACAAAAATGGCTGGGTCCTGATCAGTGATTAGCGGAGTAAAATCTGATTGATTAATAAGGAAGTATCGCCTGACGCTTACCGTCAGTTTCGCGAGTTTTTACAACAACAGTGCGGAATAGTGTTAGGTGATAATAAGCAATACCTGGTGCGCAGTCGCTTGGGCGGAATTTTGCACGAGCGCGATATCAAGAGCATTGATGAACTGTTGCGGCAATCCATTTCCGGTCGCGATCGCGCCTTGTTGCAGCAAGTTATCGATGCCATGACAACTAACGAAACCTTATGGTTTCGTGATGGTTACCCCTTTGAATTACTCATCCGACAAATTTTACCGGAACTTGCCACACGTCAACGGCGATTCCGGATCTGGAGTGCAGCCTGTTCTTCCGGACAGGAGCCTTACTCCATTGCTATGTCCGTGTTGGAATATCAGCGACTAAATCCTGGCGCAGCTAATCTGAGTGTCGAAATTGTGGCGACGGATCTATCCAGTAATATGCTGCGCAAGTGTGAAGAAGGGACTTATGACGAACTTTCTTTGGCCCGTGGCCTGTCGGCAGAACGCCGGCAGCGTTACTTCCAGCAACATGCCAGCGGCATGCTGCAAATTAAGCCTGAAGTGCGGCGGATGGTAAGCTTCCGTAGTCTTAACTTGCTGCACAGCTATTCTTCGCTGGGTAAGTTTGACATAGTGTTCTGCCGCAATGTGCTGATTTATTTTTCCACTGAACTGAAACAAAAAATACTGCAACAAATTGCCGCCCAACTAAATCCAGGCGGCATACTATTCCTCGGAGCGTCAGAATCTGTGGCGGCTGCGGCGGATCATTACCGCATGGTTAAATGCAACCCTGGTTTGTATTACGCCAAAAAAGACTAATCAAAACAATTAATTAGTATATTCTCTTCGTTTATTGCTAAATCCTTCTCTGCTGTTGGCATTGTGTTTGCTTTCTTTTAGATGTCAGAGGAGAAGTGTTATGGCAATCAGTTTAGACAAGTTAGTGGGATTCCATCAGAAGGCGCTCAATGTGCGCAACGATCAGATGGAAGTTATCGCCGGTAATCTGGCAAATGCCAACACCCCCGGTTATAAAGCCCGCGGCATCGATTTTCAGAAAGCTATGGCACAAGCCCAGCACTCAAGCGGCCAGTCGATGACCCGCACCCATGAAAAACATATAAGTGGCAACATGGTTTCGTCGAGCGAAATTGGTTTTCGGGTGCCAACTCAACCAGATACCGGCGACGGCAACACGGTTGAGGTACAAAACGAACGAAACGCGTTCCTGGACACCGGTATGCGCTATCAGGCAACGGTTGAATTCCTGAACGGAAAAGTTAAAGGCATGAAGAAAGCACTGAGTGGAGGACAAGGTCAATGAGTTTATTTGATGTTATGTCAATTTCTGCAACGGGTATGCACGCCGAGAGCGTTCGCCTGAACACCACCGCAAGTAATATTGCCAATGCAAACTCCGTTAGCAGCAGCGAGAACGAAACCTATCGTGCCCGCCACGCAGTATTTGCTGCCGAACTTAACCGCGCCTCCAGTGAGCTTAGCAAAGGTTCCGAAGTAAAGGTGATGGGGATTGTTGAAAGCGACCGTCCACTGCAGGTTGAGTACGCACCACACAATCCACTGGCCGACGATAATGGTTATATCTATAAACCCAACGTCAATATTGTTGAAGAGATGGCAGACATGATGTCAGCGTCTAAAGCTTATGAAACCAATGTTCAGGTGGCTGATACTACCAAACGGATCTTCCGTCGTGTGCTGACCCTGGGTCAGGGCCAGTAGTAGTGGTCATTAAGAGGATACTATTGTGAGTACGATAAGTAATACAACCACCGGACTGAACAACGACCTTTACTGGCAGGAAGAGACAGTAAAGGTTGCAGACGGCACTGAGCAGTCCTTATCTCAGGAAGATTTCTTTGCGCTGTTAACCGAACAGCTGGCGAATCAGGACCCGACCAAGCCTGTAGATAACGATCAGATGGTGTCGCAGATGACACAGTTCACCACCGCTGATGGTATTAACAAGCTCAATGAAAAGTTTGCAAGCTTTGCCACGTCAATGACATCTAACCAGGCATTACAAGCTTCCAGCCTGATTGGGCAGGATGTATTGGTTGAAGCCAATGTGGGTTATATGGGCAGTGAGGGCGCTGGGATTAGTGGCTTTGTGGTTAATGACCAGACTGTACAGGACATGGAAATTACGATTACCAATTCCACCGGTGAGATTGTTCGCACCATCAACGCCGGTACTCAGGCGCCAGGTAACATCGAGTTTAACTGGGACGGCACGGACAGCAGCGGCAATCTTATGCCGCCCGGCGAATATCAGGTCAGTGCCAGCGGCAATGTGAATGGTGAGGGCGTGGCAATTTCCACCGCTGTGCATCGTCATGTTAGCAGTGTTAGCCTGGCCGGTAGCAGCCAGGGCATTATTTTAAATTTAGAGGGTGATGTCAGTATTAATCTGAATGATGTCATCCAGATCGGCAGTTAGTAGGAGCAAAGCATATGTCTTTTAACATAGCACTTAGTGGCGTCTCTGCCGCACAAAAAGATTTGGACACTACCGCGAATAACATCGCTAACGTGAACACAGTAGGTTTTAAAGAGTCCCGGGCTGAATTTGGTGATGTGTATGCTGCCTCACTACTGGCAGGGGGTAAAACCAAAGTCGGTGATGGTGTGTTGACGCAGGAAGTCGCCCAGCAATTTACCCAGGGTAGCCTGCAGTTCACCAATACTGCTTTGGACTTAGCCATTACCGGTAATGGTTTTTTTGCTACGGTGCCTGAAATCACTTCCAGAGACTTTTCTTTCACTCGTGCAGGCCAGTTTAAGCTGGACTCGGATAACTTTGTGGTTAACAGTGCCGGTGAGAATCTGGTTGGTTTTCCGGTTAACGCCGATGGTACCAGTGCCTCGGTAGCCTTAAGTACCACAGTGCCAGTACGTATTCCTGATTCGTCAGGTAGCCCGCAACAAACCTCAGAAGTGGATATTCGCATGAACCTGCCTGCTGGCGATGCCGGGCTGGATCCGGATAACTTTGATCCGGAAGATCCACTTACATACAACGCTGCCACCTCAGTAACCGTTTACGATTCACTGGGTGACAGCCACGTGATGACTTATTACTTTATTAAAGACAACGCAGCAACGACGACTAACGAGTGGTATGTGGTATCAGCGGTCGATGATAATCTGGTGGATATGGTTAACTCCGATGGAACTAATTCTGATCCTACAACCGCAGTGAATACAGCGGGCACAGCAAGTGGTAACGCGGTTACTGCAGCCAAGCTTATCTTCAGTCAGGGCGGTGATTTCACGGGTATCGAATCACCGGATGGCATTGCTCAGTCAGATTTTAAAATTCGAACAGAAGCTTTAGGCGGAACAATCCTGGCCAATGGGTCTGATCCAACACAGCAAATTAACATTGATTTTAATTTGGAGCCAGGCGCTGCTACACCTAACGAGCCGACCCAGTTCGCCTCTGCATTTGAGGTGACTTCACTGGAGCAGGATGGTTTGCCGGTAGGTCGTTTAACCGGTATTGATATCGGTCCGGACGGATTGGTAAGAGCTACCTTCTCTAACGGTACCTCAGAGCCAATTGTGCGGGTAGCGCTGGTGCGTTTTTCCAACGAACAGGGTCTGACGCAGCAAAGTAATACCCAGTGGAAAGAGAGTATCTTATCAGGCGAAGCCCTGGCGGGTGAGGCCACCACAGGTACCTTTGGTGAAATTAACTCATCAGCACTGGAGCAGGCTAACGTTAACCTGACCACTGAGCTGATTGACCTGATTATCGCTCAGCGTAACTTCCAGGCTAACTCCCGTTCACTGGAAGTGAATAACCAGCTAAACCAGACTATCCTAAATATCCGATAGTCAATAATTTGTTACTCTAAGGCCGCATTCTGCGGCCTTTATTTTTCTCATTGTATATTCCTGCCGCATTGGCACTGCCTTTGCAAAGCTATAGATAATCTTTCTAAAGCGTCAAAAGGCAGTCATGGACAAATTACTCTATATCGCCAGTAGTGGCGCCAGTCAGGACCTGGTTGGCACGTCATTACGCGCCAATAATCTGGCTAATGCCCAGACCAACGGCTTTAAAGCACAGCTGGAACAGGCAAGGGCAATGCCGGTATACGGCGAAGGTTTGCCGTCCAGGGTATTTGCCATGACCGAAAGCCCGACCAACAACTATGAATCAGGTCCCATGATTCAGACCCATCGTGATTTGGATGTAGCGATTCAGGGCGATGGCTGGTTTGCTGTGCAGGATGCACAGGGTAACGAAGCTTACACCCGGGATGGGAATTTTCAGCTCGGCCAGAACGGTGTACTGGAAGACGTTCACGGTAACGTTGTGATGGGCGATGCTGGTCCCTTATTTCTGCCGGTGCCTTTAGATAATTTAAACATCGCCGCAGACGGCACCATATCGATTCGTCCCCAGGGCGCGCCGGCAGCAGTAATTGAAGAAGTCGGGCGACTAAAACTGGTTAAACCCGAATACAGCGACATGGAGCGCGGTAACGACGGCTTATTCCGCCTGAAAAATGGCACTGATGCCCAGGCTGATGAAACCGTTTCTGTCATGACCGGTATGCTCGAAGGTTCCAATGTGAACGCTATCGAGGAAATGGTCAGCATGATCAACCTGCAGCGCCATTATGAGCTGCAGGTCAAAATGATGAAGAAGGCTGACACGCTAGATACGCGCGGCAACATGTTATTACGCATTATCTAAATCTAATAGTTTGCCGTTAGACACGAACAGGCAGAGGAGAAACCATTATGCATCCAGCACTTTGGATCAGTAAAACCGGGCTTGACGCCGCCCAAACCGATGTCTCGGTGGTGTCCAACAATCTGGCCAACGCATCAACGGTAGGGTTTAAAAAAGACCGGGCAATCTTTGAAGATTTGCTCTATCAGAATATCAATCAGCCGGGCGGTCGTTCGTCTGCCGATACAGAGTTGCCCTCCGGTCTGATGATCGGCGCTGGCTCTAAAGTGGTGGCTACGCAAAAAGCCCACACTCAGGGGAATTTGCTCACCACGGATAACGCGCTGGATATGTCCATTCAGGGCCGTGGATTTTTCGAGATTTTGCAGCCCGATGGCACTATTGCCTATACCCGCAACGGTCAGTTTACGCTGAATGATCAGGGCCAGGTCGTAACCCCGGGCGCAGGTTTCCTGCTCCAGCCGGAAATTGCGATCCCTGAAGATGCTCAGCAAATTACTATCTCTCAGGATGGTCAGGTGTCAGCGTCTGTTCGTGGTCAGGCGGAACCACAGGTGCTGGGTCAGCTGAATATTTCTGATTTTGTTAACCCTACCGGTTTACAGCCTATTGGTCAGAACCTGTATGTGGAAACCGCCGTTTCGGGTGCGCCGTTACAAGGGGTTCCGGGCCTTCAGGGGCTTGGCACACTGGTCCAGGGCACGCTTGAAACCTCCAACGTTAACGTTACCGAAGAGCTGGTCAATCTGATTGAAAGTCAGCGCCTGTACGAAATGAACTCCAAGGTGATTTCGTCGGTAGACCAAATGCTTGGTCAGGTTATTCAGCAGCTTTAGTGATATAGGTGAGCGTATGTTACGTCTACTTCTGGTGATTATGTCTGTCGTCCTGGTGAGTGGTTGTGCCAGCACGGCGGCTAATCATGTACAGGCTAACGATCCGTCCTTCGCGCCGGTCATTCCCGAAATGCCGCGTGAACAAATCGTCGAGGACGGCGGATTGTTTCGTCCTCGCATGGCCAACAGCCTGTACTCAGATGTAACGGCACGCCGGGTAGGTGACATTATCACCGTTACGCTAAGCGAAAATACCAACGCATCTAAATCTGCGGGCACCACGACCAGTAAACAAACCGGGGTAGACGTACAGCCAATTACCGGGTTAGGCGGAAATGTCCTTAACCTTGGCAGTCAGTCTATTCAGCTGGGTGTTAATGCCTCCAACGATTTCGCCGGCGATGCGCAGGCCAACCAGAGTAACAGTCTGAACGGCAGTATTTCGGTCACCGTGGTGGAAGTGCTGGCTAATCAGAATTTGGTTATCCGCGGCGAGAAATGGCTGACCTTAAATCAGGGTGATGAATACATTCGTTTAACCGGTATTATCCGGGCGTCAGATATTTCACCGGAAAATGAAATTCTGTCTACCCGCATTGCCAATGCTCGCATTCAGTACAGCGGTACCGGCAGCTTTGCCCGTTCTCAGGAAAAAGGCTGGTTAACCAAATTCTTCTCATCCGAATGGTGGCCTTTCTAGGAGATATGACATGAGTAAATTGATTGCAGTAGTACTCTGTTGTCTGACGATGTGTTCTGTTGCTCAGGCACAACGCATTAAAGATGTGGCCAGTATTCAGGGCGTCCGGAGCAACCAGCTGATTGGTTATGGTCTGGTTGTCGGTTTACCCGGTACCGGCGAACAAAGCCCGTTTACCGAACAAAGTTTCCGAACCATGCTGACCAACTTTGGTATCAGCCTGGACCCAAACATTAAGCCTAAAATTAAAAACGTGGCTGCCGTGGCTGTTCACGCTGACTTACCGCCGTTTATTAAGCCGGGTCAAACCATTGACGTAACCGTGTCTTCGGTAGGTGAGGCGAGCAGCTTGCAGGGCGGTACACTGTTGCAAACGTTTCTGAAAGGCGTTGATGGCAATATTTATGCGGTAGCACAGGGCTCACTGGTGGTCAGCGGTTTTGGCGCTCAGGGCGGCGACGGTTCACGGATTATTGTTAACACCCCAACCGTTGGTCGAATTGCCAACGGTGCCTTGGTGGAACGTGCAGTACCGAGTGGTTTTGCCAGCGGCGACAGCCTGACCCTGAACTTACATTATCCGGATTTTTCTACCGCCAAAGCGCTGGCAGATGTGATTAATATGCGCCTTGGGGCACAGCCCGAAAAAGGCTATTCCATAGCAGAACCTCTGGATGCCGCGTCGGTGCGGGTAACGGCACCACGGGATCCCGGTCAGCGAGTTGGCTTCCTGGCCACCCTGGAAAACTTTGAATTTACGCCAGCCGATGCACCTGCCCGGGTAGTAGTTAACAGCCGCACCGGCACTATTGTGATTGGCCGGGACGTTCGATTGCTACCTGCTGCTATTACCCATGGTGGCCTAACGGTCACTATTAGTGAAAACCAACAGGTAACTCAGCCTAATGCACTGGCTGAGGGTGAAACCGCTGTCACAACGCAATCCATTATCGACGTGAACATGGCTGATAGCCGCATGTTCAAATTTGAACCCGGGGTAACGCTGGATCAACTGGTGCGTGCGGTTAATGAAGTCGGCGCTGCACCGGGCGATCTGATGGCCATTCTGGAAGCGCTGCGTCAGGCGGGTGCCTTACAAGGTGAGCTGGTGGTGATCTGATGGATATTCTTAACACAAAATCGCAGTTGGAGTCGGCACGAAACGTTCATGACTTATCCAGTCTGAACCGCTTGCGTGAAGCCGCCTACAGCAAAGATGACAAAGCGCTTAAAGAAGCGGCGCAACAGTTTGAAGCGATTTTTGTGCAAATGATGCTGAAATCCATGCGTCAGGCGCAGGATGCCCTGGCCGACAAAGAGAGCCCGTTTAACAGCGAGCAGGTTAAATTTTATCGCGACATGCACGACAAGCAGCTGGCCCAGGACCTTTCCAGTGGCGGCGGTGTTGGCCTGGCTGAAATCATCGTTCAGCAGCTTGGGCAGCACGATATTGAGGATTACATCCCTGCAAGTGTGGCGCGTAACGACGGCAATCTGGCATCGTTAAACCGGCAGCGGCAGTTGCGTACCGAGCAAGCGCAGCAAACGGCAGAAGTACTAAGTAGTGCCGAACACCGCCAAGCCTTCAAAGCGGCAGCATTTGAAAGTCCTCAGGCTTTTGTTGAACAACTATGGCCGGCGGCCAGCAAAGCGGCAGCACAGTTAGGCATAGAGCCACAGGCGTTATTGGCTCAGGCTGCGGTTGAAACGGGCTGGGGACAACATGTTATTCATCAGGGTAACGGCGAAAGTGGCAACAATTTATTTGGCATAAAAGCCAATGCCAGCTGGCAGGGCGGATCAGCGGCAGTCAGTACCATGGAATTTGATGGCACCGTCGCTCGCCAGCAGCGGGCAGCATTTCGTACTTACGATAGCCTGGAACAGGGCTTTGCAGATTACGTGCAGTTTATTATGCAGCAGGACCGATATCAGAGTGCGGTGCAACAAGCTGATGATCCCAAAGCCTACTTTAAGGCATTGCAGGATGCCGGCTACGCTACGGATCCAAACTATGCTGATAAAGTTATGGCGGTGTACCACAGCGACTCATTCAGGAGCTACCTGCCATGAGTAGTAATATCGATTTATATTCAATTGCTACCAGTGGCGTTAACGCCAGCAGTCGTCTGCTTTCAACCACCAGTAACAATATCGCCAACGTTAACTCAGAAGGATACGTGCGTGAGCGCACGGTATTCATTAATGAACTCACTGGTGGCGTGGGCCGGGCATCAACTGAACGGGTTGTCGATAAATTTGCGCAGAACCAAATGCGCCGCGACATTACGCTGGTGGGTGAGTGGGAAACTTTCTCAACCAAAACCTCCGCCATTGATAACTTGCTGGCGAATGAGGCGAATTCTTTAGCAACCGGCTTAAGTGATTTTTTTGCATCGGTGCAAACTGCTGCCGACGACCCCACCAATCTGGCTTCCCGCGATTTGGTGCTGAGTGAAGGTGATGCGTTATTGCGCCGTATGTCATCCATTGCCGATTACATGAATTACAAGGAAGAAGAGCTTAATTTAGAATTTGAAAGCATGGTGAACAATGCGAACAGCCTGATAGGCACCATTGGCGATCTGAATAAAGCGATTCTGGTGGTTTCTGGCAATGCCACGGGCGATCAACCCACAGCGCTGCTTAACGAGCGCGACAATGCGATTAACGAATTAGCGGAGCTGATGGACATCACGGTGCGCGAAAGCTCCAATGCCAGTGGCTCGTTGCTGGTTAATCTGGCCAGCGGTGAGTCGCTAGTACTCGAAGATGGCAGCTTTAATTTGTTTGAACTCACCGATAATGCCGACGTGATGTACAAACAGCTGCAACTGGCCACTAATTTTGAAGGTAACAAAAATAACACTGACATCCGGATTACGGAAAACGATCTCGGCGGCGCTTTAGGCGGCCTGTTCCGTTATCGTGATGAGATCCTGGGCCCGGCACAGCGCGATGTGGGCCAGTTGGCGGTTTCTTTTGCCGATGCGGTAAACACTCAGAACAAACTGGGTATGGATTTGGATTTTCAGCTGGGCGCGGATATTTTCACACTACCTGAGTTAGCTGGCATGCCCTATACCGGTACGCCGGATACGTTAATGGCATCAGGTCAGTTTACGCCAGGCAAAGGCCGCGAAGTGACCGATGCGGATATTCGGGTAACGGTGACCAATGTTTCCGCGGGTGTGCCAACCGAAGTCTCAGTGGAACTGTTAAACGGTGATGGCACGCCTAAACTGGATGAAAACAACCTGCCGGTAACGTTTACCGGAATCTCTTTAGGTGCAGGGTATACCGAAATACCGGGCGGCATAGAAATCGATTTTCAGTCAGCCGGTGGGTATAGCATCGGTAACGAATTTTTGTTCCAGCCAGTAAAATACACAGCCAGTGATATCACCATGGCGACCACCCGACCGGAAGATTTGGCCTTTGCCAGTCCAATTCGGGTGAACGTAGGGCAAAACAATTTGGGTGATGCCAGCGTTACGTCCACAAGAGTGACCAACACCACCGTAGATAATACCCTGGGCGCAGAAGCTTCTGCTTTTAACGGCGCCGGTGGGATCCATAATTTAGCGGCATCGCCAAGCCCAACGGTAGGTGCGCCGGTGCAGATTGTGTTTACCTCGGAAACCAGCTTTGATGTACTGGACGGAGAATCGCCTGCCAATGTGATCACCAGCGTAACCGGCGTAACCAACTACGAAAATTTGCTGGGGCAGGCTGAAGCTTCGGGTGTGCCCGCCTGGCCCTCGCAGTTTTCTGCATTAAATGACTATCCGGGTTATGACTTTAGTCTGCAGGGCAAGCCGGTAGCCGGTGACTCTTTTACTATTGGCTATAATAGTGAAGGCAGTTTTGATAATGAAAATGCGCTGTCGCTGGCCGGATTACAACGGGAATCCCTGGTTCAGTTAAGTACCAATGCCAACAGCAAGCCGCGTACCTTGCATGAAAGTTACTCTACGCTGGTAAGCCGTATTGGTGAAGAATCGGCCTCAGCCAGTATCGCATTGCAAGCTGCCGAAACTATGAAAGTACAGTCAACGGAATGGTTTGACTCAGTATCCGGCGTCAGTTTGGATGAAGAGGCGGCTAACCTGGTGCGCTATCAGCAGTCCTATGCGGCAGCCGCGAGAATATTGAGCACAGCTCAGGAATTGTTTAATACTATATTATCGGCGGTCAGGTAATCACCATGCGTATTTCAACTAATCAGCTCTACGATCAGAATATCCGTGCCATTATGGATAATCAGTCCGGTCTGGCTGATACTCAGCAGCAGCTGGCCACCGGCAAAAAAATTAATAAGCCGTCGGACGACCCGGTTGGCGCGGCCAAAGTATTGCGGATGACCGAAGAGCTCGATAGCCTTAAACAGTTCCAACGCAATAACGATTTAGTGACCGGTTCCCTGACCCAGCAGGAAACCATCCTGCGTAATATTACCGATTCGGTTAACCGGGCCCGGGTGTTGACCTTACAGGCGGGGGATGGCTTGTTGTCTGACTCTGACCGAAAGGCGCTGGCATCCGAAATCGGCCAAATCAAAGATGAAGTTTTTGATTTGATGAATTCGCAAAATGCCGAGGGGGATTACTATTTTTCTGGCTATCAGTCCGAAATTCAACCCTTTGTTTTAAATGGTGCGGGCCCCGGCAATGCTTATACTTATCAGGGCGACAGCGGCCAGAACGAAGTGCAGCTTTCCAACAGCGTCACTATTCGCAGCAGTGCCTCGGGTCAGGCTATTTTTGATGATGTAGCCGCCCGCCGCAATTTTAGCATTACCGGAAGTTCAGGCATTTCGGTCGACGAGGCGCTGGTTGCCGGGCAGGGCGACTTTGATGCCTTCTACCGTAACAACTACGATCCGCTCACTCCGGCCAATAATAACTACCGCATTACGATAACTGCACCTAATCAATTGCAAATAGAAAACGTGGGTACCAGTACTGTGGTATCGACGCAAAGCTTTGCGCCGGGTTCGCCTTTTACCTTTGCTGGTATCGATTTTAATTTGCAGGGCGGTGTGGGCAACACTCTTGATTTTCAGTTGGATGCGCCGGAAAAGAAAAACCTGGCCACCACCTTATACGACTTACAACAGGCGCTGGATAACGAGCAAATTGGTGATGCGGATTATCGCGAAGCGCTGGCCGACGCGCTGGTAGGCATTGATAACGGGCTGGAAAAAATCTCTTTGGAAGTGTCCTCCATTGGTGCCCGTTTAAATGTGGCAGAGTCGGTTTACGAGACCAATCTGGATTTAGAAGTGTCGACCAAAGAAGCCCGCAGCGCCATCCAGGATGTGGATTACGCCGAAGCCTCAGCAGAGTTTGCCAAGCAGGAAGCCGCATTAACGGCGGCTTTAACTACCTTCCCGCGTATTTCTAACCTGTCTTTATTTAACTATATTTCGTAATTAAGCTCGGCCAGATACATCCGGCTTTGATTGTCGATATGGCTGGAGTAATACGCGATGTACAGTTTATCATTATGGAAAATCATGCCCGGATAGCTGTTATCGCCACCACTTGGCAAAGTCGCCAGCGGTGTCAGACTGGCAGTTGCCAGGTGCAATGCCCACAGCCGGGTAACAAACTTTGCGCCGGTAAACTGCCTGCCGCAAACCAGAGTAATCTCATCATTAACCGGCAACAACACCGGTGCCCCAATGTAATCGCCCAGATCCTGCCATTGCCAACGGGTGTAGGGCGGTAAGCTGCGACCCAGCTGAGCGGTAAAGCTATCGGCATCGCGCCGGGCTACCGCAATTATTTCCCCCTGGGCAGTAAAATAACAATCGGTTTCATTCGGGTAACCCAACTGATGCCGTTGCTTTGACATCGCTCCGGTGACCACCCGATGCATTTTTCCCCGTAGATGTCCGGCGAATAAGTCCAGTTGCTCGGAAGGCCGATGATAGGCCAGCCCCCAATGCACGCCCTTAAACTTAGTCGCGCGCCACAACCACCAGTTATCCGGACCCGGATCATGACGGGATGACCAGCTAATACCATTATCGCTGAACCAGGTGTAGGTTTTAGCCGCGCCGAGGCTGGGTAACCAGCGCTGATGGGCAAGCAGGTAGAGTCGGTTATTGTCTACACAAAAATGGGGATCGCGCAGATCACCGCCCGGACTAACCAATTGTTGAAAACGCGATGGTTTGCCGTTGGCGTCTATTTCGGCAATAACAATAATGCCATTTTCACTCATATGGTGAGCGCCCTGACGGTAACACACCAACAGACGACCATTAAACAACACCAGATCGCCAAAAGCATTGTGAGTCGGGCCTCTGCATACCCGGGTCAGACGCTTAAGAGTTACTTTCATAGGCCATTTTCTCTTCGTATTTTTGTTTTACCGGCAATACGTTATCACGAACTGACCGGCAACTTTGTGCCGCTGTTTAAAAAAAGAGTGATTTTTTATTAAAGGGAATTTCCCTTTCGTCGATAAAGATGATGAGAGAGCCAGTTCATCAATTACCCCTCAGGTTTTGATGACTACTATTTAAATTGCAAACACCGGAGATCCCGGTAGCCAGCTCGTGCTGGATTGAGAGTGTAGGAGAGACTTTATGTCTATGTTCGTCAATACCAATGTGTCTGCATTAAACGCGCAACGCCAGTTGTTCGATGTATCTAATGCGTTAAGCACTTCATTTGAGCGTCTTTCATCAGGTTTCCGTATTAACGGAGCTGCTGACGATGCTGCAGGTCTGCAAATTACCGATCGTATGACTTCTCAGATCCAGGGTCTGAACCAGGCTGTACGTAACGCTAATGATGCAATCTCATTAACTCAAACCGCTGAAGGCGCGCTAAACGAGACCACGACTGCTCTGCAGCGTATTCGTCAGCTGGCCGTACAGTCACAAAACGGTATCAACAGCTCGGCTGACCGTTTGGCACTGCAAAAAGAAGTATCGGCACTGAAAACCGAAATTTCACGTATTTCAACTGACTCACAGTTTAACGGCCTGGATCTGTTAACCGGCACTTACTCAGCTAAGTTCCTGGTTGGCGCCAACGGCGGTCAGACTATTTCTGTTAACCTGTCTCGTTCAGGCGGCTTTGGTGCTTCAGGCCTGGGTGTAGGTACATTGTCTGTATCTTCAGCCAGCGGCGCATCTGGTGCTTTGGCCCTGGTCGATGCAGCAATTTCCAGCATTGGTGGTGTACGTGCCGACTTAGGTGCACTGCAAAACCGTTTCCAATCGACTATTCGTAACCTGAGCAATATCTCAGAAAACGTATCAGCAGCCCGTTCACGAATCAAAGACACTGATTTCGCGGAAGAGACTGCGCAACTAACTCGTAACCAGATTATCCAGCAAGCGAGTACGACTGTTTTGTCTCAGGCAAACCAGCGTCCTCAGGCAGCCTTACAGCTGTTAGGATAATCCGTTATGACACCCAAGTCAGGGAATGGGGCCAGGAGGTAGTGAACCAGGTATCCGCCTGACACCGGGAGTAAGCTCACTCTCAATCAAAATGAGCATCAGCCGGACGAAAGTCCGGCGCTTTATTGCTTCTAACTAATTGATTTATAAGCTCAATAAAATTTAGTAAAAAAAGGCTAAAGGATTTCTCCTGTCTGCACGATAACTATTACAAAGGCACTGCGAACAATAATAATAAATACGCAAAAGTGTCAGGTTGATCGCCCCAATAACAACAACATGATCGGCCAAACCAGGTTAACAAAAATAATAAAAACCTGGGTAATACAAAAATCGTTAGGAGATTAAAAAATGAGCTTATACGTTAGCACGAATGTGTCGTCGCTGAATGCTCAGCGGCAACTGTTTACCTCAAATAACCATTTGAGTACCGCCTTTGAGCGCCTTTCTTCCGGTTTCCGGATCAACAGCGCCAAAGACGACGCGGCTGGACTACAAATTTCAGACCGCATGACATCACAAATTATGGGCCTGGATCAGGCCGTTCGAAACGCCAATGACGGTATTTCTCTTGCTCAGGTTGCTGAAGGCGCCATGCAGGAAATCACCACCGCGTTGCAGCGTATCCGTGTTCTGGCTATCCAGGCACAAAATGGTATCAATACCTCAGCCGATCGTCTGGCACTGCAAAAAGAAGTGTCTGCGTTGAAAACCGAGATTTCGCGAATTGCGTCGACCTCTCAGTTTGCTGGCGGCGACATTCTTACCGGCACGTTTTCGACTGCCTTTTTGGTAGGCGCACAGGCTGGTCAGTTTATCAATTTCAACCTGTCACGCACCGGGGGCTTCGGCTTCTCTGGCTTAACCAACGGCTTTGATGCCAGCGTGTTAACGGCGGGTCAGGCGTCTGCCACTTTGCCAGTCATTGATTCAGCTATCTCGGCTATTGATGCTAAGCGGGCAGATTTGGGTGCGGTACAAAACCGTTTCCAGTCAACTATCAGAAACTTAAGCAATATTTCGGAAAATGCCTCGGCTGCACGGTCACGTATCAGAGATACCGACTTTGCCACTGAAACGGCGGAATTAACCCGCTGGCAGATTATCCAGCAGGCCAGCACCACGGTACTGGGCCAGGCTAACCAGCGGCCACAGGCTGCACTACAGCTACTGCAAGGTTAATCCTATGCATAAGCTTACGAATGCAAAAAGCGGGGGCAGACTGCATTCGGTAATCGAATAACGATGAGTAGATAAGTAAGAAAAACGGTCGAGTTGCAATATGTGGGGGCAGACTGCAATCGACCGGTGAGTAGAGTGATTTTTTGCAAGACAACGTGTTTAAGCGGGCTAAATAACAAAAGCCACTGGGGCTTTTGTATGTTGAGCTAAGCTGCCGACTGACAGGAATGAAGCCAGGAGGTAGTGAGAGGTATGAGGTCTGAACATCATACCCGCAGTCAGCATGAGCTTGTGCTCAATTTAGCACTGCTTAACCAGGCATTTGCCAGGCAAAGCGTCAGTTTTTTATCACTGACGCAAAAGATAATGCATAGGCTGTGCCAACACGTTGAAGTGATTTTTAAACTGCGTTGAAAACAATTATAAACACAACGCGTACTTTAACTGTTAGGAGTAATCCATGAGTCTATACGTTAACACCAATGTGTCCTCCATGAACGCGCAACGTCAGTTGTTTAGTTCTGGTAACGGACTTGATACCGCTTTTGAACGTCTGTCTTCGGGTTTCCGCATTAACTCTGCCGCGGATGACGCTGCCGGTTTGCAAATCTCAGACCGCATGACCAGCCAAATCCAGGGGCTTGATCAGGCTGTAAGAAACGCCAACGATGGTATTTCTCTGGCCCAGACAGCTGAAGGTGCGATGCAGGAAATTACCACGGCGCTGCAGCGGATTCGGGTACTGGCTATCCAGTCTCAGAACGGTATTAACACCTCCGCAGACCGCCTAGCGCTGCAGAAAGAAGTGTCGGCGCTAAAAACGGAAATCTCACGGATTGCTTCAACCAGTCAGTTTGGTGGGGTAGATATCCTCACCGGTGGTTACTCAGCTAAGTTCCTGGTGGGCGCCAATGCAGGACAGTCTATCAGCGTCAATATTTCACGTACCGGTGGCTATGGATTCTCTGGCCTGACTAACGGCGGCAGTGATCTATCGGTGGCCGATGCGGCGAGTGCGTCAGGAGCGTTAACCACTATCGACTCTGCCATCTCTGCTATTGATGCCAAACGGGCTGACCTGGGTGCGATTCAAAACCGCTTCCAGTCGACTATCAGAAACTTAAGTAATATATCTGAGAATGTTGCAGCGGCAAGATCGCGCATCCGGGATACAGATTTTGCCACTGAAACGGCACAACTTACCCGCTTCCAGATTATTCAGCAGGCAAGTACAACTGTATTATCCCAGGCCAACCAGCGGCCGCAGGCAGCATTGTCGCTACTGGGATAAGTTAAGAAATACCATGAGAGGGTGGAACTGAGAGGCCAACCCTTGCCAGGGAAGGCGGCCGTAAGGCCACCAACAAGGATTAAAACGCCGACTAGCAGAATTGAGAGTGTAGAATTTAAGGTTGAGAGGCCAGTATATTTCTACTATTTCCGCCAGCCGACTGAAACTGAATTTGCTCAAACTCCTAACGTGAGCAAGTTGGCCGGGTCACTATTGACTCGGCCTTTTTTATTTTTATTGCCGAATCGTTTCCCGTCACTTACACCAGAGTTAAAGCAACCACAGTGCCAGAATTTCCAATCTGCCGCTTATTAAATTTATAAGCCCCGGTCTACAAGGGTTCCACAGCTGTTTATTATTTTTAAACTGAACAACGTTATGCTGTGCTGACAATAAATTGACTACCTGAAGCGGTTAAATGTTGCCACCATGGGTTTACCAGCGAGGCAAGAATGTCGCTTAAGCACTGCCGCTTTTACCCTTCCCTATTTTTGTTTGATGCTATGTCAGCTACTGATTCTTTTCATCAAACTCCCGGTATTTTTACGCTCTGTTGGGCGCTGTAAGATGCTTTATTACCTGAATTTAGATAATTTTTTAAAACAAATTACCCATTAAAAACAATTGGTTATATTTTTATTTTGGTTTTTTTTAATTTTTTTCAAAAAAACACTAAAGATTCTCAAGGTTAGGCCGATACCTTTAGTTGAGGGGTAATTCATTTGATGAATTGCGTAGTGTCTGAGAAGCGCTACAACATGAGGTGGTTTAGCAGTTGTTTTTGCGATGTTACATCGCGATAAATGATTCAGTGCTAAATCAGGTACGAAAGGTTATAGCTTAGCAGGATCTGGGGAGATTTTGCTACAGGGATAACCCCAGGAGGTTAACAATGAGTTTATATGTAAATACAAACGTCTCGGCCCTGAATGCACAGCGTCAGCTTTTCGATGTGAGCAACAAACTAGGCACATCATTTGAGCGCCTGTCTTCAGGTTTCAGAATCAATAGCGCTGCAGATGATGCTGCAGGTCTGCAAATTTCCGATCGTATGACATCGCAAATCCAGGGGCTTAACCAGGCCGTGCGTAACGCGAACGATGCGATTTCATTAACCCAGACTGCCGAAGGTGCGTTGGCTGAGGTAACAACCAGCTTACAACGTATCCGTCAGTTAGCGGTGCAATCACAAAACGGTATCAACAGCTCAGCTGACCGTATTGCACTGCAAAAAGAAGTGTCAGCACTGAAAACCGAGATTTCTCGTGTTGCAACCGACACTCAGTTTGGTGGTGTTGATCTGCTTAACGGTGGTTACTCTGCTAAGTTCCTGGTAGGTGCAAACGGTGGTCAGACTATCTCTGTAAACCTGTCTCGTACCGGCGGTGGTTATGGTACTTCTGGTTTATCGCTATCTGACTTATCAGTATCTTCAGTCGGCGGTGCATCAGCGGCATTAACCTCGATTGACTCAGCAATCTCTACCATTGGTGGTGCACGTGCTGATCTGGGTGCCTTGCAAAACCGCTTCCAGTCTACTATTCGTAACTTAAGCAATATCTCGGAAAACGTGTCAGGTGCACGGTCTCGTATCCGTGATACAGACTTTGCAACAGAAACTGCTGAACTGACTCGTAACCAGATCATTCAACAGGCGTCTGTTTCTGTACTGAGCCAGGCTAATCAGCGTCCACAGACAGCGTTATCGCTGCTGGGCTAATAGCCGGATGGTTTATAACCGGCAATTAGTTGCCGGTTAACAAGTTACTAAAACGGGCGTCTGTGTAAGCAGGCCCGTTTAATGCGTTTTAGAACAGGGGGTTAGTTGTGGAAATTTTATCAACACAAATTGGCCAGAATTTTGCTGGTAACATACCCAAAGAGCAGCCAAAAACTGAAACGGAATCCACTCAGGCCGCGATGGAAAGTTCGGCGCGGAATACGCAAAAAAATGTGATTCCGGCAGCAGAAGATGTTCAAGCTGAGCAGAATTCTGCCGATAACTATCAAAGAGAGGAACAGAACCAGGAACTCGATGGTGCGGTTCAGGAAATCCAGTCGTTTTTGCAGGCGCAAAACCGTAACCTGGCATTTTCTGTCGATGAAAACACCAAGCGTTCGGTGGTGACTGTTAAAGATTCCACATCTGGTGATGTTATCAGACAGATTCCATCAGATGAGGTTTTGAGGCTGGCAGATAGAATTAAAGACCTTCAACAAGACATCGGAAGTAGTGTGGGGGTGTTATTTAATAAGCAAGTGTAGAGGTAAGCTATGACTATTCAATCGTTAGGTGTTGGTTCCGGGCTTGCGCTTGACGATTTGGTCACGCAGCTCCTCAATGCTGAGCGCGAGCCGAAAGAAGCGCGCCTTAATGACAAAGAAGAAAGGATAGAAGCAGAGATATCTGCGCTGGGCCAAATCAAGTCCAAACTGTCTGACTTTAAAGACACGGTTGATGAAATGCGGCGGGACTCCGACATTAATGGCCGTGAACCTACTATTACCCACCCGTCAGAAGATAAAGAGATATTTACCGCTGATGCAGCAAACTCTGCACTGCGTGGCACCTATGAGATAGCGGTTTCTGATCTTGCCAGTGGTTCTCGCATCGAGACCGACAATGGCGCATTTAATTCGTCCGCCGACAAAGTGTTGACCGATGGTCTGGGTAAAGCAACCATGACTTTTAAAATCAACAATACTGGTGATAGCTTTTCGGTTGAAGTAACACAAGACATGTCACTGGCAGAGCTGCGTGAAAAGATTAACAACAACAGCGATAATTTTGGTGTTAATGCCAATATTATCGACACCGGAACCGCCATTGGTGGGGCCAAACTGGTGTTTACGTCTGATGTTACCGGTACCGGCAACAATTTGGTGATCGTCAATGATGGCAATCGTACAGAGCTGGATAAGCTAACTACCACCAACTCAACTGAAACCATCACTAACCTGAGCCCGGTAAAAAATGCCAGCAATGCGAAAGCGACCATTGATGGTATTCCGGTAGAAAGTGCCACCAACGAGTTTGAAAACACCATTCAAAACGTGTCTTTTGAGGTCTCCAGCGTGTCACCGCTGGACACTGACGGTGTGACCCGAAAAACGTCCACCCTGGAGATTGGTTATGACCGTAAGGGGTTAGAAACCAAGATCCGTGATTTTGTTGATAACTACAATAAAATCATTGCTGATATCAAGTCATTAACCCGTTACGGTGAGTCTGACTTAGAAGAAGATGGCGCGTTGGCGGGAGACTCCTTACTGCGTGGTATCAGTAATAGTCTGGCCAGTGTTGTAGGCTCAAGCGTGGATAACTCATCTTTGGGTAGCCTGTTTGCCCTGGGGGTTGAGCTGAATTCAGACGGTGAACTGGAGATCCCGGCCACAGATTTCGGTCTGGGTTCGGGTACCGAGCGTCTGGAGGCGGCGCTGGAAGACAATTTTGACGAAATTGCTAAATTGTTTACTGATGAAAATCAGGGCATAGCAGTGCGCCTTTTCGAGCTGACCAAAGAATATACGTCTTACAGTGGCCTGATCAGCCTGCGCGAAAGGGCAGCGAAAGATGACAAAGACCAAATTGCCGATGAGCGGGAGCGTTTCGATCTGCGCATGCTCAACTACGAGCAAATTTTGCGTGATCGATATCTGAATCTCGATCAGACCGTTGCAAGATTAAATCAAACTGGTTCTGCATTGTTAGCAGCATTAGGTTAAGAATAAATAGTTAAACGAGGAATTTTCATGGCACTTTCCGGAATCAATGCTTATCGCAAAGGTAATTTAAAGCAGGATATCGCTAATGCCGATCCGCATAAATTAACCCTGATGTTAATGCAAGGCGCGCTGGACCGTATAGCCTACGCAAAGGGCGCTATGGAGCGACGTGAGTTCGAAATGAAGTCACAGTATATTTCCAGAGTTACCGCAATTTTAATTAATCTGCGCGACACGCTGGATTTAAAAATTGGCGGGGAAACGGCCGAGAACCTGTTTGCGTTGTATGACTTTATGATTGAGCGTCTGAATGAAGCACATATCAAGAATGACTTGAAGATGCTTGATGAAGTGACTAACCTATTAGTACCTATTCGAGACGCTTGGGTTCAGATCCCTGAAGAAGCCAAACAGGAAGCTTATGAAGCTCAGCGTCAAAAACGCCAAGCTGTGTGAACTTAGACGAACTCAACCACGAACTCACGCCCGACGCTTTAAGCGTCATCAATTCTCAAATAATTCAGTTTTTGCAGCAGCCTGATGAGGAATCATCAGGCTTTGAGTCCTTTTATCAGTTAATCAGTCAACGCGACGAGTTTGTGCAGCGCTTTTTAAAAGATGCGGCACCAGCTGATGCCCGCGCATTTGCAGAAAAGGAACTTGTGGTTAATGATAAATTAACGGCATTAGCGCAGGATTTACTGAAATCAGCGAAAGATGATGCAAGCCGTTTTATTCGCAGTCAGGCTGCCATTAAAAAGTACAAATAAGCAACGCTTGTAGTTTGCCGTGCAGTAATAAATGGATTTTTTTGGCGTGAATGACTATATTTGCAAACAAGCGATTTATAACCAATTGTTATGCTTAGTATTTTAGAATTAAGCGAATCTTAGCACGATGTCGCTGTATTTTTAGGCACTGTTGTTGCAAAAACAATTCAATTTCTGGCAATTAGTAACCTGATTGACGAATTTTTGACACCTGTCAGGTTCCGGCTAAAGCGCAGGGCGAATAACAACACAAAATGCCAGCACGCCAAAACAATAACTGATTACAAAGCGGTGGATACAATGACAGTATTTGATAATAAAACAATCCTGATTACCGGTGGTACCGGGTCATTTGGCAAACGCTTTGTCAGTTATTTGTTGACCAATACGGCGCCTAAGAAAGTCATTATTTATTCCCGGGATGAACTCAAACAGTTTGAAATGCAGCAGCAGTTCAACGCGCCCTGTATGCGTTACTTTATTGGTGATGTGCGTGACAACGAGCGCTTGAAAATCGCCATGAAGGATGTCGATTATGTGGTGCACGCTGCTGCGCTGAAACAGGTGCCAGCCGCAGAATATAATCCCAATGAGTGTATCAAGACCAATATTAATGGCGCGCAAAATGTGATTGATGCGGCGATGGCCAATGATGTTTCCAGAGTTATCGCGCTATCCACCGACAAGGCCGCCAATCCGGTAAACCTGTATGGCGCAACCAAGCTGGCTTCCGATAAGCTGTTTGTGGCTGCCAATAATATTTCCGGGGCAACTGGCCCGCGTTTTTCCGTGGTTCGCTATGGCAATGTTGTTGGTTCCCGCGGTTCCGTGGTGCCTTTTTTCCGTAAGTTACTGGCCGAGGGGTGCGAGGAACTGCCCGTGACTCACCCTGAAATGACGCGCTTTTGGATCACCCTTGATGAAGGCGTCGAATTTGTTGTGAAGAATTTTTCACGTATGCAGGGCGGTGAAATATTTGTGCCTAAAATTCCCTCGATTCGGATTACTGATTTGGTTACCGCGATGAGTGGCCGTCCTGATTATAATGTGGTGGGAATTCGGCCGGGCGAAAAACTCCATGAAGTGATGGTGCCAGAAGAAATGGCGCACCATACCCTGGAATTTGAGGATCACTATGTTATCGCCCCTGCAATTGTATTTTTTGATAAGAATATCAATTACAAAGTAAATAAACTGGCGGAGAAGGGCGTGCCGGTCAGCGACAAGTTTGAGTACCATTCGGGTACCAATCCACACTTCTTGTCGATTGATGAGTTGCAGGAATTAGACAAGAGCACGCTATGATCCCGTATGGCAAACATACGATATTCCCTGATGATGTCAGTGCCGTAACCGAGGTGCTGGAGCAAGGCTTTTTAACCCAGGGGCAACAGGTTCCAGCTTTTGAAAAGGCCTTGTGTGACTACACTGGTGCTGGTTACGCGGTTGCCTGTAACAGCGGCACTTCAGGATTACACATTGCCTGCCTGGCCGCTGGCGTAAAAGCCGGTGATGTGGTCTGGACCGTGCCTAATTCCTTCGCGGCGTCGGCAAACTGCGCACGCTACTGTGGTGCCGAGGTCGACTTTGTCGATATCGATCCTCACACCCGTAATATTTGCACTTCTGCACTGGTGGATAAACTGCATCTGGCGGCGGCCGCTAATAAAGTCCCAAAGGCGATAATTGTGGTCCATTTTGCGGGAAGTAGCTGCGATATGGCGGCTATCTCCGCAATAACAGAACCCTTTGGTATCTTGCTTATTGAAGATGCAGCCCATGCCCTGGGGGCAAAGGATCCACAAATGCATAAGGTCGGTGCTGGCAAATATTCCGCTATGACCGTGCTCAGCTTTCATCCGGTGAAATCCATCACCAGCGCCGAAGGCGGCGCTGTACTGACCAATGATGAAGATTTAGCCGCAATGCTGCGATGTTACGCCAGTCACGGTATCACCCGCGATCCGGCTATGTTGGGGGATGAACACCAGGATGAGCCATGGTTTTATGCGCAGTTTGAACTCGGCTTTAACTATCGACTGAGTGACGTGCATGCGGCCCTCGGGCGTTCTCAGTTAAAACACCTTGACGACTTTGTTGCACAGCGTCTGGCTCTGGCAAAGGTTTACCATGATGCGCTTAGCGAACTACCACTGATCCGGCCCGTTTTGGATGAAAACAGCGCCTGGCATCTGTATATGATTGAGCTGACCCAGCACGACCGTAAGCAGGTCTTCAATGCCTTACGTCAGCGGGGTATTGGCGTAAACGTGCACTATATACCAATCCATTTGCATCCTTATTACCAGCAACTGGGTTTTAAAGCCGGGCAATATCCCCATGCCGAGCACTATTACCGCAGAGCGCTGACATTACCTTTATTTCCTGCCCTGACTGCCGATAACCAAATGGAGGTTATAAAGCAGTTAAGCGAGGTATTATCTTGAACATTGCAGTGATCCCGGCCCGTGGCGGCAGTAAGCGGATCAAGGGCAAGAATGTGCGCCCATTCGCAGGCAAACCACTAATTGCCTATTCAATTGCCGCCGCGAAGGCTGCCGGTGTGTTTGATGAGATTATTGTGTCGACGGATTCGGCTGAAATTGCCCGGGTGGCAACGGCTGCTGGCGCCACCTTAGTTATTGAACGTCCTGAGTCGCTGGCCGATGACTATACGGGAACCACGCCTGTGGTCCGTCACGCTATTGAAACTTACACCAGTGCTTCTGGTTCGCCTGACTATGTGTGTTGTATTTATGCCACCGCGCCATTCCTGAACGGTGAATTTATCACCGAGGGCTTATCCCGTTTGCAGCAGGCCGAAGCTATGCATTATGCGTTCTCGGTGACCACTTTTGACTTTCCAATCCAGCGGGCAATTCGTCTGGCCGGTGACGGGGTGGTGCCGGTAGATGCCAGTCAAATGGGCAAGCGGTCACAGGATCTTGAGGAGTGTTATCACGACGCGGGTCAGTTTTACTGGGGACGCACCGATGCATGGCTCACTCATCAACCCATGTTCGCGCCGCACAGTATACCGGTGGTGTTACCTCGTTATCTGGTGCAGGATATCGACACCGAGGAAGACTGGACAAGAGCTGAGCTGATGTATCTGGCTTATGTAAAAGGAGGTAGCGATGATTAACCAGGCAGGATTGACCGCGCCGACGATCATGATTGGCGGCCGCGCTATAGGCCGTCATACACAGCCTTTTGTCATTGCTGAACTGAGCGGTAACCACAGTCAGTCGCTGCAAACCGCCCGGGCAATGGTGAAAGCGGCGGCAGAAAGTGGCGCGCATGCGATTAAATTACAAACCTACACCGCCGATAGCATGACCCTGGATGTCACCGAAAAAGGTTTTGTTATAGAAGAAACCGATAGTCTCTGGCACGGTGCCAGTCTCTACAGTTTGTATCAAAAAGCCGCCACGCCCTACGAATGGCATGCAGAACTTTTTGATTATGCTAAGTCGCTGGGAATGCTGGCATTCAGCTCTCCCTTCGATGAAGCGGCGGTCGATTTCCTCGACGAGCTGGATGTGCCCTGTTTTAAGATTGCCTCTTTCGAGCTGACGGATATCCCGCTGATCCGAAAGGCCGCGTCGAAAGGTAAACCGCTGATTATGTCAACGGGCATGGCGAGTTTGAGCGAGATAGAACTGGCAGTAGACACTGCCCGTCGGGCGGGTTGTGATGAGATTATTTTGCTCAAGTGCACCAGTACGTATCCGGCCGAACCGGTGAATACGAATTTGATGACAATCCCGCATCTACGTGATGCCTTTGGCTGTGAGGTAGGGCTTAGCGATCATACTGGCGGTATTGGTGCTGCCGTAGCCTCTGTGGCGCTGGGTGCCAGTGTGATTGAAAAACATTTTGTGCTGGACCGTAATGGCGGTGGCGTAGATGCCGCATTTTCCCTTGAACCCCAGGAACTTGCTGCGCTGGTAACCGAAAGCGAACGGGCCTGGCAAGCGCTGGGGCAGGTGCGTTATGGTGGCTCTGTAGCTGAAGATAAGGCTAAACAATATCGCCGGTCTATTTATGCCAGTCAGGATATTCAACCCGGTGAGCCACTGGGCCGCCACAATTTAAAAATTGTCAGGCCCGCTTTTGGTTTGGCACCCAAACACTGGGATGCTGTGATAGACAAAAAAGCGACCGGCTTTATCCGTAAGGGCACAGCGTTAAGTTGGGAGCATGTAGGTCAATGAGTACCTTAGTGTTTTGTACTGGCGGTGGTCAGCAAAGCGGTATTGGTCATGTTATGCGCTGCCAGGCGTTGGCGCAGGCAGCAGAAGAGCAGGGTCTTGACAGTGTGTTTATCGTTAACCCTGCTGCCCGGCAGTTTATCCTGCAACGCCATGACTGGACTGGTCGCGTGGAACTGGCCGTTGAAGGGGAAAATGCTTTAATCGAACAGCTACTGAACACGGCAGATTCGGCTGAGGCCGCGCTTATTGTGCTCGATGGATACGGCTTCAGCGAAGCTTTTATCCGAGCTATTAGTGTTGCCAATGCGCCGCTTTTACTGCTGGACGATATTCGCCAGCCAGGCTATCAGTATGCCGACATTATTTGCAATCCGGCGGGAGAACCCTGGCGGGATGCCTATGCTCAGGCAAACCCCGGGGCGTTATTGTGTCTTGGGGCTGGTTTTCGGCTGTTGCGACGGGAATTTGTTGCCACTAACCCGCTACCATTGGCGCAGCGCTTTAGTTTAACGGTTAATCTTGGGGGCAGCGATCCGACCGGATTAACCTTGCCGTTGCTAAAGGCACTTTGTCATGAGTTACCAGAAGCGCCTTTTCGGGTAGTAACCGGGCCAGGATTTGATGGGGCGTCGCTAAGTGCGTTAGCAGACTTTATTGCGACTTCAGAATGTGCCATTCAGCATATCCATAACTGCCAGGATATGGCGGATTTGTGGGTTAATTCCCGTCTGGCGGTAGCCGCTGCCGGTGGTAGCCAGTTTGAGCTTGCCGCCTGTCATACACCCTCGGTGTTGTTGGTGGTGGCAGAAAACCAGCGTCAGGCCAGTAATCAGGCTGCCAGTCAGGGTTGGTGTGAGGTGTTTGAGGCAACCGACGTTGTGGCGTTAAACGCATTGGCTGCCCGCGTTAAGGCGCTGTGGCATGATGATAAACAACTTAATACTATGTATGAATCGGCAGCGCCGGTAGCCGTTCGCGATGGTGCCTGGCAGCTTATGGCGGCCATTGCCACCTGGCGCAATCGAACAATGGAAACTTCATGTTAAGTGATGAGCCGGTTAATCATTACACGTTGTCGGGGTATCAGGTTGAACTGCTGCCCATGACACAGTTGCATCAGGAGCAACTGCGTAACTGGCGTAATCAGGCAGAGATACGTCAGCAAATGTTATCCGATGAACAGATTAGTGAAGAACAACAGCAGGCATGGTTTAAAAAAACCGAGCGGGATCCCAAGCAATTACACTGGGTGATCAGTTTTCGTCAGCAGTTGATTGGTGCTACCAATGTTAAATCATTGGAAAACGGTAAGTCTGTGGCGGAGTCCCGGGTGCTTGAACCCGGTTTATATATTGGTGAGCGGCGCTATCAGGGTAATATTGTGGCTTTCGCTCCAACACTGGCCATGTATGATTTTTGTTTTACTTCGTTGGCAACCGAGGTCTTTCGGGCGGTAGTTAAACGGAGTAATGTCAATGCAATGAGTTACAACCTTAAGCTGGGCTATAAAATTGTGGAAGATAACGAACTGTGCGTACTGGAGCTGAATCAGGCGGCTTATGAAGCGGCGACAGCGCCCATCCGCCAGTTTCTTGCTCGCCCGGCACGTAAAAAAAATAAATGAGGTAAAGGTGGATACGCAGCAACAATTACAACAAGCTTTTAGTGATGCATTAGGGATCCCGGCTGCCAGCGTTACCGATGATCTCACCTATAACACTATCCCGGAGTGGGATTCGACGGCGCATATGATCCTCATCGCAGAACTCGAAAATGTCTTTGATGTCATGCTCGATACCGATGACATTATTGATATGAGCTCCGTCGCCCAGGCAAAATTGATTTTGCAAAAGTATGATGTCAGCTTCGGATAACGACCTATTGCATAATGCCTCTGTGCTGGTTACCGGTGCTACCGGTGGAATTGGCCAGGCCATCGTAGCCGCCTGCATTGAGCGGGGCGCCACCGTGTTTGCCGGCGGGCGTGACAAAGAGGCGCTCAGCGCATTGCAAGCGCGTCTGGGCAAGGCCTTAAAACCGCTGGTTTACGATGTTACCGATGAACAGGCGGTTAAAGAGATATTTCGCCAGCTGCAACGGCAGGTTTCTGACGGTGTGGCACCACCGCTGTATGGTTTGGTAAATAACGCCGGTGTGATGCTGGAATCACCGCTGTCGGTTACCAGCATGGATAAGCTTAAACAGCAGCTTAATGTGAACTTTCTGGCACCTTATCAGCATATGCAACTGGCCAGCAGGTTAATGAGCCGGTTGCGACGTGGCAGTATTGTTAACCTTGTTTCGCAGGTGAGCGAACAGGGCAGTAAAGGCATGAGTGCCTACGCGGCCAGCAAGGCGGCGCTGACCGGGGCCACCAAATCCCTGGCCAAGGAGCTTGCGCCAGTGGGTATCAGGGTCAACGCCGTTGCCCCTGGCTTTATCGACACGCCGCTGACCGGCCATTATGAAGAGCAGGGCAGGCAGGCAGTTCTGGCAAGAACAGTAATGCAACGAGCGGGAACCGCTGGCGAAGTGGCTCAGGCCGTGCTGTATTTACTGTCGCCGCGAGCCAGTTACACCACGGGGCATGTGTTGCCGGTTGACGGACTTTTTTGCCCATGAATCAGGCTGCTATTGAGATTCCGTTTTTCCGGGCGCACCAAACATCAGAGCGCATTGCGCTTTATGATGACGCTGACTCGTTATCTTATCGCGCATTAACGGAAGCGATAACCCGCCGTGCGCAAAACTGGCAGCAAATTGTGCCGGTCAGGCGTCCGGTGGTGATGATGCTAATTGATAACAGTATTACCAGTGTGGTGGATTATCTCACCGCGCTGAGTCTGGATTATGTGGTGTTGTTGCTCAATCCGGCCTGTTCGCTAACCGTCCGGGAGCATTATGCCCGCTCGCTACGGCCCAATGTGGTCATTGGCGATGGCACTTTAACTGTATTGCACAGTGAAACTTTGCCGACGGATCCCAGGGGCAGCCTGTTGTTATCCACATCAGGCAGTACCGGTGCAGGTAAATGTGTAGCGCTGTCTAAACACAATCTGGCTGCTAATTGTGCCTCTATTGTTAGCTATTTGCCGATTGAAAAAAGCGATATTACGCTGGCGACACTACCGTTAAGTTATTCCTACGGTCTGTCGGTACTGCACAGCCACCTGAGCGCAGGAGCGAGTATCTGTTTTACTGCGCACAGCGTGTTTGATAAAGGTTTCTGGGAGATTGTAAAGACCAGGCCAATCCATTCACTGTCGGGTGTTCCCTCTTTTTATGAAATGCTGCTAAGACTCCGTTTTACCAAAATGGACCTGCCCGAGTTACGGTATTTTACCCAGGCAGGGGGGAAGCTCGCTTCTGCCCATGTGACCCAACTGGCTGAATATGCCAGAGCAACTGATAAAGCATTTTATGTGATGTACGGACAAACCGAGGCCACCGCGCGCATGGCGTACCTTGCGCCGGATAAAGTGCTGGCCAAGCCCGGTGTGATTGGGCAGCCCATTCCCGGCGGCGAATTTAAGCTTGAGAATGTCAATAACCGTGGCGAAGGGGAGCTGTATTACCGGGGGGACAATGTCATGCTTGGCTATGTGGAGCAGGCCAGTGACCTTGCTCGCTTTAATCCTGACAGCTGGCTGGCTACCGGCGATATTGCCAGTTGCGATGCAGACGGGGATTATGCCATTACCGGGCGAACCAAGCGGATGATTAAAATCGCCGGTGAACGGGTCAGCCTGGATGCCATGGAACAAAATTTTAGTGATAAGGATGTCGTAGTACGCTGTGTCGGTGAAGACGATAAACTGGTGTTAGTAACGCTGACATCACAAGGTCGCAATATTGAGCAGCGCATTCAGCGTCAGCAAATACTGCCACAGCGGAATATTCGGTTAGCCAGCGTAGCAGAGTGGCCATTACTGGCTAATGGAAAAATAGATTACCAATCTTTGCAGCAACTCGTGGTTGAGAAAGCATGTTAAAAAATATCAAACTACATATCGACGAAGACGAAGTCGTTCAGTCGGAACTGGAAGCTGATCTGGCGCACACGCTGCAATTGCGTTTAAAAGAAAATATTCAGGCATTCCAACGAAACATCCCCAATCTGGTGCCATTTGTCAGAACCTCAGTCAGTCAGAATATTTCGATTTTCTGTAATAAGAACGGCCAGCCAAATATTGTGGATTATGGTCAGGGGCGTGTGATGTACGGCTTTGATCCGCTGCAGGAGGTGACCAGTCAGGTGGCCCATTTTCTTGCCCACAGCCCCCAGGTAATACTCGACAGTGAAACACCGGCAACCACCAAACCAGTGGTAAGTGGTCCGGATGTTGAAGCCTATCAGCGTTTGCTGCACTATCCACCGCTGCCCGATGAAGTGCAGGTTGTGGTTGTGCTTGGGGTTGGATTAGGCGAACACATCAAGCAACTGCTGGCGGCCCGGACGATTAAAAACCTGGTTATTTATGAACCGGAAGCACAGTATTTTTCCTGTTCGACTATGGTGGGGCACTGGAAAGAGATCTTTGCCCTGGCCAGTCAGAAAGGCACAGCGCTGTTTATTCAGTTGCACAAGGATGGCCGTGACATTGTTGACGATATGGCAGAACTTAAAGACCATTTCGAGTTTGACCGTTTTTATGTTTATCAGCATTACAACAGTCCGATATTTAACGCCATCGCGCAAGATTTACGTGAACGCCCCTGGCCCGAGATTAAGCACAAAGGGCTCAAGCTACAAACGGAATACAAGCGTAATAATTTCGAACCATTATGGTTGGACGCAGTCGATTTAAATAATGCCGAACTTGCGCAAAGCTCCGAGCAGCGTTTTAACAAAAACCTGGCCGCTTTCCAGCATTATTTTCCGGCCATCTACAACGAGTTTAAAGACTATACGCCTGATACCTGGTTAACCGTGAAAGTCGACGAAGACGACTTTAATTTGCTTAATCATAAGAGTCTGCACACCTGGTATGGTGAGTCAGCCAAAGAGGAATCCGCCGCGGCTTATACTGCTTATGCTTCGCATCCTAACCGTGATGGGCTGGTACTCGGCTATAATGGCACCAAGCTACGGCACTATTTGCACTATAAGTTTGTGCTGGAGAGCGAAACCCTGTTGCATTCCATCAGTGAACGCAATGGCGCACTGCCGGATACCATAAAATCGCTGATCATGTTTGGCTTAGGTGCTGGCTATCAGCTGGAAGCGTTGCTTGAACAACACCAGGTTGAAAAGCTGTTTTTGTGTGAGCCAAATAAAGACTTTTTCTACGCCTCACTGTTTGCCATTGACTGGCACGACATTCTGCACAAAGTCGATGAAGCCGGTTATCGCATTTATATTAATATTGGCGACGACGGCACCCATTTATTCCGCGATCTGTTAAATCAGTTTTATGCCATTGGCCCTTACAACCTGGCGCAAACCTATTTTTATCAGGTGTATTACAATGCCGAACTGAACGGTGCTATTGCCCAGCTGCGTGAACAGTTGCAGGTGGTCATTTCCATGGGCGAATATTTTGACCATGCCTACTATGGTATCAACCATACCGTGGAAGGCATAAACCGTAATTATCCCCATTTGCTAAATAATCCCCAGCGCTTTTTGTCGGCCGAACAACAAGAGTGCCCGGTATTTATTGTCGGCAACGGCCCCTCGCTGGATTACTCTATCGAGATAATTAAAGAATACCGCGAGCAGGCTATTGTCGTGAGCTGTGGTACTTCTTTGCAGGTTTTACACCGGCATAACATCGTGCCCGATTTTCATGCGGAGATAGAACAAAACCGTTCTACCTTTGACTGGGCGGTTCGTCTTGGTGACTTTGACTACTTAAAACAAATTACCCTGATATCCTGTAATGGTATTCATCCGGATACCTGCCAGTTGTATGGCAATACGCTCATTTGTTTTAAGGATGGTGAGTCGTCGACGGTATCCAATTTAAACCTGTTGGGCAGAGACAATTTCTCGGTATTAAAGTTTGCCTTTCCTACCGTGAGTAACTTTGCCCTTAACCTGTTTACTACTCTTGGTTTTAATCAGCTTTATCTGTTTGGTGTGGATCTGGGCTTTATTGATAAAAACCACCACCACTCAAAACTGTCGGGTTATTACGACGAAAAAGGCGTACCGCTGTACGACTACGAGGAAAAGAACAATACCGCGCTGATTGTGCCGGGAAATTTTCGACCTTCGGTCAGTACCAAACATGAGTTTAAGGTCTCCAAGATGTTTATTGAGGACCTGCTCCGTACCTACAAGGGCGACTGCTACAACACCAGTGACGGGGCTAAAATAATGGGTACCCAACCACTGCCAGTCGATGACGTACTTATCCTGTCATCGGCACAGAACAAACAGGCGGCCTTGCATACGCTGAACCACAAGGCCTTTGTTGAAGTGGGGCATAATGATTACCAGGCCCGCTTTAATGAGCGCTATGAGCATGCGGTTATGAAGCAGGAGCTGGCTACTATGACCGACAAGATAAGCGCGGTTATCGACGGTGAACAGGATGCTATGTGGTTGATTGAATATTTAAAAACCGCTTTGTTTACGTCTTATTCTGGTGGCCGCTCGTTACTGTTTTACTATCTGTACGGCACCCTTAATTTTGCCAATGCCTTTTTACTTAAAGTTATCGCGTCGGACAGTTCCGAGGAAGCGCAGCAGGATGCTCTGGCGATTTTCCTGAAACGGTTTAAGCAGTTTAGCGCCAAGATCAATGCCGATTTTTACAGCTTCGATATTACCTCATCCTTTGGTGGGCTAAGAGAGCGAGAATATTTGCGTAAATTAGAAAACCCGCCGGTGATCACCTTAAAACGACACTATGGTGAAGAGTCATCCGCCGTGGCGTTAAACTATGCCAACTGGTGGGAAATTCCGCTGGATGAACAGCCTGTGGTTGATCCGGCACAGGCGTTAGTGTTGTCTGATAACCCGGCTTATCTGGATTCGCTTGAGCCTTCAACAGGCCGGCATAAGGGCATTTTTGCCCTGATAAATAATAACCTCGACTGGTCACCAGCAAACGTTTCCGGCCTGTCTTACAGCAAAACAGTGCCGTTGCCAGATTTCGACGCAGACGAGGAGCTTATTTGTGCTGGGCATTTACCGGTGTTAAACCTTGAAATGTACGAAATCCTGATGAAAAAATGCTATTTGCTCACCGAGCATACCCAGTGGTTTATCCCTCGTTACAGTTTTGTCTCAGGAGGCCGTGAAGTGGCGCTGCAGTGGTTGCAGGAAATAGTTGAAAAGCTGCCTGAATGGGACCGCTTTATCGTCTTTCCGGGTTATCTGGCCATTCCAAAAGATCCGCTACAGCCGGTGCTGGTGGATAAACTGGGCAGCCGCGGTGAGTGGGTACAGGAAAAGCTTAATGCAGAGCATTTGCTGGCCGACACATTAACTCAGAAAGAATTTTTTAATCTTAAGCGTCTGTTTCATAAAACCTGACGAAAACACTGCCGATACAAAAAAAAGTAAACCAGGGGAAATGTAGCGTTGCTGAAAGAAACAGCCAACAATATGAGCTATCCTGAGCAGCTTGAAGCGCTGCTCGGGCAGGCTGTGTACGAACTACCGCAAGCCGAAAAAGAACAACAGCTCGGTTCGTTGTTACTGGCGCTGCACCGGCACCATCAATTGCAGTGCAACGAATATAGCCAGCTCTACCCGCAGCCGTTGAAGGCCACAGAAAACATGGCCGGGTTACCTTATCTGGCCGTGCGCCTGTTCAAATTGCTCGATTTAAAAAGTGTCGCTGACGATGAGGTGCTAAAATGCCTGAGCTCGTCGGGTACCACAGGCCAGATACCGGCGCGCATTTATCTGGATGCCGTTACCAGCCGCTGGCAGAGCAAAACCCTGGTGAAAATTCTGCAGCAATTTTTAGGTAAGCAACGTTTGCCCATGCTGATCATTGACTGTCAGGCCAGCCATATGAGTGGTGCTGCATTGAATGCGCGCTCCGCTGGTATTCAGGGGCTGGCCATGTTTGGTCGTAATCACACCTATGCGCTTAACGCTGATATGAGCCCCAACTGGGCCGCTATCGACGCATTCTGTGCTCAACATCAGCATGAAAAAGTCCTTATTTTTGGCTTTACCTTTATGGTCTGGCAGTATTTTGTAAAAGCTCTGCAGCAACAGGGTCGAAGCATAAATTTGCCACAAGGACATCTGTTTCACAGCGGTGGCTGGAAGAAATTACAGTCTGAAAGCGTTGACAATGCAACGTTTAAGCAAGGGGTTGAAGCATCAACCGGTATTCAGCAGGTCACTAATTTTTATGGCATGGCCGAGCAGGTCGGTACCGTATTTATGGAGTGTAGTCACGGCTACTTACATGCGCCGGCTACGGCTGATGTGATTATGCGTAATTGTTTTGATTTGAGCGAACAGCCGACAGGTGAACAAGGATTGATTCAGGTATTGTCCGCGTTACCGTTTTCGTATCCGGGATTTAGCCTGTTAACCGAAGATTTAGGCACCGTGCATGGTGTCGACGACTGCGAGTGCGGGCGTAAAGGTAAATACTTTACGGTACAGGGGCGTTTGCCCAAAGTTGAACTTCGAGGCTGCAGCGACACCGCTGCTGCCGCGGTATAAAAGAGATGTAGCGTGAATCAGTCTACCGGTATTCAGTACCAACTGTCCGCAGCAAAAACGCCACAGGACGTGAGTAATGCGTCTTTGTTGGGCGTTGGCAGCGATGTGGTCATCGCGTTTTTACAGGCCTTGTCAGCCCGGTTGTTAAAATCACCGCAAATGAAACCCTATCCTGACATCATTGCCCTGGGATTCTGGCTGCGCGATGCGCAGGTGAACCAGTGGCTGAATCAGCTTCGCCCGCATAATGCCAACGTGCTTATCAAACCGGTAGGGTGTGTAGTGCATTACACACCAAATAACGTCGACAGCATGTTTATGTACAGCTGGATCTGCGCATTACTGGCTGGCAACAATAATATCGTGCGCCTTGGCAGCGGCCAGAGTGAAGCTAAGCGTTTGCTGCTGACCACCGTTGAAGCCTTGTTTGCAGAACCGGCGTTTCATGCTGTCGCTGAGCGAAATATGCTGCTGTATTTTGATAAAACCTCGCCACTTAATGCTGAGCTTGCCGCGTTGGCCGATGCCCGGATGTTATGGGGAGGGGATGAGAGTGTTCAGCGTATTCGTGAGTTTGCCGCTAAACCCCGTTGTCGTGATATCAGCTTTGCAGATCGTTATTCAGCAACGGTAATCGACCCCGGGGCTGAGTCAGAATCGGCACAACTGGAAAAAGCCGCCGCCTTACTCTGGCAGGATAGCAAAGCCCATCATCAGCTGGCGTGTTCGTCTCCGCGGGTAATTTTCTGGTTAGGCGACGATGATTCGCTCAGGCAATTTGCAGCGCTGTTAAACAGCCAGGCGGAGCAGCAGGATTCTGCGCCGGAACGACTGGTGGGACAGTCCCGGGCCAATGAGCACCTGATTACCGCACAGTTATTACAAATGCAGGGCAAAGCCGATGCGCCATTATGTAATAAGCGGGTCTGCCTGTTGCCCGTACATACCCTGAATGATGCCTTGTTGGCGCAGCACAATGGCGATGGCTTGTTTTATGTTAAGTCGATTAATAACCTCGCAGCATTACAAAATGAACTGCCAGCCAAAGTACAAACCCTGACCTACTGGGGCGTGGAGCAGGGGGCATTATTAAAGTTACTGGCCGATCCGTCGATACAAGGGGTCGACAGGTGTGTTTCGATAGGTAAGGCGCTGACCTTTGCACCTGACTGGGATGGATACCGTTTGTTTACCGACCTGACCCGTTATGTACATTTGGATTAACGATAATGCTGCACAATTTTGCCAATGCCTGTATCACACTGATTATCAGTATACTTCTGGTGCACTGTGTAAAGTCGGTGCGCAGTCAGCGCGGCGCATTATCCAAACGCATTAATCTGGACGATCTGATTATTCTGCTGCTGCCGGCTGCGTTGGTATTGGCGGCACAATGGCTGGCGTCGTCTGTGGTAACCGCTGCCATATTCGGGGGGCTCAGCGTATACGGCATACTGGTGTGGCTTGATGCCATCCTGTTTGTACAATACCGAATTGAAATTAATCGTCAGACCATCGCCTGGTTTTTTACCGGTAGTAAAGGGTTAAGCAAAGGGCTACCGCATCTGCTGGCCTTATTTCATCGTTTTCCGGTAGCGGCACTCATTCCGCTGGTATGGTTAACGAGCTTATATCTGTTGCTCTATTCATCCTTTTTGCCGGTGCAAGCCATTATCGCCTGTGCTTTACTGGCCGCGGTGTGCCGCTGGCATATTACTGCCAGTAAGACGCAGGTGGTGGTGTTCGCCATCGTCGCGGCATGGGCAATCACACAGCCTTTGGGCATGCCGGCCGACGGGGCATTAGTAACGAGCCTGATATTTGGCGTAATGGTTGGTGTGATTATGATGCTGGCGATTTTACGTACACTATTTATTTCCCAGCATGAATTTCTGACTGCGCCGACCTTGCTGGCCAACATTTTAGTGGACGACTCCTTTGAGGCCGCCTCTGCTTTTTCTCCGCGTGAAGAACACCGTCCATTTATCAGTCCGGCTACGGCGGCAAAACAAAAAAGCCCGTTCTTTGGCCACTGTAAAAATGCCAACATCATTCTGGTTACGATGGAATCCCTGGGGTGTTATATCAACCCTTACAGCGAAAATGGCGCGCACTCACGCCTGGCGCAGCGACTGCAAATGCAACAGGGAGTCTGGCTGTCACAACAACATTTCAGCCTGTGCCCGAATACCACGGTGTCGACCAATCAGATGTATACCGGGCATTACTCCAATAATCCGTATAACAAAAGCGACTCATTATTTCCCGGCAAAGAGCCGAAACACATTGCCCATTTGCGGGCCAACGGCTATAAAACCCTGTTTTTAGACAGTGCCGATACACACTTGTATGACTACGAGCGCCTGTTAGCCCGGATCGGTTTTGACCGAGTGTGGGGAACCCGGGATATCCCGGCCAAAGGATTAAAAGCCGACTACCGGTTATGGAATATGGTGGATGTGATTGCCGAAGAAGTAGCAGACGGCCCGTTTTTCCTGCATGTGATTAACGACCAAACCCATATGCCCTATGAAGTGGTGGATGAGCAGCGTTTTAACCGGCATAGCGGTAACAGTCAGAAAGCCAAATACATGAATGCAGTAGAAGAAGTTGATTTTATCCTCGATGAGTTTTTACTCAGGTTGGGTAAAAAAGTGGATTTATCCAATACCATCGTGGTGTTTACCGGCGATCACGGCGAGTCCTTTGGTGAGTTTGGCTACAGTTTTCACAGCAATTCGGTGATTTTACCGCAGATTACCGTGCCCTTTATGCTATGCCACCCAAAACTGAATCAGCGACAACTTGAACATTCCTGTCATTTTGATTTGTTTCCCACCTTTTTCGACCTGCTCGGCATTGAGTTTGATTACCCGTCGCTGGGTAGCCCGCTGGGTTGCGAACAACGTGACTTTGCCTACTTTGCCCACTCCGCCACGCTTAAAGGCAACAGCCCGGCTAATTTTGGGTTTATCAATAATGGCGAGTTGTTGTGGATGGACAGGTTATTTAATCAGGTGAGTTTATTGTCCAGTGAACAAGTGCGCCGTCCGCTGAGCGCCAAAGAGCAGTCCTATGCTAAATCACTGTTACATAAAATGCTCAGTGAAAGGGGAGTGTTGGTATCATGAATAACACGACCGATTCGGTGCTAACGCCGTTTACCCAAAATATCCTGGACAGCGTCGAGCGGCAGAATATACAGATGGTGTCGTTTGATATCTTCGACACGCTGGTGCATCGCAAAACGGCGAGGCCGGTTGATGTGTTTGCGCTGGCCTTTGAACAAATCCAACATCAGTATCCACTGGCAATGACGGCGGCAGAATACCGCGAGCTGCGCCAAAGTACCGAGATGCGTGTAAAGCGTGGGGCAGTAAGTGGCGAAGTGGGGCTTAATGACATCATTAGTGCACTGCCTTTTAATGCCGATATAAAACGGTCGCTACTGGATGCCGAGTTAGCTGCCGAATCAGCCTGTGGTTTTCTGAATCAGGCCATTTGTCAGCTTATTGCCACCTTGGTGAATAACGGCGTAAAAGTGGTGCTTATCTCAGATATGTATTTAAGCGCAGAGCACATCCGGCGTTGTTTTTTTGCGGCCAGCGAAACGCTGCAACAACTGCCCCTGTACGTTTCTTGTGAGTTACAGTGCAACAAAGCCACGGGCAAACTGTACCAGCATGTTCAGCGCGTTGAGCAAATAAATCCTAGGCACTGGCTGCATATTGGCGACCATCCGGTGTCTGATGGCGAAATGGCTGACAAAGCCGGAATTCATTGTGCTTTGTTGCGGGGTGCATTAAACGAAGCTGATATTGTTAAACAAGAAATTACACTGTTTACCAGCGATCAGCATTTTAACGCGGCACGGTTAATTTCAACCGCCCATTATCACCACAACCGCAGTGCTGCCTTTGATATTGGTAGTTTTGTGTGGGGGCCGATTCTGTTTGCTTTTGCCGACTGGGTTATTGGCCAGGCACTTAAAACCCAAAGCAGGGGCATATTGTGTTTGATGCGCGAAGCGGAAGTATTTGCGCCAATTATCGAATGGCGGCTTGCCCAGCGGGATATCCACAGTGTTCGGGTGGAAAAGCTGTATGCGTCGCGTAAGTCTACCTTTTGGCCTGGCATCGACGTATCACAGCCGGATTGGTTTGAAGATTTGATTTATGTTCTGGTACAGCGGCGCGGCTATACCGTGGCCGACTTCTACCGGGATTTCAGGCTATCTGCCGATGGGTTATTAACCCGCTATGCCGGGGTGGCTATTCGTGATACCGATGGTTTGTTTGAACAGGGCGAAAACCTGTTAAAACTGCTCACCAGCAACGCCCGGAGCAACAAGTCTGTGGTGCAGGACTACATCGGCGAGCAGCGGGCTCGCTTTACCCGATATTATCAAACCCATATTAAGATGGGGCTGGATGAATGTGTGACGGTAGATTTGGGTAATGGCGGTACGATCCCTCACCAGATTGAAGCCATAATGCAAACCAGCAGTAAGGCTAACTTACTGTTTTATTCGTCTGAACGTATTTATCGTTACGCCGATAAAACCCATTACAGCAGTTTTGTCAGTGCCCATTCAGACTCGCGTAATTTACGCCAGTTACTATCCCGTTCGCCGGAATGTATCGAGCCTTTTTTAGTGGGCGACTGTGGCACGGTTACCGGCTACAGCGACGATGAAATGGCCACGCCAGAGCAAGCCAGTAGCCTGCCGGAAAACTCAGCGTATGTGCAGGATTTCCTCGCCGGGCTTAAATGTTATTTCGAGGTGCATCATCAGTATCAGTTAGCGGCGATTGATGTGCAGGACGTGCTGCCATTGCTTTACCGGTATATACAGTTACCTACTCGCACAGAAGCGCTGTTATTTACCCATATTCTGCACCAGGATAACTTTGGTTCTAATGATGCTTACCCCATCATTACCCAGGCCCAGGGCGATGAAGTCAGCCACTGGCCGGTAGCTGAATTTTATCAGGCCTTCTGCCAGTACCCCAAAATCAAAGTGGGTAAAATACACTGGCCGCAGGCCGTCATCACCTTACTGGATGATAAATATTTAAGTCGCCAGAATGGCCTGTTATCCATGGATACCGACGCCGACGTACTTAATCTGATGGAACGGGTGTTAGCGCAGCAGTGGCAACGCTTTGCCGTATATGGAGCCGGGCTGTTTTTTGAAAAGCTCCTGCCGCACCTGCAAAAACATAATTTACATATTGAGCAGGTCATTGACCGAAAAGCCGAAATTTCCGGGCCTTATCAGGTTGCTGGTTTTGAGGTGCAGTCCTTACAGTCTGCGCTGCAAAACGGCTGTGACAAAATCCTGATTTCCTCCTTTGCATTTAAAGATGAAATTGCCCGCAATATCTACGAGCAATCACAACTGCAATCTCAGGGGCAATCCAAGGGTGCCATTGACATACTGAGTTTGTAAAAGGGCGCACAAAGCATGTGGAGCAAGACAATAAAATGAACCAGATCACCCATAGCGGCATTCCCGAGGCACCTTACACCGATCGATTGCGGTTTATTGTATTAACCCCGCAGTCTTCAGACCGGCTGATCGGGACTTTACCCGCGACCATGTTAGAGGTTGCTGAAGCGGCATCAGATTATAGCGGTGCTTGTCATATTATTTGTTTCGATGATGAGCTGGATAAAGCGTTTAACTATATCGGCAACCATACCGTCAGTGACCAGGACTGCTATGTCACCGCAGTGAAAACTGCCGCCGGTAATGCCAGCCAGCAACACATCGAAAATCGCTTTTACCAGGCAGGTTTTCATCTTGACGCGCGGGAATGGTTAAAGCGTGAGTATGCCCCACTAACGGATAACCGGGCTTTTGTTACCACGACGTTTCGCCGTATCAAGCAAACCGGGCACCCGCTGTGCACACTGAATAATTTGCTGGCCGAACGTGACTTGCACATGGATATGTTGCGCGAGTTTTCCAGTCGTTCCGATGCCCATGTATTTCGTTATGCTTTTGCCCAGCAGTTTATTCGTCCGGGCGACCGTTTGCTCGACTGTGCCTGTGGGCTCGGCTATGGCAGTTACCTGATGTCGTTAAACGAGCAGGTAAAACAGGTTACCGCGGTAGATATTTGTGCAGAAAGTGTCAGCTACGCTAATCAGGTTTATGGCCATGAAAAACTGGGGTATCAGACCCTGGACATCGATGAATATGCCCAGACAAGTTTTGCACCCTTTGATTTAATTACGTCGTTTGAAACCATCGAGCACGTAGTGGATTACCACTCCTTTTTTAAACTGTGTCTGAAAAGCTTAAAACCAGACGGCAGGGTGATTGCCAGCGTGCCGTATATGTGGGTGGATGAAACCGGCAAAGACCCGAACCCCTACCATTTTCATGAGTTTGACTGGCGTAAGTTTGCCGATCTATTTGCCCAATACGGGTTTATTTTAGAAGGCCGTTATCATCAAACCGCGCCGGGCGGGTTTAAACTGCCCCAGTCTCCGCGCCGTTTTGAAAAAGCCTCACTGGATGCGCCGGAAACGGAAACCGAGTGGTTAGTGGTTATTGCTACACCGGACTTAACTCATCCGCTGTGGCAGACCCAACAACAACAGCCTTATACCAATCCCCAGTATCCGCAATCGAATCTGCCCGCGTATGTTGATTTTGCCAGGGGCTATCAAAATCCCTGGTTACACCGCCAGTTAGTGCAGGTAGGGCAGCGAATCGAAGATGCCGGGGTCAGACAGCAATATGTTCAAAAATTGCTGAACCAAAGCAATGGCGATACTTCCATGCTGCTTACCTTGCAGGGATATGGCTTAGCGAACGAGATGAGCGAATGGCAAAGCTGGTTTGCTGCGTCTGAACAGGCACTTGCAGGCCAGGGTGAGGTAACAACGCCATTCAGCTTGCGCTGGTTTGTATCGCTGGCCTACCTGACCGCGGTTAAACATCTGGAAGCCGGTAACAGCGACAAAGCCATACAGTATTTTGGATTAGTGCTTAAAAGCGACTGCAATCTGTTTTGTCCGGTACTCAATATCAAAGCCATTGAGGCGGAGTATCAACTGGCTAAACTCGCCTTGTGCAACGATTCACGGCAGCAAGCCCTGGACCATTTGCAGGCTGCAAAGCAGCGTATTTTCACCTCAACCCAGGTGTTTCAGCACTGTGTTGAAAATCAGCAAGATGAGATTGCCGAATTTTTATGGAATGAAATGGCCGACCTGTATGACGCCGGTGCCCTGGTCAATAAGCTGATGATAGCCCTGCGCAGTGAAAAACCGGCTGGCAAACTACTTCGACAGTGCGGCGAGTGGGAACATAACAAGCGCTTTGGCTTATTTAATCTGGTGGAGAAATACCGCAAATCAGGCGATTTAACTTTTCAGGCAGATATGCAACTGATAGCCCAGTCATACGTTAACAAGCTCGTCAGCAAGCTCAGTCAGCTCGAAGCGCCGGGAACTGTATATATCTGGGGAACCGGTGTGGTCGCTACGCAGGTTTATTCTGCGCTGAGCAAAAAAGGTGTCAGTGTGGCTGCGTTTATCGATTCTCAGGCTCGCACCGGGCAAACGCTTAGCAATATCCCGGTATATACGATTGCTGATACGCCGATTGCTCAGAGAGATACTGTGATCCTGACTTCAGTGGGTTCCTCCGGTGTGCTGGCTAAGCCACTGGAAGAGCAGGGTATCCAGTGTGTTTATCTGGCCTGATTATCTTGATAAGAGACTGAAATGAAAACACAAAAGGTAGCTGTGGTTGGCACGGGGAGCAGTGCAGAGAAGTTTATCAGCACGGTTAGTTCTGCGTGTTCCTTTACTTTTTTTAATTCTACTGGCAGCGGAGAATGTCAGGGGCAGCCGGTGTATGCGCTGAATCAGCTTGTTCACAACGAATTCGATAAAGTGGTGCTTGCGGTATACGACTATGGTGAGCTACTGCCTTTGATTGAAAATTCGGATAAAGCCCCGCTTTACTGGTTCGACGCAAAAAACACGGAATTAGCTTTATTAACCGATCCGTATTTCGATAACGCTCAGGCTTGTCGGCAAAAAACAGAATTACTGACCGTGATTTATGACATGCGGATTGCGCCACCAACCTATGATTTTGTGGTGTTTTTAATCAAAAGCCAGTTGGTTGCGCAAGAAAGAGGCCTGAAGGGACTACGCGTGATTATTGCGCCCGGCGATAAACAAGGTTTTCGTGACAACATCGATTTTTTTTCCCAGGGGGAAATGGCATTCAGGGTAAGCCATCTGTTATTGCCGCTGATAAAACTGGTTGATCCCGGCGCTGACATCTTCTTATGTTCGAACAGAGAGGATGCCCGTGATATCTATTTTTCCGCTTGCCACCGCTTTCCTGATAGCCATAATTTCGTTAAGCCCATTGCCCGTCATTTTTATTCTGAGTTTTTTGAAGCTATCGACAAAGGTATCGAGCACCGTTTAATCAGGGCGTCAGAAACTTGTCGTGAACGTATAGCAGAGTGGATGAGATACAGCAATATTGCACCACAGCGGGCGATTACCCTGACACTCAGAGAGTCAACAGCACACAATGACCGCAATAGCGAACTGGCCATCTGGCACCAGGTAGCCACTGCGCTTACCCAGGCCGGTTATCGGGTGATTGTGGTACGGGATACCGCTAAGGCACTGTTTCCATTAGGGTGGCAGAGTATTGATGAGTTCCCCGTAGCCGCCCTGGATGTTGAAATGAGGACGGCGCTGTATGAGCAGAGCTGGCTGAATCTTGGAGTGTGTAACGGTCCGGCAGTACTTTGCTTTCTCATGGCGCAATGTCGCTATCTATTCTTTGGCATGTATAATGCTTCTTGTACCTCAAACACTTACGAACACCTGGAAAAAGTCGGGATTAAAAGAGACCGGGATCAGATTGCTGGCGCTGGCGATGGTCAGTATATCTGCTGGGATGATATCACGGCTGAAAACGTACTTTTTGCAATACAACAAAAATTTGGAGTAACCATCCAATGAGAATTTTAGTGACCGGCGCATGCGGTTATAAAGGCTCGGTGTTGATCCCGAAGCTTTTACGGGACGGATATTCAGTTGATGCGCTGGACATTCAGTGGTTTGGTAATTTTTTACCGGAACACGAGAATTTAAACGTGATCCACCACGACGTGCGCGATACCGCAGCGATTAATTTAGCGGGTATAGATGCCATTATTCATCTGGCCTCGGTGGCTAATGACCCCTGTGGTGATCTTGACCCCAAGCTCACCTGGGAAGTGAGTGCGCTGGCCACCATGCAGCTGGCCGATCGCGCTGCCAGAGAAGGGATAAAGCACTTTATCTACGCTTCTTCGGGCAGTGTTTATGGTGTTAAGGATGAAGATCAGGTGACTGAGGATTTAACCTTAGAGCCGATATCCGAATACAACAAAACCAAGATGGTGTCTGAGCGGGTATTGCTAAGCTATGCCGACCAGATGACCGTACAGATTGTGCGTCCGGCAACAGTGTGTGGTTTATCACCAAGAATGCGCCTTGATGTAGCCGTCAATATGTTGACCATGCAGGCGTTATTAAACGGCGAGATCACGGTATTTGGTGGCAAACAGGCGCGGCCCAATATTCACATTGACGACATTACCGATCTTTATTTGTTTTTGTTGGCAAACCCACAGCACACCGGCGTGTATAACGCAGGATTTGAAAATATCACGATTCTTGATATTGCCGAGCAAATTAAAAACAGCATCGAAACCAATATCGTGGTGACACCGTCGAATGATCCTCGCTCGTACCGGATTAATTCAGACCGCTTACTGGCCACCGGGTTTACCCCTAAAAAAACGGTACAGGATGCCATAGACGAGATTACCGCGGCTTTCCATAGTGGCAAGCTAACCAATGAGGATCGTTGGTATAACCTTAAGTGGATGCAGCAGGAAGTCTTAAAATGAAAGCCTTCATTGAGCAATATCAATCCCGACTGGCAGCACAAATTGCCGCGCTGGACAGCGATGCCATAGAACAACTGGCGGTAACCTTAATTGATTGCGTAAAGCACCAGCGTCAGGTGTTTATTTGTGGCAATGGCGGCAGCGCTGGTAACGCGATGCATCTTGCCAATGATTTCCTCTACGGCATTAGTCCGGATGGTTCCAGGGCGCTTAATGTTGAAGCGCTGCCAGCAAATTCGGCAGTGGTAACCTGTTTGGGCAATGACATTGGCTATGCCAACATTTTTGCGCATCAGTTAAAGGTGAAGGCTAAAGCGGATGATGTGCTGATAGTGCTGTCAGGCAGTGGTAATTCAGAGAATATTGTAGCTGCATTAAACGTGGCCAAAGAAACCGGCATGAAAAGCTTTGCTATTGTTGGGTTTACCGGTGGTAAGGCCCGTACTCTGGCGGACTGCTCTATTTACAATGAAATACATGATATGCAGGTGGCTGAGGATTTACAGTTAATTGTTGGTCATATGCTGATGCAATATCTGTGTGAGGCGTTGGCAAAATGAGTGATACCGTTGCGATTTTAGGCAGTAATTCATTTTCTGGTGCCAGCTATGCTAAATATCTGCTGAGTCAGGGCAAACAAGTGATTGCCATCAGCCGTTCGCCGGAACCGGTTGAGGCTTTGTTACCTTACAAATGGGTTGACCATCAACAGCTGAAATTTCATCAGCTTGATTTGAATCGCGACCTTGATGCGATTGATGCGCTGCTGGACGAGCATAAAGTGCCGGTAGTGGTGAACTTTGCGGCGCAGAGTATGGTTGGACAGTCCTGGGACTGGCCTGAGCACTGGTTTATGACCAACGCTGTATCGACGATTAAGTTACATAACCGGTTGCGGCATAAAGATTACCTTGACCGTTATGTGCATATTTCAACGCCGGAAGTGTACGGTTCCATGTCGGGCTTTGTGGCTGAACATGACCACTATACGCCAAGCACTCCCTATGCAGTATCTCGTGCGGCTGCCGATTTAAGCCTCAAAACTTTCTTCGATGTGCATCAGTTTCCGGTGGTTTCTACCCGCGCGGCAAATGTATACGGCCCGGGTCAGCAACTCTATCGGATTATCCCTAAAACCATGATGAGTATTCTGCTTGGTCAGAAATTACCCTTACATGGCGGCGGCCACTCAGAGCGTTCATTTATTCATATCGACGATGTGTCGTCGGCCACGCAATTGATTGCCGAGCAGGGCACGTTGGGAGAAAGCTACCATATCTCTACCGAGCGCACCGTAACAATACGCGCCCTGGTAGAAATGATTTGCGAGCTCATGAACGTGAATATTCACGACGTATGTGAAATTACCGAAGACAGACCCGGTAAGGACTCCGCTTATTTACTGGATGCGACCAAACTGCGCAGCCAGTTAGGCTGGTGCGACAAGATTAGCCTTGAGCAAGGCCTGGCGGAAACCCTGTCATGGGTTAACCGTTACTTTGATGTGCTAAAACATCAGCCGTTATCCTACGAACATAAAGAATAGGACGTTATTTCATATGGAAATCGACCTGCTACGAAATTACCCAAAAACCAAACGTAATACCCAGGCGCGCAGCGAAGAAAAAACGCCGGAAGTCCGGGCGATTGCCCGCCAGTTTGGCGCCGAATTTTTTGACGGCGATCGCCAGTATGGCTACGGCGGATTTAGTTATCAGTCTCGCTTCTGGCAACCGGTCATCCCTGATCTTAAGGCGCAGTATGGTTTAACCGCAGACAGCAAAGTATTGGATGTAGGTTGTGCAAAAGGCTTCTTCCTTTACGACCTTGAGCAGATTATCCCCGGCATTACGGCCAAAGGTGTTGATATTTCTGAATATGCCATTACTAATGCTAAGCCCGAGGTCGCTGCCAACATGCAGGTAGCCTGTGCCACTGATTTGCCCTTTGAAGACGATAGCTTTGATTTGGTGATGAGCGTTAACACCGTGCATAACCTTGAAAAAGACGCCTGTGGTAAAGCGTTGCAGGAAATTATGCGGGTGAGTCGTGGCAACGCGTTTATCACCGTGGATGCCTATCGCGACGACGAAGAAAAAGCGCGCATGTACGAATGGAATCTGACGGCTAAAACCATTATGCATGTGGATGAATGGAAAGCATTTTTCAAAGAGGTTGGTTATACCGGCGACTATTACTGGTTTATTCCATGAACAGCTTGCTTGAGCATTACCAGAACATGCTGCGCATTCGACGGGTCGAAGAAGCGATTGCGGCCCGTTACTCTGAACAGCAAATGCGCTGTCCCACGCATTTATCCATCGGGCAGGAAGCCGCAGCGGTTGGTGTGTCTGCCAGCCTGACGGTGAAGGATAAAGCCTATAGCTCCCATCGGGCCCATGCCCATTATCTGGCCAAAGGCGGCTCGCTTGATGCGTTAATTGCGGAGCTTTATGGTAAGCAAACCGGTTGTACGGGCGGGCGCGGCGGCTCCATGCACCTGACAGATTTAAGCGCAGGCTTTGTTGCCAGTACGGCCATTGTAGGTAACAGTATTCCTCTGGCCGTAGGCAACGCGCTGCATCAACAGGTGCAAAAACTCGATGAAATATCGGTAACCTATTTTGGTGAAGGTGCCACCGAGGAAGGGGCCTTTTACGAGTCGGCTAACTTTGCTGCGCTGCGTAAGCTACCTGTATTATTTGTTTGTGAGAACAACCGCTATTCCGTATACAGCCCGTTATCGGTGCGTCAGCCTGAATCCCGCTCTATAGTAGCCCTCGCCAATGCGATTGGGCTTAACGCTATCGAAGTCGATGGTAACGATGTGGAACAGGTGGCAGCGGCAACGGCCGAACTGGTTAAGGGCATTCGAAATGGTGACGGTCCGGCGCTGATTGAATGCCATACCTACCGGCACCGCGAACATTGCGGCCCCAACTTTGATGATGATTTAGGCTACCGGCCAGAAGATGAGGTGGCGCATTGGTTAGCACGGGATCCGGTAACCTTGTTGCAGCAAAAACTGCTCGATCTGGGCGCATCTGCGCAACAGCTGGAAGCCCTGGACGGCAAAATTGGCAGTGAAATAGCCAACGCATTTGAGCTTGCTCAGGTGGCCGATTTCCCCAATCCGGATGATAATGAGCGGTTTGTCTATGCAGAGTAATCAAACGACCACTTTCGCCGAGCAAATTAATCAGGCTCAGCATCAGGCAATGCAGGACGATCCTGCCATGTTAGCTTTTGGCCTGGGTATTTCCGATCCGAAGGGCATTTTTGGCACCACCACCGGTCTGGCTGAAAGCTTCGGTCATGAGCGCGTGTTTGATATGCCCACCGCCGAAAATGGCATGACCGGGATAGGCATTGGGGCGGCCCTGGCGGGTAGCCGGGTACTGATGACGCATCAGCGGCTCGATTTTTTCTTACTGGCAATGGATCAACTGGTTAATAACGCCGCCAAGTGGCATTACATGTTCAATGGGCAGATGAAAGTACCGTTGACTATTCGCCTTATTATTGGTCGCGGCTGGGGACAAGGTCCTACCCATGCACAGAACCTGCAATCCTGGTTTGCGCATATTCCCGGGCTTAAAGTGATAACGCCGAGCAAAACGGATGCCGTCGCTGCACAGTTGTACAGTGCCATTATGGATGACAGTCCGGTGATATTTATTGAGCACCGCTGGCTACATCAGCAACAGTGTGAAACCAGCCAGATTAAACCACTTACGCTGCGCCCTGAGCCGGTCAGAGTGCACAAAACGGGAGCGGATTATACTATCGTTGCTAACAGCTATATGGTGCTCGAGTCATTGATCGCAGCGCGTAAACTGGCTGAACTGGGCATTGATGCTGAGGTATTGGAAACCGCTGAACTAGAGCCTGCCTGTTGGCAACCGGTTTATCAGTCCGTAGCGAAAACTGGTCGCCTGCTGGTTTGTGATAGCGCACATACTTCATTTTCGGTGGCGGCCGAAATCATCAGTAGTGTAACCGAACGCTGTTTCGGGCAGCTAAAACAAGCCCCGTTGCGGCTAGGCTTGCCGGATTATCCCGAGCCAACCAGTATCGCCCTGACTAAACATTTTTATCCATCCGCCGATAGCATTACAAAGAAGGTAATGATGTCGTTGCAGCGTGAGTTACCCGCGAGCATTCAAGATGCTGACGAACATCATTCAACACGGCCTCATGATGTCCCTGGGGAATGGTTCAAAGGACCTTTTTAATCAGTATGAATCTAAATATAAACAATAAATTAGCCCTTGTGACAGGCGCATCCGGCGGCTTAGGCCGGGCAATTGCACAATCACTGTGTGCCGAAGGCGCCAGTGTTATCTGGGTGGCCAGAAGTGAGCAAACGCTTAAATCCCTGACGGCCCAGGCTGAGCAGGAATACGGCACCAAACAATATGCAGTTTGTGCCGATTTAAAAGATAAAGCGGGTGCCTTAAAGCTTATCGATGCGCTGGAACAGCAAGGGTTACAACCGGATATCGTGGTCAACAATGTTGGCGGAAATCTGGATATGCCGGATCCGCTGAGTCCGACGGACAGCTGGCGCGATGTGATGGAGTTTAATCTGTTTAATGCGATTGAAATCAATAACGCATTGTTACCGTCAATGCGCAGCAAGAAGTGGGGACGAATTTGTCATGTCTCTTCTATCGCGTCGCTGGAAAATCAGGGGACGCCCATGTACTGCGCGGCAAAAGCCGCATTGAATGCTTATGTGCGTAGTGTTGGTCGCTATGTGTCGGCCGACAACGTCATTATGACAGCGGTACTTCCGGGCGCGGTATTTACCGAAGGCGGCTATTGGGATACCACTTTGCAGGAGCGCCCTGAACACGTCGAAAAATATTTAAATGAGCGAATGGCTATAAAGCGCTTTGGGACGCCTGAAGAGATTAGTAATTTTGTCGCATTCCTGGTGTCGGAACATGCTTCGTTTGCCGTCGGTTCAGCCGTGTTGCTGGATGGTGGTCAGGGCAGAGTATTCTTTGAGGGCTGAACAGTATGCTGAATAAAGCGTTAAGACGTCGAATTGTCGAAATCGTTACCAAAGCGAAAGAAGGGCATATCCCCAGTTCGTTTTCCATTGTCGATCTGATCGATCATATCTACGGAAATCTGTTGCGCTTTGACCCGCAAAACCCCGACTGGCAGGAGCGGGATCAGTTTATTCTGTCCAAAGGGCATGGCTGTGCGGGATTATATGTCGTGCTGGAAAAGTATGGCTTGTTAAGTGCTGACCAACTGGCGTCTTATTCAATGACCGGCGGCATACTCGGCGGCCACCCGGATAGAACAACCGTACCTTTTGTTGAAGCTTCAACAGGCTCCCTTGGTCATGGTTTTCCATTCTCAGTAGGCATTGCCCTGGCCAATAAAATCAAACAACTCCCCGGGCGTGTTATCACTTTGGTGGGTGATGGCGAGTGTCACGAGGGCACGATTTGGGAATCTGCCCACGTGGCGGCAAATCAAAAGCTGGATAACCTTACCGTGGTGGTTGACTGGAATCAGTCTGGCGCGCAACTGTGCCCGGTTGATGATTTACCGGCAAAATGGCGGGCATTTGGCTGGCAAACTCACGTTTTTAATGGCCATGATGCGGCTGAAATCGAAGCGGCTTTTGCCCTGGTAGGAAAGGCTGATGGCCCCCTGGCGCTGGTGGCAAAAAATATCAAAGGCCATGGGGCTAAGCTCACCGAAGGGCATGGCCGCTGGCATCATCGGATACCCGATGAACAAGAATATCAGGAACTGATGGAAGCATTGTCATGAAAGGCTTACGCGAACAATTTGCTGACACCATGCTGCGCATTGGCCAGCAAGACGAATCCTTAGTTGTCATGGTTGGCGATATCAGTCATGGCATTTTACAGCCCTTTGCCAAAGCATGCCCGGGACGATTTTTCAATATCGGTATCCTGGAGCCAAGCATGGTTTCCATGGCTGCTGGTTTTGCCAAACAAGGTCTGGTTCCGGTGACACACACCATTGCACCGTTCCTGATTGAACGCTCATTTGAACAGCTTAAGCTGGATTTTGGTTACCAGGCGCTTGCTGGCAATTTTATCTCGGTAGGTGGCGCTTTCGACTATGCGCAACTTGGCTGTAGTCATCACTGTTATACCGACGTGTCATTGCTTGCTCATTTGCCTGGTTCCCAGGTATTTTGTCCGGGCTCTGCGGTGGAACTGGATGTTCTGTTTAGTTCCCAATACCGCGCCAATGCGATTAATTACTTCCGCTTAACCGAAAACCCTCATGGCGTCGAATTTGCCCCTGAAAGTATTAAACCCGGCAAGATTATTAGCGCCCGGGAAGGTCAGGACGTCACCATCATTGCCTTAGGACCGCAGTTAAAAAATGCCCTGAGTGCAGCAACCTCGCTTAGTGCACGCGGCATCGAAGCAGAAGTCCTTTATGTCCATACCTTCAAGCCTTTCGATGCGGCTGCGGTGGTCGACAGCCTGACGAAAACACGGCGGATAGTGGTAGTAGAGGAATTATCTGCCCAGGACGGTTTGTATAACGCGGTGCTCAGAGCGTGGGACGGGCGTGGACGAATGTTAAGCCGACAGCTCGCTATCAACGAATTTATTCATGGTTATGGCAGCTACGAAGACTTATGTGAACGCAGCGGTCTGTCCGCCGGGCACATTGAGCAAGCCGCAGCCGAGCTGGTGAGCCATGAAGTGGATTGAGCAATGCACCCTTTGCGAGTCATCCGAACTGGCTCTGCTGTGGGATTTGCCGCAATTGCCGTTATCCGAGACCTTTGGTAAATATGATCCGGACTTTTTAAGTTACGACCAGCAACTGGTGATATGTGACCAGTGCGGGCATGTTCAGCTCAAATGTCAGCTGGCACCAGAAGTCATGTACAACCAGGATGATTACCACTACAAAACGGCAAATTCAGGCGCAACGCAACGTCGTTTTGCCTGTTTGCACCAGTTTATTCAAACGCATCTGACTAAACGGCCAGAGGTTGTGGTGGATATTGGTGGTAATGACGCGTCACTGGTTAATGTCTTTGATTGCCCGGTTAAGTACGTGGTTGATCCCAGTATTAGTGAGTCTGGTTTGATCGACGGCGTGCAGTTTATTAAAGGCTTTGCTGAGTCCGTTGATTTTAGTGCGTTGCAAGCTGATGTGGTGGTGTTCTCCCATGTGCTTGAGCATATGGTCAGTCCTAAAGCCTTTATCAGTCAGCTTTTTTCTTCGTGCGATGACACGACGGTGTTTGCGTTAGAAGTACCGTGCTTCGATCGTCAGATAGAAGCGCTAAGATTTGATGCATTTTTCCATCAGCACTTACATTATTTTCATGCACAATCATTACGCTATGTTATTGAAAGCGGTGGTGGTGAAATAATCGCAATGGAGCCAAGCTCTGTGCCTACCTGTGGTGGCGCACTCATGGTAGTGTTTAAAAAAAACGCACAAAAAACGGCGGTGAAGCACACCGATACCGATATAACCGCAACGCGAAAAGCGGTGTTTGGCAAACAACTGGCCGTATTTAAACAGCGTAATCAGGCTATTTCGACTTGGTTGGGTTTGCAGAAAAAAGTGTATGGCTATGGTGCCAGCTTGTTGTTACCCGTGATTTTTTACCACATTCCCAATGTGTCAGACGCAATTCAGGTGATATTGGATGATGACCCCGGCAAGGATGGATTGACTTATAAAAATCTGCCGGGTATTACCGTGTCATTACCAGCGCATCAGTCGTTATCCTCTGAGACCGCGATGCTGGTGACCTCCTATGAAAATATCGGTGTGTTGCAAAACGTAATAAAAGTCCGCTTCGGCGCCAACCTATTTGAAGGATTTTAATTGTGTCTTTATTTACTGATTTATTTGCCATGTTAGCAGAGTCGCCACAATTACATGGCCATCAAACCCCCTTTTATTCCTTCACTAATCATGTTTGTGCTGAGTATGTTGCCCGTAGCGGTTTTGCCGAAGAAACGAGTATGCCGGTTGAACTGGGCCCTTTTGGCCAGTTAATCCTGCCCTATTATTCAATGGGAAATATCGACTCATTAAAATTGTTCGGGCTTGATGAACTCATTTTGTTCGCGTTTTACCTTAAACACCAAAAGCGCTATTACAAAGTGGCTGACATGGGGGCGAATATCGGTCTGCACAGTATACTGATGGCAAAGCTTGGCTGGCAGGTTACCGCATTTGAGCCAGATCCTGTGCACGTGAAAAAAATAACTGAGCATATGCAGCTTAATGATGTCGACACTATCACGATCCGTGAAAATGCCGTTGCCGGACAACATTCGTTATTAACCTTTACCCGCTTACTCGGTAACCGCACTGGCAGCCATATTAAAGGCAAGAAAAGCGAAGTGTATGGTGGCACGGAAGAGTTTGACGTGACCTGTCTGGCATTTGCCGATCTCATTACGGCTTTTGACTTCGTTAAGATGGACATCGAAGGCGCTGAAGCTGATGCCATTTGTTCTACTTCAACCGCTCACTGGCAGCATACCGATGTGATGCTGGAAGTTGGCGGTGAAACCAACGCCGAGCGCATCTTTATTCATGCCCGGGAATTAGGTTTGTCGATGTTTAGCCAGAAAACAGGTTGGCAAAAAGTTACCGCACTGGCTGATATGCCGACAAGTCACCGTGAAGGCAGCTTGTTTATTTCGAGTCAACACGACACGGTATGGTAAGTTCCGCAAGCACAGAATTAGCCCATGACATTGTGGGAGTATGGGATGTTAATCAGCAGGATACCCGGTTAGGCAGCGTCTTTTTATTTATTCATGAGTTAAATTGTGCGCTGGATATGCCGGGCAAGATAGTGCTGCTCAATACTAACGAAAAACATCAGGCGCTGATTTCGTTGTTCAGGCGGTTTTCAAAACATCACATCGAAGTATCAGATAATCCTTATGCGGGTTTGCAGACAACGCAGTTACTGCATAATCAAATAGCCGAATCGCGGACCAGCCGGACCGGCAGTATGCGTTATCTCGACTCGCTGTTTACTCAGGGGAGGCGAATTAATCCGCTCGCCAGCCCCGCTTATCCTCTGAAAAAATCGGCTAAAGACACAGTCATTGCTGTGCATTTAAAACACCACTTAACTGATACGCAAAGCAATGCAAATCAGGCCTGCTGGTATGCAGCGGTCTCGAATCTGGTTGCTTTGTTCGATGATGTACAATTTGTGCTGATTGGTGATGATGTTATTGAGCTGCCATTCACTGAGCTACCCAGGGTGTCGCGCATACAAGGCAGTGTGGCAGACTACTTTGCCGTAGTGTGTGCAGCGGACGCTTTTGCAGGCATGTCCAGTGCGTTTTGCGCTGCTGCATTAGTGGGTGATAAACCTTACCGGGTTTGGAAACACATTGGTCATCATACTGAAATCATGGCCAGTGAGCTCAATCAGCATCAACAGTTTCCCTTCGCGTTGGATAATCAGCGCATGCTTATAGCATGGGATGAAACCGATTTAATAGTTAGTGAAATATCAGCAATGCTAACTACTATGCAATCTTTGAGGGCGAAACAAGGTGCTTGATCTTACGGTATTTAAAAACCGCTCTGTGATGATTACCGGCGGCAGTAACGGCATTGGCGCGCATATTGTGCGGCGTCTGTTAACCGCAGGGGCGAAGGTCATTATCGTGGATTTGTCTGCGCCGGAAATTGAATTGCCAGACAATGCTCATTTTTACCAGTGTGATCTAAGCAGCGAACAGGCAATAGCAGATTTGTTTGGCTTACCGGCTTGTCAGAGCGGCATAGATTACCTGATTAATACGGCTCGCGGCCCAAGAGGGGTTGAGCCATTGGCAGAAACCAGTGATTCCTTTGAGGCCGGTCTGGGCGTATCGTTAAAAGCACCGTTACTGTTGGCTCAGCATTTCATCCGCCAGGCGGGGGATCCGCTGACTGCACAACACCGGTCAATCGTTAATATTTCCTCGGTGTGCGCGCAGTCGGTAGCCCAGGAAAGCGCCAGTTACCATATCGCCAAGGCGGGCATTGAGTCTTTAACCCGGTATCTGGCTGTTTTTGCTGGTGCTAAAGGGATCCGTGCGAATGCCGTGGCACCAGGGTTTATTGTTGCTGATGTGCATCAACAGCGCTTTATGGCCGACGATAACCAGGCGTATCGCCAAAAAGCGCTTCAGGCTCACCCGGTTAACCGCATCGGGACGGAGCAGGATGTTGCTGATGCTGTGCTATTTCTGGCTTCGCCGGCAGCAAAATTTATTACCGGTCAAACGCTCACCGTTGATGGCGGATTAAACTTAAAGGATGGCTGGCATCAGGTGGCAAATTTTGAGGTAAACCCGAATGAGCGTTAACACAACGGCAAAGCCTTTAGCTATTGTAACCGGCGCAACAGCAGGGATCGGCAAGGCCTGTGTTTACCAGCTGGCAGAGCAGGGCTACGCGATTCTACTGGTGGCAAGAAATTCGCAAAAACTAACGGGTTGTGTCGCCGAACTTGCCCAGAAAGGCTTTACCGATTGCTATTTTTTATCGCTGGATATGTATCAACCTGAGTCAGTGCACGAAATTAAAACCTGGGTAGAGCAAAGTAACTTTGATCTAACGGTTTTGGTTAATAATGCGGGGGGCGCGGAAAAAAGTGCGCCTCTGGAAGGCTTGTCGGATGAAGACTGGTCTCGAACCTTTGAAATTAACGTTTTTAATGTGGTTCGAATGTGCCGGGAGTTATTACCCTTAATGGGGGCCTCTGGCAGAATTATTAATATATCCAGCGTTACGGCTAGTGAGCCCGGGCACTTCAATCCTCACTATTCTGCGGCTAAGGCTGCTCAGAACAATTTTACCAAGCATTTTGCACAAGTTGCTGCCGCTCGTGGGGTGACCGTGAACTCTGTCTCGCCCGGAGTTATCGAAACAGAAGGGTGGCAGGCGCATATGCAAAAATCTGCTGGTGGAGCAAGTGCTGACAGCGCTCTAGAGCAAGGCCGGGATAAAGCTAGTGGCAACATTCCGTTAAAGCGACTGGGCTTACCCGCAGAAGTTGCCAGTGTGGTAGCTTTTCTCGCTAGTGAGGGCGCAGCGTATATGACCGGCAGTGATATTACAGTTGACGGTGGCAAGCGGCGTCAGTTGTAAGTCAGTTTTGTGCGGGACTCAAAAACTGCATACTTTCTGTTTGTGCGGCAGCATAGCTCTGGGGATTGCCAATATCCCGATGATAAGTAGTATTGGTCCAGGCACAAATTTTTCCCAAAAGTCGCGGGATAACCTCTGTACTGATATCGCTAAAGTCAGTAGCAGCAAGCCATTTTTGGGTTGTGGCAGATAAAATATAGACCGCGCCGTTGGCCAGGTTACCCGGCGGGTTAGCGACTTTTTCGTGCATAGCGACAACGGTTTCATCGTTAAGCTCAACAATGCCGCAGGAAGAAGGGTTGTCGGTAGCAAACAGCATCATACTCATTTCGCAATGGGGTGGACGCATCCTGAAGCTATTAATAAACGCAGCTAAATCGAAAAAGGACAGATTATCAGCGTGGATCACCAGTACATCATCACCCTCAAGCTCTGCACTGTGGTTTATCAGCGTACCAGCGGTACCGAGCAATTCAGGTTCATACCAGCAGGTAATATTGGTTACATGTGACCACTCGGTTTTAAGATAATCCTCTACCTGCTGATGCAGATAATGGGTGTTGATAAAGATTTCCGTAATTTCAGGGCTATTACTGAGCATGTCCAGCCAGAAACCCAAAAGAGGCTGGCCGTTAATGGGTACCAGGCATTTGGGGACGGTATCGGTAAGCGGCTTAAGCCGCGTGCCAAAGCCAGCAGCTAACAATACGGCTTTCACGGTAATAATTCGCCAAGCTTTTGGTAAATCGATTGCTTGGAGATCGGCACGTTGCCGCGCACACCTACCTGAATACAGGAAGCAATGCTACCCACAAACGCGGCCTGCCAGATATTTGCGCCACTGGCCAGCATCAGAGCGGTGGTAACAAACATGGCGTCACCAGCACCGGCGGTGTCGATAGCGGCATCGGCAAAAGCTGGCAGATTATCGGTTTCAAGCACATTGGTGTCAGGATTCAGGTGACGAATTAAAACGCCTTCGCCGCCCAGTGTTACCAGTACATTTTTGGCGTTGAGTTTTTCGGCAACCCCTTTGGAGACTTCAATAAGGCCATTGCTGTCATCCTGAATTGTCTGTCTTGCCTCCAGTTCGGTAGGCGAGGTCAGTAACAGGTTGTTAAATTTACCCAAATCACCGGTTTGCGAAGAGGTTTGGCTGTCGGCCACAATAGGAATATTTTGCGCATGGCAAATACTGCTGATTCGGTCTACCAAAGCAGGGCACAGTAAGCCAAAGTTAAAGTCGGCAAAGAGCACAATGTCAAATTCGGCGGCGCGGCGCTCAAAATCGTTTACGAAAGCATTAATCAGCGGCGCATCTATGTCGTGGCGGCGGTACTGATTTACCCGTAACAGGGTTTTGTCCTTGGCCCGATAGCGCAGTTTATGCGTGGTTGGGCGGGAAGGATCCGTTTTAACAATGGCGTTAATGCCGTATTCCTGGAGTTTTTGTTTAGCAAACTCGCCATGTTGATCTTCACCACAGATACTAAAGAAAGTGACATCGGCACCCAATCGGGCGCCATGGCCGGCAACAATGCCCGCGCCACCCAGGTAGCGAAAGGATTCCAGCGGACTTACCGCTATGGTGGGGTCTTCCTGGGACATGCCGATTGCCATGCATTCCTGATATTCATCAACGATAATGTCGCCCAGAACGGCAATTTTCAGCTGGTTGAAGTTGGCCAGATAGTGTTCAACCGTATCGCGGCTGATGTTGTAACGTTCATGATAGCCTTGCAGCAGTTGCGACAGTCTGGAGTCTTCATTGAGTTGCTGTAACAGCAGTTCGCGGCTGGATAGTAACTTGTCGCCCGAGCTGAAAATAAGTCGTCCACCGTAACTGTCGACGATAGCCTTTTCCGGATTCTCCGCTTTGGAAAACTCTTTTCCTTTCACAATTACGTTGGGCTGAATTTGCTTAATGACATCGAGGCGGTCACCGTTTACTACCATGACCTCATCTACACAGGACAGGGCTTTTAGCGCCATTAGGCGTTCTTCATTATCGAAGAAGGCATGCAATGAGTCGTGCCGATCGTATAACCCCACCACCAGGATGTCAGCCTGCTCGGAGGCAAACAATAAAAAGCGCAGGTGGCCCGGGTGGATGATATTAAAATTGCCCGACACAAAGCAGAGCGATTTACCACTTTCGCGGGCTTGTATTAAGCGTTCAATCATGGCTTGCTTGGTGGTCATGGCTAGTCTCCGTTGCCCGGTAGTCTGATAACTGCTCTGACGACTTTTTGCTGCTGTAAATCGGCCACTGCCTGGTTGATTTCGTTTAACGCGTAATCGTCGGAGAGAAGTTGTTGTAATGGTAGTGGCGGGTTATCGCAGCACGTTACCTGTTGAAGCAATTGTGCCGGGTCTGCGCCGCCGCCCCAGGAACCTTCGATGGTTTTGCCGCAAATCAGCTCAAAAGGATCCAGCTGAATCTTATCACCCTTTGGCGGGTGTGAGGCAAACACACACTTGCCGGTTTTCGGATTAATCAGCGAAAAGGCCGCCTCGATAGTCCGGCAACTGCCGGCAGCTTCAACGGCAAAATCAAGATACTGACCGTGGGTGACTTCAGCAACAATATCAGCCGCTGGGTGGGTGTTCGGATTAATGGTTACATGGGCACCCATCTTTTTAGCCAGTGCGAGCTTATCTTCGTTAGTGTCGATGGCAATGATTAATCCGGCCTGACAGTTAACCGCAGCAATGAGCGCCGCCATGCCTATACCACCTAATCCTATAACACCAATGGAATTGGTGGGTTTAAGGGACAATTGATTTTGCACCATTCCCATACCGGTTGGCAGCGCACAACCAAACAACACGCCTTCTTTCAGGCCAACGGTTTCCGGCAGGCGATAACAACGGTTCTCAGACACCACACTGTAATCACTAAAAGTGGTAACAGCGCCCGCATTGAGTTTGCCGATAGGCGAATCGTACACGCAGCCCCCGGCATCAATACCGCTTCCTTTAAGCCAGCTCAGTACTACGCGATCCTGTGGGGCAACCGTGGTTACCTGCGGGCCGGTATCAATTACCGTGGCAGTGGCTTCGTGGCCAAGTAAATGTGGCAGGTAACGGTCTTCTCCCCGGGCACCGGCAATTTCCATTAACTGACTATGGCAAATGCCGGTGTAATGGATTTTCACCAGTACCTGGCCCGGCTTTAATACCGGAATGCGGATATTTTCTATTATATCCAAAGGCTGGCCACATTGTGTAAGCACGGCTGCTGTAATAGTCATTATGGTTTGCTGCTTTTTAATTTGTTATTTATATTATCGGTCATATCGTCAGGGCCTTTAATATATGGGCCTGAGCCTGATTTCCGGGTTGGGTAACAACCGGTGAAAAATGCAATTATTACTAAAATTGACACCGTATCCAACGTGAAAAACAAGATATTCAATAATCGTTCCAGTTAGTTAGCGTTTTTTTGACGCCACAGGGCATACCAGGGTATCGATTCGTATACCCTCTAACAGTAATGTTGCTTACTTTATCGCCAATCCTTTGCTACACTTTGTTAAGAGGTGAAAGGTATGATCAACTTTAATACAGAAAAGCCAATGTCGCTGCTGGAGCAAGTTCAGCAACGTCAGGAAAAGCTGTCTGAGAAACTGGCTTCAGGCAAGCAAATCAACAGTGCTGCTGATGGTGCAGCGGCGCAGCAGATTATTGACAGACTAACCTCAGAAGTTGAAGGCAGTCGTCAGGCAGTGAATAATGCCTACGACGGAATTTCCCTGGCCCAGGTTGCCGAAAGCGGACTTGAGGGCATTAACAATGATGTTAGTCGTATCCGCGAACTGACGCTGCAATCTGGTAGCGGTATTTTAAATGATGCCGACCGTCAGGCCATTCAATCTGAAATTTCCCAGTTACAGCAAAACATCTCACAGACCATCGAGCAAACTGAGTTTGCCGGTAAGCCATTGTTGTCGGGTAACGGCGATATTGATTTTCAGGTAGGCAGCCAACCCGGCCAGCAAATTAGTGTTGGTACCCGTGATATTGGCAGTGAATTATCTGACATTCTGTCGGTTGATATTACTTCACAATCACTGGAAGATTCGCTGGCCGCGGCCGATGCGGCCATCGAAACTGTGGGTGGTGCCCGGGGTGATTTAGGCGCAGTGCAAAATCAGTTTGCCTCTGCGGCACGTAACCTTACCGAAACCAATATCAATCAGACCGCTGCCCGCAGTCGCTTGCAGGATACGGATTACGCCCAGGCAGCGTCGCAACGAGCCGCAAATGATGTCCTCGGTCAGGCTGCTCTGACTGTCCAGGCCCAGGCGAATCAGCAGCAGGGTCAGGTACTTAGTTTACTTAACAACTAATTCGCTTAAAAATAATACGAAGGCAGGTTTTCCTGCCTTTTTTATTTTCAATATTGCTGTTTTTCTCATTGCGATTCACGTTGTTACAGCTACAATTGCCAGTGCGCTCTTTACTCGCTTAAGCATTTTTGGCGCTTAGCAGTAAAGCCAGTCACAGTGGCGTCGTTCAGCTCATTCGTTGTAAACATCAATGACGATATTCCTGATGAAAGGGCCTGAAATGACAGGTGCCGGCAAAAATCATGTCTGTTTTTTGACACATGCACACACAAAACTGTGGTTTGGTATAAACTAGTAAATATAACAATAGCGTTTTGGGGACTGAATGAAGGATATCTTGCTTGTTAGTGATAACAATGCATTAAAACAAAATCTGCACACGATCCTGACCTTCCTGGGGGAGCCGTGTATTTCGCTTTCGGTTTCTGATGCCCAGGTACAGCTCGAGAACAAGTCACCCGTTGCCGTCATTCTGGATGTTGCCGGCGGTGAGAAATCGTTAGCGCTGATCAAAAGATACCCTCAGCATCCGTTTGTCGCTATTAATATGGCCGAGCAACAGAGCCCGGCAGTGGGCAATTTAGTCGGGCACATTACCTTACCCATTACCTATCCGGTACTTACCCAGGCCATCCATCGCTGTCAGGAATATATCCGCAGTCATCCGGTACGCAACGGAGCGGTACCAACCAAAACCCGTTTGTTCCGCAGTCTGGTTGGTAAGAGCGAACAAATCCAGGGGGTACGACGACTGGTAGAGCAGGTAGCGCCTACTGATGCCACTGTGCTTATTCTTGGCGAGTCGGGTACAGGTAAGGAAGTGGTTGCACGCAATGTCCATTTTCTGTCAGAGCGAAAAGATGGCCCGTTTATTCCGGTAAACTGTGGTGCGATCCCCGGCGAATTACTCGAAAGTGAATTGTTTGGTCATGAAAAAGGCGCGTTTACCGGCGCCATCAGTGCGCGTAAAGGGCGCTTTGAACTGGCCGAGGGCGGTACACTATTTCTGGACGAAATCGGCGATATGCCGCTGCAAATGCAGGTTAAGCTACTGCGCGTACTACAGGAAAGGATGTTCGAAAGGGTCGGTGGTAACCGGCCTATTCAGTGTGATGTTCGGATTATTGCCGCGACCCACCGCGACCTGGAGCAAATGATTGCTGACGACAAGTTCCGTGAGGATTTGTACTACCGTTTAAACGTGTTTCCTATCGACAGTCCGGCGTTGCGGGAACGACGTGAAGATATTCCGCTGTTATTGCAGGAATTGATTAGCCGTATTCAGGGCGATGGTGTGGCACCGGTGAAGTTTACCGAGCGAGCCATAGGGTCGTTAATGGAGCACGCCTGGTCGGGTAATGTTCGCGAACTATCTAACCTGGTTGAACGGCTGATGATTTTATTTCCGGGTCAGATTGTCGATGTGCAGGAACTGCCTGCTAAATATCAGTACGGTGACGTTGAACGCTTTGAACCGGATTATCCTGAAGAAGTACTCGAGCGTGATGCCTTTAACGAACTCTTTGCTGAGTCGGCTTCCCACGATGATGAAGAGCTTGAAACAGAGCCAGCCGTCAATGGCTTCCTGCCAGACGAAGGGGTTAACCTGAAAGAGTACTTGTCTGAACTCGAGATCAACCTGATTCAACAGGCGCTTGAACAACAGGACTGGGTAGTGGCCCGCGCTGCTGATAAGCTGGGTATGCGTCGTACCACACTGGTCGAAAAAATGCGTAAGTATAACATTCAGCGCGACTAGTTTAATTTTGCACACCGCGCCAACCTGTTGTGGCTGGCGCTCATAAACTCATCAGCTTTTTCTATTAGTCAGTAAATTGACGTCCATAAAAATCCAAAGTTAATCCTATCTCATTGAAATTTAAGGTTTAATTTCTGGCACGGCAAATGCAATTCCTCAGATATTCCAAATGAGTGTCTGCAAATTGACGAGGAACCTATGGCATTGAATAGTCGTGTCGTCCATCACGTAGAAAAAGTACCGGTAAATCCGGTTAGCGCGGTCAGGCCTTCGGCCGAGTTGTCGCTGGTGCACGAAACCGCACAAAAGCAGGAGCTCGACTCGCTGCGTCAACAGGCTTCTCGTCTCAACCATTTGTTACAGGTGATGCCCGCCGGTGTGATCGTGCTGGACGGCAAAGGTTTTGTTAAGCAGGCCAATGAGCAGGCTTCCCTATTGCTTGGCGAGCCCCTTGAAGGTGAGTTGTGGCGAACCATTATTGCCCGCTCATTCAAGCCCCGGGCTGATGATGGTCATGAAGTATCCTTGTTTGATGGCCGCCGGGTAAAGCTTTCCATCACGCCTTTGGTAAACGAGCCGGGCCAGTTAATAGTGCTCACCGATCTGACCGAAACCCGTCAGTTGCAGGCCCGTTTGAGCCATTTGCAGCGCTTATCTTCACTGGGCAAAATGGTGGCCTCACTGGCACATCAAATCCGCACACCGTTATCAGCGGCCATGCTTTACGCAGCAAATTTAACCCGCAAAAATCTGCACCCTGAAGCGGGCGTTCAGTTTGCTCATAAACTGCAGGATCGCCTTAAAGAACTGGAAAGTCAGGTCAATGATATGTTGCTGTTTGCCAAAAGCGGCGAACAACAAGTGGTTAACGATATTACCGTCGAAGCCCTGTATGAATCCATAGCGGCTACGGCGCAAACCATCACTCAGGGCCAGGAGCAGATCATAGTTTTTAAAGGCCATGATCTTGACGCAGCAATAACGGGTAACCTGACAGCTTTACAAGGTGCGCTGCTTAATCTGATCCAAAATGCCAGCCAGATAAGTCCCAAAGGCAGTGAGGTGACGGTGCGGTTCAGCGTGCAGGATCGCTGGCTGAATATTGCTGTCAGCGATCAGGGACCCGGTGTACCCGAGCCACAAAAACAGAAAATATTTGAACCCTTTTTTACTACCAAAACGCACGGTACCGGCCTTGGTCTGGCTGTTGTTCAGTCAGTTGTTAAGGCCCATCAGGGGCGGCTTAGCGTTGATAACCTGCCCGACAAAGGGGCGTGTTTTTCAATTATGTTACCCCGTGTATTTACCAGTGAAGCCGTTGATAACCGTCTGGAGCGAGAGGATTAACCCATGCCTAAAACAACCGTACTGATTGTTGAAGATGATGCCGGATTACGCGAAGCGCTGGTGGATACCTTGTTATTGGCTGACTACCAGGTGGTCGCGGCAGATTCGGCCGAACAGGCGATTATGCTGTTAAGCCGACAGCCTGTTGATATCGTTGTCAGCGATATTCAGATGGGGGAAATGAACGGCTTAGCGCTGCTTAAGGCCATTAAGAGTAAAGATGCTAATTTACCGGTGTTGTTAATGACCGCCTATGCCACGGTAGATGATGCGGTTAGTGCCATGCGTGACGGTGCCACCGATTATCTGTCCAAGCCATTTGCGCCGGAAGTGTTACTTAACCTGGTGGGACGGTATGCACCGGCACAAAAGGTCGAGTCCCGGCAGCCCATCGTAGGCGATAACAGCAGTCTTGAACTACTGCAACTGGCCAGAAAAGTGGCGCGCTCTGAAGCTACGGTGATGGTGCTTGGTCCAAGTGGCTCGGGTAAAGAAGTGTTGTCGCGTTATATTCATGATAACTCCCAGCGCAGTCAGGCGCCGTTTGTGGCGATCAACTGTGCCGCGATCCCGGAAAATATGCTTGAGGCTACCTTGTTTGGTTACGAGAAAGGTGCGTTTACCGGTGCCATCCAGGCTTGCCCCGGCAAGTTTGAACAAGCCCAGGGCGGCACACTGCTGCTGGATGAAATAACCGAAATGGATTTAGCCTTGCAGGCTAAACTTCTGCGCGTGCTGCAGGAAAAAGAAGTAGAACGGCTGGGCGCCCGGAAAACCATTTCGCTGGATGTGAGGGTGATTGCTACCAGCAACCGCGACTTAAAAGAAGCGGTGGCCCGTGGCGAGTTCCGCGAAGATTTATATTACCGGTTAAACGTGTTTCCTATTACCTGGTTGCCACTGGCACAGCGGGTGGGTGACATTGTTCCGTTGGCAGAGCATCTGATTAACCGTCATGCCTCGCAGCAGGGGTTGGGCCAGTACAAACTGAGCGCCGCTGCGCGCAACAAGCTGTTACAGCACAGCTGGCCGGGTAATGTGCGCGAACTGGAGAACGTTTGCCAGCGGGCGTTGATTCTGTGTGAAAGCGATGTAATCGATGCTATTGATCTGATGATTGAGCCAATGAACGGTCAGTCATTTAATGTTGCGGCAGAACCGGATTACGAAGAAGACGACAGTCGTCTGGGCTCGGAACTGCGTCAGCAGGAGCACCAGATTATTCTTGATACGTTGATGTCGTGTAACGGCAAGCGCAAGGCTGTGGCCGAAAAACTGGGGATTAGTCCGCGTACACTACGTTATAAACTGGCTCGCATGCGTGAGCAGGGCATAGATGTGCCAGCCTGAGTATATTCTTTTCTAATTTAACGGGTGCCATTCGCGGCGCCCGTTTCGTCGTTCCCGTCACCAGCCTGTCCTGCCGCCGTCATTAATTTGGCATAATCATCTAAGTGTATGATTTTAAGTGTAAATAAAAGTTGGTCTGGTCCTTGCTGTAGATCCTGATAAGTCATCATAAAAGCCAGAATTCCGGCACCGTCGGAGAGGCATTAAATTATCAGGAGCCGTTATGGACGTTAAAGCCAACAGTTTGTATCAGGAAATGCAGGCTATGATCGCGCAGACTCGTCTGGACGTTAATCCGCAGCAGGGCCTGGAACTCAATACCGGGTTGAACACGTCAAAAAGCGACTTTGCAACCATGCTGGGTAATGCCGTGGAAAAGGTCAACAGCATGCAGCTCGAATCCAAAGAAACGACCCAGCGATTTGAAATGGGTGATAAAAGTCTGAGTCTGGCTGATGTCATGCTGGCCAAAGAAAAATCCGGTATCGCCTTTGAAGCGACCGTGCAGGTGCGCAACAAAGTGCTCGAAGCGTACAAGCAAATCATGAATATGCCGGTTTAGAGAGTGGAGTAACAGACTGTGGCTGAAGCAACGGGAACCAATCTGGCGGTATCTGATTCAATGGATGCCGATTCCGAACAAAAATCTGGGTTTATGGATACCATTGGCAGTACCGATATGGTCCGTCAGATGACACTGGTGGTGGTGCTGGTGATCAGCGTGGCCATTGCCATCTTTGTGGTGTTGTTTATACAGGAGCCGGACTTCCGCCCACTGGCCAAAATGGATACTGAGGAACTCATCGAAACCCTCGATTATCTGGACGCCAATCAAATCGAATACCGCCTGGAAGGGAATATCGTTCACGTGCGAGTGGATGAATACCAAAAAATCAAACTTGGCATGAGTCGGGAAGGGCTCGCTCAGGCAGAGCAGGCCGGCAGCGATATTATCATGCAGGACATGGGATTTGGTGTTTCACAACGGGTCGAAATGGAACGTTTAAAGCACGCCCGGGAAATGCAGATAGCAGCCACAATCGAAGATATGGGGAGCATCAAGAAAGCCCGTGTATTACTTGCCCTGCCTAAAGAAAACGTGTTTGCCCGCCGTGAGAAAAAAGCCAGTGCGACAGTGGTTATTACTGCAACCCGTGGCGCTGCGATTACTGGTGAAGAAGTGGATGCAGTAGTGGATATCGTTGCCTCTGCTGTACAAGGAATGGAGCCGGAACGGGTTACTGTGACTGACAGTAATGGCCGGTTACTGAACTCCGGCTCGCAGAACTCTGTGAGTGCCAGAGCACGCAAAGAGTATGAGATTGAGCGTCAGCGAGAGAGCGAGTATCAGGAAAAAATTGATGCCATTTTGATTCCCGTACTGGGCATTGGTAATTATACCGCGCAGGTCGATGTCAGTATGGATTTCACTGCAGTAGAGCAAACCCAGCGTCGCTATAATCCTGATCTGCCTGCGGTTCGCAGCGAAATGGTGATTGAAGAAAATTCCGTTGGCTCAGTGGCTGGCGGTATCCCTGGGGCCATCAGTAATCAGCCTCCGCTGGATTCTAACATTCCGGAGAACGCTGTTGGTAATGGGCTGGGTGCGCCGGTGCCTGGCAGAACCACCAAGGAATCTACCCGTAACTACGAGCTTGATACCACCATCAGCCACACCAAGCAGCAAACCGGAGTGATCCGCCGGTTAAGTGTGTCGGTAGCCGTGGATTATCTGCAATCTACTGCTGAAGACGGTACCGTTACCAGCGCAGCGCGCAGTCAGGAAGAATTACTCAGTATTCGTCGCTTACTGCAAGGTGGCATTGGCTTCGACGTAACCCGTGGTGACAGCCTCGAAGTGGTGAGTATGCCCTTTAGCCGCATTGATGCGGGCGATATGGAAGAGCTACCCATTTGGGAGCAGCCGTTTTTCATGCCTATAATTAAATGGGTCATGGGCGGACTGGTTGTTATTGCGCTTATCTTTGCGGTAATCAGACCGATGCTGTCAAAACTGATTAATCCTGCGGATAATCAGGCTGGCGACGAGTTTGATGCGGATGAAGGTCTGGATCTGGGTGATGACACCATCAATATGCTGTCCAGCGATTTTGATGCAGGTCAGGTCGGGTTTGCCCCGGATGGCTCGCTAATGCTGCCTGATCTGCATAAAGACGAAGATGTATTAAAAGCGGTACGCGCGCTGGTCGCTAACGAACCTGAGCTGTCGGCTCAGGTGGTTAAAGGCTGGTTGTTGCAGGATGAGTAATTAAGGGGTCGTGAGATGGCTGAAGAAATCGCCACACAAGAACAATCACAAGCGTACGACGTTAGTAAGCTCGAAGGCGTTGAGAAAGCCGCGATCCTGCTGCTAAGTTTATCTGAAGAGGATGCAGCACAAATCCTTAAACATCTGGAACCCAAGCAGGTACAAAAACTAGGCGCTGCCATGGCGCGCATCGATGACATGACACAGTCTAAAATTACGTCTGTGCATAAACATTTTATCGAGGAAATCCAGAATTACTCAACTATTGGCTTCCAGAGTCAGGATTTTGTGAAACGTGCATTAACCGCTGCGTTGGGAGAAGATAAAGCGGCTAACCTGATTGATCAGATCCTGATGGGCTCCGGCGCTAAAGGTCTGGATTCCCTCAAGTGGATGGACTCCAAACAGGTGGCCAGTATTATTCGTAACGAACACCCGCAAATCCAAACTATCGTGCTGTCTTACCTGGAGCCTGAGCAATCCGCCGAAATTTTGTCGCAGTTCCCGGAAAAAGTGCGCCTGGATCTGTTAATGCGGGTGGCCAACTTAGAAGAAGTTCAGCCAGCAGCCTTGCAAGAGCTGAACGAAATCATGGAGAAGCAGTTTGCCGGTCAGGCTGGCACCCAGGCAGCCAAAATGGGCGGCCTGAAGTCTGCCGCCGATATCATGAACTACCTCGATACCAATATCGAAGGTCAGCTGATGGATGCGATCCGCGAGCAGGACGAAGAACTCAGTCAGCAAATTCAGGACCTTATGTTTGTATTCGACAATCTCGTGGATGTCGACGACCGCGGTATTCAGGCGATTCTGCGCGAAGTCCAGCAAGACTCGCTGCTTAAAGCCATCAAAGGCGCAGACGAAGAGCTTAAGAACAAGATTACCAATAACATGTCTAAACGTGCTGCTGAAATGCTTACCGACGATCTGGAAGCCATGGGGCCGGTACGGATTAGTGAAGTGGAAACTGCCCAGAAAGAAATTCTGTCAGTGGCCCGTCGATTGGCTGACGCCGGCGAAATTATGCTGGGCGGCGGCGGTGGCGAAGAGTTCCTCTAATAGCGAGGCTGTCTGTTTATGAAAAACGCGAGACCGTTTTCGGTAGCGGAGCTTGAAGAAGCCCAGAACTGGAATCTGCCGTACGTGGATGAGGCGGTGTCATCACAGGATGACAAAACTAATGCGCTGAATCGTAGAAGCGACTGGAAATATGAGCCGCCGGAAGAAGTAGAAGAAATTTTGCCGCCGACCGCGCAGGAAATCGAAGCTATTCGTCAGGCTGCTTTTGATGAAGGCTACGCCGAAGGTAAACAAACCGGTTTTGATGAAGGTAAAGCCGAAGGTATTCCTCAGGGGCACGAAGAAGGACGAGCAGCGGGTCATCAGGAAGGCTTTGAACAAGGGCTGCAAGAGGGCCAGAGCCAGATTACCCAGCAGGCTGAGGTCTGGGAATCACTGGTATCACAGCTGCACGCGCCTCTTGAGAAAGTCGATGAGCAGGTTCGTCGGGAAGTGGTTAAACTGGCGGTGGCGTTGGCCCGGTCGGTGATCAGAACGGAAGTACAAACCAACGAAGCCATTATTTTACAAGCCTTAAGCGAAGGGCTTAAGGTTCTGCCGGTGGAAGAAAATCACTACAGTATTCACATGCATCCGGAAGATATTCAGCTGGTTCAGGCGCACTTTGGCGAAGATAAAGTGAAAGAGCGTGGTTGGACGCTGATTGATAGTCCGGCAATGGCCCGGGGTGGCTGCGACATTGTGACCCAGCGTAATGCTGTGGACCTGTCTATTGAGCGCCGCAGCCGGAATGTATTGGATAAGTTCCTGTTAGAGCAGGGATTATCTGATGACAGTTAGCTTAATTAGTCATCTGCAGCAGCTGCAAAAGCAGGTGCCAGTGCCGCCAATCGTGGCTGCCGGAAAGCTGGTCAGAGGTATTGGCCTGACCCTTGAGGCGGTTGGTTGTCAGCTGCCGGTAGGCAGTCAGTGCATGGTGCAGACGATTGATGGCGAGATCGAGGCCGAAGTCGTTGGCTTTGGCGATCATATTACCTATCTGATGCCAACCGAAGCTGTGCGTGGCATTGTGCCAGGCTCACGGGTATTACCACTGAATCGTGACAGCGGTTTATCAGTTGGGCTCGGTATGTTGGGACGGGTGGTTGACGGTAATGGTCAGCCCCTTGACGGTTTAGGCCCCATTGAAGCCAGTGAGCGGGTTCCCACAACCAAGCCGCCGATTAATCCGCTGGCCCGTCGCGCAATCTCAGAACCTATGGACGTTGGTGTGCGAGCCATCAATGCTATTACTACCGTGGGCGTCGGTCAGCGTATGGGGTTATTTGCCGGAAGTGGTGTGGGTAAAAGCGTGTTGCTTGGCATGATGACCCGCGGCGCAAAAGCCGATGTCGTGGTGGTGGGCCTGGTGGGCGAGCGGGGCCGCGAGGTAAAAGAATTTATCCACGATATTCTGACCGAAGAAGAGCGTCAACGGGCCGTCGTTGTCGCCGCGCCTGCCGATACCTCTCCGCTGATGCGCCTGAAAGGGTGTGAAACCGCCGTTACTATCGCCGAATATTTTCGCGATCAGGGTATGAATGTACTGTTACTGATTGACTCGCTGACCCGCTATGCCATGGCGCAACGTGAGATTGCTCTGGCTGTTGGCGAACCGCCGGCCACCAAAGGTTACCCGCCATCGGTGTTTGCCCGGTTACCGGCACTCGTGGAAAGAGCCGGTAACGGCAGTGAAAACCAGGGCTCAATTACCGCCTTTTATACCGTGCTTACCGAAGGTGACGATTTACAGGATCCCATTGCTGATTCTGCCCGGGCTATTCTGGATGGTCATATTGTATTATCCCGCTCGCTGGCTGAAAGCGGTCATTATCCTGCGATTGATATAGAGGCATCGATTAGCCGCGTAATGCCACAGGTGGTTAGCGAAGAGCATTTATTCCAGGCCCGACGGATCCGTCAGGTCTATTCAACTTACCAGCAAAACCGCGACCTTATTACCCTTGGTGCTTATACCCGGGGCACCGATCCCCGCGTTGATTTGGCGATTAATGCCGAACCGGCCATAAAAGCCCTGTTACAACAGGGCATGACTCAGGTGCTGGCCTATGATGAAAGCCTTGATGCTATGAGTAAACTGGCTGGCGGACTGGGTAAGGGCTAAAGCATGGCACGCAGTGACGTAACCCGCTCAATTGGCCAGCTGGCAACGGTACTGAAAATGGAGCAGGACAAAGAAAAAGCCGCCTTGCAGGCATTTCGTCTTGCTGAAGATTACCATCAGCAGCAACGGGCTAAACTGACCAGCCTGCAACAGTACCGGGTGGAATATGTGCGACAGATCCAACAGGAAGGTAGCGGTGGCGTAACGGCCAGCCATTATCAACAGCGCTTGTCATTTGTGGGCAAGCTGGATAAGGCCTGTGAACAGCAGGGCCATATTATCGCTCAGTGCAAAATGGCGGTGGACCAGCGTCGCAGTCAATGGCTTACCCAGCAGCGCCGACGTCAGGCTGTAGAAAAACTTATCGACAAAAAACACCACACCCTGCAAGTCATGGATAACCGGGCTGAACAACAAATGATGGATGAACTGGCCATGCAGCGCTTGCTGCGCCGCTCGCTGGTATAAAATGCCCGTTGTTTACCGCGTTGTTAAATTGTGGAACGCTCCTTGCTTTCTCTTTCCCGTAACAATAAATAAATGTGTAACAACACATCTGTTTCAAGCAGTTAGGTTTTGAGGACTCGGTTATGATGCAACAGCTTGCCACCCAACGATCACAAATTGCCGCCCTGGCGGAAAGCGCCGTACAACGTGATTCGGCATCTAAATCTGAGTCCGTCCTGCCATTGGGATTTGATTCTGTTACACCTGCATCCAGAGACGCCTTTGCTGACATTCTGAACCGCCAGCAAGATACCGCGGCGGCACCTGTCAGCAATAAAAAACTGCCAGAGGGTCAACAACAAGAAGCCGGGATGGCCGTAGGGGCCACAGAACAAAACAGCGCGCCGGAACAAGACAAGAATGCCGCTGAGAGTACCGTGGACGAAGACAGCATTAAGGTAATTGCTGAGCAGGGCAGTGATAAACCACAGGTACTGATTAATGCTACTGAGGCCGAAGTATCAGCATCGACGCAACAAATAACCTCAAAAGCGGATAGCGATGAAGCCGAACTACCTGGCATCCCGGAGCAGTTGGCAGATGGGGTGACTAATCCGCAAGAAAATGCGCTGCTACAGACCAGCGACCTCGTCGCAGGCGCTGAAGATGTGTCGTTTGCAAATGTCGAAACCGATTATTTAGCGATGGTGGATGCCATCCGCTCGCTACAGGAAAAACTTCAGCAGGGTAAATCCAGCGACGCGACTAAAGAGGCAAGTGCTATTGCTAATATTAAAAATATTCCCGATATCAGTCTTGCTGACTTTACATCCGGCGATGCTGCGGTTGCTGCTCCCGAAGAGGTACTGAGTGAACTCAGAGACTGGTTAAATGATCTGATACCACAGGCATTACCCGAACAGAATCAGGATGTTTCCTTACAGCAATGGCAGGGCGCTGAACATGCCTTATCTGATTTACTGACGCTGATTAAGCAGGTTAAAGCGGTTTCTGAGACTGAGGGAAAGACAGAAACTGATACCGTCCTCGCTACTGAGATTGAATTAGACCCGTCAATACTGTCAGGTGAGATAGCACAAGTCGAATCCGGCGTAACAGAAGCGCAGATCGAAGAAAACACACGTGCTCTGGCGGCGGCACTGCTGAAAGGGTTACAACAACACACTAATGAGCAGCCAAATGAAACCGTGACCGATGCTGAGCTGACGCTCGCCGAATTTGACGGTGACACCATTCAACTGGCTGAAGAGCCTGTTATCGTTGCGCCACCGGCAGAAGAAACCGTGCTTCATCAGGCCAGTCTGCTGGTCAGTTTGATGAAGCAGGTGCAAAAAGACGGCAGCACCACTGATATAAATAATACCAAAGCACAAACCCCAGAAGCAGCGCAAGATACCCTGCTACCTGTGCTTGAGCAGGCGAGTGATAAAACCATCGCGGAACTGGCTCAGGTAATGACCGACAGCGCCGCTAAAGCCAATACGCAATTAAGTGATACACAGCTGGGACAAATACGCAGCCAGCTGACATCTGGCCTTGAAGAAATGCGTTCACAGCTTAAACAGGGGCATACCCCGGCCATTGATTTAGCCGCGCTGGTTAATCAGAGCGTTCAGGAAATTGTGCCGGAAAATACTCAGAATGTAGCCGTCCCGGTAATGCAGGACGTGCAACAGCTGATGCAGTTAGCGTCCATGGCGACCCTTAATGAAAACCAGGAACACAAACTGACCGAGCTGGTCCATGCAGCCCGTGATGTACTGGTGCAGGAAAGCCGGCAACAGCATGGCGATACGTTAAAAGCCCTGCAACAACAGGTTGTCATGGATAAGCCGGTTAATATTCAGCAGCCTGAAGGCCAACAGCAAATGGCCGAAAAGATCCGCTGGATGGTCAGCGGGCGTCAGGCTATGGCTGAAATACGTTTGGACCCGCCCGAGATGGGAAGTATGCAAATTCGCCTTAATGTAAGTGGTGACAGCGCCTCGGTAAGCTTTATCGTGCAATCACAGCATGCAAAGGAAGCGCTGGCCGATGCCATGCCGCGATTACGCGATATGTTTGCTGAGCAAGGCATTGATTTGGGAGAGTCTTTTGTCAGTCAGCAGCAAAGTGGTGGAGACAGCGGTGATGGCGAAACGAGCGGCCAGCACGGCGGTCAACTGGCAGATCAGGAGCTCGACGACAGTAATAGTCAGGAAACCCGTGTCGTCAGAGCGGCAAATGGTTTAATTGACGACTATGTTTAAGGAAACCTGGTGTTTGTCGTTGCCATTTACTGGCGAGCAGACATAATACGCCTAACCTGAACGCATAAGAGATGTTTTAAATGGCTGATGAAGAATTACAAATTGAAGAAACCGGTGGTAAGAAAAGCAAACTAATGCTGATCATTATCATTGCTGTGGTGCTGATTGGTGGCGGTGGCGCAGCGTATTTCTTCTTGTTTGCCGGTGGCGATGAACCTGCGGCAGCAGAGGAACTCGCAGCCGCAGGCGGCGAAGGTGCCCCGGCGCCAGTAGCAGAGACTAACGCCAGTGTAGGTACGGCGCTGTATGTGGCCATGCCACGTCCGATTGTATTTAACGTGCCTGGGTCGGGTCGTGATCGTCTGGTGCAAATAAAAGTGCAGTTAATGGTACGTGGTACCGACAACGAAGAGAAAGCGAAAACGCATATCCCATTAATTGAAGGTACCTTACTGCAAACCTTCAGTGCCAGTAATGCCGATGATTTGGTTACTGAGCCGGGTAAAATTGAACTCCGGGACAATGCCCTTGAAGCCGTTCAGAATGCGCTTAAGGATATTGCCGGTGGTGAAGTGGTTGAACGCGTGCTGTTTACCGACTTTGTGATGCAATAACAGGAGTCTGCTGTGAGCGATTTATTATCACAAGATGAAATTGATGCCCTGCTCCACGGAGTAGACGACGTCGAGGAAGAAGAGGTCCCCCAGGATGCGGGTGACTCGTCGGCGCTCGAGTATGATTTTTCATCTCAGGATCGGATCGTTCGTGGCCGGATGCCCACACTGGAAATTGTTAACGAGCGCTTTGCCCGCCATTTACGGGTGAGTCTGTTTAACATGATGCGCCGCAGTGCCGAGGTGTCCATTAACGGTATTCAGATGATTAAATTTGGTGAGTACATTCATACCCTGTTTGTACCCACCAGTTTAAACATGGTGCGTTTCAGACCTTTAAAGGGCACTGGCCTGATTACTATGGAAGCACGGCTGGTGTTTATACTGGTGGATAACTTCTTTGGTGGTGACGGGCGTTACCATGCCAAAATCGAAGGACGGGAATTTACCCCCACTGAACGGCGCATCATTCAGATGCTGCTGAAGATTATCTTTGAAGACTACAAAGAAGCCTGGGCGCCCGTGATGGACGTGTCCTTTGAATACCTGGATTCTGAAGTAAACCCGGCCATGGCTAACATTGTCAGCCCCACTGAAGTGGTGGTTATCAGTTCATTTCATATTGAACTGGATGGCGGTGGGGGTGACTTCCACGTATCTTTACCTTATTCCATGCTTGAGCCAATACGCGAATTACTCGATGCGGGTGTGCAGAGCGATAAGGAAGATACGGACCTGCGCTGGAGTAAGGCGCTGCGTGATGAGATTTTAGATGTACAGGTGGAACTCAGCACCCATATGCTGGATTTTGATGTGACGCTGGAAGATCTGATGAATTTTAAACCGGGCGATATCATCCCGGTGGATATGCCGGAATACATCACCGTATTAATTGAAGATTTACCCACTTTTAGGGCCAAGCTGGGCCGTTCACGGGAAAATCTGGCACTGAAAATTGCCGAAAAGATAGCCAGACCGACATCAGTGAAGTCGGAATTACAATTACTCACCCGTGGCGGACGTATTATTGATAATGACGCCGAGCTACAGGTGTTGGAAGAAGATTTATAATCGCAAGCAAGTAAGACATAAGAGGCGAGATCATGAGTGAAGAAGACGGTATGGACGATTGGGCAGCAGCGATGGCTGAACAGGCCGACGCTGAGTCCGCAGAAGGCGAGCAGGGTGACGACGGCGTCCGCGTTGCTGAACTTGATGAGCTGTCTGATGACGCGCCTATCACCCAGGAAGAAAAGAAAAAACTCGATACGATACTGGATATCCCGGTCACCATTTCGATGGAAGTGGGCCGCAGCCAGATTAGCATCCGTAACCTGTTACAGTTAAACCAGGGCTCGGTTGTCGAACTGGACCGGGTTGCCGGTGAACCGTTGGACGTTCTTGTAAATGGCACGCTGATTGCTCATGGAGAAGTAGTAGTGGTCAACGACAAGTTCGGGATTCGGTTAACAGATGTTATTAGTCAAATCGAGAGAATCAAAAAACTCAGGTAAATTTCCTTTTAAAACAGGGGGATGCCTTGTCTCCCTGGTTTCCACACTGTATTGTGCTGAGGCTCAGGCCACCAACTCAATCACCAATCCGACCTCTGTACTGTCAATTTTTCTATCATTATTGCTGATTGTCGCGATTATTTTTTCGCTGGCTTACATCATGCGTCGATTTAATGTCACTCCCGGTAGTTCAGGCCAACTTAAGGTCGTTGCCAGTCTGTCTGCCGGTGCCCGTGAACGCATTATGGTGTTGCAGGTGGGCGAAGAGCAGCATTTGATTGGCGTGACTGCACAGAATATTAATCATCTCAGCAAACTAGAAACCCTGATTGATGTGCCCGGTACGGCAGCACCTGGCGGCGCCGCATTTAAACAAAAGCTGGTCCAGGCTATGGCGCAGAAAATAAACCCTGGTATGAAAGGACAGCACGATGACAACTAAACTTAAGTGGTTAGTGGCCGTGATGCTGGCGGCACTGGCAGTGGCTATGCCCGCCGAGGCGCAACAGGGTATTCCCGCGGTAACGGTGACCACCAACGGCGACGGCACCCAGGATTACACCATGACGTTGCAAGCGCTGTTTATCATGACTGCGCTGAGCCTTATTCCGGCGTTCATTATGATGATGACGTCGTTTACCCGCATCATTATCGTGCTGTCAATTTTGCGTCAGGCCATTGGTTTGCAGCAGTCACCTTCTAACCAGATCCTGATTGGCGTGAGCCTGTTTTTATCCATGTTCATTATGACGCCGGTTTTTGATGAAGTGAACGAGCGTGCACTACAGCCTTATCTGAGTGAGGAAATGACGTCGATGGAAGCGCTGGAACAGGCTAAGGGGCCGATGCGGGCGTTTATGCTGTCGCAAACCCGGGTTAAGGATTTAGAGACCTTTGTGTCAATTGCCGGTGATGAGGATAAATATCAGGATCCGGCTGATGTACCGCTGAATATACTGATCCCCGCGTTTGTTACCAGTGAATTGAAAACGGCCTTTCAGATTGGCTTTATGTTGTTTATTCCCTTTTTGATTATTGATTTGGTGGTGGCCTCCATCCTGATGGCGATGGGTATGATGATGCTATCGCCAATGATTGTGTCGCTGCCCTTTAAATTAATGCTATTTGTTCTGGTTGATGGCTGGAATCTGATTTTTGGTACCCTGGCAACCAGTTTCGGAATGGGAGTGTAGACCCATGAGCCCAGAAGTCTTTGTCGAAATTCTTCGTGAGTCCATGTTTATGGTGATCCTGCTGGTGTCGGCGGTGATTGTACCGAGCATGATAGTGGGTTTGATTGTTGCTGTATTTCAGGCCGCCACCTCCATTAACGAACAAACCATGAGCTTTTTACCCCGTTTAATCGTGACCTTGCTGGCATTGAGCTGGGGCGGCAACTGGCTGGTTCAGAAACTGATGGATTTTACCTTTCACATGGTTGAGCAAATTCCGCAGGTGGTAGGTTAAATGGAAGTTGAACTGGCAACCATAAATCAGTTTCTGGCTGACCTGATGTTGCCGTTTATGCGTATCAGCGGCATGTTTGCCGCTATGATTGGCTTAAGCGCTAAATCCATTCCGCCACCGGTGAGGGCATTACTCGCCATTTTATTGTCGCTGGTGATCATGCCGGTGGTACCGCCGGTGCCAGTACGGGAAATTGTTGACGTTGGCACTTTTCTGTTGGTTATCCAGCAGCTACTTATTGGCATTGCCATTGGCTTTGTTTCCATGATGGTACTCAATACGTTTGTGTTGGCCGGTCAGGTTATTGCTATGCAAACGGGCCTGGGGTTTGCCAGCATCGTTGATCCGGTTAATGGTATTAACGTGCCTGCGGTGGGGCAGTTTTATCTTATTCTGGCCACGCTGCTGTTTTGGGGGCTCGACGGGCATCTGGCGATGATCCGCATGATGGTAATGAGTTTTGACGCTTTTCCCATTGGTGAGGCCTGGTTTGCGCCAGAACAGTTGCGGGATATAGCGCACTGGGCTGGCTGGATGTTTGTGGCGGCGCTGACACTGGCACTCGCCCCCATTATTTCGCTGTTAATTGTAAACCTGGCGTTCGGGGTAATGACCAAGGCCGCCCCTCAGCTGAACATTTTTAGCATCGGTTTTTCCATTGCCCAGATTATGGGACTGATCATTATCTGGCTGACGCTGGATAATTTCTCCACTCACTTTGAAAATCAGTGGCAACGCTCGCAGCAATTTATGTGTGAATTGCTACTGATATGTCCAAGCTGATAAGGCAGACAGACTATGGCAGATACGTCGGATAAAACAGAAGACCCCACGGGGAAACGAATACAGGATGCTCGCAGAAAGGGCCAGTTGGCGCGGTCTAAAGAGCTTTCTACTGCACTGGTTCTGATAGTCAGTAGTTTGATGTTTTTGCTGTTCGGAAGTTTTATCGCCGAAGCGCTATTTGCGGTTACCAACCGAACTTTCACGCTGTCGCGGGATGAAACTTACGATCCCACGCATATGTTTTCGGCCTGGGGCGAGGCGCTGTCTATGGTTAGCATACCGGTGATCGCCTTTATGCTGGCGTCGATGATTGCCGGCATTTATGGCTCTATCGCCTTAGGCGGCTACAACTTTACCTGGTATTCAGCTGCGCCGCGATTTTCCAAATTAAGCCCGATGGCTGGATTAAAGCGAATGTTTGGTGTGAATGGGCTGGTGGAGTTACTCAAAGCGTTTGCTAAGTTCTTCGTTATAGGAGGAATGGCGCTGGTGTCATTGTCTTTGTTTCAGGATGAAGCGCTGCATCTGGATCAGGAAATTTATCCGCTGAACATATTCCATGCGCTGGATATGATTGAGTGGGCGTTCTTTTTATTGACGCTGGGTATGATCCCCATTGCCTTGTTCGATGTGCCGTATCAGTCGTATAAGCACAACGAACAGATGAAAATGACCAAGCAGGAAGTGAAGGACGAGCGCAAAAACTCAGAAGGTGATCCTCAGGTAAAAGGGCGTATTCGCCGCTTACAATATCAGGCTGCCGCGCGCAGAATGATGCAGGAAGTGCCCAAGGCCGATGTGGTAGTAACCAACCCGACACACTATTCCGTTGCCCTGAAATACGATGTGGATGGCAACCGCGCACCGGTTGTCGTGGCTAAAGGTTCGGATGAGCTGGCGATGCATATCCGTAAAATTGCTACCGCCCATGATGTGCCGCTGATCCCAACGCCCATGCTGACCCGGGCGATTTATTATACCACCGAAGTCGACGAAGAGATCCCGCACAAACTGTTTATGGCGGTAGCTCAGGTGCTGGCTTATGTGTTCCAGCTGAAAAAATACAAAGCGGGCAAAGCCAAGCGACCAAAACCACTTACCCGCGACCTGCCGATACCCCCCGATATGCGTTACTGATTGGGTTTCCCACGGGTGCCTAAAACTATTGCCGGCACCCGTTTTATATTAGTTGCTGTAAATTCGAGCACTTAACCAGATGACAGTAAAAGCTGGCACGGGGATTGAAGTACCCATGCTAAGCGATGTTTAGTGTCAAAAAACGGTTATTGAGAACGTCTATTTATGGTGTTATCGAATTATTTACAGCGTATAGATAAAGCCCAGCTGCAACAAATGAGTCAGGGTCTTGGCGTGCCGCTGGTGCTACTGGCCATTATGGGCATGGTTATTCTGCCCATGCCGCCCATTTTGCTGGATGTTTTATTTAGCTTTAACATCGCTTTATCCCTGGTCATTATTTTGGTGGCAGTACTGACTCAACGTCCCGTTGATTTTGGTATTTTCCCATTAGTCCTGCTGATTGCCACCGTATTGCGACTGGCTCTGAATGTTGCCTCTACCCGGGTGGTATTACTCTATGGTCACGAAGGCGGCGATGCTGCCGGTAAAGTGATTGAAGCCTTTGGTGAAGTGGTAATTGGAGGCAACTATGCAGTGGGTGTCGTGGTCTTTGCCATCCTGCTGATTATTAACTTTAAAGTAGTTACTGCCGGTGCGGGCCGTATTTCTGAGGTGAGTGCACGGTTTACATTGGATGCAATGCCAGGTAAACAAATGGCCATCGATGCCGACCTTAACGCTGGCTATATTGACCAGGATGAAGCTCGCCGCCGCCGCGAAGACATTACCGCAGAAGCCGACTTTTACGGTTCTATGGACGGTGCGTCAAAATTTGTAAAAGGTGATGCCGTTGCGGGCATGTTTATTATGCTCATCAATATTGTTGGTGGCTTGTTTATTGGCATGATCCAGCACGACCTGAGCTTTGGTAATGCACTGGAAGTCTACACCATTCTGACCATCGGTGATGGTCTGGTGGCACAGATCCCGTCACTGTTACTGTCTGTTGCTACTGCCATAATTGTGACGCGTGAAAATGAAAGCCAGGAAATGGGCAGCGAAATTACCACTCAGTTGGGAAATAAAAGAGCGCTGTATATTGCTTCGGGTATTTTATTTGTCATGGGTATTGTACCAGGCATGCCTCACGTTGCCTTTTTAGGGTTTTCTGCGCTGGCCGGTGGCTATGCTTATTACCAGACTTACACAGAAAAACGCAAAGCAGCGCAACCGCCTGCACCTGTCGTTACCAATGAAAATGATAATGTTCCTGCCGAAATTAAAGAGCTGGGTTGGGATGATGTTCAGCACGTAGATACCATAGGGCTGGAAGTGGGCTATCGCCTGATCCCGCTGGTAGATAAAACCCAGGGCGGGGAACTGCTGACACGCATTAAAGGCGTGCGTAAGAAGCTTTCGCAGGAACTGGGCTTCCTGATCCCTCCGGTGCATATTCGCGATAATCTGGATTTGGATCCCAACGCTTACAATATTTCTATGCTGGGCGTCACCATTGGCGCTGCTGAAGTCAGTCACGATGAAGAGCTGGCCATCAACCCGGGTCAGGTTTTCGGTAAACTTGAGGGGCGTGCCACTAAGGATCCGGCCTTTGGACTGGATGCAGTGTGGATTAAACCTGCTCAACGTGAGCATGCGCAAACCCTGGGTTATACCGTGGTGGATGCGGCAACGGTTATCGCTACGCATATGAGTCAGTTACTCACCAGTAACGCCTATCAGCTGCTGGGATTTGAAGAAGTGCAGCAGCTGATGGACATGCTGGCTAAACATAATCCGAAGCTGGTGGAAGGGTTAATTCCTGACCTGCTGTCACTGGCTACCGTGGTGAAAGTGCTGCAAACCCTGCTTTACGAAGGTGTGCCTATCCGCGATATGCGAACAATTGTACAAACCCTCACCGAATATGCGCCGAAGAGTCAGGATCCTGACGTGCTGGTATCGGCCGTGCGCATTGCCCTGAAACGCTTAATCGTGCAGGAAATTAATAACGGCGGTGCCGAGCTGCCGGTCATTACCCTGGCCCCAGAACTTGAACAAATGTTGCATCAGTCGCTGCAGGCGGGTGGTGAAGACGGTGCGGGTATTGAGCCTGGTCTGGCAGAACGTCTGCAACAATCGTTGCAGCAGGCCGGTCAACAACAGGAACTGGCCGGTGAGCCAGCCGTATTATTAACATCGGGCATGTTACGCCCGGTATTGTCGAGATTCTTAAAAAATGCCGTGATGAATCTGCATGTCTTATCTTATCAGGAAATTCCTGACGACAAGCAGGTTCGCATTGTGTCATCGGTCGGTCAGTAAGTGGCAGACACCCTATACCTAAGAGGTCATTATGAAAATTAGACGATTTTTTGGCAAAGACATGCGTGAAGCGTTAAGCCAGGTAAAAAATGAGCTGGGTAGTGATGCGGTGATCATGTCCAACCGCAAAGTGGCTGACGGTATTGAGTTGGTAGCCGCTTATGATAAAGAGCCGGTAGCCAAGCTGTCAGTGCCGCCTAAAGCTTCGGCGAGCGCGCCTGCTGGCAGAGCGCCAGAGGGGAAATTACCGACACTGAGCGAAATTATTGGCGATGATGGTCCGGATACCTTACGCGCGTTACTGGAAAAACAAGCTGAGCAAAAAGCCGCAGTAGCCCAGCGGGTTGAAGCGTCAAATGCCCAGGCTCAGCAGCGAGAGCAGGCGGCGCCGGCAGTGACGCCACGAGCAGCAGCGCCATCATTTGTTAACAGCGTTGCGGAGCCAGAGCAAACCGGCGGCGAAAGTCTGGCTGATATCCGCGCAGAAATTGCTTCTTTGCGCAATGTACTGCAGTTTCAGCTGGCCGACATGCAACAACAGCAACAATCACGTTTGAATCCTCAGCAACGTTACCTGCATCAGCAACTCTGTGATATGGGGATAACGCAAAACCTGGCAGCACAGCTGGTGACTTATACGCCGGCTGACTGTAACGAACGTGAAGCCTGGCTTTATTTATTAAAACTTTTGTCCAATCGTCTGACAACAAATAACGATGATATCCTTACACAACAAGGAGTTGTCGCTCTGGTTGGGCCAACTGGCACAGGTAAAACCACTACAATTGCCAAACTGGCGGCACGCTATGCACAAAAATACGGTGCCGATCAGGTCGCATTGATCACCATTGATACCTACCGTATTGCGGCTTATGAACAGCTCGCGACCTACGGCAAGATTATTGGTTGTCCGGTACGTAAAGCGCAATCGGGTGAGCAATTAGCGGATTTATTGTTCCAATTACGCAATAAGCGACTAGTCTTAATCGATACGGCCGGGTTTAGCCAGCGTGACAGTCGCCTGATCAGTCAGCTTGCCACGTTTAAACAAGTTAGCGGTCAGCAAGTAAAAAACTATTTAATTGTGCAGGGTAATACACAACAGGCTACACTTAAGCACATAATAAATGCATATAAGAGTATTGATTTGCAAGGATGTATCATCACTAAGCTGGATGAGTGCTATAGTTTAGGTGAGGTTATCAGTAACGTCATTGAAGCGCAGTTGCCAGTGAGTTACGTTGCCGATGGCCAGCAGGTGCCTGAAGATATTCATGTTGCGAATGCAAAATCTATAATCTCTTTGGCAGCAAAGCTTTATAAAAAGTATGGTTTGAATCATACTATTAACAGTTCCGATGTAAACACAGCACAGGCAGTATGATTGAAGACCAGGCGAGTAGCTTACGAAAGATGAATCAATCACGATTAATCAAGGTAATAGCCGTGACAGGCGGTAAAGGTGGGGTTGGTAAAACCAACGTAACGCTGAATACCGCTATTGCAATGGCAAAACAAGGGAAGCGGGTGATGGTTCTGGATGCAGACCTTGGCCTGGCAAACGTTGACGTGATGCTCGGCTTACGGGTAGAAAAGAATCTGTCTCACGTGTTATCCGGTGAATGCACGCTTGACGATGTGCTGGTGACCGGCCCCCATGGTATTAAAATAGCGCCGGCTACCTCAGGTGCCCAGTCAATGACTGAGTTGTCACCGACCCAGCACGCCGGCCTGATCCGCGCGTTCAGCGAGTTACGCTCACAAATCGACGTATTAATTGTTGATACCGCAGCCGGTATCTCAGATATGGTGCTGAGCTTTTCCCGGGCGTCACAGGATATTCTGGTGGTGGTTTGTGATGAGCCTACCTCACTCACAGATGCCTACGCGCTGATTAAAATTCTGAACCGCGACCACGGTATTTTCCGCTTTAAGATTGTCGCCAATATGGTGCGCGACGTGCGCGAAGGTCAGGAGTTATTCAGCAAACTGTCCAAGGTAACCGGCCGGTTCCTGGATGTCGCGCTGGAATTAGTGGCCACAATACCATTTGACGAAAATATTCGCCGTGCGGTGCGTAAACAAACCGCCATTGTCGATGCCTTTCCTTCATCTCCGGCTGCCGTAGCGATTGGGCAACTGGCCACCAAGGCCATGACGTGGCCAATTCCGGCTCAGCCTGGCGGGCATCTGGAGTTTTTCGTTGAGCAACTGATCGCTCCGAAGTTGGCAGGGAGATAGAGTGAATAACAGAGCTGCTGCATACCAACAACAATCCGACAAAGCGCAGCTGGTCGAGCGACATGCTTCTTTAGTTAAACGAATTGCTCACCATCTGATGGCGCGGTTACCCGCCAGCGTGATTGTGGATGATTTAATTCAGGCGGGCATGATTGGCTTGCTTGAAGCGGCCAAAAATTTTGATGGCAGTAAAGGTGCGAGTTTTGAAACCTTTGCCGGGATCCGTATCCGCGGCGCGATGCTGGATGAAATTCGTAAAGGCGACTGGACACCACGTTCAGTGCACAAGAATGGCCGCGCCATATCAGAAGCCATTGCCCAGGTAGAAAGGGAAACCGGGCGTGATGCCAGGGACGTGGATATCGCCGCCAGGCTGAATATCTCGTTACCCGAATACCATCAGATGTTATCAGAGGTCAATGCCGGTAAATTGGTCGGTATCGAAGATTTAGGGGTGTCAGAAGATGTTATCGCCACCGAGGAATCGCGTGGGGCAGATTCACCTCTGGAAGATTTAATGCAAGGTTCATTTCAAAAAGCGCTGGCGCATGCTATTACTACATTACCCGAGCGCGAAGCAATTGTACTATCCTTGTACTACGATGAAGAATTAAACCTCAGAGAAATTGGTGAAGTTCTCGAGGTAAGTGAATCACGGGTCAGTCAAATTCACAGCCAGGCGATGTTAAAACTAAAAGCGCGCATGCGTTCCTGGCAGACCGGTGAGTAACTTTAACTATACTAACAACAATATGACTATCCTCACTGGAGGCAATTTTGGATAAGAATATGAAAATTCTCGTGGTAGATGACTTTTCTACGATGAGACGTATTATCAAAAACTTACTCAAAGACTTGGGTTTTTCTAACATTCAGGAAGCAGATGACGGGAGTACTGCACTGCCTATGTTACAACAGGGCGACTTTGACTTTGTGGTCACTGACTGGAACATGCCGGGCATGCAGGGTATCGACCTGTTACGGGCTATCCGGGCGGATGATAAATTAAAGCACCTGCCTGTTCTGATGGTAACTGCTGAAGCCAAAAAAGAACAAATCGTTGCGGCAGCACAGGCTGGCGTTAATGGCTACGTGGTAAAACCGTTCACAGCGGCAACGCTAAAAGAAAAACTAGAAAAGATTTTTGAACGTTTAGGTTAATCCAGTAACGTGTTTAACCACCTGAGGACAACTGGATGACTGATAATAAGAAAGTCCCCATGACGCTGGATGAGGCGAAACAGTTAGTTACCTTTCTGGAAGAAGGGGACACTGATTCAGCTAATGCGTTGCTTGATGCCGTTACAATGAAAGAATCGGTGGAGTTATTTGCTGAAGTGGGTAAGTTAACCCGCCAACTCCACGACTCACTCAATAATTTTCAACTGGATGAACGTATCGCTGGCCTGGCCAACGAGGATATCCCCGATGCGCAAACCCGACTAACTTACGTCATTGAAGAAACTGAAAAAGCGGCTAATACTACAATGGACGCGGTTGAAACTTGCATGCCATTAGTAGAAAGCATGAAAGGACAACTGGACAGTCTGCTTCCTGAGTGGAAAAAGCTCATGAACCGGGAAATCGAACTGGATGAATTTAAGTCCATGTGCCTGGAACTGGATAAATACCTGGAATCAAGCGGCGAGAACGCCGATAAGCTGATGTCATTGCTCACCGAAGTACTGATGGCTCAGGGTTACCAGGATTTGACTGGTCAGGTCATACGCCGGGTTATTGATTTGGTTAAGGAAGTTGAGGACAGTCTGGTTCACATGCTAACCGTGTTCGGCGGAGCCGGAATTACCAAAACGGCTAAAACTTCACAGCCAGCGGTCGATAGCGCAATTGTTGCCGAAGGCCCCATCATTGATGCTGACAGTCGTGACGATGTAGTGTCAGGCCAGGATGATGTGGACGACCTTTTATCCAGCCTGGGCTTTTAGGGGAGCGGGTACATGTCTTTTGATGTCGATGAAGATATTTTACAGGACTTTCTGGTTGAGGCCGGAGAAATCCTTGAACAACTACAGGAACAGTTAGTTGATCTGGAAAATAATCCAGAGGACAAGGATCTTCTCAATGCGATTTTCCGTGGTTATCACACCGTTAAAGGTGGTGCCGGGTTTTTGTCACTGACCGAGTTGGTAGAAATCTGCCACGGCGCAGAAAACGTCTTTGACGTTATGCGCAATGGTCAGCGCTCGCTGACACCCGAGTTAATGGATACCATTTTGCAAGCCACCGATGTGGTGGTCGAAATGTTCGAAAAAGTGAAAATGCGTGAGCCGCTCGAACCGGCTGATGCAACACTGGTCGAGGTACTGCATAAACTCAGTAATCCGGAAGTTCCTGGTGAAAATATTTTTGCTGATGTTGAAAGCGCTGCACCCGTTGCTGAGCCAGAACCTGAAGTCATCGAAGAAACTTTCGAGCTTGAAGATGACGATGATACTGGCAGCCCATCAGAATTGATTGAAGAAATCACCGAAGATGAATTTGAAGCCTTGCTGGACGAATTGCACGGTACTGGCAGTGCTCCTGGAGCCAAAGCGGCCCCAGCCCCGTCAGCAGCACCGGCTGCGTCAGGTAATGAAGATATTACCGATGACGAGTTTGAGGCCTTACTCGACGAATTACATGGCAAAGGCCAGTTTGGCGGCGAGAGCGCAGCCTCTGCTCCACCGCAACCGACTGCGCCTGCCGCTGCTGCGACAACTGACAGCGATGAAATATCGGACGACGAATTTGAAGCCTTACTTGACCAGTTACATGGCGCAGGTAAGGGGCCTGGCGCCGATGCGCCGGCTGAAAAACCGGCCGAGAAACCGCGGGTTAAAGTAGAAAATCCTGCACCGGTCGCAGCAGCACCAGAGAAAAAACCTGCAGCGCCAGCGCCTAAGCCTGAACCTCAGGCGGCAAAACCTGCTCCGGCGCCGGTAGCCAAACCTGCCGAACCTGCAGCGAAAAAGGACGAGAAGAAAGCCGCGGCAGCGGCACCACAGGCTGAAACCACAGTGCGGGTTGATACCCGCAGACTGGACCAAATCATGAACATGGTGGGTGAATTGGTTCTGGTGCGTAACCGGTTGCTTAGCCTGGGTATCAGCGTAAACGATGAATCCATGTCCAAAGCAATAGCAAATCTGGATGTGGTGACGGGTGACTTGCAGGGTGCGGTAATGCAAACCCGCATGCAGCCAATTAAGAAAGTATTTGGCCGTTTCCCCAGGGTTGTGCGGGACTTGGCGCGCAGTCTCAAAAAAGAAATTACCCTGGAGCTGGAAGGGGAAGAAACCGATTTAGATAAAAACCTGGTAGAAGCACTGGCAGATCCCCTGGTACATTTGGTTAGAAACTCAGTGGATCACGGTATCGAAATGCCCGACGAGCGTCAGGCATCGGGTAAAGCCCGAATGGGGACCGTTAAGCTGTCAGCGTCTCAGGAAGGAGACCACATCCTGCTGGTTATCGAAGATGACGGTAAGGGAATGGATCCGGAAAAACTCAAGGATATTGCTATATCCCGGGGCGTACTGGATGCCGATGCGGCGGCCAGAATGTCAGATGTGGAAGCCTTTAACCTGATTTTTGCACCCGGTTTCTCAACCAAAACAGAGATCAGTGATATCTCTGGGCGTGGTGTGGGCATGGACGTGGTGAAAACCAAAATCAATCAGCTCAATGGCTCTATCAATATTGATTCTCAGTTGGGTCGTGGTACCCGATTAGAGATTAAAGTGCCGCTGACCCTGGCAATCCTGCCAACGTTGATGATTGTGGTTGGAAAACAAACCTTTGCACTGCCGCTGGGCGCGGTTAGCGAAATCATTAATATGGACATCAAAAAGACCAACACGGTTGATGGTCAGCTGACAATGATTGTTCGTTCTAAAGCGATTCCACTGTTTTTCCTTGGCGAATGGTTAATTCGCGGACCGAAAAATATTGAGCGGGATAAAGGCCACGTGGTTGTTGTGCAAATGGGTACCAAACAGGTTGGTTTTGTCGTTGATGCCCTGATAGGTCAGGAAGAAGTGGTTATCAAACCATTGGATGCTTTATTACAAGGGACTCCGGGCATGGCCGGCGCAACCATAACATCAGATGGTGGTATTGCGTTAATTCTGGATATTCCCAGTTTACTTAAACGCTACGCGCGTAAGTAATAGTAAAGCATCATAAAGAGGGTTGTTATTCAATGACTTTTAAAGTCCTTATTGTGGACGACTCCAGCTTTTACCGTCGTCGGGTCAAAGACATTCTTGATCAGGACCGTTCGCTGGAAGTTGTTGGTGAAGCGGCAGACGGCAAGGAGGCTGTACAAAAAGTAAAATCGCTACGGCCAGATGTGGTGACTATGGATGTTGAGATGCCCCTGATGGATGGCATTGAAGCGGTAAAGCGGATTATGGCTGAATGTCCGGTATCCATTATTATGTTTTCGTCTCTGACCCATGAAGGGGCGAAGGCAACGCTTGATGCACTGGAAGCCGGTGCCGTGGATTTTCTGCCCAAACGGTTTGAAGATATCGCCAAGGAGCGCAGTGACGCGGCCACCTTGTTACGCACCAAAGTGCGTTTACTGGCAAGACGAGCGCCAATTGCGCCAAGTCGTCCTAAACCGGCAACTACCACCGGTTTACTGAAAAAAGTACCGCCTCCGCCAGCACGAAAAATGCCGGCCAACGCGCCAAAATCTACTTTTGTTCGCAGTTCTACGTTACTCAGCGGTAGCCATGAAGCCACCGAACCGGTCAATGTTTCCCATGTTCAGCGCAGCGGTAAACGTTATCGTTGCCTGGCCATTGGTGCCTCAACCGGCGGGCCGGTTGCGCTGCAAAAAGTGTTAACCCATTTACCCGAGCGCTTTCCGTTCCCGGTGTTTCTGGTTCAGCACATGCCGGGTACTTTTACCCATGCCTTTGCCGAACGCTTAAATCAAAACTGTAGGATTAAAGTGAAGGAAGCCGAACATGGAGAAGCGGTAGTGGCAGGTTGTGCTTATCTTGCGCCTGGTGGCAAACAAATGGAAATTGAAAAACGTGCCGGTCAGGCTTACATCGCCATTCGCGAAGTCGATCCTGCCGACATCGGTTACAAACCCAGCGTGGATATTACCTTTAACAGCTTGTCGCACATTTACGGCGGCGACACTCTGGCGGTTATTTTAACCGGTATGGGCGCTGACGGCCGTGAAGGTTGTCGAACCCTTAAATCTCTGGGTGGCAAAATATGGGCCCAGGATAAAGACAGCAGTGTGGTATACGGTATGCCACAGGCGGTAACGGTTGATAAACTGGCCGAAGTGAATATTGATATCGACGCAATCGGTCAATGCATTCTCACCGAGATGTCCTGAATAAAGTGGCAAACACAGCGGGAGAATCACGTTGAAAATATGGACCATTGCCAATCAGAAAGGAGGCGTTGGTAAAACCACTACAACCGTCACCCTGGGTGGTATTCTGGCCAAGCGTGGCTACAATGTGTTGTTAGTGGATATGGACCCTCACGCATCGCTGAGTTACTACTTTGGCATTGATTCTGAAGAACTTTCCAGCTCCATTTATGATATTTTTATTAATCCTTACGAGCTAACGGACGATAAAGTACTGGACTGCCTGTGTTCCAGTAAGCTCGACAGCCTGTTTATTTTGCCGTCGACCATGGCCTTAGCCACATTGGATCGCTCCCTGGGTAACCAGGCTGGAATGGGGTTGGTACTGAAAAAAGCCCTGCAAAAAATATCCACGCAGTTTGACTACGTGCTAATTGATTGTCCGCCGGTACTGGGTGTGCTGATGGTCAATGCGCTGGCCGCTTGTCAAAAGGTGGTGGTGCCGGTGCAAACTGAGTTTTTGGCGCTCAAAGGCCTGGACAGAATGATGCATACCCTGAAAATTATGGGTAAAACCCTGTCGCGGGAGTTTGATACTACAATAGTGCCAACCATGTTTGACCGCCGCATCAATGCCGCTATTGCGGCGCAAAAGCAGTTAATGCAAGACTACAAAGAACAGATTTGGAAGGGTATGATACCAGTGGATACACGTTTCAGAGATGCCAGCCAGCAACAAGCGCCGGCCTCTGTTGTTTATCCTAAGGCTCGGGGCGTGTTTGCCTACGAGAAATTACTCAATGTCCTGGATAGTGACTAAGATGAGCAAAGATACGCCGTTTGCCCGTGAAGAGGTAATGGAAGAATACCTCAGCAGCTTATTACTGGATGCCGAAGACCCGGCCGATGTAACAGCGCGCGCGGCTAAATTGCTCGAACAGGCAACGGTTGAGCTTATTCCCTCGGACGCAGATGAAGCATCGCTGTTAGTTGATAATCCAACCGATGAGACACTTGTACCCGTCGTTGAGGATGAGGTTGCAGCTCAGGCAGTGGAAGAGGTGGTAACTGATGCGGTTGCCGAAGTTGTTGCGAAAGAGTCGGTTGAGGCCGCTATAACACCACCTAAGGTGCCGGTAGATAGTCTGGAACAGCGACTCGAGAATCAGTTTCAGGCGTTATTTTTTGAAGTGGCAGGCCTTACGCTGGCGGTGCCATTGATTACCCTTGGCGGGATCCACAACCTGGGCAAAATTGGCCCTTTGTTTGGCAAGCCAGCCTGGTTTTTAGGCGTAATGCTGCACCGGGAAGAGAAATACAGTGTCGTTGATACTGCTTTGTGGGTAATGCCGGAAAAATACGACCAAACTCTGGCGGATAAGCTAAACTATCAGTATCTCATTATGTTAGGTGACAGTCCGTGGGGATTAGCCAGTGAGAAACTGGTCAATACGGTGACCCTGAACAAAGATGATGTGAAATGGCGTCAGGCAAATGCGAAGCGTCCCTGGCTCGCCGGAATGGTAAAAGATAAAATGTGTGCATTGTTGGATGTTGATGAACTAATATCAATGCTGAATAACGGCTTGGGCAGTAAAGACCAGGTACTATAGTCAAGTGGAGCCAAGTGCATGAGTGATGACAGAAATAATAACGCAGGTAAAGGCGATGATCAGGTATTGCAGTGGGTAACCTATCGGTTAGGGGATGAAACCTACGGCATTAATGTAATGCAGGTTCAGGAAGTCTTGCGCTATTCGGAAATCGCTCCGGTTCCGGGTGCGCCTGACTATGTGCTAGGTATTATCAACTTACGTGGTAACGTGGTAACGGTTATTGACACACGCGCCCGCTTTGGTTTGCCACCGGAAGAAGTAACCGATAATACCCGGGTAGTCATCATTGAGTCAGATGAACAGGTCGTCGGCATTCTGGTGGATAGTGTTGCCGAAGTGGTCTATCTCAAATCTTCAGAAATCGACAGTGCACCTAACGTAGGAACAGAGGAAAGCGCCAAATTTATTCAGGGCGTAAGTAACCGCGATGGCGAACTGCTTATTCTGGTGGATCTTAATAAACTCTTAAGTGATGACGAGTGGGACGAGTTAAGCAGTCTGTAACGACGCCATCAAATAGCTATTCTGTACATGGACGTTAATCTGTCATTACTGATTGCTGTGGTTGCGTTGGTGGTATCGGTGTTATTAACCACAGTCATCTGGCTGCTGGGACGTCGAAAACTAACGCAACTAAGTAGCGAACTTCTGCATCATCAGCAACAGCTTAGTTCAATGAAAAAACAACTCAGTATTACCGCCAGCACACTTGAAGAAGTGCAGGCGCGTAGTATTGTGGTAGCAAAAAATACCGAGAGTACAGCCGCCGCATTAGCCGACTTACACAAGCAGTTAACCACGCTGGGTGAGCAGGATCCCGAAAGCAAAGTTTATCAGCGCGCGGCGGCCATGCTGCAATCGGGAGCGTCCATCGACGAAGTCATCCATAGCTGCGACCTTCCCGAAGCTGAAGTACAACTGCTGCTTAAAATTCATCACCCGGCCACAGGCGGCTGAATTTTCGCTTTCCGTTACGGTTTTACGCCGTTTTCTGTCGCTATGGTTGTGCCATTAGCTACAATGATATTGATAATGCCACCAACAATACCTGCATCTGCTTTACACTCAGTGTTTTAAGCTAACACTCGCTGAATGCAAAGGACGATTCTTGTAAACGTTTAGACGTCTAGACGTAAAGATGTTGACATTGCCGGTACTTTAGCGACAATAGCAGCAGTATAATAATGCCCGGAGTTGCCATGCCTATCAGGATCCCAGAAAATTTACCCGCACAGAACGTGCTACAGGGTGAGAATATTTTCACCATGGATAGCCAGCGAGCGGCGACCCAGGATATTCGCCCTATGGAAGTGGCGATCCTGAATCTTATGCCGAATAAGATTGAGACCGAAGTTCAGCTGTTACGATTGCTGTCGAACACGCCTTTGCAGATTAATGTGGATTTAATTCGCATTAATGATTTAGCCCCTAAACACACGCCGCAATCCCATATGGATGCGTTCTATCATGACTTTAGTGATGTGGCCGAGAAACGCTACGACGGTTTGATTGTTACCGGCGCACCACTGGCACTGCTGGATTACGAAGACGTCAATTACTGGGATACCATGAAGGTTATCCTTGAATGGGCCAATCGCCACGTGCAGTCAACCCTGTATCTTTGTTGGGCGGCGCATGCAGCGATGTATCACTTTCACGGTATTCAGCGCAAACTGCGTGAAGAAAAACTCTCAGGCGTTTTTCGTCATCACGTTAATGACCCGCTTAACGAACTGTTGCGTGGCTTTGACTCGGAATTTTTTGCTCCGCACTCCCGCTATGGCTACATTGATTCAGCCGATTACAACAGTATTCCGGGCCTGAGCGTCATTGCCGAGTCAGACGAGGCAGGGGCCTATGTGGTCGCATCAGATGATAAGCGCATGGTGTTTATTACCGGCCACCCGGAATACGATCCTGAAACACTCAATGATGAATACGTTAGAGATGTTAAAGCTGGCTTAGAACCAAATATTCCTTGTAACTACTATCCGGATGACGACCCGGCTAAGTCTCCCATGGTAAGATGGCGGGCTCATGGCAGTCTCCTTTTTACCAACTGGATAAACTATTACGTTTATCAGACAACGCCATACGATTTAAATCAGCTGGTTGAAAAAGACCAGCGTAAGAGGTAGCACGTGAGCCGTTATACAGACAAACACATTTACGACCTGGCTGCTAAGCGCATTCTTATTCTGGATGGCGCCATGGGCACGATGATTCAGCGTCATAAGCTGGAAGAAGAAGATTATCGTGGTGAACAGTACAAAGACTGGCACTGCGACATTAAAGGTAACAACGACCTGTTAGCCATTACTCAGCCGGATATCATCTATGACATTCATAGCCAGTATCTGGAGGCCGGGGCCGATATTATCGAAACCAACACCTTTAATGCCACGACGATCTCTATGGCTGATTATGATATGCAGTCTATCTCTCGTGAAATTAACATCGCAGCGGCCAAACTGGCGCGTAAAGCCTGTGATGAGTTTACCGCTAAAACGCCGGATAAACCGCGCCTGGTAGCAGGGGTTATCGGACCAACCAGTCGTACCGCGTCAATTTCGCCAGACGTTAACGATCCGGGTAAACGTAATGTCACCTTTGATGAGCTGGTTGAAGCCTACACCGAAAGCTGTGAAGCATTAATTGAGGGTGGTTCAGACCTTATTCTTATTGAAACCATCTTTGATACGCTTAACGCAAAAGCGGCCTCTTTTGCGGTAGAAACCGTGTTTGAAAAACTTGGCCTGCGCCTGCCGGTAATGATCTCCGGAACCATTACTGATGCTTCCGGACGTACGTTGTCCGGCCAGACAGCCGAAGCCTTTTACTATTCCATGCGTCATATTAAACCCGTGTCCTTTGGCCTTAACTGTGCATTAGGACCAGATTTGCTGCGCCAGTATGTGGAAGAAATCAGCAATGTGGCGGAGTGCCTGGTGTCAGCTCACCCCAATGCCGGTTTACCTAACGAGTTTGGCGAATACGATATGGAAGGGCCGGAAATGGCGGTGCATATCAAAGAGTGGGCTGAATCTGGCCTGGTTAATATCGTTGGTGGTTGTTGTGGCAGTACGCCTGAACATATTCGCGATATTGCAAACGCGGTCGCCGGTATTGCACCGCGAGAAATCGTTAAACTAGAGCCGAAGATGCGTTTATCCGGCTTAGAACCGTTCGTGCACTGAGGTATTGTTGTGTCAGCAGAGTTTTCCAGTTTTATTAATATCGGTGAGCGCACGAATGTCACCGGTTCTGCCATGTTTAAACGCCTTATCCTGGAAGGTGATTACGAAACCGCCCTTGATGTGGCTCGCCAGCAGGTAGAAAACGGCGCTCAAATTATCGATATCAACATGGATGAAGCCATGTTGGACTCGGTACAGGCCATGCAGACGTTTCTTAATCTGATTGCTTCTGAGCCGGATATCAGCCGCGTACCAATCATGATTGACTCTTCTAAATGGGAAGTAATCGAAGCGGGCTTAAAATGCGTTCAGGGTAAAGCCATCGTTAACTCTATCAGCCTGAAAGAAGGCGAAGAGAATTTTATCTATCAGGCTAAACTGATTAAGCGCTATGGCGCGGCCACCGTGGTGATGGCCTTCGACGAAAAAGGTCAGGCCGATACCAAAGAGCGCAAGATTGAAATTTGTCAGCGCAGTTATCAGGTGCTGATGGATAAAGTGGGCTTTGCGCCGGAAGATATTATTTTCGATCCGAATATTTTTGCCGTAGCGACCGGTATTGAAGAACACGACAACTACGCCGTCGACTTTATTGAAGCGACCCGCGTGATCCGCGAAACCTGCCCGCATGTGCATGTGTCCGGCGGACTGTCGAATATCTCATTCTCGTTCCGGGGTAATAACCCGGTGCGTGAAGCCATGCACTCCGTATTTTTATATCACGCTATTCGTGCTGGTCTGGATATGGCCATTGTGAACGCGGGCCAGCTGGAAGTGTACGATGAGATCCCGGCCGAACTGCGTGATGCGGTGGAAGACGTCATTCTTAACCGTCACCCGGGGGCTACCGATAAACTGCTTGAACTGGCGCCGAAATATCAGGGCGACGGCAAAACAGTGGTAAAAGAAGATCTCGCCTGGCGCGAACTGCCGGTGAATAAACGCCTTGAACATGCTCTGGTAAAAGGCATCACCGATTTTATTGAAGACGATACCGAAGCGGCCCGACAGGCAGCCGAAAAACCACTGCACGTTATTGAAGGGCCGTTAATGGACGGCATGAACGTGGTGGGTGACTTGTTCGGTGAAGGTAAAATGTTCCTGCCTCAGGTGGTGAAATCGGCCCGGGTAATGAAAAAAGCCGTGGCCTATTTGCAGCCCTACATTGAAGCGGAAAAGTCAGGAGATACCAAGAGCAACGGTAAGATCCTGTTGGCTACGGTTAAAGGCGATGTCCACGATATTGGTAAGAATATCGTAGGTGTGGTGCTGCAGTGTAATAACTTTGAAGTGGTGGATATGGGCGTTATGGTGCCTTGCGCCGCCATTTTACAAAAAGCCAAAGAAGAAAACGTTGATATGATAGGCCTGTCCGGGCTTATCACACCGTCACTGGATGAAATGGTCCATGTGGCGAAAGAGATGGAGCGTTTAGAGTTTGATTTGCCGCTACTGATTGGTGGTGCGACGACCTCTAAAGCCCATACCGCAGTAAAAATTGAGCAAAACTACCATGCGCCGGTAGCCTATGTGCCTAATGCCAGCCGTGCGGTGGGTGTTTGCCAGAAACTGCTAAACCGCGAATCCCGCGAGATTTTTGCCAAAGAACTGGCTAAAGAATATGACATCGTGCGCGAACAGCACGCGCGTAAAAAGCCGCGTTCTAAGCCTGTTAGCCTGGAAGAAGCACGCGCTAATGCCCATCTGCCGGATTTCAGCATGCCGCCGGTTACGCCGAATAAACTGGGTGTTACCCCGGTTGAAGCGGACATTGCGACCTTACGTCAGTATATCGACTGGACACCTTTTTTCCTGACCTGGTCACTGGCTGGAAAATATCCGCGTATTCTGCAGGACGAGGTGGTTGGCGAGCAGGCGCAATCGTTGTTTAACGATGCCAATGCCATGCTGGATAAACTCATTGCCGAGGGTGGCCTTGAGGCCAAAGGCGTAATGGGCTTGTTCCCGGCTAACCGTCAGGATGATGACGTGGTAATTTACGCTGATGAGTCCCGCACCGACACTCTGGGTGTTGCGCATCATCTGCGTCAGCAAACACAAAAGCCAAAAGGCGCTAACTATTGCTTAAGTGACTTTGTGGCACCGGTTGGCTCGGGTATCAGGGATTATATTGGCGCTTTTGCCGTTACCGGTGGTATTGGCGAAGACGAACTGGCAGCACAATACGATGCCCAGGGCGATGATTACAACGCCATTATGGTAAAAGCCGTGGCAGACCGCCTGGCGGAAGCCTTTGCCGAGTACCTGCATGAGCGGGTGCGCAAGGAAATCTGGGGCTATGCACCAGATGAAGACCTGGACAATGACGCGCTGATACGGGAAAAATATCAGGGGATCCGTCCGGCACCGGGTTATGCGGCTTGTCCGGAACACACCGAAAAACAGCTTATCTGGGATCTGTTGGACGCAGAAAAACACACCGGCATGAAACTGACCGAGAGCTACGCCATGTGGCCGGGCGCATCAGTATCAGGCTGGTATTTCTCGCATCCGGAAGCACGTTACTTTGCGGTAGCGAAAATACAGGATGACCAGTTGGAAAGTTACTGTCAGCGCAAAGGCTGGGATCGGCCGACGGCAGAAAAATGGCTGGGGCCAAACCTCAGTGACTAACAGTAATGACTAAACCCTTTAGTCAGGCCTGCGAAAACAACAAAGCCCCGATTTTAGCGGTGCTGGAAAGTGTGTTTTCACAGGCAACCAGGGTACTGGAAATTGGTAGTGGTACCGGTCAGCACGCTGTGCACTTTGCGGCAGCCTTGCCCCATGTGCAATGGCAAACCAGCGACGTACCCGCGCATCATGAGGGCATTAACGCCTGGCTGAATGAGGCTGCTTTGCCTAATCTGTTGCCGCCGGTAGCGCTTCAGGTGGGTAAAGATGCTTTTCCTGCCAGCGGCTATGACGCGGTGTATTCTGCTAATACGGCGCATATCATGTTTGCTGATGAAGTCGCTCTGATGATGACGGGGATTGCTGAATTACTGCCTGACGGCGGTGTGTTCTGTCAGTATGGCCCTTTTATTCAGCAGGGCGAGTTTTCCAGCGAAAGCAATCGGGCCTTTCATCATAATCTTTTACTGCGTGGTTTAGGCGGGTATAAATCTATTGAGGATTTACAGGCCTGGAGCGGAGTGTCGTTAAAATTAAAAGACATAATTGCAATGCCTGCCAATAATCTTTGCCTGCTCTGGCAAAAGCAGGTTAGCTAAGCACACTGTTTATTTCCTCCCTGTGGTGAATTCTGTGTTTAGAATCTGACCGTATTGACGATATAACTAAAAATGACGAACTCGCTGATATTTAACTTATTTTTAAATGCATAACGGAAAATATGCTCTAGAATTATTGAATATGGCTAATTCAGGTGTTTTTAGCCCCTTGCTGAAAATCCAAACCAAATAAAGTGAGATTAATGTGATTGCAGTTTCTGCGAATGCCAGGGAAATTACTTTTTCTGCTGATGAACTCATTGTCAGCAAAACCGATTTACGCGGCAATATAACCTACGCAAACCGCCATTTTATGCGGATATCTAATTTTGCTGAGATCGATTTGCTGGGTCGTCCACACAGCATTATTCGACATCCTGATATGCCGCGGGGGGTGTATCACGCCATGTGGAAAACCCTTAAATCGAAAAACGAATTTTTTGGCTTTGTTAAAAATCTGACCTCAGATGGGGATTATTACTGGGTGTTTGCTAACGTGACGCCCGACTTTAACAAAGGCAACATAGAAGGCTTCTTCTCAGTAAGGCGTCAGGCTCCCCGCGCTGCGCTGGCGATGATTACACCGCTGTATCAGCAGATGCTGGAAATTGAAAAGCGCAGTCGCAAAGAATCCGCTCCCACGGAATCCTGGAACTGGTTGCAGGACCACATTAAAAGCGAAACCGGCCTGAGCTACGAAGAATTTATCATTGGTCTTTACGAGCAAAACAGTTAAGGGAATGGCCATCATGAAAGAAAACACCAGTAACGTTAGTAAAAATATTCCCTTTCTGACCCAGAAGTTTCTGATTAACTGCGTTGTGTTTATTGTGCTAACCGTTGTGTTGGCAGTGTATAGCATTATCACTAACGGTATTGGCCTGGTTAATTTAAGCTCACCACTGATTGCAATAGCGTTTGCGGTGTACGCTTATCGCGATCATCAGCGCCCAATTGATGCGTTAAGTGCCATCCACCTTACCTTAAAAGAGGCTATCCAGGGCAATACCCATGTTCGTGTTACCCAGACCAGGGGCCTGGGTGAAGTGGGTAAAGTCGCCTGGGAGCTAAATGACTTTTTAGATATCGTCGAAACCAATTTTAAAGAGTTGTCGAACAGTTTTGAGCGGGCCGGAAAACGCCAGTTCTACCGCAAAGGGTTAGTCATGGGCCTGCCCGGTGAGTTTGCCGAGATTATGAAAAACGTAAACGAAGCGATTGGCGCCATGGAAAAAGCCGATACCTTTGCCCGGCAGAACCGCTTACTGAGCGAAATGCACCACTTAAACACCAGTAATCTGTTGGATAATCTAAAAGATAGCCAGGCTCAAATGGTGAATCTGTCGCAGAAAATGGATGATGTACTGGCGATTGCCGGAGAGAGTAAATCCGGCGCTGATCGCAGTTCTAAAACAGTCGGTGAGTTAAAAATTTCCATAGAGCAGGTCAATCAGCGCATGATTTCAGTGGAAGAAACGGCGAATCTGCTTGCGCAGGAAAGTGGCAGAATTGCCGATACCGTTAAACTTATTGGTGATATTGCGGAACAAACTAATCTGCTGGCGTTAAATGCCGCCATTGAAGCCGCTCGGGCAGGCGAGGTCGGCCGGGGTTTCGCCGTAGTTGCCGATGAAGTTCGCCATCTGGCTGACCGCACCCGTAAATCAACTGGCGAAATCAGCGATATCATTTTTAATCTTACCGGAAAAATCGACACCATGGTGTCGCAAACCCTGGAAGTTGCTCAGGGCACCAAGCTAATTGGTGAGGAAGTAGCAAGTTTCTACAATAACTTTGAGTCGGTGGCGCAGGCAGCCGACGATACCATTACGTTGGTAGGTCAAACCAAAGACAGTTCTTTTGCTTCACTGGTTAAGCTCGACCACATCATTTACATGCAAAATGGTTACATTGCGATGGAAAATGATGCCGAAGGCAAAGAAGCCGATGCGGTAAAAGTCGACCACATGAATTGCCGCTTAGGTAAGTGGTATTACGAAGGCATTGGCCAGGAAATGTTTAGTGGTTTATCCGCCTTCAAAGAAATGGAGTCTTATCATGCCGGAGTGCACAGCAATGTACATAAGGCGATGGAATATGTTGCGCAGGACTGGTTACGCAATGATGACGTATTTAACGGTATTATCCATCACATGAGCTTAGCCGAAGACAACAGCTCGCAAGTTATTGGTTGCCTGACCAGACTGGTAGAGGAAAAGCATAATTTACCAGCAATAAGATAGTTATTTTCGCTTTGACAGATTGATAATAAAGCAAGCTAACGAGCTTGCTTTATTGTTTTCAGGGAGTGGGAAATTGTCTCATATTCAGCTTAAAGTTAGTTTAAGGATGTTACCTTAGCAAAAATACTACCGGTATTATCATGGAGCAGAATATGGCAAGAACAATAAGCTTAGGCCGCACGGCGATGGTGCTGAGTATCACTATGGCTTTGGTTAACTGTACGTCCGGCCCATCAGAAGAAGAGATTGCGGCAGAGCAGGTTGCCAGAAATCAGGTCGAAGCAGAGCAACTTCAAGTCACCGCAACTAAACGTGAGCGCAAAATTATGGCTGATGCAGTGATGCCACTAAGCCTGGTTTCTGCGGTCAGCGAGCCAATGCCCGCTCCGCCTCAATCGCAATACAGTGATAAATTCGAATCCTTTGAAATTAACAGCGTAAAGCAAGTATCAGAAGAACCGGTGTCGACTTTTTCCGCTGATGTTGATACCGCCTCCTACAGTTTTGTCCGTAAACAGCTAAAGCGGGGTTATTTACCAGACAAAGAGGCTGTTCGACTGGAAGAGATGATTAACTATTTTGATTATGACTACCCGCTGCCACAAAGTGCAGAGCAGCCATTTCTGGCCAGTGTGGTAGTGCATGACTCGCCCTGGGCAGAGCATCGCAAGCTTGTTCATATCGGGCTTCAGGGTTATGAGCTGGCCCAAACAGAGCAACCCGACAGTAACCTGGTCTTTTTGCTGGACGTGTCGGGATCGATGAACGCGCCGGACAAGCTGCCACTGGTCAGGCAATCCATTAAGTTGCTGCTGAAAACGCTAAAACCTACGGATACTGTTTCTATTGTTGTTTATGCTGGTGCTGCCGGTACGGTGCTTGAACCTACCGAAGTGAAAGAGTCTGCCAGGGTGATTGAAGCGCTGGATAAACTTCAGGCTGGTGGTTCAACGGCCGGTGGACAAGGTTTGCAGTTGGCTTATCAGCTCGCCGAAAGTCACTTCAACAGCGAAGGAGTAAACCGCATTATTCTGGCTACAGATGGTGATTTTAATGTGGGTATTTCTGATCGTGAGCAGCTCAAGGATTACGTTGAACGTAAACGGGAGAGCGGCGTTTATCTTTCTGTCATCGGCTTTGGCCGGGGAAATTATAACGATGCCTTGATGCAAGCCCTGGCGCAAAATGGCAACGGCATCGCGGCTTACATAGATACCCTGGCAGAAGCGCAGAAAATCTTTGTAGAGGAAGCCACCTCATCGCTGTTTCCCATTGCCAAAGATTTGAAAATTCAGATGGAATTTAATCCTGCGGTGGTGCGGGAGTATCGTTTGCTGGGCTATGAAACCCGTGCATTAAAACAAGAGGATTTTAACAACGACAACGTTGATGCTGGCGATATTGGTTCTGGTCATGCGGTAACGGCGATTTATGAAGTGACTTTGGCAGGTGAACCTGGTGCGTTTATCGATGAATCTCGCTATGCGGGTAAAGCCGAGGGCACCACGGCCCGCTTAAGCGATGAGCTGGGTTTTTTGAAAATCCGCTATAAATTACCAGAGCAAGAGACTTCCCGTTTGCAGGAGCAACCGGTATTGCTGCATAGCCACACAGACAGTACATTGCTGCAGGAAGTGAACTTTGCCACGGCGGTTGCCGGGTTCGGCCAGTTACTCAAAGACGGTAAATATACCGGCAGTTGGTCCATGGACGATGCCTTTGAACTCGCTCTTAAAAACAAAGGGCAGGATTTTTATGGTTATCGCAGCGAGTTCACGCAGTTAATACGCCAGGCGAAAACAGCCGAAAAGGCCGAGTTTTAAAGCCGCGTTTTGGCGCATAAATGGCGGACGCCGGTTTAAAAATTGGCGTCCGGTTTATACTGCGAAGTACGCTCCATCCAGTCTGGCAGGATAGGCTCGTAAGCCTGATTGTAATTAAAGCCGTATTGTTTATCTGTCCAGATATTCACATGCTCACCTTCCACAAACCTAATTAACGACAAACTGCCACCGCGGGTACCAAAGGGCCCGTGAGGAATATGCGGCGGACGCCAGAAGTAGGCACCGGGGTACATGGTACCCACATGGCCGGTTAAGTCGCCATGCAGCTGATAAGCTTCTTCCGGGGTAGGATGAGACTCTCTGGCGCCATGAAAATTAATCGGGTGCGACTGCGGCGAGGTCATAAATAAAAAGGTTCGCTGGCCGGTTACCGGATCAATACGCAGGTTTTTGCGCGCAAAACCCAGATGGGTAAGGTGCAGCTCGTGCATGCTGGTATCCCAGGACATGCGGTAGGTATCCAGACAAGGAATGGCTTCCCGGCCTTTCGCCCGGGCTGCGGCACCTTCAGGATCCTCTGCAAAAGGTGCAGGCTGATGATCGAAAAAGCGCAAAATCACGGTTTCTTCCGGGACATAAAATTTACTGCGCTCATAGCCCGCCGGAAAAAAGCCATAACAGCCTGGGGAATAACCAAAATGATTCAGGAAAAAGCAGCCTTGTAACACGTAAAATTCTTCGTTACAGGTTAATGCATGCGGCGTGTGGCAATGATAACCAGGTTCATATCGTTGCAACTGCGTTCTGGCGCCCGTTTCGTTGTCGATGCTCAGAAGTTTACGCTGGGCTTCAGGAAAACACTCATCACTGGTCCAGCTTAGTTCCTGAGCCTGGATAAACTCAACGTAATCTCTTGCCATAACTTCATTTCCCATCGGCTTTTTACAAAGTCCTCACTTTGCCGGGTTGAGAGAAATTGGCATTGCGCTATGTCAAAAGTCATAATGATAATTCATTGTTGTTTTTGAGTGGCGGGCGACTTAGCTACACCGGACTGATTTTACCCAGTTTTTCCAGTCTGGCTTTAATCGAGCCGGAGGTGCGGTGATGTTGTTTGGCTAATTCTGCGAGTGAAGTACCTTCATCAAACAGGCGAATAAGTTGCTCGTCTTCCGACAAGTCCCAGGCTTTCCCCGCATTTTCAGGCAATGCTCTTTTACGCTTCTCGTAGGCCAATGATTTTTCCAGCGCACTATGAGCAGCGTAAAGCGCCCGGATAACAGCCGGTTGATTAAAGCAGCTGTCCTGATGAAGCATTTCACCTGAGACCGGATCGATGCCCTGCGATAAAGCGTGGATTAGTGTTTTGGCCTGTGCAATGTCCATAGTGTTTTCCTCTGCGTTGCTGGCGATAATCACGGCATATCCTGCACGCTGATGTCACGTGTTTACCCTGATAGCTTCATGTTAATCTCAGAAGATAAAGGGACAACTGTACTTTTTGCGCGTTTTCACCGCTATTAGCAGAGAGTCTGTGTCGTTTCGCTAGCAAGCTTCATGGTATTTGTTCATAATTCCTGTCGAATAATTCTTGTAGTTACCCCCATGCTAAAAAAATCCATTATTGCTTCTGTTTGTCTGGCGACTCTGATTGCAGGCGGCTTTACGCTAAAAGCCGTTTACGACCTTTACAGTAAAAAGCGCACTAGCGTTGATCCGCAGCTTAAAGAAATTTCTGGTATTGAGTTTGATAAAAAAGGGCGTCTATGGGCTATCAATGACAGTGGTGATGATCCTGTGCTGTATCAAATGGAACGAGATGGCTCCATTACCCGCAAAGTCACCGTATCGAACGCGAAAAATATTGATTGGGAGGACATGACTCAGGATGCTTTTGGGCATTTTTTTCTGGGGGATTTTGGTAACAATGACCAAAACCGAAAATGGCTGACGATTTATAAAATTGAAAATCCTATCGACATAAAAACTGAGACCACCGAAGCAGAGATTATCAAGTTTACCTATCCGCAAATGGATGGTTCACCGATAGCGCCTGAACAGCGAAATTTTGATTTGGAAGCTTTTGTTGAGTTTAATCACAACCTGTATTTGTTTACCAAAAATCGTACAGAGCCCTTTGACGGTATAACCAATCTCTACAAAATAGGTGACTACGCGGCCAACTTTGACGCCGAATTACTCGGCTCGTTCAAAACCTGCACGACGCTGGAAAAACTGTGTTGGGTGACTTCAGCCGCACTCAGCCCCGACCGAAAAATGCTGGTGCTGCTTGATTCCACCAGTTTGTGGTTGTTTGAAAATTTTCCGGCAGATAATTTTTTTGCGGGCGAGGTCTCCCGAATTGACCTTGGGATCGTAACGCAAAAAGAAGCCGTCACCTTTTACGACAGCAATACCATTGTTTTTACCGACGAAGAATTTAACGGTATTGGCGGCAATGCTTATGTCATTAAACTGGATGAAGTGACAAAAATTAAAGTCAGGTAGAGGCGGCTATTCGGTTATAAAATTTGTGGCAGCGGGCAGGATTGTAACTGAGTTTTGATTGGTGAAATGGTGCCAGGAGAGATACAGACCTGCAAAGCAATGCAGGTCTGATTTAATAATTAACTTACTTAACTTTGTTTCTTCTGAAACCTAAAGCCATCAGGCCTAATCCCAGCAGTGCCAGGTGATTTGGCGAAGATACTTCAGATGGTTCTACGCTTTGTAACACGGCGCTGGTGGTAAAGTTAAAGTTAGAGCCCACTGTTTGTCTTTCTGCATGGAAAATGTCCAGGCTGTAAGTGTTACCAGTAGTCAGACCCAGGGTATCCAGGTTAACTGAGCTTGACAGAGCTGCGTGAATACCACCCAAATCGATAGCTAACTCGTTGTTGATAAATACCCATACATCGTCGTCGCCGGTAAAAGAAAAGGTTTCGCCGCCAGTATAGGTAAACTGAGAGTGAATTTCGGTAGTGAAGTGGTAGTTTTGGCTAAATCCTTCATTGCCAAAACCTTGTCCATTGATTGGGAAATAGGCGCTGTTTGAGTATTGAAAAATGCCACTGCCAGCAAAAGTTTCATTTGCAGTGAGCGTAGTACTGAAAGTGTAATTAACACCTGCAGTGTCGTTATACCACTGGTTGAAGTTAGCAGAGTTCGACATAGAGTGAGAATTATCTGCGTAAATACCGCTATAAACAGGCTTGCCGTCGGCGCCAAGAGTGCTGTTAACTAAACCTGTAAAAGCACCCATTCCACCCACCGCGCCTTGAAAATCATTATGGCTTGCGCTGAAATCGCGGATAGTGGCGTTAAGCTCGATAAAGGCCGCTGATACGTTAGTGCTAACCAGCAGAGAACCAAGTAACGCTGAGGCTAAGATATATGATTTTTTCATAACTGCATCCTGTTTGATAATAGTAAATATGAAAATTGCTTTTCCCAATTTAGCATTAGTTGTGCCAATATTAATATTCCTTGAAAATCATATGTTTAATTTTATTCGAGTAAGTGCTTCTGAAACTTGTGTAAATAATTTCGACACAGCTTATGTGTGGTGTAAATAAATTTGACAGGTAATGGCGCTTAATCGCAGGGCTATAATTCCAGGCGATGATTGCTTTTGCTTAAAAGGATAGGGGACTTCTGCGTTTTACTATTAAATAAGAAAAATCCGATGGCCTTAGCACATCGGATTTTTTATAGAGTCATCTACTTTATTGCCGTTACCAAATCTTAACACGGTCTTCCGGTGCCAGGTAAAGTGCATCACCCGGTTGTACGTTAAACGCTTCATACCACGCGTCGTGGTTACGTGGTGCCAGCGCACGGTAGCGACCAGGAGAGTGGGTACCGGCACGCAGCTGATTAAGCATACTTTGCTCGGTACGTTTTTCTTTCCATACCTGAGCCCACGCCAGGAAGAAACGCTGATCGCCGGTCAGGCCGTCGATAACCGGGGCTTCTTTGCCTTTCAGGCTAAGCTTGTAGGCATGGTAGGCCATAGACAAGCCGCCTACATCACCAATGTTTTCGCCTAAGCTGTTACGGCCGTTAACAAAATTGCCTTCGATAGGCTCATAGGCACTGTACTGTTCGGCCAGCATATCGGTTTTTGCTTCAAAGGCAGCGCGGTCTTCATCAGTCCACCAGTTTTGTTGAATACCTTTAGCATCTGATTTAGAGCCCTGGTCGTCGAACCCGTGACCCATTTCGTGGCCGATGACTGCGCCGATAGCACCGTAGTTAACTGCCGGGTCAGCGTTTGGATCGAAAAACGGGGGTTGCAGAATGGCAGCCGGGAACACGATTTCGTTAAACGAGGAATTGTAGTAGGCATTCACCGTTTGCGGTGTCATTCCCCAACGTTCACGATTGGTTGGCTCTAATTCTTCCTCGATTTCTTTAGCGTGGAAGAACTCCGCGATATTCCGCTCGTTAGTCAGCAGATCTTTATCGGTGATTTGTAACCCTGCAAATGAAATCCACTCGTCCGGGTAACCAATTTTAGGATTGAATGCGGCCAGTTTTGCCTTGGCATTCACTTTGGTTTCTGCACCCATCCAATCCAGGTTATCAATGCGCTCGCCCAGCGCGGCCCGCAGGTTTTCTACCAGCTCTGCCATTTGCGTTTTGGAGCTTTCCGGGAAGAATCTGTCAACATAACTCTTGCCGATAGCAAAGCCCAGGGATTCGGTGCCAGACATAGCACTCAGGGCTCGCTTCCAGCGTGGACGAGGCTCTTGCTGACCGCTTAAGGTTTTGCCGTAAAAATCAAAGTTAGCCATATAGATGTCGTCAGACAGCAGAGAGGCGTTGTTTGAAATGGTGTGGTAGGTCAGATACGTTTTCCAGTCTGCCAGCGGCGTGTCGTTAATGATCTCAATAACACCCTTAACCGGTTCTGGCTGAGAAATGTTTAATTCAGGGGCTTTAAAGCCCATGGCGTCTAACCAGGTGTTCCAGTTAAAGTCCGGGTAAACATCAGCCAGGGCGCTGCGCTCAATCTGATTCAGGGTTAAATCGCGGTCACGACGTTTTTCACGCGGCCACTGAACTTCAGCAATTTTGGTTTCCAGCGCCAAAATGGTTTGCGCTTTTTCAGCACTGTTCTCAACGCCAGCAAAGTCCAGCATTTGCGCAATATGTTTTACGTAGGCTTCACGGATAGACACAAACCGCTCAGAATCGTTCAGGTAGTAATCACGGTCCGGCAGACCTAAACCACCAACGCCTACACTTAGTTGATATTCGTTAGGATCCAGTCGGTTGTACCACAAACCAGCGTAGAGTGGTGACGAACTGCCATTCAGCCAGCTTTGGCCAAAGAAGTTGGTCAGTTCCTGTACCGAGGATAAGCTGTCGATGTCAGCTAATGTTGGATTAATTGGCGTGATACCTTTGGCATTAATGGTGTCGGTATCCATGTAAGCTTTGTAGTAGTCATGCACTAACTGCTCTTCAGCGGTTAAGTTGTCTGACGCCATAATGTCATCGATAATTTGTTTTACCTGTTCTTCACTGCGATCGGCCAGTGCATTAAAAGCACCGAAGCGGGTTTTGTCAGCAGGCAGTTCGTAGGTGTTATACCAGGTGCCACTGGCGTACATAAAAAAATCATCGCCGGGCTTTACGCTTTCATCACGAGCGGTTAAATCAACACCAAAACTACCAATTTCGGCTTTGGCGGCAGGGGCTGTTTCGGTTTGTTGGGGAGTCGCCTGAGATGTTGTTTCTGGTTTTGAACAGGCTGTAAGCGCTAGTGATGCAGCAATGGTTGCTGCGAGTAATGTGTACTTCATTTTTACTTCTCTGTGTTAGGATTTTCAGGCGCTTTAATCGCCTCGTCTTGACTTGTTGGTGTTACAAATTCTTTTATATAGTCAGCATTAAACGGTAATACATCGCGGGCCTGATTGAAATAGTCTTCGATTGCCGGCTTTTCCTGCTGTAAAAAATCCGCCACAGCCTGATGGAAGCGTGGATCATGCATCTTGTGATGAGATACGCAAAACACAGGCTCAAAGCCACGCAGGATTTTATGTTCGCCCTGGGTCCCAGGGTTAAATAACGGTAATCCTTGCTCTATCGCAAAATCGATGCCCTGAAAATAGCAGCACTCAAAATGCAGTTCGTCGATATCCTGCAGGCATCCCCAGTAACGGCCGTATAACCCGTTCTCGTCATACAGAAATAAAGCGGCAGCAACAGGCGCATCCTGAAAGCTCGCTTTTACTAACATCAGTTGTTCACGGCAGTTATCATAAATTTGTGTAAAAAAAGCAGGCGTCAGGTAGCCGGTATGACCGCTGCGTTTTAAATAGGTATCCTGATAACAGTGGACAAAAAATGCCATATCTTCCCGGCGTAAGGCGTCACCATGGAGGCGTTCGATGGTGATTTCCGGGGCATTAACAAAACGCTGGCGGGTTTTACGAATACTTCTGCGCTTACGTGACGTCAACCGGCTAAGAAAATCATCAAAGCTGCTGTAGCCTCGGTTGGCCCATTGAAACTGCACGCTGTAGCGGGACGCCAGACCCAGAGCCTGAAAATCCTGCTGACTGGCAGGCGGGCAAAACAACCAGTGGCAGGAAGAATACCCCTGGGTGCTGGCCCAGTGATTGATATGGTTAATGAGTGCCGCAGTATCGTTAGCCGTTAGGTGCTCGGCTTTTAACAAGCGAGGGCCGGTAACCGGGGTAAAAGGAATAGCGGCAATCCATTTAGGATAGTATTCAAGATGATGCTGGTGGTAGGCGTTTGCCCAGCTATGGTCAAACACGTATTCGCCGTAGCTGTGGGTTTTAAGGTAGCCCGGCACGACCATCACCAGCTTGTCATTTACCCAGGCGCTCCAATGGGCCGTCTGCCAACCCGTCTGGCCGTCAGTACAGCCACTGTTTTGCAGGCTTTTAAGCCATTGATATTGTAAAAACGGACCCGCGCCTACGGCCAGAGCGCGCCACTGCGTTTCATCAATCTCGTCGATGCTGTGATGCAGCTTAAACTGAAAATCAATGTTTGTGGCTTGTGTTTGCATAGTCTTATAAATATCCTGCCCGTAAAGGTCTGTCATTACACGCAGACCGACCAGCATATATTGTGCGCTAAGTTCATTAGATCATCACGAACATGACAGATAACCCACGAAAAATCATTATTGAGTCGATTACCCGCATGCTTTCACGACGAGAGCACGCCTATCACGAATTGTTACGAAAATTATCCCACAAAGGATTTGCTATCGAAGATTGTGTTGTAGTGGTAGAGGAGTTTAAACAGGCAGGGATCCAAAGTGATACCCGGTTTGCCGAAATGAAACTGCGTGCCGGTATCGCCAAAGGGCAGGGGCCAGCGAGATTTAAGGCAGAATGTCAGCAATTTTCCATTGCCGAGCAATGCTTGGAGGCCGCGATAAGCGAAACCGACGCCGACTGGTTTGAACTGGCCAAACAGGTCAGAATTAAGCGGTTCGGCAGTGATGTGCCACAGGATGCCAAAGAAAAGTTTAAACAAATCCGGTTTTTACAATATCGTGGCTTTTATTCTGACCACATTCAATACGCTTTTTCTGACGACGAGTACTAAACTCCGGCAACAACGCTTAATCAATATTTTCTATGGTGATGATTCGCCTAATTCACAGTGGATTGCTTAACAAAACAGCATCATCCATGGTATTGTTGCGCCCTCGTAAAAATGCCGCCGTTTTGCGCGTGAAAAACTTGATTTCAACGCCCTCCGGCTGCATATAAGCTTCTACAGGTTAACTAAGGATTGCAGGATTTCAATGACATTATCAACTGCTGATATTCGCCGTAAATTTATCGAGTATTTTGGTCGCCAGGGCCACCAGGCTGTTTCCAGTTCGTCACTGGTACCAGCAGATGATCCCACCTTATTGTTTACCAATGCAGGTATGAACCAGTTTAAAGATGTTTTTCTGGGAACGGAAAAGCGCAGTTACACCCGGGCTGTGTCGTCACAGCGCTGTGTTCGCGCGGGCGGTAAACATAACGACCTGGAAAACGTGGGTTACACAGCCCGTCACCATACCTTTTTTGAAATGCTGGGTAACTTCAGCTTTGGTGACTATTTTAAGCAGGAAGCCATTAAGTTTGCCTGGGAGTTTTTAACTGAAGAATTAAAACTGCCTAAAGAAAAGCTGCTGGTAACGGTTTATTCCGAAGATGACGAAGCCTTTGATATCTGGGAAAACCAGATTGGCGTGCCAAAAGAAAAAATCATTCGTATCGCAACTTCAGATAACTTCTGGTCGATGGGGGATACCGGTCCTTGTGGCCCGTGTTCAGAAATTTTCTATGACCACGGCGAGCACATCTGGGGTGGTCCTCCGGGTTCGCCTGAAGAAGACGGTGATCGTTTTATTGAAATCTGGAACCTGGTTTTCATGCAATTCAATAAACAAGCCGACGGTACTATGGAGTCGTTACCAAAACCGTCTATTGATACTGGTATGGGGCTGGAGCGTATTTCTGCCATTATGCAGCACGTTCACAGTAACTATGAAATCGACCTGTTTGTAAATCTTATCAATGCTGCGGCTGAAATTGTTGGTACCGATGACCTGGAAAACAAATCACTGCGCGTTATTGCCGACCATATCCGTTCTTGCGCGTTCCTGGTTTGTGATGGCGTAATGCCGAGCAACGAAGGTCGAGGCTATGTGCTGCGCCGGATTATTCGTCGTGCTGTTCGTCATGGCTACAAGCTGGGTGCAAACGACATTTTCTTCTATAAGCTGGTAGCTGCGTTAACCAAAGAAATGGGCGAAGCCTATCCTGAACTGGCTGATCAAAAACCAGTTATCGAAAAAGTGCTGCGGGTAGAAGAAGAGCAGTTCAGCAAAACCCTGTCTCGTGGTATGAACATTCTTAATGAAGCGCTTAGCGACCTTGAGGGTGACACCATTCCGGGTGAGCTGGTATTTAAACTCTATGATACCTATGGTTTCCCGGTTGACCTGACCAACGACGTTGCCCGTGAACACGATTATAAAATTGACGAAGAAGGCTTCGAGGCGGCGATGCAGGCTCAGCGCCAGCGCGCTCAGGAAGCCAGTCAGTTTGGTGCCGACTACAACAGCACCTTAAAGGTTGAGCAGCAAACAGCCTTTACCGGCTACACCGAAAACGAAGGTGACGCCAACGTGGTTGAGCTCATCAGCGGTAATAGTTTCTGTGACGCGCTGACCGATGGTCAGGAAGGCGTAGTGGTGCTGGATCAAACCCCTTTCTATGCTGAGTCTGGTGGTCAGGTGGGTGATACGGGTGTACTGAAAGTTGCCAATGGCGAGTTTATTGTTACCGACACGCAAAAAATGGGCAATGCATTTGCACACCGCGGCAAAGTGGTTGGCACAATTAATAAAGGCGACAAAGCCGTTGCTAAAATTGATGACACGAAACGCAGTGCGATTCGCAAAAACCACAGTGCTACGCACCTATTACACCAGGCATTACGCGACATTCTGGGCGACCACGTTACGCAGAAAGGTTCATTGGTAAATGCAGAGCGTCTGCGTTTTGACTTTTCGCACTTTGAAGGTGTGACAGCAGAGCAGCTGACCGAGATCGAAGTTCGCGTTAACCAGGATATTCAGGACAACCATCCGCTGACGACGCAACTGATGGACCTGGACGAAGCGAAAAAGACCGGCGCCATGGCGTTATTTGGTGAGAAGTACGACGAAAAAGTGCGTGTTGTTTCAATGGGCCCGGTTTCTACGGAACTTTGTGGTGGTACTCACGTTAAACAAACCGGTGACATCGGCTTGTTTAAAATTGTCACCGAAGGTGGTATTGCGTCGGGCGTGCGTCGTATTGATGCTGTCACGGGTATGGGCGCGCTGGCTTATGTGCAACAACAACAAGCGGTAATTCAACAAACCTGTGGTTTGTTAAAAACCGATGCCAGCGGTTTGACCGAGAAGGTTACCCAACTGCAGACGCAACAAAAAGAGCTTGAAAAAACAGTTACATCACTTAAACAGAAGATGGCCAGTCAACAAGGCGCTGATCTACTTGGTAGTGCAGTGGATATAAAAGGTACCAAGGTACTGATTGCTGAGCTGGAAGGTGTTGAGGCGAAATCACTGCGCGGTATGGTTGACGATCTGAAAAACCGCATCGGCGAGGGCATCATTGTGTTAGGTGTTCCGGCCGACGGTAAAGTAAGTCTGATCGTGGGCGTAACCAAAGGCTTAACGGCTAAAGTAAAAGCGGGTGAGCTGGTTAATCACATTGCCGTACAGGTAGGTGGTAAAGGCGGTGGTCGCCCGGATATGGCCCAGGCCGGTGGTAGTCAGCCAGAAAATTTATCTACAGCTTTACATTCTGTTAACACCTGGCTGGAAGATAAGCTATAATGCATTTACAGGTGGCTTAACACTGTCGTGACACCAGTGTTAACACCCACCAACAGCGTCTTTATGGATCGATAGACGTCGAAGACCGCATGGATGCAATGTAATCAAGGAACCAGGAGCAATCGAATGCTTATTTTAACTCGTCGTGTGGGTGAAACGCTGATGGTGGGTGACGAAGTCACCGTAACTGTATTAGGCGTTAAAGGTAATCAGGTACGTATTGGTGTTAATGCACCTAAAGAAGTCTCAGTACATCGTGAAGAGATTTATATGCGCATCCAGGCCGAAAAAGGCGGTCAGCCTGATGGCAATAAATAAAAAATAAGAGGTAAGACCAGTTTTTTTGGTTTTTTTCTCTTAATTAAGGCCGGATTTCCGGCCTTTTTTATGCCTGAGACTTTTGCGATGCTTTAGTTCGCAGTAGAGCAACCGATTATAAATCCCTTTAATCAGTAAAAATGGCGGATTTTCAAACACAAGTAGCGGGCTTTTTAAGCAAAAAAACAGGATTGATTAAAATCCCGGCATACGAATTTTATTTATCTAAAAAAGCATTGACTTCCCAACGCATGTCATTAAAATGCAGCCCCACATGACGGAGAGGTGGGTGAGTGGCTGAAACCAGTTCCCTGCTAAGGAACCATACCTATTACTGGTATCGAGGGTTCGAATCCCTCCCTCTCCGCCATTTTTAATTTAGTGTATCAGCGCGTGCGTAGCTCAGCTGGATAGAGTACCTGGCTACGAACCAGGCGGTCGGAGGTTCGAATCCTTCCGCACGCGCCATTCGCTAAATTAAAACCTCGCGTGTGTAGCTCAGCTGGATAGAGTACCTGGCTACGAACCAGGCGGTCGGAGGTTCGAATCCTTCCACACGCGCCACCTTCTTAAAAAGGCTTGCAGAAATGCAAGCCTTTTTGCTTTCTGCGCGGTGTCAGGCTCCTGAACTGAAAGTAGATGCTATCAGCTTCATCGGTTTATCGTCCAACAGAGGTAAATACATCCCTGTAGCATTGCCCAGCCACGCCATCCATGGCGTGTCGTTCAGCACACTGCGTTATGCCACGGGCATAACGGTTGCGCCTCACCCTTCCACACGCGCCACCTTCTTAAAAAGGCTTGCAGAAATGCAAGCCTTTTTGCTTTCTGCGCGGTGTCAGGCTCCTGAACTGAAAGTAGATGCTATCAGCTTCATCGGTTTATCGTCCAACAGAGGTAAATACATCCCTGTAGCATTGCCCAGCCACGCCATCCATGGCGTGTCGTTTAGCACACTGCGTTATGCCACGGGCATAACGGTTGCGCCTCACCCATCCATCTTAAAAAGGCTTGCAGCGATGCAAGCCTTTTTGCTTTCTGCGCAGTTACAAAATTATCTGTCCCCAGTCTTAAGGGGCCTTTCGTTTACGCCTGTAATTTCAAAGCATACCTTCAGCAGTATTACTTTCCGTAGTAAGCCTGTTATACCGCTGCCTGAGCTAAATTCCTGGCTGGCACCAGGACTCCAATGCTTGGCTGCTTAATCGATCACTTAGCGCCTTTCTAAACTTTAGATTGGTTTATCCCATAACCAACAATGAATATTTCTGACGATGGGCGTATAACTCTAAGGTAACAAAGCATTATTAAGGAGTTATTACCATGCAGATTAAGTTAACAGGAAAAACGGCCCTGGTGACCGGTTCAACCGAGGGTATTGGTTTAGGGGCTGCTAAACAGCTTGCGGAATGTGGTGCCAGGGTTATTGTGAATGGCCGTACCCAACAAAAGGTGGATAAAGCAATAGAGGCTGTTATTGCCGCTGTACCCAATGCTGAGGTGACTGGTGTCGCAGCGGACCTCAGCACTAGTGAAGGGGGCCAGGCGCTTTTTGAGGCGGTCCCAGAGGCTGATATTCTGGTAAATAATCTGGGCATTTACGGTGCGCTGGATTTTTTTGAAACCGACGACGAGACCTGGCAGCAGTATTTTGATGTTAATGTTATGTCGGCAGTGCGAATGAGTCGCCATTATGCGCCAGCCATGGTCGATAACGGTTGGGGACGAATTGTCTTTATTGCTTCTGAGTCATCGGTAAACATTCCTAGTGAGATGATTCACTATGGGGTCAGTAAAACCGCGTTACTGGGATTATCCCGTGGACTGGCTAAACGTTTAGCCGGAACCGGTGTAACGGTAAATGCCGTTCTGCCAGGCCCGACAATGAGTGAAGGTGTACAGAATATTATGGCCGAGTCTGCCGCGAGAAACGGTATCTCTGTGGAAGAAGCCGGCGTTCGATTTGTGCAGAAACACCGTCCTTCCTCAGTAATCCAGCGCATGGCAACGGTTGATGAAGTCGCCAGCATGATCACCTATACCTGTTCTGAGTTAGCTTCTGCAACTACAGGCAGTGCGCTGCGTGTAGATGGTGGTGTTGTTGACTTTGTGATGTAGCAATTTAAAGTGCCGCATTAGCGGCACTGGCCTTTCGTACTGAGGGCACTACAGAGGCCAGCATTAACGCATTCAGAAAAGCACTAAAATCTGCCAGATAAATGACATGAGAGTAGCTTTTTTGCAGTGCGAGCAGCTTTTCATGCACATCCAAATCTATTTTTAACAATAACGCCAGACGTTGCTCTGTCATGGGCGTATTTATGTCACGGTTTATCTGACATTCAATACCACAGATATAAAGCCCGACTTCATTTTCCTGGAGCGCTTGTTTAATGGCGTTGCGCAGCGAAGAGCCAAAGCATTGGTAGGCGGTTAAACTGATAAGCTTCTGATCTGATTTACGCTCGCAGTTAATGGCGAGATGAAAACGCTCTGCTTTTTGTAACAATCGTCGGAGTGCCGATGAATCAGGTGGTGACTTACCCATGTCGGCAAAAAAGCCGTGTAGCGGTGCCTTATGGTCACTCATTTCAAACGGGTAAAGAGCCGCTGCACACTCTGGCATGTACAAGGTTTTCAGACGATTAACCATTTGTCGCCCTGTAATGACTTGTAAAGCCGGGGCAGGAAAGTGGCGGCAGGTAAGTTCCCACACATACCGAAACAGCATACTGTGCTGTTTTACCAGGTTTTGTACCCGCGGTTGAACCATTGCGACAGAATGAAGCTGCCTGACGAGTCTTGTCAGATTTTCTTTGTTAAGCGCTTTAAGTCGCAACAAGCCAGTGACGCTATCATAATCCAGTACCTTATAGCGTTGGGATTTTAGTTTTAACTCGGCAATGCTCACTTTAACGTCGGGCGGCAGCACGTGTTCATTACAGTCGGTAAGACACAGTTGTAAGCCGGTTTTGGATATATCACTCACCACCGCAGTGAACTGATTGATCAGGGTCGTTTTAACCACAGCTTCGGTGGTAATACCAAAGCGGATCTCCCGGCGTTTATCCAGACTCTCATCCATCACAAAGCGTAACGGATAAGGTTGTCATCGTCGATTAACAGCCGCGGAAACCTGGTTTTCTCAGGCTGATTCAGCAGTTGTAGTGGTCCAATCGCGTCTGTAATACGCCTTATAAATAACATATCCTGCATAGCCACAACATCGCCAGACGATTTTGTCGATAAATCGTGCAAGGCCTGGGCTGTGGCGCGGCTATCGTCAGCAACGTGAGTCAAACGATAATGCCAGATTTCCAGTGACTGGTGTTCGTTGGCCAGCTGGATAAATGGTGCGAGCAGACCCTGTTGTTCCAGCTGTTTCAAGGTTGCACACAACTTTACTGGCGTTTGATTGCTGGAAACTATGGTCATGCGCAACACAAAGGCTTCAGTGTTTTTTTCCAGTTCAGCCATGATTGCATGCAGGGCCGTTTTCCCCGGCAGCAGCTGAGCACGGGGTGTAGTGCTGCTTGCAGCTAAGTTGCTCTGAGTCAGCAGGGCCGTACCGGGCACCAGTTGTTCATTTTTGCGCTGCAGCAGTATGGGTATCCATGGCGAGTTTTGCACAATCCGGTCGCGGTCGAGCGCCTGCATGGCACGCTCAATTTCAAGCTCCCTGTCTAAGGGCATTCGCAGCATAACCCGATTCAGGTATTTAGCGATTTGTGGGTACCAGTATTTGTCCTTTTCCGCCAGGGATAAGGTCGTGTGATAACGCTGTGAGCTGGCATTGAAGTCGACACCAACAAAATTATAGTGAATAACCGCCGCCGAAAAACTCAGCCCCGGAATAGTCGGGAAATGCACGGGAATGTCAGTGGGTGTCGTAAATTTGGGTAATCGGGTACAGGCTATTGTAATTTGGCCAGCGCTTAGGGAGACCACCACTACGCTTCGCCCGTTTTGATACGCTGGGCTGGTAATCGAAAAATTGGGCGTAATGGAAAGGTCGTCATTAAAACAAATATCCCGAAAAGACTGGGTCTGGACGGTAAATGCGTTGATAATCTTTTCTCGTAACTGCCGTTTCACCAATCCCTGATAGTGGTCAGAATTGGTTAACGACTCAAAAACACCCACGGTATACTGCTCCATGTAGCGAGCGGTTTCCCGGTTGAGAATTTCGGTGCCCACTTTATCCAGCGTCATTTCCACGCCAAAGTGTGAAAAACGTTTAACCGGAAACCGGGCAAATTCAGAATTGTCTGCCGGGGCGGTGGTTTGCGAGGTCAATCGAATAACTTCGTCTTTTATGATCTGACGTGATTTTGGGGTTAGCCGCGATGAAAACTTGTTTAATCCTTCCATCAGACGCCCTTGCTGATGATAGGGAATTAATGCGCGGATAACAGAGCGGTGCTTGTTTATGATTTCCTGTTCTGTACTCATTGTTGTTTTTGTTGTTCTGACAGTACATTACCTGAATAACAATTTAACATACAAATGGGCTAAAGCGAACGGGTTTTGCCGGCCGTGGACAATCGCTGCTGTTAACCCGTATTTAACGGTAGAGTTCGGAGTTATCGACGAAGATAAGGTATTCTTCTATCAGGTTGTCTCGTATTTTAAATACATTACAAAAGGGAACGGTGAGAGTGCTGTTGTCCAGGCGGGTGTAGGTTACTGCACCATGACTGACTGCCCCGGCCGGCGTTTGCCAGGCTTCGTTTAATGTATGAGATATTGCAGAAATACTGTCAAAAAAGCCGCTTACCGCAGCTTTAATGGCCTCGCGGCCATGAACTGCCGGTGCATTGCCAAAACGAAAGGTGGCGTTTTCAGCTAAGAATGCAGCGAAAGAGTCGGCATCCTGATTATCGATGGCCTGAAAAAGACTTTTCATGGCGATATCCCTTGTTGATTGCGTGTTATGAACTGGCGTTACCCATCAAAAATGCATGAAACCATGTTGGTCGTGTTCTGACCAGTAAAAATGTCTTTTTTTACATACTGACGATGATATACATCAGCAGTGTTCTGCCGGCGCACTATCAATGTTAATTAAACGGCCTTGTTCATCAAAGGACAGGGCGACAAATGTACCTTTCATCAGGGCCGGGTCAACACGTTGCAATGCGCGCAAATCATCAATCAATTCATGCGAAACGGTAATTTTCTGATTTTGACAATCAGTGAATAACCAGTCGCCATCAAGGCTGGCGAGCATCGCGGGGCGGGAATAGAACACATTCAGCGTGTTCAGTTGTTGGGTATATTCACGGGTATAAACAGTGAGTTTCTCGCGATAATCAGGCGAGTCATTAATCTCATCCTGATAGCCGTGGTATTCCACCTCAAGTGCAACAAATTTGCTTTCCCCCGCCGGGGGAACAGGCGAGGTATAAATAGTTAATAACACCAGTAAGCAGCCCAGAGCGGCGGTTAAGGCCAGCCATTCACGCCCGGGTAAGCGGCCAGGGCGAACGAGTAAATACCACCAGTTGCTGCCGGTATCGTGATGTTCCGTCACTGCTCGTTTAATTCGCCCCGGTGCGGGATAACGTTGTTTGGCGGTTTGATAGGCTTGTTTTAGCGCATCGTTTTCGTCGTGCTCGTTCATGACTCTTTCCAGTGTTTCCTGAGGGTGTTGCGGGCATAGCGTAAGCGGGTTTTCACGGTTTCGACTGGCACTGAGCAAATGGTAGCGATATCCTGCAGACTAAAGCCTTCCTGTTGTAGCGAGAAGGCCTCCCGCTGGGCAAAGGGTAATTGTTTGAGTAACTGATGAAAATCCGATGTATCAATGTTAGTCAGCAAGGGCGCGCCCAGCGTATCGGGATCAGTGTCGGCCTGCCAGCGCTTATTAGCTCTGAATTCATCGATCAACATGCGGTGACCAATGGTAAACAACCAGGCCTGAAAACGGCCTTTGTCCTGATAATCGTGGCAGGATTCAATAATTTTCAGCCAGACTTTCTGGGTAACATCTGCGGCAGTAATCGGATCGCTCATGACCAGTAAATAGTAATAAAGGTTATTACTGTGCTGGTCATAAAGTGCGCTCAGGGCTGCAGTATCGCCCGTTTGGCGATACTGCCTGAACAGCGACTCATTACAGTTTGTGGTACTTTCCCGCCTGAGAAACCCACGCAGAAAGCCTAGTTTAGCCATACCCACAAGCGCTCCCTACTGCTCCAGTTTGAACGTTAATACTACTTGTAACCCGGATTGCCCGACAGGTACACCATTTTCTATCTGCGGCTGATAACGCCATTTTGCCAGCGCGCGGCGGGCTTCGCGGTCAAAGATGCGGGAAGGTTCGGCGTCGACGACTTTGATGTTTTCCACCGTCCCCTGAGGGCTTATATCAAAGGAAAGCTGAACCCAACCCTCTAATCCCTGGCGGGCGGCATCGGCCGGATAGCCAGGGTTTACTCTGACAATTGGACGGGCTGAGGCATTATTTTCCCGGCCCAGTTCGGTGTTTATGGTTAACTCATTTCCGGGTATAACCGGGTTTACATTTACACTTATTTCGGTCGGGCCTGGCTCAGACTCAATGGGTACGGGTAGGGAAGGCGGTTGCTCAATGGTTTTCTCCATCGGTTTGATGGGCTTTTTGATTTGGGTAACCGGCTCTTCAACGTGAAGCCGAAAATCATCAATAATCACCGGGTCGTCAACCGGTGGTGCTTCGCTGTGTTGTTCAATTAATTTTGCCATAAGGACAAACAGACCAAATGTGACCAGTGCGCCAAGCAGGAGGTAATTAAACGGACGCACGAAGTGGCTGACAGAAAACGTCGGATTGGCGGTAAGTTGCATAATGTGTACTCCCTGGTTTTGGGTATAACGACCGGCGAGCACAAAAGGGGTGAATTATTTTTATAAAAATATGTTTTACAACTTTTTACCATTTTTTTGTTGCCTGCAGCAGGCTCATTAAGGATGCTGTTCATCAATCTGAGCAGTGCAGTCAGAATGTAGACAAGCACTACTAACTTAGCGGGAGGCGTGAATATGAATGGTAATAACGACCACCGGGCAGACTATTTTGGTTGCTACGGCCAGACTACAGAAGACGCGTTAGGTCAGTTACTCTGGGTGGTCGAGCAGGCACTTATGGCCCATGAATCCGGCGATTATCAGGCATTACGTGCCGTAATAACAGACTCGCTGGCAGGCAAAATTACCCCGGCAGGTTTTCAGCGGGCTCACGAAACCCTTGCTCCAGAGCTTGGCCGGCAGGTGTCAAAGCGATTATTGGGGGCGCTTAACCGGGGGGGCAATCCCAGATTGCTGTTTGTCGCCCGCTATGAGGGTGCTCAGGATGACATCCTGATAAGCGTGACCTTTAGCAATCATACCTATCCGCCATTAATTGATGAATTGTGGATAGAGTAATCGCAAACCCGCAACGATGGCTGGTTCGAATCCTCCCCGAATGCCGCGCTGAGAGCATACTTATCAGGATGGATTGGTATTATTTAATGCTTTTAACCGGTAGCCATTTCCCCGGATAGTGGCAATTTCAATTCCAGTAGCCTTTGGCAGTTTTTGCCTTAACCGGCTGATATAAACATCAACAATATTGGTTAACGGGTCTGTATTACTTTGCCATACCCGGCTTAAAATGCGCTCTCTGGTGACTACCTTATTTTGTGACTCAACAAAATAGTTGAGCAGGTTAAACTCTATATTTGTTAACGAAAGCTCTTCCGTGCGCCCATTTTCAGTGATGCTGGCAAGCCTGGATTCCAGATCCAGCTCAAGGTTGGCAAATTGCAGCTTTTTCGCTTCAGCGTCCAGTGGCGCTCTGGGTCGTCGTCCCAGTGCATTGACCCTGGCGAGTAGTTCGTCAAAATCGAAAGGTTTACATAAGTAATCATCCGCGCCTTTATCCAACCCTTTCACTTTTTCACTGGTATCGTCGAGAGCGGTTAACAATAAAATCATCGGCGCGGGCGAGAGCTGCTTTAACGCCGGGAGAAGCGCTACGCTGTCATCGTTATCAAACATTCTGTCGAGCACCAGTAAATCCGGTTTTTCCCGTTTCACCCGATCCGGCAGGTTGTGAAGCGCGGTCTCTTTACTACATTCAAACCCTTCAGCACACAGCCCGCGGTAGAGGAAATTCACCAAAGAGACTTCATCGTCAGCAATCAATATTTTCATGATACAGCTTCCATTGGCAGGTAAATTTGAAAAGTCGTTCCTTCACCCAGAGTAGAATTGACCTGAATATCGCCATCGTGGGCTTCAACTATTGCTTTGGCAATTGCCAGGCCAAGGCCCAGCCCTTCTGATTTATGTTTAAACCGCACGAAACGTTCAAAAATGTGGTTGATATCCGATGGCGATATCCCTTCGCCAAAATCCTTTATTTCGATACAGAATCGGCTTTTTTCTTCTCTTGCAAACACTTTCACTGGCGATTGTGGGGGCGAGTACTTACAGGCGTTGTCCAGCAGGATCGCCACAACCTGTTTTATGCGCTGAGGGTCAAAATACAGTTTTATCATTTTAAGATCGTCTTCGATTTCAAGCGTAAACTGTCGTTCATCATGTACTCGCTGCCACTGGCTGACCTGAAGTTGAATAAATTCACCGATTGGCTGACAACTCATGTCCAGCTGTAGCCTGCTCAGTTCCGCACGGGCCAGTAACAGAAGATCATCCACCAGGTCGCTCAGGTTCACGGCCTGAACCAGAATGGAGTTAAGCGTTTCCCGGTACACCGTTTCTGCAGCAGAGGGCTGGCGCAGTGTTACCTGCGCTTCGCCACGAATAATGGTGAGGGGGGTTCGCAGTTCGTGCGATACATCGGCAAGAAACTGACGTCGCCGTGAGTCGATTTTGGTAAGTTGTTCGTTAACCTGGCTAATTTCGCGGGTACGTTGCTCTACTTCAAACTCCAGTTGCTTGCGGGATTGTTCAGCCTTGGATTCATGTTCGGCTAACTTGGATGCTAAGAGGTTGAGCGATTTCACCAACTGATAAAATTCACTGTCCAGTGTTTCAGGTAAGCGCTGCTGGTAGTCTCCTGCGGCAATTGCTTTGGTTCCGTTATTTAAAATAGTCAGCGGCTGATACAGCTGATTAAACAACCAATAGCAAGCGAGGATAATGCAGGGCATGGCAAACAGGGCGACTCCAACCGCAAACCAGATGATTGCAGTGTTAAGCGTTTCAATTTTTGCGTTAATTGCCGACACCACGTTACCCTGGCGGACCACAGCGGCATTGATCGCTTCACGAAATTCGTTATCAATCTTTACCTCAAGCAGGGTTTGCAAGCGATACTGTTGATCAAGAGGGGTGTTGGTATACGCTGCCGTAATCGCTTTAAATTCACTGATTATCGCGTTAATGAGTGCGGCCAGTTCATCGGTATCCTCAACACTACCGGCGGTCATTTGGCTGCCTAGCGCTTGTCGTTGTTGTTGTTCAAGGGTGCGAATTTTATCGAGGGACTGAGCTATGAGAGCCTGTTTATTGCGAATAATGGCCTGATTAGCACTCTCGCCAAAAATAAGCTCGTCGGTGAGCTGCTTAAACATTCTGTAAGAAATACTACTCAGCTTTTGATGCTCTGCCAGAAGTGTCTGGGCGGTATTGCTCTGCTCCAGATTATTTTGTGTCAGATAAGCTGACACCGCTGTCGCACAAAGTGCAATCATCATAATGAGCCCGGAACTAATCCCAAACAGATAAATTTTTCGCTTATACATAAATGAAATGTGCAAATATTTAACAAGTTGTACGTTGCTTCCGAAGAAATGGCACATTTTAAACTATGCTTTGTGAACAAAATGTAAGTATTGGTCGTATTACGTTCGGTTTGGATGCCTGTTCGGGGCACAGCGGAGAAGCCCGAAATACGTTAAATGCCATTTTGATGCAGTGATTTTTAATTGGTGGAGTGAAGCATGTTCTGGCAACAAAAAACTAACCAAGCTATTCAAGCCCTTGAACAAAGTATTATCGCCGTCGTCAGTATCGACGAAAAAAACAATGTGACCTTTTTTAATCAGGCCGCTGAGAAAATTTGGGGCTACCGTAAAAATGAAGTGGTTGGTAAAAATGTCGCCATGTTGTTGCCTCATGCGTTACGGGCGAATCACGATAGTTTTGTGAATCACCACCGCCAGACCGGACAGGATAAAATTGTTGGCAGCTCCAGAGACGTGCAACTGCAGCGTAAAGACGGCAGCAAATTATGGGTACAACTGTCACTGTCTAAAATTGTGCTTAACGGACAAATTCACTACACCGCCTTTGTCCGTGATATTTCACAGGAAAGGGATTCCAGAGAAACCATGGCGCAAACCCTGGAGCAAGCCCTTGACGCTGTAGTCTGTATAGATGAACACAATTGCGTGACCTTATTTAATGCGGCAGCAGAAACGTTGTGGGGATACGATCGTGAAGAAGTACTCGGGCAAAATGTAAAAATGCTGGTGCCACAGGCGATCCGGTCCAATCACGACAACTATGTCAATGCGAATCGTGAAACAGGACAGGATAAAATTGTTGGCACCAGCCGCGAGATAAAAATCGAACGCAAGGATGGAAATGTACTTTGGGGGCAGTTATCGCTGTCGAAAGTAAGGCTGGAAAATAAAACACTGTATACCGCCTTCGTTAAGGATGTGACTCAGGAAGTCTTAATGCGGGAAGAGCGGGAAATGCTTTCCATGGTGGCCAACGAAACCGACAATTCTGTGGTTATTACCAACGCAGATGGTTTGATTGTTTATGTCAATAAAGGTTTCGAACGCCTTACCGGCTATTCGCTGGACGAAATAAAACACAAGAAGCCCGGCAGTTTTCTACAGGGGGCTGAAACATCCAAGGAAACCATCGCTCGTATTCGTCAGAACCTTCACGACCGAACACCATTTTATGACGAAATACTCAATTACACCAAAAGCGGTGAGCCGTACTGGGTGTCCTTATCCATTACCCCTATTCTGAACGAACAAGGCAGCGTTAAAAACTATATTTCGGTGCAGGCTAATATTACCGAGGTTAAGCAAATGGCACTGGATTTTACAAGAAAAATCAACGCAATAGATAACTCTCTGGTGTTGATTGATATCGATAAGGATGGTCAGCTTAAAACCCCCAGTGATTTGCTGGCCGGTAAACTTGGTTCAAGGGCCACCCAACAAGAATTTGTTGATCACGTGTTGAATTCGCTGACGACTGAACAAAAAAATGAGCTACAGGGCAGCGGGAACATTAAATTACAGATCAATTTCGGGCAGGGGAATTTCCTTTTATCTCTTGATGCCGGTATTTGTGCCCTGAAGAATTTCAAAAATGAAATTACCCAGTATGTGTTATTTGGGATAGATATTACCGCCCGTCGAATAGCGGTTAACCAAACCCAGGAAGCGATGAAAGGCGTGTTAGGTGTCAGTCAGACCATCAGCAACATTATCGGCACGATTAATGGTATTTCCGAGCAAACTAATCTGCTGGCTCTGAATGCGGCAATAGAAGCGGCGAGGGCTGGTGAAGTGGGGCGTGGTTTTGCCGTGGTCGCCGATGAAGTCAGAAATCTGGCGTCACATTCACGGGATGCCAGCGATGAAATAGATAAGCTGGTTAAAGATACAGTTACGCGGATAGATGGACTCGCCGTAATGTTAGACAAAATCGACCAGTAGAAAATCCTATTCCGAATGAATTAACAGGCGGGCGTCAAAACTGATGGCGCTTGCTCCGTTTAACTGTGGGCGGGCAAATAAGTAGCCCTGAAATTTGCGCACGCCTGCATTGTTTAACCACAGCCATTCTTCGAAGGTTTCAACCCCTTCTACAATAAGATGACTACCGGTAGCGTTGGCAAACTCGAATACCGAATGCAAAATAGCCTGGCGCGGGCCGCTTTCGTGGATCCCATTCGTAATCGCCCGGTCCAGCTTAATCTTATCCGGCATCAGATCGGCCAGTAACGTCAGACCGGCATAACCAGCCCCAAAGTCGTCCAGAGATAAGCGGATCCCCGCCGCGCGGATGTCTTCAATTACGGCGAAGAAGGCATCGCTTTCTTTTACCATTTCGCTTTCGGTGATTTCCAGAATTAACTGTTCAGGTTTTAATCCTGCTTCTTGCAGAAAGCTCAGAAGCTGAGACACAATGTGCTTGTTCTGGGTTATCGCTCCCGGCAGTAAATTAACCGATAATGACTGACCGGTTTGTAATAATTTTGCTCCCTGGGTGATAGCAATTCTCTTAGAGGCCAAGTCAAATTCATATCTTTGTTGCTCTGGTAAATCTGCCAGTATTAATTCCGGGTATCGCCCTTTGCTGTTTCTAAGTAATGCTTCATACGAAGATACCCCCCTTGTTTGCGTATCTACTATCGGTTGATAGGCAAATTGAATATCACTCGACGGATACGGCTCGATTGTTACAGCCTTGGTGAACACTGAGCAGTTAACAGACGCTTTTTCTTCGGCTGAAACACAGCTGCGCCAGCGCCCGGTAGCAAAACTGTTAAGCAGCGAAAATACACGACTGTCACGTCTTACAGACAGATCCGACGGTAGCCAGTAGCAATTGTTTTGTGGATTCAGTATTAAAGTGCGCAAGTGCCATTTACCGAATTCACGTTTTGCGCAGGCTGTGTCGAGGACTTTCACAATATTGGTGTGGCGCCTGTCATTTTTTAAATGTTCAAACAGACCATGAATAACGTTACCGTCACCTTCTAAAACCTGAAAAAAGAACTCTCCGTCAAATAATAATAATCCGGTGACATTATTCTGCGCGTTAAAGGGCACGGAATCTTCGACAATCTTATCGATATCCGACGTTGACATCTTGTGGGTTGCGCGACTTCGGTATACCAGCTGTCTTAACATCTATAGACTCCAGTGAGTAATAATGAGTAACTGCAGTAAATAAGCATAGGTTATAAACGGCATACGAGCGTTGTTAACAATTAGTTTACTTGTGTGACCCTGAAATAACGCTGGTAATCCAATGTCCGTGTTTGTGCTTTTAATGTTCTTTTAATCTTACTTTCAAGTTTTATTCAGGCTTAAACAATAACCTTACACCTGAGCAATCAAGCAGTGATGAATGATCACTGGTGAGTTATCCAACTTTGGAATAAGAGAGTATGGTTATGCAAAAAATGAATGTAAAAATGTTAGTTGCGCTTTCAATTTCTTCAGCCGTTTTAACCGGATGCGCCACCGCGCAGTCTCAACAATTAAGTAAAAACCTGAGCGAGCCTGTGGCAAGTAATGCGCCGGTACCGATGGTCGATAACCGGTTGCTATATTCAGACGCCTGTATTTCAGAGCGGGAAGTGGTTGAGGCACAGAAACTCTGGGGCGAGGGTATCGTCAGAATCGGCTCTGTATTTTCTTCAAACGGCGATTACAAAACGGCTGCCGCCGACTTTATTCAGGATATGTATGGCTATGATCTCAGCAGCGTATTATTCAAGCCAACACTGGCGGCTAAGGTTCAGTTCCGCTCAAGCTTCGATGCTGCGTTATCGTATTTCGTGGGAGGCAATGATGCTTATTCAGAGGACAAGGGCTTCGCAATAAAGCCATACACTAAAGTGAAATTTGATAATGTGGGTATTATCAATAATAGCTGCAGTATGGCGGTGGCGATGGGGAACTACTATTTCACAGATACTAACGGTGGCGAAACGAAGGTAGAATATACCTTTGCATATGTTAAGGATAAGGCCGGTAAAGTAAGAATAGTGGCGCACCAGTCTTCGCTGCCGTATTCGCCTTCTTAAGCGTTGTGGTGTTAACTGAACGATAAGGTAGTTACTCTGAGTGACTACCTTTTATTTTGTTTAATCAGTTGCTCTATCACTCGTTGCACAAATTGCTGACAATCTTTTGCTGTTGACGGGTCGTAATGGCCACCGTTTGTCAGATTGTTCGACAATACCCTCACACCCAGAAATGGCACACCGTAACTATGGGCAATTTGTGCCGCCGCTGCCGTTTCCATTTCTTCGGTACTAGTGCCAAAGTTGTCGTGTAGCCAGGCAATTCGGTCGAGTTCATTATTCCAGAAATTACCACTGGCAATAGTGCCTTCAACGACTTTGCCACGTTGATAGCTGGCTTTCACAGCATTGGCGATGGCCAGTAACTCACTGTCTGCCAGATAATAGCGGATACGTTCAGCATCCTTGGCGGAATCGCCTTCTCCGGCGCTGCCCGCGGATGCCAGTAAATCCATGGGTAACCAATCAAGCGGGGCAGAGCCCTGACCTTTGTCGCGGAATGGCGTTTTAAAATTGCTGGCATTGACACTGCGCTTGCCCAGCACGATATCGCCAACGTGCAAGGTTGGATCATGGCCTCCTGATGTCCCCTGATTAATAATGGCCATAGGATGATAACGCTCAATGCCAACAGCGGTGGCGGCGGCCGTATTTTCCAGCCCTTTACCCGTTTGGGCAACGACAATGGGGTAACCATTTAGCCTACCCAGATAAAAAGTCGCCTGGCCGGCTTTTTCTATACGTACATCCTTTAATAACGAGGCAAAAAACTCTGCCTCGATTGGCATTGGCCCCTGAATCATCACCGGCTGTAATGCCGGTTGGCTGGTTGCAATTTCCACGTTGCGAAAACTGTCAGCGTTGGTATTTGTGCTGCCAAAGGACAACACAATGAGCGTCAGAAGAACGTGGAGTGAGCGCATATTATTTCCCTAAAAAATCAGAGGAACCACTTCCAGATAACAAAGACAACCAGGAAGCCGAACAGATAAACCAGTCCCGCCCGACTAAGCCACAACACAACCGGACCACCACGTAAGGACTCCGGAATACTGTTGCGGTTTACCAGGCGATAGTTCAGCCAGGCAAATACCGGTGTTGTCATAAAGGCCAGAGTCATGGCAAAACCAAGCATGGCCAACAGAGCGGCTTTAAAAAACAGCACCATAGCAAAACTGGCCGCGGCGACTAACATTAACCATACGGCAAAAACGTTGTCGGTTACGTCCTGTTTGCCCTTGAGCAGGGTATAACATTCAGCCAGTGCTCGCGAGTAACCATCGTAAACGGTAATGGCAGAACCAAAGATACACAGAAAAGCGATCACAGCGATAAGATATCGGGACCATTCGCCAATGGTAGAGGCATACAATTCCACCAGTTGATGAGAAAATCCGATGCCGCCGGCTGCCAGCTCCTGCCCGCTACCGTGCAGTACCAGATTGCCCAGAGCTAAAAACATCAACGCGAGTAACAGAGTAACCAGATAGCCCAGGTTAAAGTCGAACAGCGCCGATTGTGGCGTTACTTTTTGTTCATGACACTGCTCTTTTAACCATAAGGAGGTAATACCTGAAATTTCAATCGGCGCGGGCATCCAGCCCATAGTAACCACTAAAAAGCCGATGGCGGCGAGTGTCCAGGGCGAGGGCGACTCAAAGTCCGCAGGCGCTACCGGTCCTTGCTGCCAGGCAATCACAGTGGCGGAAACCGTGGCAATCACCAGCGCCACCATAATAACTTTGGCCACCTGATTAAGTGCGTGGTAATGCCCGGCAATGAGTATCGCTAACGAGACAATTAACAGCCCGGCTGCCAGCCAGGGCAGGGCAATGTCAAAAGGAATAAAATAGCCCAGTAAGCTGGCCGAAAATAACAGAAGCGCGGCGGCATTAACAAAAGAGGAAATGGCGTTGAGCGCAAAACTCATCAGCAGGTAAGGTTTACCCATTTCAAGATAGCCTTGCTGCAAGGTTTTATGGCTGCTGATGGTATAACTTACGCCAGCCCGGAAAAATGGATACTTAAACAGGTTCACTAGCAGAATAAGCAGCGCGAGCTGCCAGCCAAATTTCGCGCCGGCCTGAGTTGAGGCGACCAAATGACTGCCGCCAATGGCAGCGGTTGCCATTAACACGCCAGGGCCTAGCAGTTTGATTAATTTAAAAAATGGTAATTGCGGGCTGTCAGCGCCAGACTGCATGGAGGGCACCTTATCTTCCTGTTGATTGCGAGCTGTATGGTTACGGCCAGTGTAAACTAAATTGTGCTGGTATTTGAAAGGAATTTAACGGTAATTCTGAGCTTTACAGCAAAAAGGCAGCGGAAGTTTCTAAAATATTTAATTTTGTAGGACAAGACTGTTGCTGTCGGTGCAAATAGACCGTGTTCTGAATTTGGTCAGCCGGGATTATACGGTATGCTGTAAAGCTCAATTTATTCATCATAATCATCATGCTGCCTTCTGGGCCAGCCTGGCAGGGTGAGAGGTAAGCCATGGCGTCAATAGAATCATTACTGGCCGGTGATGAATACCGGATGGATCTGCTGCAAACCGTTGCTTCATTAGCATTACCCGACTGGTATATCGCCGCAGGATTTGTTCGCAACATGGTGTGGGATCATCTGCACGGCTTTTCCACTACGCCACTGACGGACATAGATGTGCTGTTTTTTGATAATACCGCAACCTACGAGGCGCGTGAGATTGAAAAACAACTGGTGGCATTGCGTCCCCGGGTGCCCTGGCAGGTAAAAAATCAGGCATTAATGCATCAGCGCAATCAGGACCCACCTTATCGTGACTGTGCTGATGCAATGCGCTACTGGCCGGAACAGGAAACCGCAGTTGGCGTTCGGCTGGATGTGGACAATGGTATTGTCGTCGCCGCCCCTTTTGGTGTAGCGTCGTTGTGGGCAGGGCAGTTAACCCCTAATCCTAAACGAGACTTTACTATCTTTGCCCGGCGAGTTGCTACTAAGGATTGGTTGACCCGCTGGCCAAACTTGTCTGTTGCCGGGATTTGATTGAGCCTACACCGGGCCGATAAGTCCGCTAAGTCACGCGCCGGATGCATTTGTTCGCCTGGGTGATTGTTGCTAGGGTTGTGTTATTAATCCAGCTAACTGGCGGGCTGGTTATTTTATAAGGATGTTCGGGTAAATGAAAAAGTTAGAGACTCTGCAAAATGCTTATCGCACCCAGCCGCGAGCCGTGCGGATAAGTACCTGGCTGATTGCCTTTTACCTGCTTTATGCTTTATTGCTTGGTTTGCTAACGCCTTACGTGCTGCAGAGCAAAGTGCCGCAATGGCTTGGCGACTTTACGGGCCGACAGGTCAGCATCCAAAAAATAACTATTAACCCGTTTTTGTTACGCATCAGGGTGACAGATTTTCGTATAGCAGAAGCTGATAGCAACGACGATTTTTTTCGTTTTGGTTTGTTGGAGCTGGATGCCGGTTTTTTGACATCGCTGTTTACGTTTACCCCCACCATTGAACACCTTTATATCGATGAGCTTTATTCACAGTTGATAAGGCAACAGGGCGGCGCGGATCCCCGCTTTAATTTTTCGGACATGCTTAACCGGATTACAGCGCAGCCAGCGCCAGAAGCCGCAAAGCAAGAGCAAAAAGAAAATAGCGGCATTCCCCATATTCGTTTGGGCTTGTTACGTTTTAGCCGAGGCGAATTAAAGGTATTGGATAAGGTTACCGGCGCAGAACTGGTTTATCCTGATTTATCCTTCGAACTGGCACAGCTTGATACCCGGGCAAACCTGCCTTCGTCGGTTCGAACTGAAGAAGAGGGCAAACCGGACAACCTTTATCAACTAGCGCTGGCAACTCAGGAAGGCGGCTCAATAGAACTGGACGGCCTGTTTCAGCTTGCCCCGCTGGCGGTGAGTGGAAACGTAGCGCTTAAGCATATTGCATTACCCCCACTGTGGCCTTTGTCAGAAGATATTGTCGAAGCCAGATTAACCCGCGGACGACTGGATTTTTCCATTCAGTATCAACTGCTGGAAACACCACAAGGATTTGGATTTAAGGCCGGGCAAGGGCAGCTGACTCTTAGCGAAATTGCCTTGTCAGATGCCAGTGATGAGCGAATAACGGTAGAATCCCTGGCCGTAAATCAATTAGCCATTGATAGTTTCAATCAACGGGTGGACATTGCTGACGTGAGCATTGATGCGCCGGTTGTCAGCGCAACCTACAGTCACGATGGGATTGATTTAGCCCGTATGTTTACGCCCAAATCCGGCTCGGCAGACGCCGTTAAGCCTGCTACAAAGGCCAACAACGAAGCGCAATCTGACTGGCGCATAGTGCTGGGCGGGCTCAGGCTCAGCGGCGGGGATATCCAGCTGCAGGAAAAAGCCATCGCGGAGCAAATGTACTGGCGGGCCTTCCCGATCAATATCACTACTGGCACCGTAGATACCCGCTTTACTGCACCTGTTGAATACGCCATTGATCTGGCCATGAGTGGCGAGCCTCAGGCGTTGCCGGAGTCTGCGCAGGGTAAGTTCAGCTCACAAGGCCTTATTTATGTGCCTGAGCAGAAGGTTGAAGCTTCTGTAAATGTGAGCGATTTAGTATTGTCGCAGGCGCAACCTTATCTGCAATCTATCATCAATATCGCCGTTGAAGATGGCACTTTTTCTACTACGGGTAATGTTAAAGCCGGTGCTGATGGCCAGATTGAGTTAAGTGCCAGTGCCAGGATTAATGATTTAGTCGTACTCGACGGCCTGCAGCATGAACCCTTGCTTAAGTGGCAGGTGATGACGGTAGATGGAATTCATTATGTGAGTCAGGATAATCGTCTTGCCATTGCCGGGATAACACTTGAAAAACCCTACGCTAAATTGTTAATTGACGAGCAAAAACGCACTAATATCAGTGCCATCATGGTAAGTAATACACCCTCTGTAGCACAGCAGGAATCTGCTCAGCAAGCGCCGCCGCGTGAGTCTGACGATACGTCTGCCCCGATGGATGTCAGGATTGAAACAATAAAAGTAAAAGAGGGCACCGCTTATTTTGCCGATGAATCCTTAACCCCTCAGTTTGCCTCGAGCCTGGAATCGTTAAACGGCTCTGTTAACAAACTGTATTCTGATACGGGTACTGCTGCCGAGGTGGCCATCAGTGGCAAGATAGACAGCTACGCGCCGGTGTCATTAAACGGGGAGATAAATCCATTGCTGGACGATATGTATCTGGATCTGGATTTTGCTGTTAGCGGTGCCGAACTCACCTCCGTAAACCCTTATTCCGGCACCTATATGGGGTATTACATCGACAAAGGTTTATTGTCTCTGGATGTGCGTTACAAAGTACAGAATAACGAGCTGGACGGAGATAATCATGTGGTTATTGATCAGTTGACACTGGGGCGTCAGAGCGACTCCGAACAGGCACTGAGCCTGCCGCTTGGCCTGGCAGTGGCGCTTCTGCAGGACAGTGACGGGGTGATTGATTTAGGACTTGAGGTCTCCGGCGATCTGGAGAATCCGGATTTTAGTTTCGGCTCAATCATTCTGAAGGCGCTGGGGAATCTTATTACCAAAGCGGTAACCGCCCCCTTTAGCTTTCTGGCCAGTCTGGTCGGCAGTGAAGACGAGCTCAATCATATCGAATTTACCGCGGGGCAGGACTCGCTGAGTGAGCAGGCCAGTTCCCGGCTTGCCACACTGGCTGAGGCGTTAAACCAGCGGCCGGGTCTGCGGGTCAGCATCGAAGGTGGGGTAGATGCGGTTAGCGATGCCCGCGAGCTGGCAGTCAGCCAGTTGCATCAGACACTGCTGCAACGCAGCGGCCTGGCGTCGTTACCTGAAGATTTATCTGCCAGCAACATACCGTTGCAGGGGCCATTGCCGGCGGCACTCGAAGCGATGTTCACCGAGCAGTTTACAATCCCGGTTGAGCAGGAGCGTGAGCGGTTTACAACCCAACTACAAGCCAACAGCGAAGAGCCAGTTACGGCTGAACAGATTCCACGAGCCATGCATATTGCAATGTACAACCGCTTACGTGATGAGATTTCGGTAACTGAAGCACAGCTGGCAGGCCTGGCCCAACGGCGAGGGAAAATGGTAAAAGCTTATCTGGCTAACGAGGCGGGTGTGGATGCCAGCCGTTTGTTCTTACTTAACAGCCGCCAGCATCTTCAGTCTGCTGCCAGTCAGGTGGTGCTTTCTTTAGAAGCGAACTAAAACGTCATATTGGCGCGACAGGTTATTAACGACTACAGTTAGTATAGAAGTGGGTTGTAGTTGGATTAATGGATTGAAGTACGCTTTTACCGAGATTTTCGATATTCCTAAACTCACCGAGTTGTGTGAGAGTTTTACGCGGATAAATGGCACCGTAACCGCGTTATTGGATCTTGACGGCAACGTTCACATAAAAACTGGCTGGCAACCCATTTGCACTCAGTTTCACCGGTTAAACGAGAAGTCTGCAGCCCGCTGCCTGGAAAGCGATACAGCCATAGCCAATAAACTTGCCCAGGGCGAAAAATACAACGTGTATCAGTGTAAAAACGGGCTGGTGGATGTTGCTGTCCCAATTTATGTGGGTAACCAGCATGTGGCTAATTTTTTTACCGGTCAGTTTTTATTTCAGCCAGCTGATCATTCTTATTTTCACCAACAGGCAAAAGAACTGGGTGTAGAAATTATTCCCTATATGGACGCGCTCAAAAAAGTGCCTGTTTTCAGCGAAGATGAAATCAAACGTATTATGACGTTTTTGGTGGCGCTTGCGCAGACCATTGGCGAAATGGGCAAGGCAAGACTGGATTTACTGCGCTTAAGTGAAGCAGAACGCGTACAAAATGCGGCTTTAAAAAGAAAAACATCAGAGCTTAAAGTGGCTAAACAGGCATTAGAAAAGCTCGCGTCTGAAGACGCTCTCACCGGGCTGTGTAATCGCCGCTATTTTGATAAAACCTTGTCCCAGGAGATATTGCGCGCCAGGCGCTATCAACACAGTTTGGTATTATGTCTGTTTGACGTCGATAAATTTAAAGTAATAAACGATACCTACGGCCACGGAATAGGTGACGCGGTCTTGCAACACATTTCTACCATAGTCCTTAATTCTTTGCGTAAAACCGACACGGTGTCGCGGATTGGTGGCGACGAATTCTCAATACTTTTTCCAGAAACTGAAAACGAACATATTGAAGCTTTGTTGCAATCCATCTGTAATAAAATAGCCAACACTCAAATAGAAATTAATGGTTATCAGATACGGGTAAGTTGCAGTTTTGGCACCGCGAGTAGTGAAGGCGGTAATTTATCAGAGCGAGAGCTTATGGAACGCGCGGATAGGGCTCTATATGGAGCCAAAAGCGAGGGCCGTAATCAGGTAATGCACTTTTCCAGCTTACTGCAAACCACGTCGCTGCTGAGTTAATTTAAGTTTCACCAGCTTCTTGGTCCGGGACTAATCTCCCAAGATTGTGTCACTCGTATTGTCTGTAAGTATTATCCTTTGGAGCGTCGCTTGAGTATCCAAATCCGCCCTGAGCAACCTGACGATATTCCGCAAATTCATGAGCTCACGGTCGCAGCTTTCCGTACCGCACCTCACTCCGATCATAATGAACAGTTTATAATTGAGGCTCTGCGTAGCGCCAGTGCTTTATCCATTTCGCTGGTTGCAGAAGATAAATCACGCCTGGTTGGTCATGTAGCGGTTTCACCGGTTGAAATTACCAACGGGGCCGGGGAGTGGTTTGGTTTAGGGCCTGTCTCTGTATCGCCAGAACGGCAATCCTCCGGGATTGGCTCAGCGCTGATGGTGGCAGCTATTGAAACACTTAAACAAATGGGGGCAAATGGCTGTGTCGTACTTGGCGATCCGGGCTTTTACCAGCGTTTTGGTTTTGCGCCAAAGGACGGTTTGATCCTGCCTGGAGTGCCCGCTGCGTATTTTCAGGCTCTGGTGTTCAAAGGCAATGCTCCCGAGGGCAAGGTGAGTTATCACGAGGCTTTTTTGCCTACAAGGGGTTAATCTTTAAGTATTGTCAATAAGAAGCGGCGCAAATGCGCCGCTAATAATGTGAATTTACGATTAACCAGTCAGCTTTATTGCTTGCTTTCCAGCAGAGCGCTACCAATTTCAATTTGACGCGGCTTTTTCTCTTCTGGGATCTCACGTTCCAGATCGATATTCAGCAGGCCATGTTCAAGATTGGCCGCAGTGACTTTTACATGGTCACCTAAGTGAAATTTACGTTCGAAACTGCGCTCTGAAATACCTTTGTGCAGAAACTGGCGTTGTTGTTCGCTGTCTGTGGTTTCTTCGGCTTCTTTTTTACCGGTAACGGTCAGGGCATTTTCGAGCACCTCAATGGTGACATCTTCTTTGCCAAATCCGGCCACAGCCATACTGATTCGGTATTTATCCTCGCCCAGCAATTCAATGTTATAGGGCGGATAAGTTGCTTGGTTGCCGTTTTGAGATGCCGCATCAATCATGGATGCAAGACGGTCAAAACCAATAAAAGAACGGTAAAGTGGAGATAGATCGATAGTACGCATAGTCATATCCTTTTTATTAAGCAATATGTTATTTAACTTGAAATACCATCCCGCATAGCGGCGATGGAGCCGTCGGTCTTGTCTTTAAGCCCCGACACTAAAAGAGATAGGTGCGCGGGAAAAATTTTCAATGGGGAAAATAAAAAAATCCCGCATATTTTTGCGGGATTCTTTAAAACTCAATAAAAACAGATGATTACATTGCTACCGGTTTGACGATGTGACCATCTTTAACGACCAGGCCAACGTTTTCAAGTAATGAAATGTCATCCAGTGGATTGCCTTTTACACCCACAATGTCGGCTTTTTTACCAGCGCTGAGACTGCCCAGCGTATCCTGTTGCTTAAGTAGGGTAGCCGGATGAATCGTCGCCGCCTGGATTGCCTGCATCGGCGTCATACCAAAACGCACCATGCGGGCAAATTGCTTACCGTTATCACCATGAGGGTACACGCCGGCGTCAGAACCAAACACCATGTTTACGCCAGCCTTTACCGCTTTTTCGAAGTTTTCCCGCTGACGTTTGCCGACTATGCGCTCCTTGGCAAGGCTCTCTTCCAGAATGCCGGCTTTTGCGCCTTCACCTAAAATATACTCGGTCACATAGATATCCATAGAAAAATAGGTACCGTGCTCAAGGGCCAGCGCGATGCCTTCATCATCCAGCAGGCTCACGTGCTCCACCGAATCGACACCGGCTTTTATGGCAGTTTTAATGCCATCAGTGCCGTGGGCATGAGTAGCCACTGTAAGGCCGCGCATGTGGGCCTCATCGACCAGCGCCTGCATTTCTTCAAAGGTGTATTGCTGAACACCTACCTTGGTGCCTTTAGAGAGTACGCCACCAGTACCGCAGAATTTGATTACAGTGGCGCCATATTTGATATTACGGCGGACGATTTCACGTACCGCCCAGGGGCCATCAGCCACACCTTCACTTACCGTATGAAATTCATAAGGCAGCAGATTGTTATCACAGTGGCCGCCTGTCACACCCAGTGACGGGCCCGAAACAAACATCCGCGGGCCTTCAATATCGCCATCATTAATGGCGTCGCGTAACGCCACATCAGCAAAGCCTGGTGCACCCACATTACGAACCGTAGTAAAACCGGCCATCAGCGTTGCTTTGGCGTATTTTACCCCGGTGAGTGTTACGCGGGGCAGTGAATCGGCCAGGCCCTTATAGCCATGTTTGGTGGCGTCTGAAGTAAGGTGAACATGCATGTCCATTAAGCCGGGTAACAGTGTGTAATCACCAAGTTCATGAACTTCTGCATTCGCTGGGATGTCAACGGTACGACGGGCACCGGCGGCGACGATATCATTGTCTTCAATAACAACAACCGCATTTTTAATAAGCTTACCGTTATCCACATCAATCATGCGGTCGGCAGTTAATACGGTGGTCTTAGCACATACAGCTGAGGCACTTAGCGCCAGTGCAACGAGGGTTATAATAGCTTTCATTTTACGCCCTGTGAGGTTTATACAATAACCGTTAAAACTACCAGTATGCAGGGCTCTGGTATAGATAATTCGCGATTAACCGGTGCTATTCAGCGAGGAACTTCCAGTGGTTAATCGCGGCTGCGCTGACGGGTGTGACGGATGAATAAAAACAGTACAACACCGGCGGTGAAAAGGGTGAGTGGTATATCGCCCAGGCGCCGGTAAGGTGTCGAGCCTTTTACGGTCGAGAGGGTAGCTGACATGGCAGCCGTTTCAAACTGTGGCAATTGAGCGACCACGTTACCGTGATAATCGATAAATGCCGAGATCCCGTTGTTGGTCGAACGAATAACGCCAATGCCCAGTTCCTTAGCGCGCATACGGGCAATCTGTAAGTGCTGGGCCGGGCCATGGGAATGACCAAACCAGGCATCGTTGCTAACGGTAATGATAAAGTCGGTAGCAGTGTAGATATTGGCTCGTACCTGGCGGGGAAAGGCTATCTCAAAGCAAATTGCCGGTGCCAGGTGAACACCATTGGCCAGCAGATTCGGCTGTTGAAAATCCCCCCGACTAAACGATGACATGGGCAAGTCAAAAAACGGTGCCAGTGGCCTTAACCAGTCTTCAAAGGGCACAAATTCACCAATCGGTAACAAATGGTGTTTGGCAAAGCGGTTACCGTGAAAATAGCTGTACTGACCATAGCTATCCTCCGGGCGGGCTTTACCCAGCACAATCAGGTTGTTCCAGGCTTGCTGACTTTCAAAATTATAATTCACAATGCCGGTAACAATAGCGGTGTCATAGCGGGTCGCCTGCGCATTCATGTCGATAATATAATCCTGGGCCAGCAACTCAAGCTTGGGGATAGCGGCTTCCGGCCAGATAATAATATCGTTGTCCCACAACAGTTCGGTAAGTTCCCGATAAGTATTCATGGTGGGGGCGTCCTGTTCCGGCACCCAGCGCAACGATTGCGGGATATTGCCCTGAGCCATGCCAATAGACACCGCTTTGTCTGGCTGCACCCAGTTGACTGAGTTGAGTAGTAATGCAGCAATGGTTGTTACGCCGGTAACGCTAATCGCCAGCAAAAAGCGTTTGGTCAGCGTTGCCAGCGCAATAGCACTGGTCATGGCTATCAGTAACAGGGTCAGGCCTGTTTCACCTATCACCGGCAGCCAGCCTGCCAATGGGCTATCTAGCTGACTATAACCTAAAGATAACCATGGGAAACCAGTCAACAGCCAGCTGCGCAGCCATTCGGCGATAAACCAGATGGCAGGCAGCGCAAGCGGGGTTAGCCCGGGTTTTACAAATCGTTTGCTAAGATAAAAGCTTAGTGCCGGAAAGAGTGCCAGATAGGCGCACAGCACAAACATCAGCAGAAGCGACACCACCAGCGGCATGCCGCCAAAATCGGCAATGCTGACATGTACCCAGCTAATGCCCGCACCAAACCAGCCTAAACCAAACGTCCAGCCGAGAGCGAAAGCTTGTTTATTTGTGCTGGTTTGTAGCAGTTGGCGCAAGGCGACAACCAGCGCCACGGGAGTGACTAACCAAATATTGAAGGGGGCATAAGCCGCAGTTAATGATGCGCCGGCCAATAAAACCAGCGCATAGGGTAGCCACTTTCTCAAACCATTTACTCCAGGTCTGGCAGGGTCACTTTCAATTGCACTAACCGGCGTTTATCCGAGTTGGTAATTTTAAACAGAATATTGTCTATGGTGATTTCATCATTGGTCGCAGGCATGTGACCAAAGGCTTTCAGTACAATGCCACCAATGGTATCGGCTTCTTCTTCACTGAACCTGGTCTCGAAAAAGCGGTTAAATTCGTCCACCGGCACCAGTGCCTTAACCGAGTAGGTGTACTTATTTAACGGGCGAATATCGTCGGTACCGTCTTCTTCCAGATCGTACTCGTCTTCTATCTCACCAACAATCAGTTCAAGGATATCCTCAATGGTCACAAGACCAGATACACCACCATATTCGTCCACCACGATGGCCATATGATAACGTTGCTGACGGAACTCTTTTAACAGCACATCCACCCGTTTACTTTCCGGAACAATCACGGCAGGGCGTAAAACGTCACGCAGATGGAAGCCTTTTTCATCGTCGGTGATAAATGCATAACGTAGCAAATCCTTGGCAAGCAGGATGCCCTCGATATGATCTTTATCTTCGTTGATAACCGGGAAACGGGAGTGGGCACTATCGAGCATCACAGGCAGAAATTCTTCAACCGGCTGGTCGATATCGATGGTAACCATCTGAGCGCGTGGGATCATGATGTCCCTTACCCGCATTTCGTTGACGCCAATAACGCCTTCGATCATTTCTCTGGTTTGGGGGTCGATCAGCTCGCGCTGTTCGGCTTCGGTGATGACCTCAACCAGGTCTTCTTTACTTTGCGGCTCTCCGGAGAAGGAATGTCTTAGTTTATCAAACCAGCTTTTTCCCGAGGAGCCGTTGGTAGAGTGGGGGTTATCGTCGCTCATAATGTCCGTGTCTAAATTAGCGTTATAGGGTGTGTTTGTTGTTTATTACTGGTGTGTAAACCAACTCGAACAATAACAATGCCCCTTCATCTTTAGCAAAGTTAATCGTCTTGATACGGGTCGTCAATGGATAATTTGGCTAACAGGGTGATTTCGAGTTGTTCCATCGCCTCGGCTTCGTCGTCTTCAATGTGGTCAAAGCCCAGTAGATGCAAGGTGCCGTGGATAACCATGTGGGCATAATGGTCATTAACCGATTTTTGTTGTACGTCTGCTTCCCGGGCAATAACCGGCACACAAATCACTAAATCGCCGAGTAGATTCAGAGGCACTTCTGGTGGGCATTCAAAAGGAAAAGACAACACATTGGTAGGCTTATCCTTGCCGCGGTATTCACTATTAAGCGCCTGCGACTCATCGTCATCGACAAAGCGAACGGTTAATTCTTTTTCACCGGTATTCAGGTGTTCAAGTACCAGAGAAGCCCATTGGGTTAACTGAGCTTCATCGGGAATTGAGGCAATTAACTCGGCATCACCTTCAAAGGCTTGCTGATAATCAACAATGGCGCTCACTTAATCGTCACTCGCATCAGGCTTGTTTAATTTTTCCTGTTCCTGTGCTTCTTTTTTGGCGATCCGAATACGTTCCTGTTCGGCATCATATTCTTCGTACGCCTGCACAATTCGGGCAACCACAGGGTGACGAACCACGTCACCAGCAGTAAAGAAGTTAAAGGAGATATCGCTCACACCCTGAAGCACATTAATGGCATGACGCAGGCCGGAGCGGACGCCACGGGGTAAATCTACCTGAGTGATATCGCCGGTGATCACGGCTTGTGAGTTAAAGCCAATGCGGGTCAGGAACATTTTCATCTGTTCCACCGTGGTGTTCTGGCTTTCGTCCAGAATAATAAACGCATCGTTTAAGGTACGTCCGCGCATATACGCCAGCGGGGCGACTTCGATTACGTTGCGTTCCATGAGCTTTTCAACCTTTTCGAACCCCATCATTTCAAACAGGGCGTCATACAGCGGGCGCAGGTAAGGGTCGACTTTTTGTGAAAGGTCGCCGGGCAGAAAACCCAGTTTTTCACCGGCTTCTACCGCCGGGCGGGTAAGCAGAATACGGCGCACTTCCTGACGTTCCAACGCATCTACCGCACAGGCAACAGCCAGATAGGTTTTACCGGTACCGGCAGGGCCAATCCCAAAGGTAATGTCATGATTGACCACATTAGCCACATACTGAGCCTGATGCGGGTTACGCGGCTTTATCACGCCGCGCTTGGTTTTGATATTGATTTCTTTGCCGTACTGACCGGATTCTTCACGCTCCAGACAGTTAGCTTCCTGAATAGCCAGATGCACCTGATCCGGTGGTAAATCCGGGATGTGCCCTTTAACCGGTTGCGTTTCGATGTAGAGTAACTTGAGTAATTCACCGGCGCCTTTGGTTTGCTGAGGTTCACCCACAATCTTAAAAAAGTTATTGCGATAGGTGATTTCCACGCCCAGCCGACGCTCAATTTGTTTAATGTTGTCGTCAAACGGGCCGCACAAGCTGGATAACCGTTTGTTATCTTCCGGCTCCAGTACTACTTCATTACTTACCAGTTTACTCAAGTTACTTTACTGCCTCTTAAAGGGTGGGTTGAAATTGGCTAACGCCCAGCGCATCAGGTAATTCGGCCTGATGCTTGGCTAAAATACTCTGTGGCGATACGGCCACACGCAGGCCCATATCAGCCTCGCGACGAACCACTTCGCCACGCAGGGAGTTACTGAATACATCGGTGATTCTGACATCGACAAATTCGCCAATCATATCCGGGGTACCGGGGAAGTTAACCACCCGGTTATTCTCGGTACGGCCCTGTAACTCCATAATGTCTTTCTTCGATGGACCTTCCACCAGAATTCGCTGCTCGGTATCCAGCATGTTGCGGGCAATTCGCAGTGCCTGCTGGTTAATACGTTGCTGCAGCAAATACAGACGTTCTTTTTTGGTGTCTTCGCTAACATCATCCACAGCATCAGCCGCTGGCGTACCAGGACGTGCTGAGTAGATAAAGCTAAAGCTCAGGTCGTAATCCACGGCCTGAATCAAATCCATGGTGGCTTCAAAGTCAGCATCGGTTTCACCCGGGAAGCCAATGATAAAATCTGAAGACATGCTGATATTCGGGCGCACTTTACGTAATTTGCGGATCTTTGATTTATATTCAAGGGCGGTATGGCCACGTTTCATTAAATTCAAAATACGATCCGAACCACTTTGCACCGGTAAGTGCAGGTGGTCTACCAGCTCAGGCACGGTTTCGTATACCGCGATAATATCGTCGGTGAATTCTACCGGGTGTGAAGTGGTGTAGCGAATGCGGTCGATGCCATCAATAGCGGCAATCAGTTCCAGCAGTTCTGCAAAGCGACAAATGCTGCCGTCGTGATGCTCACCACGGAAGGCGTTTACGTTCTGACCAAGCAGGTTTACTTCGCGCACACCTTGCTCGGCCAGCTGGGCGATTTCCAGCAGCACATCATCCACCGGACGGCTTACTTCTTCGCCGCGGGTGTAAGGCACTACGCAAAAGGTACAGTATTTTGAACAGCCTTCCATAATGGAAACAAAAGCGGTTGGGCCTTCGGCACGGGGCTCAGGCAGGCGGTCAAACTTTTCGATTTCCGGAAAGCTAACGTCTACCACAGCGGTTTCACCGGCTTTGATCTGGTCAATCATTTCAGGCAGGCGATGCAGGGTTTGTGGGCCAAAAATCAGGTCAACAAAAGGCGCGCGCTGGCGGATATGGTCGCCTTCCTGCGATGCAACGCAGCCGCCTACACCAATGATCAGTTCAGGGTTGGTCTTTTTCAGGTTTTTCCAGCGACCTAACTGATGGAACACTTTTTCCTGGGCTTTTTCGCGGATAGAGCAGGTGTTGAGCAAAATAACATCGGCTTGCTCCGCTTCTTCAGCCAGCGTATACCCGTGAGTTGAATCGAGCAGATCGGCCATTTTTTCCGAATCATACTCATTCATCTGGCAACCCCAGGTTTTGATGTACAGCTTTTTACTCATAACAATTCGATAATCACGTTGGGCCGGCGCAAAAATGGTTTAATACAGGCTAAACCGGGGCGCACAGCGATATTGGTCAAAATAGCCGCGTATTTTAACTGTTATAAATCCCGATCGCCAGCCTTGTGAGCCAGTCGATTTGTGATTTTAACGCTTTTTCGATCCAGCCCAAGGCAAGTTTACGTAACAGCATAAACCCCATGATTTTTGGCTAACACACTGATATAACGCCGATGTTAGATTTAGCCCTTGAGTTGGGGCATAATCGCCAGAGGTAAACAGGGCTTATTTTTATGTTTGATTTTTGTATTAATGGCGCAGGTATGGTTGGCGCAGCCACCGCCCTGGGCCTTGCGCAGCAGGGGTATCAGGTCGCGATTATCGAACAGCGCCCACCACAGCCTTTCAATGTGCAGCAGCCGCCAGATTTACGCATGTCAGCCATTAGCGTGGCGTCGGTTGACCTGCTGAAAGCTTTAGGTGCGTGGCAGCACATTGAAACCATGCGTCTGCGTTCGTACAGCAAGTTGTCGGTGTGGGAGCATCCCGATTGCCGAACGGATTTTGATGCGAAGGACGCAGGCTTTGATCGCCTGGGCTATTTTGTGGAAAACCGCCTTATTCAGCTTGGCTGCCATCAGGCACTTAAAGCCTTTGATAATGTGAGCTGGTTTTCACCGGCTCATATAGCCAGTTTCACCCGATCCAATAACGCAGACGATACGGTGTCGGTAACGCTGGAAAACGGTGAAACCCTTCAAACTAAATGGTTAATTGGTGCTGACGGCGCTGAATCACAGGTACGCCAGTTAGCCGGTATTGGTATTTCTGGCTGGCAATACGCACAACAGGCTATGGGCATTATCGTTGAATTTACCCAGCCGGTTACTGATTGTACCTGGCAGCAGTTTACTGCTGATGGGCCTAAAGCGTTGTTGCCCATGCATGATAACTTTGCCTCGCTGATATGGTACGACAGTGCGGCGCGTCTTGCCGGGTTATCCAGATTGTCGTCTGCTCAGCTTAAACAGGCCATTATTACCGATTTTCCGCCGTTGGATGACGACTTTACGGTGCTGAACAAAGCTGCCTTTACCCTGATTCGCCGCCATGCAAGCGATTACGTGATACCGGGAGTGATACTGGTAGGTGATGCTGCCCATACAATTAATCCGCTGGCCGGGCAGGGGGTCAATCTGGGTTTTAAGGATGTGGCTTGCCTGCTGCAGCAAACCGCTCATCAGCAAGCTTACAGCGACGACTTTTTGTCGCAGTTGCAATCGGGCTACGAGCGGCCGCGCAAGCGGGATAATCGGTTAATGATGTCAGCGATGGATGGTTTTTATACCGCCTTCAGCAACAATCACGCGCCGTTAAAGTGGCTTCGAAATGGTCTGTTGAAACTTGCGCAGCATACCGGGCCGTTAAAGCATCAGGTGCTTAAATATGCAATGGGATTAGCCTAATGACCATACTCTATATTATCGGGATCTTGTTTTTAGCGCTGGTAGTGATCGTGCCGCTGCTGGAAAAGTCTAACTGGCGCATGAGTGGTCAGGACATGTCAAAACTGACACGCTGGTTCTGGCCATTACTAATGATTTTATTAGTTGCGCAGTTAATTAAAATGATGGTGAGTTAAGCTCATCATCATTTTCCATTTTGCTACCATTGCTTTTTCAGATCACTGAACATTTTATCCAGCATCCAGGACAATGACGACGCATCATCTACGGTTGTTGCCATGGTGCGCAAGGCAATGAACTGGCCTTGTAACCAGGTGGCTGCTTGTTCAGTAGGCAGCGACTCGGCTAGCGCTTGTTTTGCCTTGGCTGCTTCGATTACCGCGATCAGGCCGTCTCTCACATTACCCAGTGCCTTGCGTAATGAATTCTGAATACCTTCGGGAAGCTCCAGCCAGTCAGCCTGAGTTTTAACAATCAGGCACTGGCGCATATAGGTATCTTCGTCGTTTTGTAATAATGGCGTACCCAGAAACTCTTTCAGTGCGTCTAATGGCTCTGCTGCATGACTACAGGCAATCAGCCGGTCGGCAATACCCTGGGTGTAGACTTCCAGTGCTGCCAGATAAAGCCCTTCTTTATTGCCAAATGCTGCGTAGATACTTCCCGGACGTTTATCCAGGGCGGTCTGAATATCACGCATGCCCGCACCCACATACCCTTTTTGCCAAAACACCGTCATGGCTTGCTGAATACTTTGCTCTCGTGAATTACTCATAAATCTACCTTATATCGAAACGTTTGAACGATCGTTCAGAAATAAATTGAACGAGTGTTCAGCTGGGTTTATTGTAATCACTCCCAACCACAACTGAAAGGTTTATTTTTAATATGTCTTATTTAACAGTTCACACTTTTGAATCTGCGCCAGATGCGGCGAAACCCATGCTCGACGAATCGGTAAATGCATTTGGCTTTGTGCCTGGTTTACACGGCGTAATGGCTGAAGCTCCCGATGTACTGGAGAGTTATAAATTTCTGCATGGCAAAGCCTTGTCGACCTCTTTTACTAAAGAAGAAATAACCGTTGTATGGCAAACCGCTAATGTAGAGCACGGCTGTCACTATTGTGTGCCTGCGCATACGGGAATCGCCAAGGCGATGAAAGTGGATGACAGCATTACCGAGGCGCTGCGTAATAAAACGCCTTTACCAGAAAAACTGGAAGTATTGCGGGAAACCACGAAAGCGATTTTATTGGAGCGGGGCAAGCCTGCTGCTTCACAGGTTGAGGCGTTTTTTGCTGCCGGGTACAGTCAACGCCAGTTGCTGGAGATCATTTTAGTGCTGGCGCAGAAAGTCATGAGTAATTATATCAACCAGCTTGCTGATACACCGGTGGATAAACCGTTCGCGAAATTTGCCTGGCATCCGGCCTGATAAACAACAAGGGGCTAAAATGCTTAGCCCCTTGCTTTTGTTGGGTTACCAGATCCCTTTTTCGGTTTTACCCTGAATTTCACAGTCGCCGGTTTTATATTCCGGGAGTTCTCCGCGCTCGCGCTTGGAAAAATAGTCTTTACTGATATTAACGATGGTGGGGGTCATCCACATAATGGCGATAATGTTTATCACCGACATCAGACCTAACGCCATGTCAGCCGCCGCCCATACTTCGGGTAAAGCCGCCATGGAACCCCAGAAGATCATGGCCAGATAGCCACAGGTATAGGCAATCCGCCCAATCTTATTATCCAGCTTAAACATGTGCAGGTTACTTTCGCCGTAGGCATAGTTGGCAACCACCGAAGTAAAAGAGAAAAAGCAGATTGCCGCCGCAACAAAATCTGCGCCGCCGGCACCAATGTGTGTTTCCATTGCTGACTGAGTCAGGCGGATCCCTTCCATTTGTTCACTGCTTGAGCCGCCTGCCAGTAAAATAATAAAAGCAGTAGCGGTACACAGCACCATGGTATCTAAAAATACGCCAAGCATCTGAATGTAGCCCTGGGAAACCGGATGGTTAGGGTAGGGCGCTGCACTCGCAGCCGCATGCGGCACACTACCAGAGCCGGCTTCGTTAGAGTACAAACCGCGCTGAATACCATTTTTAACGGCTGCACCCATGGCGCCAGCGCCGGCTTCCTGCAAGCCAAACGCAGACTGAAAGATATTCAGCAGCATCGCGGGGAGTTCGGAAATGTTGAGGGCGCAAACCAGTAAAGCCGCCAGCACATAGCTAATTCCCATAAAGGGCACAACCCACTCGGCAAAGCGGGCGATACCACGCAGGCCACCCACCACAATTAACGCTGCCAGAACAATAATCACAATGCCTGAGTAGCTGGTTGGAATGCCGTAGGCCGCGTTTAGTGCGTCTGTTATGGTATTGGCTTGTACAGCAGAGAAAATAAACCCGTAGCCTAAAAATAAACACAACGAGAAAGCGACCGCCAGCCAGGTTTTATTCAGGCCTTGTTTGATGTAGTAAGCCGGACCGCCGCGAAACTCGCCATGGTCGTCCCGGACTTTGTATAGCTGGCCCAGTACACTTTCGGCAAAACCGGTTGCCATACCAAGCAGTGCAATTACCCACATCCAGAAAATGCTGCCCGCACCGCCAAGTGAAATGGCCACAGCCACGCCCGCCAGATTACCGGTACCAACCCGGGCGGATAAACTGGTACACAACGCCTGAAAGGAGCTTATGCCTTCCTTGTTGCTGCTGGTGCTGCCTTTGAGCAGGCTGAACATATGGCCGAAATGTTTAATTTGTACGCCACCCAGGCGAACCGTAAACCAAATGCCGCAAATCAGCAGCATATAAATGAGAACCTGGCCGTTACCCCAGAGAATATTATTGATAAACGCAACGATGTCGTTGAGCACTAAAGAGTTCCTGTTTAATTATTATAAGGAGGGAATGGATTTAGTGTGCCGACCAAAGCCGGCACTGTAAAGGAAAAAACACACCAGGGGAGGTCTGCTCTCCCTATTGAGCCGATGACTGACGCTGGTACTGACGGAAAAAAGTCCAGATGAATTGTGTCATGGCAATGTTGTCGGTTTTACCAAGGCCATATTTGGCCAGTAACTCGGCCTTAGGGCTATCCGGCCAGGTGTGGCCTCCCTCTGCAGAACGATAAAACACCACCTGTACGTCATCCTGACACTGAGACCAGGTGAGTTTGGTGATTCCCGCTTGTAAGTTTTCTTCACTCACCGAATGACACTGATTATGGTTTACCCAGTCATGGATAGCGTCTTCTACTCCAGCGTGCCAGTAACGGGGGGAGTCTGGCTGATGAACATAGTGATTTACCGGATCTTTTTTGCCATGGTAGGTTAACACGGGCATGGCGCTGGCAGGCTTACAATTATCTGCAAATCGTACACCGGCTATGGGCGCGATGGCGGCGAAGGTTGTGGCCAGCTCGCAGGCCAGAAGACTGCTCATCCTCGCACCGCCAGAAAATCCGGTGGCGTAAATACGGGTTAAATCTATCGGATACTGGCTGATTAAATGTTCAATCAGCGCCCGGATAAAAGCGACATCATCGTAGGGGCTCTCAAGTTGCTCAACATTCCATGTTTTGCGCCCACCAGGTTCGTAGCTGAATTCAGCCTGTGGGGCGACCACAATAAAATGTTCCTGCCCGGCCAGTTGTTCGAGTTGATTGAGTGCCGAAATGTTCTCCGGGCTAGAGCCGGTGCCGTGAAAATTAAACACCAAAGGCAGCGGCTTCGCAGAGGAGGAAGAGGGCATGTACAAACGCCAGCTTCTTAACTGACCATCCAGCGTAGCTTGTTGCATTACCGGGTCAGCAAGGCCGGGCGTGCTGATGGTTAAACAAATGACATAAAACAGTGAAGAGAGAAGTACAGCAGGTTTAATCATAAACGACGGGTTGTAGTGTGTGTTCGTCGTGAAAATGTAACACAATGGGCAGACAATGTGGAAAGTGCAGAAACAAAAACGCCAGTCATAAGACTGGCGTTTAATGTATGGCTGGGGTAGCTGGACTCGAACCAACGGATGGCGGGATCAAAACCCGCTGCCTTACCAACTTGGCTATACCCCAATCAACTGGGTGTGTTAGCTGATGTTGCATCAACGTAACGAAAAAATGGCTGGGGTAGCTGGACTCGAACCAACGGATGGCGGGATCAAAACCCGCTGCCTTACCAACTTGGCTATACCCCAAATGGTGCGGAAGGAGAGACTTGAACTCTCACGCCGTGAAGCACTGGAACCTAAATCCAGCGTGTCTACCAATTCCACCACTTCCGCGCAGTGTCTCGCACAATAAAAAACCCAATTAACTGGGTTTGCGAGAATGGTGGCTACGGCGAGATTCGAACTTGCGACCCCATCATTATGAGTGATGTGCTCTAACCAACTGAGCTACGTAGCCTCCGATTTTTTTACTTCCCTCTCAGGAAGTGGCGCGTATTATGCTGAGTTGATTATTCATCGTCAACCCCTTTTTTTAAATCAATGTTCAATTGCTTGTTATATATTCAAAGTGGTGCGATTTTGTGCATTGCTGGTGGTTTTATAAACGGTTTCCCTTGTGTGGGCAGGCAATTCAGCGCGCTTTTACGCTGGTAAAAACAATCTGAACTATACTTTTTTGAGGTTTTAGTCGCATTTTTTTTCGTAAATGGTGAAGTGATGACGAAAAAAATCGTGTTGTGCTGCATTTTTTTGTTATTGAATGGCTGTGGGGGGGCTGAGGAGCCCTCATCTGCGCCTGAAATATGCACTGAAACGCAACTTTATTTTTGCCCGACATCCGCATTTCAGGACCCTTTGGGGATTGGGCTTACCCTAGCCTGGTATACCGGACAATGTACCCGCGAAGTTTATTGTCAGGAAAATCCTGATAAGCCAGCAGTGAACCCTGAAAATGGCGTTATTGATGATGCCTTTGTCGCTTCAAACTGGACCACAAGCTCCCTTAGCGATTCTGATACAAACGATGATTATGAATCTGCCACGGCTTTCATCCTGCGCCCCCGAAACGGTGTGCTGATTGAAGGGCAGCTTCAGGGAGATGATATCGCGGATTATTATGCGTTTATAATGGATGGTGAGGCCACCATCACGATTTATCTGTGTGCCAGCCCGTCTGACTGCCAACAGCCCTGGTACCAGGGCAATGAGATGTATCTGACTCTGCACGATTATCAGCAGAATATGATTGACTCTACCGAATCACCTGGCGAATTTGGCCACGCATTTACCGCTCCGATTTTAACCAGCGGTGAGCAATATTACCTGATTGTGCATCTGGCTGAGCAAGCAACAGGTTCGGTTCAGTATAAGTTGGTCATCACAGACTAAGGTGAGCCCGGAATAACGGAGATGGTACAAAAAAGCCGGCGTCTGCCGGCTCTTTGATATTAAACGTTAAAGCGGAAGTGGATAACGTCGCCGTCTTTAACGATGTATTCTTTACCTTCCAGACGCCATTTACCGGCATCCTTAGCACCTTGTTCGCCTTTAAACTCAACAAAGTGCTCATAACCGATGACTTCGGCACGGATAAAGCCTTTTTCAAAGTCGGTGTGGATCTTACCGGCAGCCTGAGGCGCAGTAGAGCCTTCCGGGAAGGTCCATGCACGTACTTCTTTTACCCCGGCGGTAAAATAGGTTTGCAGTGTCAGCAGGTTGTAACCGGCGCGAATAACGCGGTTTAATCCTGGCTCTTCCAGGCCCATATCAGCCATAAACTCTTCACGGTCTTCATCGTCCAGTTCGGCAATGTCAGACTCAATAGCAGCGCATACAGCAACCACAACGGCATTTTCGTCGGCAGCGATAGCTTTTACCTGATCAAGGTAAGGGTTATCTTCAAAACCGTCTTCGTTCACATTGGCGATGTACATGGTTGGCTTCAGCGTCAGCATGTTCATATAGCTGATCGCGGCGAGTTCTTCCTTGCTCAGCTCCAGTGAGCGCAGCAGAAGCCCTTCGTCCAGCGTTGGCTTAATTTTTTCCAGTACTTTTAATTCAAATTTGGCATCAGCATCACCGCCTTTAGCACGTTTGGCTACGCGATGAATGGCTTTTTCGGTGGTTTCCAAATCGGCCAGGGCCAGTTCAGTATTGATGATATCAATATCGTCCTTTGGGCTTACCTTGCCGGCAACGTGGACAATGTTCTCATCGTCGAAACAACGTACTACGTGGCCAATGGCATCGGTTTCGCGGATGTTTGCCAGGAATTTGTTACCCAGGCCTTCGCCTTTTGATGCACCTTCAACCAGACCGGCGATATCCACAAATTCCATGGTGGTTGGAATAACACGCTGGGGATTTACAATCTCTGCCAGCTTATCTAAGCGCAGATCCGGCACCGGTACCACGCCTGTGTTAGGTTCAATGGTACAAAACGGAAAGTTTGCAGCCTCGATACCAGCTTTGGTTAATGCATTGAAAAGCGTAGACTTACCAACGTTTGGCAGGCCGACAATGCCACATTTAAATCCCATAATGGATCCCTTGAAAATTTGAAGTTAACTGTCTGCTTTAAAACTATGAAGGCGATTTTGCGCCATTTTCAGATCATTTTTAAGCAAAATTTCGGTGCAACGAACCGCTTCATCGATTGCCTGTTCAATGGCTTCTCTTTCCGCTTGGGCCGGTTTACCCAAAACATGGCCGGTTACTTTGCTTTTATGACCAGGATGCCCGATACCAATGCGTAAACGCAGGAAATCCCGGTTATTACCCATACGCGCGACAATATCGCGGATTCCATTCTGGCTTGAGCTGCCGCCTACTTTAAATTTGGCCACGCCGGGAGGTAAATCCAGTTCATCAAAGGCAACCAGCATTTGTGCCGGCTCAATACGATAAAAATTCGCCAGTGCTGCAACAGACTGACCGCTTTTATTCATAAAGGTAGTAGGGTAGAGCAAACGAATGTCCTGACCAGCAATGGTGATTCGGGCAGTTTTGCCAAAGAATTTGCTTTCAGGCGTAAGAGAGGTGTTAAACGTCGATGCGAGCTGTTCTAAAAACCACGCCCCCGCATTGTGGCGTGTTTGTTCGTATTCGGGGCCTGGATTACCCAGGCCCACAATAAGACGAATGTCTGCCAAGGGAATTATTCCGCAGCAGCTTCTTCACCTTCTGCATCGTCAGCTGCAGCTGCTTTAGGAGCAGGCTTAACAGTAACAACAGCAAGGTTGTGTGCTTCGTCTTCTTTAGCCAGTTCAACTGAAGAAACGCCAGCAGGCAGAGTCAGGTCTGACAGGTGCAGAGTTTGACCCATTTCAACGCCAGCCATGTCAACTTCGATGAACTCAGGCAGGTCTTTAGGCAGACAAGTGATTTCAACTTCAGTTACGTGGTGCTCAGCAATACCGCCGTCTTTAATCGCCTGAGATTTCTCTTCGTTTACGAAGTGAATTGGCACAGAAGTGTGAACGTCCTGACCTGCGATTACACGTTGGAAATCCATGTGAGTAATTTTAGGCTTGTAAGGGTGACGTTGAACGTCTTTCAGTAGCGCTTCAACTTTCTGACCATCGATGTTCAGTGTCAGAACGTGAGAGTAAAACGCTTCAAATTCAGAAGCCTGAATTACTTTGTTGTGTGCCAGAGTCAGAGCTAAAGGCGCTTCTTCGCCACCGTACAGGATAGCAGGAACTTTGTCAGCGTGACGAAGGCGGCGGCTCGCACCTTTCCCCAGGTCAGCACGGACTTGTGCATCCAGGTTAAAAATTGCATCAGACATTGAAATGTCTCCAAATAATAAAAATGAATATTTACAGATTTTTGCGACCAAAATCTGCCATGTAAGCCGTAATTAAGGGTTTTAAACCGCAATAATTACCGGCCCCCAAATTAAAGGGCGGCGAATTCTACCACTCGAAGCAAAAAGATACAAACCTCAAAGTGATTTTACCTGACGCGGCTGTTGCGGGGCTGGTTTCGCGTTACGCTCGTCGAGTACCAGTACGTCGCTAACGTCCAGCACTTCGCCAAATTGCGTAAAGGTAATGATGTCTTTGTTTACCTGGCCGGTTATTTTAACCACCAGGCCGTCACGGCGGTATTGTGGCGGCAAATGGCGCAACGTGAAACGCTGACTATCCGGCGTTATCAACGAAAAAAAGCCGCCTTCTAAGGTTTGATAGACAATCGTGCCGGTGTAAGCGGTTAATGCCTGTTGATTCGTTGCCTGTTGGGGTTGGTCCATCGACACAGACTCCTGGCTGGTTGCGCAGGCCACTAAGCCAAATACCGCAGTAAGCAATAATAAAGGTGCAAAGAACAAACGCATTGTTAAAACCCTCTGATGTCAGGCGAGTTTATCATAATCCAGCCTCTGCGCTGAATACTGCCTGAATGTATTATGCAGGTTAAGTCACAGGTGTATCTGGCAATGGGGGTTGCCAGTAAAAATGTATAACAATATACCGGTAAGCGGCCAACGTTGCGTCTGCTGCTGATAACAACGTTGTCCGGCTGATTAATTTTCGGCTTCAATCAAAGCGTAATTTACCACGCAGTTGCGGCCGCCTCTTTTCGCTTTGTATAAGGCATCATCTGCTTGTTTCATTAAGCTGGAAGCGGTAATGATTTGTGATGGGGTAATACAGGTAAAACCGATACTTACTGTGTAATTAATGTGGTTGTTTTCATGAACGGCTGTTTCATTTTGTGCGGTCTGGCGCAGGTTCTCTGCCAGTTGAGCCACACTCGACGCGGTTTCTCCGGCTACCAGTAAGCAAAACTCTTCGCCCCCCACCCGGGCTGGCAAATCACTGGCTCTGCCGCTAACTCGCTGGATCAACGCTGACAGGGTTTGAATAACCTTATCGCCAGCCGGATGGCCGAAGGTATCATTGATTTGCTTAAAATGATCAATGTCCAGCATGAGTAGTCCCAGCGAGGTCTCGTTACGGGTAGCACGGTTAATTTCGTCGGCTAAACGGTCGTCAAAATGGCGACGGTTGGCCAGGCCGGTGAGCGCATCTGTGAGGCTGAGCCTTTCCAGTTCTTTATTCATTATTTGTAGCTTTTGCATTGCCACTTTGAGTTCCCGGGTTTGTTCGTGCACTTTAAGCGATAACTCTTCCTTTACCCGTCGTTCAATGCCAAGCAAACGCTCCTGGGCAGACACTTCGCTCTCTTTGGCTTTGCTGGCTTCTTTAGACATTTGCAGGGCCATATCCTGGGCTTCAAAGCGCATCTGTCGTTCACGGTTGATACGTTCTGCCAGTGCCATGGACAACAGCAATACCTCAATAGTGACGCCCACATTCTGTAAATAGTGAAGCTCTATCTGATAAGGAATAAAGTCTCTCAGGCCCATAATTAAAATAACCGTACTGAAAATCAGAATGGCCCAGGAAAGGGTAAGATACTTGGCAGAAGCGTCACGTTTCCACCACAAATAACTCGACGTAGTAAAACCATAGACACAGTTAATAAAGCCAAAAACTTCAATAGCTGGGATCAGCACAGCAGGGGAGACAAAAGGGATCAGCAGCAAAAATAAAACCCAGATTGCGCAGGCCAGCTGACTGGTAATATCAAAAAAAGCCCCTTGCTTTTTTAACATTAAAAAATCACGGATAAAAACAACGGCGCCTAAAAAGGCCAGCGGAACCGTGATGCGATAGGCATAGTCGAGAAATTCCGGCATGGCTGACCAAAGCCACGCGACGCCGGAGCCGTTCATTACCGAGGTGTAGGCGGCCATTGTCAGCACATAAAAGCAGTACGATGCAAACCCCCGGTTTTGGACAAATGCAAAAAGCGAAAGGTTGTAGGCAAACATCGCCAGCAAAACTCCGTAAAATAAGCCGAGAAACCAGTTTCGATCGAGTTTGTGGCTGGCAAAGGTCTCCGGAGTCCAAAAAGTGACCGGGACCAGCGCCTTTTCGGAATGTTGAATGCGCAAATACAAGGTTTCGGTGGCGTGACTTTCGATTTTCAGTTCAATTGCAAAGGGAAATTCGTCCGGTGCGCCTGGGGGAATTTGCCAGTTAGTGAAACTGCCCTGAGCTTGAAGCTGGTTATTTTCGCCGGTGACATGGTACCAGTCGATAGCCCGGATCAGCGGCCAGTCGATGGTCATTATCCACTGTTCCCCGGCGTTATTGGCGCGTTGTAAAGGCATTTTTATCCAGGTGTACTGGTCTTCGTCGGTCAGATGCAGTGATGAATTGGCACGAAACACCCAGGGGCGGGGCGGGCGCAGAATAGCCTGTTGCAGAGACAGCTTTGTACCCACTCTGAAATAATACATGCCCGCGGAAAGATGGCTGTGCTGCTGGCCCGCCGGCAAAATATTAACCTGTAAGGAATCGTTCTGAGTGACTGATTGCGACTTTGCGCTGGCGCTGCAAATGAGAATCAAACTGTACAAAAAGAAACTCAGCAACGCTTTGGGTAACGCCATTGACTAAACAGACCGGATAACTATAAGTATATCAACTATAGCAACGGCTGAATATTTTGCGTGATTGCAGGATGAGGAATAAAAAAGCCAGCATAAATGTGCTGGCTCCTTTAACAAAGACGAGGTTGCTTAGTATTCAAACATCGCCGAGATAGACTCTTCGTTGCTGATACGACGGATTGTTTCAGCCAGCATTTCTGATAACGTCAGTTGTTTAACCTTACCAATTGCAACCATATCAGTACTCAGAGGAATACTGTCGGTAACGATAATTTCGTCAATCACAGATTCTTTGAGGTTATTTGCCGCGTTGCCAGAGAAGATCGCGTGAGTAGCATAAGCGTAAACCTTGCGCGCGCCGTGCGCTTTAAGCGCTTCGGCTGCTTTGGCCAGCGTACCGCCGGTGTCAATCATGTCATCAACAATAATACAGTCACGGTCGGTTACGTCACCGATGATATTCATTACCTGGGCAACGTTTGCTTTCGGACGACGTTTATCGATGATTGCCAGATCACAGTCATTAAGTAGTTTGGCCGTTGCACGTGCACGAACTACACCACCGATATCCGGTGATACGACGATTGGATCAACAAAGTCACGCTGGAACATGTCATTTAACAAAATTGGTGTACCGAATGCGTTGTCTACCGGTACATCAAAGAAGCCCTGGATCTGCTCTGCGTGTAAATCGATTGTCAGTACGCGGTCTACGCCAACGTTAGACAGAAAGTCTGCAACGACTTTGGCAGTAATAGGTACCCGGGCAGAACGCACACGGCGGTCCTGACGAGCGTAACCAAAGTAAGGGATAACGGCAGTGATACGACCGGCAGAGGCACGACGCAGGGCGTCGATCATCACGATCAGTTCCATCAGGTTATCGTTGGTTGGGGCACAGGTAGACTGGATAATAAAAACGTCCGAGCCACGGACGTTTTCATGAATTTCTACTGCGATCTCACCGTCGCTAAAACGGCCAACGGTGGCGTTTCCAAGTTTGGTATAGAGGCGATTGGCAACTTTCTGGGCTAGTTCAGGAACAGCGTTACCTGCAAAGAGCTTCATGTCTGGCACAAGTGTTTCCTCAGTGCTTTAAAGTAAGGAGGTGGCTGGGGTAGCTGGACTCGAACCAACGGATGGCGGGATCAAAACCCGCTGCCTTACCAACTTGGCTATACCCCATCAATGTTAAGTCGTTTGGGCTTGAGACACTTGTTGTAGTTTTAATTGAAGTGGTGAGATATTTACGCCTTTTGCCACAAAACCTGACCATTTTGCAGGGAGTGCCTGTTGCACGGCCCTGGCCTGATCCGGATCGCTAAAAGTCGCAAACACGCACGCACCTGTGCCCGTCATCCTCGACGGTGCGTAGTGTACCAACCACTGTAATAAATTTGCAACTTCAGGTTGGCTTTTACAGACAATTTTCTGACAATCATTTTGCGTTGCATCAAAAGTATAATCCTGCCAGTCAATCGGTGCGGTATTACGCGGTAATTCATCGTGGCCGAATACCTCGGCGGTGCTGACATGTACGCCGGGAAAAACCACCAGATACCAGTATTCATCAAGGTTTACCGGGTATATCTGTTCACCGACGCCGGCTGCAAATGCGGTCCTGCCGTGTACAAAAATCGGTACATCGGCACCCAGCGATAAACCTATCCCGGCCAGTTCCCGGGTACTCAGGTTACACTGCCAGTAATGATTAAGTGCAACCAGCGTAGTGGCTGCATTCGACGAACCTCCGCCGATGCCGCCTCCCATAGGTAACTGTTTTTCAAAACGAATGTCGCAACCCTGAGTCACTTTGCAGTGTTCTTGCAGAAGTCTCGCAGCACGGTAGATCAGGTTATCCTCAGTATTAACACCGGAAATAGTCGATAACAGCCGAATGTCTCCACTGTCATTGGGTACAAAGGCCAGTGAATCCCCGGTATCCAGCATCTGAAACAGGGTTTGTAATAAATGATAGCCTTTATCGTTGCGGCCAGTGATGTGTAAAAACAGGTTGAGTTTGGCCGGACTCGGCCACCAGTCAGAATTTAATGTAGTGTCCATTGCGAAATTCGTATTTTAATCCACTGATTGGGTTGTGCTGTGTTAGTCAGCTTTATATTGTGGGGCAACCAGACATCGCCGACCTGGCCATACTGGGCATAATCTACCTGCCAGCCCTTACAGCCAATGCAGCCAGGCTTAAGCTGCTGGAGCAGGCCATTTTCGTTGAGCTGATAATCGTCGCCAGGGCGGGGGACGCCTTTTACCCAGCTTAACAGCTGGGCAAGGGGAATATCCCATCCGGTGGTCTGGTAAAGCAACATTGAGGCTGATGGGTCGGTGTAAACCTCATCATCGGCTTCCAGACGGGCACCGTCAGCAGTTTGCACCATATCAACCAGCGTGACGCCTAAAAAGTTTGTCAGCCGAAAATTAAACAAGGGCGCTTCTACCTGCCAGCGCAAAGTTGCACTCACCGATTTTTTTGCTTCCTTGAGCGCCAGCTTACCGTTGATGTCCCAGTGTTTGATGGCATCCAGTTTTACCAGTTGCGCGGGGAGGTTGATTATCCCTTCAGGCGCTGGCGGACGGGCGGCGCAGGCACTTAACAAAATCACAATCAGGCAAATAATTAACGGGCGCAATACGGCATAACCTAATTAATCTATCAAAACGATAGTTGAACATAGAACTAACGACACTTTCAATCATTTTGGCTTTTTCGTACAATGCCGCTCCACTGTAGCCGTAAACGAACCTCATGACCCTGATTGCCCTCGGAATTAACCATAAAACTGCACCGGTAGAACTGCGTGAAAAAGTCGCTTTTACGCCGGATTCGCTGGTCGAGGCGTTGTCGTCATTAAAGGGCCTCAACGGCGTTGAAGAGTCTGTTATTGTTTCTACCTGTAATCGAACCGAAGTGTATGTCTCGTCTGAGAGCAGTTGTGCCGATCAGCTTATTGAATGGCTGGCCGCGTTCCACAAGGTCGATGCCTCGCAGTTAAGCGCTAATGCCTACATTTACGAGCAGGCCGCAGCAATTGAACACGTGATGAAAGTGGCCAGCGGACTTGATTCTCTGGTGCTGGGTGAACCACAGATTTTAGGCCAGATTAAACAGGCATATAACAATGCCAAGCATTCCGGCATGGTTAACACGCAGTTTGATAAATTGTTTCAGCACACCTTTGCGGTTGCCAAACGCGTGCGCACAGAAACCGAAATCGGTGCTAATGCCGTGTCTGTTGCATTTGCGGCGGTACAGCTGGCGAAGCATATTTTTGCCCGCTTACCCGAGCGCAAAGTACTGCTGGTGGGGGCCGGTGAGACCATTGAGCTGGTCGCCCAACATCTGAAAGAGCAGGGCGTTCAGCATCTGGCGGTGGCAAACCGCACCAGAGCCAGAGCAGAAACACTGGCTATGACTTTAGGCGCTGAAGTAATGACGTTAAGTCAACTGCCGGAAACGCTGCATAAGTTTGATATTGTTATCAGCTCAACTGCCAGTCAGTTACCATTAATTGGTAAAGGGATGGTGGAAGATGCACTGAAGCAACGCCGTAATTTGCCTATGTTTATGGTTGATTTGGCAGTGCCCCGGGATATCGAAGCACAAGTTAATGAGCTTGGCGACGCTTACCTTTATACCGTTGATGATTTACAGCATATTGTGCAACAGAACATGGCATCCCGTGAGCAGGCTGCCGAAGAAGCTGTTAAAATCATTCAGCAACAGGTGATCAGTTATCTGCAATGGCAGCAGTCGCGCCAGACGGTCGATTTAGTTAAGCAATACCGCGATCGTGGTAATCAGCAGCGACAGGAATTGGTCGACAAAGCCCTTAAGCAGTTACAGGAAGGTAAAGCCGCGGAATCCGTGGTAGAAGAACTGGCTTATAAATTAACCAATAGTTTATTACATGCACCCACCAGAGCACTGCGTGATGCGGCAACCCAGGTTGATCAGCGCACCACCCATTGGTTAAGCCGGGTGTTTGAACTGGACAATGACTAAGGTCAGCAAAGTAATCTGTCCAGGCAATCTGTATTTTAGTTCAGGAAAAGTATGAAAGAATCCGTTGTCATTAAGTTGGAAAATCTGGTTGAACGTTTTGCTGAGGTGCAGGCGCTGCTGAGCGATCCTGGTGTGATTGGCGATCAGGAAAAATTTCGCGCACTGTCAAAAGAGTTTAGCCAGCTGGAAGACGTTGTGGCCGGGTTTAATGCCTACAAGCAGGCTGAGGAAAACCTGAGTTCGGCAGAAGAAATGCTGAACGAAGACGATGCAGAAATGCGCGAAATGGCGCAGGAAGAAATGAAAGCGGCCAAACAGGATATTGAGCGTTTGGAAGCCGAGCTCCAGGTATTGCTACTGCCCCGTGATCCCAACGACGACCGCAACTGCTTTTTAGAAATTCGCGCCGGTGCGGGCGGTGACGAAGCGGCCATTTTTGCCGGTGATTTGTTCAGAATGTACAGCCGCTACGCCGAAACAAAAGGCTGGCGTGTAGAAATGGTCAGTGCCAACGAAGGCGAACACGGCGGTTTTAAAGAAGTGATTGCCAATGTCACCGGTGATGGCCCCTATGGCGTGCTTAAGTTTGAATCGGGTGGCCACCGTGTGCAACGGGTACCAGAAACCGAATCTCAGGGCCGGGTGCATACCTCAGCCTGCACCGTAGCTGTGCTGCCTGAAATTCCGGAGTCTGAAGCCATCGAAGTTAATCCGGCTGAATTACGTATTGATACCTTCCGGGCTTCTGGTGCCGGTGGTCAGCACGTAAACAAAACCGATTCGGCAATCCGCATTACCCACTTACCTACAGGCTTGGTGGTGGAATGTCAGGATGAACGTTCACAGCATAAAAACCGCGCTAAAGCGATGTCGGTTTTAGTTGCTCGCCTGAATCAGATTGAAGAAGAAAAACGTGCCGCAGAAGAAGCATCTACCCGTCGTAATCTGGTGGGAAGTGGTGACCGTTCAGAACGCATTCGAACCTATAACTTCCCGCAAGGGCGGGTTACTGACCACCGAATCAACCTGACACTCTACCGCCTGGACGAAGTGATGGAAGGTAGTCTGGGACTATTGCTGGAGCCGATTCGCCAGGAGCATCAGGCCGATCTGCTGGCCTCTCTGGCCGACGAATAATCGTGCATCACAGTGATGCCGGGGCAATGAATATCAGTCAGGCGCTTAGCTGGGCAACCACTCAGCTAAGCGATGGTGAATCGCCACTTGTTGATAGCCGGGTATTGTTATGTGCGGTGCTTGACTGCAATCGCTCTTATTTGTTTACCTGGCCTGATAAAGCCCTTTCCGACGACCAACTCACTACTTTTAAGCAGTTAGTGCAAAAACGCCAGCAAGGTCACCCGGTAGCCTATCTTATCGGTAGCCGGGCGTTCTGGACGCTGACTTTAAAAGTCAATGAAAGTACCTTAATTCCTCGCCCTGAAACCGAATTATTAGTTGAAACGGCGCTGCAATTACCGCTGCCCACAGCTGCCCGGATTTGTGATTTGGGCACTGGCACGGGGGCCATTGCTTTGGCGTTAGCGGCGGAAAAGCCGCAGTGGTCAGTCACCGGTGTTGACAGGGTAGAGGCAGCGTTGCAACTGGCAAAGGAAAACGCCTCACTTAACGGTAACCTGCAGGTTAACTGGTTGCTGAGTCATTGGTTTAACGACCTGCCGGCAACTGCCATGTTTGACTTAATTGTTACCAATCCACCGTACGTCGAGACCGGCAGTGTCTATCTGCAACAGGGCGATGTGCGTTTTGAGCCGGCGTCGGCACTGACCGCCGGGGCCGACGGGCTGGCTGACATTCGTGAAATCATCAGTCAAGCCCCTGACCATTTATCGTTAGGTGGTTGGTTGTTAATTGAACACGGGTATACTCAGCATGATGCAATCAAAGCCTTGTTGCAGCAACGAGGGTTTACTGCCTGTCAGGGCGTTGATGATCTTAACGGAATGCCCAGGATAACCCTGGCAAAGTGGCATAAATCGTAGTTTGAACATATGCTTATGGACTAATAACCAGCAGGGAAACGTGTTATGAACGATGATGAGTTTTTATTTGCCGAAGATGACGACGAAGTCGAACAGACAGACATTAGCTTTTGGAAAGTGCTGATTGTTGACGACGAACCGGAAGTGCACGCCATTACCAAGCTGGCGCTGAATGACTTTGCGCTTAATGGCCGTTCGTTAACCTTTATCAGTGCCTTTAATGGTGAAGAAGCCAAGCGGATCCTGCGCGAAAACGATGACATTGCGGTGGTATTACTTGATGTGGTAATGGAAACCGATGACGCTGGTCTGAAAGTGGCCGATTATATTCGAAATAGTCTGGATAACCACTTTACCCGCATTATTCTGCGCACCGGTCAGCCGGGGCAGGCACCCGAAAAAGACATCATTATTAATTATGACATTAACGACTATAAGTCTAAAACCGAACTCACGGCACAAAAACTGTTTACTGTGATCATCGCTGCACTTCGCTCTTATCGGGATATTATTGTGATTGAAGAAGCGCGCGCGGGTCTGGAAAAAATTATTGATGCCTCAGCCGACCTGTTTTCAACACGCTCCCTTGAAGGGTTTATGCGAGGGCTTATACAGCAACTGGCGTCAATTCTGGGTGGGGCAAAAAATGCCGCTTACATTACCTCCGCCGTAGCGATGTCAAAACCTGTCAGTCAATCCAGCGATATGATTATCTTCGCCGGTAACGGCGATTATGCCGGTAAAGAAGGATTCAGGTTAAAAGACTCACTAAGCGAGTTTGAATATGAGTTGTGTAAGGAAGCGCTAAAGCAAAAGCAGGTAGTTTATGCCGAAGAACACCTGGTCGCGTTTTGTCGCAGTGATCGCAATCACGGCTCGTTATTGTTCTTAACAGGGTTACCCCGACCGGTTAATGATATTGATAAACGGCTGGTGCAAAAATTTACCGACAACGTGCAGCTTGCATTTGATCATCTGCTTGAAAGCCGCGAAATCAGCGACACTCACCAGGAAATTGTGCAGCGTCTTGGCGATGCACTGGACACCCGGCAAACTGATGATAACCATGGCCAGCGCCTTTACGAAATGAGCGAGCTGTTTGCCCGCTTAGTCCATCTGCCAGAGCCGGAAATTCAGCAGTTCCTGACCGCTATTCCTTTGCATAACGTGGGCAACTCGTTTGTACCCTATTCGTTACTGAATAAAGAAACCAGCCTGACCGATGATGAGTATCATCAAATTCTTAAGCATGCTGAATTTGGCTATAAGATTTTTAAAGGATCAAAGCGCCCGGTGATAAGATTGGCCGCACAGTTAGCTCGCCATCATCACGAACGGTGGGATGGTAAAGGTTACCCTGATGGGCTGGTGGGCACAGATATCAGCCTGCAAAGCAGGATGCTGGCTATTTTGGATGCCTATGATGCGCTCAGAAACAAGCGTAGCTATAAACCTGCCTGGCCTTTGCAAAAAACCATCGATACGCTCAGTGAAGCCGCAGGTCATCATTTTGATCCGGGTTTGGTTGATCTGTTCTTAAAACATATTGATCAGTTTGAATCTGTGCAGCGTAAGTTTGCCGACCAATAAGCATAATTAATAACACCTCAAGGAGCGCTAAGCTATGTACATGATGGCCAAACATTTACACCTCACTGCAGTCGGATTAAGCATTCTGCTGTTTGTCATTCGTTTTTTATACGGGCAGATGAATCCGGCTTTTTTACAGAAAAAGTGGGTTAAAATAGTGCCCCACGTGATTGATACTGTTTTGTTACTAAGCGCTATCTGGTTGTGCTTTATCATCTCACAATACCCATTGGTAAACGGCTGGCTGACATTTAAAGTATTTGGCGTTGTGGCTTACATCTTTTTGGGGTTAGTGGCGCTGAAAAAAGCCAAAACCCCGGCAATGAAATGGGGAAGCTTCGTTGCTGCACTCATCGTTCTTGGCCTGACAGCTAAGGTCGCTGTTACCAAACAACTGTTTTTCTAATAAGCGGAAATTGTTATATGACTCAAATTACTCAGGTAGCCGTGGGCGACATTACTGTTGCTAACGACCAGCCATTTGTTTTGTTTGGCGGTATGAATGTACTGGAATCCCGGGACCTGGCGATGCAAATTGCTGAACACTATGTCGAAGTGTGTAGCAAGCTTAATATTCCTTATGTGTTTAAGGCTTCCTTTGATAAAGCGAATCGTTCCTCTGTACACTCCTACCGCGGACCGGGCATGGATCAAGGCCTGAAGATTTTCGAAGAAATCAAGCAAACCTTCGGGGTGCCGATCATCACGGATGTCCACGAACCCTACCAGGCGGCGCCGGTTGCTGAGGTCGTTGATGTTATTCAATTGCCTGCTTTTTTAGCCCGTCAGACGGATTTAGTGGTAGCCATGGCTCAAACCGGTGCGGTTATTAACGTTAAAAAACCCCAGTTTTTAGCGCCGCACGAAATGCGCCACATCATTAAAAAGTTTGATGAAGCCGGTAATAACAACATTATCCTTTGTGAGCGCGGCAGCTGTTTTGGCTATAACAACCTGGTGGTTGATATGCTGGGTATGGATGCCATGAAAGCCTATGCGCCGGTGATTTTTGACGCAACTCACGCACTGCAAAAGCCCGGCGGCCGGGAATCTTCCGCTGATGGTCGTCGTGCCCAGGCGGCACAGTTAGCCCGCAGTGGTATGGCATTAGGTTTAGCCGGATTGTTTATTGAAGCCCACCCGAATCCGGACGAAGCTAAATGTGACGGTCCTTGTGCGTTGCCGTTATCAAAACTGGAAGGGTATTTAGAACAAATGAAAGCGGTGGATGAGTTGGTTAAGCAGTTTGCGCCACTCGATACCAGTGCTCAGTAGCAGAACAAGTGAAGACCTGAAATGCCGTGCTGACTGAGTCAGCACGGCATTTGCCAGGTGTGAAGGCCAGGAGATTACTCGGTACGAGTAGTTGCTTCCTGATTGAGACCCAGATTGTTCTCGCGGGCGAGAAGTACTGAGCCATTGTTTTTAGTTTGTTGCAGAGTTTCATTGACCTGGTCGATAATGCTCGACTTAATGTTTAATACAGGTTGGTCAATGCTGATTTCTATAGCAACCAGTGCCGTGTTAACCGGCTGTAACTGGGTTGCTTGCAGATTATTTGCTAAAGTAGAGGCAGACCAGCCCATAGAGGCCAGCATTACCAGAGCTGTTAGTTGTTTTTTCATATTCACACCTAATAAAATTCATATTTTTGATTGTTTCGGAAATGTTAATTATTAACATTTTTTAATTTTGATAACCTTCTGCGTTAAAAGAAGATTTCTCAAATTTCGCGTGAATAATAGACAGTTTTGTAACGCCTGAAAAATGAAAAAATTTACGCTATTTGGATTAGAAAAACTTATGATTATGTCATCGCATTGTCATATTGAGGGAGACGCCTGATGCAGCGTCGTTTACCTCCCTTAAATGCGCTGAAGGCCTTTGAAGCCGCGGCTCGCCACCTGAGTTTTACCCGTGCGGCTGACGAATTATTCGTCACTCAGGCGGCTGTGAGTCATCAAATTAAAGCATTAGAAGATTTTTTATCGCTTAAGTTATTTATACGGCGTAACCGTACTTTGCTGCTTACCGAAGAAGGCCAGGCTTACTTTTTGGAGCTAAAGGATATTTTTAAAAACCTGCAGGATGCCACCGAGCGTTTACTGGCCCGGGGCAGCAAAGGTGCGATTACAGTAGCGACGCCACCGAGTTTTGCCAGTCAGTGGCTGGTACCACGGATCAGTCAGTTCAGCCAGTTGTTTCCGGATATTGATGTACGTTTAAAAGCCATAGACTTTGATGAAGGTTTTTTAACCGATGATATCGATGTAGCCATTTATTACGGGCGAGGGCGCTGGAATGGGATTCAGGCTGATAAACTGCACACCGAGTTTTTAACCCCGTTGTGTTCGCCGAGTTTGTTCCAGGGTACCAAGCCGCTCAAAACGCTGTCTGATCTTAAACACCATGTTCTCCTGCATGACTCCAGTCGCGCAATGTGGAAAATGTGGCTGCAGCATTTTGGCGTACACGGCGTTAACGTTAATCAGGGACCGGTATTCAGCCATTCCATGATGGTTATGCAAGCCGCGGCGCTGGGGCAGGGGATCGCGCTGGGTAATTCTGTGTTAGCTAAACCCGAGCTCGATGCCGGCCGTTTGATTATGCCCTTTGAAGAAAAACTGGAAAGCCGGGATGCCTATTATCTGGTGTATCACGAAGGACACGGCGATATGGGTAAAATAGCAGCCTTTCGTGAGTGGGTCATGAAATTAGTCAAAGAGGAACAAGCTTTTGTCTGAGTGGTTTGTCGACACGCCGGAGAATCCGGTAGCAACGCTGATTATGGCACACGGTGCAGGGGCAGGTGCAGAATCTGAGTTCATGGCCGATATGGCCAGCGAACTGGCAGCACAGGCAATTAACGTGGTGCGGTTTAATTTTCCTTATATGGTTACCATTAAAGAAACGGGTAAGAAACGCCCGCCGGATCGGATGCCTAAACTGGAGGCCAGTTTTACCGAAACGATTGCTGCCGTTAAAACGCAGTGGCCCGATCTACCTTTATTTATCGGCGGTAAAAGTATGGGCGGCCGCGTATCGACGCTGATTCTGGATAATTCAGATGCTGTGGGTGGCGTAGCGCTGGGCTACCCTTTTCATCCACCGGGTAAACCGGAAAAACTCAGAACCGAACACTTAGCATCGCTTAACAAGCCTTTACTCATTATACAGGGTGAGCGGGATACGTTTGGACGACAGGACGAGGTAACCACCTATTCTTTGTCGGCAGCCATAGAAACCGTGTTTCTGGCCGATGGCGATCACAGTTTTAAACCCCGTAAAGCCAGCGGATATACCCAGAGCGGACATATCTTAAGCGCTGCTGAACAGGTGAAGACTTTTATTGAGAAGCAACTATGAGAATGTATCTGTTAGTGGGCGCTTTACTCGCCTTGCTGGGCGTCATGCTGGGCGCGTTTGGCGCCCATGGTTTAAAAAACGTACTCACCGACAGTGCGCTCAGTACCTTCGAAATTGGTGTGCGCTATCAGATGTATCATGCGCTGGCTATTATTCTGTTGGGCGGCTTGTCGGCGCATATTGCCAGCAGCTGGTGTCGTCGCGCGGCGGTGTTTTTTATTATTGGTTGTGTGCTGTTTAGTGGCAGCATCTACCTGTTAGCGTTAACCGGGCAAAAATGGCTGGGGCCGATTACCCCGTTGGGCGGTTTATGTTTTATGTTGGGCTGGGTGTCGTTAGTGCTCGGGTTTATTAAAGGGCCACAAACAGGCGAGGCGGAACAATGAACGCAGCCGCTCAGAGCATTATTGCTTATTGTCGCGCAGGGTATGAGGTAGATACGGGAAACGAGTTGACCGCTATCGCCACCGCTCGCGAATTATATGGGTATCCGGCGTTTAAGCCTGGAGATGGCTTTGTCCGCTTCCAGTTTTACGAGCCTGATCACGCCGCACAATTTATTAGCCAGGTGGCTGTGCACGACACTATTTTTCCGCGTCAGTTGTTTTTGGTGCTTGAGACTATTCAAATTGAAGATAAGTCGGATCGGATAGGGCCTATTCTTGACGCCCTGGCAGACGCTGCAACAGGCCGCAGTGGACTTTTGTTTGTTGATTATCCGGATACCGATGAAGGCAAAACGCTGGCTAAGTTGTGCCGTAAGTTTGCCGTACCCCTGCGCCAGGCTCTGCGGGCTAGAGATTTACTGAGTAAAAAAGAGCATACCGGCTTGCCGGCGTTACATGTCTTTTTTACGTCTGGTGAGCAGTGTTATCTGGGAGTTAGTCAGGCAAAACAGCGCAGTCCGTTTGAAAACGGTATTTGCCGGCTTAAATTCCCGCCTAAGGCACCAAGTCGCTCTACGCTGAAGCTGGAAGAAGCCTTGCTGACCATGTTGTCAGCGGCTCAGCGTGATGCTATCTGCCGGCCTGGTGCTCGTGCTGTAGACCTGGGCGCATGCCCCGGCGGCTGGACATATCAGTTGGTCAGCCGGGACATGCACGTAGAAGCTGTCGATAATGGTAAAATGGCAGATGACCTGATGGCCACTGGTCTGGTAGACTATCGCGCCGAAGACGGTTTTAAGTATCGTCCGCAGATGGGCCATGTTGAACTGCTGGTCTGCGATATGATTGAAAAACCCGACAGGGTGGCGGTGCTTATGGCAAACTGGTTAACCCGAAACTGGGCAACCCACGCAATCTTTAATTTAAAGTTGCCGATGAAACGTCGCTATGAGACCGTAACAGCCGCGATTGAAACGGTAAGAGCTCAGCTCAACGCTGCCAATATCAAAGCAAGTATGGTAATTCGTCATCTCTATCACAATAGGGATGAAGTAACGGTAGCTGTAATCCGCGAAAAATAAATATTATTTTTTATAAATCAGTAAATTAAGTGAAAATGGCCGAGTTTTCGCTGGATAAGTTTTAGTCTTTTTTCATAAAGGACTATAAATCCGGTATGGAAATCCTATATAATCGCGCCGTTTTTTTTACTCTGAACCAACGAAAGTGAACTAATGGCAGACTTATCTCATTACAGAAACATTGGTATTTTCGCCCACGTAGACGCGGGTAAAACGACCACTACAGAACGTATTTTGAAACTTACCGGTAAAATCCATAAGACCGGTGAAGTGCACGACGGTGAGTCAACGACTGACTTTATGGAACAGGAAGCTGAGCGTGGTATTACTATCCAGTCTGCTGCGACGACCTGTTTCTGGAAAGATCACCGCATGAACATCATCGATACTCCAGGACACGTTGACTTCACTGTTGAAGTTTATCGTTCACTGAAAGTACTCGACGGCGGTATCGGTGTATTCTGTGGTTCAGGCGGTGTTGAGCCTCAGTCTGAAACCAACTGGCGTTATGCTAACGAATCAGAAGTTGCTCGTGTTATCTTCGTAAACAAACTGGACCGTATGGGTGCAGATTTCTACCGCGTTGTTGGTCAGGTTAAACGCGTACTGGCGGCTAACCCGTTAGTTATGACCCTGCCAATTGGTATCGAAGACGAGTTTAAAGGTGTTGTTAACCTGCTCGACATGAAAGCCTACATCTGGGATGACTCTGGCCTGCCAGAAAACTACGAAGTCGTAGACATTCCTGAAGACATGGTTGAGAAAGCCAGCGAATATCGTGAGCAAATGGTTGAGACTGCTGTTGAGCAGGACGATGACCTGATGATGGCTTACATGGATGGCGAAGAGCCTTCTCTGGAAGACCTGAAGCGTTGTATCCGTAAAGGTACCCGCGATATGTCATTCTTCCCGACTTACTGTGGTTCTGCATTCAAAAACAAAGGTATTCAGTTAGTACTGGACGCAGTTGTTGACTTCCTGCCTTCACCTACTGAAGTTGATCCACAGGATCTGACTGACGAAGAGACTGGTGAGCCTACTGGTGAAGTAGCAACTGTTTCTACTGACGAGCCGTTCCGCGCTCTTGCGTTTAAGATCATGGATGACCGCTTCGGTGCCCTGACCTTTATCCGTATTTACTCTGGTGTACTGAACAAGGGTGACACCATCCTGAACAGCGCAACCGGTAAAACTGAGCGTATTGGCCGTATGGTAGAGATGCACGCTGACGAACGTACTGAACTGCAATCAGCTCAGGCTGGTGACATTCTTGCTGTTGTAGGTATGAAGAACGTGCAGACTGGTCACACCCTGTGTGATCCGAAGAACCCTTGTACTCTTGAGCCAATGATCTTCCCTGAGCCGGTAATCTCGATTGCGGTTAAGCCTAAAGATAAAGGCGCTAACGAGAAGATGTCTATCGCTATCGGTAAACTGGTAGCAGAAGATCCATCGTTCCAGGTTGAAACTGATGAAGATTCTGGCGAAACCATCCTGAAAGGTATGGGTGAGCTGCACTTAGACATCAAAGTAGACATCCTGAAGCGTACTTATGGCGTTGAGCTGGAAGTAGGTCAGCCGCAGGTTGCATACCGTGAAACTATCACTACTCCGGTAGAAGACAGCTACACGCACAAGAAACAGTCTGGTGGTTCTGGTCAGTTCGGTAAGATCGATTACCGCATCAAGCCAGGCGAGCAAAACTCAGGCTTCACGTTCACCTCTACCGTTGTTGGTGGTAACGTTCCTAAAGAATTCTTCCCGGCTATCGAAAAAGGCTTTAAGTCTATGATGGACCAGGGTGTTCTGGCTGGTTATCCGGTTCTTGACGTAGAAGTTGAACTGTTCGACGGTGGTTTCCACGCAGTTGACTCATCAGCAATCGCGTTCGAAATCGCAGCTAAGGGTGCATTCCGTCAGTCAATTCCAAAGGCCGGTCCTCAGCTTCTTGAGCCAATCATGAAAGTTGACGTATTCAGCCCGGAAGACAACGTAGGTGACGTAATCGGTGACCTTAACCGTCGTCGTGGTATGATCAAAGACCAGGAAGCTGGTGCAACAGGTGTACGCATTAAGGCAGACGTTCCTCTGTCAGAAATGTTCGGTTACATCGGTCACCTGCGTACTATTACTTCAGGTCGTGGTCAGTTCTCTATGGAATTCAGCCACTACTCAAACTGTCCGCAAAACGTTGCTGACAAAGTTATCGAAGAAGCAAAAGCGCGTAAAGCGGCTAAGTAATTCGATTACTGCTGAAAAGCATTTAAAAATAAAAACCCGCCTTCCGGCGGGTTTTTTGTTTTCGGTTACTCATTACAAATAGAAATATGACTCCCTTAATCATTTTCTTCTGATATGCTTTAGTGGTAGGTTAAAAAACAATCAGTTAGTAGGCTGGTAAGTTGTGACCAGCTATCCTGCTAAATAACACCTAAGCCAATTTAACTACACTGCGTTTAGATAAAAGGGATTTTTGTGAAAACAGTTCTGACTTTAATATTCGTGTTTTTTTCATTCTGTCTGGTAATCGAAGGTGTGTGGGCACAGAGTCGCGGATTAAAGGTAATAGCAGCAAAAGATGGTGCGTATATTGACGGTTATTCATCAAGTCATGCACTGCTGATTGGTGTTAGCGATTACACTAACGGATGGCCTGATCTTGAGTCAGTTCCGTCAGAAGTAGCTGAATTCAAGTCCTATTTAGAAAGCACAGGGTTCAACTCAGTTACCACCGTTGAAAATCCTTCTAGTGTCGAACTTCATCTGGCGATAGACCGGTTTTTTGATCGATATGGTTATGATGATAATAATCGTTTGCTGGTATTTTTTGCAGGTCACGGATATTCAATGAATAACCGTTCGAAAGGATATCTGGTCCCCGCTGATGCCCCGACTCCTGTAAAAAGTCGTAAGGACTTTCTAAGAAAATCACTGGATATGTCGCAGATCCTTGCCTGGTCCAGACAGATTACTGCTAAACATGTTTTATTTCTGTTCGATAGCTGCTTTTCCGGCACCATATTCAAAACCCGCTCGTTACCCAGTGCCCCTCCACATATAGATAAGTACACCAGTAAACCCGTAAGGCAATTTATAACCGCTGGTAGCGCTGGCGAGGAAGTTCCCGCCAAAAGTATCTTTACTCCCGTACTACTTCGGGCTTTATCCGGGAAAGGAGACATTAATGGTGATGGTTATGTGACGGGCTCAGAGCTTGGAATGCATCTAGAGCAGGAGATGGCTCACTATACCCGCGATCAAACGCCACAGTACGGGAAAATAAAAGATATCGATCTGGATATTGGCGATTTCGTGTTTAAAGTGAATGTGCCGGTTGATAATAGCCAACAAATCACTAAAGCTGAAGTTAAGCCAACGCCGCAGGTAACCGACAATCAGAAGTCAGTTTCAGCAGAATTAGAAGTTTGGAAACTGGTCAGAGAAAGCAACGATATCGATGAATTACAGGCTTTTCTAATCCAGTTTCCCAATGGTATTTTTGCTCAGGTGGCCAGAGCAAGAATCGATAATTTTACACAGTCAAGGCCAGTAGCAGAAACTAGCCCTAAGCTCAGTTTGTATGTAGATACATTTCCAGTGGATGCAAGAGTCAGGGTCCTGAATATAAAACCAGTTTATCAGTATGCGATGCCGCTGAAGCCGGGCAAGTATCAACTCGAGGTGAGTAAACCAGGCTATCAAACCACGGTAAAGTGGGTAACACTATCGGCTCCGAGTAAACCTTTTTTAATCCAGTTATCACCGCAAACTGTGAAGGTTAATAGCGTCGGTAACTTTACCGAAGCTTTGGGCGAAAGTGCTTTTACTATGGTGCACGTAAACTCCGGAGGTTTTGAGCTCAAATTAAGCGCTAATCGCGTAAAAAAAGTCAGTGTGAAAAGTTTTTATTTGTCTGAAACCGAAGTCACCAAAGGACTTTTTTCCTTGTTTGTGGAGGAAAGCGGATACCTGACTGATGCCGAAATTAACCGCGAACATGAAGGTTGTTGGTCTTTTGCTGTAGATAGCAAAAATTTGTTGGGTTTACCTGGTGCTACATGGGAATGGGTTAAGGGCTTGAGTTGGCGAAATGCCAGCGTTGATGGCAATCAGCAGACCGCGACTCATCCGGTTACCTGTGTAAGCTTCTATGATGTGAATGAATTTATTGCCTGGTTGCAGCAAAGGACGGGTAAAAAGTACCGACTACCAACCGAAGCAGAGTGGGAGTATGCAGCAAGGGCAGAGAGTTTATCTAACTACAGTTTTGGCGATGACGAAACCTTACTTTGCAGATATGCCAATATCGCCGACAATACCCTGTTTTCTAATGGTGAAAACTGGAATGAGAAAACAGAGTGTACGGACCGTTATCTTTTTACTGCTCCGGTAAAGTCCTTTAAAGCCAACGCGTTTGGTTTATATGACATGCACGGCAATGTATGGGAATGGGTTCACGATTGCTGGAGTAAAGAGATTTTCGACGAAGCTTATGATGAGCTTAATTTTAGCCAATGTGAAAAAAGAGTGGTCAGGGGAGGCTCCTGGGCAAACGCGGCTAATTTTGTTAAATCTTCCTATCGGGGAGCTGATGTAGCCTTTGAAAGATTTTCCAGTTTAGGCTTTCGTTTAGCGCTCAGTGAGTAGCAGGTCCTGATGACCCAGGCGTGTTTCCGGTCAAGCAACTGATTTAACTATCTACTACTTAAAAAGCATTTATCCAGGGGATGGATAGCGCACAAAATAAATAGTGCGATGAGTATCTGCTTGGAAAAAACCTTATGATCACTTGAACGGTGTATTTGAAGCCGCTTTTTAAGCATAGCGAGTGCTATTATCCTTGCTGGATGAGCCAGTGTCTGAACTTGTTAACACGTGTTCCATGAGATACCTTTTATTCAGTTGCTAATGTGAAGCCAGGCTTAAGCGTTACTCGTTGTCGTGCTATGTCAAAAGAAGTCAAAATTGAAATGATTCGAATACTCTGTTTACTGCTGGTTCTTGCTTTTGTGCAAGGTTGTGCAAATGTCGCCAATTATCAAGCCTATGAAAATCAGGTACTTGACGGCAGGTATGAATCTCTGGTTTCTGACTACGAAACTAATATGGGACTATTTGCTAATCCGGATTACCGCCATCCGAAAATAATACTGGAAGTGTGTCGGGCGTATCTGGAGTTAAAGCGGTACACAACGTTTTTTGATTGTATTGATACCATTGACGTAATGGTGGCCGAAAAGGGCTTTTCTACCACGATGCAAGGGGCATTTCAGTTAAATACCGAGCAGGCTAAAGCTTACACCGCACCATTATTATCAAAGGCTTACCTTGATCTTGGCGATGCGAAAGAGGCGTTGCGACAGGCTCAAATCGCAATCGATGCAGTAGGGCTACTGAAAGACCTGAATAAAAGCTGGTATGACTATGAAAATTTCAAGATGGACCTGTTGCATGAGCCTTTGTCGAGCGGTGTTATTGCAGCAAAGCTGTTAAACGACGAGCAGCAGGTACAGGTGTATTTAACACAGCTAGAAAAAACGGTGGAAGACGTCGTTGAGGCCAATTCATTCCTGAGCGGTCAGATAGAAGATCCCAACCCAAGAAAAGCTCACCTGAATCTGGCCAAAGCCTATTTTGCCATTAATGACTATGAAAATGCCTTAACTGAACTGAAAGAGTCCGGGGAAATTGAGTTTGTTGGCATGGTCAGCAGTATTGTATTTCCAAGTGTCATACTCACCAAACTGGCCTTTAATGACAAAGACTATTTAGCGCAGGGCGACCGTGAATTTATCACTTTTCCACGGGATTATATGGTGGCTAAAATTGCCTATGAAATGGGCGATACCGATTATGCTAAAACGCAATATCAAACTTTATTAAGCAATCCCATTCTGGACAACTTCGGCTCGTTAAAGTGGGCCTTATTGTCAGACTTAGGCAAAATTTATATTAGTAAGAAGAACTTCCCGGTGGCCGAGGAGCATTTGTTTAAAGCCATTGAAGAAATTGAATCGCATCGGGAGAATATCAATACTGAAGCAGGCCGAATAGGCTTTGTCGGCGACAAACAAGCTGTCTATTTTACCTTGATTGATGCGCTTGTAGAACAAGGAAAATATGCTGAGGCTTTCGAATACGTTGAGCGGGCAAAAGCGCGGGCATTAGTTGATATGCTGGCAGAGCAGGACCGTTTTGCAGAAGCTGGCTCAGATAAAATACTGGATGAGTTAAAAGCACTTGAACTGGCTTCAATGGCGGTAAGTTTCAGGGCAAACACCAATGCCGATCAGCGTGGTATTAAAATTCAGGCGCTGAACAATGATATTCAACAAGTTTCGGATGAACTCAGCTCGCTAACCAGCGTCAGGCCAATTTCTGTTGCAGAGATTCAGCGCAACCTGGGCCCTCGCGAGAGCCTTCTGGAATACTACGGCTCAGCGGATACGCTATTTGCCTTTGTTGTAAGCCAACAAAATGTAAAGGCGGTAAAAATAACCGCGGATACATTAAATAGTGAGATTGTTCGATTTCGCAACAGTATTGAATTAAATTCGGCTGAATACACTCATGCTTCGCAACAAGTCTATGACCAGATTATTCAGCCGGTTAAGACGCTTATTAACGGTGATACATTAACCATCGTGCCCCATGGCAATCTCCACTATATTCCCTTTGCTGCACTTTCATCTGGCAATACGTTTTTGATCGACGACTATAATCTACGCTTTTTGCCCTCGGCATCGGTACTGCAATTTCTTGATGAGCCCTCAGAAAATGCCAGTGATTTACTGGCGTTGGGTAATCCAGATTTAGGCGACGCGCAATACGATCTACCCGGGGCGCAATACGAAACCCTGATGATAGATAAAGGCTGGAAAGACTCTAAGATATTGTTAAGACAATTTGCCTCGGAAGCGAACTTTAAGAAATTTGCTCCCTCATTTAAGTACTTACATTTAGCTTCCCATGGTGAGTTTAATAGCCAGTCACCGTTGCAATCCAGAATGTTGCTTTCACCCGGTGATGGGGAAGACGGAAACCTGACCGTTTCAGAGTTATACACTTTAAAGCTCAATGCCGATTTGGTGACCCTGTCTGCCTGTGAAACCGCATTAGGTGAGATTATGAGCGGCGATGATGTCGTTGGATTAACCCGTGGGTTTTTATACGCGGGCACACAATCGATTGTGGCCAGTTTATGGGCAGTGTCTGATGAGGCAACGGCTTACCTGATGGGCCACTTTTATCAGAATTTAAAAACCATGACCAAAGTACATGCTTTGAGGCAGGCCATTATTACCACTAAAGCAAAGTACAGGGATCCTGCGTTGTGGTCGGCGTTTCAGATAACCGGCGCAAATTAGCCGGGCAGGGGTGTTTAGTTTTACCTGTTTATCAATTGGTGACACAGATCAACACGCCTTTCCATTACCTATATTAGATTTAATATATATGTGATGGAGGTGTGTGATGACCGACAAAAAACTGATCTTACTGTTAAAAGTAGTTATGAGTATTGGCATTAGCCTGATACTTGCCGGCGTTTATTGTCATATGTACAGCGAAACCATTGAAGAGATGGGGGTGACCGGTATCGTCATCAGCGCTTGTTTGGTGGCCATAGGCATGATCCTGTCATTACCCACCAAAATGTACCTGACTTTCGTTCTGGTTAAGCGGGAAGAAGATCGTAAATCGTCGCTAAAAGCCAGTTAAATGCTGTCTACAATTGGGTAATTGTAAAACCGCGTTTCTCCAGTAAGTCGAGTACACTGCCTTCACCAGAGAGATGCATGGTTCCTACCAATACAAATTCGATTTCTGCGCTATCAAACATGGCCTCTATTTTTGGCAGCCAGGTGTTATTCCGGTCTATTAACAGCTGTTGGTAAATGACCGGAAAGTTTTCCCTGAAGCTGCTGGCCTGGGTGGCATACAAGTCTGCCATGTCACCGCTGCGCCAATAGCTTTTCAGTTCTTGGATGGCAAGCGGCAGTTGTCGGACATCTTCCAGGGCGTACTTGATCATTTGATCTTCATCGTTTCCGCCCAGTGCAGCGATAAATTCTAACTGTTGCTGTGGTGACTCAAACCAGTCGAGGTTTTTCTGATCGGTCATGGCTTTAAAATAATAGAATTCATCAACGCCCTGACTGGTGAGCCCCATGCGACGTAATTCCGTCATACTCAGCGTAATACTGACCAGGGCCGGGGTGTAATTAGCCAGTTGCTCAATATCGATATTTCTTTCCCGCAAATGCGCACTAAGTTCGTTATAGGTTTGCGCGGATAGCACGTCTTTTAAACGCGTGTCGTTCTGGTAGGTAAGACGAAGTAATGAATCCCGCTGAAATGCCGGGCTGTTAAGACCAGCAATGTCAGTTTCAAAAAACAGTGTGTCAGCGGCTTTGTACGCCAGGCCGTAAGCGTCTGGTAACGGGAAATCCTGGGGGCTCAGAATATGCAGCGTGCCGCCAATATAGACAGTGTGTGAGTCTTTGGTGACTTTCCAAACTGAAGCTGCCTGGGTACAGCCACAAAACGCGGCTAACAGCCAGCAAAACGCTTTTATTGTTTTCATGCGATCCCTCTGGAAAAGGCTAATTTACCTGCTATGTTATTGTTGAGCAATGATTAATGCCCGAAACCGTCGGAAAGGTAAGGTGAATATTGTTTACACTCTTAGTGTTTCCACCAATGATGACGCCAGGCGGGAACGCCCATCTTCTTAATTTCCCGATACAGCTCCTGGCGGTCTGCCTGATTCAGAAATTCACCAACGGCTATGTTGTGATTGGGAGTGACCAGAGTAACCTGCGGTAAATACCAGTCCTGGGCGCTTTCTGTCATTTCCAGATGAACGTCGTTGCGGTTGAGGGTAATAACGCTGCTCTGTCTGGTGCTGCGTTGAATGTGTACGTAGTCTTTCTCAAATGACAGGGTTTCACTGTGATAAGAGCGCAGGCTAACCCGATAGAGCATAAAACAAAGTAAGCTTATTTCGATACCGGCAAAGGGAAAAACCATCCACACCCCAACCCAGGCCCAGGCACATGCAATCATAAAGGCAATTATTGCCATGCCCAGCATCAGCCATTTGTTATGCAGCCAGTCGGCTGAACGGTTTGGCCGTAATGTTATCAGGCTATACTGTGAGAGATGCTTAACTAAAACCATAAGGTACGCATAACAAACCGAAGTCTTTTTCAGTATAGCGTGAAATTACTGACAGTATTAAACCCTACAGACTAAGTCGACTTCCGTTGTGTAATCTGGCAAAGTGCGGCCGTTCATAGTTGTTAATAATTCGTGTGAAAAATACATTTAGTACTCATCCCTGGTTAACGTTGCTGGCTATTGCCTGGTTATTGCTGGTATTGCTAGCCGGTAACACGCAACTATTTACGCTGCTTAGTGATTTTGGTGCTTTTCTGTTTTTAGGTGTTATCGGAGCTATATTCGCCAATGCCACCGGCGCAGGCGGTGGCGTGGTGTTTGTGCCGTTTTTCCAGCAACTGGCATTTACGCCCGAGACCGTCGTGGCGACCAGCTTTGCTATTCAGTGTTGTGGTATGAGCGCCGGAGCACTGAGTTGGGGCCAGTTTTATCGTCACACGCAGCGTCAACAAGCCAACTGGCAACCGTTACCCGGTACGCTAAAGTACAGCATTCCAATGGGATTGTGTGGTCTCTGGCTGGCCCAGTTCGGCTTTGACTATTTTCTTGCAACGCTGAGTTTTTCTGCGTTAGCTTCTCAGCTGCATATTGGTTTTGGCGTTTTTTCTATGGGACTGGCGGTAGCCATTTTGCTGTCGCTAAAGCGACTTAATCAGCGTCACTGCCAAACCGTTCTTGGTCAAATTGACAAATTTGCGCTGCCAATGCTGGCTTTTATCGGCGGCATTCTTACCGCCTATTTGTCGGTAGGTATTGGTGAAATAATAGCGGTTTACCTTATTGTCAGGCGCTTTGACGTTACGCTGGCCATTGGCGCGGCCGTAATCATATCGGCTTGCACCGTGTGGGGCGGCGTACTGCACGGATTGCTGGTAACACAGGCGGTTAACTGGCAGGTCGTTTTATTTGCCGGGGCGGGGGCAGTTATCGGCGGCAGAATTGCCCGCTATCTAGTGCTTTTCTTTTCACCCAGACAGGTAAAGTTGTTTTTTGCATTGTGGGTATTTGTATTGGGGCTAATCAGTCTTTTATAAGGTCATATCCATCCGGGCGTAAAAATAAACTTTAGTCTATAGCTTTAAAATGAACCGCGTACTCTGTTAAGGTGAAACTTCCGATAATTGAAAGGACTCGTTTTTTATGTCTTTAAAGCCCGTTGAGCTTTATTCTCTGAGTCAGCCCGACTGGAGTAAGGACGCGGTTATTTATCAGGTCAACACGCGTCAGTTCAGTCAGCAAGGTAACTTCGACGGGGTCACCGACAAACTCGAAGCCATCGTTGAACTGGGTGCCACTATCCTTTGGCTTATGCCTGTTCATCCAATTGGCGTCAAAAATCGCAAAGGCGAATTAGGTAGCCCTTATGCGGTAAAGGACTATCTGGCCATTAATCCGGAATTCGGTGATGCCAGTGGTTTTCAGCATCTGGTGGATAAAGCCCACGCTCTGGGACTCAAGGTTATTCTGGACTGGGTACCCAATCACAGTGCCTGGGATAATTCCTTAGTTACGACACACCCGGAATGGTATGCCCGGGATCATAAAGGGGATTTTCGTCCTTCTCCCTGGTGGGACTGGAGTGACATTATCGAGTTTGACTACGATCAGCCTGGTTTGCGCGAGTATATGATTAACGCCATGTCGTACTGGGTGACTAACTTTGATATCGATGGCTTTAGGTGCGATGTGGCCGGGTACGTACCCAATGATTTCTGGCAACAGGCACGATCTGCACTGGATAAAATTAAACCAGTATTTTTACTGGCTGAATGGGAGAACCGCGATCTCCATCGTGATGGCTTTAACATGACGTATGCCTGGAGCTGGAACGAAGCCCTACATGATATAGCACATGGCAAAGCGCCATTAGACCGTTTGCGCAAGTACTACTCATGGAATGAAAGAGCCTGGCCGCATTCAGCTTATCGCATGACTTTTGTGAGCAATCACGATAAAAATGCCTGGGATGGCACGCAACGCGAACAATTTGGCGACTGTCTGGAAGCTGCTATTGTGTTGTCTGTGTTGGGGGAGGGGGTGCCACTTATCCATAATGGTCAGGAGGCGGGCGAAAGTAAGCGCTTGGCGTTTTTTGAGCGGGATCCCATCGATTGGCGGGCCCATCCCATTGGGGATTTATACAAGAAGCTTGTCTGCCTGAAAAAAAACATTCCGGCGTTATGGAACGGCGAGTTTGGCGCAAGAATGATTCAGGTGCCTAATTCTGCACAGGCTCAGGTACTGAGTTTTGTACGAATGCAAAATGAGATTAAAGTTGTTGTGGCGCTCAATTTTTCTGCTCAGTCTGTGGTGGTGGATTTTTACGAAAACCTGTTCCCCGGTGAATATCTTGATGTTTTCGCCGAAACGGACAGTTTGGTAACGCTGGGTCAGCGCCTGGTTATGCCTCCCTGGTCATTTCGGGTATTTGTCTCGGCTAATTTCCCCCTGTTCTAACAGACCCACAGACGTGTTCTGAAATCTTTGGCATAATAGGCGTTTTGGAATAACTCAGGAACACTATGCCCAGTTTAGACGACGTATTTTCGGGCTCCGGATTACTGGCAAAAGCGATTAACGGGTTTAGTCCCCGCCAGGCTCAAACTGATATGGCAAAAGCCGTAGCCAGCGCTATTACCCATGCCGACAGCTTAATTGTCGAAGCCGGTACCGGAACAGGAAAAACCTTTGCCTATCTGGCACCGGTGTTATTGTCTAAGGGTAAGGCTATTGTCTCCACCGGTACCAAAAACCTGCAGGAACAATTGTTTCACCGCGACTTACCGGTTATTAAAAAAGCCCTCGCCAGTAACCGCAAAACAGCCTTGCTTAAGGGGCGGGCTAATTATTTGTGTTTACATCGGCTGGCTCAGCATGGTGGAAATTCCACCCTGGTGGAGTCGGATGTGCTGAGCGAGCTGTCCATCGTCAGAGACTGGGCCAATACCACCAAAACCGGCGATATGGGCGAGGTGAAAACCTTACCCGAAGATGCGCGGGTGATCCCTTTGGTGACTTCTACCGTGGATAACTGCCTGGGACGGGATTGCCCGGATTATGAAGACTGTTATCTGGTAAAAGCTCGTAAAAAAGCCATGGATGCCGACATTGTGGTGGTTAACCACCATTTATTTTTTGCTGACATGGCGCTGCGGGACACCGGCTTTGGTGAGCTAATTCCCGAGGCTGACTGCATTATATTCGACGAAGCACACCAGATCCCGGAGATTGCCAGTGAGTATTTTGGTGAGGCGATTTCTACCCGCCAGTTAACCGAAATTTGCAAAGAGATTACCCTGTTATACCGCACGGTGTTAAAAGATGCCGACCAACTGGAAAAAGCCGGTGAGAAGGTTCGGATGCTGGCAGCGGATCTGCGGATTTTATTTGCCGATAAACCACAACGAGGGCATTGGCTCGAGGCGATGGAACGGGAAGACGTTGCAACGCAGGTTAGTCGGCTGGAAGATGCCGTTGGCGTGCTTTACGATATTTGTAAGCTGCATATCGGCCGTGATAAAGACCTTGATAATCTGTTTGATCGCATTGTGCAAAGTCGGGAAAAACTGGCGCTGTTTACCACCCAGGAACACGACGGCATGAGCCTGTGGTACGAAACCACGCCCCGCCATATCGTAATGCATATGACCCCCTTGTCGATTGCGGCTAAATTCAGGCGTTTTGTAGAGTCTGACGACCGCGGCTGGGTATTTACCTCGGCTACCCTGGTAGTGGATAACGACTTTACCCATTTCCAGCGGCGTATGGGACTGGAAAAAGCTAAAACCATGCTGCTCGACAGCCCTTTTGATTACGCCAAACAGGCCATGCTTTGTGTGCCCAGATATTTGCCTGAGCCGCACATGCCAACCATGCGTAAACAGCTGGTGAATATTGCGAAAAAGCTGATAAAGGCCAGCGGCGGACGCTGTTTCCTGTTGTTTACCAGTCATGCCGCCTTACAGGAAGTGGCCAGCGCACTGGAAGAGCAAATCGATAATCCGGTGCTGGTACAGGGCAGCACATCCAAGCAGGCTTTGCTCAGTGCCTATTTGTCTGATCCCGCAGCGGTATTGCTGGGGACCGGCGCATTTTGGGAAGGTGTGGATGTGCGGGGCAATGATTTGGTGTGCGTGATGATCGACAAGCTGCCTTTTGCCGCGCCTGATGATCCTTTGTTGCAGGCGCGGCTGGAAGAGTGCCGTAAAAAAGGCGGCAATCCCTTTGGCAGTATTCAGATACCACAGGCTGTTATTACCCTAAAACAGGGGGCTGGTCGGTTAATTCGTGATCCGGCGGATGCAGGTGTGTTGGTAATCTGTGATAATCGGCTGGTAACCAAACCCTATGCACAAACTTTTCTGGGGAGTTTGCCGCCGATGAAACGTACCCGTGATTTAGCCGAAGTAGAACAGTTTTTACGTCAGATCGAACATAAAGAAGCCGTAACAGAAGAATAACCGATGAACATATTAACTATTGATACCGCTACCGAGGCCTGTTCGGTTGCGCTGGAGTTTAACCAGACCCTTTATACCCGCTACGAAGTTTGCCCACAACAGCACAGCCAGAAGATTTTGCCAATGGTTGATGCCGTTTTAAAGGAGGCCGGAGCCACCCTCGCGCAACTCGACGGGCTCGGATTTGGACGCGGCCCTGGCAGCTTTACTGGCGTGCGTATTGCAACAGGTATTATTCAAGGCCTGGCGCTGGGCAGCGAGTTGCCAGTGGTTGGTGTTAGTACGCTTGCGGCCATGGCCCAGCAGGTAATAGCGTCTGAAAATAGTGCTGAGGTTGCTGTTGCTATCGATGCTCGAATGGGCGAGGTCTATTTTGGTCATTACCGCAGTAATAACGGCGTTGCCGAATTAGTCGGCGAAGAGCAGGTGATTGCGCCAGAGCAGGTGGCTGAACAGTTGGATGTTGCAACTATGGCCATCGCGGGAACCGGTTGGAATGCCTATCCGGTGCTTACGGCTCTGCTTGGGCCAGAGCATAACGTGCGGGTGAGCTATCCTTATGCGCGTTTTATGTTGCCTCTGGCTGTTGCGCAGTTAAAAGCGGGGGCAGGCGTCAGCGCCGAGGCAGTGACGCCAGAATATCTGCGTAATACGGTAACCTGGAAAAAGCTGCCTGGCCGTTAAGGACAGTCGCGGATCGCTTAAATTGGCGTAAAACTTGCTGTGCTACAGGATTGAACACAATGTCAGAATAACGTCATTCAGCGGGCCAAAAAACAGCTATGGAAATTCGTCAGGGATTAATCACCCCCAATGTTGAAGGCAAGGCGCAACAGCCACGGCCGGTAGCGAAGCCTGGTACGGTTAAACCTGCAGACGGCGCTCAGCCGCTCTCTGTTGCTGAATTACAGCCGCGGGCCGGCAATGCCGAGTCTAAGGCCCGGGCGGACGCTTTTCGCCAATCAACAGGCTATGATAAACCGCAAGGGCCGGCTATTCTGGCTATCGAAGCTTACGGCAGTCATGAACGTGAAACTAAAAAAGCCGCAATAAGAGAAATGATGGGCGTCGATATTTACGCTTAACGCCCGGTATTTCCGGCTTTTTCTCAAAATTTCTACTTTTGCTTTAATTGGTTGATTCACGTCGATGAATACGCCTGAATTCAGTTGTCGTTCAGTTTACTCTTCTATAATCATACTAAGGCAGATTTTTTCATTCGCTCTACATTGCGGTGATCCGGCAATTAGTCGTGGCGAGTATGTATAATTAATGAAAGAATAGGTTTTTCCGCTGCACTTTTTACGTAACGCTAAAGCAAGGAACCATTATGTTATTTCGTGCATTCGTCGTGTTATTCGCACTTAGCTTATCCGCTTGTGCCATTGTTCCTGAGCCTATCCAGGTCGCAGAAAATACGCCATTAATTGGTTACAATAAGGCTGTAGTAGCCGGTGACGAGGTGTTAGGGCAGAAAGCCCGTTGGGGAGGGATTATTACGGATGTGCAAAACAAACCCGATAAAACACTGATTGAAATAGTGTATTTTCCGCTTAATCACTACGGCAAGCCGAACACCAGTGAAGACACCATCGGTCGATTTAAAGCCGTGATTAACAAATTTGTTGATCCGATCCTGTTTGAAAACGGTCGTACCGTGACATTTTTAGGTACGGTAGGGCAGCCCATTGCCGGCATGGTAGGCGAGCAGCCCTATATGTATCCCACGATAATGGTTGAAAACTACCATCTGTGGCGCAATCAGCAAGTTTACGATACCTCAACTCTCTTCTTTGATTATTACACTGGCTGGTACTCGCCCTTCTATCACCCGTACTGGCATCCTTATTGGCGGCCCTGGGGATTTGCGCCGCGGGTACGTGTTATTCGTACATCGAATAATCTGAACTGGAACGGCAGCAATAATGGGGCAAGCAAGCCGCCGTTATCGCCTAATTACACGCCAAGACCAGCACAGAATCCACGCAACAACAATTCAGGCAATCGCTCACTGCGCCGACATGAACCCTAGGCGGCAAATTCTGTCCGCGAATGGCAAAGAGATACCGGCGGCATGGCAAGTTCATGCCGCCGCTTGTCATAAACGTCATTAAAGCATCAACTTTTAGCTGAAGCGCTGCTACACTGCTGCTCATTGAATCGATTTTGATGGGCACAGACCAAAGGAGTTGTAATGCAAGAATGTGAATTTAAACTGTCTACCGGCACCTTACGCGGGCTCACTAATGGCCGCAGCGGCCCGCTGGTTCTGGCGTTACATGGTTTTCTCGATAACGCAGCCAGTATGGCTTGTCTGGCGCCCTACCTTGAACAGTTCCAGTTTATTGCTTTGGATTTACCCGGGCACGGCATGAGCGATCACCGGCCTAAAGGCGGCCAGTATAATCAAATGGATTATGTGCAGGATATTCACGAACTTGTAGTGAGTCAGGACTGGCAGGACATCATTATTGTTGGCCATTCCATGGGGGGGATTTTAGCCAGCTTATATGCAGCGGCATTCTCTGACTACGTTAAAGCCATTGCATTAATTGATGCTGGTGGTCCACTCACGCTACCTGCTGAAACCAGTGCAGAGCAGTTACGCGCCTCTATTCTTTCCCGCTTACCTAAAAACAAACCGCAATCCGGGGCAAAAGAGGTTGATTTGCAAGCCGCCATTGCTGCTCGCTGCAAGACTACCGATATTTTGCCTGAACACGCTCAAACCATTCTGCAGCGAAATATTTGTGTTCTGGAAAGTGGCGTTACTGGCTGGCGTAGTGATCCGCGTTTAAGAACCAAGTCATCCCTGCGATTAACCGAGGCACAGGCACAAAACCTGATGGAAGCAATTGAATGTCCGGTATGGATAGGCGGCGCATCAGATAGCTTTAAAGAAATGGAATCAACCTACGAAAAACGTAAAACCTGGTTGAAAAACAGTCGTTTTGAACTATTCTCAGGAGGACATCACTTCCATATGAGCAAACCTTCAGCGGTTTGCAAATCAATTTGTGAATTTGTTGAAGAAATGTAAACAACAGCGTTTATCTTTTGCTAATCATCCTATAGTATATGCAACACATCAGACCAGTGGTCTGGCATAGTAGTGGTTAATACAAAGAAAAAAGTCAAAGGACTTGGTTTGACAGGAGAGCTTGGTGGAAAAAATCTGGCTTAAGCATTATGACTCAAGAGTAACGCCAGAGATCGATCCCGATCGTTACGCGTCCATTACGGATATTCTTGATGAGTCAGTAGCAAAATACGGTGAGAATACTGCCTATATCAATATGGGCCAGAAAATGAGCTTTAACGAGCTCGACAGCTTGTCCCGGCAGTTCGCGGCTTATCTTCAGCACAACGGTTTTAAGGCCGGCGATGCTATTGCTATAATGATGCCCAATCTGCTGCAGTACCCGGTGGCGATGTTTGGTATTTTGCGTGCCGGTATGACCGTAGTTAACGTTAACCCGCTTTATACCGCCCGTGAATTAAAACATCAGCTCAACGACAGCCAGGCAAAAGCCATTATTATTGTGGATAATTTTGCCCATACACTGGATAAGGTCGTTGCTGAAACCGGCGTACAGCAAGTGCTGCTGACGTCCTTAGCCGATATGCTGCCAGCGCCAAAACGCTGGGTAGTCAACTTTGTGGTTAAGCACGTTAAAAAGATGGTGCCGGATTTCAAACTGCCGCAGGCTAAATCCCTGATGAAAGCTATAAAATCAGGCGAAAATCTCACCTACACGCGGCCCTCAATTAACGGTGAAGACCTGGCGTTTTTGCAATACACCGGTGGTACCACCGGGGTATCTAAAGGCGCTATGCTGACTCACCGCAACATGATTGCCAATCTCGAACAGGTGTCAGGCATTCTGGCAACCGTAATTACGCCCGGCAAAGATTTGGTAGTCACCGCACTGCCGCTTTATCATATTTTCGCATTGCTTGCTAACTGCTTGTTATTCTTAAAATTTGGCTGTCCAAATTTGCTAATAACCAATCCTCGGGATATGCCTGGTTTTGTTAAAGAGCTAAGTAAACATCCCTTTGCTATTTTACCGGGCGTAAATACGTTATTTAACGGCCTGCTTAATACGCCGGGTTTTAAGGACCTGGATTTTTCTCAGTTTAAGTTTGGTTTGGGCGGCGGCATGGCCGTGCAGCGCCCAGTAGCCGAAAAATGGCAACAGGTAACCGGCACAGTCTTGCTGGAAGGTTATGGATTAACAGAGTGTTCACCGGTAGTTGCGGTTAATCCGCCACAACTGGAAGCCTATAAAGGCGCTATTGGTCTGCCTGTGCCTTCAACTGACATTATGTTGGTTGATGACAACGGTAATGAAGTCGCCGAAGGGGAAGCCGGCGAAATGTTGGTTAAAGGTCCGCAGGTAATGAAAGGCTACTTCAACCGCCCCGAAGCTACCGACGAGATATTAAAAGACGGTTGGCTGGCTACGGGTGACATCGCAAAATGTGATGAGGAAGGATATTTCTACATTGTTGACCGGAAAAAGGATATGATTCTGGTATCCGGGTTTAATGTATTCCCGAATGAGATAGAAGAAGTCGCAGCGATGCACGAGGCTGTGCTTGAAGTCGCCGCCATTGGTGTCCCTCATGATGTCAGCGGGGAAGTGGTTAAACTGTTTATTGTCAGAAAAGACGATACCCTGACCGCTGAGGCCGTAATTTCACATTGTCGAACTCACCTGACCGGGTACAAGGTACCCAAGCATGTGGAGTTTAAGGATGAATTACCTAAAACCAATGTAGGCAAAATATTACGACGCGAGCTAAGAGATTAGCGGCGTCGTCAGGCCCTAATAAAAGAGAATAACCGGCCTTAGGCCGGTTTTTTGTTTATGGAATATATATATATACAGGATCAGGAAACGCTGGACCTTGTTTGTGCCAGAGCCGCCCGGCAGCCCGCCGTTGCGCTGGATACCGAATTTGTTCGCACTCGTACGCTGGCACCTGAATTAGGTTTGGTTCAGCTTTTTGATGGTCATCAGCTGGTGCTGATTGATCCGCTCGCCATTGACGATATGTCATCGTTAGTGCATCTGCTTACTAACCCGAACGTGATCAAGGTATTACATTCCTGTTCGGAAGATCTGGAAGCATTTCTGGCAACCTTTAACGAAGTGCCTGCTCCTATTTTTGATACGCAGTTTGCCGCCAGTTTGTTAGGCCTGGGGGTGACCATGGGGTATGGCAGGCTCATTGAAATGCTGTTAAATACGGAGCTTGAAAAAGGGGAATCACGAACCGATTGGTTGGCGCGTCCTTTGTCTGACAAGCAGTGTCGCTACGCCGCTGATGACGTACTGTACCTGTTGCCAGCATTCGAGCAGCTGTACAATATGGTGGAAGCTAAAGGTAAAACCGCATGGGTATTATCTGAATCTGCATGCCTGAGTGACAAGAAAAAAGCCAGTCTGCCTGAAGATTATGCCTACCTGACTATCAGTAACAACTGGCGCTTGTCCAGTCAGCAACTGACGGTCTTAAAATATCTGGCAGCCTGGCGGGTGCGCCGCGCAAAAGAGCGGAACATGGCACTTAATTTTGTGTTTAAGGAAGCCCACCTGTACGAACTGGCGCTGCGAATGCCACAATCAAAGTCGGCGCTGGCGCGTATTCACTGCCTCACGCCACAGGAGCGCAGGCTCAATCCGGATTTGTTGCTCAACCAAATTCATGCAGGCTTACAGGAATTTGAGCAAACACCACCGGCAGACCATATTCCCAGAGTGTTGAGACTGGTAGATTTTCCCGCGTATAAACAAACCCTCGCGCGATTTAAGCAGGCCGTTAGCGAAATGGCCGCTGAGTACGGGGTGGCAGAAGAGGTACTCGCCTCTAAAAAACAGCTTAATCAGCTGCTAAAATACTATTGGGCAGACATTGATGAATACCGCTTAATGGGATTGAAACCTGATGTCCTGACCGGATGGCGCGAACCCCTGTTTGCACCCATAGTTGAGACCATACTGAACAAAAACGAAAACTGAAAAAACATGTTGATTGCCGTATATAAAACCGCCAAAAAAGAGGGGATGTTTCTTTATGTTCCCAAAAAAGATGACTTTTCCGCCGTACCTGAAGCATTGATGAGCCGTTTTGGTCGTCCGCAACTGGTAATGATGTTACCGGTGCAGAAACGTGAGGTGTTAGGCGCTGTCGACAAACAAAAACTGATTGAGGCCATGGATGATCCGGGCTTTTATTTACAAATGCCGCCTAAGGAAGAAAACTGGCTGGAAGTTCATCGCGCTGAGCTTGGCCTGGCACCAATATCGCCTAAATCCTAGGGAGGGTAAGATGCGAAAGTTTGTCTCCCTGCTGCTGTGCTTCGTCGCGGTTTCTTTTACCGCAGTGGCGCAGCAAGCCGAACAACAGCAATTTGAACAATATAAAGAAACGCTTAAAGCCGAGGCCGTCGCCGCCGGCTTTGGCCGCCAGTTTGTTGAGAACGTGTTCGCGACCATTTATTATCGCGCGACGGTGGTCAAAGCCGACAAAAATCAGCCTGAAAGCAAAATTACCCTCGATAAATACCTCAAAACCCGGGTGCCGGACTGGAAAGTAACCCAAGCGGTAACCTTGCTCAACGAACACCATGCACTGCTGACTAAAATAGGTAAGGAATACGGTGTTCAGCCGCGCTTCATCGTCGCTTTGTGGGGCAATGAATCGAATTTTGGCCGTATTCAGGGTAGCTATCCGGTGCTGTCGGCGCTGGCCTCACTGGCATTTGAAGGGCGTAGAGAAGCCTTGTTTAAAAAACAGTTTATGGCGGCGCTGACAATATTGCAGGAAGGCCACATTATGCTGAAGGATTTTAATGGTTCCTGGGCTGGCGCCATGGGGCAAAGCCAGTTTATCCCTACCTCTTTCTTACAGTATGCGGTTGATTACGATGGTGACGGCCGAAAAGATATCTGGAATACCCCGGCTGACGTTTTCACATCCATCGCTAACTTTTTAGCTTCGGAAGGCTGGCAGGTAAATCAGACCTGGGGCCGGCAGGTTAGTGTTAAGGACGGTTTCAACTTTGAGCTTGCCGGATTAGCCAAAGCCAATTTTAAGCCCCTGACTTTTTGGCAGCAGCAAGGTGTCAGACGATTTAATGGTAAGGATTTGCCCGCGGTGGCTATTAATGCCTCACTGATCATGCCGGACGGCAAGGACGGGCGAATTTATCTGGTGTATCAGAATTTTCACACGCTGATGAAATGGAACCGGTCGAGCTATTTTGGCATTTCTGTAAGCTATCTTTCTGAACGAATTAAACAGGGTAAATAATGTATCAACATCAAAATGACTCCGGACAGGCTATCGATTTACCCGTGGGTAAAGTAGTTTGTGTCGGACGTAACTATCTTGATCACATTCAGGAATTAAACAACGAAGTGCCTTCTGAGCCACTGTTGTTTATGAAGCCGGCCACTGCGTTATGTGATGTTACATTGCCGGTGCATATTCCACTTGGTTTGGGTGAGTGTCATAACGAACTTGAAGTGGCATTGCTCATTGGCCAGCCGCTGAGCCAGTGCACAAGTACCGAAGCCGCCGCTGCAGCGATTTGGGGAATAGGATTGGCGCTTGATCTGACCCTTCGTGATGTCCAGCAACGCTTAAAAGACAAAGGGCAGCCCTGGGAACGAGCCAAGGCTTTTGATGGTGCTTGCCCGGTGAGTGGTTTCACGCCATTAACGGATCCGGCATTGCTATCAGGGCTGGAATTTGGCTTAACCATTAACGGTGAGACTCGCCAGCAAGGCAATACTAAAATGATGATGCGCGATGCGCTCAGCCTGCTTTGCGCAATTTCCGAGGTGTTTTCACTCCAACCGGGTGATATTGTGCTTACCGGTACGCCAAAAGGGGTTGGGCCCCTGCAACAGGGTGATAGTTTGCAACTGCAAATGGCCCCTTGGTTTGATATTTCGACCCGGGTGGGAGCGTAACGTGGAAGACCGTTTTTGGGAAACCAAGTCACTGGATGCCATGAGCCGCGAAGAGTGGGAAGCGCTGTGTGATGGCTGCGCCAAGTGTTGTTTGCATAAGTTTATTGATGATGACGGCAGTGAAGAACCCGCTCCGACCAACTATATGCAGGCTAACGAAGTTCTGCACTACACCAATATTGCCTGCGATTTACTGAACACCAAAACCTGCAGTTGCAGTCGCTATGCAGAGCGTCAGGAGTTAGTACCTGACTGCGTAAAACTTACGAAGGAAAACCTCAAAGACATCTTTTTTATGCCTACCAGCTGCACCTATCGCCGCTTACATGAGGGCAGGGGTATTCCATCCTGGCATCCTTTGCTAAACCGGGGGAAAAAATCCGCCATGCATAAGCAGGGCATGTCGGTGCGTGGTAAAACAATCCCCGAGTCACAGGCCGATCTAGATAACTTTGAGCAATACATTGCGATCTGGCCTCTGGAAGATTTAGATTAGCCCTGCGCCTTGAGCATCACCTTTCTTCGGCATCCGTTCACTGAGCGGTGCCGTCGTTCATCTGATTCACTGGTAAGCCGACAAGGAATTTGCTATCACTTTATAGCAAGCAAGGCAGGCTGTGCCCTTGTCGCAGCCTGCTTAAACATTCTTGCGAATGTGTTTAAGGATTAAACCCATGCCCTACAAAATTAACTTTTTCGCACCACCGGTAGATACCGATTACCGACTCAACTGGGAAAGCCTGCTCATCGAGCTTTCACTGGCCATTATTTGTACCACCATGGCATTCTACGGCTGGCACACAGGGATGCTGCTAATGGCCTATCCTGCCGGATTTGTGGCTGTTATGTGCTATGGCTCAGTAATTTATACCCTGATTTCTTTTGTTCGGGCAAAAATCAACTCCTGATAGTCCTCTGTGCCTAAAATCATATCCATTACAGCAAAGCCGAACGCTGTTAATGCGCATTGGCTGAGGGACTTTCTTTTATTTACCTGACTTGAGCTAAACTAATGGGTAATAAACAACTTTTATTAATTATCTACGCGCAAATGGTGCAGGAGAAATAGTTTATGGCAGTCGCATCTAATCCCGTTGTTCGTTGGTTTTTGGCTACAATTGCCGTTGTAATAATGGCTGGTTGCGCGTCTAATGGTACCACCATCGGGGATTTGCTAGGTGGTGGGCCATCGCCGCTACAGGGTGACCCCGCGAGAACGGGGTTAGTGCTAGTGGATGTGAAACTGATGCCACCTGAAGGCGAGATGTTTGACGGAGTATCAGGGTTGTCTGCGGCTTATCCTGTTCTGCAAAATATCCACGATAACACGACAATTAATTACACTGACGAGCGTTACGGACATATTTTGTTCTCTGATGTACCAGCCGGTGAATATCGTTTTGTTATGCAAAATGTCACACGGTATACCTTTGACTCTGACCAGTATTATGACAAAAAGCGCGACCGTAATCGTCAAAATTATAATTACCGGGCTGGCGAAGTCTGGCAGGACATAATCATAGTTAAAACTGGTGAGCCTGTTTATCGGGGGCAAATTGTCATTACCCCGGAGTCTGCCGAAATATTTGAGATTGGGATAGGTGACGCTTTCAGTGATGACGAAACACCTGAGCCGATTTCTCAAGTGCAGTTAAAAACAGACAGCGCTGCAGAAAAAGACAGTTGGAAAAACTACTTTTTAAAGGTCTATCGAAATTCAGTTTGGGGGCCCAGAGTGCAAAGCTATCTTGTTACCATTGAATAACGCATTCATTACAGCAGCAGGCTAAACAGCAGGGCATCCTGATTAAGAATACGGCGTTTGCACAGGGCTTCTTTCCGCGCACCAAGGGCCTGTGCCAGTTTAATACTGGCCTGGTTATCAGGCAGGGTGAAATATTCTATTCGGTTAAGGCCTAAGGGTTGTCTGGCTATCTCTATCAGGCGTTCACACAGTTTAACGGCCAGGCCACGTCCTCTGGCGGCAGGAACCAGCCACAGGCCTAAATTGGCATTCAAATGCACCGGGTGGATATAATTCAACAGACCCATGCCCAGGCACTGTTCATTCCACATGAGTAAGTAGGTAATCCCATAACCAATCTGACGCTGTTGCTCAAGCGTTGTGATTAGTGATTCTGCATGTCGAAGGGTTACCGGCGTTAAGCCTGGGCCCATGTACGGCTTAACACTGGATAATGCCAGCTTTCCTGCTTCAGATAACGGCAGGGCGTATTTGTGATGAGCGCGGATAATTTTGACTGGCCCGGCATCGGTGAAAATGGGAGCCAGTCTTACAGGAAGGGTAGTGAGGTCGATCAAAAGAGTTTCTTATCGATAACTCTGGCTAACAGGACTATAACGAGCACCGCAAAATAAGCGCCGAAAATGATCTGCATCCATTCGGCCATGCCCATCGACAAAAACTGCCAGCTGTTTTCCAGACAGTCACCACGGGCAGCAAAAATTTCCGGCAGCCACTCATGTAAAGGAGCCCATTCCGGAAAGTTAGGGAAAATTTCACAGGTACCAAAGAAGGGATCATCAGACTCTATAATTTCAATATGCTCAGACGCAATCATAAAACCGCGGACGGCGCTGTAGCCCCACAGGGCGTAGCCGCCTAACCGGGTAATCGGGTGATTGAACAGCAGCACCAGCAAGCCAGCCAGAACAATGCCCCACATGGCCGTACGCTGGTATATACACATAATACACGGCTGCAGCCCCATACCATGCTGAAAATACAACGCGGTCAGCTCTAGGGCAAACGAGGTTGCAAATAATACCAGCCAGGCAGATTTTTGTTCTGCCCAGCGGCTGAGTCCCTGAAAAATTCCCATTCCCTGATGGTCTCCTAGTGGCTTGGGGTAGCACCCGGAACACCGGTATGGTGTTCTATTAGATGCATATCATAAAGCCATTGTGTGACGTCTGCCAGACCCAGGTAAGTTGCTGCTAAACCAACAATTGCCAGCACGATAGTGTAAGGCAGGGCCATGTAAACCATGCGGCCATAAGATAATCTTAATAACGGTGCAATGGCAGAGGTTAGCAGGAACAGGAACGCTGCCTGACCATTTGGTGTCGCTACACTTGGCAGGTTAGTACCTGTGTTAATAGCTACCGCCAAGAGGTCAAACTGGTCGCGGGTGATATCACCATTGGCCAGCGCAGTGCTCACTTCGGTTATATACACCGAGCCCACAAACACGTTATCACTCACCATGGATAGTACCCCGTTGGCGAGATAAAACATCACCAGTTGGGTTGTTCCTTCAAAGCCCAGTACCCAGTGAATAACCGGTGCAAATAAGCCTTGGTCAATAATCACTGCTACTACGCCAAAGAAAACACAAAGCAAAGCGGTAAAGGGCAGGGCTTCTTCAAACGCCTTACCCAGAGCGTGTTCTTCGATAACGCCGCTCATGGAGGTTGCCAGAACAATAACCGACAAACCAATTAAGCCAACGGCCGCCATATGTGTTGCCAGGCCGACAACCAGCCAGATACCAATAAGTGCCTGCACACCAAGGCGGGCTTTGTCACGAACCGAACGCGCGCTGTCCATGGATTTATCGTAATCAACCAGAATCTGGCGTACTGCCCCTGGCAGCTTCGCGCCGTAACCAAAGGCTTTGGTTTTCTCCAGTAGTACGGTGGTAAGAATACCTAACAGGAATACTGGTACAGTAATAGGTGACATACGGATAAAGAACTCAACAAAGTTCCAGCCGGCTTTATCGGCAATGATCAGGTTTTGCGGTTCGCCTACCATAGTCATTACGCCACCCAGTGCTGTACCAACCGCAGAGTGCATCATGAGGTTGCGTAAGAAGGCACGGAAGTCGTCGAGATCATTGCTGCCGAAGTCTTTTACGCTGTCATCAGAGGTATGGTCGTGATCGTGGTGGAATTCTTTCCCCGACGCGACCTTGTGGTAAATGGTGTAGAAGCCCAGGCCAACAGCAATAATTACGGCGACCACGGTTAGCGCATCAAGGAAGGCTGATAAAAATGCCGAAGCAATAATAAACGCCAGAGACAGTACGGTTTTATTGCGTACCCGAATGACCAGCTTGGTAAACAAAAACAGCAGCAGGTCTTTCATAAAATAAATACCAGCCACCATAAACACCAGCAGTAACAGCACTTCGAGGTTTACCTCGATTTCGTGCATCATATGTTGTGGTGTTGTCATGCCTATGAAAAGCGCTTCAATTAGCAGCAGACCGCCGGGTTGTAGCGGGTAGCATTTGAGTGCCATAGCGAGCGTAAAGATAAACTCGACAATCAGTAACCAACCGGCCAGAAAGGGATCGAGCATAAAAATGAGTGGGTTAGCAATTAAAAAGCCAATAATGGTCTTTTTATACCAATCTGGCGCATGTCCCAGAAAATTCTTATAGATCGCCATGGTCATAGAGGTTTGCATGGAGTAATTTCCTTTTGTATCACAGGCTTAATTTGTTGTTCTCAATAAATAATAGACGAGATTTATAAAAATATGTCACTAAGTTAGTGACAGTTTTGTTGTGAATGTCTGTTTTTACGAGACTTTTCGTCTAAGTTTGCAAAGACTAACCGAAAATAATCCCGACAGGAAGTAGTAAAGCGACGTATGTCACACCATAAGCGCATAGCTGTTCGAAAATCAGCCTACCATGAAACTTATGTGTCAAAAGCCAGTTTGCGGTGATAAAAAAGGCCGTTGATTATAAGTTATTGTGCTGATTTGGTGGTTAAAACTGTTACACTTTACCGAATGAGTTTAAGTAAGTCCGGATTCGCAGGTAAGCGGCGATTTATTCATTGTGCATATGAAAATGCATCTGGTACAATCAGTTTGAAAATAAAAAGAACGTTCAGTGGCGAGCAATTATGATATACAAGGCACAAAGTCCGGCTGGTTTTGCCGAGGAATACATCGTAGAGTCAATCTGGAGCGGTCGTTTCCCTCCCGGCACCATTCTTCCCGCTGAACGGGAATTATCCGAACTTATCGGTGTTACCCGAACCACGTTACGCGAAGTGTTACAGCGTTTGGCCCGTGATGGCTGGTTAACCATTCAGCATGGCAAACCAACCAAAGTGAATAACTTCTGGGAAACCTGTGGCCTGAACATTCTCGAAACACTGGCGCGCCTTGACCAGGACGGTATTCCGGAACTGGTGGATAATCTGCTAGCCGCCCGAACTAACTTAAGCGCTGTTTTTATTCGCGGTGCGATTAAAAATAACCCGCAGGAATCTGCTGCCATTATTGCCCGATATAAAGATGTCGAAGAAGACGGCAAGGCATTTGCCCAATTTGACTATCAGCTTAACCATGATTTAGCGCTGGCCTCAGGTAATAATGTGTTTGTGCTGATGATGAACGGATTCCGTGGCCTGTATTCTCGCATCGGTGGTTTCTTCTTTTCTGATCAGCGTGCCCGTGATGTGGCAAAAGAGTTTTACGCCAAGCTGCAGGAAGTGGCCGAAAAAGGCGATTATAAAGCCGTTCCCGTAGTGGTGCGGCAGTACGGAGTCGCATCCGGCGAAGTCTGGAACGAAGTGCGCGATACCATGCCGCAGGATTTAGTTGATTAAGAGCCGTTTTCACGGCTCTTTATGTTTGCACTAAAACAATTCTCCATTCTTTTTGTTTTTAGTATGTGATTTCTAAATTCTCCTTTTACACTGAGTACAGATAGCAAAAGGAGACCAAATCATGGCAGCTAAAGACGATATCAAAAGCAAAATCAGCGAAGCTGAAGAATTCGCCCGTAAAATCTGGTTGGCAGGTTTAGGGGCATATGGCAAAAGCGTTGACGAAGCACAAGGCCAGTATGAAAAACTGACCAAAGATGCGAACAAGATGTTTGAAGAACTGGTGTCCAAAGGCGAGACGCTGGAATCTGAAGCCAAAGACAAATTTAAAGAAACCACCAGTGAAGTTGAAAGCCGCGTAGCGGACGTTCGTAAAAAGCTGGGTCTGGATACGGATGATACCGATCAGAAGATCGAAGAGCTTTCTGCCAAGGTCGACGCCCTTACAGAAGCGGTTGCTAAGCTGGCAGCAAATAAGTAATACCTGGACAGGCAGCATCTGCTGCCTGCATCAGCTAAGGAGTTACTATGTCAGATAAAAAACCGACATCGCCCATTTTGGGTTGGTTTGAGGCCGGGTTAGGCCTGTTTACCGAGCAGCTCAATGCCGCTAATCAGCAGGTACAGCAAAAAGTGGGCGAGTCGCAGAAAACGCTGGATGAACTGGCTTCACGCGGCGCCGAAGTAGAAGCGCAACTACGCAAGACAGTCGATCCATCTCAATGGTTAGAGCTGTGGCGGCAGTCGCCCCTGCACAACTGGATGCCTGCGTTTACAACACCCAAGCAAAAACGCGCGATGCAAATTGAAGCGCTGTCGACGAAAGTGGATTTGCTGGTAGAACAGGTGGCATTGCTGGCAGCAAAGCAAGCCGCCGCCAAGGCACAAGCCGAAGCAACAGCTAAAACGCCTGCGACCAAACGTGCAGCAAGCACTACCCGTAGCACGGCCAAAAAGCCAGCCGCTAAAGCAGCAACAACAAAGCCTGCAACCCCGAAGGCCGCCACAACGCGTAAACGCGCTCCGGCGAAGCCAAAGGATGATGCTGACAAGGCTGAATAGCCTGAATTAAACGAAACCAAAAAGCCCGGTGACTTGAAAAAGTACCGGGCTTTTTATTTACTCGGCCTTTTTCATCACCAGCCGCTCTGTAATAGAGTAGTGTTCATTTTTCTCTCAGAATAGTGAAATTTTGCCTGGATCTATTTTTGTTGCATGAAATGTATCTCAAGCAATCAATGTATCGGTATTGACTAACTCCCATCGTAACCAGAAAGCCAACCGCCTATTAAACTTTGGTTCTATTTGGCGGTTGAACAGTAATATAACGCTATACATGTCGTGCCTTGTTTGATTAACTAGAGCAAAATTTAACCAAACCTTTTCGTTTTGCCGAATATTCCAGTTTAGGTCTTAGAACATCGTTGCTCGATTGGTAGAGACTAAATGGTATCCAGGTTGTTGTGAGTTAAATAATGGAAGTGCCAGATTTAAATAGCTGCATGCGTAAAAATATTATTCTCATTATATGGGCGGCTTTGGGCTGTGTGTTTTGCGGTGAAGTGCGTGCTAATGCATCTGCATTAGCCGAATTTACCTATACCGTCGGCCAACTGCAATCTCGATGTGAAGTATTGAATGAGGTGTTAGTCGACGTAGACCGGAGTAAGCAACTGCTCGACAAGCGCATTGAATTACAACTATCGCCTGCTGACTCTGAACAACAAGATGCAATAAACTCACTGAAGGCTGTTCAGGCGAACCTTGCTATATTGGCAAAAAGTTTTAACCAGCGATACGAGCAATGTCAGTCAGCGTTAGAGCTCTCTGAAACCGAATTGGCAGATCAGGAATTTCGGCTAATTGACACGCGCTTCGCTGATAAAGTCGCTGCTATTACTACCCCTCGGGATATTACAGTTGAGCATCAGGAATATTGTAGTGCTGATGAGCGGAAAGTCCTGTGTCGTGCTCGCGGCGAACAAATTGCAAAACGCATTGCCGCTGAGCGAGGTGGTGAAATAGCGGTAAGTTCTGTTTCTAAAATGTCTGATTTTGAGATTGAGGAAGATTTAGTTATCTCTAAATCTGATTCAAAGTTAAGTGACATAGATATTAATACAGATTTCAATGAAACGGATTCTAATGAACGATATTGGATAATTGAGTTAACGACTTTAGTTGCCATTACGCCCAGAGAGACCTCATTGAAGGAGTTGAGAGACACGATTACCGATCAGGTACTTCTTGATTCAGGATTACAGGTCAAGCAGGCTTATCTTGCAAGTATGAAGACTGCGGCTGCATCGGACATTGATGGCTATCAGGATTTTTTGTCAATAAAAGCCCATATAAGCGCTTTGCTTTCTGCTCAGGTTGATGCTGCTACTCGGGCCATCAACAAACAGTTTTTCACGCAGGCGCAGTCTTTGCTGACAGCATTGACCTACGCTAACGTTGATGCCACTCGTTCCAATTACCAGCTCTTGATCAATGAACAGCCCGCGTTAGCGAGTTACCCGGTGTTTATCCAGCTGCAAAGAGAAATAGAAAGCACTGCCATCACCCGAGCTCAATATGACAGCACTGAAGCGCAGCTTAAGGCTTACTTAGAAAGTGGTATCACTGCGACAAAAACAGACGCATTTAGTCTGTATCACAAACTGATTGCACTTATTCCGCAACACACAAGAAACGCGAGTAATCTTCAACGATGCATACAAGCGATAACTAATACCTTTAACACTTTGTCTCTGAAAGACAGCCTTGAATTGACCAATATTGGCATTGACAAGTTAGGTATTCAGGAGCAGCTGGTAGAATATAAAGCAATGCTGCTGGGCAAAATAGAGGTGCAGAAAAAACTGGCACTCTACAGACAGCTATTCCTGAAGTCACTTAACCAGGAACGATATTTTGAACCCTTTGAAATTAGCGCGCTGTATTATCTGAACAAAATTGAAACCTTGGGTGTGGAAAATAACCAGTACCAGCAAACCAAATACTTATTACTTGAGTCAATCGACCGCTTCATAGAGGAAGACGGTAATCAAAGAACAACAGCACAACAAATTAATGTGTTGAGTAATCTGATTAACTTTTTTACTGACATTGATACCAGTTACATCGTGCTGCTCGATAGAAAACAACAGCACTTGCAGGAAGAAAAAAACAAAAAGAAAAAGCGCCCCATCGTTACTGGATTTTAAACTTTCTCAATTAAGGACAGAGGATTACGTATGATCAATAAGAACCTGGTAGCGTTATCTACAGCGCTTTTTGTTAGCGGTAGCCTCGCTGATGGCATCACGATTATTCCTAGTATGGAATTTGGCCAAACCCATTACTCACTGGGCTTTAAAGGTGACTTCCCGCTTCCCGTAGGCATTACAGAGGTGGACAATCAGTTTTCCGAGTCAGGAAGTGTTTATAAGTTCAACTTAACTTTTGCTTACAACAAAATATATCTTGATTTAAGTTCATCCGTTACTGCAGACATGCAGTTTGTACAGGTTGTCCCAGAAGTACCAGCGATTGAAAGCTGGGCCGGTGATCGAAAGGAATATACCGTCACTGCAGGCTACAGTATTTTTGAGAGCGGCTCAGTGTTTATTGGGTATCGCAAGGGGAAGCTTCAGTCTAAAGGTCTTGCGCCTACCAATGGTCTGGCACAATCTACATTCCTGTTTGAATCAGATGGCCCGTTTATTGGTGCCAACTATGGAATTATTGCTAACGAAGATGGCGTCCTGGCAGTAAACATCGCCTATGCCGATCTGGAAGCTTCGCTGGAAGAAACCATTTTTGGTTTTCCTATCCCAGCTACCGGGGGGGATGGCGATGGACTTAAGGCCGGAATTAGCTGGCGTGCGGAGCTTACTGACAATTTGCGTTACTCTGTGTCAGTTGACCGTTATCAGTACACAACTAACCTCAGTAATCAGTTAGGGGTTAATTCAAAAATGGTCGAAGAAGAATCAACAATAAAAGTTGGGATTTCATCCTCGTTTTAGAACATGTCGTCCATTTCATAGCAAACCAGTGCTTCCAAAGTAGGATGCACTGGTAAATGTCGTTTGATAGCAGGGAAAAGCCATCTTTGAGTAAACCTTACTGTTCACCTATCGATGCAACATATCAGTAACCGGAGCGGTATTAATCGGCTTTTTTCTTCGCTCTTTGGGTTCTTAGCGATTCGCTGTACTGTTTAGTCATCGCCTGAATTTTCGGCATGATGTCGCCCATCATGCCCTGAGTAATTTGCATGGATGCAGCAATCACTTCAGGCATTTTGCGTACCATTGCCTGACCGGTTTCAGACTGGTAAAAAGCCAGCATATCCTGTAATTCCTGCTCGGTGTAATGAGCCATGTACAGGTCGATCATCGGGTCGCGCAGCTTTTCCCAGCTCATTTCATCCCGCAAGAGTTGGTTAACGTTTTTCATGTGCTTTTCAAAACCTTCACGCTCTGCGTCTTTTATGTCTAATTGCCTGGACATGGATATCATCGCGACATCCATTTGATCGTACATGGTATTAACCATTTGATCGGCGCCAGAGGCCAGTAACAGTGCCTCAACGGTAGCGCGCTGGCCCGTTTCTGCCAGCGCGTTTGAGCTGATACACAACGAGGTGAAAAGTATAAGTAGTATTTTTCGCATGGGTTATTCCTTTAACGGGAGGGATTAATATTTTTGTATGTCATCGTAAAAGTGAAAGAACAGGACAACAGCGGCTTAACGCCAGTCGCCTTTGCCTTCCAGGTGACCATAGTCACCGCCGCTGATGATAAATTTTCCATCTGGCTTGAAGGTGGCGACTTTGCTTCCCCGGTACCATACGTCGCCATTTTTTTCGATTGAGCCTAGCGACCTGGCGCTGCTCCACACCTGACCGTCGTCTTCAAACCCGCCTTTAAAATTGCTTTTTACATAAATATCGCCGTCATCTTCAACCCAACCACCGGAGGTGCCACCAAACCAGACTTCGCCTTTGCGGGTGATTTCGCTGTACTTACTCCCATTAACGTAGATATGCAGGCTTTTGGGGTTATTCCGTTTGCGTGTAATCGGGTATTGAGCTGTAGTGTTGAGTGATGCAGGACTGTCAGCTGTGGCCGGTGGTTGCTGTTGCTCTTTAGTTGCAGCCGTTTGGCCGCTGACAGGCGATTTTTGGGGGTAGCCGGTTAACTGGCTGAACTTATCGCGGGCAGCGATAAACTCTGCCAGCTGTTGCTCCCGACCAGCTTTGTTATCAACGCCCGTGAGTTCGTCCAGTACCGATGCAATGTTAACGGCACTGACTGCGGTATCGAGAGTTTCCCCGGCATTCGCAAACGGGCTGCCTTCCATATTTAGCATCGCCTGAGCCGTACTTTCATCCAGTTGCGAGATAACCGGCGCGATGCCACTGGCCCGGGCGACCTGCGTTTCAACCTGAATATACAATTGCTGCACCTGAGCGATGGCCTGGTTAAACCAATCGTTGTTGATTTGTTGGTCAAAGAGGGCAACGTGAGACGGTGTTAATCTGCCTGCACTCACCGCTTCGCTGATGTAGCGGGCATCTTCGATGCGTGAGGTTTTAATCAACGCAAGATATTGATTCGACCATTGACTAGCCGTTTCAACGTCCGGATTTGACGATAATGTGATGAGGTTGTCAGGCTGATATTTAGCAATAATGGCCTGGTACAGCTTATCACCCTTGAGACTGTCGAGCTCGTTGGCAGAAGCGGTTACCGATAACATCAGGTACATCAGTAATTGTACGAACACTAAAGTAGTTTTTTTCATCTTTATGTTTTCCTTAACACTGGCAGATGGCGCCGTTTATCTATCCTGTCAGCCAAACCGGGCTGCTATTGTAAAGTTCAGTCTACCCCAGTAACAACTGCTGGTCGATAGGGATAAACGTGGTAGCCGATTTCATTAGTGATGCTGCCGTTAAGGCGGGTACACCATATACCTCCACCTTTTTGGTGTCGTCTTGTCTTAGTCTGTCACAGAGCAGACTAAAGTCGCCGTCGCCAGACACCAACACCAGGGTATCGGCCTCTTCTGCATAATCCATCATGTCGATAGTCAGGCCAACATCCCAATCGCCTTTGGCGGAGCCATCGGCACGTTGAATAAAGGGTTTGAGTTTTACCTCAAAACCAATGGCGCGCAGGATATTCTGAAATTCGTGTTGCTTGGTGTCACCGCGTTCGATGGCATAAGCAATAGCTTTAACGACTTTGCGATTAGCGGTGGCCCGCCGCCAGAACGCATTGTAATCAAAGTTTTTCTTATAGGTCTGTCGACTGGTGTAATACACGTTTTGTACGTCAACAAAAATGGCTACTTTTTCCATCGGTTACTCTTCTTTATTGCGGGTTACATTGTGCGGTTAATCCGCAATATTTTCTTTCAGTACTTTGGCTGGTACACCGCCTACAACAGTATTATCCGGCACGTCCTGGGTCACAACAGCGCCAGCGGCAACCACGGTATGTTCACCAATGGTGACGCCGGGTAAAATGGTGGCATCAGCGCCAATCCAGGCGTTCTTTTTAATAATCACTTTACCGGGTACCAGGGTTTTGCGCTCAGCCGGTGAGACAGGGTGGTTTTCTGACGTAATGTTTACACGAGGGCCAATCATCACTTCATCGTGGATCTCAATGCCGCCTAAATCCAGCATAGAACAGGCATGGTTTATAAATACCCCTTTGCCAAGGGTAATGTTTTTGCCGTGATTGGTGTAAAACGGAGGGTAAACCAGTGTGGTGTCGTCCAGCTTGCTGCCAATTACCTCAGCAAATAAATCACGCATTTCGGCAATTTCATGGGCCTGATTAAAGGCTTTAAGCGCAGCAAAGGCGTCGCTGGCAGCTTGAGTAAGCAGTGGCATATCCGGGTGCGAAATGGAAACAGCCTCTCCGGCGTGTAAGGCGTTAATAATGGCTGGGCGCTCAGTACTCATAGATTTACTCCAAACTAATACTTTGTGTGAAAGTGGCGCTGTTTTGTGGCGCTTCAAGCCAGGCTGAGACGAATAACCCCATCATCTGATAAACTACAGGTTAGTTCTGTGCTGCAGAATCGAGCTTTGCCTGGCGCTGATACAAAAAGAGCGGTAAACCCACCGATACGCCCACGCAAAGTGTGGCCACGATCCCCACCCAGTATTTTTGAATATTAAGGCGCTTGCCTTCCACCAGTATAAAAGTGAACAGTACGAGTGCTGATACCACTACATCAAAAGCGAAAAAGCGACTGACAGGTGTCGCTAACAGTTGTTTAAAGAATAGCGGGATATCAAGGCCATTGGCGAGCAGCCAGGGAATAAACTGAGACAGGGGTAATGCCGCGCCAACAATCGTTAAAATCAGGTAGATGTGTTTGAGTGACAATGGCTTATCCTTGAGAGCAATCTTTCCTGGTGGATGTTACTCCATAATACCCTCTGGCACGTGGTCGAACAATCGCGCCTCGCGAGCTTTTAACGCCCGTAACCGACTGCGCAGGGTTTCACTGATTTTGGTGTTGCGTTCAATTACGTCCAGTTGTGGCCAGGTGGCCCGTTCCCCGCTGCTGATTAGCTCCTGAATACTTTCAAGGGTGGGGTTGGCGGCAACCTGCATTAAATTGCGCAACTGCTTTTGCGGCAGAATATTAATATTGCCAACATATTGCTGGTCGATCACCGAGCGCACTTTATGGATAGCCAGTTTGCTGCTGCGGTTGGGCATCAGGTGCTCCATGATGTCAAATGCATAAATGCTGTTGGCCTTGGCCAGTTGGCGTATATGACGGAATGTCATACTCGACAACGTTTTGGCCTGGGTGCGCGAGCCTGATAAAAAGGGCACGGCCAGCGGGTTGGTCTGGCTTACGATACTATGATTTACGCCATATAAACGGGCCAGCCGCTCAAAGGGCAAGTCTGCCATGATTGAACCATCGGCAAAGCGCCGGTTAGGTATGTACGGCACAATATCGCCACTAGCGGTTTTGGCTTTAAGCTGAACCGAAGTAAACAGCAGCGGCACCGCACAGGATGCTCTGATGGCCTGCATAATCAGTGCATTGGGTGAGGTCTTGGCATTTAACAAGCGGGAGTACTGATGTAAATCTGCCGGGGAAACGGTAACCGTAATATGTCGCCCGGTTTTTTTATAGGCTTCCTCAAAGGTGGTCAGGTCGAATAACGTGATCAGGGTGTTTTCCAGCGCGCGCGAGTCCAGCAGGCTTTTGCGGCCCAGGCCTCCCCATAAGCGCCAATTCTGAAAATGCTCAAAAATAAATTCGGCACTTAAGGCTTCAAGCAATTCACCGTGGGTGCGGGTACCCAGCATACCGGCGATAATTGAACCGGCACTGGCACCAGAAATTACCGTGGGTAACAGGTTTTGTTCGTTGAGGGATTTCACCACACCGCAATGGAAGAAGCCCAGTCCGGCGCCGCCGGATAGCATCAGGCAACTGCGCCCAAAGGCATGGGCGGTTTCTTCAAAAAACGACAGTTTGTCGTAAAAGTCGATATGGGCTTCGTCGGCGTGATAAATCTGTTCCAGCGCACTGACCACCTGAGTGATAAATTCTTCAATCAGATGCTTAGTACCAATTTTACAATGCCCCAAAAGCTCCGGGTTGGCGATGTTGCCCAAATTGCCGTGCAGGCCTTCGTGTAATATCGACATCAGGCCGCTGATATTGTTCTGACTCTGGGCAAATTTAATGCGCTGTACCCGTTTTCTGATCAGGCGGTAATCATATAAGCGGCAGGGATCCTTGGCTTTCCAGTCATTAGCACCAGAGAGGTCATCGTGGGCTTCACAGGCTTCTTTATATTGCTGATAGCTACCGGCGTGCTCAATGGCTCGCTCTAACTGGCCTAATTGTGATTGAAACAACGTCATACTTCCCCCGGCACCGTGTTCATGAGTTTCCGGAATGGTGGTTCCGGCATTCGCGCCTATACTGGCAGTGTAGAGCGAACAATTAGAATCGGCTAACTAATTTCTCAGACCACAAAAACCGGCAAGGGTTTGATCTTTCGCTATCTATAAGCAAAGTTAATTTGACCAATACCCGGCCACAAAGTAGCCTGAACAGTGACAATGATAACAATAGCCTTGTAGCACCAACATGGAATGGAATGTACAAACCCTTAGTTTGCTGTCGATCCCGCTAATCAGCGCAATAGTGGGATGGGGGACTAACTATCTGGCGGTTAAAATGATGTTTTATCCCCTCAAGTTTGTGGGGATCCCGCCTGTGTTTGGCTGGCAGGGCCTGATCCCGGCCAAACGCCGGCAAATGGCAGAAATCGAAGTGGAGTTGGTGCTGGGCAAATTGCTGAGCGTGGAAGAACTCGCCGGCCGCCTTGAACCTGAAGCGCTCACCAAGGCTATCGAACACCGCCTGAATCAGGTGGTGCGTAAAATCGTTAATGAAGTCATGGAAGAATCCGCCCCCCAGCTATGGGCTGCATTGCCTGTTCAGGGCAAAAACCTGGTGTATCGCCGCATCGAAGACGACATTCCCTATGTGGTTACCAAAATGGTGGAAGACTTCCAGCACAACGTTAACGAAATTCTCGACATTAAAGAGCTGGTGGTTGAACAACTGGTGAATTCCCCCGAGTTGATTAACGAAATTTTCCTGCGTTCCGGTGAACGGGAATTCCCGTTTATTGTTCGGTCTGGTTTTTATTTTGGTTTCTTATTCGGTTTACCTACCATGGCGCTGTGGTACCTGTACCAGGCCTGGTGGATATTACCGCTTGGCGGTTTACTGGTGGGCTATGCAACTAACTGGATAGCGATAAAGATTATCTTTGAGCCTAAACGCCCCATTCGGTTTATGGGCTTTACTATTCAGGGCATGTTCTTAAAGCGCCAGGTAGAAGTTTCCCGGGTGTATGCCGATATTATCGAAACCAAACTGATTAACTCCAAAAATATTACGCATATGATTCTGCACGGGTCGGGCTCGGCGCAGTTACTGGAGCTTATAGAGCTGCATGTGAACGACGCCATCGAGCGCTATGTGGCCATTGCACAGCCTTATTTTGCCCTGGGTGTGGGCTCAGAAAACTACTTCAAAATGAAATCCATGGCGGTTAAGCGCCTGTTTGAGGATACCGATAAATACCTGCTTTACGCCTTTGACTATGCTAATCAGGCGTTACGGGTGGGCGATGATTTATGCGAGCGGCTGCGGGCGCTAAGCAGCGAAGAATTTGAGGGCGTGTTAAGACCGGCCTATCAGCAGGATGAATGGAAGCTGATTATCACCGGCGCACTGCTTGGAATGGCGGCCGGTGTGGCGCAACTTTATCTGTTAATGATGGGCTAGGGCACAACTGGTTATGGCAAGTAAAACGGCAGAGCGGATCCTGGCCACCGCACTCACCCTGTTTAATGAGCAGGGCGAAAACAGTGTTACGTCGGTGGATATTGCCATGGAGCTGGATATTAGTCCGGGAAATTTGTACTACCATTTTAAAGGTAAAGAGCAAATTATTGACGGGCTGCTGCATTGGTATACCGAAGTCATGCAAACCCTGTTACGTCCGGCCACGCTGGAAAAAGTGCAGGCCGAGGACTTCTTTTATTTTTTGGCCATCGTGCTGGATAAACAGCAGTTGTTTCGGTTTATGTATCGAAGTCCGGCCGATTTAGCCGAAAAATACCCTAAGGTGAAGCACTGGCACAAACAGCAATTACGCCACCTTGAATCGAGTTTACGGGAATTGTTACAGAACTTCGCCACACAACAACAGCTACTGGCCAGCGCCGCCGAACAGCGCCTGATGGTGGATTTAATTATGATGATTTTAACCCAGTCCAATCAGTATGATGATTTACGCAGTAACGACGATCCCCAGGCGCAGAAATTCCATGCGCTGAGTCTGATCATGACAGCGTTACTGCCGCGTTTTACGCTTGCCGAGCAAACCGTCGGGCAATTGCGTAAAGCCATAGAGCATCATTCTATGGCCAACCTCACGGTACAGGGCAGCTGATGAGCCAGAAGCTGTCATTTTTAGACCGCTCTTTCTGGATCACCGAGTCCAGAGCCAACCCCAAACATGTGGGTTGCCTGCAGTTGCTGGAAATGCCAGAAGGGAGCGAGCCAAAAACCTATGTAACCGCGCTGCATGAAGAAATGCAGGGCTTCGCCCGGGCGTGCCCGCCATTTAACTGCCGGGTAAAGGCGGTATTTATCTGGCCACTGGGCTTACAGCCGGTTAAGCACATGTACATGGATTATCACGTGCAATGCCATCAGGTGGAGGATGTGCACGACAGAGTGGCACTGGATGATTTTGTTGCCCGCATGCACGAAACCCGGCTCGACCCGGATAAGCCGTTATGGCAGTACCATTTTCTGTATTCGCCTAAGCAGCGTACGTTTGCCATTTATGCCCGGGTGCACCACATGTATGGCGATGGTGCAACGCTGGTTCGCTGGTTCCAGGCGGGCTATCTGGATGATGCCCAAACGGAAGGCTTTGTGCCGGTATGGGCCATAAAGCGCTTGCGCCAGCAAAAAAGAAAGCACTATAAACCCATGAAACGCTTTTGGGTAAACGTGTGGGAAACCTTGCTCACCGGTAAGGATTTAGCGGTGATATTTACCCGTTTGTTGCTGCGACTGGTACGGATTAACCGCCATTATATGCCGGTGCCCTTTACCGGTACCCGCACAGTGCTGACAGGCCAGGTAAAATCGGGCAGGGCAGTCGCTACCTTTGATCTGGAATTTGCCCGGGTACAGGCATTAGCCAAACGCACCCGTGCCTCGGCCAACGAAGTGCTGTTAACGGCCTTTGATATTGGCGTGCACCGCCTGTTGCAGGATCATGGCCATGTATTTACCCGCGCACTGTATACCAACATGCCCATTAACCTGCGCAAACCCGGCGAGAAAACCACCGGCAACCGTATTGCCATTGTGCCGGTGCAACTGGCCCATGACGAAAGCGACCCTTATTTGCGCCTGCGGCAGATTATTTATCATCACCGCATTGTAAAACAGGCCGCCCAGCGTGCCCGGCCATCGGCCTTTAGCGGCTATACCATTGTTATTCAGGCCGTCGCACTGGTATTTGAATGGCTGCATATTTCCGATTGGGTAAAACCCATTGCCAATGTGCTGGTGTCGAATATTCCCGGACCAAAACACCAGAAGTACTTTAAAGACAGTAAACTGCTGGCTTGTTATCCCATTTCTACCCAAACGCCCGGTGGCGGCGTGAATATTACCTTGATGACCTACAACGGCGTAGCTAATATTGGCATGGTGTGCTGTAACCAGCATATTTACTCATTGCAGCCACTGGCCGATTATTGTCGCGAAGCCTTTGATATGCTGGAAGCCAGTATCGACGATCCGAGTCTGAGTATCGATGATATTGGTGAGCACAGCGATGAGGTGCCACTTTCCATTGTCAGCGATCACTAGTAGCATTGCCGCTCCTGTTTTACTGAGGTATTGCCATGTGGCGTTGTCCCCTTTGTCAGCAACCATTACACCAATCCGAGCGCACCTGGCGCTGTGAGAATCGTCATGCCTTTGATGAAGCCAAATCGGGTTACCTGAATCTGCTGCCGGTTCAGCAAAAAAAGTCTAAACAGCCCGGTGATGATAAAACCATGTTGAATGCCCGCCGCAGCTTTCACGACGCTAAAGGCTATGCGCCACTCATGGCTGCGCTGGTGGAGATCATTGCCGAACACATGCCAGCGGATCAAGCGTTAACCGTGTTTGATGCCGGCTGCGGCGAGGGCAGTTACTTAGGCTATATTGCTGACGCGTTAACTGAGTGTGGGCGAGCTGTGCAGGCATCAGGTAGTGATATTGCCAAACATGCGGTGGATTTAGCGGCAAAACGGTATAAAAACTGCTTTTTTGCGGTGGCCAGCAGCGTTAATTTACCCTTAGCTGATGCGTCACAAAATGTGATGCTGCAGGTATTCGCCCCCGGCAGTGACAGCGAATACGAAAGGCTGATTGCTCCCGGCGGATTACTGATTAAGGTGGACCCGGCCCAGCAGCATCTGTGGTCTATTAAACAGGCCATTTATGATAACCCCCGCGAACATGAGGTAAATTTCGCTGAAAAGCCCGGTTTTACGCGGCTTACCGAGCAACGGGTGAGCTTTACCGTAGACCTGAGCGACGATCAAACCCGCCAGGCTTTGCTTGAAATGACACCTTATTACTGGCGACTCCCTAGAGATAAAGCGGATGACGTGTTTGCGGATATTACCCGGGTCGAAGCTGACTTTGCGGTGCATGTTTGGCAGCGCACACACAGTTAAGCCGCTTTTTTAGTCTATTTGTGTATTGAGTAATTATTCAACAGGCCACATAGTAGTGAGATGCCACCCGATTGTTAAGGAATGACAATGCATCTTGCCCAGCTTAATATTGCTAAACCCAAATTCGCCATGGATTCTGTTGGCATGGCGGATTTTGTTAATAACATTGACCCAATAAACACCATTGCCGAAAACAGCCCTGGTTTTATCTGGCGTTTAAAGGATGACAGCGGTAATGCCACGGGGATCCATATCTTCGACGACCCGCAACTCATTGTGAATATGTCGGTGTGGCAGAATGTACAGTCATTAAAGCAATTTATGTTCAAAACCCATCACATCGATTTTCTTAAGCGCAAAAAAGAGTGGTTTGAACCCCTTGATAGCGCATCTTATGTGATGTGGTGGATTGAAGACGGGCATATGCCCGACGTTAAAGAAGCGGAAAAACGGCTGATTCATCTTCGGGAACACGGCGAAAGTGAGTTTGCGTTTAGCTTTAAATTTGCTGCGAAAGCGGGCTGAAATAAAAATTAGCCAAAAATATCCTCACTGCCCAATCACTTGGGTGAGTTCTAACTTAATCATTGCTGAAAATTCCAATTAAGTCTGTCTCAGTATAGGGTAACTGGGCACGGTTATTTCGATAAAGTCCACCAAGCTCACTCTAGAACCAATAATTTTCTAAAGCGGATATCACACTGACAAAAGGGGTAGTAACCGGCTAAATGTGCTTGATATGCGCTATTGACTCACAACGCACAAATACCATAATTAGGTATATATTGGTACTTGGAGAAATCAAATGGCTAAAAATACCAGCATAACCCTTGGAGACCATTTTGATAGCTTTATTGCTAGTCAAATTCAAACTGGTCGGTATGGCTCAGCTAGCGAAGTGATTCGCTCAGCTCTTCGCTTGCTAGAAACACAGGAAACCAAATTAAACACTTTGCGTCAATTACTTGTAGCAGGTGAGGAAAGTGGCGAAGCTGAATACGACCTTGAGCACCTGATATCAGAACTAGATGGTGAATTAAAAGAGTGAAACCATTTAAGTTAACTGTACTCGCAAAATCCGATTTAAAAGATATCGCATTGTTTACACAACGGAAATGGGGTCGAGAACAGCGTAATGTATATCTAAAACAGTTCGACGATTCATTTTGGATGTTGTCTGAAAATCCTGATATCGGCAAAAGCTGCAACGAAATAAGGGCCGGGTACAGAAAGTTTCCGCAAGGTAGTCACGTTATTTTCTATAAGCAAACAGGTAGCCAGGAAATTCTGATTGCAAGAATTCTTCATAAAAGTATGGATGTAAATCCTTTACGAGTCGGCGTATAACGCCGCTAACAGAGGTAGTTTGTAGTGGCGAATTTTCAGCTGTTGCCTCGTTCTGCACACATAGCGTCATAATACTTTTCGCATTTTACGGTATAAGACTGGCGCTCGCCGTCTGGAAACGCCAATGCAAAATGTGCTTCATCTTTAAGCGGAATAGGCTCTCTTTCGAACTGAGCGTCAACGCATTCAACTACTTCGCAGGCACTGACTAACGCTGTCGTGAATAGTAAAATCAAATATCTTAATGGTCTCTTCGAGTCCCTCTTAAGGCATTAAGATTTTGATTTTTAAATGAGAATTACAAATTAAGGGGCTTCAGTAAAATAAAACTTGAGCTGCTGGTCTTCTACATCCACGCGTTTGCCATAGCGGGCAAACAAAAACTCACGCCAGTGGTTGTCGTCCATGGTGTATTCCAGCGAGCGTTCTTCCAGCTTTGCTAACAAGGCTTTGGCCAGTTTGGGTTTGTGGTAATCCAGAATACGTTGGGTGCTGCCTTGTAAGTAAAGCTTCAGGTAGTCCAGAGCCTGATCGGTTGAACCGGCAGAGACCAGACTAAGCGCAGAGCGTAGCGGTTGTCCCAGCAGTGAACCCAGGCCTGATAAGGGCAGGGGTAAGAGCTTATCAATAATAAACTGGGTGTCCTTTACCAGACTGTAGTGGTCGTTAAGCAGGTGGATAAAGTCCACCCGGGTATCGGTGATATGCAGCGAAGCACTGGCGGGAAAATAATTCGGTAAAGCACTTAAACCAGCCGCAGCATGGGCTTTATAAATGGGGGTGCCCATAACTTTTACTTCAATAGCGCACAGCATTTGCAGGGTTAACCGGTTGCTCGAAACGGGCATACTCAGCTGCCCTTCCAGGCAGCTAAAGTGGCCTTCGCCGATAGGCACCGTCAACTGTTCCGAGAACGGGAAGTACGGCGCAATCAGCGCATTGAGTTCCTGTTCGGTAAAAATATCATGTTGCAGGCGGCCGGTTTTTATCAGGCAATAGCCAACCAGTGTATTAAGCTTATCGCGCCAGCTTAGTTGAGGTAACAGCACTCTATTCCTTGGTCTTTGTATCGACACAGTCCGGGTCTTTTGCGGTAAATCATAGCAGTGCTGTTCTGTGCGGCTCAAGGGATAAAATGTTTTGCTTAGTTAGCCTGAATGGCGTAGCGTTAACTCAACTGGTACAATGAGTTGATTGTGCTTCTGGCGGTTCTACGGCGTTTGGGTGGCTAATGCATATTCCGGTTCAACAATTTGATTATGTCATTGTCGGCGGCGGCTCGGCAGGAGCAGTGCTGGCCGCACGTTTAACCGAAAACCCCATGATCAGGGTTTGTCTGGTAGAAGCCGGTGGCAAAGACAATAACCCCTTTATTCATATTCCCTTTGGATTATCCCTGCTAGCGCGCTTTGACAGTCTCGGCTGGGGGTATTATACCGAGCCACAGACTGCGCTGAATGACAGAGAATTATTCTGGCCGCGGGGTAAAACACTGGGTGGCTCCAGTTCGATTAACGCTATGTGTTATATCCGCGGTCAGGCTGAAGATTATGACAACTGGGCCAAACAAGGCGCATCGGGCTGGGATTTTGCTTCGGTATTGCCGTATTTTAAGCGGGCCGAGAATTTTTGTGGTGGCAGTGATGAATTTCACGGGGCCGGTGGGCCTTTAGATGTCAATAATCTGCGCCATACCGCTGAAATCTCAAGTGCATTTGTTGAGGCTGCACAGTGCGTTAATCTGCCGGTTCGCACCGACTTTAATCGCCGGGAACGAGAAGGACTGGGTTTTTACCACGTCACCCAGCGCAATGGGCAGCGCTGCTCTGCGGCCAAAGCGTATTTAAGCGAGGCGCGCCAGCGTGGCAATCTCACAATTCTTACTTCTGCATTGGCAGAACGTGTGCTTATCAAACAGCAACGGGCAACGGGCGTGCAGGTTCGTTGTAAGGGCAAAGCCATGCGGTTAATGGCCTCCCGCGAGGTTATTTTAAGTGCCGGGGCCATTAATTCGCCGCATTTGCTGATGCTTTCAGGCATAGGCCCGGCCGCTGAGCTACAGGATAAAGGCATTTATGTGCAGCAGGATTTACCCGGCGTGGGTAAAAATCTGCAGGATCATCTGGATGCCATAGTGCAATACCGCACCAAAAAGCCCGTTGGCTATCCCATTGCAGCCAGCGCTATTCCTCGGTATGCAAAGGCTGCATTTCGCTATTTGTTTAAACGGGATTATATCTTTTCATCCAATGTAGCCGAAGCCGGCGGTTTTGTCCGTTCCTCGCAGGCCAGTGACATCCCTGATATTCAGTTTCACTTTTTACCGGCGATTTTACAGGACCATGGCCGCCGGTTTGTGCACGGCTTTGGTTATGGTTTACATGTTTGTGCGTTGTACCCAAAAAGCCGCGGGGAAATTACCCTGCAAAGTAACCATCCGGCCGATCATCCGGCGATTCAGCCTAATTACCTGGCCGCGGGGGAAGACCTTACTGTGATGAAAGATGCGGTAAACTGGGCGCAAACTATCCTCCGCAGCAGCGCGTTTGCAGAGTATGAAGGATACCTTAGTATTAGCGGGCATAGCCTCGACTCCGATGAGGATATTGAGGCCTTTATTCGCGAGCGGGCTGAAACTATCTACCACCCGGTGGGCACCTGTAAAATGGGGGCGGCGAACGATCCTATGGCAGTGGTAGACACTCAGTTAAAGGTAAAAAACATTGCCGGATTAAGAGTGGTGGATGCTTCGGTAATGCCGAGTCTGGTAGGCGGCAATACCAATGCGCCAACCATAATGATTGCCGAAAGAGCGGCGGAATGGATCCGGGCTGAACAAATGTAAAAGCCGGCATAAGCGGAATTTCAGGACGTTGAAATAGCTACCTTAACGACAAAAACAAAACGGGCAAAGTGGAGTGCTTTGCCCGTTTTACGTTTATATATTTAAGTAGCTAAAGAAGATTAACTGTTAAAATCAATCCGCTTACCTTTCATGCGCATCAGCGTACCATCTTTATCGATAATATGATGCTTCAGGGCGCCGGCAACGTGCAGCACAATACACAGGATAAGCAGGTAACCTACAATAGCGTGCACGGCTTCAGCAACTTCGCCGAGTTCAGCATTACGTGCCAGTACTGCCTGCGGGTTAGCCGGATCGTGATTGGCCGGAATCAGATCAAAACCAAACAGCGGTACGTTGTGGCCACCCATGGAAGACATTATAACGCCGGAAATGGGCATAATCAGCGTACCGATAATTAATATCCAGTGCACGATATGCGAAAGCTTGTGCTCCCAGGCTTTGTAATTTCCGGCAGCCAGTGGCCAGCCGTTTTTAATTCGCCAGGCTACCCGTGCCAGCGCCAGTACCAATACCACAACGCCAAAAGATTTATGTAAGCCGTACAGGCTGTAGTCTTTGTTTTCGGTCATGTAAATGCCTACGGCAAGCAGGGCAATCATCAGCAGGGCAACCAGCCAGTGGAGCAAAATAGTGGTTTTACTTAATTGTTGTTGGGTATCTGTCATCATGGTGAATTCTCTTATCAATGCAGCATAAGGATAAACAAAACTAACGGCGGCAAAGGCATTAACTGCGCCGTTTTGGCCGGTGCTAGTAGATGATAAAAATCAGGCCAAGACAATGACTTTTTGTGAAATACCTGAAAAAGATCAATGAATTGGTTGGGGGTAGGCTTTTACGGCAAATACAAGAAAAGCTGGCCAGCGCGGGTTGCTGGCTCAGCTTCTGCGCGTTATCGGGTTGTATTGGCCGCTTTAATACTGGTGCGGATCATTGGGGCAATTGTGAGGCCTTGTACCACAATGGAGAATATTACAATTACGTAGGTAATAAGCAGGATAAGGTTATGAATATCCACATTATTAACACTGGCAACCTGAGTAGGAATAGAGGCCGCCATGGCTAAGGCCAGACCGCCGCGTAATCCGCCCCAGGTGAGAATTTTAACCGAGTTTACATCATATTGCCGGAACCGGCGGAACACACTAAAGGGCAGGCCAACACTAATAAATCTGGATAGCAGCACCACCGGAATAAACAGCAAGCTGACCGCCATTTCTGCAAAGGTTATCGGCAGCATTACCAGAGCCAGACCGATCAGCAAAAACAGCAGTGAGTTTAAAAAACTGTCGGTGGCATGCCAGAAGTTGCTGATATAGTTTGCACTTCTGGGATCGTCCTGGTTCGCTACTTTGGCGCGGGTAACATTACCGATAAAAATGCCCGAAACAACCATGGCCAGCGCGCCGGACACCTCCATTAAGTTGGCCAGGGCAAAACCAGCCGAAGGAATAATCAGCGTGATTAGCAGACGAATATTCACGTCGTCCTTCGACAACAACATTAAATAATGCCCGCTTACGGCTAGCGCAAAGCCAAATAAAATGCCGCCCAGTGCATCACTGATAAACAGCTCGGCTACACCGCTAAAGGTCGCTTCACCGCCGTTAAAGGCTACTGCGAAAATTGTGGTAAAGACCACCAGGCCAACCCCATCGTTAAACAGCGATTCACCTTCTACCTGAATGGAAATACCTTCCGGGGCATTCATCTGTTTGATAATGGCCAGTACGGCAATCGGGTCGGTAGGACTTATCAGTGCGCCAAACAGCAAACAATAAATAAAGGGCACCGGCCAGCCTATTGCACCGAGCAACCAGAACGAAAGATAGCCCACCAGTAACGTCGAGGTCAGGGTCGAAAATATTACCAGCACCGTGATTTCCCAGCGTTGCTTTTTAAGCTCATGTAAATCGATTTCCATGGCACCGGCAAATAACAGGAACCCCAGCATCCCTTTAAGCAGTAACTGATTAAGATCCAGACTTTGTAGCGCCTGGCTAATAGGCGCGGCTATGTCTTCGCCCATTAATGAGTAGGAAAACATGAGTACCAGAGAGAGCAGTACCGAACCGGTAGTAATAGCAATAGTAGTTTGAAGTTTAAGGAGGTATTGATTGGCAAACGCGATCAAAATGGCCAGTGCCGATAAAAAGCACAGTAGGTACCACGTATTCATTAAAAGATCCTGATATAAAACAAATTGTAAAACTGGTATTTAGGGGCAGCCGTAACGAATGATGCGCATTATTTGTTATAGCTGCGTTGCAGCCCCGATGGCCTCAGACATGACCATGATTGTTAGGGCTGACAGGTGAAAATTCTGTGCAATGCTAGAACACCAAAGGGCGATGATGACAATGCTTGTAACGTGGATGGTGACATTAAGTGCTTGCCTAGTCATCTAGTTTGCGGCCAAGCTTCTGTGTTGCGGTCTGAACTGCTGTAGCTCAGGAAAAATGATTAATTCCACACATCTTATTATTGTTCTAAAACAATATTAATATTGATTAATTGGCGTAGCATTAACTCAGCAAGCAACCGGAGCCATGTAAGATTTAAGATGTTTGAAATTTTTACTCAACTGGCAGACTGGCTGACCTACTCAATGCTGGGCTTATCGCCACAAAGTAAACTGGGCGATGCGGTGCATTTTTTTATTGAGGATGTCAGCAAAATTTATGTGTTACTGCTGGTGATGATTTATGTGATTGCATTGTTGCGTGCATCGCTGAACGTGGAGCGGGTCAGAGACTATCTGCAGGGTAAAAACAAAGGCGTGGGCTATTTATCAGGGGCTGTTTTTGGCGCCGTAACGCCGTTTTGTTCCTGTTCTTCTATTCCGGTGTTTTTAGGCTTTACCTCAGCCGGTATTCCGGTGGGGATCACCATGGCTTTTCTGCTTACCTCACCGCTAATTAACGAAGTGGCCGTGTTGCTACTAATGGGCCTGTTGGGCTGGAAAATCACTTTAATGTACGTGCTCATTGGTCTGACTGTGGGCATTTTGGGCGGTGCTTTTCTGGATAGTATAGGCGCTGAGCGCTGGTTGCAGGATTTTGCGTTAAAGGCCTTGCAAAATGCCCGGCAAAGAAAACCAGCCGGGCAAGTGGCTGCCGCACAAAAATTAACCTTTGCCCAGCGGCATCAGTTTGCCAAAGAGGAAGCCAGCGATATCTTTGGTCGCGTGTGGAAATGGGTGATCATCGGGGTTGGGCTGGGCGCTGCGTTGCATGGATTTGTGCCGGAGGGCTGGATAGCTCAGCACTTAGGCGACGGTCAGTGGTGGTCGGTGCCAGCCGCGGTGGTGTTAGGTATCCCGCTGTATTCTAATGCTACCGGCGTTATTCCGGTTATGGAAAGTCTGATTGTAAATGGTTTGCCGGTGGGAACTACAGTGGCGTTTTGCATGAGCACAGTCGCTGCCAGTTTCCCGGAATTCATTTTATTAAAACAAGTGATGCAATGGCGTTTGCTGGCTACGGTTTTTGCCCTGTTACTGGTGTCATTTACCCTGGTGGGCTGGTTGCTGAATGTAGTATCTGCTTTGATGTAAGGCGTAAACAATGAAAAAAATAATGGTGTTAGGCAGCGGTTGTGCAAAGTGCAGTAAAACCGCTGAGCAATTGGAAAAACTGGCCCAGGAGCTGGGTGTTGAAGCTGAGGTTAGCAAACAAACCGATCCTCAGGTGATTATGCAATACGGCGTAATGAGTACACCGGCAGTGGTTATCGACGACCAGATAGTTCATACCGGCTCTATTCCTCATACCGAAGAGATTAAGGCATGGTTGAAACGGTAATTGCAGAGAGTACATCACCAATTAGATTTATACTTTAGTTGTATTTTTATGGTGGTTAAGCAATTAAAACTGAGTCTTTAGTATAAACGATGAGGAACGTGGTAGTATAAGTTATATAACTATGATTAACGTTTCTATTTACGATGGTTCAAGCCACTACCACGCAAAATACGCACAATATTCTGGAGCACATCTCCGGGCTTACTGCGCAGAAAGACTTTGAATTACTTAACTTCAGTTTATTAAAAAGTTTGTCTGCACTGTTAACGAAAACGCGCGTACAAACCCTCGCTGTCACTCAGGATTGCCGGTTTGTGAAGCAGGTAAAGTATACCAGTGACGGACTCGATATAAACTCAAATGATATCGATCTGGATGAGCGGGTGACCAAAGCCATAACTAAAGTGCATCAGGCGGAGCTGGATAATTACATAGAGCGAATTGGTCATCAGTCCCTGGCCATATATGTGTTAACCCAGGAACGCACCGTCACCTATTATTTACTTGTTGCGTTTCCACGTGCCATTACCCAAGCTGATTCTTATCTGATTGCTGGTGTGCTGGAAATATACCGCAACTTCAGCTCTTTGCTGGCACATTCTCAAACTGATGAGCTCACCGGTTTGTCTAACCGTAAAACCTTTGAATCTGCTATCTACCGTGTGTGTGAACTGATCAGGGAGCATGTGTCTGAGTCTGAAGATGCGACCGCACAGGAGAACGATGGTTACTGGTTATGCGCCATTGATATAGACCATTTTAAAAGTGTAAACGACCAGTTCGGGCACTTATTCGGCGACGAAGTACTGGTTCGCTTTGCTCAGATCATGCGGACTGAATTTAAAATCGATGACTTATTGTTCCGTTTTGGTGGCGAAGAATTCATCGCGCTGGTCAAGGCCCAGGATCGTCAGGCCGTTGAAGTAATTCTGGAGCGTTTCCGCCAGACCATTGAAGATACTCAGTTTTCAAAAATTGACAGGCTTACTATTAGTCTGGGTGTGGTGGCTGTGGATCCTAATGTTTTTCACATGACATTAATGGATTATGCTGATCAGGCGCTTTATTACAGTAAAGAAAATGGTCGAAACCGTATGACGTTCTTTGATGACCTGGTGGCGCAGGGGCATGCGCGCCTTGAGACGTTTGAAGAAGGTGAGATCGATCTCTTTTAGCGGCTTGTTATAACCGCGGCGACAACAATAGTTCCGCGTTGTTCTGATCTAACTGAAAATGAAACTGTTTTAATACATTCATGCCCAGCAGGCCATCGGCTTGCTGCATGGCATCCTCAGGCATCACAAATACGCCAATATCACGCAGTTTATAGGGGCCCAGAGTAAAACTCTCGATTCTGACTAACGGCGAACGTATGGGGCCAGCGGCAGTGCGTACGTCAAACAGACCGATAACCGGAATTCGATTAAACCGGCGTAACCTAAAGTAAAGCTCGCGACTGATGGCGGTGCTACTGGCACCGGTATCCAGCAAAAGCGCCGCAGGGTGGTTAAGTATTTCCGTACTGGCAATATACTGATCGCCATAGCGGGTCAGCGCCAGTCGGGTAACGTCTTGTGGCACCGAGGCAATCTCAGTCTGCTCTGTGCTCTCACTGCTATCTTCCGGATCCGGCACAAAGCGCTGGCGAAGGCTGCGAGCTCCGGCATTGTTGGCATTAAGGTTTGCCAGCACGTCTTCCATCAGGGTGAATTTTTGTTGTCTGGCGTAAGCTTCGGCCAACTTTAACGCTAACGTCTCGTCGGTACTGTTAAGTTGAAACAAAGGTTCGATAAACTGCGCCAGTAAATCCCAGTCGCCAGCGTTATACAACGCCTTAACAGTATTAGCGACCAGCTCGTTGGTGCGGTTAATTAGGGTTTCCCGTTGGCTGCGATTAAACACCGTTAATTCCTGCAACGAATAAAAATGCAGTACCGCTGTACTCAACGGTTGAGTGGCCAGAATAAAATCCGCTTCCAGCAGCAGTAAAGCGGGTGAGTCTGGCTGTTCACGCAGAGTTTCAATCAAATAGCGCTCAACGCGGGCAAATTCGCCGTTGTTCAGCCAGCGTTGTGCGTCTTCAGGCTGGCTGGTTTGTTGCGGCGCAATCGTCTCTGTTGCGGTAGTGCGTGATGCTTTTTGTACAACGTTATCTGGCTGACTGTTAGTATCGCTATTTTCAGGCAGGCTGATTGGCGTATCACTAAGCGCACTTGTCCGCTCAGCATGGACAGGCTCGCTTTGTGGCCACAGCAAGTAAATATTTAATGCGATTGAGCACGCTAAACACAGTGACAGCAGCAATGTGTAAGTTAAACGTTGCATGAATTATTTTCCCTGAGCGGCCAGACAGGCTGGCTGGTATATATCCACAAAGGCTTTTGGCATTCGGGTGGGAGAGCCGGTTGCCAGTTTTACGCAGGCAAACTGGGTTTTGCCCCGGTACAGGGTTTCTCCATCGCTTTCACGCACGTACTGAAATTCGCGGGTAAGGGTGATTTTGCCATCACACTGGGTTATCCAGGTGGCACATTGCAGGGTGTCGCCCAGCAACGCGGGTTTTAAATAGTTTAACTCGTGGCGAAAAATAACCATGCCGCGGCCGATTTCCTGATAGTGCTCAAACCCTAGTCCCAGGGCGCGGGAATGGGCCCAGGCCAGCTTTTCCTGCTGGCTCAAATATGCCACGTTGTTCACATGATTGTAGTGATCGATATCCTCGGGCTGGATTTTCCAGTGAGTAATAAACGGGGCCGGATATTGCCAGACAATATTTTCAGACATAGGGAAGCGGATTCTCAGTGGTTAAATCAATATCAGGGTTTAGCAACTGCTGATTAAGCTGGGTTTCGGTGGCAATAACCGGTTCGATAAAGGCTTTTACATCGCCTAAATCCTTGAAGGCAACAAATCCCCGTTCCAGAAATTCGTGCATGCTTAGCAGCCCGGCCATTTTGGCCGGTCTTCGGGAAAGCTTAATCAACAGGCCGATGCCCGGGATTTTTACCACATCGGCCAGTTGCTCACCCAGCCCGGCAACAATACGGATTTGCTGCGCCCGGTCTGCGCCGCGCCCCACTTGTCGATAAGCCAGCGCGTAGGTGTCACGGTTAAGTTCCTTGCCCTCAAGTGCCTGGGCAACGGCCATATCTAATTCAAAGGATAAAGCATTCAACCACAATGCTTGTTCAATGGCATGCATGGCTTTGTTGGGTAATGCCTTGGCCAGCTTGGGGATCACCCGCATCAGATCGGCATCCCGCTGACTAAAATCCTTAGGGCCGTAAAGTTCTTCTACAAAAAAATCCATGGCTTTGGCGTAGCTTTGTTTTTTAGCCAGCTCTGCATGAGTGGCCAGCAATCGTTGGCATTGCCATTGTTGTAGTGCCTGGATGGGCGCCAACAATTGCATTTGTTCTGCCAGAGAGCGCCGGGCATTCACCTGACGCAGATGAGTAATTATCTCGTCAACCACATACCGTCCTGTTGTTTAGATGCTTACAAACGAACCTTGATTGTATCCTATCTTAGTTTTATTCAACCATGTATGGCTATTCAGCTATTTTGTTACATTTTGAGAAATGTCACTCAGGCAGACGGGGGAGGTTGAGTTATTGCTGAAAGTAAAAAGCCTAAGGAGTTGCCGCAGATGCATTGGCCCGGAGCGGTGCATTGCTGCCAGGCCTGTTATATTGTTAAGAACGATTGAATAACGGATTACGGCGCAGAGTTATCAGTAACAGGCCCATCGAAAATAACAGGAGAGACTGAGGTGCAGGTACAGGGGTTGATGCTGTTTTATAAAAATCGACTTCGTCTGCAAATGTCCAGGGGCCGTTGAAAGAAAAAGCCAGATCAACCATAAAATAACGGGACGCCTGATTAAAGCCCGACAATGTGAGGGAACCATGGGATTGATTATTCGCTGCGCTTTCCGGTACGTTAAGAGACCCAATAAGGGACCCGTAATTTACGCCATCCGAACTTGTATAAGCGTAAATGGATGGAAAGACAACATCATTAATATGGTCCTGAACTGTGCCAACGACAATCTGATTGATGGTCGTTATGTTTCCAAAGTCAAAAATAAGCGACACGCTCCGATCGGTCCAGCCGAGCCATTCGTAAGCAGGCCCATTGCCCAAATTGGCTTGCCAGATATTACTGCCATACTTGCCGTCTATAAGTTGCACACCGGTTTCATCATGGTAACAGTACGTACCGCAATCGGTAGCTCTGTCGAAAGTGTAACTCTGAGGGAGGACTTCAACCAGTGCCGCTTTGGCGCTGAATACAAAAGTGAATGTAAATAACACTGCTAACTTCAGTAGGGGCATCATAGCAACTTTACCTTAACCAAACTTCATAAATGATTTGTTAATACTATATAAAGCTAATTTTATGCCAAGTTTTAACCTTTTGATAAATATATTATATTTAAGGCTGTTTGATTTTGTTGTAAAAAAAGCTGACAAAAGAGGGCGTAATTAGGTGTGCCTGACAGGCTTAATATCAGCGGTTTATACATTGCTAGTGATGTAGTCTGCTGCCGCACTTTTTGCTATGCTTCGCGCCCGTATTTTTAATCCCGTTAAGTTAAAACGTAATGCTAGAACTAAGGGCCGAGACCGCAATAGATGATGGCGATGCTGAAGTCGGGCCATTGATGGCGCTTTTTGATGCGACCTTCAGTAGAGACTTCAACACGCGCCTGATCAGAGGCGGCCATGAGCCGGTGTATCTGCCTGCCACTGCGCAAACCCCTTATCATCAGGTGGTGTTTGCCCACGGATATTTTTCCAGTGCACTGCACGAAATTGCCCACTGGTGTATAGCCGGTGAACAGCGCCGATTGCTGGAGGATTATGGCTACTGGTACTGCCCTGATGGGCGAGATGCCACGCAGCAGCGTGAGTTTGAACAGGTCGAAGTCAAACCTCAGGCCATCGAATGGGCCATGACGATTGCTGCCAATCGAAGATTTCAGGTGAGCACTGATAACCTGAACGGTGCCGAGCCGGACCGGGCGGGGTTTACCCGCCGGGTACGGGCGCAGTTACTATCCTATTTGCAAAGCGGTTTTCCCGAGCGGGCAAGCTTGTTTATTGATGCGCTGCGCGACAGATTTAACGGCCCTGAGTTAACAACTGATTTTCTGGCTAAGGATTATCCCCATGACTAACCTGTTTCGACTCGGCGTAGTGATAAACCCCTTTGCCGGTATTGGTGGCGCGCTTGCCTTTAAAGGCAGTGATGGCGAGAGCATTCGGCAGCAGGCACTGGCTCAGGGGGCGTCCAAGCTGGCCAACGAAAAAATGACCCGTGCCCTGAGTAAACTCACCGGTTTTGATAATCTGGCGGTCTTTACTGCCAGTGGCGAAATGGGGGAAGACTGTTGCGCCGGGCTGGGCCTGGACTATCAGGTGATCTATTCCACGCAAAGTAACGATACCACCTTCGCTGATACTGAAAATATGGTACGAGAACTGGTTGCCATTGGTGTTGACCTTATTTTGTTTGCTGGTGGTGACGGTACTGCGCGTAATGTGTGCGCCATTGTCGAAGATAAAGTGCCGGTGCTGGGTGTACCAGCCGGCGTTAAAATTCACTCAGGGGTGTATGCGGTAACGCCATCCGCTGCCGGAGATGTAGTGGCTAAAATGCTCACCGGTGAGCTGGTCAGCGTGCGCCAGGCCGAAGTCCGCGATATTGATGAAAGCGCCTTCCGCGAAGGTAAGGTCCGCGCTTGTCATTATGGTGAAATGCAGGTGCCGGACGAATTAACTTATGTGCAGTCGGTTAAAATGGGCGGTCGCGAAGATGAGTCCATGGTGATCAATGATATCGCCGAGTACTTAAGCGAAATCATTCAGGACGATACCGAGCATTTGTATGTTATGGGCTCGGGTTCAACGGTGGCCGAAGTCATGTCGAGACTGGGGTTACCAAACACCTTGTTGGGTGTCGATGTGGTACAAAACGGCGAATTAATCGCCACAGATTGCAATGCCCGGCAGTTACTGGCGCTGGTGGATGGTAAGCCGACACGATTAATTATTACGGCCATCGGCGGGCAGGGCCATGTTTTTGGCCGCGGCAATCAGCAGTTGAGCCCGGCCGTACTCAGAACTATCGGCCGTGACAATATCTGGATAGCCGCCACCAAGCAAAAACTGCAGCAGCTGGATGGACGCCCCTTGCGCAGCGACACTGGCGATGAAAGTTTGGATGCGCAAATGGCGGGCATTATCGCCGTGATCACCGGTTATGACGACCGTGTTTATTATCCGCTGCAATAACGCAAATCCAATATAACCTTTAAGCGAAAGTGAGAAATAAGCCAATGCAACAACAGGTAAAAGCCAGCCCCGCATTTGTACAGGCGGTAGAATCCATTGACACAGCGCTGGATGGCGTAGTGGATCACGGCAGCGATGATGAGTTATTTATTGCCAGCTACTTGCAGGGCCATTTTGCCGTGGAAGCTCGCAAGCTGGAGCTGGACGACACCGCTTCGGTTGCCAGTCTTGATGAGGCGCTGCGCCAAAGCCTGCAAGACGCTTTTACTAACAATGAGCTGGAACCTGCCGACCAGCAGGCAGTTTTTGCCTTGTGGCAAAAATTGCTAAGTGCCTTATAACTGGTGGCATAAAGTTGCCGCCCCTGCTGCTGTAAGCGCCGTTTTATAGGCGATTTAAATTGGTGCGATAATTGCAGCCCCTCGCGTAGAGCATTACGCAGGATCCCGATATGCGTCAATTTTTACTACACACTACGTTTTTCACGCTGCTGGCAACCGTTTTGCTGGCAGGGTGCAGTTCTGCCCCGCAAAACATGGAAATGACTAACGACCAGGTGCCGGTGCCGGCACTGGGTAATGTTGAATACCACACTTACGTACTGGCTAACGAACTGTTCGCCAATATCCGCCCGGCCCGTCAGACCCGCTATGCCGTTACCGGATTTGTGCCGGTGGACTCGCTCAGCTATAACGAAAACTTTCAGCATCCCTTGCAGTTACTGGGGCATCAGTTGGAGGAAGGCATGCTCACCGAAGCCACAAAACGTGGATTTACGGCTCAAGAGTTTAAGCTGACGAACGATATAATAGTAGGAGAAAAGTCCGACCGGGTACTGTCTCGCAATGTCGAACAGCTGTCGGCCATCGAACGGGTGGACTTTTTTATTACCGGTACGCTGGTTTATCAGCAGGGAGGGGCCATGGTGAATGCGCGAATTATCAATGCGCGTACCCGCGACGTGGTAGCAGCCGCAACCCGCTTTTTCCCCGCCGAGTTATTCTGGCTGGAAGAGCAGGTGACCACCCGTAACGGCCGGTTATATCGAACAGAGAATAAAAGGTAATCATTATGCAAAGGGCAGCGAGAACAGGGCTTGGCATTCTTATCCTGGCAGGCGCATTAAGCGGCTGTCAAAGCGTTGATGAAGAAATGGTACAAGCGGCTAAGCCTGAAAAAATGCCAGCGCTAAACGTGGTGGACATTACCGCGGCAGATCGATTGGATCACGAACCCATGGCAGCCGAAGAGGTCGATAGCTTTGGCGCATTAGGTCAGCCGCCTTTGTATTCCAGTGTCCAGGGCGCTTATAAGGGCCGGCCACTAACCAAGCATATCGGCGATTACGTAAAAGCGCTGACGCAGGATTTGATTGCCAACATGGAGTACGTTACCAATAAAACGCCGGTAGGTGTCACTCACTTTGCGTTGCTGGACTCTAATCTGCAGCAAACCAATTTATTAGGTCAGCAAATGGCGGAGTCTTTTGTACACGAACTACACAAGTTTCGTATTCCGGTAATCGACTATAAAGCCACCGATTTTATACGTATTACCGAAGACGGTGATTTTGTCTTAACCCGGGATTATCTGGAACTTGATTCAAGCCTGCCCATGGAATATGTGCTCACCGGCACGATGGCTAAGCACCAGGGCGGTGTCATGGTCAATGCCCGAATCATTGGTATTCAGTCCCGCGCCGTGGTGGCCAGTGCGCAAATGCTGATCCCGTTTTACGTGGCTGATGCGCTGATTCCAAGCGATGGCAGCGAGCGCGGTATTATGCGCGATGGCGTTAAATTAAGCCGGGGTTAACCAATATGCGCCAGATCATCAGCCTCATTTCCTGCTTAGTATTGTTAGCCGGCTGTGCCAGTCAGTCTAAATCGGGCTACTTCTGGTTTGGCGAAGACGAGGGGGCGATGCAGACTGGTCAGCTACAGGTTCGTCCGCCGGCCGATAGCGGTCTTGAATACCGCCCGGATTCCCGCGACATCGAAATGTACCGGGTCAGGCAGAATACGCAGGGTTATCAGGACCCGTTACAAACTGGCTTTTCACCGGATATGACTCACAAAGCACTTAATGATTATGCCGCCAGTCTGGCCATGTCGTTAATGGAAGGCTCGGTTCAGGTAAACACTAATCAGCTGATCGGCATTGCCAGTTTTGTTCGATTTAATCGCTCGCTGCGGGAAACCACTGTTTTAGGTAATCAGCTTGCGGAATACCTGATTGCCGAATTACAGCATTATGGTCTGGGCGTGGTGGATTTTAAACTTGCCAACACTCTGGATGTCACACCCTACGGTGATTTAGCCCTGAGTCGGGAGGGCCGCCGGATTGCCAAACGCATGGAAATGGATCATGTGCTTACCGGTACACTGGTGGAACAGCCCCGCGGCGTAAGTGTTAACGCACGGATTATATCGTTGGAAAAACAGCGCGTAGTGGCCAGCGCTAACGTGTTTATCCCGTCTTTTATTGTGACTTCACTGGTACCAATGGCCCCGGTTATCGAAACCGAATAAGCTTATTCGGTTTCTTCGGGCGGGCGTTTAAACGTTCGCAGCATAAAGCGCTCCGGCGCCAGCGCCTGTAACAGCGTCTCACTCATTGGCAAGGGTTGGTGGCAAAGCTGACTGGCCAGAATTTCCGCCATCAGCGGTGCCGTGGTTAAGCCGCGCGACCCCAGTGCTGTCATTACCAGCACTTTCTGATCTTCTAACGCCACCTCGTATTGGCTGACATGTTTACCTTTATACAGTTCCCGATAGCGAGCAGTTGTGGTTGCCGGGTTTATCACACTGCCTACAATGGGCTGATGATCGGCGCTGCCCAGGCGAACAGATGCCCGCGCGGTATTGTCATGACTAATTGAGTGCGCCCAGTCGTAGTCGGCTAAGGCCTTGGCATGGGTAGCCAGATTCTGCCCGGTTTCCGTCTCTCGCACAGTGGTATCGGTATCACCTTTTACATAGGTGGAGCCCAGCGCGTGTCGCCCTTGCCAGCCGGGGGTTAAATAGCCTTTGTGGCACAACACGGTAGTTAACTGGTTCAGGGGTTGTTGAGTTGGAATAGCTTCTACCTGACCGCGTACCGGCCGTAAGGGCAGGTGGGCTAATTGCTCAAATTCGGTACATTCATGGCCTGCGGCAATCACAATACGGTCGGCCGCAATGTCTTTTTCGTGGTTACTTAAAACAACGGTATCCTGGTGGGATGTCAGGCTTAAACGAGAGTCATAAAACTCCTGCAACAAGCCGGTTTGGCGCGCAGCGGTGAGCTGCGCCCCGACAACTTCTGCCGGGCATAACCAGCCACCGGCAGGCACAAACAAGGCCTCGTTATGAATGTCGATGCCACTAATAGCACAGGCCTCATCGGCGCTAACAGGGTGAATCAGTTGCTCTGGCCAGAGCGCTTTTGCCAGCAGGTTTTGCTGGCGCTTAGTAACTTCCTCACTAAAACCCAGCAATAACACGCCACAGTTATCGTAGGTAAAGCTAAGTTCCCGGGCGGTCAGGCCATCATAATGCCGTTTAGCATATAAAAAGCCATGCGCCTGGATCAGCGCCGGATTACTCTGATCAGCCTGCAACTGCGGGTAGAAACCGCCCTGGCGATTGCCCGAAGCGCCATCAGCAGGCGCACTGCCATGACCAAATAAACTGACCTTTATGCCTCGCTGACAAAGTGCCAGTGCCAGAGTGCTGCCTGCCAGGCCAGCACCGATTATGGCGATATGCTCCCTGGTTGTTGCCGGCGTAGCCGGGTAACGATAATGCCAGGGCGTAGTAACCCTCCGGGCCGGCGCGGTGGCCAGATAGCCAGTAAGCATATCCCGCTTACGGCCAAACCCCTTGCGCTTCACAATTGCAAAACCGGCTTCCTTCAAACCGCGTTTAACAATGCCTGCCGCAGTGAAGGTGGCAAAGGTCGCGCCGGTTTTACTTAAACGTGCCATTTGCCCAAATAAGGCGTCGGTCCACATGTCCGGGTTTTTACTGGGCGCGAAGCCGTCTAAAAACCAGGCATCTATTAAGCCGTTCAGGGGGCAATGCCACTGCGGCAACAGCTCGTGAACATCACCCATCCACAGGTCGACACAGGTATGCCACGCAGTAAAATCCAAACGATGACATCCTGGCAAGGCAGGCGGGTAAAGTGAGACTAAGGCGTTTACTTCTTCGGCTACGGCCGGAAACACCGCCAGCGCCCGCTTGAGATCCTCAACCGCGATAGGAAATTTCTCGGTACTGACAATGTACAGCTGTTTTAGCGGATGATCCGGGTGGCTTGCTCTGAACTGTTTAAACGCCTGCATGGCAATAAGGCAGTTAAGCCCGGTGCCGAAGCCGGTTTCTCCAATCACAAAATGGGGAGCCTGCCATGTGAGCCAGCGCTCAGTCAGATCGTTACCATTAATAAACACATGCAGGGTTTCATCACAACCGCTGTCATTGGAGAAATAGACATCATCAAAACTATCCGCCACCGGCGTTCCGGCTTCGTTAAAGTGGACGTTGGCAGCTTGCAGGCGTGTACTCATAGCGTGGATAACAGTTCAGGTCGTTAATTAAAAGCGCGCTATAATAGCAGCAATCAAAAAAGCATGACAGAAATCGAACCCAGAGCCGACAAAGCGGTCGAAATCCACTACAATTGTAAAAATCTTGTATTGTGGTGGAAATTTTTCACCAAATCACGTAGAACAGGGTCGCAAAAGAGCAGACCACTTAGTGTCACAAAATCATTACCATATGCGGCACTAACGCAAAAGGATAATTATGAGAAGAGCAGTTATTACAGGGCTGGGTATTGTATCCAGTATTGGCACAAATCAAGACGAAGTGACCGCGTCACTAAAAGCAGGCAAATCTGGTATTACCTTTTCCGAAGAATTTGCAGAAATGGGTCTGCGCAGCCAGGTGTGGGGTAATGTTGATATCGACTTTAAAGACCACATCGATCGTAAAGCCATGCGCTTTATGGGTGATGCTGCGGCCTATGCTTTTGTCGCTATGCAACAAGCCGTAGCCGACAGTGGTCTGGAAGCGTCTGATGTTTCTAACATTCGTACTGGTATCGTGGCTGGCTCTGGTGGCGGTTCTTCCTTTAACCAGGTGGGCTCTGCTGACGTCATCCGTGAAAAAGGCATTAAACGCGTAGGACCTTACATGGTGCCGCGTTGTATGGGCTCAACGGTATCAGCCTGTCTGGCAACACCGTTTAAAATTTTAGGGGTTAACTACTCCATTTCTTCAGCCTGTGCTACCAGTGCTCACTGTATCGGTCATGCGCTGGAGTTGATTCAACTGGGTAAACAGGATGTCGTGTTTGCCGGTGGTGGTGAAGAACTGAGCTGGGCGCTGTCTGGTCAGTTTGATGCCATGGGCGCATTATCAACCAAGTACAACGATAACCCGGCAACGGCGTCGCGTACTTACGATGCTGACCGTGATGGCTTTGTTAGCTCTGGCGGTGGCGGTATGGTTGTGGTTGAAGAACTCGAGCACGCACTTGCACGTGGTGCAACTATCTATGCCGAAGTAGCGGGATACGGCGCAACTTCTGATGGCTACGACATGGTAGCACCATCGGGCGAAGGCGCTGTGCGTTGTATGCAAATGGCACTGCAAGGCATCGATGCGCCTATCGATTACCTGAACACCCACGGTACCTCTACACCGGTTGGTGACGTGAAGGAGCTGGCAGCTATTCAGGAAGTATTTGGTCAGTCTGGCGTACCGCTGGCGTCAACCAAATCACTCACTGGTCACGCGCTGGGCGCGGCTGGCGTAAACGAAGCCATTTACAGCCTGTTAATGATGAAACACGGTTTTATTGCGCCGTCGATTAACATTGATAATCTGGACGAAGCGGCAGCGGGTCTGGATGTAGTTACCAGCACTCGTGAAGCGACACTGAACACCGTAATGTCTAACAGTTTCGGTTTTGGTGGTACTAACGCATCACTGGTAATGAAGCGTTTCGTAAAATAAGCTATTGCTATTATTAGCCGGAGCACAAATTCCGGCTAATCTCTTTTCCTGCATTACAAATCTCCCTAAACAATTTCTTTGTGCCAGCGACTTAAGTTACACTGCGCAGCATGAAAATACGCTATGAAAAATCGTTGCCTTTGGCACAGGACTATTTCGCGTCGCTGGGTGATGCCCAGGGCTATGACGTGGGAACGTTGACGCCTGAACAACTGGTGGATGTGGATGTACTGGCCGTACGCTCTACTACCACGGTAACCCCGGAACTGCTTAGTTGCGCTAATCGCCTGACGCTGGTTGGCACCGCTACAGCCGGTATCAATCATCTCGACACCCGTTATCTCGATGCTCAGGGCATTTACTGGATGTCGGCGGCCGGATGCAATGCTCAGGCAGTTGCCGAATACGTGTTAAGCGTGCTGTGTAATGCCCATGCGGAAAACTTTACTGATTTAGCCAAGGCCACTGTGGGTATTTTGGGGGCAGGGCATGTCGGCACAGCGTTAAGTCAGTTGCTGGACGCCTTTGGCGTGGCTTACAAGCTGTACGACCCGCCGTTACAGCAACAAGGCGATTCGCGCTCGTTTTGTGACTGGCAAAGTATTCTTGATTGCGACGTGATTACGCTGCATGTGCCTTTCGTTAAAGAGGGGGATTACCCCACTGGTAATCTGATTGATGCGCAGGTACTGGCGCAGTTAACCGACAAACAATTGCTGATCAATGCCTGTCGCGGTGAAGTTATCGACGAACCAGCGCTCAAACAACGCTTACAGACTGAAAACGCTCCCCGAGTGGTGCTTGATGTGTTTGCCAATGAACCGGCCATTGACGCCGATTTATTACCTTACCTGTGGTTGGCTACGCCGCATATTGCCGGTCACAGTGTAGAGGGCAAATATTCAGGCACACAGATGGTTTACGAGGCCATTTGTGACTTGCTTGGCGTAACGGCAGAGAAATCTCTGAGCGATTTTTTACCCGAACAGCCAAATTTGCACGTAGCCCTTGAATTATGCAGCGATCAAAGCGACAATCTGGCCCCCGCGATAGCGCTGATGCTGTCGGTATACGACGTAAAAGAAGACGACAAGAACTTCCGTCAGGGGCTGGCAGGGCCTGAAACTTTCAGTGCAATGCGCAAAAATTATCGGATCCGCAGAGAATTAGCCGGTCATCACGTGCTGAATACCTCGCTGTTAGATCCCACACAGCAAGCACAGCTTGCTGAATTAGGCTTTAACCTAAAATAACGACAGATAAGAAAAAGTCAGTTTTTTTACAATGGCAGATACCTGCCAAGTTAGAATATTAGGAGCTTAACCTACTATGTCACAAGCCTTTAACGTAGCCGTTCTTGGTGCCACCGGTCTGGTTGGTCAGACCATGATTGAAATTCTGGAACAGCGGAAGTTTCCTGTTGCAAAACTGTTTCCGTTAGCCAGTAAACGTTCTGCCGGCGGTACGATTACGTTTAAGGGCGAAGAAGTAGAAGTACTGAATGCGGACGAGTTTGACTGGTCACAGGTTCAGTTTGGTTTCTTCTCTGCCGGTGGCAGTGTGTCAGCTAAATATGCGCCTATCGCAGCAGAAGCGGGTTGTATCGTAATCGATAACACTTCGCACTACCGTTACGAGCCGGATATCCCACTGGTTGTGCCGGAAGTTAACGCCCATGCCCTGGCGGATTTCCGCAACCGTAACATCATTGCTAACCCTAACTGTTCTACTATCCAGATGCTGGTGGCGTTAAAGCCAATTCAGGACGCAGTGGGTATTGATCGTATTAACGTTTGTACTTACCAGTCGGTATCTGGTGCCGGTAAATCTGCAATGGAAGAACTGGCCAAGCAAACAGCGGATCTGCTGAGCGCGCGTGAAATCACGCCAGAAGCGTTCAGCCGCCAGATTGCGTTTAATGCAATCCCGCAAATTGATGTATTCATGGACAATGACTACACCAAAGAAGAAATGAAAATGTCATGGGAAACCAAGAAAATCATGGGTGATGATTCAATCCTGGTTAACCCGACTGCAGTACGTGTGCCGGTATTCTTTGGCCATGGCGAAGCCATTCACATCGAAACCCGTCAGCCAATCAGCGCGGAAGAAGTGAAACAATTACTGGCTAATGCGCCGGGCGTTAAGGTTTATGATGCGCGCGAAGAGTTCCCAACGCAGGTTAGCAGCGCGAGCGGCAACGATTTGGTGCACGTAGGTCGTATCCGTAACGATATCACTCATCCCAATGGTCTGAACATGTGGGTTGTGTCTGACAACATCCGTAAGGGTGCGGCAACCAACAGCGTACAAATTGCCGAAGTACTGATTCGCGATTATTTGTAAGCTAACGCGCTGAGCGTTCTAAACTTCTGACCGTAGTGGTCGATATAACAAAAGCGGGCTTGTTCCCGCTTTTGTTGGTTTTAGCGTTACGTGTTTTACACTATCAGCGATAAATTGGCGGGAAAGGTCATCATCTTGCAACATTTTCTAGATCGACCCGACCAACTGGTTTATATTTTAAATAAAGATTTTGTAAAAAAATGGCAAAGCAATTTGCTGCGCAAGGCAAGTCAGATGCAAATGCTTGCCGTCCTGGTAAGGCGCCGGGAATATTGCCAACATAACAACAAACACGCCAGCTTGTCCGCGCTAACGATACGGGACTGGCATCGCGAATGTGAACCGCGTTAATACGCTGGTGCATTACGCTTGAGGGCAAAAAAGGAACGCTATGAAATTGCATTTAACCGGCTGCATACTACTGATGATGCTGATCAGCATGGTAAGCGACCCGGTTGCCGCACAAAATACGCCATTAAGAGGTCCTAAAGACGCAACCAACCAGTATTCTGGTGTGGTGTTTGGTCCTATTGATTCCAATGACACCTTGTGGCGTGTTGCCAGCCGTTATCGGCAAAATCCTAATTTGTCCATTTATCAGGTGATGGTAGCGATTTATGAGCTCAATCCTGATGCCTTTGAACAAAATAACCTTAATCTGATGGTAGATGGCGCAACGTTAAAGCTGCCGTCAGAGCGTTATATTGCCCGCATTGACCGCGAGAAAGCCCGCCAGAAAGCCGATGCCGATGACGCGGCATTTGCCCGTATGGCCAGTCAGCCCGGTGACAGTCTGCAAAATCTCAAACCACCGGTTCCTTTGGTTAATCAGGACGATCTTACCCAGACCAAAACACAAATAGAACAACAACTCAATCAAATTGATCAGTCGCAGGCCCGTCAGTTTGAAGAGCTGCGTAATCAGTTTGCAGCCTCAATCGACAGTGTGCAGGCACTGCTTGACGATAACCGTAAGCTGTACGAGCGCATTGACCAGATTAATACCGAGCTTAGCGCGCTGCGTGGCCGGGTGGATGACGAAGTTGATTTGAAGGTCGACGAACTGTTGGCGCTACAGCGGGAACAGCGTGAATTGTTGCTCAGTGAAAGAGCGGCGAAGGAAGCCGAAGAAGCGAATTCTATCATGCACCTGCTGACCAGCCCCATGGCATTAATTGCTGGCTCCGGGTTGTTAACCCTGTCGCTGATCGCCGGTCTGATAGTCTGGCTGATGAAGCGTAAGAGTCAGCCATCAGATGAGATGACACTGCCGACCAAAGAAGCCGTGCCTGAGCCCGACGAAGGCATAGCCGATTTATCCACGGCTCTGGAAACCGATCTGGCAGGTGAGGAGTTGTCTGATGAAGAGCTCTTTAATGACGATGATTTACTCGACGATGTCCTGTCTACCGAGCTTGAAGAGTCGCTGAACGATGACGACACCTTCGCTGATTTGAATGACGATATGCTGGTGCCCGCCGACAGCGATAATGACATCTTCGAAGAAGGCGACGGTGAACTTGGTCAGGACGATCTCGACAGCTTATTTGATGATGAGTTTGCCAATGACGATGCCAATGACGACGCCGATGATGCCATTGACTTGTCGGATGCCGATGATCTGTTGGAAGGTTTTGATGAAGGCAGCAACGAAGAGCTGGCCAGTTTTGATGAAGACGCTCTGCCGGAAGACGACGAAGCTGAACCAACCTCTGATGAAGAGTTGGCAGCGTTACTGGAAGATCCTGAACAGGTATACCAGACCGAAGCGACTCAGGCTCCAGAGGCTGATGATGACGCTGGCGACATAACAGATGTTGATGATATTGATGCGTTACTGGCGGCAACTCAGGGCGCTGGCGATACTAATGCTGCACCGAGCGAAGACGAAGAAGACGATGCGCCGGAAATCTCCATTGATGACTTGCTGGAAGCCAATAAACTCAGTGATGAAGATAAAGCCAAATTACCGGTAGATGATGGCCCGGTTGGCGAAGAAATGCTGGAGAAACTCGATGAAGAAATTACCCAGCAGTCGCAGGCGCTGGATAGACTGACCGACAGCATTATTGGTGAAATCGAACAAATCGAGATGATGGGCGATTTAGCCGGCGAGCTGGATGATGAAGACGAAGAAGGCGATCTGCTCGATGATGCCGGCCTGGCCAGTGGCGACGCGCAGGATGAGTCTAAACTGCAAAGCATCGATGATATTACCGATGATTTAGAAGAAATCGATTTTGACAATATTGAAAATGCGGATGCCTTTGATGACCCGCTGTCTGACGAATTGCTGGCCGAGCTGGAAGCCGAACTGCCAGAGGAAGATGAGGATGACAATGCCTTTTCACTGACTGCGGCCAATACCGGGGACGAGTTGGATGAAACGGTTTTTGAGCAGGATGTTGCCGACGACCTGACTGACGAACTGCTGGCAGAGCTGGAAGCCGTTGAGTCAACCGAAGAAGATACGCTTTCTGATGAGCCTGACTCCGGTCTTGAGGCGGATATCAGCGATGACTTTGATGAGTCAGATCTGGAAGATGACCTGACTCGTGAGTTGTTAAGTGAGCTCGATGCCGGCGATGATGATGATGTGGTTGAATCTGAACCCGATGCAGTGCAGATCGATGAAGAGGTTGCCGATGAGGAAACTGACCCGTTTGACGATCCACTGACCGATGATTTACTGGCCGAACTTGAAGCTGAGGATGAGGAAGAGGATTTAACTCAGACCCTGATTCAGGAACTAAACGAGCTGGACGCTGCTGAGTCAGCCGAACAGGAACAGCCCGAGGCTGATGCTGAGCTGGGTGAAGAAGACTTTGATTTAACCCCTGAAGGTTTTGAAGAGCAAGACAGCGTAGCGGAAACTACTGCAGAGCCAGAGCCAGAGCCAGAGCCAGAGCCAGAGCCAGAGCCAGAGCCAGAGCCAGACTTAATGGATGAATCTCAGGATGCGCTCGATCAGGCACTGGCCGAGTTTGACAAGCAGATGATGGAAGATATTCCATCACTGTCTGGTGGCTTTGACATGCCTGAATCTGCTGATTCAGACGATGTTGACGACGACATACTGGATCAGGCGTTGGCTGATTTCGAAAACGAAATCGACAGTTTCGAACTCGAGCAGGAACAAGATGGTATTTTGCCTGGCGAAGAAACCGAGCCTGCGTTAGCCGATAAATTTGAAGAACTCGACGACGTGCCGGGACTGGATGACTGGCTGTCAGAAAGCGATAGCGACGATGAGTCGGCAATTCTGGATGAGCTGAATAACAGTGATTTTGACGAGTTACTGGGCGCTATTGACAGTGAGCCGGAGACAGACTCAAAACCAGAACCTGAAGAATTGGTACTGGATAATCCGGATCTGGATTTAAATGCGTTGTTCAGCGAGCAGGACGAGCTGGATAGGCCTGCGCCGGCCAGTCAGCCTGTGTCTGAGGTAGCCGCCGAAGACGATTATGTGGATGTTGAAACACTCATGGCAGAAGCCGACGACATACCACAGGATGAAGATGAGCGTGATTTAGACCTCGACGTTAGTTTATCTGAGTTTACCGGTATCAGTGATGACGACGATGTGTTTGATATCGATAAAGATGCCGGTCAGAACGCTAACCTGGACTTAGCCCGGGTGTACATCGAAATGGAAGATCCTGAAGCGGCGCGGGAACTGCTTGAAGAAGTACTTGAAAAAGGTTCAGAAGCACAACAGGTTGAAGCGAAAAACCTGCTGGTAACCCTCTAAATTAGGGCCAGCACTTAATTTGACGTTGGCCAGTATCACCATTCTCTATGTCATCGGTCTAACGGTGGTCAGTCATCCCTGAATTGAAAACGATATCAGGGATGACTAAGCGTCCTTGTTACCGTGAATACATTAAAATAGGGGGGCAGGATGACCATGTTCAGATATCTGCCGCCAAAATCGAGTGTCTGGGGGCACTCATTAGGCAGAAGAAAGGTTTCAGTTATCGCTGAAAGTATTAATGCTTTTATGACTGACGTCGTTGAAGAACCATTATGCAGAGGTGGTCACCTGAGCGTATCTTCAGGTTTTGGTTTGCCGCAGCCACAAAATGTCATCGAACAATTTGAAAACAGTATAGGTATTAAATTGGCTCGGGGATACGCAAAGCTGGATGAATCTCAATGCCACGTTGCCATAGAGCAAGCATTGTCACTTCTCCCTACATTAGACCAAAAATTACACATCGATATTTCCAGAACTATAGAGTTCGACAAATGGCGGCTTAATGACGAGTTAGTTAATGCGCCTGACACCTGCCGTTTAACCTGGAGATTAGGTACAAATTGTTCGGTATCCACCGAGCTCTATTTTAATTCAGAAGCGGAATTTACCGGTTTGTCTGAACTATTTACCAAATACAGCCTTGGCAAGTTAAAGCCTAATCATTTAAAAGAATGCAAAAAGTAAAAGCATATCTGTGTTTCGGATGGCGTTGGTTATCAGGAGAAATATGTTGAAAATAATTGTTATGGCAATGCTGGCTTTAGGTTGTGTAGGCTGCTTTTCGATCCCCGATACTGAAGAAGAGTTGAGGAGCAATGCTTACAAAATAGATCAATATTGTTCTCCCTTAAGCTTCGCAGATACCTATTCAGTCGTGGCAAGGAATACTGCAAGATGCCATGCCCAAAACGAAGATGCGTTAGTGCCTGCTGCCGGACTGTTTATTCCGTTATCTACGCAAGACATTGTAAAAGGTGAAATAACCTCACCCAATCAAATAGCCAAAATCTTAGTTGAGTATAAAAATCCGGTAGAGGGAGGCTTTTTGCAGGCTATAGATATCATGGCGACAGAATCATGCCCTGCAGAGGTGTCTGTATACGTTTTGAATGACACCAAAAAATGGCTGTCTGCCAGTGCATCAGTGTTGAAGTGGTTAAATGGCGATAGTGAAAGCTGTTTTGCGCTTTTTTAATACTGAGTAACCCTGGGTAGTGAGATAAGTAACTGTTGTTGCAGTGTAACTCGTCATTAAACCACTTGCAGCCATTAAAAATATTGGGTCAGACGGCATCAGAATGCCGCGTATATAACGCCATCACAAGTTGGATTACACCCACCAAAAGGGGGCTGTAAAACAGATAAATATCTATAAAATGAGGTGTTATCCTGAACCATGGATGGCTTTGTGACTGCCCGATATAAGCCACGGTTGCAAGTGACAGCAGACCCGCCAGTAGCATAAATAAACGTGAATAAAACGACGGTTTACGCGGCCAAACCAATGAGGTCATTGCGATAAAACCTAAAATACCGCCTGTACCGGTGAGCATATACTGAATGCCAAAAACGATGTCGCCTTCTATAGCTGCAACCAGGCCAAGTAATGCGCCGATAGCGGCAAAGGGGAGCAGGAATAATGCGGGAACCCACCCAAAGAGCGCAGTTATCATTCTAAGGCGTGTCGAGTTTACCATCCCTGTGGTCCTAGTGTTCCTTGTTACTAAACTGACCGTAGCACGCCCTGACTCTGGCTTCAAATTCGCCTTTTTTAACCATTTGCCTATTGCACAGCAGCAGAAAAATTCGCTAGCATGGTTGATTAAAGTGTAGCCATTGTCGTTAGTTCTAAACCACGGATTCGGTTGCCTAAGTGATATTCATGGAGTGAAAAAATGCGTTTGTTATCGACTATTTTTATTGGTGCTGTGTTGGTTACCTCTGCGCTGCCAGCAGGCACAGCGATTGCCGTTCCAGCCCAGGGCGATGTTCGCCCGCTGGTATCTGGCGAGCGGGTGCGGGTAAATAAAATTACCCGTGATATTACCAGTGCAATGCAAGAACTGGATAAAAACGGTGCCAAACCGTTTCAGGATCCTGCCTATGTTAAACGGTGGCAGCAGTCTTATGAGCGCTTTAAAAAAGCGCTGGCCAAATATCCCCAGGTAAACGATCCGGATGTGATTGCAGCAACCAGAAAGTTACAGGAATACGCCAACCTTATTCAGGTTGGTATCAATGAAGGAACGAAACAAGTACAGCAAACCGGTGATGTTCAGGCGCGTCTGGCAAAAATCGAGACAGCCTTTCGAAGCAACCAGCCGCCGGGCTGGCTTAAGGTGCCTTTTACCGAAGAGCAGGTCAGACAGTGGATTAACAAGGCTGGCGTAGCTAAAGGCACAGCAGAAAGCGCGATTGCGGCATTGGATGATATTGCTAAGAATGCATATTTACCGGTTAATGCCGGTCCTTCGCAAAGTGGCGATAGGTACGATAAACAGGATCTGAGTCGACTTAAAAACTATGCCAACAGTATTGTAAAAAAAGTTAATGAAGCCGTTGTCACTACCGAGCAAAACCTGCGTCATGCAGCAGAAATGCAGGGCCGGGAACTACAGGGGTATAACCAAATTGACCCTAATGATCCTTCCGACCAGGCCAATTATTTTTTAAACGAAGGGGCTGAAGCCCGAATGTACGCCGGTTTTGAGCGCCAACTGGCCATAGCTAACTCCTTTGTGGCATACCAGAAAGGATTAGGCCAGCAACCCAATAAAGCGGTTACCGATCGTGTCGCCTACATTGAAGGGGTTAAACAGCGTTATGGCGCGCTGCGCGAAAAACTGCTAGGTGAGAGTAGCTTGCCTGAAGCCAAGTCTACCGACAGTAAGCTTATTGATATCGCGAACCGGATTTTAGCGATACCACGTTATAAATTTGGTAATCATGGCCCGGTGGTGCTCACCAGCAAAGGCATTGTCCAAAAAGAAAAAGAATTGTCCGAGGAAGAGTACAACGATGTGGATATTAGTTTATCCGGTGAAATTACATTAACGGGTACCAAGACAACGTGGCATTATCGCTGGGATGAATTCACATTTGCCACGCCTATTCAGGATCCTCACTCCAAACAGTGGTACGTGTGGTGGATAACGGCTAAGAAATTCTCTTCCGGCGCATCTACCACGCCTATTGGCGAATGGGTCTCTGGTGGCGCTACAAAAGGCGGTGTTATTCTGGAAAAAACTTTTAAATTCAATTGACATTAAGCATTGATACCGAGTTGGCCTGAGCGCATATGTGATTGCAGGCCAGCAACACTGGCACGGATATCTGGTTTTACCGCGCATTAAACCAGAGTTTGTTTTGTTTATCATAATTATCATACCAGTCATAGGATTGGTCATTTTCTCTATGAATTTTTCAGATAGAATCCCCAGTGGGAAATAACAATACAAACTACGGATCCTGAGAATGAAAAATAAATTAGTGACCTTACTGGCGGCAGCCATAGGCCTTACGGCCGTTGGTCTGGCCTCGCCGGATTTAAAAGCGCGTCAAACGGTACAAACCGAAGTTCTCGATGAGATTAAACAGCAGGTTAGTCAGTCGACATTGTCCTATGACATTGTCGAGTCGCTGACCACAGAAGTTGGTCCACGGATGGTGGGAACACCCGGCGCAGATTTGGCTACCGGGTGGGCGGTGGCCAAAATGAAATCACTGGGCTTTGATAAAGTCTGGACAGAAGAAAGCCAGGCGCAGCTATGGCAGCGCGGTGATCTTACCGCTAGCATTACCGCCCCTTATCCGCATAAGCTGGTTGCCATAGCCCTTGGTGGCAGTGTTGGCACTGCGGGCAAAACCGTTGAGGCGGAAGTGGCCTATTTTGCCGATCTGAAAGCCCTGCAGGAAGCGCCAGAGGGTAGCCTCCAGGGTAAAATTGCCTATGTTGGTTATCGAATGGAGCGCCATATCGACGGCCATGGTTACGGTAAAGCGGTTGGGGCAAGGGTAATTGGTGCCTCTGCAGCGGCCCAAAAAGGCGCGCTGGCATTTGTTATGCGTTCAGTTGGTACCGATACCGACCGCATCGGTCACACCGGGATGATGCGCTACGAAGAAGGCGTAAAAAAGATTCCTGCTGTTGCACTGTCTAATCCCGATGCGGATTTGTTAGAAAACATGCTTCGTCGCGACGCACCGGTGACATTTTCGTTAAATACCAATGCCAGTGGCCCAACCGGAAAAACCGTTACCATTGCTAACGTAATTGGCGAGGTTACCGGCGCGCAAACCCCGCAAGAGGTGATTACTTTAGGCGCACACATTGATAGCTGGGATGTGGGTACAGGGGCCATTGATGACGGCATTGGTATTGGCATCGTGCTGGCCGCCGGGCATTATATTGCCAATATGAAGCAGCGTCCGGCGCGTACCATCCGGGTGATTTTATTTGCTGCAGAAGAGATAGGCCTGGTGGGCGTGCGCGATTACGTGGCAAAACACCAGGACGAAATGCCCCGCCATATGCTGGGCGCAGAATGGGATTTTGGTAATGGCCGAATCTATCAGTTGGAGCCTGGTGTTGGCCCGGCCGCATTAAACTCAGTACGTGACTTTGCTAATTATCTGGCCCCGATGGGCGTGTCGCTGGCCGAAACCAATACGGCGAAAGGCCAGTCTGACATGAGTGTGCTGGGCGAGGCCGGTCAGCCTGCCTTCAACTTTGCGCCGGATGGGCTGGATTATTTTGACTACCATCACACTGAAAACGACACACTGGATAAAGTTGATCAGGATGCTATTAAGGTAAACACAACAATCTACACTTTGTTTGCCTGGTATGCTGCTAACAGCGGCGTCGATTTTCGTTTATAAGCGTTGAGCAAAAGGGAGAACAGGGTTCTCCCTTTTGCTTTTGCTAATTTCCATCTACTTTTCCCAATTTTCATCCTCACCTGCCAATTTCCTGCCGGTGCCGATTGCCCATCGCCCTCGCTTTCCGTAAACTTACGCGCTTCGTAGCAACACAAAGCAATTTAGCATGACCCGAATCGCCCTTGGTATAGAATATGATGGTGCCCGGCACTATGGCTGGCAACGACAACAGGAAGTGCCCAGCGTACAGGGCTACCTTGAAAAAGCACTGTCTACCGTAGCTAACACAACCATTGAGGTGCAATGCGCTGGTCGAACTGATGCCGGTGTGCATGCCACTGGTCAGGTAGTGCATTTTGACTGTGACGTACCACGCCCCCTAAAAGCCTGGACCATGGGCGTTAACGCCAATCTGCCCGATTCAGTTGCGGTGAAATGGTGTACGGAAGTCAGCGATGATTTTCATGCGCGTTTTTCGGCTACCGGTCGCCGCTATCGCTACATTATTTACAATCACAAAATGCGCCCGGCTATTTTGTATCACGGTGTCACCCATGTGCATCGCGATCTGGACGAAAACAAGATGCATGAAGCGGCCCAGGCGTTGCTGGGAGAGCAGGATTTCAGTGCTTTCAGAGCCGCGCTTTGTCAGTCAAAAAGCCCGTTCAGAAACGTCACCAAAGTCAGTGTTACCCGCCAGGGATGTTATGTGATTGTGGATATCTGCGCCAATGCGTTTTTGCACCACATGGTGCGTAATATTGTTGGCTCGTTAGTCGAAATTGGCAGTGGCCATCAACCGCTTGACTGGATAGCCACTTTACTGGCCGGTAAAGATCGAACCCTCGCTGCGGCAACAGCCAAACCCAATGGCCTGTATCTGGTTGACGTGGATTATCCGGCGTCATTTGGTTTACCCCGGTCGGTGCTGGGGCCGTTATTTTTGCCGGATAATTAGTTGGCTGGGGACTATTGCGCTGGTCTGACTGAATTACACACAAAAACAATGCAGTGATAACAATGACAGGCTTTATACGTATAAATAATTGTACTTCTTAGACCAGTTTTATTTTTCGCTATTGCGTTGAATATGCTCTAATATGTCGCCATATGCGGATATAATCCATCGTTTATTATTTCATCATCCTGTACCGGGTACGAACAACCATAAAAAGCCAAGGTTAACAGGTTACCAAAAAGGACATCTCTGGCATGAGCTGGATTCAAAAAATTCTTCCTAAGACACAAACATCTACCAAGGGTAATGTACCTGAAGGTATCTGGACTAAATGTAATAGCTGTCAGGCCGTACTGTATAAGCAGGACCTGGAAAAGCAGCTGGAAGTGTGTCCAAAATGTGATAACCACATGCGTATTACTGCACGTCGTCGCCTGGATGCGTTTTTAGACGCCGGAGAAAGACAAGAACTGGCCGGTGATTTAGAGCCACAGGATATCCTTAAATTTAAGGACTCCAAGCGTTATAAAGATCGCATCACCGCGGCGCAAAAATCCACTAACGAAAAAGACGCCCTTATCGTTATGAAAGGCAAGCTAAAAGGTATGCCGGTAGTGGTAGCCAGCTTTGAATTTGCCTTTATGGGCGGCTCAATGGCATCGGTTGTGGGCGCACGTTTTGTGGCGGCGGTTAACGCGGCAATTGCAGCAAAATGCCCGCTAATTTGTTTTTCTGCCAGTGGTGGTGCTCGTATGCAGGAAGCCTTACTGTCGCTGATGCAAATGGCTAAAACCTCTGCTGCGCTGGCCAAATTAAGTGAAAAAGGCCTGCCTTACATATCGGTAATGACCGACCCGACGATGGGCGGTGTGTCGGCCAGTTTAGCCATGCTGGGTGATATCAATGTCGCAGAGCCAAAAGCCCTGATTGGTTTTGCTGGTCCTCGTGTTATTGAGCAAACCGTTCGCGAAAAACTGCCGGAAGGGTTCCAGCGCAGTGAGTTTTTGCTGGAGAAAGGCGCAATCGACATGATTGTCGACCGTCGCGAAATGCGTGATAAATTACACGGCGTTCTGGCCAAACTGCATCGCCCTGATTAATTCAGGGCGCTGACTTTTATGAGCAAAAATTTGTTGCAATGGCTCGACTATCTCGAGTCCATTCACCCAAGTGCCATCGACATGGGGCTTGACCGTGTTGCCCAGGTAGCACAGATTCTTTCTATTCACTTTGATGCCCGGGTTATCACCGTTGGTGGTACCAACGGAAAGGGTACGACCTCTGCTCTGATTGAAAATGCTTTATTGTTAAGCGGTAAGACGGTGGGCGTTTACAGTTCGCCACACCTGCTGGATTACCGCGAAAGAGTACGCGTCAACGGGCAGTTGCCCGACGAAGTGGCGTTTTGTACTGCGTTTGCAAAAGTTGAAGCAGCCCGGGGCGCTATCAGCCTGACCTATTTTGAATTTGGCACACTGGCCGCAATGCTCATGCTGATGGAAGCCGATCTTGATGTGGTAGTGCTGGAAGTGGGCTTAGGCGGGCGACTGGATGCGACCAATATTATTACCCCGGACTGTGCAGTCATCACCAGCATTGGACTTGACCACCAGGACTGGCTGGGTGATACGCGGGAAAAAATCGCCCTGGAGAAAGTCGGCATTATCCGCCGTCAGGGCAAGGTGGTAATAGGCGAACCGGAACCGCCAGAAACCCTTATCGACGCAGTGGCAAAACTGGATGCCGATGCCTGGTGGCGCGAGCAGCAATTCTCTGTTACGCGTCAGCAAAATGGTTGTATCTGGCAGGCTGGTGAACAACAAATTGAACTTCCCGACACCGCAATACCACTCAATAACGTAGCAACAGCGTTAGCGGTTTTACAGCACAGCGGCTTTAATCTGAGCCCTGGTATTTTGTTTGAGGCAGTCGCTAAAACACAATTACCTGGTCGTCGCCAGCTTATTGCACAGCAACCGCCAACGTATCTGGATGTGGGGCACAATCCGCAGGCGACTCAGTCGCTGGCCGAATGGCTGGACAGTAAATCTTTTGACCGTTTGCACATAGTGGTAGCCATGCTTAACGATAAAGCTCCGGCTGAATCGCTGGCGCCGTTTAAGCGCTTTAATCCGCAATGGTATCTGGCTGCGACCCACGGTCCCCGCGGATTAGCGGCACAAAAGCTGGCCCTTGCAGTGGCATCAGATAACAAGCTTGTGTTTGAAGAGGTTACCAAGGCTTATCAGGCTGCGCGTGATACAGGTCAGCAAAATGACCTGATATTAGTCGTTGGCTCTTTTCATACAGTTGCAGATATTCTGGCGTTACCGCACAATACACAAAACTCATAACAGGAACACAGGTAGTGGCGGCAGCATTAAAGAACAGGTTGGTAGGCACTGTTATTTTGGTGGCAGTGGCGGTGATTGTTTTGCCAGACATGTTAGATGGCAAAAAATCCAGCAGTGAAGATGTGTTCGTTAACGTACCTGCGGCACCTGCGAAAAAGCCCATCGTTAATCCTGAACCCTTTCCGGAAGAGCGGGTAATGGCTTCTGCTCAGCGCCCCGTTGAGATTGTTAACGAGCCTGCGCTGGATGATCCTGCGCCTCAGGAGACGCCAGTACCGGCTCAGGACGTGGTTGAGCCGGTTACGGTGACTAATTCTGCCAATGGTGACCTGGCCAGACAAACCGTGGTAGAGGCCCCTAAAGATACCGAGCAAAACAATAGCTGGGTAATTCAGCTAGGTAGCTTTCGTCATCAGAAGAATGTGAAGCAATTGCTCGATAAACTCGCAAACGCCGGTTACCGTGCTTTTAGCCGACCCATCGAAACCAGCTCCGGCCCACTTACCAAAGTGTTTGTCGGACCAAACCTGAATAAGCGTGAGCTTGATGGCGCGCTTTCCCACCTGCAGGAACTAACCGGTCTGCGTGGTAAAGTAACCCGTTTTAGTGTTAATGGATAAGTATACTGCGGCGCAGGACAGTTAAGTTGACAGTTGGTGGCTGGATGAAATTTCGGCACTGGTAATCCCTCTGACTTCTGGTAGAATGCGCGCGAATTTGATGTGGGCTGGATTGTTAATTTAATCAATCGGCGCACTAACAGGATGGATAAGAATCTTCAAATGAATTGGCTCGATTACGCGATTATAGGTGTGATAGCGCTATCCACGCTGATAAGTCTTGTGCGTGGTTTTGTTAAGGAAGCCATTTCACTGGCCGTTTGGTTTGCAGCCATGTTTGTGGCCAGTCAGTTTTACGCCGATTTAGCGGTTTATTTTACCCGGATCAGCGATGAGCTTATTCGTAACGGTGCTGCTATCGCAGCACTCTTCGTTGCTACCCTATTATTAGGGGCATTAGTCAATTACACTGTCAGCCAGCTGGTTGAAGCGACCGGCCTTTCTGGTACCGATCGGGCACTGGGGGCAGTTTTTGGCGCATTACGCGGCGTTCTGATAGTAAGTGCGCTATTATTTTTTCTGGATACGTTTACACCTTCAGCCTCATCAGACTGGTGGGACGAATCGGTGCTTGTGCCAGAATTTGCAGTAATCATAGAGTGGTTTTTTAATTACGTAAAAGACGGCTCCAGTTTTTTAACTCCCGCTTAAATAGGTAACCTACATGTGTGGTATTGTCGGAATAGTTGGTAAAACTCCGGTTGCTCAGTCGTTGTATGACTGTTTAACGGTTTTACAGCACCGAGGTCAGGATGCTGCTGGTATCATGACTATTGATAACGGTGTGTTTAATCTGCGTAAAGACAATGGACTGGTTCGGGATGTATTTCATACCCGTCATATGAAGCGCCTCACAGGGAATATGGGCATCGGCCACTGCCGCTATCCAACGGCGGGTTCTTCAAGCTCAGCCGAAGCACAACCATTTTATGTTAACTCGCCCTTTGGTATTGCGTTTGCGCACAATGGTAATCTTACCAATGCGCACGATTTGCAAATCGAAGTTGCTAAGGTGGCGCGTCGTCATATCAACACCACGTCAGATTCAGAGATTCTGATGAATATCTTTGCTCACGAACTGTCTCAGCGCACCAGTGGCCTGACCGTTTCGCCAAAAGATATTTTTGAAGTGGTAACCAATGTTCACACTAAAGCCCGCGGTGCTTACGCCTGTGTGGCTGCCATCATTGGCCTGGGCGTGGTGGCGTTTCGCGATCCAAATGGCATTCGTCCGCTAGCGCTGGGTAAGCGCGTTACGGAAATGGGCGAAGAATACATGGTGGCCTCTGAGAGCGTGGCACTGGATGCGGTTGGATTTAAATTTATCCGCGACGTAGCGCCGGGTGAAGCGGTATTTATTACCGAACAAGGTGAACTGTTTACTCAGCAATGTGCTGAAACACCAGTAACTTCGCCTTGTATCTTTGAGTTTGTTTACTTTGCCCGCCCTGATTCGTTTATCGATGGCATTTCAGTTTACGCGTCGCGCGTTAATATGGGTAAAAAGCTGGGCGAAAAGATTGCCCGGGAGTGGGCTGATTTAGATATCGACGTGGTTATTCCTATTCCGGAAACGTCAATGGATATCGCGCTGCAAATCGCTAACACGCTGGATTTACCTTATCGTCAGGGGTTTGTGAAAAACCGCTACATCGGCCGTACGTTCATTATGCCGGGCCAGACCCAGCGTAAAAAATCAGTGCGCCGTAAGCTAAACGCGATCTCTTCTGAGTTTAAAGGTAAAAACGTACTGCTGGTAGATGACTCCATCGTACGGGGAACCACTTCTGGTCAGATCATCGAAATGGCCAGAGAGTCGGGTGCCAAGAAAGTGTACTTTGCGTCTGCTGCGCCGGAAATTCGTTTTCCTAACGTGTATGGCATCGATATGCCTTCCGCTAACGAGCTGATTGCCTATGGCCGTGAAATCGACCAGATTTCTGACCTGATCCAGGCCGACGGCTTAATCTTCCAGGATATCAGTGATCTGGTAGAAGCGGTAAAAGATGAGAATCCACAAATTTCACGGTTTGAAACCTCCGTATTTGACGGAAACTATATCACCGGTGACGTGGATCAGGCTTATCTGGAACGTATTGATGCAGCCCGTAATGACCAGGCTAAGAAAGCACCGGTTGTTCAGGCAGAATTATCCAACCTGGATATGCACAACTTTGAAGCCTGATAGCTGAAAAGCACACAAACAAAAGCCGTTCCAAAGAACGGCTTTTTTGTGCATGATTGCCGGGGAAATGTTAGTGCATATACACCGGGCCAAGCCCGAGGCTCCATAAAATCACCGAACCCGCCATTAATATAACTAACAGAACCAGTCCGCAGGTGACCACCGAACTGGAGTAGATAAAGCCTTTTTCTTCGGGAATGTGCATCATAATAGGCACGCCGGAGTAAAGCAGGTATACCGAATAGGAAAGACCAACCAGCCCAACCGTCATTAAAAACCAGAGTTCAGGGTACAAACCGGCAAAGCCCACCATAAACAAGGGCGTAGCGGTGTACGCGGCAAGTTCCAGCGACTGAGTGTAGGTGGGGGTTGTGTCGAAGGCTTTGGCCAGCTCGTGCATTAACACCGCCAGTGCTACCACGCCGGCAATTAAGCCAAAGTACATGGAAATACTCATTGCCAGGGCACTTTGCTGTGTGAGTTTTATCACCTCACCGGCACCAATGCTCCAGCCCAGATAGGCGGCGGAGTAATAGCCTACAATAGCGGGTATTAATGCGATGATGGCGATATGGCTTAGTGCATAGAAATAGCTTTCGTGACGTCTATCAATGGATTGCCATTCTTCTTTTGGATGGGCATAAATGCCCCACAGGTGGTTCAGGATCATAAAATCTCCCTCGGCGCTAATGATGTTTTAAAATTGTTATTTATTTAACAAATGTTCAACATTTTTAGTTTTATCTAAGTATTTAGCTAAGTCAATAAGAATTGACTAAATATTGAACGGGGCGGCAGTTTCATGGGCTAACACTCAGTTTTGTCACTAAATTTACTTTGTCGAGGCAATAAGCTTTTATTGAGAAAATGCACGTGAACGGCAAAGAAACGCGCGAGGACAGTTATTTTTTACACTTTAATGCAAATGTTAATAATGAAACATGCCCTTTCTTATATCCAGCTGTTTACACTATTGGCTACTGCTGTAAGGTAGATATTATTGGTTACGGCCAGCAGAGACTTATGGATAAGACGATGTTTAAAACAATCCTTAGCTATTTATTGCCCACCTTGCTGCTATGTTTATGTTTTGCTGCCTGGCAAAGTTTTGATAATGCCAGGCGCGAAGATAAAGCGCTGGCGATGATCGAATCAGCCAAAAAAGGCGATCCGGCCAATTACGAAGAACAAGCTTTGAAGGCAATTGCGTTGTTAAATTACCGCAATATTTTAGGCCATAATGTACTGGTAGATGCTCCGCTCACCGCGTCTATTTTAGTTTCGATGGACCCGTACGTAGACGATGACGACAGGCGTGCCAACTACTTGCAAACAGCTCTCAATTACTACCTTGCAGCAACTAAATTAAAACCGGCCTACGGCAACTATTGGGCACTGATTGCGCAAATAAAGATTTACTTAGGGCAGAATGACGAAGCGTTTTCTCAGTACCTTAATCTGGCTCACGAATACGGCCCGCATAATTACATGGTACATGTTAATTTGGCTATTCTTGCGCAGGCGATGATCAATAACGGCATGACAATCAGCAGTGAGCAACGTCGCATAATCTCTCATCATTTACGTTACGGGCTGGTTCACCGCAAAAGTGCTTCATCGCTTCGCTTATTACTGGTAAAGCAGGATGCAGCTCAACAGGAAATGTGCCGCTGGTTAGAAGATAAGACAGCTCGGGGAAAGCTTCAGTGCGCCTGAATGAGCTTGTTTTTTTCGATGGCAAAAGCACTGTATCCAATGGCCAGCAATAGCACAAAGTAGCTTGATATAGCGGGTAATACCAAAGGCAAATCAACACTCATGTGCATTAGCATGCCAAGAGTCGCCATCAGGGATGCGGCCGCGGCCCCCGCGATGTATTTGTTTTCGGTATTAAATAATACTTTGCTGGTAGTAAACAGCACGTGGATGATAAATAACCCCAAAATCATCAACACCGGGATCCCATATTCAATGGCAAATTGCAGGTAATCATTGTGAGCCTGTGTGTATCGCCCACGGATGTTTTCACTTAAGTAGGTGGTCCAGGCATATTCGAAGCTGCCGGCGCCACTCCCGGTCAGCGGAAATTTTTCCAGCATTTTAAGGCCATCTTCAACTACTTCGTCGCGATTTTCCACTTCCATGCTGGTTGACTCCAGACGCTCAGCAACTTCCTCCAGCCCAAACCAGGCACTCACCACAAAAATATCGATAATCAACATGCTGATAACCAACACTTTGAAGGTTTTAGGTACTTGTTTACCAAATAGCATATACAAAACCGAGACGCTGCAGAGACTCACAAAAAAAGCGGTATTACCCATTCTGGAGTGAGACATAACCAAGGCAATAACCATTATGGTCAGGCATAGCCGCACGGTACTTTTGGGTTCTAAAATCGAAAATAACAGCGCTTTAGCATAAGCCCCTTTACTGCTGAAACGCCGGTGTGAAAGGGTGGCAATAAAATATCCAAGGCCCGCGCTTAAACACAAAATTAAAAAATTAGCGAAATGATTGTGATAAACAAAAGTGCCGCTGGCCCTATGGCCGTTTTCTACCTGGTGGATCAGGCTCAGGTCCTGACCCGATAGGATCTCGAAAGCGCCGTAGAACGCATTGTAAGTCCCCGCAATGACCATAAACAGCAGTGCGATAAGCAGCGTTTTTTCATTTTGAAATAACGCCAGTCCAAGTACAAAAATACAAAAGTATGACCCGGCTTTTAACAACGCTTCAAAGGTAGCGGGTTTATCCAAACTTATACTGGCAAAGGAAAGCCCCGCATTATTGTAAGCCTTGGCAGATTCCGGCGACAATACGGCGACAAGATCGATAGGCAGGGGGACCCACTGAAAGGCAATCCAAATAATGACCAGAAAAAACAACGTCAGCGGAATGCGGTGAATACTGATAGTCTGTTGTAAATGAGGCCAGTACATCAGCCCATAGGCCAGCGTTATGGCGAAAAGGGATAGCTGGCCAAGGTTTCGCGCCCAGTCTATATGCCCGCCTAAGGGGAGTTGCAAAAGAGCCAGGTAAATGAGCAATAAAAAGAGAAACCATAAAGGCGCATTTACAGGCTTTATATGTTTAAAACGGCTCAACATCGACAAAGTCCTTTTTTACTGCATCGCGATTTTGTCTTTACAATTTAACTCATAAAAAAGCACTAATAAATTAGTGCTTTATATGTCAGATTAATACATCAACTAATCGCATTCTAATGCGACAGACTGATTAATCGTCTGGATTGTTATTACAATGTGGGTTGCCTGTCGCCTTACCGTTGTCACAACCTGGTACGGTTGAATCGAGCAGAGTGCCGCCAGCAAAACGTGCGTCTGAAATAGTATCAGCAGAAAGCGCCGACACGCTGAACATAAGGCCGCCGGCTAAACCGAGAACGGAAAGGACGCTAATAACCTTTTTCTTATCCATGGTTAAGTACTCCATTAATGATTATTTGAACTATGTTGGGGGTGGCTTAACAGGTGCTCATCCTCTTAGGCCTGGTTACAATTTAACCATGTTTTGTTGCTACAGCAAGCATTAATTGTCAAAAAACAGACAGCTAAAGTCATTAATTTGACGACTTGTGGTTATTTTTAAAAATAGGCGGGTGACGCGAGATAATATCACGATGCCGTATAATGACAGGTTTTGGTTTATTATTGTTATAAATAACAATCAATTAGAATCTTTGTTTTGTATGCGCCCGTTAAAATAACAGGCTTTACAGTGTAACATGGCTACGCTAGAGTAAATTACAGAACAGTGGAGGTTGTAAGACATGGTATAGCCATGTTTGGAGGTACAATTGAATGTTTACCGTTATTTGTAAAGTATTACCGTTCTCCATTGCGGCGGCCATGCTGGTGACACTTATCAGCATGACTTTTAGCCCAGTCTATTTTTTGTCAGCCTCATTCCCCAAAGAGGTATTTACGGCAAAAATGCTGTCAGCCAATGCTTTGAATGTAGCAGAACAAAATCTCTTTTTACCCCGAATAACCGGCTTTAATTTAAAACAAACCACACGTCTTATCCGGATGGTCGACGCCGAGCACAGAATTGAAAAGCAGCAAGTAAAGCAACTGCAAGCAGAGCTTAACCAGTTGCTTCTATCGCGTATTAACGCAGAACAAACCAGCGATACTCTCACGCTTAACTTACGGGTAAAAAAGAGTGTCGCCTGGCCAAACGAATACCGCGCTTTTCTGGCTAAAGGACTGGAATTCGCCGCTGATTTTAACAAAAAGGAAATCGCTGGTTACGTAACCTGGAAAACCGATTACCTAAAACCGCTCTATGTGTTTCTGACGGCATTATTTGTTGCTTGTGGTTTTACTTACGGATTGTTTGTTTTGAAAGGCAAAACTTAAATGCTGACCGGATAAATAGCCTTTGGAGAGGTTGAAAAAGCCCGACTAAATTGTTTTTGTTGGAATAAAGCTAACTTATTGTTCAAGCCAAATATGCTATCATGCGCTCATAGATAAGCCTTGAAAACCCAATGTGAGCCAGCGTTTTGGAAGAGTTATTAAAGCCAATAAATCAATTTTTAAAGTGTTCTACCCCCGATAGTTGGCTTGATGAAGCTGTAAAAAAAGAAAACTTGCCGGTGATTTTGTTGGATCATCTGGTGTGTGAACTCAAGGCTGCCCAATCTGCCATGTACCTTATTCGTAAGTATGCGGTGGATAAAGAAAGCGGTGAAGCACTGCTGGCATGGCTCAAACCCTTCGAGGATTTTACCTATCGTAAACAGGGCGACTGGAAGGCACTGGCTAATCACGAGAAGCTTAATAAATCCATGATCCCAAAGTCCGGCGCGCCTTACAGCCAGGACCTGATTGATAAAATGGTATTGCTGATAAAAGAGGAGTTGCATCATTTTTATCAGGTACTGGAAATCATGGAAGAGTATGGTATTACTTATGAATCCATTGGTTCCAGCCGTTATGCGCGAGGCATGCTTCGCCATGTGCGAACATATGAACCTCAGGCACTTATTGATAAACTCATTTGCGGTGCCTATATTGAGGCGCGATCTTGTGAACGTTTTGCTGCATTAGCACCTCATGTCGATAAGCGGTTAGGGGACTTTTACATTTCTTTGTTACGTTCCGAAGCAAGGCATTATCAGGATTATCTGACCCTGGCCGAAGAAATTGCCGGTGAAGACATTGCTGAGCGAGTTGCGTTTTTTGGCGAGGTCGAAGCCGAACTTATTGCTTCACCCGATGATGACTTTAAGTTTCATAGCGGTGTTCCTGTTTAGTGCTTAGTTGGCTTTTATTGTTTTTCCTCAATATTAACCATCTTAATATTTAAAATTGTAAAATTTAAACTTTTAGATGATGGCGGTTGTTAGTGCGTGTGCCATACTTAACTTCAAAGCAGCCCAATTCTACGCGGTATTTATGTTTAATCAGAAGTTAAAAGCAGAGCTGGCACAGGTAAAAGCTGAACTTGCCGAGTGCAAAAAAGCGGCAAACAGCCTTAAAAACGAAATGGTGTATTGGGAGTTGTCTGCAAACGGCACTGTGTCTGCGGTTAATCATAAAACTGAGGCAACTCTGAAGATCACCGCAAGTGGGTGTACTGACCGCCCATTTGTTGAAATATTGTCCGGTTCGCAGCAACAATCTCCTGAATACCAGGCTTTATCAAATGCGATAAACCGGCAGCAGCCCTGGAGTGGTACAACTTTTATTGAGCGCGGTACTGAGAAGGTTTCACTGCATCTGGCGGTACAACCGCAGTTTGATAATCGCGGTAGATGCAGCCACTTCGATGTTTATGGTTCTATTTTAGAGGTCGCCTGCAGTACCTCTGCGAGTAACGAAGATGTGCTGGAAGCGTTAGATCGCTCCATGGCAATCATAGAATTTGAACCTACCGGCATCATACTTTATGCCAATTCGCTGTTTTTGCAAACCACTGGCTATGCGCTTAACGAAATTGTAGGTAAGCACCATCGTATTTTTTGTCCTGAGCGGGTCTACAACGCACCGGATTACCAGCAAACCTGGAACGCACTTGCCGCCGGTAAGCATATTTCCGGTCGCTTTGAAAGGGTAAATAAGCAGGGCAAAGCGGTCTGGCTCGAAGCTTCTTATAATCCGGTTTTCGGTGATGATGGTAAGGTGTACAAAGTCATTAAGTTCGCCAGTGATGTTACTCACCAGTTTGAACAGGAAGAAAGAGTAAAAGAAGCGGCCAATTTGGCGTCCGTTATGTCTTCAGAAACGGGTGAACAGGCTGAGAAAGGCTTGCAAACCATGACAGAAACGGTTGCTTCGTTGTCGTCTCTTACTGAGCAAATGGGCAGGGCGTCTGCCGAAATCAGCGAACTGGAACAACAGTCTTCTGAGTTAAATAAAATGGTTACCGCTATCAGTGCTATTGCTGATCAGACTAATCTATTAGCCTTAAACGCGGCTATTGAGGCTGCGCGAGCCGGTGAACAGGGCAGAGGTTTTGCGGTAGTGGCTGATGAGGTGCGGGAACTTGCCTCTCGCACAACGCAATCTACCAAAGAAATTATGGCGGTATTTTCGCGTAACGATCAGTCGACTAAAAATGCGGTTAACACTATTAGTCAGGGCATGCAGACGTTAAATGAAGTGGCTCAAAGTATCGAAGATACCAAAGATTCCATGGGCAATATCGAGGCAGGTGCTAAGAAAGTCATCGCGGCGGTTGACCAACTGTCTGAATAACGTGCCTCCTACGGGCTTATCGGCGTAACCTGAATGTCTGGTGAGATCGGGTGACAACGGCTCGCCAGCCAGTTACCGTCTTGATTTTTTACTAATACCACTTTATCACCGCTTAAGAATCGCTGATTTTTTTCCAGGGCGATAACCGTCACGGTTTTATACAAGCCATTGTGGTCTGTTAGTGACGCGTTCATTTTGTCGCCCAAAAATTCACTAAAGCTTTCAATTGTTGCAATGTAGCCTGTAAAGTCTTCCGGGTCTGCGTGTTGGTTTCTGGATTTTAATTTTGCCGTCAGTAAATCAATTACCATTTTGGTGACCAGCAAACTTACCAGTAGCGTTACGGGAAATAAGCCGCTATCTGGCAAAAAGCGCTCGGTGTAGAAATAAAAAGTTTGTTGAGCCAGCAATCCGGTAACACTGAACGACATGAAAAAAATCAGGATCCAGCAAATGGGTGAAATTTCGTATACGCCCAAAACAGAGGCTGCGGCCTTACCAGCAGAGGTACGTAAAAAATGCCCTTTAGTTGGCAGGGTATTCAATATACATAACAGGGAATAACCTCGAAATACCAGGGCAATTTCTAACAAGCAGATAAACAAGGCAAACAGCATAGGAATGCTGTAGATATAAAAAGTTTGAGTAAGCTGATACAACGTCATTTCCACCGTCCCTGATGCTAAAAATCCGTGCGTGATTTCGTTACTTCGCAAAGTTATATGAATTTATAGCACAAGTATAAAAAAAAGTCAGTTTTGCTCTACCACTAAGGTCTTGTTGCGTGGGTGGGAGCTGCTGGCTAGACTCATTTCTTTACACATTTGGGGCAAAATAATGGCAATCAGTAAAGGATATAAAGCACTGCTGGAAGAGGCAATGCAGCAAATTAAAACCATGCCGCTGGAAGAAGCGCGTGAGCTTTATGAGTTAAGTGAGGCCTGCTTTATCGACATCAGGGATATTCGTGAGCTTGAGCGTGATGGCATGATCCCTGAGGCCGTTCACGCCCCACGAGGCATGCTGGAGTTTTGGGTCGATCCCGACAGTCCCTATTATCGCGATGTGTTTGGTCAGTCTGGGCCTTTTATTCTGTATTGTCAGTCCGCCTGGCGTTCGGCTCTGGCTACGCTTACCTTGCAGCAAATGGGCATGGAGAATGTGTGTCATCTGGAAGGCGGCTTTAAAAACTGGATGGGCGCGGGCTTACCCATTGCCGAAAAGCGAGCCGTTAATCACTAATGTGGGGCTGTGTCGTTTTACACAGCAACCCGCTTTTATGCTCAGTGGTGGTGGCCGCCTTCGATAGCTGCACCGTCACTGTTGTAATACCCTGAAGCGCCTTTCTCAATGAAACCCTGATGAACCATTTTGGTTAGAAACGGGTCAGTATGATCATCGCCAATATCCGCAAAGTCTGTGCTCTGGTAGGCAGAGCGCAGTGCAAAAAAGTCACTGATTTTTTGTACGTCATATTCAGTGCCGGTGAGTTGCCAGTGGATGCTTTGCTGCGCTGATTCAGCATAAAATGTTTTGGCTATTTTTAGCTCTGGTAGCCAGGTGAGCGTGATTTTTGTGTTTGCGGTTTTACGTTGATAAACAATCTCGGTTTCACAGCCGCTGCCAGAACGACTCACTTCGGTCATGCTGGCTAATAAATCATCGCTGAACAATTGATTACGGTAAGACCAGTTGGTCTCTGACTTACCATGCACTTTTTCGCCCGGCTGATATTCGATAGCGCGTTTGTGTTCATCAAAATAGCGAGTGGGTTTAATTAGTTTATTATTCACCTTTTCCCAGGCTTCGGTTATGGCCGTTTGCGGATAATGATGGGCAACCACATCTTTTGCCCGCCATAGCTCAAGCACTTTTTGCTGGTCGCCTTTGACGTTGTGCGTTTCAACCGTATAGTGGGCAACCAGGGTTTCATTGCTGCTATCGCAACTTGCTGCCAGACTGGCTTGAGTGAAGCCCAGTGCCAAAAGGGGGAGTATAATTTTGTACATCAGATGTTTCTCTTTCTAAAACGGAATAAGGGCAACCCGTCCGGGCTGCCCTTTTACAGACACTATTTCAGTTTACTCAACGGCATCGTTGGCTTGCTGAATCATGTCACCGGCGTAATCCATTACGTGGAAAATGACGCTTTGTTCATTGGTACCATTTACCAGCCAGGCACCCGGTCCTTTAGCATAAATGCCAACGTCTTCACCCGCGTGAGTTTCTGAACCCAGCGGTACCAGAGCTTCCTGGTGATAACCAGAAGCGGTGGTATCCACATCAGTCAGATCCTTACGACCCGTGTTAATACTCAGGCTGTATACCGCATCGGCATCCGTTTCGTCACCCAGGTCCTGGAAACCAAAACCGTTGGTATAACCTAATGTAGTGTAAGGCATATCATCAGCAGCCATGGCTGGCTCGTCAGAACCCACGTTAACCACTTTACCCAGAATCGGGTTACCGCGTTTTGGATAACCGGCAATGGTAAATACGTGGCTGTGGTCAGCGGTTACGATGATCAGCGTGTCATCATCGTTAGTCATCGCATCTGCAGCGGCTACCGCTTTGGCCAGTTCAACCGTATCGGTCAGGGCGTTGTATGCACTTCCTGCATGGTGACCGTGGTCGATACGGCCAGACTCTACCATCAGGAAGAAACCATCCTGGTTATTATCCAGAATCTGAATTGCCTTCTCGGTCATTTCAGACAGAGATGGCTCACCGGCAACATCGTTAGCGCGGTCGGCTTCGTATTGCATGTGAGACTCATTGAATAAGCCAAATACGCGCTCTGTAGTTTCGGTATTTAACCCGTCGAAACCGGTTTGGTCGAACACATATACACCGTTGGTGTATTGTGCTTGCCACTCAGCTGTCAGGTCACGACCATCAGTACGATCACCTTCTACTGCGCTAACCGCGTCAGGGCTGTTGAATGCCGCATCACGTGGCAGGAAGTGACGACGGCCACCACCAAATACGACTTCGATACCGTCAACATCCAGACCAGCAAAGCGTGCTTCCAGGTTAGACTCGAAGCCTACCAGCTGAGCAGCGATATCAGCACAACCTGCGGTTACTGCTTCGCTTGGCATATCAGAAACATCTTCCCAGTTACGGTCAGCAGACTTAGCATAAGTGGCCGCAGGCGTCGCGTGAGTGATACGTGCAGTTGAGATGATGCCGGTAGATTTGCCTGCCATTTCAGCCAGTTCCAGAGCAGTTACCAGTTCATTACCCGCAACGGTAGAGCAGTCACCGCGCACGATGTCTTCATCCACACCAATAACGCCTACATCAGTTTTAACACCTGACATCATAGCGGTCATGGTACCCGCAGAATCCGGGGTTTGCGCATCCACGTTGTAGGTTTTGGCCAAACCGGCAAACGGGAATTGGTCAAAACTCAGCTTGTTTTCTTCACCGTCCAGGCCTTTTAACTGACCATCAAGAATACGTGCTGCAGTCACAGTAGAAACACCCATGCCGTCGCCGACAAACAGGATGACGTTTTTAGCCTGGCCGCGCAGTTCAGTAACGGTGCGCTCAAGGTTAGCATTGGTGGTAACTACCACGCGTGAAGTGCTGTTGGTAGTTAATGCGCCAGTGGCTTCTAACCAAACAGCCTTGTTTGCTTCTATTTCGGCGGCGGCTTCGACAAACCAGTCGTTGTTAAGTGAACTTAACAGCTCAGCATTGCTGACTTCGCTTGCCGCGGGTACACAGACATAGCTGGTAGATGTGATTTCATCGCCAGTCAGTGCACCGTCGCTGTCGCTGTCCAGACCTGAGTCAATCTGCACGCCGCTGTTAGGGCAGCTTGCATTGCCAACAGGTAACTGAGTTTGTACAACCAGACTGGTTACACCGTCTGAACCATCAGCACCGTTAGTGCCATCTTTACCATCGTCGCCATCCAGTGAACAAGCGCTCAGGCCAATTACCGCCGCTGCCACTAAACTTAATTTAAATACATTCATTGTTGTTACTCCGCTTATTCTTGTACCAGATCCAATGCCTGATTAATCAGGTGGAACACGACGCTCTGTTCTACAACGCCTTGTACTAACTGACTGCCAGGGCCAGTAGCATGCAGTGAAATATCTTCACCAGCGTGGGTCTCAGAGCCCAGTGGAATAAGCGCTTCCTGGTGATAACCAGTCGCTTCAGTGTTAACGGTAGTTAAATCCTGACGACCGGTATTTTCGGTTAAGGCATAAACCGCATCGGCGTCGGTTTCGTTACCCAGGTTCTGGAAACCAAAGCCGTTGGTGTAACCTAGGGTGGTGTAAGGCATGTCATCGGCAGCAGTCGCCGGCTCATCTGAACCCACGTTAACTACTTTACCCAGAATCGGGTTACCGCGTTTTGGATAACCGGCAATGGTAAATACGTGGCTGTGGTCAGCAGTTACCAGGATCAGGGTTTCGTCTGGGTTGGTGTTGTCGTAAGCTGCTTTAACCGCTTGTTCAAACGCCAGAGTGTCGGTCAGTGCGTTGTACGCGCTGCCTGCGTGGTGACCATGGTCGATACGGCCAGACTCAACCATCAGGAAAAAGCCTTTGTCATTATTATCCAGAATATCAATAGCTTTAGAGGTCATTTCGGCAACAGAAGGCTCGCCGGCTACATCGTTAGCGCGATCGGCTTCGTATTGCATGTGAGATTCGTTAAACAAACCAAATACGCGCTCGGTGCTCGCAGGGTCAATAGCGTCAAAACCAGTCTGGTCGTAAATATAAACGCCATTTTCGTACATAGTTTGCCATTCGGCAGTCAGGTCGCGAGAGTCAGTACGGTCACCCTCTACAGAGCTAACCGCGTCCGGGCTGTTAAATGCGGCGTCTTTAGGTAAAAATGAACGACGGCCACCACCAAACACTACTTCGATACCGTTTACGTCGATACCGGTGTAACGCGCTTCCAGATTGCTTTCAAAGTTTACTAACTGAGATGCAATGTCGGTACAGCCGGCTGCAATCGCTTCAGCTGGCATATCGCCATCGTCTTCCCAGTTACGGTCAGCTGATTTTGCATATGTTGCCGCAGGCGTTGCGTGAGTGATACGGGCGGTAGATATGATCCCGGTGGATAAACCTTTAATCTCGGCCAGTTCCAGTGCAGTTACTACTTCGTTACCAGCTACTGTTGCACAGTTGCCACGCTCGATATCTTCGTCAACACCGATAACACCAACGTCTGTTTTTAAACCAGACATCATGGCGGTCATGGTACCGGCTGAATCAGGCGTCTGGGCATCAACGTTGTAGGTTTTAACCAAAGCAGTATGAGGGAATTCTTCAAAGGCCAGGTAGCCTTCTTCACCCAGTTCACCGGCCATCTGACCTTTCAGGATGCGCGAAGCAGTTAATGTAGAAACGCCCATACCGTCACCTACGAACAGGATAACGTTCTTTGCTTTAAATTTGCTGTTTACTTCCAGCTTGTGTGCAATTTTTGATTGAGCGTCAGTAAACCACGCGCTTTGAGCCTGTGAAGCAGGCATAACATCAGCGTGCAGTCCTGAAGATACGGCTAGTGCTATCGCACTGGCAGCGGCTTTCAAGATCAATTTCATTTTTGTATTCCCAATTATGACTTTTTGTTTTTTTGTCACGCAAACCAAAGGTTGCAAAACGAGATGTAACCGACACAAATGGCGTACTGTTCAGGTGTAAAACAAACAGATGGGCGCCGATTACCGGTCAGGCTAGAGGGAAAGTGTGAAAGTTAGTTGAAGCGAAAATGAATCTTTGGGGTCAATACGGTGACGTTTGTGTTGCAAAAACGTTACTTGCGAAGCGCGAACTGGCGTTTTTCCAGCCTGATATCCACCGGGCTAACGCGTAAAACGCTCCCCTGTGTGTACCAGTCACCAACAACAATGCGGTGAGCCGGTTTGCCGTTTACTGTAAGCGAATGAATATTGGGGCGGTGGGTGTGGCCGTGGATTAATTGCTGAACGTTATGTTTTACCATCACATAAACCACTTCGTCAGGAGTAACATCCATAATCTCTGCGGTCAGGTTTTGCTGATTTTTCTGGCTGGTTTTTCGTCCGCGCCTGGCCAGTGTTCGGCGTAACCATAAAGGCAGGGCACCGACTAAACGCGGCCACCACCAACCACGGGCTTTTTTACGAAACTTCTGATATTCAACATCCAGCGTGCAAAGCTCATCGCCATGAAGTAACAGGGTGGAGGTACCGTACAAATCAATAACATATTGTTCGGGCAGTAATGTCATTCCCGCTTTTTTGGTCCAGCCTTCGCGGATAGCAAAATCGCGATTGCCATGGATAAAATATACCGGTGTGGTGGCTGATAAAGCCTTAAAGGCCTGACCTACCTGTTCAGAAAGGGGCGTTACGTCATCGTCGCCCAGCCAAAATTCAAATAAATCGCCCAGCACATACAGCGCTTCGGCCTCCGGCGCATCGTCTTTCAGAAAGGTCAGTAAACACTCGGTGATATCCTCACGCTCAGCGCTTAAATGTATGTCAGCAATAAAATATGTAAACGGCATCTATTAGTAACTTTAAGGCATTAAAAAGGGAGCCGACTGACTCCCCGGAGCGTGTTAGTGTTTACCTGCAAAGGGCAGATTATTCACTAATTACGGCTTTTTCGATGATAACAGCTTCAACAGGCACATCCTGATGATAGCCGTGATTACCGGTTTTAACATTTTTAATTTTTTCAACCACATCCATACCTTCGGTTACTTTACCGAATACACAGTAGCCCCAGCCGTTCATGCTTTCGCTGCTGAAGTTAAGAAAATCGTTGTCTTTCACATTAATGAAAAACTGCGCAGTGGCAGAGTGTGGGTCGTTAGTACGTGCCATGGCAATGGTGCCGGCTTCGTTAGAAACGCCGTTGTTCGCTTCGTTTTCGATAGGGGATTTGGTGTCTTTTTGCTCCATATCCGGCGTCATACCACCGCCCTGGATCATAAAACCATCGATAACGCGGTGAAAAATCGTGTTGTCGTAAAAGCCGTCTTTTACGTATGACAAAAAGTTTTCAACGGTTTTCGGTGCTTTGTCGGCAAACAGTTCCAGGGTAATGTCGCCGTGATTGGTTTTAAACGTCACCATAGTATTTTACCTTACCTTAATTGTAGTTTTTGGCTGTGTAGACTGGCAATAGTAGCCCAAATGTCAGAAGGCTAAAACCCCTCCAAAGTACCTAATTGTTTATTCTGCCAAAATTGACCTGAATACTGTGAGCTGAGCGTGGTCAGATCGGTTTTACAGTGCTAAACTTCGCCACCCAAACAGGTTATTGAGGAAATGAGGATTATGTTGCAACTGTTTAACACCAAAACCCGCCAGAAAGAGCGCTTTGAACCGCTGGTCGCAGGGAAGGTGGGACTCTATGTGTGTGGCATAACCGTTTACGACCTGAGTCACATGGGGCACGCCCGCACCTATTTGAGTTTCGACGTACTGGTTCGCTATCTGCGCCACCTCGATTACGATGTTAAATACGTGCGTAATATCACCGATGTTGACGACAAAATTATTGCCCGGGCTATCGAGAATGGCGAAACAACCCAGGCTTTAACCGAGCGCACCATTGCCATGATGCACGAGGATTTTGCTGCACTTAACCTGGTGGAGCCGGATATTGAGCCGCGTGTAACCGGCCATATGCCAGAGATCATCGATATAATCGAAAAGCTGGTAGCTAAAGGTTACGCCTATCAGGCCGAAAGTGGCGATGTATTGTTTGATGTCAGCAAGTTCGATAGCTACGGCAAGCTGAGCCGTCAGAACCTTGAGCAACTGCAAGCCGGTGCACGGGTAGAAGTGGCCGTCGGTAAAGACGACCCGCTGGACTTCGTGCTGTGGAAAATGGCCAAGCCTGGTGAGCCAGCCTGGCAGTCACCCTGGGGCGATGGTCGTCCTGGCTGGCACATCGAATGTAGCGCCATGAACCACAAACATCTGGGCGAACATTTTGATATTCACGGCGGCGGTTCAGACCTTATTTTTCCGCACCACGAAAACGAAGTAGCGCAGTCTTGCTGCGCTTATAACACGCCATATGTAAACACCTGGATGCACACCGGTATGGTGCAGGTAAACGACGAGAAAATGTCTAAGTCTCTGGGCAATTTCTTTACTTTGCGTGATGTACTGGCCGAGCATGATTCGGAGATCCTGCGTTTCTTTTTGATGTCGGCGCATTATCGCAGTCAGTTAAGTTACTCTCAGGACAATATTGATCAGGCTAAATCTGCGCTGGAGCGTTTGTACACAGCGCTGCGCGGCGTAGCTGTAGACAGCGTAACTGATCTCAGTTATGGCGGTTATCTGGAGCGTTTCCAACAGGCTATGAATGACGACCTGAACGTGCCGGAAGCTTACTCCGTGTTATTCGATTTAGCCCGTGATTTAAATAAACATAAATCACAGGGTGAGGCAGGGGCAGAAGAAGCCGGTAAACTGGCTGCGGTGCTGAAAGGCATTGGCGGCATACTCGGCTTTTTACAGCGCGACCCGGAAGCGTTTTTGCAAGCGGGCGGCGATGATGATGTGGCAGAAATTGAAGCCTTAATTAAAGCCCGCAACGATGCACGCGCGGCGAAAGATTGGGGGGCCGCTGATGCAGCCCGCGATAAACTCACCGCTATGGGCATTGTGCTGGAAGACGGCGCAGGCGGCACGACCTGGCGTCGGCAGTAAAACAAAAGGCTGCTCACATAATTTGTCATGCCGGCTTAAGGCCGGATGACTAATTACGCGCTAATGTGTTCCTTGTCATCCACGCATGCCATCCATTTGCATCATTCGCGCATGCAATCCTTTCCCGTCATCCCCGCACGCTTTAAGCGGGGATCGCCTTAAGTGACTGTTTGAAAAGAGTAAAACTTTTCAGGAGATCCCGGCTCAAGGCCGGGATGACAAGAACAATCCCGTCATCCGGGCATGCCATCCTTTTCCGTCATCCCCGCACGCTTTAAGCGGGGATCGCCTTAAATGGCTGTTTAACAAGAGTAAAATTTTTCAGGAGATCCCGGCTCAAGGCCGGGATTACAATAACAACCCCGTCATCCGCGCATGCTATCCATTTCCATCATCCCCTCATTCTTTAAGCGGGGATCGCCTAAAATTACTGTTTAACAAAAACTAAACTTCCACAATTAATAATAACGTAGCGGCTGTCGCTGCCCCCATCACCAGATTAAAACCCCGCTGACGGCGTGGATTATTGAGCCAGACCCGTAATTTAGCGCCAATACCAGCCCATAACGAGATAGCCGGAAAGCCTAGTAGCGCAAAAGCTAGCATAATGGCAGCGCCAGACTGTACATACTGATTACCTGGCAAACTAAAGGTACTTACACTTCCCAGCGCCATCATCCAGGCTTTGGGGTTTACAAACTGAAACAGCGCCGCTTGCCACCACGTGAGCGGTTGTGATTTTTGCGCGCTGTTTTCTTTAATCCCCGACACTGGTCCTGACGCAATTTTAAATGCCAACCAGAGTAAATAAGCGGCCCCGGCGATATTTAAAACAGAATACATTACCGGATAAAGCTTAAATAACATGCCCAGTCCAAGTAGCACACTAAGCAAGAGCATAGCTACACCAAATACAATACCCAGCATGTGCGGTAGCGTGCGCGCAAAACCAAATTGTGCGCCAGAGGCGAGTAACATCATGTTGTTTGGGCCTGGCGTAACAGAAGTAATAAAAGCAAAGGCAGCGATACCCAGCAATAATGAGTTTTCCATGATGTGTTCCAAATTAAATGTTTAAAAAATTGAGTGCTTGCCATTAACATCCACAGCGTTAGCATGCCTCAATTTTCTGTATGGAATTAGGTGCAATATTTAGATTAATTGCCCTTACAGTTGTGTAGTTGGCCTTGCTGTATGGTGCAAAAAGGCTAAATCTGTATGGTTGGTGTGTTAAAATTGCTGTTATATTGAATTTTGTATGGTTAAGAACTCCCAGCGGGCAAAGCGATGAGCAGATATTTACACCTGGCCAACCGGCTTAAAGAGCATATTCAGATGGGCTATTTTGCACCTGGCGACAGAATGCCTTCGGTAAGGCAGTTAGCTGCAGAACATGGCGTAAGCATTTCGACAGTTCAGGAGGCTTATCGGGTACTGGAGCAAGACGGTCTGGTTGAGGCTAAAGCTAAGTCCGGCTATTTTGTGGCACTGCCAAAGGAGCGAATTGCCCGGCCAAAAGAGTCCAAACCACCGCAACGACCTATGGATGTGTCGCTGTGGGAAGATGTACTGGCTATGCTCATGGGCCACGGTGTAGAGGCGGTCTGTGAGTTTCAGCATGCCATGCCTGACATGACGTCTTCTACCTTAAAGCCGCTTTTAAAAAACATTTATGAGTTAAATCGTCATCGCCCTCAGGATGGCATGTCTTACGGACATGTGCAGGGCGAACTTGGGTTAAGGCAACAGCTCGCCCGATTAACAGCAACAACCGGCTGTCAGCTTGACCCGGAAGATTTTGTGGTTACCTCGGGTTGTCAGGAAGCGCTGTCGGTGTGTCTGCGGGCGGTGGCTGAAAGTGGCGATGTGATTGCGGTAGAATCGCCCGGGTTTTACGGTGCTATGCAGGCGATTAAGGCGGCCAATTTAAAAGCGCTGGAAATTCCTACCGACTCCCGGGATGGCATGAGCATAGAAGCATTAAAGCTGGCCATTGATCAGTGGCCGGTTAAAGCTATTCTGGTTACGCCAACGGTGAATAACCCGCAAGGGTATGTGATGCCGCTACATAAAAAACAGGCTTTGTACCAGCTTGCCCGTGAGTACGACATTGCCATTATCGAGGATGATATTTACGGCGATATTGCTTTTGAATATCCGCGTCCGAAAACCATTAAATCCTTTGACGAAGACGGCCGGGTTTTATTGTGTTCTTCATTCTCTAAAACCCTGGCACCGGGATTCCGGGTTGGCTGGATTGCACCGGGCCGCTATCGGGATAAAGTCACACACATTAAGTACGTGAGTAGTTCTATGTGCCCAACCTTACCGCAACTGGCCATTGGTAACTTTATCCGCCAGGGTGGGTACGACCGGCATTTACGCACCATGCGGCAAACCTACCGTAAAGCCAGGGATGCAATGCTAAAAGCTATCGAGCAGTATTTTCCGCAAGGCACCCGGGTGAGTTTTCCCGAAGGGGGCTTTATATTGTGGGTTGAGTTACCCGAACAGTATGACGCTACCAAACTGGCTGAACAGGCTAAAGAGCAAGGCATTATTCTGGCTCCTGGCCAAATGTTTTCGGCAACCGGGAAGTATCGTAACTGTTTGCGGTTTAACTATATCGACCGGGACGCCGCCACGCGTTTAAAAGCTCTGGCGGCGTTAGGCGAAATTTTTGCTAGCATGGGCCCGGTCAAACCTTAAAGGTTGCGTCCGTACCAGCGGTTTGTACGTTGGCAGTAGCGGGTAAACTCCGCACCGAAAATTTCCTGCATAAAGCGCTCTTCCGGGGTGATCTGAAAGCGCTGTAAGTAAGCCATGGTGAGCACGGCAAACACAAAGCCGCTGGCATCGCGAGCAATAAAGGCGGCACCGATAACACCAACCACCAAACCTAAATACATAGGGTTACGGGTGTAGGCAAAAATGCCGCCGTCTACCAGTGAGCTCGCATTTTGGGGGCGATGAGGGTTAACCGTGGTACGTTGTTGCCTGAAGGCAATTACACCTGCCACGCCAATTAAACCGCCCGCAATAAAAATAACAAAGCCTAAAGGTCGCAGCGGGTGGGGCAGTGGTAGTGTATTCAGACTACTGCAGTACCAGGTAAGAATGAGCGCTGCGATAAACACAATGACCGGCGGAATTTTTAACTCAAGAGCCTTTAACATCAGAATCATCCATAACAGGTTGCAGTTTAGCGGCCTTTTTTTGCTGCTGTTTTTCTATCAACTGCGACTTCCAGCGTTGATGCGAAACATGGCCTTTGATAGCTTCGATACATTCGTTCACCACCAGTAAAAACTCTTTATCGAGATTTTGTTCTTCCGGGGTGAAGTCTTTTAAGCCAGAGCTGATAAACTCTTCGATATCCTGGGCTTCCAGGTCGGAGAGTAAATTAACAATGGATGCAGTGACAATATCCGTTACTGCGCTTTCCAGCGTATTCTCGATTGTGCGCCCCACTACCGGGACATAGGACAGCGTGGAAACCTGAGCATTATCGCGCACCGCTTTGCCCACACTGGCTTTTACATGACGGCGGATAACATCGCCGTGTTTGCTATCGTTTATCGACTGCCCGAAATGATTAACGATACCAGACAGCCAGGAGCTGATCACCGGCCGACGCGGGGCAATCACATTTTGCGTAATGTCGTCTATCAGCGGCGAACCCGCTGCAATGTCCTGCTGCGCGTCAGACAGCACTTTTACTACGATACGATCACTTAACTCTTCTACAAATACGTCGTAATAAAACGCAAAGAAACGATAGATCCCCGTATCGTTAAGGTCGATGATTTTGTTTTTATGCAGGCGGTATAAAATAGAGAATATCCGCAAAAAGCGAAATATGCGGGTGCCGCCCAACGGAATACAACCCACTAAATCGTACCAACGCAAAAACGGGAAAAAGTACCAGCGTAAATATTCTTCGGTTTTAATGGCGACAATCCAGCGCACAAAAAACTCGGTGAGGAAGATGGTAATGAACACCAAATCCACCAGAATAAAGTTACGGTGGATAGGCTCGTAAAAACTGACAAACGCCGGTGACCAGGCGCTTAAGCTTTGCTGAATAAAAGCAGTGTTGTAGAGGCCATCAAACAGCAAAAAAAGCAGATTTAGCAGTAACAAGCCCAACATGATAATGTCGAGCAGCAGCCAGGGGCCCTCATGGCTGTTACGCAGGTTTTCCCGGTTTATCCTAAACATGGGCCCTCGGCAAATTAACGGTTATCCCAGGTTTCTTACACGTGTCACGTCTACGTGCAGGGTGAGTTTTTGCCCTGGTTGCAGGTACTTTTTGGGATTCAGGTTGTTCCACTTGGTAATGTCACTGGTGCGTAAATTAAATTTTTGCGCTATCCGCGCCAGCGAGTCACCGCGCTTAACGGTGTAGGTGAGCGTACGCATAATGGCATCACGTTTTTGCTCGTCACTGGCTTCGTCCACCCAGATCACCAGGGTTTTGCCTGGCATTAGCGGGTCGGTTGGCGCCATTCCGTTCCACTTAGCCAGGGAACGGGTACTTATTTTATATTTACGGCCAATATCCCAAAGTGTATCACCCGAGGCTACGGTGTGGGTTAACTGGTAGCTGCCGCGCTTTTGATTTTGGGTTGAGGCCAGACGCTGATCCTGAGACAGTGAATAAGCATCGAGTTTCTTAAGTGCTACCGGCACCATCAGGTAATCACCAATGCGGATCATGTTGTCTTTCATGTCGTTAATGCTTTTTATTACATCAACTGTGGTGTGATATTCCTTGGCCAGTTTTAACAGGCTATCACCGGATTTAACCTTATGGCGCACCCAGTTTAAGCGTTCTTTTTGTTCTACCTGGGCTAATTCACTGATAAAGCTTTCGGCTTTATCCAGCGGCAGTACTAACCGGTGAGGGCCTTCCGGATCGGTTGCCCAGCGGTTAAAGCCCGCGTTAAGGGCATGCAGCGATTTTAGCTCCATGCCAGCCAGTTCGGCGGCAAAGGCTAAATCCAGTTGTGAACCGATTTCCACCGTGGCAATAACCGGAGCGTTATCCACTTCCGGCCAGGTAAAGGCGTACTTTTCCTGGTTTTTAAGGATATCGGCCAGCGCCAGTAATTTAGGAACGTAAGCGCGCGTCTCGCGCGGCAGATCCAGCGACCAGAAATCGGTTGGTTTACCGGCTTTATGATTGCGTTTAATGGCTTTACCAACACGCCCTTCGCCACTGTTATAGGCGGCCAGCGCATGCAACCAGTTGCCATCGAACATCTTGTTTAAGTAAGCCAGATAGTCCAGCGCGGCTTTTGTCGAAGCAATCACATCCCGACGGCCGTCGTACCACCAGGTTTGCTCAATGCCAAAGCGCTTGGCGGTGCCGGGAATAAATTGCCACATACCGGCGGCGCGGCCATGGGAATAGGCAAAAGGATCGTAAGCACTTTCTACAATCGGCAGTAAGACCAGTTCCAGCGGCATCTCCCTGGCTTCGATTTGCTGCACGATATAGTATAAAAACGGTTTGGCACGTTTAGACACGCGCTCCATATAGGCCGGGTGCTTTAAGTACCAGTCGCGTTGGATAGCTACCCGCTTGTTATCCGGAATCTCAAACGCAAACTGATTACTGGCGCGCAGCCACAGGTTTTCAATAACAACGGGCTCCACGGCTTCTTCAACCGGGGTAATTTGCACCTCAACTTCTTCGGTTGGGTGCATAACTTCAATTACGCCTTCGTTGGCCAGTTCGCAGTCGGCCTGATCGTTAATATCGGTATGGGCTATTTCACAGGTAGAACGGTTGTCCTCAAGCTCGACAGGAGTTTGTTGTGCAGTCTCGGTTAACTGACAGCCGGTGAGGGCAGCAGCAACGAGCAAATGAAGTGCGGACAACTTTAATTTCATTGAGAAATGAACCCTTAAGTAATTCAACAGCATACCAGTGTACGCAAATTCATGCGTTAATGCACCTGAAGAAGCTAATACTATGGGCGCAGGGGCGCCCAACCCTTTACATTGCGTTTAGAAATTATCTTTCCATTTGCGCAGATGGGTAAAGACGGCAATTTCGTCATTTAGTTCCGCTCCCGACTGTTGGGCAACGGCATTTATTACACTGGATGATTCACACCGTAAAAAGGGGTTAATCGCTAACTGTGTGCTCAGAGTGGTAGGCAACGTGGGTAAATTTTTGCTGCGGGTCTGTGCCACCCACTGGTTATAGTCCTGGAGCGCCTGATTATCAGCCTCAACGGCCAGAGCAAATTTGACATTGGCCTGGGTGTATTCGTGGGTACAGTAAATCACCGTGGACCCGGGTAAGCGCTTAAGTTTATTTAACGAACGATGCATTTGCCCGGGAGTGCCTTCAAATAGTCGACCACAACCCGCAGAGAACAACGTATCACCACAAAACAGCGCGTTATGCCCTACAAAAGCAATATGGTCCAGTGTGTGACCGGGTAATTCCAACACGCTGAATTCACAGTCAATCAGAGGCAACTTAACCATGTCGCCCTGGGCCACTGATTTTGTGATGCCACTGATATGACCGCCGCGCGGGCCAATAACCGGCAGGTCACGTACCGCGGTACTCAGTTTGGTAATTCCGCCCGTGTGGTCACGATGATGATGGGTAATCAGAATAGCAGCAAGAGAGAGCTGGTTGGCCTTGCAAAATGCCAGCACCGGATCGGCATCGCCCGGATCCACAACCACTGCGTAATGCTCGTTGTGCAAGCACCAGATATAATTGTCGTCAAATGCCGGGATTGGCGTAATAGTCAGGTTCGCCGGGAAATTATCGGTAGGCATAATCCAATCCGTAAGTTGTACAAGTTTGTTCAGATACTATAAAGTTGTGTGGTTGCTTGCAATACATGCGGTTAGTTTATCCCGGTAGTTTATTACATCAGGCGTTTATGAAATCAGCGTTTCACCCAAAACCTATCAGGTACCCGCAAAGTTGGGATGAACTACCCGGCGGTGAAGAATTAAAACAGGCAATCGGCACGGTTTGTGACGAACTTAGTGAACGCGTGTTTGGTTATTACTTGGTTAAACTGGGTAACTTAAGCAGTGAAATAGCGTTACCCGGCTGCGCTATTCGTAATCAGGTTGCACAAACCCAACAGCTCACCACTGCCAGCAGTCTGATTTCCATGTCTGATAATTTGCCCTATGTTGAAAACAGCGTCGATGGCTTTTTACTGGCAAACGAACTCGACTTTGCCCAGGACCCGCACGAAATTCTCCGTGAAGTAGACCGAACCATTACCGCTAATGGTTATGTCATTATCAGTGGTTTTAATCCTTATAGCCTTACTGGCTTAGCGCGATTTTTACCTATTAAACGCGGCAATGTACTCCATCAGGCCCGGTTTTTCTCGGCTGGTCGTATAAAAGACTGGTTGCAGTTGCTAGGATTTGAAATTGTGGAACACCGGCACATACTGTTCTCAATGTTGTTTGCCAGTCATAGCAAAGGCCAGCCCGCATCATGGCAACAATGGAGTAGCAGATACTGCCCGTGGTGTTCATCGGTGTATGTGCTATTGGCAAGAAAACGCACTATTCCTATGACCACAGTAAAGCCAAAATGGAAAGTAAAACCCCGGTTCTCCGCAGTAGGGGCAAGTATGCGGGATGCCGCATCAAGGGTTAATGGCAATTAAAAACCCCGTCATCCCTGCATACCGTCTTATCCGTCATCCTCGCATGCCACCTAATCTGTCATCCCCGCGTGCTTTTGGGCGGGGATCTCCCAAAGAGTCCAATTCAGTTTAGTCAAACTTTTCAGGAGACCCCGGCTCGGAGGCCGGGGCGACGGAGTAGTAATAAAGTCTTTTTTATAAACCTTTCCTCGTCATCCCTACATCCTGCCATATCCGTAATCCCTGCATACCGTCTTATCCATCATCCTCGTATGCCACCTAATCTGTCATCCCCACTTGCCCAAAAATATCCCGTCATCCCCGCATGCTTTTGAGCGGGGATCTCCCAAAGAGTCCTAGTCAGGTTAGTCAAACTTTTCAGGAGACCCCGGCTCGGAGGCCGGGGCGACGGAGTAGTAATAAAGTCTATTTATAAACCTTTACTCGTCATCCCTGCAACCTGCCTTATCCGTCACCCCTGCATACCGTCTTATCCATCATCCTCGTATGTCACCTAATCTGTCATCCCCGCACGCTCAATAATTCCCAGTCATCCCCGCATGCTTTTGAGCGGGGATATCCTGAGAAGTCTTACGGACTGGATTAGACATAAAAAATCCCGGCGGATGCCGGGATTTTAAGAATAGGTTGTTTGGAAGTACTCAGGCTTAGCGTTGTCGTCATGCCCAAAAATATCCCGTCATCCCCGCATGCTTTTGGGCGGGGATCTCCTGAGAAGTCTTACTGACTAGAATAGGCATAAAAAATCCCAGCGGAAGCCGGGATTTTAAGAATAGGTTGTTTGGAAGTACTCAGGCTTAGCGTTTTCGTCATGCCCAAAAATATCCCGTCATCCCCGCATGCTTTTGAGCGGGGATCTCCCAAAGAGTCCTGGTCAGGTTAGTAAAACTTTTATGGAGATCCCGGATAAGCCCTTTGGGCTTTCCGGGATGATAACACCCTTTAGGGTGTTATCACTTAACCCGCATACCAGGTTGGGCGCCTTCGTGGGGCTCCAGAATGTAAAGATCTTTACCACCAGGGCCGGCGGCTAATACCATGCCTTCTGACATGCCAAAACGCATTTTGCGTGGTGCCAGGTTAGCAACCATTACCGTGTGCTTACCTATTAAGTCCTCAGGCGCATAGGCCGATTTAATCCCGGCAAACACCTGACGGGTTTCACCGCCTAAATCCAATTCTAAACGCAGCAGCTTATCGGCTTTTTCCACGTGCTCGGCATTCGCAATGCGGGCAATGCGGAAGTCCACTTTAGCAAAGTCTTCATATGTGATTTCTTCGCTGATTGGGTCTTTAGCCAGTGGGCTGTTCGGGTCGATTTTAGGTGCAGTATTCAGGCTTTCTTTAGAGGCTTCTACCATGGCGTTAATTTTATCCATTTCAACGCGCTGCATCATCGGCTTAAATTTATTAATGGCATGGTCGGTGAGCACGGTTTGCGCGCTTTCCCAGCTCAGCTCATCGTTTAAGAACGCTTCAGTTTTCTGCGCCAGAATCGGCAGCACTGGTTTTAAGTATGTCACCAGAATACGGAACAGGTTAATGCCAAGTGAACACACATCGTGCGTAAACTGCTGTTTGGTTTCATCCTTAATGGTCACCCAAGGGGCATTGGTGTCGATAAACTGGTTGGCTTTATCTGCCAGTGCCATAATCTCGCGCACCGCCTGATGGTACTTACGCTTTTCGAATAACTCAGCGATGGTTTCTGAGGCATTCTGGAACTGCGCCACTAATTCAGGCTCAAGCACGTTAGCTGATAACTTGCCGTCGAAACGCTTGGTAATAAAGCTGGCACAACGGCTGGCAATGTTAACCACTTTACCTACCAGGTCAGAATTTACTTTTTGCGCGAAGTCTTCAAAGTTTAAATCGATATCGGTTACGCCATCCCCCAGCTTAGAGGCAAAGTAATAACGCAGGTATTCCGGATCCAGGTGATCAAGGTACGTACGGCCTTTAATAAAGGTGCCGCGCGATTTCGACATCTTGGCACCATTAACAGTAACGAAACCGTGAATGTTTACGCCGGTAGGTTTGCGGTATCCCGCACCTTCCAGCATCGCTGGCCAGAACAGGCAATGGAAATAGGTGATGTCTTTACCGATAAAGTGGTAAAGCTCAGCGTCGGAATCAACATTCCAGAAGCTGTCGAAATCCACGTTATTGCTGTCGCAGAAGTTCTTAAAGCTGGCCATATAGCCAACCGGCGCATCAACCCATACGTAGAAAAACTTGTTCGGTGCGCCAGGAATTTCAAAACCAAAGTAGGGCGCATCACGGCTGATGTCCCACTGCTGCAGACCATCTTCAAACCACTCCTGTAGTTTGTTGGCCATTTCTTCCTGGATCGCGCCAGAGCGGATCCACGCTTTTAACATGCCTTCAAACTGCGGCAGATCGAAGAAGAAGTGCTCAGACTCTTTAAGCACAGGCGTGGCACCTGATACTACACTGCGCGGGTTCTTTACTTCGGTCGGGCTGTAGGTAGCGCCGCATACATCACAGCTGTCACCGTTCTGATCTTCTGCACCACAGCTAGGGCAGGTACCTTTAACAAAACGGTCCGGTAAGAACATGTTCTTTTCCGGGTCAAACAGCTGGTTAATAGTGCGCTTGCTGATGTAACCCGCTTTATCCAGACGGTTATAAATTTCTTCGCAGAAATGTTGGTTTTCCGGCGAGTGGGTCACATAGTAGTTGTTGTAATCAACAAAAAAGTCGCACAAGTCCTGATGGTGCTCAGCACGGGTTCTGGCTACCATTTCTTCCGGGGTGATACCCAGTTCCTGTGCTTTAAGCATCACGGGAGTACCGTGTGCATCATCGGCACAAACGCTGTAACATTCATGACCGCGTAAACGCTGGAAACGGGTCCAGATATCGGTTTGAATATGTTCAAGCAAGTGACCTAAGTGAATAGATCCGTTGGCGTAAGGTAACGCACTGGTTACCAGAATTCGGCGCTTGCCGGTAGTCAGCTGACTCTGTTCAGACATAGAATATTCGTTCGGCTTATTGCTAATGGAAATGGCGCAAATACTAGCGGAAATGCGCTTTTTTTGCATTGTTTTTATATGAGTTAATCTCATCTAACCAATAATTTTGCAGGTACAGTATGTTTTTTTCGCGAAAGTCCTCCAAACCGTCTGCTGTAATTCAGTGTGTTGTTGATTATCTGAGCAGCTACTGCGTGCTGGAAAAAGATGACGTACTGCCCTGGTGCTCCGAAGACAACGGCAGCGTTATTATTACCTTTCCGTTTGCTAATCAAACCCAGTGGCCATTTATCAAAGCCGGGATGCAAGACGCTCTGGCTCATAAAAAACTCAATGCAGGGCTTACGCTTAAAACCAAAATTCAGGCGGGTCAGACAGCCAAACCTGCAGTGACCAATATTCGCAATATCATTGCCGTAGCATCAGGCAAAGGTGGCGTTGGCAAATCCACCACCAGTGTTAACCTGGCCTTTGCGTTAATGCAGGAAGGGGCCAGAGTGGGCATTTTAGATGCCGATATTTATGGACCATCAGTGCCAATCATGCTGGGAAATATCAGTGAACGTCCGCAAACAGCCGATAATAAACACATGCAGCCACTCAGCGCCCATGGCATGGTGGCAAACTCTATTGGCTATATTGTACCGGCAGAAGATGCCGCCATCTGGCGTGGGCCCATGGCCAGCAAAGCGCTATCGCAACTGATTAACGAAACCCTGTGGCCAGTGCTTGATTATCTGATTGTGGACATGCCGCCTGGTACCGGTGACGTGCAGTTAACCATGGCACAACAAGTACCGTTAACGGCGGCGGTGGTGGTGACCACGCCGCAGGATTTAGCTATCGCCGATGCGCAAAAAGGCATCGCTATGTTTAACAAAGTGAACATTCCGGTGCTTGGCCTGGTAGAAAATATGAGCTTTTATCAGTGTGCTGCCTGTGGTCACAAAGAGTACATTTTCGCGAAAGATGGCGGCAATTTGCTCGCAGAACGCTACGGATTGCCGCTGTTAGGCGCTTTGCCTCTGGATGTAAGGATCCGCGAACATGCCGGTTCTGGCAAACCCTTATTGGTAAGTGAACCGGAAAGCCCGCTGGCCGAGGCTTACCGTGATATGGCCCGTGCAGTGTCGTTTGAATTGGCTACCACGGTGCCGGTAGCGGCTGCACAGGGTAAAAATATCAAGGGCGATCCCATTGCGTTTAATCCGCTGGATAATAACTAAACTCTGAATTTAAGCTGCAAACGTCTTTAAAGCCGTTGATTGGTGGGCGCTGCGGCCGCATAATAGCGCCCCGACCAAGGCTTAGGAAAACATCACTCATGCGTTTATGTGATCGCGACATTTATCAGTACCTGCAAGACGGTAAAATCAAAATTGATCCTCAACCTGATTACGATCAGATTAGCGGGTTAACCGTTGATATCCGCTTGGGTAATAAGTTTCGTGTATTTGAGGATCACGCCGCACCTTACATTGATTTAAGCGGCCCGAAAGCCAAAGTGCAGGAAGCGCTGGAATCGGTGATGAGTGACGAGATTGAAATTGCCGAAGACAAAGCCTTTTTCCTGCACCCTAAAGAACTAGCCCTGGCGATTACTCATGAGTCTGTAACGTTACCTGATAATATCGTTGGCTGGTTGGATGGCCGTTCATCTCTGGCGCGACTGGGTCTGATGGTACACGTTACCGCGCACCGGATTGATCCCGGCTGGTCGGGCAATATCGTACTGGAATTCTATAACAGTGGTAAGCTGCCATTGGCGCTGCGCCCGTTAATGAAAATTGGTGCGCTCAGTTTTGAAGTACTCAGCCAGTCGGCTGAAAAACCGTATAACGCCCGTGTGGATGCCAAATATAAAGGGCAGGCTGGTGCTGTCGCCAGTCGAATCGATGCCGATGGTAAAGACGACAACTAATCGTCTTTACCGGCTACTGCCCGCCTTAATCGCGTTTCCCACCAGTCAATTGTAAAAAATATGTTTAAAATATAAATCTAAAACTTTACTTAATCGATTAAGTTGCTATCTTATTAGCGTAATGAGGACACTTTTAAGGAAGCAACTATGCGTTTGGCTACGGCTATCTGCTTTTCAGCATCAGCGCTTCTGAGCTTTTATGCTCAGGCTACAGAGGTATCGGTAACATCGCCCAATGGCGCGATAGCATTTACCTTTACCGACGAGAATGATTATGCCCAGTACACCGTGGATTTTCACGGCAAGGAAATCATGCGCCCTGGTAAACTGGGTTTTGCTTTTGCCAATGCAAAGTCGATTTATCGTCATCTGGCGGTAGAAGAAATTAGCCGCAGCAGCGAGGACTCAACCTGGGAACAACCCTGGGGAGAACAGCGCCTTATTCGTAATCACTATAACGAGCTGGTGGTGAAATTTACCGATAAACACGACGCGAACAATGCGTTTAAGGTACAGGTTCGCGTGTTCGACGATGGTATCGGTTTTCGCTATCACGTCGATGCGGAAGGCCAGCGTGATATTACCCGCGAAATTACAGAGTTTTCTATCATTGATTCGCACACGGCAACGGCATACTGGATCCCGGGGCAGGGCTATGACCGCCAGGAATATCTGTATCGGGAAACCCGCTTACAGGATGTAAGTAAAGCCAGCACGCCGATGACCATAAAACTCGACGACGGAACACACTTAGCGATTCATGAAGCCGCGCTAGTGGATTATGCTGGGATGAGTCTGGACTGGCAGGCACTCGGCCGTTTTGAAGCGGATTTAGCGCCGCGGGCCGACGGCATTAAAGTGCGTAAACAGGGCAGTTTCACCACGCCATGGCGCACAGTGCAAATAGCCCGGAATGCGGCCGGACTCATCAATTCCTACTTAACGCTTAATCTTAATGAACCCAGCATACTGAAAAATACCGACTGGATTAATCCCGGTAAGTACATCGGCATCTGGTGGGGTATGCATATCCAGAAATACACCTGGGGATCGGGCGATAAACACGGTGCCACTACTGAAAATACCCTGCGTTATATGGATTTTGCCGCGAAACATGGCTTTGATGGCGTACTGGTAGAAGGCTGGAACGTGGGTTGGGATGGCGACTGGATCCAAAACTCAGAGCTGTTTTCATTCACGCAGAGTTACCCTGATTTCGACATCCAAAAAGTCACCGATTACGGCAAGAAAGTTGGCGTTAAGCTGATTGGTCATCACGAAACCTCTGGCGGTATCACCAACTATGAAAGCCAGATGGAAGAAGGCTTCGCGCTTTATCAGAAGATGGGCGTAGAGCAAATTAAAACCGGCTATGTTGCCCATGGCCAGAGCCTGAAAGTGACCGACGAGCAAGGCATTAAGCGCCTGGAGTATACCGATAGTCAGCCATTGGTAAATCACTTCATCAACAATATTACCACTGCCGCCAAATACGGGATTTCCATTAACACCCACGAGTCGGTAAAAGACACAGGCCTGCGCCGTACGTATCCAAACTGGATCGCGCGTGAAAGTGCTCGCGGCCAGGAATATAACTCCGGTTGGGCTGCACCTAATACACCCGAGCATGTCCCCATGCTGGCATTTACCCGCATGCTTTCTGGTCCCATGGATTTTACGCCGGGTATTTTTGACCTGGATTACCCGCCCATTAAAGGCGGAACCGAAGAGCACGGCCGCGTTAAATATATGCGCCCACAAACTACAATTGCCAAACAGTTAGCAGAATATGTGGTGCTCTACAGCCCGATTCAGATGGCAGCGGATTTACCGGAAAACTACGAAGCTAAAATGGCACCATTTCAGTTTATCAAGGATGTGCCGACTGACTGGGAGCAAACGAAAGCGCTGCAGGGCGAAGTAGGGGATTACGTGGTGATTGCCCGGCAGGAACGCAAACACCGGCACTATTCCGGTAACGACTGGTATTTGGGCGCAATCACAAACGAAGAGGCCAGAGATATCTCTGTGCCACTGAGCTTCCTGAAAGCAGGTAAAACCTACGAAGCACAAATTTATAAAGATGGTAAAAACGTAAGCTGGAAAACCAACCCCTATGATATTGACATCAACAAGCAAAAGGTGACCAGCAAAGACACCCTGAAACTGCATCTGGCCGCTGCAGGCGGCGCGGCCATAAGGTTTAAACAGCTATAACTCAGTAAAATAATCCAGTGAGACCAAAGGCGCCTAATTCCCAACCTCAGGCGCCTTTCTTTTTAAAGCCAATTTCAGTGCCTGCTGCTGGAAATATCGACAACCAACAGAAAACCATGAGAATTGTGCGGCTTAACCGTTGCATTCAGACAAAATTTGAGTACACTTAGCGGCTCTTTCGGTCGGTGTGTAGCGCAGCCTGGTAGCGCACTGTCATGGGGTGTCAGGGGTCGGAGGTTCAAATCCTCTCACACCGACCAATCTCTCCTACTTTTCAATGACTTACCCTAATCATTGATCGCTCTTGTAAAGAGCGTCCCAAAACTGTCCCATAATTGTCACAATATACAGTAGTTGTTAGTCTTGCGATTCTCATCATTGCTTTCTTGGTTCAACATGTAACCTATTTGGTCTATTTTGCAGGTATTCGAGATGTATGCAGGTCTGAAATAGCAAAGTTCTCCTGATACGAAACTAGTTATCTCTGAGGTTTACCAACTGAGGACTTAACTATGACTAAGAAGACAAATAACACTGATCTGCAAATCACGTTTATACATCAATTCAAACGCAGTACGCGTACCGAATGGCCTGACAAATTCCGTGTTTGCTGGTATTTCAATCCAGAAACTCTGGACTATATCTACGAACATAAGAATGAAATGTTTGTCACCAACGGATTTGTTCTGTCGGATGGGCTTAAGGATCAACTACCTGAAGAATTCAGGAAGAAGTATTTCGAGCCTTGCGAGAGGTGCTTGTTGTTTCTGCTTTTCGAACTACAGATTACTAACTTCATTAATTCTGAAGAAGTAGACGAATACGAGTTTGAGAATGTGTTCGGGCTTTCGAAGCGCTGCTACTTTTCAGCGGAAGCTATTGATGACTGGAGTGAACAGATTGAGTTACTTTAAGGGCTGCTTTGCAGCCCTTTTTACATACTGAGATGAATTGCCTGATTCCATGAACACTTGTGATTAGATATAGTAGTGTGATTACGTCAAAATCGCTTGGTGTTCACATTCTTATGTGTACTGACTTATACACGATCTGACAATTTTGGAATTTGTGTCATACCAAAATCTGACAGTCTTCTACTAATGATTTGGCTGCCGCTTTAGACAAACAGCAGAGGTTCAACGTTTGAACACAGTCGTACCACTTTCGGGCGTCTGTAGTGGTGTGCATTGTTTACTTTGATGTCCTCTTTGAAACTATCAAGACAACTTCCTCCTCAATAAAATTTAGCGAAGTTGAATATGTGGGTTGTTATTATGCGAAGACTAAGGGGGGACATATGGCCCTACTAAGAAAAGGTAAATTAGTATAAATATGGATATTAGCTTTTTGCGCAGCAGAATTATTGAGTTAGGTAGGTTACAAGGTGTAGATGATACTTATACTTTTTTCTATGACGAAACTAACAATGTTAGGAGGCTCTACCTCACGGATTGCGGATTAAACGTTAATCAGCCCAATAATTTTATTCTAGCGGGGATAGCATGTAGGGGAGTTAGTCATGATTCCGACTTTGATTCCCTTTTTGACTCTCTGAAGCTTCAGAAAACAGCTAAAGAACTTAAGCTTCACCAGATAGCAAAGGGGAGTTTCCTCGATATGCTTAAGTCGAAAAAGTTAAAGCAAGTATTGGAGTGGCTAGATGTGCAGCAATACTATATTCACTACTTCAACTTGAATGTACTTTACTGGTCAATCATAGATATCTTGGATTCCATAATAGGTGAGGCCAACAACCCCTTATTTATAAGATATCACCTGCAACTAAAAAGTGATTTTTACGAAATTGCCCTATTAAACAGCGCTGAATTCCTGAAGAAGTTAGCAGATTTTAATTATCCTGATGTGTCTAAGGAAAAGCGTGATGAATTCTGTCTTTGGACAATATTGTTATCAGAACAACATTCAGACGTTCTTCCTGTCCAAAGGTCTAAAATGTTGACGGACCTACTCAAAACCTCATTAACATTGGAGGAACTACCTTATATCTCAGGTGGTCATGGCAAAGAATTAATTGATGATTTCTTAGTCTATTACCTTCAAAAGCTATATATTTTCAAGAATTCCCGACATATCTTCGATGAAGAAGAGCATATAGAGCAACTCATAGCAGGCTTCCCTATGGAATACGGGATTAAACCAATTATGAATCACCAATTCGTCAAATCACATCATTGTAGGGGCGTTCAAGTTTCTGATGTTGTAGCAGGATTTCTCGGTAAATATTTTAATTATTTGAAAGATACAAACAATGAACAGCTAATGTTGGATTTAGATAGTCTTACTGAATATCAGTTAGCCACATTTAAAGCACTCAATCGAATTCTGACGACTTCCGATGAAACCAGCAGAGGTTTTTTTACTGTTGTAAACACGGAAGCTGAGCGTCAGCGACACTATTTTGTTTGCGAAAAAGTTGGATACTAGCCCATTAACTAAACTGGCTTCCAATGATCTGCTTCACATACACAGTTGACTTAAAGCCAGCTGAGGCAGGCATAGAAAGACACACAGCAGACGTTCAACGGATTGGAATTCTGCTGCACGCTCCGCTTCTGTAACAGCGAAATGTGACAGTCAACGCCCGCGTAATAGGCGCGATCTTGCTAGCATCATTACTGACGCGTTAGTTAAGTTAAGTTGCTACTCATAGAAAATACTATTGTCCAGATACATACCCTGTTCGTAAAAATTAAGTTCTGCTACTTTTTCTATGTTAGATATAAGGCTAAAAGAAAAAGGAACATCATGACTCATTGATACACCGTCATGTTTAGATCCGTAATTTAATTCACACTCTACGTAACCCTCGCCTTCAAATATAATGCAATCCGGCTCCACCCGTGAAAGCCAGTATCCTTCTATGTTTATACCTTCAACAATGGTCTGACTAGACAGTTCTATAAGTGCTTCATGCGATTCAAACATGAGCTTATTGAAGACAATATCATGAATCTCGCTCTCTATTTCTTTCGTAATATCACTCTTTACATCGGAGAGAGTGGATAGTATTGCAGAAAAAGTAATCACAAGATCTTTCAAAAACGAAAATGCTTTTTTTGGAGATAACCCTTTGTATTTTTCGCTTATATGGGTAAATTGATTGAGCTTTCTATAAAGTTTTAAGTATTCCTTTATGAATTCATCAACCTCTTTTTCTACCCAGTCGGGAAGAACGGAGTCAACAAAATAGCCTTGCGCACAGAATTTTAGCTGCTGCTTGCGAGTAACTTCATAGTCTTCACTTTCCTTTGAATACCACTTGGCTCTTTTGACATCTTCCGTTGGTGCTAGCCGATCAACCACTTTAGTTAGAAGTTCTCGCATAACGAAGGCAAAATTATTAAATCTAATCGGATTGCCCATGCTACAATAATTTCTGAGTGCGGCAGTGTATATTTCCTTTTCAAAATCACTTTCTAAATGAGAGTAGAGCTGGGCTACCTCTGGAATCAATCTTAATTTCTTTAACTTCATACTCGATTCATCATAGCAACTTAACGTTCTGTTAAGGGGGCAGCAACGTAATACCGATGTTCCTGGATACCACCTTAAATACTAAATACAACGCATTGTAAAAATGCCACTCGTTGCGAAACCCTCTCATACAGTTTGTTATGTATAATATCTGCACAAAACAACAATGATACACTGTTTATGAACCAAGAAATCATTGAATGCCTAAAATCTGAAATGAAGATCTGCTGGGAGCACTTTGAAAACAAAATGTCTAGCTTTTCCCGCACTGAACAGTACCTTATAGATGTTGAACTAGAAAAGCTTTATGAGCATTCGCACCAAGTTAAAGTTAATCAGGCTACTGTCGATGATTTCAACAAATTGTTCTTTGAAAATGGAAGCCCTATTCTAAACGAATTTCTCCAAGCAATGTTTGACTGCTTCAAAGATTGGCAAACTCTTCAAGGAATTGAGCTATCCAAAAGTCTTTATGAACACACTAATAGAGGAACGGACAATTGGTTTCCCGTTGTCTTGATTGAAGAAAAAATAAACGAAGTTGATTTAGACGGCGAATATACAACCGTTTATCGAGGTTGTAGTTTAGATGAATACACAACTGGTCGGTTTAGGATGCGCCAATCATGGTCATCAGACTTGGAAATTGCTAAAACATTTGCTTACCACCACCCCTCTAGTAAAACGCCGCTTGAAAATAGGATCGTAATAAAAGCTAAGGTCAAGAAAGACGATATCCTTTGGTCAAGGTCATATGAATCAGAGCGCGTCCTTGCAATGAACTTTTCGCCACTCGAAAGCTCAATAGAGATGACCTATGAAGATTTCAAATCATCAACTGGTGCAACATAGCTGACTATATGCATTACTGCTAATTACTGAGACTTCATAGTAATCCCCGTTTCCTCTGAAAAACTATTATATTTTCATGGAAAAGAATATGAAATCTTCCCTTTACACTCCTTGTTTTTCACCTAATTATCAATGTGCTAACGTTTGCAATACGTACACAACGGTCATTTTAATTATTTAGACTCAACGGCTGCTACTAGTCTGAATTAACGGGCCGATTTAGTAACGTTCTGTTATGAGGAGTGTCAGATGAAGTTGTGTCTAATCTAACTTATACCATCAGTACCCCCTGGTAATCGCACTAGTCCAGATTAGAAAAGCTTAGACATTGTTCTTCTTATGGCGCTTTGCTTTACTATTTTTTCAGCATGAATAAGAGTGTTTAGGTGTTCTATGAATTTTGTCGAATCGGCAAAAAAATTTGGATATGCCTCCCTTACGTCTTCAATGCTACTTGTATAAACCAAAGCTACAATTAAGTTGTTGTGAGGTGATGCTGCAATGCTTTCTTGGTGAGCATACTTTTCTTGTGCAGATACTGAGTCTCTATTATCAAAGATAGTATATTCTAACTGCTCGTTATCAGGATCAATTACTAGCAAGATGTATCCAGCTTCTTCATGATCATTTAGTTCATCACCTACGATTTTTAATGAGTTTGCGAACGATGAGAATAGTCGAACAATGTCTAACTTTCTTATTATTCTGGCTAGATTGTCTAATTGGTTGCCTGTGTCCGCTTCTGACTGTTCAGATTTAATGAAATATCCACTAATTCGGTCTTCAATGCTCAAATTATGGTAACTCGGAACTCTGTCTAAAATTGCAAATAAACTACCTACAAGCTTAAAGAAGTCTTCCCATTCTTTTTTTCCTTGATTAGTTTTCAAAGATTGATTAGTAAAAAGATCAATTATTTCAAGCGCAGTGGCCCAGTAATGTTGAAGGTAAGTTCTTATCTGGATTTCAATGTTTTTTAGAGATTTATCTTTGGATGGAAACTGACCTATCATATGGTAGCTTCTGTATCCGTCTTCTTTAGGATTTTCGATATAGTCCTTATATCTGAATCGACTATCAGGATATTTGAAAGTTCTACTTTTCCTTAACTCCCTGACGATCTTCCTGACTTTCTTTTCACTTGAAACTACAGCTCGACAACCTCCAATATCCTGCATCTTCTTTAAAGTCATATTTTCAAATCGCTGAAGCTTAGACACGATTGAGACATACCTTTTAAGACGTTTTGCAAAAAGGGCATCTTTCTCTATCGGTTTAACAGTCCTTTGAAGTAATGAGAAGGCCTCTTCGAGAGAGTCTGAATGTTCACCTCTCCAAAAAACTAGTATGTCAAAGCAATGATTAAAAGAACTGTTGTCGTTATAATCTCCAAAAGCTAGGAATTTGCCAGCTTTGGTGATCTGTTTTCCCGAATAAGGTGCTCCGCTTTTTCGCAAGTTAAACTGCCTGCTGTAGTAGTCATTCTGAAAGGCTACACATCAATTGGATAAAATAAAAGGCCTTTGCTAAGGATTTGGAAATATTCACTTTTCGCACATCCTAGATAGCGGGCACAACTAAATCTCGATAATAATCGATACTTCTGGCCTTACTAAGTTCTAATAGCAAAAAAGGACGGTACGCCTTATGGGACAAAGCTAAAGCTTCATCTGTGTGCCGAGGTTTATAGACTCTCTGCTTAGTCTAGCCCGCTAATTATGGTAAGGGCCAACACCAGTTATTTACTTGTTCTCTACGTCATCTTTACGTCTCCTATGTTTGCAATACTTTTAGGCGTACCGTTAAAAGTGCTGAGCTGGGAATATGTCGCGATCACATTAACTCTCAACGCTAAAAATTGTACTCCAAATATGATTTTCAAAATCACGTAAATTATGCTGAAAAATTTTCCTAGCATGAGACTACTTATATATAGCTGAGTCGCACCATCATTGCTCCATACTACTTGTGGTTCATGAACTCAAGTGGGAACTTTATTGAAAGTGCCGTAAACCTCAACGGCGCTTTCCGCTGACTCGATGCACATAGAGGTATGTGCGTTAAAGTTTCATTGCTTATCATCGCGATATTCAATGTTTCTTGAAGCTAAAAGAAGTGGACATAATAGGAAGGGAGCCAGTTGGCTCCCTGAGGTCACTTGTTCAGCTTTAATCTAACAATCCCAATGCCTTTCCTGCATCACGAAATCCATCTAACCTTATTTCCACTATCCTGTCCTGGGTGCTTTTAGCAAGCTTTTCCAACTCTGCTAGTTGCCTGAGGTATTCGTCCTTTCGAGAGACTTCTGATTTGTCGTCCCCCAGTTGCCGCTTGCTGTTAAACATTAACTCATAGATGAGGTCACATTCGGCGGCTTTGAATTTAATGCCTGTAGATAGTAGTCTTTGCTGGGCTTCACTGAAGGATGATTGATTGCTGGTAAATATTCTGGAATGCGCCTTTTCAATTTGGGTCAGAAACCGTTGGCGATGACTGTACATGTAGACAAATTCATACAGCCCATCATTACTTTCCAGCTCCTGCAAATACTTCAGTAGTATTCTCTTTCGTAAGTCACCATTGGATTTATTCTTTGCATTTGATGTTTCCATCTCAATGGCAATTTTGCACCCAGTAACGGCATCCACGGCAATAGCGTCTACTAGTCGAGGGTCATTGCCTCTGTGTTCTAACGTTACTGCCAGATCGGCCTCTGACGCGAATCCAGAGATTTTCTGGTGCTTGGCCAGATTAAGAACTACCAACTGTACTGAAAGGTCATGTATCAGGTTCCGTTCGTTGATTCTGCTCGCGTCGGAGCGCATATGCAGTTCACGGTTTAACAAAAATTCGGCTTCTCTGATACCGTGAGAGGTTAGCAGGATGTAGCCGTTATCCGTGTTAGCAAAAGAAGCATGGACTGCAATGAGTTGCTTCTTTTTCATGCGATTGATGAGCTTGTTAACCGCTTCGCGGCGTAACCCCAGGTGGTGTTGAATGACTCTTTTGCTGGATACCCGAAATGTTCCCAGTATCGCCAGCACAGCGTTCTCTCTTAGCATCCCCAGAGTGCCTGGATCAGACGCCACTGTGTTTCCGATATGGCGCATCGACGATTCGATGGCCCGTTCCATATAGTTCATTTGTTTCTCCTTGATTTAGTTTCATCAGTACATAGAAACCATCAATGAGAAATCAGCAGAGAAGGGCAGTATGCTTTGCATATTGCCCTGGCTTCGCCATGCTAAGCATACCGCTTAGCAACAACATTTTCCGGCTGGAAAATGCCAACAACTTCGTTGTAGTAAACCTTCTGCAAGGCAGAGCTGACGCGACTCGTCGCTGCTCTGCCACTTGTCGCTCTGCGACGGCGACAGAAGTTTTCCTAGGAGTCAGCTACCGCTGATTAAGCCTAATTTTCCCTCTCTGTTGCTTCGGGAAAAGCATTGCTTCGGATGTACCTCGCAACATTCGTATCTACGATACTCAGGCAGGTATCAGTTGTTTCTCAACTTATACCAGGTTTGCTAAAGCAAACGAAAATTAGGCTTAATCTGCGATGCTGACTCCCGCTACGCGAACAGATATGTTTCACACATCTATTCTCTTCGCAGTAGTTGTTGAGCGTTGCTCAAGCTGTTTTGCAAACCCCTTTGGTGTTTGCTGGTTTACATCTGCGATGAAAAGATAAAAGCAAAGAAAAGAGCACCACGAAGGTGCTCTCAGTTTTATTTGCTCTTTTTCAATTGCTCAGCACTGATGTGACATGCCAGTGACAAGAGATAAATGAGCAGTATGGTTAGATAACCGCGAGTACCCAAGAAAGGGTATGAAGGATGCGGTTCAAATTGAGTGATCAGCTGTATTACGAATACCGCAAATACTACATCTCCAATATTCCGTAACAGTGCACTCAACGCACACAACAGCTGAATGAGTTGTCTTTTTCTAGATTGCATGAAGCCTCCATATTTAATGTCTTCAACGTTAAGAAGCTTCACTTGAAGAGAAATATGGCAAAGGGCAAACCAAAACGCACCTAAGGTCATCATGGGGATAAATTAAGCTATTGAATTTAATTTACTTTATTTTGAGTTGTAATAATTACGCATTATTTACGTTATATTTGTAATTGCAAAAATAATACTCTGTGGCTGGTCGAAAAAGGAGATACAAATGAATAAATCTGAAAGCAAACTTAATAAGCAAATTTCTAAGCACTATGTTGACCATGCCTGTAATATTTCGAGTCCAGGTCAGGTGGCTAAAGAGCTAAACTTAGATCCATCGCGTATTTCTGAGTTAAGAGGGGCTAGGAGGCTACTTACCATTGAACAAGCTGAAATAATTAAAGAAATGTATGGGATACCTTCGAACTCAACAAGTTATTGGTTAGAGGGAGAACGTACAACTCTAGAGGCCCTAGGGATTGATTTCATTGATAACGGGCTAAAACTGCATTTTTGCCGAATACTCGAACTTTTTAATACGGATACGTTTATTGATAGGGTACTTAGTAATATCTACGTCAATGAAAAAGGAATTCCCGAGTTTAAAGAAACTTCTCTTTTTGAACAGGCTGACATAAACAAGTCTATAGAACAAAAAAATAAACGGCTCATAAAGGAACATAAAATAAAAATGTTCAACCTGTTGCTTAGTAGCGAGCACTTCCAACAATGGTGTGATTCAGCCGCGACACTCTTAGGTAGAGATGATATACAACAGGACGATAAATTCTTTGGTGATTTACTGATGAACAAAGACATTCGCAAAGCTGTAATAAAGGGGGATGAAATCCAATGGGGTTCGACTGATAGCAATCCTGTGACGCTCCCCCTAATTTTAGCTAGTATTGAGAAGGGCTTTTACCTCTCTTTTAGCAACGTGTATCAAAATCGCAAAGAAGCTATCGGTAAATTTATTGCCATATGTAGGTTTAAACAACTGGTAGAAAGTAAGTCTTATGCGAATATCTTACCTAGTGGTTCTACATTTATTTTCGGCAAGAAGCTCGGAATGGTAAGAAATAATATGCCTGTCAAAGAGTATGTGATTGTAGGGAAGTGTGTCTGGGATCATGAGGAGCAATTGGGAACAAAAATTAGACTAAATAATCCAATTAAAACTAAAAGCGTAGTTAAATTGTCCAGAGATGAAGGTGGTTTTGAGCTTAACCCTGACGATCAACTGGTGCCAGAAACCATAAGGTATTTGAACGTACGCTTATTCTATACAGAGCAGTTTAACTACGTCGCTGAGATTCAGACATTTTCTGATAACTTTAAGGGATGTGATAGAAGCATTTTGGTTGAATTTGAGGAACGCCACAAGGTATTCGACGGAATGATTGAGATACTTAAATATTTCACTGCTGATTTTCATTTTACTATTAAGCAAATAAAAGGGGCTGTAGCGGCAAATGGTGGGTATATTCCGTCAGCGATATACATTGATTAAGGTCAGATATTTTAATGGTTAGACTAAGCCAGTGATTCTTCACAGGCTTTTTAACTATCTATAAATTAAGCATTCTTGTCACAGTTTTGAATAGCTAAACCAATGTCATTGTTATTTGAATACGCATGACAAATATCTGATGTTCTGATACTTTTGTTTAATATCTTCAGGGGATGCCAATCCCCTGATAAAGAACAAAAAGGATTAGACGTTCATACAGAAAGGACACGCCACGTTTTCTGCAAGATAACTGATAAAAGTCCTTCATATGAGCCGAGTACGGGGTACGTATGAGTTCAGTGAATAAAAAGGCGCTATCAGAAACGGACATCATTTCTAAGTTCATCATGCCTGCTGTTAAACAAGCTGGTTGGGACGATATGACCCAGATCCGCCAGGAAGTAAAACTGCGTGATGGTAAAGTCGTTGTTCGTGGAATGGTGGCTGCACGTAAAAAAGTAAAATCCGCTGATATCGTGCTCTATCACAAACCCTCAATGCCCCTGGCTGTTATAGAAGCCAAAGCCAATAAGCACGAAATCGGCAAAGGGATGCAGCAAGGGCTGGATTACGCCAAGTTACTCGATGTGCCCTTCATCTTTGCCAGCAATGGCGATGGTTTTATCTTTCATGACAAAACGAATCCACAGCAGCTTGAAACCGAAATCAAGTTAGAAGACTTTCCAACACCTGCCCAGCTATGGGCAAAATACTGTGCGTACAAAGGCTATAAAGAGTCCCAGTTACCCATTATCACTCAGGATTACTACGATGACGGCTCTGGCAAATCCCCTCGTTACTATCAGTTACAGGCAATCAATAGAACAGTAGAAGCAGTATCGGCGGGGCAGGATCGTATTCTGCTGGTAATGGCAACAGGCACGGGTAAAACCTATACCGCCTTTCAGATCATTTGGCGCTTGTGGAAAGCCAAAGCGAAAAAGCGTGTTTTATTCCTGGCAGACCGGAATGTTTTGGTAGATCAAACCCGTATTAACGACTTTCAGCCATTCGGTCAGGCGATGACGAAAATCACAGGCAGAAAAGTCGATCCTGCTTACGAAGTTCACCTAGCGCTATATCAGGCACTAACTGGCCCCGACGAAAGCCAGAAAGCGTATAAGCAAGTCGATCCTGACTTCTTCGATCTTATCGTGATTGATGAGTGCCACAGAGGTAGTGCATCAGAAGAAAGTGCCTGGCGCGAAATTCTTGAATACTTTGAATCTGCTACTCAAATTGGCTTAACCGCCACACCCAAAGAGACCGATGAGGTGTCTAACATCGACTACTTTGGTGAACCAGTTTATATGTACTCACTAAAAGAAGGCATTGAAGACGGTTTTCTTGCCCCTTACAAAGTGGTTCGCGTAGATCTCGATATCGACTTACAAGGCTGGCGACCAACCAAAGGGCAGGTTGATAAGCACGGAAATGAAGTTGAAGACCGCATCTATAACCAGAAAGATTTTGACCGCTCTTTAGTCATCGATGAGCGCACACAATTGGTGGCAGAGACGATCACCAATTATCTTAAGCGAACTGATCCACTGGCAAAAAGCATAGTGTTCTGTAACGACATCGACCATGCCGAACGAATGCGCAGGGCGTTGATTAACTGTAACCCAGAGCAGTATGCCAAAAACGATAAGTACGTAATGAAGATCACAGGTGATGATGCCATTGGTAAAGCCCAGTTGGATAATTTCATAAACCCCAAACGTACTTATCCTGTGATCGCAACTACCTCAGAGCTTATGACAACGGGTGTTGATGCAAAAACCTGTAAGCTGGTCGTGCTCGATCAGAACATTCAGAGTATGACCAAGTTCAAACAGATCATCGGTAGAGGCACGCGCATCGATGATAAATTTGGCAAGCTCTGGTTCACCATCCTGGACTTCAAAAAAGCCACAGAATTGTTTGCAGATGAACGCTTTGATGGTATCCCTGAAAAAGTCATCAGCGCTAAACCCACTGATATCAATGATGCTGATTCTGATTTCGACGATATTTTAGATGGGCATGACTCAGAGGATGAAACTGAAGGCGCTACAGATAGCCCTGATAATCTCGGCAGCGATGATGACTTTGATTTTCCGGAAGGTGGAGATGCACCACAAACAGGCTGGGATGACGACGAAGAAGCGACAGTTACCAAATACCACATCAACGGTGTAGCAGTGAAGAAAGTAGGGGAGCGTGTTCAGTATTATGATGAAGACGGCAAACTCGTTACCGAATCATTTAAAGACTACACCAAGAAGACCCTCACTAGATCTTTTGCATCCCTTGATGATTTTATCAAGCGCTGGAACAGCGCCGAGCGCAAACAAGCCATCATCGATGAACTAGCCTCCGAAGGGGTTATTTGGGAAGTGCTGGAAGCAGAAATCGGAAAAGAGTTAGATCCCTTTGATATGATATGCCACGTTGTTTTCGACCAGCCTCCGCTAACGCGCAAAGAACGCGCAAACAATGTTAAAAAGCGCAACTACTTCACCAAGTACAGCGAAATGGCGCAGGCCGTTTTGAATGAACTGTTGAATAAATACAGTGATGAGGGCGTAGAGGCTCTGGAAAGCAAAGACGCCCTTAAAACAGGTAAAGTTGTAGAATTTGGCCGCCCTATCGAAATTGCCAAGAAAGGGTTTGGTGGGCCAAAACAGTATGAAGCAGCTATTGCTGAATTGGAAAAAGCCATCTACAGCACCACACCAGATAAATCAGCCTGAGAACCGCTCAGGCTGAAAAATACAGAATCAGAGAATAAGAAAGTATGTCAATCAGTACCGTTATTAAATCCATCCAGGACATCATGAGAAAAGACGCAGGCGTTGATGGTGATGCCCAGCGTTTAGGCCAGATGTCGTGGTTACTCTTCTTAAAGATATTTGATGCCCAGGAAGAAGAGCTGGAATTTGAAATGGACGATTACCGTGAGCCAATTCCATCGCATTATCTATGGCGCAACTGGGCAGCCGATGATGAGGGTATCACGGGCGATGAGTTAATGGAGTTTGTAAACGATGACCTATTCCCAGCGCTTAAAAACTTAACAGCGCCGATTGATAAGAATCCGCGAGGCTTTATCGTGCGCGAAGCGTTCTCCGATGCTTTCAACTACATGAAGAACGGCACGCTGTTACGCCAGGTAATCAACAAGCTAAACGAAATCGATTTTACCGACTCAAAAGAACGCCATTTATTCGGTGATATATACGAGCAAATTTTACGTGATCTGCAAAGTGCAGGTAATGCAGGGGAGTTCTATACGCCCCGCGCAGTAACTCGTTTTATTGTAGACAGGGTAGACCCAAAACTGGGTGACAAAGTATTCGATCCTGCCTGTGGAACAGGGGGCTTTCTGGCCTGCTCGGTTGACCACGTAAAATCAAAATATGTAAAAACCGTAGCCGACCATAAAACGCTGCAAAACCAAATCCACGGCGTTGAGAAGAAACAGCTACCACACCTGTTAGCCACCACAAATATGATGCTGCACGGTATTGAAGTACCCGTGCAAATCAGGCACGACAACACGCTTAACCGACCACTTTCAAACTGGGGTAGCGAGTTTGATGTTATCGTTACCAACCCGCCATTCGGTGGAACAGAAGAAGACGGTATCGAAAAAAACTTCCCCTCAGACATGCAAACGCGGGAAACCGCCGATCTGTTCCTACAGCTCATTATTGAAGTGTTGAAAGACGGTGGACGCGCCGCAGTAGTGTTGCCAGACGGCACACTGTTCGGTGAAGGTGTTAAAACCAAAATCAAAAAGCTGCTGACAGAAGAATGTAACCTGCACACTATAGTCAGACTACCTAACGGAGTGTTTAACCCTTACACAGGCATTAAAACCAACCTGCTATTTTTCACCAAAGGAAAGCCAACCAAAGAGATTTGGTTTTACGAGCACCCTTACCCAGACGGCGTAAAAAACTACTCTAAAACCAAACCAATGAAGTTTGAAGAGTTCCAAACTGAACAGGAATGGTGGGGCACAGAAGAAGATGGTTTTGCCAGCCGTGTAGAAAACGAACAGGCCTGGAAAGTATCTATCGAAGAAGTCATCGAACGTAATTTTAACCTGGATATCAAAAACCCGCACGTAAGCGAAGTAGAAAGCCACGATCCTGACGAGCTGCTTCAGCAATACGAAGAACAGCAGCAAGAAATTCAGGCATTGCGCGATCAGCTAAAAGGCATTCTGGCAGAAGCTCTGTCATCAGGTGCTGAGGGCGAAGTCTAATGTCAGTAGAAAGTATCATTACTGAAAACCTGGATGTCTGGACATCAGCTATTAAAACCAAATCAATTTCAGGGCGGGAAAGTTCTAAAAAACTTGAGCTTTACGGAATTAAAAAATTACGAGAACTTATTATAGAACTAGCCGTTCGTGGCAAATTACTTCCGCAAGATTCGACTGATGAACCAGCCAGAGTCGTATTAGAAAACATTGAAGCCGAGCGAGCTTTACTGGGTCAGAATAAAAGGGTTAAAAATTTTAAGCCTATAAACAAAGAATTCACCCAACCTCATGCAATACCAATGAATTGGGAATTTGTTCAACTTGAACAGATTGCACTCTTCACGGGAGGATTTGCATTTAAAAGCGCTCAATATGTTGAAGAGGGAACAAGAGTCATAAGGATTTCTGATTTTGATGAGCGTGGGCTTAAAATGGAGAATATTGTTCGTTATCAATATGAACCTAAACTCGAATCATTTTTGCTTGCTAAAGATGATCTTTTGATGGCTATGACTGGAGGAACTGTAGGTAAGTCTCTTTTACTGGAGAAGTTACCTGAACCATTACTTGTAAATCAGAGAGTTGCAGGGATAAGACTATTTAGCGGAATAGAGCCTAAATATATCAAATACGTCTTACAGACCAAGTTAATACAAAATGTAATTTCCGAAGCTAAAAATTCAACAAATGACAATATATCAATGGGAGATATTCGAGGGTTTTTAATTCCATTACCCCCGATGAAGCATCAAAGGTTATTAGTTTTAAAAATTGATGAGTTAATGACTCTCTGTGACCAACTAGAATCACAAACCGAAGCCAGTATCGAAGCGCATCAAACACTCGTAAAGTCACTACTAGAAACGCTCACCAACGCAAAAGATGCAGATGAATTAAACGAGAGCTGGAAGCGAATCAGCGAGCACTTTGACGTGCTATTCTCCACAGAAGACAGTATCGACCAGCTTAAACAAACCATCCTGCAACTCGCAGTAATGGGCAAACTGGTAAAACAAGACCCCAACGACGAACCCGCATCAAAACTGCTAGAACGCATCGCCGCAGAAAAAGAGCAGTTAATCAAAGATAAGAAAATTAAAAAGCAAAAGCCTTTAGCTCCAATTACTGAGGCTGAGCGATGGTTCTCATCGCCGGATAGTTGGTCGTGGATACGGTTAGGCGAACTTGGTTATATACTAGGGGGCGGAACACCTTCAAAAGCTAAAAAGGAATTTTGGGGCGGAGATGTTCCGTGGGTATCCCCTAAAGATATGAAGCTAGACTTTATAGAAAGCGCCTTAGATTCAGTAACAGATGAAGCTATTAACAACACAAGTGCCTCGATAATTCCAGTAGGGAGTTTATTGATGGTGGTAAGAGGAATGATTCTGGCTCATTCTTTTCCTGTGGCTATTTCTAAGAAAGCCTTAATAATCAATCAAGATATGAAGGCTTTAGTATTTAGCCAGGTTTTGCCTGAATATTTGCTCCTTATCATGAAAGCATTTAAGGGCATGATCGTAGATTTAGTAGATCGAAGCTCTCATGGAACATGTAAATTAGTCTCTGAAAAGCTTTTCAATATTGCACTGCCAATTCCTCCCAAAAACGAGCAGGAGCGTATATTAGAAAAGTTGTCTAAATTGGAAAAATTGCAAGATGCATTGGCAAGTAAGATTGCTGCTCGCTGCTTAATCGAGAGAAATATTTGCGACGCAATTGCTATTGATAACCAGTGTCGTACTTCCCTACCACCAAGTGACAACTCTAAATATAAATTAAGTGAAGACGAGTTATTAAAATCTGTCTGGGATTCCCTTGGGAGCAAGTCGAAATATGTAGGTTATATCCGGCCAAAAAATATTCCACTAGATAATTATCTGGGAATGGTGAAAAAGTCAGCAGGACTGACTGTTTTGGGCCGTGATGGAGATAAGGGCGTTAGGTATACAAAATTTAGCCAGTTGGTTACGAGTTTAAAATCGATTATCTTCGTGGAAGATAAATTGGGATTGTCGGGAATTCCTTTGTTAGGAAGCTTGTTAACTTCAATCCTAAATTCATTTGGATTTGAAGTGAAGTTAGATCAGAAAGCTGCAATCGTCCTTCTTTGCTTTCCGCCATCCTTGAAAAGAACAGCCCAAGAGCTTTTGGATGGTGTAGTCGAGAAATGCAAACAGTACAAATTGCAGACAATTGATGAGCAGGAGTTGGGGGGAATTTTGAACCACTTTTATGACGATGGTTTAATGACAAAACATTCTAACGGTGTTTGGGTACTAAAAGAAAAGTTTAAACATGAGATCGAACATTGGTAAATAGGGCTATCTGGTAGGTTAATCTATTGATAAACATAATCGAAATTCAACAACGGATGACCCAGGGGGTTACCAAACCCTGGCTGTGCCGTGGAGATGATGGAAAACTTTACGTCGTTAAACGGTTAAATGCCACATATCTTGGTTGCATCTATGAATGGGTTGCAGCCCAACTGGGTATTCGATTCGGCCTGCCTGTACCTGATTCTCAACTAGTGTATATCGATGATCTTCTAGTTGAAGGCGACGACGAGTTAACTAATGATTTGGGATGCGGAATCGCGTTTGCTTCAGAACTGAAAGATAGCTTGCAGGAAGTGAATTTAGAAAGACTTAGGGAAGTAAATAAGCCTCTGTTATTAGATCTTTTTTTGTTTGACTATTGGATCAAAAACGGCGATAGAACGTTGACTGATAAAGGGGGGAACCCTAACCTCTACTATAATATTGTCACTGGCGATTTAGTGGTATTTGACCATAACTTGGCGTTTGAGCATTACTTCTCTAGTCTTGAACATAAAACCCTTCACGCAGCGAGTTCGGTAATTAAGGGGCAAACCGATTTATTTACAGATGTAATTGATAGAGCACATTATCAAGCCAGATTTGAAGGGGCTATGACAGATTTTGATGCAATCATTGATTTCATACCTCATGAATGGCTCGATGGACTTAAAGATGCCGATGGAGAAATGAATAGAATACGGGTACTATTGAACGACTTTGTAAATGATAACTTTTGGGAGGCTTTAGCATGATTCACAGCAATTCTGTATATGAGTATGCAGTAGTTCGCTTTATGCCTTTCATTGAGACTAGAGAGTTTGCAAATGTTGGTATCGTCTTGGTTGAGCCTAAAGAAGGACGGCTTATTTTCAAGGTATCTCCAAAACGTTTTGGCCGAGTGACGCATTTCTTCGAAGAAATGGATAAACAGCTTTACAAACAAGCGGTTGAATCATTTACCGATGAGTTAACGAGATTACAGAGCTTTTGTCGAGCAAACCACATAAGAAATAAAGAATTAATCGGCGTTTTCAGAGAACTTACGCGTCAACGCGAATCTGTAATGCATTTTGGCAATGTGAGCAGACTTCTAGCTAATGAAACTGCTGAACAAATGTTGGATAAGTTGTATCAAAAATTTGTTGCCCGTGATTTTGTAAATCAAAAATATCGTGAACAACAAATGGTCAAAGCGTTGCGCGAGACTTTTGCTAATGAACTGGCCCATAAATACAACGAGCGTAAGCTTAAAGCTGGGATTTACGAATTCACAATTCCTTTCGTAAGGAATACTCATCTAGGCAAACGCATAATCAAACCATTGGCTTTCGATCAAAAGACAGCGATGAGTGCTGCTGAGCATGGACTTATGTGGGTAAATCGGATGAAGGCTTTGATTGAGAAGAATATTGTCATGCCCGATCAGGCGCTCATTGCAGTTGAGCCTCCGTTAACGCCTGATACTGATTTTAAAGAGGTTTATGAAGAAGTCACTGGGTCTGTGGAAGAGCTTGGTGTTAATCTGGAGCAATTCGAGAACATTAGTAAAATAGTCTCTTTTGCCCGTGATTCTGGAGATCATTTCGAGTCTTCAACTTCGTGGCAATAGTTTAGGCCCCAAAAATATATGGGGCCAAATAGGGGCCAAAAATTAAGTAATAATGAGTAATATTTAGTGATGAAAACAATGAATAGAACGCTACAAACCGCCAAATATAACACATTAGCACTTATCAATGATGAAGCCCCATTTGGCTTCAAAATGCCGTTTTAACCACCACACCCTATCACAGATCCTTCCAAAACAAATTTCAATATAAAAAATACAGGTGTTTCTTCTCAATCCTCTTCAATTGAAAAGTGCTCTAGTTGCGAGAATGTTGAAAAAACAGGCTAATGTATGAACTGGTTAATGCAATTTCATTGTTGCTGACTATGCAGTCAATGAAATTGAAACTGCCATATTTTTCATTATATTTCAAGTGAATAAAAAAATTCGAAGGAAATATAATGTCTCTACTAAGCAAGCTACTGTTCGGCAACTGCTCTTCTGATGAGGATGTCACAACAGCATCAAACGAGAAAATGCAACAGCTTAACCCTGGATCGGGTTTGCCCCTAGTTAACAATGGATGTGTTGATGTTGGTGGTTATGTATATGGTGATGGCCCTGCGAGGGAGGTTGAGGATACAGTGAACCATAATCACGTTCTGTCCCAAGATACCCTGCATTCAGCTTTTAGTGAAGACACAAGTTCCTCTTTGGACTCGACGTGCAACCTAACCAATGACGACCACTCATTATCGTCCGATCATGATATTTGTAACGATGATTTTATGTAAAAAATCTTGGGAAAAACTTTTTTTAATTATTTTTTCATTAAAAATCATGTGGATGCACAAAACCCCGTAAAACGGCCATCGGAAATTTGAAATTTTTTTATAGCATGACCTCAGTTTAATTATCGAGGTAACTTGCTATATGAGAAAAATACGTGTCGCTAAATACATCAACGAATACCTGGCTGATGATCCAGTTTCATCACAAACAGTCATCAACTGGATCAAAAGTGGAGAACTGAAAGGCGCTAAACGCGGGGGGATTTGGCTCGTGCATGTTGATGATCTTAATGAATCGATGACATATGAATCCCCGAAAGACGTTTGTCTAAGACTGTTGATGGGGGCTAACTAATGGTTGCTAAAGAAGTGGGACGTAAACGAAAAACTAAAAACGAAGATCTGCCTTTAGGGCTTTACTCTCGTAAAGTGCGGGGAACGTTGCGTTACTTTTACAGGAACGAAGCAGGAAAAGATACTTATTTCCCAGAGCATTGCCCTCTAGATGCAATCAAGCAATCTGTAGTCAAGTTTAATAAAGAAAATCGTAACAGTGATAAACGTATAAGGTCGCGAGCAGATAAGTACAACGTTCGTGTGCATAAGGTGTGGCCTAAGATAAAGCAAAATCTCGATGAAGAAAATGAAGGGAAGTCTAAAAGTACGCTGCAAACGTTTGACAGAGACTGTGAACGCTTTATCGACTTCTTCGGAGATTACTTCACAAAAGAGATTACGCTAGAAGATATTAACGAGTATCTGGATAAGTATCATGCAGGTGCATCCGTTAACGTCCGAAATAGAAAAGTCCTCTTCCTAAGATGCGTGTTTGCTGAGCTGACAGATATGAGCTACATGGAGCGAAACTGCGCTAACGATAAAAAAATCAAGAAAAGGTCTAAAAAGGCTAAGTTAAAAGCGCCAGTTCGTATCTCTAAGTATGCGCTCATGATGATGGCTGACGTAGCTGAGCCATTTCTTAAAACCGCGATAATGCTTTCACTACAGACCTGTCACGCGGTTAATGAGATTGTGAATCTGAAATATTCAGACTGTCACTATTTTGCGAGTCCAAAGGTGTATTGTAGTGATTCAGAAACCTATCTAGAACCAAGCGAAGATACTCCTGATGAACTTCTTGTGCATGGAATGATGTGGATATCCAGAGAAAAAAACAAGCAATGTGCAGCCTCGAATGTTGAAATTCCAATTACAAATGCAATGATGGAGACTATTCAAGCGTCTGTTGAGGATTTGGGAGTGACATTTTCAAAAGATATCGAACCGAGTTGCCCGTTCATTATCCATAGAAAAAAGCGCTATCATAATGTTAACTATTCAGATGAGTTTGAACATCCGTGGCAGCTAAAGTCGGACTACCTAAGTAAGCAGTTTTCTAAACTCCGAGATTCTTTGGATATATACCTCGATATAGAAGACCGGAAGCAGCGTCCTGGATTTCATGAAATTCGATCCCTAGCTATTTATCTACACGATAAGCAAGCGAAAGATGAAAAAGCAACCATGACTAGGGCTGCACATTCCGATATGAAAATGACTCAACGCTACAAGGAAGGGCATGACAAATACAAACGAGTTCCTCCATCCACCGTCACACTTTGATAACGAAAACCGCCGATTTATGGCGGTTTTTTTATGCCAGAATAGCAGTAATTATCCGTCCCAAAATACAGTGGTTAAAATTACATAACTTGTTGTTTTTGTGAGTTTTGCTGTTTTTTGGGATTTTATGGTTTTTGAGGCAGGTTTTGGGATGTTATTTATATTAAATTACTGTTTTACAATGATTTATTATTTTGGTATTATTTTCGTGACGCTAAAATGGGGTGTCAGGGGTCGGAGGTTCAAATCCTCTCACACCGACCAACTTCTCTACTCCCCTTGAGTGGCTTGACATACAGCCATTCAGTTTCTAAAAATATCCACGAATTAACGAACTAAAGAAAGCCGTTGGGTCACTTTCTGGGTCACTTTTTGGGTCACTTTTAGTTCTGGTTGTTGCTAATTTGAACAATGGTTATTGACGATGGATAAGAAGTATCTCAAGAGAGCATCATCTGGTTTATGGCTATATCGCCGCAAGACTCCTGTATTATTGAAAGACAAGTATGGCTCTAACTACATTCAACACACGCTAAACACGCACAGTTATCATGAGGCCATCTTAAAGCGTAACGCGATAAACGCTGATATAGAGATGGAGCTGGCTCATGTGAAGCGCGGTTCAAACGACAAGGCCAAGTTCTTTCATTACTACTCGCAATGGCGTAAGGAGTATGAGGAACGACAAGCTGAGCTTTCCAAGGAAGATTTATATAACCCGATGGAAGACGCTGAGCCAGAGCAACTTGTAGACAGCGAAGAGGACGCAAAAAGTCCGGCTGTCAAAGCTGCATGGACTGCTATGAAGACCGGCAAAATTCCTGAAGAGTATCAACCAACAATATCCGAGCTGGCTGAAGAGTGGGCTAAGTGGGCAGAGGACAAGAAGAACGCTAAGTACGTGTCTGCTATGTCTACTTATGTGAAAGCTCTGGTTGCATTCCTGGGACGTGATGAACTGCCTTGTAATGTTACTTCAGGTCAGGCTCAGCGCTTCATTGATGGGCTGCTTGAATCAGGCAAGTCAGCAAGCACTGTGACACACTACAAGTCTAAGTTGCAGGAGTTGTGGCGTTGGGCGGTTACCAGAGAGCGAGCTTCTGGCGATAATCCGTGGTTAAACACTAAGGTTGAAGCTAGCCGTAAGAAGAGCAAGTCAGAACACTACCGTAACTTCACGGACGATGAGCTGACTGAGATCTTAGCCAAGACTGAATACGACAAGCTTAACAGTAAAACTTGGGCTTACCCGTAAGCTCTATACGCTCTGCCTAGACTGCTGCCATTCTTAGGTACGCGCCTGAGTGAGCTTGCATTGGCAAAGACCGAGCAATTCGTTGACGTAGAGGGACGCTTGTTCTTCGAGGTTAGGGAAGGGAAGACGGTTAATGCTCAGCGTATAGTGCCTGTATGCCCAGCCATTAAGCCACTATTACAACAAGTAATAGAGCGAGCTGGTGATTCACCTTGGTTGTTCCCAGAAGTGGGCAATGCTGTCATTGGTGCTAATGAGGCTGTGAACAGTATATCGTCCAAGTTCGGTAAGCTGACGAAAGGCTTTGCTAAAGTTGAAGGCTACAAGACTGGTCTGCATTCATTCCGTGGTCACTTTGCTACAGCTTTGGAGCAAATAGGCTGTCCAGAAGAAATCGCTACGAAGCTGGCAGGGCACAAGCAGTTGTCACTGACCTACAACCTTTACAGTAAATACAAGAATAAGGATGAACTCTGGCAGTACGTTGAGAAGATTGAAAAAGCGCGGTGTTTAACAGCTATTGCTGAGTACTCATTGATGGTGGACAATGAGCGCGTAGACAGTTTGCCAAGTTGAGTCGGTCTGCATTGGTGTAGTTATTTTTAAAGGGAATTATGAAAACACTAGAAAGAGCCAAAGCTCAAAAGTCATTATCAAAAATTGAGTCGGGTGACTTTGACGAAAACGATGTCGATAACATTTTCACGCGACTCAGGGCTTATTGCCGTGGTCACAAAATTTTTCACGAGGTGTCACACTTCGTCGCTCATAATGATGAAAGAGACAGAGGACTGACGTTCGAGTCTCTAGAGTCTGTTTACTTGAACGTCAAGTTTTTTCTAGAGTATGCTTCTCCAAAAAAGCCTCTGGACATTAGGAAACCTTTTCCTCTGTATATAAAAAAGCTACTAAGTTTTCAGGCTGACAAGTGCGCAGATGTAGAGTTGAAGAAGAAGTTTAATGTTAGTCGGGATAGGTTGAAAAAAAGGATAGATTCAATATTTGCTGAGGATAAAAAGAAGCAAGTTGCTTACCTACGCAAACCCAAAGTATCTGAAGACAACTTCAAAGCTATACAGCATTTGTTGGGCTTCATTAGTACTAGGCCCGCTTTTAGTCAAGAGCAACTAATATCAGAATTTATTGCAGTACTGGAAGCAAACAAGCTTCAGTTTAACGAGGAGGCACTGCGTAAGCATTCAGGTCGGATTACTGCCTGTGTTCTGTTGTTGATAAACGATGCTGAGTTTAAAGTTAGTCCCCATAAGAGTGGCTATTGTAAAGTTTCTTGTGAACAGCCCTCGGTATCATACAAACAGACATTCGTTGATAAAGATGGTAATCCAGTTGAAAGAGAAGAGTCTCATGGCAACCTTCTACTAACTGGACATGTCATTCTGGATAAAGATGGTAAAGATCTAACTATCGCTTTCGCTATTATGGACACGGAACTTCCGGCTGAAGACTGGTGTGATGAAAGTATGTTCTATATAGAGCCTCTGTCTGAGAAAGCCCCAAGTTTCCTTCAAAAGAAAATAAATTTTGAACCCAGCTTATGTCTAAATTCTGAGGGCAAGTTAGGGATATTAGGTACCGACTGACGGTAATGCTCTTGCGTTCTTCTTCAGGCTAATTTACCGCAAAAATCTGAGTGGGCACATCGACAGTGATGAAGCCCCATTTCCCCCCCGTACCCCTATGCCTCCAGAAAAAGCCTTTAGCTGGACTCAGGCCATGAACTTTCCGTTCACTTACAGCATAACAATCTGACGGCCTATAGCCACGGCTCAGGGTGTCCCCGACTTATGCAAGAAAAAGTCAGAGCGCATGACAATGACAACGAACAAACAATAAGAATACAACGTCATGGCATACGCTCCTGACTATCAGCTTGTCTGGTCGCCGGTGTTCACGAAAGTAATAGATAATGAACAGATCACTTGGCCGTTCAAATACCGTTCATTAATATAATGTTTACGTAACTTTTAGGCTTTAATGAAAAAAGAGTGAACATGACTAGTCGACAGATTGGATATGCACGGGTATCGACTACTGGACAGAAGCTGGATGTGCAGCTTAACGCTTTGCAAGCCAGAGGCTGCACGAAAATTTACCAAGAGAAGCGCTCAGGTAAGACAGCAGACGATCCTGAGCTTCAGAAGATGCTCGACTATGTACGTGAAGGTGAAGCTATTGTTGCCACTAAGTTCGACCGTCTAGGTCGTTCAGTAGTTGACCAAGCGAACATATCCAAGCAACTGGACGAGAAAGGCGTTGGCCTTATTGTCATTGATCAAAGCATCAACACTACTACGCCACACGGCAAGCTGATGTTCCATATGCTTGCTGAGCCCTTTATATGTAATCAAACCATTTGTAGTGACTAGATCGTATTTGAATATCAACGTTTCTTTTTCTGTCATTCTTCCCCAAATTACCTTCCCTCATTTATCAGGAGTTATATTGCTGGACGAAATCAGCTTTATTTCTGCCTGTATTGTTTATTTCAGGATGATCGTAAAATTTACCACTACCAATGAGCCAGAACACTTTATCAACATTGTATGGCGATACACGATTAGCCAATGCGATTTCTACTATTATTTTTTGAATTTGATAAGGGGTAAGTTTTGAGTCGCATAGGCCAACACCAGAAAATATATCCATGATATGAACATCAGGTTTACCATAGTTGATAAAGCCGAGCTCCTTCAAAAAGTCACATGCTAGAGGATACCCAATACCATAAATTTCTTGCTCGAGTATAAGTGGCAGAGCAGCTAGGGAGCGTGGGTCATTATAGTAGTGATTTGCCCAAGAGTAGAATTCTTGGCCAGAGTTAAATTGTGATAAGAAATTAGCTGCACTTAAAGCAGTTTCACAATATCTTGGCCAGATACTTTGTGGTGTCTTTCGAACTTTACCGGTAGGTTTCAGTTGGGATTCGATTTCATTAAGTAACGCAAAATGATCTTCATTGTATTTCTCTACAACGTTAATTGGGCAGAAGTCGCAAAGAACAATACCGAGCTTGTCTACTCCTCCAATTGACCCACCGATAACGCCAGCTTTCATGTTGGCATTCTGTGCAGATGATAAAAGTCGATAATACAAATTCTCAATGCTGGTGATATTTACGCTTCCATCTGACAGCGATATATAATGCTCTAAAATTGTTTCAGCATCTGCTCGATTGATTCTTTCGATTAGGTAACTTTTCGCACTTTCATAAAGGGTTACAAGCGATTTTTCATTCATTAGTTAAATCCTTTTATTACTAGTATTTGATATGAAGTTTAGGGGATATTCATCAAAAAAACATTTTATGAAAGGCTCTAAGTGAATCTTTCTATTTCTTGAACGAAATATCCAATACTAAAATAGGAGACTCAAGCGCGTAAATTAGGTAGTAATAATCTGGATTGCAGGAAAGAGATGCGTAAATTAGGCAGCAAAGCCTGAGTCCAGCATTGATTAAACTCTTGTAACTAAGGGCCTTACTAATAACTAAAATTGCATGAGTATTTTTGAATTTGAATTCGCTTACAGTTAGTGACAGTGACCTTTGCCTTGAATTAGCTTATCGACGCAAAAAGAAGGGGGAAGCTTTTATTTATACTCACGCTCGAATGCTCCTTATGAAGTGTTAACAAAGCAGCAAGCTGAAGAGTGGATAGCTGCGAATATCAATAACAAAAGTACAATGCTCAAGTAGGTCAACACCCTCTCTGTCAGGTTAAAAATCACATAGTAAAACTTTTAATTTTTTAAAAACTTTCTAATACTGTTGATATCTACCTGTTGGAGTTAATCGAATGGAAGTATTGATTAACTCTACTCACAATAGCTCGATCAGTGTATCAAGGACCGAAATATGACTACCTATGCTCATTTGTATCCCAGCCTGGAAGGGACTGAAAACTACAGTAAGAAAAATGCGCTGGCACTGGCATTGCTCGCTAAACTGGCTTACGAAAAATCCACTGTTGGCAGAAAGGTTGCCAGGCAGCAATGGGGCTTTAAACACTATCAGTATTTCACGGTTAAAAAGGGTTCTGATGTGGATACTCAGGCTATCCTCTGTGCTAATGATACGGATGTGGTGATTGCTTTTCGTGGTACTGCCGAGATGAAAAACGACTGGTTAACCAATTTACAGGCAGTCAGAGAAGCCGGCCCATTGCGCAAAACGCTTGCTCACGAGGGATTTCAGGATGCTTTGTTTCCTGCGGTTATCCGTATTGTAAATGCTATTGATAGCCGGCTCACCAACAGTAAAAGGTTGTGGATCACCGGTCATAGTCTGGGCGGTGCTTTGGCTTCACTCTTTGCGGCAATGCTGATAGAGAATAAGTACAACGTTTATGGGCTGTATACCTACGCTAGCCCCCGCCCGGGCGATGCAACTTTTGCTGATAATTTAAATGCTGCGATTAAGGGGCCGCATTTTCGTATAGTTAATGAAAGTGATGTGGTACCCCATGTACCGCCAGAACCTTTTTTCTCGCACCCGGGTTCACGGAAAATATTAAAAGAACAAAGAGTGGTAGACGATAATCGCTCCTGGTTTAAAGAGAGGATCAAAGCGCTCAAAGACTTTGTTGAGCGCGTCGGTGACACCTTTGATGTAATTGATAACCATAGCCTGTGGGGCGGCGGCAAATCTTACATTGAACGCTTGCTTAAAGACTACGAAAGGGATTAGCTCTTAGTCGTTATCTCACAAACAATTCAGGGAGCTTTTGCTCCCTGTTTTAGCTAATGCTGTGATACTAATTGTCCGGCTAAAAAATATTAAACCCATTGGGATTAAACAGCTGGATAACGCTGATAAGTTGTACGTTGGTTTCGTCTAAGGCGTCCTCGGTGTCTTCTTCGCTAAAGTTAAGGGCCTTTAGCAGATCTGCTCTTGAAGGGCGGTGCTCTATGTTCCTTCCCAAACTTACGTTTTCTTCTGATAAAAGGTAGGCGAGTTTTGCAATCAGGGCATCTTCGTCTAATGCGGCAATATCATTGTTAAGCAGTTTGGATATTGGCATGTAAATGCTGGCTGGTAAGCCCCAGTCTTTAATCAGAGCAGCAGAGAAGTCGCAATAGGTAAAGCCTAACACCTGACGTTGCAGGTAGGTGGAAGACGTGATTTCATCGGTATTGTTGCAGAGTTTGGCTTGTTCCGGGGCCAGCTGTGCAATAGCCAGCTCGCCAATATTATGCAACAGGCCAGTTACAAAAAATCGTTCTGATTCGCGGATCCGTTTAACACTGGCAAAGTGTTTGGCCAGCAGCGCACAGCTGACACTTTGTTCCCAAAAACGGTCGATATCAATTACGCTGCTATCCATATCCTTAAAGGTATGGGATACGCCGTAAGATAACGCCAGGTCGTAAGTCGCCCGTGTGCCGATTACCTGTACTGCACGGGAAACGGTTTCGATAGGTGAGGTGAAGTTATATAACGAACTGTTGGCGATTTTTAGCAACTGGGAGGTCAGCGTGGGATCAAAGGTAATAATTTCGGCCACATCATTGATACCAGATGTTTCGTCTTCCATGCATGACTTTAACCGGGTAACCGAGTCTGGCAGTACAAACACTGATTCCGCTTTTTTAACAAATTCCGCTAAATTCATAGGTTACTTCACTTTTGGTTAGTCGCAGTCACCGCAGCCAAACGACATACACTGTAATAATCTTTAGTACTGATTGTTGGAAAAATGCAGAGCGATAGTTGAGAGGGTTAAGTACATCGGTGGAGTAATCACTGAACTTAAACTACTACTCATACTGACTTTGTTAAAAGTCACTATCAAATATAGTTCAATTGTGAGGTCTGTGCGGTAATGCGGTTAAAATAAGCAAAAAAATCGAAGTAAGGTAAGGCGGCCTGCTTTACAGACCGCGACACAATGCTATTGCGCTAAAACGTAGATCTCGCCGTCAATCAGCCCCTGAATAGTTAGTTTTTGGCTGGATAGGGCATTTAAATAGTTAATGTGCTCCGCCTCAATGGTTTGGCCTGGCACCAGCAATGGAATACCTGGTGGATAAGGCGTGATCAGCGCGGCGGCAATTCTGCCCACACTGTCTTGTAGCGGCACGGTTTCCCGCTTACCAAAAAAGGCTTCAGAAGGCAGCATTGCCATGCTGATTGGCGGGATTTTATTGGGTAGTTCTTTTTGGTGATTACTGCGGCGCAACGAAACGTGCCCGGAGTCGAGCTTATTTAAGGCATTATACAAGCGCACGATTTTAGAGCGCATACCGCCAAAGGTAAGCAATACAAGCAGCGTACTGTGGGTGAACTTTTCAATTTCCAGGCCTACTTCGTCCATTAAAAAGCGGTGGATCTCCTGGTTGGAGTAAGACAGCTCAGAGATGTCGATGAGTATTTTTAACGGGTCGTGACCAATGTTATCGCTCTCGAAATGCCCAAACATTTGTTTAAAGTCGTCTGGGCCTAAGATACGGATTCGTTTAAATTTTGCGGCTTGCTCCTTAAACTCGCGAACATGGTTAAGCAGGTTATTGATAACCTTAAACCCTTCCATTTCGAGCTGCTTACGACACACATCCAGCGACGCAATAAGATGGTATTGCGGAGAGGTACTGGTATGAATGGCGTAAATTTCTTTAAAGAAATCCTTGTCAAAGTCCGGATCGTTAATGTGGATGTAAGACGCCTGTGAAAACGCCGATACCACCTTATGGGCAGAGTGAGTCACGTAGTCTGCACCGGCATTAATGGCCGAATAATCGCGGTACTGAGGATGAAACAGCGAATAGGCAAACCACGCCTCATCAATAAACACCTTGATACCAAACTGATGGGCAAAATCGACCACTTGTTTAAGGTCAGTCAACAGCCCGTCGTAGGTACAGCCAGTCAGCACAATGAGTCTGGCATCCTGATTCTCGCTGATAAATTCTTTTAATTGCGTAAGCGACGGTGGGGCAAAAATGCCAAATTTAGGGTCCAGAATGCTATCGAGATAAAGGGGCAGGGCGCGGGCCTGCACAATGCCGTAATGCACTGACTTATGACAGTTGCGGTCAACGATGACCTTGTCACCCTCGCGTAGTAAGGTTTGCAAAATAATTTTGTTAGAGGTGGAAGAACCATTGGTCACAAAATAAGAATGTTTAACCTCAAAAGTGTTGGCCACCAGGTTTTGCGCTTTACCGATAGCATTGGTACCGTCGGATAATGATCCCAGTGAATCCACGCTTACCGATAAGTCACTGATAAACATGTTGCGACCAAAAAACTTATAAAAGTCGTTGATATAGCTGGAGCTTCTGAAACTCGCGCCGCCGCTGTGACCAGGTGTGTGCCAGGAGTCATTGGTTTCCTGAGCGTACTTTTTGTAGGCTGTCCAGAAAGGCGTTTCGCTGCGATCATCAAAGTCGTTAATAATATAAGCCAGGCAGGATTCGGGATCCGTCGCAATATCATGCAGTGCAAAAAAAGCTTCTATTTTGTTGGAGCGACTGACAATATCAAAGCCCACATCATCTTCGCCGGTCACGTAAAGCGGTACTTCCAATCGGCGGGATTTAACCGCATCGATAATGGATGTGTCGGGTAATAAGTTTTCGTGAGTTTCCCAGTTTAACAACACCGCCTGGATATCGCCGTCGGACTCAAGCGCAACAGTTAGCTCTACATTTGAATGCACCGCTAAAAATTCCATCACAATATCTTGTCTGTCTACCACGGCCACTACCGATTCCAACTGTTGCTGGGTGGCCCCAAGGCGTTCCTGATTGTGATCGATAATAAGCACTTTTAAGCAGGGTAAAGCAGTCACGGGCGATCCTTTTTTCTTTATATTTCGTGAGCATTGATAGTATCGGATGGGCGTCACGATAATTAAGGTTTACCGAATTCGCTACCTCAGTAATAAAGGTTAGCCGGCATTGTCCAGAGCACTGTTTCAGGTTTTGCGCTGGTCTTAACAATTCGGTGATTAAGTGCGTGAAAAATAAACCAGGATGACTGTATTGCATAGCGAAATATTAATGATTAAGCTGGTTTTTTTATAATTGGTTGTCTCAATACGGCAGGGCTTTTAAAAAGCGCCGGTTGAAGGAGTAGTCGGTGAAAAAAGCGATATCAGGGAAGTATCAGCTCGCTTCTTTAATGTTACTAGCGGGTTTAACCGGATCATTGCCGCCTACAGGCTTGATATTAAGCTCGGCCTATGCTGCTGAGGCCGTTTCACCAGCGGCCTTTACCAGCCTGACAAATCAGTTGCATGAGCTTCTCGAAAACAAACAATACGGCGAGCTGCTAACGGAATCAGAGCGCTATTTTGCACAGTCACTAACGCCCGAACAACAAGCCAAACTCACGCTTATTGAGCTCAAGGCACTGATCAAATATAAAGATAAACAGGGGGCCGAAGTAGCCGCCGCCATCGCCAATACCAAAAGCCGCCTGGATAAACTGTTAGTCAACTTAAATCAGCCCACACTGCAAGCAGAATTGGCGTATCAACAAAGCCAGCTGGCCTTTTATAAAGGGGACTATGAACAGGCTGAACAATACAACCAGCAGGCGTTAAGTTTTATCAACGGCGAAGAAACCGAACTGGCCAGTAATGCTTATTACTTTTTAGGCGCATCTCAGGCCCGTCAGGGCAACTTTACTGAGGCAGTCGAGTCGATGCTGACTGGCCTTAAAATTACCGAGGATCTCGGTCAACCATACAGCCTGCGCCAGTTGTTGGGTATGGGCGCTATGTACAATTTGCTCGGTGATATGCAAAGCGCCGTAAAGTGGACAGAAAAAGCCCTGGATATTGCTACGCCGGGTTCGTCGCAAATGATGACGGTTAAAAATAATTTAGCCAGCTCGCTGGTGGAATCAGGCCGAATTGAAGAAGGCATTGTGCACATGCGTGATTCAATTCAAATTGCCGAAACCCTGGGGCTTAATAATTTCTCGGCGATTAACAATCTGGGTTACACCTACATGTTGGTGGAAAAATACGATGAGGCTCTTACGTATCTCAATCGGGCCCGCGAATACTATCAGCAAAATCAAATCATGCCCTTACAGGCCATGACGCTAAAAAATATCGGCGAGGTGTACAGTCATAAAGGTGACTATCAGCAGGCCGCTGACTATTTTGCACAATCGCTGGCGATTTATCGTGAGCATGAGTCGGTAAAACCCCATTTAGAGCTTTATCCGGTGATGATAGACAACCTCACTAAGCTCGAACAGTACAAACAGGCATTGGTGTTGATGCAGGAGTATAAAGCGCTGGCTGATGAAACCAACAGCCTTGAATCCCAGAAACACATCAACGAGCTGACCACTCGCTTCGAAGTAGAGCTTAAAGAAAAAGAGCTGGAGCGCTTATCGCTGGAGCAAATACTGCATCAGGAGTCTATTGCGGCGCTGGAAAACGAACAGCGTATCGATCAAAAAATTAACCTGATGATGGATATCATCGTTGCCAGTTTAACCGTTACGCTGGGCATTTTACTGGTGTTATTACGTTATCGAAGTCGCGCTCATACCAAGCTCAAAACCAAGAATGAAGATATTACCGCGCTTAATAAACAGCTAACCGAGCTCGCCCGCATTGATACCTTAACGGGGTTGTATAACCGCCGTTATCTAACCGATTTTGTTAACGCTGAAACCAAACGGTTAATGCGAAAATCGCCGGATACCCAGGCCGGAGAGTGGCTGCTGATAGCACTGGATATCGATCACTTTAAACAATTTAACGATAAATATGGCCACGCTGCTGGCGATATAGCACTGGTTAATTTTGCTCGTCAATTGCAGGAGAGCGCCAGGGACAGTGACTTTGTTATTCGCTGGGGTGGCGAAGAGTTTTTGTGGTTGTGTAAAGGCATGACATTAAACGATGCCAACAGCTTGTATCATCGCTTAACCCAGCGACTAAGTCAGCACCCACTGGATATGAACGGTGAATTTTTACCCATAACCTGTTCAGCTGGCATGGTGCATTTTCCGCTGACTTTAGCCGATGATCAGGCCTGGCAGGTAACTATAGAACTGGCTGATCGCGCTTTATACAAAGCTAAAGAGCTTGGGCGCGCGCAATGGGTGGGTTATGTGGCCAATCAGGCAACCCCTGATTCTATTACCCTTGAATCGTTAACCGAGCTCATTAGCAGCGGCGCGATAACCGAGATTCAGGGTAAGCAACAAACCGTTTAGTGGGTTAGTTGTCGCTGAGGATGATGGAAACTTTAGCGACCTACCAGAACAGTGGCGTGGTCGAACACTCTGGAAGGCTGCTGTTGTATAAGTTCCAGCGTGGTTTCGGACACATTTTCGTTTATCGAAATCACCCCCGTCCAGGTGTTGCGGTTATTCCTTTTAGCTGCGTACAGCGCGGCATCAGCAATACCTACCGTACTTTGCCAGTCAACCTCACTAAAGTAACGCTGAGATAGCGGATAGGCCGCAAAGCCAACCGAGCAGGTCACATCAATACTGGTGTCGGTGTTAACGGAGTAGGGTTTGCTATTAACCGCTTTAACAATACGCTCGGCGATCAACTGGCCTTCCTGACGAGAGGTGGCCTGTACAACAGCCAGAAATTCCTCACCTCCCCAGCGTATGACATAGTCCGTGTCACGAAAAATACCCGACAAACGCTGTTTGGTTTCTATCAGTACTTTATCACCGGTATTGTGGCCATAGGTGTCGTTAATGCGCTTAAAATGGTCCAGATCGATAACAAAAAACAACACGTCTGCGTGGTAATCCGGTATGGTGTGCGTGCGCTCGCAACCATTGTAGTAACGATGCACTATGCTCAGATCACGCTGAATATTCTGGCTTAAAAAACGCCGGTTATACAAACCTGTTAATGCATCGGTTAAGCTGGCTTTTTCCAGTTCTGCCGCCTGTTGGCTGAGTTTCTGATTAGCCGCTCTAAGCTGTGCAGTACGAGCCTCAATTTTAGCTTCCAGCTGAGCCTGTCGGTAGCGATAGTGCCTTAGCCCCAACCTGTGCAGTAATACGATTGCGATAAACAACAGTGCGATAGCGCCTGTCCGCGCAAAAAGGGTTTGAAACCAGGCTGGTGCTACCTCAAATGTTTGTTTGAGTCCCAGCGGCTGCCAGTCGAAGCCGTTTTCAGCGTATTGAACTTCCAACTGATAAATTCCGGGGGCGGGCTCCAACAGCGTAACAGTCCGATGGTTTGAATCAAGATACGTCCAGCTATCGTCAAGTCCTGCCAAACGGTAGCGGTAACTTAGATGCGCAGGATCCCAGTAATCCAGCGCGATAAACTCAAAGGCAATACGCTTAGGTAAAGGGGCGATCCGGATGGCCTCACCATTGGTAGCGGGAGTTAAACGGTTATTGTTACTATCCGTAACGGTAAGGTCGGTAAGTACTATTTTTAACGTGCGTGATGGTGCATTTACCAGCGATGGTGAGAGCACGGTAAGCCCGTTAGCGCCGCCAAAGACCACTTCGTTTTGTGCAGTAACGGTTGCAGCGCCGCGGCCATAGGGCGCATTGATTGCATCGATGGCGCCAGCCACTACTTTTACCTGCATGGTCCGTGGATTTACCGCTGCAATTCCGCCTGTTGTAGCCAGCCAGACATGGTTATTGGACTCTCCGGCAAAAGCCGATACCTGATTGCCAGGCAGGCCTTGTTTGGTGGCCAGGTGTGTCCAGTTGGCCTGCTGTGGCTCATAAATAAATAAACCGTTGCCGGAAGTCGCAACCCATAATTTCCCCAGACTGTCTTTAAATAAATCGGCGATAAATTGTTTGCTAAGGCCTGGATGGTTAACGTCACTGATTGTATCACTGCGTAGCAGGCCATGAGTTAATTTACCTTGCATCAGGCCTTGCCAGGTGCCAATCCACAGGGTGTTGCTATCTGCTAATAACGAGGCAATGGCTTGCTGCACTACAGGTTTACCATCTTCCAAGTTCGCTATGCCTGGCAACGGTTTTTGTTGTTGCCACAGCCCATCGGTTCCGCCTACCCACAAGGCTCGCTCAGATTCGGCAAAAGCGGTGGAGAATAAGCGTTGACTACGCCCGCCAATACTTAACGGGGTTACTTGTTGGGAGTCGGGCGAAATAGCAACGGTGGCAAAATTAGCCGCAGCTAAGAGCTGGTTATTCTTATCGACAAACAGGGTTTCCACCGGATCGCCAGAGTTTGGCCACAGTCTGGAAATCACGCCTTGACTGGCACTGAGCATTTCCACGCCTTGATCGCCAGCGGCAACAGCCAGAGTGTTACCGATAATGGCCAGTGCTTTGACTTTGCGGTGCGACAGACCGCCTGGTTGGTTAACGTCTGCAAAAATGTGCTGCGGAGCGTTACTGCCCGCGCGATAAACTTGCAGCGAGTCGCCACTGCCAACCCACACCAGTGAGTCAGTGCCTGCATAGACAGACCAGATATTATTATCGGCAACGCCCGCCGGTAACAGGCGGTTATGTAAAAACTGGCGCTGTTGATGGCTGGCCAGATCAAGCTCTATAAGGCCTTCGCCAAAAGTGCCAAGCAGCAGAACGTCGGGCCTGATTTCAGCAATACTGTAAAGCCAGGGAGTGGCATTGTCAGGCAGGTTTTCTTTAGCAAAGGTGCCATCGACTTGCTGTATAAACAAACCGTCAGCGGCCGTTCCTACTATCAGTTGGCCGGACGTTGTACTGGTTATTGCGCTTACACGGGCTTTTTGGGGAAAGAGTGTAAGAAGACTCAGCGCCGCAGTTTCACCCTGATTTAACTGACTGGTATATAAACCTTGTGAAGTGCCCACCCAAAGGTTTTTTTGACTGTCGGAGAAAAGAGCATGAATCCGCCGCGGATCAGGCATTTCAATGGTGATAAAGCGGTTTGTAGCAGGAGTGTATTGGTATAAAGCTTTATCAGAAGCCAGCAGGAGTACTTCAGTATCTTGCAGCTCAACCGCGGTGCCGCGGATAAGTGACAGGCCGTTTATCAGCGATGGCGCTTCAACATGAAACTTTACAGTTCCCGGAGTTTGCTTAAACAGGCCGTGACTGGTGCATGCCCATACGGTGCCATTGGTGTCGGTAAAACCATTATACACGGTCACCGGCCCATTAAAGGAAGAAGGAATTAACAACTGCGCTTTTACTAAGGATTTCGAATCCCAGCGCCACAGCCCATTGCCCGCAAAAAGCCACATAAACCCTTGCTGGTCTTGTACCATGCTGCTGATTTCGCCCTTAACCGGAGCCGATGCATCCAGGGGAGAATAAAAGGCCGGTTGCGAAAGTTGTCGCCATTCACTGCCATGCGCATGAGTGCTCGCCATTAACAGTAAGCCCGACATCAGCAGGCAATTACATAATACAGTTAAGATTAACTTAGTGAGCACAGGCTTCCATTCCAGACATCGCAATAAACCAACAGGGTCACTGTTGGGTTTATACCACTGAACAAGTGGCTGAAAGTTAACCGTTAGTATAAAGACTAAACAAACCTGTGCCAATGGTTAGCGGTCACGCTTTAGGTATAAGGATTATCAAAGCGGGCTGTCAGTAAGCCAAAGCTGTCAGACAGTCTTTCAGGCAAAACTGATCACCTGGCGGAGTCAGGCAGTAAAAACCTTGAATAAAATTTATAAAAAGGGGTTTCATGACAGCCAAATCAAATTTAGCCGAATTTAACGAATGGATAGAAAGTCGCTATCCGCATCAGCCGGAATTTCTGCAGGCCACCAAAGAGCTGGCCGAAGATGTAATGCCTGTTTATAACGCTCATGCCGATTACAAAAGTTACAACGTGCTAAAACGCCTGAGTGAGCCTGAAAGGATTGTAAACTTTGCCGTGCATTGGGTTAACGATAACGGCGAGGTTGAAATAAACCGCGGCTGGCGGGTGCAGCACAGTGGCTTAATTGGTCCTTACAAGGGTGGTTTGCGTTTTCATCCTACTGTTAATGAGTCTGTTTTAAAGTTTCTCGCCTTCGAACAGTCCTTCAAAAATGCCCTTACTGGCTTGCCCATGGGCGGTGCCAAGGGCGGCTCCGAATTTAATCCTAAAGGCCGCAGTGACAACGAAATTATGCGTTTTTGCCAGGCATTTATGCAGGAATTGCAGCGCCATATTGGTCCGCAAACCGATGTGCCGGCGGGTGATATTAATGTCGGGGCGCGCGAAATAGGGTATTTGTACGGGCAGTATCGTCGCATGCATAATAAATTTGGTGGCAGTCTTACCGGCAAGGATATCGATTTTGGCGGCAGCCATGTGCGAACAGAAGCCACCGGATTTGGTTTGATTTATATGCTCGAATGCGTACTGGTACAGCATAACGACAAGCTTGAGGACAAACGCATCGCGATTTCTGGTGCTGGTAACGTGGCGCTTCACGCCGCGTTAAAAGCCACTGAGCTGGGGGGCAGGGTGATCAGTTTATCTAACAGCCGGGGCTGTTACATTAAAGAAGAAGGCCTGAGCACAACTGCTATTCGCTGGGCCATCGACAATCGTATGAGCGAAGATAATGTGCTGACAGCACTCACCGAACAGCACGGCGGCAGCTGGTTTGAAGGTAGCAAGCCATGGGGTTTTCCAGCCGACATTGCATTGCCTTGCGCTACCCAGAATGAACTGGATGAATCGTCGGCAAAGCAGTTAATTGATAATCACTGTGGCTACGTACTGGAAGGCGCCAATATGCCTACCACCCATCAGGCTAAAACGCAGCTTACTAACGCTGATATCGTATTTGTGCCTGGTAAGGCGGCTAACGCCGGGGGCGTAGCACTTTCTGGTATGGAGATGTCACAAAACGCGGCGTTTGAACGCAAGAGTTTTGCTACACTCGATGATGAACTCAGATCCATTATGGCCCATATTCATCTGCGCTGCGCCGAGGAAGGCACAGAAGGAGAGCGGGTTAACTACGCCAAAGGCGCTAATATTGCGGCGTTTCGGCAGTTGGCCAATGCTATGGTGGCACAAGGGGTTTAGTGCAGATATAAATTAAGGCAGACATAAAAAAGCAGCGCCTAATGAGCGCTGCTTTCAGGTTATCAGTGCGGCAGATTATTCTGCGCTTAATGATGCCATGTCGATAACAAAACGGTGCGCCAGATCGCCTTTTTCAAGCTTTTCAAAAGCGCTGTTGATTTCTTCCATTTTGATCATTTCACAATCTGGATAGATACCGTGCTCGGCACAGAAATCCAGTACTTCCTGAGTTTCTTTAATGCCACCGATTAACGAACCGGCAACACGACGACGACCCATGATCAGCGGTGGAGACATCAGCTCTTCCATTGGGCCAACCTGGCCAACAATCACGATAGTGCCGTCAATGTCCAGAAGCGGAGCATACACACCAACATCATGCTTAACCGGCGCAGTATCGATGATTAAATCAAGCGAGCTGCCAGCCGCCTGCATGGCGTCTTTGTCGGTAGAAACCAGAATGCCTTTGGCGCCCATGGCTTTGGCTTCGGCTTCTTTTTTGTCAGAGCGGCTGATAACGGTAACTTCAGCACCCATGGCAGCAGCCAGTTTAACTGCCATGTGACCCAGACCACCTAAACCAATAACACCAACGCGAGTACCTTCTTTTACTCCCCAGGTACGAAGTGGTGAAAAGGTGGTGATACCGGCACACAAAATAGGCGCCGTCTTAGCCATATCCATACCTTCTGGCACACGCAGAACAAATTCTTCACGCACAACAATATGCTTTGAGTAACCACCCTGAGTGATTTCACCAGAGATGCGGTCCGGCGCTCCGTAGGTTACGGTCATACCGTTACGGCAGAACTGCTCTTCGTGGTTATGACACTGGTCACATTCCTGACAGCTATCGACCATACAACCCACGGCAACGTTTTCACCTACTTTGTAGTTTTTAACGTCATCACCAATGGCGGTAACCACACCCACAATTTCGTGGCCAGGAATAAGCGGATAAGGCTGCGGGCCCCAGTCGCCATTGACTGTATGCAGGTCAGAGTGACAGACACCACAGTAAAGAATTTCGATTGCAACATCATTGGCGCGCAGTTCGCGGCGCTCAAAATGATAAGGTTTCATGTGAGCATCGTCTGAATATGCAGCGTAGCCAACTGTTTTCATACTTTTACCTCTGTGTTAGGTGATTAAAAATAGCGTTGAAGCCTGAGCAGTATTATGGACCACACAAGCTAAAATTGATGTGCCTAATCCTGTTTGGCTATTGCCTGATAGTGTTGGATTAAGCTGCCAGTTAAACATAAGTACTTCACTAACTTGGGTTTTGATCAGTTATTTCAAGTAGGTATTGCTGGTTAATTCTGGTTTAATACGGCGAATTTTTATAACAGTCAACGCGATTAATTAACGGAGAACTTATGTCCTTTACCAGTTTAGAAGCGCTCACCACACAACTGAACAACGCCCCAGAGAGCATTGAATTTAATGATGTAATCGCGCTTATCGACAGCACTTTTAGCTTTTCACCAACGGCTTTTACTAACGGTGACGTAAGCAATGAAGCCAACCAGAATAATGGCTCGTGTAAATTATTGGCGTTAGGCCAGTACCTGAAATTAAGCGACGAACAAACCTTAGCACTGTTCGGTAAGTTTTATCGCGAAGACGTGCTTAAAAATCCACAGGGTGACGACCACGCTAATATCCGAAACTTTATGATAACAGGTAGTGCCGGGGTGAGTTTTGAAGTATTTCCGCTGAAGCCAGTCGCTTAATGCAATTTAGCGTGGTTATAAAGGTCTTTGATTGATGATGGTAATCATCTCTTTATAACCACGTCCCCGAAGCGGGCATATTTTGTTACCTGAGTCTGTCCGTTCGTAATCTGACGTTACAGGTATGGTATGACTTGGTAACTTTTTAATGATTTATCAATGGTATATGCATAGAATAGGAGGCATTCGCCACGTTGAACCGTTATCGATGTGGTGTCGTTAATGTTTGTTAGTTTGCTGCTTTTAGGGTTCCTCCTTGAGATTTAAATTTATAACGCTGGTGCTGTTAGCTCTTTGCTCTTCTTGTTTGGTAAGTACAGCCCGCGCAGGCGAAGCATTTGTCTTTGCGGCGGAAGATAGCTGGCCGCCTTTTGCCAGGGCTGATGGGACCGGGTTGTCTCGAACTATCCTTGAGCAGGCACTGGCTTATTCAGATTCGACCGCACTGTTTATAACCGTGCCTTATGCCCGGGCGTTAAAAATGGCAGAGAATGGCCAGGTAGATGGCGCCTACAATGTCACACGCCAAAAGAATACGGTGGAAAAATTCGTGTTTGGCAGTGAGCCGTTATTTCAGGCCAGCGCTTCGTTTTATTATCCTGTTGGCTCTGCGTTTGATTATGTTGATGTGCAGAGTATGCCTAATGGTCTGGATATCGCATTAATAAATGGTTACGAGTATGGCGATACATTTGAAAAGCAGCGTAAACGTTTCAGAGAGGTGAGGGTGGCTAATCAGCGCCAAATTATCAATTTGCTGCGCGAAGGCAAAGTACATATGGCTATCATGTTTGATGACGTGGCAGCGTATACGCTGCAAGCCATGCAACTACCGCCAGATGCCATTCGTAAAGGCAGTCTTAATCACGTAAGCGATATCTACGTTGCCTTTTCACCTACCGCCGATAACCTTGATACAAAGCTTAAATTGCTCGATGAAGGGTTACGCAAATTAAAGCAAAGTAACGACTCGCAGTAATCTGTAAGGCTTGTATTGCTAATGGTGCAGCCAGGTGGAAGTAAACGTGAATTCTCGCGTGGGTGAGCGATGTGTAATTAAAAAACCGGATGCTTCGCGCATCCGGTTATTATCGGGAATGCTGGGGTTAGTTGCCCAGATGCGCCTGAAATTCTTCGTACGTGCCGTCGAAGTGAGTTAGCTTGTGATCTTTTATTTCGATCACTTGGGTGGCCAGTGATTCCACAAACTCACGGTCGTGGCTCACAAAAATCACGGTGCCTTCAAAAGCCATAAGGGCAATGTTGAGGGCTTCGATAGACTCCATATCCAGGTGGTTAGTTGGTTCGTCCATTACCAGTACGTTAATATCCTGCAACATGATTTTGCCAAACAACAGGCGATTTTTCTCCCCTCCAGAACACACGCTGACCTTTTTGTTAAAGTCATCGGAACCAAACAGCAAGCGTCCCAGCATGGCTTTTACCTGTAGGTCGTCGTGCTTTGGCTGGCGCCATTGTGACATCCACTCAAACATCGTCATGTCGTTAGCGAAGTCTTTGGAGCTGTCCTGTGGTACGTAACCTACGGCGGCATTTTCCGCCCATTTTACGGTACCTTCTTTCGCGCTTTCGTCACCAATTAAGCACTTAAGCAGGGTGGTTTTACCGGCACCGTTCTCACCAATAATGGCCAGTTTAGAGCCCGCTTCCAGCAGCAGGTTGCCGCCACTGAACAGATGCTCACCGGTGTAGCCGTGGCCCAGGTCTTCCAGCGTAATGGCCAGTCGGTGCAGCTTTTTATGCTGTTTAAACTGAATGTAAGGCTTCCGGCGGCTGGAGGCTTTGATATCGGCCAGCTCGATTTTCTCTAAGCGACGAGCCCGTGAAGTGGCCTGTTTTGCTTTGGAGGCGTTAGCAGAGAAGCGGGCCACAAAGCTTTGCAGTTCTTCAATTTCGGCGCTTTTCTTGGCGTTTTCGTTATGCAGTTGTTCCTGCACCAGCGCAGCCGCTTCAACAAACGCATCGTAGTTGCCCGGATAAATGCGCAGTTCGCCATAGTCAATGTCAGCCATGTGGGTACACACCTGATTTAAAAAGTGGCGATCGTGCGAAATAATGATCATGGTAGATTTACGCTTGTTCAGCTCTTCGGCCAGCCAGTGAATGGTGTAAATATCCAGGTTGTTGGTTGGTTCGTCGAGGAGCAGTACATCGGGCTCGGCAAACAGCGCCTGAGCTAACAGTACCCGCACTTTTCGGCCGGGGGCCACTTCGCGCATCAGGCCAAAGTGATAGCTTTCTTCAATACCGGCAGAAATCAGAATATCACCGGCACGAGATTCAGCGGTATACCCGTCCATTTCGGCAAACTGGGTTTCTAGCTCGGCGACTTCCATGCCTTCTTCTTCGCTCATATCGGCTTTGGCGTAAATTTCGTCACGGCGCTTCTTTACTTCCCAGAGTTCGCGATCGCCCATGATAACGGCATCAACAACGCTCATGTCTTCAAACGCAAACTGATCCTGATTCAGGATCCCCAGTTTGGTGCCGGGGGCTAGCGAAACGTTGCCGGCCGAAGGGGTTAGTTTGCCGCTTAGAATTTTCATAAACGTGGATTTTCCGCAGCCGTTGGCACCAATCAGGCCGTAACGGTTGCCGTTGCCGAATTTGGCTGAAATGTTTTCAAATAATGGCTCAGAGCCAAATTGCATGGTGATGTTGGCGGTAGTAATCAAAACGTCTTCCCGGGAAGTAAAAAGTTGGCGAACGCCAGAGATAAGGCATCAAAGCCGCGCAATATAAAGAAACATTGATGGCCTGTCCAGTTGATGTGGCGTTTTATTAACCGCTTTAGTCGTAAGCTGGCTTTTTGCCTGTAATTTCAGTTTCTTTACCCTGGTTTCACCCTGACTCATTCACACTGTTTGCAAGACGTCGCGGTCAACGTTCAACCAACGTCCAACCATTATTCCGGTAACCAGACAAGGAAACAGTGTTATGAGTACAAAATTAAAATTCGCCGCGGTTATGGTGAGTGCAGCCTTATTAAGCGCCTGTGGTGGCAGTAGCCACAACGATCAAATCGATGTACAGCCGCCACCACCACCGGCTGCGGCAATCGACGAAGCCTATCAGGGGAACTGGATATCAGAAGCCTATGGCCAGGTACTGGTGATTAGTGAAAGCAGTGTGGAGTATTACCGTTATACCTCTGATTACTGTTTGTTACAGGACGATTTTACCGACGTCACTACCGCAGACCTTATTCGCAGTGTGGATTTTATCGACAGTACAGAGAAGCTTACCTGGTATGTGGGTACTGGTACTCGTGAGTTTCATGCGCCAGCACGTGAACTGGAAAAAGTGGCCGAGGTGCCTGCTTCTTGTGTCGACAATAAATTAACGGCGGACTCAGCGTTAACGAACCCGGAAATGTTCGCGCTATATTCGCAGATTATGGATGAATACTATGTGGATTTCTCGCGCCAAAACGTGGATTGGTCTGCGCTCATGTATCAACTGGAAGGTGACATCACATCGCAAACGGATACGTTGTACGAAGCTATTTACCAAAGTTTGCTGCCTCTGGCCGACTCGCACAACTCCTGGCAAGCTAATGACGGTACACTGATCACGGTAAACACAAAACCAACCCATGCAACAAATCTAATTGAAGAATACGCCCTGGCCAACGGCCTGAGTTTTCCGCTGGAAGAGAGTGAGCTAAACAATACGATTGTTGCCAACATTGAGAGCTATATCGAAACCGCCATTGAGCAAGAAATTAACGCGGTGCTTAGCTATGCCACGTCAAACGTGAATCAGGATGATTCTGAAGAGCTCGCCTGGTTTGCTATTAACAACATCGGGTACCTGCGGATTGACGCGATGACCGGTTTCAGCTCGGCTGATGAAGAGGCTGATGACCTTGCACAGGTAACTTCGGCCTTAAATAACGTTAACGAGGTACTCGATGAGGTGCTGACGGATTTTGCCTTTACCGACGGTATGATTATTGACATTCGCTACAACGGCGGTGGTAATGATTATATCAGTCTGGCGATTGCCAGCCGCTTCACCGAGTCTGAATTCCTTGCATATAAAAAATATGCCAGAGAGGGGGCTGGCGTAACGGCAACGCGGGAGTCTTACGTCGAACCTTCGGAATTTGTGAACTATACCGGAAAGCCCGTGGTAGTGCTGGTTAGTAACGAAACCGCCTCGGCGGCCGAAACCTTTAGTTTAACCATGCATCAGCTGGATCATGTGACTTTTGTCGGTGAGCCAACTCACGGCATTTTTTCCGATATTATGACATGGGTACTGCCTGGGGAGCATCAGCTTGGTTTATCCAACGAAGTCTATTTATCGCCGGATGACGTGTGGTACGAAGGCGTGGGTGTACCGGTAGATATCGAAGTACCGTTTTTCCCACTGGAAGACCGTATCGCTGGCAAGGACTCCGGCCTTGAAGCCGCCCTTAATGCCTTGCAATAAGGCGTGTATCAGGCGCTTTTAGTCATCGTTAAGCGCCTTCTGCACCGATTGTTGCAATAAAGGTAAAGCATGGCTGGCGAACCATGGGTTACGGGTTTGCCAGCGGTTGTTTCGACCCGAAGGGTGGGGCAGAGCATAAACGGCATTTTGCTGTTTGGTAGTAGTTTCAACTGCCTGAGTCAGGGTGTTAAATTCGGGCAGGTAATACTGCTGCGAATAGCGTCCGATATATAAAGTCAGGGCTGGTTTTAGCACGCTGTGTACTTTGGCATGCCAGCTGGAAGCGCATATTTTGGGCGGCGGAGCATCGGCACCGTTCTTATAGCCGGGAAAACAAAACGCCATGGGCAAGTGGGTAAACAGTGGCGAGTAAAACTGCTCGCGGTTTACGCCCAGCCAACTGCGCAGTTTATCGCCGCTGGCATCATTCCACGGCGTTGCGCTGTCATGGGCTTTAATGCCGGGGGCCTGACCGATAATTAAAATCCGCGCATTGGTGTTTATTTGTACTACTGGTCTGGGCGGATAAGGTAAGTTTCCGGCACACAGGGTGCAGGCGCGAATAGCGCTGAGTAGTGCTTTGGCCTGATCAGGCATTTTGCTCTCCCTTGGCAATGGCGGTTAAATCCTGCTGTAAAGACCAGGTTAGCCAGTCGGTCATGGAGCGTAATCGTTTGGTTTGCAATTTTACCGGCGCATAAAGCAAGTGAACGGGTAACGGATGAGGCTCGTAGTCAGGCAGAACTATTTGCAGTTCACCGCGTTTTACGGCTTCGCTCACCTGATAATGTAAAAAACGGCAGTAGCCAACCCCACTGATACAGGCATCCAGTGCCGCATCTACCTGATTGGTAATCAAACGACTACGCATGGCCACCGACATTAATTTCACGCCCTGCTGAAAATGCCAGTCGTCGGGGTTATCCAGCACGCTTAGATGTATACAGGGTTGTTGGGCAATGTCCTGCGGGTGAGTTACCGCTGCCTGGCTAGCCATAAATTGCGGACTTGCGCATAACACATGGCGCATGGTACCCAGTTGCCGGGCCACCAGGTTATGATTGCCAATACGGCCAATGCGCACAGCAATATCAATGCCTTCACTGAGCATATCCACCGGGCGATCCAGCAATACCAGCTCTACCTGCATTTTCTGATACTGATTTAAATAAGCATTAATTTTAGGCACCACATGGCGTTTACCAAAGGTCACCGGTGCGGTAACCGTCACTTTGCCCAGCGGTTCGGCCTGACGGTCAATCAGCATGCTTTCGGCATCGTTTACCTCGGCCAGTATGGTGCGACAGCGCAGGTAGTACTCGCGGCCCTCGTCAGTAATGGCAATCTGGCGGGTATTGCGATTAAACAGCCTTACCTTGAGATGTTCTTCCAGTCCGGCAAGGGTGCGTACCACCGAGGTGAGGGACGTTTCCAGACGATTAGCCGCGGCTGTTAAACTACCCTGATCGGCAATTTCCACAAATACACGCATGGCTTTTAATTTGTCCATTTTTTACCTATTAGTGCGAAAAACGGTGTACAGAAATTAAATATCGCATATTTTTTGCGAAAATCAGACAAGTTAAGGTGTTAACGTTCTTTTAACACGGAGAAAAGTAATGAAACTGTATGACCTTGAGTTGTCGGGTAACTGTTACAAAGTCAGATTATTTGCCGCACTGGCTAATATTGAGCTGGAAATTGTACCAGTAGATTTTTTAGCCGGTGAGCACAAAGGTGCGGCGATGCTGGCGCTGAATCCCTTTGGTGAAATCCCGATCCTGGTTCATGGTGAGGTGGTACTGCGCGACGCACAGGCCATTTTGGTCTATCTGGCCCGATTGCACGATTTAGAGAGTTGGTTACCATCCGAACCGCAGCAAATGGCCGAAGTACAACAGTGGCTGGCCACAGCCGCTAACGAAATTCAGCACGGACCCAACGCGGCCCGGTTGGTGGATAAATTTGGTTACGAGCTGGACAAGCCCACCACGCTCGTCACTTCGGCACGCATTCTGGGTCTGCTCAATGATCATCTGACAGAGCATGACTGGCTGGCGTTGGGGCATCCAACCATTGCCGATTGCGCGGTAATGCCTTACGTGGCGATTGCGCCTGAAGGCGGTATTGCGCTGGATGATTATCCAAATGTGCTTGCCTGGATCGACCGTATCAAACAGTTACCCGGCTTTATTGGCATGCCGGGGCAGGTGTAAGTGCGGTAAAGCATTGTCACTGGCTGTCGCTTTTTTGCTAGACTGGCGTTGTTGCTTTTATCAGCGCTAGTTTGCAAGAGGGACATTGCGTGTTGCTAACCGGGTTTAACCTTCAATCGGTAAATATCATTCAAATTCTGGCTATATTTGCCGGGTTATTGGGCGTGGCGCTGCTTGTTGGTGAGCGTCGTTACCAAGGCCTTATTTTGGCGTTGCTGATGCAATCGGTCATGATGGCCTTTAACCTCTATGAAGAGCTCAATGTGGGTAGCGTAAGCTGGTATGTTACGCCAGCTTTCAGTTTAACCCTTGGCCCTATTTTTTACCTGTTGGTACGGGTGCTGCTGGTGCCTGAACAACCGCTGACCTGGCCGGATGCGCGGCATTTTATTGCGACGTTAATCGCGCTGCCGCTGACACCGTTTTTTCAATGGGTCTTGTTGGCCGGAGCGCTAAGCCAATTGCTGTATTTTGCCGCGGCGTTTAAATGGCTCAGGCGATATCACGCGGCGATTGCTGAAAGACAAGCCGACACAACACCGGCAGAATTACACTGGCTGTATAATACGCTGGTGGTGTTACTGATTTTGCTTATCCTCGATATGGTTCGGGTAAATCTGCAAAGCGTTATGGTGTCGCCTTACCGGGAAATCTGGTACTTGCTCGATCAGATAGCTTTTCTTATTGTTTTATGTGTAGCCGTGGTGGGGCTGGTGCGACAACCGGCTTTGTTTAGCGGTGTCAGCGAAGTAGAGCAAACCAACGCAGAGCCTGCGCCCCATGAAGACAGCCAGGCGGCGGCTATTTTTGCTTCACTGGATGCGCAAATTCGTGAGCATCAGTGGTATTGCCAGCCGCGCATTTGCTTGCAGGATATCGCTGGTTTTACCGGCCTGTCTGTTAAGGATATCTCCTGGTCTATTAATACCGGCGGCGGGGTAAGTTTTGCCGACTATATAAATCAGTTACGCATAGACAGAGCCGCCGAAATGGCCAAAGCAACGCCACAGCGCAATCTGCTCGACATTGCTATGGATGCCGGTTTCAGTTCTAAATCCTCTTTTAATGCGGTTTTTAAAAAACACACGGGTAAAACCCCGGGACAGTATCTCAACCCTTTACGCACAGGGGCTTGAGGGCAGAGGACCATAATCCAACAAGGTGCAGGATCACGAAAAATCAGGTGCAGAATCCTGATTCTGGTCGCGCTAAATACCTACAGGGCGCACATTTGACTCATCAAATTCAAATGGAGCCTGATATGCAAACTCAATCAATGAAACTTCTGCCCTTTAAAGTAATTGGGTTGTCCGTGCTATTTATTTGCGGCATTTTGTTGTTGTCGTTTACGGCGCTTGCCACCTATGTTCATTACGAACACGGCAGTACATCGCTGGATCTTTTGCGTCCGCAAAGTCTTATTTTGTCCAATGTAAATGTGCTCAGCATGGAGGATAACTCGGTAAAGGAAAATCACACTGTAATAGTGCGCGAAGGCGTGATCACCGCCGTTCAGCCAGCCAATGCACCGCTGCCACAAGGTTTAACTGAGGTCGATGGTCAGGGCGGTTTTGTTATGCCGGGACTTATCGATTTGCATGTGCATGTCCTGGATCGCAGTTATGCCAAATCTGCCCTGGCCGCTGGCGTTACCACTCTGCGTAATATGGGCGGCTATGACTATCAGCTTAAGTGGCGGGAAGAGCTTAACCGTGGTGAGTGGTTTGGTAGCCGGCTGATACTGTCATCGCCTATTTTTAACAGTGTTGAACAGGGCGATCCGCTGTCGCATTTTCGGGTTAACGATCCGCAAATTGCTCGTCAGGCCGTGCGTGATTACATTAATCAGGGTTATGACTTCATTAAGGTTTACGAAGGACTGCACGCTGATGTTTATCAGGCGGTGCTTGATGAAGCAAAGCATCTCGGTGTCTCAGTAGCGGGACATCCGTCTTACGAATTGATGGCCGAAAATCTGCAAGCCCATGGAGCGCTGGCCAGTTTTGAACATGTGGAAGAAGTGTTCGACGGTTTTTTAGGGCAGCAGCAAAATCCACAAAAGGTGCAAGAAGCGGCTGACTTTTTACGCGAACAACAGGTTCCGCTGATCCCCACGCTGGCGGTCAATCAGGAGCTTACTTTGTTAAGCCAGCAAAAACAGACGTATCTAAACCGTCAGGATTTAGCGGCCATTAACCCCTTTGTTCGCCTGGTTTACGAAGAAACCTCATTCAAGCGTTGGTTGGGTGCAGCGCCAGCGCTGGCGGACTATAACCAGCAGGTGGATGATTATCTCAATGCCATCACGCTGACGTTATATGAACAAGGCGTTACTCTGGGATTGGGTTCTGATGCCGGTGCGTTAGTTGATGTGCCCGGACCAGCCACGGTGCGCGAGGCACTGCTAATGGTAAAAGCTGGTATTCCAGCCTACGAAGTACTCAAAAGTGCTACGGTAAATGCGGCAGCTGTTATAAAACAAGATAAGGCGCTGGGTAAAATAGCGCCGGGCTTTAAGGCCGACATGCTGCTGCTGGCTGATAACCCATTGACGTTTCCGCAAACCCTGGCCAGGCCGCAAATGGTTATTCAGGGGGGCAAAACCTTTAATGAGCACGATCTCAGAATGCTTCGTGCTGAAGGGCATCAGCATAGCGGTGGCCTGGTGAGCGCGACGCGGCATTTACTGTACCTGATTTTTGCCTGAGCGCTATTTACAACCCTGAGGGCTGGTCTATCTTTAAAAGTAGAAGTACGACGAGAAACATCCGTTACTGTGCTCAGGTGTAATGGCAGGGAGATCTATAGTATGTTGTGGCTCAAACGATTTTTTTCCGGCATAAGGGAAGCCAGAGAGCCTTTTTACTTGCAATCAGCAAGCGCAACAATACCCACTGATAATGCAGAATCAGCATCATTAAAATTGGATGCCCCCCAAGAGCGTGAAAAAGAGCACTCACACGCATTTGCCGACAATTACCGAAAGTATTTCAGGGTGGGTGCGGACGACTTATTTTTACTTAAAAGCTATACAGTCGATCGCCAGTCATCGCCGGGGCAGGAACTGGAATATTATGATTTTATCCATCGGCTGGCCAACGGTACTTTTGTCGCCAGGTATCTGGTGCTGGATGCTGAGCAGTACGACCGTCCTTCGCAAAGTTATCGCTTATACTGGCAGTACGATGGCAACAATCGTAAGCTGCTCCAGGCAGACCTACCTTAAGTGGCAATTTACGCCGAACGCTTTACAACCGAGTTAAAATAAACCATATTGGTGTTTTGCAGTCTTTGTCAGGGACGAATTCGTGTTAGCCAGTATTAGTTTCGCCCAGCGCCAGCGTTTGGCCTATATTGATTTTTGCTTGTTGTTTAAAGGGGCCATTTACCGCCAGGATCTAATCAATCGCTTTGAAGTTGGCCTGTCGGCTGGTTCCCGCGATTTTAATCTGTATAAGGAACTGGCGCCGGAAAATCTGGAATACGACTCCCGTGAAAAACGCTATTTTCAAACGGCTAAATTCAAGCCGCTGTTTGAGCACGACGCCCGTCGAACCTTAATTAAGTTGGCCAATGATATCTCCGATGGCTTTGATGCCATCGGCGATATGCATTTTCCGGTGGAGTCACCCTCCAGTTTAAATGTGCCGGATATCTTTATTGTTGCCCGCCTGGTGCAGGCGATGTTAAATCAGCGCGCTGTCAGCGTTATTTATACTTCTCTTTCGAGTGGTTCTGCGGCGCGGGAGCTGGTTCCGCACGCCATTGTGGATAACGGCTTACGCTGGCACGTTCGGGCTTACGACCGCAAAAGTAACAGCTTCCGGGACTTTGTTTTAACCCGTATCAGTAAGGTAACGCTTAAAGGTGAGCCCGAGGTTAATGAGTTGGCGGAGCGGGATGGGGAGTGGCAGCGGATGATCCCGTTACAACTGGTACCGCACCCTAAAAACGTCAGTTTTCCCACCGCTATCGAAATGGACTATGGCATGGAAAACAGCCAGCTGTTAATTAACGTACGAGCGGCCATGGCGGGTTATTTACTGCGCCGATGGAATGTCGATTGTACCGAGCGTGGTACCCTGGAAGGGGCCGAATATCAACTGTGGTTGCAAAATCGCTTTACCTTGCGGGATGTCGATAATCTGGCGATTGCGCCGGGTTATACCGTCAGTAAATAAACCCTGCAGCGGGTTAATTCAGTTTAGTCTGCCAACGTTGGTATCATCGAATACCACTAAAGTGACCGTTGCAAATCTTAATCAAAAGTATAATTTAGCCGCCAAAAGAGGGGGATTTGTTCAGACTTTCTTGCGAGTGTGTCATCCTGTGCATAGAGTTATTTAAGGATGTGTTACCAGACTCTGAAGGAGGATGTATCGTTGCCTCAGTTCTACCTCTTTATTGCGGCTTTACTGGCTTTGCCGATTTCTCCGGTAGCCGCTGAAACTGAACCTAAACCCAAAAGAGTGATTGTGGGCGCTCAACTCAGTGGCTTATTTCATATTCCCGGTGAGCACGAGGGCCCGGGTGTTTACAATGAGATCCTGCAACATGCATTGGATGAAAGTGGCCTGGCGGATGAAGTGGAAATAATTGTAATGCCTATGTCCCGGGCTAAGCGAGGCTTTGTGGATAAACTCTACGCCTGTTACGCACCGGGGATAGCGACCTTCGACTTAAATGATGACACTAAGGATTTACAGGATGTGCTGATTAGCATACCGCTTAATCAGGCCATGGTAAGAATTATTGTTCGCGATGAGCAACAGATTGTACACCAGCTGAGTGACATTCCCGATCACGCAGTAATCAGCATAGTCCGTGGAACGCCGATGAGTGAGGAAATGCAGGCACTGGCCGACCGGGTTATGCAGACATTTTATGTCAGCAGTGAAACTGAAAATGTACAAATGCTAGTGGCTGGTAAAGTGGATTATTTGCTGTCGTTTTACCCGGATGTACTGTTTGCTTATAAAGAACTGGGTATGAAACCCTTACCTTATTCTAAGGATTTTTCGCCGCTGTCTATCGACGACACCATGATTTGCCACAAAGGTTATGAACACATTTTTACCGTTATCAATAACCAACTGAAAACCTTTGCTAAGAATGGCATGTTCAGGCAAATGCTGGGCGAATTTTATACCGGGCCAGAGCCAGAGGCGCTGCAAACGCCTCATTAATGTAAAATTAAAGTCAGTCCTGCTCTTTGTCCAACTGTTCTTCGGCATAGCCTTTCGGTGGCGGCGTCCAGCCGCGCCGTTTGGAATGGTTATCGTGCAAATCAGACTTTAACGCATCGTCAATCAACTGCTGTAATTCCATAAACAGATCGCGATAGTTATTATCGAACCGCTCGCCGCTGGCGTCATCTTTCCAGGCTTCGTAAAGCACATCACTCTGGCGGGCCTCTATATCCCGATAAGCGTGCTTCTGGCGTTCTGCCTGAAAGGGGTGAACACCTAATGAACGCAGCGCCTGAGCGCCGAGTTCCAGCGCCGAATGATAGGTTTCAGAAATCATGTAATCAGCCCCGGCCTGACGCAGTCGATAGCCGTGCCCGCGGTCGAAGGCGCGCACCAGTACCTTAACGTGCGGGTGGGAGAGTTTTGCGTATTTTACCATTTCAACGGCGGTTTCTTTATCATCAATGGCAATCACTATCAGGCTGGCTTCATCAATTCCGGCGGTATGTAACATTTCGGGTTTAGAAGCATCGCCAAAATATGCCTGGGTACCAATCTGGCGCATGAGATCCACCTGTTCTGAGCGAATATCCAGGATCACGGTTTTAAAGTCATTCGCCACCAGAAGGCGATTCACTATCTGGCCGAAGCGGCCAATACCTGCAATGATCACTGGCCCTTTATCATTGACCGCATCGGGCTTGCGCTTACTGCCGTTGCGCATAAAACGCGGCATGATGCCCCGCTCAAACAGAATAAACAGGCCGGGCGTAAGAAACATCGACAGGGCAACCACCAGTTGCAATAACGCAATTAAGTCTGTGGCCAGAACGTTGTTTTGCGCTGCAAAGCTAATTAACACAAAGCCAAATTCGCCGGCCTGAGCCAGACTCAGGGTTAACAACCAGCGATTACTACCTTTAAGGCCGAAAAAGGTGGCGATAAGCAATAAAACCAGTGCTTTAAGCACCATTACGCCCAACGTGATACTGACTATCAGGCCGAGATTTTCGGTCAGGGTCGCAAAATGAATACCGGCCCCCACGGTAATAAAAAACAGCCCTAACAGTAACCCTTTAAAAGGCTCGATATTGGCTTTCAGTTCGTGACGAAATTCACTGTTAGCCAGCACCACGCCAGCTAAAAATGCCCCCAGGGCAGGCGATAAGCCTACCAGCCCCATTAGTGTGGCAATACCGATAATGAGCATTAAGGCTGTGGCGGTAAATATTTCGCGCAGACCAGAGGAGGCAACAAACTTAAACAAGGGGCGGCTAAGATAATGACCACCCACTGTAACAAAGGCAATTGAGCCCATAATAACCAGTCCGTAGAGCCAGCCGGGCAGTCCTTCTACCAGGTTTTCGCTGTGCCCTGAGGCTGTTTGAACGGTGTTTTCGGCGATATCGATTAGCTCGGGCAGCGCCAGCAGTGGAATTAACGCCAGAATAGGAATAACGGCGATATCCTGAAATAACAGAATAGAGAACGCGCTTTTGGCCCCTTCGGTTTGTTGCAGGCCTTTTTCCTGAAATGTTTGCAGCACTATCGCAGTTGATGAGAGCGCGAAAATTAGCCCGACGGTTAGCGATACCTGCCAGCTAAGACCGGCGTATATGCCGATGCCCATTATGACTGCGGAGGTTAGTAGTAGTTGTAAACCACCGAGTCCTAACAGCCTGAGTTTCATATTCCATAAGGCTTTGGGCTCAAGTTCCATGCCCACTAAAAACAACATCATGACCACACCAAATTCAGCAAAGTGCTGAATAGCGTTGGTTTCTTCGCCCACCAGGCCCAAAATGGGGCCGATGACTAAACCGGCAATTAAATAGCCCAGTACGGACCCCAGCCCCAGTCGTTTCGCGATGGGTACGGCGATAACGGCCGCCAGCAAATAAATAAATGCCTGTAAAAAGTAGCCGGTCATTCACTGACTCCTATCTGGAAGTACTCTGCCAGGTTTTCCAGTTTGCTCGCTTTGTCGGTATTCAGTGAGCCACTGACCAGTTCATCCAGCAACATAGACCAAAGTGCTGAGTGGCGGGTAATACGGTGTTCTTCTTTGGCGGTGCGCGAGCCAAACAGGGCGAAGGGGGCAAGGTATTTCATTTGCGTGACCATGGCCATTTGTTCCAGCGGCTGTAGTAGCTCGCGAATGGTATAGTGATTAAAGCCGTCGGTTTGATAGGCTTCTTCGCGACCACCGGCAGACACCGCACAGAAAAACGTTTTACCCTTGAGAGCCGTGCCGTGCTTGCCGTAGGCAAAGTCATACTCCAGCACCAAATCCTGCCATTCTTTTAACAGGGCAGGCGTGGAGAACCAAAACACCGGAAACTGAAAAATAATCACATCATGGTCGAGCAGTCGCTGTTGCTCACGGTCTATCCGAATATTAAAATCCGGGTATTCGGCGTACAAATCGATGGCGGTAACGCCGGCCTGCTGCCGGGCAATATTAAACAGCACACTATTTACCTCAGAACGGGTCTGCGAAGGGTGAGCAAATAATACGAGTACCCTTGCTGAGGTACCTGAGGACGACGGGGAAGACATGTTATGGCTGGAACTCAAAAAGGCTAAGAGTTAACAATTTAAGGCAATTTTGGCGTTTTTCAAGCACTTCTCTGCGTGGTTCAAAGACAAATTTAAATTGCGTTGAATCAGGCAAAAAAACGCTTAAGTAACAGGTGTGAGGCATAGAATTACGTTGCCTGCATAGCGTATAATAAAAATAATCATACAAATAAAGCAAAAGTTCAGCCGGGTGATGTCGCGTTAGAGTATACACGCCGGGTTGAGTCAAAAAATCCTACAAAGATAACTTTCACGTTTTGTTGAATTCTGGCGGCGTATAGCTTCCGCTAACATTTTAAATTCACAGTTTGATTATCGTCACTTTTAAGGTTGTTTATGTCTGCACCTCAATATAACCAAGGCGCAGCGGTCTGGCCTATTCTTGCCATGGCGCTGGGTACATTTGTACTGGGACTCACGGAGTTCTCGTCAATGTCAATGTTGCCGCTGATCGCCGGGTCATTCAATGTTACGCCAGCCCTGGCTGGCAACGTGATCAGCGCCTATGCCATTGGCGTGGTTATCGGTGCCCCCTTGTTTATGCTGCTGACCAATAAAACCAACCGTCGTACGGCGCTGATTATCTTTACCGCCATGATTGGTATTGGTAATGGCCTGAGCGCAATCGCATCCTCGTTACCGGAGCTGGTGGTGTACCGGGTGTTATCGGGATTACCTCATGGCGCTTATTTTGGCACCGCGTTACTTGTGGCATCCGCCATGGCGCCTAAGGGCCGCCGGGCTACTTATATGTCTAAGGTATTTGCCGGTTTAACCATTGCTACTATTGTGGGTGTGCCCATGGCAACGCTGGTCGGACAAAATCTTAGCTGGCGTGTATGTATGGCTATTGTGGCAACGCTGGCGCTGATCACCATGTTTTTGATTTATCGTTTGGTCCCCAGCAGCCCGGTGACTAATCCAACCCGTATCCGGGAAGAATTTGGTGTATTAAAAAACAAACTGGTGTGGTCAATCTCAGGCATTATTTTTGTTGGTTTTGGCGGCGTATTCTGCATTTATACCTATCTGGCCGATACCATTATCAATGTAACCGAAACCCCGGAAATCACTATCTCTATTGCTATGATGATGTTTGGTATTGGGACAACCATTGGCAATCTTGTGATCAGCAAATTAGCCGATCGCTCACCGTTAACCACCACAGGTATTGCCTTGCTGTGCAGTGTGGCGATTGCCATTATGTATGTGTTTGCGGCCACTAATATCTGGTGGTTGTATATTACGGTGTTCTTGCTTGGTGCCAGTGTTGGGTTAGCAGCGGTCATCCAGTCAATGCTTCTGGATGTATCACCCACGGGACACGCCATGATTGGCGCCCTGGTGCAATGCGCGTTTAATACCGCCAACGCAGTTGGCCCCTGGATGGGCGGTGCTATGCTGGCTTCCGGTGCGGCGTTTAACGAAACCGGATATGCCTCAGCCTTGTTATTCCTCGGCGGCTTCGGCATGTGGGCGTTAAGTTATCTGCAAATGCGTAATCGCGAGCTGCTCCCGGCCGCGCAGTAATCTTGTCGAACCGGAGGTCAGTTGACCTTCGGTTTATCCTGTCAAATCCGTCATTTATCCAATTTTAATTTATCGCTGGTTGCATGCCTGTGACGGACACGGCATGCTGGGTTATTGTCAGGACGCCTTACCCCGGCTCTTTGTTTTGCCTTAACAACAGAGCCAGACCCGAACCGGGCTTAATTTGGATAATTTCATGAAAGTATTTGCAGTCAGCCTGCGTTGGCCGCAGTGGCGTTATGTCCTGCTGTGCCTTTTTGTGTTCGCGCTTAGCGCGTGTGGTAAAGCTCCGCTGTCGGAGACCTCAGCCAGCGAGGAAATGGACACGGAAATTCGCTGGGACACCTTTGGCGTTCCGCATATTTATGGCGATAGCGCCGAAAAGGTCTTTTATGGTTTTGGCTGGGCTCAGGCGAAGAGCCAGGGCGATATTATCCTGCGCTTGTATGGTCAGGCCCGGGGAAAGGGGTCTGAATACTGGGGCGAGGAATACGAAGAAACCGACACCTGGTTACTGGGAAATGATGTGCCAGAGCGCGGTAAGCAATGGTATTTGCAGCAAACCACTCAGTTTCAGCAAAACCTTGATGCTTTTGCCGCAGGAATCAATGATTACGCCAGCAAACATCCCGACACGCTCGCCCCTGACGTCTTAAAAGTGCTACCGGTCAGCGGTATTGATGTGGTTACTCACGCGCACCGTTTAATGAACTTTATTTATGTGGCTTCGCCAGCCAGAGTGGTTGGCGATCAGGCTCCGCCTTTTAAAGCAGGCTCTAATACCTATGCGGTCATGCCGTCTAAGTCTGCCAGTGGTAATACTTTGTTATTGCAAAACCCCCATTTGCCCTGGGCAACTGGTTTTTTTACTTACTATGAAGCGCATTTAGTGGGGCCTGATTTTGAAATGTACGGCGCTACTCAGGTAGGGCTGCCGGTAATTCGCTTTGCCTTTAACCAGCGCATGGGTATTTCCAACACCGTAAACCGTATCCCCGGTGCCACCACTTACCATCTTACCCTTAAAGAAGATGGCTACCTCTTCGATGGCGAGGTGTTGCCATTTGAGACTACCGAAAAGACGTACCGGGTATTACAGCAAAACGGCACGCTTAAAGAAAAAACACTGGCTGTGCGAAAGTCAGTTCATGGGGCGGTGTTTGAAAGGCAAGATGGTGAAACAGTCGCATTGCGCGTTGCTGGGCTGGACCGGCCGGGTATGCTGCAACAGTATTTTGATATGTTGCAGGCAACAAGCTTCGCTGAATTTACTACGGTAATGGAAAGGCTACAGGTGCCAACGTTTAACATTACCTACGCTGATAAAGAAGGCAATATTCAGTATCTTTACAATGGCATTCTGCCCAAACACGAACAAGGCGACCTGGCTTTCTGGACCGGTTTGGTGCCTGGTGATAGTTCTGAGTATGTGTGGAATGAAGTCCATGATTACGCGGATCTGCCTAAAGTCATTAACCCCGAAAGTGGATTTGTCCAAAATGCTAACGATCCACCCTGGCTGGCAACTTATCCGCCGGCCTACAGCTATAACGATTATCCCCCTTATGTCGCCGTCGAAGGGCCCATGTCATTTCGCGCCCAGAATGCGGTTAAGATGATGGCCGAAAGTGGCAAACTGAGCATGGCTGATTTTACGCAGATCAAAACGTCCACCTATGCCCTGATGACCGAGCGTGTGTTGGACGACCTACTGGAAGCAGCTGAGTTTAGTGAGGATGAACTGGTACAGCAGGCGGCAGCCGTGCTCGCTGAATGGAACCGGCATTTCGATGAAGATAATCGTGCGGGCGTATTATTTGAAAACTGGGCAGAGCTGTTTGCTGGTAAGCGCTCGGGTTTTGCTAATCAGTCTAATTATGCCGTGCCCTGGCTGGCAGACTCTCCACTCTCAACGCCCTATGGGTTAAAGGATCCTGCGTTAGCGGTAGCCATGCTGAAAGAAGCTGCTGAGAATACTTTAGCCACTTATGGCCGTATCGATCCGCGTTTTGGTGATGTGTCGCGTTTTATTATCCGGGATAAGGATGTGCCTGGCCACGGTGGTTATGGCAATCTGGGCGCGTTTAACGTGATCACCTGGTGGGACCCGGATGGCGATGGTATTCGCGAACCGCGCCATGGTGAAACCTGGGTTTCCATGGTGGAGTTTTCGACGCCGGTTAAAGCAAAGGGCATCATGGCGTATGGTAATTCCCGCCAGGTCAGCTCAGCGCATTATGCAGATCAGCTGGAACTGCTGGCTCGCGATGAGTATCGAACACTATGGCTACAGCGAGAAGAAGTGGAAGCACACACAGAAGAAACTGAGTGGCTGGAACGTTAATTACGTTGAAAAACGCAAAAGGGCACGCAGCGTGCCCTTTTCTATGCAGCGTTCAGGCTGCTTAAAACGCGCTGGGGTTTAACCCACCATCAAGCAGGATATTCTGTCCGGTAATGTAGCCGCCAAACTGGCTGGCCAGGAAAGCACAGGTATTACCAAACTCTTTGGGGTCGCCAAAGCGATTGGCCGGAATCTTAACCGCTAACTCGTTGGCTACGGTTTCTTTGTCGTTGCCGGTGCGGGCCATACCGGCACTTAAAACACCGTCTAATCGATCGGTGGCAAAGTAACCCGGCAGAATATTGTTGATAGTGACATTTTTATCCGCCACGGTACGGGCAATACCGGCCAAAAAAGCCGTTAACCCGGCACGGGCGCCGCTGGATAAATCGAGGCCAGCCACCGGCATTTTCACCGTCATGGAAGTGATGTTGATAATGCGACCAAAGCCACGTTCCACCATGCCATCGAGCACTTTTTGCACCAGATTAATCGGTGTGAGCATGTTCATGTTAAGGCCATCAACCATTGCGTCGTTATCGAGTTCGCGGAAATCTTTTAGCGGCGGACCACCATTGTTATTAACCAGAATATCGGGCGCGGGGCAGGCTGCGAGTAGTTTTGCCTGACCGTCTGCGGTGCTCACGTCACAGGCAACGGGCGTAACTGTTACCCCGGTGGCACTCGCAATTTCTTCGGCTACCTGAGCCAGTCGCTCAGCGTTTAATCCGTTGATCACCAGGTTCACTCCGGCCTCTGCCAGTGCCTGAGCACAAGCCCGGCCCAAACCTCGGCTTGAGGCGCAGACGATAGCCTGCTTACCTTTAAGTCCTAAATCCATACAACCAATCCTTATCTGTAGTGACCTGTGGCATGTTGCCAGCAGGCTGATAAACCATAGTTCCTCATCTTACCGGCTTGCAGCGCTATGAAAAGGAGCTCTGTCGTTAATTTAGGCGAAGTCAGCGAGCGGGTTAGCTATGCGCTTGCGGACTAGGAAGTGGTGGCAATGAGATATAAACGCTGAAGTCATTGTCGCTATCGCCGGGAGAAGTGGTCACGGTTAGCTCACCCTGATGAAATTCAACAATACGCCGCGCCAGAAACAGGCCCTGACCAATCCCCAGAGGAGCTGCCGCGCTATTTGGTTCGGCTAGCGGAGGAGTCACTGAGGTATTACTGATTTGATTACTGAATCTGAGTGATTGATGCTCAAGTGAAATCGTCAGCGTGTTATCACTGCCATGATAGTGGGCATTTTCAATCAGATTGCGAAACAGCAGGTAAAGCAGGGTCTCATTAGCGACGACCTGGTAATTATCGGGCACCTCAATGTTCAGCTGAAAGTCGGGCCGCAATCCGCTTAGAGATAGTGTCATGGTGACATCTTCTAACACACTCAGCACATTAAGCGGGCGCATTTGCCGGCTCTCTTCCCGGGCCAGGGCGGTCAGTACATCCAGCGTTTGGGTGAGTTTACTTAACTGGTCTCGAGCCTGTTTTTCATCGTCGTGTGATAACGGGCCCGTTTGATTAAGCGTGTTTTGCAAAATACTGATCGGCGTTCTTAATTCGTGGCTGATATCCCGGGTAAACTGGGTTTCGCGATCAAGCAGGTCGGTGAGATTGTGCCACTGTTTTTCGATAGCGCGGGCTAAAAAGCCCACTTCGTTATCTGGCAGACTGGCGGTAAATCCGGCCGGAAATAACAGCCGAGGGGTATCGCTTTCCACCCGTTGGCGTAAGCGGTTAAGAGGTGCGACGATTTTTTCAATACGGCGCATCAGAAGCCAGGAACACAGAGCAAAAATCAGCGTGCCCAGAAAGGCCACCCCCGCTATATTCAGCGGCCAGACCTTGTTGGTTACCGTAAAAGCATCCACTTCGGCATACAGCAGGGCTTCCAGCCCGTTAATTTGCAGCGGCACAATGTGAATGTTGCCAGCCTCGGTAATAAATTCGATCCGTTCCGGCTCCTTGTTATGCATCTGCTGAACAGATGCTGGCAGGCGTTGCCAGCTGCTAACAATTTTCATCCACGGATAGCGGGGCAGGGGCAGCGCACCAGTGGCCTGATATTGCTGTTCCAGATATCGCGCCTCGGTTCTTATCTGCTGGTTAATGACATTGTCTTCGATAAGATAGCCGTACAACTGAGTGAATCCGGCAAAAATACACAACAGCACGAGCGTATAAAGCAAAAACAGCCGTTTTATTTGTTGGCCAATCTGCTTCATAACGACGCCTGCAAACCAAATCCTACACCATGAATGGTTTTTAGCATGGGAAAGTCGAAGGGCTTATCTAACTGCTGGCGGATGGTATAAATATGCGATTTCAGCACGTCGCTGTTGTGAATATCATTACCCCACACCCGCTCTATGAGTTGCCGCCTGCCAAGCGGCATGGGATGCGCCTTGGCCAGTGTTATCAGTATTGCCTTATCGGTGGCAGACAGATGTAACACCTGTTGCTGACGACTCACGGTATTGGTGACTAGGTCAATGGTCATCTCACCAATAACCAGCTGTTTGGCCTGGTGCAGATCGCGCCGTCTGGCCAATGACAAACATCTCACCAGCACCTCGTCGGGCTGGTAGGGCTTGGTTACATAGTCATCGGTGCCCGCAGCAAAACCCGCCAGTTTGTCGCTCAGCGCAGTGCGTGCAGTAAGCATTAATATCGGCAGCACAGACTCAGCCGTTTGCTTAATGCGCCCGCACAGCTCAATACCGTCGGTGTCGGGTAAGGTCAAATCAAGGATCACCACATCGTACTCAGCGTCTGCTACCTGCCTGAGCGCATCCCTGCCGGTGCTTACCACGTCAATGATGTGGCCGGCATCAGTTAAAAAGCGCTCCAGTTGCGCTGCCAGCACGGCATCATCTTCAACTATCAGTATTTGCAAAAACTGTTTCATAGGGTTGTAGGTGGCGGTTTCAATACCTTAAAAACTCTCACAGGCGATGCGCTAAAACAAGTGATTGCCGCGCTGTTTTTGCAATCTTGACCTTTTCTTGAAGTTTGCTTTGCTAAGGTTTGCCGCATTACTCAACAACAGGAATTAATGAGCAATGAGAACAGGCATTATAGTGTTATTGCTATGCAGTTTATTGGGGTGTGGCGGCATGAAAGACTGGATCCACCCGGATGTGGATAAAGCCTTTACCGGGCAAACTTTCACAGCACAGCAATTACAGCAGGATCTGGATTATCTGGTGGCTACCATGAGTCGCCGTCATCCGGCTTTTGAGCAGTATGTCGACAGCGTTGGGTTATCTGCTCAGGTTGAACGTCTCAGCGCTCAGCTTAAAGATGGCATGACCCGAAAGCAGGCATTTGCGGTATTCGGTCAGCTAACGCCGTATTTTAATGACGGCCATTCAATTTTGTTTCCGCTGCTGGCCGAATTTACCTATGCTGAAGAAGCTGGCGTTCAAACCTTTCCATTCGGGGTGACCGTGCGGGATGGAAAAATACGTCTGGCCCGCTCTTACCAGCGTAGTGACAAGCAGAAGACACTGGCCGCGGGCAGTGAAATTATAGCCATTAACGGTCATGCAACCAGCGAGATTATTGCCCGTCTCACGCCACTCAGTCACGGTGAGTCGCCGGCGCTGCGTGAGAGCATGCTGTCGCTACTGTTTCATTACTGGTTATTTGCGGTATTTGACGTAAAAGGCGACATACAGCTGGCAGTTAAGGATAACGGCCAAACCACCACGCTAACTCTGCGAAATGACCAGCAGTGGGAGCGGGCAGGCGCCGGGCAGGATGATAATGAACTGACATTTATCTCACCGCAGGTAGCCTATTTACGCATTGAATCGTTTGACGTAGATACTGAGCAGGCCGCTTATGATGCCTTTATCGACGCATCCTTTAAGCAAATCCGCCAACAGGACGCGCAAACCCTGATCATTGATATCCGTGGCAATACCGGCGGGCAATCGGATGCCGGGGCGAAAATCATTCAGTACCTTACCGATAAACCGGTGCCGCAAGGCTCTGTAGCTATCGAAAAACTCAATAGCGATACTAACGGCTGGTTTGGTTACCGGGGCGAACCGGGCGAGGTAATTGAGTTGAGCGTAGAATCTGATGGCATGATTGAACCGGTAGAGCCATCACTGCAATTTAAGGGGGATGTGTGGGTGGTTATCGATCGCATGAGTTATTCTGCGGCTATCCTGTTTGCCACCACCATTCAGGATAACCAGCTTGGCAAAACCATGGGCGAACCTACCGGTGGCTATGCTAATCAAACCGGTAACCTGACACCGTTTTATTTACCCAACACACGTTTGCTGATGCTCGCGCCCGGCCGTTACATTGTGCGCCCCTCGGGCGACAGAGCGAAGCAGCCGGTAATGCCAGACGTCAAATTAACCGATGAAGCGCTGGCCAATCCGCTGACCTGGTTTAAGGCGCATCCTTTACCATCGACATAATTTGCCCCATCGTTGCGATAAGTCACAAGTTGAGTCTGCTAACAGGCTCAACTTTCTTATAAATTTCCGTATACTGGGGAACAGATAAAGTCCAAAAACCTCGTGCAAAACATCTTTATCTGTAATGAAGCCAGCGTAAGACTGGTACTGACAATCAGGAGTACCCTATGCCTGCCCCGATAAATACATTCAAACAGGCAATCACCGGTGACACAGCACAAATTGGTTTGTGGCTGGGACTGGCGAATAGTTATACCGCGGAATTACTGGCCGGCGCTGGTTTTGACTGGCTGCTAATAGACGCCGAACATTCACCTAATGATCTGCGAACCATTTTGGAACAGTTGCAGGCCATTGCGCCTTATCCTGCGGTACCCATCGTGCGCCCGCCGTGGCCGGACGCCGTCCGCATTAAGCAAATCCTCGATTTGGGCGTACAAACTATCTTAGCGCCCATGGTCGATACTGCAGAGCAAGCCCGTGAAGTAGTGGCTGCAACCCGCTATCCGCCGGAAGGGATCCGCGGCGTAGGCAGCCCGCTGGCCCGGGCTTCACAGTTTAACCGCACCAAAGATTACCTTGAAACCGCCAACGGTCAGGTTTGTGTGCTGATTCAGATTGAAACCGTCACGGGTGTCGAAAACCTGGATGCCATCCTGCAAGTCGATGGCGTCGACGGCATATTTATTGGCCCGGCCGATTTAAGCGCGTCCATGGGCTACCTTGGCGATCCGGGGCATGATGAGGTACAAGCGGTTATTGAAACCTGTATTGCTAAAATTGTAAAAGCGGGTAAAGCGCCGGGGATTTTAATCGGTGATAAACAGCTGGCGGCACGGTATATCGAATTAGGCGCTATGTTTGTGGGAGTTGGAACCGATACCGGGCTGTTACTGAATGCTTCTGCTGCGTTAGCAGAAGCGTTTAAACCTGAACTGGTCACCCCCGTCCCACAGAACGGTAAACGCTCGGTTTACTAAATGAGCAGGCACAACATGCGCGTTGTCCAGCCGGTTAATTTTACTGACTGGTTGCGCGCTATTGTTGTAGTTTAACCCGCAGTAAATCATCGCCGGGGTTTTGCGGCGCCAGCCAGCGATAATCCAGCCAGCCTTGTTGAGATTGTTGCAGATAATCAGGCTGTGGCTGCCGGTTCAGAGCATAATAAATGGCTAACGGCGTGGCGTTATTGCCTATGTGTTGAACCAACGAATCCAACTGCTGCTGTTGCGTTGTTGTAAGGGCATCGAGTGCATCAAGCGCCGCGAAGCGCTGGGCGGTGTAAATATTTACCGTGCTGCCCTGGGGCGCTGTAGCATCAGCGAGTCTATCCGCCAGTGCCCCGGTTTCCTGTGTAGTAATGTAATTATCGAATACCAGCGGCAACAAACTGAATATCCGATTATCCAGCAAGGGGAGCTCCAGCATTAATTGACGGGCAACTTCAGGCGCTTCACCATGCCGGGCAAAGCGTAAAAAGCCCTGCCAGAATCTCGCCTGTGGGCTGTCGCCCAGTAAGCTGGCGGTTTGTTTAAACCAGTTGTCAGCCTGCGCAGTGTCTCCCGCTTCCATAAACAGCAGGCCAGTGTACGCTGAATTTACCGGTGATGCCGGGTCAATGTCCGCCGAGCGCTGCATGCTGGCCAGCGCCCCATTGATATTGCCCTGGCGATGGTAAGCTTTAGCCCGCCATACATAAGCCCAGGTATAGTTGCTATCGATGCTGATAGCGCGTTCAACAGCGGTGAGGGCCTTGGAAAACTCGCCTCGCCAAAAGTGCACTATGGCCAGATTTACATTTATCCAGGGCGAGAGCGGGTCGAGTTCATAAGCCTGTTGGGCGCGCTCAAGTGCAGCATCAAACTGATTGCGGGCTAATTCCAGCTCGGAATAAATATACAAAGCAGCAGTATGTTCGGGCGAACGTTCCAGAATGGCGTTCAGGGTTTGTTCGGCAACGCCAAAATTACCGGCCGCAGTAGCTATTAGTACTCGTGCCAACAAGGCGTTGGTGTCTGTCGGGTTACTTTGTAATGCGGTGGCAATGGCCGCGTTAGCTTTATCCAGAGCTTCTTCGGCGGGCATGTAGGCGTCATGAAAGTCGTGACGGGCGTATATATAGGCCAGCTTGCCGTGGGCGGCGGCAAAATCCGGATCGATCTCCACGGCTTTTTTAAAGGCGGCTTCCGACTGATAAAACCACTCACTGGTTTTGCCATTCATCAGCCAGTAATTGCCTCGCAGGTAATATTGATAAGCTTCCACATTGTCAACGGTAGCATCCACTATGGGAGTCGCGGAGTTCTGTGGTAATAACGCCTGGTTGATTTGCCGGGCAATGTTTTGCTGAATGGCAAACAGGCCGGATGCCGTGTTGGTATAACTTTCAGACCAGACTACCCGATCGCTGCCTGCATCAACCAGTCGCACGGCTATTTTAAATTCATCGTCAATGCGCCTTACGCTGCCTTCAACCAGATACCGAACATTCAGGGTACTGGCTACTTCGCTCAGGCTATTTCCGGCGTTGCTGTTGGTGGCAGCCAGGGTGGAATAACGGGAAGGCACGTCGAGATTCTGATTGCGGGTTAGCGAGTCGGCCAGTTCTTCGGTGATGCCATCGGCAAAATACAGGGTGTCATTGTCGTTACTTAGCTGGCGCAGTGGCAACACTGCTACGGCGATACGTTGTTGTACTGCTGCGGAATCGGTGTTGCTGCGCAGTGTGTGGTTAACAAAAAAAGCGGTGATAGCCAGCATGATAAACAGCGTGAATGCCACTACTACCGATTTAATACTCACTGTTGGGGCAGGCGACAGGTGCTGCTCTTTTTTAGCCGTCGGCGTATTCTGTTCAACCGTCAGTGGTGCGGGCTCAGGCTGCGGCGCAGGCTCTTCGGCTTTTACAGGTATCGCTGGTTTGCCGGACGCTGATGCTGGTGTTGTTTTGGCTGTCGGCGGGTTACTGGCATTGGTATCATTTTGCCAGCTGACTTCACCGCGCAGGCGATAGCCTTTTTTAGGCACGGTCTGAATAAGACGACGCTGCTTGCTGTCGTCCAGTGCCTGGCGCAACTGCGAGATAATCCGGGTTAACGCTTCTTCAACCACGACCCGGCCATTCCATACCTCGCGCAGCAGTTCGCTGCGTTCTACGGTATCACCGGCATGCACGGCTAACAGATAAAGCACGTGCATCGCTTTGGGCTCAATTCGCTTAATTTCTTTGCCCGCTCGAATTGTATGATCGCCAATATCCACCACAAAGGTGTTTATAGTGAAGCATCCTTTGCCTGGTAATGGCTTAAATGACAATCTGACCGCCCGATTTTTTCATTAGGTTTTCTTGTAACTAATTATAATATAAGAATTAAAATAATCTATTAGCAATTCTTTAGGATTTAATTTGTTGTTCATCAGGCCAGTGCGTCAGTCCTGCCACATACTCAACCAAAATTTAAACAAGTAGTGGCCTTTCGGTTAACAAGCGCTTCAGCATGTCGACGGCGAATAGGCTATCAAAAAAACTGTCGTTGTGTTGAGGAAATAAACTATGTCTTTCATTAACCGCATCAAAAAGCCGTTGCTCGTTGCCGTTTGTTGTTCTTTTACTGCTGGCGCGATGGCCGGTACCCAGGTAGCCAGCGAAACGTTTCACTTAAAAACCAGCTTTAAGGATGTTAATGGCGTTCGCGAAATCGAGCAGGGTAATTATGTAGAAGGGATTGCCCGTACTAAAGCCGCCCTTGCACGCACTACGGTAGGCGTAAGTCGTTTACCTTTACTGAATAACCTGTGTGTGGCTTACGTTGCCATGGGCGATCTGGAAAGCGCGAAAGCGCCTTGTGACGAAGCGGTTGAAGTCAGCAACAACGATGTGTTTGCCCTTAACAACCGTGCTGTGATGCATTGCCTGGCAGATAATACGCCGGCGTGTATCGCTGATTTAACCCAGGCAAACGACCGCAAAACCAAACAACGTATTGTGGCGCAAAACCTGGAACTGGCTAAGTCACGCGACTTACTGACCAAAAACTAATTGTAACGATTTTCCCTCTGTGAGCTGTAGCCCCTGCCTAATGGGGTTCTTGTTGGAGTGTTGGTAACACGGATTACCGTTTTATACTCCACAGACTGTTAATTCAGTCTGCGGCCCCGGCTATGCCGGGGCTTATTTTTTTGTCGGGGAATATTTTTGCAGTTTACGCTGCAGGCTTCGCCGGTGCATGCCAAGGGCTTGTGCAGTGCGTGTTATATTACCCTCGTTCTCAGCCAGTACCCGTTGAATATGTTCCCATTCTGCTTGTGCTACGGTAAGCATGGTTGGCGCCGGTACACTTTGCGCAATGGTTTCTGTCCCCAGTTTGCCTAACAACTCGCTAAAGCTGGCCGGTTTGGCCAGGTAATCCGTTGCACCGCGTTTCATGGCGGTAACCGTAGTGGCAATACTGGCGTAGCCGGTCATGATGATCAGATGTTCAGGCTGATAATGACGCTTTAACTCTGTTATAAAATCCAGGCCAAGCTCATCACCCATCATCATATCCAAAAAAATGGCGTAACAGCGGCCGGGCCGGGCAGCTAATGCCTCGCTGGCCTGACTAAACGTGGTTGCCGTGTAGTTTCCGGTGGCGTTAAAACGGCGGGCCAGAACGCTGGTCAGGCGATTGTCATCATCGATAATGATAATTGATTTAGTCATCGGTGTGTTTGCCATAGTGGTGCAGCGGTAGCTCAATAAGGGTGGTAACCATATCGTTACTGGTTTCCCAGCTTACCGTGCCGCCACATTTTTCTATGGTCGCGTTAGACAATACTGCACCTACGCCAAAGCCTGATTCACTGGCAATAAAACGGTTACCCAGCAGTTCTTTGGGAAACTGATGATTGTCATCCAGCACATTACAGATAGTCAGTTGTAACCGTTGTTGGAGAACTTCGGCATTGACGTTTACGCTTTGTCCGGCGCCGCCATCACAAGCGTTTATTACCACATTAGCCAGTGCCGGAACGAGGGTGCGGTCGCCAGTCACTATGCCCGAAAGATCCGCTGTTTTGGGCCAGCTAACGCTGGCTTCAGGGCGTGCCAGAATAATTAAATGGCGGATAGAATCAATGAGGTCTCGTGGCGTAAATTCACTGGTGCGCGATTCACGTACGTCATCGGCAATGCCCCGCCAGTTGCGTAACATTACTTCCAGCTGGGAAAACTGGCTGTCGAGCTCGGCCAGTAACGCCGGGGTTTGCGCTTCGGACATCTCTTCCAGTATCAGCCGCATGGTTTGTACTGGTGTAGCGGCATCGTGGGTAAGCTGGGCGGCCGCGGTGCCGATGGCCAGCAGTTGTTCGTCGCGCAACTGCCGTTCGCGTAATTGCTGGATTGCTGCGGTTTTACTGGCGAGTTGCAAGCGAAAGTAATAAATCACGGTGGTCACCAGTAAGCTGGTGAGGATAAAGCTCAGGACCATGCCTTCGGCATGATTTTGCATCATCTCGCCATGGTGCTGAGGCGGGGGAAAAGCCAGTTGCAAACTTTGGCCAAGAATACTTGCGCCCAACACTATAAAACCGCTTTTAAACGGTAAAAACATGAGGCCGAGCACTAAAGGGACTAACAGAATGCTGCTAAAGGGGTTACTGGCGGCGCCGTTCAGGGCAATAGAGGTATTAACCAGCATAATTTCCAGCAGTACCAGCAATAGCGTGGTTCCGGGCGCTGGGCGGTGGCGGCCAAAAATCAGCAGATAAAGCAGTAATAGCATAGCAAAACCTGTTTGCGTGAATGCGGGCAGTATATCGGTATTTTGTTACTGGTGCTTGATGAAGCGCAACTCGGGTTAAAAAAGGTAAAGGAGTGGCATTCACTGTCCGCAACAACAAGTGAGCCAAGCTGCCACTCCCTTCTACCTGTTAAAACTTAACCTTTATCCCGGCGAAGACAGCGCGACCCATACCCGGAACAGCAATGCCATAGGGAATACCATTGAGCGACATTGTCATGCCCTGACCGGTATAAGCGCCCGCCGTTGGATTAAAGTAAAACTTATTTGTCAGGTTCTCGATACCTGCATCGATACGAACTGTGTCCCATTCGTGACTCACCTGCAAATTGAGCAAGCCATAACCAGCAGTGGCTATTTCGTTACGAATGGCTGACGTATCATCTTTGTTATCTACCACAATCCATTCCAGAGAGCTGTGCCAGCCGTTTAACTGGTGGGACAGACTCAACGAACCCTGTAACGGAATTATCTGATAAAGGCCGCTGCCCGTGTCTTTGTTCTCGCCGTCGGTCAGACTCACTGTGCCGTTAAGCTGCCAGTGACCACCGGGGCCATGGCTGATGTGCCAGTTACCTTCGATATCAGCACCAAAAATTCGGGCCGACTGGTTGTCGTAGCGCAGCACGTTAAACTGCCCGGGCATCCACATACTGTTGGCGGCAATCACATCAATGTAATCGGTGATGTCGGTATAGTAGGCTGAAATGCTAACGTGATTTTGGTCTTTATCATGCCAGTTGAGACTGGCCGAAACCGTTTGCGCCTGCTCTGGCTTTAGGCTGGCATTGCCCACATAGCCGTTGCCGTCACCCGTCAGGTTGTTCATGCCTGCTGCCATTGCCCAGGACGACCAGGTGTATTTTTCGTACAGATTGGCAGAGCGCACTTTGTGGGCATAGCCCAGTTCGGCACTGAGCGAATCACTCGCGTGATAGCGGGCAACCAGGGTAAAGTCGAGGTTATGGTCGGTACTGCCGCGGTCTCCCTGATTAAAAGCAGTGGCCTCTGCCAGCTGCATCCCCGGAGCCATAACGCTCATGGCGTAGCCGGTAACGTCATCTGTTTGCATAGCGACGTTTTCGTAACGCATGCCATACAGCAACATCCAGTGGTGCGAAGCAGCATGCTCGCGCTCCAGGTACACAGCAATGCGGTCTCGCTCCCCATTATTGATATTTAAAAATGTGCCGGGTCCCATGCCGCCGCCAGACGGTGTCCAGTAGTCGTCCAGGCGATATTGCTGCAGCTCAACCCCCAGTCTTAGTACGTCATTTGCCGCCAGTACATAGTCGGCTTTTACGGTCAGGCCGTTGTTATCAGACTGACTGTACATTGGCATACCAGCCGCGCAGGTACCTTCGGGATCACCCTTAAAACGAATCGGTTCGCAGGGTGAACCCATCCTCGCGTTGGTACCGTACCAGAACTGTTTGTCGGCACCAAAATTCATCATATGCTCAACCCGTTCATGATAAAAACGGGTGGTGAGCTGACCCCAGTCAGTGTCGCGATACCAGGCCAGATTCAGATTAATTTGTTCGTTATTCAGCAGGTCCATTCGCTGGTTTGGATAAAGCTGCAGGGGCATATTCTGATAGTTCAGGCGCGCATCAATACTGTTGGTACTATTGACCTGCCAACCAAGACGCAACTGATGATTTTGGGTTTCATAGGCGCTTGAGCCTACCTCGTCGGGAGCCAGATGCCCGGTTGCTGCCGCCGTTTTAAAGTCTGCCGCGGCAGTATAGTTGTCGGCCTCTGTCCAGTTACCCTGATAGCTGAGTAGGACCGTGTCGGTGGTATAGCGTAACAGCAGGTTAGCCCCTTTGGCCTGATTATTACTGCGGTAGAAACCACCCAGCTCGCCGTCAAACTGCGTTTCTCCCCGAGGTAAAAATTCGGCCGGAAGAGATTCGGCAATAATGGTACCGCCCAGGCTGTCGCCACCTACGCTTACTGGTGAAATGCCCGTGTACACAGTAAGCAAATCCACATCACTCGGGGCCAAATACGACAGCGGCGGGTTCATGTGGTTGGGGCAGGAGGCAATCAGATCCATGCCATTAACTTTAACCCGCAGGCGATCGTCGCTGAGGCCGTGAATTGCCGGTAAACTGGATAATCCGCCGGTGGCATTCAGGTGCACACCGGGCAGGCCGCGCATTAAGGCTGCAGTGTCACCACTGGCGCTGCCTTTACGTTCTATTTCGCTGGCAGTTAAGACCGATGTATGGCCCGCCAGGGTCTGCCCATTACTGCCTTCCACGGTTATGTGTTCAATATGATCCGGGGTATTGGCCAGTGCTAAAGTGGAAAAAGCCGGCAGAGCCAGAGTCAGAGCTACGGCAATATAACTAGGCGTAAACGCGCCAGGCAAGGGGTGTGTCATGATTACTCCTGATAATGACCGCCAGGCTAATTTTTATTAATGTGTGGCCTGACTTCGTAGGTCAAATAACTGGGGCAATAATAACGAAAACAGAGGTTTAGCCAATGCGACATATTGTCGCACCTGACCCGGGCACAAGCTGATGTTATAGCAGGCTGATCGTTTTATTGTCGCCGGCCAGTTGCTGGCAACCCAGCCGGTAACCCGCTTTCAGCTGGTCGCTACTCAGATGGAAGCGTTCAGCCTCGCTGACTGGCGCATCTGGGGAGCATCGCAGTATGCATTTTCCGCAGGTGCCTCCGCCACCACATTCAGACGGTAAATGGATAGCCTGCCTGGCCAGGGCATTAAATATACTGGTATCGGGAGGAGTGGTCAGAGTCATAATCTCTGGTGAAGAGGTGCTGGAAACTTGCAGTGTATGATGACTGCCTGTTTTGCTGGACTTGGTTATTACGCTGCGTTTTAGCAGCAAATAGCCGCCTGATAGTGACAATATGGCAGTCATTGTTGCAAATGCAATAATCAGCCAGTGATTAAATGACCCCGTACCGGTGTAATCCATAAAATGCAGAGTGAACATGAGATCGTCAAATCGCTGATTGTCATTGGTGTATTTCACTACATGGCCGGTGAGCGCATCCAGGTAAACACTGGTATGTAAATCGTCGTTAAAATTAACCTGCCACAGTGGATTTTGCTGGCGGGGTAAGTCCTCGATAGGCGGTGAAAGCAACCGGGGCTGTTGAGCAGAGGCATCGCCCGAGTAGGCCAGGCTTGCGATACGACTGACTAATGCTGGCGTTATTTGCCAGGATTTACCGCTTCTGGCATCAAATAACAGGCGTTCCTGTTTAAAGTAATTATGCGATGGTTGGTTGTAATAAAGCGCATAGTAAGGGTTACCCAACACCCAGATAACTTTTGCCGCTATCGGTGCTGGGGCCTGTAACTGATTCAACGGGAACAGGTCGATTCCCGGAAGGTAGGCCTCATGCTGCACCGCCTGACGCGTGGTGATATTGGCGGCGCTGTCCATCAGACTATTAAAATAGAGTCCGGTGCCAAGCCAGATAAGTAACTGAATACCCACTATCAGTGCCAGCCATTTATGCCATAACGCAATAACCAGACGCATCAGGACGTGCTCCGTACACTGTGGGCAGTGAGCCGTAATATCAATAACAGAGCACCACTCAGGGCGGCAAACAGACCCGCCACGCTGAGTATCAGCAGTAACGGATTGGCAACGTTTTCACCGTCATCGTAATCCATAATGTGTAAACGCCACATCCAGTCAAACAGATACCAGTAGTTGTGCCGGTGGCGGATGATGCGGCCGCTTTGTTGTTCAATATACAGAGTGGAGGAGGCAGCATCGCTAAAGGTAACCACCCACAGTGGTCGTAACTGACCACGGGCATCCCGGCTTATTAAAGGGTTAACCGAGACTAATTCACCGTTGCCAGTATAGGCTGCGGTAGCAATCGTGCTGGCTTGATTTGCAGTGATTTCACTCTGTGGGAGGCCGCTTCGAGCACTAATCAGGTGTATTCGGCGTTGCCCTGATGCAGAACGAAACCGGTATACGGGTTGGTTTAATAACGTAACAAGCTCGATGTTTGAGGCATCGGGATAGACTTGCAATAATTCTGCGAGGGAAAAGCGGATATCACTTAGCGGTAGTGTTTGTGCTTCAGCTCGGGTGAGTGACTCACCATGAATAAAGTGAATATCCATGCAAACCATGTACAAACCGGTTAAGGCCCACAGGATAAACTGCAGGCCGGTAAATCGCATAAGCCATTTGTGTGAGGTTCTGGCCGTTTTGATCACTACCGCTGGTTCCGCTAATCAAAAGGTCAGAAAACCATATTTTAGCAGCAACTGCAATTGCGTTTATGCTTCTCCATTTTACCTACGCCGGGATTAAAGGTATTAGTGGGGTCAATGCGTCGGTAAAATTCAGCCAGGCCTTCTTCGGCTTTGTATAAGTGCCCAACATTGTGCTCAGCCGGGTATTTTGCACCGCGGCTATCCAGGATGCGCAGCATTTCGGCCTTAACTTCTTTGGCATCCACGCCTTTTTTCAGTACATAATCCTGATGGAATACATGGCAGAAAAAGTGGCCATAGTAGAGGGATTTATCAATTTTATCGGCCAGGCTGGCAGGCAGTTTTTCAACCCAATCCTGCTCGTTTCGGCGCAGGGCGATATCCAGCGCCAGAATGTCGCCCACGTCTTTTTGATGTAGTAACTGATAGCGAACAGCTGCACCAGCGGCGGCAAAACGGTGCAGAAATGCGCTGCTGGATTCGGTATCGGTACATTCAAAAAAGTCACCGACTTCTTCATTGCCGGCAAAAAACGTCGGCAAAAATGCCCGGGCTTCAGCAATGCCTTCATCACTCATTTTTAAAATCAGGTGATGCTCGTATTTTTCCCGGTAGGTCAGCATGCGGTCGGGCAGGTGCTCACGCAGTAAGCCAGCGGCACCTTGCATAATGCGGTCGGTAAGATAATCCGGCACAAAAGACCACTTGTTTAACACGGCATCGATACGGCCTTTCAGAGCAAACATTTTAGGCAGGCGATCGGTACCCAGGTGTTTAACACTTAAAAACGTGTCCTTACCGTACTTCGCGGCAATGTCGAAAATATCGCGATGAATGTATTCGCCCACTTCAGGTAAGTGAGTAAATTCAGCGAGGATATGACGGCGCAGCCGGGTCAGGGTATCGGGATTGTTAGTGCCGATGTAAAAGGTTTTCTCTTGCTTTGCTACGGCAAAGGTATCCAAACGCACGGCAAAAACGGCCAGCTTGCCGGCACAGCCACTGGCTTCATACAGCCGGGTGGTATCGGCATTAAAACGACTGGGTGTATCGGCATCCACGTCGCGCAACCGTTCAGCGTAATCCGATGCACTGGCTTTTCGGGATGTGGGAGATACCTGATGTTCAAATCGGTCATTTTCCAGATTGGTCAGTATCTCTTCTGGCGTATCACCGAGCTCGATGTCCAGATGATTCACCAGTTCCAGTTTACCCTCTGCGGTTACCTGCGCGAATAACGCCATTTCAGTGTAGGCCGGTCCGCGTTTAACCAATGCGCCACCAGAATTGTTAGCGACACCGCCAACCACGGAGGCACCAAGGCAGGATGAACCAATTACCGAGTGAGGCGCGCGGGCCAGAGGTTTTAATGTGGTTTCCAGTTTATGCAGGGTAGTACCCGGAAAGCTGAGCACTTGTTCGCCGTTGCCCAGCACCACCAGTTTATCCATCGCCAGGGTGTTAATGACCACCACCTCACGATCATAGTCATCACCGCTGGGGGTGGAGCCTTCAGTCAGGCCGGTTTTGGCGGCCTGCATAATAATAATGCAGTTGTTGTCCACACAAACCTGTAAAACCTGCCACAGAGTCAGCAGTGATTCTGGGAATAACACCGCCAGTGCCGAGCCCGAACCAGAGCGCCAGCCGCAGCGATAATGCTCAGTGCGGCGATCGCCGGTAGCAACCTTGTCCTCGCCTAGTATACGCACAAACTGCGCGACGATAGGATTATGACTCATTTTTTATCTCCTTTACTGACAGGAAAGCTCTGGCGAACTGAAGCGTAATTTTCTTATTCATCATTAGTGTAATGGTCCACTCAGGTTGAGGCCATACAGAGCCAGCATCATTAATACGCCGGATAGTGCCACATAATAAAAGGTGGGTAACAACGTTTTACGTAAAGTGGTGCCCTCCTGTCCGAGCAGGCCTACCGTAGCACTGGCCGCAACTACGTTATGAATGGCTATCATGTTGCCGGCTGCGGCGCCTACTGCCTGACCGGCAATAATAATGACGGGGGAGAGGTGCAGGTTCATAGCCGCTTCAAACTGAAACTGGCTGAACATCATATTTGATACTGTGTTTGACCCGGCAATAAAAGCGCCCAGTGCACCGATGGTAGGACTGATAAGCGGAAAGGCATCACCAAATAAATCGGCAAACAGCAAAGCGCTGGCCATTGGCATACTCGGCAGTGCTGACAGGTTTACCCCCGAATTGATAAACAGTCTGACCATAGGGATAGTGAACATCAGCACAAAGCCTGCACCGATAACGGTTTTAGTCGATTCTTTAAATGCCGAGTTAAAAATGTGCTGGCGGCTCTTACCATGGCGCTGAATAACCATGGCCGCTAATGCAGCGATAAGCAGTAATCCACCGGGAAGGTAAAGCGGGCTGAAACTGGCGCTGACGCCTTGCTCGCCGAGGATATCTGACCAGCCGATACTGATACTGCTTAGCAGCGCTTTAACATCAGCAAACACACGAGAAATCACCAGTAAAACGGCTACCAGAACATAGGGCGTCCAGGCGCTAAACTGTGACATGGGGTGTTTGCCTACGACCTCTTCTGCGGAGATATGCAAAATGCCAGACCATTCGTTGGGCCACTGCGCTTTTGGTTCAAAATCCCAGATTTTAGCTGGCATCAGAAAGCCGCGCTTAGCGGCATTGACCACTACTGCCAGACTGAATAAACCGCCAATCAGGGAGGGGAATTCCGGGCCAAGGAGCACACCGGTTATCGCATAGGGCAAGGTAAACATCAGGCCGGCAAACAGGGCGAAGGGGACTATGGCAAAGCCTTCTTTCCAGCTACGATTAGCACCGAAAAAGCGAGTAAGAAAAATGACCATCAGTAAGGGCATCAGAGTCCCGACTATGGCGTGAAGCACCGCCACATTGGTGGTGATCAATTGAATAAACTGCGCCCAGGTCCAGCCTTCCTGCGCCAGTAACCCGGTGATAGCGGTGCTGTCCAGACCATTGTTTACGCCAATGATAATCGGCGTGCCAACAGCGCCAAAGGACACTGGCGTACTTTGCACCATCATGCCAATCATCACTGCGGCCAGGGCCGGAAACCCCAGCGCGACTAAGAGTGGCGCAGCAATAGCCGCGGGGGTACCAAAACCCGAGGCGCCTTCCAGAAAAGTGCCGAAACACCAGGCAATAATAATGGCCTGTACCCGCCGGTCAGGTGAAACCTGGGCAAATCCATGACGAATGGTCTGGATGGCACCCGTATGTTTTAAAGTATTGAGCAGGAATATGGCACCAAAGACTATCCATAGCACCGAAACGGTGACAACGAGTCCCTGTAAAACGGATGCGGCAATACGCTGACCACTCATGTCCCAGACAAAAAATGCCAGTAAGGCGGTCATTAGCAGCACCGCAGGCATGGCCCGTCTGGCTGGCCACTGAAGTCCAAGTAATAGCAGCGCTGAAAGGCCAATGGGCAGTAGTGCCAGCAGGCCCAGAGTGACTTCGCTCATGGTAGTTCTCCTTGCGTGTGCGTGAAGGGCAGAGTGCAGTATTGTTGTTATTTTGCTGGCAAACCTGTATCTGTTTTTGTGGTGTCAGGATCAGGTCGTGGCCTTAGCTTAATTGCTGGGGGACTCTACAATTGTGCAGCCCATTAATATATATTCATATGAAATATGATTGTTTCCTTTTTTGCATAAATAAAAAGGCTCAGGGAAGAAAGTGATGGTTAAAGCGGATGATATGTTGCTGTTTGTGCAGGTGGTGGAAGAGGGCTCATTTTCCCGGGTCTCTGCCCGCTACGAAATCACCCTGTCGGTGGTCAGTAAACGTATTGCAAGACTGGAAAAAGCGCTTAATGTTCAGTTGCTCTATCGTACGACACGCAAGCTTAGCCTGACCGATGCGGGCCAGGCCCTGTATAAAAAGGCTAAGCTGGCACAGCAGGCTTTACAGGATGCTCAGGATGTAGTGACCGGTTACAGTGACGATGTCCGGGGCAGAATGAAAATCACCATGCCAGTGGTGACGGCCAATCTGGTACTGAGTCAGTCATTAATAGAATTTTGCGAACAATACCCGGGGATTGAGGTGGAGTTACAGGTCACCAACCGGGTTGTGGACATTCTGGATGAAGGCTTCGATCTGGCAATTCGAACGGCCAACCTGGCCGATTCGTCACTGGTTGCCCGGCGACTGGTCGACTCTAACTGGGTTGTCTGTGCCGCACCGCAGTATCTGCAAACTTATGGTATACCGGCGCATCCCGATGAACTGACCCGGCATCACTGTTTACTCTACAAGTATGAAGGGACCAAACCAGAATCCTGGCTATTTCGTCTCGATGGGCAGGATACGCCCATGGCAGTGCAGGGGCGCTACCGCACTAACACACTGGATACACTAAAACATGGTGCCATGGCAGGGTTTGGTATTGCTTATTTACCACGCGCGCTGATTTATGAAGAACTTCAGGCGGGAAAACTGGTGTCGTTGTTAACGCCCTTTGTTGCCAAAGCATTGGGGATTTATGCAATTTATCCGAAAGCCCGTCAGCCTGACAAAAAGCTCGCCCTGATGGTCGAGCATTTTCGTCAGGCGTTACAGCGTAAACAGCAGTACTTTGCTTAAAAAGCCAGCTGAGCGGAGAATTGCAGATAATCGGAATCCACAGCAATGATGCCCTCGTCGTCGATGGCGTAATTGCCGTATTCAACGCCGACTTTTAAATGGTTATTTAACTGCTTAATCAGGTTGATCCCCCATTGTGAGCGCTCCATTTCCAACACATCGGTTTTAGCTGCGCCGTAATAGGCAGTAGAACGCAAGGTGTCGCTCCAGAAGTGGCGGTAGGAAAAGCTGTAGGCCAGGGTTTCTTCTACTTTTACTTCATCGCTTACGGGATCAACCACAATATCGGTAGTCATAGCCGCCGATGCATAACGACCGGGTTTTCCACCTGTAACCTGAAAACGAAAGTCATCTTTGCCCACGGTTCTAATCACACCGGCGATATTGGCCGCTGCTGAAGTCTTGTCGATACCGCCTTCATCCACCTGGCGCACCATGGCAGCCACCGATACCCAGCCCCAGTCGGCTCTGTGAGTGTAGCGGGTGATAAAGTCCGGAATGGATTCGTCCGGGTCGGCCTGGTCACCGCTTAAGCCTACGGCACTCGATGGCGTACCGACATCGCCGTCACCCCAGGTTTCCGGGTTCTCGATGGCAAACTCCCAGTTACCATAGGTGTAACGAACCAGCACCGCACGCATAAACGCTTCGCCAACAAACGGGCCACCAAAGTCTAACGTTTCTGGCATGGAATGAACGGGCATAAAGGTACTCCACGCCTGACCTGCCAGCCAGTTCTGATAGGTAAAGTACATGTGGCGCAAACGTGGGTTAGAGGAGTTGCTGATGATTTCGTTACCGCCACCACCATAAAAGTCGATTTCGACAAACGCGCTGATATCTCCGTAATCCACCTTCATATTGACTCGGGATTCGCGAACGTTGAAACCGGTATGCGAGGTATCAGTTGGCTCGCCACCGGGATAGTTAGCTACCCAGTAGTCCTGGTAAGCTATATCACCGTTAACATGGCGAATGTCCATTTTGACGTAGCCACCCACCGAAACGGTGGCTTGTTCGTCACCTTCGCCGCTTTTATAAATTTCGATTGCCTGAAGTGGTGTGGCTAACAGTAAAGTCGATAAACCCGCTGCCGCAACAGCGCTTAGTTTGAATGCATGCATATGAAAACCATTTTTATTGAGTGTGAAAAATCAGCCACGTACTGTACGAATAATCGATGTGGCGATATATGCTAAATGAAGAACATATTGTTTCTAAAAATACATAAATGAACCGAGTGGATACACCATTGAAGAAACACCTGACGCAATGCCGCAGGCCTCAGGATAAATCCCAGTATAGGTAATGCCGACAAGGAAAATACTGATACAGGTCAAACACCTGGAATTAGGATGTAAGCCTGAAATCCGGCCGGCAGCTTACCTTTATAGTGAGGTTTTGTCGCGGTTTTCGTAGCTTCAAACTGGTGTTTGTCTAAAAGCTGAACTAAGGTGTTAATAGAGTGATATAAGAATAACAATGTACTGTAAAAACAGCGACTAGGGCAGTTATTCAAAGGTAATAAATGATTGTGCCAATGAGTGAATGGGGTAATATACCGGGCATAGCTAAGCATAAATAACTAAATCGAGCATTGTGAACTCAAAGTCGTCGGTAACATTACTGGAACTGGAACCACAGGAAATCAGATACGCCAAGGTCATCTCGGGTGTTTCGCCCATGGTATTGCGTCGCGTATTTGGTGCCTGGATATTTTTTGTGGCCCTTATTGCCGGTCTGGTGACGGTCGCCCCCGACCTGTCGCTTAATTTTATGGCCATGACCATAGCCGTACTGATGATTTTTACCGTCGTTATCTTCTATCAGAGTCGTATTTCCGAAGGCTGGCCCGCCATAATTCATTACCATAATCGAATTGGTGTGGTGCAGGATCCCGTTGCTCGCCGCTTTTTGATGGTCTCTGATTCGCTGGTTACCGATGCCAGACCGCATATTCTCAAACCTAATAAGAAAGCGGTGGCCATTGAGATTGACGATAGCGCGCTGAGTGATAAAGATAGAGCGTTAATGCAGCAGGCCATCTGGCCTGAAGATAATCAGCTGATTGCGTTAAGTTACTTTAAAAAGCGCGAAGACATCTGTGCATCGGTCAAACAGGTCGCTGGCCTGTAAAGGCCGCTACGGACTGAGTAAATAGTTCACAGCGTTGAGAAATCGCTACACTTATTGCTATCAATCTTGCTTTATTTTTCATAATATCCCTTTAAAAACAACACGTTAAATTCCGGCCTGATCCTCGCAACAGTTTCTCCGACTTTTTGAATCGGAGCGCGACTATGAAACGTTCAGTACTATCTTTAATTGTCGCTGGTGTGATTGCCACCGGCACCGCCGGTCCTGCTTTCGCTAGTGCCAAATGGGAAGACAAAGCCAAAGATGCATGGATAGATGGCAAGGCAGAAGCCACCTTACTGTTTAACACCCACTTAAATTCCTTTGATATTAATACTGATGTGCACGACGGCGTAATCGTCCTGACTGGCAAAGTCGACAGCAGCATTGACAAAAAGCTGGCTGAAGAACTGGTTATCGGTATAGATGGCGTGGTGTCGGTAGATAATCGGTTGTCCATTGTTGAGAGTGTTGATGAGCCCTTGATTAGTGAGCAAACCAGTAATGATCTGACCGATGCAAAAATAGCCACTGTAGTGAAATCCCGGTTACTGATGGACTCGGATATCTCCGGGCTGGATATCGATGTTGATGTTGCAGATAAAAAAGTGACGTTGTCAGGTTCGGTAGACAGTGAGGCAGAACGTGCCCTGGCTGTGGAAATTGCGAAAAATGCGTCACAGGTCGAAGCTGTCGACGATTTACTCGAAGTAAACGAATCAGAATAACCCTCAAGCGGTCGGCCGTTCTGGCGTCCGCTTTTTTTACGCCAGGAGAGGCACATGAGTAACACCAAGCAAAACGAACAAACCCTTCCGTCTTCGCCGGGGATTTTTAACTGGTTTGCACGCTATGAGGAGTCAGCGCATCCAAGTCAGTATCAGGTTAACCTGCCGTCTTCGCGAGACTCTCAGGAAGAGTAACTGAATACTTGTAACAAATTCAATTGTTTAAGTTGAGTCGTGTTGGCTCATAAAAAACAGGCGGACAAGCAGTCAGGCGCCGTCATTTAACCAATAACCGTGGTGATAACTATGCGAAATTTAACGAAATGGGCATTAGGATCTCTACTGGTATGCAGCGGTGTTTTGGCAGCCAGTCAAACTGATAACGTGTCTCAAACGGTGACTCAGTCAGTGTCTGATTGGGTCAGCACAGCAGACACAGCAACAACGCTATCGGAGCGTGACAGGCCATTGGTTAAGTTGGAGCAAGACGTCGCCATGACTCAATTTGATTCAGCTAATCCGATGCATGTACTGCGGTTAAAGCGAATAATGCACTACCTTAGTGAAGCGCGGACTTACGATCAGCAAAACTGGCAATACAACAGAGATGATGCTGTCGAAAGAGCCACTAATATTCTGCGTCATCATCAAGTGAAAACCGGGCAGGGGCAGCATGTTATATAAAGGACTGATTAGTGCGGTAATAGTACTCCTGGCGGGGTGTTCATCTGTTCCGCCACCATCACAGACTGAGGCGAATGGCGCAACGGACGTTCACGAGGTTGCGTCGGGCGAATTGCCACAGAGTCGGTTAAGTGCTGGTGAGCAGGTGACGCTGCAAACATCACAGGGAGAACAGGATGTGTCACCTGCCATCGTTTCGGTCACAGAAAGCCAGTTGGACAATTCGGTAGCGGCGTCCCAATATTACGATCCCTGGGAAGGCTTTAACCGCTCTATGTTTGCCTTCAATAATGCGGCTTACGACTATGTTCTTACGCCAGTAAGTAATGGTTATAAAGCGGTCTTACCGCAACCGGTAAGAAACTCGGTTGGGAATTTTTTTAGTAACCTGCGCGAACCTCTCAACCTACTCAACAATATTTTTTCGGGCGAAGTGTCAGATGCGGGTACCAATCTGGGGCGCTTTTTGATTAATTCCACCATCGGCTTACTTGGCCTCTTTGACCCGGCTTCAAGTTGGTTTGATATAACGCCCAAAGAGCGTTCAATCGGCGATACGCTGGCAAGTTATGGCGTTGGTGCCGGACCTTATCTGGTGCTGCCTCTGTTAGGACAAAGCGACGTTCGTGGTGGCTTTTCAGTGCTCACAGAAGGCCTGATTCACCCGGTTAATCATATTGCTGATTCGCCACAAACCTATCAGTTAAGAGCCGTCGATGGGGTAGACGAATTCTCTGAACAGTCAGATACCTATCATACCCTTTACCAAAACGCGGACGATCCATACATCTATTTCCGAAATCAGTACTTACAAGGTCAGGCACGGGATTCGCTTTATGAACAAGAAGACTCTGATTAGTAATTTGTCTGACGGTGTTGTCCGTTGGCGCTGGCTGGTGGTGTGTATATTTGCTGTGTTTTTGCTAATAGCACTGACCGGGGTGGGCAAGTTTAAGATTGCTGCATCTGCCGATACGCTGCTGGTGAAGGATAACAAGCTGTACATTCAGACGCAGCTGGCTCAACAGACCTTCAGTCCTGACGAATTTATTCTGCTAGCCTACGAACCCCGTCAGCATGATGTATTTAGTAAGCAAACCTTTGAGGATTTGCAGTTTCTTTCATCAGAAATTAGCAAGATTCCCCGGGTTGAGAGTACCACTTCGATTTTAACGGTGCCCCTGATTAAAGATGCCGATGCGCTGAGCGGACAAACCGATGTTAGTGCGCTGACCTGGCAGCAACAGCGTTATTCTCCCAAGGAGATGCGTAAGCTGATTAGCGGTCATCCCATTTTTACTGATCTGCTGATCAATCGTGACAACACAGCAACGTCTATTCAGATTGTATTTAAACCCAATGACGAACTCATTCGCATTGAAGGGGAGATGACCGCAATTCAGTCTAAGCTGTTGCAAAGGCCTCTGACTGAAGATGAACAGCAGCAACTGGCAACGCTTAAAGCCAAAGCTGATCCTATCCGGGCTAAACTAACTCAAGCCCGCAAGCAGGAAATTGATCAAATTAATGCCATTACCGAGCAGGTGAACCAGCGGGCCAATACTTATCTTGGCGGCGCCTATGTGGTAGGCCAGCATTTAATCGACATTATTAAATCAGACCTGGTGATCTTTGGCACTGCCATTGCGTTAGTCGTGGCGCTGTTACTGGCTATTTTGTTCCGGCGCTTACGGTGGGTGGCGCTGCCATTATTAAGTTGCGCGCTGAGTGTTTCTGTGACTTTGGGTCTGCTGGGCTGGCTGGATTTGCGGGCTACCGTGATCTCGGCAAATTTTGTGGCGTTACAAATTATTCTGACGCTGGCGGTTATGATCCACATGCTGGGAAGCTATCGCTATATTGCCCAGGAGACGCCCGAACTGAGCCAGCATGAGCGAGTACAAAGCATGCTGGAAGATAAACTGAGCCCGTGTTTTTTTGCCTCGTTAACCACCAGTGTCGGTTTTGCCGCATTATTGTTCAGCGGTCTGGAACCCGTGACGTCTTTTGGTGTGATGATGCTGATAGCCATGATAGTGTCACAGCTGGTTAGTCTGATTTTATTTCCTGCGGTGCTGGCTTTATTATCCCCAGGCAGTGAAGCCCACGACTATGCGTTTATTGGTGCACTGTTAACGCGTGCGCGGCATCTCAGTGTAGCCAGACCCGGTCTTACCATAGCTTTTAGTGCGTTGTTATTTGCCGGGCTTAGCGTGGGCATTATGCGCCTGAACGTGGAAAATTCCTTCATAGATTATTTTGCCGATAACACCCAGGTGCATCGCGAACTTGCCTACATCGATAAAGAGTTTGGCGGGACCACGGCACTGGATATAATTTTGCAGGTACCGGATACGCCTGATGATCCATCGCTGATTCTGAGCGCCGACAGTGTTAACCGTCTGCAACTGGTGCAAAGTGCAGTAAAAGCGTTTGCCGCTAGCGGCAGCGTTACATCACTGGTTAACTTTACTGAGCTGGCTACCCAACTCAACCAGGGGCGGCCGTTAACCGAGTACGAACTCACCAGTATTTATTATCTGCTCAATGACAAAGTCGTAAACCAACTGGTAGGGGCCTATTTTTCTGAACAGGCCCAGCAGCTGAGAATGGCGGTGCGGGTGCAGGATACCACCGCAGGCCTGGATCGCGAGCAGTTCCTGACAGATCTTAAACAGGATTTAGCATCGCTGGGCGTTGCCGCTGAGGACTATCAGCTAACCAGTTTGTTTGTGTTGTATCAGGATATATTAAGCCGTCTGTTTAGCTCACAAATTACTACGCTGGGGTTGGTGTATGCGGCGTTGGGACTGGTATTTCTGCTTATTTTCCGGGCAGTTAAAGTGGCACTCATCGCCTTAATACCTAATGTGCTGACGACACTGGCCATTCTCGGGGTAATTGGCTGGCTTGGGATCCCACTGGATATAATGACCATTACTATTGCTGCTATCGCGATGGGAATTGCCGTCGATGACACCCTGCACTTTGTGCACGGTTATCTGGCCGGTCTGGATTCAGGCCATCAGGCTGCCAAAAAGGCATCAAAAGCTGCGTTTAAACACAGTGGCCTGGCAATATTAATGACCACTACGGTTATCGCCGTGGGCTTTTCGCTGTTCGGATTCTCCGACTTTATCCCCAGCGTCTATTTTGGCCTGTTAACTTCGCTGGCAATGCTGATGGCGCTGATAGCCGATCTTACGCTCTTGCCCGCCATGCTAAACAAGTTTGTGGCAGCGCAGCAGCAAAGCAATTCAAATACAGGAGAAGCAGTACATGACTAACATCTTGCGCAATGGTTGGCTAAAAGATTTGTCGGCCCGGTTTTTTGCTGGTTTGTTTATGTGTGTGTCAGCCACCATGATAGTGATGGCGGGGCTCCATTTTTACGCCGGTTTTGCCCCCGACAATGACTTTGTGTCGGCAGTGATTAAAGCCATTAATGATTTATTTATCGCGCTGGCCACCTACGAGCTGGCAATGGGGATATTCAAAGAGTACCGCCATAGCGACGAGGATGATCTGTTTATGTCTATCCGGCGCACAGTGACAAGGTTTGTCAGTGTCGTGGTGATTGCTCTGGTACTGGAAGGGCTTATCATGATCATTAAATACAGTCAGCTGGATTTGGCTGGAAACCTGTTTTATCCGGTTGGCGTAGTCTTAGCCGCCAGTTTCCTGCTGATAGCCCTGGGTTTGTTTTTACGTTGCAGCCGGGATGTCGTGTAACCCCTGCCGTGGCAGGCGGGTTTGAAATACCTTAATAAGTAAGCTATGTTTATGTTTCTTAGATCATTTTAAGGAAGGAATGATAAGATGAATAAGCCAAACTTGCTTCGTTTGACCCCAGTTGCACTGGCGCTTTTGGCGCTTTCTGCACAGGCCTCATCAGCACCCGAATTAACCCCTCAACCGACTTTATCAGAACATATTGCTACGGTCATTGAGGCGCAGCCGGTAAAACGGGTCGATCCGAAATATCCTGTTTCGTCTGCACGCAAAGGCCAGGAAGGCTGGGTAGCAGTAAGCTTTGTTATCAACGAAGACGGCGGGGTAGAAGACCCGGTAGTACAGGATTCAAGCGGTCTCAAAGCGTTTGAAAAAGCCACATTACAAGCCGTAAAACGCTGGCAGTACAGCCCGGCTATTCAGGATGGAAAACCTATTCAGCAGTGCAGAAACATGGTGCGAATGGATTTCCGCCTGCAAGGGAAACTCGGCGTGACTCGCAAGTTTTTGCGTCAGTACCGGGAAGTGACCGACGCCATCAATGCAAAGGATTTAGCCCTGGCTGCAGAAAAACTGACAGAAATGAAAGATGACCAGTTGTGGAATCATATCGAGAGTGCTTATTTCTGGCTGGCAGATTCTTATTATGCCAAAGCCATTCAGGATGATGCCCGGGAATTGAAAAGCGTGCGCCGGGCAACCATTATCGAGAATGAAAGCATCAAAAAATCCACCCGTCAGTATCTGCTTCAGCGACGCTTTGTGTTAGCCGTTAATTTAAGTGAATACCGGGATGCACTGGAAACTTACAATAAGCTGGTTGAACTGGCGGGTGATGACCAATCGCAACTCGCGCAGCTATCACTCTATGCTGACCAGGTGCGCGAACTGATGACGAGTACTGAACCGATGATTCGTAAGGCCAGTATTGATGACGAAGGGCGCGTGTTTCATGAGCTGAGTCGAAATGCTTTTGAACTGAATATCGCGCAGGGCGATTTGCATGAAGTTCAGATCCGTTGTGACAATAAACTTTCACGATTTACTGCAGTGAGTCAGTCACAATGGCATATTCCATCAACCTGGGGACACTGTTCGGTGTTTGTTTCCGGTACCCCGGGCGCCGAGTTTGAAGTGATTGAGCTGGGCGAATATGTGGGTGAAATCTAACCGTTGAGGGAGCGTTAACGCTCCCAAGGTGCAATCGCTTTTATCTGGGCTGCAAAGGCTTTGATTTCTTCATCACTTTTAGTGGTTAAGACACGTTCGGTTGAAGCTGGCTGAAAGGCTAAACTTACGCCTTCCCGGCGCGCGGTTTTTGGCCGTACCGGACGTCGGGTAAAACCACCGCCACAGTTGGGACAAACATTGCTTAGCAGTGAATTTACACAGTCCAGGCAAAAGGTGCATTCATAGGAGCAAATCATGGCTTCGGTAGCATGGGGCGGCAGGTCACGGTCGCAGGCTTCACAATTCGGTTTCAGTATTAACATGTGCTTTTCCTTGCAGTTTTACTGGTTAAACGGATTATTCACTTCGCCTTAATTCACGTACACTATGTGCTTTGATGTTCTGTTTAAGTCACAATCATGATCAAAACTCGGTTTACGCTTTGGCTGGCGTTACTTTTATCTTCTCATGTTTACGCTGATACGCTGCGCGTCGCAACATTTAATGTCAGCATGGAAGCGAATAATTATGTCTCCGATAACGCCCCGGCGGCATCAGGCAATCTGTTGCTGGCGCATCTGCAAACGGGTAACCATCCGCAAATTCGCAATATTGCTGAAATTATTCAGCGGGTAGCCCCCGATATTATCGTGCTTAATGAGTTTGATTATTATCCTGATGCATCACCTTCTGCGTTATCGCTGTTTGTCTCCAACTATTTACGGGTAAGTCAGCAGGATCAGACGGCGATAGACTTTCCGTACCAGTACATTGCGCCGGTGAATACGGGCGTCGCAACGCCATTTGATTTGGACAATAACGGTGAGAAAACCGGTAATGCCGGTGATGCCCTTGGGTGGGGGATGTATCCTGGTCAGTATGGCATGGCACTGTTATCCCGATATCCAATCAGGTTCGAGGAAATTCGTACTTTTCAGCGTTTTTTGTGGCGCGATATGCCAGACCGGCAACAGGTAACAGACCCAGCTACTGGGGCTGACTGGTTTACGGATGAAGAGCTCGGGGTAGTGCGTTTAAGTTCAAAGTCACACTGGGATATTCCCGTAGAGGTCAACGGCAACATTGTGCATATACTGGCCATGCATCCTACGCCGCCCAGTTTTGACGGGCCGGAAGACCGTAACGGCAAACGCAATCACGATGAAATCCGGATGATGGCCGATTACATTACACCGGGTAAGGCTGAGTATTTGTATGACGATAATGGTCAGCGTGGCGGCCTCACCGGCGGGCGGTTTATTCTGGCCGGCGATTTTAATGCGGCAGACATTGGCGCTAAACACCGCCCCGGAGTGATTGAACAACTCACCGCTCATCCCCGGGTCAACAATAGCGTGTTGCCGTTAAGTGAAGGTGGCGCGGAATCTGACAACGCTTCCTTTAGTAACCGCTATACAGCTTACTGGGGGGCACGGGCGGATTACGTTTTACCCTCTGTGGAGGGGTTTAAGGTTACCGCTGCCGGTGTGTTCTGGCCTGCGTCTTCTTCGCCCTTGTACCGGCTGGTAAAAGACCGTCAAAGCAGTTCTGATCACCGTTTGGTTTGGATAGATCTGAGCATCACTGAATAACCGGCCACTGCCGGTTAACAGTGTGAATTTTTTAAGAAATTATATCTGAATTGCCTGTGCTCTGATACTATTCCGGGCATGTTGCCCCGTACACTGCGGGGTGTAGCTTTACTTCTCATTATCGATTTTTCTTTTTCAGGAGGCCCGCGTTTGGAAGTGTTAATTGAAAGGATGATGTATGCGTCGCGCTGGATACTGGCGCCTATTTATTTAGGTTTATCACTGGCGCTGGTGGCTCTGGGTATCAAGTTTTTTCAGGAGCTGATTCATTTATTACCTCATGTGCTTGAAATCAGTGAGGCGGATATTGTTTTAGTCGTACTGTCGCTTATTGATATCGCGCTGGTTTCCGGTCTGATTATTATGGTGATGTTCACCAGCTACGAAAATTTTGTGTCGAGTATTGATTTAAAAGAAGGTACCGAAAAACTGGCCTGGCTTGGCACGCTGGACACAGGAACCTTAAAAAGCAAAGTGGCGGCGTCCATTGTGGCCATTTCCTCTATTCATTTACTCAAAGTGTTTATGAATGCTAAAAATATCCCGAATGATAAGCTGATGTGGTATGTGCTTATCCATTTAACGTTTGTTATCTCTGCCTTTGCCATGGGCGTGCTGGATAAGAAAAGCAAAAAGCATTAAGCAAAAAAGGCAATGTCGTTACCCGGCATTGCCTTTTTTGGTATGAACCACTGCTTAACAATCGGTGTCTTCAGCCTTCATACCTTCTTTTACGTCTTCACAGGCATCTTCAACCGCGTTACCCGCATCAGTTACCGCTTGGTCGATGGCTTCACCAGCATCTTCTGCTTCACCGTCGCCACAGGCGATCACGGTACAGGCAAAGGCCGCGATCAAGGTCATCTTTAATACATCTGCTAATTTTAACGTTTTCATACTATTCTCCCTGGTGTTTATGTTGATTCAGTCGTGCAGCTTAAATCTAAGCTCTCGGTGCTTTACCGCGTAACGCATTAGCCAGTAATGAAATCACCAGTAAGACGACAAATAAGAAAAACAGGAACTGCGCAATACCCGTTGCTGCACCTGCAATGCCACCAAAACCGAAAACTGCTGCGATAATGGCAATGATAAAAAATGTAATTGCCCAACCTAACATGATGTCTCCTTTGTTTTCATCGAATGTCAAAGAGATATATGCTCATTGCGTGCCATTTTATAACTTTATGTAATTTAAGGGTTTTATTTTATTCTGGAGGTTCTGTGGCGAGATGTTGAAAAGCGCTTACAGACTGGTTTGCACATTTTACAGACAATAAAGACGAGCTGACATCGGTGTCGAATAGGGTTAGGATCGTATCATTAACTGAAAAAATAGTATGGAGAGTCAATGGCTAACAGTCACTCTGCCTTTATTGGACTAATGCAGCGCGCCCGTAACGTCAAACGCTGGCCGTTAATGGCGCAGTTTCAGTCAGAAATGTTATCAACGCATATTTACGAAGCGTCGGTGATAGCGCATATGCTGGGCGTGATTGCCAAAGAAATCTTTCACGATGACATCGAGCCTGATCGGGTTGCGGCCATGGCAATATTTCATGAGGGCAGTGAAATTGCCGGCATGAGTGATATTCCCAGTCCGGTAAAATATCACGATCCGGAAACTACCCAGGCAATCAAAAAGCTGGAAAGACGATTTGAGCAAATGCTAATCAAAACCCTGCCGGAGCCGCTTCAGGCCTGTTACGAACCGCTTATACTGCAGGACAAAAATGACATCCATGTGCGTCTGGCGAAGGCGGCAGATGTGCTGTGTGCTTACTTAAAATGCGATTACGAGCTGGCAAAATCAAACCATGAGTTTTCCAATGCGATGGAAGAAATGGAAATTCAGCTGGCCCGGTACCGGGAAATGCACCCCTGTGTGGATTATTTCTGTAAGGTGTTTTTAGAAGACGCCAAAGGTACACTGGATGAGCAAACCAAGGATCTGGACTGGGTAGAAAACGCCAATCAGGCTAATTTAAAGCAACCCTGAGCCATTTTGTTGAAGACTGAGCTTTTCAAGGCATTGTTGCTGGCGAACGGCAATCTTACGCAGGTTCAAAGAGAGCGCACATGGCGAGATACGGGTAAGACTGCCATGCAGGCAGCTCAGCAGTCGCTGTTCAATTTCAATAAAGTCTTCAAGGGCCAAAGGTTGTTTGTAGCGTTCAAGAAGCGCAGTTAGCCGATGTTTGTCGTCATCAGCCATGGGGCTGTCACATTGCTGATAGTCCTGGTTTTCCAGCAAACGTAACGCGTGGCGTTTCTCGTTTTTTAACACGAAGATAGCCGTTTTGTACTGCGGATTGGCGTGCTGCTGTGCGGCTTGCTGGTAGGTTTTTTCGCCTGTTCTGAGCAAGTCGATAAACATCTCGACGATTCCTGCTGTATTAGATGACATAAGCTTTTGTACAACCTTGCTGAAAATCAATTGCTGTATTGTATTTGTCGGGCACATCCGCCAGTGCTAATAAATGGCGGTGTGCGAATAAAGCTTGTTTAAGCCGGGATTACTTCAACAAAATAGCATCGCTCGGACGGGGTTCGTAACGGCCCATTTGCACGGTCATAGTGTAGTAATGGTTTTCGTCGGTTACCGAATCTGTGTCGGGGATTGTGACGCTGTTAACGCTTTCACAACCGGATGCGGTGCACTGTTGGTTGCCGGGCAGTTTAGCCTCGTCGATGTCGCCGGTAATGATCCCATTTACCCTGGGCTCTTCAGGCGCGGCAGTAATAATTTGCTGATTATCCAGTGCCGATAAACTGACGGCATCACTGGAAACAATGCGGTACCAGGTATAGTGTTCGGCGGCAGCGATTTCCTCGGCCCGGCGCTGACTGTATTTAAGTAATAATTCTTCGCTGGTGGCGCTGTTGGCTTTATACATGATTTTGTATTTACCATCAGTCAGTTGGTGCGAGGAGTAGCCTTCGGTACCGGCCTGACCGGCCGGCTGATAAGGGGTAGCTGACAGTCCGGAACCGGCGCATCCTGTTAGCATGCAAGTGGTGACGACGGCAAACATCATTGCCTTAATCAGAGCGGTGTTACTAAAAAGTCTGGCCAGTAATTGAATATCCATTTTAACTTTCCTGTTGCAAAATTATCTAGCACCAGAGTCCTGTGAAAGCTGAAAAAAGGACTATGGTTACGCTGTTATAACAGGAAATTGCAACGGATATGCCAATTGTGGATTTAGTCTAAATTATTGAAAGAATTAGAATTATTATTTGTTTGGGAAAGTTATCTACTCATCTTTTGTAAAACTTGCAGGCTGATTCACGCAAAAATTCAATGCCGCTAAATCCGTCTTGCTGACAGGCTTTAGCAGAACCTGGTCAATGGGCAAATCGGAGAGTCTGTCCTGCTCTGGTTCGGCGCCGCTGATAATGGTAATGCGCAATGCGGGAGCCAGCTCGCCGATGGCGTGGGACAGTTCGTAACCGTCGGTATCCGGTAAATGCAGATCCATTAGTACATGATCGTAGGGTTGGGTAGCCGTTGCTATTTTTTCGAGGGCTTGTTTCCCGCTTAATGCAACGTCGGCCTGATAACCTAAATTTTGCAGCAGCAAACACATTAACTCAGCCGCATCCTCATCGTCTTCGACAACCAGTAAAGCCGGTGACGACGCCCTGTCAGGCTCAGCAATTTGCTCTGGCTTAACCGGCGTGGGTAGCAAAAATGTATTTAATACTTCACCCAGTTCGCGGCGGTCGATAGGTTTGGCGATAACATTGTCAAATCCTTCGGCCAGCAAGGACTCGCGTAAGCCTTTACGACTGGCAGCCGTCACAGCCACTACCGGCGTTTGCATTTCTTCAGAACGAATAGCCTTAAGACAATCTATGCCGTTCATCACCGGCATATGGATATCCATTAATACCAGATGATAGGGGCGTTTGGCCTGTTCAGCCTGACGGACTTTTTCCAGCGCGTCTGCGCCATTTTGAGCATAGGTTACCTGCGCCTGGCTCATGCCCACCAGACGGCCGGTCAGGCGGCGTATTTCCCGTAAATCGTCAACAATCAACACGCGCCCATCCAGATGCTGATCAATTTTATACTGAGTTGGCAGGGGCTTCGGTGCTTCAAGGTCCAGGGCTATCTTATTTACCTCTGCACTGCCTGGGGTCTCCACGCAAAACCAGAAACGACTGCCTGCACCCGGGGTAGACTCTACCTGGATTTGCCCGCCCATGCGGTTAACCAGTTCGTTGCAAATAGCCAGTCCTAGTCCGGCCCCCCCATGATTGGCCTGAATAAGGTCTTCGATTTGCTCGAAGGGTTTAAAAATGGTGTTGAGTTTGTCAGCAGGCATACCAATACCGGTATCCTTTACCGTAAAGCAAATTCGCTGTTGCTCAGCGTTATACTGTAAATTAACCGTGACGGAACCATTGTCGGTAAACTTTATGGCATTGTTCATCAGATTAATCAGTATCTGGCGTAAGCGGGTAGGGTCCAGTGTGACATATTCGGGTAACAGGGTATCTGCTGTAACGGTAAGCACCAGACCCTTTTCACTGGCTTGCATTACCATCAGGCTGTACAGGTCTGTCAGAAACCCGTTGAGGTTAAACGTGTTGGGAACCAGCTCAAGCTTGTTAGCCATAATGCGCGACATATCGAGCAAATCGTTTAACAAACTCAGTAAATGTTTACTGTTGTTTAATATGGTCGACAGTTCAGACTGAATATGCTGGTTTTCGGGGCTGTCTAACAGCAATTCGGTATAGCCTAAAATCGAGGCTAACGGTGTTCTCAGTTCATGGCCTAAATGGGCAAGAAATTTATCCTTGGCTTTGTTTTGTTGTTCTACCCGGTTACGTTCCAGACGTTCTGTTTCAATTTCACGCCGGACCAGTGCATAGCGGATCGTGCGCATAAACCGGGGGGTATCCACTTCGGCTTTGGTCAGAAAATCTTCTGCGCCGGCGCGCATGACATTGTCATCAACCACGCTGTCAGCCTGGCCGGTAAGTACAACCACCGGAATACTCACCGACAACCCTTTTAACCGACTCAATACGTCCATGGCATTTTCCTGCCCGAGGAGGTAATCGAGCAGACATAAATCAAATGACTGAGTTTGCAGTAACGTTATGGCTTCGTCGCCGTTTCTGGCCCATACCAGTTCGAACACCGGTGAGGTGCACTGGGCCAGCGAGTCGGCGGTAAGAAAGTAATCGTCTTCGTCGTCTTCAACTAAAAGAATACGCACGCTGTCAGTCATTGGCTGCTCCGTTACTAGCGATTATGGGGAAGCTCTACGAACTCAATCCAGTAACGGCCGATAGCACGCATGAGTTCTACCAGACCATCAAAATTAACCGGTTTGGTAATGTAGGATGCCGCGCCCAGGTCGTAACCACGGATCATGTCTTCTTCTTCTTTTGACGTTGTCAGAATAACCACCGGAATACTGCGCAGACTGGGATCCGCTTTTATTTGCTGTAAAGCCTCCCGACCGTCCATACGCGGCATATTCAAATCAAGCAGGATCAGACTGGGACGCGGAGAAACGGCTGGATCGGCAAACTTGCCTTCACGGCGCAAATATTCCAGTAATTCAATGCCGTCTTCTACGCAATTAAGGTTGTTCAGCACCCGGCCTTCCTTAAGTGCATCCAGTGCCAGCAAACGATCGTCTTCGTCGTCATCGGCCATTAATATGGTAATTGGTAAGCTACTGTCAGGCATGGCTTATTACTCCCTGTTGATGTACGCTGGTAAAAGGTTGGCCATCGGCAGGCATGTACAAATCAAACCGGGCCCCCTGGCCTGGTTCACTGAATGCCTGAATCGTGCCATTATGGCGTTCCACAATCCGGCGGCAAACAGCCAGTCCAATGCCCGTTCCCTTATATTCCGAACGGCCGTGTAATCGCTGGAATGGTGCGAATATCTTATCTGCAAAGGTTTGCTCAAAGCCTATACCATTATCCTGCACGGTTAGTTTGAACCATTTTAGTCCTGGTTGTAAGTGTAGGGATTCTGCGACAGGCTGACTGACATCCTCGCAGGTTATCTTGATGTGCACAGGCTGCTCTGGCTGAATAAACTTCAGCGCATTAGACAGTAAATTCAAAAATACCTGATTCATCTGCGAAGCGTCGGCCTGCATAACCGGCAACTCATCCACCTCTATTTTTGCCTGGGTTTCCTCGATGGTAATTTCGAGATCATCCAGTACCGAGTTAACCACGTCATTTAAGGCGGTCGCCTTAAAATCCTTACCCCGGGTGGTGACTCTGGAAAACGCAAGCAAATCGCTGATTAACATCGACATACGTTCGGCGGCATTCAGCATGCGGCGCAGAAAATCCTGGCCACGTTCATCCAGCGCGGACTCATAACCGGTGCTGATACGGTTACCAAAGGCGCGAATTTTGCGCAGGGGCTCCTGCAGGTCATGGGAGGCGACAAAAGCAAAATCTTCCAGTTCGCGGTTACTCCGCGACAGTTCTTCTGCATAAACCTGTAACTCAGCAGTACGTTCCTTAACCCGTGACTCCAGCACCAGATTGTGTTGTTGCAAGGCCTGGCGGTGGCGAATGGTTTCGCGAATGTTCATCCGTAACAAAACAAATATGCCCACAATTAGCAGCCCTGTAGTAATTGAGGACACAATCAGATTCGTTTCTGAGTTGGAGCGGAGCTTTAACAAGGAGTCGATATGCTGTTTCTGCAATTTGTGCTCTTCGGCTTCAATGGCAAAAAAGACTTTCTCAAATTCATCGTAAAGCTGCAGGCCTTTATCTGAGGTAAAAATAGCCATCGCTTCCTGTCTTTGGCCCTGACGCGCCAGTTCAACGGTTTTAATCAGTTCCGACAGTTTGCTCTTGGCCAGTTTGACTAATTGTTTCAGGCGCACTTCCTGCTGATCGTAATTAGAGCGAATCGCGTTTGCTTCGACCTGGTCAATAATATTGTTGACTTTATTCAGGGTGCTATCGTAATCAATCAGATACCTTTCGCTGTCAGATAACAGGTAGCCCCGTTGGCCGGATTCGGTGCGCAGCACCGCAATATGCAGGGTATTGATGGAGTTGATCACCTGATTGGTGGTAAACAAACGCCGTTCCAGCGCAGCCAGTTCGTCAAGGGTATGAATGGTGTAAGTGGAATTAGCGGCAATCACAATGATAACCAGTACCACGAGCAGGATGGAACTGGCGGTATTGCGGATCATTACTTTCATTCAGCGTGTCCATTTTGGTCCGGATTAAACTGCGCTACCAACTCGCTCAGGCTATCGCTGCAATCCTTACTGCCGGCAATAATTTTATCCAGTGCATTGAGCGCTTTTTCTTTGGGCACGGCACCTTCGAGGGCAAGCTTAATTAATTCAGCCTGCATGGTAATTCGGTTTAGCGGCCGCCGCGCCTCGTGGACGGCCAGTTGAAGTTGGGCAAATTGTTGCTGGTCCATCGGCATTGGTTCCCTTATTCTGAATCGTTACTGAGGTCACCGTAGGCGTGCAGACGGTTATACAGAGTCTTTGTACTGATCCCCAGCATTTCCGCAGCAGTGGTTTTATTGCCATCGACTTTTTCCAGCGTTGCGTAGATAAGTTCTTTTTCGACTTCTTCGATAGTTCGCCCGGCCTTAAGGCCTGTGGAAAGGGTCTGTTTTTTAGCAAAGGGCGATTCGATGGTTTTTGGCAGTTCGATACTCTCACTGTCCGGATCGCTCATAATAGCGGCGCGGTGGACAAAGTGACGCAGCTCACGTACGTTACCCGGCCAGTCGTAAGTTTTCAGTTTTTCCAGCTGTTCAGGCTGCCACTTAAAACGCGTATCGTTCTCAGCGTTAAGCTGATTGATAAAATACTCTGCTAACAGAGGAATATCTTCTTTACGTTCCCGCAGGGGAGGGATAGTAATCGGGAATACCGCCAGACGAAAATAAATATCCTCACGCAGAACCTTGCTTTCGGCAATCTCCTGCATACTGCGGTTAGTTGCCGAGACAACCCGGCAATTGACCGGCATGGCTTTGGTGCCGCCGACCCGAATGACCACTTTGTTTTCCAGCACCCGCAACAAATTAGGCTGCATATCAATGGGCATTTCGGTGATTTCGTCAAGAAACAGCGTGCCGTTTTCGGCCTGTTCAAACACGCCTTCCTTGCGTCCTACTGCGCCGGTAAAAGCGCCTTTTTCGTGACCAAACAGTTCGCTGCCAATCAGCTCCTTAGAGAATGCGCCACAGTTAGTGGCAACATAGGGGCCTTCGCATTCTGAGGCTGCGTGAATGGCCGCTGCCACCACTTCTTTACCTACGCCGCTTTCACCAAGCAGCATTACGTTGGCTTTGGTACGGCTCACCCGGCTTACCAGTTTATACAGTTCCTGCATCGGCGCTGATTCGCCAATGAGCTGGCCAAAATGCTTAGTAATAGCGGGCTGTGCTTTTTTGCTGCTTGCTGTCTTTTTCTGGCTAAATACGGATTCCAGGTCTTCACGTTGGATAGGTTTCACCAGATAGTCGACGTTCGACCCGCACATATCCTTAATAATGCCTTTAACCGACGGATGGCCGGTGATCAGCGTTACCCGGGGCTGTTTGCCTGCGGGCAAAGATTCCAGCAGGTGCAGGCCGGAACCGTCGGGCAACATAAAGTCGAGAAGGATATGATCAAAGGTTTCTTTGCTCAGCCATTCCTTTGCTTCGGCAAGATTGGCGGCAGTTAATACTTCGTGGCCAAGAAATTCGATGATGGTACAGGCCACATCGGTAAACTCCGCGTCATCATCCACTAAAAGTACGGTTAACATAGTCGCGATATTCCTTATATTTTATCGAGCAAAGCTCAATTATACTGTTACGACAGGATGTTAGTTTGAGATCACTGCGTGTCCAGTGCGTCGGCGCTGGGCAGTAGCATGCTTTGGTAGCGCAGCTCACCAATAAACGCGCGTGCTGCCGGGCCGAGTCGGTCACCATCGGCAAAACACAGGTGTAACATTGCTTTTCGCACGCCGCCTTGTTCCATGGGGAGCGGCTTCAGGGTGCCGTCTTCAAGCTCGTCGCTGATGATAGCCAGGGGCAACCAGGCAAAGCCGAGTCCCTGACTGATAATATCAACAGATGTTCTGGCGTGGCTGACGGTCCAGCGCTGATCGGCGCCCAGCCAGCCTGATTCAGCTTTACGATCGGTGGATGAATCGCGAACCACTATCTGTCGGTAGCTTTTTAAATCGTCCAGGGTCAACGTTCGGTTTAATTCGTGTAACGGGTGGTCGGGGTGAGCAACCGCGATAAACTCGATGTCGCAGAGGTCTTCACTAAACCCGTTAGGGTAGGGAAAAGGGGAAATACCTATATCAACCTCACCCTCTTTGAGCAGGGTGTTGGCACCGTTGAGGACCGTTTCCATTAACTCAATACGCAGCAATGGGTATTCCTGAGACACCTTATTTAGTGCATGGTAAAGCATGCGGGCGGGGAAAATAATATCGGCGGCGATACGCAGATTGGTTTCGATGCCTGAGGTAAGACTGCTGGCAACGCTTTCAATCTTATGCGCTTCTTCCAGCAAATAACAGGCGCGACGATACATTAGCTCGCCTGCTTCGGTCAGGGTGACTCTGCGTCCTTCGTTGATAAACAACGTTAAATCCAGAGCATGTTCCAGTTTTTGCACAGCGTGATGTATGCTCGACTGGCTTTTATGAACCTGATCAGCCGCCTGATTAAAACCGCCGGCTTCCACCACGGCCTTAAACATGCGCCACTGTTCAAGGGTCGCTTTTAACATTAGGGTAAACTCCACGAAAATACTGGTGTTTTTCACCAGCTTATTGTTTTTCTTGGAGCTTACACCGGTTAGCGCTTTAGTTAAATGCCTTTTGAATGGTCGGCACGTCACAGGTCATTACAGCGACGTGTTGATAGCCCATTTTTGCCAGCTGTTCCGCCGCCAGCATGGCTCTGGCACCGGACGCGCAATGCAGAAAAATCGGCGTGCCGGGATCGCTGACCAGTTCCAGCATTTTCATTTCCAGTACGCCGCGAGGAATATTAATTGCCCCTTTGGCTGGTGAACTGGCATGTTCAGCAGGTTCTCTGACATCAACAACAAAGCCGTTAAGTTCGGCCTTTTCTTTGGCTGCCTCGGCCGCGGTAACCTTACGTGGTGGCGGATCAATAGCGGCTAAGCGCTCCTGCATGGTCAATAACATGGGACGTCCTCTTGTAGACAAATATGTAATATTAGTTAAAGCTAATGTTAGGGAGGCGGTTTGTCAACATGGATACACTTATCCTATTTTGTGATATTTTTTATATTAAACACTTGCTTAGGCCAAAGCTTTGACGTTCAATACAATAAAATAGCCTGCAGTGAACCTGATTAATTAAGGTATAACGCTATGGATCCATCGCAAATGCTCTCTCGCTCTGAAGACGCAGAGCAATTTTTAAAACAACTCTCTAACAAAACACGCTTGATGGTGCTTTGTTCGTTACTCGACGGTGAACGCTCGGTAACTGAATTACTGGATAAAGTGCCGGTAACGCAACCTGTACTTTCTCAGCATTTAGCCTTGTTGCGTGAAGCAGAATTTGTGGCCACAAGACGCTCCGGCCAAACAATTTATTACCGTCTGGCCGATGAACGTATTACCCAGATTATGAATTTAATGTACACATTTTTTTGTGCAGAGGACTAATCGGCCGCGGCTGACTGCTCTAACTCCTGCTTACTGATTTCAAGCTTAATGGTGTGCGTCGCCCAGTCGATACTGACCACGTGACGGCAGTCAACCCTGACCCGTTTACCACCAGGCAGCCAGTCGTTTAAATTAATAATCAAATCCGCTGCAGACCACTGGGGTAGTTGGAAGACCAAATCCTCCAGATGGCCCGCTTCGCCGTCTGACAACGCAATAGCATAACCTGTCAGTTCATCGCAGGAACGCAGATGTGAGTTGTCTTCCCCGGCAGGTTCAGCTATTTCCCTGACGTTGTTGACCAGTTCCAACGGATGCGCATACTCACCCCACGCACCGGGGCCGGTCCAGTAATAACCGTAACCAAAATATTTAAATAACAGCGACTCATACTCACGGGAAACGGGCTGATGTGCCTCTAAGGCCGGACTGTTTCTGAGCGCCTCTTTGCTCATCTCTACCGACAGCTTGCTACTGGCGGGATCGGCATTATTAATAGAGACCGGTGAGATAACTACTTTGCGGCTCAGGGGAAGCCAGGTATTGGTATCGGCCACAAGATAACGCACAATCCACTGGTCATCGTCGATTAATACGTCCTGACATCCGCCTATATCACCATCTGTAGCATGAAATGCGTAATGTTTAAGCTCAGAATAACGAATTTCCATATAACCTCCAAACGCTGGGCGTTGTTAATAAAAGGCTTATGTAATTTATAAGGCGTGAGAAAGGCGTTGGATCACAATGTATCGGACAAAACGGCAGGCGAAAAACAGGGTTACAAGGGAGGGCGGGTCGGCAGCAGAAACACTGCCGACACAGGTATATCTGAATGACGGCGATATAAGCGAGTAGCTAGGCTACATCAAACTCGTCGTCGGAGTAATCATCGTCATAATCAGACTGATTACTGGCGGAACTGTGCAGGGTATAAAACTGCTTACGGTTGCGGGCAAGTTTAATGTACTTAATCCAGGCTTTTTCAAGACAGCTGGTGGCTGCTTCTTCACCTTTCAGTACCGCAATAAAACGTTGCTCTTCGGCATTTTCCGGCGTTAGCTCGCCAGACTCTAAAGCGGCAAGGGTTTTACCGTACGCACTCAGTGCGTCGGCTTCTGAGATGCTAAAATCACCAGACTTACGGAAACCGTAAGGAAAGTGCTGGCGGTCAATAAACTGCTTTGATGGTACACGGATATCTGTCGTCTTCATGATATGAATTCTCTTGGTTGAGTATTTTCGTGCACTTTTAAGTGATAAATCGCAAAATGAGAAACAAAAAATTTTTACCTTCACAACAAAAAATATTGTTTCATAAAACTGCCATATTTGAGGTCGTTTAAAATGGCAGCAATCCCCGGTGGCATATGGCCTGCTTAGCGCATTAACCGGCTAGCCTGCGGGCGAAACATACCCGTAATGACAGGCCCGGTTAAAGCGATGTGATTAAAAATCAATCAGAAATAAACTTTATCGTGACGATAAAAACTATTCATTTCCTATTTTTTAACAGCGAGGAATAATGAATGTGTTAGTGTTCAACCAACCCAGAGAAGACAATGAGCAAAGACTATCGTTACCAGAGGGAAGAATGGGACTCGGTAGACGACGAGGACAGCGGTGACCACCGCAAGGACCATAAACGTCAACAAAACATGAAAGACAAAAAGAAGGCGATGCACCGACGAGATAAACAACGTCGTACGCAATTCGATAATTTCGAATAAACCTTCGCCAAAACGTGCTGTTCAGCACGTTTTTATTTTACATTAAGGTAAACTTGTGCCAGCTTATGCGTATGGACGAGAGTCATAGTACGTATAAGCATGGACATTCGTTTTCTGACCACATTTGTAGAAGTTGTAAAAACACGTCATTTCGGTAAAGCTGCCGAGAATTTATATTTAACCCAGTCCGCGGTGAGCGCCAGAATTAAACAGCTGGAAGAATACTTCCATACTACGCTGTTTGTTCGTCATCGTAACAGTATTCAGCTAACACCTGCCGGTGAGCGCTTGTTGCCCTATGCCGAGCAACTTAGCGCAACGTTGTTGCAGGCCAAGCAGGAATTACAGCGCGAAGCGGGTGAATATCTGGTATGCGGAGCAGGGCAGCTTAATAATGAAATCTGGATGCCCGGATTGTTGCACCAGATCCACGCGGCGTTTCCGGAGTGGGCCATTAAAGCGGAAGTACTGCCCTCGGAGCAAATTTCCCGTCAGCTGCACGATCGCAGCGTTGATATTGCCTTTTCCAGCGAGCCGCTGAAATCTGAAGAATTCACCGGCCAGTTGCTCAAAGCCATGCCGCTGGGGTTGTTCAGTATTCATCAGCACGAAGTCAATACCGATCCGGAGCAGTTTGTCGCCATCGATTGGGGAAGTAAGGCGCGGGATGAATTGCTCACGCGTTTCCCTGAATATCGTGATGCTAAATTTACTACCAATTCGTTACGTCTGGCGCTGGCAACCCTGCAACAGGAAGGCGGTATCGCCGTGTTGCCGGTGGGACTCGACTGGTCGCAGTGGGGTCTGCAAAATGTAAAGTGTATTGATCACTTTACCAATGCGCAGTGTAAGCTGTATATGTACTACATGAAATCGGTCAGACGCTCAATCGTGCCTGATGTGGTTAGCCTGGTTAGCCAGCACTTCGCGTCTGACGTATAACGATAATCCGGCATCCTGCGAGGGTGCCGACACCATAATAAAGAGAAAAACATGCTTAAAGACGACGAGTTTATTAACCTGAATCCTGACCAGCGTATTGCCAAATTTTTCGAAACAGTGAATGCTCAGGGCGAACTATTTATTCTGAATGACGACGATGGCTGTGTGATGCTGACTTCTGATGACGAAGAAGGCGTGCCGGTATGGCCAACCGCGAGCCTGGCCAGCATGTGGGCCGATCAGGAATGGGAGCACTGCGAAGCCAAAGCCATTAGCCTGGACGTATGGTTGTCCCGTTGGACCGAAGGCTTATCGAAAGATTTTCTGAATGTCATTATCGCGCCGCTGCCGGCGGAAGAAAGCGAGCTTATGACGCCTGAAGACTTTGCCGACAAACTCGCCTGAGTTGAACCAATAGCCATTACCACCGTATTAGATCCCAAAGCGTGAGGTTACTTGCCAGAGTTAATGGCACTCGCGCCGAAAATGTGGCGTAAATAAAGCTCGGGTTTTATTATTCAGACAGTTAATCATTTTAGGTCGGCTCTGCATTAAGCGGTGCTGGCCGACCGGCACTCGCAAGGGCGAGCTGGCATTACTAATCTCAGGAGGAGACTATTTCAAGCTATTCTTCATTAGTACCGGATGCACAGGACCTATGGTTTTTGCCGCTTGGTGGCACCGGCGAAATTGGCATGAATATGAACCTGTATGGTCACGCCGGCCAGTGGTTAATGGTTGACTGTGGGGTAACATTTGATGAGCCCCTTGTGGCGCCTTATCTGAATGCAGGGCCGGCTGGTAAACACCATGTGGTGGCTCCTGATCCCGCTTTTATTACCCAGCAGCGCGAGCAACTTGCCGGGCTGGTCATTACTCATGGTCATGAAGATCATGTTGGCGCAGTTGCGGCGATTTGGCCCCGGCTAAACTGCCCGGTCTATACCACCCCTTTTACCGCCGAAATTCTGCACCGTAAACTCGCTCAGGCTGGATTGGCGGGCAAGGTGCCTGTGCGTGTGATCACGCCAGACAGTCAGGTGCAGATAGGGCCTTTTTTGGTTCACTGGCTGGCCATCACGCATTCAATTCCTGAGCCACAGGCTCTGCTGATAGAAACCGCGGTAGGCACGGTATTACATACAGCTGACTGGAAAATCGATGCCCAGCCCATTAGCGGAAAGCCCTTTGATGCCGGACTGTACCGACAGCTCGGCAATACGGGGTTGCTGGCAGTAGTAGGCGATTCCACCAATGCGCTTAAACCCGGGTTTTCAATTTCTGAGCGGATCTGTGGTGAGGGCCTCAATACCATGATTAAGCAATGTACCGGGCGAGTAGTGGTAAGCTGCTTTGGCAGTAATATTGCCCGTTTGATTTCGCTGGCAAGAATAGCCCAAAAAACCGGACGCTATATGGCGTTGCTCGGACGGTCGTTGGAAAACATGCTCGGTGTTGCCAGAAAAACCGGCTATTGGCCGGACGATCTGGAAATTGTCGATAAATCTCATATAGGTTACCTGCCACCCTCGGAAGTGCTGGTTGTGGCGACCGGCAGTCAGGGGGAGCCCCGCGCCGCAGTTAACCGACTGGCTATTGATGCCTCACCTTTCTTCGAACTGGAAGCTGGCGACACGGTTATCTTTTCCAGTATCGTGATCCCCGGCAATGAAAAAGCGGTTGAACGGCTGATTGAAAAGCTACAGAAAAAGCAGGTGCAGGTGATCCAGTCAGAAGACAGCGATGTGCCGATTCATGCCAGTGGCCACCCTTGTCAGGAAGAACTGAAACTGATGTATCAGTGGACCAAACCTTATATCGCCATCCCGGTACATGGCGAGCCTGAGCATTTACAGGCGCATGCCGATATTGCCAAAAGTCTGGGCGTGCAGCGCACTTATGTTGGCCGTAATGGCGACCTGTATTTACTGGCACCGCAGCCCGGGATCCGCCGCAACCGGGTCAAAGCCGGACGGATTGCGCTCACCCAATAAGCCAGCGAATCTTCACGACGTTCACGCAGCTGTGCCCTGCAAACTGCCCTTATACGCTGTCTGTTAGTTATATAACTGATAGATGGCTATTTTTAGCGCGAATTTTCAGGTTTAGTGTATGATTACTATCACGGCTTACGGAATATTAGTCCGTTGGTCATGGTATCTGGTTGTCGTGCGACAAGAATAATACCCTGATAAACAGGGAAGGTTGATTGTATTAATGGTGCGTAAATTATTACTTTCCTGTGTTTTGCTCAGTCTGTGGGTAATTGGCCTGACGTTGGGAGCGCAGGATGCTGTTAGTGCCGAGCTCTCAACAGAGCCTTTAATTGCGAATCCCGTAGGCACTGAACTCTCTACACAACAAGGCCTCAGGCAAGACAGTATCCGTGACCTGCTGGTTGATACGGATAATTTTTTGTGGGTTGCTACCGATGAAGGCCTGGACCGCTATGATGGTAACCGGGTGCTCCCTATTGTCGGAGACAACGACATACTGGCCTCTACCGCAATCGATAAGCTTTTTCTGGATAGTCAGCAACGGCTGTGGATCAGCGCGGCTTATCGCGGACTCTTTATCTTTAATCTGACCGATAATGTTGTGTCTAAAGCGCTCGAACTTGCGCATTATGATGATCCGCAAATGATCCAGACCGCTGAGCAATTTATTGAGTTACCCGACGGCAATATGCTGATCCTGTTCAGACAATCCCTGGTACTTTACGATGTGGCCAGCGAAGAGCATCGAATACTGTATCGCCTGCCGTATGAAGAAGGGCAGCGAATGCCCTACCTGCGCGATATGTTGCTGGTTGATAATTTGTTGTTGCTGGCCACCTCTGAAGGCTTAAAAATTACCCGCTATGCGCCGCAAAATCTTAATTTCCATGCATTAGAACATCGTCAGAATGTTGCTCCGGATTTGGACAATGCAAATACCAAACGTTTGCGGCTTACCGACGATGGCACGCTTTGGGTGGGGACGGTAGCCGGTTTATACTCCATGTCCTGGAATGCCGTAAAGCAAGCTTATCGCAGCGCGTCGGCCGTGATACCTGATGCCCGGCTGATCCTGGATAAGCGTAATATCTGGGATATTGAAAGCCCGGACAAGGATTTGCTTTGGATTGGTTCGGATATCGGCCTATTACGCGTGGCTCGGGTTGCGGGGCAATGGCAAGCTGACTTTATTCTCGAACCGTCAGTTGGTGATGTTGCCATGTCGCGTCAGGATGTGCGGGCTATAGCGCTGACTCATAACAATGATTTGTGGATTGGTTCCTATTTAAATGGCGCCATACACTGGTCGCCCAATAGTTTTAACTTCAGCATATTGCAAAATCATGGCACCCAAAAGCCCCTCAGTAACAACGTGATTTGGGCAATACACGAAGATGACCAACAGCAACTTTGGATTGGCTCAGATAATGGCCTGACCCGTTATAATCCCAAAACTGAACAAAGCACCTTTTACATTGTTAAAGACGGCCTGCCAGACTCCTACAGTATTCACACTATCGAGAGGATTTTTCCGGCTCTGCAAGCAAATAAATTACTGTTATCTACGTATAACGGTATGCTGCGGTTTGACATGACGTCTGGCGAATATGAGTCATTTAATATGGGCCTGGACGAAGACGAAAGCATGTATGTGAGCGGCGTTGGCGTCGGCCCTGACCAACAATTGTATTTTGTTGCTAACCATTTCTATCGCTATAACCAGGCAACCAATGTCTTAGAACGTCTGAATCAATTAGAAGAGCAGGTGCCATTTAATACCGCCAGCAATTTTATTGGTACTAATCCGCTTAATAACGAGGAAATATTGCTGGCAAACTACGATGGCTTGTGGGCTTACAACCCCGGCACGACCGAAGCTCATCAGTTACACCGCCTGCCCGAACGATTAGTTAATGCTGAGTTAAGACCAGACAAAGTTAACCTTAATGGCCATATTTTGTGGATAAGTTATCCCGGCTACGGACTGGTTGGTCTGGACGCGGCAACTTACGAACAACGATATCATTTTGGTCGTGACGTGCTTGGACGGGCTGTCGTGCTTTTTGACTTACTTAAAGACGATGAAGGTTATTTCTGGTTTAGCTCACTCAATGGGCTCCATCGTTTTTCACCGTCAGAGCTGAAATTTACCCGTTACGAATACGGCCGTGATTTAAGTATTGCGGAATTTAATCAGGGCGCAAATCAAAAGTTGCAGGATGGCCGGATGGTGTTTGGCTCGCCTAAAGGGCTGGTGTTCTTTGACCCGATTAAACTTAACCATAACCAACAAAGCAAAATGTTGGTGGATGATACACCACAAATGGTTATTTCTGACATCGGGTTGTCATCCAGAGAGTTGAATCTGCCAAAGCACAACCTGGCGAACATGCACTTAGATTTGAACCATGACGATTATGGTTTAACCATTGAGTTTTCAGCGTTGGAATACCATAGAGCCCGGGACACCCAGTTTAAATATATCCTGAGTAAAGGCAGTCAGGTACTCAGTGAGGATATCACTACCGATAGCCGGGTTGTCTTACCATCACTGGCGGCGGGTGAATACCGCTTTGAAGTCAGTCCGGTGTATCGTGCCAGAGAAAAAGCCATTTTGCCTGCGGGGCTGATTATCAGTGTGGCTTATCCGCCGTTCTTATCACCTCTGGCTTACACCATTTATGCGTTTATCGGATTGTCTGTCATTCTTGCTTATCTGATTAGCCGCCATTTACAGCTAGTGCGCCTGAAACAGGCTCAGCAGCAGGTTAAATTGTTTGGCAACGCGTTTCGGCATACCAGTGACTGGGTGGTCATTTTTGACGAAGATCATATGCCCGTAGCCGCCAATCCCGCCTTTGAAAAAGCATTTGGTATTGCCCCCACGGAGCGGCTCGACAGGCAGCTTCACAGACTTTATCAACGGGTACCTAAGCTCGAGGCGCAGTTGTCCGGACAGCTTAACTCGTTAATTGAAGGTGATTACTGGAAAGGCGAGGATCGCATTCAGATGCCGGATGGGCGGCACTATGATGTACTCATCGATATTAACCGTATGAGCGAGGATAAGGAAAGCGGAGGCACGCATTTCCTGCTGGTTATCTCCAATATTACCGAGCAAAAGAATGCTGAGCGTAAGCTGGTTAAAATTGCCAATTTCGACAACCTCACGGGGCTGGTTAATCGCAGCCTGTTGCTGGACCGACTGGAACATGCAATCGCCAATGCAACCAGTCATTCGCATACTGTGGCTGTGCTGTTTGTTGATCTTGACCGCTTTAAAGGTATAAATGATTCCTTAGGCCACGATTACGGTGACAAACTGCTCAGGGTCGTCGCTAACCGGATGCTCAATCTGGCATCTAAGAGTGACACGGTTGCCCGTCTGGGCGGTGACGAATTTGTTATCGTCATGGAAGAAGTTGAAAACGAAGTGGCCGTATCCAGTTTTGTTGCGCAGCTGATTGAATCCATCGAAACGCCCATTTCGCTTGGTAAGGAAGTGCTGCGGGTATCCTGTTCGGTGGGGATTTCGTTTTTCCCTGATGATGCAACCGAACCGGCTGAGCTGCTTAAGCAAGCGGATGTGGCTATGTATTCGGCCAAGAAAAGCACGCTGAATGCCTTTATTTATTACACCAGGGAAATGAATGAGCGGGCCATTGAACGTTTAGCGCTGGAAAACCTGGTTAAATCGGCTTACGAAGAACAGGCATTCGAGAATTACTATCAGCCCATTGTTAACATCACAACGGGCAAAACTGAAGGTGTTGAGCTGCTATTACGCTGTCATTACCGCGATGAGTGGATTTCGCCAGCAGCCTTTATTCCGGTGCTGGAAGAGTTACGCCATATTATTGAGCTAACCCGCAAGGCGACCGATGTAGCCATTGATGATCTGCAACAATGGTATAGTGACGGTTTTACCGGCTATATCTCCATCAACCTGTCGGCGCTGCACTTTAAAACCCATTTTGATCTGGAATATATCCAGGCGCGTCTGGACGAAGTCGGTTTGCCTTATTCCGCCATTCGTTTTGAGATAACCGAAGGGGTGCTGATTGATAAGTCAGATGAAGTACTCAATGAGCTTATTCGAATTCGTGAAGCTGGCTTTAAACTGGCGCTGGATGACTTTGGTACCGGCTATTCATCCTTAAGCTATTTGCGTCGTTTCCCCCTTGATATTCTTAAAATTGATAAGAGCTTTATTGACGATGTCAAAGAAAGTCTGGAGGAAAATGCGCTGGTACAAACCACCATTAACCTGGCACACAGCCTCAGGATGGATTGTATAGCCGAGGGAATCGAACACAGCGAGCAACTGCAATATTTGCTTAATCACGGTTGTTGCTTAATGCAGGGGTACTACTTCTCAAAACCGGTAGACGCGCGAACGGTCAGACCTCTTCTTACCAAACACTGGCAGACACCGCTGGTATCGTTTAATCCAATTATCTGAAAAAGCTGAACAGTCGGCCCCTGGTCAGAGCAGGGGCCGACTGTTCGTCTATTACGCTGTTTTGATATTGAGCGGGATTGGCAGGTTGCGGAAACGCTGACCAGTGGCGGCATATAAAGCATTCGCCAGAGCAGGGGCTGCTGGTGGCGTTGGTGGTTCGCCCACGCCGCCCGGTAAGGCCTCAGATTGAATGATTTCGACATCAATGCTGACCGGCGTTTGTGGCATACGCGCCACCAGGTAATTATGGAAATTACTCTGGGTTATTTCACCATTCAGCGCCGTAATCTGACCGATAGCACAACTGATACCGTAAATCAGTCCCCCTTCACACTGGGCTTTAACATGATCAGGGTTAACCACGGTGCCGGCATCGATGGCGATGTAAGCCTTAGGAATGGTCCATTCGCCACGGCTGTTAAGTTTGACCTCGATAACCGCTGCAGAGTAGCTTAAAAATGATCGATGGGCGGCCAGACCTAAAAAGCGACCCTGTTGTTCACGGTTATCCCAATCGGCCATGTCGGTTACTTCAGTAATCACCTTTTTAAGCCGGGCTGTATCTACCGGATAATCGTTCAGATCATCGCCATAGTTACCGTATTTAGCATTACTGGCGGCAAAGTCGATATGTCTGTCCGGGCCTATCAGTGAAAGCAGAAAATCTCTGTGATCGACTTTGAGCTGATCAGCGACCTCGGCAACAAATGATTCTTTTGCAAATGCGTGGTACACGTTAGCTACGCTGCGCATCCAGCCAATACGCACATGGGCTTTGGCTTCGCCACGCTCCAGTTGCAGGTTAGGTACGTCAAATGGTGTGTCCATATGGCCCAGATCCAGTTCACCATCGGTAGGCTTGTTGGCAGCAGGATTAAAGGTCGAGGCAATGGGTGGAAAAACGGTTTTGTGATACCAACCGGTTATCTTGCTGTTATCGTCAATGGTTGCGCTAAGACGCTGACCGCTAACGGAATGATAATAACCATGTTTGATGTCATCTTCCCGACGCCATACTACCTTAACCGGCCGCCCCACAGCTTTAGCCAGTAAGGCAGCTTCTACGGCGAAGTCTGGTTTGGCTTTACGGCCAAAGCCGCCGCCAAGTAAGGTAACGTTTATGGTGACATTCTCCAGCGGCATTTTGAGTGCGCCGGCAACCTGTTGTCGGGTGGTCTGGGGTGACTGCACGCAGGCCCAAATTTCAGCGCTGTCGGCGGTAACAACAGCTGTTGCAGCTGGCGGTTCCATGGGGGCCTGAGCCAGATGGGGCGCGTAGTAGCTGGCATCAATCACTTTCGCCGCTTCGCTGGTGGCCTTATCAAAGTCACCGAGTTTGCGCATGACTTCGCCGGGTTTGGCTGCTTCATCCAGCAGCGCCTGCTGGTATTCCTCAGAATTGTAAGCCGCATTTTCACTGCTTTCCCATTCGGTTTTTAACGCGTTACAAGCCTGCCAGGCTAACCAGGTGTTACTGGCCAGTACCGCGATGCCGCCAAGCGGGTTAAACAGGGCCGGGGCAGAGGCGGCGGGCATATCGATAACATCAATCACGCCGGGCATTTTTTTGATCTCTGCCTGGTTAGACGATTTTACCTTGCTGAATAACACGGGCGGACGCTGGATTACGGCGTAGCACATGTTGTCCATAACAATATCCTGACCATACACTGCGGTACCGGTAGTCATTGCCGTTAAATCTACGCTGGGCACCGCTTTACCAATTTGTGTCCAGTTATCTCTTGATTTGAGTTTCAGGTCGGTTGGTTTGGGCAGTGGCAGCGTTGCCGCTACGCTGATTAAGTCAGCAAAGGCCACTTTACGGCCGCTTGGTTTGTGCACCACAAAATGATTGTCGGTGACACATTCGTAGGGGTCTACTTTCCAGCCTTTAGCCGCCGCTGTACACAACATTAATGCAGCCGTTGCGCCCGCTTCACGTAAACGCTGGAAGTTTCGGCGAACGCTGCGCGAGCCGTCGGTATTCTGATCGCCGTATTTGGCGTCTCCGGTAGCCTGATTAATGGTCACATGCTGCCAGTCGGCACCCAGTTCCTCCATAATGATTTGAGGAATACTGGTACGTACCTGCTGGCCCATCTCTGACCGGTGGCAGGTGATAATGACATTGCCATCTTCAGCAAATTCGATAAACACGCTGGGCGCGAAGCTTTCGGCCGATGGCGCGTTGGCAAACATGGCCTGGCCACGGGTAGCTGGTAACAACGCCAGTCCTAAAGTAAAACCAGACGCTGTAGCAGTGCGCTTTAAAAACGCGCGACGGGATTGAGAAATCGTGGAATCTGTCATTTGATCACCTTTATCGCCACGGCTTCGGCAGCCGATTTTACCGCTGCACGAATGCGCGGATAGGTTCCACAACGGCAGATGTTGCCCGCCATGTGATTTTCGATGTCTTCATCGCTGACCGGTTGCTTTTTATCAACCAGTGACGCCGCCTGCATCATCTGACCGCTTTGGCAATAACCACACTGAGGCACATTGTGCTCTCGCCAGGCCTGTTGCACCGGATGAGAACCGTCACTGGACAAACCTTCGATAGTCGTTACGGCTTTGTCGCCAATAGCTGCCATGGGTAACTGGCAGGAACGGGTAGGCTCACCGTCAAGATGGACCGTACAGGCACCACACAAGGCCATTCCACAGGAATATTTGGTGCCGGTCATTTTCAGTTCGTCCCGGATAAACCACAGTAACGGCATACTGGGATCACCCTGGTAGTCAAACTCCTGTTCATTGATAGTGACTTTCATAACGTTCCTCTTGTTGCGCCTGGACGTAAATTTTTCAAAATTAGCTATTATTACAAAAACACGAATGCGCCGGTGACACAATATAAACAAGGTAAGGCGCGAAACGGGGCGATAAACACCACCACGGTTTTAAAACAGCTGTTTAACGTTCATCATATTAATTCATTCGCTTTATTGCTAATGATTTTGTAAAGTCTTTGTTAACTATTCTGCAAAAAATAACAATAATCAAATCAAAAAGGTGGAAATCATAATGCCCGATGCGACTTCATCTCAATCTCAAAACTCTGCAATGTCGCTGCTCGAGTGTTTTTATTACCGTGAACAACACACACCGGATCAGCCTTTCCTGATCCAACCTGTAGCTGGCGAATACCAGACCTACAATTGGCGGGAGGTTGCAACCCAGGCAAGAAAGCTCGCCTGGCGGCTTACCAATATGGCGTTTGAGCCCGGAAGCCGGATTGCGATCTTGTCGAAAAACTGTGCTGAATGGGTGATTACCGATTTGGCTATAATGCTGGCCGGGCATGTGTCGGTACCGATATTTGCAACAGCGGGTACCGATACCATTCGCTATGTGCTTGCCCATGCCGATGTCAGGCTGGTTTTTGTGGGCAAACTGGACGAGGCCGAAAAGCAATTAAGCGCCATTGACGAAAAGATTACTACCGTCGCGTTTCCTTATCCTGGCCTTAAAACAACTTACAGCTGGACAGAGTTTTGTCACTGTGAAGCGATGACAACATCCCGGTTGCCAGCAGCTGACGAACTGATGACCATTATTTATACCTCAGGCAGCACCGGAAACCCCAAAGGTGTGATGCATTCATATGGTGCCATGGCATGGGCTGGCGCCCAGGGGAAACATGATCTTGGGCTGGATGATACCGATCGCCTGCTCAGTTACCTGCCGCTGGCACATATTACCGAGCGGGTACTGATTGAAATGGCCGCACTGCAATCAGGAATGACACTGTATTTTATTGAGTCGCTGGACACTTTTCAGCGTGATGTGCAGCATTGTCAGCCCACACTGTTTGTTTCGGTCCCCCGACTCTGGACCAAGTTTCAGCTGGGCATCTTGCATAAATTACCCCAGGCAAAACTCAATATCCTGCTTAAAATTCCGCTGGTCAGTAGCTTAATTAAACGCAAGATCCGCCATGGTCTGGGGCTGGCTCAAACTAAACTGTGCGCCAGTGGCTCAGCACCTTTGCCGCCGGTGATCACAGCCTGGTTTGAAAAACTGGGAATTGAGATTTGTGAAGGGTGGGGGATGACCGAAAATGCCGCGCTCGGCACTGCTTGTCTGCCGTTCAGAAAAGATAAGATTGGTTGTATTGGCGTACCCTGGGGCAATGTTACCCTCAAGCTTTCCGAGCAGCAGGAGTTGCTAACCAAATCGCCGGGCAATATGCAGGGTTATTATCAGGATCCACAGCGCACCGCCGAGGCTCTTACGGCCGATGGCTTTTTGCGCACGGGCGATAAGGCTATTGTCGATGCCGACGGCTATTACACTATTACGGGCCGGATTAAGGACATTTTTAAAACGGCCAAAGGAAAATATGTAACGCCTGCTCCTATTGAAGCAATGCTAATGGAAAATACCTTTATAGAGCAGGTGTGTGTTACCGGCGCCAGTCTGGCTCAGCCTGTTGCCCTGCTGGTGTTGTCCGAGGAAGCTCAGGAACATTCCCGGTCACACATAACTCATGCTTTACAACGCACCCTGGAAAAGGTGAATGGTCAGCTCGAAAGTCACCAGCGTCTTGATCATATGGTGATACTGGCTGAGCCCTGGACCATCGAAAACGACTTATTAACCCCTACGCTAAAAGTAAAACGCCATGTGCTGGAAGAACGCTTCCCTGATGTGATTCATCAGGCGTATACTGATAAGGTCATCTGGCAACATCATTCTGTTTAACAAGGAGGTACCATGAAACTGAACAAAGGGCTTATCTGGGCGAGTGCATTGTTGTGCTGTTCCTCGCAGGCTGTGGCGGACATTGCAGCTTTAAATGATGCAGCACATAAAATGTGTGAAAAAAGTAAAATGTGCGCTAAGCAGCAAATGGCAGCAGCCGGAGATTTACCACCGGGAATGGAAGCCATGATGACCAATGCGCTGGAAGAAATGTGTAAGCAGTACACGGTGATTGCACAGGTTGGCGAAGGCCATGAAATTGTTGAGCCCGCCACGGATTGCCTGAATTCTCTGGCATCGATGAGCTGTGACCAGCTAATGAATTCAGATGGCGAGACAGCGGCCTGCCAGCGCTACGAAGCCATTGCTGAAAAATACTGATTAATTTGTGCCATATTAGTCGAACTGTCAGCACAGGCATGCTTATTAAGCCTGCTCTGACAGTTTTCAGCTATGCAACCAGAGGATTGTGCGAATAGCGATACCTTATCAGGCCGGGTAGCGCTGTTGTAAACCCTGATACACTAAATCGGCGTAGTCTGGTGCGTTAATATCCAGTGCCGCCAGTACTTCAACCAGGTGTTCGTTATCTTCACGACCCTGCCAGGTTTTCTGATACGTTCCTGCTTTATAGCCGTTATCCTGACGGAAGAAATTCAGAATGTTTTTACCTACATACTGACGATACAGCTCGTCTCCGGACATTTCGCATTGTTCTACAATGTGCATAAATAATGGCACACTGAAGCGTTTGGCTGCGCATAATCCCGCCATGAGTTCCAGGTTGTCCAGCAAAGATTGTTTCAATGGGGCGTAGTCTTTGCCATCAAAGGTAACCACCGGCTCAGCCTGTTGCGCCAGTTGTGCCGCCAGGGCATGGGCTGTTGCTTCGACGTCGCCGCTGTAATCGATAATGCTGGCAGACAAAGCAAAGTGCCAGATATCAACCAGCTCCATTTGTAGCTGTGGTAAATCTTTTTCCTGCGCCTTCCACCATTTCCAGCCATGGTGCTCTATGGCTTCCACCGATTCCACCATGGCTGCCCGTAAGTAGCCATAACCGGCAGTTAACCACTGCGGGTTCACCTTGATGTTCATGTTATTTTGTAAAGACAACATAGTATTAAGTTGTTGTTGAGTAAGCATACTTTACCTGTTTTAACTTTTATAAATGAAACGGGCGGTGGTGCTGAGTGCGCGATTAACCTGACAAGCAGAGACTAACCAGTGACCGTTTCGGTTTGCTTAATTTGCGCTTAGTTTAGCATGGCGTGTGACAGGTATGAACTTCGGTTGATATTGAGCTGGCTGATCAGTAGTGCATTTCAGCTATGCACCGTTGATGCACTTTTAATGAGCGCGTGCACCATAATGAGGAAGTGTAAGTTGGGGTGGTAGTGATCGACTTTATTTAAGTTATTGATTTTTATAAATTTAAATTTTGGCATTTATTCTGCAATAACCAATTTGTTAACTGCGCTAAATTCTGGCGCTAACTTTGGCCGGTGCCAGGCAACGCCGGCTCAAAGTTGTCAGAGTGTGGCCCGTAACCTTCCCCATACAGATTTTTCGTGTCCTGAGGTCTGTATGGGTTTTTTTATGTCCAAATTCTGATTCGCAGTAATATAACGTACAGGTTATATTTTGGCCAGTTAATTTCCCGCATATTTCTAAATTCATACTAAAGGTGCATACTTACCGTTGTTGATTCGGTAACAGGAACACCGACGTTTTGCTGACACTTTATCCCTCAAATAAACTGGAACATTTAAGCTTTCTTCTGGCCATCTTACTTGACCGGCAACCCGCACAGGGGCTGAGTCAGGACGTGATCCTGGTAGAAAGCCCTGGCATGCAACACTGGCTCAGTATGGAACTCGCCGCCCAGCGTGGTATTGCCATGAATATCGCTTATCCCTTGCCGGTAAGATTTATGTGGGATACCGCGCGGGCTGTGCTGGGGGATGAAGCGGTGCCCAAGGAGTCGCCATTTCGCCGTGAAACCTTGCGCTGGCGAATATACGGGCTACTGACCAGCGAAGCAGAGCTGGCCCATCCGGCTATGGACAGAGTAAACCATTTTCTGGTCAGGAGTCGTGACAATGGCAGCGGCCAGTTACAAAGTCTGCAACTGGCGGTGGCACTGGCCGATTTACTCGAACAATACCTGTTATACCGACCCGACTGGTTGCTAGCCTGGGAACGGCATGAGTCGGTACTGGCAGATGATAACGATGAACGCTGGCAGGCGCATATCTGGCGGCAACTGGTAAAAGATACGCCATATCATCCCGCACGGCTGCATGAGGAAATGGTGACTGCATTACAGCGCACCGATACCGCAAAGCTCAAAAAATCGTTGCCATCGCGAATAGTCCTGTTTGCCATTAATACTATGGCACCGCAATTTGTGGCTTTTCTCGACGCGTTAGCCATGCATGTGGATGTGCATTTATTTCATTTAAACCCCTGCGTAAATTACTGGGGCAACCTGTCAGGCCGGGCTGAGCAAGCCAGAATTTTACGCGAGCAGGGCATTGAGGCCTGGTTAACCCAGTCCCAGGATAACCCTCTGCTGGCCAATTTAGGTCGCCAGGGACGGGATCTGTTTAACCAGCTCACCGAACTGCAAAGCTACGAAATCAGCGCCTTTGATTTGCCCGCGCCGGATGAACAAGCCTCGCCACCCACGCTGCTGAGTTCAGTGCAGCAAGATATCCTGCAAGCCAGCGTGGGCAGTAATGACCAGTGCTGGCACGAAGACGATAACAGCATCCTGATAAACTCTGCGCACAGCACGCTACGCGAAGTGCAGGCTTTGCACGATTATCTGCTGACCCAACTGGCCATAGATAGCAGCCTGCAACCTCGCGATGTGCTGGTGATGTGTCCGGCCATTGAAGAGTACGCGCCGGCTATCGAGGCGGTGTTTGCCCGCGTGGGAGTCCAGCGCACAGAAAACGAAATGTCACCACGCATTCCCTGTACCATTGCCGACCGTTCGCCGTTGGATGCGGACCCGCTGGTTGCGGCTTTTTTGTCGTTGTTATCCTTACCAGACAGCCGTTTTAGTGTTACCCAGATTGTCGAATATTTAAGTTTGCCGCCGTTACAGCGCAAATTTAGTCTGTCAGAACAGAGTCTTACTGTTATCGAATACTGGCTTGAACGCGCCAACATTCACTGGGGACTGGATGGTACTCATAAAGCACAGGTCAGCGAGTCGGCCACCCAAAGTGCTATGTACAGCTGGCAGTGGGGACTACAACGGTTAATGCTCGGCATGATCAGCGAAGACGCCGTGCAGCTGCTGGATAACTGCGTCACGATTCCCGATGTGGAAGGGCAGGAAAGTGTTGAGCTGGGGCGGCTGATGCTGGTGATTGAGCAATTACAGGCGCATAACCGTCAGCTAAGTCAGCCGCGTACGGCTGAACAATGGCAGCACTATCTCAATACCCTGCGTGATGACTGTTTTACCCCCGGGAAGGAAGATATCGACAGTTGGGAAAGCATCGGTAAAGCGATTGCTGATCTGGCTCTGCAATGTCAGCAGGCGGGTTTTACCGGCGAGCTGAGTCTGGCCGAGGTCAGGGATATTTTAACCAAACGCTTTGCTACGCCAGACGCCGGTAACCACTTTATGACCGGGCAGGTGACCTTTTGTTCGATGCTGCCCATGCGAAGCATTCCATTTAAAATTATTGCCATTTTAGGCTTGAACGACGGCGATTTCCCGCGTACCAATCCCCCGGGCAGTATCAACATGATGGCTCGTCATCCTGCGCGCCTGGGCGATCGCTCGCGTCGGCAGGAAGACCGCTACTTGTTTCTTGAAGCCCTGATTTCAGCCCGTGAGGCGTTGTACCTCAGTTTTCAGGGACGCAGTGCATTAAATAATGCTGAGCGGCAGCCAAGTCTGGTGTTGCAGGAGTTGATGGACTTTATGCATCAGGCTTACCAATGGCAACCCGATGCCGTCAGGCAACTGCCATTGCACCCCTTTAGCCCGGCAGTATTTAAAGACAGCTGGCCAAGTTATGCCGGTGGCTGGTTCCGTCTGGCAAAGCGTATTCTTACGCCGGTGGCAGAAGACCCAGCTCAACTGTTGGAAATTTCCCGGCAGGCCCCCACGCTTCGTCAAATGAGTGTGACCGAGCTGGCCCGTTGCTTTGACGATCCGCTTGCCTGGCTGGCTAAGCAATTAGGTTTACGGCTGGAGCTGGACAATCGCTTACTGGAAGACAGCGAGCCCTTCGAAACCAATAAACTCAGTCGTTATCAGTTTGTCGATGAAGTTGTGGCTAATCATCACGCCACCACTATTAATGAGGTAACCCGGCAATTTTTACTCAGTGGCGATCTGCCGGACTCGCCATTAACCCGTCAGGAACTGGACCAGTGGCAGCAGGCCGCTGCCTTACTGGCTCAGGTGATCCCTCAGCAGGATGAGGCCCATTGCCAGGTTAACACCAGCGGCGAAAACTGGCAGTTGTACGGCAGCTGTTATCGACAGGATGACATGCTGATGTCTTACCATGTTGGTCAGCATCAGATAAGACGCAGTCTGGTGGCCTGGTTAACAATGTTAACCGCCAACGCGCAGGGCATTGATTTACCCTTAACGCTCTACTATGTGCAGTGGGACAAACAACCCCTCGCACTTAAATCTGAAACCTTTAAGCCGCTGGGCGAAAGTGAAGCCAAAGCACAGTTGAGTCGCTTTATTGCGGCGATTAACGATATTGAACAGCGCCCAACGCTGCTACACCTGGCTATTGCCGAGGTGTTTTATAAGTTTGCGAACATGACGGATGAGGACGATGACTGGCTTGATTCTGATCAATTGGAGCGGCGCTGGGGGGGATTAATCGATACTACCGATCCCTATAGTAAACTGGGTGGCAGTGCGTATTTTAACTGGTTTTATCCCACTGCAGTGCCGGTGAGTCAGGTGCCGCTAACCCGCCTTGCAGCATTGTATTGTGGATTTTTAAGCCACTATAAAAGGAGTGGCAAAAAATGAGTGCACAGCAGTTAGACGTCATTGACTTACCCCTGGCGGGCCGACACCTGATTGAAGCGAGTGCCGGAACCGGCAAAACCTTCAACATTACGCGAATTTATCTGCGTTGCCTGCTGGAACAAAAACTCACAGTACAACAAATACTGGTGATGACCTTTACCAAAGCGGCCACCGAAGAAATTCGCGGCCGGATAGCCGCCACGCTGCGCGAGGCGCTGGTTTACTGGCATGCCAGACGGGAGGGGCAGCAAGCCAAATCCGATCCGGTGCTAAACGCCGTTTATGACCGTCTTGATCCGGACGAAGCCGAGGCGTTATTGCAGGCGGCGCTGCTGGAGCTGGATGATGCGTCGGTGTTTACCATTCACAGTTTTTGCAACAATGTGCTGGCCGATTTGGCGTTTACCTCAGCTGCGCCGCTGGAACTGGCGCTGGCAACCGACACTAAGGCGTTGTATTTACAGGGCTGCGAGGATTTTATTCGTAAAATCAGTCAGGATGATGCCGCGTTTGCTTTGTTGGCCGAATGCGGCTGGCATACTCCGGATGCGTTACTCAGTGAGTTTTATTCGCTGTTTGAGTTTGCCGACCGGCCTGAACTGGCCAGTACCGAAACCATAGAACAGCAGTTTGACCAACTGCTGGTGCGCCTGGCTGAGCGCTATAAACCTCAGGCCGACGGCATTTATACAACGCTGGTGGATAACGAAGCCTTGTTTATGAGTGCCCTGATTGGCAAAGACGCTGAACGTGCCCGTGAGTGGCAGGTTATTCTCGACTGGCTGTTTAACGGCCCGTTGTATGAAGTGCCTGAGGAGTTGGGTAAATTTGTTAATGGCAATCGGTACCGGGCCAAACGAGAGGGCATTGAGCAGGCAAAAGCGATAGTTGAGCCGGTTAAAGACTTGCGTAAAAGCCTTAACGAAGAGGTCGCCGACGTATTCAGCAAAAAACAGGCGCTACTGGCCAGATTGCCGGTTTACACGGTGGTGTGTAATGCCGTTGATTTTGTCCGCGACTATGTCAAAAAACAAAAACAACGGTTAAATACAGTCGATTTCAATGATCTGATCCGCTTATTAGCCGCGCAAATCGACAGCGCTGACTCGCCATTGTGTCAGCAACTGCGCCAGCGTTATCCGGTGGCACTGGTGGATGAATTCCAGGATACCGACGCTGATCAGTATCACATTCTGGCCAATGTCTATGCTGCCCAAAACGAGGACGAGTCACCGCAAACGACGCTGCTGATGATTGGCGATCCGAAACAGGCCATTTACGGTTTTCGCGGCGGTGATATTTTTACCTATTTACAAGCGGCGCGTCAGGCCCGCTATCGATGGGTCATGGACACTAACTGGCGCTCGGTTAAACCCATGGTAGAGGCGTACAATCGCCTGTTTTGGGGCGCGCCAGTCTCTGAACCGGCCCGCGATGTTTTTCGGTTCGGGATTGGCTATGAGCCGGTCAAAGCCAGTGACGGAGCGAAAGCTGCGGCTATCCCGCTGGTGGACAGTGCGAACGACAGGGCTGCGTTAACCTTTATTGCCGATGAGCCCCTTGAGGACGACAGCAAGGCAAAGGGCGCAACCCGCTTGCGGCTGGCTAAACAACTCACCAATGAGATTTTGCGCTTGCTGGCGCAGGCGACCCTTGGCGATCGCGCTGTGTTACCGGCTGATATTGCGATTCTGGTACAAACCGGTACCGAAGCTGATATTGTGCAGAGCGCGTTGAAGGCGGTTGGCCTGCCGTCGGTCTATTTATCTAACCGTAACAGTTTGTTTGCCAGCTCAGAAGCGGCCGACTTACTGATGGTGCTTAACGCAATCTGGCATGCTCACGATCTGCGTTTGGTTAACAGTGTTGTGGCCAGTCCGTTACTGGGCCTTAGTCGCGAACAGATACACACGTTGCTGACCGATGAATATGCCAGCGACTGGGATCGCCTGTTGATGCAAATTGCCCAGTTGCGTGAGATTTGGACTCGTCAGGGGGTTATGGCACTCATTCTGGGCATGTTGCAAAACAGCTATATGCCGCGCGGTGGCGATGCTGAGCGCAGTCTGACCAATTACCAGCACCTTGGTGAAGTACTGGAAGAGGCAGCGCGGACCTATACCCAGCCGGGTCATCTGCTTAACTGGTTGCACCGTCAGGTGCGCCAGCCAGAGCAGTCCCAGGAGCATATTCAACGGCTGGAAAGTGACGCCAGACTGATTCAGATAGTCACCCAGCATGGCTCCAAGGGGCTTGAATACCCAATTGTGTTTGTACCCTTTGCCAGTGAGTATCGCGATCCGCTGAGTTTTGGCGGGCGTCAGTCTCAGGTATTGCGTTTTTATGATAGCGAAACCGCATCACAACGCATGGCATTAGGCGCGCCACCGGCTATCCAGGCACGGGTTAAAAGTGAGGGCGACGCAGAGTCCATGCGCTTGCTTTATGTGGCTATTACGCGGGCTTCACACCGCTGCTATCTGGGCGTGGCAGAGAGCAAACTCAGTGAACAGTCGGCCCTTGGCACCCTCGTGCGGCGCGAGGCGTTTAACGACTGGCAGGAGGCAGTTCAGGCCATTGTGAGTGAAGGCGCTGGCCACACGGCAATGCTCACCCACATTGATGAAGTGCCCCTGACGCTGGCGCAGGAGCAGGCCGCTGAGCTCAGTTGCCAGACATTCCAGCGCCCACTGGATGACAACTGGCGTTTGTATTCGTTTTCGGCGCTCACCCGCCAGGTGGCGCATACCAGTTTTCGTCAGCGTGAGGCCGAGTCTTTTAGTGATGGGCCTTCGGTAGCGGTCGCACCGGTTAGCAGCCCGGCCTTGCGTTTTGCCTTAAAAGCCGGCGCGCAAAGCGGTAATTTGTTACATGATTTACTTGAAGTCACCGATTTCAGTGCCCCCGACTGGCAGGAAAACGGCGTCGCAATAGCCAAACGCTACGGCATTGAAGAGACCTCTCACAATGCCTTATTTGAGTGGCTCGAAGAGGTGTTACAAACGCCTCTGGTACTGGAACCGGATGGGGAGGCATGCTTACAGCTGGCCGATTTACCGCTGTCTGACACCCTGCGTGAAGCTGAGTTTTATTTCCCGCTACAGTCGGCAAACCGCCGTGCGGTTGGTCGGGTATTGCAGGCTCATCGTGATAGTCTGGCAATCGAAGCGTTACCGGTAGCGCTGGATGGCGTTCAGCTTGATGGCATGATGCATGGCTTTATCGACTTAATTTTTTGTCATCAGGGGCGTTATTTTGTGGCCGATTACAAGTCGACCTTTTTAGGTGACAAACCTGGTGATTATCACCCGCATAAGCTGTGTCTCAATAACCAGCAACATTATTACGATCTGCAGTATCTGATTTACAGTGTGGCTTTGCATCGCTTTTTAGCTCAGCGGATTGAAGACTACGACCCTGATAGTCATTTTGGTGGTGTAGCGTATTTTTATTTACGGGGCATGTCACCCGATTTTCCGCCGGGCAGTGGGGTGTTTTTTGATCCATTGTCCACCGCATTAATCGAACAAATGGAGCAGGCTCTGACCGCTAAGGTAACGGAGGGCGCACAATGATGTTTACCGATTATAACCAGTGCGCAGCACAGCTGGCTGATATCGAAGCCATCGATTATTTTTTTGCCCGCGAAATTGCCCAACTCACCCAAAGTGACAATGACACGGCTTTTATGCTGTTACTGGCGCTTAGTCAGGCGCAGCGTATGGGCAACAGTTGCCTGCTGCTGTCGGAACTTGCCGGGCAGCGGCGTTTTGACCGTGCCGACGAGGACGAAAGCGGCTTTATCTTTGCCGCTCAGGACGTGCTTGCCGAACAGGCTCAGCTGTTATGCGCCAATGAAAAACTGGCGGGTAAATTACGTTATCACGACGGACGTTTGTACACCGCCCGATACTGGCAGTTTGAGCAGGAACTGGTTGGCAGAATTGCCGAACGGATGACACCGTTAGCCTTAACCGCAGAGCAAATGAGCCGTTTAACGGCACTCTGGCCTGCGCTTTTTGATGTCACAGCAAGAAGCACTCAGGACTGGCAGCAGGTCGCTACCGCGCTGTGCGTTAACCGCGTATTCGCAATGCTATCCGGTGGCCCGGGGACCGGTAAAACCTACACTATTGCACGCTTGCTAATGGCATTGCAGGTGGCCTGGCAGGGCGAACTTAATATCGTATTGACCGCACCAACCGGGAAAGCAGCCCAGCGTCTTACCGAGTCGGTTGCTGCTGCTTTAGCCCAGTTTGCTGATGAACCTGCGTTAGCTGGCTATGCGCGTAGTTTAACGCAACCAGCCATGACCCTGCACCGCCTGTTGGGCATGCCTCGCTGGGGCATTCAAAGCCGCTTTAATCAACACAATCCGTTGGTGGCGGATGTGGTCATTGTGGATGAAAGCTCAATGATTGATTTAGCCCTGATGACCCGACTATTCCGGGCGCTGGGCAAAGATACCCGGGTGTTGTTAGTCGGCGATCCCATGCAGTTGCCTTCGGTGGAAGCCGGTAACGTGCTGGGCGATATCATTGCAGCCTTTGCAACAGATTCAGATGATGTGGTAGACAGCGCATCACAAAAGCAATTGCATGCTTTGTGTCCGCATTTGCCTGCACTTGCTGTACAGCAGGAGCTGACTCACCCCACGGTGCACTTTGAGCTGAAGCAGGCCCAGCGTTTCAGTGGGCAGTTGGCCGACGTCGCCAGCGCGGTTAATCTGGGTAGCATCGAGGCTATCTGGCCATCACTGCCTGAGCTGAATGCGGCGCAATCGCAGCAGGTAGATGGCGTTGCTCAGTGCGGATTTAACGTTATAGGCCAAGCTTTTAATACACTGGCCCGACAGTGGTTTGGGTCCATTGCCAGCGCTGAATCGCTGACTGCGGCTATGGCGCAACTGCAGGCGGTAAGGTGGCTGACGCCGTTCAGACAGGGCGACTGGGGCGCCGACGTTCTCAATCAACGGCTGGAAAAGCTGCTGGCACCTGGCGAACAGCGGGGTTTTTATCGTGGGCGGCCGATAATGATTACCGAAAATCATCACGGCCAGCGTTTATATAATGGCGATGTCGGACTTATCTGGCCAGATGAGGCTGGTGTATTAAAAGCCTGGTTTGCTGGCGCTGACAACCAGTACCGCGCAATTCCGATTATGCGCTTACCGCGCCACGAAACCGTCTATGCCATGACCATCCATAAGTCTCAGGGCTCAGAGTTTGCCCACCTGCTGCTGTTTATTCCTGAGGCGCCGTCAAAACAGGCGGCGCAAATTTACAGCCGGGAATTAATTTATACCGGGTTAACCCGTGCCAAACAGGGCGCGGTGCTGGTCACCCATCAGGCTGCGTTGCAGGCCGTTGTTGCCCGTCGACAACAACGTAAAACCGGCCTGGTAAACAAACTCAGTGTGATTAATCGCTAAGGGGCACTTCAGTAATGTGCTGCTGACGTACGGTATTGGTGGGTTGCTCGTTAATGTCCACAAAATACAGCAGACAGTCAGACTTAGCGATATCACTGCGGGTAGTGACCATAAAGAATTTGAGCGGACGGGTGACGGTCAGTTCACTGTTGTCAGCGCAAAAATAGTCGCCGAGGTACTCATTTTTTCGTTGACCTGACAGGCGAAAATGTTCCAGTCGGCAGTGATCTACCCAGCCCAGCACATCACCGGGGCGGGTTATTCCGAAATTGCGTTGTTCTATATCCTGTCGAATAGTCACATTGGCTCCAAACACCGGGCGCTCGGCATAAGCCAGGCTGGCCTGGCCGTGGATTTCCAGGCGCTTGGGATGTTCCAGCAGTTCCACATCCTGTCGGGGCGTGAAAATATCCTGAACCGACAGAAACGAACGTAATCCGTTATAGGCGTTAATTGTCGCCAGTTCATCCTGGGCACCGCCAGACTCTATGGTCACCACCGGACAGCAAAAAGGCACTTCCATCAGCGAACCAAGCTGAATATCGGTATGAATAAACCAACGGGTAAAATGTGAGGCCAGCGCGGAATGCTGAGCACTTAGCCGACTCGCCACACTGAACGCTGGGCCACTGCCGGACGTATTATGCACATCAAGAATGGCTTCAGGCGCTAAATCAACCAGATAATCCAGAACAAGTTTGGCTAATAAGCCTGGCCGGTCACTGTAGGGCGGTTTAAAACAGCGGTTAATATCGCGCTCACCCGGCAGCGCGCGATGGGTGAATAAAGGCTCGTGCAGAGCTGCTATCGCTGAAACCACAATAAACGTGGTATCGGCATAGGGCTCGAAACCTTCTTTAAGTAACCGGTGCAAAGCCTGAAAACCAGAGGGTTCGTTACCGTGCAGCAGGGTAGTGATGGCGCGTTTACGACGGGTTTTACCCGGCACAAAAATCACCGCCGGACCGTTGAGCTGCTGTAGAAAGGCGATGCTCGAGTCTGGAATACTCTCAGGCTGAGGTGCATTGAGTACCTTGAATTCGGGTAACACAGTTGTGGTGGCTAATTTGCGTTGTCCCATAACTACTCCCAATAAGCGACCGGCTCACCGCCGTGACTCAACTGATAATACCGGCGACAAAGTTCGCTTAGTACTTTGGATTCTGGATATTCATTCATAAGTGATTTGTAGGTATTTAATTGCCAGGTCGCGCCAGTCTGACGCGCCGCAAGACGATGTTCGATGATGCGCAGGTAATGATCTCGCTCGGCTTTGTCGACGCCAATTCTGGCCAGTCCGTCATCGGCTTTTACCAATAAATCGGCAAGAATTTCGGTGACCCGGTATTCCCTGAGGTGGCGCTGATGCTTGTGCGGCCAGAGAATATGGGCATTCAAACCAGACTGGGCACAGCGGTAAAAATTATACTCGGAATAACGAAATGGCAGCCGTTGCAGGTAGTCTTCGATGTGATCAGACAAGCCTTCGACCAGGCCAACCTGTAATGCGGCGTTGGCGAGCATATCTTCGTGGGTCGGGCCCGCCGGTAAGCTACGGTATTCAATGCGTACGTGACCATTTTCGCCGGGGTCAAAAATACCACGGTTCCAGCTCCATACCGTACCATGATGCAAATTCAGTTCGGCAAAGGGTTTGGCATTTCCATGCAGTTTTTCAGCGACCACCGGCAACACGGCAGGGTAGAGTGCCACGCTCTCGGTAAGGCAGTCTGTGATACCATTTCTTAGCCAGCCATGGCCATAACTTACCCGGGCGGGTTGTCGCCATTGGGTTGCCGTACTGTCGCGATAGTCAATGGATTGTTTAAACAGGGCAATTCGGGTTTCCTGCCACAACCGTTTACCCATAAAAAACGGTGAGTTTCCCGCCAGTGCCAGCACCAGCGGTGAAATTAGCTGGGCGGTGTTGTAGCAGTCGGCAAAGCGCGCATTGGCGATTCGGTGATGCAGTTGAAAGGACGTATTTGCGCCTTCCAGCGTGACATCATCACAGGTGGTTTTTATTACATCCTGGCCGTGAATATCGATATCAAAGGGGCCGTCACGCTGGGCACTTAATTGCTGGCTAAGGGCTTTATAACGCGGCCGGTTGGTCAGATAGTCTTCGGTAAGATGGCTGGCCGACAGCGTCGGCAGAATACCAATAGCCATGGCATGACCGTCATACAGGCTGGCGGTCTGATCAATAACACGAGTGGCTTTTTGCAACTGTTGACCAAGCGCAGAAAAGGGCTTGCCAGACGCGCTTACCGGGGTCAGATTGAATTCAATGTTATATTGGTTGAGCTCTTCCTGCAGGCCATCAATACGGGCTTTTTCCAGTACGGCTTCATTCAGGGGCGCGGGGTTAAACTGACGATTAACCAGATAATATTCCAGCTCGGCACCCAGTGTGATGTCATCAGTATTGTAGCAATCCCGGGTTAACTCCGTGTTTACCCGGGCTAACTGCGCATGTACCCGCTCATCAAACAGCGCTCGCTGAGTATCAGTGAAATCATGCTGTTGAAAATTAAGCCCCATGCAAGTTGGTCCTGTGTTGATTTGTTAAAATTTCGGTTTACCGCTTTGCAGGTTACGACAGCCTGTAAAATCCTCCTTGATGCAGATCAAGCGAGATCACAACATATTTACGGGGTAAAAAATGTTTGCGGCAAATCAATAGGATCGGTGCCAATTTTCCATTGGTCGGTACTTCTGGTGGTTTGGTCAGGCCGGTGTAGATTTATCTGCCTGCTTTGGGTAGCGTAAAAATCTTACAATAACAAATGACTATAATCCGGAGGAACAACAGGTGCGCTTATATGTGCTGTTAGCAAGTCTGGTGTTGATGAGTGTTACGCCTGCATGGGCAGAGACCATCGCATCGTTTACCCAAAAAATGCAAAAACAAACGGGATTTATCCCGGTGTATTACGATGTCGCGGCCGACAAAGTGTATTTACAAATTGATACGGTTAACGCGCCTTTTTTGTTTCAATCCAGTTTACCCCAGGGCGTCGGGTCGAATGACATTGGATTAGACCGCGGCCAGTTAGGGGCTACCCGTCTGGTCCAGTTTGAGCGCTACGGCAACAAATTGCTGCTTAAACAGTTAAATACCGGGTACCGTGCCAGTGGCAGTAATCCTGCCGAGCACGCCAGCATCGATGAAGCCTTTGCTGACTCGGTTATCGCCGGTTTCCCAATTGTTGCCAGCAATGACGGTAGCGTACTGATTGATTATACTGATCAGTTATTCAGCGACATTCACGGTATTGCCAAGCGTTTAAAAGCCCGCAAACAGGGCAGCTTTAAAGCCGATGCCAAGCGCAGTGGTGTATATCTGCCGCGCACTAAGGCTTTTCCGCTGAACACCGAACTGGAAGCACTGGTGACCTTTGGTGGCGATGGAACCGGAGAATACCTGCGTCAGGTAACGCCCGATGCCGACAGCGTCACGGTGCATCTGCATCACTCGTTTGTCGCGTTGCCTGATGATAATTACCAGCCGCGTCCGTTTCATCCGTTTTCCGGTTACTGGAAGCGCAGCTGGCAGGATTACTCGGTACCGATTACCGAACCCCTCGAACAAGCTTATATTCCCCGTCATCGTCTGGCGAAAAAAGACCCGTCGGCAGAACTGAGTGAGCCGGTAGAACCCATTGTTTATTATTTGGATCCCGGTATTCCGGAGCCAGTACTGAGCGCCTTAAAAGAAGGGGCAAGTTGGTGGAATCAGGCGTTTGAGGCGGCGGGTTACATTAATGCGTTTCAGGTAAAAATATTACCGGCCGATGCTGACCCTATGGATGTTCGTTACAACGTAATCAACTGGGTTCACCGTGCTACCCGTGGCTGGTCTTATGGTTCTTCTGTGGTTGATCCGCGTACCGGCGAAATTATTAAAGGCCACGTTACGCTGGGCTCGCTGCGGGTGCGTCAGGATTACCTGATTGCGCTGGGCTTAACCAGTCCGTTTACCTCTGAAAACGCAGTGACGACAGAACAAAAAGAGATGGCCCTGGCCCGTATTCGTCAGTTATCTGCACATGAAGTCGGCCATACCCTGGGTATCGCACATAACTTTGCCGCCAGCGAAAATGGCCGTGAGTCAGTGATGGACTACCCCCATCCCAAGATTGATATCAAGGGCGATCGACTGTCTCTGGCCGATGCTTATGACGAAGGTATGGGTGAGTGGGATAAGTATGTTATTGCCTACGGTTATCAGGATTTTGCCGAGGGTACCGACAGTGCATTCGAGCTTAATGCGTTGGTCACCAGGGCTCGCAACGCAGGCTTAAAATATAAATCAGATGCGGACTCACGCGCCTCACGTCATGCCTCATCCGATGGTCACATGTGGGACAACGGTGAAAACCCGCTGGCCGAATACGATCATCTCCTTGAGGTGCGCCGGATTGCGCTGGCTAATATGGGGCTTAATACGGTCGCAACCGGCAACAGCTTATCTTCGCTGGAAAACGCGCTGGTGCCGGTTTATCTGTTACACCGTTATCAACTGGAAGCGCTGGCCAAACAGGTAGGTGGTATTCATTACTCCTACGAAAATAAAGGCGATTATGCTACGCCTCGCGGGGTCAAACTGGTGCCTTCGGAAACCCAGGTTGAGGCGATGATGCGCCTTATTGAAGCCTCCGGCGCGGAATTACTGGCGCTACCTGCTACTATCCGACAGCTTATAACGCCACCGATTTACGCCGAAGCACAAACCCGCGAGCAGTTTAATGGTCGTATGGGGCGGGTGTTTGATCCGGTGTCGGCGGCAGAAAGTGCTGCGGCGTTCAGTCTGCAATTGTTGCTGACGCCGGAGCGGTTAAATCGCCTGGCTTACCAGCATAGTCAGCAATCCAGTGTCCCCGGCGTTGATGACGTGGTACGTAAAATTTTCTCCATGCATTTTTATCGTCAGCCGGAACCCCAGGATATTCTTGTTGCACGCTTGCAACTGGTCGCATTACAAAGTGTGATTGAGGCTTTGCTAAGCGATGAAACCGCACCAGAAGTAAAGCTGGCTATTACCACTGAACTGATGACCTTAACCGAATGGCTCGAAGAGGAAGATGATGTGCCGGCTTATCGCGGCCTGGAACATTACCTGGAGCATTTCTTCGATACCGGTGAATGGCAAATGCGTTTTACGCCTAAGCCATTACCACCCGGTTCGCCGATTTAACCCGGTAAGCAAAGACAGGAGGGCGTTTAACGCCCTCTTTTTTATGCCCCGGTCAGCTCAAAGTAGTTAGTAAAACACTTATACAGTTGGGTGCCGCTAAGTACAGAGGCAGAAGGGAAGTGCAGCATCGGAATTAAGTCGCAGGGGGCCAGAATATCATGACTGCCCTTGTCATTATCCAGTTCATCTATGTTTAACACGCGGGCCAGCAGAGCCCCTTGTTTGATATGCTCGCCGGGTTTAGCACAATATTCCACCATGCCACCCCAGGACGTAAACAAGGTTTTGTAATCTTTGAGCATAACGCCAATGCGCGGCATGGTCAGCGGTTGAATCTGACTTTCCGGCAATAAACCTTTTACTGTGAGATAACTCAGAATACTTTTGGCATCAATTTCACCTTCAGTAAAATCGATAACTTCCTGACTGCCCATTTCCAGCGTAAAGGCTTCAACGCCAAACTCCAGGTCACGGTTATCGCGCTGATTAAGTATCTCGGTGAGTGTCCACCAGGGGCAAAACGTGGCTTCATCCAATGCGCCGGCGAACACATTTGGGATAAAAATGCAGTGCGGAAAATTAAACGCTGTGGCACTTTCCCTGGCGTATTCCGGAATATAAATGTGGCGGGTGGAAACCGGACCGTTATGTAAATCCAGCACATAATCAGCATCCAGGGCCAGCTGTTGCAGCCTTAAGTTGAGCTGTTGGGCAAGACCGAGCCCCCAGGGGCTGGCCAGCTTATCGCTGATGGCTTTAGCGAGATGCTCACGAAAGCGTTGCTTAATAGACGCGGTGGACTCTTCGGCGGTAACCGTATCGGCAAACGCCATCACCTGGGCGGCATCATAATGATAGCCCCGGTTCCAGTTGGTACCATTAACCGGATCAAAGCGACCAAGCGTGTACTCTCCGGCCTTTATATTGGTTCCTACGGGATTACAGTTTGGTACCAGCGTAATTTCGCCACAAATGGGCAAACTTTGCAGCCACTGAATCAGATGGTAGATCACTACGTTGCCCTGAACTTCTGCGCCGTGGATAGAGCTTTGAATATAAACCTTAGGGCCGGGGCGCTGGCCTTTGATGTGGTAAACCGGCACATTCATACTGCGCCCCGAGGCATTTTGCGCAACCCGGATATGGTGTTTGTTAACGTGATTTAGCATATAAACTGATATTCTTATTGAGGCTGACAAACAGGACACTGCGGATCTGCAGGTACGCTAAAGCTTTGCCAGGTTAAAGACAAGCCATCATAGGTCATAAGTTGTCCGGGCGGTAGCACCTCGATGCCCATAAGCATCAACAATGCAATATGCGCCTGCTGCGTACCAATAGCACTCACGACCGGCGCGAAAATACCGGCTTCATTGCAGGATAACGCCTGCGCCGAAAATAACCGCGAGACACACTGATAGCATGGACTTTGCTGGCGCGGATCAACTACCTGCAACTGGCCTTCAAAGCGGATTGATGCCGCACTCACCAATACCCGCTGTTGCTGATAACACTGGGCATTAATTTGCAGGCGGCTGGCCGGATTGTCGGTGCAGTCCAAAACCATATCGTGCTGCTGAATAAGCGCCGCCAGGTCTTCATCGTTGAGTCGTTGGCTGATAACGCTAATCCGGCAGTCGGGATTGAGTGCATGGAGTCTGTCACGGGCTGCGTGAACCTTGTATTGCCCTACCTGAGCGTGGCTGTATAGCCACTGGCGAGGCAAATTAGAGCTGGCCACAATGTCATCATCCACCAGGGTGATTTTACCGACCCCGCTGGTGCACAATAACTGGGCGGCCGGGCAACCAAGTCCGCCCATACCGATAACCAGGACCTGCGCATTGAGCAGGGCCTCCTGACCGCTGAGATCGATTTGCGGCAGGACAATGTGGCGATTGTACGTCATTGCCTGAGCGTAGCTGAGAGTATCTGCCATGGTAAGACTTTTATCCTGATATATTTCAACGCATAATGTACCAATTCGACAGTCCTGTCGCAGCAGATTTTTAAGGACCAGCATGACAACCGCTTCTGAATCACTCGCAATTGCTATTTTAACCGTTTCTGACACCCGTACGCTGGACACTGATACCTCCGGTGCTTATCTGGCCGAGGCTGTCACTGAAGCAGGCCATCAGGTGGCGGCACGCCAGCTGGTCATTGATGACATCTACCAGCAGCGAGCGATTGTCTCGGCGTGGATTGCTGACCCGGCTATTGAGGCCATTCTGGTTACCGGCGGTACCGGCTTTACCGGACGGGACTCAACACCGGAAGCACTCAGTGTTTTATTTGATAAAACGGTAGACGGTTTTGGCGAACTGTTTCGTTATCTCAGCTATAACGAAATTGGTACCTCAACCATTCAGTCCCGGGCACTGGCTGGTTTTGCCAATCGCACGGTTATATTTTGTCTGCCGGGTTCAACAGGGGCGTGCAAAACGGCCTGGCAGGGCATTATCTGTTCGCAGCTGGATTCTACCTTTAAGCCTTGTAACTTTGTTGGTCATTTAAAAGGGGCTCACTAATATGGCTTTGTCCCACGTAAACCAGCACGGCGAAGCCAATATGGTGGATGTGAGTGCAAAGGCGGTTACGACCCGCGAAGCCATTGCCGAAGGGGAATTACATTTAAGCGCCGATGCCCTGGCTCAGGTTAAAAATAACAGTGCGGCTAAAGGGGATGTGCTGGCTGTAGCGCGCATTGCCGGTATTCAGGGCGCCAAACAGTGCGCTAATCTTATTCCGCTTTGCCATCCGCTGGCACTCAGTAAAGTAGATATTCAGTTTACGGTGGATGAAGAAAACCAGCGCATCATTACCCGCTGTCGCTGCAAACTTAACGGTCGGACCGGGGTTGAGATGGAAGCGTTAACCGGCGTAAATGTCGCTCTGCTGACCTTATTTGATATGTGTAAAGCGGTGGATCCCGCTATGGTGATCAGCAACGTCAGAGTGTTAGAGAAACAAGGTGGCAAAACCGGCCACTGGAGTCGAGATGAAGGTTAAATTTTTTGCGCAAATCCGCGAGCTGACAGGGTGCGATGCCATGGAGCTGGCCGTGCCCGATAATGCCACCGTTGATGGCGTGCGTGAACAATTGATGCAACAGGGAGAAGTATGGCGCGAAGCCCTCTCTGCTAATGTTCTCAGTGCCCGCAATCAGACTCTGTGTAACGGCAGCACGGCAGTGTGTGAGGATGACGAGATTGCTTTTTTCCCGCCGGTTACCGGAGGTTAGAATGTTTGCCCGGGTAGCACAGGAGGATTTTAGCCAGCAGGCACTGTACGACGAGCTGTGTGCTCACGATCAGCGTAGTCGTGCTGGTGCCATTGTTACGTTTACCGGCCGGGTAAGGGATTACAACCACGCTGGCGCAATCGATGGCATAGAACTGGAGTATTACCCCGGCATGACCGAACAGGCGTTAGCACAGCTTATTGATAAAGCGGTGAAACGCTTTTCGCTGACCAATGCGGGCATAGTGCATCGGGTTGGCCGACTGGCTAATCACGAACAGATTGTCTGGGTTGGAACCTGCGCCGCCCATCGCCAGGATGCTTTTTTAGCCGCCTCCTTTTTGATGGATATGCTCAAACAATCGGTGCCTATCTGGAAAAAAGAGTGGGTGGGTGAACAGGCTCACTGGGTCGCCGCCAAAGGCTCTGACGACGATGCGGCAATGCGCTGGTTAACCGAAGACAAGGATAGCTGAACGGGTATGCGACAAACCAGGTTTGCGTTGTTGTTATGGTTTTGTAGCGTAGCGTTGGCAGTGGCAGAAGAAAACCCACCGCTGAGCATAGCTGTGGCCGCAAACTTTGCCGTGCCGCTGAAGACCCTGCTGGTGGAGTTTGCAGCGCAAACTAACATTAAGTCGCGGGTAACGGTGAGTTCCAGCGGTGCGCTTTATGCCCAAATCGAACATGGTGCGCCCTACGACCTGTTTTTATCGGCCGACAGTAAACGGCCGCAAGCACTAATCAGTAGCGGCAAAGTGTCGGCTGCACGGGTTAAAACCTATGCAGTGGGCCGTCTTGCTCTGGTTGGTGAGGTACGCCAGCTGAGCGATCCACGGTGGCGGGATCCGGCGCTGAGAATTGCCATTGCCGAACCTGAAGTGGCGCCCTATGGTCGGGCTGCCAAACAATTACTGCAAAAGCAGGGGCTGTGGCAAACGTTGTCCAAACGGTTGATCCGTGGCAGTAATATCCAGCAAACCTTGCAGTTCTGGCAAACCGGCAACGTTGACGTGGCCATGATTGCCGCTTCCCAGTGTGTTAGTTATGCCTTGACCTGCTATTCGCTGCCTGCTGATTACCAGCCAATTGTGCAGCAACTGGCCATTCTGGGCGGGGGGCAAAACGCCGGGGCGGCTGCTCAATTGGCCGAGTTCCTGCAAAGTGACGCAGTGCAACAACAGCTCCTCGCGCTGGGCTATGCGCCTTTGGCCGACATATCAGCCACAGGGAAGCACTAGCATGGATTTAGCAGCAATCTGGCTCACCCTTAAACTGGCTGGCATTTCTACCTTGCTACTGATGTTACTGGCAACGCCCCTGAGCTGGGCGTTGAGTCGCTGGAACAGCAGGTTTAAAGCCGTGGTGCAAGCTATTGTCGCACTGCCTTTGGTGCTGCCACCAACGGTGCTGGGATTTTATTTATTACTGGCATTCGCGCCAGACAGTCCCATTGGTGCTGCCTGGCTGGCCGTTACCGGAGAGCGACTGGCATTTACCTTTGAAGCGCTGGTGTTAGGGTCGGTAATTTATTCTTTTCCTTTTGCCGTACAGCCATTGTATGCCGGATTTGCCCAATTACATCCAGATTACTTACACACCGCAAGAATGCTCAATCTGCCCTGGTACGTGCGTCTGCGCTGTGTGGTATTGCCGGCCCTTAAGCCCAGTTTGTTAATTGCGGCAGGCTTAAGCTTTGCTCACACCATTGGCGAATTTGGCGTGGTATTAATGATTGGCGGCAATATTCCGGGAGAAACCCGGGTCGTCTCCATTGCCTTGTTTGATCAGGTCGAATCGCTCAATTATGCCGGTGCACATAAGCTGGCAGCCATCCTGCTGGTGTTTTCGCTGGTGTTGTTAATGGCACTTTACTGGTTACAGGGAAAGCGGAGACTTAAATGGAATGTCATGTAAGCGCTAAAGCCGGTAACTTTGCGCTGGATGTTAACATACAGGTGCCAGCGCATGACGGGTGGCTTGGCATTGCCGGACCCTCCGGGGCGGGCAAATCGACATTTCTACAGGCTCTGGCAGGGTTTAATCCGTCAGCCAGCGTGGCAGGCAATTGGGGGGATTTATCTTTTTCTCAGGCCCGGAATGTTGTGTTGGTTAGTGCCCAAACGCCGTTATTCCCGGCGCTTTCGGTGGCGCAAAATATCAGCCTTGTGGCTACCCATAATCAATGCGAGCAGGAGCAACAATCGGTGGTTTCGTTATGTGAGTGCGAGACCTTGCTGACCAAAAACACCGCGAGCCTGTCCGGAGGCGAATTGCAGCGGGTTAAACTGGCCCGGGCGTTGCTAGCGAGTCCAAAACTATTGCTATTAGACGAAAGCTTTAGTGCCATGGATAAAGCCCTGCGTCAGCGTATCCTGTATCGCCTGAAAGCGTATCTGGGCGAGCAGGTGCGCGTTATTCTGGTGAGCCACGATGTCGACGATATTTTGCAGACCTGTGAAAACCTGGCGCAAATTAACGGCGGGCAATGCCTTGCCGTTGGTCGTCCCGAAGCGTTGATAAACGCTGAAGCCGATACTGACACGTTACCGCTTAGCTGTGTGATTTATGCTGCGGTACAGGCGGTGGATCCCGCCGCCGGCCTGATGGCTCTGTCACTGGGTAAACAGTTGATACAGGTTAAACTGCAACCTGGTGTGAGCCCGGGGACGAAGGCAAAAGTACGGCTGTCAGCGAAAGAGATTACCCTGGCCACAGCAGACGCTGAAGTGGTAAAAACAAATCGCCTGGCCTGTCAGATTATCCAGGTCGAAACGGTTAACCATCGGCAGTACCGCGTGGCTTTAAGCTGTGGTGAACAAAAGCTTGTGGCCCTGGTGAGTCAGGAAGTGTTTACGCGTTCTGACTTAAAGGTTGGCGGGCCGGTTTATGCTTGTTTTGATGAGTAACAGGTGAGCTGACTTTGGGCTTGCTGTGCCTAAAGCCCGGACCGGTAAAATATTAATCGGGTAAAGGCCCCTGCAGGCAGGCTCGACCAGACTGTTTAGCCCGGTAAAGTGCCTGGTCTGCCTGGTCAATCATATCTTCAATTCTGGCGTTCTGGTCCGGGTGATCTACGTAATATCCGGCGCTTACAGTGACAACATTGAGTTGGCTGGTAGCATTAACAATATTCAGGTTGGCAACCGCTTTAAGGAGTTTCCGACCCACATGGCGACAGCCGTCATCATCGGTAAAGGGTAAAATAACGGCAAACTCCTCGCCGCCATAACGAATAATGGCGTCCTGAGGTCGCAGTAACTGTTGTTGCATTGCTTTGGCAACCTGATGCAAACACTTATCGCCGGCAATGTGTCCGTACTGGTCGTTAAAACCTTTAAAAAAATCGATATCCAACATGATGACGCCGATAGATGCTTTTTCCCGCGCAATGCGTTTAATCAAAGTGGGAATTTCAGTCATCAGGTAATAGCGGTTATACAGTTCGGTCAATTGGTCTTTAAAAGTTAACTCACTTAACAGCTCAAGACGCAGTTGACTCTGCAACTGGTTTTTTACCCGGTGAATGAGGGTCGAGGCTACTACGGGCTTTTTTATAAAGTCGTTTGCGCCGGCATTCCAGCATTTATCCTGGGTTTCTGCGTCGCTACTACCGGTGATAAATATAATGGCGCACTGTGCAGTACTGCGCTGACTTTTAAGTTCATGGCATAAATCAATGCCATTTTTGCCTGGCATATTAATATCAAGAATAATCAGGTCCGGCGGATCTTGTTCGCACAGGGCAAACACGTTTTCTGAATGGTGCAAACACTCACAATTAACAACTCCCTCCAGAATTGTCGAAATTAGCAGGCAACTCGAACGCTCATCATCTACTACCAGCACCCTGCAGTCTGACAACGAGCGACTGGTAAAGACGAACGTTTTTAGCGTTGTGTAACTTTCATCATGCATCGTCATTTGGTAAGTATAGCCTGCTTTTTAATTGTTCGTAGGGGAGTGGCTGAGTGAAATAAAATCCCTGACCTTCGTGACAACCAATGCGCTTTAAAAAAGTGAGTTGATGTTCGGTTTCTATGCCTTCACAGACAATCTGTAAATCCAGTGAACGCGCCAGCGTCACTATTGCCATAACAATATTTTGTGCCTGCTCATCTTTATCCAGGTCTTTAACAAAACTGCGATCAATTTTAAGCACATTAAAGTTAAAGTTGCGTAAATAGGACAAACTTGAATATCCTGTACCAAAATCATCCAGTGCTATGGAAACCCCGATTTTTCTAAGCTGGCGCATGGTTTTATTGGCGCTGTTAATATTTTCGATTAGCGCGCTTTCGGTAATTTCCAGCTCCAGATATTTAGCCGGTAATTCATGTTTTAATAAAATGTCGGCAACGATTGCGGTAAAACGAGTATCGTTAAACTGCGAAGCGCTGACATTAACCGCAATTTTAATCGGGTTGCCTTCAGTGAGTAATTGTCTGGCCAGGGCGCAGCTTTGGTCGAGTACCTGATTGCCCAGCTCTATAATCAGGCCGGTTTCCTCGGCTACCGGGATAAACGACAAGGGAGAGATAATGTTGTCGTCATCGTCTTTTATCCGCACCAGCGCTTCCATGCCACTAACCGTATTATCCGCCAGGCGGTATTTAGGCTGAAAATACACCAGCAGGGATTTCTCCTTAAGGCGTTTATGCAGCAGCTTTTCGTTAACCACCCGCTCTTTCATGCCTTCGTATAATTCATCAGAGTAGTATGCAAAGCCATTTTTGTTCGCGTGTTTCACTTTATACATGGCTGTGTCGGCATGACTAATTAATTCTTCCGGGCTGCTGGCGTCCACGGGGTAAACACTTATCCCCATGCTTACGGTCAGCCGGTGTTCTTCGTCACCTACGGAGAAAGGTTGATTTATTTCGTGTATTAGTTGTTGCGCCATTTGATTAATTTGCGCCAACTGTTTGCAAGTGGGCATTAAAAAAACAAATTCATCACCGCCAATTCGCGAAACAGTTGCATTGTTTTGTGCAATGTCCTCCAGGCGGCTGGCCAAATGCACAATAATGGCATCACCGGTTTGGTGGCCCAGTGAATCATTAAGGTATTTAAAGTTATCCAGGTCAATGAGTAACACCGCTATCAAACGATCACTGTTGCCTCTGGCCTGGATGGCCTGCAGCATTCTGTCGTGCAGCAAAACGCGATTAGGCAGCCCGGTAAGGTGGTCATGATGCGTAATGTGAGTCATCTGTGTGCTCATGGCGATTGCTTCGGTTACATCACGAAACACCATTACGCCGCCTAACAGGGTGTTGGTTAACGGGTCGAATATAGGGCTGGCTGAATCTTCAACACGGTATTCTGTGCCATTTTGGCTAACCAGCTTCGCATTCATGGCCATGGCTACCGTGCGTTGTTGTTCCAGTGCAAAATAAATGGGATTGGCCATGGTAGTGTTTGTTGAGGCTTCACGTAAATCCATCACTACGTCAATGGGAGTGCCGGCTGCTTGCTTTTCTTGCCAGCCGGTCAATCGTTCGGCAATAGGATTTAAAAAAGACACTATCCCATTTTTGTCAGTAGTGATTACGGCATCACCAATTGAGCGTAATATAGTGTGCAGATATTTTTTTTCCCGGTGCAGATCCTTAAACGACTTACTCAGGGCAAAAGCCTGTTGCTTAATGATCATCTGGCTTTTTACCCGTAACCGGCAGACTTCCACATGGATGGGCTTGGGAATAAAGTCTGATGCGCCAAGCCTCAGTGCGCGGGATTCCATCTCAACGCTGTGATGGCTGGTAATAAATATAAAGCTACTGGAAGCCAAATCTGGAATTGCCTGCAATGTTTTACACAGCTCAAACCCGTCCATACCGGGCATTTCAATATCCAGTAATATCACATCCGGCCGATGTAATTTGGCTAACTTAATGGCCTCGGTTGGCGAGCTCGTAGTTACTATTTTGTAGTAACTCCCCAAAGCTTCTTCAATTATCAGCAGCTCGCTGACTTGATCATCAACAGCCAGTACGCACCCTTGATCTGCATCTACGTGCATGCTTCCTCACACTTATATAACTGGCTTGGTAATCACTACTAACTCAATTTTAGAAGATTCCTAGTAAATTTCTCGTTTTACGCTAATTTTTTAATAAAGAAATACAGCAATTCAATAAATGTCGCAGTTTCATGTTAAATCGCGGTGGCAGGGTTACAAACACTTGAACAACAAATTGATAAAGATTTTTTTAGTTGCTGCGGCTGTGATCGTGTTATCGATTGCGCTGGTGGCCGACCGACTCATCGTTTTTTCTTTTAACGAAGCGGTGCTGGAGGATACCCGCATTAATTTAAGCGAGATAGAAAATTCGCTCAATAACCATTACCGTTCTTATCATGATGATCTTTATTTTCTCTATGGCACGCCCCCCGTTAAAGGGTTAACAAGGGCGCTCGAACATCAGGGGATTGACCCTTTCGATGGGACTACTAACGCACAATTAAAAAGCAGATTAAGTGATATATTTATCAGCTTTATGCAAAACAATGAGGCTTATTTTCAGTTACGCCTTCTGGATGCGCAGGGGAAAGAAGCGATCCGGGTTGAGCGTCATAGCGGCGAAATAATTGCCCTGAACGAAAACGATCTACAGGATAAAAGCGACCGTTATTATTTTATCGAAACAAAAAATATGGCCGAGCGACAGCTTTTTGTGTCGCATATCGATTTAAACCGGGAACATGGACGAATAACGTTTCCTTATGTCCCTACGCTCAGAATGGCATTGCCCATCTATACCGATTCTAATCAATTTTACGGCGAAATTATCGCTAATATAGATGCTACTTCCATGCTGGATGAATTAGAGGTTTTGGTGAGTGAGCATCTGGTAATCGTGCTAACGGATTTTGAGCATTATTTTATAAAACACCCCAATAAAGATTTTAGATTTAGCCGGGATTTGGCACCGCAACACAAATTTGACAGTGAATACGCAGAAAAAGAATCAGGATTCAAAGGGTTAAGCTTGTTTTCTGTAAAAAGTGCCAGCGAGAAAATGTACGGGGTTGGCGAAAAGTTTTCAGTAGAGATGGGCGACGACGGTGGCTCTCTTTACGGCTATATTCTGATGGGGGAACAGTATTACAACAAACAACTGCAAGACCGGCGCTTTGAGTCATTGGTAGGTTTGGTTGTGGTGCTGGTGTTATCCCTGGTGTTGCTATTCTACTTTGCCCGAAACAACAAGAAATTAGCAACCCTGCTGGCCAATGCCGAAGAAGCCAAGGCGGCCGTTGATGTGGCCGAAGATGCAGTTATTACGGTGGACCATGAATGGCGGATTAACACGGCAAATAGCGCCTTTGAACGCCTGTTTTTATTTAACGAAAAACAAAGTATCGGGCAGTCCATTACCGATTTGCTGTTAAGGTTTGGCGGCGCTGAGGTGGCTGAAGCCTTGCAGTCACATTTGGGCACGGGAGCCACGGGTATCGAATGGCAAGTGCCGGTGTCTGATGGCGTGAACAGGTGGTTTCACTGCAAGGTAAACCGTATAGATAATGAGCAGGCGATTGCGCAATTTGCCATTGTTATTCGTGATATTACCGCCGAAAAAGAGGCGATGTTAAAAGTTGCCGAGACCAACCGGCAACTGGAAGAAAAAGTAGAGCAGCGCACCGTAGAGCTTAAACGTGCCCGGGACGAAGCGCTGCAAGTCAGTGAACTGAAAACCAATTTTATTTCAACTATCAGTCACGAAATGCGCACGCCGCTAAATGGGATTGTGGGGGCGACTAACTTACTTAAAAACGAAGTGCTGGATGCCAAACAGGCAAAATTGCTCACGATGGCAGAAAACAGCGTGGAAAGCTTAAAACGGCTGATAAACGATATCCTGGATTTATCTAAAATTGAAGCGGGAAAGCTGGAGCTGGATTTTCGGCATTTCAACCCCGAAGGTTTACTGGAAAGCATTACCAGTACTATGTCTGTTGTCGCCAATCAAAAAGGCCTGGGTTTTTATATTGATACCTGTGATTTAAATATTAACCTGATAAAAAGTGATCCTCACCGACTTACGCAAGTCATCAATAATCTCCTTAACAATGCCATTAAATTTACCGAAAACGGCTACATTAAAGTGGCGTGCCGCAGTGAAATTGAGGAGCACACTGCGCGGTTAATAATCGATATTACCGATACCGGCAAAGGTATAGCTCAGGAAAATATGAACCGTTTGTTTAAAGCGTTTAGTCAGGCGGATAATAGTATTGCTACTTCGTATGGCGGGACCGGACTTGGATTGTCCATTTGTCGTGAAATCATAACGTTATTAGGCGGAACCATCGGCGTAGAGTCTGAAGAAGGCCGGGGCTCCTGCTTCTCGTTTACTATCCCTGTGGAACAATGGCAGGCAAAATCGCCGGAGGACCGCACCCGCCTGGTAGGTAAAACCGCGGGTTTATTGTTAGGCGAGTCGCCGCTTGCAACCGTTGTTAATAAACTGCTTGCGAGCCATGGCGCCACAGCACTCTCTTTGACCTCGGCACGTGAGTTGAAAAACCTGCAATCGCTTTCCATGGTGTTTGTTTGCGACAATTGTCCGCAATACAGCGCATTATGCCAGCTTTGGCAGCAATGGGGCGAAGAGGGGGCAGAGTTACCGACCTTGTTTATCATTTCCCGCGAGCCACTGGACTCAGCGGATCGCCCACCACTGTCTTACAATATGGTAGAGCCTCTGTACCGTTCGGTTTTTCTCTCACATGTGGCCAACAGCCGTTATACCCTCAGCGAAGTACCTGTGGATACCAGTGCAGAAAGGCGCTACCAGGAAAGTGAGCTTAAACTTGAAATTAATGATGAGCTTACGGGTAAAACTGTGCTGGTGGTGGATGACAACGAAATAAATCGTCAGGTGGCTTCGTTTATTTTAGAACCCTTCGGGCTGATAATCGTGATGGCCGAAAATGGTGAAAACGCGCTTAAACAGCTGAGGGACAATCCCGCCATCAGCTTAATTCTGATGGATTGTAATATGCCGGTATTAAATGGCTACGATGCTACCAGAGCCATTCGTGCCGGGAGAGCCGGTCTCGAATGGCAGACAATTCCGATTATTGCTATGACAGCAAATGCAATGAAAGGTGAAAGCGAAAAATGCAAAGAAGCAGGCATGGATGACTATTTAACCAAACCCGTTGAGGCCGCTCAAATGATAAGAAAGTTAAAACGCTTTTTAAAACCTGCACAGCAGACCTCCGAGGCGCCTGAGGCTGAATCTGTTGATTTGCAGTGGCAACGGGATGAAGCGATTGGCCGGTTGGCCGGCAATGAGAATCTTTACCGCAAGCTGCTGGCGTTGTTTCTTGAGCAAGGTGATGAAAAGCTGGCGGCTATTCAGCAGGCAGTACAAGCGAAAGACAAAGAGGCCATCCGTTTTACTTGTCACAGCCTTAAAGGCGTGGCAGCAGAGGTCGGGGCGGAGGACTTAAAAGAACGGCTAGCCTCCCTTGAGTACAACGTACAGACTCTCAGTGAGGAAGGGGTTGATAAATTATATGTGCAAATCTCACTACAAATGGCGGCCTGTATGCAACGATTTTCTGCCTATCTCAATGAGGAAACCAGCGCACTGGCCCCGTAAAATTAAAGAGAGTGTCAATAATTTGAAATTGCCGTCAATAAATTGACTACTAAAGTTGAATGGTGTTTTAACTGCACAGTGTTTATAAGTGCTTATTCTTCCTGATAAAATGGAAATTGCCGGTGAAATCCATAGACCAGTGCAGCGTATTAGTAGTAGACGATGATGAAATAGCCCGGCTGATGTTAATCGCCATGTTGAGCGAAATTTGCCACTGTGAGGCTGCGGGCTCCGCAGAAGAGGCATTTAAACATCTGGCTTCCTCACCGATTGATCTCATTCTATTGGACATCAATATGCCGGGCACCAGTGGACTGGAATTTTGTGAGCAAATCCGGGCTAACCATAACTTTGTTAAAATCCCGGTTATTTTTATTACTTCGTCTGTGGAGCGGAATGTTCAGGAGGCCTGTTGGTTAGCCGGTGGCAGTGACTTTGTAAAAAAACCGGTGGTGGGCAGCACCCTCAAACAGCGGGTAGCGAATCAGCTCAAAAGCCGGGTTGTATCAGAATCTGCCTACCATGCCGGGTTTGACGACCCGTTAACCGGGATGAAAACCGAGCACTATCTGTTTAACGAAGTGGGGGATGTGCTGAATTATTGCTTACATTCAAGCCAGCCATTTAGCTTATTGCTGGTGAAAGTAAGCGGTATCGACGAGATCAACAAACATCAGGGTTTCTTGCGCGGTAATCAGGCAATTCAGTCTGTGGCGCGGGTGATAGAAGGCCTGCTTGATGTGCCGTTAAGGCGCTGTTGCCGGATACGCGGTGCGACCTTTGCAATCAGCCTGCCCAATATGGATGAAAGTCAGGGACTTAAATTTGTAGACGAGGTGAGTCAGGCGCTCAGTAAGTATCTTTTCAGTAAAGGCACTATGCTGCCACTGAATATTCGTTTCAAATCGGCTATCGTCACCTCAGACGAAGCAAATCCGGAGACGAGTCTGGTGAAATTGCTGGACCAGTGCCGAACAGCACTGGCCGCAAATAAGGCGGGTAAGTATTTAATTCCCGACCGCTCCTAAATAACGCGGGAATAGCGTTGCTTATGCATTTGCCTGGCTAAGTACGCATCAAAAGACATGCTGATAATCCGGATGAGTAAGCGGGCTTTGGGGGCAACCTTGATGTGTTGCGCCGTTACCGATACCAGTCCATCGTCGATAAACGGGTCCAGGCTGGCAATCGCATCGGCAAAATAAGCATTAAAATCAATATCCCACTGTGATTCGATATCGCAAATAGACAGGCTTAAATTACACATTAATTGCATAATAACGTCGCGGCGCAGCATGTCATCGCGGGTAAGCAGCACACCTTTATTGGTCAGATCGGTGTGCTCATCCAGCGCTGCGTAATATTCATTGAGTGTTTTGGGGTTTTGCCCGTACATGTTGTACACCGCAGAAATAGACGAAACGCCCAGGCCGAGTAAATCCAGTTCGCCACGGGTTGTGTAGCCCTGAAAATTACGGTGTAACTCGCCATTGCGCTGGGCTATAGCCAGTTCGTCATTAGCTTTGGCAAAATGGTCCATACCAATCAGCTCATAGCCGACTTCGCTCAGCGTAGTCATTGCCTGCTTCATTAATGCCAGTTTCAATTCAGCCGAAGGCAGCCATTCATCTTTAATTTTACGCTGCGCGGCAAAACGTTCCGGTAGATGTGCATAACTGAACAATGAAACCCTTTCTGGATCCATGGCTTTTACCGCGGCCAGTGTCGATTTAAAGGTTTCTTCGGTTTGATGAGGCAGGCCGTAAATTAAATCCAGATTAACCGATTCAAAGCCAACGGTTCTGGCATGAGTGACCAGTCCGGCAATATGCGAAGTGCTCTGAATGCGGTTGATAGCTTGCTGTACGTTAAAATCGGTATCCTGCACACCAATACTGATGCGGCGATAGCCAATCTCCGCCAGGTCGCTAATGTACTGGTTATCTACAGTACGCGGGTCGATTTCGATACTGCATTCGGCTGCTTCACTAAACGAAAAAGCACTGGTCAGCAGCGCCATCAGGCGACGATGCTGGGCGGCGCTGAAAAAGCTTGGCGAACCGCCGCCTAAGTGCAGTTGCTTAACTTTATAGTGGGCGAATGCTTTGGCACGCTGAGCAATTTCTAAGGCCAGATAATCTAAATAGCGTTCGGCTTTCTCGGCGTGACGGGTAACCACTTTATTGCAGCCACAGTAATAACACAGGGAATGACAAAACGGCACATGTACGTACAGTGACAAGTCCTGGGTTGGGCTGTTCTGAGCTGCGGTTAACAGCGTTTGTTCGGTTACGTCACCGGAAAACTCCAGTGCGGTAGGGTAAGAAGTGTAGCGCGGACCGTTGATGTTATATTTATTGAGCAGCGCCGGATCAAAAAAATCGATTGTTTGCATAGCCTGTGATCTTCTTTTTATTGGGAGTTGTAACGGACTACAGCCATTACATTAGGTTGCTAAGCTTACACCGGCGGTAAAAAAGCAACTTGATCTCGTTCAATAAAAAGTCAGATGCCGTGTATACCCGCGGGTAAAATTACCCGCAGGTTAACAGCAGAAGGGAATAACAATTAAAAATGGCTTCTCAGCGTGATGCCGTAGGTGCGTGGCATGCCAGGATAGGCCATAATTTTGCCGGCCTGAACCGGCACATCAAAGCCATTTTTGGCCACATAGTCTTTGTCCAGCAGATTTTTACTCCAGACAATAATCTGGCTGTCCCAGGCTGGGATTTCCCACATCCAGCTGGCGTTAACAAGTTCGAAGCTGCCAACGTGTTTATAAGGATCGTTGGTATCATCGAGGTAAAGATCGCCTGTGTACATGTAATCTACCCGCACCGTAGTGGGTATATCCAGCACATCCACATAGTGTTCAAGACCGAGGGTATAACGGTTTTCAGGTTCAAACCCTATGCGGTCACCCGCACGAGAACAAAACGGATCGGCCGGGTTTTGACGGCCCGGATCATCAATGCCGGTATGCCAGGAATATGCGACCCAGCAAGTACCATTTGCAAAACTGTCAAAGCGAGCCAGGTTGCGGGCAAAGTTAACCGACAACTGAGTACTGGCAAGCGGGAACCACTGTAGATCAACTTCCAGGCCCTTGGTGGCAATGCTGCCGGCGTTTTGCAGGTTAAATCCCGTGCCGGTAAAAGTCGAAGCCTGGAAATCATCGATATCGGTTTTATGCAGCGCCAGATTAAGGCGTAAATCGTGATCAGGTATTTCCAGTTTATAGCCCAGCTCCCAGGAGCGTGACGTTTCAGCCTGAAACACCGGATCAAAGCCTGCTGCAATGCGATCGGTATTGAGTCCGCCTGATTTAAAGCCGTTAGCCCAGGACAGGTAAACCAGTTGGCTATCTGTGGGTTGATAGCTTACCTTAACCGTACCCGACAGATTATTGTCTGACAGTTCTGCCTGCATGGGCGGGCGAGGTAAAATTGACGCCGTATTTAAAAAGTAAAAGCCCCAGCCAGGGGTTTGAAATGGCGCTATTGCTGCAAGAGACTGCGCTGCTGGCATTTGTGCGCTTAACAGTGAATTGGCGATATCCGTTAATGCCGGGATTGCCGCATAAGGATTCGGCATTTCCTCTGGCAGCATGGATAATCCGTCTATGCCGGGGCCAATTTCGCTATAGTTACCCTTAAGATCCTTATCTTCACTGGTCCAGCGTAAGCCGGTGGTAAGAGTCCAACGGGGTAAAAATTGCCAGTCACTCTGAGCAAACACGGCAACGCTGTCCTGGCTTTGTTTCGCGCTATGCGCAAATTCCGTTCCGCCAGGGGTAGCAGTTGCTACAGGGGCAATCAAACCACCACTTAAGGCACTCAGCGCATTGATGCCGTCAGTTAATGGCTGCAGCTCACTGGCGCTGGTGGCAAAAAATGCAGGAAAGTCGTTGCCGATTATATTGTTAAAGACTAAATCCAGACGCTGGTGAAAATAAAATACACCACCAATCACGGCGAGGTTGTCGGTAGTGTAATGAACGCGAAGCTCCTGGGTAAAAGCCTGTTGAGCGGCATCATTAATGGTGGAAAGCAGTTCACCATCGGAAAAATCGGAGTCGATATAATCGTAGCTGTCGAACTGCCGTAACGCGCTGATAGCAACCAGTGTCAGCTCATCGTTAAGCGCCCAGTCAAGCTGCGCCGAAATACCCTTATCCTGCATCGCAGAGCGTGGTGACGTACTTAATGCGGTGGTGTCATCAAAAAACTGCGCTTTGGTAAATACTGTGGCGTTTACCAGAGGAGAGGCCAGCAGGCTATCAGTACCGAACTTGCCGGGGATTTCTGCAGCTTGCAGATTACCTTGCCAGGTTAAGGCCGCGCAGCAGCGCTCGTCCAACTCGGCGTAATCTGCAATAACGCGCAGTGAGATATCCTCATCCGGCGTGTAAAGTGCCTGCAGGCGAAACCCTGAGCGGTCGCGGTTATTTAATGGTTGCTCAGGGTGAGTTAAATCATCTATCCAGCCATCACGGCGGGCGGTAAAACCACTCAAACGGACGGCGAGAATATCATCCAGCACAGTAAGTGATTTGGCACCACTGATATTGAGCATATCGTAGTTGCCCGCGGTTAGCTGGATAAAGCCGCTTTGGTCAAAATCTGGCGCTACACTGTTTATCACCACTGCGCCTGAAGGCGTATTCTTGCCAAATAAGGTGCCTTGCGGACCACGCAGAATTTCCACCGCACTCAAATCGACCAGGTCGTTGATCACTGAGTTTTGCCGGGCCCGATAAACGCCGTCAACGTATAAACCCACGGAGGATTCAAAACCAAAGTTTTGTGATGATGTACCGATGCCGCGAATAGCAAAGGCGCTGTTAGTTGCACTTTGACTTTGAAACGCCGACAGGGTAGGGACGGCTCGTTCGATATCAAAGATATCAAAACTGGCTTTCTCTGCCAGCAAAGTGCCGCTGATCGCGGTAACCGCAACAGGCACTTCCTGTAAATTCTGCGGGCGCTTTTGCGCTGTGACTTCAATGGTTTCCAGGGTGCTCTCTGCACCGACTGCGGCATTTTCTGCCATGATCGGGCTACTGAGCAGTGCCAGCGTTAGCGCCGAAAAAGACGGCGCAAACGAATGCTTAAAAAAAGGAACAGGCCGATTCATTAGTATCCCTGACTGTGATTAATACTAAGTGGCGCTAGTTTAGTGATTATTAAGCGGCAGTGGTAGTTAAGAATGCCAATAAAATGGCATATCAGGCATTAAAACCAGGCGCCAGGGGTGATTTAGCGAACAGAAGGAAGAGACTGAACCGATGGAGCAACGGATTGATTAATAAAAAACGTTACCGCTGTGCTGTGACCATTAGCATCTTCGGCATTGGGTCTATCTGTATTCTGGCGCAGTAACCTGGCGACCGGCAGAGGGTTATCAGCACTACGCTGCTTTTTTACTAACAAGGTTTTTGTGTCGCCGGTGTAAAGGGTACTGACTGAGGCGTTTTCATCTGCCATGGCACTACTGATGCTCAGAACGGCACTTACTATGCTGATGGTCATTAATTGTCTGGTCATAACAGCCTCAGTTGGGAACGAATTCAGCACTATTAAATATCAGAGAGGACACAGGATAAACCAGCCCTGTCATACATTGGTATAGCATAATATACCATTTTGTAAGCTGATGATTTTCTGGCTAAATAAAAAAGGAAAGGCGCCTTTCGGCGCCTCACCGCAGAGCCCGGAGCTCTGCTACCATGTTGATGGGTTGACATGGTTCATATCAAACTTTGGGCAGACAGTATCAGAGTCTTGCCATTAATTCTTTTGCAATGGCGTGGTCTTGCAGGCCATTTTCATTAATCCAGGCTTGTAACGTTTTGCCATCGTTTTCCTGAACAGTTAAATCACGGCTTGGCATCTTTTTAACTAACAGGGTGCCAACTTCTACGGCGTTACTTGTAATGGCGGTGCGGATTAAGCTCTGGCCGTCACAGGTAATACCGGTGTAATAGTCATGCAGTTTTAAGCGATAATCTGATTGAACCGAACGCATTTTCTTGCGCAGTTCACCTTTATCATCGGCAGATACGATGGTGCAAATGTTAGCCAGGGCTTCTTCTACACTCGCGTGAGCAGTGGCGTTAATGGCAAAAGAAGCAGTTAATACAAGCGCAGCAGTTTTAGCAAATTTCAACATGGTAAATATCCTTACGTTTGGTAGCAGCCTAATGGAACTTGTTGTTTTTGTTTTGTTTTGTTTTGTTTGTTGAGGCTATTAAACCTCAGCAGTGACAGCAGGAAAACAGTGCTGCCAATACAATGGTATTTAAAGTAATACGCTTGCATACTGTTGTTGATACCGTTAAATCAACGTAGTGCCCCTTTTACGTAGCGAAATTAAAGGGCTGAAAGGGATCTGCGGAAAAGGGAATACTGAAAGAAAGAGCAGCTGTTGAACCGTACTATTGCTGATTTTTACAAAAATGATTGCCTGAATAAGACTAATATTGCTTACTAGCGGATTCCAGGATTAGCAGAATAATGCGTGTATTAGCCGCTTCTATAAGCGCTTTTCTACTTTCCAGGGGGGATTTAAACGATTTTCGCCTGCCCAGTAAAGCTTGATTTTATTACCCGATGGATCTTTAAGAACAGCTTCTCGCCAAAGATACCTTTGCTCTGTCGGTTGCTGTTCAAAACGGATGCCTTTCTCAGACAATTGGGCGCAAAGTTCATCAAGATTCTCATGTTCGAAGTAAATCACTGAATTGTTTTTAAACGCTCCAAGTTCAAGAAATAAGGAAAATGTTGAATTTCCATCGGGACAAGAAAATCTAGCGTAGTGTGGTGTATCGACGATCTGAGTGAAGCCGAGTTTCAGATAAAAATTTACAGCAACATCCATGTCTCTTACTGGCAGCGTAACCTGATTGAGTTCCATTTAAACTCCTGGCACATAAAAAAGGAAACTGGCGTAATTGGCGCGTTTTTATGTCACTGCACCGTTCTTGAGTCTGTCTTTGTTATTAATAACAAACTAACAGCCATATTGCTACCTGAGGAAATACTGACAATCCGGAAAAAGTACTAAAGAACGAAAAGTAGCGTTTGGGTCGTTATCACCCTGCGGCTGTCGGATCGTGTAAGAGGCAGACTAACCAGGTAATTGTTGGTTTGCAGCGTGACTATTATCAAGCACTACTTAGCTGGATTTTTTAGTAAATATTGCTGAATTTAAAAGCTCTACACACATAACAGAAAAAAGGCGCCTTGCGGCGCCTTCTAAAGTGCAGGGGACTGCTATCTCCCTGCAACCATGTTGAACTGTTTACATGGCTAGCATGAATTTTGTGCTACCCACTACAGACGAGACATTAACTCTTTGGCAACAGCGTGATCCTGTAAACCATTTTCGTTAATCCACGCTTGCAGTGTTTTACCGTCGCTTTCCGGTGCGCTTAAATCGCGGCTGGGCATTTTCTTTACTAGCAGCGTGCCAACTTCTACAGCGTTGCTGCTGATTGCGGTGCGGATAAGGCTTTGTCCGCTACAAGATATACCGGCGTAATAATCGCGTAATTTTAAACGGTAGTCCGACTGTACTGCGCGCATTTTTTTGCGCAGTTCGCCTTTGTCATCTGCTGTAACGATAGTACAGATATTAGCTAATGCCTCTTCTACATCGGCCATTGCAGTGCCAGTAAAAGCCAGTGATGCAGTAAGTGCAAATAAAGAAGTCTTAACGATTTTCAACATGGTCAGCTCCTCAGAATTATTGTTGTTAAAGTAAGGTGTTAGGTGTCAATCAGGTGTTTGTTTTGTCAGGTTCATTAAAGCCCCGCTGGCGATTTTGATAAACAACCAGTGTCATACATAGTTATTTAAACGAATACCTTATCGCGCGAGATGAAAGGTCACGTGGTGTTTTTAATTGATAAATATCAGTGGGTTATGGTGTGGCGTGAGACGGGAATTTAAAATGCTTATTTTTATGCCGGGCAGATATTTAGCCGGGATAATTTGCAGCTGTAATGATTGCGCTTCCTTCTATGTGATCTAAGTTAATGATTTTTATAAAGAAAGATGAATGCTAAGGAGGGTGGGCGGCTAATGAATATTTACGCCGCCGCTGGCTTTACCTGACAATGATGAAGTATATGCTGGAATACGCGCAATCAGGCCGCATGCCGGGCAACTTGAGGGGCCAGAAATGCCTGGGCTATATCGGCTAACTGTTGGCGCACCCAGCGATGAGCCGGATCCTCGTTAGCACTAACGTGCCAGTACACATAATAATGCTGTGGTTGCATGGTAAAAGGCAGTGCAGATATCGCCAGGTCGTAGTGCTTGGCAAGATGGGAAGGCAGACAGGCCAGTAAATCAGTTTTTACCAGTACACTGGGTATGGTGAGATAATGATGGCTTTGCATGGCAATCCGCCGCTGATGACCGAGCCGGGCCAGTTCGATGTCAACTTCGCAAGGTTGTTCAGGCTGTTGAGTCACTTTGATATGACCACAGGCTAAAAAATTCTCCAGCGTCATGGGCTGTTGAAAGGCCGGGTGATTTCGGCGGCCTACCACTACCAGATGATCTTCGGCTATTTTTTGTTTGGCCAGATATGGATCGGTCAGCATTTCACTGTCGGCGTAAAAGTCCAGCTGACCACTGGCCATGGCGTTTAACGCGTTGTTTCTGTTGATGTCGCAATTGCTGATGGTAATTGCGGGAGCCTGACTTTCGATACTGGCAATCAGTCGCGGCAGCATGCTGGCTTCGATTAAATCACGACAGGCAAATTGAAACGTTTTTTCAGCCACTGCCGGATTAAACTCCCGACTCTGTAAAACACTGGTACGGAGCAGTTCGAGCGCCTGACGCGCAGGGCCAATTAAATTTTGAGCCACGGGAGTAGGGCTCATGGTATGGCCGGTCCGGACAAACAGTGGATCATTGAGTAAATCGCGCAGCCGGGCCAGCGAATTGCTCACAGCGGGCTGGGTAATACATAAAACATCGGCCGCTTTGGTAAGGTTGCCCGCCGTGTAAATAGCATCAAAAACGGCAAACAAATTTAAATCAATTCGGTTTATATTCATGTTTAAGTGGACCAACCAGTTGCTATCGTTGCCACTATTATCACTAGAATTAATATAAAAGCAACATTTCTATTACAATGGCTGATTGTCTGACCCGGGAATTGGGGGATGCTCTCATTGGGTTAAGAACATCCCGGCAAGGCTCTCTTAGTTAGACGCTTCTTCGGCAGCTTCTTCAATACCAGCTCCGGCGGACTGGACGTCTTCACCAATGCCTTCTACTGTGGCGCAGCCACTAAGCAGGCTAAAGCCAAAGACCAGTGTAATAAATGCCACATAACCTGATTTACGTACTTTCATAATGTTCTCCTAGCTTTCGTCGGGTTCACTGTTTTTTTGCTGAAATTGATTACGTTGCGCTGCTTTATCTGCCTCTGCCGGTTTTTGTGTATCCCTTTCTTGCTTTTGCTGCCGGGCTGCATGCTGATTCAGCATCGCGCTCAGGCTCTCGCCGCCTTTGGCGCCAAAATCCAAAGTGCGTATGGGGAACGGGATAAGGATATCCGCTTCGGTAAGGGCCCGTTGTATGGTGACTATCGCCTGATGCCTGGCAACCATAAAACCCGGCTCGCCCGGATAGTCTATCCAGAACCACACCAGCAGATTAATGCTGCTGTCTCCAAAAGACTCTGCCCATACTCCGGTGTCGTGTTTATCGATAACAAAGTCGAGGTCATTAATAGCGTTTGTCAGCACTTCTGCTGCCTGCTGGGGATCATCTGCATACGAAATGCCCACTGGCACTTCGATTCGGCGCTTACCATTTACGCTGTAGTTGGTAAGAATATTGCGGAATAAAATTTTATTGGGAATGATTTCCCGCTGGCCAAAAAACGTCATCACATGGGTGTTTCGCAGGTTTATGGCTTCAACATTACCAAACACGCCATTTGCCTCTATCACGTCACCAATCTGAAAAGGCTTGCGAATGCCCATGGCAATGCCGGCAATAAGGTTTTCGGTGATGTCCTGAAAAGCAAAACCGATGGCCAGGCCAGCGATACCCGCACCGGCTAACAGCGACGTAACCGTACCCCGCAGGCCGACAAAATCCAGTGCAATAAAAACACCGGCAGTCGCTATAGCGACCCGGATGATAGAGGTCAGTAAGCCTACAATCTGTTTAGAATCAAACGTTCGTGACAAAACACGCTGGGACAGATTGCCAGCTATTTTAGCCAGCACGCCAAAGGCGATGGCAATAATAATGGCCACGGCAATATTAGGAAGGTGTTTTATACTGGCCTCTATCCAGCGTTGTAATTTCTCGCTGATTAGATCCCAAACGGTGTCCAGTTGTAGTGTTTCCATATTGCTCCACGCTTTACTGCTGATACAGGGTGACTACCCACATTTAATTAAAGTGATGACGATGCAAGCCGTAAACCATATTTGTAATCGGCTTAAATATCTGAATTTTATGTGTTATTTATTTTTTTAGGGCGTGACTGAGAGAGTGGTAAGCGCATTTTTACAGTCTGGCCGGTAAGGATTACTTACCTGACAAAGGGCCGTAAAGTTTACAGCGATGCTATTTGCGATTTACCGCTCATGCTTTCAGGCAACGCTGTCTTTGGTTAAGGTGAGGGAATAAAACAGGAGGGCTTATGACGCTTAAACTCGATGATTCACAGATTAACGAACAGCTTACTGCACTAAACGCAACCTTAAGTGACGACTGTCAATGGCAGCGTGAGGGTGACGCCATTAGTTGTACGTTTGTTTTTAAGGGATTTATCGGTGCGTTCGGCTGGATGACGCAAGTGGCTATCTGGGCTGAAAAACTTAAACACCATCCGGAATGGTTTAATGTTTATAATAAGGTGGAAGTCAGATTAACCACCCATGATGCCGGCGGTCTTACCGAGCTGGACTTTAAACTTGCACAAAAAATGAATCTGTATTTCTGCAATTAGCGTAGGTATTAGTGCACTAATTAAGCGTAATGATGGGTATTTAACCGGTTGGTCAAAAAATTGAAACAATTAAACAATCAGCCCTTGCCAACCTCTAAACCCTATGTATAATACGCACCACTTGAACGGCACAGTACATTGAAGTGACTGACAATATGTCGTCCAAACCAGTTCAGACGCGGGATGGAGCAGTCTGGTAGCTCGTCGGGCTCATAACCCGAAGGTCGTAGGTTCAAATCCTGCTCCCGCAACCACATCTCAATATTTGCGCATTGCGCAAATGATTGACACCAGAAAAAACGCAAATGCGTCGTTAACAAAAACACGTGAATACGTGCAACAGTTTCGGACGCGGGATGGAGCAGTCTGGTAGCTCGTCGGGCTCATAACCCGAAGGTCGTAGGTTCAAATCCTGCTCCCGCAACCACATTCAAAACCCTGGCTAAATGCCGGGGTTTTTTGTTTCTAGCCCGTATGGAAGTAAGTTAGCGAAGAAAGATGTTTATAGATTTGTCGGAGTCGCCGACCGCGACCAGAGGGTGTGGTGCGACACCCTCTGGACTCCCCGCAGCCCTTATCAGTGAAAAGCGTCATCGTCCCTGGCAGAACAAACCAGACCGTCAATGACGGCACATCCCTGTGCCGCATCGACTGAATCCTCATCCATGATGATTCTTCTGGTTTGCTATGTATGCCAGCGACGTTGACAACACTGAAGAAGGGCACAAATATTGTCCTTTCTTCGATTGAAATAGAGCCCCCTTTTAGGGGGTTAACGCAAAGCCACCTTCTTTAGAAGGTGGATTCTTTACTTGTGCTCAATCAATCTGCTACTTTTTCTTTTGGGGTTAATCCTGGGAGTAGAAGGCATGATTGGAGTGGTCGTTTCTTATCAACTACATTATATTGAATTCAGGTGTTAATCCGCTCATTACGTTTATGGCTTACTCTCTGGCTGATGACTTCGTTGGAAGATGACGGTTGAACGTTGATTGTATTGAGGATATATGAATAAAAACGCGCCGGAAGAACATTCAGAGTCAGCGTCGTCAGAGCAAATGAACGCGGCTAAAATCGATACCGTAAGTGGCATCGTGGCCGGTGTATCCCATGAAATTAATACGCCGCTGGGTGTGAATATCGGTAATTGTACGTTACTGATTGAGCTGCTCAACGAAATATCTGAAAAGTACAAGTCAGGGTCACTGGACGCTGAGTCGTTTACCGAGTTTTTAGCCACCGCAACCGATCTGTCCTCCAGCATGCTTAAAAATATGCGCCGGGCGTCCAAATTACTTTCTACCTTTAAGCAGGTGGCAGTTAAAAACGCGGATGAAGCCACTTTACTCGAACCGGTTGATATTGCTGAGTTGGTCAATGAATTTGCGGCGGCTTATTCCGGCAATGGCGAAGCATCGGCAATCTCTTTTAACGTTATGATCCCGCCGGGAGCGGTAGTGGTGAGTTATCCTGCGGTGATTATCCAAATCCTCACAGCGCTTACCTCCAATACATTGGCGCATGGCTTTGGCCTGGCAGCAAAAAGTCACTGTGAAATTACCATTTCGCTGGCACCGGCAGGCGACGGTTATCAGCTGACATTTGCTGATGATGGCGTAGGCGTTAGCAGTGATATTCTCAATAAGGTATTTGATCCATTTTTTACCACTCGCCGTGGCGCTGGAAACGCCGGATTGGGCTTAAGTATTGTGCACAATCTGGTTAAACAAATGCTGCAAAGCGACGTGTATTTCGATAGTCAGCCTGATAAAGGCTTTAGCGTTGCCTTTAAATTGCATAATTTAGCCCGGAGCGAAGGCGCACAAAGTTAACACGTAAAGAGCTAATCGATTGATCTATCTTTGTTTTATGTCAGTATAGTTGCTGCAGACCGTTATTGATTGACATGTGATGTATATAGCGGCAGTCTAATAAAAATAACATGGAAGATTATTTATTTTTATTTATGCATAGCTGGCAAGCAGCGAGGCTTAGTTAGCAAGGTAATTATTGTTTTCTCAGGCCTACTTAATGCAGTTTATTGTTGACCTTTTTTCTATTTCTGACGCTTCGTTACTGCTTGTTGGCGAATACAGTCCCTTGTTAGTCCTCCTTTCTGTTTGTATTGCCGTATTTGCCTCATTTATGGGATTTCAGGTGGCCAGTCAGGCTGGCAGAGCCAGAACCGAGAACGGACGCTGTGGTTTGCTGGCAGTGGGTGCATTTGCTCAGGGCAGTGGTATCTGGTCAATGCATTTTATCGGCATGTTGGCCTTCGAATTGTGCACGCCAGTCTCTTACAGCTGGCACATTACGCTGGTGTCAATGCTCCCCGGCATTGCTGCTGCGTATGTGGCCCTGCGACTGTTAACCGAGCAGAGAATCAGTAATAAGCAAATCATTATCGGCGGGGTCCTGGTAGGCGCTGGTATTGGCGCCATGCATTATATTGGCATGGCGGCCATGGAAATGGCCCCGCTGTTACGCTATGACCTGACTATTTTCCTGCTTTCCATCGTAGTCGCCGTGGTCCTGGCTATGTTGTCGCTGTGGGTACGTCACGGTTTAAAAAGTCTGCTCAAAAACAAATACTCCATGCTGAAAATGAACATGATGGCAAGCGTGGTGATGGGGTGTGCTATTTCGGCGATGCACTACACCGGCATGGCGGCGGCCCGTTTTGTTGCGCCTCCCGGCCTTGAAATATCTGAACAACCTTCAGAAATGTCATTTTATCTGGCCACCAGCGTAACCTTTATTGCCGCTATTATGATAGCGCTGGTGCTGGGAATCAGTTTGTTGGTTAAATACCGTGAGGCCTCTGAAGATGCGCGGCGCTCTCAGGTGCGAATGGTCAGCCTGATGGAATCTGCAATTGAAGGCATTTTGACCATTAACGATGAGGGTATTATTCAAACCGTTAATGAAGCCGTTACCACTATTCTGGGCTGGGAAAGGCTTGAATTAGTGGGTACCCCGCTGGTGAATTTTTTGCCGGAAAACCGCCGCTATTTATACAATGAACGCTTTTTCAAATACGCAGAAGAGCCGGAAGGGGAACAACTTATCGGTAACAGCCGCGACGTCGAAGCCTACACTAAAGACGGCACGATGTTACCTCTACGGATAAGCCTGTCGCGCACGCAGGTGGCCGGAGAATCCCTGTTTATTCTGTTTATTACCGACATCAGTGAGCGACTGGCAATGGAACAGGCCATTCGGGAAAACGAATTAAAGTTTCGTTCACTGATTGCCAATATACCGGGTATCGCTTACCGCTGTTTAAATGAAAAAGACTGGCCGATGGCGTTTATTAGTAATGCGGTAGAGCGGATTACGGGTTATCCGCCTGCTGATTTTTTATTGCCTCATCCTAAGATCAGTTTTGTCGATTTATTTCACCCTGACGATGTGGAAGGTATCGAAAAAGCCCTGGAAGGGCAGTCAGAATATAATATGGAATACCGCATCTATAATCGACAGGGCGATATCCGTTGGTTGCGGGAGCATGGCCGTTATATTCGTGACGAACATGATAACATCCTGTGGCTGGACGGCTTTATTATGGACATCACCGACCGCCGTGAAATGGAAGACGAACTGGTAATTGCCAAAGAGGTTGCAGAGCACGCTGCCGCTTCCCGGGCTGCTTTTCTGGCTAACATGAGCCATGAAATCCGTACGCCAATGAATGCGGTTATCGGGTTTAGTGATATTTTGCTGGATTCGCCGTTAAATACCGAACAGCACAAACACCTTTCGACCATCAATCGTTCTGCTCGTTCGTTACTCCACTTGCTTAACGATATCCTCGATAGTGCCAAACTGGACAAAGGCAAGTTGGAGCTGGAATACACCGATTTCGTGCTCAGTGAAGAAATCGATACGGTTATTTCCACGTTCTGGCTGGAAGCAAAGCGTAAAGGACTGGATTTACAGGTAACACTCGATAGTGACCTGGCCCAGGGCTATCGCGGTGCGCCGGAGCGAATTCGCCAGGTGCTAAGTAACCTGATTGGTAACGCTGTGAAGTTTACCGAGTCTGGTCAGGTAAGTCTGCATGTCAGCCCTGTGGGCGCTGACACGGTTAAATTTGTGATTGCGGATACCGGAATTGGTATGTCGGATGAACAAACCAGCCGGGTATTTGATGCCTTTGCCCAGGCCGATGCGTCCATGTCTCGCCGATTTGGCGGTACTGGTCTTGGGACTACAATCTCTAAACAACTGGTTGAACTAATGGGCGGCACTATTCAGGTAACCAGTGAGCTCGGTAAAGGCACTGAGTTTAGCTTTACCTTACCACTGACAACCCTGACTACAACCAGTCATATCCAACATTTGCACGCTATTCAATTGCCCGCTTTATCTATTCTGATTGTGGATGATATTGAGCAGAACATTGAGTTGCTGAATTTGTTGCTCAAGCGTGCCGGTCACAGTGTGGATATCGGTCGTGATGGCGAACAAGCACTGCAGTTGATGCAACAGCACAGCTATGATGTGGTGCTGATGGATTTGCAAATGCCAGTGCTCGACGGTTTGAGTGCAGCGCAGCAGCGACGGGAGTATGAACAGCAGAATGGCTTTAAACCAACGCCGATAATCGCACTGACAGCCAGCGTATTACCACAGGATAAAAAATCCGCTATCGAGGCCGGCATGGAAGGTTTTGCTAATAAACCTATTGATTTTCCGGTGTTGTGTAACGAAATCGCGCGGGTGCTTGGCATTCAGGGGACAGCGCTGGCAACGCGGCCAGAACCACAAAATGCTGAGCTAATTGACTGGTCCCGGGGCGAGAGTCTGTGGGGTTCACGGCATAAACTGGTAAAAGAGATTAAACGCTTTAGCGAGGATATGTTGCTCGAACAAGGGCAGTTTATCCAGTTAGCAGAGCACTCCCGGTTTAACGAACTCAAAGCCATGGCGCACCGCTTTAAAGGCGTCGCTGGTAATCTGGGCTTAATGAAAATAATGTTAGCCTGTAAAAAGATTGAACATGAATGCATAGAGCAGCTTCTGCCTGTTGCCACCATTACGGAGCTATACGGCTTAGTTGGCGCGGTAACTGAGGAGCTTGAAAACGAACAGGACATTGCCAGGGAGCAGGCGGACCAGGTTAATACGGCTGAACTTTCCGCTATACTTAAACGCGTGTATCAATCGGTTAATAATAACCGTATTGAAGAGTCTGAACTGAATTTGCTGGGGAGCTATACCCATAGCGTCTATGCCATTGAGATTCAGGCTGTACTGGACGCCATTGAAGATTTTGAATTTGAACAGGCGATGACCATGTTGTCGGCCTTAATCAGCCAAATAGATGAATAAATACCATGCAAACCACAGGGCTTAAATCCACCATACTGGTGGTTGACGACGAACCGGCAAACCTGAGGGTGCTCAAGCACCTGTTAGGCGATCATTATACGCTGGCGTTTGCCAAGAACGGCGCTGAAGCGCTGAGAGTGGCCGAAGCGCAACTGCCGGATCTTATTTTGCTGGATGTAATGATGCCAGGCATGACCGGTTTTGAGGTTTGCAAAGCGTTAAAAGAAAAATTGCTTACTCGGGCCATTCCGGTGATTTTTGTAACGGCGCTTAGCGAAGAGCAGGACGAAGCTGAGGGATTCGCGGTTGGCGGCGTGGATTATATTACTAAACCCATCTCTCCTTCTGTGGTAAAAGCCCGGGTTAAGACCCATTTGTCGCTGGTGCAGGCCGATGAGCTTAAACGAACCCGGCTGCAGGTGGTGCAGCGTCTTGGCAGGGCGGCGGAGTATAAGGATAACGAAACCGGAATGCATGTGCTCAGAATGAGTCATTATTCCAAGGTACTGGCACTGGCCTATGGCTTTAATGAAGATCAGGCAGAAACGCTGCTGCATGCTGCGCCTATGCACGATATCGGTAAAATAGGCATTCCTGATCACATAATGTTAAAACCCGGCAAACTGTCCGATGAAGAGTTTGCGGTGATGAAAACTCATCCACAGATTGGCGCTGAGATTCTGGGCGAGGCCGACTCAGATTTACTGCGTATTGCCAAATCGGTGGCGTTATCCCATCACGAAAAATGGGATGGTTCAGGTTATCCTCTTGGCCTTAAAGGAGAAGAGATTCCGGTAGAAGGGCGGATTGTGGCCGTGGCCGACGTGTTTGATGCCTTAACCAGTAAACGCCCTTATAAAGAAGCCTGGACGGTGGAAAAAACCCTCAGTGTTATGAAAAACGAAAGTGGTAAACACTTTGAGCCTTACCTGATTGAGTTACTCGAACAGAATCTGGAAGAAATTCTGACCATTAAAGAGCGTTGGAAAGAAGATTAAATTATCGTGACAATCCCCATTGGCTGAGGATTGCCGGTTGCTATATCGCCACATTGGCAGTATAATCTCCCGCAGTTTATGGCTCGTACCGAAAATATTCATGGTTTGGTATGCTGGCTTTACTGGTTATTTAGCTTTTCACTTAGCAAAATAACCTTGCCTGATGTGGGCAAAAGGGACCGAATTTTTATTGCAAAAAGCCCCGTTTAATCGGGGCTTTTTGTTAATTCGCTCTCACGCACAAAGCGATACCAAATTAAGGTATCAGTATATTGGGCATTATGCCCTTTTTTCGTTTTTGGAGGTTTGGATTGTCAAGGCTAGAGCAACGTTTAAGCGAAATGTTGAATCCGGCGGTGGAAGCATTAGGGTTTGAGTTACTGGGTGTGGAGTTTGTTCGCGCCGGTAAACACTCGATCCTGCGGGTTTACATTGATCATGAGAATGGCATCAACGTAGATGATTGTGCGGATGTCAGCCATCAGGTCAGTGCGATCCTGGATGTGGAAGATCCAATCAATACTGAATACAACTTAGAAGTTTCATCACCTGGTATGGACCGCCCTTTATTTAAAGAAGCGCATTATGCTCAGGTGGTGGGTGAAACCGTCGCTGTCAGAATGGCATTGCCGTTGGATAACCGACGCAATTTCAAGGGGAAATTACTGGCGTGTGAAAATGGCACGTTAACAATCGAAATCGATGGCGAGCAATTTGAATTGCCGGTCAGCGGGATTGAAAAAGGTAATTTAGTTCCAACATTCGAATAATACGGAATAACGCTGCGTGCCCAACAGCATGCAAACAGTGAGGCAACAATGAATAAAGAAATTTTGTTAGTGGCAGAAGCCGTTTCTAATGAAAAACAAGTGCCAAGAGAAAAGATTTTTGAGGCGTTAGAATTTGCCATCGCCAGTGCCACGAAAAAGAAAAACGAAGGCGAAATTGAAGTACGGGTAAGTATCAACCGTGAAACCGGTGATTTTGATACTTTCCGTCGTTGGCTGGTTATCGAAGATGATCAGGAGCAGGAAAACCCGTTTGCAGAATTAACCCTGTCGGCGGCACAAATTGATGAGCCGGACATTAAGGTAGGCGATTACGTAGAAGAGCAAATCGAATCTATCGCGTTCGACCGTATCACCACGCAAACCGCCAAACAGGTAATCGTACAAAAAGTACGTGAAGCTGAACGTGCGCAAATGATTGCTGAATACGAAGACAAAGTAGGTGAGCTGGTAACCGGTACTGTTAAGAAAGTTAACCGTGACAACATCATTATCGATTTAGGTAACAACGCCGAAGGCGTGATTTACCGCGATGATATGCTGCCACGCGAAACCTTCCGTCCGGGCGACCGCGTTCGCGGATTACTGTATGTTATCCGCCCTGAAGCGCGTGGTGCTCAGCTGTTCGTCAGCCGTACCCACCCGGAAATGCTGGTAGAATTGTTCCGTCTGGAAGTTCCAGAAATTGCTGAAGAAACCCTCGAAATCAAATCCGCAGCACGTGACCCGGGCTCGCGGGCAAAAATCGCGGTTAAGACTAACGATAAGCGTCTTGATCCGGTTGGTGCCTGTGTGGGCATGCGTGGTTCACGGGTACAGGCTGTATCTGGTGAGCTGGGCGGTGAGAGAGTAGATATTGTGCTGTGGGATGAGAACCCGGCGCAATTTGTTATCAACGCAATGGCACCTGCAGAAGTTGCCTCAATTGTTGTTGATGAAGACACGCACACCATGGAAGTGGCAGTAGAAGCCGATAACCTGGCACAGGCTATCGGTCGTAGTGGTCAAAACGTTCGTCTGGCAAGTCAGCTGACTGGCTGGGAACTGAATGTCATGACCATTGAAGATTTGAACCAGAAACACCAGGCAGAAAACGAGAAAGTTCTGGCGGTATTTGTTGACGGTCTGGACATTGATGAAGATTTTGCATCAGTGTTGGTTGAAGAAGGCTTTACCTCACTTGAAGAAGTGGCGTACGTACCGGTAAGTGAATTACTGGCTATCGACGGCCTGGACGAAGAGACTGTTGAAGAATTACGTAACCGTGCACGTGCAGCACTGACCACTCAGGCACTGGCTAACGAGGAATCACTCGAAAGCTCAGAGCCTAAAGAGGAACTGCTGAACCTCGAAGGTATGGACAAGCACCTGGCATACGTTCTGGCAAGTAGAGGTATCATCGATTTAGAAGCGCTGGCAGAACAGGGCACCGATGATATCAGTGATATAGAAGGACTGGACGAAGAAAATGCAGGTGCGTTGATTATGGCCGCACGTAATATTGTCTGGTTCAACGAAGAATAGGTCGACAAGGGGAAAAACGCGTAATGGCAGATGTATCCATTGAAAAACTCGCCAGTGATATCGGGACAAGCGTTGACCGGTTAGTGAGTCAGTTTAGCGACGCCGGCATTAAAAAAGCCGCTGGTGAAAGCGTGACTGAAGATGAAAAACGCAAATTGCTGGACCACCTGAGCAAACAGCACGGTGGTACCAATGCAGGTGCAGAACCTAAAAAAATGACGCTGCAACGTAAGACAACCAGTACGTTAAGCGTAGGTAAATCGAAAGAAGTAAAAGTAGAAGTTCGTAAGAAGAAAACTTACGTAAAACGCACTGACATTGAAGAACAGCGTCAGGCCGAAGAAGAAGCCAAACGCCGCGAAGAAGAAGCGCGACTAAAACGTGAAGCGGAAGAAAAAGCCGCCGAAGACGCGCGTAAAGCGGCTGAAGAAAAAGCCCGTAAGGCAGAAGAAGCCCGTAAAGCGGCGGAAGAAGAAAAAGCCCGCCGCGCTGAAAAAGCCAAGCAGGAAGCCGCTGCTCGCGCCGAAGCTGAATCAGAACTAACTGAAGAAGAAAAACAGGAGCAGGAAGCTGCTCGTCAGGAAGAAGAGCGTCTGCGCAAGCAACAGGAAGAAGAAGCCCAGCGTAAGCTTGAAGAAGACGCGAAAAAAGCGGCTGAAGAAGCCCGCAAGCTGGCAGAAGAAAACGAACGTCGCTGGAAAGAAGAAGAAGAGCGTCGTAAGCAAGCCGAAGCTGAAGAAGTGCACATGCACTCTAACCGCTACGCACAGGAAGCTGAAGACGAAGAAGATATGCAGGTTGAGCGTTCTTCACGTCGTCGTAAGAAGCCGAAGAAAAATGCCAGCGAAAGCTTAAAGCAAGGCTTTAACAAGCCAGCTGCGCCGGTTGAGCGTGTGGTTAAGCTGGGCGAAACCATCACCGTAGGTGAACTGGCCAGCCGCTTAGCGATTAAGGTGCAGGAAGTCATTAAAGCCATGATGAAAATGGGCGAAATGGCGACCATTAACCAGGTACTGGATCAGGATACAGCCGTACTGGTTGTTGAAGAAATGGGTCATAAATATGAACTGGTTAACGATAACGCGCTGGAAGACGAGCTGTTAGCAGAATCCGGAGCTGGCGAGAAAGATACTCGTGCACCGGTTGTTACCATCATGGGTCACGTAGACCACGGTAAAACTTCATTACTGGATTATATTCGTCGCGCTAAAGTAGCTGCCGGTGAAGCGGGTGGTATTACGCAGCACATTGGTGCTTACAGCGTAGACACCGATCTGGGTAAGATTACTTTCCTGGATACTCCCGGACACGCCGCGTTTACTGCTATGCGTGCACGTGGTGCCACTGCTACGGATATCGTCGTACTGGTTGTTGCAGCGGATGACGGTGTGATGCCGCAAACCAAAGAAGCGGTTCAGCACGCTCGCGCTGCGGGTGTACCGCTGATTATTGCGGTTAACAAGATGGATAAAGAAAGTGCGGATCCGGATCGGGTTAAAACCGAGCTGTCGCAACTGGAAGTTATTTCAGAAGAGTGGGGCGGTGAGCACCAGTTTGTTAACGTATCGGCCAAAACCGGTATGGGTGTGGATGAGCTGTTAGAAGCCATTTCACTGCAAGCGGAAGTGCTGGATCTTAAAGCCACGCCAACCGGACCTGGTCGCGGTATCGTAATTGAATCACGTCTGGATAAAGGTCGTGGTCCCATTGCCTCGGTACTGGTTCAGGAAGGTCAGGTTAAAGCAGGTGATATCCTGCTGTGTGGTGAAGAATACGGTCGTGTTCGTGCCATGCGTGACGAAAACGGTCAGGACGTAAAACTGGCTGGTCCGTCTACGCCGGTAGAGATTTTAGGTCTTTCTGGTGTACCGGTTGCCGGTGAAGATGCCCTGGTGGTGTCTGATGAGCGTAAAGCTCGTGAAGTGGCTGGTAAGCGTCATCAGAAGAAACGTGAACTGAAACTGGCTCGCCAGCAGAAAGCGAAACTGGAAAACATGTTTGCGAACATGGAAGCCGGTGATGTCAGCGAACTGAACATCGTATTGAAAGCTGACGTTCAGGGCTCTGTGGAAGCGATTTCTGAATCACTGATGAAGCTGTCTACCAGCGAAGTGAAAGTGAACATCGTGGGTAGTGGTGTTGGTGGTATCACCGAAACCGATGCCAGCTTAGCCGCAGCATCAAGCGCTATTATCGTTGGTTTTAACGTTCGTGCGGATGCAACTGCTCGTCGCGTTATCGAAGCCGAAGAAATTGATTTACGTTACTACAGTGTTATCTACGACCTGATTGACGAAGTGAAAGCGGCCATGAGTGGTATGCTGGCACCAGAGTTCAAACAGGAAATCATGGGTCTTGCCGAAGTTCGTGACGTGTTTAAGTCACCGAAGCTGGGCGCGATTGCTGGTTGTATGGTAACTGAGGGTACCGTTAAACGTAGTAACCCGATCCGCGTACTGCGTGACAACGTGGTTATCTACGAAGGTGAACTGGAATCACTGCGTCGCTTTAAAGACGACGTACAGGAAGTTCGTAACGGTATGGAATGTGGTATCGGCGTTAAGAACTACAACGACGTTAAAGTGGGCGACCAAATTGAGGTCTTCCAGGTTGTTGAAGTTAAACGCGAAATCTAACCTCAGCGAATAAAGAAAGTTGAGCGGGGGCGTTAATGCCCCCGCTTTTGTCTGTGCAGTAAGTGGCAAGTCCCAGTTATTGCAAAACAGAAAGGAGAGTAACGATGGCTCGGGAATTTTCTCGAACAGATCGGGTTGCCCAGCAAATCCACAAAGAAGTGGCCAGTTTGCTGCAAAACGAATATAAGCATCGGGTCGGTAATTTACCGTTTATCACAGTGTCTGATGTAGAAGTCTCACGGGACTTAGCTCATGCAAAAGTGTTTATCACTTTTTACAACAGTGACGAAGCCGAAGTAAAAACACAGATGAAGCAACTGGTTGAGCACAAAGGGTTCCTGCGCAGTTTGCTGGCAAAGCGTATTCGTATGCGTGCTGTGCCTGATTTACATTTCTTCGAAGATAAGTCGATTACCGAAGGGATGCGAATTTCCAACCTGGTGAGTGAAACTATCGCTCGTGATAAAGCGCGTTCTAATAACGACGACGAGCAGGAATAACACATCATGGCAAGAAAACGCAAAGGCCGTGCAGTTAACGGCATTGTGTTAATTGATAAGCCCCTGGGCGGCTCATCAAACCAGATTTTACAAAAAGTACGCTGGATTTATCAGGCTCAGAAAGCCGGCCATACCGGCGCTTTGGATCCACTGGCAACCGGTATGCTGCCAGTGTGCCTGGGCGAGGCGACAAAGTTCTCCCAATTCTTACTCGACGCTGAGAAGGAATACGAAGTCACGGCTAAACTCGGGATCCGCACTACCACGTCGGATGCTGATGGCGATATCGTAGAAGAACGCGAAGTCACTTGTAGCGAAGACGAAGTCCGTGCTGCCTGCTTGTCTTTTCTGGGCAGCAGTAAACAAGTACCTTCTATGTTCTCGGCGTTAAAGTATCAGGGTAAACCGCTGTATTATTACGCCAGACAAGGTATCGATGTACCCCGGGAAGCGCGGGATATCACTATCTTTGAACTGGAAATAACCCGTGTAGCCTTACCCGAAGTCGATATGCGGGTTCGTTGCAGCAAGGGCACTTATATTCGTTCTCTGGTAGACGATATCGGCCAGCAGCTGGGTTGTGGCGCTTATGTTACCCGCTTGCACCGCACTAAAGTGGCAGACTATCCCACCGCGAACATGATTTCGGTTGAAGCGTTGGAAGCCATGGTGGCACAGGATATCAGTGAGCGTGATTATGCCGCAATCGATGCACTGTTGTTGCCCATGGATACCGCAGTTAAAACCTTACCCGCCGTCGAATTATCGGCCGCTGAAGCCGATCGTTTACAGCATGGTCAAAGTGTTACGCCCCTGGGTGATATGGCGTTAGCGCAAGGCCAGCAGTATCGTATTTATGACACGGGCAGCGAGCCCGCCCGGTTCTTAGGCGTGGGCGAGGGAGTCTGTGCTCCCAAAGATCAAAAAGCACCCGCCGAGCAGGTTTTTGTGGCCCCGCGACGCAGTGTGGTTTACAGCGATTAATGGTTAAATGCGTAAAATAACTTGCGCACAAAGTGCGGCCAAGTATAATACGCGCTCAGTTTTGCCAGACTGAATTAGTGATCGGTCGGGCAGTTTCAAAACAGGAGAAAATTATGTCACTAACTAAAGAAGAAACCGCAAGCATTGTTGCAGAATATGGCGTTAAAGAAGGTGATACTGGTTCACCTGAAGTACAGGTTGCACTGTTAACGCACAACATCAACAAGCTGCAATCACACTTCTCATCAAATAAGAAAGATCACCACTCACGTCGTGGTCTGCTGCGCATGGTTAGCCAGCGTCGTAAACTGCTTGATTACCTGAAAGGTAAAAATGCAGAGCGTTATCTTGACCTGATCAAGCGTCTTGGCCTGCGTCGCTAATAGCGATTCGCCAACGCAAAAAGCGCCTTTATGGCGCTTTTTTTGTATCTGCTGACAACCAGATTATTTGGCGGCAAGCACGTACTGGTCTGCATTTTTAATCTGCTCACAGGGGAGCTGGCGTAAACGGTAACCCGATACCACCCAATTGACTCCAGCCACGTTCTGCGGATTAACTTCTGCCATTAAACACAATCTTTGCTTAGGCTGGATGTCGAGACTAAGTTCGTTACTCCAATCGGCATGGGCGCGGATTTTAAAGGTTTTAAAGCCGGGTTCTATATTAATGTTGGTGAATTGTTTTGGTGCCAGTGAAACAAAGTAATTATCATCCCAACCAATGTAAACATCAGTCAGACTGCCCTGAAGCTCATCAGAGCGGTAGATTGTGATACTGGCTGCGGTGTCGGTTGCCGCTTTTGGTAATACTGACTTTGAGACACAGCCTGTGGTAATACCGGATACCAGTGCCAGCATGCCAAGCGTAATAATCGGTTTTAACGCAGGAAATTGATTAAACATTGTGATGACCTCGGTTATTCAGGTTAACCGCAATGTTAGGTGGGCCGGGGTGAAACAGAGGTAAAAAAGCCAGCACGAAGGCTGGCCTGGCTTGAAATTAGATGGAAGGCTTACAGGAAACCACCATTATCAACCTGGATAACCTGGCCGGTTACCGCTTTACCCATTTCACTGGCCAGATAAAGGGCGGCATATGCCTGATCACGCGGCTCTACTGATGGTACTGTGGTGTTGGTGTACTTGTCTGAGAACTCCAGCATAACGTCACCGCCTTCCTGTTCGCCTGCGGCCCAGGCTCTGGCGGCGTCAGTATCGGTTACACCCGGTGCAATGGCGTTACAACGAATATTGGTACCAGACAGGCGAATTGCGATATTTTTAGTCATGGTATTCACGCCGCCCTTAGTAGTGGTGTAGGCCACACCACAAATAGGTAGTACACCATTTACCGAAGACACATTAATAATCCGGCCCTCGTTTCGCGGCATAAAGTGATTAACGGCTTCGCGACAGAAGCGGAATACGCCAGAGAGATTCAGTTCGATAATTTTAGCCCAGTGTTCATCCGAGGTTTGCTCAACGGCAAACATTTCACCCACACCGGCATTGTTAACCATAATGTCAACCTGACCAAAGGTATCGATAGCCTTGGAAAACACGTTTTTAGGCGCTTCAGGATCGCTTGAATCGGCAACCATGCCGATGGCTTTACCCTGACCTTTAGCGTTTATTTTGTCTACTGCAGTTTCGATTTCATCCTGGTGCAAAGCGGTCAGGACGACGTTAGCGCCTTCTTCCGCAAACAGTTCTGCAATCGCAAAACCAATACCTTTTGATGCACCGGTAACAATGGCTGTCTTGCCTTCCAGCATGTTAATCATAACTTTATCCCTTAATGTTTTGTTGGCACTGTGTAGCAGAGAAAGTAGAAAAGACACCAGCGCCAGTGAAGAAAAAAATCACTCAATGAGTGTCACTAATCACTACGGGACAAAACGAAAAAGGGGACATTCATATCACTTAGTACTCTGATTCATTAAACAAACCAGCGTGAAGCAGTGTCCCCTAAAATGGTTAAAATAGCAGAATCTTAACCCCGATCAGGATAAGTACCACGCCACCTAAGATTTCAGCTTTACTCTCCAGCCAGGTGCCGGTTTTGGCCCCAATATGCACCCCAAGGAAACTGAAAACAAAGGTTACAACGCCAATGAGCAGGCAGGCCAGAAAAGCGTTAAAGTCGAGCAAAGTTAAGGTAAAGCCTGCAGCCATGGCATCTATACTGGTGGCTATTGCCAGTACCAACATAACCCGTGGTGTAATTTGTGCGATATCTTCTTCGATACCCTCCGACAGCGCTTCGTAAATCATCTTGCCACCGATAATGACTAACAGGATAAAGGCAATCCAGTGCGCAAAATCACCAATAAAGCCGAGCAAGCCCTGACCACCAAGATAGCCGATTAACGGCATTAGTCCCTGAAACAAACCAAAATAAAGGGCCGCGGAAAGTGACAGCGACCGGGCGCTGACAACGTGCTTGGAACCCAGACCAATAGATACCGCAAAGGCATCCATGCTAAGTGCAAGAGCGAGAATAAAAACGTCGAGCATAAATCTACCTGAATAAAGAGATGACAGTGTCAGAGTGGTTATCAAAACGGCTGCCAGTGTAACGGACAGACAAGGCCAGACGCTACCTTGTTGACGGCGTTTTGCACTCATCTCATCGAAATCAGCTCAACTGAGTTTATAGGTAGAAGCAATATTACTGAGGTTAGTCATAAGATTGCTGAGCTCATTTGCCTGAGCCCGGGTAATTTCACTTTGTTGTTGTAACTGTCTGGCCTGATGATTAATGCTGTTCACCTGTTGCTGAATAGCAGTGGTGGACTGTGCCGCCTGTTGTGTGGAGTTTGCCAGAAGCTGATTATTATCACTGAGTGTCAGGACACTTTGCTGGCTATGTTTAAGCGACAGTACCGTTTGACTGGCCTGATGGAAGGCTTCGGCAGTGTGCTGGATATTGCTCTGCATACTGACAACCGTACCACTGATAGATTCGACTATCCGGGCTAAAATTGTGTTGATTTGGTGAGTCGATTCCTGGGTGCGCGATGCCAGGGTGCGCACCTCATCAGCAACTACCGCAAATCCGCGGCCATGCTGGCCGGCTCGGGCTGCTTCAATAGCGGCGTTTAGTGCCAGCAAATTGGTTTGGTCAGCAATATCAGCAATCACCTTTACCACTGAACTTACCTGATCGCCCGCGGCTTGCAAGGACGACAATTGCTGTGAAGACTGATTGATTTCTTCCTGTAAGCTGGCAATTTGGTTGGCGCTAACGGCTACTTCCTGTTTGCCCTGATTGACCAGTTCAGCGGTTAACCTGGCCGAATCTGATGCCGCTACAGAGTCGTCAGATGCGGCGAAGATCTGTTGACCAACCCCGGCAATGGCGCTGTTTAACTGTTCTGCCAGGTTGGTAAACAACTGCGCTTGCTGGCCAGACGAAGAGGCGGACTGATTAAGTGTCCGGCTGGAATGTTGTAGCTGGGCAACCATCGTATTCAAGGCCGTATAATCATGCTCAATCGCAGTAATTAAATGGCTCAGCGCGTTAACAACCTGCCCGAGTTCGTCGTTATCTGTTGGCGGTAATGTCACCGCTAAGTTTTTGTCATGACTCAAACTGTTCAGTGAGCGGGTAATTAATTGTAATGGCACCACCAGTTTTCGATGCAGATAGCGATAAGAAAACAAGGCGATTATAAGGACTAAGGCAATGGAGAGGTAACTAATCCAGCGTATTACCTCAATGGTGTGACTGACTTCGGTGGTAGCGGTAAAGACCTGCTGCCCCGATTGCTGACTGAGCTGATTCAATGCCTCCCGACTGGCGTTCTTGGCCTGTTCGATAACCGACAAAGCCGCTCTGGCAGCATCCCAGTCGATATTTTCATTGCTTAAAATCCGTTTCAGTGAATCCATGGCGACAAACAGCGACTGAATGTGCGTTGTTACCTTATCGGCAGGTAACAGATGTTGAGCCTGGATCTGGTTTAAATGCTCAAGTAATTTTTGCTTTTGCAAAGCGTAGCGGGTTGTGTAATCCGCTTTCTCGATGGTGTAGCCATACAGGGCAAAGCTCAGGTTGTGCAATTGCGCCAGCTCATCCTGCGCCTGCTGTAATAATGTAAAAGCGGGCAGGGTGTGCGCCGTAAAGACGTTATTCTGGCGGTTAATATGGCTCAGACTTAGTTGCAGCATCATGCCGGCAATAATCATTGCGGTGGCCAGCACCAGGTAACCCAGCATGACTTTCCGGCTTATGGAATTTAACATTTTGATACTCAGCACAGCAGATATACCAATCCTGACCGGTATCACTGAATTTTTATTTCAATGAGTAAGGGACATCTGTCAGGTTACTGTCTTCTGGATTTTTGCGTAACGCTTCTTCCATGCGCTGATTGTCAGTGGCACAGATACATTCAGCAAAAATGCAACCAGCATAAGCGTGTAAAATGCCTCCTGATTAAGAATGTGGTTTTGCACATAGGCAATGTCCATTACCACGAACGCCAGTTCCGCCCGGCCTAACATGCCAAAGCCAATTAACCAGCTGGATGGCCAGTCAAAGCCGCCGGTCCAGCGGGCAGCAAGGCCAGCCGATAATACCTGACCAATGAATAACGCGATAAATAAGGTCACGCTTTCAAACAGCACAGATATAAAGATATCCAGCTCGAACATGAGCTTAGTGCCTAAGGAAACAAAGAAGATTGGACCAATCCACGAAAAAGCCGCGTTATCGATGATTTCCCGGGAATGCTGGTAATGATCACGGCCTTGTTCCTGGTGAAAATCGAAGTATTCACGGCGAACAATGAGTCCGGCCATGTACGCGCCAACGGCCGGATGAAAACCGAATTCGTGGGCAATCAGACCCACGACCACCGCAATCAGTAGCAGAGAAAGTACCGTGTACTGCCCCTGGCCCATAGCGAGCACCCGGCTCAAATGCAGCTTTCTTAAAAAAGGGATTTTGGCGGCTCTGCCTACCCGGGCCGGAAATAACCAGGCGCCCATAATGGTGACCAGGGCAAAAAAGACAATGGCTTTACCGAGGATGGTAAAAATGCCGGTAATGCTGACAGTAGCCGTACCTACCGCGATGGGGACGAGAATAGCTACCAGGGCCAGTGAAGCAATGTCATCCAGCACCGCTGATGTCATAATACCGGTGGCGGCCGGGGTTTTGCTTAAGCCTTCGCTTTTAAGTGACACCATAGTGAGCGACACCGCAGTCGCGGTCATCGCCAGGGCCACAAACAACGAGATATTGTGCTGGCCCCAAAACCAGTCGGCAAACAGATACCCTACGCCAAAGGGCACGACAGCGCCAAATAAAGCAATGCCCCAGCTACGCTTGATACCGGTAATAAAACTGGCCGTATTTTCTTCAAACCCAATGGCAAACATAATGATAATGATGCCCAGTTCTGCCAGATCCTGAATAAATACCGGCAGTGCTGTGGGAAGAATGCCCAGGTTGACAAACACGGCGCCAAAAAAGAGGTACCATAAAACCGGGGTCAGGCGCGTGCGATGGGCAAAGTAGGATGCCACAAAAACACTCACCCACATGGTGGCTAATACGGCTAAATCATGCATGAAACTTTCCGGCTGGTTAAAATTTCATCCTGCCAGATAACGCCCGCTAAAAATTGATGCTGATCATTTAAAAATCAATTAGATAGATTATGAAGCCAATGCAGACTGATTTTTGACGACATAAACCGCCTTTTCATTTCGCTGTTTAACGAAGACCGTAACTCGCCGTTGGTCAGTATAATTGCATCAGTAGCCACTAAAAATTACTGCTAGGACTCAAAGAGTAGTTGATTTAGGATTTTGCAACTTGGATTTCGGTTTCGACGATGATGATAAAGTGTCAACAAAATTTACAGTGGACTGCGAAGTAGTCATTTTAAAATAAGTAACGCCATGATTAGTTATGGAAATTATTTTTGGCATATTTTTAGCTACATATTTTAGCTAAAAATGAAACTGATACTTTATTAACAATTACACGGACATATTCGATGTTTAAATCCTTTCTAAAAATTTCAGCATTTATACTTTTGAGTTTGGCGTTGAGAGGTCAGGCTAATGCAGTAATTATTAGTTTTGATGACATAGTTGACGATTTCAGGACCCAAAATCTTCCTTCTTACACCGAAAGTGGTTTCACTTTAGACGTGAGCTGCCAAAATTGTGTCAACGTTTTCAGCACTAGTGAAGAAATCGTATTTTCTGGGTATGGCACGCAACCATTTGCCGCTGCCGGCTGGGGAGCTTCAAATCGTTTCATGGAAACCTGGAATACGGCTGCGATTTTCACTTTATCGCAATCTAATGGTGAAGCTTTTGATTTTACTTCAATGAATATCGGCTGGTTTAATCATCCAACGGCTCCCGCGAGTTGGGAAGTGAGAGTTTTTGATGAAAATGGAGTGCAAACAGGTAGCTCTGTGGACTATGTCGGTAGTGGATTGTTCAATTTTAATTACTCAGGAATATATTCACTAGAATTGCAAAATAACGGCGGTTTTAGTTCATTCGATAATCTCAATGTTACAGCCGTTAAAACGTCTACTCCTGCGACTCTGGGTCTCTTTGGTTTGAGTCTTATGTGCATGGCTTACGCTGGACGTCGGGTTAAACGATAATTTAATGGGTTAAATTATTAGCGATGTTTGAATTTAATCAAACATCGCCTGAATATCACAAGTGGCTTGCCTGCCAAGTTTATCGGCATTTTCTGCCAGCCACTTATCCGTAGTTTGCTCGCCCTCATCCCTTAAGCATTCCAGAAAATTCTTTCGGTTATCGTATTTGGTGGCACTGTTTAATGAAGAAAGTAACTCGCCGTTGGTCAGTAAATGAGTGCGCAGTTGCTTAATCTGGCGTTCTACCTTGCCAAGTAAAAATCGTTTACCGCTCACCAGTCGTTTAACACTGGCGATGGCATGCATTTCACGCATAAAGTTACTGTGAAAACTGATTTCGGTGATTCGGTCACTGATGTCGTCAGAACTTTTAGGCACTTCCTCGCGCAATAGTGGTTGTAATAAAACAATCATCACATCATCGCCTGCACATTCGTTCATCAGTGGAAAGATGGCCGGGTTGCCCGCATAACCGCCATCCCAGTAGTGCTTGCCCTGTATTTCTATCGCTTTGTACACATTGGGTAAACAGGCGGAGGCAAGCAGATGGTCTGTAGTGAGTTCTGGCGTATTAAACAAAGCCAGTTTACCGGTACTTACCTCGGTGGCGGCAATATAAAGGGGCAGGGGATTCGCTTTTTGTAATGCCTTAAAATCTACCTGCTCATCAACAATATCCCGCAGCGGGTTGATGTCCAGCAGGTTAATATCATAAGGCGATAAAAACTGGAAAGCGCTAAGCCACCATTTAGTAACTGAGGTTTTTAATTCGCCGGGTAATTCAAATCCGACGTTTTGCTCGGCGACCTTGTACCAGAAATCAGCCAGTTGTTGTTTAGCTCCGGCATGTTTGTCTTTGCGCCAGCCCTCTGCAAACATAACGGCGTTCATTGCCCCGGCACTGGCACCGCTGATCCCCGTGATTTTAAGCCATGGTTCTTCCAGTAAACGATTAAGCACGCCCCAGGTGAATGCGCCGTGAGCACCACCGCCCTGTAATGCCAGTGAAAGTTTGACTGATTTCATATTCCCGCTCCCTGAAAAGTGCTGCGGTGCAGCATAGAAAGCGATTGATACGGGGGAATTGCCAGAATAGATTAAAAAATGAGCATGTGCGCCGGCGTAAGATACCGGCGCTACGTTTTACTGGCCGCCAGCGGGGCCCGCAGGCGAAGCTGAGGCCTGGCTTGAAGAGGATGAGCTAACCATTTTTGTTGCCAAGTCGCGAATTTCTGCTTCCAGCGAAGCAATGCGACTGGACAGGGCATTATTGCGTTGTTCTAACAGCGCGATTTTATCATCCAGGTTTTTTACCTGTTGCTGACGTTCACCGTTACCGGCAGAAATCTGTTCCATCTGGACATTAATGGCCAGCATTTCGTCTGATACGGTTTCAAGACTGCTGTTTAAGGTGGCCAGCTGCGTTTTCTGGCCATCCAGATTGCGCGCAACCTGACTTACCGATTCCAGCAGATCCTTTTTATCTCCGGCCACCTTATCACTCAGGTCAGCAATCTCTTTCTGATTGCGTCGCCAGGCGGATGCCCAGAGTTTGTCCATTTGTTCCCACAGTTCGGTGGTTCTGTTCGACAGCTCAGTTACCTTAACCTGCAAGGCAACGGTAGATTCACCAATTTCTTCGCCAGTGGCAGAAAGTTTGTTTTCTAACTGCTGAATGCGTTGTTCGGCGCTTTGCAGTGTGGCACTTTGTTGTTGCGTCAGCGTATATAAATAGCCCGCTGCGCCACAACCAATAATAGCCACTAATAAAGCCGTTACGCCCCAGCCAGCGCCACCACCGGATTTGGTGGTTTCGGCAGAAGTCGTTGCTTGAGACGGACTAACTGAGCGATGTACCTGAGTCGCTTTGCTCTGGTAGCCGCGGCGGTCTTCTTCGTCGAGTCGAATGGTGGGAAAGTCATCGTTGCGCGAGTTATTAGCCATATTCCCTCTTAATGACAACAGTGGCGGTATAATTATTCGTTAAAACAGGCTCACAGGCCTTATGACATGATGTTATCGCTTATTTATGCGCAATACCAACCCTTGCCATGACTTTTTAGCCGATTAAGCTCTGTTAGCGGCGAAGTTGGGTGATTTATCGCCATCCTGGCAGTGCTGGCCACTTAATTAGCGGGCCAGCATACATCAGGGGAGATAAGATTAATCTTCGCCACCAAGCCATTCAACCCGGTACAGATCGCGACGCCGGTCCAGGTAGTTGCGCACTGAACCCTCGTTTTGCAGGGTAGTGAGTTTATCCAGGTCCAGATCAACAATCAGGGTCATCTCGGTGTTTGGCGTTGTTTCTGAAACGATAGCATCATGGGGGAAGGCAAAGTCAGACGGCGAAAATACCGCCGTTTGACCATACTGAATGTCCACGTTATCCACTTTAGGCAGGTTGCCAACACTGCCAGCGATAGCCACATAGCATTCGTTTTCAATAGCTCTGGCCTGGGCGCAGCGACGAACGCGCAGGTAACCATTCTTGGTGTCAGTCCAGAACGGAACAAACAGGATCTGCATTTCCTGTTCTGACAGCACTCGCGCCAGTTCGGGGAATTCCACGTCGTAACAGATAAGAATACCAATCTTGCCAAAGTCGGTATCAAAACAACGCAGATAGTTGCCGCCTTTCATGATCCAGTCTTTTTTCTCATGGGGGGTAGGGTGCAGCTTATACTGGGTTTCGATGGTGCCGTCGCGCTTACAGAGGTAACTCACGTTGTAGAGCTGCTCTTCTTCTATCACGGGCATGGAGCCGGCGATGATATTAATGTTGTATGATACCGCCAGCAGGGAGGTTGCGGTCAGGATCTCATCGGTATATTCCGCAAGGTGCCAGATTGCATCGATGGACGACTCCGATTCTGCCAATCCCATTAAGGGTGCATTAAAAAACTCCGGGAACAGCGCCACATCACAACCATAATCAGACAGCGCATCAACAAAATACTCTACCTGCTGGATAAGTTCTTCAACATTTTCGAAGTAACGCATTTGCCACTGAACGCAGCCAATTCGCGCCGAACTTTTCTTACCGCCAATTAGCTGCGGGTTACCCGGCTCGTAATAAATGTTATGCCACTGCAATAAAGTAGCATAGCCTTTCGAGGCTTTATCCTCTGGCAGGTAGGCCTGCATGATTTGCTTAACCTCAAAGCCATTGGACAGCTGAAAGGTCAGGATCGGGTCGTAAATATCCTTCGACTTTACCTTTTCTATATATTCATAAGGCGACATCTCAGCGGAATGTTTGGCGTAGTTCGGAATACGTCCGCCTGCCATGATGGATTTTAAATTTAAGTTGCGGCACAACTCTTTACGCGCTTCGTATAAACGGCGGCCCAAGCGTAAGCCCCGGTATTCCGGCGACACAATAACCTCAACTCCGTACAACACGTCACCGTTGGGATCATGCGTGGTCAGGTAGGCATCCCCGGTAATTTCGTCGTAAGAATGTTTGTCACCAAACTGGTCGTAATCAACAATAACTGAGATAGCAAAGGCAACCACTTTGCCTTTATCTTCAATACAAATCTGGCCGTCAGGGAACGTCGTGATTTGTGCCTTATAGTTTTTGTAAGGCCACGCACCGCCCACATGACGATATACGTTGTCCATGAGTTCTTTGACATCTTCATAATCGTCTAAGGTAAGATGTCTAAGGTCGAGATGGTGCTCGGTATCTTCGGTATATATTTCGTCGCTCATTTCACGCTCTCAAAACTTTCTTGCCCTGAAACGCAACATAGCATGGTGCTATGAGGCTCTCCAAGTTTTCCTGCTATTACAAACCTATACAGCAATCCGCCGGGGATTGATCAAAGTGTGCAAAAAAGCGACGAAATATGCCTTGAGACGGTAAAAATTTCTTGAGTAAAAGTGCGTTTAGGTATATTTAACACTCACTTTTTTTAAGGACACGAATTGCATTGAATTCATCATCTGAAGACCAAATTCTAAACGGCAGTGCCGCGCCCGAAACACTCTTTGAAGGGATTGCCCAGGACCTGATTCAGCGCGGTTACAGTATTATTCCCAACGCATTGTCTCCGGCTTTGACCAGCCGGCTGTCTGCTTATGCTATGGAAACCATTGACTTTGATCCGGCGGGTATTGGCAGAGCCAGTCAATTTCATCAGAATGAATTTGTGCGAACCGATGAAATCTGCTGGATCCAGGGCACTGCTGCCGTGACTACTGCCTGGTTGAACTGGATGGATTGCCTTAAAAGTTATCTCAACCAACGATTGTTTCTGGGCTTATTTTCCTACGAAAGCCATTTTGCACACTATCCGCCAGGGAGCTTTTACAAACGTCATCTGGATGCTTTTTCCGGTGAGTCTAACCGCGTGTTATCAACCGTGTTTTATCTCAACTCCGACTGGGGTAAGGATGATGGCGGTGAGCTGGTTATTTATCTGCCCAACGAGCAGGATGACTGTGTCAGTGTAACGCCACTGGCTGGTACATTAGTGATTTTCCTGAGCGAAGAATTTCCCCATGAAGTTCTGCCGGCTAATCGTGATCGTTTTTCTATTGCCGGGTGGTTTAGAGTGAATAATTCCACTGCCCAGCGCGTAGACCCGCCTCGCTGATTTTGAGGGCTGTCATCAGGTTATTTGCTCGTTCTGATGCAGAACAGTATGGCAGTTTGATGAAAATAGGGATAACATCATTTTAATATCTTCAGGTTTAATGCCCGAAGGGTATCGCAGATGTCGTTAACCTCGTAGATACCCGCCTTGGGTTGTGCACAGACAAGGAAAGCTTTTTCGTGTTAAGTGGTTGTGACAATGGATAAAATCCCATTACCTAAATTGATTGATGAATTGAAGATCCTGGTTGTTGATAACCAGGGGCTTATTCACGATATTATTAAAAGTGCATTAACAGAACTTGGCGTTAAGCAGGTGAGCAGCGCGCAAAACGCTTTTCACGCCGTGCGTTTATGTCAGCAGGACCAGTTTGACGTGGTGTTGCTGTCGTTTAATGTCAGCAGTGACAAAGACGGTTTTCATCTGTTTGAAGAACTCAAGCATAATCAGTATATCAGTGACAAAACCACGGTAATCTTTTTAAGTGCCGAGACCAGTATGGAGCTGGTTAATTGTATTATTGAGTTACAGCCGGATGACTTCTGGGTAAAACCACTGGATAGAAATCGTATTCAGCAGCGGTTTAACTATCTGATCAATATTCGCCGTAAGTTGCATAAAGTGATGCATAGTATGGATAACGGTGATTTTGCTGCTGCCATTTATCACGCAGAGCGGGGATTAAAAGATCCTGGCGTTACCGAGTATCATCCACGACTTAAACGGATGATTGGCGATTGTCTTATTCAACTGCGGGATTTCGCCGCCGCCGAGCGTTATTTTTACCAGCTTAAACAGGAATGTGATCATGCCTGGGTGCACATTGGGCTTGTTCGTGCGCTGTTTAAACAGGATAAGCTGGAAGACGCCGAGATCCTGATCGAAGATTTATTGCAGCGCAATGATACCCGCTTTTTAACCTATGATTTACTGGCTCAGTATTACATTGGCAAAGAGCAGTTTGATGTAGCTTATGAGCAGGTAAAAGCCGCCAGTAAGCTTGCGCCCAGAAATATCGAACGGAATAAAAAACTGTGGGATTTGGCCCGTCTGAATCGTGACAAATTTGGTCAGTTGGCAGCTGTACAGAACATGGCGAAATTTGCTAAAAATTCTATTCACGACTCTCCCGAACTTGGCCTTAACGTGATACGTACCATGATTGATTTGGCCGCGACGGTGTCAGGGGCGGAGTCAGAGAAATTGCAGCGTCAGGTTAATAAAGAAATGGTTAATTTAACCCGTGGTGATGTTGTAGAGCCTACGCTGGCTAATAAGATGCTGATAGTGAAGGCACGTATGGCGTCGCTGCAAAACGATAAGCGAGCCGCCGAAAAGTTACTGAAGGAAAATCTGCAAACCGGGTTGACCATGAATCTCGAAGACAACCTGGATCTGATGAAAGCCTACCATGAACTGGGCATGAAAGAGGATTGTCTGGCTATCCTGGATACCTTACGTGCTCAACTGGCCGGAGATACACTGGCCAGTCAGGTGGTGGATGAATATTTAAAACGTGAAGAAATTGAGCGTAGAGAAATTAAATTCACCACCAAAGAACTCAAAGAAATGGCGACAGTAAATTACCGGGAGAATCGTATTATCCCGGCTTTTAATAATTTATGTCAGGCACTGACGCTGTCGCCCCATGATAAATCCATTGCACTTAGTCTGCTAAAAGTGCTGGTACAGATAAATAAGTCTGACCCCCTTACCGATACGCAACATGATGTGGCTCTCAACGCGGTTGAAATGTTAAGCCGCGCGCCATTACCGCCTAATCAGCTGCAAAAACGCAATGAATATATGACTGCGTTGGGCCTGAATGAAGTGCAGCTGGATGTAGCGCCAGAGTAGAGTCTGGTTTTCAAATATTTATGCGCTTCCCGGCGAGTTTGCCGGGGCGTGCAGCCCCCGCTTTTAATTGATTAATATCTATTCAAAATATTTAGCCTGATAGTTTTTCTCGAATCATACTTTCAACAATTCCAATTATAAATTGTGATTGGTAGTCGCTATTCTTAATCCAAGTCAAACGGGGCGAGAAAATAACAATCCGTAATGGTTGAATTCTCGTAACCTAAACTGCAGATCAACAGTGTCACTATCTTTACGAACAAAATGATAGCTACACAGTTTTATAAGCGTTAAAAAACCTAACTTTAGGAGAAAGTAAATGGCTTTAATCAACACTCAAATCAAACCATTCAAAGCAAATGCATTTAAAGATGGCGAGCTGATCGAAGTAAGCAGCGAAGACATCGCGGGCAAGTGGGCGGTATTCGTATTTTATCCGGCTGACTTCACTTTTGTGTGCCCAACCGAGTTAGGCGATGTGGCAGACAAGTACGAAGAACTGCAATCTCGTGGCGTAGAAGTATTCTCAGTATCAACTGATACTCATTTCACTCACGCTGCATGGCATGAAGCCTCGGAAACCATTGGTAAAATCAAATTTGCCATGATTGGCGACCCAACTGGCGAAATTACCCGTAATTTCGACTGTATGCGTGAAAACATGGGTCTGGCTGACCGTGCAACTTTCGTTGTTGACCCTGACGGCATCATCCAGGCAATGGAAATCACTGCTGAAGGCATCGGCCGTGACGCAGACGACCTGGTACGTAAAGTAAAAGCAGCGCAATATGTTGCTTCTCACCCAGGCGAAGTTTGCCCGGCTAAATGGAAAGAAGGCGAAGCGACACTTGCCCCATCTTTAGACCTGGTAGGTAAAATTTAATTACCGTTTTAACCAACGAGTAATGTCGGTGCGGGCCTTGGCCCGCACATTCCCCCAACCACATTAACCAAGGCAGAATTGATTATGATTACGCAAGAAATCTTAAATGCGTTGAAAGGTTATACCGCGTCTATGCAGAAAGACGTTACTTTTGTTCTGCAAACTGGCGAACACAGTAAGCGAGAAGAGCTGAAGCAGTTTCTGTCTGATGTGGCAGGAGTAAGTGACAAAATCCAGTTGGAAGAACGTGATACAAAGGGCGTACTACGCAGCTCAGTCAGTTTTTTACTGGAAGCTGATGGTGAAGATACCGGTATTCGTTTTTCCGGGATCCCAGGCGGACACGAGTTTAACTCGTTCGTGCTGGCACTGCTGCATGCGTCAGGTACGGCACTGAAAATTGATGACAGCGTTGCATCAATTGTTAAAGGTGTAAAAGACGAACTGAAGTTCGAAGTTTTTATCAGCCTGAGCTGTCATAACTGCCCGGACGTAGTCCAGGCTTTAAACCAGTTCGCGCTGCTTAACCCCAACATTACGTCTGAAATGATCGACGGTGGCTTATACCAGTCACTGGTTGAAGAACGTGATATTCAGGGTGTTCCCAGTGTGTATTTAAATGGTGAGCTCTTTGCGAACGGTAAAGTAGACGCCGCCACACTGATTGATAAATTAATAGAATTCGACCCAAGCCTGAAAGAGGCCAATAAAGGTCAGAAACTGCCTTTACAGGATGTTACCGTGATTGGCGGTGGCCCGGCTGGCGTGAGTGCGGCGATTTACAGTGCGCGTAAAGGCCTGAAAGTGACCGTCGTTGCCGACCGTTTTGGTGGTCAGGTGAAAGATACCATGGGTATCGAAAATCTGATTTCTGTACCTAAAACAACTGGCCCCGAGCTGGTGGGTAACCTCGCCGAACACATGAATGATTATGAGATCACGCTTAAAGATAACGTCCGTGTCGACAGTATCGAAAAAGGCAATATTAAAACCCTAACGTTATCATCGGGCGAGATCATTAAAACTAAGTCGCTGATTGTGGCTACCGGTGCACGCTGGAGAGAACTGGGCGTACCCGGCGAAAAAGAGAACGTAGGTAATGGCGTGGCATACTGTCCGCATTGTGACGGCCCGTTCTTTAAAGGCAAGGATGTAGCCGTTATCGGTGGTGGTAACTCCGGTATTGAGGCCGCTCTGGACCTGGCAGGCATCGTTAAATCGGTCACGGTATTCGAGTTTATGCCAACATTGAAGGCCGATCAGGTATTAATCGACCAGGCAAATAAGCGTGACAACATTACGATTATCGAAAATGCAGCGACCAAACAAATTGTTGCTGATAACGGTAAAGTAACGGCGATTGAATATCAGGATCGCGCCACCAACGAAGAACATTCATTGCCGCTGGCCGGTGTGTTTGTGCAGATTGGTCTGGTGCCTAACAGCCAGTTTATGCAAGGCGTGGTAGATTTAACCCAGTACGGTGAGATTGTTGTTGATAATAAATGCAACACCTCAGAGCCTGGCATCTTTGCTGCCGGTGACGTGACCACTGTACCTTACAAACAAATTGTGATCTCCATGGGAGAGGGCGCGAAAGCGTCTCTGGCCGCCTTTGAGTACCTGCTGTCTCACCAGACAGAGGAAGAACTGGAAGAGCAGGCCGCAGTGGCTTAATTCAGCACAATGTTCCAGATAAAAACCGGTGTCCGCAAGGATGCCGGTTTTTTTTTGCCGGGTTATCACTGCATGATGCGCAATGCTCCCTGTGAATTGTCTATGACATTTTTTACTTAATAACACGAACTTTTTTCTATGGTCTACACTGCAAAAAGGGGCTGTACGTGTTTATTCAGAATTTGTGGTTTTGTACAACCTGAGATCGGAAAGTAACAAATGGTCAAAACAGAACAATTTTATAAAGCTATTATTGCCTCGTCTAATGACGCCGTGATCAGCAAATCTCTGGATGGGATTATTACCAGCTGGAACCAGGCTGCTGAGGATATTTTTGGTTACAGTGAAAATGAAATAGTAGGTCAATCGGTTTTAACGTTGTTTCCCGAGGAACGGGTTGTTGAGGAACAGCAAATATTAAGCGCCATAAAGCGTGGTGACAGTGTAAAACACTACAAAACTCAGCGACGCCATAAAGACGGTCATCTGATCGACATTATGGTGACGGTGTCGCCCATTCTCGCCGAAGACGGTATTATTATTGGCGCTTCCAAAATTGTTAAGGATATATCACAGCAGGTACAAAACGAGAAAACCCTCAAGCGATATGCCGCCATTGTCAGTGATTCTGAAGACGCTATCGTTAGTTATGATCGGCAGGGCAATATTGTGGATGTTAACCGTGCCTTGAGCCGCCTTACCGGATTTACCGAATCCCAGCTGGTGGGGCGACCAGTGATGTGGCTGTTTGATATTACCGAACAGTACAGAAATGCATGGGTGCTCGATGAGCTGTTTAGCGGCAATACTTCAGATCATTTTCGTAGCAAATTTAACAGCAGTAAGGAGCAAAGCATAGCGGTATCCGTGTCGGTATCCGCCATAAATGACGTCGACGGGAAACCCTTCGGTGGTGTCTTATTTGTCAGGGACATTCGTAAAACCATAAAAGACGACCAGCAACTAGCCCATTATCAATCGTTGGTCGAATCATCTGAAGATGCCATTATCAGTAAGTCCCTTGATTACTTTATTACCAGTTGGAATAAAGCGGCTGAACGGCTGTTTGGCTATACCGCAGCTGAAATCATTGGTAAGCCGGTTACATTGCTATTTCCTCCAGAACGTTTGTCTGAAGAGAAAAAACTGATCACCTCGGTACGCAATGGCAAACCGGTAAGGCATTTCAGAACGGTAAGATTGCATAAAAATGGTCAGCCGGTGTACGTATCGGTATCGCTGTCACCCATTTATGATGAAAACCATGAGCTGTGTGGGTTTTCTAAAATTGTTCGCGACATTTCCAGTGAGATCAAGCAGGAGCAGGAAGTCTGGCATCTGGCGAATTATGATAGTCTCACCGGACTGTTAAATCGCACCGGTATCCAGGCGTGTATTGAAGAACTGGTGCAGTTGTCGATGTTGCGCAATCGCAAGTTTGCCATTTTTTATGTGGATTTGGATGGCTTTAAATACTACAACGATCATTTCGGTCATGAGTTTGGTGACAAGCTGCTGACTAATGTAGCGACCCAACTGAAGACTGCGGTCAGACAATCTGATGAAGTAGGCCGTCTTGGTGGTGATGAATTTGTTATTTGCATGATGGGGTTTGATCAGAGCGACGATGTTAAAAAAAGCCTGGCCAATATCCTGCAATCAATTCATGACATCAATCAGTTGGAAGAGGTTGAAGTTAATTTGTCTGCCAGTATTGGGGTTGCGATATTTCCGGAAGACGGGCGAACCTGTCAGTCTTTACTGAGTCGCGCTGATCATGCCATGTACAGCGCTAAAGAGCATGGTAAGGATACTTTTGAGTTTTATTCTGGCGTGTTGGAAACCGCTTTGCGGGATGACAATTCGTTGGTAAAAGACCTTCGTTTAGCAATCCGTAATAACGGCCTGCAATTATATTATCAACCCATCTTTTGTGCCCGCAGTCAGCTTGTCAGTAAAGTGGAAGCGCTGGTCAGATGGAACCATCCAAAACTGGGCTTTGTGCCCCCGGATACCTTTGTGCCGCTGGCAGAAAAATATGGCCTGGTGCGTGAACTGGATGCCTGGGTTTGTAACGAAGCGCTGTCACAGTTAGCCAGATGGACCGAGTTGTATGGCCTGGATTTTCAGATGTCACTGAATAAATCACCCTTTGAGCTGATGGATGAAGACACTTGTATTTCAGAAATGGTTAACAAGCTACACGAATACGGTACCCAAACCGCTAATGTCGTTATCGAAATCACCGAGCATGCGCTGGTTTCAGAATCACTGACGGCGGGTAATATTTTGCGGCATTACCACGAGCTTGGGCTTGAACTGGCCATTGATGATTTTGGTACAGGCTACTCGTCGTTAGCGTATCTTAAGTATTTCCCGATTAAATACCTCAAACTCGATAAGAATTTTGTTGGCAGCTTTTTAACCAGTGAAACCGATAAGGCCCTGGTGGAAGGGATCCTGAGTATTGCCACCAACCTGGACATTAAAGTGGTGGCCGAAGGAGTAGAAACGCGTGAACAGTACGAACGATTAGTCGAGCTGGACTGCGATTATATTCAGGGGTTTTATTTTGCCAAACCTATGCCTGCGGAAGACTTTGAACATTTTATGTGTAGTGGCTCATATCTAATCTGACACTTTTCGTTAAGGGTTTCGACTTGTTCTGACAGTCGGCATTAGACAAATAGCAGGCTGTCAGGTTTATACTTCGCTACTTCCGGTTTGTGGCATTCTCATTTGCCCGGCTTTACCACTATAAATTTCAGCACACCTCAACAAAAGGCGTTCGCTTTGTGGTCAGCTCAACAACATACTTACTCAGATTCATTCGTCATACCAGCCAACCTGCTCCAAAATCCACTGCAACTGTTTATCGATGTTGTTTAGGTAATCACTAATCTCTTGCTTTATTAACTTGTCAGGGAATAATGCACGGCTGCTGTTCCCTGTAAAATCGTAATGACGCTTCGAATAGGTCACCACCCGGCTAGAATGCGGCAGCGTAAACTCGCCCATATCTTGATAACCTTTTGGTTTTGCGCCTGTAGGCTCTCCAACTAATTCTGCATTGAGTAAACTTTTGAACTGAGCGGCATTACTCATTGCTGCGGAAAAGGTGACGTTGTTGATCAGCACGTAAATACCAGAACGCCAGTTCAAACTGTCAGCAAGTACTAAATGTTGTGCCAGTTTTAATCCAACGAAAAAATCGCCGCCAAAGTTATTTCTTAAATCTAAGATGAGATTTTTACTTTGGTTTTTGTTTATAAAAGCCAATAGTGAAGATGCAAAATTTTCCATTCGGTCAAGGCTTGTATAGCGCTCAAACTTAACGTACACAGACTCTTTGTTTGCTGAAGATGCAAACCACAAATATTTATTTGCTACCCCTAGTTTTTCTTGTGGTTTGAAAGTCCCTAAAGGTTCGGCTTTTATAAAGCTCTGTGACACATTCGCTAGCCAATCCTGGCGGATGATTTTTCCATTACTCTTGAAGGTGAAGCGAGCAGTGTAATCAGGCTCGATAATCCCCAATCCATTCAATACTTCTGCCATAGGCAAATATTGAGCTACGCGTACCTGAGTCGAATACGGGTTTTCAGAGAAAGGCACCAGCTTTGCCAATGTGTTAAAAATTTCTTTAATTGGTTTGCCGTTAATTGATACTAATTCACTCTTAAGCAAACCTTGATTATTGATTGTGGCTTCATTAACAAAAAGCCTTTGGTCTATCGCAATCAATTTTACTGGGAACTTGTGTAGCTTTGGTCCCCACAATGGGAATGATGTATGACCATCATCAACTGTTCTTGTCAGCTCCATCAGTTTAACCAGCACCTCATTTTCTGAGAGTTTTGGAAGCTGTTCCTGTAACCTGGCAAGTTGCTTATAAAAATTTGCTTTATCAACTGTGTGAAAGAGGTTTATATGCCCTTGCTCTAAATTTTTTACATAAACGTTAATATCTTCTCGCCACTGTTTTTCCGTTATTAAGTCTAAACCCCAGGCCACGTTTGAAAAGCTTAAAAATAAACAAATGTAGATAGTCCTTTTTACATTCTTAATCTTGGAAGAAAAGCCCGAAGCGCTGAAACATATAAAATAATTATTCATGACTTACCTCGTAAGCATTTCTGAGTAAACACGCAATTCAGACCACAAACTCTTTGAATCTTTCGCCTTACTTCTGAGCTGTTCCAAATCGCCTTGATTAAGCCAAACACCTCTTTTAGCTACGGCTTTTGGCATTTTTAATTGCTGTAAGTCCTTTGTTGGATCGTGATCTGATAATATGAAATCAGCGTAAAACCGTTCTTTAATTTGGCCTATTTGTTTTTCCAAATTAAGCGCTTTTGCCGCGTTGTAAGTAGCGGCCTTGAGAATGGAGAATGAGTCAATACCCGCATCAGAAAATAATCTCATTTCATTATGTGTGGCTAAGCCATGAGGTGAAAGTAGGTTGCCTGAATCAGTGCCTATTAACAGCGGAATATCAGCGTCATGTAACGCCTTTGTCATCACTAGTAAAAAGTTAAATACCTGTTGGTTATAATTGGCGTTTTGCTCGGTGGTTTCTAACCATCGTTTTACTTGATTTCGCTTATCCTCCATTTTAACTATGCTGGAAATATAGTGTTGTGGTAGTTGATTCACGAACGCTTCTTTTTCGACACTCAGCCTTGTAAGCTGGTCAAAAATATTGACTGTTGGTGTTATTGGCACTCCAGTAGCTTTTGCTTTTTCAATGAAAGGCGCTAAGTTTTCGATGTTCATTTTTCTGTCCAGCGCCACATAGAAAATGTTCTCTACGTGCTCAAAGCTCTGCACATCATTAAAATCGGCAATATCAAAAGAAGTAGGCACATCTGGGCCATCTTTTGCGACAGGAATTCCCAGTTTCCGGCTTTCTTCCATTAGCGCTAAAAATGCTTGTGGATTAAGGTTATTGTAAGCTTTGATTAAGTCATAACCCTGTGCGTGATATTTAGTTACAGCTTTTCTGGCATCTTCTGCTGATGATAGCCCGTGGTGTAGTACGGCACCTTCATAACCAGAGATAATAGGACTACTAACAGTGGCTGTGCTGCTAAGCATGGTTCCTGCTTCAGCGTCGTCTCGCCACTTAAGTTGGGCTGAAACTCCGTTCATCAGGCGAACGTGGGTTACTCCGTGGCTTAATGTAAACATCAACCCTTCTTTCTCAAAGGTGTGTACGTGCATATCAATTAAGCCGGGAGTGAGGTAGCCGCCTTTACCGTCAATTTCAGTTAAATCATTACGTGGACAGCTATTTTTAGAGACTTGAGTAATAATACTATCGACGACACATACGTTTTGGCCTGGCAGGATTGCTCCCGCTTTTACATCTACAATATTAACGTTTTTGAGAGTAAAGCTGCGGCTCTCTGGATCGAAAGCATTAGTAGTAGTGTGACAACCTGCAATGCAAGTGATCAGTCCAAAGATAACTAGCTTGTAACGAGTAAGCATCTATCTCAACTCCAAATAGAAAAAGTTGAGCAAATATGCAACCGTTCACTGAATAAGTCGTATCAAAACAAGATATGAAACGTTAAAAATCAAGACTCAGGTCCTTTATGATAATAGGTGTAACTGGCTTCCTCTTCCCTCTATTGCTGATTTTTAAAACGAGATGGTGTCATGCCCGTTACCTGCTTAAATGCGCGATTGAATACTGCCTTTGAGCTAAAACCCGCTTCAAATGCTAAGTCTGTGATAGATTTTTGTGCACCACTTCGAAGAATATTGCAAACGTAGTCGACTCTCAAATCATTAATATATTCATTAAAACTTTTATTTGCGTTGAGGTTTATGGCTCTGGAAATGTCACGCGGTTGCAGTCCTGTAAGCTCTGAAAGTTGATTTAACGTGAGGCGACTAACTTTGTACAACTGTTCTTCTTTAACTTGGTTGTCCAAAGCACTGTATATAGGTAAAAAGTGTCCCGAATCCTCCTTAAAAGATGAACGTTCTATTGCTTCATCTTTTATCGAAGGTGAACTTTTTTGCTCGTTAAGTTTATAAGTGATAAAAATAATGGCGACAAGCCATAAACCGTTATTAAAAGCCTGCCCAATTAAGTTTAATTCTCCTGCTATGTATGGCTGAAAATTAAGGCGAATAAGATCGAGTAAATTAAACACTGCGGTAATAGCAATAATCGCAATCATCCACTGAAATGAGTATTCATCTGAATCCGAGCGTTCTAAATCCAAACTCTTTTTATATGAATACAACTTGAGTGCAGTTAACACCGAATACCCAATTCTGGATATTGTCCCCAAAGCAATAATGATCTGCACATAGTTGGTGAAGGGTATTGAAATAATTGCCGGAAAGAAGTGTAAAGCATCAATTTTTGAAGTTTTTTTATGGATTAAACCGACGCAAGCCAAAAACAATGCAGGCCCAAAAAGCAATTGAAAAACAGGTGTAATTAAAAAGGTATCCGAAATAAAGTAGATGCCTTCAATAATATTAAACAGCGCAGCTATGGCAATTAAAAGCAAATATAAGCATATGCCTTTATGTCCTTGTTTGTGCCAAAGCATGACACTTCCCTGAATTGAGACAGCAATAATTCCAGCATTGATCAGACTAATGAGTTCCAAAAAATATTCCTGTTTAAGAATGCGACAGTCCATGCTGTATAATTAATTTAGTGATAGTGTCATTAAATTATGAACTAAGAGAATGTCTAAGACATTCTGGTCGATTCTGCAGATAAATTAATAGTCAGCTTCCAGTATTTTTCGAGGCAGAAATAAGTTAGTTGAACGACCGCTTCACGTACACAGGAGACTGTCAGAATTTATTAAGCTCCGAAATTGAAGCTGACAGATCAAATGATGACTAATTCATTTTATGCAGCAAAAGTCCTCACAGCAGATTGCCCGATAACCACTACTGCTGTTTTACCAGTGTGGCCAGCAGGGCTTCGATCCGTTTTACACTGGCCGTAAGTTCTGCCAGATCCGATGGTTCGGTAGGCAGACTGACTGATTTAGCCGCCGGCATATTGTCTTTTTGAGTAAGAATTGCCTCACGAAAACCCGCCGCGTCTTCGATACCAATTAGCGAAACTAAAGCCCCTGGGCCTGATTGACCTGCGGTTTCAAAGCTTAGGCGGTCAAGTCCCAGAGCGCGCATTAAAGGCCCCTGGCTCATGGCGACATCAGTGATTTTTTCCAGCGGAATGGATTTCTCTACCTTAAACAAAATCCCCCGTTTAACCACCAGTTTACGCTCGGTGAGAGTGGCCGACATGGCCCTGAGCATACGGTCGCTGATAAACAGTACCAAGGGAACAGATATAAGCAGTAGCGGGATCCCAATCACGGTGACGCCAGACACAATGAGTACATTGATTAACCAATATGTTTTTACTTTAGGGTCAAAGCTTGCGTTGCGTAAGGTTTGTTCAGTCATCCGTAGTTTCTGCTTTTGTTCCTTTAAGGTAGGCTCAGGTTACTCCAGAAACGATGAAACTTACAAGTAAGGACCGGGTCTTTAGCCGAGGGAAGATTATTTGATAATATGATTAACCCAGTCTATCCAGCGTTGTAACCATGCTTTGATGAGATGGTGGTGTGTTTCGGTAACTAAACGGTAGCCGAGTTTGGGAATAACTTCGATTTGCCAGGGGCATTCCTGTTCCAGCGAATTCAGTTCTTTTCGAAGACGGCAGACGAGGTGATTAATCATATCCTCGCTCACCACCTGACGCTGCCAGATAGTCTCGCGCATGGTTTCGCGGGTGACGATGTGACCTTGATTATCTATTAATAGCTCGAACAACAAGCCACACTTTGGCGACAATATACGTTGCACGCCCTGCGTATCGGTGATGGTTCGAGAAGACTTATCGTATGTCATGGGCGCACAACCTTCGCTCGCTCAGCCCTTTTCTACAACTAAAGTATAGCAGTTGAAATGATAATCATATGACCGTCATGACGGTCATATGATTATTCAGCCAGTAAGCCAATGAATTTTAGTTAATTAAATTTTTCATGTCAGTTTCATGTAATGGTCAGTGATGACAAGGCACTTTGGGTTCTAGACTTTGGGTGTCTGAGCAGCAGTATCGCCAGCGAAATACCCAACTACATGTAAATCAGGCATAGGAAATACCATGAATACCAGTAAATATTTACCTGTCACCCTGACGGTGTTATCGCTTTCTGCAGTATGTGGCACCGCCATGGCCGAAAACTATCCAAAAGAAATGGAGGAGGATTTAATTTCTGTTTGTCGTAATGCAGCAGAAGATGATCGAATGGGACTACGAAAAGCCGTAAAAGACTTTGCTCCAACCACTAAAATTACCCAAAAAGCTTACCGGGTGTTGGCCAACGGCCTGGTTTGCAATGGTATGGGGCTCACTGCCTTTGCCCGTTATCACGGTGCAACAGAGACTTACAATGTACTCAAGCAGTATACGTATCCTAATGTGATCATCGAAATTAAGGAAATGACCATTAGTCGCGCAGTTCCTGAGGACATTACCGTAGCAATGTCTCCCGGGAAATAACCCGCTATCGTGAAAGAGACTGTTTAGTCTCTTTCACTTTATTATCATTCAAAGTCAGCGGAGCCCGTCACCGTAAATCCGTTTTCTGCCAGCCAGCTAAAACCCTCTTCAGCCGCAACAAAATGCCTGATCGCCAGGCTTTCATCGTTTTCATCCATCATACGATTAAGCTGATAGCGTTTAAGCGGATCGGTTTTAAAAATACGCGCGGAGTGGGTGAGGTTATGACTAACGCTCCATTGCAGCAATTCAGAAATTGCCGGCTCGTTATTGGGGCTGGAGAATTGCCAGTTGTCAAAATATACCAGCTGTGCCCAGGGCGCAGATGTTAGCGGACTGACTTGTTTTTTGAATTCCCGCACAAAACGGCGGGTGGTGCTTTCACCCCAACTGCCATTGATATGGACAATCGCGATTTGTTGGTTACAAATAATAGAATAATGGTTTTTTGCCAAGATTGTCCGCCCTCATACTTCAAACTTCACTGACAGCGATTGAATAATAAAGGGAATCTGACTAAAGGCAAAATAATGTTGGTATAAATACCGGTGATAACACAAAAATCCGGAGCATATAGCCCCGGAAAATCGGTTGGGTAACACTAGAATTATTGGGGGAATTATTGGGTTGCTTCAGTTTCTTTAATGAAGGCAAACAGTGCGTCTTTTAACTGCAGGCGCTCTGCTTTTTTCTCATTTAAAATGTCATCAGAGGTGGGTTCTACACCTTCTTCCATTTTGTGAATAAGCGTATCGAGTTCGTTGTACTGCTCGAAAAGTTTGGCAAAGTGACGGTCATTCATTTTTAAATGACGAATAGTGTGCTGATGATCAGGGAATTCATGAACAAGATCATGTTTTTCAATAGTCATAATAGCTCTTATCTGGTTGTTAACAGTGGCCTTTCCACTGTTTTCAGTTTATGCCATTAGTACGACAAATACCTTGATACATATCACTATTTACTTATATTGCTACGCGATAAATCAGGCAACATTGTTATCAACACAGCGCTTGGTTTGCATGCCGATTGCAGTTGCCTGAAAAGTAAACAATCCAGCGTTATTTACTGACGCTTTTACCCTTGGGCTTACGGCCGCCATAGTTGCCCCTCGGGCTTGCCGCATTTTTAAATCCGGTGTGCTTGGTCATGGCCCGTTCGCCGCGGCGGGGCTGTGCTGCACGTTGGCGTTTTTCGTTGCCAGACTCTGGTGGTACCAGGTGCTGGGGACCACGGCCAATTAAATCTTCGCGGCCCATTTTAATCAGCGCCTTGCGGATTTGCGCAAAGTTTTTCGGGTCATGGTAGCGTAACAGTGCTTTATGCAGTCGACGGTGGATTTCTCCCTTGGCTGACGGCACGGTTTCACTGTCTTTTTTCACCTTGCGTAAACTGTTTACCTCGGTGTGATAAAGCGTGGTAGCCGTTGCCATTGGCGAAGGATAAAAGTTTTGTACCTGATCCAGCTTAAAGCGGTTTTCTTTCAGCCAGATTGCCAGCGCCAGCATGTCTTCATCGGTGGTGCCGGGATGCGAGGCAATAAAGTAGGGAATAAGATACTGTTCTTTACCGGCTTCTTTGGAATACTTATCAAACAGTTCCTTAAAGCGATAATAGGTGCCCATACCCGGCTTCATCATTTTGCTTAAGGGGCCTTCCTCGGTATGCTCAGGGGCAATTTTTAAATAGCCGCCGACATGGTGCTTGGCCAGCTCTTTGATGTATTTAGGATCTTCTATAGCCAAATCGTAGCGCACGCCTGAGGCAATAAGGATCTTTTTAATGCCGGGCAAGTCACGGGCGCGGCGATATAAATCGATTGTCGGCTTATGGTCGGTATCCATGTGAGCACAAATAGATGGGTACACACAGGAGGGACGACGGCAGGTGGCTTCTGCCCTGGCACTTTTACAGCGTAAGCGATACATGTTCGCCGTAGGGCCACCTAAATCAGAAATAACCCCGGTAAAGCCAGGCACGGTATCGCGAATTTGTTCGATTTCACGAATGATAGAGTCTTCTGACCGGCTCTGAATAATGCGACCTTCGTGCTCAGTGATCGAGCAGAACGTACAGCCACCAAAGCAGCCCCGCATAATATTGACCGAAAAGCGAATCATGTCGTAGGCCGGGATTTTCGCTTTGCCGTAAACCGGGTGAGGTACACGCTGGTAGGGCAGGTCGAAAACCGCGTCCATTTCTTCGGTTTCCAGCGGCATGGCTGGTGGGTTTATCCAGATATGCCGATCACCATGCCGCTGCAACAGCGCCCGTGCGCAGCCCGGGTTAGTTTCCTGATGCAAAATTCGGTTGGCGTGGGCATACAGGGTTTTGTTATCGCGCACCACTTCAAAAGCGGGCAGTTTAACGTACACCTGCTCCCAGGGCTTACGTCGCTCGGCCGGTTGCACCACTATCGGTTGGGCTTTGGCTTCTTCACCTGGTTCACTGGCTTTGTTTTCGTTTTCGCCCTCACAGTCCGGCTCCATAACATAAGGATTCGGAATGGGGTCAATTTTACCGGGTCTGTCCAGTGAGGTGGAATCTACACCCTGCCATTCTGGCAGCGGTTGTTTAACAATAATGGCAGTACCGCGAACGTCGGTAATATCACCGATGGCTTCACCGGCAGCCAGACGATGGGTCACTTCTACCAGTGGGCGTTCGGCATTACCAAACATCAACAGATCAGCCTTGGCGTCGAACAGCACGGAACGACGGACTTTTTCTGACCAGTAATCATAGTGGGCAATTCGGCGCAGGCTGGCTTCAATGCCGCCTAAAATAATGGGCACATCCTTATAGGCTTCGCGACAACGCTGAGAATACACGGTTACCGCTCTGTCCGGGCGTTTACCGCCTTCGTTGTTGGGGGTGTAGGCATCGTCGTGACGCAGCTTTTTATCGGCGGTGTACCGGTTAATCATGGAATCCATGTTGCCCGCTGTGACACCAAAGTAGAGGTTGGGTTTACCCAACTTCATAAAATCGTTTTTATTTTGCCAGTCTGGCTGAGCAATAATACCTACCCGAAAGCCATGCGCTTCCAGCAAGCGGCCAATAATGGCCATACCAAAACTGGGGTGATCCACATAGGCATCGCCGGTGACCAGTACGATATCGCAGCTGTCCCAGCCCAGTTCGTCCATTTCGGCGCGCGACATAGGTAAAAATGGCGCACTGCCATAACAATGGGCCCAGTATTTAGGGTAAGAAAACAAACCGCGATCGGCTTTAATGGTTGCTTGCATGAAACTCTTCAGGGGGTAGTGAAAACACGCGAATTATAACAAACATCCACGCCCGAACATAGCATGGGCCGTTTTCTTTATGTTGCGCTGTTCATCAGGCTGAACAGCGGGTCGGGTCACTCTTTACTTAGCCAATCACCTGCTGCGCCCATTGCAGCAGTTGTCCGGCTGGCATGGCACCGGCCTGACGCGTCACTTCGCGGCCCTGTTTAAAAACCAGTAAGCTGGGAATACTGCGAATGGCGTACTGCTGGCTGAGCGCCGGATTAGCTTCGGTATCCACTTTGGCAAAGATGGCTTTGCCCTGTAACTGACTGGCCACCTGGGCAAACGCCGGGGCCATCATTTTACACGGGCCGCACCAGTCGGCCCAAAAATCCACGATCACCGGCAGATCCGATTTTTGGACAAAGCGGCCAAAAGCGGCTTGATTAAGCTCAATAGGGTGAGAGGGCAACAAGCCCTGTTTACATTTTCCGCAGCGAGGATTGTCCTGCAATCGCTCAGCCGGACTCCGATTCAAGCCCTGACAATGGGGGCAAACCACCTGAATAGCACTCATCCGATTTTCCTCTAAGGTTTTGCTAAGATATGGAGTCATCATGGTTGTTCACAAGGGCCGGTAGCAGAACACTTCTCAACAGCTGATTTGCTGGTCGTGCTGGCGTATACTGGCGCCGCTTAATTCGGAGAACCATACAATGCAATACTGGCTGTTTAAATCAGAACCTGATGTGTTTGGCATCGATCATCTGGCTGCCCGCCCTAATCAGACCGAACCCTGGGACGGTGTAAGAAATTACCAGGCACGAAACTTCCTGCGCGATGAGGTTAAGGTGGGGGATCGGGTGTTTTTTTATCATTCCAGTTGTAAAACGGTGGGGATTGCCGGCATTGCTGAGGTGGTTAAAGCCGGCTATCCCGATGCGACGCAGTTTAATCCGGAATCGGCGTACTTTGATCCCAAAGCCACCCAGGAAAAGCCCCGTTGGTATAGCGTGGATGTAAAATATGTTAGTAAGTTTGCCCGGGTACTGGAACTGAGCACTATTAAGGATTGCCCGCAGATCACCGAGCTTAGTCTGGTTAAAAAGGGCCACCGTTTATCTGTCATGCCGGTGATAGAAAACGAGTGGCACACCTTAGTGGCATTGGGTGGTCGGCAAATTTAGTCGGGCAGCTTGTGCCAGAGTGCGGCCAGACCATGCTGACCATACTGACCCGGCAATCCCCACAGAAATGGCTCTGGCTGACTCATGCGGCCATTGTCAAAGCAAAAGCCATCCTGTCGGTCCTGGGCAACCAGTAAGGGGCCATCCAAGTCCACAAACTGTACATCGGCGCATATTTCATAGGCGGGAGCCATGGCCAGCGAAGAGCCGACCATGCAGCCAATCATTATTTGCATGCCGTGCTCGCGAGCGATCTGTTGCGTTCGGATAGCCTCAGTCAGGCCGCCGGTTTTATCCAGCTTAATATTGACGGCCTGATAATAACTCGCAAGACGTTCGATATCGCTACTGGTGTGACAGGACTCATCGGCACATAACAGTACCGGGCTGTTGAGCCCGGCAAGTTCGGCATCTGCCTGCGCTGGAACAGGTTGTTCTATCAGCGTCACGCCAAGTCTGGCCATTTCGGGTAACCATTCCTTCAGCATACTTACCTGCCAGCCTTCGTTAGCATCAACAATCAGGCGGCTTTGCGGCGAAGCCTGGTGGATCGCAGCCAGGCGTTCCAGTACCAGATGTTCATCCAGCTTAATTTTTATCAGCGGCGCATTTTTAATGGCTTCGGCCTGTGCCTGCATGCCCTCTGGCGTATCAATGCTCAGGGTTTGGGCGGTATTGCAGCGTTGCGTTACCCGCAGGTTGGCCAGACTGGCTACTGACTTACCGGTGAGTTTGGCTTTTAAATCCCATAAGGCCGCATCGAGAGCGTTACGAGCGGAGCCTGCGGGTAACAGCGTCAGTAGGTCCTGGGTATCATTCACCGTCGCAAAACGGGTTTTTACATCTTCTAATTGGGCCAGTACGCTTTCGATTGATTCGTTGTAACGGGCGTAGGGCACGGATTCACCCCAGCCATAGTATTGTCCGTCACTCACTATAACCGTGATCACATCGGCCTGGGTTTTAGCGCCTCGGGAAATGCGAAACTCGCGGGCTAAGGGAAAGGACTCAGCAAAAGCTTTAAAAGTCAGACTCATTCCAGTGCCTCCAGCAAGGCGTCAACGCCGTGACGGATAGGGTCAACACAGGGTAAGCCCAGTTTTTCAGTCACGCTTTGACAATAGGCCAGCGCTTCCTCGTCACTCACCGAGGAGGTATTTACAGACACACCCACAACTTTGATGTTTGGGTTGGTAATACGCCCGGCTTGCAGGTTCATTTCGATTACGTCTTCAAGGCCTGGCAAGGGTCTGCCTGGCAGAGCCCGCATATGGTCGCGATTCAGTGCATGACATATCACCAGCGCATCGGGTTGTGAACCGTGTAACAAGCCCAGGCTTACGCCTGCAAAAGCAGGGTGGTAGAGCGAGCCCTGGCCTTCAATCAGATCCCAGTGGTCTTCGTCATTGGCCGGGCACAACGCCTCGACACTACCAGAAATAAAATCCGACACCACACAGTCAACGGCAATGCCTTCACCGGCTACCAGAATGCCACTTTGGCCAGTGGCCCTGAATGTGGCTTTGATTCCTTTTGCCTGCATGGCTTTGGCCAGACTTAAGGTGGTGTACATTTTTCCTACTGAGCAGTCGGTACCAACGGTTAACAGGCGCTTACCGGGGCGTTTTTCGCCTTTGCCGGTTTTAAATTTGGTGGTGGGGTGGCGAATATCAATCAGGCGTCGCCCGAGTTCCGCGGCTTTTGCTGCCACTTCAGGAATATCGGTTAATTTATCGTGCAGGCCGTTAATAATATCCATGCCGTTTTCCAGCGCAGTGATGATTGAGTCCACCAGCACCGGATCTAACACGCCACCACTGTTAGCAAATCCCAGAACAAAGGCCTTAGCTCCTTGTTGAGCGCCTTCCTCGATAGACATTAGAGGCAAGCCGGTAGTGACCGTGCAGCCGGGAAGAGCAAACTCGCCGACGCACATGTCAGGGCTCCAGTCGGCAGCGCTTTTGGCCATTTTGATACTGAGCGGATCGGTAGCATTGCCAATGAATAATAAATAAGGGGAAGGCAAATTCATGGTAACTCCTTGAACAAAGGTCACAATCGATGACAAAAGAAGATGATAATACTGGGCTCGTACCCTAAAGCCATCAAAGGGTGAATTCCAGCGTTATTCGTCATTAATAAAATGGCTTTGGGGATGAGTGCGTCATTGATAGGCGTCGAGTTGCGCAAGATAGGCCTGTTTGTCTGGTTCGGGTAGCCAGGTCACGGTAAATGCGTTAGCCATCAGCGTTTTAAGCTCTTCCTTAGTGAAATTACCTTCTTCCTGAAGAGCAATAAGGTTTTCATTCATGTAGGCACGAAAGTAGGCAGGATCGTCAGAATTGATGGTCGCCAGCATGCCTTTATTCAGCATTTCGCGAATTTCATTTGAGGTGAGAGACTGCACAACAAACTGGTTAGATACCGGACAAACGGTAAGACCCAGCTTATGACTTTTGATAAGTTCACATAGTTGTTCTGATTCCAGTGAGTTAACCCCGTGGTCAATACGGTCTACGCCGATGATCTCAATAACCTGACGAATATGCTCCAGCGTGTTTTTCTGATTGACATCGCAATGCATAGTGAGTTTTAAGCCCCATTCTTTGGCAAGCTTGAACACCTCACGGAATTTTACCGGCGGATTATTGTATTCGTCGGAGTCCAGACCAACACCCACCAACCAGCCAAGGTAGGGCTTAGCCATCTCGAGATGCTCCATGGCGCTTTCTGCTGACATGTCACGCAGGAAGCACATAATCAACTGACTTCTGATCCCCAGTTTTTCCTCGGCAGCACTTTGCGCACGACGAATACCGGTAATCACAGTGTCGAAACTAACGCCACGACTGGTGTGCCCCTGAGGGTCAAAAAATATTTCGGTATAAACAACATTTTGCGACGCCGCTTTCTCCAGATAATCCCAGGTGAGCCGGAAAAAGTCGTCTTCGTCAATCAGCACGCTCATGCCAGCGTAATAAATTTTTAAAAATGAGGGTAGGTCATGAAAATCGTAGGCGGCGATCAGGGCTTCCGGGGTGTCGAATGGGAGCTCGATGTTATTTTTCTTCGCCAGGGCGAAACTGAGTTCCGGTTCCAGGGTGCCTTCGATATGAACGTGTAATTCAGCTTTTGGCATGCCTTCTATAAATGCGTGCATACTTACTCCTTATTATTTTTTGCCCGATGGATACTGCAAAAAGTATTCCCCTCAAAATGTAGGGTTAAGCCATTGTAAAGTATAAGATATATAATAAGTGAGTAAGCACCGTTGAATCACATCGGTGCAAAATTGCCCGAAATAATAGCAAGGCGTCAGTTGCGTTTACTGGTTGGACAGTGCCTTTGCCTTGGATCAGCGACGAAGTTTTGGTTTTCCCCGCTGCCAAAATTGGGCGCCGTCGTAGGGCAGGTCATGCTCAACGGTAAATGTTTTATCCGCAATGATGGTGTCGTTAAGTGTTAATGTCATCCGCCATTCCCCGGCTTTATTATCCAGCGGTTCCCACAGCGTATCGCCCAGATAAAAATCCCAGTCGTTAGAGCGGATATACTCCTCGCCATCAAATGGAGCCATGGGCACACCGTTTTTATCCGGGATCCCCGGGTGATAAATACAATAGCGAACACACTGGTTTTTGGCGCGTTTTATGTTAACAATAAAACCAAATTCGATATCCAGTTCCAGTGGAATATGGGTGGTGAAGGTTCTTATTTTGGGTAACGCTTTGGCATCAGCATCCCACTTGGTGTGGATGCCATAGGTAACGACTTCGATAATGGGTTTTGGCCTGGCCATAGGTAATTTAACTAATGTACTGCTTATTTTTAAATGCTAGCAAATTGTGTGCGGGAATGCTGCGTCGGGGGATGAAAAATTTTGCCCGTCTTGCGCTGCTTAGCCCGCTTATTAGTAGTGGTGCGATGGCAGCAACCACCCGGTATGACCTGGATGAGCAGGTTTCGTTTCAGGCGGTGACCTGGTTGAAGGACAGGGTGGTAGCCTCTGGTACTGCGGGCGCTATTTATCTTTCACAGGATGATGGCCAGCACTGGCAAAAGCTTAACGGACCGGCGCAGAGTGATGCGTTGCAGTTTCGCGATAACCAGTGGCTGGACTCTGGTCGTTTAGTGGTGATGAGTGCCGGTGAAGAGGCTGATTCCGGGATTTTTATCAGTGATAATCTCGGCCAGTCCTGGCGACGGGTAGCCACCGGTGAGACTGCCAGCACGTTTTACGATTGTTTTTACGTGGCCAGTAACGGGCAGGGCTGGTTATACGGTGACGCGGATGAAAAGGGATTATTTGTGCTGGCAACTGAGGATAGCGGCGAGCATTGGCAGCGCCAGCAGGTGCCTTTTAACGCGCAGCCATCTGAAGGCGGATTTGCCTCCAGCGGCACCTGCTTAAATGGCGCTGGTGATAACGGCATGGTCATTGGTACCGGTAATGGTTCTGTCGCGCGGGTGTTACTTTACACCCAGGGCCAGTGGCAAAGTATTGAGAGTCCAATTGCAGGCGGCGAAGCTGGCGGGATTTTTTCGCTGCAACCTATTAAGCAAACCCTGTTAGTGAGTGGCGGAAGCCTGAAACAATCAACGCTTCCTGCAAAGGCCTGGCTGTATGATATGGCTGACAATAGCTGGCTGGCGTTACCCGCATTACCTTTAACCGGTGCGGTTTACGGTTCGGCGGTGTTATCGGTACAGGGTGGTGTTGAATACTGGGTAAGTAATCCTCAGGGCGTGGCTGTATTGCGACCGGGCGCATCTGACTGGCAGTGGGTAAGCCAAAGTAATATATGGAGCCTGGCTTGTCAGGCAGGCAAAGGTTGCATAGGCGTAGGTAAGAATGGCCGGATAGAGCTTTATCAATAGCAGAACGCCCCGTGGGGCGTTCTTAATGCTGGCAGTTGTTGCTGCCTAGTGGGCGGGGATGACCACTACCGACTCTGGTGCGGTATGACTCATGGTAAAGTCTGGTGCAATATCGCCACTGGCGCTGTTAAGGATATTATCAAAACGCATAATGACGTTGTTGGATTTCTCGGCCACGTAAGCGTGACCATTGCTAAGCATCAGGTCTACCGGGTTGCCAAGCATAGAGTTGGGGCCAGCTATCATTACACTCATATCGCTGAGCCCGTTAGCCAGGCCCGCTGCCGGAATGACATACAGCTTGCCATCTGTGGCACTGGCGGCGCTACCCACGTCGGAAATAACCAGACTATCAGACTGCGCGTCGTAATCGATACCATGAATGTTAGTTGGGGCGGCAACGGCCGTTCCGTTCATGGCTGGTGTAATTAAACGGTTCTCGCCATTCACCGTCGTCATGCCATTCATCAGTTTACGGGTAACTTCATCAAAAACTGCTACCGTACCATTAGTGAGGGCAACAAAAGCGCGGTCGGTCTGGGCGTCGTAGTCAACATCCCAGGGACGAGCGCCATTGCTTGCCACCAGCGTGATTAGCGGGGCGACATCACCACTGGCGCAGCTGGAAAATACCTTGATACCTGGCGTTGTTGCATTCAGCTCAGCTACAAACACCAGCCCGTGAGTCGATGAAACATCCGCGCCTTTAGGCGTTACCAATCCAGTACTGGCTCCCATAATCATGTGATCCTGCGACATGCTGTAGCTATCACCCTTTCGCATGCTGGCCAGACGGTTAATCAGCAGCACACCGCCCATGGAGGTGGCCGGATCATCAAATGTAACCGCGCCGTCGCCAAAGGCATCCAGGGTAACGCTCTCAATGCTCATTCCTGCATCGAAGTTAGCCAGCATGCTGCTTAATACCGCAGAATACTGGTTGATTTGGCCGGTGGCCGGGCCTTCTGTGGCGGGGTTACTGGATACTACGATGCCATTAATGGTGGCGCTGGTAAGGGCATTATCGGAGGCGTCCATGGCCATCATCATTGGCATTACCTGGGCCAGTGATTCTGGTTTACTGGTAGCGGTTGCCAGCGCAGGGGCAATGTCACCATCCGCACCGTCGAAGATATTAGTAAAGATTAAAATGGCATCATTGGATTTTTCTGCCACCCGCAGGGTAGTACCGGACAGGATAATATCAACCGGATTACCCAGCATCGACATCGGGCCGCTAATTTGGCGAGCAGGCTGGATGTTACCATCAGCCATGGCAGCGCCATTGATAACAAATAGCTGGCCATCATCGGCAACGGCGGCATCACCTACATCAGAAACCACCAACAGGTCGCTTTGAGCGTGGTAAACAATGCCATGCAAATTAACAGAAAGCTGATTACCGTTGGCATCTGCGGGCACAATAGAGCGCATCACCGCAGGCGCAAAGTCTGACCCCATGACATCGTCATACACGGCCACCGTACCGTCGGTTAGCGCCACAAACATGCGGTCATTTACTTCATCGACAGTGACATCCCAGGGTTTGGCTGGTAGGGGAATTTCTGCCACCGGCATAACATCGCCTGCGGCCTGGCTACCAAAAATGCTGATCTGCATACCATTAAAATCGGCTACGAACACCAATCCGCTGTGCTGGGCCAGGTGTATCCCTTTAGGGTTGGTTAGTCCGGTGTTGGTGCCTGTGATTTCTTTGTCATAAGCGGTCATGAACATGCCGCCAGTGCGGGCCGTCATCCGGCACACCGTACGCAGGCTGCCGGTAGAACTGTCACCCGCCTGGATAAGATTACCGGCGCTATCCAGCACAATGCCTTCATTATTGCCAGAGGTAAACAGATTAAGCAGAGCCGCGTTTTGGTCGACCAGACTCACGGAGCCGCGATTACTATCGCCATTATTGGCAATTAAAAATGTGCCTTCGGCGAGCCCTGGTGCGCCGTTGTTACCATTTACACCATTGGCACCGTCCATGCCGGCGGGACCAGCAGGACCAGTATCGCCATCATCCACGCAGCCAGCCAGACCCAGAGTGAGTGCTAAAGTAATGACAGACAGGCGAAAGCCCGATTGTTGTGTATTCATTATCCGTATCTCCATGTGTTTTTTAGTTACGGCAGGCTTACCAACGCAACTTCCAGCCAGCCGATACAAGCCAAACGAGTGAGATCGCCTGGTAGATGCAAAAAATAAAAAATAAATTGAAAAAAATTTAAAAAAGTAAATATCAGGCGTAAACGGGGTGAATATTGCCGGATAATCCGGGCTTTAGTACGTGGCGGTTAAGTTGAAGTATGAGCGCATTACCTTGGGAAACGCCCATTTGCCTATACATTTAATCTAATCCACGCATAAATTGAGCGCGACAACGGACAAAACTTATGGATAAAGCCTTACAGTTACACAAGGCAAAGCGCCAGGCGGGTGGCTGGCTTTTGGCAGCGGCAGGCATGTTTATTGGCCTGACGGTATGGCAAACCGTGCAACCTGAAATGGCGGGCAGTACCATGATTGGCTTACTAAAGATGATGTCTGAAGCGGCCTTGGTGGGTGGCCTGGCAGACTGGTTTGCCGTCAGTGCTTTGTTTCGGCCCATTCCGGCCTTTAAACCCATTCCTCACACTAATATTGTGGCGCGTAACCAGCAGGCCATTGCCGATAACCTGGCGCAATTTGTGAAAGAAAAGTTTTTTCACGAACAGGCCATTGAAGCCCTGGTAGCGCGCAGCGCGCCGGCAAAAGCGTTAGGCTTGTGGCTGACAGAGGCGAATAATGCCAGACGTTTGTCGCAGTATGTGGCTGACAGCCTTAAAGGCTTGTTAAACGTGGTTTATGATGAACCTATCCAGCAGGCATTGCGGCGTTCGGTTGAGCGAGGTTTACGCAAGTTGCCTTTGGCCGCGTTGCTGGCAGGTTCACTACGACTAATGACTAAAGATGGCCGTCATCAGCAGTTGGTCAATAAACTCATCGATAAACTGGCCGCTGCATTACAAAGTGAGGCGTCGCAGGCGGTGATTGCCGACAAACTCAATGGCTGGCTGAAAACCGAATATCGCCGACTGGAGAAAATTCTGCCATCGGCCTGGTTAAGCGAACAGGGCGCGGGCATAGCGGTTAGTGCCATCAGTCATACCTTGCAGGATATCAATGATGATCCCCAACACCCGGTCAGATTAGCGTTAAATACCCAGATTGAACGCTTTATTGATGATCTGGAAAGTGACGAAGCGACCGCACAGAAACTGGATGCCTTTCGTAACCGGCTGTTAGAAAGCGAAGCTCTGCATCAGTATCTTCAGCGGATCTGGCTGGATATACATCAATGGTTAATGAATGATTTAGCACAGCCTCAAGGGCAGGTGGTTACGCGACTTACAGTCTTATTTAATGACAGCGGTGAGCGGTTGTTGGCAGATAGCACGCTGCAACAGGCGGTAAATTATCATATGGGAGTAGCAGCCCGATATATTGCGCCGGAACTGGCAGACTTTTTAACCGATCACATTCGCCGTACTATTCTTGGTTGGGACAGCGCCCAGATGTCCCGTCAGATAGAACTCAATATTGGCAAGGATCTGCAAAAGGTCAGAATCAATGGCACCCTGGTGGGCGGATTGATAGGCGGCATATTGTTTGGGTTGGAATACGCTATCGGGCAGCTGATGTGATCAGGCTGCCTGAGCAAATTCAGCAAAATATTGTTGCGCGCAGTGTCTGCCCATACGATACCCTTTGAGCAATTTGGCTTTATTCATAGTCAGGCGTTTAACCGGAAAGTCTGCCGGCGGCACGATGACCTGTAAATTACAATCCGCAGGCGGATCTGCAATAAAAGCCAGGGTCTGATTGTACACCGCACTGCGCTGATGGATGGTTTCGATTAACGCCGGATAGTCTGCGAACATTTTTTCGGTTAGCCAGGGCGCTTTTTCCCCGGACTTTTTATAACCCCAGGGCTGGGAAAGGATAACGGTGATATTTTTACACCCCTGTTGGTAGGCATACTGCACCGGAATCGCATCGGCAACGCCACCATCCACATACATCCCACGGGCCAGTTGTGGCGGCGTGCGGTAAACCACAGGCAGTGCACAGGTGGCTTCCATCAGTTGATCCATGTTGTCAGGCGTTGCCTGATGATACTCGGCTTGTCCGGTATGCATATTGGTAACGGATACAATCAGCGGCGCTTGCTGGCTGAAGCTTTGGGCGCTTAGTGGATAGCGTTCGCGTGCTTTGCACCATAACCATTTTACATCTGTCATATGGCCTTTCATTACAAAGCGTAACGGATTAAAGAAATCTTTTTGGGTGGCCATGCGTAAGATGATGCGCCGATTACGTTCGGCATTCCCGGCAAGGTAGCCCGCTGCGCTGGTGGCTCCGGCAGAAACCCCAACGACCATATCAAAAGGGTAATAGTTGTGTTGCTGAAAGGTATCCAGCACGCCAGCAGCAAAAATACCACGCATGGCACCGCCTTCGACAATGAGCGCGTGTTTCATAACGTAATTCCGTTTAATGATTAGAGCCTTAATTTACCCTACCTGAGCTCACTGGTCAGATGAAATAAATTATACTAATTAATCGGTATAAACGAATGATCCAGCCTGATGGGATCAATGCAAAACACAATTTTTACTGTAGCGGGCAGGTAAAGGCCAAACGTCCGGATAAACCCGGTGTCTGGCCCTGTGTCAGGAAAGCTTGGTTTAGTGGCGTTTAAACGGCGGGCGACCGCTAAAATCGGTTTGCTGACCGGTGCTGGTGGTTTCGAACTGCGCAACATCAACCACATTAAGGCATTCGGTGGTGCGTTTGAACGGTGGTTTTCCCCGCATCACAACCGTTTTGGTTTCTTCACATTGTGATGTTATTTCAAATTGAGCAACATCGGCGGTGCTCACTGGCGCAAAAGTGCGTTTAAATGGCGGCTTGCCAGTACGCTCAACCACCATAATCGTGTCTGATGCCTCATTGTTGCCTATTTGTGGTGCAGCTTGAGAGGCTGAGTGCACGAAAGAAAAGCAAGAAAGTGCGATAAGCGGCAAAATTGGTAATTTCATCGTTGTATCCTTTAACTATTAAGATTAATTTTCGTCTTTTTATTGGCCAGTTGAGTGTAAATAAGACTTTAATAACAAGTAATACCATCTGGTGATAGTTGTTATCTATGACATTTGTCACGAGTTTGCGTAAAAGTTGATAAGAGATGCGGGTTATTGTTTTATTTTGGTGCGAAAAGGCACGTATTTTGTGCGGTGGTGGCGCATCTTGTTAGCAGGTTTATGTAAAAACAATAACCTAGAGTTTGGTGCCAAATTTGCTGTTGCTATACATACCCTTGGGGAAAAGCGTAATACGTATTGTCGTATTGCCTTAAGCAGTGGAGTATGGCGCATGTGGCTAACAGTAATTAAACGCCTTTTTGTGGTGATAAGCGTGGTGAGTTGGACGGGGTTGGCTGAGGCTAATTCGTTTGCACTGACCAGCAGTGCGGGCGGCACACTGTATCTTCACTCAGAGGCTGATAATGTAGTTACGCGGTACCTGATTGATACCGGGTCGTCACTAACCATTCTTAACAAAAGGACGTTTGCTCTTATCCGACAGGCGCAGACCGTCACCAAAGCGGGTAAAGTGATTGCTAAACTGGCTAACGGCCGGCAACAAACCGTGCAGCTGTATACCATTCCATTGCTGAGCTTGAGTAAAGACTGCCAGTTTACCGACGTAAGCGTGGCAGTGATGGATAATGCCCACAATATTCTGGGTATGGAAGTGCTTGGTCGGGCTGCCCCTTTTGGTATAGAACTGCAACCAGCCAGACTCACATTGAGTCAGTGTGACAACACGATACTGGCAGCAAATCAGTAGTGGCCTGTTAGCCTGGGTTAGAGTGACGGGCAAGGATCCGTTTGGCCTCGCGTCTGACATCCTGGCGTTTACGCCATTCCCAAAGAATCACCTTATGTTTAGCAATAGCCTGATCAGGGTCTATTATCGGGTTACGGTAAATTGGGGGTAATGGCTGTTCCAGGGCAAGCTGATTTAACGGCGGCATTTGCCAGGGAGCAAAGAGATCTTCGTTAGGTAAATACGCTAATTCTGGCACCCAGCGCCGGATAAAAGTTCCGTCAGGATCGTTATCTCGCGCTTGTTTAACCGGGTTGTAAACACGCAGTGTATTGGTGCCGGTTACGCCGGCCTGCATATGAAATTGCGGGTAATGAATACCGGGTTCAAAGTCGAGAAACTGACGGGCCAGATGCTGTACACCGCGCCGCCAGTCGATAAGCAGATAATGGGTTAAAAAACTCACCAGCATGGCCCGCATACGAAAGTTAAGGTAGCCGGTTTGGTTAACGCAGCGCATACAGGCGTCGACCATGGGCACGCCTGTAGTTCCTTGTTGCCAGGCAGTAAGATGCGCTTCAACCTGTTCATCCGACCGGTAGGGAAAGTGCTGATACGCGTGATTAACCGGGCGAAATTCCTGCTCACATTCACTTTCGAATTTTTGGATAAAATGGCAGTGCCAGTGCAGACGCGACGCAAAAGCACTTAATGAGCGGGGCAGCGACTGCTGGCTGGACCTGAGCTTTTGGTAAACCTGTCTGAGGCTTAAATTGCCCCAGGCCAGATAAGGCGAAAGACGGGAACAGCTGTTAAAACTGGCCAGTGGGCTGCTGATATGGCGGTGGTAATCCTGATGTCGCTGGCGGATGAAACTGTTAAGTAAGTCATGGGCGTGATGCTCGCCACCGGTCTGATGCTCGTTTTCGGGTAGATGGAGCGTTGCTGCCAGCTCAGTTGGCACTCGGGTTAACACGGACTTATCGGTATGCCAGTGCGCCTGTGACAACGAAGGCGTCGATACAGGCTGTGACATTACCTGTTGCCAGTGTTGTGCCCATTGCTTTCGATGGCTCAGGCCACGGGTAACACCACCATAAGCAAACTCCTGCCACTTTACCCCGCGCTGTCTGAATAATTCGGTTAGTTGTTGGTCGCGCTGATAAGTGCAGTGCAGTCCGGTTTCCTGATAGCTAAGTACATTCACTACGCGATAGCGCGACAACAAGCGGGTAAAAAAGTCTTCTGCGTCGTCGTAGCTGACATGCATGGTCGCCCCAAACCCTTGCAAGGTGCGCTGCATGGTAAGCAAGCTTTGCCAGACAAACCGCCAGTGGCGGATTGAGTAGTGCGGATCGCGCATTATGGCAGGTTCAAACAAATACAGCGGAAGTACCGGGAATGCCTGGTTAACGGCCTGGCAGAGTGGGGCATGGTCCTGTAATCTGAGATCCCGCTTAAACCAAACTACGGTTAATGGCGCGGCCATTGTTGCTGTCATGATTTATCAGATAATGTAGTGATCAGGCTAAACATGCCTGCTAATACGGTGGATGAGGTTATAAGGTTTTACCCCGACTGGCGCTAAGCCGGCTGTTTGTTAAAGTTACCTAATTTAATCACTTTGATGGATGTGATTAAATATAGTAACATTTAATTAAGTGACGCCTTTAAATTCGGTTCCCTGTAACAAGGAGATGTAATGGAAAATTCAGTGGTATCTGCACAACCGTCAATTATTGCCGTTGTCACCGGCGATCTGGTGGGTTCAAGTAAGCTGACTACCGCGGATTTTCAGCAGGTTATGAGCGCACTGGAAAAACAGCTGAAGCAGTTTTCAATACGCTATAACAGCGCTTATGATATTTTTCGTGGTGATAGTTTTCAGGTACAGACACAACCTCAGCTGGCTGCCAGACTTGCTACCATTATTGATTTAACGCTACGCAGTCATTCACCTTCGGTAATGGTAAGGCAGTGTATTGGCATAGGTACCGGCTCTGCCAGCGAGCAGAGCGTAAAAACGGCTACCGGTGAAGCCTATTTGTTGTCGGGCCACGGGCTCGATGACATCAAGGGGCGGGGATTACGCATACACTGTGCTAATCAGAATTTTCAGACCCAAATGGCCCTGCTGACCCGGTTTTTTGACAGTCATCTGGAACGCCTTACTTCCACCCAGTCTTATGTTGTACTTACCTATTTGTTAGCCGAGAATAAATCCCACGAACACCTGGCACGGGTGCTGGATAAAAAGCGCAGTAATGTGACACGCATCTTAAATACCAGTCAGTATCATTTAATTGCTGATTATCTTGATTATTTTGCGCTGCAGGTAAAAAAGGAATTTACCCTATGACAACGATGACGCTGCTGATTTTATTGCTTGCCGGCCACATACTGGCCGATTTTTACTTGCAGCCATCCCACTGGATAACACAGCGCACTCAACGGCATTTTTCGGCTCCTTGTTTGTACTGGCATGGCGCGGTTCATGGTGTTATTGCGGCGCTGGTGTTGCTGTTAGTAACCGATATTCCGGTGATAAAAGCGGTAGCTTACGCCTTACTGCTGGCTGGCTCTCATATTGTTATCGATGGCGTTAAGTCTTACGCCAGACCCACCATGTTCTGTTTTGTGCTGGATCAGCTGGCCCATTTGCTGGTGATAGGCTTTATCGTATTACTGGTGGCAAATCCCGAGCCAGCGTTTGCCATTTATTGGATTAAACAAGAGGTGAGTTATAAAACCCTGGCAATTATCACCGGCTATTTAATGGTGTTGAGGCCGGTGTCGATAATCATTAAGCAACTGCTGGCACCCTGGAGTAGCGCCATTGAGGCAGATAAAACCGATGCCAACAGCGAAACCTCGCTGCAGGCGGCAGGTAAGAGCATTGGCTATCTGGAACGAATGCTGATCCTGACTTTTATTTTGCTTAATCAGTTTTCTGCCATCGGCTTTTTGTTAGCGGCTAAATCGGTGTTCCGATTTGGCGATCTGCGATTAAGCGAAGATAAAAAACTCACCGAATATGTGATGCTGGGTACTTTAACCAGTTTTGCTCTTACCATTGCCATTGGTTTACTGGTTAGCAGTGTGGCAACCCAGTTACCAATGGGGAAATAAGTTACTGTATCGCGGCAAAGTAGCGCTGATGGATATGCTGGCAATAACGCGTGAGGTTATCGTACTGGCGGGCCAGTTGGGTAAACTCATTGTCCAGCCTGACGTTAATGGCTTCCGCTAAAAAGGCATACACTGTTGCGTCCAGCGAGCAGGGGGCATCGCCAAAGCAAAAGGGCTTGTCGCCAATCATAACCGACAGAGCATCAAGCGTGTCTTTAGCGATAGCCAGCACCTCATCCTTGCTGTGTCGCCCGGTTCCCTGGTTAAACACCTGACGGGAAACGCCGCGGCGAGCGACAAAGGGTACAATAGCGCTTAAGGGAAAAGGCAGGCGCGCAAACAAGGCGGCTTTGACCGCTGGCCAGCTGGCCTTATCTATCCAGCGAAAATACACCAGACACCAGTAAAAATTTTCATCCAGGGATTTGCCGGTAAGATAGGCAATAGCTTGCTGCTCAGGTGTCAGATGATTATCAAAATCGCTGGTGTAGCGGGTTTTCAGGTAGCTGATAATGAAGGTTGAATCGCATACAATAGTGCCATTGTCGTTAAGGTAAGGCAGCTTTTTCTTAGGCGCTTTAAATACCTGATTAACGTTACCGTGATAGTGGTATTCCACGTTAGCCATACGCATAAAGGTGGCAACTTTTAAGACAAAGGGGCTGGGATCGTACATACCCAGACCCTGGCCAAATCCGTATAAAGTGATCATGTGTGTTTTCCCTCTCGTGGCTTAACCGGCAACACGAGTTAACCACACAACATTGCAAAAGTAACTAACGCTGTTTGTATTGGGTAGGACAATAGCCCCGGGATATATCGGGCGAACGTAATTTTAAATGCTTGGTAGTACGACCCTGAGTGCGCTTGCGCCACAGCCTGAAACTGGATGGCTTTAATTCGCGACGCATTAACCTGATCACACCATCCTGGCTAAGGCCATATTCGCGCTCAATCGCTTCAAATGGGGTGCGGTCTTCCCAGGCCATTTCGATAATGCGGGACACGGTTGCAGGAGGAAGAACAATTGTAGATGCCATATTTCTTTACACTGTGAGAATTTGGGGTATCTACGTTATAAAGCGGGAAAAAGATGAAAGAGCCGAGCAACTCGGCTCTTAGCAAGGATTAGCTTACATTAACCTTTGCGTCGTGCTCTGGCTGCTAAGCCAAAAGCAGAAAGACCCAGCAGTGCCAGTGTACCTGGTGCAGAAACTTCATTAATCCCGTTACCCGCAAAATCTTCATCAAATTCAGTACTGAAAGCAAAGCTGGTAATGTCGTGTTTGTTACCTGCGCCACCGGTACCTGAAGTAAAACCTGCGTACACATCGTTGCTGCCAAAGATAGAGGTTAAATCGATAGTATATTCGAGACTAGCCAGAGTAGGTTTAACCACATTTTGGCTGTAGCGTACGCTAAGCTGATCGGTAATACCGTCATAGTCAACCCAGGCAAACCAGTCATCGCCGTCGTTAAAACGGGTAGCTTCGGTAACTAAAGCCAAAGAATCCATGTTGCCATTGACGTTGATGCCGACGTGGTTACCAGAATTGTCATCGTAGCCGCCGTTATTCCAGGTATCAAACTCAATGCCAACTGATTGCGCCAGGTTTTGGTAACCAATACCACCGCCACCACCGCCAGCCTGATTAGATACGGTTTGCAGCGTAAACACGATGCCGTCTGCGCCTATGCCATCTACATCCGAAATGCCAACACCATCAAAAATGTTGAAGGAGAAAAACGAGCTGAATGAAACATCACTACCAAGCGTTTGAGCATCGGTAGAAAAAAAGCTACCAGCCTGAGACGTAGTTTCGGTTAAACGAATAACGTTACCAACTTGTTGAGCATGACCATTAAGCTGTAAACCAGCAGTACTGGAAAAATCAGTGTAAGAAATAACTGAAGCAGAGCTTGAGAATGAAACAACTAAAGCCAGTGCGGTAAGTGAACGTTTAAACATTATTAATTCCTTATTTACGACTACAACGAAATCACGATAATGCTTAGCATAATACTATGCCATTTTTTATTTGTTGTTATTAAACAATTACTTGAATGTTTTTGTGTGAATTATTTTTACGCTGCGTGTAAATAATTCTGACACCTTGTGCTGTATAAAAAGTTGTGGGAATTACGCTGTAAAAGGTTATTTATTGACAATAAACTGACTTAGTCCTTGTTGTGTTGAGCCTGCCAGAGACTGTGCATGTTCTGCCTGTTGCACACCTGTGGCCATAGAAAGCTGGATAGCTTCGCTTAACTGGGTAATTTGCCCGGCGATGTTGGTGGCTTGTGCCTGCTGAGATTCAAGGTTATTAACCGAGTGCATGATTAACTGAAAAGCTTCCATGTTTTGTTTAAAATCATCCATCATTTGCTCAAAAGTAGACGATGTATCGCCGATGCTTTGTTGCATCTGACCCGACACATCAATAAGACGGGATGATTCTTGTTGCGTTTCGCCAACCAGACTTTCCATTTCATTAAGAAACCGACTGATTTGTTGGGTGGCATCGGCAACCTTGGCCGATAAGCTACGTACCTCATCGGCGACCACCGCAAAGCCGCGACCGGCCTCGCCAGCGCGGGCCGCTTCTATAGCTGCATTCAGCGCCAGAAGATTGGTTTGATCGGCAAAGCCTTCCACCATTTTTAAGATATTACGCACATTGTCGGCATTGTTTTGTAACCCCTGAACGGTAGCCGAAAACTGGCTGAGCAACTGCGTTATCCGTTCAATCTGTTGCTGTGAAGTTAGCAGGGTTTTATTGGCGTTTTCTGCATTGGTACGATTTTGATCGTTGGTGGTGGCCACTTGCTCAGAGGCAGAGACAATGTCGTGAATGCTATGGCTGACCTGCTGAGAAGACTGACTGATATTGTCACTCAGCTGTTTTTGCGAAGCGGCCTGTTCATCGACATTTTTAACCAGTACGCACACTGCCTGATTAGCTTCACTGGACTGCTCTGCATCACGGTAAACACGCTCTATCAGCTCACTCAGGTTGTGCGCAAACTTATTATAGGCCGCCGATAACTCACTGAATTCGTCACAGGTAAACGCGGGCAGGCGGGTGGAGAGATCGCCCTGGGTATGATTGATATTATTGAGGGTGCCCAGCAGCGCTTTAACCGGTTTTACAATTAGGTGATGCATGTAGAAAATGGTAAAAGCAAAACTCAGGGTACTTAATACAAATAACAACAGTAACATTGGCTGGTAGCTTTGATGCTGTTCCGGCGGACTGGAAATGAGCGCATAAAAAAGATAGAAATTAGCCAACTGGAACAAGAACAGAAAGCTGATGTTCCCAATTATTTTTCGGGTAAGTGTGTAAAAGAAGGTTTTTTCGATTACGTCGTAGGTGCGCCAAAACCAGTTTGTCATAGTTACAACCCGTGTTTTTCAAAGCTTTTATAATAGTTGGTAGCTATAACTTTAGTATAGGTAACCGCGTACGCCTATGGTGAATGCATATAAAAGTAAAAACAGGGGAATGATGGTGTTGCGAGAAAACCTGGCAGGTACTGCCACGCAGTACTGAGTAGCAGTGCCGAATCATTTTAAATATTAGTGTAAACGGGTGTTCAGCTCATCAATAACTTCTGCCCATTCAGCATCTTCCGCCAGCGCCTGGCGTAAAAAGCTGGCCTGAGCTTTGCTCCAGAACGGTGCTTCGGCCAAAGGCTGTGATGACTTGAGTCCACGGTGTTCACTGATAAACTGTTCAATGGCCTGCTCATCGGCAGATAAACCTAGTTGCACAAAAAGCTCACTTAAACCGGGTTGTTGGGTAAACATAATGTCCTCCTGGAATTAGTTATGTTGCATTATTAGTTACGAAGAACAGCGCTAACCAGACCATATAAATGATAAAACTTGCGACTGATGGTAGTGATATTGCGTTGGTTGAAAGTACCTAAATACCAATCAGCACTCTGATATTACGGCAGTTAGTGGTAATGTACGTGCAGCATTAGATTTAACGTTTGAGGTAAAAATGAATTCGCGGTTATTGTTGATTGTAGTAGCAGTAGTACTGATTGCAGTTGGGGCAGGGTGGATGTTGTCGCAACAAGATGCAGAAGCACCAGTAAACAAAGCGCCAGCCAGCACAACATCATCACCAGCTAAAGCGACCACTCAGAGCACCAGTGTTAAGGATATGCGTTTGGGCAACCCGATGGCGCAGGTTCAGGTTATAGAGTATGCCTCATTCACTTGCCCCCATTGCGCCTCTTTTCATAACAACGCTTTTGAACAACTTAAAGAAAACTATATCGATACCGGTAAAATTAGTTTTGTGTTTCGTGAAGTGTATTTTGACCAGTTTGGTTTAGTGGCGTCCATGCTGGGCCGCTGTTCGGGTAAAACCGAAGATTACTTTAACTACATCGATACACTGTTTTCCACCCAGCAGCAGTGGATGGCCAGCCGTGATGGCAATACCATACTTAACGAGCTGGTTACTATGGGCAAAGCCACAGGATTGACTGATCAACAGGTAGAAGCGTGTTTGGGCGATAAAGAAAAATCCGGCCAGCTGATTGGCTGGTATCAACAAAATGCCAAATCTGATGGCATTCGTTCAACCCCAAGCTTTATGGTAAACGGCAAGCTTTTGTCGAATATGAGTTTTGAAGAGTTTGCAAAAGTGCTGGATAAAGAACTGGGGCTTTAATTTATTAGGCACTATGAAATTGATGTTTTAACCTTGAAAAGCTTGCCTTGGTGCAAGCTTTTTTTATTGGGGGTAGGGGCCTGCCGTTTGGCTGGCGGGATTTTCGCAGGTCCCGAGACTTGCGTCCTGCGAACCATGCTCGAAAACGTTCCGGACGTTTTGGTGAACCCGGGAGCGTTTTCAGCACCCAATCAGACGCCACAAATAAAAAAAGCCTGCCTTGCGGCAAGCTTTATTTATTTGGTGGAGCTGGCGGGATTTGAACCCGCGTCCAGAAAATGTCTACCTTTGGTACTACATGCTTAGTTTGTCTTTTATTTAACTACTTTAGACCCCGACAAACAGGGTTCCTGGTAGCTGTCCTGATACTGTTTCGCGGTTCAACCTCAGGAGAGTTTCCCTCGCTAGTTTGCTTTAATGACCTTCCAAAATCCTGGCTAGCAGACAGAGCTTAGGTGGAAGGGCCTATGCCGGTTATTAAGCGGCTAGTGCGTAGTTTTCGTCGTTTGCGACTATTTAAATGCGGCTTTTTTAAGAGGCCAACCGCTCCTCTGCATGCACCTCCAGCTTCCTAGATCCTGTCGAATCCTAATCAGCCCCGGAGATTGGTACTATTAAACGAGAGAGTTTAGCTCTCTGCTTACTGTCTAATATTGGGCGGATACTAACTTATTCAAGTGTCTTATACAAATATAAACACATTAAGTTGGATTGGTTGCTGTTTTGCTGAACAACTCAACGCGGGTTTTAGTCTGTCCGGGTGATCCACCTTGGCGTTTTACAATTATTTGCATACAGTATCTATAGTTATGATAAAGAAGTGGGCAGTATGCAACCATTGGATGTCACGGTGTTAAGCCGTGTAAATGAATGGCTGGCAGCCGCAGAACCTTTTTGGTTTTGTACGGTGCTGGCAACCTGGGGATCGTCACCCCGTGAACCCGGCAGTTTATTTGCAGCCAGAAGCAGCGACGACTGGGTCGGTTCCTTATCCGGTGGTTGTGTAGAAGATGACTTTTTGTCCCGCCTGGGGGGAAATGAGTTTACTCAGGCAGCACAAGTGGTGCGTTATGGTGAGGAAGGCCCCAACCAGTCTATCAGCCTGCCATGTGGCGGTATTCTGGATGTACTGGTGGAAAAAATCACGCCGGGAGAAACTCAGTCTGCCCATTTTGCGGCTTACTTAAATTGCTTGCTCGGAAAAGACGTTAAAGTACGTGAAGTGAATACCCAAACGGGTCAAAGCTTGCTTAGTGAGGTAACCGAGCATACGCCGGCTATTAGCTGGCAGCCAGCTGAGCACAAGGTAGCGCTACGGGTTGGTCCGGCGCGTAGGTTAATAATTGCCGGTTATTCGCCCGTGGCCGAATACTGCGCGCGTTATGCACAATCCCTGGGGTTTGAAGTGATTATCTGTGAGCACCGTGCTGCGGAGCAGGCGTTGTGTAATATTGAGGGCTGTCGCTATGTGCCGGATTTTGCTGCCGACTACATTTTAAAACCTCACCACGTTCACAGTCATACTGCTATTGTGGCCTTAACTCACGATCCGCGGGTTGACGATCTCACTATGATGGAAGCGGTTAACACCGAAGCATTTTATATTGGTGTGATGGGCTCCAAACGTACATCCGCCAAACGGGCGGAGCGGTTGCAAAATATTGCTAAATTGTCCGGCGAGCAACTGGCGCATATTCATATGCCTATCGGGCTGGATATTGGCAGTAAAACCCCGGCCGAAATCGGTCTGGCGGTGATGGCGGATATCGTCAGAGCTTACCGACAGCCACAATAGCGTAAGCATTAAAAAGGGCGGTAATAACCGCCCTGTAAAATTGACCTTTTCAGCTATTAAAACTGATAGCGATAGCCAACCTGGAAGGTGCGTGGTTTGCCTACCTGAATACCGCCATGCTGACGCGTAGCGATATATTCTTTATCCGTCAGGTTATCAATTACCAGATAAACGGTTTGTTTGTTATCCAACTGATAATTAGCCGAAACGTCCATTAAAGTGCGTGAAGGAATACCGTTGGCCGTGGTAACGGCTTCAGTGCCCGCCTGAGTGCGCATTTCAGAGGTATGTTTTACGGCAAATAACACCTGCCAGTTATCCTGCCTTACACCGGTTTCAAATTGCAGAGTGTGATCGGGCAGGTATGGCAGTTCGTCACCCGCCTGTACGCTTCCCCAGGAGTCCAGCTCAGACTCGAAGCTTTGCTTAAATTCAGCGGTGGAATAGGTGTAATTAAAGTTAACCGGCACGGTAAATCCAGCCAGCGGTAAATCGGCCTGATAGCTCCATTCTACCCCTTTAATTTCTACTTCACCGGCGTTGTACTGGGTACCAATGAGGTCGCTGTTACAGCCCTGGCTAGCCGTACAATTGCCATGTAGGTTATCCAGGTTAGTGTAAAAACCAATCAGCTCCATGCGGTTTAACTGGTCGGAATAACGAACCCCGGCTTCGTAGTTCCAGCCTTCTTCTTCCTGGGCGTTATTGTTACCGGGAGAGGGTGGAGCAAAGGTTTTCTGAACACCAGTCAGCAGTAATAGTTGTTCACTTATCTGGTAGGTTGCGCCCAGTCCTGGTAACAACGCCGACACACTATTGCGGCGCTTAGCCGCATCACCGGTGCGTAGTGGGTCAGTTTTACCCCAGTCGTCACGGGCAAGGTGAACGTCTTCATAACGCAGACCGCCGGACAATGTCAGGTCGCCGTATTCCCAGGTGTCGTGAACATAAGCGCTGATAGCATTAGCGCTGTCTATACGGTTAGAGTCTGTGCCCGGTACGCCGGCGTCCAGCGTCGTCAGCTGGTAATCACGATTAAACTGATAGTTGTCGACCCACTGGAATCGATCCATCTCATCGTTGTGTATCCGTGCTCCCACTTTAATTTGGTGGCCTGCGGTAAACAGCTCATATTCACCCTGAATACCTTGCGACAGGTAGTCACGATTGTTGGCTTTAACTCTGAAATCAAGGGTATCTGAAGCAGCTGTACCGGCATCAAAGGCTGAGGCGGCTTCTTCTGCACCGTTGCCAAGGCTCAGGCCATTGACCCGATCAGTTTTATACCAGTTACGATGAAAATCGTTGTAGTAAGCCGTCATTGTAAGGCTGCTGTTATCACTGATGGCGTACACATAATTAAGGTTGATCAGTTTGTGTTCGGTAGCCATTTCATCCAGCGCAGAGGCGCTGTAGCGGGCAAACGGAGTGGAATTAAAGTCATCCAGCGTAACACCCAGGTAGGTTTCATCTGAGGTTTCTTCGGAATATTTCAGTTTGGCTTCAAGGTAATGTTTACCGGCAGTGTCCAGTTTAAAGCCTACCTTGGTGACCACATCGGTTTTACTAAAGCCGGTTTCATTACCGGTTGGCAGGTCTTTAAAACCATCCGCCCCATAGTGATATACCTCACCCAGCGCGCCAATACGGCCTTCACTGCCGCTGGCTAATACATGGGCCTTGCGGTAGCCATCTGAGCCTAGCGAAACATCTAAACGGGTAGCAAAACTGTTATCGCTGATGGGGGTGGTTAGCAGGTTTATTACGCCCCCTGAAGTGCGCGGTCCGTAAAGTACGCTGGAACCGCCTTTAAGTACTTCGATAGTGCTCATTCTGCCAATAGTTGGAAAGTAATAGGCGGCTGGACTGGCATAAGGGGCAGGGGCTGCCAGTACGCCATCTTCCATAATGGTAATTTTTTCTGAGCGGTCTGCCGAGTTACCGCGCATACCAATATTGGGTCGCAGTCCATAGCCATCTTCTTCGGTAATGTATACACCGGGTACCCGGGTAAGTACGCGCATTATGTCGCTTACCGCAAAGTCGTCCAGATAGGCCTGATCTATCACCATACCGCTGCCAGGCGTGGTTTCTACCGCCTGGCTATTGCCAAAAATAGTCACATGTTCAATGTCGTTGGGTGTGGCTGCCTGTGCCAGTAAGGGTAATGAGGCTAATAATCCAAGTGCAATCGGAGATTTTGTGAACATAACTACGGCTACCTGCTCTTAAGTATTAAAAATCGCCAAAATTAAACCATTGCTGTAAATAGGAATCAATTCTATTTGCGTTATGGTTACAATTCTTTTTAGTTATAAGATGGAAACAAATGAATACGTGACACAATTACTTTTATGTCCCGCAATTCGTGGTAACGTACAAATTAATCTGGTTACCGAGCGCTATTTATATGAAAAATTGGCTGTTTTGCTGCATTCTGAGTGTTTTTCCCATGCTGGCAATAAGTGCAGAATCTGTGCTGAATCTGAGTAACGGGGAGCATGAAATCCCCGCTATCATCAACCTGCCTGAATCAGAAAAAAACGTCCCTGCGGTGTTGCTGCTGCATGGTACTGCCTCGCACAAAAACGAGGTGGGCAATCTTTATGCGCGTTTGGCGGCCGGGCTGGCTAACAAAGGTATAGCGAGTATTCGTATTGATTTTGCCGGAACTGGTGACAGCAAGGTTAGTTACCTTAAATACACGTTACAAAGTGCAGTCAGAGACGCACGGGTGGCGCTCAAATATTTGCAAGAGCATTCTGCCATTGAAGGGCAACAGCTGGGTATTGTTGGGTTTAGTCAGGGCGGTTTAATTGCCCAACTGCTGATAGCGGAGCAACCGGTGTTTAGCTCGTTTGTGGCCTGGTCGTCGGTAGCCAGTGACGGCGTGAGTGCTTTTCGGCCGCTGTTTGATAGCCTGTATGCTGAGGCCAAAACACAGGGCTATGCCACCCAGCGCTATGCGTGGCGAGCGCCGCTGGATATTTCTATTGACTGGTTTGAACAGGTAAGGGCAAATCGTTCGCTTACCAATATGGCATCTTATAAAGGGGCTTTACTGGCTATCGCTGGGAGTACTGATGAGGTGGTGCCAGCAGAAAATGCGATGCGACTTATCGAGGCAACTCAAGCCTACCCGGCGCAGGCTGTGGTCATAAAAAACGCCAGTCATATCTTTAACGTGCTGGACGAAAACGCCGGTGAGGATGAACAGCTGCTGGAACTCACCACTCAGTGGTTTGCCAATACCTTGTGAATTAAAACAAAACAGGGTGCCTGAGCACCCTGATTTTATTCTACACTTTCTGTTTCATTACCCGCGCTTTCTGGCGTTCCCAGTCGCGATCTTTAATACTGTCACGCTTATCGTGCGCCTGTTTACCTTTAGCCAGGTAGATTTCCAGTTTTACCCAGCACTTTTTCCAGTACATGGCGGTAGCCACAATTGAGTAACCCTGGCGGTCACGGGCGCCAATCAAACGGTCTATTTCGCGTTTGTTAAGCAACAATTTACGGGCGCGTTCCGGCTCACAAATAACATGGGTAGAGGCCTGATTTAGCGGCGTAATGCGAGCGCCAACCAAATACGCTTCACCATTTTGAATGATCACGTAGTTATCGGTGATATTAACTTTGCCCTGACGAATACTTTTAATTTCCCAGCCTTGCAGTGCAATGCCGGCTTCCATTTTGTCTTCGAGATGGTAGTCGTGACGCGCCTTTTTGTTAAGCGCGATAGTACCGGTACCAGAGGAGTTTGCTTTATTCTTTTTCATGGCCGCTATTATACTGATTGCGCGAAAGTTGTCTTGTATTTCCTGTGTCGCTGAACAAAAATTTCGTGGTACTCATCCGCTGAGACAACGGCTTATTTTAAAAACGGATTTTGTGGTAAACTCTGCACCAAGTTGCAGGAGTATCAAATTCGTATGCCGAAAATACAGCGTAGTGCGTTGGTTGCTTTCAGCGCGCAATCCATGTTCGATTTAGTTAATGATGTTGAGTCTTACTCTGAGTTTCTGCCGGGCTGCACTGATAGTAAAATCGTCAGTCAGCATGGTAACGCCATGCAGGCTGCACTGCTGGTATCAAAAGCCGGCATCAAGCAATGGTTTACAACCGAGAACGTGCTTGAGCCCGCCCAGAGTATAAAAATGACCCTGGTAGACGGGCCCTTTAAGCAATTAAGCGGCGGCTGGACTTTTTCGGCGCTGTCAGAATCTGCGTGTAAAATTGAGCTGAGTTTGCAGTTTGAGTTTAAAAGCAAAATGATTGAACTGGCCTTTGGTAAAGTTTTTAACAGCTTGGCGGCCAGTATGGTCAGTGCGTTTACCCAACGCGCTAAAGTGGTGTATGCCTGATGGATGAACCAATTAATATTGAAGTGGCTTATGCAACGCCAGCCAAACAGTCGTTAATCGAATTAACCGTACCTAAAGGCTCAACGGTAGAGCAGGGGATCCTGGCTTCCGGGATTACCGATATTCATACCGAAATCGATTTAGCCACCGCCAAGGTGGGGGTGTGGAACCGGGTTTGTAAACCCTCGGTAGAATTAAAGGACGGCGACCGTATCGAAATCTACCGCCCGCTAATTGCCGATCCTAAAGAAGTGCGTAAGCGCCGGGCTGAAAAAGCCATTCAGGAAGGACGTGCCGACAAGGTAACCGGAGGCCGACCCAACCCGTTAAAGGCCGATAAAGCGAAAGCAGAATAAAAAAAGGCCGGGGCTGTAATAAACAGTCCCGGCCTTTTTGATATCGCTGAGTTTGCTATTATTTAATCGTTACGCTCGGTTAACATGCCCACCGCCAGAACCGGTGAGGCATCAATAGATTCTGCATCCATCATTGCCGCAATGCGCTGCATGGTGGCTATCATCTGACTTTGTTCCCATTCGGCCAGCTGGCCAAAACGTTCTACAAAGTGGTCCTGTAACGGCCGCGGCGCAGTGGCTACGGCCTTTTCACCTGCTTCAGTCAGATAAACACCTACCTTACGTTTATCTTCGGTGCTACGGATACGGTGAGCTAAGTCCCGCGACTCAAGACGATCAAGAATATTGGTAATGGTTGCCGGGCTCAAATTAATGCTGTCAGCAATTTCTTTTACCATGATCCCGGGTTTGGCGGCGATATTTTGTAATACCAGTAACTGTGGGCCGGTAATACCAACATCTTTACTCAGTTGTTTACTGCGTAAATCCACCGCACGTATTACGCGTCTAAGCGCAACCAGTAATTCCTCATCTTTACGCATTAAATCTATAACTCCTGAATGCATTAATTAAGCAGATGTAAAAAGTGTTGATGCTTCTGGAACTGATCCAGCACATCATTGATAACGCCATCCTTAGACCAACCCATTAAATCGTAGTCCTGGCCACCTTCTGCCAGGTGAACTTCGGCGCGATAGTACGTTTGTTCGGTATCCGAGTCCAGCCCCTCATCGTGGGATTGCGGCGAATCAGGCTGCTGAGTGGGCGTTAAATAAACAGCGTAAATAAAATCGTTGGTACCATTTACTACAACAGAAAGCTCTACATGGTTTTCGCTACTGGTTAGTGATGCATCATACTGACGGTGTTTAAATTCTTCGCACACTTCATGTATCGCCGGGTAAACCACACGCAGCATAAACCCAGACACTTTTTTCTCGTTCGGGAAGGTCAGTATTTCATTCAGGCGTTCTTTCCAGGGTTTATCATGGTCAACCACTGCAGTCTGAGTGGCAGTAACCATAAGGCTGTCCCGTTTGTGCTTTTCTACCCTGAGTGATTTAAGCAAACCAAACATTGCTATTAGCAGAATTATAGAAAATGGCAGAGCGGCTACTATGGTCATGGTTTGTAAGGCATTAAGACCACCTGCATAAAGCAGTATAGCCGCTACCAGGCCAACCCCTACAGCCCAGTAAACGCGCTGCCATAGCGGCGTATCGTTGCGGCCATGAGAACACAGCATATCCACCACCATCGCACCTGAGTCACAGGAGGTCACAAAAAATACCATCACCATTAACAAGGCAATGATGCTGATAAAACTATGGAAAGGAAAATGGTCAAGAAACACAAATAGCGCTACTGAGGTGTCGTCTCTAACCATGTCGGCCAGCGACTGGAAACCGTCATTAAGGACCAGATCGATAGCGGCGTTGCCAAAAATGGTCATCCACAGCAGCGTAAACGCAGTGGGGATAAGCAATACGCCTAGCACAAACTCTCTGAGTGTACGGCCAAAAGAGATCCGCGCGATAAATAGACCAACAAAAGGTGCCCAGGCCAGCCACCAACCCCAGTAGAAAATGGTCCAGCCACCAATCCAATCGGTTTTTTCATAAGCAAATAAATTAAAAGTATTGCGGACCATATCAGAAAGGTAAGCCCCGGTATTTTGCAGGTAAGCCTGTAATAAGAATACCGTTGGGCCCAGTACCAAAATAAACACCAGCAGTACAACGGCTAAAATCATGTTGGTTTCAGATAAGCGACGGATCCCTTTATCCAGCCCGGTCATCACCGAAATAATCGCCAGCGCCACCACAAACATCATTAGTGCCATTTGCGTAAAGGTAGTATTGGGCCAGCCAAATACATAACTTAAACCTGCATTAATCTGGCTCGCGCCAAATCCTAATGAAGTGGAAATACCAAAAATAGTGGCGGTAACGGCGAGAATATCCACTACATGACCCTGCCAGCCATATATTTTATCGCCAATCAGCGGATACAGCGTTGAACGCAGGGTCAGCGGCAACTGGTGTCTGAAAGCGTAGTAACCTAGTACCAGCGCGACAACAGCGTAAATTGCCCAGGCATGTAAGCCCCAATGAAAGAAGGTCATTTTCATGGCTTCACGCACGGCGTCGATAGTATTTGGTTCGGCAGTGGGTGGCGCCATAAAATGCATGAGCGGCTCCGCTACACCAAAAAACATGAGGCCAATGCCCATACCAGCGGCAAAAAGCATGGAAAGCCAGGTCAAAACCGTAAATTCGGGCTTAGCATGATCAGGCCCCAGGCGGATATCGCCGTACTCTGAAAAACCGATATAAACCACAAAAATCAAAATGGTGGCAACCGTGAATACGTAAAACCAACTGCCGTTATCAACAACATAAGACTGCATGGTCGAAAACAGGCTTTCGGCAGTTTCCGGCGCAATCACTGCAAAAAGCAGCAGTAAAAGTATGGCGCCTGATGCTGAGTAAAATACGGGAGTGTTAAGTTTGGCTGGTGCCGGATTGTTGGTGGTTGTCTGACTCAAGTTACATCCTGTCATTTACAAATTAATATAGCTATTTACGTACAATATACCTTAATTTGATCTGTCAAAAAATCTTTTGGCTAATAATTAGTACGAAATTAAATGGTTGATCCGACCTCTGTTGATTATCGTGAGTTTTTTGCTTAAAAATGACTTTTATTTACTCAATAATAGTTAGTGCAGAAATATATTTTTGTTTCTGGTAGGCTATATGGCGATAAAAATGAATCAATAAAAAATAATTCAGCTCACTTAAAATAAACAAGGATCCTTGTTCTATGAGAAAAACACACCTCAGTTGTGCAGTACTGGCTGCACTGGCGTCAGGCGGCGCTTTTGCTCAAACAGCCGAATCAAAGGCGCAGTTCGAAACCATCGAAGTTACCGCCACCAAGCGTACTGAATCTATTCAGGATGTGCCGGTTGCCGTGTCAGCATTAAGTGGCGATGCCCTGGAAAACATGGGTATCGACAACTTCCAGGACTACGTAGAATTCTTACCTAATGTGGTATTCCAGGGCACTGGCCCTGGCCAGAACGAAATATACATCCGTGGTGCGGCCACTACGCAGTCAAGCATCACGCTGTCATCAGTTCAGGCTCTTCAGCCTTCAGTGGCCTTCTACCAGGACGAAATGCCGGTTTCTATGGCCGGTCGTAACCTGGATATCTTTGCCACCGACGTCGAGCGTGTGGAAGTACTGCCGGGGCCACAGGGTACCCTGTTTGGTGCCAGCTCACAGGCCGGTACCGTACGTTTAATCACCAAAAAGCCAGACCACGCAGGTTTTGCGGCTGGTTTTGATACCGCCATCGCCACCACCAAAGGCGGTGAGATGAGCAACACGGTTGAGGCGTACATCAATATTACCCCAACTGACGACCTGGCTTTACGCGTTGTTGCTTACAACGATAAGCAGGGCGGCTGGATTGATAACATCGAAAACAATCCGGGTAACGGTGGTTACATCGGCAGTGCCGTGGTAGTCGACCGAATTTCTGGCGGCGCATTGGCAGGTTACGGTGCGGATCCGGCTGAGATGGATTCTCGTCGTATTGTTAATAACGGCATTACACCAAGCACGGCTGCTGTGGTATCACCACGCAACAGTCAGCATGTTGAAGATGACTTTAACGACGCGGTGTATGCCGGTGCGCGTTTTGGTTTGTCTTATCACATTAATTCAGACTGGGATTTACTGGTTCAGCACACTCAGCAATCGCTGGATACCGAAGGTGTATTTGCTTACGACCCAACAGTCGCTGAAGACCAGGCGATTCGTTTCCAGGCGGATGAAAACTCAGATGAGTTTGGTTTAACCACCTGGACCGTAGACGGTCGTTTAGACAAACTCGACGTGGTGTACACCGGTGGTTATTTAGACCGCGAAATCGACACCGTAACGGATTACACCGGCTACACCAACGGTGGTCTGTTCTCAGCGTACTACCTGTGTAACCACTACGACACCCCGGATAACCCTGCTGATATTCGCTGTCTGGACCCGGTTAAATACTATAAAGAAGATACCACCAGCACTCGCATGACGCACGAATTCCGTATCGACACTAAGTTCGACGCGCCATTCCGCATCACAGCTGGTTTGTTCTACGACGAACAGGAAGTGGCTACAGTCGGTCAGTTTAAGATTGCTAACACCGAAATGACCACCTTTGGTTTTGATAACCTGCAGCGCACTTTGGTGGGCAATGAAGGTATCAACAGTGACGGCGGTCCGTTCCCGTCTGAAATCAGCTTTGCTAACGATATTACTCACACAATTGAGCAGATTGCGGTATTCGGTCAGATGGAGTATGATATTACTGATACCCTGACGGCGAGCTTAGGCGCACGTTGGTATCAGATTGATGATATCTACACCGGTTCAACCACTACCGTTGACGTAACCCGCCGTGTTAAAGCGTTTGGTTCAATGGATCCGGATGAACTGGCAGCCGTTGGCCTGGACCCGGATGCAGTAGCCGCAGCCGTAGCCAGCGGCCAGCTTGAAGTTGGCGATTTAGGCTCTGACGGCGTATTAACCGTAGACGACACTATCTTTAAGTTCGGTCTGGATTGGAAGATGAGTGAAGACGTGCTGTTCTTTGCTAACTATTCAGAAGGTTTCCGTCCGCCGGTCACCAACCGTGTAGGTGGTGGTCTGTCGAACAACCAGTCTGGCGCGTTTGAAGGCTTCCGTATTCCTGTGTACTCCACCACGGATACTCTGGATAACTATGAAGTGGGTATGAAAGGTGATTTCTTAGACGGTATCGTGCGTATCAACGCCACAGCTTACTACTCTGAAATCGGCGAACTGCAAACTTCACGTTTTGACCCCACAAACATCAGCTTCCTGGTATTCACCGACAACGTAGGTGATGCTGAGATTAAAGGTTTGGATGCTGATATCACCTGGCTGGCAACCGATGACTTAGTCGTTAACGCAGCCTTCAGCATGATTGATACCGAGCTGACTCGTGTTAACCCTGAGCTTGAAGGCATTGCCGCTGGTGTAGGTAGCGAACTGCCTTACACTGCAAGCTTCTCTGGTAACATCAATGCGCGTTACTACTTTGAGCTGGATGGCGGCCAACAAGGTTTTGTTAATGCCTCAGTTGCCTACACTGGTGACCGTTTAGCCGGCATGGTAATGGACGCCTATGTAATGGAAGATGCCACCCGTCACATCTACGGCATGGGCTCTGGCCTGAAAATCGAAGACGAAGCGGCCGTATACGAAGGGGCTACCTTCACCGACGCTGACGGCAACGCCTTCCGTGGTGGCCGTTACGTGCAGGAAAGCTACTTTATCAGCAACGTGTCTGTGGGTATGTCTGACGACAGTTGGAAAGTAGAGCTGTTCATCGACAACCTGTTCGACGAATCCGCTATCCTGAACGTGGATACTCAGCAGTTTACGCCTAAGGTTGTTACCAACCGTCCGCGTACCATGGGTGTACGTTTCTCTTTCGATTATTATTAATACCTGATATTAATACATAATAAGAGCTGTAAGGCAGGCGAAAGCCTGCCTTTTTCGTGGTCAGAACAAGAACGTAATTTCCTATGTCACAAGATTTTTCCATCCAGTTTCAGTCAATTAAGCGTGCGTTACAAAGTAAGAACCTGTCTCAGGCGGCGCAACTGATAGCCTCTTTAAAGACCAGCGAGTTGGCTGTAGTGCAACAAGTTGAGCTGTTTTATTTGTCGGCGGTAACGCAGCGGATGGCAGGGCAATTCAACACCGCCATTGGCGAACTGGAACAGTTATTAAATCTTCGGCCAGAACATGGCCGGGCATATCAGGAACTGGCTTATAATTATCAGGCGCTAAATCAGCCGGATAAAGCTGCCAGCGCGTTTTTTAAGGCTACCCATTATAATCCGGCGTTAATGACAAGCTGGAAACAGCTGCTGAATATTTATCGGCAGCATCAGGACACTAACGCTGAACAACTGGCGTTACAACATATTGCTTATCTCGAACAGTTGCCTGCGCCCATTCTTGGGGCCTACGACCTGATGTACGAAAAACAGCTGGCCAGCGCTGAACAGGTATGCCGGCAGTTTTTACAACAGCACAAACATCATCCTGAAGGAATGTTGTTGCTGGCTGAGCTGGGCATTCAACTGAAGGTTTACCACGACGCGGAATTCCTGTTGGAAAGCTGTGTTGAGTTGTATCCGGATAACCTGCGTGCGGTGATTGCTTACCTTGGGCTACTGGCAAAATTAGGCAAGCATCAGCGAGTTGTAACTATCAGCGATCAGCAGTTACAAACCTACCCGGATAACCTGCAAATTCTGATGGCGAAAGCCAACGCGTTATTGGGTATCAACCGAACCGCCGACGCTATCGCTATTTTTACTGCGTTAATCGAAGAAGACCAGGATCGTCCTGGTGTGTGGCTGGCTCTTGGTCATGCTTATAAAACCACAGGCGAAAGTGCTAAAGCCGTAGAGGCCTATTTGCAGGCAGCGCACTACCATAAGCAGTTTGGTGACGCATACTGGAGTCTGGCCAATATGAAGTCATATCGTTTTGACGAGGATGCGCTGGCTAATATGGCCGCCATTGAAGCGGATCCTTCGGTGGGCGTTGATGACCGCATTCATCTGTGTTTTGCGCTGGGCAAAGGCTATGAGGATGCTAAACAGTTTGAGGCTGCGTTTAAGTATTACGAAAAGGGAAATAAGCTTAAGCTGATCTCCGTGGGGTATGACATAACCCGCACTGAAGACGCCATAGCTGCGCAAATTGATGCTTGCACGCCAGCGGTGTTTGCCAACGTAAAAGGCGGTTTTCCATCGCCTGAGCCTATTTTTATTGTGGGCATGCCACGGGCTGGCTCTACTTTGCTGGAACAAATTCTGGCATCGCACAGCGACATTGACGGCACCATGGAACTGCATAATATCTTGAGTCTGGCATCGTCGGTGGGCGCACAGAGTACCAGTGGAGGCAAGCCTTATCCTTATTGTCTGGCTGATTTGTCGGCCGATCAATGCTATCAGCTGGGTAAGCAGTTTATCCAACAAACCCGTTACTACCGCGGTTCAGCACCGTTCTTTATCGATAAAATGCCCAATAACTTTATGCATGTGGGCTTTATTAAACGCATTTTACCCAACGCAAAAATCATTGATGCACGACGGGATCCGCTGGATTGCTGTTTCAGCAACTTTAAACAGTTATTTGGCGAGGGACAGGATTTTTCTTACGGTCTCGATGAAGTTGGCCTCTATTATCAGGCTTACGAAAAGCTGATGGCTCACTGGGATGAGGTGTTACCCGGGGCGGTACTGCGCGTGCAGCACGAAGACGTGCTGGACGATCTGGAGGGGCAGGTTAAGCGGATGCTGGATTACCTGGGTATCCCCTTTGAGCAGGCGTGTCTGGATTTTTATCAAACCGAAAGACTGATTAAAACCCCCAGTGCCGAACAGGTTCGCCAGCCTATTAACCGCAAAGGGCAGGGACGTTGGCAACCTTTTGAAGCGTCGCTTGACCCATTGTTAGCGCGATTTAACCGCCAGTAAATCAGGCTGCGGCGTTAATATTTGCGCCGCTGCAATCCGGTTTCGGCAAGGATCTTTGCCGATATTTCTTCAATGGAGTACTTAGTACTGTTAAGAAAGGGGATTTTTTCTTTGCGGTACAGGTTTTCCACTTCCCGTAATTCCATCCGACACTGCTGGATTGATGCATAACGGCTATTAGCCCTGCGTTCTGAACGGATTTGGCTGAGTCGGTTTGCTTCAATCGTTAAGCCAAACAGTTTATGTTTAAACTGGCGCAAGGCAATGGGCAGTTTCAGCATGTCGCCCATGTCTTCTTCGGTAAACGGATAATTTGCCGCTTTAATACCGTACTGCAGGGCCAGATAAAGGCTGGTAGGGGTTTTACCGGAGCGGGATACGCCAACCAGTATAATGTCGGCTTCTTTATAGTCTTTCAGATTTGACCCATCGTCATTAGCAAGAGCGTAGTTAACAGCCTCAATCCGAATATCATAGGTTTTTTCGTGAATACTGTGGGTGCGATGTTTTTCTGGTTTTGATGGAACACCGATGATTTTTTCCAATGGCGCGACAAATTGGTCAAGAAAATTGTAGTTAATTCCCACAGATCTTGCGATGACTCGCCGAATATCCGGGTTTACTACTGTGTAAAAAACAAGCGGGCGTTCCCCGGTATCTTGAAAACTTTCAGAAATTTTTTCTATTACGGCATACGCTTGTTCTTCAGTTTCAACAAAAGGAATTGTCTTATGATTAAATTCTGTAGGGAAAAGTGACAATAAAGCGTGGCCAAACACCTCTGCTGTAATAGCAGTACCGTCCGAAATGTAAAATGCAGTGCGCACAACAACTCCTTAACTTTGTCGTAAATTTATTACGAAATGAAATAAAATTTTACTTTCTTATAAGCGGCATTTTAGAATTTCCTTATGGAAAAGCCAGCCTCAATTAATTTTGGTGATGGTTTAACCTCTACCCTATCAGTTCACATTTTGTGAGCGTAAAGAGAAAGTGACAAGCTGGAGACTGTAAAGTGCAAGAGTACGTACTTTGGTATCAAGAGTTAGGCATGCACGATGTTAATCGTGTTGGCGGAAAAAATGCCTCGTTAGGTGAGATGATCTCAAACCTGGCGAACGCAGGTGTAAAAGTACCTGGAGGCTTTGCAACAACAGCCTATGCGTTTAATGAATTTTTAGAGCAAAGCGGACTTGAAGCTAGAATTCATGAAGTGTTGGACTCGTTAGACGTTGACGATGTTTCAGCACTGGCTGAAGCCGGTAAAAATATTCGCCAATGGATCATCGATACCCCTTTCCAGGGCAAACTCGAAGAAGAAATTCGCAGTGCGTTTGTAACTCTGCAAGGTAACGCAGGTGATGAAGCGTCGTTTGCCGTACGTTCTTCTGCCACCGCAGAAGATATGCCGGATGCGTCTTTTGCCGGTCAGCAGGAAACCTTCCTGAACGTGAAAGGTTATGACGCCGTTATTGTGGCAGTTAAGCACGTATTTGCTTCACTGTTTAACGACCGCGCTATCTCTTACCGTGTGCACCAGGGTTATGACCACAAGGGCGTAGCACTGTCTGCCGGTGTACAACGCATGGTTCGCAGTGACATTGCTTCTTCTGGCGTAATGTTCACCATCGATACCGAATCCGGTTTTGAAGACGTTGTGTTTGTAACCAGTTCATTTGGCTTAGGCGAAATGGTGGTGCAGGGCGCGGTTAACCCGGACGAATTTTACGTTCACAAGCCAACCCTGGATAACGGTAAGCCAGCCATTGTGCGCCGTAACCTGGGTAGCAAGCTAACCAAAATGATTTACTCTGCCGATCAGAGTCACGGTAACCAGGTAACTATCGTTGATATTGACCCGGCCGACAGCAAAACATTCTCGTTAACCGACGACGAAGTCATGGCACTGGCTAAACAGGCACAAATCATCGAAAAACACTACGACCGTCCAATGGACATCGAGTGGGCTAAAGATGGTGTGGATGGCGAACTGTACATCGTTCAGGCGCGTCCTGAAACCGTCCGCAGCCGTGAAGATGCACAAACCATCGAACGCTTCCAGCTGAAAGGCTCAGCGGGTATTGTGTGTGAAGGCCGCGCAATTGGTCACAAGATTGGTGCTGGTCAGGCTAAGGTACTGGCGTCAATTGAAGAAATGGACAAGATCCAGGCTGGTGACGTGCTGGTAACGGACATGACTGACCCGGATTGGGAACCTATCATGAAGAAAGCGTCTGCGATTGTAACCAATCGTGGCGGCCGTACCTGTCACGCGGCAATCATCGCCCGTGAACTGGGTATTCCGGCAGTAGTAGGCTGTGGTAACGCGACAGACTCTATTAGCACCGGTGACAAGATTACCGTATCGTGCGCCGAGGGTGATACCGGTTATATCTACAACCAGGAACTGGAATTCGATGTAACCACATCGCGCATCGATTCTATGCCTGAATCACCAACCAAAGTGATGATGAACGTGGGTAACCCGGATCGTGCATTCGACTTTGCCCGTTTACCACACAAGGGTGTTGGTCTGGCCCGTCTTGAGTTTATTATTAACCGCATGATTGGCGTGCACCCTAAAGCACTGCTGAACTTTGACACTCAGCCGGAAGAACTGAAAGAAGAAATCAGCGATATGATCGCCGGTTACGAATCACCGAAAGAGTTCTACATCCAGAAACTGGTTGAAGGTATTTCTACTATCGGTGCTGCGTTCTCGCCAGAAAAAGTGATTGTTCGTATGTCTGACTTTAAGTCTAACGAATACTTTAACTTAGTTGGCGGTTACCAGTACGAGCCGGACGAAGAAAACCCGATGCTGGGCTTCCGTGGTGCCAGCCGTTATGTGTCTGATGATTTCCGTGACTGTTTTGCGCTGGAATGCGAAGCCATTAAACGCGTACGTAACGTAATGGGCCTGACTAACGTTGAGATCATGATCCCGTTTGTAAGAACGCTGGAAGAAGGTCGCAAGGTTATCGAATTACTGGCTGAACAAGGTCTTAAGCAAGGCGAAAACGGTCTGCGCGTTATCATGATGTGCGAACTGCCGTCTAACGCACTGCTGGCCGATCAGTTCCTCGATATCTTCGACGGGTTCTCGATTGGTTCAAACGACATGACTCAGCTGGCGCTTGGTCTTGACCGTGACTCTGGTTTGATTGCGCATCTGTTTGACGAGCGTAACGAAGCAGTTAAAGCGTTACTGGCGATGGCGATTCAGGCTGCCAAGAAGCGTGGCAAGTACGTGGGTATCTGTGGACAAGGTCCATCAGATCACGAAGACTTCGCTGCCTGGTTAGTAGAGCAGGGCATTGATTCGGTTTCGCTTAACCCGGATACCGTGGTTGAAACCTGGTTATACCTGGCAGAAAAACTCGGTTAATTTAAGCCGTATACCATTTAGAAGGTCAGCCTCTGTGCTGGCCTTTTTTATTGGTGCTGTTATCGTTAAGTCAGAACAATGCTGAACAAGGGAAGGACTCATGGTACAGCGCAACCGAAGCGGGCTTGCCTATTCAGGCTTATTAATGACTTTGGGCTTTCATCTGGAGGCGACCGCCCAGGAATCGTCTTTTACTGATGAACTTAATCATATCGTGGCGGAATTTGTCGCTGAAAATACCGCGATGACGGTAGTGGTGGCGGATTCTTCGCTTATTTCTCTGGGCATCATGGACTTTGATCCCAACGCCTTTGCTGACTTTGGCGATTTTGACGTAGGTAATGAAGAGTCTTTTGCGCTGAGAAAATCACTGCGCTCTTATTCTTTACCCTGGTCATTCAAGCCTAAAAAAATCGCCAAAGGCTGGCTGAGCCATTATGCTGTGCGAGTGTCTTACGTTGGTTCGGAGCAGGATATCGTCTATGACAACCCCGACTTCATTAATACCTTTGATGAAGAATCGTATCTCCTTTACGGCGAGAAAGGCTGGGAGTATCAGCTGCGTAAGCAATGGACGCTGTCATTCGCTATGGGGGGGCAGTATCTTTACTACCACAATAGCTTTGATTATCAGGATCCAACCTTACTGCTGTTACGCGGCTTTTTTGATGGCCAGGTGTTAAACACGTCCTATCAGGCCTGGCTGGTCGACCCGGTGGTGAGCGCCACCTATCGGGGTCATCTTTTCGGTCAGCGTTTTGATTATAAAATTCAGTATCGCCATGCGTTGGGCAGAACCTTTGCTACTGACAATCACAATCAGCATACGCAAATCGAAACCGGCCGTTTTAGCAATACCCTGACGTTTCACTACGAAACGCCCAACGTGTTTGGTCGGCAGTCTCAGGTGAGAACACTGTTACGGCGAATTGATCTCACCGGTGATGCCACAGCGCCTATGGTCACCAGTCATTATTATCAGTTTGGCGTTGGCTGGCTGGTTGACACCAGCGGCCCTGACAGCTGGTTGGATAACCTTGGGATTGGTGTCTCACTCAACGCGGGCAGCAATTTAAGCGGTGGTACAGTGGTTATTTTGTTTAACGAAGAGATGTAACAAGCCAGCCCGGATGTTATGCCACCTATGAGCTGGTTTAACGGACCCGGGATTTACGCAGTCGTCTGAACAGTAATAAACGGTCCAGCTTGCGCGCGGAACTGGCCATTTGATTTTGAAAAAACTTTAACCAGGTACGGGCCCGGGGCCAGTCGTAACTCAGTAGCATCAGTCCGGCAATAACCAGCAGAATAGAGCCCGGCAGCAGGGTAAGAATGATCCCGCTGATAAACAGTAGTGCACCGAGGCTTAATCTAATGGTTTTTAACATTGCTTACGCAGTCCTGACAAAATTAATCGTATGCAGTTTAGTCAACTTTGCTGAAAATCCAACTCTATAAATGTAATAAATTATAACCGCAGGTTGTTGGATTTAGCCGGCGGCACTGTGCAAAGGGATGGCTTGGGTGAGTAATGGCGTTAACTGACTGGCCGCCATGGGTTTAGCAAATAAAAAGCCTTGTGCGGCTTTACAGCCCATTTCAACCAGCATTTGCACTTGTTCCTGCGTCTCAACACCTTCTGCCACCATGTGACAGCCGAAGGATTGCGACAGGGTTATGGCGGCCGCAATAATTGCCCGGTGACCATTATTGGTTGCCATGTCGTGAACAAAGATGCGGTCGATTTTGAGCACATTGACGCGGAGCTCCGACAAGTATGCCAGCGAGCTCATGCCGGTACCAAAATCGTCAATGGCAAGACTAACACCCAGTGACGCTATGCGCTCGAGCGCGGACTGGATGTAATCGATGTTAATGCAGGTTTCATTCTCAGTGAGCTCTATTTCAATAAAACGAGCTGGCAGGTCATGAGCTTCGAGTGAGTCCGAAATAAAATCCACCAGTCCCGGATCCAGCAGGTTGTAGGGCGACATATTAATCGCGATGGGCACCAGTATACCCTCACGATGCCATTTTTCGGCTTGTTCGAACGCGCGGGAAATAATATAGCGGCCAAACTCCTGCACTTTGCCCGAATGCTCAATTAAATCGATAAACTGGCCAGGCCCCAGCAGTCCGAGACGAGGATGCTGCCAGCGACACAGCGCTTCTACGCCGGTAATGGCGCCAGTAATTAAATCTACTTTGGGCTGATAAAACAAAATAATTTGCTGTTCTGCCAGGGCTTCGGTTAGTTCGGCTCGTAATTGCAGGATGTCTTTGTAATCGGCAATTTTGTTGTCCTGGTATACCTGCCAGCCACTGCGCATGGTCTTGGCCTGATGCATAGCGGTATCGGCACAAACAATCAGTCCCGCCGTATTTTCTGCCTGGCTGGGAAAATGCGATATGCCGATGCTGGCGCCACTGTTAACGGTAAGACCATTGATAATGATGGGGGAATTACAACTGCTAACGATCTCCACCGCCAGCGCTTTGGCGTCATCAACATTCCAAGAGGGAGCCCAGATTATAAATTCATCACCGCCGGTGCGAATAAGTTCCGCGGGGGCGTTAATCAGTCTGGCCAATCGTTCGGCAATTTCTTTAAGCAGAATGTCGCCGGCGGAATAGCCAAAGGAGTCATTCACTTCTTTAAATTTATCCAGATCGATAACCAGCAAGCAGCCTTCGCTGACCGCGTTAGTTTTGGGATCGGCGGTTAATGCGTTTTCCAGCAGCTCTATCAGGTGTAAACGGTTAGGTAAGCCTGTCAGGGAATCGTGGGTGGCGATATAAGCCAGGGTTTCGTTAATTTCTTTAGCACGTTTGGCAATAAGTGCCGCCAGGGTCAGGGCCAGCCACACGGCTATCCAGAAAACAATCACCGAGGTAATCAACAGGCGCTTGCCCACAAAGGCAAGGATATCGTCCAGTGCGGTTGTTTTTTGCACGTAGAGTATGACGTAATCACCAGAGTGGATTCGTTGCCACAAATAGCGATTACCGGCGAATGCGTATGGTTCGGCGTTATCCGGTAATCCTGCCAGATGCTCTGTTAATGCGTCTATGGTTTGTTCTTCCAGGCCGGCATTAGCCAGCCACCGACGGTCAGCTGAGGTGACCAGAATAAACCCCGGGGTGGGTTCTGCCGCTCGAATAACAAGGTCAATGGTATCTTTGAGTTTCTGTTCTGAGATTAGATGGCTTATCTCCTGATTAATCAGGTTTAATGAATTCGCCATGGCTTTTAATTCTGACCGCACAGAAATATCCGCGGTTAAACGGTAAGACACGGTTACGTAAATGGCAGACACCAGCAATGACACACCCAGACAAGCCCAGATGAGGCGGGCTTTTATGGATCTATCTTGTTTTACTTTAGCTATTTGCTGCATTGGGTTAGTGGGTCAGCCTCAGGCTTTACGGGTATTGATTCCAGCAAGATGATACACGGGACACCAGCCTGAAACCAATGAAATAAGGTTTAACAAGCCAAAGATGCCTAGCAAAATTTCGATAAATGCATCGTCGATCAGATCGCCATTGAACAGGACAAAAGCCATTACACAAATGCCAATTACGCCACGCACTAAACGGACTGCCGTGCTCAGGTTTGATTTAATCGCCATAACAAGTTTCCTACTACTTTTTGTAAGTATAGCGGTTTGTTTAAATGACTATAGCTATTTTGTTAGTCGTCATTTTTTGCGCGTTGCTAAATTGGCTTAAATACGCACGTTTATAATCCAAATCTCGCCCCACAACGGTATATATAAGCACCGTTGGAGATAAAAAATCCCACACTAACAGTGGAGACAGATCGCCAGCCTAGGTATACTTGTCCGCCTATTCACGAGTGAGAGTCTAGCCTTGAATTTACCCGTAGTACCTGTCGAATCGACCCTTTCAGAAGATTACCGAGCCTATATCGGGCAACTGGAGAAATCCGCTTTCTCTGGTGATATTGAGTACAGCTATGGCAGTCGCCTTGCCGTGGCAACCGATAACTCGGTGTATCAAAAGTTACCCCAGGCGGTAGTCCACCCAAAAGGGATCAGTGATTTACAGATAATTGGTGAGTTGGCTAACCAGCATCCCACGGTTAAATTTAGCGCACGTGGCGGCGGTACCGGCACCAATGGTCAAAGTCTGACCGATGGTATTGTGGTGGATATGTCCCGGCATATGAACAAAATCCTGGAAATAAACCCGCAGGAAGGCTGGGTCAGGGTGCAGTCCGGGGTGGTTAAAGATGCATTGAATGATGCGCTGCGCCCCCATGGTTATTTCTTCTCGCCGGATTTATCTACCAGTAACCGTGCCACTATGGGCGGCATGATTAGTACTGATGCATCGGGGCAGGGCTCGCTCGTCTACGGTAAAACCAGTGATCACGTGCTAGGCCTTACCTCTGTACTTGCCAACGGTGAAATTTTGCAAACCACACCGCTTACAGTGGCACAAGCCGAAGAAAAAGCCGCCCGCAGCGATACCTATGGCCGTATTCTGCGCCAGGTATTAAACACGTGTCGGGGTAAGCGACAGGATATTCTGGCGAAATTCCCGCGCATGAACCGCTTTTTAACCGGTTATGACCTTGAGCATGCCTATGACGAAGAGAAGCAGCTTATTGATGTAAGCCGTTTAATTACCGGCTCAGAAGGCTCACTGGTATTTGTTGCCGAAGCAAAACTCTCACTGACAAAAATTTCTAACCATACCGCGCTGGTCAATATCAAATACGATTCCTTTGAATCGGCGTTAAGACACGCACCAAGAATGATTGCGGCGCAGGCAACGTCGGTCGAAACCGTTGACAGTAAGGTATTAAACCTTGCCCGCACCGATATTATCTGGCATTCCATCGCCAACCTGATTGAAGACGTGCCGGGCAAGGAAATGCTTGGCCTTAACATGGTTGAGTACAACAGCAACGACCTGGATGAAATTAAGCAGCGCATTGACCGCCTGGAAGAAGAATTAACCGCCGCTGCGCAAAGCGGTGAGTACGGCGTTATTGGCTACCAGTTAACTTACGACCGTGCTGATATCAATAAGATATACGCCATGCGCAAAAAGTCGGTGGGGTTATTGGGCAATACCAAAGGCAGTCAGAAGCCTATTGCCTTTGCCGAAGACACCGGTGTGCCACCAGAAAATCTGGCAGATTTTATTCTTGAATTCAGAGCCCTGTTAGATGGGCACGGTTTACAGTATGGCATGTTTGGCCACGTCGACGCCGGTGTGTTACACGTACGGCCAGCGCTGGATTTATGCGACGTTGAGCAGGAAAAGCTGATGCATCAGATTTCTGATGAAGTCGTCGCTCTGGTAGCCAAATATGGTGGCCTGATGTGGGGTGAACACGGTAAGGGCTACCGTAGTGAATACGGCCCGGCTTTCTTTGGTGAAGAGCTGTTTAACGAATTACGCCGTATTAAAGGCGCGTTTGACCCGGCCAATAAAATGAATCCGGGCAAGATATGTACGCCCATCGACAGCGATGATGAACTGGTAAAAGTAAGTGATACTAAACGCGCTACCTACGACCGGACGATTCCGGTAACGTTTAAAGACAGCTTTAAACCAGCGATGGACTGTAACGGTAACGGCTTGTGTTTTAATTACGACACTACATCCCCGATGTGTCCTTCCAGCAAGATCACCCGTGACCGACGCCACAGCCCGAAAGGCCGCGCAGGCCTTATCCGCGAATGGTTACGTTTACTGGCCAGCCAGGGGGTGGATCAGCAGGCTCTGATGGCTGGAAAATACAAAGCCAGCTGGTTTACCCGGTGGAAGAACAGCCGTAACAAGGATGAAGATTTCTCTCACGAGGTACTCGAAGCGATGAACGGCTGTCTGGCCTGTAAGTCGTGTAGCAGTCAGTGTCCGGTGAAGGTCGATGTACCCGAGTTTCGTGCGAAGTTCCTGAATGTTTATTATCAGCGCTATCTGCGGCCGTTAAAGCATCATCTGGTGGCTAATGTTGAAACCTTAACGCCGCTGATGGCGAAGCTACCAAAACTGTCCAACCTGTTAACCGGTAATGCGCTGGCTGGCTCGGTGCTCAAAAATGTGGCCGGCTATGTTGATGCGCCACTATTGTCGGTGCCCACACTGGCAGAGCAGTCCCGGGATGTTATGCAGTCTTTCGATTTAGCCACACTGGCACAGGTGCCGGAACAAGAACGTGATAATTATGTGCTGATCGTGCAGGATCCTTTCACCAGCTATTATGACGCTCGGGTCGTTGCCGATTTTGGCAGGCTGGTTAGTGCGCTGGGTAAAATTCCGGTGCTGCTGCCGTTTAAACCTAATGGTAAGCCTATCCATGTGGCCGGTTTCCTGGATAAATTTGCCAAGACCGCCACCGATACGGCGGCGTTTTTAAACCAGGTTGCCGCGCTTAATATGCCAATGGTTGGGGTCGATACGCCGCTAGTCCTGTGTTATCGCGATGAGTATAAAGCCATCGGCGACGCCCGTGGTGACTTTATCGTTCATACCGTGCACGAATGGCTTGCGACGCTGGCCGATAGTTGCTGGCAATCGGCGGCGTCGGCTGAAAATACGCCCATGGCATTGTTTGCTCACTGTACCGAAAAAACTGCGTTACCGAAAACAGAGCAAACCTGGCAGGCATTATTTGCTAAAGTGGGCCAGCCGATTGATATCGTTAAGGTGGGCTGCTGCGGTATGGCAGGTAACTATGGGCACGAAGCCAGCAACAAAGAAAACTCGCTGGGTATTTATGCCCTGAGCTGGGAACAGGCAGTGTCTCGCTACGCACCGTCACAAATCATGGCAACCGGTTACTCCTGTCGCAGTCAGGTGGGCCGTGTAGAACAATTTAAACCTAAGCATCCATTGCAGGTGCTGTTACAGCGTATAACCAGAAGATAATAACAATGACAGAAAAATTAGAACCGTTAACCGAAGAACAAATTCAAAACTGGGCCAGAGAGCAATTCCAGAAGGCTAATCAGTTTTTGGCTCAGGAAGGGGTGTTATTTGACAGCGTGGATACAGAGAAATCCCGTTATTTACCGCCTCTGGTTGCCATTTGGAAAATTAAAGCGCTGGATAGCAAGGTTTACTGGGTGTTGACCGGTGATTTACCCACTGACTTTATGCTTGCCAGTGTGGCTGATGATGCCCGCAGCGCGTTAAAGCATTTTTCTATGAGTTGGCAAATTAAGGCCGAAAACCTGGTACAGAACAACGCCAGCAACGATGAAAGCCAGACCGCTTATGCCAAATTACTGGCAGACCGGGCTGAGCGTATCTATTTGCTGCAAGAGCGTGCTGAACTCTGGAAATAAGCTGCTTCCAGATGTGCGTCAGTGAATGTGACGCACGTCCGGATAGCTGAAGTTCTGGCGCTGGCAAACCATTTTCTGCATGGCGATGCCAGCTTCCATAAACACCGGACCTACCGGCTGAAACCCTTTTTCACGATGATAGTCGACGCTGCCAAGCTCTGATTGCAGGTGAATTTTGTCGATATTATGCATATCGGCAAGTCTAAGCAAAGCGGCAAACAGGGTTTTGTAGACAGTGAGATTGCGATGGCTGGGGAGTACGGCAATACGGCCGATTTCGCCACCACGGGTAAGACGACCAGTGGCAACAGGGGTATTGTCTTCGCTGAAAAGCAGCACATGGACAGCCTTACTATCACGCTTATCAAACTCGGTCGACTCCGGGAGCCGCCATTCTAAAACGTAAACTGCCTTTCTCAGCGTTTTTAACTGCTCAGAGGCGTCCTGCCAGAGAACCGGTTGTACTTTATATTCCATACATGCCCTCGACGATTGAAATACTGACCTTGTTTACTAACCCAGTCAGCGGTCTACCCTGAAGTACAACTACAGCCTGCAATCACAATTAATCAGGCGCAACTTCCCAATAACCCATGCGGACAAGTTTAGTAAACGTACAAAAAATATCCAACTCATCTTCGCTATTTGCCATATCTGTGCGGTCAACGACAAGTTTGTTGGTAAGGGTAAGCATGCTTTCGAAGTTAACCGGGTTAAAGGTAACCACTTCACCATTAATATAAAGCTGGTCCGGCGTATGCCGGTTTAACAACGGTCGGCATCCTGCGGCTCTGTAAATAAGTCCCTGATTATCCAGAATATCCCGCAATATATCAGAGGTAATTTCGTCGTCGCCCAGAGGCTCCAAACCCTGTTCACTTAATAAGGTCAGTAAAGTTTGCTCAAAGCCCGGGGCGTCGATGGCCTCGTGCAACATCGCTTTAAGTGCTTTCAATTGCTCGTCGGAGACCTCGCTGGCCTGTTGTGTCGCTAACAGACCCGCATCCGTATAGCGCCTGGATGGGGTGTGACGGGTTTGCAGATATTCAGCCAGATAACTGGCTAGCTGGGTTTGATCCGGGGCTCTGAAGCCAACCGAATAGGTCAGGCTTTCCTCAACTGCGACACCATCATGAGCCCAGCCAGGGGGAATATATAAAATATCACCAGGGTTTAATTCGCAGTCTATCAGTGGCTCAAAGCCTTCTACCTGACATAATCCGGCTGTGGGCTGAATCGCCGTTAAGCCGTCAGGGTGGCCCACGCGCCAGCGGCGTTTTCCCTTGCCCTGTAGCAAAAATACGTCGTACTGGTCTGTATGAGGGCCAACGCCAGCCCCCGGAACTGCAAAACTGATCATCAGGTCATCAACGCGCCAGTTAGGTATAAAGTTAAACTGCGCCATCAGGTTGCTGGCTTCCTCTATATATTTATCCACGCCCTGAACCAGCAGCGTCCAGTGGCCCTGACAGGCTGAAAATTCCGTAAACGGGCCTTGCTGGATAGTCCAGTCATCGCCCTGTTTACTGATGATTCGACTGTCAAAGTCGGGCTCCATCGCGAGTCCGGCAAGTTCGTGTTCGTCCAGCAGGTCGGTGAAATCTGGTATGGCGTTGCGTAACACACAGGGCTTTTGCTGCCAGTGGTCGCTAAGAAAGGAGGCAATGTTAAAGTTAAGCACGTTTTTTCTGGTTAAGAATTTTTACCTATTATCCTCCTCTTTTAGCGGGTTTCAAATGAAAAGCGCTGGATTTTTCGTTGGCCGGACAGTTCAAAATAATGGGTTAGATCAGGATGTTTAGCGCTGTTCAGCGCACGCTGACTGGCAACGAAGCCCTCAGGCAGCAGGGATGCGGTTAGCGGACAAACCGAGATTTTGCCAGTGGCAGAAACCTGCTCTAAATAGGCGGCCCTGTTAACGGTATCGCCCCAGATATCAAAGTAAGGGCGGTTTTTGCCAATGATACCGGCTGTTACCCTGCCGGTTGCGATACCAATACGGACAGTGCAAGGCAGGTCATGCGCTTTGCTAAAGCGGCGAATAATACCATGGAGTGCACAGGCAAACTGATACAGCGTGGTGCAATAGTGTTGGTTTGACTGAGCTTGTAATCCACTTACTGCAATATACTGATCGCCATTGGTTTTTATTTTTTGCACCGGATAATGCTCGGTAAGTTTGTCGATGGCGGCATAAAGCGACGCCAGGGCACTAACCGTTTGGGCATCACCAAACTGGCGGTTCAGGGCGGTGTAGCCATGTAAATCAGCAAAAAGCACGCTGACCTGACTGAAGCAGCGGGTGGTGCCTGGCTGCCAGTATTCATTGGGGCGTTCGGGGTTAGGGGGGAGTAACTGATTAAGTGTTTGCAGAGATTGCAGATGCGCGCCTTTTAATCCGCTCCAACGCTGAAGCGCCTGACGCCTGAGCAAAAAGTAGATGCCTACACTCAGTGCACCAAGGGTCAGGTCATTGGAAAGTTGCAGTAAACCGAAGGGCGTGTGGGGTTGATAATGACTCACACTAAACAGACAAAAAAGGAAAATAGCGCCGCTAAGAATAATCATCTGATTGAGTTTTTCGTTGCGGGTAAAAACAAAGCCGGCAATCACCACCGCCAGCAGATAGAAGTAGTGGGTGTTAGACAATCCGGGCCACAGCAATAATACCCATGTCAGGTAGCTGTAGTAAAAAGCAAACAACAATACTTTAAACTGATTCAGTGGGAGCCGGTGCTGGCCAATAACCAGAAGTAACAGGCCGGCTGTATGTAATAACCAGTTTATACTTTGCGCCGAAAACAGGCTGGCAAAATACCACAAGGCGGGCAGTTGCAGCAGCAGGGCAAAGAAGAACACCTGCAAGGTCAGTTTCAGGGTTGTTCTGACTTGCGTTATGGTTTGCTGCGAAGGCGGCAGGGTGGTGGTGAGAATGGGCATGCTTGGCAACTCCTGTCATTAGGCGTTGCCAAGCGTAGCAAAGGCTTATTCGCCCAGTAACTGATCTACCAGACGGATTGCATCGCCAATATAAGCCTGTGGCGACAGCTGTTTAAGCTGTGCTTTAGCTTCTTCCGGCATTTCCAGATTATCGATAAATTCAGCGATAACCTGTGCGTTAACCTTTTTACCACGAGTCAGCTCTTTAAGCTTTTCGTAAGGTTTTTCAATGCCGTAACGACGCATTACGGTTTGAATTGGTTCGGCCAGCAGTTCCCAGTTGTTGTCCAGCTCGGTTAGCAGGCTTTGCTCGTTTACTTCCAGTTTGCTAATGCCTTTCAGGGTCGCCTGATAAGCGATTACCGCATAACCAACACCCACACCCAGGTTACGCAGCACCGTTGAATCGGTCAGGTCACGCTGCCAGCGTGATACCGGTAGTTTAGCGGCCAGGTGATCAAAGATGGCGTTAGCGATGCCTAAGTTACCTTCTGAATTTTCGAAGTCGATAGGGTTAACTTTGTGCGGCATGGTAGAAGAACCAATTTCGCCGGCAATGGTTTTTTGCTTAAAGTGACCAAGCGCAATATAACCCCAAACGTCACGGTCGAAATCGAGCAGGATGGTATTGAAACGCGCAATAGCATCAAACAGTTCGGCAATGTAATCATGGGGTTCGATCTGCGTGGTAAACGCATTCCAGGTGATGCCCAGGCTGGTTACAAACTCTTCAGAAATACCATGCCAGTCCAACTCAGGATAGGCAGAAAGGTGAGCATTGTAGTTACCTACCGCACCGTTAATTTTACCCAGCAGGCTGACGGCGGCAATCTGGTCGCGCTGACGCTGCAAGCGCACCGCTACGTTAGCCATTTCTTTGCCCATAGTGGTTGGTGATGCCGGCTGACCGTGGGTTCGCGCCATCATTGGAATGCTGCGGTATTCGCGAGCCAGGCCTTTAAGGGCGTCGATTAACTGATCGCAGTAAGGCAGGATAACCGCTTCGCGAGCTTCACGGCACATCAGAGCATGAGACAGGTTATTAATGTCTTCTGAGGTACAGGCAAAATGAATAAATTCACTGATAGCGTTTAATTCGCTATTGTCGGCAACTTTTTCTTTTAAGAAATACTCAACCGCTTTTACATCGTGGTTAGTGGTACGTTCGATTTCTTTGATGCGACGGGCATCATCTACCGAAAAATCAGCCACAATGCTGTCCAGCAGGGCGTTTGATTGAGTAGAGAAGGCAGGAACTTCCGTAATTCCGTCCAGTTCAGACAGCTTTTGTAACCATCTGACTTCAACTTCTACCCGGTATTTAAGCAGGCCGTACTCACTAAAAATAGACCGTAACTCGCCAGTTTTAGAGGCATACCGACCATCGACCGGAGAAATTGCCGTTAATTGGGATAGTTCCACCTTGTGCTCCTCAATTAGTTCATTAATCTCAGTGCCTGTTGGGCACTGCGTAGAATAGTTTTGCGTTTAAATAAAATCTGGCGACGCTGGCCGCCTAATTGCCGCCATAGCACCGCTGCGCGCACACCAGCCAGCAGCAGGGCTCTTACCCGGTGCTGATTTAACGGCTGGCTCAGACAGCTGGGGTTACCGGCAATCTGGATTTTCGGGGCCAACGGACTAATTACATCCGAATATATGCTCGCCAGAGACGATAAAATCTGTGGGCTTTCAAAATCCATGTGCGCCAGCTGGCGCTGAACATGGGAGATGCGCTCGCCCAATTCGTTCATGGCTTTTTTGTTGCGCGAAAGCTTTCGCTCAAGTCCCAGAACACTAGCGACATAGCGGGTAATCTCGGTGTCTTTTTTAGAGTTGTGATCGCCAAGTTGCGCGACGATAACCTGAAAACCGGTTTTGAGGTTTTCTAACTGACCAAACACTTGTTGCGTGGTGTCTGAGTCGGTAACCAGAATGCTCGACAAGCTGGCTTCAACGGCTTGTTTGTCGGCCTCGCCGGTACGGGCAATGGATTGCACCAGCTGGGCTGCCTGACACACGCCAGCCAGTCCTAATTGCTTTTCAATCGCTGTATCTAACATTAGCGTAAGTAACTCTCAATAATCCCGCCGCCCAGGCAAACTTCGTCCTGATAAAATACCGCAGACTGCCCCGGCGTTACTGCTTTTTGCGGTGTATCGAATGTCACTTTGACTTCGCCGCCTTCCAATGGGGTTACGGTACAAGGAATGTCCTGCTGACGATAACGGGTTTTAACGGCTGCGCGGAATGGCTCGGTGGGCATGGTACGGTTAACCCAGTGCAACTGTTTGGCAATCAGGCCGTCTGAATACAGGCGAGGGTGGTCGGCTCCCTGACCCACGATAAGCACATTGCGCTCAACGTCTTTATCTACTACGTACCAGGGATCATCGCCGTATTTTGCCAGACCGCCGATGTGCAGTCCTTTACGCTGACCAAGGGTATGGTACATAAGGCCTTCATGCTTACCGATTTCTTCGCCTTCGGCGGTTTCGATAATGCCCGGTTGGGCAGGCAGATACTGGCTTAAAAAGTCTTTAAACTTACGTTCACCAATAAAACAAATACCGGTGCTGTCTTTTTTGTCAGCAGTGACCAGGCCTTGCTGTTCAGCTATTTCACGTACCCGTGGTTTTTCAATATCACCCACCGGGAACAGCGTTTTTGCTACGTGCTCTTCGCCCAGGGTGTAGAGGAAATAGCTCTGGTCTTTGTTGTTGTCCAGTCCACGCAGCATTTGCCAGTGTCCGTCAACTTCGCGGCGGCGCACATAATGGCCGGTAGCAATGTAGTCCGCGCCTAAATCTTCGGCAGCGTATTCAAGGAAGGCTTTAAATTTGATTTCCTTGTTGCACATGATATCCGGGTTTGGCGTGCGGCCTGCTTTATATTCGGCCAGGAAATACTCAAACACGTTGTCCCAGTATTCGGCCGCAAAATTAATGGTATGCAGATAGATGCCCAGCTTATCAGCAACGGCCTGAGCGTCGGCCAAATCTTCGGCTGCGGCACAGTATTCGTCGTTGTCGTCTTCTTCCCAGTTTTTCATAAACAGGCCTTCTACTTCATACCCTTGTTGCAAAAGCAAATAGGCTGAAACCGAAGAATCCACACCACCGGACATGCCGACGATGACTTTTTGTTTAGTTGGGGACTGTTCAGCGCGCTGAGACATTAGTTTATCGTGCACTCTCATGTTATTTACGGGGCGCGGAGTGTACCAGAAAATGCACGTTTTGGCACCTTTTTAACGGCCATTTTTAGCCCGCCATTGTGGTTTTTTGCGGTGGCTCGGCTTTGCTGGGCGGGCTGGTCGCGACCTGTTTTTTGATGGCGTTTTAAGCGGTGGCCCAGCTAATTCGACATAGTCGCCGTTAGCGATACCGTCCAGCGTCCAGTTTCCCACCCGGTAGCGAATAAGGCGCAGGGTAGGAAAGCCAACGTGGGCCGTCATGCGTCTGACCTGGCGATTGCGGCCCTCGGTAATCGTAATAGCCAGCCAGGTTGTAGGGATACTGGCGCGTTCCCGGATAGGCGGGTTTCTTGGCCACACCGCGGGTTCGTCTATGCGCTCAACCCCGGCCGGTAAGGTCATACCGTCTTTTAATTCAACACCGTTGCGCAGCGCTTGCATTGCGCTTTCGTCAACATCGCCTTCTACCTGCACCCAATAGGTTTTGCTGGTTTTTGCCGAGGGGTGGGCCAGTTTATGTTGCAGAGCGCCATTGTTGGTTAATACCAGCAGTCCTTCGGAATCCCGGTCGAGTCTGCCCGCAGCGTAAACATCGGGGAGTGGGATATAGTCTTTCAGGGTTTGTCGGCCGTCTGCATCAGTAAACTGAGACAGCACCATGTAAGGTTTGTTAAACAGGATTATGGTTGAGTTCATAGCTCGCGTGTGGGCAATTTGACAACAGAAAATAGTTTATCAAAGTTGTTATATAAACACAGACAAAAGCTCGGTGTGGCGATTAATTAGACACTTCGGTGGATATTTATCCGCAAAAACTAGTTAATTAACCGATTTTATGTAATTAAGACAAAGGTATGACTTGTAACTGCTTCGCATGACCCTATACTAAAGCACTTACGATTTTCGCACATTACATGGCTATCGTTAACCTGAATATTACTGATTTAAATACCCGGTAAAGTGGATGCCGGGTATTGTCGTGCGCGAATCGATACTCCCTTCAGGTTGACTCATGTAGGTACGTAGGAAAACACGAGATCCGGTCGTTGTGGCAGTTCAACATGCTTGAATAGCGCGACTGGAATTTGTTGAATGGAAAAAACGCAGCCAGCTACTGCAACTATTGAGGTACATAATGACCAATCGCAAGTCTACAATTATTTATACCAAAACCGATGAAGCGCCAATGTTGGCCACCTACTCATTCTTACCCATCATTCGTCGTTTTGCCAGCGAAGCTGATATTGAAGTTGAAGTGAGTGATATCTCGTTAGCGGCACGTGTACTGGCTCACTTCCCGGACTACCTGACGGATGACCAGAAAGTGGCTGACGCCCTGAATGAACTGGGCGACATGACTCAGGATCCGGAAGCAAACATCATCAAATTACCTAACATCAGTGCTTCTATCCCACAGCTGCGTGCTGCAATTAAAGAACTGAATGCACTGGGTTTCAACGTACCTCAGTTCCCGGAAGACCCGCAAACTGATGAAGAAAAAGACATTCGCGAGCGTTACGGTAAAGTTCTGGGTTCTGCAGTGAACCCGGTTCTGCGTGAAGGTAACTCTGACCGTCGTGCACCGACCGCCGTTAAAAACTATGCGAAAAAACACCCTCACAGCATGGGTAAGTGGAGCCAGGCTTCACAAACTCACGTTGCGCACATGCGTGGCGGTGATTTCTACTCAGGTGAGAAGTCAGTAACCGTTGAAAAAGAAGGTTACGTTAGCATCGAATTCACCGGCAAAGATGGCAGCAAGAAAACCCTGAAGCCAAAAATTGACCTGCTGGCTGGTGAAGTCATCGACGGCATGTTCATGAGCAAAAAAGCCCTGTGTCAGTTCTTCGAAGAGCAAATCGAAGATGCGAAAAACACGGGTATTTTGTTCTCTCTGCACGTAAAAGCGACCATGATGAAGGTATCTCACCCCATCGTATTCGGTCACTGCGTAAAAGTATTCTATAAAGAGCTGTTTGAAAAGTACGGTGAACTGTTTGACGAGTTAGGCGTTAACCCTAACAACGGTCTGGGCAGCGTATATGACAAGATTGCATCTTTACCAGAGTCTCAGCGTTCTGAAATACAGCGCGATATCAACAAGTGTTACGCCGACCGCCCACCGCTGGCAATGGTAAACTCTGACAAAGGTATCTCTAACCTGCACGTACCAAGTGACGTAATCGTTGATGCTTCTATGCCAGCAATGATCCGTAACTCTGGTCAGATGTGGGGTCCGGATGGAAAGCCACACGATACTAAAGCGGTTATCCCGGAAAGTACTTACGCCACAATTTATCAGGAAGTAATCAACTTCTGTAAGACCCACGGTGCATTCGACCCAACCACTATGGGTACAGTGCCTAACGTAGGTCTGATGGCACAGAAAGCGGAAGAGTACGGTTCACACGATAAAACGTTCGAAATGGAAGCTGACGGTAAAGTTCAGGTTATCGACCAGGATGGCAACGTACTTATCGAGCATGAAGTGGAAGAAGGCGATATCTGGCGTATGTGTCAGGCTAAAGACGCGCCTATTCAGGACTGGGTTAAACTGGCCGTTACCCGTGCCCGTCAATCTGGTATGCCAGCCGTATTCTGGCTGGATGACGAGCGTGCTCACGATGCACAGCTGATCAAGAAAGTTGAGAAGTACCTGAAAGATCACGACACTGATGGTCTGGAAATTTCTATCATGTCTCCGGTACGTGCGATTCGTTACTCTATGGAACGTGCAATCCGTGGTCTGGATACTATCTCAGTTACCGGTAACGTATTACGTGACTACCTGACTGACCTGTTCCCGATTCTGGAACTGGGTACCAGTGCGAAAATGCTGTCAATCGTGCCGCTGATGGCCGGTGGTGGCTTGTACGAAACTGGTGCAGGTGGTTCAGCGCCTAAGCACATTCAGCAGTTTGTTGAAGAAGGTCACTTACGTTGGGATTCACTGGGTGAGTTCCTGGCCCTGGCAGTATCGCTGGAAGATGTTGCCATCAAGCATGACAACAGCAAAGCGAAAGTCATTGCGACTGCGCTGGATAAAGCAACTGAGTCGCTGCTTAACAACAACAAGTCACCACTGCGTAAAGTAGGTGAACTGGATAACCGTGGTAGCCACGTGTATCTGGCGATGTACTGGGCAGAAGAACTGGCGAAACAAACTGATGACGCCGAGCTGGCGGCTAAGTTTGGTCCGGTTTACGACAAGCTGGCAGCTAACATCGACACCATCATTGCGGAAATTGGCACAACAGAAGGCAAGCCACAGGATATCGGTGGTTACTACATGCCTGACGAAGCGAAAACGACTGCGGCGATGCGTCCAAGTGCGACATTCAACGAGATCCTTGGCGCTTAATTAAGCCTGAGTGATTTAAAATTTAAAAAACCGGCTTCGGCCGGTTTTTTATTAACTAAAAATGCTACCGGTGGCATTGACGCTGAAGCAGGTTGATTGGTAGTGTTGTCAGCCATTGATTTAACGTCTTAATAACATTTGCGAGGTGTACAATGAGCACATCAACTACTGTCTTTGCGCGAGAAGAAAAGCAGGGAAATGTATGGCTTGGTGAAAAGCGCGTGCAGGCTGCCGAGTTGGTCAGTTATCCCATTACGCCAATCATTATACAATCTGAAGCTGAAGTCGGCGAAGCCATGTTGCAGGAGTTACTGCAAACCGCCGAACAAAAAGAAGGGGATATCAATATCGCCCTTTTGGGCGGGCGGGGCGCGCAACAGCTGCATAAAATACTCGGAGCAAAAGCGAAATCCAACGAATTAGATTCGTTACTGGCCCGTTTAAACGTATTTACCCAGGACGCACTGGCACCAATGGCTATGGGCAACAGTTTGAGTTTTGTCAGAGATTTTGAACGGATTCTGGGCCCGGACTTCTTTCGCAAAATTAAAAGTTTTACGCCAATGCAAACCGACACGCCAGACCTGGAAGGGGCGCTAACGGACTATCTGAAGAGATTGGATTCGCTAGGGGGGCTCGATATCTTTTTTATTGGACATGGCCCTGAAGCGGACGACGCTTCGCATTTAGCCTATATCAAGCCGTATTCAGGTGCTGAGGCAGGGCACATGGCAGGTGTTATTCCTATTTCCAGTTCGATTCTGGCGCATCACATCAGCAAATTTAAGGCCGGTGGTAGTGACATTAGCGACGAAGATGAAACAGAATGTCGGGCTGCACAGTTTATCCTTACCCTTGGACCTGCAGCTATTCTTAGTGCTAAAAAAGTGGTGCAATCCGTGGTAGATGCGGATACCGCGCCGGCGAAAGTTAACACCTACGCCAGAGTGATGAATACCGAGTTGAGCCAGGACAGCACAATTTTAGCTGAACAGCTAAATGCTAATCCCGGGTTATGGATCCGATTGCACAACAATGCAAAATCGTTTGTATTACCTAATGTGGTCAATCCGAATCAATAAGCAACACCAGTGCGGAGAACATATTATTTGTTTTACGGACTGGGCCAATAACCGGAGCATAATTTCCTACTTCACAACATACGACGAAAAGTAGGATTTACCAGCCACTTCAGTCATCCTTCACGCCAGGCAACTATCCAGGTTACGGCGTAAGCCAGCAATGAAAATTTTCGTTCGCTAAATCGACGGATTGGTGACGAACCTGAACCAGGGGATTGCTACTGAGAAGTATTGGTCTTGTGGGGATGACGGCTGTATTTGCACCGTGGTGCGGTTGTTTTTAAAATGCAGATACTTAAAAACCCGGAGAATATCCGGGTTTTTGTGTACTTAAGATATTGCGTAGCGCGTTATTAACCCTGGAATGGGTTACGCTTAGTCTGGCCGCCCTGTTCATCAGGGACACTGCCAGCAAAACCCTGAGTGAGTTCTGCCAGGTTACCGGCATTATCCAGCTCCGGCGCCTGATATTCTTTTTTCGGCTGTTGCGTGTTTTCCGTTTTCATATTCTGCTCCTTATTACTTGCTGCGACGTGCTACACGCACTGCTGCTAAACCCAGCGCCAGTAACGATAGGCCTGCTGGTGCAGGTACTTCGGCAAAGGCATCGGTATCGGTCATAAGAGCAATGGTCTGACCCGGTGCAAAACCATTATCTTCGTCAAAAAAGTACATTGTGCCGGCTAAAGCGCCTGTATAGAAATTACCAAAGGTAAGGAAAAGAGCATCACTTTCATAATCAGTCGCCGCTGGTCTGCCTGCGCCTGTACCATCACCATTGTCACCTTCTAAAATGTCGAAAACAAAGCCCGCATCAAGGATAGCAACAGTAAGCGCTGTGATAAGCGGACCACCAACATCACCGGTGTAAAAATTCCACACACCAACATACACATCAGGTACATCGGTATTAGAACCAAATGAATCACCATCAAGTGTTAAAGACCAGCCACCAATTGTTTCACTAAAAGCACCACCGGCAGTTGCTGATGTCGCTTCCCACGTTGCGGTTTCAATGCTGCCATCTAAAAAACTAACGGTCACTTCGATGCCCGCCATATCCGCGCCGGTTACACCGGTAATAAACGATGCGTTCGCCGAAAAGCTGGCTACCATCGCTACTGCCATTGCGATTAAATATTTCTTCATTATGAAAATCCCTGAAGTAGATTAGTAGTCATTAAATGCGGATACAACACATCGCATTTGTGTGTTCGTCAAATAGTGTGCAATTATTGAACCACTTGATTGTATTTTGTGCTATGAGGCTGAAGTGGAAAGTGTTTTTGCCCACAACCTTTTGGCTGTGGAACGCAACTTAGACTAAAGTTGTAAAAGAACCTGACGATCTGATTGATCCGGTTAAGTTTTTTTATACAAAAAACCGGCAAGTGCCGGGTTTTTGATCTTAGAGGTAAGCTGATTAACTCTGGAACGCGTTACGCTTTATCTGGCCGCCGTGCTCGTTAAGGTTTGTTTTTTATCAGACTATTCCCCTTTATTTTATCGCCTGACTATTGTTTAAAGGTACTTTTCAAAAAATAACACAACTGCCTGGGTATATACGTCTCGGTTTTCTTTTTTACGGTAGCCATGGCCCTCATTAAGAGCGTTCATATACCAGACCGGTTTGCCTTCGTCGCGCAGAGCTTTAACTATTTGTTCTGCCTCGGTAACCGGCACGCGCGGGTCATTCTGGCCCTGAACCACAAACATGGGAATCTTGATTCTCTCCACATGATTATTTGGGCTGATGCTTTCTAAGAAAGCGCGCATTTTGTCATCCCGTTCATCACCGTATTCTGGCCGGCGTAAATCACGTCGATATTCTTTGGTATTGGTAAGAAAGGTGACAAAGTTAGAAATACCAACGATGTCCACTGCGGCGGCCAGGCGGTCACTGTAATGGACCGCACTGGCTAGCACCATGTACCCCCCATAACTGCCACCAATAACGGCGACACGGCTACTATCGAGATCGGGCTGTGTTGCTATCCAGTCAAGCAACGCACCGATATCTTTAACCGAATCTTCACGTTTATAGCCGTTGTCCATATTGATATACGCTTTTCCGTAGCCTGCAGAGCCGCGCACGTTAGGGGCTATCACCGCAGCGCCCAGTTTTTTCATCCACAATTGGAAGGTGCCAATAAACTGAGGGCGAAACTGAGCCTCAGGGCCGCCATGAATGCTGATAATGACGGGAATCTTCTCATTTTTACTGGTCTGGGGTTTATAAACAAAGGCTGGCACGGAGAGGCCATCAAAGCTGTTAAATCGAACCAGTTCTGGTTCAATGAACTGGTTGGTATCCAAACCGCCAACTTCGCTATAGGTCCAACGAGTTATTTCTCCTTGTTTAAGCGGCATTTTAGAAGAGAATTCCATGACAAAACTGTCACTGGGTGATTTGGCGGTGTTTACCGTAAAACCGAGCTTTTTATTGTCAGGGCTAAAGGACAGGCTGCCAACCAGTCCGACTGGTAACCCCGTTACTTTTTTATACTTGAATGATGTCGGGTCCAACAGATAAAGGTTCAGCATACCGTCTTCATTAACGGTAAATGCGCCGCGCTTACCATCATCCGATAACGCAAAGTCCTCTACGCTCCAGGACAAATCCGAAGTTATTGGTTTTAACTCATTGGTTGTTAGATCCAAATAAGCCAGTTGATTAAATTCGCTGAACTGATTGGTTATCAGGAAGACGCTTTTTCCAGCTTTATCGTAGCCTGATGGTTCATTGTAACTGGGTAAAGAAGGACCGCCAGCCAGTAATGTTTTCTCTAAAGTAGCCACATTGATTTCATACATTCTGGCATCGGAAATACTGATATATTGCATGACCAGCAACCGCTTACCGTCTGGTGACCAGCTTACTGGCCCCCACCAGGAGCCATCTTCGGATTCAAGTACAATTGAGGTGTTTTGTGGTGAATCCGGTGACATTACCCAGATATCATTTGAACTGCCGTTACGGCGGGTACTCTGATAAGCGAATTGTTTTCCTGATTTATTCCACACAATACCACGGTTTCTGGATTCTCCATCAGTCAGCATGACACTTTCACGGGTGTCAAAATCGTACAGGCAAATTTGCGCATATTCGCTGCCCCCCGCATCCATGGTGAAAGCCAGGTTATTGGTATGTGGCTGGCGGGCAACCTGGCCAACAGGCTCTGATAGAAACGTTAATTGTTGTCGTGCACCGCCTGGTATATCGACTTTATGAATTTGCGAAACGTCACCAAAACGTGTTTGTATAAAAATATTTTCAGAATCTTCAGTGAAATCACCAAAAGGAGCTGAACGGATATTCTGGTAACGGTTGAGGTCATCAACAATTTTTTGCGGAATAGGGGGAATATCTTCCAGTATCAGGTTGCCGTTATTTTCTGTTCTTGTTGTTATCTCAGCATTGGCCGCAAAACTAATCAACAAGCTGGCTATGAGCAATGTAGCAGAGCGCATGGTTAATATCCTTAACAGGTCATTATATTCCGCCATGCCACTGCAAATTACGAAACGACGAATACAAAAGAAAGCGTTGGTTGAAAATTAACCATAACACAATTGCTCATACAGTGAATGGTATTAGTGAACAGTACGCTTTGTTCATTTAAATGCGGACCAAGCAAGCATCTCTATTTCGTTGTTTGGAGTTAATGTAAGAGCTACTGCTTTTATTTTACATCGGTACAATGTCTGAAAAGCGCGAATGGCGGAAGTACGCAGTGCTTTCTTTGAACGAGAGGGATTCGCTGATAGCGGTCGTTCGTCCGCCATACTTTATCTATCTAACGGGCTTTTTGTAGTGGTCAAGTATTCGAGCCTAACTAAATTTGGGCCAACTAAAGCGTATTCTCAACAATCAGTTGCCCTGTTAGGCATTTGCTGCAACCTAGATTGGTCTCCTTGGGGGGACGCAATTGCTTATTACTCTCTTCGGTGCCTATTCTGTTTGAAAAACATGCTAACCTTATTATCTTTATGTTTGCCGCCCGTAATGCAGCGATAATACAATGACTATTATCAGAATAAGGAACATTAACATGGGATGTATATACAAAACTCTGTTTTTATTAAGTTTTACGCTTGGCATAGTGCCGTTAGTAACAGCAGAGACAGAGCCTCAAACCGTAAAGCAGATAACGCTGATGCAAACGGCACATGCGTTTTTTGAAGCCTTTGATAATCGTGATCTTGAAACTCTTGAGACACTAGTAACCCCATCCATGATGATTGTGCATCACAACGGCGTGATGACTGATGTACCAACCATGTTGTCAATTATAAAAAACACTAAAAACTGGGCTCCCAGAACCCGTACGTTGTCGGAAAGCACCATTAAAACGTTGGGCCAAGACTACACAGTAATGACCTTTAAAAATACCATAACTGTGTATCCTCAGATGCCTAACACGTCAACCTACGCCTATACCGAGTCGTGGATACTGAAATTAGAGGCTGACGCCTGGCTGGTTGATTATGTTCATTACTCAATGATCACCGCAACAGAACATACTGAAGACGATTAACAACGATTATGAAATACCTCATCCGGCGGACTTTGGCTGCGTTATATCAAGCCACATAGAAGTTTGGTCACTCAGCAAGATTGTTAAGGATCCCTCAGATAGGGTAAACCTCTAAGCGGATCGGTAGTATATACTTATCAATAATATTTCGGTCAAGATAACGTCATTGCCATTGGCAAGGGTACCGATGCTAGCCTCACACCAATACAACTATCAACCCCCAGCCCAAAGCAAACTTTGCTCTATAAACTTGCGGAGCAACATTATCCTGTATTCGCCGATTTGATGCAGTCTCAGGGGAAGGCATTGCTATACCTTGTAATTAAAGAGTTTGACGAATTTTTCAAGTGCGGTCGGCTGGAGCATGGATAGTTGATTTGCAGCCTCGGCAGCGGCTGTTTTAGACTCCAAAGAGCGAAGCGGACATCCAAAGACGTATTGTATAGGAACTATCGTGTGAATTGGCATACTGAACTGATATCTAAGTGATATTTTAAAGGGACTTCAGTAAGTCTCTAATTAATCCAGCCTTACCCCTGCTCACAGGGATCGTCGTGTCACACTTGAGCTGTAAAAGATACTTACTCCCCTCTTGCGATATGAGTTTACAAACTTGCTTGAACGGTACTGAATAGGATTTATGCACGCGCAGGATGCTATTCCCAAGCGCTTCGGACAAGGCATTCAATCCAATTTCAGACAGATAGGTCTTATCGTTTAGACAATACAATTCCGAGTAATGCCCACTTGCCTTTATGTAACAGATCTCATCGATGGGGATTTTTTGTTTTTCGCCGCGTACATCTACGGTGAGAAAATCACAGGACGAAAGAGAAAAACTTTCACGAAGTTTTTTCATTGCCTTTTGGATACGTTCTTCAACAAAAGGTTTGGCTACAAAATCTATAACATCGTAATCGAATGCTTCTATGGCTCTTTCTGACAGTGCAGACACAACAATGCATTTAAGTGTTGAAGGTTGGTTTTCTAATAACTTAAAGCCGTCATCATTTTGTAGGTTTAAGTCTAGAAATAACGCATCGACGGGATTATTTGACAGACAACGCTTGGCTTCTGCCAGGCTATAAGCCTGCCTGATGTTACACTCCCAATGGTTGTTTTCACTTACACGGCAGATAAGTCGACTTAACCGTTGACTCACCAGATATTCGTCTTCAACTATGAGTATATTCACGAAATACACTCTTTTACATGCTTGTAATAGCTAAACATTTTAAGAGTAGTGATATAGTTTTCTCCCTGAACATCATCTTTTATTGACCAGTCGTCCTTAAATTCTTCATTCATTCTGGATATTATATAACTTCTTCCCTGGCCGTTTCCTGAGTGTTCCTGCTTTCCGTCAAAGATCACTGGGTGCTCAAGCGTAATTTCTGTTACATGCTCGTCCGGCGTTTTAATGCTGACGAGCAGGATGTCACTACTTTTTTGAAAAGTGTTATGTGAGAAAGCATTCTCGATAAGCGTTAACAGGATACCTGGGGGCAAACGTACATCCGTGTTATTCCCCTCAATATTTAACGACATATTACTTCCGTTGCGGTAGTTGAGAAGGTCGATATAAACCTGACAGTATATCAGCTCATCGGATAAGCTAATGAGCCTCCGATCTATCATGTTATAGAGCTGTCTGAAAAGCTCGGACAACTTCTGGATGAAATCTACCGCCTGGTGGGGGGCTTGCTCGATAAGTTCTTCCAACGCTGTGAGTGAGTTCATCAAAAAGTGTGGTTGTATATGCTTTTTTATCAGCTCCAGCTTTAGCCTCTCATTTTTTAATTTCTGTTGAATAGCATCTCTCTTTATTTTCTGAAGTTCCTCAAAAAAAGAGTAAAGCATGGCAGCGATCAGAACAGTGAACGAAATAAAGAAGGTGGAATTTAGATACACCTGAGGATAAATAAAAAATGGTGCTATGACTAACGACAGACAAATTAAGAGAAATACAAATCGCGCCGATTTCTGTCGAATGATTTCAATTACACTTAAGACCACTCCTATCGCTAAACCAAGAAGAACCGCCCATCGGCTGAAAATATCGTAACCCGTCTCGGTTATGAATAGCAAAGCCAGCATAACGGTGTAAATAGAAATAGCGACAGCTGTCCAACGACGAGTGCACGAAAGAATAGTCGCCACAGCCAATACCAGTAAGCCACCTATCGCCATCGACAAATACTTAATAAGCTCGAGTCTGGTGATGTGCCAGTCGTAGGTATAAACCCAATAACCTCGACAGGCATCGGTAATACAAAGTGCAAAAACCGAAAGACATAACAGCCCGAATATGAGTGATTTAGTGCCGGACAATCCCTTGAGATACAGTAGAGCACAAATAAAAGTGGCGAACAGCATCACGCCGGACATCATTAGAGGTGCAAAGGCTTTTTCTCTTGGTAACAGCGTAAGGTCGCGATATTTTCCAACAAATGCCCATAGCCCAGATTCCGTAATTGAGTCTGGTCGATGATTTGATGAAATTCGCATACTAAGCGTATGTAATCCTTCATGCGCATTTTCAGTCGGGAGGAGAAAGATCGCGTCTATATTACCCGCTTTTTCAGTAGTTTCATTTTCACCAACTACGCCATTTTTTCCTATAAGCTGGCCATCCCAATAAACTTCATAAGAGCCTAACATCGAAATAAAAATAGCTTTCGGGGCTTGGTTGTCATGTTCAAGCTGGAATGTGGTCTGGAGCCAATAGTTATCGTGGTACAGAGAAATTGAACCAAACCGGTGTTGTTCCCACGAGCTGTTTGTTTTATCCAATGGTCTGGCAAAGTCTTGGTTATCGCTTTTATTCAGATAATAATCGCGGGCAAACGTGAGCTCTAGTTCAACCGGAACATATACCGCTGACAAATATAAAGCTACAAGAACGCCTACACCAAGTATCCATTTCACTCTGTTCTCCTTTTTATCTCCATCCTACCAGATATTTAAGCACTGTCGTTGAGCGCTTCAGGATTAAAATGAGCCGTTCAGGTTTTCCAGCTTTCCAGTTTCCTCACGAGTTGGCTCAATGGTAAAAAAAGGAGTTCTCATGAAATTTATAATCACTTTATTGATGTTTCTTAGTTTTAGTACTTTGTCTATAGCAGCAGCCGAATCAAAGACCTCCGGACTTCACGATGTCGGTGGATTCAAGCTCTACATAGAGTGCGATTTAAAAAATGACAAGCCAACATTAATTTTGGAACAGGGATTCGGGCGTGCAGGCTCAGATGGCGCGTGGAGCGAAAATGTTGAAATACTTAAACAGAGCTACAGTGTGTGTCTGTATGATCGCGCAGGACTCGGAAAAAGCGAGCCAGGCCCGGTTCCTGTCACAATAAATGAAACCGCCGAGCGTCTAAATCGGCTGCTTAGTAACGCACGGGTCGCGCCACCCTACTATTTTGCGGGCGGGTCCTATGCTTCCTATATCATCACCGCATATAACCAACGTCATGAGGATGAGGTACTTGGTGCTGTACTTATCGACCCCCCGCCTTTTGGCTATTTTTATACAATGGGCACACGCTGGCCGGAAGACTTCGCCACTGAGAATGAAGAGCTGAAGCGGTATTTTCAATTTGAACAAAGCGTTCATAATCCGATGTTTGAGAAAGCCCCAGAAAAAATCGATCACATGGCCAGTTATAAGCAGATTAAAGATGCTCAGAGCTTTGGCGATAAGCCACTAATCATTTTACGTAGTAAACCATCTCAGGAGAGGTACGACCCTCCGTTTGTGCCGGATTCAATTGCCCATACCATGGACACACTATTTGGTCAGGCAGAGAAAAACTTCAAACACATGTCTTCAAATACGACTGTTATTTATTCTGAATCAGACAAACATCACCTTCATATTTCCGATCCTGAACTAGTCATTTACAGCATTAAGAAACTGGCTGAGTAGAAACGTATATTTTCTCAGACAGCTAAGTGAGCTAGCGATTTTCAGGGAATACCGTCAAATCGGATACAAATACTTAGGAAGAGTGATATGAGTAAGTGTGCAGGTGTCTTTAACTGGCTCCGTGTGAATTGGGAGCTTCCTTCCCTAGGATGTTTGATTGTGTGTTATCTACTATACGAAGAGTACCAGCAATCCATTGTTACAGACATTATCGAGTCCCCCAGGCAAAGTGATTTTTTATTCGTCGATTATTATTCACTGAATAAGGCCAGTGACGCGAAGTATCGTTTCGTTCCTTTAAAAGTTGTTGCCGCAGGTGCTCAGAACATCACTTGGCCGTTGGGAATATTGGCTATGATGAACCGGTTTCACCTGAAACACACGTAAAGTTCGACAGGCCGTTATTGCTCAGAAACTATTATCGTCAGAACCGCCTTCAATTCAGTCGAAAAGAGCTTATGTCTATGTATAAAAGAGGGGTAATTTATGATGCCCGTCGACCTAAAAATGTCTATATTAACGGCTGGATCGTTATCAAATTAAGCGAGATATACACAGAATAAAAGTCAGGGAGCGATGTCCGCTTTTGACCAATAGCAGAAATTTGGGAAGATGGGGGGCCTGAGCGATTTCTGCATAGCCAGGTTAGGTTTTATCCAGATAAATATTTGTTTGAAGCACCCTGAGCAAACGTACAAATTGCAATAAAGCAGGAAACCGCAAGAGCATATATAGGGAATATGACTTTTGTGAAGGCATAAACAAGCCTCACCTGATTTAACAGGTAAGGCTTGTTACGTAATCTTGTTTAGGGGAGGGGACGCGCTAGCGCTCTTCGTCCTCTACAATACCGATGTTCTCAGCATGCAGACCCTTAGGACCCTGCTGAACCTCGTAGGTAACTTCCTGACCAGCTTTTAATGATCGATAGCCTTCCATTTGTATTGTTGAGTAATGAGCAAATATGTCTTCGCCACCTTCCTCGGGCACAATAAAACCAAACCCTTTTGCGTTGTTAAACCATTTAACTTTGCCAACCGCCATACTTCGACTTCCTCTTAATCCTTGAACTCACGGGAAACTGCCCCCACAATACAATAAGGCATGGGACAGCTAGTCTTGTGCGTCACTCACAAAACATACTAAAACTGTAGATATTTTGACCGCATTATGCAAGTGCATTTTATTTTTTTCCGGACAAAATAGTGGTAAAAAAGATAATAAATTGCTTGCACACGCACTATGATTAAATTATGAGTAAAGGTAACGCCATTAGTATCGATAAGGAACGGTTACTCGAACAGCAGCGGAAGAAGACTGAACCGCCGCCGATGTATAAGGTCCTATTGAATAACGATGACTACACGCCAATGGATTTCGTGGTAGAAATTCTGATGCGTTTTTTTCGGATGGATGCTGAAAAAGCAAACCAGCTGATGCTGACTGTTCATTATCGCGGCAAGGCCGTATGTGGTATTTATACTGCTGAGATAGCAGAAACCAAGGTGATGCAGGTCAATCAATATGCCCGCAAGCACCAACACCCATTAATGTGCACGATGGAACAGGCGTGAGTTATAAACTTAACAGGGGCAATGTATATGCTGAATAAAGAATTAGAGCAGACGTTAAACGAAGCTTTTGTATTCGCAAGAGAGCACCGTCATGAGTTTATGACGGTGGAGCACTTGTTGCTGGCTTTGTTAGACAACTCTGCTGCTCAGGAAGCCCTCAAGGCCTGTGGCGCGGATATAGATAATATCCGTGGCGAACTGGTTGAGTTTGTGAAGGACACCACACCATTAATTCTGGATGACCAGGCCAGCGATCGCGAGACGCAACCAACACTGGGATTCCAGCGAGTGTTACAACGTGCCGTTTTCCACGTGCAGTCTTCTGGTAAAGAAGAAGTCACCGGCGCCAATGTACTGGTTGCTATTTTTAGCGAGCAGGAGAGTCAGGCGGTTTATATCCTCAAAAAAGCCGATGTGACACGTTTGGACGTGGTTAACTTTATCAGCCACGGCGTAAGTAAAGCCGAGGACGAAGCACCTGAATCCAATGAAGCCAGCGAAGAATCTGCTGAAGGCGATGAGTCTGGGTCGGCGCTGGCAAAATATGCCACCAACCTGAACCGTCAGGCTCAGGAAGGCAAGATTGACCCGCTGATTGGGCGTGATACAGAGCTGGAACGTACTATTCAGATTCTGTGTCGTCGTCGCAAAAATAACCCGTTATTGGTGGGCGAAGCCGGCGTAGGTAAAACGGCTATTGCTGAAGGCCTGGCGTACCGCATCGTTGAGAAGCAGGTACCTGAAGTGATTGAAGAGTGTACGGTGTACTCTCTGGACTTAGGCGGTCTGCTGGCCGGTACTAAATACCGTGGTGACTTTGAGAAGCGCTTAAAAGGTATTCTTAAGGAACTGTCCCGCGATAAAAACGCGATTTTATTTATTGATGAAATCCACACCATTATTGGTGCCGGTGCGGCATCTGGCGGTGTAATGGATGCGTCAAACCTGCTTAAACCAAAACTGAGTTCTGGTGAGCTGCGTTGTATTGGTTCTACTACGTACCAGGAGTACCAGGGCATCTTTGAAAAAGATCGCGCACTGGCGCGTCGTTTCCAAAAAGTGGACGTGGCGGAACCGAGCGTAACCGACACCACCAAAATTTTGCAGGGGCTTAAATCCCGTTACGAAGAGCACCACAGCGTGCGTTTCACGCAAAAAGCATTACAGGCAGCAGCGGAGCTTTCGGCTAAGTACATTAACGAGCGTCACTTGCCTGACAAAGCCATTGATGTAATGGATGAAGCCGGTGCCAGCCAGCGTTTGTTGCCGGTGTCTAAGCGTAAGAAAGTGATTAACGTTAGCGAGATTGAGCAAATCATTGCCAAGATGGCGCGCATTCCGGAGAAATCCGTATCAGCTTCTGATAAAGAAGTACTGAAAAATCTGGGACGCAACCTGAAAATGGTGGTGTTTGGTCAGGATAAAGCCATTGACTCACTATCTGATGCTATTCATTTGTCCCGTGCCGGGTTAGGTAACGAGCAAAAACCGATAGGGAGTTTCCTGTTTGCCGGCCCAACGGGCGTAGGTAAAACCGAGGTAACACAGCAGTTAGCCAAAATCATGGGTGTTGAGCTGGTACGTTTTGATATGTCTGAGTACATGGAACGCCACGCTGTCAGCCGTTTGATTGGGGCACCGCCGGGGTACGTTGGTTTTGATCAGGGGGGCTTATTAACTGATGCAGTTATAAAGCATCCTTATTCTGTGGTTCTGCTGGATGAGATAGAAAAAGCGCACAGCGATATCTATAACATTCTGTTGCAGGTGATGGACCATGGCACACTAACCGATAATAACGGCCGTAAGGTTGATTTCAGAAACGTTGTGCTGGTGATGACCACTAACGCCGGGGTACAGGAAACCATACGTACGTCTATTGGCTTTAAGCAACAGGATCACAGCCATGACGCGATGAGTGAAATTAACAAGGTATTTTCACCGGAGTTCAGAAACCGTCTGGATTCGATTATCTGGTTTAATCACCTTGATACCGAGGTTATCCTGCAGGTGGTTGATAAATTTATCATCGAACTGCAAGCGCAGCTGGATACCAAAGGGGTATCGCTGGAAGTGTCACCGGCTGCCCGGGCGCATCTGGCCGAAAAAGGCTACGACAAGTCCATGGGGGCGCGGCCAATGGCACGTCTCATCCAGGAATCACTGAAGAAAGAACTGGCTAACGAGTTATTGTTCGGCAAACTGAGCAACGGTGGTGATGTACGGGTCGATTTAGAAGAAGACAAACTGGTGTTTGTGTACAACTCTGAAGACCAGCCAGCATCAGCAACCGAGTCCAGTGACTGAACAGGCTGACAGGCAACAATAAACAAAAAACCCGAACAATCGTTCGGGTTTTTTTATGCTTAACACATTATCGCGTAAGCTGGCGTATAAGCCGTTATGAATTAACGCGCGCGATACACGATACGACCTTTGCTTAGATCATAAGGTGTCATTTCTACAGTTACTTTGTCGCCGGTCAGAATGCGGATGTAGTTTTTACGCATTTTTCCAGAGATATGCGCTGTCACTACGTGACCATTTTCTAATTCAACACGGAACATGGTGTTGGGCAGGGTATCCAGTACCGTACCTTCCATTTCAATACAATCTTCTTTCGCCATCTAAAGCAATAACCTCAATTAGTCACAAATTTTTCGCCGCGCAGACATTAACCAATTCATAGATATAAGTAAAGGAATAAATCCCCTTAAAAGACAATTGTCCGGTTTATTGTGCTAAAGGGGAGTTGGAGTCTGTAATAAAGTAGTGAGCTTTTGTGCCTGTTGCTCAGAATCTACTCTTAGCCAGCGATGATTAATGTAGCGTTCGTAGGGAAAAAAGCGATTTTTGTAGTTCATTTTATTGCAGGCATCTATCTGATAGCCCAAAAACAGGTAGGTTTTGCCTTGCTGCCGGGTCTGCGCAATCTGTTGCAGTATCATCCAGGTACCTAAAGAAGCGGAGTGATAGTCCGGGTCGTAAAACGTGTACATGGCAGAATAACCATCTGTACCGGAAGGACCATCAATTAAATCCGTTACGGCCACAGCAATTAACTTGTCTTCGTCATAGGCTTCTATAAATAAGGGGGTATTCCACTCACAGGCTAAAAAGCTGTCAAATTGTGCGCGAGTTGGCGGGTACATTGAGCCATCTGAATGCCGTTGGTTAATATAGCGTTCGTACAGCGGATAGTAGTGAGGATTCGGCTGTTCAGCCGTTTTTATCGAAAAACGTTTGTTTTTATTTAACAAACGACGTTGGCTGCGGGATGGAGAAAAGTCGCTAACCGGTAATCGGATGGAATGACAGGCGCTACAGTGCTGACAATAGGGGCGGTACACCTGACCACCACTGCGACGAAATCCGGCGTGAATAAGTTGCGGATAATGCAGTGCTGTACTGGCATTTTCGCCAACGTACACCAGCAGCTGTTCCTCGTGACCAGGCAGATAACTGCATTCGAAGGGTTGAGTTACACCAAACTTCATAATTGTTCACTACTCAATGAGCGGGCCTGCCATTTCTGCTGATAGTCTGCGCGAATATAGCCATCGTCATCCAGCGTCTGGTTATGCGAGCTTAACCGGGTTAAAAATGCTTGTCGTTCAATACTCTCAGCCCCCAGACTCATTAAATGATCCGTGGGCATCTGGCAGTCTATAAATGCACCCCCTTGATTTTTCATATGTTTAACCAGATAGGCAAGGGCTAATTTTGAGGTGTTGGCTTTTTTATGAAACATAGATTCGCCGCAAAACACATCACCCACGGCCACACCATACAGTCCACCAACCAGGTTATCGTTATCCCATACCTCTACAGAATGCGCCAGACCGATTTCGTGCAATGTTTTATAGGCATTAATCATGTCAGCGGTTATCCAGGTCGATGTCTGGCCGTATTGAATTCGCGGGATATGCGCACATTGCTCGATCACCGATGCAAAGTCGTGATTAAGCGTTACCCGGTACTGTTGCTTACGGATCAGTTTTTTTAGACTACTACTGGTATGAAAGCCATCAAGTTGAATGATAGCGCGGGGGGAGGGGCTCCACCAAAGCAGAGGCTCGCCCTCACTGAACCAGGGGAATATTCCCTGGCTGTAAGCACTGAGCAGGCGTCCCGGAGACAGGTCGGCGCCATAGGCAAGTAAGCCGTTAGGCTCGTCCAGCGCATGCTCAGCAGGCGGAAATGGTGTGTCTGGTTCAAGATAAGGCAGGCTAATCATTACGATGCCACAGAACAGGGCGGCTGGTTAGCCGCTCCAACCTTAGTCTTCCAGTCCGTCCAGGAAGCGTTCAGCATCCAGTGCGGCCATACAGCCGGTACCGGCAGAGGTAATAGCCTGACGATAAATGTGGTCAGAAACATCACCAGCTGCAAATACACCGGGTACGCTGGTTTGTGTTGCAAAACCTTCGGTGCCGCTTCTTACCGACAGATAACCGTCTGTCATATCCAGCTCGCCGGCAAAGATATCGGTGTTCGGCTTGTGACCAATTGCCACAAACAGACCCATTACTGCCAACTCTTCGGTTACGTCTGAATCAGTGGCCTTAATGCGTACGCCAGTAACGCCCATTTCGTCGCCCAGTACTTCGTCGAGGGTGCGATCAAGGTGTAGCACAACGTTACCGTTTTCGGCTTTTTCATGTAATCGTTTTGCCAGGATCTTTTCGCAGCGGAAACTGTCGCGACGGTGAATAACATGCACTTCTGAAGCGATGTTAGAAAGATACAGCGCCTCTTCAACAGCGGTGTTACCGCCGCCAATAACCGCGACTTTTTGATTACGATAGAAGAAACCGTCACAGGTTGCACAGGCGGACACGCCTTTACCCATAAACGCTTGCTCTGAAGGTAAGCCGAGGTACTTGGCTGACGCGCCGGTTGCAATAATCAGTGCATCACAAGTATAGGTACCGCTGTCACCATAAAGGGTAAACGGGCGCTTGCTTAAATCGGTTTTATTGATGTGGTCAAAGATAATTTCGGTATCGAATTTCTCGGCGTGCTTTTGCATTCTGACCATTAAATCAGGACCAGTCAGACCTTCAGGATCACCAGGCCAGTTCTCTACTTCGGTGGTTGTGGTTAGCTGGCCGCCTTGCTGCATACCAGTAATCAACGTTGGGGACAGGTTCGCGCGAGCGGCATAAACCGCTGCGGTATAACCCGCCGGACCAGAACCAAGAATGAGTAGACGAACGTGTCTGCTTTCTGCCATGTTTTTCTCCAATTAACGCTCTTTGCTGCGGTTGCAATAAGCACTTCGTAGATGGTTTAGGGTGTCAGGTACAGGTTATCTTTCAGATCAGTACGCAAATTCCCCAGCGAATTGCCGGTATGCTATTGCGTATGACAGCGATCACCTAATAACCTTCCACTATAAGTTATTAAGGCACATTGTGCGGTCGAATCAGCGACTTTCAATACCCGGGTATGTTATTATGAATAAAGAAGCGCGGAAATTCACGGATTAATAATCCATTTCTGCCATTCCGGACTATTATTAATAAACTGGATAGTCGTTGCTGCCGCACAAATCACCTCAAGGGCTTGTGGCAGTGAGTAAAAAAGGTTTACCCAGAGGTTAACAATGACCCAGTCAGTAACCAGTATGCTGAAAGACGGCCAGGATTACATGAAAACCTGGCCACTCAAACGCGAACTTTATGCGCTCTTCCCCGATTGCAGGGTGGTGGCTGCTACGCGTTTTGCCGTTAAGTTTATGCCTCCGGCTGCGGTACTGGCCTGTGCCACTATGCTTAATACCTTGGGCAGCGAATTTTTACCTCAGGCATTGGCGGTAGGGGCATTTTTCCTGAGCATGCCAATGCAGGGGCTACTCTGGCTCGGTAAACGGTCTAACGAAACCCTGCCACCGCAGTTGTCACACTGGTATCAGGAAATCTTTACCAAAATGCGGGCCGAAGGGTGCGCGGTACAAAAACCGCAGCATAAACCACGCTATCGGGAACTTGCAGGCTTGTTAAAAACGGCTTTCGAAGATTTGGATAAAGCGTTCACCCGTCAGTGGTTTTAATCTGCGGCCACTAATAACTGTTTACAGCGCCGGCACTGATACTGGCGTTGTTTCTTCACCACTGCATTGTGTCGTCTGATACTCAGTTCTACTTCACCACAGCCACACAGGTAGGTAACGCTTGGAATATTTAATGGCGTCAGGTCGAACTGGTGCCTTGTTTCCGGCTGGCAACCAAATACCTCAAGCATAGTGGCCTGCCATTCTTTGCCATGGGGTTTTACCCGTCCGTACAGCGTATAAACCAACAGATGACTGACTTCATGTGGCAGTACGTCATTAAAGTAGGCGTCGCGGTTATGCTTAAATAAAACCGGATGCAGGTTAATACGGTTTTGCTGTAAAAATGCGGTGCCTGCATGGCGGCCGCTGCGTCTGAAAGTCAGGGTGGGGCGCTTAAATGAGCGGTTAAAATAAGCGTCCGCCTCGGCGTAAAGGGCGTCGAGGCGGTCGTTTAACAGCGCTTTATCACTGATAGTTATCAACGGTTATCGACAACCCGACAGCTTAAGCACAGGGTGTACATATTTTGCGGATCGTTCATTGACGACAGTAAGTCAGCCTGAACCTTGGCTTCACGCATCAGGTTGGTCAGCATACTGTTGTTATCAATCACGTTCAATTTGATGGCATAAACCAATGCCTGACCAAAAAACTCTTTCCAGAATAATTCCTTGGATGACAGTTTGCGGGTGACGTAAACAGTGTTGTAGTTCTCCGTACCAGCCATCTCTGCGGCAGCCGCAACTGCATCGTCAAGGGTGCCTAATTCGTCTACCAGACCAATGTCCAGCGCGTCAGTACCAATCCATACACGGCCCTGGGCGATATTATCCACACTGTTAATGTCCATATTGCGCTCGCTGGCAACCAGGGTCAGAAACTCCTGATACTTACTTTCTATGCTGCGCTGAATTAACTGGCTGTACATCGGGTCGATGCCGCGCAGTGTAGAGAAACCGGCAATATCTGTTGTCGCCACGCCGTCGGTATCAACTCCAAGATAATCGGCAGTATTTTCAAAAGTGGCCAGCGCGGCAAATACGCCTATAGAACCAGTGATGGTACTCGGGCTGGCAAATATCTTATCTGCCGAGGCTGAGATCCAGTAACCACCAGAGGCTGCGTAAGTCGTCATCGACGCAATTACCGGCTTGCCTGCTTCACGTAAATTTAAGATTTCCTGACGGATAATTTCGGAGGCCGCCGCGCTACCGCCGGGCGAATCCACCTGCAATACCACTGCTTTTACCGAATCATCCAGACGGGCCTGACGAAGCAGGGCGGCGGTACTGTTGCCACCAATGTTGCCAGCCTGCTGGTCACCATCAAGAATGGTGCCTTTGGCCACTACAATAGCGACTTTGTCACCCAATGGCGTAATAGCCGGCATCGGCGGATTGATCACTTTATTGTACGCACGGTAATTAGTGAGCTTAAAGCCAGCCGGATTGTCGTCTTTTCCCACCAGTGCAATCAGTTCCTGACGAACTTCTTCGCGGGTTTTTACTGCATCCACCCAGCCTTTTTGAATGGCATACTGGGCCGAATTTCCGCCGGCTTTTTCAAAGTTTTCCAGCATGACGTCGAGGCTTTCATCAAAATTGGTGATATCCACACCACGCGCCGCCGCTACATCCTGCTTATATTGCAACCAGTACTGATCCAGCCAGCGCTTGTTCATCTCTTTAGCCGCATCAGACATGTCTTCGCGAATGTAAGGTTCTACCGCTGACTTAAATGTACCTACGCGGAAGATATGCATATTCACTTTGAGCTTTTCCAACGCTCTTTTCAGGTACATCCCATAGTTGGCATAGCCTTCGATGGACACGCCACCAATCGGATTTAAGTAGATTTTATCGGCATGGGCTGCCAGGTAATATTGTGACTGACTGTAGTAGTCACCCACGGCAATAACCGGCTTTTCTGAAGTTTTAAAGTCGTCAATGGCTTCTGCGATAGTGCGCAATTTATCCAGCCCACCGCCTTGCAGACCTTGCAGGTTAAGCACCACGGCCTTGATGCGGTTATCTTCTTTGGCATTTTCGAGGACTTTTACCACATCCCGGACTAACACTTCCGGATTATCGGGTTCTTCTTCCAGCGCTTCCTCAAGGAATTCCGAGAACGGATCGACCGCCGTTTTCTGCACCACCAAAGCGCCTTTTAAAGACAGCATCAGGGCACTGCCTGGCGTAACCTGAGGGACAGACTCTTCTCTGCCTGCTATAGCAATGATGCCAATAACAATTACCAGAAAGACGACATTAAAAAACAACTTTCGACAAAAGTTGAGGGCAGTCCATAACCCTACAAACAGCGCTTTAGTCCAACTCTTACTCTTTTCGGCCATACTGACTACTTACCTAATTGACGATTCATTCTCATGTTAACTATTAAAAAAAATATCGCGAGTTAATTTTGTAATGAAATGTTATTTGCGACGTGCTGTTGATTTAACTGCGCCGGAGGGGCCATTTTGGGCGGGCTTGCTATCACTCAGCCAAAGCTGAATGAGCCGGGCAATGGCTTTGTGCTGGTCATCCGACAGCGTCATCAGCAGCTGTGCCTGACGCGGCCGGTAGTTAACCTTTTTTTGCCCTCGTTGCATGATTTGCGAAAAACGACTCATTGAATGAAAGAATTCCTGTTAACTCACGGTCTGCTAGACAGTCTGAGTATTAAAGGAATTTACCGTGAGCGCAATTATTCTTGGGTTGAATACTAAATTAAATGAGACTGCTGCACGATTTAGCTGGCTGCCGTTATTATTGATTCGGTTGTATTTGGCTCCGGTAATGGCTCAGGCCGGCTGGCAGAAGCTTACTCACTTTGACAGCACGGTAGAATGGTTTGGTAACGCAGAGTATGGCCTTGGCTTACCGTTTCCTTTTTTGCTGACTGCGCTGGCCGCATTAACCGAGTTTGTCGGGGCGTGGTTACTGTTGTTCGGTCTGGCTACACGTCTTATCACTATTCCGCTTATGATTACCATGGTGGTTGCTATTGTTACCGTGCACTGGCAACACGGTTGGCTGGCCATTGCTGATGCCAGCAGCTGGCTGGCCGATGGCACCATTCTGCATAATCCAGCCGTGCTGGCTGCGCCGGAAAAACTGGCGGCGGCTAAAGCGATACTAAACGAACACGGTTATATCGAATGGCTCACATCAAGTGGCAATTTTGTTATCCTCAATAACGGAATAGAATTTGCCGCCACCTACCTGATCATGCTTCTAGTGCTGTTTACCTGTGGCCCCGGTCGCTATTGCAGCGTTGATTACTTTTTACAGCAACGTTATCCCACGGCCTAGAGGCAAATACAGACAAGCGATAAAATTACTTGTCAGCAAGCTGGTCTTTTTGTCAAATAGGGCGTATCAGGGTGATATACCCGTTACGCGCACTACATGTTTGAGGAAGATCTTATGGATGCTTTGGAACTGGTGATAAATCGTCGCTCGCAGCCGCGGTTGCAAGCCCCGGCCCCCGCCGGTGAAGCGCTGGAAAATATTAAACGCGCAGCATTAAGAGCGCCGGATCACGCTGCGCTCGCTCCCTGGCGCTTTATCATATGTGAAGGAAAGGGACTAAATAAACTCGGGGCGATTTTTGAGCAATCGGCAATCGATAATGATAAGTCTGAGCGGGAAATCCTGCGAGCACCACAACTGCCCTTGCGTGCCCCCATGGTTATAGTTATTACCACAGCGTATCAGGAACATGAAAAGGTACCTGCGCCCGAGCAGTATGCGTCAGCCAGCTGTGCTGCGATGGCAATGCAAATGGCGGCCGTTCCCCAGGGCTTTCAGGGAATGTGGCGTACTGGTGATTACGCTCACTGTCCTATCGTTAAGGCAGGCTTGGATATCGACCCTAAGGACGATATTGTGGGGTTTTTATATCTGGGTACTCCGGCGCAGGATGTGGTTGATAAACCCGCTTTAGATCCGGCAGGGTTTTTCCGTACCCTGAGTTAAGGTGTAGGAAGGCATAAAAAAACCGGTACTGTTGCACCGGTTTTTGCGTTTCTGGCAGAACAAAAACCTTGCTTATTCTACTACGATAATCTTGATGGCATCGGTTGCCCCGATAGTTTCCATGCGGTCACCGTGAGTAAGAATAACGATATCACCGTCTTTTACCAGATCCTTCTCTTTTAGCAGAGCAACCACGTCTTTACGCAGTTCGCCTGGTGCACTGTTACGCGAATCAAAGAAGTAAGGCTTAACACCACGATACAAAGCCATGGCATTTAAGGTTTCTTCGTGACGGGACAGTGCCACAATCGGCAAAGTGGTAGTGATACGGGACATCAGGCGCGGAGTACTGCCACTTTCAGTTAAACCTACGATGGCTTTTACGCCCGGTAAGTGGTTAGCCGCGTAAACGGCAGACAGGGCAATGGTTTCGCTCACAGAACCGAACATTTCATCCATGCGGTGTTTGGATATTTTTACGCTGGGGTGGGTTTCGGCACCTTCACATACCCGCGCCATGGCTTTTACCGTTTCCACCGGGTAACTACCGGCAGCGGTTTCGGCCGACAGCATTACGGCATCGGTACCGTCCAGTACGGCGTTAGCCACGTCCATCACTTCGGCCCGCGTTGGCATCGGGCTTTCAATCATCGACTCCATCATCTGTGTTGCCGTGATAACCACTTTATTTAGCTGACGCGAGCGGGCAATCAGCTTTTTCTGCACACCTACCAGCTCGGCATCACCAATTTCTACACCAAGGTCACCACGGGCAACCATAACGGCATCCGACGCGCTGATGATATCGTCGATAGCCGCATCGGTAGCAACGGCTTCAGCACGCTCTACCTTGGCGCAGATTTTAGCTTTACAGCCAGCAGCTTCTGCCAGTTCGCGGGCATAATTCAGATCAGCGCCGCTACGAGGGAAGGAGACTGCCAGATAATCAACGCCAATTTCGGCAGCGGTGATGATGTCGCGCTTGTCTTTGTCAGTCAGCGCTTCGGCTGACAGGCCACCGCCAAGACGGTTAATGCCTTTGTTATTGGAAAGCTTGCCGCCAACGGTAACTCTAGTCAGTACCTTGCGTCCTTCAACACCGGTAACTTCAAGTTGAATACGGCCGTCATCTAACAGCAGAATATCGCCAGCACTTACATCGTCAGGCAGTGCTTTGTAATCGATTCCCACTTGTTGTTCATTACCGGCATCACGGTCAAGTTCGGCATCCAGCGTAAACGGGTCGCCTTCTTTTAAAAATACCTTGTCGTTGGCAAAGCGGGATACGCGGATTTTAGGCCCTTGCAAGTCGCCTAAAATCGCCACATATTTGCCAAGTTTGGCGGCGGCAGCGCGAACACGCTTAGCGCGTTCGATATGATCTTCTGCCTGACCGTGTGAAAAGTTCATACGCACCACGTTGGCGCCTGCGGCAATTATTGCTTCAATTCTTTCTTGTGTGTCTGTCGCAGGCCCTAAGGTAGCCAGAATTTTCGTTCTTCGAGTCATGTCTGTTTTCGCTTGTTAGTAGTTTAGGTAAAACAACTGAGAGTTAAGTATAGCTGAAAATCTATTTCGTAATTTAATTACAAAATACTAGACGAATCTGACCAAATTGTGAATGGCTGATGACAGATTCTTTATGAAAAAGGTGTCAAGTGTAAAAATTTTAATCCATTTTACCCCGAATACGCTAGCGGGCATGGATTTTTAGTCGGGTAATTGAGATTTTGCAGAGTCGCTACTCTGGACAAAAGGTCAGGTAGCGCTCTGTGGTGTGTCCGGGGGGAGAAGGGGTTATTTTTCGCTACCGCGTTTCTCAAAGCGCGAGCCACGCAGGGTGTCTTTTACCCGCTTCAGGTTTTCGCGGAATTTATTGCCCCGACGCAAGGTAAAGCCGGTGGCCAGTACGTCAATCAGTGTTAACTGCGCTATACGCGACGCCATGGGCATATACATGTCGGTATCTTCCGGGACTTCTAACGATAATACATAGGTACATTCGTTAGCCAGCGGACTGTCGGCGGAGGTAATGCCGACTACGGTTGCGTCATTGGCTTTGGCGATCTGAGCAATCTCCACCAGACTTTTGGTGCGCCCGGTGTGTGAAAACAACATGACCACATCCCCGGAATTACAGTTCATGCAGCTCATGCGTTGCATCAGGATGTCTTCAAAATATACCACTGGCACATTAAAGCGGAAAAATTTGTTCAGCGCGTCGTGGGCCACTGATGCAGACGCACCCAGGCCAAAAAAGGAGATACGTTGCGCCTGGGTAAGCAAATCCACCACGCGGTTAACGGTATTCACACAAACAGACTGTCTGGCGACTTCCAGTGACGCCATGGTCGATTCAAATATTTTGTTAGTGTATTCATCAGGGCCGTCGTTTTCATCAACGTGACGGTTAACGTAAGGGGTGCCATTGGCCAGGCTCTGGGCTAAATGCAGTTTGAAATCCGGGAATCCCTTGGTATCCAGTCGGCGACAGAAGCGGTTAACCGTTGGCTCGCTGACATCTGACATTTTAGCTAAAGTTGCTATACTGGAATGGATCGCTGATTGAGGGTTTGCCAGTATCACTTCTGCTACCTTACGCTCTGATTTACTGAACGCAGATTTGTGCTGTGTGATTTTTTCTAAAATATTCATATTATTTTCAATAACACTGTGTGTGAATAGTGTGTTCTCCCAATCGCTATACTACTTAATATGAAAGATCGTACAAGAAAAATGTAATTTATTAACATGATTCATAGTATTTCATCTCGAAATTAAGCGTCAGAGTGAAAAACTGCCTGTATTCTCGTGACCACTACAGGTTTAACTGACGTAAAGAAACATTGATTGAGATTTAGTGATCAAAAAAACAAAGTGATGTGTCGCTCTTGTTTTTATAAACATCAGGGTTAGCCTGCTCAACGTATAGCAAATAAGTGAAGGCTGAAACCAGTGGCTATAACTTAATGAAAAACGAGCCGCTTTGGGTTTGTAGCCAGGCAGAAAAATTGCAGTTTAGCGGTGCGACTCTTACACGATTAAGATAGTATTCGGCAACCGTTTCGTACCAAAGTAGTAAGCCTGATTTTAATGCGAAACAAAAGTTGTAATTTTACTACATTTGTTGTTAACTATATGGCAACAAATTACCACGATGGCATGCTGATTAGCAGCTGCTGATTGTATAAATAGACATAAGGCCAAATTCATGGTGATGGATAGTTCTTTTGAAGCCTGCGATTTTGTGTTGTTTGGCACCAAAGGTGATCTTTCTCGACGCAAACTGCTTCCTTCTTTATACCAGTTGGAAAAAGCAGGTCTGTTGCATCCGGACACAACGATTGTCGGCGTAGCCCGTCAGTCACATACTAATGAAGAGTATGTAGAAGAAGTTAAAGCCGCACTGACCGAGTTCGGTGGTGAAGCGCTGTGCGATGAAACCTGGGGCAAGATGAAAAATCGTCTTGCCTATGCGCAAATCGATATGAAAGATACGGCCAGCTATGCGGCCCTGGAAAACCACGTTGATCCTGAGCGGACCATGGTGTGTTACCTGGCCACGCCACCAGCGATTTACGGTGACATCTGCCGTGGCCTGCACGGTTGTAACATTATCGATGCCAGTGTTCGTCTGGTACTGGAAAAACCTATCGGCCACGATCTTAAGTCTTCTAAAGTGATCAACGAGCAGGTTGCTGAGTATTTCGACGAATCGCAAATTTATCGTATCGACCATTATCTGGGTAAAGAAACGGTTCTAAACCTGATTGCTCTGCGTTTTGCTAACTCTATCTTCACGACCAACTGGGATCATAATTGCATTGACCATGTACAGATTTCAGTAGCAGAGTCAGTTGGGATTGAAGGACGCTGGGGTTATTTTGATGACGCCGGGCAAATGCGTGACATGGTGCAAAACCACCTGTTGCAAATTCTTTCTCTGGTTGCCATGGAGCCGCCTGCCAATCTTAACGCAGACAGCATTCGTGATGAAAAGCTGAAAGTATTAAAAGCACTGCGCCCGATTAATGCCAGCAACGTTAACGACGTTACTGTTCGTGGACAGTACACCGCCGGCTTTGTAAAAGGCCGCGAAGTACCGGGTTACCTGGAAGAAGACGATGCCAACACGGTAAGTAAAACAGAAACCTTCGTTGCAATTAAAGCTGAAATTGACAACTGGCGTTGGGCTGGTGTGCCGTTTTATCTGCGTACGGGTAAACGACTGCCAACCAAGGTGTCTGAGGTTGTGATCTACTTTAAACGTCAGCCGCATAACCTGTTTACTGAAAGCTTTAGCTCATTGCCGCCCAATAAGCTGGTGATCCGCTTACAGCCGGATGAAGGTGTTGAAATTACCGTAATGAACAAAGTTCCGGGTTTGACTGGTTCAGGTTCAATGGACCTGCAAAAGTCTAAACTGAACTTAAGCTTCTCTGAAGAGTTTTCTGATGACCGCATCCCGGATGCCTATGAAAAACTGCTGCTTGAAGTGATGCTCGGCAACCAGGCGCTATTCGTGCGCCGAGACGAGATTGAACAAGCCTGGACCTGGGTGGATTCGATTCTGGCTGCATGGCGTAACAGCAACGAACCACCAGAGCCTTATCAGGCGGGTACCTGGGGCCCGGTGGCCTCGATTGGATTACTGGCGCGTGAAGATCGTAGCTGGTACGAAAGCAAAATTACCAAGAAAAAGTAACTATGCCATTAACACAGTCCATTTACGAAAGTGCTGAGGCGCTAAATACTGAGTTTGCCGCGGAAATCGCTGGCAAGCTGGCCACTGGCATCGCTGAACGCGGTCGCGCCAGTCTGATGGTCAGCGGCGGGAGAACGCCGTTACCGCTGTTTAAAGCGCTTAGCCATGCCGATATCGACTGGTCAAAGGTCGATGTGTCGCTGGTAGACGAGCGCTGGGTAGACGAAAGCAGTGATGCCAGTAATACCCGCCTGGTGAAAGACAATTTGCTGGTAAATAACGCAGCCGCTGCACGCTTTATCGAAATGAAATCAGCCGAAGCCGATGCCGCGGATGCTGTTATCGCTTGCGAAGCCAGACTGGCAGCCATGTCGCAACCGTTTGACGTGCTGATTCTCGGCATGGGTGAAGACGGCCATACGGCTTCGTTATTTCCTTGCAGTGAACAACTCGCTGCAGGTTTGCAAATGGACAGCGGCCGGGTATGCATTGCAACCCAGCCGACTACGGCACCACATCAGCGTATGTCTTTGACATTACCCGCCATTGTGGCCAGCCGGAATATCTATTTACACCTGACCGGCGATAAAAAGCGTCAGGTACTTGAAGACGCCGTTGCCAATGCCACGGCCACTGAAAAGCCAATTGTTGCTGTAATTAATGCAGCACAAGTGACCCTGAAATGGGCACCGTAGGAGTCAGTAATGAATACACAGGTAAACGAAGTTACCCAGCGCATCATTGAGCGCAGTAAAGTCAGTCGCGCAGCCTATCTGGCTAAGATTGAACGTGCACGGGGGCAGGGGCCTCACCGTGGAGTATTATCTTGTGGTAACTTAGCACACGGATTTGCTGCCTGTAGCAGCAGTGACAAGTCTGATTTACGCAGCATGACCAAAGCCAACATCGCGATTGTGTCGTCTTACAACGATATGTTGTCTGCCCATCAGCCTTACGAAACTTATCCGCAAATTATTAAGGATGCGGTAAAAGAAGTCGGCAGTGTTGCGCAGTTCGCCGGTGGCGTACCGGCCATGTGTGATGGTGTAACCCAGGGTAACCCGGGTATGGAATTAAGTCTGATGAGCCGTGATGTGATTGCACAGTCAGCGGCAGTGGCGCTGTCACACAATATGTTTGACGGTGCCATGATGTTGGGTATCTGCGACAAGATTGTCCCTGGATTGCTTATTGGCTCATTGAGCTTTGGTCACCTGCCAACGGTATTTGTGCCAGCCGGGCCCATGCCAAGTGGTTTACCAAACAAAGAAAAAGCCCGTGTTCGTCAGGCTTTTGCTGAAGGTAAAGTGGGCCGTGATAAACTGCTCGAAGCCGAATCCCAGTCTTACCATTCTGCCGGTACCTGTACCTTTTACGGCACCGCTAACAGTAACCAGTTAGTGGTAGAAATGATGGGCCTGCATCTGCCGGGTTCTTCCTTTGTAAATCCTGGTACGGAGCTGCGTGATGCGCTCACCCGGGCTGCGGCTCGTCAGGTTACCCGCCTGACTGCGCTGGGCGACAATTATGCCCCAATCGGTCACATCGTTGATGAAAAAGCCATTGTAAACGGCATTGTAGCGCTGCTGGCTACTGGTGGTTCAACTAACCACACCATGCACTTAATTGCCGTGGCGCGGGCTGCTGGCATTATCGTCAACTGGGATGACTTCTCTGAGCTTTCTAATGCGGTTCCACTGTTGACCCGTATTTATCCGAATGGCTCAGCCGATATCAACCATTTCGTGGCGGCAGGTGGTATGTCACTGCTGTTTAAACAGCTGCTCGACGCTGGCTTAATCCATAACGATGTTAAAACCATTTGTGGCGATGGTCTTGAACAGTACACCAAAGAACCGGCGCTACAAGACGGTGAGGTGATCTGGCGTGATGGTCCTGAAAAATCCCACGACGCGGAGGTGTTTGCCTCCGTTGCGCAACCCTTTAAGCCCGACGGTGGCCTGAGTGTGTTATCCGGAAATCTGGGACGCGCCGTTATTAAAACCTCAGCACTGCGCAATCCACACTGTCAGTTAAAAGCACCAGCGGTAGTGTTTGAAGATCAGTACGAACTTGATGCGGCATTCAAAGCCGGCGATTTGGACAAAGACTGTATCGTTGTTGTTCGATTCCAGGGGCCTGCTGCCATTGGTATGCCAGAGCTGCACCGTTTAACGCCGCCACTGGGCGTGTTGCAGGACCGTGGCTACAATGTAGCACTGGTTACTGATGGCCGGATGTCAGGTGCGTCAGGCAAAGTACCCGCTGCCATTCATGTTACCCCGGAAGCTTACCTGGGCGGCTTACTGTCGAAGGTACAAACCGGCGATATTATCGAACTGGATACTAAAACCGGTGCACTAACTCTGCATGTAGATGAAGATACACTGGCTCAGCGTACGCCAGTAGTAGCTGACCTGACCATGGTGCATCAAGGCATGGGCCGGGAATTATTTGCTGGTATGCGTAGCGTGATCACGGGCGCTGAAGAAGGAGCCTGTACCTTGTTCCATACTCAGGAGCAAAATGTATGAGTGCCCGCTTTGTCGCAGATGTAGGCGGTACGAATATTCGTATCGCGACCATCACTGAAGATGGTCTGGCTGACATCAAAAAATATTTGTGTAATGACTTTGCCAGTATTGATATTGCTATTCATCGCTACTTTGCTGATACCGGCAGGGCATTCGAAGCTGGCTGTATTGCGATAGCCTGTCCGGTGACCGATGATGAAGTTGCAATGACCAACCATAGCTGGTCATTTTCGCAGCGCGCCCTGAAACAACAGTTGCACCTTAAAGAACTGTTTGTCATTAACGATTTTACCGCGGTTGCCCATTCTTTACCGGTATTGGGTGAAGATCAGCTCATTCAGATTGGCAATGGTCACAGTGTTGATAAGGGTAACGTCGCGGTATTTGGTGCCGGTACGGGCCTTGGCGTAGAACACATGAAATTTACTGCCGAGGGCTGGCAAACCCTGGATGGTGAAGGCGGCCATGTAGACTTCGCGCCGGTTGATGAAACCGACATTGTGGTATGGCGTTATTTACAAACACAGCTGGACCGCGTATCGGCTGAAGATGTGCTGTCAGGTCGTGGCCTGTTGAATATTTATCGCGCGCTAGCGCTTCATCACGGTATTTCTCCGTCTGTTTCCGACCCGGCCAAAGTGACGGAGATGGCGTTAAAAGACGAATGTGTCATTTGTCTTTCATCACTCACACAGTTTTGCCGCATTATGGGCAGTTTCGCCGGTAACCTGGCGTTAAATCTGGCGACTACAGGTGGTGTTTATATTGGTGGCGGTATTGCTACCCGCTTCACGGATTTTCTGGTTAACAGTGATTTCAGAGCCCGATTTGAAGCAAAAGGACGCATGAAGCATTACGTTAAAGACATTCCGACATACCTGATTAACGAGCCTGATCACGGCTTGTTAGGCGCATCAGCGTATTTACAACAACAGATTGCGAGTTGATTTATATGACTAATTGGAAAAGTTCGCCAGCGGACATCTTTGCTGCAGGGCCGGTTGTGCCAGTGTTGGTGATTGATGATGTAGAAAGCGCAGTGCCATTGGCACATGCGCTGATGGCTGGCGGCATCAGAGTGCTGGAAGTAACCTTACGGACACCAGCGGCATTGCAGGTAATTAAACGTATTGCGGATGAAGTACCGGATGCATTAATTGGTGCGGGTACCGTGACGAATGCACAACAGCTCAAACAAGTGGTAGAGGCTGGCGCCAAGTTCGCTATCAGTCCGGGGATGACCGACGAGCTGCTTAAAGCGGGTCGTGATTTTGAAATCCCACTGATCCCGGGTATTTCTTCTACATCAGACCTGATGAAGGCCAAGGATGCCGGTTACACTTACCTGAAATTCTTCCCTGCGGAAGCTTCAGGTGGGGTTAAAGCTATCAAGTCCATCAGTGGTCCTTTCCCTGAAACCGTATTTTGTCCAACCGGTGGTATTGGCCCGGACAATTACAATGATTACCTGGCATTGTCTAACGTGCGTTGTGTAGGTGGATCGTGGTTAGCACCAGATGATGCTATTAAGGCGGGCGACTGGACTCGTATCACTGAATTAGCTAAAGAGGCTGTGGCAAACGCTAAACAATAAGTTTAGCTACATCAGCATCAGCCAAAAGGTACGCATTGAGTCGGGTTGGACTCAGGCGTACCTTTTTTGTTTGTTTAGTTGCCGTGGCGCTACAGTCTTTCTGATTACTCAATAATTTGCGTCAGTGAGTGGCTTTGCCGTGGTTGCAGCATGAGTCCTTTAGTGAGTGCGGTTTCCACGCACAACATTTGTTTAAAGCCAAATGCATCCATATCACTCATAGAGGCGGCAGCTTGCCATGGATTCCAAACCACAATGCTATCGTGACCTTGTGAACCAATGCTGGTAATGGCTTGTTGGTTTTCTTCAATGGTCAGGGATGACGGTGCTTCAAGATGGATCCGGTCAGTTTCGCTGCTGAACTCGTAAGGTACCGGTGTGGGTTTAACTGCCCAGTTATCCAGCTTGTCTTTGTAATTACCGCTCATACCGCAAAGTTTTACGTGATGAATATTACTGACTTCAAAATAGGTATGCAACGCACAGTTTATCTTAAATGCCTTTTCATCTTCGAGGTTTTCGGTAACCAGAGAGACGCTTAGCGTGTTGCCTACTTTAACCACTAACTTAACCTTGCAGTTGAAATCAAAGCCCGGTCCTTTAGTGGTTTTGGGCACCAGTACCATTTCTGAGAGTGCACCGTCACATTCGTACTGCTCAATACTCCACATCTGTGTGCGTAAAAAACCGTGAGAGGGGAGTTCACCTTTCGCTTTACCGTGGTCATCACTGAACCAGGGCCAACATAGAGGTATACCGCCGCGAATAGGGCGATCACCGTTTAACACGGCTAAAGGACTGAGCCATAACCGGTCACGATTATCCCGCGCCGGGATGTAAGATAAAATGTGGCCACCAAACAGGCTAAGCCGACAGGTAGCGGAAGAATTTGTGATGGTGACAAAGCGGTTGCCATCTTTTTCTTCGACGTGATAAGTGTGATCGTTCATAGTTACAATCCCTTGGTCTTTTGTGGTGACCTGCCTGAGCGAGATGCGCTTTCCATTATCGTTATCTTGCCTGATAAACAAAAAAGGTGCGATAAAAATCGCACCCTTTTTCACACGTTCAGCAGTATATTACTTGCTGATATGTGCAACCAGGTCTAATACCTTGTTAGAGTAGCCCCATTCGTTGTCGTACCAGGAAACCACTTTCACAAAGGAATCAGTCAGGGCGATACCGGCAGTAGCATCAAAGATACTGGTGCGGGCGTCACCCAGGAAATCGGTAGAAACTACCGCATCTTCGGTGTAACCCAGTACGCCTTTTAACTCGCCTTCAGAAGCGGCTTTCATCGCTTCACAAATAGCAGCGTAAGAAGCCGGTTTAGCCAGGTTAACGGTTAAATCTACTACCGACACGTTTGGCGTGGGAACGCGGAACGCCATACCGGTTAATTTACCATTTAATGCCGGAATTACCTTACCTACGGCTTTAGCAGCACCGGTAGATGAAGGAATGATGTTCTGACCCGCACCACGACCGCCACGCCAGTCTTTATGAGACGGACCATCAACGGTTTTCTGCGTTGCAGTAGTCGCGTGAACGGTGGTCATCAGACCGTCAACAATACCGAAGTTATCATTAAGTACTTTGGCAACCGGCGCCAGACAGTTGGTGGTACAAGACGCATTAGAAACGATGTTTTCACCGGCGTAAGTTTCGTGGTTAACACCCATTACAAACATCGGCGTCGCGTCTTTTGACGGCGCAGACATAACTACTTTTTTAGCACCAGCTTCGATGTGCTTGCTGGCGGTTTCCTGAGTAAGGAATAAGCCTGTTGACTCTACAACCACGTCAGCGTTCACTTCAGACCACGCCAGGTTGGCAGGGTCACGCTCTGAGGTAACGCGAATTTTTTGACCATTTACGATCAGGTGACCGTTATCAACGGTTACTTCACCATCGAAAATGCCGTGGGTGGAGTCATATTTTAATAGGTATGCAATGTAATCAGGGTCTAATAAATCATTAATAGCAACTATTTCAATGTCTTCTCTGCTTGCCGCAGCGCGCAGTACCAGCCGTCCGATGCGGCCAAACCCATTGATCCCGACGCGAATTGTCATAACATGCCTCTGTATCGTTAGTTAATAATATGAAAAATAATTACGTAAAGTATGGATCAAAACAGCCTTTAAGGCAAAGATTAATGCCTATTATGTTGCAAAATTACAAAATATCTCTGCAAACGTATTCATTTTTACGTCTGCAGGTCTTCAACAATAATGTAGAGTATTGTTTAATGGCTTAAGCCACTCGGTTTACTATCCCGGTAAGCCTTACTTACAGGAACAACTCATGACTAATCAGGTTTTGCAAAAGCTTGTCGAAATGCGGGGAGTGGAGACCCAATATGTTGATGCATGGGGCAACCCAGCGACAATTTCCGAAACCACAAAAGCGAAACTTCTTCAGGCTCTCGGTTATGACATTAGTAACGATTCCGTCATCGCTGAACAGCTCGACGAGGAAATCGCAAATATATGGTCTCAGCCGTTTGACCCGGTGAGTGTTCAGCGTACCGTCGACACCAAGCAGATTCGTTTACGCTTGCCTTTGTCTAGGGTCACCGACACATTTTGTATCAGCCTGGAACTGGAAACAGGCCAAAACCACATAATCAATGTTATACCAGTTGAACAAGAATTGCTCAATGTCGGAGTTGTCGATGATATAGAGTTTCATGAGTATTGTATTGAGCTACCTCAAGATTTGTCCTGCGGTTACCATCAAATTAAATTACTTGAGGACGACAAGCCACTGGCGGTAATGCGCTATATCGTGGCGCCTGAGGCTTGTTATCAGCCTCCAACTATCGCCCAGGGGAACAAGCTATGGGGACTCAGCGTTCAGCTGTATTGTCTGCGCAGCGAGAATAACTGGGGGATTGGTGATTTTTCAGATTTAGCACAGCTGGTAACGTCGGCTGCGCAGCAGGGGGCTGGTTTCATTGGCCTGAATCCAATTCATGCATTGTATCCCTCTAATCCGGAAGCCTGCAGCCCATACGGTCCTTCATCAAGACGCTGGCTAAACTTTTTGTACATCGATGTGTCGGCACTGCCATGTTTCGATAATGACGCCGTGCAATCGGTTGTCATGGCAGCCGATTTTCAGCAGCAGCTGGCACAAGCCAGAGCCACAGAATATGTCGACTATACGCTGGTAACCGAACTTAAGTTAACGGCATTAAACGCTCTGTTCGATGTTTACCATGCTGCTTACCTGACCAAAAACAGCAAGCAAAATCGTGCATTTAAAGCGTTTATAAAAGAGGGTGGAGAAAGCCTTGAGATGCTGGCGACCTACGACGCCATGCAGGAGTACCTCAAAGCCGAAGGCAAAGATGCCTGGGGCTGGCCAGTGTTTCCGGACAACTGGCAGGGCTATTACAACGAAGACGTGGCCACTTTTGCTAAACAGCATAAAAAACGGGTGCAGTTCTACATGTTCTTGCAGTGGCAGGCGGCTACCCAGTTAGAGCAGGCCAATCAGGCAGCACTGGATGCGGGTATGCCGGTAGGAATATACCGGGACTTAGCCGTGGGCGTGAGTGAAGGCAGCGCTGAGATTTGGGGTAATAAAGATTTGTATTGCACTGCTGCCAGCGTAGGCGCACCACCAGATGTACTGGGACCTTTGGGGCAAAACTGGGGGCTGCCGCCGATGGATCCTGAAATGCTCTATCTACAGGGTTATCAGCCGATTATTGACTTATTTGCCACCAATATGAAGTCCTCCGGTGCGCTGCGTATCGACCATGCCATGGGACTTTTGCGGTTGTGGTGGGTATGTCAGGGCGATAACGCAAAAGAAGGCGGCTATGTTTATTATCCACTGGAAGATTTATTAGGCATACTGGCCCTGGAGAGTCATCGTCATCAGGCTATGGTGATTGGTGAAGATTTGGGTACCGTACCAGAAGAAATTCGTGAGGTACTGGCCAGTAACGGAGTTTATTCTTACCGGGTGTTTTTCTTTGAGAAAGCCGAAGACGGCGGGTTTTATTCGCCGGCACATTATCCGGTGCAGAGTATGTCCACGCTGACAACTCACGACATGCCAACCTTAATTGGCTATTGGCATTGTTTGGATCTGGAGCTGGGCAAAGCGCTGGGTTTATATACCGACGAAGCTGTTTTGCAAAGCTTATATGCCAGTCGTCATGCCGATAAACAGGCCATTCTTGACTCTCTGCATGGCCATGGACGGGTCGGCGACGAGATTGGTCGAAACGTCGATATTACCGGCATGAGCCGTGAACTAAACCATGCCTTGCAGGTTCATATGGCCTATGGCAGCAGTGCGTTGTTGAGTCTGCAGTTAGAGGACTGGCTGCAAATGGATAAGCCGGTCAATATACCGGGAACATTTATGGAATACCCGAACTGGCGGCGTAAGTTGTCACAAAATCTGGAAGACATTTTTACCAATCCGGATATTCAGTCTTTAGCCGCCAGCCTAACAGCGGGTCGTCGCCAGGCAAGCCAACAAGAAAACCTGTAAACAGCAGATGAAGTAGGAGTCAGGAATGCATTTTGAAGGACAGTTAGAGCACGCCCAATGTCAGGAGCCGTTCGCCGTTTTAGGTCCAAAATTTACCGATAGCAGTGCCTTTATTCAATGCTGGCAGCCCCTCGCTACCGGGGTAGAAGTTCTGGACGCCTTGTCAAGAGAGAGTCTTGGCCAATTGACTTCGGTGAATAATTCCGGGTTATTTAGCGGTACTATAGAGGGTTTGTCCGCTGAGTCTGCCTACCAGTTAAAGGTGTCTACAGGCGGTCAGGATACCGTTATAACTGATCCTTATCAGTTTCAGACAGAAGCTTATCATGCCGTGCATTTTATCGATCATCAGCCACAAAACTTATATCGTCAGGCGGGTGCACAGCGCATTACGGTTAGTAAAAATGGTTTTGAAACGCCGGCAGTAAGGTTTGCCGTGTTTGCGCCCAACGCATCCGCGGTATCGCTGATTGGCGATTTTAATGGCTGGGACGGGCGTTTACATCCAATGCAGAAAACCGATTTGGGTTACTGGGTGCTGTTAGTGCCCGGACTGGATGAAGGAGCCCGTTATAAATACCAGGTAAAAGACGCACAGGGACATCAGCTGCCTCACAAAGCGGATCCGCTGGGTTTTTATGCCGAACAATATCCATCCCATGCGTCACTGGTGTATGACCATCAGCGTTATCAATGGCAGGACGAAGCGTGGCTTAATAAGGCCGCTAAGCAGGATAAATACGCTGTACCCATGAGTATTTATGAGGTGCATTTAGGCTCCTGGAAGCGCCCCGGCAAACCTGAACAACGGTATTTAAGTTACCGTGAACTGGCCGAGGAGCTGGTCGCCTATGTTACCGACATGGGCTATACCCATATCGAACTGCTGCCTGTATCCGAGTTCCCGTTTGACGGGTCCTGGGGCTATCAGCCTGTTGGACTGTTTGCCCCGACCAGTCGTTTTGGTTCGCCGGATGACTTCAAATATTTTGTCGATACCTGTCACCAGAATAATATCGGGGTCATTATTGACTGGGTACCTGCGCATTTTCCGGAAGACGGTCATGGACTGGCCCGTTTTGATGGTACGCATGTTTACGAATATGAAGATCCCAGAAGAGGCTGGCATCCAGACTGGAATTCCTGCATCTATGATTTTGGTAAGGAAACGGTACGTCAGTTCCTGGTCGCCAATGCACTCTACTGGCTGGAGCATTTCCATGTTGACGGACTACGGGTAGACGCCGTTGCCAGTATGCTTTATCTGGATTATTCCCGGGAAGAGGGCGAGTGGGTGCCTAACGTTTACGGCGGCAACGAAAACTTAGAAGCAATCAGTTTACTGCGCTGGATGAACGAAGAGGTGTACCGGCATTTCCCTCATGCCATGACCATTGCCGAAGAGTCCACCAGTTTCCCTAAAGTTTCCCGCCCGGTATTCGATGGCGGCCTGGGATTTGGTTTTAAATGGAACATGGGCTGGATGCATGATTCTTTGCACTATATCAGTAAAGACCCCGCTTACCGGGTTTATCATCACTCAGAAATGACCTTCAGTATGGTTTATGCCTTTGATGAAAACTTTGTTCTGCCGATTTCCCATGATGAAGTGGTTCACGGTAAGGGAAGTTTACTCGGCAAGATGCCGGGGGATGAATGGCAACAGGCAGCTAACCACCGTTGCTATGCGGCGTTTATGTTTGGTCATCCGGGTAAAAAGCTCAATTTTATGGGCAATGAACTAGGCCAGAGCAGCGAATGGAATCACGATGCCTCGGTAGACTGGCGGTTACTGGATTTTGCTAAACATGCCGGTATCCAGGCCTTGTACCGGCAATTAAATCAACTGTACCGTGCGCTGCCTGCATTACACGAACAGGATCATAACCCGGCTGGTTTTGACTGGATTGATTTGCATAACAACGAGCAAAGCGTGTTTTCTTTTGTCCGCCACAATCTGGCGGGTACTCAGCAGGTTTATGTGATCAGCAATATGACACCGGTGCCCAGACCACAGTTTCGCGTTGGTGTGATGCAAACAGGAGACTATGAACTGGCCCTTAATACCGATGACAGCGTATATTGGGGAAGTGGTTTTACATCGCCTCAGCACTGTTCGGCGGAACCGGTACCATGGAACCATCAGCCATTTTCGATTAACGTAAATCTTCCTCCACTGGCTACGTTATTCATCGTCTTCAACAAGGAGTGATTGTGAACACTGCACGGAATTTCAGCAACCGGGAAGTTGATCTGGGACGACCCTATCCACTGGGCGCAATGTTGTCTGACAATGTCTGCAATTTTGCCGTTACCTGTACCGATGCAAGGGCCGTTATTCTGTGCCTGTTTCATCCGGATACCGAAGAAACGCTGGACGAAATTACCATGCCAGCGCGTTCTGGCGATGTCTGGCATGTCAGCATTAAAGGTATTGAGGCCGGTCAGCTTTACGGTTACCGGGTAGACCGCGGCGCTGAAAGCCTGCACTATGCGCCTACCGATAAACTGCTAATCGACCCTTATGCGCGGCAGTTAAGTCGTCCGCTGCACTGGGATGCCAGGCAGTATCAGGGCGACAGTCAGTTTATGATGGCCAAAAGTGTGGTGGTAGCGCCGTCGTCTGATGCAGAGCGGCCAGCTAAACCCATCGTAGAGAAACATCGCCGTATTCTTTATGAGACTCATGTAAAGGGGCTGACCCAACAGCACCCGGAAGTGCCTGCCGAACAACGGGGCAAGTATCTTGGTGCGAGCCATCCCGCCGTTCTTGAACACCTTAAGTCGTTAGGCATTACCAGCGTGCAATTTATGCCCATAGCGGCGTTTATGCCAGAGCCATACATTACCGAAAAAGGGCTGACCAATTACTGGGGCTATAATCCGGTAAATTATTTTGCCCCTGAGCCGCGCTATGGTCAGTCTGATCCCCTTAGTGAATGTAAACAAATGGTGGATGCCTATCACGAAGCCGGGCTCGAAGTGATTGTTGATGTGGTTTACAACCACACCGCGGAAGGCGGCAAGGATGGGCCGGTACTGAGCTTTCGCGGGATGTTTCCGCATCAGGCCTATTTAATGGAGCAAACGCCCAAAGGCGGGCTGGTTTACAGTAACCATTCTGGCTGTGGCAATACCGTCTATTCGGCACATCCGTTAATGACCACCATGATTATGGATGCGTTGCGCTACTGGACCAACGAAATCGGAGTTGATGGTTTTCGCTTTGACTTAGCCGCCTGTCTGGGCCGCGATCCGCAACAGTTCAGCGTGTTTTCCGGTTTGCTGAGAGCCATTAATCAGGACCCTGACCTCAAACATTCAGTGTTGGTAGCCGAGCCCTGGGATATCGGTCCGGGTGGCTATCAGTTAGGTACTTTTGGTGCGCGATGGTTCGAGTGCAATGACAAGTTTCGCGATACCGTGCGGGCATTCTGGCGCGGTGATAAAGGTACCACCGCCGATTTTGCGACCCGCCTGATGGGCTCCAGGGATGTATTTCACAAGGGCTATCGCAGCATTAATACCTCGGTTAATAACGTGACTTATCATGATGGTTTTACGCTGCAGGATTTGGTTAGTTATGCCGAGCGCCACAACGAGGCCAATGGCGAAGAAAACCGCGATGGCCACGGGCATAATTTGTCGGCCAACTATGGTGTGGAAGGTGACACCAGGGATCCCGCCATTCTGGCCATGCGCGCGCAGCAAAAACGTAACCTTTTCGCGACCCTGTTATTGTCTCAGGGGACACCACACATTTTAGGTGGTGACGAACTTAGCCGCACTCAGCAGGGCAACAATAACGCTTATTGTCAGGATAACGAAATCAGTTGGTTTAACTGGGAACTGGATAAATACAAACAGGACTTCCTGGCTTTTTGTCAGACAGTGATAGCGGTTCGTCAACAATCGCAATTGCTGAGTCGAATGTATCTGCCTGACGATCCTTATCAGCTCCACGCCAATGTCGCTGAGGTCAACTGGTACAATCCTGATGGCTCAGATAAAGGGGCAGGAGACTGGCAGTCGGGTGAGAATAAAGCGTTTGCGGTTGAAATTGTCGGGCATAAGGAAATGGGCGATAACTTTGAACACTGGTTGCTGTGTTTTAACACTGCACAGCGGGACGTTAAGTTTACTACGCCACTGAAAACACCTAATGGCGGTTGGTCGCTGGTGCTGGATACCCGGTATAATCATCCTCCAAAGCAGCCTAAGCTGAGAGTGCAGCATCTGTTCCTGCAAGCAGCCCATAGCTTTGCGCTGTTCAGGTATACAGATTTTCCTCGTTAGTCGGCGTGTCCCTGATGCAGCCTCGAAATTAAGCGGAAACCTTTTATACTTGACTGTTTGGTATACTACGACTTTAGTACCGGGTTAAAATGACGTTCAGCGTCCGGATTTTATCGGCGAAACGTGACAAATTACCGTTAATCGGTCAGTTGTGCTTTTCATTCCGTAAGTCGATGGTATTATGCCCACCCATCGAAGTATAGAGGGTTTTTTGATGCAAAATAGTGGCGGTTCCGAGCCGAAAAATTCATGTGATATTGGTGTCATTGGTTTAGGCGTAATGGGTAAGAACCTGGCGCTGAATTTAGCAGACCATGGATACCAGGTGGCGTGTTTTGATCTCGATGCCAAGCGAATCGATGCCATTGTTGCTCAGGATAAAAAAGAAAACGGCGCAGAATCTTCGCGAATTGTGCCAGTGCATACCCTCAAAGCGCTGCGCTCAGCGCTGGTTTCTCCTGCGGTAATTTTGCTGTCAATCCCCGCCGGTAAGCCTGTAGATCAGGTCTGTGAACAACTTATCGAAGCCGGTATTAATACCGATGACGTTATTATTGATACCGGCAATAGCTTATGGAGTGATTCTGTTGCCCGTGAGCAGCGTTTTGCGGATAACTTTTTGTTTTTCACCACCGCAGTCTCTGGCGGTGAAGTGGGAGCGCGATTCGGACCTTCCCTGATGCCATCTGGCTCAGAACAAGCCTGGGAGCGGGTAGGACCGATGCTAAAGGCCATTGCCGCGAAAGTCGATCCGGATACTGGCAAGCCAATCGAAACCACCACGCCAGGACAACCAGTTAAAGACGGTGAGCCCTGTGCGGCGTATATCGGCCCTAATGGTGCCGGCCATTACGTGAAAATGGTGCACAATGGCATTGAATATGCCGATATGCAGCTGATTTGCGAAGCCTATCAAATTATGCGGGTGGCGCTGGCGATGTCGCCGTCAGAAATTGCTGCGGTCTTTCGGCGCTGGAATCAGGGCGCATTGGATTCCTATCTGATAGAAATCAGTGCCGAAGTGCTTGACCAGACAGACCCGGAAACCCAGGCCCCGCTGGTGGACGTTATTCTGGATAAGGCCGGCATGAAAGGTACAGGGCTGTGGACCGCCGTCAGTGCGTTACAAACTGGTAGTCCGGCACAGACTATCGCCCAGGCCGTATTTGCCCGCAGCTTGTCAGCACTTAAAGACGAACGAGTTGAAGCCGAAAAAGTACTGGCAGGTCCGGCTGTAGAAACGGTCAGTGAAACTCAGCGCGAAACTGTGATTAAACAACTGGAGCACGCACTGTATTGCTCTAAGATTTGTGCCTATGCCCAGGGCTTCCAGTTAATGAAAGCGGCGGCGGCAGAGCAGGGCTGGACTCTGCACTTTGCCGAAATAGCTAAAATCTGGCGGGCAGGCTGTATTATCCGCGCAGTATTTTTACAATCTATCTCCAATGCGTTTGATCGTGACATTGAGTTGCCTAATTTACTGGTGGATCCGTTTTTTGCCGAACAAATTGCTACCCACCAACAGGACTGGCGGGCCACCGTTGCACTCAGTGCAGTGCAGGGCGTAGCGTGTCCGGCGATGATGTCTGCGTTAAGCTATTACGATTCTTACCGCACCGCCGTGTTACCGGCCAATTTGTTACAAGGCCAGCGTGACTTCTTTGGCGCTCATACGTTCTCCCGAACGGATAAACCGGCTGGCGAAAAATATCATATTGAATGGAGTGATCCTTCGCGCCCTTTGCAGCTTATCTAACAGGCAGATAAGCATCAGGAGTGGTAAATGAGTGATAACGACCAGTGGCGCGATAAATTAACTGACGAAGAATACCGTGTAACCCGTCAGGCCGGGACGGAGCGGCCGTTTTCCGGTACGTTGCTGTACGAGTCCCGCAGTGGTAGTTACCACTGTAAATGTTGTGGTGTTAAACTGTTCGACGATACCAGCAAGTTCGAGTCAGGCTGTGGCTGGCCGTCTTTTTTTGCGCAGAGTGAAGATAAAAACGTGGGCTACCGGTTTGATGACAGCCACGGAATGCGCCGCACCGAAATTTACTGCAAACATTGTGACGCCCATCTGGGTCATGTTTTCGATGATGGTCCGGCACCCACCGGCCAGCGTTATTGTGTTAACTCCGTAAGTCTGGATTTTCATCTTCAGAAATAATCTATCTGCAAAAAAGCGCTGTCGATGACAGCGCTTTGCTTATTTCCTACTTAAATAACCGCTATTTGAAAAAAATAACGATTTTTTTTCTGTAATTAAATTTCAGCTTTTCTCATAAACGATCGATTTTTAATGTTTTGGCATCAAATTCCCGGGCTTCGATTGCATCGGTAATTTCACCGGCCAGACGATCCAGAATGTCCACCGGCAGCGCGTATTGCTGACCCAGTGCCAGCAGCTGTGCGTTGTTGATGTTATTGGCAAAATGATTAGTTACTTTGGTCCAGACATAAGCCATGCGGTAATTTTCCGTGTCCAGTGAGAGCGTCATCAGCATGCTGGCAATATGACCGTCAATCTCCTGATCCACATTGGCATACTGACTTAACGCCATAAACAGAGCGTCACGCGCGGCCCGTGGGTCTTCGTCAATCAGGATGCCAGCTAAGTCACTGTAATATTTGGGTTCGGTAAATACGCCTTGTTTAGCCGCGGCAATAAAACGCCCTTTGGCTGCTTCATTCCCAAACCTAGACCATTGATAATAGGAGATATATGGGTCCGGAGAATTTTTTGTTTGCCACTGTAATTGTTTCAGCGCCTTATTAATCGATACGGTGGCATCCTTACGGGCAAACTCTTTTTCCCGGTATTTTATATATTCAATTTGAGATGCCTTGGAAATACAGGACTGGTATTTTTCGTAATTAATAAGCAGGTCGTATTTCGGGCGATCAGACTTATCATCCTTATAATCAAAGCGATGGCGGATAATGTCGGAGCGCTCTGCGCGACACCAGCCATCGGTATTTAAATCGGCACAAAAATGGGGGTAATCCTCACAGATGCTTTTAACACTGGGGGCAAACAGATCACCACAACCCGTGAGCAGTACTAATGAAAAAACGGGCAGAGTAGCAGGCTTAAATGTGGAAAACTTACTAAATAAATTGTCATAGATTGTTGTTTTTAGTGGTTTTCTGAAAATTTTCAACAATTTGGAGTTCCCTCTTTGATTATTTAGAATACACGCCGACGGGAATAAGCGGTTACACAGTGTTCTGACGTACAACCACATATTCCTGTACACATCGTCAATTTTATACATGATTTATTTGATGAAGGCACTAGTATGAACCAACCCTTTGAGCAAGAATTGCAATCCAGCTGGCAGGAACGCCAGGAATACGCAGAAATGATGTTACCCATTATCGGTAAGTTATACCGTAACAAATCCATCGAAATCTCTGTGTACGGTCGCACGTTATTAAACGCCAGTGCGATCGATGTAATCAAAGCTCATCGTAAAGTCCGTTTGCACGAAGGTATTAAATTACGCCTGCGCGAGAGCTACCCAATCCTAGAAGCTATCAATGAAATGCAACTGGCACCGGCCCAGATTGACATTGGCAAGCTGGCTTTCGACTTCCATTATGGCAGTGCCGTTGATAAAACTGACCTGACCGCTTACCTTAAGGACAAATTAGCGGACGTGGTTGATAAAACAGATGAACATGAACCACAAGACGTTGTGCTTTACGGTTTTGGCCGTATTGGTCGCTTACTGGCCCGCCTGATGATTGAACGTCAGGGGCAGAACAACAAGCTGCGTCTGCGTGCTATTGTTGTTCGTGGCGGCCGCGATGGCGATTTAGAAAAACGTGCCAGCCTGCTGCGTCGTGATTCGATTCACGGACCGTTCAACGGCAGTATTACCATTGACCATGAGCGTAATGCACTGAAAGCTAATGGTTCGTATATACAGGTTATCTATGCTAACAGTCCGGATGAAATCGATTATACCGCTTATGGTATTAACAATGCGCTCGTGATTGATAACACTGGTATTTGGCGTGACCGCGATGGGTTAGGCTTACACCTGAAGGCGAAAGGCACGGCAAAAGCACTGCTGACTGCACCTGGTAAAGGCGATATCAAGAACATCGTGTACGGTGTTAACAACAGCGATATCCTTGATTCAGACACTATTGTTTCTGCGGCCAGCTGTACCACTAATGCCATTACGCCAGTGCTTAAAGCGCTGGATGAAGAATACGGCATTGTGAATGGCCACGTTGAAACCGTTCACTCATACACCAATGACCAGAACCTGATTGATAACTATCATAAAGGTGAGCGTCGTGGACGTAGTGCGCCACTAAACATGGTTATTACCGAAACCGGTGCTGCTAAAGCGGTGGCCAAGGCTTATCCTAAGCTGGCGGGTAAATTAACCGGTAACGCGATCCGCGTGCCGACGCCGAATGTATCAATGGCTATCCTGAACCTGAACCTGGAAAAAGCCACCGACAAAGTGGCAGTGAATGAATTCCTGCGTGACACCGCGTTGTTCTCATCGCTGCAACATCAGATTGATTACACTGCATCGACCGAAGTGGTTTCTACCGATATGGTGGGTACCCGTGCAGCTTCTGTGGTCGATTCACAGGCGACAATTGTGGCAGACAACCGCTTAACCCTGTACGTCTGGTATGACAACGAATTTGGTTACAGCTGTCAGGTAATGCGTGTAGCCATGGATATGGCTGGAATTACTGTTCCAACGCTGCCAGCCTGATCGATTATTGCTTAAGCTTTAAACGGCACCTTTTACGGTGCCGTTTTTTTTTGCTCCCCGTAACTGATTAATAGATCGCCATAAACCACAAAAATCGGCTTTTCACCGTTTAAGTGCATAGTATTGTTAATCTCGACTGTGTTAAATTAAGTCATTCGCACAGACATATAAAACAGATAACTATAACGACAGATGCAGATATCCAGCCATTTTGATAGCGGTAACATCCGCGTGATTCGCGCCGAGCAACCAGACGACATCCTGCTTGCCATCAATAAAGATAACCAATCCGACTTTTACCAGTGGTTTCATTTTCGCCTAACCGGTGAAGTTAATTGTTTGCACACGCTGCAAATTACCGAACTGGCCGGTTCGGCTTATCCGAATGGCTGGGAAGGATACAACGTACTGGCGTCTTACGATCGTCAGACCTGGTTCAGGGTCGACAGTGAATTTAACGGTGATACGCTGACGTTTAGCATTGCGCTGGAACAGCCGCAGGTGTATTTCGCTTATTTCATTCCGTATAGCTACGAGCGTCATCTGGATTTGTTAGCCGATGCACAGTGTTCGCCTTTGTGTGAGTTAAAATACCTGGGCGAAACCCTGGACGGACGCGACATGTCCATGCTGGTGATTGGTGAGCCGGCTGAAGGAAAACGCAATATCTGGATTACTGCACGTCAACACCCCGGCGAGAGCATGGCCGAATGGTGTGCTGAAGGCATTATAGGGCGCCTGCTTGATGAGCAGGACGGTATTGCCCGTTCATTGCTGGACAAAGCGGTGTTTTACATTGTCCCGAATATGAACCCTGATGGCAGTGCCCGGGGTCATTTACGTACCAATGCGGTAGGGACTAACCTCAACCGTGAGTGGGAGACCCCCAGTCTGCAAGCCAGTCCTGAAGTGTATTATGTGCTCAACGCAATGCATGAAGTGGGCGTGGACATGTATCTGGATCTGCATGGTGACGAAGCGTTACCCTATAATTTTGTCGCCGGAAGTGAAGGAATTCCCGCTTACTCAGAACGTCTGGAGCAGCTTGAAAGTCAGTTTAAGCAGGCATTACTGATGGCGACGCCTGAGTTCCAGGATGAATTTGGCTATGCCAAAGATGCACCCGGACAAGCAAATCTGACCATTGCATCCAATGCGGTGGGACAAGCATTTGAATGTCTGGCCTATACGATAGAAATGCCTTTTAAAGATAATAATAATTTACCTGATCCATTATTCGGCTGGTCGGTGCAACGTTGCCAGCAGTTTGGTGAGGATATCCTGGTAGCCACGCACAATGTGGTTGGCAGCTTAAGGACATAATAACAATAAAACCCGTATCGCCCCTGCACAGACACAGCAGGGGACGCAGGGTTATCCATTTAACAACAAGGGGAAACTGGTTTGGAAGGCTTGTTTAATTTTTTAACGTCAGTCGACGGGATGCTGGGGGGAGCCGACTGGTTTCCTTTTGTGCTGTTAGGCGTAGGCTTATTTTTTACGATTTATCTTAAATTCCCACAAATTCGCTTTTTTAAGCATGCGTGGATGGTGGTAACGGGCAAGTTTGATCACAACGACGATCCAGGAGACACCACCCATTTCAGAGCGTTGACCACAGCCCTGTCCGGTACGGTAGGCACCGGTAATATCAGTGGTGTGGCCTTTGCTATCTTTTTAGGCGGACCGGCGGCTTTATTCTGGATGTGGGCCACGGCTTTTCTTGGCATGACCACCAAGTTTGTTGAGGTGACCTTATCTCACAAGTACCGGGTTAAAACCGAGGATGGAACCATGGCGGGCGGCCCCATGTATTTTATGGACCGCGGCCTGAACATGAAATGGCTGGCAGTGGCGTTTGCAATTGCTACGGTCATTTGTTCCTTTGGTACCGGTAACCTGCCACAAAGTAATGGTATTGCTACCAGTATCGAAGCGACGTTCGGCATTGACCCAATGATTGTGGGTGGTGTACTGGCGGTGCTGTTAGCCCTGGTTATTCTGGGCGGCATTCAGCGTATTGCCGCATTTACTGCCCGCGTAGTGCCGCTGATGGCAGTCATTTACCTGATTGGTGCGCTAGCCGTAATCTTCGCCAATATTGAAAATGTCGTGCCTTCGTTTATGGCTGTGATCAGCGATGCCTTTACCGGTTCGGCGGCAGCAGGCGGCTTTTTGGGCGCATCACTGGCTTACGCGTTTAACCGTGGGGTAAACCGTGGCTTATTCTCCAACGAAGCGGGGCAGGGCTCTGCACCTATAGCCCACGCGGCAGCAAAAACCACTGAGCCTGCCTCAGAAGGTATGGTGTCGTTACTTGAGCCGTTTATTGATACCATCATTATTTGTACTATTACCGGTCTGGTTATCCTGTCGTCGGGTGTGTGGAAGGAAAAACATGAAAACGTGTTTGACCGTTCTGACATGATTTTTGTGGCCGGTGAATATTCAGACACAGTGGATGCCGATAAACAGGCACTCTACAACTATCTTAACGGGGTTAGTGGCAGCGAGCTGGAAAATTATACCGGGGCAATTACGGTGGTGAACGGTACCGCAGTAACAGGTGGTTACACTTTGATTAACGCCCGCTCGGTAGCGGAAGACGTGCAGTTTTTAGTGGGCAGTGAAGATCCTTTCTCAGGTACGTTGCAAATTAAAAACGGTAAGCCGGTGAAAGAAAACCTGATGGTTAAAGGTAAATCACTGGTACACTCTGCACCGCTTACGACAATAGCGTTTACCCGTGGCTGGTTTGGTGATTTTGGTCAGTATATTGTATCGATTGGCTTGTTATTATTTGCTTTCTCAACTGCCATTGCCTGGTCTTATTATGGTGACCGCGCCATGACCTATTTGTTGGGGCCACGTTCCATCATGCCGTACCGGGTGATTTATGTTGCTGGTTTTTTCTGGGCATCATTCTCAGATACTACCCTGGTGTGGGCATTGTCAGCCGTAGCCATTGTGGTGATGACCCTGCCTAACCTGTTTGGTATTGTGCTGTTAAGTAAAGAAATGAAAGAAACCATGGATCATTACTGGCAGCGGGTAAAAGAGAGCGAAAAGTAAAAGTAAACCAGAGCCGGGGTTGCTAAGTAATAACAGTAACCCGGCGATGAAATACGAAAGCCAGGACCATCCTGGCTTTTTGATATGATGCGTGTAATGCGCAGCGAAATGCATTTGTGAGGAGATAGAATGGCATTAATTGATTGTCCGTCGTGTGGTAAAAAGATGTCAGATAAAGCCAAGACGTGTCCTAATTGTGACTTTTCTTACGGCGATGCCTCGGTTGAGGATATCGAACGTAAAGAGAGCATGAAACGCTTTAAGAAAATGCACAATATTCAAAATCAATCCATGCTGGCGATGCTGTTATTTATTGGTGGGTTTGGATTTATGTACTGGGGTGGCGTGTCGCCCGGTGATGTTCAGCACAGTGTGGCATTAATGACCTGTGTTATCGGTTTTTTGTGGTACGGCATTAACCGTGTTCGTATTGTCTTATTAAAGCGATCAAGTAAATGAATGTAGAACAACTTCTTGCCGCCATGACGCCGGACGTTTACGAACGTCTGCGTCAGGCTGTTGAAACGGGTAAGTGGCCGGATGGCAAGGTATTGTCTGACGAACAAAAAGAAAACTGTCTGCAGGCTGTTTTGTTATATCAGGCCAAAATCGCGCAAACTAACGAACATATGACAGTTGGTGAGACAGGCGAGATTATCCATAAAAGTAAAAGTGAGCTGCGTCGCGAATTACGCGAAAGTCAGTCAAATGAACAATCCATTGCGCGGTTTAAACAGGATGATATTTAGTCGATTTTTTTCGCCTTCCCATAGTAGTAACGATCCGGACACAAGATTAAAAGCCATTGCCAAACTGTCACCAGATTCGCCCAACGAACGGCGGATCCTGCACGAACTGGCTTTTAACGATGCTAATCATAATGTCAGCCTGGCGGCATTGGAAAAGCTTAATTCTTTTGTGCTGTGGCTGAAAATGTCACAAATTGCGAAAGACGTTAAATTGCTGAATGCAGCGCAGGCGCGGGTAGAGTGCGCCCTGATTGATGGTCATGCTGATATCAGTCTGCGTGAAATCAAAGAATATTTGCTGAAAACGGCACCCACCGAGCAACTGATGAAATGTCTGCCACTGATGACAGAGTTGCATCAGGATGCTGATTTTTGCCTGGCAGTACTGAGCAAAGTTAGTCGCAGCAGTTTTACTCAGCAGTTTATTATTGCCACCCCTGAGCAGAGCCTGAAGCGGGTTATTATCGAGCAAAGCCAGGACACTGACATGTTGCAGCGCTTATTGCGTAAAACGTCAGATAAAGCCTTACAGAGCGTGCTCAGTGAACGTATTGCGGTGTTAACCGAACTGGCCGAAAAGCCAGAAAAGCTGACGCGGGAAGTCACACTGGTGTTGTCCAAACTGATGGCCACTTTGGATAAAGCTGACTATTTACAAATTCGCGATAGCCAGCAGTTACTCAATGAGCAATATGCGGCGCTCAGCAGCCAATTCGATTGTCTCGATAGCGAAGCCCGGGACGCTTTTAATAGCAAACTACAGGCATTAAATACGCGTATTAACGCGCTGTTAGCGCGCTTAAAACCGGTGTACGAAGCAGAGCAACAGGCTGCCAGACACGAACAGGCCAAAGCAACTTCTGCCCAGGCTGTGGCTGAAGTAAAACGCTTACATAAGCAGTTGCAGGGCGAACAACTGTTAAGTCTGACCCTGGGCGAAGTCTCGGTGTTTCAACAGGCTGTGGAAGCGGCTGAGCGGGCGCTGGCAGAACTCCAGCAGTTTGAAGCGCCAGCGGAACAAATTGAGTCAATGCTGGAAAGCTACCGCAGCATGTGGGACCGGTTGCCAGAGTTACAGCGTCAGGTGACCGCGGCACAAAGTCAGCTGCAGAGCTGGGAAGCGTTATTGAAAGTGGATGACGCCGAGTGGCAACTGGACTCGTTAAAGCAGGAATGGCAACAACGGGTTGCTGACATGGTGGTGGTGCCAGCCTTTTTGCTCAACCGCTGGCAGCAGCTGTTTGAACAATTTAAGGTTATCCATCAGCAGCGCCAGTCCAGTCAGCAACGCCATCTTAAGCATTGCCGAAAGCATATCAATATCATTAATAACCTGGTGGAGCAGGGTAAGTACCGTGCGGCTATGACCCGTTTTCAGCGGCTCGAAGCAGACTATCAGTCCTTGCCACAGGATACTCAGGCGCTGCTCGAGAAACGCTTTGAGCAGACCCGCGAGCAAATTGCCCGTCTGGAAGGCTGGCAGATTTATCTTGCGGCGCCGCGAAAACCCGAGTTGATTGAACAGGCCGAAGCGCTTCTCAATGAAAAGCAGGACGATATGCCTGCGCGAGCGCGTTCCATTAAGTATTTGCGTCAGCAATGGCAAAGTCTCGGAGAAAGTCACAACGCCCAGGACAACGAGCTGAATCAACGCTTTGATGCGCTGTTGGAACAGGCTTTTGAACCTTGTCGTCGTTATTATGCGCAATTAGAACAGCAAAACGATGCCGCTGCCGAACAGCGTCAGCAGCTTATTGCGCAAATGCTGGCTTTGCCGGACACTGAACTGACAATGGCAGAACGCTACCAGCAGTTTGAAGCGCTTAAGAAGCAGTGGCAGCAGGCCAGTCAAACCGATGCTGAACGCTATCGTCAGCTGCGCGATGAGTGGGATACCGCTTGCGCTACAGTGCTCGATACTATTGTTCCCTGGCTGCAGGAAAATCGTCAGGCTAAACAGACGCTGATAGACGAAGTCAAAGCGTTAGCCAGTCAGGATGATATGGATTTTGCTCGTCAGCAGGCCAAAACGTATCAGAGTCAGTGGAAGTCAATTGGTCCTGCCGGTAAACGCTACGAATCTAAATTGTGGTTTGCATTTAAGCAGGCTAACGATGGGATTTTCAGCAAGGTCAAATCTGCCCAGGCGCAGCAAAAAGCTGAGCAGTCGGCGGCCGCTCAGCAGTGGCGCGAGCAGCTAAATTTAGTGGCTCAAGCCGTGAATGAAGCGACACAAGCCGACAGTGACATTCAGCAACAGTTGAGCGAGTGTGCCGCGGCTTTGCAGCAGGTTGCTGATAACCGAATGCAGAAATCATTACAGCGCGAATTAGACGCTTTGCAAGCCGAGTTTTCTGAGCAGGTAAATGCTCGTTTACAACAGCAACTGATGGAGGAATTAACTGACTGTCTGCAACAGCTGTTTAATGGCGCTACGATGTCATCCTGGCAAGCTTCTACTGCAACGCGGTTACCTGCGGCCTGGTTTAAAGGCAATGAAATTACGTCTGTTGAGGACTGGCAAAAAAACCTGGTAACACTGGAAGTGCTGGCGCAACTGGATTCACCGGAAGCGGAAGGTTCATTGCGTTCGACCATTCAGCTGCAACTGATGCAGTCCAAGCTTAATGGTGAACAATTACCGTCAGCCTCTCACCTGATTGCGGCATTACTGGCCAGTAATACCGTGCTGGCAGAATTAGACGCCAGTATGTTCAGGGGGCGCCTGCTGGATGTGTGTGCCAGTTTTATTCTGACTCAGGAGTAAACGGATGCGCAATTCGGTGGAATATGTTTTTCCTTCACAGCCGTTAGCATACCGGTTTTTAAATACGGTAAGGCACTTTGACGCGGAACAGTTGGTGGTTAAATATGGCCAGACTAATCTGCATGTTAAAGTGAGTTATCGGATTAAAACCGATGGATTTGATGCGACATTAGGGGAGCTGGATGATTTGGCCCGCCAGATGGAAGGCTGTGAAGTGTAATGTCGAAAACACCAGCGGTTTGCTGAATCATCTCACCTGAAACGATTATATTACCCGCAGATTTAACAATCTGACGGGTAATATTGCGTTAACGCTTTATTAATGATGCCACTGGTTAAAACTGATAACGCGCTGAAAGTGTGTAAGTTCTTGGCAGACCAGGTGAGCCGTTTACTGTTCCCCCTCCGGAAGGTACAGTGTCCAGTTTGCTCAGATAATACAGCTCGTCAGTCAGATTACGTCTTTCTATAGTGACAACCCAGACTTCATCAGGTGATACCCAACGAATGGATGCATTGACCAGGGTGTAGGCGTCAATTCGGTTACTGGCGGTATTATTGGCTTCGGCATATACATGGTCTGTGGCATTGATATCCAGACGCCAACGGAGATTACCCCGCGTGGTGGTAATATCGTACTGTGCGCCAAGACTCCAGCTACTTTGTGGTGTATAGGCGGGACGGCTGTTAAGCGGTAATCCGGTTGATGCATTCAGTTCAGTAAAGGCAAAATCCAGATAACTGTAGGAACCCTCGAGCAATAATCCGCTGACAGGCAGCCAGTCAAACTCTACTTCAATACCACTAACATCCGCCTTTCCGGCGTTGGTTGTAGCCAGACAGGGGAAGCCATACACAGGCCCGAAAAGTGCTGAGCATTCGTTTAGTGCGAGCTGAATAGCCTGATAGTCGTTGATAAAATAGGCGCTATTAACGCGCAGACGACGGTCTGAGGTTTCTGCCTTGATGCCCACTTCATAGGTGGTTAATTCTTCCGGCTCGAAGGTGATAACCTGAACATCATAATAGGGACGGGGATTAATGCCGCCGCCTTTGTACCCGGTTGACACCGATGCATAGGTAAGCACGTCAGGGTTTAGCGAGTAAGATAGCGCCGCACGGTAATCGATACGTTTATCGGCAAAAGTTTCCTGCTGTCCGTTCAGTGAGGCAATCAGGCAGTTTGGCGGATTGCCTGGTGCACCAAGCGGCGCGGTGCAGGGCTCAATTGGCGACAAATCCACATTTTGTCGTCGAAAGTTATAGGTTTTCTTGTCATTAGAGTAACGCAGTCCCAAACTGGCTGTCAGGTTGTCGGTAAGCGACATAATGCCATTGGCAAACAGTCCATAATTTGACGTGTCCACCCGATCCGGACCGTGTAAAAAATCAAACCCGGCATAACCGAGATTCACCCGTCCGGTCACCTCACTTTGCGAGTCAAAATAAAAACCGCCAAGGGTCCAGTTCACACCTTCTCCTGCTGTGCCGTTTAACCGCAGTTCCTGACTGTACTGTTGATGATTATTGGTTTGATACAGGGTCATTACCGGTACCGGCGATGCATCATTGTCACCGGCGAAGCTCGACTCGTATTTTCGGTAGCCAGAGATTGCAAGAAATTCTAAATCGTCATTAATAAGCCAGCTTACCTGTAAACTGGACCCGGTTGAGTCAAGTGTTCGATCCAGCGGCTGTTGGTAACCCACCCGGGGATCGGCATAAGTTGCATAAGTCCGGTAAGGGTCATCTGCAATGAAGTCAGCAGGGTTAATGACCTGAGGATTACCGAGTAATTCGAGCGGTACCAGCGTTGGCCACACTGCGCCATTTTCGGCAAAGACCGGCGCCAGAGTGGGACCATAACCCAATAAGGTATTAGGCGTGGTGTTGCTGTTGTCGTTGGTATGATCCACCGCGAAGTTCACTTCAACTGCATCAGTGGTAAACCAGCGAAGAGCCAGCCGCAAAGCGGTAGAGTCTGTATCACCATCAGCGCCGGTTTTACAATTACCCTCACTGGATGTTGAGGGAAAGCCTGACTCGGGAAAAAGGCAACCAAACTGATAACGGTCGATGTAGCCGTCACGGCGGGTTAAGACCCCTGACAACCTTGCATATAAAGCGTCGTCGATAAGGGTGAAATTAGCCGCGCCGCGTAGCTTGCTGGCATTGAATGAGCCGACGGACGCTTGCACGTAGCCATCGCGGTTTTCGTCTGGACGCCGGGTATAAAGCCTGATAGCACCACCAACCGAGTTCTTGCCAGACAAAGTTCCCTGCGGCCCGCGCAGGATCTCCACACGCTGAAGATCTAACAGCTCGAACACTGAGCCGGTGAGGGTGGAGTAATATACATCATCTACGTACAGCCCTACGCCGGGTTCAAGGGCCGGGTTGGAGTCAGTCTGTCCTACGCCGCGAATAAAAGCCACCAGTGCAGGTCCGGTGTAGGAACCGCCGGGGTTGAGCATGACATTGGGAGCTTGTGCCGCGATATCTGTGGTCGATGTCTGTCCCCGGGTATCCAGTGTCTCACCAGAAACAGCAGTAATGGCAAGGGGCGTGGATTGTTCTTCCTGTTTGATAAACTGCGCCGTGACGGTGATTTTTTCCAGCGTTGCTAAAGGCTCTGTCTGCGCCAACGCGGCCGGGGATGCACAGGCCAGTAGCGTCAAAAGAATGCGTTGCTGAGGTTGCATTATCAAGTTTATCTCCAATTTCACTCACGGCTGGGCAGAGCCATGCCTTGGTATCACTGATAAGTTAGTACATGAGCGTTAATGTTGCGCAATTTTGTTAGGCAAATTCATAAAAAACCATGTATCCGGTGCGACGCTATCTGGTCAGAAAGCGCGTGGTACATGGCTTGTGTTGTTTACGGCGTCAGTTACTGATATCAGGCTTCAAAGAGCACTTCATAGCCAGCATATTTGCGGATATTGATGACCCGATCGCCATCCAGCATCCAGTACTGGCCTTTAATGCCCGTCAGCGTGCCACTGAACGTGTTTTCTTTGTCTAAATTAATGGACTTGATTTTTTCAGGGTATTGATTGACCGGGTAAGCAATCTGGTGAGCCAAATCGTCAACGGTAGTAACAGCCTGCAAGCCCTTTTCACTGATGATTTCTTCAAGTTCGGGGGCCAGCTTTTCCAGCATGTCGTGCTTTAATGCTATTAAATCCTGTTGCTGTGGCGCGCCTTTCAGCATGGTCCGCCAGTTGGTTTTATCGCCAATATAGCGGGTACACAACTGTTCAACCCGCCCACTGGTAAGCCGGTCGGGTACCCTGAGCATCACCGTGGCCTGACTGGCGCCCTGGTCAATCCAGCGACTGGATATGCCATCGGTTACATGCCGGGTGATCCCCACCTTAAGATTGCCGGTGTTGGCCAAATAAACAAAGTGGTCAGAAAAACAATGTTCCTCGCCCCACTGTGGTTCACGGCAGGTCCCTTCATGGTAATGGCATTTTTCGGGTTTAATAATACAGCTGTCACACTGTGCCAGGGAAATCAGGCAAGGATAACAATAGCCCTGATTAAAGCTTTTTTTGGTTTTACGCTGACAGTGGACACAGAAAATATTGCCACTGTAGCTGACACTGACTGGCTGACCAATCAGCGCATTCATATCAATCAGGTTGTCTCCCACAGGCAGCTGGTACTGGGCCTGGTTTGCCGTGTCTGTAGATACGCGCATTTTTTTTAAAGTGCCGGTGTATTGCATAATCCGTTTTCCTTTAGCTGCTTAGTTCGCCCTGAAGACTGGTGGTAACCTGGGTTTTCAACGTTTCGAAATCCAGGGACTGGCTGAGTAGGTAGTGCAACTTGGCCAGCGTCGCCTCGGGGGTCATATCAAAGCCTGATACAACGCCGGCCTGCGAAAGACCGTGTCCCGTTTTATACCCACCCATATTGACCCGGCCTTTGAAGCACTGGGTGCAGTTAACTACCACGATCTCTCGTTCGGCTGCCAGGGCTAACTGGTCCAGCAACTGTTTGTTCTGGGGCGCATTGCCCACACCATAGCTCAGCAGAATTAAAGCATTAACCGGCTGTTGCAGGGTGTTTTGGATGACCATGGGTGAAATCCCCGGATACAGGCTCACTAAACCAATGGGTTGCGCTGTCACTTTATTTACCGTGATAGCCTGATTGGTTGAAGTGGCCAGTTCTCCCGCTTTGATACGAATATTGATACCCGCTTCCAGCAGCGGTGGAAAATTTGGAGAGTCAAAGGCATCAAAGCCATCAGCGTTGACCTTGCGACTGCGATTACCACGGAACAGTTTGTTATTAAAAAACAGGCTGACCTCGGCAATAGGATAATTGGCGGCAATATACAGGGCATTAAGCAAATTTACCTGACCATCGGAGCGCAGCTCCGCCAGGGGAATTTGTGAGCCGGTAACTATTACCGGTTTACTCAGCCCCTGCAGCATGAAACTTAGCGCCGACGCGGTGTAAGCCATGGTATCGGTGCCGTGTAAAATAATAAACGCATCAAAATTGGCGTAGTTCCGGGCGATGTCATCAGCGATATATTGCCAGTCGGAGGGACTCATGTCGGATGAGTCCATCAGTTCATCGTATTCTCGTAACGTAAATTCAGGCATTTCAGGTCGATGAAATTCCGGCATGGATGCCAGGGTCTTGGCTAAGAAGCCCGCCGCAGGTACATACCCTTCTGCGGAAGGTCGCATACCTATGGTACCGCCGGTATAGGCAATGTAGATGTGTTTTCGCATGGTGTTCTGACTTTGCTTTTTGGCCGGCATTGTAGCAGGAGTCGTTCGCTTTCAACAGTATTGGGGCGGGTTATTCGGGTCGGATGAGATTGCCGGTAAATGCAAGATAAACGCTGTTACTACGGGCTGTCCTTCGTTGGTTAATATTGCAGCGACAGAGGTTTAAGGGCAAACTTTACGAACTAGCAATGTGCTTAATGTTACCACTGTTAATTAATTCAGGACGTCGTGATGACAATAAAAACAGGAAGTTTGGTTTGTGTCGGCCCCGGCATGATTTTAGGCGCGCACATTACCGAGCGTTGTCGCAATTTTATCGCTCAGGCTGATGTGGTATTTATGAGTTGTCACACGCTGGTGGAGCAGTGGATTGCGACCATGAATAAGGACGTGCGTTCGTTACAACCGTATTACGGAGCTAATAAAGACCGCCGCGAAACCTATCGGGAAATGCAGCAGGCTATGATGAGTGAAGTGCGGCTGGGCAAAAAAGTGGTCGGCGTATTTTATGGCCACCCCGGAATTTTTGCTCAGGTGCCTCATTATGCTATCGAACAGGCCAGAGAGGAGGGCTATACTGCCTATATGGAGCCGGGCATTTCAGCAGATGCCTGTTTATATGCGGATATGGGGATCGATCCCGGTCGCTACGGTATACAACAGTACGAAGCCAGTCAGTTTTTGTTTTATCAACGCAATATCGATCCGTCGGCCTATCTGATACTATGGCAAATAGGTCATGTGGGTGATGTGTCGCTGACAACCCGGCAAAGCGGGCCTGCTGAACGTCAGGTTTTGGTTGAAGAGCTGGGCAGGTACTACCCGGAAAATCATCAGATTGCCATATATGAATGTCCGTTCATTATTACTGAAAAACCTAAAATTATTTGGTTTGCGCTGAAGGATTTACCACAGGCAGAAATCTCTCTGGTGTCGACGCTGGTTATTCCTCCCGGGCGAGCGATGACGCCGTCTTCTGATATCGTTGCACGTTTACGCTTGATTTATGAAACAACAAAGACTTACACTGGCAACGAGGCGACATAAGGCCCTGTACTTTGGTCGCTTTTAACCATTTATCAGGTTTGGATTAACAGCTTAAGGAAAGATGATGAGCGCAATTGAATTGTTAGAAAAACTGGGCAGTCAGCCGGATTTATCCATGCAGGATCTTAGCTCAGAACAACAGGCGCTGGTAAAAGCCCAAATTGAGATGGCGGGAGAAAGTCAGCCTACGCTGAGTATTGTTGAGCCAACCGACCCTGAGCCTGATGAAGAGCCAGAGCAAAAATAATTAACCAGAATTTGCAGATACTTTGATACGCTATACGCTTTTTTTTATATTCTGTTGTACTTGCTGGATTGTGAATTCCGCAGTTGCAGGCATTTATGAAACCGAAGCCCTGCAACAGGCGGATGAGCTGAGAATTTCCGATAAAGAAAATGCCCGGAAGTTACTGGACTCGATTGACAAACAGAAATTATCGGCAGATGAAGTCATTCTGTATGAATACATTGATGCTGTTATTCAACTATTCGACGGTGATGTAAAACAGGCTGCAGAAGTGTATCAGCGGCTATTGCTTACCGTTGAAGATGCTAAGCTGAAGATTCGGATTCAGGCTTCTTATCTTAATTTACTGGCGTCGCTGGGTAAGTGGGAAGAAGGGCTGGCGCTGGGCGAAGCCTTATTTAGCCAACTGGCAGAAACGGATGACACCGAGCTGCAGCAACGCGCCTATTTGGGATTGATTGCCTTTTACGACCAGCTTGAACAGCCAGAAACAGTTTTGATTCTGACCAGCCGAATTGTCGATAAAGAAAACGTGCCCCCTGAAGTAAAATGTGGCGCATTAGCGGCCCGGATTAACGCCTTTTTTAAACTCGATGATTATTCCTACACGTTTACAGACTACAATGACGCCAGTCAGTTTTGTTTAAAACATAACCTCACTATCTACTACGCGGTTCTGGAAGTCAGTAAAGTCAACTGGCTGATGAACAAAGGCGAATATTCCGAGGCCAGACTGTTTTTAGAAAAGCTGCTGGAAGTCCCTGAAGTACAAAATTTTGTACCCCAGACAACTACGGTGTTGTCTAAATATGCCGAAGTTAATCTGCTGCTGGGCGACACTGCCGAGGCTAAAACTGCCGCGCAGCGCGTATTAACTCTGGATACCGAAGTGAACAATTCCAGCGCCGTGATCAGTGCACTGGACACACTGCATAAAATTGCCAGTGATGAATCTAATTTTGAACAAGCGCTGCGCTACCTTGAACAACTGATGGCGTTGCAAGCGCAGGAAAGTTCGGCGCAGTTAAGTAAGCAACTGGCGATTCAAAAAGCCTGGTTTGAAATTGATGCCAAGCAAAGTCAGATTGAGCTGTTAGATAAACAAAATGCGTTGCTAACGGCGAAAGCGAAGTTGTCTGGCGAGAGCCTGGAAAATTCGCTGCTGGCACTTTCTCTGGTCTCGTTACTGTTGGCCTCATTGATTTTCTGGTCATATCGTAGTCATAAAATTCAGGCTAAATTAAAGTATTACGCCAGAACCGATATGTTAACGCAGATCTCAAATCGCGCGTATTTTAACGAACAGTGCAATGATTGCCTCAACCAGGCGCAGAAAAACCAGTCAAAAATGAGTTTAATCCTGCTGGATCTTGACCATTTTAAAAACATCAACGATTCTTATGGCCATCAAATTGGTGATTGGGCATTAACCCAGGTTGCTAAAGTGATATCTGCTACCTTGGATGAAGAGGCTATTTTTGGTCGTCTGGGTGGCGAGGAGTTTGGTATTCTGCTTAGAGGTGAGCATAGCGAAATAGCTTTGCAAATCGCGGAACGTTGTCGGGTAGCAATTGAGCGTATTGAACCGACGGTGTCTGAATATCAGTTTAAGCTGACCGTAAGTTTAGGCGTCAGTAACACATCACAAGTGGGTTATAAGTTCGAAAACCTCTATGCCGCGGCAGATTTAGCTTTATATCAATCCAAGCACTATGGTCGTAACCGCGTCTACGAATATTCAGCTGCAATGGCAGAATAGCCTGTGCGTGGATGTAATTGTAATAAATAAGGAAATCAAACAAAGAGGCAGGAAGCCAAATTAAAGAGTAGTAAGATGTTGCTGGTATTTACGCTGTTTGATAAGTGCTGTTCACACAGAGTAAAAGTCATATTGCTTTTTTGGCTTTTGGGTGGTGTAAACTGTTGTTTTGCCAATACCAATGCCAATTTCATTGCCAGCCAGTTAGCGCTGGCCGATCAGCTCAAGGTTCGCGACCCTGACCAGTCATTTGCCATTCTGAACACCCTTTCAGGCAGGAAACTGTCGGAACTGCAAAAAGATTACCACCAGTACCTGGTGGGGTTTAATGCGGCTATCCACAGTGAAATTCCCCGAGCCATAAATCTGATATCCCCGGTAAGCGAGCGCCATCCTGCCGATGAACTGGGTATGCGAAGCCGTTCAACCTTGCTTAGTTTGTATGGTGGCCTGAAAGACTGGTCAAAAGCGCTTGTGGTGGCCAGTGAGCTGGAGTCCTTACTGGAAAGCATGCCGCGTACCCCGCAGTGGCACCTGGCCAATGTGGGGGCTGGCAACTTTTATCTTAAACTGGCCATGTTTGATACTGCGTTCCAACTGTTAGATGAAGCTTATCAAAGCCAGTCACAGGTAATTGATGAAGAGCTTCGCTGTCGCTATGGCAGTCAGCGTTTGGCTGCATTCATCGGACTGGCAACGGACCAGGTAAAGCCTGCAATGTTTAACGAAGTGCAGTTACTTTGCTCTTCACTGCCCAGCAGCGTTTACACTCTGGAGTTTGCAATCATCTGGGCCCGCTACCTGATGGACTCTGGTCATTATATTGAGGCACTGGCTAAAGCTAACGAGTTTGAACAAGCGATCCTTGATCTTGACTATTTTTATTTCAGGGTAGCACTGCAAAATACTAAAGCCCGTGCCCTGGTTGCATTAGAACACTATGACAAGGCAGCCGCGATAGTTGATGAATTGTTGGGTTATCCTAACATCACCGACTACCGGGAAGGTTTTAGCAAGGCTGCGCGGGTCAAGGTGGCGTTGGCATCCAAAGCGCAGGATTATGCCTCCGCCTATAACTGGCAACTGCAAATGGCGGAAATTGAGCGTCAGCTACAGCTTGAGGAAAAAGCCAAAGCGCTGGCGGTATTCCGGGCAAAGTCCATGCAAAAGGCTGCCGATACAGCTTTGCAATTACTGGCCGATAACCAGGCACTGCTGCGGGAAGACCTGCGTTATGCAGAACACAAACTCCTTAACCTTTATCTGACCATCGCACTGGTATGCTCGCTTTTACTCGTGGCGGGTTTTGCATTTTACCGTATGCGACAACAAAAGCAGACCTGGTTAAAACTGGCGTCTACCGATGCTTTAACCGGGCTGGCAAATCGTCGTCATTTTATCGCCCATATGGATAACGTATTGCGCAAAAACAGGTTTGTTGCACCTTTAAGTCTTATTCTGTGTGACCTGGATGGGATTAAGCAAATAAATGATACTTATGGCCATCAGGCCGGTGACTGGGCACTGGAGCAGGTAGGACTGGTGCTCAGGGAATACGCCACAGAAAACACGGTTTGCAGTGCAAGGATTGCTGGCGACGAATTTGTGATCTGTCTGGAATCAACATCCGCCGTGACTGCTATGGAATATTGTGACCAGTTACAACAGCACCTGGCTGGTATTGATACCCGGGCGGTTTGTGGCGATATTTCACTCAGTGCCAGTTTTGGGGTGTGTGATACGGATCAGACAGGGGCAATACTCACTGCGCTAATCAGTGGTGCCGACCTGGCCATGTATCAGGCGAAAAAAGCCGGTCGGCGACGTGCGGTAATTTATCAGGCGCATTCGCCTGACAAATAAGGTGTTATTTCACTTCCTCACCAGCAGCCTGGCGGTCAGCGTGATAACTTGAACGTACCATGGGGCCGCAGGCAGCATGCACAAAGCCCAGTTGTTTGGCTGTTTCGCCCAGTGCGTCAAATTCATTAGGGTGCACGTAGCGCTTCACCGGGAAGTGATGGCGGCTGGGTTGTAAATATTGCCCCAGGGTAAGCATTTCCACATTATGGGCACGAAGATCCTTAAGCACTTCTTCAATTTCTTCGTTGGTTTCGCCCATCCCCATCATCAGACCTGACTTGGTTGCTACGTCAGGGTGCTGCTCCTTGAATTTCTTCAATAAATCCAGTGACCACTGATAGTTAGCGCCTGGCCGGCATTCGCGGTACAAGCGCGGAATGGTTTCCAGGTTATGGTTAAACACATCGGGTGGAGCGTCTTTTAAAATTGCCAGGGCGCGGTCCATTCGACCACGAAAATCCGGTACCAATACTTCTATTTTGGTCGCTGGGCTGTGTTCGCGAATGGCTTTGATACAATCAACAAAATGCTGCGCACCACCGTCCCGCAGATCATCGCGGTCAACCGAAGTGATAACAACATATTTAAGCGCCATTTCCTTGATAGTGGTGGCCAGTTTTAACGGCTCTTCGGCGCTGGGAGGCAGCGGCTTGCCGTGGGCAACATCACAAAACGGGCATCGACGGGTACAGATGTCACCCAAAATCATAAAGGTAGCCGTGCCATGATTAAAACATTCGGCCAGGTTAGGGCAGCTGGCTTCTTCACATACAGAATGAAGCTTATTTTTGCGTAACGTCTGTTTGATATGGTCAATACGATCGGTGGTACGTGGCAGTTTGATTTTTATCCATTCTGGTTTGCGCAGCATTTCCTCTTTTTCAGTGGGAATGATGGTAACTGGTATGTGCTTGACCTTTTCATCGTCACGGAGTTTTACTCCGGCTTTTGCTTTTACGTTACTCATTAAAGCCTTCTATAGTTTGCAATTGCGCCAGTGACAGCTCAGCCTGTAAATGTTTAAGCATGAGTCTGGTCGCGTCTTGAATGTTATCCGGCCCGCCTAGACGAGCACAGTCTGTCATTTCCATTCCCTCATAGCCACAGGGATTGATTCGCTGGAAAGGTGACAGGTCCATATTTACATTAAGGGCCAGCCCGTGGAAAGAACAACCTTTTCGGATACGCAGGCCCAGTGAACAGATTTTCTGACCGCTAACATAGACACCAGGTGCGTCCGGGCGTGCATTGGCGGCAATCCCACTCTCGGCCAGCGTGCTGATAACGGCATTTTCCATAGCCGTAACTAACTCCCGCACACCTAACTTGCGCCGACGAACGTTGAGCAGCAGATAAATAACCAGCTGACCAGGGCCGTGATAAGTTACCTGACCACCACGGTCTACCTGTACCACCGGAATATCCCCCGGCATCAGTATATGTTCGGCTTTTCCTGCCTGGCCCTGGGTGAATACGGGATCGTGTTCAACCAGCCATATCTCATCAGCGTTGTCGTCACTACGGGTGTCGGTGAAGCTTTGCATTGCCTGCCATACCGGCTGGTAGGCACGTCGCCCTAACTGGCGAACAATCACCGTGTCGAGTTGGCTGGTCACTTACAGTACTACTCTCACCAGCTCTATTTTGGCCAGTTCAGTATAAATTAATTCCATGTGTTCTTTACTGGTAACGGTAACCGCTACTGATACAGAGTGGTAATTCCCTTTAGTGCTTGGTTTAACTTTCGGCGCGTAATCCCCCGGCGCATGTTCCTGCAAACAGGAAACCACATGGACAGGCAGGTCTTCATGGGCAAGGCCCATTACCTTAAAAGTTTGCACCGTTGGAAAATCCAGCAGTTCATCAAATCGCGTGTCTAATTTAGTCACTTTGGCTACCTCTCAAAAATATCACGGCACGAATTTTACCAATTCGTGCCATGCTTCACCAGATTACCCCGTGGTATTCCGGTGGTATTGAACGCTATTACGCGGCGTTAATCGTTAAGGCCCAGTTTCAGGGTAATATAATCCATTAATTGATCAAACATGCCGCCTTCTTTCACTTCCTGTAATGTTACCAGGGGGTATTGCGCGACATCTTCACCATCCAGTTGCAGATACAGCGTACCCACGACTTCACCTTTGGCCAGTGGGGCTTCCAGGTTTTTATCTAATTCAAAGTTAGCCTCTAAATTGGCCACTTGTCCACGAGGGATAGTAATTGGTGTGGACTGATTAATGCCCAGGTCCACAGTATCGCGATCACCCATGTAGATCCGGTGCGAAACAAAGCTGTCGCCTGCTTTGTATGGGGTTACCGTTTCATAAAAACGGAAACCATAGCGCAGCAGTTTTTTGTTCTCTTCCTTACGGGCTCGCTCGCTTTCAGTGCCCATCACGACAGAGATAAGACGCATGTCACCCTGTGTGGCAGAGGTAATCAAAGAATAACCGGCATCTGAGGTATGGCCGGTTTTAATGCCGTCTACGTTCAGACTCTGGTCCCACAGCAGGCTGTTACGGTTATATTGCTTAATACCGTTGTAAGTAAATTCTTTCTCGCTGTAAATTTTGTACATCTCAGGCGTTTCTTCCACCAGCGCCCGGGACAGGTTGGCCATGTCGCGTGGTGAGGTGTAGTGATCCGGATCGTGCAGGCCGTGAGCATTAACAAAATGGCTGGCTGTCATGCCCAAGTTTGCTGCGTGGGCATTCATCATACTGGCAAACGCGCTCTCTGAACCGGCAATATGTTCTGCCATGGCAACACAGGCATCGTTACCAGACTGCACGATAATGCCTCGTAGCAGGTCATGCACAGTTACTATGGTACCCACTTCAATAAACATTTTGGACGAATCCGGGAAGTTCTTGGCCCATGCATTCTCAGAAATTTTCACTTCGTCATCTAACGAAATATTACCCGCCTGAATTTCCTTACCGATAACATAAACGGTCATGATCTTAGTCAGACTGGCAGGGGCAAGCTGCATATCAGCATTTTGTTCTGCAATGCTGGTGCCGGTTTCGTAGTCCAGTAAAACAAAGCCGGAGGCGGCCACACTGGGTGGTGGAGGGATCACGACTGCTGCCCTGGCCAACTGCCAGCAAACGCTGGCGAGTGACAGCACAATGCCAAAGAGCAAAGAAGAGGTGAATGACGGTTTAGCGCGCTTTATTATAGTATGCATGTATCTACCGTTTGTGTTGAAAGCGAAAATCGGTTGTATCGGGGGCATTTTAACGTATGCCGCAAGCTTGGACTAGAGTCGGGGCAAAAAGTTTAATTTCAATAACCACAGCGTAATTATTACGCCTACAAATTGGCGGCTATCTTATACGCGCCTGGATAGCCATTTTGTTTGAGCTCTTCTAATAACATGTTGAGTTTGAAACGGTCGGTGAGTGGTCCTAAGCGCAGACGGTAAATATCATTGATTAACGGAAACTCCGCAGGTACCTGATAGAGTGACGACAGTCCATTTGAGAGCTGACGGGCTCGCTGAATATCGGTTAGCGCCGCCACCTGGATGTAATAGCCCTGAGACGCCGCCTGAGCTTTTGTTACTGCGGTTGGTTGTTGTGGACTGACCTCGTCATTCGCTGGTATCTCAGCGGGTTGACTGGCTGCCTGCAAACTTTGTTCTTCAGGTAACTCGCCTGCAAACAGCGCATAGGGTACCGGCGCCTGGGTACCAACAGTTACCATATCCTGCTGGTCCACATGAATGACTTCCAGTTTTACCCGGGTGGTTCCATGCTGGTGAAAGCCGAGTTTTTTGGCGGCAGCGTAGGATAAATCGATGATACGTTCGGAATGAAACGGACCACGGTCGTTGACCCGCACAATCGCTGCCCGCTTATTGTCAAGATTGGTCACTTTTACATAGGACGGCAAGGGCAGGGTTTTGTGCGCCGCCGTCATACCAAACATATCGTACACTTCACCGTTGGAGGTGATATGGCCATGAAATTTTTGTCCGTACCAGGAGGCAAAACCTTCGGCGGTATAGCCTTTACCAGACAATAATGGTGTGTATGACTCGCCAAACACTTCATAGGGCAGGTTATTTTGTTCGCGATAAGGTTCGTAACGAGGCGTGGCATCCTGCATATCTGGTTCGTCATAAACGAAATCCGGCGCCGAGTCCTGCGCCTGACTATAGCGTGAAGGAGCCTGACAACCCGTAAGCAGCGCCAATGTGCAAAGCGAAATAACTAATGAAGACCGTGTCATTACCGCGATAACAGCCGTTTTTGAGTACCAATGCCCATAAGAATGCCAAATCCGGCCAGCAATGTCACCATCGAGGTGCCGCCGTAACTGACTAAAGGCAAGGGGACTCCTACCACCGGCAGAATACCGGATACCATGCCCATGTTAACAAACACATAAACAAAAAAGGTGAGGGTGATACTTCCCGCCAACAGCTTGCTGTAGGCATTCTGCGCGCGTACTGCCAGCATTAACCCCCGCACAATGATAAATAAATATATGGCGAGCAGAATCAATACCCCGGTGAGACCAAACTCTTCGCTGAATACCGCAAAAATAAAGTCAGTGTGCCGCTCGGGCAAAAATTCCAGCTGTGATTGTGTGCCCTGGAGCCAGCCTTTGCCTTCCAGACCACCAGAGCCGATGGCGATTTTGGACTGGATAATGTGGTAACCAGAGCCCAGTGGGTCACTTTCCGGGTTCATAAAGGTGATGACCCGTTGCTTTTGATAATCCTGCATCAGGAAAAACCACATGATCGGCAGAAACGCACCGCCCAATCCGGCCACAATGGTGATCAGGCGCCAGCTCATTCCGGCCAGAAATATAGCAAAAATACCGGAGCTGGCAATGAGTAGCGAGGTACCCAGATCAGGTTGTTTGGCAATTAAGATTGTAGGAACGAACACCAGCGTAAAACTGATTAGTATTTGTGGCAGGTGGGGCGGAAGGGTAAATTTACTGATATACCAGGCTACCATCATGGGTACTGCCAGTTTCATGGCTTCAGAAGGTTGAAAGCGGACGAATCCCAAATCCAGCCAGCGCTGTGCACCTTTGCCTACATCACCAAACACCAGTACCCCGATCAGCATTAATATCCCCGCGCCATAGGCGTAGATACTCAGGCGCCGAAAGGCCATTGGCGGTACCTGAGCCAGCACCACCATTACGCCCAGCGCAATGCCCAGGCGCACCATCTGGCGCTCGATGAGTGCCATGTCCTGGCCGCCGGCTGAATAGATGGTCACTAAACCAACGCCCATTAACACCAGCAGGCCGAGCATGAGGGGAATATCAATGTGAAATCGATCCCAAATGCTGAAGTGATTCTCTTTTATGGTACTGCGTTTCAATGCCCTGGTTCTCCATTGTTAGCGGATTGACTGGCAAAGAGTTCCGGCTGATACAGTCTAAAATAAGCATCCATCATCTGACGGGCAATCGGGGCCGCATTTTTACTGCCACCACCGGCGTTCTCCAGCACAACTGCTACAGTTATCTCGGGTTTATCATAGGGGGCGTAGCCGACATACATAGCGTTATCCCGCAGGCGCTCATCGACTTTTTCGGCATCGTATTCTTCTCCCTGTGCTACCGAGAATAACTGAGCTGTACCAGTCTTACCGGCCGAAATGTAGGGGGTTTTGGCGAAGGCAAAGCGAGCGCCGCCGTATTCGCCGTTTACCACTTCGTACATGGCATGCTGAACGGCATCCCAGTTATCCTGATTAACAATCTCGATGGGACGCAAAAACTTGAGTTGTTCGGGGGTAAGCTGGCCATCAGCGTTACGGTATCCCTGTAAAATCTGCGGGACGAAACGAGCGCCGTAATTAACCAGGGCGTTAGTGGCATGGATCAGTTGAATGGGGGTAATGGTCCAGTACCCCTGACCGATACCCACGGCAATGGTGTCACCTATATACCAGGGCTGGTTAAAGCGGGCTTGTTTCCAGCCACGGCTGGGTAGGTTGGCGTCACTTTCTTCATACAAATCTATCCCGGTATAATCACCAAAACCAAATTCAGACATGTAGTCGCTGATTTTATCGATTCCCATCTCATAAGCCAGCTCATAAAAATAGGTGTCGCAGGAAACTTCGATGGCTTTGGCTAAATCAACATCGCCATGACCCCATTTACGCCAGTCGCGCCAAACGTGAGTTACATTAGGTAAGCGGTATTGTCCGGTATCTTTAATCGTGTACTCCTGGGTTACCGTGTTGGTTTCCAGGCCAAGTAAACCCAACAGGGGTTTAACCGTTGAGGCCGGAGGATACTGACCCTGGGTCGCCCGGTTGATTAACGGGCGATCCGGTGAGTTAAGCAGGGCCGAATAGTTTTTACTGCTGATGCCGTGGACAAACAGATTAGGGTCGTAACCCGGATTGGAATACATGGCCAGAATGCCGCCGGTGAGTGCCGAGGAAATAATTACGGTGCCACGCTGCTCTTTCAGTGCCTCCTGGGCGGCCAGTTGCAGTCGAATGTCGATATTCAGGACAATATCCCGGCCTGGGGTCGGCGGTTCGACGTCCAGGGTGCGAATGATGCGTCCCTGACTGTTCACTTCTACCTGCTGATAGCCCACTTTGCCGTGTAAAATATCTTCGTGGTATTTTTCTATGCCAAGCTTACCGATGTCGTAGGTTGCAGCATAGTTGGCTTCTTGCCCGGCCACCTGGATTTTTTGCAGGTCTTTTTTGTTGATTTTAGACACATAACCGAGGGCATGGGTCAGGGTATCCTGATAGGGGTAATAGCGCGCCAGCCGGGCTTCAATAGAAGCGCCCGGAAAGCGATGACTGCGACTGGCAAACCGCGCAACTTCCTCTTCGCTTAACCTGCTGCGCAGAGCAACCGGTTTAAACCGGCGCTGACGGCGCAGGGCTTGTCTGAAGTCTTCGACTTCCTCGTCGGTGATCCCCATCAGCGTTTGCAACTGACTAAGAGTGTCATCCAGGTTGTCCACTTGCTCGGGCACGATTTCGAGACTGTAGACGGGTCTGTTTTCAGCCAGCAAAACGCCGTTGCGGTCGTAAATCAGGCCGCGATTCGGTGCAATAGGCAGCACTTTAATGCGATTGCCATTAGAACGGGTCTGATAGTCGTCAAAGTGCTTTACCTGCAGGTAATACAGGTTGCTCACTACCATGGCTAACAGCAATATAACAATAAGACCGGCGATCACGGCGCGGCGGGCAAATAAATTAGCCTCAGCGGTATGATCGCGGATGGTCTGGCGCTTAATGGGCATGCATTATTCCCGGTGATACGGATGGTTTTGGGTAACCGACCACGCCCGGTATAAGGACTCTGCCACAATAATACGGACTAACGGGTGGGGCAATGTTAAAGGTGACAAAGACCAGCGCTGTTCCGCCAGCGCACAGCATGCCGGATCCAGCCCTTCCGGCCCGCCAATCAGCAGGCTGATATCGCGACCGTCCATTTTCCAGCTGTCCAGCTGACGGGCAAGGGTAGGGGTGTCCCAGGGCTTGCCGGTCACTTCCAGCGTAACGACTTTGTCTGATTTGCCGATGGCGGCAATCATGGCCTCGCCTTCCTTTTGCAGGATACGTTTGATATCGGCGTTTTTACCCCGTTTACCGGGCGCGATTTCGGTAAATGAAACCGGCATATCGGCGGGAAAACGGCGTAGAAATTCGTTGGTACCCGTGTTTACCCAGTCAGGCATTTTATTGCCTACTGCAATAACCTGTATGCGCACAGCTAACTAACTCCGTGTCGATTAAGGGTTAACCCCACAGTTTCTCTAACTGATAAAAGTCCCGCGCTTCATCCTGCATAACATGCACGATGATTTCACCGAGGTCGACTAACACCCATTCACCGGTTTCTTTTCCTTCCACACTTAACGGGGCGTGACCGGCGTGTTTGGCTTCCAGCTGTACGTGTTCGGCAATAGAACTGACATGGCGTTTGGAATTACCCGAACAAATTACCATAGTGTCAGTTACCGTTGATTTTCCCTTGACGTCTAATTCAACAATATCCCGTCCTTTCATATCGTCGATTTTATCCAGGATAAAGGCTTTTAGCTGCTCGTGTTGCAAAAGGTCTCCTCGCTGACACCTGTGGTGCCATATAACTCATGTTGTTTAATATAGTGCAGGACTGCCGGGTTTAGCCAGTCGGTCACGACACTGCTACTGGTTTGATTTGTTGCCAGAGCATTACGTAACAGGGTGGAAGACACCGCGTAATCCTGACTCTCTGTTATGTAAACTAACCCGGCGGGCAGGCGGTGAAAATCCGCCAGCTGATCACTTTTATGGGTATCCAGCCATGCCTGTAATTGTTCATCCGGCTTACCCGGGCTGGCGGGTCTTCTCATAACCACGATATGGCAGTAATCGGTCAGTGATTGCCATTGATACCAGCTGGGCAGATTATACAGTGAATCTTCGCCCAACAGAAAAAACAATGGTGCGTCACCATACCTTGTGCGTAAATGCTGTAAGGTTTTTAGCGTATATGAGGGCGCTGGTAACGACAGTTCCAGCGGCTCCACATAGAGTCTCGGTTCGTTCTCACACTCCAGTTCCAGCATTGCCAGGCGATGTTGTGTATCCGTCTGCGGGGCTGTTTTATGCGGAGGCAGTTTACAAGGCAGCAAGCCCAGTCGGTCTACGCCAATCGCTGTAATTGCCTCAAGCCCCGCATTAATATGCCCCTGATGCGGTGGATTGAAGGTGCCTCCCAGTAACGCCCGCATCAGCTTAAATCTGCACTTTCAGCAAAGGCCATATGCGCCAGCGGTACGCCGGTAAAAAGCAGGCAGAGATGGCACAATTTAATATAGGGGCGAATGACCGTTGTTTGCTTAAACAACAAGTCTGCTTCACTGAGCTGCTCACCGATGGCAGTTAACTCATTTTTACTGAGTCGTTGCATGGCCTGCTGATAATACCCCTGTCGATTCTTCCATATCCCCAGCCTGGGCCAGGTAATCGTTTGCCCGGTTTGCTGCAAATGGTTGAGCTTCCACAGGGTTTGCCATTCGCGGATCAGGGCCCAGATGATGATGTTTGGCTCTATACCTTCGCTCTCAAGGCGTTGCAGAATTTTGACACAGCGATTGCGATCACCCTGCAACATAATATCGACTAACTGAAACACGTTAAATCGTGATTGGTCTACCAGTGCACTGGCCAGGCGTTCTTCATTTAACTGTTTGTCAGGGTAGGCCAGACTAAGCTTTTCGATTTCCTGCGCGGCAGCCATCAGGTTACCTTCGCTAAAATCGGCAATGAGCTTGACGCTGGCCGGCGTAAACTGAAACCCTTCGCCCTGCAGACGCTGTTGGATCCACTTGTGCAACTGATTGCCTTCCAGCGGGTAGCACAGAGTAAATACGCCTGTGGCATCCAGGGCTTTAAACCATTTGGTTTTTTGTACATCCTTACCAATCCGCGGCCCGTGAATAATCAGCAAGGTATCGACAGACAACGTACTGGCCAGCTCGGTTAAGATACCGGCACCCTCAGTACCGGGCTTGCCGGTGGGGAGTTCCAGTTCAATCAGTTGTCTGGCGGCAAATAACGACATGCTTTGAGTCGCGTCTATCAGTCTGGACCAGCTGAATTCGCCGTCAGCCACCAGCACTGTGCGTTCTTCAAACCCGGCTTGTTTTGCCGTGGTTCGCAGTGCCTGTAAGATTTCAAACTTTTGCTGAGGCTCATCACCGAACACCAGATAACAGCCTTTCAGGCCATCTCTGAGTGATTGAGTAAAGCGATCGGGATAAACCTGCACGGGTTACTTTCCGGCGTACTGGCTGGATAACAGACGAATAATACGGTCTGCTGCTTCCAGGCGCATTTCGCTGAGGACCAGATTAAGTTCGCGTGATTTGGCCAGTACCTGATCAGGGTCGTCCTGGTATTCCCGCAGTACTTCAAACGAAGTCTTAAGTGCTTCGCCATCAGGGAAAACGACAGTATAACGCACGCCATAGATGAGTTCGTATTCTGCCACCTGACCGGTAGCAAACACCGACAATAAACGGCGATTAAGCTGTTCTGGTTCCAGTTGTATCGTGATGGTACTTGCCTGTTTAGCCGGATCGGCGCTGCTGCCGCCGTCGATGCGATACACAGTCATACGTTTTTCAAGGGCCCGAACCAGCAACGCACTCTGACTGGATGCCTGCACTAACAGGTAGTCAGTGTTACTTGGTAAGGCCTTGTCACTGCGTAAATGAAAACCACAGCTGGCTAACGCCAGTGTGGTTATCAAAACGGTTAGCAGCTGACGAATCATCGTAAAATGACGCATCAGTTAGCAACGATATTGACCAGCTTACCGGGTACCACAATCACTTTGCGGGTTGTTTTACCTTCGATAAATTGCTGGACGTTGGGCTGGTCTTTGGCCAGTTGCTCCAGTTCTTCCTTAGTCGCGCTGGCTGCCACGGTGATTTTGGCCCGCAGCTTGCCATTAACCTGCACGATGATCATCTTCTCATCTTCAACCAGCGCGTCTTTATCCGCTACTGGCCATGGCGCGGTCTCAATGCTATCGCTGTGACCTAACAGCGACCACATATGATGACAGATATGCGGTGTAATTGGATTAAGCAGTAATACAATGCTGTTAACTGCTTCGCGCATTAAGGCGATATCCTGAGCTGATTCCTGCGGTGCCTTTTGCAGGTGATTCAGCAGCTCCATAATGGCGGCAACAGCGGTGTTGAAGGTTTGGCGACGACCCAAATCATCACTGACTTTTTCAATCGTTTTGTGCACTTCACGGCGTAATGCCTGCTGTGATTTATCCAGCGCTTTGACATCCAGCGCTGCCGGCGTGCCTGCGTCAAGGTGTTCTGTAACCAGTCGCCACACCCGGCGCAAGAAACGGTTAGCGCCTTCTACACCTGAATCCACCCATTCCAGGGTTTGCTCTGGTGGCGCAGCGAACATGGTGAATAAGCGCACGGTGTCGGCACCATACTGGTCGATGACCTGCTGCGGATCGATACCGTTATTTTTAGACTTCGACATCTTGGTCATACCGCCGTGCTGTACCGGCGTATTATCAGCTGTCAGCCAGGCTTTTACGATACGGCCTTTGTCGTCTTTCTCGGTAGACACTTCAGTAGGTGAGTACCAGGTTTTCTTGCCTTTTTCGTCTTCGCTGTAATAGGAATCCGCTAATACCATGCCCTGACATAACAAACGTTTGTAGGGTTCATCAGACTCCACCAGGCCTTCATCGCGTAACAGTTTGTGATAAAAACGTGAGTACAACAGGTGCAGGATAGCATGCTCGATACCACCTACGTACTGATCAACCGGCAGCCAGTAGTTAGCTTTAGCCGGGTCCAACATAGCATCTTCAGTATTTGCGCAGCTGTAACGGGCGTAATACCAGGATGACTCCATGAAGGTATCGAAAGTGTCGGTTTCGCGCAGGGCTGCTTCGCCGTTATAAGTGGTTTTTGCCCATTCAGGGTCGGCTTTGATAGGCGAGGTAACGCCGTTCATTTCCACATCTTCTGGCAGAACAACCGGCAGTTGATCAGCCGGCACAGGCACTGATTCGCCGTTTTCCAGATTTAACATCGGAATGGGCGCGCCCCAGTAACGCTGACGGCTCACCCCCCAGTCACGCAGGCGGTAGTTAACTTTACGCTGACCACAGCCAAGTTCTACCAGTTTGTCGGCTATGCCATTAAAAGCGGCGTCAAACTCAAGGCCGTCAAAGTCCTGAGAATTGACCAACACACCTTTTTCGGTAAAGGCAGCAACACTTAAATCACAATCTGTATTACTGCCTTCAAGCGGCTGAATGACCTGTTTGATGGGTAACGCGTAACGGGTTGCGAATTCCCAGTCGCGCTGGTCGTGACCCGGTACAGCCATTACTGCGCCTGAGCCATAATCCATTAATACAAAGTTAGCTATCCACACCGGCACCTGTTCACCGGTTAATGGGTGAATAACACTAAAGCCAGTGGCGAAGCCTTTTTTCTCCATGGTGGCCAGTTCGGCTTCGGCAACCTTGGTGTTTCTGCACTCGTCGATAAATGCAGCGACTTCGGCATTGTTTTGCGCGGCAGCCTCTGCCAGCGGATGCTGGGCAGCAACGGCAACGTAAGTTACCCCCATAAAGGTATCCGGACGGGTAGTGTAAACCGTTAAATCGCTAACCCCGTTAACTTCTTCCGCCAGCTGGAAGGTGATCTCTACACCTTCTGAGCGGCCAATCCAGTTGGCCTGCATCGCGCGGACTTGCTCAGGCCAGTCTTCCAGCTGTTCTAAATCCTGCAATAACTCTTCGGCGTAATCGGTGATTTTAATAAACCACTGGGGGATTTCTTTTTGCTCGACTACTGCACCTGAACGCCAGCCGCGACCGTCGATAACCTGCTCGTTGGCCAGTACAGTCTGGTCTACCGGATCCCAGTTAACCGTGGAGTTCTTTTTATAAACCAGGCCTTTTTCGTAAAGACGAGTGAAGAACCACTGTTCCCAACGGTAGTAATCGGCTTTACAGGTAGTGACTTCGCGATCCCAGTCATAACCGAAACCCAGCGACTTAAGCTGGTTTTTCATATAATCGATATTAGAGTAGGTCCACTTTGCCGGCGCTGTATTATTGTTTATAGCGGCGTTTTCAGCAGGCAGGCCAAAGGCGTCCCAACCCATCGGTTGCAGTACATTTTTGCCTTGCATGCGTTGGAAACGGCTGATCACATCACCAATGGTATAGTTACGAACGTGACCCATGTGGAGGCGACCACTTGGGTAGGGGAACATCGACAGGCAGTAGAATTTTTCTTTGCCAGGATCTTCCTCGACCTTAAATGCATTAGTGTCTTGCCAGTGCTGCTGAACAGCACTTTCTATTTCTTGTGGATTATACTGATTTTCGGCCATTTACCTGAGGCTTCCGCTTTATTTTAACTTAAACAACTGTGCTGGCAGCGCGAGTGGAAAAATCGCTTAAATACCGCTACCTGCATGTTATGGGTATAATAACCCCATAGAATAACTTAGCGGTCCGGTATCTCACAATAGCCATAGCGCAATGAAGCGGAATAATTGTGTTAATTGGCCGTAATTTAATCGTTATTGATAAAATCAACCAGGGCTTGCAGCTGAATCCCCTGTACCTGAGCCACAATTGGAGCAAGTTCAGCAAAACCCTCGGGGTAGAATCCCTGGACCCGATAGGTAAGAGTAATGCGGGTTTTAGTGCCATTTTCGGTAAACTGCCAGTCTAACGCGCCGTAAACCCCCATGCCCTGCAATGGTCCAAGCCCGCCGGACATACGCAGCAATTTACCTGGCTCAACAAAAACTATTTGCATATGCTGGGCAGATCGGTTTTGCGCGGTTTCACAAAAGCAACCTCCCGTCAGGGGTTCTATACTAAACCGGCCTTCATCTCCCCACCAGCTATGGTCCTTGGGCCACCAGCTATCCACATCGTTAACCAGTGCTTGCCAGACGGTATCGGGCAACGCGTTTATTGTGGCTGTATTTTCGATAATAAATCCGCTGTCACTGACCGCTACTACTTTGGTTTCGGCAAGACAGGCTGAAACAGCAAACAGCATTACTAGAGCAAGATATCGCATGAAAATTGAATTCCACAATGGTAGCTGATTAATCGTTGAGCAAGGCTAGTATGTAATTTGGGCAAACACAAGTTTAGGGTTTGACAGGCAGGGGGAATCAGGATTCACTGTAATGAGAGATAAAATAAAGAAGAATACAGCTATGACCTGGGAGCGGTTACCTGCCACACAGCTCACCCCCAATATTAATCGTCGTGCCATCAATCAGGCGTTAAAGGACGATGCCGCATTAAATTCCACCTTTATAGGTCAGGAGCGGGCCCGCGAAGCGCTGACTTTTGGTTTAAATATTAACTCTACAGGCTACAACCTGTATGTCATGGGTGAACATGCTACCGGGCGTTTTACCCTGGTTAAGGAATATATCGAGCGTCACGTCAGTAAGCTGGCAACTCCGGATGACTGGTGTTTTATTAATAACTTTGAGGAAGAGCGCGAACCACTGGTATTACGCATGCATCCAGGGGGAGCCAAAGAGTTTGCCAAAGACATGGCAAATCTGGTGGACGAATTGCTCGATACCTTTCCGGCCGCCTTTGACAACCCAGGATATCAGCGCAAAAAAGCCGCTATTGGCAGAACATTCGAGCAAAAATATGATGAAGCCATCAATAGCGTAGAGCGTTTTGCGCTGGCTAATTCGGTTGCGATGCATGAGGAAGACGGTACTGTCAGTTTCCTGCCAATAGTCAATAACCGGCCCGTGGACGACAGCGAATTTGCGCAACTGACTGAAGAACAGCAGGACAGCTTTTACCAGCTTATCGGAGAGCTGGAAAACCGCCTGAGTGAGAGTTTGTTGTCTTTACCGGTGTGGAAGCGGGAAAACTCTGAACAGTTACGTAAACTTAACCGGGATACCGCTGAGCACGGTATTCGCCCCTTGCTGAAAGAGCTGGAGCATAAATATGCCGGCGATTTGGGGGTGCTCAAGCATCTCAGACAGTTAAAATCCCATTTAATTGAAGCAGTAGTGGCGTTTTTAACCGAAGATCCCAAAGCAGAAAAGCTGGATGAAAGGGATCGTCGCGAGTTGCTGGAAGAACACTTTTTGCCTAACGTGGTATGCGCCCACAGTCTGGACAGTGGCGCACCAGTGGTTTACGAACCTAATCCGACCTATCAGAATTTATTTGGTGTCATCGAATATACCCATGTGGGCGGCTCTATGTACACCAACTATAAAATGATTCGGCCTGGTGCGTTGCATCGTGCTAACGGCGGGTATTTGTTGTTGGATGCTGACCAGCTGTTACACCAGCCCTATGTTTGGGACGCCCTTAAGCTGGCGATAAAGTTTGGCAAACTGAAAATGGATTTGCCGCAGCAGGATGTGGGCATGACCAGTGCCATGACACTGATGCCCCAGGCTATCGATTTAAAAGTCAAAGTGATCCTGATGGGTTCCCGCGAGCTTTATTATACCTTGCAGGATTATGACTCGGAATTTAATGAGCTTTTCCGGGTGCTGGTAGATTTTGACCATGAGATCAGTGCCACACGGCAAAATTTGTTTGATTTTGTGGGCCGGGTCCGCAAGAAAATTCTGCAGCTGGGTCTGACCGGCATTACGTCACCAGCCATGTGCCGGTTGGTGGAGTATTCGCTGCGTATGGCCGAGCACCAGGAAAAACTGTCTGCCCATTTTGCGGATGTTATCGAGCTGCTCAACGAAGCCCATTATTTTTGCGTAAAAGTGGGTGACACCGAACTTGATTTAGGGCACTTAAATTCCGCCCTGATGGCGAAAAAACGCCGTACCGGCCGGGTAAGTACCTCGTTGCTTAATGATATCAAAGAAGGGCAGGTCCTGATTGCGACAGAAGGAAAAGCCATTGGTAAAGTGAATGGCCTGACCGTGATGGACATTGGCGACACGGCCTTTGGAACACCGGCAAGGATCACCTCAACGGTGTATGCCGGTGCCAGTGGTGTGGTTGATATCGAACGTGAAGTGGAGCTGGGCCAGCCCATTCACTCTAAAGGGGTACTGCTGTTAACCGGTTATCTGGGTAATAAGTATGCGCAGTCTTTTCCGTTGACTGTGTCGGCCAATATTGCCCTTGAACAGTCCTATGGGCATATCGATGGTGACAGTGCGTCGTTAGGCGAACTGGTTGCCCTTATTTCAGCGATTACTGATATTCCCGCCAGCCAGTCGCTGGCCATAACCGGCTCCATCAATCAGTATGGTGAGGTTCAGGCAGTAGGCGGGGTTAATGAGAAAATCGAAGGCTTCTTCGATGTCTGTCAGCACCGGGGTTTAAATGGCGAGCAGGGGGTGATTATTCCCAAATCCAATGTGCGTCATCTGGTGTTGGATAAAGCGGTGGTCGAAGCGGTGAAAAAAGGCCAGTTTGCTATTTACAGCGTGGAAACTGTGGATGATGCGCTGGAGCTGTTAATGGAAAAAGAAGCCGGCGTGTTGTCGAGTCGGGGACGCTATCCTAAGAACACCGTTAACGATTTAGCGGTGAAGCGTTTATACCAGATCGCCTGTACCGTGAATGGTGGCGAAGAATAGCAGGCTACCTCAGCACAGCCTGCTGTTTTTGGTGTTACCTGGGGGGCATTCGCAGTGCACCATCCAGACGCAGGGTTTCGCCATTTATGTAACTGTTTTCGCAGATATGCATCACCAGACTGGCAAACTCTGCCGGCAGGCCCAGGCGTTTGGGAAATGGCACCGTGGCGCCCAGTGCGTCCTGCACCTCCTGGGGCATGGCCGTAAGTAACGGTGTGCCCATTACCCCCGGTGCCACGCTGTTTACTCTGATCCCCAACGCGGCTAAATCCCTGGCCATAGGCAGAGTAAGTCCGATAATGCCCGCTTTACTGGCGGCATAAGCCGTTTGCCCGATTTGCCCTTCATAACCCGCAATGGACGCCGTATTGATAATTACGCCACGCTCTGAAGTAGCCGGGTCCGGTGCATTCAGTGCCATTTTAGCAGCCGCCAAACGAGCGACATTAAAGGTGCCAGAGAGGTTGATTGCCAGTGTCTGATTAAATTTTGCCAGGCTGGCGGGGGAGCCATCGCGGTTGAGTAAACGTTCTGCGGGCGCAACACCAGCGCAGTTTACACAAAAATGAACCTGGCCAAATTTTGCCACGGCACTGTCAAAAGCCTGAGCGATGGCTTGTTCGCTGGTGACGTCTGCCTGAACGAATAAAGCCCGCTCGTTACCGAAAATCGCCTGCTTTTCAGTTCCTGCCGTTGCGTTAAGATCGATCAGAACCAGGTTTGCCCCAGCGTTAAAAAAAGCCTCAGCCACCGCCAGGCCCAGCCCTGAACACCCACCGGTGATCACAGCTGTATGATTGGCTAAATGCATAGATATTCCGTAATGTTATTAGAATGTAAATTAATTCTACCTAACGTTTACGGAAAGGGAATGATTGGATGGCGACAGCTTACCTTATTTTGGCAACTGAATTTTACACTCTTCACTGAGACGGTAGAGGATCAGGGTATGACCAATTACCTGTAATTTTTCGCTGGCGGTCTCACGGATGATGGCCTCCATAATCAGGCTTTTTTCTTCACGATCATCTGTAGGCACTTTTACTTTAATCAGTTCGTGGTGATTAAGTGCACTGTCGATTTCGGCTAAAACGCCTTCAGTTAAGCCATTGGCACCAAGCTGCACTACCGGTTTAAGTGGGTGGGCCAGGCCTTTCAGGAATTGCTTTTGTTTATTAGAAAGTTTCATTATTCAGTTTTTCTTACAATTTAAGTTCAAAGTCTGTCTTGAAAAAACGTATTCTAACGCCATCTCGACTACAATCCTAATGACAATGTGTGGGAAAGACAAAAAAGACGTATTCAGCGGGTCGATAGCGTTGATTAGCATCGCATTATTGACAACAATCCGGTTGGGAACGATGTTACATGCATAAATGTTTTCCACCTGGGTTTTTATTTACCGCTTTTGAACAGAATTGGCTGAATAAACGTAGATACCAGGAATACGGCGTTTTTGCTATACAGTGAAGTGAGGCAGGCGCCTGTAATATTGCAGCTAGGTACATGGAAGAATACGGGATTCAGTGTCAACTTTGGATTGAGATAGACCTGAACCTGGCGGGAGTTTTGCAGTCACAGTGTTTCAGCAAGGAGGTAAATGCGTTATTTCCGGTTAACCGGGATAACTTTACAACCAGCAGGAGACGAGCGGAGAATCGGTTCGCAACGGGCCTGACAGAAGTGTATTTGGTAGCAAGCATCTATAAAGTATAGTAGGCTTAGGTATCGCGTTTTTGAGACACTCACCGGCAGCTTCAGGTGACGCAAATTGGCGTCATTAACAGGCCGGATGATTTTTTACAGAGGTTAGTAGCATTGAGCGACATGGCAAAAAACTTAATCTTGTGGTTGGTAATCGCAGTAGTTCTGATGGCGGTTTTCCAGAGTTTTTCTCCCAGCGAGTCGGGCCGGGCACAAACTGACTACACCACATTCTTAAAAGAAGTAAAGCAGGGCACTATTCGTGAAGTGCGCATCAGCAGCGATAACAACGAAATTCGTGGTGTTAAGCGCTCTGGTGAAACCTTTAAAACTTACATTCCGTATTTTGACGATCAGTTGATCTCAGATTTGGTTAAACAGGACGTACGCGTACTGGGTGAGCCGCCTGAGCAACCTTCTATTCTGACGTCTATCTTCATTTCCTGGTTCCCGATGCTGCTGTTAATCGCAGTGTGGATCTTCTTTATGCGGCAGATGCAGGGTGGCGGTGGCCGTGGTGCCATGTCATTCGGTAAGAGCAAAGCCCGTTTGTTGAGCGAAGATCAAATTAAGACAACGTTTGCCGACGTGGCGGGTTGTGACGAAGCGAAAGAAGACGTGGCTGAACTGGTAGACTTCCTGCGTGATCCGTCTAAATTCCAGAAACTGGGCGGTAAAATCCCGAAAGGCGTATTAATGGTGGGTCCGCCGGGAACCGGTAAAACGCTACTGGCAAAAGCCATTGCGGGTGAAGCAAAAGTGCCATTCTTTACCATTTCAGGTTCTGACTTTGTTGAAATGTTTGTGGGTGTGGGTGCATCCCGGGTACGTGACATGTTTGAGCAAGCGCGTAAGGCAGCGCCATGCATTATCTTTATCGACGAGATTGATGCGGTAGGCCGTCAGCGTGGTGCTGGTTTAGGCGGTGGTCACGACGAGCGCGAACAAACCCTTAACCAGATGCTGGTTGAAATGGACGGGTTTGAAGGTCACGAAGGCATTATCGTTATTGCTGCAACCAACCGTCCTGATGTACTGGATCCGGCATTACTGCGTCCTGGTCGTTTCGACCGTCAGGTAGTGGTAGGGTTGCCAGACATTCGTGGCCGTGAGCAAATTCTTAAAGTTCACGTGCGCAAAGTGCCTGTGGCGGATGATGTAGAGCCATCAGTGATTGCCCGTGGTACGCCTGGTTTCTCTGGTGCTGATTTGGCTAACCTGGTGAACGAAGCGGCATTGTTCGCGGCGCGTGCTAACCGTCGTCTGGTATCGATGGAAGAGTTTGAAAAAGCCAAAGACAAGATCATGATGGGGTCAGAGCGTAAGTCCATGGTTATGTCGGAAGAAGAGAAGACCATGACGGCTTACCACGAAGCAGGTCATGCTATTGTGGGTCGCCTGGTGCCTGAGCACGATCCGGTTTATAAAGTGTCAATTATTCCACGTGGTCGCGCACTGGGTGTAACCATGTACCTGCCAGAGCAAGACCGGGTAAGTCATACCAAGCAACATCTTGAAAGCATGATTTCAAGCTTGTTTGGCGGACGTCTGGCTGAGCAAATCATTTACGGCTCAGAAAAGGTCACCACCGGTGCTTCTAACGACATTGAACGTGCGACTGATATTGCCCGTAAAATGGTAACTCAGTGGGGCCTGTCAGATAAAATGGGGCCAATGCTGTACGCCGAAGAAGAAGGTGAAGTGTTCCTGGGTAAATCAATGTCTAAGGCATCCAATATGTCTGATGACACTGCCCGGGCGATTGATGCCGAAATTAAATCGGTTATCGACCGCAACTATGAGCGTGCACAGAAAATCCTCGAAGACAACATCGATATCCTGCACTCAATGAAAGATGCGTTAATGAAGTATGAAACCATTGATGCCAAGCAGATCGATGATTTGATGGCCCGTCGCGATGTGCGTGCACCTGCTGGCTGGGATGATCGTCCTTCCAGCGGTGACAAGCCAAGCGGTGGCGCGCCAGCCAAAGAAGGTGAAATCACTAATGATGGTGTAGACAAACCTTCTGTAGGCAAGCCGGGCGACCTGCCAGGCTAATCAGCCCTGCGTTGAGAGAAGCGTCGGACATTCCGGCGCTTTTTTGTATTTACTTTCTGCTATGTAAATTCTTATGCAAATCCGATCGATTACTTTAACCAAAACACAACCTCAGGTGATGGGGATCTTAAACGTTACGCCAGACTCGTTTTCTGATGGTGGCCGTCACAACACGTTACAGGCCGCTTTAAAACAAGCCCGTGAGATGGAACAGGCCGGAGCAACCATTATTGATATTGGCGGCGAGTCAACCCGGCCAGGTGCACCCGATGTTAGTCTGGAGGAAGAGATCGCCCGGGTCGTGCCAGTTGTTGCTGCGCTGCGTGCACAATCGGATGTGGTTATTTCTGTCGATACCAGTAAGGCCGAGGTCATGCGCGAATCGCTCGCGGTGGGTGCCGATTTAATCAATGATGTCAGAGCGTTGCAAGAGCCAGGATGTAAAGAAGTGGTGGCGGAATATGGCGCGCCGGTATGCCTGATGCACATGCAGGGACAACCACGAACCATGCAGGCTGCACCAGAATATGCCAACCTGTTCGGTGAGGTAGACCAGTTCTTCAACGAACAAATCGCAGCCTGTGAAGCAGCCGGAATTAGCCGTGATAAAATCCTGCTTGACCCTGGGTTTGGCTTCGGTAAAACTCTAACGCACAACTATCAGCTGTTGCATGAACTGGAGCGGTTTCATCGGTTTGATATGCCCTTACTGGTTGGTATGTCACGTAAATCAATGATTGGAAATCTGACTGGTCAGCCTGTAGAAAAGCGTTTGGCCGGAAGTTTAGCTGTAGCCACCATTGCCGCGATGAAAGGCGCGCAAATAATAAGAGTACATGATGTCGGGGAAACGGCAGATGTGGTGAAAGTGGTCAGCTATATGAATACATTATAATTAGGATAATTTTATGGGCGCGAGAAAATATTTTGGTACAGACGGTATTCGGGGCAAAGTGGGCGAAAGTGCCATTAACCCGGAATTTGTCATTAAATTAGGTTGGGCTGCCGGTAAGGTGTTAGCTGGCCAGGGTACCAATAAAGTGCTTATCGGTAAGGACACGCGTATATCAGGCTACATGCTGGAAGCGGCGCTGGAAGCCGGCTTGTCTGCGGCAGGCATTAACAGTAGCTTACTGGGCCCGATGCCCACACCAGCAATAGCTTACCTGACCAAAACTTTTCGTGCAGAAGCGGGGATTGTGATCAGTGCGTCGCATAATCCTTACTACGATAACGGGATTAAATTCTTTTCATCAGATGGTTATAAACTGGATGATGACATCGAAATTGCCATTGAGGCGATGATGGACCAGCCGATGACCTGTGTAGCGTCTAATAAACTGGGTAAAGCCTCGCGCATAAACGATGCCGCTGGACGTTATATTGAATACTGTAAAGGTACTTTCCCTTCCGAACTGTCTCTGCAAGGGCTAAAAGTGGTGGTCGATTGTGCCCATGGCGCAACCTACCATATTGCACCTAACGTGCTGGCCGAACTTGGCGCTGACGTGATTGAAATTGGTACTAAGCCGAATGGTCTGAATATCAATGAAGGTGTGGGTGCAACCAGTATGCGCTCAACGGTAGAGGCAGTGCTGGAACATGGCGCAGATTTAGGCTTTGCACTGGATGGCGATGGCGACCGGATTATGATGGTTGATCATTTGGGCAATGTCATTGATGGCGATCAGGTGCTATTCATTATTGCCCGTGATGCGCTGAAAGCCGGACGACTTAATGGTGGGGTAGTAGGCACCTTAATGAGTAATCTGGGCCTGGAAATTGCCCTGAGTAAGCTGGGCGTGCCTTTTGAACGTTCTAAAGTAGGCGACCGCTATGTGATGGAACTGTTGCAACAAAAGAACTGGACCATAGGCGGCGAGAATTCTGGCCACGTACTGAATTTAAACCTGGCCTCTACCGGTGATGGCATTATTGCAGGCCTGCAGGTGATCTCTGCTATGTTGCGGGCAAATATGTCTTTGCATGATTTAGCCAGCGGATTTGAAAAGTTCCCACAGACCCTGGTCAACGTGCGTTTTGAAAATGCCGACAGCGATCCATTATCCAGTGATGCAGTACTCACCGCGAAAGCTGAAGCAGAAAAATCCCTGGGCCGTCAGGGTCGTGTCTTACTGCGAAAAAGTGGGACCGAGCCACTGATTCGGGTTATGGTGGAATCGGATGATGAGCTGGCATCGACCACCTGGGCAGAAAAAATTGCTGATGCTGTTCGCAATGTATCCAGTTAGTCTGTTTTAACTCAATAATTTGCGGTTTTTTACTTGTATAATCGTAATGGAATAGTTAATATCACGCCCGCTTTGACGGTGGGACGAGTCAAACACAGTAGGGAATACTACGATGAGAAAAACAATAGTCGCCGGAAATTGGAAAATGAACGGTAGCCGTTCATTGGTTAACGAGTTTTCAACGCTGATGAGTGGTGTTGATGAAGCAACCGTATCGGTTGTGGTATGTCCGCCAGCCTGTTATCTCGCAGAGTTTTCTTCCCCTGGGTTTGCTTTGGGCGCACAGACTCTGAGTGAACTGGACAACGGTGCTCACACCGGTGATATCTCAGCACAAATGCTGCTGGAACTGGGTTGTGATTATGTCATTGTTGGTCACTCAGAGCGCCGTGAAGATCACGGTGAGTCAAACGAGCTGGTTGCGGTTAAAGCCGCAAAAGCCATTGCCAGTGGTTTAATTCCGATTATTTGTGTCGGTGAAACTCTGGAAACCCGCGAAGCGGGGCAGCTTAAGTCGTTTTTAGCGGCGCAACTGGATGCGTTGACCGCAGTGTTAACGGCGGAAGAGCTGCAAAAGGCCGTACTGGCCTACGAGCCAATTTGGGCTATAGGTACCGGCGTTACGGCAACACCTGAACAGGCTCAGGAAGTTCACGCATTTATCCGTGAACACTTAGCTGAATTCAGCCAGTCACTGGCGCAGTCATTACAAATTTTGTACGGCGGCAGTGTTAAGGCATCAAATGCTAAAGAGTTATTTGCTCAACCGGATATTGACGGTGGCCTGATTGGCGGAGCAAGCCTGAAAGTAGAAGAGTTTATACAAGTTTGCCAGGCGGCAGGCTAACGAGGAAACAAAATGATTTATCAAGTGCTGTTGGTAGCATACCTGATTGTAGCGCTGTTGCTGATTGGCTTTGTGCTGATCCAGCAGGGTAAAGGTGCCGATATGGGCGCTTCGTTTGGTGCCGGTGGTTCCAACACGGTATTTGGTTCAAGTGGTTCAGGTAATTTTATGACCCGTACCACTGGTATTCTTGCCACGCTGTTTTTTGTAATCAGTCTGGTATTAGGTAGTCTTACTGCTCAGCGTGAAAAAGCACCTGATGAGTGGGAAAATCTGGAAGTGCCTGTTTCTGCTGCGCCGGCAGATACGGATGTGCCAGCAGCGCCAGCTGAAGATAACAGCGGCAATACACCTAACTAAGGTTGTAGAGAAAGTTTTGCGGAAGTGGTGGAATTGGTAGACACGCCATCTTGAGGGGGTGGTGGCTTCGGCCGTGCGGGTTCAAGTCCCGCTTTCCGCACCAAATGTAAAAAGCCATCCAGCTACGGATGGCTTTTTTTGTTTATAGCCACAGTGATACTGTTGTACCCGGTATTAGGCAACTATACTGTGTCCAGGCGCTTTTTAATTTGGTTGTTAGAATATGAATCTTCTTGTAAAACTGCTTATAGCAGGGCTATTGCCACCATTGTCCGTTTACCTGAATAAGGGTATTGGCGGCGTTTTCTGGTTAAACATATTGCTTACCATTGTCGGTTACGTGCCTGGTATGCTGCATGCAGTTTACCTGACCTTTACCACCCATAACTCGCCCGCAGTACCCTCATAGTGAATCCTGGCCATTACTGCGGACAAACTTACCAAGGGTAAGAACCAGTAGCACACAAATGCTTAGCAATAGCGCAGCGATAATGATTGGCCCATAACTATTGCGCGCCAGCGGCGACATAAACAGCAAAAACTGTATTATCAGCGGCACCGCAAGCATAACGTAAATGGCCAGTTTAAGCGGATTCATAATTTTAGCCTCAGGCGAGCTCTGCCATTTCTTCCTGATAGGCGGCGCCAAGGGCATTTTTTTGCTGTTCTTTTAACAGGCGGCCGCCAATCTGAAAAAATTCCTGCTCTTCGTCATCCAGATGATGCTCGACTTGCTCCTTAAGCTGCTTTAAATAACGTAACCAGGCTGGTGAGCTGCAATCAGTATCATCCAGTTTTTCAAGTAGCTCATCTATCTCGTGATGCTCCGCGATACCGTGTCGGGAAAGTTCTACCGCACCGTCATATTCCATCAGCGGTGAATAAAAATGGCGCTCTTCAGCGGTGGCATGGCGCGACAGCTCGTCTTTGAGTTCCTCGAAATAGTCCCGGCGAGCGGCAGTATCGCCATGGGTTTGTACCAATATCTTCAGTAATAAGCGCTGCTTTTCATGGTCCTGGCGTAGTGCTTCAAAAATCGTCATGGTTTGCTCCTGTCAAAGTTGTTCATGGTCGTGATAGCGATCACGCTTAAACTACAAGTTGCAATCTTTGTTCCCTAAATAACCTACTGATAAATATGGTGTTTATTGATGGTGGAGGGGTTTTGAAGAAAAAGTAGCGTAAATATTACGCTACTTTTGTAATTGAGAAACACTAAGCGGTGAGGGGAATATTTTCTTTAAAGCGGGTAGTGTCGGCCAGCATATTCAGACTTTTCGGCTGGCAGCTAATGCTCAGCGACTTACCGCGATAGGTTTCGCCGTCGATCACATAAGTTTGTTCGCCAGGAAATTCAACGCTGATCTGTTGCACTTTACGATGATGAATATTACCGGACATCTTTTTTGACTCTGCGTTGCTGAAGACTAATTCTGCTACTGTCAGTAATGGCTTATGCTCTTCTGATGGCGACAGCCAGGTGATGTCCAGTTTACCGTCTGTCATATCGGGGATGTCGCCACCCTGAGCAAGAGCCGTGCTTAGCGGGGCAGCATTGGCAATGACGAAAGACGGAGTATCAAGCTCAAATTCTTCGTCATCCATAGCTACTTTCAGCGCAAGGGTCTCATTGTTGGTCATCGCTTTCCATAAACCTTCCAGGTAAGCCATTTGCCCACCGTTGTTTTTTTCATCCCGATCGGCATGTTCAATCATTTGTGACTCAAAGCCAATGGCAGAAACCAGCAGCATTAAGCGGCCGTTACACTCGGCAGTATCCACCGGCGTATAATGCTGCTCGCAAATGACTTCACACGCTCGGGTAATCGGCGCGAGCTTGCTGCGAAACCCATACACAATCTGACTTAACGCGTTGGCTGTTCCCAGTGGCACAATGCCCAGTACCTTTTCATGTTCACGGGCAATGGTGGCCACCTCTGTCACCGTGCCATCTCCACCACAGGCTATCAACACCTCGTTACCTGCTGAAACCGCTTGCCGGGCCTGCCAGGTTGCATCCTGCTCCGGTGTGGTTTCGTAAATAGTGACCCTGAACTGACTATTCAGGTATGACAGGATTTCTTCTTTATACTGTACCCACTTGCCTCCGCCAGCCACTGGGTTCGCAATCAGTGCCAGCTGAGTATGCAGTTTCAGTCGGCCACGCTGTTTTACCTTAGTCAGGCTTTTCAGCTGGCTTTTGTTGAGTCTTGCAGTGGCTCTGACAGACTGAATTTTATTCATCACGTCAACAATTGACAGCGTATTATTTCTTGCCAGCAAGTAAGCCGCCATCACCAGTACTGAGCGACCTCGACCCAGCGCGCAGTGCACCAGCACTTTTCGATCTTCACGTAAGTGTTGGTCTATCCAGTTGAGAGCCAGGTGTAGCTGTTCTGTGGTAGGGCTGGTGTGGTCAAGCACCGGAATATTCAGGTAATCCACATCGTAGCGGTAACTGGTCCAGTCCAGACTATCGAATTCAGCGGTGACATCGAGAATGCAATCAATTCCCTGGTGCTTTAACTGCTCGACATCCTTACTTACCAACCGCGTTCCGAGATAGAGCTGGTCTTCAATTTTTTGAATGTTAGGGACTTTGTCGGTTTTGCGAGCATAATAATTGTAAAGTTGTGCACCTAATAAAAAAGGAATAAACAACCAGCGTGCAAACCACGGTATCCGACCATCTGTCTTTTTACGAAACAGTTCCGGGTAATGGGATAAGTAGGCAATACACACCACGAAGAGCGATGCTGCGCCCCAAAGTAAAATAATGTTGAGCCACCAGTAAGGCAATGTTGCTGCGAGTACGCACAATAGCAGTCCGGCCATTAAGTAATATTTAACCATTTTCATTATTGATCTGTGCTCCTGTGTGAACCCCAAGATAACTTTGTCGTATTAACTGTTTAATACACTGTTAAATACAAAATTTATGCCTGACGGGAGCCCAATGACAAATAAAATGGTGATTAATCTGCTTAACCTGCTTGGTTTTCAGGTGTGTTGGTGGCTATTAATTTTGTATCAGGATCAGTACTGGTGGGTGGTCGCCGCAATGTTGTGTTGTCATCTGTTGCTGGTCCGTGGCTGGGCTTCTGAGCTGCTGATAATGTTGTGTGTGGCCGTTACCGGTTTGCTTACCGACAGTTTGCTGACCCTGAGTGGTGTGTATATTTTTTCCGACGCCGGGCAATTATTACCGGTACCTTTTTGGCTTGGGTTGCTATGGGCTGCGTTTGCCGCAACCCTTCGTCATAGCCTGGGGTACCTGCGTAAGCACTATGGGTTAGCTGCTGGTCTTGGTGCCATTGGCGGCACCAGCAGTTACGTGGCTGGTATGCAGCTGGGTGCAGTGTCTTTTGGCCCGGAACTGTCTGTGGTGGTTGGTTTGCTGGTTGTAGTCTGGGCGCTCCTGACACCTTTGATCTATTTACTTACCGAATACGTTGAAGCCACATCAATTCACATAATTCAGGGCAAACCTGAACGAGACAGCAAGGAAATACAATGACTCCTGTATCTTTGGTAACCGGAGGCAACCGCGGTATTGGTTTCGCTATTGCCGAAGGTTTGCTTAAACTGGGCCACAAAGTTCTGGTGGCGGGAAGAAATGAAGACGAAGCTGAGCGGGCATGCCAGTTACTCAACGGTGATGCACATCCTGTGGTAATGGATCTGGCCAGTCAGGATGCCATTGAAGACGCTATTACTCGCGCTACAGCGATATACTCTGATATTGATATACTAATTAATAACGCTGGTGTAATGGATAAGGGGGCGGTAACGGAGCTTGCGGCAGAGGACTGGCAACGTTCTTTTGACGTGCACGTAAAAGGGCCTGCGACGCTGACAAGGTTGTTGTTACCAGCCATGCTTAAAAACAACTATGGGCGCATCATTAATGTTTCCAGCGGTTATGGCAGTTACAATGAAAAAATGGCCGGCCCACCAGCTTACGCTGTCACCAAAGCCGCGCTCAATGCCTTAACCGTCAAAACCGCAGCAGAAGTTCCCGTTGGTGCTAATGTAAAAGTTAACGCTATGTGCCCGGGTTGGGTACATTCCCGAATGGGAGGCCCAGGTGCACCGCTGACTCCGGAAGAGGGCGCAGATACCGCATTGTGGCTGGCAAGTCTGGACAGCGATAGTCCAAATGGCATGTTTTTCCGTCAACGTAAACCGATTCGTTGGTAACTCAATATAATCCGCCAGTGTGAATTTTTTTCACACTTGCGGGAAGGAATGCTCAGTCTGGCTTGCCCTTGTTACTTCTCTAACTCTCTCTTTTTTTGTAAGTCATTAAAAATAAATAGAAATTCCCTTTGGTCAAGATTGGCCCCTGCCTTGCTTGTTGTAAGTTATAAGTTAGCAAATGCCATAAGGGCGCTTTTATCATGTTGTCTTGCTTACAGGGCGAATTGATAGTGAAAGGAGAGTATGTAGTGAGCGAGTCTTTGCAATCATCAGCGGTAATTACTGAGCGTAAGCCAAACCTGACCTCATCACTTAATGTTGAACCCGATTTTCTGACCGTAGGCGTCGTCCTTTATGAATGGAACGCCAGTATACGTGAGCGTGTGCAGCGGTTGGGTGCTGTGCTGGGACGAACCGGCATAAAGATACAGTTGCTCAATCATACTGACTTAGTGAAACAAACAGACAAAACTCAAAATTTGGGCGGGGTAGTGTACCAACTTCCTCCTGATAACAGCAGCCCTCTGGCCAAACGTTTCGAAATGATATTTAACCATGCGGGACAAGGGCTTTTACGCGACTGTCGCATCGCTGCTGCTTTTACCATTCCCGACAAGGCACGTCATACGAATATTGAACTGGGCATTAAGGTGAGTATGGCGTGTCATGTGTCTCAGTGTCAGTGGCTCGGTCTCGCTCACACCGGGGCAGACTCCATTGATTTTCAATCGTGGTGCGAAGGTCTTGCGGCAACCCTTCGTCAGTTAGCTACCAATCAGTCCACTCTTGCGGCCTGAATTTATTTGTTTTGCCAATATTTAGAGTCGTAATTAAATTGTCACATCTCAAATATAAAAAGCAGCCTCACCAGAACGGAGGCTGTTTTTTATTTTAATACCGTAAAATCAGACATCTTATAAAATAAAATCATTATTAACAATGCATTAGATGTTTTACTCTTTAAGAGTTTAATAATTCTTATAGCGCTGCTTTTAGTCCGTTTTTTGTTTGTAACTCGCTGAAAAGCGCAATTTTGTCTTCTTAAGCATAAAAACCAACCTTGAAATAAAAATTCATACACGTATAATTAGTGCACTAATTAATATTGATGTGAACCGAAATCACTAAGGCAAATATTTTTTATGGCGATAGAAAGTTATATCTCGTTGGCAATCTATTTCGCAGTCATGCTGGGAATAGGACTCTTTGCTTATAAGCAGTCAACCAGTGATATTTCCGGCTACATTCTGGGTGGACGTCAGGTCAGCCCTCATGTAACAGCACTCTCTGCGGGTGCATCAGACATGAGTGGCTGGATGCTAATGGGCTTACCCGGCGCTATGTTTCTGACCGGGTTTGACGCCATGTATATTGCCATTGGTTTAGTTGTCGGAGCGCTGGCTAACTATTATCTGGTCGCGCCTAAGCTGCGGGTTTACACCGAGGTAGCTGATGACTCATTAACGATCCCTGAGTTTTTTGCCAAACGTTTCGGACAGTCTGACGCCAGTGTGCGAATGGTGTCTGCCGCGATTATCGTGATGTTTTTTACACTTTACACCTCCGCTGGCCTGGTAGCAGGTGGCAAGTTGTTTGAAAGTGCATTTGATATGGGTTACCAAACCGGCCTTATCATTACACTGGCCGTTGTGGTGTCTTATACCTTACTGGGTGGCTTTCTGGCGGTGAGCATGACGGACTTTGTGCAGGGGTGCATTATGTTTGTTGCACTGGTGTTGGTGCCTGTTGTTGCGTTTACCGAATTCGACAGTCTGGCGCAGATGAACAGCGCCGCTTTTGAGTCAGTGCCTTCACTGGCCGAGTCATGGCAGGGGCTTACTGCTGTAGGTTTGGTATCCAGTCTGGCGTGGGGATTGGGCTATTTTGGTCAGCCCCATATTATTGTCAGATTTATGGCAATCCGCTCAGTCAAAGCGATTGCAACGGCTCGCAATATAGGTATGTCATGGATGCTGGTGACTATTATTGGCGCACTGGGTACCGGGTTTGTTGGTATTGCTTACGCTAATCAGTTTGGTTTGCAGGTTGACGACGCAGAAACGATTTTCATTATTTTCTCGGAAATCTTGTTTCACCCGTTAATCAGTGGCTTTTTGATGGCAGCCATACTCGCCGCCATCATGAGTACCATCTCGTCACAGTTGTTGGTATCGGCCAGTTCACTGACCGAAGATATCTACCGTGTGGTGAGCAATAAAGAGGCAACACAGGAAGAAACAGTAGCGATTGGTCGTTATGGCGTTGCCGGCGTGGCTTTGGTTGCGTTGCTGCTGGCATGGGATTCGTCAAACAGTATTTTGTCATTGGTGAGTAATGCCTGGGCAGGTTTTGGTGCCGCTTTTGGTCCATTGGTACTGTTTTGTTTATACAAGAAAAATTTAACTCATAAAGCTGCTCTCGCAGGCATTTTAAGTGGTGCAATTACTGTCCTGTTCTGGATATATGCACCGGTTCTGGAGGGCGGAGCAACGCTAAGTAGTGTTGTATATGAGATTGTCCCCGGCTTTATCATTAGCTCACTGACTATCTGGGGCGTAATTATCTTCAGTGACGAGCCGCACGCAAAGGTGCAGGCGAAATTTATCGAAACGAATAAAGTTTTAGCAGAATTATCGTAAGGTGAAAGGATATATGAATCGTTCAAACTGGAAACGCATTGTAGTTAAGGTTGGTAGTGCGTTAATTGCACCTAGCCGACAGGGATGTAGTAGTCATTATTTATTAAGTATTGCGCAATTTATCGTTCGTTGTCGGGCGCAGGGCATTCAGGTGGTGCTGGTTTCTTCTGGCTCAGTCGCGGCGGGAGCGCATCTTTTCCCGGAGCTGACCAAGAAAGATATCGCTGTCAAGAAAGCCATGGCGGCCGCTGGTCAGACCGAGATGATGGCCACGTGGGATAAACTCTTCGACTTTGCCACGGCGCAAATGTTGTTAACCCATGCCGATTTACGTGATCGTGAGCGCTATGTGAGTATTCGCGATACGTTAAATAGTCTGCTTGAGCACGACATACTGCCTATTGTTAACGAGAACGATACTGTCACGACCGACAAACTTAAAGTTGGCGATAACGATAATCTGTCAGCGATGGTTGCCACTGCAGCCGATGCCGATGCGCTGATTATCTGTTCAGATGTCGACGGGTTATACGATAAAAACCCGCATAAACATGATGACGCCAAACTGCTGTCATGGGTAGATACTATCGATGCATCAATCTACGCCATGGCGGGTGGTGCAGCCGAAGATGGGGTAGGCACAGGCGGTATGCGAACGAAAGTCGAAGCTGCTGAAAAAGCGGTATCTCATGGTATCGACACCTTTATCATCAACGGTTTTACTGAGCTGTCGTTTAACATGATGCTGGCAGGCAAAAACCCGGGCACGCATTTCCAGGCTGATGAAAAGCCGATGCAGGAAAACATCCACTGGATGACACATACCTCGAATGCGCAGGGTGAGGTGGTTATAAAAGAAGACTTTAGTGAACCTTTGGATCAAGGGGTAGAAGGGTTAACCAGTAGCGAAATTCTTGATGTGAAAGGCGAGTTTTCGGTGGGTGATACCATACTGGTCCGTCGGGAAGACGGTAAAAAGCTGGCCAAAGCGAGATCAAATTACAGTAGCTGTTTACTGAATTTTATTGCTAATGAGGGCAATGAAAAGTTTGCGACCGAATTTGAAGAAAAGACCGGTCCGATTATTTCAGAACAGCACATTGCAGTATTGGAGAACAAATGAGTTTAATTACACAAATTGCTAACGACACTGCTAACGCTGCCAAAACGTTAGCGATTTTAGATGAAGCAACGAAAAATAAAGTACTGGCTGCCATGGCGGCTGCCATTCGTGATAACCAGGACGAGATAGTTAAGGTTAACACCAAAGAAGTTGCTGAGGGTAAACAAGCTGGTCTGGATGATGCCATGTTAGACCGCCTGACCCTTACGCCTGCGCGTATCGAAGATATGGCTGCAGGCATCGAAACCATTATTGAACTGGCCGATCCGGTAGGGCAGGAACGTTCAATTATGGAACGTCCAAACGGCCTGCAAATTAACAAAATGCGTGTGCCCCTTGGTGTGGTTTGTATGATTTACGAAGCCCGTCCAAACGTAACCGCTGATGCCGGTGCTTTATGTTTTAAATCGGGTAACGGCGTAATTCTGCGTGGTGGTAAAGAAGCCCTGCAAACCAGCATGGCGATTGCCGGCTTATTGCAGCAGGTACTGCGTGAGCACGATTTACCTGAAGCGTTAATCAGCGTGATCCCGGATCCGGACCGTGCCCTGATGCAAGAACTGATGGAGCAGGTTGATACTATCGACGTGATTATTCCTCGTGGTGGTGAAGGCCTTATCCGTTATGTCACCGATAACAGTAAGGTGCCGGTAATTCAGCACTTTAAAGGTGTTTGCCACTTATATGTCGACAAAGACGCTGATCTGGACATGGCACTGGAGCTTTTGATCAATGGTAAAACCCAACGTACCGGCGTGTGTAACGCACTGGAGGGTTTGGTAGTGCATCAGGCAATTGCTGGTGATTTTCTGCCTCGGGTCAATAAAATGTGTCAGGAGAAAGGCGTTACGGTGCATGCTAACGAAGCGGCAGCCAGCTATTTCGACAATGCCGATGTGATTGGCGATGACGAGTTTGGCGAAGAGTACCTTGGCCTTGAAATCGCTATCCGCGTAGTTAAAGACTACGACGAAGCACTGTCGCACATTCATAAATTTGGTAGTCACCATACAGAGGTGATTTGTACACAGAATATGGATGCGGCAAAGCACTTCCAGCGTGCCGTGGATGCCTCGGCGGTAATGATTAATGCGTCTTCACGCTTTAATGATGGTAGCCAGCTTGGCCTTGGTGCTGAAATTGGTATAGCGACCACTAAGTTACATGCTTATGGTCCGATGGGACTGGAGTCGCTGACCACTGAAAAATACGTGGTAACCGGTAACGGCCAAATTCGCGAATAACAGCGACGGACGGACCCGGAAGGGCATGGTAAGGTTGAGTTTTTTGGTATAACCTGCCACCCTTCAATCAGATGTATTAGTCCACCTTAAGGGTGGACTTTTTTATTGGAGGAGCATGATTGCATGGCGGTAATTGACTTTATCGACAAGAATTGGGCAATTTTTTTAGCCTACACCCAGTCTTATAAATTGCTGACATCACTGGCGCTGGTTGTGCTGTTTCTGGCAGCTAAGCGCATCGTAATCAGGCTACTGCGCCGTCAGGGTAAAAAGAAGGGGGACGACCGCCGCCATTCCATCAATTTGATTGACCAGCTGGGCAATGCCATTTTACTGGTTTTATTACTCATGCTGTGGTCAACCGAAGTGCAAAACCTGGCGCTGTCTATCGCCGCCTTTATGGTGGCAATAGTGTTTGCTACCCGCGAGATGATCCAGTGTTTCATGGGCTTCATCTATTACATGACTACCCGTCCTTTTCGGGTGGGAGATTGGGTTCAGCTGGGTGAACAGGTGGGCGAAGTGGTCGAAATGGACTGGGCCAAAACCACCTTGCTTGAGGTAGACGCTGAACATTATGGATATACCGGTAAGCATGTTTATGTACCTAATAATCAACTGATGATCCAGGTCGTTAAAAACCTAAACTTTTTGCGCCGCTATCGTTTGCACGAATTCTCTATCATCCTAGAGCCGCTGGTTAATCCGTACCAATTACTGGATGAGTTCAGGGCAAAATCCATCGCACACTGCGGACATTTCCGGGACGTAGCCGAGCGTTATAAAAGCTGGATAGAACGTAACCTTGATGCAGAGTTTATCAGTATCGATCCGGTCATCGACATCGAAACCAATAACTTTGCCAAGTTTGTCATTAAAATTGGTTTGTTTTGTCCTTCCGATGAATCCTTATCGCTGGAAGAAAAAATTCGCTCTGACTGGTTAGATCTGTGGTTCAGTGCAGTTCGCAGAGAGCAGAAAAAAGGCGCATTACCGCCAATTAGCGCAGAGCGCGCTTAAATCCAGTCCCGGCGCTGGCTGAAATGATGGCTTAAAAAGTCCATTTGGTCAGCCAGTATGCGCCGGTTCATTAAATAAAACCGTTCATACAGATTTGGCGCAAAAGGCACTGCCAGTAACGGCATGTTGGCTTCTTCCGGTGTGCGAGCGCCTTTTTGATGATTGCAGCGCACACAGGCAGTCGCCACATTTTGCCAGATGTTTTTACCGCCGCGAGAGCGGGGGATAATGTGGTCGCGGGTTAACTGGCCAGAGCGGAACTGATCGCCACAATATAAACATAAGTAGTTGTCGCGGCGAAATAAATAGCGGTTACACAAGGCAATTTTGCCGTTTTGAGTGACCTTGCCATCGCAGGCAATGATTGAACTGATACGCAGCTGGCTTTGCTCGCCGTGACGATTCCAGCCGCCATAAAGTGTGCGGTGTTGCGCACCTAATTCAAACAGTACTTTATTCTGGGCGTAATAGCGTGCAGCCTGATACACATCAAGCCAGTCCTGTGGAGCACCTGCTTTATTGAGCCTAAGAATTAACATTTCTGTCTCTCAATCCGTTAAAAGTAATGTTTTAACTACAGTACTGTTATAAATCAGTATGACAGATTGATGAAAAGACGCCATAGACCGGCGCAAAAATGTCCAATTTACAGTAGTTAATCAATTTTTTTGTTTAGTTGTGATTAGTTATTGGTAAACCACGGTTGACGCCGCTATACTAACGGCCGCGTTTAAAAGCGAAGAAATTGTAAAGAAAGATTTAAAGGACAAATAGTGACTCCTATTACAAAAACATTCCAGTATGGTCAGCATACTGTATCTTTAGAAACGGGCGTAATTGCCCGTCAGGCAACCGCTGCAGTTCTAGCCAGCATGGACGATACCACTGTACTGGTAACCGTAGTCGGTAAAAAAGAAGCCAAAGCCGATCAGGATTTTTTCCCGCTGACGGTTAACTATCAGGAAAAAACCTACGCAGCCGGTAAAATCCCGGGTGGATTCTTCAAACGTGAAGGTCGTCCCTCTGAAGGTGAAACCTTAACTGCACGTCTGATCGACCGTCCAATCCGTCCACTGTTCCCTGAAGGCTTCAAAAACGAAGTTCAGGTTGTGGTAACGGTTGTTTCTGCTAACCCTGAAATTCCAACCGATATCATTTCAATGATCGGTACCTCAGCGGCACTGGCCATCTCTGGTATTCCTTTCAACGGCCCGATTGGTGCGGCGCGTGTAGGTTACACCGATGGCGAATACGTACTGAATACCCGTAACAGCGAACAGGAAGCCAGCCAGCTGGATTTAGTGGTTGCCGGTACTGAAGGTGCGGTACTGATGGTTGAATCAGAAGCCAGCGTGCTGTCTGAAGAAGTTATGCTTGGCGCGGTAATGTTCGGTCACGAGCAGTTACAAACAGTTGTTTCTGCGGTAAATGAATTTGCTGCTGAAGTGAACACGCCGAAGTGGGACTGGGTTGCTCCGCAGGAAAACACCAGCCTGAAAGATAAAATCAAAGCCCTTGCGCTTGAAGGTATGACTGCTGCTTATCAGATTTCTGACAAGCTGGAGCGTAAAGACGCGGTTACTGCGGTAACTGAAAAAGCGGCAGCTGAAATTCTGGCGGCTGATGAAGAGCAGGACCAGAAAGAAGTGCTGGACTTGTTACATGAGCTGGAAAGTGACGTTGTACGTTCACGCATTCTGGCAGGTGAGCCGCGTATCGATGGCCGTGATCCAACTATGGTTCGTGCGCTTAACGTGTCTACCGGTGTACTGCCACGTACTCACGGTTCTGCGGTATTTACCCGTGGTGAAACTCAGGCCCTGGTTGTTGCAACCTTAGGTACTGAACGTGACGCCCAGATGATTGACGAACTGTCTGGTAAGAAAGACAGCCGCTTCATGCTGCACTATAACTTCCCTCCATACTGTGTGGGTGAGACCGGCATGATTGGTTCACCTAAGCGTCGTGAAATTGGTCACGGTCGTCTGGCTAAGCGTGGTATTCAGGCAGTTATGCCTTCTGATGAAGAATTCCCGTACGTAGTTCGTGTGGTATCTGAAATCACTGAATCAAACGGTTCATCTTCAATGGCTTCTGTATGTGGTACCTCACTGGCGTTAATGGATGCTGGTGTACCAATTAAAGCCTCTGTTGCTGGTATCGCCATGGGTCTGGTTAAGAGCGACGATAACTTCGTAGTTCTGTCTGACATCTTAGGTGATGAAGATCACTTAGGTGACATGGACTTTAAAGTTGCCGGTACCACTGAAGGTGTTACCGCTCTGCAGATGGATATCAAAATTGAAGGTATCACTAAAGAAATCATGCAGATTGCCCTTAAACAGGCAAAAGAAGCCCGTTTACACATTCTTGGCGTAATGGACTCTGCTCTGGGCGGTCACCGCGAAGAAATGAGCGAATTTGCACCGCGCATTTACACGCTGAAGATTGATCAGGACAAGATCCGTGACGTTATCGGTAAAGGTGGCGCGATGATTCGTTCAATCACTGAAGAATCTGACACCAACATCGAAATCGAAGATGACGGTACAGTGAAGATCTTCGCAACCGAGCGTGCTAAAGCGGAAATCGCCATTGCTAAGATTGAACAGGTGACTGCAGAAATCGAAGTAGGTAAAACCTACAACGGTAAAGTAACCCGTATCGTAGACTTCGGTGCATTCGTTGAAGTATTACCAGGTAAAGAAGGTCTGGTACACATTTCACAAATCGCTCATGAGCGCGTAAACAAGGTAACTGATTACCTGTCTGAAGGTCAGATGGTTGACGTAAAAGTAATGGAAATCGACCGTCAGAACCGTGTACGTTTAAGCATTAAAGAGCTGCTGGAAAAGCCAGCTAAGCCTGAGTCTTCTGACGACGCTTAATCGTAAACCGATTTAAATCAGTATAAAGGGGCTCAGGCCCCTTTTTTTATGGTGAACAGAAGGAAAAAACGACAATGGATAAATCAGTACAAACCGAAATTGAAGCGGCAGTGTTTCGCCGTTTGATCACGCATCTGGATGAGCATAAAGATGTGCAAAACATCGAGCTGATGATACTGGCTGACTTTTGCCGGAATTGCCTGGCTAAGTGGTACAGCAAAGCGGCAGAAGACGTGGGTGAGGAAGTTGATTACGATGAAGCCCGCCGTATTGTTTACAAAATGCCATACAGCGAGTGGAAAGAAAAACACCAGTTACCAGCCACAGAAGAGCAGCTGGCGGCATTTAATGCAAAGCAGGAAGCGAAAAAGGGCTAACCGCGGTGTTGCTCATCGGGCAGAGTATAGTTGTGTGGTAGCAACTCTGCTACGGTGGTCTGTGTACACTCACCGGTAGAGGTCAACAGGTAAACCGGGGTGGCAGCGTCAGCGAATTCAGCAATTTTTTGTCGGCATCCGCCACAGGGGTAGCAATAGTCTTCGTTGGGACTCACCACCAGTATCTCGTTTATTCGGCTTCCACCCTGGGTGATCATGGTGCCAATGGCCGATGCTTCTGCACATTGCCCCTGCGGAAACGCGGCGTTTTCAACGTTGCAGCCCGCATAGATGTGCTTGTCATCGGCGATAATAGCGGCACCAACTCTGAATTTCGAATAGGGGGCGTACGCATTTTTCTGAGCTTTAAGTGCGGCGTCTTTTAATTGTTGTAACAATTTACTACTTCCTTTTAAGTCGTTATTTTTGTTTTAATCCCACTCTTAGATACGTGTTCGCGTTTTACTTCTGTTATAGTTGTGATTATCGCGACGAATAGGAATGAATTATATTTACCATGCTTAGTCGATTGAGTCTTATCTTTTTTGTTTTAGTGCTAACCGGATGTGCACAAACAGCGCCTCAACCTAAACAAACCGAAATGGGGAACCTGCTGGTGCCGGAGCCTGCGCCATTAAGTATTCGTTCACAGGTGGCTATCGCTCGCTTCGGCCAGATCCTGGCTAATTCGGAACTCACCGATGATGATAAAGCTCAACTGCATTTTCAACGCGGCATGTTATACGACAGTGTCGGACTGGGCGGCCTGGCGCAGTTTGATTACAACCGGGCCATCGATTTTAAACCAGACATGGCAGAAGCCTATAATTCGCTGGGCGTGCACATGGTACAACAGGAGCAGTTCAGTCGTGCCTACGAAGCCTTTGATTCTACGCTGGATTTAGATCCTGATTACGATTTTGCATTTTTAAACCGGGGTATCGCACTCTATTATGGCGGTCGTCCGGATCTGGCGGTATCAGACCTGGCCACTTTTGCCGATAAAGCCCCTGAAGATCCCTTTCGGGTGTTGTGGGCCTATTTTGCCGAACAAAAAATAGCGCCTGACACTGCCAGACAAACCTTATCCCAACGCCGCCAGCTTTTACCGGTAACGCATTGGGCGACGGGGTTGGTTGATTTGTTTTTAGGTCAGCAGGATGAAAAAGCATTACTGGATTCGTTACTGCACGGGATTACCAGTGAAAAAGAACTGACCGACCGTTTGTGTGAGGCTTATTTTTACCTTGGCAAGTACCACGAAGAAAACGACCAACCGGGTGTGGCGTCCAATTATTTTAAGTTTGCGTTGAGTACCAATGTATACGAATACGTAGAGCACCGTTACGCCCGCCTGGAACTGCAACGCTTAAGGCAAAATACGGTAGCCGATTAAGCTCATGATGTTTTTCAGGGCGACCTGTCTGGCCGTTTTTACGTCTTTGACGATAGCGGCAGACAGCGGGCATTTACCCTCACAGTTACTGGCGAATGCCGGGCAGGCTGATAAACCTGCGCCTTTGTTATGGTTGTCGGTGTTACAGGACAATCAGCAGGCTAAGGAGCGCTTGCTTGCTTATGCTGAGGACCAACAGGACGAATACTGGCTGGAAATGCTCATAAAGGCGGGTTATTCACCCGCCGCGCTGGCGCTTTCCCGTATCGAAGATAATCCCCGTGTTACTCAGCGTCTGGTGCGCCTTGCCGCCCGTGGCGGCGTAGCTGAAGCCCAGTATGAATTTGCCTTAACCAGAGACGACTTCGCCCATCGTGAAACCTGGTTAAAGGCCGCCGCCGAACAAGACTTCTTTATTGCCCAAACCGCACTGGCCGACTGGTATCTGTTACATCAGAAATCCTCACTGGCAGAACCCTGGCTGGAAAAAACGGCGGCAACGGATCCTCAGAGTGCTTTCCAGCTGGCGTCTATTCGCTGGCAGCAGGGGCTCGAAGACGAAGGTTTTGGCTTATTTGAATTTGCCGCCGAACAAGGGCACGAACAGGCCCGTAACGTGATGGCGGTGTTAAAGACCTATAAACCCCAGTCAATAGCGGCGTTAGCCGCAGTCAAACAGGTCACGGTAGCAGATAGTCAGTGCCGTCAGCAGATCCAGCCTTTTGCCACCGGGCTGGCAGAAATGGTACAGGCAAACCGGATTTATCAGCAGTATCTGGGTGACAAACGGCTTAAACAGCTGCCATTGTGTGTAAATAAACCGGTCTGGTTGCAGCGTAATGCCATTCGATGTGATGCCAACTGGCAAGGACAGGGACGCTTAGGTTGTAATATCGAAGTACTGGAACCGGTGGTACGTCAGCGTCAGTTTACTCATGCCGTCATCCTGGCGAAATCAGGTAAGGCTAATGTCAATAACGGCGTAATGTATCTGGATGTGGGAGATACTTACAGTGTCTTCGTACACGAACTGGCGCATTTTGTCGGCTTTGTTGACGAATATCCATTAACCCGGAGTTTCGCAAAAGAATATTGTGCACGAAAGAGTGCGCCTAATCTGGTGTTTCTGGGGGCGATTACCTACGCACCGCTGGCCAATATAGAGTACTGGCAATCCATCGAATTTCCCGTCACGCTGTATCCGGCCAGAACCTGCAACAACATTGGGGTGGAGAGCTATAAACCCAGCGACCGCATTACCTTTATGGAAAATCACGATGCCAGATATATTCCGCCCATTTACCTGAATATCTGGCGCTCGCTGTTAAATGATCCAAAAGCTCAGCGACCCATTGCGATGAATTTATTTCAGCATTATGAAAAAGCGGGTAATACGGAAAAAGCCGCGTACTGGCTGAATATTTTCCGCCAGCAACGGGCTATTACCGCTACAGAGGACTCTGACGATACCGTTGACGCTAATATCAGCGCTGACTGAGTACCTCGTCACGGTATTCGTTTACCCACATTGCTGTGGCACCACAAATGGCAACGGGCATTACCAAAAAGTTGACGATGGGGATCATGGCCATTACGTTAACCGCAATACCAAAGGAATAGCTCAGGCCTTTGCGCTCGCCAAGTTTGTGGCGCATCACTGAAAAAGGGACCTTGTGATTATCAAATGGATAGTCACAGTACTGGATAGCCATCATCCAGGCGCCAAACAAAAACCACAGCACCTGACCAATTACCGGTAAAAAGAAAAACAGCAGTAAAAAGCCGATGGCCCGTGGCAGATAATAAACCAGCTTGGTCACCTCGCGGCCAATAGTGCGCGGGATGTCTTTAATAATGGCCATCAGGCCGTCGTCGCCAAGTGATTTACCGGTTAAGTGACGTTCTACTTTTTCGGCCAGTAAGCCATTAAATGGCGCCGCAATCCAGTTGGCCAGGGTACCAAACATCAGCGCAAAGCTAAGCAGGATGCTGATCACAGCCAGCGGCCAGATAAGAAAAGTGATTGAGGTCTTGAGCCATCCCAGCCAGTCGGGAATGAAACCGATTAAATAGTCTACGCCAGCCTGAATTTCACCCAGCAAAAAATAAAACGCGGCAGAAAACAACACCAGGTTAATCATTAACGGAATGAAGACAAAACGCTTCAATCCCTTAGTGGTGATCAAATCAAACCCTTGCCCAAAATAACCAATGCCGCTGCGTTGTGTCATTACTACTCCTGCTGATTGCTCGCTGTGGGTATGCCATAAATGAAATGAGAAAAAACAATGGCATGCTGAAACACGGTGACAGTATAAAACTCACAAAACCCGGTGTGAAATCATAATTGTTACAGTTCATGAACTTTGTTACATTCACAGTATAAGAATAACGATACAGTGCGCATATTGAGAGCTTCAGGTTCGGTTTTAACGACAGGCGCAGCGGCCGCCGCTTCAGGTAACGCCCTTTTTACGAGGGTGGTATAACTGTGCGTCTGAAAAAAATTCGTCTTGCCGGATTTAAATCCTTTGTTGATCCCACAACTATCCCGTTTCCTGGCGATATGACGGCGATTGTCGGTCCTAACGGCTGTGGAAAATCCAATGTGATTGACGCAGTGCGTTGGGTGCTGGGTGAAAGTTCCGCGAAAAACCTGCGTGGCGACGCCATGACTGATGTTATTTTTAATGGCTCTTCGGCACGTAAACCGGTGGGGCAGTGTAGCGTGGAGCTGGTTTTTGACAACTCAAGCGGCCGCATTGCCGGTGAATATGCCAAATACAATGAGTTGTCCATTAAACGCCTGGTTACGCGGGATGCCGTTTCAACGTACTTTTTAAATGGCAGTAAATGTCGGCGCCGTGATGTCACTGATCTGTTTTTAGGGACCGGATTAGGCCCTCGAAGTTATGCCATTATCGAACAGGGCATGATTTCCCGCCTGATCGAGTCGAAGCCTCAGGAGCTGCGGGTCTTTATCGAAGAAGCGGCTGGTATTTCCAAATACAAAGAGCGTCGCCGCGAAACAGAAAACCGTATTCGCCATACCCAGGATAATCTTGAACGTCTTGAGGATGTGCGCACCGAGTTAGCCCGTCAGCTCGACAAATTACAGCGTCAGGCAGCTGCCGCCAGACGCTATACCACGCTCAAAGCACAGGAGCGTAAGCTTAAGAGTGAACTGGCGGCCATTCGCTGGTTAAAACATGACGACCACCTGCAAAAGCTGCAACAAACCCAGCAGCAACATGAAACCGACATTGAAGCGCTGCGCGCCCGGCAACGGGGGGATGAAGCTGGTATCGAGAAATACCGCGATGTGCAACAAAGCTGTAAGCAAAAGCTCGACCACCTGCAGCAAACGTTATTTACCGTCAGTTCGACCATTTCCCGGTTGGAACAATCCGCGTTGCATAATCAGCAGCGACTTAAACAGATTGATGCTGAGTTAGGGGATATTGATTCACAACAACAACAGCTTGAAGAAGAGTCGCAGCTTTTTACCTTACAAACGGAAGAGCAGTCAGCCACAATGCTGTTGCTGGAGCCCGAATATGAAATAAAACAAGCTGCCAGCGAGCAGCTTGAGGTTACGCGTGACCAGGCGGAGGCCGCATTACACCAGCATCAGCGAGAATTTCAACAAACCGACCAGCGTTATCATCAGGTAAAGCAGCAAGTCCATTCCCAGCACAGCAAAGTGCAGTCTTTACTGCAAATGCAAATGCGTACGCAGCAGCGTATAGGTGAAATAGAGCAAGAGATTCGCGAGTTTTCCCAGGCCGATCATCAGCAAGCCATCGAAACTATAGAACTGGAACTCGAGATGCTAGCCGAGCAGATAGTGGTTCAGGAAGACCAGGTATTCACCGCCAGGCAAACCCTGGAACAGGCGCAAAGAGACCAGGCTGACCAGCAACAACAGGTGCATGAGCAGCGCAGGGAATTACAGCAAAATCAATCAAAACGTACCGCTCTGGAAACGCTCCAGCAAGCGGCGGGTTCAGCTAAAACCCAGCCCAAGGGGGTGCAGCCGTTATGGCAACAGCTTACCCCAAAACCCGGGGCAGCAGCATTACTGGAATACGTGCTCAACGAATTAGGCGATGCTCAGCTGGCCGGGCAACGCTCGCTGGCCTCACTGGCTACCGAACAGTCGGCTCTCACGCCTGGTTTACAGTATTTTTCGCAAGCGGCGTTCACCAGCCAAAAACGTCCCGGCAGTGTGGCCGAACTGTTAGAGAATGCCACCGTGCCTCGCTGGTTTAATGACATACTGGTAGCGCAGGATGCCGAATCGGCTCTGGCACTTCGCGCTCAGTGCGAGGACAATCAGATCGTCGTGACTACTGACGGTCAGTGGTTCGGACCAGACTGGTATCGGTTTGGTCAGTTCGATGCAGAGCAGGGGGTATTGCAACGAGCTCAACTTATTGAGCAACTGGACAGCGATATCCTCAGGCAGGAAGCGCAGTTAGAACAAAGTGAGTCCAGCCTTAGCGAAGCAACGGCCAGAATAGAACAGTGCCGTGAACAGCTTACCGCCAGTCAGGCTGCTGTTAGCGAGCGCACCAACCAACGCCAGCAACTGACTAATCGTCTGAGCTGGCTTACTGAACAGCAGCGTCAGGAAGGGCAAAAACGCCAGCGGCTTGATGATGAGCTAGCGCGGCAGCAACAGCAACTGGAAGATGAGGCGACAGAACTGGCCATGCTCACAGAAAGTCTCGAAGGGCTCGAAGTGGAACTGGCCGAGCAGGCCGAAGATCAGGCCCGCTTGCAGGATAAGCAGCAGGCTTTACAGCAGCAATTGAGTGCTCAGCGCAGCCAGTATGAACAAAATACCCGGGAATTGCATCAGCTAGCCTTAAAACTGCAGGAATGCCGCAATCAGCAGCAGTCTTTGTCGTCACAGCAACAACGGGTAGCGCAGCAAATTACCAGTCTGAAACAGCGGGCTGAGCAACTGTACAAAGAAAAACAGACACTAAATCAGCCACAAACAGAACAGCAAGACCAGCTGCAGGTATTACTGGCAGAAAAAGCCGAACTTGAGGAGCAGCGTTATGCATTACAGCAGGAGCTGGAACATGCCGATGAGCTGCTTACTCAGGCAATGCAGGGACAGCAAGCGATAATCGGAGACATTGCTAAACGTCAGGAGCAACTCGATAGCCTTAAAATCGAGGCCGAGGGCTACCGGGTCAGGGGGACAGCAATTCTTGAACAACTTAACGAAGTTGGTGTCACATTAAAATCGGTATTGGAAACATTGCCCGCTGAGACCAGTGAGTCCGGCTGGCAACAGGAACTGGAGAAAACGTCGTCGGCAATCGCGCGGTTAGGGGCAGTTAACCTCGCCGCTGTAGAAGAGTACGATGTGCAGGCTGAACGCAAAGCACATCTGGATACGCAGTTTGATGATTTGAATGAGGCGCTGGAAACACTGCAAAATGCGATTCGCAAAATCGATCGCGAAACCCGCGCGCGCTTTAGTCAGACCTTTGAGCAGGTGAATGAAGATCTTAAACAACTCTTTCCCAAAGTATTTGGCGGTGGCTCCGCTTATTTAGCCTTAACCGATGATGATTTGCTGGAAACCGGTGTAACGATTATGGCGCGACCACCGGGCAAGAAAAATAGTACAATTCATTTGCTTAGCGGTGGAGAAAAAGCATTAACCGCATTATCATTGGTGTTTGCAATTTTCAGGCTTAACCCAGCACCATTTTGTTTGCTGGACGAAGTAGATGCGCCGCTGGATGACGCTAACGTCGGGCGCTTCTGTAACCTGGTTTCGGAAATGTCCAAATCAGTGCAGTTTATCTACATTTCTCATAATAAAATTGCGATGGAGATGGCGAGTCATCTGACAGGGGTAACCATGGCCGAACCTGGTGTGTCACGGATGGTTGCAGTAGACGTTGACGAAGCGGTCTCGTTAGTAGACGCATAATTAAAAAAAGGCGAAAGAAGTCGATGCAAGAAGAATTACGTTTATCATTGTTGCTGTTAGGTGGATTCTTTATCTTTGGCGTCCTGGCACATGGCATCTGGAACATCCGTAAAAATAGTCAGGCGAAAAAGCCCCAACGCCGCATTGAGCCTGAACAGTGGCAGGAAGACTCTTCTGCGGAGCCGGCGAACACTAATCGCCGGGATGATTTTGATGAAGACGGCATTGGCGAAGTTCGGGTGATTCATGAGTCTGCAAGCGACGACGATGAATTTGACACTATCAATGCCGATGAGATGGCTGAACCTGCGGACAACGAAGAAGATGCTACTTCCTCGGCAGCGGCTAACGCCCCTCAGGCCGACAGCCTGACAGACGATGTGCAACCGCCGGCTGAGAAATTATATGCGTCGGTTGTTTCTAATCCTAAGCCTCACTATCAGCATGATAACGTAGTGGAGCTACCAGAATCCGTCCCTGCGCCACCGGCTTTTTTACTTAAGGATGAAGCTAAAACCGAAAATAAAGTGGCAGCGAAAGCCGCTACACCAGCCGAAGATGACTTTTCCCTTGATGCGCAACCAGCCCCGGCAGCAGAACCAGTTGTCGTGCCTGACAAAAGCGCTGAAGAGCCCGTGGCGGCGAAAAAACGCTCTCGCAGCAGTGCCCGCCGGCGTCAGGAACCGCGTTTTGGTGATGATCAGATGCAAATTGATTTTGATGATTCGGTGAGCGCAGAACCGGCTTCTGCTGCAGGGGCAAAAGTTCAGGTGGAACCAGAAGTACTGATCCTCAACGTGCGGGCTCCGGAAGATGCGCCAATTAGTGGGGCCGCTTTGCTACCAATGCTACTAACGCTGGGTTTTAAGTTTGGCGATCAGGATATTTTTCATCGTCATGTGAACTCAAACGGTAAAGGACCGGTATTATTTAGTCTGGCTAATATGTTTAAACCGGGCAATTTTGATATCGATAACCTGGAAACCTTCACCACTCGCGGCGTTTCCTTGTTTATGTTGCTGCCAATCGAAGGTGATCCGCATCAGGTCTTCAACATGATGCACAATGCGGCGCGAAAAATCGCCGATGAGTTTAACGCACAGGTACTTGATGGCCGCCGCAGTGTATTATCCAAGCAAGGCCTGCAGCAGTATGTCGAGAAAATTCGCGATTTTGAACGCAAACGCATGATTGCCAGAAACTAAGTTATCTACACTATTTTTGCACAACGGCCAATCGTTGTGCAATACCAAAAGAGCTATTCCCATGAGTAACCAAACTGTCATTGCGCAGCTAGATGCTTTGCGCGAGAAAATCAACGACTACAACTATCAGTATTACGTGCTGGATGATCCCAGTGTGCCTGACAGCGAATATGACCGCCAGATGAAAGCGCTGCAGGCGCTCGAAGCTGAGCACCCTGAGCTTGTCACGCCGGACTCGCCCAGTCAGAAAGTGGGCGGGCAGCCACTGGGCGCCTTCGAGCAGGTTACCCATGAAGTCCCAATGCTGTCGCTGGACAATGGCTTTGATGAAGCCGATCTGACCGCCTTTGAGAAACGAGTACAGGACCGGCTTAAATCCACCGCAAGCATTGCCTATAGCTGTGAGCCCAAACTGGATGGACTGGCAGTGTCGATCCTTTATGAAAACGGGGTGCTGGTCAGGGCTGCAACCCGGGGGGATGGTCAGGTGGGGGAAAATATTACCGCTAACGTGCGTACCATCGGTAATGTACCACTTAAATTACGTGGCGATAATTTGCCTGAGCGAATTGAGGTACGCGGCGAAGTGTTTATGCCGCGGGAAGGTTTTGAAAAACTGAATAACCAGCAGCGGGAAGCCGGATTGAAAGTGTTTGCCAATCCCCGCAATGCTGCCGCCGGTAGTCTGCGTCAGTTGGACTCGCGCATAACGGCCAAACGTCCGCTTATGTTTTACGCCTATTCTTTGGGTGTGGTGGCACCGGATTCCTTTATATTACCTGATAGCCATCATGAACGTTTGCAGCAACTCGCCAACTGGGGCGTGCCTTTGTGTCCTGACATCGGCATAACCGAAGGGGCGGCTGGCTGTCTGGCTTATTATCAACAGATACTGACTCGTCGTGACGGGCTGGCCTATGACATCGATGGAGTGGTGTTTAAAGTCGATGACATTGCCTTACAACATACCCTGGGTTTTGTTGCCAGAGCACCGCGCTGGGCGATTGCGCAAAAGTTTCCGGCCCAGGAAGAAATGACCCGTTTACTGGATGTTGAGTTTCAGGTTGGCCGCACCGGCGCAATTACCCCGGTAGCCCGACTGGAGCCGGTATTTGTGGGTGGCGTAACCGTGTCAAATGCCACCCTGCACAATCAGGACGAAGTCGAACGGCTGGGGGCCTGTATCGGCGATACGGTTATTATTCGCCGCGCTGGCGATGTAATCCCTCAGGTGGTTTCGGTGGTGCTGGATAAGCGCCCTGAAGACGCCCGGCAAATCGTGTTTCCGGATCATTGTCCGGTATGCGACTCTCAGGTTGAAAAACTGGCTGACGAGGCGGTCGCCCGCTGTACCGGCGGTTTAATTTGTGCCGCTCAGCGTAAGCAGGCATTAAAACATTTTGCTTCGCGTAAAGCGTTGGACATTGATGGCCTGGGTGACAAACTCATAGAACAACTGGTTGACGCCGGGCTGTTAAAAACCCCGGTTGATATCTTTAATTTAACCTTTCCGGCCCTTATCCAACTGGAAAGAATGGGCGATAAATCGGCGGCAAATCTGCTTCAGGCCATACACAGTGCTAAACAAACTACCTTACCTAAGTTTTTGTATGCACTGGGTATCCGGGAAGTAGGGGAAACCACGGCAGTTAACCTCGCCATGCATTTTAAAACACTTGATGCGATTGCCCGGGCCGATCTGGAAGCGTTACAGGCGGTGCAGGATGTTGGCATTGTGGTGGCTGAGCATGTATTTAACTTTTTTAACGAAGCGCATAATACTGAGGTCCTCAATGGTTTGCTGGACGCAGGATTACAATGGCCTGCCATTGAAACCCCTGATGAGGCGGATTTGGTGCTGGATGGCAAAACCTGTGTAGTGACCGGAACGCTAAGCGAAATGTCCCGTAATGATGTTAAGGCACTGTTGCAGCAGGCCGGCGCCAAGGTTGCTGGCAGCGTGTCGGCAAAAACGGATTTTCTGGTCGCCGGTGAAAAGGCGGGTTCAAAACTCACGAAAGCTCAGGAGTTGGGCGTGGACGTGTGGGATGAAGCGCGCCTGCTGGCGTTTTTGCGAGAACACGGGCTGGTATAAATAACCTGTAAACAAAAATGCCGGGATTGTCCCGGCATTTTTATATACATCTGTGTTTAAGATTTGAGCGCCTGCCGGCGCTTTTCTTTTCTTAGCTGCCAGGCTTTTTTTACCGAGAATCGCCACAGCCAGTTTAAGGTGTAATAGCCACCCAGCCCAAATACTACCGAACAGATCCCGCAACCCAGCAGGAATGCCGGACCAATGGTAGACACTGAGTTGACGACCCATTCCCAGGTTGGTTCAAAGTGAAAAGGTTCAGACTTGGTCCCAAGGACAGTAGAGCCAATCAGATAGGCACCATAGAATATAGGCGGCATGGTAAACGGGTTGGTTATCCAGACGGTAGCAATGGACAATGGCAGATTGACCCGACACGGGATAGCCGTTGCTGCAGACAGCCACATTTGAAAAGGAACGGGCCAGAAAGCAAAAAACAGCCCGATGCCAAATGCTCCTGAGGCCGATTTCCGGTTTAAATGCCACAGGTTAGGTTCGTGCAAAATAGTGCCAAAGATCTTGAGCGCCCGATTTTGTTTGATGGAATTCGGATCGGGCAAATAGCGTTTAATAAACTTCTTAGGCATAAAAAAATCAATCTTATCTGACATCAGAGTCAAAGGTGAACGGACACATTACTGATATCGCCGCAACAGGATTTTGTTGCGCAGTTATTTCGGCCCGATGGTGGCCAATACTACCACAATTCTCTGTGCAGTGGGTGTTGGCCATTGCCGTAACCGGATTTATCGTCACGATAATCACTGCCTATTTTATCGCAAAACCCTTACAAAAAATGATCTGTAATGCGGGTCTTGTCTCGCTGAGTACAATAGCTGGCGTACTTATGGCAGCGAGTGTAGGGCAATCATACCAGACCTTGCAACAGCAAGGTGGTGAAATTCAACAAGATGTAACAATTCAGGGACGAATTGTCGGTTTTCAGCATTACCCGGACTACGACCGGATTATCCTTAACCAAGTGCTGATTAATCATCAGTCGCTGGGGCGTAACTGGTCGGTATTATTAAACTATTATCGCCCGGAGAAATCCTTTGCCGTTGGCCAGCAAATTAACGCCCGCGCCAGAATAAAACCGGCCCGTGCAGTGGCAAACCCCTATGGCTTTGATAAACAGCAATGGTACCTGAGTCGCGCGATAGTTAAGACCGGTTACATTCGAGGTCAGGCGATATGGCTGACCACGCCGGATGTTTCTCTCAGAGGCAAGCTGCAAGCACGGCTCGACGAGCTTAACACCAGCGGTGATCAGTGGTTACGTGCCTTATTATTTGGTGACAGACAGGGCTTTTCCCAGCACGACTGGGCGGTTTTACAGCGTACGGGTACAGCGCATCTGTTTGCGATTTCAGGTTTGCATCTGATGATTGTAGCCGCAGCTTCTTTTTGGTTGATCAAACTACTCACCAGTATTGCCATTGCTGTTGGGGTGCCATTACCCAAAAGTGTACTGGTATTTTCGATACTGGCTGGCTTAGCCTGCTGTACGTTCTATGCGTATCTGGCGGGTTGGCAAATCGCGGTGGTGCGTGCATTAGCGGTGGTTTGTCTGGTTGCTGTCGCTTATATTTTTAGCCATCGTAGTAGCAGACTATCACTGCTTATCTTCTCTTTACTGCTGAGTATCCTGCTGAATCCACTGGCCGTCTATGGCATCGCTCTCTATCTCAGTGTGGGGGCAGTAGCCATTATTGCGATTATTCACTGGCGGTTTGCCGGGCAATATCACCTCTCTGGGTGGCAGACGTTTATCTTTATGCAACTGGCTTTGTGTGTGCTGATGTTACCTTTGGTGGCGGGTTTGATGGGACAGGTGAGTATTATTGCGCCGGTGGTTAATCTGGTTGTTGTGCCGGTGATGACCATGCTGGTTATTCCGCTGTCTCTGGCAGGTCTGCTTTTATTGATGCTGGAGCCTTATGCCAGCTGGTCTGCGGCGCTGGTATTGTCCCTGAGTGGGACACTGCTCGAGTGGCTCATGGGGCAAGTGGTGAATATTGATCACTGGTTTGGTGAACTTTCTTCCCGCACTGTTTCGCTACAGGGACTAGCGGTATTAACGGCGGGGTTAGCTATTTTGTTGCTATTTCCTGCCTTTAAAGGCCGTTTTTATCTTTTGCTTGTCAGCGTGTTGGCCTGGGGCAGTGCAACGATAAAAGACAATACTTATAACGACAGCTGGCAAATTCATTTTCTGGATGTAGGGCAAGGTAGCGCTGCCCTGGTGACTCAGCGGGGTCAGGCTATCTTAATTGATACCGGCGCGGCCTTTGCCTCAGGGTTTAACTTTCTGTCAGCAGTCATCCGGCCTTTTATTGAGGCCCGGGGTCTGATCCTGGATAAGGTCATTGTCAGCCATGAAGATAACGATCACGCTGGCGGCCTGATGGCATTGGCAGCGGATTTTCCCGCTACTGAATTGCTAACTACCAGTGACGAGTGTGTCATGGGCACGGTGCAAAAATGGCAAAGCCTAACAATAACGGTGTTGTGGCCACCACCTGCCATGGCAGAGCAGTACTCTGATAATAATTATTCCTGCGTGATTGCTTTGTCTGATGATCATCACCGGGTACTGCTGCCGGGCGACATTGAAGCTAAGGTAGAACAGCAGTTAATCGCCCGCTATCCTGCTTCACAACTGGCGGCTACTGTTTTACTGGCGCCTCATCATGGCAGCAAGACTTCGTCGTCGCCTGAATTTGTCAGTCGTGTTGCGCCTGACTATGTTGTGTATTCTCAAGGTTGGCTTAATCGCTGGGGCTTTCCTCATCAGGCGGTAGTCGGGCGTTATCAGGCGCTTGGCAGTCATGCCATTCAGTTAAGCAAAACGGGTTATCTGTGGTTTGAATTTAACCAACAGACAGTGGATATTGGCGAGTATCGGCGCAGTCTGAGTAGCAAATGGTTTCATAAAACCTTTTCAAACTAGGGAATTGCCCATATAGAGGGTACAATGACGCCGATTTTTGAAAATAACAGTGAACTATGCAAGACAACGAAGCTCAATCATTGCCGGTAAAACGGTTTTTTAGTTACCTGAAAGCCTACAAACTGGCATTTTTTGTAGCATTTGTGGGAATGGTGGGATATTCCGCGTTAGATACCTTTGTCATTTCTCAGGTACAGCCGGTCATCGATCGATCGCTGAATAACCAGGATTTTGATTACCTTCGTATGGCGGCGTATCTGGTGGTGCCGGTATTCATTCTGCGTGGCATTTTTAATTTTATGGGCAGTTACGCCCTGAGCTGGATTGGTGCCCAGGTGGTGATGACAATGCGCCAGCAGTTGTTCAGTAAGTATATTCATCTGCCGGTCAGCTTTCACGATCAGCAGGCTAAGGGCAACCTGATTTCCAAAGTTATCTATGATACCGATCAGGTCGCCAGAGCGGCCGGTAAGTCGTTAGCTATTCTGGTCAGGGAAGGGGCGTTAGTTATCGGTATCCTTGCCTGGATGCTGTATCTGTCGTGGCAATTATCCCTGGTGTTCCTGTTTGTCGGGCCCATTGTGGCAGTCATTGTTTCTTTTGTTACCAAGCGCTTTCGCAAAGTAAGCCGGAATATTCAGCAGTCTATGGGGACTCTGACCAGTGCAGTGGAGCAGGTGGTAAAAGGGCATAAAGTGGTACTGATGTTTGGCGGTCAGGAAAAAGAACAGGCACGTTTCGCGAAAAAGAACAATGACAATCGTCAGCAAAACATGAAGCTGGCGGTTACCCAAACCCTGAGTGTGTCGAGTATTCAGGTTATTGCTTCTGTTGCCCTGGCGGTGGTGTTATACATTGCCAGTACACCGAATATGCTGGCAGAGCTTACCGCCGGTACGTTTGTGACCATTGTATTTTACATGGTGATGCTGCTTAAACCGCTAAAACAGCTGACCACGGTGAACAGTGAATTTCAAAAAGGGATGGCGGCCTGCCAGAGCATATTTGCCGTACTGGATGAGGAAATCGAAAAAGACACCGGCAGCCTTAACGCTGATGCGATAAAAGGGCACATTTGTTTTAATGACGTGACCTTTACCTATCCGGGTAAGCACAACCCGGCGCTCAATCAGATAAAACTGGATGTACCGGCTGGCAGCAGTATCGCGTTAGTGGGACGTTCCGGCAGTGGCAAATCCACGATGTCGAGTCTGCTTACCCGGTTTTACCTTCCTGAGCAGGGCAACATTACGCTGGATGACACCGACATTAACGACTTTAAACTTACAGAATTACGCCGCAACATTGCGCTGGTGTCACAGCAGGTAACGTTATTCAACGATTCCATTGCCAATAATATTGCTTATGGCGTAGCGGATAATGTGTCGCGGGAAGAAATCGTTAAAGCCGCCAAACTAGCTCACGTTATGGAGTTTGCCGAACTGCTGGATGATGGGTTGGACACCCTTATTGGCGAGGACGGCTCGGCACTTTCCGGTGGCCAGCGTCAGCGGGTCGCTATAGCCCGGGCGCTCTTACTTAATGCACCTGTGCTCATTCTTGATGAGGCAACTTCTGCTCTCGATACAGAATCAGAGCGCATGATTCAGGATGCCCTGACCACCCTGCAACAGAACAGAACCAGTATTATTATTGCGCACCGCTTATCCACCATCGAAAATGCCGATCAGATCATCGTGGTCGATCAAGGGCATATTATTGAACAGGGCAAACACCAGGAACTGCTGGCAAAAGGCGGCGCTTACGCGCAGTTGCATGCCCTGCAATTTGGAGAATAAAGGTGTCAGCGATTAACCGGATGTGGTATGAGGGACGCTGGTATCAGTGGTTATTCTGGCCATTGTCTTTGCTGTTTTACCTTATTTCGGCAATCCGCCGACGTTTGTTTGTAATGGGGCTCAAAACAAGCCACAAATTGCCGGTGCCAATTATTATCGTGGGCAACCTGTCGGTTGGCGGCAATGGTAAGACACCGCTGGTGGTCGCTCTTTGTGAATTCCTGACTGAGAAAGGATTTAAGGTTGGCGTAGTGAGCCGTGGTTATGGCGCACAAACCCGCGACTTTCCGCATCAGGTAAGTCTTACCGATAAGGCCGCAACGGTCGGTGATGAGCCATTATTGATTGCTCGGCGCACGGGCGTTCCGGTGGTGATTGATCCCATTCGTCCAAGGGGCGCTGAACGACTGGTGCAACTGCACTGTGATGTCATTATTAGTGATGATGGTTTGCAGCATTATGCCTTACAGCGCGACATTGAATGTGTGGTTGCCGATCGCCGGTTATTCGGTAATGGTCACCTGTTACCTATGGGGCCCCTGCGGGAAGGCTTGTGGCGCTTAAACACGATTGATTTTCTGGTGCTCAATCAGTCCGAGCAAAGTGCCAGTATTGCTTTGCCAGCAGATGCGCCTGCGCCAGTGACCATGCGCTTAAAACCGGGCAAATTAGTAAATGTATTAAACCCGGAGGTGACTCGCGAGCTGTGTGATGCCAATAGCGAGCCTGCCATAACTGCCATGGCTGGCATTGGCGACCCATCGCGTTTTTTTAGTCAGTTAAAAGCGCTTGGCGTGCGTCTGGATCACACTATTGCGCTGGCCGATCACCAGGCCATTGAGTCGGGTGATATACCGCAGGGTTGTGTGATAATGACCGAAAAAGACGCGGTTAAAGCGGCAGAATACGCACACAATAACTGTTGGTATCAACCGGTGGATGCGGAGTTGACCGACGAATTTTATACTCAGTTAACCGAGCGTTTATCCCGCGTTATTAAAAATAAATAAAGGAAACTTCATGGCCTTCGATAAAAAATTACTGGAAATTGTTGCTTGTCCGGTGTGTAAGGGAAAACTCATTTACACCGAACAGGAAGAGCCGGGGTTGGTTTGCCGGTTCGACCGTTTAGTTTATCCCATCAATGATGGTATTCCGGTATTGTTAGAAGAACGGGCAACTTCCATCAGCCTGGAACAACTTGAAGCAATTAAAAAAGGGTAATCCAATGGATTTCACGGTTATTATTCCTGCCCGTTACCAGTCGAGCCGTTTCCCGGGCAAACCGCTTGCTGATATTCAGGGGAAGCCGATGATCCAGCATGTGGTTGAGCGTGCCACAGAAGCGGGGGCAAATAAAATCATTGTGGCTACCGATGATGAGCGGATTGCCACCGTGGCTGAGGCGTTTGCACAGGTGGTAATGACGTCAACCGAGCATACCTCAGGTACTGAAAGGTTAGCTGAGGTGATTGCCCGTGAACAAATTGCCGATGACACTGTTATTGTGAATGTGCAGGGGGATGAACCCTTTGTACCAGCCGACAACATCAGACAGGTGGCTTTAAACCTCAGAGCCAATCCTTCAATGCAAATGGCCACATTGTGCACTGCGATTAGCGACGAAGAGGAAGTGTTTAACCCGAATATTGTAAAAGTGGTTTTTTCGACAACCGGCAAGGCGCTGTATTTTTCCCGATCAGTGCTGCCTTTTGCCCGGGATACCATGATGTCGACACCGGTGAGTGCTGATCCTTCTTTGTATTTCCGGCATATAGGTTTGTATGCCTATACCGCTAAATACATTAATCAGTACGTCAGTTACGCGCCGTCTGCACTGGAGCAGATTGAGTCGCTGGAGCAACTCAGAGCACTGTGGTATGACGACGCCATCCATATCGAAGAAGCGATAGCACCGCCTCCGGTTGGCATAGATACACCTGAAGATTTGGCTCATCTGCTGAATGTTCTGGCGGCGCGGGCCTGAACCATACCAAGGAGTTTTTATGAACGTAGTGATTACCGGTGCAAATCGTGGCATCGGACTGGCGCTTACCAGGCATTATCTGGCTGCGGGCCACACCGTTTATGGCGTGTGCCGTAATAGTTCTGATCAACTCAATGCCAGTGATGCTGTGGTTATCGATGGCGTGGATGTCAGCGATCCAGAAACTTTGCCAGCTCATCTGTCGGCTTTGAAAGACGTTAGCATTGATATCCTTATCAATAACGCCGGTGTACTGGCGAATGAATCATTAAACGAATGGCAGCCCAACACGGTGGATTATCAGTTCAGGGTAAATGCGATGGGCCCATTGCTGGTTACGCAATGTTTGTTAACGCAACTCAGCGAGGGCAGTAAAATTGCGCTGATCACCAGTCGAATGGGGTCGATGGCGGATAACGGCTCTGGTGGTTACTATGGCTACCGTATGAGTAAAGCCGCCCTGAATGCGGCAGGTGTATCCATGGCAAAAGATTTGCAAAGTGAGGGAATTGCGGTGGGATTGTTTCACCCCGGATTCGTGCAAACTGACATGGTTGGCGGTAACGGCGATGTCGATGCCGATACTGCCGCAGCCAATCTGATAGCCCGCATAAACGAGCTTAACCTGGATAACGCCGGACGGTTTATTCATGCAAACGGTGAAGCGTTACCCTGGTAACACTTCACTCTAAACGCGCAAGAGGCGGCGGGTTACGCCTCTTCGCTATCCTCTTCATCCTGGTCGTCAGATAATACTGCCCACATATCATGCTCATTGGTGTGGATCACTTCGGCCCAGACATGTTGCCCTGGTGTAACGTCATAAACACCGTTGAGATGAACCACGCCGTCAACCTCAGGAGCATCTGCGTAACAACGTCCCACAGCGCCTTCGGCATCAACGCTGTCGATGACAACCTGATATTCCTGACCAATACGCAGTTTCAGGCGCTCAGCACTGATCTCACTTTGCACCGCCATAAAACGTTCCAATCGCTGTTGTTTAATTTCTTCATCAACAGGGTCGGGTAAATCGTTAGCGGTAGCACCTTCCACCGGCGAATAGGCAAAGCAGCCAACGCGGTCCAGCTGCGCTTCACGCAGGAAGTCCAGCAGTTCGCAAAATTCTTCTTCGGTTTCACCCGGGAAACCAACAATGAAGGTAGAACGAATAATTAACTGCGGACACGCCTCACGCCATTGTTTAATGCGCTCCAGCGTGCGCTCGGCACTGCCCGGACGTTTCATCAGTTTAAGAATACGTTTGTTGGCGTGTTGAAACGGGATATCCAGATAAGGCAGGATTTTACCTTCGTTCATCAGCGGGATTAAGTTGTCTACATGAGGGTAGGGATACACATAATGCAGTCGTACCCACATGCCCATTTCACCCAGTTTTTCGCACAGTTGTTGCAGGTGCGTTTTTACCGGCATGCCGTTCCAAAACCCGGTGCGGTGTTTAACATCGACGCCGTATGCACTGGTGTCCTGTGAAATTACCAGTAATTCCGTTACGCCGGCGTTTTTCAGGCGCTGGGCTTCATCGAGGATTTCGCCAATCGGGCGACTGACCAGATCGCCGCGCATCGATGGAATTATGCAAAAGGTACAACGGTGGTTACAGCCTTCGGAAATCTTAAGATAAGCAAAGTGACGCGGTGTCAGCTTGATACCATGATCCGGGATCAGATGTTCGAAGGGATTATGCTGTGGTTTGGGCAAATGATCATGCACCTGATTGACCACTTCCTCATAGGCGTGGGGCCCGGTTATGGCCAGCACATTGGGGTGCACTTCGCGGATCTCGTTTTCTTTTATGCCCAGGCAGCCGGTTACGATTACCTTACCGTTCTCGGCCAGTGCTTCGCCAATGGTATCCAGTGATTCCTGTACCGCTGCATCAATAAAACCGCAGGTATTCACAATTACCAGCGCTGCGTCGTTATAGGTAGGTACAACCTCGTAGCCTTCGGTGCGCAGTTGAGTCAGGATCCGCTCAGAATCGACCAGGTTTTTCGGGCAGCCCAGGCTTACAAAGCCAATGCGCGCTCCACCATTTGTGGTGCTGACACTTTCCTGTGCTTGCTGCTCAAGTACCGCCTTAGGTCCTTCCATTGTGGTGGTTTGTTTCGGGTCAAATTTTTCAACGGTCATAGTGAACTCTGGTGTTTAGCAACAGCGGTTTTAAAGGGCGCAGAGTATACCCAAAAAATTCGCTGACTTCATCTTTGGCGTAGGAACTTTATGTGGGCAAAAGTCCAACCAGCAGGGCAGAGAGAGCCAGATGGTATTTGTGCTCAGTTCTTTTTTGTGAATTTATGTAACAGTCAGATTGCTGAGGTCCGACACGGCTTCCGTTTCAGGCTCTTCGCAGCCTGGGAGGTAACTTAAAACCTTGCGCAGTTAGTTGATTAAGCACACTTTTCGGACTTTGTCATAAATCGTTGCAATTCGGCTCTTAGGAATAATGCCCACGAATGATACAACCTGTCTTACTGACATATGGATAATCTTGGAGTAAATCAAATGAAGCAAGCAGGATTGTGGCTAACCGCAACGGTGCTGGCTATTGCGGCCTGGACAACATTGAATTTTCTGGCCACAACAGAAGGCTGGTTGCTTAAACCAATTGCACCTGAAGGCGATGTACCGGCTTTTTCGCAAGCATTGACAGAGTATGCGCAATCACAAAACACAGGCAATCTGGTTTTTGCCATTCTTGATGAAAAAGGCTTGCCCGTTAGCCAGCAGTTTTTTTCTGAAGGCCGGGCAGTAAATAGTGACAGTTTGTTTGGCGTTGCATCGCTGAGTAAATGGGTTACAGCGGTGGGTGTTATGACGCTGGTTGAAGACGGGATCCTGGCGCTGGATGAACCGGTGGAGACTTACCTTAAACGGTGGCATTTGCCGCCAAGCGAATTTGATAACAATGCGGTGACGTTGCGTCGCTTACTGAGTCATACCGCAGGAATTACCGACGGTCTGGGACATGATGGGTTTAAGCCCGGAGAACCGGTTCAGGCGCTGACGGAACACCTGACCAAAGCGGCTGATGCCGATCCGGCAGTGGATGGCAGAGTGAGGGTAGGCATGGCGCCCGGTAGTCGCTGGATGTATTCAGGAGGCAGTTATAATCTTGTTCAGCTTATCATTGAAGATGCGACTGGTGCTGATTTCACAGAGGTAATGCAAGCCAGGGTATTTACTCCACTGGGGATGAAAGATACCGGATTTACTGTCCCACGGGACAATCCCCGTTTAGCTGAATATTTTGGTGAAAATGGTGAGCGCCGGGAGTATCCAAACTATACCTCACTGGCGGCAACGGGGTTATATACGAGCTTGCATGATCTGATTATATTTGCCCAGGCTCAGCTACCCTCATCAGCAGTGGGTAGCGATCAGCCTCGCTTATTGAGTGATGCATCATTGGCGCAAATGCGGGCACCTTTGGCTAATGTCGATGGCCTTGATATCTGGGGTGCAGGGGTGATTATTTACGCGCCGCTGGCAAATGGTGATAACGTTATCGGACATGGCGGCCAGTCGCCGTTTCTGAATGCGTCTGTCAGGGTCAATCCTGCCACTGGCGCAGCCTTTATTGCTATTCAAACAGGCAATGCTAATGCGCTGGCTTCCGATTTAGGGACGTTGTGGACAACCTGGCAAACCGGCAAACCTGATCTCTACATTCTGCGTAATACCTTGGGCGATATGGTTTTGCGCATTTTAATTGGCACGGCACTGATTATTTTACTGGTGACTATTCTGGCTGTGATAAAGTGGCGACGTAGCCGGTCTACTCATAAGCTCAGCCAACAATTAATGTCCGGAAAGTGAAAAACATGACAACAATAACCCATTACACAAGCTCTGAAGGCATAGACTGGTCTGGCGTTATTGCCGTAATGCAACAGCTTCGCCCCCAGCTTGCGGCAGCAGACATAGAGCAACAAATTAAGACTCAGTTTTCTCTGGGGTATCAGTTGCTGGTGGCCACCAATGACGAAAAAGTCATTGGACTTGCCGGTTTTATCGTCGGCTGCAAGCTGGCCTGGGGCAAGCATTTGTATATCGATGACCTGGTTGTTGCTGAACAATTCCGTGGTCAGCATACCGGACAGGCGTTACTGAATCATTGTCGCGAGATAGCGCAAGCTGCCGGTTGTCAGAGCCTGCACCTGGACTCAGGTACCCAACGTCATGGCGCCCACGCTTTTTATTTGCATGAAAAGATGCATATCAGCAGCTTTCATTTTGCCACATCACTTTAGTTTTTTATTATGATCCCGTTACCCCTTAAACATTATGATGAAGCTGGTACCGTGCTGGCGCCCCGGTGGTTTTACTGGATGCTGGCCATAGCGTGTCGGGATCTGTTGTTAGTCGTGGCGTTTACCGCTATACCGGCAGAGTCTGCACGTTTGTACAGGCTGTTTTTTCCTCATAGTGACACGCTGTGGCTGCAGGTTGTTGCTACGTTGCCTTTTTTGCTGGTGGTTTTACTGGTAAGTTTCAGAGAGCAACTATGGCAGCACGGCTACACAGGCTGGCGCTTGCTTATTAAACCACTGTGTAGTCTCGGGGCGTTATTTCAGCTTGGCGTGGTTGTCAGCTTTTTACAACGGGCAGGCTGGCAATTTGATGGCTATCTAGGGAGTGTGGTGATGGTGTTGGTGACGTTTATTTATATGGTTAATCGCAGTCATCATATCGATGTTATGCTTAAAGACTGGCGACAGCCACCAGTCAGGGTTAAGCAAAATTAACATTAAGCCGGGGTTAAACACTATGCCCGGGTTAATTACTGGGTATTGTTGGCCAGAGCCTGATCAAAATAGGCTTTAACGCTTACCTGACTATCATTAACCAGGCGTTCGTAACATATCCCGGCAAAAGCATAGGAATAAAGGCCAACATCCAGTACTACAAACGGGGCTGCTTTATCAGAATCATCATAGCGCCACTGACCACCAATAATGCTTTTCATCACTTCGCCAATGTAGGCGCCATAAATGTTACACAGGGTAAATACGGCATTGTCTTCCAGGGCCTGATCTTTAAAGCGATCAACAAAAGCCAGTAGCAGATTGTCGACCATCTCGATGCTATCAGGACTGAAATCCAGTGTAACATCAAACATGTCCTTGCTGGTTTCTACCGCATCTTTTGCGCTGTCTGCCATCAGTTGTTCTAATTCGTGTTGTTGCATTATGGCTCTCCTTTTATCGTATTGTGCGCGACGCAGCTTAAAATGTCGAGTCAGGACAACGTTCACGCACCGCAGAGTTTGTTGACAATACGGGCCGCCGCAAACATGCCAAATGATGCCGTGACCATCACCGATGCGCCAAATCCGGAGGTGCAGTCGAGTCGGGTACTGCCATCATTCAGCGATTTATTATGGCACACCGAGCCATCGGGCTGCGGATAACGGAGCTGTTCGGTTGAAAAAATACACTCTATACCAAACCGACGTTTAGGGTTTTTAGAAAAACCATAGTTACGGCGCAGTTCGTTTCGCAGCTTTGCTGCCAGCGGATCCTGAATGGTGCGGGCTAAATCGGCACAGGTGATCTGAGTCGGGTCGATTTGTCCGCCTGCACCACCCACGGTGACTACCGGGATTTTATTGCGTTTGCAGTAATACAAAATACTGGCTTTGGCTTTGATAGAGTCAGTGGCTTCAATAACACCGTCATACTGGCCGTCCATGTATTCCATCACTGTTTCAGGGGTAACGAAATCTTCGATAGCATGGACCACGCAGTCAGGGTTTATCTGTCTGATACGATCCGCCATCACCGCCACTTTTGACTGTCCGATGGTGTCAGCCATTGCGTGGATCTGGCGGTTAGTATTGGTGATACAAATATCGTCCAAATCAATTAGAGTTATTTGCCCTATGCCGGTCCGGGCTAGAGCTTCTGCACTCCAGGAACCCACACCGCCAATGCCTATAACAGCGATGTGCAAACCCGCAATGGTGGTTGTGGGGGATTCACCATACAATCTGGCGACACCGCCAAAGCGTTGTTTATCAAACATTTCAAAGCCTTTTTGGGTTGATGTTAGCAATGGGTCGAGTACTATCGGGGTGAGTTTAGCATTTTTCAATAGATTACCCATGTCAGAATGTGATTTTGCCATTATTGGTGCCGGTATTATTGGTGCAGCTGTAGCTTTTAAGCTCAGCCAGCGTCAACCCCAGGCCAGAATACGCGTCTTCGATAAAGAACCGTTTTGTGCGGCTCATCAAACGGGGCGTAATTCGGGGGTAATTCATGCTGGTGTGTATTATGAGCCAGGCAGCTTTAAAGCCCGTTTTTGTCGTGCTGGCCTGGAGCATACCTATGAATTTTGCCAGCGTTTCGATTTACCCTACGAGCAATGCGGGAAGCTGATTGTGGCTACCAGGGATAGCGAGTTACCGGCTATGGAGCGCTTATTTAAACGCTGTCAGGAAAACGACTTAGCGCCCCGGTTACTCAGTGCCGCAGAAATCAAACGTCGTGAGCCAAACATTCACGCCGTTGGCGGTTTTTATGTCGGGCAAACGGGCATAACGGATTACCGCGCGATTACGGATTGTTTGTTACAACAGGCAAAGCTACAGGGTGCTTGTGATGTAAATTATCATCATCAGTTGGTCGACATAAATGCTAATGACAGCGGGGTTAGCCTCACTTTTAAACAGCCTCAGGGGGAGAGCAGGGTAAAGGCGGCTCAGCTCATTAATTGTGCGGGTATTTACAGTGATGAGTTGATTCGATTACAGGGACTTAGCTGCGATTTCAGAATGCTGCCATTTAAAGGCGAGTATTTTAAGCTCGGTGAAAAATACAACAATATCACCCAACACCTGATCTATCCCGTTCCTGATCCTGCTATGCCGTTTCTTGGCGTGCATTTAACCCGTATGATTGGTGGTTACACAACTGTTGGCCCTAATGCCGTGCTGACAACCGGTCGCGAGGCTTATGATCATCTGTTGAGTAAGGATGCCGAGTGGCGAACAGTGTTCGGGCATAGCGATGTCTGGATGCTTTTATGGCGGTATAAAAAAGCAGCGGTTAAGGAGTTATACTCATCGCTATCTAAGGCGCATTATGCGCGATTGGTGAGTCGGTATTGTCCGGGCATTACGGCCGCTGACTTCCAACCTTATCGAGCCGGAATACGCGCTCAGGCCGTTGATAGTAACGGCAACCTGATCCACGACTTTAAGTTCATTGAGTCTGCGAATGCCTTGCATGTGGGTAATGCACCATCACCCGCGGCTACCAGTGCGTTACCCATTGCCGATGAGATAATTCAACGACTGTTCTAAAACATAGAATAATCAGTCCAAATGTTCCGTTAACCCGTTTGTGTTGTTTTGTGGTCAACTTGTTAACACATTAAACAGTACAACGGGAGACAGGCATGGGCTTGCTGATTAACGGTAAATGGCATGATAAGTGGTACGACACAGCTAAAAGCGGCGGTCGGTTTGAACGTCAGGATTCGTTGTTCAGAAATACCATTGAAAAGGGCGGGGAATTTGAGGCTGAAAGCGGCCGCTATCATCTGTATGTATCCCTGGCCTGTCCTTGGGCTCACCGGACGCTTATCATGCGTCAGCTTAAATCGTTAACATCTCATATCAGCGTTTCGATTGTAAGTCCTGACATGCTCGATAATGGCTGGACATTTTTACCTTACAAGGGCAGCACAGGAGACACCCTGTATGGCCATCGTTATATGTACGAAATCTATCTTCGCCAGCAGGCTGACGTGACGACCCGGGTTACCGTACCGGTGTTGTGGGATAAAAAGACCGAGCGTATCGTTAACAACGAGTCAGCGGAAATTATCCGTATTTTAAATAACAGTTTTAACGATATTACCGGTAATTACAGTGATTTTTATCCCGAGCAGTTGCGCCCGGAAATTGATGAAGTTAACCAGTGGGTTTACAACGACATTAACAATGGGGTTTACAAAGCGGGGTTCGCCACCGACCAGGCGGTATACGAAGCGGCGGTGGACAAGCTGTTTAGTGCTCTTGACAAGGTAGAAGCACGGCTGCAGCGCCAGGCATTTTTAGTGGGCAATCACCTTACCGAAGCTGATATCCGGTTGTTTACCACGCTGGTTCGGTTTGATGCGGTGTATCACGGCCACTTTAAGTGTAATCGTAAACAAATTCAGGATTATCCGGCGATGTTTGATTATATGAAGCGTATTTACCGGTTGGATGGTGTGGCGGACACCACTAATATGGATCATATTAAACGGCACTATTATTACAGCCACACGATGATTAATCCTACTCAGGTGGTACCCGTCGGGCCTGACGTCTCTTTATGGAAATAGGATAAAAATGACCAATAGAACAATAAAGCAACTTGTTAGCGGTATGCCCACCCAGGACGGTGCCGGTGTGAGTTTAACCCGCATCATCGGTCAGCGCGCGTTACCCAATTTAGATCCTTTTTTGATGCTCGACTACTTTGGTTCTGATAAGCCCGATGACTACATTGCGGGTTTTCCACCCCATCCACACCGCGGTTTTCAGACGGTTACTTACATGCTCAAAGGAAAAATGGGGCATCGTGACTCAGTAGGAAACGAGGGAATAATCGAGGACGGCGGTATACAGTGGATGAATGCAGGAAAAGGTATCATTCATGAGGAAATGCCAAAACAAACCGATGGCGAGCTGAAAGGGTTTCAGTTGTGGGTGAATCTGCCTGCCAGGGATAAACTTTCAGCACCAGGCTATCAGGATATTAAACCGGAACGTGTGCCTGTAGTGGAAGTCGGAGATAACATCTCTGCCAAAGTATTAGCGGGCAGTCTTTGTGGTGTTAACGGGCCCGTTGAGACAACTAATGTTAAACCCTTGTTTATCGACCTGCACTGGCAGTCGCAAGCTGCGGCGACGTTAGCTGTAACGGCGGGGCACAATGCCTTTATTTATTGCTACGATGGTGGGCTGCAAGTAAGTGGTGAAACGGTTGAAAGCGGCAAGCTGGCTGTATTAACCGATGGCGATGAGGTTTTACTTCACAGTGGAAGAGCAGGTAAAGCTATCCTGGTGGCGGCAGCACCCATTGGTGAACCTGTGGTTCAGTATGGTCCATTCGTCATGAATACCGAAGCTGAAATTCATCAGGCCATTCAGGATTATCAACAAGGTAAACTGACCGTCTGAACAATCCAGTAAAATTCCCTACCGTTGACGGATAATTAATCAATCATCCGTCAATCTGTATACTCATCGCATTTATTTCAGATAAAACGTGCCGCAATGTTGATTGCCCTGCATTCCTTGATTAACATGGTTTAAGGAATAAATAAGTATCGCTTTTCTTGTTTAGCATTCAAATAAAGCAAAGAAAGTGAAACCAATCAACAGGAATTTCAATGAAACCAGTCGTATTAGCCGGAGGCTCTGGCAGTCGTTTATGGCCTAAATCCCGCGCAGCTTTACCTAAACAGTTTCTGGCATTAACTTCAGAACAAACCATGCTGCAGGAAACGTTACAACGTTTGGAAGGCAGTAGTGCCGCTAACCCCATTGTTATCTGTAACGATGCTCACCGGTTTTTAGTGGCGGAACAGCTTCGTCAGATGGGCGGAGAGCATGGTGGAATCATTCTTGAGCCGGTTGGCCGTAACACTGCACCCGCTATCGCACTGGCTGCCTTACATGCCATGCAAACCGATGATGATCCGGTTCTGCTGGTACTGGCAGCGGATCACCTGATTAAAGACTCTGCCAGTTTCAAAGCGGCTGTAGCCAAAGCCAATGAACTGGCATTAGCCGGTAAACTGGTGACCTTTGGCATAGTACCTGATCAGGCTCACACCGGTTATGGTTACATAAAAGGTGGTGAAGCGCTGGGCGTTGGCATGCAGGTAGACGAGTTTGTTGAAAAACCAGACCTGGCCACCGCGCAGCAATATGTGGATTCCGGCAATTATTTCTGGAACAGCGGCATGTTTATGTTTAAGGCCAGTGTCTATCTGGATGAACTGAAAAAATATGCGCCCGAAATGTACAGCATTTGTGAGCAGGCGATTGCTTCAGAAAGCAAAGATTTAGATTTTATCCGTATTGACCCGGAGATCTTCGCAACCTGCCCGGACGATTCTATTGACTATGCGGTAATGGAAAAAACCGAATTAGCTGCGATGGTGCCGCTGGATGCCGGTTGGTCAGATGTAGGCAGTTGGTCTTCGCTGTGGGAAACCGCAGATGTTAAAGATGACAACGGTAATGTTATCGTCGGTGATGCCATCCTGGAAGGGGTTAACAACAGCTACATCAACGCTGAAGAGCGTTTAATCGCAGTCGTAGGCCTGGATGACGTAGTGGTTGTTGAAACCAAAGACGCGGTGATGGTAGCAAATAAAAACAAAGTGCAGGACATTAAGAACGTAGTTAACCAGCTTAAGGCCGAACGTCGTCCTGAATTTGAATTCCATCGTGAGGTGTTCCGTCCGTGGGGAAGTTATGACTCCATTGATAACGGTAAGCGTTTTCAGGTTAAGCGTATTTCTGTTAAACCGGGCGAAAAATTATCGGTGCAGATGCATCATCACCGGGCAGAGCACTGGATTGTCGTATCGGGTACCGCTAACGTAACCATTGGTGAAAAAACGCAACTGGTTACCGAAAACGAGTCTGTGTACATTCCAATCGGCGATGTTCACGCACTGGAAAACCCGGGCAAGATCCCACTTGAACTGATCGAAGTGCAGTCAGGTGCTTATCTGGGTGAAGATGATATTGTCCGTTTTTCTGACCGTTACGGCAGAACAGAATCTAAATAAGCTGAGTAATACTATTTATGACAACACCTATTACCTGTTTTAAAGCGTATGACATTCGTGGTGAGTTAAATACTCAGCTTAACGAAGACGTGGCATACCGTATTGGTTTTGCCTTTGCAGAAGAGCTTTCAGCGAAAACTGTAGTGGTTGGCGGTGATGTTCGGTTAACGTCATTGCCTTTAAAACTGGCGTTAAGCGCCGGTTTGATTGACGGTGGCGCATCGGTGACCGATATTGGTGTTGCTGGTACCGAAGAAATCTATTTTGCGACTAAACACCTCGGTGTAGATGGCGGTATAGAAGTCACAGCCAGTCATAACCCAATCAACTATAACGGTATGAAACTGGTAAAAGCCGGTTCGGTACCGATTAGCGGTGATACGGGACTGAATGCGATTAAAGAGCGGGCTGAAGCCCTGGATGATGCTTATGTAGCAGAGCGCCTGGATTTTTATGCCAAAGGCGCAAAGTTCGACGCGGACGCTTTCTTTAACGGTAAAGCCTTTATTGCTACTGACATTCTGGCCGAAACCGGTCAGTATCAGCGTCATCTGAATATGGATGCTTACGTATCTCATATTCTGTCTTATGTTGATATTAACAACTTTACGCCGCTTAAAATTGTGACTAATGCGGGTAACGGTGCTGCCGGTTTGGCTCTTGATGCCATTGAGCAAAGATTGCTGGCCAAGGACGTTCCTGTTGAGTTTGTCAAAGTGCATCACAATGCCGATGGCACCTTCCCCAATGGTATTCCTAATCCGCTGTTACCAGAGAATCGTGCGGATACCGCAAACGCGGTAATTGAACATGGCGCTGATTTTGGTATTGCCTGGGACGGAGATTTTGACCGCTGTTTCCTGTTTGACGCCGACGGTAACTTTATTGAGGGTTACTATATCGTTGGTTTACTTGCCAAGGCGTTCCTGGATAAAGGGCCGTCTAAAATCATTTATGATCCGCGTGTTTACTGGAATACCGAAGACATTATTACGTCTTCCGGTGGTACGCCAATAAAATGCAAGACAGGCCACGCGTTTATCAAAGAGCGTATGCGTAAAGAAGATGCGGTGTATGGTGGCGAAATGAGTGCCCATCATTACTTCCGCGATTTTGCCTACTGTGATTCAGGTATGATCCCGTGGTTGTTGGTAGCGGAGCTTATCTGTACGAGTCAGAAATCGCTGGCTGATATGGTTAAGGAACGCATTGAAGCATTCCCGTCTTCAGGTGAAATTAACAGTACATTGAAAGATGCCGATGCCGCGCTTGCCCGCGTACTGGCCAAATACCAACCATTAGCCGAAGTGATTGACGAAACAGATGGTATTGGTCTGGAGTTTGGTAACTGGCGCTTTAATTTACGTAAATCAAACACGGAACCGGTTATTCGACTTAACGTGGAGTCAAAGGGCGATATTGCGTTAGTTGAAGAAAAAACCCAAGAGTTATTGGATCTCATCAGAGCGGAATAAGCACGCTGATTGGCTAAACATAAAAAACCAGCGTTAAGCTGGTTTTTTTATGCGAGCTTTACGGTGTCAGCGGCTGAATATCATTACTGCATGTGACAGCACTACGATGGTAGTGAGCTGCATTCTGAGTTTGGTATAGGACACCACCATATCTTTTGGCAGGGTTAATACCTGTTTGTCGTAGAACATCATTAATAAGTAACTAATGCTTAAGATACCGAGAACCCAGGGAGCTCCAGATTGAGTAAGACAGAGCCAGCCAACAATAGTGGGCAACATGGCAACATACATCTGATGCCCTTGCTTGTGACTGCTGATTGCATCGTACCAATGTACACCACCGAAGAAGGACAACAGCACCGCTGAATACTGGGTAAAATAGAGATAAACCAGAGACTGAGGCATGACATCGGTAAACGTTAGTATGTTTAAACCAATAAATGGCAGTAAACCAGCAAAACCAAGTTGTTTTATTAACGGTTGCATCGCGCTTTTATTACCTTGCTTAGATTAAATATTTAAAATTTATTACGAAAATTTCTATTAACAGGATTATCAAGAAATTAATCAAATGCGTTATGTGGCAAAAACTATTTATCTGATTAATTCGCTATTTGTTAAATAATGGTTAATTTTAATGGTTAATAAAAAGTTAAGTGGCTAATTATTAAAAATAAAAAAGGCCCGCACTGCGAGCCTTTAAATTTAACAATTAAATTTGCTTATTTAATTGGCGTATATTTACGCTCAGTGTGACCGGTGTACAACTGGCGAGGACGACCGATTTTCTGACCCGGGTCAGACATCATTTCGTGCCAGTGAGAGATCCAGCCAACGGTACGTGACAGAGCAAAGATACAGGTGAACATATTGGTTGGAATACCAATCGCTTTCAGCACGATACCAGAGTAGAAGTCCACGTTAGGGAACAGTTTCTTCTCTGCAAAGTACGGGTCTTCCAGCGCGATACGTTCCAGTTCCATTGCTACATCAAGTAATGGATCTTTAACGTCAAGCTCTGCGAATACTTCGCGGCAGCTTTCCTGCATAACCGTAGCACGTGGGTCGTAGTTTTTGTAAACACGGTGACCAAAGCCCATAAGACGGAACGGATCGTTCTTATCCTTGGCACGAGCGATAAATTCAGGAATACGGTCAACCGTACCAATTTCTTCCAGCATCTGCAGACAAGCTTCGTTAGCACCACCGTGGGCAGGGCCCCACAGAGACGCAACACCAGCTGCGATACATGCGTAAGGGTTGGCACCAGACGAGCCAGCCAGACGTACAGTCGAGGTTGACGCGTTTTGTTCGTGGTCCGCGTGCAGCGTAAAGATACGGTCCATAGCGCGTTCTACCGCCGGGCTGATTTTATATTCTTCAGCAGGCACAGAGAACATCATGTTCAGGAAGTTAGCCGCGTAGCTTAAATCGTTACGTGGATAAACAAACGGCTGACCGATGTTATACTTGTAACACATTGCAACCAGGGTAGGCATCTTCGCGATTAAGCGGTGCGCACAGCGTACACGCATGTCGAAATTATGCACGTCAAGATCACTGTGGTAGAACGATGACATGGCGCCAACGGTACCATTCAGCATGGCCATTGGGTGAGCATCGTTACGGAAACCATGGAAGAACATGTGAATTTGCTCATGTACCATGGTGTGGCGTTTGATGGTGTTTTCGAATTCTTCGTATTCTTCTTTGTTTGGCGCGTCACCGTGCAGCAGCATGTGACAAACTTCCAGATAGCTCGCATCGCGTGCCAGTTCTTCGATAGGGAAGCCACGGTGTAACAGTACACCTTTCTCACCATCAATGAACGTGATAGAAGACTCGCAAGATCCGGTCGCCATAAAACCAGGGTCATAGGTGAAATAACCATGTTTACCAAGGGCACGAATGTCAATTACGTCTTGTCCTGCTGTACCAGACAAGATAGGAAGTTCTATTTCCTTGTCGCCCGCTTTCAGAATGGCTTTTTGATCTGCCATATGTTGCTCTCCTCAGAATTTTCTTTATCAGGATGTTACTCAATTTTGAGCAATCCGGTGGGAAAAGTGGCGTAGTTTTACTTTATTATGCAGTAACAAGTCAATTTTATTACTTATATTACATACAAATATTCTAGATTATTTTTCATTATACTGGTACTGCCCGGCGCGGGATCAAGGGATTTTATCCTTTCTACGACCTAAGACTAATGTCCTAATACCACACAAAAAATTGTAATTATAATAGGTCGTGGATATACTCTGGCCTACTTAAATTAGCTGAATAATTATTCTGTTAATTAAGTAAAAAAATATTCACAAAATGTTAACATCTCAATGGATGAGAGAATTAACTTAGTAACAATCATAATCACTCTGTCAGGACTCAACACGAGAGTGATTTGTCCCTACGGATAAAACAGGCAAAAATTGTGAAAAAGCAAAGACCAGTAAATTTAGACCTAAACACCATTAAATTTCCTCCTTCTGCTATTTCGTCAATTCTCCATCGTGTAACAGGTGTCGCAATGTTCTTTGCGCTGCTGTTTGTGATCTGGGCATGGGCCGTTTCGGTATCATCTCCAGAAGGCTTTGCCAATGTGCAGGCTTTAATGGATGGATTGATTGGAAAGTTCATTGCAATCGGTACAGCTTCTGCGCTGACCTACCACATCCTTGGCGGTATCCGTCACGGTATTATGGATATGGGTCACTGGGAAGAGCTTGAGTCTGGTAACTTAAGCGCGCAGGTTGTTCTTGGTTTGTGGGTGGTACTGACAGTAGTTATAGGGGTTGCGTTATGGTAACAAATCAAGCAAGCATTAAGCGCAATGGTGTACAGGATTTTGTTTCCTTACGAGCGACTGCTTTTATAATCGCGCTTTACACTTTCTTCATTGCAGGATTTTTTATCACCACTGAAGAAGTGACTTTTGACGTATGGCAGGGACTGTTCTCTGGTATTGCGATGAAAGTGTTCACTCTCGCTGCATTGGTTTCCATCATGATCCATGTTCGCATTGGTCTGTGGCAGGTGTTAACCGATTATGTTAAGCCAACCGGTCTGCGCGCAATCATTCAGTATGTACTGAATATTATTGCGTTTGTCTATGTAGCAGTTGGTTTGTTTGTTTTGTGGGGAGTGTAAGATGAGTTTACCCGTTCATGAATTTGACGCCGTCGTAATTGGCGCCGGCGGTGCAGGAATGCGTGCAGCGCTGCAGATTTCGCAGTCTGGCAAATCCTGTGCATTATTATCGAAAGTTTTTCCTACCCGTTCACATACTGTGTCTGCCCAGGGCGGTATCACAGTAGCACTGGGTAATTCCCACGAAGATAACTGGGAATGGCACATGTACGATACCGTTAAAGGTTCCGACTATATCGGTGACCAGGACGCTATCGAGTACATGTGTAAAACCGGACCAGAAGCCATTATCGAAATGGAAAACATGGGTCTGCCATTTTCTCGTTTTGAGAACGGTAAGATCTACCAGCGTCCATTTGGTGGTCAGTCCAAGAATTTTGGTGGCGAGCAGGGCGCTCGTACTGCTGCCGCAGCTGACCGTACTGGTCACGCGTTACTGCATTTGCTGTATCAGCAAAACGTAAAAAACAAAACCAAAGTATTCAGCGAATGGTATGCACTGGATCTGGTAAAAAACCAGGACGGTGATGTTGTTGGTTGTACCGCAATCGATATTGAAACCGGTGAAGTGGTTTACTTCAAGTCTAAAGCCGTAGTGCTGGCAACCGGTGGTGCGGGTCGTATCTACGCATCAACCACCAATGCGCACATTAACACTGGTGACGGTGTTGGTATGGCGCTGCGCGCCGGTGTGTGCGTGCAGGACATGGAAATGTGGCAGTTCCACCCAACGGGTATTGCTGGCGCAGGTACGCTGGTAACAGAAGGTTGTCGTGGTGAAGGTGGTTACCTTCTGAACAAAGATGGCGAACGCTTTATGGAGCGTTATGCACCTAATGCTAAAGACTTAGCCGGCCGCGACGTTGTTGCCCGTTCAATGATTACTGAAATCCGTGAAGGCCGCGGTTGCGATGGCCCATGGGGACCGCATATCAAGCTTAAGCTTGATCACTTAGGTAAAGACGTACTTGAATCTCGTCTGCCGGGTATCCTTGAGTTGTCCCGTACCTTTGCCCACGTTGATCCGGTTAAAGAGCCGATTCCGGTAATTCCAACCTGTCACTACATGATGGGCGGTATTCCGACTAATGTTGACGGTCAGTGTCTGACCCTTGATGAAAACGGCAAAGAGAAACTGGTTAACGGTTTATTTGCCTGTGGTGAGATTGCCTGTGTATCTGTGCATGGTGCAAACCGCTTAGGTGGTAATTCATTGCTTGACCTTGTGGTATTTGGTCGTGCGACTGGTCTGCATCTGGGTGAAAAACTCGATGATATGACACCAACCCGCGAAGCGTCTGAATCTGATCTGGAAACGGCCATGGCGCGTTTCAATCGTTGGGAAAGCTCAGAGAAAGGCAAGGGCGAAGATCCAATTCAAATCAAGAAAGATTTACAGCAGTGCATGCAGCTTAACTTCTCGGTATTCCGTGAAGGCGATGCCATGGCTGAAGGTCTTAGCCAGCTTAAAGAAATCCGTGAACGTCTTAAGTCTGCACGTCTTGACGATAAGAGTTCTGACTTCAATACCCAGCGTATTGAGTGTTTAGAGCTGGATAACCTGATGGAAACGGCATTCAGTACTGCAGTTGCGGCTAACTTCCGTACAGAGAGTCGTGGCGCTCACAGCCGTATCGACTATCCGGATCGTGATGACGAGAACTGGTTATGTCATAGCGTATACAACCCGGCCACTGAAGCCATGGTTAAACGTGATGTCAACATGGCGCCTAAGCTTCGCGAAGCCTTCCCGCCGAAAGTACGTTCATACTAAGAGGGGTTAGACCATGCAATTATCTTTTTCGGTATACCGCTATAATCCTGAGGTGGACAATGCACCTCGCATGCAGGATTACACCCTGGAAGTGGAAGAAGGCCAGGATATGATGGTGCTGGATGCACTGTTACTATTAAAAGAGCAGGATCCAACGTTATCATTTCGTCGTTCTTGCCGCGAAGGGGTTTGTGGCTCTGACGGCATGAACATGAATGGTAAAAACGGTCTGGCATGTATTACACCACTGTCTGCGCTGGGCAAAGGTAAACTGGTTATTCGTCCGTTACCTGGTCTGCCGGTTGTGCGTGACCTGGTGGTTGATATGACCCAGTTCTACACCCAGTACGAGAAAATCAAGCCGTTCTTAATTAACGACAGCAAACAGCCACCTGCGCGTGAGCATCTGCAGTCTCCTGAAGAGCGTGCTAAACTTGACGGACTGTACGAGTGTATTCTTTGTGCATGTTGTTCAACATCTTGTCCATCATTCTGGTGGAACCCGGATAAGTTCATCGGACCAGCCGGCCTGTTGCACGCCTATCGTTTCCTTATCGATAGTCGCGATACTGCAACAGACGAGCGATTGAACGATCTGGATGATGCATTCAGCGTGTTCAGATGTCATGGCATAATGAACTGTGTAAGTGTATGTCCGAAAGGACTAAACCCGACTAAGGCAATCGGACAAATCAAGTCCATGCTGTTACAACGGGCTGTTTAGCAATTATCTTGATTACTGTTTCAGTAACAAGTGAGTAATGCATGAATGGCCATCCTTTCGGGGTGGCTATTTTTTTGTAAATGTGGCCGGTAGAAACTAACCGACCTAATAGTTTTATTGACAACCTAGCAAGGCACAATAATGCAAGAAAGCGTGATGAAAGCGTGGTGGGACTCATCGCACATGGCTGGAGCCAATGCTGCCTATGTGGAAGCATTGTACGAAGCCTACCTTGACGACCCGCAAAGTGTCTCTGATTCCTGGCGCGATACATTTGACGCCTTACCCAAAGTCGATGGCGTGGAATTAGAAAGTAACCATAGTCTGATTAAGGACCAGTTCCGACAATTAGCATCTCTGGGTCCGTTGGCCCGTTGTAGCAGTGGGTCTGCCACAACAACCAGCAGTAACCAGTCAGATGAAAAGCAGGTTAAGGTTTTACAACTTATCAATGCCTATCGTTTCCGTGGTCACCAGCATGCCAACCTTGACCCATTAGGGTTATGGCAGCAGGAACGCGTCAGAGACCTTGAACTGTCGCATCACAATCTTTCCGAAACGGATTTTGATACAGTGTTTAACGTTGGTTCTTATGCCATCGGTAAAGAAACCATGCCTTTAGGCGAACTGTTTAAATCGTTAAACAGAACCTACTGTAGCTCAATCGGTGCAGAATACATGCACATTACCGATACCGAGCAAAAACGCTGGTTACAACAACGTATTGAATCAGTCGAAGCGCGTCCTGAATTAGACCGCGATTCGAAAATCGATATTCTCAAAGGCCTGGTTGCAGCCGATGGTATGGAAAAATACCTGGGCTCTAAATTCCCGGGCGCCAAGCGTTTCTCACTGGAAGGTGGCGATGCGCTGATCCCAATGCTCAAAGGGCTTATCAAAGAAGCTGGTTCGCAAGGCACCAAAGAAGTGGTTGTGGGCATGGCTCACCGTGGTCGACTTAACGTGCTGGTAAACGTACTGGGTAAAAACCCGTCGGTACTGTTTGATGAATTTGGTGGCAAGCACGACGAGTCGTTGGGGGCCGGTGACGTAAAATATCACGCTGGTTATTCGTCTGACTTTGCTACACCAGGCGGTAACGTTCACCTGGCTTTGGCATTTAACCCGTCGCACCTTGAAATTGTAAACCCGGTGGTTATGGGCTCAGTTCGTGCCCGTCTTGACCGTCGCGAAAACAGTGCATTAAAGGTATTACCTGTGACCATCCACGGTGACTCGGCTATTGCCGGTCAGGGTGTGGTTCAGGAAACCTTTAACATGTCACAAACCCGTGGCTTTGCTGTGGGTGGTACCGTGCGTATCGTTATCAACAACCAGGTTGGTTTTACCACCTCGCGTACCGATGACACCCGATCAACGCAATACTGTACTGACATCGCGAAAATGGTGCAGGCGCCTATTTTGCACGTTAATTCAGACGATCCTGAAGCGGTGCTGTTTGTTACCAAGCTGGCACTTGATTTCCGTAATAAATTTAAGCGCGACGTAGTGATTGATCTGGTTTGTTATCGCCGCCACGGTCACAACGAGTCGGATGAGCCGAATGCTACACAGCCGGTGATGTACCAGAAAATTAAGAAGCATCCGGTACCGCGTGAAATTTACGCAGATCAGCTGATTGCCGAAGGTGTACTGGGTAAACAGGACGCCGACAAGCTGATTGAAGATTACCGGGCTGCTATGGACCACGGCGCCTGCGTGGTTGAAGAATGGCGACCAATGACCGAGCACTCGGTGGATTGGCATCCATACCTTGGCCACGACTGGGATACACCGTATGACGGTAGTATCAGTCTTGAAGAGCTGAAATCATTGGGTGAGCGCCTGGTGACTTATCCCGACAGTGTTAAATTACAGTCGCGGGTTAACAAAGTTTACACCGACCGTAAGTCAATGGTAGCCGGTGAGCGCGCGCTGGACTGGGGTATGGCAGAACTGCTTGCCTACGCGTCTATCGTAAAAGGCGGCACCAGCATTCGGATGACCGGTCAGGACTCTGGTCGTGGTACGTTCTTCCACCGCCACGCGGTGCTGCATAACCAGACCGACGCGTCGACCTATATGCCACTGCAACACATCAGTGAAGATCAGGAAGCCATCGAAATCTACGATTCAGTGCTGTCTGAAGAAGCGGTTATGGCTTTTGAATACGGTTACGCTACTGCAGAGCCGACCTGCCTGACTATCTGGGAAGCCCAGTTTGGTGACTTTGCTAACGGTGCTCAGGTGGTATTCGACCAGTTCTTAAGTTCTGGTGAAGCCAAGTGGGGTCGTCTGTGCGGTCTTACCGTATTGTTACCACATGGTTACGAAGGGCAGGGGCCGGAGCACAGCTCAGCGCGTCTTGAACGCTTCCTGCAGCTTTGTGCTGACCATAACTGGCAGGTTTGTGTGCCGTCTACGCCAGCACAGGTGTTCAACATGATCCGTCGTCAGGTAGTGCGCCCAATGCGTAAACCGCTGATTGTCATGTCACCAAAATCATTACTGCGTCACCCAATGGCGGTATCAACGCTTGAAGAACTGTCGGAAGGTGTATTCCATAATGTCATCGGCGAAGTAGATGAACTGCCAGCCAAAGACGTTAAACGCGTGGTGATGTGTTCTGGTAAGGTGTATTACGATCTGTTGGATCAACGCCGTAAGAACGAACAAACCGATGTAGCCATTATCCGTCTGGAACAACTCTATCCGTTCCCGCAGGAAGAATGCGCTAAAATTGTGGCAGAATACAGCCACGTTAAAGATTGGGTTTGGTGTCAGGAAGAGCCGCAAAACCAGGGTGCCTGGTATTGTAGTCAACATCACTTCTGGCAAGTGATTCCAGATGGTGCCAAATTAACTTATGCCGGCCGTGCCGCTTCTGCGTCACCAGCTGTAGGCTATCTATCCGTACACAACCAGCAACAGAAAGCCCTGGTTGAAGACGCTCTCACGATAAAATAAGGAACAGAGATGACTATTGAGATAAAAGTTCCGGTTCTACCCGAGTCAGTTGCCGACGCCACGATTGCAACCTGGCACGTAAAGGCCGGGGATAGTGTAAAACGCGACCAGAACCTGGTAGACATTGAAACTGATAAGGTAGTGCTTGAAGTAGTAGCGCCTGCAGATGGTGTTATCGGTGAGATTATCGATGAAGAGGGTGCAACTGTACTTGGTGAACAAGTGATTGCTAAACTTGAAGAAGGTGGTGCAGCTGCGTCTGCTCCAGCTGCTGAAAGAGCACCAGCACCTGCCAAAGAAGAAGCGCCAGCGGCACAAGCCAGTGGCGAAACTGTTGACATTAAAGTACCGGTTCTGCCTGAATCGGTAGCTGACGCTACCATTGCAACCTGGCATGTGGCGCCAGGCGAAAAAGTTAGCCGTGACCAGAACCTGGTTGATATCGAAACCGATAAAGTGGTGCTGGAAGTTGTTGCGCCTGCTGATGGTTCACTGGCCGAGATTCTGGCTGACGAAGGCACCACCGTAACTGCGGAAGAAGTAATTGCTAAATTTGTCGAAGGTGCCGGTGCTGCCGCTGCACCAGCAGCTGCTGCCGAAGCGGACAGCAGCGAAGACAGTGATGCGTTAAGCCCGTCAGTGCGTCGTTTACTGGCAGAAAAAGGCGTTGATCCGGCAAAAGTAAAAGGTTCTGGTAAAAACGGTCGAATCACCAAAGAAGATGTTGAGCAATATCTGAAAGGTGGCAGTGCACCAGCAGCAGCGAGTGCGCCAGCGGCAGAAGCACCAGCAGTACCTGCGGGTGAGCGTAGCGAAAAACGTGTTCCTATGACACGCCTGCGCAAAACCATCGCTAACCGCCTGCTGGAAGCTAAAAACTCTACTGCAATGCTAACGACCTTCAACGAAGTTAACATGAAGCCAATTATGGATCTGCGTAAGCAGTACCAGGATAGCTTTGAGAAGCGTCACGGCATTCGCCTTGGTTTCATGTCTTTCTACGTGAAAGCGGTAACTGAAGCACTGAAGCGTTTCCCTGAAGTGAATGCGTCTCTGGACGGTGATGACATCGTTTATCACAACTACTTTGATATCTCTATTGCGGTGTCAACTCCGCGTGGTCTGGTTACCCCGGTACTTAAAGATTCAGATACCCTGGGTATGGCCGGTATCGAAAAGGGTATCAAGGAACTGGCTATCAAGGGCCGTGACGGCAAACTGTCTATGGCAGAGCTGCAAGGTGGTAACTTCACCATCACCAACGGTGGTGTGTTTGGTTCACTGATGTCAACGCCAATTATTAACCCACCACAAAGCGCAATTCTGGGTATGCATAAAATCCAGGATCGCCCAATGGCGGTTAACGGCAAAGTTGAAATTTTACCAATGATGTATCTGGCACTGTCTTATGACCACCGGATCATTGATGGCAAAGAATCGGTTGGCTTCCTGGTCACCGTTAAAGAAATGCTGGAAGATCCAACACGTCTGCTACTGGATGTGTAAGACTTTCGTAGCATAACTATGAGTATGGATGATACTCATGTATCATCCATATTTGCTGGTATTTGGGGACGGATACCAGTTGGGAATTAGTCGAGCCAAATAATGGCTTTCGTTTAAATAAAAATCGGATAGAAACACCATGAATTTGCATGAATACCAAGGTAAGCAGCTATTCAAAGAATATGGCTTACCTGTTTCTGAAGGATACGCATCAGATACTCCTCAAGGTGCAGTTGAAGCTGCTGACCGTATTGGCGGGAGTGAATGGGTTGTTAAGTGTCAGGTCCACGCGGGTGGCCGTGGTAAAGCTGGCGGTGTTAAGCTGGTAAAAACAAAAGACGAGATTCGTGCTTTTGCTGAAAATTGGTTAGGCAAAAACCTGGTGACCTTCCAGACTGACGAAAACGGTCAGCCTGTAAGCAAGATCTTAGTTGAATCTTGTACAGATATCGCAAACGAGTTGTATTTAGGTGCAGTAGTTGACCGTGGCACTCGCCGCGTTGTTTTCATGGCATCTACTGAAGGCGGTGTTGAAATTGAAACCGTTGCCGAAGAAACTCCAGAAAAAATTCTGAAAGCTGAAATCGACCCAATCGTTGGTCCTCAGCCTTATCAAGCGCGTGAAATGGCGTTTGCTCTGGGTCTGCAAGGCGTTCAAATCAAACAGTTCGTACAGATCTTCATGGGTCTGGCGAAAATGTTCGAAGACCTTGACCTGGCGTTAATCGAAATTAACCCTCTGGTTATTAAAGCAGATGGTAACCTGCACTGTCTGGACGCTAAATTAGGCGTAGACAGTAACGCCATGTATCGTCAGCCTAAACTGAAGGACATGAAAGATCCTTCACAGGAAGACGCCCGTGAAGCACACGCTGCACAGTTTGAACTGAACTATGTTGCGCTGGACGGAAACGTTGGTTGTATGGTTAACGGTGCGGGTCTGGCCATGGGTACCATGGATATCGTAAACCTGCACGGCGGTAAGCCTGCAAACTTCCTGGATGTTGGTGGCGGCGCGACGAAAGAGCGTGTTGCAGAAGCATTCAAAATCATTCTGTCTGACGACAACGTTAAAGCCGTACTGGTTAACATCTTCGGTGGTATCGTACGTTGTGACATGATTGCTGAAGGTATTATCGGCGCGGTTAAAGAAGTTGGCGTTGAAGTACCAGTAGTTGTACGTCTTGAAGGTACTAATGCAGAACTGGGCCGTGAAGTACTGGCTAGCTCTGAATTGGATATCATCGCTGCAGAGTCATTAACTGATGCAGCAGAAAAAGTTGTTGCAGCTGCGGAGGGCAAATAATGTCAGTTTTGATCGGTAAAGATACTAAAGTTATCTGTCAGGGTTTCACTGGCGGTCAGGGTACTTTCCACTCTGAACAAGCCATTGCCTACGGTACGCAAATGGTTGGTGGTGTTACGCCTGGTAAAGGTGGTACTGAGCACTTAGGTCTGCCAGTATTCAACACCGTTCGTGAAGCGGTTGAAGCAACTGGTGCAACAGCATCAGTAATCTATGTTCCAGCACCTTTCTGTAAAGACTCTATCGTTGAAGCAGTTGATGCGGGTATCGAATTAGTGGTTTGTATCACTGAAGGTATTCCTACGCTGGATATGCTTTACGTTAAAGAATATGTAAACGCTAAAGGCGCGCGCATGATTGGTCCAAACTGTCCGGGTGTCATCACTCCGGGTGAGTGTAAGATTGGTATCATGCCTGGCCACATCCACAAGCCTGGTAAAGTAGGTATCGTTTCTCGCTCTGGTACACTGACGTACGAAGCGGTTAAACAAACTACTGACGAAGGTTTTGGTCAGTCTACCTGTGTTGGTATTGGTGGTGACCCAATCCCAGGTTCTAACTTCATCGATATCCTGAAGTTGTTCCAGGACGACCCACAAACCGAAGCGATCGTAATGATCGGTGAAATCGGTGGTACTGCAGAAGAAGAAGCGGCTGCGTTTATCAAAGAAAACGTAACTAAGCCAGTTGTTTCTTACATCGCGGGTGTTACTGCGCCTCCGGGTAAACGTATGGGTCACGCTGGTGCGATTATCGCTGGCGGTAAAGGTACTGCAGATGAGAAATTTGCAGCCCTGGAAGCAGCAGGCGTTAAGACTGTTCGCTCTCTGGCCGATATCGGTAAAGCGCTGCGCGAGCAAACTGGCTGGTAATTAAAGCTGTCAGTAAGCTAATCAGAAAAAGCCCGCACTTGCGGGCTTTTTTAATGGTAACGAACAGCAACTAGTAGCGACATAGTCGCTCGTTTCGCTCTATCATACTAGTGTAGCCATGCCTTAACCGCTGGTTTTAAACTCAACCATCACCGGTATGTGGTCTGAGTAATGGCGGTACGCCTGTTCCTTTATACGATGACTAAGTACAACGTCCAGCGCCTCATTTACCCATAACCGATCTAATTTAAGCAGTGGCCACTGGCTGGGAAAGGTTTTTCCGGTTTTAAGCTGGGTAAAATCCTTATCCAGTCGTTTAAACAATTGCGTATTAAGCCACCATTCATTCATGTCGCCGCCTAAACACACAGGCATAGGGTAGCGACTGAGAAAGTCCTGCATAATGGCGTGGATGCGCTTTGCCTGAAATTTGCGTTCGGCTTTTTTTAGCCCCATGTGGGCGTTAAACAGACTTATTTGTTGGTCTTTAACCGCTACGACAACATGCTGAAGCGTTCTCGGCTCTCTGCCTGGTGCGCTGATATCAAATTGTTCACGATGTAAAACCGGATGTCTTGTCAGGATAGCATTACCATACCAACCTGACTTTGTGGTTTTCGTTGGTGCTTCTATCATTTCATACAAACCATCAACACAGATTGCTGCAATGTCATCATGGATTGACCGGTTTTCACTACGGGTGTCCATTTCCTGTAGTAGCACAAAGTCTGCGTTACGGGAGGCCAGGAACTGGCCTATCCGCTGGTAGTCCTGAATACCATCGCGCCCGACACCGCTGTGAATGTTGTAGGAGATTAAGCGATACATTCTTCTGAATCTTCCTCATTTGATTGTGCGTCTGTCTGTAGCTTGCGAGCCTGATACATCTTGGCTATTTTCTGTGAACCAATAATCATTGCCAGCCAGAAAACGAGTCCAGCAACCAGATAAGTTACTGTTTCAGTGGATGGGTTTTTAAAGATCTGCATGATTGAATCACCTACCAGCCCCTTGGCTATCATTTGTGGAAACATACCAAGAAAAGTACCAATTAAGAACTGTACGACGGTAATGGACGAAATACCGGCTACCAGGTTAACCAGGCTAAAAGGCGCTATAGGCAGCATTCGGATGGCTGCTACACCAATAATGCCGCTTTGTTTGAGTTTCTCATCAACCGCTTCTACCTTTGGTCCGCCTAATTTACGCAGGCCGGCGTTACCCAGCAACTTACCCAGTAAAAAGGTGGTGCCAGCGCTAAGCAGTGCGCCCACAATGCCATAAATCGGGCCCCATATCGGGCCAAATATAGCGGCTACTGCTAACGACAGGACTGTGACCGGGAAGAACAATAAACCACCTACCAGATACACCAGCAGTACCGTTGGCAGGGCAAAGTAAGTGCCGCGGCTTTCTTCTAAAAATGCCTGAATGCGATCGCCGTCTAACCATGGCACGGTATTACTGATTAAAATTAAAGCGCCGGCAATTAAACCGACAATCAGGACGCCAAGGGCGATCATGATGGTTCGGCGACGTGGATTGGTGATGGCAGAAAATTTTCCGTGCAGATCGGGGATAGCCGGGCCTAAAGGTTCTTCAGGGTCAGAAATGCTACGAAAAACATTGGTTTCAGAAGCGCTGGTGAACTCGCTGTCGTCGATTTCGGTCAGCACGTAACCATGAGCCAGTTGTTTATCCATAAGCGCTTCTACCGGCGATTCACTTTCTATCAGCGGTTGTACCGCATCGGTTTTGCGTCCAGTGTGTTCTGCCAGCAAGTCATTGCGGATAAACTCAATACAGCGCTGATTTTCTTCGGAATCGCCATGGAAAATCAGGTCAACTTCCGTATCCAGGGTCATAGATCGGTTGCTTAAGTTGGAAGAACCAATCACCAGATACTGATTGTCTATTGTCATGACTTTAGAGTGGATGCGCTTATAGGCCGTTTTACCTTGTTGGTCGCGTATTGAGGAATAGGTCATCATAATGCGACTGCTGTCGACACCGTCTTCTACGATATCCTTAAAGGTGATACGACTCGCCCAGTAGGCCTCCGACTCAAACAGGCCCTGAGGCTCGTATGAACTGACAATAACCACGTGCAGATCAGGACACGCTTTCATCCGCTCGTTAATTGCTCTGGCAATTTCCTCACGAGTAGCAAACTGGTTTTCGATATAGATAAAGTGCTCAGCCTGACCAATGAGATCGATCAACATGTTGCGCACTTCCTGCACCAGCTCGGTGTCTTCCATTGCCGGAATGGTTCGGGCGATGGCACAAGGGGCATTGGTAAAACAGGGTTTAACCCCCTCGGGCCAGCAGTCAGGTAGTTTATCTGTTGCGGACTCTGCATCCGGGATGGTTTCAATAGGCTGTTCGGCAATCCGGTTCCAGCGCCAGTGAGCCAGTTCAGTAAAATGCTTTACCAGTGGTCCACTGGAAACCAGCTGAACATCGTGAAAAGGGCCATATTCCTGCTCGTCGGGCCCGTTTCTGCCGGGCTCATCGATTTTATGTTCACGGGTGTCCCAGCGATGCAGAGCTACGTCCATGCCACCTGAAAACACCACCTCATTATCGACGATAACAATTTTCTGGTGTTGTGAGCCTCCCATGGGAATCGAATCATCCAGCAGGGCGTGTACATTGTCTGGTGTTTTGTCCTGCCACACTTCCAGTGCCCACATTTCACGCTGATCAAAAAAAGCAAAAGACGAATCCCAGCGTAGCAAATAAATTTTGATATCCGGGTTTTGCTCGGCTTTCCACTGGATCAGCTCACCGATCTGAGAAGGGGCCTCGGCTCGCTCTTCTTCTTCGCCGTGCAGTAACCGAATGCGGCTGTCAATGTCCCAGCCGACGATAATAATTTGCTTTTGTGCCTTACAGATACTTGAGTGCAATGCGCGATAGTAATTGGCACAGTCGATTAATGGACTGGAATAAGTTGCCTGGGTTTCTTTCCAACAGTTTTTGTTCTGCTCAAATATAGGTTGCCTGGTCATAGTAAGCCTCTGTTTACTTGTATCCTTGCTCGATGAACGGTTGTTGCTGTTGTTCAGTCAGTTAATATCAGGACCGGTTATACTTTGTGTTTGTCTTCCGTAGACATTTGCACGAATCATACCGTTGTCAATTTCATCTGAGTTTATGGCAAGTTGCTGATATTTAGACTTAATTTTGGCTGTTGAAATGTGGTTGTCCGAAGCAAAAGGGCGTTACAGGCAAATATTTCCGGCTTGATTGTAGGATTTGCCCGCTGGCTTAGTGGCACCAGCTAAACCAGGTTAATTGTGTTGTTATCTGTCAGGAACTGACTACAATGCCTACATTTTGGCGGGGAATGACCATATGTACAGCGCAGTAACCATAGGATTGCAAAACCCAAAAACTGCTACTAATGTGGCGAGTATTTTACGTGCAGCAGGGTGTTTTGGTGTCAGTAGTGTATTTTATACCGGGCAGCGGTTTCGCCATGCTAAAGAGTTTCATGCCGACACTAAGTCCTTTCACCGCACCATTCCCACCGTTGGGGTAGATGATCTCTCTGCGGCTATTCCGAAAGGGGCAACGATAGTGGGGGTCGAGCTGGTTGAGGGAGCAACACCATTACCGGTGTTTGAGCATCCGCACAATGCTTACTATATGTTTGGCCCGGAAGACGGCAGCCTGGACGCTGCGCTGGTAGATTTGTGCGATCATGTGGTTTATATCCCCACGGCTAACAGTCTTAATCTGGCCGCCACGGTTAACGTCTTATTATATGATCGTATGGCTAAACGAGACTATGATGATTCTGTCGAGCTTATACGCCAAAGCAGGGACACCAATAATCGCCTTACGCTTCGGTGACATTGGAAGCCAGCGCCTGATTGTGAACTTCCAGTAATTCATCGATACGTTCTACTGCCATGGGCCGGTAAAAGTAATATCCCTGAAAATCATTGCAACGCTGCTCTTTCAAAAACTGAAACTGCGCCTCCGTTTCAACCCCTTCAGCTATGGTTTTCAAACCCAGCGTTGAAGCCAGCTCGATGATGGTGGAACAAATTTTGGCATCTTCTTTTAAGCTGGCACATTCGAGCACAAATGAACGATCAATTTTAAGGACGTCAATAGGCAGGTTTTTCAGGTAATTGAGAGACGAATAGCCAGTCCCGAAGTCATCAATGGAAATGGCGATATTGAATCCTTGTAGTACCTGAAGTACCTGAATACAGCGGTCCATATCATTAAGGAACACGCTTTCTGTGACTTCAAATTCTATCCATTCTCCCGGGATAGCAAATTCTGCCATGCATTTGTTCAGGTAGGGCAGGAACGTTTCTGATAACAAATGTTTGCCGGATAAATTAATCGACACTCGCGGCGTATTGTTAAACCGTTTATGCCAATTGGCCAGCTGGCTAAATACCAGTCGCAGGATCAATTCTTCCAGCGCAATGATCTGGCCGGATTCTTCTGCCACCGGGATGAACTCCGCAGGCGAAGTAAATTTCCCTGGCGACAGTTCCAGCCTCACCAGCGCCTCAAGTCCCGTCATCTGTTGGTCTTTATTGACTTTAGGCTGATAGAACATGTGAAACTGGGTACCGGCCTGAATGGCCAGACGCAGGGTCTGTTCAAAGTTAAATTGTTCAGATGCATCGCTGGCCATGCTGCTTTGGAAAATTTTAAAGTTATCCCGACCCGCCTGTTTGGCGTTATACATGGCGATATCAGCCTGCTGAATCAGGGTCATCGGCTGGCACGTGTTATCAGCGGTGAGGCTGATACCGATGCTGGTAGGGATCCTAAGCTCCCGGCCACTTAACACAACGACTTCACGCATCACCTGTAAAATCTTGGTGGCGCTGGTAACAACGGTTTGTTCGTTGTGATTGCCACTCATCATGATCACAAATTCATCGCCGCCCCAGCGGCAAATGGTGTCTTTTTCTCGGGTGACGTTGACTAAACGAGTGGCGACTTCCATTAACAGTTCATCGCCGGCTTTATGCCCAAGGGTATCATTAATTTTTTTAAACCGATCGAGGTCAAGAAAAAATACCGCTACAGTCTCATCGTCCTGATGCAGGTTACGTATCGTTCGTTGTAAAGCGTCTAAGAAATAGGTTCGGTTATATAAGCCAGTAAGGGGATCGCTGTAAGCCAGCTCCCGCAGCTTTTCCTGTAAACGGCGTTGTCGGGTGACATCACGAATATGCAGGGTGAATTCGTTATTGATACTGCTACCAAAGCTGGTGCCGGTAATGGTGATTTCTGCCGGAAAGGTATCACCAGTAGAGCGTTTAAGCAGCAATGTGTTACGCCGGTTAATAATCAGTCCACCAGAGGTAACAAACTTACTTTCCAGACTTTCAGTGACGGCTTCACGATCTTTATCGAGAATAAACAAATCAATAAAATTGCGTTTAAGCACCTTACTTTGCAAGCAGCCAAAGGCCCGTTCAGCAGCGGGATTAAACTCAATGATTTGTCCATCCAGATTAATGGTAACAATACTGTCCATAGCCGAGTTAAGAATAGCACTCTTGCGTTTCTCACTGCTTTTAAAGTCGCTGAGAGTCTTATCCCGCTGGGTCATTTCGTGCTGCACACGCTCGATAACCCGGTTGTATTGTTTAGCGATTTGGCCAACTTCAGTAAACGGCTCTTCCGGGACACGCTGATTAAAGTTTGCCTCGCGCTCCTGTGCATCCATCGAATTAAGCAGATCTAATAATTCTGTGGTGGCTTTATGTTCGGTAATATTCATCCCCAGGTACTCTTGTTCCGGGGACACGCGTAAAGGGATAAAGCGATTAATACTATGCAAAGCAATCCACGCCAGTAAAAAACTGTACAGGCCAACTACAACAATGCCCAGTACCTGGCTCCATAACAGACTCCAGAAACTTGCCGAAAACATCTCGATAGCGTTATGGAACAGTGCTACAGCCAGGGTTCCCCAAATGCCAGCGAATAAATGCGCCGGTACCACACCCAGAGCATCATCAAGGCGTAAGGTGAGCAGTAACCGTTCGCCGCCATACATAATAAGGCCAGCTAAAATACCAATCAGCGCCGCGGAGCCTGAACTAACCACATTAGCGCCCGCTGTAATAGCCACCAAACCGGCGATTACGCCATTCAGCATGATACTGACATCAAGATACCGATGACGGGCAACAAACAGGGCACTGGCACTCAAGCCACCAAAGGCGGCAGCCAGACAGGTATTCACTAAAATCAGCGGTACCTGATCGTTAAACTCAAGGGTACTGCCACCATTAAAACCAAACCAGCCCAGCCAGATCAGTAAAGTGCCCATAACAGAAAGTGGTAAATTGCTACCCGCCGGGAAGGTTTTAGTGCTGTCGAAGCGACCGGTTCTGGCGCCCAGAACCATAATTGCCGCCAGGCTTACCCAGCCGCCGACTGAGTGAACTACTGTCGAGCCGGCAAAATCGATGAAGCCCTGAGTTTCAAGCCAGCCCGGATTTTCAGGGTTAAACAAAGAACTCCAGGCCCAGTGACCTACAAAAGGGTAAATGAGTGAGCAAAGCACCACGGTAATCACCAGATAACCGCGATAAGACATTCTTTCTGCCACGGCACCCGATACCAAAGTAGCGGTTGTACCACAGAACATCAGTTGAAAGAGAAAAAAGCTGTACTGCCAGGGGGAGTGGGTTGCACCAAAAAGGAACTCTGATGTACCGAAATAGCCCATTGTTGTCTGACCAAACATGATGGCAAAACCAAAAGACCAGAACAAAATGGCCGACACGATAAAGTCGGACAGGTTCTTGGCGGCTACGTTGATACTGTTCTTACTGCGAACTTTGCCCGTTTCAAGGCATAAAAAGCCTGCCTGCATACAGAAAACCAAAATTGCAGCAAATAAAAGCCAGGCCGTATCCAAATCTACTATTCCTTTTGCAGTACTGTGCAAAACCACAAAATACTTAGTTTAAATTTGAAGCATGAGTCATGCCATGCGTTAATAAAAATGAATGATTTGTTAAAGAACATCTGAATACGTATGCACAATGTTGGCGTCATAAGGAACAGTGGTTAGTATTTATGGTGTTGTTAACAAGGTGTTATTGTTGTTCAGGTCAACAATAATATGTGGTTTCCCAATGACGTTACCCTTGTCATCGCAGTCACCGGCCCTTTTATGTTAGCTGAGGTGCTGGTGACTATTTACCTCAAAAATGGCGGTACCCAATTGAACAGTGTTTTAAAGCCAGCCTGTTTGTCAGGCGCGACTCTGGTTGCAGTGTTACTTACTGGCTGTGGCGCAACAGAAAAATCTAATCAGGTCGAAATCTATGGTAGTAAGGAACCCTTTACTGCTCAGGCTATCTATTTTGTGTTAACCGACAGGTTTGTTGATGGCGATCCCAGCAATAATCATGAAACTCAGGGGCTAAATAATCCTACCTGGCAGTTACGTCTGGATGGCCCGGACGGGCAGTTTGCAAATGTCGGCTATATGGGCGGCGATTTGCAAGGGGTATTAAATAACGCTGATTACATCAGTGATATGGGCTTTACCGCGGTTTGGCTGTCGCCCATCCTGGATAATCCTGATGAAGCGTTTACCGGTGATGAACCCATTACCTTTGGGGGGCAGTTTAAAGACGGCGGTAAAACCGGTTATCACGGCTACTGGGCTACCAACTTTTACAAAGCGGATGAACACCTTATCAGTCAGCAGCTAAGTTATGCTGATTTTACCCGCGCCCTGCATGATAAAGGCTTAAAAACCGTCTTTGATATTGTCGCTAATCACGGTACGCCAAGCTGGACTATGCCTGTTGATCAGCCGGGCTATGGTGAACTCTATGATGCTGAAGGTACCCTGGTGGCCGATCATATGAATCTGGCTCCCGCGGCCTTATCCCCGCAAACCGAACCGTTACATGCCTTTTTCCATCCTTATCCGGATCTGGTTAAGTTATCTAACCTTAACGAAAACAATCCGGCAGTGCAGGATTACCTGATTAACAGCTATTTGTACTGGATAGAGCAGGGAGCAGACGCGTTCAGAATTGATACTATTCGACATGTTTCCCATGAATTCTGGCGCACCATGGCAGAGCGGATTCGGGCAAAGCACCCCGGGTTTTATATGTTTGGTGAAAGTTTTCAGTACGATGCCAATTTTATTGCTCAGCATACCCAGCCTAAAAATGGCGGAATCGCAGTTTTGGATTTTCCGCTACAAAAAGCCATGGTAAACCTGTTTGAATCCCCGGATAGTGATTATGGCAGTCTTTCAGAACACCTTTACCTGACCCATGGCCCTTATCATAACCCCTATGAGCTCACTACGTTTTATGATAATCACGATATGGCACGTATGAACGCCAGTGACGAAGGGTTTATTGACGCCCATAACTGGTTATTTACAGCGCGGGGAATTCCGGTGGTCTATCAGGGTTCTGAATTTGCTTTTATGCGCGGAACGGCAGAGCACCAGGGGAATCGTAACTTTATCGGGCAGTCACGGCTTTATCAGCAACGCGACAATCCCATTCGTCAGGCGCTAAGCACTATTGCGCAAATTCGTAAAAATACGCCGGCCTTACAACGGGGGTTGCAATATAACCTGAGCCTGGTGGGCAATCAGGCGATGTTTTACCGCGTGTTAGTAGAGCAAGGCGTCAGTCAGATTGCTTTGGTCATGCTGAATAAAAGCGACACACCAGCGCAGATGTCAGCCAGTAAGTTTGTTGAGTCAGGTACCTGGCAGGAGCAGGTAACCGGCCAGTCAGTCGTCGTTGATAATGGAGCGTTAACCAGTGAGGTGCCTGGCCATTCAGTGCGCGTGTTTGTGCGCAACGGGGCTGTAGCCAATCCTGCTTTTACCCAGGCCTTGCTGACTCAAATGAGCCGACAATAGCAATTACTGGTAAGCTGGTGACGGAGTTAAGCCTGACAACCACAGGATTGTCTGATCACTAAAGAAGTGGGTAACAGGTGATCTCTGGTTGGCTGGCCTTCTATGGCCAGCAATAAGTTTGCTACCAGCATTTCGCCAGCCTGGGCCGTATTTTGTTGCACGGTGGTCAGGCCCGGCGTGGTAAAGGCGGCGATCTGAATATTGTCAAACCCCACTACGGCAACGTCTTCTGGCACTTTAACACCAGCCTGATTAAGCGCCTTTATTACCCCTACAGCTATTATGTCTGCGGCACAGACGATGGCATCGGGCAGTGGTGTATTACTTTCAAGTAATGCATTGATAGCATGGTGGCCGGCATCTTCTGCTGAAATAGCGTCGTATTGTGCATGGCTAGCCGTGTCTTTTAGCGCGGCGAGAAAGCCTTCATAGCGACTCTGAAATTCAGGGGCTTTGTCGCCTGTATCGCCGATAAAGGCAAATCGCTCGTAGCCATGGGTCAATAAGTGCCGGGTTATGGCCTGGCTGCCCTCAAAATTATCACAGCCAATGGATATTCCCGGCCATTTTTCAACCGGTGCGCCCCAGCGCATAACGTGGGTATTGTGCTGACGAAGCTGTGCCAGTTTGCCCGCGTAGGCCCGGTAATCGCCATAGCCCAGCAATATCAGGCCGTCAGCTTTGTGGGAGTCTTCGTATTCTGCCTGCCAGTTGTTTTGCAAATTCTGAAACGACACCAACAGGTCGTAGCCTTTGGCGGCACAAGCCCTGGTGATACTGCCCAGCATGGCAAGAAAAAACGGGTTTATCAGGGAATCATCAGAGGTTGGGTCTTCAAACATTAATAGCGCGATGGTGCTGCTGCGCTGACGGCGCAGATTACTGGCATTTTTATCTACCTGGTAATTGAGTTCACGGGCGATGGCCTGCACTTTTTGCCGTGTGGTAATGCTAACCAGCGGACTATCATTCAGTGCGCGTGATACGGTGGATTGAGACACGCCTGCAAGATGGGCGATATCAAAGGACGTTGGCTTATGCTTCATACGCTATTTATGGTGTTATGCTTTTTATCGTATGCAAAGCGTTTGTTTAATAGGCAAACGAAACGCGGTTTATTACACTGATTGCTAAGTAGTGTTGGTTAGCACCCCTAAGACAGTGATATACTTTTATTAATTTGAAGTATCAGCATAGCGTTTTTCGGCTGCTTCATCACGTATTTCACTAAAACATTATAATAAGAGGACATCGCGAATGGCCGAGACTGAACACCGTCCGACCAACTTTATCCGTCAAATCATTGATAAAGACCTCGCTAACGGGGTACACACCAGCATTAAAACGCGTTTTCCTCCAGAGCCAAACGGGTTTCTGCACATCGGACATGCGAAATCGATTTGTCTGAATTTTGGGATAGCAAGAGATTACAACGGTACCTGTAATCTGCGTTTTGACGACACTAACCCGGCCAAAGAAGATATCGAATACGTTAATTCGATCCAGCAGGACGTTAAGTGGCTGGGATTCGACTGGGACGGTGAAGCTCGTTATTCATCGGACTATTTCGACCGTTTACATGGCTATGCCATTGAACTTATAGAGAAAGGTCTGGCCTACGTGGATTTCAGTACTCAAGAAGCCATGCGAGAGATGCGCGGCACCCTGACTGAACCAGGTACTAACAGCCCTTACCGGGACACCAGTGTTGAAACCAACCTGGCTGAATTTGCCAAAATGACCGCTGGCGATTATGCGGAAGGGCATTGCTGTTTACGCGCAAAAATCGACATGGCTTCGCCGTTTATGTGTATGCGCGACCCGGTCATTTATCGCATCAAGTTTGCTCATCACCATCAGACCGGCGAAAAATGGTGCGTCTACCCGATGTACGATTTTACCCACTGTATTTCTGATGCGATTGAAGGCATTACGCATTCATTATGTACGCTGGAGTTCCAGGACAATCGTCGTTTATATGACTGGGTTATCGAAAACATCACCATAGACTGTACGCCTCATCAGTATGAGTTTTCGCGTCTTAATCTGGAATACACGGTGCTGAGTAAGCGTCGACTGATTCAACTGGTTGAAGAAAAACACGTTGCTGGTTGGGATGACCCGCGTATGCCTACCATTGCGGGCTTGCGCCGTCGCGGCTATACGCCAGGTGCCGTAGTTGAGTTTTGTCAGCGTATCGGTATTACCAAAATGGATAACATGGTGGAAATGAGCATGCTCGAAGCCTGTATCCGTGATGACCTGAACGTCAACGCACCACGTGCGATGGCTGTGCTCGATCCCATTAAACTGGTTATCGAGAATTTTCCCCAAGGTGAGAGCGAAACACTGGTGGCACCAAATCATCCTAATGATGAAAGTATGGGTACGCGTAACCTGTCTTTTGGTCGTGAAGTGTGGATTGAAGCCGACGATTTCCGTGAGTCTGCCAATAAGAAGTTCAAGCGTCTGGTACTGGATAAAGAAGTGCGTCTGCGTAATGCTTACGTGGTTCAGGCCAACCGCGTGGAGAAGGATGCCGAAGGGAATGTTACCACGGTTTACTGTACCTACGATCCTGACACACTGGGCAAAGACCCGGCCGATGGTCGCAAGGTAAAAGGCGTTATTCACTGGGTCGATGTGGCCAGTGGTGAAGCGGCTGAGTTCCGTTTGTATGACCGTCTCTTTACGGTGCCTAACCCTGCCGCTGAAGAAAACTTTGTTGATGCCATTAACAGCGAAAGCCTGATCATTAAAAAGGGTTGGGTAGAGCCGGGCTTAGCGTCCAGAGTACCGGAAGTAGGTAGCTGGCAGTTTGAAAGAACCGGTTATTTCTGTCTGGATAAAGACAGCAGTGATGCACAGCTGGTGTTTAACCAAACCGTGGGTTTGCGAGACACCTGGGCTAAAATTGGCGATTAAATAGCCCGTTAGCTGTGATATGAAAAAGCCCCGTTATGCGGGGCTTTTCGCGTTTATGGGCTTACAGCTACAAAGCCTATTTGGGTTGGCAATCAAAAGATTCGCCGTTTACGTCCTTACTGTCTTCACCCATCAGGTAAAGATACAGCGGCATAATGTCTGCCGGTGTTTTCAGCGTTTCTGCATTTTCTGCCGGAAAGGCTTTAGCACGCATTGCAGTGCGGGTTGCACCAGGATTTATACAGTTAAAACGCAGTGGCTTGTTTTTGTACTCGTCGGCCAGCACCTGCATTAAGCCTTCAGTGGCAAATTTTGAGACCGAATAGGTGCCCCAGAATGCCCGTCCTTTGCGTCCCACCGACGAGCTGGTAAAAATAACCGAGGCAGCGGCGGATTTCAGTAACAGCGGTAACAACGGTTGCAGCATGTAAACACTGCTGTTTACGTTAACCTGCATTACTTGCTGCCATTCATCAACCGGAATCTGCACGAACGGGCTCAGGTGGCCTAATTTTCCGGCATTAAATAAAATTCCGTCGAGCTGACCAAACTGATCGCCAATGGTATTTGCCATATCCTGGTAGTGCTTGGGCGTAGCGCCGTTTAAATCCAGCGGCACAATGGCTGGCTCCGGCGCACCGGCAGCGACAATCTCATCATAAACCGCTTCGAGTTTACTCACGGTTTTACCCAGTAATATACAGGTAGCACCATGGGATGCGTAGGTAATGGCTGCCTGTTTGCCAATACCATCGCCAGCGCCGGTAATCAGAATGGTTTTACCGTTTAGTAAATTATCCGGTGCGATGTAATCGTTCATAAATCAAGTTTCCTGCTAAACTTTCTCATCATACCCAGCATTATGGGGCAAAAGTGCTGTGATGATACAAATATCCTGTTTTATGTAAACCGATTCTTTTGCGTTGACGCAATAAGCGTAGAGGAATAGTCGATAAACTGGCTATTCAGGTGATGTTTACGGAAATGACTAACAAAAAGTTAACAATATTTTGCAAATTCCGCGTAAAGAAAATAATATGTGTTGAGTAACTGGTCGTACTTGTTTGAATTTTGCTCGGCTTTCAAGGCATTAAGCCTTTTTATTTGCTGCCGGACCAATCAGACACCAGAATAACAATAATCCGTATTGTAGGGAGATATAATGAAAAAACTAATCCTTAGCACCAGTGTGGCCTTGGCACTGGGGTTAGCCGGTTGCGGTGGTGGTGAATCCATTGAAGACATTAACAATCAGACCGAAGTCGAAACCCCGTTCTCACGTATTGTCTTTGATCCGGCAAATGGCGACCTGAATATTCCTAACGATCTACTAATGCTACCTGGTGACGACGGCTTTTTTGATTACACCTTAAATATCCCGGTGGCCGATCCCAGTGATTTTGGCGATCCGCAAAATGCGCTGAACATTATCGACGGCTGGTCAATTCAGCATCCTTTTGCCATCAATGTAGACACCGCTGCCGGTGTTGCTCTGGATGCGTCAACACTGTCTGCCGGTATTTTGTTATTTGAGGCCACCCTGGGTCTGGATCAAAGCGATCCGGATTGTGCCGACGCAGCTATTCCATCTTCGGGATGTAAACTCGGTGATCAGTTAACCTATGGCGTTGACTATGTATTATCCCTGGCGGATGACAATACCGTTAATGTTGTGCCGTTAAAGCCGCTTAAACCGGCAAAAGGGCATATGCTGGTAATGACCACCGCACTAAAAGATACATCGGGTAAAGCCGTGCAAGGCTCAACTACCTGGGATTTGGTGCGTCAGGATATTAGCACTTCACCATTGGCCACAGAAGATCAGTTGACCCTGCAAACCCTGGTAAATTCCTATATCACGCCGCTGTTAGGGGCTGGGTTTGAACGGGAAGAAATTACCTATGTAGCCGCTTTTACCACGCAATCTACTTTTGACGTGATGAGCACGCTTAAACAGCTGATGGTGGCTGACCTGGTTACCATTTTAACCACAGGGGCGGGCAACCCGGCGTCAGCCTTGCCGGTAATTCAGGTGCAGGATGCTACCGGACCAGACAATGCCATGGAAGCGCTGAACCTGATTAACGATGAGACGCTGGCCGGGGCACTATCTTTGGCCAAAGCCGGTCAGTCTGCACAGATTCAGGCTGCCATTGATGCGACGGATTTTAGCCTGTTACAAACCTGTGATGGTATTTTTGGCACGCTGACGGGCCAGTTAAGTGCTTACTGGGGACCAATGGAAACTGTTGCGACAGGTCTTTCGCAGTCATTTGCTGCCGAGGCCGGTCCATTTTGTGCGGCGCAGCGGTATACCGGCTCTGTTTCCCTGCCTTACTACTCGGCGGTGCCGTCTATGACTAATCCGTTAGCGCCTGTAAATGATTTTTGGCATGCTGCCTGTGACAGTGGCATCGTACTGGCCGGTGCGCCGGCTGAGGTGCTGGGCGCTGCTACGCCGGGACCAAATTACGCGCTGTGCAGCCAGGCAGGACTGGCAGACTTACGTTTTAATGGTGAGATGCTTGATAGCCACCGTAACCTTACGCGCTTTAGTCCTATTCCACAGGTAACTGTGGCAGACAATCAGCTGGATGTGCAGGTAACCACACCTGATCCGGTAATTGCTACAGCGTTAGGATTTCCCATTAGCAAGCCAGCTGATGGTTGGCCGGTCGCTATCCTGGTGCATGGTATAACCAGTAAAAAAGAGGATATGCTGGCCATTACAGGTACGTTAGCGCTGCACGGTATTGCATCCATTGCTATTGACCTGCCGCTACACGGCAGTCGAGGATTTGATGTTGATGGCGACGGAACCGATGATCTTAACGCCAGCAGTGTTTCCGCCACGCATTATATGAATCTGGGCACGTTACCTGTAGCCCGGGATAATCTGCGTCAGGGTATGGCTGATCTTCTCGGATTACGTCTGGGCCTGAATGCAGTGGCAGATTTAACGGCTTCCCAGGCTGTTGATTTAGATAGCAGTAACGTTTCAGTCATGGGGGTCTCTCTGGGGGCGATTAGCAGCGCTAATTTTGCAGCGTTGGCCAACTCCACTCTGGGCAACCCTGTACTGGACGCAATGTTTGCGGTGAAAGCTGCATCACTGGAATCTGCCGGCAGTGGTATAGCCAACTTCCTGTTGGAGTCGCCCAGATTTGGTCCGTTAATTAAAGCCTTGCTGCTGAGTGAATCTTCTGATGAGTTTGTTGCTTATGTGGGGCAAACCTACGGCGCCGATGCGACGGAAGCGCAGTTGGCCCAGGCTTACGTGGACTTTACGGCGCTGATGAGTGCTGAGCAGGCCGCAGCAGCGGCGGGTTTATTCTCGCAGTTTATTTTTGCTGCCCAGACCATTCTGGATGCTGCCGATCCATCGGCTTATGCCGCTACTCTGGGCGCGAACACGCCAGTTCATTTTATGTCTGTTGTTGGCGACGGTGGTACCAATTTACCTGATCAGGTGATACCGGTAGATACCGCTTTACCATTGTCCGGACAGAACCCGCTGGCAGCGATGATTGGTTTACAACAGGTATCGTCAACCATCTCTCTTGCGCCGGATACGGTTAGTGGTCAGGTACGCTTTACCAGTGGTGGCCACGGTTCAAGCCTGAGTCCCGTAGCGGATGCTGCGGTCACCCGGGAAATGCAGCTGGAAGTAGGTGGATATTTTAAATCTAACGCTCAGGAACTGCCCATTACTAATGAAGCGGTGGTAGCCAATTAACAATGGTGCCTTAAGGACCTTGTTAAACCTGAAATGAAAAACCAGCCAGGTAAGGGCTGATAATAGAAACGGGATCGATAAGATCCCGTTTTTCTTTTTTAATCAAGCTGTAAACCATTAAATCCTATACCGAACGGTTCAGCATCAAGGTCAGAAGGATTCAGATCAGCTCCGAATGGTGCTGTAACATAAAGAACCCCTGGTATGCCCTGGGGAATCTATTTTGAATTTGAAGGAAACATTGTGAACGGCCTTGGAAGGCAAGTTAAGCCTAGTATAAAAAACCTAATTGGAAACCGGTAGTGGTCGTGTGAAGGCATAGTTTAAAAATACTCGGTGATTGTCCACTTTTTCGGTGTCTAAACCGTGTTTTGCCTTTGCAACAAAAGGTGAGTCTTCTGGCTAGTATTATTTTAATTAAGTGATATTGAGATTAGATCGAAAAGCTGAAGGTGATATTCAGCAAGCGTTCTGAATTATCTAGCGTACTAATATTGCTACTAGTACGCTAGGTGAATTTATCTGTATTTAAGCGCGTTTTTTACGACGCATCATTACAATACCTGCAAGTCCCAACAGCATATATACGGAATTTGTTGGTGCGCTTACGTTAACCTGTGGAGTTGGGGTCTGCTGCAAAATTGATGCACTGCTCAAGAACACTTCAATATTCTCCAGCAAATCTAACTGGCCGTTAGTGTGCCAGTTTACATCCATCATTACCACCAAGCGGCCAGCGTCGCCTACTAAGTCATCCATATCCCAAGCCGCCGCATTAGTCACATTAGTTGCTGTAGAGGCAAATACATTATTAGCTAGGACACCTGAAATCCCACCACTTGCGTTAGGAGACCATGTAGTCACTGTATTTGGCAAATTAGCTAGATTACCAACCACGGTTGGATTAATGTAGCCTACTGAACCAGCATCACCCAAGCCCCCAATTTGTACGGTTGGCGCGTCTAAAACACCATTCACAAAACTTGTTAAACTCGAATTCAATGTTTCGCAGCACGGGCGCTCACCGGTTAAATAAAGACCGCCGCCGCTAGCAAGGTAGTTACTTAATACCGTTTGTTCACTTGTTGATAGTGGGTCAAATGCACTGATTCCCCAAACAGAATCATACACGCTTAAATCGCCGTTAATATTCGTTCCAAATGTGGTAACTGTGTGGCCAAGAGACATTAGTTTATTCGCGACTGTATTTTTTTCACCGCGATCACCGAACAAAGCGATAACGCTCGCATTCGCTGTTTGGGATATAAAAAGCGTAAAAAATAGCGATATTGCTAATCTTTTCATGGTTTTACTTCCTTTCTATGTACACATGTTTTTAGTATCGATTAATATAAATGTTGCATAGCAATAATTGGTCCATTTTTTTAAGTGTTTATTTTGTATTCACTTTTTATTTTTACACTTTCACGAATGTAAAAAAAATTGACAATTTACGAATTATATTCAAAAAGATATCGATTATGAGCGTTTAAGAGTTAAAGAAAGCCATTAGGGAGTTATAAGCCGCATAACTTTGCTCGCGCTTGGAAAAAATGCTAACAACGAAACATATCGCGATTGAAATCTTCGAAGAAGCTTTCAAACTAACAGCTAATAATAAAGGAGAAAGTTTATTTCAAACAGCCTGAGTGAATTCCGGACAAGTTCAGCATCCTGTCTAATCCCTGAAACCAACCTTGTCATCCCTGAATCGCATAGCGATATCAAGGATCTCCTCAAAAGACTGGCTCATTAAATACAAACTTTTTCGCTTATCTTAAAAAACCATTGGAAACGGGCTTATAATCAGGTGTAAGGTATTGTTATCACAAAATTATGTTGGGATTTCAGGGATGAATAAGACGGCGTGTTACTGTGAATTCTCGATAGCAAGCTGTTACGTGCTACAAGGAGTTTAACTAATGAAAAAGTTTTCGATAGTGTATTTCGTTACCCTTTCATCTGTAGCCCTATCGGGGTGCACTACGCTCGATAGTGAGTCTTTGGATTTAGAAAATATTGTTGTCAATTCTGTCTTGCCAATCATTACAGGTGTCAAAGTTTACAGAGGTAATCGGTCTCAGTGCAATCAGCTTAAGATGCAGTGTCCTGCATCAAGGTATAACGAGCACACTCTTAATGGCGAACTCAGATGTTCCTGCAGAAATTGAATTTTTGATTGGAGCAAGCATCTTTTTTTAAACTAATCGGCACAGAACAAATAAATTATGGCGTGAGCCAAAACACGCTTTGATGATAAAACGCACTCGAATTCGCCATTATTGACTTCGCTTTTGCGCCCCGTATTTGTGCCCTTTCTCTATTTCCGCTCGAAGGCTTCCGGGACACAACAGTCACCGCCGCCAATGATACCGCTCCTCAATTTGTTATCAGCCTAAGCCAGGCTGGCCATTTTTACATCTGCTTACGACACAACAGCCGGGGGAGTGGCATTGTGTGTCGTCACGGCAGGCGATCGCTGGTATGATTCAGCAAGAAAAATCAGACAGACCATAACACAAGAGGCATTTGTGGAATTCTTATACGAATACGGACTATTTTTAGCTAAAGCCGTCACCCTGGTAGCGGCAATTGTTATCATACTGGCGGTTGCGGCGGGCGCTGCGGCCAAACAAAAACAAGGTAAAGGCCAGTTAGAAATACACTCTATCAGTGAGCAGCTAAAAGATATCACCCATTATGCGCAGCAAGTTACCCTGGATAAAGCCAGTCTGAAAAAACTGGCTAAAGAACAGAAGAAAAAGCAAAAAGAGAAGAAAGAACCCGCTGATGATGCCGGTAAGCTTTTTGTTATCGATTTTAAAGGCTCCATGGACGCCCATGAAGTTGAAAAGTTACGCGAAGAAGTTACCGCTGTGCTGTGTATCGCTACGGACAAAGACGAAGTACTGGTAAAAATTGAGAGTGGCGGTGGCGTGGTACATGGTTACGGACTGGCCGCAGCGCAGTTACAGCGGATCCGTGATAAAGGCCTGAAACTAACCGTCGCCGTGGATAAAGTGGCGGCAAGTGGTGGTTACATGATGGCCTGCGTAGCAGACAAGCTGATTGCCAGTCAGTTTGCTATAATCGGCTCTATAGGCGTGCTGGCGCAGTTACCTAACTTCCATAAGCTGTTAAAGAAAAATGATATCGATTATGAGCAACACACCGCCGGTGAATACAAACGCACTCTGACGGTGTTTGGTGAAAATACCGATGAAGGCCGCGAAAAATTCCGGGAAGAACTGGAAGCCGTGCATGTGATGTTTAAGGACTGGGTCAGTACTAATCGTAAGGATCTGGATATCGCCAAGGTAGCCACGGGTGAATACTGGTATGGCAGTCAGGCCCTGGCCCTGGGCCTTGTAGACGGTATCAGTACCTCTGATGATTACATTATGGGCGTGTACCCTGAGCGGGATATTTTTGCTGTTAAGTTTATGCAAAAGAAAAACGTGGCAGAAAAATTAGGTATGTCCTTTGCGCAGGGGGCCGAGCGAGCGCTAATGCGTATGGTGAGTCAACTACCACAGTGGTTTAAAAAGTCGTAAATGAGCAAGCAAACCAAAACGCGAATTATTGAAGCCGCCGAGCAACTCTTTGCCTTGCAGGGATACGGCCAAACTTCAATGCGTGAAATCACCGCCAGAGCAGATGTTAATCTGGCGTCGGTTAATTATCATTTTGGCAGTAAGAAAAATCTGATCCAGGCATTACTCAAACGTTATTTTGATGTCATGATGCCGCAAATTGATACCGCCCTGGAAACCCTTATTCCCAGCGTTGGCCGTCGCGGTGTGGATCAGGTACTGCAGAGCCTGAAGGGGCCCTTGCTAAACCTCAACGAGGTTCAGCCCAATGGCACCGAAATGTTCGTGCAGTTACTGGGTAAGGGTTATACCGAGTCACAGGGCCATTTACGCCGGTTTATTATGGGTAATTACGGCGACACCGTGCATACCATTCTTGCCATGCTGCGTACCGCATTACCAGCAATCCCGGCCGATGAGCTGTTTTGGCGATTACACTTTGCTATTGGCAGTTTTGTCTTTTCCATGGCGTCAAGCCAGGCCTTAAAAGATATTGCCAAAGCGGATTATCAGCAGGACATTGACATTGCCGATGTTATCGAGCACTTGTTTCCCTTCGTCGCCAAGGGGATCAGTGGCGATGGCTACCAGAACGAGTTTTAAACCATGTTAACCAATCAGTTAGTCAGCTATCTTAATCAGGAGTTACAGGTAGCTGCCATCAAGGATTATTGCCCTAACGGCCTGCAAATCGAAGGACGGCCGGTTATCGAGCACCTGGTCACCGGTGTTACGGCCTCTCAGCAACTTATTGATGCGGCCATTGCGGTGAATGCGGATGCCATTCTGGTCCATCACGGCTATTTCTGGAAAGGGGAAAGTGAAGTCCTCACCGGCATGAAAAAACGTCGCATTGCTAGCCTGCTGAGCCATGATATCAACTTACTGGCCTACCATTTACCCATTGATGTGCACAGCCATTGGGGAAATAACGCGCAATTAGGCAAAGTATTTGAACTGGAAGACATCGAGCCGCTGGCTACGGTCAGCCCAGCCGGCATTGTCTATCAGGGTAGGACCAACACAACCCTGGGCGAGTTTGCTGCCTTGGTAAGCAATAAACTTGGCCGTGATTTGGTGGTTTGTGAAGGTGACACTCAAAAGTCAATTGGTCTGGTTGCCTGGTGTACCGGTGGTGGCCAGGGTTTTATTGAGCAGGCTGCTGCTGCCGGCTGTGATTTGTTTATTAGCGGTGAAGTATCTGAGCAAACTATTCATGTGGCCAGGGAAATGGGGATCGCGTTTATTGCCGCGGGTCATCATGCTACCGAGCGATATGGCGTTAAAGCCGTAGGCGAGCATCTTGCTGAAGAGTTCGATTTAACCGTTACCTTCATCGATATCGATAATCCGGCCTGAGGTCATGGCGTTGAAAGATCAGTCGTTTAACGGTCTGGCCCATAAGTTTAACCGTAACATTTACGGCACCACCAAGGGCCAGCTCAGGCACACACTGTTATGTGAAGTACTCAGCGAGTCGCTGTCAGGTTTACCACCGCAACGCATTATTGAACTGGGCGGCGGTACCGGCGTGATGTCTGCTTTTCTGGCCGCGCAGGGGCACCATCTTACCCTTACCGATATTTCTGAGGAGATCCTGGCTCTGGCCCGTGAGCAACTGGATAGCGCCATTGATATCCGTCAGGCCGATTTGTTCTCGGTCAATGAGCTTGGCGACTTTGATGTAGTGGTATGTCACGCGGTACTGGAATGGCTGGCACACCCCTTTGACGCACTGGCCCATCTTGGCACACAAATGGCCCCTGGGGCTAAACTCAGCCTGACGTTTTTTAATCGTGATGCGGCGCTTTTCAGTAATGCCATTTATGGCAACTTTGACTACATCGCCCGCGGTATGAAAGTAAAAAATCAGGTCCGTTTAAACCCCCAGCAACCGCTGTCACCGAAAGTGGTTATTGACCGGTTGGAGCAACTCGGGTTTAGCATTAAATCCATGCGAGGGATACGTTGCTTCCACGATTACCTCAGGGACAAGGACATGGCAGCCTCCCATTATGAAGAGCTACTGGCGTTAGAGCGACAGTACTGCACGCAGGAGCCGTATCTGTGGCTCGGCAAGTATTTTCATCTGTGGCTTGAAAAAAACTAAGGCCGCACTCAGGGTTTTACCACAAAGCGCTCTTTACTTACTTTACCCGTATGCCAGGAAACAATGTTATCCAGTGTCACACCGGCAATTTGGGTCAGGGCCTCAGCGGTAAAAAAGCCCTGATGCCCAGTGATCAGCACATTATGAAAGGTTTGCAGGCGTTCAAACACATCGTCCTGAATAATTTCACTGGAATGATCGTGAAAAAATAACTCTGATTCCATTTCGTAAACATCCAGCCCCAGATAGCCAATCTTATGTGTTTTTAGCCCTTTGATCACGGCATGAGTATCTATCAGGCCGCCACGAGAGGTGTTTATCAGCATCACGCCATCACGCATTATCGCCAGTGACTGCTCGTTGATAAGATGGTAGCTCTGTTCATTGAGCGGGCAGTGCAGGCTGATAATATGGCACTCAGATAACAGGGTGTTCAGTGAGGTGTAAGTAGCCCCTGTTTCTGTTAGCTTTTCGTCAGTGTAGGGGTCGTAACAATAAATTTCACAACCAAATCCACTGAGCAAACGGACCAGCGCGGCGCCAATATGACCGGTGCCAACCACACCGACCTTTTTACCATGTAAGGTGAAGCCCAGCAGACCATTGAGGTTAAAATTACCTTCTCTGACACGATTATAGGCTTTATGGGTTTTGCGATTGAGGGTCATAATTAACGCCAGCGCGTGTTCGGCCACGGCCTCGGGGGAATACGCCGGTACCCTTGATACGGCCAGCCCTAAGTCGTTTGCCGCGTCGGTATCAACATTATTAAAACCCGCGCATCGCAGCGCAACATGTGTAACGCCCTGAATTTTAAGGTGCTGTAGAATCGCTCTGTCCAGTTCATCGTTTACAAATGCGCATACCACATCGGCTTGTTGACACAGTGACACGGTTTTATGGTCCAGCTGCGTTGCAAACGTTGTCAGCTCAATTTGCTGACAAAGCGGGTGCTGTCTGAATGATTCAATATCATATTGCTGTGCGCTGAACATCGCTACGCGTGGAAGGGTCATAGGATTCTCAATCGGTAATCTGTGTATTTCTAATAGTATTATCCTGTCCAGAACCGTCAAGTTTAGGTTATTCGTGATAGCCGCGGGCATGTTACAATAAACGGCTAAAAGCAGTCATCGCAATGGAGAATAAAACAATGAAAGTCAGCTTTATCGGTTTGGGTGTCATGGGGTTTCCTATGGCCGGTCATCTGCAAACCAACGGCTACGATGTGTGTGTCTACAATCGCACCAGTGCCAAAGCGTCTGATTGGCAGGCTCAGTATCAGGGCCGTATGGCTGCAACACCGGCTGAGGCCGCCAGCGGGGCCGATATGGTGTTTGTTTGTGTGGGCAACGATGATGATGTGCGTCAGGTTGTTTATGGCGAAACCGGTATACTGGCCGGACTTGCTGCGGGTGCACTGGTGATTGACCATACTACGGCTTCGGCAGAACTGGCCAGGGAACTTGCAGAGGCCTGTAGTAAACAGGATATTGGCTTTCTGGATGCACCGGTATCCGGTGGACAGGCCGGCGCCGAAACTGGTCAGTTAACCATTATGGTGGGTGGTGAGGAAACCGACTACGCCCAGGCACAACCGGTAATGGATGCCTATGCCCGCCATAGTCAGTTACTTGGCAAGCATGGCAGTGGTCAGTTAGCTAAAATGATGAATCAGATCTGCATTGCCGGGATTGTTCAGGGTCTGTCAGAAGCACTACATTTTGGCCAGCAGGCGGGCTTGGACTGTGCTGCTGTGATTGATGTTATCAGTAAGGGCGCGGCCCAATCGTGGCAAATGGAAAACCGGGCTGCCACTATGATTGACGGCAAATACGAATTTGGTTTTGCTGTGGACTGGATGCGTAAAGACTTATCGATTGCGCTGAACGAAGCGCGCCGTAATGGTTCTACCTTAGCGTTAACAGCACTGGTTGATCAGTATTACGCCGATGTACAGAAGCTTGGTGGCGGACGCTGGGATACGTCCAGTTTATTAACCCGGCTACACCAGAAATAAGATTAACGCGGATGGGTGCTGTGGCTGGCCGCGTGCAGCACCTCGTTAATCTGAGCGTACTGCCTTTTCAGGCGGGCAAAGCGCTGTTGGTTACTTTCCGTTAGCTCACTCTGATTAATTTGCAGCACTAAATCCCGCAATAGCAGGTTGCGATAGCTGGTTTGTTTTTCTACCAACAGCGTTTGTAACATGTTCAGCGCTATGGCCGGCACCTCCGGCTGCAGTTGTAACGCATAGTAAAAAGCTGCCAGTGCTTCCTGATAGGCTTGCTGAATAAACAGCTTCTGACCTTTCTCGTTAAATACATCTGCCCGACTGGCAGCCAGTCCTGATTCTTGCTCAGCACTAACAAGCCGGCTTTGCAGGGTTTGTTGTTCGGTGGGCATTTCGCCGGTATCACTTTTTTGTTTGGCGAAATCCATAAGCTGAACAGCCAGGGTTTCATTGTCCAGCGCACTGTACACCCGCGCTGCGGTAATCAGCGTGTTGGCAGAGCTGCGGTTAAATACCTGCATATGTTCCCGTTGGGTAAGGCTTTCGGCTTTATCGGGTTGATCTTCCAGTATGTAGCTATAGGCCAGCAGATAATCGTGGCGTTGCCTTATCTGCGAATCGCCATTGCTGCGGGCGGCAACACCAGCCAGCTTTCGCGCCTGGCTTAAACTTTCAGTACGGTTACTGGCCGGACTGTTTTGTGCAATGCTCAGATAAAATTCCGCCAGTTCAAATGTAAACTCATCAAACCGTTCTTTGGTTGAGCGATTGTATTCACGCTTTTTTTGAAGCAAATCAATACTCTCTATTGCCCGGTTTTGCTTCTGATAAGTCATGGTTTTAAGGCGCGTGGCCGGTAAACTTAAATCGCTGTCCTGAATATGGTCCAGGTAATATTCGGTTTTTTCATAGGCGGCTTGTTCGAATGACAGACACGCCAGCCATTCAAATGCTTTATCCCGGGTAAGCAGGGTGTCGAGCATGGTATCCAGAGACGTCTGGCAATCTGGCCAGTTGCCCATCAAAAACTGACACTTCAATTTGCCCCATTGTGCCCATAATACTTTATCGGACTGTTGTAACACCTGCTGGTAAATTGTCAGTGCATCTGCATATTGATGTTGTTGAAGTAACAGGCGGGCCTGTAGTTTTTCCAGATCCGACTTTACCCTTGAAGACTGGGGCTGACTCAGTTGATTTTTCAGGTAGGCAATCGCTTTGTCGCACAAGCCATCATCAAGATACGTCAGCGCGCGTCCTGCCTGGCGCCGGTACTCCAGATAATGCTTTAATCCCCGTTGCAGAGAGTTAATGGTATAGGGTTTTAATAGCAGCAGATCAGGGTGGATATCGATTATCTGACCAATAGTTTGGGGCATACGATCGGCGGTTAAAAATATAATGCCGGTACTTGGCCGTAAAAAGTCAGATTGTCTTAATGATTGTACCCACTCCACGCCGTTGCGGCGCTGACCCAGATGAAAATCAAATATGAGCAGCTCGAAATGCTGCTTGCGCAACACATTTTTGAGTTCGCCGCCGGTACTGAAGCTGGCGACCTCTAAATTTCCCATGTTTATAAGATGACTACGAATGGTGGTTCTGGCAGTTGCATTATCCTCGATAATTGCAACTCTGAGCTTTTGTACCATTCGTGCACCGTTAAACCTGATTGTTCCCTGACTATTAGCATATTAGCAGGGTTCTGAAATTTAAAGGGCAAATTATCAAATAGGTATGTAATCGGATAATTTTGTCACAAATAATTTACATTTACTTTCGATTCTTTTACTTACCTTACGTTTACGTAAAGGGAGTCCTGTTATAGCGTTAGATCAAACAACGACAGAGAATCAGACGGTAATGCACAACGTTAAACTTTTCATTGATGGTGAATTTAAAAACTCAGCCAGCCTGAACCGGATACCAGTGACTAATCCGGCCAGCGCGGAGATTATTGCTTATGTCCCCGATGCCCTGGCAGAGGAAGCCGACCAGGCAGTAGCAGCGGCGAAAAAAGCGTTTCAGAGCTGGAAAGCGGTGCCGGTGACAGAACGTGCCCGGGTAATGATGCGCTACCAGGCAATTCTAAAACGTGAACAAACCCGGATTGCCAGCGTACTGGCGGCCGAAACCGGCAAGGTCTTCGATGATGCTATGGGCGACGCCTGGCGAGGGATTGAAGTGGTAGAACAGGCCATGAATGCACCGGGCATGATGATGGGTGAAACGGTGGAAAATGTCGCCCAGGGTATTGATACCTACAGTATGATCCAACCTTTAGGCGTGTGCGTGGGCATCACACCGTTTAATTTCCCGGCGATGATCCCGCTATGGATGTTCCCGCTTGCCATAGCGTGCGGCAATACTTTTGTCCTTAAGCCGTCAGAACAGGATCCGCAGACGCCTATGTTACTGGCCGAACTCTTTGTTGAAGCCGGTGCACCACCGGGTGTGCTCAATATCATTCATGGCGGACGGGAGCGGGTAGATCAACTTCTTCATCATGATGATGTGGCGGCAGTTTCGTTTGTCGGCTCAGTACCGGTAGGACAACATGTTTATCGTACGGCTACCGCCAATTTAAAACGCGCGCAGTGCTTTGCCGGCGCTAAAAATCATACGGTAGTCATGCCAGACGCCAGCAAAAACCACGTTATCAACAATCTCGTCGGCGCTTCAGTTGGAGCGGCTGGCCAGCGTTGTATGGCCATTTCTGTGGCGATTTTTGTTGGCGAGTCCCAGCAATGGATAGATGAACTGGCACAGGCTATCGCTGCGGTTAAACCGGGGCTGTGGAACGATAAAGAGGCAGGATTCGGCCCGCTGATCAGTGCGTCAGCAAAAGAGCGTGTTGTGGCGCTGATTGAGTCCGGCAAAGCGCAGGGGGCGACTTGTCTGGTTGATGGCAGCGATTTTACCGTAGCAGGCTATGAACAAGGACACTGGATAGGACCGACGGTATTTCGTGATGTCACCACAGATATGCGTATATACCAGGAAGAAATTTTTGGGCCGGTGCTGTGCTGTCTTTGTGTTGACTCTCTCGATGAAGCTCTCGCTATTGTAAACGCTAATCCGTACGGCAATGGCACATCAATCTTTACTGCCAGTGGCGCTGCTGCCCGTAAATATCAGTCTGAAGTGAGTGTGGGGCAGGTGGGTATAAATGTGCCTATTCCGGTTCCTTTGCCGTTTTTCTCTTTCACCGGCTGGAAAAATTCGTTCTTCGGTGATCTGCATGCCTATGGTAAGCAAGCGGTGCGTTTTTACACTGAAACCAAAACCATTACCTCGCGATGGCCGGAAGACAGCATTCCAGCCGGTCCAAACCTGACCATCAATTTACGTTAGGAGGCGTTGTGGATTTTAATTTAACTGAAGATCAGCAGGCATTTGCCGATGTGGCATCGCAGTTTGCCCGCCAGGCATTGGCCCCCTTTGCAGCAGAGTGGGACAAAAACCATATATTTCCCGTGGATACGTTAAGACAGGCAGGCGAGCTGGGCTTTTGCGGTTTGTATACACCACAGGCGGATGGCGGACTGGGCCTAAGCCGGTTAGATTCTTCAATTATTTTTGAGCAGCTTGCAATGGGTTGCACCGCTACTACGGCGATGTTAACTATTCATAATATGGCCACCTGGATGCTGGCAAGTTATGGTCGTGAATCGGTAAAAAACGCCTGGCTGCCTGATCTGGTGAGTGGTAATAAACTGGCATCTTACTGCCTGACCGAACCTGGTGCTGGCTCTGATGCTGCCAGCCTGATGACCCGGGCAGAAAAACAAGGCGAAACATATACGCTAACTGGCGCTAAAGTGTTTATTTCCGGCGCCGGCAGTACGGATGTGCTGATCGTGATGGCACGTACCACGAATGAAGGCGCTAAAGGGATCTCAGCGTTTGTGGTTCCTGCCAATGCGCCGGGCATTACATACGGTAAACCCGAAGAAAAGATGGGCTGGAATGCTCAGCCAACCCGCATGATCTCCTTTGACAATGTGGTTGTTCCGGCTGATCACCTGCTCGGCGAAGAAGGCCAGGGTTTTACTTTTGCCATGAAAGGGCTCGACGGCGGTCGTATTAATATTGCAACCTGTTCCATTGGCACTGCACAGCAAGCCCTGAATACGGCGCGCAACTATATGCATGAACGCCAGCAGTTTGGCAAGCCACTGGCTGCCTTTCAGGCCCTGCAGTTTAAACTGGCAGATATGACCACCGAATTAGTCGCCGCCCGCCAGTTAGTCAGGCTGGCCTCCTTTAAGCTGGATCAAAATGATCCGCAGGCTACCGCCTATTGTGCGATGGCCAAGCGATTAGCTACCGACGTGGGTTTTATGGTGTGTAACGAAGCGCTGCAAATCCACGGCGGTTACGGCTATATCAAAGAATATCCTCTTGAACGTCATGTCCGGGATGTCAGGGTGCATCAGATTCTTGAGGGGACTAATGAAATCATGCGGCTCATTATCAGCCGCAGCGCACTGCAGGAAGGCAGTGAACTTGTTTAGGAGTGAACCGTGACTGAAAAACTCAGGATAAATCTCATCCCGACACAATGCGGCCGTTTTGTTGGCCATGTTGAGCTGAATAAACCAAAAGCACTGAATGCACTGGATCTAGACATGGCCAGGGCTATGCAGGCGCAACTCGATAGCTGGCGTAATGACGAATCTGTGTTACTGGTCCTTATCAGTGGGACAGGAGAGAAAGCGTTTTGTGCCGGCGGAGATATTGTTTCGATGTATCAGTCGATGCAAACAAACAAACAGGAAATCCCGGATTTCATCAGCGAATTTTTTACCCGGGAATATCGCCTCGATTACACTATTCATAGCTATCCTAAACCTGTCATTGCCTGGGGTGAGGGTATTGTTATGGGCGGTGGTATTGGCTTGTTAGCCGGTGCCAGCCATCGCATTTTTACTCCGGCGACCCGCCTTGCCATGCCAGAAATTACCATTGGTTTGTATCCCGATGTCGGGGCCAGTTATTTTCTGCCACGCGCCCCCGGGCATACCGGACTATTTCTGGGCTTAACCGGTGCATCTGTGAATGCAAGCGATGGCTTGTTTGTGGGACTGGGTGATTATGTTGCTGCTTCGGGCGCTTTGCCCAACCTGATTAAAGCCCTTGGGGCAAGGTCCTGGCGAGATAGCGATATTGCCAGTCAGCTTAGTGAGCTTTGCCAGGCAATGAGCGTCGCCGAAGATGAGCTCCCTCCGATGGTATTAGCGGCTCATCAGTCAACCATAGATGAAAGCCTGGGGCCTTGTAACAGTGCGCCAGAGGCGGTAAAGGCTATTTTGTCCATGCCAAGTGCTGACGATGAGTGGCTGGCAAAAGTGCAGCACTCATTGCGTCAGGGCTCACCAATTACCATGCATCTGGTGTGGGAACAAATACAGCGTGGCCGGCATTTGTCGCTGGCAGAGTGTTTTAAAATGGAATTGATCATGTCCTGTCGGTGTGCTGAATCCGGCGAATTTGCTGAAGGCGTCAGGGCGTTACTTATTGATAAGGATAAAACGCCGCACTGGCAATTCAGCCGCGTTGAAGAAGTACCCGAGGCGGTAGTGAAGCGGCATTTTGCCAGCCCGTGGGAAACACATCCGTTAACACTAACCGGAGAAGAATAATGACACAGATCGCCTTTATCGGACTGGGTAATATGGGCGCACCAATGGCCCGTAACCTGTTAAAGCATCAGCAACAAGTCATCGTGTTTGACCTGGTTCCAGCCGCCGTAGATGCGCTGGTTAAAGCGGGAGCTACACGCGCAAATTCGCCGCAGCAGGCGGTAGCAACTGCCGATGTGGTGATTACCATGTTGCCCACGGCTAATCACGTTAAATCGCTGTATTTGGGGGATGAGGGATTACTGACCAACGTGCCCGCACACTGCCTGTTAATCGATTGCAGTACGATTGACTCAGGTAGTGCTATTGAAGTGGGCCAGCAAGCTCGGAAGATGGGACTGGCATTTATCGATGCGCCGGTTTCTGGTGGTGTCGGTGGCGCGGCGGCGGGCACCCTGACGTTTATTATGGGCGGCGATACCGCAGACGTTGAGCGAGCCAGACCGATTTTGGCGCTGATGGGCGCAAATCTCTTTCATGCTGGCGCACTTGGCGCAGGGCAGATTGCCAAGGTCTGCAACAACATGCTGTTGTCTGTGCTGATGGCTGGCACCTCAGAGGCTTTGCAACTGGCCATCGCTAATGGGCTTGATCCAAAAGTCATGTCGGACATTATGCTACAAAGTTCAGGCTGCAACTGGAGTCTGCAAAAGTACAATCCGTGCCCGGGCGTCATGGATAATGTGCCCTCCAGCAATGACTATAATGGTGGCTTTATGGTTAAGCTGATGAATAAGGATCTGACCCTTGCTATGGATACCGCGGCGAAAGTTGGTGCTGCTACGCCAATGGCGTCTGCAGCACAGGCTTTGTACCGGTTACATCAGGCTCAGCAAAGCGGCAATGGCGAAAAAGATTTTTCGAGTATTTTTACCTTGTTTGCGAAACACTGATTTAATGATAAAAGGCTTTGATACGAAAAAGGCAGCCTGAGCTGCCTTTTTTATTACTGAGAAAAACGGGTGAGGTGCTTTATGGCCCGGCTAAGCAAGTCCACATTGAGCGCATCGTCGCTGCGCATCTCGTTACTGATATGGGTAATATCGTAACTACCATTACTTAACACGTCGATTCGCTGATCGGCGTAAATCACCACAATTTTTTCACCCGAGGTACTCACCAGCCAGTCACGTTTCGGTGCCAGCAGGTTCTGACCCGTTGAGTAGTACTGGACCGGCGCACTGCATCCTAAAGCACTAAGCAGTGTCGGCACTAAATCTTCCGTACTGGCCAGTTCACTCGTTACCGGCAGGTTGGTGTATAAAATGCCTTTGGGCTGCTGATATCCGCTGGCAACCATAACCAGCGTGTTAGTTAAATCACTGCGCTGCATTAACTGGCTGATGGTGGCGCCGTTGGCGAAGGCTATCGTAATGTTAGCCGAACCAGTAATACGTTCACTTAGCTGAACATGAGTAAACTGACGTTGCAGCTGATTGTTAGCGCCGGCATAAATCTCGGTGCTCAGACCGTAAGCTTCACTGAGACCCGACAGCACCGGTTGCTTGCTCTTCAGGCTTTGTTGATACAGCTCTGGTACGGCATAGAGTGTACTTGTCAGCAGACCATCCAGTGAGGTAGAGGTAGTAAAGTAATTATCAATATGGCGCAGGTCGGCTTCTTTCATCAACTCACTGATATCACTATTGTCAGTTTGAATAAGCAGCATTGCCTGTTTATCTGACTCCAGTGCACAGTAAACCGGATCAGACGGGTAGTTAACCTGGTGAATGTCGGGGTCAAACTGCAATTGTTTACGCTGCTCGTAGCGTTCTATATCCAGTAAACCGTATCGCGACATAGTGGTTTTAGCGGTGGCCGGGTAGGACAGCGGGAACATATTATCCTGCTTGATGATCGGCTGATAAAGCTGGGCGTCGGCCCATACATGGATGGCGTGGCCAGCTACAAAGCACACCACAAAAAAGCTCACAACACGGCGTCCAATACGATAATTGATCAGACGGTCAATGCGTTTCCAGACCGCGTTAGCCAGAATTAACTGAAAACCAAACCACACAACAAACAATAACAGCAGATAAAGCGCCTGTTGCCAGCCAAACTGAAATAGCGGTGACTCAGCTTCATTTTTTATTAAAAATGCGGAGTTATGACTTAAGTGGAAACCGGTGCGGTTATACAGCAGCGCGTCAAAGGCCATTAACGCCAGCCCTAAGGCTGATACTACAGAGGCTATGGTTTTAATTACCCGTTGCGACACATCCAGATAACACAGTGGCAGGATAAATATTACAAAGCCGAAAAAGGTCAGAAAACTAATATGACCAAACCAGTTGGCGAACAGGTAAAACGTACCCAAAGCGGTCCCCGGTGCGGGTGACGAGATCACAAACACCGAAGCGATAATAATGGCAATAACAATGTTGGCCAGGGCAAACCAATGCCCCCAGTTAACCAGTTTGGTAACCCGTTGACGCCTGGGTGATTCAGCTAAAATCATGAGTGTCAGGCCGTTCCTTTCACACTTTTAACCAGTACACTGGCAAATTGCTCAGCCATCGCCTGGCGATTTGCCGGCGGTACCTGATGTTCAAAAATATGGGAAATCACATTTCCCAATACCATTAAAGAAAGATCACGACTTGCACCGTGTTTTTCGAGTACCATAATAACGTCGTTCATCAGACGTTCGAATTCAGCATCACTGTATCGGCTTTGTTGGGGCATTTTACGCCTCTTATCGTTAAATCGCTTGAAAAAGCAAAGTTTTTGGCAATAGAGCGATTATAATCGTTGTGCATCTGATAACAATCATTCATTCAAAAAACTGCATCATTCATCAACAAATTGGACACTGGTAATTCATGAGTATATTGATTCATCATTTTGTTGTGCATCAGCTTATCGTTAATAACGAAGGTAAAATGCAACTGATCCCACGGGAAGGCTGTCTGCCCGTTACCCCGGCGCTGGAACAACTAGGCCAGCAATTACATCACACCTTTGTGAGTAAACCGGGTAAGGGCGTTGGTCACTTTATCGAAGCAGAACAAGAAGATGGTAGCTTTGCTCAGTCCTTAAATGGTTATATTGCCCATCACGAAGCGTCGCCGTCAGACAGTGATACGGTATTTCTGCCGTTTACCAAAAGCGCGGGCGATCTGTTGTTAAAGTCGCTGGTGGATACCGGGCAGGTAGAAACCGGCTTTGTTTTGTTTGTGCATTATGAATATCTGGCTACCCAGTATTTGTTGGTTACCTTGTTAAACACCAAGGCGCACGTTGAAATTAATCAACAGCTGGAATTAAGTAGCCGCGAGCATCTGGATTTAGCCAAAATGCAGCTGGCAGTGCGGGTCGACCTCACCCAATACCGTATTCAGCCCGAGCAGGAACGCTACATCAGCTTTATCAAAGGTCGCATGGGCCGCAAAGTGTCTGACTTTTTTATGCAGTTTGTCAGCTGCGAAGAAAAAGTCGACGTGAAGCAACAGAATAAACAATTAATCAGTTCTGTTGAAACCTATCTGGCCAGCGAAGGACTTGATGCAGAAGAGAAAACGGCTCACCGCGACGAAGTGTCTAACTACTTTAAACAACAAATCGAAAGTGGTGACAGTATTAAAATCAGTGAATTGGCGGAAAAGCTCCCCCGTGACGAAGACAGTCAACGGGACTTTATGCAGTTTACCCAGGGGCTGGAAACGCCAATTGAGCCGGAAGTGCAGCCAGATCCGGCAGCTATTCGACAACTGGCCAAATTCAGCGGTCAGGGTGGTGGCGTTTCGTTAAGTTTTGATCGTAAATTACTCGGTGATCGCATTATTTATCACCCGGATTCCGATACGCTGACGATTAAAGGCATTCCGCCTAATTTAAAAGACCAGCTTAAACGAAATGGCTAAGCCAACTTAAGCGCTACAGTAAGCTTAAGCAGACTGTTATACTGACAGAAAGTAAGCAGCACAGCCGTTAATGTGCTGCCAGAATAAAAGATAAAACGAGAAACAATGCAATTATTTGTAAACGACCTGACCGTCATGGATTTCTCCTACCTGTGCCCGCAGCGTGGCATGGTAGGCGAGAGCTGGATTGTGGATGTGCTGCTCGACGGCACCTTAAATGAAGAAAGCATGATCCAGGACTTTGGCGTAGTAAAGAAAAACCTTAAACGCCTGATAGACGGTTATATCGACCATAAACTGCTGGTACCGGCAGAATGCGAAAGCGCGTTTATCCGCCACGATGAAAACACCGAGCAGGTGGAAGTGCGTTTTGATTTAGGCGCTGACAAGGCCATACAGATGTATTGTCCGGCGGAAGCCTACGCCTTTATTTACGCGCCTACCATTACCATGGAATCGGTGAGTGAATATTTGCGCGAGGTCATTGCCACCCATTTACCGGATAACGTGGATAACCTCACCATTAAACTGCGCACCGAGGTAATCACTACACCGTTTTACCACTACACCCACGGTTTAAAGAAGCACGATGGCAACTGTCAGCGAATTGCCCATGGTCATCGCTCGCGGGTAGATATTATTACCGATGGCAAGACCGATCTGGATAGCGAGGCTTATTGGGCAAACCGCTGGGAAGATATTTATATTGCCTCCAGGGAAGACCAAATTGAACCTGACGCATTACAGTGTCAGCATAAACTGGTCAGTTATGCAGACCATGTGTGCTTTGCCTATGAAGCGGCGCAGGGCTATTTTGAGATAGTGTTGCCAGCCAGCATCTGTGAAATTATTGACACTGACTCCACCGTAGAGTGTTTAGCGCAGCATATCTATAACGAGCAAAAACGCCGAATACCGGCGCAATCCTGCTGTGTGATGGCCTACGAAGGCGTGGGTAAAGGGGCCATGGTTGGTGATTAAGTTTTCCCGCTGGTTGCTTGCTGTTTTCTGCCTTACTACCACGGCTCAGGCACTGGAACTGCAAGGCGAACTGACACAGGGCAGTTTATTGCGTAGTGAAGTACCCGCCGGCGCCTCGGTGTGGCTCGATGACAAACCGGTAAAGGTGCTGGCTGACGGTAAATTTGTTATCGGTTTTGGCCGCGATGCCGAACTTACCCATGTTCTGCGCTGGCAGTTACCGGGCGAACCTGCACAAACCAAAACAATCACACTCAGTGCCCGTGAATACCCGACGCAGCGAATCGAAGGCGTGCCTCAGGCTATGGTCACACCGCCCGAAAGTGTGCTGGCAAGAATTAAAGATGACAACTGGCGGGTAGCGAAAGCCCGTAAAACCAGCAGCGAACTCAGCTACTTTGCCAATGAATTCAGGTGGCCGGCAGAAGGGCCGATCACCGGAGTTTACGGCAGTCAGCGTATATTTAACGGTGTGCCAAAGCGCCCGCATTATGGCGTAGATGTTGGTGCCCCTAAAGGAACAACGGTAGTTGCCCCGGTAGGCGGCATAGTCACCCTGGCAGAGCCGGACCTGTATTACTCTGGCGGTACGATTATTATCGACCATGGCCTTGGGGTAAATTCTACTTTTTTGCACCTGAGCAAACTCACGGTTAAAACCGGCGACAAAGTTACTCAGGGGCAGAAAATAGGGGAAATCGGTGCTACCGGCAGAGCGACCGGGCCCCATCTGGACTGGCGGATTAACTGGTTTAGTGAACGCCTGGATCCGGCACTGTTAGTACCGGCCCGGTAGATATCAGACTAAGCGCGGCTTAATGGCTTAACAGCCAAGCCACGTCGCTGCTTTGTTGTTGTCAGTAATTTGCAGCACACAGCTTTGTGGTGGCGCTGCCACCAATGGCATGGCCAGTTCCATGATTCGTCCATCACGGATAACCGTTAATAACATGGTCCCACTGCGCTCTACACTAAGCATGCGCTGTAGCAATTTTGTGTTAACCACGTATCCATCTGCTGCAATCAGTTTATCGTCAATTTGCAGGCCCGCTTGTGCGGCGGCAGAACCTTCCTGAACAGACTGAATAAGCAACCCGGTATCCAGGTCTTTACTGACTGCGCCAAAATCAAAGCGTGGAGCAACCTTACCGGAGGGTAAGGATTCGCCGCCTTTATCCTGCAGCGACAACGGCGCTTGCAAGCTATGGCTTACACCAATGGATTCAAGCAACGTAGTCAGATTAACGTCTTCGGTGCCGTACACCACGCTGGCCAGATAATCACTGACATCTACCTTAAGGTTTTCGCGACATAACCGGTCTATAACGTCGGCAGGTGTGCCACTCTCATCGCCAAATTCTGCCCACAGTAAACGCATTAAATCATCAAGGTTACAGGTGTTCCCGCTGCGTTGTCGTAACAGTAGATCCAGCCCCAGCGCCACAATGCCGCCTTTATTGTAGTAACTCACAATGTTATTGACTGAGCCCGCATCCTGCTTGTAAAACTTATTCCAGGCATAAAAGCTCGACTCGGCAATACTTTGTTTAAAACGACCGGCATTGCGATAAAGACGGGTCAGATTCTGCGCGACGATTTTAAAGTATCGCTCTGGTGGGATAACGCCGACGCGGGCGAGGGTGACGTCATCATAAAAGCTGGTAAATCCTTCATAAATCCACAGCTGGTCGGTATAGGTTTCCTGGCTTAAATCCGGCTTAACCATGACATCGGGCTTGATACGCTTAACATGCCAGGTGTGAAATAATTCATGGCTGCACAGGCTGATAAAATTAACATAGCTGTCGTTGAGTTCGTCTGGCTCGCCCTGTAGAGGTAATTCAAAGCGCGGAAACAGCAGGGCGGTGGAGCTGCGATGCTCAAGACCACCATAGCCTTGATCGGCAATCAAGGTCATAAACAGATAATGCTTAACCGGATAGGGTTTACCAAACAGATTAAGGTGATGGGCACAGACTTTTTCCAGATCGCTGCAAAGGCGTGGCATATCGTACTGCGTTTTACCACTGAACATCAGAGTGAAAGTTACACCGTCAACATCGAAATCGGCGCTGGTACACACCCCCATAAAGATGGGGTGGTCAATTAACTCGGCATAATCTTGGCTGCTAAACTGATTGTCTGCTACATGGGGCAGTGTCGTCTTTATTTGCCAGCCGTGCCGGTCTGCAGGCACATCAATAAAGACTTCACAGGGTAAGGATTCAAATCCTGATACGCTGACAAACACACTGGTCCCGTTACAAAACGCATATTCATCATTGATGTAGGCGCTTCGCACAGACAGGTCGAAGGCATACACCTGATAGTGAATTTCTACTGCTTGTCCCTGAGTATCAAGTTGCCATTGCTGCTTATCGAGTAAGGTTACTTTTATCGGGGCTCCGGTTTTATCCTTAGCTGAAAAATTTACCATGTTGCGGGAAAAATCCCTGACCATGTAGCTACCCGGGATCCAGGTTGGCAAACTTACAGTGAGCTGCTGCTCGTTATGCGCAGGTATTGACACGTTCACAGCAAACAAATGCTGACTGACTGAATCAATGGATAAACTGTATTGCAGGGCGGGTGATTGTTGCGCCATTCCAAGTACCTCTGACTTCATGTCGTTATGTGAATGCACATGAATAAGTTGTGAAATATTTAAAATATGATTATATAGCTATAGTGATTGCGATTCAGTTTTAAATGATGGCCGTAGCAAAAAACATGTCTCTAAACAGCGCCGATATCCATAGTTTACAGTCTCTTATGCCTGGCAGCGTGGTGGATTTACAGATCTCCACACCCACTGCGCCTAAACGTGTAAAAACGGGCTATATTGGCGGTGACTTTCCTCATTGCTTGCTTTTTCAGGTGCCTGCTGAATCTCGCTGGGGCTATCTCGGCGATGTGTTGGTGCCAGACAACGAAGTCGTGATCCGCTATGTGCTTGAGGGCGGCGAAGGCAAGGTGATTGCCTTTCGTTCCAAAGTCATCAAGGTCATCAAACACCCTGTTGCCATTCTTTTTGTCCAGTTGCCGACGATGTTGCAAACCCTGGCGTTACGTAAGCACAAGCGCTGGACACCGGGTATTCAGGCGCAAATCAATACGGTGGGCGAAAAAGATACCCTCAGCAGTGGATGTATGATTGTGGATGTGTCATTGCAAGGCTGTCGTTGTGTGTTGGAATCCAGAGATGATTTTCCGCTACTGGATAATGGTAAAACCATTCATTTAAGTCTGGCCAGCGAAACCGATCAGAATATAAAAGGGATTATCAAGAATAGCCGCTCCACTGAGGATAAGGCGTTTTACGGCGTTCAGTTTACGGCTAACGAAGAAGTTGTTAAAAAATTGTTGGATCGTTTCATCATTGACCTATAGGATAGTGCAGTGGCTGGTTGTACCAGCTGCCAACTGAGGGGCAGTCGGGCCTTCAAATTCCTTACGCTATTACGTCAGACAATGGTGAAGATAATGCGCGATATAGAAAGATTATTTAACGAATATTCAGAAAGCCATATGAATCCGACCAACAAACTTATTCATTCGCTTGCTGTACCTGCCATTTATTTCTCGGTCATCGGACTCATCTGGTCAATCCCGGTGCCTGACTTTGTTGCTCAGTACGATATCAATTTTGCTCACATTATCGCTGTACCGGTATTGTATTATTATTTTCTACTGTCTGGTCCTATTGGTGCAGCCATGACCTTACTGACCATAGCCTGCTTTCTGTTACTGGAACAAATAGCGGCTTCGACGGTGGCGGTCTGGCAGGTAAGTGTCGGTGTATTTATCATCATGTGGATCCTGCAATTTGTCGGCCACGCTATCGAGGGTAAACGCCCCTCGTTTTTTACTGATTTACGGTTTTTGCTGATTGGTCCGGCCTGGGTGTGGGGCGGCTGGCTTAAGCGATTTAACATCAATTATTAAAGCGGGCGGGTGTATGGCAATTGTTTAAAATATAGACGTCATAAACCACAACAACCTCTTACCAGCCACACAAGTGCGATAAATCGTAAGCCAATTACGACTAAGTCCTTATTCACTCGATGTTTTACACGTATAATGCGATAGATGAATAAACTATCTGGTACCTTTGTGCTGAAGTGGCAGCGACTTTTCGAAAATAATGAACGCCTGTTTTGGGTGCTGCATACCGCCGGTTGGGCAGGGTTTGCTGTTGTCTATTATATCGGGTCGTTTTTGCACGAAGTGCGTCCGATCTTTCTGTTTATTATCATCCTGAATTCCTATGCTGGCTGGATTTTAACCATTCCGCTGCGCTATGTGTATCGCTGGGCGCGAAATCAAAGTGCGGTCAGGCTGCTGGCGACTGTGCTGGTGTCATCGTACATTGTGGCGTTACTTTGGGCGGTTGTTAAAAACGTCAACTACTGGGAAATCTATAAACACGGGTTCCGTCCGGATGCCTGGTACATGTATTTCAGTAACACTATCGATTCAATGATCATGATTGGGTGCTGGAGCGGTCTGTATTTTGGCATTAAAAACTTTGAAATGTTGCAGCGCGAGAAGCAAAATGCGCTGAAAGCCAGCACTATGGCGCATCAGGCCCACCTCAAAATGCTGCGTTACCAGTTAAACCCGCATTTTTTGTTTAATACCCTCAATGCCATTTCTACTTTAATTTTGATGAAGAATAACGATACCGCTGAAGCTATGGTGTCGCGCCTGAGTGACTTTTTGCGTTATTCACTGGATAACGATCCCATAAAAAAAGTGGCATTGGGACAAGAAATCAAAGCCTTACGTTTATATCTTGAGATTGAAAAAGTTCGCTTCGGGGAACGCCTGGAAGTCATCTGGAACATTGAAGAAGATTGCGAAAGCGCAATGGTTCCCAGTATGATACTGCAACCTATCGTGGAAAATGCCATAAAGCATGCTATCTCTAAATTAGAGCACGCAGGCAGGCTGACTATTGATGCCCGGCGGTTCGGGAACGAGTTGTTGCTGGATGTGGCAGATAACGGTCCCGGAGCAGATATTGTCGATGGTCAGCTAAGCCGCACTGGTGGTGTAGGCTTACCCAATATCAAAGAGCGCCTGCATGCGCTGTATAACAGAAATTTTGCCTTTACTGTCGAGCACAATCAGCCCCAGGGCGTGCGGGTCAGTTTACGAATTCCTTATGATGTAAAGGATTGTTAATAATGAGTCAGTCAAAAATTAAAACTATCATCGTTGATGACGAACCTCTGGCCCGTGCCGGGTTGCGCATTCGTCTGGAAAAATTTGACGATGTTGAAGTGGTGGTAGAGTGTCAGAATGGCCTGGACGCCGTTAGCATGATTTCTCAGCACCGCCCAGATCTGGTTTTCCTGGATATCCAGATGCCCGGATTAAATGGTTTTCAGGTAATTAATAAGCTTAAAGAGCTTAAGCAACCAATTCCTATGATTATCTTCGTTACGGCCTACGACAGTTATGCCATCAAGGCCTTCGATGTTCATGCCCTGGATTATCTGTTAAAACCCGCTGATGATGAGCGCCTGAGCACGGCGATCAGCAAGGTTCGTGAGTATTTTTCAACCCAGAATCAGGATGAGCAGTCCCGCAAGCTGGTTAATCTGGTGGCAGAACTGACCGGCGATGATTGTGAAGAAATTTTACGCAAGCTGGCTAATGGTGAAGCCGTAGAGACCAATCCTTACCCGGATGTGCTGGCAATTAAAGATGGGTCTGAAGTGACCCGGGTGAATGTAGCGGATATCCAGTGGATTGACGCTGCCGGCGACTACATGTGCGTGCATGCACTGGATGGCATGCACATCATGCGTAAGACCATGAAAGAACTGGAACAGGAATTAAACCCACAGTTGTTTGTACGGGTCCACCGGTCGGCGATTGCCAATATTCGCTACGTTAAAAAGCTGGTCAGTCATATCAGTGGTGAATATCATCTGATCCTGAGTAATGACACCGAATTAAAAGTCAGTCGCAGTCATCGCGATAAAGTTAAAGCCGCGATGAAAATGTAACATCAGGCTTTTCAAAAGCTAACAAAACGGCGCTAAAATGAAGCGCCGTTTTTTATGCCCGGTTAAGTCTTCAGCCCAGGCCCCAGTGATGACGTTCGTTAAGCATGGTCAGCATGGTGTGGGTGAGGGGAGACGACAGTGCCTTTTTGTTTTCCCAGGTCTGTTCCAGCGGAATTTCTACCGGTTCGTTATTGTGCACGCCCACCATAATACCGCTCTTATCTTCTTCCACGCATTTTACCGCATGCACACCCAGCAACGTCGCCAGCATACGGTCCTGACTCACCGGTGAACCGCCCCGTTGAATATGCCCCAGGGTAACCGGGCGTACTTCGCCGCCGGTAAGGGTTTCCAGCTGCGTGGCTAAATCGCTGATGCCTGCTGGCCAGAGGTTTTCAGTTAGCACGATAATAAAGCTTTCATGTCCGTAACGCTGACGGTGAATAGCGAGCTGCTGATGGATGTTATCCAGCGTGGTTTGCGTATCCTTAAACAGCTCCGGCAAAATGACATAGTTTGCCGCACCGGCTATGGCTGCGCAGGCTCCCAGAAAACCGGCGTGACGGCCCATTACTTCCACCAGAAAGATACGTTCGAAGGCATCGGCAGTATCACGGACTTTATCTATGGAATCCATCGCGGTTTCGATAGCGGTGTAATAGCCAATGGTGGCATCAGTGCCGTAAATATCGTTATCAATAGTGCCCGGCAGACCAATTACATCACCGTTCCAGTAGTTGGCCAGATGCCTGGCCCCATGAAAAGAGCCATCGCCACCAATAACCAGCAAGGCGTCAATGGCCAGTTCATCGAGATGTTTGGCTGCCAGTCGGGCGGAGGCCTCTTCCTTGAACTCTTTACATCGGGCACTGCGTAAGATAGTGCCACCACGCTGAATAATGTTGTGCACTTTTTTGCTGTCCAGTTTTCGCCAGTCTGCACTGAGTAAGCCGTTGTAGCCATGCTCAAAGCCAATTACCGAATGGCCCTTACCCTCACTGGCAACCACTATGGCGCGAATACAGGCGTTCATGCCTGGCGCGTCGCCACCGGATGTCAGCACCGCTATTCTTTTGTTGGTCATAGGTGTTCCTTTTACAATTTGAAACAAATCCAACCGGGAGGTTGATTGAATTTGTTATCGCTTCTGGCGTCCAAGTTTGAGTATGATATTTAACGTTAATCTTCAGAATTGTGCTTTTGTGGTGTTTACAGGGTTACTGCGATCGTGAATAAACACTGGCACGTAAGTACATAGATTGTCAGTTAAATCACACGGTGCCAAGCGTATTTTGACAGGAAGTGATAATGAAAAAAAGTTTGTTGATTGCGATCATCTTTTTACTGGGCGGATGTTCGACAAAATTTACCTACAATAACCTTGATTGGATGGTCCACTGGTACATTGATGACTATGTTTCCTTGTCAGACAATCAGGAAGCGGTGTTTGATGAGTATTTTGCCAACTGGCAAAACTGGCATCGAAACGAGGAACTGGAAAAATACACTGCCCACCTCAAAGCCTTAAAAGCAGACCTTGAGCGTGACCAGTTAACCGCCGCTCAAATTGAAAAGCACTTAACCGACAGCCGTCAGCATTGGGAAAGAGTGCGCGACCATGTCAGCCCGGAGCTGGCCAGACTGGCCCTCGAGCTTACTGACAAGCAGGTTGATTCTTTGTTTGCCGAACTGGCAGAAGAAAATGACGAAATACGTGAATCCATCGAAAAATTCAGCGAGAAGTCTGCAGCAGAACAACTGGAACAGCGCTTAGATGATGCTGAAGACAGTGTCAGTGATTTTATTGGTCGTTTGAATGATGACCAGGTCACTATTATCGAGCGCTATGTAGGTGAATTTGGCAGTACTCGTAAGTTATGGCTGAAATACCGTGAAGAGTTTCAACAGGCTGCCAGAACCATGATTGACGGCCGGGCTTCTAATCCGAATTTTGTAGTCGATTTTGTGGCGTTAATGACACATCCTGACAAGTTTCGCAGTGAAGCCTACGTGCAGTTGCAACAGCAAAATACCAAGGTGTATTCGCGCATGGCAGAAGAACTGTTTTATACCCTGAACAACAAACAAAAAAGAAAGCTAATCAGTAAGATTGACGATATGATTGACGACTTTGAGTACCTCATGAGTAATGATTAGTTGGAAAGTAGTTACCGGCCTGTTCTGGGCTTTAGTTTATCGCTGATTACCGCCGTTCTGTGGGGCGTGTTACCGCTCTTTTTAAAAGTTTGCCTGGCGGTAATGGATAGCCAGACCATCACGTTATATCGTTTTGTTGCCGCCGCCGTTTTGGTGGGGGCAATGCTGTTTTATCGCCGTCAGTTACCGGCTTTTTTTAGCTATCCGAAAGCCGTTAAGCAATTAGCTGTTGCCTGTACCCTGATGCTGGTGATCAACTATGTGTTTAACGTGCTGGGGCTTAAATACCTGAGCCCGGGTAGTGTGCAGGTGTTTATGCAGCTCGCGCCATTTACCTTAATGATCGGCGGCATCGTGTTGTTTAAGGAAAAATTCAGTCGCTTACAGCTTTGGGGGGCCACTTCCTTGCTGATTGGTCTGGGGCTGTTCTTCAATCAACGCCTGCCGCAAATCATTGCCTCCGAAAGTGAAGATACCCTGGGTGTTGTGTTTATTGTTATTGCTGCGGTGACCTGGGCTGGTTATGCGCTTTGTCAGAAGCCGCTGATGAAAACCATGTCAGCTATGCAACTAACCCTTATAATCTACCTGATTGGCAGTGTAATGTTGCTACCTTTTACGCACCTTGGGGCAATTACACAAATGAATACGGTACAAGCGTGGTCTTTGGTCTTTTGCTGTTTTAACACCTTTATTGCTTATGGCGCGTTTACCGAAGCCATGCGGGTTTGGTCGGCATCGCGGGTCAGCGCTGTTATCGCTACTGCGCCTATTTTTACTTTTATTTCCATGGCCGTGGCTGAAGTGTTATTTCCTCACAGCTTTACCCAGCCAGAACTGGGTTTACTGGCAATTACTGGCGCTATTTTAGTGGTTAGTGGTTCTGTAATGGCGGCGCTCGGACGCGACGCCCGTTAGTTGTCCCTTGTTGGCGTTGACGGCACGGGTTGGCTGATGGGTTCTTCGCCTTTTTTACACACGGTGTCGTAATCATCGCGATAGAAGCGGAAATTCACACACTCATTTTCATATCGTTGACGGGCGGTCAGGGCCATTTGCGGATTTTTAGGATTCTGAATGGCCTTTTGTAATACCTTACATTGTTGGTTCTGCGCTTTTATCTCCAGGATATCCTCGCAAAGATTGGACTGACTGGCACAGCCTGTCAGTGCCTGCAGAGAAGTGGTAATAGTTGCCACTAACAGGGTGTGTTTTAGCATGATTGGCTTTCCTTACGGGACAATTAAAAATTATGCTGGCGCAGTGATGCCAACACGGGCCAGCTCGCCTTTTAAACCATCGAATTTGCTTTGATGCTGCTCTCGCATTGGCGCATTACTCAGTATCTTATACACCTGTCGCGCTTCTTTGATCAAAGCGGCATCATCTTCATCCGGATTGCCGACCAGTTTAATCAAACACTGAAGCAGGTTTAATGCAATCCCGGCATTAACCGGAGAAAGAGCCAGAGCGCTGTTAAACGCGGCTTTGGCGTCGGCAAACTTCTCTTGCTGGTAAAGCTGAATTCCACGGCGGTTAATGTGCGTGTATTGTTGTTCGCTTGCCTTAACCTGCTTAGTCATTTTACGCACCAGCAGGCGACTGCTGTCTTCCAGCTCTGTTTGTTGGTTAGCCAGGGTAGTGAGTAAGCGGTTTACCTCGTCAAATTCACCTAAATCGACCATTAACTGCAAACTGGAAGGCGCCAGGGATGCCGGGTAAAGCTCAAATTCCTTATCAATGGCATTCTGGCAATCCATTAGCGTGCGTTTAGCGTTTATTAACTTGCCATCAATAGCGTCCATTCGTGCGTGCACAATCTGATCAAAAATGTCCAGGCTAAAGGGTTCATCCAAACGGTTAAGCGCTTCATCCTGAGGCGCTCGCTGGAGCTGTAACAGGGCTTCCTGCTGATACCGGTGACGATGGTTTTTACTTTCTGCCGCTTCAGCTGCATCGAGTAAAGAGGAAATATGATTACACCAGTAATTGACGTTTTTAAAGATGGTATTTTTGGATAGCTGCCAGGTGGCCCTGGTGGCTTCGGTTAATAACTCATAATCGGCGCTATCCCGGGCAATGCGGGCGGCCAGCATTTGTCTTTGCAGGGAATAGGGCGAATTTTTAATGGCCTGTCGTATATGTTCCAGCGCTTCGTCAGGATGTTGTTGGGCCGATTTTGCCTGGGCCAGAATATCCAGCGCTTCGGGATCAAACTGATTGAGCAACAGCACTTTTTTGGCGCATTTAATGGCGTCATCAAATTGCTGCATCGCCAGGTACGTTTTACCCAGGGCCAGTTGTGCCCATTGCGAGGGAAGCTGTTCGGTTTGACCTTGCAGTAACGCCAGTGCTTGCTGATAACGCTGCTGGCGCCATAATATTTCAAGCCGGATTTCCAACGCAACACGTTGATATGGCGCAGGCATATTGTGCATTGCATCCAGTTCTGCCGTTGCACTGATATAGTCCTGTTTGCTTAACGCCAGCAGCACTTTTTTAAAGTACTGTTTGCGCTGCCATGAGCGATTGAGGCGGCTTTTAAGCTGGGCCTGAGAAAAAGGCTTGAGCAGGTAGTCGTCGGGTTTGTGCTCTATTGAGCCCAGCACTACAGGACGGGTCGCATCGGCACTGATCAGCAAAAACACGGTGCCGGGACTGATCAGTTTGCGGTGCATTAATTCTTGATAAAGTTCGAAACCGTTTTTTTTGTTATTACCCAGGTGTAAATCACACACCACAATGTCTACCTGGTGATTACGACAGAACCGAACCGCCTGTTCGGCCTGATTGGCGGTCATCACGTCCTTGGCACCGAGATTGGTTAACAACCCTTTTAACAAAATAAGAAAAGGACGCTGATCTTCTACGACGAGAATATTTACATCCGTATAGGGCACACCCAATGTTCGCTCCTGTCAATCGCGAATCAATTCGATAATAGACTAAAGGATAATGGGTATATGCCGATTAAGCTAGTAAGTCGTTAATACCTATGAATGAATTTGCAGTCAGATACGGTTTCACCTCATCAGTTTGATATCGCAGTCAATAGCTCAACACTGGCGTTAAATAAGGCAGCCGGTGCGGGAGCGGCTGTTTTTCAATTGTATCTGGCGTTTAGTGAGGCAAGGGGCGATACGCCGGTTAAGTGGCAGGAACCGATAACGGATGTGGTCGAGGATGATTTTCCTGCTCGCCTTAATCAGTACCGGCGAAGTCCACTGGCCAGCAGTGAGAGGGACATCAACACGTACCTGCACTGGCAACAGGGCCTGAATCAGGCTGCCAGTAATGAGCATATCCGGTTATGGCAGGCCATCAGCCCTGATCCGCTGAGTTTTTATAACGATAAAAAGCGCCTGCCGCCCGAGGTTAAACATAATTGTCCTTACCATACTCAACTGGGGTTGCTTGCACCCCGACCGGATCCCGTTAGGGAAGCGGATGCTACCTTACTGGCTGATATTATTCCGTCTGCCCGCTCAATGACGGTCTAGAAATCCTTCTTTAGCGTCTCATGGGTTTTCGCCCCGCGTTTTTTTTGCTATATTCCGCGCGCATTTTGCTCTGGTTTTACGTTCCAACTCGCAAAGGTGAAAAAATATGAGTCAGTACGTTGTATGCGCGCTATACAAATTTGTCGCGCTTGAAGATTACAAAGCTATCCGTCAACCGCTTACCGACGTGATGGAAGCGAATCAAATTAAAGGTACCTTACTGCTTGCCGCAGAAGGTATAAACGGCACCGTTTCAGGTACGCAGGAAGGTATTGATAACCTGCTGGCCTGGTTAAACAGCGATGAACGTTTTAACCCAATCTCTTATAAAGTGTCATATCACGACACCCAGCCGTTTTACCGCACAAAAGTAAAACTGAAAAAAGAAATCGTTACCATGGGTGTCGAGGGTATTGATCCACGCCGTACCGTAGGTACTTATGTTAAGCCTAAAGACTGGAATGCATTGATTAGCGATCCGGACGTGGTGTTAATTGATACCCGTAATGATTACGAAATCGAAATCGGTACGTTTAAACACGCGGTGAACCCAAACACCAAAACCTTCCGTGAATTTCCTGATTACGTTAAAGAGAATCTGGACCCGGCTAAAAACAAAAAGGTTGCGATGTTCTGCACCGGTGGTATCCGTTGCGAAAAATCTACCGCTTATTTAAAAGAGCAGGGTTTTGAAGAGGTGTATCACCTGGAAGGCGGCATTCTGCAATATCTGGAAGATGTGCCGAAAGAAGAAACCCTGTGGGAAGGCGATTGTTTTGTGTTTGATAACCGTGTGGCGGTGAATCATGACCTAGAAAAAAGCGCTTATGACCAGTGTTACGCCTGTCGTTTACCTATTACCGAAGCAGACAAGCAGAGTGACAAATACGAAAGCGGTGTAAGTTGCCCGCATTGTTTTGGTTCGCACAGCGAAGAGCAAATCGAACGATTCCGTGAGCGTGAAAAGCAAATTAACCTGGCCCGTGAGCGTAACGAAGAACACGTAGGCACCGAAGCTCGTGATGTCATGGAAGCACGTCGTAAAGCCAAGGCAGAAGAACAGCGTTTACGCGCATTGCAGGCGCAAAAACAGGCTAAGGCATAGACTTTCATTACGGCTGGGGTTAAACTCCGGCCATTAAGAACAGACAGGGAATCAGACAGTGTCTACTGAATTAACACCTGAAAAAGTAGCAGCGATTCAAAAAGACTTCAGCTTCTTTGACCGTGACGGTAACGGTCAGATCGATCTGCAGGAATTTATCGAATTACTGACAGTTATCTCGCCAAAAACCAAAGCCAGCCATGTGGAAGAAGGCTTTAAACTGATCGATGAAAACCAGGATGGCTTTATCGACTTCGAAGAGTTTCTGGCCTGGTGGCAGGAATGTTGGTGGGAATACTAAGTTTCTGCTGTACCTTGTACTGAAAAAGCCGCTGATATCAGCGGCTTTTTTGATCGCATAAACGCGGGTTAATCTTCACTCTCATCGGTATTTCGTGGTTTTTTTCGCATTGGCATATGGCCAATATCATCACCTGTCATGGTGCGCACTCGCTGCGTCTTTTTCACCGGCTTGTCGGCAGCATCCGCGTCACCTTTTTTGGCTTTAACGGCTTTTTTCGGTTTTACGGGTTTGTGCTTAATGCCCGTGAATTTAGACGCCAGCGTTTCGTGTTGTTGTGGTTCCAGCGGATAGGCCAGCTGCGCTTTTAATGCCGTAAAGCTCTGCCAGTCCCGTTTGCCCACAAAGGATACCGCAGCCCCCCGATTACCGGCGCGGCCTGTACGGCCAATGCGATGGATATATTCTTCCGGATGCTTCGGCATATCATAGTTGATAACCAGGCCAACTTTAGATAAATCCAATCCCCGTGAAGCTACATCAGTCGTTACCAGAATATCAAACTGGCCCCGGGCAAATTCATTCATTACCAGCGAGCGTTTAGATTGCGCGTAGTCACCACGCAGCGGCTTTGACGAGCGTTTGGGTAACGCAGTTTCCAGCAAGGTGCTGATGCGCTCTGCGTCATCGCGGGTGGCCGTAAACACAATGGCCTGATTGTAGGTGTTATTTTCCAGCTGATCGCAAAGCAGGGCGTCTTTGTGCTCAATGCTTTCTGCAAAATACAATGTCTGTGTGATATCAGTATGTTCTGCCGTGGCACTGCCAATGGCTACGCGAACGGGGGCTTTCAGCAATTTATCCAGCACCATGTTCAACTCAACGTGGTCCATAGTGGCAGAAAACAGCATGGTCTGGCGTTTGCGATGATCGGCTTTGTTATTAATCAGTGAAATCGCCTTGGCGAAACCTAAATCCAGCATGCGGTCGGCTTCGTCAAAAATCAGCATTTCAAGCCCGTTAATAAAGAAGCTTTTATCTTCCAGGTGGTCGGCAATACGGCCTGGTGTGCCAACAATGATATGCGGATTACGACGCAAGGCTTTGGCCTGGTCGTTATAGTTGTCACCACCCACAACCAGTGCGGTTGCCAGGTTTTTCTTTTGACACAGCCATTTGGCTTCGCCAAAGACCTGTTTGGCCAGTTCGCGGGTCGGGGCCAGAATTAACACTCTGGGATCTTGCCGACTAAGCGCTTTCTGCGTTAATAACCGGTGTACAACGGGGATTAAAAACGCCAGTGTTTTACCTGAACCTGTTTTTGATGAAGCAATAATATCTTTACCCAGCAGCGCCGGCAGAATGGTTTTTTCCTGAACTTCGGTTAATTCAGTAAAGCCTTTGTCCTGAATTCGGCTTACAAGGGTATGGTGAACAGGTAAATCAGTAATTAACAAGGTTGATGCGCTCCGCTTAAGATTCGCGCCTATTATCCCTGATTAATGACCTGAGTAAAGCGACAAGGAAAAAAGAAAGGGGCAATACGACACGACCGTATTGCCCCTTTGTGATGTATTAAACCTTAAGCGAAGGTCATTTCTGGTACATCGCCTTCAACTACCAGTTTACCAGCGGTTTTTTGCTGGATTTCTTCGACCGAAACGCCCGGTGCGCGTTCGCGCAGGTAGAACGCACCGTCTTTCACTTCCATTACCGCTAAATCAGTAATGATACGGGTAATGCAGTTAACACCGGTCAGCGGCAGGGTACATTCCTGCAACAGCTTGGAGTTTCCGTGCTTATCGGCGTGGGTCATGGTAACGATAATGTTTTTCGCACCTGCCACCAGGTCCATTGCGCCGCCCATACCTTTAATCAGTTTGCCGGGGATCATCCACGACGCAATATTGCCGTTAACGTCGACTTCAAAGGCACCTAATACCGTAAAGTCAACGTGACCACCACGGATCATGGCAAAGCTTTCTGCCGAACTGAAAATAGAAGCGCCGGTAATTGCGGTAACGGTTTCTTTACCCGCGTTAATCATGTCGGCGTCAATTTCATCCTCGGTTGGGTAGGGGCCCATGCCCAGCAAACCATTTTCAGACTGTAGCATTACGCTTATCCCTTGCGGCACATAGTTTGCCGCTAAGGTAGGAATACCGATACCCAGGTTTACGTAATTGCCGTCCTGAAATTCCTGCGCCACGCGCATTGCAATCTGATCTCTTGTTAATGCCATGACTGCCTCCTATTTAGCCGTTACGCGACGTTCGATACGTTTTTCAAACGTGCCCGGGATAACCCGATCCACATAAATACCCGGAGTATGAATGTGTGCTGGATCTAATGTACCCGGTTCTACGATTTCTTCCACTTCTACTACGGTAATTTTACCCGCAGTTGCCGCCATAGGGTTGAAGTTTTGCGCAGTATGGCGATAGATACAGTTACCATAGCGGTCTGCTTTCCAGGCTTTAACAATCGCGAAATCACCGGTGATAGACTCTTCCAGAATATACGGACGACCATTAAACTCTTTCACTTCTTTACCTTCGCCTACGGGGGTGCCGTAGCCGGTTGCGGTATAAAATGCCGGGATACCGGCACCACCAGCGCGCATTTTTTCGGCCAGTGTACCCTGTGGCGTTAATTCTACTTCCAGTTCGCCGTTCAGCAACTGTTGCTCGAACAGGGCGTTTTCACCCACGTAGGAAGAAATCATCTTTTTGACTTGTTTGTCTTCGAGCAGAATGCCCAGGCCAAAACCATCAACACCACAGTTATTCGATACGATTGTCAGCCCTTTGGTACCCATTTTTTTAATTTGGGCAATGCTGCCCTCAGGGATACCACAAAGGCCAAATCCACCAGCAATGACGGTCATATTATCTTCTAACCCTTCCATTGCGGCATCAAAACTGGATACGACTTTATCGAAACCAGACATAGCGTGCTCTCCTTTAATTAATGAACAAAACTAGTATTAATCAGCGTTAAAAATTTGTAAAATTGATTAAATATCACTTTTGATAAATAAAATTTATTAATATGAGTATCTCTTACCGCAATATGCAGGCATTTTTATGCGTGGCCGAGTCCAGTACCTTTGCCGAAGCCGCCGAAAAACTCTTTGTTACTCAGCCGGCACTGTCCAGTTCCATTAAAAAAATGGAAGAACAATTGGGCGGGCAGCTGTTCAGTCGCACCACCCGCCGGGTACAGCTCACGCCGGAAGGTGAAACCTTTCTGCCACAGGCGAAACGTTTAATGCACGAATGGGATGATGCCGTAGAAGGGGTACAAAATCTGTTTGCCATGGCCCAGGGGCGCTTATCCGTAGCAGCCATGCCATCTTTTGCTGAATCCAAGTTACCCGGTATTCTGGTGCAGTTTCATCAGCAGTTTCCTAATATCCGGGTGCGGGTACACGATGTCATCATGGAAGAGACGTTACAGGCTGTGCTCTCTGGCCGCGCTGATATCGGCTTTTGTTTTGAGCCGGAAAGCAAGGATAATCTGGAGTTTTTTCCCTTATTTAACGACAGGTTTGTTGCTGTGATGCCAGCCGATCATCCTCTGGGGGCCAGCCGCACGATTACGCTGGAAGACATTGTCAGCCAACCCTTTATCTCGCCGAACCGAGGCTCAAGCGTACGGCAGTGGACCGAAATACTCACCGCAGAGTACGGGCCGCTGAATATCGTGGCGGAAACCGGTCAGTACGGCACCATTGGCCAGTTAATTGCCCACGGGCTGGGCATTTCTGTAGTTCCTTCTTTATGTTTAGAACAAATGCTGCGCAAAGGGTTAATTTGTCGTGATATCGAAAACAGCCCCTTAGTGAAACGGGTAGGGATGGTAAGAGCGAATCGCGGTACGACCGCGGTGGCTGCACAAACCCTCTGGCAGCAGGTAGTATCCAATCACTCTACAAACTTGTAAGTTGAATCAGTAAGTTAATTTAGGCAAGGTTGAGAAAATTAAATCAGTCGTAAGGATTCAAGGCTATGACAACACAAATGACACTGGACAAAGCGAAACAATGTATCGCAAATGCTGTCATCGAGGCTGAGAAAACAGGGATTAAAGTGTGCATTGCCATTGTTGACAGTGGTGCACATCTGGTTGCCTTTGAACGCATGGATGGCGCTTTTCTGGGGTCGGTAGACATTGCCATCAAAAAAGCGCGGACATCAGCTCTGTTCCCTTTGGAATCGGGTAAGTTGGGTGCATTAATACGCAGCGAACAGCTAACGGGATTTGAGCTGTCTAACGAAAACCTGATGGCTTTTAATGGGGGCGTGCCGATTTTTGCCGGGCGAACTCAAATAGGGGCCATTGGCATTTCAGGCGGCAGTGCAGAGCAGGATTTGGCCATTGCTAAAGCGGGCCTGAAATAGCAATGCGAAAATGCCGGCGCGCTGTTTCACCGGCACTTAACTATCAACTACAGATTTGCTGTAAATGCGCTAAACCAAATTTAGCATCCTCAAATGGCGCCGCAGTCACATCTACTTCAACATAACGGTTTTGGATATTCTGCTTGTCCAGATAAGCAACAATGCTGGCAAAATCGAGGTCGCCCTGGCCCGGCGCTTTTACTTGCAGAGCTTCAGGCATTAGCTCATCGGTGTCCTGAGAATTTACCTTAATACTGTAGTCGCGGTCTTTCATATGGCAGCCTATCACGCGTTTACCATATTGTTTCAATACAGCGAGGGGATCGGCATCGGCGACAGCGACCCAGCCTAAATCCAGTTCCAGCTTGACATAATCAGGATCGGTATTTTCCATAATCAAATCCAGAATGGTGTTACCTTCTACCGTAGCAAACTCCATATGATGATTGTGATAAGCAAAACCATGGCCTGCATCATGAAATTTTTTGCCGCGTAAATTTATTCGCTCGGCCATGCGCATGATTTCATCTTGGCTTTGAGGAATGGAGATAGTCACACCCGTGTCAGTAACAGACAGTAATTCCCGGGCCAGTGGTTCGATAAAGTAATCGATATTCAGTTTACCGGCCAATGCATCAGTGTAGTGGGGATCATTCAATTCGCCGCTCACATGGGCGGTGGGGGTTTTTAAGTTTACCGCTTTTAAAGCTGCCGCCATTTGCTCCAATGACAACCCAAAAAAGGGGGCTTCAGGGATTCCTGGAAAGCCGCCGAGACCAAATGGCTCCACTGAGTTAAAGCCCATCGCCGCAATTTGTGCCAGTGTTTCCTGCGGGGCTTTGGCAAAGCTTTCCCTGAACATATACAACTGCACGCCATATTGCCCTGCGCCTGAGCAAGCTGCGGGTTTACGGCTGGCACAGGACCACAGTACAGGTGTGCCAGCCAGCAGGGCAAACGCGCTGGCTGATGTTAAAAACTGACGTCGGTTAATGGCCATTTACTACTCTGATCTACTTGTGTAAAACGCCGACCATACCACAAGAATAATGTTGCGAAAATGTAAATGTTAGGCGGGTTAACAAAAGGGCGGGAAATTACACGCCAACACCATAAGCAGGCGTGTAACTACAGGTGGATTACCATTTTTTCTTAGGCGCAAACAGTTCGTCGAGTTCGTCCCGTTCTTCCTCCCGGCGCTTAGCCCGGTCTTCAGCGTTGGCGTTTTTCAGGTTTTCCTGAATTTCTCTTAACTGTTGTTTTAACCAATCCAGTCGGGTTTGGATAAATTCATCGGGTTGAGTCTGAGCCTCGAGCGCCGTGATGGCTTTTTCAAAATACTGGCGCGCCGACCCTAACATGCTGGTTTGCTGCGCAGCGCGGCCCCGGCGGATCAGTGTCTCTACATTCACTTTTAACTGCAGACGTTCAAGTAATTTGTCCTGTTCTAAATAACTGCTGCCATCCACTTTGCCTTTACTGCGTTCTGAACGCAGCATAATGCGCAGCTTTTTTACCGCCTGAATATACTGAATAATCATTTTATCGGTTTCAGGCAGAGAAAACTGGTTGTTATTGTCGGGCTCAATATCAATGGATTTTATACGCGCGTTCATGTCTTCCAGGTTTTGTTTTATATCGGCGGTTGGATTGAGTTCGGCCGTCACCTGTAACGCCCGCTGAATTCGCTTGAGCAGTATTTTTATCAGGCCCTGGGAGAGTGGCATTTGTGAAGTCGCCATCAGGACATTTTCTGTTTCGTCAATGATGGTACGCTGTTTGGCTACTTCAGCCCGTCTTTCAGCATCCATTTTGGCTTTGTACTGTTGATAGGCGTTAACCACAATGGCTAATACTACCAGCACAACAATCAGTACAATGATGATTATAAATGTCATTCAGTGCTTCCCGTCATTCTTTTACTACTGTCGTTATCGTTTTATCGGCTAAAGTTCATGGGATTTTAACTTCAAACACGCCGCCGCCCAGCGCGCCGCCATTTGAGAGGCTGATAAATCCTTTTTTGTCATTCTGGGTATGAGCCCGGGCAATCAGATGCGCAAAATACAAACCCAATCCGGTGCGGCCCTGTGTCACGTTAAAATCGGATGGTTTCGTATCAACATTAACCAGCATGTGTTCTGGGTAACCAGCCCCATCGTCTTCGATTTTAACCACTAAAAGACCGTCTTGCTGATACGCGTTTATAATAATGTCTGATTTACCATATCGTAAGGCATTGATCAAAACATCATTAATTAACAAGTACATGAGGTCGGCATCGAGATACCAGGCCAGTTCCTCGTGACACTGATTATTAATGGCGATATTTTTTTGTGCAGCGTACATCTGATTGGATGCCACGATGTCTTCGAGCAGCTCGTCAATAAAGCACTGGTCTATCATCACCGGTAAATTATCGCGCTTGGCACGGTATAGCGAGAGTATTTGCACCAGCCCGGTATTCATACGGTTTGCTTCGTAGTGAAGGTCGACAATCTGATTACGGGTTTCGGTTAATTCTGGTGGCAGTGAAGCCACTATCTGTTCTACAGACTGCACTAATAAATTCAGTGAATTTTTCATGTCGTGCACGGCGGCAGCCAGCACGGTCGAAAAATCAAACTGCGCATCGTCAGAAAGTGCGATGTTAGAACTGTCTTCAGAACGAGTCGTCATTACTATAACTTCCAATTGTGATCAGACTTGCTTATGCTAGTATCCAACATAATAATAACTAATTCCTCTACTTTTGCATAAGCATGCGATTTAGTCTGCCTCTGTTAGCGTGATTTGGCGCGGCTGTATTGAATGAGTGTGCCCTGGCGGTTGTCAGGTTAACGCGTGGATATACAATGAAATTACAACAATTAAGATACATTGTCGAAGTACAGAACAATAACTTAAACGTATCGGCCACCGCTGAAAGCTTATACACCTCACAGCCGGGGATCAGTAAACAGGTTCGAATGCTCGAAGACGAACTTGGCGTGCAGATTTTTGGCCGCAGCGGCAAACATTTAACCCATGTGACCCCGGCCGGTAACGAAGTGATTAATATCGCGCGCGAAATTCTTAATAAAGTCGAAAGTATTAAAGCTGTCGCCCGCGAGCACAACCTGCCGGATCAGGGCAAACTGAACATTGCCACCACCCATACCCAGGCCCGGTACGCACTGCCGGATGTGATTAAAGGGTTTATGAACAAATATCCAAAGGTGTCTTTGCATATGCACCAGGGTACACCGTCGCAAATTAGCGATTTAGCGGCCAAGGGCGAGGCGGATTTTGCGATTGCCACTGAGTCGTTACATTTATACAACGATCTGGTGATGCTGCCGTGTTATCACTGGAATCGCAGCGTAATCGTCAATAAAGATCATCCGCTGGCTAAGAAAACCTCTATCACCATAGAAGATGTCGCTCAGTACCCACTGGTCACCTATGTATTTGGTTTTACCGGGCGCTCAGAGCTTGACCATGCGTTTGAAAAGGCCGGTCTTACGCCTAAAATTGTTTTTACCGCCACCGATGCGGATGTCATTAAAACCTATGTCCGGCTGGGCGTCGGCATTGGCGTAATTGCGTCTATGGCGGTGAGTGATGAACTGGATTCCGATTTAGTGAAAATCGATGCCAGTCACATGTTTGAATACAGCACCACCAAAATTGGTTTCCGCAAAGGCTCGTTCTTGCGTAGCTATATGTTTGATTTTATCGAGCGTTTTGCGCCGCATCTGACCAAGGATAAGGTCGAAAAAGCCATGATGCTGAAAAACAACGATGAAGTAGAGCGCATGTTTAAAGGGCATACGCTACCGGTTAAATAGCGCAGCCCGCAAATTCAGCTCAGCACTCAATAATATTTACTGCGAGACCGCCTCTGGCGGTTTCTTTGTATTTGGTTTTCATGTCGGCACCAGTCTCTCGCATGGTTTTAATAACTTTATCCAGCGAGACTTTCTGCTCACCGGTGCCGCGTAACGCCAGACGCGAAGCATTAATGGCTTTTACCGCCCCCATGGCATTACGTTCGATGCACGGCACCTGTACCAAACCGCCAACCGGGTCACAGGTGAGCCCTAGGTTATGTTCCATGCCAATCTCTGCCGCGCACTCTACGGCGTTAATGCTGCCGCCCAGAATTTCAGTTAGCGCGCCGGCGGCCATGGAACAGGCTACGCCAACTTCGCCCTGACAACCCACTTCAGCGCCAGAAATCGATGCATTCTCCTTATATAAAATACCAATAGCACCGGCGGTAAGTAAAAACCGGCTGGCCATATCCTGATCAACCGGTCGGACAAATTTATCCACGTATTTGAGCACCGCCGGAATAATCCCTGCTGCGCCATTCGTTGGCGCTGTAACCACCCGGCCACCGCCTGCGTTTTCTTCGTTTACCGCCAGAGCAAACAAATTAACCCAGTCAAGTGGTTGCATGGGGTCACCGCTGTACTCGGTCATCAGGCGATGGTGCAGGGCGGGCGCCCGACGCCTTACCTTAAGGCCGCCTGGCAGAATACCTTCACTTTCAATGCCCCGCGCTATACAGGCATCCATTACCTTCCACAGGTCATAAAGGTGTGCTTTGATATCTTTTGCGGGATGCAGTGCCTGTTCGTTTTTCAGCATCAGGCCGGAGATACTCAGCCCTTGCGCTTTACACAAATCTAAAAGTTTTTCGGCAATACGAAAGCTAAAAGGTACATTATCACTGATGGCTTTGGCTTCCTGTTTAACTTTATCCCACTGGTCATCGCGCACAATAAAGCCACCGCCAATAGAGTAGTAGGTTTGTTGTAGTAGCAGGTTGTCGTTAGCAAAAGCGTGTAAAGTCATGGCGTTGGCATGTCGTGCCAGGGTTTTGCGCCGATGAAAAACAATGGCTTTGGTGCGGGGAAATCTGACTGGCTGTTGGCCCCCCAGTAACAGGGTTTCGCTGGCTTCGATATCAGCCAGCCAGCTATCTATGTTATCCACATCGATGGTGTCAGGGCGTTGCCCCAGCAAACCCAGAATCACCGCTTTGCCACTACCGTGACCCACACCGGTTTGCCCCAGCGAGCCAAACAATTCAGCGGTGACATGGGTGACTTTATCGAGCATGTTCCGGGTCTTAAGCTCGTCAGCAAATTCGGCGGCGGCACGCATCGGGCCTACCGTATGGGAGCTGGACGGGCCAATACCAATGCTGAACATATCAAATACACTAATCATCAGAAGGGTAACCATTATTATTATTGACCCGTTATGGTGCCTGACCGTTTGGGTGCAAACAAACTAGTTAACCTAATGTTAACATGAGAAAATCTATTGAGATGGAGCAGGCGGATACTATGGCGTTACGGGGTGTCAGTAAAAATTGACGCAAGATTACGCAAAATGGCTGCGGTAGCGCCCCAAATCATGCGGTTATGCCAGGGAATAAAGTGAACCGGATTTACCAGCGTGCCGCGATGAAAATGCTCCGTTACGTAATTATTAGTATCCAGTAAAAATGCCAGCGGGACTTCAAAGGCGTCGCTGACTTCATTGGTGTCGTATTGCAGGGTAAAGTCTGGATCGACAATGGCGACCACTGCAGTAATACAAAAGCCGGTAATGGTTCGATGCTCTGGCAGAAGACCGATGACGTTGCAGTTTTGCCGGGGTAAATTAATTTCTTCCCAGGCCTCCCGCAACGCGGTATCAATGAGATCCTTGTCTTGTTCTTCCTGTTTACCGCCGGGAAAACTAATCTGACCGGGGTGGTGGGCCAGGTGTAATGCCCGTTGCGTTAATAACACGCTTAATCCTTCCGGCCGGTCTATCAATGGTACCAGCACACCGGCAGCGCGTCCGGCATGCTTCAGCGGGTAATCATCGCCTCCAGCGAGCGGTGGCGACGAATGAAAGCGCTGAAGAAAGGCGGTTTTATTCACGTACTGACCCCAGTACCGGCAGAATTCTGGCCACTTTATCAAAGGTTTCCTGGTATTCTTCTGCGGCATCAGAGTCCAGTACAATACCGCCCCCGGCCCAGCAATAGAGGGCGTTATGCTCACCCAGCAGGGTGCGGATGCAAATGCTTGAGTCCAGATCGTTTTTCAGGCCCAGGTATAAAAAACTACCACAGTAGATACTGCGCCGATTGGGCTCGAGCTCTTCAATAATTTCCATCGCGCGGATTTTTGGGGCTCCGGTGATCGATCCGCCGGGAAAACAACCCGCCAGTAAATCCAGAGGATGGCTGTGCGGGGCCAGCCGACTGGTGATTTTAGTTACCATATGATGTACCGCAGGATAACTTTCCAGCTTGAACAGCTCTGGTACCTGCACACTGCCAGGAACACTGTGTTTACTGATGTCGTTGCGTAATAAATCCACGATCATCAGGTTTTCCGCCCGATCTTTCTCTGCGCTCAGTAAGTTTTCGGCACTGGCTTTGTCCTGCTGAGGATCATCAAATCTTGGCCGGGTGCCCTTAATGGGTTTGGTTTCAATGATGCCATCACGACACTGGATAAAGCGTTCCGGCGATAAACTTAAAATATGGCTGTCATCTACCCGCATATAGGCTGAAAAAGGCACCCGGTTAGTGCGGGTCAGGGTTCGATAAGCTGTCCACAAACTCCCTTCGTAGCGGGTGTTGAAGCGCTGGGCAAAGTTAACCTGGTAACAGTCACCGGCAACCAGATAATTGTGTACCGCAGCCAGTGCGCTGACATATTGATCACGGCTCAAGTTACTTTGCCAGCTCTCTTTTACGGCAAAAGGCAGCGCGGACTGCTGTAACCACTGATTAAAATCCGGCACTGGCACATCATTGCGGTGGCAAAAGTACCAGCGCCCCTCCGTTACATCATGAATAAGTGCCTGAGCGTAAATCCCCAGTGCCATATCAGGACACTGATACTCATTCGGATTCACCGCGGGGAGTGTTTCATAGTCGCGACCGAGGTCGTAACTGCAAATGCCCGCCAGACCGACTACCAGTGGCAGGCGATTAAACAAGGTCTGGTCAACCGCTGAATAGTCGGTACTTTGCTGAAAGGCGGTCAGGTAGCGTCTGGCGGTAGCCAGGGGGCGTTCTTCGGCAGTGGTTATGGTTTCAATGCAGCTACTTTGGTTGTGCACGCTGGTAGTGCCATTTTTACTGCTGATCCTCAGCAGGGGAGCCCACAAGGCAATATCATACCGGCTGTTGCTTTGAGTTGAATTGGAAGAGTCATAGAGCAGGCTCCAGTTATCCTCGGCAACAGACTGAAAAACATCCTGAATGGTGGCATTGGCCGGTAACTCTACCGGTGTGATACACAATGCAGCAGGGGCAAATGAAAAACTCGGTTGTGGCATTAAATTGTTTCTTAAATTTAGTGTTATCACAGTACTGGCAGCAACAGGAGCAATAGTTTTTATTTACTCCACCAAAGTCGCAGATGGTTTTATATGGTGCCAGTTGTCGACATGCGTTAGTATACGGTTTCTTCGTCTAGATGACTATGTGAGCCTAAAAATAAGAGGACGCCATGACCGTAATTCGTCAACAAGACTTTATCGATAGCATCGAAGATGCGCTGCAGTTCATTTCTTACTATCACCCACTCGACTATGTGAAGGCCGTTGAACAAGCCTATCTCAAGGAAGAAAGCCAGGCGGCAAAAGATGCCATGGCACAAATCCTGATTAACTCACGTATGTCAGCAGAGGGTAAACGTCCACTGTGTCAGGATACGGGTATTGTTACCTGTTTCGTGAAAATCGGTATGGGCGTAAGCTGGGATAAAACCGACATGACCGTTCAGCAAATGGTTGATGAAGGTACCCGTCGTGCTTATCTGAATCCGGATAACCCGCTACGTGCGTCAATTGTAGAAGACCCGGCCGGTGCGCGTAAAAACACCAAGGACAATACGCCGGCGGTGGTGCATATCGACACCGTGCCCGGTGATAAGATTGAAGTGATGATCGCAGCGAAGGGCGGCGGCTCAGAGAACAAATCTAAAATGGTAATGTTAAACCCCAGCGACGATATTGTTGAATGGGTGCTGAAAACCTTACCCACCATGGGCGCTGGCTGGTGTCCGCCGGGCATGTTAGGCCTGGGTATTGGCGGTACTGCTGAAAAAGCTGCTGTTTTGGCCAAAGAAAGCCTGATGGATCCGGTGGATATTCAGGAACTGATTGAGCGTGGCCCGCAAACCACCGACGAAAAACTGCGTGTTGAAATTTACGAGCGGGTGAATAAATTAGGTATTGGTGCCCAGGGCCTGGGTGGTTTAACCACCGTGGTTGATGTAAAAATCAAATCCGTACCTACCCACGCAGCGTCTAAGCCAGTAGCGATGATCCCTAACTGTGCCGCTACCCGTCACGCCCACTTCTATTTAGATGGCAGTGGCCCGGCAGAGCTTAAAGCGCCTAAGCTGGAAGAATGGCCGCAGGTGACATGGGAAGTCAGTGAAAATACCCGTCGTGTTAATATGGACGAGGTAACCAAAGAAGATATCAAAGAATGGAAAGTGGGCGAAACCGTACTGCTGTCTGGTAAGATGCTTACTGGCCGTGATGCAGCGCACAAACGCATTCAAACCATGCTGGATAATGGCGAAGGCCTGCCAGAAGGGGTAGATTTTAACGGTAAGTTTATCTACTACGTTGGCCCGGTTGATGCTGTAGGTGACGAAGTAGTAGGCCCGGCAGGCCCGACAACAGCTACTCGTATGGATAAGTTCACCGACATGATGCTGGAAAAAACCGGTATCGCCGGCATGATTGGTAAAGCAGAACGTGGCCCGGCTACGGTTGAGTCTATTGCCAAACATCAGTCAGTGTACCTGATGGCAGTTGGTGGTGCGGCTTACCTGGTTTCTAAAGCTATTAAGAAAGCCCGCGTGGTGGCCTTTGAAGATTTAGGAATGGAAGCTATTTACGAATTTGAAGTAGAAGATATGCCGGTTACCGTTGCCGTAGATTCTACCGGCGCGAATGCTCACCAGACTGGCCCGGCTATCTGGAAAGCCAAAATTGCTGAACTGGACGAAGTACTGTCTAAATAAACAGCATTCAAACACGAAGAAACTAATCTTCACTTAAATTAATGCCAAAAACGGGTAACATGAGTTACCCGTTTTTTTTAAGTGACTTAGGTTGGTAATGGAACACCTGGATATCATTATTCCCAGTGCTACGGCAGTAGTCGCGCTGGCTGTTGGCCTTGCTATTGGCCGTAGCCAGGGCAAAATACAGGCACATAAAGCCGAAGCCGAACAACAGCTGCTGGCCCAGCAATTACAGCAAACGCAACAGTCGCTGGATGCCAGTGAGCAACGTGCCGCACACACCATCAGTGAACTCAAACAACAGTTAACGACTTTTCAGCAGTCACTACAGGAACAGGCAGCTAAAGCGGCTTTGTTGCCTGAAGCTCAGCAGCAGCGTCAACAGTTGCAGTCTGAGCTTAAATCGTTGCAGACAGAATATACTCAGCTAAAAGCTGCCAGTGACGCCCGACAGGCCGCCTTCGATGTGGCGCAGCAAGGACACGAAGAAAAACTGGCCAGTTTACAGCAAGCAGAAAAGCGTCTGCAGGAACAGTTTGAAAACCTCGCCAACCGTATCTTTCAGCAAAAGGCGGAAAGTTTTAGCAACGAAAGTAAGAATCGTCTTGATGCCTTGTTAAATCCCCTTAAAGATCAGATCGAAGGCTTTAAAAAGCAGGTTACTGATCAATACGTGAAGGAAGGGCAGGAGCGCGCATCGCTAAAAACCGAAATTCTTGGTTTAAAAGCATTAAACCAACAAATTACCGAAGACGCGGCGGCTTTAACCCGGGCCTTAAAGGGCGACAACAAACAACAGGGTAACTGGGGTGAAGTAGTACTTGAACGCATTCTGAAGGAGTCTGGTCTGCGCGAAGGACACGAATTTGAAACTCAGGTGTCGGCTCGTAATGAACAGGGCAAGTTACAGCAGCCCGATGTGGTGGTGCATTTGCCTAATGATAAAGATGTGATCATTGACTCAAAAGTAAGCCTGGCATCCTATGAGCGTTATTTTAACAGTGATAACGATGACGAGCGGGCGCGTTATCTGAAAGAGCATGTGAACTCCTTACGCAGCCATATAAAGGGCCTGGGAGCCAAGGATTATCACGAACTTGAAGCCATTCGGTCGCTGGACTATGTGCTTATGTTTATTCCGGTTGAACCGGCGTTTTTGCTGGCAGTAGAAAGCGATCCGGAACTGGTTACGCTGGCGCTGAATAATAACATTATGCTGGTATCACCCACTAATTTGTTAGTGGCATTGCGGACCATCAACAATATATGGCAATACGAATACCAGAATCAGAATGCACAGAAAATTGCCCAGCATGCCGCTAAGCTGTATGACAAGTTTGCTGGCTTTGTGGGCGACATGGAAAAAATTGGTAAGTCTATCGAAAGTACCCAAAAACACTACGATGCCGCGCTGAATAAGCTATCCAGTGGTCGTGGCAACCTGGTCAGACAGGTAGAACAGTTCAGAGCGCTTGGGGTGCAACCGAGTAAGCGACTGGCAGGCGATATTTCCGACGACGACAGCGACGAACAGGATTAAACCGGGAAGCTAAGCTGGCGGGTGGCGGAGACGGCCTGGTTCCTGCCATTAGCCTTTGCCTGATAGAGTGCATCGTCGGCCAGTTTAAGCAGATCATCGGCATTATTTGCCTGGCATACTTCAGCGCAGCCAATACTTATTGTGAGGGGATCGGCGCCCTCCCGCCAGGGGGAGGCAGAAAAGGCCCGGCATATCTTACTGGCAATAATAGCAGCCTCAGGAAGTGACTGGTCTGGCAATAAAACAATAAACTCCTCGCCACCAAACCGGGCAATCAGATCGGACAATCTTACCTGCTGTCGGAGTAATTCGGCAGTGTATTTTATTGCCTCATCACCGGCACTGTGTCCATAGGTATCGTTGATCGCTTTAAAATAGTCTATGTCCAGCATCAGAATACTGAACGATTGCTCATATCGACGGTAAACAGAAAACTGATAGGCCAGTCGCGACTGAAATGCCCGGCGATTCAGTAAGCCGGTAAGCTGATCATGCTCTGCCAGATATTTCATGCGGATAATTAAGCGTGAAATAGTGGTACCAACGGCAGTGGTGTTAATCAGGATTACAAGTACGATCTGCATCCACACTGACAGGGACGAGTTGTAATACAGCGACAATAATTCAGGCTCATTAGCACTGATAAGATGTAACCAGAACACAACTTTGCCGCCTACCATAAGCACTACCAGGCAATCCGCCAGGCTTAAGATGCCCGCAATACGGGCCGAAAACGCACTGTGCAGAGCCCGAAACTTCATGATGAGTGTTTTCATCATAACCAAAGTCACCAGGCACAAACTAATTATCGATACGAAGGTTGCGCTGGCTACGCCGAGCAGATGTAGCAGCACATTTACCACGATAGCCACTAATAACCAGCTAAACCAAATTGGATCCTGTGCAAGTTTAAATAAGTGGCGTAGGGCCAGGTTATAGATCATGAACGAAATCAGTAATATGATATCGGCTATCATCCCCAGAGAAAGTGTGGGATTATCTTCATTACGAAAATCCATCAGCAGGGCGAGGGCGAACAGCAGATTTGCCAGAGCGAAACGCAAACTGCTGCTGTGATAAAGTTGTAAGGGTTTGGCGATAACTAACCAGCCAATGCTGAAGAGTATCGCAATAAGAATGTTAACCTTGGATAGCTCAATGCTGGTTGAAAGGAAAATTTCCATAGGTGTATTTTCAGTTCGGCATAGTTAAAGCTAATGACAAGGCTTGCAGAAATTTAAACAGATCATTGAGCGACGGTCTCCAAAGGAACAGGGAATGAACACACTAGCTACTGTTGTAAAAACCATGCGCCCTCCATTTTTATTATTAGTGGTTAGCTGCCTGACATTAAGTTTTGGCTTTGTTAGTTATTTAAATATAGACGGTTCCTGGCTTTTATTCAGTTTAATCCTGGTTTGTGGATTATGTGCCCACATCGCGGTGAATATGCTGAATGAGTATGTGGATTGCACCAGCAAACTGGATTTTGCCACTAACCGCACGCCTTTTAGTGGCGGTAGCGGCGCGCTGGTTAGTCAGCCTGATGTAGCGCACTGGGTAAAATATATTGGCATTGGTTTTGTGGCGCTTACTATTGCCAGCGGCCTGCTGGTTATGCGCTATGCGCCTCAGGCCTGGCAGTCACTGTTTGCAATGGGCGTGCTAGGTATTGTTATCGTGATCAGCTATACACCCGTACTGAATCGTTTTCCCTGGTTGTGTCTGATTTCACCGGGACTGGGTTTTGGTGTGCTCATGTCTTATGGTAGCTATGTAGCCGTGAGCGGCGAACATAGTCTGACTATGCTGTTACTGGCATTAATTCCAACGTTGTTAACCAATAATTTATTGCTGCTTAATCAATTCCCGGATGCGGCCAGCGATGCCGACCATGGCCGCAATCATGTATTGATTCAGTACGGTTATCTATTTTCAGCCAGGTTGTATCTGGTGCAATGGTTACTGACTATCGCGGTAGTAGTGGCCACGGTGGCGGCATTTAATTTGCCTTTGTATGCATTAGTTTGTTTATTACCGATGGTGCCAGGCTGGAAAATTTACCAGCAGGCGAAGCACTTTAGCCAGCCCGACGAGGCATTTTTAGCCGCCATGGGACAAAACGTTATGATGACCCTGGCAACGCCGCTTTTACTGGGTGTAGCACTATGTGTGGCCGGTTAAACGTTACCGACAGTCCCGGCGTCAGGGCTTTATGTGAACAGTTGGAAATTGACTTCTGGCCAGATGAGGGAATGCGTTTTGCTCGCTTTGTCAGAGCGACAGAACGGGTAACGATCATATTAGAACACCAGGGCCGCCGGTTGGCTCGTAACGCGGTCTGGTGGCTGCTGCTGGAACCTGATCACAGCGCACCGGTCATGCGTTTTAAACCCTCTAGGTATACCTCATTTAATACCCGTTACGATAAGCTCAACGTACCACGAAGTGCGGGTTATCAAGCGTTTCGGCAACATCGCTGTATTATCCCGGTGGCCGGTTTTGGTGAGTCGCAAAAGACCGGGAGTCAAATGTGTTATCACGACATGACGGTAGAACCGGGACAACAACTCGCTATGGGCGGCCTTTACCGTGAATGGCACGGCCATGATAGCCACGGCAACGTTTTCGTAGAAACGTCCTGTTCGGTTGTGACATTACCGCCGCACCCAAAGTTACGACAAATTCATCAAAAATCCACGCCGCTGATGCTTTCGCCAGAGGATAACAGCTTACAGCGTTGGCTGGATGCCGGGATTACCGAACCCGCAGTCTTAGGCGACTTACTGATACCGGTGATCCGCCATGATTTATTGGTACAACCGATCAACAAACCCTCCTTGTACCAGCCTGTTGGTGAGTCCTTTGTTATCCATGCCGATTGAAACCCGGCCAGGGCAGCAGAAATCAACTGCCAAAGCGGTTATAAATTTCAAAAAAAATTAATTATTTTAGTTTCTTAGCTGGTCTTGTTAACCGTTACAATACAATCTGGCCAGATAATCAGTGGGTGAAACCAAGCGTCTCACTGGTCAGGCGGCAAAGGGTTAAGCCTGTTTTTTCAATGGAGTGTTTATGCGGTTTATTTTGTTGGTGTTGATTTTCTCTTTTCCCGTTGCTGCTGTGACGCAGCCTGATTTACAGCAAGAATTGCTTGCTATGACAGAGGCAGACCAGGCCATTCGACAACAAATCACCGAGGCAGGCTGGGATAATCCGCCGGCTGAGCTAATGACGCAAATGGCCGGTATCGACGCACAGAATACCGAGCGGCTAAAACAAATCATCGCGCAATATTCCTGGGTTACGCCGGAACTGGTGGGTAAAAAGGGCGTATCTTCTGCTTTTCTGATAATTCAGCACTCGCCCGATTATGCGTTTCAGGAAGCGATGCTGCCGATACTTAAGCAGGCATTTCTGCAAGGGGAAGGGATCGACGGTCAGGATTTTGCGTTACTGACTGACAGAGTGCTTGTTCATCGTGGAGAGCCGCAGATTTACGGCACGCAATTGAATATTATTGATGACGCTTTGGTGTTTGACCCCATTAAAGAACCGGCCAGTGTAGATGCTCGCCGGGCCGAAGTGGGTTTGCCACCGCTGGAAGAATATATCCGGCTGCTAGAGGACGCCTACGGCCTAAAGGTCAAATAAGGCAACTACAAGGAAGAAAGGATGAGTATTATTATCGTGCTGGCCAGTTCACGCCGAAATGGCAATACGGCAAAGCTGGCAGAGGTGGTGGCAGCGCCATTAAATGCAACCATCATGGATCTTAATGATTTTAATATAAGCTGTTTCGATTATGCGCATGATAACCGGGAGGATGATTTTATCGGCGTGATTGAAAAACTGGTGCAGGCGCGGCGGGTAATATTTGCCACTCCGGTTTACTGGTACGCGATGTCAGCACAGCTTAAGATCTTCTTTGACCGCTTTACCGATTTACTCACTATCAATAAATCCCTCGGACGAAAACTGCGTGGCCTGAATATCGCCGTGATGGCTACGGGTACTGACACTGAATTACCCGCCAGTTTTTCCCTGCAATTTGAACTGATTGCCCGCTACCTGGGATTGGAATTACAACAGCAACTTTACTGTTGTTGTCCGGCAGAGTTTGTTTTGCATGAGCATAAAACCAGTATTGATGATTTTATTCGTACAATTGTGTCACCGACCCATGAACTAGAGTAAAAAAGGGAAGCTTCGGGTTAGCTTCCCTTTTCATTCAATCACGGCCTGATTAACAATTAACTGCAACGCATCCGGCGAACACCAGCAAGCAACAACAGCGCCGCTAACCAAACCAGCGACAAACTACCGCCGCCTCCGCTGGGTCTGTCGGTTACCGTAACGGTAACCGTTTGAGTAACGGTATTGAGCCCGTCTGATGCGGTTACTGTAAAGGTAACGCTGGTTGAACTGTCAGTTTCAGGTGCCGTAGAACTGTAAGCAGCGCCGCTAATGCCATTTATTGTATAAACAATGTCGTCACCTTCTGGATCGGTAGCCGAAGCCCTGACGGTGATCGTAGCACCTTCCTGAACACTGGCTGGCGCACTGACGTTCAGTACCGGCGGTTGATTGGGCGTTACGGTAATTGTTACGGTCGCTGAATCACTGAAACCATAGGTATCCGTGGCGGTTATTTCTAACTGCACCGTCGTTCCTTCATTCACAGAAGCCGGTGTTACGCTCACCTCATTACCGGTTACTAAGAGGGTAGCGGCTGGTCCGCTTAACTGGGATACACTTAAGGTTACCGAATCGCCGTTCGCATCGGTTACGCTGAGCGGTAATACAGCTGTTTGAAATTCAGTGAGACTAATACTGGCTGATGCACTGCCATTAATGGTGATCTCTGGTGCTGCGTGTAGCTGAGCCTGCGTATTCACCTCGGCGATTTCTTCAGTTGTACCCGGAATATTGGTTACGCGGGATGTTAACGTGACCGGGATGGTGCCATTAAGTGCACTGCTATCATCAACCTGCAACGCAAAACTCAGTGCCGCAGGGCCAGTGGCTGCTATGTTATTTGCTGGCGTCAGGCACAGCACAGTGCCCGATTGGATCCGGGTTTCAACATCACCCATTGGCGTATTGCTTGTAGCGGCATTAAACGCCAGAGTTTGACCCGACTGCCCCGAACTGTTCTGCCAGCCAACGGTACCCGCCATCGACTCGCTAAGGCTAGTGGTAACGTTCTGATAGGTAAAGATGATTTGAGGCTCATTGGTGTCTGGAGCATGATTAATGATCATCTGAATATCCGCACCATATTCACCAGCTTGCAGCCCACGCCATTGTATTACCGTGATGCTGCCAGCAGCTAATGTTGCGACAGTTAGCCCGGAAGTGGCCTCATCATTAAATGACCAGTCGCGCCAAAGTGGCGCAAACAGAGCGGTAGATAACGTGCCGTCAGCCAGCATCCGGTTTACTCCGGGATAAGCAAGCGCGGGTGACGAAGATGGCATGATAAAACCATTAGAAGAAATGGTAATGCCGTGCCATTGCTCACCAAAGGCATTTACACTAACCGGGAAGGTTGCAATGACGTTGCCATCTTTTGTGTTTAAGGGCTGATAACCTAATCCGGATAAATCAACAAAACCGGCATCGGGTGCCAAGCACTGGCTATCGGATTGCGGCGTCGTCAGGTTATAGCCAGACAAACCGGCGGTAACACTTTGCGTAATCGACCAGCTGATAGTGTTGCCATTGATTACGCCGCCATCAGAGACACTGCCTGCAACCACACTGGTGCCGTCCGGCAGGCTGACTTCAATGTCGTAATCGCGGTCTTCATTGGTTGTGTTGGCAGCAACCTCAACGCTGTAAGTAACGCTTTCGCCGGGCGATACCCGACCATTACCGGCAACGGCCAGACCAACATCATTGTCACCCCGCACAATATCGACCGGGATAATGCCCAGGTTAACCGGGGTTTCTGCACTGGCGCCAAGGGTTACGCTGGCATAATACCTGTCACCGGTTAAGCTGCCGTCTAATGCCCACAACAGCCTGAGATCAAAGGGGTCGCGAAGGGCAACAGAGGAGGGCGCGTCAAGTGTCAGGGTACCATCCGTGGTACTACCAACCACTGCATATTCGACGGTAAAGTTGTCCTGCTGTAGGGCACTACCGGTATAATTATGGACATAAATCCGGTAGGTCCCGGCAGATGGCAGGAAAATATTGAGATACTCATCCCAACTGAACCCGGCGCTGATATCCAGTAATTCATCCTCACTAAAAAGACCGTCGCTATTAGCATCGTAGGCGATATACAAATCCAAATCCGGTGCACTGGATTGGGTAATCTCCACCACCAACCGAGGCGCATCATCTGTGACGACGATATCCAGACTGTACACGCCGTCAGTCAGATCATCGTAGATATCGTTAGGCGCTGAGTCTTCGGTCACGGCACCCGTTATTTTCGTAGCCAGGGTAAGTCCGGTGACATCATAGGTAAAATCGGTGATCTCGATAGCCAGCAGATCTTTAAGCAACAACGAATCGTTTGCCCGAGAGCTGGTTTGTTGAATTGCTTCCGGAAAATTACCGTTTGACGCAATTACCGCCACAGGCACATGGAGTGCGGTGGCATCATTACCGCTAATCAGGACGTTGGCGAAACTCCAGTCGGAATCAAGTGCGTTCCATGTATTAAGGGTAAAGGTAACGGTTTGTGACTGGCCTGCGGCCAGCGTCATGCTGGCAGGCTCGGCGGTCAGGCTTAAACCGCTGTCCATATCATCCAGCGCAAAAGACCAGCTGCCATCACGGGTGGCGGTAAACGTGCGTTGCCAGCGACATTCAATTAAACAGTTATTATCAACCAGTGCGGGCAGGTTAAGTGATTTCGGGTCGCCGCCACGCAAAGGATTTGCGGCGGTATAATTGGCTTCTGTTTCTTCCATAATCAGGCTGGCATCTGCCGCTGCATCTATCTGCATTCGGCCAGCGCCCATATCCAGCCAGTTGGCGGCTGTGCTGCTACCGTTAATGCCAACAGTTGTAGTTGCCGTCAGCATTATAGCCGAGCGAATAGCATCGGCGCTCCAGTCCGGGTGCAACTGACGTAACAGTAAGGCGGCTCCGGCAACGTGGGGCGATGCCATGGACGTACCGTCCAGATAGGCGTAATCTGCCGGCGCTGGCCCTGTTGTTTCGTGGCCGTAATGTTCATCGGCGTAAGCCGCATAAATATCGACACCGGGCGCAGTGATCATGGGCAGCAGGGTGCTTATTTCGGTATTCGGTCCGCGGGATGAAAATCCGGCGATATGGTCCGCCTGATCACTGTTAACGGAGCGAATTCCCGCAGTAGCAGAAATAGTCGCGCGGTGATCACTACCGCTGGCCAGCCAGGTTTTAAGCCGTTCACCATCCGCTGCGTTAATGTGGATCCCGGGAATGACGTACTCATCCGCCACCAGATTTTCAGCATCACCCGCAACATTAGCCAGAACATAGCCGCCGGCGCCGCCAGCTGCCACGTTGATGGCTTTTTGGATACGCGCGATATCGCCTCTGTCACAGACCACGATTTCGCCGTTAAAGCTCCCATCAGGATAAGGCTCCAGACACTGGGCCGGGTCGCCGGTTGGATCGTTAGGGTTGGCGTAATCCCCGGCATACACAATGGCGGCTGAGATGGCACCGGTATTACTTTGCCCACTGATACCGCCAGGGGGGGTAGTGCCACCGCTAAAACTGCCAATGGTTTTGGATAAATCCAGACTGCGTCCGTGAGTGCTGGCCGCTACCGGGGTTATCCAGGGCGCGTATTTATCACTGGTTGCCCGGTCCGGGCCGTCATTACCGGCTGAGTGGGCAACAAAAATGCCAGCGTTATTGGCTGATAGCCAGGCTTCGCTTAAGGTATCACCCCAAACGTCTTCACCACCAGAAATGGAATAGTTGATGGCATCAACAATGCCGGTGGCTATGGCGTCGTCGATGGCGGCTATGGCAACGTTTCCGTAACAACCATTGTACTGGTCATCATTCTCACCGGGTAAACATACCTGAAACGAAATGATATTGGCATGAGGCGCAACGCCACTGATCTGATCAAAGGTAAACGCGCCGGCATAACCATCACTTTGTTCCAGATCGTAGGCTAATCCTACCGCAGGAACGTCGTACAGGATGTTGCCAGCGGCAGTACTCGCCACGTGTGAACCATGACCGTTGTAATCTTCGCCATTACGCGGCAGTCCTGGCGGGAAAATACTGGTGTCACTGTAATCATTGGTAATTTGAGGATAACTGTAAACACCAATAAGTTTGTCATTACAAAGGGAAGGGTAAGCGACTTCACAATCGCCAAGATAATTACCACTGCCCAGCGGGTTAGTATGGATATAACCATCGCCGCCTGTTGCGGCAAAGGAAGGGTGATCAGTATTAATGCCAGTATCAAAAATGGCCACCACAGTACCTTCCCCAAGGGCATTGATACTTTGCTGTGTATTGCCTGCCCAGACAGCCGTAGCGCCTATCAGGGATGGGCTCGTATCGGTAGTCAGGTGAAACTTCTTATCTGCGGTTACCGCTTTTATGCCGCTCAGTTTTCTGATTTGTACCGCCTGCGCGGGTGTCAGCTCCACAACCATACCGTTAATGGCAAGCTGAAACTGGCGCTTAACCTTGGTATCGCCGGTTATTCGGGCAATGTCATTCAGCACAGATTGCTGACGCTGCTGTAAATACTTACGATAAGCTCTGACGTGATTAGCCTGCGTATCCAGCTTCCGCTTAGCCGCTTTACCCGGTGTTAATCCTGATGGCTCGGTCTTGGGATTGGTCGCCGAAAACCCTGTAATGCTGCCGTTATACTGGGCCACTGCAGGTTCATTCAACTGCACGATATAGGTTTGTTTACCCTTAACCTGACTATCTGCTTTAGCCGTGATTCGATTAACCGATGGCGTCGGTTTATTAACCGAATTCGGCAGAATCTGTTCTTCCTGCGCAACGCTGGTGTGAGTGAGCAATACAAGGCTTAACGCACTCGTAATTAATGATAAGGACTTCACATTCATACTCCGTAGTGAAAAGAACAGTGTCCTGTTACTTATAGTATTGTGGGTTTTAACACAGCCACAGCACAGATGTAATACCTGTTACGCAGGTTATGTGATTCTGGCTCTCAGGTGACTGCTATCCTAATAATTTAAGCTGAATCTAAGCTGACTTTGGCCAAACCGGCAAAGATTAAACAGAACGTCCCATTTTGGTCGAATCGATTAGGATGAATAGTTTAATAAAATGTAAACGCAATGTTATTTTGATAAGACGCTCCTGCCTGTCATGCTCTAAAGTATAAAGAAATAATAAGACAGTTTAGAGGCAGCTGATGAACGACAGAAATCACCTGGGGAATGTGTCGGTGACACATGAGGTCAGGATAATCGAAAACGGCTTACTGGATATTCCCATGCTGGCGATTCTTGATGCTGATGGCAATATCTATCCTGATGCCAGTGAGCCGGCATTACGCCAGGAACTGGCCGTTAAGATGTATCACACCATGTTGTACACCCGCATGCTGGATGAGCGCATGGTGGCTGCGCAACGTCAGGGCCGGATCAGTTTTTATCTTGCCAGCACGGGCGAAGAAGCGGCGGTAGTTGGCAGTGCGGCGGCGTTGTCTGATAAGGATATGATCATGAGTCAGTACCGTGAGCAGGGCGCCCTGGCATTTCGGGGCTATACCTCAGCCCAGTTTATGAACCAGATGTTTTCTAATCGCCTGGATCCCAACAAGGGGCGGCAAATGCCTATTCACTATGGTGATAAAACCCTCAATTTTATGACCATTTCATCGCCGCTGGGTACGCAAATTCCCCAGGCAGCTGGCTATGCCTATGGCCAGAAATTACAGGGCAATGACGCGCTGACCATTTGTTATTTTGGTGAAGGCGCCGCCTCAGAAGGGGATTTTCACGCTGGTTTAAATATGGCCGCCGTTCTTAACTGCCCGGTCATTTTCTTCTGCCGTAACAATGGTTATGCCATCTCCACCCCGGCAGAAGAACAGTTTGCCGGTGATGGTATCGCATCGAGAGGCATCGGCTATGGCGTGAGAACTATCCGCGTTGATGGCAACGATCCACTGGCGGTGTACAGTGCCACTGTTAAGGCGAGGGAGTTAGCGTTATCGAGTTTACAACCGGTATTGATAGAAGCCATGACCTATCGGCTGGCAGCGCATTCTACCTCAGATGATCCCAGTGGTTACCGTTCGAAAAAAGAAGAAGAAAAATGGCGTTTAAAAGATCCGCTGCAACGGTTCAAAGTCTGGCTGAGCAATAAAGGCTGGCTGGCCGAAGCGGATACCGAAGACTTCCTGAAAACGGTTCGCAGCGACATTCTGGACGCGCTGAAAACGGCGGAGAAGGTCCCGGTTAATCCCATCAGCGATATAGTGGAAGATGTTTACAGTGAAGTGCCGTGGCATCTGCAGGCACAGCGCGAAGCATTATTGGTCCACATCAAACGTTACCCGGATAAATATCCTAAAACAGCGGGTGAGGTGAACAAGTAATGGCAAAGTTAAATTTACTCCAGGCCATCAATCAGGCGCTGATCACCGCCATGAGTGAAGACGAAAAAGTTGTCGTATTTGGCGAAGATGTGGGTCACTTTGGTGGTGTGTTTCGGGCCACCAGTCATTTGCAGGAAAAGTTTGGTAAAGCCCGCTGCTTTAATACGCCGCTTACCGAGCAGGGCATTATCGGCTTTGCGAATGGCCTGGCAGCCCAGGGCAGTGTACCGGTGGCTGAAATTCAGTTTGGTGATTATATCTTTCCGGCCTTTGACCAAATCGTCAATGAAACCGCGAAATTTCGCTATCGCTCCGGAGGGCAATTCTCCTGTGGCTCGCTGACTATCCGTACTCCCTATGGCGGTGGTATTGCCGGCGGTCATTATCATTCGCAATCGCCGGAAGCTTTCTTCAGTCATGTCCCCGGGCTTAAGGTGGTGGTGCCGCGGGATCCTTATCAGGCAAAAGGCTTGTTACTGGGGGCTATCCGGGATGATAACCCGGTGTTATTCATGGAACCCAAACGACTTTACCGGGCCTCGGTCTGTGAAGTGCCGGAAGAAGACTATTCCATTGGTCTGGGCAAGGCTGAGGTTATTCAGGAAGGCAGTGATATTACGCTACTGGCCTGGGGCGCGCAGGTAGAGATTATTCAGAAAGCCGCCACGATGGCACTGGAAGATGGAGTGTCCTGTGAAATTATCGATTTACGCAGTATTTTGCCCTGGGATGCGCACACCGTTGCCGAATCGGTGATGAAAACCGGGCGCCTGTTAATCAACCATGAAGCGCCGGTAACCTCAGGTTTTGGCAGCGAAATCGCTGCGCACATTCAGGAACAGTGCTTTTTGTACCTCGAAGCGCCCATTACCCGGGTTTGCGGTCTGGACACGCCTTATCCTCTGGCGCATGAAAAAGAATACATGCCGGATGAGTTCAAGACCTACGAAGCCTTAAAACGCATGCTGAATTACTGAGGTTAAATATGACAGATTTTATTTTGCCTGATATTGGTGAAGGCGTAGTGGAGTGCGAGTTACTTGAGTGGCTGGTTAATGAAGGTGATACGGTAGCAGAAGACCAACCCGTTGCCGAGGTGATGACTGATAAAGCCACAGTGCAGATACCCGCTATGCATGGTGGCGTTATTACGCGGCTTTATTATCAGCCCGGGGATATTGCCAAGGTGCATGCGCCGCTGTTTGAGCTTAAACAGCATAGCGAGCAAAGCCAACCGGAGCAGTCGGAAATCGAAACGCCTAGGGGCAGCGATCCGGAACCAGAGCCGGTGAACACAGACCCGGTAGGAGCGGTCGAAACGTTTATCCTGCCTGATATTGGCGAGGGGATAGTAGAGTGTGAAATTGTTAAATGGCATGTCGATGAAGGGGATTTTGTAAAAGAAGATGACGTTGTCGTTGAGGTAATGACCGATAAAGCGGTGGTTGAGATCCCGGCTAAGCATGGCGGTACGCTGATCCGGCGCTACAATGAGGTGGGTCAGGTGGCGAAAGTGCATGAAGCTTTATTTGAGTTGTCGGCTACTGATGCTACTTCCTCGCAAACCATTAACAGTGCACCGGCTATTACTCAGACTTCACCACAAATTGCTGACAAACCCGCACATGGGTTTCAGGAAGGCAATGTTGAACCGCCCAAAGTCATCGCAGGAAAGGTGCCTGCAAGTCCGGCAGTAAGACGTCTGGCCAAAGAAAATAACCTCACCCTGGATAAGATCACCGCTACCGGTAAGAAAGGCCGGGTGCTTAAACAAGATGTCCTTAATGCGATGAATCAACCGGTACAGAAGGCAGAACAGCCTCCTGCCAGCAACACGATAGACCGGGGGCAAGGCGAGGGAAGAACCGTCGCTTTAACGCCTGTGCAAAAAGCCATGGCGAAACAAATGACCCGTTCAGTCAGCACTATCCCGCACTTTACCGTGTCTGATGAACTTAACATGGATGGATTAATTGATTTAAAAGCATCGCTTGCCGATCAGTTTGACAGTGCCGGGATAAAATTAACCTTTATGCCGTTCTTTATTAAAGCCTTGTCCTTGTGCTTAAGCGCCTATCCGCAATTTAATGCCCGTTTGAGTGAAGATGGCAACAGCATGACTTACCTGACAGACCATAACATCGGCTTTGCGGTAGACGGTGCAGCCGGTCTGCTCGTGCCTAACATTAAGCGGGTGCAATCCATGAGCCTGATGGACATTGGCCAGGAAATGCAGCGTATTGTGGCTGATGCCCGTGAGGGCAAAGTAACCGGTGCGGATCTCAGGGACGGCACCATTAGCATTTCCAATGTAGGCGTGCTGGGTGGTACTACGGCAACACCGATTATTAACCATCCGGAACTGGCGATTGTTGCGCTGGGTAAGATTCAGCAACTGCCGCGCTTTGATGCTCAGCAAAATGTAGTGAGTCAGTCGATTATGCAGGTCAGCTGGTCAGCCGATCACCGGGTAATTGATGGTGCCACCATGGTACGGTTTAACAATTTATGGCTGGATTACCTCACTAATCCGCTGAAAATGTTAAGTCAGTTGCATTGAAATCATTATAGCGTTGACACCTCAGGCACAAATCAATGTACTGGCAAGTTACCTTACTCAACGATAAACTTGCGCGATTCGCGCAAGTTTTGCCTGTACCAGACATAGCAATGCTATCCGGGTACCGGCCTCATGAGAGAACATCATTTTGCTAAGCTATCAACACGGCTATCATGCCGGAAACCACGCTGACATTCTTAAGCACTTATGTTGGCTGGCTGTCATTAACCGGCTCAAACAAAAAAATAAGCCGTTTAACCTGATTGATACCCATGGTGGATCGGGATGCTACCGACTGGATTCAGCACAAGCTAATAAAACCGGCGAGTATAAGGACGGTATTCTCAAGCTCGATCAGTTTTCCCCGCAGGATCCATTGCTCATAGATTATCTGTCTTCACTTGCCGTTTACCGTAATCACAACGAATACCCGGGGTCGCCGGTGCTGGCGGCTGACCTGTTGCGGGATAACGATTCACTGCATGTGATGGAGCTTCACCCCGGTGAGTTTGATAATTTAAAAGCTAACCTTAAACAGCATAACGGGGCAGGCCACGTACACAGTCATTTTCGTGATGGTCTTGAGGGTTTGGTGGCGTTATCACCGCCAAAGCCTAATCGCGGCGCTGTACTCATCGACCCGCCTTATGAGTCCCGTTCGGAATATCAGGCGGTTGTTAAAGCCGTTAAAGATTGTCTGAAACGCTGGCCTCAGGCGCAAATTCTTATCTGGTATCCGTTATTGTCTGACCGGGCCGGTGACAAACAGGGCGAGGCCGAAGCAATGTGTCAGAGGCTGGCTGAACTTAACCACGACGTTCTGCAAGTAGAATTACTGGCCGAAGATAAAGCAGCGGATACGGGCATGTATGGCTCAGGTGTGTGTTTTATCAATCCAGCCTGGCAAGTCGACAATATCCTTGATGCCAGTTTAACAGAGCTTAGCCCGCGACTTGGCACCCAGTGTCAGTACAACGTGGCGTGGTTAAATAAACTCGAGTCATGACCAGAAAAGGTATCCGCCATTTCTATATTCCGGAAGAGCAGTCGGTTTATCTGCTCTCCCATGCGGATGCCAAAAAGCTCAAAGACTGGATAGCACTCTGTGTGGCACAGCTACAGAGCCTGGGGTTTACCGATATCGGTCTTATAGGTAAGGGCGCTTATGGCTTTGCCTTTGGTGGCCGGGATAGCGCCGGGGCAGAAATGGTGTTTAAGTTTACCCGCATAACGCTGCCTGCCAGTATCCAGGACCGTCTTGAAGAAGAAGCCTTTATGCAGGGGCTGCTTGAGCACCCGCATATTCCCGCCGTTAAAGAGTTTTATCAGCGGGGGCGGCAATCTATTTTAATGATGACACGGGCACCGGGCGTCGATCTTGAGCAAATCAGCCTGCGCGACGGCCCAATCCCGCCCCGTTTAGTGGTTAAAATGGCAGTGCAATTAGGCAGAATATTGCTTTATCTGCGCCAGTTTACCCATGATGGCAGCCCGCGGCCCATCGTCCACGGCGATATCAAACCGTCAAACCTGGTGTGGGATGAACATACCGAAAGCCTCAGCCTGATTGACTGGGGCTCCAGCGTGTATGCGCAGCTCGATGAGCATTTGCAGCCGGTGCAGAATAATGTGCTGGATTTAATGTCCGGCGACATTCAGGAAACAAACGCACGCCTGGGGGATATCTATTTTATCGGTGATGCCCAGCTAAATGGCGAACGCTCCAGCCCGCGCTTTGATGAACAGGGGCTGGCAGGCACGCTCTACGCGCTAGCCTCAGGCCAATCTGCCCGCTTTGCCCATGAGGTAATTACGCCTTCCTCTTTGGGTTTACCTAAGCTCTTGTCGGACATTCTTACCCATATGCTGAGTGACGATGTGACCAGTCAGCATGGCGGCGGCGATTATTTACTGTCGCACCTTAATTTGTTGGAAAACATTGTGTTTGGTGATGATGTTCCGGCTCACTACGAGGCGTTGTTACCCGTATGGGTAGCTAAAGAACATAAGAATATAGAATCTGTGGTGTATAGCTCGCGTAAGTCCTTTTTACGCCAGCAAAGTGACTTAACCAGTGAACAGTCACAGGCGATGTCGCAACTTGGTTACCTGAACGATGCCCAGTTTGAACGCTATTATAAAAATTACCTTGATGGCATGGGCGCTACCGAGAAAGGCTTTCTTGCGGCGATCAGCCGCCTGGCGCGTTACCCGGTTCTGGGCGGGCTGGTGATCCACTGGCAACCGGAAGGGGTGTATATTGATTCAAGTTTGAATCTGCAGGACCCAACCAAAGAGCAGGCGTTTAAGCATGCCGTGAATACGGTGGTTATACTGGCCCGGGCGATCCATCGTCAGGGCGTGTTCAAATGTTGCTTATTTGACGCCAAAAATACCCTGCACATTGAACGGGACTCAGTTGACGCGCCCTTTGTGGCTGGTGCCGCGACGGCTATTCCTTATGAAAAGTCCAGTGTATCGTTAAGCGCATCGGAAAGCCGGGTGCATTCTTATTTTGAAGATGGCGATGATCCTGATGAGTTTCTCGCTCTGCCGCCACAAATCATGCAAGCCATTAAAGCGCTCAACGCTATTCATCATACTGGCTGCATTATTTTTGAAGCGCTGGAAAATCACCTTAAAATACATAGTTACTATCGTTTGCTTGATCATACGAAAGAAAATGAGTTTAATGCCTCATTAAATGAAATCATTGTTTCACTGCCGTTATTGTCTGGCGAGGGGACTTGTGGCTTTATGAAGTTACCTTATAAAGACACGCGTTTTTTTGAGCATCGTGTCCGGTGTGCCGATAAATTTTACCCCCGGAATCCCCGTACGCGTTGAATATCTGCATAATTCGCAGAGTGGGCAGTGATCGTCTCTAATGTTTTGGGAGTGAGTCGTGGAACAGGAAAACGAAGTTAAAGTATCTTCATTATTAGAACTGGAAACGCTGGAACAAGGTCTTTACCGTGGCCAGAGCTGGGATTTAGGCTTTCGCGCTCTGTTTGGCGGTCAAGTGTTGGGCCAGGCGTTAAAAGCCGCCTGGGAAAGTGTCCCCGAAGGCCGGGTTGCCCATTCTTTCCATAGCTACTTCTTATTGCCCGGCGATGCTTCTTTACCTGTGGTTTATGATGTAGAAACGGTGCGTGATGGTAAGAGTTTCTCGGCCAGACGAGTTAAGGCTATTCAGAACGGGCGTAATATCTTTTATATGACAGCGTCGTTCCAACTCCCAGAAGAGGGCATGCAGCATCAGTATGCTGCTATGCCTGACGTTCCTGCGCCACTGGAAGTGGAGCCGGATATAAGAATGTATGAGCGATACTTCGATAGCATGGGGCGCCGGATGCAAAAAGCATTAAGCTACCATCGCCCTATTGATATTCGCACCATCGACGCAGAAAATTCGATTTCGTCAAATACCAGTACGCCAGAACGCTATACCTGGCTACGCGCGAATGAAGAACTCGGGGACTCGCAGGCTATGCATCAGGCTGCGTTGGCCTACGCCAGTGATTACCACTTTTTAACAACCTCATTGCAACCTCACGGTGTCAAAATTACCGACCGAAACCTGAGAATAGCCACTATCGACCATGCCATGTGGTTTCACCGCCCGATTAATATGAATGACTGGTTACTCTATTCTATCGAAAGTCCGGTCAGTGGCGGTTCAAGAGGCTTAGTCAGAGGTCAGTTGTTTAATCAGCAGGGTGAGTTAGTTGCGTCTACCATGCAGGAAGGCCTGATGCGGATCACCGAGTGACCTGCCTCGCTTTACGTTTAGTCATAGCAGGGTGACAACAGAAAGTTTTCTTCCCAATAAAAAATGCCCAGAACTTAAAAAGCTCCGGGCCTAGGGGAATGGCTCATTGCTGAGCCGTGCGCTAACTTTTACAAAGGGAGGGTGAACAAATCATCTTTGTAGATTTGTAATCATAGCTCAAAATTGCTCACTTTATAAACAATTTTTTCAATCTGCCTTTATTTTGTTCAATTATAGATGCTAACCAAGGGTTTACGCCAGATTTTAGGTGATTGATTGACAACAAGTGCACAATTTATAAGCAGGTTGTGCAATATTTATCCACAACTTGATTTGTTCACACAAATCGTCCCCCACTATATAAATTGATGTGTCTCAACTCTCTTTATGCATTCACTCTGTGAATGATGATAATCGTTTTTCAGCCACAAACTGTGATTGTGGTTTAGCCTGTGAATTGCCAGAATACGCCCACATGTTTAATTAACCAAGCAGGTATCGCTATGAAATCATACAGCAGTCATATTCCACCGCAACGCACGCTGATGGGGCCGGGTCCTTCAGATGTCAGTCCTCGTGTGCTTAATGCTATGGCGCGCAGTACTGTGGGTCACCTTGATCCGGGTTTCATCGGGTTGATGGACGAAACCAAAGAATTATTACAATACGCGTTTAAAACCAATAACGCACTGACCATGCCCGTCTCTGCACCAGGCTCAGCCGGTATGGAAGCGGCTTTTGTAAACCTGATTGAGCCAGGCGACACTGTGATTGTTTGCATAAACGGCGTATTCGGCATGCGTATGCGCGAAAACGTAGTACGCAGCGGGGCCACTGCCGTTGTCATTGAAGATGAGTGGGGCACACAGACCGATCTGAATAAACTGGAAGAGGCCTTAAAAGCACACCCTGAAGCGAAAATTGTTGCCTTTGTACACGCAGAAACCTCTACAGGCGTTCGTAACGACGCGGAAAAAATGTGTGCGCTGGCCCGCCAGTATGATTGTCTGACAATCGTAGACGCCGTAACGTCATTGGGTGGTATTGAACTGGCCGTGGACGACTGGCAAATCGACGCGATTTACTCCGGTTCGCAAAAGTGCCTGAGCTGTGTACCCGGTATTTCACCGGTGTCTTTCAGTGACAAAGCACTGGAAGTGATTAAAAACCGTAAAACACCGGTACAAAGCTGGTTTTTAGATATGAATCTGATTGTGGGTTACTGGGGTCAGGGCGGTAAGCGCGCATATCACCACACAGCACCGGTAAACAGCATCTATGCGTTACATGAGTCACTGGTGATGCTGCACGAAGAAGGTTTGGAAAACGCCTGGGCCCGTCATGCGCGCCTGCACGACAAACTGGTTACCGGACTTGAAGAGCTCGGTATCGAAATGGCGGTAGATAAAGCCTATCGGTTACCACAGCTTAACGTAGTGCGTATTCCTGAAGGCGTTGATGATGCCGAAGTACGTGGTCGTCTGCTTAATGACTACAACCTGGAAATCGGTGCAGGCCTGGGGGCATTTGCCGGTAAGGTTTGGCGCATCGGTCTGATGGGCGCGGCATGTACCGACAAGAACGTTGATTTTTGTCTGGCGGCATTAAAAACCGTTTTGAAGTAAGCTCACCGTCGTGAATAATCACGACTAAATAATTCCTGAATTTAATGGCTGGTTAAATAAAAAATTGTTATTTGCCAGCCATTAACGCTACTATCGCAAACTGTCGTTGCTGGTTTACACCGATAAGTAAGTCTGACAGTTCAGCCTGCCCGTTACTTTTCTTTTGTCGCTCTGCAACGCTTTTCATTTTCTGTTATTAAGCGCGGGATTAACGTCTATGCTGCATCGAATCTGGCTCACTTTCATTGTTAGCGCTTTTCTGGCGACCTTATATCAGGCGTTTTGGGGCGACAATCCCGGTGGCTTTCAGGATGTCATGTCCATGGTCAGTAACATGGCCAGTCTGAGTGTGGAGATTGCTATTGGTCTGATAGGTGTACTGGCCTTCTGGCTGGGTATCTTTGAAGTTGCCGAAAAATCAGGATTGATTCAGAAATTCTCACGCATTCTGGCACCGTTTTTATGCCGCATTATGCCGGACATTCCTCGCGATCATCCCGCCCTTGGCAGTATTACCATGAATATGTCTGCGAATTTGCTGGGCCTGGATAACGCGGCAACGCCATTTGGTATCAAAGCCATGCAGGACATGCAAACCCTGGCGCCCCGCAAAGATACCCTGACCAACAGCCAGATATTATTTCTGGTACTTAATACTTCGTCTGTTACGTTGTTTCCCATTGCGGTGTTTTTGTATCGCGGTGAGCAGGGCGCGGCCCAACCTACCGATGTGTTTATTCCTATTTTACTGGCAACCAGCGCATCAACGCTGGCCGGCCTCATCGTGACCAGCCTGGTGCAACGCATTAACCTGTTTAATCGCGTTATATTACTTTATCTGGTTGGCGTATTTGGTTTGCTGGCGGCCGTTATCCTCTATTTTGCCCAGTTAGCCGCGACAGAATTAGCCAGTCAGTCTGCCATTGTAGCCAATAGTCTGCTGTTTACCTTTGTTGTGGGCGTATTGATTGCCGGTTGGCGAGTGGGTAATAACACCTACGAGCAATTTGTCGATGGTGCGAAAAAGGGATTTGAAGTAGCCGTGTCGTTAATCCCGTTCTTGCTGGCCATGCTGGTCGCCATTGGTATGCTGCGGGCCAGTGGCGTGATGGATATTCTGGTGCAAATGATTGCATCGGTAGCGGGCTGGTTGGGCTTTGACCCACGCTTTGTGGACGCTTTACCCACCGCCTTGATGAAACCGCTAAGCGGCAGCGGTGCCAGGGCACTGATGATAGAGACCATGCAGCACCATGGCGCGGATTCTTTTGCCGGGCGGTTAGCTTCGGTTATGCAAGGCTCTACCGAAACGACGTTTTATGTATTAGCAGTGTATCTTGGCGCAGTGGGCATAAAACACTCGCGCTATGCGGTAGCGTGCTGTTTAGCCGCTGATGCGGCCGGTATATTCACCGCAATAGTGGTAAGTTACTGGTTCTTTGGTTAAAGCAGAGTATCACCATGCCGCAGTGTTGGTTCAGTTTGAGTTAAGACAAAACCTGCCATAGTGCACGGGTCTCAGTTTCAGGAGTGTTTTATGAGTTGGAAAGTTGTTTTATTAGCTGCGGTTGGCCTGGTATTAAATTTTCAGACCCTGGCCGCAGAGCGGACCTTACAGGTGGCTGGTCAGGGAGTGATAAGTGCTGCGCCGGATGCCTACACGCTCACTATGGTAATTGAAGAGCGTGGCGCGGTGGTAAGTAAACTTAACGAACAGGCTAACCACAAACTCAATGCTGTCGTCAGTTTTTTACTGTCACAGGGGATTACCGAGGACGCTGTGCAGTCAATGTCTGTGAATTTATCGCCCTGGTACGAACACACATCAAATGGTAGGGAAAACAAAGGCTTTGTGCTTACCCGTCAGGTACGCGTAACCTCTAATCAGTTGCAAAACTACGATACGGTACTCGATGGTGCTATGAAACGCGGCATCAACCGCATTGACCAGTTCGAATTTATTAATACCCACCCTGATGAGGTATATCGCCAGGCTCTGATAGCCGCGGTAGAAGATGCCAAAGCACGCGCCAGTCTGATTGCCAAACAAATGGGCGTCAGTATTAGCGGTGTTATTGCCGTTACCGAAACCAGGGGCTATTCGCAACCGCCGGTAGGGGTTCGCATGCGCGTGCAGCAAGAGGCGGCGATAAGTTTACCGGGGCAAACCGATACTTCTGCCACAGTGAATGTCACTTTTGCTATCGAGAATTAATCTTTCCGGTTATTTCATGGATTAACCTTTGTTGAGGGAACTGCTAAACTTTGCCGGTCTAATTGTTTTTCACTAGAGAGTTGTACTTTGACCGACACCAGCAATTACCCTCAACTACTGGAACAAGCCAAAAGCCTGATCGCCGGCGAACCGGACCTGATAGCCAATCTGGCCAACATCAGTGCACTGCTTTATCACAATATGCAGGATGTGAACTGGGCTGGTTTTTATCTGTATAAAGATGACCAGTTAGTGCTGGGGCCGTTTCAGGGCCTGCCAGCCTGTATCCGTATTCCTATGGGCAAAGGCGTATGTGGTACAGCTGCGGCAACCAATACTATTCAGCGAATTGAAGATGTTCACCAGTTTGCTGGCCATATCGCCTGCGACGCTGCCTCTAATTCTGAAATTGTCATTCCGATTACCGTAAATGGGGCGCTGCTGGGCGTGCTTGATATCGACAGCCCGAAATTAGCCCGCTTTAGTGCTGAAGACGAAGCCGGGCTGGCGGCAATTGTGAACGCATTAGTGGCTGAGCTTGCATGAAGTACATGGTAGATATTCAGGTGGTTCTGGCGACCTGGGAAGATATGGAAGACGTGTTTGAAGAGCCGGATGAAGCGGCTGAGCGTCTCAATACCATTCTTCATATGGTTTATGATCGGGCCGATGATGATATTGAAACCGAGCGTTTAGAGAAGATTCTGGCTCACACCTGGTCAATTTGGCACCAGGATGACAATTTATTGTACGTAAATGATGATGATTTGCTTGATTGGGTTGACCATCTGTTAGCAACTTGGGATGATGCAGACAATCTGGACTAACACTAACATGCATTGACATTGATGGAATCATCACAGAAGTTTAGCAACAGCAAAGAGGTTATTACCTTTCTTGCCGAGACATTTCCAAATTGCTTCACCCTGGAAGGTGAAGCAAAACCCCTTAAAATTGGCATTTTTCAGGATTTAGCTGAGCGCCTGGCAGAAGAGGAGCGTGTCAGTAAAACACTGTTACGTTCGAGCTTACGTCATTACACCAATAGCTGGCGCTATCTTTACAGCATAAAGAAAGGCAATTTCCGCGTTGACCTGGATGGTAACCAGGATGCTGCCATTGAAGAAGAACACGAAGAGCACGCTAAAAAGCAGCTTGACGAGAGTAAAGCCAAAGCCGCTGAAAAGCGTAAGCAAACGGCTAAAGCTCAGCGCAAGAAAGAGCCACGCCCGGCTACCGCTAAAAACGGCGACCAACCAGGTAAATCTAGCCCTGGACGCTATAATAGTGGAACTAAATCAAAAACCAGCAGACCAATAAAGACGCCCCCGGAAAAACTGTCTGACGCTGACCTGACTGTAGGCACAGCAGTAACAGTAAAACTTGGTAAAGCACCCATGCCTGCGGTAATTACTGAAGTGGCAAAAGATGGCGTTCATGTGCAGTTAGACTCGGGGATGGTAGTAAAGGTTAATCCGCAGACTCTGCGTTTAGCACGTTCCAAGAGGTAGTAATATGAAAGATATACTTCGCATTTCCGTTGCCAGTGCCATTCTTGCGCTAAGCGTAGGGGCCGGAGCGGTCACATCTGGCAATAGTGTCGAAGATCTGCCCATTCTCCAGCAAGAGGCTCAGCATTCTTCTGCGGCCAAGCGTATCAGCACCTTGTTCACCCGTGAACATTACAAACTGATCAAAATGGATGATGAGTTATCTGAGAAAGTGTTTGATCGCTATCTCAAATCCCTCGACGGAAATCGAAATATCTTTCTGCAATCTGAGATTGACCAGTTCAGCAAGCACCGTGATGAATTCGATGAAGCTATCACGCGGGGTAACCTGCAGGTTGCCTACGACATTTTTAATCGTAGTCTGGAATCCCGCGTACATCGCTACGAATATGCATTAACCTTGCTGGGCGAAGATTTCGATTTCGAAAAAGCAGGCGATAAGTTTTATTACGACCGCGAAGATGCAGCCTGGCCGGCCAATCAGGCCGAGCTGGACGAATTATGGCGTCAACGGGTTAAATACGATGCGCTGAATTTAAAACTGGCGGGCAAAGAGCCGGAAAAAATCAAAGAGCTGCTAACCAAACGCTACGAACGCGCCATCAAGCGCCTTAAGCAAACCCAGAGTGAAGACGTTTTCCAAACGGTAATGAATTCCTTTGCGCGTAGCATCGAAGCCCATACCAGTTATTTGTCGCCCCGTAACGCTGAACGTTTCCAGATGGACATGAACCTGTCACTGGAAGGCATTGGCGCCGTTTTGCAAAGCGAAGATGACTTTACTGTCATCAAAAGCGTGGTAGCAGGCGGCCCGGCTGACAAATCCAAAGCCATTAAGCCAGAAGATAAAATCATTGGTGTTGCCCAGGGTGACGAGGATTTTGTTGATGTTATCGGCTGGCGTCTGGATGATGTGGTTGAGCTGATTAAAGGGCCGAAGGGCAGCGAAGTTCGTTTGCAGGTTCAAAAAGGCGCGTCTGATACTACTACCGTTTCTGTGGTCAGTATTGTACGGGACAAAATTAAGCTGGAAGATCGCGCAGCAAAATCTGAAGTGGTGATACCGGATACCGGCCCACATCAGGGTGAAAAAGTAGGGGTTATCAATATTCCTAGTTTTTACAACAACCTGCATGCCGATGTCTTAAAGCAGATTAATATTCTTAAAGCCGATGATGTTAAAGCCATTATCGTTGATTTACGCGGTAACGGCGGTGGTTCATTATCAGAAGCAACGCTGGTATCCGGCCTGTTTATCGAACAGGGCCCGGTGGTGCAGGTGCGTTACGAAGATGGCCACATGAGTGTGAATCAGGATACCGATGGTAAGGTAGCTTACCAGGGGCCGTTAACCGTACTGGTTGACCGCTACAGTGCCTCAGCGTCTGAAATCTTTGCTGCTGCCATGCAGGATTACAACCGCGCATTGATTATCGGTGAACAAACCTTTGGTAAGGGCACCGTTCAGCAGCATAAAGGCCTTGGCCGTATCTACGATCTTTACGATAATCCACTGGGCAGCGTGCAATATACCATTGCCAAGTTTTATCGGATTAACGGTGGGAGTACGCAGCATAAGGGTGTAGTGCCTGACATCAGCTTCCCGTCGCCAATCGATCCGGCTGATTGGGGTGAAAGCCAGGAAGAAAACGCGCTGCCATGGGACAGCATCAAACGCGCTAATTACACCACATTTGGTGATACCCAAAGTGCGCTGGATGTGCTGGCGGCCAAACATAATGCCCGTATTTTACAAGATCCTGAATTTGCCTACATTCAGCAGGATATTGAAAGATATAAGAAAAACAAAGATAAGAAGTTTATTTCTCTGGTTGAATCCGAACGTTTAGCCGAGAAAAAAGAAAACGAAGAACAAGCACTGACCCGTGCTAATGAACGCCTGACCCGCATGGGCCTGCCTTCCGTTGAAAATCTCGACGATCTGCCGGAAGCGCTTGAAGAGCTGGATCCGTACCTGACGGAAGCCGCCAACATTACCCTGGATATGGTAAACACGGGAAAATACGCGCTAACCCGTGGGTAACCTTCGCTTCATTAAAGGGCTGACAGCATTGTCGGCCCTTTTTTTCATTGCATCAGACACTCAAAAAACAAATACTAACGACAGTTAGAACTAACTATAAAACAATAATAAAGGGAACAATGTGTATGGCGGCTCGTGGTGAGTTTTCTTCTCGTATTGGCTTTATACTGGCAGCAGCCGGCTCAGCGGTGGGACTGGGCAATATCTGGGGATTTCCGACTCAGGTAGCCAGTAATGGTGGCGCGGCTTTTGTACTGGTCTATTTGGTACTGGCTTTCGCACTGGCTTATCCGGTGTTAATGGCGGAATTAATCATAGGTCGCGCTCACCGCGCTAATATGGTTGACTCGCTGGGTCAGATCACGCGCAATCCTTTAGGCCGGTTAACCGGTTTGTGGGGCTGTGTCACGGTATCACTCATCCTGGCATTTTATGCCATTGTCGGCGGTTGGATGATCGCGTTCTTTGCCGAATCAGCGACCCGCCCCGTGGTTTCTCAGTCGGTAAATGAATGGTTAACCAGTTACTCTCTTAGCAGTAACATGGTGTTTTGTGCGCTGTTTTTGGTGCTGACTTCCTACATCGTTCTTGGTGGTGTTAAAGCGGGCATCGAGCGCTGGTCAGTCCGTTTAATGCCTACGCTGTTTATCCTTATGGGCCTGTTGATTGTGTATGTCAGCTTTCAGCCGGGTGCCAGCGAAGGCTGGGCCGCCTATCTGGTCCCCGATTTTTCAGTTGTAATGAATCCCGATCTGTTAATTGATGCTATGGGTCAGGCCTTTTTCTCCATGTCGCTTGGGGTGGGGACTATGCTGGTATATGGCTCTTACATGGGAAAACACGAAGACCTGCCTTCAATTGGTGCTGCCGTTGCCCTGGTAGATATCGGTGTTGCCATTATTGCCGGGATGTTGATTATCCCAGCTATGTATGTGGCACTTAATAATGGTGTGGAAATCTTTTCATCTACCGGCGAACTGATAGCCGGTGATCAGCTGATTTTTACTGTTTTACCAGCGCTGTTTAATACTATTGGTCCCATTGGGCTGTTGGTGTCTGCGGTGTTTTTTGCGTTAATGGTGATTGCCGCCTTAACCAGTTCAATATCCATGTTGGAAGTGCCTGTTGCCTACTTATCAGAAAGCCGCAATATTTCCCGGCCCAAAGCGGTAGCCATTGTGACTTTGGTTATTTTTGCTGCAAGCACACTGATTATCTTTAATTTTTCCACGTTATTTGGTTTTGTAATAGCGCTGACTACCAAATACAGCCAGCCGTTACTGGGCTTTGCGCTATGTATTTTTGCCGGTTGGGTATGGAATCGTAATGAAGCCCTGGCTGAACTCAAGGTCAGTTCACCGGATATGGAACAGCGGCTGTTTTGGCGAATTTGGCCCTGGTACGTCAAATTTGTCTGTCCTTTAGTTATTCTGCTGATGTTCTATCGCTCGGTTGTATAAGGAAATCACCATGACTAAAGAAATCAAACAACCAACGCTACTGGATGCGTTTATTCCGGTGATCTCACTGGTTATTATGCTGGGTACGGCAGTGATTTTGTTTGCCGACAACTCTTCTTATGGACCTAACCAGGTTTCCTTACTAATCGGTACGGGCCTGGCAGCCATTATCGGTATGAAAAACGGCCATACCTGGCACGAGATTGAAAAGGGAATTATTCAGGGCATTTCAGTCTCTCTTGGCGCTTGCCTGATCTTGCTGGTTGTAGGTGCCCTCATTGGTACCTGGATGCTGGCTGGTACTGTACCAACACTGATTTACTATGGCCTGGAGCTACTTAACCCCAGTATGTTTTACGCCGCAACCTGTATCATTTGTGCCGTGGTGGCCATGAGCATTGGCAGTTCGTGGACGACAGCGGCCACCGTTGGTGTAGCTTTGATGGGTGTGTCTGCTGGTATGGACATGTCACCTGCTATTACCGCAGGGGCAGTGGTGTCCGGTGCTTATTTCGGCGATAAGATTTCGCCGTTGTCAGAAACCACTAACTTAGCACCAGCGGTAGCCGGTACGGATTTATTTGAGCATATCCGCTATATGCTGTGGACAACCATTCCCAGTTTTGTGCTGTCACTTATTCTGTTTTTAATTATCGGTTTAAGTGAGTCCGGCCAGCAGTCAGCAGAAAAGATCCAGCAAATGCAGGTGTTGTTGGATGATACCTTCAATATTAACGCTTTCATGCTGGTGCCATTGGTAGTGTTACTCACGCTGGCTGTGCGTAAAATGCCAGCATTTCCGGCCGTTGGTCTGGGGGCATTATTAGGCGGCGTCTGGGCACTGATTTTTCAGCCTGATGTGATCCAAAGCATGAAAGACAGTGCTGACTCTTTTTCTGTTGGTGCGCTCAAAGTAGTGTGGACGGCCCTGTTTGACGGCGTTAGTTTTAACACCAGCGATGAGAACCTTAACAGCCTGTTGAGCCGTGGTGGTATGTCGTCCATGCTCAATACTATCTGGCTGATTATGTGCGCCATGTCTTTTGGTGCGGTGCTGGAACGGGTAGGGCTGTTAACGCGTGCTGTGAGTGCTATTTTGCATGGCGCAAAAAGTGCCGGCGCCATGGTAAGCCGGACCATTCTTACCTGTATTGGTACCAATCTGATTACATCTGACCAGTACATGGCCATTGTTATGCCCGGTCGTATGTACAAAGAGGAATTCGCCAAGCGCGGATTACATCAGCTAAACTTATCCCGAAGCCTGGAAGACGGCGGAACCATAACATCACCATTGATCCCCTGGAATACCTGCGGAGCTTACATGCACGGTGTGTTAATGGTGCATCCGTTTGAGTATATCTTCTTTGCTTTCTTTAACTTAATCAGTCCGGTTCTGGCTGTCATTTATGCCTATCTGGGTATAAAGATTTTACGTCTTGACCCGCCAGAATCAGTGATTGCAGCAAAATAAACATCTTGTTAGGAGATGAAATGACGCTAGTGGCTAAACGCCGCGAAGATTATCGCGCGCCTGATTTTACAATTACCGATATCGCGCTGGATTTTACTCTGGATCCAGCGGCGACCCGGGTAGTTAGCGAACTTAAAGTGCAACGCCAGGGGGATGCTTGTGCGCCTCTGGAGCTCGATGGTGAGCATTTGCAGTTACTGGAAGTGGCTATTGATGGTCAGCCGGTAACTGATTACCAGCAAACGGATTCAGGTTTAACCCTGTCGTCGGTGCCGGATTCATTTTCCCTGCGCATCGTGACAGAAATTAACCCCGGCGAAAATAAAGCGCTGGAAGGGTTGTATTTGTCCAACGGGGTGTATTGCACCCAATGCGAGGCAGAAGGCTTCCGCCGTATTACCTATTATCTTGACCGACCCGATGTACTGGCCCGCTTTACGGTTAAAATTACCGGCGATAAAGCGAGCCTGCCAACCATGCTGGCAAACGGAAACCCGGTAGACAAAGGCACCAATGAAGACGGCAGCCACTGGATACAGTGGCAGGATCCGTTTCCAAAGCCGAGTTATTTGTTCGCTCTGGTCGCTGGCAGTTTTGATCAGCTCAGCGATACTTTTGTCACGCAAGGCGGTAAAACCGTTGCCCTTGAATTGTTTGTTGATAAAGGTAAGCGTCAGCGCGGTGTGTTTGCACTGGATGCGTTAAAACGCTCAATGAAGTGGGACGAAGAAGTCTTTGGTCTTGAATATGACCTCGATATTTACATGATTGTCGCCGTGGACTTCTTCAACATGGGGGCCATGGAAAACAAAGGCCTGAATGTTTTTAACAGCAAGTTTGTGCTGGCTGATCAGGCGTCTGCAACCGATGAAGACTTCTTTAATGTAGAGTCGGTGATTGCCCATGAATATTTCCATAACTGGACCGGTAATCGGGTAACCTGTCGGGACTGGTTCCAACTGAGCCTGAAAGAAGGCCTGACGGTATTTCGTGACCAGCAGTTCAGCAGCGACATGAGTTCGCCGCTGAGCAATCGTATTAAGCAGGTCAGGGTAATGCGCGAACATCAGTTTGCCGAAGACGCCAGTGCCATGAGCCATCCCATTCGCCCGGATGAAGTGATTGAGATGAACAACTTCTATACGGTCACCGTGTATGATAAAGGCGCAGAAGTGATCCGTATGATGCATACCTTACTGGGCGTTGACGGATTCAGGGCCGGCATGGACGAATATTTCCGTCGTCACGACGGTCAGGCCGTGACCTGCGATGACTTTGTCTCTGCCATGCAATCGGCCACTGATATTGATTTAACCCACTTTTCCCGTTGGTACAGTCAGTCAGGCACACCACGATTAGCGGTTAAACGCAGTTTTGACGAGGCGTCTGAAGTGCTGACGGTAACTATCACTCAGCAAAACCTGCCCACAGCCGAACAATCAGATAAACAGGATTTATTTATTCCTCTGCAGATAGAGTTTCTCGATGCTGATGGTCAGCACGTCTTGCCGGATAACGGCATGTATCGCGATAATCTGGTTATAGTGGATAAGGCCGAAATGACACTGACCTTTACCGGTAAAGGCCAGGCTGTCACGCCGGTTGCGCTGGGCAACTTCTCTGCACCAGTAAAACTGACTTCGGATTTAACGCCGTCTGAGTGGTTGCATGCGTTTCGCTTTGCTAACGATGCATTCAGCCGTTGGGATGCTATTCAGCAGCTGTATGACTGGTGCATTGAACAATATTATCGGGGCGCGCCGCATCAGGTGGATAACACTATCTGGCAGGGGCTGTATCAGGCTGTTGAAGCCAGTCAGGATAACCCTGAAATTCTGGGGGAGTGTTTAGTGATCCCCAGTTTTGAAACCCTGTGCCAAAGTCGCGACAACATTGACGTACATGGACTAAATAAAGCCAGACAAGCGTTTAGCCATGATTTAGCTAAATTTATGCAGGACCTGCTGCTGATTATATACCAGACTAATCAAACTGATTCCTATGCCTATGAGCCAGAGCAGGTTAGCTCTCGCCGGTGTAAAAATGTGGTGCTGGGTTTACTCGCTGAGTTACCTCTGGCAGAAACGTTTATCACTGAACAGTTTAATGGGTCGGACAATATGTCAGATACCTTAGGTGCACTGAAAGCTGCGCAGGTATTTGATCTGGTTCTGTTTAATAACCTGATGAACGCGTTTGAACAGCGCTGGCGTGATGATCCGCTGGTACTGGATAAATGGTTTGGGTTGCACGCCACTTGTGAACGCAGCGATATTCTGGCGCAACTGACTTTGCTGCGCCAGCATCCACAGTTCAGCCAGCAAAATCCAAATCGGGTCAGGGCAGTCATAGGCAGCTTTGCGTTTTACAACACGGCTGGTTTCCATGCTGATGATGGCAGCGGCTATCGTTTCCTCACCGATTACCTGTTTGAACTGGATAAAAGCAATCCTCAGGTGGCTTCCCGGTTGGTTACTCCACTGACTCAGTGGCAGCATTACGCGTCTGACCGCCAGGCACTGATGAAACAGCAATTGGCACGGTTACTTGACGATGCATCGTTAAGTAAGGATTTATACGAGAAAGTCAGTAAAGCACTGGCCTATGGTCATGATTCATAACACCGATCGAATTTATTATTTTTCGGTTAGTGAGCCATACCATCAGTGTCAGCTTCTTTACAGTGGTTCGGTACCCGTTGTGGTACTGACCGCTGACTCGGGTGAGCGGGTTCAGGTTCCTTCGGGCCGAATCCGCCAATTCATTGATAGTCGTGGCTTTTATGGTCGATTCAGACTTATTGTTTCAGCGCAAAATAAAATCAAATCTTTCGAGCGTATTGCTTAAATTTGAACTATAACTATCAAGCGGTTAAGAAACTCTTTACCAGACCTAATTTCTCTAACAGATTAAAAAATCTGCATTTTTTCAACTGGTACGATTAGTTCTTGCCATCTGTGTAAAATGATGTAATCATTTTGTTAAATAAACCGATGAGTTTGTCGTTTTATCAGCAGGTTACTGTTGAATCAGGAGTATTAAAAATATGATAACCAGGCTTAGCGCATTTAAAAAATCGCCTATCGCAGCTGGAGTTTTTGCCTTATTTGGTGCCGCGGCTATACCCGCAGGCGCAGCTTCATGGGACTTTGGTGACGTGTCAGTATCACTGGACACTAACCTTACACTAGCGACCAGTATCCGCGTCGAAGACCGCGACTATAAATTAATTGGTAACAGTAGCCATCCACAGTTCAACTGGTCTGGTTATAATGCCGCCACCAACATCATTTATCCCAGTGCCGACGTATGGGGCCTGGCTGACGGAGCCTATTCCTCTAATGGTGACTTAGGTAATCTGTCTTACGACTCAGGCGAAGCTTTCTCTACTCAGATTTCAGGTAACCATGAGCTCGATATACGTTACGGCGATGTTGGCTTTTTCGCCCGCGGTTTCTGGTTTTATGATTTTGAGCAAATGGACAATGATCGTCCATGGGCAAATGCCATTACCGGTCAAACTACAGAGCTGTGTGATGATTCCAAAGCTAAAGAACTGCTTTGTACCGATATTCGTTTACTGGACGCCTTCTTTTATGGTGACTGGTGGATTGGCGATAATCCGCTAACGGTGCGGGTTGGTCGTCAGGTAGTAAGCTGGGGTGAAAGTACGTTTATTCAGCATGGTATTAATACCACTAACCCGGTAGATGTGACACGTGCCCGTACTCCTGGTGCAGAGCTTAAAGAAGTCTTTATTCCGGTTGGAATGGTGTTTGCTCAACTTGGCATAACTGACAACGTTAGTATATCGGCCTATTACCAGTATGAGTGGGAACGCAGCTGGTTACCTGTGGCAGGCAGCTATTTTGCCACCAACGATTTTGCCGGTGAAGGCGGACAGGCCAATAACATTCAGCTGGGTTTTACCGGCAACCCGGATATCGATTTGAATTTCCTGATGTCATCACTCAATGGTATTGGTGACGCGTTAAGAGCAGGGGGTAATCCTGCCGCATTGGGTCAGGCATATCTGGCTTACCCAACCAAAGTTGCCATTCGTGGTTACAGCGATGCCGCACATGTTGATGCCGATGATCAGGGCCAGTACGGTGTGCGTCTGACCTGGTTTGCTGAGTCTCTCAACGAAACCGAGCTGAGCTTCTACCACATTAACTATCACAGCCAGCGTCCGCTGATTTCCGGTGAAACCTCTAATTTTACCGGAGCGGCCATTGCTGAAGATTTGGCGTTTATCGCTACGCACAACATTAACCGGGATAACATTACCGAGTTACAGGCCTTTACTGAAGCTAAGTTTTATTATCCGGAAGACATTAAGCTGTATGGCTTTAGTTTTAACACCAATATTGGTACCACGGCACTGGCCGGTGAATTTGCTTACCGTCAGGATGAGCCGTTACAAATTGACGACGTAGAACTGCTGTACATGGGTATGCCGGAGCAGCTGGCTAATGCCGGCCTGCGCCCGGATTTAGGCGGTATTTCTCAGCTTAATAATATTGGCAGAGCGGTAGGGCCGGGCGAGACAGCTCAGGGTTATGTATTTTCTGATACCTGGCAGGCACAGTTTACCGTGTCCCATGTATTTGGACCGGCGCTGGGTACCGATAACCTGATTTTGTTGGGTGAGGCTGGATATGTGAATATCGTTGACTTCCCGGATCCGTCTGTAGTGCGTTTAAATGCGCCGGGGACGGGGCGTACACCATCGCTTGAACCAACTGAAACGGGCAATCCGCGTACCGGCCTGCACACCGGTTTATCTAATGGCCCTGAAACTAACCCGTTTGCTACCGATGATGCCTGGGGTTACCGCTTACTGGCCGTTGCTGATCATAATAACGTGTTTGCCGGTATTAACTTACGGACACGTGTGACGTTCTCCCATGATGTTAAGGGCACAACACCGGATCCACTGTTTTTATTCACAGAGGATACTAAATCGGCCAATATTTCTTTCACATTTGATTACTTGAGTAAGTGGTCTGCGACAGCATCTTACAGTGCTTTCTGGGGTGGTATTGGTACCACCAACCTACTGTCTGATCGCGACTTCGTATCGTTCAACATCAAGTATGCAATTTAATAAAGAGTAGTATTTGTTATGATGAAAAAGTTTGGAATTATTGCAGCAGCCCTGACGGTTGCGCTGGCAACAGGACCTGTACAAGCCAAAGTCAGTGAGGCGGAAGCCGCGAAGCTTGGCACTGAACTGACCCCACTGGGTGGTGAAAAAGCGGCTAACGCTGATGGCTCAATTCCAGCCTGGACCGGTGGTATCACATCGGCACCAGCAGGGTATACCCCTGGTGATTTTCACCCGGATCCCTATGCCGGTGAAGCACCTGAGTTTGTTATTACCGCAGCAAATTATCAGCAGTATGCCGGGCAGCTATCCGAAGGTCTGAAAAAGATGTTCGAAACCTATCCGGACAGCTTTAAACTACCGGTTTATAAAACCCACCGTTCAGCATCAAACCCACAGTTTGTGTACGATGCGACAAAAGCAAATGCGACCCGTGCAACCTTACTGGATGATGGTAACGGTATGGAAGGTGCAGCGGTAGGTATTCCTTTCCCTATTCCTGCCAATGGTCTGGAAGCCATCTGGAACCATATCGCACGTTACCGTGGTCAGGCCGTACAGCGTAATGGTGGTCAGGCGGCAGTGACTGCCGGCGGCGATTACAACGTTATCGGTTTTGATGAACAGCTGCTGATTCAGTATTCGCAACAAAATGCCACGCCGGAGAGCCTGCTGGCTAATAACGTGTTGTTTATGTTTAAGCAAAAAGTCACTCAGCCAGCTCGTCTGGCGGGTACGGCTCTGTTAGTACATGAAACCTTGGACCAGGTTAAAGAGCCGCGTAAAGCCTGGACTTACAACACCGGTCAGCGCCGTGTGCGCCTGGCACCAAACATTGCTTATGATACGCCGGGAACGGCGGCTGACGGCTTGCGTACCACCGACGATTTTGACATGTTTAACGGTTCACCAAACCGGTACAACTGGGAGCTGAAAGGCAAGCAAGAGATGTACGTGGCTTATAACAACTATAAGTTACACAGTGATAGCGTTAGCTACGAAGACATCCTGAAACCTAACCATGTTAATCCAGATATAACCCGTTGGGAAAAGCACCGGGTATGGGTAGTAGAAGCCACCCTTAAGGAAGGCCTGCGCCATATTTATCAGAAGCGCGTGTTTTATATTGATGAAGACAGCTGGCAAATCCAGTTGGCCGATATGTACGATAACCGTGGTGAACTATACCGGGTTGCCGTGGCCTACGGGGTGAACTATTACGAAGTACCTACCCAATGGTCGACGCTGGATGTATACCACGACCTGAATTCACGTCGCTATCTGGCTATCGGTCTGGACAACGAGGAAAAGATGTATGATTTCTCAGTGCAGCCGAAAGAAGCCGAGTTCACGCCTCAGGCACTGCGCCGCGAAGGCATGAGATAAACAAAAAAACGGTTGGCCTGGCCAACCGTTTTGTTAACCAGACTTATATTTTTGGAGGCTAAACGTTTTAATGCGTATATCCATTTCTTCGGTGCTGCTGCTGTTGTTTTCGTTAAGTGTTAATGCTGAACAGTCTTATCAGGCACCCTTAGTAACAGAATCCTTATTACTGGATATTGCCAGTGGCGATATTACGGTCGCCGTGGGTGAACGGGGTCATGTATTGATCAAAAAGGGCGGTGGTGAGTTTACCCAGGTTACCGTGCCCACGCAGGCAACGCTGACTGCCGTTACCCTGGTTGGCTCGCATATCTGGGCAGTAGGCCATGATGCCGTAATTCTGCATTCTGCTGACGGCGGTCAGCAGTGGCAACTGCAAATGACCCAGCCCGAACTCGAGCGGCCTTTTCTTGACGTTTTATTTTTAGATGCTCAACACGGCATAGCTATTGGTGCCTATGGCCTGTTTTACCGCACCAATGACGGCGGAGCCAGTTGGACCAACGAACGCCATGCAGAATTATTAAATCCTTATGACCTGGAATATCTGGAAGAGATCCGCAAGGAAGACGAAGATTTCTATCAGCAGGAGCTGGATTCCATCCTGCCGCACCTGAACCGCATCGCCCGTGGCGCTGACAACAGTTTATTAATGGCGGGTGAGGCAGGCTTGCTGGCTATGAGTCACGATAACGGCCATAGCTGGCAGCGCCTGGAATCAGAGTACACCGGGTCTTTTTTTGATTTTGTTCAGCTTGATTCCGGCTTGCTGGTTGCAGCTGGCCTGCGGGGCAATATTTTTGTCAGCGAACAGGGTGAGCAGTGGGATTATCTGCAAACCTGTAGCACCGCTACACTCAATTCCATTCTGACCGGCGCTGATAAGCTCTCATTTATTGGAAATAACGGGGTGGTGGTAAAAGCAACGCTGCCATTATCCACTTCTGTATTTGATCCCTACGCCAATCCCGGCAACTGCGAACCAGCTATGGGCGTAACGGTTACGCAAACCGACAGTAAATCAGCACTTTTGAATGCGGTATCGTCAGACGGGAAAACTCTGGTGACCGCGGCTGACGGTATTCATACACTTTCTTTGGATTAACTTTTCGTTATGTCTTCTTTTAGTCAGTTTTTAGAGCGTTTGATTTTTAACAATCGACCGCTGGTTATTATTCTTTTTATTTTTGCCTCCCTGGTGCTGGCGTTCCAGGCATCGCGCATGCAGCTGGATGCGGGTTTTGAAAAAAACATCCCGTTAAATCATGAATACATGCAGACCTACATGGAACACCGCAAGGATTTTGGTGGCGCGAATAACGTGTTGGTGGCCGTGTGTGACAAAGACAGTGATATATTTAATCAGTACTTTTTCGATACGTTAAAAAAAGTCCATGACGAACTGTTCTTTATCAATGGCGTGAACCGCTCATTGGTGGTATCGCTGTTTTCACCGTCTACCCGGTTTACCGAAATCGTTGAAGGCGGTTTTGCCGGGGGCCCGGTGATCCCGGCCGATTTTGATTCTTCTAACCCTCGTGCCTTGCAAACCGTGGCTGCCAACATCGAGAAAGCAAAAATTATTGGTCGCCAGGTGTCCAATAATTACCAGTGTGCCATGGTTACGGCACAACTGTTAGAGTTGGACCCGGAAACGGGCAAACCGCTAAATACCCTGGCGCTGGCGGCAGAGCTGGAAAGTAAACTACGTGGCCAGTTCGAAGATGACCAGGTTAGCATCCATATCATTGGCTTTGCCAAAATGATTGGTGATGTGGCAGACGGCGCTAAGTTTGTTGTGCTGTTTTTCGCTATTGCTATCGTGATCACTGCACTGATGGTGTATTTCTTCTCGCGCAATATCATGCTCACACTACTACCGATTATGTGTTCAGTTATTGCTGTGGTGTGGCAAATGGGGCTGTTAACGACACTGGGCTTTGGTCTTGATCCTATGTCGATTCTGGTACCGTTTTTAGTCTTCGCCATTGGTGTGAGTCACGGCGTGCAAATGATCAATGCCGTTGAAAAAAATATTGTTAAGGGCAGTAACGCTAAACAGGCGGCAATGGCGGCTTTCCGGGCGTTATTGGTCCCCGGTGGTATTGCATTACTGTCAGATACCGTTGGCTTCTTAACGCTGCTGGTTATCGATATTGGTATCATCCGTGAACTGGCGATCACAGCGAGTTTAGGGGTAGCGGTAATCATTCTGACTAACCTGATTTTACTGCCGGTGTTAATGAGCTTTATTCGTTTTCCTGAGCATTATCTGGACAGGTTTGCCGGCAGAGAAGCCAAATCTGAGGGTATGTGGCACCTGCTGGACGTGTGTACCAGAAAAAATACCGCCATACTCATTGTTTTGGTAACAGGCATCCTGTTTGCCCTGGGTTTTGTTCAGTCAAAACAAATGCAGATAGGGGATATTCAGGCCGGCGCGGCTGTCCTGCATGAAGACTCCCGTTACAATCAGGATACCGCACTGATTACCGACCGTTTTGAAGTCACCGTGGATTATATCTCCGTATTGGTGGAATCTACCGCGGAAGCCTGTACCGATTACGACACCATGCGTGCCATTGATGATTTTCAGTGGAAGATGACCAACGTTGAGGGCGTGCAATCAGCAGTATCGCTGGCGTCGGTAGCAAAAGTCATTAACGCAGGCTATAACGAGGGCAACCCCAAATGGCAGGTACTTCCTCGCAACCAGCAAACCCTGGTGCAGGCCATTTCACGCGTGCCCACGTCTTCCGGTTTACTCAATGGTAACTGTTCGGTGATGCCGGTCATTCTGTTTATGGAAGATCACAAAGCACAGACTATCACGCGGGTAGTGGATGCGGTGAAAGCTTACCGTGATGAATATCAAACCGAGAATACCAGGTTCAGTCTGGCGTCTGGTCCGGTAGGGGTAATGGCGGCAACAAATGAAGCCGTTCAGGCAGCACAAACGCCGATGATGGTATACGTATTTGGTGCGGTGATTATTTTGTGCTTGCTGAGCTTCCGCTCACTGCGTGCCACGATTTCAGTTGTGTTGCCGCTTTATGTAGTATCGGTTCTGGCGCAGGCATTAATGACTTACCTTAGCATCGGTCTGACAGTTTACACATTACCGGTGATTGCACTTGGCGTCGGTATTGGCGTGGATTACGGTATTTATATCCTGTCGACCATGAATGGTCTGATTAAACAAGGCATGTCGGTAGAAAAGGCCTACCTTGAGGCGCTTAAAGAACGGGGCAGTGCGGTACTCTTTACCGGCATCACCCTGGCCATTGGAGTAAGTACCTGGGTATTCTCATCACTCAAGTTCCAGGTGGATATGGGTATCCTGTTAACCTTTATGTTCCTGGTAAATATGTTGGGGGCTATTGTGGTACTGCCGGCCCTGGCCAGACTCTTATGGTTCAGTCACTCTGACCGCTAAAATTTTTTTCGCATAACTACGCATAAAAGGAGCCGATAAGGCTCCTTTTTATTTGCATAATCTGAATACTTACCCAAAATGTAAATACAATGTAAAAAGTGGGGTTTAAATTACCTCATATTTTGGCGAAAATATGCTTGTACAATCTATACTTAACACCAATCTACACGTTACTAAAATTATTATTAGGTAAAGCACATGACGACTAACTCTCAGCGCTATTCAGTTTTGCTTGAGAATGTTTTTTCACTTATCGACAAAAAGGTTGATGCCAGGAGCCGTGAGCATATTCACACCTTTGGCCGGCATTTCTTTAAAAATATTTCTCTGGACGATCTTGAGAACCGCAACGACAGCGATTTATACGGCGCCACGCTAAGCTTGTGGAATGCATTTGCCAATTTTGATGCTACTACGCCGCACGTGCGCGTGTTTAATCCCGAGATCGAAAAGCATGGCTGGAAATCCAGTCACACCATTGTCGAACTGATCATTCGCGACGTACCGTTTTTAGTCGACTCCATTCGCATGGCACTTAATAGGCTGGGGATCACTGCGCACATGCTGATCCACAGTCCCATGAACATCGAGCGGGACAACAATCATAAACTCACGCAAATCCTCGATGCCAATCAATCGGGCACATTAAGACAGACCGTCGTCTTCATCGAAGTCGATCGGCAAACCAGTAAAGCGGATATTGATTCACTGACGTCAGAGTTACATTCCACTATCGATGAAGTGTCATTAGCGGTGGCTGACTGGCAGCCCATGCTGGACAAATTACTGGCCATCACCGAACAGGTAAGTAAAGCGAAAAAGCTCCCTATCGATAAAGATCGCAAGGACGTTGCCATACGCTTTCTGCAATGGTTAGGAGACCATAACTTTACCCTGATGGGCTATCGTTATTATTCGGTCAGCGCCATTGAAGGTGATCACCAGTGGACACCGGATAACAACAGCAGCCTTGGTTTAATGAAAAACTCGGTGAGTGATAAACCCCGCCTGTTATCCAACTTACCCGCCAGTGCCCGTGAGGAAGCGCTGAGCCAGCATTTGCTGCTGCTAACTAAAACCAACAGCCGCTCACGGGTGCATCGCCCGGCGTATATGGATTATGTTGGTATTAAAGAATTTAACGCCAAGGGGCAGGTTACCGGCGAACACCGTTTCCTTGGACTTTATTCTGCAAGTTTTTATAACAGCAGTACCAAGGATATCCCGTTACTATCAGACAAGATCCGCCGCATTTGTGAGTTGTCTGAATTTGACCCGGATACTCACGCCTTTAAAGCGTTTAACAATATTGTTGAAACCTATCCCCGGGATGAATTGCTGCAAACCCCGGAAGAGGAAATGGCCGAAATTATCCGCGGGATTTTCCAGATGCAGGAACGCGGTATCACGCGCATGTTCGTGCGTAAGGATACCTTTGGCCGCTTTTACTCCTGCATGGTTTACGTACCGCGGGAGCGATACAACACCCAGTTGCGTAAAGAAACCCAGGCACTGCTTAAACGCTCCATGGGAGCTACCGGCGAAGTGGAATTTACCACCTTTTTCTCTGAGTCGGTGTATGCCCGCACTCATTACATCGCCAGGGTTGAAAACAACAATGCGGAATTAGATGTGAAGGATATCGAGCACAACATTATTGAGTTAACCAAAACCTGGAACGACCGCTTATCTTCTGCCCTGACATCCGCCTACGGCGAAGCAGGGGCCAAGCGCCTGGAACGTAACTACCTCAACGCGTTTTCACCATCGTACACGGAGCACAATCTGCCCAGCGCTGCGCTGGTTGATATTGAAAAATTAGAGCTGCTCACTGCCGATGAAAATCTGGGCATGTTGTTCTATCGTCCACAGGAAGAACAAGCCGAAAGCCAGGTGGTAAAACTTAAGCTGTTCCATCTGTTCGAACCGATTCATTTGTCGGATGTATTACCGATCCTGGAAAACTTTGGTTTGCGGGTGATTGATGAGAGCCCGTATAAAATTCAGTGTGCAGACGGCACGGTAAAATGGGTGATGGACTTTACCATGCTGCATAAGAGCGGTAATGATCTGGACATGGTTAAGGCGCAGCAGCTGTTCCAGGACGCGTTTGCCAAAGTCTGGTACAACGAGCTGGAAGATGATGGCTTTAACCGCCTGGTGTTAAGTGCAGAACTGACTGGCCGCAACGTTACTATTTTACGTGCGTTTGCCAAGTATATGCGCCAGACAGGCAGCAGCTTCAGCCGCGACTACATTGCTAATACGCTGTCTAATTACCCGCATATTGCAGAAATGCTGATCAATTATTTTGACCTCATATTCAATCCTTCGCGCAAACCTAATAAAAAGCGTCAGCAAACCCTGCACGACAAAATCACCGACGCACTGGATCAGGTTAGCAACCTGGATGATGACCGTATTATTCGCCGTTATCTGGATATGATTAACGCCACGTTAAGAACTAACTTCTACCAGCCTGCCGAAGACGGCAGCGAGAAGCCGTATGTGTCGTTTAAGCTGTTGCCGGAAATGATTCCGGAAATGCCGCTGCCACTGCCTAAATACGAAATTTTTGTGTACAGCCCGAAAATCGAAGGTGTGCACTTACGTGGTGGCCGTGTGGCCCGCGGTGGTTTACGTTGGTCTGACCGTCAGGAAGATTTCCGTACAGAAATTCTTGGCCTGGTAAAAGCACAACAAGTAAAAAACACCGTGATTGTGCCTGTAGGTGCGAAAGGCGGGTTTGTATGCAAGCAGTTACCGGCCGGAGCCAGTCGCCAGGAAATTTTTGAAGAAGGTAAAGCGTGCTATCGCACCTTTATTCGCAGCTTACTGGATATCACCGACAATATTGTTGATGGCGCTATTGTGCCGCCGAAAAATGTGGTGCGCCTGGACGAGGATGACCCCTATCTGGTGGTGGCAGCAGATAAAGGAACGGCAACATTTTCTGATATCGCCAACGGTATTTCCGAAGAATATAACTTCTGGTTAGGCGACGCCTTTGCCTCAGGCGGCAGCATTGGTTATGACCATAAAAAAATGGGCATTACCGCACGTGGTGCCTGGGAATCGGTTAAACGCCATTTCCGTGAAATCGGCGTTGATTGCCAGACTACGGACTTTACCTGCGTGGGTATCGGCGACATGGGCGGCGACGTGTTTGGTAACGGCATGTTGTTATCTGAACATACCCGCCTGATTGTGGCGTTCAACCATCTGCACATCTTCTTCGACCCTGATCCGGATGCCGCTAAGAGTTATAAAGAGCGTCAGCGTTTGTTTGAAAACCCTAGCCTGACCTGGGATGACTACGACAAATCACTCATTTCCAAAGGCGGTGGTGTATTCAGCCGGGCGGCTAAGTCAATTACGCTGACACCGGAAATGAAAGCCTGGCTCGGCACCCGTCAGTCATCCATGACGCCAAGTGAGCTTATTCATAACTGCCTTAAAATGCCGGTCGATTTAATCTGGAACGGCGGTATTGGCACTTACCTGAAGAGCAAAAAAGAAAGCCACACTGATGTGGGCGACCGCGCCAATGATTCATTGCGCGTAAATGGTTGTGATATTAAAGCCAAAATTATTGGCGAAGGCGGCAACCTGGGTGCCACACAGCTGGGTCGTATGGAGTTTGCGGCCAATGGCGGCAGGGTGAATACCGACTTCATCGATAACGTTGGTGGGGTAGATTGCTCAGATAACGAAGTTAACATTAAGATCCTGCTTAATGCGCTGGTGAGCAATGGCGACCTGACCGTTAAGCAACGCAACAACCTGTTGTATGACATGACCGACGATGTCGCCAAAATCGTACTGCAGGACTGTTACCGCCAGACCCAGACTATTTCGGTTACTGAGATGACCGGTGTAGCCTCGCTGAAAGAACAATTACGTTTTATTCATGGTCTGGAACGGGATGGCGCGTTAAACCGGGAGTTAGAGTTTATCCCTAATGACGATGAAATCTCCGATCGAGCCGTGCAAAACCGTGGGCTGACCCGCCCGGAACTCAGTGTTATCACCGCGTACGGTAAAATGGTATTAAAAGACCAGCTGAATATTCCGGCACTGACGGACAACCCGTATCACGGTCAGCTACTGATTAGCGCCTTTCCACCGGTGCTGCGAGAGCGGTTTGCCGAACAGATGCAACAGCACCCGCTGCGCGCTGAGATTATAGCCACCAAGTTAACCAACAATATGGTTAACGATATGGGACCAAACTTTGTGTATCGCATGCAGGAAGAAACCGGTGCGGATATTGTGGAGATCACTAACGCTTACAGCATTGTTAAAGGCGTGTTTGATATCAGCCAGCTGTGGCAGGACATTGAAGCGCTGGACAATAAAGTAGATGCCAAGGTGCAGCTGGCGATGCTGGAATCAGCCCGCCGCCTGATGCGTCGCGGCACGCGCTGGTATATTCGCCATGGTGATAACTGTAATGATATTCAGCAGTCTGTTGAAAAATATCAGCCAGCGGTAAAAGACCTTTGTGCAAACCTGCCAAACTATCTGGTGAAAGACGAAATCAAACAACTGGAAAAAGCCACCCAGAACTGGATGGAAAAAGGTGTGCCTGAGGCCATCGCTGCGCGCGTTGCCGCCTTCAGCAACCTGTTCAGTGCCTTTGATTTAACCCAGGTGGTAGAGCAGGGATCCCACAGCATCGATGTGGTTGCCCGCCTGTATTATCAGTTGGGATCCACGCTGGAATTGCACTGGTTCCTTGAGCAAATCAACAGTCAGCCTGTGGGCAACCACTGGCAGGCGCTAGCCAGAGCATCCTACCGTGAAGAACTGGACTGGCAACAACGCTCAATCGTTGCCACCTTACTGGTTGGCAGCGGTAAATCAAAGGATGCAGATGGTATTTTAGAGAACTGGATGCAAAATAATGAAGCCTTGCTAAAACGTTGGTATCATATGATGAGTGAGTTTAAGACCAGCTCAAGCCACGATTTTGCTAAGTTTTCTGTTGCGCTGCGTGAATTGATGCTTTTAAGCATGAAGTCTAACCAGTAAACTACGCAATCATGGGTTGATACCTGCTGTTGCGCTGGCCCTGTTGCCAGCGCAATATTGTATACCGAATCTTCACAGCCCCGTTTGGTAATCCGCAAGGTCACTACCATACGGGGCTTTACTATATGGCGTTAAAACACTTCATGTACGAACTGATCCAAAAAATACTGCTTAATTGCGAACCCGAAAAAAGCCACGATTTTAGTATAAAGTGGTTGCACCGCACCCAGCGGACTCCGCTTAGCGCACTTTACAGTGAAAAGACACCGGATAAACCGGTGACTGTGGCTGGTGTTACCTTTCGCAATCCGGTTGGTTTAGCGGCTGGTCTGGATAAAAACGGTGAGTGTATCGACGCCTTTGCCGCCATGGGATTTGGTTTTATTGAAGTGGGCACGGTAACCCCTCGTCCGCAGCCGGGTAACCCCAAACCACGGTTATTCCGTCTGCCAGAGAAAAACGCCATCATTAACCGCATGGGCTTTAATAATAAAGGTGTGGATTATCTGGTAGAGCAGGTAAAAGCCAGCCGTTATGACGGTGCCCTGGGCATTAATATTGGTAAAAACAAAGACACCGAAGAAGCCAATGCGCTGGATGATTACCTGAAGTGTCTGAATAAAGTATATGAGCATGCCAGCTACGTAACCATTAATATTTCATCACCAAACACGCCGGGCTTACGCAACTTACAATACGGCGCAGCCCTTGAAGCTCTGCTGAGCGGGCTCAAAGAAGCGCAGGCGACGCTGGCTCAGGTACATGGTAAATACGTCCCGCTGTTTATTAAAATTGCGCCGGATTTAACCCCGGAAGAAGTTAACGGTATTGCCGAGTCGTTGATCAAATGCGAAATGGACGGCGTGATTGCAACCAACACAACGCTGGATCGCGCCGCAGTAGAAGGATTACCCCATGCTGGCGAGGCCGGCGGTTTGAGCGGTGAAGTACTGGTAAATCAAAGCCAGCTTATTACCGAGCAACTCTATGCTGCACTGGGTGATAAACTCCCTATTATCGGTGTTGGTGGCATCCATGATGTAGCCAGTGCAAAAGCCAGAATGAATGCCGGTGCGCAATTGATTCAGGTGTATTCCTCGTTTATCTATCAGGGGCCAGCGTTAGTAAAACGCCTGGTGGAAGGCCTGTAATGTCTGTAACACCATCACAGCTCGGCTTTTTAGTCACCACCAGTCGTGGTCTTGACGAGTTATTAAAACAAGAACTGACAGAACTTTGCCCGGATACTGAGCTGGCAATTGCCCGCGGCGGCGTACGGGTCAATGGCGATCTGACTGCCGCCTATAAAGTGTGCTTATGGTCACGGCTGGCTAACCGCGTTATCTGGATACTCAATGAGGGTAAAGCGGCTAACGCAGAAGAACTGTACGAATCAGCCCGGGATGTGGACTGGTCAATGCATTTTGCAGTGGCTAACACATTTTCGGTGCAGTTTAATGGCAGTAGCCAGGCCATCAATAACACCCAGTTTGGCGCGCTTAAAATTAAAGATGCCATTGTTGACCATTTTTACGACGAAGCGCAGTCACGCCCCAATGTAGACCGTGACTTTCCGGATATGGTGATCAGTGGCCGTCTGCATCGCGATAAAATTTTACTCGGCATTGAGTTATCCGGTGGTAGCCTGCACCAGCGTGCTTACCGTCAGGACACCGGTCTGGCACCGCTTAAAGAACATGTTGCGGCGGCTATGCTGATGCGCAGTGGTTGGGTTAACGATATGACCAAACCACTGGTCGACCCTATGTGCGGTTCCGGCACCCTGGCTATCGAAGCGGCCCTGATGGCAATGCACCGCGCGCCGGGACTTGGCCGCAAACGCTGGGGCTTCAGCAAATGGCTGGGCCACCGTGAGAGCATGTGGCAGGAGATTATAGACGACGCAAAAGCCAGCCAAATTTCGCCCGATGCACGCTTATTTGCCAGTGATATCGATCGTAAACTGGTGGCGATTGCCAAGCAAAATGCCAATGAAGCGGGTGTGTTTGAACTGATTGAATTTAACGTATCGGACGCCACCAAATTAACGCCGCCGCAGGCGGTAAAAGAGGCCGGTTATCTTGTCTGTAATCCGCCTTATGGTGAGCGCCTGGGTGAACTCACCGAGCTTATCCCGCTCTTTGCTGGCTGGGGCGAGCAGTTAAAGCAGCACTGGCAGGACTGGCATGTATCGTTACTCAGCAGTAATCGTGAGTTACTCCGTTTGTTAAAGTTACGGGGTAACAAAGAATACAGCCTGATGAACGGTAAACTTGAGTGTAAGCTGGTCAATTACGTGCTGGATGCCAATAACTGCCAGCAGTTTGGCGACAGCTGTGATAACGATTTTGCCAACCGCCTGAAGAAAAACCTTAAAAAGCTCAAACCCTGGTTAAAGCAACAGGATACTAACTGCTATCGGATTTATGATGCAGATTTGCCTGAATATAACGTGGCCATTGATGTTTACGATGACTGCCTGGTAGTGCAGGAATATGCGCCGCCAAAAACCATCGATGCCGAAAAAGCCCGCCGACGTTTACAGGAAGTCCTGTTGTATTTACCGGCGGTAACAGGCGTACCGGCTAAACAAATTATGCTTAAGGTACGTGAGCAGAAAAAAGGTAAACAGCAGTACGAAAAAATCAATACCGCAGGAAATCGTAAAGTCGTGTGGGAAAACGGTGCCAAGCTGTACGTTAACCTGACCGATTACCTGGATACCGGGCTGTTTCTTGATCACCGCACCACAAGGCAGAAAGTCCGCCAGATGGCGAAAAGCAAGGATGTACTGAATTTGTTTTCGTACACCGGCAGTGTGTCTGTTGCAGCGGCCCTCGGTGGCGCGCGTTCAGTAACCACCGTGGATATGTCCAATACCTACATAAACTGGGCGCGGGATAACTTTAAGCTTAATAAGCTCTCGGGCGCTTATCATTTTGTGCAGGCCGACTGTTTGCAGTGGCTGGTTGGCCATAATGGCAAATATGACCTGATCTTTATAGACCCGCCGTCGTTTTCCAATTCAAAGCGTATGGATACTACCTGGGATGTACAACGGGACCACGTGATGTTGCTAACGCAGGCAAAACGTTGTTTAAGCCCCGGTGGCACTATTGTGTTTTCGAATAACCGTCGCGGTTTTAAACTGGATAACGACGCTATGGCAGCGCTGGGCTTAACGCCGGAGAATATTTCGGCGCAAACTATCCCGCAGGATTTTGCCCGGCATAGCAATATCCACCAATGCTGGTTATTAAAATCCTGATGAATATCGCTTTTTTTACCGGCCCTAACTGCTGTTTATGCGATGATGCTGAGGCAATTTTGCGCCAGAGCAGTCATTATTCGCAGTTAACTGTTAATAAATATAATATTCGCGACAATACCGACCATTATCATCTGTACGCTGTGCGTATCCCGGTATTAAAACGTGAAGATAACGGCACCGAACTGGGCTGGCCGTTTACGCTCGATGAACTGGAGCTGTTTCTGAAGTGAGTGTGTTACAACTTAAAAATATTTCTGTGTTATTTGGTACACCGCCATTACTCGACGGTGTCGAACTGGTGGTCCAACCCGGCGAACGCGTGTGTATCGTGGGACGCAACGGCAGTGGTAAATCCACGCTGATGAAAGTGATCAGTGGCGATGTGGTGCCCGATGATGGCCAGCGGATTGTAGAACGCGATACTATTATCGCGCGCCTTGAGCAGGACCCGCCGCAAACCACCAACATTGCGCTGTTTGATTATGTAGCCGAAGGCCTTGCCGAAGTCGGCGATATCCTTAAAGGGTATTTCAAACAGATCCAACTGGTAGCTGAAGACCCCAGCGAGCAGAACCTGAATAAGCTGCAAACGCTACAGGAGCAACTGGAAACCCAAAACGCCTGGCAGTTTGAACAAAAAATCGAACAGACGCTCACCATGTTGCAATTAGATGGCAGTGCCTCACTGGCGTCGCTCTCTGGTGGCTGGCGGCGTAAAGCAGCATTAGCACGTTCACTGGTGCGATCACCCGACATTTTATTGCTCGATGAGCCAACCAACCACCTGGATGTACAAATGATCCGCTGGCTGGAACAAAGTCTTCAGCAGTATCAGGGCGCAATTGTGTTCATCAGCCACGACCGGGCATTTATCCGCGCCATGGCTACCCGTATTGTCGATTTAGACCGTGGCCAGCTGACCAGCTATCCGGGGAATTACCAAACGTATCTCGAGAAAAAAGAGCACGATTTGGAAGTACAAGCCAGTCAGCAGGCCGAATTTGATAAAAAGCTGGCTCAGGAAGAGGTCTGGATCCGCCAGGGTATTAAGGCACGCCGAACCCGCAATGAGGGCAGGGTACGCGCCCTTAAAAAGCTACGGGAAGAACGAGCAGCCCGCCGCGAATTATCCGGCAATGCCGCCATGGCACAGCACACTGCCGCACGTTCGGGCAAACTGGTGTTTGAAACCCAGGGCCTGAGTTACCAGATTGAAGGCAAAACCATCGTTGACGGGCTCGATCTTACTGTATTACGCGGCGATAAACTGGCGTTGATAGGCCCTAATGGCTGCGGTAAAAGTACCCTGATTAAATTGTTGTTAGGTGAACTGACGCCAACCGCAGGCAGTAGTCGCCAGGGCGCTAACCTGGAAGTAGCCTATTTCGACCAGCACCGTATGGGGCTGGATTTAGAGAAAAGCGTTATCGATGTGGTAGCCGACGGAAAACGGGATCTTATGGTCAATGGTCATCCCCGTCACGTAATGAGCTACCTGCAGGATTATCTGTTTACCCCGGAGCGGGTAAATGCGCCGGTGAAATCTTTGTCTGGTGGCGAGAAAAACCGCCTGATGATTGCCCGCTTAATGCTAAAACCCAGCAACGTGCTGATCCTCGATGAGCCCACCAACGATTTGGATGTGGAAACCCTCGAAATGCTAGAAACCCTGCTGATTAACTATACCGGCACGGTAATTCTGGTGAGTCACGATCGCGAATTCGTAGACAATGTGGTGAATTCCAGCTTGTTATTTACCGAGAACGGCAAAATTGAAGAATTTGTTGGTGGGTATTCTGATATCCAGAGTTGGTATGCCGGGCAGGGCAAATCGATTTATATTTCTGCGCCGGCTAAAGCAACAAAAAATGAAACTAAATCAGAAAAAGTCAGTCCCACTGCAAAGACTTCTCCCCGTAAGGCGAAAAAGTTATCATACAAAGATCAGCGGGAACTCGACAATTTACCAGCCTTAATTGAAAAGCTGGAACAACAGGTCGAAGAACAGCAATCGGTCGTTAACAGCCCTGAATTTTTTAAACAGGACAGCGAACAAACGACGGCCGTATTGAATGCATTAGCAAAAATCGAAGAAGAATTAACCCAGGCTTATGCGCGCTGGGACGAACTAGAAAGTATGCTGGAAGACTAACAGCTACAAACAGGATTTTGAATGAAACTAAAACAGCTTGCATCAGCAGTAATCCTTGCAACCTCAGGCGTTGCGATAGCGCCATTAGCGACTGCGGCCACTTACGATTTATCTTTGGTACCTGTACAGGACAAGGTGTTTCTGAACTTTGCCCAGTCAATCGACAATACCGGTACCATGGTGGTTACCGCTCAGGGTGGTTATAATCCGCCGATTGACCTGTCGTTACTCGATTTTGAAGATGAAACTTTTATCGCTCGCTTTGCCGATCCCGAAGCCGTGGAGCAGGGGATTTTTAGTAGCGCTGACTATCAGGAACTTTATGCCTACATTGTTAACGCTAGAGGCGCTGGCAATACCACCTTTCAGCCTATCGCGAGCTATCGGAGTTATAAAAGTGATACGGTAACAGCAGATCTTATCCCTGGCTTCGATGCCTTTAACGATGCCATAAACGACTATTGGCGTCAGAACTATACCTCGGTATATGACTCCGTTGGTGGTGATTATTTTGTGGGTATTGCCAATGCACCATTTTTTACGGTTGATTACACCAACGATGATGGCGACGAATTTACCTATATCATCAACAATGCCCAGACTCAGGGTTTCGTAGAAGTTAACGGCAACGCAACCCCACTACCGTCAGCCTTAGCGGACGCTCCCATTCCGGGCTACAGCGAACCCTTTGCCATTAACCAGTCTCTGCAGGTAGTAGGTTGGGCAAGCGTAGATGTGACGGATGATTTTCAGGAAGACATTGACGCGTGTCTTGATGATGAAACCCGCGGTTCACAGCCGTTTGATGTTTGTTTGTATAATTTAAGCCTTAACGTGACCACCGGGACTTATCGTCGTGCGGCGATCTGGCAACTGGATGCGCAGGGTAACGTGCTGTCGACAACGCCTTACGGTATGGCTTTTGAACCCGACGAGGATGAATACGTTACCGGCTATGTTAGCTCGGCCCGTGATATCAATGATAACGGTATTGCCGTGGGTTATGCGCACAACGGTGAGTTTGTGCTGTATACACTGCCAAGCGCACAACCACGTCGATTCACTTTTCCGCAGGAAGTTGCGACTACCTTTGTTGATGGCGTCGTCACTGAGATTTTACCCCGTGAAGACAGTTTGAGTAGTTATGCCCAGGGCATTAATAATGATAACTGGGTAATGGGCACAGTGCTTGAGGAAAATAACGGTTTTGCTCGTCAGCATTTATTTGTACATAACCTGGATAGTGGTGAGTCTATCTTCCCACAAGGCTTTTTCCAGACGGCAGGGGTAAGACCCAGAGCCATTAATAATAATGGTATCGTGGTCGGTGAAGGTGAATATGAGTCAGACGTGCAGTACGATCGCCAGGTACGTGCCTTTATGTACGATATTAACGTGGGCGACTTTATAGACCTGAATACGCTGTTGTCCTGTGAGCAGCGTGAACAGTACCGTTTAGTTAGCGCTGCGGATATCAACGATGACAATGAAATCATCGCTAACGCCCTGTATCTTGATACTCAGCGTTATATCGATGGTGAGGAAGTTCTGACTACTGCAGGTGACACTATTGATGCTAATCGCATTGTGGCCGTAAAACTTACGCCCAATGGCACTGGTTCAGTTGAGCAGTGTGATGCGGCGGAAGAACAAAACTATGAGCGTAAAGGGGCGACCGGCACCCTCTATGGATTACTTACTTTAGGTTTATTTGCGTTCCTGCGCAGACTCAGTTTCAGGTAATCCGTCACTATTGAGTTTGTTGATAAACCCGGTTTTTGCCGGGTTTTCTTTTATGGGTCTGTTTATCAGACAAAAAGCGATAAAAAGTGTCCTATACTAAAGGTTAAAAGCAAAAAACTTCCCTCAATTTCATCCACTAAATTGTTGTTCTTTCGGTTGAAATATTGCGTTTTAAGTGGTTTAAATTTGACCTGTACCAACTTGCACAGGTTTTTAGATCGATTACTTTTAACCGCCGACACAATTATGAAAAAAAAGTGTAACATAAAATGCCACGTAATTTCATAAAGTTACGATTTGTCAAGTGCTTAAAAAAATAAACACTCTTGAACCAAAACTGGCCTTGCACTATCTAATAGGTGTGTTCAGAAAAAGCCACACCGCCGCAAATTATGTATAGGGATGATGGCCGCTTCTGTTTCACAGTTAACCCAACGAAAGAGGCTATTCAATGAAAAGACAAAAAAGAGATAAACTGACTCGTGCTCATGCTAAAGGTTATCAGGCAGGGATTAGCGGTCGCTCTAAAGAAATATGTCCGTTTCAAACGAACGACGCACGTTCAGAATGGTTAGGCGGGTACAGAGAGGCCATGGAAGATCGCCAATTAGGAGTGGTGGTCCGTTAACATCTCTTGATGTCAAAGCCCCGAACGGGGCTTTTTTAATGACTTTTAAAAAGCACTGGTATCCTGGAATAAACCGACTTTCAGGTCTTTCGCAGAATAAATTTCACGGCCATCAACTTCGACCACACCATCGGCCAGACCCATAAACAAACGACGCTTCACAACGCGCTTCATATTAATTTTATAAGTCACTTTTTTCGCCGTAGGCAAAATCTGGCCAGTAAATTTAACTTCACCAACCCCCAATGCACGACCTTTACCCGGACCACCGCTCCAGCCCAGGAAGAAGCCAACTAATTGCCACATGGCATCTAAGCCAAGGCAGCCAGGCATTACCGGATCGCCCGGGAAGTGGCAATCAAAAAACCATAAATCAGGGGTGATATCTAATTCAGCTACAATCTGGCCTTTGCCATATTCACCACCTTCCTCAGAAATCAGGCTGATGCGATCCATCATCAGCATATTAGGCGCCGGAAGCTGGCTGTTACCAGGACCAAACATATCACCGCGACTACAGGCTAACAGGTCTTCTCTGTTAAAACTGGATTGTTTTGTTGTCATTTTATTCCCATCGATTATTTTTAACGTGCGTAATTTAGCGAACACTTGTAAGCTAAACAACTCTGAACAGTAATTTTTTTACCTGAAAGGGTCGTTAGTAGTATATTCTAGGCTAAGATTAGCCGGTCACTGGTTGCTTTCAAGCGCAATATTATCGATTTATGATTTCATTTCGTTGACCGAATCGAACGCATTTTTATTAAAAATCATCACATTGAATACTATGCCCGAATCTAAAAAGAACCCCAGAGCCAATGCCGACAAACAAAAACGCTTCAGAGAACGTCAAAAAGCGGCAGGAAAAAAGCAGGTAAGGGGCTATGTAACGCCGGAAGCATTGAATTGCTACGAAGAAATCCAACAAAAAACCGGTTGGAGTGACAGTGAAGTGCTGTCGAATTCGTTGCGCCTGATGTATGCCGCTTATCGCTGCGGTCAGGTAAAACTGTTAAATGAATGGCTGAAAGATCACAACCGGTAGGGCCATGGTTTAGCCCCACAGGTTGCGAAACGCTCCCGTCGGATCATACATTTGCGCTTGTTTTTCAATATTAAAATGGCGCAGTCCGCGTGGGTCGCTGCCCACGCCTGCCAGATACTGCCAGTTGCCCCAGTTAGCCCCAACATCATAATCAATCAGCTGTTGTTCAAAATACGCCGCACCGTAGCGCCAGTCCTGACCCAGTTCGTTAACCAGATAACTGGCCGCCCATTGTCTGGCCCGATTAGACATGTAGCCGGTGGCGTTCAGCTGGTGCATACAAGCATTAATGTAATCGTTGTCGGTCGTACCTGACTGCCAGCTGGCCAGGGTATCTTTTATCAGGCTTTTATCAGGCTGCTTGCGCTGGATACCGCCGGATAAAAACCAATGGTGCCCATGTTTGATTTGTAACCACCAGAAAAACTCTCGCCACAATAATTCAAAATACAACCAGTAGGTGGACTCGTTTGCGCCGTGCTGAGCTTCATAACGCTTGAGTTCAGCAAAAATACGTCGGGCAGACAGCGCGCCATTAGCCAGCCAGGCGGAAAATTTACTGGAATAATCCCAACCTTCCAGGCCGTTGCGGGTTTCTTTGTAGCGACTGATCAAATGGTTTTCAAAAAAATAGTATTTAAGCTGTTTTTGTCCGGCTTTCTCTCCGCCCTGATAATTAGTTGAGTTGCCATGATACAAGGGTAAAGCAGACCAGTCTGTTTGCAGGGCGACCGGTGGCGGTGGCAATAGCGCTACCGGCGCACAGGGTTGCGCTGGTGTAGCGTGTTTTTCCACTTTATGACGAAAAGGACTGAACTTATCCGGCATGTCATCCACACTGAATGGCAAAGAGCCGGGCGTAAAAAGACTGTTGTTGTGGCCGGTAAGTACCGGTAGTTGTAGATGCTGTTGACGCAGAGCCGATAGCTGGCAACGTTCGTCAAAGCCAGGATAATCTGCCACGCCCAGGACATCGACCTGATAGGCCCGGATAAGCTGGTCAATTTCGGTAACCGGATCGCCGGTAACGATTAATAAGGTTTGATGGTGGCGATCCAGCTGCTGATTTAAGGCTTGCAGGGACTCATATAAAAACTGCTGACGATGATGGCCCATTCGGGCTGTGCTTAAAGTGGTCGGCTTAAACCAGTCGTTATCAATACAAAAAACCAGCAACAGTTTGTCGCATCTGGTGGCCAGATTGCCAAGAACGGGCTGGTCATCCAAACGCAAATCGTGGCGAAACCAGTAAAGACCTGTAGATGATGATGTTTTCATAGCGATGAGTACGATATCCTTATCATTATGGATTTAAGCATAGTTAACAATTTTTAAAATACCCAGCCGCTAACCCGATTGGCCTGAAATAGTGAATATTTCCCTGTATTGAGGCGATCGTTTTTACTCTGCCAACGTACTAAGCAAAGCACATTTATAATAACGATTAAAAAAGGAACGCCTTTGTGAGTCAGCCTGTCAGTATTGTATGGTTTCGCCAGGATTTACGCGTCATTGATAATCCGGCACTCTTTGCCGCAGTAGAGCATGGCACCATCGTGCCGGTTTATATATTTGATTCCGAAATAGCAGAGGAAGAACAGCCAGGCGGCGCGTCCAACTGGTGGCTTCACCATTCGCTTGAATCTCTTAATAAACGATTAAACGGGCACCTGCAGTGTTTTAGTGGTGATCCGCAAACCATACTTTGTGACCTTGTCAGTAAATTTTCCGCCAACGCGGTTTTCTGGAATCGCTGTTATGAACCGACAGTGATTGAACGGGATAAAAAGATAAAACAAGCGCTGCGTGACAGCGGATGTTTGGTGAGCAGTTTTAATGGCTCACTGCTATGGGAACCCATGAGTATTCGCAAGCAGGATGGTGGCGTATACCGGGTGTTTACGCCGTATTATCGCAAGGGCTGTCTGCAAGCTTCTGCGCCGCGCTATCCATCACCAGCGCCCACCAGGATTACTTACGCTGATGTTTCTCGTGAGGGGCACACCATTCAGGATGCCGGTTTACTGCCTGATATAGACTGGGACAGTGCGTTTTACGATCACTGGAAACCCGGTGAAGAAGGGGCAGCTGATAAGCTGAGTGACTTTATCCGGCATGCGGCCAGAGGTTATCAGGAAGAACGTAATATCCCTTCTGTACGAGGGACTTCCAGACTCTCTCCGCATCTGCATTTTGGTGAAATCTCACCCAACCAGGCTTGGTATGCACTGCTGAATGCTTTCGACGACCAGGGTAACAGTGATTTGGATTGCTTTTTAAGCGAGCTGGGCTGGCGGGAATTCAGCTACTACCTGTTATTTCATTTTCCGACTATCACTGAGCAGAACTTTAACTATCAGTTCGACAAGTTTAAATGGCTTAACAGGCAAGACGATTTTATTGCCTGGTCCAAAGGACAAACCGGCATACCCATCGTTGATGCAGGTATGCGCGAACTCTGGCAAACCGGTTATATGCATAACCGGGTCAGGATGATTGTTGGTTCTTTCTTAGTTAAAAATCTGCTGATCGACTGGCGTAAAGGCGAGCGCTGGTTCTGGGATTGCCTGGTCGATGCTGACCGTGCCAGTAATGCTGCCAGCTGGCAGTGGGTGGCAGGTTCCGGGGCAGATGCCGCACCGTATTTTCGGATTTTTAATCCGGTATTGCAGGGCGAAAAGTTTGATAAGCAGGGCGCTTATGTCAAAACCTATTGTCCGGAGCTAAAACATATCCCCGACAAGTACCTTCACAAACCCTGGGAAGCGCCTAAAGAAGTGTTAAATAAAGCGGGAATTACGCTGGGCAAGGATTATCCGAAACCCATTGCAGACCTTAAGCAAACGCGCCAGCGGGCGTTGGATGCTTACGCGGATACCAAGGAAAACTAATGGCCGGTGTATTGCGATTAATTCTTGGCGATCAACTGTCAATGGACATTGCCAGTCTGCACAACTGTAATAAGTCTGAAGACCGGGTGTTACTGGCAGAAGTGAAAGAAGAAGCCACTTATGTAAAACACCATAAGAAAAAAATTGTGCTGCTGTTTTCTGCCATGCGCCATTTTGCCAGCAGCCTGAAAGACAGCGGCTATCAGGTGATTTATCGCCACTATGATGATGACGACAATCAGGGGTCATTACTGGCAGAAGTAAAAAAAGCCTGTACTGAACACCAGTTTGACAAAGTGGTAGTGACCCATCCGGGTGAATACCGTCTGCTAAAAAGCATGCAGCAATGGCAGCATCAACTCGGTGTGCCGGTAGAAATAGCCGACGATGACCGCTTTATCGCTACCATCACACAATTTAAGGAGTGGGTAGAGGGGCGTAAGCAATGGCGTATGGAATATTTTTATCGTGAAATGCGTAAGTTTACCGGTTTGTTAATGGAGGGAGATAAACCTGTTGGCGGTAAATGGAATTACGATCAGGATAATCGCAAATCACTCCCCGCCGACGTCAGTCCGCCTAAACCTTATACCGTGGCTCCGGATGATATTACGCAGGCGGTTATCGGGCTAGTCGAATCGAATTTTGCCGACCATATGGGTGATGCGAAGGATTTTAATTATGCAGTCACCCGAGCGCAGGCACTTGACGTGCTGGCACAGTTTATAAACGAGCGCTTGCCCGATTTTGGTGATTACCAGGATGCCATGCGGGAAGGCAATGTGTGGCTGTTTCATTCCCATCTTTCCTTTTATCTTAATTGTGGTTTATTACTTCCCATGGAAGTAATGCGAGCTGCTGAACAGGCGTATTTTGACGGTGATGCGCCGTTAAACGCCGTGGAAGGATTTATTCGTCAAATCCTCGGCTGGCGCGAGTATGTCCGGGGCTTTTACTGGCATTGCATGCCACAGTTACAACACGATAATTACTTTAATCATCAACGTAAATTGCCGGTGTTTTACTGGACCGGACATACCAATATGAACTGTATGCGCCAGTGTATTGGTGATACTAAGCGCCACGCCTATGCTCACCATATTCAGCGCCTGATGGTTATTGGCAATTTCAGCCTGCTTGCCGGCTTATCAGTAGAAGAGGTTAATGCCTGGTATCTGCTGGTGTATGCCGATGCGTATGAATGGGTGGAAATGCCCAATGTCAGCGGCATGATTTTATATGCCGACGGCGGCAATCTGGCCAGTAAACCCTATGTAGCAAGCGGCCAGTACATTAACCGCATGTCTGACTACTGTAAAAACTGCGGCTACGCCGTGAGCAAAAAAACCGGCCCTAAGGCGTGTCCGTTTAACTATCTGTACTGGGATTTTCTGATTAAGCATCGCCAGCAACTCGGCAACAATCCTCGCATGGGGCTTATATACAAGAGTCTGGACAGAATGTCCCAGGAAACCGTGGATGCCATGCAGCAACAGGCCAACGAATTGCTTTTGACAATTGATAATGCGTAAATCTGACTTGCCAAGCAAAATTTGTCCTGTTTGTCAGCGCCCCTTTAGCTGGCGCAAAAAGTGGGAAAAGAACTGGAGCGAGGTAAAATACTGCTCAAAACGCTGTAGTAGTGCCCGTTCCCGACAGAACGCAGTAATTTAACGGTGATGTCGTTAAACTGTCATTACTTTGCTGTGTTATCTTTTGCTACTATAATTTAGCGACGCTAATTACAGCAGTGCCTGAACAGAAGCGAATGATTTGAAAACGTATCCTTGTCAGTGTGGTAACACCTTATACTTTGCCAATAGCCTGTGCCTTAAATGTCAGCGCCCGGTCGGCTTTTTGTCTGATGCTCAGGTTCTTTCGTCCTGCGACATTGATGAACAGGGCCGCTGGATAGCAAACGTTAATGGCAACGCTTACCGCCCGTGTAGTAACTACACAGATAACAATATTTGTAACTGGCTGAACCCGGTGGACAGCAGCGAAGGCCTGTGTCCGTCATGCCAGCTAACCGATACGATCCCGGATTTGTCCAAGCCGGACAATCTCAAGCTGTGGTTTAACATGGAGCAGGCTAAACGGCATTTACTTTACACCCTGTACAAACTGGGTCTGCCGGTGATTGGTAAACGCCAGACGCCCCATGGAATGTCATTCCGTTTTCTGGAAGACGAGGTGGAAGAAGACCTGTACAACCACGAGCTTACCGTACAGAACACAGTGTTAACCGGCCACAGCAACGGGGTGATTACCATTAACCTCAAAGAGGCCGAAGAGTCCAAACGTATGGCCATGCGTGAACTGATGAACGAGCGCTACCGTACATTGATTGGCCACTTCCGCCATGAATCAGGCCACTATTACTGGGATGTACTGGTAAAAGACAGCACGCACCTGAACGCGTTCAGGGCACTGTTTGGCGATGAACGCCAGGATTACAAGCAAAGTCTGGAACGCTACTATGCTGAAGGGCCGGACCTTCAGTGGCAGCAGAACTGCATCAGTGCCTACGCCAGTATGCACCCCTGGGAAGACTGGGCTGAAACCTGGGCTCATTACCTGCACATGGTGGATACACTGGAAACGGCCAACGAATATGACACCAGCCTTGAGAACCGGTTGTTAACCAATCCACTGAGAACCGAACAACCGCATACGGCCAGCTACAACGAAAAAAGCTTCGATACGTTAATTGACGACTGGGACAAACTGACCAACCTGCTTAATGCGCTTAATCGCAGTATGGGGATGGACGATGCTTATCCCTTTGTCATTAACTCACGCACCCGTGAAAAGTTGCACTTTATCCATCTGTTGGTTCGTCAGGTTTAGTTTTTTCCCAATCAAACCGGGGCAATTGTTCAAAGGCCCGGTGCAGGCCATCAGTCCATTGCTTTTTCATCGACTTATACATGGGGCTGTTGAGTGTATAGGTATGATGAAAAGGCTCATTCAGAGAGTCATTCTGATACATGGCCAGTTCGATAGGCGGCCCCACCGAAATATTACTGCGGATCGTTGAGTCCAGAGATACCATAGCACAGCGGGCGGCATCCTCTAATGTGGTGCTCTTCGCAATTATACGGTCGAGAATAGGTTTGCCGTATTTGGTTTCGCCTATTTGCAGATAAGGGGTGTCTTCTGACGCGCTGATAAAATTGCCCTGGGGATAAATATGGAATATCTCCGCTGCCTTACCCTCTATCTGACCACCAACAATAAAATTTGACTCGGCACTGCTATTGGACTTTTCCATAGCGCGCTCATGCAGTGTTTGTTCCTGCTGACTCAGCTTGCCAATATACTGCGCTACTTCGTACAGTTGCTTGCCATGGCGCAAACTGAACTTGGCATCAGGATCTTCTAAATCACGGTTTATGGCATTCATTACCGCTTGCGATGTGGCCAGACTGCCGGAGGTCATCAACACGATAACCCGTTCTCCGGGCCAACAGTAGCGTCGCATCTTGCTATACGTCGCCACATAATCCACCCCGGCATTGGTCCGGGAATCCGAAGCAAACACTAATCCGCGATTGACTTTAACCGCTAAACAATAAGTCACAGGAATCTCTCTGAAAACACACAAAAATCGATAGCGATAGCATGGATGGAATCAGTCTGTTTTTCCAGATCAATTTGTCATCATTTTGTCATTATTTTAATTGCAATTTCATCTAAAAGTCGCTTAGATGGTATTTCTTATACCGAAATAAGCTCTAGGGATTGTAAATGGCCATTAGATGGGGAAATTATCGGGCAGGCGAGTTTTACGATGAGCTCATTCGCGCCGCAAACAAACCGCGCCCTGCCGCAGAAGAAATTTGTAAATACCTGCGAAATCTTTCCGATAAAGAATTAGAAGAATATAAAACAGCAGCAAACACCGCTATTCATGTCATGGGTATTACCTTTACGGTATACACCGAAGAAGAGGGCTCCATAGACAGGGCCTGGCCATTCGACATCATTCCTCGCATTATCGATAAAAAAGAATGGCAACAGATCGAAAAAGGTCTGAAACAGCGCGTTAAAGCGCTCAATATGTTTATTGACGACCTGTACAACGAACAACGTATTCTCGAAGCGGACATTGTGCCTAAAAGTCTGCTTGAAAACTCAAAAAACTTTTTACCTGAGTGTATGGGGATCAAACCTAAGCACGGCGTGTGGGCGCACATTTGCGGTTCAGATTTAGTCCGCGACCACCACGGTACGGTGTATGTACTGGAAGACAACCTGCGGGTGCCATCCGGTGTTTCCTACATGCTGGAAAACCGCCATGTAATGAAGCGGGTTTTCCCGGATATGTTTGAAAAGTATAATATTCTGCCGGTAGATGATTACCCCTCACAACTTTATGACATGTTGAGTCAGTTGTCACCACGGGACATTGAGCAGCCCGAAGTGGTGGTTTTAACCCCCGGTATTTATAACTCCGCGTACTTTGAACATGCCTATCTGGCGCAACAAATGGGTGCCGAACTGGTGGTGGGCAGCGATTTGGTAGTAGGCGATGACGACATTGTTTACATGCGAACCGTCGATGGACTTGCCAGGGTCGATGTTATTTATCGTCGAATTGACGATGCCTTCCTGGATCCGGAAGTCTTTCGCGAGGACTCCATGCTGGGTGTTCCCGGCTTAATGCGAGCCTGGAAAGCCGGTAACGTAGGTCTTGCCAACGCGCCGGGAGCCGGTGTGGCAGACGATAAGGTAGTCTACGCCTTCGTGCCAGAAATTATTAAATTCTATCTTAACGAAGAACCACTTCTCCCTAACGTGCCCACCTACAAATGTGTCAATAAAGATGAGCGTGATTACGTTATCGAAAATATTGATAAAATGGTGGTAAAACCGGCCAACGAATCCGGTGGTTATGGCATGTTAATCGGGCCACACGCGACCAAAGCCGAGCGTGAAAAATTTGTCCGCCTGATTCGTCGAGATCCGCGTAATTACGTGGCTCAGCCCATGTTGTTATTGTCTACCGCGCCAACCATCATTGGTACCAAAGCCGAACCAAGACATCTGGACTTACGTCCGTTTATATTAAGCGGCAGTGATATTTCAGTAACCACGGGGGGTCTGACCCGGGTAGCTATGCGTAAAGGCTCCACAGTGGTTAACTCATCGCAGGGCGGTGGTAGTAAGGATACTTGGATAGTTGACATGGAGGCCGAATAATCATGTTGTCGAGAGTAGCAAATCATATTTACTGGATGGAGCGTTATCTCGAACGCGCCGAAAATACGGCTCGGCTGATTCAGGTCAACACCCACTTGTTATTGGATTTACCCCGCGATGTCACACTGGGGTGGGAGCCGATTATCGACATGCTGTCTTTTCGTGACGTGTTTTACGATTTGTACAAAGAAGCCGATGAAAAAAGCGTTATCAAATTTATGGTGACGGATACCGCTAATCCGGGATCGATCATTAACTGTTTATCAGCCGTGCGGGAAAACGCTCGCATCATTCGTGAGATTATTCCTTCTGAAGCCTGGGAGCTTATTAACAACTTACATATGTCTGCCAAGGCTGATGGGCAGAGCGTACTGACCCGGCGGCACCGGTATAATTGTTTAAATCGGATTATCGTTGCTAATCAAACGATCACCGGCCTGCTTGGTGGCACCATGCTAAGAGGCGAGGGCTATGCCTTTTTACGTCTGGGAAGACACCTTGAACGCACCGATATGACCTCAAGAATAATCGATGTTCGTTCGGCCTCTTTATTGCCTGATTTATCGCCGGAACAATCAGCTTTTGAAAATATTCAGTGGATGGGCGTTTTAAAATCCCTGACGGCTTACCAGATGTATCGCCAGGAAATGCGTATTCGAATTAACCGCGCTGACGTATTGGAATTTTTAATTAAAAATCACCAATTCCCGCGCTCACTGGCCCATGGCTTGACGCAAATTAATAAATGCTTAGCTGAGCTACCTAATTCTGAGCCCATTGCCCGGGAACTCGGTGCGCTATCAGCTGAATTAGGACAACTCGATACCCACGAATTAACCCAGCAACGCTTGCATGAAGTGATAGACGACATTCAGCTTGGTGTAGTGAAAATGCATCAGGCAATTGATAAACAATATTTTTAATATCCATCAATTTTAGGACTGTGTGATTTAGCGCAGTCCTGTCACGCACAAAATAACCTGTAGCAAAACTGTTAATTTCCTTAAGCATTATCTAAGCTTAAAACTAAGTTTATTTAACTTGCTGGAGATTATTATTTCCCGTCGCTATTTATCCAAACTTATCTGCTCTCTTGGTGTGCTTGCTTTGGCAATACCATGTCATGGCGTGCCTGCACCACAACAAACCCTAAGAGTGCCTGCGCAGGTTTTTGAGGACAATTCAGTCCACCTGTATTTTGTTTCGGCGCTTAAACTGGCTTTAGCCAAAACCGAATCCACCTCCGGGCAAACGAAAATCATACCGGATCCGTTTAACGCCACTCAGGATCGTTTACTCAGACAGGTAAAAGAAGGCACCACCGATGTGACCTGGGCAGTGACTTCTGTTGAGCGGGAACGTGAACATCTGGCAGTTTACTTTCCGCTCGCAAGAGGTTTGCTGGGTTACCGGCTTATGTTGATCCATCCAAATCGTCAGGCCGAATTTAACGATATCACCACAGCACAGTTGAAAAAGTTAGTGGCGGTGCAGGGGATAGGCTGGCCTGATACTGATGTTTTACGCTTTAACGGTTACCGTGTAGAGGAAGAACCGTTCAGCATGTTGTTTAAGCTTATCCACAATAATATGGCTGACTTTTTTCCAAGATCAGCTATCGAAATCCAGAATGAAGTGGATAACCGGCCGCAATTTAATTTGTTAATCGAAAAGAGTACCGCCTTCTATTACCCCTCGCCGATGTATTTTTTTGTCAATAAGCAAAACGTCAGGCTGGCCGAACGTATTCACCGTGGCCTCGATATAGCGCTTAAGGATGGCTCGTTAATGGCACTTTACCAAGGTGCATCTTTCGCCAGTTCTGCTGAGCAACTACTAAATGCCCATCGCGTTATTGAGCTTAAAAACCCGGTACTTTCCAAGCGTTCCATATACATGCTGACTGAATACAAAGACTTCCTCATTTCTCACTAAATAAATCTTAATATCAATAACTTAAGTATTAATGCGCCTTTTCTTATCGCATTAGTAGACAATCGGTCTATAATAATTAGACGACCAGTCTAAATTATTTAGACCAATCAGTTTAAATTGAGGTGAAAATGACACAAATAAGGCGAGGCAGGCCACCGAAATCAGCCAGAAATTTTGATGATACAAAAGAGGCACTGTTACTGGCCGGCATGGCAATTCTCACCGAACAAGGATTTAACACCGTCGGTATCGACATGATCCTAAAGCGTGTGGGTGTGCCCAAAGGCTCTTTTTATCATTACTTTAAGAACAAGGATGATTTTGGCTTACAGGTCATCGAACGCTACGACCAGTATTTCTGTGCCAAACTTCGCCGGTGTCTGGCGTCATCGCCAGCTGACCCACTCAAAGGACTCAGTACCTTTGTTGATGAAGCAGTAGAAGGGATGGAGAAATACCGCTTTAGTCGCGGCTGTCTGATAGGTAATTTTGGACAGGAGATGGCAATTTTATCAGATGAATTTAAGCATCCTTTGGCGCAGTCCTTAAAAAACTGGTCTTTTATGCTGGCTCACAACCTGGAGCAAGCCAAAATGCTAAACCTGATCGCATCTGACACCGACTGTTTACAGCAGGCGGAGTTTTTTTGGATAGGCTGGGAAGGCGCTATCCTGACAGCAAAAGTGATGCAATCCAGCGAACCCATGCGCAAATTTGCCACCGGGTATCTTAATCAACTGACACGTTCCTAGTTTAAGCAAAGCGGAGATAACCTCATGTTTAATGCAATTTATATCAATAAAGACGAACAGCACTACAGTGCAGAAATTAAAGCCCTGGAAGAGAGTGCCTTGCCCGATGAAGATGTTCTGATTAATGTTGATTACAGTACGCTTAATTATAAGGATGCACTGGCCATAACCGGTAAAAGTCCGGTCGTTCGTCAGTTTCCGCTGGTAGCGGGTATTGATTTAGCCGGTACCGTAGCAGCAAGTCGCTCTGATAAGTTCAAGGCCGGCGATAAGGTGTTGGTTAATGGCTGGGGTCTTGGCGAGCAATACTGGGGTGGTCTGGCCCAGAAAGCCAGCATTAATGCTGATTTTGTTCAGTTGCGCCCACCAGCACTCAGCAGTAAACATGCCATGGCAGTGGGTACAGCGGGTTATACCGCGATGCTTTGCGTTATCGCACTTGAGTCTCAGGGCGTAACGCCGGATCACGGGGAAATCCTGGTGACCGGTGCGAACGGCGGCGTGGGAACAACTGCTATAGCGATACTCGCCAAGCTTGGTTACGACGTAGTCGCATCCACGGGACGTCTTGAGCAGGCTGAAACCTTAAAAGCTCTGGGCGCTAAAGAGGTGATCGACAGAGCCTTGCTAAGTGAGCCGGGCAGACCGCTGGCCAAAGAGCGTTGGGCGGGCGTTGTGGATTCTGTAGGCAGCCATACCCTGGCAAATGCCTGTGCAGCAACCAAATCTGAGGGGGCGGTAGCCGCTTGCGGCCTGGCGCAGGGCATGGATTTTCCGGCAACCGTTGCGCCCTTTATATTGCGCGGTGTTAAATTGCTGGGAATAAACAGCGTTACCCAAACTCTGGCGGTGCGGGAAAAAGCCTGGGCTCGCGTGGTTGAGGATTTACCAGAATCTGCTTTAGCCATTATTACCCGTCAGGTTACCCTGGCAGAAGCGCTTACCGTAGCACCACAGTTTTTATCCGGCCAGGTGCAGGGGCGGGTAGTTGTGGATGTTAATGCTTAAGTAGCGACTTTGAACTGACCGTTTAAAGCTGGCGGTCAGTTCAGTACCGTTTATTTCCTTATTCGCCTTAAATTATTCTTTATGAATACGTTTTGGCAGGCATAGCCAGCGACACTTATTTAACCCGAATAGCTCATCGCCCTGAAATGGTTTCCGGGCATACCCACCTCGATTTTCTACGTTTATATCATCTCATTGCCCGGACAGGAGCAGGCTCAAACTGGCCAAACAATCATCTAAAACAAGCGATAGCGGTTATGCGTAACCCAATTTAAATAGGTAAGTCATTGATTTTTAGTTTTAGCCTCATTTCATTATCGTCAGGATGCAAAGCAGCCGCCAGGTGATTCAAAAAAAGTGAAACGATTGTTTCACTGATGTGTGGCGACAAATAATGGCTATTAATTATGAATTTCACGAATGTCGCAGCTAAATTTTGGGGAGTGTAGTAAGTCTGCTTTAACAGCAACCCACTCAGAATAGAGGCGCCCATAGACTACCCGGTTTGCTCATCAATAACTGCTTGTTCACTGGTAAGGAGGGATTGCCTGTGCTCCATGAATTTTACGCTATACTTAACCCTTAAATTTGTTATTGATTACTCTTAAAAATAAAAATTCTCAGGTTTTAATTGGTGTCGTCCCCGAACTTAATACATAAAATAACAACCAGACTTTTTATTCAGATTTTATCTGTTGTTCTGGTTGTTGAGGGCATCATCATGTTCACTTTGCACATGCTGTTTAGTGGACTGTCCGTTTGGCAGTACACTGCCATCGATATCTTTTTTCTTACCCTGGTATCTACACCGGTGATTTATTGGCGGGTTATTAAGCCTTATGAACACAACTTAGCTGAAGTCAGACAAAACGAAGACGCCATAATGGCTCAGCTTAAAACGTTGAACAGAGATTTAAAATTTCAACAGGAGTCGCTTAATCAACATGCCATAGTAAGTATCACCGATAAGCGTGGGGATATCATTTACGTTAACGACAAATTCTGCCTAATCAGTGGGTTTGAGCGAGAGGAACTTATGGGCCAGAACCATCGAATGGTCAGCTCCGGTTATCATTCCCGTGATTTTTTCGATGAGCTTTGGTCTACCATAAGTCGGGGTAAGGTATGGCATGGCGACATTAAAAACCGCGCTAAAAACGGTATTTATTATTGGGTGAACGCGACCATTGTGCCGTTTCTTGATGATAACAATAAACCTTTTCAATACATTGCGATACGAACTGATATTACTCAGCAAAAACGTACTGAAGAAGCGCTAAATCAGGCACAGAAATTAGGTCACATAGGAAACTGGCGATATGACCTTACCAGCGATTCACTGACCTGGTCTGACGAAATCTATAATATTTGTGGTTTGCCAGACTCTTTGCGTTCTACCAGCAAAGAATTATTTTTTGAGATTATCCATCCGGCTGACCGCGATGAGGTAACCAGGCAGTATGAAAACTCGTTAACAAGCAATGAACCTTTCGATGTTGAGCATCGAATTGTTCGCCGTGATAACGGTGAACTGCGCTGGGTACATCAGAAGTGCCTACATGACCGTAATATTCAAGGGCATGTAGTGCAATCTGAAGGAATCGTGCAGGACATCACTCCGCAAAAAGTTGCCCAGGAACAAATAGAACGGCTGGCCATGACAGACCAACTGACCGGACTTGCCAATCGGAATCAGTTTTATGCCACCTTTCATAAATATATCGCCATGGCATCCCGCGACTCTGCAATGCTTGCGTTAATGCTGCTTGATTTGGATAAATTCAAGGCGGTTAATGACACCTATGGTCACAAAACGGGTGACGCGTTGCTGGTCCGTGTTGCTCAACTGTTTAAACAGTCTTGCCGTGAAATTGATTTAATTTCACGGCTCGGGGGTGACGAGTTTGCTATCATTTTGTATAAACCGCTTGATAAAGGGGCCATTCGCGATGTGGCTCAGCGCATAGTGGAGACGTTTAATACGCCGGTGGACCTTGACGGTACCGAGGTGTCAATTGGGGTGAGTATCGGTATTTCATTGTATCCACAGCAAGGCACGCAGCTCAATACACTTATCGAACAGGCTGATGCTGCTCTCTACGCGGTAAAACGTGCTGGTAGGAATAACTATCAGTTTTACCAGGCCGAAAAACCAGAAATGCTCCCCTGATAAAAACATTTTGTCCTCATAAGCAATATTTTACGTGCTGAATCTGATAGGTGCTTTAGCCTAAAGAGCGCATAATCGCCGCGATTTTATTATTCAGGTTTTTTCTTTTATGCAATTTTCTAATGATCGCGTGTCGGTGTTCTCCTTACCGGAAGGCCAACTTGCGGCTGATTTTTCAATCGACATTGGCACTCGCTATCGTGACGCGGTTTTAATTGAATTACCCGGTGGCGAAGCGTGGTTTTTTGACTACGGTGTGGTCGTGTTCTGGGGCATCGACGAAGACGAAAGGTTATCACTGTTACATCGCCTTAAAATTCATTCTGAGTTGCTCGCTGGCGAGCATCAGGAGCATTTCCGTTTTGTTTGCGAAGGTAACGAAGTCAAATTACAAAAAGACCTGATCACCTTATCTTCAGAAGATCCGCTGTTACGACTGGCAATCAGCCACGCGCTGGCACAATCGATCAAACTCAATGACTATGAATTACGTGCTCAGCATACCATTGCAGAGTACAGTCATTTACCTAAAGTGCTGGCAGAAACCGGCTCAATAAAGCTGGGACGGCGCAAGATTGCCAGTATCAGAGGACATTTGTTCAGTACCAAAAGTGACATATTTTTGCACTATAACTTGTTGGATACGCCTGAATTTTTTTGGGAATACCCGGTGTATGAGTCTGCCTATAATACGGCGGCAAAATATCTTGATATCAAACCAAGGGTAGAACTGTTATCCAACAAATTAAACGTTATTCATGAACTGTTTGATATGCTGGCCGATGAGCTTAAACACAAGCATTCTTCGTTTCTGGAATGGATTATTATCATCCTTATCGCATTTGAAATAGTGATGGTCGGCGCTGAAGGCTTGTTGTCCTTATTGTGATGTGGAGCTGTAAACCTTTACTCCGGGTTTACAGCCAGGGTTTCCCGCGCAATGACCTCACCATGTAATATGACTGTCTTAATGGATTGCCAGTGCTCTACTGCTTGCTGTGGGTTTTTATCCAGAATCAGTAAATTGGCTATTTTACCCGTTTCGATGGTGCCGTAACGGTCGGCCATATCAAACTGCAACGGGCCGTTAATGGTGGCGGCATCAAATATCTGCCCGGCAGTAATGCCGGCTTCTGCCATTTTTTGCATTTCATAATAGGTTGATAAACCAGGGGCGGCTGCGTAAGACGGACTGGATGGATAATCTGATCCCAGTATCAACGGATAGCCCTGATTAGCCACGTAAGCGGCAGCCCTTTGTGCCCGGGAGACGCCATAACCGGTTAACTCAAACACGGTGGCTTCGGGCAAGTCGCCAAAATCTCGGGTAATTTCACGCTTAAACCATTGACCTTCCTCCGTGGTATACCAGTTGAGTAACGAGTGGGGGAGTACTTGTTCGCGACGGGTATCGGTTAAGGTTTTGTCATCATACATACCCTGCAATGACAGCATGACCTGAATAGTTGGCATGTAAGCGGTGTGACTATTAATAAGTGTATCGAGGGTTTCGGTAACCGGCGGCTGGTCCGGATTAGCTGGCCACTGCCAGTTCCATAATCCGTGGGCCAGGCCGTCCACATGATGTGTCAGCGCAATCTGGAACATATCGATAGCATTGGCATGGGCCCATACCTGTATGTTATGAATGCTCGCTTCGTTTCGTATTGAATTAAGTGTTGCGCTGCTTTGCAATGGCCAGTGCGATGCCGCACCAAATCCATCTTCCACATAAATTTTAATGCAGGGCGCGCCCGCAGCGGCAATATCAGCAATCACCGCTTTTGCGGTATGACGTGATGGGTCAATGCCATCAGGCAGATCATAAGTCTGTTCAGCTTCCAGAATAAAATAGCGGGCATGTTTAAAGGTGTAGTCAGCGGAAAAGTGAGGGTAGCCGCCGATAACCGGAATAGGTTGACAGGTAAAATAGTCCGGATGCTGCGGGGCCTGTTTAAATTGCGCTTCGCCCTCGTTTCCTCCCATATTCAGTACTTGTGTAATCCCGTAATACAACAGACTTTTAGGTAACTGTGTAAGGTAGTCTGCAACCAGGTTGGCATGTTTATCTGCCTGTGGCGTCGCCAGATAACCTACGCCAGGGATCGTATTGGAATGGATGTGGCTATCCATAATCCCGGGGCTCAAAAACTGCCCGTCGCCCTGAATAACCACAGCGAAAGGCTCCCGGGGTTTAAGTGGTGCAGGGCTAATTTCGGTGATTAATCCATCGCTGACGCGAACCGAGTAGTGGGGTTTGGGCTCAGCTAAGTGCGCTGACACCAAAGTAATATTCTGCACTATCAGCTCTTTCGCAGTTACCGTGGCAGAAAAATACAGCACCAGACTGACCAGCAGAAATAACGATTTCATTGTGGTAACTCCCTTACTCATAACAAATCAACAGTAACCATTATTAAAAGCAATTTTGGTGCTAACAAGTCTATTTCTGTTACCAAACGTTAAGAGCTAGCAGTGTCTGAATATAAAAAGCGGGAGTTCCGGATTATCAGGCAAAGTTTCGACCGTATTGCTCTAACTCTGAAAGGTGATTTAAGTAGACACTGTGTAGTAAGACAACGCGTTATTTTATGAATATGCCGAGGATCCATGTCGCATACAACTGCACCAGCTCACCTCATCGAAAATTGTTTTTATGAGGGTGAACGCCCATTATTTGGTTTGAAAAATCACACCTTAGACAGAGTTAAAATTTATCCTGGCGAGTCCGCCCTTAAGCACAGTGAGGATCTTATTACCCGTAACTGTGAATACATGGGCAAATATCCTTACTGGCACAGCAATAATATTGTTATCGCCGATTCACTTTTTACCCCGTATGCTCGCGCAGCAATCTGGTATGCGCAGCACATCCACATGAAAAACTGTGTCGTTGATGCGCCCAAAATGTTTCGACGAGTAGCTTATTCAATCATCGAAAACACCCGATTTACCGATGCCGGGGAAACCTTCTGGAATTGTCACGACGTTTCATTACACAACGTTGAACTGGCTAAAGCAGACTACGTATTTATGAACGGCGAAGAGTTACAGATTGAAAATATGAAGCTACAAGGCAACTACTCTTTTCAGGATGCCCGTAACGTAGTGATCCGAAACTCGTATCTCAACTCCAAAGACGCATTATGGGGTACTGAAAACGTTACTGTGCACGACAGCATACTGGAAGGTGAATACCTGGGGTGGTATTCAAAAAATCTGAAGTTAGTTAACTGCACCATTCGCGGTGGTCAGCCTTTGTATTATGCTGAAGGTCTGGTGCTGGAAAATTGTAAAATGGAAAACACCGACCTGTGTTTTGAATACTCAGATGTTCAGGCTGACGTAATCAGCACTATAGACAGTGTAAGAAACCCAAAAGGCGGGTGGATCCATGCTCCCGAAATCAAGGAAATCATTATTGACGAACACTGTTTGTCGCCGGGTGCCTGCAAAATCGTGCAGACTAATCAGGTAAATGTGTAATGTCTGAATTCGATTTTGACCAGATTATTGGGCGCAGAGACACCGACTCCTGTAAATGGGATGCCCCAAAAGCCGCAGATAAGTTGCCAATGTGGGTTGCTGATATGGATTTTAAGACAGCGCCATGCGTAATTGAAGCGCTACAGGCACGGGTTGAGCATGGCATCTTTGGCTACGCTCAGGTGCCGTCATCTTATTACGATGCAGTCACTAACTGGTTTGCCACCCAACATCAGTTTACCTTTAAACCAGAGTGGATGCTGTATACCTCAGGCGTGGTACCGGCTATCTCGGCCATTTTAAAGGCTTTAATCGAGCCGGGTGATAAAGTCATTGTGCAGACGCCGGTTTATAATTGCTTTTTTTCCAGCATTCGCAACATGCAGGCACAATTAGTGGAAAATCCCCTGATTTGCCAACAAGGCTATTACCAAATGGACTTTGCCGACTTACAACAAAAAGCAGCAGATCCTAAAGTAAAGGCTTTACTCTTGTGCAACCCACATAACCCGGTGGGAAGAGCCTGGACCAAAGAGGAATTAACCCGGCTGGGCGACATTTGTCTGGCCCACGATGTCACTGTGATTTGCGATGAAATCCACTGTGACTTGGTTTTTCCTGGCGTGATACATCAGCCTTTTGCTGCCATTAACGAACGCTTCGCCCAATGCAGCGTGACAACGGTTGCAGCCAGTAAAACGTTTAATCTTGCCGGGCTGCAACTGGCCAATATCCTTGTGAAGGAGCCTGAGTTACGCCAAAAAATAGACAAGGCATTAAATGTTCATGAAGTTTGTGATGTGGGGCCCCTTGGCATTACTGCTGCCACCGCAGCTTATACTCACGGACAGGAATGGCTCGCCGCACTCAGGCAATATCTTTTTCAGAATTATCAGCATGTAGTGCATTTTTTCACGCAACATTGCCCCCAAATCACCGTTACCAAACAGCAAGCAACCTATCTGGTATGGCTTGATATCACGGAGACGGGTTTTTCATCGGATGAGCTTAGTCAGATGCTCGCCGAGCAGGGCAAACTGCTATTAAATTCCGGTACGGTGTATGGCAGCAAAACGGGTGAGGGCTATATCCGGGTAAACATTGCGTGCCCAAGAAGCATCCTGGAAGATGGTTTGCGTCGTATTGTAAAGGTAATTGCCAATAACCGCGTTTAATACTCCAATAACCCCAGTTTTATAAGGGAAGATACCTTTTGGGTATACTGTTAGAGTGCAAAAGGTATTTCCCTGATCTATCAAGCCCGTGTAAGTTTACACCTTGTTAACTTATGGCATGCAGAGTCGGTTGATTAACAGGTGCTTTTTATGGCATTTTTTCTTTTTCACCAATCAACTACCGCTGGCATAACAACCACATAGCGTCGATAAATGAGTAATATCTAACGTTAACAGCGCATTAGCTACAATAAAGAAGCTATTAACAACATTTATCGAACAGCACCGTGGTTGCCATAAAATTTGTAACAAATACAAGGTGGTAATTATGTCAATGCGTGGCGTATTGCGATTAGCAGAAGTACAAATGCGGGTGTTGGATATGGCAGAGTCCAAACAGCACTACGGGACCCGTATGGGCTTACACGAAATGATGACCGACGACAATGGGCTGGTGTATTTTAAAGCCTGGGCCGAACACGATCATCATAGTCTGGTGTTAAGGGAAACCGACAGAGCCGGCCTAGATCACATCGCGTTTAAAGTTTATGACGATGCGACCCTGGATGATCTGGAAAAGAAAATTATTGAATTTGGCATCAACGTTGAGCGGGTAGAGGCGGGCGTGTACCCAAAAAGCGGACGCCGTTTGAAATTTACCCTACCCACCGGCCACGAAATGCATTTGTTTGCCGAAAAACAACAGGTAGGTAATTCGCTGGGCACTTTCAATCCCGACGTGATCCCAGATGATGACGTGTGCCGTGGCTTTAGAATTAATGCGCTGGATCACGTCTTTATTGTTGGTCCTGATGCTGATCAAAACCTTAAATTGTTTACCGAAGTGTTTGATTTCAGCTATACCGAAAGAGTTATCGATGCGGATGGCAACACCGTTTTGTTTTTTGTGAGCTGTTCCAGCCGGGCCCATGACATTGCCTTTGGAATGAATCCCGAGCCAGGGCTAATCCATCACGTGTCTTTCAGGCTGGAAAATCCACAGGATCATATTCGCGCCGCAGATTTAATTGGCAAATATGAGATTCCGGTGGAAATGAACGACCGTCACGGCGTGACTCAGGTGAAAACCATTTATTATTTTGACCCATCCGGTAACCGCAATGAGGTATTTTGTGATGGCTATACCTATTATCCGGACATGCCGCTGCTGACCTGGACCATGGATGAGCTCGACCACGCCGCCTTTTCGCAGTCGTTACGGGTGCCAGAAAGTTTTCTTGGGGTTTACACTTAGCCTGCTAATCTCACAGAAAAAGCCGGACCAAGCAAGTGCTCCGGCTTTTTTGTAGTAAACGCCTCTTTTTTGCACCGTTTTAACCTTGTACACGTATTAACCGTTGTTAATAGCCATGAAAGGGTGGCAACGTTATGCAAGATATCAATGGTGAATGCCACTATGGACCTGCTGATTAATAGCCTGCTGGTGTGGATCCAACTTCACACTGAGTACGACACCCGCAGTTTGCCCCATCCTCAGGTAATCATGATGACGCCGAAAGAATTGACTTCAGAACTCTATGCTGACGCGCCAGCGCTGGCCCCGGCTAATGGCATTGATCATCGCATTAATGCCCTGTACGCCTTTGAAACAGGAGAGTCTGGAACCATTTTTATTAAACACCCGACACTGGTTGAAGATTCCGACCGATTTGCTTCCCCTTTGGATAACCCAAAGTTTCGCGAAATCCTGCTACATGAGTTAATTCACCATGTTCAGTGGCACACCGGAGAAGCCCAACAGTGGCAATGCCCCAAACAGGGGGAAACCGAAGCCTATTTACTGGGGGCGAAATACCTTGAACAGCACGACACCGCAGATCCACTGTACGACAGATGGTTTTGGGCGAATAGCTACGCCATCTGTTAACTACTGATTTATTGGATAAATTCCAGCCAGCTTTGCAGCAAGTGCTTAAACTCAACTAATCCGCAGCCAGCCACAGGGCCATCAGAGAATTCTTCTTCAAACTCCTGGCCTGATAACTCGGTATTATTTAAAAATAAATCCACTTCGTCATCGGCGATCACCAAATGATAAATCTTACCGGTGATTTCGGCATCTGCAGCACGTTTAGCCAACAAGCCATCAACAGTTAGCAGTAAATCGCTAATCGCTTTAGTATTGGTGCCCAGGTCATGACTTAACCAATCGCCAAAGGCTTCACTTTCGATATCACATTTGGCCAGGGGCTGGCCCGTTACATCGGTAACAAATTCAAAATCCATGACGATTCTCAGATCAGGTTGTTGGGGAAGAAAAAACGTACCCGGTGTTATCCAGCTCTGTAAGATAAACCCGCACGTCAAATTCCAGTTGATGATAGTCGGGTAACATGTGCTGGCATAACTGATAAAACGCTTTGTTATGGTCTTTCTCTTTGAGATGCGCGAGCTCGTGCACCACAATCATATTAAGAAAAGGCTCAGGCGTATTTTTAAACAGTTCGCTTACCCGCAGTTCATTTTTACTCTTAAGCTTACCGCCTTGCACACGGGATACATACGAATGTAGGCCCAGAGCATGATTAACCACATGAATTTTGTTGTCGAACACGACCTTACTGAGCGGTTGTGTTTTTTTCATGTACTGGTTTTTTATGTCCAGCGCATAATCCCGCAGGGCTTTGTCATTGTTGATGGTATGAATTGTACGATAGCGGGAACGCAGCCAGTCACCCAATTTGTTTTCATCCTGCAAACGACGGATTTGCGCCTGCAAATGTTCAGGGTAATGTGCCAGATAGGGAAGGGGCGTTGCCATGGAATAATCACGGGTTGTCATCGGGGCTGGCATTATACACATCTTTGTATAAGAGGTGATTCAGATTATAAATGAGCCTGGCGCATAATTTATCTAAAAAATGAATAAATGCGACCGGCTATTATCTGATTGTTTGGTGTTTTCATCAGGTTACGCTGGAGTACTAAATCACAAATCCCTGATAAATGGGGCTGCATAGGGTTTATGGAGTGCGATTTCCTCTTTTGACAAGCCTTTTAGCTCGTAAGGAAAGACCAGCCAGTCAGTGGTTTGATGAAGGCAAAAATCCGGCGTCAGGGCAGTGCGGTTATAATCTTTTCTCTGATACAGCGTGGCGATTCTCACCTGCTGTGGCATGTTGCGTTTTAGCTTTGATTGCAGGCGATTTATTACTGCATTGATATTGTGGCCAGAACTAAACACATCATCAACAATCAGCAAGCCATCGTCCGCGTTAAGCTTTTCTATCAGGTATTGTGTGCCATGAACGCGGATTTTGTCCGGCGTTTCCACCATGTTGTGGTATTCCGGCAGACCAGGATAGGAGGTTCTGAGGGCAATGTGATCGGTGTTAACGCCCAGGGTTTGCAAACATTCCTGCACGTATATGCCAACCGAACTGCCACCACGCCAGAGCCCCACAATAAAACTGGGACGAAAGCCACTTTCAAAAATCTGTACACCTAAACGAAAGGCGTCTTCGATAATCTGCTGTTCTTCCAGGAAACGCTTTTCCACTGGGCTACTCCATTATGATACGATGACATCAGGTTATCATAGCACCTGACTGATTGGGCGGGTAATGTCTTTTCTGTAGGAAAAACAATGAAAAGTAAAACATATCTTAGTGCACAAGGGCTGTTGGAAGACTCGTTTAAACTGGCACAAAAAGTGTTTGATTCAGGTTTCAAGCCTACCTTCATTATTGCCGTATGGCGAGGCGGAGCGCCCATAGGTATAGCCGTTCAGGAATACCTTGCTTTTCATGGGATCGAAACAGACAACATCGCTATTCGTACTTCGTCTTATCAGGGTATCGATAACCAGGCCAAAGAGGTCAAAGTGCAAGGCTTAAACTATCTGGTTAAAAACATTCAGCATCATGACCGCCTGTTGATAGTGGATGATGTGTTCGATAGTGGTCGTTCGGTCGAGACCATCATTGCCAGGTTAACCGAGCTGTGCAGGCTAAATACACCAGAAGATATTCGTGTTGCCGTGCCGTATTACAAGCCCGAACGTAATCAAACTAACCTGATCCCCGATTACTACTTGTATGAAACACAAGAATGGCTGAAGTATCCCCATTCACTGGAAGGACTCTCCCCACAGGAAATCGCTGAACACCGGCCAGAATTGTTCGAAATCATTAAACATCACTTACCGGAGTAAGCAGCTGCGGGTTGCTTTACTAGACGAACTGGGCGATGAACAACGCAATGTCTTAACCACGCTGCATCCCATTGGCCGGTTAGGCAAACCAGAAGAAGTTGCTTTGTTGGTTCTGTTTCTGCTTTCCGATCACCCATCTTTCATTACCGGCAGCTACCACCTGGTAGATGGCGGATATACCGCAAGTAATACAGCGGAAACATAAAATTGGTAGCAGTGCATATCAGGTACCAATTTGATGCGTTTCGACAGTCTAAAATCCAGACGAATAACATTATGTTAAATTGAGCGTGAATTTACTTTTAACGTACATTGTTACTAGTTGGGGAAAATACAGATACTCATTAAAATTGAACAAATTGAAAAGTGATACAAATAATCTGACCCTGCGTAATAGCTTTCAATCATCAGATTAGCATTCAGCGCCAGTTGGTGACACTGAAACAAGATTAAGAAAAATAACAGACGTAGGTATTTTAATGTTTGGATTGTTCAGGAAAGACCCCAGCAAAAAACTCAGAAAACAATATGATGTAAAACTAGAGCAAGCAATGCACGCTCAGAGAAATGGCGACATTAAAACCTATTCAATGTTAACGGCTGAGGCCGAAGCCTTGTGGGCAGAGATAATGGCTCTGGAGAGCAAGAAGCAGAATTAACAAAGAAATAAATCACCAGTAAGCCGCGAGTATCAAGCCCGGATATTTGACAACGGTGTTTACAATCGGATTGGTTATTTTATTAATGGCAAGCTGTATATCGATTTAGATTCCGGTGCAGAAAGCAGTGTGATAGTGGCTGACTAAAGGAAGCAGATACACAGCTAGGCCCTCTCAACCGTTCACATATACAATTGCGCATAATGTATATTATGTTAAATAATGTATTTTAATAGCCTTGCAGCAGTAAGTCTTTGAAATTTACAACACAAAACGAGATTTTCTGCCAGCAAGAGATTTTTCTTCTTCATTTTTATGATTCTTCAACTACCAATTTCTCCTTTAGTTTCAAAGTAATGGTTCACAGTCAAAATACTGTATCTGGCACTTCACCAGATATCGAAGAAATGGACAATGCTAATTAGAGATTGGAAAGCGGCCATGAGTCAGTTTATGATTATGTGCAGTGACCGCATATCACTATGATAAATAGCCACTTACACGGAGGATCATCTTACAGTCTCCAGCTGTTTTTCGAGTACGGCCATATGCTGTATCAAATCCTGATGTTTAATTCGAGAAGATTCTAATCGGTTCATAACTTCGTCGTAATTTTTTGAAACATGATAGTAATGCTCGGTCAATTGATTGTCATTGATATGTTCATCACTACCCTCATGGAACATCTTATTTCTATATTCGTTGAAGCTACTTTTTTCGTTTTCTAACATGTGCCTTTTTTCTTGAAGCATATTTATTTCTTTTTCGTACTTATACATTTGATTCCGAACGCTTTCCAACTCTTCTGCCAAATGCATCTGTTGCATCTTCCGGTGTCTATATAGCTCTATCTCTTTATTTCGTTGCTGCGCCAATTTATCACGGCGCCTTACTTCTCTTATTTCTTCGACAATCTCTTCGCTTACTTGTTCGCCCAAATTCTCTCTGGCTAGTTCTAGAAAACGGTCAGCCTGATACATATGAAATGTTTGATTAGCTCTGTCCTTAAACTCCTTTACCAGCTCTGGACGAGGTCCCACCGTCTTGCCTTTGAATTTTTCCCACCAGTCTTCCTTTTTATCATCAGTTACTAATACCACGCCTGTACCTAACTCGATCGCTTTATCTATTACCTGAGTCCACACAATAAGGTCGCCATACTTTCTGCATTTTTCAGAAAAAACCTCACTATCACCCTACTTTGAACCATCTTTAAAGCCGGGTGGTATTTTTTGTTTATATCGTTCTTCACCATCTGCAATTAGTTTCTCTATCTGCCCCTTCTCGTAAGGAAAGCCAACATTATTCTCAAATATTCTTGCAATAGCGTCTTTAATTTCGTCATTATTAATGCGAGTTGTATGGACTAATTTATTGTTTTTTAACTCACGACAAAGCTCATCAAAAACACCACTAACTTTTTCCATAATATCTTTACTTACAAAGGGGTGTTGACGGGAATTTTCTAAATCTCGTTTTAATGACTCAATTGATTTTTCAGTGTCATCATAAGATTTTTCTTGCTGGTCGATTACCGACAAGCGATTATTTAAGTATTCCTCAGCAGCCCTATGGGGGAGCCAAGCTCTATCTCTAATTTTATCCAAAATACGAAGAAACTCTTTACGAGTCGTATCTGAATATCGATAGAGGTTCAGAAGGATATTAGCATCAAATACAAATAGTGACGTTTCCCATACTTCTCTTAGGCTTTTATCGCTTTCCTTAAAATGACCAGGAAATAAATCCTTCATGTTGTCTCCCAAAATGAACAGTTTTTTACTAATACTTCATGGTGACACCGTTTCCTCTGAAAAACCATATCCTGTGTTTTCATGGGAAAGAATATGAAAGTCTGCTTCACGTAAAAAGCCGACCATAGGAAGCCAGTATCAAGATGACTGCTTTTAAACAAAAGCTGCCTTAGCAACGGCAAACCAAAACTATAAATCTTCATCACAACTGGATCAGAGTATCTTGCCTGCATATACATTGTCACATGGTAGAGCACCCTAGTTTCATTAAAAATTATCGGACTAAAATCGGTATTCGAGGTAGATTCCCCGCCCGCTGATACTTCTTACTACTATTGACCTTTCCCCTAATCACAAATAAACACCCGCCCCTTATTCATCCACTCAATGCGGTATCGTATAAGTTTGCAAAAATTCTGGGTAATTGAATTGCTGTTTTTGGTAAGTCATCGATAAGTTGATTCCTTTAAACAACTTCTTAATCAATGAATACTGTATTCCTAAGTGGGAAGATTTGGACTTGTCCCAAGGTAAGAAACCTTGAGTGACGTTATTTTCGATGGCATTTAACGAGGTCATTTTAAACATCCATATAGTGATTAATATTTACTTCCTTGTTCTTTTTATTCCACTACTGCTTAACGTGACTGCTCAAAATTAAAACATATTGACTATTTAATCAACAGTGGCTACGTTAAAAAATACTAAAAAGCCACTTATTCCTAAATGACGATAATCTTGGAATCGGATGCGCTAAGTCATATTGGATTGACCAAGGAAGCAAATTTATGGCCCGAACTTACAAAGAACGTCGAGCTAGTATTGCAATTGCAAGGGGGGAAACGAAAGACTATTTGACTTATCGCAGAATGATGCGAACTCTTTCAGAAGACCGAATCAATATCGTTACTCAAGGCGATTCTTGGTTTGATTTCCCAAGAATAGAGAGCCTTAGTTTAGGGCCTGCGAATATAATAGATTGGCTTGTCAGCATGACGAACTTCGGTGATGGGAAGCTTAAAAAATGTACTTTTTATCGTCTCGAAGAAAATGGTGAAGAAATTGCTACGATGTCTGAACGTGAAGAACTCGAAGATTTAATCGATGCACTGGAAGTACCATGGGATATTCATTATGTACTCCTAAGCGGTGGTGGGAACGATTTTACCGGTTTCGAGCATATTCACGATGTTATTTTGAAAGAACCTAAAGGCGCTATAAATGAACCTGAATCATGGATAAATGACGAAGAGTTTAATCTACGATTAAAGCAAGTAGAGCTATCATTCAGCACTATTATCAACAAAATTCTTAAATACAAACCTGATTCTAGGATTTTATCTCACACCTACGACTACCTAATGCCTTCCGATGTTGGCGTGGAGTTACTTCGTAGAGTAGATCTCAGTAGCATATTCTCAGGCCCGTGGGTCAGCCCAGGTATGTCTAATATTCCAGAAAATCTTCGTCTTTCGGTTGTCAAACTAATGATTGATCGATTTGTTAACGTTTTAGAGACGGTCAAACAGTCTTATCCAAATAATTTTGATTTTGCAGATTTAAGGAACACCTTAACACCTGGGGATCAAACACATTGGTTGAATGAGATGCATCCCACATCAAAAGGGTTTGAAATGCTCGCAGTTAAATTATTAGAAAAGCTACCTTTACTTCAAAATTAAAATTACAAAAGGAATTATTGTCATGTCAGAAGGAAGAAACTTGGTTGTTTGCTGCGATGGTACTTGGAATTCATCCAATAATATGGATGGTGAATCACCTGCCCCTACGAATGTACATAAGCTCTTTTCATTACTTGAAACAGATGATCCACAACAGTTGACTCGTTACCAAGCAGGAGTTGGTACAGAGGGTTACATTGACCAAGTTACAGGTGGATTGCTTGGGATTGGCATAAATGAAGACATACGCGACTGCTACCAATGGTTGAGTGACAAGTATCAACCTGGAGACAGAATATTTTTGTTTGGCTTCAGTCGAGGCGCTTTTGCAGCTAGAAGTTTAAGTGGTTTAATTACGAAAGCCGGATTAATAGACTTTAAGAAGACAAATGCAAACACCAATGCATCAAGACAAGACATAATTAGTGACTTGTATCACTGCGTTTATAATGATGTAGATATAGATTCAGACTACTCGTTCCATCCAACTTCTCAAGGTATCTATTTTATTGGTGTTTGGGATACAGTTGGTTCATTGGGTATCCCAGATGATAAAGCAATTCTAGACTTATTCGATAATCCCGATAAGTACAAGTTTCACAACACAAAACTTAGTGAATTCGTCAAATATGCTCGACATGCAGTTGCATTGGATGAACGGAGAAGTAGTTTTAGCCCTACTCTTTGGACTGAAATTCCTGAGGTCTGTGACGTAAAGCAAATTTGGTTCCCAGGAGTTCATTCCAACATAGGCGGAGGCTATAAAGAAACAGGACTGTCGGATTGTACTCTCTTATGGATGATAGAAGAGCTGAAGGAATTACCTAACAAATTGTTGTTTGATATGCATATGGTCAAACAAATCATACCGAACCCTTTTGGCAGACTGCATAACTCCTACTCTGGTGTTATGAAGGTGCTTCGAAGTTTACCCAGAGCAATCCCGAATATACTAGCGAGTAAAGACGTAAGTGAATATGCAAGGCTCAGGTTTCAAAAACCGCCAATTCAGCAAGGTAAATATCTTCCTCATCGTCAGTTTGTCGAAAACAAAGTGACTGTTGACGTCTATGCAAAACACCGTTGGTATTGGACTGGTATCTATTTAGAAAAAGGAGTTTACGAGTGCACTGCGGAAGGTGAATGGGTAGATAGAACAATACCGTGTTCACCAAAAGGAATGAACGACGGTAAATTTCATATTGGTGAATTGGTACAAATGTTGGGCACTGCAATTGGCTGGTTTGAGTCAGCCTGGAATTGGGCGCGCAGAAACGAACACAAGGATGACCTTATCTCTATAACCAAACGGATAGAAGATGCGGACTGGTTCACTTTAATTGGTGTAATTGCCAATCAGGAGTGCCCTAAGCAAGATGGAGATCCACCCCCTCCACAAATTGAAGTTATCGGCGACTCTGCCAAGTTTACAGTTAACAAACCTGGTTATTTGTACTGTTTCGCTAACGACGTTTGGGCCATGTACGACAATAACCGAGGTTACGTCACTTTAACAGTCGAAGTTCTTCCATCGACAGAATAGATAGGAATGCTGAATAATTCAATGATAGTAGGGTTGCCGAAATTACCTCGAAAAGCGGAACGAATTTTCGATCTGGAATTCAGATTGTGATGAGGGAAAAGCTGTGTTTTGATCATATATTACTTTGTTGACCTTTTACGTTTTAAATTACAAATTATGACTGCCAAAAAATGACAAGAAATATATCAACCGTTTTAATGAACAAGTGCTTATTTTTATTCGCCGTAGTTGCAATTCAAAGTTTCAGTATAACTCACGCTGCGGAACTGAAAGTTGATGAGAACATCAAAGAGGGTAATCGCTGGGAAGCTGTCATTCCAAAAAATGTATCTGGCTCTTTCCGGCTTGTTTCTTTTACTTTATCTCGATTGGCATCGTACTCAAGAGACGATGTTCTCGCCTTACATGTATATGTACCTGAAAAAGGTCAAACGCATATAACTGCGAACAATATTGTAAAAAACAATGTGAATTACCAGATGGAGGTTAAGAAAACGGATTTTGAGCAAGGCTGGAGTGTATTTACACCGTGGTCAGTTAATGATGTCTTGCTTCCAAATGGTATCAAAGCTAAAAATTTAGGAATAGAAGCTAAATTAGATGAGCAAACATATTTACCTACGGTTTTGAGAAGAAAAGGAGTCAATGATGTTAGCAGCGAGCGAGCTTATGCCCTTCATTTTTTTACTCCTGCGAATATCAAATCCATTCACTATCGTGTTGTTGAAGGAAACCAGAAGAAGCTAGAAGGAGTTCTAACAGATATTTTTGCCGCATCTACCTTTCGTCTTGATCTCAACATGGAGAACATGAGTAATGGCTTCTATAAATTAATACTAGAAATTACTTGGATTAACAATCGAAAATCAATCAAAACTTATCCTTTTTATCATTTAGAATATGAAGATAATTGAACTTAAACAAGAGTTGCCACTTTTGTTCGCAATCATTTTTGTGGCTGTGATTATTGTTGCTATTCTTACCCTCTTTAACAAAAAATCGGACGTTCTAATATCGCTGCAGGTGGAGGCGCTTTCTTTTAAAACTCAGAATGATCTTATTAATTTGTTTGCCTTGAGTAGAACAATTGATAAAACTTCTGTTTTTGTCCAGCATTTTTCTTCATTTGAAGCTCACCACTGGACTGATGAAGGGGGACTGGAAGTAAACAATACAACTTCATCCGACATTTCTGATCGCCTTATACTCAAAAATGTCTATGTCGACGAACTGGATATACCGAAAGGGGTAAGTATTACTCTTTCATCGACCGATTCTGAAATCGAACAAGTGAGTGTTCATTTTCAGGATACTGAGTCGAACTTTAACTTCCACCCTATTGGCAACGATTCATCCTATAATTTTAATGATTTAGGAAGAGAGAAAATTAATGAAGATGGGAAATTCACAGTTAAGCCATCAGATGGGAAATTAAATTTGAGCTTTAGATTCGAGTCTGAAGCAGGGCTTATGGAGAGTGAAATAATAAAAATTGACCATCTTGTTGTTAATAAAATGATAAATCCAACGTTGCAACCTTCTATAAAGTCAGGAAAAATTGAAATATTGAGTACAGGGGAAGAACTCAGCATTCACAAAAATGCTCGCCTCTACTTTCAGGAAAAAGACATTTTTCTTATAACTGATTTGTTCGTTAAAAACGGACTAATCAATGTGGTTTTAGAAGGAAGTACATCGAGTATTTACTATGGCTCGAATAGATCAAACATAATTCCAAACTACCTCTACTTCTTTGCGAAGAATAACTTTGTGCTCATAATCTTTAATACTGTATTTGTACTGATTACTTTCATGATGGCTTTAGTAAGATTTACCAATGAAAATTAAAAATATATTCTTGCTTTTAATCCTTATATGCTCTCAAGCCAAAGCCAGCGCTTCTGTGGAATCGCTTGTTAAAATTCAAAGTGGAGATATGTCTACTAATGGGAACGGAGTGATTTTAGGCCATGATGACAATCATGTTTATTTGGCCACAGCTATGCACGTCATTGATGGTATTGATCTTTCAAAAGTGTTTTTTTCATTTTACCAATATACAAATTATCCGAACTTTAAAAAACTGGAAATTGTCGGTGGTGAAGTAGTCGAAAGTTTTAAGGGTATTGATTTATCCTTTATAAAAGTGCAAAAAACATCTTCTCAAAAGAGTTCTGCTAAGCTCTCTGTAGAGCTTGGTGATACACAACTCTGTAGGAATAGAGAAAAAACGACAATTTTAGGATTCTCAGGTGCAGCTACTAACACATTTCAGAAAGTAGAATCTGAGTTGATGACATTTGACTATTATGATAGTCCTGAGTTTTTTAGGATTACTTCTCCTAACATCGAGGAAGGTATGTCTGGTTCTCCGGTGCTAGGTAATCAAAGTATATGGAGAGGGATTTTGTTATCAAAAGCAAATTCTAACCAAGGTCAAGTCCTACATGTAAATGAGATCATAAAAAAGATCGACTCTTTGAATATCCCAAAAAACAATATTGGAAACCACCTAAAATCAGGAGTGACATGGAACTTGTCTTCAATTTATGTTAAAGCTAAACACGGTAGGCAAGAGATTAATGTCGATGTGATAAAAGAACTAAAAATCAAATTGAATCCAAATGGAAAAACAACCGGAACAATTTCAGCCACATATTGCTATACCGAGACCGGAATCAGGTTTAGTGATGTTAAGGGAAACGGATACACTTTCAATACTCCTAGTTCAAATAATCCAGCTTTCTTTAATCCACATTTCATTTTTTCTCCCACGATATTAGCTCACAATTACCGAATTACTGAGCCTCCTTTCGCATTTAATTTCAATACAGGAAAGGGATCAGAGCCAAAACTTCAACTGGAAGATGAAAGTTACAGACTTCTATTTAATAAATTAAATTAATGTATCAGTTTGTTGTCGCCAACTTCGTATAAGGGAGTCTGAATCGTTTACTTGCGTTGATACTTGTCTGCCCTCACTCTGCCTGATGCATTCTGCGTGTGGTATGTTTGAAGATTGGTGCTAATTCAGGGGAAAGGTCAATTCACCGCCCGCCGAGACTAACTAAATCAGTAAGCAAAGCTATGAACCAAGCAGTATCAGGATGTCAAATGACTATTCAAAAAATAAATCTCATTTTATGTGACAGTGTTTTTTTTGGTAAATTTATAACTCATTGATAATCGTTAGATCTCGGTGGCAGAGATTCTCAAGTTAAGTGGCAGTCATCATTTGAAATTTACAACACAAAACGAGATTTTCTGCCAGCAAGAGATTTATGACTGCCCCACATTTTTCCTGTTTTAGTGATTACCGTTCTTAAAGTTGAGGCAACTTAAATGTTACAGCGCGATTATCTATATCGACGCTTGTTGAATGTTATGCGTAGAACAAGCGTCCGAAGCAGTTCGTAATGTCAGTATTGTTGACACCTGCTCTGGTGAGTCGCTCGCAGACTCGCTGGTACAATAATACGGCCGCTATGAATCAGTTTGTGATTATGTACAGTGAACGCGTATCACAATGACAAACATCCATAAAAAAGCCACTTCAACCGAAGTGGCTTTTTATAGAAGACAACGCCTTACAGTGCATTTTTAAAGATTTGAACAACCTCATTAAGCGTCGCTTTACGAGGGTTAGTCAACTGACAAGCGTCTTTTTTCGCGTTTACAGACATTACTTCCAGGTCTTCTTCTTTCACACCTAAAACAGTGAGGTTTTCTGGAATACCAATAGATAGCCCTAACGCTTTTATACGTTCAATTGCTTTTTGTGCCGCCGCAGTGGTAGAGAGTCCTTCTACGTTCTCACCTAATGCACGGGCGATATCGGCATAACGCTCAGGACATGCAATGAGGTTGAATTGACACACATGAGGTAACAATACGGCGTTACAAACACCGTGAGGCAAGTTATAGAAACCACCAAGCTGGTGCGCCATCGCATGGACATAACCCAGGCTTGCATTGTTGAATGCCATACCAGCAAGGTACTCGGCGTATGCCATCGCATCGCGGGCTTCCATATTTTCACCGTTTGCTACGGCAGTGCCTAAATGTTTACCGATCAACTCTATCGCTTTAACAGCACAGGCATCAGTAATTGGGTTTGCAGCAGTTGAAACATAAGCTTCTACCGCATGGGTCAAGGCATCCATACCCGTCGCCGCTGTTAATGATGGCGGCATGCCAACCATTGAACGAGGGTCGTTAATCGCGATATTTGGTGTACAGCGCCAGTCGACAATCGCCATTTTTACATGGGTATCGGTGTTGGTAATAATACAGAAACGCGTCATTTCACTCGCTGTTCCTGCAGTGGTATTGATAGCCAGGAATGGAGGCATGTTGTGCTTTGATTGATCCACACCTTCGTAGTCACGAATATGACCGCCGTTGGTGGCAACGATACCGATACCTTTTGCACAGTCGTGAGATGAGCCACCACCCAGAGAAATAATGCCATCACATTCGTTCTCGTGATAAACCTTAAGGCCATCGTGAACGTTTTTGTCTGTCGGATTTGGCTCTGCGCCATCAAAGATAACAGCTTGCAAGCCTGCTTCTTCAACATACGATTTAATTTCGTCAGCCATGCCCATTTGATTGATGCCTTTATCAGTCACAATCAGCATTTTTTTAGCGCCTAACGCTTTTGCCTGAGCGCCAGTTTCTTTTGAACAACCTACACCCAGAAGAGAAACATTAGGGATGTAGAAGCCGTAGGTTTGGTCAGCAAGTGCCACAATCAATATCCTTGCGTTGTAGTGAATTCGGTGTCGTTATACACCTTAATATCGGTTACCAGCTTGATTTACATCTATATTTTCAGCGTTATCGCAAGGGCGAACTAAAAAACTGATTTGATTGGATCTGAGCTAGTACACTCCTACTCTTCTCAACTGGCCTCTGCAGCTTGTGCGTTAGTTAAAAAATCAAAACGAATAGCTAACGCCGATTGTTATGCTGTCCCAGTCTCTTGACCTAAAATCAGGGAGTACCTGATAATCTACAAACACATCGAATCGTTCGCTGATTTGATAATCTAATCCAACACCGTAGGTAAAACCGCCTTCTGTTATTGTTTGCTTGTAAGGTACGTTCCCTGTGATGTTGCCTTCTGCATCGTTTTGCTGCGCTAAGCCATTTATTTCGATTTCTGTGTTGGAGTAACCGGCTAACCCGTAAAGCTTAATGGCTTTAAATATTGGGTATTGGGCTTTTAGTAATAATGAAGCCTGAGTATTAATGTCTTCACTGTAATTACCCCATGGTGCGTCGGGCATGCCATAAAAACCGGAATACCCGGATGTTCCGGCTAAAAACCTGACCTCCAGGCCAACATATTGATTATACAGGTAACCTGCTGTCAGTCCCGCAGCATCAAAGTCTCTGCCGTTAATATCAACTTCTTGAAAACTGTATGTTGCGCCTATGCGCCAGACATTTTCAGCATTAACAGCAGATACAAAAGTTAATAGCAGAACTGCACTCGCAATATTCAGTGTTTTTCTCATTTTAAATCCTTTTAATTTTACCAGTGAAGGCATCGACATCATTACTCAAAGAATTCATGCCTGAAGAACGTATGTGGCATAAGGAACTTTCGATTATATTCCTCTATCAAATTTAAGCTAACACAACAGCCTCCAAAATAAGCAATCCTATCCGGTTTTTTGTAGCAAAATCACCAGTTTAGTGTCCGGTTTTTATACATATTAGAATTAAATTAAGTAATATTTAATGGTTAACTTCTTGTAATAAAGGAATTTCTTATTTATGGCCGGAAATATGCTTTACGAAAATGTTACGTGAATCATAAATCTCGTTTAATAGATAGGACATTATCTATCAAAAAAAACAACATTTTTGCTCACGTGATATTTGAAAAGGTCTAATTCAATAAATAATAAAAGGAACATTACATGAGAATAATGAAAAGCGTTGTATTTACAGTCGTACTCCTGTTTGGTGGAGTGGCTAATGCCAGCATAATGTTGTGGCTGGACCCCGCGGTTCAATCAGACGTTGCAACGGGAGATGAGGTTTCTCTCACGCTTATGGTTGGCGGTCTGGGCGATGGCGTGCCCGATTCACTGGGGGCGTTCGATGTAGATATCATGTTTGACGAAAGCCTATTAACTTTCATGAGTTATGATTTGTTCGATGGTTTAGGTGATATTGATGCGTTTGAAGCCGATGATATTAGCTGGGGTTACGATGGTGCAAGCACAATCAATTTGGCCGAAGTTAGCTACCTGTTCGACTTCGAACTGGATGCACTGCAATCTTCTTCTTTTGCCCTGGCAGATATCGTTTTTCAGGTTGGCGCTCTGGCTGCTGGTGAATCAACAACCGTCTCTCTCTCGCCCTTGGAATTCAGTGATAGCTCTGGAGTCAGCCTTTTGGTTGATCTGGGTGATGACGCCGTTATTACCGCAGCTCAAACTGCCGTTTCCGCGCCTGCATCTTCCGCTTTGTTAGGCTTCTCCTTTTTGTTGCTGTATCTAAGACGCCAAACACGTACAGCACACACGAAGAATCTCTCCACTACAATCGCTAACTGCTAATAAAAATTAATGTTTCAACACGCTTAATACATACAGATAACTGTTGTATCTCACTTACGTCGAGATAGTTCTGCTGTTAAAAAGGAAATTAACATGCGTAATATCAGTAAACTTGTAGTACTAGTATCACTAGCATTGAATGCCAACAGTGCATTTGCTAAAAAACCCGAGGGAGTGTCTCAGCTGTTAACCGACACTTCAGGCAATGCTAAAATAAGTATCGATAAAAAATCTGGTAAAGCCCGTTTTATTCGGCTACCCACCTACTCTCCACTCAGTGCACTTACCGTTAACAAAAATAAAGCGGGTGTAATTAATATTGCCGACAACTCAAAGTCCTTTTTACGGGATTACGGCAGCGCTTTTGGTATCAAAAACGTTGATCGTGAGCTGGAATTAGTCAGCACAAGTCGCGATAAACTGACTGGTGAACACGCCACTTTTCAACAATTTTATGAGGGTATTCCGGTATTTGGTGGCGAGATTCGCACTCACTATAATTCTGCCGGTCAGTTGATCGTGGTAAATGGTAACTTCTTATCAGATATCAAAGTTAGTACCAAGGCAACGGTTAAACCCTCTCTTGCTGCCAAAATAGCTATCATGACGGTTAGCAAGGATCCGGCCCAGGCCCTAAACACCGAAGCTTTAGTCTGGAAAGATAAAGAAACGGTATTAACCGGTTCTGAGCTTAGCGCTAAATCAACTAAGTTGATGGTGTTTCGTGAAGGTTTATTAAAAGGTGTACCGGGTAAGGACCACCTGGTTTATGAAGTTGAGGTGACCAACAAAGACACCAGCGTTCGCGAATTTATCTATGTTGATGCACACAGTAAAGATATCGTTGATCAGATTACCGGTATTCACGACGCACTTGATCGCCGCGCCTATGATGCGGAATCACAACCACACCCAGGCCCTAATTACCCGGATTTTCCGTTTTGGGTTGAAGGGGATGCATTCCCAACGGCAAGCTCAGAAGCTGATAATATGATTCTCGCATCTGAGGAAACGTATTCATTGTTTTCCAATGCATGGGGACGCGATTCATTTGATGGCAGTGGTGCCATTATGGATGCCATTTTTAACCGCGGAGACAGTTGCCCCAATGCGTCATGGAATGGTGTTTATATTTCATTTTGTCCGGGTTTAACCAGCGATGACGTTACCGCCCACGAATGGGCTCATGCTTACACACAATATACCAATAACCTGATTTATCAATGGCAATCAGGGGCGTTAAATGAATCCTATTCAGATATCTGGGGTGAAACCGTTGATCGTATAAACGGCCGTGACGATCTCTCTTTACCGAATACACCACGTTCTGACGGTAGCTGCTCCGTTCATGGCGCAGGCTCTCCTAGTGTAGACGACAGTGTTCGTTGGCTAATGGGTGAAGATACATCAGGATTTGGCGGTGCCATTCGAGATATGTATACCCCAACCTGTTATGGTGATCCCGGTAAAGTAACCGATTCTGAATATTTTTGTTCTACAGCAGATTCTGGTGGTGTGCATTATAACTCTGGCGTTCCAAACCATGCTTTTGCGTTGATGGTCGATGGTGGCAGTTACAACGGTTACGCTGGCAGTGGTCTTGGTCTTACCAAGTCGGCGCACATTCACTGGGTGGCACAAAACTTACTCACCGTTTCCAGTAACTTTGCTGATCATGCCGACGCGCTGGAAGCAGCTTGTAGTACCTTGATTGGCGATGATCTGGTTGGGTTAACGGATGGTCTGCCTACAGGTGAAGTGATTACCGCTGCAAACTGTGCTGAAGTTGCCGAAATTATTGACGCGGTTGAACTACGCACACCACCTGAGCAGTGTGGATTCGAGCCAATTTTGGAAACGCCGGCACCAGCACTGTGTGATGGTTTAGGTGTTGTTCAACCGATCTTTACGGAAGATTTCGAAAATGGTTCTGTGCCCTCGGGCTGGACAGTTAGTATGCACGATGTGGCTAATCCGTCGACGTTTGACAGTACTGGATGGGAAGTTACAGGCGATTTACCAACCGGCGCTCTGGGTAGTTTTGCTGCGTTTGCCCCGGATTTAATTGCAGGAGACTGTGCTGCCGATACCGAAGCTGGTGTAATTGCACTGGATAGCCCGGTAATTGTTTTACCAGCAGACGAAATTCCTCATGCTGCCTTTACTCACTGGGTGGCTACTGAGGCTGGCTGGGATGGCGGTAACCTGAAAATCAGCGTTAACGGCGGCCCATTCACTGTAGTGCCCTCCTCGGCTTATAGCTTCAATGCTTACAATACAGCGTTATCAGCAAGTGATAATCCACTGGCTGGCGAAGAGGCCTTTACCGGTGCCAACGAAGGTGGACTTACCGGTAGCTGGGGGCAATCACAAATTGACCTGTTAAACGTGGCAATGCCAGGCGATAGCGTTCAATTCAGGTTCGATTTTGGTACCGATGGTTGTAATGGTGTCACCGGTTGGTACGTTGATGACATTGAAGCCTACTCCTGTTCTGAAGAGCTGCCACCGGTGTGTGGTGATGGCGTGTTAGACATTGGTGAGATGTGTGACGACGGCAATGGTGACAGTGGCGATGGTTGCTCAAGCAGCTGTCAGGTTGAAAGCGGTTACTCCTGTACCCTGCCTATTCCGTCATCAAACAGTAGCAACCTTGTGGGCGACTGGAGCTTTGAAGCTGGCGTACCAAACCCGGATTGGACGCCAAGTTCAACCTTTGGTGGCGTAGCCGGATTCCCTCTGTGTGGACCTGGTAACGGTTGTCCGGTTGATCTTGGTAATACCGGTAGCTGGATGGTGTGGATTGGTGGTTTATCCGGCGGCGTAACCAGCAGTGTTTCACAAGATATTACTTTGCCTGTAAGCGCAACTGAGATCAGTGTAGAAGTACTACGAGGCATATGCGCGGCACCGGATGACACCATCACAGTTACAATCGATGGTAACGAGATTGGTGATGTTGTTTGTGATGCAACGGATGGTGACTATGTTACCCAAACCTTCTCTATCGTGCCCTTCAATGATGGCGGTGAACATACACTGGCTATTGGTGGAACAGTAGGTACCGAAGATAGCCATACTAACTTCTTTGTTGATGACGTTATCATAGAAGACAATATGGCTGTGCCTGGCACACCAAGTGTTTGTACGCCAGTTGTTACAGAGATAGCTTGTAATACCGGTATCGTTGGCTTTGACAGTGGTATCGCCCCTAGCTGGACTGTTGTAGACAACGCTGGTGAAGGTATTGTCTGGACTACAATAGCTGACTCAGGCGTTGGTGGGAACTTCACCGGCGGTGACGGCGATGCTGCCACAGCCAATAGTGATGCTATTCCTGGTGAGTTTGATACTGAACTGCAATCTAACTCGTTTAGTTTAGCAGGCATGTCGTCAGCGACCCTGGAATACCTGGTTAATTACCAAAACCTGGCCGGTAGTGATTTTCTGAATCTGGATATCAGTACCGATGGCGGCAGTACCTGGGCTCAGTTGCTAAGTTGGAATGAAGACCATCCTCCAGGCAGTGCGTTTATCAGTCCTGGAGAGCAAGTATCTGTTGACTTGTCTGCCTACTCTGGTGAAACCGATCTGAAACTACGCTGGCATTACTTTGATCCTAATTCAGGTGATTGGGATTGGTATGCCCAGGTTGATAATGTAGCCTTATCCTGTGAAGAAGGCTCGCAACCGATGCAGTGTGATATTAATGGTGATAATTTTGTTGACCGCAGTGATATACGGTTAATCACTCAAGCACGCAATCAACCTGCTCAACCGGGCGATCCTCGCGATAACGACGGCAATGGTGTAATTAATGTATCTGACGCTCGTCAATGTACACAACTTTGTACTTTACCGCGCTGTGCACCAGCACCATTATAATGGTGGTTAAGTAAACCCTGATTAAGCCCGGCGTATGCCGGGCTTTTACGTGGTATTAAAATTATGTTCAGACTTATATTTTTATTTTTGTTTTCTTTAACAGCCTGTACTGGTAACGCAAAAGCGCCCACCAATGCCGTTTCCGATGATGACAGTTCAACAACCCAGCAACAATCAGGCTCTCAGCTGATTTCAGCAGAAAAACTGGTGTTAGCCGTTAATCAAACCGTTAATTTTAAAGACCTGATATTGCGTGTAGTCGCCATAGAAGATTCACGTTGTGCCATTGGCGAAGAGTGTATTTGGGCCGGACAAATGAAAATCGATCTGGAGATTAGCAAAAATGGCAGTAATCCCGAACGAGTTACGCTAGAACACCAGCGAGAAGCAAAAGCGTATCAGATATTTGGGTACACCTTCAAATTGCTTAACCTTACCCCTCATCCTCAAAAGGGCAAACAGATAACGCTAGCCCAACAATCCGTTGAGCTGCAAATAGCAATAGCAGACTGAATTACTGCCGTTATCTGGCTTTTTAGAAAAGTAAATGCCTCTGCCATAAACGACAAGAGGCACTTATTCATTTAGGTTTTTAATTTAAGCTCGCGAAGGTAACTATCCAGTTTACAGTAGAGCAGTGTCATCAGAGCCACCGCATAAAAATACTTCGACGTAAAAATATAGTCACCACGGCTGAGCGCTAAGTAAAACATCATAACTGCGCAATATATAATATTTAATAACACTAAAAGCTGGCCAAATCGGAAGAGTCTGGAAAAGTCATTAGTGCGTGGCATCATAAAACCCAGCTCCTTTACCTGCACCAATGTTAGTTGCGACCTTTAGAGAACCAATGTTACAGGCAATATCCGACCAGTCCCATAAACCACCATTAATATTCACTGTGTCTGCATAATCAATTTTTTGCATCACTGTCACCTGGTTAACTAATTAAATTGCTTTAAATGAGCTAAGGCAGCTTAAATTAAAGCTAGGCATGGGAACCACTGTCCCTGGGTATAGAATTCACCCATGATCGTCATTCGCTGTAAATTTTGACTGAACTAACAGTATTTAATTTTTGGGGGGCTGTAATCTCTGCTTCTGCGGCATTGCATTAATAAGAAAGGTGCAAATAGAAAAATAAACCTGAATATTGATTGTTACTGATTGTCATTTATTACCTGCAGCAACGAGGTAAAAGCAAACGCGGCGCCTGATAGTACTTCATCCATAGCTTCTTCAGGTACGTCATTTTCGTTTATCTGCCGGGTGATGTAATTCAGTGTTTGCGCGAAGTTACGGGTTTTATTTTTTCCGTAACACTGGTAAAACGCTGTTACATCACCCCTGCCCAACTGCTTTGCCACCCTGGGACCAAGCACCATTCCACCTAAAGCAGAACCTTCAACCACGTACAACATGCCAAGATAAAACAGAGAAGATTTTGCTGGTATTGCTAATGCATTTGCCGGGCTGTTGATTAATGCCTTCGGGCAGACAGATAATGCCATCAGGTCCTTTTCAATAAGTAAATCCTTGGCTTCATAAAACGGTAAGTCCCGCGCTAGATTTAATTTAGTAACTAATGCGTTACCTATGGCTCTGTACCAACAGAGCATGGTAAGTAAAACGCTGGCATAGGATTTTTCTGAAAGATTGGCAGACATAAGAATGCTGATACTATAATGAGAGTCCAGCTGTCTGTGTAAATCGCCAGTATGTGCTTTCAGTAAAGTATGTAGTTGTGATTGCTCGTAGATTACGCTAGTGCTCATGTGCATCCTGCATATTAAGGTTTATCGTTACCGTAGTACCTTTCCCCTGGAGCGAAGAAATCTCAAACTGTCCGCCCATGTTTCTTACCAAAGACTCAGCAATAGAAAGCCCTAGGCCAGAGCCATCCTGATTAGAAAACCGTTGATAAGGTTGCGTACATTTAGCCAGCTGTTCCTGAGTCATGCCGGCACCGGTATCCTTAACCTCAATGCGCACCGTACCATAGAGTTTTTGCACAACCGTTACTGTAACGTTGCCACCAATATCGTTGTATTTGATGGCATTTTCTAACAAGTTAATGAGTACTTGTCTTACGCCCCGAGGCTCTGCATAAACCGAAACCGTTTCACACTGTACGTCAAAACTAATCTGCTTATTGTCGGCAAGGGGTTGTATCAGCAATATAATTTCACTAATCAGGGATTGCAGGGGGATAACACGAAAATTCTGAACATCAACCGTGTCAACAAGCGCTGACGTTTTCAGTGTATAGTCAACCACCTCTTTCATCAGCGAAGCGGTCTGATGTAAAGATTCAATCATAGAAAACGTTTTTTTGTCTTCGTTACTCACGTACTTTCTGCGCAGGATATCTGACAACCCCAGCAATCCATTCAGTGGTGTCTTAAGTTCGTGCATCAGCTTTGCCATCATTTCACTGCGCAGTTTATTTTCGGTTATTGCCCGCTCTCGTGCCGCCACCAGGGAGTTTTGAATACGGGTAGCTTCGGTAATATCCAGAAACTCATACATAATAAGCCTGACTCTGTCCGGCTCTTCCGATACAAAGTGACAATAATCAAACAACAGCGCTTGTTTAAGCTCGACATTACGTACACCGGAACTGGCGGTTTTAATGGTCAGTGAATCTGAAGAATGAGACTGAATGTGTTCAATGCCCAGTAAGCTGGCAAACTCGGTCAGCGTTATCCCAATCAAATCGGTATGACTTACGTTAAAGGCCTCTGCAGTGACATTGTTAATAGCCACAATTTCACTTTCTGCCGAAGTCCCCTGCTCTATACCTATAGCAATTCCGGTGGTAATGCTGTCAATCAGATTGGTGGCAACGCTTCTTAACTGTTCCCGTTTTTTTATGGCTCTGCGCATTCCGTTACGCAATAATATTGCAAGCTCTGTTTCATCCACCTCCAGGTCTTGCCGAATATTGGCAAACGAACTGATAAACGCTTTTTGGTGCACCTCACTCCAAGGGACAGACTGACCTTCGACGTTTTCTACCCAACGTTTAAAGCTCTGTCGGGGCGAATAACGCAGGGTTTCCTTTTCTTTTTGCGCAAAATGGCGCGGATCCCCACCCCAGCATATGGTTTGATTAAGCATTTTTCTGAACACAAAAAAGCAGCTAAAGGGCTTTACCGACAGACAGTACATTGCCATACCGGCAAGACCATGAGAAATGGGGAAATCGAACGGTGATTTATCCCAAAAATAAAAGCCAGGTGAATACTTAGCCTTAATACGGCTGACCATTTCTCTTATTTCAGATAGGCCTGGCACAATACCAATGGAGACAATCTCTTCATCAATAACCATTGTTATCCCCTGTGCCCCAACAATTTTATGCAGTGCTGTTTCTGACAGGAGTAACGTGTTGAAGGGTTCGAGATCATCTCGCAGATTTGTCATCAGCCGGTCTACCGCTTTAACACTTTGTTTGGCCAGGATCTCTTTTTCGCGTTCGATTACATCGGCAAAAATAGGGTTAATAAAGTGCACCAGCTTTTGAAAATACACATATTCATCAATGCATGCTGCTCTGGACCGGGCAAAGTGCAGAGAAATTAACCCCCACAGTTTACCGTCCAGAATAATTGCGCAGGAAACCGTACTGCCAGTGCCCATGTTCTTCAGATATTCAATATGAAATGGCGAAATACTGCGGGATACACACTGGGATAAATCTACCGTGGTTATGTCATCGTTATCACAAGCAACAATATCTACGGCTTTATTTAGTGAAAATAAATGGCGACTTTTTAATTCCAAATAAAGTGAACGGGCAATTTTGGGAATATCCGTCGGCGGGTAACGCAGGCCCAAAAAGCTTTCGTAATGCCCCAACACCCTCTCGGCAATCACCTCACCCGACCAGTCCTCATGGAACTGATAAACCATGACTCGTTCAGCCTTGGTTTTTTCGCTGAGTAAATGGCATATTCGATCAGAAAGCTTCCATATGTTTGCCATTTCCTTGCTGGCAATGTCTTTAAATTCTTCAGGCTCAAATGCAGCAAAGGAATGTTGTTCGGCACTTCTCTCACAGATAACGTAACCATTTTGTTCGTGCCTTAACCATTTGCCTTGCTGTTCCACTTCCACTATCTGGTGGCCTGAACCCAGGATCTCAGCACCGGGGGCAGACAAAATTGCTGGTGCGGACTCAATTAACGGTGAAGATGAGCCAGTATCACTGGCAATGAGTTTCCCATCTTTAAAAATAAGCACATCAAACCCTGGCTGAACAGCGCCAGTCGCCCTTAAATTTTCACTTTCGCATTCTGCAAATTCTTTCTCGTACTCAATATTGCTTTTAATCATGAAGCAACCTTTACATAGGCCGAGATCCGCCGCTCGAACTCATCAAAAGCCATGGGCTTTAAGAAAACGTCGGTAAACCCAAGTGCCTGAAAATGATCGATGTCAGCTTGCTGAGAGCGCGCGGTAAAGGCCAGTATCGGGCAACTAAATCGCGCTTTTATGGCAGGCAAAATTTGCGTGGAATTACCGTCTGGTAACATTATGTCAAGCATAATGAGGTCGTAGTCTGCCGACGGGTTGGCGTTGAGACTGTTCATGAGTGATTCCAAAGTGGTATGGTGCTCCACATCCGTGATTTCCATCATGTCCAGCATCTCTATCGCTACCAGGCTGTTCATCGGATTATCTTCTAAATAAAGTACACGGGTATTCATTTAACGTAACCTCTTTATCCTATTCGATAGTCGGCATTTTCTGAACAACCAGTTAAAGCAGTCACTGAGCTAAACAACAAGCCAGCGATGCCGTGCTGCCTTCATCAATTCATTAAGATAATTGTTTTTAGTGGGTAAAACGTATAGCGCTTTAATAAAAGATAGATTGGATTTTGTGAACCCACAATAAACTTTAGGTTGAAATACCAGACCTGCCTAGTCATCCGTAGTGGCAGTTAAAAAGCATGAGTTTCTGCTAATACAATCAGGCTGCTCAGTAATACTCACTGCGTTCCCCTACACAAATTCAATATCACGTCATTTTCCAGCAACTGATGATTAGAAAATGGGCGAAACCTTAGATAAAACAATAACAAAGCTAAGCGAGAGTTTTAGGCAATAAACTCAGAGCATCAGTCAAATCCGTTCTAGAGGTAATTACGAATAAACAAGTACACAAGTTAAGTCGGTACGACTAAACGAGTACAAGCGTGTCAGCAAGCGTCACTCTGCGCGTATCTATTTTAAATACGAAATAAGGAGAGCATCATGTTGAACGACTATTACACACTAGCCAACAACGTAAATATTCCCAAAATTGGTCTGGGTACCTGGATGATTGAAGATGACGACGTAGAACAAGTCGTTATTGATGCGGTAAAAGCGGGTTACCGTCACATTGATACGGCGCAGGCCTATCAGAACGAAGCCGGGGTAGGACGAGGCATTAAAGCCTGCGGTGTACCACGCGAAGAACTATTTATCACAACCAAGCTGGCAGCCGAAGCCAAAACGTACGAAGAAGCCAAACAGGCTATCGATGAATCGCTGGCCAAGATCGATGCTGGCTATATCGACATGATGATCATTCACAGTCCGCAACCCTGGGCTAATTTTGGTGATGACGATCGGTACTTCGATGGCAACTTACAAGCCTGGAAAGCACTGGAAGAGGCCTACAAAGCAGGCAAGCTGAAAGCGATTGGTCTGTCTAACTTCCAGCAACAGGACATCGAAAATATTCTTAAGCACTGTGAAGTTAAACCCGTGGTAAATCAGTTGTTAGCGCACGCCAGTAATACGCCTTTTGAATTGATTGAATACGTGCAAAAGCAGGAAATGCTGGTAGAAGCTTACTCCCCTGTTGGTCATGGCGAGCTATTTAAAAACGACACTATCACTGAGATGGCTAAAAAGTACGGTGTGTCTGTGCCACAGCTGGCCATCCGCTATGACTTACAGTTAGGGTTGTTACCGCTGCCTAAGTCTACCAATCCGGATCACATGAAAAATAATGCAGACGTAGAATTTGAAATCAGTAAAGAAGATATGGAAACGCTGAAAAATCTACCAAAAATTAAAGATTATGGTGACGCCAGCAACATGCCGGTGTTCCAATAATCTAAAGTAATTTAATCAGGGCTGCCCATGGGCGGCCCTTTTTTTGTTACACCAAAGTGGTGCTTGAATGGCTAACAAATGAACCAAATTAGTTCATTACCAAGCCACGAAACCAGCATAAAATGCCCAAGTAATTGATTTTACTTCACTATTTTTACTGGCATCGAATGTGCTTTAATAATCGATGAAATTTGATTAAAAGCGCAACTTACGTGCTTGAGCAAAGACGCTCACGCTGCTTCAACCTGTTGAATGCGGCTGAGCGTTTTTTTGTGCCCAAAATAAACTAACGCGACACAGGATAACTATCATGATTACAGATCGTTCTCAGGTTACTGCTTTAATTCAGTCAGCCAAAATCACAAAAGGGATTAAATGGTCAGAAATAGCCGAAGTAGTCGGGCAATCCAAAGAATGGAGCACGGCTGCCTGTCTGGGGCAGATGGCAATGACCAAAGAACAGGCCGAGGGCGTAGGTGCATTACTTGGTCTGACTGATGAAGCCGTAGCATGGCTGCAAATCGCCCCTTACAAAGGGTCGTTACCTACAGAAGTCCCAACCGATCCGCTTATTTACCGCTGGTACGAACTGGTTAATGTTTATGGCACCACATTAAAAGAACTGATCCACGAAGAATTTGGTGATGGCATCATGAGCGCCATCGATTTCTCCATGGATTTACAGCGCGAAGAAGATCCTAAAGGCGATCGCGTGCACGTTGTCATGTCTGGCAAGTTCTTACCTTACAAAATGTACTGAGTTTTATTGGCTGTTCCCTGCCAACTCCGCAGCCTGAATTATCAGGCTGCGCTTTTTACCTTAAATCCCGTGGCGACGACCCCAACACCATCACAAGTAATAACATAATCTGGTATATTGCCAACTATCCGTTTGCGCGCAGCGCGTTATTACTCTCTGAATTGACTCATAAATGACCCAAACTTCTGTTTTTACGCCTCGTTTTACCTGGTTTTTATTTGGACGGGGTATTTTTAGTGCCATAGAATCCATTATGGCTGTGGCTTTTGCCTGGCACCTGTACGAACGCACCGGCGATCCTTTCGATTTAGCCCTGGTGGGATTATTTCAGATAGTACCTGTATATCTACTGTTTCCCATTACCGGTTGGGTGGTGGATCATATTTCCCGCAGCAAAATCCTGCTGGCTGGCGCAACAATGCAACTGCTGGTGTTAAGCGGTTTCGCGTTATTAATGATGACCGCTGATTTTAATAAATGGTTATTGCTTTCACTGATTAGTATTCATGGCTGCAGCAAAGCTTTTATGTCACCTGCTCTGCAGGCAACGCTACCCAATCTGGTTCCACCCCATCATCTTAATCAGGCCGTTGCTATTACCAGTACGGTATGGAATATCGCCCTGACCGTTGGCCCCTTTGTCGCCGGTATTTTAATTGCCCTGCTGGACCGTAATATCTATTGGCTCCTGGTGAGTGGAGCAGCTATAACTTTGTTGTGTTTTTATCAAATCCCAGCCATTGGTGCAGCCAATACGGGCACAGGCAAGCGGGACTTAATGGGGGGGCTGCGGTTCGTAAAACAAAATAACATTGTTTTAGGCAGTCTTAGTCTGGATCTGTTTATTGTTTTATTGGGCAGCGTGGTAGCACTATTGCCAGTTTATGCGGCGGATATTCTTAAAGTGGGGCCAGAAGGCTTAGGCCTGTTACGGGCGATGCCCGCGGCCGGTGCAGTATTGATGGGCATCTACCTGTCTAAATTCAAAACAGAGTTCCAACAAACCGGCTCAACGCTGTTTATTTCGCTTAGCGTTTTTTCGCTGTCAGTGATTGTTTTCGCGCTGTCAGAAACCATGTGGCTGGCTGCGACGGCTTTATTTGTTTACGGCGCGTCAGACATGATCAGTGTGGTCATTCGCGGCGCAGCGGTGCAACTTAATACACCTGACGAATTAAGAGGCCGGGTCAGTGCCGCTAACTCCATTTTTATCGCCTCTTCCAATCAGCTTGGCGATTTTCGTGCTGGTGCCGTCGCCGCCGCTATCGGCCCGGTAGCAGCCACGCTGTTAGGTGGTGGCTGCGCACTGGCCATTACGCTGGGTGGTGCCATCTGGTTTAAAGAATTACGTCAGCTCAAAAGCCTGAAGAACTAGCGGGTACGTAATCGTACCCCAACACACCAACATAAGCACAATTGCCATAAAGACGGCGGCAGAGCCAATGTCTTTGGCTTTACCGCTGAGTTCATGAATTTCCGGGCCAATGCGATCGACAACCGCTTCTATGGCACTGTTGAGCAGCTCAACAATAATGATCAGCAAAATCGAGCCAATCATTATGAGCCGCTCGAGCCCGCTAACATCCAGCCACAAACTAAGCCCGGTACCCACTACCAGTAATGCCATTTCCTGGCGAATTGCCGGTTCACTCAAAAAAGCGGCTTTTAACCCTTTAAGTGAATACATGGTTGCATAATATAACCGCTTGTATCCGGTTACTTTAGTGACAAACATAACTTCCCTTCTTACTGCGCTTCGCTAATTTACCGCACAATCTGAATGTGTGGTGTATAGATTGCAAATAGATTACAAATAGATAGCAAGATAACATTTTGGTTCATTTTTTGTAATCTGGCATGTTTAGATTAAGGGAATCTTAACCTATGGAAATTATTGATGTTTTAACATCTAAACAAAGTCTCCTCGCAATCGGTTGCCTGGCAGTAGTAGTGGTGTTGTACATTGCTAAGCGCCTGTTTCTGGTGCGTTTACGCGCACAAATGTTGCAGCAGGATGCTGAACATAATCATTTTTACCAGGTGCTTATCCTTGCCCTGAATGCTCCACTCAATCTTACGATCATCACTATTTTACTGTGGTTGGCCCGTTATGGCGTTACCATTACCGGTGTATTGCCTAAAGAAGATACCGAGATACTTGGTCATGTGGTTCAGGCGCTGGTAATTATCACCCTCATCTTATTTATCGAGCGTTGGCTCACCTATGCCATCAAGGTTTACGCATCACGCTCGCCGTTATTGAATAACACCCGTAGCATTGCCAGCGGCGCTATCAGAGCGGTGTTAATTGGTCTTTGCGTACTGCTGGTATTAGGCTCGCTGGGCATTTCCGTTACGCCACTAATAGCATCACTGGGTATTACTTCTCTGGCTGTAGCACTGGCACTACAACCTACGCTGGAAAATTTCTTTTCCGGCGTGCAAATATTAATTGATAAACCCTTCAGGATTGGCGATTTTATTGAGCTGGAAAGCGGCGAGCAAGGCTTTGTAGATAAGATTGGCTGGCGTTCAACCTGGATAAAAATGCTCCCCAATAACATTGTGATTGTGCCTAACGGAAAAGTATCGCAGTCTAAAATTATTAATTATTACTATCCCGAAAAAGAGTTATCGGTGCCGGTTGAGGTGGGTGTGCATTATAATTCTGACCTGGATTTTGTTGAGCAAATTACACTTGAAGTAGCTAACCAGGTGTTGTTGGAACACGAATGGGGAGTAGAAAGTTACGAACCCTTTGTGGTGTATCATACCTTTGATAATTCCAGCATTAACTTTACCGTTATGCTGAGAACAAAGGAATATTTTAACCGCTTCTTTGTCAAATCAACGTTTATCAAAGCGTTACATAAGCGCTTTAATCAGGAAGGCATTGTTATCCCATTCCCGATTACCGCATTAAACTTACAACAGGAAGGCGCTGAAGAAATATTGGCCGCACATCACAAACCTTAAGCGCCAAAAATAACTAAGGCGCTCAGCCAGTAATAGCTAAGCGCCCTCGCTTTATACTTTTACAGCAAGTAAATCGCACTCAATACCATGCAATACAGAGTTAGCGGTAGAGCCAAGCAGAAGCTGCACACCACTTTGGCCATGGGTGCCCATCACAATGAGATCGGCATTCAATTTTTTCGCCATCTCATGAATTTCCTCTGCTGCTGAACCAATAGCAACATGTAAATGCGTACGAGGCACGTTATGGCCGTCGGCAATACCCTGCAGTTTTTTCATCGCCTGATCACGTACTTCTTCAGAGAAGTCGCGCTCTAAAAACAAGCCGTAGGGCTCAAAGTTGGTTTGTGGATAAGCCACATAAATCAGATTGAGTTTGCTTGCCGCTCCGGCAAGTTCCAGGGCCTTTTCCACTACCTTTGCGTGCTCGTTAGCAAACACGTCAATTGCGACTAAAACGCTATTATATCCACTCATTATCAGCCTCCTTAATGGCTGTTTGTTTACTATAGTGTAATCCAGTTTCTATAAAACTATTTGACGTTTATCAATAAATTACTATTGAGGTAAAGCTTAACTGCCATTACACCGACTGAGTTTCGTGATTTATCTCAGCCAGGGTATTTGCGGGCTTAAAGGTTGACGCACAGGCTTCTTTAAGGTGCAACTGGTAACGTTTTGGTGCCGTTTCTTCGTTAATAAAGCTACCAGGCTCGATTAACGGAAACAGTTCGTCGTAACGCATGATCGTTTGTTGATCCACCCGTCGAAAGATATGCGTACGATTTAATTGTTCGGTACTGCCATGACCCGTTGACGACAGAATATCCACGGTAGCCAGTATAGTTTTTTTATGAAATGTCGCCACCCGGGTACTTTTATGGTTAACATCCAGCCCTTTATAGAGTTTAGGATCCTGAGTAGCCACGCCCGTTGGACAAGTATTGGTATTACAGGACAACGACTGTACACAGCCAATCGCAAACATCATGCCTCGTGCACTGTTACACAAGTCTGCACCCAAAGACAGATTTTTCACAACTTGAAATGCCGTAATAATTTTTCCGGATGCGATTAACTTGATCCTGTCCCGCACACCAAAACCCACTAATGCATCGTCGATAAACGCCAGCGCTTCTCGTAACGGAAAGCCGATAGAATTAGAATACTCCAGTGGAGCTGCACCAGTGCCGCCCTCGCCGCCGTCTACGGTGATAAAATCCGGTGTGATACCCGTTTCTATCATGGCTTTACAAATGGCCAGAAACTCACTTTTTCGCCCCAGCGCCAGCTTAAAACCTATGGGTTTACCATCGGACAGCTCACGCAGTTTCTGGATGAAATGGCACATTTCAACAGGTGTACTGAACGCTTTATGGGTAGGCGGCGAAATAACGTCCTCACCAGCAGTAACACCGCGAATTTCGGCAATCTCGGGGGTATTTTTATGTGCCGGTAATATGCCACCATGCCCGGGTTTAGCCCCCTGAGACAATTTAATCTCAATCATCTTAACCGCAGGTAATGCGGCTTTTTCCTGAAAAGCCAGCTCATTAAAGTTACCGTCTTTGGTACGACAGCCAAAGTAGCCGGTGCCAATTTGCCAAACAATATCCCCACCGTTTTCCAGGTGATAAGGCGTTAAGCCGCCCTCTCCGGTATTTTGATAAAATCCCCCCAGCGCAGCCCCTTTATTAAGCGCCATGACTGCATTTTTACTTAATGCACCAAAGCTCATGGCTGACACATTTAAAATACTCGCCGAATAAGGCTGCTTACAATCAGGCCCGCCGATGGTGATTCGCGGATTGTGGTCTACCTCATCCACACTGAGGGCGGATAACGAATGGCCAATCCACTCATAGCCGGATTTGTAGGTATCAACCTGGGTACCAAAAGGAACACTGTCCACACTGCCCTTCGCCCGTTGGTAAACGATTGAACGAAACATGCGACTGATAGGCCGGCCACTGGTTTCGGTTTCCAGCAGATATTGTTGAAAGAACGGCCGGAAATCTTCGATTATCCAGCGCATTCGGCCAATTAAGGGAAAGTTAACCAGTAACGAGTGACGGTGCTGCATCGAGTCGTAAATGCCTACACATAACAAACCACCGCTGATAAGGGGTAGCCACCATAAACCCGAAAGCCATAAGGCAAGACCCAGAGTTAAGACAAATATCCCAATGAGGTAACTAAAAATAACGTGTCGCATAGCAACTCCCTGTTGGCCGCTTTACGCTGGCTCTATGTGAATGATGACATCATACAGATCAAATTCTTGTTTGAGGCGGTCTTCGAACGCATGAGACAGTTCATGTGCCGCAGTTAGCGATAGCTGAGGATTAATAAGCAAAGTTAAATCACAGATAATCTGCTCACCCATAGCCCGACTGCGAATATCGGTGACATTTTTTATATCGGGGAATTCCGCCAAAATAACTTTTAGTTCTGCTGAGGAGAACTGTTCTGCGGTTACATCAGCATCCGTCAGGACTGGCAATGCTTGCTGAAACAGCTCCCACGCGAGCTTGCCAACAAATCCGGCAACCAGTAAACAAAAAACGGTATCCAGCCAGTAATAACCCAGTGCAGACAGTTGCCAGCCTATCAAAACGGCTACTGAGGTAAGCACATCACTAAAGGTATGCTGAGCATCGGCGGCAAGTAACTTAGATTGCAGCTTTTGCGCCTGGCTGTGTTCCCAGCGACTCAGTGCAAAGTTAACCACGATGGCCAGAATAAGAATAACCAATCCAGTGTAACTCTGCTCCACCACCTGACCGTGATTGTCGATGGCATAGGTCACCAGTTCAAAGGCAACTACGCTAAGCAGAACGGCTAGTATGAAAATAGCGACGTATTCAAACTTTTGATGGCCATAAGGGTGTGTGTGATCCGGTGGTTTATGGCTAATTCGAATAGCAACAATAGCGATAAAGTTATTGGCTAAATCCGTGAGGGAATGAAGCGCATCAGCCAGTATTACGGAAGACTGAGTAATTAAGCCAATCACCAGCTTTACCAGGCTCATTAACAAATTTACCGAGCCTTCTATGAGTAGCACACGGGTGACGCCACGGCTTTTTGACGCTCTATCGTCCATTTTCTGCACCTTTAAACATCTTTACAGGTCAAGTTATTTTAATGAAAAAATCAAACAGTTAAACGCAAAAAACACAAATACTGATTATTTTTTAGTCAAAAGTTTGACTTTTGTAGCATTGCGTGCTCAATTATCAACCTGTAATATCCGATAAGAAATCAATAGATTTACGATTTTTATACTCATAATAATCCATAACAATAAATTCTGACATTAAATCAGTCAGATAAAATAATAAGTGCGCAAAAATGGAAAAATTAGAAACCGTAAAACGACTTGTTCGTCAGAACAATTACAAAAATAATGACATTACCTTTAAGCAATGTCAGGATTTAGGTGTCACGGTAAACCGGGTGGGATTAGAAATCTTTGCCCGTAAACTGCGGGCCATGGATCGCGCAGAGGAAATCAACCTCTATAAAGAACAGCCCATGGAACAAGCACACACCAGCGTACAGCCTTCTGCCACGCTGTCATTCGAAAAGTCATCGGTTGAATTAGGCAACTACAGCGAACACTATCGCGCTCGAACCCAGGTTTCAAATGTTACCCATTTGAGCAAAGCTGAAGTTCTTCGCAAGCCATTGCCTAACGATCCTGCTGAACGCAAGCGGGAAATTACGTTTGAGTTAGGCACCATCAAGGTTCGGGAACACGAATTGCTGCAAGAACTCAACTCTATCGAACACAAAGAAAGACTGGCTGGCGCTCATTAACCGTCATTTATAAGTAAGATAATGGTATTAATACCGCCATTTTGAGCCTGATTGTGGCTAAGTAGTTTTGCCAGTACCAAAGCTATCATGATATTTTGGTATTAAACCGATTATTCGATAGCTTTTAATGGAATATATATTTTTACTTTTCGCATTTATTTGTGGTCTTGGCGTAAAGCTTATCGGTATCCCGCCGTTAGTGGGTTACCTCGTAGCAGGCTTTCTCCTTAACGCCTTTGGTTTTGTTGCCACGCCAGCTATCGATACCTTCGCCAACCTCGGCATAACCATTATGCTGTTTACCATTGGCCTCAAGCTTAATCTTAAAGATCTCTCAAAACGTGAAGTCTGGGCCGGCAGTATAGGCCATACTGTGCTGTGGGTGGTTATCACTTCCGCTATATTACTGTTCGTGGGCACCATAGCCACAACCATGACCGGTCATCTGGACTGGCAATCCGCTGCTCTGATTGCTTTTGCGCTGTCTTTTAGCAGTACAGTATGTGTAGTTAAGGTACTTGAGGAGGCAGGAGAATCCAAAACCCGTCATGGCAAACTGGCTATTGGTGTGCTGGTTATGCAGGATATCTTTGCGGTGATTTTTCTGGTGATCGCCACTGGCAAAATCCCGAGTCTCTGGGCTCCGTTACTGTTACTACTCATTCCGGCAATGCCGTTACTCAAGCGAGTACTGAATCAGTCAGGACACGGCGAATTACTCCCCCTTACCGGGTTTATTTTTGCGCTGGGCGGCTACCACCTGTTTGAACTGGTCAACATTAAAGGTGATCTGGGCGCGTTAATCTTTGGTTTATTATTTGCTCCCCACCCCAAAGCCTCAGAGATGGCTAAGGCGCTACTGGCTTTTAAAGATCTATTCCTCATCGGCTTTTTCCTGTCAATTGGTCTTACCGCCCTGCCAGACATGAATATGCTTATCATCGCAGGTTTGCTGGTGCTGTTAATTCCGGTTAAATTTTTGCTGTTCTTCTGGCTGTTTACGCGCCTTAATTTACGCGGAAGAACGGCCTATCTGGGTGGACTGGTGCTGTCTAACTACAGTGAGTTTGGTTTAATTGTGGGCGCGCTGGCGGTTAGCCTTGGTTTGCTTGGCGAAACCTGGCTGGTGATGCTGGCTGTGGCTACCAGCATTTCTTTTGTTTTAACCAGTATTATTTATCGCTATTCGCACAGCCTGTATCAACGGATCAAAGAGCCGGTAAAACGACTGGAGAGTCCGGTCAGATTAAGTGAGGACATCTATCCCGAAATTACCCGCGCGAAAATTCTGGTGGTTGGTCTTGGCCGTGTTGGCATTGGCGCCTTTACATCGCTGAATAAGGTTGCAGATGCCAACGTGTGGGGAATGGATGCCGACCGGGGTAAAATTCAGCGCCTACAAAAAGACGGTTTAAACGTCATTAACGGCGACGGTGAAGACGTCGATCTGTGGGAAAATCTGGATATCAGGCATGTGCAGTTAGTTTTGCTCGCTCTTCCCTCTATTGAAGATGCCATCAACATTACCAAACAGCTAAAGAATGCCGGATACCAGGGCAAGATTGCAGCGATTGCCCGTTATGAAGACGAAGTATCAGCACTGGCCGAAAATGGTGTTGATAAGGTCTTTAACTTCTTTACTGAAGCCGGTTTAGGTTTTGCAGAAGAAAGTTTGTCGCTGGTAGATTAACTCAGCTGGCGATCCAAATACTAATAAAGGACAGACCGATAATTGTTATCATTTGTATGTGACTGTTTTTTAAAGCAAAACTTGAAATGCCGTACAATACAACCTAAACTTCACTAATTAAACGTACAGGAATCATTTTATGCAAGGCGATAAATCGGTCATTGCCATATTAAACGAAGTGTTAACCAGTGAGTTGACCTCGATCAATCAATACTTCCTTCATGCCCGTATGTTTAAAAACTGGGGCCTGGAAGAACTCAACGAGAAAGACTACAAAAAGTCAATTAAAGACATGAAACAAGCCGATGAACTCATCGAGCGCATTTTGTTTCTGGAAGGTCTGCCTAACCTGCAGGCGCTGGGTAAGCTGTATATCGGTGAGCACACCGAAGAAATGCTTCAGTGCGATAAGAAGTTTCAGGAAGAGCAACTTCCCCTGCTCCGTAAGGCAATCGCGCTGTGTGAGGAAAAGCAGGATTATGTGAGTCGCGATATTCTTGAATCGTTACTCGAATATGAAGAAGAACACTTAGACTGGCTCGAAACCCAGGAATACCAGATTGAAAACATGGGTATCGAGAACTATCTGCAAGCACAAATAATGGGAGACGACTAATGCAGGGTAATCAAAAAGTCCTTGAGGGCCTCAACGAACTGCTTTCCTATGAGCTGGCAGCCATGGATCAGTATTTTATTCATGCACAAATGTATCTCGACTGGGGTTTCAATAAGCTTTACGAGCGCATTAACCACGAGTTCGACGACGAAAAAGGTCACGCCACCAAGTTAGTCGACCGGATGTTAATGCTGGAATTTGCCCCGGACATGACTCAGCGTACCGGTTTCAAAGTAGGTAAAGATGTACCGGAAATGCTCGAGAGTGACCTGCGTGTTGAGTACGAAGTTGGCGCTAAGCTCAAAGAAGTGATTGCCGTGTGCGAAGAAGCCCAGGATTACGTTACGCGTGACTTTTTAGTTGAACTGCTCGACGACACCGAAGTGGACCATGCGCACTGGCTTGAACAACAGCTTAAACTGATTAAAATCTTAGGCTTACCGAATTATTTACAGTCTCAAATGTAATTACATTTGGGTGGTGAAATAAACTAAAACCGGCTCCGGCCGGTTTTTTAGTGTTATCACCATACGCCACTGCATCGTGGGTTCCGAACAGGCACCCAGCATAAACCACCCCGTCCATTCACCGTTTTCGTTGTGCTTGAGCGGCACCGGAATTTTCCCCATAAACATGTTCACCCCTTCAATGTACGCGGCGTCAATCATTTCGCCCTGGGGGAGCCTGAAGGTGAGCGGAATTTGTTCTTCAATTGTCGGCAAACGCGCCATAACCACGGTTAATATTCCTGCTGGTAGATTAACTTCACAAGAATTACCAGTTAACAAACATGACGATTTATTATCATAGTTATAGTTATTATTCTTAGTAAGAATATTTAAATTAAGCAGCACCACTGCAACCAGTAAAATAACCGCTAAAACAACTACCTGCGGCTTCTGCCACGACACTGCATTTGTTAATTTTTTGATCATTAATATCACTATTTTGTAAACGTCAAATTTTCTTTATTGACTAGGATCAAGCGCTCCTAGTTTATGGTATCTTTTTATTATTAAAAACTTTATTATCCGGCCTACCAACTGGCCTGTAGACAATAAACCATAAACTACGGGCTTCAGGGGATGTCCGCAACCTCACCTGAAAAATGTTTGTAGCACGGTTGGAAACCCTTTTTTAAAAGAAGTGGAAGATTCATTACAATGAGTGAAATAAGCCAAGCACAGCCAGATTACAACTACAAAGTTGTACGGCAATTTACCATAATGACCATCATTTGGGGTATCGTGGGAATGAGCCTTGGGGTATTTATTGCAGCGCAATTATTTGCCCCGGCCCTGAACTTCGACATTCCATGGTTAACCTATTCTCGCCTACGTCCTTTGCACACTAATGCCGTAATTTTTGCATTCGGTGGTTGTGCATTGTTTGCAACGTCTTACTACATCGTTCAGCGTACCTGTCAGGTTCGATTGTTCAGCGATAAACTTGCTCAGTTCACCTTTTGGGGTTGGCAGGCAGTTATCGTTGCGGCAGTTCTGACCCTGCCTTTTGGTTATACAACCAGTAAAGAGTACGCAGAATTAGAGTGGCCAATCGATATTCTGATTGCCCTGGTTTGGGTTGCTTACATTATTAACTTCTTTGGAACCCTTGCTATTCGCAAGGTGTCGCACATTTATGTAGCGAACTGGTTCCTGGGTGCCTTTATGTTAACGGTTGCGGTGTTGCATATTGGTAATAGTATGGCGCTTCCTGTTTCATTCATGAAATCATATTCCCTGTATGCTGGTGCTGTAGATGCCATGATGCAATGGTGGTATGGCCATAATGCGGTAGGTTTCTTCCTGACAGCTGGCTTCCTGGGGATGATGTATTACTTTGTTCCTAAGCAGGCTGGTCGTCCGGTTTACTCGTATCGTTTATCAGTAGTTCACTTCTGGGCACTGATTTCGCTGTACATCTGGGCTGGTCCTCACCACTTACACTACACTGCCCTGCCTGACTGGACTCAGTCATTAGGTATGGTAATGTCGGTTATCCTGTTTGTTCCGTCATGGGGTGGTATGATCAACGGTATCATGACCCTGTCTGGCGCCTGGCACAAACTGCGTACTGACCCTGTACTGCGTTTCCTGATTGTTTCTCTGTCTTTCTACGGTATGTCTACCTTCGAAGGCCCAATGATGGCAATCAAAACTGTAAATGCCTTATCTCACTACACTGACTGGACTGTTGGTCACGTACACTCTGGTGCACTGGGCTGGGTTGCCATGGTATCAATTGGTTCTATCTACCACCTGATCCCTCACCTGTTCGGCCAGAAAGCCATGTACTCAACCAAACTGGTTAACGTTCACTTCTGGTTCGCAACTATCGGTGTGGTTCTGTATATCGTAGCAATGTGGATGTCTGGTGTACTGCAAGGTCTGATGTGGCGTGCAGTTAATGCTGACGGTACCCTGACTTACAGCTTTGTTGAGTCACTGGAAGCATCTAAACCTTTCTACGTGGTACGTTTTGTGGGTGGCTGCTTCGTTGTTGCCGGTATGTTAATCATGGCTTACAACACTTACAGAACTGTAAGTGCACCTAAAGGTAGCCTGGTTCCAGAACCAGCCGCAGCTTAAGGAGTAGTAGAGATGCGTAATCCACATGAAATAATTGAAAAGAACGTTGGTCTGTTAACTGTTCTTATCTTAATCGCTATCAGCTTTGGTGCACTGGTTCAGATCACCCCGCTGATGTTCCAACAGCAGGTTATGGAGCCAGTTAAGGGCCTTAAGCCTTACACTGCGCTGCAATTAGAAGGTCGTGACATCTACATCCGTGAAGGTTGTGTTGGTTGTCACAGCCAGATGATTCGTCCATTCCGAGCTGAAACTGAGCGTTATGGTCACTACTCTGTTGCTGGTGAGTCGGTATGGGAACACCCATTCCTTTGGGGTTCTAAGCGTACTGGACCAGACCTGGCCCGTGTTGGTGGTCGTTACAGTGATGAGTGGCACCGTGTTCACTTGATTAATCCTCGCGATGTTGTACCTGAGTCAAACATGCCAGGCTTCCCATGGTTAGCAGAAAATACGTTAACCGGTGAAGACACTGCTAAGAAAATGGAAGTATTCCAAACTCTGGGCGTGCCTTACACAGCGGAAGATATCGCAGGTGCAGAAGCGGCAGTAAAAGGCAAAACCGAAATGGAAGCCCTTATTGCTTATCTACAATCCCTTGGCACATATTTGAAATAATATGGACCAGGGTACTGTAGGCAGCATTTTTACTGTCATCGTCTTCGTCGTCTTTATTGGCATCGTTTGGTGGGCATTTAGTAGTCGTAACAAAAAGAAGTTCGACGAAGCCGCTAACCTGGTGTTCGCTGACGAAGACAAAGAAGAATCAAAGCAAAGAAAGAATAGCGGGAGTTAACACTCATGAGCATGTTTTGGACAATTTGGATCTCTGTGATCACACTGGGAACCATAGTCGGAAGTTACTTGCTGTTACGTTGGAACCTGACCAACTACACCGGCCATCCGGAAGGCGAGTCAATGGGACACGAATTTGACGGGATTGTAGAAATCAACAATCCGCTGCCAAGATGGTGGACCATTCTGTTTTACCTAACAATCGTATGGAGTTTCTTCTACCTGGCGTTGTACCCTGGCTTAGGTTCATTTGAAGGCTTTTTGGGCTGGAGAAGTTCGAACCAGGATGTACGTACGTTAGAAGAATCTGCACAGGCGCGTATTGACGCGAAGGAAGGCGAGTATCTGGTTCAGTACGATCGGGAACTGGACTTCGCTGCAGAGAAGTTTGACCCAATCTTTGAAGCTTATGCAAAAGTACCGGTTGAAGAACTGGTTAAAAATGAAGAAGCGGTAAAAGTAGGTCAGCGTTTATTCCTGCAAAACTGTTCTCAGTGTCACGGTTCTGATGCCCGCGGTAACCAGGGCTTCCCTAACCTGACTGATAACGACTGGTTGTACGGTGGTACTGGTGCCAAGATCAAAGAAACCCTGACTAACGGTCGTAACGCGGCAATGCCAGCGTGGATCGATGCGATGGGTGAACAAGGTATCAAAGAAACCGTAGCTTACGTACTGAGCCTGAGTGGCCGTGAAATGGCAGAAAACCATGACACCCTGGCAGAAGCAGGTAAAGCCCGCTTTATGGTCTGTGCGGCGTGTCACGGTATGGACGGTAAAGGTAACCAAATGCTTGGTGCGCCTAACCTGACTGACAACACCTGGTTATACGGCGGTTCTGAGCGTGCTATCACCGAAACCCTGACCTACGGTCGTAACGGTGTAATGCCTTCGTTCAAGAAAACCCTGGGTGACAACAAAATTCACGTAGTTGCTACTTACGTGTACAGCTTGTCTCACTAAGATTTTAAAATATAATGCAAAAGCCTCGTTTTTTACGGGGCTTTTTTATTCAAGGTACATGAGTGCCGATACGCATAAACTTGCTGGTAAATTTATCCGTATCGATATTCAACCGGTTCCATAAAGTTCATTAGGAATGCAGTAATGGAAAAAACAGATACAAAACCCTGGTACAAATATTTCTGGCCGTGGTTTCTAATTGCCGTACCTACCTCGTCATTTATCATGGCGTATTTTCTGGTGAATTTTGCCGCCAATACCGAAGACTCGTTGGTCATTGATGACTATTACAAAGAAGGTAAAGCGATTAACGCCAGCATGGCAAAAGTCGAACAAGCCCGCCGTATGCGCATTATGACCGACCTGACCGTTATTGATGGCCAGATCGCATTGGAGTTCCACAGTGGTATTCCCGAGTCAGGAAATGCATTAAAGCTGAGTTTTTACCACGTAACACTGGAAGATAAGGACTTCACCATGCTACTGACCCGCGACGCCAGCGGTATTTACCGCGGCTATACCGAGGTGGATACCAACGGTAAATGGCGAGTGTCGCTCACACCAATGGATGAAGCCTGGAAAGTGCAACAGGAAGTGTCTTTACCCCGTAACGATAAGATTCGATTTATCCCCTGATGAATGTGACTGCAATAGCGTGTTATCACTGTGGTCTTCCGGCTGAAGAGAACAGCCCCTACCATGCGGTTATTCTTGGTGAAGACCGGGTAATGTGTTGCCCGGGTTGTCAGGCAGTGGCTGAGTCCATTGTTGAAAATGGCCTGGAAGATTATTACCAGTTTCGCACCGAGCCCGCAGCTCAGGGTGACGTGGAATTTCAGGATACCTTGTCCAAACTCGCCATGTATGATGATCCGTCGTTACAGGAAGATTTTGTTTACGATGAAGGTAACAATAAGCAAATTCAACTTACTGTGGAAGGGATCACCTGTGCCGCCTGCGGCTGGCTTATTGAAAAACAGCTGGCCAAAGTCAATGGTATCGCTCAGGTTTCGGTAAATGTGTCCGAACGTCGTGCTGCGGTCACCTGGTCACCTGAAACCATTCATTTAAGCGGCATATTAAAAGCGCTGAAGAAAATTGGCTATACCGCACTGCCCTTTCAGCCCGATCAACATGAAGCATCTTACAAAAGTGAGCAAAAGCAGTTTTTAAAGAAACTGGGGCTGGCCGGCATTATGACCATGCAGGTGATGATGCTGATGACCGGACTGTATTTTGATTTATTCGGCGCTATTGAGCTGGAAACCCGCCAGTATTTTTACTGGGTCGCTCTGGTTCTCACCACACCAGTCGTATTTTATTCTGGCAGCACCTTTTACCTTGGCGCCATTAAGGCACTCAGCGCCCGTACCGTAAATATGGATGTGCCGGTAACCATAGCCGTGTTTGGTACTTACATCGCTGGCATTAAATCCATATTACTGGAAACCGGCGATGTGTATTTTGAATCCATCTGCATGTTTATCTTCTTGCTGCTGCTTAGCCGCTATCTGGAACACCGCTCGCGGCATCGCGCTACTCAGATATCAGCCAATATGATGCAGTATATCCCGGTAACAGCGCACAAATTACTCGCTGATGGACAGCTTGAGCCCTGCCTGGCTAAACACCTTCAGGTGGGGGATAAAGTACTGGTTAAAGCCGGTGAGACGATTCCGGTTGACGGGCGCATTATTGAGGGTGCCTCAGCCATTGATGAATCCATGTTAACCGGTGAGTTTGAACCAGTCCACAAAGGCGCCGGTGCCGCAGTTTTTGGTGGTACGGTAAATCAGCAAAGTACTTTAACCGTCGAAGTACATCAGCAATTAAAATACGCGCTGGTTAACCAAATCATTCGGTTGCAGGCTACGGCCATGGCAAATAAACCAAAAGCTGCCCAGTTAGCCGATTCATTTTCGCGTTATTTTGTTACCGCCGTACTGGTAATAAGTGCCCTGACCTTTGCTTATTGGTATGGCCAGGGTAATGATGAAGCATTCTGGATATCCATTGCCGTTTTGGTGGCAACCTGCCCTTGTGCATTGGGGCTGGCGACGCCCTCCGCGCTTACCTGCGCCATGGCGCGCTTAAATAAACAGGGGATCCTGTTAAAACGCGCTGATGCGCTTGAGCAACTCACCACTATCAACACCATTGCACTGGATAAAACCGGCACCTTAACCGAAGGTAAATTCAGTATTGTTAATACCTGGTTCGCCGAAGACATGAATGCAGACTACCTGTTTGTTGTTGCATGCAGTCTGGAAGCCAGATCAGAGCACCCTATCAGCCATGCTTTTACCAGTGAGCAGCATCTGGTGGTGACTGATTTCGACGTCGCCGCGGGTGGCGGGATTCAGGGTAATATCAATGGCGTGCACTACCAGTTAGGTTCGGCCAGTTTTACTCAGGTAATAACCAATGAGGTTCCCATCGAAGCCAATGTGTACCTGACGGCAAATAACGCCGTGATTGCGGCATTTGAAGTTGCCGATGGCCTTAAGGCTGATACAGCTGCCACACTGGACCAACTCAGAAACTATCAGTTGGTTTTGCTTAGCGGCGATACTCAGCGCAATGTGGATAAACTTGCCGCTAAGTTGCCGCTTAACGTTGCTCGCGGCGGTCTGACACCAGAACAAAAATATCAGTCCGTTCAGGCCCTGCAAACCCAGGGGAATAAGGTAATGATGCTGGGCGACGGCATCAATGATGCGCCGGTACTGGCCAGTGCCGATGTGTCTGTTGCGGTAGGTAACGCTACGGATATCGCCCGTAATGCGGCCGATGTGGTATTGCTGAGTGAGTCTTTAACCTCAGTGCCAGCCTTGCTGGATATTGCCGGTAAAACCCGCCGGAAAATCAGACAAAATATTCTGTGGGCACTGGCTTACAACCTGATAATCCTGCCATTTGCGGTTTCCGGCTTATTACTCCCCTGGATGGCAGTGATCGGGATGTCATTAAGTAGTATCATTGTGGTTTCTAACTCGACCCGATTATTACGATAAGGCGGATACGTGAGTATTATCTATGTCCTCATCCCTTTAGCTATCATTTTAGTAGCGGTGGCGATAGGTATTTTCTTTTGGGCGGTAAAGTCTAACCAGTTTCAGGATCTCGAGCGCCACGGGTACAGCATTCTCTTCGACGACGACTTACCCGAAGAGCAACGTAAACAAGCCGAAGACCAGGACAAAGCCAAAAACGATCATGAATGATTTTGGCTTTATCTCGGCGTTTTTAGTGGGTCTTGCCGGTTCGTTACATTGCGTTGGCATGTGTGGCGGCATTGCCGGGGCGTTACGCACCGCTGTTCCCGCAGGTAACCAGCCGTTACCCTATATCGTTAGTTATAATCTTGGGCGTATTATCAGCTATGCCATCGCCGGCGCGATTACCGGCTTACTCGGGCAAATTGCGCGTGCTTCAGTGAGCCATGGTCTTATGGTATTCCAGCTGATTAGCGCGGCAATGCTGATTGCCATGGGCTTATATCTGGCCCAGTGGTGGCGCGGACTGGCAAAACTGGAGTCTTTAGGCAATGGTCTCTGGCAACGTATTCGTCCGCTATCCAAACGTTTTATCCCGTTCAAGTCCCCGTTGTGGGCGTTACCTTACGGTATTATCTGGGGCTGGTTACCCTGCGGATTGGTCTATTCTACCCTGACCTGGGCGCTAGTATCGGGCAGTAGCTGGCATGGAGCCGCGGTTATGGCGTCTTTCGGCTTAGGTACGCTACCGGCCCTGATTGCGGTTAGCATTGGTGCTGGCTGGCTAATAAAAGTCCTGCAAGAGCCTAAAGCTAAGTCATTAGTCGCAATTTTGCTTATAATATATGGGGTTTTCTTGATTTACCGCACCCTAAACGGTAATAATTAGCCGACGCCCACACGGAGACGTAATCTATGTCAAAAGGCTCAGAATTTTCGATTCATTGTCAGAGCTGTAGTTTCAGCCATTTGTGCCTGCCAGTTTCGTTAAATAAAACTGAACTCGATTCGCTTGATGATATTATTGAGCGTAAAAAACCACTGCACAAACACGATAAGCTGGTTAAAGCCGGCGATAAGTTTAATTCATTGTTTGCGGTACGCGCAGGCTCCTTTAAGTCTTTTGTGAGTAGTAAAGACGGCGAAGAGCAAATTATTGGTTTTCACTTTCCCGGCGATATTATCGGTTTTGATGCGCTGCGCGAAAATGCACACCAGAGCTATACTCAGGCGCTGGAAACAGCGATGGTATGCGAACTGCCCTACGAAACGCTGGATAAAATGTCGGTGCAATTTCCTAAACTGCGCCATCAGATCATGAGTTTTATGAGTGCCGAAATTAAACAGGATCACGACCTGATGATGCTGCTTAACAAACGCACTGCCGAAGAACGCCTGATTTATTTTCTTGCGCATTTATCCAAACGCTTTGAAGATCGTGGTTTCTCACCGCGTCAGTTCAATCTGAGCATGACACGGAACGAAATTGGTAATTATCTTGGCTTAACGGTAGAAACGATTTCTCGTTTACTTACACGCTTCCAGAAAGAAGGCATCATTCAGGTGGATGGTAAATTAATTACTATTCTCGATTTTGAAGCCATGGATGCCAAACTGCATAGTATGGACATTCCTACTACCACCATCTGCTAAGTTATCTGCCGGCTGTTTTTCCTTTTTTATCAGTTCGTTGATCCCAAGCAATCGACAAACTGGAGAAACAGCCACAGCAGAGATACACTCTTAATGTAGCCAATACATTAATGGAGTGTCATCATGATCGAATACAGCCAAATTCTGGCCGTGGTTGAACCCGAAAAAGATACCCAGCCTGCCTTATCCCGCGCTCTGGAATTAGCCGACAAAACCGGTGCTCAGATTACCGCGCTAATGACCATTTACGATTTTTCATACGAAATGACCACCATGCTCTCAGGTGAAGAGCGCGAGGCAATGCGTGAAGCGGTGGTTAAAGAGCGTACCACCTGGCTGCAGGAACAACTGGCACAATACAGTCAGCCAATTCAGGCTCTGGTTGCCTGGAACAACCGCCCCTATGAAGCCATTATCAAAACGGCTATTGAGTTAAGCGCAGATATCGTGGTTAAGGCAACCCGTTCACATGATGACTTGCGCTCCGTTATCTTCACGCCAACCGACTGGCATCTGGTACGTAAATGCCCTGCCCCGGTTCTGTTAGTCAAAGAGCATGACTGGCCGCAGGATGGTAAAATCATTGCCGCAGTAAATGTAGGCACAGAAGATCGCGAACACGCACAGTTAAACAACACGTTAACCACAATCGCACAGGACTACGCCAAACTTTTGAGCGGTCACGTACATCTGGCTAATTGCTATCCCGGCACACCACTGAATATCGCCATAGAAGTCCCTGAGTTTGATCCCGAGACTTACAATCAGTCAGTAAAAAATCATCATTTGGAAGAAATGGAAAAACACAGCGCACGTTTTTCTATTCCGCTGGATAATTGCCACGTTCGCGAGGGCCTGCCAGAAAAAGCCATTCCCCAGATTGCCCGTGAACTGGACGCAGAACTTGTTATTATCGGCACTGTCGGTCGTGTTGGCATCTCTGCCGCGCTAATTGGTAACACCGCTGAGCACGTTATTGATGAGCTGAACTGCGATGTGTTAGCAATTAAGCCTGATGGTTTTATCAGCCCGGTAAGTTAATCTATCAAGCGGGCAGCGGCCCGCTGCCTTTTGTTTTTGTAAAACCATAGCAGCCTCATGCACTCTGTACAGCAGCGGCTGGTGCCAATTAAGCAATGGGCAATCGGTAGTGCGTGAATAAACTGCTTCGCGTATAATGCCCGCCATAGCAATATGGGTTTTGGATTATATGAGTTTACACATCAATACTGCCGCCGCTGCCACTCAGTCAAAGCAGAAATACAGCTTCAACAAGTTACAAAAGCGCATTCGTCGAAATGTGGGTAAAGCCATAGATGATTTTGGCATGATTGAAGATGGCGACAAGGTTATGGTGTGTCTGTCTGGCGGTAAAGACAGCTATACCATGCTGGATGTACTGATGTACCTGCAACGCATTGCCCCAATTAGTTTTGATATTGTGGCGGTTAATCTGGACCAGAAGCAACCCGGTTTTCCTGAACACATTTTACCAGAATATCTTAATGGGCTGGGTATCGACTATAAAATCGTGCAGGAAGACACCTATTCTATTGTTAAAGAGAAAATCCCAGAGGGTAAAACCACCTGTTCGCTATGTTCACGCTTACGTCGTGGCATTCTGTATCGCACGGCAACCGAGCTTGGTGCAACTAAAATTGCCCTTGGTCATCACCGTGATGACATGCTTGAAACCCTGTTTCTTAACATGTTTCATGGCGGTAAATTAAAGTCAATGCCGCCAAAACTGGTGAGTGATGACGGTAAACATGTGGTGATCCGCCCATTGGCCTACTGTACCGAACGGGATATCGAAAAATACGCCGCCTCTGTTGAATTTCCTATCATTCCCTGTAACTTATGTGGTTCACAGGAAAACTTGCAGCGGCAAAACATCAAGATGATGTTACAGGACTGGAATAAACGTTTTCCGGGGCGTATTGAGTCTATGTTCAGGGCAATGCAAAACGTGACCCCTTCTCATTTGGTTGACAAAAACCTGCACGACTTTAAGGCCATTAAAGCGACAGGCGAAGCACAACCCGAGGGCGATATCGCATTTGATGCTCCCGAATTCGACACCGTACCACATCCTGACACTGCAGAGTCCATCACTATTGTAAACTTGACGGAATAAGTGGCTATGAAAATTGGGATCGCGCTGGGTTCCGGTGCTGCCCGTGGTTGGGCGCACATAGGTGTTATTCAGGCGCTGGAAAAACTGGGCGTTAAAATTGATGTGGTAGCAGGTTGCTCCATAGGTGCATACGTGGGTGCTGCCTATGCCAGTGGTAAACTCGATGAACTCAAGGAATGGGCTTCGTCACTTACAGAATGGCAGACCCTTAGTCTGATGGGGATTGGTATTCGCCGCGGCGGCCTGGCCAGCGGTCAGAAGGTATTCGATAAACTGGCCAGCGATTTATGCGCCCCTACCTTTGAAGAAATGGAAAAACCCTTTGCCTGTGTGGCCACCGATCTGTACTCAGGCCGGGAAGTGGTGTTTAACAAGGGGGATGTCGGCACGTCTATACAGGCATCCTGTGCCATCCCTGCGCTGTTTTCCCCTATTGCTTATGAAGAGCGCTGGTTGGTTGATGGCGCCGTCGTTAACCCTGTTCCGGTAAATTTATGCCGTCAGCTGGGCGCAGATTTTGTCATAGCGGTAAACCTGAACGCCGACTTCAGACCACTGCAAATTGCTCGCGAAACGTTACGCCACGAAGAGTTTCAGGAAAAAAACGAGCACTTCTTCAAAAAAAGTCAGGACGTCGTTCGCCAGTGGTTTTCGCCAGAGCCGAAAGATAACAGCAAACACGCCCCCGGTATTTTAAGTGTTATGAGCAGCTCTTTGGAAATCCTGCAGGCCCGGGTTACCCGTTCGCGTCTGGCTGGTGAGCCACCGGATATTCTTATTGAGCCAACGTTAACCGACGTGGGATTAATGGAGTTTCATCGCTGTGCGGAACTTTGCGACACCGGCGAGCAGGTAGTTAAAAGACTGGCAGAACAAATTCGTTATCAGCTGGTGCTAGACGAAGTGCTCCCGCCTTCAGCAGTTGATCAGGAAGCGTTAACCGAAAAAGCAGAAGCAGACGACGCAAAACAGGAATGAAAAGTAGCATAGCAATGGTGCTGGCACTCAATACCACACCATTGCCTGCCGGCACTTTTTAACTCTTTGCCAGCGCCGTAATTCGAAGCGGTTTAACCGGCAGTTTCAGTGACTTTCCTTCAGCCAGCCAGTCATTATCCAGCATCAGCATGCCGTTGGTAATTGCTGGCGCGCCAGGCACCATGGCATCTAACTCACTATCACTAAAGCGAAACGTTAAGCCTTTTACCGACGGCATCATAAAGGATAAAAACCCACCCATTTCGTTAAAGAACGCTTCATATTGTTGTTTAATAAACGCTAAGTCCTCTGCCGAGTACTCGGTTTTTAAATGCTCTGCTGTGGTTTCTATCTGCACCGACATATCACACAAGTTTGCCGCTTCATCAAGATCAATCACTACCATCGCATCGGCTAAATTTAGTGCTTTTTCCTTAGGCACTAAAAAGCGCTGCTCTGGCGATACCTCTAGGGGAATATCCTGTTTTTGCGTCACGATAGTTGCTGTATTAATTTTGCAAAGGTGTGTGGTACCCACCCGTAAAAAGCCAAAAGCAAACTGTAGTGCAGCAGTATTTTCGCCGCTTAATTTTTTCACATGGCTGTAAAAACGTTTGTATTCTACTTCAACCACCTCAGCGCAAACATTAAAGGCAGAGGCAAGTAAAGCAACGGCTAAAAGAGTACGTTTCATTCGGTAATAAACCTTTTGTTGTAGCGGATCATATTTTGTAGTTCGTTAACATAGGCCGCTCCGCGTTCGGAGTAATTCATTAATCCTTCAGCCAGAGCCAGGCCCGTTACCGGTAATTGTGCACGACGTAAAGACGCTCTGATATGACGTAGCTCACGATATGCGTCATGGCGATTAATATTTCGCATGTAGGTGTAAGTAGCTCGAGACAGGTTATCAAATCTGGCTACCTCATGGCTGGCACCGCTACTGCGCCGTGATGGCACAAAACCGCAGCCTTTTTGATAACACCACAGGCCAAAAAAATTATAGCCTTGCTGGGCAAACCGGGACGTCCCCCAGGCTGATTCATTAGCAGCCTGCATCAAAACCAGCTCCACCGGCAAAATATCGACCTTGTTAAGCATCTGCTTGATTTGCTTGTCGGCGGGCATATTCTGATCAACCCGGTACTCTTCGGCGAGCCACTCCAATCGCTCGTTGTCGTCTTCGGTAAGTGTATTCCCGGCCGTCAGCTGACGCTGTAGCGTTTGCAAGTAGTGACGCAGACTCAGTAAATAATCGTTTTGCTTTTCAACCTCGGGCTTCAGATAAGCAAAAAATGCCTGTTTACGTGCTTTGGTATCTTCTACAGCTGCAAAATCAGGAACGGGCTGTTCAGCCTGCTCTGTTTCAGGTACATCCAGAATATCGGGCTCACGGGTGCCTGTCATCCAGGCTAACACCACGGTTATTGCCATCACCGCAACCGCAATTAAGATAATTTTACTGGTTTCCCGTTTATGCATCGAGTATCGAGTCCTTGCCGCCGCTATGCAGCTGTTGCGAAGTTTGCGCAAAACCGAAAAGATCGGCGTACAAGCGCCCCATTACCAGTACATAAATGGGACCAACCCACAATACTGCCAGTCCCATGGTAAGCAGAATCAACAAAAACATCAGCACAAAGGCCAACAGAAGCAATGTAAACGGAAACAGATAACGGTTAACAACCTTTACCGACAACACCACAGACTGAACCAGCCCCAGTCGCTTCTCGGCAATCAGCACAACCGTAAACTGAGTAGCCATGTAGATATAAAGCCCGGGCAAAATTAAAAAGTTAAGCCCAATCTGGGTTAACAGGCTAATCAGTAAATTTGCCGTTACCAGCACTAATACATAGGGAAAATACTGGGTGACTTCTTTCACACTGGTACCGGTGTGTGTAGAGAGTTTAACGCCTAACATGCGAAAACCCACTATCAGCGGCGTCATGATTATTAGCATAAAAATATCCAGTAATCCGGCATTACTGCTTTGCATGCTCTCTACTGAAGTCATATCCAGCCCCAGTGCCTGGATCAACAGCATGGTGCAGCCCACACCAATCAGCATCAGCAAGCCGGTTGCTTTTAACAGCATGCCAAGATGCTGCTTGTACAGGCTTTGGGCCTCGGAAAATAACCCTTTGATATTAAATTTATACTCACCAGCAAGGGCGCGCTGTAAATGCGTATTGTTAGCTGGAGACTGGTTGTTTTCGCTCAAAATAGTATCTCATTAATGACATCGGGCGGAGTATATCACTGCCGGGTAAGTGACCCAAATCTCAGGTAGTGTTGCGCGATTGCTTTACAACGTAACCAGACGAATAGCCAGTGCTACCAACACAACGCCCATTAAACGGTCGAGCCAATAGCCTTTATCACCAATTAATCGGGCAACTTTAGACGTGCTTAACAGGTAAGAAAGAAAGCAAAACCACGTTCCGGTTGCCACCGCAAGGTACAAGCCATAGAGCGACTTGACCATGATTGGTGTATCAATACTGATTATTGCGGTAAATAATGACAAAAAGAATAACGTAGCTTTAGGATTAAGTCCGTTGGTTAAAAAGCCGCTGATAAGCGCTTTACGCGGAGAAATCATTGGCCGCTGACCGGCAGACGCTACCGTAGCCGCGGAGTCTGAAGGGCCTGCGCGCAAAGCGCCCCAGGCCAGATACAGTAAATAAGCCGCCGATAAATAACTGATAGTCGAGTAAAGCCATGGCGTGGTTTTAATCACAACGCTTAACCCTACCAACGAGTAGGCCACATGCAGCAGGATCCCTAAACCAATACCAACACTGGTATACATTGCAATGCGGCGGCCGTAACTAACGCTGTTACGCACTACAATGGCAAAATCAGGGCCAGGACTGGCTACTGCAACCAGGTGCACCAGGGCAATAGTGAGAAATTCAGAGGCATATTCCATACTCAACATCACTTAACAGTATTGCTCTATGAAGTCCGCTACAAATTCGGGGAGCACTTCTCCTGCGCGGCCCACAATATGCTCGTCAAACAGACTGTTTTGCTGACTGGGTTCCAGATTAATTTCAATCGTTCGAGCCCCGCTATCCGCCGCCATCGCCACAAAATTAGCTGCCGGATAAACTTGTCCGGAAGTACCAATGGCGATAAATACATCCGCCTGGGCCAGCGCCATGATAATGTCATCCATGTGCATTGGCACTTCACCAAACCAAACAATGTCAGGCCGCATTTGTTCGCCGGGCAGGCAGCAGCGACATTCTGTGGTGTCGTCAAAATCATCCTGCCACACTATGGCTCGACCAGTTTTACAGCAGCGTGCAGACAATAATTTGCCATGCATATGCAGGATCCGCTGGTTGCCCGCTCGTTCATGCAGATCATCAACATTTTGTGTAACTAATAAAAACTGTTCACCTAATGCCTGTTCCAGTTTCGCCAACGCTTTGTGAGCAGGATTTGGCTGTACATCAGGTTGCTGCAATTGAGCACGGCGCTCATTATAAAAGCGGTAAACCAATGCCGGATCCGCCGCAAACCCCTCTGGCGTGGCCACATCTTCGACCCGGTGGTTTTCCCACAGGCCGTTATTGTCTCTGAAGGTTTTGAGCCCGGATTCAGCCGACACGCCCGCACCGGTGAGTACCACTACTCTGGGTTTATATACATTATCCATGAGATACCTCTACTGGCAGCGATTCATCAGCGCCCCACTCTGACCAGGAGCCATCATAAACAGTGACACTCTGCGCGCCAGCCTGCAAGGCAGCCAAACCAATAACGCAGGCGGTAACACCAGAGCCACAGCTACAAATGATTGGCTGCTCCAGACTAACCTGGTGTTGGTAAAAATACGCTGTTAGCGCCGCGGGCGACTTTAAAGTAGTCCCGTTATCGAGGAGTTCGTTAAAGGGCACATTCACTGCGCCCGGCATATGGCCACTGCGTAAGCCAGCGCGAGGTTCTGGTGCCGAGCCCTCAAAACGAGGGCGACTTCGTGCATCCCATACCGACTTATCGCCATGGTTAATGGCAGCCACTACGGTATCACTACCGCAAAACCAGTCAGCCTGATATTCACCGGCAAACCCGGCCGGTATCGGCTCGGCCAATGTATCGGCAACAGGATGACCAGCGTCTTTCCACGCCGGCAAACCACCATTTAAAATTACCGCGTTGGGATGACCCAGAGCCGACAGCATCCACCATACTCTGGGCGCGCAAAACAAGCCTGAGTTGTCATAAATTAATACGGGTTTATCGCCGCTAACGCCAAGTTTTCCAAACAGCGAACTAAGTTCTGCAGCCGCAGGCAGGGTATGCGGTAAAGATGACTGGTGATCGCTACCCTCACCGTCTAAATCGAATTTAATCGCGCCGGGTAAAAAACCGTCAGCCGGATCATCCGCTTTACCGGAGACCGGATTGGTCATGGATGCAAACAACACAACATACTGGCTGAGGTCGTTAACACTTATGTCGTTTACCGAAATCACTCGTGGCAATGTTATCTCCTCGACATGCAACACAAAAAATGACTGCATCACTCGTGACACGCTTGCCAGAGTGATATGAGATATTGCTACACAGGATTATGCCAAACTTCCGGCCAATAATTAAATTATTTACTTAATAACAGAAAGATATGGTTTTCTGCCTGATGATAAGGCACCTCAGGGTAAAAAGTGACGCGCTCTACAATGACAGGAAAGTCCGCCATCTCTTCGTTATAGGCATCAAGGAAGTCTGTGGTCAGGTAATTGACTGCCGACTCAAGGTACGAATCACCACCAACCACTTTTAAGCAGGCATAGCGGCCGGCTGGTATCGTGTCATAGCGCATGTCATCAGCGAGTAAAACCGCTCTGGACGGCCGTTCGCAGGCAAGATCAAAACAAAATGCGTCGGGGGCTACGGTTGTCGGATCATTATGTAAAAAGTTAAAGGTACGGTAAGACGCCGGGGGCAACTTATTTTCCCGGCGCCAACCGATAAACCGTTGAATACTGTTATTAAGCCGGGCTGGTTGCCCGGTATGACGCAGTGCACATACCTGTATTTCAGGCAGGGTATGTATCAATACGTTATCAGCAAATTCTGCATTAACAGGCATAGCTAACTCCTTGTTCCATCGCGTTAAGTAAGGCTGTAAAGGGGATGGCAGATGGCTATTGCCCTGTTTAAACTGTTGTGGTGTATATCCTGTAACCCGTTTAAAAGCGCGGCTGAATGTATCGGAAGACTGGTAGCCGCAATCAAAGGCAATATCAGTTACCGACAACCACCGACGAAACAGCAGCAGATGATAAGCGCGATGCAAGCGTATTAGCTCATTCAGCTTACCGGGGCCGAGCCCCAGTTGCTGCGTGCACAAGCGTTGAAAATGAAACGGGCTGTAACCACAAACCTTCGCTAATGCAGCGAGGGAAACCGCCTTATCGTGATTAGCCTGTAAATAACTCAGTAATTGTTGAACCTGCATAGTGCGTTACGTTTCCAGCCGGCAAGTGCCATCCGTTGTAACAGGCTACCAGAGCGCGTAACACCGCGCCCGGCAGATATTGCTATTTGTGCACTACAGCATGCGAACTTCGCGTTGTGGGAAGGGGATCTCAACTTCCGCCTGTTTTAGTGCGGCAAAAATGGCAGCATTCAGGGCGTATCGAATTTCGAAGTGACGGGTGGTTTCTCCCCACACGCGTACACCAAAATTAATGCTGCTATCACCAAAGCTATCAACGCCAATGGCCGGTTCTTTATCCGGCGAAATTCCGTCTACGGTTTTTACCGCATCTGCAATAATTTGCGTAACGCTGTCGATATCACTGGTATAAGCAACACCTACCTCAAGCTCAATGAGCATCTGCGCTGCAGAATTATGTAGAATTTCGCCAACAATCAGCTTGTTTGGAATTTGAATTGAGACGTTGTCTTCGTTAATTAAGATGGTATAGGGCAACATGACTTTATCTACGACCCCGGCTACACCACACACCTGAATAGTATCTCCCACCACAAACGGGCGCGTGATGATAATAGTGAAACCCGCGGCATAGTTAGCCAGCATCCCCTGAATAGCGAGGCCAGCCCCCAAACCTACGGCACCAACCGCCGCGATAAGGGGTGTTACGCTTATCCCGAGATTGCCCAAAGCAATGATGATGACCAACGCCAAAATAACGAGTTTACTGGCCCCGCCGGTAAAACGGCTCAGTGTGATATCAATATCACGACCAACCATCATATTTTCAACAACACTGCCAATCTTGCTGGCTATCCACCACCCCACCAACAAGATGACCAGCGCACCAAATAACTGAAAGCTATAGGTAACAGCAAATTCAACCAGGGTATCGTATAGGACCTGCGCCTGTTGTAATTCGTCCTGCATAGAAGTGGCTTATTGAGTTGATTGATAACCATCAGAGAATAAACAACATTTTGCAGCATAACAACACGTTAAGCCGAGTGTTGTTAATTTTCATAATTAGCACTTTGATTAAACTTGACGTTACGGGTATTTCAACCAAGCTTGTAGAGAGTGATAAAACAGCATTAACAGGAAAACCAACCATTTTGGGGCAAGTTTGACTCATTTAGGTGCGCGTTTTACCTAATAACCCTATAAGTTATTCATTTTATTTACTTCATTTATACAAAAAAATGGTCTTAACTTTGCAGTAATTAAATTACAAAATAAAAAATTACATAAATACACAATGTAATCCCGGACTTTCTGATTTAAGGATAGCGAATGAAATCAATGATTGCGTTGCCTGCCTTGGTGCTTATCAAAGCATTTGGCCTTAAACAAGGCGCATTTTTAATCATATTTTTTAATCTTGCCGGTTATCTTTACATTGCTCTGTCCCCAGAGGCCTATCTGCCGGTAACGCTGTTATGCGGTGTAGTAATGAGCTCGCTGATATTATCCATGCTGGTTTGCTTGCTTGATGAACTCTTTACCATTGATGCAATCCTTGCCCGGGCCAGCCAGCAGCACGACGATTCAGAGTTAATTGCGTCTACCCCCAGCATTCTGACAAATCACTTAAAATCGGTGTTCGATTTAACCAAAGAAATCTCCCGGGAACGGGACAAACTTGAAGAGTATTTTTCCGAAATGAAATACTCCTCATTACAGATGATAGACTCAGCTAATAAAGTCTCGGTTAATGCTACCGAACAATCTGCAGCCACAGAATCTACCGCCGCAGCAGTAAATGAATTAACCGTTTCACTCGGCGAAATCGTGTCGAAATTTTCCCGGGTAAACGAAGCGGCCGAGCGCGCAACAGACTTTGCTCATCAGGGCTCACAGAACATCTCAGATTTAGTCGCCGAGTTTGACATGGTGTTAAAAGATGTGGGCGATACGCAACAAGCAATTACGGTACTGGGTGAGTCTATTGAGACCGTTTTATCGTTAACCAGCGCTATCCAGACTATAGCTGAACAAACAAACCTGCTGGCTCTTAATGCTTCTATAGAGGCTGCACGCGCAGGCGAAATGGGACGAGGTTTTGCCGTTGTGGCAGACGAAGTTCGCAATCTCGCAGCCAGCAGCAGAGAAACCGCTGACACCATAAGCCGTCACATGGCCGATTTGGATTCGCAGCGGAATCTGGTAGCAGATAAAATGCATCAGGTTACCCAACGCTCGCAAACCTGCTCAGCAAAAGCGCTAAGTACTTCTGAAATACTGAACCACATTGAAAGCGAGTCAGAGCACTCAAAATTACAGGTAATTGAGGTATCGGCAATTACAACACAACAGAGTAAGGCAACCGAAGAAATATCCAGAAGTATTGAACGAGTAGTAGAAGGCGCAATGGAAAACGCCAGCATTGCCCAACAGACTTCTACGGTAGCAGATTATCTTCGTACCCTGACAACCCGCTAGGAGGCAGCAATGATTTTCGTGATTTCCGCACTGATCGCACTCTTGTTTATCCTTGTCGCCATTCAACTGGGACTAACTAAAAAGAAGCAAAAACAGCAGTTTCAATCCACCCTTACACTGGTCGCCATAATAAAACGAATTATTGGGTTAACCCAGAAACACCGAGGCCTGACAGCGACCTATTTACAGGGTAACCAATCGGCGTCTACAGACATTTATGCCCTCAGAAATGAAATTAGCGGCCTGATAAAGCAAACTAACGAACTTGAGCAAGTCAACATCGAATCACGCTGGGAAGCTTACCTCGACCACTGGCAACGTCTGGAGTCGTCCAGCATGGGCTTAACCGCCCCGGAGAGCTTTAAACAGCACACCAGCCTGATTGGTACCCTACTCTATTTGCTCCAGGATGTTGCTGAGCACATTGAGTTTTCTGATATGGAACAGCAACTTAAAGATACGCATTTTTTGTGGCGTGAGTTTCCACAACTCGTTGAATATATAGGACAAGCCCGTGCTGTGGGTGTAGCTACAGCGACAAAAGGTGAATCGACCCAAATTGATAAAGTAAAACTTGGTTACTTGTGCGAGAAAATTAACCTGATGAGCGATACCGTGTTTAATAAGCTGTCTGCTGTTGCGCAGGTTTCAGAAAACAGCCAGTTAAATCAGGCAAAACAAGCCTGTTTACAGTTGGTATCGCTTATTAACGAACAGCTGATTAAACCCAATAAGGTAAGCATTGGCAATCAGGAGTATTTTGCTACCGCCAGTTCAACTATGGATCAATGCAATACCCTGCTGGACAACGAGCTTAACGCTATAGTGAACAAACTAGGCTGAAGCAGGCCCGCCTCGTTGCGATGCATGGGAAAACCAGGTGTCTGCCCCTGACTAATGCGTTACTGTTGGCACGGCACTATCTGCGGATAACGCTGCTCGTTTGATATCGTTGATGATAGCTTCCGGGTATTCGTCCCTTTCGTTGGTGGCAACAAATACGAATACATCTTCATCTGGAAAATAGCTGAATTCAGCAAAAGAATAACCATTGGAGCCATTATGAGTTATAAGCCTTTTCCCTGCTTCAAACTCTCTGACAGACCAGCCATAACCATAAAACACTTTCTCGCTTATTTGCACATGCGGGGTAAAAATCTGCTGCCATGAAGCTTCCGTTAAGATAGCTCCGCTTCGTAAAACCCGAAACCAACGTTGCATATCGTTTACTGTTGACATAAATCCACCGGCCCCTTCAATCCAGCGTTCTCCCGGTGTTTTAAACCGATGCTCCAATGAGTGACCCACACTTTTGCTTTTCGCCTGAAGATTAAATAATCGCTGGAAGCCATTTTGATCAGCGCCATAGTTAATGGCTAATCGATGAGGAGCATATTCTGGTATCCGGTAGCCTGTCTCAGTCATCTTTGCAGGTATCAGCAAATTCTCCCGGATAAATCCTTCCCAATTCTGACCAGACACCAGTTCAATTACTCTGGCCAGTAAGCTATAGCCAATATTTGAATAGAGATACTGCTCGCCCGGTAGCGACTGTAGCGATTCGGAAAATGCTTTTTGTGGCAATAGGCTATATGGAACAACATCGTAAAGCTGATGGTTAGATAACAGCGCAGGCAACCCTGAAGTATGGGTTAGTAAATGATGCAACGTAATAGCTTGCTTATCTGCTGGTACATCGGCAAAAAACAAGGTGAGGGGATCATTCACAGAAAGCTTGTTTTGCTCAGCTAATAGCAAAACAGCACTGGCGACAAATTGTTTAGTGATAGAGCCAATGTCAAAAACCGTGTTATCAGAAAAAGTAATATTCTTCTTACGATTAGCCAGCCCAAAAGATTCGTTATGTACTATGGAGTCGCCCTTCGCTATCCAAATCACACCAGCAAAATCCTGCTGACGAAGCTGGTTATCCAACTCAACAAAATTTGCATTAGTTGCCCAGGCTGGATTAACAACTAGCAGAAAGAGCAGCACAGAATAAAACGCTGTTATACGCATAACTTCACCATCATTCATCAGAATGCCGCTAATTGTACTCCAGGCATGAAAACAAAATGATACCTAAAGTCCAGCATTGCTAACCAGACGTCTCTAACACAGAACAATAAACTGTTATAGCGTCATCATCCAAGTGGACAAAAATAGGGCTATAGCAATCAAGCTAAATTAATTACACCGTTTGCAACGGGTTAACCACAATATCATTCTCTAGAGAAGTGGTAATGGTACGTCCCCTGCCCTTATTCTTGGCGGTATAGAGTAACTTATCGCAATGGGCGATAGCATCATCAATATCGTTGTACTGACTTAGCTCTACCAGCCCGCAGGAAAATGAAACAGAGAAATTGGCAGAAGTACTTTGCCACTTATTTATGCCACTCAGCGAGAGCCGAATATCGTCCATAATGTCTTTTGCCTTAGGCACGGAAATTTCCTTGAGCAATAGCAAAAATTCTTCTCCACCATAACGGCAATACTGATCAGTACTGCGTAACCGACTTCTGATAACTCGGCTACAGGCTACTAATACCTCATCGCCCGTTTGGTGCCCGTACGTATCATTAACTCGTTTAAAGTGGTCAATATCGATTAAGGCAATGCAATTACCAGTTCGGGGTTTAGCAAAAGCCTTTGCCAAGAGGTTAAACATAAAACGCCGGTTTGGCGCACTGGTAAGGGGATCGGTATAAGCGAGATGATGTGTACGACGGCGCTGCACGAAAAGCCACGCAGCAAGCGTGGCAACAAGCGTAATAACCAGCAGGAGGATAATAGTTTTGAGGTTGGCGGTCTCGATTGCCTGTCGCTGGGTAATGTTTTGAGCCTTCATCTTCTCTACATTTACCAACTCAATATCAGCCTGCATTTCGCGGCCTAAAGAATCCAGCCGGTTATTCAGCGCGTTTAATAATTTACCGTGTTCGTGCTGCACGAGCTTTAAACTGGTTATAGCTGCCAGTTCAGAGTCAAGGTTATATTCAGCTATGAATCGCTCTAATTCAGTGAGGTTCTTGGTATCGACTGAGTGAAATGGCTCCGCCGGGTCATTGGCGAGTAATTTAAGATCTGAGATTAACTGATAAGCTTTCGATACATTTCTTTGTAAACCGGCTTCCATTGCGTTAACAGCAAGTGCCCTTGCTTCGTCGATGGCATTCCAATCTTCTCGCTGAATATCAGGTTTACTCAGTGACAGCAATTTAAGCGCTTGTTCAATATCACCAGGGGCATTACGACGTGCCAGAACAACAACTTTAGCGAGTATGGCATAAAGCTGATCAGAGGGTTGTCCCTGCTCAGCTTTTGTCAGGAACTCATCAGAATAGGCAAAAGCCTCCTCAAACAGCCCCAACTGACTGGCTAGCATCACCATCAGGAAGTAGTCCGCAGACGATATCAGCTCAGGTGACGTCTCCTTCGATAACGCAAAATAAGCTTTACCATACTGATAAGATGACTCGTATGCCCCCAAATCATAAAGGATCCAGTAGATATGAAATAGCACTAATTCTTTATCATAAAAAAAGCCATAGACAGCTTTGTTCATGTTGGGTTGTATCTCAGGTAGTGCATATAGCAATTCAGCAAGCGCGTTTAACGAATCCTGCTCATAATCAAGATAAACAATAGATAAAACGCTCGATACCTGAGCGATGGCAGCTTTATTACCCGCCACAATCATCTCTTTTTTAAGCCGGATTAGTTTGTCTAAATCCCTTTTGATGAAACCCAGAATAAGTGCTTTGGCATTGGCATAATACAACTCGTCCAATTCTTTGAATGTATTCCAGTCAGCATCCGTCGGTTCAGAAATATGCGGGAATAATGAATATTCAGCTAAGTCAGATTGAGCGTGGGAGTAAATGAAGCGGAAAACTCTCGCCACTGCAGTGTTTGCAGTTAATAAATCCGTTTGTTTCGTTTTTTCAATGAATCTCGTCGATGCATCGTTGCGATATTTAAAAAGATTAGCATATTGATAAAGCGCTGATTCATCTTCAGCGGCATAAACGTTGGAAATTGGGTTTACCGAAAAAAACAAAAAGATAAGAAAAAACGTAGTTCTAAACACAAAATTCCCTTTAGTGCGTTAACTGCAAACTAGTAGGAATACTGTACCTAGCACTCAGCTATTATGCAACACATTGAATACAGGGAATTTAATGGAATAAGAAATGGTGCGCCGAATGGGACTATCATGGGCTTACCAGCTTGGTTTTTGTGCGAAAAAATCAACTCAATAGGCGATTCAGTCGTTACTCGTTTATTTGGATTGGTAGACAGCAGTAGTCATGAACAACTTGAGTTAGCTAAGTTTGGCTGTACAATTTTAACGGCAACAATTCTCAGAACCGAATTAATGTCGTAAAAGTAAGTAACCAGTTTCAGTTAAAAGAATGCAGGAAAACAGTGTAAAACCAAATCCAGACTGGTATGTGCAACCACCGCAAAAATAAGCCCAAAGCGCCAATAACACCATCCATATAAGGTTGATACGCACATATTACCAAGCATAGTGGCCCAGATTGCAAACTGACTCCCTGCCCCGTACGACGTTAATTGCGGAAGGTGAGCCAGACCAAAACCAATTCCGACAAGCAGGATAACCATAAAAGCTATCCGATCGTTTAACTCATTAGATCCAATCAGTTTTTGGACGAGGAAGAGTATTAACGTCATCAAACCAAATCGAAACCAAACTTCTTCGCCAATACCGGCACCAATCGAAACCAACAATCCACCCACTGGCCCCCTAAATCCATATTCCGGCAGGTCAGCGGGAAGTTGAGATGATAATACGCCTCGCAGGATCAGCAGTGCGGTACCTAATATCACTCCGGTTGCTACTGCGAATCTTAGTCCGCGATAAATTCGCTGTTTGTTTTCCAGCGTTTGATTAACAAGCCCGAGGCCAAAAGCATGGCCAAAATGCACTCCTACGAGAATAGCGGGAATAGTCAGGAGCGATAAAAACATAAAACTTGGAAACAGGACCGGCAGAAGTTCACCACCTCCTGTTGACAGTTGATAAGCAATATTACTGAATTGCGCCGCCAGAGTAATAACATAAAGCCATAAGGCCTGAAGCCAAATTGTGCGGCTATTTGATTGCATGGAATTTATGACTCTTCTAATCGTAACCATTTCGAAAATCAAAGCCTAAATATCTTTGCTGCAAGCAACAACTGATAAACTGTAAGTGAATATTTTTCTGTGGGTGAGTGCGAGAAATGAAATGGTGCCCGGGGCCGGACTTGAACCGGCACGCTGTTACCAGCGAGGGATTTTAAATCCCTTGTGTCTACCAATTTCACCACCCGGGCATGGGTTGCACTGATGTGCTGGTCAGGGCTGGTTGCCCTTTTAAAAATGGAGGCGGAACCCGGAGTCGAACCGAGATCCACGGATTTGCAATCCGCTGCATAGCCATTCTGCCATTCCGCCTTTGATTGCGTTGTGACGAGAGGCCGTCTACTGCAAACGCAACATTCGAGAAATTGGAGCGGGAAACGAGACTCGAACTCGCGACCCCAACCTTGGCAAGGTTGTGCTCTACCAACTGAGCTATTCCCGCTTTGTTTTCTTGCTGGTTAACTTTCCTGAAAGGCTCACTTATCGTGTGGTGCAAACTCTGGCGAGTTGCTGTGTTCCGTTCTAGTCAGTATGTCCTGCTTCGAATGTGGGAGGCATTTTACTTACCCCAACGAATGTGTCAACAACTAAAAAACGCATTCGCCGGTATTTTCACCAAATTTGAATCGTTTGGTCACAAATCCGTCATTTAGCTCAAAAAAGCGCTATTCTTGAATGCCTGACAGGTAAGGCCAGGCAGCTTTTGTGTAGCTAATCATTGACCAAACCGACAACCATGTGGCGATATAAAGCAAAATATATCCCAGGCTCACCCAATAAATCGGGAATCCCATAAATTCTTCCAGGCCTGACAACAGCCCAATTAAGGCTAACATTTGCGCAGTTGTTTTGGCTTTGCCGATAAAAGACACTTTTACCGTGTCTCTCAACCCTTGCGAACCCATCCATTCGCGCAGTGCCGATACATAAATTTCGCGAATCAATAATAAAATGGCCGGCGCGGTAATCCACACCGAATCATAAGAATGGGTGATCATTAACAGTGCAGCGGCAACAATGAGTTTATCGGCAACCGGATCGAGAAAAGCACCAAATGGTGTGGATTGCTGCAGTTTTCTAGCCAGATAACCATCAAACCAATCGGTAATGGCAGCAAACCAAAAAATAAAGGCAGCACATTCCTTGGCCCAGCGCCAATCTAAAAAATACACACAAACAAATATTGGAATAAGAACTACCCGGATTAAGGTAATTACGTTTGGGATCGTCCACATAAAACTACTCGGAGGGGTTTCCTTATTATTGGCTTTATTGTCACACGATATACCATTTTAAGAAACTGCCAATTCAATTTAATCTAAGCCGGTGCCAGCTAGGCATGTAAGTGATCGTAAATTGTATCGGCCAGTTCCTCGCTGATACCCGGCACACTGGCAATTTCAGACTTACTGGCCTTTTTAAGCCCTTGCAAGCCGCCCATGTATTTGAGTAATGCCTGACGACGCTTTGCTCCAACCCCAGGAATCGATTCCAAAGAGCTGGTGGTTTTTACCTTTTGTCGGCGATTACGGTGGCCACTAATTGCAAACCTGTGTGATTCATCCCGAATATGTTGAATAAGGTGTAACGCCGGGCGGTCAGCATTGAGCGGAATGGTTTCGTGACTGTCGGCCAGAATGAGGGTTTCAAGCCCCGGTTTTCGGGTGGTACCTTTAGCGACACCAATAAGTAATGGTTTTTTATCATGCGGCCAGTCAGCAAAAAAATCTTCGGCCTGCCCTAGCTGCCCTTTGCCCCCATCGATAAACAGAATGTCAGGGATCTTCTGGGCATCCTGCACGTTTTTATAGCGGCGTTTAAGCGCCTGGGCCATGGCAGCGTAATCGTCGCCTGGCGTAATGCCTTCAATATTGTAACGCCGGTAATCACTCTTAAGTGGCCCTTCCCGGTTAAATACAACACAGGATGCCACCGTTTGTTGTCCTGAAGTGTGGCTGATATCAAAACATTCCATACGCTGGATGGGATCATCCCATTCAAGCGCTGATTCTAGGTCGATATAGCGGGCAAACACGGATTTTTGCTGGCCGTACTGAGCGTCCAGCGCATTTTTAGCGTTGGCTTGCGCTAATTGTAAATACTGGCGTTTTTCTTCTCTGGCCCCACGATAAAAGCGAACTTTGTGCTTAGCTTCCTGGCTCAGCAATTCGGCTATCGCTGTTTCATCGAACAAGCTTTGCGGTATCACTATCTGCTTAGGGATCACCTTGTTGCCAGCAAGATAGAACTGCAGCAGAAAGGCTTCGAATATTTCACTTTCGGTTGTGGTAGAAGGGATTTTAGGGAAAAACGCCTTACTGCCCAGTAGCTGGCTATCGCGAATAAACATCACCTGAATACACGCCATGCCCGCCCGATAAGCAAAACCAAAGATGTCCATTTCATCCTGGGTGCCTGCCACCCACTGACGCTCCTGCACTTTGCGCAGCGCGCTGATTTGATCGCGATACCGTGCCGCCGCTTCAAAATTAAGCTGTTCACTGGCCGCCTCCATTTTATCAGCCAGTGAATTAATAACCTGTTGGTTTTTGCCTTTCAGAAATAAGCGGACCAGTTGTACCTGCTCGGCATATTCTTCGTCACTGATGTAGCCTTCTACACAAGGAGCTGAACAACGTTGCATCTGATACTGCAAACAAGGCCGGCTGCGGGCGCGATAATAACTGTCTTCACACTGACGAACGGGAAACAGCTTTTGCATGGTGCGCAGACTTTCCCTGACCGCCCAGGCACTGGGATAAGGCCCGAAGTATTCGCCTTTGCGCTTTTGCGGGCCACGATGAAAATCGAGCCGCGGATGCTCGTGAGCAGATAAGAAGATAAAAGGATATGATTTATCGTCGCGCAACAATACGTTATAACGCGGGCGATATTTTTTAATGAAGTTATTTTCCAGCAGAAAAGCTTCGGTTTCGCTGTTTACAACCGTCACATCCATGCGGGCAATCTGACTTACCAGCGCAATGGTCTTGGGATTATCCAGATGTTGTTTAAAGTAGCTGGACACCCTGTTTTTGAGGTTTTTGGCTTTGCCGACGTAAATTACCTCATCAGCGGCGTTATACATGCGGTATACGCCAGGCTGATGAGTTAGCGTTTTCAAAAACGCATTAGAATCAAATTCTGTCATTGAGTCCTGTCAGTAACTACGACAGTTCAATAAGCTTATGGCGCAAGGCCAGGTGGGTTAGCTCAACGTCGGTACTGATTTCGAGTTTATCAAACAAGCGATAACGATACGTGTTTACGGTCTTGGCGGCAATATGCAATTGCTCGGCAATGTCCGGGACTTTCTGACCACGGGTAATGCGAATAGCAATATCCAGCTCACGACCAGATAAATCTGAAAACGGGTTAACGTTATCCGGTGATAATTTACTCATGGCAATACGCTGAGCAATTTCCGGGCTCAGGTATTTCTGACCAGAAGCCACTTTGTAAATGGCGTTGATCATTTCTTCCGGCTCTGCATCTTTGGTTAAAAAACCAAAGGCACCAGCCTGAATGACTTGTGATGGAATCGGATCTTCTTTTTGCATCGACAGTCCGATGACTTTGATGCTTTCACCCATTCTTAAAATTTGACGCGTGGCTTCAAGACCACCAATGCCTGGCATATTTAAATCCATTAATACAACGTCAGGCGCAAGCTTCCTGCAATTCTTGACTGCGGATTCCCCATCTTTTGCTTCGCAAACAACAGAAAAATCGGCGACATCTTCAAGAATACGTCTGATACCCGTTCTTACCAGGTCATGATCATCTACTAACGCTATTTTGATCATGTAATACTCACTTCGGTTATTTTAATCGTTATATAGGGAAGGTGTCCTAAACCCCTCTCGTCTCTCACTTCTTTGACGAGCAATTTGCACCTGTTCCTGTGCGAGTGTCTGCATTTTAACAAAAAAGGCGATAAAGGTAAGTGTTAAAAAAACGCTATTTTGCCCAATACGTATAATTTAAACACGATAGGATGGCTCTTAATTGCAAATAGGCGATGTAACCTTTGCTTTTTACAAGATAAAACTATGTTTAAATTGAGCTTTTTATAATGTTGTAGAAGGGGTACCAGTTGCGCCCCCCCTGAGTCAATTAAGGGCATCCTGAGGGCGTTGTAAACAGGCTTTACTGCCGATTTGTCTCCCCTCTATATCAGCTAACAAAGGGGGTTCTCACCCTCACGGTTAGCTGTGGTACTTTCCTTCAGGCAATAAAAAACCCGCAACATGTGCGGGCTTCTTAAATATGGCGGAGAGTGAGGGATTCATTCGCGCCGTCCTTGGCGCTCACCCTTAATAAATTAAGGGCAGCCTGAGGGCTGTGCAAATCGGCTATCCTGCCGATTAGTCGGAACCCCAACGGGGGTTCTCACCCTCACGGTTAGCTGTGGTACTTTCCCTCAGGCAATAAAAAACCCGCAACATGTGCGGGCTTCTTAAATATGGCGGAGAGTGAGGGATTCACTCGTGCCGTCCATGGCACTCGCCCTTAATAAATTAAGGGCAGCCTGAGGGCTGTGCAAATCGGCTATCCTGCCGATTAGTCGGAACCCCAACGGGGGTTCTCACCCTCACGGTTAGCTGTGGTACTTTTCTTCAGTTAATAAAAAACCCGCAACATGTGCGGGCTTCTTAAATATGGCGGAGAGTGAGGGATTCGAACCCCCGGAAGGTTTGACCCTTCGCCTGATTTCAAGTCAGGTGCATTCAACCGGACTCTGCCAACTCTCCTGAAGTGATGCGTATCATAATGATATTTTTGTGTCTGTAAAGGGAAACTTTTGCCAACTAAACTGTTTGCCTATAAATCCGGCACTATTTACCTTTTAAGACCTGTAGCAGGTACCTGAAAATCGCCTTTGAGCCAAATAGCCCGGCAGATACTTGAAGCAAAATATTCAAACGCGTATAACAGATAAATCATCTACTAAAGTTTAATTACGCACTTGATAAGGACATCATTATTTTTAAAGCAGAACGCTCCCCCTTACTCATCGCCGTTATCATTTTTTGCTTGTACCTTCCCTTTTTTGAAAGTTTTTCTTTGGGCACGTTATGGAGTCTAAACTGGCATTCTCCTGCAGTAATGGATTCTTTGGGGGATCTGCTTCGAGTAGTTAAACTAATTTTGGTATTAACCGGCACTCTGCTTCTTGCTGTGTATAACCAAACGATTCAAAACACTATCAGGCATCGCGTGGCTTTTGGTACTTTTGTCATTTGTAGCTGGATACTCGTTCCCGTTCAAATTCCGATGTTGTTACTGGGAATAATGTTTTCCGGCGTATCAATGAGTCCGGCTGACTATGTGCATAAAGAAAAAATCTTCGATAACACAACCATATATGCTTACACAGCCGATCCCGGAGCAATGGGCAGAGCCTACCACCACTTTTACTTAAAATGCCCCCGTGCGTTAGGCCGCTATGAATTAATCAAGATTGCTAAATTAAACTGGATGGGCTCTTTTGAATTTGCCGTAGTAAACGATGAGCTAATAGTAGACGAAGAAAACGGCACGTCTCACCAATACACTCTTAGTGATTTTAGCTGTGACTAATCTGGCACATCCGCAATCATTCGCCATTCTATTTTTCTAAGCTATAAAAAGCGGGGTTCTCACCCTCACGGTTAGCTGTAGTACTTTTCTTCAGGCAATAAAAAACCCGCAACATGTGCGGGCTTCTTAAATATGGCGGAGAGTGAGGGATTCACTCGTGCCGTCCATGGTACTCGCCCTTAATAAATTAAGGGCAGCCTGAAGGCTGTGCAAATCGGCTATCCTGCCGATTTGTCAAACCCCTGCCGGGGGTTCTCACCCTCACGGTTGAGTTCTTCGGTTTTATTAAGGCAATAAAAAACCCGCAACATGTGCGGGCTTCTTAAATATGGCGGAGAGTGAGGGATTCGAACCCCCGGAAGGTTTGACCCTTCGCCTGATTTCAAGTCAGGTGCATTCAACCGGACTCTGCCAACTCTCCTTGAGTGATGCGAATCTTAATGAATTTTTTATGACTGTAAAGTGTTAATTTAGAAAAATGAACTGTTTGCCTGAGAATTAAGCGAAATGAATCATTTTTAAAGGTGCCAACAAAAAATTACACGATTTATTTACAGTGATAGCTTTTAACTATTGAAAAACGGAACTAAAACCCATACAAAAGCACTAAACTATAACGTAATATAGTTTTGTTTAATTTTGTCTGTCCTGTTGGAGGAAACAATGGATAATCGTACGGTGTATACTAGTGCATCAAGACCTTCGGTTTTAGAAACCAATAAAGTCTTGCGCAATACTTACATGTTGTTGGCCATGACGCTGTTATTCAGTGCTGTGTGTGCTGGTATCACAATGGCTGTTGGCATTTCACCTATGGCCTCGTTAGTGATGACAATAGGTGCATTCATTACGCTATTTATAGTTAACAAGAAAGCCGATTCATCATCTGGTATTTTCTGGATTTTTGCTTTTACCGGCCTGCTTGGTGGCTCTTTAGGGTATATGCTGAGCTTCTACGCGGCTATTCCTGGCGGCCCTGCCCTGATTGCTCAGGCGCTTGGTGGTACCGCATTAATTTTCTTTGCCCTGTCAGCTTACGTACTTACTACTAAGAAAGACTTCTCCTTTATGGGTGGTTTCCTGTTTGTGGGTATGATGGTTGTTCTGGTTGCTGCCATTGCGAACATTTTCTTCTCAGTACCTGCAGTACACCTGGCAATCAATGCTGCTATCGTGTTCCTGATGTCTGGTTTTATCCTGTTTGATACCAGCCGTATCATCCACGGTGGCGAAACCAACTACATCCGCGCAACCGTTGGCCTGTACCTGAACATCTACAACCTGTTTGTATCTTTACTTCAGTTACTCGGTGCCTTTGGTAGCGACGATTAATCGAATTTATCGGTTTTGAGAAAACACCCCGTTAAGGGGTGTTTTTGTTTTATGCAGCGAATTTCCATTTTAATTACCAGTTCCCCGGAGTCCCCCTCAGCCAGTCTGGAAGCACAGGCTTTTTGTCGTTCGACTCTGGCAAGCGGTAACGCCATAGACCAAATATTTTTCTACCAGGCGGGGGTTTATCACGCAAACGGCTTAATCGACCACGCCGACAGCGTTGTTGCCAGGGGCTGGCAAACCCTTAATACCGAATTTAACGTGCCATTGTTAGTTTGTGTCGGCGCTGCCAGTAGCCGCGGAATAATTGACGAAGAACAGGCTAAACAGCTGGGGCAAACACAACACAGTCTTTTTGCGCCGTTTAAACAAGTCGGCCTGGGCGAGTTTTTTACCCTGTTACATGATTCAGATAAATTGGTGCAGTTTTAATGGCTACTATCACAGTAATTCTCACTCAGCCCCCCTATTCCACCAAGGCAGCCGCAGAAGGCCTTGAGTTTGCGCTGGCTTCCACTAACTACGGTCTCGAATGTCAGGTTGTGTTCAGCGGTGCCGGGGTGTTTCAGTTGCTGGCTAATCAACAGCCTGAAGGGTTAAAAAATCAGCTTAAACAGGCAAAAGTGTTACCGTTTTACGATATAGAACCCGTGTATGTCTGTCAGGCATCGTTAACCGCGCATGCGCTGACTATTGATGATTTAGGCATAGAAAGTGAAGATATCCAATTGCTATCACCGATCGAACTTCATGAACTGCTGTCTCAGGCCGACCATACGGTGACTTTCTGATGTTATTGCGCATTACAACCAGTATTCCAAACACGTCATCTCACAGCCTGCTAAGCGCGCTTAATCAGCAAGATGTTGTACTTTGCAGCGGTGACGGTGTGTATGCAATGGAGGCGATTCAGGCTGCCCATCCGGAATTAACCGTTTATGCCTTTATGCCTGACTGCGCGGCCCGAGGGCTTAATGTTACTCCAACAATAACTTCTGATACACTCAGCCAATTACAGCAACAACATCAGCAGTGGATCACAATTTAACTATGAGTGAAGCAGACTCAAGCGGCTCAGCCACAGGCACTCAATATTCTTTTGAGTGGAATAACCAGCAATTCGACACAGATAAACTGGGCTACCTGCTCGACTACCAGCAATGGCAGCAGGACATGGTGCCGTTTCTGGCTGCACAGGAAGGAATTGAACTCACCGAAGCGCATTGGGAAGTCGTGTTATTTGTGCGGGAGTTTTATCTTGAATATGAAACCAGTCCCGCAATACGTGCGCTGGTAAAGGCCATGGCTGCCAAGTATGGGCCAGAAAAAGGCAACAGTCGCTACTTACAGCGTTTATTTCCAAAAGGTCCGGCCAAACAGGCCACTAAACTTGCTGGCCTGCCAAAACCCAAAAAATGCCTGTAAAAAAGGCCGCTGAAAAAGCGGCCTTCTTGCAATTTTGCGGACGAATCGCGATTACTTAATTTCGGTAACGCCGCCCATGTAGCTCACCAGCGCTTCCGGGATCTTCACCGAACCGTCTGCTTGCTGATAGTTTTCCAGAATAGCAACCAGGGTGCGTCCTACCGCCAGACCAGAACCGTTTAGCGTGTGTACCAGTTCAGGCTTGTTGGTTTCCGGGTTGCGGTAACGAGCCTGCATACGGCGCGCCTGGAAATCCAGCATGTTAGAGCAAGATGAGATCTCACGATAGGTGTTTTGCGCCGGCAACCACACTTCCAAATCGTAAGTCTTACAGGAGCCAAAGCCCATATCACCGGTACACAGCAAGACTTTACGGTATGGCAATCCCAGCTTCTGCAGGATCACTTCAGCATGACCTGTCAGCTCTTCCAGGGCATCAAAGCTGTCTTCTGGCTTAACTAACTGCACCATTTCTACTTTGTCGAACTGGTGCTGACGAATCAAACCACGGGTATCACGGCCATAGCTGCCCGCTTCACTGCGGAAACACGGTGTGTGGGCTGTCATTTTAATCGGCAGTTCTTTAGCCGCGAAAATTTCGTCGCGGGCCAGGTTAGTCAGTGGCACTTCAGCCGTTGGAATTAACGATAAGCCCTGACCTTCTTCGGTAGCCGGTTTAGTGTGGAACAAATCTTCACCAAACTTAGGCAGCTGGCCAGTGCCATACAGGCTGTCGGCATTTACCAGGTAAGGCACATACATTTCTGTGTAACCGTGTTCTGCGGTGTGTGTATCAAGCATGAATTGTGCAAGGGCACGATGCAGACGAGCAAACTTATCACGCATAACCACAAAGCGGCTGCCGGTTAATTTAACCGACGCTTCAAAATCGAGCCCCTTGTTCAGACCTTCGGCAATATCCACATGGTCTTTTACGGCAAAATCAAAAGAAGGAATGTCACCCCACTTGCTGATCTCAACGTTTTCTGCTTCGTCTTTACCTACTGGCACACTTTCGTGAGGCAGGTTAGGAATACCTTGCATTAAGGCGGTTACTTCTTCCAGCACTTCATCCAGCTCGGCCTTGGCCGCGTCCAGCTTTTCGCCCAGATCAGAAACTTCTGCCAGTAATGGTGCGATATCCTCGCCTTGTGCTTTAGCTTTACCAATGGATTTACTTCGCGTGTTGCGTTCATTTTGCAAATCTTGGGTTTTGATTTGTAATGCCTTACGTTTTTCCTCTAAGGCATTAAAAGCGTCAACATCCAGGGTAAATCCCCGGCTGGCCAGACGTTCGGCCGTTGCTTCGATGTCGCTGCGCAAACACTTTGCATCTAACATGTTATTTTCTTTATCCTTTGGTTAGTTCTACTGCCAGCCATGCTGCAAGCAGGCAGGCACACACATTTAATAAAATATTGGCCAGCGCCTTAATCCATAACCCGTTTTCAAGCAGTGTCAGGGTTTCAATGGTAAAGGTTGAAAAGGTGGTTAATGCACCCAGCATTCCCACGCCAATCAACGCCCGGTAGGGTTGCTCAGCCAGTTCGCCGCGTTCAATAAAGCCGTACAAAACAGCCAGTAAAAACGAGCCGATAATATTGACGGCAAGTGTACCAAAGGGCAGCGCTTTTCCAAACCAGGAATCGACTAAACTGGTACAGAAAAAGCGTAAGCACGCCCCTACAGCGCCACCGCTGGCGATAAAAAGGTAAATCGAAAGAGTATGTGACATTAGCCATTCCGTTTTTGTTGGCTGTTATTATTCAACTGATCCAGATATTCCCGCTTCGCTTTTAACTGCTTTTCCAGCCCGCGCTCGGTAGGTTGATAATATCTTGCATCGGCCAGTTCCGGAGGCAAATAACATTCGCCGGCGGCAAATGCATTAGGCTCATTGTGTGCGTAGCGATACTCCGCACCATGGCCCATTTCTTTTAATAATTTGGTTGGCGCGTTGCGCAAATGCACCGGCACCGGATAATCAGGTTTTTCTCTGGCGTCTTGTTTAGCCTGACTAAACGCCATATACACGGCATTACTTTTGGCCGCCAACGCACAATAAACTGCGGCCTGAGCGATAGCACGCTCCCCTTCAGCCGGGCCAACGCGATGATAAACATCCCAGGCGTTAATACACAGCTGCATGGCCCGGGGATCGGCATTGCCAATATCTTCCGATGATATTGCCAGAAGACGCCGGGCTACGTAAAGCGCATCACCGCCGCCGTTTAATATTCGGGCGTACCAGTATAACGCCGCGTCGGGATCAGACCCCCGCACAGATTTATGAAACGCCGAAATCAGGTCGTAAAAGGTATCGCCCTGTTTATCGTAACTGGCTACCTTTTCTCCCACGGCCTGTTCGATATCGTTCAGACTGATTTGATTGTTGCTGGTAAAATCACTGGCCAGTTCCAGATAGGTAAGCAAGCGGCGACCATCGCCACCAGAGAGGCCGATCAGTGCGCTTCTGGCGTCATCTGCCAGCGTCAGGTTCTGTGTGCCTAAGCCGCGTTCATTGTCTATTAATGCCCTGTCTAACAGGTGATTAAGCGCATCGTCGTCGATAGGTTTGAGCACATATACCCTAACCCGGGAAAGTAATGCGTTATTCAGTTCAAATGACGGGTTCTCGGTAGTGGCGCCCACAAAAGTCACCACGCCCGATTCAACAAAGGGTAAAAAGGCATCCTGCTGGGATTTGTTAAAGCGATGCACTTCGTCTACAAACAACAGGGTTCGTTCGCCCATGGATTTATTTTGCTTGGCTTCGTCCATGGCGGCGCGAATATCCTTTACACCGGAGGTCACCGCCGACAGTTTTATAACCTGAGCGTTGGTGTAAACCGCAATGAGTTCGGCCATGGTAGTCTTACCGGTACCCGGCGGCCCCCACAATACCATAGAATGGCAGTGGCCTGATTCGAGCATTTTGCGCAGGGGCTTACCCGGGCCAACCAAATGGCTCTGGCCCACATATTCATCCAGGTTTACCGGCCGCATACGCGCGGCCAGAGGCGCATAGGTTTGCTGACTGAACAAACTCATGGGCGTTGATCATCAACCATAAAGGATTCAGGGATCTCGGCAATAAAGGCCGATGAGGCAACCGGTTGGTTAAACTCACGCTGGCTAAAGGTGATAGTACTTTGCTGTCCCTGACTATCAACCATAATTAACTTTGCCAGGCCCTGCTCATCAAAGCTCAGGGTAAGGGTACGGATCTGTCCGCCTTCGTTTTTCGCTGACACGGTAAAGTTATCTGTCTGCGCAGAATTCACCGCATATTGTTGCCATACCGACTCGTCATTACTGGTTAACAGCACCATGGGATTGTTATCCACCGCCTGTTGTTGCGACATCACTGTTACCTGTTCAACCCACTCATCAATATGCCATACCGAGGTGCCATCGGCTATTAACACGGTTTCATCGGGTAGCAGCGTTTCCCAGCGCAGTTTATCGGGGCGTGTCATGGTTAAATTGCCACTGGCTTCGTGCACAATCTCACCCTGTTCGTCGGTAACAGCCTGAGAAAAGGCGGCCTGGAATGATTGCAGATCTGTCAGGCGTTGTTTTAGTTCACCTGCGTCATCAGCAAATACTGGCGCAGCAAAAAAACTCACAGCCAACACGGCCCGGCTTAAAAATAATTTCATAGTCATCTCTTGGTTAATCTCTTGGCGGCGGGGGCGCTAAGACTTCACGATTACCGTTGTGCCCCGCAGGAGTAACGACACCACTTTGTTCCATTTGTTCCACCAAACGCGCCGCACGGTTATATCCTATGCGGAATTTACGTTGTACGCTGGAAACCGATGCGCGACGGGTTTCGGTAACAAATGCCACGGCTTCATCGTAAAAAGCATCAACCTCCTGATCACCGCCCTCAGGCTGCTCACCCGGGAGCAGTATCTCTGCCGTGGATTCGGGATTAAGAATTTCGTCGATATATTCTGGCTCGCCGCGTTTTTTCCAGTCAGCCACAACCGCGTGTACTTCATGGTCGTCAACAAAGGCGCCATGGACACGGGTTGGCACCGGACTACCCGGCGGCAAATACAGCATATCACCCATCCCTAACAGGGTTTCAGCGCCTTGCTGATCAAGAATGGTCCGCGAGTCAATTTTACTTGATACCTGGAACGCGATACGGGTCGGGATATTGGCTTTAATCAAACCCGTAATAACATCTACCGAAGGCCGCTGGGTGGCAAGTACAAGGTGTATACCAGCAGCACGGGCTTTCTGTGCGATTCGCGCAATAAGCTCTTCTACCTTTTTACCCACAATCATAATCATGTCGGCAAATTCGTCCACCACAACGACAATGGATGGCAGTTTTTCAAGATCAGGCGCTTCTTCCAGCATACTGTCTTCAGTACGCCAAAGCGGGTCTTTAATGGGTTCGCCGTCTTCGATGGCCTGCTTGATTTTGGCGTTATACCCTTTAAGGTTACGGACCCCAAGCATCGACATTAACTTATAGCGGCGCTCCATTTCGCCCACACACCAACGCAACGCGTTAGAAGCTTCCTTCATATCGGTAACCACTTCCGCTAGCAAATGAGGAATACCTTCATACACAGATAATTCCAGCATTTTAGGGTCAATCATGATCATCCGTACGTCTTCTGGCGTCGACTTGTACAGCAAGCTCAGGATCATCACGTTAACCCCGACGGACTTACCGGAACCTGTGGTACCCGCTACCAATAAATGTGGCATTTTGGCCAGATCAACGACTACCGGGTCGCCACTGATGTCCGCCCCCAGCACCATGGTCAGCGCCGACGCATTAGACTGAAAGGCTTCGCATTCAATCACTTCACTCATGCGCACCATTTCGCGCTTTTTATTTGGCAGTTCAAGGCCAATAACCGATTTCCCGGGTATCACTTCCACTACGCGCACCGACGTAGCCGACATTTCACGGGCTAAATCTTTCGACAGGCTGGTAATTTTGCTTACTTTGACCCCTGGCGCGAGGTCTATTTCAAACCGTGTAATTACCGGTCCCGGATAAACACCAACCACGGCGGCATCAATATTAAAGTTAGCCAGTTTTTCTTCTACCAGGCGGGACACGACATCCAGTTCTTCCTGTGTGATCGGGTTCTCTTTTTTATCCGGACGGTCAAGTAAGTCAAAAGATGGCATCGGGCCAATATCGCCTTCATCTGCATCACTATCACCGCGCGGCGGTCTGATTTGCCTAGCCCCGCGTGCTGCTGGCTGCTGCGGCTGAATCGGTGTTACGCTGGCGGTTTTTCTCGGTTCTGGTTCAGCACTAATTACCGGTTCTTCCGCGCTTAAGTGCTCCCCTACCCCATCATCGGTATCAATAATAAACGGCGGTAAGTCGTCTTCGTCCTCGTCATCCTGAGCAAAAATTTCGTCCGGAATAGTAAAAGAAGGCTCACTGCGCTGCGGCTTCGCTGTCGCTGAAGACGACGTTTCAGTAACACGCTTGTCTGTGCTGGTCTCAGCCGGTGGTTCAGCCCGTAAACTGGTAATATTCAGCTCGTCACTGTCTTTGTCTTTGTCTTTGCTAGCCAGTTTATTTGGCAGAGAAAGCGTAGGCATATTTAACGACAGCAGTTTTTGCGGTGCCTGTATGGATTTTTGACCAAACCAGATAGTTCCCTCACCCAGCTTATCGATAATTAACAGCCAGGAGATACCAGTTAATAAGGTAAAACCAACGCAGCAAAAACACAGTAGTAACAGTACGGTGCCGGCAACATTAAAATACGGCACTAAAGCCGAACTGATGACATCGCCAATTAATCCGCCGGCACTAAAGCTAAATAAGTCATCAAAATTAATACTGGCAATGCCCGTTAACCCAAGCACGATTAAAATGGCGCCAATTAAACGTAAGCCAATGGTCAGATAATCCAGCTCTCGCCAGGTTTTAATATTATGAAAAATAAACCAGCCAACAAAAGCACAGCAAAAAGGCGTGGCGTAAGCCAGATAGCCAAAGGTGAAAAAGAATAAATCAGCTGTCCAGGCGCCCGTTGGGCCAACCCAGTTATGTACGTTGTTTTGCAGCCCAGCCTGACTCCACCCCGGATCGCCCGGATGAAATGAGGCTAGCGCCAGTAACAAAAAAAACGCCAGGGCACAGGCTATTATGATACCTGTTTCCCAGATACGTTGAATGCCAGAAAGTCGCACCATATCCCTAAATATCTCTCTTTGCCGGTGTTTACACGTCACCGGTCATTGATTTTTATCTTTGCGCACAGCCAGAGCCACAAACAATGCTAATGACCCCAAATATCATCATACCATTCAGGCAGCGAGTTGCTATGGCCTTATTTTGTATTAATTCGCAAACTATTGGTACTTTTAACTTCTTCCATAACCACATAGGTTCTTGATGCACTCACTCCGGGTAAGCGCAGCAGTGTATCCCCCAGTAGTTTTCGGTAACTGGACATGTCGGCAACCCTTGCTTTTAACAAGAAATCAAAGTTGCCCGAAACCAGATGACACTCTTGTATATCATCATGTTGCTGAACCGCAGCTGAAAATTCGGCAAAGATATCCACTGACGTTTTGGTCAGCGTAATCTCTACAAATACCAGCATGGCTGCCCCGAGTTTATGCGGGTCCAGTTTAGCGTGATAGCCCAGAATATAGCCCTGTGACTCCAGCCGTTTTACTCTTTCCAGACAAGGACTGGGGCTTAAACCAACTTGTTTGGCCAGTTCCACGTTAGAAATTCTGCCGTCTTTTTGCAGCATCGAAAGTATGTTGCGGTCTATTCTGTCGAGGTGTTTGGGGGTTTTTACCAACATATAATATTTTCCAAAACGGCATTTATAAAGAATATTACACTGTGATTTAAAAAACTACAGCAGATATATTTTAAAACCTTTCGCTATACTCAGCATCATTAGTAACTCAATTAATTTAACAGGCAGAGAGAACTATGTTAGTTGGTGTACCAAAAGAAATTAAAAATCACGAATACCGCGTTGGCTTAACCCCGGCAGCGGTAAAAGAATTTGTGACTCATGGTCATAAGGTACTGGTTGAAACCAATGCCGGCACCGCCATTGGTTTTACCGATGAAATGTATGTTGAAGCTGGTGCCACTATTGCCGCCACAGCCGAACAAATCTTTGCCGAAGCAGAGATGATAGTTAAGGTAAAAGAGCCGCAACCACAAGAGTGTAAACAGTTACGCCGTGGTCAAACCCTGTATACATACCTTCACCTGGCACCAGACCCAACTCAAACCGAACTGCTAATCGAGTCTGGCGCAACCTGTATTGCTTACGAAACCGTAACAGACGCCCGCGGTGGCCTGCCTTTGCTTGCTCCTATGAGTGAAGTAGCTGGTCGTATGTCTGTTCAGGCTGGTGCGCATTACCTTGAAAAAGCCCACGGCGGCAGCGGCACACTGCTTGGCGGTGTGCCTGGTGTTGCACCGGGTAAAGTGCTGGTTATCGGTGGCGGCGTTGTAGGCACGCAAGCCGCTAAAATGGCCCTTGGCCTGGGTGCAGATGTCACTATTCTGGACCGCTCATTACCCCGTTTACGCCAGTTAGACGATATCTTCAATGGTCAGGTTAAAACCGTATATTCTACTGTTGATGCTATCGATCACTACTCAGCCAATGCTGATTTGGTTGTTGGCGCGGTATTAATACCTGGCGCGGCTGCGCCTAAATTGCTCAACGAACAACACATTGCCAACATGAAGAAAGGCTCTGTTATTGTTGACGTTGCTATCGATCAGGGCGGCTGTTTTGCTACATCAAAAGCAACCACTCACCAGGATCCGGTATATATCGTAGATGGCGTTGTTCATTACTGTGTGGCTAACATGCCCGGTGGTGTTGCCCGTACTTCGACGATGGCACTGAATAACGCGACTCTGCCATTTGGTCTGGCATTAGCCAACAAAGGCCCTAAACAGGCGATGATGGAAGATATCCACCTGTTAAACGGCCTGAATGTTCACGAAGGCAAGGTAACTTACAAAGCCGTGGTTGAAGCCCTTGGCGATCAACTGGGCATTCAGTACACCCCTGCGCTCGACGCCTTAGCGTAAAATACGCAGAAGAAAAATTTCAGCGGGGCCTATGTGGCCCCGTTGTTGTTTAGCTTATCAGAAACAAAGGCTAACAATTAACCGCTTGCTCCCCTGCTCTCCACCGTTACCATAAGGATATTTCTGACTGTCGGTGACCGCTGCCATGTGGCTGAGTTACGCTTATTATCTCCTGCTGTTTACTGCACTTTCTGTCATGCTTGCCCAGGTGTATTTTAAACCAGTAAGAACAGAGCACATTCTTACCGCCATCTTTTGTGGTTCTTTAGCCATGGTAGCACTGCAGGTCCTTACGACTGCATCAGGCAGTACAGCGGCTTACGTATTTGCGCTGGGAACCTGTGCTACCTGTAATGTTATCTGGTTAATTGCCAGAGCCCTGTTTCGAGGGGCTAACGCCCTGTCTGCTAAACATTACCTGCTGGCGGCAAGTATCGCCGGTTTAGTGATAGTAAATCGCAGTGCAGAGCTGTTGATCTCAGTAGAGTGGCTTAATAGCCGGGAAATTGCCTGGTTAACCGGCTCAGTGTCAGAAATAACCCGGTTGTTGTCTTCTACCATCCTTGCACTGGCCTTTTGGGAGCCGTTAAGAGGTTTTAGCACTGCCGGTAACACTGCAAAGCGACAGCGATTTTTGTTTGCCAGCATCTTTTTTGTGGGCGTTTTCAGCTGTACGGTAATCACCGAAGGATTGTTAACAGAGGCTGCCCGTCAACAAATCCGACCCTGGCTTGTTGTAATTTCAGCGCTGGCTATCGTCATAACGACCTTTATTATTCTGCTAGCACAGCATAAGCAACGGCAAAATAACGCTCAGCCAGTTAAACGTCCTGCATCACTTTCAGAAGATGACTTGTTACTGGCCAGACAAATCGAGCATCTGATGGAATATGAAAAGCTCTATTTAAACCATGAACTAAAAACTATTGATATTGCTAATGCGCTTAACGTGTCGGAATATAAAGTGGGCCGCGTGATACGCAGCCTGAGCAACGCGGCCAACGTTAATCAGTTTATCAACCGCTACCGCATTGCCCACGCAAAACAACTGCTCACCGCTCAGGAATGCCAACACTGGACAATTCTCGTTATTAGCCTTGAATGCGGTTTCGCTTCGCTGGCACCGTTTAACCGGGCATTTAAGGCAAGCGAAGGCTGCACACCTAATCAGTACCGACAGCAAAAAATACCGCAGGCTCAGGTGTAACGTGAGGAGGTCAATGATCTTCCCTCGTGATCAACTGATAATCCGGGGCCCCCACATCATGATGGTGGCAGCAAAAGTCCCGGCAACCGTGAGCAGAAACATCGCAACAACGGTCAGTGATGCCGTTATTACAGTACGTGAGTGGCGTGATTTTTCAGCGCGCATCACCAGCTCAGCGACTGCCATGGGCAGCAAATAAGACGCAAAGGATAAGATAATATCAGCTGGCCCGTTTAGTGTTGCATTGTTGCCCATGGGCCCCTGATTAATCATAAACCAGCTCATCAGGTACAACCTGAACGTCCATACCCCGTTAATAAGAATAAAGGCGTGAACCGCAAACCGACGATGCTGCGCAAATTGACGAGCCCGTGCATACTTCCACGCGTAATATACCGCGACAATAATAAGAACACCGTTAAGGGTTACGCCCAGTGCACCAGTCACACTCAGGCGGCTACCGGTGATCCACGTCATATACAGGCCGCCAAAGGCCCCCATTAATCCAACAGTAAAATAAACACGGCCATTTAACCGGTGAAGCTTTGGCAATCGCTGTCTTACGCCCGGTAAAAACTGAATAAACGCGGCCAGATTGATGAGGATTACAGGTACTACATGGAGTAATAATAAGGCGTTATTAAAGGTGTCTCCATTGATATAACCTCTGATCATATAGGTATACATCGACTCATCGATGCTACCGTTTATCAGGGGCAAGGCAAATTGCTTAAAGATATACAGCGCAAAAATCCATTGCCCAATAAGCGCTGCTATCAACCAACCCTTAACGGCCAGTGATAATCCGGATTTAATTTTTTCTTTTGACGCTGTTTGCGGGAAAGCGGAAGCGCTAACGGTGTCTGTCATAAATGCATTCTCTTTATTAAAACTGGCTGTAAATTGCCAACTTGCGTAAGAAAATGCTTATCGAATTACAAATTCGATCGTAAAAACAAAGAAAAATGTCTGGCGGCGAGAGATTTAATGGCTGGGCTGACATTTTTGCCAGCCCACATTTGAAAAGGTATTACGCGTTAATACTGTCGTTAACGGTTTTTAAGGTAGCCAGCGGATCGGCTGACTGTGTAATAGGACGCCCCATTACCAGATAACTAACACCAGCTTCGATAGCATCAACCGGTGTCATTACCCGTTTTTGATCGCCAACATCACTGCCGGCAGGACGAATGCCCGGTGTTACCAACAGAAAATCCGTATTGTGCGTTTCACGCAGCATTACCGCCTCTTTAGCAGAACAGACCACACCGTCTAACCCGCTGTCTGCAGTAAGTTGCGCCAGCTTTTTAACCTGCTCGGCCGGCGTGATATCAGGTACCACATCGTTTAGCTGCGACTGATCCATGCTGGTGAGTACTGTTACGGCGATAAGTTTGGTTTGCGGATGCGACGATTCAGCAATGGCTTTTTTTGCTGCCATCATCATTTCCTTACCGCCACTTGCGTGCACATTCACCATCCATACCCCCATCTCGGCCGCCGCTTTGCACGCTTTAGCTACCGTGTTAGGGATATCGTGAAATTTCAAATCAAGAAAGATATCAAAACCCCGGGCAATGAGTGATTTTACAAATTCAGGACCGTAAAGTGTAAACATCTCTTTGCCTACTTTTAGCTTGCAGGCGGTAGGATCCAACTGATCAACCAGGGCAAGGGCCTTATCGGTATCATCAAAATCCAACGCTACAATCACACGGGCATCTTGGCTCATTCTCATTACTCTCCGTCTAAACCTCTAATGGGGTTAACAACCCCCCACTTTTTACAGGATGGGCACAGCCAGTATAACTTGCGACCCGAAAATCCACAGCTCTTACAACGATACCGTGGACGTTGTTCTATTTGTTTCGCAACCAGTTCACCCAACTGTTGGTAGGTTGCTTTCGCATTGGCATCATCACTTAACTCACAGTACAGCTGCATTAAGCGATGAAAACCACGCATGGTTGGTGTTTTTTGTAACTGGTCAAACAGGTAATCCGCCGCTTGCTGTAGTTCTCCCTTGTTGGAAAACACATCAACCATTGCCAGATACAAGGTGGCGCTTTGGATCCAGTTTTCTTTTAACAAGTGTTCAAATTTCTGCCATTCGCCGGTTTCACTGGCAATTTGCTCCAGTAGCGGAATGGCTTCGGTAAACCAGTTTTTATCGCGGTTTGCAATCTGTACCAGGTATTCGCCGGCTTCTTTAAGGCGACCCTGATCAAAAGTCACCTCACCCAGCATCAGCCAGGGTCTTACTGCTTTTTCATCTACGTTGACGGCTTTTTGCAATAACGCCAGCGCAGCCGGAATATCTTCGTTATCCAACTCCAGCTGGGCTTGCTCACAATAAAAGTGCGCTAACTTACTACGTATGCCGTCGTTATCGGCCAGCATCTTTTCAGCCAACTCGATGGCGTGGCTCCACTCTTTAGTCGTCTGATAAATAGCAAAGAGCTGTTGCTGAGCAAAATCGAAATGTTTGTCGCTGTTAAGCAGACTGACAAAGGCCCCTTCGGCCCGTTCCAGAAAGCCTGCTTGCATATAATCGCGGCCCAGCTCTTTCAGCGCTAGTTCTCGCTGGGTAGCCTGAATTTCATCGCGGCTAACCACATTTTGATGGACGCGGATTGCGCGATCGATTTCGCCACGCTGACGGTAAAAATTCCCCATGGCGATGTGGGTTTCAACAGTGTCACTGTTAACGTCGATCATTTTAATTAATGTATCAACGGCCCGGTCGGGCTGATCAGACAGCAGGAAATTTAAACCACGAAAATAGTGTTTTGAGAGAATACTGGATTGTTTACGCTGGGCCTGACGAACACTGTTACGCCCCATTATGTATCCATAACCGGCAGCAACAGGTAACAATAAGAATAACAGCTCCAGCATGGTGCTTATTCTTTCTGCAGCTTGTTGAGTTTTGCCTGAGCTCGCAAGAGTTTTACCCGCAGTGTCAGCCAGCTACTTAAAATAGCCAGAATGCCCACCACAACACCCAGTCCTAACGCAATGGCGATGAGTGTGGCTACCGTCATCTCTGCTTTCGCAATCAGATAATTGACTGAGATCACTGCATCGTTCTGTGAACCTACCGCAATCGCAATTACCAGTATCGCAATAATGCAAAGTAAAAATGCTAAGCCTTTCAAGCGTGTGACCCCATTACTAATAACAATAGTCAGGATAACAAAATGTTGATCCTGTTACAGCATCCAGATACAAAAAAAGCACTGATTACAGTGCTTTTTGTTTATATCTGTTCAGATAAATATCAGGCAATTGATTCGTTTACCCGGTCGCGTAACTCTTTACCAGGTTTAAAGTGAGGAACGTATTTACCGTCCAGCTCTACTGTTTCGCCTGTTTTAGGGTTACGACCCACGCGTGGTGCGCGGTAATGCAAAGAAAAACTACCAAATCCGCGGATTTCGATGCGATCACCTTTTTGTAAGGTTTGCGCCATCTGCTCCAACATTTCCTTGATAGCTGTTTCTAATTCTTTTGCCGGGATGTGGCGTGCCTGATCAGCGAGCCGCTCAATTAATTCAGACTTGGTCATGTGTGAACCTCTTTGTCATATTATCCATCAAACAGCTACATGAACAGGTCAGGTATACGGCTTTACCGTATACCTGATGTCACAAAAAGCTTATTCGCCTTTCGCTGCTTTGAAAGCTTCAGCCATCGCGTTTGCGAAGCCAGCGTCTTCTTGCTGGTTCACTTTATCGATTGCTTCTTTCTCGTCAGCCTGGTCTTTAGCTTTAACAGACAGGTTTACGATGCGGTTCTTACGGTCTACACCGGTGTACTTCGCTTCGATGCTGTCGCCAACGCTAGCAACTTCAGACGCATCTTCGATGCGGTCACGAGAAAGGTCAGCTACACGAATGTAACCGTCAACTTCTTCAGCCAGGTTTACAGTAACGCCTTTGGCATCAACTGCTGTAACTGTACCAACAACGATAGCACCTTTCTTAGTATCTGCAAGGTACTTGTTGAACGGATCTTCTTCAATTTGCTTAACGCCTAAAGAGATACGCTCACGCTCTGGGTCGACTTGTAGTACAACTGCAGAGATTTCGTCGCCTTTCTTATAGTCACGAACAGCGTCTTCACCAGACTTGTTCCATGAAATGTCAGACAGGTGAACCAGACCATCGATGCCGCCGTCAAGGCCGATGAAGATACCGAAGTCAGTGATTGACTTGATCTTACCAGACACTTTGTCACCTTTTTCGTGTGACTTAGCGAAAGTTTCCCATGGGTTATCGATGCACTGCTTAAGACCCAGAGAAATACGACGACGTTCTTCGTCGATTTCCAGAACCATAACTTCAACAGAATCGCCCAGGTTAACAACCTTAGATGGGTGGATGTTCTTGTTAGTCCAATCCATTTCAGAAACGTGAACCAGACCTTCAACACCGTCTTCGATCTCTACGAAACAACCGTAGTCAGTCAGGTTAGTTACCTGACCAGTGATCTTAGTGCCTTCTGGGTAACGTTGAGCAATTTCTTGCCATGGATCGTTACCCATTTGCTTCATGCCCAGAGATACACGTTGCTTGTCTTTGTCGAACTTAAGCACTTTAACGTTAATTTCGTCACCAACATTTACGATTTCACTTGGGTGCTTAACGCGCTTCCAAGCCATGTCAGTGATGTGCAGCAGGCCGTCAACACCGCCCAGATCTACGAATGCACCGTAGTCAGTCAGGTTCTTAACGATACCTTTAACTTCGTGACCTTCTTCCAGGTTAGCCAGAAGAGTTTCACGCTCTGCACTGCTTTCTGCTTCGATAACAGCACGACGAGAAACAACAACGTTGTTACGCTTAGCATCTAACTTGATTACTTTGAATTCAAGCTCTTTGCCTTCCAGGTGAGTAGTATCACGTACCGGACGTACGTCAACCAGTGAACCTGGCAGGAACGCGCGTACACTGTTAACTTCAACAGTGAAACCGCCTTTAACTTTACCGTTGATAACACCCTTGATAGTGGCTTTATCTTCGTAAGCTTTTTCCAGCTCAACCCACGCTTCGTGACGCTTAGCTTTTTCACGAGACAGGATAGTTTCACCAAAGCCGTCTTCTACTGCGTCTAACGCTACGTCGACTTCGTCACCGATAGCGATTTCTAATTCGCCTTCGGCATTTTTAAATTGTTCAGCTGGGATAGCACTTTCTGATTTGAGACCAGCGTCAACAAGAACGATGTCTTTATCAATTGAAACTACAGTACCCTTTACAATTGAACCAGGACGAGTTTCCAGTTCTTGTAAGCTCTCTTCAAAAAGTTGTGCAAAATTTTCAGTCATATGATTAGTAAATAATTTAAGTTGACATCCACATTTCAATCCGGATAACGTGGGGTTATTAAACAGAGTCACCACGTCCTGTGGCAACGATTGCGATGGTAAACCGACTCTTACGCTTAACGTCTTGAGTTGATGATTTCCATTGCACTTTCAAAGACTTGGTTAATGTCCAAATCTGTCGAATCGATGATTACAGCGTCTTCTGCCGGTACCAGAGGTGCAATAGAACGGTTCGCATCGCGGTCGTCCCGAGCCTTGATATCGGTTAAAAGGCGCGCAATATTAACATCCAGGCCTTTATCTTTCAACTGATTATATCGACGCTCCGCTCGGGCTTCAGCGCTGGCGGTCAGGAATAATTTAACGTTGGCATCGGGGAACACCACGGTACCCATGTCCCGACCATCGGCCACCAGGCCCGGCGTTTGCTGAAACGCGCGTTGGCGGCGTAACAGTGCTTCACGCACTCGGGCCAGCGAGGCAATTTGTGACGCAACCGCACCTACTTCTTCAGTACGAATGGCGTCAGTAACGTCTTCACCTTCCAGCACAACGCGGCGCTGTTCGTTGTCAATTTCAAAACTGACGTCAAGACCAGAGGCCAGCGGAACCACTGCCGCTTCATCATCTACCGGTAAGTCATGGTGCATGGCGGCAACGGCAAGCACGCGATAAATCGCGCCACTATCCAGTAAGTGCCAACCTAATTTTTCGGCAATTAGTGCACTTAACGTGCCTTTCCCTGCGCCACTAGGACCATCTACCGTTACTACGGGTATTGGATGCATACCTGCTCCAGTTATTTAATAAAATGTTAATAAGAACTCGAAAACGGGCGCAATTATACGCGTGTAAGCCAAATAGGCAATGACACACGTCAATAAATACCAGTGCATAATACTTAAGTCTGTTGCTTCCGCTCACTGGTTAACCAACCAGCGAACGGAATCATAGCCTTATATTCTGTCTTAGCGATGACAGATTGTGGCAAAACGGGTGAAGTAATCGGGGAAAGTTTTAGCTGTGCAGCCAGGATCGTTAATGGTAACCGGTGTTTCGCTCAGTGAAACCAGTGAGAAACACATGGCAATACGGTGATCGTTATAGGTATCGATAGCCGCGTGCTTAAGTTCCGCTGATGGCGTCACACGAATATAATCATGCCCTTCTTCTACCTCAACGCCGAGTTTACGCAGCTCGGTCGCCATAGCAAACAAGCGATCGGTTTCCTTTACCCGCCAGTTATAAATATTGCGGATACAGGTTTCCCCTTCAGCAAACAGCGCGGTGGTTGCAATAGTCATCGCCGCATCCGGGATATGGTTCATGTCCATATCCACGCCTTTTAATGGCGCACCGTGAATAACAACGCAATCATCAAACCATTCAACCTTAGCACCCATGGCTTCCAGCACATCCGCAAAACGGATATCGCCCTGAATACTTTGTTTACCAATACCGGTAACTTTAACCGTACCGCCTTTAATTGCACCCGCCGCCAGAAAATAGGACGCTGATGAAGCATCCCCTTCAACCATAAAGGTTTCAGGTGCCACATATAGCTGACCGGCTTTAATGACAAAACGCTGATAATCCTGGTTGTCTACCGATACGCCAAATTTGGCCATGGTATCCAGAGTAATATCAATATACGGCTTGGATACCAGCTCACCTTTAATTGAGATGGTAGTATCTTCTGCAAACAACGGCGCTGCCATTAATAATGCGGTTAAAAACTGGCTGGAAACACTGCCATCTACTGACAGTTCGCCGCCTTTTAACTGGCCGCCATTAATTTTAAGCGGTGGATAGCCCGGATTTTTCAGGTACTGAATATCGGCACCGGCTTCCAGCAATGAATCAACCAGGTCACCGATGGGACGCTCTTCCATCCGCGGCTCGCCGGTAAGTTCTACACTCACGTTTGACGCCGCCAGTGCAGCACATAATGGGCGCATCGCGGTGCCGGCGTTACCTAAAAATAAGGTTAACGCTTCGGCAACGTTAAATGCACCGCCCAGCCCGGTAACGGTACATTCTGTTTTATCGTCACTTAACACATACTCAACGCCCAGTAATTTGAGCGCATCCAGCATATGGCGAATGTCGTCACTGTCCAGCAGGTTAGTCAGACGAGTCTGGCCTTTGGCTAAAGCCGCCAGTAATAACGCGCGGTTAGACAGGCTCTTGGAGCCAGGCACGTTGACGGTACCGTCGATTTTTTTGACCGGCTGTAACGTTAACTGCGCCAAACTCATGCGTGCTTCTCCTCGAAGTCTTTCATAAAGCTGACCAGCGCTTCAACACCGTCAATAGACATGGCGTTGTAGATACTGGCACGCATACCGCCTACCGAGCGATGCCCTTTCAATGCGAGTAATCCGGCTTCCTTAGACTTTTCCAGGAACACTTTATCCAGCGCAGGATCAGCCAGGTGGAATGGCACATTCATGATAGAACGGTTCTCGGGGTGCACATTATTGCGATAAAACGACGACTCATCGATGGCTTTATATAATGTATCGGCTTTATGCTGGTTCAGACTTGCCATGGCTTCTACGCCACCCTGGGCCTTAAGCCATTTAAACACCAGACCAGCCAGGTACCAGGAGAACGTTGGCGGCGTGTTGTACATTGAGTCGTTTTTGGCCATCAGTTCGTAATCGAAGATAGACGGTGTGCTTTGACGGGCTTTGCCTACCAAATCTTCGCGGACGATCACTACGGATAAACCAGAAGGACCAATGTTCTTCTGCGCGCCTGCGTAGATGATGCCATATTTGCTGACATCTACGGGACGAGACAAAATGTTAGATGACATATCGGCTACCAGTGGTACATCGCCTGCTTCAGGCAGCCAATCAAACGCGATACCGTCTACCGTTTCATTAGGGCAAAAATGCAAGTAGGCCGCGCTTTGATCGATATCGGCAGCCGCTGGCTTAGCCATGTACTGAAAGCCATTGTGCTCAGTCACTTCGCCAATAACCTTTGCATTATTGTATTTAGCAGCCTCAGCAACCGCTCCCTTTGACCACGAGCCACTCACCAGATGCAGCGAGGTATCATCCTGCGTAGAGATATTCAGTGGTACCGCTGCAAACTGGCCACGACCGCCGCCTTGCAAAAACAAAACTTTGAAGTTTTCCGGTACGTTCATCAGATCGCGCAGATCCTGTTCGGCTTGCGCTGCAATCTCGATAAAGTCTGCGCCACGGTGGCTGACTTCCATCACAGAACAACCGCTGTCACGCCAGTTGATAAATTCCTGTTGAGCCTGCGCCATAACAGCTGCAGGTAACATTGCCGGACCAGCACTAAAATTGAATACGTTTTTCATGAGCTTCTTAAAGTTATTAGGAAATATCAATCTGCCCGTCTTTGCGAGCGACCAGGCCCTGTAAGGTTAGCGGATTGATATTTTCATACACTAAAAAACAAGCGGCAATCAGAGCCGCTTGTATGCTTTTTGTATCCTTTTACGCAGGATTATTCGTCTGTCGTTGGCTCATCAGCGCCGTCTTGTGCGGCGTTTGTTTCGACGGTTTCAGCTTCACCGTCTTCTGTTTCTATCAGCTCAGCGTCATCAATTTCTTCGATTCGCTGTAGCGCGACCAGGTGCTCACTGTCGCCGGTACGAATTAGTCTCACACCCTGGGTATTACGCCCAACGGTAGACACTTCACTTACCCGGGTTCTTACCAGTGTGCCGGCATCGCTGATTAGCATGATTTCGTCATTTTCGTCGACCTGAACCGCGCCGACAACCTTACCGTTACGCTCAGAGACTTTGATAGACACAACGCCCTGGGTCGCACGGCTCTTGGCCGGGTAATCGTCCAGTGGTGTACGCTTACCGTAGCCGTTTTCGGTGGCTGTAAGGATTGCGCCATCACCACGAGGCACGATGAGTGACACGACTTTCTGGTCGTCCGGCATCTTAATACCGCGAACACCCGTTGCCGTACGTCCCATTGGACGCAGTGCCAGCAGTTCTTCGCCTGTTTCCGGATCCAGTTTCACAGCACCGGTTTCAGAATCGCGCAGTTTTTCGTTAAAGCGTACTACTTTACCGGCATCAGAGAACAACATGATGTCATCATCGCCGTGAGTAATGGCTACGCCAATTAACTCATCACCTTCGTTTAGGTTAACCGCAATGATACCGCTAGAACGAGGACGAGAGTACATAGTCAGGCTGGTTTTCTTCACCACACCGGCGGCCGTTGCCATGAGTACGAATTTATCTTCTTCAAACTCTTTAATTGGCAGTATCGCAGTGATACGTTCATCGGCTTCCAATGGCAGAATGTTCACGATTGGGCGACCGCGGGCATTACGGCTGGCCAGCGGCAGCTGGTAAACTTTCAGCCAGTACAGGCGACCACGGGTCGAGAAGCACAGAATGTGATCGTGGGTATTGGCAACCAGCAGTTTTTCGATGAAATCTTCGTCTTTCATCTTCGTTGCTGATTTACCTTTACCACCACGGCGCTGGGCTTCGTACTCGGAGAGTTTCTGATACTTCACATAACCTTCGTGAGACAGGGTTACCACTACGTCTTCACGTTCGATCAGATCTTCTAAATCGATATCATGGCTGGCTGCGGTAATTTCGGTACGACGTTCGTCACCAAATTCATCGCGGATTTTTTCCAGCTCTTCACGAATAACTTCCATCAGACGTTCAGGGCTGCCCAGAATGTGTAATAACTCAGCAATAAGCTCAAGCAGCTGTCTGTACTCGTCGAGGATTTTCTCGTGTTCGAGACCGGTTAACTTATGTAAACGCAGGTCCAGGATAGCCTGTGCCTGTTGCTCGGTCAGGTAATATTTGTTATCGCGAATACCAAATTCTGGCTCTAACCAGTCAGGACGCGCCGCATCGTTACCTGCACGTTGCAGCATGTCGGCTACATTACCCAGCTCCCAGCCAGTTGCCACTAACGCTTGCTTAGCTTCAGACGGACTTGGCGAGGCTTTAATTAATTCGATTACCGGATCGATGTTAACCAGCGCAATCGCCAGACCTTCAAGGATATGGGCACGGTCGCGGGCTTTACGCAGTTCGTAAACGGTACGACGGGTAACCACTTCACGACGGTGCAGAATAAACGCCTGCAGTATTTCTTTGAGGTTAAACACCTTCGGCTGGTTGTTATCCAGCGCAACCATGTTAATACCAAACACGGTTTGCAGTTGGGTATTCGCATATAAATGGTTAAGCAGGACTTCGGCCGACTCGTTACGTTTAACTTCAACCACTATGCGCATGCCGTCTTTATCTGACTCATCACGCAGCGCTGAAACGCCTTCGATACGTTTTTCTTTTACCAGCTCAGCGATTTTCTCGATTAAGCGGGCTTTGTTTACCTGATACGGGATTTCGGTAACGATAATGGTTTCTTTACCGTTATCCTCGGTTTCAATCTCGGCGCGGGCGCGCATGTAGATTTTACCGCGACCGGTGCGGTACGCGTCCACAATCCCCTTACGACCACTGATTAATGCCGCAGTCGGGAAATCCGGACCCGGGATGTATTCCATTAACTGATCAACATCCAGTGACGGCTCGTCAATTAGGGCAATACAGCCATTAACGATTTCGGTCAGGTTGTGCGGCGGAATGTTGGTTGCCATACCCACGGCAATACCAGAAGAACCATTAACCAGTAAGTTGGGTACTTTGGTTGGCAATACATCAGGGATTTGCTCGGTACCATCGTAGTTGGGTACGAAATCTACGGTTTCTTTATCTAAGTCGGCCAGCAGTTCGTGCGCTATTTTTGCCATACGGACTTCGGTGTAACGCATCGCAGCGGCGGAGTCACCATCAACCGAACCAAAGTTACCTTGCCCGTCTACCAGCATATATCGCAACGAGAATGGTTGCGCCATACGTACGATGGTGTCGTAAACCGCAGAATCACCATGGGGGTGATATTTACCGATAACGTCACCTACCACACGGGCAGATTTTTTATAAGGCTTGTTAAAGTCGTTCTTTAACTCATTCATGGCAAACAGTACACGACGGTGTACCGGTTTTAAGCCATCACGTACGTCAGGCAGTGCGCGCCCAACGATAACGCTCATCGCATAATCCAGATACGACGTTTTTAGCTCTTCCTCTATATTAACGGGGAGAATTTCTTTGGCGTTATCAGTCATAAACTGCTTGGTCCCTTATTATAAGTTTGTCGTAATCGTCCGACATCCTGATACCCGTGCATCAGGCGCCCCTTGATCACGCATTGGGGGTCTTCTAATTAACCAATGAGTTTATCACCCAAATCTGTATTTATGTAGTATTAATGCAACGTTCCTGTGAACGATTCTGCCAAGCGTTTAATTTTTGTGCACTTGCTGCAAACTGGCGTAAATAAGCCATGTGCAGAGATTCGATTTACGGTAATGTACGGTTGTTTTTTTAATCCTACGAAATTAGCTACTAACTCTCATGACCGAAAAACAACTCAATGTAGATCAATCGGAAATCGATAAGTTTTCAGAGATTGCCGCCCACTGGTGGGATCCGGAAGGCCAGTTTAAACCGCTGCATGCTATTAATCCGTTACGCCTTTCTTATATCGAAACTCAGGCCGAGGGTGTATTTGGCAAGCGCATACTGGATGTTGGTTGCGGTGGCGGGATCCTGGCCGAATCACTGGCCGTTCGCGGCGCAGAGGTTACTGGCATCGATATGGCCAGCGCATCACTGGAGATAGCTCAGCTGCACAGTCTGGAAACCGGGGTGAAAGTAGATTATCAGTGTATTAGCGTAGAATCACTGGCTGATGAACAGCCGGGTTCCTTCGATATTGTGACCTGTATGGAAATGCTGGAACACGTACCGGATCCGGAATCTGTTATTCACGCTTGTGCACGGTTGGTAAAACCTGGTGGCAAAGTGTTTTTCTCTACGCTTAACCGCAATCTGAAGTCTTACTTAATGGGCATTGTGGCAGCCGAATATATGTTGCAATGGGTGCCCAAAGGCACCCATCAGTATCAGCGCTTTATTAAACCTTCGGAACTGATCAGAATGGCCGATCAGGCAGGATTGTTTACGCGATCTGCTACCGGATTACATTTTGATCCTTTCAATCAGGCTTTCGTCTTATCGGATCGAAACGTCGACGTCAACTACATTTTGCAATGTGAAAAATCTTGACGAGACACTAGATGTAGTGTCCACAAATAAAAGTGGGCACTATATATCGCAATTTCATAAAAATTAAATAATCCAAATAATTTGTTTTAAGCGATCGTAAAAAAAGTCAAAAGTGCTTGCATTCAGACAAATATCGCTTTGTTCAAACATAAACAGTTAGTCACTACTAACCTTTTGATGCCATTGATTTGATCGGTGAATTAAGCACCAGATATTGGGTTGCATTAAAGGCAAAACCTCACTATCTTGTGGTTATCCGATGGCAGTCTTGTTTAAAAAAACCAGCTGGGTTGGTATTTCTCAGGCGGATTAAACATTCACGGATCGAAGCGATCGCCAATGGATCCCTTCGAAATTAATAATTTAAAACAAATTGGGCAGTGCACACTTGCCCCGCGACAAGCGCTAACTGACAAACGGCCACTAAAATGAATAACAATTTATCAGTCACCAAACGCAATGGTGAACAAGAGCCCATTGATCTAGATAAAATTCACAAAGTTATTACCTGGGCAGCGAAAGGACTAAAAAACGTCTCTGTTTCACAGGTAGAAATTAAAGCCCACATTCAGTTTTATGACGGCATCAAAACCGCCGAAATTCACGAAACCCTGATCAAATCTGCGGCTGACCTTATTTCCATTGAAGCACCGGATTATCAGTATCTTGCTGCTCGCCTGGCGATTTTCCACCTGCGTAAAAAAGCCTTTGGCGAATTTGAACCGCCTAAGCTGTTTAATCATGTGGCACGCATGGTTGATATGGGTAAATACGATACTCACCTGCTGGAAGACTATTCGCCGGAAGAGTTCGCCGAAATGGACAGCTACATTGACCATTGGCGCGACATGAATTTTAGTTACGCAGCCGTAAAACAGCTGGAAGGTAAATACCTGGTACAAAACCGGGTTACCGGCGAAATCTATGAGAGCGCGCAGTTCCTTTACATTCTGGTAGCGGCCTGTTTATTTGCCAACTACCCGAAAGAGACCCGTTTGCAGTATGTGCGTCGTTTTTATGATGCGTCATCGACTTTCAAACTGTCGTTACCAACACCGATTATGTCTGGTGTACGTACCCCTACCCGTCAGTTCAGCTCATGCGTATTAATTGAAACCGGCGATAGTCTGGATTCCATTAATGCCACGGCCAGCGCTATTGTTAAGTATGTCAGCCAGCGTGCTGGGATTGGTGTAAATGCCGGTCGCATTCGTGCACTGGGCAGCCCAATCCGTGGCGGCGAAGCATTCCACACCGGTTGCATTCCTTTTTACAAATACTTCCAGACAGCGGTTAAAAGCTGCTCTCAGGGTGGTGTTCGTGGTGGCGCAGCGACTTTATTCTACCCGCTGTGGCATCTGGAAGTTGAATCACTGCTGGTACTGAAAAACAACCGTGGTGTAGAAGAAAACCGCGTTCGTCACCTGGATTACGGTGTACAATTCAACAAGCTGATGTATCAGCGCATGATGAAAGACGATTACATCACGCTGTTCAGCCCATCAGATGTACCTGGCCTGTACGACGCCTTCTTTGCCGACCAGCCTAAATTTGAAGAGCTGTACGTTAAGTACGAGCAGGACGAATCTATTCGCAAGAAGCGCATTAAAGCGATGGAATTGTTTGGTTTGTTTATGCAGGAACGTGCGAGCACTGGTCGTATCTATCTGCAAAACGTGGATCACTGTAATACCCATAGCCCGTTTGATCCTAAGGTAGCACCGGTTCGTCAGAGCAACCTGTGTCTGGAAATTGCGTTACCGACCAAGCCGCTTGAGCACGTTAACGACGAGAACGGCGAAATTGCCCTGTGTACGCTTTCGGCCTTTAACTTAGGTGCAATTCAGTCGCTGGACGAGTTTGAAGAACTGTCGGATCTGGCCGTTCGCGCACTGGACAGCCTGCTGGATTATCAGGACTACCCGGTACCAGCTGCTTACAATGCCACCATGAACCGCCGTACCCTGGGTATAGGCGTGATTAACTTTGCCTACTATCTGGCTAAGAATGGCGTTAAGTACTCTGACTTTAGTGCCAACAGCCTGGTCCATAAAACCTTTGAAGCCATGCAGTATCATCTGCTTAAGGCATCAAACAATCTGGCTAAAGAAAAAGGCGCCTGTCCTAAATTTAACGAGACTACGTATTCACAAGGCGTGCTGCCCATTGATACGTACAAAAAAGACCTCGACGCTATCTGCAACGAACCGCTGCATTTAGACTGGGAAGGACTGCGTAAAGACATCGTTGAATATGGCCTGCGTAACTCAACTCTGTCGGCGTTAATGCCATCAGAGACCTCGTCACAAATTTCTAATGCGACGAACGGTATTGAACCACCTCGTGGTCACATCAGTATCAAGTCAAGTAAAGACGGTGTGCTTAAGCAGGTTGTGCCAGAGTATGAGCGTCTGAAGGAACAGTACGAGCTGTTGTGGGATATCCCGTCAAATGACGGTTACCTGCAACTGTGCGGCATTATGCAGAAGTTTGTTGATCAGACAATCTCGGCTAACACCAGCTACAACCCGTCTAAGTACGAAAACGGCAAAGTGCCTATGCGCTTGCTGTTAAAAGACCTATTAACCGCGTACAAGCTGGGGGTAAAAACCCTGTATTACCATAACACCCGTGATGGTGCGGCCGATGCGCCGGTTGAAACTACCTCAGCCGCTGCGGTTAAACCTGCTGCTCAGGAAGTCGTTATTGAAGAAGACGACGACTGCGCCGGCGGTGCTTGTAAAATATAATAATTGCTTATTTGCCCGGCGTCAGCCGGGCAACTTATTGCGCTAGCGAAGTGATAATAAAATATGAAATACACCACGTTTAATCAGCAAAATGTGAATCAGCTCGATGAGCCGATGTTTTTTGGAAATCCGGTTAACGTAGCTCGTTACGACCAACAAAAACACTCAATTTTTGAAAAACTTATCGAAAAGCAAATCAGCTTTTTCTGGCGTCCGGAAGAAGTGGATGTGACCCGTGACCGGGTGGATTTTCAAAAACTGACTGATTCAGAAAAGCACATTTTCATCTCTAACCTGAAATACCAGACACTGCTGGATTCAGTACAGGGTCGCAGCCCTAATATCGCGTTCTTACCGATTATTTCGCTGCCTGAGCTGGAAACCTGGGTTGAGACCTGGTCGTTTTTCGAAACCATTCACTCGCGTTCTTACACACACATTCTGCGTAACCTGTTTACCGATCCCAGTTCGATTTTTGAAGATATCGTGGTCAACGACGAAATTAAGCGTCGTGCTACCGATATTTCAAAATATTATGACGATCTGATTTACGCCACTCAGCTATGGCAAACCCAGGGCGAAGGCATGTATACCAATGAGGGCCAGCCCTATCCGGTTAACATGCGTGAGCTTAAGAAAAAGCTGTTTTTGTGCATGAACTCGGTTAACGCACTGGAAGCCATTCGTTTTTACGTTTCGTTTGCCTGTACTTTTGCATTTGCCGAGCGCGAACTGATGGAAGGTAACTCAAAAATCATTCGTCTGATTGCCCGTGATGAAAACCTGCACTTAACCTCTACCCAACATATTCTGAATTTGTGGGCCAAGGGTAAAGATGATCCGGAGATGGCTGAGATTGCTGAAGAGTGCGCCGAAGAAGCTAAGCAAATCTTTATGAAAGCCGTAGAGCAGGAAAAACAATGGGCAGAATACCTGTTCCAGCACGGTTCCATGATTGGTTTGAATAAAGAAATTCTGTGTCAGTATGTAGAATATATCGCTAACCAGCGTATGGCCGTTATTGGTATGGGCCAGCCTTACGAAGTAACCAGCAACCCGCTACCATGGATGAACAATTACCTGATCTCCGATAATGTTCAGGTTGCGCCACAGGAATCCGAAATCAGCTCTTATCTGGTGGGTCAGATTGACTCAGCCGTAAGTGAAGACGACTTCGCCGATTTCGAACTCTAACAACAGGCAATGACCGACCGCGATAACACCTACCGTATCGACATTGTCGATACGGTAACGGTGACCGCATCACCCGATAAAACGCTGCTGGAAAGCCTTGAATCTCACAGGATTGACGTGCAATACCATTGCCGCGAAGGGTTTTGTGGCGCCTGTCGCACCACCCTGCTGGAAGGTGACGTTGAGTACACCACAGATCCACTTGCGTTTATGGATGATAATGAAATCCTGCCATGTTGCTGTAAGCCAAGTTCTCATCTTAAAATAAAAATTAATTTTTGAAATTCCAGACACTTATTACTTACTAATTAAGCTTTTTAACAGCGATTTCAATTCCTTCAATTAACGACTTCATAGCATCAGTTCCCCCGTCCATGTTATCGAACAACACTGGAACTGAATTGCCTGTCTTCGCTGATTTTAAATACCAGCCAGCCGCACTATCCGTCTCGTTATACTGAAACCATAACAAATAGTCCTCATTATCTGTTGAAGATAAATGCGGGGTATCGCTGCGCGCTTCATTAACCGATTTAAACAAATTATGTTTACGCAGAGCTTCAACAACCACATGTTGCCCGGAATAAACAATCTGTTCCAGATAGCTCAGTTGAGTCTCTCCGGGCGTTGGCCCGGAGGTAATAAACCCTTTGGCTTTTGTGAGTGACGGTGATGGCAACACCACTTTAAGACTTGAGCTCAATGGCGTTTTCGATTCAGTCATCGCAGCAACAATTTGGTCGTTAAAACTGTCACTGGCCGCTATCGCTGCAGCTGGCGTTGAATAAGAGACGCCATTGAAAGTATAACTGGTTGTCTGACAGGCAATTAGAGTAAGAACTACCCCTAAAAGACAGTACTTTTTCATGTTTCAATCCTTTTAATTAATCTGTTACTGCTTATTCAGGAAAATGTTTTATGAGCCAACGTTTAAACATAAGGCTGAGTCTAGCCAGTTATTATTTGAGCTGCAATTACCCATTGCGTGGCGACAATAACAGTCACTGCTACTCTAAGCCACTCAATCATTTAAAAAGTAAACTGGGTTTCTAGCCGTTCAACAAAGATAAAGCAATTTCCGGCCGCTGGTTAGCCTGACTCAGTAACGAGTGACTGGCCTGTTGAATGATTTGGTTTTTTGCCAAGGTGGCTGTTTCGCTGGCGTAATCAGTATCCATAATTTGTGACTGTGCCGCCCGCGTGTTTTCGACACGAATCGACAGATTTCTTAAGTTGGATTGCATGGCATTTTGCACGGCACCATAACCAGCGCGCTTTTCACCAATATCATCAATAGCCTCAGACAGCGCATTCAAAGCAACTTCTGCCTGCTGCTGTGTACTTAACGATAACCCGGTGAGCCCCAAATCCGCAGCGGTGGCCGGCGTTTTGGCAATTTCGTGATAATCCTGGGGGGCATTAATGGCTGCAGACGTGGTAATTTTCACATCCTTTTCCGGATTTTCTGCAGCAAACTCAGCTTCCTGAATAGCTGCACTGGCTACACCGCCTAACCGATCCCAGGATATTTGTCCCTGATAAGCACTTCCCGAACTCTGCCCTGAAACCGCCAGTATGATATCCTGATTAGTGGTACCTGTTAACGTAATGACCTCTATAACCGTCTCGCCACTATTAATTAGACCGTCATTGTTCAGGTCTCCGTCGCCACTGTAAGTGAGTGAAGTACCAACAGCACTAGCAGCATTGATGTTACTTGCGTCGTAACTGGCTCCGGAACTAAATCCATTACTGGTAGTCAGAAAAGCCGAATCAATATTACTTAAATCAAGACCAAGATCCTGCCAGTTAAAGTCGGCCAGCGGGTCACCGGCCGCCGGTACCTCTACCCCCGCTAAATGCTCGCCGCTAGTAGAGAAAAGGTGGATATCATCATCCAAACCATAAGAATCAAAGGTAAAGCGTATATTCTCAGAGTTTGCCGGTATAAAGTAAAAATCGTTACCACTGCCGCTAAATGGCAAATTATTCACTATCTGCTGACCTGAACCCAAAGTCACATTGTCAGGTGAGTTGTTGCCAAACAGAAGGGCTGTTGGTGATAATAACGGATGGCGACCGAAGGCTTCAGTCTCGTTGGCGATTCGATCAATTTCTTTTTTTAATTGCTGAAACTCTTTGTCCAGCGCCTGACGATCGCTGTCGGAATGAATACCATTTTGCGCCTGTACAGCAAGCTGGCGCATTCGTTGAGACGCAGTGCTAACCTCATCTAACGCCCCTTCGGCAATTTGCGCGTAGCCAATACCATCATTGAGATTACGCACCACCTGACGGGTTGATATCACATCACTTTGCAGCCTATCGGCTATTTGTAATCCGGCTGCGTCATCGGCAGCGCTGTTGATGCGAAAACCAGAGGAAAGGCGCTCAAAAGACTGGTCCAGTCGAGTTGTTGACGAAAACAACTGACGTTGTATGTTAAGCGCCGACTGATTATGACCAATAAGTAATGACATCTTCCATGACTACTTCACGACTTCCTTGTATCCGTATCGGCCTGTCGTCCTTTACCTTTAGTATAGTTTTCACTTAACTTGTTGATTGAAAATAGCAATTGAACGGAATTCAAAGCTCATAAACAACCGTTTGAAGCGCTTATCTGTATTCATGATTTGCGCCACGCACTGCATGCAGCGTTATTAAGAAAGCTGTCTCATTTTACCGATACAAACACATCAACCCCTATTGGTGGCAACGACAAAGGTGAGCTTATGCATTCGGCAGTCGCTACCATTAGCACAACCGGCTCACCATAAGTATGACGTTTTTTATGATAACGGCAGGAGTGACGACAGTGTCTATGATGTTGAGAGCAAGCAGTTGTAACGATAAATTTTTCAAATATGTTAGGCTCAGATAATTTCAGTGACTTAAACCAAAGCAAATGATTTAAATAGGTAATTTTTAATTCTCTTATGAAACCTCTGACTTTCTGACTGTTTAATTTTTAAGCAGACTTGCGATTTATTGTCTATTGATATTAACTTAATGTTACAAGAAGTGGCATAGCCGCTCCTATCTCATACACAGTTTCCAGACAGTCGCGGAAGCAGAATCAGGGAAATCGCTGTCGATGGAAATCAATGGACTTGTAATCAACTTTGATGAAAATATCATCTCCTACACTTCCTCGAACAGGGTCAGTCCTAAGGTCATGGCCGTTTTAAAGCTGTTGCTGGAAAATAAAAATGAAGTAGTAACCAGGGAAACCCTTCTTGATGAGGCCTGGAGCCGGGAGTTCGTATCAGACGAACTCATTACCCGCGCCATTTCAGATTTACGACGTGCTCTGCGAGAATCACTGGGAGGTTTAGAAAAGTCAGTCGAGACTATTCCCAAAAAAGGCTACAAACTCAATTTTGACCTTCTTGAATCCATTACCCGGGAAGCATCGACTGCGACAAAAACAACTAGTCAAAACAGCAAACCAATAGCCTTTAAAATCTCCTTTAAAGCAGGCGCAATTAGCATTGTCGCATGCATAGCTCTGGGTTTAATGGCTTATTTGTTTATTACTTCTAACTGAGTTTCCTTCAGGCAAAGTCCATCTCAGTAAACTGTTTCAAAGGCAGACTGACGCGATGCCTTTACTCCAATCATGAATATTAAATCATTAACTCTTTTCCGGTTAACGAGGAACTTATCTTTCGGGTAATGTTATTTAACCGAATAAGTCATACTGTTTACTTAATATTTAAGTTGAGTTTTGAAATGTAAATATTTCAATTAATCAATTAATTAGCGTACTTAATATACAAAGTTTATGGCTTTAATATGGCTAGAGTCGAGCATATCCTAATACCCTTATCAAACAAAAATTGCCCCGTTTTTTACCTGTAGTGTTTCTGAAACTTCATATTTTTTTCACTTTTTTCTCAGGAATTAGGATGCGCCAGTAAATATATTAGAGCTGTAGCTTGTGTTTCTGTTAACAATGGATGAGCACTATGGATTGCGCTTAGAAATACATGAGGCAAATAAAACGTAAAGACTTAACAGTATCAGTTTAAACAACGAAAATCACTATTCGTATCAAACAGGGAGTGCTAATTAATGAAATTTCACCTTCGCCCAATTGTTACCATTTTTATGTGCGTGATATTTGCAGGCAAATTAAACGCTGAAGAAATCGTATCCACCTCCACATCCCCAACAATCACAAGTATCGGCAATGCAACAACCGATCAGCTCGCCTCGCGTTCAGCTTCGAAAGCTGAACGCGTGGTATTTGAACTCCATCAGGAAAAGCGGGTTGGTTTTCAGTGTAAAGACTCTTACGGAATGATTTTGTATGAACTGATGGCATATCTTTCAGGAACACCAACACCTGATGTCAGCTGTGCCAATCTAACGGCTCAGCGATAAACCCATTACGGATTGATAAACCATTAGTGGTTAGTCAGGCCTTGTGTTGTTTTATCCATATCACCAGTGCCACACCGCCGAGCACAAGACCTGAGCTCAGTGCAATTCTTAGTGTGATGGCTTCATTTAATAACAGCCAGCCAGCAATAACCGCCAGAACAGGCACCGATAGCTGCAAAGTGGCCGCTTTAATTGCGGCTATATGCGGCAATATGGAATACCAGAGCGCATAGCCCATACCAGACGCTATGGCACCTGAAGCCACCGCGTAAGCAATACCATCCCATTGCAATGTATTATCCGGCCAGAAAAAAGCAAGCAGTACCACAGCCATAGGCGTGGCGCGAATAAAATTGCCTGCGGTGGCTTCGATAGGTAATTTCGCGCCTTTTCCACGCAAAGAATACACACCCCAGGCGATGCCTGCGGTAATCATCAGCAAAGCACTGGAGAGTTGCGGCACAGCAGCATTTGGCAGCAGTAATAAAATAAGGCCAACTAACGCCAGCAGAAATCCCCCCCACTGCAAGGCGCTCATGCGTTCGCCCTTTAACAATCCCCAGCTGATCATGGTGATTTGCACCGCGCCAAACAACAGTAATGCACCGGCACCTGCGGTCATACTAATGTAAGCAAACGAAAAGCCAGCGGCATAAATAAATAAGGCCAATGCCGATATAGCGTTACCTTCCTGCAACGGTTTATGGTTACGCATAACCACCAAAAGCATTAATATCACCGCACCACTGGCTAATCGCCAGAACGTAAAGGCCGCTGGCGTAATGTCAGTTTCTACCAGCGCCATACGGCACAATAACGAGTTAGCCGCAAAGGCTGTCATTGCCAGTGCAGCCAGAAATACCAGTTTAATTAACGCCATACCGCTTCCCTAAACACCTGTTAACAGATTGTTGCGTGGTTCACCATAACCGGAATAGCGCCTTATGGCTATGCTACTGAGGTCGGTGATACCACTGTGTAAACACAGACCGGGTAAACGATAAAAATTACCCAATGTAGCAAGCGACTTAACCAATAACGACATATTCTATTAAATATCAATAGGGTAGCTTCATGTTTCGGCTGACTTGTGTAGGATGAACTAAGCTTGATGTGCAAAAAGGGACAGTTCACATAGCACGGCATTTCTCTTGAGACACAAAAAAGCAGGTTGATGATGTTAGGTATTACTTCAATTAAAAAACAAGTCACAGCGGCCTCGGGCCTCAGCCTTATTGCCGCGATTGTTCTTATGATTCTCTATGGCGTCTGGTCTGCTGATGCACTCTACGAGGAAACGTCCACCAGTATTGACGCCTATGTAAAAATCAGTGTCACCAATTCTGTTCAGCGGGTATCTTCTCAGGTGCAGGAAATCAGTACCACCATTACCAAAACGCTCGAACTCACCAAAGCCATGGCGCAGACTCAGCAATTTGTGATTGCGCAAAACATGACAAATCAGTTAGGCCGCGAGCAGATAAACGACTATCTGAAATATATGCTGGCTCAGTACAGTGACGTTATAGGTACCTATATCGTATGGGATCCTAACGCAGTGGATCAGGCTGATAACCAGTATGTTGGTGAAGGTAATCATTCCGATAACCTTGGCCAGTTTGCGCCCTACTGGACACGCGCTGCCTCGGGCAAACTTGCCGTGCGGCCCGCGTCGATGAGCAGTTTACAGGACATGTCCAAAAACGAGCGTGGCCTGCTTAAAGCAGAATGGTACTACTGCCCCAAAAATACGCAGGCTGGCTGCGTTGCCGACCCGGCAGTGTGGGAAGTACAGGGTGTCCCTACCCTGATGACGTCAGTAACCTATCCCATTATGGTTAATAATCAGTTTATCGGTCTCTCCGGTGCCGATATCTCGGTCAGTTTTATTCAGCAACTGGTAGAAGACGTTAATCGCGGCGTCTATGCAGGCCAGGGCCACATGCAAATCATCAGTTATAACGGCAGCATCGTTGCAGACAGTAATGCCCCTGAAAAAGCGGGAGAATGGGTCAATGAAGTCCTGTGGCAGCAAATCGCCACACCACTGAGGGCTGGACAGCCGGTTATAGAGATCGGCGATACGTCCACTTTTGTACTGCTACCCCTTATGGCTGGCGACAATGGTGCGCCCTGGGCGGTTAAACTCGAATTGCCCACGGCTGTGGCCATGGCCGAAGCAAATGCCCTTAAAAGTGAACTGGAGTCCCATTTTACAGATAATATTCTGTTCCAGTTGATTACCGGACTGGTGGTGGGATGTATTGGTTTTGCCGTGGTGTATTTAGTGGCATCACACATTACCCGGCCAATTCGCCAGACAACGGCCTTAGTTAAAGCGCTGTCAGACTCTGATGGCGACCTCACTCAACGTATCAAGATTAGTCAGAACAACGAATTAAAGACCCTGTCAGAAAGCCTGAATGAGTTTCTGGATAAAACCCATGGCATTATTGTTGATACCTGCCAACTGGTGATTAGCCTAAAAAGTGCAGCCAGCAACAGTGCTGAACTGTCGGGACGCACCGATGCCATCATTCACCAGCAAAAAGCACAGCTGCAGGAAGTGACGGCTTCCATGCAAGCCATGACCAGTACCACCGGCGAGGTCGCTCAACACTGCGCCGATACCTCCGCTTCGGCAGAACGGGCGCTGGATATGGTGCAGAGCTCTGCCAGTGAGTTGGGACAGACTGTATCAAGCATGGCTAACCTTAATCAAAACATGCAGCAGGCAGCCAGTAACATGGATGCCCTGGAGTCAGAAACCAAAAACATTGGTGGTATTCTGGAAGTCATTAAGAGCATTTCCGAACAAACCAACCTGCTGGCACTCAACGCAGCTATTGAGGCTGCTCGAGCAGGCGAACAAGGCCGGGGGTTTGCGGTAGTCGCTGATGAAGTCAGAAACCTCGCTGGTCGTACCCAGGAATCAGCAGAAGAAATCAGTCAGTTGATAGCTTCGCTCATCAGGCAAAGTGAGCAGGCCGTAACCACCATGCGCCAGGGCTCTGAAACCTGTGCCGCTACCATGGCAGCCGCTCAGCATTCCCAGCAACAGCTTAGTGAAGTGGTTGGCGCAGTGCGGGTTATCAACGAAGCCTCTACCTCCATTGCCCGGGCGGTAGAACAACAAAACGCGGTAGCCGGCTCCATTTCGCTAAATATCGCCAGTATTTCCGCACAGCTAAACGAAGTGTCAGACAGTTCGTCACAAAGTAATTCCCAGTCACGACTTATTGATAACTATGCCGATGATATCTCACAAAAATTAAATCGCTTTCGCTACTAAAGCTGCAGGCACAAAAAAGCCCCGTTGCAACACAACGGGGCTTTTAAACGTTTACCGGCAGTGGCGAATATTACAGTTTCAGACCCAGACGATCAGCAACTTCGATATAAGTCTCAACTACCGAGCCTAAGCCCTGACGGAAACGATCTTTATCCATTTTCTTACGGGTTTCTTTATCCCATAAGCGACAACCATCCGGCGTAAATTCATCACCCAGAACGATATTGCCTGCGCTGTCTACGCCAAACTCCAGTTTGTAGTCAACCAGCATCATGCCGCCTTCGTCAAACAGAGCTTTAAGCACATCATTCACGGCGAAAGTCAGTTCTTTCATACGCGCAACCTGAGCCGCCGTAGCCCAGCCGAAGGACTCAATGTGGTAGTCGTTTACCATTGGGTCGTGCAGTGCATCGTTTTTCAGGAAAAACTCAAATACCGGCGGGTTAAGCAGCTTACCTTCTTCAACGCCCAGACGACGTACCAGCGAACCTGCGGCAACGTTACGAACAACACACTCAACCGGGATCATATCCAGCTTTTTAACCAGTGATTCGGTGTCTGATAACAGTGATTCCAACTGCGTTGAAATACCTGCTTCTTCCAGCTTGGTCATAATAAAGTGGTTAAACTTGTTATTAACCTCGCCTTTGCGGTCTAACTGCTCGATTTTTTCACCGTCAAAAGCAGAAGTATCGTTGCGAAACAGTAAGATTAACTTGTCAGCATCATCAGTAAGATAAACAGTTTTCGCTTTACCGCGATAAAGCTCGTCGCGTTTTTCCATTATTGGTCTCGTATTAAATGTCTAAGCCATCTTCGGTCATTACCTGTTCAAAGGGTTTGAACAGATCAGCAACCTGCTTGGCGTTAAATGGTGTACTTTCTTTATCCATAAAGGTGATGGACGTTTTCGGTCCTAAGCTGGTCACCTTCAGGCGGTAGTCTTCGTAATCCAGTAACTGCGCATCGGAGGATGAAAAGATATCACTCCACCAACTTACCTGTTCATCAGTATACTGTACAAAAATCAATCCGTTTGACTTATCCAGATCTTTTACGTTGAAGCCCAGTTTACGTAATACCAGCTGAATACGTGGCCAGGCAATATCGTAGTTGGCATCCAGCACAAATGCCGGGTTACCATCGTCGTCAAAGCCCATGTCCATGTTCAGACCCTGACGAATCTGCGCAATCCGTCGGTTTGTCTCTAACTGGTTAAGGTACTCATAGTGACCAATCACCTGGTTAAGCACCATGACCTCATCACGACGTTTCTCCATGGCATTTAAATCGTTTATCGACTTGTCACCAAGGCGGTAATCCTGCAATGACGCCGTCAGCTGCGCGGTGCGGCCATGGGGTTTAAGCTCAACATTAAACCGATAACGACCCTGGCCAACAACGTTTTCCTCGTCGTCCGAAGACCAGCTAAACCAACTTGAATCTTCATCCTGGTTTACCGGGATAAGGCTCATCCAGCCGGTTACTAATTCACCCTGCGCCGGATCGAAGCTTTCCACGTTGATATTGTGCTGCTCCAGATACCCGATAAGCGAGTTCCAGATAGTTTTATTTAACGGTTCGGAGTCTTTCACCTGATCAAGCAGCACCGTCGCCCCTTTAGAGCCCTCTTCAACATGAGAGCCTTGCACCAGAGGAATAACCAGTGCCGGTGGCACTACGTGCAAATTACGGCCAATCAGGTCGGTATCAGCACCAGGCTGTAACGCAGGAATTTCGTAATCTTTAGTAAATTCTGGTGAATCCAGTTCGGTTGGCACCTGTAACTGCGTGCGCTCAGTGGACTTTAAATACGCATAACTGCCCGAGGCAGTTATGCGGTCTTGTTGGGAAGCACAAGCAGTAAGAACAAGGCTGGCAATACCGCTAACCAAAGCCAGTTTTTTATTCATAGTTATCTCTTATTCCGAAAGTAAAGCGTATTCAGTTAATAACGCTTCGATACTTTTTTGGCTCGCAAGTTCCGGCAAAACCATCGGTAAACGTAAAAATGGGCTTTTCATCTTACCCATTTTGTACAACGCCCATTTCGGCATCACCGGATTAGGCTCGATAAACAGTCGGGTATGCAGCTTTTCGATACTGGCATTTAACTCACGACAGCGGGCAAAATCACCAGCCAGTGCTGCATCACACATTTGCGCGATAGCCGCCGGGACAATATTGGCTGTTACGGAAATCACGCCATGGCCGCCTTCGCACAGAAACTCACAGGAAGAGGCATCGTCACCGCTCAACAGCACAAAATCATCATCGACCAGCGCCTGAGTCGCTTTTAACCGGGCGATATCGCCCGTTGCATCTTTAAGCCCGACGATTTTAGGATGTTTAGCCAACTCAGCAACAGTTTCAGGCAGCATATCGGCAACGGTACGTCCGGGTACATTGTATAAAATGACCGGCAGGTCGGTAGCATCAGCAATCGCTTCAAAATGCGCGATCATGCCTTTTTGCTGCGGCTTATTGTAATAAGGCACCACAGATAAAAAGCCATCAATGCCCAGACCGGCCATTTGTTCACTCAGAAAAATCGCTTCAGATGTGGAGTTTGCCCCACTGCCTGCAATCACTTTTGTGCGACCTGCGGCAGCGGCAACGGTTTGTTTAACCACTTCGATATGTTCATCAAATGGTAATGTGGCAGACTCACCAGTCGTCCCTACCGACACGATACCATGGGTACCCTGCTGGACATGAAATTCCACCAACTCCTGCAAAGCAGGATAATCGATTTGGCCGTCATCGAACATCGGGGTGACAAGCGCGACATAACTACCGGTAAACATATTCTCTCCACTTTTTGCGAGCGCACATGGTAATTGGCGCACTGCTTAAAAACAAGCATTTGAGCGAGTCTATTGCATTTTATTAACGCAAAAAGCCGGATTTTGTTTTTGTGGGCATCTATTTATTCAGCATTCGTTAAAAATGGGCGTTTTTACCCAGCCAATATTAGACTATGGAGCCATTCGACTTTAGCCGCGGCTATGTTAGAATCGCGGCCCCTTAATACGAGTCAGGTCCATGAAACAACAGTTAATTGCGGTTATTTTAGGTACTGATCAGGTGGGTATTCTCAGTGATATTGCCACCCTGGTTAGTGAATCAGATTGCAATATCCTTGACAGTCGACATGCTATCTACGGTCAGGAATTTTCGTTAACGATGATTATAGAAGGCACCCATAACGCAATTACCCGCGTGGAACTGAGTATTCCTGAGATGTGCCAGCGACGTGATCTGTTGTCCATCCTTAAACGTACTCGCGAGCACACCAAACAAAATCTAACGCATCTGTACGACGTGGAATTTAATGGTGTGGATAATCCGGGGCAAATTCAGGCCATCACCCGCTTTTTTGCCGACCAGAACGTCTCTATCAGTGCATTCCGACAAACCACAAACGTGGAGTCTGCTGGCGGGCATAAAATGATGCGTTTTAAACTGGTTGTGAACATTCCTGATGATGTCGCCATGCCGGAGTTTCGCTATAACCTGAATTTGTTGTGTCAGGTGTTGCACCTGACATCCAATATCATCGATAAACATAAGGGATAAATTAAAATATGAATACGCTTACTGCCGGTGACGCTGCACCATTATTTACTTTGCCTGATCAGGACGGTAATCCTGTAGCACTGGAATCCTTACAAGGAAAAAAAGTGCTGGTGTACTTTTATCCCAAGGCGATGACACCGGGTTGCACCGTACAGGCCCAGGGCCTGCGTGATATTCAGCACGAATTACAACAGCAAAATGTTGTGGTACTGGGTATCAGCCCGGATCCGGTTAAACGTTTGCCTAAATTTATCGAAAAAGAACAGCTCAATTTTACGCTGTTATCAGACGAAGACCACGCCGTAGCCGAAGCTTTCGGTGTGTGGGGCCTGAAGAAATTTATGGGTAAAGAGTACGACGGTATTCACCGCATCACCTTTCTCATCGACGAACAGGGTAACATCGAACAGGTGTTCAATAAGTTTAAGACTAAAGAACATCACCTGGTTATCCTCAACTACCTGAACGGCGGCGAATAATCCCCATGTGGCAGGCTTGTTAGCCTGCCATACACCGCTGACACAATTCCTTTTATTGCAATCCTGATCTACGCTGTTTACGTACCAACCCTCTCCCCCATTTGAGGAAACAGCGATGTGTGACAACTCTACCGAACAGGATATTCAAACCTTTGCCAGTAATGGCGGGCAACTAAATCGCCGGCAGTTTAATCAGTTACTTACCTTAGGTACGCTTGGCGCGGTCATGCCACAGTTTGCGCTGGCTGATACCACCCTGATTAATCGGGAAGTCGCGGTTTCCACGCCCGATGGCAAAGCGGACTGTTTGTTTACCTGTCCCAAAACCGGCACTCATCCGGCGGTCATTATCTGGCCAGACATCAAAGGGCGAAGAGCCGCTTTTGATATTATGGGGCAGCGTCTGGCTGCACAGGGTTATGCCGTGCTGGTGGTCAACCCTTTTTATCGTGATATCAGCGGCGCCGCATTACCAGAACAAGTCCAGTTTCCTTCGCCCAAAGCCTGGGAAATCCTTTCGCCGATGCGAGCAAAGTTAACGCAGGAAGCGGTTGTTAGCGATGCTTCGGCCTTTTTCGCTTTTATGGATGCTCAGGGCGAGGTTGACTCATCACGTCAGGGTGCGCTGATGGGCTATTGTATGAGCGGTTCTTTTACCATGTTTGCTGCAGCAGCGCTGCCCAAACGGGTGGGTGCTATCGCCAGCTTTCATGGTGGTGGCCTGGCTACCGACAAACCGGACAGCCCACATCTGACTATTGCACAGTCCGATGCCCTGGCACTCCATGCGATTGCCGGGAATGACAATGAGCGCTCACCGCAAATGCACCCCATGCTGGTTAAAGCCTATCAGCAAGCCGGGCTGACTGCCCGTATTGAAGTTTATCCGGGTACCTTACATGGCTGGACACCACCAGACTCCAAAGTCTACAACGAGCAGCAGGCGGAGCTCGCCTGGCAGCGCACGCTGGCACTGTTTAAACAGGCGCTTTAGCTGGCTTTAAATAAGATAAACCGGTCAGTATCTGGCTGACCGGTGACAGGTATGGCTAAGCTTGTTCAGATTTGCCGTTAAGATGCTCGGGTGAAGAAGACCACGCGGTGACAACCGCTTTCACCAACGTTGCCAGAGGGATGGCAAAAAACACCCCCCAAAAGCCCCATAAGCCACCAAAAAACAGCACCGCAATAATGATATACAAGGGATGCAGACTGACCGCCTCAGAAAATAAAATAGGCACCAGTAAATTACCGTCGAGCGCCTGAATGATCCCATAGGCGATCATCAGGTACCAAAACTCCGGCGAAATCCCCCACTGAAACATGGCAACCACCGCTACCGGAATGGTCACTACCGCCGCACCGATATAAGGAATTAGCACCGAGAGTCCAACCAGTACGCCCAGCAATAGTGAGTAACGTAAATCCATGATGGCAAAGGTGATGCAGGACACTGCGCCGACAATCAGAATTTCTATCACCTTACCGCGAATATAGTTGGCAATCTGAACGTTCATTTCATTGCCTACCTGGGCAATTAAACGGCGCTCTTTAGGCAGGATACGGGAGATGCTAGCAGTGAAATACAGCTTATCCTTAAGCATAAAAAACACCATCAGCGGCACCAGAATAAAATAGATTAACAGCGCCGCAACACTGGTGATTGAGCCAATTGAGGCAGACAGCGCTTGCTCACCAAAATCGACCAGGCGTTGATTAGCGCCTTCCATCATTTCGTAAATATGAGAAAACTGAACATACTCAGGGTATTTATCGGGCAAGGTTAATAACCAGCCCTGGGCATTTTGCCAGATGGTGGGTAACTCCTGTGCCAGACTGACGCTCTGCTTGGTTACCACCGGCACCAGGCCTACGGTCATAAATACCATGATCAGAATAAAACAAATCAACACCAGCGCCACTGCCGGCGAGCGGCCTAAGCCCAAACGGTTAAGCTGTGTCACCGGCCAGTCGAGCAAATAAGCTATCACCGCCGCCACGATAACCGGCATCAGCATATCGCCCCACAGCAGTAACAAAGCACTGGTGATTAAAATTAAAATCAACAGCATAGCGGCGTCTGGGTCAGAAAACTTTCGTTGGTACCAGCGTCCAAAAACACTAAACATTCATCATTCCTTACGGATTTTTTGCACGACAATCACAAAAAACGTGTTACCGGCACGCACTGATATGGCGCGTTACTATACCGACAAAGTATTGAATTGTAACGCATAGAACTTGCACCCGGTCTGGCCTTATGGTGTGATCAGACGAGTGTGATTTTAAGAAACGTGATTATTTTAGCAAATTCATGGAACTGAATGCTGTCAGATTGTCGTATTAATAGCAGTATCAGTCTTTAACAGAGGAAAAATGAGACAAGTTTTTCGATCCGGTATCCTCGGCTTAACCCTCAGCATCACCACCATGCTGGGGTCGGCATCTGTGTTTGCCCAGGCCGTTGGAAACGATAAAAATGCCCTGCCGGACATTGGCGTTGTCGCCTCTGAAGTGCTCACGCTGGACAAGGAAATGCTGATTGGCGATGCAATCATGCGGCAAATGCGCGGTCAGGCACCGGTAATAGATGATCCGGTGTTAACTGAATACCTGCAGGATTTGGGTAATCGTCTGGTTCTGCAGGCCGACAATACAAAATTTCCCTTTGAGTTTTTTCTGATTAACAATTCAGTGATGAACGCCTTTGCTTTTTATGGCGGACACGTAGGCGTGCATTCGGGTATCCTGACGCGCGCCGACACCGAAAGTGAGGTTGCCTCGGTACTGGCTCACGAAATCACCCACGTTACCCAGCGTCATCTGGCTCGCCGCGCTTTGTCGCAGCAACGCAGTTCGCCTATTCAAATCGCGTCAATGATTGGCGGCATCTTGCTGGCTATGGCTAACCCGCAGGCGGGTATTGCAGCAATGCAAACCTCAGCCGCAATGGCCAGTCAGCTTAACATTGACTATACCCGTTCAAACGAACAGGAAGCTGACCGCATTGGCATTGATATTCTGTACCGGGCGGGATTTGACCCCACCGCTTCGTCCACCTTTTTTGGCAAAATGGCCCAGGAATACCGTAACAGCTCGCGCCCGCCAGAAAGGCTGTTAACTCACCCCTTAACAGAAAAACGGATAGCCGATGCCCGTAATCGTATGGGGCGTTATCCGGAAGTGCGTTTACCCCCTAGCCTGCCGTTTAATCTGGCTAAAGCCAGGTTACTGGCACGCTACCAGTTTGAGCCTGAATACGCGCTGGAACATTTTAAAGCGGTAGTAGAAACCAACAGTTTTGCGATAAAAGAAGCCGGGCTGTACGGGTTGGCTATCGCCTATTTTGCTAACGAAGACTATGCTAATGCTCAGCAAATTAACGATAAATTGCTGGCCAGCGATCCCAATAATCTATTTTATGTGGATCTGGCCACCGATATCGATATTGCCACTGGCCACGCCGCCGAAGCAGAGCAAATGCTGCGGGCACAATTAAACCACAAGCCGCGTAACAGTGTGGTGGTTCTGAACCTGGCCAGTGCCCAGATGGCGCAAAAGAAAAACGAAGAGGCCATCGAGCTGATTCGGGATTATTTGTTGGTCCATCCGGATGATCAGCTGGCTTATCAATTGCTTTCAGATGCCTACAAAGCGAATAAATCCTTTAAAGGCATGTATCAGAGTAAGGCCGAACTACTGGCCCTTTACGGCGCTTATCCGAATGCCATAGACGAGCTGCAGCACGCCTACAACTATACCGGTGATGATTATCTCGAAAAGCAGCGTATCCGGGCGCGGATCCAACAATTTCGTGACGAACAGGAAAAACTAAAGCACTTTTGAGCGGCTTTCAGCCAACGCGGTGTTTAGCCTTTCCCGGGTGACTTCGCCGCGAATGGTTGTCACCACTTCCCCGTCTGGCGCGACAATGTAAGTCGTTGGCAGTACTATCGGCATGTCTACCGGCAGGCTGCTTTTAGCAACAGACTGCACAACCGGGAAAGCTATCTGCTGGCGGGAAATCACGCCCAGAAGCTGCTCGTTATCCAGTTCATCAAAGCTAACACCAAGCACCCTCACCTCGCCACTGGCGTAAAACGCATTGAGTTCGGGAATTTCCCGCAAACAAGGCAAACACCATTCGGCAAAAAAATTGACTACTGTCCACTTATCATCCTGCCAGTGAAATGGCGCACCTTCTACCGTTTCAACTGACAATGGCTGCATCGTTCTGAATCCAATGCCAGCAGCCAGCGCTAATGCCCCGGCCAACACCATAACAACGACACGTAAAGATCCACGTTGCGACGTAATTCGTTTATACTCTGCGACAATTTTCAAATCGTTTAACCTGATAATCTGATGCTCTGGGTAACAATCCCGCTCATTACAACACAGGAAATAAGTAGAAGACCATGGCTGATATAAAAATACTCCATAATCCGCGTTGCTCAAAAAGTCGCGAAACCCTTAAGTTACTTGAAGACAAAGGTATTGCGCCTGAGGTGATTGAATATCTCAAGACACCGCTGACAGCAGCAGAACTGCGCGAGCTGTACCAACAGTTGGGTTTTAGCGACGTAAAACAAATGATGCGTGTTAAAGAAGCCGAATATCAGCAAGCCGGTTTAAACGCGGCTGACACCACCGACGATCAACGCTTTGCGGCTATGGTGGAATACCCTAAATTACTGGAGCGTCCAGTAGTGATTAACGGTGATAAAGCCAGAATCGGCCGCCCGCCAGAATCTGTCCTGGAAATTCTGTAAGCATGGGGCCGGTACTCATTTTGTATTACAGTCGGCACGGGGCCACTGAGCAACTGGCCCGCGCCATTGCTGTAGGCGTTGAAGCGGCCGGCGCAACGGCGCGTATCCGCACCGTGCCACCTGTTTCTTCTGATCCTGATGCAGAACAACCTGATGATCCGACTACCGGCCCTCCCTATGCAATCCTGGACGATTTAACCGAATGCAGTGCATTGGCGCTGGGCAGTCCCACCCGCTTTGGCAATATGGCGGCACCGTTAAAACATTTTCTCGATCGCACCAGTGGCTTATGGTTAAACGGCGCTTTAATTAATAAACCCGCTTGTGTGTTTACCTCCACATCCAGTATGCACGGCGGTCAGGAATCCACCTTACAAAGCATGATGATTCCTCTGCTTCATCACGGTATGATCATCGCGGGTTTACCCTATTCAGAACCCGCGTTACATACCACAACCACTGGCGGTACTCCTTACGGGGTTAGCCACGTTACGCTTAATCAAAACCGGGCATTAAGTGAGGAAGAAAAGCAGTTGTGTCACGCCCAGGGCAAAAGACTGGCACAACTGGCCGGTGCAATAAACACCATGACGACTGAAAAAGGCAAAGCAGTATGACCCCGATGGCAGCAAAAACAAAACAATTCAGACTACTGGCGCTGGTGAGTCATCTTGGCCTGTTAGCGTGGATATCCGTGTGGCAACTATTTTTAACAAGTGACCAGCAGTATTCCCTTGTCTTCATCTTTCTGCTGTACATTTTACCTCTATTATTACCGTTACCGGGCATTATTAAAGGCAAACCCTATACCCATGCCTGGGCAAACTTTGTGGTGTTGTATTACCTGCTGCATGGCCTTACTGTTTTTTACGCCGTTGAAGAAGAGCGTTGGCTTGCCGGTATAGAGATATTGCTGGTGGTTGGCATGTTTACCGGCTGTAGCGTGTTTGCCAGACTACGCGGGCGCGAGTTGGGTCTTGGCCTTAAAAAGCTGAAAGAAGAGATGAACGAAGAATGCGAGAGGTTTACCAAACGCTCCTGAACACCCGGTTGCCAGTTTTACTGGCACTGGCTTTAGCAATAGCAGGCTGTGGTGGCGGCGCTGACAGCTCGTCACCCAATTCTGAGTTACCGGTTAACGCAAACCAGCACGCCGAACCGGTAATAGCAGCTGACGGCCTGCAACTTTTTGGTGAACTCAACGCCGAGGTTTTTTCGGCCTCCGGCTTTGTGGTGTTAAGCGCCGACAACGATCCGCTGGCTACGGTTGAATGGCAGCAGCTCAGTGGCCCGCCGTTACATTTACTGGCCGCCCATACCCAGGCTATTGGTTTTGATTTGCCAGCCTCTGGCCAGTATGAACTGGCCATTTTAGCCACCACAGCCAGTGGTGCTCAACGCCAGCTTCGTTTTACCCTTGAAGCCCTCGCCAGCAGTGATGAAAACCGTGCCGCTATTCGCCTTGATCATATGGCTACGGAACGCGGCAGAGTGTCACTGCGGGTCGACTCAGATACCAGTAAAATCATTACCGATATTGTCTGGGAACAGCTTGCTGGACCCACCGTAAACGATATTGAATATCAGGCAGATGTTACCGCCGGCCCTTTGCACAGCGCTTTTTTTGCTGCCCCCGAAGTCGATTCGGATGAGGTTATGGTTTTCGCCGCCACACTGACCTTTGATGATGGTGCCACCGCCAGCGATAAAGTGTATGTGGGAATAAACGATGCGCCCACGGACCGTCGCGGCATTTTTACTCAGAATGAGCAGTTTGTTACTACCGATATGCAGCCCTACCGGGCGGATTCGCCCTGGGCTCAGGCGCTGAAACGCTGTGTTTATACTAATCTGTTAACCGACAGTTGTTCCTTTGCGGAGCTACCGCTCATTGGCATGCAAACCCAGCACCCGGATATCGACACCATATTAGATAAAACCCTGGTTTCCCATCCCTGGATGGGCGATCGGTTTGCCGAGTTTTTGCGCCAGTCGGCCACTGCAGAAGACATGCTGAATTTACTTCGCGGCGTTACCGCTATTGTGATTTCTTACGATATCAGGCCGTCATTTTACTGGGTACGTACCGGGGCAATTTACCTGGACGCCCGCAATTTCTGGCGCACACCGGCAGAGCGGGATACCCTGAATACCGCACCGGATTACCGCAGTAATTTTGGTGACGAACTACAATTTGGCATTTACTGGCGCTACGTTAAAAACAATCAGTACTATTATCCGCAACCTGCCCTGGCAGAAAGTCAGCGAAACAGCCGGGATCTGGCGCAGTCAGAAGCTGCGCTCGCCTGGTTGCTGTATCACGAACTGGCCCACGCCAATGATTTTTTCCCGCCTGCAGCATGGGCCGGTATTGATAGCAACCAGACACCACTAAGCTATTTTCAGCGCAACCCGGCAAATTCAACCCGACTTGACTCTTTCTATCCTTTACAGTCGGCAGCGCTGGCGGGGTTGGCTCAGGTATCTTTTGGCGGTGCTTCAGCCGCTGTGGAACAACGTCAGTTTACCCCCGCCCAGGCGGCCGATGAATTTAGTGCTGACATTGCGCCGGCTTATTATGCTTACTATACCGAGCGGGAAGATTTCGCCACCCTGTTCGAAAGGTTTATGATGTTATACCGGCTCAACGTTAGTGCTGATGCCGGTGTGATTGGCCAGGATGATAATCCCGATGCCCTGCTCACCTGGGGTCAACGAGACCGGATTAATCAGGATAGCCTGCAAGCACGAACAGCTTTTGTAGTGGAGAGGATACTACCGCAGCTCAACGTAGCTCAGTTGCAAAGCCAGCTGCCCGGCCCACAACCACTGAGGGCCGGTGTATCCTGGTACGATTTTGCTGCTTTAACCGAACAATCCGGGGTTTTACTCAGGCTTAACCGTGCAACGTCAGAACAATTCAGGCCGCCTTTACAGCAACCACTGGCAGACCATCATTTACGCTATTAATGACTGGCGTCGGGATCTTCCGCCAGTTCACGTTTAACCAGCGCCACGGAGATTTTCTTTTGCTCTTGTAAGGAACGCTGATCGAGCCTGTCGAGTAAGGCCATCAGGCTCGGTAAATCGCGCTGACTATGATTAAGCAAATAATGAAGTGCCTGGGCCGATAACACCAAACCACGCTGTTGGGCTCTGGCTGTTAAGATTTCACCGCGTTGTTCATCGGTAAGTGAGGCCATGGCGTAGGTCAGGCCGGCGCTAAGTCGGGAGCGAAGATCCGGTAATTCAACCTCAATGGCGTTTGGATTTGCCTGAGCAGCAATAATAAGTAAGCCAATACGCGTCTCGCTTACCCGGTTGATTAAATCAAACACCGCCTCTTCCCAGTGGGCATCACCGGTAATGGCATCCAGATTATCCAGACATATCACTGGAAGCTGCTCCAGCGCATCAAGCAGTTTAGGCGATAGTCCCAGAACATCGGCAAAGTTTACATAGGCATGGGGAATTTCGCGGGCTGCCAACTGGTGACAGGTTGCATACAATAAGTGACTCTTACCCCGCCCCGACGGACCAGTTACATTGATCAAAGGAATAGACGCCGCATCTAGCAGCGCTAACGCTGGCTCGCCGCGCCAATCAGGACTGTGACCGGCAATACAACTCAGTAAGGTATAGACCTCATCATTAGCGCCCGGAACAAAACTGGCAAAGGTTTCGTCGTCTGGTAGGGTTACAGCCAAAGGAAGTTGCATTGTCACTGACTCCAGAAATAATGCATGCCTTCCAACGGCTGACCAAATGCATCGGTCAGCGGCTGTAGCTGTTTATCCAGCGCCAGTACTGAACGTAAGTCCTGCTCATTGCCAAGCAGATTAAGCTGAAAAGTGCTGACCATTCCCTGTTGCTGAATCAGCATTACATTGTCTGTGACACTTAAATTTTGCAGATACGCCTGAACAGCTACTACCGCAGCAAGACTCGACAAATTTCCCACCGAAATCGACACCGACTGCGCAGCATCTCCCTCGCCCGGTAAAATCGCAAAATTCTGGCCGAGGTAATTAGCATAATCATTAATAAAGCCGGCAATTAACTGCGCCGGCTCATCACCAATCACCGTTTGATGAGTAACCGTATAGGCACCCTGCGAAGCCGCTAAATAGAGATAGTCCAGCGAGTAGCGCCCTTTTCTGGCACGTGCCGCAATAGTAGAAAATTCTTCCTGGGTAAACACGGGGCCTGCGTCGGCTTCTTTTTCCACCCAGCACATTTCGATCGCGTCCATTTCGGCAGGAAGCGGCAGTTCCACTGTGCCAAATTCATTTAAACGCAGTGCTGGCAGATGAAAAGGCTCCGGGATAAAACGGGAGGAAACGGGACGCTCTGGTCGACGATAAACCACTTCACGGGTGCGGTTTGGGTACAATCTGGCGCCTAATACGTAATCGACGTTATAGCGCTTAGCCGCATTGACTAATTGTTCCGGAAACATTCCCCATACATCATAACCATTAATGGTCAGGGTATCGTCAATATCCATTAATGGCAGCGCCAGTGGCACACCGCGACTAACAGTTTGCTGACGCACTGCCTGAGCTAACGCTGAGGTGTTACCATCATCGACAATCCGACGTTCGCCTTCGTCGTCTTCAACAACCAGCCATAACAACGCATCAGGGCGGCGACTACCCCAGATTGGCATACGTAATCTGACCAGCTCACTTTCAATGAGATCACGGTCAAATTCTGCCACCAGATACAGCTGCCCTTGCTCTTCGGTAAAGCGATAGGCGCGTAAATACCGATTGGCATTTTGGCGGATCGTATCCACCGCCTGATAATCATTAATATCCTGCTGACCGGTAATCCTGACCAGCAGTTGTTCTATTGCCTGACGGGTCCCTTTACTCAGAGTCCGGCTTGCGCGGTTTTCAACCGGCACCTTCCCCGTTGCCAGCTCAACCGTACTGCTCGCGAAGGCGACAGACAGCACAGAGCATCCCATCAGCAGAGCAAGACCGGCGGTCAGCACCGACATTTTTTTACGTAGATTTTTGAATTCAGGCACTGGCAAAGACTTTACAAACTCCATGTTCATCAGCGAAATAGTGCGCGAGCAAAAGACGTTTCATTGTTATCTATTTAAACACGTTTTTCACCTTAATTATTGGCTTATCTGTACCCCGATGACGAATAACTGCGCCGACTGACGACTATTTGTACAGGCCTGGTCTTAAACATTGGTGCAATTTACCGTGTTAAGCCGGGTTACACATTGGACTTACCCCCGGATACTGGTAGAATCCGCGCATTCAAACCTGTCCATGTAACAAGGCTTACCCGTGTCTGAAAAAAATACGTCATTAAGTTATAAAGATGCCGGTGTCGATATCGACGCTGGAAACCAACTCGTTGAACGCATTAAGTCCGTAACCAAACGTACTCATCGCCCCGAAGTTCGTGGTGGTCTGGGCGGTTTTGGCGCATTGTGTTCGCTACCGGAAAAGTACAAAAATCCGTTATTGGTATCTGGCACTGATGGCGTAGGCACCAAATTACGCCTGGCAATGGATTTTGAGCGCCACGACAGTGTGGGTATCGATCTGGTCGCTATGTGCGTTAACGATTTAATCGTACAAGGCGCCGAGCCGCTGTTTTTCCTGGATTACTATGCCACTGGCAAATTAAACGTAGATACTGCTGCGGCGGTAGTATCGGGTATCGGTACCGGCTGCGAACAGGCTGGTTGTGCCCTGATTGGTGGCGAAACTGCTGAAATGCCCGGCATGTACCATGGCGACGATTACGATATCGCGGGCTTCTGCGTAGGTGTAGTGGAAGCTGATGACGCTATCGATGGCAGCACCGTAAAAGCCGGTCAAAAACTACTGGCACTGGGTTCTTCTGGCCCGCATTCAAACGGTTACTCGCTGATCCGTAAAATTATCGAAGTCAGCGGCGCAGATGTAAATGCCGACCTTAATGGCACACCGGTTATCGACCAGTTACTGGCACCTACCCGCATTTACGTTAAATCTGTTCTTAAACTGCTGGAAAGCGTTAAAGTGGCGGCTATTTCACATATCACCGGTGGTGGTTTCTGGGAAAATATCCCGCGCGTATTACCCGCAGATAAAAAAGCCGTGGTTGATGCAAGCAGCTGGCAATGGCCTACCGTATTTAACTGGTTGCAGGACAACGGTAACGTAGAAACCCACGAAATGTACCGTACTTTCAACTGTGGTGTTGGTCTGGTACTGGTGGTTGACGAACAGGATGTTGAAGCCGCGTTAAGCATTTTAAACGACGCTGGTGAAAACGCCTGGTTACTGGGCGAAATCGCCGATCTGGACGGTGACAACCAGGTTGAGATCAATTAGTAATATGAGTACACAACCTAACATTTGCGTCATGATATCCGGTAATGGCTCTAATTTACAAGCCATTATCGATTGGGTAGAAGCGGGTAAGATTAACGCTAAAATTGCCTGCGTCATCTCAAACCGTCCTGACGCATATGGTCTGGAGCGTGCCCGTGAAGCGGGCATAGAGGCAATTTGTCTGGATCACAAAGACTTTGCCGAACGTGAAGCATACGATCAGGAACTGATGGCTACGCTGGATAGCTTTCAACCCGATTGTGTTGTGCTGGCCGGCTTTATGCGCATACTCACCAGTGAGTTTGTTGAACATTTTAGTGGCCGGCTATTGAACATTCACCCATCTTTGTTGCCTAAGTACAAGGGTTTAAATACCCATCAGCGCGCACTGGACAACGGTGACGATGAACACGGCCTGAGTGTTCATTTTGTTACGCCTGAACTTGACGGCGGCCCCGTCATCATTCAATGTAAAGTCCCGGTGTTTGATGATGATGACGCCGACGCTCTGGCCCAAAGGGTTCAGGAGCAAGAACGTAGTATTTACCCGCTAGTGGTTCACTGGTTTTGCAGTGGCCGGCTTACAATGAACAACAATAAGGCATTATTAGATGGTAAAGTTCTTCCGGACAACGGTTACGCGAACGACTAAATCTATTGCGCTGACACTTTTGTCAGCGCTTCTTTGTGTGTCAGCCAGAGCCGACACAAACGCAGCACAATCCACTCCCTTACTCACCCCTTTCGAAGCCGTTTATTACGCTTATAAGTGGGATGATAACCTTGGCTCGGCGAAAATTTCTCTGGAGCAATTATCAGAAGGACTGTACTCCCTTACCTATCAATCCAAGGTCTCCAAATTTTTCTTGTCGGATAAGCGCTTTGAGCATTCCATCTTTTTAGTTGAGGATGATCATCTTATTCCGCAGCAATATAACTATTCCCGCACTGGCACTGGTCCGGATAAAAATCTGAAAGTAGAATTTCCGGCGCAGGATGGCGGTCAGATCCAGATAGAAAATGACGATGAATCCTTTTCCTTGCCCTGGCAGGGCGAACTGGACAATCAGTTGTATCGTCTCGATGCGCCGATTCGTCTGGCCCGTGGTGAAAAGGAACTAAGTTACGATTTCATTAATTACCGCGGACAACAACGCAACTATGGCCTGCAAGTACTGGGCGAAGAGATAGTGGATTTACCCTACGGAAAAATTCAGGCTATTAAAGTCCAGATCGTGCGCAATTCCAAAAGCCGTATGACCCTGGCCTGGTTCGCTCCTGCGCTTAATTACCAGTTGGTACGCTTACAACAATTTAAAGATGGTGATGAGCAGGGTGATTTACGATTAAAAGCCTACTCAACAACCAGTTCAGCGCCGTAAGTGGCTTGATGGCAGGTGCGCTGAGTACCTGCCAGGGCGCATTTTTCCCCTCTTAACACGTTTTCCGTCACGAATTTATGACAGCGCACACGGTAAATGTCACAACACTATCACTTGATTTTTTGCCCCAGCGAAGATAGCTTTAAGACATCTGGTCAGACCTCGGACAATAATGTGAGGAAAACAAATGTCTGATTTTATTTGGGTATTACTGGTCGTTCTGTCTTTGTGTATCGCCGCTTATCAACGACAGTCATTAGTTAACGCCTTGTTGATCGCTGCCGGGGTATTAATGCTGGGCAGCATTTTTGGTTCTCTTGGCATACTCAGCTGGTTGCTCTTTGCCCTGCTCGCTGCGCCCTTTGCCATTGCGTCTATTCGCATACCTTACCTTACCAAACCCATGTTGGCGTTTTATCGCAAAGTCATGCCAGAAATGTCGAGTACCGAACAGGAAGCCATTGATGCGGGCACCGTATGGTGGGACGGCGACATTTTTTCCGGCCGCCCCGACTGGCAAAAATTGCATGCTATTCCCATGGGGCGTTTGACGCCCGAAGAGCAGGCCTTTCTTGACGGCCCGGTCGATCGTGTTTGTAACATGATTGATGAGTGGCAGGTTAATCACAAGGATGCTGATTTGCCGCCAGAAGTCTGGGCCTACCTGAAAGAACACAAATTCTTCGCCATGATCATCAAAAAAGAATACGGTGGTCTGGAATTTTCCGCTTTTGCGCAATCCCGGGTTATCCAGAAACTGGCCGGAACCAGTGCGGTTTTATCAAGCACGGTAGGTGTGCCTAATTCACTCGGTCCCGGCGAATTACTGCAACACTATGGTACCGAGGCACAAAAGAATCATTATCTGCCACGACTGGCCAATGGCGATGAAATTCCGTGTTTTGCACTCACCAGTCCCGAAGCGGGCTCAGATGCCGGCGCCATCCCGGATCAAGGCATCGTTTGCAAAGGCCAGTGGCAGGGTGAAGAAGTGCTTGGCATGAAACTCACGTTTGACAAACGATACATTACCCTGGCGCCGGTTGCCACGGTCATTGGCCTGGCCTTTAAGCTCTATGATCCGGACGGTTTGCTGGGTAACCAGAAAGAACTGGGCATTACCTGCGCGCTGATCCCTCATGATACCGAGGGGCTTGATGTTGGACGCCGTCATTTTCCTCTGAACACGCCGTTTCAGAATGGCCCAGTACGAGGTAAGGACATTTTTGTTCCACTGGACTTTATTATTGGTGGCGCCGATATGGCCGGTAAAGGCTGGCGTATGCTGATGGAATGCCTGTCGGTGGGCCGCTGTATCACCCTGCCCTCAACGTCGGCTGGCGGCGCAAAATCCTGCGCCATGGCTACCGGCGCCTACGCCCGGATACGACGCCAGTTTAAAATCCCTATCGGCCATATGGAAGGTGTGGAAGAAATGCTTGCTCGTATAGGCGGTAATGCTTATCTGATGGATGCGGTGACTCGTTTTTCCACAGTAGGCGTTGACCTGGGTGAAAAACCTTCGGTTATTTCTGCCATTTGTAAGTATCATCTTACCGAACGTTCGCGCATTACGATCAATGACGCCATGGATGTGCACGGTGGTAAAGGCATTATGTTAGGCCCGAATAACTATTTAGGCCGTGGCTATCAGGGTATGCCGATTTCCATTACGGTGGAAGGCGCGAATATCCTTACCCGTAACATGATGATATTTGGTCAGGGCGCCATGCGCTGTCATCCGTTTGTGCTGGATGAAATCAAAGCCGCCGCCCTGAAAGACGAACAGGAAGCGCTGGCTGCCTTTGATAAAGCGGTGTTTGGCCATATTGGTTTTGCCCTGGCAAACGCATATCGCAGTATCTGGTTTACCCTGACCGGCGGATACTTTCACCAGTCACCGTTTAAAGACAGTACGGCACGTTATTACCAGTTATTACAGGGATACAGTGCTAACCTGGCATTATTAACTGACTTATCCATGGGCTTGTTAGGGGGTTCCTTAAAACGACGGGAACGTCTCTCAGCACGGCTCGGCGATATCCTCAGTTACATTTATCTGGCCAGCGCAACGCTTAAACGTTATGACGAAGAAGGACGTCAACATGACGATTTACCCTTGTTACACTGGGCCATGCAGGATCTGATTTACAGCCTGGAAACGTCCTTAATGGATTTTCTGGATAACTTCCCGAACAAATGGCTGGGCATCATTCTTAAGCTTAAACTCATCCCTTTTGGTCACCGGGTAGCCAAACCCAGTGACAAAACCGAACATGCTATTGCCCGACTGCTGCAGCAGCCAAGTAGTGCCCGAACGCGCCTGGGGAATGGCCAGTATCTGACCCGTGAACCCGGCAGCCTGCCAGGTGAACTGGAACAAACCCTGGCCGATGTCATCGCGGCTGAGCCCGTGTTTGATAATATCTGCCGGGCATTAGGAGAAAAACGCCCTTTCACCCAACTCGATGCGCTAGCTGACGAAGCACTGGCAAAAAATATTATCAGTGAGGAAGACGCTGAGTTACTCAGAAGAACCGAACACGGCCGGGCTAAAGTGGTTGCCGTGGATGACTTTGACCCGGAAGAACTGGTTGCTGCGATTCGCTAAGAAGCGGCTACATCCAAAAGTTAAAAGGAACCTGCGGGTTCCTTTTTTAGTGGATTAAGCGGAAACAATTTGACTCATTTCGCTGGCAAACCACTGGTGTTTATAACGCCAGTACCATTGCCACTTCGCCGACAAAATCAGCGGTAGAAACGGTGCCCCAGAAGCGGCTGTCACGAGAATTATCCCGATTGTCGCCCAGAAAGAAATAGTGATGAGCCGGGACCTCGACCGTTTGAAACACGCCCACCGGACGATTTGGGTTACGCTGAATGAGGTAATTTTTGTCACCCAGAAACTCCCGGTAGATTTTATTATCGTCATCAACGCGTAAAAATTCTGTTCGTAATACTTTGCCGTTAACCGTAATAACGTCCCCTTCAATTACAATAGTATCACCCGGTAATCCAATCAGGCGTTTAACGTAGGGCGTCTCACTATCGGGCGGGTAAAAAACATAGATCTCGCCCCGTTGCAGCATTGACTCATCTTTTACCTGCGTATTGTTGAGAGTGACGCCGTAACTACCGTAGTCACCAAAACCCCATTTTTTCACGATAATATACTCACCCACTTTCAGGGTCGGGTTCATAGACGTTGCCGGAATACTGAACGGCTCGTAGCAAAACGCGCGAAATAAAAACACCAGGCTATAAAATATCGTGAAGATGGCTGGAATAGCCCACCATTTTGCATACCACCGCCTGACTTTTTGCGTTGAATAGGCCCTGCAAAGCAAATAAGCGTGCACCGCACATACCAGCGTAAACAACCAGTTAAGATAAACGTAATTTAGCCAGTGACTTGGGGGAATTGATTTGTGGAGCACATAATCAAGGACTGCTACCACTAAGGACAACAGAAAATACCGCCAGAACAGTGTTCCTTGATTGACGTACAAAAAGGCAAAAGGCGGTAACAGGATACCCAGCAACAGCGTAATCCAGCCCTTGGGCTTCCATTCCATCATTGTGCTCCTTTGGCTGCTATCTTGCCCGCGCACCATCCAGTAACCGTTGCTTCTCGGCCGCTGAAATGAAAGCCTGGTGCACCCCGTTCATTTGCACCTGTCGCAGCTGCTCAACGGTTAGCCCGATTACTTCATGGGCTACGCGGTATTCGTGACTGATATCAATGGCCGAAACGCCAGGATCATCGGTATTGAGTGTCACTTCTATGCCCGCTTGCAAAAAGCGTTTTAACGGATGATTTGCCGTATCGATCACGGTGGCGGTCTGATAATTGGAGGTCGGACAGGCTTCTATCCCAATGCGTTGGTCCGCCAGATACTGCATTAGTCGCTCATCGTGTTGCGCTGCTACACCATGGCCTATTCGGCTTGCACCCAACAGCTCGATGGCATTCCAGATACTCTGCGGCCCATCCGCTTCGCCTGCATGTACGGTTATCTGCCAGCCAGCATCCCTGGCCTGTTTAAAATGTTCGACGAAAATCGGCGCAGGATAGCCAAGCTCATCGCCAGCCAGATCTAATGCAGTGATATGCGCTTTATGGGCCAGCAGTCCAGCTAACTCCTGAGTACAGGCGTCGGTACCGAAGGTTCGACTTAAGATGCCGATAAGATTGTATTTTAACGCAAAATCACGTTCACCATCAGCACAGCCCTGAACAACCGCAGCCACCACATCAGCGACATTTAAACCATGATGTTGCGCCATGTAATAAGGAGAAAAACGCAGTTCCACATAGTCCAGTCCGCTAAGACTGGCGTCCTGCATGTTTTCGTAAGCAATACGATAGCAGGCATCCGGATTAGCTAATACCGACACGCCATAATCCAGCTTAGCTAAAAACGCGAGTAAGTCAGCCGTTTTATCCTGTATCTGGCACAGCGGCAGTAATTCATCAAGTGAATTGGCAGGTAACGCCAGATTATGCTGAGCAGCTAGTTCCCAAATGGTTAACGGGCGGATATTACCGTCGAGATGACGGTGAATATCCACCAGAGGAAGGTTGGGATCGATCACAAAGATTTAGTTGATTTGTAACTTGTCCATCAATAGCACCGCCTGAGTACGGGTATTGATATCCAGTTTTTTGAGCGCGGCACTGATATGTGCTTTTACCGTTGCTTCAGTAACGTTCATTTCGTGGGCAATTTGTTTATTCATCATGCCAGAACGCACATACTTTAACACCTGCACCTGTTTGGGTGTCAGCTCTTTAAAACGTTCCAGCATGTCATTCATGTTGCCGCTGTTAAACGTTAGCTTTTCAGCGATTTCCGTTGGCAGCCATTGTTCGCCACTTAAAACCAGGTCAATGGCCTCGGCAATGGTTTTCGTAGGCGTGGATTTAGGAATATACCCCTGGGCCCCTAAGGTAATGGACTGCGAAATCACGTCTACATCATCGTTTGCTGAAACCATCACCACCGGCAGCGATGGAAACTTTTCCTTTACTGTAGATAAGGTATCAAACCAGTTAGCCCCAGGCATTGATAAATCCAGGAGCAGTAAATCAACATTGTTTTTGTCAATGAGGTCGATTAACACATCCGTTGATTCAGCTTCCAGAACTTCAAGTCCCTCAAACAACGGGGTTAAAGCTCCAGATAAGGCTTCTCTGAAGAGCGGGTGATCATCGGCTATTACAAACTTCATTTAGGTATAGGCCCCACTGGCAATAATATCTTTACTGTATAGGTTAATACTAAAGATTAACCTATAGAAGCAGAGAATGTCTAATTTCCTGATTTTTTTCGACTCAGGGTTGGTTTTCTGGCCCGTAGGGGTAAAATTGCCGCCCTAAAATACCCTTGCCCAAGAGATAATTGTGTCAAATAAAGACAATCTGTTCGCCACCCCATTAAATCAGGTCAGTGATTTCCAGTTTGATGATGCGGTAGCAGAAGTATTTCCAGACATGATCAGCCGCTCAATTCCCGGCTATCAGACGATTATAGAAACCATCGGTCAGCTGGCGGCCAGTAAAGTGGTCTCTGGCACCAACGTGTATGATATTGGCTGTTCATTAGGCGCCGCATCTTTCTCGGTTTCGCGCCATTGCAGTGCCGGGCAATGTCAAATCATCGCCATCGACAGTTCACCGGCCATGGTTGAGCGTTGTCGGCGTAAGGTAGAGGCATTCCAATTGCCCAACCCTATCACCGTAAAGCAAGGGTTTGCCCAGTCAGAAACCATCACCAATGCGTCCATGGTAGTGATGAATTTTACCCTGCAATTTATACCGCCGCCTGAACGCCCCGCACTGGTTCAGCAAATTTATGACGGACTGCAGCCGGGGGGGATTTTTGTTATTTCAGAAAAAATACGCCACCCGACTGAGCAGGGCAACGACCTGATCAACGACCTGCATTTACAGTTTAAGCGCGATAATGGCTACAGCGAGCTGGAAATCAGCCAAAAACGGGCCGCGCTGGAAAACGTCATGTTAATAGACACCTTTGATGTGCATAAAACCCGCCTGGAACAGGCCGGTTTTGCCGATGTGGTTATGTGGTACCGTTGTTATAATTTTATGTCGCTGGTAGCGATTAAATAAAGTAGGGCTTTTTGTTATGTCTGCGTCTGAATTATTCACCCCCTGTTACAAACAGCTGCTGGAAAGTCCACTGTCGCACTGGTTGAATACCCTGCCACAGCAAATGGACAACTGGTATCGTACAGACCTGCACGGGGAATTTAAGAAATGGCAAAAACTGGTGGCTAAATTACCTGTCACCACACCTTCGTTACTAGACCTTAAACAAACAGTGACCGTTGGTGCAAAGAGCGATATTGACGAGTACGTACAAAAACAAATTGAAGGTTTATTACGCCAGTTTATGCCATGGCGCAAAGGCCCGTATCATATTCACGGTATTCATATTGATACCGAATGGCGTTCAGACTGGAAATGGGACCGGGTATTACCACACCTTGCCCCCCTGGCCGGCCGACAAGTGCTTGATGTGGGCTGTGGCAGTGGTTACCACTTATGGCGCATGTATGGTGAAGGCGCGGCGGGCGTCTATGGTATCGACCCCACCCAACTGTTTTTTATTCAGTTTATGGCTATTAAACATTTTATTGGTGAAGCCCCGGTGCATTTTTTACCGCTGGGTATTGAGCAGATGCAGCCTTTGCAGGCCTTTGACACCGTATTTTCTATGGGCGTACTGTATCATCGTCGCGATCCTATGGAATTTTTAAATCAGCTCAAATCACAACTGCGTAAAGGTGGCCAACTGGTACTGGAAACATTGGTAGTGGATGGTGATGAGCAAACCGTACTGATGGCTGGAGAGCGTTACGCACAAATGCGCAACGTGTGGTTTTTGCCAAGTTCAAAGGCCCTGTTGGTGTGGCTGCAACGCCTTGGCTTCACCGACTGTCAGGTTGTCGATGAATGCGTTACAACCACTGACGAGCAACGAGCCACCAGCTGGATGACCACTCATTCGCTGGCCGATTTTCTTGACCCCGAAGACCCCGGTAAAACCATAGAAGGGTATCCAGCCCCCAAACGCGCGGTGATAATTGCTAACCGGGGCTAAATCACCCTTTGCTGGATTTTTAAAGCTGAACCTGCAATCGATCCCTTTTTGTGCAATGATTGGACTCGGGATCGATGTGCAGTAACTTATCGACTGAATTGGCACAGATGTTGTAACAAAATTACGTATATGCTGTGCAAATCATCAATAACTAAGGCAGCTTTATGGACATTTCTACATTTCTCGCGGCGCATCAACTTCCCGATAGCTATCGCGACATTGCACTAAAATGGTTCACGCCATTAGCTGATGAAATCTTTGCGCACCAGGAGAGTGCAAAGAAGCCTGTTTTCATCGGTGTGAATGGCTGTCAGGGGTCCGGCAAGTCAACACTTTGTGATTTTTTGGTGTATTACCTGTCACAACATAAAAAGCTTAATATAGTTTCTTTATCACTCGACGATTTTTATCTCGACAAATCCAGTCGCAACGCACTGGCAGTGAAGGTTCACCCCTTGCTGGCAACCCGTGGTGTCCCCGGTACCCATGATGTTGAGCTGGCGCAACAAACTTTCGACCGCTTACGGGGCTATGGCACCGTGTCGATTCCTCGTTTTAACAAAGCCATTGACGATCCTTACCCGGTTGTCGACTGGCCGGTCATTCATTCACCACCCGACGTTGTACTGGTAGAAGGCTGGTGCTGGGGGGTTAGCAGTCAAAGTAAAAGTCAGCTGCTGGAACCGGTGAATATTCTCGAGCGTGATGAAGACCCGCTGGGTATCTGGCGCAGTTACGTAAACAAGCAACTGGGCGAATCCTATCAGGCCCTGTTTGACCAGATGTCGTTCTGGATCATGCTTAAAGCGCCGTCCTTCGCCCAGGTGTATAACTGGCGAAAAGAGCAGGAACATAAGCTGGCAGCTAAAGTAGGTGCCAGTAAGCCACATACCGGCATTATGACCGACCTGGAAATTGAACGCTTCATTCAACACTACCAACGACTAACAGAACACAGTCTGGAAACACTGCCAGCACGTTGCAACTATGTGTTCCATTTGGATGAAACCCGTCAAATAACAAAAGTAGATAAGGCTGTTTAATGGATCAATCGAGTACTGTGATCTTTACCGATATGGACGGCACCTTGCTGGATCATCACACCTATAGTTTTGCTCCGGCACAACCCACCCTGGATGCCCTCGCCGAGCGCGGCATTCCGGTTATACCCAACACCAGTAAAACCTACGCGGAAATGACCCAACTGCGGGATAAAATTGGTTTAAATGGCCCTTTTATCATCGAAAACGGGGCCGCCGCTTATATTCCCCATGGCTTTTTTAAACAAAAGCCGGCGGGCACTATCTGGCAGGATGGTTTTTGGTGTAAATCCTTTATTTCGTCTAAAGGTTACTGGCTCAAATTACTCGACATAGTTAAAGGCGAGTTTGCCGGCGAATTTACCCATTTTAGTGTAATGAGTAATGACGAATTAGTCGCCGCGACCGGCCTTAGCGAAGACGAGGCCCGCTTAGCTGCCAAACGCCAGTATGGCGAGCCTGTAATGTGGCTTGGCAGCGAGCAACGTAAAGATGAATTTATTGCAGCCGTCAGAGATCGGGGGGCCACCCCGCTGGAAGGCGGACGGTTTATCCACATCTCCGGCGACTGTACCAAAGGCAAAGCACTTAGCTGGTTTATGGAAGAGTATCGACGGCAATCAGCCATCTCAGCCACTTCTATTGCACTGGGCGATGGTAAAAATGACATCGCCATGATGGAAGCGGCAGATATCGCTGTGCGCATTGCGTCTCCCACGCACGAGCCTCCCCAGGTTAATAAAAAAGATAATATATATACCAGCACCCTACTCGGCCCTGAGGGCTGGACAGAAATGCTTTCACAACTGCTTTCATTGAAAGATTAGGAGGACACATGGCCGATTTTTATCAAAACGGTATCGTAACGACGCTACATAATTTAAACAGCCGCTCTACTGAAGCGCTTGAAGCTGAGTTACTCAGATTTTCCCAGAAACGCCCAATGGCACTGATCCTGCCCTCACTCTTCTCCGAACTGGAGGGACCGGCATTAACCCACATTGTTGACGAACTGACCCACGTCCCGTATTTGTCAGAAATCGTTATTGGCCTTGACCGTGCGGATGAGGAGCAATACCGTCACGCCCAAAAGTTCTTTGACCGTTTACCCCAACACCACCGGATTTTATGGAATGATGGCCCTCGTTTAAAAGCTATCGACGAAGAATTACAAGCGCTGGATCTGGCACCTAAAGAATTGGGTAAAGGTCGCAACGTGTGGTATTGCATGGGTTACATTCTGGCATCTAACAAAGCGGAATCCGTGGCTCTGCATGATTGCGATATTATTACCTACAACCGTGATCTGCTGGCCCGCCTGATTTATCCGGTTGCCAATCCACAGTTTAACTATGAATTCTGTAAAGGGTATTACGCCCGCGTCGCCGACGGCAAAATTAACGGCCGCGTATCGCGTTTGCTGGTTACTCCATTGCTGCGGGCATTAAAACGCACCCTGGGTGACAACGAATATATCGAATTTATGGACAGCTTCCGTTATCCGCTGGCCGGGGAGTTTTCTTTCCGCCGTGACGTTCTGAATGATATTCGTATTCCGAGTGACTGGGGATTAGAAATCGGCGTACTTTCTGAGATGCACCGCAACTATTCGCACAATCGCTTATGTCAGGCTGACATTGCAGAAACCTACGACCACAAGCATCAGGATTTGTCGCTTAATAATGAACAAGGCGGCCTGTCTAAAATGTCCATCGATATCACCAAGGCATTATTCAGAAAACTGGCTACCCAGGGCGTGTCTTTCAGTAACGAAATGTTCCGCTCTATCAAAGCCACCTACTTCCGTATCGCACTGGACTTTATCGAGACTTACCATAACGATGCGGTTATGAACGGACTGTCACTGGACATTCACAGTGAAGAAAAAGCGGTAGAAATGTTTGCCAGTAATATCATGAAAGCGGGTCAGCACTTCCTTGAAAACCCCATGGAAACGCCGTTTATTCCAAGCTGGAACCGGGTTACCAGTGCGATGCCTGACATTCTTGATCGCCTGCTCGAAGCTGTAGAACTGGATACTGAAGAATTTAGAGGATAATCAATGACAAAACGCTGGGATTACTTACACGAAAAAATCAGTCATCATCTTCAGTTTATTTATGCGGATGTGGTTACCACGACCCCGATGGGCGAGCTGGCCACAGAGCTGATGAACACCATTGGCCTGCACAGCGAAGACGATATAGTGATCCCCGAGCCGCATAAGAATTATTGGGACGAGCAGGACATCATAATGATCACCTATGGTGACAGCGTGATGAACGAGCACGAATCGCCACTGTTTACCCTGTTCCGTTTTTTACACACTTACTGTAAGAATACCGTGAACAAGGTGCATATCCTGCCCTTCTTCCCGTTTAGTTCTGACGATGGTTTTTCGGTTATCAACTACTCCAGTGTTAACGAGTCGCTTGGCACCTGGTCTGATGTACATCGCATTGCCGCCGAATATGGATTAATGTTTGATTTGGTTATCAACCACTGCTCTTCCCGGAGCATGTGGTTTGACAACTTCATTAAAGGCGAAGGCCCGGGCAGTGATTTCTTCTTAACGGCCGATCCGGCGACTGATTTGAGTGAAGTCACCCGTCCACGCACCAGTCCGCTGCTGCGGGAAACAGAAACGGCGAATGGCACTCAGTACGTATGGTGTACCTTTAGTCACGATCAGGTCGACTTTGACTTTAGAAATCCTAAGGTCTTGTTAACCTTTATTCAGATTATTAAGCACTACATCGATAACGGCGCCAAAATTTTCCGCCTGGATGCCGTTGCATTCCTGTGGAAAATTATTGGTACCAAGTGCATTAACCTGCCCCAGACCCATGAAGTGATCCGCTTAATGCGTACACTTATCGAGCATGTTGATCCCAGTATCATGATCATTACTGAGACCAACATTCCTAACCGTGAAAACCTGACCTATTTTGGAAATGCGAATGAAGCTCATGCTATTTATAACTTCTCGCTGCCGCCGCTGTTGGTCAATACCATGGTTACCGGTGATTGTACTTATCTGAAGAGCTGGATGATGAGTATGCCACCAGCGCAAAACGGCACCACCTATTTTAACTTTATCGCTTCTCACGACGGCATTGGCTTACGCCCGGCAGAGGGTCTGTTAAGTGATGAGGAAATAGGTACGCTGGTGCAGTCGATGCAAAATTTTGGTGGTCGTATTTCCTGGCGCTCTACTGATCATGGTCAGCAGAAGCCCTATGAAATCAACATTACGCTGTTTGATGCCATGCAGGGGACCGTAAAAGGCCCGGATAAGTATCAGGTCGACAGATTCCTGTGTGCCCATGCAATTATGCTGGGTATGGAAGGGATCCCTGGTCTGTATATTCATAGTCTGCTGGGTACTTCAAATGACTACGATAAAGTGGCTAATACCGGCCAGAACCGTTCGATAAACCGCAAGCGCTGGGATTATTCTGAGTTAGAAGCGCAGCTTGACTCACCCTACTCTCAGCACCACAAAGTGCTTACAAGGCTGTCGCAGCTGATCCGCATTCGTAAAGCCCAGGAAGCGTTTCATCCCAACGCGACCCAGTTTACCCTGCAATTAGGCACGGCCTTGTTTGGTTACTGGCGGCAAAGTCTGAATCGCCGTCAAAGTATATTTTGTATCAGTAACGTGACTGATGAAGAACAGTCTATTTTACTGTCAGACTTAAATCTTATCGGCACGGATAACTGGATAGACTTAATTACCCGTGATCAGATTGAGGATGTACTCGGCTTTATTCAGCTTAAGCCTTACCAGACGGTGTGGCTGAGCAATATGGATTACGAAGAGTACCGCAAGGCAAATAATTAACTTAAAGGCTCCAATGGAGCCTTTTTTAATCGAGTACCGACTGATTTTTACCCTGCTGCTTGGCTTTATAAAGGTTACTGTCGGCAATGCTAAACGCTGACTGTATTGCCCCGCGACGGGAGTTAACATCCGCTACATTAAGCGGAGCCAGTACGCTGGCAACCCCGACACTGACGGTAACGTGAAGTAGTTCAGTGCAATCCGGCAACGGATATGGTAACCGGTTAATCGCATTAACCAACCGGTGGGACAATTCCTCGGCCATTTGTTTACTGGCCAACGAGGCATAAATCACAAATTCCTCGCCGCCATAGCGGGCAATAATATCCTGGTCACGCAGCGACTGGCTAAGCCGGTTGGCCACTTCTTGCAATATACTGTCACCTGCCGGGTGGCCGTAACGATCGTTGATTTGTTTAAAATCATCAATATCCACCACCAGTATGTAACCCTGTAAAGATTGTTTTTGGGTAATACGCCGCTCAAATCCGCGCCGGTTGAGTACCTGGGTTAGAAAGTCATAATGTGCCTGCTGTTTTTCTTTGGTTAGGTCAGCCTGGTGCCTGGCCGCTTTTATTACCGACAATATGTATAACACCGTAAAGAAAACCAGATTGATGAACAGCACCATCGCCAGCATGGTGGCCTGGGTTGCCACGGGTTGCCAATCGGACTCGGCAGCAGCGCTACCTGAGACTAAGCAAAAGCCAGCCAAAAGGACGTTGGATTTCATCTGATTTTCCTTCTGATCACGAACGTGGTGTCAACGACCACCGCGACAATTGAAAAATACAGTACCGATAGCATACCCAGCGCTATAACCGGGCCGGTAAGCCGAAGCGGAATATCAAACCAGAGGATACTTTTAGCCAGGAGTAAGTGAGCCCACCCAGCGCACAGAAAGAGGGTAAATACCTGATCTCTGGTCAGCGCCTGGACATTGCGATGAAAAATAATCAGGCCAACGCAAAAAATGGCCAGTGACATAGCACTGTAAACCAGCCAGAACATATCCCAGGCCATATCAGTAAAATTAAGGCTGATCAGCCAGAAATCCGGTAATGCCAAAAGATGAAAAATATCAAGCTGTGTTAACAGCAATAACGCCTCTTGTTCAGTAACGTACTGTAGTGTTTGTGCCTCTGCCAGGGATAAAAAACGGACAAAACAAAACACCAGCAACACAGAAAGTGCGGCGACACTGTATAACAACCAAAGTCGTCTGGCAGGATAAAATAGTGAGACATTGAAAAATTTACTACAAACCATTAATGCCGTCCTAGCTTATGGTAATGATTTCTAATGCTAAAGTACTACGCCCGGCAAAAATGTCAACAAAGCGAACTATCCGTCAGGGCATCATTTTGCCGCTTATCGCAAATCATTGCTAACTTGTTGCCAGCACAAAGAAATTGCCGTACTTTTCCGCGTATGATGTTCCTTTGTATGTTAGCAAAACAATAAATCAGGGATGGCGTATGACTAATCATGGAAAATCACTTTTAATTGCCTGTCTGCCTTTAATCATACTGGGCTGCGGAGGCTCAGGCTCCTCCGGCAACACCGGCGGTTCCGGCAGTGTCGGCGGCAGTACAGGCGGTAGCGGATCCGGCGGCGGTACCACTACCCCTACCCCAATTCAGATCATTACCAATGCCCAGGATTACAGCCCGGCTGAAATCAATGAAGCCGGTCGCACACTGGCCGACGAAAATTATAGTGGTAACCAGAACCCAATGGTCTTAACGCCACAAGCCATTCAGCAGTTTGTTGTCGATATGTTTGGCGAACAAGGCGATACTTACCTGACTTTGCCTTCCGTGGGTGACGAAGATTATACCAGTAGGGTTAATGGTAATGGTTCGGTTTTCCATGAGTTTAGCTGTTCCTATCAGGGCAATGTTCAGTACACCGGCCAGGTCGACGAAAACTATCTTGGTAACTTATGGCTTAATTACCGTAGCTGCGAAAACGAACATGGTCTGGTACTGTCCGGCTCCGTAGCACTTACTGTGACCGCTTTAACTGAGCAGGAAATTAGCTATACCATTAATTACGGTGGCTTAAGCTGGCAAATAGACGGCCAGGAAATCGAACTTTATGGCACCGAAAACTACACCGAAAAGTTGACTACTGCGGGCTATCAGGTTACCGGTACACAATATGTCAGTTTTGATTTGGGTTCTTATTCGGTGCTGTTAGACACCGACGTTGACTTTTCCATAAACAATTACGGTGAATTTTCAGCAATAGCGCTCAGCGGCGATGTATTTATGGGTAATCAGGGGCAGGTAAGCCTGGTTTACACAGCAGATGATGACCTTCCACCCGATGCCTACACTGGTAAGCTGATCCTGACAGCAGATACCCGGGTAGAGCTTGAAATCATTGATAACTACCTGCGCATTACTCAGGATACGGACAATGATGGCGAACCGGACCAGGGCTCCTATGCATGGTCCTGGTACAATTATATGTACGAGACCGCTACCCCGGCCGAATTTGTTAATCTGGATATACTTTCCAAACCACCCAGAGCGGATTCGGTGATCCCGGGTTTTTCTGACGTTTACGCTACAACACCAGTAGAAGTATCCCCTGGTTATTACGAAGACGAAGATACGCCTGAGAGTCAGTTAGAAATTTCTTACAACTGGTATGTTAACGGTGAACTCATTCCGGAAGAGCACGGTAGTATCCTGCCCTCTGGCATGGTTGTTCACAACGACATCCTTGGGGTATCTATGGTGGTATTCGATGGCGGTATGCGCACCGAAAGTGTGATCAGTGAGTTTATTGTGTCAGATTCGCCGGCTGAAGTGACAGTAGTGAATCTGCCAGAAACTATTGCTGCTGGCAGCACAGTGCAGTTTACCGCCCAAATCACCGATCCGGACATTGCGAGCAGCGCAACCACCGCCAGTCTGGTAGCCGGGCCAACTGGTGCCACAATGGATGCCGACGGGCTGGTTACCTGGCATGTACCGGGCAATTTCCTGTTTCCCGAACAACAATATGACTTTACCTTTGGCTGGCCGGATGCTGCTAACAGCGAGACCCAACGGATTAGTATTCAGGCCACAGCAGCGAATACCAATACCTTTGTCCGGGGCAATATCGCGATACCACGCGGCCTTGATTCCTTAAGGATTGGTGACTTTGACGGTGACGGTGAAAACGAGCTTCTTTCCACCGATTCACATCGCGCTATCTCGCTGACCAAAGTAACTGACACCGATTTTGAATCAAAATGGTTTTACAGCGGTGAATTAGGCATCGGCGGAGACATAATCAGTTTGATGGCCAGCGATTTCAATGGTGACGATCAGACCGACATCCTGGTTGCAACAGAACATGGCGTGAGTGTGATTACCGATCTTGCCCATAAAGCTGAGGTGTTAATCAGCGATAATGTCCACTTTATCAGCGCCGCAAAGTTGGCTGACACTAATCACGACGGCACCCCTGAGTTGATTTATGTCATTACTGAAGACGACTATTTAACCTCGCCCAAACGACTAAATATTGTCTCTCTGGACGCGCCGGATAGCATACTTTTTAGCATCGACTTTAATGGTAACAACGAAGATTTTGCCATTGCCAATGTCGATGACGACCCGGCAATGGAACTCATCACAAATGCACGGTTGGTTTACGATTTAGACACCGGAGAGAATCAATGGCTGTTTGGCAACGGAGGCCTTTATAATCAGGTAGAAGCAGGAGATTTAAACGGTGATGGCGTAGCAGAAATTATCGTCGCCAACATGTACGGTGACATAGCGGTATTTGACGCCAGAAGTCGTTCGCAGCTCGCCACTGCGGCTAATGCTAATATCTGTGACTTAATCACCTATGATCTAGACAACGACAATGTAGTTGAACTGATTGCTAACGGCTGCCTTTTAAGCGATATGACCGCTTATAGTTTGTCATCAAACCAACTGATAACTGAATGGGAGCTTGAGGTAGACAGCCGACGCTTCACTTCAATGATTGCCGGCGATGCCGATAACGATGGAGAGTCAGAACTAATTTGGATAACAGATAGCATTGAGCCCGTGCTGGCTTCAGCAGACATTGTGGATGGCGTCGCCATTGCCAATGCCACACGAAATAGTACTCAGCTCCTTTTGTTCAGCGCTGCAGGCTGGGCAAACTATCTGCCGGGGGACGAACGCGCAGTATTTTATGTACGCCAATCTACAACAATTGAGGGCACCTCCGGTTCCCGCGTGGTTTCTATTGATGACAACGGTAAAGTAGAAATTGGAGACGAAGTTTCTTTTTCGTATCACTACAGCACCATAGCGGCAACTGCCGATTATAATAACGATGGTGCAGGAGAAATTTTTATTCCTTCATCCGGTAACACTGAGGGACTGGTGGCGGCCGTCCAACTGTATGACAATACGGTCCAGTGGTCTTATGGCGGTAACTCTGATGACCTCGACATTGACATTGGCGTAATCAGAGCCAGTGACATGAATAATGACGGCTACCAGGACTTTGTCTACAACGATGGTTCACAACTTCTCGCCGCCGATATTCAAAACCAGCTTTTATTGGGAAGCCACAGTTTCACAGATAGGATCCATGATTTTGTCTCTTGGCATGATGCCAGCCAAAACTACACGGTGGTGGCACAAGGTACCAGGACCCTGCTGTTAAGCCATAGTAATTCCATTTTCACCGAACTTTCAGGCATTAATCAAAGGTGCAGCCGACTGGAGCTGTTTAACTATGATACGGATGCCGCCCCTGAAGTACTCTGTGTTGAGGAAAATCCTGATACTTACACCAGTGACACCGAAACTTTTGTGGTTGTCTTCGAAATCAACAATAACACGCTCACCGAAGTTCAGCGTACCGAAATGCCAACCATCTTCGATATCGCGGTTGATCCCAGTACGCAAACGGAGCAAAGCTTTTTAGCGGCTGTCAGAGAAAGCGGCTCTATCTATGATAACGACACGGTTGTGAAGATTGTTAACTATAACAATAAAGGCCATAAAATCTGGCAAAGCAGTAATATTCCCGGTCGGCCCATGCCTCACGGTATGAAATCCCGATTAGGCCCGAATGGTCTGGAGCTTTTATTGTCTTTTGAAACAGCCATGTACTGGCTGCGATAACCTACATAGCTGACGCTTAAAACCCGGCATTTTAAGCGTCACTCTGATTCGCGTAGCACTAAGCCTTGTTCTTCCCTGCGAATAAGCCGCTGGCTGTAAAGTGTTCAATTAACGCTGGTTGACCGGTAGTTATCTGTTAAACTTTAATTTTACGTAGGACGCTTGCAGGCAACCGCTTTTTTAGCCGTAAAATTTATGCCAGTAAAACGCTATTTTACCCGCCACTATTCTCTGTCGCTTAAAGTGATATTGTTCACTGCTTTGGGTTATGCCGCGCTCGGCTTTGTCGGTCAGCTCATCGCTGTGCCACCAAGCTTTGCTACTATTATCTGGCCCGCCTCCGGTCTTGCTTTGGCTACGGTACTCGCTTTTGAATACCGGGCCTTACCGGGTATATTTCTGGGCTCTTTTGGTATTGCTGTCTATATCAGAACCACCACCGGAGATGGTGGTGTGCAGCTTATTTTCCCTGCCTTACTGGCGGTTTGTTCAACCCTGCAGGCTTATGCAGGCCTGGCACTGGTACGACGCTTTATTGGCAGGACAATCGTCTATCGAAACCCCGCAGTTGTTTTGCGATTACTTTTTGTTACGGCTATTTTAAGTACTTTAGTTGGCAGTGCATTAAGTACCTTTTTACTCTTTGAATATGGTGTAATTAATCAAAGCGGCCTGATGTCTACCTGGTTGAGTTGGTGGGCGGGCGATGCCATCGGCGTTATTTTTGTGGTGCCCTGGCTGCTAGCTCTGTTTCCACGACTGGCGCGAACCCCCTTCCCCAGAGGCCGTTTTGTTATTGCCTCCTTAACTGGATTTTCGCTTTCTGTGTTGATCCTTTGCGCACTGGCACTCAATGAGGAACGCAGTAAACAAGCAATCGAATTTACCAACAACGCCAATACGGTAGCGAGAGACCTCGATTCTAGTATCAGTAACGCTACCAGCATGCTTTATTCACTAGCGGGGTTGATACGTGCCGAACCCGAACTGAACCCCGAACAATTCCACTTGTTTACTCAGCAAGTCCTCGACCAGAATCCAATCCTCCATGCATTATCCTGGAATGTCAGGGTCACCGGTATCCGGGTGAGTGAACTGCAATCGCTGCTCCGGCAGCGCTATGCTGACGCTTATTCCGATACCGCTTTTACTATTACCCAAAAAGATCGCAGTGGCGATTTAATTCCCTACAACACTGAAGATATTCACGTCGTAGTGTCTTTTATTGAACCCTTACAGCAAAATATCAAAGCATTAGGCTACGATGTCTATTCCCAGTCATCCCGCCAGGAAGCATTAAAAATAGCCTGGCAGACTCAGCAAATTTATCCGACCACACCGATAACTCTTGTTCAGGAGCAAGGCAGTCAGCCTGGTGTTCTGGTGTTCCTGCCGGTACAGTCCACTAGCGGTCACCTACTCCAGAATGGCTACGCTACTGCGGTAATAAGAATAAAAACCCTCACCGAACTGACCTTCAACAATTTTGCTTATCCGCAAGTTGCCATGTTGCTTACTGACCCGCTGGCTAATGGCGAGCAAGGCATTCTGTATAGCCGGAATCTGACGTCTGAACAACAGGATATCCTGCTGCAAGCCACAACAGGGAGTGAATGGCAAGGCGACATCCATGAAGAATTTCCCATTCTGAAGCACTATCAGATTAATCTGGGTTCGCGCAGTTGGTCACTTTACATAGCCAACAAAGATGTTTTTATCTATCAGCCCTGGGGCGTCCATCTGCTCCTTGCCAGTGCCACCTTGTTTGCCGGCCTGCTTGGCTGGTTTATGGTGATTGTTGCCGGTTATACAGACGAGATTGAGTTTGAGGTAGATAAACGCACCAAAGAACTTTCATTAACCAATCAACGGCTTATTTTGTCAGAACAAAAGCAAACTGAGGCAGTGGCCCAGGCCGAGCAGTCGAATCGCGCCAAAAGTGAATTTCTGGCCAACATGAGCCATGAAATACGCACGCCAATGAACGCCATCCTCGGGCTAAGTCAACTTGGCCTGAAAGGAACACAGGATAGTCAGTCACTCGACCGGTTTAAAAAAATCCATCAGGCCGGCCAACTGTTGCTTAGTATTATCAACGACATTCTGGATTTTTCAAAAATTGAGGCCAATAAACTCACCCTGGAATCTGCGGTATTTTCGATTCGGGATATGATCGGCGAACTGGATGATTTATTCAGAGAGCAAGCAGAAGAAAAAGGTCTGAGGTTATCCTGTCGTTTTGGTAAGTTCAGTCAGTTGTATTTTGTCGGAGATTCACTACGCATCAAACAAGTGGCCGTAAATCTGCTTAGCAACGCTATCAAATTTACTCATCAGGGCGAAGTCACCCTGTTGGTAGAAGAAGTTCACAGTAATAGCGCTGATCCCCGGCTCAGATGGCAAATCACTGACACCGGGATCGGTATGAGCAATGAACAACAGGCCGTATTATTTGATGCTTTTACTCAGGCTGATTCATCTACCAGCCGGATTTATGGGGGGTCAGGACTCGGCATGAGTATCAGTCAGCGCCTGGCGACGGCGATGGGCGGTGATATCCTGGTGTGCAGTGAACCTGACGAAGGCTCGGTTTTCCAGTTTACCGTACCCGTAAAGTTTGCTACCGCAGCACAACAAGAACGTTTGCTCAGCGCCATCGACACGCCAACCAGTCAAACTTTGCCAATATCAGCCAACATCCTTATTGTTGAAGATAATCCCATTAATCAGGAAGTGATAAAAGAATTGCTCAGTACCCACGGCATACAAATTACACTGGCTGCTAATGGTCAGGATGCGGTTGATCGCGTTCAGCGGCAAACCTTCGACATGGTCTTTATGGACATTCAAATGCCTGTTATGGATGGCTATCAGGCAACCCGGGCCATCAGAAAACTGGGTATTACCTTACCCATTATTGCACTTACAGCCGCGGCCATGGTGGAAGACCGCCAGAAAGCACTGGCCGCAGGCATGAACGACCATTTGAGTAAACCCTTTAAAGAGCCGGAGTTGCTCGCCATGATTGTAAAGTGGCAAAATTTTCAGGGCGGATAAGTATCAACGACATCGTGTCACTCAAAGCGACGATAATGTTATACTCCGCGGCAAATTAAGCAGAGTCAGTATGTTATGACAAATTCTCCCTGGTTATCCTTATCCGATGCAATCACCGCCATGCTCAGCCAGGCCCGGCCTGTCAGCGCTACAGAGCAAATTGATGTAACTCAGGCAAAGGGGCGCGTACTGGCCACCGCGGTTACTGCGTCCATTAACGTTCCGCCAAGCGATAACTCGGCGATGGACGGCTACGCATTAAAAAGCATGAATGGCAATTCAGGCCAATCGCTGATAGTGGTTGGTTCGGTTTTCGCCGGCGCTTCGACATTACCCACCGTTAAACCGGGACAGTGCGTGCGAATTATGACCGGCGCGTCCATCCCCCCAGACTGCGACACCGTAGTAATACAGGAAAACGTGACTCGTCAGGGCGATACGATTACCTTACACGCTGACAGCCCACCGCTGGCTAATATCCGTCAGACCGGTAGCGATATTGCTCAGGGTGATATTCTGTTTAACGCCGGTCATCGTCTTACCGCAACCGACAATATGCTGTTAAGTTCGATTGGTCTGGCCAAGGTTACAGTATACAAAGCCGTGACCATTGGTCTGCTGGCCACCGGAGATGAACTTATCGAGGCCGGACACCCCCTGGCAGCCGGACAAATTTATGAGTCTAATCGCACCGGCGTCGCAGCATTGCTTAACGACTGGCAGGTCAATCTGATTAATTTTGGCATTGTGGTCGACCAGCCCGAGGTACTCAAAACCACCCTCGCCCAGGCACAGGAGCTATGCGACCTGGTCATTTCAAGTGGCGGGGTTTCAGTCGGCGATGCTGACTTTGTCAAGGACATACTCGACGAGCTCGGTGAAGTCGGCTTTTGGAAAGTGGCTATCAAGCCTGGTAAGCCTTTCGCTTTCGGGCAGTTGGGTAAAGCCATTTTTTGTGGGTTACCGGGTAACCCGGTTTCGGCCTGCGTCACCACTGAACAGCTGGTGGTTCCTTTGTTACGACATTTACAGGGCGAAAGTAATATTGACGGTAGCCATCGCTTAACCCTGCGGGCTAAAGTTACCACTGCCATTAAGCGCCGTGCAGGCAGACTGGATTTTCAGCGGGCAATATTTACCCAGTCGGCCGATGGCACACTGGAAGTTACCCCGCTGGCCAAACAAAGTTCCGGCGTGATGACCAGTTTTGCCGAGGCTAATTGCTACATGCTAATCCCTGCGTCAACCGACAATCTGCAATCGGGTGATTGGGTTGATATTCAACCATTTAGCCTGGCGGATATCACCCGACCATGATGTTACTGTCACCGCGCACGGCGCTGGAAAGCCGTCGGTTAATCAAACTCGCCTGGCCCTTACTGATCGCACAGATCACGCAAATGCTTATGGGCGTAAGCGACACCATTATTGCCGGCCGCTACAGCGCGGTAGACATGGCTGCTGTGGCACTGGGATTCAGTATCTGCATTCCCATCATGAGCTTCATTCAGGGCCTGGCGCTGGCTATTCCGCCCTTAATTGCCCGTTTACAAGGCGCGAAAAGTCACGATGATGTGGCCAATGCCACGCAACAGGCCGGATATTTATTGCTGGTAATGAGTCTGTTGCCATTTTTTGCTGCCTGGTTTTCACCATCCATTGTCAGCATATTCCCCATGGACAGCGGTCTGGCGGAAATTACCGCGCAATACGTAAAGTACGTATTTCTGGCCTTTCCCTCTTTTGCGCTGTACCAATGGTCGCGTAATTACTGTGAGGCGCTGGGACATACCAAGCCCAGTATGATCATCACGGTTATCGGATTAGTGGTAAATATTGCAGCAAATTTTCTGTTTGTGTACGGAGGCCTGGGCATTGAGGCCATGGGTGGCGCAGGCTGCGGCGTGGCAACTGCATTGGTATTTGTGGCCATGGCTATTGCAACGGTGATCTACATTACCTACGCCCCGCGGTTAAGCCGCTATCAGCTATTCAGCCGCTGGCACACACCGCAAACATCAACCATTTTACAAACCCTCAGACTGGGTTTGCCTATCGCTATGACGGTGCTGTTTGAAGTTACTTTATTTGCCATTATTGCTTTGCTGTTGGCCCCCTTTGGGGCCAATGTGGTTGCAGCCCATCAGATAGCGTTAAATTTTTCGGCTCTGATGTTTATGTTTCCCTTAAGTATGGGTATGGCTATTTCTATCCGGGTGAGTTTCAGGCTGGGTCAGCAACGGGTGGAGCAAGCCCGGATTGCGGTGAAAAGTGCGGTTGTTATAGGGCTTTGCGTAGCCTGTTTCACTGCCTGTTTTACTCTTGTAGCCAAGGGCCTGATTATATCGCTGTATACCAGCGATGAAGCGGTAATTGCGATTTCATCCCAGCTGTTGATATACGCCGCGCTGTTTCAGTTTTCCGATGCGATCCAGGTCATTTCGGCCAATGCCCTGCGTGGCTACAAAGACACCGCAGCGATGTTCTACATAACCTTTTGTGCCTACTGGCTTATCGGCCTGCCCATCGGTGTGATTTTGGGGCGGACTGACTGGGCAAGTGCACAACCTATGGCCGCCGATGGATTCTGGATTGGCATTATCGCAGGCCTAACCAGTGCCGCCATTATGCTGGGAGCGAGATTGTATGTAGTACAAAAAAGGCTGCAAAGCCCGGCCATATAAGCTGACTTGTCCTATTGTACGGTCGGACTAATTTGCAACCCCCATTCGATTCAGTAATCATGGTAGTTCAGTGTTAAACGGAACTGCCTATGCACGATCCTCATCTACTACAGATTTTTCTGGCGGGCTTTTTTACTTTTGTCGCGCTTTTTTACACCATATTGGTGCTGATAAAAAAGCGTCAGCAGCAACCGGTGGTCACCATGGGACCTACCTATAGTTGCCACTGGTGGAATCATCTGACTTTCCGGGTGTTCCGTGCGGCGATTTGGTTATTCTGTGTGACTATTGCGGTTTACCCGCCAGTCTACGCTTACCTTGGCCCTATTCATTTTTTAAGCGTGCCGCAGGTAATGTGGTCTGGTGCCATGTTTCTGGTGTTGGGATTTGCGCTTGCCGTCGCGGCCAACTTTACGTTGGGTCAGCAATGGCGCAGCGGGATCGTAAAAACCAGCACACATAAGCTTATTCAGAAGGGGCTCTATCGCATTAGCCGAAACCCCGGCTATATTGGCGTAGCGGTAGCACAACTGGGTTTTTTCCTGGCCCTTCCGAGTATTTTTAGTCTGCTTTGCTTACTGGTAGGTTTAACTGCCCTGCGCCGCCAGGCGCTGCTTGAAGAAGCTTTTCTGCAGGAACGTTATGACAGTGAATATCTCGATTACCAACGACTTGTCCCCCGGTGGTTATAACGGGTGATCGATTTTATCCCGGTGTTAATTTATTTTTTTGCGGTCATCGACCCTATCGGTACCTTGCCGGTATTTATTGCCACAACTAACCAACATACCCCTGGTCAGCGTCGCAAAATTGCGCTTATCGCCTTTGCCGCTTCAAGCATCATTCTGCTGTTTTTTATTCTGGCCGGTGAAATTATTCTCACGGCGATGCATATCCCGCTGTCAGCGTTTCAACTGGCCGGTGGCATCATTTTGTTTATTTTTGCCTTAACCATGATCTTTGGTGAAAGTAAGCCGGAACAGGAGATCAAAATGGCATCCACTCTGCGTGAAACGGCGGTATTTCCCATTGCAGTGCCGTCGATAGCGAGCCCCGGAGCCATGCTAGCGGCAGTATTACTGACTAAAAATAACGTTTACACCCTTTGGGAACAGGTACAAACCGCCGCAATGATGATGATTGTATTAGTGATCACACTCATTTTAATGCTGGCGTCTTCACTCATAATTCGAATCATTGGTAGTGCGGGAGCGAGTATTGTCAGTCGGGTCATGGGGTTCATTCTAGCTGCGTTAGCAACGTCTAACATCCTGGCCGGGATCAGCGACTATTTCGGCCTAACGGCCAATAATGTTATGTAATCATTAAGCTGTACAAAATGGTGATACATTGAGCGGATTTATTATTAGCCGTGATCTAAAAGAACTTAAAGATATCGTCGCTAAAAAGTTACTGATATCCCCCAGCTAAGTAATATCCGCTCGCGATAGCATAAATACCAATAATTAGAGAAACTTAGTGCTTTTTATACTGGCGATTTGCCACTAAAAACACACTAACCAATCCCATTCCGAGTAAGGGTAGCAGTATTGGTTCAGCAACGGTCGTTGTTTCCACAGTTGCCGTGTCATAATTAATATTCAGGGTGACAACCGGCCCATCAGCCCCCCCCCATAAACCCATAGCATTTTTGCCACCGCTGACATCGCGAGGCCCCTCCAAGAAGGCGCCAATCTGAAAATAATTTGTAGTCGATGTAAGGATGTCGTTCTTGGCTACCTTATTTAACTCGATAGTCAGATCAGGCACTATATTGTAGGGCTGTTCAATTGTAGAATAAAAGTCAAGTGCATCACTGCCATATATGTTACCCGATTGAAGGTCGAAATGTCGGTAGGCCAGATCACCACCTGTAGTAACTCCATCGTCATCGACATCGAAAATCGACAACGAATTATCTTCATCCAAGTTAATAAAATGAGCATTACTGGTATTCTTAACTAGCAGTTCAACAGAATTGATAACCAGGTTTGAAGGGGATATATCTAGGAAGTTCTGTATGTCGAATTGCCAAAAGCTATTGTAATCACTTTTGATACTCCGACCAGTAAAGGTATTTTGAACATTCCCCTGAACATATGCAGGTGGAAATGGCGAGTTATCTATGCCGAAAATCCAACCTTTTTCAATGGACGTAGTCGAAAATAAAGCTGCACTAGCCTGACTGCTCAATATGAGCAATATAAGAGTTAGCAATTGACAACGGTGTAACCAGTAATTCGACATAATCACGATCCCTGTAGGTTTAAGTTTAAAATTTGCAGTGATTGCTTCTGAACCTAAGGCAAAATCTCGCGAAAAACCTGAAAAAAAACTAAAAAAAATCTAAAAAAAACCAAAACGTTATTTTGTTTAAACTTTTCAACAGGAAATAATTAGCATCTTTGATTAAAAAAGGGGCATATTACCCCTTTCATGTTTGTATCGATTATTGAACATTTTTCGCGGATTCTTCTATCTTGGGGAATAGCGAACGCCGATATTGGCTTTAAATTTATTTGTTGAGCCTTCATGACGCTCAAATTTAAATTCGCCTAGGTTTAAAGCCAGGTCGTTAAATTCGACTGGGCCAAACACTTCATCCCAAGTATATACACCTAAATCAACCCCTATCTCAATTTCGGCTATTGGTACCAGGCTGGCAGAAACACTATATTCAGGATTTGTTAGCTCTACACCCCATGGCACCCGCTCGCCTTGATTAACGTTCTCCTCAACAGTTAAGGTTTTTGAACCACCATTAACTGTCAGGCTATTAATGTTTTGATTACCCGCAGCGTTAACTGCATGGTTATACTTAACATCGAATTTAATTTTGCCGTCTTTCCCAACCAGCTTAGCTCCAGGATTAATCACAGCATAGCCAGTGCCATAATAAACACCAAAACCCAAGTCTTTACCTTTAATGACTTTCTGCACCAATGTTTTCTGTGTTCTGCCAAGCTGTGTTGGGTGATCTAAACTAAAATCAAATCCCTTCAGGGAATCAGGACAGCTAAACCCAATATTCGGCCCTGGAATTGATGCATGAAACCTACAGGTAGCGCCCAAAGTGAAGACAAACTCTTTGCCCTTGAATAACTTATCATTTGGCAGACCGACGTCTTTGTAGAACTGTGTTTTTGCATTTTCAACAGCATACGCCGTAAATGTTGCTTTGCCTTGAAAAGCACATCTTTCAGCGCGACTCGCTACATTGACCCCCTGACATAATAAGTTGGCAGGATAGTCCACAACTTGGTTATTTTCTCCGGCGAATACTTTTGTCACGATTGTTTCCGCTTTTAATTTAAAAGGCCATCGAGAGCCAAATCCAGCCTTTAATTTATAAGAGAATGCCGCATAATATTTATCGTGCCACCATTTCTTACGCGCAAACACCACTTCGTACCGGTCATAAATTTCAAAACCTAAGGTAAAGCCAGTCACTAGCTTGTAGTTATACTCATTTGAATTGTGGAATGTATAGGGCGCTTCAGTAACAGTTCTTATCTTCTTCTTGCCCTCATTATTCAACGTAGTTTTCACAGGTTTAAATAGTTCTTTTTCGGCAGGTATTCTTGGCTCTGCCCCCATAGCAACTGGACCATAAACCGTTGAGAAACTCGGCTTAATAATTCGATCTTGCATTGGGACTGGTTTATCAAGGTTATCGAGATCAAGGTGAGGAATTTTATCTATTGGTTATACCGCCAGTGGTATATAAGTTTCTTGAATAATGGTTTTATGCGTATCGTCTTCATTCAGTAAGTACTGTAATAGAGCTTGATCGCTCAGTCTGCTGACTTCGGCATTACTTCGCTGAACCTTATTGCTCACAGTAATACCTTTTGGCTTACTCTTTAACTTTGCACGCAATTTAGCAAGATCTGCTCTTAATTCTTTCGACATAGGCTTATTTTGCTTCTTGAAACAAACCATTTGTAATGTCTTATGCGGACACTCATTGCAAGGCTTTTTCAGTTTGAGCTCCAGAGTACGGGTCACTCTGATACGATCACCAAAGGATTCAATTTGTTCTTTATAAACAGGCGGCTTGGCCAGGTAACGAGCTTCAAACTTGCGAGAAAACAAGCCGGTGAAGTCAGGACGATTTTTAAAGCTGGTATTAACCACATAGCTTCTTAAATCTAACTCCAGGCCTTCTGCAACAAGGATCCTCGTTGCTGACAATGCAGAAGGGCTTGGATTTGTGAGTGAAAACTTCTGAACGCTCGGAAAAGATGTTGACGCTGCGTTAACATTAATCACCAATAAGTTGAATAAAAGTGACCAGGACAATTTTGCTTTTAATTTCATTTTTAACCTTCCTTTGAATTAATCGCGTATGAATCTCACTAAAATGAGGACTCAAGACGATTGAAAGTAAATACACTTTCCCCTAAGCCCTAAGAGTAGATATTCAACGAATAAAAATCCTAAAAAAAACTAAAAAGAACCTAAAAAATCAAATTGAATCAAATCACGCATATGTTGGCTAACTCACCAGCACAATATGAAAGCTTCGAATTAGTCGTACCAATCAGGGCTTAAGCAGGTCCTTAGTCCGCCCTACCCCGCATAATTTAAAACGCTAAGTATCCTGTGTCGGCTAATCAGTAAGTGCAGGCAAAATGATGTTTGTAGGATATAGCCGGGGGACTTTTACGATGTTAGGGGCGCAGATGCTTTTTAATGCCCGAAATTTATCGACGCGCTCGACAATCAGCCAGCAAACATCAATGTTTCTAAGTTAGTGATGGTGTCCGTGGCGGTCAATGTGCACGGGGCGATGATTTTCAGGATCATGAACTTCAGGTTTAGCTTCGGGATATGGTGCATCCCGCCATAAATCGCCAATTAACGGGTCCTCTTTTTCAGCATCGTCATCCTGCCACTGGTAGTGTTTGTCGGCTAATTTCGGATCCTTTCGCCAAAATAACAGTGCCGCCATGACCCCCCCAAGTGCGCCAAAAAAGTGAGCCTCGTAGGAAATAGCCGGATCCCGCGGAAATATCGACATCATCATGCCGCCATACATAAAAAAGGCGATCATCATCAGTGCTACTGAGCGCTTATCTTTGCGTAGGATACTGACCGTAAACAAAAAGAAGAATAGGCCATGGCTTACGCCACTGGCCCCTAAATGGACCGATTCACGGCCAAACAGCCACACACCGATACCTGAACCTAACCAGGCAAACAATAAAACCTTTAAACGCGAATTGGGATACCCGTAACGAACCATACTGCCCAGCACAATCAACGGCAGCGAATTATTAAACAGGTGCTCGTAGGAGCCATGTACCAAAGCTGATGTGGCGATACCATATAACCGGGCCCAGTCATGTGGAATAACCCCAAGTACATCGAGTGGCAGGTTAAACAGCACGCCGGCAGACTGGATCACCCACAATAATGCAACCGCAATCGCCACAGGGACGATGGCAGAGGTTAAGGCATAATTGGACTGAGTCGGTTTCATTTACCTGATATAGGGCTGGACAGTGAAATTTCAATCCAGCTTGTGCCAGTCAGCCGGACAATCAATGTCCGTTAACTTTTCCACCGCCACCAGCTGAATACGTTCCGGTGCGCTTTTAACCATCGTTTTCAGGATTTTTCCAGCCCCGGAATCCCCTTTCAGTGCAGCCAGCAAAGGCAGTTCGTGAACGGGGAAAATGACTGGCGGCGTGATAATGCCAGCGCACTGAGTAGCCGTGATTACCTGGCGCTGATGGAAGTTGGCCACCAGTTTATGCAGATGACTACAGTTGAGGTCTGCGTGATCACCAAGAGCAATAAGTAGCGGCTGTCCTGCGGCTTCGGCACGAGCGGCCGCGGTATTAAGGCTAGCCGCTATGCCCTGCTGCCAGTTTTCTACAAAGTGCTGAGAAACCGAGGCAGGCAGCGCTTGTTCAAGCGCTTCGTGCCAGTAGCCGGTATACAGCGTAATGTTTGTCAGACCGGCTTGCTTACAGGTATTAATAACCTGACACACCAAAGGACTGCTATGACCGGGCGGCGTTGCCAACAGCTTATTGCCGCCATAGCGACTGGCCCGCCCGGCAGCGAGCACAGCGACATTGATATCAAAACTGGGTTGGTTGCTCATCACTCTCTTTAGTCGATTGCACTAACTGCGGCAGAGGCACAGCGCCGACGGGCCGGTACAACACCAGGGTTTCGGCAATTTTATCCTGGATGGTTTGCCGGTTTGGATCCCAGAAAATCTGAAAAAAGCCCAGTAACCCCGTCGCTATACCCGCTGTATAACCACCATAGCGGCCAAAACTTTCCCATAAATTGAGCGAGCTGCCATCCAGTTTAACTACTTTAATACGCAACAGGCGTTTTCCAATGGTATGCCCTCGCCACCAGGCAGTTAACACACTGTAGTACAATGCCGCCCAGCCAAAACCAAGGCCTAAATCTTTTATCACGCCATCTATCCAGCTAATCAGGCTGGAGGTTTTGGTAGTGTCATTAGTTTTACCCAGTCCCAGTTTAACCGTGGGTGCCTCTGGTGCTTCTGGTGCTTCTGGTGCTTCTGGTGCTTCTGGTATTTTTTTAGTCTCTTCAACAATTTCATCAACCAGTTCAGTCACATCTGCAACGGCTTCCTCATTGCCCTTGAGCGCGCCGGTAATAATTTTATTCATCTCCTGGGAGGATGGCGGTGACGGCGTTACATCACCGGCTTTTGTCGCTTTAAACTGGGTCATAAACAATTGATGATAATGGCTTTGTTCATCCTGGGAAAAACCCTTCCCTGACAAAAACTTTTCAAAACGGATTGCCACTTCATCTTCACTGGCTTCGGTGGAGCCATAGGCCTCGCCAAATCCGCGGGCAACTTCCTCATAACATGAGACGTCTTCCTCACAGCTGTCCCAGGCGAAACGCTGGGCCACAATTAGTCCGGATCTCACCCATTCTGAATTGCGATCAATCTCGTGGTTTTTTGGCACACTGTCATAAGATTCGACCACCACATAGGTAATAAAAAACAACAGACACGCGCCGCTGAAACGGAGCATTTTACGCGCGAAGCTGCGCTTCTTCTCGCCTTGCGCGAGGTGTTTACCAGCACGAAAAAAAGTAACCGCCACAAAAAAAGCTAACACTAACGCATGAGCAGTGCTGAGTAACACTACGATAGACGCATCTATACCCTGGGCGAATAAGCGCCGCCAGGGCGATGCCAGCGGTTGCCCCAGCAGTTCATCTGCCACACCAAAAGCGTAAGGAGTAACGATCTCACGGGTTTCCTTTGCCGATAACGGCTCACTTTGTGCTGCTGTCGTCTCCGGCGGTGGTAATTGGTCTGTCATACACAAATCCCTGTTGTTTTTAGTCTATCTTTACCCGCTTTAAACAGGCTGGCAACGATGAAATTGTTACTTTTTTTGTAATGCGGTAATGCCATCTGTTAACCCTTGCAGGGTTAACGGAAACATTTTGTCTGCCATCAACTCGTTAATAAGCGTGATAGACTGATAGTACGACCAGTATTGCCGGGGCTGAGGGTTCAGCCAGATGCAGTGGTTAAAATGCTCGGTCAAACGGTTTAGCCAGGTCGCTCCGGGCTCTTCATTCCAGTGTTCCACGCTGCCACCAGGATACGCAATTTCGTAAGGCCCCATGGTAGCGTCCCCTACGAATATTACCTTATAGTCGGGTCCATAGCGGTGAATGATATCCCACACATCGATACGCTCGTTATCGCGGCGGCCATTATCTTTCCATACCGATTCGTAAACACAATTATGAAAATAGTAATAATCGAGATATTTAAATTCGCCGTGGACTGCCGAAAACAGCTCTTCTACGCCCTTGATATAACTGTCCATAGACCCGCCGATATCAAAGAACATTAACACCTTCACCGCATTGTGACGTTCCGGCCGCATGTGGATATCCAGCAAGCCGCCCTGTCTTGCGGTATTGGTAATGGTCGATGAGATATCCAGTTCTTCACTGGCAGCGCCTCTGGCAAACTGCCGCAGCTTACGAAGGGCCATTTTAAGGTTACGCGTACCCAGCTCTGCATTACCATCCAGGTTTTTAAATTCCCTTTTATCCCAGACTTTTACGGCTGAAAAGCGGCGATTCCCCTGTTGCCCGATACGAACACCTTCAGGGTTATCACCATAAGCGCCAAAGGGGCTGGTTCCACCGGTCCCTACCCACTTATTGCCTCCCGCATGGCGCTCTTTTTGTTCGTCCAGCCGCTCCCGGAGTTTTTTCATCAGCTCATCAAGACCGCCTTCCTGACGCAACTTTTCGCGCTCTTCGGCCGACAGGTGTTTTTCGAATTCTTTACGCAACCAGTCTTCCGGAATCGTGTCACCAAATAAATCGATGGCCTCCACCCCTTCAAAATAGCTGGCGAATGCGCGGTCGTATTTATCAAACTGAGATTCGTCCTTAACCAGCGTGATCCTGGCCAGCTGATAAAATGCCTGTACATCAGCAAAAATAACGTGCTGTTCCAGAGCCCGGATCAAATCCAGTAACTCCCGCAGGCTGGTTTTAACGCCGTAGCGTCGTAGGGTAAAGAAAAAATCAACCAGCATCAGCGACGTGCCATAAAGACCAGTTTTTCAAACAGATGAATATCCTGCTCATTTTTCAGTAACGCACCATACAGCGGCGGAATACTGGATTTGCCCTCTTTATCCTGTAAGGCTTCCGGCGGGATATCTTCGGCCACCAGCAGTTTAAGCCAGTCAATCAGTTCCGAAGTGGAGGGTTTTTTCTTTAACCCCGGAATATCCCTGAGTTTGAAAAATGACGTTAATGCCTCTTCCAGTAAACGCGGTTTTATGTTTGGAAAGTGCACATCCACAATCTGACGCATTTCATCCGGCGTGGGAAACTTTATGTAGTGAAAAAAGCAGCGGCGCAGAAACGCATCAGGCAGCTCTTTTTCGTTATTTGAGGTAATGATCACAATAGGTCGAATGTCGGCCTTAATGCGTTGCTGGGTTTCGTATACATAGAATTCCATCTTATCCAGCTCTAACAGCAGGTCGTTGGGAAATTCAATGTCGGCTTTGTCAATTTCGTCAATCAGTAAAACCGGGCGCTTTTCAGCCGCAAAGGCTTCCCACAGTTTACCCTTAACAATGTAATTTTTAATATCATGAACCCGCTCATCACCCAACTGCGAATCCCGCAAACGGGAAACTGCGTCATATTCATACAAGCCCTGTTGGGCCTTGGTGGTAGATTTTATATGCCACTGGATTAATTCTGTTTGCAGGCTGGCCGCCAGTTCCTCGGCTAACAGCGTTTTGCCCGTTCCCGGTTCCCCTTTGATTAATAGCGGACGTTCGAGAGTAATCGCCGCATTTACGGCCAGTTGCAGGTCATCACTGGCGATATAACTGTCGGTACCTTGAAATGCCATGGGGATCCTTAATTTTTGTAACCATTAAAATAACCATATCATATAGCAAAAATCACTTTGCATTTTATGACTTAATAACAATGATATATAGGTAACCAAAGAAGCTCCACCAATAATCTCTGTGAGATTACCCTGGCTGATAAAAGCGCGCTGGAGCCAAGACAAACAAAAGGAATAACCATGCAAGTATTTAACGATAATTCGCTTTCCATCGGCAACACTCCTCTGGTGAAGCTGAACCGTGTTACCGGTGGTAACGTGTATGCAAAAATTGAGTCCCGTAACCCAAGCTTCAGTGTTAAGTGCCGTATCGGCGCCAACATGATTTGGGACGCTGAAAAACGCGGTGTACTGACCGAAGGTAAAGAAATCGTTGAACCTACCAGTGGTAACACCGGTATCGCGTTAGCCTTTGTAGCAGCGGCTCGTGGTTACAAAATTACGCTGACTATGCCTTCCAGCATGAGTCTTGAGCGTCGTAAACTGTTAAAAGCGCTGGGCGCCAACCTGGTACTCACAGAAGCGCCAAAAGGCATGAAAGGTGCGGTTGCAGCTGCTCAGGAAATCGTTGATTCCAATCCGGAAAAATACGTTCTGCTACAGCAGTTTGAAAACCCGGCAAACCCTGAAATTCATGAAAAAACCACTGGTCCTGAAATCTGGACGGCTACCGACGGTAAAGTCGACGCTTTCGTAGCTGGTGTTGGTACCGGCGGTACTATCACAGGTGTTAGCCGTTACATTAAAAACACCATGGGTAAAGCCATTACTTCGGTTGCTGTTGAACCAACAGATTCACCAGTAATCACTCAGGCCAAAGCCGGCGAAGAACTGACCCCTGGGCCGCACAAAATCCAGGGCATTGGCGCCGGTTTTATCCCGGGTAACCTGGACCTTGATCTGGTTGACGAAGTTGAACAGGTCACCAACGAAGAATGTATGGAAATGGCCCACCGTCTGATGACCGAAGAAGGTATCCTGGCCGGTATTTCTTCTGGTGCAGCGGTAGTAGCAGCAAAACGTTTTGCTGAGCGTCCGGAAAACAAAGATAAAATCGTTGTGGTATTGCTGGCCAGCGGTACTGAGCGTTACCTGTCGAGCCCACTGTTTGCCGGTGCCTTCGGCGATCAGGAAGAAGTACAATAAGTATTGTCAACAGACTCCCTGACTAACGAGGCTTCGGCCTCGTTTTTTTTGCCCTGAAACCCTTTGGTCATTGCCAATACGTTATACTAAAGTTACATTAGGTCACTGTTTTATACAGGTACAGATGATTATGCAGTTACGTATCCCTTTGTTTTTTATGCTGTGTTTTACCCTCCTTGTGCTTAGCGGTTGCGAAAAGGAAGAACGCATCGGACGCTACGGTATGCTCGATGAAAACACACCGGAGTATACCGCCGTTATGTTTATTCGCGGCGTCTATCTGGATGAAAATCTGGATCGCGCCATTTATCTGAGTACGGACCGTATGTCACGCATACTGGAACGTTACCACACGCAAACAAACGTCCAGCGTCACGTGTTTAATTTAAAATACGACACGGTAGAAGTCACGCCGCAAACCAGCCAGTCAGTGGGTAGGACAGAATACGCCGATAGCGCCAATGTGACCTTGTTTTTTTCGGGCACCTACAATGGCGACAAAGTGGAGGACCTGCGCACGCTCGAACTGAAAAAAGTCAGCGGCACCTGGAAAGTCGATAAAATCCAGGCCGATCCTTTCCTGTAATTACAAAAAAGGGGCGATAACTTATCGCCCCTTCCGCTAGTGCCAAAAGATTAGTCTGCCAGGTGCAGGATCCAACCTACCAGCTCGTTAGCCTGTTCTTTGTTAATCACAACAGAGTTAGGCGGCATGGCAAAACCACTGACTTCCCCTTTCCAGTGACTGGCGTAAGGGCTTGAACCATTTAAAACGGTAGTCACCAGCGCTTCCTGAGCATCTTCCTGATCCTTGTATTTTTTCGCGACATCCTGCCAGGCCGGACCAATTGGCTTTAAGCCAGCCGGACCGCTGCCACCACTGGCAATAGAGTGACAGGTAACACAACCACTCTGATGGGCCAGATTAATCATTTTAACATCCTGTGATTCGGTATCGGCAGCCATGGCACCGTTAGCCAGTAATCCTGCACCAAGAGCCATCATTACAACTGATTTTTTCATGGGTATTTCCTCATTTTAGTCTCGTTCAGTGAACGAAAAAGCGTGTCTGATACAGAGCATAGGTACAGGTGTTTTCGCCAACAATCCTCCCAAAGTACTGGTTTGACTGGCAGCTGATTTAGATCAATGAATTCCGGTACAAAGCAGCTCATTAACGCGCTAAATGTAAAATACTTGTTGCAGCTCAATGCCCCTTAAACCATCATATTGCACACTATTTGCACTGCCAGAAAAAAACGGAATAAACATTATGAAATTAGAATCCATCGCGCTTCATCATGGCTATGAGTCTGAAGCCACTACCAAAGCCGCCGCGGTACCTGTTTACCAGACCACGTCCTACACCTTTGACGACACTCAGCACGGTGCTGATTTATTTGACTTAAAAGTCGCTGGCAATATTTATACCCGCATAATGAATCCGACCACCGCTGTACTTGAGCAAAGAGTGGCAGCCATGGAAGGGGGTATTGGCGGTCTGGCACTGGCGTCGGGAATGGCCGCCATCACCTATGCGATTCAGGCAATTTGTGAGGTGGGCAGTAACATTGTCAGTACCAGCCAGTTGTATGGTGGTACTTACAATTTATTTGCCCATACCCTGCCCAAACAAGGGATCACGGTAAAAATGGTTTCTCACGATGACTACGAAGGTTTTGACAACGCCATTGACGAAAATACCAAAGCGGTGTTTTGCGAGTCTATCGGCAATCCGGCCGGTAATGTGGTGGATATTCAAAAGCTGGCGGAAATTGCCCACAAACATGGCGTCCCGGTGATCGTTGATAACACCGTTGCCACTCCTGTATTGTGCCGTCCCTTCGAGCTGGGTGCTGATATTGTGGTACACAGCCTGACCAAGTACATCGGCGGCCATGGCACCAGTGTGGGCGGTATCATTGTTGATAGCGGCAAATTTGACTGGGTCGCCAATAAAGACCGTTTTGCCGTACTTAATGAGCCTGATCCGTCTTATCACGGCGTTGTTTACACCGAAGCCCTCGGCCCGGCGGCCTACATTGGCCGGTGCCGTGTGGTACCGCTGCGTAATACCGGCGCGGCAATCAGCCCGATGAATGCATTCTTAATTCTGCAAGGCCTGGAAACGCTGTGCCTGCGCATGGAGCGCCATTGTGAAAACGCCCTTAAGCTGGCCAGTTATTTAAATCATCACCAGAAAGTCAGCTGGGTAAATTACGCCGGGTTGGCAGAAAGCCCCTACCGGGCTACCTGTCAGAAAATTACCGGCGGTCAGGCCTCCGGCATATTGAGTTTTGGCATAAAAGGCGGTCGTGAGGCCGGCGCACAGTTTATTGATGCCCTGGAAATGATTTTGCGGCTGGTCAACATTGGCGATGCTAAATCCCTCGCCTGCCACCCGGCTACCACCACCCATCGTCAGTTAAATGAGGAAGAGCTGGCCAGTGCTGGCGTGAGTGCCGATCTGGTGCGTATTTCCGTAGGCATCGAAAATATCGACGATATCATTGCCGACGTGGAGCAAGCGCTGAACAAAGTTAGCTTTTAATACCATAAACAGACAAAAAAGGCCGCCAGAGCAACTCTGGCAGCCTTTTTAAACTTAACCTTTGTGGTTATTTGCCTACAGCAACGCCTTCCCTACGGGGGTCTGCGCCGCCAACAATGCCTTTATCGGTGATCTGAATCCCATGCAAGCCACTGTTTAAGTCAACCACTTTGACATTGTGTCCCAATGCCTCAAGCGGTGCTTTTAATGCTTCTATTGGTGTGCCTTTTTCCAGCGCAGTATAATCGTTACGGTTGGTGATCTTGGGCAGGTTAATCGCCTGTTGGATATCCAGACCATAATCAATAACCCCTATCAGGGTCTGCGCCACATAACTTACGATACGGCTACCACCAGGCGAACCCACCAAAATTTCCAAATCACCGTTTTTATCAAACACCATGGTGGGACTCATGGCACTGCGCGGCCGCTTATGCGGCTCTACCCGATTAGGTACCGGAAAACGATCTTTCGACGGCGAAAAGGAGAAATCAGTCAGTTGGTTATTCAGCAAAAAGCCATCCACCATAATGCCCGAACCAAACATAAATTCGATACTGGTGGTCATCGACACGGCATTGCCTTCCTTATCGATAATAACAAAGTGACTGGTATTGGGTTGCTCTAATGAGCTGCCCTGACTCACCTGAGTCGAAAACGGCTCGCCAGCACGGGCGAAACGCCAGGGCTTATCCACTTTGATGCTCTCAGCCCGGCGACTAAGGTACCCCTCGTTGATTAACGCGCCATATGGCAGGTTGGTAAAATCGCTGTCCGCAATAAATTTTTCCCGATCAGCATAAGCCAGTGCGCTGGCCTGAGTGTAGAGATTGGCAAACTCGACGCTGTCGATGGGGTAATCGGTCAGCTCAAAACCTTCAAGCAATTTGAGCACCTGATACACGTTAATCCCGCCTGAACTGGGCGGTGCCATGCCGCAAATTTGCTTGCTGCGGTATTCACCACAAACGCCGTTTCGTTCTAATGCCTTGTAATTGGCCAGATCATCGGTATTCAGTACGCCCGGATTAATCTCTACCGTTTGCACCGCCTTGGCAATTTTGCTGGCCAGCTCGCCTTTGTAGAGATAATCAGCGCCCTGTTCAGAAATATTACGCAGGGTTTTACCCAGTGCCTGATTCTTTTTGGTGGTGCCCGCTTTTAACGGCTTTCCTGCCGGATAAAAATAGGTCGCAGTACTGGGGAACGTTTTCATGCCCTTGTGATACTGCTCGGCCATAGTCACCAGTTTTTCCAGACGTTTGGAAACTTTGAAGCCTTCCTCAGACGTTGTAATCGCATCAGTAAACAGGTCTTTCCAGGCCAGTTTACCAAACTTACTCTGGGCCATCTCCAGTGCTTTAAGCGCACCGGGTACACCAACAGATTTACCGCCGACAACAGCATCAATCCATTTCATCGGTTCGCCGTGTTCCATAAACCAATAGGCATTAACGCCGGCCGGTGCCATTTCACGACCATCAAAGGTGTGTAAGGTTTTGGTTTTGTTGTCCCAATACAACATAAACGCGCCACCACCGATACCTGAAGATTGCGGTTCAACCAGTGTCAGCATTGCCTGTACGGCAACCGCGGCATCCACGGCACTGCCACCTTGTTCGATGATGTTCTTACCTGCCCATGATGCGTAAGGATTTGCCGCAACCACCATGTAGTCCTGACTGGTGTGGGCTTTTTTCTCAATATAGCCAGTGGCGGCTTCTGGCTCACCGGCCTCACGGGGCGCTAACTGGGCCAAAACCTGAAAGCTGGAAGACAGGGCCAGACACCCTGCCAGAAAAAGAATGCGCGTGCGACTACGACTCAAGATGAAGATTCCTCTTATTTAAATTTATCCGGATTAACTGGTCGCTTATGCAGGAATGCATCAAAAGCTTCCTGCGCAGCTTCTGTGCCCATGGCTTCAATAAATACATCCAGCTCAACATCCATATGCTGGCGGATGGCGTCTGCCTCGTTTGTAATTAGTGCTTTTGACTGCAACAACGCAAAAGCGGGCTTAGCCGCCAGTTTAGTGACTACGTTATCCACGGTCTCCCGCAAGGCTTCGGGTTCGGTTACTTTGGTCAGCAGGCCAAACTGATAAGCGTCCTGGGCACCAAAGGGTTCGCCCAGTAACAACCACTCGCTGGCCCGGCGACGTCCTGCCATACGCGGCAGAATGTAACTGGAAGCATATTCCGGCACCAGCCCCAAATTGATGAAAGGCATCACAAATCTGGCCTGACTGTCGGCATATACGAAATCACAATGTAACAGCATGGTTGTGCCAATGCCAACTGCCATACCTGAAACTTCGGCGACTACCGTTTTTTTACAGTTAAGTAGCGCATTCATAAAGCTGACGGTCTCAGCAAGGTGCGGATCTTCACCATGATTAGCAAAACCGGCAATTTCGTTACCGGCGCAAAATATGTCGCCTGTAGCGCGGATCACCACAACTTTGATGTGCTCTGCCTCGTTAGCCTCGTTTAATGCATCTGCCATGGTTTGATACATTTCACGGGTAAGTGCATTTTTCTTTTCCGGGCGATTTAACACAATGTGGGTAATCGCTCCCTGGGTTTCAATTAGAATATTACTCATTATTGTCTCCGACTCTTTAGTAGGCGTATGTAGGCATTTTAGTTATGATAACGCCCCAACCTTTTGATCAACAATTAATTCCAATGATAGTTGCGCTACCAGTAAAACCACAGTTTAGTTTAGGCCCGTTAATTTTAGCCGTTGTGTGTATCGCCCTGTATCTGGTTGGCGAACCGGCAACCGATTTACTGGCTTACGACCGCTATGCGCTGGAGAGTATGGAAACCTGGCGTTTAATCAGCGGTAACCTGGTGCATACCAATGGCTATCATCTGCTCCTTAACCTGGTTGGTCTGTTATTGCTATGGGCCTTACATGGCGAACATTACCGCCCGATAACCTTTCTCAAGATCTTTGTCTGGTGCAGTCTGGGCACCAGCCTGAGCATTTACCTGTTTTCACCACAGTTAATCTGGTATGTGGGCCTGTCGGGCGCGTTACATGGCATTTTTGTCTGGGGTGCCTGTATGGATATTCTGAATAAAATGCGCTCTGGCTGGCTGTTACTGGGCGGTCTGGTAGTGAAGATTGTGCTGGAACAAACCCAGGGTAGCAGTGCTGAAGTTGCCAGTCTGATAGATGCCAGTGTGGCCATTGACGCCCACTTGTACGGGGCAATATGCGGGGCTTTATTATTTTTATTAATGTGGCTATTCACCCTTGCGGCAGACTTTTTTAGCGCCCGCCGCAAGGCCTGAAAAAGCTGTTACAGGTTATCTTCGAACAGTTGGAAGATACGACGGTATTCATCCAGCCAAGAACTTGGCTGCACAAAACCATGGGGCTCTACCGGATAAATCGCCGTTTCAAAGTCGGTTTTTTCCAGCTCAATTAAACGCTGTACCAAACGCACGACGTCAACAAAAAAGACGTTGTTATCCACCATGGGAGCATTGATCAGCAGTGGATTTTGTAGCCCTTCCGCATAATAAATCGGCGAACTCTTACGGTAGGCAATCGGGTCAATATCCGGGGTATTAAGAATATTGGCAGTATAACCGGTATTGTAATGCGCCCAGTCAGAGACCGGCCGTAACGCTGCCCCGGCCTGGAACAAATCCGGTGCGTTAAACATGGCCATAAAGGTCAAAAATCCTCCGTAAGACCCACCATAGGTACCAATCCGGTTGCGATCCACATTGGCATTTTCTACCAGCCAGTTCACCCCATCCCGAAGATCTTCCAGCTCTGGCGTACCCATTTGACGATAAATTGCCGTACGCCAATCGCGGCCATAGCCCGCCGAGGCCCGATAGTCCATATCCAGTACCACGTAGCCCTGTTTTACTAACAGGCTATGGAACATGAATTCGCGGAAATAGCCTGACCAGCCAAGGTGAGAATTCTGCAGATACCCTGCCCCGTGATTAAACACAACGGCACGGCGCGGCTCACCCTCAGTATAGCCTTCCGGTAAATAAACACGTGCGTAAATGGGTTCTTGTGTATGGCTTGATGGAATGGCGACCACTTGCGGAGCCACCCAGGGTTTAGCCAGAAAGGCGTCACTGATGGTGTGGGTCAGCTGAGTTGGGGTTGAAGAACCAACCGGCAACGAGTAAAGCTCGTCAGGACGGGTTACCGTTGAATGCGTTAACAGCAGGGTTTGTTCATCCGGGCTCAATGCATAATCGGTCATGCCGTTTAAATCGGTGAGCATTTCACTTTCGCCAGAAGCCACGTTTACCCGGTAAATCTCGTAAATTCCCGGATGCTTTTTATTGGCTTTATAGTAAAAATACTGATCGTCCGCCGTTAAAGTCAGCTCGCCGGTAACAAACTGGCCACTGGTGAGTGCACGATTTTCCTTACCCGGTTGCTGTACGTACAGATGACTGTAACCAGAGGCTTCCGACAGATAATACAGCGTATGTGAGTCATGCAACCAGCCAAACTGATTAAAGCGGTAGTTGATCCAGGCATCGTCATGCTGACGATGCTGGTTTACCAGCTTCTTGTTTTGCATATCCACCGTCACAATCCAGCTGTCTTTGTTATCCCAGGCTTCCAGCATCAGCGCAACCTGAGTGCCGTCTTCATGCCAGCGAATAGATGGACCGCTACGAGACCAGCTGTTGAGCAAGCCGATAGCCCGGGGCAAACGGTTTACCGTGTAGTCTTCCCCGCGGGCTTCAGCGTTTTCCCGCTTAACCTCTGCCAGTACGTCATCGTTGTAACCAGGCAAGCCAACATAGGACAACTCGTGCTTGGTACCAGTAGCTAAATCAATCAGCCAGGTAGTCTGACTAACCGGCTTGGCATCGGCCACACGCTGACGTACATCAATAGCGGCAATTCGACCATCTTCCTGGATGTAATGGGGCATAATGTCAGTGCTGTCACGATAGCTGCCTTGTTTGGTCGTAACGATAATCGCGTGCTGACCACTGGGTGACAATTCTGCCGCAACCAGACGCTCTTTACTGTCAAAATACACCGGCGCCGCTACTACCGCCGGGCTATTTTCACGCATCATCTGTTGCTGATTAAACCGATCGGCCCGGTTTTTCCGTTGCACCTGAATATATTTGATCAGGCTTTGTTGTTCAGCAGCAATAAAATCTTTCGGCGGCTTATTTGCTACAGGCGCCTCGGCAAATTTCCAGCTGAGCAACTGTTCCTGTTGCCCCGTGGTCAGATCGATGGCAATAAAACTATCGTCCTGTCGGGCCATCAGACGGTTATCCGTCAGAAAACCAATGTTCCGCAGCGACTGACCATAAGTCAGGCGAACCACCTGGCCATCAGGCATTTTAACGAACACACTGTCTTCATATTGCCAGGCCGTGTACAAACCATTCGGACTGGTCACTTTTTCATCGGCTGTATACAGATGTAACTGGCTGGCGGGAACTTTTACCGACTGTCCGTTAGCATCGATACGGTACAGATCATATAACTGCGTTGTTTCCTGCTGACGGGAATACACCATGCTGCCGTCAATTGCCCATCCCGCGTCCTGGGGCTGTCTGCCCAGCCATTTCGGGTCGGCCATGATCTGTTCAAGAGTAATCGCATCTGCCGATTGCGTGGCCTGGTGAACCGGTGGTGTTACCACAGTGGCAAATTCGCTGGCGTGTTGGGGCGTTTCTGTTGTGACTGCTGTGGGTGCCGTGCTGCTACAGGCAGCAATGGCTAAACCCAGGCTAAGCAAAACACTGTTTCTTGTTAGAGTTTGTCGCATATTATTATTTACTTAGTAATGAATTCCGGGTCATTATAGCCAGCTAAGTCAGGGCGATGTGATCATTTGTCTTTGATTTTGACTTGCTGGTCTTGTTAACCAGATGTGGCAATAAATTGATCCAACCGATGCTTAAGTTAAGTATTGGTTCTGACACCCCTCATACAGGAACAAAGCAATGAAAAAATTAGTCGGCGCGTTGATACTCAGTTCGCTATCACTTTTTGCTCAGGCTGATAGCTGCCCTGACGTACTTAAATTCATGAAACGTAAGTTAAATTCTCAGGAAACCGTTAACCTTTGCAGTGAATACAAAGGCAAAACCCTGCTGATCGTTAATACCGCCAGTTACTGTGGTTTTACGCCCCAGTTTGAAGGCCTGGAAGCCATGTATTCTGAATTGAAAGACGAAGACTTTGTGGTGCTTGGCTTCCCTTCACACGATTTTAACCAAGAAGACGATGACGAAGGCAAAACCGCAGAACTTTGCGAGCTCACCTACGGCGTGGAATTTCCCATGTTCGAACCGACTCACGTAAAGGGTGACGATGCTGACCCGCTTTACCGCATGCTGGCTAAAGCGACCGGCGAAGCGCCAAGCTGGAACTTCAATAAATATCTGGTCGATAAAAAAGGTAACATCGTTAAGCACTATAAGAGTTCGGTGAAACCCTCAGATAAAGAATTACGCACTGATGTGGAAAAAGCGTTAGCACTGTAAATCAGACAGCAGATAAAAAAAGCCCCGCACTTGGCGGGGCTAATATGCACACTCAACTTGGAACACACTATAGCAATTCAGGGTTCACACATTTAACCAATAATTGCTAGTTGCATTAAGTTAGTCCCGCCCTTTAACCTAAAGTTCAACTTTTTTTATTTTTTCTTGAAAAAAATTGCCACCGGCAATCACTACCGTTTTGTTATTGGTTTTTAGCCGATGATTTTAAATAGATTCCCCCGGGCATGCCCGGGGTTCTTTCTGTTACAGCTCCATTCGGAGCTGATCTGAATCCTTCCGACCTTGATGCTCAACGTAGTTCCGTATTGTGTGCTCGTCTAAGCCTACGCTGCTTACAAAGTAACCCGGCGACCAAACAATATTTTCATTCCAATAGACCTTTCCTAGCCATTTGAATGTCTTTCTCATGTTTGACGCTGACTGGGCTTTGAGTTTACCCATCACTTCTGCTATCGAGTATTTCGGTGGAATGACCATCAACATGTGCATATGGTCATTATCAAAGCCCATTCGCTCTATCGTTACGCCGGGCATACTTCGAAGCAGCTTCGGCAACACTTTGCGCAAATACTCCACGACGAAAGGCTTCAGTATCCGACGCCTGTATTTGGTTACCCAGACGACGTGATATTGAAGTCTATATAGACCATGTGATGAGACTCGAACTTCCATCTTCGTAGCATACAGGCCTCGGACTCATTCATCCACGGGTAAACCCGTGGTGTTCTGTCGCTTCGCGACCGGTCACATAAA
>NZ_MJIC01000011.1 GCF_001758465.1 Marisediminitalea lipolytica
ATAACAAAACAATCTGTGTAGGCACTACATCAAGTCGTCCAACGACTTTACGTAAGGAGGTGATCCAACCCCAGGTTCCCCTAGGGTTACCTTGTTACGACTTCACCCCAGTCATGAAACACAAAGTGGTAATCGTCCTCCCGAAGGTTAGACTAACTACTTCTTTTGCATCCCACTCCCATGGTGTGACGGGCGGTGTGTACAAGGCCCGGGAACGTATTCACCGCAGTATGCTGACCTGCGATTACTAGCGATTCCGACTTCATGGAGTCGAGTTGCAGACTCCAATCCGGACTACGACAAGCTTTAAGGGGTCCGCTCCACATCACTGTCTCGCTTCCCTCTGTACTTGCCATTGTAGCACGTGTGTAGCCCTACACGTAAGGGCCATGATGACTTGACGTCGTCCCCACCTTCCTCCGGTTTGTCACCGGCAGTCTCCTTAGAGTGCCCAACTAAATGATGGCAACTAAGGACAAGGGTTGCGCTCGTTGCGGGACTTAACCCAACATCTCACGACACGAGCTGACGACAGCCATGCAGCACCTGTGTCAGAGTTCCCGAAGGCACCAATCCATCTCTGGAAAGTTCTCTGCATGTCAAGTGTAGGTAAGGTTCTTCGCGTTGCATCGAATTAAACCACATGCTCCACCGCTTGTGCGGGCCCCCGTCAATTCATTTGAGTTTTAACCTTGCGGCCGTACTCCCCAGGCGGTCTACTTAGCGCGTTAGCTTCGCTACGCACGAATTAAATTCACACACAGCTAGTAGACAGCGTTTACGGTGTGGACTACCAGGGTATCTAATCCTGTTCGCTACCCACACTTTCGCACATGAGCGTCAGTCTTTGGCCAGGGAGCCGCCTTCGCCACTGATGTTCCTCCAGATATCTACGCATTTCACCGCTACACCTGGAATTCCACTCCCCTCTCCAAGACTCTAGTCTGCCAGTTCTAAATGACCATCCCAGGTTGAGCCCGGGGCTTTCACATCTAGCTTAACAAACCGCCTGCGTGCGCTTTACGCCCAGTAATTCCGATTAACGCTCGCACCCTCCGTATTACCGCGGCTGCTGGCACGGAGTTAGCCGGTGCTTCTTCTGTTGTTAACGTCACAGCTGGCAGGTATTAACTACCAACCTTTCCTCACAACTGAAAGTGCTTTACAACCCGAAGGCCTTCTTCACACACGCGGCATGGCTGCATCAGGGTTTCCCCCATTGTGCAATATTCCCCACTGCTGCCTCCCGTAGGAGTCTGGGCCGTGTCTCAGTCCCAGTGTGGCTGATCTTCCTCTCAGAACAGCTAGAGATCGTCGCCTTGGTAAGCCTTTACCTTACCAACTAGCTAATCTCACTTGGGCCTCTCTTTGCGCGGGAGCCGAAGCCCCCTTTGGTCCGAAGACATCATGCGGTATTAGCAGTCGTTTCCAACTGTTATCCCCCTCGCAAAGGCAAGTTCCCAAGCATTACTCACCCGTCCGCCACTCGTCAGCGATGTGCAAGCACATCCTGCTACCGTTCGACTTGCATGTGTTAGGCCTGCCGCCAGCGTTCAATCTGAGCCATGATCAAACTCTTCAATTAAATATATCGAAATTTTGAATTGTCGTTGTTGACACTCTTAATGAGTGCCCACACAGATTGTCTTGTTATAAATTGTTAAAGAACAGTGCAAAGCGTTGATTTAACTAAGCTTTGCAGCTTCAGGCTTTTGTATTTAGCCCCGAAGCGGGATGCGCATATTACGCTTTTCATTTTCAGTGTCAACCACTTTTTGAAACTTAATTTCGAAGGGTTGAAACTTAAAACCACATCAACGTTGTCGTTCAGACCTCGTTGAAGTGAGGCGCGCATTTTACGCTGTTGGCTTTCAGTGTCAATGCTTTTTTTGAAGTTTTTCAAACGTAGCATCTGGCTGGAAGCAGCTTCACATAAGGCTTTCGCGTTATGCCGGTTGAGCCCGTTGGGCGCTCCCCGTTGAAGTGGGGCGCATTTTAGAGATTTATAATTAAAGGTCAATACCCATACCTAACATTTATTGTGTTTTTAGGTTTAAACGGATACTTTGTAATCAATATGACAATTTTGTTAGCTAAAATTGAACTAAATCACGTTCTGCTGTTCAAAAATTGGCTATATATAAATGTGCTACTCAATTAAAAGGTTTTAACATGAAGCGTAGTTGTAGTTATATCCTTAGTACGTTATTGCTGATTTCCAGTCATGCCGCACTAGCTATTACTGACAGTGAAATGCAGGAAAGCGAAAACAAAGTGCTCCAGGCATTTATTAAACGGCAGGTTAACCAAACGATGTCAGTGGGTCGTGCGGTTGGTTCGATTACCAGTAATTATCCTAACGAAGTAGAAACCATAGTGGCTACCGCTTTGGATATGTATCCGGAGCAGTATGAAGAAATTATTCATGCCGCCATTTCTTCCAAACCCAGCGCAACCTCTCAAATCGTAAAGATTGCAATTAATAAGGAAGTGACAACCTGCCCTAACATTGTTGAGCTCGCCATTGAGGCCGATCCCAGTTACGTTGACTTTGTTGTGGGTGCGGCGGCGCATACCAGTCCTGAACAGTTAAAAGATATCGTAAGAGTAGCCGTGCTTACCGAACCCGATTCTGCCGATACCATAGTGCAGACGCTAACCGCAGAACACCCTAATGAATTAGCGGATATTCTAACAAGTGCTATCCGTGCGGTACCACTGGTAGGAGAATATGTTGTTGATGCCTTATTAGCGCTTTTCCCAAGCGAAGCGGAAACTGTTGTGACCACCGCAGTCAGAGAGTCCGCTACACAGCGCGATCAGGTACTTAAAATTATTGAAACTGCTCACCAGGCCGGTGTTGAAGATGAAGCGTTAAAACGTTACGCCATTAATGGTGGGGCAAGTGAAGAAGAATACAGTGCGGCAATGAAGCAAAACGATTAATCGTTTTGCTTGCTCTTTACTGCGAATTCCACTCTTTTTGATCTTTGATTGAAAAGTTCTCTCTGCGCAAGGTCAGGTTTGGGTTATAAGCCGGATCATGCGCGATAACATCCGCCCAGTTTGTCTGCAGATAATCCAGTTCAGCATTAAACCGGGCCATTTTCTCTTTGCTGACATCCAATCCCCGGGATACTGATTCATGATGATATAGTTCTGCTTCAGCGCAATAGAGATTTCTTACGCCTGATTCTCTTACCCGCAGACAAAAATCCACATCATTAAAAGCAACAGTCAGATCTGTTTCGTTTAGCCCACCCACTAAGTCAAACAACGACTTCTTAATCAACAAGCAAGCTGCCGTTACCGCACTGTAGTTTTGTGTAGCTATCAGGCGGTTCATATATCCCGGATGATAACGCGGGAAGTACTTGTGCGCATGTCCTGCTCCGCCCCCGTACCCCAGCACCACTCCGGCATGCTGAATACGGTCGTCGCCATACATGAGTTTTGCCCCCACACAACCAATATCTTCACGCAGTGCATGCCCTACCATATACTCCAGCCAATCTGACGTAATCACTTCAATATCGTTGTTAACGAGGCCAATGACTTCGCCTTTAGCATGCTTTACTGCAAAGTTGTTTATTGCTGAGTAATTAAAAGGGTGTGGATATTTTAAAACTCGAATTTTGGGGTGCTTATCCAGTTCATCGAAATAGGCCAGTGATTCAGGCTCATCGGAATTATTGTCCACCAGCAAAATTTCGTAATTTTGGTATGTGCTTTTTTTAAGAATGGACTCAATACAGTCCTTAACTAACCCTTTAGCATTTTTGGTCGGAATGATAAGTGAAACCAGCGGCTGGCTATAAACTGGCCATTGCATAACATTGATCTGCTTATCGGCAATGGTGGTCGCTGCAGCTTGCTCCGTTTTAATAAACTCTGCAATTTCTTTCAACTGCTGACGCCTACGCTGCTTACTGTCCGGGTAATGAAGTAATGACAACGCAACGTGGCTGATATTGATCGTCCTGTTATTCATCCATATCTGCACTAAAGCACCGGCTATGGTTTTCGCTGATATCTGCGTGAGTGATTTTTTTGCTAACGCAGAAAACACTACGCCACTTTCTATATAAGCGGCGCTAAACTGATAATCCGGATTCCAGTCTGGCAACAACCGGGCATTTTCGAGCATGCCTGCCGCGGTTTTCTCATCAGAATCTACATATAAGATATCGTCGAATTTCTGCCGACAAATGCAAGCTAAAGCCTGAGGGTGAAGTTCGTCGCCGGCGTTTATCAACAGTAAAGGAGAATCATCTTGCTGTATTACGGGATCACTACTCCCATTTACGCCATGCAGTTTAGAAGAGAGTTCTGTCCAGGGCGATTGCAAGTCCTGGATTTCAGTGTAAACCCTGTCAATCAGGTCTACCTGACGCTGCAATGAATTGAGCGTTAGCTTAATAGCCTCCGCTCCCTGACCAATTATCACCACCGACACGGCTGAATGAATACGGCCATCTGCTTTTATCGTTTCATCAATGCTGGTTTGCTGAAGGGATAGGGTTTGGTAATACAGCGCCTGCAACTTTCTCTTGCTGGGGAAACCATAAAACAAGCCAGACTTTTGCAATGACCGACTATAAAAAGAGGTGAGCGCTGGATTTTTTTTGGCAAATTCTCGCAAAGGTTTAGGAAAAAGCCCGACTCCGGCTTTAATGGCTAACATTGAGTATTTTTTTAACGACATGCGCGAAGAATCTACATTCCATTATCAACTAACTTGCCGCAACAAATACCGGCAACAACTGCGGGGCAGTATCGCTTAAAAAGCAAAAAGGGGCAAATTGCCCCTTCCTGTTTATTATGAATTTTTACTGCTTATACTGTACCTAACCGCTCCCCCTGATAACTGCCATCTAACACGGCTTGCCACCAGGCGGTGTTGTTCAGGTACCATTCAACGGTTTTCTTAATACCACTCTCAAAGGTTTCCTGAGGGCTCCAGCCCAGCTCTTTTTTGATTTTGCTGGCATCAATGGCATAACGCATGTCATGGCCGGGGCGGTCTGCCACGCTGGTGATTAAATCACGGTAGCTGCCATCGGCTTTGGGTTTCACTTCATCGAGGATGTCACAGATGGTGTGTACTACTTCGATGTTTTGTTTTTCGTTATGGCCACCGATGTTATAGGTTTCCCCAATCTCACCCTGAGTGGCAACTACAACCAGTGCTCTGGCATGGTCTTCCACAAACAGCCAGTCACGAATTTGATTACCCTTACCGTACACTGGTAATGGCTTGCCCGCTAAAGCGTTGAGTATCATTAGCGGAATGAGTTTTTCCGGGAAGTGATACGGGCCATAGTTGTTAGAGCAGTTAGTCACTACCGTTGGCAGTTTAAAGGTACGTAACCAGGCGCGCACCAGGTGGTCTGACGCAGCCTTAGAGGCCGAATAGGGTGAGCTTGGCTCGTAGGAAGTCTCTTCAGTAAACAGCGGTAGTTCGCTACCGGCTTCTACTTCATCCGGGTGCGGTAAATCGCCGTACACTTCATCGGTTGAGATGTGGTGGAATTTAAAACCAGCCTTTTTCTCTTCGTCCAGCGCGGCGTAATAGGCGCGAGCCTGCTCCAGCAGCACATAGGTACCTACCACGTTAGTTTGAATAAATTCACCCGGGCCATCAATAGAGCGGTCGACGTGGCTCTCGGCCGCAAGGTGCATAATGATATCAGGCTGATAAGTGTCCAGAACCCGTTTTACTTCGGGTCCATCGCAGATATCCACTTGTTCAAAATGATATCGCTCACTTGAATCCACTTCTTTAAGCGACTCCAGGTTACCCGCATATGTGAGTTTATCCAGATTTACAACGGTATGCGCTGTATCGTTAATCAGGTGGCGAACCACGGCTGAGCCAATAAAGCCAGCTCCGCCGGTAACAATAATCGTTTTTGCTGTCATGTTCTTTTATTCTCTATTGCTATTACACCAGCTCATCCATCATGGCGCTGAGTTGTTCGCGCCAGTGATTGAGCGGAGAAGTAAAGGTCTCGCGCGTCAGGGTTTTATCCAGCACGCTATAATGGGGTCGCTTGGCCGGTGTGGGATACGCACTGCTGGGGATAGGATTAATTGGCACCGCTTGTGTTAGCAGTCTTTTTTCTAACCCTAACTGCTGAATGGCTACAGCAAAATCATACCAGCTGCATACGCCTTCATCTGACCAATGGTAAATACCGGCATGGTGTTGGGTGGCTGCTTCCACACAAGCACGTGCCAGCCCTTTTGCCCAGGTTGGGCTACCAATCTGGTCATCTATCACGCCCAGTTGTGGCTTTTCGGCCATCAGGCGAAGCATGGTTTTCACAAAGTTGTTGCCGTGACTGGCATAAACCCACGAGGTACGCAAAATCGCACTGGCTTCCGGGAGGATAGCCGTGACTTCCGCTTCGCCTGCGGCTTTGGTTTTACCGTACATGCCTTGCGGTTCGATGGCATCATCTACCGTATACGGCGAGCCCTTCTCGCCATTGAACACGTAATCGGTAGACACATGAACGAAGAAAGCATTGTTCGCTTTACAGTAGGTAGCCAGATTAGCCACGGCGGTTTGGTTAATTAAATATGCGTTGGCTTCATCGGATTCTGCTTTATCTACCGCAGTGTAGGCCGAGGCGTTAATTACGGCATCGGGTTTAAGTGTATCCAGCTTGGCGGCAATATCCTCTGCCAACGTAATGTCGATATCGTCACGGCCTAAACATACCGCGTCCGGTAACAGCCGGGCAATCTCCCACGCCAGCTGACCGCTTTTACCAATAACCACTAATTTAGTCATCTCTAATCCTTTAAAAACGCGTTTTAAAAGGTGGGCGCATCAACAAAGGCCGTACCCGCTTCATCTTTACCCGATAAAGATGGCGCTTCGCCATTTACCAACGGCCAGTCTATACCAATGGTCGGGTCATCATATTTCACAGAAATTTCGGATTCAGGATGATAGTAGTCGGTGCACTTGTACACAAACTCAGCCGATTCTGACGTAACGTAAAAACCGTGAGCGAAACCGGCTGGTACCCATAACTGACGTTTGTTCTCGGCAGAAAGATACACGCCGACCCACTTGCCAAATGTTTCAGAGTCTTTGCGCATATCAACCGCAACATCAAACACTTCGCCAGAAACAACACGGACTAATTTGCCCTGGGTTTGCTCAAGCTGATAATGCAAGCCACGTAAAATGCCCTGCTTGGATTTAGAGTGATTGTCTTGTACAAAATCTACGTTTGCACATTCTGCTTTAAACCAATCAGTACGAAAGGTTTCCATAAAAAAACCACGCTCATCACCAAAGACGCGTGGTTCGATAATTTTGACATCCGGGATGTCTGTTTTAACTACTTGCATTGTAAATTCTTTTCCTATCTTCATTCTGTCATTTCAGAAAGGGCATCGGCTTATCCTGGACTTTCTGACTATGCTTCGTCATCACAGAAAGTGCACACTATCCTGTCATCCCGGAAAAGACACAGCATTTATCCGGGATCTCCTAAATCATTCGTTGCCACTTCACCATGCTTTTATGGAGATCCCGGCTCAAGGCCGGGATGACAATAAAATCGGCTGGGATGAAAAAATATTGGTCTTCATGCCTTATTCACTCTTCCGTCATCCCGGAGAGTGCGCAGCGCTTATCCGGGATCTCACAGTCAATGCGCTGATGCTAATTAACCAAACCACTAAGGAAATTCAGGCTGAAGACCAGGATAACCCGCGAAGCGAGTTACTTAACTCTGTCACCAATTACTTTCAGCAGATAACTACCGTAACCACTTTTCACCAAAGGCGCTGCTAGTTTTTCTAACTGTTCTGCGTCTATATAGCCCATGCGGTAAGCCACTTCTTCAGGACAGCAAATTTTAAGACCCTGGCGCTTTTCTATAGCTGCAACGAAGTTTGCTGCATCGAGCAGGCTATCAAGTGTACCTGTATCTAACCAGGCAGATCCACGGCCCATCAATTCAACTTTTAAAGAGCCGTCTTGCAGATACATATTGTTCAGATCAGTAATTTCCAGTTCGCCACGATGGGACGGCTTGACTTCCTTGGCGAAATCAACGACCCGGTTATCGTAGTAATACAGTCCGGTTACAGCATAATTAGACTTGGCAACTTCCGGTTTTTCTTCGATAGACAACGCATTCCAATCATCGTCGAAATCAACCACACCATAACGTTCTGGATCATTTACATGATACCCGAATACTGTTGCGCCTTCAGTTTGTCCATAAGCATTTTTGAGAGACTGACGTAAATCATGGCCGTAGTAGATGTTATCCCCCAAGACTAGAGAACAGCTATTGTTACCAATGAAGTCTTCTCCAATCAAAAATGCCTGTGCCAAACCATCAGGTGAGGGCTGCACCGCGTATTGAAGATTTAATCCCCAAGCTGAACCATCACCAAGTAATTCGATAAAACGCGATTGCTCTTCAGGCGTGGTGATGATGAGGATATCTCTAATCCCTGACATCATAAGCGTTGACAATGGGTAATAAATCATCGGTTTGTCGTAAACCGGCATCAACTGTTTGCTTACGACCTTAGTAAGCGGATGTAGGCGAGTTCCAGAGCCCCCCGCCAGAATTATTCCTTTTCTCATAAAACCATTTAGTGAAGTTGCTAGCAATTAGAGGTTGATAATAACGTAAAAAAAAGAAAAAATGTAGCCGAATTATAGGGTGACAAAAGCCGCTATGAATTTGAAAGCTTGCGAAGAGCATAGCAAAAGCTCAATCAACTGAAATCTACCTAAGTAGCAGTAATTTTTAACAGCAAAATATTGGTAACGTAATGTCCTTAAAAACAATTATCGAAACGGCTCCAAGTTTTTTTCATTCTGAATTTTCACTCTACAACTTAGGTTGTGATTTGGACAATGATTGTATCGAAGATAAATATATTAGTTATTTTGCTGAGAACAGTATTAGTCCGCGAATTTCAGCTTATTTTGATCCGAATTATTATCAACAAAATAACCCCGATGTTCACGATGCTGGAATGGAGGCTCTCGAGCATTTTTTTCACTACGGGATTAAAGAAAAAAGGTCTCCGCACCCATTGATAGACTTATATTTCATATCAGATCAAATGCAGGCCGATATTTTAGATTTATCACAACTTAGTGATTACATTAACTCCAACTGTAGAACGTCACCGTACTTTGATAGTCAATTTTACCTTGACGCATACAGAGATATTGCAGCAACAGATATGACCGCTTTGTACCATTTTATTATTGCTGGCGGAGCAGAACAACGATTACCAAATTCCTATTTTAATTATGAAATATACAGACACGAAGCCAAACTAAATAATATAGATGGATTCTCTACATTTATAGATCATGTAGTTAGAGGCGACCACGAAAGAATAGAGTTCTCTAAGAATTTTGATTATGAATATTATTATGAAAACTACAGCAATCATCTTAATGGGGAATCGAGATTTTACAGACACTATGTCATTGCAGGTAAAAGCCTTAACTTCACCACAAAGCCAAAAGTAATTCTTACTGGTAAACAGTTAATAAGTTCTGAATCACTTTATTACGAGTTTAAAGAACGTCTGAATAAACGTAAATTAAGTCAAAGCTCTTCTTCAACTGCAAATACTATATTCGAATTTTCTAGTGAAAATGAAATGGAAGAATTTGTTGGTACATTAAAAGCTCTTCCTCCCGTCGAAAAACCAGACATTTCGATACTCATACCCGTTTATAAGGCTAAAAAAGAACTTATTGAATGTTTACACTCTATTTATCAGTCTACTCTCGATGAATTGACATTCGAAATTATTATTGCAGATGATTGTCCTCAAGACGACGAGATTCAGAATTTATTGGTAGAAATCCCTAGTATTAAATATATAAAAAACAATGAAAATTTAGGATTTCTTAGAAACGTTAATAACGCAATAGATTTTGTAGTAGCGGATGTAACTTTGCTCTTAAATAGCGATATTCAAGTTGAAGAGTTCTGTATAAAAAATCTCTATAACGAACTTTTATCTGACAAGAGCATTGGTGTTACTGGTCCCAAAATTCTATACCCAAGCGGACTACTCCAAGAAGCAGGAGGCGCTGTAAAATCAAATTTAGAAACTGAAATGTGTGGACATGGAGAGAATTCAGATGATCCACGCTTCAATTTCTCTAGAGATGTTGATTATATCTCTGGCGCTTGCTTAGCTTTCACTACTGAGGACTTTATTAGTACAGGAAAATTCGATGAAGGCTTGCAGCCAGCTTATTGCGAGGATCTTGACTATTGTTTAAGAGTAACGCAATCCGGTAAAAAAGTGCGGTATGTCAATACTGCCGTTGCATTCCATCATTTAAGCGTCAGTATGAATAGTAAATCGCCAATTTTTAAGATTATTCAAACAGCTAAGAATAAAAACTATTTACTGCACAAACACTATAAATATTTGCAATCAAAGAGGAAGAAAGTAATTGCTCTCTATTTGCCTCAATTTCATGAAACCAAAAGAAACAATTTGTGGTGGGGTAAAGGATTTACTGAGTGGACAGGAGCTAATAATGCCAAACCAAATTTTGCAGACCACTATCAACCACATGTCTCATCAGAACTTGGATTTTATAATTTAACCAGTCCTGATTCCCATCTGAAACAAGAAAAGATAGCTAAAGAAAATAATATAGCTGCTTTTTGCTTCTACTATTATAATTTTGGGAAAGGTAACGAAATATTACAAAGAGCATTAGAGACTTATTTATCATCTGGTTCCAAAATGCCGTTCATGCTTTGCTGGGCAAATGAAAATTGGACTAGAACCTGGGACGGAGAGGAAAAAAATGTACTTTTAAAACAGGAAGCAAACTCAGATTCAGAATTTCTCCAAGTATTGAAAGACATGGAAAGGTTTGTAAGTTCACCAAATAATTACACTATAAACGGTAAAAAAGCGATTTGTATATATCGTGCATCACAATTTGAAAACTTTGAACATAAAATCAAGCTATGGAGAGATTATTGGAAAGAAAAATATGATCAGGAATTACATATTATTCTTTTCGATAGCATGGAGAGAGTATCAAACGCTACGCCTCCGGAGAAGTTAGGTGCTGATGCAGCAGTCGAATTCCCTCCTCACGGTGTTACGAGTAGGACTACAAAACCATCTGAGGAAATTACTAATAAAGAGTTCAAAGGAACCTTAGTTGATTATCAAGATGCAGTAGAAGAATTATTGCTAAGAAAACATCCTGGTTACAAACGATACCCATCTACATTCCCATCTTGGGATAATACTCCGAGAAGACAAGACACTGCTACAATATTTACAGATTCGCACCCATCTGTATTCCAGGTCTACTTTGAGGAAAAAATGAAAGAGTCAGACCTCTATTCTGATGATGAAAAATTGATTTTTGTGAATGCTTGGAACGAATGGGGTGAAGGCACACATTTGGAGCCAGACATAAGATTTGGCAGAACATATTTACAAATAATAAATTCTTTAGTTGGGAGAAATAACTAATGAAAGTAGTACTAGTAGGTCATCCGTTTTCACCTATAGGAATGGGTGAACAATTAGTAAGCCTATCCTCAGCCTTATCAGCTTGTTATTTCCCTCACAAGATATTTGATGTTTTTCCATCATTACAAAACATGAATGAATCAGAGCGGGAATGGATTAAACCAATTTTAACAACAGACATAAATGACGCAGATATAAGAATATTCAATATCAATGGTGACGAAGTTGATGATGTAATAAATCAATTAAATAAAACTGGACTGAATTGGGAAAGCGCAACAAATGTAATAATGCCGGCATGGGAACTTTCAAATTACCCAATTGAATGGCAAGAAAAACTAAATATGTTCGATGAAATCTGGGCCATATCCAATTTTGTGAAAAAATGTATGAGTAAGTTTTTTGATGGGCCCGTTCGTCATATTGGTCAAGCTTGCGAAAGGAGAAAGGGTGCTATTTATAGCCGAAAATATTTTGGTTTAACTGATAGTGCACATATAATATTGGGATTTTTTGATGAATCATCTTATTTCACACGAAAAAACCCAAGAGCACTTGTACAAATACTCGATCGCCTAGAGGACGAGATACCTGAGGAAGATTATCAAATAGTAATAAAAACAAAAAACTTCAATAAAGAGAGTAGCTTTTCAGCTAAGTCGCATCCCAAATTGAAACAAATTTCTGGCAACCTCACCTACGATGAAATAACGTCTTTAATTACAGCCAGTGATACTTTTGTTAGTTTGCACCGTTCCGAAGGGCTTGGCAGGGGTGGAGCAGAGGCTGCACTTCTAGGCAAATCTTCAGTAATCACAGGTTATTCTGGGGTCGAAGACTATATAAACCACCCATCAGTTTTTCCAGTGAACTATAAACTTGTTGAATGCCAAGAAGGTGACTATCCTCACTGTATCGGCCAGTCTTGGGCTGAACCAGACATAGAACATGCAGTTAGAATTTTAATAGACCTTATTAAAAACTCACGTGAAATAGAATCAGACACGTATAATGGATCTGAAAACATAACAAACCTAGGTGTCGGCTTTAAAGCGATTTCCGCAATAACTAAAATTGCTGAAACTAGGAGTAGCGGGGAAATACTTTGAATTTGTATCTGCATATCGGTAATCACAAAACTGGCTCGACAGCAATTCAGTCTATATTAGAAAGCAATCTAGAAGTTCTAAGAGAAGCAGATTGTCTCTACCCAGAAACAGGTAGAGTAAAGGGAGCGCATCATGGTATTGTTAGGCATTTGAAAAAAGAAACCGAAAGTCATTTTAGTGATTTTATCGGTCACAAAGCTGATGAAGATGGATTTAATTCTTTAGTAAATAATTTGAAAGAAGAATGTGATGGATATAACAATATAATTATTTCAAGCGAAGAGTTTTTCAATTATAACAGCCTCGATATCGAACGGGTAAAGAAGTTTTTAAGTCTATTTAACAATACTACTGTAATTACATACCTTAGAAATCAACTAGCCCACATTGAAAGTTCGTACAAATTCTCTATCTCATGGATGCATGACAAAGAGTGTCGAAGTTTTAACGAGTATTATAAATACCAGACTAAAAGTAGTTATCATAGATATCTCCCAACAATAGAATTTTGGGAATTACTTGTAGACAAAGTGGAGTGTGTTTGCTTTGAAGAAAATACGAGTTTTCTGGTAGGGCCAATCTGCAAAAAATTAGGTATTGCGAATCCCAAAGAGGCTCTAAACCTTAATTCAGTAAGTCGGAACAAGTCGCCGAGCGTTCTTGAAGTAGTAATCCTACAAAAGTTAAAAGCTGCAAATACAGCTAGTGAAGAAATTTCAAACATAATGAAAAAAGTCAGAAGTCTGATATTTAGGGATTTAGACGCTCCTCTCATGAATGCGACATTTTTCACATTCGACCAATACATCTACTCTCGTGATCTATACAAGGAAAGTAATGAGATTATACAAAAAATGTATGGAATTAATCTAAACCGACACGTTCCTGATCCTAAAAAGCTGAGGTTTTACGATAGAATTAAAGAAGGTAAAGTCAATGACATTGAAGAGCTAATCTTATATTTAATGGAATTAAAATAGTGCATTGGCAAGCTTATACATTTGTAACAGCTGTAAAAGACGCTTTTCCGAATTATTTTTCATTTAGTAATGTCGTAGAGTTTGGTTCAGCAATAGTTAATTATTCCGTAAGAAATATTTTCGATAATAGCGAGCGATATTATGGTCTAGATCTGGCAGAACATCATGGTGTAGACATTATATACAATGGAGCTGATATATTTTTAGGCAAAGAATATGACGTTGCCATATCTTGTGAATGCTTTGAGCACAATCCTTTTTACGAAAAGACATTCGATAACATGCTCGCACATGTTAAGCCTGGCGGCCTCGTAATTTTTACATGTGCCTCAACCGGAAGGCCAGAGCATGGTATTTCTTTGCATAATCCAGAACAATCACCTGGGACTAGTACTATTGGGATGGAATACTATAAGAATCTAACTGAAAATGACTTTGACAAACGATTATTGGATAGTAGTTTTCGCGAATATCGTTTTTTCTACAATGATGACTCTCACGATCTATATTTTATCGGCTTAAGTAAATGCACTAATACCAGTGAAGATTATTTAAAAAATTTTCAGAAGATTAGTGACACAGTGGATATAGTACGCAGTTTAGGTATTGATATTTCTAGAATTTGGGAAAGAAAACCCGACAAAGAAACTACCGATAGAATAACTAGTGCTATAGCGTCACTTCCATCAGTGTGTATAACTGAGATTCTGCTGGAAAACTTGATACAACGTTTACTTAAAAATCTAGACGATACTCAACTACAATTTTATATAAATATATTTAGAAAGTTTATCGAAATAGATAGAACTAAAAATGTAAAAACATTCGAATCTTTATACTTATTGTATAAAACTAAACGACTATATTCAGACGCTCATGATGTGATCTCGTTGAGTTTTAGACTAAATAGGGACCAAATATCATTTTACTATACTTTTGAAAGTCTCACTAACCTCGATTTTGTATCTTCTGCAGAAAAGTTTCTTAATCAAAATATTTTACACCTATTTAAAAAATGTCCTGACTGGATGAAAAGTTCTATCATCCTACGTATTTGTAATAAAAGCCTTAATATTACGTTACCACCGCTTTATCTAAGTAAGCTTTTAGAAAATAATGAAAATGACATTTACACCATAGGAGTCGTAGCAAGATACTTCAATTATCTAAACCGAGTTGATGAGGCAAAATTGTTATATAGCAAATTAGACATTAGTTCTATCGATAAATCACTATCCTGGGTCCAGTCAGACATGAAAAAATTAGGTTTAATATGAGCGAGTTTGAGGTAATAGATTCAAATAATATTAGGCATTGCGAACTAAATTTAAATGATAATTTTGTAGGAACACTACTAGAGTTCAAGTCCAGGCTTAGCGCAACGAAAAACCTAAAGAAGATATATACTCGAATATTGAACGGAGTTTTTAATGGTGAAGGATTCAGATTGCCTGCACCTTGGGGGGGCGGTTATATTTGTTCTTATGACAGCTTCAAGTTTAAATGGTCGCGAAACGTAATTCTATTCCAAGTTGATGGTGACTATATCGCGATAGTTCAGAAATACTATTTTATAGACCAAATTTTCTTTTTTAATAAAAGAACACTATTAAAGTTAAACGAAACATTTGAAGATGATCAAAACTTCTGCAGTTCTCTATATGATGATATAGCTGACTTTATCGATAATAATGAAAGTTTGGGAAAAATTAAAAAGCCACTTCTCAGCCTTGAAACAAACAGGCCTTTTCACACTTATTATCCAATTTTAGGGTCTCTTTGTTTCATCAATAATTTTGTAAGTGATAAAGAAGTATTCTATTCTAAACAAGCTACTAGCTTTTTAGATTTTGAAAGTTTTTTTAGTTGGCTTAATCGTAGCGAAACTTTAGATGAAGTTCATTCAACATATCAAATCCGGACGGAATGCTGGTCATTTTCAAGTATGACTGATAAGGACTCTGAAATTGTAGAATACGCAAAAAACTACAAAATTAGGGACGAAACTATCGAGTCCACGTTAGATCAGTGCGATATACTGATATGGCTCGATCTTAATAGCGAAAAAAGAAGCTTACAAAATAGACTTTCATTATTCGAAAGGATATTAGAACATATTCGAGAAAGACAAAGCCAGTATCCAATAACCCTTTATTTAGATGGGCTCACTCAACCATTAGAGAGTAGGACTCCTAAAGTTTTTGATTCTGACAAAACTGAATTGGAAAAAGCTCTGACATATTTTAGTGAATTAGGAATTACAAATTTTATTGTTGGTTCCGGGCTGAACCCTTATGAAAAATTAAAAGTAGCAAGTAAAGCTAGTTTTTTTGCTTCAGATGCGGGTACTGCAAGTATTTACCCAGACAGGTTTTGTAAGATAGAAGGAATAATTTATAAACCAAACGGTTGGGCCGCTCCGGGTCACTTACATTTTAATTCTACAATAGTCCCAGAAAAATATATCAGAAATCTAGATAACACTCCCCCAGTTAATTGTAATTATCTAATTAACATCAATTTTTCAATAAATTTTTTCGAACGGGGTCAGTGATGAATATATGTATAGTCGGCGCGTCTAATTCCTTTCCAACAATGGCATTCCCTAAATATATTAGAGAAAATGACAATGTTAAATCGTACGGAAACTTTTCTGTCGGAGGCTCCAGTTCATTACTTGGGATAAGAGCCATTGAAAAAATCCCCAGCAATAAATATGATTTTGCTTTACTGGACTTTACTGTAAATGAAAATGTTTTTTATCGAAAAGGCAGTCTAAATAGAAATCATTTAAAAAGTACTTTGGATTCGCTTGTAATCGCTTTGAATGAAAAGTTTATAACTCCTGTTTTCTTGATATTTCCGACCACTACGGATAGTACAAGTGTAATAACAAACTTTTATCGAGAATATTGTATAGATAGAGGTCTTCTCTTTTTTGATATTTATAGGATTATTGACAGGTGGAAGCAAGTAACGGAGATAGAAGATGACTTTTTCTTCGAAAATGCTAATCATATTTCCCCAGAATTTAGCAAAGTTTCAGCTCAATTACTTATTGAGTCACTAGACTTAATTGATAATACCTCTAGTACTTACCATGATAGATTAGACATTAGTACTCATAAGGTTTCACTCTATAAAATTACAGAGTGTGTAGCTCATGATGCCCCGGTAGTTATAAATCAAATTTGTAATTCGGTCATTGAAGAGGACCTAATTAGCTGGGATGTAAGCTCAGAAATCGAATTAACAGTAAACAAAAATGATTGTATTATCGGTTATTCTTTTGACGCTGCAAAAAGCTCATGTTATTTGTCAATATCTGGAGATAACGAGTGCCTTATTGATCTCGGTACAGCCGTATACAAAGGAAATCGTGAAAATGTTTTTTTCATATTACCTGTTCCAGAATCCGTAAGATCGACGACAGGAAAATTTAAGCTCTCTTCAAGCTGTAACACTAATTCAAATATTAGCCCCATATACTCTCAGTGGAAGTTTGAGTACGATTCATTTCCGCCATTAAGCGGAGATATAAGTCTTGGGGATATTTACTGTGTATCTACAGACAAATGCATCCATACTAGTATAAGTCGTTACTTGAATAATGATTTGGCAGCTCAAGCTATTAACCATTTATCCACTATTAATAAAGATGGCTCCTATGAGTAAGATTAAAATTTCAATAATTGGCAATTGCCAGAATTTTGATATAGCAAACATTTTAAGCATATGTACGCAAAACAGAAATACAATTCATAACTTCAACCATAACTCTCTTTCTAAAAACTCAAAAGAAGTAGAAGATACACTTTCTTCAAGCGATTATATAATTACACAACACCTATCTGAAAGTTTTGGCGATTTTTCAACACAATCTTTGAAGAGCCGTTTCCATAGTAAATGTGTTGTAATACCCAACCTATTTTTCAGAGGTTACCACCCAGAACTAACTTATGCCGGCCAAGAGGGCCAAAGAGCTCAGTCCCCATTGGGTGATTATCATCACATTGGAATAGTCGCAGGTCATCAGTTAAATATAGCACCTAGCAATTTGATAAGATTATTAAAATCGAATGATTTTTATACTAAAACCGGCTTAGAATCAGTATATTTCCAAAGCTTAAATGAGTTACGGTCAAGAGAGTTAAATTGTGATGTAACTATTTCTGACTATATTGAAAAAAACTTTAGAAGTAGTGCATTGTTTTATACAGTCAACCACCCAACCATTTTGCTGCTGGCTGAGCTTGTCACACGAATATTGGTGTATATTGGTTTACCATTCGTTACCTTGCCACAACATGTAGTTAGGTCTCCAATGCTTCAAGGTCCTATATTCGCAATAAGTAAAGAGTATTCTTTGTTGAACAACATTACAGTCTCTCAGCCTTTCTTCATCAAAGCTGCAAATGCTGGTGGCGACTTTATGTCTCTTGAGAACTATATAGCTGCTAGTTACAATCTTTACAGTGGTTTGGCTTTAACACCAAGATTTAGAGAAGACTTCGACAAAGTTATTAGCTACTTTAGCGATAAAATCTAACACTTTTTACTAGGAACTAAAATTTTTTCATGCTTATTTTAGATTGTACACTTCGAGACGGTGGCTATTATAATAGCTGGAACTTCCCGGCTAATGTAGTAGCTGATTACTTGAATGCAATGTCTGCTGCAAAAGTTGACATTGTTGAACTAGGCCTTCGCTCCCTTAAAAACTCAGAGTTTAAAGGCGCATCAGCCTATACTACTGACGAATACATTTCTTCCTTGAATGTTCCAGAATCTCTCGATGTAGCGGTAATGGTTAACGCATCAGAACTAGTCGGAAAAACGCCATTAGATGAAACTCTGTCTATCCTGTTTCCAAATGACTCTAATTCCTCTCCTGTCAAAGTAGTAAGAATTGCATGTCACGTACATGAATTTGAATCAGCGCTCCCCGCCGCTACATTGTTAAAGGACAAAGGATTTAAAGTCGGCTTTAATTTAATGCAAGTTGCCGACCGTTCTCAGCATGAAGTTGAAAATTTGGCCAAAGCTGCGTCTGAATATGACATTGATGCACTTTATTTTGCAGATTCTATGGGAAGTATGGACCCAGCCCAATGTAAAACTATTATCACATGGCTACAGAAATATTGGGACGGCGCTATAGGTATTCACACTCATGACAATATGGGCAAAGCGCTACAAAACACCTTAACAGCTATAGATGCAGGTGTTACTTGGTTAGATGCGACTGTAACAGGTATGGGGCGAGGACCTGGAAACGCAAGAACAGAAGAGCTAGCAATTGAAGTATCCAGCCTAAAGGGCGAGCAAGTAAATCTGGTTCCTTTGTTGTCTCTTATAAAAAGCTACTTTCAGCCGCTTAAAAATGAGTGTGGATGGGGCTCAAACCCGTATTATTATCTTTCTGGAAAATATGGAATTCATCCCACTTTTGTCCAAGAAATGTTATCGGATCCACGTTTCGATGAAGAAGATATACTGGCGACTCTCGAACACTTAAGAATCGAAGGTGGCTCTAAATTTAGTCATGATACTTTGGACGCTACCCGTAACTTTTATGCAAACCCTCCCAAAGGCAGTTGGGAGCCAAAGACAGCCTTATCTGGAAAAGATGTGCTTATCTTGGGTGCAGGGCAAGGACTAACTGAACATAGCGCTGCCGTTCAGAGTTATATCGATAAATATAAGCCAGTAGTGATAGCAATGAACACTCAATCAGTTTTAACAGAAGATAAAATTGACCTAAGAATTGCTAGCCACCCAGTAAGATTATTAGCTGATTGTGAAAAGCATGCTAAGCTTCCTCAACCACTAATAGTGCCGCGTGATGCTTTACCAGCGGATGTTTTGGAATCTCTGGGTGACAAGCATTGTCTAAACTTCGGTTTACAGGTAAGCGGAAATGAATTTATAGTGAATCCCGCAGATGCAGTCTTACCTAATTCTTTAGTTATCAGTTATGCGCTGGCTGTAGCAGCTTCGGGGAACTGTAATCAAATTTACTTAGCTGGCTTTGATGGATTTGGCGCTTCTGACAATCGCACCCAAGAAATGCAGAAGGTGTTTAATTTATTTACAGAAAAAACTGGTCTGTCATTGATATCTATCACCAACAGTACTTATGACATCCCTTCGCTCTCGGTTTATGGGTTATAAGATGCAAAAGAATAATACTGCAGCCGTAGTCATTCCAGCAAGATACGAATCAACACGTTACCCTGGTAAACCGTTAGTGAAGTTACTAGGAAAACCTATGATCATCTGGGTAGCTGAATTATCAGCTAAAGCTGTAGGTCAGGAAAGCGTTTATATAGCTACTGATGACGATCGAATAAAAGAAGCTGTCGAATCCGAAGGCTATAATGTTGTTATGACTGGCCCCGCTCTAACTGGTACAGATCGCCTTGCAGAAGCTGCGGAAAGTATAGACGCAGACATTATTATTAATGTACAGGGAGATGAGCCTTTAGTTAACCCTGAGGATATTAAGAAGGTCATCAACGCCAAGCTACAGTCCCCTGATACAATCATAAATGGCTTCAGTTACCTCAATGAGAGTGAAGACCCGCATAATGTCAATATTCCCAAGGTTATAACTACCGAAGATAATAATTTGGTATATATGTCGCGCTTAGCAGTTCCCGGCTTTAAAGAATCAAAAAATGCTCCAAGTTCATATAAAAAGCAGGTTTGCATTTACGCTTTTAGTAAACCTGAACTTGAACAATATAGAAATTTCGGCAGGAAAAGTGCGCTTGAAAGTTGTGAAGATATCGAAATACTGCGCTTTCTCGAGTTTGGAACGCAAATTAAGATGGTTGAAACCAGACCCGGTAGCTATGCTGTAGATGCACCAGAGGATGTTGCGATTGTTGAAAATGAATTATCAAAACTGTTAGGCCAATGAAAGTAGATATCACTAAATATGACACCATCGCATTCGACTGCGATGGTGTTATCCTCGATTCAAATAAGGTGAAAACTGATGCCTTTTATCATGCGATGGAGCCTCTCAGCAAAGAGGCTGCCATTGCAATACGGGATTATCATGTCAAAAATGGCGGTATATCACGCTTCAAAAAGTTTGAATGGGCAATCAAACAATATTTGAATGATCTGGAATACCAACCCACCTATGAGAGGCTACTCGATAGTTATGCTAAAGAAGTTGAGAGCGGACTTTTAAATTGTCAAATTAATCCTGCTTTAGATGCTCTCAAAGAGTCGACTCAGCACGCCAACTGGCTCGTAGTTTCGGGAGGAGCACAAGTTGAATTAAGAGATGTTTTTGAGCGGAGAAATCTAACTCAGTTTTTCTCAGAGGGAATATATGGTAGCCCAGACAGTAAAGATGTAATATTTTCCCGAGAGCTGTCATTAGGCACAATCTCTGGAAAATCTCTATTTATTGGAGACAGTAAGTATGATTATATTTCGTCTAATCGAGCTGGATTAGATTTTGTATTTGTAAGTGAGTGGACTGAAGTGCAAGATTGGAGAGAGTTCTGCTGTGAAAATAACATTCCATCTGTAGATTCTTTATCTGAATTAATAATATAAGATTAACTTTACTTTGTAATCCCCCCGGAAAATCGGAGCAGTTATAAGTAGAAAATTCCATTACACTAAACCAAAGGAGTTTTCTAATGCGAAAATCACGATACAGCGACAGTCAGATCTTAGCGATCCTGAAACAGAACGAGAACGGTGTCAGCGTTCCTGACTTATGTCGAGAGCATGGCATGAGTTCAGCCCAGTTTTACAAATGGCGAGCTAAGTTTGGCGGTATGGATGCTTCGTTGATGAAGCGGCTGAAGGAGCTTGAAGAAGAGAACAAGCGTCTCAAAAAGATGTATGCGGAAGAGCGATTGGTCGCTGAGATCCGCAAGGAAGCCCTTGAGGGAAAGTTGTAAAGCCATCTCAGCGCAAAGAGATGGCCGTTAACGCGGTGGTTCAACACAGTGTCAGCATTCGTTTGGCTTGCCGCAGTCTGGGTATCAGCGAAAGCTGTTACCACTATTGCGCCAGATTGAGCGGTGAGAACGCACTTGTCGCTGATTGGTTATTGCGACTGACCTACGCCAACAAGCAGTGGGGATTTGGGTTGTGCTTCCTGTATTTGCGCAATGTGAAAGGGTTCCGTTGGAACCACAAGCGTGTTTACCGGATTTACCGTGAGCTGGAGCTTAACCTACGAATTAAGCCTAAACGCCGTATTAAGCGGGATAAACCTGAAGCGTTGAGTGTGCCTGTCGCTATTAACCAAGTGTGGTCGATGGACTTTATGTCCGATAGCCTGATTGATGGGCGGACGCTGCGTACATTTAACGTCATTGACGATTATAATCGCGAAGGCTTAGCGATAGATGTCGATTTATCGATGCCTAGCTTGAGAGTTATCCGTTCATTAGAACAAGTGATTGAGTGGCGTGGCAAGCCCGCTGCTATTCGCTGTGACAATGGTCCTGAATACCTATTGTCCACTTCCCCTTTAATGGGACAGTTCTAAATTAGAGTTTTCCAGTTTTGCTTGGTAAGCTGCCGGAGGCAGGTTACCCAGACTTTCATGTGTTCTTTCTTCGTTATAATCCAAGCGCCAGAACCAGGCCATTTCTCTTACCTGATTGAGATTTTCAAACAAGTAGGCATCCAGAAACTCTCTGCGGAATGAACCGTTAAAGCGTTCAACAAAACCATTTTGCTGAGGTTTATCTGGCTGGATATATACCAGTTCAATATTATGGGTCTCACACCAATCTGTCAGTGTCGCCGAAATTAGCTCAGGGCCATTATCCATGCGCAGTTGAATTGGTAATCCTCGCTCAGCTTTAAGCTGTTCTAACACGCGTACGACACGGCCAGCGGGCAAAGACGTATCGACTTCGATGGCAAGACACTCTCGCGTTCCTTCATCCACGACATTCAGCGTTCGGAACCGTTTACCGCAGTACAAGGTGTCATGCATAAAATCCAACGCCCATTGGTGGTTTGCCTGATCCAGCACTTCTAAAGGCTGTGCAACCCGTTTGGGTAGTACCCGTTTAGTTCTGCGTTTCAGGTTTAATCCCATCTGGCAATACACGCGGTACACGCGCTTATGGTTGAACGGGAATCCTTTAAAACGCATCCGACCAAAACACTTCCAGAATCCTGCCCTTGGCGATTTCTTTAGTTCTGCATTGATAGCATCAATGACAGCAGCATCGGCTTTGCGCCAGTCTCGCTCAGGACAATAGAAAGTAGAGCGGCTAATGCCTACAAACAGACAAGCTTTAGCGATACTCAGTCCAGCCCTGGCCAATATGCTGACGCAATCTCGTTTTTCTGCTGTCACCAACCCTTTTTTGCGACCAATTCCTTAATCGCATTATTTTCCAAACTGACGTCAGCGAACATCTTTTTAAGCTTGGCATTTTCTTCTTCAAGCTCTTTCAATCGTTTGACGTCAGACGCTTCCATGCCGCCGTACTTCGACTTCCAATTATAGTAGGTTGCACTGCTGATACCGTGTTGACGGCACACTTCCTCAACTTTTCTACCAGCATCAACTTCTTTTAATATTGCGATGATCTGAGATTCTGTATAGCGTGATTTTTTCATAGTCGTCTCCTGCATTAATCATTGCAGAAAACTCCAATTAAGTCTGTCTCAGTTTAGGGGAAGTGGACACTATCAGGTGAATTGGTCACTTGGGCAAATAAGCACAAGATCACAATAATCTATATTCAGCCTGGCAAGCCTACTCAAAATGCCTATGTTGAGCGGTTTAATCGGACGGTCAGGCATGAATGGTTAAACATGTATGTCTTTGACAGTGTTGAACAGGCACAGATGTTAGCGACAGAATGGCTATGGAAATACAACAACGAACGACCTAATATGGCTATCGGTGGTATTCCACCCAAACAACTATTGAAAGCAGCTTAAGGAATTTCTACGAATAACTGCTGTTTAAAATGGGGGGATTACAAAACCTCACAAGTGTCATCTCGCTACGCGTGGTGGATAAATGTAGAGCCATTCCCACTTGCACATCATTAACAGTGAAGCCTATGATTGATGCACGCTGAGCTAAAGTTGGATTTTCCGCGCTAAGGTAATTTTTTACATCAGGCCGTTCATGAAAATCCAAAATCTTTGTCTTGACATTATCAACGACTTTAAACAAACCTGTAACTTCGTAGACACTGGCTATCCAACCATTGATTACACGTTTATTTTCATCTAGTAACCCGGTTCGCGGGAGGTCAATGCAATAATCTAATTGGCTAGATTTTTTTGCGATATTTGTTACTTCAAGCTTCAAATCACCAGCTTTGATTCGTGATCGAATCAGCCGTGCCGGTGTACCGCCGATAATCGAAAAATCAGGAAATGACTTGGTAACCACAGCACCAGCGGCAACTACACTATTAGCCCCTACAGAAACGCCGTCTACAATTGAAACACCGGCCCCTATCCATGTACCTTCGCCAATATCAATTCCTTTTGAAGTGATAGGTTGGTCTTTTATAAATTTATCAACACGTTCAAATCCGTGGTTAAAGCCAAATATTTGTACAGAGCTCGCAATTCGAACAGCATTTCCAATTTTTACGTTACCAATAATATTGGTTAATGGATTCACAGAAACATCGTTACCCATTGTGATATTGCCACGTAGAGTTACCTGAGATGCTATGCGAACATTCCTCCCCAAACGTGCGCTGTCGGTAAAAAAATTGCAGTCTGGAGCAATGTAACAATTAGGTCCGAAAGTAGCATTGGCATTGCGTGCAAGCACCTCTTTGATAATTTTTTGTTGTGGGAGTTCGGCAACGTTGGCTTCCCATGTTGCTACCGACAGCTTTTTGGCTTTCCACTCTTCATCTGTAAGGTTATGCAATGGCTACTTCCCCATTTTCCTCATTAGCTTGCTCAGCCACGATTTTTTTTGCTCTGGCATTTTATTGGTTACTAGAAGCTGCTGAAGTAAATCAAAATACTCTACATCTGAATTCGCGAGCTTCTTACTACCAATATGGTTTACTAGTTCACTTAGTAGTGATTTGTCGGTAGCGAGCAAATACTCGCCAACTTTAACAAGATGTTCCGGGTAAAGCTCTTGGTGTATATAACTAGCTCTGCTTTTTGCTTTCACATAATTGATAAGACTTTCATAGTTCTCGATAGGCGCTAATGTCTGTAATGCCTTTATTTTTTTAAGGCTTTGCTCTTGGTAACACTGATATGTATTAGCCGGGAGCAAGCTGTAAGCCCGGGTGTTACTTTTAAACCCCTGTAAACATTGATCAATGCGATGATCGAGGTCGCCAAGGCAAAATTTGTTAACCCAACGCTTGAATTCGAGACATTCGAAACTGTAAGACGAGTTAATTTTTTCACTTTGAGGGCCATAGCCTGTTGGTGGCTCTAAGTCGAGACATGATAATAAATCAGTAATGATATCGGTATTGAAAACCGTTGAATCACCGTAGGCCCGAAGACTAAACGTACGGTCTGAATAAATAGATACAAAATCAATCAATTCGTCCAAGTAACTTTTGGGTAATTGATTACGATGCGGCAACGGCATAGTCTGGCCATTACGTTTTACCGACTGATTATATAAAGATTCAATTAGCTCAAGATCAGCGCGAACATAGGCAATTAATTGAATGTCATATTGGTCTTTGTACTTTAAAAATTCTGGTATCTGATAAAAGAAAAACTCTGAACTAAGTAAGAGGCTGCTGCAATCAGTTTCATTGAACTCAGTTAACAGCTGTTGGAATTTAGCATGATTAAATCGAGTTCTTGTTGTTTGTGATAAACGCTCTAAAAACAAAGCTCTGTGGCCAGAGCTTACACTATTAGAGTCAAGTTCATGTTGAGGGTAATACACACCTTGATTCTTCAACCATTGCGAATGTGTATTTAACCAAAACTGGATTACTGACGTGCCGGTTTTCGGCGGCCCAACATGAATAAATAATTTTTTGTTCATTTAAATGTGACGAAGCTATTTGCTGGCAACTAAAGCGTAGTTGAAAACCTGTAAATGTCTACGCATATCAAACTCAAAGAACTCACCATCAAAATCAACGAAAGTACACAATTTCCCGAGCACTTCTTCACTATCATGAGACGAGATATTGGATATTTGAACCCTTGCAACGAACCCTAATGGTTCTCCCCTTACATTCAGCATTTCATTCACATCTTCTCTTACCTGCCGAGAAACAATTTCAAACCGGCCCCTGGTTTTATTATCTAACATTAAATAAATGTTGCTCACCGGTTTTGCATGACGGATTATTCCCCAGCCTGAAATGATGAGCTGATCTTGCTCAGTCTTAATATTATCGATTGACCCATTAAACGTTTTCAATTGCTTTTTAAATCCGTCGCCTGCGTCGCTAAACCCAAGGTTAGATGCCGTAGCCGATACGTCCTCTGCATAAGGCCAACCTTGCCCTAACTCTTTTAATTTCGTGATGAGAGAGGCGGAGTATATATGATTTAAACAAATTTGATTTGCAATAAAACGCTCTTCATCCTCGGTAAAGTAACGAACCAAATGAAACCCTTTACCACGATAGCTGGCCAGTGTTTCCAACGAAAAGTCTGGCACCCTGCCACGCAGTTTTTCTTCGGCATGCAAACGGGCTATTCGATAAGGCTTATTATGAAAATGAATATGTACTAATCCGGTACGCTTCTCAGCATCTGATTCTTTCACCTTACCCCAATGAAATCCCTGGTCAAGTGACTTAATCGTACCGTGTCTGAAAAAACACTTACGATAGGGTTGCTTGTTGTACCAGTAAGGGCTCACCGAAGAGTTATAAAACTGACTATCTATTAACAAGGTACCTTGTGTATTTTCATACTTAAGTAACTCTAACTGCAATGCGCTTTTATCGCAGCTAACAACACCTTCGTTATCAAGTGTTGCTAAAAATTCATCACAATCGATAAGCATGTAGTAATCGAAATTTGATTCTTGATCTAATCTTTTAATGAAATCACAAAAAATATCACCGCGATTTTCATAATCGTCTTTAGTAGTGTACTTCACTATGATATTACAACCTTTGGCTTTTGCTTTAGAAAGTTGTTCTTTTGTAATCGAACTCTCACTACCATTGTCAAAGATAAAAAGATTTTCATGCCCAACGAGGTAACTGTGATAAGCAATCCATTTGCTTAAAAGCTCTTCCTCATTTTTCTGCATCATTAAAATTGCTATTTTCATATACGCTTAATCTAACGTTACTCACCAAAGAACGGATAACGTCCTAAATTGCTTATTTGCGGTCCCCACTTCAGAATATCGCTTTCTGATGGAGTATCCATATCCAGTGATGCAAGACAACCAAAGCCGGCTAACTTCCATTTATCTATAGGATGTAAAATGTGTATATTCTGAAGTCCAAAGTCGCCACATATTTGGGCGTCGGAGCGCACATTGTCCCCCACGTGAATGTAGTTTTTAGAGGTCCCGCTGATTAACTCTTTAACATAAGTCCACATCGTACCGGCATCTTTACGTTTACCTAAATCAGAACTAACAAATAACCGGTAAGGCACAGCTATACCTATTTTACGGAGCATTGTCTCTACCTGTCGCTTTGTATAGTAGATATCAGTGATAAACCAGATTTCCTTTTTATTTAACGAAAGCTGCTTAACCATTTCGACCATCTCATCTTTTGGTAGCGCCATTTCCAAATCGTAATAAAACTCTTTATTCATCCAATCTAAGGCACATTCTTCTGAAATCTGACATTCTTTCGCTAGTTGCTGGTATACCTCGGTTATCGACACATCGCCTTCAAACGACTTTGTTTGCCGACAAGTTAACTCAGCTTTATTACGCGCTTCAACAAACGCTTCTGGCGAACTGAATACACCAATATGAGATAGCTCTTTACCTAGCAGATACTTAGCGTAATCTGGCTCACAGTATTTTCTTCGTAATACAGTGTCGAACACATCAAACGAAATAATATCAAAGTTGGATAAATCCCCCAGTAAAGAGGACGCAGGCTTGTAATAGCTGGTAGAGATTGAGGTTTTATCCTGAGTAAACCTTCCAAGCGGCGCGTAATAATAAAACTGCTCATACCCTTGTTTTTCAACCAGGGGGCCCAAAATGCGCTCCAGCGCATGAAGTTTGGAACCGTCATTCGGTAATGGTTCAGCGGGGAAATCTTCATACTGATAAGTTTTGTTTAGCAGAGGCTCAAGCGCTGCAGGCCTTGCCCAAAACATTCCACCAACGGGATATGTTAAGAAATTATCGCTGATATCCAGTCCCCACTCCGCGATAAATTCCTTTGCAAACGGTTTATTACAGGTCCAGTGATTGACCCATGCTGGCATCATCCAAAATGACGTTGGGTAATATAATCCCAACTCTTTGTGTTCATCAAATAAGCGTAATACGGATGAAGTAACATGTTTATCTTTTAGTAAAAACTGATTTTGGTAATCAAACCATTGTGTTTGCTCTCGACCACTGTAAAGGGACTTTTTGGAATGCAAGTGGCACATTAAATCGTACGCTAGCAACTCTTTACTGAAGTGTACTAAAAATGGCCCAAAGTTACGCCCACGATTCTCGCAAACGGTTACTTTGACGTTGTTGACTTTATTAATTTTTTTGAAGGTAGCTGAGGCATCATTAGCAATATCCTGTGTTGCCGCAGTAACAAACACATCCACCTCAGTAGGGAATTTTTCCAGACAACTGGCAAACTTAGCTACAAAGTCTGCATAAAAGATATGCAGGACAATAGCTATTTTTTGCTGTCGCCAGGTCGCACTCTCTTTTGGAATTAAATTATCTCGTGGCGTCCATCTTGGCAACGCCCTAGACCAGGCTCGGCCTTCATTACGCCCATGATACATATAATGCAGTAACGGTGAGAGCCCTGCATGATAAACGTCTACGTTACACCGTAGATAGGTTTCCGTATCAAATTCTGGTGATGGATTCACATTAGCGTAAGGGGATTTTTTTATATAATCCTTAAACGCTAACCAGTTGCTGGGGAACGAGCCATAGTGTTCCTGGTACCACTCTGGGTTAAACAGGCCAGACTTGATAGCAAGCTTATACGCCTTTGCTAAAGATGGGTAAGCTAGCCCTTCTATTTTAGTTTGGAGTCCTCTAGCGAGATTTTTAAAATTTCTTTTCATAGTTATAAACCAAAAAACTGCATTGAGTTGACGTTACCAAAACCAGAAATCGCATCATCAAATTCGAATAGTGGCCAACTAGCGCTTGGCAGCAGGTTTCTTTTGGAGACGTATTGCTCATAGAGAAATTCAATCTCTTCTACTTTAAAGGTCACATTACTTTTATGAAAATGTGTAACAGCTTCCAGTGCCCCGTCAAAAACGAGTGATAATTTTTCAAAATGATGCTGCGTGAAGTTGCGCTTACCAAAAGAAAAAATGAAATCACCTTCTTTAAATGGCGACTCTAAAATGTCAATGAATTGGCCATCGGGCGATGTAAACAACGACTCCATAAACATCGAGCGATCCAGCATTGTATAACCACCGCCCATCTTCACTTTGTCTTTGAATGCAAAATTCATATTTGCCTTAAAGTGCCCAGCTGTAGTTTTACTACTATCCGTTGTAATGAAATAGAATCCATTGGTGTCGCTATTTAGCAGCAAACTAAGTAATTTCTGGATTGTTCCTGAATAGCCAACATCTAACAAAACGGCTTTATTGGCGGTTTCTTTTGTCAAATTGACTGATGCTAAATAGTCTAAATAAGCCTTTTTAGTCGGCTCCACTAAACTCTTAATTATCTCTAAGTTAGCTTTAATTAACTTTTCGAGCTTTGGCATGTCATCTGGTACAACGATTTCATTATCCAGCTCATCTTCAGGAATTATCTGATTTACTTGTTCCAGTGTAAATCCGAACCTAGCTATAAAAAAATCGCGAGTTGAGCCTTCATAACCGTGTCCGAGTGACAGTGGCCATGAAGCTTTATCTGAAAGCAAAATTCTGAATAGAAACGTACGGGATGCGTATAGATAGTGCGTTTCTAACTGAGGGGAGATAATTTCCAGCCCTTTCTGAAGGATATATCCTTCTCTTGCCAGACAATAGATTTTTTTAGTGTCTTCATCGAGTGAGGCGACCACTTTCGATAAATAACTATGCAGTAGCGGGCCACAAAAGTTATACCCGAATTCCTTTAAAGATACTGACTCTACCATGCCTTGTGGATTTACTCTTTTAGTTGCTTTTAGCGGAAACAGTGGTTTCTGCGGTAAACACGAATCCTAACATTTAGTATAGAGTTTGTCTTGAAACTCATGCCAATTTTTATCTCTCCTCTGCATGAAAAATTTCAAGAATGTAAGCCAGTGCATAACGAAGTTCGGAAACAAAAAACCCGCCATAAGGCGGGTTTTTTAGCGAACTACACTAGCGCAAGGCTAATCTAGCATCGAGTAATTGCTTACTCTTCAGTTGCTTCTACTGCTTCTTCTTCAGCTTCTACAACCGGGCGGTCAACTAACTCAACGTATGCCATAGGCGCGTTGTCGCCAGCACGGAAACCGCATTTTAAAATGCGAAGATAACCGCCTGGGCGAGTTTCGTAACGAGGACCAAGCTCGTTGAACAGTTTACCTACTACTTCTTTATCACCAGTGCGAGCCATAGCTAAACGGCGGTTTGCAACGCTGTCTTGCTTAGCCAGAGTGATAAGAGGCTCAATTACGCGACGTAATTCTTTCGCTTTTGGTAACGTCGTTTTGATCACTTCGTGCTTGACCAAAGAACCGGCCATGTTTTTGAACATAGCTTGACGATGGCTGCTGTTGCGATTCAACTGACGACCACTCTTACGATGGCGCATAGTTTTATCCTTCTAAAAAATCAGTTTCTTTTAAACCTGATTAATCTTTTTCAGCGATGCTCTCAGGTGGCCAGTTTTCCAGGCGCATGCCCAGAGAAAGTCCACGTGAAGCGAGAACATCTTTGATCTCAGTTAGCGATTTCTTACCTAAGTTAGGAGTTTTAAGTAACTCAACTTCGGTACGCTGAACCAGGTCACCAATATACTGGATAGCTTCTGCTTTCAGACAGTTAGCAGAACGTACTGTTAATTCCAGGTCATCAACCGGACGCAGCAGAATAGGATCGAACTCAGGTTTCTCTTCTTTCTGCACTGGCTCAGAGATATCACGCAGTTCAACAAACGCATCCAGCTGTTCAGCCAGGATGGTTGCGCTACGACGGATGGCTTCTTCAGGATCTAAAGTACCATTCGTTTCCATATCAATGATCAGTTTGTCCAGGTCGGTACGCTGTTCTACACGCGCAGATTCTACGGTGTAAGCAATACGCTCAACTGGGCTGTATGATGCATCTACTAATAAACGACCAATTGGACGATCATCTTCTTCAGAGGAACGACGAGTTGACGCTGGTACGTAACCACGACCCATTTCTACTTTAATGCGCATGCTGATTTCAGCTTCGCCGGTTAAAGTACAAATGACGTGCTCAGGGTTAACGATTTCTACGTCACCATCATGCTGGATATCACCAGCTACAACAGGGCCAGCGCCAGATTTCACCAGAGTCAGAGTCGCTTCGTTTTTGCCTTCTAAGCGAACCGCTAAACCTTTAAGGTTCAACAAGATTTCGATTACATCTTCTTGAACACCTTCTTTGGTGCTGTACTCGTGAAGGACGCCATCGATCTCAACTTCTGTTACTGCACATCCAGGCATGGACGACAGTAAGATGCGACGTAAGGCGTTACCTAAAGTGTGGCCAAAACCACGCTCCAGGGGTTCCAAAGTTACTTTGGCACGAGTAGGAGAAACGTTTTCGATCTCAACTAATCTCGGTTTAAGGAATTCAGTCACAGAACCCACAATGCTTCCTCTTTAGTTAGCTTTACTTAGAGTAAAGTTCGACGATCAACTGTTCGTTAATTTCGGCAGACAAGTCAGTTCTTTCAGGAACACGCTTGAACGTACCTTCCATTTTGTTGCTGTCTACTTCAATCCAGGTTGGCTTCTCACGCTGTTCAGCCAGTTCCAAAGCAGCCGCGATACGCGCTTGCTTTTTAGCTTTTTCACGAACAGAAACCACGTCTTCGGCAGTAACGTTAAACGATGGAATGTTTACCACTTTGCCATTAACTAAAATAGCTTTGTGGCTAACCAGCTGACGCGCTTCTGCACGAGTGCTGGCGAATCCCATACGATAAACTACGTTATCAAGACGCTGCTCAAGAAGTTGCAACAGGTTTTCACCAGTGTTGCCTTTCAGACGAGCCGCTTCTTTATAGTAGTTACGGAATTGCTTTTCTAAAATGCCGTACATACGACGGACTTTTTGCTTTTCACGCAGCTGCACACCGTAGTCAGACAGACGACCACGACGGGCACCGTGTTGACCAGGCGCAGTTTCGATTTTACATTTAGAATCGATTGCGCGAACGCCGCTCTTAAGGAACAGATCAGTTCCTTCACGACGGCTAAGCTTGAGTTTTGGACCCAAATATCTTGCCATGTTCTTTCTCCAACTGTCCGTCGATTAAACGCGACGTTTTTTCGGTGGACGACAACCGTTGTGAGGGATAGGCGTCACATCGGTAATGTTTGTGATCTTGTAACCTGTAGCGTTCAGGGCACGGATCGCAGACTCACGGCCTGGACCTGGACCTTTAACGAAAACTTCAAGGTTTTTCAGACCGTATTCTTGCGCGGCTACGCCGGCACGCTCAGCAGCTACCTGTGCAGCAAATGGGGTAGATTTACGTGAACCACGGAAACCTGAACCACCAGAAGTTGCCCATGCAAGTGCGTTGCCTGAACGATCTGTGATAGTCACAATTGTGTTATTGAAAGACGCATGGATATGAGCCATACCGTCTGCAACCTGACGTTTAGCGCGCTTACGCGTGCTACGAGCTGGTGCTTTTGCCATAACTTATACTCCCCGTTTACTTCTTAATTGGCTTACGAGGACCTTTACGGGTACGCGCATTAGTTTTAGTGCGCTGACCACGTAGAGGCAAGCTACGACGGTGGCGAATACCACGGAAGCAACCCAGGTCCATCAAACGTTTGATGCTCATAGAAACTTCACGACGTAAGTCACCTTCTACAGTGAATAACGCCACTTGTTCACGAAGCTTCTCGATTGTAGCTTCATCAAGCTCTTTGATTTTTGTATCTTCTGCAACACCAGCGCCTGCACAAATGCTTTTCGCACGTGTAGGACCAACGCCGAAGATTGCCTGAAGGGCGATCACAGCGTGCTTGTGCTCAGGAATGTTAATGCCAGCGATACGGGCCATTAACAGCACTCCTCTTAATTATAGTCGACGGCCTAAAAAGCCCGATAGGATACTTACCCGTCGAACAAATTGCAAATAAAAGGTGATTAATTCATCTGCGCCGAAAGCAGAACCTGATGTCAGGTTCTGCTTACAGTTATTAACAAATCATTCACCGCGTTAGATTAGCCTTGACGCTGCTTATGCTTAGGGTCAGAGCTGCAAATCACACGCACAACACCGTTGCGCTTAATGATTTTACAGTTACGGCAAATCGTTTTTACTGATGCACGAACTTTCATTACATCACTCCGTAGTAGGCTTATCTTAGCGGCCGTAGCCTTTAAGATTCGCTTTCTTCAGAACAGACTCATACTGACTTGACATCAAATGTGTCTGCACCTGTGCCATAAAGTCCATGATAACAACCACGATAATTAACAGTGACGTTCCACCGAAGTAGAAAGGCACGTTCCACGCGATCAACATGAACTCGGGCACTAAACAAATAAAGGTTATGTATAGAGCGCCAGCAAGTGTCAGGCGAGTCATTACCTTATCGATATAACGTGACGTTTGCTCACCCGGGCGGATGCCTGGGATGAATGCGCCGGATTTCTTCAGGTTGTCTGCTGTATCACGCGGGTTAAATACCAGCGCGGTATAGAAGAAGCAGAAGAAGATAATCGCAACTGCATATAACATCACGTACAACGGCTGACCAGGCGACAGTAGCAGTGCTACGTCCTGTAACCAGGCCATTGATTCATTTTGTCCGAACCAGCCCGCAATGGTACCAGGGAACAGAATGATACTGGAAGCAAAGATTGGTGGGATAACCCCGGCCATATTAACTTTCAGCGGTAAATGGGTGCTTTGTGCAGCATAAACCTTACGGCCTTGCTGACGTTTTGCATAGTTTACCACGATACGACGCTGGGCGCGTTCTACAAACACAACCAGGTACGTTAAGCCAACTACAATGGCGCCAATCAACAGCAGTAACAACATATTGATGTCACCCTGTCTTGCTTGTTCCGCAGTCTGACCTATCGCTGTTGGCAGACCGGCAACAATACCAGCAAATATCAAAATAGAGATACCGTTACCGATACCTCGTTCGGTAATTTGTTCACCTAACCACATCAGGAACATTGTCCCGGTGACTAAGCTTACTACCGCAGTAAAGTAAAATCCGAAGCCAGGATTAATCACCAAACCATTAATCAGGTTAGGCAGGCCGGTAGCAATACCGATAGACTGGAAGGTGGCCAGTACCAGCGTTAAATAACGCGTATACTGACTAATCTTACGTCTGCCTGCTTCACCTTCTTTTTTCAGCTCAACCATTGGCGGATGCACAACAGAGAGCAACTGCATAATAATTGATGCAGTAATGTAAGGCATAATCCCCAAAGCCAGAACTGATGCACGCTCAAGCGCACCACCGGAGAACATGTTGAACATTTCTACGATGGTACCTTTTTGTTGCTCGAACAACTGCGACAGCACTGCGGCATCGATACCAGGAATAGGCACGTATGACCCTAACCGGAATACTACAATTGCTCCGAGTACGAACAACAATCTTGCTTTAAGCTCACTCAAGCCGCTTTTCGCGCCCGAATCCAATCCTGGTTTCGCCATTTAGCTTATTCCTCTACTTTACCGCCAGCAGCTTCGATCGCTTCCTTGGCACCTTTAGTAACCTTCAACCCGCTAACAGTAACAGCGCGTGATACTTCACCGCTCTTCATTACTTTAACAAACAGAACGTCTTTCTTAATCAGACCAGCTGCTTTTAAAGTTTCTAAAGTTACTGTTTCACCTTCAACCTTAGCGATTTCAGTCAGTGTTACCTGATCGGTAACAAAGCTCTTACGAGACGTGAAACCAAACTTAGGCAGACGGCGCTGAATAGGCATCTGACCACCTTCGAAGCCTGGCTTGATAGAACCACCTGAACGGCTGGTTTGGCCTTTATGACCACGACCACCGGTTTTACCAAGACCAGAACCGATACCACGACCTACGCGCTTAGCGCTTGGCTTTGATCCTTCGGCAGGAGAAATTGTGTTTAAACGCATATCTTACTCCTCCACGATCTCAACCATGTAATATACACGGTTGATCATGCCACGAACGGCTGGGGTATCTTCGAGTTCACGAACATGGTTGATTTTACGCAGGCCTAAACCTTTAAGCGTCGCTTTGTGCTTTGGCAGACGGCCAATTGCACTTTTAGTTTGCTTTACTTTAATCGTTGCCATGTCTGATTACCCCAAAATTTCTTCTACAGACAATCCACGTTTAGCAGCGATACCGGCTGGCGAGTTCATCTCGGTCAGCGCGTTAACGGTTGCACGAACAACGTTGATTGGGTTAGTAGAGCCGTAACATTTTGAAAGTACGTTCTGCACACCAGCTACTTCAAGTACTGCACGCATTGCACCACCGGCGATGATACCGGTACCTTCTGATGCAGGCTGCATGTAAACTTTAGAGCCAGAGTGGCGACCTTTAATAGGGTGCTGCAGCGTGTGACCGTTCAGGTCTACACTAACCATGTTGCGACGGGCTTTTTCCATCGCTTTTTGGATAGCGGCTGGCACTTCACGTGCTTTACCGTAACCAAAACCAACACGGCCATTGCCGTCACCAACTACTGTCAATGCAGTGAAGCTGAAAATACGACCACCTTTAACCACTTTAGAAACGCGGTTAACAGCGATCAATTTTTCAAGCATTTCACCTGTTTGAACTTCTTGTTTAGCCATTATTAACTCCTAGAACTGAAGGCCAGCTTCGCGAGCTGCATCAGCTAATGCTTTAACGCGACCGTGGTATTGGAAACCGCTACGATCGAAAGCAACACTTTTGATGCCTTTTTCGATAGCGCGTTCTGCGATTACTTTACCTACTAGAGCCGCTGCTTCAGCGTTGCCAGTTGATTTCAGATCTTTAGCCAGATCTTTTTCAACCGTAGAAGCCGCCGCCAATACTTCAGCACCGCTAGGAGCGATTAACTGAGCATAGATGTGGCGAGGTGTACGGTTAATCACCAGGCGATGCGCGGCCAGTTCACGAATTTTAGCGCGTGCGCGAGTTGCGCGACGCAAGCGTGCTGCTTTCTTATCCATCGTATCACCCACCTACTTTTTCTTAGCTTCTTTACGACGTACATGCTCGTCTGCATAGCGAACACCTTTACCTTTGTAAGGCTCTGGTGGACGGTACGCGCGAATGTTCGCCGCAACCTGACCAACTACCTGCTTATCCGCGCCTTTAACGAGGATTTCAGTTTGGGTCGGAGTTTCAACTGTAATGCCGGCAGGCATTTCGTATGCTACAGGGTGTGAGAAACCCAGAGTCAGGTTCAGTTTGTTACCTTGTGCTTGTGCACGGTAACCAACACCTAACAGCTGCAGTTTTTTCTCAAAACCTTGAGATACACCGATAACCATGCTGTTTAACAGCGCGCGAGCGGTACCAGCCTGAGCCCATGCATCAGGGAAACCTTCACGAGGTAACGCCTTAACCTGGTTCTCTTCCTGTACTACTTCAACAGCGTCGTTAAATACGCGGTTCAATGTACCGTTTTTACCTTTGATTGTGACTTCTTGACCTGAGATTGAGATCTCTACGCCAGAGGCGAGGTCAACAGGGGCCTTTGCTACACGTGACATTTCAACTCCTCCGTTACGCTACATAACCGATGATCTCACCGCCCATGCCTGCTTTACGCGCAGCACGGTCAGTCATCACACCTTTAGAAGTTGACACGATAGCAACACCTAAACCACCCATTACTTTAGGCAGCTCATCTTTTTTCTTATAGATGCGCAGACCAGGACGGCTTACACGTTCAATAGTGTCGATTACTTGCTTGCCCTGGAAGTACTTAAGAGTCACTTCTAAAACAGGCTTAACGTCACCAGATACAGCGTACTCTGTTACATAACCTTCAGCTTTTAATACTTCAGCGATAGCAACGCGAAGCTTAGAAGAAGGCATAGCTACAGATACTTTCTGTGCCATCTGGCCGTTACGGATGCGGGTAAACATATCCGCGATAGGATCTTGCATGCTCATATCAGCTACTCCTTACCAGCTGGCTTTTTTCAAGCCAGGGACTTCACCGCGCATCGCTGCTTCACGCAACTTGATACGGCTCAGACCGAACTTACGTAGGAAACCATGTGGACGACCTGTTACACGGCAGCGGTTTTGCTGACGAGTCTTGGCGCTATCACGTGGCAGTTGTTGTAGCTTCAATACAGCATCCCAACGCTCTTCTTCAGAGGCGTTAACATCGCTGATAATCGCTTTAAGCGCAGCACGTTTTTCAGCATACTTAGCAACAAGCTTTGCACGCTTTACTTCACGAGCCTTCATTGATTCTTTTGCCATAACCCTACACCTTATTTTCTGAATGGGAAGTTGAACGCACTTAGTAATGCGCGCGCTTCTTCGTCAGTGCCAGCACTGGTAGTGATGGTGATATCCATACCACGAACTTTATCTACCTTATCGAAATCGATTTCAGGGAAGATGATTTGTTCGCGCACACCCATGCTGTAGTTACCACGTCCGTCGAACGACTTAGCGTTCAGACCACGGAAGTCACGGATACGTGGAATTGCAATCGAAATTAAGCGCTCTAAGAATTCCCACATGCGCTCGCCGCGCAGGGTTACTTTACAGCCAATCGGATAACCTTCACGGATTTTGAAACCCGCTACTGATTTACGTGCAACTGTAACAATCGGCTTTTGACCAGCGATTGCAGCCATATCGGCTGTCGCGTGCTCAAGAACTTTCTTGTCAGCAACTGCTTCACCTAAACCCATGTTCAGAGTGATTTTTTCAATCCGAGGGACTTGCATGACGCTTTTGTATCCGAACTGCTTCGCAAGTTCAGCTACTACTGTTTCTTTATAGAAATCATGCAGTTTCGCCATCGTACTCTCCAATAAATTAAACGAGTTCGCCGTTAGACTTAAAGAAACGAACTTTCTTACCGTCTTCCGTACGGAAACCAACGCGATCAGCTTTGCCCGTTGCCGGGTTAACTACCGCAACATTAGAAACGTCAATAGATGCTTCTTTCTCAACAATACCGCCAGCTTCGCCCAGTTGTGGGTTAGGCTTCTGGTGTTTCTTGACCAGATTTACACCTTCAACGACTACACGGCCTTCAGATGTCAGAACACGCACGACTTTGCCTTGCTTGCCTTTATCTTTACCCGCTAATACGACTACTTCATCATCACGACGAATTTTATTAGCCATTATCGTGACTCCTTATAGTACCTCTGGGGCCAGTGAGATGATCTTCATGAAGTTGTCACTTCTCAGCTCACGGGTTACCGGTCCAAAGATACGCGTACCAATTGGTTGCTTGTTTGCATTAAGCAAAACAGCTGCATTGCTATCGAAACGGATAGTAGAACCATCTGCACGACGAATGCCTTTTCTAGTACGCACCACCACTGCGTTCAGTACATCACCTTTTTTTACTTTACCGCGAGGAATTGCTTCCTTCACTGCAACTTTGATGATGTCACCGATACCTGCATAACGGCGATGCGAGCCACCAAGAACCTTAATACACTGAACCCTGCGAGCGCCGCTGTTGTCGGCAACGTCCAGGTTAGTTTGCATTTGGATCATGATTAATGCTCCGCTGTTAATTATGACTCTTATGAGTCTCCGATTGCGTTAAAAACGGCCTTTTTGGCCATTTTTAAACCATACCCCGCTAAAAAGGGCGCGAAATAATAACAGAAAAGAATCGTATAGTGTACCCGCAATTTGAATTATTTTTAGCTTACGGGAGATTAATTGCGGCAGGCTGTGAATTTATGTTGCCACTGGTGTGAAAGTCTTGTGAATACTGGCCGGGAGCGTCTTTGTTGTCCCAGCCAGGCAGGTAAATATTACCGTTATTCCGGTTAATTGACGATATTTATTTGGTATCCGGCGGCATTTTCGGCCGGTTCTACCGTAATAAAATAATTTTTGGCCTCGGTAAAGGCATATAAAGGATGGCGATGTTGCTATCGTCAGCGCCACTGCCAGGCGTAAGAGTGTTGGTAGTGAAATATTCATTAAAGTTGGCATCCTCAAATTGATAAAATCAGCTTAAGAGACGCCTGCTCAGGGGTTTGGTTCTTTGTCCTCGCTTAGCTTTGCACTCCTTAACAATTCTTTACACACCGTCGCTGGCGCACAGGCAAAAAAAAGCGGCCCGGGGGCCGCAAAGATGGGAATGAAGTGAAAAGCACACTAGAAACTCAAACGCGTTCCCAGTGTAAAATTACGACCGGGTAATGGCGCCTGATCTTTCAAAAAAGAGGTATGTACCCGGGCTTCTTCGTCAAACAGGTTGTTTGCACGCACATATACGGTCCAGTCCTGCGTATCAGACAGGCGGTAATCTACCGAGGCATTTACCAGGGTGTAGCCATCTGTAGCCGTTTCGTACTGTGTGGTTTTCGTCTGATCGTCATACCACACTACCGATAGCTCTGAGCTTAACGCTTCACCTTCATAACTGATGGTAGAGCCTAAGCGTAAAGGCGGAATACGTGGCAGGTTGTCTGAGTCAATCTTGGCGCGGATGTAATCACCAAACACACTCACGCGCCAGTTGACGTTAAGGTCTACGAACCCTTCCGCTTCTACACCGTAGATGGTGGCATCGTCCTGGTTGAAGTAGTAAACCGGCGTGCCCTCTTCTGCATGTTCCTCATGCTCTTCTGCCTCTTCATGCTCGTCATGAACTTCTTCCTCTTCTTCCTCGTGGCCGTGAGCCAGTGCAGTCAAATCGGTAGCACTCTGATAAATATAATCATCCGCCTGATTGTAGAAGAACGAAAGGGTATAACCGCTGTCGCCGCTGAACTTGCGGAAGGTAAGGTCGATATTGTTACTCACCTCTTCCTTTACGCTGCGCAGATTTTCAGAGACTTCGCCGTCTTCATCCATATCGAAAACCAGGCCAACCTCAAAGGTTTGCGTAGCCAGATGCTGGCCGGCCGAGAATAACTCCTGCATACTTGGTGCACGCTCGTTGCGCGATAAAGTCAGGGCCACAGAGTAACCTGGCGTATATTCCCAGTTTACCCCGGCCGACAAAGAGCTGCTGGTAAATGCATACTCATCAAAATTGAATGCCAGCTCGTGCTCTTCATGTTCGTCTTCATGGTGCTCGTCTTCATGACCTTCTTCTTCGTCATGATGCTCTTCTTCATGTTCAGCCACCTCAAGTTCAAAATCGATGCTATCGGCATTGTAGGTTGTTCTCTCCAGGCGTCCACCTAACTCAAGGATCACTGAGCCAAACTTCTTCTGCTCTACGAGGAACAACGCCATGCTTTCGGTTTCAGTTGGTGGTGTATAGGCTTCTTCACCTTCAGCGGCGTAGTCGCTGTTGTGATATTGCAAACCAAACACGCCGTGCCAGGCATCAATGTCTGCATGGGTAGCTGCCAACCGAATATCGCTGCCTTGATTGGTAAAGCGGGTTCCAACCTGGCCGTCTTCAATCTCAACGTGTTCGTAATCGGTGTAGGCAGCGCCAAATTTCAGTGAGCTGATGCCTTTAAAAGGCGAATACCACTCACCGGCTGCCTGATACCGGGTCATGTCTACATCCAGGTTGGTTCCTTCTTCACCTGCGTGTTCGGCATGCTCTTCTTCGGTTTCGCCCTCGTGTTCTTCTTCGTGATGATGGCTATGACCGGGCACGCCGTAAAGGTTATCCAGTTTCTCTACTGAGAATCCAAAATAGCCCTGATCATCCGCCAACGACAAGCCCGCCGTTATATTGGTAGTATCCATGGCACTGCTTTCCAGCGTGCCCGGTTGCTCATCTTCATCAGGGTTAACAGACGCATAGCCGGGAATATCGACGTTGTCGGTTTTTCGTTTAAACCCATCCACGTGAAAAGCAATATTGTTTTGTCCGCCGGTAAGATTAAAACGACCAAACTTGCCATCATTCACGGTGGCGTAGTTAGCTTCTACATCCCCTTCCAGACCAGCCGGCACTTCGCGAGGGATGCGCTTATCCACCACATTTACAACACCGCCAATAGCGCCGCTGCCATACTGCAGGGTGGCCGGACCGCGTAACACCTCGACCTGGGTTGCACTGGTACTGTTAGCCGCCACATTGTGATCGGGACCGATGCGGGATACATCAGAGACATCCAGACCATTCTGAACAATCTTCACCCGCGGGCCATCGTTGCCCCGGATAACCGGGCTACTGGCTACCGGGCCAAAGTAAGTGCTGTGAACCCCCGGCGTATTTTTTAAGGTCTCGCCCAGTGTCTCGGCCTGAATTTTACGGAGCTGATATTCATCAATAACTGAAACCGGCGTAACCGACTCCAGTACAGAAGAACCCAGCACACTAGCGGTTACCACGATATTTTCTACCGACACCGGTGTCAGCACAAAATCGGCGACCTGGTCACCTGAAATATCGCCCAGATCGTTATCACCATGAATATAATCGGGTGAATAAACATGAAGGTGAACGTGGGGTGCTTTCACATCACTGAATTTATAGTAGCCACTGGCATCTGTGAAAGTGACCTGTTTAGAGCCCTCGATACGGACTTCTGCGCCTTCCACAGCCGTACCAGCCTGATTGGTAATTTTACCTTCGATGGTTGCGGCGACGGTGGCTTGAGCCCCTAGCGCCATTACTACAGCAGCACCAATTACAGATTTTCTTAACATTACTTGCCTTGCCCTTGCGTTATCTTTCAACGTGCATTTCGTTATAATATAACATTACTAGTTAAAGCTATTGATCGTCAAGCACCACTTAGCGTTTAAATTAGGTCAGTCATCGTCTGTGAAAGAGCAGTAAAAGCTTGAGGCAAGCCAAATAAAAGTAAATACACACTTACATAAAGCGCTAAGTAAATGGTGGGGATACTGCTGAAGCCTTTTGGTACGCGCTGTTTTTTTAACCCTGTACAGGAGGTGTCATTAAACAAAAGAATTCGCTATGGTATGAGACTAACACTAATTCTGAATCTAATTAAAACCTTCTCGAGGGATGCCATTGTGAACAAAAATTGTGCTTTAAAATTCAGGGCCATACTGTTATTTGCCAGCCTTCTGTCAGGCGGTACTGCCACTGCTGCTGAATTCACTGCGGGCCCGGTGTTTACTGACTTCGGCAAAAAAACTACTGTCGAGGGCGTACAATTTGATGCATCAGCCCACTTTAAAGTCGCCTTTGATGTGGCCAAAGGGGCCGATGCCGGAAGTTTAAACCGTCAGTTTGATAGTCTGGCAAGGTTTATAAATATGCATGTGGCCAGCGGCGTACCAGCACAAAATATCACACTGGCTTTGGTGGTTCATGGTGGTGCAACCCTGGATTTGCTTAACGCTGTTGCCTATCAACAAAAGCAGCAGGCTGCTAACCCTAACATAAGGCTGATAGATGCTTTGCTGAGGCACAATGTCCGGGTTATTGTTTGTGGTCAGTCAGCGGCGGCCCACGGCTATGAAAAAGCAGATTTTATCTCTGGTGTGGAAGTGGCGCTGTCGGCAATGAGCGCCCACGCGCTGCTGCAACAACAAGGTTACACGCTTAACCCTTTTTAGTGCTGCGCGTACAACTCTGCTAAGCTCGTTCCACCGGAAAGGCAATCACCTGCTCAATATGGGTATAGCCATGCCTTAGCATCAGAATACGGTCGATGCCCATAGCAACGCCGGCACAGGCCGGTAAACCCGCTTGCAATGCCGCCAGAAAACGCTCGTCTACCGGTTTTTCGGTAAAACGGAAAGTTCGGCGCAGGCGGTTATCGTGTTCAAAGCGTTTACGTTGCTCGTCTGCATTTTGCAGCTCGTTAAAGCCATTGGCCAGTTCTGCGCCTTTGTAGTACAGCTCAAACCGGTCCGCTACGCGGGGGTCATTGGCGTTCAGTTTAGCCAGCGAAGACTGAGATGCCGGATAATCGTAAATAAAGCAAGGCCAATGCTGACCTATTTTAGGCTCAATTTGATAGCTAAACAGCAGTTGCAGCATGCCATCATGATCGATGGGATATTCGTCGCTTAAATTTATCTCACACTGATTAAACACTTCTGCGATACGTTGTGTGGTATCAGCCAGCGGATCAATGTCCAGATACTGGATAAAGGCTTGCTGGTAGGTCATTCGCTCGGTCTTTTCTACCTCAAGCACTACTGCCAGAAGTTCACTGATTTCGTCCATAAGACCGTGATGATCAAGGCCCACCCGATACCATTCCAGCATAGTAAATTCCGGGTTGTGCCAACGGCCGAAGCCTTCATGCCGAAAGGCTTTCGACATTTGAAACACCGATGTCTGGTAACAGGCCAACAGTCTCTTCAGGGCAAATTCCGGTGACGTTTGCAGATACAGCGTTTCGTTGTGGCCCCGGTCGCCGTGTTCAAAGGTCGTAGAAAACCCTTCTATGAATACGTCGGTAACGGTGCTGTGGGAAAGCGACGGTGTATCAACTTCCAGTACATCACGAGCCGCAAAAAACTGGCGAATTTCGTTATAAAGTTGAGCGCGTTGGCGCAATGCCTGAAGTGAAGCGGTAGGTTGCCAGTCTGTTTGAGTTGTCATAGGTAAGAGATTCTAACCGCGCACCGTTTCCCTGGCGCGCGGCATGTAGGTTATTTTTGTACGCGGGAAACGTAATCACCTGTGCGGGTATCTACTCGGATAACTTCACCGGTTTGTACAAACAGTGGCACACGAACAACAGCGCCGGTTGATAACGTGGCTGGCTTACCGCCCGTACCCGCTGTATCACCTTTCAGGCCTGGGTCGGTTTCGGTGATTTCCAGCTCTACAAAGTTAGGCGGCGTCACGGTAATGGGGTTACCATTCCATAAAGTGATGGTACAAACATCGTTTTCTACCAGCCACTTAACATTTTCACCTACGGCTTTTTCATCTGCACCGATTTGTTCGAATGTTTCGTTATTCATAAAGTGATAGAATTCGCCGTCGGTGTACAGGTAGGCCAGTTCGGTATCCATAACGTCTGCGCCTTCCACTGATTCACCAGAGCGAAAGGTTTTTTCCAGCACTTTGCCAGAAATCAGTTTACGAATCTTAACCCGGTTGAAAGCCTGGCCTTTACCTGGTTTAACATATTCGTTTTCAAGAATGTTGCAAGGTTCACCGTCGAGCATGATTTTCAGGCCCGCTTTGAACTCGTTAGTGCTGAAATTAGCCATAATTCCTCAATAAAAAACGGTAGGTTTTAGTTTTAGTGGCGCAAATAATACAAAAAAATAGCATATCTGTAGAGCAAAACTGGCAAAAAGAGTTAGCCAGCGGTTTTACCGATCCTTTTTCATTGCTGAAATACCTTAATTTAGACCCATCAGACTTTGGTACACACGCGGAAGCGCGCCGCTTGTTCCCTATGCGGGTACCCCGTCACTTCGCCTCATTAATGGAAAAAGGCAACTGGCAGGATCCGCTGTTATTGCAGGTTTTACCCAGCAATCAGGAGTTTTTAACCGCGCCTGGTTACAGTGCCGACCCGCTGGAAGAGCACGATACTGCCAATCCCGGCTTACTGCATAAATATCAAAGCCGGGTGTTGTTAATTGTTAAAGGTGGCTGTGCGGTTAATTGCCGTTATTGTTTTCGCCGCCATTTCCCGTATGCCGAAAACTCACTGAGCCAGCAGCAACTGGAGGCTAATATCGCCTACATTGCAGAGCACCCGGAAATCAACGAAGTGATTCTTTCAGGTGGCGATCCGTTAATGGCCAGGGACGATAAGCTGGCAGCACTGGCTGAAAAACTGGCCGCCCTGCCTCATATAAAGCGGTTAAGAATTCACACTCGCCTACCCGTAGTAATGCCTGAACGACTCGATAACGCTTTTTACCAGTGGCTTATCAATCTCCCTTTGCAAAAGGTGCTGGTATTACACATTAACCATGCTAAGGAAGTTTCCCCACAACTCATCGACAGGTTAGCACCATTACGACAGGCTGGCGTTACACTGCTTAATCAGGCGGTATTGCTTAAAGGGGTAAATGCTTCGGCCGAGACACAAGCAGAGTTAAACGAAGCGGTGTTTGACGCCGGAATTATGCCCTATTACCTGCATTTACTGGATAAGGTACAAGGGGCCGCGCATTTCGATATTGATATGGCGCAAGCCAGAGCCATAATGGCTGAAGTGATAAAGCGATTGCCAGGCTTTATGGTTCCCAAACTCGTTACCGAAATTGGTGGCCAGCCTGGCAAAACGCCAATTGACTTACGTCTGCATCCACAGGATTAACCCTGAGGGGGTACCCTTAGGGTTAATCACTAATCAGGCGTACGTATCGATGTTGGCGCCGATAGCCGGATTTGCGGATGAAGGTTTTGGTACGTCAGCGGCTGCTTCCAGCAGCTGAAGCGTCGCTTTACCTTCTTGCTCTTGCTGACCTTTGGCCAGCTTGAGTGAAGCCAACTCAAGCGATGCACCGGACGTTCCAGAGGCACCTGAGCCTTGAATATCCATACCAGTTTCCTTATTTGCTTGTAGCAATGTTAAAAAGTGGGCAGAATTGCCCACCTCACTGCTATATCGGCAGTACTTGATTATTCTTTAGACTTTTTTCTGTTTTAAAAAGGAGCGCTCTTTGGATTCTGTTCACCAGCAATTACAGGAAACGCTACAAACACTTTATCGCAAAGCGGTCGACGCTGATCAGATGCTGGATCAGTTGCAACATCAACAACAAGGTAAGTTTGCTGCCATTTTCGCTGAAGACAGCGGCTTTACCACCCGCTCTAAGCGATTTGGCCCTTACGTAGAAGAAATCGCCACTGACTGGCAGGCCCTTAAGCAGCTCGACAATGATGCGGCAAAACAGGCGCTGGTACCCTTAGTAAAAAAAATCGAGCTGGCGCTGAGCACGCTGCATCAATTTGCCAGCAGCATTAAAAAATAACCCGCCCGATTAGCGGTAAATTGGCAGATTATCAATGCGTTGCTGAATCTCAGCAACCTGCTTGCGGTACGCCGGGCTGTCTACCTCACTGTAGCGATAGCTGAATTCAGCTTTACTCAGTCCTTCTGGCAGCCCACCGATAAACGGCAGGATATCCCGTTCCTTCAAACCTTTTACCGCCAATTTTTGCAGCTTTAATGCAGAGTCAGACTCGCTCGCCGCTTTGGCAAACTCAATGCCAGACATATCTGCCGCCAAATCCACAAAACTATAACCACTGCCGCCCCGGGCTCTGTCCATAAGCTCCTTAAATTCGCCTATGGCCATAGTCATATTCTGCTGAGACAAAATTTGTAACGCCGCAGATATAGTAAAATGTCGGGCCAGATCGTTACGTTGCGCCAGTACTGCGGGAGCCTTAGACTCGCTCGCCACTCCTGCCGGATGACTTGCTCCGGCCAGCCCCGCAATGCGGTGATCACCTAAGAAGATGGCTAGCGAAAGTAATGCCGCCTGATTGTGCATCACCCGGGTATCATCAGCGCTGAGTTCGTTAGCACGGCTGAATACCAGGTTAATATAACTGGCCACCGATTGCGGCGTAGGAGAACTGCCCAGCGGCGAACTATTCACATAAGCCAGGTAATCTGTAGTCAAAGTACCCAACTCATCCACGCCACTGCTGACATTTTCACGCGCGACATCAATTTGCTGTAACAGTTCGTCAAGGGGACGCATGTCCAGCACCAACCGCTCGTCTGTCATGGTAATCTGCGTGATTTGGTTAGCGGCGGTACTGGCCACGTCGCTCTTGGTAAACTTGTCCACCAGCCATACCGCAGCAGCCAGGGTTTTATCGCCGGGTAACATTAAATTGCCAATCTGCACATGCTCAATATCCACGCCCTGCCCCGGCAATATCAACGCAGACAAATTAATAAAATAGCCATCGGCGGGGGCCGGTAATGCCACACTGGCGGAAATTTCGGTTTGCCCGGCACTAACATCCACGGCGCCATTAAAGCCTGGCAGGGCGCGCTGGGCAAATCCCATCAGACTTTCAAACTGGGCCTGAGACACAGCAACGGTTTGCTGAGAATGACGATCCGACAAACTGGTTTTTATCTGGCGCAGTAACTCATGCACCGTATCGGCATTATCTACCTGCTGTGAAGACACGCGGCTAACAGCAGGCGCGGTATCTACCACCAGCACCGCGACCAGAGCGATGGCTGACACCAGCAGTAAAAAAATAAACAACACAATACGGCCAAACATTGAAGATATCCTTTCCTGAGTAATTAGCGGTTAAGCTCGTTCGCTGTCCATTCAGACAAACTCGTATACACTGCACTGGCAGCAGAAAAATCGTGACCGGCTGATTGTTGAGTTGGTATGGTCACGCATCGAATACCTGCGGCAACCGCCGAGGCCAGTCCATGTTCGGTGTCTTCTACTGCCACCACTTGTGAAGCTGTCAGTTGCATCTGCTCCAGCGCCATTAAATAACAATCCGGGGCGGGTTTACTGTTTACAACATCATCAACGGCAACCACACATTCGACAATGTCTGCAAACCCATAGCTTTCCAGTGTCCGTTCTACCGAAAAGCGGCTGCCACCTGTTACGATAGCGGTACGAAGCCCCAGCTTGCGGCACAGGGCGAAGGTTTCTTCAGCGCCAGGCATCAATGGAAAAGGTTGCTTGCGCAGATGCGCTTCGGTCAGGCTCGCTTTGGTGGAAGCCAGTTCAGCCGGGTCTATGGTCAGGCCGAAATCATTTACTACATCAATGCCATTTTGTGTAGTGGGTACACCAGCCATGGTTTGGTTGTAATAGGCATCTGTCAGCTCCACGTTGTGGGGCCGCAGTGTTTCCTGCCACAGCGCAAAATGAACAGCCTCGGAGTTAATCAGGGTACCATCGTGATCAAATAATACCGCCTGAACATCTAGCGCTTGCTTGTGTTGCATCAGATAACCTCGGCCAGATTACCCTTGCTCTCCAGCCAGGTTTTGCGATCGCCAGAACGCTTTTTGGCCAGCAGCATATCCATTATTTCCAGCATATCCTCAGCATCGTCGGCCGTAAGCTGAACCAATCTGCGGGTATTGGGATCCATGGTGGTTTCGCGCAGTTGAATCGGGTTCATTTCGCCCAGACCTTTAAACCGCTGCACATTTACCTTACCGCGCTTTTTGTCGGCTTCGATGCGGTCCAGTATGCCTTGCTTTTCTGACTCATCCAGGGCGTAAAATACTTCTTTGCCCACATCAATACGAAATAGCGGCGGCATGGCTACGTAAACGTGTCCCGCATTAACCAGTGCGCGGAAATGACGAACAAACAGCGCGCATAATAAGGTAGCAATGTGCAGTCCATCGGAGTCTGCATCGGCCAGAATACAAATCTTGCCATAGCGCAGCCCGCTTAAATCATCGGAGTCCGGGTCGATGCCCAGCGCTACCGAAATATCATGAATTTCCTGGGAGGCCAGGATCTGACTGGAATCCACTTCCCAGCTGTTGAGGATTTTACCGCGTAGCGGCATGATCGCCTGAAATTCACGATCACGGGCCTGCTTAGCTGAACCACCCGCCGAGTCACCTTCTACCAGGAACAATTCTGACTGAGTAATATCCTGCGAGCCACAATCGGTAAGCTTACCCGGCAACGCAGGACCCTGAGTTACTTTTTTGCGCGCCACTTTTTTGTTCTGACGCAAGCGACGCTGAGCATTGTTAATACACATCTCTGCCAGTGCTTCGGCGATATCAGTGTGTTGGTTTAACCACAGACTAAATGCATCCTTAACCACACCGGATACAAATGCCGACGCCTGACGTGACGACAAGCGTTCTTTAGTCTGGCCGGCAAACTGCGGATCGTGCATTTTAGTAGACAGGATATAGGCACAGCGGTCCCAGATATCATCGGGGGTTAGCTTAACGCCGCGTGGCAATAAACTGCGGAATTCACAAAACTCCCGCATGGACTCCAGCAATCCCTGACGCAGCCCGTTAACATGGGTTCCGCCCTGAGCGGTGGGAATAAGGTTTACGTAACTTTCGGTAGTGAGCTCGCCGCCTTCAGGCAGCCACATAACCGCCCAGTCAGCGGCTTCGCCGTTGCCGCTAAAACTGCCGGTAAAAGGAATATCTTCCGGCAGCGTAATGTAATCTTTTACCGCGCTTAACAGGTAATCCTGAAGGCCATCCTCGTAGTGCCACTCGTGGGTTTCTTTATTAACTTTGTCTTCAAACTTAATGCGCAGCCCGGGGCACAAGACGGCTTTAGCGCGCAGGTTGTGACAAAGTTTTGAGACCGAGAATTTAGCCGAATCAAAATACTGAGCATCGGGCCAGAAGCGCACGCTGGTGCCGGTATTGCGACGACCGCAGCTATCGATAACGTGCAAATCTTCAACCCGATCGCCGTTAGCAAAGGCAATAAGATAAACCTGACTATCACGGCGAATGGTGACTTCTACCCGGGTAGACAGCGCATTTACCACGGAGATACCTACCCCGTGCAAACCACCGGAATATTCGTAGTTTTTATTCGAGAACTTACCACCGGCATGCAGCTTGGTCATAATGAGTTCGACACCGGATATTTTTTCTTCCGGGTGAATATCCACCGGCATACCGCGACCGTCATCAACCACTTCCAGAGACTGGTCCTCATGTAGCACCACTTTTATATTAGTGGCATGGCCGGCCAGCGCTTCGTCAACACTGTTATCTATAACTTCCTGCCCCAGATGGTTTGGGCGGGTGGTATCGGTATACATCCCCGGACGCCGTTTAACCGGCTCCAGTCCATTTAAAACCTCAATAGCATCAGAGTTATATTGATTCGACATTGTTGTGATTATTCTTCTTTTTTAGCTACACCGGTGCTGCAATACCAAAGCGATAATAAAGCATGAATATTGCAACCTTTTAACTGATGTTATCAGGGGTCTGTAAGAAGCGCAATTTGCCTGTTCAGGCTGGCTTTACTGCAAATAAAGGAACCTCATTATTGACGGTAAATGTTGCTCATAGCCGACAAAACTATGGTCACCGCCCTCCTCGATGCAAAGCTCTGCCCCCTGATAATGGGCTACTGCCTGTTGGTAATCGAGGGTTTCATCACCGCTTTGCAGCAAAACTCTATAATTGGCGGGCCGGGCCAGCGTGGGTTGATAAAACGCCTGTATATGGCCAATGTCATCCTGATTAAGCGCAAAGTGTTTATTGGTGTAAGGATTAATATGCTCACCAAGGTAACCCGCCAGCAGCTCAAAAGGTCTCACCGCCGGATTCACCAACACTGCTTTTCCGCCGTATTGCTCAACCAGCCAGGTTGCCAGATAGCCTCCCATCGAACTACCAATCACCCGAAGGTCGCCACCAGAAAGCTCCGCATGACCGGCCATTAATTCAAGCAACTGCGGTTTAAGTCTGGCCGGGCTATTTTCCAGCTCGGGGCAAATAACAGCTACGCCCGGAGCATGTTGTTGTAAGTAGTCCCGGGTTTGCGTTGCTTTTACTGACGCAGGGGAACTTAAGAAACCATGTAAGTAGAGTAACGACGACATTAACACTCCTGTTTTATTGCGCGGCTATCCTGATAATTCGGCTGGATAAACGGTGGTTTTCATCACTTTCTATCAGACGTAAACCGGCTTGGGATGGCGCCAGGCCAAACTCAGCGCTGAGCTGCCACTGCCAGGAAGAAGATGGCACACCAAGAATGGGAGTGGCACTTAGCTCAGCCTGAGTATCGGCATGGATATGACCATGTAACACCAGACTGACGGGTTGCTCTGTTAACCACCTGGCCAGTGCATCCACGCCATGCAAAGCGTGATTATCCATCCAGCTGTTGGTTGCCACCGGGTGATGATGAATAGCCAGCACATGGTTAATTTCTGGCTCAGACACTATCGCTTTTGTAATGGCATCCAGCTGGTGCGGGACAATAATGCCCTGCGTGCCGGTATAACGGGTATCCAGTCCATGCACCATTACCCCATCCAATCGCCATGGCTGACCAGCCTGTAACCAGTTAGCCCCAAGCGCCTGATCAAAATACGGGTTGTTATCATGATTACCGGGGATCACCCGCCAAGGCACCCCAGGACAACAACGGGTTAAAATATCTGAAAAAAGCTGGTAACTCTGCGCGCTGTCATCGCCCGAGATATCGCCGGTAAATAACAGTCCATCTGGCTGTTGTTGTAATGCCAGCGCGAGCACGCTTTGCAACGATAGTGCGGGATTAATGTTGCCATAGCCCAGAGTGTGCGCAGAAGCAAACAGGTGGCAGTCTGAAATCTGAACTAACTTCATTCAGGTTGAGGCGATGGGTTGCGCATCGTGGTTTAAGCAGAAATGCAGCCATTCGGTGAGAAACAGATTAACCATGTGCTTTTCGTTGCGCAGGCGCATTTTTGCATTGGGGTATTCGTAGGAAGGTGCCAGTGCACCGGCATTCTGACTTGAGATAACCTCAGCCATACGGGCATCGTGATACAGTCTTACCGTCATTGAAGGCTTAAGATAACCCGGCGTTGCCACATTGACCTGCTCCACCAGAATAGTACTGGTGTAACGCGCTGACTCAATTATTTGCACACTGTAGGAGAGCCCCTTACCCGCCGTAAAACGATAAGTGAGATCTTCGGTGTCACAGTCGGGCAGCATGGATAGCAGGTGCACGTAATTACGCTCACAGATTGCCTGTAAGGTTGGTAAATCAGGTACGTATTTACGCTTGTTTACGGTCACCGGACTGCCACTGCTCTAGCAAAGTTTGCTTGTTCATAAAGAACCATTGTAACGCAATTATGCTCGCTGCGTTGTCTATTTTACCGTTTGCCAGCCATTCCTTTGCTGTTTGCTCTGCAACCCGGTGGACTAAAATATCCTCTGACTCGTATTCCAGCCCATGCACTCCGGCGGCTTTACTGGCATCGGTACAGGCGACGTAAACGTGCAAACGCTCCGTGGTACCACCGGGACTTGCCAGATAACTGAGCGCCTTGGTCAGATGGGTCAGGCCGATACCGGCTTCTTCCTGCGCCTCGCGATGACACACCGACTCCTGACTTTCGCCTTCGTCAATAATGCCGGCGATAATTTCTATCAGCCAGGGGGAGTCCGTGGTGGGCAATGCGCCAATGCGAACCTGCTCTATTAATACGAACTCTTCCAGCACCGGATCGTAAGGCAAAACCGCCACGGCGTGCCCTCGCTCAAAAATCTCGCGGCTAACCGTATTACTCCAGCTACCGTCGTATTTTTTGTGCGTAAAATCGTATCGAACCATTGTAAAAAAACCTTCGTATAAAGGCTTAATTGCGGCGACTTTGACGTCATCTGAGTTGAAACGTTGAATTTTCGCTGTCATTGCATTCTCATTTATTGCTTAAACCAGTTAATATACGCCATTGAATATTTACGTTCATGAGTGTATTTATAATTTTGCATTAGACTCTCAGGCGGTAAAGACACATATTCTGTTACACTTACGCCACTTCTGTTACGAGTTTTAAGTGTCTTTTGCATTACGATTTTCTTAAAGTACACCATAGTAACAGACAACAATTAGTATTTTGGGTGACGGAACAGGGCAAACACAGGCCCGGACGACAGGGCAGTGCGAAAATCTATCGTCAAATACACCCAACCACAATAGTTAGTAAACACAGTTGAGATTGAAGGCACACACATGAAAAAAACACTTTTATCGCTGATGCTTGGTCTGGGCATGACCACACCGGTATTAGCAGATAGCTTATTGGACGTTTATCAACAAGCCATGGCCAACGATCCGGTTGTTAAAAGCGCAAAAGCGCAACGTGATGCTGCTTATCAGGGCATTCCTCTTAGCCGCGCGGCATTGCTTCCACAACTTTCTGGCTCGCTGGGCTACAGTACTTCGAGTCGCGAAACGGTGCAAAACCTTCAGGAAACCGTTAATGGTGAACGTATATTAACACCCGTTGAAACTGAAATAGACACAGATAGCACCAGTTGGTCATTAGATTTAAACATGTCACTGTACGACCATTCACGTTGGTTAGGGCTGGATCAGGCTGAACTCAGCGCGGAACAAAGCGATGCCACCTACGCTGCTGCTGCGCAGCAATTAATTGTTCGCACCGTTACCGCTTACCTGGATGTCCTCCGCGCTCAGGATAATCTGGATTTTGTGCGAGCAGAAAAACGCGCTATCGAACGCCAGCTGGAACAAACCAAACAACGTTTTGAAGTGGGCTTAACTGCTATCACCGACGTACACGAAGCCCAGGCTAATTACGATAATACCGTGGCACGAGAGATTGTGGCTGAAAACCAGATTGAACTGGCGCGTGAAGCGCTACGTGTAATTACCGGTAAATATCACGACCACCTGGATGTGCTGGATACCTCAAGGTTTGCGGCTTCATCCCCGTCACCTCAGGCGGTAACGGAGTGGCTGAACATTGCAGAAAGCTCAAACCTGACGTTGCTGTCCCAACGCCTGGCGATGGATGTGGCTAAAATGCAAATTGATATCGCCACGGCTGGTCACTACCCAACGTTAGGGCTGACCGCTTCTTACGGTCAAAGCAAGACGAAACAAAGCTCGCCACTGTTTAACAATGATACTCCCTTCTACGATAGTCAAAGTATAGGCATCAACGTCTCTGTGCCAATCTACCAGGGAGGGCAGGTTGTTGCGACAACCGACCAGGCCCGCGCACGATTTGTTAGCGCTGGTCAGGACTTAGAGCTGGCCCATCGCCAGACAGTTCAGTCTGTTCGTAGTTCGTATAATGATGTTAAAGCGGCTATTTCAACAATCCGCGCTCTTGAGCAAGCGGTGCTGTCGGCTGAAAGTGCGTTAAAAGCCACTGAAGCAGGGTTTGATGTGGGTACGCGTACCATCGTGGACGTACTAAACAGTACACAAAATCTGTTTAATGCCCGGGCTAACTTATCCGGCGCACGCTATGACTTTATTCAGGCCATGGTGACGCTAAAACAAGCCGCGGGTAATCTTACCGCTCAGGACATTGAGCTGATCAGTCAGGGCATGAAAGAAGCGTCTGCCAACGGTTAATTAAGACGCCATAATGAAAAACGCGCCTCAGTGGCGCGTTTTTTTGTGACTGGCTGTTATTAGTCTGCTGAAGAAGAATTAAAAGGGCTTTTTAGCGCTTCCAGGCGGGCCAGAATATCTTCCATGGCCATTTTTATCCGGTGCGCTTCTTCAACACTGGGAGACAAGTTGTTGAGCTGGTCAGAAAGTTGAGAGAGTTTTGCTTGCAAACTTTCGCTGCTGTCGTCCATGATATGGTCTGTAATAATTCTATGTGTCAGATATTATAATCTTTTTTTATTAAATTTCTCAACGAAACTAAACCACTATGAAGGCATCCCAACTCCAGCTGAAGTTTGAACAGGTTCGGTCAAACAAGATCTTCGAGCTTTTTGTTATTGGTGTAATCTTGTTTTCGGCGTTATTGGTCGGCGCAAAAACCTATGACATGCCGAGCACGGTCAATCATATTACCAACGTACTGGACTGGTTAATCAGTGCCTTCTTTCTGGTCGAAATCACCATCCGTTTTTTGGCTGAAAAACGTAAATTGGACTTTTTTAAAAGCTTCTGGAACTGGTTTGACACCCTGATCGTGCTGGTAAGTTTATTGCCAATGGAAAACAGCGACACCGCGCTGATTGCCCGTTTGGTTCGGGTATTCCGGGTATTACGGATGATTTCGATTATTCCCGAGCTGCGTATACTGTTAGTGTCGTTGATGAAAGCCTTGCCGCAGCTGGGTTATGTAATGCTGCTGATGTTTATTATTTTTTACATCTACGCCGCCATTGGCAGCACCCTGTTTGAAGACATTAATCCGGTATTATGGGGCGATATCACCATTTCATTGCTTACGCTATTCAGGGTGATGACCTTTGAAGACTGGACCGACGTAATGTACGAAACCATGGAGGTGTATCCGCTAAGCTGGTTCTACTATCTCAGTTTTATCTTCTTTACGGCGTTTGCCTTCCTCAACATGGTGATTGGTATCGTGGTAAATGTGATGGAAGAGGAGAATGCCAAGGCCTACCGTGAAGCCCATCAGGATGAACCCACGGTAGCCGATATCAGCCAACAACTAAAACAGCTGGAACAGAAGATCGACCGCTTAGCCGAACATCCGCCTGAAAGGTAGCAACCGGCCGTTACGGCTCAACGGAGGCGACATTCAATTGTACGGAACGTCTTTTGAAAGGCTGCGATTGCCCATAGGTCAGGCTGCGCCACAGCCATTCGAATGGTCCGAATCGAAAATATTGTAACCATATGCTGGACACGGTTAATTGGAAAAACCACACCGCAAACACAACCAGCATAATCTCTGCACCATTCAACACACCATATAAGCCAAAGCCATAAAACAGCACCGCACCAACAATGGATTGTGAGAGATAATTTGTCAGTGCCATTTGTCCAACAGCAACTAACGCTTTGGCAATAAAAAGACGATACGTATAGCGGTAAGCCGCGATAAAAAGGAAGGTATAACCCAGAGTTAACATGGCTCTGACGAGCGGGCCAAGAGGCGCGATGTACGCTGAAAGCACCCGATCAAAAACCATGGTGCCATAATAGGCATCAAAATATCGCCATATCCAGGCACTCGCCACCAGCAAAATCCCCGGATAAACTAACTTAGTCAGTGGGAAATCCGCTTTAAATATTCCCCATCGGTACAATACAATACCCAGAAAAAACATCGGAATAATATCGAAAAGCGAACCGTAATAAACATAGCTTAATACCATGCTTAGTTCTGCAAAACTGTTTTTCCAGGCTCCACCGATTCCGGATGTTGCGGCTTTGACGGTTTTATCAATAGCCTCCATATCGGGCTTCTTTTCCCACGTATCAATGGCTTTCTGCTGCTCCTCGGTTAACTCCCCGCCATTATCTGAAATCGTTTGCGCCGCCTGATAGGCTTTATGCTCTTCCAGAGTAGACAGTGAACCAGCAACGACTATCAGCGATAAAATCACGATCAATACTGAAGCCATTGTGATAAGTGTTTTCTGCGAGCTGTTTCTAAAAGCAAATGCAATAAAGGTGTAGAACGCATAAGGTGCTAATATATCTCCGCCCCACAAAAACAAGTATGCATTCATTAATCCAAACAAAAACAAGAAGGCAATTCGCCGGAAATAAAGGTCTGCGGCAGGGCCTGGGCCTATTTTACTGCTGTTGCGTTCCAGAAAGATGAGCATCCCTATGCCAAATAACAGTGAGAAGATCCCACGCTGGGTGCCATCAAAAAACATTCCCCAGACGAACACAAAATTCTGTAAAAATGGAATGGATTCGCGATAGCTGAATGACATCAGTCCTTCAAAGGGCACTGCCATAAAAGCAATATTGCAAAGAAATATACCGAGCACCGCAATACCGCGACAAAAATCCAGGGTTTTGACCCTTTCGTCATTACGGGTCGGCTGTGACAATACTTGTGACATACTAACCGTCCCTGTTTAATCATTGTGGATTGAACTAACAGGCTAGTTCATTTTTTATACAATTACGAGCTTTAACGTTGACGAAGGAGTAATTATTTGACGAGTTTTCTCAGGGACTGTCCCAATGTAAAGAGAGCCGTGGAACTGAGTAGGAAAGTAAAGCTTTAGAGGACGGGATAAAAATGGCGATACAGGGTGTTCCCCGCATCGCCACTTTAGTTTAAAAGTCAGAGTTTAAAAGCCAGGTTTAAAGGCTGTACTGCTGTTTGAGTTCGGCAACACGAGCTTTGGACTCTGCTGACTCAAAGGTGCGGGACGCCAGGCGGCGTTCTGCCAGGGGTTTAAAATCCATTTTTAGCAACAGTTCAACATAGTTTAGGAAAACCTCATCACTATTAACCGGGCCTGTCATGGCCTGCTCATAGATGGCTTTGGCTTCTTCGAGATCGTCCTTATCAATCAGAATCTGCGCCAGCGTATCGGCAACTTCAGGCGAGTTAGACACGATTTCAAAAGCACTGCGCGCATGTTCTTCGGCAGCATCCAGTAATCCCTCTTCCTGTTCCAGGAACGCCAGATTGTTGAGCGCTATCGCATTATCAGGCTGCAACTTCACCAAATCACGATACACATCAATCGCCGCGGCACGATCCCGGGAGATAAGGCGCTCTGCCTGAAGTAACAGCGCCTGAGTGTTAGTTGGATTTTTCTCAAGAAAATCTGTCACCACCGCTAGAGCAGCATCGGCCTTTCCGGTCATTTCGTAAGCCGCCATAACCAGCAGCAGATTACGAATATTGGGGATTGCCTGGTAAGCAGCTTCAGCGTTAGGAAGCGCCTGTTCTGGCTGATTACGATAAAGCTGCAGACGCGCGGTGATACCTTTAACATAAGGGATCTCACGCTGCTCTTTGCTCAACGTATTCAGAATAGCTTCGGTTTCGGGGATTTGTCGTAACATCGACAGAAAATACGCTCTCACGATGCTAACCTGGCGGTCGGGACGTTTTTCTAAAAACTCTCCCAGCAGTGTTGCACCGGTATCAAACTTACCTTCCAGATCCAGGATCATGGCCATACCCATTACCGCGGGCTTGCTGTTAGGCTGTTTGTCCAGCCAGCTCTGGTAATGTGCTTTAGCTTCATCAACCTTAATGGCTGCCAGTAACAAACGCCCTTTGGTATCCCAGAAGATATCCGGGGTCGAGTCGTTAACCGCTACCTGTTCAATTAATGCTACCCCTTCATCGATTTTTCGCTCGCCGAGATAAACCCGTGACAGCACGATTTTGGGCACATTGTTGTTAGGATTACGACTGACCACGCCTTTCATGTAATCGATGGCTGCACCGGGATTACCCAGCTGACTTTGTACAATGTAGAGTAAAGCCAGCGCAGTCTGATCCGTTGCATCAATTTTTAATGCATCATTAACTGCGGCCAGCGCCTGTTCTGGCTGCTGGTTAATCATGGCTAATGATACACGCTGCAGTTTTGCCGGAATATTTTTGCTATCCAGAGCTTCCGCCGCGCTGATTGCCTTAGCAGCAGCATCATAGTCTTTCTGCGCAATATACACCTGCCCCCTTACCAGCCAGGGACCGACATTATCAGGCTCGTTCTGTTGCCAGTTGTCTGCCACTTCCAGGGCTTTGTCATACTGACCGGTAGCCGTGTAAGCATTAGCCAGGGTTTGTTGGCCAATACTTAATTCCGGTGAACGCTCTACCGCCGCTTCCAGATTTACCAGACCCTCGGCGTCATTGATAGAAAGTTGCAGCACCCCAAGACGGGTTAAATCTTCGGAGGTTGTGGCAATAGGCACGGATTTATCAATCATCGCCCTGGCATCTACCACGTTGCCTTCTTTTAGTAACTGATAGCCTGCTTTGGAAAACAACAGAGCATCGTTTTCGACTTCGCCATCCACTTTTGCCAGCACATCGGTGGCTTCTTCGTTTTTACCCAGATGCAGCAGACTGTCTGCCAACATTCTCAAACCAGGATGAGAAGGCGGTAAATCCGTGGCAATCATCGACAGATGACGGGTGGTAACTTCGTAGTTATGTAACTGATAGGCGCTAAACCCAGCCAGCAAACGTACCAGCGGATCGTTCTGGCCGCTCTGGATTGCTGTTTCCAGGTATTTAAGCGACTCGGCAAATTTACCATCGCGGGCTTTAATTACCCCTTTGTATCGGTTCAGCAACCCGTTATCAGCACTCAGCTTAAGCAGTTCATCGACTATCGGCTCTGCCTCGTCAAAGCGCTTGGTATCCATCAGGATAGAACTCAACAGAAACTTGGTTTCAATATCGTCTGGTTCGACTTCCAGATAAGCCTGATATGCCTCAATGGCCTCGTCGACGTTACGCATAAACATGTTAAGACGGGCTTGCTGAATCAGCACCTCTTTGTTTAAAGGTGCCTGTTCGTGGAGTTTATTTACTTCAGCAAGGGCAGTTTCGATATCTTCTTCCAGCACGTAGCCCAGCGCCAGCGACAAACCTTTATACACACTGCTACTGTCAATCTGCGCGATTTCATCAAGCAAAATGCGAGCTTCGCCTTTTTTCTCCAGTCGTAGCAGCGCTTCAAGCTTGTAATAGGTCACTTCAGCACGCTCTACTGACGTTAAACCATCAACGTTATGGTCAATTTCTGACAGTGCGACTTCTGAATTAGTTTCTTTGTAGGCCAGGCTGATAAGCGGAACAACCTGGCTAACGTTATAGCCAAGGTCCAGTGCCCGGTTCAGTTCTTTTTCGGCAGCGGCATAATTGCCCTGATCGATATACAGCTTACCCAGTTCAAAACGAGCCGTGGCATCACGGGGATCTTTTTGAATAGCGCTCTTGTATTCGATAATGGCTGACTTGTTATCGTTAGCTTCAACAAACTGACGCGCGGCAAGCACATGCTCTTCGCTGGTTTTCTGTCCACAGCCTGTTAGCGAAAGGCTGGTCATACCCAATAACAGTGCGCCCAGAATAGCATTACGGTTAAACGACTTTTTGTTCATAAAGCGTACCTTGCAAATGTTTTTTTAACTTTCCATATTGTTCCAGCGACTAATAACAATACAAGCGTGGTAACAACCCTACTATTGGCCTATAATAGCGTTTTAATAATCAGCTGGCTTTTCTGCTATGCCCCGTCCGAGTTATCCAGGATCCATAATTTAATGACCACAAATGTCGAACTGACCTTCACAGACCTTAATCTTCCACAGCCTATCTTACAAGCCTTAGAGAAAGTTGGCTACGAGAAACCTTCACCAATTCAAGCGGAAAGCATCCCGCTGTTGCTGGAAGGACACGATCTGTTAGGTCAGGCACAAACCGGTACCGGTAAAACCGCTGCCTTCGCTTTACCTATGCTGGCAAATCTGGACGTTGAGGGCAATTATCCTCAACTGCTGGTACTGGCACCAACCCGTGAGCTGGCGATTCAGGTTGCAGAAGCTTTCCAGGCTTATGCCAGCTTCTCGAAAAAAATTCGCGTACTGCCTGTTTACGGTGGTCAGTCATATGATAATCAAATTCGTCAGCTGAAACGCGGCGTACAAGTGGTTGTAGGTACACCAGGACGGGTAATTGACCATATTAAGCGTGGCACGCTAAAACTGGACCAACTGAAATTTCTGGTGCTGGACGAAGCAGATGAAATGTTGCGCATGGGCTTTATCGATGACGTAGAGCTTATTCTTAGCCACGCGCCAGAAGAGCGTCAAACGGCTTTATTCTCGGCCACTATGCCTGCGCCGATTAAGAAAATAACCGAACGTTACCTTAACCAGCCCAAGCATGTAAAAATTGAGTCAAAGGTAAGCACCGCCAGTACCATTCGCCAGCGTTACTGTCAGGTCGCCGGCCATCACAAGCTGGAAGCGCTGACCCGGATCATGGAAGTTGAGCCGTTTGATGGCATGATCATTTTTGTGCGTACTAAAACGGCAACCCTGGAATTATCAGAAAAACTGGCTGCCCGTGGGTACGACGTAGAACCACTTAACGGTGATATTCCTCAGTCAGCCCGTGAACGTACGGTTGATCGCCTTAAGCAGGGCAAAATTGATATTCTGGTTGCTACCGACGTAGTTGCCCGGGGTCTGGACGTTGAGCGCGTAAGTCACGTGATTAACTTTGATGTACCTTACGATACCGAAAGTTACGTTCACCGTATCGGTCGTACAGGCCGTGCGGGTAGAACCGGTGATGCAATTTTGTTTATTTCGCACCGCGAAAAACGCATGCTGCAGTCGATCGAACGTGCCACCCGCCAATCAATCGAAGCAATGCCGATCCCATCGATCTCTGAGCTGAATGAAACGCGACTGACAAACTTTAAGCAAAGCGTGTCTGAGGCCACTAAAGATGACAATCTTGAAAACCTGATGCCGATTGTGGATATGCTACGCGAAGAAATCGAAGCGAGTCCGGAAGTATTACTGGCTGCACTGGTTAAAATCGCCCAGGGCGATGAACCACTGTTATTGAAAGAATCTGACCGCCCTGATTTACACACCAAACCATCGCGCGAGCGTAGCTTTGAGAATAACGGACGCCGCGAACGCGACGGTGGCAAAGGCCGCGATGCGCGCCGTAAATCGCCTCGTGAAAGTCGTCGTCCCGATGAAGGTAAACAACGTTTCCGTATTGAAGTGGGTCATGTGCACGGCGTTAAACCGGGTAATATCGTAGGCGCCATTGCCAACGAAGCCGGAATCGACAGCAAGCATATCGGCGCTATCGAAATTTATGACAATTTCAGTACCGTAGACTTACCTGAAGGTATGCCGGCTGAGACCCGACAAACCCTGCAAGGCACTCGTGTAGCGGGTCAACGCCTGTCAATTCGTGAATGGTCTGATAAGCCACCAGCGAAGAGCAAAGGTAAAGGCCCGGGTTATGGTAAAGGTAAGCCTCGCAGTAAATAACATAAGCGTCTAAAAAATTCTTTTTTATTCGTTTGAACAATATGAATAACGAGGCACACTAGCAGCTATCAACACTATTGAGAGTTTACTATGCGCTATTTTCCGTTATTTATTGATACTCAAAACCTGCCCTGTCTTATTGTTGGGGCCGGTGAAGTGGCCGCGCGTAAGCTCGAACTTTTGTTAAAGAGTGAGGCACAGGTCACTGTTGTTGCCCCGGATGTTTGCGGTACCGTACAACATCTGGCGGCTTCCCCACAGGTAACCCTGCACCAGCGCCCCTTTGAATCAGCAGATTTAAATAACGTCAGAGTGGTTTTTGTTGCCACCAGCGACGAAGCCCTGAATGCCACCATTCACGCCGAAGCGACCAAACGACAGTTGTTAGTGAATGTGGTGGACAACACACCACTATGTGGCTTTATCACTCCTTCTATTATTGATCGTTCGCCCATCGTTGTGGCCATGAGCAGTGGAGGTCATGCGCCAGTTTTATTGCGCTATATGCGGCAGAAGCTGGAGTCATTAATTCCGGCGAACGTGAGTAAATTAGGCGCGTTTTCAGAACGCTTCCGTAACAAAGTTAAATCCAGTCTGGCTTCGGTAACGGCCCGTCGTTACTTTTGGGAATCGGTACTGGATGGCGATATCGCTGAAGAAGTCACTCAGGGTAATGAACAACGCGCCATCGAGAAATTTGATGCGGCATTGTCAGCCGCGATTGAAAATAAACAAACTGAAGGTCAGGTTTATCTGGTGGGCGCGGGACCGGGTGATCCGGACTTACTTACCTTCAGAGCCTTACGCTTAATGCAAAAAGCGGATGTAGTGGTGTACGACAGATTAGTGTCCCCGCAAATTCTGGAGCTGGTTCGTCGCGATGCCGAAAAAGTCTATGTTGGTAAGGCAAAGAGTGTTCACACTGTGCCCCAGGACGATATTAATCAGCTGTTGGTTAAATACGCCAAAGAAGGTAATCGTGTGGTACGCCTTAAGGGCGGCGATCCGTTTATTTTTGGCCGGGGCGGTGAAGAAATTCAGCGTCTTATTGAAGAAGGGATTTCCTTTCAGGTGGTGCCTGGCATTACCGCAGCAGCGGGTGCCGGCAGTTACGCCGGAATCCCCCTTACTCATCGGGACCATGCCCAGTCGGTCGTTTTTGCTACCGGACACTTAAAAGACAACAGTATTGATCTTAACTGGCCGTCGCTGGCTCAGCCTAACCAAACCGCGGTATTTTATATGGGCCTGACCGGCTTACCGATTATTTGCGAGCAGTTGGTGAAACACGGTTTAGCGCCAACCACTCCGATTGCCCTGGTACAGTCGGCAACTACCCATCAACAAAAAGTGATTACCGGTACATTAGCTGACATGCCCTCTCACCCTCAGTTAGGCGAAATAGCGCCACCAGCACTGATTATTGTGGGCGGCGTAGTTAGCTTGCACAAACAGTTAAACTGGTTCGAACCAGGGACTACGGCATAACTTCTGCTATGGCGGTAAATTTACGCTACACTTAACCTGATTGTGACAGCAAGTGTATGCGTAATGAGAAGCCTTTTATATTGTTTCTGCCTGTGTTTGTTTTGTAGCAGTGTAGCTGCAGAACAAACGCTGTACCGCCGCACATCCCAAGCAGATGGAGCTCGCTATGAATATGCCTGGCTCGACCACGACAATAACCCACGCAAAATTGCTTTTGTACTGCCCAAAGAAAATACCCAGTCGCTGCCCGTACAACAAATTAACTATAATTCGGCACTGGCACTCAGAGCAGTGGAAATAGAGCTGCTTAAGGCAGCCCGCGAAATAGACCCCCGAGTTGCCAGATTTAAGCTGATCAATCGTCATGATTCACTGGAATTTGTGCTAACAGGAAAAGACAAAGCACTGTTAGAACAGCTTACCGATGAGTTAAAAAACACCCAGGGAGAAGCCCTCGACAGCTATCTTGCAGCGCGTTATTTTCAGCATTACAAAACGCCGATGCTGGAAAAAGCGATAAAGCCTAATCATGTGCGCTACATCCAGGAAAGTACGCTTCCGCTGATACCTTTGGCCCAGGCGCTGTACGAAATTGTCGACGAACAATCCAACGCCCGCTCGTACTTAAATCTGTTACTAAGTTGGGCCCAAAGCATTCCTTACGATGAACTAACCAACCGGGTGTCCAGCAATGGCTCGGGTTTTTCACCGCCTTTGGCGATACTTAATCAGAATGTCGGTGACTGCGATAGTAAGTCAGTACTTACTGCCGCACTTATCCGCGCATTTTTGCCCGGTAATGCCATGCGACTGGTGCTACTTAACAAGCACGCGTTACTGGCCATTGCCATGACACCACTGACCAAAGACACCACGTTAATGATTGAAGGCGTGCCCTATATTTTGCTGGACCCCACCGGACCAGCCCAAATGAAACTTGGGGAAATAAGCGACAGCACCAGACTTGGCCTCGCTTCTAAACAATATACTCTGGAAGTGATCCCGCCAGCCATGGCACAACAGCAGTAAACCCAAAGATGAGTGAAAGCTGTTTGCCTGGCGAAGCTCAGCAGACTGATAGTATCTTAAAGGTAGCCCCGCAACCCCGGGAAAGGATTGCGAGGACAGGCTTTTGCTTACAGATGATGTTCGGCAAAATCTGCCAGACGGGAGCGCACCACACCATCCAGGTTAATCGTAGAACTGCCGGAGAAGTCTTTAAATTTCTCAACCAGATAGGTTAAGCCCGAGGTAACAGCACTCAGGTAGTTACTGTCAATCTGCGCCAGGTTACCACTACAAATCAGCTTAGTGCCTTCACCACAGCGGGTAATAATGGTTTTAAGCTGAGATGCCGTGAGGTTTTGTGACTCATCCAGAATAACAATGGAATTCTGAATGCTCCGGCCACGCATAAAGTTAACCGACTTAAACTGAATATTGGCTTTTTCCATAATGTAGCTCATGGAGCCTTTCGTGTTCTCGTCGTGTTTATGCAGCACTTCCAGTGAATCGGTAATCGCGGCCAGCCACGGGGCCATTTTCTCTTCTTCCGTCCCCGGCAGGAAACCGATGGATTCGGCAATTTCCGGGGTATTACGGGTAACGATAATCTTATCGTACATGTTACGTTCAACGACCATTTCCAGCGCAGCGGCCAGCGCTAACAAGGTTTTCCCGCTACCAGCCGGGCCGGTCAGGATAACCAAATCAATGTGCGGGTCGAGCAGCGAATGCAAGGCCATGGCCTGGCCGATATTTTTCGGATTTATACCCCAGGCATGACGCGACATCAGGCGGTCATAGCCCAAATCGAGGATCTCCATGTGGTCGCTGTCCATGGACTCAACCAAACCAGCAAATTGCTTACTGTCATCAAGCAGGAATTCGTTTACGTAGGCCTCGGGTAATAAAGATCGCGGTACGGTGTGAATGGTATCGCGCCCTTCAGAACGACTGTCGACGGATTTAACCCGTTCCCAAAAATCCCCTTCAAACTGATGGTAACCTTTAGACAGGTACTTAATATCAGAAATCAGCTGGTCAGTACGGTAATCCTCAACATGAGCGAGTCCGGCACCTTTTGCCTTTAGCCGCATGTTGATATCTTTGGTTACCAGTACCACTTCCTGTGAAGCAAACATGGTTTGCAAATGCAATGCAACATTGATGATGCGGTTATCGTTTTCGTCACTGGCAAATATCTGCTGTGACTCATTCATATTCAAATCAGCGTAAATTGACAACGAACCAGTGGGGCGGTTTTCACCGGCACCAAACCCACTCAGGGGTACACCGGCCAGCATTTCTTCCGGCGTCGCATCGCGCAGTAAATCTTCCATGGCGCGGATACATACCCGGGCATCACGGGCGACATCTTTTTTGCTGTCTTTAATGTAATCAAGCTCTTCCAGTACCGTCATGGGTACTACGACATCATTTTCTTTGAAAGAGAGGAAAGCGAGGGGTTCGTGTAGCAGGATATTGGTGTCGAGGACGTATATTCTGGTGTCTGCATTGCTTTTTCTTGGCATCCGTTACTCCAATGAACATGACCAAGCTCGTCTGATTGTCGACGTGCTATAACGAGCCGATGTATACGGAGTTACCAGCCGACTGACACTCCGCATCACATCGACCATTAACTCCACCATAATCCAGTTTTCCCAACTATTCACTTTTTTTTGCGTCATTTAGACAAATTAATTTGGTTGCACTGAATTTAAGCGCGCAATTACGACAAGATCTGCTCTGATTGCTATATTGAGCAAGACAGCTATGGTGGGGATCAGTACAATACGCCCCCCGGTTATCGCGGAGTAGTTAAAATGAGTACCGACACACAATTTGCCATCGGCCAGCGCTGGCTGAGCAACACCGAAACAGATCTTGGATTAGGCGCAATTATTCGCGTGGATTTCCGCTCAATAGAAGTCTTGTATCCGGCCACCGAAGAAAGCCGGATCTATACTAAAACAGACGCCCCATTAACCCGCCTGACCTTTGCCGAAGGCGACATGGTTAAGTCGCAGGAAGGCTGGAGCTTATGTGTCGAGTCGATAACCGAACAACAGGGCGTGCTGATTTATCATGGTGTGCGCGAAGACACCAAGCAGGCAACTACGCTGGCCGAACCCCATCTTGACCATCATATTCGTCTGAATCAGCCCGAAAAGCGCTTATTTAACTACCAGTTTGATCATCCCAAGTGGTTTGATCTGCGTTACGCCTCTTTTGCCAGTGAACACGCTCACGCCCGCTCAGACACCATAGGTCTGGTTGGGGCTCGTATTGAGCTAATTCCGCATCAGCTGCATATCGCTTCAGAAGTGGGCCGTCGTTATGCGCCACGGGTACTATTAGCCGACGAAGTAGGCTTAGGAAAAACCATTGAAGCAGCGCTGATCATCCACCAGCAAATTCTTACCGGCAGAGCCTCGCGCGTGTTAATCGTAGTGCCAGACACACTTCTGCATCAATGGCTGGTAGAAATGCTGCGCCGGGTTAACCTGGCCTTTGCGATTTATGACGAAAGCCGCTGCGTCGCCCTTGAGGATGAAAGCGATAACCCCTTTGATAACGACCAACTTATTTTGTGTGGCCTTAACTGGCTGACCAGCCACCCTAAGCGCCAGCAACAAATTCAGGAAACCTCCTGGGATTTACTGGTGGTGGATGAAGCTCATCACCTGGCCTGGTCGGCAGATGCGCCTTCGCAGGAATATCAGACCATCGAAAAACTGGCAGAAGCAACGCCGGGGGTACTGCTGCTTACCGCTACGCCGGACCAGTTGGGTCACGAAAGCCACTTTGCGCGACTACGTCTGCTCGACCCGGCCCGTTTTTACGACTATACCGCTTTTCTGGAAGAGGAATCACAGTACTCAGCTCTGGCTGAAGCCGTTGAGCCTTTGATTGATGGTGGTGAATTAAGTACAGAGCAAATCAGTCAGCTGAATAATCTGGCACCAGAAATCTTGGCCCAGTTTGATGACTTAAGCTCCGATGAAAATCGCAATGCTATTTTGCATCAGCTTATCGACTGTCACGGCACCGGCCGCCTGCTTTTCCGTAACCGCCGCGCCGCCATTGAAGGTTTCCCGTCGCGCCATTTACATGCGTATCCGTTGCCCAAACCTGAGCTTTACGACAATGACGACGTTACCTCATTGAATGAAGCCCTGTATCCGGAGCGCCAGCCCGCCCTGGAAAAACTGTGGCTTGATGCCGATCCGCGGGTAGCCTGGTTGCTTAATTTACTCCCGGAAATTAAGCCAGACAAAGTGTTGCTGATTTGTGCCAGCGCTGCAACCGCACAACAGCTGGCAGAAGTGATCCGGGTGCGTACCGGCATTCGCCAGGCGGTATTCCACGAGGGCATGAGTATTGTTGAGCGGGATAAAGCCGCCCACTACTTTGCCGATCCGGAAGATGGCGCGCAAATTTTGCTGTGTAGCGAGATAGGCAGTGAAGGCCGTAACTTCCAGTTTGCGCACCACCTGGTATTGTTCGACTTACCACTGACACCGGATTTACTGGAGCAACGGATAGGCCGTCTGGACCGGATTGGTCAAACGCAGAATATTCAGATCCATGTTCCGGTAATAGAAGAGTCCGCTCAGGCCGTATTACTCAAGTGGTACCACGAAGGGCTCAACGCCTTCGAACAAACCTGCCCGACTGGCGGTAAAGTATTTGAATCGGTGCAGGAAACACTGGTGATGAACTGCCTGACGCCGTTTGACAACGAACTCCAGCAGGAGCTCATCACCCAAAGTCACCAACTTAACACTGAGTTAAAAGCGCGCCTGGATGCCGGCCGGGATAAATTACTCGAGCTTAATGCGGCGGGCGTGGGTCGCATAGACACGTTGCTTGAGCAAATTGTCGCTCAGGACAGTGCTTCGGATCTGCCAAAGTTTGCCGGCCGCTTATTTGATGCCATTGGTATCCAGCAGGAAGAAAAAGGCCAGGACTGCTTTATTCTGCGCCCCACCGAATCCATGATTGGCCACCTGCCGGGCCTTGATCCGGAAGGTATGACGGTAACCTATCGCCGCCGCACTGCAACCACGCTGGAAAACGTACACTTCCTGACCTGGGATCACCCATTAATTCATCACGCCATGGAAATGGTGCTGACCGATATTTACGGTAAAAGTAGTGTGGGCTTTGTGGCAGATACCACTCAGCCGAAAGGGGCCTATTACCTGGAAACCTTGTTTGTTTTATCCGCCAAGGCACCCGCTGCTTTGCAACTGGAGCGATTCCTGCCGCCAACGCCGGTTAGATTGTGTCTGGATGCGAAAAGTCAGTCTTCCGATATCGATACCTCTGCGCACCGGCCACTGGGCAGAAAAATTGCCACCCAACTGGTGCAGGCGCTGACGCCGCAGTTGCAGCAGCATTTACAACATGCCCGCGATCTTGCTCACCAGCAGGCGAACCGGATATTAAGTGAAGCCATGAACGCTATGCAAACCACCTTAGGGGCTGAGGTACAGCGACTCAAAGACCTGCAAAAGCAGAATCCGGCCATTCGTGACAGCGAAATTGAGTTTATCGAAATTCAGATGGCCGCACTGACCAAGGTGATACAGCAGAGTGATGTACAACTTGATGCCGTGCGAGTGCTGGTTAACAATCCCTGACCTATGAGTGCTAATCCAGAGTTTGTTTATCAGCCACCGCTGTCGCCCTACCTGAGTTTGTTGTACTACGATGATGATGTCATTGTGATCAACAAGCCCAGTGGTTTATTGAGTGTGCCGGGGAAAGCCCCGGAACACCGGGATTCGCTGATCGCCAGATTACAGCGGGTTTTCCCGCAGGCTCGTATTGTTCATCGACTGGATATGGCCACTTCCGGTGTGATGGTGGTAGCACAGCATAAAGACAGCCACCGCCAGCTATCCCGCCAGTTCGAACTGCGCCAGACCGCCAAGCGCTATTATGCCCGGGTTGCAGGAACCCCGGAAAAGACCGCCGGTTCGATAGATTTACCACTGATTTGCGACTGGCCAAACCGTCCCAAACAAAAAGTCGATTTTGACGCCGGTAAACCCGCCCTGACCCATTATCAGGTAGTTCAACAACTGCCAACCGAAGCCCTAATTGCCCTCACGCCGGTTACCGGACGCTCGCATCAGCTAAGGGTGCATATGCTGGCGCTTGGTCATCCCATTCTGGGTGATCGCCTGTACGGTTCGCCAACGGTTATTGCCAGCGCACCGCGCCTGCAGTTGCATGCGCAATCCTTATGTTTTACCCATCCCGTCAGTGGAGACAGGCTGAATTTTAGCGCACCGTTACCCTTCTCAGACTTTTGTCCGCCTCCCTTTACCGAAGATACCACCGGCGCTTAATTTTTTATCGCGCCGGCCGATAAACTACTATTAGTGTACTTACAGATTTGCTTAGCTTTCCTATGCGCCAGAGCTTATACATTGCCAGAAATGTCGTATTTACCTGCCTGCTGCTGGGACAGGCGTATTGCGCACAGGCATTAACGCTGGATGATTTTTCGTATTATTTTCACGATGAAGATTTACTCAGTCTGACCGTGGCTGACCAGCAAATTCCCGCACTTGAAATTCAGCCTCAGCTCCCGCTGGCGCGGGGCACAGCAATTATTCTGGTATCGCTGCAATCGCAGTCTGTTAACCTCGATACCGGCTTGGTATTGGGCGACTCGCTAGCTGAAAAGGGCTGGCGGACATTGCTTATTCCCACCGACTTTACTCAGGCACAAGCAACCCAAACACCGCCCCCTGCCAGCGATAAACCTATCGCGAATTTACTTACTGCCCCGGTAGACTATGATGCCTACCGTTTACAGATTATCGGTTTGATCAATGCCGCCTATAGCCATGCCAATCAGTATAAGGGATATACTTTTGTGGTCGCCGAAGGGATGACCGCAGCAGTGCTGCTTGATGCCCTGCATAATAGCTTGCTCAATCCGCCGGATACCCTGGTCAGCGTCGGTGCCTTCTGGCCCGCTCGCACGCAAAACAATGCCCTGGCTGATATGCTCGCTCAAAGTGGTTATCCGGTGCTGGATATCAGCCTGCCCACTTTAAGTCAGTGGCAATCCGCCACGGTTGATAAACGCAGAAAAGCCGTAGCAGTGAGTTTAAAACAACTTTATCGTCAACGTTCGTTTACAGCTCAGCAAAGTTATGGCGGTGCTGGTGACCGTTTACCCCGCCCCGGCAGCGCCTGGCTGGGCACCGAAATATACAGCTGGCTGCGCTATCTGGGCTGGTAACAATTCAGGGGGCAACGCCCATTTCTCGCAAAACTCTTTGTTGGTTCAGTATTTTTTCTGACGACGCCGGTGACCGGCTACAGGGCCTTAAAATAAGACTGCCAATTCTCCTTCAGCCAAGTATTCATAAGGTATAACGAGCCATACAGGCGTGTGATGTTACTTATCGAATTTTGTGCAATCAGACAGTGACATCCTGAATTTCGACTATACTTTGTCTATGTTTATTTTATGAGCTGCCAGCGTGAGTATCAGTGAGTTTGTGGAGGAAAAGTCCCGTCAGTTATGCTTTTATCTGCGGGCGTTTTGGCAGGGTAGCCTGGACTATCAGGAGCTCAATTATTTTTTCTGGGATACACTGGAGGAGTGGTCAGTTTACCGCTGTGGTGACTTAGAGCCTGGCTCGCACAAAGAAAGGGTCTTCTGGCACCTTTTACACCAAATACACTATTGGCGCGAAGAGCAGCTAATCAATGACGAAATCCTACGCGAAGAGCTCGACCACTGTGTTGCGTTTTTAAAAGGCGAGTCGCTTTATCCTATGGACTGTATAGGTATTCGTCCTTAATTCCTAACGCAATACAGTAGCGGGCTTTAAACTGACTTTTACTTGCAGGTCAGGGCTTTCCATGATCCAATAAGACTATCATTCTGTGTGTCATAGAGCGTTTGAGTGCTTACCTCCCTTACCAGTTTCCGCGATAAGCGATTGTTCAGTATCTTTGTGTTTGGCATAGCCAGTGGTTTTCCATGGGTCATGATTGGCTCTGTGCTGTCAGCCTGGTTAAAAGACGAATCACTGTCTCGTTCTGCTATTGGTTTATTTGGCGCTATTTTCGCGGTGTATTCGATTAACTTTTTATGGGCTCCGCTGCTCGACAGAGTAAGGCCTTTGCTGTTGGGGCAACGCCGTGGCTGGATAGCCCAGATGCAAATATTAATCGTCGGCTGCTGCATCTGGATGTCTACGCTGGATGCCCAGACATCCCTTTATCAGATAGCGCTGTGCGGGCTGTTTATTGCTATAAGCTCTGCCACACAGGATATTGCCATTGATGCCTTTCGCATCGACACCATTGCCCAGCATGAAACCGACACCATGTCAGCAGCCTCATCCCTGGCTACCGCAGGCTGGTGGACAGGCTACGGCGGACTGGGCGCGATTCCGTTTTTAATTGCCGATTTACCCGGCTGGGACTGGCAGCAAATCTACCTGCTACTGGGCGGCATCATGTCTCTGTGCTTACTGGTTACCCTGGTGGTTGCCAAAGAGCCGGTAGTTAATCGTGAAGCATTACTTGCCCAGGCTTCAGCACACTACCAATCGCTCGCCGTTAGCGGCAACAGCGTGGTTAATAAGCTAACCCGCTGGTTACTGGTCAGTCTGGTAGAGCCTTTTCGGGAATTTTTCAGCCGTAACGGCGCCCGGCTGGCACTGCAAATTTTATTGTTTATTTTCTTATTTAAAATTGGAGAAGCCTTCCTTGGACGTATGAGTATCGTTTTCTACAAGGAGCTGGGATTCAGCAACAGCGAAATTGGCACTTACTCCAAATTACTCAACTGGTGGGTCACCATTGTCTTTTCGGTGATTGGCGGATTGGTAAATATTCGCTACGGCATTTTTCGCGGCTTACTTATTGCCGGTACAGCGATGGCTGCAAGCAACCTGATGTTTGCCTGGATGGCCGAAATCGGGCCCCACAAAGGTTGGTTTGTCGTCACAATCATTCTGGATGGTTTTACCTCGGCCTGGAGTACCGTGGCGATGGTGGCCTTTATATCGTTGCTGTGTAACCGGGCATTTTCGGCCACCCAATATGCCCTGATGGCATCACTCAGCGTCGCCAGCCGCACCTTGCTGGCATCCTCAAGTGGCATTTTAGTAGACTATCTGGGGGGCAACTGGGCGCTGTTTTTCATTATTACTGCGGTGATGGTTATACCCAGTCTTTACATATTGTATCGGCTTCGACACCAGATCACAGCCATTGAAAAAGGCCAAACGCTCACCCGGGATTAAACAGCGTGAGCCTTAAAGCTCACGCAGCACTGCCTGGTTACGACCGTTTTGTTTGGCTTCATAAAGCGCCTGGTCGGCAATGTCCAGCCACTGCATTTCGTTTTGATAACGACCGGAGAATTCAGCCAGGCCGAGGCTAACGGTAAAGCGGATAGTTTGCCCCTCGTGAGTGACTTCGGTTGCTTCTGCCACCTTGCGGATCCGTTCAGCCACTTTGAGCGCGCCTTCTGCCGGAGCATCGCTAAGTATTACCGCAAACTCTTCGCCGCCATAACGACCAGCTAAATCGGTTTCCCGTACCTGTTGTTTAATGATCTGCGCCAGAGCCTGGATGACTTTATCGCCAGCCTGATGACCATAGGTATCATTGACCGACTTAAAGTGGTCAATATCCAGCATCATTGCGGTATTGGATGAGTCACGACGTTTGGCCAGCCGGTACAGGCTCTGAAAACGCTCCTGCCAGTAACGCCGGTTAAACAATTGGGTGAGACCGTCAATACGACTCATTGCGGTAAGCTGGTTATTGAGTTTCTCGATATTAAGCTGGCTGCTAGCCTGATCGGTCACATCATAAACCAGCATACATAACCGCTCGATATTGCCGGTTAGTGATGATAGTGGAAACAGGGTGACGTTCTGGTACATAAAATCCAGCTCAGACGTCACCGGGCGGTTGCAGCCGAATTTAAACAGGTAAGGTCGCTGTTCCCAGATTAGAAAAACCGGGGTCTTTAGATTAAACACTGGCTGGGCTTTCAGCGCTAACCAGTCAGCGTCAATTTCCGGGAAGTGATCAAGCAGTGACTGGCCAATAATCTGGCTGGGACGCAGGTTACTGTGGTTTTCCATAAACTGGTTCCACACTTCCACCTTAAAGTGGCGGTCAAGCACCACGATCCCCACTTCCAGAGAGCTTAATAAGTCATGTAACCAATGCTGGCGGCTTAGTTCTTCCATTACGTCAGTAGTATTCACAGCCTCATTCCTCACTCTCTACCAGACGGGAGTATATACGCTCCATGGACGTGTCCGGAAATAACAGCAACAACTCAAACTGAATGCCGCGCTCTTTAATGCCGTAGCCAATTTCCACCGCCATAATTTTATCCCAGCGTTGTTTGGTGTTCGACAGCAAACTCTCCAGCGCACGATTGCGCCCAAGAATAATCGGAGATGAGTGGCTAAAGCTCACGTTCAGCTGCTCGGAAAGGGCATTAAGGCAAGCCCCGATCAGCAGGTTAGAGATATCCATTAAAGCTTCGAGCTGGGCTGGTGCAGTAGACAACTGATCGTAATTCAGCAAGGTGATAATTTTATCAAAATCCGTGTCATTAAAAATAACCAGCGCTTCACCGTTTATGCCGGCACTAACAAACCCCTTGGATACGGCAGAGACGCTTTCGTTGCGGTTCACCTCTGCAAAGGCCATATGTAATTCGTTGTTTTCTATTACATTTACATTAGGAATAGGCAAGTCGATAAATTCGCCTAACTGGCGCGCCAGGTTTTCGCCAGCCCGTCCCATAGCAACATTCACCAGCTCCCGGTAAGCATCCAGTTTGTCGCTCTCACTGGCGCCTGTAATAAGGTTTTGTTGCCTGCGCTGCACAGCTTTGGCATCGCCGGTATAAATCCCGTATTGTTTTAACAGGGTGATTAGCTTCTGGTTATCAATGGGTTTACGAATAAAGTCCAATGCGCCCATGGCCAGCATGCGGTTGCGGGCCTCAGGCTGTACATCGCCGGAAACCGTAATCACCAGACAAGGTAAATCGTCGCGACGGATCACTTCCATGGTGGCGTAACCATCCATTACCGGCATGTTGAGGTCGAGAAACATCACATCGCCTTTGCCGGCGTTAATCATGTCGATAGCTTCACGACCATCCTTGGCAAAATGCAGCTCGACATCCCAGCCATCCGGAATGGATCTGGCCATTTGCTTTCTGGCAAATGCCGAGTCATCACAAATTAACACATTGGTTTTACTCATAGCCTGCCTTAAATAGCCACCGGCGCTTTAATATGAGGATGAGACTGATAGTTCTCCAGCGTGAAGTCTTCGTAACGGAAACCAAAGATGTCTTTCACCTCGGGGTTAATGCGCATGGTTGGCCTTGCAAATGGCTCACGGCTTAATTGTAGTTCGGTTTGTTCCAGATGATTAACATAAAGATGAGCATCGCCCAGAGTATGAATAAATTCCCCCGGAGCGAGGTCACAAACCTGGGCAACCATCAGGGTCAGTAAAGCATAGCTGGCAATATTAAATGGAACACCAAGGAAGACATCACCACTACGCTGGTACAACTGACAGGATAATTTACCGTCCAGTACATAAAACTGGAATAGGGTATGGCACGGTGGCAACGCTTGCTTACCGTGGGCCGCATTCTCTTTGGGTGACATGGTCGGATCGGGTAACACCGAAGGGTTCCAGGCACTAACAATCAGGCGTCGCGAGTCAGGATTCTTTTTGATCTCAGCAATCAGCGCACTGATTTGATCTACTGTCTCACCATCGGCACCAGTCCAGCTGCGCCATTGATGACCATAAACCGGCCCAAGCTCGCCATCTTCTGTTGCCCACTCGTCCCAAATCGACACACCATTTTCTTTAAGATAGGCAATGTTGGTTTCGCCTTTAAGAAACCACAGTAGCTCGTGAATAATTGAGCGCAAATGACACTTTTTAGTGGTAACCAGCGGAAACCCTTCACTCAGGTCAAACCGCATCTGATAGCCAAATACGCTTATTGTACCTGTACCAGTGCGGTCTTCTTTTTTCACGCCATTATCACGAATGTGGCGCATTAACGCTAAATACTCTTTCATACTGAGTTTAACTCTTTACCGTGTTGTTCTGTGAAGTCGTGTTAACTGTGTTTTTCTTGTAGGCGTAGACCATAAGACCCAGGCCACCCAGGATCATTGGGATACACAATAGCTGCCCCTGACTCAGGCCAACCTGGTATAAACCGATATGTGCGTCTGGCTCTCGGAAAAACTCTACAATAAACCGGAACACGCCATAACCGGCCAGGAATAACCCGCCTACCGCACCGGTTGGGCGTGGACGGGCAGAATACAGCCACAGGATAATAAACAGCACTACCCCTTCAAGGGCAAATTCATAAAGCTGAGACGGATGGCGGGGATCCGGGCCTGCGCCGGGAAAGATAATCGCCCAGGGCACATCGGTTGTCCGGCCCCACAGTTCGGCATTCAGGAAGTTGCCGATTCGCCCCGCTCCCAGGCCAATTGGCACCAGTGGCGCAATAAAGTCTGCCACCTGTAAAAAACTGGCATTTAAGCGCTTTGCCTGCCAGGCCATAGCGCCAATCACACCTAATAAACCGCCGTGGAAAGACATCCCGCCGGTCCATATTTTAAATAAATAGGTTGGGTCGTCGACAAACATGCTCCACTGATAAAAGAACACATAACCCAGACGGCCACCAATGATCACACCGACAAAGCCCCAAAACAATAAGTCACTGAGTTGGTCGCGGTTCCATGGGGTGCTTGGCAAACGCTTTTTAGCCAGCAGATAAGCTGCCATAAAACCTAGCAGATACATCATGCCATACCAACGCACACTCAACGGGCCGAGGCTGACAATCACAGGGTCGATATTGGGAAATACCAGGTAGTCTGTTTCACCCATGAATTAATTCATTCCTATTATCATGCGGATACTGACCAGGACCAGCAAAGCCGCTAAAATCTTCTTAAGTAATTCGGTTGGCATATTTTGCCCTAACCGGGCACCAAAGCCAGCAGTAAATATGGAGGTTGCCATAATGCCAAATCCTGCTGGTAAGTAAACATACCCTATTGACCAGGGCGGTAACTCTGACAAGTGCCAGCCGGCATGAATAAAACTGCCTGTGCCAAACAACGCAATAACCAGTCCGCTAACCGCGGCGCAGCCAATGGCCTGACGAATCGGCACCTGAAACCACACCAGTGCAGGCACTAGCAGTGCTCCGCCGCCTATCCCCATCAACGCAGAAATCGCGCCCACTACTGCCCCCACCACAACCAGAATAGCCGGGGTGTGATGATGCTTTGAGGCAGCCCGTTTGCCAAACACCATTTGCGCGGCAATCAGTATGACCAGGCCTGCAAACACCTGGGTCAGAATATCGGCCGGCAGCATACTGGCCAGCTGAGCACCGGTAACCGCGCCAACGGCTATGCCCATTCCGCTCCACAGAATCACTTTGGGTACAATATTCCCCAAGGAGTAATGCGCCTTAGCAGAGAAAAATCCGGTAACGATAATAGTAAACAGCGAAGTAGCGATAGCCATTGGCATGGCGAGTTCATGGCTGATACCCGCCACTGAAGTCAGTAAAGCTGACAATACCGGTACGATGATCAGACCGCCACCAATACCCAGCATGCCTGCGAGCGTGCCGGTCAGCATACCAAGCGCCATACAGCACAAGAAAATGAGAAGCAGAGGATCCAATCTTGTTCTCCCTGAAAATACAGACCGCAAGCATACCATAAGTCGCGGTTCGAGTGAGGTAAGGATACGGTGAAATTAAGAACCGGCGCGGACTAATCCGCCAAGTCCCTTGCTTTCCAGATAGAGATTAATGTGATTAAAGACTTCTTCGTAACTGTCTGAGGTTAATGCACAGGAAAGTAACGACTGCGCCTCAGTGAGTTTTACGTTGCGCACTACCCAGTTAATTTTACGCAGGTTAAACGCATTCATACTGAGTTTGCGATACCCCATGCCCATCAATAAAATCGCGCCGCCGGGCTCTCCGGCAATTTCGCCACAAACCGACACCGGTACGTTATATTGATCCGCTTGCCGGGCGATATCATACAGTGCCGATAATACCGCAGGGTGATAACTGTTATACAAGCTGGCGACCCGGGTGTTGTTGCGATCCACGGCAAGCAAATACTGGGTTAAATCGTTACTGCCCACCGAAAAGAAATCGACTTTTTTAGCCAGCTGAGGCAACTGATACAATACCGATGGCACCTCCAGCATAATGCCTAAACGCGGGCGATGCAGTTGTTCTCCTTTAGCCCGGGCTTCCTCGTCGACCTCAAAATAGGCCTGTTCCACCAGCCGCCGTGCTTCATTTACTTCCCCAACACTGGAGATCATGGGTAACATAATACTGAGGTTTTTAAGCCCGATACTGGCTCGAAGCATGGCACGAATTTGCACCAGAAAGATTTCCGGATGGTCCAGCGTCAGACGAATACCGCGCCAGCCCAAAAACGGGTTTTCCTCGGTAATAGGGAAATAAGGCAACGGCTTATCGCCGCCCACATCCAGTGTACGCATAGCGATGTCACGATCGGGAGAACTGAGTAAAACATTACGATACAGCTCAACCTGTTCGCTCTCAGAGGGAAAACGCTCACGCATCATAAATGGAATTTCGGTGCGGTAAAGGCCAATTCCGACTTTACCCGACTGCACTGCGGTTTCTACTTCAGCGGACAAACCGGCATTCACCAGCAGACTGATAGTGCAGCCATCTTCACTTTCACAGGGCTTATCGGCTTCTTTATCGATACGCTCCGATAACAGTTTTTCTTCTTCAATAAGCTGGCTGAATTCAGCTTTGATGACCTTCTCCGGAGAAACGATGACTTCACCGGCATAGCCGTCGAGCAGGATTTCTTTTTTCTCCAGCAGCGTAGGCGACACATTCTGACAGCCCATTACCGCCGGTACGCCCATGGCTCGAGCCAGAATAGCGGCGTGAGAATTATTAGAGCCTCGAATGGAAATGATACCGGCCAGGTGTTCCTTCGGGAATTCGGCCAGCATGGGGGCGGAGACTTCCTCGGCAACCAGAATACTGGCTTGATTAGGCAGAGCACTTACCGACTCATCTTTACCGCTAATGACCTGCAGAATATTCACCAGAATACGGTTGGACAGGTCTACAATGTCGATTGCCCGCTCCTGCATATAGGGGTCATCCATGGCTTCAAAGCGGGCAGCATAGGCTTCGACCACCAGCTTGAGGGACGAAGCTGCGTCCCAGCCTTCACGAATTTTAGTTTCGACTTCGCGACCAAGACTGTTGGCATCGAGTAGCTGATGATAGAGCTGAAAAATCGCTCTGACGTCGTCGGGCACCTGCCCTTCCAGTCGCTGCGATAAAACCTCTACCTGGGTGCGGGTAATCTCTACGCCTTTGCGGTAATACTCGATTTCCTGCTGGGTCTTGTCGGACTGTTTGACAATCCAGGTAGCCAGCGTGTAGGCAGCATGGGGAGAATAACCAACGCCCATTGCCAGACCGGGAGAGCCGGGCACACCCCTGACGTTTTTCTGAATATTAACTGCATACATACCCGCGATTGGGTTAAGTGCCCCGCGAGTTTCAGCATGTGATATTTCCAGCGCAATTTGCGCAGCCAGGGTCACCAGAAACGCTTCTTCGTCTTCGCTGAATTTACGCTGGGCGCTTTGCTGCATGGTGATAACACCAAGCACTTTACGCTGATGAATAATGGGCGTGCCCAAAAACGCGTGATAGCGCTCTTCTTTTACTTCCGGGTAGTGCTTAAATCGGGGGTGATTAGGTGCATCTTCAATATTGAGCGGTTCTTCGCGCTGGCCCACCAGCCCGATAAGCCCTTCGGAAAAGCCAATCTTAACGATTTCCACCGCATCAGGGGCCAGACCATCGGTTGCTTTTAAAACAAAGGCGCGGCTGGTGTAATCGGCCAGGTAAATAGAACATGAGTCAACACCCATGGTCTGTTTAACCCGTTCAGCAAGACGAAACAAAGCATCGGTTAACCGTGGTATCTGGTTAACCTCCTGCACAATGCTTTTCAGCACCGAAAGAATACTGCTTTTGGGACCGTTACTTGCCGACAAGACCTTTCCTACCCTATCCGCGTCGTTTGCGACGATGCTGCTTAGAATGATGATGCTGATGCTTAGTCGGCGTGGTAATTACCGTGCCGGCAAACTCTTTCATCACCCGACGATAAACGTCACGTTTAAACGACACCACGTTTCGTACCGGGTACCAGTAGCTTACCCAACGCCAGTCATCAAATTCGGGATGACCGGATTTAAGTACATCCACATCTTTGTCATGGCAATCCAGTTGCAACAAAAACCATTTCTGTTTTTGTCCGATACAAACCGGATTACTGCCTTGCCTTATTAACCGTTTGGGCAGTTTGTATCGCACCCAGTTACGGGTCACACTCAGAATACTGACATCTTTCGGCGTCAGTCCTACTTCTTCGTGCAATTCACGGTACATTGCCTGCTCTACAGTTTCCCCTTCATCTATTCCGCCTTGGGGAAACTGCCATGAATGTTGGCCATAACGTCTTGCCCAAAATACTTGTCCGATTTTGTTGCAAATCACTATGCCCACATTCGCACGGAATCCATCGGTATCTATCACTCAGACTCCCGGGCACTTTATATTATTCTGTGCTAGCATTCTTTCACAAACCTTTGTGCATGCAAAGTATTTATCACATATGTTTAACCTAATTGCAGTTAAGGGATTTAAGGTTTGCAAGTACCAACCTCAGCACCTCAGGATTTAGCCGAACTGGAAAGCCGCGCTCAGGCTATTGCAGGCTTTAGTCTGGGCGAGCTGGCCGCGTTGGCTAGTATTGCTATTCCTGCCGATTTTAAGCGGCACAAAGGCTGGACCGGTCAACTGATTGAAACCTGGCTTGGCGCAACCGCGGGTTCCAAACCCCAACAGGACTTTCCGGAACTGGGGGTCGAACTGAAAACCCTGCCCATCAATCAGTACGGCCAGCCACTGGAAACTACCTATGTGTGTTATGCGCCGTTAAAACTGCCGCCTCTCAGTAGCTGGGAAACCAGTAACGTGAAAAACAAATTACAATGCGTGCTTTGGGTTCCGGTAGAAGGTGAGCGACAAATTCCGGTGGCAGAACGTCGCATAGCCACGCCGTTTTTGTGGCAACCAAGTCCGGCCCAGGAAGCCATGCTTAAGCAGGACTGGGAGGAACTCACCGAACTGATTGCACTGGGTCAGGTAGAGTCTGTTACTGCACGCCATGGTGAAGTAATGCAGCTTCGCCCCAAGGCTGCCAGCGGTCAGGTGTTAACCGATGCGCTGGACGCACAGGGCAACCGGATTCAAACCCGCCCCCGCGGCTTTTACCTGCGGAAACAGTTTACTGGTTTCATCCTTGAGTCACATTTCGCCCGGTAGTAGCCCGGCTGAAAAATTCGCTTTGACCTAAATCAAGCGATGGCTGTTGTGGCTTTGCATATAAAGAAAGACTTATATACATTTAGCCTACGCAATCAGGCTGGCCCGGAGAGAAACCATGGCATTATTAATTACCGAAGAATGTATCAACTGCGACCTGTGCCCCGCAGAGTGTCCGAACGAAGCAATTAGCATGGGCGACGACGTCTATCAGATTAATGCGGCTCGCTGTACCGAATGTGTTGGCCACTATGATGAGCCAAATTGCATGGCGGTGTGCCCGGTAGAATGTATCGAAAAAGACCCGGCCCATAATGAAACACTGGATCAGCTGGCCGAAAAGTACGCCGCAATGTATGCCTGATTAACCGTTTGCTGGTCGCCGGAAATCTTAACGGCGACTTTCCAGATAACGCAGGAAAGTCTGACTGGCAGTACCGTTAGCCCCCAACTTAAGCCGCTTGGTCACACTATCAAGTTTGGCGTCTGATCCTAGCAATACCTGCTTCGCGTATTTCATCCGAAACTGATAAATAAACCCTCTGAAATGGGTCTTCTTAATGGCCAGTAAGGCCAGGCAGATATCACTGGCCGATAAATCAGCCCGCTCGGCAAATGTCTGCAATTTTAGCCCCAGCTCTTTATAGGCTTTTTGACTGATTACCGCGGCTTCCGCCCGCTTCAGAATAGCCTGAGCCCGGGCTTCAGACATTTTTGGCGCGTTGCTAAGCGCGTGGTGGTCGAAGGGTGATGGCGACACCTTTTGAGCACGGCTGAACTGGCTGAGTAAAATCAATAAGGTCAGGGCAATGCCCAGATGAAACCAGGCCAGCCATTGGTAAAAAGGTAACAGGCCAAACGCCACGCCAGCCACCAGCACAACCATAAAAAACGCCATGGCCACCATAAAGCCTGCGCTGCCAGCAATACCCTTAAGCTGATACATTTCGGTGTCGACGACCTGCATGGGTAATTCGTAGTGATACTGCTGGACCTGCTCAATCAGGACAATACCAATGTACAGCAACAAAAAAGAAGTGAGTAAGCCACCAGCATAAACTGACCAGTTACGGATAGGATCGCCGGTAGGTGCGAACCCGGCCCATTGCTGCCAGTCGTCTTGTAATAAAAAGAACTGGGCAACCAATAAACCTGTAAGCGTGATTAATCCGGCCCAGAATGGCCAACGCAAAAGCGCAGGCCTGCGCCATATCATCGCCATCAGATTGCGATATGCGCCCCACAGCACCAAAGGAATCCCCAGTACTGACAGCGCAGATAGCAGCACGGAAGCGCCGCCGCCCAACTGCCACAGTTCCCCCATAACCACAACAGGCCAGCACAACATCGCCAGCAAAAAGCCGGGAAAGCGCCTTGTAGCAGAAGTATTACGGTTAATTCTGAATAACAAAGTAAACCACAACAGGGTTAATATACCGGCGCTCCATATAGGTATCATCTGCTGTGTACTCATCATTTATTCCTGCCGCAAAGTACTGTTACCAGTAAACTTCTCCTGTCATGGCAACCTCACGACTTCGTTCCATAACGTGTAATAAGCTATGGGTTTTCTCGTGTACCCACTCAAGCAGTTCCTGCTGTTCTGCCAGTTCCGCATCAAAAATTGACTTTTTCAGTAATAACAGCGCATTTAATTCATCTATGCCGACCAGAATATCCAGCCAGGGCGCTCTGAATTTACCGCGACTGCCTTCAAATCGGTCAGCCAGTAAAAACCCGTTAAATAGGGTTTGGCGCAGCAGCATTTCTACCGAGGTATAGTTAGACGCATACATTCTGCGTTGCATCGGCATGGTTTGCTGAATGGTCTGCCACCCCTGTGATAACCACCCTTTGGCGTGTTCCATGAGCGGCATATCATAGCCTTTGGCTGCTTCTCGCCAGGGCTTGGAGTGTAAGATTTCAGCCAGGGCTAACTTGAGTTTAGAGGGCTCAGCCTGGAACAGCTTATTTTGTGGGTTGTGGGCCTGAATGAGACCCGCCTGACGTCCCTGCAAATAACTCAGTAACGCCGGATAACGGGATAACTTCTTGTTAAACAGGCTTTTCTTTGACAGCAGCAGGCGCAAGCTCTGAAGGTCATCCTGCCACAACCAGCTGTCTGCATAGGCCATTAACTGCTTGTGTAAGGTTAGCAATGCAGGACACTGTAAAACCGGTAAGTACAGCGATACCGTTTGCAGCAACATGCGTACTGCCCGGGTTATCTCGGTAAGCATTTTGGTTGCACCGGTTTCAAAATACAGATGTTCGTGTCGTTGCCAGTGCCGCAGGCCGCATTCCAGTGCCCGGCAAAATGCTTCTTCGGTCGAAATATTGTCCTGTAAGGGTAAAAAGTCAGGCAATGCCTGGATCTTATGTGGCACCCCATGGAGCAACTGATAGCCCTGTGCCGCTTTAGAAGTATCACTCAGGCGTGCAGGTACGGTCTCGGTTAACCGGTTAGCTAATTCGAACATACGGCTAAGTTCACCGTCCTTTAATTCCAGTTCAATTTCGCAAATGGGGGATTCGAGTTGCTGCGCTTCGACCTTGCCATTATCGAATACCAGTTCAATTTTGGCATCCGGATAATGGATATCGAAAATAGTCCGGTTAAAATGCGTACCAAACTGTTTTTCCAACTGATTATTCAGTTTCTCGGCGCTGTACCCTTGTGGCCACTCAACGCCGTTAAATAAGGTTAAGTCCGGCTCCGGCCCGTTTATATCAACGTTGAACTCCAGCCGTTGATGCAGCCCGCCGCGGATCTGCCCGCTGGTTTTTACCGTCTGCTCAAACTGACCATTAGCACCACGAACGCGCATACCAATCTTGTGCTGCTGGAACAGATGTTCTGTGGTGTCATAATAATCATTTATAAGGTCGATATGGCCGTTTTCGTGAACGGCGACCTGTTGCGACGATAAAGCAGTAAACAGGGTATTTTTGAGTGCTGGCAAGGGATCCTCGCGCAACACAAATTTAATTTCCGTTTCCGACATGGAAAGTCGTACTCTTCAGCAATAGCGGGATATTGCGGCTACATTACCTGTCGGACGTAAAATTAGCAATAGCAGCACCCGGTTAACCTTTTCCAACCGTGAAAACACCTTAGCCTGCCGCGAAGCGCTTGCCTTTAGTGATGCCAGCCCCTAACATCAGAGCATAATTTTACGTTGTAGAGACATTCATGCGTTTGCTTACTTTTCTGGTTGGTCTGATGGTGGTCGGCCTGCCTGTTTTCGCTCAGGAAACTTCTGATAGTTCAGCTGCCACTGCTGATCACTATATTGCAGATAACCTGTTCATCTATATGCACTCAGGGCCTGGGCGCAATTACCGTATTCTGGGCTCGGTTGAAGCCGGACTGCCGGTTGCAGTACTGGAGACGAACACTGAGAAAGGCTTTACCGAAATCAGGGACCCGGACGGTCGTGAAGGCTGGGTCGAGAGCCAGTATCTGATAGACACGATTTCCCGTCGCACACAGCTCCCCCTATTGAGTCAGCGTCTGGCTGACAGCGAGCAACAGCTAAACCGCGCGCAAAGCCGCACTGCTGCGCTGAATAAAGAGCTGGCTCAGGTAAAACAGCAGAATACTCAGTTGCAAGCGGAGCTGAATCAGGCTCAGCAAAGCGTTACCGCCTTGCAGCAACAGGTGGGCGATCAGGATGCGCAGGAGCGTTACCGCATGTTTAGCTATGGCGGTATCGTGGCGGGTGCCGGTGTAATTCTGGGTATTATCGTTACCTTTATCCCCAAACGCCGGCGCCGCAACGACAACTGGATGTAACCCCTTCAGCTCACCGCTGACACGCACGCAAAAAAAAGGGCCTGTTTAAGGGCCCTTTTGCTCGATTACCGTTTATTCATCATCATCGACCATTGTCATCAGCGATGTATTTCCGCCGGAAGCGGTAGTATCAATACTGATGGTTTTCTCGGTGACCAGACGCTGGATCAATTTATCATTATACTCTGCCGTAATGACTGGCAGGATAGCGCCCTGACGATCGGCCAGCATCGCGGTGATATGCGCGGTACGGTCAGTGTTACTGTCTACCACGACACCAGCAAGTTGTTCATCCATCAGTAATCCGTCAAGATGACCGAGCTTGGCAACCTGGAACACACCGTCCGGCGCACCAACAGCCTTGAATTTCTCTTCTACTGCCAGCGCTTCTTCGTAGAACAAATCAGAAACCACTGACACCACACAGTTACCGGTGGCCAGCGCGGTTACCACCGACAACATCCAGTATTCAAAGGCCACTTCTTTGTCGGCAAAACAAACCAGCACGCCCCGGGGTTCCAGATACAGTTTATTGGATTCGCCCGTTGGTCCTGGTAGCACGGTGGGTTTGGCCAGCTTTTTATCAATACTGATCAACTGCGACCGAGCCGACGCCAGCGTACGGTTAAGGTCATCAGCCAATTCTTCAACAATATCCACATTTGCCAGCTTCGCCAGCAGTTGACGAACTTTAGAGATACGCTCATGCAGTGGCGTGTGACGCCATACTTCTTCTGTTTGCGTGGCCTTGCGCATAATTGCGTCGGCTTCGGCATGCTGTGCCTCACTGCCCGACAGCGCATTATCGATACTGTCCTGCTCGGCCAGAATCGTCGGTTTCGGCGTGGCTTTCTCCATCATCAGGCGCGGCAGATAATTTGGTCCGCCCGCTTTAGGGCCGGTACCAGATAAGCCACGACCACCAAAGGGCTGAACGCCAACAATGGCCCCAATCATGTTGCGGTTAATGTAAACGTTGCCGACCTTACAGCGAGCAGCCAGCTCATAAGCCCGCTCTTCGATACGGGTGTGGATGCCCATAGTCAGGCCAAAGCCGGTGTCGTTGATTTGTTTTAACACGTTTTCCAGGTTTTTACCTTTAAAGCGAACGACATGCACCACCGGACCAAATACCTCACGTTTCAGCACACTCAGGTCGCTGATTTCGTAAAGCGTTGGCGGGAAGAAAGTGCCATTTTGCGCGCTCGATGGCAGCTCCAGCTGATACAGTAATTTGCCGTTTTCTTTCATATACTCGGCATGCTCCTGCAACGAAGACAGCGCTTTTTGGTCAATCACCGGGCCAACATCGGTACTTAACCACGCCGGATCATCAATGGTGAGTTCCTGTATGGCGCCGCTTAGCATTTTGATCAGATCGTCGGCAATATCTTCCTGTACAAACAGTACTCTTAATGCTGAACAACGCTGACCTGCGCTTTGGAAACCAGAGTGAATCACATCGTCGACCACCTGTTCAGGCAATGCCGTCGAGTCAACAATCATACAGTTCTGCCCGCCGGTTTCGGCGATAAGCGGAACCTGTTCACCGCCTCGTTGGGCGAGAGTTTTCGAAATGAGCGAGCCGGTTTGGGTCGAGCCGGTAAACATCACCGCTTTAATCCGCTCGTCGGGCAGCAATACGTTACCCACATCAGCGCCTTTGGCTACCACCAGCTGCAATGCGTTTTCCGGCAGACCTACCGAGCGCATCATCTGTACCGCTCGCTGAGCTATCAGACTGGTTTGCTCTGCAGGCTTGGCCACCACGGTATTGCCGGTTACGAGCGCCGCCACAACCTGGCCCAGGAAGATGGCCAGCGGGAAGTTCCAGGGACTGATACACAGCACTACGCCGCGAGGAACCAGACGTTCATCCTGACCAAGCTCTACCCCTCTGGCAGCATAGTAGCGACAAAAATCGACCGCTTCGCGCACCTCATCAATGGAATCCTGAGCCACCTTACCGGCCTCTCTGATACAGATAGCAATAAGCTCATCCATATGGCGTTCCAGCGCGTCAGCAAACTGGTTTAGCAACATTGAGCGCTCACTCATAGAGCGTTCAGACCATTCCTTAAAGCCAGCGTCTGCATTGTCAAGCGCCTGTTTGATGGCCGCTTCATCGGCATAGTGATGGTAACCCACTATGTCATCCTGATTTGCCGGGTTGCGCACGGCAACCGCGCCCTCAGGTAAATCACCGGCATTAAGCACATATTCCCGGGCCCAGCGACCCAGGTTGTACTTAAGTGTGTTAACCGTGTTCAGATCTGACAGGTCCAGGCCTTTTGAGTTAACGCGCTCAGGCGCGTAAAGCTCAGAAGCCTTGCTAATTTGTTTGTTGTAGCGATAAGTCAGCCGCTGGGTCAGTTCGACCGGGTCTTCCAGCAACGCCTCTACCGGCTTACTGTCATCCACAATGGCGTTAACAAACGAAGAGTTAGCGCCATTTTCCAACAGTCGACGAACCAGGTAGGCCAGCAGGTCTTCATGAACGCCAACCGGCGCGTACACACGGCACTGAATTTGTTCTTCGGTTACCACCTGATCGTACAGGGTATCGCCCATACCGTGCAGACACTGGAATTCGAAACCTTGTTTGTCATCACCGGCAAGTTCAACAATAACCGAAGCCGTGTAAGCATTATGCGTAGCGAACTGCGGATAAATGGTGTCCCGGTAGGCCAGCAGACGGTTGGCACAGGCGTGATAACTTACGTCGGTCGATGATTTACGGGTAAACACCGGATAGGCATCAATCCCCGCGGTTTGGGTCAGCTTGATCTCGGTATCCCAGTAGGCACCTTTTACCAGACGCACCATCATTTTGCGCCCCACATCTGTGGTGAGCTCACGTAACCATTCGATGACATGGATAGCGCGTTTTTGGTAAGCCTGTATCGCCAGGCCAAATCCTTCCCAGCCATCCAGCTCCGGATCACGAAACACCGCTTCAATAATATCCAGCGAGGTTTCCAAACGATCAGCCTCTTCGGCATCAACGGTCAGACCGATATCGTATTCCTTGGCCATCAGACACAGGGCTTTGAGTCTGGCTGGTAGTTCATTCATCACCCTTTCGTAATGGGAAAATTCGTAGCGTGAGTGAATGGCAGACAGCTTGACCGAAATACCAGGCGATTTACGCGGCCCTTTACCTGCTGCGGCCTTACCAATGACCTTTATTGCCTTTACGTAAGAGTCGTAGTAACGGTCAGCATCTGCCGCAGTACGTGCCCCTTCGCCGAGCATGTCATAGGAGTAAACGTAACCCTTTTTCTCTTTTTCCTGGGCACGCTCAACGGCATCTTCAATGCTTTCGCCCATAACAAACTGGCGTCCCATCACCCGCATGGCAATATTCATAGCCCGGCGGATAACCGGTTCACCAAGGCGGCCGATGGTTTTCTTTAACAGGCCAAACTGCTCGCTTTTACGCTTATCGGCGTAGTTCACCATGTTACCGGTGAACAACAGGCCCCAGGACGAGGCGTTAACAAACAGGGATTCACTGTTACCTAAATGCGGCGTCCACTGCCCTTTGGATAATTTGTCCCGAATAAGTTCATCCTGGGTCGCTTTATCCGGCACCCTCAGCAATGCTTCTGCCAGACACATCAGCACCACACCTTCTGATGTAGACAGCGAATATTCGTTTAACAGGGCGTCGACACCACCATGACCTTCCTGTTCGCGACGAATTTTCAGCACCATGCGTCGCGCTCTCTCCCATGCCCGGCTGCGGGCGAGCGGGTTAACTTCGGCAATTGGCAGAATCTGGTCGACCGCGTCCGTTTCCGGAATACGATAGTAATCTCGAATTAACTGGCGGATCGGGCTGGTAGTAGTAAACGTGGTCTTAGTTAACATTGAACCCCTTTTGTACTTTCTGTCGTATAAAATTGAAAATTATTACCGTTTTCTAACGCGGTGATGCGAATACAGATCATTGTTTTTATTATGTGTACGTTTATAAACGCTTTAGACTTTGACGCCGTATTCTAAACAAGACGACTGCATTGGGACATTTTCCCCACCTACCCGTGAAAAGAAAGTCGGTGAACAAACGTAAGTATTTGTTGCCACAGTAAACAGGCTTTATTAACACGTCAAGGCCGAGCAGGTGCGCTGCGTTACTGTGCGATATCTAACAGCCAGGCGCACGTAGTGACATTGATTCAAAGGAGTAAGTCATGCAAAGTCGAGCCGCTAAAATATCCCTGTGGATTGCCGGCATTGTTTTAACACCAATCTGCCTGTACTGGCTATTTGCTGATATGGTGATCAAGCCCGTGCTGGAGGCTCAGTTAACCCAGGCTCACGGTGCGGAGGTTAATATTGGTCAGTTTGAACATCATCTGTTTCCGCCACAGATAGACATTACCGACGTCAGTTTTACCGACCCGGCACACCCCGAGAGTAATCAACTGGTGGTAGGCAAGCTCAGTGGCGATGTCGAGCTGTTGCCGTTACTGTCCAATCAGTTAATTATGGACCAGTTGGAGCTGCTTAATGTGGCGTTTAACCAGCCCCGGGCTACCCCCGGCAAAGTGCTACGCCAGCCCGAAGGTCAGAGCTTTAATGACCTGCTGACCGAAGCTAAAGAATCGCTGCCATCGGTTGACGATTTGCTGGCCCGCTCTCCGCTGAAAACCACGGCTGCGGTTGAAGATGCCAGACAAGCCTACGACACCTATGCGGTCGACCTGAAGCAGCAATACGCTACCCTGCCTGACAAAGCCCGGCTTGAACATTACAAAAGCGAAATCAATAAACTTAAAGCCACGGATTTTAAAAATCCCGCGGAATTATTGAAAGCCAAAGAGACTTTCGACTCCCTTAAACAGGAGATCCGCGCGGATAAACAAAAGATCACCGATTTTAAAGACAAAGCCAGTGAAGCCAGACAAGCCCTGAGTTCCTCTTTAAGCGCCCTGCGCGAAGCACCCAAACAGGATTATGCGTTACTTAAAGGCGTGTATGCGGGCGATCATGCGGCACTGTCACAACTAACCGAGGCAGTGTTTGGCGAAAAAGCGGCACAATACAATCGTTATTTATTCAGCGCTTTCGACCTCGTTATCCCGTTGCTTCATGGCACCGCAGAGGCAGCGCCAGAAGAGAATGAACCCGCCGGCCCACCACTGGAAGTGCTGGTTAAGAAGGCCAACATTTCGATTAACTGGCAGGACACCCTGCTAACGGGTGACTGGAAAAACATCACCAATATGCACTCTGTCTTTGGTAACCCAACGACGTTTTTGCTTAACGCGGCAGCTAACGGCGCACAAACCTTTACCACTCAGGGCGAGTTTTTTATTGATGAAGCCGGACTGGACGCCAGCCAAACCTGGCAGATCGCCGGGTTACTTCTCGATAGCATTAACCTGAGTAATAACGAACGCCTGGATGCCTCCATAAAGTCGGCGTTACTGGCCACCACCGGCGCATTGAAGATTACCGATAACCACCTGGATGGCACCGGCAAAATAGATTTGACTGAGCTGGCCATGAGCGCCTCTGGTAACGACCACATCACCCGTATTATTGCCAACCTGCTTGATAGCCTGCAGCAACTGGATATTATTATGAATGTCGGCGGCACCCTTAGTGCACCAGACTTTGGTTTTTCTTCTGATTTGGACAGTCAGCTGGCCAGTGCCGCACTGACCACCCTGAGCGAATCTCAGCAGGATAAACTGACTGAGCTAAACAGTAAGCTGCAAGGACTGGTTGGAGAACAGGATGACACCATGGCCAGTGAACTGGGTAACCTTGCTGCACTGTTAAAGGCGAGCCAGGAAGATGAAGCGGCATTACAGGAACTTCTGCAGGCTAAGCTCAAAAGTGTTGTGGAACAGCAAAAGGATAAATTATTAGACAAACTGTTTAATAAACGCGATGGACGTTAGCCGGAGGGCGCGGCATAATGGAGCCGAATAGTTAACTCGGATTTTCATTGTGTGGCGCGATAGGGTGATATTGCTGGTTCTGCTAACTTTGCTGGGCGCATTGCAGTATCGCTTGTGGCTGGGCAAAAACAGTGTCCCGGACTATCTTGCCAAACAACAGGAAGTACAGAAGCAACATCAGCAAAATGCGAATCTGGTGCAACGTAACGCACTGTTAAAAGCCGATATCAGCGACCTGACCATCGGCCTTGAAGCCGTAGAAGAAAGAGCCAGAAACGAGCTTGGCCTGATCAAACGCGGTGAAACCTTTTATCGCATTTTGCCCTCAGAAGAAGAATAAAGCATGACTGATACAGCAATTGTTGCCGTAGTGCCTGCGGCAGGTATTGGTTCGCGTATGCAGGCTGACCGACCCAAACAGTATCTGACTATTGGTTCACTCACTATCCTCGAGCACACGTTATTAAAACTGGCAGCGCATCCGGCTATCAGCCGCGTGGTGGTGGCGCTCAGCCCGGACGACGAATACTTTGAGCAACTGGCCCTGCACAATGCCGACTGGCTGACCAAAGTGTACGGTGGTGAAACCCGGGCCGACTCGGTTAGTAATGCCCTGGCTCAGTTAGCTGACCATGAATGGGCGCTGGTTCATGATGCCGCCAGGCCTTGTGTTAGTAACGAAGACATCGCTAATCTTGTGAGCCAAATCGACAACCCGCTTTTTAGTGGCGGTATACTTGCCACTCCGGTAAAAGACACCATGAAACGCGCCCGGCCCGGAGAGCCTGCCCTGGTTCTAAAAACAGAAAGCCGCGACAATCTGTGGCACGCACTAACCCCGCAATTATTTAAGGCAGGCCAGCTTCGCGAAGCACTGGCCGATGCGCTGGCAAATGGAATAGAGGTGACAGACGAAGCTTCAGCCATGGAATATGCCGGTGTTCCGGTAGCGCTTATCGACAGTAATCCCGCCAATATCAAAATTACCCGCCCGGCTGACTTGCCGGTGGCGCAGTTTTATTTACAACACAATTTAAGGTAACAGACTTCATGCGTATCGGACATGGCTATGACGTTCATAAATTTGGTGGCGAAGGCCCTATAACCATAGGCGGTGTTAAAATTGACTATGAACTTGGACTGCTTGCCCACTCAGACGGCGATGTGCTGATCCATGCTTTATGCGATGCTCTGCTTGGTGCGGCAGCCTTAGGCGACATAGGAAAACATTTTCCCGATACCGACAGCGCGTATGCAGGCGCTGATAGCCGGGGGCTGTTAAGAGACGTAATGGCACGGCTGCACAAACTGGGTTACCGTTTGGTAAACGCTGATTTGACCATTGTGGCCCAGGCCCCGAAAATGGCTCCTCACATTGATACCATGCGCCAATTACTGGCCGGCGATTGTGGCGTCACCGTGGATGAAATCAATGTTAAGGCGACCACGACCGAGAAGCTTGGCTTTGCGGGTCGCAAAGAGGGCATTGCTGCCCATGCTGTTGTCCTGATAACGAAGTAAGCCGATGCAATTAACTACAGATCACTGGCAATACCTGCACAATCCCCCTGTTGCTACCGGCATTCTTAAACAGCACGCGGCTGACTTTCGTGTTACCGAAGAGCTCGGTTATACCCTGACAGGCGAAGGCGAACATATCTTTGTTGAAATTGAAAAAACCAATCTCAATACGGCTTTCGTAGCCGAGGCACTGGCCCGTTTTTGCCAGCTCCCTTTACGCCAGGTGACCTATGCCGGGCGTAAAGACAAGTACGCGGTAACACGTCAGTGGTTTGGCATCCACGTACCGGGCAAAAGTGATTACCCATGGCAGGAATTCGCCCTGGAAGGTGCTGCAGTATTGCAAACCAAGCGGCACAACAAAAAATTACGGACCGGTCAGCTCAAGGGCAATTTGTTTGAAATTACCCTGCGTGAGGTCAGCAACCCCGACGCGGTAATCAGCAAATTAGAGCAAGCTGCCATCACCGGCGTTCCTAATTATTATGGCAGCCAGCGTTTTGGCATTCAGCGCATCCAGGAGAACGGCGAAATTAACCGGGGGGGTAACCTGGTAATGGCCGAGCGTATGCTCAATGGCGAAGTGATCAAGAACCGTAACAAGCGTTCGATGGCACTTTCTGCGTTGCGCAGCTGGTTGTTTAACGAAATGCTGTCTGAGCGCATTGAACAAAAACGGCTGTTTACTATTCTGCCAGGCGATGTCATTAATCTTACCGGATCTAACAGTATCTTTGTTGCCGATGACGATGTGGCAGCATTGTCGTCGCGATTGGCAAGACAGGATCTCTCTACCACCATTCCACTGTGGGGTAAGGGTGAAACAGGCTCTACTGGTCAGGCTAACCAGCTGGAAATGGCACTCGCGGCCGACTATGCCCCGGTAAAAACGTTTTTAGCCGGGCAAAAGCTTACAATGGAGCGCCGTGCGGCGATTATTTGGCCGCAACAGCTTGAATGCCACCAGCAAGGTGATACATTAATCGTACGGTTTTTCCTGCCATCCGGCTGCTTTGCGACGACGGTGCTCAGAGAGTGCCTGAACACCACAGAGCTGGCCTGACGGATTATAACCCCCAGGCTTAAAACAGGTATTAAAACTTCGCCTATGAAAATTTTACTTAGTAATGACGACAGTGTGTTTGCTAAGGGCATAGCCGTAATGCACGGCGCTTTAGCCAAACAACACGAGGTAACTGTTATTGCCCCGGACCGTAACTGCAGTGGCGCCAGTAATGCGCTTTCATTGCATCAGCCGTTGCGCATTCAGCAAATGGAAAACGGTTTTTACGCGGTAAATGGCACCCCTTCTGATTGTGTACATCTGGGCGTAAACAGTTTTATGCAGGAAGATCCAGAGCTGGTGGTTTCGGGCATAAATCATGGCGCCAATCTGGGCGATGACGTGATTTATTCCGGTACTGTTGCGGCAGCCACAGAAGGTCGCTATATGGGGCTTCCTGCCATAGCAGTATCACTGTGTAATTACGACGGCGGCTATTTTGAAACCGCAGCCAGAGTGGTTGTGGAAGTCATTGAAAAGCTCATGACGCATCCATTACCTGCTAACCAGATCCTGAATATCAATGTGCCCAATGTTCCTTATGAACAGCTGGCAGGCGTTAAGGTTACCCGTCAGGGACGTCGCCATCGCGCCGAATCAATGGTCGAGGCCAGGGATGCTTTTGGCCGGCCAATTTACTGGTATGGCCCGGCCGGAGCCGAACAGGACGCCGGTCCTGGCACCGATTTTCACGCAGTAGCGAACGGCTATTGCTCTGTAACACCGCTAAGTGTGGATATGACAGCACGGGAAAGTATTGAAGAAATGGAAAAGTGGCTTGAGATGTAAGCCCTGTTCTTTAGCAAACCATAAATAATTAGTCATAAGAATTGATAACACATGAGAACAACAAGAAAAGGCGATGCGTTAGCACAACTATTGTGTAATGAAGGGATCTCTAATCAAAAGGTATTGAATGCTGTCGCAAGTGTTCCGCGCGAACGTTTTCTTCCCGATGCATTACAGCACAAAGCTTATCAGAATACCGCGCTGCCTATTGGGCAGGGACAAACCATTTCGCAACCCTACATTGTTGCCAAGATGAGCGAGCTTTTACTCGCGGCCCCCAATCCTGCCAGTTCGGTGTTAGAAATAGGCACCGGCTCAGGCTACCAAACCGCTATTTTAGCTTTACTGTTTCCTCAGGTATTTTCTGTGGAACGAATTAAAGCGTTGCAGTTTCAGGCTAAGCGCCGGATGAACCAACTGGATTTGCACAACATTAAGATGAAACACGGGGATGGCTGGCAAGGTTGGGCCAGTAAGGGGCCATATGACTGCATTATCGTAACCGCAGCGGCCAGTCGCGTGCCAGAGGCATTAACCGACCAGCTTAACGAAGGGGGCCGTTTAGTGATCCCTGTAGGTGATGATCAGCAGGAACTCCTGTGCATTGATAAGGTAGATGGCGAATTGCAAAGCAAAACTATCGAAGCGGTCAGGTTTGTGCCACTGGTTGCCGGAGATTTACTGTGAAGCTATTCCAACCTTGCTACGATTTGGCATTACGCTGGTCTAAACACCCCTCTGCCAGTCGCTTTCTGGCCCTGCTCAGTTTTGCCGAATCGGTGATCTTCCCGATCCCACCGGATGTCATGCTGGCCCCCATGTCATTATCGCAGCCTGCTAAAGCCTGGCATTTTGCCTTTATCACGACCATTGCCTCTATTATTGGTGGTATCGCGGGTTATGCCCTGGGTTATTTTGCTTTTGATGGCTTTTTACAGCCGCTGATTGAATCGGCTGGGTACAACCATAAATTGGAAACTGCTATGGGCTGGTTTGAAACCTATGGCGTTTGGGTGGTTTTCCTGGCCGGTTTCTCGCCTATTCCCTATAAAGTCTTCACGATCAGCGCCGGTTTTCTGCAAATGGCCTTTTTACCCTTTCTTATTGCTTCGGCTGTAGGTCGCGGTGCGAGATTTTTTCTGGTCGCTTCACTTATGAAGTGGGGCGGCGCAAAAATGGAAGAACAACTCAGAAAGTACGTCGAAATTTTAGGTTGGGCTGTGGTAGTACTTGCTGTGGTTGCGTATCTAATGCTCCGATGAGTTGTTACATTAGAAAAGTTCAGTTTATAAGCAGTACATTAGCGGTTATCATGATCGCCGGGTGTGCTGGACCAGGTCGTCCGGCACCAGTGTCTGTGCTAAACAGTCAGCATGAGGCTGCAATTGCGGATAAACCAATCAGTTACACCGTAAAAGCCGGTGACACCCTTTACGCGATTGCGTGGTTTAGCGGGAATGACTACACGGACATTGCGCGATGGAATTCGTTGTCTAAACCGTATGTAATTCATCCCGGCCAGACACTCAGATTACAAGCGCCGCCTAGAGTGTCAAAAAAACAGCAAAGTGTCAATAATATGACTGGTCCAACCAGATTGAAAAAGCAGGAAAAGTCTATTGACCAAGGAGATAGCAAGGCGTATTGTGATTGTAAACCAGATGTTAACAAAAGCAGTAAACCCAAAAAAGTTACGCAAAAAATAATCAAAGGGTTTCCAAAGCGTGTTGATAAATGGATCTGGCCAGCGAAAGGTAAAGCGGAATTAGCCAACAAAACTAATCAGGCAACCCAAGCGGGTATCGACATTTACGCAAATCACGGCAGCTCCATTGTTGCTGCGGCAGCAGGCAAAGTGGTTTACGCAGGTAATGCACTACGCGGATACGGTAATCTAATAATAATAAAACACACCGATTCATTATTAAGTGCGTACGCCCACAACGACCGCATTTTAGTTAGCGAGCGTGATTGGGTAAAAGCGGGGCAAGAGATTGGAAAAATGGGTAACACGGGAACTACCTCAGTGAAACTCCATTTTGAAATACGGTATCGGGGAAAATCTGTAGATCCGATAAAGTACTTACCAAAAAAATAATAACAATAAATAATAATAACATATAGATATCAGGAGAACGTCGTAAGGTAAAACAACGCAGGAGATACAGTTGTGGGTCAACAAAATATCGCTGTCATCGACGCAACACCCCAAGACGAAGTAGACAACATCGACGTTAATGAAGACATCAAAGACGAAGATTTGTTTGAAGAAGAAAACGAAAAAACCAAAGCAGAAACCTGGCTAAACCAGGATGAAGTTTCTAAAACACTTGATGCTACACAGCTGTATCTGAGTGAAATTGGTTTCTCACCTTTGTTAACCGCAGAGGAAGAAGTTCATTTTGCCCGCAGAGCCTTAAAAGGCTGCGAAGCATCAAGAAAACGCATGATTGTTAGCAACCTGAGACTGGTTGTTAAGATTGCCAGACGTTACAACAATCGCGGGCTAGCATTGCTGGACCTGATTGAAGAAGGCAATCTTGGCTTAATCCGGGCGGTTGAGAAATTTGATCCCGAACGCGGATTCAGATTTTCGACCTATGCAACATGGTGGATCCGTCAGACTATTGAACGGGCCATTATGAACCAGACCCGGACGATCAGACTGCCGATTCATGTAGTAAAAGAACTGAATGTTTATTTGCGCGCTGCCCGTGAACTGGCTCAGGAGCTGGATCATGAGCCAACAGCAGAAGACATCGCTGTTCATCTCGATAAACCTATCGATGAAGTCAGCAAAATGTTGCGCCTTAATGAACGAATCAGCTCTGTTGACACCCCGATAGGCGGTGACAACGATAAAGCATTGCTTGATATTCTTGCTGACGACAATGAATCAAGCCCGGAAGACCAGCTACAGGATAGCAATATCAAACATAATATTGTTTCCTGGTTACAAGAGCTGAATGCCAAGCAACGTGAAGTTCTGGCCAGACGCTTTGGTTTGATGGGTTATGAGCCGTCAACGCTGGAAGATGTCGGTGCAGAAATTGGCCTGACTCGTGAGAGAGTTCGCCAGATTCAGGTTGAAGGTTTACGCCGCTTAAAAGACATGCTCAGTAGTCAGGGCCTGGACTTAGAAAGTGTATTCAGCCGCTTGAGCTAGCTTGAAAATAGAACGCCCCTTAATGGGGCGTTGTTGTTTGTGTACGTGGTATAAATCAGGTCTGGTGCATTACCGGTTTTATTGGCGTTCTAACGTTAAAAAGCGGTATGCGTGGGGATTTTTATCATCCGACGCAAAACGTTGTTCATCTGTAACCTGCCAATTTCCCTGCGCGTTATAGTCCGGGAAATAAGTATCGCCGCTGGTGTGTAAATCGATAAGGGTAAGATATAAACGATGCGCCCTGGGTAACAGGTTAGCGTAAATAGTGCCGCCACCAATTATCATTACCTCATCGGTGGTAGTGTTTTGTGCCATTTCCAGCGCAGCGTCAATACTATTTACCACCTCAGCATCTGCCAGTGTATAGCTTTGATCAGTCGTAATAACAATATTCAAACGACCAGGTAACGCACGGCCTATAGACTCGTAAGTTTTTCGCCCCATTATCACTGGCTTGCCTAACGTAGTGCGTTTAAAATGCGCCAAATCAGCAGGCATATGCCAGGGCATTTGGTTATCTTTACCAATCACTCTATCGTGCGCCATGGCGGCAATCATTGCTATTTTCATCGACATTGCTACCTTAAACTCTGAATGTGACTGGATTACTTGCGATAGATAACTTCGACGTCGTAGTCATCGTCATCTTCATCCCAATCGTCATCATCATCATAGCCATCCAAATCAGGCTGAGTATTCTGATGGTAGGTATCCCATTTAAATTCAACGCCTTCTTTACTGCGGTCTTCTTCGAGCTCGTCAGGCAAACTCTCGATAAAGTTCATGATTTCGTGACAAAGCGGCTCCAGGCCAATGCGCTGGAATGCTGAGATATAGAAAACCGGACCATCCCATTGCAGTTTTTCAACGATTTGCTGGCACAGCTCTTCGGCTTCTTCTTCTAATAACAAATCAATTTTGTTGAACACCAACCAACGCGGCTTACTGGCCAGTTTCGGGCTGTACTTTTCTAACTCGTTGATAATCGTAATGGCATTTTCAGCCGGATCAGACTGATCCGCTGGCATCAGATCCACCAGGTGCAACAGAACACGACAACGCTCGAGGTGTTTAAGAAAACGAATGCCGAGGCCCGCACCTTCAGCCGCGCCTTCTATGAGTCCGGGAATGTCGGCAATCACAAAACTGCGCTGGGAATCCTGTCTTACCACCCCCAGGTTAGGCACCAGTGTAGTAAAAGGGTAATCAGCCACTTTTGGCTTGGCCGCAGATACAGAGCGAATGAAGGTAGATTTACCGGCATTAGGCAAACCCAACATACCCACATCAGCCAACAGCATCAGCTCCAGCTTAAGATTACGAATTTCACCCGGTGAACCGTTTGTTTTCTGGCGCGGAGCACGATTGGTACTGCTTTTAAAGCGCGCATTGCCCAGTCCATGAAAACCACCCTGTGCGACTTTTAAGCGCTGGCCGTGGCGGGTTAAATCACCCAGTACTTCCTGAGTATCGGCATCGGTAGCGCGAGTTCCTACCGGTACCAGCACCGTGAGGTCTTCACCCGCTTTACCGGTACAATTACCGCCCATACCATTCTGACCGCGTTCAGCGCGGTGGAACCGTTCAAAACGGTAATCAATCAGCGTGTTGAGGTTTTCATCAGCTTGCAGAAACACACTGCCGCCGTCACCACCGTCACCGCCATCCGGTCCGCCTTTAGGCACATATTTTTCGCGACGAAAGCCAATGGTGCCATTGCCACCATCGCCTGCTTCAACTCGAATTTCAGCTTCATCTACAAATTTCATGTTTACCCCGGACCGAATCCTAAACTCTTAAAACTTACATTGGTGAAAGGATGACGCTATAAACGCAATCCCACTCGCCTATTATAACCCGTAAGTCTTGCAACCCAAACATGGGCAACTCAGGGCCTTTGCCCCAAAGGGCATATAACGCTCTAACAAAAAACCCCGCAAGCGCGGGGTTTTTAAAATCAATTCACGATTGCGCTTTATTCAGCAACAATGCTCACGAACTTACGGTTGTTAGGTCCTTTAACTTCGAACTTAACTTTACCGTCAGCTAATGCGAACAGGGTGTGGTCTTTACCGATACCCATGTTGTTGCCAGCGTGGAATTTAGTGCCGCGCTGTCTAACAATGATGTTACCAGCTAACACAGACTCGCCACCAAAACGCTTAACACCTAAGCGTTTACTTTCTGAGTCGCGACCGTTTTTGGTACTACCACCAGCTTTTTTGTGTGCCATGTGTCTAAGCTCCTATTATGCGTTGATACCAGTGATTTTCACTTCAGTGAACCACTGACGGTGACCCGCTTGTTTACGATGGTGCTTACGACGACGGAACTTAACGATTTTTACTTTATCGCCACGACCGTGTGTAACCACTTCAGCAGTCACTTTACCACCAGCAACATACGGTGTGCCGATTTTAACGTCGTCACCATTGCTAACCATTAATACGTTGTCAAATTCTACAGTTTCACCTGCAGCAACTTCGATCTTCTCGAGACGAACGGTTTGACCTTCGGCCACACGGTGTTGTTTACCACCACTTTGGAAAACCGCGTACATAACTTTCTCCGCTCTGCGCCTAAATTTATTGCGCTTTCAATTCTAAAACAGGGCGCGAATTGTACGTGAATCGAATTTCGATCTCAACCCCAGAATGCGAAAAAAGTTTATTTTTCGACCTGAATCACAGCAACCCGCGCAGAAACGCTATTTTAACACCTTTACTGAATGACTAAAAAGCGAGTTTTTATAAAAAATTACCAGCCAATTCAGTATGCTGCGAATCCTGTGCCATAATTAGCAGCAGTAACTATTTAGATCACCCGGATCGACGCCATATACCCCTTTAGCTGCTCCCGTCGGGCGATCGTCGCAATAGCTTGCCTAAATATGGCGAAATTAACCTAATTCACTGGATAGACGACAATATTTATGTACAATCTGCTGCCAGTTAGCCTCTACGTTCCAGACACAACGAAACACTATGAATATTGATCAAATAAAAGCATTGGCTGAGACCGACATGCAGGCAGTAAATCAACTGATCCAGCAACAGGTGGATTCGGATGTCGCCCTGATCAATCAGCTGGGTTTCTATATTGTTAACAGCGGTGGTAAACGCTTGCGCCCATTACTGACGGTGCTGGCAGCCAGAGCCCTGGCAATTGAATCAACCCAGCACCACACGCTGGCGGCGATTATTGAGTTTATCCACACGGCAACACTGCTACACGATGATGTGGTGGACGAGTCAACTATGCGCCGGGGTCGTGAAACCGCGAATGCGTTGTTTGGTAATCAGGCCAGCGTACTGGTTGGCGACTTCCTGTATACCCGTTCCTTCCAGATGATGGTTGAGTTGCAGAGTATGCGGGTAATGGAAATCCTTTCTGACTCTACCAACCGTATTGCTCAGGGTGAAGTACAGCAATTAATGAACTGTAACGATCCGGATACCACAGAAGAGAGCTATTTCGACGTAATTTATGGAAAAACCGCCCGTCTTTTTGAGGCGGCCACACAACTAGCCGCGGTGATTACCGGGCAGTCAGACGAAACAGAACAGGCCATGCTAGCCTACGGCCGTCATCTTGGCACTGCGTTCCAGCTCGCCGATGACATTCTGGATTATGAGTCGGACAGCGATGCAATGGGTAAAAATGCGGGTGATGATCTGGCAGAAGGTAAGCCTACATTACCCCTGCTATATGCCATGTGGCATGCAAAGGATGACGACGCCAGCTTAATTCGCGAGGCGATTGAGCAGGCAAACGGGCTGCCTCATTTGCAGCGGATCCTGGGCGTAATGAACGAGACTGGTGCTCTGGCTTATACTCGCCAGAAAGCGTTTGAAGAGGCAGATATGGCTATTTCTGCACTTAGCGTAGTACCTGACAGTGATTACAAACAGGCACTGATCGCCCTGGCGCACATTGCCGTTGATCGCAACAGCTAAAGACTAAAGCCCAACATTCCTATCATAAAGCCGAGGATGCCGCCTAAGGGTGGCACCCAGCTGTTTTCCATGCGCACCTGCGGGGCAATATCCTGTAACACAGAATACAAAATGCCGCCGGCAGCAAACAACATAATGCCCGATACCACTACCGTGTACTGCGCCAGTAAGAAGTAGCCAATCAGAGCCATACCAGGGCCCAGCAACGCCATCAGGGTAAATATCAGCACAATCTTACGGGAGCTGTAAGTGCCGGAGGCTTTAAGCTCTCTGAATGCATTAAACCCTTCAGGAAAATTCTGCACAGCGACCAGTAAACCAAGCAACACACTACCACCACCCAACGCTGCTGTTGTGCCCAGAGCAATGGATTCGGGTATGAAATCAGACAGCATGGACGCCAACTGGCTGGCGGGCACCTTATTGCGAGCCAGCCAGATATCCAGCACCATAAAACCCAATGCGCCGAGTAAAAAACTGATGCAGGAAGCCGTGGTGCTCAGATCTTTCATCCCGTCTGGCACCAGTACCAATGCAACAGCCGACAACAGCGCACCGGCGCCCATAGCGAGAATGCCATGGCGTAACTCTTCGTCCAGCCAGTCTGGAAACACGCCTTCCACACAAGCCAGCAAGCCACCGGCGGGCATTGCCAGCCCGGCGATCAAAGCAATGATCACAACATAGACAACCGCCGGATCCGCCATAGTTATCCTTAACGTCGATGATACTGGATCAGGCCTTTTGTTCGGCCAGACGGGTCATGTTTTCGTTACCTTCGCGGTACACAATGATATTGTCTTCAACCCGAATGCCACCATAAGGACGCAGGGTATCAACCACATCCCAGTTAATATATTTTGACGATTCGCTGGATTTAAGTTCTGCCAGCAAGGATTCAATAAAATAAAGACCGGGCTCAATGGTAAAAACCTGACGAGCTTCGACAGTGCGGGTACAACGCAAAAACGGATGTTCCGCCGGCGCAGGATTAGGGGTACCGCGGTCATCCAGCACCAATCCGCCCACGTCATGAACCTGCAGACCAAGAAAATGGCCGATGCCATGGGGAAAGAAAGTACGCGTAATGCCTTCAGCCAGACAATCTGCCGCGTTCATATTCACCAGGCCTGCCTTAACCAACACATCGGCAATCCCCTCGTGAGCCGCAAAGTGAATGTCAGCATAATCTACGCCGGGCTTTAACCTGTCTGCCAGAGACAGCGTCAGGCTATCCAACTCAGTAATTAAATCGGCAAAGGGGTTCTGCCCGATAGTATACGTGCGGGTAATATCTGCTGCATAACCATTAAAACTGGCTCCTGCATCAATCAGAAAAGAACGATGCTCAGCCGGCTTTACCGTGTCGTAATGCATATAATGCAGAATTGAACAATGCTCGTTTAACGCCACGATACCAGTGTAAGGAACATCGTTGTCGCCTTGCTGCGTGGCAAGGTTGTAGGCCTGATTGATATTAAACTCACTTTCACCGGCAAAAAACGCCGCCGCTGCTGCTTTGTGCCCGGATACGGCAATGCGGTTGGCTTCGCGCATGCAGGCCAGTTCATAGTCGGTTTTGTAAGCGCGCTGATAATGCAAATAATGCAGTGCACGATCAGGATTTACATTGGCAAAACCCAAAGCACTGGCCACTTCAATGTACTCACCGATATAGGCGAAACCCCGTTTGTCGAACGGCAGGTGTTTTTCAACCAGATCAGCTTGCTTCAGCATTACCACGTCAAAGCAATCGGTCCAGTATTCATTTGGTTCTGGCGGCACTTTATGCCAGAAGTCGGTGGGCCGGTAGAAGATAAGCTTTGGTTTATCCACCCCGTTTACTACCAGCCAGCAGTTAGGATTATCAACCACCGGCAGCCACGCCTTAAACTGCGGATTTACCTTAAACGGATAATGATTGTCGTCCAAAAACAGGCGCTTGCTCTGACCTGAGTGGATCACTAACCCTTCTATTCCCTCACGTTCCAGTGCTTCGCGGGTCCGTTGCTGAAGGATGTCGATATGCGCCGCATACAGGTCATGATGCTCTGTCATAATACCTCTGTCGTTATTGATTTATTGGTTATATTTTGGCTGTAACACTACCACGAGCCTAAGGTAAAGTCAGGCTGTCTGCCGAGAGTTTCATGCGACTCAAAGTATCAAAGAGATGGGAGGACTGTCCCAGCTGGACTTGATAAATATAGCGGTAAGCCATAACAGCTTTAACGTAATGACGGGTTTCGCGATAAGGGATATTTTCTATCCATACATCGAGATCCTGCTCACCATGATTTGGCAACCATTCCATGACCTTGCGCCACCCGGCATTATAAGACGCCGATACCAGCACCGGATTATGGTTGAGCTTATCGTTAAGGTACTTTAAATACTGAATGCCAAACTCAAGATTCTGTTCCGGCTCCAGCAAAGTACCATAACCCACCCGGCGGTTACTGATATAATTTGCCGTACCCGGCATCAATTGCATTAACCCCCTGGCTCCGGCCGGGCTCACTGCATCGACCATAAAAGAGCTTTCTCTTCTGGCGATGGCCATGGCCATCGCAGGATCGACCTGATGCTGACTGGCCTGCTGTTGAAATTTTTCGGCAAACGCCAGCGGGAATCGGCGCCGCACATCATTAAAATACCCGGTTTGAGCAAAACCAATAATGGCCTGATCGTGCCAGCCCCAATCACTGGCCAACATGGTAGCGGCTTGTTTTTCTTCGTCCGTTAAACGTCTGTTAAGGTAATACCACTCTCGTCGTGCCTCAACAAAACGCCCCAGCCTGAACCATTCATACGCCCGTTGAACCGCGGGCACTGTGCTTAATCTTGCTAACGAGTAATCACTTACTTCGAGTGGATGATCGGCCAGTTCCGGGGCTTGTTGAAGTCGGGCGCTGGCCAGAAAGCCATAGTAATGCCGCTCTTTGGCTAGTTCCTTAAACAATTGCTGCTGTGCATCACTCGCGTTGAGCTCGCCTAAGCCGCGGGCTCGCCAGTAACGAAATGCATCCTGGCGCTGTTCGTCTGAAGGCGCCCCCTGAATTACCTCAAGGGCTTGTTGCCAGTCACTCTGACGTAACATATACGCCAGATGCCAGTGCCTGACATCCTGCTCGGCATCCGGGACATTCGCTTTGGCCAGCCATTCTGCTGCGTTGTCAGCCCCTTCTATCACCAGACTGATGGCGATCGCGCGATTAATCTGGCGCAGTTGTGCCTCGCTGAACGCAATTTTTGGTTGCCAGTATAAAAAACCTTTAATGGCCTTTTGCGGTGTTTGCCAGGCCAGTCGGATTAAACCGTAGTATAAAATCGATTTCTCTTGCTCCGGATACTTACGCGGGAACAAATTGTAATTAAGCACCGTTGAGGCTGAGCGGTGAGTTTTACGCCACAGGTCTACCAGATAATGATGGCCAGGGGGTAAGCGGCGCTGTAAGTAGCTCAGTAAATTTCTGTTGCCACCGCGAATGACCTTTTCGATTCGCCCCAGCACCATACCGGTGGTCATCTGTCCGGCCTGTTGCCAGCGCCGGAATACCGGGTCACATTCATCCGGTCGCGATTCACCAGATAGCCACAGTGTATCGACCTGTTCAAACCAGTAATCAGGGTGTTCTGATAACTGCATCTGATAATCCAGATACTGGCAGGTATAGCGTACTCCCAAACCGGGCTGATAGGCGTTGATAAAAGCGTTTTTTTGTTTTCGTTTGCTGAGAAGCTCGAGCCAGCGTTTGCGCAACCGGGTAGCCAGGGGCGTACCTGCGTAGCGGGCCAGAAATGCCTCTACTGTTTCATCTGACAGGCTATCAAGAGTACGTTCGGCAAGGCGTAATTTAAGATAGGGTACCAGCGGGTAGTTACCCAGATCCTCAATATCCTTATGAATAGCAGGTAATTTTGACAGCGGCAGGGTGTTGAGTTGCTTTTCGAGGCTAAGAAATTGCTCACGCAACTCCTCTCGCCGCTCACCGTCCTCAGCAAAAGACGGTAGCGAGGTAACTACGCTAAGTAGCGCGACGAGCAAAAAGCTTCGCAATTCCTGCACAACATCTCCTGTGTGATTCAGATCTGTCTAACCGAAGCCAGTGTAAAATTTCTTAGCTTAGCTTAACAGTGATTTTCGACGACTTCCTTTTCATCGTGTTTCAGCGCAAAAATCAAGCAACAGTGCTAACATCATAGCGGTGATACTGATGCCTGCCTTTAATTTAGCAAAGTTGCCGAAAAAAAGGCAGTAACATACACGTCTATACACAACTATAAATAAATTAAATATGCGTTAAAGGGCTTGAAAACGTTACCTTAGGCACCATCTTCCTAGCATAATTGAAACACTTGTTTGAATTTTTGTTGCTATTTATGCCGGTATTGGAAAGAATCAGGGTTTTAAACGAACGCGCCTCCCTACAATTTAATTAATTTCACGCGTAATGCTGAAAGGAGACAACAATGATCTACGAAGGCCAAAATCTAACGGTATCACTGTTGGATAACGGTTTTGCTGAGCTGGTATTTGATGCCAAGGGTTCGGTAAATAAATTCGACCGCCAGACCATCAGTGAATTGGATGAAGCAACCCAGGCAATTGCTGGCAACAGCGACATTACCGGTGTTGTTGTGCGCAGTGCTAAATCTGCCTTTATCGTGGGAGCGGATATCACTGAATTTACCGATATGTTTTCACTTTCTGACGAAGAAGTTCTGAGCTGGGCAAGTAAAACATCTTCCGTATTTAACCGCTTTGAAGATCTCCCCGTACCAACGATTGCCGCTGTAAATGGTTTTGCTCTTGGTGGCGGTTGTGAAATGACTCTGGCTTGTGATCTTCGTGTAGTTGATACGACAGCATCCATTGGTCTCCCGGAAGTGAACCTCGGTATTATGCCAGGCTTTGGTGGCACTGTTCGTTTACCGCGTATTATTGGTTCAGACAACGCCCTTGAGTGGATGACCACCGGCAAACCACGTAAAGGACAACAAGCACTGGATGAAGGTGCCGTTGACGCAGTTGTAGCTCCAGAAAAATTAGTTGATGCAGCACTTAGCATGCTGGCCGATGCGGTTGCCGGAAAACTGGACTGGCAAGCCCGCCGGGCAAACAAAAAAGCACCTTTGAAGCTAAACAGTAATGAAGCAATAATGAGCTTCTCTACCGCTCAGGCGTTCGTAGCGGCTAAAGCCGGTAAGCACTACCCGGCACCACACATGATGGTAGAAACCGTTAAGAATGCAGCAAACCTTGACCGCGATGGCGCGTTAGCGTTGGAAAATGAAGGCTTTGTGAAGCTGGCTAAAACCGATGCGGCGAAAGCACAGATTGGCATTTTTATGGCTGATCAGCTGGTTAAGAGTAAAGGTAAAAAGCTGGCCAAATCTGCCAGCAAAGAGGTCGCGACGAACGCGGTACTGGGCGCGGGTATTATGGGTGGCGGTATTGCCTACCAAAGCGCTGTTAAAGGTATGCCGGTAATTATGAAAGATATCAATCAGCCAGCGCTTGATTTAGGTCTTTCTGAAGCCGCCAACATTCTTAATAAAGGTATTCAGCTCGGCAAAGTAAAACCTGAACAGATGGCAAAAACATTAAACGCCATCACGCCATCACTGGAATACTCTGCAATTAAGGATGTTGACCTGGTTATCGAAGCGGTTGTAGAGAATCCTAAAGTAAAAAGTATCGTGCTGAAGGAAACTGAGCAGAACGTGAGTGACGACACCATCCTTTGCTCTAACACGTCAACCATTTCCATTAACCATCTGGCTGAAAGTCTGGAAAAACCAGAGCGTTTCTGCGGTATGCACTTCTTTAATCCGGTACACCGTATGCCACTGGTTGAGATCATTCGTGGCGAGAAAACCTCTGACGATACCATTGCAGCCGTTGTCGCTACTACACTGAAAATGGGCAAGACCCCGATCGTGGTGAATGACTGCCCGGGATTCCTGGTTAACCGCGTATTATTTCCTTACTTTGCCGGTTTCTCCAAGCTGGTACTGGACGGTGCTGATTTTGTTGCCGTTGATAAGGTAATGGAAAAACAGTTTGGCTGGCCGATGGGTCCTGCTTACCTGCTGGACGTTGTTGGCATGGATACCGGTGATCACGCGGCTTCTGTTATGGCAGAAGGTATACCGGAACGCATGCAAAAGGTAGAAAATGACCCGATTACGCTGCTGTTTAACAATGAGCGTCTTGGTCAGAAAAACGGTAAAGGCTTCTATAACTTCAGCAAAGACAAGCGTGGTAAGCCGAAGAAAGATGCTGCCCCTGAAGCTTACGAGTTATTTAAGCCTTATCAGGCTGAGGCTAAAGAGTTTAGCAATGAAGAAACCATTGCTCGTCTGATGATTCCTATGGCTAACGAAGCGATTCGTTGTCTGGAAGAAGGCATTGTGGCGAGTGCTGCAGAAGCCGATATGGCGCTGATTTATGGCCTTGGCTTCCCGCCATTCCGAGGTGGTATTTTCCGTTACATCGAAACTATGGGATTAGCGAATTTTGTCGAACTTGCTGACAAATACGCCCATTTAGGTCCGATTTACCAAATTACAGACGGTGTTCGCCAAATGGCAGCCGAAGGTAAATCTTACTTCGCTTAATCACCTTAGGAGACATAATCATGAAAGATGTAGTAGTTATTGACTGTATTCGTACCCCCATGGGCCGCTCCAAGGGTGGTGTATTCAGAAACGTTCGTGCTGAAGGCTTGTCAGCTCACCTCATGAGCGCACTGGTAGCGCGAAACCCGCAGGTAGATCCGGCTGAAATTGAAGATATTATCTGGGGCTGCGTACAGCAAACCAAAGAACAGGGTTTTAATATTGCCCGAAATGCACAGCTGCTAACCGAAATTCCCCGCAGCACTTCTGCTGTCACCGTGAACCGGTTGTGTGGCTCATCAATGCAAGCGCTGCATGATGCTACCATGGGCATTATGACCGGTCAGGGTGAAGTATACATGATTGGTGGTGTAGAGCACATGGGTCATGTGCCAATGACCTATAACCTGGATTTCCACCCTGCCCTGGCAAAATATACCGCCAAAGCGTCTGGCAATATGGGCATGACCGCGGAACTGCTGGGTCGCCAGAACGGTATTACCCGCGAAATGCAGGACGCTTTTGCTGCCCGCTCTCACCAAAAAGCCCATCAGGCTCACCTTGAAGGGCGCTGGGCCAGTGAGATCGTGGCAACTGAAGGCCACGATGCCGACGGCGTGTTAAAGATGGTTGATTTTGACGAAGTTATCCGCCCGGATAGCACGGTTGAGTCGATGGCTGCGCTACGCCCAGTGTTCGACCCGGTTAACGGTACAGTTACCGCAGGTAGTGCTTCAGCGATTTCAGACGGCGCATCAGCCATGCTGTTGATGTCTGCCGATCGAGCAAAAGAGCTTGGATTAACGCCTCGTGCAAAAATCCGCTCGATGGGCGTGGCTGGTTGTGATGCTGCTATTATGGGCTATGGTCCGGTCCCAGCAACTCAGAAAGCACTTAAACGTGCTGGCCTGACCATGGAAGATATTGAGATTGCGGAGTTCAACGAAGCCTTTGCGGCTCAGGCATTAAGCTGTATTAAACAACTCGGCTGGTTAGATAAGTACGACGATCGTGTAAACCTGAATGGTGGAGCAATTGCTCTTGGTCATCCGCTGGGGTGCTCTGGTTCACGTATCAGTACAACTCTGATTAACCTGATGGAAGCAAATAATAAAACGCTGGGTCTGGCAACAATGTGTATCGGCCTGGGTCAGGGTATTGCCACCATCTTTGAACGCGTTTAACTAACAACGCTGAATAATTCAGGGCACCAACACGGTGCCCTTTTTTATATTAAGCGAAGTAGAGCCTGACAGCCTCAAGTAAACTCCCGCAACGTTGATAACCGCTAGCTACGCCATCTGCATCATAATGAGAATCAACCAGAAACAGAGCAGGAATACCGGCAGACTGACCGGCCTGAATATCTGACATCTTGTCACCGACCAACACTGACTCAGCGACATTGATGCCATGTTCTCTGGCCGCTGCTACGATCATGCCGGGATTAGGTTTACGAAAAGCACAGTCTTTTAAATATTCACCCTGACCATGAGTAGCGTGGTGAGGACAGTACCTGACATCGGTAATGTGGATGTCCCTTTCTTTAAACTGTTCGCGCATCCAGACAGTTAGCCCGGCAAACTGTTCTTCGCTATAGTAACCGCGTCCTATACCGGCCTGATTGGTGACAATGATAATGTCATAGCCGTGATTAACGATAATCTTACAGGCCTCAAAGACACCAGCAACAAACTCAAAGCTGTCAGGGGAGCTTACATAGCCGTGATCAACGTTAATCACACCATCGCGGTCTAAGAAAAACGCTTTACGATTTAACTTTGTCATTTTACTTCCAGGTATATTAAAACCAACGTACTACGTGCGCTGAGTACAACAGAATAGTTATCAATAGTGTATGAAAAAAACGGTATGCTTTAAACGTTATCAACGATAACAATCAATCGGAAAGTACTCGGTGATCTCGATTGCATTATCACCATTTATATTTATTACATAAGTGCGGTAAGCAACCTTTTCCTTTAGACCATTCGCGCTAAGGGCTATCTCAGTAAGGCCGAAATCGAATATTTCTCGGTATGATTCCAGTCCCTCATCTCTTAGTAGTTCACCGATACCAATTTGATTGGCCACAATACGGCTGGCCGTAGACGATGGAAGTTTATTAAGGCAAAGATAAGAATCCGCTGTGGCGTAGATCTGACTGGAATGCTGACCAACAAGCTGTATCTCTCGATGCAAGAACTGTTGGTTATCTGAGGTATCAAAGACCGTTTCTCTTAGTGGCGCGTCTACCAGTTCCTGGGTAATGCTTACAACACTGATGGGTTCCCAGTAATAGGCTTCCAGACTTTTAGTGACCGTACCGTCGGTGACTAAAAGTGTGCGTAAAAATGGCGGAAGTACAGATAGATCAACACTCTCACCACGACTGTTTAAAACAGTTCCGCCATGAATAAATCCCTTTGTTTTAAAATGCTTTCTGATCACTTAGATACTTACTTGTACTATTTGAATGGATTTTAGCATTTTACCTTTATAAGTTCTCCGTACAGTGCCTTTTTTGATTCTACAATTACACCATGGAGATCCCCGATAAGCACTGCGTGCTTTCGGGGATGACGGTTTTTTCTTTTATTAGTGCTGGGTATAGGCTCTTTTGAACTCTACGGTTGCACGAGGGGGATCCCCGATAAGCACTGCGTGCTTTCGGGGATGACATTCTTTCTTTTCTTAGTGCTGGGTATAGGCTCTTTTAAACTCTACGGTTGCACGAGGGGGATCCCCGATAAGCACTGTGTGCTTTCGGGGATGACGGAGATGTATTAGCGATAGCGTCGGTGCGCTTTTTGACTCTACGGTTGCACGAGGGGGATCCCCGATAAGCACGGTGTGCTTTCGGGGATGACGGTTCTTTTTCTTTTCTTAGTGCTGGGTATAGTGCTCTTTTGAACTCTAAGGTTGTGCGACGGAGGTCCCGGATAAGTACTGCGTGCATTCCTGGATGACATTCTTTCTTTTATTTAATTATTGTCTCACATGGGGGTGAAGAACGGTGCTTCGTAGAAGCATGTCGAATGCCGGTGGCATTCGGCAAGTGATGAACGCGAGCCATGGATGGCGAGCTGGACGCCCGCTACAGGGATGTATCACTAAAGGACGCTGTTCGCAGAGGGTTTATGGATATGACCCTCGATGGTTAGGCTCTCATGGGAGTGGCACGCAGTGCCTTTCTAAGGTAAAGGGCTATCCTGATGTTGCTGATAGTAGGGACGACGTCGTATTCATCGCCAGATGCAAAAAAGGGCTACCCTTTCGGATAGCCCTTTTTCTTAGAATTGGGAGCCTGGCGGTGTTCTACTCTCACATGGGGAGACCCCACACTACCATCGACGCTAACGTGTTTCACTTCTGAGTTCGGAATGGATTCAGGTGGGACCACGTCGCTATTGCCGCCAGGCATTAACTTGTATTAACAATTTCGGAAAGCTTTGATATTCGTATCAATCAGAGTAACTAAACTACTCTCACTTAATAATTAGACAGTCTACTCAAACAACACTCTAAATGCTTATAAACGTTACACTTTAGCGAGCTAATAAAATCTCAGCAAAATCGCATTTTGCGGTTAAAGATTTTATCGCGACTGCGCTTTAGCGCGTTTATATAAAGCTACTTAGGCGTTGTATGGTTAAGCCTCTCGGGCAATTAGTACAGGTTAGCTTAACGCCTTGCAACGCTTCCACATCCTGCCTATCAACGTCATAGTCTATAACAACCCTTCCAGGACTTAAGTCCAGGGATGACTCATCTTGGGGCTCGCTTCCCGCTTAGATGCTTTCAGCGGTTATCGATTCCGAACTTGGCTACCGGGCAATGCCTTTGGCAAAACAACCCGAACACCAGCGGTTCGTCCACTCCGGTCCTCTCGTACTAGGAGCAGCTCCCCTCAATCATCCAACGCCCACACCAGATAGGGACCGAACTGTCTCACGACGTTCTAAACCCAGCTCGCGTACCACTTTAAATGGCGAACAGCCATACCCTTGGGACCGACTTCAGCCCCAGGATGTGATGAGCCGACATCGAGGTGCCAAACACCGCCGTCGATATGAACTCTTGGGCGGTATCAGCCTGTTATCCCCGGAGTACCTTTTATCCGTTGAGCGATGGCCCTTCCATACAGAACCACCGGATCACTATGACCTACTTTCGTACCTGCTCGACGTGTCTGTCTCGCAGTTAAGCTAGCTTATGCCATTGCACTAACCTCACGATGTCCGACCGTGATTAGCTAACCTTCGTGCTCCTCCGTTACTATTTGGGAGGAGACCGCCCCAGTCAAACTACCCACCAGACACTGTCCACAATCCCGATTAGGGACCTATGTTAGAACATCAAACATACCAGGGTGGTATTTCAAGGACGGCTCCACAGAAACTAGCGTCTCTGCTTCAAAGCCTCCCACCTATCCTACACAAGTAGGTTCAATGTTCAGTGCCAAGCTGTAGTAAAGGTTCACGGGGTCTTTCCGTCTAGGTGCGGGTACACAGCATCTTCACTGCGATTTCAATTTCACTGAGTCTCGGGTAGAGACAGCGTGGCCATGGTTACACCATTCGTGCAGGTCGGAACTTACCCGACAAGGAATTTCGCTACCTTAGGACCGTTATAGTTACGGCCGCCGTTTACCGGGGCTTCGATCAAGAGCTTCGCTTACGCTAACCCCATCAATTAACCTTCCGGCACCGGGCAGGTGTCACACCCTATACGTCCTCTTTCGAGTTTGCAGAGTGCTGTGTTTTTAATAAACAGTCCCAGCCACCTGGTCACTGCGACCCCCGACTGCTTAAGGAGCAAGTCCTATCACAATCAGGGGCGTACCTTCTCCCGAAGTTACGGTACAATTTTGCCGAGTTCCTTTACCCGAGTTCTCTCAAGCGCCTTAGTATTCTCTACCTGACCACCTGTGTCGGTTTGGGGTACGGTTCACATAATCATAAGTTTAGAAGCTTTTCCTGGAAGCAGGGCATCAACAACTTCACCACCTTGGTGGCTCGTCTCGTGTCTCAGCCTTAAGAAACCGGATTTACCTAATTTCTCAGCCTACGCACTTTCACTTGGACAACCAACGCCAAGCTTGCCTAGCCTTCTCCGTCCCTCCATCACTGATTATATAAGTACGGGAATATTAACCCGTTTCCCATCGACTACGCATTTCTGCCTCGCCTTAGGGGCCGACTTACCCTGCCCTGATTAGCATGGGACAGGAAACCTTGGTCTTCCGGCGTGCGGGTTTTTCACCCGCATTATCGTTACTCATGTCAGCATTCGCACTTCTGATACCTCCAGCAAACTTCACAGTTCACCTTCAGCGGCTTACAGAACGCTCCCCTACCCAGCATGTAAACATGCTGCCGCAGCTTCGGTATATTGCTTAGCCCCGTTACATCTTCCGCGCAGGCCGACTCGACTAGTGAGCTATTACGCTTTCTTTAAAGGGTGGCTGCTTCTAAGCCAACCTCCTAGCTGTCTGGGCCTTCCCACATCGTTTCCCACTTAGCAATATTTTGGGACCTTAGCTGGCGGTCTGGGTTGTTTCCCTCTTCACGACGGACGTTAGCACCCGCCGTGTGTCTCCCGGATAGTTCTCTTTGGTATTCGGAGTTTGCAAAGGGTTGGTAAGTCGGGATGACCCCCTAGCCTTAACAGTGCTCTACCCCCAAAGGAATTCGTCCGAGGCTCTACCTAAATAGATTTCGGGGAGAACCAGCTATCTCCCGGTTTGATTGGCCTTTCACCCCCAGCCACAAGTCATCCCCTAACTTTTCAACGTTAGTGGGTTCGGTCCTCCAGTTGATGTTACTCAACCTTCAACCTGCCCATGGCTAGATCACCGGGTTTCGGGTCTATACCTAGCAACTAGACGCGCAGTTAACACTCGCTTTCGCTACGGCTCCCCTAAACGGTTAACCTTGCTACTAAATATAAGTCGCTGACCCATTATACAAAAGGTACGCAGTCACCCCGAAGGGCTCCCACTGCTTGTACGTATACGGTTTCAGGTTCTATTTCACTCCCCTCACAGGGGTTCTTTTCGCCTTTCCCTCACGGTACTGGTTCACTATCGGTCAAATAGGAGTATTTAGCCTTGGAGGATGGTCCCCCCATCTTCAGTCAAGATAACACGTGTCCCGACCTACTTAATATGTAAACAAAGCATCTTCATGTACGGGGCTATCACCCTGTATCGCTCAACTTTCCAGAAGATTCCACTAACACTTTGTTTATCGGCTGCTCCCCTTTCGCTCGCCGCTACTAAGGGAATCTCGGTTGATTTCTTTTCCTAAGGGTACTTAGATGTTTCAGTTCCCCTCGTTTGCCTCTACAACCTATGTATTCAGTTGCAGATACTGCCGAAGCAGTGGGTTCCCCCATTCGGACATCTGTGGCTCAAATGCGTTTTGTCAACTCACCACAGCTTTTCGCAGACTTACACGTCCTTCATCGCCTCTATTTGCCAAGGCATCCACCGTATACGCTTAGTCACTTAACCATACAACCCTAAATAGCTTCCCAGGTTACCCTGTTCGTCGTAGCCACTGTCTTATTCACATGAGTAAGGAATAAGGTTTGCTACCGTACAATACTATCCAAAGGATGCGACATCCTAAAAGGATGGATAACGTTGCGCCTAACCTCCGCCTTTTTATCCGGAGCCAGGTGTGCATTAAAGCACTGTTGTATGCATGACTGTCTAATCAAATTTACGTTTGCAACTTTCGTTGCGCCGTATGTCAAGTAGAGAGTAGTCTTGAAAGAACATCTTTCGATATTCTCAGTTACTCAATATTGATTGATTACTAAATATCAGCTTTCCAAATTGTTAAAGAACG
>NZ_MJIC01000012.1 GCF_001758465.1 Marisediminitalea lipolytica
TTAAATCAACGCTTTGCACTGTTCTTTAACAATTTATAACAAGACAATCTGTGTGGGCACTCATTAAGAGTGTCAACAACGACAATTCAAAATTTCGATATATTTAATTGAAGAGTTTGATCATGGCTCAGATTGAACGCTGGCGGCAGGCCTAACACATGCAAGTCGAACGGTAGCAGGATGTGCTTGCACATCGCTGACGAGTGGCGGACGGGTGAGTAATGCTTGGGAACTTGCCTTTGCGAGGGGGATAACAGTTGGAAACGACTGCTAATACCGCATGATGTCTTCGGACCAAAGGGGGCTTCGGCTCCCGCGCAAAGAGAGGCCCAAGTGAGATTAGCTAGTTGGTAAGGTAAAGGCTTACCAAGGCGACGATCTCTAGCTGTTCTGAGAGGAAGATCAGCCACACTGGGACTGAGACACGGCCCAGACTCCTACGGGAGGCAGCAGTGGGGAATATTGCACAATGGGGGAAACCCTGATGCAGCCATGCCGCGTGTGTGAAGAAGGCCTTCGGGTTGTAAAGCACTTTCAGTTGTGAGGAAAGGTTGGTAGTTAATACCTGCCAGCTGTGACGTTAACAACAGAAGAAGCACCGGCTAACTCCGTGCCAGCAGCCGCGGTAATACGGAGGGTGCGAGCGTTAATCGGAATTACTGGGCGTAAAGCGCACGCAGGCGGTTTGTTAAGCTAGATGTGAAAGCCCCGGGCTCAACCTGGGATGGTCATTTAGAACTGGCAGACTAGAGTCTTGGAGAGGGGAGTGGAATTCCAGGTGTAGCGGTGAAATGCGTAGATATCTGGAGGAACATCAGTGGCGAAGGCGGCTCCCTGGCCAAAGACTGACGCTCATGTGCGAAAGTGTGGGTAGCGAACAGGATTAGATACCCTGGTAGTCCACACCGTAAACGCTGTCTACTAGCTGTGTGTGAATTTAATTCGTGCGTAGCGAAGCTAACGCGCTAAGTAGACCGCCTGGGGAGTACGGCCGCAAGGTTAAAACTCAAATGAATTGACGGGGGCCCGCACAAGCGGTGGAGCATGTGGTTTAATTCGATGCAACGCGAAGAACCTTACCTACACTTGACATGCAGAGAACTTTCCAGAGATGGATTGGTGCCTTCGGGAACTCTGACACAGGTGCTGCATGGCTGTCGTCAGCTCGTGTCGTGAGATGTTGGGTTAAGTCCCGCAACGAGCGCAACCCTTGTCCTTAGTTGCCATCATTTAGTTGGGCACTCTAAGGAGACTGCCGGTGACAAACCGGAGGAAGGTGGGGACGACGTCAAGTCATCATGGCCCTTACGTGTAGGGCTACACACGTGCTACAATGGCAAGTACAGAGGGAAGCGAGACAGTGATGTGGAGCGGACCCCTTAAAGCTTGTCGTAGTCCGGATTGGAGTCTGCAACTCGACTCCATGAAGTCGGAATCGCTAGTAATCGCAGGTCAGCATACTGCGGTGAATACGTTCCCGGGCCTTGTACACACCGCCCGTCACACCATGGGAGTGGGATGCAAAAGAAGTAGTTAGTCTAACCTTCGGGAGGACGATTACCACTTTGTGTTTCATGACTGGGGTGAAGTCGTAACAAGGTAACCCTAGGGGAACCTGGGGTTGGATCACCTCCTTACGTAAAGTCGTTGGACGACTTGATGTAGTGCCTACACAGATTGTTTTGTTATAGAAAGAAGAACGACCAAGATTTACTCGTAAGGGAAATCACTGGGGCTATAGCTCAGCTGGGAGAGCGCCTGATTTGCATTCAGGAGGTCAGCAGTTCGATCCTGCTTAGCTCCACCATCCTTATAGGCTTGTAGCTCAGCTGGTTAGAGCGCACCCCTGATAAGGGTGAGGTCGGCAGTTCAAGTCTGCCCAAGCCTACCA
>NZ_MJIC01000013.1:0-93994 GCF_001758465.1 Marisediminitalea lipolytica
ATAGATTCCCCCGGGCATGCCCGGGGTTCTTTCTGTTACAGCTCCATTCGGAGCTGATCTGAATCCTTCCGACCTTGATGCTCAACGTAGTTCCGTATTGTGTGCTCGTCTAAGCCTACGCTGCTTACAAAGTAACCCGGCGACCAAACAATATTTTCATTCCAATAGACCTTTCCTAGCCATTTGAATGTCTTTCTCATGTTTGACGCTGACTGGGCTTTGAGTTTACCCATCACTTCTGCTATCGAGTATTTCGGTGGAATGACCATCAACATGTGCATATGGTCATTATCAAAGCCCATTCGCTCTATCGTTACGCCGGGCATACTTCGAAGCAGCTTCGGCAACACTTTGCGCAAATACTCCACGACGAAAGGCTTCAGTATCCGACGCCTGTATTTGGTTACCCAGACGACGTGATATTGAAGTCTATATAGACCATGTGATGAGACTCGAACTTCCATCTTCGTAGCATACAGGCCTCGGACTCATTCATCCACGGGTAAACCCGTGGTGTTCTGTCGCTTCGCGACCGGTCACATAAAAAAAAGCGCCTGATGGCGCTTTTTAGCTGATTTTACTGCCTATAACCGGCTGATTTCACGATTTAGCTGATACTCTCTGGAAGTCACGTAGGTTTCCATTTTTCTTAACCGGCTTTCAATGGTCTGAAAACGGTTAGTGATGTCATGAAACGCCTGCCGTGGTGGCTCACCCGCTTGCCAGACACGGGTTTTAACCTCAACTTTGTCACTGGCTGCACCTGAATTTTTCCAGCCTTTTCCAGATGAAGCTTCTGCCTGGTTGAAATGTACGTTTTCAATAACCTCTGGCTTCTTATCAAAAATAAACCAGCAAGCCACATAACTCACCAACACAAAGGGACCGGCCAGTAAGAAAAACGCAGTAACCGTTAAAATTCGAACCAACCAGACTTCTAATCCGAAGTACTCTGCAACCCCGGCACATACGCCGGCTATGCGACCGTGCTTGGTGTCACGGTAAATGGTTTTCTTGGTGCTCATGCCCGGTTTCTCCATTCTGGCGCTTCAGAGTCTAATATCGCTTCCAGCGTTTGGATGCGCTCTGACATCGCTTCCGCTTTACCCGCCAGCTCTTGCAACGCGATTTGCTCTTCGGCTGACAAGCCCTGGTTGACCTGCTTTTTACTGCGGTAATGCAAAATCAACCAAATGGGCGCCACAAAAATTAAAAAGATAATCAGTGGGGCCAAAATTAATGCTACAGTTCCCTCGTCCATTTTAAATACCTCCGGTCAGAAGTGCCGGGCAGCCCCCGGCCTGTAAATTATAATAAGTTATTTAGATTTTGCTGTCTTTGCAGCTGGCTTATCTGCCTTTTTCATCTTCGCTTTTAACGCTTCTAACTCATCATTGATTTTGTCGCCAGCTTCCAGCTCAGCAAATTCGTCCTGCAAGGTTTTCTTGCCTAAATCGTAAGCCTCAACCTGCGATTCAATGTCATCAATCTTGCGTTCGTATTGTTCAAAACGCCCCATGGCTTCGTCAATTTTGCCACTGTCGAGTGTTTTGCGAACTTCCAGTCGCGACGATGCTGTTTTCTGGCGCATCAGGATGGTTTTTTGACGTGACTTCGCGTCTGCCAGTTTTTCCTGTAACTGGACGATTTCGTCCTGTAACTTGCTGATTTGATCTTCAACCGCGGTCAAATCTGCACTCAGGACATCAGCCGCATCCTGACTCTTTTTCTTTTCCTGCAATGCAGACCGGGCTAAATCTTCGCGGTCTTTGCTCAGGGCAAACTCCGCTTTGTTCTGCCAGTCGGCCGCATCGGCTTCCAGTTTGCTAATTTGCGCTACAATTTCCTTTTTGTTAGCAATTGTCTTGGCCGAAGCTGAACGGACTTCAACCAAGGTGTCTTCCATTTCCTGAATAATCAGACGAACCATTTTTTCAGGATCTTCGGCTTTATCCAGTAACGCATTAATATTTGAGTTCACAATGTCTGTGAAACGAGAGAAGATACCCATAATATTTTACCTCTAGCTCGTGTTAACAATTTTTGATTAACGTGGTTTACTTGTCAGTAGAACATACAAATACCGCGCCAACTAACAAAAATAAATTAACTCACTGAATATAATAAAATTTTTTAAAAAATAATAAACGCTGTAATCAAGTCGATTTTTAATCTACACTATTAATTGGTCGATTTGGCTACTTTTTGAGGGAATTAATGAGTCGGTTTCGCCAGCAAGACAATTTACTCGGTCAGGCTAACAGCTTTTTAGAAGTTCTGGAGCAGGTATCCCAAATAGCCCCGCTCAATAAGCCCGTTTTAATTATTGGTGAACGGGGAACCGGTAAAGAGTTAATCGCCGCCCGTCTGCACTACCTGTCGCAGCGCTGGGATCAAAATTACGTCAAGTTGAACTGTGCGGCGCTCAATGAAAACCTCCTTGAAAGTGAATTATTCGGTTACGAAGCAGGCGCCTTTACCGGGGCGGGTAAACGTCGCGAAGGCCGCTTTGAGCTGGCCCATACCGGTACCCTGTTTCTGGACGAACTGGCGAATACCTCAGGATTGATTCAGGAAAAGCTGCTACGGGTCATTGAATACGGTGAATTCGAACGAGTGGGCGGCAATAAAACCCTTAAAGTCGATGTCCGTCTGGTGGCTGCGACCAATGAAGATCTCCCGGCACTGGCGGAAAGTGGTGAGTTCAGAGCGGATTTGCTCGACCGCTTGGCGTTTGACGTTATTACCATCCCTCCTCTCAGAGAGCGCCAGGAAGATATTATGCTGCTGGCTGAAACCTTCGCGATTAATATGGCAAGGGAACTTGAAATGGAGTTGTTCAGTGGCTTTACCGAAAAAGCTAAGCGAACCTTACTCAATTATGACTGGCCCGGTAATATTCGTGAGCTTAAAAACGTGGTGGAAAGAGCAGTCTACCGCTGCAACAACCCTCATTTACCGGTACATGAGATTATCCTTGATCCCTTTGAGTCCATTTACCGGCCTAAGGGCCGAGTCAAAACTCAGGACAGAATAGCGGAACCGGCAGAGCCCCGACAGCCTGTAGCTGAACCCCAGACAATCGCTGAAGCCCCTGTTGTGGCAGCAGCGCCTAAGCCGGTTATGGAATACCCGGTTGATCTGAAGAACCTGTCTCAGCAATACGAAATAGAACTTATTCAGCAAGCACTGGCAGACAGCCAGTATAATCAGAAAAAAACCGCCGATAAACTCAGTCTGACCTATCATCAACTCAGGGGTTACTTAAAAAAATACAATTTGCTTGATAGCGCAGCCGGCGAGGAAGAGTAACGATGAACAGGCGGTCCGTCTGGACGGTTGTCTCAGCCATTGTAGTCACCCTGCTGGGTGGATGTTCGCCACAGAAGTACAGCGCTAATTACACCAGCGGACTGGTGTATTGTTCAGAGAGCGATCCTATTTCTATGAACCCTCAGCTCGACACCTCAACTACTACAGCAGATGCCACCGCACATCAGATCTACAACCGGCTGTTAGAGTTTGATACTGAAACAGGGCGCATTAGACCATCACTTGCCACGAAGTGGTCTATTAGCCAGGACGGACTGCGTTATCGTTTTCTGTTACGTCAGGATGTTGGGTTTCATTCCACCTCGTATTTTACCCCCAGCCGACTACTTAACGCTGAGGATGTACTGTTTTCATTTAATCGCTGGCGATTGCCTGAGCACAGTTTTCACCCGGTATCTGGTGGCTATTATCCTTACTTTGAATCGTTGGGGCTGGCCGATAACATTGCTGACATCACCGCGCTATCGCCTTTTGAAGTAGAAATTACCCTAAAACAACGAGACAGCTCTTTCCTCGCCAATATAGCCAGTGACTTTTCGGTAATACTGTCGGCAGAATATGGCGATTTACTGATGTCCCGGGGCACACCGGAAAAAATCGACCGGTTACCCATAGGAACCGGCCCCTATCAGTATGCCGATTATCAAAAGAACCATTACATTCGTTATGATGTGAATGAACAGTACTGGGAAGGCACACCGGCCAGCGAGTCACTGATTTTTGATATCACACCGAAAAGTTCATTACGCCTGGCCAAACTGATGACCGGCGAATGTGATGCCATCGCCTTCCCTGCCAGGGTCGATCATCAGGTTATACGTGAGCGGGATGATTTGGCTCTGGATGAAAAAGCCGGCCTGAATATTGGCTTTTGGGCTTTTAACACCGAGCGCGCACCTTTTGATAATCCCGCGGTAAGAAAAGCGCTGGCGTACGCTATCGATAAAAACACCCTGATTGAAGCGGTGTATTTTGACAGTGCTACCCGGGCAAAATCGTTACTCCCGGCGGCGAGCTGGGCGTATCAGCCAGACGCGCAGGATACTGGCTACAATCCGGTGCTGGCCCGTCAGCTGCTGGATCAGGCCGGTATTGAACCCGGCTTTAGTATGACTATCTGGGCTATTCCCGTGGAAAGGGCCTACAACCCCAACGCCCAGAAAATGGCAGAGCTTATCCAGCGTTATCTCGCCGACATCGAAGTAGAAGTGAATATTGTCAGCTATGACTGGTCAACTTTCCGCCGCGAACTGCGCCGGGGTAACCATGATTCGGTTTTAATCGGCTGGTCGGCAGACAACGGCGACCCGGATAATTTTTACCGCCCGCTACTCAGTTGTGATGCGATCCCTTCTGGTACCAACCGGGCTCGCTGGTGTAACCCCACTTATGATGAACTGCTCGATCGGGCTTTGCAGACCGAAGATATCGATATTCGAAAAGCCCTGTACTTAAAAGCCAACGAGCTGTTGTTCGATAAGCTCCCGATAGTGCCTATTGCTCATGCTTATCGTTACCAGGCTTACCGTAAAGAATTATCCGGCATGGTGATTAATCCTTATGGTGGCGTCAGACTCGGCGGGGTAACCAAGCATCGTGACTAGGATCCTCTTTCGCTATTTTGTTTTATTCACGCTGACACTGCTTGCGCTATGTGCGCTGTCATTTTCGTTAATCTACCTGTTTCCGGCTGAGCCGGTAACTACCCTGACAGGTATTACGCCACAAAACCTAATCCAACATGAAGCCCTGATAAATCAGTATCACCTCAATAGCAATATTCTTGTGCAGTTTGGCGATTATCTCAGCGAGCTGTTTGCTGGTAACTGGGGCGTCAGCCTTATTTCTGGTCAGCCACTGTCCAAGGAGATCATGCTGGCATTACCGGCAACCATAGAGTTAAGTGCCTGCGCGATGTTTATTGTTGTTGTCATCGGCATTCCACTTGGTTGCTACAGCGGTTTACGCGCTTACAGTAATGCAGATTTCACCATAAACTCGATAAGCGTTACGCTGTATTCGGTTCCGGTTTTTTGGTTAGCGGTGATATTTATCCTGACCTTCAGCCTACAGTTTGGCTGGTTGCCATTATCGGGCCGGGTTAACCTGCTGTTTGATATCCCTCATCAAACCGGCTTCCTGTTTATCGATATCTTATTGGCTGACAATCTCGACAAAAGCGCCGCCCTCAGTGATGCCTTTTTGCATCTGATACTGCCAACATTGTCCATTGCCTTAATGTCCACCGCGTCGATGATTCGGATCACGCGACGTTCTATTATCGATGTGCTTAACAAACCCTTTATTATTGCAGCAAAATCCAAGGGCTTATCCAGCAGACAGATATTTGTGAGGCACGTGTTACGTAACGCGCTGTTGCCCATTCTGCCACTGATGGCGATGCAAATTACCACGCTAATCACCAATGCAATGATAGTAGAAACCCTGTTCTCCTGGCCGGGTATTGGCAACTGGCTGATTCAGGCGATTTACCAGCGGGATTATTCGGCATTGCGTATGGGCATGCTGGCCGTTTCGACACTGGTCGTGATGATTACCATTGCGATAGATTTGTTTAACCGTTTAATCGATCCAAGCAGGGAAAAATTCGAAAGTGTCACGATTTAGCTTTTACGACGACGAAGCGCATCCGTCTCCGTGGCAACACACCTGGCGGGCGTTCAAATCCAGCCACATTGCACTGATTGGACTGGCAGTACTCTTACTGTTTGTGTTTTTTGCCTTTTTCGCGCCACTGGTTGCGCCCTATGATCCCATTTACCAGAACACCGAAGCACTGCTAATTCCGCCGAGCTGGACTGCCAATGGCTCGATTGCACATTTGTTTGGTACTGATGCGTTGGGCCGTGATTTGTTTTCCCGCATTATGTATGGCTGCCGGATGACCTTTGGCACCAGTTTACTGGTGGTCATTATTGCCATGCTGATTGGGGTTACCATCGGCACCGTTGCCGGTATGCTCAGCGGAGTACGTTCCAGTGTGGTAAACCATTTACTGGATGCTCTGATGGCCATCCCTACCCTGCTGATTGCCATTATCATTGTGGGCATACTCGGCAGTGGTCTGGTTAACAGTATGTGGGCCATTACCCTGGCGCTGATCCCACAATTTATTCACCACACACGCTCCTTTGTGCGCGGTGAGATGAAAAAAGATTATATCCAGTCATCAACACTGGATGGTGCCAGCAATCTGCAGCTATTTTATTATTCTATTCTGCCCAATATGTTCGAAACACTGGTGGTTCAGGGCACCTTAGCGCTGTCGATTGCCGTTATAGATATCAGCGCACTGGGCTTTTTAAATCTGGGAGCACAGCCGCCGTTACCAGAACTCGGAGCCATTCTGGCCACCGGTCTGGATGCCGGGTATTTAGCGCCGTGGAGCATTGCTATACCAGGTATTTCTATCTTTTTAATGGTGCTGTCGATCACTATCGTGGGTGATGGTCTGCGCTCTGCGTTACGCAAACGGGTGAATCGCTAATGCCATTACTGGATATCAAAAATCTGACCTTAGAAATCGATACCGGCACCCAGGTTATTAAAGCCCTGGATAAAATAAACCTGACGGTAAACAGTGGCGAGATCCGCGCGCTGGTAGGCGAGTCTGGCTCCGGCAAAAGCCTTATTGTCCAGGCTATTTCCGGCGCAACGCCGCCCAACTGGACTATCACCGCCGATCGCATGAGTTGGAACGGCAATAATCTGTTGTCCATGTCAGAACAACAACGCCGACAAATTTTGCGCAAGGACATCGGCGTGGTATTTCAACACGCCATTGCCTCTTTGGATCCTTCCGTTACACTGGGTGAGCAACTGGAAGAATCCCTGCCTGAGCAGTTAATCGAAGGCAGCTGGTTCTGGCAGCGGGCCCAGTCGCGGCGCAAAGAAGTGATCAGGACCGTGCATAAGGTGGGCATTAAGGATCACGAACAATACCTGCAGGCATACCCCCATCAAATTCCAACCGATATCGGTCAGAAACTGATGCTGGCGATGGCACTCATCAGTCAACCCAAAATGCTGATTGCCGATGACCCAACCCGGGGCATGGAAACCACCACCAAGGTTCAGGTACTTAAACTGCTGTCGCGCTTAAATCAAACACGTTCACTGGGTATTTTGTTTGTGAGCCACGACCTGCTGGCGATTGCCAGTATGTCTCATTCCATGACCGTGCTTTACTGCGGTCAGACGGTGGAATCGGGCAAGATGAAGCAAATCCGCAAACGCCCCTTGCATCCCTATACCAAAGCACTGCTGGACAGTGCGCCTAGCTTTAGTAAGGATTTACCGCCAAAGTCGCTGCTGCCCACCCTGCCGGGGACTATTCCGACGCTCCAGCATTTACCCATAGGCTGCCGCCTGGGGCCACGCTGTCCCCGTGCACAGCGGGCCTGCGTTAATGTCCCGTCGGTCCGCAAAATTCACGATCACGCTTACAGCTGTCACTTCCCGTTACACAGGGAGAAAGTATGAGTCAGGTTCTTAGTGTTAATGGTTTAACCTTTCGCCACAGCAGCAAAAAACGCTGGTTAAAAAAACCAGAGGTTTTTTCTCTTGGTCCAATTGATATGCAGGTTATTAAGGGCGAAACCATTGCGATTATTGGTCAGAACCGTTCAGGCAAATCATTGCTGGCAAAAATGCTGGCCGGCGCCGTAGAACCTGACGAAGGCCAAATACAATTGCAGGAAGAACGCTACTGGTCGGTTAAACACCGCGTAGCGCGAAAAAAAGCCGATATTACCGGCATCCGCATGATATTCCAGCACAACAGTGAATCCATTAATCCCGGTATCCCGGTTGGCCAGATACTCGATGAACCCCTGCGCCTGAACTCGACGTTATCAGAAAGCGAGCGTAAAACGCTGATAGGCGATACGTTGGTAAAAGTAGGCCTGTTACGGGAGCACATCTATTTTTACCGTCATATGCTCTCTGACGGCCAGCAGCAGCGTGTTTCACTGGCCAAAGCCATATTGCCAAATCCAAAAGTATTAATTGCTGACGAACCCTTTGCGGCACTGGACCCTACCATTCGCTCACAAACGGTAAACCTGATTTTAAAACTACAAAAAGAAATGGGCCTGGCGTTTATTTTTATTTCGCACAACCTGGGCATTGTGCGGCATATTGCCGACAGGGTGATTGTGATGGATAAGGGGCAGATTATTGAAAGTGGTAAAACCGAAACCATTTTTCGCTGGCCTCAGCATGAGATGACAAAAAAGCTGGTATTGTCCTATCAGTCTTTAATCCCTCAACAAACCTTGCGCGACCCGGAATAACGGGTCACGCCAGATCTGTTGCAATGGGTTAGCCAACCAGCGCCAGCAGCACACCAGCCGCAACAGCGGACCCCAGTACACCAGCTACGTTAGGCCCCATCGCATGCATCAGCAGGAAGTTATGTGGGTTTGCCTCAAGACCAACCTTATTGGCAACCCGGGCCGCCATAGGCACCGCTGATACCCCTGCAGCACCGATAAGCGGGTTGATAGTACCACCACTCATCTTATTCATCACTTTCGCCATCAGTACGCCTGCAGCCGTACCAATTGCAAAGGCAACTGCGCCTAACGCAAGAATACCCAGCGTTTCAACGGTCAGGAATTTGTCTGACGACAACTTGGAACCAACCGCTAACCCTAAGAAGATTGTCACGATGTTAATGAGTTCGTTTTGCGCGGTTTTGCTTAAACGATCCACCACACCACACTCTTTCATCAGGTTACCAAAGCAGAACATACCTACTAAAGGTGTTGCTGAAGGCAGGAACAGAATAGTCAGAAACAGCACCGCCAAAGGGAAAAGTATCTTCTCTTTAGTGGAAACATGACGTAATTGGGCCATTTCAATTTTGCGTTCTTCCGGCGTGGTCAGCAGCTTCATAATAGGCGGCTGGATAATAGGCACCAGCGCCATGTATGAATAAGCCGCTACCGCAATGGCCCCTAATAAATCAGGCGCTAAACGCGATGCCAGGAAGATTGCCGTAGGACCATCCGCACCACCGATAATGGCAATGGCCGACGCATCTTTTAAGGTAAAATCGAAGCCAGGAATAAAGTTAAGCGAGATGGCACCAAACAGGGTGGCAAAAATACCAAACTGTGCTGCAGCACCCAGCAATAACATGCGCGGGTTAGCAATCAGGGCACCAAAGTCGGTCATCGCCCCAACGCCCATAAAGATGAGCAAAGGGAAGACCCCGGAGTGGATCCCGACTTCGTAGATGTAATACAACAACCCGCCCGGCTCAGTAAAACCGGCCAGTGGGATGTTGGTCAGTAAGGCGCCAAAACCGATTGGAAATAACAGTAATGGCTCAAACTTTTTCACGATAGCCAGATACAGCAGCAGAGCACCTACTGCCATCATTACTAACTGGCCCGCTTCGAAATGGGCCAGCGCAGTGCTGTCCCACAGGATGGCTAATTGTTCCATTGACCGTTAACCCAAGCTGATAAGAGGCTGACCGCTGGAAACGCTGTCACCGTCTTTAACCAGAATCGCAGAAACGGTGCCGTCAAAAGCGCTACGGATTTCCGTTTCCATTTTCATTGCTTCAAGGATAATAACCACATCACCGTTGGCAACCTGATCGCCCGGCGATACCAGTACCTTAAAGACATTACCCGCCAATGGCGCATTAATTGTCTGACCAGAAGGTGCTGGCGCAGCGGCCGGAGCGGCTGCCTGAGCAGGTGCTGCAACCGGGGTGATAGCGCCCAGTTGGCCCTGAGCTCCGACTTCAACACTGTACAGTTTGCCGTCTACTCGCACATCGTAAACCGCGGCTTCTGATGCAGCCCCAGCGCTTGCTGGCGCTGCGGCTGGAGCAACTTCTTCACCGGTAGGTACAGGTTCGAAGGCTTCCGGGTTATTGCGGTTTTCAAGGAATTTAAGGCCGATTTGCGGGAACAATGCGTAAGTTAATACGTCATCGATTTTCTCTTCTGCCAGCGCAATAGACTTCTCGCTGGCCAGACTATCCAGCTCGGCTTCCAGTTTTTCCAGTTCTGGCTCTATCAGATCGGCAGGACGACATGTAATGGCTTCACCACCATCCAGAACCCGCGCTTGCAGCTCAGCATTTACCGGCGCAGCAGTAGCGCCATATTCACCTTTGAGTACGCCAGCAGTTTCTTTAGAAATGCTCTTATAGCGCTCGCCGGTTAATACGTTCAGAACCGCCTGCGTTCCAACGATTTGTGAGGTTGGCGTAACCAGCGGGATAAAACCTAAATCTTCACGTACGCGCGGAATTTCCTGCAGTACTTCATCAAATTTATCGGCTGCGCCCTGCTCTTTAAGCTGGCTTTCCATGTTGGTTAGCATACCGCCTGGCACCTGAGCCAGCAGAATGCGGGCGTCCACGCCTTTAAGGCTACCTTCAAATTTAGCGTATTTTTTCCGCACGTCGCGGAAGTACGCCGCAATTTCGGCCAATTCTGGTAAGTCCAGGCCCGTATCGCGCTCTGTGCCTTCCAGAATCGACACAATAGTTTCGGTTGCTGAGTGGCCGTAGGTCATACTCATAGACGAAATCGCCGTATCCAGGATATCGATTCCTGCATCAATGGCTTTCTGGTAAGTCGCGGTACTTAAACCCGTAGTCGCATGGCATTGCATAGCAATAGGCACGCTCACGGTTTTCTTAAGCTCTGTGATCAGGGTTTCACATTCGTAAGGCTTAAGCAGACCCGCCATATCCTTAACACAAATGGAGTGAACGCCCATATCTTCCAGCTTTTTCGCCATATCCAGCCACAGCTCAAGGTTGTGTACCGGACTGACCGTATAAGAGATGGTGCCCTGTGCGTGTGCGCCACAGTTAACCGCCGCTTTAATGGCTGTTTCCAGATTGCGAACGTCGTTCATGGCATCAAAAATACGGAATACATCAACACCGTTATCGTGGGCACGCTCAACAAAACGAGTGACTACGTCGTCGGCATAGTGGCGGTAACCCAGCAGGTTCTGACCACGCAGCAGCATTTGCTGTGGGGTTTTAGGCATGGCCTTTTTCAGCGCGCGAATACGCTCCCAGGGATCTTCGCCCAGATAACGTATACACGAATCGAATGTAGCGCCGCCCCATGATTCAATAGACCAGTAACCTGCATTATCCAGCTTTTCAGCGATAGGCAGCATATCCTCCAGACGCATTCTGGTGGCTAGCAGTGATTGGTGCGCATCCCGAAGCACCAGTTCGGTAATCGCCAGTGGCTTAGACATGTGTTCTCCTAAAGTGTGTAAATTATTTATTCGCTTGTCTGTGCGCGTGCACGGCTGCAGAGATGGCGGCGATAACGTTGTTATCGGCGGCTGCAGCTGACGGGGCTTTTGCGGCCTGCGCTCTTACCGGCGCCTGCGGCTCCTGACCAGGGAAACGTTCGCAAAATGCTTTAAGTGCGTTTACGGCGAAAATCAGAACGGTCAGAAAGACAAATACGAAGCCCATGCCGACCAGCAACAGATTGCCAGCCTCTAAAAGTAATCCTGAAATTGATGTAGTCATTGCTTTTCCCGGGCATTATTTTGAAAACAGATTAGTATCATGCTGATTACTAAAACACAATATAAACAAGCGTTTGAATTGCATAAAAAATCATTTTTTACGACTAAATATCAATATATATTCGTTTTTTTGCATAAAATTAAGTTTAATTTATGCGCTCTATAAATACTATGAATGTGGCGATCACATAATATTTACATAGTTAAATCACATCATTTCCCATAAACAGAATCTATGGGGCATATAAGTGATTAATATATAGCCTGGGAATCAGTGTGCTATTGCCTGCAAATGAAGACAAGGATAAGCACAGCTTTACTTGATCTGAATTAAATGAAAACAGTAATTTGGCCCGAAACAACGCCGGGCCGCAGGGGAAATTAAAGCGCTTTACACATAAAGCAGCTGTTAGGATCTTCTGTATAATCAGCAAACGGACCGCAAAACGCAAAACCATGGGCTGAGTATAATTGCCTGGCGGGTTCAAAAAAGGCCATTGAGCCCGTTTCCAGCCACAGGGTTTGATAGCCATTGTGCCTGGCGTAATCTATTAAATAAGCCAGCAATTGCTTTCCCGCACCGCTGCGACGGGATGCTGTCGGCGTCCGCATAGACTTGATTTCACCCTGGGTTTCGTTCAATCGTTTAATCGCGATGCAGCCCATTAACTTACCACCAGCTCTCGCGGTAAAAAACGTAATGGCGGGGGTTTTGAGTTTACTGACATCCAGGGCATGAACACTCTCTGGCGGTGAAGTGGCATACATATCAGCCAGGTGCTCTTCCAGTAACGCAATAACATCTTCCGAGGCCGGATCATCAATGCCTATTTGTAGCGCAGTTGAATGAGACATAGTCATTAAATAAACCCCTTTAATGTCGCTAATCCAAAGGCATTGCAGGTAGTCGAATCCATCAATTCGCCATTGACGATCCGGGCTTTTACCTCAGCCAGTGGCAGTTTGTGCACGGTAAGTCCCTGCTCTTCCTCTTCCAGGTTCTGAGCGGTGCTGGTCAGGTCTTTCGCCACAAAGATATGATAACGCTGGGAGCACATGCCATAGGCCAGAAACTGCTCGCCCACATACTGCCAGTCACTCGCCAACAAACCACATTCTTCCTGTAATTCGGCCTGCGCTACTTTTAGTGCGTCAAAAGTATCTGAGCCTTCTTTTGCCCCCTGAGGAAATTCCAGATGTCGGCCCTTCACCGGGTAGCGGTATTGTTCAACCAGATACACATCGTCACCATCTAACGCGATCACCACTACAAAGTCTGGCTTATCTACAACGCCGTAGATACCGCGATAGCCGTCTTCGCGACCGATCCTGTCTTCTCGCACGGTCATCCAGCGATTCTGATACACCACTTTTGAGTCCAGGGTCTGAATTTCGTCTTTGGGAATTGTAGCCATAGCTTTAGTAAATCCGTTTTGCAGCATTAAAACGAAAAAGAGCTGCCTGATGCAGCTCTTTCAAAAAGGGAAATGAATTAAATATATTCCACTTCGATGATTTCGAATTCAACGGTACCTGCGGGCGTCTGGATATTCACCGTATCATCCAGCTCCTTGCCAATCAGCCCTCGGGCAATAGGTGAGTTAACCGAGATCAGGTTCTGTTTGATATCAGCCTCGTCGTCACCCACAATGCGGTATGTGGTTTCCTTGTCGGTATCCAGATTAAGAATGGTCACGGTCGCACCGAAAATCACTTTGCCATTGTTGGTCATCTTAGTGACATCGATAATCTGTGCATTAGACAGCTTACCTTCAATGTCCTGAATACGGCCTTCACAGAAACTCTGTTGCTCACGCGCTGCGTGATATTCCGCGTTTTCTTTTAAATCACCGTGTTCACGGGCTTCAGCAATCGAAGCGATGATTTTTGGGCGCTCGACAGATTTTAGTTGATTCAACTCCTCGCGAAGCATCTCGGCACCACGTGCAGTCATAGGATATTGAGCCATGTTGTTATTCTCACTTGCCTGAATATGTTTTTAATAAAACAAAAAAATGCGCCCGTTGGGCGCATTTTTCAATAGTTGATAACGAAGTTACTTACAAATAAATGCGTTATAAAAGGATACACAGTATCCCTTTAAATGTCATTATCCGTTTATTCTGGCGTGTAAATCCTGAACCGAAGTCACTTTACCGCGGTCATCAGCCGATTTGGCCTGTACCGTAGCAAATGCCGCGTTCATGGTGGTGGTATAAGTAACCTTGTTCACCAATGCTTCGCGACGGATATACACCGAGTCAGTAATCGCCTGACGGCCTTCGGTGGTATTCACAATGTAGGAATACTCACCGTTCTTAATCGCATCAACGATATTCGGGCGGCCTTCCGACAACTTATTAACCACTGACACTTCAATGCCCTGGGCACGCAGTGATTCAGCTGTACCACTGGTACATTCGATGGTGAAGCCTTTGGCGATTAACGCTTTCGACAGTTCAACCAGCTTTGGCTTGTCGGTTTGACGAACTGACAGCAACGCTTTACCTGACGCAGGTAAAGGTGCACCCGCCCCCAGGTTGGCTTTAGCATAAGCTTCTTCGAAAGTATCACCTACCCCCATTACCTCACCGGTAGAGCGCATTTCAGGGCCAAGCAGTGGATCCACACCCTGAAACTTCGCAAACGGCAGTACCACTTCTTTCACAGAGTAGAATGGTGGGATAACTTCTTCAGTAAAGCCTTGTTCTTTAAGCGACTTACCAGACATTACCCGAGCCGCGACTTTCGCTAACTGCACGCCAGTTGCTTTGGATACAAACGGGACAGTACGTGCTGCACGAGGGTTTACCTCAATCAGGTACACTTCGCCGTCTTTAATCGCAAACTGGGTGTTCATCAGGCCAATTACGCCGAGCTCTAAGGCCATGGCTTTAACCTGTTCGCGCATGACGTCCTGAATATCTTTTGGCAGTGAATGCGGAGGCAAAGAACACGCTGAGTCACCTGAGTGAACACCGGCTTGCTCGATATGCTCCATGATACCGCCGATCACGACGTCGGTACCGTCACATACTGCATCGATGTCCACTTCGATAGCGTCATCAAGGAAACGGTCCAGCAGAACCGGCGAGTCGTTAGACACTTTTACCGCTTCGTTCAGATAACGTTTCAGGTCTTTCAGGTCATACACGATTTCCATCGCCCGACCACCCAGCACGTAAGATGGACGAACCACCAGTGGGAAGCCGATTTCGGCCGCTTTTTCCAGCGCCTGTTCCATGTTGCTTACGGTTGCGTTAGCAGGCTGTTTTAACGCCAGCTTGTTAACCATTTGCTGGAAGCGCTCGCGGTCTTCAGCACGGTCAATCGATTCTGGTGAAGTACCGATGATAGGCACACCGTTAGCTTCCAGCGCACGGGCCAGTTTCAGTGGCGTCTGACCACCGTACTGCACGATTACACCTTTCGGTTTTTCAACCGCAACGATTTCCAGTACGTCTTCCAGGGTTACCGGCTCAAAGTACAGACGATCTGAGGTGTCATAATCGGTTGATACGGTTTCCGGGTTACAGTTAACCATGATGGTCTCGTAACCGTCTTCACGCATCGACAGCGCTGCATGTACACAGCAGTAGTCAAATTCGATACCCTGACCGATACGGTTCGGGCCACCGCCTAATACCATGATTTTGTCACGGTCAGATGGGGCAGCTTCGCACTCTTCATCATAGGTTGAATACATGTACGCGGTGCTGGTCGCAAACTCTGCCGCACAGGTATCTACGCGCTTGTACACTGGCTTAATGCCCATGCCACGGCGCAGGTCACGCACGTCGCTTTCGGCTACAGCGGTCAGGGTTGCTAAGCGAGCATCTGAGAAACCTTTACGTTTTAAGGTCGTCATCAGGTCAAAATCGATGTTGCTCACACCAATCTCAGCCACTTTCTGCTCCAGCAGCACCAGCTCTTCCAGCTGCACCAGGAACCAACGATCGATGTTGGTCAGTTTAAAGACCTCTTCTACGCTCATACCAGAGCGGAAGGCATCGCCGATGTACCAGATACGCTCTGCGCCAGGCTGACGCAGTTCGTAAATCAGTTTGCTTTGCGCTTCCGGATCGTCAAGGTCCAGAATCGGGTCTAAGCCAGCGGCGCCAACTTCCAGACCACGCAGGGCTTTTTGCAGTGATTCCTGCTGGTTACGGCCAATCGCCATTACCTCGCCCACTGATTTCATCTGCGTAGTCAGACGGTCATTCGAACCGGCGAACTTTTCAAAGTTAAAGCGTGGGATCTTAGTCACAACGTAGTCGATAGCAGGCTCAAACGACGCAGGCGTTAAACCACCAGTGATGTCGTTAGCCAGTTCATCCAGGGTGTAACCTACGGCCAGCTTAGCCGCTACTTTTGCAATCGGGAAACCGGTTGCTTTAGAAGCCAGTGCTGATGAACGGGATACACGCGGGTTCATCTCGATAATAACCAGACGGCCGGTCTTCGGATCCACACCAAACTGAACGTTTGAACCACCGGTTTCTACGCCGATTTCACGCAGTACGGCCATGGCCGCATTACGCATAATCTGGAATTCTTTGTCGGTCAGCGTTTGTGCTGGTGCCACGGTGATAGAGTCACCGGTGTGCACGCCCATTGGGTCAAAGTTTTCAATGGTACAAACAATGATACAGTTGTCCGCTTTGTCGCGAACCACTTCCATCTCGTACTCTTTCCAACCAATCAGGGATTCGTCGATAAGCAGTTCGTTGGTGGGCGATAAGTCCAGGCCACGGGTACAGATTTCGTTAAACTCGTCGATGTTATATGCGATACCACCGCCGGTGCCACCCATGGTGAATGACGGACGGATAATACACGGGAAGCCAATCCGGCTTAATACATCGTGGGCCTGTTCCATAGTGTGGGCGATTTCTGCACGCGGACACTCAAGACCAATAGACTTCATGGCTTTATCGAAACGCTCACGGTCTTCCGCTTTATCAATCGCGTCAGCCGTTGCACCAATCAGTTCTACGTTAAATTCGTCCAGCACGCCGTGCTTGTTCAGGTCCAGCGCACAGTTCAGTGCAGTCTGGCCGCCCATGGTAGGCAGGATTGCATCCGGACGTTCTTTTTCAATAATTTTGCGTACCACTTCCCAGTGAATTGGCTCGATGTAGGTCGCATCAGCCATTTCCGGGTCAGTCATGATGGTAGCAGGGTTAGAGTTAACCAGAATGACGCGGTAGCCTTCTTCGCGAAGGGCTTTACACGCCTGGGCACCAGAATAGTCAAATTCACAGGCCTGACCGATAACGATCGGGCCGGCGCCAAGGATTAGGATACTTTTTAGGTCGGTACGTTTTGGCATTGGGGCAAGTTCCTACTGCTTTGACTGTTCGATTAAGTCGATGAAGTGATCAAATAATGCAGCTGCATCGTGCGGACCCGGGCTCGCTTCAGGGTGACCCTGGAAGCTGAACGCTGGCTTGTCGGTACGATGAATGCCCTGCAGGGATTTATCAAACAAAGAGACATGGGTCACTTTCAGCGTATCTGGCAGGCTTGACTCGTCTACAGCAAAACCGTGGTTCTGGCTGGTAATCATCACTACATCACGCTCTAAGTCTTTCACCGGGTGGTTAGCACCGTGGTGACCAAACTTCATCTTGACGGTTTTTGCGCCACTGGCCAGCGCCAGTAATTGGTGACCTAAACAGATACCAAACACAGGTAAGCCGGTGTCAACGATAGTTTTAATCGCTTCAATGGCATAATCACAAGGCTCAGGGTCGCCAGGGCCATTAGACAGGAACACGCCATCAGGATTCATCGCCAGTACTTCAGCGGCAGGCGTTTGTGCTGGTACAACTGTCAGCTTACAGCCACGGTCTACCAGCATACGCAGAATATTGTGTTTCGCACCGTAATCGTAGGCGACAACGTGATATTTGAAATCCGCACCGGCTTTATAACCGCTTTCCAGTTCCCATACACCGCTGGTCCATTCGGTGATTTCAGTGGTTGATACCACTTTGGCTAAATCCATTCCTTTGAGGCCCGGGAATGCTTTGGCATTTTCCAGTGCTACCGCTTCATCAAGGGCGTCGGTGCAAATAATGCAGCCGTTTTGTGCGCCCTTGTCGCGTAAAATTCGCGTCAGTCGGCGAGTATCGATATCTGCAATACCAACCACATTGTTGGCTTTCAGATACTCAGATAAGGTTTGTTCGTTACGATAATTGCTGGCAACGAGGGGAAGATCTCTGATAACCAGACCTTTCGACCAGATTTTGTCAGATTCAACATCTTCCTGATTGGTACCGGTATTACCGATATGGGGATAGGTCAGAGTAACGATTTGTTCAGCGTAAGAAGGGTCTGTCAGAATTTCCTGGTAGCCGGTCATCGATGTATTAAATACTACTTCACCGACGGAAACACCCTGAGCACCGATAGCAGTACCTTTAAACACAGAACCATCTTCTAAGACCAGAAGGGCGGAATTAGCCAAGTCAACCTCCACATTAAGGATAACCGAGAGTTTTAAATAACACTCACAAAAAACGGGAGGTAACGTCTCTTTTACATCCCGTTTACTAGTATTTGCAGCTAATGAATATGCACGCAAAACGCCGCAGAAGCTGTGCCAGCGGCTGTTTTGGCACTAATTTTTGGCAAATTCCGCGGATTATAGCTTATGTGACTCAACACGTCCATTCCGATCTGGAAAAATTATCAAAATAACCACTTAAGCTTAAAAATCACGTAAAGTTGCCAAAAAGGCACATCATAGCACCTTATTACGGCCATTTATGGCGCTTATTGGTTTAACGCCAGCACATCATTCATACCGTACTGACCCGCTTTCTGCGTCGACAGCCACATCGCCGCCTGCACCGCGCCGCGGGCAAAAGTAAGACGACTAGACGCTTTATGGGTAATTTCCAAACGCTCACCGATATCGGCAAATAACGCAGTATGCTCACCAACAACATCACCTGCCCGAACAGTCGCAAAGCCAATAGTATTATGGTCTCGGGGCGGAGTTTTACCCTCACGACCATAGACGGCACAGGTCTTCAGATCGCGCCCTAATTCATCTGCGATAGCTTCACCAATGGCCATGGCAGTACCTGATGGTGCATCCTGTTTAAACCGGTGGTGCGCTTCGATAATCTCGATATCTGCGGTTGCACCAAGAGCGCGAGCGGCCTGTTTTACCAGTGATAACATTAAATTAACGCCAACACTGTAATTTGCCGCAAATACAACGGGAATTTTGGTCGCCGCTTCGGCCAGCAAGCTTAATTGCTCGGACGATAAACCTGTTGTACCAATGACTACCGGCTTATTATTAGTCACGCACCACTGCAAGTTGTTATCGAAGGCAGCAGGTAAGGTAAAATCAATCATTACATCAACGTCTGCCGGATTAATTGACGACAGGCCGCTACAAGCGGTCTGTAATTTACCTATACCAGCCAGTTCGCCCACGTCCATCCCTACCCAGGGAGAATTGTCACGAACTGAAGCCACGCTCAACTCGGCTTTATCATGTTCGTTGAGTGCTTCAATCAATACGCGTCCCATACGACCATTGGCACCAAAAAGACCTACTTTCATCGAAAACCTGCTTGCTTAATTTACGCCCTCTTGATTGACTAGGGTCTTAAGAGCGAATGACTTGAATGGTGCGAATTGTGCCTGATAGCCGGACAGATGAAAACCCGCAAATGGTTTAACATTAAACTTGTCGGATATCTGCACACCGTAAATCTGCCGTTCACCTTCGCAGTGTTGAATTTCTTACGCCCCAAAAGGGAATGGATGACATGGAAAAAAGACTTATCTGGGATATCCCCACCCGTCTCTTTCACTGGTTACTGGTGATATGCATTGTTGCGCAATACCTGACTGTTGAGGTACTGGATGCCACTGCCTGGCACTTCAGGATCGGCTATTTCACCCTCGGATTAATTCTCTTTCGCTTGCTTTGGGGATTTGTAGGTACAACCTATGCCCGCTTTAGTCAGTTTTTAACCGGCCCGGGCAAGGTTTTGTCTTATGCTAAAACCATTACCAACCCGGAATCAGCTGAACATGCCGGTCACAACCCCATGGGCGGCTGGATGGTGATCGCCTTATTGCTCTTGATTGCACTACAAGGCATAAGTGGCTTATTTATTGGTGACGATATCATTAATAACGGTCCCTATTACGATGCAGTTTCCGAAGCTACCCGCGATACAATGAATATCATTCATCACACAGCCTTTAATATCCTGTTGGCTGCTATCGCTCTGCATATCGCTGCGGTGGTATTTTATACCCGCTTTAAAAAGCAACTGCTGGTGCCGGCAATGTTACATGGTAAAAAAACCACCAACGAGCCGGGTATTTCCTCATCCCGTTTGTTAGTGGCACTGGTGCTGGTAATACTGGTTATCGGCGCTATGTACTACGTTATTGAAATTGCGCCGCCAGCCCCAGCCGTTGATGCAGATATGTATTATTAAAAGATTCGTGACAGCGCCCGCATACCACTGCGGGCCTTGCTCCTTTGCCCAATAGTCTATTCCAATAGAAAGCTGCATAAGGCCTTTTCGAGTTAATCGCAAGGCCATTTAAGCAAGGTTCTGTATTTCCCCCACTACTTCAACTCTGCTTATTTTCGCCTTTTTATGGCCTGTCCGAGAATCAGACATAGCCCGCAACGCCCTCATTTTACAGAGTTTAGCCACCCACTCCGGCCATTTTGCTATTGCTTTGCCTTTTGTTCGAATAAACCAGTATGTATTGCCTCCGTTATATTTTTGTTAACAAATACTTTGCAAAACCTAAATCCCGGTGTATATTTATAAAAATATTGTATGGGTCCATTACAATACTGTTTTGTGAAAATATGCATTGTCAGTAGTTTAAACAAAAAATACGTCGCAATTGGTCAGGATAAGACCAGGCTATTTGCGCCGTTGATTTAACAGCAACGATAAGAGGATTTGTCTATGGAAGAGCTATCGAGTAGGACTGAACAAGCGCCGGTTGCGGAAGACCTTCGCCTGGCAATCAGAGAATGGCTTAGCGAAAACTTTCCACCTGCACTAGCGGTTCCAGCTGCACGTGAAACCGAAACTGAATTGGTAAAACAATGGCGAACCGCAATGGGAGAAAAAGGCTGGTGCATGCCTACCTGGCCCAAACAGTATGGCGGAGGTGGCTTTTCCAAAGAAGAAGTTCGTATTCTGAATCAGGAGCTTGAACGAATTGGTGCGTACAACCCTGTGGGTACCAGAGAAACCGTATTTGGTGAAACCTTAAAACATTACGGTACCGAAGAGCAAAAATCCTATCACCTGCCGAAAATGGTGCGTGGCGAGTTTTCCTGGTGTCAGGGGTTTTCCGAACCAGGCGCCGGAAGTGATCTCGCTGGCTTACAAATGAAAGCCGAAGAAACCCCGGAAGGATACCTGCTTAACGGCCAGAAAATATGGACATCGGGTGCAACAGAATCTAACTGGTGCTTTTGTCTGGTCAGAACAGACACCACACGTAAACACGACGGTATCAGTTTCATCCTGGTTGATATGAATACACCGGGATTTGAAGTCCGCCCTATTCGTCTTATCGATGGCTCTTCACCTTTTTGCGAATTGTTTCTTACCGACGTACTGGTTCCGAAAGAAAACATCCTTGGTGAAGTTAATAAAGGTTGGGAAGTTGCTAAATTTCAGCTGCAAGTTGAGCGAACAACCGTCGCAACATCGAAAAAAGGTCATGGCTCAATTCCGGGGCCTGGCATCAAGGATCTGGCCTGTGAACATGTGGGCACCGACGACGCCGGACGCCTAGTTGACGCCGACTTGCGTAGTCGCATTGCAAGCCATCTGGTAAAAGAGAAAGCCTTTAATCTGACGTTTAAACGTGCAGCAGCGGGACCGGCTGTCGCTTCTGTACTGAAAAATGCCGGGTCAGATATTCGCCAGACCCGCGCTGAACTCTCTATTGAAGTTCTTGGTCATCAGGGACTGGGCTGGAGTGGCGACGCATTTACAGAAGATGAACTGGCCATCAACAAATCGTTCTTATTTGGCAAGTCTGCTTCTATTGCGGCGGGCAGTTTTGAAATTCAATACAACATTCTGTCCAAGCGCATTCTCGGCTTGCCAGAAATGAAAAGTAAAGTGTAAGGAGACGCAGATGATTGCACTGAATGAAGAACAAATTATGTTACGCGATTCGGCGTATGACTGGGCTCAGGAATGCAGTCCGGTTAACGCTTTTAGAAAACTCCGCGACTCTCAAACGGGTTTAGGTTATGACCCGGAAGCCTGGCATCACATAGCTGAAATGGGATGGCCTGGAATAGTTGTACCGGAAAGCCAGGGCGGCCTGGAATTTGGCCACCGATCTTTAGGATTAGTGCTGGAAGCGCTGGCACGAACTTTAACCGCGTCACCACTTCTCTCTTGCGCGGCAGTAGCTAACGCCATAGTTCTGGGCGACAATCAATCTATGAGCGAAGAGTGGCTGCCAAAGCTGGCTCTTGGTGAAGCTATCGGAGCTCTCGCCTGTGATGAAACCGCCCGGCATAATCCTGAGCGGGTAAGTTGCGAAATTAAAGACGGTTATCTTTCTGGCAAGAAACTATTTGTCCATGAAGGCAATGCGGCTGATGTGTTGATCGTAACCGCAAAGTTAAATGGCAATATCGAGCTCTTTGCTATTCCTACTACAACCAAAGGCATCAAACGTACCCCCCTGGATATGAGCGATAGCCGGGATACTGCTCACATTGAATTTGACAGTGTTGCAATTGACCCAACATGGCAATTAAAGGGCGGCAAGTTATTGTTGACCACAGTATTAAACCGGGCACGAATCTACGCGGCGGCCGAAATGCAGGGCTTAGCCCGACAAGCCTTTGAGACTACTGTGGAATACCTTAAAGTCAGATCTCAGTATGGCCAGTTGATTGGTGCGTTTCAGGCACTGCAACACCGGGCTGCAAAAATGTTCACTGAGCTAGAGCTTACCCAGTCCTGTGTTGATGCCGCACTGGATGCCATAGATGAAGGCGATGAGAATATTTCTGAAATGGCCTCTGTTGCGCAAATGATGGCTTGTGAAACAACAAACCTGGTGACTAACGAAATGATCCAAATGCATGGTGGGGTTGGCATGACCGATGAGCACGATGCGGGTTTTTATTTAAAACGCGCGCGGGTACTTGAGGCATGGTTAGGCAATGCCGCGTTCCATCGCGAACGTTTTGCCGTTCTTAATGCATTCTGAAGACGACCGCTCGGCTTCAGGTCTCCGTTAAGGGATCTGAAGCCTGGTGCAGATGAGCGAAGGCTTATGGAGCCTGTCAGATATACCGCCTGCGCTCCGCCGCAATACCCAGAGCGAAGAAGGCAAGCACAAAAGCCAGGCCCCGGTATTCATAAGCCACAAACTGAAAAATATGCTGTAGAAATGGCGCTCCGTAAAGCGTTAACGCGCCGTATCCAAAAGCGCACAACAACACAAACAGACTACTGCGGATAACAAAATGCAAGCCACTTAAGCTGCGTTTAACCTGCCGGTTTATAATATCTCCGTAAACCACTAATAAAGTGGCCATCAGCATCAGACTCATTTCGTCAAAATAGCTGGCCAACCAGTCGCTTATATTCACCGTTACAGACGCTATCACTGTTAATTACTCTTACCACCTTACAACCCGGGCATTCTGCTTGGGCACTAACGGCGTGTCAAAGAAAAAAGCCGGCAAAAGCCGGCTAAAATACAGCCCTGTTTAAAGGCTGTCAGATGTTGAAACGGTATACTCAGTCGGCAGTGCTTTTAACCAGCCCCTGCTCTTTCATGATCGCCTCGATTTCAGGCACACTGGCCGGATCATCAATGGTCGATGGCACAGCCACTTCCTGATTTGAGGCAATCTGGCGTAGCAGCTTACGTAAAATCTTACCAGAACGTGTTTTCGGAAGACGCGGAACTACTACGGCACGCTTAAAGCACGCGATCGGGCCAATTTCTTTTCTTACCATGGCGACCAGCTCTTTCTGAAGGTCTTCTTCATCAATGTCGTAGCCATCCTTAAGCAGTACCAGACCCACTGGCTCCTGCCCTTTCAAGGCGTCATGCACACCAATAACACTGCATTCTGCCACGGCATCGTGGGCAGCCAGGATTTCTTCCATTTCACCGGTCGACAAACGGTGTCCGGCAACGTTAATTACATCGTCGGTGCGGCCCATGATAAATACATAGCCTTCATCGTCTTTATAGCCACCATCGCCTGAACAGTAATAACCAGGGAAGTCACTCAGATAACCTGACTTGAAGCGCTCTAAATCCCCCCAGATTGTCGCCAGACAGCTTGGCGGCAGCGGCAGTTTAATGGCAATAGCGCCCTGTTCTCCGGCTGGCAGTTCGTTACCACGGGCATCAAGTACCTGGACGTTAAACCCTGGCGTTGGCAGAGTTGATGATCCCGGCTTAGCTGGTTTCGGCTCTACCCCCATAAGGTTGGCACAAATTGCCCAGCCGGTTTCGGTTTGCCACCAGTGGTCGACTACCGGTTTACCGGTTTTATCAACTGTCCATAAATAAGTTGGCGGATCCAGACGTTCACCCGCCATAAAGATAGTTTTGAGCGACGAGATATCGTATTTTTTAATTTCGGCCGCTTCAGGGTCTTCCTTACGAATCGCCCGGAAAGCCGTTGGTGCGGCAAACAGCGCTTTAATTTTGTATTCGTCAACCATGCGCCAGAATGCCCCGGCATCAGGTGTACGCACTGGTTTACCCTCGTAAACCACAGTGGTACACCCATGCAGGAGCGGGCCGTATACGATGTAGGAGTGACCCACAACCCAACCTACATCCGAAGCGGCCCAGAACACTTCGCCTGGCTGCATGTCATACACAGCCGTCATCGAATATTTTAACGCCACTGCGTGGCCACCGTTTTCGCGCACTACGCCTTTTGGCTTACCTGTGGTACCAGAGGTATACAGAATATACAGCGGGTCAGTTCCTTTTACTGGTACGCAATCGGCAGGTTCAGCAATGCTCATCGCAGAAGCCCAGTCGATATCCATGCCTTCTGTCATAGCCGCTTTTGCCTGTGGACGTTGCAACACAATGCAGCACTGGGGTTTATGGGCTGATAGCTCAATCGCTTTGTCGACAAGTGGCTTGTATTCGATAACTTTGGCTACTTCGATACCACAGGAGGCAGTAACGATTAATTTAGGCTCTGCGTCTTCAATTCTTACGGCCAGTTCATGAGGGGCAAACCCACCGAATACCACAGAATGGATAGCGCCCAACCGCGCAATGGCCAGCATGGCCACTACCGCTTCGGTAATCATAGGCATATAAACAACCACCCGGTCGCCTTTTTCTACACCCTGCGCTTTTAATACACCGGCAAACAACGAAACCTGTTCCTGCAGTTGTGCATAGGTCAGCACTGACTTACTGTTAGAAACCGGTGAATCATAGATAATTGCAGGCTGATCGCCACGTCCGTTTTCTACGTGATAATCCACAGCCATATAAGTGGTATTCATTTCACCATCGTCAAACCAATGATAAATACCATCGTTGTCCTGAGTAAGAATGTCGGTTGGCGTTTTAAACCATGGAAGAGCTTCGGCTTGCTCTGCCCAAAACTGAGCAGGTTGTTCAATTGAACGCTGATATTCTGATTGGTATGACATACAAATTCGCTTCCTACACTGTTTTTTGTAATTTGAAGTCTGGTCTGTAAACTTCAACATCCTATTACATTAATAGAATTTTAACGTTTTGCGCATACGACCATGGGCTTATATGTCGACAACTTTGGCATTATTGGGCTTTTTTTAACCTAAAGTTGAGGTGCATCAAACAAGCTTAATTTTGCCATTGGCGGTGAAGGGGGTTTTGCTCTACAGGCTGGTGATAATGTAGTCTTTCCAGGCGTTTTCCGGTAGCGGGCGAGAGAAGTAAAAGCCTTGAAAGAACTCACACCCCCGTAATTGCAGGTATTCCAACTGAAAAGCGTTTTCTATTCCCTCAGCAACGCAACTCACACTCAGGGCATGGGCCAGGTCAATAATCGAATTGACGATAGGTACATCCTCATCGTTAAAGTTAATTTCGTCGACAAAATAGCGATCTATTTTTAACTCCGAGATAGGAAGCTCTTTTAAGTAACTCAGGCTCGAATAACCGGTGCCAAAGTCATCAATGGAAAATGAAAAACCCAGGTCGCCAAGCTTGTCCATCCGTTCACGCACCAGATCGATACTGGATACTAAGGTGGTTTCGGTAATCTCAAGCATCAGTGACTCAGGCGATAACTGCCACTTGTCGATAAGATGAAGCAGCGTTTGTGTAAAATCTGCCCGCACGATATGCCGACCGCTAATATTAACGGCAATGCGGGTTGATTTGCCCTGTTGCTGACATTCGTGTAACAAACGGCAGGCCTCGTCTATTACCCAGTTACCAATGTCGATAATGGCGTCACTTTCCTCGGCGATTGGAATAAATTCAGCCGGACTGATCATGCCTAACTGTGGATGCTCCCAGCGAATCAGGGCCTCAGAGCCAATCACTTCTTTCGCCGCGTTATACTGTGGCTGAAGCATCAGATAAAACTCTTTGTCTTGCAGTGCCTGCTGGAACGAATGGGTGATTGTATTGTAACGGTTGTAGTCTTCGTAGGCGGCTTTGTCCAGGGTAAGCACGCTGCCAGGACCTTGCTTCTTCGCACGTTTTTTACCAAAAGAGAGTATGCCGTTAATCTTTTCATAACTGGCTTTCGAGGCCTCCAACCGGCAGGAAGAAATAGCGGCCGTCACGTGATGAGTCAGCTTATCCACTTCGATTGGTGCAGTAATCAACTTGTGCAGTTCCCACTCCAGCGAGTTAATCACATTATCGCTATCGCGGCTGCCATCGATGGGGGTGGTGGACAAAATCAGAAAATTATCGCCAAACCCACGGTAAACTTTCAGCATTTCTCCGACGACTTCTGACAGTCGCCCGGCTATCACTAACAGGATACTGTCACCTACGTGCTTACCAAAGCTGAGGTTGTACTGGGTAAAATTATCCATATCGATTAAACAGCAGTAAATATCCAGCGCGTTATAATTTGACGAAGCCTGGTTAAGCACCTTATTGAGGTCGTTCTCAAACGTGCGCAGATTAGGCAATTTAGTCAGTTCGTCAAAATAGGCCGTTTTATAGATTTCTTCCAGGGCCTTTTTCCGCTCAGTAATATCCTTCACAATGCCGATAAACTGACGCTGACCGTCCTGAATAACTTCTGACAAAGACAGCTCAATCGGTAAAGTATGTCCATCTTTATGCAGTCCTGGTAGTTCCCGGCCAACACCAATAATTTTTGCTTTGCCAGTATCCAGATAGTGGGCCAAAAACTCGCTGTGATACTTAGCGTAAGGTTCCGGCATGAGGATACTGACATCCTCACCAATAACGTCCTCAGGGCGGTGCCCGAATATTTTTTGTATGGTTTTATTGGCGGTAATAATGGTGCCATGGGTATCGATAGTCACCACAACGTCATTAAGATTATCCAGAATTGCAGTTAAGTAAGCCGCGTAATTATATTCGGTTTCTAACAACCGGTACTGCTCTGTAATATCTTCCAGAGCACCGTAAACATGCGTTATCTTCTTATTACTATAACGTGGTTTACCGGTGGCCTTTACGCGTATAGTTGAGCCATCGGGGCGGGTCAGGAAACCTTCATGGCAATACTCTTTACCTTCGCTAATAACATGCCTAAACGATGCCATGATGGCCGCCCTAGTCTCCGCCGGAAAGTAACTCATGGACGCCTTAATCGAAATCCTTGAGCCCAGGGGTAATCGGTAAAGCGAATACATTTCGTCGGTCCAGGTAACGGCATTGTTGCTTAGGTCAACCTCCCAGCCACCGGTTTTTGAAATGGAACCAATTTCGTTGAGTAACTCTAATTTTTGATTTAAGTGCGAATTAGTATTGATGACTGGACACTTGTATGTGTGAGTGCGCTCCAGGGCCAGATTTAAACGTTCGCACGCCAGGTCCAGCGCCAGCTCGGCCATAGGCGCAACTTCGTCCGCTTTGTTGACTAACATTACCACGCATCCTGCTACGGTTTTATCAGCCAACTCCAGGTACTTTACCAGGCAACAGTAGTCTTTAAGAATATCAATACCATTAACCACAAACGTGGCGAGATGATGCAAATGATGGTGTTGGGACTCTTTGGGCTTAAAAGAAAGTTCGAAGGAAGATACGTCTGCAACCTCACCTTCTATTACAAGAAAGTTTATCTCCCGGGCGAACTGTCGTTGGTCAAAACTCACAACGCAAAAGCCTGAACAACGGGTAACTTCGGTTACCTGTTCAACAATGCTGGCTATATCACTGGTGGAAAGATTCTTAAACATCTGAGTTTATGGCATCCTGCTAAGTCTTAGTGGCAGCGTTGGTGTTCCTGCCGTACATTTATCGAATCCGTACGATAAGTTTAGAAAACAATCTATAATTTACAAATACTTGTCTGGATTTTTCAGCTGATAGTAAGAATTATTCCAAAGCCAGGCCCGGATAAGCCTTGTGTTATCTGCTATGTATGCTTAAACCGGCTAACTGAACATTTACTTCAATAACAAAAACCGGCAAATGCCGGTTTTTCTGTCACTCAGGTTCAGATTGTCGGGATGATTAATCTTTATAATCATCGTGGCAGGATTTACAGCTGCCGCCCAGTGCACCAATCGCCTTGCCATAACTACCTTCATCACCAGACATAGCCGCTGCCTTAATACCGCTGGCAGCGTCTTTAAACTGGCTGATTTTTTTCATTACATCAGCTTCGTTGCTGAATAAGGCCGGTAATGCATCTGTTTCAACGTCAAATTTGGTGGTATCCACCAGCAAATAATCAGCCATCATATCGGCTAATTGCTCTAAGCGAGTTGCGTTGGTTTTCATTACTTCAGCATCAAAAGGCAGAGCGCCTTTCGCCATACCAAACATTGGACCAGCGTTACTTTTCACTAATTGATACAGAGACTGACGATATTCAACCGCCGCTTCTGCCTGTTTTTCTGATTTTGCCACAGTTGCAGCATTAGCCGCAGTCAAAACACCTGCCGCCATTAGTCCCACAGTAAATACCTTTACACTTTTCATTTCCTGGTCTCCGATGATTTAGAAGTTTGCTTTACGTCGCTAGCGTCATTATGTTTGTTGTAGTTTTATACTGAACAAACAAAAACGGATCAACAAGTGTTGATCCGTTAAACGTTTAATATTTAAAGCTGGATGACTAATTTGTCAGGTCATCAAAGAACTTTTTAACCCCATCAAAGAAACCTTGTTCCTTTGGACGATGCTTGGCTGCATCAGAACCCTGGCCCATGGAGTCTTCCAGTTCTTTCAGCAGTTCTTTTTGTTTGGCAGACAGGTTTACCGGTGTTTCCACTACAACTTTACACAGTAAATCACCTACTGCACCACTGCGAACAGACTTAACCCCTTTGCCTCGTAACCGGAACATTCTGCCAGTTTGGGTTTCAGGGCTGACTTTGAGTTTCACTTTACCATCAAGGGTTGGCACCTGAAGCTCGCCACCCAGCGCGGCTGTAGTAAAGCTAAGCGGTACTTCACAGTACAGATTATTGCCGTCACGGGTAAAGATATCGTGATCGCGCACGTGCACCTGTACATATAAGTCACCTGCTGGCGCACCGCTCTCACCGGCTTCGCCTTCACCACTCAAGCGGATACGGTCGCCGGTGTCCACGCCTGCCGGTACTTTAACCGACAAGGTCTTGGTTTGTTCTGTACGCCCCTGACCATGACACTCGTTACACGGGTCACTGATAATCTTGCCGCGGCCAGAACAGGTTGGACAGGTTTGCTGAACTGCAAAGAAACCCTGACGCATTTGCACCTGACCGTTACCATGACAGGTTGGACAGGTTTTCGGACTGGTACCTTTTTTCGCACCAGAGCCATGACATGAATCACAGGCCACCAGTGTTGGTACGCGAATTTCAACTTCTTTGCCACGTACCGCTTCTTCCAGCGACATTTCCAGGTTGTAACGTAAATCCGCGCCCTGACGAGCACGTGACTGACGACCGCGACCACCACCAAAGATATCGCCGAACACGTCACCGAAAATGTCACCAAAATCAGCACCGCCACCAAAACCAGCCCCACCGCGGTTTGGATCAACACCGGCGTGACCATACTGATCGTAGGCTGCGCGTTTTTGACCATCGGTAAGTACTTCGTAAGCTTCCTGGATTTCCTTAAACTTTTCTTCCAGTGCCTTATCGCCCTGCGTACGGTCAGGGTGGTACTTCATAGCCAGTTTTTTGTATGCTTTTTTAATTTCGCGCTCGCCGGCACTTTTGTCCACGCCAAGCACTTCGTAGTAATCTCGTTTCGACATATCGCTCGCTATTCCTACCCGTTAACTGCAATGCCACTGGCACTGCCTGATTACTTAATTCTTATACCCATTGCAGCAACTATGTACTGAACTGCTTAGCTGATGGCGATTTGCCAACATAGCTTGTGGAATGGGTATTACGTAAAAAGGCGCAACAAGCTGAATGCTGCTGCGCCCGCTGGTAACGCTATCCGGCAGTGGTGTATAAACAAAGCACCGCCGGTAAACAGTGTTACTTATTTCTTGTCGTCGTCTTTGACTTCTTCGAACTCTGCGTCAACAACGTCATCGTCAGGCTGTCCCTGGCTCGCACCAGCGTCCTGAGCACCGGCAGCTTGCTGGGCCTGGGCCGCTTCCATCAGCTTAGAAGAGGCTTGGATCAGCTCCTGAGTTTTCGCTTCGATTTCGGCTTTATCTTCACCTTTCGCTGCTGTTTCCAGCGCGCTTAAGGCGGCTTCGATAGGCGCTTTATCGTCAGCACTCAGTGCATCACCCACTTCTTCCATTTGCTTACGGGTCGCGTGGATCATGCCGTCAGCCTGGTTGCGAGCCTGAATCAGTTCTTCGAACTTCTTATCAGCTTCTTTGTTCGCTTCCGCGTCAGCAACCATTTTTTCGATTTCGTCTTCGTTCAGACCTGAAGACGCCTGGATAGTAATCTTCTGCTCTTTACCGGTGTCCTTATCTTTCGCAGATACGTGCAGGATACCATCAGCATCGATATCGAAGGTAACTTCGATTTGCGGTACGCCGCGTGACGCCGGACGAATACCTTCCAGGTTAAACTGACCAAGCGATTTGTTACCAGCGGCTTGCTTACGCTCACCCTGCAGTACGTGTACAGTTACCGCAGACTGGTTGTCTTCAGCGGTTGAGAAGGTTTGCGATTTCTTAGTAGGAATCGTGGTGTTCTTCTCAATCAGCGCCGTCATTACACCGCCCATGGTTTCGATACCCAGTGACAGAGGCGTAACGTCCAGCAGCAGTACGTCTTTCACATCACCAGACAGTACACCACCTTGAATCGCAGCACCAACAGCAACCGCTTCATCCGGGTTTACGTCTTTACGTGGCTCTTTACCGAAGAACTCTGTTACGTACTTTTGTACCAGAGGCATACGGGTTTGACCACCCACCAGGATAATGTCGTTAACATCACTTACTGACAGGTCAGCATCAGCCAGCGCTTGCTTAACCGGGTTCAAAGACTCTTTAACCATGTCTTCAACCAGTGATTCCAGTTTCGCACGAGTCAGTTTAATGGCTAAGTGTTTAGGACCGCTTGCGTCAGCTGTAATGTACGGCAGGTTAACTTCAGTCTGCTGTGAAGAAGACAGTTCAATCTTCGCCTTCTCACCGGCTTCTTTCAGACGTTGCATGGCCAGCGGATCTTTACGCAGGTCAATGCCTTGATCTTTATTAAACTCTTCTACCAGATAGGTGATAACACGGTTATCGAAGTCTTCACCACCTAAGTGCGTGTCACCATTGGTAGCCAGTACCTCAAAGGTGTGCTCGCCATCTACTTCATCAATTTCGATGATAGAGATATCAAAGGTACCACCACCTAAGTCGTAAACCGCTACAACGTTATCACCTTGCTTTTTGTCCATGCCGTAGGCAAGAGCAGCCGCAGTTGGTTCGTTGATAATACGCTTAACTTCCAGACCCGCAATACGGCCGGCATCTTTAGTTGCCTGACGCTGTGAGTCGTTAAAGTAAGCAGGAACGGTAATTACCGCACCGGTTACCGGCTCGCCAAGATAGTCTTCAGCGGTCTTTTTCATCTTTTTCAGTACTTCAGCAGAAATCTGCGGAGGCGCCATTTTGTCGCCTTTGACTTCTACCCACGCGTCACCGTTGTCTGCCTTGGCAATTTTATAAGGCATGATGTCGATGTCGCGCTGTACTTCTTTGTCTTCCCAGCGACGACCAATCAGACGCTTGATTGCAAACAGCGTGTTAGTCGGGTTAGTTACTGCCTGACGTTTCGCTGATTGACCAACTAAGGTCTCACCGTCGTTAGTGTAAGCGATAATTGATGGCGTGGTGCGGTCACCTTCCGCGTTTTCAATTACTCGCGGTTTGTCGCCGTCTAAAACTGCGACACATGAATTCGTTGTACCTAAATCGATACCAATGATTTTACCCATTACGTGTCTCCAAATAATTCTGTAATCTTGCAAAATTAGTGGGGTTATTCACCACCAATTTCAATACCTGTGCTAAAAAAATCTACCTTAAGCCTGCGTATCCACACCGCCTGACGGTGCACGCGAAACCATTACCATGGCTGGACGCAGCAAACGTCCATTTAATTCGTAACCTTTCTGCATAACAGCCATTACCGTGTTCGGTTCGTGCTCGGCACTTTCCTGCATAGACATTGCCTGGTGCAGTTCCGGATTGAACGCCTCGCCTTGCGGATCAATAGGGGCCATTCCGAATTTTTCAATTGTGCTGAGGAAAGATTTTAGCGTCATTTCAACACCTTCCAGCATTGGTTTGATCGCTTCGTTTTCACTGTCAGCCATTTGTAAACCGCGTTCGAGGTTATCGATAACAGGTAACAGTTCACCAGCAAAACGTTCCAACGCAAATTTACGCGCTTTTTCCACTTCACCTTCGGCACGACGACGAGCGTTGTCTGCTTCAGCACGGGCACGCAGAACGCTGTCCTGTTGCTCTGTCACTTTTGCTTCAGCTGCTGCCAGTGCTTTTTCAAGACTGGCGATCTTCTCTGCCGCCTCATCCACGATTTCGCCTTCTACGGCCTCACCTTCAACCACTTCTACCTGTTCAGCGCTTACCGCTTCAGGGTTAGTTTGTGCGTCTACGGTTTCATTTTGTTCTGATTGCACGTCGCGTGGCTCGCTCATGCTTTCCTCCACAAGTTAAATTGGGTCGTAATTCACATTGAGGCTATTTATGGGGGTGGTTTAGCGGCCTTCAAGGGTATCCACAATTTTTTTATGGTTTGTTGTGATTTTTATCTCTGAAGCACGGTCTCGCGCGGTAGGAATACGGTTGAGATAAGCAGAAAAGTTGTTTACAAATTATCAACATGAACGGATTTTGTGCTAATTTAATCGCGCCTAGTAAAGGAATCTTTCATCATGCTTAGTATCTGGAGCGTCAGCGCCATCGTTCTGCTTTATCTGGCAGGCTTGTTTGCCCTGGCGTTTTGGGGCGATAAAAAAATAGATAAACACCAACAGCATCCATTTTTATACAGTCTTGGATTGGGTGTTCACTGCACGTCCTGGGCATTTTTTGGTACCACTACACAAACTACGCATTATGGCTGGCCGGTATTTCCTACCTATGTTGGTATTGCCTTAGTGATGCTGTTCGCTTTCCCGGTCCTCATTAAAATAACCCGTATTTGCCAGCAAAACAGTGTCAGCTCACTGGCAGATTTTATCAGTTTACGCTACGGCCGCTCCCATAGTCTGGCTGCGTTAATCACGTTACTGTGCTTTGTCGGGGTAGTGCCTTACATTGCCCTGCAACTGGACGCCATCACCGAAAGTATTAATCTGCTCACGGCCGATGCCGACAGCGGCTCGGGAACGGTTGGCCTGTACGTAGCCGCACTGATGGCATTATTTGCCATATTGTTTGGTACCCAAACCTTAAGTCTTACCGAAAAACATCCCGGTTTACTGGTCACTATTGCCACTGAATCAGTGATCAAACTATTAGGCTTATGTGTGGTTGGGATTTATGTTTGTTACGGGTTGTTTGACGGGGTATTTGATTTAGTCGCTCAGGCGGCTCAGCAACCCTCTGGCCGGGATATTCTTTATGCCGATAAAAGCTGGAGCGTGTATATCAGTCATATTCTGCTGGGCATTTGCGCCATGTTCGTGCTGCCCCGTCAGTTCCATATGAACTTTGTCGAAAACAACGGCACTGGCGAACTGGCCACCGCACGCTGGCTATTTCCTCTGTATTTATTAGGTATGACACTGTTTTTACTGCCTATCGCACTGGCGGGCAGTGTATTGCTCGATCCCGCAACGGCCCGCTCAGACTCGTTGGTACTGGCTATTCCACTGCACGAAGAAAATCTCACGGTTTCGGTTATTGCCTTTTTAGGCGGCTTATCGGCCACCACCAGCATGATTATCGTTGCGACCCTGGCGCTGGGGATCATGATTGCAAATAACCTGATTACGCCGCTGTGGTTTAAATTTAAACTCAAGAAGCGCACTCGTCATACTATGGAAGCCAGCCAGTTGCTGAACATCCGGCGCCTTACGGTACTAGTAGTGCTATCGGTGGCTTTTTGGTACCACATTAATGTGAGCCAGAGTGCCCCGCTGGTAAAAAGCGGGATTATCGCCATGGCACTGCTTTCGCAAATGCTGCCCACTATGATGTTCAGCCTCTACTGGCAAAAAAGCAGTAAAGCAGCGGCTATCAGCGGTATGTTAGCCGGATTTATCGGCTGGGTAACCTGGATGCTCTACCCCAGCTTATTATCCAGCTATTACTTTAATCCCATTCCCACCGATGCCGAGCTGGCAACCAGTTACGTTTTAAGTCTGCTAATCAATTGCGGCGTTTATGTCCTGGTTGCAGCTTTACTTTCTCCTCGCAATTCAGCTTCGCCGGACGTATCCGACCTTGCCTCCACGCCTCAGGATGAGCCGGAACTGGCGATTCCGGTCAACGACCTGCTCTCGCTAACCGAGCGGGTGCTCGAACCCGCGGCGCACATCAGGCTGGCTAAACAGCTCACCACAACAGAATCGGCTAACAGCCGCCAGGGCTATGCCAGTCAGGGTTTACTTACCCGCGTGGAAAAACTCATGGCGGGTCAGATTGGTCATCCCAGCGCCCGTTTGTTACTCACTGCCATTGCCGACTCAAAAGGCCGGGGATTTTCGCATTTAGTCCACTGGGTGGAAGAAGCCTCGCAGAGTTTTCAGTTTAATCACGAAGTACTGATGTCGTCCGTGCAGCACATTCAGCAAGGTATTGTAGTGCTGGATCAGAACCTCGACATGCTGGCCTGGAATGACCGCTATATTGAGATGTTCAGCTACCCGGCCGGTATCCTGAAAGTGGGTAAACCTATTAAAGATATCCTTCAGTATAACGCTCACCGGGGATTGCTTGGCGAAGTCGGGAATATGCAGGAAGAAATCAATAAACGGGTTCATTTTATGGCGGCGGGCAGTCAGTATAAGTATGTACGTAAGCAGGCCGATGGTCGGGTAATAGAACTCAATGGCAGTCCCCTGCCTGGCGGCGGCTATGTTACTACTTACAGTGATATTACCGAGTACATTCGGATTCAGGACGAACTTGAACAGGCAAAAACCGAACTGGAAGCCCGGGTTGCCCACCGCACTAAACAGTTAGAACTGGCCAAGCAAGAGGCCGATCAGGCTAACTTAAGTAAAACCAAGTTTCTGGCTGCGGCCGGTCATGATTTGATGCAGCCGTTCAACGCCGCCACCTTATTTGCCTCTATGCTGGTGCAAAAAACCACCGGTTCAGAATTACAAACTATGAGTGAGGGTCTACTGCATTCGTTGAATAGCGCCGAGTCATTACTCACTTCCCTGCTGGATATGACGCGACTGGAATCCGGTCGATTAACGGTGCAGAAAACTCACTTTGCGCTGGATGATGTTTTGTCCGGACTGGTTAACGAATTTAAAATTATAGGCGAACAAAAGGCACTGAAATTACGCTACTGTCCAACCAGTGTGAATGTTTATTCGGATCCTAAACTACTGAGGCGGATAATTCAGAATTTATTATCCAACGCTGTACGTTACACCCACCATGGCGCGGTACTCATTGGCGTCAGGCATCGCCAGAATCAGAAAGTCGAGATTGCCGTTATAGACACGGGGCCCGGCATTCCAGAGCATCAGTTACAGGAAATATTCAACGAGTTTCATCAGCTCGACCAGCAGCATAATCAGGGGCTCGGATTAGGCCTGACCATTGTAGAACGCATCAGCCAGTTACTGGTTCACCCGGTCAGTGTTGCTTCGCAGCCGGGCAAAGGTACTACCTTCACCATAAGCGTAGAACGGTCATTTGAAACCTTGCAGCGGTTGACAGAACTAACTGGTGATAAACGCACCGATCCCCAGCGGTTACTGGATGGCAAGCAGGTGCTGGTGATTGAAAACGATGAGCAAATCAGTGCGGCTATGGTGACACTATTAAGCGATTGGGGCGCCAGTGTCACAGTGGCTAAATCCTGCGCTGAAGCACTGGCACACCAGTCCATGCCCGACTTGCTAATGGTTGATTACCACCTTGACTATGGTGAGACAGGCATACAGGTGGTAGAGGCACTGCGAACGCACTGGCAACAGGCTATTCCAGGCGTGCTGAATACGGCCAATCGCCACGATGGCGTTCGTGACGAAGCCCGCACAGCGGGCTTGCTGTATTTGCCCAAGCCACTGAAACCGGCAGCACTTAAGCGCTTACTTAAGCAGCATAAGTTAGTGTCACTTTAACCCCGACTATTCAGAACGAATAGTTTTGGATGGCCCGCTGGTTGAAAGTTGCTCGTAGCTGTTAAGCGCGGCCTGGGCATGCTCTTTCATCAGCGCTTCGGCGCGAGCACCCTGCCCGGCTATCAACGCCTGCACAATGGCATGATGTTGTTGGTGTGCATAATACAGGCGTTCGTATTCGCGGTCAGTTTGTTCCGGGTTGAATACCAGCGCATTAACGGATGCCATGGGCAGATGTTCATTTATCTGCAATGCCATGGCGATGGCATTATTCTGACTCCCTTTTACCAGACAATCATGAAACTGCCGGTTTATCTCTACATAGGCCTGAATTTTCTCTTCATTAAATGTGCGCTCAACAAATAACGCATCCCCCGCTGTTAAACACTGCTTCAGGGGTTCAATCAGAGAGTCAGCCAGGCCTTTCTCGACAATTTGCCGTACTGCCAGGCCCTCCAGTACACCGCGAACCTCAACGGAGCCAGCAATCTCATCACCGGTAATCTGCCGCACCTGATAACCACGACGGGGTAACTGAGTCAGCAGCCCTTCCTGCTCCAGCGCGCGAAAGGCAATTCGCACTGGTGTACGCGACACACCCAGCATTTCGGCGGTTGGGATTTCAGCCAGCCGGTCACCTTGTTTAAGCGCGCCGGATAGAATTTTATCGCGCAAAATACTTAATACAGCATGTTTGTCTTTTTTCATTAACCCTGGTCCCGCAACGTACTATTCAGGCTATCTGCCGCTCTGCATAGCCGTATTCTGCGATGTAATCTATGTGTAAACAAGCACTTCATCCGGTGGTATCTTCTCACAAAATGGATCCCAAAATATCTATTACTTCCCATTCAGGCGTAATTTCACGGCGCAAAAGCAAAAAATTGGATCCAAAAACAACAAAAACACTAGAAACATAATATTAACATTGTTAACATTGGATCCAATTTAAAGGTTTAGCCACTATGAGGATCCTCACCTATGAGTCATTTTATCCGCAATGCATGGTATGTTGCCGCTACCAGTGATGAAATCAATACCAGCCAACCTCTGGGCAGGACGATCTGCAATATTCAAATTGCTTTCTACCGTGACAGCAAACAACAGATTCAGGCGGTTGAGGATTTTTGTCCACACCGTGGTGCCCCGTTATCACTGGGCTATGTAGAAGGTGACAATCTGGTATGCGGCTATCACGGTCTGCAAATGGGCGCCGATGGCAAAACCCGCAGTATGCCCAGTCAGCGGGTGGAAAACTTCCCTTGTATCAAACCGGTTCCGGTGGTTGAGCGCTATGGTTTTATCTGGATCTGGCCGGGCGACAAAGATGCCGCAGACGACAGTTTAATTCCGGTACTGGAATGGGCATTGGATCCAAAATGGGCCTATGGTGGCGGTATTTATTACATCAAGTGCGATTATCGTCTGATGATCGACAACCTGATGGACCTGACCCATGAAACCTATGTACACGCCAGCTCTATTGGTCAGAAAGAAATTGATGAAACGCCGGTAAAAACCACCATGGAAAACGGTCAGGTGGTCACCAGTCGCTTTATGGAAAACATATTACCCCCGCCGTTCTGGCAAAATGGCCTGAGTGCCAACGACCTGCCTACCGATCAACCGGTTGATCGCTGGCAGATATGCCGCTTTGATTTACCCAGTCATGTGATGATTGAAGTAGGTGTTGCTATGGCAGGTAAAGGCGGTTATCACGCACCGGCCGATCAGAAAGCCAGCAGTATCGTGGTGGATTTCATCACGCCGGAAACCGATGGCACCATGTGGTATTTCTGGGGTATGGCGCGTAATTTTAAAGCCGACGATAACGCATTAACCGCATCCATTCAGGAAGGTCAGGGCAAGATCTTTGCTGAAGATCTGGAAATTCTGGAACGCCAGCAACAAAACCTTAACCGTTTCCCGGACCGTCAGTTGCTCAAACTGGATATTGACGCCGGCGGCGTGCAAGCAAGGCGGATGATTGAGCGCACCATGAAAAAAGAACAACCCTCTACAGCAAACGGAGCAGCCTGATATGTTGCAGGTTAAGGTAACCAGTAAAGAGCAACTCACACCGAGAACCGTGAAACTCACCCTGGCATCCACCACTGGCGAGGCCCTGCCGCGCTGGCAGGCTGGCGCGCATATCGACCTGTTCTTACCAGGCAATATGATTCGCCAGTATTCGTTGTTCGGCGAGCTTGATGCCGCAACTTATTCAATTGCCGTGCAGCTTGAACCTGCCGGTAAAGGTGGCTCTAAGTATATCCACGAGGCGCTGACAACCGGCAGCGAGCTCACCATTAGTGAGCCGCGCAATCACTTTCCGCTCGCGAGCGGCAATGCCCCCTGCGTATTTCTGGCTGCGGGCATTGGTATCACACCGTTTTTGCCGATGATAGAAACCTGCGTGGCCAGCGAGCGTCCTTTTACCCTGCACTATGCCTTCAGCAACTCAGGCGATAACCTGCTGCCGCCGGAGATTATGGCCCGGCCAGAAGTTCACCTGCATGACAAAGCAACTAAGCAAGTGCGGTTAAATATCGCTGACGTACTGCGCGCGGCTAAGCCTAATAGTGATGTCTATGTGTGCGGGCCCAATGGCTTTATCAATGATGTGCTCACAATGGCTGCGCAACAGGGGATCCCGGCGGAACGTCTGCACCGGGAGTTCTTCAGTGCTGAACCTATCGATCACACCAACGACGGCAGTTTTGAGGTAGAAATTGCCAGCACGGGGCAAATTATTCCGGTGAGGAAAGATGAGTCGATGCTTGAAGCGCTCGAGGACAACGGACTTTTTGTGCCAGTGTCCTGCGAAGAAGGGGTTTGTGGTACCTGTGTCACTCGCTTACTCGGTGGTGAGGCGGATCACAAAGATGTGTTCTTAACCGATAAGGAAAAAGCGCAGATGGACCAGGTAGCGGTGTGTTGTTCACGCGCCAAAAGCCCGCGTTTAATTCTGGATCTCTAACGCCTTAAGACTGGCTTTCCCGCCGGTATGCTGCGGGGCTCAGCCCCGTATGCCGCTTAAAGAATTTATTAAAATAGCCGGGCTCGCTGAAACCCAGCCGTTCGGCAATCTCGGCCACTGCGATATCACTGAATATCAGATACCGCTTGGCCTCACTTAGTAACGTCTGATGCACCAGCGCCAGCGCGTTCGACTGGTAATATTGCTGACAAATCTGATTCAGATGCGCCTGACTCACGCCAATTTGGCCTGCATACCAGCTTACCTTGTGCTGCTGCGCGAAGTGCTGGCGAATCAACTGCTGAAACTGCCTGAGCTTGCGCTCTGGTTTACTAAAGCCCCCTTCCTCGTTGCGTGCCGGTTGCATACGATGCATCACAATCAACAGCTGTTGTAACAGCGCCTGCAGCATACTGCTTTGATGGGGCGACGATGCGCTGGCCTCCTGCTGGATAGCCTGACAAATGGTGAGTAATGGCTTACTAAAGGCCATGTGAACGGCTAGCACAAAGGCTTCGGTCAGCGGTTTTGCACTCTCTCCTATGTTTTGTTCAACCTGTCTGAGCATGGGCGTTGCCACCGATAATACCGTTCCCTGTGAATTTGCCTGCCAGTCAAAACCGTGCATCACGCCATCCGGAATATACAGTAAAGCAGGCGCATCAATACGATGATGTTCACCGTCTAACTGCACGTCTACTCCGCCCTCGGTTAGCAGAAATATCTGGGTGATCTGTTTATGCCGATGGGGATGAATCTTCCATTCATGCCGGGCACTTCGCTGGGTGAGCGGTTCGCAGTATAAAAAGGTCTGATGCAGAAAACTGCCCTTCTCACCATACAGATCGACAAACTCTAAATTTCCCGACATTTTTATTACAATCTAAAAAATTAACCATTAAATAACTAATTTAACCCTTATAAAGCAAAAATATCTACATAAAATACAATTATTCAACAATAAAGGGGCTCACCATGAACTGGTCTAAGCAGGACTACGATGACATTCCCGGCACCTATGTGTTCGACGGGCAACGGGCGCATCCGGCCTATGCAATCAATAAATTGTTATACACCTTCAACGATGAAGCCTGCCGTGCTGAGTTCGACGCAGACCCGGCGGCATACTGCGACAAAATGGGCGTGACCGGCGCTTACAAAGAAGCAGTGCTGGCACAGGATTTTCTGGGGCTGTTGCGATTGGGGGCCAATATCTATTTTCTGGCCAAAATGTGTATCCCTCGTGGTGTTTCCGTGCAGGACGCCGGGGCGGCATTTCAGGGCATCACCACCGAAGAATTTCAACAGCGTTTGCTTGATAAAGGCAACGGTTTAAGCGACATCCTGGCAAAACGAGGAGATTACTGGAATGGCTAAAATTATTGGTGGTATCACCAGCTCACATATTCCCGCCGTAGGCAATGCCATCTCCCAGGGGTTAACCCAGGAGCCCTACTGGAAGCGCTTTTTTGATGGTTATGAACCGGCTAAAGCCTGGTTAAAAGAAGCCAAACCGGATCTGGTGATTGTGGTATACAACGATCACGGCTTAAATTTCTTTTTGGATAAGATGCCAACCTTTGCCTTAGGTTGTGCCGACATCTACGAAAACGCCGATGAAGGTTGGGGATTAAAACCTACGGCACCGTTTACCGGCGATGCAAAACTGTCGTGGCATATCGCGCAATCCTTAATTGACCAGGAATTCGACATTTGTACTTGTCAGGAAATGAAAGTGGATCATGGTTTTGTTAACCCCATCCGTGCGCTGTTTGGCGATCACGTTGATTGGCCGGTAAAAGCCATTCCACTGGCTGTTAACACCGTTCAGCATCCGGTGCCCTCTGCCGCACGCTGCCTTAAACTGGGTAAAGCATTGGGTAAAGCCCTGGAGTCCTATCCGGAGGATACGCGGGTGGTAATTTTAGGTACCGGTGGTATGTCGCATCAGCTGCAAGGTGAGCGTGCCGGCATTATTGACGTGGAATTCGATTTAGAATGCATGGATAAAATCGCTACCGATCCTGAGTGGATGACGCAGTTCTCCAATGCTGAGATCATTCGCCGGGCTGGCAGTGAGGGTATCGAAACCATCATGTGGTTGGTTATGCGTGGCGCCTTAAAGGATGATGCAGCAGTACTACACAAGCATTACCATGCGCCAATCTCTAACACCGGTGCCGGCGTACTGGTGCTGGATAATCAGTAATACGTGCTCTGACTTGTCACTGGCCGTGCGTTTGATTGCGGCTGGTGATTTATACCAATCCTTCTAGATGAGCGGCATCAGTCACTTTTGATTTGGCGTCATCAAACCGGCAAATGACTTCTTTGTCAGTCGACATGAAATCTCGCGCTGAGTGAGCACCTATCCAGGCGGATTGGTATTACTCTTCCATATTCATCATTTGTTTAAACAGCACACCTGCCTGAGTGCGGTTTATGACTTCGAGTTTGCGCAATACCGCCGAAGCGTGCTGCTTTACCGTAGATTCAGATATCTCCAGCTCGTAGGCGATCTGTTTATTGAGCAAACCATCTGCCATCATTTTCAGCACTTTAAACTGATGGGGAGTGAGCTGAGCAAGGCGGTCAGCAAAGGCCTTTTCCTGCTTGTTTTCAAGTCTTTCGATTGCATCGTTAATGTTATCCGGCAGCCACTGCTCACCATCGAGAACGCGATTAACGGCTTGGGCAATTTCCACCAGCGGGGTGGATTTTGGAATGTACCCACTCGCGCCTAAATCAATGGCTTTGCGGATTAACACCGGGTCTTCCTCTGCCGAGACAATAACCACCAGCACACCAGGAAATTGCGTGCGTAAAGTGCTTAACCCGGTCAGCCCTTCGTTACCCGGCATGTTTAAATCTAAAAATACCAACTCTAGCGACTCGTCAGCCTCAATGGCTTCATACGCTTCTGAAAATGAGGCAACCTCAGTAATGCTGTCACCCACAATATCAACCAACGCCTGGCGCATGGCGGCGCGAAATAGCGGATGATCATCGGCAATTAAAGCTCTGGCGTCCATAATCGGCTTATTCGTTAATATTTTGTTCAAATAGTTACTTAAAACGATAGTGACATCAAGTTGAAAAAGGCGACAAACGCCGCCTCAGTGCGATGATTCAGTCTCGTTTCTTTGCGTTAACACTCTGCAGGCTGTTTACAAACGTCACGAGCGAATAGAGTACAGTAGTTTGTCAACAGCCTGCCTGAGGCGGCGTACGCCGCCTTCAGTTTAGAACCGATAGCTTACCGATAAGTGTACGGTGCGCGGATCGCCATAGTAACCCACCAGCGTGGTATCACCGCCCAGGCCTGGCAATAAGTTACCATCGTCATCACGGCCGCCGGTAAAGTTATAGCCACCAACGCGATACTCTTCGTCGGTCAGGTTTTTAGCATGTAAACCAACCTGCCAGTCGCCGTCTTCGCTGTACCAGGTTACGCTGGCGTTCACCAATCCATACCCCTCTTGGGCTAACAGCGGATCAGGTGATTCAAACAGTTCATAATCGTCACGGTAGTAGTAATTGGCATTAAAGATAACATCGCCTATGCCGGTGGTCAGCACATAGTTGGCGGCAAAGTTCATGGTGTATTCAGGCGTATTCGAGATAACAAAGTTATCAGACAAGTCGATTGGATTGCCGGCAGCATCAACCGAGCGCACTTCGGTAAAGCTTGCATCGATAGTCCCCAGCGAGCCTGACAATGTTAAGGCATCCGTTACTACGTAAGTGATTTCCACTTCAAGTCCCGATGCATCAGATTCACCTACGTTAGCAATACGCTGAGTGGGCTGTGCAAGGTCGTCAGAAGGCACGTTTACCACATACTGACGATCGGTGTAGTCGAGCCAGAACGCCGTGGCATTTAATCTGAAATTATCCGACAGGTCTGTTTTTACCCCCAGCTCATAAGAGTTAACCTCTTCTGGTGCGGCAGGCTCCTGGTAAAATGTTGCCCGCGGGTTATACATGCCCGACTTAAAGCCCTGCGAGAAACTGGCATAGAACATGGTATCGTCTGAATACTGGTATTCTACCCCTAAACGAGGCGTCACCCTTGACCAGGATTCACTGTCATCTATCACCGTATTACCTACATCATCCGGGCGTACATAACCATCCACCCAACCAGAATAGGGATATGCCGGGCCAATTCGCGTTGCGGCATTAACCACCCCGTCTTTTTTGTCGTTGGTATAACGTAATCCGGCAGTCAGTGACCATTTATCGGTAAAATCGTAACTCACCTGGCCATAGGCGGCATAACTCTCGGTATCGGTACAACCGCTTTGCTCAATTGAAATACCAAATGCGACTAAATAGGCATCGTAGATACCGCAGGCCTCGGCGTCGTAATAATACACACCAGAGACAAAGGTCAGGTCCTCGCCAACGAAGTTAAGCTGCACTTCCTGACTGAACTGTTTATCGTTGTATTCGGCCGGTGTATCAAAGATTGGAATTGGTGTGCTGTCAAAGTCGATATTGGTTGGCGAATCACCTTTACGTTTGGCGGTAATGGATTTTAGTGACCAGCTATCGTTCAGGTTCCAGTCAACCGTCAGGCTCATACCTTCAAGCTCAACTTTGTTCCAGGTTGGTAAGCTGCTGTAAGAGTCATATACGCTATCCGGAGATGGAGCATTCGCGCCCGGAATAATACTGTCTACCAGGCGGTAACCGCCTTTTGCGTTAGAGTCGTCGGTAGTTTTGTCGTAGTTAAACCGTAAAAACAAATCTTCGCTAGCCTGATATTCAAGAGTCAGGCGACCGGCCAGAATATCCTTGTTATAGTTTTCGTCATCCTGCCCTTCAGGCACGCTTAAAAACTTACCAAAGCCATCCCGTTGTAATGAAGCCACGGCAAGTCCAAGATACAGTTTGTCGGTCAGCGGAATTTGACCGCTTAATTTAAGGTCACGTTGTGATGCAGTTCCCACAGTAGCTTTGACGGCGAATTCAGCATCACCACTCATTTTTTTAGTGATGTATTTAACCGCACCACCAATTGTATTTTTGCCATAGAGCGTACCTTGTGGTCCGCGCAGGACCTCAATGCGCTCAACATCGTAAAGGTCAAGTACCGCACCCTGAGGCCGTGCAATATAGACATCATCGATGTAAATACCAACCCCTGGCTCAAATCCCCATACCGGATCCTGTTGGCCTACGCCACGAATAAACGCGGTTAATGTTGAGTTTGTGCCACGACTAACCTGAAGCGTGGTATTAGGCGAAAACTGTTGAATTTCTGTTAAATTTTCTATTCCCTTCTCCAGTAATTCTGCTTCACCAAGCGACGTAATGGCTACCGGTACTTCCTGTAAACTCTCAACAGTCCGACGGGCGGTCACTTCAATTTTTTCCAGTTTGCCTTTTTCAGGCGCGCCTTCAGAATCTTGCGCCACAGCTGCGTTTGAGCCTAAGCAAGCCAATGTAACAGCAGTAGCACAAAGTGTACGGGTAAAATTCATTGTATAACCGGATGTGTGTTTCATAGGGTGTCCCTTGTTTTAGTAAGTCAACAAAATCTTTCTGAAGAACGCGGTCGAAATAACTGTAGAGTTTTTTAACAATTTCGTAACTAGTACCATCGTACTATGGGCAGATTTACGTTTGCGGGTCACACTTTGCTCCATTCCTGAAGAGTCTGCGGTCACAGATTTCAATCAAAGGAAAGTAACATTATGTTTAGTTTACTCGGACTGGTTGGTGGACTAGGACTGCTTATCGTACTCACTATCCGCGGTATGAATTTATTCATTGCCGCGCCGCTGTGTGCGTTGCTTGTTGCCTTAACAAGCGGCCTTCCCCTGTTCACCGGCGACGCAAATTTCGTCACCACTTATATGAGTGGCTTCGCAGGTTTTATCTCCGCCTGGTTTTTTATGTTTTTACTCGGGGCGATTTTTGGCAAATTCATGGAAGATACCGGTGCAGCAGACTCCGTTGCCCGCTGGATTGTAGGCAAACTCGGCTTTAAACATGCCGTTGTCGCAGTGGTGTTGGCCTGCGCGATTTTAACCTACGGTGGTGTCAGCCTGTTTGTGGTGGCCTTCTCGGTGTACCCCATGGCGCTTAGTCTGTTTAAGGATGCCAACCTGCCACGGCGCTTTATACCTGCGACCATGGCCTTTGGTTCGGTAACCTTTACCATGACCTCCGCCGGCTCGCCGGAAATCCAGAACTGGATCCCGATTAAATACCTGGGTACCTCACCGTTTGCCGGTTGGGAAGTCAGTCTGGTAGTGGCAATATTTATGGCGTCATTTGGCTACTGGTGGCTTAAACGCATGATTGGCAAAGCCATTGCCAAAGGTGAAACCTTTGAAGCTCGCGCCTCGGACCCGAAAGTGCCCGTGCGTGATTTACCTCACCCGTTAACCGGGGTTGTGCCTCTGGTAGTGGTATTAGTTTTAAGCTTCTGGCTGCACGAGTCACTGGCACAACTGGCGCTGATTGTTGCGCTGTCCGGTGGCGTATTAACCCTGATGCTGATTAACTTTCAGTACTTCCACGACCTGTCCAAAGCGGTTAACAGCGGCACCACTGGCGCCCTCGTCGCCATAGGTAATACTGCTGCGGTAGTAGGATTTGGTTCAATTGCCAAAAATACTGAGGCTTTTCAGGCTACGGTAGAAGTAATGGCGAACCTGCCCGGAAACGAACTGATTGGCGCGGCCGTTGCCGTTAGTGTTATCGCTGGGTTAACCGGTTCGGCATCCGGCGGACAGGCTATCGTGTTACCGCTGATTGGCCAGCACTATATCGACCGTGGTGTTGAACCGGAAGAGTTGCACCGTATTGTGGCTATCTCCTCTGGCGCTCTGGACTCTTTGCCGCATAATGGTTACGTTGTGACTACGATTCGGGCAATTTGTCATGAAACCCATAAAGCCGCTTATGGTGCGGTGGCAGCGCTTACGGTGGTAGTGCCGCTCATTGGTGTGGCAATGGCCATTGCACTGTTCAGTTTCTTTTAAGGAGTGACCATGGCACGGATAGTTGCGTTATGTGTGGCATTGCTGCTGGTATTACCTGCTTGTGCAGCCAATGAGGTAGCGCCATTACTCACAACCAAGCAACGCTTTAGCATGCCAGCCTACACGACGGTCGGTGGCCGCACCATAGAGTCGTTGCAAGTAGGTTGGGAAAGCTACGGTAAGCTGAATCAGGCCCGGGACAATGTTATTTTGATCACCCATTACTTTTCTGCCAATTCCCATGCGGCGGGTAAATATCATCCTGATGATGCTACCTCCGGCTACTGGGATGCGATTATTGGCCCCGGTAAAGCGATTGATACCAATCAGTATTTTGTGATCAGTGTGGATAGCCTGGCCAATCTGAATGCCAACGATCCCAGCGTGATCACTACCGGTCCTTCAAGCATAAACCCTGATACTGGCAAGCCTTATGGTCTTGACTTTCCGGTGGTGACCATCAAGGATTTTGTTAATGTGCAAAAAGCCGTGTTAGAAAGCCTGGGCATTAGCAAACTTCACGCGGTTATCGGGCCATCCATGGGCTCCATGCAGGCACTGGAATGGGCAGCCAGTTATCCGGATTGGGTTCCCCGCATGATTTCAGTCATCGGCAGCGGAGACAGTGACGCCTGGACCACGGCCGCCCTTGAACAATGGGCGATTCCCATTCGCCTGGATAAACACTGGCAGGACGGTGACTACTACAATAGCCAGCCCCCCGTTGATGGTCTGGCCGCTTCACTGATGTTAATTACCCAACAGGCCTTGCACCCGTTATATTTTAATCAGCAGGGTGAAACGCTGAATTATCATCCGCTGGAAACGGGGCCACTCAGCAGCATCCGGGAGTCTCACAGTATTGTGAACTGGTTAACCCAACGCGCCCGTACCCGGGCTCAGAAAATGGATGCTAACCATTTGCTTTATCTGGTTAGGGCCTGTCAGCTTTTTCTGGCGGGTCATGGCGACTCACTGCAACAAAGTATGCGTTCGGTAAAAGCAAAAACCCTGTTTTTGCCGGCCGAAAACGATTTACTGTTAATGCCGTACATGGCTCAAAAAGCCCATGATGCATTGTTAAAACAAGGCAAAAACAGCCGCTATGAAGAATTAGAAGGTAATCTGGGGCATTTTGACGGCGTCGTTAACATGCAACAAAAAGCCGAACTGATTCGGTCATTTTTGCAACATTAACAAGGACACAATACAATGAAAAAGGCATTCCCTCCCGTGCTTGGTGCTGCGCTCGCTGTTTTCAGCTATCACAGTGCAGCCGAACCGTTGCAACTGGATACCCGGGATATTACGGTTTCCGGATTATCATCCGGTGGCTATATGGCCACACAGTTTCATCTGGCTAACAGTGACAAGGTTTCCGGCGCTGCCATGCTGGCCTCCGGGCCTTATTATTGTGCGCAAAACGATATTGCCGTTGCCTTAGGCCAATGCGTTGACAAAGTAACCACACCGCTGGATATCAAAGCCCTTAGCGCTCAGGCCAATGCCTGGGCAAAAGCCGGTAAAATTCCACCACTGGAAAATTTAAAAGACGACAAAGTGTGGTTACTCCACGGTACCGCCGACACGCGGGTAAACTCGGCAGTAAGCGATGCATTGTATCAACAGTATCAACAATGGGTGCCAGCAGAGCAGTTAACCTACGTTAACAACAAACCTTTTGCCCATGTATTTCCTACGCTGGATGCCGGAAAAAGTTGTCTTGATGCAGCTTCTCCGTATATTGGCAAATGTGAATACGATGCGGCAGGCGCCTTGCTGACCGCACTTCTGGGTGAACTAAATAGCCCTGATGACGTATTAACCGGTGAGGTAATCACCATTGATCAACAGGAGATTGCCGGAGATAACGCCAGCACCCTTGCTGACGAAGGCTATGCTTATATTCCAGAGTCCTGCCGTAATGGAGAAGCCTGCCGCATACATATTAGTTTCCATGGTTGCAATCAGTATGCAGAAGCCGTTGATATGGCCTATGTTGAACAGGCCGGTCTGAACCGTTGGGCCGACGATAACCATTTGGTGGTACTTTACCCACAAACCCGAAAATCGTTAATTATGCCGATGAATCCACAGGGTTGCTGGGATTGGTGGGGTTACACATCAGATACTTATGCAACCAGCGAAGGGCCGCAAATTAAAGCGGTGAACGCATTTATTGAATTTCTGGCAACACGCTAAGGATTATTTTCTATGTCATCTTACAATATTTTTATTACCGGCGGTGCCAGTGGCATCGGTTATGGAATTGCTGAGTTTCTGGGTGCCCAGGGACATACTATTTTAGTGGCGGATATCAACCTTGAAGCCGCGAAAGAAGCTTGTCAAAAACTGGCCGGAAAAGACATTAAAGCGCTACCGGTTGAAATAGACGTCACCAATGCAGAACAGGTTGCCGCGCTGCCCGGCCAGTTAAAAGATACACCAGTGGATATTCTGGTGAATAATGCGGGTATTCAGCACGTGTCTAAAATTGAAGATTTCCCACCGGAAAAATGGCAAATGCTAATCAACATCATGTTGGTGGGACCAGCCCTGCTAACTCAGGCATTTATGCCTGGCATGCGTGAAAAGAATTTTGGCCGCATCATCAACATTGGCTCAATTCACTCTGTGGTTGCCTCGCCGTTTAAATCGGCCTATGTCGCAGCAAAACACGGTTTATTAGGTTTTTCTAAAACCATCGCACTGGAAACCGGCGACGCTAATATCACCATTAACACGATTTGCCCGGCTTACGTAAAAACGCCACTGGTAGAAAAACAAATTGCTTCACAGGCTAAAGAAAACGGCATTACCGAAGAAGAAGTAGTGAATAAAATCATGCTGGAACCGATGCCTAAGAAACAATTTATCAGCCTTGAAGAACTGGGCGAAACTGCTGCCTTTTTAATGAGTAGTAGCGCCCGTAATATTACCGGTCAAACCATGATTTTAGACGGCGGCTGGACCGCCAGATAAACACCTTTGAGATAAGCCGGAGGTGATATTAGCGCCTCCGGCTTTATTTTGCGCATCAGGTTATGGTAATGTCGCCTCAGGAAGTGGGGAAGACTAAAAACATGCCATACAACACCGTTGGATTGATCGGTAAAGCGGCCCACGAAGGTGCCCATGTAAGCCTCAACGCGTTAGCTGACTATCTGCGCGCCAAACAATGTACCATTCTTGTTGAAGAAAACGTTGCCCAGGAGATGGAAGGCGACGACTTTACTGTTTGCGATCTCGTTACTATTGGTAAACAGGCAGACCTGGCGGTGGTAGTTGGTGGTGATGGTAATATGCTCGGCGCTGCCCGGGTTTTGTCCCGCTTCAACATTCACGTGGTTGGTGTAAACCGCGGTAACTTAGGTTTTCTTACCGATATTCACCCGGATGAAGTCATCCAGCAAATGGACCTCATTTATAACGGTGAAACCATGGTTGAACAGCGCTTTCTGCTGGAAGTGGAAGTGTACCGCCATGAACAGCTGAAAAGTAATAACTCGGCCGTTAACGAGGTTGTTTTACACCACGGTAAAGTTGCCCACATGACCGAGTTCGAAGTCTTCATCGACGATCAGTTTGTCTTTAGTCAACGCTCGGATGGCCTGATTGTAGCCACCCCTACCGGCTCAACAGCCTACTCGCTCTCTGGCGGCGGGCCCATTCTTATGCCGCATCTTGATGCCCTGACCCTGGTGCCCATGTTCCCCCATACCTTAAGTAGTCGTCCGATTGTAGTGGACTCCAACAGCACGATTTCCATGCGGGTGTCTAAAGCCAATGCCGACAGTGTGCAGGTCAGTTGCGATAGCCACATCGTTTTACCGGCCCTGCCTGGTGATGAAATAAGGGTCAGAAAAAGTAACGACCGTTTATCATTAGTCCATCCTGCCGGTTACAGTTATTTTAACGTATTGCGTAAAAAACTGGGCTGGGGCAGCAAACTGTTTTAATAAAACCTGACGCGAACGCGAAAGGCCCGTAAAAATTACCCTAAAGTGTATCTGTACAGACCGGTGTTCTTTACGCTAGTCTGATGATTAGTGGGCTGATTTTTGTTCAGCTATTTTTTTGTAACGGACTAAACCACTACACCAGCTATGGATACACCGCCTGATTTACCCGAACTGTACGCCGAAGTCATTGTAGATTCCTTTGCTAACGTCCATGGCGGACGTAAGCAGTCAGAAGCCCTGTTGTATTTTGCTAACCTTGGAGCACATTACCAGTTCGATTCCGGACTCTTTCTCACCGGCGAATTGTGGCTCACAGACAACCAGTCTATCTCTGATATTGTTGGCGATGAACAAGGTATCAGTAGCATTGAAGCCAGTGAAGCCGGGCTGCATATAGGCCAGTTAGCGGTAGGCTTTGAGAGCCAGTCAGTTTCTGTGCTGCTGGGTGTGTATGATATTAACTACTATTTTGACGTGCTTGAGAGCGCCAATTTGTTTGTCCATAGTGCTTTTGGCATGGGGTCGGTGTTTGGAATTAGCGGCCCTAACGGACCCAGTACCTATCCACAGCCGGGCCTGACTGGCAGGGTTGGCTATCGCTGGGACAATCATTTTTTGCAGGTTGCCATGGCTGATGGTGAACCTGGCGACCCCTTATTTTACTATCATACCGCTTCCCAGGAAGAGAAACGCATTAACCTGATGCTGGTGGGCGAATACAACTACGAAACAGACAACAGTAAAATCATCGCTGGCTGGTGGGGCTATAACGACGATTCAGTGGTGTTAGAAAACGCCGGCACCGCCAATGGCAAGAATACCGGTGTTTACTTGCGTGGTGAGTATAACTTTAACCCCGGCTCCCACAGCAACAACTTTACCCTGTTTAGCCGGATCGGCACCGGCGCCAGCAAGTTTAATTTTTTCGATGAGTTTTACTCCGTTGGTATCACCATGAACAGCGATTTAATCAGCATAGCTGACGAGCAAATGGGCCTGGCTATTGCACATGCCAGAACTTCAGATAAACGTATGCCGCAATACGGCAGTGCCGAAACGGCACTGGAACTGACCTATTCACTGGCTTTTCATAACGGTTTTACCTTACAGCCAAGCCTGCAGTGGATAGGCTCACCCGGCGCCGCTAAAGGGGCTTCAGATGCGATTATCTGTGGATTACGGTTTAGCTGGAGTGCGCCCTGATCCCTGTTCCCTGCCACCTGATAAAGAAAGGTAATACCCGCATCAGTAAAGTGCTACCTGACATCATCTTAAAATATTATTTTCCTATACATATCAGTCAATTAAAGATTCCAGCAAGATAAATAAATAAAACCGTATTTAACTTAACCAAAATACTGTATATCCTTACACATACTGTATGTTTATATAGCTTTCACAGGACGCCCATGTTATCCCATTTATCGGTTAAAAATTTTGCTGTAGTAAAAGAAATTAATATTGCTTTTGAAGCCGGCATGACGGCGGTAACAGGTGAAACCGGCGCGGGTAAATCCATTGCCATTGACGCGCTGAGTTTGTGTCTGGGCGAGCGAGCCGATGCATCAGCCGTGAGAAAAGGCGCCGATAAGGCAGAAATTATTGCCTATTTTTCGTTACTGGATGCTCCCCTTGCCCGGAACTGGCTGGATGAAAACGAAATGGTCCTGGATGACGATCCCAATACCTGTTTTATCCGCCGTTTAATTTCTAAAGAAGGACGCTCCAAGGCATTTATTAACGGTGTACCGGTTGCCTTACAACAACTTAAACAGCTCGGGCAGTTCTTACTGGCCATACATGGGCAAAACACGCATTTGCAGCTGCTTAAAGACGATGTGCAAAGAAAACTGCTGGATGATTACGCCGAACACGCCGGCTTACTGAAACACATCGAGCAGAGTTACAAGCTTTGGCAAACGTTAGCCAAAGAGCTGGTGACACTGGAACAAGCCGCCCAGCAGCGCGCCGACCGCGAACAGTTGTTAAGCTATCAGGTTACCGAACTGGATGACTTTGCCCTGGCCGAAGGGGAGTTTGCCGAGCTGGAAGCCGAGCACAAGCGTTTAAGTAACGGTCAGACACTGCTTGAAGAAGCCCAGAAAAGCTTTTATCACCTGTACGAAGCAGATGAATTTAATGCATTGTCGGCCATTCAAACCAGCATTGATAAACTCAGCGGCTTAGAGGAACATGACCCAGCCCTGACGCCAATTGTAGCCATGCTGAATGAAGCTGCTATTCAGGTAGAAGAGTCAGCACACGAACTACGCAGCTACTGTGATCAGTTGGAAATCGACCCGCTGCGGTTACAGCAGGTAGAAAAACGCTATGCCCAGGCAATGGAATTTGCCAGAAAGCACCAGGTAATGCCTGAGGAGCTTTGTCAGCATCATCAGCAACTGGCCGCAGAGCTGGCAGGCCTGAGTGCAGATACAGAAAGACTAACAGCGCTGAGCGAAGAACTGGAGCAAGCCCATGGCGACTACCTGACTGCCAGCGAAAAACTGTCGAAGAGTCGCTCTTTGGCTGCGGTTAAACTTGCCGAACAGGTGCAAACGCAAATTCGTACGCTAAATATGCCACACGCGGAGTTTACAATAGAAGTCAGCTACAACCAGCAGGCGCGACCTACTTCTATGGGCATGGATACGGTTTCCATGAAAGTTTCAACCAATCCGGGGCAGCCTCAGGATCGTTTGGATAAAGTGGTCTCCGGCGGTGAGCTGTCACGCATTGGTTTAGCTTTACAGGTAATTAGCCGCGATACCAGCCTGACGCCTACCATGATTTTTGATGAAGTAGACACCGGCATCAGCGGTCCGACAGCCTCGATTGTGGGACAGTTACTAAGACGCCTGGGCAAAGAAAATCAGGTGATGTGTGTAACTCACTTACCACAGGTCGCGGCACAGGCGCATAACCAGTTATTTGTAACCAAAACCACCGAAAGTAACGAGACCCAAACGCATATTCTGGCGCTTACCGAACAGGCAAGAATTGACGAGCTGGCAAGGTTGCTGGCGGGAGATAAAATAACGCCTAACGCACTGGCGAATGCCAAAGAATTACTTGATAATGCCACAGCGAACTAAATTGCAAAGTGTGGGTCAAAGTTGACGTGCCAGTGCAGAGCGATTAGCATGCTCGGCACTGATTGCGTCTGCAAAGCGCCCTTTAAGACTGAGGGTAGAGTTTGCAAACAAAATAATAACCACACTTACTGTAAAAATTGGATTTCTCTGTTAATGAAGCTGTCTTACCTGATTGTTGTGCTTTCACTTACATTTTTGTCAACTGCCTGTTCTAACTGGATTTATCGTATTGATATTCCACAGGGAAACTTTTTGGATGAGCAGGATGTGAAAAAGCTTCGCATCGGCATGACTAAAGAGCAGGTGGAGTTTGTTTTAGGCAGACCTATCCTGAAAGACGCTTTTGATAATGATACCTGGTATTACTACTACGAAATGAAGCGCGGTATGGAAAAGCGCGGTGAGGATTTCGAAAAAAATCTGGTTATCAACTTTGTGGATAATAAGCTCGACACCGTCGAGAGTGATTTTGAGTTATCAGAAGACTTCAATACACCTCTGGAACAGTAACAACGTCTTTTCGTCATTGCTTCCCGGATAGCCCGTCTAAGAAGCAATGACAACCCGCTCTGCTGCAATACTCTTGCAAATAAATGCCCCGTAACATCAGTTCTAAGCTTTAAGCCTGACATATTTTGCAAATATTTAGTCTTACGATACACACAAATGCTCATGTTATGGTGTACCCATATTTAGCATTCTGAAGAAAAACTATGGAAATCCGTTCTCTAAAACCTATTAGCGCGATATTGACTGCCCTTATCGTTAGCGCATCGCTGTCTGGCTGTGTGATTAACGTAGGAGGTCATAGTTCCGCAGATTACCATGGCGACGTGACCAAAGTCTTTGGCGGTATTGATATTGGCGAAAATCGTCAGTCAGGCGATCTGACCACGGTCAATGGCAATATCTCGCTGCGCGACAATGTAACAGCCGAGGAATTAACCACAGTTAATGGCAGCGTTACTATCGGTGACTTCTGCGAAATTGATGGTGTCACAGTAGTGAATGGTGACATTGAGGCCGGGAAAATGCTGGTTTCCCATGATGGCATGGAGTCAGTCAATGGTGATATCAGCCTGGCCCCCGGTGCCAGGGTAGACGGCAGCCTCACTAGTGTAAACGGCGATATATCGGTGGCTGACATTCAGCTCACTGGCAGTATAGAAACAGCGAACGGGGATATTATGATTACCGGTAACAGCCTGATTAAGGGTGATATCGTATATGATGATCCAGAGAACAATGATAGCCACTCTACCCCTGAGTTAACCATTGATGAAAGCGTACAACTGGACGGTGAAATTATTTTAAAACGGGACGTTGTGCTGCATATTCCGGCGACAATGCAGAGCAAAGTCCGCTATCAGAGCACCGCAATGTAATGACCATAACACGCCCCTCTTTTGACAATATCGCCATTACCACGCCACAGGGTGAGAATACGGAAATGGCGCACTATCACGACAAAGTACTGTTGATAGTTAACACCGCCAGTAAGTGCGGGTTTACGCCCCAGTACGAAGGTCTGGAAACAACCTATCAGAAATATAAGGAAAAGGGCCTGGAAATTCTGGCTTTCCCCTGTAATCAGTTTGGCCAGCAGGAACCAGGGGATGACAACAGCATTCAGTCATTTTGCGGTATCAATTACAACATTACTTTTCCGGTAATGAAAAAAATTGAGGTCAATGGCTCTGACGCCAGCCCGCTCTACAAATACCTGAAAGCTGCAGCGCCCGGTCTCTTTGGCACCAAAGCAATAAAATGGAATTTCACCAAGTTCTTAATCAGTAAGGACCGCACTGCCATTAAGCGCTATGGGCCACAAGTGACGCCCGAAGCCATTCAGCAGGACATTGAAGCATTTCTGGCAAGGTAGATGAATAAGCAGCCTGCCGACTTAGCAGGCTGCGAAGAAGTGATTAAAACTGACGGCGCTGATGAACGCGTTCTTTACGAATTTTGTGTTTTTTAACCGAACGACGCATGCGGCTTAAACGGGCGTGATCCAGTTTGGTCTGACGCTCATCCACCATGCTTTCATTTTCCGCAGGTAACTGCACCATATTCCGTAATGCGTTTACATCACTCAGCGGCAACTCGACCCAAGCGCCCTGAGGCAACCGTTTCTGCAACTCAATCGGTCCATAGCGAACCCGGATCAGACGACTAACCTGGCAATCCTGCGTTTCCCACAAGCGGCGAACTTCACGATTACGGCCTTCTTCCAGGGTAACATTAAACCAGTTATTTATGCTCTCATCATCCGAAGACTGACGAGGCTTGATGGTGGTAAAGCGGGCAAGGCCATCTTCCAGTTGCACGCCTTTTCGCAATAGCTGCAACGCTTTTGGTGTTACTTCACCAAAAATGCGGACTGCGTATTCACGCTCTACTTTACAACGCGGGTGCATCAGGCGATTAGCCAATTCCCCATCGTTAGTAAACAGCAGTAACCCACTGGTATTAATATCCAGACGGCCTACGGCAATCCAGCGTCCCTGACTGATAGTCGGTAACCGATCGAAAACGGTACTGCGCCCTTCAGGATCGATACGGGTACACAACTCGCCTTCCGGCTTGTTGTACATCAGTACCCGACAAACCGGTGCTTCGGTCGTGCGGGATACCATGTGGCCATCGACTCGGATTTGCGCAGTGACATCCACACGATCACCCAACTTGGCAACGGTTCCGTTAACCGAGACCCGACCTTGCTCAATCCAGCGTTCCATTTCACGGCGTGAACCCATGCCATGGTTGGCGAGAACCTTCTGTAATTTCTCTGTCATTAGTGTATTGACTCTTTATGGTTGTCGCTATCACCCGCCGCTTCCTGACTGGTTTCAGTATGCAGAACATGCGTACTGTTCTGGCTGGCATCCAATGCAGCCATAAAGTCATCGGCATTAGGTAAGTCACTGAGTGACTTCAGCGAAAAATAATCTAAAAATTGTTTGGTCGTGGCATACAGGGCTGGCCGTCCGGGTACTTCTTTATGGCCTACCACTTTAATCCACTCTCGTTCTGTCAGCGTCTTGATAATATTGCTGCTGACCGCTACACCACGCACCTGCTCTATCTCCCCCCGGGTTATGGGTTGACGATAAGCAATCAGGGCCAGGGTTTCCAGCATTGCCCGCGAGTATTTTGGACTGGTTTCCTGCCACAGACGACTTAGCCAGGGGCTAAGACTATCCAGCGACTGAAAACGATAGCCACTGGCTACTTCAACCAGCTGGATACCGCGGGGCGCGTAATCGAGTGTTAATGCTTTCAGGGCTGATTGTATCGCTTTATCACTGACGGTGAAATCAGCCAGTACGGTATTTTTTAATTTATCCACGGATACCGGTTGATCCGACACAAAGATCGTGGCTTCAATCAGTTGTTTAAGCTGTTCAGCGTTAATTTTCTTCATGGTCTTCAAAACTACCCAGTTTCACATGAATTCGAGCAAAGGGACCAGCCTGCACCAGTCTGATAGTTTGCCCTTTTACCAGTTCCAGGATCGCCAGGAAGGTCACTACAGCGCCGGCCCGCCCTTCTTCGGCAGTAAACAATGCTTCCATTGGGGTAAATTCCTCCCGGGTAAGCATTTGCAAAATTTTACTCATCCGCTCACGGGTACTCAGCGCTTCAGGGGCAATGTGATGATGTTCAAAAGCCGCCGCACGCTGCATGGCGGCAGAAAAGGCGATAACCAGTTCCTGTAACGACACGTCGGGCTGAATGATGACAGGTTTTACCTCTGCCGAGGGGTCAACATTCACCTTGTATAAATCCCGCTCCATTCGCGGCTGCAAGTCGAGGTCTTCCGCGGCTTGCTTAATAAGCTCATATTCCTGTAAGCGTCTTATCAGTGCAGCACGAGGATCTTCTTCATCGTCTTCATCATCACTGCGACTAGGTAACAACAAACGGGATTTAATCTCGGCAAGAATGGCTGCCATCAGCAGATATTCAGCGGCCAGTTCCAGCTTTAGGGTTTGCATTACACCGACGTATTCCATGTACTGGCGGGTAATTTCCGCTACAGGCATGGTGGTGATATCAAACTTTTGCTTACGGATAAGATACAGCAATAAATCCAACGGCCCTTCGAACGACTCCAGAATAACTTCCAGCGCCTCTGGCGGAATATATAAATCCTCCGGCTTTTCAATCACCGCTTCGCCATTTACAAACGCTAGCGGCAGCGGTTGCTGTACCGGCGTGGAGAGCGTGGACTGGTTTTCGTCGCTGTTACTCATGCAGTGCTCATTCTGTGCAGTTTATAAAAACCGGTGGCTACAGGAAAGGCGCAGTATCGCCACTGCCTTCACGCACTACCACGGGTTCATCTTCGCTTAAATCAATAACCGTAGTAGGCTGCTCGCCCAGATAGCCACCGTGGATTATCAGGCCTACCTGCTTTTCCAGCTTGTCACGAATTTCATCCGGATCGGACTCCGCCAGCGACTGCCCCGGCAGAATAAGCGAGGTAGACATTAACGGCTCGTTAAGCTCTTCCAACAGTGCCAGCGCAATCACGTTGTCAGGCACACGGATACCGATGGTTTTACGCTTTGGGTTTTGTAAGCGCTTAGGCACTTCCCGCGTGGCTTTTAAAATAAACGTGTACGGACCCGGCGTGTTGTTTTTCAACATCCGAAACGCCACGTTATCCACCTTGGCATAAACCGACAGCTCAGACATGTCGCGGCACATTAACGAGAAGTTGTGCTCATTGCCGATTTGGCGGATGCGACAAAGCTGATCCAGGGCTTTTTTATCTTCCATCTGACAGCCGATGGCATAGCCTGAATCGGTTGGGTAGACCACCACTTCGCCCTGGCGGATTAACTCAGCCGCCTGCTTAATCAAGCGGGACTGAGGGTTATCGGGGTGAACGTAAAAAAACTGACTCATAACAGTGTCCTTAAGTGAGGATTAACTCACAGTTAAATTCCAGTCATGCCAAACCGGGCGTAATGTCTCTGACTTTAACTGACAACGACCCAGTTCTGTCCACCGTCCGGGAAAATGAAAATCCGAACCTGCCGATGCCAGCAACTGATGCTCGGCCACAATGGACTGCAATAAGGCTTGTTTATCGGTACTCATACCGGGAAAGACCGCTTCAACGGCATCGCCGCCCGCTTCGCTGAACTCGTTGATCAGACGGCGTAACCATTTGGTCGTCATGTCGTAATGAATAGGATGGGCAAGTACTGCGCGGCCGCCTGCGGCCTGAATTACCTCTACAGCACGGGCTATCTCTGGCCACTGGGCTTTTACCGCTGCGCGCTTACCTTTACCTAAATAAAGCTTAAATGCTTTTTCTAAAGTGCCTACACCAAAATTATCCACCAGCACCCGGGCAAAATGGGCGCGGGTGATCTGACCAACACCGGCATAACGACGCGCCCTTTCCAGCGTGCCTTCAAAGCCGCATTTAGTGAGCTTTTCGGCGATTTTCGCTGCTCGTTCTTCACGCTTTTGCTGCTGTTCTGCTAAGAATGCTTGCAACACCGGGTGCTGAGTATCGATACCCAAACCCACCACATGTATTTCAAAACTGTGCCAGCTCGTGGAAATCTCCACCCCATCCACCAGCTTTAACGCCGGGTAATATTTGCTGGCCGCCGCGTGGGCATCAGCCAGACCATTGGTGGTATCGTGATCGGTAATGGCCAGTACATTTACCTGCATGGTCTGGGCTCGCTGTATCAGCTCTGTTGGCGTTAGTCGCCCGTCGGAAAAAGTCGTATGACTGTGCAGGTCAATTTTCATGTAATTTCAAATTTATGGTTGACACAAATAGGTTTTTGTTTTCTTCTATAGCACAGTATACGGATTGAATGCTTCGATGCCTATCGAAGTTATCAAATAAAACAACGAGACAGAGAACTAATGCTTAAACAACCACAACAACGCGCCGTAACGGCAACTATCTGGTGGTGGCACTCCCTTCGATAACGGGCGGTGTGAGCGTTAGTGCGCAGAACAAACAAAAAAGGCCCGTAATGTTACGGGCCTTTTTTTTAATTTTTAACCGGAGAAAAAAGATGAGTTTGGCCGAATTAGGCATGGTCCCGGGAAAAGTGGAAACCATTGAAAGAACAGCAACCTACGTCAACGATCCTTTGGCTGCGTTTGCTCAGTTGTGCGGCGAAAAGCCCCATGCATTACTGCTGGAATCGGCAGAGATCGACAGTAAGGACAATCTGCAAAGCTTACTGATGGTTGATGGCGCATTACGCTTTGAATGCCGGGGCCAGCAAGTCACCATTAAAGCTCTGAGCGCTAATGGTAAGGGGCTGTTACCTCTGTTCAGTGAACACTGCCCTGCCGACCTGCACTGCAACACCATCAATGAGGATGAAATCAGCTTATCCTGCCACGCGGATACCGCCAATCTTGACGAAGACTCCCGGTTAAAATCCACCAGCGTTTTTGATGTTTTACGTATGGTGATCAAGCAAATCACCCCATTACGGGATCATCAGCATGCGGTATTTTTAGGTGGCGTGTTTGCCTATGACTTACTGGCCACCTTTGAAGAACTGCCGGAAGTAGGTGAAGGGGGCAACGACTGTGCAGACTATGTGTTCTATCTGGCCGAAACGCTGATCACCTTCGATCATCAAACCCGACAGGCCCGCCTGCTGGGCAGTGTGTTCAGCGGCAGTGAAGTAGCCACCAGCTATTTTGCCATTGCCCAGCGGCTTGAAGCACTGTGCTCAGAACTGCAGGATCTGGCACCGCTTGACCTTTCTCCGGTAGCCATTAACGAATCCACAGAGCTTAAGGTCGATAAATCAGATGAAGAATACTGTAACGATGTACTGACCTTAAAGGAGCATATTCTGGCCGGCGACATTTTCCAGGTTGTCCCCTCCAGAACCTTCTCACTGCCCTGCCCCGCTCCACTCACTGCCTACGCTGCCCTGAAAGTACAAAACCCCAGCCCCTACATGTTTTACATGCAGGACGCAGAATTTACGATTTTTGGCGCATCGCCTGAATCGGCCATCAAGTACACCGCAGAAACCAACGTGGTAGAAATATACCCGATTGCTGGTACCCGTCCACGCGGTAAACGCCCTAACGGCGAAATAGACCACGATATGGACAGCCGCATTGAGCTGGACTTACGCGAAGATCAGAAAGAAAAAGCCGAGCACCTGATGCTGGTCGATCTGGCGCGTAATGATGTGGCCAAGGTATCTGAGCCGGGTACCCGCTACGTAAAAGATTTACTCAAAGTAGACCGCTATTCCCACGTGATGCACCTGGTATCCCGCGTGATCGGCCAGTTACGCCATGACCTGGATGCCCTGCATGCTTATCAGGCCTGTATGAATATGGGTACTTTAAGCGGAGCTCCTAAAGTGAGCGCTGCCACCCTGATTCGCAAGGTGGAAAAACAGCGCCGCGGCAGTTACGGCGGTGCAGTGGGTTACCTCAACAATGACGGCGATATGGACACCTGTATTGTTATTCGCTCGGCATTTGTTAAAAACGGCCGCGCCTACATTCAGGCTGGTGCGGGTGTCGTTTATGATTCTGACCCACAGGCCGAAGCTAACGAAACCCGGGGCAAAGCGCAGGCGGTTATTAACGCCGTTAAATCTTCATTGGTACAAGGAGACGCATAATGAGCCAGCCGATCACCGTATTCCTGTTAGATAACGTCGACTCCTTTACCTATAACCTGGTAGATGAGCTGCGCACTATGGATCTGAACATTGTGGTGTACCGCAATAATGTTAAAGCCGAAATGTTATTTGAAAAAATGCAACAGCAGGCTAAAAGCGGACCGGTTTTATTGCTATTATCCCCGGGTCCTGGCGCCCCCCATGAAGCTGGCTGCATGCCTGAACTGTTAAAAATGGTTCAGGGGCACTTTCCGGTTCTGGGTATTTGCCTGGGTCACCAGGCTATCGTTGCCCATTATGGTGGTACCGTTGGCCGGGCTGAAGACGTGATGCACGGTAAATCATCGGCAATCACCCATACCGGTGAAGCGATGTTTGCCGGTATGCCGCAGCCAATGCCGGTAGCCCGTTATCACTCACTGATGGCATTAACGTTGCCCGAAGGGCTTACGCCATTAGCCAAAGTCGGCACTACTGTAATGGCGGTGTATCAGGCCGAGGACAAAATGCTTGGATTCCAGTTCCATCCGGAGTCCATTCTGACAGCAGAAGGCAGCCGCCTGCTGCTACAAAGTATTCATTACCTGACCAAAGAGGTTTAACGCATGGCGGACTACAGCAAGGTAATCGAAACACTTTTCGCCGGTCAGCACCTGACCCAGGCCGAATCATTTTCAGTGTTCAATCAGGTCATGCACGGCGAGCTCTCTGAAGTTAAGCTGGCGACCTTATTAACTGCCCTGAAAATCAACGGCGAATCGCCTAATGAAATCGCTGGCGCAGCCAGTGCCATGGTTTCGAACGCCCGCCCTTTCCCTACGCCTGACTATGAGTTTGGTGATATTGTGGGCACCGGCGGCGATGGCCATCACACGATTAACATTTCCAGTGCAGCAGCACTGGTTGCCGCCAGTTGCGGTATCAAGGTTGCCAAACACGGTAACCGCAGCGTTTCGAGCAAGTCTGGTTCGGCTGATTTTTTTCGTGAGTGTGGAATAAAGCTCGACATTACCCCCGACGTGGCGCGGAAATGTCTTGATCAGGATAACTTCTGTTTCTTATTCGCCCCGGTTTATCACGCAGGAATGCGCTTTGCAGCACCGGTACGGGCCGAAATGAAAACCCGCACCCTGTTTAATATTCTCGGCCCGCTGGCTAACCCGGCAGGCCCCACATTCGGCGTATATGGCGTGTATACACCGGAATTATTAGATATTTATGCCCAAACCCTCACACTCATGGGTCAGCGTAAGGCGCTGATTGTCTATGGTGATGGTCTTGATGAGCTGTCTTTACATGGCCCCACGCAAGTCGTGGAAATTGACCATGGCAGCACCAGCCATTACACCGTAACGGCGGAAGATTTTGGTTTAAATCCTGCCCCTATAAGTGCTATCGCCGGAGGCGAGCCACAGGAAAACCGCCAGCTTATTGAGGCAGCATTGAGCGGTCAGGGCGAGCAGGCACATCGCGAAGCTATCGCCATGAATGCTGGCGCATTACTCAAAGTGGCCGGTGCCGCCAGCACGTTTAAGGACGGCGCTGAGCAAGCGCTGGAAGCCATGGCTAATGCCGCGCCGATTAAATTAATCAGACAAGTCGCTGAACACAGTCAACTGGAAGAAAATGCATGAGCAACGTACTCGAGAAAATTGTTGAAGACAAACGTGTCGAAATCGCAGCACGCATGGCCGAAACGCCTCTTGAGCAAATAAAACAAGGGTTAACCCCTTCTACCAAAAGTTTGTTCGACGCGCTCAGCGCCCCTGAAGCCGGTTATATTCTGGAGTGTAAAAAAGCCTCACCGTCGAAAGGGCTCATTCGCGAGCACTTTGATTTGGATGAAATCCTGGCGGCATATACGCCTTTTGCAGCAGGTATTTCGGTTCTCACCGATGAAAAGTATTTTCAGGGCAGCTTTGAGTATCTGGCCTACGTTACCGAGCGGGTAAGCCAGCCGGTGCTGAACAAAGACTTCTTCGTAAGTGAATACCAGGTATATATGGCGCGTTATTACAATGCCGATGCGATCTTACTGATGCTTTCGGTACTGGACGATGAGACCTACCAGCAGTTAGCCACACTGGCTGACTCGCTTGGCCTGGATATTCTTACCGAAGTCAGCAACGAAGAAGAAATGCATCGCGCTATCGCGTTAAAAGCTAAGATTATCGGCATTAATAACCGCAATCTGCGCGACCTGTCTACCGATTTGGCTACGACCGAAAAACTGGTGCCATTGCTTGAAAGCGCCACCCACGACTTTGTGGTGATCAGCGAATCGGGCATCTATACCCATCAGGACGTGTTACGCTTAGCACCGCTGTGTCAGGGATTTCTGGTAGGCAGCGCCTTAATGGCGCAACAGGATTTACCCGGCGCGGTAAAACAGCTGGTGTATGGCACGGTAAAAGTCTGTGGCATGACCAAGCCAGAACAGGTAGCGCATGCCTTTGCCGCTGGCGCAAGCTATTGTGGGCTGATTTTTGCGACCCACTCCAAGCGCTGTGTTACCCCGGAGCAGGCTCGCGAAATCGTCACTACCGTTCCCGGTAACTACGTTGGCGTGTTTGTAAATCAGCCACTGGAAATGGTGCTGCACATTGCCAACGAGCTAAACTTTAAAGCCGTACAATTACACGGTGACGAAGACACTATGTACCGCCAGCATTTACGCGCTAATTTACCGGCCGGTTGTGAAATCTGGCAGGCGGTTGGTGTGGCCGGCGAAATCCCCTATTTAACCCATGCACTGCTGGACGATGACACGCTGGATAAAGTGTTACTCGACTGTCAGGTAGGTAAACAAACCGGTGGTACCGGCCAACAATTTGACTGGTCGTTGATCCACAACGAGCTGGAACTCGAAAAACTCATTATTGCCGGCGGAATTAACCCGCAAAATGTGGCTGATGCCCAGGCGACCGGTGTTGCCATTGTTGATGTAAACTCAGGCGTAGAAAACGCACCGGGCGACAAATCACCAGAGCAAATCAGCCAACTCTTTAAAATTTGCCGTCAGTATTAAGCGGCAAATCAAGAAAACAGGACAACCAATGAATCAGTTAGACACGAAATTTGGGGATTACGGTGGCATGTATGTGCCCGAGTTACTTATTCCTGCCCTGGACCAGCTTGAACAGGCGTTTTTGGAAGCCAAAGACGACCCGGAATTCAACGCTGAGTTTATGTCGTTATTAAAAGATTACGCCGGTCGACCAACCGCGATGACGCTAACCCGTAATCTGGTTTCTAACCCTAAAGTAAAACTTTACCTTAAACGTGAAGATTTACTCCACGGTGGTGCGCATAAAACCAACCAGGTACTCGGCCAGGCGCTGTTGACCAAGCGTATGGGTAAAACCGAAGTCATCGCCGAAACCGGTGCTGGCCAGCACGGTGTAGCCACGGCATTAGCCTGTGCTCTGTTAGGCTTAAAAGCGCGAATTTACATGGGCGCGAAAGACGTAGAGCGTCAGGCTCCTAACGTATTCAGAATGCGCCTGATGGGTGCAGAAGTCATTCCGGTAGATTCTGGCTCAGGCACCTTAAAAGATGCCGTTAACGAAGCCCTGCGTGACTGGTCGGCTAATTATGATAAAGCGCATTACTTGCTGGGTACGGCGGCGGGCCCTCACCCGTTCCCTACCATCGTGCGTGAATATCACCGCATGATTGGTGAAGAAACCCGTGCACAAATCATGGAAAAAGAAGGCCGCCTGCCGGATGCCGTAGTGGCTTGTGTGGGTGGTGGTTCCAATGCCATCGGCATGTTTGCTGACTTTATTGATGAACCATCCGTACGTCTGGTTGGTGTTGAGCCTGCCGGTAAGGGCGTTCACACCAAAGACCACGGTGCCGCCATCGGTAAAGGTACCAAAGGTATCCTGCACGGTGCTTACACTTACATCATGCAGGACCCGGATGGTCAGATTGAAGAGAGCTACTCGGTTTCAGCTGGTCTTGATTACCCGGCCGTGGGCCCACAGCATGCTTACTTATCGGATATTGGCCGCGCTGAATATGTATCGGTTACCGATGACGAGGCGCTCAATGCCTTCCAGTTACTGGCACGCAAAGAAGGGATTATTCCAGCACTGGAGTCTTCTCATGCCCTGGCGTATGCCCTGAATATGGCTGATGAAGCCGAAGAAGAAACCATTATTGTAGTAAACCTGTCAGGTCGCGGTGATAAAGACCTTGGGCATGTTATAAATATTCTGGGAGATCAGGTTAATGGATAGATATGCAGAGATGTTTGCTCGTCTGGACGAGCAGAATGCCGGTGCCTTTGTCCCCTTTGTTATGATTGGCGATCCGGATATCGAAACATCCGAGAAAATCATTACTCAGCTAATTGAAAGCGGCGCTGATGCGCTGGAACTGGGTATCCCGTTTTCCGATCCGGTGGCCGATGGCCCGACTATCCAGAAAGCCAGCATCCGCGCTCTGGGTTCAGGCGTAACCCCTACGGCCTGCTTTGAACTGCTTAGCCGAATCCGCGCCAAATACCCGGAGATTCCGGTAGGTCTGCTGCTGTACTCAAATCTGGTGCTGGCTAAAGGGATGGATACTTTTTACGCCCAGGCAGAAGACGCTGGCGTAGACTCAATCCTGATTGCCGATGTGCCTATCCGAGAAGCCAAACGCTTCATTGATACCGCCAACAGTCACGGTATTAAGCAAATTCTGATTGCACCACCCAACGCTACCGACGCTACGTTTAAAGCGATTGGTGAACTGTCTTCAGGCTACACTTATCTGCTCGGCCGCGCCGGTGTTACCGGTGCAGAAACCGCCGCAACCATGCCTGCAGCGTCGCTGATTGAACGCCTCACCAGCGTGAATGCCGCGCCGCCATTACTCGGCTTTGGTATCTCTAATCCGGCGCAGGTAAAACATGCCATTGAAAGTGGTGCAGCTGGCGCGATTTCGGGTTCTGCAACCGTAAACATTATTGCCAGCCATCTGGATGATGTACCCGCTATGCTGAATGCACTGGGTACTTTTGTGTCTGAAATGAAAGCGGCAACAGGAAAATAACCATGTATTACATGATTTGTGCTACCGATAAACCCGGCACGCTGGAACAGCGCATGGCCGCTCGTCCAGCGCATCTGGCTCGTTTAAATGCCCTGAAAGATGAAGGTCGATTATTAATTGCCGGCCCCTTCCCGGCTATCGACAGTGAAGATCCTGGCAGTGCCGGTTTTACAGGTTCGTTAGTGGTTGCCGAGTTTAACAGCCTCGACGACGCCCAGGCCTGGGCAGACGCTGACCCTTACATCGATGCCGGCGTTTATCAGGACGTACTGGTAAAACCCTACAAAAAAGTACTGCCTTAACGGCCAGTTCATTAGCGCAAAGCGATAAGCTTTGCGCTCCTTCCCTCCAGTGTTACTATGCTGGTATAAATCAGCCTGAATGAACCACTGTTTTAATGCTATGGATTAGCCAACAAGAGTGATTCAGACATTGTTCAGCCTGATCAGGTTATCCTGCCAATAATAACGAGTAATTGGGCGTTGCCCGACAAGTGGAGTGACATGTTCAAAAGCATTGTTACCGGTGTTGTGCTTATCATGCTGGCTTTAACTTCAATCGAAGTACAGGCACAGCAGGATAAACAGCAACCTGTTAAAAATTCATCACAAGCGGTTCAGCAGGCTAAGCGCCACACTGAAGGCCGCGTGTTGAAGGTTGACAGGAAGCCAAGCTCTTACCGGGTAAAAGTGCTTAAAAAGTCTGGACGGGTAGTCACACTTGACGTTGATAAACGCTCCGGCAAGGTCCAACCCAGTAAACGCAAGGATGGAAATTAGTGAGAGTATTGGTCGCAGAAGACGATAGCCGTCTGCTGATGCAGTTAGACAGCCTGTTTCAACAACAGGGATACAGTGTAGATTTAGCTGACGATGGCGAAAAAGCCCTGTTTCAGCTGCAGGAGGTCAGTTACGATCTGGCCATTATTGACATTGGCCTGCCAAAGCTGGATGGCTTTGATGTGATTCGTCAGGCACGCAGTCTGAATATCACCACACCAGTATTAATTTTAACCGCCCGGGATCGCTGGCAGGAAAAAGTGGAAGGCCTCGACGCCGGTGCCGATGATTACCTCACCAAACCTTTTCATAACGAAGAATTACTCGCTCGGGTAAAAGCGCTGATCCGCCGGGCATCAGGACAAGCCAGTTCGACCATTGAATTTGGCCCTGTAGTGCTGGATATGCAAGCCAAGGAAATTCGTGTGAATGCGCGTTCGCTGGATCTTACCGCTTACGAATATAAGGTGATGGAATACCTGATGCTGCATCCGCAAAAGGTGATTTCTAAAACCGAGCTTACCGAACATATTTACGATCAGGATTTTGACCTCGACAGCAACGTCATCGAGGTGTTTGTTGGTCGCCTGCGCCGCAAGCTTGATCCCGACGGAACATTAAAACCCATAGAAACCCTGCGTGGCAGAGGCTACCGAATCAGCCGTGAACTGGCTCAGGATGCCAGTGGCAGTTAGCGTTAATGCCTAACCTGTCATTACGCTTACGAAGTTTATTTATCGCCATACTGGCGCTGGGCCTGTTTTTGCCGGTAACGGTGTTTACCTTGTCGAAGGCCTACACCACCAGCCTGCAACAGGCAAAATACAGCGAACTTAAACTCATGAACCTGGCGATGATCTCCGTATTCGAGTTTGAAGACGGCGACATTCTTATGCCCGAAATGCTCTACGACGAGCAACTTAACCTCCCTGACTCCGGTTATCTGGGCGCTATTACCTTGGGCAGCGAAATCGTGTGGCAATCCGCCTCCAGCGTTTACACCGTGTTTGATAACTTACCTGCTGCCCCGGCAACCGGCGATGAAAACTTTGTCACGCAACTCACGCTGGATAATATTAACAACCAGTACTTTGGCTACACCTACACTGCTGAGTTTGATAACGGTGAACAATACGTGCCGGTGAGTTTTTACGTATTCAATGACCGACGCGACTTCCTGCAGGAACGGGATGCCTTTTTGTGGTCGGTATGGCAATACCTGGGGGCGTTAGGAGGCGGACTTTTAGTAGTGCTTATTATTGGTATGAACACCCTGCTCAAGCCGGTACGCTTGCTGATAAGCGAAATCCAGCAAGCCAGTGGTGGCCATCAGACCCACCTGAATGAAGACTACCCACCAGAATTTACCCCACTCAAACAAAGTATAAATCAGTTACTGGCTGGTGAAGCAGAGCAACGGGAGCGTTATAAAAACAGCCTGGGCGATTTGGCACACAGTTTAAAAACGCCCCTCGCCGTCGCACTGGGCACGCAATCCTTACCAGAGAGCGCAAAAGAACCGCTGCAACAAATAGATGCCCTGATAAAACGGCAACTTAAACGCGCCGCTGCAGGTGCTTCAAGCTGGACGCAGGGTGAACCGGTAATGCCAGTAGTTAAACAACTTACCAACGCTTTAAACAAAGTATACCGGGATAAACACCTAACGCTGGCCGTACAGGGCGATGACGGCCTGTTTTTTGGCGACAAAACAGACTTAATGGAAATACTCGGTAACCTGATGGATAACGCTTGTAAGGCGGCCCAAAGCAAGGTAACCGTAACAATTAAACAATTACCCCGACAAACCGAATTGCACGTTGATGACGACGGCCCGGGCATTCCGGCCGAACAGGTAGAACGATTACTTAATCGCGGCCAGCGACTGGACGCCTACACCGACGGGCAAGGTATAGGCATGGCAGTGGTCACGGATTTGCTAACCGCCTATGAAGGCAAACTCACCATTAACCGCTCGGTCCTCGGCGGAGCAAGCATAAAACTCACCTTCCCCGGCCCGCGCTGATTTTGGGGTTGGTCAGGAGCGGACACAGTTACACTCTCGTTTGAGCTAGTACAGTTTATTATTGCTTTAACCGCGCAATTTCAGCTTCTAAAAGCGCCTTATTCCTTTCGAGGGTCACTTTGATTGAGTCAAGACGATGACGTTTGTCATAAGTGACTTCTTTAACCTTACGCATAAGTAGCATAAATTGCCTATCTGCAAGCATCTCGGTTAGATTGATGCTGCCTGTTAACCAGTTATCCTGATTTGGTTCTCCATTGTCAGGTACATTATATTTTACGTGTTTGTGATATATCTCTGAAGACAAGTTCTTAAGTTCTGCGTTATGTTCATGGGTGAAGAACGCTATACGGGGTAAAGCGCCAACGAACAAGCTTATGATTTCTCTTCGTACAACTGGATTTTCAATTTTATCTAATCCATTTGATTTAAGCGCTTCATAAGCACCATTGTCATAGTGAAAAAGAAAATGCACAGTGAGATTAAACAGATGAGTTAGAGCCTCTTCTTCACTGGCTTGGCGTTGAGTACTAATCACCTGATAAAAAAAACCGTATGCGTCTTCATTCAATTTGACTCTTGGATAATAGCCTTTATTCAATGCTTCAAGCGTTTTATCAATTGATGACTCAAGCTCGCCTAGCATCAGAATTTCGTATTTCTTATCCTGTACGGCTTTATAATAACTGTTTACGGATAATGCGATGAGAATCCCGGCCACTACTAAGATAATTTCGCCAATTGCATAATAGAAATAATTAATAAGTTTACGCTCATCAATTAACCGTAATCTGATTTTTCGAAATACCCTAAACATATCCATCTGCCCAAAGAGTGAACAACTTAACCCTATCGGCTTTTCCTTCCTTATTCAAATATGCAAGTAGAGTCGCTTTGATTAATAATCACTTGAGCGGAAGTCAGACCTACAGCTGAATGTTTGCTCATGGCGATTAGCCTTAAAAAATAGTTCGCTACAGATGATCGCTAGTCGCTCATAACAGCCCTAGTCGGTAAGTACAGCCTGATTACTTACTCTGCGGAGGTATTTTCTTTGTCATCCTGCGCGACAATGCCGTTGCTGAAAAATTCGTCTGTTTACTAAAAAACCGCGCTGGCAAGAGCCAATATCTTTGCTTGTATCTAAGGCTTCTGCAATCAGTAGCGCAATAGCGATAGTACTAGTGGATGCTCCCACCAGCACGGGAAAGCGTGCAGTGGGATTCAGTTATTAAAGGCTGGCGATTAGGTCCAGGTCAGCATTCCGATAACACCGTGGAAAAACAGATAAACCACTACTAGGAGCTGCAGGATCAGATAGCCCCCCACGAAGCCTCTGAGCCAGCGGGAAGTCTCAGAACCCCGGTATTTCAGCCGGACAACACAGGCATACAAGGTGATCACTGCAAACACCACCGACATTACCATGATCCCCAGCGATACCAGCCCTGGGGCGGAAAGATACTCGAATGGGTTAGCCAGTCCAACTGCCAGCAGCACAATAAAAATAGCTGCCGATAGCATGGAGAGTGACATCCACTTACGCAGCTTAGTGCCAGCCTCTGTAGTGATTTTGCCTCTTGCCCGGTTAATCAGCCAGATCGGTGTATATACCAGAGAAATCAATAAACTCAGAACCCACAACAGCAACACCGCTTTATCAGCAAATACATCAAATGCAGAGGTTTTAAGTAGCACCATGTTGCCGTAGTGAATGACCTCTCCGGCCTCCGGATCTGTCCCGATGGTCATCACCACTGCGCCTTTGTCGTTTACCCAGATATTATCGCCAACATAGACCGCTTCCCGGTTAAAGCCAGGTGTTGCTACGCTGTATAGGTGCACACCATCGTTGGTGATATCAATTTTCAGTGGCGTGGCCATGCGCTCAAGGAAAGCCTGCTTTTCGATGCGTAGATTGATGGGGCGATAGAAGCCGGTTCTGGCCTGCCATTCCTCAGGCACAGGCTGTTTATCCACGTCAGGTAGCGGGTAGCTGGCAGTGATGAAATCCGCCAGTTTCCGGGAAGCCTGGTAGAAGGCTCGCTGATCATCACTGTTCTGCAAAATCACAAACCCGGCCCCGGTTTGCGGCAGGTAAGCCAGTTCGGATGCCCAGCCGGTTATCGAGCCGTCGTGGCCACGAAAGCGCCAGTTGTCGTAGGTAATTGCAAAGTTATAGACACCGTAACCACCGGCGAAGTCGCCGGCATTGGTGGTTTGAGAGCGCTCCATCCGCGCCACACTGCCACTGGTCAGCAGCGGTGCGCCACGCTTGATATACAACGCCAGTAAAGTAGCTAAATCATCAATACTGGAAGATGCACCACCAGCAGGATAGATTAGCTGGTGCTGATGAGGTATCGCGCGACCGCTGCTGTAGCCGGTTACCTTGCGCAGTTCGTCCGGTTTTTCAAAAGTGGTTTTATCCATACCCAGTGGCTGCCAGATCCGGGCCTTCACGTATTCCTTAAATGGCGTACCCGAGGTCTTCTCCACCAGCAACGCGGCAACAGCGGCGGCACTATTGGAATAAGCGTGGCGGGTTCCCGGTGGCCAGCGGGAGATATGGCTGTCCGGATGCAGATTCAGCGCCTCATCCAGTGGCATTGGCGGGCGATTATCATAGGTAAACTCCATCAGCGACAAATCATCCCAGCCCGTAGTACTTTCCAGCAGATGTTTTACCAGCAGCGGATGACTGTCTTCCCAGGGGTTATCGAAGATAAAATCGGGCAATACATCTCGTACCTTTGCTTCAGGGTCAATACGGCCCTGCTCAATAAGCTGCATTGCCGCAATAGCTACAAACAGCTTGCTGATTGAAGCTATGCGATACTGAGAATCCTGCTTTACCGGCGTATTGCTGACTTTGTCGGCTAATCCAATGGACTTTATATGTACCGGTTTACCGGGTTGAATGATGGCGTAAGAGAGAGATGGGATATGGCGTTCTTCAAGCAGTACCGCCATGTCGGCGTCGAGGGAGCTCAGCGAGGGATTGATTTCTTCAGCACTTACCGGCTGCGGTATGACCCAATAAAACAACACACTTAACAATGCGCCGAGTGGTATTCGGTTGCACATAAACTAACGTCCTTTTTCAATTTAAAATACTTTACCGCAGCTGCTTTGCTAAAAGCATAGGGCTGAAGAAACTGGTCTTAGTTTTCCTGCCTCTTCCCTGCCCGATTTAACTGCTGCCTGAACCTACTCTGCCATGGCTAAGGCATCCCAACAGGCAAATAATACATTTGCGCCAATCCGTGACACTTCCAGATCGTAAATAAATTCTGTGTTAATGCCTTTCTGTCTGCCGGCCGGTTGCTGCGGGATCCTGTGTTCCCCATTCTCTGATTAACAATTTAACTCTATGAGGTACATGCAGTTACACATGCACCTTTACAACCTATTGTTGCAGACTGAGCCTTCACCTTTAATTTGATTCTTTATCCCGATACACCGCATTGGTCAGGCCTAACGAGTACAGCGCACCGTCAGGCGAAACCACGAGCCGCTTTTCACTGTTCAGCGCAGGGATGATTTTAATAAGCCGTGGATTGGTTGGGTCGGCGACACTAATTTCTTCTACGCCAAAAGAGTGACTGATAAAAGCTCGATTAGCTTTCATCGCAGTCGCCCCATAGGGCGAATAATGATCCGTGGTGTAAATGCCTTGAAGTTGTGGGTCGCTGGGTTTTGATACATCTACAATGTGAAGTTCGTATAGATAATTGATAGCAGCCAGACCGTTATAGACACTGAAGCGATGAATTGGCTCTCCGGTATCGTAGACACCAATTTGCGTTAGCGATGATGGCATTACATCTACAACACTCAGCTCTGAATTGGTAGCAACAAAAAAGTGACCATCCTGAAACACTATATCGCTTACCTCCGCCGAATCATATTGGCTAAGAAGTATGGGACCGGAGGGATCAGCAATGTCAACCACGTACAACATTCCTCCATCGCTGAATTGGCCAAGCAAGGCAATCTTAGCCTCACTGTCAATCGCGACGCTGGACACATAAGGCAAGTCCAGATCCCCAAGTTGAATGGGATTACCCGGGTCCGACACATCAACACTAACAAGCCCGCTGCCCCAAATGGCCAAATAAGCGACATTGTTGTCAACGGCGATACTTTCAAACTCCACATGATTTTCATTGGATAATTTCAAATCTAACCGACCACGTTGAGCCAGTGTTTGTGGGTCATGGGTAGTTAAGCCAAAATTGCCCTGCACCGCCACCGCTGCAGAATCAGTAAACGCAATATTTTGAACATTGTGCCCGGAGCTGATGGCAAATTCTGCGCTTAGCGTTTGTGAGGCTGGCGATGATCCTGTGAACAAATACCCTTTGTCGGCGTGTGTAAAAAACAGATTGCCAAAAGGGGTTATCAGTTCCTGGCGTATGCTATCAATCATTGTAAGGTCGATGGATTTGACAAAGTTAAAATCGTCTTCAACTGTGTAGATCTCCATTGTGTATTCTGTACGCGCGTAGAGTAAATTACCAGTCAGGTTAATAGCTCTGGAATATCCATCTGTTAGGGTGTAGCTCGACAGCAGCTCAGGTTCAGCCGGCGAGGACATATCATAGAGCCGCAGGGTACCAGCGTTTGAAATTACCAGTTTATCTTCACCGCCCGCAATATACGCCATTTCTCTGGCCCTATGCAGGACTACTGGATTAAACGGATCACTAACGTCCAGGTAGGTAACCGCAGTCTCGTCAAAGGCGTTTCTGCCTTTTAAAACCAGAGTTGTTCCATATAATTGTGTACTGTCAGCTATCAGGCTCAGCGCTATATTCTGTACTACAACCGGAGAATCCGGGGTACTGACATCAAGTAAGAAAATACCGTGCTCGTTATCAAATAAGTAAGCGAATTGGCTGGTAATTTGTATCAATCCAGTGGGTATGGAATATTGCTCGTTGGGCGCATAGCTAATCTCACTTTGCAAAGTTAATTGGGAGGCATCACGTGCGTAAATCGCGAGTTGCCCCTGGTCATCGCCCAATACTATTGCATACAGGTAATCGCCCACCGCAGCGACAGACTGGATGATACCTTTGGCAGGCGTGCCAGCGGTATTAACTAATTCAACTGGGTCGGTTGGCGTGGAAAAATCCCACACCGAAATAACGTTACCTTGTGGCACATACACATGGTTTTGTGCGAAGGCCGGTTAACCAAGACGACCTGTTATCGCTCTATGTGGGGTCGGGTCGAGCTCATTAAATGTGACACTAATGATTACTCTGGCCGTTGCTTTATACTCACCATCAGTCACGGTGTAACTGAATTCATCGCTACCTTTGTAGGTTAACGCTGGCTTATAACGCAACTCGTTGTTTTCGAGACTTAAAACACCATGCTCTGGTTGTGTGGATGAGGCTATAGATAACGTGTCATGGTCAGGGTCAGAGTCATTCTCCAGTACACTGACGACAAAGTTCGCGCCTGCGGCAACGTCAAAATTGTCGTCGGTGGCAACTGGCTCTCGGTTGGGCACTTGAACAGGCTGTTCATCGTTGGTGTCACCGCAAGCAACCAATAACAGTGTTGAAAGTGCAATGAGCGCAAACCTGGTAGCACTTGAAAATTTGCCATGCCTGGCAGTTAATCGGAAAACATTATCTGAGGATTGATACATATTACCTTCTCCCTCGTTTTTTGCGCAGCATGCTACTGTGCGATTATCATCCATGTAGCGCCTGATTGCTCACTCAGCAGCCGGCTTTTCCTTTTCTTCCAGCACAACTTCGCCGTCGCTGGATAGCAGTATCGCCAGCCAGCGGCTTTCTTCGCGGGATTCCAGCGCAATTTTTACGATCATGGTTAGCGGTACCGATAGCAGCATGCCTACGCTGCCCAGTAACCAACCCCAGAAAATCAACGACAGGAACACCACCAGCGTGGACAAGCCAAGTCCACGGCCCATAAAACGTGGTTCCACCACGTTACCCATTACCGTGTTTATTACCACAAAGCCAAGGGCAACAAGGCCTGCCTCGCCACCACCGTATTGTACCAGCGCCATTAGAATGGCCGGAATCGCGGCAATAATAGAACCGATGTTAGGGATGTAATTAAACAGGGACGCCAATACGCCCCACAGTAAAAAGTGATCAACGCCCAAAATATACAGCCAGGTGCCGGCCAGTAACCCGGTTGCCAGACTCACCACCGTTTTAATCGCCAGATAGCTGTTAACCGATTGAATAAAGCGGTCGATGTGGTGCATTTTCATTTGCGGATCGGATAACGCGATATGCAATCGCCGTGGCATACTCTCGGCTTCAAACAGCATGAATATCACGGTAAGCAGGATTAGAAACAGGTTAGACAATACCCCGCCCATGCCGCTTAAGAAGTTAGTGACCATCGACATGGCCATCCCCGGATCCAGGTAGGATATAATCAGATCTTTATCCACGTGAATATTGAATCGTGCCAGCTGATTGACCACCCAGGTAAACTCCCCCGACAGCTTCTCGCGGTATTGCGGCATATTTTCGCGAAATTCAGTGAGTGATTGCCCCACCAGCCCGGCCAGCATAAAACCAAAAACCACTATTAACAGTATAACCAGAGTAATGGAGAGCCAGCGTGGAATACGGTATTTAGACATCCACAAGATCAGCGGCCCACAGGCAATGGCGATAAAGCCGGAAAGAAAGAACGGCACCATGATAGTACTGGCGGCTTTAATGCCGGCCAGAATAATGATCAGGCTGGCAAAAATAAGCAGAGCTTTAGCGGTAGGCGATTGGGCTGACATAAAATACTGGTTTAGCTGGCAAAAAAGCCACGCTATCAGATTTGGCCAGAATTAGGTAGTCCCACGGGAAACACACCCGGGCAATTTATGTAACGGAGCATGTAATGCAAATATTAATCACCGGCGGCACGGGACTTATCGGTAAGCAGTTAATCTGCCGTCTGGGCAACCAACATCAGTTTACCGTGCTAACCCGCTCGACCAGCAAAGCTCGTCAGCAGCTCCCTGATACAGGCAACATTACTCTTATCGACAACCTGGATGCGCTGGACAATTTTAACGAATTCGACGTGATTATTAACCTCGCCGGTGAACCCATTGCCGACAAACGCTGGACCAGCCAGCAAAAGTACCAGATTTGTCAGAGTCGCTGGCAGCTTACCACGGCACTGGTAAGCAAAATCAATGCATCAAGCACGCCCCCGCATACTTTTATTTCCGGCTCTGCGATTGGTTATTATGGCCGTCAGGGTGACAAAGTGGTAACAGAAGAAAACACCGAGCCCCATAATGAGTTTACCCATGAGGTATGTGAACGCTGGGAGAAGATTGCCGAAACGGTACAGCAAACCTGCCGTGTTTGCCTGCTGCGTACGGGTGTAGTGTTAGCCGCTGAGGGCGGCGCACTGGCGAAAATGCGCTTACCTTTTAAGCTGGGGCTCGGAGGCCCAATCGGCAGTGGCGAACAATATATGTCGTGGATCCATCTGGATGATATGGTGAATGCTATTGAGTTTTTACTCACTCACCCCGAATGCGCAGGCCCGTTTAATTTAACCGCGCCACAGCCCGTAACTAACCATGAGTTTGTTAAAGCCTTTGGTAATGCGCTTGGTCGTCCTGCCATCATGCCCATGCCCGGATTTGCCCTGAAGCTCATAATGGGTGAAGCGGCGGATATGTTGCTCACCGGCCAACGGGTGATTCCGCAAAAATTACAGGGTGCTGGGTTTACCTTTAAGTTTGATTCTATACAGAGCGCCTTTGCCGATACCGAGGGCTAAACCAGCAGAAATATCACCAACACAAGAATGCCTGCAACCAAAGGAAAGGCCAGATAATAATTTGGGCGCAGTAAAATACCGGCTTGTGTTGCCACATAAATAAGAAGAAACAGGCACCAATGCGACAAGTCAAAGAGTGAAAATAACAGCATTAGCACAATAAACGGCAGTGAGAAAAATAAGCAATAGCCTAATGACTGAAAGGTAATCGAGCTGGAACTAACCGGCAGTGTAGCCAGGTAAAGTTCAAGTCGTTGCCTCATCGATTGCAGCTCCAACAATTTTGTCGCCGATATTATGCCCAGTACCACTGCAAAAAAAGCACTCGCCGCGCCCCTGGCGTCCGGACTAATGTGCTGTACGAATATCGCACCTAAAATAAGTAGCAGCAGGATCACCACACCCCGCAATATTGTTGGTCTGCCCGTAGAGAGATCCTGTTGGAGGAATAATCGCCATAAATCATCCGGTAAAAACGTAAGCGGCCATGAGGGCAGTTTTATCCACCGCTCAATCAGAATAGCCACAGGAACCACTATTAAACACATTGCCGGAGTAGCAAGAGAAGCCAACCACGGCATAACAACCAAGGGCAGCAGAAACAAACTCAACCACGGCCTTTGCGTTCCCAGCGCACTACGGCAATAGTAAAACGCCAGTAGCAGTAAAGCGGTGAGTGGAAATAGCTGCGTTACTACCTCAGCTATCGGCGTAGTTACCAGCTCAACGGCATGACTCACCACCATTACCAGCAACACAACTAAAGGCGCTGCGATAAACACATTGGCGGCGTATAACAGCAAACCCAGGTTGGTAACTGCGCGTTGTCCCGGCGATACAGGTAAGGAGCTGTCATACAGGTTGTAATCGGCGCCGGTGAGCGCTTCTTTTTGCATGCTTATCCAGCAATAGCAAAGCAAAAGATATCCCCACAGGGTGAAAAAATAACTTTGCCCGGCAGCGTCTTTATCGCCGAGCACGCCCAATGCCAGTAAGGGCAAAAGCAATAAGGCGTACATCGCCATAGGAAACAAAGCAACAATACCCGTTCCTACCTGGGTAAGACTATCCAGCCATTGTTTTAACGCGTGCTGGTATAAACGGCGGCGAAACTGCCAGTAGGTCACCGCGCATGAACTCCGCTGGCATCCAGGTGCAGATGACGAACCTGAGTGGCGTCTGCGAACACACCGGTCTCATGGCTGGCTATCACAATCTGTCCGGGGTAACTGGCTAAGAAATTATCCAATGCTTGCCGGGTTTGCTCATCCAGCCCATTGGTCGGTTCATCAAGCAGCAATAGCTCGGGCTGGTGCATCAATGCCAGTATGAGACTGAGTTTTTTATTATTACCCAGCGATAAATCGTCCACTTTAGTGTTAAGAAACGGACTTAGTCCAAGGCGCTCTATCCACTCGTTATTAGCCGGGCAGTTAAATTGCCTGGCCTGAAATGAAAGCATTTCCATAACGGTAAAAAAGCCCGGTAAACTCACCTTATTAGCACTGATACCGATTTTGTGGCGCATTGCTGTGGCAGTGACCGGCTGTTGATTAAAGTAAACCGTTCCCGCCGATGGCACAAGGACACCGGCGGCAATTAACAACAAGGTAGTTTTACCCATGCCATTAGCGCCCGTCAGGACGATGCGCGATTCTGGCAAGGTCTGGTTAAAATCCTGAAATAATGTTCTGGCACCAAAATGGTGACTGACGTGCTCAAACGATAACAATGCGAAGTCCCTGCTGCAGGTGTGGCGGCGAGCCTGACTGGCAAGCTCGCGCTTTCTTTAAACCATTTTCCGTAATAGCTGCCCGGTATTAAGCCGTAACAGTCTGTAACAGCCCAATGCGCCCAGAATACCCACAACCATAGCACCAACTAACGGCGCAATGATCCAGTAATCCCAGTGCATGGAAGCCTGCATGTCAAAAATACGGCTTTGCAACAAATACAGGCTGACTTCATTGGCCATGGCGGCCATTAAGCCTGCTACAGTACCGATGATCAGGAACTCGTTAATCACACTAAAGCGGATAAGCCGCCCTTTCGCGCCCAGAGTGCGCAAAATGGCCAGTTCCTGCTGGCGCTCATCCATACTGGCCTGAACCTGAGCAAACAACACCAGTGAACCGGCAATCAACACCAGCACCAGGATAAACTCAACAGCCAGCGACACCTGGTCGATAATTTCACGTACCTGATTAATCCGTGCATCTACGTCAAACAAAGTGACCGCCGCAAATGGTTGCATCAACGCCGTAATATCCGCTTTGCGCGAAGCATCCAGATGAAAACTGGTTATGTAGGTTGCCGCAAAGTTTTGCATCGCAGCCGGATGCAAAACAAAGAAGAAATTGGGCTGCATAGTCTGCCAGTTTACCTCTCGGATACTGGTTACCCGCGTGGTCACAATTTCACTACCAATATTAAAGGTGAGTAAATCGTCCAGATTAATTCTGAGCCGCCCCGCGACGCCTTCTTCCACCGACACCGGATAAATCGGCCTGCTATCTTCGGTCACATCGTTGGCATCCGCTTGCCAGTCATCATGCCACTGGCCCTGTACAATACGGTTTTCATGTTGCAGACGAAGACTCCAGCTCAGATTAGCCTCACGGCCGAGGCCCTGTCGACCTTCAGTTTCCTGACCATCCTCTTCTTTAGTGACTTCAGTCTTGATGCGCTCGTCGTTAACCGCCACAAAGCGACCTCTCACCACCGGATAGAATTCATCCAGCGTGACCTGATTCGCCTCGAAGTGTTCTGCCAACACCGTTTTTTGTGACTCGGTAATATTCGACATGAAATAGTTAGGCGTATCCTGCGGTAACTGCGCACGCCACTGCGCTATCATGTCATTGCGCATTACCAGCACCACCAGCAGCAGCATAATGGTTACAGAAAAGCTGATTAGCTGAACACTGTTGTCCATCGCCCGGCGGCGAATACGCGCCCAGGCCAGCTGCCACGAGCCCATCGCGCCCTGTCCCAAGCGACGCCCCAGCGCGATAAGACCATAGGTAACGCCCAGCAAAGCCACCACCAGCAGCACGCCAGAGCCAAATAAAATTGCACTGATTTCAAGATCCCGACTGTACACCCACATCAGCAAAAAAATTGCGCCGCCTGACGCACCAAATTGCAACCCTCGGGAGCTTAACCCTGCGCCCATATCTCGGCGCAGCACCCGCAAAGGCGGTACTGAGAAAAGGCGTAACAGCGGGTATAAAGAAAATAGCACCGCACAAATAGAACCGGTGAGCACCGCAATGAATACCGGACGCCAGTGCCAGACATCCAGTGACACATCTACCTGCCCGGCGAGGGCTGTTACCACTACCTGCTGAATAATCACCCCGGCAATAATACCGATTACAATGCCCAGCACAGTGATAAATAAAATCTGCAACACATACACATTGCGGATCATTTGTTTTGTGGCACCAAGGGTTTTAAAAATCGCCACCGGGTCATAGTGTCGCTGACTATAACGCTGGGCCGCTACCGCAATAGCAACCGCGGCCAGCACGATCGCCAGCAAACTGGCGAGCAAGAAATAACGCTCGGCTCGGGCAATAGAACGGCCAATGGCCGACTCATCATCGCCCACCCGCTGCCAGCGATGAAGCTCATCGTCAAGTTGCGGTCTTAACCAGTCGTAGTATTGCTCAATGAGGGAATCTTCACCGGCAAAGTAAGCTTTGTAAGTAACCCTGCTACCGGGGCCGGTAATATTAGTTTTAGCCAGGTCTTCAAGCGCAATTAACACCATAGGATCGGTGTTAAACACGCTGAACCCCTGATCCGGGATTTCGGACAAGACCCTGGCTACTTCAAACTCAGAATCGCCGATGTAAACGGTATCGCCAAGTTTTACATCCAGGAGTTGGAATAGTCTGGAATCCAGCCAGATCTCGCCGGACTGCGGCGTTTTATCGGTTGCCACCGGTGAGCCAAAAGGTTTGTCGGTGACCTGAATTTCGCCCTTAAGCGGATACTGCGCACTCACGGCGCGTAAATCCACCAGCGACATCTGCTGTTCGCCAAATGCCATAGAACGGGTACTTACCTGTTCTGCTGTGGCAAGGCCTTCTGTTTCAGCTTCGGCGATCCAGGCTTCGTTAATGGGTTTTCGTGAGCCTAACTGGCTGTCGGCGGCAATAAACTGTGAGGAGCGCTCGACCAGAGCACCCTGTAACCGCTCACTGAACAGCGAAAGCGACAGCACAGCCGCTACCGATAAAATAATGGCAAAGAGTATAATGGTCAGCTCGCCCCGACGGGCTTCGTGTTTAAATAAGCGCCAGGCCAGATTAGCTACCATATGCTAAATCCTTCTGTGCGGGCGCTGCGGTAATTTCGGTAAGTTCACCGGCTTGCATTTGCAACTGACGCTCACATTTTTTGGCCAGCTCATTATCGTGAGTTACCAGTACCAGGGTGGTGCCCACCTCCCGGTTTAAATTAAACAGCAGATCTTCTACACGTACACTGTTAGCAGCATCCAGGTTACCGGTAGGCTCATCAGCAAATAAGATTTTTGGCTGGCCAATAAAGGCCCGGGCAATCGCCACCCGCTGCTGCTCACCGCCAGATAACTGATTAGGATAATGATGGGCACGATGACTCAGGCCCACCTGCTCCAGAATCGTCTGCGCGCGTTTTTTGGCATCCGCCAAACCGGCAATTTCGGCCGGTAACATCACGTTCTCAATCGCTGTCAGACTCTGAACCAACATAAAACTCTGGAAAATAAAGCCCACTTTTTCACCACGCAAACGAGCCCGTTGTTCTTCGTCCATGGTGTGCAGTGGTTCTTCATCGAGATAAATCTCTCCGGTGCTTACTTCGTCCAGTCCTGCGAGCAAACTTAATAATGTGGATTTACCGGATCCTGACGCACCGACAATAGCAATAGACTCGCCCGCCTTGACTTCAAAGGAAATAGGTTGAAGGATCTGAAGCGAACCTTCGCTCGTAGTGACTGTCTTAGTTATATCTTTGGTTTGAATCATAAAGGAGCTATTGTCGTTTTGATTGGTCATCGTTTATTCCGTCTTGGCCCCACGCTTAAGTGGGTAAAAACCCTGGTATTATTAATACCTTTTGCACTGTTTTCAGATCACCTTCTGGCCCAGTCTGCTGATTCAAAGCAAACGGCGGAGGCAACAACTGAAACGCGACTTTTGATACTCGGAGATAGCCTAAGCGCCGGCTATGGTTTGTTGCAAGCGCAAAGTTGGGTTAGTTTGTTACAAAATATCTGGAATGAGCAGCAACGTGGGATTGAAGTGATAAACGCTGCGATTAGTGGCGAAACCACCGATGGCGGTCTGGCCAGACTGCCCCGTTTACTGACTCAGCATAACCCAACCCATGTACTGGTTGAACTGGGCGGCAATGATGGACTACAAGGGCACAACGTTACCAAGTTACAGCAAAACCTGACCCAAATTGTGCAACTGGCCAAACAGCATGGCGCCAAAGTGTTTTTGCAGGATATGCAAATACCCACCAATTATGGTCGTCGCTACAACCAGATGTTCAGCAACAGCTTTAAACAGGTTGCCCAGTCTGAAGGTATTCCGCTAATCCCGTTTTTCTTAGAGGATATCGCCCTCAACGAAGCGTTAATGCAGCGTGATGGTATTCACCCTAATGCAGAGGGTCAGCCGCTGATAGCTGAATTTATGGCTAAACAACTCACCCCTTATTTGGATGAGTCGTCACAGCACTGATCGCAATTTGGTGAATAGCGCCTATACTTAGGCAGTGTAATTTAACCAGATGAGAGGTCAGTAATGGAAATTGGGCAGTCACCACTTAGCAGTAATTATTCGCAACCCGCACCGGTTCAGCCGGAGCGCAATGAGTCACCCCGTCAGGAAAGACTGGAAAGTAACGAACCCAGAGAAACTACACCAGCGCCACAACCAGCAACCAACGCGACTTCAGGCGGCCCTGTAGGCGGCAATATCGATACCTATGCTTAAGCGGTCTGAGCCCGCCTTAAGCATTTAACTACGGCAAATACTTCCTTTCAAAATCCGTTAACGGGATTGGTTTGCTGTAATAGAAACCCTGTACCCTGTTGCATCCCTGGCTTCTTAACAATTGTTCTTGCTCGTAAGTTTCTACACCTTCTGCCAGCACCCGCAGTTTAAAATTGGCGGCAAGGTCGATAATCGATTTCACGATCCCAGCCCCTTCACCAGATTCGAGCTTAGACGTAAATTCCCGGTCGATTTTCAGTTTATCTACGGGCAGTTTATCCAGATACGCCAGTGAGGAATAGCCGGTACCAAAGTCATCAATGGCAACATGAAAACCCATTTCACGTAATTTGGACAGAATCGCACTGGCCGACTGAAAGTTTTCTATAATCGCACTCTCAACGATCTCCAACTCTATATTTGCCGGGTTTATCGGCTGCCGCCTGAGTTCTTCCGTCATGCGTTCCAAAAGTTCATTGTCGGCTAAATCCAGTGCCGAAATATTAAAGGATAAAAATAGCTCCAGACCCGCGCTTTCCCAGCGACGAATAATGCTAAAGGCCTCTTTAACCAACCAGCCGGTTACCAGTCTGATGGCCCGGGTTTGTTCGGCTACATCGATAAATGCCGCTGGCGTTAAGAACCCTTTCACCGGATGATTCCAACGAAGCAGTGCTTCAGCGCCCACGACTTCACCGGTGAGAGTGTCCAATTGTGGCTGCAGATATAACTCCAGCTCGTTTTCTGTGATTGCTCGTTTTAGTTCTGCAGCAATGGTTAGTCTGGAGCTTGCTTCAACCAGAATATCCTGAGTAAAAAAGGCCACACAAGCACCACCAGCCTGCTTGGCTTTGTACATTGCAGCGTCGGCCCGAACCAGTAAATCATCACTGTTTGTGGCATCAGTAGGAAAACAGGCAATGCCTACCGAACAGCCGACGTTAACTTCCTGTTCTCCGACCAGATAGAAGGGCTGGTTCATTTCCTGGATCAGCTTTAATGCCAGCGCTTCAAGTTCTTCGGCGCGATGATATTCCTCAACCAGCAATACAAATTCATCCCCGCCCATTCTGGCCAGAATGTCCGACGAACGCAGACGACTTACCAAACGCCCAGTCACCATTTTAAGCAGTTCGTCACCGGCCACGTGACCAAGACTGTCATTGACCACTTTAAAGCGGTCAAGATCAAGATACAGCAAAGCACATTGCTGTTTATTACGTTCACAACGGGTAACGGCATGTTGCAGATGTAACTGAAATTGCACCCGGTTAGGCAGCTCGGTGAGCGAGTCATAATGCGCCAGATGCTCCAGTTTTTCCTCTGACTGCTTAAGGTTGGTAATGTCAGAAAACACGCCAAGGTAATTGGTTATCTCACCCTTTTCATTTTTAACTTCTGACACACTCAGTAATTCAGGGAATACGGTGCCGTCTTTACGCCGGTTTAATATCTCGCCGCGCCAAAAACCGGTTTTATCCAGAGTCTGATACATCGACTCCTCAAAGCCTTCTTCAAACAACCCTTCCCCCAAAAAGAAGGGCAACTTACCCAGAACTTCTTCTTCGGTATAGCCGGTAATCTCGGAAAACGCTGGATTAATCGACACGATTTGATGCTTTTCATCGGTTACCACAATCCCTTCAAGACTGAAGTTAAACACCTGCCGGCTTAGTTCCCATCGTTTTTGGTATTCGAGGCGGTCTGTAATATCAATAATGATGGAGTAAATAAGACGTTGTCCGCCACTGTCGACGGGCGTATTTAATACTTCCACATCACGAATATCGTTGTTGGCCAGTTGATGTTTGGTCTCAAAACGTGTCGAGCTGTGTTGCATGGCATCCGATAATTTAACGCTGGTGAGGCCTTTACTGTTCGCCTGTAAATCAAAAATCGACATACCGTCAAATTGCGCGGCGCTGTATCCATAGTATTCCAGCGCGGCTTCATTAGCGTCTACAATCTCGCCGCTTTCACTCACAATCAGCATCACTACTGCATGGTCCGAGAAGAACTGCCGGAATTTTTCTTCTGATTCGGTAAGCGCTTGCAATTTTTCCTCCTGCAATAACAGGTTATATTGCCGAAGCTGAATGATGTAAAAGGCGATAATGCTGAGTATAAAGGCGATACCCCAAAAAATGGGGTGCAATTTAAATGTAACCCACCCTTCTGATGGCTGTGCTGAAAGATGCCACTCGCCGTAGGGTAGTTTAATAGACAGGTTAACCGGTTGATGAAACTGTGACTCGTCAACCGTGCGATAAATTTCGACCAGCTTACCAAACTCGTCCCGCCCGGTGATGACGATATCCAGCATGGCATGATCGGTAAAACCGGCGTTTCTCAATACGCCTTCGTAGTCGAGTACGACCGATATAATGCCCCAGACACCATCGTCATTAATAATGGGTAACCGGGCAATAAAACCCACGCCGCCCTGAACCAGGTTTACTGGCCCATCCAACGTAGGTGACCCGGTACTCACTGCCATAAATGCTGATTCCCGCTGCTCCTCGCTTACCCGATAGTCGAGTCCCAGGGCTTTTTCGTTGCCTTCTATAGGGTAAATAAGGTTAATAACAAAGCCACGGGCCCCGGCGATGTTGATGATATTGTTGCGCTGTTCTAACAAGCGGCTGACGTACTCACTAAATCCGGCCTGATCAATCTCCGGATTTAGCGAGATGTAAGCCGCTGCACCGCGGATAAGCTCAATATTAGTGTACAGCTCAAACTCAAGATTTGCCCTTAGGATCCCCAGCTGCTGATTCACTTCACTGGTTTGCACTTCCCGCTGCCAACGACTGACAAGGAAGTCCGCCATCAGCGTCAAAGCGATAAGAACCGCTAAGGTAGCAGCATACCACCAGCTGACATGATGTTTATTTTTTGTGGAATTCTGACTACGCAAAAACGTTCCTAATTTAATTAACGAAGCCGCCAGCTCAAGCTTTGAAACACTCTCTTAAAACCAGGCCAGGTCAAAAAAGCGACACGTCCATAAGCATAGTTCAGCCAGGAGCACTATGCTGATTTTTTTTAGAAAATTATAAAATGGATCAATAGTCTATTGCAGAGCCGGTCATCAATAAATCAGCTGCCCCCCACTTACTATTGACTTATAAAAATACATACCAGCGCATAGCCTATAATTATCTTTACTTTGTAGAATAAATTACTATCCTATTACTTTACTTTGTAGTGGAAATTGATAAGGAGAGGCGAGACATGGGGAAGTCACGTTTTTTAGGGGAGTTTGAACAGTACGTTTTACTCGCTATTTTACGGCTTTCAGAGCAGGCATATGGCACTACTATTCGCCAGGTTTTGTTCGATGTTATTCAGCGGGATGTAAGTATTGGCGCTTTATACACCACCTTAACCCGACTGGAAGAAAAAGGGCTTATCAGTAGCCGGCTAGGCGAAGCGACCGCCGAGCGTGGCGGGCGGGCAAAGAAGTATTTTGTCGTCACAGGAGAAGGTAAACGAGCGCTAAACGATACCCGCCGATCACTTGATGCCATGTGGCGGGATGTAAAGCTGTCCTTTGTAGGAGTATCTAAGTGAACAGCTCACCACCACCGCGAATTGCAGAGGCCATACTGGCTAAAATACTGCCAGAGACGCTGCGGGAACCGCTGCTAGGGGATTTAGAAGAAGAATTCAGAGACCTCCAACAAAACCGTTCAGCGGTTAACTGCCAGTTATGGTACTGGCGTCAGGCTTTGCTCACCTCATTTTTATATTTTAACCAAACCCAAAAGGCACTAATTATGTTTGTCATCAGCGTGTTGTTTTTTGCTTTACTCACTTTTTTTGCAATGTCACTGTCTGGTGGCGTTGGTATGTTTTTCGATATCCCTTCTTTGATTTTAACCCTGCCACCAGCGGTAGTCTTTGCGATAGCGGTCACCTCGGCAATGCATTTAAAACAGGCATTTAGCATGGTATTAAGTGGTCATGTTGAGTCTTTAAGGCAGGTTAAACAAGGCGTGCATGTATTTAACGTTCTCGGCAACTCTGCAATGTGGCTGGGCGGATTAATGACCTTATTGGGCTGGGTTGCCATGGGTTCCAATATGACTGATATGCAGGATTTCGGGCCGGCTTTTGCCGTTTCTATTTTAACCTTTATGTATGCACTGGGGATTAAAATCCTGTGTTATGTAGCGGCTGAACGCATTGTTTTTCTTGGTCAGGGCCTGATAAGCAATAACGAATAGCGAATAAAAAAAGGCCGGTTCTTAAAATCTCCCGGCCTTTTTACCGCGTTTCTTCCTGGCTTTTTAGCGTATGTACTGAGAAGCCTGTTCGGACTGAGCGCGTTGCTGATAACGTTGTTGCAGCTTGATCTGACGAGAAGTCATCTCAACCTGCTTACCATTAATGATCACCATTTCTGCCGCCTCCGATACCTCTAACGGATCGCCGCTCCAGATAACCACATCAGCCTGAGCGCCTTTTTTCAGCGTACCCAGACCATCTGGCATGGCAAAAATTTGCGCAGGATTAACCGTAAGCGCTGCCATTGCAGCATCCCAGCTCATGCCAAACGCAACCGCATTACCAGCATGCTGCGTTGCCAGACGAATATTATGTGTCTCCATACCAATGGCGACCATTACGCCAGCCTCTTCCAGTCGTTTGGCATTGGCCAGGGTGGCGCCTAACTGATCAAACCCGCCCGGCAAATTAAATTCCGGATCGATAATCACCGGGATATCTGCCTTAGCAAGCTCATCAGCCACACGCCAGGCTTCCATCCCTTTAACCAGCACAACCTTAATTTTAGGGTAGCGCTTTTTAAAGCTGATAACCTGACGAATATCTGCTGCCCTGTCGGCAAAAATTAAAAGTGGAATGGTGCCATTTACCACCGGTTTTAATGCTTTTACATCTGCGCGACTGTTAATACCATGCCAGTCTGAAGAAGGACTTAGCTGAGCGGCGGTAGTTACCTGTACTGCTTCGCTAATGGCTTCATTCAGCGTTACCCATACAGCAGCCCGTGAGCCGCCATTAGCTTCTGCGCCGTAATTGCCTACATCCACTGCCACAAAGGCTCTGGCTTTAAGCACCGAATCACTGGCCCCGGATAACGTGATCAGTGCACCCTGCCCTTTAAACAAGGTCGCACTGCGCGAAATACCGGTAACCGCAGAAGTCACGCCTTCAACACGACTAATTGCCATGAGAGTCGAATCCGGATTAATGGCATAACTGACATCAAAGGCGGCGCCGGTGGACGACACCAGACTCTCCGTTACCGAGGCATCAACCGTGCCCGCCGAACTACTGACTTCCACCAACCCCAGCTGGGTATAGGCACCAATCAGCCCGGGAGTAACATATTTGCCAGTGGCATCTATTGCGGTATAGCCTTCAGGCACTTCGGTTGACGTTGTTACGGTAACGATTTTATTGTTATCAATCAGTACTGTAGCACTATCCAGTGTACCCTGCTCACTGCCGGTGAACACCTTACCGCCAACAATTGCCAGCTTTTCAGCGGCTACACTGCAACTTAACCCTGCCAGCAGACATATCGTGATTAATGATTTCATTTGATATCTCCTTCGCCAACCTGACCTAATTCAAAGTCTGCTACCGGCCACGTCGATGGCTCGGCTAAATCAAACGCCAGTCCGCCATCGATGTATACTTTGTCAGCTCTGGCATAGGTTGAAAACGGATTGGCACTCCACAACACCAAATCGGCATTTTTGCCCACTTCCAGCGAGCCGGTTTTATCAAATATACCCAGCGATTTTGCCGGGTTAGCCGATAACCAGGTCCAGGCATCCTGCTGACTGATTTCGAGCCCCGCCCGGCGTCCGTCTGACCAGGCTTTTGCCGCTTCCTGATTGAGCCGCTGAATACCTAAATCACTGTCGGAATGCACAATGGCGCAGGCTCCGGCCTGATGAACCATGGGGATGTTTTCGCGGATACCGTCGTAGGCTTCCATTTTAAAGCCCCACCAGTCGGCCCACATAGCTGAACACACGTTGTTCTCGGCCAACAAATCACCGATTTTGTAAGCTTCTACGCCATGCTGGAAAGAGTAAATCTGATAGCCAAACTCTTTCATCACATCCATCATCACCGCCATTTCATCAGCACGATAACAATGCATATGCACGCGGATCTCATCGTTCAGCACGCCCATCAGGGTATCCAGATTTAAATCCCGCTTGGGCGGCTTGGGGTTTTTACCCGCTTCGTATTCGGCCTCGTATCGTTCCCAGGCACGGCGGTAGTTTTCCGCGTCTGCCCAGGCCTGACGGTAACCCGCCACATTACCCATACGCGTAGAAGGACCACCTTTTTTGCCATAGACCCGTTTAGGGTTTTCACCACAGGCCATTTTTAGCCCGTATGGCGCTTCCGGAAACTTCATTTCCTGCATGGTGCGATGAGGGACGTTTTTGAGTACCACAGAACGTCCACCGAACAAGTTAGCTGACCCTGGCAGGATCTGTAATGCGGTGACGCCACCCGCCAACGCGCGGCCAAAACCCGGATCCTGCGGCCACACCGAATGCTCTGCCCAGACGTTGGCCGTAACCGGCTTAACGGCTTCGTTACCATCTGAGTGAGAATGGGTGGAAGGATTCGGGTAAACGCCCAGGTGACTGTGCACATCGATGATGCCAGGCGTTACCCATTTGCCGGTGCCATCAATCACCGTTGCGCCAGCGGGTATATCAAGCGTTTCACCGATGGCCGCTATTTTGCCCTCTGAAAAATACACCATGCCATTTTCAATTTTGTTGCCGATACCATCAAGAATGGTGACCCCCGTGATCACTGTCGGCTCGCCGGGAAGCGGCTGGTATTTGCTGGGGAACGGATTTTTATCAATAGTGACTTTGGGTGCCTGCTCCGCTTGTTCTGCTTTTTCCTCTGCACAGGCAGAAAGCAATAAAGCGCAGCAACACGCCGCAGTTACACTTAACTGCCTGAGTGTTGTAGCCATGAGTTACCTTTTTGTAGTAATTGTCGTTAGTGTGCCAGGGGCTCGGCAACGCTCAACCAGAGCTGAGCCTGGAGCCTTGTTGTAACGTTAGCGAATCGGCTTACAACAAACAAGCAGGAATGGTTATTTAGCTGCTGCCGCGGACTGTTGCAGCACCGCGACAATCTCATCTGATTTCTGCAAGCGACGAATATTGTCGAATAGCACTTCGGCTTGTGGGTACTGGCGTTTGAGATAGCCACACCACTGCTTCAGCCGGTTCGGATAATAGCGACCTTTATCGCCGTAGATTTCATAGCCGGAGTAATCAATTAGTAGCTGCGCCAGTTCCGGCCAGCTCATTGGTGGCTGATTATCGCGAATATGCAGCGCCAGGTTTGGCATTGCCAGTGCGCCCCGACCAATCATTACATCGCTGCATCCTGACATTTCCTGGCAGCGCCGGGCATCGTCATACGACCAGATTTCACCATTGGCGATAACCGGTAACTGAGTATGAGCCCGGATTTTTTTAATCCAGTCCCAGTAGGCCGGCGGCCGGTATCCTTCTGTTTTAGTGCGGGCATGAACCACCAGTTCGGAGGCGCCCGCTTCGTCGATAGCAATAGCATTATCCACCGCCAGCGACTTATCCTCATAGCCTAAACGAATTTTTGCCGTTACCGGCAGGTGAGCGGGAACCGCTTCCCGCACGGTTTTGACAATGTCGTGCAACAACTCGGTATATTGCAGCAGCACCGCGCCGCCTTTGCTTTTATTGACCGTTTTGGCCGGACAGCCAAAGTTGAGATCCACACCAGGCGATCCCAGCTCTACTGCCGTCAGGGCATTTTCTGCCAGCCATTGGGGATGCTGACCAAGCAGTTGCACTCGCACCGGTACACCACTGGGTGTTTTACCGCCCTCGTGCAGTTCCGGACACAGTCGGTAAAAGGTTTTATGCGGTAATTTTTGATCAACAATACGGACAAATTCAGTCACGCACAGGTCGAAGCCGCCTACCCGGGTAAGCATGTCACGCATCAAGTGATCAACGACGCCTTCCATAGGCGCTAACAGAATTCGCATATACAAGTCAGGTTGTTGTTGAGGAAATTAAGGGGGCGGATTTTAGCAGATCAGGCGATGCCTGACACTGTTGAATTGATCATTAGTTTGAGCGCGCGATCCGTCGCTCGGCACACCGTTGCAAAATCACTTTACGCTGCGCCTGGTCGGCCTGATGCCAGCCGGTTATTTCGCTGATATGGCGTTGACAACCAAGGCAAATATCATCCAGGTCAAGGCAGCAGTTACCTACACAGGGAGATGTCGCTAAGGCTTGTTCAAACGGCACCTGGTATAGTGCTTTCTTCATTGGTAACAACCTGTTCCTGTGAATACCACAAACATACGTAACACCCGAACTGCGCATCAAGCTTGGCAAAAAAATCTGCCTCACTGTTCGCTTCAAGTCTGACTAATTGTTGACCGAGCCCTTCATATAGCAATGCAATGTAATACATATTTACTCCCAAACAGCGTTACGCTGGACGGGAGTATACATTTAGACGTCTAGAAACCCAAACATCTAGACGTCAATTAATCACCATTTATCGCATTAACCGAGTAAAAAGCGTAAAGCTCCCTCTACAGCAGCCACCTGCGCCCGGTTACAAATCTCTGGCGTAGCGGTCGGACTGTCCGGATACACTTCGGTGGTTGAGCAGTACTGTGCCCCATTAAATCCACCACACAGGAACAACTTACGCTTGTCGTAACAAATTACGCCTTCGCTAGGGACTTCAGAACCAATGATTAAACCGTTTTCGTCGGTAGGCGCTATATGCGTGTATTTTTTGACTTCTGCAATGATTGCCTGTTGCAGCGGCAAATGCGGCGCTACTTCATCAGCCACCAGATAAAAACCATCGGGAATATTCCAGGTTTTCTGCTCAATCGCATCACGTGCCGCCAGCGCCGGACGAAATTCGCTGTTATCGGTGTCGGTGGTTTCGTGTAAATCAATATGCAGCAGGAACTGCTGCGGCATAGCACCAATAAAATCCATGAGGATTTTCGATTCAGGCGCCGGAGAATCCGGGTAAAACGAGCGGTTAGGATCAAGCGCCAGAGGATCCCAGCGGTTGATAGTTTCGTAACCCCAAGGGCTCACACAAGGCACCACGATAATATTGACCTTATCGGTATAAGCCTGGCTAAATTCCCGAGCAAAAAGCAGAGCTCCCTGCACACCACTGGTTTCGTAACCGTGCACACCACCGGTAATCAGGACCCAGGGCGCATTCTCCAATGGCTGCCTGGGGACTAAGGCAAACAGCGGGTAACGGCTCTCATCATAAGGTAATGCACCATACTGAATAACCGAAAAATACGCTGGTAAATTATCCAGCTGACTTAGCACTTCCTCGGCGTAGCTGCGCTTTATGGATTGCATTGCCAGCCACTGCTTTTTCTCTTCTTCTCCCCAGGGTTGTCCTGGTGTGCCAATTGGATACATAACTCACCTCTTTGATCTGATGGTTTATCTTAGCATGTGCTTTCATAAAGGCGCACCGCGTTGCCGTCCAAGCAGAGCTAACCGTCGATAACTGTTAAAAGACATCAAATGATGGTACATTTTTTAAGCTGTTCCAGGTAAGAAAAACTGACAGATAAAAGGAAATATCGATGACACGTATTCAACACGCACTCTTTTTCATCTCATTGGTTTTTGGCGGGTCAGGCTACGGCGCACTCAATACAGCAAATTCGGCAAATGACACTATTCTGTCAACATCACTACCAGAAAACGCGCTCATCTATAACGCAGAGCACGAACGTAACACCTTTATCCCTCTGGTCGATCTTTATAGCCGATTCGAACCAGAAAACGTTGCAAGCATGATCGTGGAGATAAAAAAACACGGCATTAACCACATGCAGTTATCGAAAGTTGGCATTGAAGTGTTAAGCCGTAAGCTTGTTACCCTGTGCAGCCCGGAACAATTTGAGGAGCTGATAACACTTAATGTGGTTAACCCTGACAATCCGGATACCTACGCTCTAAGTCTGGTAGTAGAAAACACTAAAGAAGACTGGATAATCGAAAAATTTGAAATTTTGCGCCAGCGTGGCATACCAGCGCAACGTTTGTTGGGCAAAATGAATGTTCGGGGTGAAGTCTATTACACTGCCCCCATGGATCACGCCGCTCGGTTTGGCTACGCCAAAGTGGTTGAATATCTGGCTGACCAGTCTGCTCAAATTCAGTCACTCGAAATGGCCTGGCTCCCTTTGCTGATGGAGAAGCCGGAAGGCTATATAGAAACAGCACGGCACCTGATTAAGCTGGGCTACCCCCCTGCTCAGTTAAAATCCATACTACAAAAAATCGTGGATGAGAGATTTGTTCTGGAAGAGCCTGAATTAACGGCTATGTTGCAACCATACATATAAGCACTTTAAGGTAGCGCTAAAAAGTTACCGACGTGGCAGTCGAACCCCATTTGATTGGGGCTTAGCAGGAACAGCTTTACCTTATCAGATTTAAAAAGGGCTTCTCACCCTGCGGATACGCATAAAGAAACCAGCCATAAGGCTGGTTTCTTTGTTTGGCGTTCCGAGCGGACCAGCCCAGGGGATTACAGTGTGCTTTCCTGCACACTGCCCTACGGGCCACGCTAAAGCGTGTTCTGCCACGTTCCAGACGTGGCAGTCGAACCCCATTTGATCGGCGATCAGCAGGAACAGCTTTACCCTATCAGATTTAAAAAGGGCTTCTCACCCCGGCGGATACGCATAAAAAAACCAGCCCTAAGGCTGGTTTCTTTATTTGGCGTCCCCTAGGGGATTCGAACCCCTGTTACCGCCGTGAAAGGGCGGTGTC
>NZ_MJIC01000013.1:94044-94345 GCF_001758465.1 Marisediminitalea lipolytica
CCGCCGTGAAAGGGCGGTGTCCTAGGCCTCTAGACGAAGGGGACTGAAAATCTTCTTTCGAAAGCTACGCTTTCGAGATTTTCAGTAAGGCTCATTTTGCTCTGCGAAATGAGCGACCTTAGCCTTACTGATTTTCGAGTCCTGAAGTAGTTGGAGTGTAACTCACGGAACAACTTGATAAGGTGTTTCTAAATTACATCCAAGGCTACTTCGGCCTATTCCCAGTTACGGACTGAGAACCGTTAAAATGGCGTCCCCTAGGGGATTCGAACCCCTGTTACCGCCGTGAAAGGGCGGTGTC
>NZ_MJIC01000013.1:94395-156870 GCF_001758465.1 Marisediminitalea lipolytica
CCGCCGTGAAAGGGCGGTGTCCTAGGCCTCTAGACGAAGGGGACTGAAAATCTGTTTCCGAAAGCGCTGCTTTCGGGATTTTCAGTAAGGCGAATTTTGCTCTGCAAAATGAGCGACCTTAGCCTTACTGATTTTCAAGTCCTGAAGAAGCTGGAGTGTAACTCACGAATTACCAAACTAATAATTCTCAACTTACTTCGGCCTATTCCAAGATAAACATCATGGAAAGAAATTTGGTGGAGCCAGGCGGGATCGAACCGCCGACCTCTTGCATGCCATGCAAGCGCTCTCCCAGCTGAGCTATGGCCCCAAATTGCGTTACGAAGGTCATTGAGTTTTTCGATGACTGTTCCGTGACAGCGGGGCGCATTCTAGATAGCACGCCCCATCATGTCAACGCTTTTTTTAGGAATTTTCTCTGTTTGCTATAAAAGTGAGCGCCTTGTTTATTCTCTCAACAATTTTGTCCTGAGATAACAGATTTAGGGTCACATCTAACGATGGAGAATTGCCGCTGCCGGTTGCGGCAACACGTAATGGCATACCCACTTTACCCATGCCGATTTCCAGTTCTTCGGCAGTAGCATTAATAGCAGCCTGAATATTTTCGGGGTTCCATTCGCTGATAGCAGCCAATTTTTGCTGCACCAGCTCCAATGCTTCTTTTGCAACAGGTCGCAAATGTTTCTTTGCTGCGTTGGCATCAAATTCTTCAAAGTCCTGATAAAAATAGCAGCTGATATCGGCCAGCTCTTTTAACGTTTTAACTCTGTCGGCCTGAATCGCAATCACATCTGTCAGCGCCGGACCATTTTCCAGCGAAATCCCTTGCTGCTCAAAATGCCAGCTTGCGTGACTGGCAACTTCTTCTGCGGGCAGAGTCTTAATATAATGCTGATTTAACCAAATCAGTTTTTCAGTATTAAACGCCGAGGCTGATTGCCCAATCGCATCGAGGCTGAATAACTCGATCATTTCCTGTTCCGAAAAAATTTCCTGATCGCCATGGGACCATCCGAGGCGAACCAGATAGTTTTTTACGGCTTGGGGTAAGTAACCATCGTCGCGGTACTGCATTACGCTTACCGCACCATGACGTTTGGATAATTTCTTGCCGTCGTCGCCTAAAATCATAGAAACGTGGGCATATTCTGGTACCGGTGCACCCAAAGCCTGTAAAATATTAATTTGGCGTGGCGTATTATTAATATGGTCTTCACCACGTACCACATGAGTGATACCCATATCCCAGTCATCTACTACTACACAGAAATTATAGGTAGGTGTGCCGTCTGAACGTTGAATAATCAGATCGTCCAGCTCTTTATTGCTAATTTCGATACGACCACGAACGTGATCGTCAAACACCACACTGCCCTCCAGCGGGTTTTTAAAACGAATAACGAAAGGCTGGCCTTCAGGATGATCAGTACGGTCGCGCCAGGTTCCCGGATAACGCGGCTTTTCGCCATTTTCCTTTTGTTTTTCGCGGATAGCATCCAGTTCTTCAGCTGGCATAAAGCATTTATAAGCTTTACCTTCGTCCAGCATGGTCTGAATAATAGACTTGTAGCGGTCAAAGCGCTCCGTTTGATAATACGGGCCTTTGTCCCAGCTCAGACCTAACCATTCCATGCCATCCAGAATTGCTTGTTTAGCATCTTCAGTTGAACGCTCAATGTCCGTATCTTCTATACGTAAGACAAACTCCCCACCCTGGCTTTTAGCATACAGCCATGAATACAACGCGGTGCGCGCGCCACCGACGTGAAGATAACCCGTGGGACTGGGTGCAAATCTGGTAACAACCGACATGAATAATCTCTACTGTTAATCGTGTTTATAAAAGAGCGCGCATTTTACCAGCCATTAGGCTAAGCCACAAAGTTGCTCAGCTATTTTTCTTTTCAAGGCAGCAAATTGTTCGGAAAAACAGCACAAAATAGCCATTTCGGTTACTTTGTCAACAAACGGACACCGTTCTGTAATTTTTTCTATTTTGGGTGTTGACAGTTTCGCTTCCCTCTCTATAATACGCCCCACTTGCCGAGCACGGCAGGTAACAAAGAAAGCGGACGCTTAGCTCAGTTGGGAGAGCATCGCCCTTACAAGGCGAGGGTCACTGGTTCAAGTCCAGTAGCGTCCACCACTTCTTCGAAGTATTCCAACTTTCTTTATCACAAAATATGGACGCTTAGCTCAGTTGGGAGAGCATCGCCCTTACAAGGCGAGGGGCACTGGTTCAAGTCCAGTAGCGTCCACCATCTCTTTTTTCAAAATTTCCAAAAATCAAAACTTTAATCGAATTAGTCCGTTCACTGGTTCAACAACTTCGTTGCGAGTCACAGCAGACGCCACCATCTCTTTTTTTCTAAAATTTCAAATCTTAAATATCCAGCAGATATTATCCGTCATCTGGTTCAACACCTTCGTTGCGAATCACAGCAGACGTCACCATCTCTCTTTTCAAAACTTCCAAAAATCAGAACTTTAATCGAATTAGTCCGTTCACTGGTTCAACAACTTCGTTGCGAGTCACAGCAGACGTCCACCATCTCTTTTTTCCAAAATTTTCAAACCTAAAATATCGAACCTTAAATATTCAGCAGATATTGCCCGTTAATTGGTTCAACACCCTATTTGCGACACCTTCATTGTAATTAATGGCTAATGCTCACTATTTTCTGGCAGTTTGTTAGTTTAACAACTTAATTTTCCCGACTACTATCGACTTGTCTTGTATTGTTTAGCAAAAGCAGCCTGTCGCTTGTTTTTCGTGACAGTTTTGTATATTCAGGTTTTAATAAGTTTTTTTTCGCATTTGCCGATAAAACATTCAGAAGCCAAACGGATATAATGGTAATGAATTTAAAGTTAGCCAGACAAACTCGGGTATTAGTGATTGACGATCAGGTTCTTGCCAAGGGATACCTGAAATATTCACTGGAAGAACTCGGCTTTCAGAATATCGAATATGCTGACCGTGTCAGCACTGCGCTAACCTACATCCGCCGTAATCACTATGATTTAATAGTGTGTTCCTACGATTTAAAAAATGAGCAGGACGGTTATTTTCTTTATGACCAGTTAAAGGAACATAACGAGCTTCCGCCAAGCACCGCGTTTGTGTTTATCAGTGCCGATACAACAGCTGATATTGTCCACAGTATCGTAGAACTGCAGCCCGATGACTTTTTGGCCAAACCCTTTACCGTAAGAGAATTAGATCGTCGCTTAGGGCGATTACTCACGCGTAAGCATGCATTAAAACCGGTATATCATTTTATTGAGCAGGCTGCGCTGGATAAAGCCCTGCTGGAACTGGAAAACTTTCTTACAGAGCCGAAAAACTCAGAATTTTTCCCATTGGCGTTAAAACTCAAAGGCGAATTGCTGCTGGCCTGTGCCCACTTTGAAGAAGCCAAAGAGTTTTATCAGGCCATTATTAATGTTCAAAACTTTACCTGGGCGCAGCTCGGTCTTATCCGCAGTTTTATTGCCTTGGACCAGGATGAAGACGCCGAAAAACTGGTTATTGAGCTGGCCCTGCGTCAGGACTCTATGCTTGCCGCGTACGACCTCATTGCAGCACTGCAGATTAAACACAAAGAATTCGAAGATGCATTGGAAAGCGTTGAGGTAGCCAGCGAAATCTCACCGCGAAATATTCACCGTCACGCCAAAGCGCTGGATCTGTCCCGCTTAACTCACGATTATGAATCCCAGTTTGAGGCCGCCAAGAAAATTGTCAAAATAGCCAAAAACTCAATTCATGATAAGCCGGAAATTTACTTAAACGTTGCCAGAGCCGGCATCGACTTTGCCATGACCGCAGACGATGAATTAACCAAGCGGCTTATCCGGCAATCCATGGAATATTTAAAACAGCTCAAAAACAATTTTCCTAAAGCGGATATTGACGATCAGTTAAAAGTAATTGATGCCCGCCTGTTATATCTTGAAGACGAAACTGAAAATGCCAAGGCCCTGCTCGACCAGTTAAGCAATGATTCCTGGGAAACCGAAAGTATTGAAGGCTTGCTGGATAAAGCCAAGGCTTTCCATGAAGTGGGTTTTCAGGAGCATGCGTTAAACATTCTGGACCTGATTGAGCGCCGTTGTAATAACGACCCGGCCCAAAGCCAGCTGTTTTTGCAGTATGTTCAACAGGAAAAAACCGAAAAAGCCGAAATCAAACTCAGTCCGAAGGCATTAAACAACAGCGCGGTAAATCAATACCAGCGCGGCGATTTGGAAAAAGCGCTGCAAACGTTTCGCCAGGCGTTTACTATCATGCCCAAAAACCCCTCCATCGCACTCAACCTGCTCCAGGCTGCGGCCATTAACCTGCGGGAAACCAATAGCGATGCCGCCAAGGATGCACTATCGACGCACCTGATCCACAACTGCCTGAAAGCCATTGAGTCAGGCAAACTCACTGAAGAGCAGGAACAACGCTATCAGCGGGTCAGGAAAGTACTCAAAGATTTAACCTGATCTTCAGCCTCAGCTCAAAGCGCTTTTTAAAGTCAAACTTTGCGGTTTCGACTTTTTAGGACTATTAGTTAAGGTAAATATTCCCCCTGAGTCTGAGTTAAACCGAAAAGCGTCTATGAAGAAAAAGGCATTAATAGAGAAGTATCGCCTGCGAAATGACGAATACGACAGCATTCTTGATCAGTTTATTCATTCGATAGCTGAAATGTTTGACATGCCCATCGCTTTCCTTGGGGTTATCGAAGATAACACCCAGTGGTTTAAAGCTAAATTTGGGATCGACATTACCGAAATCCCACTCAATGATTCACTGTGTAAACTGGTGGTAGATTCCAATGATACGGTTTATATCGAAGACACGCTCAACGATGAACGAGCGATAGACAAACCCACCGTAACCGGGCCACCTCATGTTCGTTTTTACGCTGGTGTGCCTTTCAAATTACAGGATACTACTGTGGGTTCGGTATGCCTGGTTGACACGAAGCCACGGGTACTCAGCAATAACGATATAGAACTACTGATAAAATTCAGCCGCCATCTGGCCCAGTGCGTCGAACTCATTTATGCGAACTTACGTACTGAAGACGAACATCAGTTGCTAAATAATTCTCCGGCGGCACTGATTCGTTGGCAGGCGCGCCCAACCATCACTACGTCATATCTTTCACAAAACTTCAGCAAGTTGTTACGTATTGATATTCCCGAGGATATCAGCCAGTTTCAACTGGAAAACTATATTTATAGCGAAGACTTTGACGAATTTATGTTTGCCATGCGCAATCATCATCAGGGCGCTTCGTTTTGTGAATGTGACTTTAGGATCGAAAGTAAAAGTCATGCGCCCGTGTGGTACAAACTGGTATCGCGGGGGATCTTCGACAACAATAATCTTATCGCTATTCAAGGGTTACTATTCAACAATGCTGAACAAAAGTATCTGGAACAGCGCATATTAGAAACCAACGAACGTATGCGATTGCTGTTAGAAGCATCAGGATTAGGCACATCAGACTGGGATTTACAAAACGACAATATGCGGGTTAATAACCGCATGTGCGACATCGTGGGGATGCATCCGGATAGTGTGGATACCAGCATGATGTTTTGGGCCCAACTGGTTCACCCTGCCGACAAAGAACGTTTGCGTGACGCCATTGTCGACAGCTTGATCAGCCCGCAAACGCCCCTGGATATTGAGTATAGGGTCCATTCCGCTAATAGAAGCTACATTTGGCTGGAAACCTATGGCAAAGTGGTTACCCGGGATAAAAATGGCCGTGCCGTTCGATTTGCAATGACACACCGCGATATTACCGAGAAAAAACTGTCAGATTTGGCAGTGGAGCGGCAGCGTCGGTTACTGGGTTTTATCAACCACGCGCAAAACTTATTCGTGGCACAAAAAGATCTGCAATTAGCCTGTGAGCAAATTTTCCCGGAGTTGATTGATTTAGCCGAAAGCGAATATGGCTTTATCGGTAAGGTTCAGTACGAAAACGGCGCGCCTCTGCTGCACATCTACGCCATTTCCGATGTAAGCTGGAGCGAGGAAACCAAGCAGCAATATGAATTGTTTAAGCAGGGCAAGCTACGTTTTACTAACCTGAATAACCTGTTTGGCCACGTCATTACTTCAAGCTCGCCGGTCATTGCGAATGCTCCGAGAAATCATCTTGCGTCTAAGGGAACACCCAAAGGTCATCCGGTTTTGCATCGTTTTCTGGGGCTCCCCATTAAACAATCAGGAGAAACCGTTGGTGTAATAGGCTTAGCCAATAAAGCCGAAGACTACTCACAGAACGACGTCACGTTTCTAACGCCACTGACCGATACTCTGGCTAACCTCTTCCGGGCGGTAGAAGTAGAACAAGCACGTTACGAGGCCGAGCAGCGTTTGGAGCATTTGGCCTCTACGGATTCGCTAACCGGTTTAATGAACCGCCGTGCCTATTTTAATCGCATTCAGTCACTAACCGAAAACGACAGTAACAAACACTGTGTGTGTATTATCGATATTGATAATTTTAAAAAGCTGAATGACACCTATGGCCATCCGGTTGGCGATCAGGTGTTAAAAGAGGTCGCCCGCACGCTGGAACATTCGGTGAGAAACTCAGACATGGTGTCACGCCTCGGTGGTGAAGAATTTGGTTTGTATCTTGAATCTGGTGATGTCCAACAGTGCAGTCAGCTCCTCGATGAACTGATGATGAATTTAACTCATGTTACGGTACAAACCGATAAGGGTGTACTGGACAATATTACCATAAGTATCGGAGCTTCTGTGGTTAGCCGTAACATGCAATCAGCAACGACCTACTTTGATCAGGCAATGAAAGAAGCTGATGACGCCTTGTACGAAGCCAAACGGCAAGGTAAAAACCGCTATCACTGGTATCAAAGAATGAAGGAAGAAAAGCAGGCAAACAACGACATTTCTTCTGCCGTTACCCATTAGCGCTACTGTTTAGCGGTGCTATAAACCTCGACGTCATCGTCAAAAATAGCATCGGTATAACGCTCTGTGCGCACGTAGTGCATACCGAGTTTTTTCATGATATTAATCGATGCATGATTATCCGCCAACGCAATAGCGGAAAAAGTCGTATAGCCAGCCGCTCGCAGCCCCGCAATTACGGCCTTAGCGGCTTCTGTGGCATACCCTTTGCCCCAGCTTTTACGACTAAACCGCCAGCCAAGCTCAAGGTTATGTTCCTGCACATTGCCGGTAAAAAAGCCCATGGGACGCACCAGGATCCAACCCAGCGCTTCACCAGTGTTATCGGCCAGACTAGCTTGCCATAATCCCCAGCCCTTCTCTTCGTTGCTAAAGGATTCAATGCGGGGAATAAAGACCTCATCGACTTCCTGACGGGTAGTTTTGCGTCCGCCAGTCAGAAAACGCATCACCTCTTCGTCCTGATCTATTGCAAATAAAAAATCGCTGTCAGCGGCGGAAATGCGTCGATAGGTTAAACGCTCTGAGGGATGGACAATCACCATGGTTAACCACCCAACATAGAAAGATTACGGGTAATACCGGTAATACCGTCCTGCAAATAATGCGACACTTTTTTATCGGCCAGGCTATCGGTAACAAACGTTTTTACTGCCTCAACATCCCCGGACTGCAACGACTCACGTAAGTCGAGCCCCTGATCGCTGAACAAGCATAAATGCAGCTTACCTAAAGCGGTAATCCTTAAACGGTTACAGCTGTTACAAAAATCGCTGCTGTAGGGCATGATAAAGCCAATATTTCCGACGTAATCAGGATGGGCAAGCTCAATGGCCGGTCCGGCATCCTTTCCTCTGGGCAATGCCTGCCAGCCTTGTTGCCTAAGCGCCGCCAGATAAGGCTCGGCACTGACATGATGGGATTTAAAGAAGGCTTTGTGCTGGCCCGTTTCCATCAGTTCGATAAACCGAACGGTAACCGGCATGTCCTTTAACCAGGCGGTAAAATCCCGTAACTGTGATTCAGCCCACGGGCGCATCAGCACCGCGTTGACTTTCACATTCATGCCTTCCACCAGTGCCGACTCAACCCCATCAAGCACGGCCGCCAGCTTATCCTGACCACTGAGTAACGCAAATTGTGCTGGCTCAAGACTGTCCAGACTGATATTGACCTGTTTTAGTCCCGCCGCTGCCAGTGGCGTTGCCAGCGACGCCAGCTTACCGGCGTGGGTCGTCATGGCCACTTTACTGATCCCTGGCGTAACAGCACAACGGGCCACCACGTCTACGATGTCGCGGCGCAGGGTGGGCTCACCACCAGTAATCCGGATTTTGGACGTCCCCATTTGCGCAAAGGCATTTACCAGGGTATCAATTTCATTTACGCTCAGAAACTGCTGGGCTTCGCCCTGATAACCATCAGGCAGGCAATATTGACAACGAAAGTTGCATACATCGGTAATGGACAAGCGCAAATAATAGAATCTGCGACCAAAAGAATCTTGTAACAAGTCAGTGCCTTAAGGAAAATACCAGTTATGGTTAATAGCGTTTATTAAAGCGTTATCGACCATTCTACCCTATGTCAGCCCACAACATAACCATTGAAAAAATAAGGGTATCAAACAAATCACATGCGCCCACACCGACTCCCGGTCGACCCGGACACTCCAATGCAATGGCAGGTTTTTCGGCAATTATGGCCTTACCTGCTGGAATTTAAACAACGTGTTTTGCTGGCGTTACTTTGCCTCGTAGCAGCAAAGCTGGCCAGTATTGGCTTGCCGTTTATTCTGAAACATACCGTCGATAGTCTTAATGATGACACCGTAAAAGCTCTTGCAGTACCGCTGTCGCTGGTACTCGCCTACGGTGTGCTGCGCTTGTCCAACGTATTATTGGGTGAAGTGAGGGATACCTTATTTGGCCGGGTAACAGAGCGCGCAATGCGACGATTGGGACTGCAGGTCTTCGAGCACTTGCACCGGCTCGATTTAGGCTTTCATTTATCCCGGCAAACCGGCGGCTTGTCACGGGATATTGAACGGGGTACCAGCGGCATCAGCTTTCTGATGCGTTTTATGGTGTTTAATATTGGCCCTACCCTGTTGGAAATCGCGTTGGTAGTGGGAGTATTACTCACCCAGTATGGTGCCTCTTTCGCCATGATTATTCTTTGCTCGGTCATTGCCTATGTGTGGTTCTCCATGAAAGCGACTGACTGGCGTACCGAATATGTCCGCCAGGCTAATCAGGCTGACTCAAGCACCAATACCCGTGCTATCGACAGCCTGCTCAATTACGAAACCGTTAAGTATTTCAATAACGAAAAATACGAAGCCAATCTTTACGACACCAATCTGGCTCAGTGGGAACAGGCCCGGCGCAAAAACCGTTTATCCCTGTTTGCTTTAAACGGTGGCCAGGCCCTTATTATTGCTACCGCAATGACCGCAATGCTGCTTCTGGCTGCCCTGGAAGTAAGCGAAGGCAACATGACCATTGGTGATTTTGTCCTTATCAATGCGTTTACCATGCAAATTTTTATGCCGCTGAACTTTCTGGGCTTTGTCTACCGCGAAATCCGTGGCTCACTGGCCAATATCGAAAACCTGTTTAAGTTACTGGAGACCAGGCCGCAGGTGGGCGACCCGACGGATGCCCGTGAGCTCAGCATTGAGCAAGGACGGATCACTTTTAACAACGTCGGGTTTTATTATCATGCCGACCGCCAGATCCTCAAGGATGTGTCTTTTTCGGTTGAACCAGGTACCAAGGTTGCCGTGGTAGGTGAAAGTGGTGCCGGTAAATCCACGCTGGTAAAACTGCTGTTTCGTTTTTACGATCCGAAAAGCGGCAGTATCGATATTGATGGCCAGAATATTGCCGACGTTACCCAACATAGTCTGCGCCAGCATATTGGTATCGTGCCCCAGGATACGGTGCTGTTTAACGACTCTATTTTCGAGAATATTCGTTACGGCAGGCCGGATGCCAGTGAAGAAGAGGTGAATGAGGCCATTCGCCTGGCCCACCTGGATCAGTTTATCAGTAATTTGCCCGACGGCGCGCAAACCAAAGTCGGCGAACGTGGGCTTAAACTCTCCGGCGGAGAAAAACAGCGGGTAGCCATCGCCAGAGCCATTCTTAAACGCCCTGCTATTCTGGTGTTTGATGAGGCTACCTCGTCACTGGACAGTCAGTCTGAACAAGCCATTTTACGGGCCTTACGGGAAGTCGCCAAAGGCCATACCAGCCTTGTGATTGCCCACCGCTTATCGACCATTGTCGACGCCGACACGATTCTGGTGATGAGCCAGGGTAGAATCATCGAGCAGGGTAACCATGCCACTCTTTTAGCTCAACAAGGCATGTATGCCGGCTTGTGGCAGGCCCAACAAAAACAGGCAGATTAACCATGAGCGAAGACATGATGGACCCGGCGGCCCTGAAAGAAGCCATTAATCAAACCATGCCTTTTGGTAAATATGCCGGCCGCAAATTACTGCAATTGCCGGAGCCCTATTTAGTCTGGTTTGCCAAACAGGGCTTCCCTGACGGCAAGCTGGGCAAACAATTAGCGCTGATGTACGAAATTAAGCTTAATGGCATGGAGGGCATGCTGGCCCCTTTGCTGGACGATTAACATTATGGTTTATCATCATAAAAAGTATCAGCAGCAGGAAGCCGATAAACGCAGTCTGTGCCTGCATGAATGCATCGCTCATAAACTGCTGGCGGAGTCGGATTTAATGCCCCGGGTTATTGAAACGCTGGAACAACGGTATCAGCAGAAGCTGTTAAGTTACGGTGCGTATATTAACTGGCAGGTTATTCTGGCCCAGGTAGATACTCCCTCACAATTTATTGCGGCGATGACGGCAACTGACAAAACGACTACCGCGCTGCGGCGAAAAACAATTTTTGTCGGGATCCTCAACGAAAAAGAGCGCAGTGATTGCCTCGCTGCGCTCTTTGAATAGCTGACCGATAAATTACTTAGTACGTAAGTAATTTGAAATCAGGAAGGCCATTTCCAGTACCTGATCGGCATTCAAACGCGGATCGCACTGGGTTTTATAAGCTTCTTTCAGGTCTTCATCGCTGATCTGGTAAGCACCGCCGGTACATTCCGTCACGTGCTGACCGGTCATCTCAAGATGGATACCACCAGCATAAGTGCCTTCGGCTTCGTGAGCCTGGAAGAACTGCTTAATTTCGCTGAGGATGGCATCAAAATTACGGGTTTTGTAACCACTCGAGGCTGAGAAAGTATTACCGTGCATGGGGTCAGAGCTCCATACCACATTACGACCTTCGGCTTTCACGCGGCGTAACAGTCGCGGCAGGTTTGCTTCCAGCTTATCAGCGCCCATGCGGGTAATTAGCGTTAACCGACCAGGATCGTTGTTCGGGTTCAGGGCATCGATAAGACGAATCAGTTCATCTTCTTCCATGCTCGGGCCAACTTTTACTCCTACCGGGTTGTTGATACCACGGAAGAACTCGATGTGCGCATGATCCAGTTGACGGGTACGCTCACCAATCCACACCATATGGGCAGAACAGTCGTAAGGCTTACCGGTTAAGGTATCGATACGGGTCAGTGCCTGCTCGTAGTTCAGCAATAAGGCTTCGTGCGAGGTAAACAATGAGGTTTCGTGCAGCGCTGGCGTATTGGCTCCATTAATGCCAATAACATCCATAAATTCCAGCGTATCCTGAATACGACGGGACAAGTCCACATACTTATCTTTTTGTGGATTGTTTTCCAGAAACGCCATATTCCAGCGGTTGACTTCATGCAAATCCGCCAGACCACCCTGGGCAAAAGCACGCAACAGGTTCAGCGTTGCTGAGCTGCGATGATAAGCCTCAACCAGTCGTTGTGGATCAGGTCTGCGGGCAGCTTCAGTAAACTCAAAACTGTTAATAATGTCACCGCGATAGCTCGGCAGCGTGACACCGTCGATGGTTTCAAAATCTGATGAACGCGGTTTTGCATACTGGCCAGCCATGCGGGCAACCTTGGTAACCGGACAACGGCCGGCAAAGGTCATTACAATTGCCATCTGCAACAATACTTTAAAAGTATCGCGGATTTTGGGTGCGTTAAACTCGTTAAACGATTCGGCACAGTCTCCGCCCTGGAGTAAAAATCCTTTACCTTCGCAAACCTGACCAAGCTGACGACGCAGCTCGCGGGCTTCAGCGGCAAACACTAATGGAGGATAGGAACTCAGGGTTTGCTCAACCTTGGCCAGTTCCGCCTTATCCTCGTATTCTGGCTGTTGCAAAATCGGCTTTGCACGCCAGCTATCTGGTTGCCAGTTATTCACTTAGCACCTCTTTAAAATGGGAAATTTCAAGAAAACAGTCAACATCTAAAAAGCAGTCTTGTTTTTGATAGGAACAAAATAACGCTGATCATCCTTAAGCAGACATTCAAACTGACAGTCAAAGGTTAACCACAGATTCGACAGGTTCAGCACATCACTGGTGGGTCCGTATGCTAGCATCTGTCCAGACTTCGCCAACAATACCGTATCGGCAAAGGTGTTCGCAATATTGATATCATGACAGCTCATAATAATCTGATTGCCAATTTTAGCCAGTGCGCTGAGCCATTTCATCAACACAATTTGATGGCGAATATCCAGCCCTTGCACAGGTTCGTCGAGCACGATTATAGCACTCCCCTGTTGAATTGCTGGCCACACCTGTAACAACGCACGGCTGATCATTATCCGCTGCATTTCGCCGCCCGACATACGGGTTACTGGTTTTTCCAGTAAATCAGCAATATCCAGCTTGCGAATCAATTCGCCGGGAATAGTAGCGCTTTGTGACGGACTAAGAAACTGTAAACATTCATAGCCGGTCAATTCAAACTGAATACTATGCTGCTGAGCAACATAGCAGCGCTGGCCGGACAAGGCCGACAAGGTAGAATTAAACACATTGGTGGCGCCCCAAAGCACTTCACCGGCCGAAGGTTCAGCCAGACCAGCCAGCACCATTAGCAATGATGACTTACCGGCACCATTGGCCCCCAGCAAACAGGTCACCCCGGGTTGAATAAGACTAAAAGACACATTATTCAACCGCCCCGCCAGGGAAACCTTATTAACGGTAATCGGCACGCTCATTTAAACTGCCCTTTTAACAGCGCAAAAAGCAGCAGCGGACCGCCAATGGTGGCCGTAACCATCGACACTGGCAAGGAGGCGTAAGGCAGCAAATCTGACACAAACGCCACCAGCAATAACATGGTAGCGCCGCATAAAGCACTGGCCGGTAACACAATCCGGTTATCATTACCCAGCATGAGCCGCAGATAATGGGGCACCAGCAAACCTAAAAATGCGATAGAGCCGGCAATCGCTACCGCACATCCCACTGCCAGCGCACTGGCCAGCAGGATAAACTTTGACTGTTGCTGAGGGTCGATGCCTGCACTACGGGCAACCAGGTCACCGCTGTACAAATAATTCAGTGATTTAGCCCGTGACAAGATAAACAGACAACTGCCAACAATCAGCGGGCCACTCCACAACAATATCCAGCCATCAGCCTGATGCAGGCTGCCCATCACCCAGAAAGTCAGATTACGCATCGACTGGGCATCAGCAAATAAATATAACCAGCCCATTATCGCGCTGGTTAATGTTGTAATCGCAATACCGGCCAGAATCACCGCAGTATTTAAGCCTCGCAAACGGGCAGATAACCGGTAAATGATCCAGGTCGACAATAAAGCTCCGGCAAAACACGCCATTGGCAAACTGTAATGCAGTGTATCAACCATCCATTCTGGCATCAGAATTAAAACCATCGCGGCCGTCAGGCTAGCGCCACTGGCAATGCCAATGATGCCGGGATCAGCCAGCGGGTTACGCAGGACAACCTGCAGTGCCGCGCCACTGACGCACAGTGCCGAGCCAACTAACACCGCCGTCAGCGCCAGAGGAAGTTGTAAATGAGTTAAGATATACCAGCGTGTTGCTGCCGTGGTGTCCGCCTGCCACCAGACGTTAGCCAATACCGCGCAAAACACTACTAATAAAAGAACAAACAGGCAGCCTACAGAGCACTTTTGTATAGCAGAAGTGATCATTAAGCTTTGATCGCCTTAAGCAAACCATCCGAGGCATCTTCAATTAAACTCAGCACCAGCTCAAACCCTTTTTTTCCGCCATAATAGGGATCGGGGACGTCTTCATTACGGTACCCGGCATAATCAAGCATTAACTTAATTTTATGCTGGTACTGCGGCGGACACATTTCTTTCAGGTTTTTCAGATTGCTCTGATCCATGGCCAGGATCAGGTCGAAATGTTCAAAATCGCTATCGCTTACCCGACGGCATTTTAACCCCTGAAAGTTATAACCGCGCTCTTCGCCAGCCGCCTGAGAACGTTTGTCCGGTGCACTGCCAATGTGATAACCATGGGTCCCGGCCGAATCAATTTCCAGATTCAGCCCTGCGACTTTAGCTTTGTGTCGGAATACTGCTTCAGCAGTCGGTGATCGGCAAATATTGCCGAGACAGACAAATAAAACAGCTTTCGGTGATGCCATGGTAATTCCTATCTTTGTATCAGTTATCAGAGTCAGTAATGGTAAAGCTGACCAGAAGGGTGACTTACCCCTCTGCAATGAGCGTGGTATTGTACTTATCATTAGCGTCGAACACTACGCAAAAACCAACGAAATAAATAAAGAGAACGATTAATGCCAACTGAATCAAACCATCATGTACTAATGTTATCCAGTTCGCGAATGGGCGATGAGGACTATCTGGAACATGCCCGCGAAATGATATTTACCCATCTGGATACTGAACAGACGGTTTTATTTATTCCCTATGCCGGGGTTACTCTTAACTGGGATGACTATCTCGACAAAGTACAGCAGGCGTTGCCCGAATTAACCCTGACCAGCATTCACCAGTGCGATGACCCGGTGGCGGCGGTAAAAGAGGCGAAAGCAATTATGGTTGGGGGTGGGAATACCTTTAATCTGCTTTATCAGCTGTACCAGCAACAAATCATTGAACCGCTACAGCAGCTGGTCAGCAAAGGCACGCCCTACATTGGCTGGAGTGCCGGCAGCAATATTTGCGGCAACAGTATTCGTACCACCAATGACATGCCTATTATCGAGCCGCCGTCCTTTACTGCACTTAACTTTTTAAGCTGTCAGCTCAATCCGCACTATACCGATTATCAGCCGCCCAATCACAATGGCGAAACCCGCGATGATCGCTTATTTGAATTTACCCGGTTAAACCCGGACACACCGGTGCTGGCTATCCGCGAAGGAACCGCACTACAATATACCGCGGGCCGCTTAACCTTGTTGGGCGAGTTGGAAGGGTTTTGCTTTGAGGGCGATGAGAAGACCCCTATCGCTCCGGGTCAGGACTTAACCCGGTATATATAGTCCGCTAAGTAAATATGGTGGCTAAACTAGCCGCATCCGGCGCTGCCTGATAAGGCACAATTGCCAGTCTTGGCGCTGGCATCAGCTTATCCAGTGTGGCGAGATTTTCCTCCCAGTATGGCATGTCCGGCGATAAGGTATTGGCAATCCAGCCTTTAATGGTTAAGCCATCGGCCTGGATGGCTTCGGCAGTTAACAGGGCATGATTTAAACAACCCAGGCGCATTCCCACAACGATGATGACATCAAGCGCCAGGGTTTGTACCACGTCACTCATAAATCGCTGCTGGCCAAGAGGTAGCCGCCAGCCGCCCGCACCTTCCATCAACAGCACATCGGGCTGTCTGGCTGCCAGATGATGAAAGCCATCGGCAATGACCTGTTCGCTAATGTGCCTGTTGGCCAGGTCGGCGGCGATATGCGGTGCAATGGCAGGTTCCAGCGCAATGGGATTAATTTCGGCCAGGGTCAGCGGCACGTTTGATGCGGCTTGCATCGCCAGAGCATCTTCATTCTGCCATTCGTTGTTGTGCCAGTCACAACCGGCCGCCACCGGTTTATATCCAATCGCCTTTTTTCCCGCCACTGCCACAGCGCGAATAAGCGCGGTAGTGACATAGGTTTTGCCAACTTCAGTGTCGGTACCTGTAACAAAATAAGCCTGCGTCATAGCAACTTCTCCAATGACAGGTGCAGCACTTTATAGGTATTGGTTAACTGACCATTGCCGGCTGCTAACATTTGCCCTTCCAGTGCTTTCAGATCGCAGCGGCTCAATGGTTGGCTGGTAGCCTGATTAGTAGAGCTGCCAGCGCCAATACATTTTATCGAGCGTAGTAACGGCAGAACACTGTCAAACCGGTCCGGATAATCCAGCGTATTCTGATCACCACAGGCAAGCCCGGCTTGTTTAGCTGCGTTCAGCCAGTCAATTGCCGAAAACAGCGGATTAATACGCAGTGTCACGCCACTGCCTGCACAGCCCTGGCGTAATTCGCCAAAAGAACCCTCAACCATAATAGCCAGTTCGGCCTTACCGCCGGGTTGTAATACCCGTTTAATCTCCTGCATTGCCACTAACGGGCTGCGACACCACTGGAGTACCATTGAAGAAAAAACGAGGTCAAACTCATCTGCCTGCCAGGGTAGCTGCTCCGCATCGCCCTGAACAAAGCTGAGCATCGGGTAATTTGCGGCCGCCTGGGCTAACATGCCCGGCGCAATATCCAGCCCGGTGGTTTGTTGTGAAATCAGCCCCAGTTGATAGGTATGACGACCGGTTCCACAGCCAATATCCAGCGCTTTTGTAGCTTTTGCGGTCGTTATCCGCGCCAGTGCAGAACCGGCAATAGCAGATTGCACCGTTGCCAGCGTATCATACTGCCTGGCAGCGGCACTGAAACGTTTTGCCACATCCTGTTTTTGGGTGGCCTGTTGCACGCATTCCTGCGGCTCAATCAGCGCCACGGCCCAGCTCCTGTCGAACCAGACAAAGCGCATCCACCAGCGCAGCAATATCCTGTTCTGAATGCACCGCGCTAAGGGTGATACGTAATCGGTCTGCCCCCTTTGGTACGGTTGGGTGGCGCATTGCCGGCACCCATAATCCGCGTGCAGCCAGCGCTGCCGAATATTGTCTGGCAAGTTCTGGTTCGCCAATAATCAACGGCTGAATAGCACTGTCTGACTCGAGCAGCGTCAGCCCTTCCTGTCGGGCTTTGTGTTTAAAGTTCGCGATATTGCCGTGCAGCTGTGCTCGCTTCGGGCCGGTAGTCACGCAATTTAACGCATAGATAGTAGCCACCGCCTGGGCCGGCGGAAAAGCCGTGGAATAAATATAATGGCGGGCGTAATTCACCAGATAATCTATCAGGCTGTGACTACCTGCAACAAAAGCGCCGGCGGTGCCAATAGCCTTACCAAAGGTGCCCATAACAATCTGGCAATTATGCTGGTTTAAGTCGTATTGTTCTACCGAGCCTAACCCATGCTCACCGGTGACTCCAAAGGCATGGGCGTCATCCAGCATCAACCAGCTTTGCGATTGTTGCGCCGCACTGACCAGCTCAGCAATGACAGGGCTGTCGCCGTCCATACTAAACACGCCCTCGGAAGCGATTAACCGATTTGACTCTTGTGCTTTGGCCAGCAGCGTTTGCAGGTGTGTCATGTCATTATGCGCAAATCGTTTCAGCGTGCCATTACTGGCAAGCGCCCCTTCGATAAAGGAAGCATGCATCAGCTTATCGGCAATAATTTCGCCGGAGGATGCAAACAGCGCCTGACAAATCGCCTGATTAGCAGCAAAGCCGGAATTAAACAGCAGCACTGCGTCGTACCCCAATGCTTCGGCCAGAGTGGCTTCCAGCTCGCGGTGCGCCACACTGTAACCTGTGACTAACGGCGATGCGCCACTGCCCGCGCCAAACTGCGCCAGCCCCTCTACCCAGGCTTGTAACACGCCCTGATCGTGACGTAGACCAAGGTAATCATTACTGCCAAAATTAAGATAGTGCTGACCATCAATGGCAATAATGCCGTCACGCTCGTAATCGATACAGGTACGCTGACGATAGTAACCCTGCTGCTGTCGCTCGTTTAACTGCGAGTCAATATAATCAAAGGCCATTACGCAGTCTCGGTCTGCCCTTTTGCGGTCGCGTCGTAAAATAACTCTGACTGGGGCATGCTTTGCTGTTCAATCGCTTCTGCTAAAGCCAGCTGATGCGCTTCATCGGAATATTCACGAGTGCGCTCTGAATTAATGCCCAGCTTTTTAAATAACACCACGTCTTCGTGCGTATCGGGATTCGATGTGGTCAGTAATTTACAGCCGTAGAAAATAGAGTTGGCCCCGGCCATAAAACACAACGCCTGCATCTGCTCGTTCATTTGCTCACGGCCAGCAGACAGTCGTACATGGGATTTCGGCATCATAATGCGCGCCACGGCAATGGTACGGATAAAGTCGAAAGGCTCCATGTCGTCCAGTTTATCCAGCGGTGTGCCGTCAACTTTCACGAGCATGTTAATCGGAACACTTTGTGGTTGTTCGGGTAAATTGGCCAGCTGAATGAGTAACGATGCCCGATCGGCAACGGTTTCGCCCATTCCCACAATACCGCCAGAACACACATTCATTCCGGCATCGCGCACATTTTGCAGGGTATCCAGACGATCCTGATAGGTACGGGTGGTAATAATGTCACCATAAAACTCCGGTGACGTATCCAGGTTATGGTTGTAATAATCCAGACCAGCCTGTTTTAAAGCCACCGCCTGATCCCGGGTTAACATACCCAGGGTCATACAGGTTTCCATGCCCATGGCTTTTACTTCAGCGACCATTTGGGTCAGGTAGGGCATGTCCCGCTCTTTGGGATTTCGCCATGCCGCGCCCATACAAAAACGGGTTGAGCCGGTTTGTTTGGCTTCTTTAGCGCGTTCAATAACTTTCTCTATTTCCAGCAGGCGTTCTTTTTCCAGGCCGGTATCGTAGCGGGCACTTTGCGGGCAGTACTTACAATCCTCCGGACAAGCGCCGGTTTTAATAGATAACAGGGTACTTACCTGCACCTGATTAGGATCGAAATGCTGACGATGAACGACCTGCGCTTTAAATAACAAATCGTTGAATGGCATGGCATATAATGCCTCCACTTCTTCACGGCGCCAGTCGTGTCGAACAACCGCTTCAGTGCTATTATATTGTGCTGCCGGCATGGCCTTTCCTTTACTCTTGATGTCTGGTCGCTTAGTCTATGCACCAACCCTGACTTGTCAATCAAATTAACTTTTAAAAGTTTACTATTGTGCACAATTTAACCAATAAAGAATTTGACCTGCAACATATCTGGCACCCCTATACGTCGGCTATTGATCCGCTGCCTTGCTTTGAAGTAAGCGGCGCTAATGGTGCCGAGATAACTCTGGCCAGTGGCGAAATCCTGGTAGACGGTATGTCCAGTTGGTGGGCGGCTATCCATGGTTATAATCATCCGGCACTGAATGCTGCGGCCCATCAGCAAATTGATAAATTCAGCCACGTGATGTTTGGTGGCCTGACTCACGAACCGGCAGTCAACCTGTGTCGTCAGTTGTTAACCATGGCACCCAATGGCCTGGAGCGGGTTTTTCTGGCTGACTCCGGCTCAGTGTCGGTTGAGGTGGCCATCAAAATGGCGGTGCAGTACTGGGCCTGTCAGGGGCGTCCGGAAAAATCCCGCCTTATAGCGCCTCGCAATGGTTACCATGGCGATACTTTTGCTGCCATGTCGGTGTGCGATCCGGTAAATGGTATGCACAGTTTGTTTGCCAGTACTTTAAATAAGCATATTTTTGCTCCGGCACCGCAAACCCGCTTTGGTCAGTCATTCAGCGAAGATGACATCCTGCCGCTGGAAGAATTATTTACCCGCCACCACGACGAACTGGCTGCGCTGATTTTAGAGCCGGTAGTTCAGGGGGCCGGTGGCATGCGATTTTATCATCCCCAGTACCTGCGTCGTTGCCGACAGCTGTGTGATACCTACGACGTGTTATTAATTTGCGACGAGATTGCCACGGGCTTTGGTCGTACCGGTAAACTGTTTGGCTGTAATCACGCAGACATCACGCCGGATATCATGTGTGTGGGTAAAGCACTTACAGGTGGCTACATGACACTGGCTGCCACGCTGTGTACCGAAGATGTTGCCCGCGGGGTTTGTGAGGGTAGTCCGGGCGTATTTATGCATGGACCGACATTTATGGGCAATCCCCTCGCCTGCGCAGTGGCAAACGCCAGTCTTACGTTAATTAACGAAGGGCATTGGCACGATCAGGTTAAGGCTATCGAAAGCCAGTTAGCTACCGAACTTAAGCGCTGCCGGGAACTCGCTTGTGTGCAGGATGTCAGAGTACTGGGCGCAATTGGTGTGGTCGAGACGAAACATCCGGTAGATATGAAACATTTACAGCCCTTGTTTGTAAAACATGGTGTTTGGATTCGGCCGTTTGGTAAGCTGGTGTATATCATGCCACCTTTTGTGATTTCAGCCGAACAATTAAGCCGTCTGAGCGATGCCATTTATCACTGCCTGAAAACCACCTACGGGTAACCACAAAAAAGGAGCGACAGCAGATGATTATTGTACGTTTAATCGACAAGCTATTTTTTGCTGTGCTACTTATTGCGCTGTTGCAAATTCCGATTGTTACCGACCACTATCTGCAATACCTCCACGGCTATGTAGATGCTACTGAGACGGAAGTGTTGCACTATCAACAACTTGCCCGGGATTACGGCTACGCTGATACAGACAGCATGCTCAGCGCACTGATTGCCAACAGCGACCCTTTGGTGAGTGCGGATGCCCGGCATAAGCAAGCCGTTATACAAGCACACGCCCAGGCCCGACAAGCCATGGCGATACTACAGTCGAGTCATTATTTCGAACAGTTCTGGTATTTTATTCAGCCCCGGCAATACGCGCGATTAACTAAGGTGCTGGAACTCTATCAACCATCACTGCCCTTGCGACCTCAGGCTATTGGCGCTGCGATAGTCACTGCGATTTGCCTGTACCTGCTGTTGTGGCTGCCCGTCTTTCTGATGCTTAGAAAACGGCCCAAACACCACCGCTTTATCAGTCACTAATCTTTTTTTATACCTGAAGTCCCATTAATCGGCATTCAGGTATCAAAATTGCTACCTATTCATCATGGTACAGACCTTTTACCAACCCATTTTCGATTATTATTTATCCAATGTCGCGAAACGCCCCACTATCTCGGGCCATGCGATTGAAGTGAGGAAAAAAACCATGACTGATACACCAAAAAATCAAACCCTAATCACTGGCCAACTGTTGCAGATCAGAGACAAACTGATGGCCAAGCGTCATCTTATTCCGGCGTCATATCAGGAACAGTGGACTAGCCTGGCGCAACAAACTGAAATGTTTGACCCGGCCAACCAGGGTCAGCTGAGCCATGACAATAATGAAATGGTCACCAAGCACTCTGCGTTTAAAGGCACCGTTGACGATTTGCTGAAACTGGTTAACGCCATGCGTGATCTAAACAGCCACATCCAGGTCACTGTTCACTAAGTCAATCAGCTCCAGTTCAGGTTGGCGGCGTCGCAGGACGATAGCCGCCTGGACCCGACGCTTACCATAGCTGGTCATGCGCTGAAAGTCTTCTTTGGCTATGGGTACATGCTGGTAGTCCAGCACCCGGGACACCGCGGTATCCGTATCGGGATCCGGGTCGTGGATATAGACGCAATGCTCATCGGTACCGGTAACCACCACCCAGTGTGGTGCTTTTGAGCGATCCAAACGGTAGGTGCTGATCAAACACATCAGCGCGCTATCCGGCGCATTTGCTTCTGTGTCCAGAATATCCAGCCAGCCGCTGTAAAACACCGGGACCTGACGAACTTCAGCCTGACTAAAAAACTGCTCTTCCACCGCAGTAAGAGTTTGCCGTTTGTGCTCATTGCGCACGCCATCAACAAATAGCGGGCCCTCATGGCTTAAATACACTTTTACATCAAACCCACGATCCATTGCTGCCATTGCCAGTCCCAGGGGATGCGTTCCGGCAGGACCACTGGTCATATACACGGTATTAGCCTCTCGCCAGATAGCAAATTCCTCTTTTTGCGACAAAATAATACCGTTATCAATCATACCCATGGCCATCATCAGGCTGGCTGGTCCACAGGTAAAAGCCGTGGATTGCTGATACCACGGACATAACCTGTGCTGAATGTCCGGTGTATCTAATGGCAAGGTTTTTTGCATACGGATCGCTGTGGCGTCATCCTCGTAGTAGTGCGGGGTGATCGCAAAAGGCTCAAACCCCAGTCGGGTATATAATCGGATAGCAGACAAATTGTGCTCAGCCACCTCAAGACGCATATACCGTTTACCGCGTTTACTGGCGCGTTTTTCCAGATAACCAATTATGGCTTCAGCCATGCCCTGCCCGCGCGCCTGCGGCGCAACTGCCAGCGAATACAAACGGGTTAGTAATGTGCCCCGGCGCAACAGTAACAAACCGTAGGCCACCAGGCCGTCTGCCATTTGGACTACAACCATTTCTGCATTACTGGCATGTAAATAGTGGCGAAAACTGCGCCGACTTAATTTATCAGCGGTAAAACAGCTGTTTTCCAGTGCCACCAGTGCGGCCAAATCGCTGTTTTCAGCAGAGCGTAATACCCAGCCAGACTCCTGCTTTGTCATTACTGACGCCCCCGGCGTTCCAGGCGGCTGGCAAATTCCTGCATAATCAGCAAATACAGTTCGTTACCCAGGTATTTATCCTCGATCCCCGCATCGATATTGGGGTTATCGTTAACTTCGATAACATAAACTTTGTTACCACGCTGCTTGATATCAACGCCGTACAAGCCGGAACCAGCGACATCAGCGGCCGCAATGGCAGCTTTAAGTACCTGTTTTGGCACTTCAAAGGTAGGCATCGTGACAAAGTCACCGGAATCCGATTTACCATTGGCATGGTTGTAAATCTGCCAGTGGTTGCGCGCCATAAAATATTTACAGGCATAGATTGGCCGACCGCCCAGCATACCAATGCGCCAGTCAAACTCAGTAAAAATATACTCCTGAGCCAGCACCAGTGCAGAGCCCTCAAGCATCATGGCCAGTTTTTCCTGCAAGGCTTCCAGTGTTTCCACTTTATATACGCCTTTCGAGAATGAACTCTCCGGCAGTTTCAAAATAATCGGTAACTGCAGTGATTCAATCAGTGCTTCACAGGTAGGTAAGGCAGCATCAGTCACAAACTGACTCTTGGGTGCCGGGACCTGGTGATAGCTGAATGCGTCCTGCAAGAAGATTTTGTTACAGCAGCGCAAAATCGACTGACTGTCGTCTATAACTACCACGCCTTCCTGTTCTGCCGCACGGGCTAATCGATAGGTCTGATGGTCAATCGCGGTAGTTTCCCGAATAAACAAGGCATCGTATTGGGCAACATCGCCAATGGTCTGGGCCGTAACCACCTCAGCATGAAAGCCCATTTTACCGGCGGCTTTAACAAATTTTGCAATGGCTTTCTTGTCACTGGGCGGCGTGGATTCTTCCGGATCAATAAGGATGGCCATATCCCAGCGCGACGGCTTACTTTTCGACGATGTACGCCATTGCTGCTGGGTAAACTGACCAAGACGTTCCACAAACGTCAGTTGCAAGGACTCTGGGATCGCATTAAAGCCAACCGATTCGCAATAAACGGTGGTCATGTCCTGACGCGTAGTCAGTTTCAGCAACGGGCAAGGGTAACGGTTAAACGCCGAGGCAGCGATTCGTTTAAGACGGCTGTCATCGGTTTTACCAAAACACACAAAAAATTCGCCGCCAAGACCTTCTATAATGGCTTTTTCCTGGGGTTTAATAATCAGTGATTGCCCTTCATGACCCACCTTTAACATCCGCAAGTCATTAATGGTATTCACACTGGGAATGACCCGGTGCTGTCGCGCTTCAGCCAGCAATGAACAATAGTAACCATTACTGAGATACTGTTCGGTATCGCACAGGTTGATCACCCGGGTTTTCGGTTCGTTCCATTTAGGATAGTCCGCCAGGTATTGCTCGAAACTTAATACCGTGAGCGATGGAATGTTCAGGTTAAAGGGTTGATTTGCCACAATCAGAGTGTGATACATGAAAGCGTAGCTGTCCTTACACAGTCGCTGAAGTCAGACTGGCCCTATTGCCAGAAAACGCCAGCATTAATTTAATGCGCTATAGTACTGATATGCAGTCGTCCCGAATAACGGATTATTTTTATCGTTACGACCTGTTTTGTTTCTGCTGAGACCGAACGGGTTGCAATATGAAAGGGTTATGCTCTATTCTGCGCCTACTCTGCTACGCAGTTGGGTATGTGCAGAGGCTCTTCAAGGAGAAATTATGTTGTTAGCGAGTCTCGCTATTATCATTGGTTTACCATTACTGTTGTGGAGTGCAGACAAATTTGTGGGTGGCGCGGCAGTAGTCGCTAAACACTTTGGTCTCTCGCCCATCCTGATTGGTATGCTGATCATTGGTTTTGGCACATCTGCACCTGAGATTATTGTTTCGATTATCGCGGCAATGGAAAACAGTTCCGGCATTGCACTGGGTAATGCCTATGGTTCAAATATTGCCAATATTGCCCTGATACTGGGGATCACCGCTTTAATCAGCCCGATTGCCGTGCGCTCTGAAATTATCCGCAAAGAACTGCCCATTATGTTAGGCCTGACCTTTTTTGCGGCCTGGCAAGTGCTCGATTTAACCGTTTCCAAAGACGATGCGTTTTCCTTGTTAGGGCTGTTTATTTTGCTTATTTCGTGGAGCATATGGACCGGGATGCGCGGCGACAAAGACGCTCTGGCCGCCGAGTACGACGAAGAGCTGAATCTGGCCGACACTAACCTGAAAAAAGAAACCCTGTGGTTAATCGTTGGGCTGTTAATTTTGGTGGCCAGCTCACGGTTACTCGTGTGGGGGGCCGTGGAAATCGCCACTTTCTTCGGTGTCAGCGATGTCATTATCGGTCTTACCATTATTGCCATTGGTACCTCACTGCCAGAGCTGGCTTCATCCCTGGTGGCTGTGCGTAAGGGCGAACATGATCTGGCGCTGGGTAATGTGATCGGTTCCAACATGTTTAATACACTGGCCGTAGTAGGTATTGCCGGCGTTATCCAGCCCATGGAAGTGGGCTCAGAATTCCTCTACCGCGATGTAGTCTTTATGCTGGCACTCTCTGTTGCTCTGTTTGTATTTTGTATCGGGCTGAAGGGCCCCGGACGACTAAATCGGTTGGAAGGCGGGATATTTGTAGTCGCTTACGTGGTTTACACCTGGTACCTGATTAGCAGCAGCTTTATTCCGGCCTGAACCAGGCAGACAGCGCTGGTTATGCCAGCGCTACCGCGTTTAATGTTACCAGGCTCAGCGAGCTAATCCCCGCCAGAATAAACAGGTTAACTCCGTAGCGATCGCTTTTACGACGATTACGTCGTGACCGTAAAAACATCGTTAGTAAACTCGTCACTAAACAACTCTGTAGCAACGTAATCAACGCATCAATATACTCCGGCGACCAGCTGGTACGTCCCTCGATTCCCCAGAATTGCTGTACGCCCGAGACCATTTCCGGCCGTGCGAAATGAAACAATATCAAACAAATCATAAGCGACAGCCAGGCTAGCGAGTTAAGCGTGACCACTACCCGGTAGTAGGTATCATGCTCACGGGATTTTTTTCTGCGTTCCTGACCAAATTTTTGCACTGTTTTAGCTGTCATTTCTGTCTGTATCGCTAGTATCCGCAAAGCGAATAAGTATACTAGCGCCTGTTAGGTTAAAGTGATAAAAACGCTGCCTGAAATTGCAGCAGACCACATAGCGAAAACGTTATTTTTAACGCTCTCATAGTCAATATCGACCAGAACGTCATTTTGTTTAATGAATCTGGATGCAATCGGGCTTTGGCTATGCGATGATTTGCGTTTTACAAAAACACATATTGATTGGAGATAGTAACCATGACACACGCCCCCGTAGTTGACGTACTGGCTGGTAAGTACGCGGTTGGCGAATCGGTAACGGTGAAGGGCTGGGTAAGAACCCGACGCGACTCAAAAGCAGGCCTTTCATTTATTGCTTTGCACGACGGTAGTTGTTTTGACCCTGTACAGGTAGTCGCGCTGAATTCGTTACCGAATTATGCTGATATTCAACGTTTAACGGCTGGCTGTTCTTTGGTGGTTACCGCAAATGTAAAAGCGTCAGAAGGCAAAGGCCAGGCGCTGGAACTTGACGCAACCGATGTTGAGATTGTGGGCTGGGTAGAAAATCCGGACACCTACCCAATGGCGGCAAAGCGTCACTCTATCGAATATTTGCGCGAACATGCCCATTTGCGCCCACGCACCAATGTTATTGGCGCGGTTACCCGCGTGCGTAACTGTTTGTCGCAGGCTATTCACCGCTTCTTTCACGAGCGCGGCTATTTTTGGGTTAGCACGCCAATCATCACCGCCAGCGATACCGAAGGCGCTGGCGAACTGTTCCGCGTATCAACGCTGGATATGATGAACGTTCCGACTACTGAACAAGGCCAGGTTGATTACAGTCAGGACTTTTTCGGTCGCGAGGCCTACTTAACGGTTTCCGGTCAGTTAAACGGCGAAACTTACGCTTGTGCCATGTCGAAGATTTATACTTTTGGCCCGACGTTCCGTGCCGAAAACAGCAACACCTCACGTCACCTGGCTGAGTTCTGGATGATCGAACCGGAAGTTGCCTTTGCCGACCTCGGTGATATCGCCCAGCTGGCAGAAGACATGCTTAAGTATGTGTGTAAAGCGGTACTGGAAGAGCGTGCTGACGATATGGCTTTCTTTGCAGATCGCATCAATAAGGAAGCGATAAGCCGTCTGGAAAAATTAATCAGCAGCGATTTCGTGCGTATGAACTACACCGACGCAATCGAGATTCTGGAAAACTGCGGTAAAGACTTTGAGTTCCCGGTTAGCTGGGGCATTGACCTGTCGAGTGAGCATGAGCGCTATCTGGCCGAAGAGCACGTTGGCGCGCCGATTATCATGCAAAACTATCCGAAGGACATCAAAGCCTTTTACATGCGCCTGAATGACGACGGCAAAACCGTTGCCGCGATGGACGTACTGGCGCCGGGTATTGGTGAAATCATCGGCGGTTCGCAGCGTGAAGAACGTCTGGATGTATTCGATGAACGCCTGGAAGAAATGGGCCTGAGTAAAGAAGATTACGGCTGGTACCGTGATTTACGCCGTTACGGCACCGTACCACACGCCGGCTTTGGTCTGGGCTTTGAGCGCCTGGTTGCTTACGTAACCGGCATGCAAAACGTTCGTGATGTAATTCCTTTCCCGCGTACACCGGGCAACGCGGCTTACTAAGTTACAATAGTAATACTCTCAGAACGGGGCGCTTAAAGCGCCCCGTTCTATTTTAAGTCAGGGATGTTTGGGGTAAGCTAATAAAAAACAAACCCAATGTGAGCGATGTCAGCGCCTCCACTTTGTAATATTACTTGCCCTCAGTGCGAAGCCAACGTAAACGTGCCAGCCTTGCATAATAAACAGCGGGCTGTCTGTCCTCGCTGCGGTTACACGCTTAGCATATATCATCGCAATGATATGCCGCTGGCACTGGCGTTGTCGATTTCGGCCATGATATTCCTGTTACTGTCCTTACCTTTTAATTTTTTGTCCTTTCGTGCCAACGGTCAGCAAAACAGTATCGATTTACCCGGCGGTCTGCACGTGTTAATCGAGCAGGACTACTTTAGTCTGGCACTGATTACCGGCATGGCAACACTGGTACTACCCGGCCTGGTTCTTACTGGCCTCATCACGCTACTCACCGCCAGACTAACGGTAGCGCCACAGCCGTGGATGAAAACGCTGTTAAAGTGGGTAGAAGCTTTAATGCCCTGGAGTATGGCCGAAATCTTTTTGCTCGGCACACTGGTGAGCCTCATCAAGATCACCTCGCTGGCCGACATCGCTATTGGTATGTCCTTTTACGCCTTTGTGCTGTTTAGTGTTTGTATGAGCGCCGCCTTGTTTTATTTTGATGATACCCGGCTGAAACTCTGGCTGTATAATGGCAACTTACCCTACATAGCACCGCTAACACCGCAATTATCCAGCTTAAGCATTCAGCGTACCTGGGCCTTGTTGTTTACCGCACTGATCCTGTATATTCCAGCCAATGCCCTGCCCATAATGACCACGGAATTATTTGGCGATGCCGAACCTAACACCATTATGGGCGGCGTTATTTCACTGTGGCAAAGTGGCTCCTATCCGGTTGCACTGGTAATATTTTTTGCCAGTATCGTGATCCCGGTGGGTAAACTGATTGTGCTTGCCCGACTGACTTATGCCGTGCAGTTTCACGAATTAAATAAGCCAGAACGGCAAATCCGTTATTACCGGTTTATTGAGTTTATTGGACGCTGGTCGATGATTGATGTATTTGTGGTTGCTATACTGGTGGCGCTGATCCAGCTTGGCAGCACGCTTTCAATTCATCCCGGTCCCGCCGCGCTGGCTTTTTGCGGATTGGTTTTTATTACCATGTTAGCAGCAATGACATTTGATTCCCGTTTAATCTGGCAGCAAAGGGACCGTGCAGATTTATGACCGATAACGCAACCATAAAACCCACCACAAGAATCTCCAAAGTCTGGGTGATTCCTATTCTGGCGTTATTAGTGGGCGCCTGGATGGTCTACTATCAATGGCAGAATCAAGGGCCGCTGATCACTATCGAGATGAGTTCGGCCAGCGGTATCGAAATTAACAAAACGCCGATTAAAGTTCGGGATCTTGAGGTTGGCCAGGTAAAAAAAATTGAGCTTAAACCTGAGCTTGATGGCGTGATTGTTACCGCCCGTCTGGAGAAAAGCGCCGCCCGGCTGTTAAATGAAAATACCCGCTTCTGGCTGGTTGCTCCCCGGGTCTCTTTTTCCGAAGTATCAGGATTAAACACGTTATTATCCGGCAGCTTTATTGCCATGACAGCCGAACCAGGCGAGACCGAACTGGACCATTTTGTTGCTCTTGAGCGCCCTCCTGTTACCCCGCCTGGCACCCCAGGTCTGCACGTTAAACTGAGCAGTGCTACCGATGATCTCACTTACAAACCCGGTGATACTATTATCTATAAAGGGTTTAAAGTGGGCGAATTCGAAGAGGTTAATTTTGATGTGGATCTCGGCAAAATAGAATATCGCGCTTTTATTCATGCGCCGTATCACAAGCTAATAGACGAAAGCACCCGCTTTTGGAATGTTAGCGGCGTAAAGCTACAACTCGCCTCCAATGGCCTGACTATCCAGACCGGCAGTCTGGAGACCTTGCTGGCGAATGGCGTTACCTTCGGTAATCCTCAGGGGGATGCGAAAGGCAAGCCCATCGAAAAAAACGCTTCCTTTATTATTTACGGTGATTACGATGCCGCTGCCGACGAAAGGTTTGGCTACGCCGCCCAGTATGTCTTACTGATAGACGAAAGTGTACGCGGACTCACGGTCGGCGCGCCGGTAGAATACCGGGGCCTGCAAATCGGTAAGGTTGCCGCTATTAACTCCGACCAAATCGAACTGGGCAGTCTGTTAGATGACGCCTACCCCATCCCCGTGCTGCTTAACATTTATCCGGGCAAAGCCCGCCTGGAAGACAGCGAAGAGGGTCTGACTTTTTTAAGAAATCGCCTGTCCCGTTGGATTCATAAGGATCTGCGCGCCACCTTAAGAATGGGGAACGTGTTAACCGGCGGTTTGTATGTCGATTTACAACATGTTGAACAACCCAAGGCAACCAGGAAGCTGCAGGTCAATGGCATTGACGTTATCCCAACGGTATCCAGCGAATTTACTCAGCTCACGCAAAAAGCGGATGCCATTTTAGATAAAATGAATGCACTGCCACTGGAAGCGCTGATTGAAGATATTACCAATGTGGTGGCTACCCTCAAGGCAGCCGCGAAGTCGGTTGATGCCACCAGCCAAAAATTTGATAAAACCATTTCAGCCTTTGACACCGACAAGCTTAACGGCCAGATTCAGCACAGTCTCAACGCTTTTGAAGAGCTGCTACAGCATTATTCAGAAGGCGGACTGAGTAAAGCAGAGATAGCGGAAACCGTTGACTCACTGCAGGAAACCCTGCGCTCAGTACAACCGCTGTTAATGCAGCTTAACCGTACACCAAACGGGCTGATTTTTTCCGACAACGCAGAGATCAATATTCAACCCCGGGTCAAGGAGAACAACCAATGAGAAACTGGCTACTGGTACTGCTGCTGGGGGCGTTGAGCGCATGTAGCAGTAAACCCATTTCACTTAATTACTATCTGTTACACGACCCGGGTCAAAGTCTTTCCCAGCCGAGTCGGGATATCAGCGCACAGCCCACTGTTTTTCTGCGTACCTTAACCGTGCCGACTTACCTGAAGCAGCGTAATTTAAGCTTACAGCTCAGCGCCAGTCAGCTGCATTTTGCCCCGGACCACCTGTGGGCCGAGCCTTTTGATAACGATTTAACCATGGCTTTTGGTGAAGCCTTATCATTGCAACACAGTGTTCGCCTCAGAGCCCAAAGCCAGTGGACAAACCCGGCCCAAACCGAGTATATTTTAGACATTCAGATAGATGATTTTATCACCACCTATCTGGGCGATTTGGTGCTAAAAGGCACGTTCAGGCTTCAGGCACCAGACTCACAGGCACCTCAACTGATTCAGTTTAACTATCAGCTCCCACTTGAATCAGACGGGTTTGCCCAGGCAGTAGCGCAAATGCGCATACTGGTAAACCAACTTGCTAAAGATGTAGTAGCCAAACTTGAAGCAAACTCAGAATCAACACAGCCGGATTAAACGGTTTTACCACAGTCTTATTCTTAGTGGCTGTCGGGAAGAACACGACGAGGATACCCGTCGTAAAATTGTCGTTATTAATCTGTTTGCCATTGTGGGAATGTCGATAACCCTGGTGCTGGGTATCAATGCAGTGCTAACCCGTGATGATATTCTGGGTATCGTTTTACTTGTCTCCTCGGCCATGTTTGGCTTGTGCAAAGGCATCCTGCTCCACAGCAAATTACAACACAGCCATGTAATTGCGCCAGCGATGCTGGTTACCTGCCTGATGTTTTTAATGCTTTACCTGGTAGCGCAAGGCGGGGTAGCGGGTACCGGTCCGTTATGGATTTTTGTTTTACCGCCGGTGGCAATGTTTTTTTCAGGCATACGCTACGGCGTGTTATTTGTTGGCCTGTTTATGGCGTTTTGCATCCTGATCCTGTTTTATCCCGACGATGCCTTACTGGGAGTGAATTACAGCCATGAGTTCAGAGTGCGTTTGTTATTGTCTTTTGCCACTGTCACGTTTTTATCTGCCTTTTACGAACACAGCCGCCAAACCAGCTTCACTATCATCCGTGACATCAGCGAAAAGTTTGAACGCCAGGCGCTGTTTGATGCCCTCACCCAGTTACTCAACCGACGGGGAATACAAAAGTTAATCACCCATGAGACCAACCGGGCCCAACGCCAAAAGGAACCGCTGTCGGTGGTTTTATGCGACATCGACCGCTTTAAGCAGGTAAACGATAACTATGGTCATGATGGTGGCGATATCGTACTGGAACATGTTGCCAGATTATTCGAAAGCGCCATCCGCAAACAAGATGCGGTTGCCCGGTGGGGAGGCGAAGAGTTTTTGTTTGTCTTACCGACAACCGACGAAACGAATGCCACCATCCTTGCCGAAAAAATACGCCAGCACCTGGCCAACACCCCCGTTAACGTAGGCGACACCTCGCTCACAGTGACCGCTAGCTTTGGCGTGGCTGAGTTACAGCTTAGTAGCGGATTGGATCAAGCACTCTCGTTAGCCGACAAAGCCTTATATTTAGCCAAAGAAAAGGGTCGTAATAAGGTCGTTTCTGCGTCATCATTAGGTACTATGGCAGAGGTCTAGGTTTCTGAAAATCTGGTTGCTTAACTTACGGTTACACCTGATCAACGTTCCGGCTTCGCCAAAAACTACATAATAACCTGAGCAATAACAGGAAGCGGGAACAGCTGTGATGAAATGGATAAAAAGACTCTCCCCGGTCGCTATTTTAATAGTGGGAATTGTTGTGATGAAAGGGGTTGCGGCGCTTGGTGACAGCGAAGCTCAACCTGAATCAATCGATACACGTCCAAGTGTACAGGTCACCAATCTTCAACCAACTTCATATTCGGTTACTATCGAGGGCTTTGGTGAGCTGGCACCGTTGGAATCTACCAGTCTGTCTGCGCAGGTCAGTGGCGAAGTCACTTACTGGCATCCTCAGTTTATTGCCGGCGGACAAGTTAAAAGCGGCACGGTATTATTCAGTATCGAGAAAGACACTTACGAAGCGGCGCTACTGCAGGCACAGGCCAACCTGGCTGCCGCTGAAGCAGCGTTAATAGAAGAAGAAGCGCTGGCAGAAGTTGCCAAACAAGAAGCCGCTAATTTGCCTAAATCACGATTTACTGTTACAGATTTATATTTGCGCAAGCCACAGATTTTAAGTGCCCAGGCGGCAGTAAAAGCAGCTCAGGCGCAGCTTAAAATTGCTAAACGCGATCTGGCCAACTGTGATGTAACAGCCCCTTATGATGCCCTTATTGTAAGTCGCAATATCGGTAAAGGTGATTTTGTTAATACCGGCACCATGGTTGCCCAGCTTTTTAATATTGAAACAGCTGAAGTGACTTTCCCGGTTGCCCGCTTTGATCAGATTTTCTTACCTCAGAACTTAACCCAAATCGCTGCTGAACTGACTCAGGTGAACCGCAGTGACGACGCCATAACCCGTATTGGCATGCTTAACCGTGAAACCGGTTTAGTGGACGCCGATACCCGCATGACCCATCTGGTTGCCCGGATAGACGATCCTTACGGGCTTAAAACAGATGCACCTGTGCTGCGTTTTGGTTCTTACGTCAAAGTGACCTTCACCGGCCGCACGCTGGAAAACGTGTATAAACTGCCGCAGGAGTTGATTACGCGCCGGCAGCTGTGGATCCTTGACGACGAGGATCGCCTGCAATCGGTGCCGGTTGAAGTGCTGCGCGAAGAAGGCAGTTTCTTTTACTTTCATGCTGATATCGATGCTTCGGCACGGATTGTCATGACGCTCCCGGAATACCCGCAAAACGGCATGGCCGTTAAAGTGGTAGACGGCACCAGTGGTCTGGTTGCCAGTCAACAATAACAAACGGAATAAAGCGCTATGAAAGATCCATTAGATACCCAAACGGGCATGATCGCCTGGTTTGCGCGCAATCCGGTTGCTGCCAACCTGCTGATGCTGTTTATCCTGGTCATGGGCTTAGTAAGTTATTTTACTATCCAGCGCCAGATGTTCCCGAACATCGAAATCAATTACATTAATATATCAGCGTCTTACCTTGGCGCATCCCCCCAGGAAATTGAAGAAAGCATCCTGATAAAAATAGAGGAAAACCTCAAGGATGTCAGTGAGATAAAGCGCATGATATCGCGCTCTTTCCGAAATAACGGACGTATTTCACTGGAAATCGATCAGGATGCCGAATTGCCCGAAATCCTCGATAAAGTAAAACTCAGGGTCGACAGCATTGCGACCTTCCCTTCAGGCATGGAGCCGGTCACGATTTCCCAGGTCGAGTTTCAGCAGGACGTGATTGAAATGGCCCTTACCGGCGATATCCCGTTAACCGAACTCAAGCCCATAGCCAACGAGATTGAAGACGAGTTATTACAGGTAGGCACTATTTCCATTGCCAATGCCCGGGTCCCGCTGGACGAAATCGCCATAGAAATTAAACCTGAGCTGTTGCGTATGTACGGCCTGACTATCGCCGATGTGTCAGCCGCCATTAATCAGTATTCCGCCAATATTTCTGCCGGTCAGCTTCGTACGGATGCCGGTTTGGTGTCGGTTCGTATTGAAAGTCAGTTTTATGATGGCGAGGAATTTGCCAGTATCCCGGTAAAAATCGGGGCTGATGGCGCCCAGGTGTTACTGTCAGATATTGCCGACATTAAGGATGAGTTTACTGAAGGCGAGCGCTATTTTCGATTCAGCGGCAAAAACGCGGTCATCATCGATATTAAAGCCACTAAATTTCAGAATATCATTCCGGTTGCCCAAACCGTTAAAGCATACATGGAGCACAAAAATAGTGAACTACCGGCAGGTCTTGAGCTGAAAGAGCTTTATGACATGACCTATTACCTGAATGCCCGTTTAAATATGATGCTGCAAAACCTGTTACAAGGGTCCATTCTGGTAGCGCTGATGCTAACCATTTTCCTGCGCTTCCGCCTGGCTTTCTGGGTTATGGTGGGCTTACCCTTATGTTTTCTGGGCGCGGTAATGCTAATGCCAGTATTTGGTGTCAGTATTAATATTCTCTCACTGTTTGCCTTTATCATGGTGCTGGGGATAGTCGTTGACGACGCTATTGTAATAGGCGAAAGCGCCTATTCCGAAATAGAACGCAAAGGCACTGGTATAGATAACGTGATACGCGGTGCTAAACGGGTTGCTACGCCCGCAACCTTTGGTGTTTTAACCACCATAGCGGTATTTGCTCCGTTTATTTTAAGTAGCGGCCCCGACAGTGCCTTTTTTTACAATATTGCCGTTGTGGTGTCGTTATGTCTGGTATTCAGCTTAATTGAGTCCAAACTGATCCTGCCTGCTCACGTTGCCGGCATTCACTTTAAGCCGGTTAAACCCACCAGCTGGCGGGCAAAGTTCAACAACCGCTTTAATCAGTTTGTTAACGGTCCCTACTACCGCACCGTCAGCAAAGCGATTGAATGGCGCTGGTCGGTACTGATGCTCTTCATTTCCCTGCTACTGCTTGGTGTTGGTTTGATTCAGGGGAATTTTGTGCGCATGATCCCGCAGCCTAAAGCGCCCCATGATTTCCCCATGATTGAAATCGAAATGAACGAGAACGTGTCGGATTTTGCCACTATTGAAGCGCTCAAAACCATCGAAAATACCATTCGTAAGGTTGAAGCCCAAACCATTGAAGAGTTTGGCAGTGGCATGCTGCGGGATATTGTGTCGTTTAACGAAACCCGCTCTGAAGCCCGAATTGTTGCGCCGCTGGTGGATGAAGAAGCACGCCATTTCAGTACCTTTGAATTATCCCGGCGCTGGCGTGAAGCCATGCCTGTTATCGCGGGTATGAAAAGTATCACCATAATTGATGATATTAACCAAAGCGGTGACAACGGTGAGTTTGCCTACTTGCTTTATGGTGCCGACATCAACATGCTCAATGAGGCAGGCCGTCGCTTTATCCAGTTATTACAGGACCAAAAAGGCGTTTACGATATCAGTTCGTCGATTGACCCGAGCAGCAAAGAAATCCGCATGTCTTTACTGCCTGCAGCTTACGAGCTAGACCTTTCCCTGCGAGACATTGCCAATCAGGTCGGTTTTAGTTTTTATGGTGGCGAAGCCCAGCGTGTTATCCGCAATGGTGAGGAAGTGCGTGTCATGGTGCGCTACCCACGCATGACCCGCGAACAATTTTCGGCACTAAAATACACCATTATCAGTACGCCTGCCAGCGAAGAAGTTATGCTGGGTGATGTGGTAGAGCTCACCGAGCAGCCCGGTATCAGCTATATCCGCCGCGAGGACGGCTATCGTAGCGTGTACGTATTTGGTTCTATCGATGAAGAAGCGGTAGAGCCCAACGAACTGGTTGAGAATATCGACGAAAACCTGCTGCCGCAGTTGCTTGAAGAATTCCCACAAGTTCAGACCCAGTTGGGTGGCGACATTGAAGAACAGCAGGCGCAGCAGGATGAACAGGTGATGTTTTTCGCTGCCGCGATGATTATCATTTATATACTGTTAGCCGTACCGCTTAAAAGTTACGGCCAGCCGATCATTATTATGTCGGTTATCCCTTTTAGTATGACTGGTGCTATTTATGCTCACTTCTTACTTGACCTTGAACTGAGCATGTTCTCCACATTCGGCCTGATTGCAGCGGCCGGGGTGGTTATCAACGATTCACTGGTAATGACAGATTATATAAATCAACGCCGCGCGGAGGGCTATTCTATTCTGGAAGCCGCTCAGCAGGCGGGCAGTGCTCGTTTCAGAGCGATCACGCTAACTTCAATTACCACTTTTGCCGGGGTAACGCCGCTGTTATTTGAAACCAGCCTGCAGGCGCAATTTGTTATTCCAATGGCAGCAGCTCTGGGCTCTGCCGTATTGTACGCGACCCTGGTTACGCTGATTCTGGTGCCTTGCCTGTACCTTATCCTGCAGGATATTGGCATTGCCGGTAAGACCGTCTTTAATGTTATCGTTACGCGAATAACCGCTTTAAAACGAAAGCCTTCCCAAGCGTCCTAGTCAAAGGGCTGCTTCGGTAACGCAGCAGCCCTTTTAACCACACTATTTGTGTTTGTCGCGGCTATCAACACAGGAACCCAACGACTATGAGTATTACTATCAGACCAGCAGTGCTCGAAGACACCGACACAATCCTGCATTTTATTAAAGAGCTGGCCATCTACGAAAAAGCCGAGCATGAAGCTAAGGCTACACCGGCTCACATTCACAATACCCTGTTTTGTGAGACCCCTAACGCCCACGGTCTTATCTGCGAACAGGACGGCCAGGCCATCGGGTTTGCCATCTATTTTTTCAGTTATTCTACCTGGCAGGGACAATACGGTATTTATCTGGAAGATCTGTACGTATCGCCACAAAGCCGAGGATTAGGCGCAGGCAAAAAGCTACTTACTCATTTAGCTGGTATCGCTCTGGCCAAAGACTGTGGGCGATTTGAATGGAGTGTGCTCGACTGGAATCAGCCAGCTATCGATTTTTATGATTCGCTGGGAGCGAAACCGCAGGGGGAATGGATCCGCTACCGTCTTGACGGTGATGCGCTAAAAGCCCTGGGCGCGCAGGCTGAGCTTTAGCCCTAACTTCGGCGCTTTTGCACAGAAGCGCCGAAATAGCGAAATATATCCCGCCAGCTCACAATACCGATGGGCTTTTCGTTTTCGTCAATTACCGGCAAACAGGAAATTTTGTGGGTATTAAACAACTCTATGGCTTTGACCATGCTATCGGTGGCTTTGAGAGTAATCACTTCCCGCGTCATAATTTGATGCACTTTACGCTCCAGGGTAGCGCGATCGCGGATCCGCTCGCTGATACTGTCAATAAAAGGGCTGATGGCTTTTAAATAATCCCGGTCAGAAATCACCCCCACCAGTTTATCCTCTTCGACCACCAACAGATGGTGAAACCCGCTGGCTTCAAAGATTTCCCTGACCACAGCCAATGAATCATCCATGTGAACAGTAACGACCCGATGAGTCATTACGCTGGGAATACTCATTTAAGTGACCTCTCAAATTAAACAGCCCAACCATTAGTCCCACCATGATTAGTGGAAAATTTACCGGTAGCGTGCAATATTAAGTTATCAATTATATAGCACTAGTTTAAAGTCAAGGATGTCAAATGTTTAAAAGTTTTTATCAGCGTTTGATGAATCACCCTTTGCTTATCATTGTTTTAGCCAGCGTATTTATTATTGCGATGTCTATTGGTGGTAAGAATTTGTATTTTAGGGGTGATTACAAAACGTTTTTTCGCGAGGACAATCCTCATCGCGTAGCCTTTGAGGACATGCAGGATCACTTTAATAAAGCTGAAACTGTTAATTTTTTAGTTGTACCTCAAAGCGGTAATGTATTTAACGAAAAAACGCTTGATCTGATTAAAGCTATCACCGAAGAAGGCTGGCAAACTCCCTATTCGATTAGGGTCAACTCTGTCACCAACTTTCAGCATACTTACGCTCAGCAAGACGACCTAATCGTTGATAAACTTTACCCTGACTGGCAAAGCCTGACTCCTGAAGTTATCGAAAATATAGAGAAGATAGCACTTAGCGAGCCTGATGTAGTCAATCGCTTGGTTTCCCGGGATGCCCAGGTCGCCGTTGTCAGCATTACGGTGAGATTAAATGACGGCGATCAAACTCTGGAGTTAGCCGAAGTAGCAGCGTTTGTAAAAGACCTTAAAGCCTCTATTTTAACAGACTATCCGGACCACGAAATTTATCTGACCGGTGTAGTAATGCTGAATGATGCCTTTTTGCTGGCCGCTAACGAGGATGCCTCAACGCTTGTCCCCGCCATGTTTGCTGCCATTATTATTATGATTGGTATTCTTATGCGATCAATTTACGCAGCATTGGCTACCCTTATCATTGTTGCATCTACAATAGCTGCAACCATGGGTTTTGCTGGCTGGGCCGGGTTCTTTTTGAGCGTATCTACTGTAAACGTGCCAACCATGGTAATGACACTAGCCGTAGCAGACTGCGTCCACATTATTGCTTCCTGGTTTCAACATATTAAAGAAGGATACGAACGCAAAGAGGCTCTGCAAAAAGCGCTTTCACTCAATGCTATGCCAGTAATTATAACCTCTGTAACCACTTCAATAGGCTTTTTAACGCTAAACTTTTCAGATGTACCTATTTTAGCCGATCTAGGTAACCTGACGGCTCTGGGTGTGATGCTGGCCTGCGTGTTTGCCCTGACATTACTCCCCTCTGTTTTGGTTTACCTTCCAGTGAAGCCAGCACCTTCCGGAGAAACAAAAAAGACGACCTGGCTGACGGGCATGGGGGAGTGGGTGATCGCTAATCATCGCAGGGTGTTGCCCTACAGCCTTGTAGTATTTATTGGCGCTATTGCTTTTGCCTCACAAAACCAGCTTAACGATGTGGCCATTAAGTATTTCCACAAAGATAGTGCCTTCCGCCAGGCTGCAGATTACCAAACTGAGCACCTTAGCGGTTTAGCAACCATTGATTTTGCTATTTATACTCATGAAATTTCCGGCGTGAATAAGCCTGAAGTACTCAACGCCATTTTGGATTTTACCAACTGGCTTAGAAAACAACCTCAGGTAGATCATGTTTCATCGATTAGCGATACCTATAAAAAGCTGAACATGAACATGAACTATGACGATGATGCCTATTATGCACTGCCGCAGGATGCGGAGCTTGCCGCACAATATTTGCTATTACTTGAGATGTCATTGCCCTACGGTCTGGATTTAAACAATCAGGTAGATGTAGATAAAAGCGCATCACGTATCAGTGTCACACTTGATAATCTGGGCAGTAAAGAGCTAACCGAGTTCGAGTTAGCCGCTAAAGCCTATTTTAATTCCATTGCGCCAGATCTCACCCTGACAGCAGCCAGCCCGGCTTTAATGTTTGCTCATATTGGAGAAGCCAACATGACCAGCATGTTAAAAGGATCTTTAACCGCGTTAGTTATAATCTCTGTATTACTTATTTTTGCCCTGAAATCACTCAAACTGGGCTGTATTAGCCTGGTGCCTAACTTACTTCCCGCAGGACTGGGCTTCGGTATCTGGGGAATAATATCCGGTGAGATCAATATGGCACTTTCAGTGGTTCTAAGTATGACACTAGGGATCATTGTTGATGATACAGTACACTTTTTAGCAAAATACAAGAAAGCAAGGGAGCTGGGGAAAACCTCTGAAGAAGCGGTACGTTATGCTTTTGCTACCATAGGCCAGGCTTTGATCGTAACCACATCAGTACTGACAGTGGGTTTTATAATTTTAAGTATGTCCAGCTTTGCATTAAATTCAGACATGGGCCTGCTTACTGCAATTATACTGGTAAGTGCGCTGGTTATCGATTTACTGTTTTTACCTGCGTTCTTGCTGTGGCTGGATACTGAAAAGAAATCCGCTCACTCGTAAGTATCAATATGCGGGGCATCATCTTCGTGGTGATGCTCTGCCTTTTCACCGTGGCTGTTGTAAACCAGCTCATCCTCTGATTCCGTTTCTTCTACGTTATTTTCGGTCCGCGATTCAGCCTGCTGCTCTTTTTGCTCATGCTCGGATCGCTCTTTATCCTGTGCGTTCTTCTCATGCACCTTGTACTGTTGCTGCTCACTGATCAGGCGTTCTTCGTCATGAGTTTCTTTTTCATCTTCAGACAATTGCTTGGCCCGCGACTCTTTACTGACGCGTTTAACCCTGTCGTCGGTAACAATGGGTACCTTTCCCTCTCGGGGCAGTACCGAAAACAGTAAATCGCTGCTCATAACACCTCCCACTTTTGAGGATGACTATACGCCTTAACGGCTAATTATTCACCAATTTAGATAATTCATTCCAAACTGGCAGACCTTATAACAAATAATTAGAGTATATTTACCCTCAAAAGTTGCAAAAGGCTTGCAATGACTGCGCGTCTTGGCTATTGTTTGCGCGTCTAAATTATTGAACCAAATTTTTATACATGATTAAACGCGCCGCCATTCATCACCACCATCATAAAGCATAACCTTTCAGGTTTGTGCTGGAAGGTTGTTGTTTTCCTTCCAGTGGCGCAGATAACAGTTATCGACCCCCGGAAGGAAACTTCCGGGGGTTTTTCGTTAATGGCGCACCAAATTCAGGACTAATAGAGGACCATCACCATGAGTGATAACAGCAGCAGACTGCGAATTGCAATTCAAAAATCAGGTCGTTTAAGCGACGACAGTATTGCACTTCTGAAAGCCATCGGCATTAAACTGAACATTCGCGATCGCCTGCTGATTGCCCATTCCACCAATGAAAATATCGACCTGCTGCGCGTCCGTGACGACGACATCCCAGGCCTGGTGATGGATGGCGTTGTAGATTTAGGTTTTATCGGTGAGAACGAGCTGGAAGAAAAAATGCTGGAACGTCAGGCCGCCGGCAAAGCAGCAGATTTTGAAGTATTGCGCCGTCTGGATTACGGCGGTTGCCGCCTGTCTATCGCTGTGCCTACCGAATTCAATTATACCGGCGTACAGGCACTGGAAGGCAAAAAAGTGGCCACCACCTACCCTTACCTGCTGGAACGTTTCTTTAAAGAAAACGGCGTTAATGCCAAGGCGGTAATGTTAACTGGTTCGGTAGAAGTTGCACCGCGTGCTGGCGTTGCCCACGCTATCTGTGACCTGGTATCCACCGGTGCCACCCTTGAAGCCAATGGCCTGCAGGAAGAAGAAGTGATCTTCCGTTCTAAAGCCGTACTGATCCAGCGTGCCGACGGTGAACTAAGCGACGAAAAACTGGCTCTGATTAACCGTTTAGTACCACGTATTGACGGCGTAATTCAGGCTAAAGAAAGCAAGTATATTATGCTGCACGCGCCAAAAGCCTATTTAGAGCAGGTCAAAAGCTTACTGCCAGGCGCGGAAAACCCAACTGTACTGCCACTGGCAGGCAGCGAAGACACTGTAGCGATTCACGTAGTGAGCCCGGAAAACCTGTTCTGGGAAACCATGGAAAAGCTCAAAGCCTTAGGTTGTAGCTCGATTCTGGTGATGCCAATCGAAAAAATGATGGGTTAATGCGAGGCTAATCACATGATTAACTGGTCTACTTTATCCGCTGCCGAACAAACCGCTGCCCTGGCCCGCCCGGCCATGGCAGACAGCGCTAAATTACGCGCTACTGTAGCAGATATCATAACTGCGGTGCTGGAACGTGGTGACGAAGCGGTGCTGGATTTCACCCGTCGTTTCGACAGCCCTGAGCTTACCACCCTGCCGTTAAGTACCGAAAAACGTGATGAACTGGCAAGCCGCGTTACACCACAGGTGCAGGATGCCATTCAAACCGCGTTTAACAATGTTAAACAGTTTCACGAGGCACAGTATCCCCAGGATATTAAACTCACCACCACACCCGGTGTAGTGTGTGAGCAGCGTTTTACCGCCCTTGAAGCGGTTGGCTTGTATATTCCGGGTGGCAGCGCGCCGTTACCGTCTACTGTAATGATGCTGGGTGTACCGGCACTGGTTGCCGGTTGCGAACGCAAAGTGCTATGCACACCGCCGAACAGCGCACAGGAAATTGCGCCTGAGATCGCTTATGCAGCGAAGCTGTGTGGCATTGAAGAGATTTACCTGTGTGGTGGCGCGCAAGCCATAGCCGCGATGGCCTTTGGCACGCAAACCATTACCAAGGTTGATAAAATCTTTGGCCCTGGCAACAGCTTTGTGACCGAAGCCAAACAGCAGGTCAGCCAGCGCGCGGACGGCGCGGCCATTGATATGCCAGCCGGTCCTTCAGAGGTATTGGTACTGGCAGATAACAACGCCGATGCAGATTTTGTGGCATCAGATCTGTTATCCCAGGCCGAGCACGGCCCGGATTCACAGGCGATTCTGGTCACCAACAGCGAAGCGCTGATAAACGCGGTTGAAGCAGCTGTTGCCACCCAGCTTGCTGCGCTTTCACGTAACAGCATCGCCAGTAAAGCCATGGGAAACGCCCGCTATATACTAACCGCTACTGTTGATGAGGCGATTGCGGTAAGTAACCAGTATGCACCGGAGCACTTAATTGTGCAGTGCGACAATGCGCGGGACTTACTGCCCAAAATTAAACATGCGGGCTCGATTTTCTTAGGCCCCTGGTCGCCGGAAAGTGCCGGAGACTATGCGTCGGGCACTAACCACGTGCTGCCGACCTACGGCTATGCCCGCAATTACTCCAGCCTGGGACTGCTGGACTTTATGCGCCGTTACACCATTCAGGAATTAAGTGAAGACGGCATGCGCAATTTAGGCCCGGCGATTATGCAACTGGCAGACGCTGAAGGATTGGATGCTCACCGCAATGCCGTGGGCTACCGAATGACTAAATTGCAGCAAAACGATTAGATACAGAGACCGCTATGACGAGCAAACTGGTTGATACCTTAATCAACGCCAATCTGGTTCCGCTGAAACCTTATGAGTCAGCGCGCCGGTTATTTTCGGGTGGTCAGGACTGGCTGAATGCCAACGAATCGCCCTTTGCTAATCCTTATGACATCGACGCCAGCAACTTTAACCGTTATCCCTCGTGTCAGCCTGACAAAGTCATTAACGGCTATGCCGCATATGCTGGTATCGACAAGTCACAGTTAATTGTGACCCGCGGTGCCGATGAAGGTATTGAGCTTTTAATCCGCACGTTTTGTACGCCCGGTGAAGACAATATTCTGATTTGCCCGCCGACCTATGGCATGTATGCCATCAGCGCCGAAACCTGTGATGTTGGCATCAAACGCGTACCACTGAATACTGATTTTAGTTTAGATGTGGCGGGTATCTGTGCCACCGACAACGTGAATCTGGTATTTATCTGCGCGCCAAATAATCCTACCGGAACCCAGGTAAGTAAGGCTGACTTAACCGCAGTAATCGAGCATTTTGCTGATACCGCGTTGGTTGTGGTGGATGAGGCCTATATCGAATTTGATATGGATAACACCTGGGCCAACAAGCTGGCGCAATACCCTAACCTGGTAGTGCTACGTACGCTGTCTAAAGCCTTTGCGCTGGCCGGGTTACGCTGCGGTTTTACCATTGCCAATGAAGACATCATTCAGGCCCTGTTAAAAGTAATTGCGCCCTATCCTATCCCTGAACCGGTGGCGCAAATTGTGGCGCAGGCACTAACACCTGAGAATATCGACCGCATGCAGCAGCAAGTGGCTTTCCTGAACAGCGAAAGAACCACATTGCAAGCCGAACTGGCCAAACGCCCGGGCGTTGAAATGGTAGGCGATGTAAAAGCCAACTACATTCTGTTCCGCCACAGTGAGTGCGCGCAGATCATGCAGTATCTGGTAAGCCAGGGCATGCTTATTCGCGATCAGTCCAAACAACTTAACCTGCAAAACTGCCTGCGGGTCACCATTGGCAGCGCTGAACAAAACCAGCGTTTATTGTCATTATTAGACGCTTATTTTGCCCAAGCAGGAGCTTAATTATGAGCCAGCAAGCTATTTTATTTATCGACCGTGACGGCACTCTGGTAGAAGAGCCGCCGATTGACAAGCAACTCGACAGCCTGGAAAAACTGGTATTTGAACCACAGGTGATTCCGGTATTGTTAAAGCTGAAAGCCGCCGGCTTTAAACTGGTGATGGTCACCAATCAGGACGGTCTCGGCACCGACAGTTTTCCGCAGGCGGATTTTGATGCCCCACACAATGCCATGATGGCCATTTTCGAAAGCCAGGGCGTGACCTTTGATGACGTGCTGATTTGCCCACACTTTGACGAAGACAACTGCTCTTGCCGTAAACCAAAGCTGGGGTTGGTAAAAGATTACCTGCAACAAGGCAAAGTCGACTTTACCCGCTCTTACGTAATTGGCGATCGCATGACCGACATGCAGCTAGCCGAAAACATGGGCATTAAAGGTATTCAGTACAGCCGTGACGGTATTAACTGGCCCGCTATTGAAAAGCAGTTACTGGCGTCTTCACGCATCGCTGAAGTGACTCGCACCACCAGCGAGACCAACATTCATGTACGTGTGGATTTAGACTCTACAGCCAAATCAACCATTGCAACCGGCATGGGCTTTTTTGACCACATGTTGGATCAAATCGCTACTCACGGCGGGTTTGAATTACAGCTTAAAACTGACGGCGATCTGCATATTGACGATCACCACAGCGTAGAAGATACGGCGCTGGCGTTAGGTGAAGCACTTAAGAAAGCGCTGGGTAACAAGCGTGGTATCGGCCGCTTTGGTTTTGCCCTGCCCATGGATGAATGCCGCGCCGAATGTATTATGGACATTTCCAACCGCCCGTATCTGAAGTTTGATGCCAAATTCAGCCGCGATCAGGTAGGTGAAATGGCCACCGAAATGGTAGAACACTTCTTCTATTCTTTGGCGCAAAGCATGGGCTTGTCGCTGCACTTGTCTACCACCGAAGGTAACGCACACCATCAGGTAGAAAGCCTGTTTAAAGTGTTTGGCCGCGCACTGCGTCAGGCCATTACCCGTTCTGGTGATGCTCTGCCAAGCAGTAAAGGAGCACTGTAATGACCCAGCAAACCATTGTTATTGTTAACACCGGTTGCGCCAATATTTCTTCGGTAAAGTTTGCTCTTGAGCGTTTAGGCGTAAGCGTAACCGTGTCTGACGACCCGGCCGTGATTAAAGCCGCCGATAAAGTGTTTTTACCTGGTGTAGGCGCTGCAGGCGCGGCCATGACCAGCATTGCTGCCAAACAGTTAATCCCTACCCTGCAAGGTTTAACCCAGCCGGTATTAGGCGTATGCCTTGGTATGCAACTGATGGTAGAGCAGTCTGATGAAGCCACCAGCGGCACCATTGATTGCTTAAAACTGTTACCCGGCCACGTAAAACGCATGCAGGCCGGCGAGCTGCGCCTGCCACACATGGGCTGGAACACCATTAGCCCGGTTAAGGATTCGCCGCTGTTTAAAGGCCTGGATACTGGCACCTATTTTTACTTTGTGCACAGCTTTGCCGTACCGGTGTATGAAAATACCCTGGCCAGCTGTGAATACGGCCAGTCGTTCTCGGCGGCTATTCAGCACAACAATTTCTTTGGGGTGCAATTTCACCCCGAGCGTTCAGGTGAAGCCGGCGCACAACTGCTAACCAACTTTGTGAACCTATAATCATGATTATACCTGCAATCGATTTAATCGACGGCGCTGTGGTACGACTGTACCAGGGCGACTACAACCAGAAAACCCAGTACACCCTCGACCCGGTTGAGGTAGTGCACAGCTATGCTGATCAGGGTGCCGAATGGTTACACATTGTTGACCTCACCGGCGCAAAAGACACCGACAAGCGTCAGCTTAAACTTATTCGCGCTATGGTGGATACCAAGCGTATGCAGTTTCAATCTGGCGGTGGTATTCGTGAAGAACGCGAAGTCGCGCAACTACTGGAATCTGGCGTAAGCCGCGTGGTAATTGGCTCACTGGCGGTTAAACAAACCGAACTGGTTAAAAGCTGGGTAAAGCAGTACGGCCCTGAGCATATTGTGTTGGCGCTGGATATTAACATTGATGATAACGGTAACAAGTTTATTGCCACCCACGGCTGGCAGGAGAACTCGGGTGTTTCACTGGAGCAAATTCTGGAGGCCTTTGCTGAAGTGGATGCCAAACACGTACTGTGTACCGATATCAGCCGTGATGGCACGCTGAAGGGCTCTAACGTAGAGCTTTATACTGAAGTGAGCAAACAGTTTCCTAATGTTTCCTGGCAAGCCTCAGGCGGCATTGGCGGCTTGGATGATATTCGCGATCTGCGCCCAACCGGCGTAGGCGGCGTGATTTTAGGCCGCGCCCTGCTAGAAGGTAAATTCACCGTTGAGGAGGCAATCGCATGCTGGCAAAACGGATAATCCCTTGTCTTGACGTACGCGACGGCAAAGTCGTTAAAGGCGTACAGTTTCGTAACCACGAAATCATTGGCGACATCGTGCCACTGGCCGAGCAATACGCCAAAGCCGGTGCCGACGAGCTGGTGTTTTATGACATTACCGCAAGCTCTGATCAGCGCGTGGTGGATAAAAGCTGGGTGAGTCGCATTGCTCAGGTGATTGATATTCCATTTTGCGTGGCAGGCGGTATCAAGTCGGTAGAAGATGCCGGGCGTATTCTGGAAATGGGGGCGGATAAAATTTCGATTAACTCGCCGGCCCTGACCAATCCTGACCTCATTAATGAGTTGCATGATGTTTATGGTCAGCAGTGTGTTGTCATTGGTATCGACAGCTTTTATAACGAAGCGAATGGCCAGTACGAAGTATACAAGTTTACCGGTGACGAAAGCCGTACACAGCAAACCTCATGGCAAACGCTGGACTGGATTAAAGAAGTTCAGCAACGCGGTGCCGGGGAGATTGTACTTAACTGTATGAATCAGGACGGCGTGCGTAAAGGCTATGATATTGCGCAGCTCGCCGCAGTACGTGAAGTGTGTAATATTCCGCTGATTGCCTCTGGTGGCGCTGGCGCTATCGAACACTTTACCGAAGTATTTAAACAAGCCGACGTAGACGGCTCGCTTGCTGCCTCGGTGTTCCACAAAGGCATAATTGATATCGACGAACTCAAGGCCGTACTGGTGTCTGAGGGCGTCCCCATGCGTCAGCGTTTTACACCCGGCGCGTAAGGAAAAACAATGAAGATTACCCAAGATACACAAAACCTGCTGGCCTGGGAAAAAATGGATAACCTGCTTCCGGCCATTGTGCAGGATGCAGTCACCGGCAAAGTACTGATGCAGGGTTACATGAACCCTGAAGCGCTGGAAACCACATTAGAAAGCGGAAAAGTGACCTTCTTCAGCCGCTCTAAACAGCGGTTGTGGCAAAAAGGCGAAACCTCAGGTAATACCCTGGATTTAGTCAGCGTAAGCAGTGATTGTGATGATGATTCGCTGCTGATTCTGGCCAATCCTAACGGCCCTACCTGCCACACCGGTGCTGAAAGCTGCTGGTTTGAAGGTGACGTAGCAGATTACACCTTCATTGGCGATCTGGAAAGGGTATTAGCTGCACGTAAATCTGCGGACCCGGAATCAAGCTACACGGCTAAACTGTATAGCAAAGGCGTCAAGCGCATTGCCCAGAAAGTGGGTGAAGAAGGCGTAGAAACCGCGCTGGCCGCAACGGTAATGGATAAAGAAGAACTGCAAAACGAAGCAGCAGATCTGCTTTATCATTTAACTGTGCTTTTACAAGCCTGTGATATGTCGGTATCGGATGCGGTAAACGTGCTCAGAGCACGCCATAAGGGTTAACGAAAACCATTGAAAGGCTGCCTTAGTGCAGCCTTTTTTATTGATAGCCCAGCTCCGCTGCTGCTTTTTGTAAACGTTCAACCAACTGTGTTTCCATAGCACCGTTAGCCGCCAGATATGCCGTAATCGATAACTCCGGGATTGGCTGGGCTACTTTGATTTCGTCTTGCTTTAGCCCCACCAGTGCCGCGGTAGGTTTTATCAGGTTTGGGTCCTCAATAATAAAATCCACCCGGCCCGATTTTAAGTGACGCCAGGAACATAATATATCGGCGCACAATAGCAAGTTATCTTCGACGGTCAGCCCTTTCTCAAGCAACCAGGACTCAGCAATATCATCTCGTTGTGCGGAAGCTGATAGTCCACTCAGGTCCAGACGTTCATCGAGAGTGATGTCACTGCGGCTTGCGAGAGTAACAATACTCAGATCAAACTGAGCAACCGGTGCAATCCAGAAAAACTGTTTTTCCCGCGCCGGTGTTTTTGCCATGGAATAAATGAGCGCACGTGATGACCGTTCGACATTTTTCAGTGCTCTGGCCCAGGGAAATAATTTAAATTCTGCATGCAGTCCGGCTTGCTCGATAATATTTCGCACACGCTCTGTGGCAATCCCTTCAACCTTATTACCAGACTGAAACTGATACGGCGGGGACGTTTCTGTAAAAATCAACAGATTGCTATCAGCAAACGCTTGCCGGGCAGAGAACGCCCAGCACCAAACAGCGCACCACAAAATTAGAAACTTCATTAACAATTACAAATGGTTAAATTCTATTTAGTAAGTGTAAACCCTGATCTCGGATCTTCCCAGTTAACAAGCTGTTTTTTAGTTTATTTTATCTTTTGGCCAGGGCTACCACCCATTAACCCGTGACCATATCGTTTCAACCTCACAGGCAGAATTGATGACATAATATTGCTGATACTGGGCTGCTGTGGCACAGGCGTGAATAGGTAAAATACGTAACAAGTTACCATAACCAAAAAGGTTTTCAGGCGGCTCAATGTTGTCACGGTGACGAATAATGCCATGCTCCTGATTAGTTGAACAAACGTACCAGCCGTCGAGAAGTTGCCCCTGTTCATCGCAGACCAGACCATAACCACAGTCAACATTGTGTAACGCCGTGCCTTGATCGCGCGATAGCGCCATCCATCCAGCATCAACGATGACCCAGTTTTTATCCCGTTGATGGCCAATCACAGCAGTAAGTACAGACAATGCAATCTCATCGGTACTACATACGCCCAGGCCTGCCATAACACAGTCAAATGTCGCGTACACGCCAGCACGCAGTTCCGTAATGCCTGTATGTTCAACACCAGCCAGCGCAGTAGGCGTTGAACCGGCGGAGACGATTTCACAATTTATTCCCGCTTCGCTAAGGCGCTCAGCGGCAGCAGCAATACCCTGACACTCCTGCACCGCCATCGCCTGCTGCGCAGCTTTGGTATCGCAGTCGTAGGAAGCTCCAGCGTGAGTCATGATGCCACGAAAACGAATATTCGCGCTGTTGTTAAGTACCCTTGCGCAATCAATTAACTCAGACGAATCAGGTAGTAAGCCTGCCCGGTGGTCGTCTACATCAACCTCGAGCATCACCGCCACAGGCACATCCAATTGACTGGCGAAGGAGACTAATGCAGCGACAGCTGCCTGACTGTCTGCGATCACCGTAAAATCCGGTGCCAGTCGCTGTAGAGCTGCCAATTGAGAGAATTTGTTAGGGGTTAATCCTACCGCATAAAGAATATCAGTATAGCCAGCGGCTGCGAAGGCAGAGGCTTCAGCCAGTGTTGATACGGTAACAGGACCGGACACGGGCGCATAATACTCAGCAGCTTGTAGCGACTTTAAGGTTTTTACATGTGGCCGCAGAACAAGCTGTTCTGCTTCGGCAACCGCCCGCATTCGCTCGCAGTTGCGTTTAAATTTCTCGCTATCCAGTAAACAAGCAGGCGTGATGAGGTCATTCAGGGTAGTCATAAGAAAGGTAACCAGTAAATCAAGGTTAGATTAGCGCTGGCCAATCCGAATAAAGTGAATAATGTTAGCATCATTCCCATCACTCTTTGCCAGGTGGCCCCCACTGAATGGCGTAACCCATAAGCGTGCAACACCCTGCCGATCACCAACGCTGCACCGAATACATGAATCAGCCAGGATATCTCGGTACTGATTTCCAGTATGGCCAGCAATATCAGCGTTAACGGGACATACTCAGAAAAATTTCCGTGTACCCGGACAAGCCGTTGCAGGGTTTCATCCCCACCGTCACCAACGCCAATGCGGTTGCTACGACGATGAATAATCACTAACGCGGTGATGTACAAATAGATAAACGCCAGAATACTGGCATAAAACGCGGTAACCGGAAGTATGATCATTGTTCACTGCTGCCTTCACATTGCCTGCACGCATTGTGACAGTGAAAAGGGCCGGGGGTAAAGCGTTGATTTACTCTGTGACGAACTTAGTCTTAGCCCACAAAAAAGCCGCTTTAAACAGCGGCTTTTTCAAAGTAATCATTGGCTGACCGGATATTAACCCAGTAACTCACCCAACTGTGCACTAACCGTCTCTACAGGTTGCGTACCATCCAGTTTGTGATAAGCACAGTTACCTGCTTCGGCTTCAGCACTATAGTAATCTACCAGCGGCTGAGTTTGCTCGTGATAAATACCCAGACGCGCGCGTACTGTTTCTTCTTTATCGTCATCACGGATAATCAGCTCTTCGCCGGTTACGTCGTCTTTACCTTCCTCTTTAGGCGGGTTGTAGACTACGTGATAAACACGGCCTGATGCAGGGTGAACACGACGGCCGCCCATACGATCAACGATAACATCGTCAGGCACGTCAAATTCGATAACGTGATCAACAGACACACCTGCATCCTTCATGGCATCTGCCTGAGGAATTGTACGAGGGAAACCATCTAACAGGAAACCGTCTTTACAGTCGTCCTGCGCGATACGCTCTTTTACCAGACCAATGATGATATCGTCTGACACTAATTTCCCTTCGTCCATGACTTTCTTAGCAGCCAGACCCATTTCTGTACCGGCCTTGATTGCACTACGCAGCATGTCGCCTGTGGAAATTTGCGGGATACCAAACTTGCCCATTAAATATTGCGCTTGTGTTCCCTTACCGGCACCTGGTGCACCGAGAAGTATAATTCGCATAATTGCGCTCTCCGCTTATTTATTTCATAACTGTGAGGCACTTTACACACTACCATTCAACGTGACAAGTGCTCTGCTGGTCTTGTCCGCGGTCTTACGACTAATAGCGTATGTAAATTGAACTATTTAACAATGTCGACATAATACTGTTCGCATCGTCTTAACAAAACCCGATCACCACTGTGTTATGGTTCGCGGTTAAGCAACTAATAGCTCCGCGGAAGAAGTCCGCCGACACTCAGTGACAGAGCATAATCTATCCATTGTAGAAACTGCCATTAGCAGTTGGCTAATATCAGTATAAAGAGGATCAATACAGCACCAGGTTGTTGCTGGCCGGAAAAGCGGTTTTGTCGACACAAGGATCAACAGGCATAAAAAAACGGGCAGTCATCAACTGCCCGTTTTCCGGTATTGCTTATTCGTTACTTAGACAGACTCATTAACAGTCCGTTTAAGTTACGTACGAAGGTTGCCGGATCTTTCAGGCTACCCTGTTCAGACAAGGCTGCCTGATCAAACAGTACTTCGGTCCAGCTTTTGAAGATATCTTCGTCCTGTACATCAGCCAGCAGTTTAACTAACTGGTGCTCAGGGTTTAACTCAAAGTGATATTTCACATCAGGTACAGGCTGACCCGCCGCTTCCATCAGCTTCATCATCTGAGTAGTCATACCGTTATCATCAGCAACAATCACCGCTGGAGAATCGGTCAGACGATGCGTAAATTTAACATCGATGACTTTATCACCCAATGCCGTTTTCGCGCGCTCCAGCACACCTTCTACCTGCTTTTCGGCTTCTTCGTGAGCTTTCTTGCTTTCTTCGTCTTCCAGATCACCTAAGTCCAGATTACCGCGGGCAATCGACTGTAGTTGCTTACCATCAAATTCGGTCAGGTGCTGCATTAACCATTCATCAATGCGCTCACCCATTAACAACACCTCAATACCTTTCTTCTTAAAGATTTCCAGGTGTGGGCTGTTCTTGGCCGCCTGATAGCTGTCAGCAGTGACGTAATAAATCTTATCCTGACCTTCTTTCATGCGAGAAATATAATCGGCCAGCGATACATTCTGATCACTGCTGTCGGCATGAGTTGAAGCGAAACGCAGTAAGCCAGCAATTTTTTCTTTGTTAGCAAAGTCTTCCGCCGGGCCTTCTTTCAGTACGTTACCGAATTCGTTCCAGAACAACTGGTATTTTTCCGCATCGTTCTTCGCCATACGTTCCAGCATTTGCAATACACGCTTGGTACAGCCGGTACGCAAAGATTGGGTAATCTTGTTGTCCTGCAGAATTTCACGGGATACGTTTAATGGCAGATCGTTGGAATCCAGTAATCCTTTTACAAAGCGCAGATAAGTAGGCATGAACTGCTCAGCGTCATCCATAATGAAAACGCGTTGCACATATAATTTCAGGCCATGAGTCTGATCTCGGTTCCACAAATCAAACGGCGCTTTGCTAGGGATATACAACAGGCTGGTGTATTCCGTTTTACCTTCGACCTTGTTATGCGCCCAGCTCATCGGCTCGGCAAAATCGTGCGACACGTGACGATAGAACTCGATGTACTCTTCATCGCTGATTTCTGATTTATCACGAGTCCACAGTGCAGTAGCTTTGTTTACTGTTTCCCATTCGCCAGGCTGGCCAGGGATCTTCTCGCCGTCCGGCCCCTCGCTCTCTTCTACGGGCGCTTTCCACATGCGAACAGGGATGCTGATGTGATCAGAATACTTGCTAATAATTGAACGTAAACGCCAGTCGTCAGCAAATTCTTTTTCGTCGTCACGCAAGTACAGGGTAATTTCGGTGCCGCGATCCGCTTTTTCGATATCGCCGACGGTAAATTCGCCTTCACCTTCTGAAATCCACTCAACGCCCTGATCAGCAGACTCGCCCGCAGCACGTGTGCGAACCACCACTTTATCTGCAACGATAAAGGCAGAATAGAAACCAACACCAAACTGACCGATAAGCTGAGAATCCTTTGCTTTATCACCAGACAGTTTGCTAAAGAAATCAGCAGTGCCAGATTTCGCAATGGTACCCAGATTAGCAATTACGTCGTCGCGGGTCATACCGATACCATTATCGCTAATTGTGATAGTACCCGCTTCTTTATCCACGCTCAGTTTTACACACAGATCGCCATCATTTTCGTACAGGCTATCGTTTTCAAGGGCATTAAAACGAAGCTTGTCGGCGGCATCTGCTGCGTTTGACACTAACTCGCGTAAGAAGATTTCCTTGTTTGAATAAAGAGAATGGATCATCAAATGCAGAAGTTGTTTTACTTCTGTTTGAAAGCCATGAGTTTCTTGATGGGCCACTTCAGCCATAAACCAGAGTCTCCTAGTCAGTTTAATTATTTTTCAACAAGACAAGTGAGGTCTGGGGGCAGAAAATTCAACGGTAAATTGTAAAATTTTGTCGCTTAGCGGACAAAAATGCGGTGATTACCGGGTGGAGTAATAACTGGGAGACAGACTTCAGAGAGCCCGTCGACCAGAAAATGCGTGAGTGAGGGTATTGCCATCGATGTATTCCAGCTCGCCACCGATAGGCACACCGTGAGCAATACGACTGGCAGCAACACCATGTTTCTGGCACAACTGGCCAATAAAATGTGCCGTAGCCTCACCTTCTACCGTGGGGTTAGTGGCCAGAATGACTTCCTTATACTGCCCTTCAGTGATTTGCTTCTCGAGTACATCCAGGCCAATTTCGGCAGGGCCGATGCCATCGATAGGAGAAAGATGCCCCATCAGCACAAAATAAGTGCCTTTGTAAGCCATGGTCTGCTCGATAGCCATTACGTCCTGCGGACTTTCCACTACGCAAAGCTGCTCGCTCTCACTACGCTGAGGATGCTGACAAATCTCACACAATTCGTTTTCGGAAAAGTTTCTGCACTGCTTACAGTGGCCAATATGCTCCATGGCGTTATGGAGCGCAGCACTCAGTGTTCTGCCACCTTCGCGATTGCGCTCAAGCAGTTGAAAGGCCATGCGTTGGGCCGTTTTATTCCCAACGCCAGGCAGGCAGGTTAAGCTTGAGATTAACTCAGCTAAAAGAGGACTGTACTTCACGTATTACTTAAAACGGCATTTTGAAGCCAGGAGGCAGCGGCATTCCACCAGTCACATCTGACATTTTTTCTTTTGACGTTTCAGCTACACGACGGGCTGCGTCGTTAAAGGCTGCTGCGACTAAATCTTCCAGCATGTCTTTATCGTCGTCCATCAGTGAGTCGTCGATATCCACACGACGTACGTTGTGGTTACAGGTCATGGTGACTTTTACCATACCAGCACCAGACTCACCAACAACTTCCAGGTTTGCCAGCTCTTCCTGGGTTTTCTGCATGCGCTCCTGCATTTGTTGCGCTTGCTTCATGATGTTGCCCATTCCGCCTTTAAACATATTCGTATCTCTCTATAGAAAAAATTGATATTCGCGACTGGCTGATTAGCGAGGCTGAATACTGTCTTCCAGTACATCAGCATTGAATGCCCCGATAACAGAACGGATGACGTCATCGGTTTGAATAACCTGCCTCGCATAGTGCTGTCGCATTGTATTGATTTGCTGCTGAATTTGAAAAGGCGTGTTGGACACCTCAGCAAATTCCAACTGCACAATTACCGGCGATTGTAGCACTTCTGACATCGCAGTCGATAACTGTGAAGCGGTTGTCTCGTTAACCAGATGCTCTTGCGCTGGGTCCAGTTTAAGAATCACCTGATCTTCATTGCGATAGAACAAAGAGTTTAACGCCACCTGTTTTAATAATCCGGCTATTGGCATCGCCTCTATTAATGCACTCCAGGTATCTATCTGACTCGCTTTTAACAGCTTATCGCCATTATCCAGATACGCCGGTAGATTTGCAGAATCTTCAACAGATACGTTTGCGACCTGATTTGGATCGAAGGCTGCACTTCCTGGCTCTGGCTCTGGAATGGCAACTCGCTCCGTTTGGGGCGACTCCACCTGCACCGGCACTTCCGGCGTAGGGTCTGCTTCTGCAATCGGCTGGGCGGAGCGGTTATCCTCACTTTCGTCGAAACTGTTTTCCAATACCCAGGGCGGCGGTGAGTCCTGCTCATCGAACGCATCATCAGGCTGATTAGCCTGTGACTGAGCAGATTGACTTTCCATCGAAGGCGCTGGCGCAGGACTGGAGTCCGGTGCTAATGCTTCGGATTGGGAATTTTTACTAACCAGTGACGGTTTAAATTCGCGACTGCTGGTTGCCGGCTTTTTTGCGGCCTCAGCTTTGTCCTCCGCCGCTTGCTGTTTTAAACGTTGACGCAGAGCCAGCATAGCTGCCGTATTACTTGCGCCAGCAGGCGCCGATTGCTCAGGTTGCACTGGTTGGCTGTTGTACGACTCGTCGATATCTACCGGTGGTAAATGCTCTGCCGGCGGCTCATCGTAATGCTGATAATCCTGGTAATCATGAGGCGGCTCATCATACTCTGGTGGCGCTTCTGGTGGCTGCCTTAATGCCTCGCTTTGCTGACGAAAGTCATTGGCTTCATCAATTAACTGTTCTGCCTGACTGGCGAGAGCGGCTTCTTCGTCGTTGACTTTGTCGTCAACCTGCTCAGGTGCAGACTGAGATGGCTGAGCATCACTCTCTGGCGTTGCAGAGTCCATTGCTGGCTCAGACAAAGGCGCACTGGCTGACGAACCACTATTAGCAGGCACCGGCACTGGTGGCGCTTGCTGCACAATCACTTCACGCTCACCAATAGGTTCTGCTGGCGCAAAAGTCATCATGCGTAACAAGGTCATTTCAAATGCGCTGCGACCATCGTTAGCGAAAGGTAAATCCTTACGGCCCTGCAAGGCGATCTGATAGAGCAACTGCACCTGTTCGGCGGCAAAGTGTTTGGCCAACTGATAGATGGCCTTGGCAGTGTTGGTTTCCAGCTTACAGGCTTCTGGCACCCATTGCGTTAATGCAATTTGGTGGAGTAAGCTGGCCAGCTCGGCTAATACCGTACTGTAATCTGGTGCCAGCACGTCAATCTCAGCCGCCTGAGCCATCACTTCTGCGGCATCTTTTTTACCAACGGCAAACAGAATCTTAAGAAGCTGCTGACGATCCATCAGGCCGAGCATATCGGTTACAACCGCGCTGGTAACCTGATTGTTACCCTGGGCTATCGCCTGGTCGGTAAGGCTGAGCGCATCACGCATACTTCCCTGGGCCGCTTTAGCCAACAGAGCCAGTGCATTGTCTTCAAAGGTGATCTGTTCTTGCTGAAGTATATGCTGAAGCTGCTTTCCGATTTGCTCTCGCGACAATGCTTTTAAATTAAACTGCAAGCAGCGGGATAAAATCGTAACAGGCAGTTTTTGTGGATCCGTGGTGGCCAGCAAAAACTTAACGTGCGGTGGCGGTTCTTCAAGGGTTTTCAATAACGCATTGAAACTGTGCTTGGAGAGCATGTGAACTTCGTCTATCAGATAGACTTTGTATCGTCCACGGGTAGGCCGATACTGAACGTTATCGAGTAACTCCCGGGTATCTTCTACCTTGGTACGTGAAGCCGCATCGATTTCCAGCAGATCAACATAGTTGCCCTGCTCGATTTCCTGACAAGTGCTGCACTGCCCGCAAGGATTTGCGCTTTGACCTTGTTCACAGTTAAGGCTTTTGGAAAATATCCGTGCAATCGTGGTTTTACCTACACCACGCGTACCCGTAAACAAATAGGCGTGATGCAAACGGTCATTGTCGAGTGCATTGGTGATAGCAGTGACAACATGCTCCTGACCGACTAACTCAGCAAACTTGCCAGGCCGCCATTTTCTTGCAAGTACCTGATATGCCACCGTCAGAGGTCCTTACTCGCCATCAAATTCACAAATACAGTAAGGCTTAAGCCCCAATGTCTGCAGCTTTTCGTAGCCTTGAAGCGCTGGTAAGCCAATCACAAAACCAGCGTGCTCTACTACGCCGCCCAGGTTGCGAATTAACTTTGCCGTTGCCGAAATAGTACCACCGGTCGCCAGTAAATCATCGATTAACAGGACTTTATCACCGGGATTAACCGCATCTTTGTGAATTTCTAAGGTATCTTTACCGTATTCCAGTTCGTAACTTTCGCTCAGTACATCTCGAGGCAGCTTGTTAGGTTTGCGAACGGGAATAAAGCCTACACCTAATTCCAGCGCCAATGGCGCACCAAACAAAAATCCCCGCGCTTCGGTACCGGCCACTTTGTCAAAACCGAAGGGGCGATACTTGTCCACCAACATAGCTATACACTGACTGAAGGCCTGATAGTCTTCCAGTACGCTGGTTACATCACGAAATTCAATGCCGGGTTTAGGGTAATCCGGCACTGTTTTAACCACTGATTTTATATATTCTGAACTCATGCTAATCCTTTTCTATTGAGCATGAAATCATAACAACCAGGTGTAAATACCCGCTAGAGTAGGCAGGAGTGGAAATGCAACCAATGCCACTACGATAGCCAGAAAATACCACCAGTTAAATACTTCTTTAAAATCTTCGTTACCAGCCATGAAAAATCTCAAATCAAATTAAGCCAAAAAAGGGGGTAAATGGTAATCGAAAGCCGGTTAAATTGACAGAGTAAAAATAGCCTCAACCGAAAAACCGGCCATTCATTTTATGTATATTTAGCTGGAAGTGGCGTCTACCACGGCACCGCAGGATAACCACTGGTCAATCAAGGGGGCTAACCCCTGTTGCAATACGTCACAGGAAAATTGTGGGGCCAATTGATGAATTGTCTCAACCAGCTTATCAAAGCTGTACGCCTGTTTACCCAGCAGTTCCATGGCCATCGCCGACAAAGCGGTAATATGCTGAAACTGTACCTGATGCTGTGGATCACGATACAACAGGTAGTAATGCATGGCCTCGGATTGATGTGGTTGAAACTCCGGGCTAATCAGATGGACAGGATAATGATAAGCTGCTACTTCACTTAATGGCGAGGCGGACATTAGCACTGGCATGCCGGACTCTTGCCAGGGTGTATAGCTGCCCGCTTCTCGCACCGACAAAGCCAGTTCAAGCCACTCGTAGTGGGCCAGCTCCGCCAGAAAAACAGGATCGTCTGGCTCGCTGTGGTACTCATTACTAAGAAACTCAACAAACTCTTTGCTGATATCAATAAAGTATGGCGATGAGCACTGGTGACCGGTAAAGAAGTGACGCACCAGCTTTTGCCATTTTTCTTCGCTATAAAGACTGTGCAGCACTGGAAAACCGGATTGAATAAATCCCGATACATTATTAAAAAATAATGAGCGGTAAATTGCCATGCGCCGTCTGGTGTCGGGAGACTCCTTAGCGGCGCTTGCAGGTTGTCGGATACTATTGGCAAAAGCGGTTAGCTGAGACTCAAGGCTCATCAGGCAACGCCCTGCTGTTTAGTGTTAGCCTGCTGTTGCAAATGCTTAATGCGTTCTACTTCTTTTAGCAAGTCCGCCAATGGCGGAATATTGAAGTCACGTTCTAACAGGGTGGGGAAAACACCATGCACCTGATAAGCATGCGCCAGAAGATCCCAGACCGGCTCGATTACATCGCTGCCGTGGGTATCTACCCGCAGATCTTCGGCTTCTTCATAATGACCGGCAATATGCCCATAAACAATTCGGTCTGAAACTAACCCATTGATAAAGTGATAAGGATCGTATTTATGGTTAATGGAGTTTACATAAACATTGTTAACATCCAACAGCATTTTACAATCGGATTCACTTAATACCGCATTGGTAAACTCTAATTCTGTGAGCTGCTGATGAGGCGCAATGTAATAGGAAACATTTTCCAGTACCAATGGCCTTTCCAGAATGTCCTGAACAGTCTTTACGCGTTGGGCAATATGGGCAACAGCTTCCTCAGTAAACGGCAGTGGCATTAGATCATACAAATGCCCATTAGCAGAACAATAACTTAAGTGTTCGCTGTACAGCGCAATATTGTAAGAATCCAGGAAGTGTTTAAGCTCGTGCAGAAAGCGGTAATCCAGCGGATCAGGACTACCGATAGACAAGGACAAACCATGAGTAGTAAACGTGGCCTGATTAACACAGCGGCTAAAGTCTTGCCGAAACTTTCCCCCTAGCGGGATCCAGTTTTCCGGCGCGACTTCCCAAAAATCAACTCCGGCAGGTAAATCGGGAAGTAACTCGTCCATCATTTCCCGACGTAATCCTAAGCCTGCGCCCTTCAGGTTAAAGGCCATCATCTACTCCTGTTAACGCTATATCAGGCACGGCTACCGCATTTACCTTCGCCACATTTGCCTTCTTTTTTGGCTTTTTTCTGAGCGCCGCATTTGCCTTCGCCACACTTGCCTTCCATTTTAGCTTTTTTCTGAGCGCCGCATTTACCTTCGCCACACTTGCCTTCTTTGTGGGCTTTCATGCTTTCACCACATTTACCCTCGCCGCACTTCCCTTCTTTAGCAGCTTTCATGCTTTCACCACATTTACCTTCGCCGCATTTCCCTTCTTTAGCGGCTTTCATGCTTTCACCGCATTTGCCTTCACCACACTTACCTTCCTTGCTGGCCTTCATGCCTTCGCCGCATTTCCCCTCGCCACATTTGCCCTCTTTTTTGGCTTTCATGCCTTCGCCGCATTTACCTTCACCGCACTTTCCTTCCGGGGCAAATTGCATATAGCCTGATTCCAGTTGTTGCGCACCAAATGGATTAGCCGTGTCGGCCATAGCCATGGTAGACATTGAGGTGAGAACGACTGCGCCAAGCGCGCTTGCAATACAGTTTTTGTTTACTTGTTTCATTGTCTTTTCCTATCGGGTCAATTAATTGTTATTACTTTGTCTTTAGACCGGCACTAATAAAATTCTATTTCAGTTTTTCAAAAAAAAACCACCTATATAAGATAAGTGGTTTTTGCTAAATGTTAAAACTAATCTGCTTTATACCCTATCCTAAATCCGCCCCAATGACGACTATTTACAAAAATGGGCACAGACAGGTCATGCATTACTTCACCGGTGTCTCGTTTATAGGTTTGTAACAAAAAGCTTTCCGTGTTGCTTCCACAACGAGACCCCGTGTAGTCATTAAAGATACGTTTGGTTCTGCTCTTAGCCAGGTCAGTTTCGTAATCGCCGGTCATAGGCTGGCTGAATTTTTTGTTATGAGTAGGGAAATAGCCGTTTACATCCACTGCACCAGCGTAAATGATAAAGTCGTTTTCCTGTAAAATAGGTTCCTGAACAACTGGTAATTCGGCGTCCGTAAATTTATCAAAGCCAGAGGTAAACTTTTGTGGGTTAGTATTGGCCACAGGCTGGTAATTAAAATCAAACAACGCCTGTTGCGTGATTTTACCTTGCTCAATTGCCCGCTCAAACATACGACCAATTTTATCAGCCGCGTCCTGTGCGATTTTTTGTACTCGGGCATTACGGTTTTGCAAATCAAAAACATCTAACTGGCGGAAGATATCTTCGGTTTGATGACTAAGACCCAACACTTTGTCAGACACTTCACCCAGCTCGACTTCAAGATGGCGGGTGTTTTCATGTAACTGCATAGCATTACTGCTAATACCGCGGTTTGCTTCACCATGTTGATCGACGGTCTCTTTCACTAGTGTCATGGAAGACGCAGCGGCAGTAGAAGCTTCACTGGCGAGCTTGATCAGATCAGACGACTCGGTGATCATTTTGGTCATATCATCACCAGCACTCGCCACTTTTTCTATTGCCCGAACGGATGCCTGACTACTCTGATTAATTTCACTTAACACTGCATCAATGCCTTGTGTAGCATCAGTGGTTTTCTTAGCCAGATCTCGCACTTCGTCTGCCACAACGGCAAACCCTCTGCCTTGCTCGCCAGCTCTCGCGGCTTCAATAGCAGCATTCAGCGCCAGCATATTGGTCTGATCCGCTAACTGATTAATGGTTGTTGTAATACTGCCGATAGATTCGGCGCTAGTGCGCAGGTTAGCCAGCATCGATTTAGAATCGTTTATTTGCGTGATCAGAGTAGCTTGTTGCTCCAGCAGATTGTTCAACAACTGTCGGCTACGTTGCGTCATTTCATCTGAATTTTGGATTTTACCTTCTGCCATTTCGGCATGCTCGACTAATTGTTGATTACCCGATTCAATGTTTTCGATACGTTGGGCTATTTCTTTAATACTGTCGACCTGCTGGTTAAACATAGAGGTGAGTTTGTCGAGAAAATGGGACACATTGGCACCACCGATGGCAATTCGACTGGCAGACTGACTTATTCTTTCGCCTCTTTGATAAAACTGATCGGAACCAGTTTCTGTGACTTGCTCTGCGGCAGTGTTATTCCCGGCAAGATAAGTAAATACGCAAGATAGCGCACCGATAACAAAACAAATACCTCCCCATGACAAGTTGAAAATACCAAGTACGACACTAGCAACACAAATTAGAACCAGCTGACTTATTATTAATTTCACGGTGAACGACTTCTACTTTAAAGTGATAACAAACCTTTAACAACTATAGCTTATGTTTTCGCAACTTACCGGAAATGTGCCCAAAAGTATTAAGCAAACAACCTTAACGTATAAACGGAGGAGAGAAAGTTAGTTTTTCTTTAGATAAGTCTATGATTTAACTTTTCTTTGATTCTGGGCTGTAACCGTTTTTACGTTTCTTAGTGCTGGGTATAGTGCTCTTTTGAACTCTACGGTTGCACCATGGGGATCCCCGATAAGCACTGCGTGCTTTCGGGGATGACGTTCTTTCTTTTCTTAGCGCTGGGTACAATGCCTTTTTTAACTCTACGGTTGCACGATGGAGATCCCCGATAAGCACCATGTGCTTTCGGGGATGACGGTTCTTTTTCTTTTCTTAGTGCTGGGTATAGTGCGCTTTTTAACTCTACGGTTGCACGAGGGGGATCCCCGATAAGCACCATGTGCTTTCGGGGATGACGTTCTTTCTTTTCTTAGCGCTGCGTACAATGCGCTTTTGAACTCTACGGTTGCACGAGGGGGATCCCCGATAAGCGCGGTGTGCTTTCGGGGATGACGTTCTTTATTTTATTAGCGCTGCGTACAGTGTGCATTTTAACTCTACGATTGTACGATGGGGATCCCCGATAAGCACTGTGTGCTTTCGGGGATGACATTCTTTCTTTTATTTAATTATTGTCTCACATGGGGGTGAAGAACGGTGCTTCGTAGAAGCATGTCGAATGCCGGTGGCATTCGGCAAGTGATGAACGCGAGCCATGGATGGCGAGCTGGACGCCCGCTACAGGGATGTATCACTAAAGGACGCTGTTCGCAGAGGGTTTATGGATATGACCCTCGATGGTTAGGCTCTCATGGGAGTGGCACGCAGTGCCTTTCTAAGGTAAAGGGCTATCCTGATGTTGCTGATAGTAGGGACGACGTCGTATTCATCGCCAGATGCAAAAAAGGGCTACCCTTTCGGATAGCCCTTTTTCTTAGAATTGGGAGCCTGGCGGTGTTCTACTCTCACATGGGGAGACCCCACACTACCATCGACGCTAACGTGTTTCACTTCTGAGTTCGGAATGGATTCAGGTGGGACCACGTCGCTATTGCCGCCAGGCA
>NZ_MJIC01000014.1:0-403822 GCF_001758465.1 Marisediminitalea lipolytica
AAAGAAAAAGAACCGTCATCCCCGAAAGCACACCGTGCTTATCGGGGATCCCCATCGTGCAACCGTAGAGTTCAAAAGCGCATTGTACGCAGCGCTAAGAAAAGAAAAAGAACCGTCATCCCCGAAAGAACACCGTGCTTATCCGGGACCCCCATCGTGCAACCGTAGGGTTCAAAAGAGCACTACACCCAGCACTAAGAAAAGAAAGAACCGTCATCCCCGAAAGCACATGGTGCTTATCGGGGAGCCCCATGGTGCAACTGTAGAGTTCAAAAGCGCATTGTACGCAGCGCTAAGAAATGAAAGAACCGTCATCCCCGAAAGCACATGGTGCTTATCGGGGAGCCCCATGGTGCAACCGTAGAGTTCAGAAGCGCATTGTACGCAGCGCTAAGAAAAGAAAGAACCGTCATCCCCGAAAGCACATGGTGCTTATCGGGGAGCCCCATGGTGCAACCGTAGAGTTCAAAAGCGCATTGTACGCAGCGCTATGAAATGAAAGAGCCGTCATCCCCGAAAGCACACAGTGCTTATCCGGGATCTCCGTCGCACAACCGTAGAGTCAAAAAGTGCACTGTCGCTATCGTTGATACAGCATCTGAGTATAAGTTTTAATCTGATCTGCAATTCTATGAATAAGCACTATAAATATCGAAAATAAACATATAAAACAGCACCTTAATAGAGCGGGTTACAATTATTTTATATCGTCGGAACAAATAGAATCAGTATTTAACGTAGCCTCTACATATTCGCTCTTATCTACCACTTAGGTCTTATATATACTTTTGTATAAGTCTATAAAGTGTCAGTTTTTGCAGCGCACTCGCCGCAACCCGACGCACCTTTTTCACACTCTGGTGCGTTTTTTTCTTTTTCTTCTTATGGAGTTCTCATGTTTTCTCATTCCAGAGTTCTGTGCCCCGATTTACAACAAAAGATTATGACCGCTGATCAAGCAGCAGACTTTATTCATGATGGTGATACCGTGGGTATGAGTGGCTTTACCGGTGCGGGTTATCCTAAAGCCTTACCAGCCGCATTAGTTAATAAAGCGCAGATGGAACGGGATCTCCGGAAAACCTTTAAGATTAATCTGTGGACTGGAGCGTCTACCGCACCTGAACTAGACGGTGTTATGGCCGATGCTCATGAAATTAACCTGCGCCTGCCGTATCAGTCTGATCCCATTTGTCGCGAGCAAATTAACAGCGGGCAAATGCACTATATAGATCTTCATCTTTCTGAAGTATCTCAATACGCCTGGTCTGGTTTTTTAGGTGAGCTTAATGTTGCGGTTATTGAAGTCGCCGGTATTCATGAAGATGGCCGTATTATTCCGTCTTCGTCAGTGGGGAATAACAAAACGTGGGTAGAGCAGGCAGATAAGGTCATTCTGGAAGTTAACAGCCAGCAAAGTCTTAAGCTCGAAGGCATGCATGATATCTACTACGGAACTGCATTACCGCCGCATCGTAAGCCTATATTGTTAAATGAACCAGCAGACCGCATAGGTAGTCAGTACCTGGAGATACCAAAAGAAAAGATTGTCGCGATAGTAGAAACTTCAGCGCCTGATCGTAACAGTCCGTTCTCCTCTCCTGATGCGGTATCAGAACAAATCGCTGCCAATATTCTGGAGTTTTTTGAGCACGAGATTAAAAGGGGCAGGCTACCGGCAAATCTTCTGCCCTTACAGTCTGGGGTGGGCAATATTCCCAATGCTGTGCTGAGTGGTCTGGATAGAGGGGGTTATAAAAATTTAACGGCTTTCACTGAAGTGATTCAGGATGGCATGCTGCAAATGCTGAAAAGTGGCACCTTATCAGTGGCTTCTGCTACGGCATTTTCATTAAGCCCGGATGCGCTTAAAGAACTCAACGAGAATATCGACTTCTACCGCGAGAAAATAATTCTGCGCCAGCAGGATATCAGCAACAATCCTGAAATCGCCCGTCGCCTAGGCATTATCGCTATGAATGGTCTGATAGAGGCGGATATTTACGGTAACGTAAACTCTACCCATATAATGGGGACGCGCATGATGAATGGAATTGGTGGTTCTGGCGATTTTGCTCGGAACGGTTATTTATCTATTTTTATGACGCCATCTACTGCTAAAAACGGCGCAATTTCCGCTATTGTGCCCATGGTGTCACATGTCGATCATACCGAGCATGATGTTAAAGTCATTGTTACCGAACAGGGGCTTGCTGATTTGCGCGGTTTATCTCCTCGCCAGCGCGCTAAGGTAGTGATTAATAACTGTGCCCACCCAGACTTTAAAGAGCAATTGCTTGATTACCATGAAAGAGCCTGTGCCAGTGGTCGTGGTATGCATACGCCTCACTTACTTAGTGAAGCGTTAAGCTGGCACGAACGTTACGAGCAAACAGGTTCAATGCGGTTAGCCTAAGGCTGGTCTAAAACAACCCCAGTTGCTGACTCGCCAGTGACTCAAAGTCCAGGCCGATAACAGGCAATATACTGTCTGCTATCGGCCGGATTTGTTTATCAATATAATGATCGTAGTCCAGTGGCTGGCTGGTATATTCCACTACCTGCGGTCCGGCCGTTGTCATTACATAGCGGATTTTAGTGCGTCGTTGATAGCGTAGTGGCTTACCGGCTTGGGTATTCATGTCATCGGCATGGCGCGCCGCTTTAACATGGGGCGGTGCGGTTTTAGTATATTCTTTTAAAGGCTTTCGCAGTTGCTTGGTATAAACCAGCTTGTCATCAAATTCACCCGCTTTTATACCTGCGATCACCGCCGCCACATAATCTTCGACAGGTTTATCATTAAAAATACGGGCGTAAAGCGCCTGCTGAAAATCCTTGGCCAGTTGCGTCCAGTCTGACCTTACATTTTCAAGCCCTTTAAACACTAGTTGTGTTTCGTTATCCCGCCGTATTAAACCGGCATAACGCTTTTTACTGCCGGCTTCAGAACCGCGAATCGTTGGCATGAAAAAGCGCTCGTAGTGGGTCTCAAATTCAATTTCTAACTCGCATTCAAGATCAAATTCTTGCCTTATACGCTCTTGCCATCGGGTATTGATTTCCCGCTCTAAGGCTTTGCCGATAGTACGGGCTTCCGCTAAATCCACCGTCTTGGTGATGTGCACAAAGGTCGAGTCAGTATCGCCATAAATGACCTCGTAGCCCAATTGTTTAATCCATTGCGCCGTTTGCTGCATAATTTCATGTCCGCGCAGGGTAATAGAGCTGGCTAGTCGCGGATCATAAAACGGACAACCCCCACTGCCTAACACACCATAAAAAGAGTTCATCAGAATTTTGATTGCCTGGGAGCGCGGTTTGTCCTGCTGCCGTTTGGCTTCATCTCGCTGTAGCCACAGGTTGGTAATGATGTCGGGCAAAAAATGTTTGGTGCGGTCAAACATCGCGCCTTTAAAACCGGGAATCGCCTGTTCCGTCGATTTAAGGCCTTCAATCAATCCCAGAGGATCGATTTTGAAGGTACGAATGATAGAGGGGTACAGACTTTTAAAGTCCAGAACCAGTACATTACGGTACAGACCCGGCTTAGAACTCATTACATAGCCGCCGGGACTGGCAAGTCCACCATCGGCAGGGCGGTTAGGCGAAATGTAACCCGCGCGGTGCAGCTTGGGCAGATATAAATTGATAAAGGAGGCAACGGAACCACCGGGGCGGCCTAAACGTAATCCGGTTAACTCACTGCGCAGGATCAGAAAATCAATCAGCTTAACGTGGCTGGCTATCTCGTTAACCAGCACGCAATCTTCAAAGTTATACCTGGCAAGCGCCACTTTATCATGGTTAAAAAGGTGTTTAATGGCACCCAGTTTATCCGGGTCGTCAATCAGTTTATTTTTACCCAGCAGCTCACTGGCAACGTTATCCAGGGCAAAAGAGTCAAACTGAAAGGTCATGGTTTTTAACCCTTCAATACCGTCAATAACCGCACGGCCTGGTACGTCAACCAGCGCACGGTTATCGTCAAACAGTTTGATTTCAACATCGCTCTGCTGACGACCGAGGGCAAGGGGCACGCCGCATCGGCTGGCGGCATTATTCAGTACCGGTAAATCGAACTGTTTTATGTTCCAGCCAATCAGTACATCCGGATCATGGTGCTGCACCAGTTGGATAAACCTGCGCAGCACATCGGTTTCATCTGTACACCACTGTATATCAAAGGGAAGTGATTCGGTTTCTGTTGCCTCACCAATCATCAGCACCACTTTTATGGCAGCAGAATCAACGCCAATAGAGAATAGGTGGCCTTTTTCATCGCACTCAATATCAAAGGAAAATACCGCAAGATTACAGCGATAATTTGCCGGTTTTACGCGGGCATTTACAATCGCGCCTAGCGCGTTGTCAGACAGCCCCTGATATTGCAAACCACTGGTAATAAAACGCTCCATAAAAAAGCGGTCAGGGGTTTTTATATCGGCTTCGTACAGCGTGATTTGCTGTTCTTCGCACCTGCGTTTAAGAATATGCAATTGCTTATCCTGCTGGCATTTAATTACCGTAACCGGCTGATGACTAAACGTGGTCAGTGGCAGTGGAGTCAGCGAGGTGTGCAGATTATGGCTACGACTGATCGCGGCCACCTGAGCGGCATCTGCCTGGCCGGTAAAACAAGTGGCGTTTTCCGGCGTCGACAAAAGCTTTACCGGGCCGTTTTCTGTTGCCAGCCAAATCTCGACAAGCTGATGCGAACCCTTGGTTAGCATTCGGGCTGTCAGTACCATACCGTGGCCGGATTGAGGGGAGTTCATTTTATAGCGCAGGCTCGTCTGTCTGGCGTACTTAGGCAGAAGTTATTGGTCCGCAATGATATATTGGTGACCTTACTAATTTTTCAATAGTGCTAATGATAACGCCAAGTCACCACCCGATACCAGCCTCAGGCTCTGTTTGCGAAGTCGCTAACGGGGTTTTCTGGCTGCGCATGCCACTGCCGTTTGTGCTGGACCATATAAACCTGTATGTACTCGAAGGCGACGACGGGATGTACATTGTTGATACCGGCGTACAATGCGATAAAAGCAAGGCGATTTGGCAGCGTTGCCTGGCCACTTTCGACAAACCGCTGGCCGGTGTTATTGCCACCCATATGCACCCGGATCACTGTGGTTTAATTGGCTGGTTATGCCGGGAATATAAAGTACCCTTGTACATGAGTGCATTAGAATACTACGGTGCGATTGCCTATTTCTCACCCAATCCGGGCGCCGATACGTCGGTTGAGGCGGATTACTTTGTGCAGGCGGGCCTGAGTGCAGAGCAAGCAAACAGCTATGTCAGGGACCACGCCAACTATGAGGCGTCGGTATCGCCTATCCCGTTGGCTTATCAACGCCTTGAAAGTGGTAACACCCTGACCATCGGCGCACGTACCTGGCAAATCCACACTTACGGCGGTCATTCTCCGGAGCACGTGTGTTTGTTTGATCCGAAGGATAATCTTCTGATCGGCGGCGATCAGATATTGCCTTATATCTCACCCAATATTGGGGTCTACAGTCGCGAGCCTGAAGCAAATCCATTAACCGAGTATTTCGCTAGTCTTAAGGCGTTAAAACAGTTTCCGGCAGACTGTCTGGTATTGCCAGCTCATAACCAGCCTTACACCGGGCTGCACAGCCGCTGTGATGAGCTTGTTGTACACCATCAGGAGTTACTTGAGAAACTTACTCAACACTGCATGACAGAGAAAACCCTGGTCGCTTGCCTGCCTGTGTTGTATACGCGCGAACTCAGCGGTCAGGTGTTGTTTTTTGCGCTGGCTGAAGGCCTTGCCCATCTTAATTACCTGGTCAAGCAGGGGGCCCTGGCCCGCAGACTGGATGAGCAAGGTATGTACTATTATAAAACCCTGGGCTGAAGAATCGTCTTGGTCTTCTGACTTACGCTAAAAGCCTTAGCTTCCACCGCTGTTGCTGATGACGGCGGCGTTTGGGTTACGGCCTCTGCCAGTTGAATCAAAGCAAGTGCAAAAAAAGTCATTAGTGATGCGGTCAGTAAAGCTGTTAGCGTCAGACTGATGTGAAATACAGATTTCATATTATTGTCCTTAAAGGTCGCCATCCCTGGCTTGCGGTTTAAAAGGTCTAAGTTCAGCAATGGGCAGCAGAGAGGTTCATTATAGGAGCCTTACCCCACTGCCGGTGTAATAAACCAAACGGGTTAGATGCAGCAGTGGATGCAAAAAGTTTAATAAAATAAAAGGTGCTTTAAATTTTGTTTTAGTAAACCTGAAAGAATGGCCCATAAGGGCCATTCTTTCAGGTTTATACCGCACTGATAGGGGCGATGTAGAGTACCTCAGTGGGCGAGCCATTTGGTGAGCCACCATTGGGCTCCAGGCTAACTGCCAGTGCGGCTATAGTGGCAAGTTTAAACCAGTCCGGACGACTCACGGTTAGCTGACCGCCTTCTGGTAATAAGCCCAGCGATATCGGTGCTTCGCCATTGGCGGGCACCATCCAGAGTTCAAAATCCTTATCTGTGCGAGCCGTTAGATTAGACGTTGATTTTATTTGCAGGGTGTCGCTGCTGATTTCGATCAACCATAAAGGTTTAGCCTCCCCATCAGCCACCACCGCAATATTGGTAAAAGGAGCGGTTTTCGGCGGTGCGACAGGCGCCAGCACTACGGCAATAATAATTGCTGCCGCCGTTGCCAGTCCCGCAATAGTTTGCCAAATGAAAGGCTGTCGCTCCCGCGGTGCCGGCAACGCTGTAACATTGTCGCTAACATCGCTTTTCACCAAGCCCAGTTGTTTTTCAATGGCTTGCCATACCCTGGGCGGCGGTTCGATGGGCGGGATTTGCTGACCTAAACCATTTAAGTATTGCTCCCACATCCAGGTCGTTTCTGTGATGAGCTGGCTTTCCATCATCAGTTTTTGATAACGCCGGCGCGCTCCTCCTCGCAAGGTACCAAGCACATACTCTGCGGCTAAGGCGTTACGTAAGGTTTCGTTTTTATAATTCATGCTGATAAACACCTTTGTAAGCTTTGCAGTCCACGGCGAATCCAGCTTTTAATGGTGCCAAGGGGAGAGGACAAATGATCAACAACTTCCTGATGAGAAAGCCCTTTAAAGTAAGCCAGATGTATCGCCTGGCGTTGCTGATTATCCAGTTCATCCATACAGTCATTAAGTCTGGGATGACCCTGTTCGCTTACCATGGCAGCGCTGTCCTCTGCGGGCGGAGAGTGGTGATCATCCAGTGAGGATTCTTTACGAACTTTATTGTGCCTCATTAAATCCAGTGCCCGGTAGCGGGCGATGCTGATAATCCAGGTTAATACGGTACCCTTACCTCGCTGGTAACTGGCCGCGTTATGCCAGACTTTAATATAGGCATCCTGGGTTGCTTCTTCGGCCAGCGCGGTATTTTGCAGTAGTTTGAGTACTACAGCATACACCTGGCCGCTTGTCAGTTTGTACAGTTGCGCAAAGTCCTGCTTATTTCCTTGTGCGGTGGAGCACAGTAAAGGCAGTAAAGTTTCCTGTTCCATAATGTTCTCTGATTGTGAGCGTATAATGGTTATAACGATTCAGAAGGCGCAGTGGATGCAGACTCATTTGCTGTTGTGTCGTCATCTTCCTGTAACCGGGGCAAACGAACTTCGATAACCGTGCCTTTTCCTTCGCGGCTGTTAATAACCAGCTTGCCTTTGTGTTTTTCGATGGCGGAATACGCCACAGACAACCCCAGTCCCTGACCTTTACCTTCGGGCCGGGTTGTAAAAAAGGGTTCAAAAACGCGCTTTAAGTTGGTCTCTTTGATGCCGCACCCCGTGTCTACAATTTTGATTGCAACGCCGCTCTGGGTTTGTTTAATATCCAGCATCACTAAACCACTGTCTTCAATAGACTGTGCGGCATTCATCATCAGGTTAGTTAATGCCTGTTTAAAACTGGCAGTTTCGCAATACCACTTTAACTGTTCGGGCTGGCACGAAACTTTGTATTTGGGTTTTTTAAACTGGGTGCTAATTAGTTGTACCAGTTGGCTGGCGGTTTCCTGCAGATTCAGGTAGCTCCAGGCGTGCTGAGGCTCTTCGGCAAAAGAACGCAGGGTTGAGACAATTTCACTAACCCTGTCGAGGCCATCTTTTGACTCTTGCAGCAGCGCTCCCATATCTTCTTCAATAAGCTCCACGTGGGTAGCCTCAAACAGTGCTTCGAGATCCTCTAACCTTTCTGGTGCGTGACTGGCAAACAGTTTTTTGGTGGCTTCACAGGTTTCGAGCAGGTTTTGCGCGTATTGCTCAAGGGTATTCAGATTGGCCGTAACAAATCCCATGGGGTTATTAATTTCGTGAGCAATACCGGCGGCTAACTGACCGGTGGAGGCCATTTTTTCAGCCTGAATCAGTTGAGACTGAGCTCGATCCAGCTTACGGATAAGTTTTCGTTGTGCTTCGTGTTCTTCTTTAAGCTGCTCTGCCAGTTGAGTTTGTGCTTTAAAATAGCTGGCCTGGGCAGTGACATCCTGAATCAATATGCAGGCGTATTGCTGTTGAGTTTCGCTGTCTTTATGCGGCACGATTTCCATATTCTGGACCATCTGGGTTTCTTCACCCGTGATAGGCCGGCTGCTTTTAAACGGAAAAATATGCGGGCGCTGCTCCCAATAACTAAAACTGGGGTGTTTGAGCACAAATACCGACTTGATGCGGCGCTTTAAAAATTTAATTTGTTCGGGGAAAACATCTGCCAGCGGCTTGCCCAACGCCACTTCCCGCAAATCTGATGGCATTCGATCAAGAAAAAACGCGTTCAGATAAACGATTTCGTAAGATTCATTAACTAAACAAATACCTACGGGGAGTTTATCCAGCAGCGGTTCGTTCATGAATGCTTAACCCAGCAACTCGTCAATTGTCGACTTCAGTTTGGTGAGTGAAGCATCATCCAGGCAAAACACAACCCGCATGGTAAAAGATGACACCTGAATATCAAACTTTACTTCCATAACTAAACTGTGTTGCCAGTCGTATTGCGAGAAGTCGCTTTTTTGCGGCGCAAACAGGGTTGGCATTTGCAGGTTAGTTGCCAGCTCGAGTTGCTCGGATAACCCGGCCAGGCAGGCACCAGCCAGAATATTCGACAACTCCAGGATCGTTTCCTTAATATCATTGTCAGAAAGCGGCTGTTCGTACTCCAGCAGTTCAGCGACTTCCTCCAGGCCACTTTGGGTCAGAATTGACATCACTTCACCGTGGATATCACCCATAAATGACTGCCTGGTATAGTAAGACTGCTGATTATGACTCACTAATTCGTAGAGTCCGGTAGGCGTTACGGCGGTAATATTGGGAATGGAAATGCCAATTTTAGTTTCGATCAGGTGAGCCAGACTATTGGCCGCCTGACCCATAGAAATATTCATGAGTTCCTGCAACGCGTCGCGTTGGTCTTCGGATAAGGCGATAACGTCGTTCATAAATAACCCAGTTCGAATAAGGTCATGGCCAGTTCTTCTTTATCCAACGGTTTACGCAAAAAGCGTTTGGCACCTAAAGACATTACTGTTCGCTGTTTTTCCGGCTGAAAATCTGCACTAATAACAATTACGTCCGGTGATGAGGGTTGTTCTGACAGGTATTCAAGTACGCCCACACCATCTACCTCAGGCATGGTTAAATCCAGTAATACCAGTTGCACGGGGGATTGTGCCAGAATATCAATGGCCTCTTTGCCGTTAGTCGCTTCAAACAGGGTAGTTTCTAACTCTGGCGGTAAAGCGCGGATAACACTTCGCCTGGAAAGCTTGGAATCATCAGCCACCAGTACTGTTAAACTCATAAAACACTCCCAAAACCGATTTACGTTAAGTATTTGCTATTTTCACAATCCTGCAAGTTTGATAGCTCCGTTTTTAGCCAGCTATTGCGTGAAAATGGTGCATGGAGATGCAGTCTGAATCATCGTTAATGGCTGATTATTAAGGGGAAATGGATTGAATTAGGCGGAGTGGTAGGGGCTGGTAGCGCCGACGGTAAAAATACCGCCGGCGAGGTGTCAGCTAAAGCCGCGCTTAACGTTTACGGCGAATAAAGTCGGCCAGCTTGCTGCCGTTAATCAGCTTAAAGTTTTGCGGAGCGGATGGCATCACATTTCGGCCATCCTGCACCACCATCAGGCCCTGGGGAAACTTTTCGCCCATTGCCATGCTGGTAACTTCCAGACCGTCGGTTTCAGAAACACCATCAATATGTTCATCGGCATTAATTCCGATGCGAAAGGTACCTAACAGGCGGTTGCCATCATCGAGTGCATACACGGCAAAACGGCTATTGCCCTGGCTCGATGCCACCAGATAACGCCTGGCGTCCAGTTCGTAAATTCCCATACCTTCAATATCAGCAGCAACGCCATTACCAATGCGGGCAATCAGGCCAGGCTCACTCAGTAACATGGATAAATCTTTCTGCCAGATACCAACGGCTTCTTCGCCCATGTACACCATTTTATTAGTGTCATCTACCACGCAACCTTCAGGCTGACTGGGCAGGGTAAATTCAGTCATCAGACTGGCTACCGGCTGGTTATCCTGATACCCCAGGGCGTACTGTTGATAGCGGCCATCGGTATCATTAACAAAAATAACTAACTCACCATCAATAACGCCGCTACACAACCCGTAAACGTCAGATAAAGTGGTTGGCAGCTCTGCTACGTGGGTTACTACACCTGACGAGGCAATGTCATAGACTGACAGGGTCTGGGAAGAGCGGTTACTTGCCACTGCCAGATCTTTTTTGCCCGTTGGGGTGCTAACCTGATAGCGCACATCTACATTATTAACCCTGCCGGTAGGCAGTGATTGCAACAGCTCTCCCTGCAATGAATACACATTCAGACCGTACTTTTTATCCGTACCCAGAACCAGGCTTGCCTCAGGATTGGCTTTGTTTATCCAGATGGCCGGATCATCAGCCGCGTCACCATAGCGATTTACCGGCGTGGTTTGAATATCAGCGGTTAGCGTGGTTACCTGCTCCTTTTCCGCTATCAGGGGCGCTGTATTTTTTAACCGGCCGGTTAGCAGCTCTCCTGATGCTTCATCAAACAGGCCCACATAAATCAGCTCTGGTGTACTGGCCACACTGACTGATTTAAGTTCACGCTGCGTTGTTAACGGCCAGGTAAAGTTGTGTTTACCGCGTTCATAAAGTGCAGGCTCATCGGTGGCCACCACAAAGTAGCGTCCATCTTTCAGGGCGGCGACAGATTCTATTTCCGGGCCTGAGGCAAAGTAATCCAGAGTGCGGGTGTTTTCGCCTTCGGCGTCACCGCTGTATTGCCATACACCGGTTTCTTCTTCAGTGATAAGTAGCGTGTTGCTGGCATCACTAACGGCACAGGCCGATAGGTTGGGCCCGACCATCATCTGTCGTATTGGGGTTAATGCCCAGTCTGGCGTGCTGGTTACCAGGTAGTGTGACATCATGCCACGGGCGTCAGAGCTAAACAGGTGTAACTCGTCATCCTGACGACTCAGACAAATGGTTTCACGATCAGCCACCTCAGACCCAATGCTGGCATGTAACGTAAATTCACCGTTTGTTGTGTTCAGGGTGGCGAGGTGCAGGGCCGACGTGTTTTGATCAATAGCGGCAACAATGATAGTGCTGTCCGAGCCTGGCAGGGGGCGCCAGTCAGCCTGAGCTATGTGACCGGGCAGGCGGGAAAGTTGCTGACCCTCAGGTGACAGCCATATTAACCCCGTAGCCTCACTGGTTACCAGATAGCCTTGCAAATGATCGCTGACTACCGGTTTTAAACTTTCGCCAGCCACCGCAATCGGACTGAGTGTAAAGGTTTCAGCTATGTCTTTTGCCGGTTCGCTAACAGAGCAGGCGCTCATCACCAGACTGGTAAGTAATGGCAGGGTAAATTTCAGGGCTTTCATTGGGCGTTGCTCCCGGCTTTGTTTAACTGATACTGATAGATAACGTCACCGTGATCATCGATAAATTCTAACGTGGTGTGCTGCTGATTGACTCTGACCACAGCAAAGCCTGCTGAGGATTTGGCAAATGCGGTAAATTCACGCTGAGCAACCGGGCGGATTTCAGAGCCACCGCCAGAAACAAAGTGCTCAACACTGCGCCCCTGGGGCTGATTGTGTTGTAAATCATGCTCGTGGCCAGCAATGTAGGCGTCTACCTGGTATTTTTCTAACAGTGGTTCAATTATGCCGCGTACGGCTGCGGTTTTACCGTAGCGCTTACCGCTTGAGTACAGTGGGTGGTGGCCAATAACAATGGTCCAGTCGGCATTTTCATTACGCTTCAGCGTCTTTTCAAACCACGCCAGTTGCGCCTGGCTATCCTGGCGCTGGGTTTCGGCGTACTTTTCTTCGTGCTGATAATCCGGGTTCAGAGGATTGGTATCTAAAAACACCAGGTGTAACGAGCCACCGTCTTCCAGCGGAATTAATTTATCAAAATACTGGGCCGGCATGTTCCAGCGACGACTGACCTTTGAATAGTCAATTTGTGCCTGCCAGTTACCGCGGTAGTCGTGGTTACCCAGAACTACATACCAGTCGATAAATAAGTGTGGTCCCTGATAAATAGCTTCGTAAGACGTTTGCCAGTAGGGATCGTTAACCGAGGCAACACCATTACTGTAAAAATTATCGCCGGTAGAAATAATCATGTCGGCGTCAAACTGGTAAGACGCAATGTCCATCCATTTGGCTACACTGCGCTGTGCAAAGTGGCCGTTGCGGCCCCAGTCTCCCACTACCAGAAAAGTGTAGCCATTGTCGGCGTCATCCACCGCAGAGGTAATGGTATTCGTTTGGTAATAACGCTCATCATAGCTGACGGGATTAGCCGCTTCTGCGGCCATAAGTCCGGCAGAAAACAATGCGGTAAGCGTAACAAGGTGTGTAAGTTTCATTGAAAACCTTAGCATGCAGGCGGGCCTCAGCCCGCCTTGTTTTTTACAGAGTGATTAAAGCTGCCAGTTAAAGCCAATTTCAAAAGTACGGCCGTACTCTTCGTACTGGGCGTTTTGGCTACGACGGTCAAAGTAGTGATAGTAAGGCTCGTTGTTGATATTAACGGCGTTAAAATACACGGTCAGATCGTCGTTGATGAAGTATTTACCCATAAAGTCGAATTGCTGGTGAGCGTCTTCCATACGCAGCATGTCACCGTCGATTTCTTCGAGGTTTTTGCTCTTGTAGGTCATGGCCAGACGTAAGCTCCAGCTGTTATCTTCGTAACCTACTGTCAGGTTACCTACGGTATCAGACTGATTTGGCAGGCTGGTTTTGTACTCTTCACCGTCTACCAGGGTAGTCGCATCTGACGATGAGAACGTGCCGTTAGCAGATAACAGCAGGCCGTTATCAAAGGCTTTAACCCAGGAAAGTTCCAGACCAGTCAGGTCAGCAGACTCACCATTACGCGGCTGAATGACTTCGTCATAGCCTTCCCAGCCAGCAGTGCCGGCCATGTCGGCATAAATCACAAAGTTATCAATCTTTTTGTAGAACAAGCCAGCAGACAGCACACCAATCTGACCTGGATAATATTCTACCGACAGATCATAGTTATCAGACTCATAAGGCAGTAACTGCGGGTTACCCACTTCGGCTTCACGCTCGGTAACAAACACGCCATCATCTTCTTCGGTCTTGCTTTCGATGATCTGGAACGCCGCTGATTCTTCAAAGCCCGGGCGCGAAATGGTCTGGGTAAAGGCACCACGTACAATCAGTTTGTCTGAAATGTTGTACTTAACGTTAACGCTGGGCAGGAAGTGATCGTAGCTGCGATCGGCCTGCCAGGCAGTATTGACCACTTCTTCAACATCGTTTTGCTCGTCTTCTACCAGTTCTACACGCATACCGCTGGTATCAAAGTCGGTTTTTTCGTATCGCACACCGGCAACAATGTGGACGTCATTGATATCGAACGTGCCCATAAAGTAAGCGGCAAAGATATCTTCGTTGGACTCATAAGAGGCACCGTTAGATTCCAGCTCAGAGTCTAGCTCTGCCAGCTCAAGGCCGGCTCTGTTCTGGTTGAAATAAGTGCGCATGGCACCGCGGTTAAGACCCGGTCCAAAATTGCCTAAGCCCCAGTCCACGTCACCCGCAGAAAACTGGCTGGCGTCCATGTCATCAAAATCGCCGTCATAAATGTAGATGTTGCTGTCTACGGTTTTCTTACGGCTACGGTATTTCACACCCGCTTTGATTTCGCTTAAGTACGGATCGTTCGCGAAGGTTTTGCTGAGGTTAGCCTTAATGCTGTTTTCAGTGTCTTTGGTGTAGTTGTCTTCAAAGCTGATTTCGTCAACTTCGTAGTTGTTAAAGTCATTAACCGAGTCAGCATAGGTGATGGTAGGGATAACCCGCTCCATGTCACCAACAATGCTGTCATCTTCGGTGATAAAGGTGTAGTAAAGTGCATCCGGCTCGTCTTCGTCAGACTTGGCATAACCTAACTGATAATCCAGGGTCCATTCACCAATGATGTGCTCACCACCGGCGGCAATGGTTAAAATAGACTGTTCTTCGTAACGGTCTTTCGACTCACGCTCAACTTCAGAATCTTCACCATCAAATACGAAGGTATTACGCTGGCGGTATTCTTCATCGGAAAACTCGCTGTACAGGGTGCGCAGGAAATAAGAATTGTTATAGTCCGGACGGTAATCCAGGTTTAACGCCGCACCTAAACGCTCACGGGTAATGGTGTAGTGGCGCTGTTCGATTTCGTCATCGGCATTTGACTCGATGTTATCAGAGCCAAAGTCACGTTTCAGGTAAGACAGTGCTGCGGCCACACCAAAAGTGTCGTTCCACAGATTAGTGTAGGTACCGGAAAGCTTGGGACTGGTTTTATCACGCAGTTCATTCTGACTGAGCTGGCCCGACAGGCTGGCCGTTTGGCCTTTACGGTCGAATGCGCTTACCGATTTAACTTCTACTGAACCACCAATGGCATCGGCGTCCATATCAGAGGTGACCGACTTAGATACTTCCAGTGTCTGGATCAGCTCAGAGGGAATGACGTCAAGCGCTACCGAACGGACGCCACCTTCAGGCGAAGGCACGTTAAGACCGTTAATAGTGACGTTGTTGAGGTTAGGATCGATACCGCGAATACCAACAAAGCGGCCTTCGCCCTGGTCTCGCTCGATAGATAAGCCAGGCAGACGTTGCAATGATTCTGCGGCGTTTTGATCCGGGAACTGACCAATCGCATCGGCAGAAACAATCGATTTAATGTTGTCAGCCATGCGCTGCTGGTTGATAGCGCTGGCCTGACCGCCACGCTGACCACGCACCATCACTTCCTCAAGAGACTCATTCGCGCCTTCAAGGGTAATAACCGGTGTAATGTTTTCGCCTTCAGTAAGGGTAATTTTACGGGTGACCGGTTCAGCCCCTAAATAAGACACAACCAGGGTGTAATCGCCCGCGGGTAAATTATTAAAGCGGAAGGTGCCGTCACGGCGGGATTCGGTTTCTTTGTTAAGTTCGGTGATAACAATTTTAGCACCAGCGAATACGCGATCCTGTGCTTGATTGGTTAGCTGACCAATAAGGCCGGCATTATCAGCAGCAACCGCTGCAAAAGAGCAGCAAACGGTACTTACCGCTAACGCCAGACCAGAAATACGATGATTCATGTGTGTTCTCTTAAGTTGTGTGTGTTGGTCGCTACCCTAGAAAGCAAAAATGACAAATCTATGACGCGAGTGTGGAGGAGTGTTTGAAAAACCAGCGAAAAGGGCTGAAAAGGGACTTTTTGCAAACTGCCTGAGCTAAAAAGACCCCCTTTTAACTTTATGTTTATTAACGATAAATACTCAAAAAAATCGCTTTTATGCGGATGTCTATCATCTCAGTGTCATATTACTGAGCCAGAATGACCCCTATGCTTATTCGCAAACAAATTAACAATAATGACTGCGGTTAACAGCAAACAGGTAAGAGTATGGATTTTAGTTTATTAACACGGCACCGGGGACTACTGGCATTTGTCATGCTGGTTTTTGGTCTGGCGGTGACACTTTGTATTAGTAATGGTCAGTTAAAGGATATGGCTGATGTGGAATGGCTGGATGTCATTGGCGAGGGCAGTGTTTGCCTGCTGACATTGTGCTGGATAACCGCTGTTATGATGAGCCGTCCGCCGGGTAAGGTGACCGGTTTGCTGGTGGCAGGCCTGAGCTTTTTTAATTTCTCAGCACTGTTAGATGTGTTTGACGAATTTACTTTTTACAGTGATGCAGTGCACTGGCTGAGCGTCGTGGAGTCGATTCCGGCTGCCGTGGGCATGGTGGTAATGAGTGTGGCCCTGTATTTCTGGCACCAGGAACAACTGGCTTTAAACAAGCAACTGCAGCGCCGTGAGATGTGGTATCGCGCCCACGATCAAATCGATGTGATCACCCAGTTATATCGTGCCGATTATTGGCGGGCCCGCGCAATGGAACTGCAAGAGCAGGGTGTGGAAGCAGCCGTGGTAGTACTGGATATTAATGACTTCTCGGAGTTTAACCTACGCTACGGCCATGCCGAAGGCGACCGTTTCTTACGCGAAATATCGCAACTGATCGTAATGAATCTGCGTGCTGTGGATTTGGCCTGCCGCTACGCCGGCGATCGTTTTGTTATCCTGATGCCTGAAATTGGCGCTGGCCAGGCTGAGGAGTTTGCCAAACAATTAGAGTGCAGCGTACGTAACGTTGCTTTTAAGAGTGGCGGTCAGACAACAGCAATTTTCCATTCAGTACGCAGTGTGTGCGGGCAGTTACAACAACAGGTCACGCTGGCTGAAATGCTCTGTGGGCTGAATCGCCAGCTTGATGAGTCTTCTCAACAGGTTGCCTGATGCCGCATAACCAGTTGCTTACCCGTACGGATAAATCCCTGCCAGCCAGACAGCTTGCCCGCAGCCTGGTGCAGGTAGCTGTGGCCCGTGGTGCTGATGAAAATAAGCTACTGCGCGGAACGGGTATATTTAGCGAAGACTTAGTGACTGCAAAAGCGCTAAGCTGTATTCAGCTGCAGCGATTAGCGGTGAATGCTGCGCAGCACAGTAAAGGCTTCGACCTGGCTTTTCAGTTTGGCCATCACCTGGTTTCGGCTTTCGTTAATGATGCGTTACCCTATTTTACCCATGCCCGGGACTTTGCTGAATGCCTGCGCGGGCTGGCGTCTTTTCAGACCCGGTTATGTCCTTTTGTTTCGGCTTATCGCTATGAAGATGGCGACGACGTGTTACTGGTGCTGCAGGATGCCATGGGCAGTGGAAAACAGTTCCGGTTCATGGCCGAAGCGTATTGTGCTGCGCTGGTGGCACTGGCGCGTCATTGCACCGGTAAGCGACTGGCATTTCATTTTACTTTTCCGTTTGCACGGCCCAGACACATCCAGGAATACGAAGAAGGGCTGGGCTTTAGAATTGCCTTTGATCAGCCCTTCTTTACCATCCGGGTAAGTCGGCAAGCACTTAAAACGCCCTGTATTCAACACAATCGAGCGTTTAAACAGTTTGCTCTGCAGCGTTTTCTGGAACAGCGCGAATACCGCCTGACGCTGTTGGATGCCGTGCGCTTTCATCTGCGACGCTCAGCTAGTTCTACGTTGCCTGACATTGCTCGGGTGCTGGGTTTAAGCCCGGCGTCGCTAAAACGAAAGCTGGCTGAGCACGACACCACCTTCAGTCTGTTGCACGATGATATTCGCCGTCAGCAAGCCATATATTACCTGCAGGTACAAAAACTCAATAACGAGCAAAGTGCGCTAAAAATGGCCTTTAGTGACCTGACTAATTTCCGTCGGGCAGTAAAGCGCTGGACCGGGCTTACTCCAAGCCAGTTGCGCGAAGCCTGAGTACTGCTCAAACAAAAATGCCATCCTGGAGGATGGCATTCGTATCAGCAAACCATAGCCGTTACTGGTAGTCAGGAATAACCTCCAGACGGGCAACACCAGAATCGATAGCGGCTTGTGCCACTGCCTTGGCGATTCGAGCGCACAGGCGTGGGTCCATTGGTTTAGGAATAATGTAGTCTTTACCAAAAGTCAGGCTGTCTGTTTTACTGGCTTTAAGCACAGATTCTGGTACTGGCTCTTTAGATATCGAGCGTAATGCTTCTACTGCCGCCACTTTCATTTCATCGTTAATGGCTGTCGCCCGAACATCCAGTGCACCACGAAAAATAAACGGGAAGCACAGTACGTTATTTACCTGATTCGGGTAATCAGAACGACCGGTAGCCATAATCAAATCAGAACGAACCGCCAGTGCTACTTCGGGCTTGATTTCCGGATCCGGGTTAGAGCAGGCAAATACAATAGGATTGGGCGCCATCAGCTCTAACGCTTCCGGTGGCAATAAATCCGGGCCGGATACACCAACAAAAATATCCGCACCTTCCATAACATCTTCCAGCGAGCGCTTGTCGGTGTTATTGGCAAACAGCATTTTGTGCGGAGTCAGGTCGTCACGACGGGTATGAATTACCCCTTTACGGTCGAGCATATAAATGCGTTCACGCTGTGCACCACATTTAATCAACAGCTCCATACAGGCAACCGCAGCGGCGCCGGCACCCATACAGACAATTTTAGCATCGCCGATATTCTTACCCTGTATCTCCAGCGCATTAAGCATACCGGCAGCGGTTACAATAGCGGTACCGTGCTGATCGTCGTGGAAAACCGGGATCTTACAGCGCTTAATCAACTCCTGCTCGATCTCGAAACACTCGGGTGCTTTGATATCTTCAAGGTTAATACCACCAAAGGTGTCGGCGATGTTAGCTACCGTATTGATAAACTCTTCGGTGGTGCGGTGTTTAACTTCGATATCGATAGAATCCAGACCAGCAAAACGCTTAAACAGTAACGCTTTACCTTCCATTACCGGCTTGGACGCCAGTGGGCCTAAGTTACCCAAACCCAGGATAGCAGTACCGTTACTGATAACCGCAACCATGTTGCCCTTACCCGTATAGGTATAGGCGGCGTTGGGAGCTTCTGCGATCTCACGGCAGGGTTCTGCCACACCCGGGCTGTAAGCCAGAGCAAGATCATCAACCGTTTCTGCCGGTTTGGATAGTTCTACGCGGATCTTACCCGGCGTAGGTTTTGCGTGGTAGTCGAGGGCACGTTGGCGAAAATCTGACATTTTTGTAAGTCCTGTAATTTTTATCTTGCTTAGCAGTCGCTAGGTTATTGTTATTATAGGCGAACTGTATCACAGCGTATGTCCGTTGGTATGATAACTATCAACTGAAAAATCGATAGTACCTTACAAACTTGTTAATGATATCTAACATAACGCGATCCGTCATCAATCGCCACGCCGAGGAAGAAATAATCACAATTTGTTTTATTTATGGAAAATGGTTTTACCATTAACCCAATCAATTAACAAAGTGATAGAAACTGGAAAACAGGCACAAAAAAAGCGCCGCATGGGCGCTTTCTCTTCAAGGCTGTTTCTTCAATATAGGGCTTATTTTTTGCCCAGTGCGCCAAAACGCTTATTGAAGCGGTCAACACGACCACCGGTGTCAACGTTACGTTGCTTACCAGTGTAGAAAGGGTGACAAGCTGAACATACGTCCAGGTTGATGTCTTTACCCAGTGTTGAACGAACTTTGATTACGTTACCGCAAGAACAGTTAGCAGTAATTTCTTCGTATTTTGGATGGATATCTTGTTTCATTGGATTACCTCAAAATAAGGCCGCATCGCTAACCAACCCGAAGTTGGCCACCATACGTGACTATATTCAATACGGGAAAAAGCTTACCCGCTTTTTAGAGCGGCGCATATTAATGGATGTCGATTAATCAATCAAGGGTTTTCTTAGCCACTTTAATTAACGACAGGTCAGGCGTGGCAAAGATAGCGTTAAGAACCCTGACAAAACATGTCGTCCACCACAGCACCGGTTTCGCTAGCTTCCAATGCGTTGTGATCGCTGCCTGCTTCATCAACAGGCTAACTCTGAAGTTCCTTCTCATATCATTATGACTATTGTGAAACCTATTTGTTCATTACTAACGGTACGAAAGTGGCAAATGCAACTGATATGCAGACTAAAATGATAAGGTGATTATTTATAAAGTTTATTATCACGGGGCGAGTCAGCTCATGATAGGATAAATGAAGGTGATTTCTCTTTTTTAATACCCTTATTTTATTACGCCGCGTATGCCAGTCATTGATGTAGCCGTTCCGGTCCCTCTGCGACAAACCTTTAGTTATACCTGCGAGTCAAAGCTGGCTGCTGGTGTGCGGGTGAGTGTGCCTTTTGGGCGGCGTCAGCTAATTGGTGTGGTAACGGCAAGCTATGACGATCCGCCAGGGGCCGATGACTCGACGCCCGCATTAAAGCCGGTCAGCGAAGTGCTCGACGAGCAACCGCTGTTCGATAGAACCTTACTGAGTCTCACCGACTGGCTGGCGAGTTATTATCATCACCCTGTTGGTGAAGTCTGGGCTACTGTCATGCCTTCCCGGCTGCGCAAAGGGTCGCCGCTGAGCGATAAAAGCCCGGCGTATACGTTAACTGAAGCCGGTGAGCAGGAAGCGCTTAGCAAAACGCTAAAGGGTAAGAAACAGCTCGAATGTATTGCGTTGCTGGCCTCTGGTCCCATGGCTCAGGAAGAGGTTAAATCCCGTTTTTCCTCTGCAGTGCTCAAAGCGCTTGAGGAAAAAGCGTTAATCACGGCAACCACCATTGCCCATAAGGCCAGTGCTGACTGGTCATCCTTTACCTTGCAACAAACCCCGCCAACCGCGTCCACAGAGCAGGGCGTTGCTATCGCGGCAATTAACCAGCAGGCGCATCACTTTGTGCCTTATTTACTGGATGGCGTTACCGGTAGCGGTAAAACCGAAGTGTATTTGCAGGTAATCGAGCCGGTGCTGAAGCAGGGGAAGCAAGTGTTGATCCTGGTGCCGGAAATCGGCCTGACGCCGCAAACGGTAGGGCGCTTTGAGCGCCGTTTTGGTATTACCGTGGGTGTGCTGCATTCACAAATGACCGACCTGGCCCGACTCAATGTGTGGCAGCAGGCCAGACGCGGCGAACTCGGCATTATTATAGGCACCCGATCGGCTATTTTTACGCCGCTTAAACGCCCGGGGATGATCATTGTAGACGAAGAACATGATGAGTCGTTTAAGCAGCAGGATGGCTTACGCTATCACGCTCGCGACCTGGCAGTAAAACGAGCCCACAGCGAAAACGTACCGCTGATTTTAGGCAGCGCAACGCCTTCACTGGAAAGCCTGAACAACGCGTTGAACAAACGCTATACCCATTTAACCCTGAGCCAGCGTGCCGGTGGTGCCAGCCATACCCAGCTAAAAGTTCTCGACTCACGCGATCAGCCGTTACATGCGGGCATCGCCCAGGGGCTGGTTAGTATCATGCGCAGCCATTTGCAGCAGGGCAATCAGGTACTGGTGTTTTTAAACCGGCGCGGCTTTGCGCCTGCGGTAATCTGCCATCACTGTGGCCAGACCGTAGATTGCAAAAGCTGCGAACGTCCTTTCACCTACCATAAATCCCAGGGACGACTGCAATGCCACCACTGCGGCGCCAGCCGGCGTTTGCCGGAGCAGTGCGGCGAATGTCATAGTCACGACCTGCAAACATCGGGGATTGGCACTGAGCAGCTCGAACATGGTCTGGGCACATTATTTCCTGACGTAAAGCAGGTGCGTATCGACAGCGATGCAGTAAAAGGAAAGGACAAACTGATCACCCGGCTGGACGAAATTAATGCCCGTAAATATCAGTTGCTGGTGGGTACGCAGATCCTCTCCAAAGGGCATCATTTCCCCCATGTTACGCTGGTGGTGGTACTCGACTGTGACGGTGCGTTATTTTCTGCGGATTTCCGCGCGGCAGAAAAACTGGCTCAGCTGATAACACAATTAGCCGGGCGGGCCGGGCGAGCCAATAAGCCCGGTGAAATGTGGCTGCAAACCGATAATCCGGGCCATCCCTTATTGCAGGATCTGATTAACAACGGCTTTGCCCATTTTGCCCGTCAGGCACTACAGGAACGCAAGCTGGCGTTACTGCCGCCTTATAGCAGTCAGGCTATCTTCCGTGCTGAGGCTAATGAGGCCGGGCTGGCACTCAATTTTTTGCAACAGGTCAGGGACTGTTACCGGCCCAGTGTTAATGCTGCTAAAGGCGGCTTTATCGGACCGCTGCCCTGCCTGATTGAAAAGCGTCAGGGGCGTTTTCGCTTTATGCTGGTGCTGCAATGCCCGCAGCGCGGTGCCTTACACAGCTGGCTTAAACACCACCTTAAAGAGGTGGAATCCTTACCGCTGGCCAATAAAGTACGCTGGAGTCTGGACATCGATCCGGTAGATTTAAGTTAGTGGTATTCCTGGCAGTGTAAACTTTCAGGTTTAACCACACTTTAGGGCAGCATTTTTTACTAAGAGCAGGTACACTGCCTGCAGTAAATAATAACTATCATCCACTCAGGGAAATCGAAACAGCATTATGTCTCAACGCGATTACGTTTCTCGTGGGCGTGCGCCACAAAAGAAAAATACGAAGAAAACGACAAACAAAGGTGCGGCAAAGCGCGGCCGCAATCAGCAGGAACCCCAGGTCACCGTGCCGTGGGTAACCGTAGCTGTTGTGGTGGCGTTGTTATTGGGTTTTGCCTGGTTTTTATGGTCAATTAAAGACAATGCCGATCCGGAAACGGCCCAGCCGTTAACGGTTGAACCTGCGCCGATAGAAGATGAACTCCCCGAGCTTCCTGAGGAAGAGTGGGAGTACATTAAAACGCTGCCGGGTTACGAAGTGGAAGTGGAAGTTGCCGAGCAGGAAAAATCGGATAAACGTTACCTGATGCAGTGCGCCTCGTTCCGCACTCGCGCTCAGGCCGATGAAATGCGCGCTAAAATTGCGTTTCAGGGCTTTGAAGCACAAATTCGCCACAGCGATGGCGATAACGGTGAGTGGTTCCGCGTGATTCTGGGGCCATATGATGCCAAGCGGGATGCCGAACGGGCTAAACATGCGCTGCGCAAGGTCAACATCACCACTTGTCAGATTTGGTTCTGGAATTTATAACCGTTAATAATGCTCAGGAGCCGGCAATCGCCGGCTTTTTTTATTCCATTTTTAAGTCTTGAAAAACCGCCAACGCCCCCCCACTTTCTTATCATTGTCCATGCACGGCGGGCTTTAACTGCGCTGTGCCAAACCACTACAGTGGAGTAAACGTGACTACAATAGTATCAGTCAGACGAGATAATCAGGTTGTAATGGCCGGTGATGGCCAGGTGTCTTTAGGCAATACCGTAATGAAAGGCAATGCCCGTAAAGTTCGCCGCCTGTACAAAAATAAAGTATTAGCCGGATTTGCCGGTGGTACGGCCGATGCCTTCACGCTGTTTGAGCGTTTTGAAGCCAAGCTGGAATTGCATCAGGGCCATTTAACCAAAGCCGCCGTTGAGCTGGCAAAAGACTGGCGCACCGACCGTATGTTAAGACGCCTCGAAGCGCTGCTGGCCGTGGCCGACGAAACCGCCTCGCTTATTATTACCGGTAATGGTGATGTAGTGCAGCCCGAGCAGGACTTAATCGCTATTGGCTCTGGTGGTAACTATGCCCAGGCTGCGGCGACCGCACTACTGAATAATACTGAGCTTTCAGCGCACGATATTGCTACCCAGAGTTTATCGATTGCTGCCGACATATGCGTATTTACCAACCATAATCAAACGGTTGAAGTGCTCGATTATTAATTGCGAGTTGAGCCGGATTAAATTGTGTTTGCAGTGGCGTTTAATGCCGCTGCCTTGCTGACCAGAGTCAGTCCCACATAAGGATTAATTATGTCTGAAATGACACCAAGAGAAATAGTCCACGAGCTGGACCGCCATATCATTGGCCAGCAGGGTGCCAAGCGCGCCGTTGCCATTGCTCTTAGAAACCGCTGGCGCCGTATGCAGCTTAAACCAGAGCTGCGCCAGGAAGTGACCCCGAAAAACATTCTGATGATTGGCCCGACGGGTGTGGGTAAAACCGAAATTGCCCGCCGCCTGGCCAAGTTAGCCAATGCGCCTTTTATTAAGGTAGAAGCAACTAAATTTACTGAAGTTGGCTATGTGGGTAAGGAAGTCGAAACCATTATCCGCGACCTGGCTGATATCGCCGTAAAAATGACCAAAGAGCAGGAAATGGAAAAGGTGCGCTACCGCGCTGAAGAAGCCGCGGAAGAGCGTATTCTGGATATTCTGATCCCGCCGCCGGAAAATGCCTGGGGCGAAAAAGAGCGCACTGAAGATCGCGGTACCCGTCAGTCTTTCCGTAAAAAACTGCGTGAAGGCTCACTGGATGACAAAGAAATCGAAATCGATGTGGCGCAGCAACAGATTGGCGTAGAGATCATGGCCCCGCCGGGGATGGAAGAAATGACCAATCAGCTACAGGGCATGTTCGAAAACCTGTCTTCTTCTGGTTCGCAGAAGAAGAAAAAGAAAATGCGCATCAGAGATGCCATGAAGGTGCTGGTGGAAGAAGAAGCTGCGCGTCTGGTCAACAAAGAAGATCTTAAAGAAAAGGCACTGGAAGCGGTTGAACAACACGGTATCGTGTTTATCGACGAAATCGATAAGATTTGTAAGCGTGAAGGCACCACTTCTGCAGATGTCTCCCGTGAAGGTGTTCAACGCGACCTGCTGCCATTGGTAGAAGGTTCAACAGTGTCTACCAAACACGGCATGATCAAAACCGACCATATCCTGTTTGTGGCCTCTGGAGCCTTCCAGATGAGCAAACCGTCGGATCTGATCCCGGAACTGCAGGGCCGTCTGCCAATTCGCGTGGAACTGTCGGCGCTGAAGGTAGAAGACTTTAAACGCATTCTGACCGAGCCAAATGCATCGCTGACTGAGCAGTACATTGAACTGATGAAAACCGAAGGCGTAACCGTTGAGTTTGCCGAAAGCGGTATTCAGCGAATTGCCGAAGCAGCCTGGCAGGTTAATGAGAAAACCGAGAACATCGGCGCCCGCCGCCTGCACACTGTGCTGGAACGGTTGATGGAGGATATCTCCTTCGACGCTTCTGAAAAGCAGGGTGAGGTCTATACCATTGATGCCGACTACGTGAATCAGCACCTGGAAACCTTAGTGGATAACGAAGACTTAAGCCGCTTTATCCTGTAAGAAAACAAACCGGCCGGTACGTTCGTACCGGCCATGTTTCGCTTCATCCATTCCGGCTTACACCGTTGGAATTTGGGTATACAGCGTTCTGAAATACCTTGCCATTAATGCTGCCCGGTTACGAATTTCCAGTTTGCGGTAAATATTAGCGCAATGAAACTTCACCGTTCGCTCACTGATAAACAATTGCGATGCAATGGTTTTATTGGGTAAGCCTTCGATAATCTTATGCGCCACCTGAAGTTCACGCTTAGACAACTGCTCCAGATGCTCAGGGTGTAATAACTCTTGATCAAACATGATGATCTCCTTGTTGAGTGGGGGTTAGTAAATCAGGCGTAAAATTAATAGCTACTTCCGTCAACCGGCCGCCTGCCAGGTGATACCGTTGATGGGCCATTTGGATAGTTTCCCGCCGGTGCGCAATCACAATCCGGGTCATGGGCAAGCGGGAAAGGTGGTGATTAATGAGTTGTTCGCTTTTTACATCGAGATGGCTGCTGGCTTCGTCCAACAATAACAAGGCCGGGCGCTGATATAAGGCGCGGGCCAGAAACAGCCGCTGACGCTGCCCTCCGCTCAGATTACTGCCACCCTCTTGCAAAAGGGTGTAGTACTGCATTGGCAGTGTAGCAATGGTGTCATGCAGACAAGCCAGCTTGCAGCATTCAATCAGGCGTGGCATGTCAATGTGCTGCTGAAAGCCGCTGACATTGTTGATAATAGAGCCAGACAAACTGATATCGTCCTGCATAACCGCGCTGATGCGCTGATTGGGATCGCGGTTGTTTAACGGGTTGCCATCGATAAGTATTTGCCCCGAAGATGCGGGCAATAAACCGGTGAGGCATTTGGCCAGACTGGTTTTACCGCTGCCGCTGGCGCCGGTGATCACAATCAGCTGCCCGGCTGCGACGTTCAGGTTGATGTTGTCAAACAGCGGTGGCTGACCCTGATAAGCAAAACTCAGCTGTTGAAGTGTTACCTGATGGGCGATGGTTGGGCGTTCTGCCACGCAGGACGATGGATGAGCCAGTGAGCTAACCGCCACTGGTGTATTAATGATATCGGCAAGTCTGTCCAGATGCACTCGCAGCATCCGCCACTGTATCAACTGCTCAAGCAAGCCATTAACCGAGGTATTAAAGCGGTTTTTGTAGCTGGTAAAGGCGTAGAGCATGCCAACCGTAAACGCCTGCTCCATAACAAGTGTGGCGGCCAGATACACTACCAGCAGGTTTTCCATTCCAAACAAAAATATATGGACAATATTAAACCCCAGTTCCCAGCGCCGTAACTGAATGTCGCGGTTAAGTGTATCGGTTAGCAAGTGTTGCCAGCCATGTAAACGGAAGGATTCCAGCCTGAGCATACGAATGGACTGAATGCCGCGAATGGTCTCGATAAAGTGGGTGTTCTCTTTAGCGGCGCAGGCGATTTTTTCTTGCTGTAAACGCTGAATAGGAGCCAGTAATAACAGCCGCAATATTAAAAAAACAACCGAAAACGCCAGTACCACACAGACCAGTTTTACACTGTACAACGCCATCAAAACCAGGGTGCAGAGCATGATAAGGCTATCGAGAATGATGGCCACGATACCCTGGCTGATAAACTGCCGGACGTCCTGCAAACTGCCAAACCGGGCTACCAGATCACCGATGTGACGCTGCGAAAAATAGCTGAAAGGTAAACGGATAAGGTGGGTAAATACATTGACCGACAGTTGCTGTGCCAGGTGGCTGGACATGGCAATGCCCGCTACTTGCCGGGTGAGATTGGTAATACTTTCCACAATAATGAGCAGCAAAAAGCCAAGAAACAGCACATTAAGTAACGGCGCATCATTGTTGACGATGACTGAGTCGATCACCAGCTGCATGTAGTAGGGGGATGCCAGCGCGAAGCACTGTAACAGCAGTGACAACACAAATATTACGATGAGTGAACGCTTAATTCCTACAATGCGTTGCCAAAGCTGGCCAATTTTTAAGGGCTGTCGTAAATCCGCTCGGGTAAAGTCGGAGGCGGGTTGCAGCTCCAGCGCGATGCCGGTAAAGGCATCATTGACTTGTTGCCAGTTGAGCCGGCGTTTACCGGCGGCGGGATCCTGAATTTCGATGCCCCGACGGGTAACTCTGGTGAGCACCACAAAGTGCTGCATGTTCCAGTGCAAAATACAGGGCAGTTGCAACGCATTCATGTCCTGAGGCTCCAGTTTCAGCGCCCGGCTGTTAAGATTAAGCGTGTGGGCAAAATCAATCAGTTGTTTCAGGTTTGCCCCTTGCTGGCTAAAGGCGCGCTGACTGCGCAGTTGAGCGAGGTCGACATTGAGACCATGATAGCCTGCTATCATGGCAATGCAGGCCAGCCCGCATTCTGCACTCTCTGCTTGCAGAACCTGCGGTGTCGAGCGACGCCAGGATAATTGCAATGGTAGTTTAAAAGTGAGTGAAGGATTCATAGTAGGCCTCCTTTCAGCTCGAACAGTGGCTCAAACAGCCATTCCAGTAAGTTGCGCTCGCGAATGGCAATTTCGGCGACAAAAGTCATGCCCGCCCGTAGCGAAATCTGCTGATTGAGGTGCTCAATTTGCATTGTGCTCAGGGTTGCTCTGGCCAGATAAACGGGCATATTGATAGATATAGGTGTTTGCGCTACCTCCTGCGGCAGCAATAAATGCTCTGACATTGAGATTATTTCAGCGTCATAGGTACCAAACTGGGTATAGGGGAATGCATCGTAGCGTATGGCTATCCGTTGGCCGGGGGCGATTTGCCCCGCCGCCGCAACCGGCACCAGCAATTTTGCGGTAACGCTTTCGTTTTGCGGCATTAAGGACAGTAAAGGTACATTCGGCTGCGTAAACTGACCGGAGTGAGTCAGCAAATTGGTGACCCGGCCATCAGTGGGGGCAGTAATCAGCAGCTCTTGCTGACTGTGCTGTTGGTCCAGGCTTTTTTGTAACTCGCTGATCTGGTTTTCCAGATTCAATAATGCCAGGTGATGGTTGTTTTCTGCCGCGTCTTGTTCCAGTTGATTATCCTCAATGGTTTGCAGAAGGGCAATCCACTCGCGCTCGAGATGCTGACGCTGGTATGTCTCATCAATTTTTTGTGTTTCGAGCGTTTGTAGCTGATGCTGGCTGTAAAATCCTTGTTCAGCTAAACGGCTGAGCGTTTGGATTTGCTTATCCAGCAGGGTCATTTTGTCGTTGAGCAGCGTTCTCATTTCGGCAAGTCGCTCGCGCTCTGCTGTGAGCCTCAAAGCGTTTTTGTGCAGGCGTTGCTGCTGCGTAACGAACCCCTGCTCGGTTAGATTATACTGGTGTTGCAGGCGTTCAATCTGGTTAGACAATTCTGTAATCAATGCACGATTAATGCTTTGGTTATCATTAAACATGGCATCGCGGGAGAGTCTGAGTAGTGGTGTCCCTTTGCTGACGACCTCGTTGTCGGCCACCAGTAGCTCACTTACAATGGCTCCGGCCGATGGCGAGTAAACGTGAGTAATACCCTGCGCAGGCTCCAGCCAGCCACTGACCGTTTGGGTATAGGTATAACGTCCGGAAATCAGCCAGCCGACTACAGCAATTAGCCAGCAAACCAAACACAGGGTTATACCCAGCGTAGGTAATTTAGGTTTGAGTAAAATGGTACCGTCTATTCTTTGCTGCTGTGAAACGACGGCCTGTTGGCGGAATAAAGTTTGACTTTGCATGGCGTCCCTTCCTGCTGTTGAAGATGAATCAACTTTAAGGGAGTACTGATGTGCCCGTTGCGGATGTCAGGCCTGGCGTGGCCTACAAGGGGACGGCAGAAAAATAATGTCCCATATTTGCAGCCCGTGTCCTAAATGTGTACCTGCTAAATCGACTGGTCTATCAGTTGTGATAAGTCAAACAGACTGGCTGAGCGCCTTTCCTAATACCAATTGTTAATATATTGTGGTTACCTCATAAAGCTCTACACTAGAAATACGTTTTGCCAAGGAAGCCGTTGTTATGTTTATACCCAGTATTTTACTTCGCCAGTTGTACACCCATGGTAGCCTGACCCAAACCGAAGACGGTTTACAGTTTATGCTGAAAAATCGTCTTAAGGATGCGGTGCTTAAACAGGTTGATAGTATTTCTATTAATGGCGAGGAAATCTCACCAGAGGCGATTACCCTGCAAGTGGGGCCTGAACAAATAATGTCGATGGCTGATATTAACGAAAATGGTGAGGTGCCGTTTGAGCTTAAGCAGGTTATTACGGTTTACCTGAATAAATCGTTACCGGTTAGCCCTGAAAAGCATACTCTGGAACTGGTATTTCGCGCATCGCCCTTCGGTAAATTAAAGTTTAGTGTAGAAGATAACGTGTCGGCGCCAAGTCTGAAACAGGGCCATATTCCGCGTGACCCTCACGATGATTACTCACCGGAAATTATACAAAAGCGGCAGCGCTTTTTTGAAGACTTTTCCGGGGCCAATATCCATCATGTAGGGCAATACTCGATTGATCCTAAAACCCTGCGCGGCAACATCGAACACTTTATTGGCGTGGCCCAGGTACCCATTGGCATGGCTGGCCCGGTGACCATTGACGGTGAGCATGCAAAAGGGGACTTTATGATCCCGATGGCCACCACCGAAGGGACGCTGGTGGCCTCGTATAATCGCGGCATGAAATTGCTGAATATGAGTGGTGGGATTAAATCCACCGTGGTGGATGATGCCATGCAGCGCGCGCCGGTATTTGTGTTTTCTGATGCCCGCGGCGCACGGGATTTTGTGGCCTGGGTGAATGCGAATATCGACAAAATCCGCGAAGAAGCCGAAGCGACCTCGTCGATTGCCAAACTCACTTACATCGACAGTTTTTTGTCGACCAAATTTGCCTTCCTGCGTTTTAACTACCGCACCGGTGATGCAGCAGGTCAGAACATGGTTGGACGCGCCACCTTTGCCGCCTGTGGCTGGATCCTCGATCACTATGAGGGGATTGAAAACTTTTATTTAGAATCTAACTTTGCAACGGACAAGAAAGCCTCGCAGATTAATATTATGCGTACCCGTGGTAAGCGGGTAATTGCCGAAGCGACCATAAAACGTGAGCACTTACTGTCGGTGATGCGCGTTGATCCTAAACAGATTGACTACCATGGCCGCGTGGCTGGCGTTGGTTCGTTTTTATCTGGCGTTAATAACACTGGCTTACATTCACCTAACGGTATTACCGCTATGTTTATTGCTACCGGGCAGGACGTGGCTAACGTGTCTGAATCCTCCGCCGGTATTATGTATTCCGAACTCACCGATGAAGGGGATTTGTATATTTCACTTACCATTCCATCGCTGATTGTGGCTACCTATGGCGGTGGTACCGGTATTGGTACTCAGCGCGAGTGTCTGGAATTGCTGGGCTGTTATGGGCGTGACAAAGTGTATAAGTTTGCCGAAATCGTGGGCGCGGTAGCACTGGCAGGCGAAATCTCCCTGGCATCAGCCATATCAAGCTCCGACTGGGTGTCTTCTCACGAACAGTACGGCCGTAACCGTTAATTAAGCGTAAAAAGAGGCGGCGGGATTGTCGCCTCGTTCTCACTCCCTTTCTCTTTTCTATCGCGCTAAGCAGGCTTTTGCTTTTTGTTTATGGGTTATTTGGCTTTCAGCGACTAGAATTCATTCAGTTAATAATAATTATTGATCTGATACAGCGGCTTTATTGCGTGGCACGATAATAATGTGACTGTGTCTTTCCTTCTTCAGGGTGTTATGAGCGAAGTAATAGGTGTTGTCGGTGCTGGCTTAGGCGGACTGGGGTTATTTATTCTGGCTATAGGGTTAATGACCGATGGCCTCAAGGCGGCAGCAGGCTCAAGCTTGCGGCACATTCTGGCGAGCTGGACCAGGACCCCCGCGCGTGGCATTTTTAGTGGTTTTCTGATGACGGCTATAGTGCAATCTTCTGGTGCGGTCACGGTTGCCTCTTTGGGTTTTGTTAATGCCGGTTTGCTGAATATGCGCCAGGTACTGGGCATTATTCTGGGCGCCAACATTGGTACCACCATGACCGGCTGGCTGGTGGCAATTTTAGGCTTTAATCTTAATATCGCCGGCTTTGCGCTACCCATGGTGGGGATTGGCATGATTTTAAAGCTTTCTCAGCAGCAGGGCAGGGCGTCTGCCATTGGCCAGGCAATTGTGGGTTTTGGCTTATTTTTTATTGGCCTTGATGTCCTCAAAGACGCTTTTGAAGGCATTACCCAAACCTTCTCGATAAGCCAGCTTAGTGGCCAGGGGATGAGTGGTATTCTGCTGTACTTAGTGATTGGCATTGTGATCACCATTCTTACCCAGTCCTCCAGTGCGTCGATTGCTATCACAATTACAGCTGCCGCCAGTGGTATGCTGGAGATGTATGCTGCCGGTGCGATGATCATCGGGGCAAATATTGGCACTACCTCAACCGCCGCCTTTGCCGCAATCGGGGCCACATCGCCCGCTAAACGGGCAGCAGCGGCGCAGGTATTGTTTAATCTGATAACCGCCGTTGTGGCGCTGCTTATCCTGCCTGTCCTGTTTTACATTATTACGTCGTTAAGCAAACTGTTGCATCTGAACGCTGACACGGCCATGTCGCTCGCGTTATTTCATACTTTGTTCAATTTGCTGGGACTGGTGCTGGTTTATCCCTTTATTGGCAAGCTGGCAGATTGGCTGGAAAAGCGTTTTACCAGTTGGGAAGAAACTGAATCTAATCCACGCTATATCGATAAAAATATTGCCCAAACCCCGGCGCTGGCTACCAACGCTTTACTCAACGAATTGATAGGTTTGCAAAAGCGGGTGATCAATCTCTTTGCGTCAGCGATTGATTCCAGCCAGCATGATATTCGTCACTTTCATCAGCAGTCTAATGTGATCAAGTCGCTTACTCAGCAGGTGTCCCGCTTTATTGTTGAGCTTGAAACCGCGGCGCTTAATGAAGAAACCACCGCACAACTGGCAACCATGATGCGCATAGAAGGTTATTTGTATGATTGTGCTCTGGCCAGCGACTTACTGGCCAGCCACTGGACTAACCGCGAAAAACTTAAAGAGCCTGAACTTGAGGAGGCCTTGCAGGGCTATCTTGTTAAGGTGCTCGAGTATATGCGGCAAACGGCCAATATGGTGGTAAGTGATACGCCGCTTACTCAGGAAGAACTGCTGCGTCTGAAAGACGAGATTAAAGACCAGCTTATTCTGGCGGGTACGTTGCACCATATTGAAGTGTCACACATGTCGGTAGCGGTAGATAGTTTGCACGAGGCATGGCATACCGCTAAAACCTGGCACAAAGCAGCTACCCGGCTTAACACGCTGGCGGCTTTATTGACCCCGGTAATGGCCGGAAAGACAGGAGAATAATTTATGGCAACGGTCACTTTTTATGGTGCGGTTGACGGTGTCACCGGCTCTATGCATCTGGTTGAGTCCGGTTCGTGCCGGATTTTACTCGACTGCGGGCTTTACCAGGGGGGACGGGATGAAGAAGCCCACAACGACGATCCTTTCCCGTTTTCGATAAGTGAAATTGATGCGGTTGTGCTCTCTCACGCGCATCTGGATCATTCTGGCCGGTTACCGCTGTTGGTTAAGGATGGGTATCAGGGGCCAATTTACATGACGTCGGCGACCCAGGACTTAATTGATGTGTTGTTAAAAGATGCGGCGTCTTTACAAATGCGCGATGTGGAATGGGAAAACAAGCGACGGCGTAGAGCTGGTAAAGCTGAACTTACACCACTGTACAACCTTGACGATGTGGAAGAAACGCTTAAGCTTTGCCATGGACTCGACTACAACACCACTATGGAGATTGCGCCGGATATCAGTATCACTTTACGTGAGGCCGGGCATATTCTGGGCTCTTCTGTTGTGCAATTAACGGCGATGGAAGCCGGGCGGCCACATAAGCTGGTGTTCTCTGGCGATTTGGGCAATTCTCAGGCGGCATTACTGCGCGATCCGGCGGCGGTTGCCGATGCGGACGTTGTACTTATGGAATCCACTTATGGCGACCGCGAACATCGCTCTATGGAAGAAACCCTCGACGAATTTGAAGACGTAATTACCCGGGCTTCTCAAAATGGCGGCAATATTTTAATTCCGTCTTTTGCGGTGGGGCGCACCCAGGAGATTATTTTTCGGTTGGGTGAACTCTATCAACAGGGGAAATTGCCGCAGCAACTGGTGTGCCTGGACAGTCCTATGGCTATCGCAGTAACCGAGATATATCACCGCTACCAAAATGTTTATAACCAGCAGGATAAGCAGGCCATCGAGCAACACAGTCATACCCGCGATCCTAACCAGAAAAGCCTGCACTCCTTTTTACCTACCCTACGCTACGCTGTTACCACAGAAGAATCCATCGCGGTAAACCGAATAGCCAGCGGAGCCATTATTATTGCCGGTAGCGGCATGTGCAATGGGGGGCGCATTCGCCACCACCTTAAACACAATTTATGGCGTAGTCAGTCACACGTGATTTTTGTGGGGTACCAGGCGGTTGGCACGCCGGGGCGAATTTTAGTGGATGGCGCCACTCATATTCGTATGGCCGGTGAAGATATTGCCGTAAAAGCGCAAATTCATACGCTGGGCGGATTTTCGGCCCATGCCAGTCAGTCGCAGCTAATAGACTGGTTCAGCCATTTTGAAAACCCCAAGCCGAGACTGTATCTGGTACACGGAGAAGACACTGCCAAGCAGGCTTTAAAATCGGCGCTTGCCGCTAAAGGCTGGCGGGCGGAAATTGCCACTCACGCTAAAACGATTACTTTTTAGCGCGTGGTTTATCAAAGTTGGGATATTCGTAATAAAAAGCGATCCCAACCACTGCCTTTTCCCGTAAAAACCAAGAAATAGTATGGATACAATCATGCGCTTAGTTAAAGTGGTAAAGTCAGGCCACCTGGTTTTCTTACTGGCTTTCTTTATTGCCCTGGCCTTAAACGGTTGTGCGAGTCATTCCCCACAGGTTAAGTTTGCTGAAGGCGTTAATTTTACGGCCATTAATACATTTTATGTGGAGCCGCCGCTAAATTCCCTGAACGAAACTATCGAGTCTCATCTGATAACTGCTATTACCAGTATTATGCAGCGCAAAGGATTAAGGCCGGAGACTAAAGACAAGGCTGATATTAAGGTTGCTTTTTTACCTTCTACGGCTCACAAAGAAGGCGGTTCATCGCTGAATATTGGCGTGGGAACCGGACTTTTAGGGCGTGTCGGCGGGATTTCACTGGGCAGTATTTTTAAGGTGCCGGTGGGTGAGCAAGTTAGTCAGTATCAGAATTTGCATATCGATATTATTCAAAACGGCAGCTTTATTTACAGCGCTGCCGGGAGTGCGGAACTCAAAGCGGCCGACAGAATCACCGCCCAGGAAGCACTCACCAAATTAGTAAATGAGTTGCTCGAGCCTTATCCGGCAAAATAAAAAAGTGTGTAGATGCAGGCTTAATACTCAAATCCTGCTTCAGCCTATGACTGCTTTTGGGTAAGCAGTGTTGCTGTATGAGGAGTAATATCCCGTAGCCGGGCAGCTATCGACAAATATCGGCTAAACAGCTTACCACCGGATGTACAATAATTGTTCCGCTGGCAGGATAGCATTGCTACCGATTCCGTTTCACTGAGCGACAACATAACTCATATAACGCCTTATTCCGCTTTTATTTTTTCTGGTAGCTAACGGGGCTGGCTGGAACTTGTTGTCGTGATTCTTCACCAAGAAATAAAGGACTAATCATGGCAAAGTCACTTAAAGAACAACTCATCGGCACCTGGTGCCTGCTTAAATACACGTTGCAGAACGATGACGGCACAGACTATTTCCCTCTTGGGGAAGATTGTCGCGGTTTTCTGATATACACCGCCGATGGGTATGTTTCAGCACAATTAATGGCGAGTGGGCGGCCGGTTTATCAAAGCGGCGACCTGCACGAAGGCACCCCGGAAGAAATGGCGGCTGCCGCTGAAGGTTACATTGCCTATGCGGGTAAATACTCGGTGGATGAGGTAAATACCATGGTCAGACATCAGATGGACGTGAGTATGAACCCAACCTGGCAGGATCAGATACAGGAGCGCTATCTCGAAATTGATGGCAATAAGGTCACCATCAGAGCGCCTGTGAATTCCGGGGTATTAACGTGGGAAAAAGTGTCTGGCTGATTTTGCTTTTTCTTCAGGATCTCTTACAGATTAAACAGCATGCAATAAACAGAACAGGCACTTTCTTGTTGAAGATAGAGCAATACGGAGGGTATTTATTGCAGATAAAACCGGGGGGCTATTGCGACCAGCCTTATCGGTTAAGTAGTGAACAAACGTTCCTCAAATACGCCATAAATTGCGGTAGCGTGTTGAAATAGAGCGAGAATATCCGCTATATACTTTCATTTTCAGCAGCGAACAACGAGAGTTAAATGAATAAAATAGCGAGTATGGTGATTTTGGCGCCAGTGTTAGCCTTCGGCGGGTGCCAGTCCACCACAAATACCAAGCAAGAAAAAACGACATCGCATTACGACCGTGCGGCAATGGAACAGCTACTCAATAGCGTTATGAATCGCATTGATTTTGAAAACGCAGTACCTAATCAATCTTCATTCAAGGAGACCGGGTCACTTTCTACGACGACATTCTTTAGTCGGGAAACGAGAAAAATGGTTAGTTATGGTTCTGTAGCTGTTGAATCGAAAGCTTATGGTGCAACATTTTCTTTTACGGTAACTGGTGAATGTGAAATAACCACGAGTGATGAGCGATTTGACTCATTCATTCGGATTAATGGACAGAAGGTAAAAACGTTGGCCGCATGTCTTCCCAGCCCGGAGGTGAGTGAAACACTTGGAGCAGAGGTGAATTTTATGTCTCATGTGATGTACACCGACCAGGCTATTGAGTTTGTAACTAAGGAGATGCTTTCTCACTCGCAACTTTTCGCAGAGATTGATGGGCAGATGTGGTTGTTCAAGACTGAGGGTTTTATTAACGTGTACAAAGCGGCCAGTGAAGTAGCTATTTGATAGTCGGTTCCCTTACTGAGTCGTCATAAGTCAAAGACAAAAAATTCATGCTTTTGCCAGGTACTTGGCGGCCTTGGACTCTAGGATCACTGAAATGTGGTGCAGATAGATCGCGTTCACTTTGTAGATTGAGCGGACGGGTGGCGGACGGGTGGACACTCACTCTCGATGGTGATTCATTTGGTTCTAATACCGATTTTCCTGGCGTATTCGTAGGGGTATGGGAATTTTATTCCGGCACAGAAGGTGCGCTCCCTCTTATTCCCGCAATTTCTATTTCGATATGAGACGCAGGATTCGTTTTTGATGGGGTCGAAGGGGATAACGGCGATGGCTCCGGCGCTGGCCGCCCTTTTGCTACAGATTATCAGAGTATTTATGCTTATGGTTTTTCAGATCCATATGCCCCTGGACTCTATGGCATGATGACCGATACAGACGCTATCACGGATGACGTTGTACCTACACCAGCGCCAGCCGGATTAGCCCTATTGTCACTTGGATTTATCGGCATGCTTTTAGCGCGTCGAAATAACTAATCAGGAGCTTATGATAAAGGCAGCGGAAATAAATAGGACAGGCACTTTCTTGTTGTCCATAGCGATACAACCGTGATTTACAGCGCTTTAAGTAGCGCTAAACTCAAAGCAGCCGACAGAATTACCTCGAGTTTTTTCGAAAATTGTTCTTTGTTGTTCTTTGACTATTAGATTATGTTATTAAGAACTGAAGTTAAAAATTTAGTTTCAGTTAGTATGTCACCGCTAAGTTTGGAAATTAAGAGGCGGAACCGACCAATTAATAATTAAAGAAAACGGAGTTAATAATGACGACAAAATATAAGGGGAAAATAACCTCCATCATATGTGCAGTAAGTGTGGCTATTTTTCTTCCCTATCAAAGTGTTGCAGAGGAACAGCTGAATGTACCACTGTACAAGCCTGATATGGTGAAGTCACAAGAAGTAAGTGAAGAAGCGCTACAGGAACTGGTTAACACAGGTAGGTTTAGTGAAACAACAGGGCAACCAATTGTTAGAGCTTTCAATGCTGATATGGTAAACGTTGAGAATATCACAACAGACGGTGAAGGCGTTTATGTAGCGGTATTAGATACAGGGCTTCTTCCTGAAGCTCCATTCTTTTTCTCTGATGCAAATATTGCCTACGACTTGGCGAAAGGTTTTAGTCATGATGTCTATTGGGATAATGAAGTTGGAGGCATCGTTCTCGGACCGCTACGAGATGATCGTGGTATAGCGTCGAACTATGCGAGTGGTCATGGTACTCATGTAACCAGCACCATAGCAGGATTTAGCGTTAATGGTAGTTATTGGGTTGAGGGCATTGCTCCAAAAGTAACGATTATTCCTGTTTTAGTCTTGGATGCATGGGTCGTTGACACCCCAGAGGGACTGCAAGGCTTTAGTGGTGGTACGGATGAAATGATTTCCGCAGGTATTAAATATGTTGCGGACCTAGAGCTTGATGGCAGAGTTGTTATTAACATGAGTTTGGGTGGGGCAAGCCGTTCGCCAATTATCGAGGATGCTATTGATTACGCATTGAGTAAGAATGTTGTAGTGGTCGCATCAGCGGGTAATGAGGGGGAAGCCGGAATGGGGTATCCTGGAGGATTGCCACAAGTAGTGTCTGTAGGCGCTATTGGTTGGTCTCAGATGCTGGCAATGCCTAATCGTTGGCAGGAAGATGTCCCGGAGAAAACCAACAGTAATGATCTACTGGGTAATAATACTCAGTATTATCTTGCTGACTACAGCTCCCGACCAGTAAAAGCTTTGGGACAAAAGCACAAAGATCTAGATGTTTCTGCTCCCGGTAGTAATGTTGTAGGCCCGTATAAATCAGCTTTTGCCGATAATACCAATTATTACTTCTTATCCGGCACTAGTATGGCTGCGCCACATGTATCTGCGATAGCTGCAATGCTTTTACAATCTAATCCAACTCTTACTCCTAAAGAAGTCGAAAAGAAACTAGTTGGCGCAAGTCGCGGTAATCCATTGCCTGCTGACGGAGCGTTAATTGTAGACTTTGATGGTCTATATGACCTTAGTTGGAAAGGAGGCGACTACGGTTCAGGCGTATTGCAAGCCGACTATGTAGTGAATTAAATCTAATATATAAATTACCAAAAAACGGCCCTGAAAGGCCGTTTTTTGGTTTTCAGAATTAGACTATTATCTTTGGGGATTACATGTGGTCCTCAATTATTGATGAGATTTTCCAGCCATTCAATAAACTTAACGTTATGTCGGTCGCAACGTTTTGCCTTATCGGCAATGTAATAGCAAAGCGCTGAATCAACAGCTCTCGTATTAAGTGCTTTGAGCACACCGGCTTTAACATAACCATTCACGAGTGTGGTAGAACAAAACACTAACGCATTTTCTAGCATTGCCTGTTGGATCCCAAACAGCTCCTGATCAAAAGTTCTGACCGTTACAGGCTTATTCTGTAAACCATTAAGCTCAAGCCAGGCCTGAAGAGGTACTTTTGGCAGTTCGCTATTCTTCCAGTTAGTCGTGTAAATGGTTAGGTGCTCGGCCTGCTCATATTGGGGGGCCGACTGAGCAATACAAAACATGTTAAAGCGTTCCGTACTTAGAATATCATCTGCGTTCTGTTTGGCTGTTTCACCAAACCTGACCGGCAAATGGTAGCTATGGGTATCGATACTTTCGCCACTTGTTATATTTACCTGGACATCGGGGTACCTGCTATAAAACGCCTGTAGCGATGGAATTAGCACTAACGCAGCAAATGACGAGGTCGTAGACACTGTAATATGTTTTTCCGCTAGGGCTATTTTTTGGATGGCAGCGTCAATGATTTGAAATCCATGACCGGTAGCAGCCGATAGTTCCAAGCCTACAGAGGTGAGCTTTATCTTCCTTGCAGTGCGTTCAAAAAGCGTCACACTTAAACGCTGTTCCAGGTTTGAAATGTGATGAGATACCGCAGTAGGTGAAATCGATAATTCGGTTGCAGCGGCCTTAAAACTTCCGAGCCGTGCTGCAGCATCAAAGGCTTTCAGAGCGGGTAAAGAAACCTGCATTGCCATTCTCCTGTCATCATAATATTCAGAATGGATGAGTTAAAGTCATCTATAAGTGCATTTTACTCGTTTGTTACCTATGTTCAATCGCTTCAAAATAACAGCCAGAGTTAACTAATAAAGGTAATGAAAATGAGTATTATATTGCACGTGGATTCAAGCGTAAGAGCTGTATCCAATGCTAATCCTGAGCACGATTCAATATCTAAAAAGCTGGCAAAGCTGTTTATTAATCAATTAATAAAGAAAATCGAGATAGATGAGTATATCTATCGTGATGTTGGCAGTAACCCTCCGCACTTCATTACTCAGGAATGGATTGGGGCAGTATTCACTCCTGAGGCTAAAAGGGACAGGCAGCAATTGCAAACTCTCGCGTTGTCGGATGAACTGATAGCCGAGGTAGAGCGCGCTGATCTCATAGTTATGTCTGCGCCGATGTATAATTACGGTATGCCGGCACAGTTAAAAGCCTGGTTTGACCAAGTTATCCGAATAAATAAAACCTTCGACTTTGACTTAGCCCGTGGCGAAAAGCCACTGGCACCGCTGTTATCGGGCAAAACCTTAGTGATCATTACGTCAAGTGGCGAATTTGGCTTTGAAAAGGGGGGCGTTAACGAATCGTCAGGTCATCTGGTGCCGCATTTGCGCACGCTAAGCAAATATCTTGGCGTGGCAGATATTTACGAGATTGCTTCGGAGTATCAGGAGTTTGCTGATCATCGGCATGAACAGTCATTGCAAAACGCCAAAAGCAAAGCCACTGCATTGGCATCGAAGCTGGCGATAATTCTGCAAGGAAACACTGCACATACAAGCGATTTGTAAAGTTAAATATCAATCAGATAAACGCCTGTTCAGTGCAGTATCAGAAACTCCAGAATTGATTGAGTACTGTTTTTGTACTTGGTCAGTTCAGGAGCGCTGAACACTTTGCCAGCCTTAATTACTCACATGATTAGTGGTGTCATTAAATTGCCACAGCACATTAATGACCTTCCAGTTTCCCTCTTCGTTTTTATACAGGTGCATAAAATCAATCCAGTCGTCTGTGGTGAGTTTTACCGAGGCAACTCGTTTGTCGATGTCATAGATCTCTATGTTCATTTTGGGGGATTCCGGGAATTTATCTCCATTTATATTGTAGCGAGCGGCGAGATCAACCATGTCTTCATAACTAGACTCCAGGATAAACTCGTTACCATTAGAAGAGCGCCAGTAAGTTCGTTTGGCCAGTGATTTATCAATCCCCCTGGCCATCATATCCGGCAGAACTTTGTGCTGAGACTCAATATAGTCTTTTACCGCACGTTCAATAGCGGGTTTATCATTGTCTCTGGCCAAAGCGTGTAAGGACAACGCGCTACAAAATAACAATACTCCAACCAATTTCATGTTTGGGTTTCCTCCTGCAAGCTAATGTAAAAAGCTGGCCAAATTATTTTTATAAAAGAAAATACATATTGGAGGATTTATAGCAGTCAGGCCCGGCAGGGCACCAGTGTCAATTTGTAACAAGCCTTTAAAGCTATGCAGTGCCCAGGTAAATCTGGCTGGTGAAGACAGTCGCGTTAAATGGTTTAACTGTTGATAAACTTATCCATCCATTGGTAAACCTGAGCGCATTCTTCTTCAACCAGGCTATTTAACTGCATAAAGCCGTGCACCATGCCTGTGAACGTTTTTAACTCCACTGATACGCCCGCATTTTTAAGGGTATCGGCATAGGCATAAGCCTCATCCTGCAACGGATCGCAATCAGCGACAATTAAGAGAGTGCTTGGCATCCCGGATGTTGCAGGCATATACAGGGGCGAAATCTGGCGTCTTTCTTCGCCATGTTGCAGGTAGTTTTCGAAATACCAGGCAATGCCCGCTTTTTCCAGCAGGAATCCGGTTTGATAAGTGTCTATAGAAGCTTGATTCATCGTGTAGTCGAGACTCGGATAGACAAGAATTTGTTTACTAATCTGTGGTCCGTTGTTCTGTTGCGAGGCTGACAATGTTGCTGCCAATGCGCCCCCAGCACTGTCTCCCGCCAGGATAATCTCATCGTTAAATTGTATACCTGACAGCAATTCACGATAGTGGGTTAACAGAAATTTGCAGTCGTCTATGGCAGCAGGATAGGGATGTTCAGGCGCTAACCGATAATCCAGGGTGATAACGGTACTATGGGTAAACTTTGCCATCTTCCGGCTGATGGCATCATAACACTCCAGGTCACCACACATATGGCCGCCACCATGCAGGTGAAGTATCACCGGCAGCTTTTGAGTCGGAGCCGGCGAATAAATACGAAAGGGGATTTCTGTACGTGTGGCGGCACTGATAAAAAAGCTACCGTCTGACACATATTGAATTTCGGGTCCTTCACCACTCATTGCCGAGAGGTTTTGCATATTAGTGCGAGCAATCTCCGGCGTGGGCTGGATACTGTTCTGCAGTGCCTGCTGCCGGGCAAGGGAAACTTTTTCAAGAAATGCGGTTAATTTAGTTGAAACTGAATTCGCCAATGAAGCTCTCCATTTACCGGGTTGAAATCAGCTTACAACAGATGTAAACAGGATTGCCAACACAAAAGCCAGCCCCAATTCATTACCTGTCTTGCGTTATGGCTTTTCATCCCCAGTTTATTTAATCATGAATAAACTTGATGAGGCGAATGATGTCCCGACATTTTGAACAGGCAGAGGGATTGTGCGAAACAAAAGACCCAGCCACTAATGGTTTTGTGTTTAACCAGACCATGCTGCGGATTGCCGATCCCAAACGCTCGCTGGATTTTTATACCCGCGTAATGGGTATGACGCTGCTGCGCAAGCTGGATTTTCCCGAGATGGAGTTCAGCCTGTATTTTCTAACCACTGGCGAGGATTTTTCTGAAATCAGTAGTGACGCTGTTGAGCGCACAGCACAAACTTTTGGTCGCCCGGCGATGCTGGAACTTACTCACAACTGGGGCGATACAGCAGAAACTACTACTTATCACAACGGCAACAGCGACCCCCGTGGTTTTGGCCATATTGGTTTTCATGTGCCAGAACTCGAAGCCGCCTGTGAGCGTTTTGAATCCCTGGGTGTGGAATTTCAGAAACGCCTGTCTGACGGCAGTATGAATAATATCGCGTTTATTAAGGATCCCGACGGCTACTGGATTGAAATTTTCGATGCCAAACGTGTGGCAGATTTAGGTAGCTAGAGACTGCAATCTGTAAACCAATAGAAAAAAGCCGGAACCTGTGATTTCGGCTTTTGGCGTTTAAGAGCGCTTAACTAGTGGTTAGTATGCTTCCAGTGATACTGGTGGGCTTTCGCTTCTACTTCGGCCGCGGTTTGCTGTGGCATAAAGGCTTCATTGTTGCCTTCGAAGAAGAACGGCTGACGTTTTTGCTTGCTACCCATTTCGTTCATGGTTGCAACGTCATACACCCGCCCGTTAATCACGGTGTAGGTGACATACTCACTGCGGCGAATGTCGTTAAGCACATCGCCATCGGTGATCATCAGGTCGGCCAGTTTACCCGGCTCAATGCTGCCAAGGTCCTGGCCCATGCCTAGATGCGTTGCACCATCAATAGTAGCGCCGCGCAGGGCTTCCCAAGGGGTAAAACCGCCCTGATTCATCAGCCACATTTCCCAGTGTGCCGCTAAGCCTTCACGCTGACCATGGGCACCAATGTGCACACTTACGCCGTTGTCACGCAGCTCTTTGGCGTAGCTGGCTACATTTACGTGGTTGTACTGATCATCCGGTGCGGTTGGGCGACGAATAGCGCGGGCATCCAGAATGGTAGAAGGAACGTAACGCAGCAGGCGCTCGTTTTTCCACACCTCGGTGCGATCGTACCAGTATTCCTCGCCCATCAGGCCGCCATAAGACACCACAAAGGTTGGCGTATAGCCAAAGTCGGTAGCTTTCCACAACTGGGTTAAATCATCATAACCGCGGGCAACAGGTAAAGAGTGCTCAAGGCCAGTATGGCCATCAACCAGCATGGTCAGGTTTTGCTGGAATTTACCGCCGCCTTCCGGTACCACCATCATCTGCTGGTTTTTAGCTGCCCACAGCACCTGCTGACGCTGGTCACGGCGTGGCTGGTTATAACTTTTCACCGAGATAGCTCCGCTATCTTTCAGGCGCTGGACGTGAAAGTAAGCATCGTCGTAATTATTAATTACGGCTTTATAGCCAATTCCTTCGGCCCCATACAAAATGGTGCCGGTAGAATAGGTGCGTGGCGCAACACGGTCACCGGCGCGTTGCAGTTCAGACGCCGCAAAGATTTCTGTGGTGTCGTTCGACGGATCGTGAATAGTGGTTACCCCAAAGGAAAGATTGGAATATTGCATCCAGTTTTGCTGCGGGATGATTTCGTTGCGCCCCTGACCACCGTGCGCATGAGTATCGACCAGGCCCGGTAAAATGGTTTTACCCGTAGTGTCGATAAGCATAGCGTCGCTTGGGATCTCTACGTCGCCACGTTTGCCAACAGCAGCAATGCGGTTATCTAAAATCAGTACCACACCATCTTCGATGATTTCCTGGCTGTTATTGGCGTCACGCATGGTAACCACGGTACCGCCAACTAACGCTTTGTAGCCGGTAGGTTTGTCGCTGGTGGCGGTAAAGCTTAAATCCAGCCCTTCTGCGAGCGGATCCGGTAACTCTTCGGCCGTTTTACTGCCTGCAAATGCAAAGGCATCTTCCAGCGTGCGTTCAAAGTAATAAGGGCCGTGGAACCAGCCTACACGCTTGCTGTCTGGTGCCCAGGTAAGGTATTCACCTGCACGGTCTGAAAGCTGAGTCACCGGCATGGAAGACATATCCGGGCCAATGGTGACCTTTTTACCGTTATCCACAAATGGAGTAACGTAAGTATTAAATTGATGCACAAAAGCTACCCATTTACGATCGGGCGACAGGCGGTACTCGGCCACTTTATCGGCACCAAACAAGTGGGTGCGATGATCATCGCCGTTCAGGTTAACACTGGATAACTGAGTTGCACCATAGGGCGATTCGAAGTTGTACTCGGTAAAATACAGGCGTTCATTATCACCGGCAAAATGCGGTTGCGAGCCGCTGCTACTTACTTTTACTGGCTCGCCTTTGTCCAGGTTCATTACATACAAGCCGGGTTCTACTGAGTATTTAGGGTCCAGCAGGTAACCACCGGTAAATTTACGGTAAGTAATGTACTCACCATCCGGTGAAAATGCGGGTTCCACATAATGACCCGGTTCAGGGGTAATCACTTTGCCTTTACCGCCACGGGCCGAGATTATTCTTACCGCGCCCTGTTCCTGATCGTTCCAGGTGGTATAGATAATACGCTTACCGTCGGCTGAATAACGTGGATAGTACTCATCGTGCTCATCCTGGCGGGTGAGACGTTTGGTTTTGCCACTTTTTAAATCTTTTACGTAGAGTTTGCCGAGGGCCTGGAACAGCATGCTCTTACCGTCGGGCGATTTTTGCGACCAGCGGATCATTTTAACGTTAAAGGTATCCGGGGCTACATCCACATCAAAACGCAGGGCATCGGCATATTGCACCTTAGCTTCTACCGCTACATCAATACTGGCGACTGACTTATCGTTTACGTTAATTTTGTGAAACTTGCCGCCGGCCCAGTAAACAATCGCTTTACTGTCTGGCATCCAGTCGAAATAGGCATAGTAACCTTCTACCCCAAAACCTTCCTGCATGTCACGCTCCATCTCACGACTTAACAGGGTTTCCTCGCCGGTAGCCAGATCTTTAATAAACAGGGCGGTGTCATATTTTACGCGACGCAAGAAGGCGATGTATTTACCGTCTGGTGATGGTGTTGGTACCACTGCGCCACCGGTACCGCTGATAATACGTTCTTCTTCGCCGGTAGTACGATCAAAGCGGGTTACTGCAAAAATGCCTTCCAGCGGATCGCGGTTATAATCAAAGCGATAGCCCGGTACGGTATTTTGCGTGTAGTAGATGTATTTACCGTCGTGGGAGAAGGCCGGGTCGGTAATATTATTTTGTTCGCGCTGGCCGTTCACCCGCTCTTTAATTGGCAGGCCCGAGCCGCCGGTATGGTGATAAATCCAGATTTCGCCGGCTGGAATACTGCGTGACGAAGTAATGCCTTTAGTGACCACCAGATACTGCCCATCCGGACTCCATTTTGGAGAGTGAATGGTGTTGTTCTTTTCTTTGGTGATCTGACGCAGGTTTTCCCCATTGGCGTCCATTACCCAGACGTTAGACACGCCGCCACGGTCTGAAATAAATGCGATTTTGCTGCCATCAGGCGAGATGGCGGGCTGGATATTCCAGGCAAAATCCTGGGTGAGCGGTGTGGCGTTGCCACCATCAATATCGGCTTTGTAAATATCCCCAAGCATATCAAACAGAAAATACTCGCCGTTTGGCGCAACATCCAGACTCGACCAGGTGGTTTCGTTGGTGTTAATTGTCAGGTCGTGCAGTGGATAAGGAGGCTTTGTTACATCCCACTTTTCTTCGGGTTTGCTTTCGCTGTTTTCTTCTGCTGCCAGCGGTGTGCTGAGCAGGCACAGAGAGGTAAGAATAGCCGCGCTTAGGTGCGTTAATTTTTGCTTTTTCAGATACATTGTTGTCGTCAACGTCATTGTTATTCTCATCGTCTTTATTGTTGTAATACTAACACCGGAGGCGCAGAGCCTCCGGGTTGTTAACAGTCAGTATAAAGTATGTTTACCGCAATAGGCTGCCGTTCATCGGATAAGATTGGCGGTAAACTGAGAATCTCTTATTCGGGGTCGGGGTACTGGGCGCGAATGGCGGTGAATTCATCAAAATGGGTCAGTAATAAATCTACCAGTTTAGGATCGAACTGTTTGCCTCGCTGCTCGATAAAATGCTGGCGGATATGGTCTTCTGACCAGGGGCCTTTGTAGCAGCGTTTACTGCCGAGGGCATCGAACACATCCGCTACTGCGGCGATGCGTCCTACTATTGAAATTTCACAGCCGGTAAGGCCATTGGGATAGCCACTGCCGTCCCAGCATTCATGGTGCTCGTGAGCGATTTTTGCACCTACCAGCAATATAGGATTGGTGCTTTTTCGCAGCATGTCGTAGCCTGCTTTGGCATGCGTGCGCATAATCTCGCGCTCATGCTCATCATGAGGCCCGGCCTTATTTAAAATAACGTCAGGGATCGCCACCTTACCTACATCATGAAGAGGAGCGGCGAGTTTAAGTACTTCAATATCCGTTTCTGGCAGACCAAAATGTTGGGCCATCAGGGCGCAGATATGTGCCACTCGTCTTACGTGAGAACCGGTCTCCTTAGAGCGAACCTCTACCGCTTCGCCGATAATGTAGGACAGTTCTTTTTGCGATTCCCGGATCACTTCACGTAATTTTATGTTTTCGTGGGCGACGGCGATGTTGTTGGCAAAAAAGTTCAGCAGGTGATGTTGAACCGGCTCTAAAGGCTCATTTTTTGCCACATACAACACGTTTTCTAGTCCCCGGCGGGTGGTGAAATAGCTAACAAAATAATCACTTCCCTGAATGCTTTTATGCTGATTTAGGGCGTCTTCAATACGGTGCTGCACACTCACAGGAATGGCAGCCAGAGACTGCGCCTGTAAGTTACTGGCCAGCATTTTATATTTATTACCGTTTTGTTTATCCCGTGAGATGGCACAACAAATAATATCTGAAGATTCGATGCCCAGCAGCAGCGAGATTTGATTAAGAATAGTGGAAGCAAACTGGGGCAGGGTATCACACTCTATAAACTTGGTTGTGGCCGTGATTATTTTTTCCAGGCCCAAGCGGTGGCGCTCAATTAGCTTGATATCGCGGTATGCGCGCAAGGCCGCGTACATGCTGGTTTTTAGTCGCAGAGCAGTAAGTTCGGTTTTATTTTTGTAGTCATTGATATCGTAATCGCGGATCACCCTTTCTTCTGGCGCTTCACCAGGCTGACCGGTGCGCAAAATAAGCCGGATAACATGGTTGTTAAGGTTCTCTCTAACCCAGCGAACCAGTTCCAGGCCGGCCTGGGTGGTTTCCATAACTACATCGACAATAGCGACGGCGATAGTGCTCTGAGAATCAGCCAGTAAAATTTGTCTGGCCTCGTTGGCGCTGTTGGCAGTAATGATTTCCAGCGGTCGTTGCTCAAAGGTAAAGTCATTCAGTACCAGTCGGGTAATGGCATGTATTTCCGGCTCATCGTCGACCACAAGAATTTTCCAGGCAGTCAGCGCCTCTTGCTGACTTTCAACGTCTTCATCATCGGCAAATATAACTTCATCACCCAACATGGTCTGCGTACCTCATTACTTTCTTAACGAAACTATAGTACGCATTGGATAAAACTGCCTGTTTACATCGACAGGCAGTTTTAGTCATTTTGAGTCATTTTGTGACAGTCACTCCTACCCTTTTCAATTTGGACATTCACTCTAGTCAATTTATGACAGTAGTTCTTCGATGAGGACAGTCACGGTAGTCAGTAGTCACTTTATGACAGTAGTTCTTCGATGTGGACAGTCACTACAGACTTTTATCTCAGAATGCTAAATTCAAGCTGTTGGTTTGAAAAAGAGATCTCTGTTGTTGGTGCTAAGTCGTTCACTCTCTCAGTGAGCGGGGACTTGGAATGGAGAAGTAACGTTTAATCGACGTTATGCGTAAAAGTTCCGGTTAATTTAACCAGAACCTGCATGTTTTTTGCGTTGATTTGTTGATTTTTGAACACTCACTGAAGACTTAAATGCAGTCTCGATCCCGGTTACCATCTTATTCCAATCACACTGCTCCAATCCAACTCGGAGCAGAATTGGGGATGCTGAATCATCAATTTTCCCATTTCTTCCAGGGTGGAAATGCCGTCCTGACAGTTCAACCAGTTGAATATAATCTTCTACCCGAAAAGGGAGGCCGTCAGGCATGTTATTACTTGGATTGCCTGCGAGAGGAAGTAATTGCTCCGGTTGTCGATTTGACCTGGCTGCCTTGATTCGTTTTTGAATGCTTGTGTGCGCTGATGTTTCTGGTTTATCAGCTAAACAGGCGCGTACAGGATTTAAGTCGACATATGCCATACAGGCGGCTAAAGAGGCTTCATCCAGGAGCGCCTGAGACTTAAACCGACCTTCCCAGAAATGACCTGTACACTCATCTTCTTTATTAGCCCGACGGGCGATGAATTCGTTAAGCAACCGCATAAACCAGCTGATGTCATAAAGCCGCTGCCGGTAAATTTCAGCAAGGCTTGTCACGGTTTCAATTTCAGCTTCAGTCAAAGAATTGCATTGAGCTGGGTCGATGTAGCGCTGAGACAATAGCATGCCTTTGTAGAGCCGGTGCCATCGTCTGATGATGTCTTTAACACTTAATGCATCGGCCTTTTGCTTATTGATGCGTAAGACCACATGGGTATGGTTGCTCATTACCGCATAAGCGCATACATCAACACAAAATACCTCTGCCAGAAACAACAACCGGTCTTCTACCCATTGCCTGCGATGCTCGTAGCTCTTACCTGTTATTTCGTCCTTTCCACACAAATATGCCCGTCGCACACAGCGGGAAACACAATGGTAGTAAGGGGTATCTGCAAGGTTGATAAGGGCTTTACGAGGTCTGGACACACGGTTTCACTAAACTAGAAAAGTTGTGTGTTAATTGTGCCAGCACAAAGGCAAAATCCAACTGACCATGAGTCTAGCGAGTGACTGTCCTTGTTATAAATAGTGACTGTCCTTGCTACATTGCTACAAATACAAAAATGGCCCGCAATCACGGGCCATTTTTCATGTTGCTAAACAGTCGGTAGCCTGGCGCTACGCCATGGTTACAAACTCTTCGGCGCTGGTGGGGTGAATAGCGATACAGGCATCAAAGTCAGCTTTGGTGGCCCCCATTTTTATTGCCACCCCAAAACCTTGCAGAATTTCATCCATGGCATAGCCAATGCCGTGTAAGCCAACCACCTTTTGGTCTTCACCGGCGCAAATAAGCTTCATGCTGGTTAACTGACGGTGATGTGTTACCGCTGTGTACATGGCGGCAAAATTCGAGCGGTAGATGGTCAGGTTATCTTTGCCATATTTCGCTTCGGCTTCGCTTTCTGTCATGCCGATAGTCCCGATAGGCGGGTGACTGAATACAACCGTCGGCACCAAATCGTAATCGAGATGTGCGTTAGTCTGGCCGTTAAATAAACGCTCGCTCAGCATGCGCCCCGCTTTTACCGCAACGGGGGTTAACTCTGGCTGCCCGGTAATATCTCCCACGGCGTACAAGCCTTCAATATTGGTATTTTGAAATTTGTCGACCACGATTTGGCCGTTAGTACGCATTTCAACGTCGGTGTTTTCCAGGCCAATTCCCGCCGTATTCGGTTTACGGCCAGTCGCCCAAATCAGGCAATCCACGGTGAGTGTATTACCATCGGTTAAGGCTAATTCCAGATCGCCGTTATCCAGCTTGGTAACCTGCTTAATCTCGGTTTTTTCATGAATATCAATGCCTTCTTCAAGCATCAGCGTTTTGAGTGTTTCCTGCAGCATGGCATCAAATCCGCGCAGTGGTAATTCCTGGCGCAGGATAGAATGGGTTTCGCACCCTAAAGCGTTTAATACGCCCGCCAGTTCTACGCCAATGTAACCACCGCCCACAACGGCAACGCGTCTTGGCTGTTCGTCGATTTCAAAAAAGCCGTCGGAGTCGATACCGTATTCAGCGCCCGGAATATCAGGTCGGAAAGGTTTACCGCCAGTCGCAATTAAGATATGCGGCGCAGTGTACTGTTCGCCATTAACTTCAACGGTTTTACTATCGATAAATTTGGCGAAACCGTTTAACAAGGTCACTTTATTGTTGCCCAGTACGCGGTCGTAAGAAGCGTGAATTCTCGAAATGTAAGCCTGGCGATTGGCCACCAGTGTTGACCAGTCAAATTTATTCACGGTCACGTCAAAGCCGTAATCCGGCCCATACTTATGAATGGCCTCGGCTACCTGAGCACCATACCACATCGCCTTTTTCGGCACGCAGCCTACGTTAACGCAGGTGCCGCCAACGGCTTTTGCCTCGATTAACAGTACTTTTTTGCCATGTTTTGCCGCGCGGTTAGCCGAAGCGATACCACCGCTTCCGCCGCCTATACAGATATAGTCAAACTCTTGCATTGCCAATTCTCTCGTCGTTGTCTTGCTGTCATTGTGCATGATTTACTAACCCCGGACAAACTTAGTCCGGTCAATGAGATCAGGTTTAATCATAACGCTGATTATGGATCTTGTGCAGGTTATCAAGCCTGTCTTTACTGAAATCTATCTGACCTGAAATGCGGGTGTTAGCTTTCATAATAAATGTGAAATCAGTCTGAATTAACACTTCCTGACAAACCTAACACTTAAGCTGCTGGTGGGTCTGAACAATTTACATATCTTTGCATTTTTTACCGGCGTTTTAGTAACAGTGAAACCGGGGTCGTGGCGGGCTTAGTTTCTGCAAGTCAGTACTGGTGGGGGCTGCGTGATTAAAGGGCAATCAGGCACAGGCTATGCAACAGCTTAAGTGAACAAATTCAGAAGGTTGATTCATTCAGCTTTCACTCACGAACAGGAGTATTTATGAGCAACGTTAAAATTGCAGAATTTACCGCCCCCGGTATCAAAAATAATGCAGCACAAGAAGCGATTGCTGTGTTGGACGACCGCATGGTAGCGCTGATTGACTTACAGTTAACCCTTAAACATATTCATTGGAATGTGGTAGGACCTAACTTTATCGGTGTACACGAAATGCTGGACCCTCAGGTAGATGCGGTTCGCGAAATGACGGATACCATCGCAGAGCGTATTGCTACCTTGGGTGGCGTACCAGTAGGAACGCCTAAATCTATTGTAGATCGTCGTCGTTGGGATGATTATCCGGTAGGTAAAGGTCTGGTTGTCGACCATTTGAAAGCGCTGGATAAAGTGTATGTTGGTGTTAATGAGGACCATCGCAGTGCTATTGCCTCACTGGCAGATTTAGATCCCGTATCGGAAGACATGATTACTGGCCAGCTAGCGCAGTTAGAGCAGTTCCAATGGTTTGTTCGTGCTCACATTGAATCGGCTACCGGCCAGTTAAGTAACTAGTTCTTTTTCTCTTCATTTGTGTTTCTTCCCATTTTGCCCACACCACTGATGTGGGCTTTTTTTGCCAGCGCCTGAGTTCAGCGCTAAATCGTCTCTTCGGTATTTTCGTTTTCAATGGCGATATCAAACTTGCGTTGGTGCTCGTTTTCGTACTGCTTGAGTTTGGCAATAGTGTGTTCGGTAAAAACATGCCCGGAGGGAAGTAACAGAATGTGATTCTCGTTGTACAGGTTATTACTCAGTACCATGCCGGCTTTAAGCTGCCCACTGTTGAGGTGATTCTCGATGTAACTGGGTTTATCAATGTTGGGATCAGACAATAAAATATCCAGTATTTCGCCGTCGTAGCGGGTATTTCGGTGCTTTTTGAGTTCAGCTTTAGCCTCTTTGGGTTCCAGGCGCTGAGCACTAAGCCGTCCACTCACCAAACGCCAGTAATCCCGCGCTACCGCATGAATGCGTGCGCCCAGAGGAATTTCTTTGGCTACCTTTTTGTTTAGGCCACTGCCGTTATAGTGTTCAAACTGTAACTCAATAATTTCGCTTATTGGTTGCAGGTGATCGGCTGGCGCCAGTATGGTTTTTGCCAGTTGCGTTTGTGATAAATAATCTTTTTGCTGCTGATAGGTCAGTTTGGCAAAGGGGGGTCTGAAGTTTTCCGGCTGTAGCCCTAACAAACCCAATTCGCCAATCAGACTGGCGTAGCCGAAGAGTTTGATGTCCTCGGCACTACAGCCCGACTTGCGTGCTAATTTTTTGGTTAATTCACTGACTTCAATAGCAAATTTGCCATCGATATCGGGATTGATGGAAATAACATTAAACAGCACTTGCTCCAGAGCCCGGTTGCGCATTTCAATGCGGCTAAGTGCGGCTTTTATCTGGCGGGTACGCTTTTGTACCGTTTGTTCCAAATCGTTATTTATCTCTTTGAGTTTAGCATTTTGTAGCCGGGTTAATTTTTGTAAACGCGCGTTTTCATCTTTTAACTTAACCCGTTCCAGGCCTTCTTCAATGGTGCAGATGAGTTCCTGGTTGTCCCAGGGCTTTTGCAGGTATCGATGAATACGCCCCTGATTAACGGCTTTTATAGTGGCATCAATGTCGGCAAAGCCGGTTAGCACAACCCGAAACGTATCAGGATATTTTTCGGCGACTTTTTCCAGCAGTTCTGCTCCCGTCATCTGGGGCATTTTCATATCGGAAATAATCACGTGTACCGGTTTTTTTGCCAGGATCTCCAGCGCTTGTTCGCCGCTGTCGGCCAGCACCAGTTCGATTTTTAACGAGAACAATGCACGTTTGATTGAACGCAGGATATTCTGTTCGTCATCGACACACAATACCGTGTATTTGGGGCTTTCTGACTGTTCTGTGTTTACCATATTGATACCTCGATGCACCCGACCATTGCCCTACACAGTGGCGACAGGGGATTGGTCATGCTGACCGTTTATGGGTAATGTAATTTCAAACAGACTCCCTTCTCCAGGCGTACTGCTCACCACTATCTGGCCGCCATGCTCCTGAATAATCCCATACGTAATTGATAGTCCCAGCCCTGTGCCCTGGCCTTCCGGTTTAGTGGTAAAGAACGGGTTAAATAATTTATCCAGGTTTTCCTGGGATATTCCGCAACCGCTATCCTGAATTCGAACCTTTACGTTGTTACCTTCTCGCTGCGTAACAATGCTAATTACGCCTTGTTTACCCGTGGCCTCAATGGCCTGGCCGGCATTCATGAGTAAGTTAGTAAATACCTGGGTTAGCTTGCCTAAATTAAAGAACACCTTGGGCAGATCCGCGAATTGTTTTTCGACCTTACAGATGTACTTTAGTTTGTTATTCACCATGGTGAGCGTGGTATTGATACAGTGGTTTAAGTCGAACCATTGCTGCTCGTCAGAATCTACCCGCGAGAATACCTTAAGGCCTTTTACGATTTCGCTGACTCGTTGTAATCCTTCAATTGATTCGTCAATTAACGGGCCTACGTCTTCACTGATAAAGTCCATATCATGCTGCGTATAAAAGGCCTGAAGTTCGCTGATACGCTGGTGCAGTGCACTTTCTTCGGTTTCGCTTTTAAGCTTTTTAGCCATATCCATTAATATCTGAAACAGCGAAAGATAGTCTTTCAGCGTATTCAGATTACTGCTGACAAAGCCCACCGGATTATTAATTTCATGGGCAACACCGGCGGCGAGCTGACCCACTGACGCCATTTTTTCTGCCTGAAAAAGCTGTTGTTGGGCTTCTTTGAGGTTTTTGTTTGATAACAGCAGCTCTTCGTTTTTGTCGGTGAGCGCCTGAGTTCTTTCTTTAATGGTTTGTTCCAGCGAGGCATTAAAATCGATAAGCTCTTGTTCAGCCTCACTGCGCGTGCGGTATTCTGATGCCAGCGTGTCGACCAGGGTATTAAATGACTGCGCCAGCTCGGCAAGCTCATCTTTGCCTTTAATAGGTATCGTAACGTCAGCATACTGCTGGGTTGGGATCGCTGCCAGCATATCCCTGGCCCCCTTGCGAAGTGACTTTAACTGGGATGTCAGATAGGTACCGAGCCCGAAAGAAAAGAGGGCCACCAGCATCATTTCCAGCAGTGCCAGCGAGATAATCCAGTTGCGGATAGTGAGAACTGATGCCTGTACTGAAGCGACATCGATGCCAATTTGCACCTCACCATAAAACTGATCGGACACCGTCACCCTTTTGCTGATGTCATAAACGGAGTCGTCTATATCCTGAACTGAGTTATCCTCGATAAATGGTCTGCTTTGATAGCCTTCACGCTCGCGCGAGGCCAGCGTCTGATAGTTGCTGTCGTAAATACGCACGTAAATAATATCGGGATTGGTCATCAACTCGTCGGTTGACGTTTCCAAGGTGGCCAGGTCCAACGAAAGCAGGGCGTTTCTGGAAATAGAAGAAAACAAATTGGCGGTAGTCTCGGCACGTTTAACAACGTTCTCTTCGATAAGTGCGTTGATAAACGACAGGCTGGTGATAATCAGAATCAACAGCAATGTTGCTTCGATTAGAGCCGTACCTGCCATTGTTTTTGTTCGCAGAGACAGACGCATCATAAAACCTTAGTAATCCGGTCTGGACAGCGAATGAATGCCTAATTCTCGAATGTCGTCCCAGTCACTGTCGGTGGCAGCGTCGAGTTGGCTAAAGTTTAATTGCTTTAGCAGGGAACGGCCTTGTTCGCTCTGCGACAACCCTGCAAAAAAGGCGACCAGCTGTTTGCGTTGAGCAGGCGGAACCCGGCTGTGCGCAGCTATCGCATGGCTGGTGTAGGTTTTGCTCTGCCACAATATTCTAAGTTGCGAGCGCTGAGCTTCGGGTAAATGTTCCAGTGACCGGATGATCCCGCCCCCTGCCGGAAACAATGATTTGATTACATTAAGATAGACCGAATCATGGGAATTTACATAACGGGGAACAATACTTATTCCCGCTCGGTTCATCTCTGCACGCGGAATAATGCTGGCAGCAAAGGCCGCTGGTGCTGGAAAAGCAAGAGCAAGCCCCTGAAGTTGCTGAATGGATGTTATGGGGCTGTCATGGCGGGTAACAATAATTCCTTTCAGGCCTTTTTTACTGTCCCTGACTAAAGGAACGTACCCCGCCTTGTCACTAAACACCACATAATGATAAGGGTTCATGTAACTTAAATCGTAATTACCCGCGGCCAACTCATTTTCAAAACTGGGGATATCCTTCGCGGTCACAAACTGGATAGAGATGCCGGTTTGTTCTGACAGGTGCTGGAGCAGGGGAGTCCACATTTTGGCCAGTTTAAAGGCCGATTGTTGTGGCACAACGCCAAAAGAATAGACTCGGGGGGGATTCGACGTGTTATCGAGTCTGGCTATCGCCGGTGTTACGCATAGTGCTAACAGAATGGAAAATAAAAACTTCACGGCATTCCCCCCTTTAAAGTCTGGGTTCAGACCTGCATAAACTGGTCAAACAGCTGGGTCAGATCATGGTTTGAAAAAGGTTTGGTCAGGGTGGCATCAGCTCCCAGTTCCTTCGCCTTTTCCAGACTGCTATCGTCCAGTGCGGAAATAACAATAATTTTAAGCCCTTTTTGAGATTCCTGCTCGCGGGTGTACTGCAATACACTGTAACCATCCATACCAGGCATGCTCAGGTCGAGCGTCATAATTCGTGGTGAATGCTGGCTTAACATCATGCCTGCCTGAAAACCGCCAGTAGCGATCAGGGTGTCATACCCCGCCCGGCGGGCAACCCGCTGGATAGATTTGGCTACGGGCATTTCGTCGTCAACAATAAGGATGAGCGGTGAAGCTTCGGGCTTCAGACTTTCCGGAATTGGCATGTTGTGGCGTTCTAAGAATTCGATAAAGTCGTTTATCAGCACCCGGTTATTGCCGCGCCCCGGAAGTTTGAAACCTTTTAACTTGCCGCTTTCCAGCCACCGGATAACCGTACGTAGATTAACGTCACAGTATTCGGCAATTTCGCCGGATGTTAATGTTTTCACAGTTAGCCCTCGCTGTTTAAAATTAAGTCAGGTTGCAGTTATAGCATTAATTATAAAGCAAGGCAATTAAGTAATTTGTATAATTTGCGACAATAGTGACATTGTGATATTTTGTGACTAAATAAATGTCAAAGATGTATCGGTAGCACGGCATCATTGATTGTGGTTACCCAATCAGAGGTCGGTCGCATGACTAAAGACTTACACAGCGCCAGCGGTGACGCGGCGGTAAAAATACTGCTGGTGGACGATGAAAAAGGGGTCTTACAGGCCCTGAAAAGGGAACTCAGAGATTTAAATTGCCAGGTGATTACCACCACGTCAGGCCGAAAGGCGATGTCCATTCTGCGACAGCAAGCTATCTGCTTGCTTATTACTGATCACAAAATGCCAGGTGTAAATGGTGTGGATTTGGTTCGGTTTGCCCATCAGTATGCTCCGGAAACCCACGTGTTTATGCTTAGTGGAGAGGGCGATTTACTGGCGGCAGTGGAGTTGTTGAATCAGGGGATGATTATTAAATACCTGACCAAACCCTGGAACCGACTGGAACTGCGCAATGAGGTAGTACAGGTGCTTAATCAATCCTGTGAATTGGAGAGTAAAACCTCGGCTCAGCATCTGGCAGATTTTAATGAGGTACTGCGAGCACCTTCACTCAGAGATTACGAGTCTGTGGTGCTCATTAAATTAATGAATATCTCGGATATCAGTCTGGCGTATGGTGAAGCAGCGACCCTGGATACCGAGGCGCACATTGGCCAGCGGCTACAGAGTATGATTTCTCAGCCTCATCTGTTACAACGCACCCAGCCGGGGGTCTTTGCTGTGTATCTTGAAGCGTCAACTACTGAGAGCACTCGTTTGCTGTGCTGTCAGTTGCGCCAGCAGTTGCAACGCACCTTTTCAATTAAGGAGCAAAGCATCTTTTGTCATATCGGGGTTGGCTTCAGGCATCTGAAGGACGCCCAGCTGGATCATGATATCCTCATTAACAGTCTTTTAGATACCATCGTGCGAGACAGTCATCGCGTAAGTGTTTCGCATCTGGATAATTCTACCTTGAGCCAGTACCGCCGCCAGCAGCAGTTGAGTGCAGAGGTGGTAAGTGGGTTACGCAATCACGAATTCAAGCTGGCTTTTCAGCCAAAGGTGAAAGCTAATAACGGTATGATTGACTGTGGTGAAATATTATTGCGCTGGCGTCATCACAGCTTTGGTTGGGTGCCGCCCTCTGAATTTGTCAGACTGGCAGAGCTTGACGGACAAATAGAAGCCATTGGCGAATGGGTGCTGGACGAAGGGCTCAAAGTGGCCAGTGAACTCAGACGTTTCAGCAGTGAGCTGACCAGCATTGCCATTAATATCTCGGCAAAACAATTACAGTCAGCGCGAATTGTTGAGTTTATTGGTGAACGCTTGCAGCATTATTATTTGCCGCCTTCGTTTATCGAGCTCGAATTAACCGAAACGGCGTTAGCCGAAAATTCCCACTATCTGGAGGAGCTGCTGTGGCAGCTCAAGCTGCTTGGTGTGCGCCTGGCGATTGATGATTTCGGCGCCGGGTTTACCTCATTTTCCTACCTGTCAAAATTGCCCATTGATACCTTAAAACTGGACAAAATTTTAATTGATAACTTACACCAGGACAGTCTGCGTCAGGAGTTTATTCAGAACCTGATCGCCAGTTGTAAAAAGTTAGGCATTGAAGTAGTGGCAGAAGGAGTAGAAGAAGAGGCCGATTTGCTGTGTTTGCAAACCATGGGATGCGACAAGATTCAGGGATTTATTTACAGCAAGGCTGTGTCCCGTCAGGATTTTGAAAAACTATTGATTCGTCAGCCTTTTTATACGGCGTTAAAGGCTTGAGTGTGGTGTGAAAATGTAACAGGGTGAAAATGTAACAGGGTGAAAAGGTTGATCCAGCGCAATATTTATACAGCAGCCCTCTTGAAAGTGAGCCCCCGGCCATCCATATTTATTGTGCAGGAAGCAAGAAAGTAGCGGAGGAAAAGTTAGCGACTATCGGTAACGATTAAGGAGGGTTTATGAACAGGTTCCCAAGTGTGTTTGGACGTAATCACCCTGGTGCATTGAAAGGCGAGATAGATCGTGTTTTTGATGACTTCTTTGCTGGTTTTCCCGCCATGTCCGGCTGGTCTGCAAATGCCACAGGCAATCAGCCCGCGCTGGATCTGAAAGAAACCAAAGAAGGCCTTGAGTTAACAGCAGACTTACCAGACATGAAGAGAGATGATATTCATCTGGAAATTCAGCAAGACCGTTTAATGCTTTCAGGCATGCGTAATCAGGAACAAGAGTCCACAACAGACGAAGGCTATCATGTTAAAGAACGTCGCACAGGCAGCTTCAGGCGGGTCGTCGCCTTACCATTTGCTGTCGGTGACACTGCTAACGTGGTAGCAAGGTATGACAACGGTGTGTTACGGGTTCTTATCCCACGTCCGGCAAATCCGGCAGATAATACGCAACGTGTAACTATCAATTAAAAGAAGTGAGCAGGCAAACAGGTAAACCGGCCACCTAACTCCCGCGCGAACGTAAGCGCTATAATCGAGGTGAACTGAGGTGCTGTTTGCAGGTAAACCAAATTGAACAATTCACGTATTAAGTACACGCCCCGCAAGTAGCGGGGCTTGTTTTTTTTACGGACAATCCCCATCACTAATGCAACCCATTTTGGCAACGGATCCTAAAGCGACTATGACTACACTTGCACTCGAACAGGTTGATGGCCTGCCACTGTTTTCTAAAATTACGCCTGACCAGGTTAAACCTGCCGTCACAAAAGCGATCGAAGAATGTAAACAAACCATTGAGGCCGTTGTGGCCAGTGACGATTACTCCTACGCCAATGTGGTCAGCAAAATTGATGAAGCCGACGATATTCTCGGTAAAATCTGGTCGCCGGTCTCTCATATGAACTCGGTCGTAAGCAGCGATGAACTGCGCGAAGCCCACGATGCCTGCCTGCCGCTGTTATCGGAATACGGCACCTGGGTAGGTCAGCACGAAGGGTTGTTTCAGGCCTACAAAGCCCTGCGCGATAGTGAAGAGTACGAACAGCTCGATGAAGCTCAGCGTAAAGTGATTGATAACACCTTGCGCGACTTCACTTTGTCGGGTGTAGCGTTACCAGAGGAAAAGAAACTGCGCTTTGCCGAGATTCAGGCGCGTTTGTCTGAGCTTTCCTCAACGTTCAGTAATAACGTGATGGATGCCACCATGGGATGGACCAGGCATGTTACCGATGAGGCTGAACTTGCGGGATTGCCGGAATCAGCCCTTGATGCAGCGAAGCAAGCGGCGCATCAAAAAGATTTACAAGGCTGGTTATTCACCCTGGATATCCCCAGCTATCTGCCGGTTATGTTGTATGCTGATAACCGCGAACTACGCGAGGAAATGTACCGCGCTTACGCCACCCGGGCGTCTGAACAAGGGCCGAATGCAGGTGAGTGGGATAACACCGCAATTATTAATGAAACCCTGGCATTACGCTCAGAAATAGCGTCTTTACTGGGTTTTGCCAGCTATGCCGAACGCTCGCTGGCAACCAAAATGGCTACCTCAACCGAGCAGGTAGTCGGCTTTTTACGTGACCTGGCGGCAAAGTCCAAACCACAGGCAGAAAAAGAACTGGCAGAAGTACGCGCCTTCGCAGCTGAAAAGCACCAGATGGATGAACTCCAGGCCTGGGATATTCCATATTACAGCGAAAAGCTGAAACAAGAGCGTTACAGTATTTCAGACGAAATTCTGCGGCCTTACTTCCCTGAGCATAAAGCGCTGTCCGGCTTATTTACCGTGGTCGAAAAGCTGTACGGGCTTAACATCACCGAAGTCGAAAATGCCGATACCTGGCATAAAGATGTGCGTCTGTTCAGCATCACCGATCGCGAGGGTACCCTGCGTGGTCAGTTTTATCTGGATCTTTACGCCCGTCCGAAAAAACGTGGCGGCGCCTGGATGGATGAGTGTCGCGTTCGTCGCTTCCGCACCTCGGGTGAACTACAAACGCCGGTGGCGTACCTTACCTGTAACTTCAACGGGCCGGTCGGCAACAAACCGGCGCTGTTTACTCATGACGAAGTGGTAACGCTATTCCATGAGTTTGGCCACGGTATTCACCATATGCTTACGCAAATGTCGGTGCCGGGCGTATCAGGTATTAACGGTGTGCCATGGGATGCCGTTGAGCTGCCCAGTCAGTTCTTAGAAAACTGGTGCTGGCAGGAAGAAGCGCTGGGCTTTATTTCCGGCCATTACGAAACTGGCGAACCGTTGCCTAAAGAACTACTCGATAAAATGCTGGCAGCCCGGGATTACCAGGCGGCCATGCAAATGATTCGTCAGTTGGAGTTCAGCTTATTTGACTTCCAGCTGCACATGGAAGAAGGCGAGCATGTGGATGTACAGCAGGTGCTTTCACAGGTACGTAATGAAGTGTCGGTCGTGCAGCCGCCGTCATTTAACCGCTTCCAGCATAGCTTTGGACACATCTTTGCGGGCGGCTATGCCGCAGGTTATTACAGTTACAAATGGGCCGAGGTATTGTCTGCCGATGCCTTCAGCCGCTTTGAGGATGAAGGGATTTTTAACCCGCAGACGGGCGCTGACTTCCTGCATAACATTCTGGAAATGGGCGGAAGCCGTGAGCCTATGGATCTGTTCGTGGCGTTCCGTGGTCGCGAACCTCAGGTGGATGCCTTGCTGCGTCACAATGGTATTGTGGCGACAGGTGCATAATGGCGGCCGAATCCTTTGCGGCTATTTACGCTCGCGCTGCCGAGCGTAAAGGCGGCGAACATGGCCTTGAAGCTATTGTCAGTCAACCGTTACCGCTCCCTGCGGTAACGGCGCTGAAAGATGACAGGGTACTTTCGGCGTTTACCAAAAAAGTCTTTCAGTCAGGCTTTGTCTGGCGGGTTATTGAGCAAAAATGGCCTGAGTTCGAAGCGCTGTTTTTCAACTTTGAGGTTGAGAAAGTGCTGCTGATGTCTGATGAAATGCTGGAACAACGGGCGAGCGATAAGCGAATAGTCAGAAACCTCAAAAAGGTGATGACCATTCGTGATAACGCCCTGATGCTAAATGACATTCGTTTATCCCACGGCAGTTTTGGTGAGTTTGCCAGTCAGTTTACCGGAGCAGCTATTATCGATTTATGGGCGCACCTTAAAAAACATGGTGCGCGTTTAGGTGGCAACACCGGTCCTTATGCCTTACGAGCGCTGGGGATTGATACCTTTTTGCTGAGCCGTGATGTCGAAGGTTATTTCCGCGCTTACGACCTTATCAGTGGTGGACTCACTTCAAAACAAAGCCTTACCACCATCGCTAATACCTTTGCCGACTGGCAACAACAAAGCGGTCGTAGTTTACAGGAACTCAGCCAGATACTGGCTTACAGTTGCGGCGATAACCGCGTTTAAAGGGAACATTGAATCTGCATGGAACAGCAATCACCGCGATATATCCTCTTTGATCTGGACGGTACGCTGGTAGACAGCGTGCCCGACCTTGCCTGGTGCGTTGACGTTGCGATGCAGCAGGTTGGCCTGCCTGCACGAGGCGAAGCGGCTGTTCGATGCTGGGTGGGGAACGGTATAGAAAAGCTGATGAAGCGGGCGGTGGCCAATGCAATGGATGATGAGCCTGACGAGCAGTTGTTTGCGCCCGCGTATCAGGCGTTTCTGCAGGCGTATAAAGAGAATCACGCCAAACGCAGTCAGGTCTATGACGGTGTGATCCCCGCCCTCGACTGGCTTAAGAATCACGGTTACCAACTGGGCTGCGTTACTAACAAGGCAGAGGCGTTCACGCTACCGCTATTGCAGGAGAAAAAGCTCGACCAGTATTTTTCTGTGATTGTCAGCGGCGATACCTGTGAGCACAAAAAGCCAAACCCTGAGCCGATATTATTCGCCCTTGAGGCCTTGGGCGGAAAGGTAGAAGAAGCGCTGATGATCGGTGATTCCAAATCCGATATCAATGCCGCCAGAGCCGCTGGTTGTGCGGTTTTTGCCGTACCCTATGGCTACAATCACGGTGAAGATATTCATGCCTATCAACCGGATAAGGTGCTAAACACGCTTGCAGACTTACCCTCGATACTTGCGCCCCATCAATAACATTGGTCGGGTGGTCGCGAACAGGATGGTAAGCGCCAACGCTTTTAGTTACACTTGCCCCATTATATTATCGGGTCCGTATATCTGCTCTCTTAACCGCGAATAAGCAGTCGCCGGACGCTAAAAAGAAGAATTACCCCATGTCAGAACAGCAAACCCCGAATATCGACAAAAGCAGTGACTCGGAACAGTCGACGCACTTTGGTTTTAAAACCGTTGAACGGGCCAAAAAGGCCTCAATGGTAGCCGGTGTCTTTGACTCGGTAGCGGCAAAATACGACGTGATGAATGACTTTATGTCAATGGGTATTCACCGTCTGTGGAAACGTTACACGATTGATTGCAGCGGCATCAAAAGTGGTCAGAAAGTGCTGGATTTAGCCGGCGGTACCGGTGATCTGGCGGCGAAGTTTTCCCGTCTGGTTGGCCCCACCGGCCAGGTGGTGCTGGCTGATATTAATCATTCGATGCTGTCGGTAGGACGCGATAAGCTGCGTGATATGGGGGTGGTTGGCAATGTTGATTATGTGCAGGCGAATGCAGAAGCACTGCCATTTCCGGATAACCATTTTGATTTGGTCACCATGGCTTTTGGCCTGCGTAACGTTACCGACAAAGATAAAGCCCTGGCATCGATTTTCCGTATTCTGAAGCCCGGCGGCCGTTTATTGGTGCTGGAGTTTTCTAAGCCGACCAACGAAATATTGTCGAAAACCTATGACTGGTATTCCTTTAACGTATTGCCAACCATGGGGCAACTGGTGGCTAACGATCGCGAAAGCTACCAGTATCTTGCTGAGTCGATTCGCATGCACCCGGATCAGGAAACGCTAAAGGGAATGTTCGAGAATGCTGGTTTCGAGCACTGCGATTATCAGAACCTCACGGGCGGTATTGTGGCGTTGCACCGGGGTTATAAATTTTAATGCCCGCAGTTCCATTACTTACTGCCTCGGTAGAAACCGCACTAAATAAGGTGCTGGCGCTTGATCCTGATGCGCTGAACAAATTAAGCACTTTGCAAGGCAAGCGGCTGGTGGTTGAGCTCACTGATGTAAAGCAGCGGTTTGCCCTGGCTTTCTCCAGCAAGATTGACGTACTTGCATTACCTGAACCGGTGACAGCGATAACGCCAGAGGAATGCGTAATTAAAACCCGGCTCAGCGTGCTACCGCAGTTACGGGATACCAGTCAGCTCACCCAATTAATTAAAAGTGGTGAGCTGGAGGTGGTTGGTGAGCTGGCTATTGCCCAGGGCTTTTCCGGACTACTACAAAGTCTGAATATTGATTTGGAAGAGCAACTGGCGTTAAAAACCAACGACGTGATTGCTCACGAGGTTTTTTCTCTGGCTGCCAGGGCGCAGGCCCAGCTTAAGACGCTGAGCATAAAAGCCGGGGCGATTCTGGGCAGTACCCTGACCGACGAAAAGCAACTGGCAGCGCATAAACTGGCGGTATTACATTTTTCTGATCAGGTCAGCAGCCTGCGCGACGACGTGGAGCGTTTTGAAACGCGGCTGGCCAGACTGGAACGCAATAAGCAGTAGAGGCCCATGCAGTTACTAAGGATTTACCACATAAACCGGGTCATGCTTGAGCATGGACTCGATGAGCTGATTCCGGCGAAATGGCTGCCCTGGTATGTGCGCCTGATGCGGATGAGTATTTTTTGGATCCGTAACAAACATAAAGAGAAGAATGCCGGCGCCCGGTTAACACTGGCGCTGCAGGCGCTGGGACCGGTGTTTATTAAATTCGGCCAGATGCTGTCAACCCGTCGTGACTTACTCCCGCCAGAAATTGCCAATGAACTGGCCATGCTGCAAGACCGGGTAAAACCTTTCGACACCCAGCGCGCCCAGCAAATTATTTTAACAGCGCTTAATGTGTCTGCATTAGACTCTGTGTTCAGTGAGTTTAGCGAAATACCGCTGGCATCAGCCAGTATTGCTCAGGTACATGCCGCTAAACTAAAAGACGGCAACACCGATGTGGTGGTGAAAGTACTGCGCCCGGATATTCGTAAAACCATTAAAGCCGATACTCAGCTGATGCTGACGTTTGCCAAAGTGATCCAGCAGTGGTTACCGGATGGCAAGCGTTTGCGTCCGGTAGAAGTGGTTAAAGAATATGAAAAGACCATTGTTGATGAGTTGGATCTGACTCGCGAAGCGGCTAATGGTATGCAGCTGGGGCGTAACTTTGAAGGCTCAGAAGCATTGTATGTACCCAAAATCTACAGTGATTATTGTAGTACTAATGTGCTGGTTATGGAGCGCATTTACGGTATTCCTATTTCCAATATCGACGCGCTGATAGAGCAGGATACCAACCTGCGTATTCTGGCCGAGCGAGGGGTTGAGGTCTTCTTTACGCAGGTATTCCGCGACAGCTTTTTCCATGCCGATATGCATCCGGGCAATATTTTTGTGTCCCGCGAAAACCCGCAAAATCCGCAGTACATCGCCATAGATTTTGGCATTGTCGGTACACTTAATCAGGAAGACAAGCGGTATCTGGCAGAGAACTTTATTGCCTTCTTTAACCGCGATTACCGCAAGGTTGCACAGTTACATGCCGATTCTGGCTGGGTGCCGTCAGATACTAATATCGATGAATTTGAGGTGGCCATTCGTACCGTGTGCGAACCCATTTTTCAAAAGCCACTGGCTGAAATATCGTTTGGTAATGTACTGGTGCAGCTGTTTAATACGGCCCGTCGCTTTAACATGGTAGTGCAACCACAGTTGGTTTTACTGCAAAAAACCTTGCTGTACATAGAAGGACTGGGGCGTCAGCTGTACCCCCAGTTAGATCTGTGGCAAACCGCCAAGCCTTTTCTGGAAAACTGGATGCGCGAGCAAATTGGCATCCGGGCTATGTTCAGCAAGGTAAAATCCAACCTGCCTTACTGGAGCGAAAAGCTGCCGGATATGCCGGATCTGTTGTACGACACGCTCAAGCAGGTTAAGCATTTCCCTGAGAAGCAACAGCAGGCCAACATGGCGTTACTGCATCAGCAAAAGCGTGCACAAAAGGCGCTGCACTTTAGTATTGTTGGTGCCACGCTGATCATTGTGGCCGCTATTCTGCCCTTGTATCCGGCCCACTGGGGCTTTTCGGGCGCACTTACTTTACTGGGGACAGGCTGCTGGTTTGTCGCCTGGTGGAAGGGCCGGCGCTAAATTTCCGCCCCGGTTTTTTAACGGATTTTTGCTGCTAAATCATTGTTCTGAATGTGACTCTAAAATTAATTTTTAATGAAATCATAAGAGTTTTCGTGATTTTAGTATCAATTTCCTCAGGGTGTGGTTATAGTGGTATTGTTCTTTAAATAGTTGTGCTTTCGTTGGTTACTAACGTCGCGCAGTTATAAAACGCTAATGCGAGTTAGCGCTGTATGACCTGTTTGATAGTTTTACCGTGAGTCACCCCTAGTTAAAGAAGCGAGTCCGTGTCACATGGCACACAGGTTTACAGAGAGTTTTTTGAGGTTTTCATGTCTAAAGTAACTGGTACCGTTAAGTGGTTTAATGCTGAAAAAGGTTATGGCTTTTTAACGCAGGACGACGGCGGTAAAGACGTATTTGTTCATTTTCGTGCGATCATGTCTGATGGGTACAAAACCCTGGTAGAAGGTCAGAAAGTTCAATTTGAAGTTGAACAAGGACAAAAAGGTCTGCAGGCGGCTAACGTACAAGCCATCTAAATAATTTGTGAGGCCCCTGCCATCTGGTAGGGGCCTTATCTATTCTGAACTGCCGCCCTGGTGGTTTTTGTATCACGCCTTGTGTGAGTGGTACGTCTACGTCTGACATGGCGCAATCTGATATGGATGTTATGTTAATGAGACGATTTCTTCTTTCTTTTCTAATTGTTTTTTGTCTGCTGCCTGTGGGTAGTGCGATGGCCGAATCTGCTCCTTTGGTCACCATTGCCGGTCAGTCATTTTCTAAAGCGGACATTAAGTTTACCCCGAAACAGCTTAAAACCTGGCGCGAAGCTCCCAGTGGTCAGGCGCAGCGGGGAATGTTTACTTTTTCTAAAGTGGCAGAGTTTATCCATCACGCTTTTATTCTCGACTTTGCTAAAAATAACGCCCTGACTGCCAGCCCTGAGTTCGTGGCGTCATTCAAAAAGGCGTTTGCCAGTGACACGCTTAAAGGGGACAAGCTGGAGACGCTGGCACAATTTTCAGCGCTGGAATTTGCCGTCGATGCCTTTTTATATCAGCGCGAGGGTGGCAAGGTAATCTTTGATCAGAGTCATCCTATGTTGCCGATTGAAGCGTATTTTAATGCTTATAAAGCCTACGCCAATAGCCAGCGTCTGGTGTTTACCGATGCAGAAACCGAACGCTTATGGTGGCTCAGTTTTGCCCGGGTGAATGCTATTGAAGTACCCGCCGAACAAGTCGAGTTTTCGGTTCCCTGGTGGCATAAGCTCGACTAGCTAAGTCAGTCCTCCCCGAATTAAGCACTAAACAGCGCCGTCGAGAAATACCGTTCGGCACCGTCCGCTAACAGGGTAACGATATGCTTACCCTTAAATGCATCCCTGCGCCCCAACTGCAAGGCGGCAAACGTGGCTGCACCAGAAGAAATGCCGGCCGCCATGCCTTCTTTACAGGCCAGCAGTCGGGCCATTTCAATAGCCTGCTCACAGTCCACGGTAATGACTTCATCTAACAAACTACGATCCAGCCCTTTAGGAATGTGGCCGGGGTTAATTCCCTGAATAGCATGTTCACCTGCTTTGCCCTGACTCAGCAGCGGGCACGCACTGGGTTCGGCCGCTACTATATGGATTGCCGGATTACGCGCTTTGAGCGTACGGGCCAGGCCCGTGAGCGTGCCGCCTGTGCCCATGCAGGCAACCAGTGCATCAATCTGGCCCTGGGTGCTTTGCCAAAGTTCTTCGGCAGTGGCTTTTTCATGGGCTGCCGCATTGGCCGGATTAGCAAACTGATCCATCGATACGCTGCCTTCAATATGATGGAGTAATTGCTCTGCATGGCAAATAGCGCCAGGCATGCCCTCAGCTCTGGCAGTAGTGATGAGAGTAGCCCCATAGTGGCGAATGAGTTTCTGACGTTCTGCAGACATGTGCTCAGGCATAACGATAGTCACCGGGATATCATAGATAGCCCCCAGCCAGGCACAGGCCACACCGCTGTTGCCCGAAGTAGCCTCGACAATATGTTTTACCTTGTTGCCGTGTCGACTGAGTAAATCCTGCAACATGGATAGCGCAGCACGATCCTTAATTGAACCGGCCGGATTAAAATATTCCAGTTTGGCCAGAATGGTGGCTTCTACACCTTGTAGATTGGGTAACCGATTGAGTCTGACCAACGGCGTTTGACCGATGGTCTGGGTTATACAATTAAAAACCGGGTTAGCCTGAAGGGCGTTGAGTGCGTTATCCAGCATTGTCCTGGCCTGTTGATTAAGGATGATAAAACATATTATGCGCCCGGATACTGGCAATGATTTGCTAAGATTTTCGATAAATGACATTATCCTTGCAGTAATACTCTAATTTTTTATTATCAGGTAGAAAATATTGCTATGGATGCGACAGATAAAAAAATTCTGACCTTATTGCAGCAGGATGCCGAAATTGCGGTGCAGGATATTGCCGAAACCGTTGGGTTAACCACTACGCCTTGCTGGCGAAGAATACAGCGCCTGCAACAACAGGGGTTAATTACGCGCAAGGTAGCGTTACTGGACGCCGCAGCCCTGGGTTTAAAACTCACGGTGTTTGTCCAGGTTAAGGCCGGCCGTCATGACGAGCAATGGTTAACCGCCTTTGCTCATCATTGCAGTGCGTTTGAAGAGGTGGTTGAGTTTTACCGTATGTCCGGTGAATACGACTATCTGCTTAAGGTAATGGTGGCTGATATGCAGCGCTTTGATCATTTTTACAAAAGGCTGATAAAAAACATGCCCATGGGTGATGTAACCTCAAGCTTTGCGATGGAACAAATAAAGTACACAACCGCGTTACCTTTAACCGGCATTTAGCATCGGTGTTGCAGGCGAGGGTGTATAATTGCGCAATAAACACTTTCTCTTTTATCACTTTCAGGCAGGAGCTTTCGGATGTCGGTTAATCCCTATTGGCAGGACCTATTTATGCTGGACAATCAACTGAGTGAAGAGGAACGCATGTTGCGGGACTCGGCCCATCAGTTTTGTCAGGATGTTCTGCAACCTGGTATTTTACAGGCTAATCGCCAGGGCTATTTCGATCCGGCTATTATGCGCCAGTTTGGTGAAATGGGTTTGTTGGGCGCCACCATTAAAGGCTACGGCTGCGCTGGTGTGAGTTACGTGGCTTATGGCCTGATTGCCCGTGAAGTAGAGCGCGTGGACAGCAGCTATCGCAGTGCGATGAGTGTGCAGTCGTCACTGGTGATGCACCCGATATATCAGTTTGGCAGCCAGCAACAAAAAGATAAATACCTACCGAAACTGGCCACCGGTGAGTACATTGGGTGTTTTGGTTTGACCGAGCCGAATGCCGGTTCTGATCCCGCTGGTATGGAAACCCGCGCTAAACCGGTGGCTGGTGGTTATCGCCTTAGCGGCAGTAAAATGTGGATCACTAATTCGCCATTGGCGGATATCTGTGTGGTGTGGGCAAAGAATGCAGCATTGGATGATGCCATTTGTGGCTTTATTTTAGAGCGCGGAATGGAAGGGCTTTCCACCCCGGAAATTACCGGTAAATTGTCGCTAAAAGCGTCGATTACTGGCGAAATTGTTATGGATGACGTGTTTGTGCCAGAAGCCAGTATGTTACCTGGTGTGACTGGGTTAAAGGGCCCCTTTAGCTGCCTGAATATGGCGCGCTATGGAATTGCCTGGGGTGCCATGGGCGCAGCGGAGTTTTGCTGGCATGCGGCCAGGCAGTATGGACTGGACCGCAAACAGTTTGGCAAACCGCTGGCGCAAACCCAGTTGTTTCAAACCAAACTGGCTGATATGCAAACCGAGATTACACTTGGTTTACAGGGGGCGCTGCGAGTGGGCCAACTTATCGACAGCGGACAATTTGATCCGGCCATGATTTCCCTGATCAAGCGGAATAACTGCGGTAAAGCGCTGGATATTGCGCGCAAATCCCGGGACATGCACGGCGGCAACGGTATTTCTGATGAATTCCATATTATGCGTCACATGCTTAATCTGGAAACCGTGAATACTTATGAAGGCACCTATGATATTCATGGTTTAATTTTAGGTCGGGCACAAACCGGCTTGCAGGCGTTTGTGTAGCACTAAACAGGAATTCGGCTACCAGCGGCGTAGCATCCTTTTATAGACTTCGTGATCGAGGAGTGAAGGTCGTGGCAGTGACGTATTTTTCTGCAGAACGGCCTGTGCCTGTTCCCACTGGGTATAAGTCTCTCCGTCTACCACAAACAGGGATTTGTCGCCGGGTTTGAATTTATCCAGCGGTAACACACCTTTCTGCGACATGGGAGGCGTGTCATCGTGGTAGATGTTGCTACTGGTTATCCAGTCTGCTATGCCATCATCGTTAATATCCCTGAGCGTCCAGCTAATTGCCAGCGCCTCGTTATACTCACCGTTTTGTTGAATACGGCTGATATAGTTATCAAATTCACGCAAAATCCCTGCTGCACCCGGATAGTCCTTACGCAGGCTGATTGTGAGTGCTGATTTCACCAGGGGCTGTGGTGAGACCTGTAAGGGTAACTCCCCATCATCGACCAGCAGACGGTTAAATTCGGCAAGTACCAGAGCGTCCTCAAATACGTAGTCGGCGCGTTGTTGCGACAACTGACTGAACATATCGAATAACGTTGGGTTGCGCACCCAGGAAACCGCGCGTACCTCCCGCATGGAAGGGGTATTCGCAATCCGGTTGGTTGTGGCTACCCGCGCTGAAGGAAGATGAGAAAACTGAGTCACCTCATCAAGCGGATACTTGCGACTGGCAACATAAAGTAAAGCGGGTAAATAAGGCTTGCTGTAAAGCAGATTGTCACGGGGTGAGTCCAGCGTCAGATGAGCAAATTCACCATCGTATTTACCCGTTAGTAAACCGCTGCCAGAAAAGGCAGGCCGGTCTACTACCAGTTCGGCATCAACGCCTATCTGTTCCAACGCTTTGCTGATCAATTGGTTTAAGCGAGCAGGTTCAGTCTCTTCGCTAACCAGTGTTGGTAAGGGGTTAGCGACCAGTTTAACGGGAGTCTGGGCGCTCACAGGTGTCACCGGGCAAATGAGCGCTGCTGACACTAAAACCTTTACCAGACTGCTATACCGTCGCATGTTTTACACCTTAACCGTTTATTCGCCAAACGCTCCCGCTGCGCCGGGAAAGACAACCGGACTTTCAAAGCCGTCTTTGCTGACACTGGCAACTCCAAAAAAGTAGTTATCAATCACTACGTTTTCCAGCGTAAATTCGGTCACATCGCCAACAAAACGACTAAATTGCCATTGCGGTGCATCGGTGTACCGCCAGTAAATTTTATAGCCGGCCAGCTGTGGATTCTGGGTCTTGTCCAGGGCCTTCCAGCTCAGCGTTGTTGAGGGCTGAACGGCACCTTTAATAGCAACTTCTACAGGTGGGTTAGGGGCCCATGCCATGCTGGCCAGGCTGGTTGCATTTAACGCGGTAAGTTTGGCGGCATAGTCAAAGTTAACACCCTCTATGGTGTCGCCATAGCGAATGCCGTTTTCTTCGCGAATGTCCTGGTGCTGGCGATGATAGTTTTCGTTGGTTTCCATAATGCGTACGCCAGGAAAGCCTAAATCATTAAACGGACGGTGATGACCGCCTCGTCCAAAGCGATCCAGGCGATAAACCACCATGGTATCCAGATTAGGAATATAACGGTCGGCAATTAAGTCGATATAGCGGGCCAGGTTACGGCTCGGGGAGTCCACTTCGCCGCCGGTAAAGCGCCGCTTGATGGCTTCCCGTTCAGTTTCGGTCTGGCGGGTACCTTCAGCAAAAATACGCGCGGTGGTATTGTTTATCACCCCATTAATGCCTTCGATATTGCCAATCATGTCGTTATTTAAAACGGCTTTTAAACGCCAGCCCTCTTTTTGAGCCTGCCCGGCCAGAATTTTACCGCCGAATAATCCCTGCTCTTCGCCGGAAAGCGCGGCATACACAATGCTGCCGTTAAAGCGGTACTGGCTGAGTACCCGGGCGGCTTCCAGTGTACCAGCTACGCCAGAGGCATTGTCGTTGGCCCCGGGAGAGTCTGAGGTGGCATCCATGACATCAGACACCCGTGAATCAATATCACCGGACATCAGTACATAGCGGTTCGGATCGGTAACGCCCCGTTGAATGGCAATCACACTAACCACTTCGGTGGCATCGGGTATCCGCTTCTCACCGCTAATGGTGGCGGCGCTGTAAAAGACTTCCAGACAGTTTCCACAGGCGGCAGAAATACGTTCAAACTCTGCTTTCACCCAACGTCTTGCCGCGCCAATCCCCCGGGTGTCAGACGCTGTCTCAGACAGAGTGTGCCGGGTACCAAAGCCTACCAGTTTGGTAATATCCTGCTCAATGCGCTCAGCAGAGATCGCACTGGCAATATCGTGTAACTGAGGTTGGTCAACGTAATCAAGCTGGTCAGCCTGTACCGACAGACTGCCCGCAAAAGCAAGTAAAGTGAGTGGACGTATTATTTTCATTATAACCACCGTGGTATTGTCAGATTAAATAAACGCGTAAGCGTCGCCGAACAGGTTTTCTTTGGTTAAGCCGCGCTCAAAAAAATCGTCGCGGGCAACCTTGGCCATGTCAAAACGTCCTGCGATATACACCTGCATGGCGGATAAGTCGGCAAAGTCTGCCAGTACTGCATGATGCACCCAGCCTTTGCGGCCTTCCCAGTCTTCATCGGCATTTTCTACCACCGGAATGTAGGTCATGTGTGGGTGGTGTTCTGCCAGAGAAATCAGTTCTTTATGGTAGTAAAGATCGTCCAGGTGTTTGCCTCCCCAGTAGAGCGTGACTTGGCGATTTGGATTCACTTTCAGCGACTGCATTAAAATAGAGTAGGTGTAAGAAAAACCGGTACCGCCAGCTACCAGGATCATAGGTTTATCACCCGCCTGTAAGGTCGCCTGACCGTGACCGCCGGAAACGTAAATGGCTTTTTCCTGACGCATGCGTTCAAGCACTTCAGTAGCATAGCTGTTGCCCGGATCGGCACCAATATGCAGTTCCAGACGGTTGTTATCATAAGCCGCATTGGCAATGGAGAACGGGCGCTGATCATCTTCGCCCATATGCACCAGTACATACTGGCCAGATTCGAAGTCGAGTGAAACATCCGGGGTTAAATCTACCCGATAAACCGTCTTAGTTAAGGGAGCAATACCTTCAACCTGGCATCTAATTTGTGACATGTATAAAGAATCTCTTAATGTTTGTTGGTTACTTATTTACTGGTGACGGAACTGGTTGGAATACCGAGTTCATCCCAGATTGCATCAACCCGGTCTTTAACCGCCTGATCCATTACTATGGGCTCACCCCATTCACGGTCGGTTTCTCCGGGCATTTTATTGGTGGCATCCAGTCCCATCTTGGAGCCTAATCCCGATACCGGCGAGGCGAAATCAAGATAATCAATGGGCGTATTTTCAATCATTACTGTATCACGGGCGGGATCCATTCGGGTAGTGATTGCCCAAATTACATCCTTCCAGTCGCGGGCGTTAACGTCGTCATCGCACACCACGACAAACTTGGTATACATAAACTGGCGTAAAAAAGACCAGACCCCCATCATTACCCGTTTGGCGTGTCCCGGGTACTGCTTCTTCATAGTGACTACGGCCATTCGGTAAGAACAGCCTTCCGGCGGCAGATAAAAGTCGACAATCTCAGGAAACTGCTTTTGCAGAATCGGCACAAAAACTTCATTAAGCGCCACACCTAACACGGCTGGTTCATCCGGCGGCCGGCCAGTGTAGGTTGAATGATAGATGGGATCCTTGCGGTGGGTAATGTGGGTGACCGTAAATACCGGGAACTCATCGACTTCGTTGTAGTAGCCGGTGTGATCGCCATAGGGGCCTTCCGGTGCGGTTTCATCCTGGGCGATATAACCTTCCAGCACAAACTCGGCGCTGGCTGGCACTTGTAAATCGTTGCTTATGGATTTTACCACTTCGGTTTTGTCGCCCCGTAATAGGCCGGCAAAGGCATATTCAGAAAGGGTATCCGGTACCGGGGTTACAGCACCGAGAATGGTTGCAGGGTCTGCTCCCAGGGCAACCGAAACCGGGTAGGGTTCGCCGGGATGGGTCTGGCACCATTCACGAAAATCCAGCGCACCGCCGCGGTGAGACAACCAGCGCATGATCAGTTTATTTTTGCCCAGCACCTGTTGCCGGTATATACCCAGATTCTGCCGCTTTTTATGCGGCCCTCTGGTAACGGTGAGGCCCCAGGTAATCAGTGGCGCAGCATCACCAGGCCAGCAGTGCTGAACAGGTAAACGGGTCAGGTCTACCTGGTCACCGCTTAATACCACTTCCTGACAGGGCGCTTTACGCACTTCTTTAGCGGGCATATTTAACACTTGTTTAAATACCGGGAGTTTTTCCCACAGGTCTTTCAGGCCTTTTGGAGGCTCAGGCTCTTTAAGGTAAGCCAGCAATTTACCTACTTCGCGCAGGGCACTGACAGAACTTTGCCCCATGCCCAGCGCCACGCGCTCTGGCGTACCAAACAGATTCATTAACACCGGGATGTCAAAGTCAACGGGATTTTCAAAGAGTAAGGCCGGGCCGCCGGCACGCAATGTGCGGTCGGCAATTTCGGTCATCTCCAGCTTGGTACTGACCGGTTGTGTAATGCGGACTAAATCGCCGTTTTTTTCTAACTGACCGATAAAGTCACGTAAATCTTTGTATTTCATACCGCGTGGCTACCCTAATTGTATGATGTTCATCAAAACAGGATGATTTGCAGGAGTATACCATTAAAGCAACGGAGCCGATCACTCGGACTGGTTGATTTAACATATTCTTAACGGCTGGTTGTGTTTTACGGGCAAAGAGTATTATATAGGGATGAGTGAACGGTTTTTCGAAACGGCCAGTGGTTCAAATATCGTCATGACTTGTTGGCGAAACAAGCGCATACTGGCTATATAATTAAATATAATTGTTGCCTGGAGTCACTATGGCTTTTTCTCAAGATGTTATTGAAGAGCTTAACTTGTTATTAAAATTTCCTGCTGAAAGTCTGATGCAGGGGTTAAAGATTCACCATGATGCTACCCAGTCCATTGTTGAAGCCGCTGCCAGGCTTTATTCGAAAGGCTTAATTACCCAGGTGGACGGGGGATACCTGACAGATTTAGGTATCGATGTTGTTGAGCACACCCGTCGTATTAACAGTGCGATGAACATTAAATTTAATTAGGTTTTTGTCTCGTTGGCCGATATAACCGAGAGGCGGATAAACAGCGGGAACATCACACATGCAAAGTAAAAGTGGTTTGTTACTACTCCTTGGCGGACTCTGGTTAACCATTACGAGTCCGGCGATGGCTCAGGAAATCAAAGCCGTACAGTTATACAGTCAGGATGAGTTAATTAATCTGATTAACCGCAATGAGCATCTCGACAGAGTAGTGATGGACCGCTGTCAGTTAAATCAGGATATCGAAGCCCGAGCCGAAGTATTAAAGGTGCCGGCTTATCAGTTTTTATGGGGTGATATGCTGGCCTGGGGCGTATGCATAGAGGCTGACCCCGAGCGTGGTATCGATTTCATGCGTCAGGCTGCTGATCAGGGGTTACCCGCCGCTCTTGAACAATTGGGTCGTTACTACAGTAAGGGCACGTTAGTTCAGCAAGACCGTAAACGAGCGGTTATTTTCTTACGCGAAGCTTCCGCCCTGGGTAATCTGAAAGCCCAAATGCAGCTGGCTGAATTGTTTATTGATGGTTACGGTTCGCCCTATGATTATCAGGATGCTTATCACTGGTTGTATAACGCGGTTACGGCCGATAAGCAAACCCACCAGACTATTGCTAACTATTTAAAAGCGCTGGAAAAGCTGATGCATCCTAAAGCCGTAAGGGCAGCCAGAACCCCGCTTAATTCGTAGCTGTTAGTCCTTTCCCCGGTTAAATACAGACGGTAAAAATTGCGCCCCATGTGGTGTAATAACTGCTGATTTATTCCTGAATATCATGCAATTAGCTGACATGTTTAGGATCCCTTGATAAGGTGTGACCATCGGCAATCAGGTTGCCCGAACCCCGTGAGGAATCTGTTAAACAAGGAAATGGCTGTGCAGGTGCAACAACAGGAAATTGAGGCCGTCGAGGCGAAACTCAATCGTCAGAATGGCTTAGCTGCGGCAATCGCGGCGGCACTGTGGGCGGTGCCCATGTTGATTCTCTGGTACTGGTTGTATCTTCAGGATGATCGCTTTGCTCCTTTAATGCTGGCTGTCAGCGGCGCACTAATTGGTCTTACGGTGCGCTACTATGGCCGCGGTTTTATGCCGGTTTTTGGCGTCATTGCGGTTATTTCCCATACCGCTGTAGTGGCGGCGGCTTTTGTTTTTGGTCTGAGTCTTGGTGAGGGGCAATCTGTACGCGCTTTTATTTTGGTCGGGCTTTACGCAATTGGCGTGTGGTCTGCGGTTTATCTGGGCCGACGTCGTATTCCCTTTGCTCAGCACCGGGCATTTTATTTGCTGTGCGAGCAGTCCCGCCATGTCAGCACGCAGCGGCTGAGAAATCGCTGGTTTTTGCTTGTGCCAGTCACTGTCATTTTGAGCGGTTTAACCCTGGGCGGAACCTTATTTGCCCTGACCGGAGTAGAAATTTTTCGCCAGACGGCTTCGCAGCAGAGTCAGGTTGTCGAGCAACGGCAAGCCTTTGCGGCTAAAGCCATCGACGTGACTTCAGCAAATCTGGCTACGCTTTCAACCGAAGATGCCATGCGCTTTGCTTTTGCTTATTATCATGGTCAGCTGCCAGCGAAAAAGGGTAATCGTTATGAGCGCTACCCACAGTCTGAGTACAAAGCCAAACGGATTTTATCGTTTTTGGCCGAGCAAAGAGGGGAGGCCCGGGCCAAATTTGTGTTGGGATGGTTAACTTATCCGGAGGGGGGCGCAACATTGATAAAACAGGCAGCAGACGACGGTGACATTTTTGCCAAAATTATGCTGGCAACCGAGTTTGGTTGTTATGGCAATACCGAGCAGGCGACGAGGTTGCTTAACATGCTGGCTAAAACTACAGCTGAAAAACCGGCGCTAAATGAAATTTACTCGATTTTGCAGTCCGGGTTTGAGCAGGTTTGTGAAGAGTTCAGTGCGCCTGATTTTGCGCAAATGTATTTACCCTGAAGCCAGCTAAATGCCGGGTATTTCCCCGGCAGGGCAAATAGCTGGCTGAGTTTGTTAATCCACAAAACGCTCGGTGTGGCGGGTATACACGGTGTAGGCTTCGCTGCTGACGTTGCTCATGTAGTGCCACTCTGTGGTAATCATGCCAAGGGTAAAGTGCATGGTCATATAACCGCGCTCATGCAGATTGCAGTAAGCCAAATCGTCGATTAAAAGGGGCAGCGCATCGGCCAGCTGTTTCGCCTGATTGCCTTTTAAACCGACATAAGCTTCCATGCCCGGGGAAGACACACTTGGCGTAGCATATTCTACGGCAACAGTCTGACCGGTTTCATCAGTCAGATTGTTAACCCAGCCATTGTGTGTGTCACCGGCAATCACCACCAACGATTTACGGGCATCACTAAACAGCTTCAGGACTTTTTGACGCTCGGCCGCGTAGCCGTCCCAGGCATCCAGATTATAGGGTATTTTGGTAGCAAGGCGGGCTTGCTCCTGCCGGGTCAGGCGGGCGCCGGCCTGCTGTTTTTTAACCAGAGCGGTAAGTTCTGCAATTTTTGGCGCTATTTCTGTTCGTTTGCTGGTGAGGATTTCTGCCGGATAGTGCATTTTACCCATCAGGATCTGCTGACCCAGCACCTGCCAGCGTGCCCGGCTTTGTTTAACCTCACTGGCCAGCCAGTTAAATTGCGCTTTGCCCAGTAAGGTGCGGTTTGGATCGTTAATCGCGCTGGCAAAGGCGGCAGTATCAACCTGTCCGTCCGCTTGTTTAAAATCAGCCATGTCTAACTGTTTCTGACGGCCAATTACGCGGGTGTCGAGCATGTAAAGGTTAACCAGGTTGCCGAATTCAAAGGACCGGTATATCCGTGGATTCTCGTTGCCCATGGGCGGACGGATAGGCAACCATTCATAATAAGCCTGAATAGCGGCAGTGCGGCGGGCAAAAAAGTCACCTTCATCGGGCGTATGATTTTTAGCGCCTGACATATAGGTATCGTTAGCAATTTCGTGGTCGTCCCAAACGGCAATAAAAGGCTTGCGCTGGTGCAGACTCAGCAGCCCTTTATCCTGACGGTAGGTGGCGTAGCGTAACCGGTAGTCCTTCAGGGTTAACAGTTCCCCCTCATTGCCGGGCATAAATGGGCGGCCAATAGAGTCTGCATTTTCGGTGGCATAACCACCTTTAGCATATTCATAGATGTAGTCACCTAAGTGCAGCACCACATCAATTTCTTTATCCTGTGCGGCAGCGGCGTAGGCATTAAAGTAACCGGCAGGGTAATTGGCGCAGGAGAACACAGCAAATTTAAGTTTATCGATAATGCCTCTGGCAATAGTGCGGGTGGTGCCGGTTACTGAGCTGTTCTTGCTGGTAAAAAAACGATAATAAAACTGTGTACCCGCCGGTAAATCCTGCACGTCAACTTTAACGGTAAAATCGTTACTGCGTGACGTTTTAGCAATTTCATCCCGAAGCGGCGAAGAAAAATCAGCGCTGGTGGCAATTTGCCAACGGACATAAGCGCTGTCATCGTTACCCTGGGGGACCGCTCGCGTCCACAGAATAACCGCACTGGTGGTGGGATCGCCGCTGGCCACACCATGGGAAAAGGTGACTGCAGGATAAAACGTTTTTTCATCAGGTGTTGAGCCGCAGCCGGTTAACTGTGTGGAAAGGGTAAGGCTGCCGCCAAATAAAGAGGAAAGCTTGATAAATCGTCGTCTGTCCATAGCACTTTAAAGATTAGTAAGTTTGAAACTTCACTGTAGCTTAACTCGGCCCGATTGCCTACCTTACCTGCGGTGCTCTTTGCGTTTTGTCCTGTGATCAACGATAGTTTAAGGCATTGTGAGCCGAACGTCGGGGATTAAACATGGAACTTGGGGCATTTTCTGTTAGTTTGTCGGTAAAGGATATTCGAGTATCAAAAGCTTTTTACGAAAAGCTCGGCTTTACAGAATATGGCGGTGACATTGAGCAAAACTGGCTGATTCTAAAAAATGGTCACACCGTTATCGGCCTTTTTCAGGGCATGTTTGAAGGCAATGTGCTGACCTTTAATCCAGGCTGGGATCAGGACGGTAATACGCTGCCAGCCTATACCTCTGTGCAGGCGATTGAATCGCAACTGACCGACGCCGGCGTAGTGCTGACTAAAAAGACCACAACCAACTCTGGTCCGGACAGCATTGCCATGGTTGACCCTGATGGCAATGCGATCCTTATCGACCAGCACGCCCCGGGGGAGTAACCAGCGCAATTCTCTGTCACCCAGCGCCAGCCTTGTACTGACATATTTATTTACAATCCACTTGTGGTGAATCTGGTACCTTTTAGCGCTTTTTTAGTATCTTGAATACCTGATACCGGTATGATGCGGGCAAGCAACGCCGGACATGTCGCAGTGTCGGGCAGCCCCTCTTTAAGTTCTTGTGCTGTATAAGGTAATAATAAATGAAAAAGCTTTTCCTCGCGGCGATGGTTTCTTCTGCATTGCTGGCTGGTTGCGCCACCGACAAAGCGCAGCCGCCTGAAACTGCCACTGCCTCGCCAGAGAGCGTAATGGTTTCGCCTAACGACGATCGACAATACGAAACCTTTACCCTGCCAAACCAGTTAGAAGTCATACTGGTTTCCGACCCAACGGCAGAAAAGTCGGCCGCCTCGCTAAGTGTCAGCGTGGGCCTGTTGCATGACCCCATGTCACAGCAAGGCATGGCTCACTATCTTGAGCATATGCTGTTTTTGGGCACCGAGCGGTATCCCGATACCAAAGGCTATACCGAATTTATGACCGCTAATGGTGGCCAGCACAATGCGTATACCTGGCTGGATATCACCAACTACATGTTCAAGATTAACAACGATGCTTATGGCGAAGCGCTGGATCGTTTTTCTGACTTTTTTAAAGCGCCGAAGCTTTATCCTGAATACACCGAAAAAGAAAAAAACGCCGTGAACGCCGAGTGGTCCATGCGTCGCGAAATGGACTATTTCGGGCAGTTTAAGCTTGCTCGCAGTATGATGGGCGAACACCCGGCGAATCGCTTTTTGATTGGTAATCTGGAAACCTTAGGGGATAAGGAGGGCAGTAAGCTGCACAGCGAGACTGTTAATTTTTACCAGCGTTATTACTCGGCCAATATTATGAAGCTGGCGATGATCAGTAACCGCCCGCTGGCAGAAATGAAAGCACTGGCGACCCAGTATTTTGGCGACATCAAAAACAAGAATATCGACAATCCTACAGTAGATGAGAAGCTGGATTTTTCTCAGGTGGGTGGCAAGCGTATTCACTACGTACCAAATGAAGATGTGAAAAAGCTCAATATCGATTTCACTATCCGTAACAACAGCGATGAGTTTGCCTATAAGCCTAATCAGTTTCTGACTTACCTGATTGGTTCGGAAATGCCCGGCACGCCCGCATACCAGTTAAAAGCCATGGGGCTGATTTCTAATCTGTCGGCTTCTGCGTCACCGGCCATGTACGGTAACTACGGTTCTTTCAGCATCAATATCGATTTAACCGATGCGGGTATGCAAAATCGCGAAGCCATTGTCGCTGTCGTTATGCAATATATTGATTTGATTCGCCAGCAGGGCGTTGATGAGAAGTACTTCAGTGAAATTCAAACCAGTCTGAATAACCGTTTCCGTTTCCTGCAAAAAACCGATGCTTTTGGCTATGTGTCTAATCTGGCCGCTGCCATGCAGGAAGTACCGGCGAAATTTGCCGTGTCATCGCCTTATTACTATGAGTCGTTTAACGCTGAGGTCATAAAAGATGTGCTCGCCCAGTTAACGCCTCAACGTGTTCGCGTATGGTATATCAGTAAAGATGAACCGTCGGACAGCCAGCTCCATTTTTACGATGGCAAGTATAAAATTGAATCTATCAGCAATGACGAAATTGCCAGTTGGCAACAGCCTGCGGGCATTGCGTTAAACCTGCCTGCGGTTAACCGACTGCTGCCTGAGCATTTTGCACTTAAACAACAGACACCGCAAAGCAAGCCCGAACTGGTTATTGATAACGATAAGATCAAAGTCTGGTCATTCCCCAGTCAGGCGTTTACCGAGCAACCACGCGGCGAAATGACTGTGTATATTAACTCGGGCTTGCCGGAGTCTGATATTAAGGCCACGGTAATGACCGCGTTGTGGAAGGATTTATATACCTTGCAACAAAGCGCACTGATGACCGAGGCGGGTATAGCCGGGATGTCACTACGCTTTGATAACGGTAATGGTATCAGTCTGGCCATTGGTGGTTTTACTGATAAACAGCCGCAACTACTGAGCCAGGCGTTAGATGGGTTAACGGTTGAGGTGAATGACCAGAATTTTGCCCAGGCGGTCGACCGTTATGTCCGAGGCTTACAAAATGCGGGCAAAAAATTCCCGTTTTATCAGGCGTTTGATGCCTACAATGATGTTGTCCGTGAAGGCAATTTTAACACTGATGCGTTAATTGCCGCCGCACAGTCGCTAACGGTGGCTGATATGCAGGCCTTTATGCCGCAACTGCTGGGTGAAAACCAACTGCGGATCTTTGCTTTTGGTAACTATGACAAAGCCGATTTAGCCAAGGCTGTTGAGCGGGTAAATGCCGCCTTGCCAGCAGAGCGCAAGAGTGTTGACTACGACATGCGCGAATTCTGGCAACCACAGCCAGCGCAAAAGCTGGTATGGCAACAGGATCTGACCGTTGCTGATGTAGCGGTGATTGACGTGATGGTGCATCCACAGCCGGGTTACAAAACCAAAGCTGCTGGTGCGGTTTTGCGTGGTCACTTCAGTAATGTGGCGTTTGATAAACTGCGCACCGAAGAGCAGCTCGCGTATGCAGTAGGCGGCACTGCCACTAACATTGGCGATTACACCGGTTTTGCGATGTACATTCAGACACCAGTCAAAGATGTTGCAGCCATGCAGGCACGTTTTGACCAGTTTAAGACAGAATACAAAACGGCGCTGGATGCATTGACACCTGACGAATTTGCGCAGTTAAAGGCCAGCGTGCTGGTAACGCTGAAAGAAGCGCCTAAAAATATGCGTGATGAGGTTGTCCCTTTTATTGCTGACTGGTATCGCGAGAAATTTGATTTTGACAGCAAGCAACGGTTAATCGCTGCGGTGGAAAACGTCACTATTGACGACGTTAAGGCGTTCTATCAGCAAACTATGCTGAATGATAATGCTGCGCGGGTGTCGGTACAGTTGCGCGGTACCAGCTTTGCTGACCAGCCTTTTGCCGAAATTGCCGGAGCTGAAAAAGTGGCAGACTTAGCCCGCTTTCATCAGAATATGACAAAACAATAAGTCGCCGCGATGAGTTGTGGGCAATAATAGAACGGTGGCAGTGGCCACCGTTTTTATATGCGGTATACTAATGCAACTACAATTCTCACTTACAGTGAGTGCTTATATCACCAGATTAGTATTATACTGGCAGCAATACATCAAATCACAGAGTTACTATGACAGACGATCCGCACTACGAGCGGGAAAAAGCCAAATACGAAAATCCTGTTGCCAGCCGCGAACATTTGCTGGATACCCTTAAGGCCCATGGTAAACCCATGACCTTTATGGACATTTGCTATAGCGTGAATGCTCAGGACGAAGACAGCCGTATCGGCATCCAACGTCGCTTACGCGCCATGGAGCGTGAAGGTCAAATCCAGTTCACCAAACAAAAACGCTATGCCGTGCAGCAACAGGACAAGTTAATCCGGGGCCGGATTATTGGTCACCGCGATGGCTTCGGATTTTTACGCCCGGATGATAATTCCGGCGATTTGTTTATCGGTGCCGGTCAAATGCAGTTGTTTATGCACGATGACCGGGTCGAAGCCAGAGAAAGCGGCACAGACCGAAAAGGCCGCCGGGAAGCTTACATTAACCAGGTACTGGAACCGCGCAAAGAGCCCATTGTTGGCCGTTACTTTACCGAACATGGTATGGGTATCGTTATTCCGGACGATAGCCGCATAAATCACGAAATTGTTATTCCGCCAGAGCATTCTCACGGTGCCCGTCAGGGTAATGTGGTTGTGGTAGAAATTACCCAGCGCCCCCGTCGCCGGGTAAGCCCGGTTGGCCGGATTATCGAGGTGCTGGGTGAACATATGGCTCCCGGCATGGAAATCGAAATGGCGTTACGCACCTTTGACATACCGCACCAGTGGCCCAAGGGCGTGACGCGGCAAATCGAAGGGCTGACTGAGGAAGTTAAAGAAGAAGATAAAGAAGGCCGGGTCGATTTACGTCAGCTGCCACTGGTAACGATTGACGGCGAAGATGCCCGGGACTTTGATGATGCGGTGTTCTGTGAGCCACTGGATGATGGTGGCTGGCAACTATGGGTTGCGATTGCCGATGTGAGCCAGTATGTCAGACCCGGCAGTGCGCTGGATGCCGAAGCCATAGAGCGCGGTAACTCGGTGTATTTTCCTGAGCAGGTTATACCCATGCTGCCTAAGGTGTTATCGAACGGTTTATGTTCGTTAAACCCAGAGGTTGACCGACTGTGTATGGTCTGTGAAATGACCATCTCTGCGGCGGGTAAACTGGACAAGTACCAGTTTTACGAAGCGGTGATGAATTCTCATGCCCGTTTTACCTATACCAAGGTGTGGCAGATACTGGAAGGTAACAAAGAGTTGCATCAGCGATATGCTGAGTTTGTTCCTCACTTACGTCACTTGCATGATCTGTATCGCGCCCTGAAAAAGGCGCGGGCTCAGCGCGGCGCGATAGAGTTTGAAACCCAGGAAAGCAAGTTTGTTTTTAATGCTCAGCGTAAAATAGAAAATATTGTGCCGATAGAGCGCAACGATGCCCATAAGCTGATTGAAGAATGTATGATTATGGCCAACGTGAGTGCGGCGCTTTACATTGAAGCGAATAAGGCACATTCGTTGTTCCGGGTGCATGATAAACCCGATGCTGATCGGTTAACCACACTGACTTCCTATCTGGGTGAAATTGGCGTACCTCATCACATAGTGGAAGGTTCTGCCCCGGCCGACTTTACCGCGGTGGTAAGCAAAACCCAGGGGCGGCCGGATCAGGAGCTGATCCAGACGATGTTGCTGCGCTCTATGAAGCAGGCTATTTATGATGGCGAAAATATCGGCCACTTTGGTCTGGCCCTGGAAGCCTACGCGCATTTCACCTCGCCCATTCGCCGCTATCCTGACCTGGTGGTTCATCGCACGATTAAAGCCATACTCAAAAAGCACGGGCAGGAAGTGCACGGCGCTAAATCTTACAGTGCAGAAGAAATTGAGCAGCTCGGCGAGCAATGTTCGATGACCGAACGCCGGGCCGATGATGCTACTCGTGATGTGAGCGACTGGCTGAAGTGCGAATTTATGCTCGACCACGTTGGCGAAACCTTTGCTGGCGTTGTGGCCTCGGTAACCGGATTTGGTCTGTTTGTGCGGATAACCGAATACCATATTGATGGTCTGGTGCACATTACCTCCCTGGATGACGACTATTATCGCTTCGATGAAGTCAAGCAATGCCTGAGCGGTGACAGCGGTGCCCGTCAGTACCGCCTTGGTGACCAGCTTGAAGTGAAAGTAGCTGCGGTTAATCTGGACGAGCGAAAAATTGATTTAGTACTGGATAACAAGTGGTTACGTTCACGAACGGGTAAAAAAGTAAAGGTTGTCACTAAGCGCGACGCAGAAAAGGATGACGCGGGCACGAGTCGCCGCGAGCGTCGTGGCAGCAAGCCCACGGGCAAACCCACAGGTAAAAATACCAGTAAAACAAAACGCAAACCGGCTGCAAAGTCAGGTGGATCAGCTAGTAAGCGCGGCAGTGCCAGTAATGGCCGGCCGGCAAAAGGTAAAAAACGTTAATGGCACAGCAAGAATGGTTATATGGTCTGCATGCGTTGCAGGCAGTAGTTGATAACGAACCTGAGCGACTGATAGAAATTTGGGTACTTAAAGGCAGAGATGATGAACGACTGGTCAACATCGTTAATCAGGCTCGTCGTTTTGGCGTGGCGGTGCAGTTTTGTCACCGTAAAGTACTTGATGACAAGGTGAAAGGCGAACAGCATCAGGGCATAGTTGCTCGCGCAAAGCCAGCCAAAACCCTGGACGAAAGCGATTTGGATGCCTTGTTGGCCAACACCGACATGCCGCTGTTGCTGGTCCTGGATGGTGTCACCGATCCCCATAATATTGGCGCTTGTTTACGTACTGCAGATGCGGCCGGTGCTCATGCCCTGATTGTGCCCAAAGACAAATCCGGTGGGTTAACCGGGACCGCGCGCAAAGTAGCCTGTGGTGCGGCAGAAGTAGTGCCGTTTATCCAGGTAACCAATCTGGCCAGAACATTAAAGCAACTGCAGGAACAGGGCGTGTGGGTAGTGGGCACTGCTGGTGAAGCCGAGCAGCTTATTTACGACTGCAAGCTGACCGGCCCAATGGCGCTGGTGATGGGTGCCGAAGGCAAAGGTATGCGCCGCTTAACCCGCGAAACCTGTGACGAACTGGTTAAACTGCCGATGGCAGGGAGTGTATCAAGCCTCAACGTGTCGGTAGCAACCGGTATCTGTCTGTACGAAATAGTACGTCAACGTGGCCTGTAGGCAGGTTTGATGAAAACCCTGGCGCAGCTACAGCAATGGATGCAGGCCATATCTGAACCCCATATTGTGCTGGGCTATGGCAGCCTGATGAGTGGTGACTCCCGCAGTCGCCATTCGGGGATCCCCCATGATGGTATCGAGGTCGAGGTTTATGGATTTGAGCGGGGCTGGGTAACCCGCTCAGAGCCTGAACAGCAGACTTATGTTGGCGCTTATAAAAAAGACGGTGCCTGGCTTAATGCGCAGCTGGTGCCTACGCATCTGGACCCGGCGTTACAACAGCGAGAGCAGGACTATCGATTTACACCGGTTACCCTTGAACAGTTGCATTTTGAACTGAGTGCTGAGCTGACAGCTCGTCTTACCGACTGGCTTTTACAGCGCGACATCTGGATTTGTGAAACCCTTAAGATAGAACCCGCCTCTGCCGCCTATCCGGTTCATCAAACTTATATTGATACCTGTCTCGGCGGCTGTCTGGAGTTAGGCGGCAGCGCTGCCGCAAATCGCTTTATTGCTTCGACAACCGGGTGGCAGCATCACCGGGTGAATGATCGCAGCCAACCTCGCTATCCCCGGGCGGCAGTGGTTAGCCAGGCTCACGTTAACGAGATTGATGCGCTACTGGAAAATACCTGATGGTATTTTCCTCTGAGCGTTTGCGCCTGAGAAAACTCAATCGCGATGATATCGATTTTGTCCTCGCGGTGACCAATGATCCCCAGTGGATGACTTACATGGGCGATCGCGGTATCAACAGTAGCCAAAGCGCCTCCCGGTATATCAATGTTACCAGCGACAGTTTTACCACGGCCGGCTACGGCTTATGGCTGGTTGAAACTAAACAGGGTGATGGCGAGCGCCGAATAGGGTTATGCGGCTTAATTAAACGGCCTTTTTTAAGTTGCCCAGATGTGGGTTATGCCTTTTTACCTCAAGGTCGTGGGCAGGGCTATGCCACTGAAGCGGTCAGTCTGGTTTTACATTGGGCCGCGAGACATACCCGGGAAGGTCAGGTTAGTGCCATCTGCCGGCCGGATAATCGGGCGTCGTTAAAAGTCCTTGAGCGAAGTGGCTTTTGTTATATTGGTCAGCTATTTAATCATGACCAGCCGCGCCATAACCTGTATTTAAAAAGTCTTTCCGAATTACGCTGACAAACCTTGCCCAGGCCTGTCAGGATGACTATGCTATACTTTAGGATTAATCCTGATTGTTAAACTTTCCTTTACCGGAGCACGGACGCCTTGAGTTTACTGGCCAAATTCAAAACCACGCTTACTGCGGTGAGTCAGCGCTATGGCAGCACCCTGACGGTAATGGCAGTGGTGTTGTTTTTGACGTTCGATTTTGTGGCTCTGTCACTGAATGTCTGGTTGTCTTATCGCATTGAAAATGCAGCCATTAATATCAACCTTTCCGGCCGCCAGCGTATGTTAAGCCAGCGTTTGGTTAAAAGCCTGCTGATGATGGAAAACGCTTATACCGACGAGGAAGCTTACAGCGATGCACTCAATGAATTAAAGGCGACGTTCCAACGATTTGATCAAACCCTGGATAGTTTTCATCGTGGTGGCCGCACACTGGCGGCGGATACCAATGTTATTCAGGTGTCGCCATTAACCAGTGCCGCTACGACGCAAATTGTTCGTAAAGCCCTGCTGGAATGGGCACCGCTGCGACAAAAAGTTCGCCAGCTTATCGGGCGGGAGTACGACCGTCTGTTATTGTCCCAGGCCATTGATGTGGCCCAGCGCAAAAACCTGTTGCTGCTTGACCTCATGAATCAGCTGACCATTGAACTGGAACACGAAACTCAGGCGGAAGCGGTATCTATTCGTTTTTATCAGGGCCTGGCATTCTTTTTGGCAATCATTAACTTTTCCGTGGCTATTGTGATGTACCGGCTGCGGGTAAGAAAAGCCAATCATTCGGTGGATCTGGTCGACACCATTATGAACCGGGTAGCTACGGGTATTCTGGTTGCCGACGACCAGGACAGAGTGATGCGGGCAAATAAACTCATGGCGCAAATGAGTGGCTATGAAATGGACGATCTGATTGGCTGTAAGCTCGATACCTTATTATACGAACACGAAGGCGAAATGTATGGCATGCGTAAAATGGGTGGCCAGTACCATTGTCAGGTAGAGGTGAGCAAGGTCACGATTGGTCGAAATCCGGCTACGGTTTACACGGTAATAGATGACAGCCAGCAGAAAGCTCAGGAACAAGAGCTGACAATGCTGGCTTATCACGATCAACTGACTGATCTGCCAAACCGCCACCTGTTTAACGATCGCCTGGCTGTAGAGATACGCCATGCCCAGCGTCGTAACGAAAAACTCGCTTTACTGTTTATTGATTTGAATGGCTTTAAAGGAATTAATGACCGCTATGGGCACAAATTTGGCGATTTGCTGCTGGGGCGGGTTGCAGTGAGAATGAAACAAACCGTCAGGGAATCTGATACTGTTGCCCGGTTAGGGGGCGATGAGTTTACCTTGTTATTAACCGATGTCAGCTCTTACGCTATGTGTAAGTCGCTGGTGGATAAGATTATGGAAGCTATCTGCAAACCGTATCTTATTCAGGACTCGCTGGTTGAAATTGGCGCCAGTATCGGCGTGGCCTGTTATCCCGATGATGCGGGCACCGAGCCTGAGTTGTTGAGTCTGGCTGATAAAGCCATGTACATGTCCAAGGCCACTGGCAAAAGTAACATTACCTTTGCCAGTGACTGGCAATCCAGAGAGACTGCGACGCCTGCGGATAAAGCTTAAAACTGGGCTGGCAGAACGGACACTTTATTGATAATAATTGGCTCAACCGGCGCATCAGCGAACCCCAGGGTGGCTTTGTATTCTGTTGCTACCTCACCCATCGCATCCACCACTTCGTAACCTTCCACAACCGCACCAAACACGGTGTAGCCCCAGGTTTTACCAGGATCCAGATTGTCATTGTCATCCAGATTAAAAAAGAATTGCCGGGTGGCGGTATGGGGATCGTTCTGGCGCGCCATGGCGACGGAATACAGGGTGTTTTTCAGGCCATTACCAGACTCATTAAAAATTGCGGGGAATGAGGATTTTTCCTCGTAGTCCACCGTATACCCACCGCCCTGAACAATATAACCGGGAATAATGCGCTGAAAAATAGTCCCTTCATAGCTGCGCTTATCAACATAACGCAGGAAGTTGTTAACCGTGATAGGCGCTCTGCGGCGATCGAGTTCCAGTACGATATCGCCCATGGATGTCTCCATTTTTACCCGCGGATAATAATTATCCGGTTGAATTTGTGAGCCATCGTCGGCTGGTTTCGCCGCCATGGTTGAGACCGAAAATAAAAGCAGAGAGAGAAGTAACGCCCTGAGCATGAGTTATCCTTATCGTTTTGCAGCACTAAAAATGACAAACTTATTTTGGCTGGCGAGGGTAGTAACGCCGCCAAACAATCGTTTAAGTGTATGGTAATAATCCAGGTGACGATTGGCTACCACTATCAGATGACCGCCTTTACCGAGCAGCTCGAAGGCATCGTGAAACATCTGCCAGGCAATGTGATCGGTGATGGTATTCTGCTGGTGAAAGGGCGGATTACAGAAAACCTTGGTAAATACCGGGCGAGCGGGCTGACAGAGCAAAGACTCCAGGCAATTACTGGCAACAAACTGACACTGCTCCAGCTGCCCGGGGAAGTTGTCAGCGACATTCTGCCGGGCTGAGGCGATCGCCATATAGGACTCATCAACAAAAGTCACTTTACACGACGGGGCCAGATTAAGGGCATTAAGACCGAGCACGCCGTTGCCACATCCAAGGTCGACCAGATTATCATGATCGCTCACCTGCATATGTTCGAGTAAAAAACGGGCGCCAATGTCCAGCGACTGACGTGAGAAAACGTTAGCATGATTGGCGACTTTTACCGTGTGTCCGTTGGGCAGGTGACAGGGCCAGGTAGTGGGAAAAGGATCTTTAACCTGACTGTTCAGCGTTTGTTGGTCGGGCTGACAAAAAATCAGCCTGGATTTTTTCCTGGCCAGTGAGGTGCGGGTCGGACCAATAAGGCGCTCAAACATGGCCAGTACCGAACGCGTTACGGTTTTTACTTTTGCACCGGCCACTATTACTGTATCCGGACTAACGACTTTGCGTAAAGCCAGTAACTGACTTTCGAGTAAAGCCAGGGTACGCGGAATTTTAATCAGGACCAATGCCGGCGATGGCGGTAGTGGCGCCAGACAATCCTGCATTGCCACATCAGGCAATGCATTGGCTGCGAGGTTTTCGGCAAAGGATAACCAGGCAATTTTGGAGTCTGAAATCCACAGCGGCTGCCGGTCGGCAAACATACACCCCAGTGTGCCAAAGTCATCGTTAAAAATTAACCAGCGCTGGTGGTCAGATGGCAAATCTGACAGTTCAGTTATTACCTGTTCGATAAGCAGTTCATCGGCGCTGTCCCAGGCTTGCAGGCTTTTATGCTGATGCTGTGCCGGATAACGGATTAGCGTTAATTCGCGATCAAATGAGGTAAACTTAGTGGTCATGAGTGGTTCTTTGCCCGGTGTTTTTAAAAAATGCAGTTAAATTTATTTGCCAGTCAGGTTAGTGCATTAGTGCCCGTCAGTTTGCCCGATGCCGATGTACGTTATCAGTCTGACTGGATCGCTCCCGCCGAAGCGATTCAGCTGTTTGAGCGGTTACAGCAGGAATTACCCTGGCGGCAGGATACTATCAAATTGTACGGCCGAGAGGTAAATATTCCGCGTTTACAGTCATGGCATGGTGCCCCGCATTGTGAGTATACCTATTCTAACCTGTGTATGTCGCCTGCGCCGATGTCACCCATTTTAGTAAAGCTGCAACAGCGGCTGAGTAGCGAACTGGGCGCCCCCTTTAATTGCGTGCTGGCTAACTGGTACCGCGACGGCAACGACGGAATGGGGATGCATGCAGATGACGAACCGGAACTCGGCACAAAACCGGTGATTGCTTCGGTGTCGCTGGGGTATCCCCGGCGCTTTAGTTTTAAACACCTTGGCAATGGTCAGCGTACAGATTTGCTGCTGGAGTCGGGTAGTTTGCTGGTCATGGCAGGAGACACCCAGCGGCATTATCATCATGGTCTGAGCAAGACGCGTAAACCTACAGGTGGTAGAATTAATCTTACTTTTCGATATATTCCGGCCTCTACGACGCCGGCCTTAGAGGGCAACGAATAATGCGGGTAAAACCATTTATTGAACAACAGCTAAATACTGAGCTGACGCCAGAGTATCTGGAAGTCGTTGATGAAAGTTATATGCACAGTGGGCCTGACGACGGACAAAGTCATTTTAAGGTGACAGTGGTGAGCTCTGCCTTTGAAGGACAGCGTTTGATTGCTCGTCATCGTCAGGTTAACACCTTGCTTGCCGATGCGCTTGCCGGGCCTGTCCATGCGCTGGCTATGCATACCTACACGCCCGCAGAATGGCAGCAACGTAATCAGGTGTCGGTGGACTCCCCGGCCTGTCGGGGCGGCAGTCAAGCCGGTTAAACCGATGGGCTCAAAGCAGCCGGTGCGCCGATAGCAGATCGAAAGCCAGAATAGTTAGTGGCAGCGACAGCAGTGTGGTTACCGCGATAATACTCGCCGCCAGCCGAAAGTCGCCGCCGAGGGTTCGGACCATAACATAGCTGGCCGCTGCCGTTGGCGCTATTGTCATTAGCAAAACAATACCCAAAGGCATGCCGCGCAATCCGGCAAAATAAGCCAGGGCAACCATTAACAGCGGATAAAGAACGCACTTACTTAACGCGCTGACACTAATATTAAACCAGTCTGAGCTAAAAGAACGAAATTGCAGCGATGCCCCGGTACACAGTAATGCCAGCGGCAAGGTGAGCTGTGCGAAGTATTCACCCGTGGTGGTTATCAGCAGTGGCAACTGCCAGTTGTAATAGGAAAAAGGCAAAGCCAGTAAAATGGCAATGATCAGCGGATTCTTTGCAATTCCTTTTACCTGAGAGGTAAGTGAGCGCTTGCCTTGTTGGTAGTAGTTGAGGACAAAAACCGATAACACGTTAAACAGAATAGTGACCAGTCCAAGATACACCGAGGCCGCTGCGAGGCCGTCATTGCCGTAAGTTTGCGCACAATAGGCTAAGCCAATAATGCCCATATTGGCCCGAAATCCGCCCTGAGTGACCACTCCGGTAGCCTGCCGATCTGTAATAAGATAATGACTGGTAACCATCAGTAAAACAAAATAACCGAGTGTGCCGGCCAGGCCTGTCATGATCATTGTCGGATTGGCGGCCTGACTAAAATTGGCCTGACTGATTGAGATAAATAGCAACGCCGGCAGGGCGATGGTAAATACCAGTCTGGACCCTGTGGCAACAAATTCGTCGTTGATCAGTTTTGCGCGTAACAACAGATTGCCCATTATCAGCAGCAGTAATACCGGGCCTATTACGGTGATGGCAAAGTCGAAAGTTGAGGATTGCATGGTGATGAAATGGATTGGGGCTGTAAAACCCCAGCTTACCATTTTCGCTGCACAAATAATCCTATTTGGCGTAAAAACTTACTATTTGAACGGCTTAGCCGTTATGGTATCACTGAGTGTTGAGCACTTGCTGTAAACCACGCTGGATAAGTGCGCCTCTGCGCTGATTGATCATTTGGCGGGAAATCACTAACCCCAGCAACAGCGCGACAACAGGTAACCAACTGCTGTACCCGAAAAACGAATATAAGACACCGCCCAGACCAAAAATCATAAATACCGGCAGCAACCAGCAATAGAGTTGGAACATGCGTTTTGCCGGTTTAGTAAAGACGCGATCACGCGCCTGTTCCAGCAAGGTAAATTGTTCACTGCGCTCACGGTCGGCAATTTCCGGAAAACAATCAATATACTCTTTAATATCCAAGGTAATGCGTCATTTTTTTCAATTTGCCCAAGTGTAGGCGCAGCTATTTTACAATTCAATACCTTAATGACTATGGGTGGTAGTGGTAGCTAACTGCTCAAAGATAATATCGACGGCTTGTTCCACCCAGCTCGCAATGTCCTGCTGTCCGGCAGTAAAGTCAGCGTGCAACAGGCAATACATTTGCGACTGTCCGCGCAGAACGGTAATAAAGTCGCCGGCCAACTGAGCAGGCGTACGCTTGTTAAGGCTAATTTCATGTTGGGTCATGGCCCGATTAATGGCTTCGGCGATAACGTCTTTTACGCTCTGGGGGCCTGCATCGTAAAAGGTTTTTGCCAGACCAGGAAAACGCTCTGCCTCGGCAACCACCGCCCGAAACAAAGCGAGGTTATCCGCTTCCAGCAGTAACGTCAGGTAAGCTGTGCCTATGCGGTTTAATGAACCGCGAAAATCCTCATCCGGCAGGCCGATGGTTTTTACCCGGGTAACAAAAAAATTGCACTGGCTGGTGACCACCGAAGCGAACAAACTTTCTTTGGTGGGAAAGTGGTTATATAGCGTGGCTTTGGAAACGCCCGCTTCTTTTTGAATGAGATCGGTGGTGGCACCGTTATAACCAAAACGTAAGAAATACTGAGTGGCGGCTTTAATAATTGCCTGGGTTTTTTGCTGTTTTTTGTTGAGGGGCATGGTGATTAGCTATGAGCATCAGAGTAAGTTTCATGTTAACGACCTGGCGTTACCAAGCAATGCAGTACGGAGCAGGTTTAGCGGCGTTTATCGCAGTTATTGGCATATTTTAACAAACTGTTAAAGGACAAATGACGCTGGGAATGATAGGATCGCCGACCGTTTTTTAACCACCTCAGTGCTGAGTAAGTATGTTTGATATCATCACGAGTAAAGAAAGTAATGTAAAAAATGACGTGCTTTCCGGTATTACCGTTGCCCTGGCATTGGTACCGGAAGCGGTTGCTTTTGCGTTTGTGGCCGGCGTCGAGCCGATGATTGGGCTGTATGCAGCCTTTATGATGGGGCTGATTACTTCCGCGATTGGCGGACGCCCTGGTATGATTTCCGGCGCGACCGGCGCAATGGCTGTGGTCATGGTTGCCCTGGTGGCACAGCATGGCGTGCAATATCTGTTTGCTGCCGTAGTGCTGGCTGGCTTACTGCAAATTTTGTGTGGTGTGTTCAGGCTGGGTAAATTTATCCGGCTGGTACCGTACCCGGTAATGCTGGGCTTTGTGAATGGTCTGGCGATCGTGATATTTCTGGCGCAGCTGGGTCAGTTTAAAATCCTCGGCCCGTTAGGTGAACAGCAGTGGATGAGCGGCTCTATGCTCTACATTATGCTCGGTCTGGTCGCCCTGACAATGGCGATTATCTATCTGCTGCCCAGGCTGACCAAAGCGGTCCCGGCTTCGCTGGCTGCAATTATCACCATTACGCTGATTGTGCACGGACTGGATTTGGATGCTCGCACGGTTATCGACTTTGTCCGTGATATGTTACCTGCTGAGCAGCGCGACAGCGCCACGCTGGCTGGCGAATTACCGTCTTTTGCTATTCCTGTGGTGCCGTTCAACTGGGATACGCTGATGATTATTTTACCTACCTCTGTGATCTTGTGTCTGGTGGGCTTAATTGAATCCCTGCTGACCCTGACGCTGATTGATGAAATGACCGATACGCGTGGTCGCGGTAACAAAGAATGTATCGGTCAGGGCGTTGCGAATACCGTTAACGGTTTCTTTGGTGGTATGGGCGGCTGTGCCATGATTGGCCAGAGTATGATCAACATTAACTCCGGTGGTCGCGGACGCTTGTCAGGTATCACTGCCGCTATTGTACTCCTGGGCTTTATCTTGTTTGCTGCTCCGCTGATTGAAATGATCCCGCTGGCAGCGCTGGTTGGCGTTATGTTTGTGGTGGTTATTGGTACCTTTGAGTGGGCGTCGTTCCGCATCATTCGTGGCGTAAACAAAGAAGATGCTTTTGTGTTGTTTTTGGTGACAGCGGTAACCGTGATTGCCGATCTGGCCATTGCCGTTGTGGTGGGTGTGATTGTATCGGCACTGGTGTTTGCCTGGAAAGCGGCACGCTATGTTGAGTCTAAATCGCATATCGATGATGATGGCTGGAAAGTTTACGAACTGCGTGGGCCGGTATTCTTTGGCTCGGTGAGTCATTTTAAAGACTTATTTGATGTGGCAAACGATCCCAATGATGTGGTTATCGACTTTAAAAACAGTCGTATCTGGGATTCATCTGGTATTGATGCGCTTGATGGTCTGGCGGATAAATATGAGCAGGCTGGTAAGAAGCTGCACATTCGCCATATCAGTCAGGAGTGTCGTGGACTGCTTAATAAAGCGGGTAAGTTTGTTGAGATCAATGTTAACGAAGATCCTCGTTACCGGGTAGCAACCGATAAACTAGGTTAACCGTCAGACACAAAAAAAGGGCTGTGAAGCCCTTTTTTTGTGTCTGTAATAGTGCAACGCTGGTGCGGTTTAATCGCGCTTAGCGGCCAGGTAGTTAATCAGTTCCAGACGCTCAGTTGGCGTAGTATCGCGGGTAAATTGCACCTTGTACTTGCCATTTACAATAAAGGTAGGCACTGAACGAACCTCACGACGATAGTCTTCAACCGTTTTATTGTTTTTGCGCAGCATGGATTTAACCCCAAAGCTTTTGGCTAATTTATCAAACTGCTCAGGCTCCACACCGTTAATAATAAAGATGTTGCGGACATCTTTGAGGCCGGTAATGGTAGCGCGCTGTTTGTGGATGTAATTAAAAATTGCCCCGCCCAGTTTATCTTCCTGTTTCAGTGCTTTGGCAATCAGCATGCCGGTAGTGACTTCATCCTGTACCTGCTGACTGGCATAGGCCATAAAGTTAACGTGCACTTTTTCAAATTTTACGCCTTTATCCAGCGACTTTTTGAGGTCGGCAACGAATGGCTCTGTGCGGTAGCAGTGGGGGCACCAGTAGGAGAAAAACTCGACGACTTGTGGTGAATCACTTAATGGTTTGTCGAGTTCTTCATAATGTTTACCTTCCTGCCACTTACTGGCCGCAGAGGCTTGTAAAGGGATAAGTAATGCTAGTACAACCCATAAAGCAAACTTCTTCATTCGAGTCTTTTCCTTTCTATTTCAAATAAACAACGAGACTATCATAGCCAGAATTGCTCGCCTAGTCTGTGGAGACCAGACGACAATAACGGCGTTTAACGGTTAAAAGCGATAGCTGGCATGAGCCAGGTAACGTCTTTCTGCGCCCTGATAACCAATGATATCTTCATAGTCCTCAGAGAGCGCATTATCCACTCGGACACCAAACTGCCAGTGTTGGTTCAGGTCATAATTTACATTGACGCTGGTTAACCAATAAGGATCCAGTTTAAGCGTTTCGCCACTAAAAGAGGTTGGCGGATAAAAGGTGTCCAGACGCGTACCGGTGTAATCGGCCTTAATATAAACCGACAGACCCTGAACCGGCAATGAATGACGATAGGTCACTGAGCCGGTGTGATTAGGGCGGCGCAGTTCGGTAAGCTGGTTATCACCGTCACCACTGGTGGCGTCAAGATAGCTGTAATTGGCTGTTACCTGCCAGGTGTCGGCAGTCCACTGTAGCGTAGCCTCAAAGCCATCCCGACGAGAGTCTTCGGTTGCGTTAGCCACTGAACTCAGCCCACTGGCACTGTCCCAGATACTGCTGATTTCGTTTTCGAGACGGGTGGTGTAAACACTAAAATCAGCACTGAGTTGCTTATAAGGCGTGGTTTGAACACCCACTTCAAATTCCCGGCTCTGCTCTGGCTTAAGGTTTGGATTACCCATAAACTGAGCGGGATAATAGCCGTACAGCTCGGTGAAATTAGGCGTTTTAACCGCCTGGCTGACACTGGCAAACACATTGATGTTTTGCATCAGCGCATAGTGAGCGCCCGCGCGGTAACTCCAGGCTTTCTCGAAACGTTCGTTATCATCGTAGCGCACGCTGAACTGAGTCGTCAGCGAATCGGTGCCAAGGCCAGACAGCTCGGCAAAAATACTGCTGGTGCTGTCGTTGCCACGGTAGTTAGGGTTGCCCCAGCTTACCGGCCCACGCTGTTCAAACTCACGGCGCAATATTTCGCTACCTACAGCAAACTGAGCTACCTCGGTTTCAATAAAATGGGTCCAGGTTAACTGCTTACGCTCGCCAGTGGTTCCACCGGCGTCAGCACCTGAGGTGTAATTATCATTGTCATCTTTATGGTACTGGGCCTTTAATTGACTGGTATAGCCCAGTTCGGCGCGAGAATAGTTCCACTGCAGGTATGAGGTTAACTGATCGCCGTCGGTCAGGTTGTCGGCATCAGCCGGTAAACCGGTGTTGTAGTCTGTGCCATCATACTCATTGCGATAATCAACCAGTCGAATGCCGCCAGACAACGCGTTGTTATCATTAATTTGCCAGTTAACGCCAGCACCCGCCGTAGTGTTACGATAGCCGTCATCTTCACCGCCAGTACGTGATACGTTGTCGCCATCGGTATCAAAATGATTGGCATACAAGGATACGCTGGCTGAATCCAGAGACTGTTGCGTAGCTACCGAAGCACGATAAGTACTTGCATCACCGAGGCCTGCGCTCAGTGAGGTGGAATTATCGGCTGTTGTGCCGGCTTTAGTTGTGATACTGAGAACGCCTGCTACTGCACCACTACCCCAGAGCGCACTTTGCGCACCGCGAAATAACTCAACCCGGGCAATATTGCCAGCAGTAAGGTGAGCAAAGTCAACCAGGCCACCCTGGCTCAAATCGTTGACAATAACGCCATCAATAATAACCAGCAGATGGTTAGTTTCACTGCCGCGTAAACGCAGTTCGGTTAGTGCCCCCGGACTGCCGGACTGGCTCAGGCTCACGCCTGGTAAACCGCGAAGTAAGTCGGTCAGTTGTGTTGCGCCTGCCGCCTCAATATCTTCTTGTGACAGCACAGATACCGATGCGGCCAGTTTGTCGAGGCTGATGGGTAAACGTGAACCGGTAACGGTAATGGTTTCTACCGAATTCTCCTGTGCACAGGCAATGTTAGCAGCACAGGCCAGTGCTACTGCATAAGAAAGGGATCGAATTGTCATAAAAGGCTCTTTTGATAGCACTCCCGCCGAGTGCCAAGATGAATAAGAAATGACAGCCAGTCCGTTTCACCGGTAACTGGTGTCGCGGCGCAGGCCGGTCTCCGGGCTTTCATCATGACGTGCATGTATTCCCGCCTTCCCGAATATCGGTGGCATGAGGGAATCGCTGACCAGTGGTCTGCGTGATTACCGTTGCGGGGGCAGCGTGAGAGTTTCACTCACTTCCCGATTATCCCATTGCTTTTGCTATGGGCACCTGAGCGGGCGGGATTATAACGGGAAGAAGAAAGGATAAATACCCTGAAGTCGAATTTATTAAGGAAGACATTTTTCAATTTAGCATTAACGTGCGAACCTCGTTAGGACGTAAAGACGCCTGCTTTTAATTTTGGTTCTTGTTATCGCGAATGACGGTAAGCGGGCAGATTATGTAAAAGCGTAGAGGCGTCATGGATGACGCCTCCGGCCAGCGAGGGCAGGGAGCCCTCTCTGGCCGATAGGTTTTACCTGCCTGCTTACCGTCTGCTTTTTCGCGATGTAAGAACTGGGGGAGTCCAGAGGGGAGCCATCTCCCCTCTGGGTGTCGTCGGCACCCCGACAAGATGTAAAGATAACCACTTAGCTGAAAGCCGGCGCTGACTATGCTCAAAAACTTAACAGCAACGTTGACTTTGCAGTAAAGCCTGCAAGCTTAATAGGGAATTAGAGACAGCGGCGGTTCTTGCAATGCAGCAAACTGCTCCTTCAATGCCAGGATTTGCTGTTCCCAGTAACGCTGTTCGGCAAACCACGGGAAAGCGCGCGGAAAGGCCGGATCCTGCCAGCGATCGGATAACCAGGCCATGTAGTGCACCATTCGCATGGCCCGCAGTGGTTCGATAAGAGCGAGTTCCCTGGTATCGAACTCACAAAACTCTTCGTAGGCCTCAATTAAGGTTTCCAGCTGCATTTGTTGCTGTGCGCGATCACCATTTAGCATCATCCACAAATCCTGTACGGCGGGTCCCATGCGGCTATCGTCCAGATCGACGAACATAGGGCCGTCCCGCCATAGAATATTCCCGGCGTGACAATCGCCATGCAGACGGATTAATTCTCCGGGTTGATATAGCTTCATGGTTAACTCAATAACCTGATCAAGAATCGTGAAAAACGCCGTGTGCAGATTCTCAGGCAGCAGCGAACTGGTTGCCAGTGTTTGCCGGGGCTTTATCAGAAAACTTTCAGTATCCATGGTAGGGCGATAGCTGAATGGTTGGCTGCTGGCCACCTTATGCATGCGGCCGATAAAACGGCCCATCCATTCAAGGTGGTCCAGATTGTCCAGCTCAAACTGCCTGCCGCCCACGGAGTTGAACAGGGCAAAGCGATATTGCTGGGCAAAATGCAACGTTTCACCATTATGAGACAGTGGAGCAACTACCGGAATCTCGGCGTCGGCCAACGCCTGGCTAAAGGCGTGTTCTTCCAGAATTTGTTCGTTAGTCCAGCGTTGTGGACGATAGAATTTCACCACATAGCGTTTTTGTTCATCACTTAAAAACTGGTATACCCGGTTTTCGTAACTGTTTAACGCCAGTAGTCCTGATTGTGGAAAAATGCCGCACTGTTCGAGTGCGGCAAGGATCATATCGGGTGACAGTTCGGCAAAAGTAAAGTCACTCACATTAAGGCCTGTTTATCGGTAGAGGAATTTCGATGGCTCGCTGACCTCAACAACAGTACCGTCTTTTTCGGTGGTCGAAACATTAAAGTAAATTTCGGTTACCCTTTCAGACAGGTTATAGGGATCAGTCGCGACAGAGACAGGCAGGCTGTACACTTCGCCGCCACCAACGGTAACAACTTGCTCACCAATGTACTTGTATTCCGGTAAACCTTCTACTTTTATTGTATAAGTGTGTTCGGTTTGTGATTTATTGAGGACTTTTAAGGTATAAACATTCTCAATCTGGCCATCCATATTTTCACGATACAGCGAATTGCGGTCGCGGATAATATCTACTTCCAGCGGCACACGGGTGACGATGTCAGCGATAAGCAGACCACACATCACCATTAATACAACCAGGTAGCCAACCAGTTTCGGACGTACGATATGCGTTGTACCGCCAGCCAGCTCATGTTCGGAAGTAAAGCTGATAAGGCCTTTAGGGTATTCCATTTTTTCCATCACGCCATTACAGGCATCAACACAAGCACCACAGTTGATGCACTCGTATTGCAAACCGTTGCGAATATCGATACCGGTTGGGCATACCTGTACGCAAAGGTTACAGTCGATACATTCGCCTAAGCCTTTGTCTGCCAAATCAGCGTGGGCCAGTTTCCGTGAACGCGGGCCACGTTGTTCGCCACGGCTAGCGTCGTAAGACACCGTAAAAGTATCTTTGTCGAACATCGCAGACTGAAAACGGGCATAAGGACACATGTGAGTACACATGATTTCGCGCATCCAACCGGCGTTACCATAGGTACAAACGGTAAAAAAGATAATCGCAAAGGTCGCCCAGAAGCTGGTATTAAAGGTGAAGAAATCAGCATACAGCTGAGTAACCGGCGTAAAATAACCGACAAAAGTCAGCGCGGTTAACAGTGCTACTAACACCCATGCGGTATGTTTAGCTGCCTTACGCCAGAATTTATCAAAATCCATAGGGCGTTCATCGAGTTTGATCCGCTTGTTACGGTTGCCCTCGAAAAATTCTTCAAACCAGACGTAAATATACGTCCAGGTTGTTTGCGGGCACATGAATCCACACCATACCCGCCCTGCAAAAGTGGTCACAAAGAACAGTGCAAAGGCTGACACAATAAAGATATACGCCAGCATCGTGAGATCCTGCGGCCACAGCGTTAACGAAAAAATGGTAAATCGCTGGTCGACGATGTTGAGCAGTACTGCCTGGTGGCCGTCGTATTGAATCCACGGAATTGCCACAAACAGCGCTATAAAAAAGAATCCGAAGAAACGACGAAAGTTTTCCAGCGGGCCTTTTACCGAGCGCACATAAATGCGACTGCGAGCGTTATAGCGTTTGGATTCATCGAGCTTTTCGGGTTTGTGAACTTTTACCGGGGTAACATTTTTCACCGGGATCTGGTCGTTCATTGCGCTACCTTTATCTGTGCTGATTATGATTACGGCAGCAGTATAGCAATCGTATATTAATTTTATTTAATATAGATCAATCGCAGTCTGATTCGCCGCGGGCGGTAGTGTAACGTATTTTACCTGTGTACACACATGGTGCCATGTTAAGGATTATTGGTTTAGGTCAAAAATGGCAGATTTTTCACAGGCTATTACTCTTAATAACTAAGTATAAAAGTCATCACTTAACATCACAGAAGAATTGGTTAAACTGATCTCACTAGTTTGGGAGAGGTAAAAATGTTTCGTTCGTTCGCTGTCATCATTGAAATCGCTATTTTGGTAGTGGTATTGCAGCTACCCTTTGTTCAGTATTTATTTTCTGACGTGCAAAATTCGTTGAGTCATTGGATGGAAGAAATTGCGACCAGGGAAGAGCGACAACAACTTGCCGAAATAAAAGGTAAACTGGAAGTACAATATTCTGCTATGCGTCCGTCTCAGCAAGAGTACTTTGATGCTGTGCTTTCTTCACGAGCGCGCACTATTCAGTTTTATGATGCGTATTGTGAAAACTCCGATCGGAATCCTTACATATTCGGTGTGACACTCCACTCCTTTTGTTCAGAACTCCGCAGTTCGCCGGTAATTCATGTGCCGGAGAGGGACTCTTAAGGACACCTGTTCAGAAGCTGTTCAGTTTAACTGTGATACGGTACGTTATAGGATAGTATAAGACCTGGTCGACGACATCCTTTTGGTAACGGGTGCGCTAAAACCAGAAAAAAGCCGTATCTATTAATGTGATAAACTGAATCGTATGGAGGTTTCCACAATGAGAAACAAGTTCAAAACCCAATGGTTGGCTTGCCTGGTGGCGGTTTGTTTGTCTGGCGGGTACGCTAATGCGGCCACGGACAAGCCTGTCGAAAACCCGACTAACGAGTTGTCAAAAGTTAAAGTGACCTGGCAGGATCCGGCGGCTTATCGGGATATTCGCCCCAGTAATGAGTCTCGCAAAGGTTTTCGTAACAGAGTGTTTAAATCCCTGAGTAAGTATCTCAACGAACTGGCTGAAGCGTTGCCGCAAAACGAAACCCTTAGCTTAACCGTGACCGATCTGGATCTGGCCGGTGAAGTATGGCCGACTATGCGGGGTGGTGCGGCTGATATTCGGGTGGTCGATACACTGTACTTTCCGCGCATGGAATTCAGTTATGAACTTAAGCAGGGTGACAAGGTAGTAAAATCCGCTCAGGTTGATTTAAAAGAAATGGCTTTCATGAACCGTATTAGCCGGGCCCGGAGTAACGACGCGCTCCGTTACGAGAAAGACATGCTAAAACGGTGGTTCGATGAAGAATTCCAGGATACCCTGGCTAAAAATTAAAGCTTAAAAACAAGGCCGCGTTTAGCGGCCTTGTTGCGTTATGGTTCGATTGATTGGTGCTTACAGATAGTCGTATTCACCGCCCTGAGGAGCCAGTAAGGTTTCTGCTGACTGTTGCAATGCGGATTTGTGAGCCTGTGCTCTGGGCAGAATACGTTGCACATAGAAATCACGGGTTTTTTGCTTACCCGCTGCAACCACCGGATTATCAGCAGTCGCCGCTGCATCGGCCATGGAATACCACAAAACGCCTAACAGGCAGTAGCCGCTGTAGGCCAGGTAATCACAGGCACCGCCAGCGGCTTCAACCGCAGAATAGCCTTTGACTTCAAGTGAAGTTTGATACCACTGCTCGAGTAATTCCGCCGCCTCTGCTTTGGTTTTAAGGTCTGTCATCTTATCGGTCAGCTCAGCAAACGCGGTGCGGGTCAAGCCAAGCAAATCGCCGCGGTCACGGGTGAGCTTACGGCCAATCAAGTCGAGGGACTGGATACCATTGGTGCCTTCGTACAGCATTGCAATGCGCACATCCCGCATAAGCTGTTCCATTCCCCATTCGCGAATATAGCCGTGACCACCAAACACCTGAATGCCAAGACTGGTGGTTTCCAAACCTGCATCGGTCATAAAGGCTTTACAAATGGGCGTTAAGAACTGCAACACACCTTCGGCGTTGTCGTGGGCGTCGCCCGAACTATTGTGGGCAATATCCATATATTTAGCGTAAAGCATTGCCAGTGCCCGGTTACCTTCTGTGAGGGCTTTTTGGGTAAGCAGCATACGGGCAATGTCGGGCTGATAGACGATGGCATCAGCCTTGGCTTCAGGCTGTTGCACGCCTTGAGGGGCGCGGGATTGCAGGCGTTCACGGGCGTAAGTTAAAGCGCCCTGAAAAGAGGCCTCTGCGGCACCTAAGCCTTCAAGACCAACCTGAAACCTGGCATCATTCATCATGGTAAACATACAAGCCAGACCGCAGTGTGGTTCGCCCACTAGCCAGCCTTTTGCGCCGTCAAAATTCATTACGCAGGTAGGACTGGCCTTAATACCCATTTTCTTTTCCAGTGCACTGGGCACCGCGGCATTTCTTTCGCCGGGTTCACCCGCTTCATTGACCAGAAACTTGGGTACCAGGAAAAGGCTGATGCCTTTTACACCGGGGGGAGCGTCAGGTAAACGGGCCAGTACCATATGAATGATATTATCGGTCCAGTCATGGTCACCGGCGGTAATGAAGATTTTGCTCCCGGTGATGCAGTAACTGCCATCGTCATTGGGCTCGGCTTTGGTGGCGAGCAGGCTTAAGTCGCTGCCGGCCTGTGGCTCGGTAAGGTTCATGGTACCGGTCCATTCACCGCTGACCAGTTTTTCCAGATAAATAGCCTTGAGTTCATCACTGGCGTGTTTGGTTACTGCCAGTACGGCACTCTCGGTGAGCATGGAGGTTAAGCGCCAGCTAAGACTGGCCGAATTCAGCATTTCATGCACCGGCACGGCCATAGAGTAAGGCAGGCCCTGACCACCGTATTCGATATCGCCAAGCATGGCATTCCAGCCATTTTCTACATAACTTTGGTACGCGGCGGCAAAGCCGTCAGGGGTAACCACCTGACCATTGTTGAGTTTACAACCCTGTTCGTCACCTTCACGGTTTAATGGCGCGACTACATCCGTAGCAAACCTGCCACCTTGCTCAATAACTTCCAACGCCAAATCGGCGTCGAACTCATCGAGTCCTAACGACTGATATAACTCGTCGATCTTGAGCCAGTCTTTGACTAAAAACGTAAAATCAGCGAGCGGCGGTGTGTATGCCGGCATAACATTCTCCTTTGTTCAATCGAGTCTGATTGCTTGATGACCTAACCATACATTGCTTATAAGAATAGCAAAATGACATTGCTCAATAATCTTGCGCCAGCGCAAAAAAACAGCGTTATGGCTTTTTATTCGACAATGATGCTGTTTGATTCGGCAGATTGACCCGCGCCAACGAAGGCATCGCGTAAAGGCAATAAATCATCTTTAAAGCGTAGTGCGTCGTCGTCAATGGTAAAGGGATTTACCCGAATTAATCCCGCCACTTCGATTTGTGCCCAGTCCGGGGCCGCGGCCTCGGTGGCCAGCGCTGTCATTGTTGGTTCACCGGTGCACTCAAAAACCGGCATGCCAGAAGCAGTGTAGGTGAGAAGTCGACCCACCTCGACATTAAAGCCGGTTTCTTCCCAGGTTTCGCGATGGGCGGCGCACCGGGGACTTTCGCCTGATTGTACGCCACCAGCGGGAAAATCCAGTTTGCCGGATAAACGGTGTTTTACCAGCAACACGGTGTGGTTGAGACGGATAAGACAAGCGGCGGCGTCAGCTTCAGTTACAGGCGTTTGGGTACTATCTTTATCTGCAACTGGGTGCAGAGGGAGGCACTGGTTGGCAACCGAAAAACGTTAAAACACAGAATATTGCTGTTAAACGCGCTCTTTTGAGCAGGTTATCGGGTAAAATTAGGCCATTCGTTAACATTTATTTTTAATTTCCAGTGCCTGCATATTTGTACAATCTGCGGGCGCTAGTATAGCAGGATTCATTATGGCATTGGGTAAAAAGCTATCGCCGCTGTTGCTTGGTTTGGTGTTACTTATTGGTTTACTGGCTTTTCTCAACTGGCCGCAGGAGCAGACCGGGCAGCGTCCGGCGAAAAAACTGACGCCGGTTAAGGTGTATCAGGTCACCAATCAACTTTTTCCGATAACCATTGATGCCCTGGGCACGGCTAAAGCCAATGAATCCGTAACGCTAACCGCCCAGGTGGCAGATACCGTTACCCGTGTATTGTTTGACGATGGTGACAAGGTAAAAGCCGGTCAATTGCTGGTGCAGTTAAACAATAAAGAAGAAATTGCCAGAGTGGCGCAGTTACAGGTTAGCCTGGAAGAGGCCAAACGTCAGTTAAGCCGGATTAACAACCTCGCTAAATCCAGCGCCGCCTCGGAGCAATTGCTGGACGAACAGCAGGCGTTGGTGAAATCGCTGGAAGCGCAAATTGCTGTAGCCAATGCACAATTGGACGATTTACAGATAAAGGCCCCTTTTAGCGGTCGTTTGGGTATTCGTCGTATCAGCGTGGGTTCTCTGGTGCGTCCGGCTGACGAAATTACCACGCTGGATGATATCAGTGTGGTAAAAGTTGATTTTAACGTGGCAGAAAACCATCTGGCGAGTATGGCCATTGGCCAGAAAGTGACGGCGACCTCTGTGGCATATCCTGGTCGTGAGTTCAGCGGCGAAATAGCGGCTATGGATTCTCGTATCGATCCGGTTACCCGGTCCATGCTGTCCCGGGCTGTAATTAACAATCCTGACTCAGCACTGCGTCCCGGTATGCTTATGCAGGTGACTATCGAAAAGCAGGTGCTTGATACGTTGGTGGTGCCAGAAGAAGCGCTGGTGCCCAATGCAGACAAGCAATTTGTGTATGTGGTAGCAGAAAATAACGTGGTTTCTGAGCGCGAAGTTATCGTGGGTGAGCGTCGTCCTGGCTGGGTTCAGATAGTAAAAGGCCTTAATCGCGGCGAGCAAATTATTGTGGAAGGCACACTGCGGGTGCGTGATGGCTCCGAGGTGAGAGTGCTGAATCGCGATACGTTGGAGAGCTAAACTATGTGGTTATCTGATGTATCGGTAAAGCGACCGGTCTTTGCCTCGGTCGTTAACTTGCTGCTGATTATCTTTGGCATTGTGTCTTTTTCCATGTTGTCGCTACGGGAATATCCGGATATTGATCCGCCCATTGTCAGCATTAATACCACTTACCCTGGTGCCTCGGCCAATATCGTTGAAACCCGAATTACGCAGTTACTGGAAGACCGTATCAGTGGTATTGAAGGGATTAAAAACATTACTTCTACCAGCCGTAATGGTCGCTCGGATATTACTATTGAATTCGAGCTGTCGCGGGATATTGATGCGGCGTCTAACGACGTACGGGAGCGGGTGAGTCGGGCACTGAATAACCTGCCGGATCAGGCCGATCCGCCGGAAGTATCAAAGTCCAACTCAGACGAACAGCCGGTCATGTGGTTTAACCTCAGAAGTACTAATTTAAACACCATGGAGCTGACTGATTACGCCGAGCGTTATCTGGTCGACCGCTTATCCATTGTAAACGGGGTTGCCCGTGTACGAATTGGCGGCGGCCGAACCTACGCTATGAAAGTGTGGCTCGACCGAACGGCGATGGCAGCCCGCAATGTTACCGTTGCTGACGTTGAGTCGGTGATCCGTTCTGAAAACGTTGAACTGCCCGCCGGTCAGGTCGAGTCATTAAACCGTGACTTTGAAGTGCGTGTGGCCCGCAGCTTCCTGACCCCGGAAGACTTTACTGCGCTCACCGTTGCTATTGGTGATGATGGCTATCTGGTGCGTCTTGGCGATATTGCCAGGGTTGAACTGGCGGCGGTAGAAGATGAAACCGAGTTTCGTGGCGATGGCGTGAATATGATTGGACTGGGTATTATCAAGCAGTCAAAAGCCAATACCCTGGAGGTCGCCCGGGCCGCCCGGGAACAAATAGCCCGAATCGAGCAAAGCCTGCCGGACAACATCTTTATTGTCCCCAGCTATGACTCGTCGGTGTTTATTGAACAGTCTATTTCTGAGGTGTACAACACCCTGGGCATCGCCATGCTGCTGGTGGTGATTGTTATTTACTTATTCCTGGGAAATGTCAGTGCGACGCTGATCCCGGCGATAACGGTGCCAGTCTCTCTGATTGCGGCCTTTATGGTAATGCTGGCACTGGGTTTCTCAATTAACCTGTTAACGCTGCTGGCGATGGTACTGGCTATTGGTCTGGTAGTTGATGACGCCATTGTGGTATTAGAAAACATTCACCGCCGTATCGAAATGGGTGAGCCGGCAATCCTGGCGGCCTATCGGGGAACACGTGAAGTGGGGTTTGCCGTTGTGGCCACTACGTTAGTACTGATAGCGGTGTTTGTGCCACTGGTGTTTCTGGAAGGGAACGTGGGGCGGTTATTTACTGAGTTTGCGCTGGCGATTGCTGCGGCGGTGGCCTTTTCCAGTGTAACCGCACTGACACTTTCGCCTATGCTTGGCTCTATCCTGCTAAAGAAAAGCGAGCGTAAAGGCTTTGGTAACTGGTTGGATAACAACTTTAAAAAGCTCGAAGATGGTTATTTCAACAGTCTGGGTAAAACCATTCATCAACCGATTATGATGATGTTGTTGCTGGCGGTGGCTGTGGCCGTTATCTACCAGTTGCAACAACGCATTCCGGCAGAATTTACGCCGAAGGAAGACCGCAGTAACTTCTATGTCATCATGCAATCTCAGGAGGGAGCCAGTTTTGAAAGTAACTCCCGCAATTTAAAGCAAATTGAAGATATTGTGATGGAATATCGGGAGGCTGGCGAACTCGACCGGGTGTTGGTAAGAGCGCCTGGCTGGGGCGGACGTGCGGGGATTGTTGTCGTGGGGGTTGTTCCATGGGAGCAAAGAGATCGTTCTTCCTTTGAAATCATGGATGAAATTAGTGAAAGATTAAGTGTCATCCCTGATGTACGGGCATTTACAATTATGCGTGCAGGCATCGGCGGTGGTGGTTTTAGTCGTCCGGTACAATTTGTACTGCAGGGCGATACCTATGAAAATCTGGCAGAATGGCGCGATATTCTCATCGAAAAAGCCTCTGAAAATCCTAAACTGGTTCGCATTGACTCAGATTATAAATCGACCTCTCCGCAACTGCTGATTGAGATAGACAGGGATCGGGCCGCTGATCTGGGGGTATCTATCAGCGATGTGGGCCGAACACTGGAGACGATGCTGGGGCAACGTCGGGTTTCCACCTTCCTCGACAGAGGTGAGGAATACGACGTTATCCTTGAAGGGGTTGAGTCAGAATTTCGTAGCCCTAACAGCATCGAAAACCTGTATGTTCGCTCGGGTTATACCGGCAAGCTCATCCCGCTGGATAACCTGCTGACGTTTAAAGAACAAGCCACGTCGGCACAGCTAAACCGTTATAACCGCATGCGCTCGGTGACAATTTCTGCCAACCTTGCGAATGACTATTCACTGGGAGAGGCGCTGGCTTATCTGGAAAATATCGTTGAAACCGAATTACCGGATGAAGTGTCTATAGACTACAAAGGCGAGTCACAGCTGTATCAGGAATCCGGTAACTCTTTTGTATTTGTTTTTCTGTTAGCACTGTCGATTACTTACCTGATACTGGCAGCACAGTTTGAGAGCTGGGTACATCCGTTAGTCATCATGATGACGGTACCACTGGCGCTACTTGGGGCTTTTATTGGCCTTTATTTTGCGAATATGACACTTAACATCTACAGCCAGATTGGTTTGGTAATGTTGATTGGTCTGGCGGCGAAAAACGGTATTTTGATTGTTGAGTTTGCCAACCAGTTGCGTGATGCTGGTGAAGAATTTGAATCTGCCCTGCGAAAAGCATCGGCGATGCGATTGCGGCCGATTGTGATGACCGGTTTTACTACGGTATTTAGTAGTATTCCGCTGGTTATCGCGAGCGGCGCCGGCGCTGAGAGTCGGATGGCTATTGGTATGGTTATCTTTGCCGGTGTTCTGGTGTCAGCGTTTTTAACCCTGTATATCGTGCCCACAGCTTACTACTGGATGGCCCGCAATACCGGTTCGCCACTCAAACGTACCCACAAACTCGAAGAGCTGGAAGAAGAAATTCCTTACGTAAAAGGTGAGTAGACGGAAGGCTTCTCTGCAATAGTTTTATTCCCACCCGTTGGTAGGATAAAACTATTGCAGTTCAAAATGTTATTCGTTTAGTATGGGACTGACTTTCAAGGATGAAGCTGTAGTCCCCATTGCCGTTTTTAACGCCCGCTGGCTTACCGCGCAAGTTTGTCATCCTTGGTTTAATTAAAATATATCAAGGATGTAGGTGTATGAAATTCCCACTTAAACTGCTCTCTTTATCCATTATTTCAACGTTGTCGCTTTCTGGCTGTTTAGAAGTAGATGACGACGGTAATAAAGAAGTAGCCGAGTCTCTTCGTCAGCAAAATCAGATCCTGACCGAGCAAAATCAACTGCTTTCCCAGCAGGAAGAGGAACAACATTCGGTAACTATTTCCGGCGTAATCATAGACACTAATCAGGATGAAGCTGTAGCGGATGGCTCTGCAATCATTACGGTATTGCAAGGTGAGACAGTATTAACAGATGGTATCGAAACCTCTGACGGCTTATTTACCATTGAGGACCTGCCAACGCAAAGTGACTTAACTGTGTATGTGACCTTTGCTGATGGTAGTTTTGTTAACCGTGCATTTTTCATTACCACTCCGAGCGCCGAAGGCGAAGCCTATTTTGACCTGGGTACCATGGCGGTATCTAAACCGGTTGAAGTCACTTTTAGCGTGTTAAATAACGATACCGGTGATGCCATTTCTGGCCTCGAGTTTGTTGCTCACTCCTATTATGGCAATCGATTCAGCACAGCAGCAAATTATGCCCACGTTTCAAGCTTTGATGATACGACTCAGACTTATTCGATCACACTTCCAAGAGATTTTGGCTTATCGCTTCGCGCTATTGCCGACTTAGATAATGATGGCGAGCCAGACTTCGATATTGCGGATGGAACAGGTAATGCTTATTTTAACAATGAAGTATTATACGTGAGTTCGCCACAGGAGCTTGAAGGCACCGCTTTAAGGCTCGTGCAATTGGCTGATTTGGTTCCTGAAGAAAAAACAATTCGTATTACATTGGTGAATGAAGACGGCGAGTTGATCCCGGATGCCGCATTTACCATTTTTGAAAACAATCAACAGCCTGCCTATGATGACAGTAGTGAGCAGTACAGTGTAGATACGCCATTTGATGGTCACTTATCCCTGACTATGCCCGGTTTTACCTCTGGTGAAACTTATTATCGTACTGGCAGTGTGTCGATTAACCGGTCAACCGATAGCATAACAGGCCAAACATGGTTAAGAGTGTCGACCAACGGGTTTTCGTCAAACAGTTATTATGAAGTTGCTGATAATGCAGAACTGTCACTGGTTCTTGTTGCCCAAAGTATCGACCCAACTGTGGATATCGACATTGAAACTGTTGCGTCATTTTTATCGCAAGATGATTTTTCCTATACAGTTTATTACTCATCACCAGTACAGGTCGATGAAGCTAATGTTTCATTAACTTATGAGTCGGTCGAAATTATTGTCGGTAATGAAAGTGATACCGATGCGGTTCCGGCAGGTTATACCCGGGTCAGAACTACCGAAGCGGAAGTTGCGTTGTCATTAACAACGGGGCTGAACAATACTCAGCTGATTTTAACCCCAGATTCGGCACTACCTGCAAATACTGAGCACCAGTATACGATTGGGATGTTAACGGATGTATCGAGCGGCCAGCAATTTGAACTATACGAGGATGAAATTTCGTTTACTACCCCGGTTTCTGCAACCGCGGTGTTTGATATCAACGATATCATTGCCGATAACGAAAACTATTACACCAATGGCTCGTTAATAGTCAGTGAGAACAGCGCAGGCGTGTCAAGCGAGCAGTATGAATATCGCGATTCCGTGTATTTTTACCTGCCAACCAGTATCGAGACGCTGAATTACCTGATTTTGAACCTGGTAAGCTACACCGACGACGGTTATGAATATCAGGAAAACCGCACCATAGAAGTGGTTATGGATGGTGATGTTAATTATTCCCGTTACGTTGGGCTGAACATCGCCAGCAACGAAATCCTTGATGCTAACTACACTAACTACCGATTTATCAGAGGGGCCACGCTGGACACCGGCGATCTGGTTTATCGTGTCAGTTCTTCTTTTTATCTGGGCGATAACAAGCCTGAGAGCGTGAATACGGTTAGATTTAACTATGAATACCAAACTAATGAAGGGGTAACTGCTTCAGGTGTTATGGAGTTACCGGTACGCTAAACGGTTGATCAATTAAAATCAAAGCCCGCATCTGCGGGCTTTTTTTAGCTTAACCAGGCGGATAAATTGAGACAGACCAAAATCAGTATGGCACTCCAGCTTGCTAACACCACGATCATTTTACTGTTTACGCCGGTGTAACTGGCCTGTGGTGTTGCTGTATTGCTGGCTGGGATTAACCGGTTAGCCAGAATTCCACTGACTACTGTGACCACAAAGCCAATGGCATTCCACCAGAACCAGAAGATTGGGTTATCGCTCAGCCATAAAAAAGTATTACTGAATACGCCCAACAGCAAGCCCACGTTGGCCGCCCTGGCAGTAACGGTTTTACTGTGGATCCCCAGTAAGAATACAGCCAGTACCGGGCCATAAAATACGGAGCCTATTTTATTGATGGCTTCAATAATGGTTGGCGCAATATCCCCGGCAAACAGGCTCAGTATCAGTGTAACAACGCCCCAGCCAATTCCGGCCAGGCGGGCAAAACGCATATATTCTTCATCTGAAGGGGTATGGCCTTTGTATCGACACAAGTCCTCGGTGGTAACCGCCGCCAGGCTGTTAATTGCCGAGCTAAGCGACGACATGGCGGCTGCCATGATTGCTACGACTAACAGGCCAATAACACCAGGCGGTAAATAGTTAACGATAAAGATGGGCATCATCCAGTCGGGTTGGTCGGCAGGGATCTGCGCTTGTAAAGAAGGCGTATTAATCACTAACGCGCCGATAACCAAGCCTGTTGTACAGTAGATAACAGTAATGGGAAAACGACTTAAAGCCACGGTGTACATTACTTTGCGCAAGTCCGAAACACTGTGGGCTGAGAGAGAGCGCTGAGCTTCCGACTGGTCACAGCCATAGTAGGATGCGTAGAGAACAATACCGCCAAACAGCATGGGCAGTAAGCCGAAGTCATTGCCGTTTAAACCGGCTGAATCTGTATTGATGGCCTTCATTCGGCTGCTATCGATAAGCGATAAGGCGGTATCCATGCCACCAATGGCGTCTAGGGCGACCCACAGGCAAGTGAGCGCGCCAGCCAGAATAATGATCATTTGTACGGCGTCGCCAAATACCACTGCTTTCATTCCGCCCACAGCAGAATAAATGAGCGTAATGACTCCGATTAAGGCAATGCTGTGCCATTGTTCCAGGCCCATGGTGCCTTGCAAAATAAGGGAAATGGCGTAAATCATGATTGCCGTAGCAAAGGAGCGACTGAGTTGAAAGACAAAGCTAATCAGCAGTCGGGTAGAGCGTTCAAAACGTCGCTCTAAAAAATCATAAACGCTCACCACGCCACTTTGATGTAACGTGGGCAGAAGCCGCCACATCATCAGGAGTACGGCAATTGGCAACGCCAGTTCGTAGGATAACCAGATCAGCCCGCCGCCCTCACGCAAACCAACGAAGGCGGGGGCTGAAATAAAACTGATGGCAGAGAGTTGGGTGGCCATCACCGATAACGCCAGTGCGGGCCAGGGAATACTGCGGCCACCCAGGAAGTATTCTTTACTATTAGGTTGATGACGAAAGGCCATGCCCATCGCCAGCAGACCAATCAGGTATATCCCGATAATGGCGTAGTCAATCCAGTTCAATATGCTCTCCCTGATGCGTTTTTTATCCAGTATGCTGATTTCAAAATGATATTTCCAGTGAAGCTGGTTAAAGTTTAGCCCGCCCTCCAGGTCGTTGGTCGGCGTTTGCTTGCATAACGTATAAAGGATTGGTTAGATAAATTCACAGGTAATTCGAATCAGCGAGGGGACCTACATGCAAAAGCGACTGGCCATCATGCTTTTTTTCATTTTCGCGATAACCGGCTGCAGTAACAGCGACTGGCGCACTGCCAGCCGTGAGCCCGCTGGTATTGCGCCTTCACCGGCGGTGGTCAAAGACGCTGTTATAGAAGTTTACGCTGCCGATGCCTTTAGTTGGCGAGGCTGGTTTGCTGTGCATACCTGGATAGCGTTTAAAGAGCAGGGAGCGGATGAGTATGATGTGTACGAAGTTGTTGGCTGGCGGGTAAAAAGTGGTTATCCCGCATTGCGAAATTATAAAACGGCTAATCCGGACCGTTATTGGTATGGTGCGCGCCCCGAAAAGGTACTGTCGATTCAGGGCGAAAAAGCCCGTCGGTTAATCCCGGATATCGAAGCTGCGATAGCGCGCTATCCTTGGGCAAACGAATACACGGTTTTTCCGGGACCGAACAGCAATACTTTTCCGGCCTGGGTTGGCTTACAGGTTCCTGAGCTGGAGCTGGATATGCCGTTTAATGCCATTGGGGCAGGCTATGCAGAGTGAAGTTTGTTGAAAAAATGAACGGCAATGATTAATGTTATGGTGACAAAAACGAATTATCAGGGATGGGTAATTAGTGAAAAAGGTTTACCTGCCGTTGTTGCTTTTTACCGGGATAGTCTTTGCCATTAGCGGTCGTGCAGAGGGGCTGACAGCGCCCGTTAATGTCATTGCCTTTCAACAAATTCCTTACGGGCTCATATTTACTGATATCGGCGTAAATGGCACACCACTGCTGGCGATGATTGATATAGGCGACCAACAGACTTTTCAGCTTGCCACAGCGGTTGCCGGTAAACTGGGTTTGCCACTAAATAAAACAGGCTATCAGGCGACAAATATAAACGGCGATATCATGGATGTCTATCAGGGAAAAGTAGCCTCACTTTCGCTGGGTACCAACACCATTACTGATATGCCATTTACTACCTCTCCCGGCGATATCGAAGCGGTGGCAGAGCAAATTGCTACCGACTTTTCGGCCGTTATCGGCTGGGGATATTTAAAGGACTACATTGTCGAACTGGACTACGTTAATAGCGTTATTCGTTTGCACAATGACTTGCCCGCCACGTTTAAACCCACCATGAGCGAAGCATACAGCGATACATCAGGGCCGCTTATATTACCAGTTTTGATTAACGGTGAGGTACAACGGGTAATGCTTAATACCGGGGCGACAGTATCCGTATTTGACCCTAAACAGGTAGAAATGAACGAGGACAATCCGATTGAATTTGCCCTTAATGGCCGGTTGCTTAGTTTAACCGGTTACGAAATGGATTTATCGGTACTTTCTGATCTGGGAATAGTGGGGATTTTGGGTAGCGATTTCCTGAATCAGTATAAAGTCGTTATTAATCCTAAGAGTCATAAGATGCATTTTCTTGCGTATGACGAGTGAAACAAAAAAGCCAGTCGTGAGACTGGCTTTTGTTAGTTTGCGCGTTGGCGATTACTCGTCCAGGAAGCTACGCAGCTGCTCAGAGCGGCTTGGGTGACGTAATTTACGTAACGCTTTCGCTTCAATCTGACGGATACGTTCACGGGTAACGTCAAACTGCTTACCTACTTCTTCCAGGGTATGGTCAGTGTTCATATCGATACCAAACCGCATACGCAGTACTTTTGCTTCACGAGCGGTAAGACCGGCAAGTACTTCCTGGGTGGCATCTTTTAAGCTACCACCAGTGGCTGAATCGAGGGGCTGAATAATCGTGCTGTCCTCGATAAAGTCACCCAGATGCGAATCTTCGTCATCACCAATGGGGGTTTCCATTGAGATAGGTTCCTTCGCAATTTTAAGCACTTTACGAATCTTATCTTCTGGCATCAGCATACGCTCAGACAGTTCTTCAGGCGTTGGTTCACGACCCATTTCCTGCAGCATCTGACGAGAGATACGGTTCAGCTTGTTAATGGTTTCAATCATGTGTACCGGGATACGGATGGTCCGTGCCTGGTCTGCAATTGAACGTGTGATCGCCTGACGGATCCACCAGGTTGCATAGGTCGAGAACTTATAACCACGACGGTATTCAAACTTGTCTACCGCTTTCATCAGACCAATGTTACCTTCCTGAATTAAGTCCAGGAATTGTAAACCACGGTTAGTGTATTTTTTCGCAATGGAGATAACCAGACGTAAGTTGGCTTCAACCATCTCTTTCTTGGCTCGGCGGGCTTTTGCTTCACCGATAGACATACGGCGGTTGATATCCTTGATGTCGGCAATAACCAGACCGGTTTCTTGCTCAACCTGAGAAATCTTACCAACACTACGCTCGATCTCTTCTTTATATCCCTGCAATACATCTGCATAAGGCGCATTGCCAGCCAGGATCTCAGTTAACCATGCGGTAGAAGTCTCGTTACCAGCAAATGCCTTGATAAAATCTTTCTTCGGCATTTTGGCGTGCATGACGCAGTACTTCATTACCAGGCGTTCCTGGATCCGTACTCTATCCATCATTTCACGCATGTTGCGTACCAGGCGATCGAACTGCTTAGGTACCAGACGGAACTCTTTAAAGATTTCGCTCAGCGCGTTAATTTCTTTACGCGCGGCATCGTGAGTACGGCCTTTGCTTTCGATTACGTCACGGGCAATCTGATACTGAGCGCGAAGTTCGGCAAACTTTTGGCGGGCTTCTTCCGGATCAACACCGGTATCGTCCTCTTCCTCTTCGTCGTCTTCATCTTCGTCGTCGTCTTCGTCGTCCAGTTCTTCCTGAGACAGCTCTGAGCCCACGTGAGTTGCGGTTGGGGCCAGATCTTCTTCTTTGTTAGGATCAACAAAGCCAGAAATAATATCGCTTAGGCGAATTTCTTCGGCCTCGTACAGATCCCATTGGTCTAACAGGTATGTAATAGCTTCCGGATATTCTGCAACGGAGCACTGTACCTGGTTGATACCGTCTTCGATTCGCTTGGCGATTTCGATTTCGCCTTCGCGGGTAAGAAGTTCAACAGTACCCATTTCACGCATGTACATGCGTACCGGGTCTGTGGTGCGTCCGATTTCGCTCTCTACTGTTGCCAGCGCTTGCGCTGCCGCTTCTGCAACTTCTTCGTCGGTGGTGGTTTCCTGCATTAACAGTTCATCGGAATCCGGTGCAGACTCTGCTACCTGGATACCCATGTCATTGATCATGCGGATGATATCTTCTATCTGATCCGAATCGACAATGTCTTGAGGCAGATGGTCGTTGACTTCAGAAAATGTCAAATAACCTTGTTCTTTACCTTTCGCAATCAGAAGTTTGATCTGAGACTGCTTGCTTTGCGCCATATACCCTACACTTTTCAAAAATTAACCATTGCAATATGACCCGCACAAATGTAATTCTGTTAGGAGTCACGCAGCCCAATTAGTTTATTGGTGAACTAATCTGATACTGCCTTGATTGCTTTTTGTTGGTTTACGTTTAATTGCCTGCCCATTGCGACGACGGCAGCGAATTACACAGTATAACAGAAACGCTGTTATTTTGACTACCATAGCGGTTATTTTTACCACATCTAATTTTGCTTAAAAGCTGGTCAAAACTGTTCTTTGGTTAACGTTATACCGTGCGCCTGTGTATGCTGGCTACCTCCAGCAACGTGGTCAATGTCACGGTGTTTTTTGCTTATTCAGCTGTTTTGTCGCTCACGCATGAGCAAATTTAATTCCTGTTTTTCGTCGCTGCTTAGCGCTTGTATTCGTGATTTTGACAACAATTGGTCAATGCGGCTATCGAAATGCCAGTCTAATAAGCGGGCAAAGCAATCGCGAAAAACTTTATGGGCATCAGCTTCATCAATAAAATGCTCTTGCATTAACAGCCGGCCCAGATTCTTTGAATAGGGATGCGTACGGAAGTTTTCAACCACCTGGGCAGTGTTTGCCTGTGGATGGGTGGCACAAAAAGTGAACACGTCCTGTAAAACATTGAGTCCGGCAATTCCTGAACCTGCTAAAAATTCCGGTTGTACCGAATCCGCGCAATCTGCTGCCAGAACAGGATGTTCCAACAATAAACGAATCATCACACTGATTGGCGATAAGCGGGTTTTATTGAGCGTACTGACGGGTTCTTTGGGCTGCTTGCGTTGTGGCGCAGCACCACCCGGACCACTATTGGCGGCGCGGATATCCCGGTCCAGCTTAAAGCGGTCGTATTCGCCCACATGCTTACTCAGCTGTTCGCTGAGCATGAGTTTTTGCTGTTCACCAATGACCTGATCAATCATTGGCTGGGCTGCCGATTTAAGGGCAATTTTACCTTCTGGTGTACCTACTGAATGCTGCTTGAGCAAGGCTTCAAAAAAGAACGTCGAGAGTGGCGCTGCGCTGGCCACCATCTCTTCAAAGGCTTGCTGACCAATTTTACGCACCATGGTATCGGGATCTTCCCCGTCGGGCAGAAATAAAAACTTTAGCTGAATACCATCTTTCAAAACTGGTAAGGCATTCTCAACAGCCCGCCAGGCTGCGTCGCGACCCGCTCTGTCACCGTCGTAACAGCAAACAATTTCCTGGGTGCCACGCATTAACATGGCCATGTGATCCTGAGTAGTGGCCGTACCCAGTGCGGCAGTAGCATACTGAATACCAAACTGGCTTAATGCCACCACATCCATATACCCTTCAACCACCATTATCCGCTGTAAATTGCGCTGCTGACGGGTGTGGTAGTAACCAAACAGTTCATAACCTTTATGAAAAATACGGGTTTCCGGCGAGTTTAAATATTTTGGGCCGTTACCCTCCATTATCCGGCCACCAAAGCCAATAACCCGGCCCCGTTTGTCCCGAATCGGAAACATAATACGGTCACGGAAAAAATCGTACTGCTTGCCGTTATCGTTTTGATTGATTAGTTTCAGGTCCAGCAGTTGCTTTCTGACTGCGGGTTCATTGCCGAAGGTCTTGAGCACGGCATCCCAGTCCGGGGGGGCGTAGCCAATTTCCCATTGCTTTACGATTTCGCCGGAAAGCCCCCGTTGTTTGAGGTAATCAACGGCTTTCTGCCCCTGGGCGTGATGTTTTAGCTGATGCTGAAAAAAGCGCGTGACTTTTTCCATCAACTGATAATCAGACTCACTTTGCTGTTTGTTTTTATCGCTGCTAAAGCGGCTGCCTTGCTCTCTTGGTACTTCCAGTCCGTGCAATTTAGCCAGCTCTTCAATGGCTTCGACAAATTCCAGGCGGTCATATTCCATCAAAAATGAAATCGCATTACCGTGCTCGCCACAGCCAAAGCAATGATAAAACTGTTTATCCTGACTTACCGTAAAAGAGGGCGTTTTTTCGTCATGAAACGGACAACAGGCAGAATAGTTTTTTCCCGCCTTTTTTAGCCGTACCCGGCTGTCGACAATTTCGACAATATCAGTACGTGCCAGCAGGTCATCAATAAATTCGCGAGGGATTTTTCCTGCCATAAACTATTTACGCTGCCGTTAAGTGATTGGTTGCGATTACTTTATCAGGATATGTGGCTAGCGCAATGATATGCGCTATAACCAGAACAACAGCAAAGAAGCGGGACGTTTAGCCCAGGCGCTGTTTAATTAGGGCGCTCAGCGCACCCATATCTGCCCGGCCCTGTACCTGGGGTTTTAATACACCCATTACCTTACCCATATCTTGCATGCCGCTGGCACCTGTAGAAGCCATTGCTTCGTCGATCAGTGCGGCAATTTCCTCTGCGGTGAGAGGTTGGGGTAAGAAGGACTCGAGTTCGACGATTTCCGCGCGCTCAGTCGCAGACAGATCTTCACGACCCGCAGCATCATACTGAGAAGCGGCATCCTGGCGCTGCTTAACCATTTTGGTCAGAACTGCCAGGATGTCAGAATCGCCTAAAGTTACCTGTTCATCGATTTCTTTTTGCTTGATTGCTGCTAACGCCATGCGAATAGTGCCAAGACGAACTTTGTTTTTAGCTCGCATTGCATCTTTTTGTGCATTCTTTAAATCGTCGATTAGCGCCATAAGTTACTCAGTAAATGATTGCTAACAGGTTTTTGCCGCATTGCTACGGCTGTCGAACTGTACTATCAGGTAAAATGATTAGTACAGTTTAACGCGACGTGCGTTTTCGCGAGCCAGCTTTTTCAGGTGACGTTTTTTAGCAGCTGCTTTCTTGCGCTTACGTTCCCAGGTTGGCTTTTCGAAAAATTCACGACGACGAACTTCTGACAGAACACCGGCTTTTTCACAAGAACGCTTAAAACGACGCAGTGCTACGTCAAATGGCTCGTTTTCTCTAACTTTAACGATAGGCATTAAAAATTCACCTCAAAACTTAACAGATATCCGGGATTCAACAGGTACTTTTAAACCACCCGGGTTAAAAATGGTGCGAAATTCTAATCATTCACGCCGCAGATGTAAAGTCTTAGTGTTAAAAAAGTAGTCAAATTTCCGCTATGGAATTTGCCTTGTGCCCGATAGTGGCCTGATTTTACCAATTCGGGTAAACTTTGCCGCCACTCTCCCTGGTTTAACCTGTTAATGAGGCTAGTAAGCAATTATGCGTGTATTAGGTATCGAGACATCCTGTGACGAAACCGGCATCGCCGTATACGATGATGAACGGGGTTTATTGTCTCACACACTCTACAGTCAGGTAAAACTGCATGCAGACTATGGTGGTGTGGTACCCGAACTGGCCTCCCGTGACCATGTGCGTAAAATAGTACCCTTAATTCAAAAAGCGCTGCAGGACGCGAACTCCAGTGCGGCCGATATCGAAGGCATAGCCTATACCCGCGGCCCCGGTCTGGTCGGCGCGCTGTTGGTTGGTGCTTCTGTGGGCCGCTCTCTGGCCTATGCCTGGAACGTTCCTACCATCGGCGTACATCATATGGAAGGACACCTGCTTGCGCCGATGCTGGAAGAGAGCGCCCCGGCATTTCCTTTTGTGGCGTTGTTGGTTTCCGGCGGTCATTCCATGCTGGTACGGGTCGATGGCATCGGACGCTACGAACTGCTTGGCGAATCTATTGATGATGCCGCCGGTGAAGCATTTGACAAAACCGCTAAGTTACTCGGGCTTGATTACCCCGGGGGCCCGTTGTTAGCCAAACTGGCAGAACAAGGTGAGGGTGGTCATTACAGTTTTCCACGACCGATGACCGACCGCCCCGGCCTCGACTTTAGCTTTAGCGGCCTTAAGACCTTTGCGGCGAATACTATCCGAGACGCAGATGATGCGCCGCAAACTAAAGCAAATATTGCGTTTGCCTTTCAGGAAGCCGTTATTGATACACTGATCATTAAGTGTCGACGGGCACTTAAGCAAACGGGGCTTAAGCGCCTGGTTATTGCCGGTGGGGTAAGTGCCAATACGTCGCTCAGAAGCGCAATGACCGAGCTGATGGACAGCATAAAAGGCGAAGTGTTTTATCCCGGCTTGAGTTTTTGTACCGATAACGGCGCAATGATCGCCTACGCGGGATTGCAGCGTTTAAAGGCCGGACAAACCACTCCTCTTTCGGAATCGGTCGTTCCTCGCTGGCCACTTGATTCGTTAACACCATTGTAATAATACTGGAGTCTAATCTTCTTCTTTTATTCCAAAGCGTTAGACTCTTATGAAAGGACTATCTCTGGGCAGCCTGTTGTGCTGCCTGCTGCTCACCAGCCTGACAGCCCGGGCGGAGCGCCCTGAACAACATGTGGTACTTATCTCGATTGATGGCTTTCGCCATGATTATATCGAAAAACACAACGCCTCTGCGCTGGCGCGTATTGCCCGGGAAGGTGTGCGTGCAGAAAGCATGCAGCCGGTATATCCGGCCAATACCTTTCCCAATCATATCTCGTTGTTAACCGGTTTGCTGCCGGTTAATCATGGCATTGTAAATAACCGTTTTTACGATAAAAGCCGGCATGCGTATTATTCTATGGGCGAAGCTTATAAAGACAGTACCTGGATAACCGCCATGCCGTTCTGGAATCTGGTTGAGACCCACGGTTACCCGGCGGCAACGTATTTCTGGCCGGAGTCCGATTCGCGTATTGGCGGACAACTACCGACCTACCATTTTCATTATTCCAAGTACTCGGATTATAAACAGCGGGTCGATCAGATTATGGAATGGCTGTCTTATCCCGAAGCCACCCGTCCGCTCTTTATTGCCGGCTATTTTTCGCTGATAGACACCGAGGGACATAATTTTGGACCGGACGCTGAACAAACTTATGAGGCCGTACAGCTTGTTGATAAATTAATTGGTCAGTTGTACGACCGCCTGCAAACTTTACCTATTAAGGTTAATCTGGTCATTGTTTCTGATCATGGCATGATTGCGGTGGACAAAACCCAGGTCACCTTCGAGGACGAACTGGATATCAGTGATGATTTTCTGCTGCTTAACGAAGGCGAACAAATCCTGTTGTACGCAAAAGATGGCGTAAGCGAAGCGGCGGTAAAAGCCCAGTATGAGCGTCTGAAAGCGCAGAATTTACCTGGTGTGCGGGTGTTTGACGAGGGTCAACGAAAACATTATCACATGCCGCGAAATCAGCGTACTGGTGATATTATTATAACGATTGATGCGCCTGCGCGATTTGCTAAAAACAAACAAAGCCGGATCGGGCCCGGAGGTCACGGTTACCTGCCTGAACATCCTGATATGGGCGCGACGTTTGTTGCCGCCGGCCCGGCTTTTAAGCAAGGAGTGACAGTCCCGCGGTTTAGCAATCTGGAAGTGTACCCGGCGCTGGCTAGGGTGCTTGGTCTTGAGATTATTCGCCCGATTGACGGTAAGCTGGATGTGCTTAAGCAGGCATTGGCAGAACAGTAACAACAACGTAAGAGGTATAAATGATGAGTAAGTCATACCCCGAAATAACCCAGCGTATTTCCAGTAACCTCAAGGCGCTGCGCAGTGATATCAGCGATACCATGCAAGGCTTTTCGGCCATGGCTCAGGCGGCCACCAAAGACGGCGTGCTGGATAAAAAAACCAAAGAGCTGATTGCGCTGGCCATTGGTGTCTCAACCCGTTGTGATGGCTGCATTGGTTTTCATGTAAAAGCATTAGTTGAGCTGGGCGCCACCAAACAGGAAGTCGAAGAAACCCTTGGCATGGCTGTGTACATGGGCGGCGGCCCTTCGTTAATGTATGCGGCAGACGCCATGCTGGCGTTTGACCAGTTTAGCGAAGGCAAGGATTAATGTTCTGTACCGGGCTGTGCACCCGTGCATAGCCTGTCGATTGGCCCCATAGGCCTCGACATTAACTACGTACTGTTGTGGGGAGCCTTGCTACTCTCCCTGATCTTGCTACGACTTCTCGAAAAATCCAAAACGCTGCGTCAGCACGCGGAAAATACGCTGTTTGCTTTGTTTCTCGCCGGGCTGGTTGGTTCCCGGGCAGGGTTTGTCTGGTACATGTGGCCACAATATCAATCAGACTGGCCAGGAATTCTGGATATTCGCGATGGTGGATTTTCCCCCCAGGCTGGCGTCCTGGCCTCACTGGCGGTATTAATCTACCGCGTAGCCCGTTCCCCCCATACGTGCCGCCCTGTATTAAAGGTGATTATCCTGACTACCTGTTGCATTGTGCCGCTGTATGTGTGGAATTCGCTGGCTAGCCGTGCCGAACTAATGCCGTTGCCGGTAGTACAGAATACGTTGTATCAGTCGGTACCCATGGCAAACTTTAGCGGCAAACCTATTGTGCTGAATGTGTGGGCTACCTGGTGCCCGCCCTGTCGGCGGGAAATGCCGGTGCTCGCGCAGGCACAACAGCAAAACCCGGATATTCATTTTATATTTCTGAATCAGGGGGAGTCAGCAGCGGTAGTTAATGAGTTTCTGGCTTCCCAGCATCTCACGCTGGCTAATGTATTGCTTGATCCTGATACCGGGGTCAGTACAGAATTTGGCGTGGCGGTGTTACCTACAACTTTATTTTACTCACCGGAAGGCCGATTATTGTATCGTCACGTGGGGGGGGTCTCTACCGCCAGTCTGGACTATGCCTTGCAAAAGTTGCGCGAATAATCCTGAGCCCCAATGGCTTACTCGTTAGCCTTACCTTTGTCCCAGACTTTGCTTTCTTCGCCTTTTAACAGGCGTTGAATATTTTCCCGGTGACGAAAGATTATCAACACCGACAGCATGGCAACCGGAACGGTATACATGGGTTTGATAAACCAGGTAAAAACAGGGGCCAGGGCGACAGTAACGATAGCGCCCAGCGAAGAGTAACCCCAGATAAATACCACCACTGCCCAACTGGCGATTAATAATCCTGCCAGTGAAGGACCTATCGGTAGCATGGCACCAAGCGCCGTTGCCACACCTTTACCACCGCTGAAGTTGAAGTACAGAGGATAGATATGCCCGAGGCAGGCCGCTATGGCAATAAATCCCAGTGTCACAGGGGGAATACCCATAAAATAAGCAGAATAAACCGGAATAGTGCCTTTTAGCACGTCACTGAGTAACACCAGCAGGGCTGGAACCCGGCCGCCTAGACGATAAACATTGGTAGCCCCGGGATTTCCAGAGCCATGGCGGCGAGGGTCGGGAATACGAAAAGCCTGACTGATTAATACCGCACTGCTAATCGAACCTATCAGGTAGGCTACACCAATCATTAACAGACTAAGAGCAATCAAGGCCGTACTCCATTTAACGTACGCTAAGTGTGCACACACTACTAGAATATTGCCTGTAAAGCCAGCGATTGCTGCTGCCTCAAGCGCTGGATCATATTGTTGTTGGTCGTTATTGGACTGGTGATACTCAGGCGTATCGAGTAAGCTTCTGCGCCAATGATATATTCACGCAAAAAGGCGGCGTAACAATGCAGCAGATTTTTATTGAAGGGCTTGAAGTGCCAACTCTGATTGGGGTCTATGACTGGGAACGAACGCGCAATACCACACTGATTATTGATTTACTGGTTGATGCCAATCTGTCTGCCGCTATGGGATCTGACGAAGTGGCAGATACCATCGACTATGCTGCTATGGCCGAAACCGTAAAACAGGTTGGCAAAGACTCGCAGTTTGAACTGCTTGAAGCTTTTGCCAATGCCGTTATTACGGCGCTGTGTGAAACTTTTCCAATCCAAAAACTGGTTCTGACCATCGAAAAGCCGGGGATCCTGCCCGACGCGCGTAAAGTGGGGATCCGGATTACCCACGAGGTTACCGCCTAAGTGTCGCAGGTTTTTATTGGGGTTGGTTCTAATATCGACCGGGAATTTCATACCCGGGAAGCCTATCGCTTATTGCACCAGCAGTTTAATAATGTCGTGGTGTCATCGGTTTATGAGTGCCCGGCGGTTGGATTTGAAGGGCCGGGTTTTTATAACTGGGTAGCCCGCGTGGACACCACGTTATCGCTTTCCGCTATCCATCAGTTATTCAAACAATTAGAAGCGGAATACGGGCGAAAAGACTGGCATAAGCAAAACTGTTCACGCACAATGGATCTCGATTTATTGTGCTTTGATCAATGTATTTGCGAGTCGCCGGTGGCGCTACCGCGCCCGGAAATTTTAAAGCGGGCTTTTGTTCTGCGCCCCCTGGCCGAGATAGCTCCAGATGTGTGCCATCCGGTAGCGGGAAAGACGTTTTTGCAACTATGGCAGGCCTTTGATCAAAGCAAGCAGCTAACCACGCCTATAGATTTTAATTGGAGTTCACCGCAGGGATGACGCTTTTCGAAATTATTGCCTTAGCCATTATTCAGGGGCTTACCGAATTTTTACCTATTAGTAGTTCAGCGCATTTGATTTTGCCCGCTGCCGTATTAGGGTGGGAAAATCAGGGCCTGGCATTTGATGTTGCCGTGCATGTGGGCAGTCTGATGGCTGTTATGATTTATTTTCGTCAGGATATCCTGCAAATGACTACGGCGTTTTTAACCCGGGGATTCAGCAAGAATCAAACCGCTGACAGTAAGCTGGCCTGGTTTGTTGTAGTTGGGACTATTCCCGTTGTGATAGCCGGTTTTTTCCTGAAAAGTTACATCGAAACCGATGCGCGAAGTGCGGCGGTTATTGCCGTAACCACTATCGTATTTGGTTTATTGCTGTGGTACGCCGATGCAACGGCAAAATTGCAGAAAACCCTCGAACAGTTAAACCTGCGTCAGTCGATCATTATTGGTCTGGCCCAGATGTTAGCGATTATTCCGGGCACCTCGCGTAGTGGTATTACCATGACCGCCGGCTTAATGCTGGGGTTAAACCGGGAGAGCGCGGCGCGCTTCTCGTTTTTATTATCCATACCTACCATTTTGGGTGCCGGACTCTTTGCCACTAAGGATTTACTGGAAGCCGAAACAGCAGTGGATTGGTCTGCCCTGATATATGGCGCCGGATTCTCTTTTGTCAGTGCTTATTTGTGCATTTATCTGTTTCTTAGCTGGATAAGCCGGATTGGCATGTTGCCTTTTGTTATCTATCGTTTATTGCTGGGCGCTGTATTGGTTGCCTTTCTGCTTTGGTAAGCGAACTATTGGAGATTTGTAATGGCCGAAACCATTTTTGACAAAATTATCGATAAGTCGATCCCCGCCGAAATTCTTTACGAAGACGACAAAGCGTTAGCGTTTAAGGACATTAATCCACAGGCACCGATTCACTTTTTGGTTATCCCTAAAAAGCAAATTGCTACCATCAATGATATAACCGAAGAAGATGAAGCCCTGGTGGGCCACTTATATACCGTGGCGGCCAAACTGGCCAGTGAGCTGGGTTTTGCTCATGAAGGGTATCGTGCAGTGATGAACTGTAACGAGTTTGGTGGGCAAACGGTGTATCACATCCATCTGCATGTACTGGCAGGCAAGTTAATGGGTTGGCCGCCATACACAGATAAACCAAAACATCTGGAATAACAAAAAGCTTACGCTTTTTGTTATCCCGGAAGCGCCACAGGCGCTATCCGGGATCCCCTGAACAGTTTTTCTGCTCAAAATCATCATTTATTTTATCCCCGGAAGACCCATCGGGCCTGTCCTGGGTCATAGTGTCATCCCGTTTCGCTGCGCGAAGACCAGGACCTCCTTGCATGGTATCGAGGGCTTAAATTGACAACCGGCCAGCCTGTTCAGGAGATCCCCGCCAGAAGCATGCGGGGATGACGGAGTGAGGGAACTTCGCGATACAAAGAACCAAATAAAAAGCAGGTTGTTTAGACATCACCGGATAAATCAACTAACTCGCAACGGATTGGGGCGGTATCGACGGTAATTCGGCCTGAGTAGGGTTCGCTTATCACTACCTGTCTTCCCGGAAATTGCACAGCAATTATCCGGGATCCCCTTGCAGGATATCGTGGGCTTAAAATAACAACCCGCCAGCCTGTTCAGGAGATCCCCGCCAGAAGCATGCGGGGATGACGGAGTGAGGGAACTTCGCGATACAAAGAACTAAATAAAAAAGCAGGTTGTTTAGACATCACCTGATAAATCAACTAACTCGCAACGGATTGGGGCGGCATCGATGGTAATTCGGCCTGAGTAGGGTTCGCTCATCACTACCTGTCTTCCCGGAAATTGCACAGCAATTATCCGGGATCCCCTTGCATGATATCGTGGGCTTAAAATAACAACCCGCCAGCCTGTTCAGGAGATCCCCGCCAGAAGCATGCGGGGATGACGGAGTGAGGCGGCATCGTTGCTATTTCAGCCTGAGTAAGGTTCGCTCATCACTACCTGTCTTCCCGGAAATTGCACAGCAATTATCCGGGATCCCCTTGCATGATATCGTGGGCTTAAAATAACCATCAGCCAACCTGTTCAGGAGATCCCCGCCAGAAGCATGCGGGGATGACGGAGTGAGGCGGCATCGTTGCTATTTCAGCCTGAGTAAGGTTCGCTCATCACTACCTGTCTTCCCGGAAATTGCACAGCAATTATCCGGGACCCCCTTGCATGGTATCGTGGGCTTAAAATAACCATCAGCCAGCCTGTTCAGGAGATCCCCGCTCAGAGTTTGCGCGGATGACGGAATGAGGGGAATTTCGCTGGTACTTTTTCTTACAAGCCCAGTTGCGCTTTTCCCTGTTCAAACTCAATATCAACAGGAATGCTGGCGGCCTTGAGGCGCGCTAGATCCGCTTCTAACTGCGGTTTGATAACACCCATATCGGCAACCAGTTTAGCCACACCGTTGTAGTCGCCATCGCCTTGCAGCGTCAGAATAAGTTCAGATAAGGACGCTACCGCTGCCGACATTTTATCCATATTAACGCTGTACAAGCCGTCTTTATTGCGGTCGAATGCGCCCATGGTGGCAAAGTAGTTAAACCGAATCATATTAGCTTTGCCGTGAGCGGAGCTGGCGCCAAAACGAACTGAGCGGAAAATGCCAGCCATAAAGGTCACGTAGTAGTCTTGCAGGGTACCTTCGGTAATTTCGCCTTTTTCCAGCAGGCTCTGCACCATATATAAGCCGAGGATATCCGCTTTGCCTTCTTCCAGCGCGGAGGCATGTTCTTTAAGTGCGCCGCGAACGGTACCATTATCGGTAATGGTATTTTTAATGCCTAAGCCGTGCGCCACTTCGTGAAACATTGTGTTGGCAAAAAACGCGTTAAAAGTAATGTGCTCACGCTGCTGTGGTGCAATGAGTACTTCAGCTATAGGTTGTAAGATATGCTCAAACTTGGCCTGCATGGCATTTTTAAGCTGCAGGCGGCGGGTACCTTTAGCCAGTTGCACCCGTTCATCATTAGGCAGGTTAATAGCAATGGTTTTACTGCCGGCATTTGAATGCCCGGCGTAATAAATCACATCATAGGCATTTAAATCTGCATCCGACCCCGGAGTTTCCTGTTTATAGGCATCGTCTACCGGTAAACCGCGTTGTAGCTCAGGTAAGAATTGCGCATATTTGGCCAGGCGCTCACTCCAGGCCATGTCTTTAATCAGCACGTAGGCTTCAAACGCAGCCCGATAACCAAACAGCTGGTCTTCATAGGTTTCGATTGGGCCAATGACCAGTTCTACCGGATTGGTTTTCATGTCCATCCAGGCCATGTCCGAGGGGTAATAATCATTGCTTAACAAGGCACTGGCGCGCAGTTTTAAATACTCAGCAAAAGTTGCGTTATCGGCCAGTGCCGCGGCTTCGGTCAGCAAACTGGCGGCGGCTGACAGTTCAGCCTGATACTTTTGCGAATAGGGAATGGCGGTTAATTCGCCTTTATCATTGCGTTCAACAACCGAATACAGCCCGTCTTTATCGGCAAAGTCGGCGCTGGCAAATTCGGCTTTGGTTATATCGTGGGGATAAAATTCAGCACCCGGTGCTTTTTCGCTGTAGCCGCTTAAAAAGGGTTTGTCACCATTCAGACGGTCCCAGGGGCCATAGTTAATGTTGGCAAAGTCCCGCACTGCAGGATCCTTAAAGCGGGCCAGAAAACTTAATTTGTCTTCAAAAAATGCCTGCTGCCAAAACAGGTCATCCATGATTTTCGCCGCGTCGATAAGTTTACTTAGCATTTGCTTTTGGTTTTCGCTTAACTGGGTTAAATCGGCAGTTAGCGGAACCTTATGGTAAATGTGCAAGCGGCTTTGCTCGGTCAGCAGTGCTGGTGACGTGTCTTCGCTTTTGGCTGAGGAAGTTGGAGCTTCGCTGCAACCGGTAAGTAATAGTGCGGTGGCCAGTGCCGAAAAGGCAAATGTATGGCGTAAAACTTTGCGCATTATGAGTTGTCCGTCGTTTATTGAAAATTATTGTTTTATAAGCCTGATCGAAGGGTCAAAACTGAGAAGTTGATACCTGCGTATTGATCCAACCAAGTGAATAACAACAGTAAGCATAACCAAGCGTGGTAGCAGATGCTATACTCAATTTAATGGCATAGAGCCTTGTTGCCGCGGTCCGAAAAATTATTTTTGTATTTTTTTGGGGTGGAGTGGTCGAAACACCAAAAGTTGAGCTATGTTATTGGTGTACTGATATAAAATTTAACGCTATCTGCAACAAATAGGTTCTCTTAATTTATCTGGCAGCGTGCTCTTTACTGGTATCACAACCGCTGCGATTATATACGGGTCATCGACAAAGGTAGGAATATGTCCACACAAAATGCGCTACTTACCATTCTGGTTGAAAAGATTAAAAACGACACACTGGTGTTGCCAACGCTGCCTGCGGTAGCGCTAAAAGTCAGAAAAGCGGCTGATGATCCGGACATCAACCTGCAGGATATGGGAGAAGTTATCGGCCAGGATCCCTCTCTCAGCGCGCGAATGATTAAAATATCTAACAGTGCTTACATGGGGCGAGCGGTAAAGGTCAACTCTATTGGGCAAGCGGTTACGCGAATTGGTTTACGTCAGATTAAAAATATTGCCACGGCGTTGGCCATGGAGCAGCTGTTCGTGTCGAAAAACGATCTGGTCGGCGAGTACATGAAAAAAGAGTGGGCAAACACCATTAATGTGGTTGCTAACTCCATGGCCGCCTTGCAACTCTACATAACCGAAACCAGAAAGCGGGAACTCAGTATTGATACCATGACGCTGATGGCCCTTATCCACAGCATTGGTGTGTTGCCTATTCTAACGGAAGCCGAGCGCCACGTAGAAGTGTTTGCCAGTCCGACGTTTCTGGATGATGCGATTGATAAACTGGCACCGCGCGTAGGCGGCAGCATTATGCGCAGCTGGGAGTTTGGCGAAGATTTCGTTACCGTGGCTGAGCGTTGGCATGATTTGTCGTACTTGCCACAAAAGATTGGCTACATTGATTTTGTGCGTATTGGCGCCGCTTTGGCGGGTCAGATTGACGGTCAGAAAGACGCTATCTTAAACCTGGCTATTCAGCGTGGTGTGGTGGCAGATATTAATTCACTGTTGTCGGATGAGTTTGCTGAAATGTGTGCGGCAGCAAAACAGGTGTTTGCCTGATTTTTACTGAAATTTGAAATGCCGGTGAACACACCGGCTTTTTTTTATCCGGCTTTCGCTAATTGCTTCCAATGCGGATGTAACCATAGCGTTACCAGGCCTGCCAGTAATCCCCAGACCGGCGCACTAATGCCAGCCAGACTCAGGCCGGATGCGCTGCACAACAAAGTGAGCAACGCGCCTTGTCGGAAAGGCTCATCGGCCAGACTACGAAGTAAACTGTTTTGTAACGTGGAGAGCAGCGCTATGCCGGCCAGCAGGCTGGTCACTACCGCAGGCATCTGGGTGAATATAAGCGCAATAGTAACGGCAAATAACCCCGCCAACAAATAACCGACACCGGCGGCAATACCCGCAAGATACCGCTTCGCCGGGTCCTCATCAACATTGTCCGCCATGCATATCGCCGCCGTAATGGCGGCAAGGTTAATCATAAAACCGCCAAAGGGGGCGCTAAGTAATTGCAGCAGTGCAATGCCCGTTAATATAAAACGATTGTCCGGCTGGTAGTTATGACTGTGCTGAATGCTTATTCCCGGCAGGTTTTGTGAAAGGGTTGTGATAAGGAATAACGGAAAACCAATGCTTAGCATGGCTTGAAGATTAACGGCTGGCATAACCCATTCCAGGCTGGGGAGTGAAAAACGCAACGGCTCCCGTGCGTCTCCAGCCAGTGCCATCGCGGCGATGGCAGCCACTACCAGTAACACCAGCATTAAATAGCGGGGAAACCAGCGACTGCCTAATAAATAGATCGCGATAAAACACACGCTTAGCAGCGGGTTTTGCTGAGCACTGCTAAATACGCCAAGACAGTAGGGCAACAGAATACCGGCCAGCATTGCCGCTGCCAGTGCGGGTGGAATACGTTCGATACCACGCATTAACAAACGACTTCGAGCTGCTGCCAGGCTCAGCAAGCCGGCAAACAAAAATGCGCCGGTTACCTCGGCCAGGGAAAAGTCTCCGGCGGTAGAAATTAAAAATACCGCGCCCGGAGTTGACCAAGCGGTAATAATGGGCATTTTAAATTTCCACGAAAAAAACGCACAACTCAGGCCCATAATCAGGCCGAGTATAAGTAACCAGCTGATTAACTGTGATTCTGAGGCTCCGGACTGCCTGGCGGCTTCAATGACAATAACAACCGAGCTGCTGTAACCAACAACAACGGCGGTAAAGCCCGCGGCGATATGACTTAGCTGAAGGGGCAGGGCCTTGCTCATGATGAATTGCCTTATGGATGTTTGTGCGTTATAACGTACGGGAGTGTAACACTGTGCGTTATAGCGTACAATGATAAAATCCACCGCAACGAAAACCGTGCGGATTAAGTCAGCCAGGCCATACAGATACAGCATCATGAACGAAAACGTGAGTCAGCAGATTGCCGGACAAATTAAACAACGCCGAGCGTTATTGGGGTGGAGTTTAGACCGATTATCTGCCGCATCCGGGGTCTCTAAGGCAATGCTGGGACAGATCGAAAGGCAGGAGTCCAGTCCAACGGTGGCAACCCTCTGGAAAATCGCAACCGGCCTTTCGTGCTCTTTCTCTGATTTGATTGAAGACAGTGATAGTCCGGTAAGTGTTAAACAAAGTGAAAAACCAGTAAAAGGGGATGATTTTTTTAAAGTCAAAACCTTGTTCCGGTTTGATCCCCACACCCGCCTGGAGATGTTCGAACTCACCATTAGTCAGCATCATTGCCAATGGTCAGAACCACATAGCGTTGGCGTTCAGGAGCACATTGTGGTGCAGAGCGGGGCACTCAGACTTTATTTTGATGGGCGTTGGCATGAGCTTAAAGGTGGCGATAGCTGCCGGTTTTACGCCGATCAGCCTCATGCATACGAAGACTGTAGTGGCGAAACACGCTTTATCGATGTCATTTATTATCCGCTTACAGAGTCATAAAAGGTAAAGGAGCCGGGGGAAATAAAGCCGGTATGCCCTGGTCTGTAAAACAGAGCTGGCGGTACCGGCAGCAAAGGCTTATGCGTCTTTGTCGAGATTTAATGCTTCGCTGAGGAAATTCACAAACGCGCATAACTCGGCAGACATCAGGCTAAATTCCGCGTCAAGGCGGGCCGCGACCTGATCTTTCGGGATATCCTGAGTTTCTTCTTTAATACGGTCGGTAAACTTCATCCGTTTTATCGAGCCGTCTTCCTGAATAATTGCTTCGAGAGTTTCATCAAACTCAAATGCAACTTTCTGCACCAGTTTGCCGGCATCCAGATGCAGTTGAATTTCTTCACTGTCTAATGGCTGGTTTTTACAACGGATAACACTGGCCGTTTCATCGGTGGATTTAAACTCGGCTTCTTCGAGCAACTCGATTTTGGCTGGTGGCTTATCGGTTAACCAGTGGGTCAGTTCGCTTTGCAGGCTGTGTCTGACCAGCGGTACTACCGGTAATGACCCCAGTGCTTTGCGTACCATGGCCAAAAACGCTTCGGCTTTACCATCCGCGCTGGCATCAACGATCACCAGATTATCCGGAATAGAAATATAACCGTTGGTATAGGTATTTTTAAGAAACGCCTGTGGCAATAAGCGGGTGATAATTTCCTGCTTAAGATCCGACTGCGCTTTTTTGCCTACCGGTGAACCGGTTTCCGCCTCGATATGCGCAACTTTATCCGCCAGCTCTGAGTTCACCACAGAAGACGGCAATAGGCGTTCCTGTTTTTTTAACGTGATCCAGTAACGAAGCTGAGACTGATGAAACAGCAGTGAATGCTGGCCAGCGTCATGTAATGGGGAAACAAAACCCATGGTGGCACTTTCCTGGCTGCCGCAAGGGCGAAAAGCCACTTCGTTCAGCGCGGTTTGCAAATCGTCATCATTTAACGATAGCGGTTGGGTTAGCCGATAGGCCTTTATATTTTTAAACCACATAGTGAAGATCTGTCTGTAAAAAAGGGCGAAAAGGGTAACAGCGCATTAATAAGCGCGCAACTGCTGTGGGTGATTAAGTCCGGGCCGGGAAGCGGATTTCGTAGCGCAAGCCTTTACCCGGCTCACTAAAGGCTTCGATATTGCCATCCAGCGCCTGGGTAACCAGGTTATACATAATGTGTGTACCCAGTCCGCTACCGCCTTCTCCGCGTTTGGTGGTAAAGAAAGCATCAAATAACTGGCTGAGCTGATCGGCGGTCATACCCGCACCGTCGTCCTGATAGTTCAACAGAACATCTTCCTTATCCCGCTTCACTTCGATAACAATGTGACCATCACTTTTATTTTCAAATCCATGGATAATGGAATTCATAATCATGTTGGTAATGATTTGTGCAATAATGCCTGGTGCAGAGCAAATAAACAGATCTTCGGGACAACTAATGCTGACTTCGTGTTTAGTATGCTTAAACGTTGGCCCCAGCGACTGCAAAATTTCGCGCAGATAGTTGTTTAAATTAAACACCCGCTCTGCTTCGCTGGTTTGGTCTACCGCTACCTGCTTAAAGCTGGTAATCAGATCAGAGGCACGGTGCAAATTGGTTAATAATAAGCTGGTGGTCTGTTCGGCTTCATCTAAAAACGAGGCCATGGTGTTATTTGTTAGCGACTTGTTGTCATAGTCTTTTCTGATTTCCACCAGACGTTCATTTAAAAAGCTGGCTGCGGTAACACCAACGCCCAGCGGGGTATTTACGTCATGGGCAATACCGGCAACCAGACCACCAAGAGAGGCCATTCGTTCAGATTCCAGCAGTTGGTCCTGCGCCAGCTTGAGGTTTTCCATAGATTGCGCCAGTTCGCTATTCTTTTCCCGTAACACGTTTTCGATGTACTGGCGGTTTTCGTTTTCCTGACGCAGCTCGCGCTGATTAGCAATCAGTTCGTCTTTCTGACGCTCAAGATCAAGCATAATCTGGCTTAATGAGGCGGTTTTCTTGGCTACTTCCTGCTCTAGTAACAGGTTTTGGTCATCCAGTTTTTTATTTACCCGCTGCAGTTCGCTCTGGGTGTTGCGTAGCTGTTGTTGGGAAACAATCAGGTCGTCGATAACCTGGTTGTAAGAGTATTGCAGCAAACGTAATTCATTTTCTTCCTCCAGATGAAGGTAAATCTTAGACTTTTCGGGGTTGTCCGGATTAAACGCGCTCATTTTCTGAGTCACTTCCATTAACGGATCCGACAACATTCTTCTGAACGCGGTCATAAACAGAAAGACTAAAAATGCAGTTTTAACAATGGCATTACCCACCAAAAAGAAAATACCCACTTCGATTCGACCAAAGATAATGTCAAAATTGGAGTACAGGGTGACATCGCCAACGGTTGAGGCTCGGTTAGAAAACTCAAACACCAGCGGAAAGCTGTAACTGAATAAGCCGCCATCGTGATCTTCCAGTTCGCCACTGGTAATCGGGGCGCGAATCTGCGCAATCGTTACACCCAAATCGGCAATGTAATCGCCGTTTTCATCACGAATCTGAACGCCTGTCACAATGGGCAGTTCCATCAGGCCTTCGGCAATAGACTGTGCCTGCGGCAGGTTTACTTCCCAGATCGCGCGGGTCAGACTGGTTGAAAAGGTATTTTTCAGGGTTTGTAGTTCAGATTCAATGTGGCTTTTGGTGCTGAGGTATTCAGTAAAAATCTGGCCAATCGTCACAATGAATGTCAGAAAAAAATAGACTGATAACACCCTTGTGAGCAGTTTTCTCGACAATCCTGTCTGAACCGACGCCATCTGATACCTATATAATAATACTGATGAGTTTTTACACTCTTTCAAGAATATGTGTTAATCGCTGAATAGACAAGTTCTTAGCACGAGTTCTTAAGCATATACGCGATTCACAAAAAGTTCATAATGCAATAAGTTGAAAATTTGGCTTTTTTAGCGCTGCATTGCTTTTAACGCTGCTTTTCTGGCAATTTAGCCTGGTTAATAACGTATATATCGGATAACAGTTTCATAAACTTGACATAATAATGTAATCGTTTAATAAAATTGTCACACACCCTGATAATAATAGCGGCGTTTTGTTATGAGCTGGAAGAAATCAATGTCTAGAAGAGTCTTGTTGGTAGAAGATGAAGCGCCAATTCGCGACATGCTAACCTTTGTGCTGGAACAGTCCGGATTCGAGACTATTGAAGCAGAAGATTACGATATTGCGCAACAAAAGCTGGTTGAGCCTTATCCTGATTTAATATTGCTGGACTGGATGTTGCCAGGCGGCAGCGGTGTGCAGCTGGCCAAAAGTCTGAAGCAGCACGAATTTACCCGGGATATCCCGGTAATTATGTTAACCGCCCGTGGCGAAGAAGACGACAAGATTCGTGGTCTGGATGCCGGTGCAGATGATTACATCACCAAGCCATTCTCACCGAAAGAGTTGGTAGCCCGCATTAAAGCAGTAATGCGTCGGGTAACGCCTACATCAAATGAACAGCCTATCGAATTTAACGGTCTGAAACTTGAGCCAATTTCCCATCGCGTTATGGCTAATGACGAAGCACTGGATATGGGGCCGACAGAATACAAACTGTTGCACTTCTTTATGACTCACCCAGAGCGTGTATACAGCCGTGAACAGTTACTCGATAACGTGTGGGGCACCAACGTGTATGTTGAAGACCGCACGGTTGATGTGCACATTCGACGTTTGCGTAAAGCAATTGGCGGTCAGGGACATGACGCCATGATCCAAACCGTCAGAGGCGCAGGTTATCGCTTTTCCACTAAGCTTTAATTTTACTTTCATAATGGGGTAGGTATCATCTGCCCCATTAGTCAGCGCGCAATAAAGGAACAACCTGGATGTACTACCCCTTTTCGTGGATCAAGTCAGTCGCGCGACTCATTTTATTTTTAATTGTCTTTGCTCTGGTCGGCTGGTATCTGGAAGATATGTTGCTGGCAGTGGCCCTGGGCGCCATGGGCTTGCTGCTGGCTAATTACTGGCAGCTGTTTAAGCTTAACCGCTGGTTATGGCATAGTCGTAAAATGTCGCCGCCTTCCGTAAGTGGTTTGTGGGAGCACATTTACGAAGGGATATATTACCTGCAGCGGCGCAACCGCAATAAACGCAAGGAGCTTGGTGCCCTGGTAAAGCGGTTTCGCGAAGGGGCTGAAGCGCTTCCCGATGCTGCTGTGGTGGTCGATTCCAAAGCCTGTATTATCTGGTGTAACCGTCTGGCCCGGCTGGAACTGGGGTTACGCTGGCCTTCCGATGCAGGCAGACGACTGGATAATCTGATACGTCATCCCGAATTTATTGAGTACTTTCATGCAGGGAAGTACCACTATCCTATAGAAGTTCCCTCGCCGCTCAATCCGCTTAAATCCTTTGAATACCGGATTATGCCCTACGGCGAAGAACATTTACTGCTGATTGCCCGCGATGTTACGCGCTTATCCCAATTAGAAGAAATGCGAAAGGATTTTGTGGCCAACGTTTCCCACGAGCTGCGTACACCGCTGACGGTCATCAATGGTTACCTGGAAATTTTGCCGGATGCCGATGACCAGCTTAATCCGTTTGTGAAAAAAGCATACATGGAAATGAGTACCCAGACCCAGCGGATGCAGAGTCTGATTGAAGATTTGCTGGTGTTGTCGCGCATTGAGGCCAGCTCAGAACGGGTCTACGAAAATACCGTGGACATGGCTGCCATGCTGACCCAGGTAAAAATTGAAGCGGACGCGCTGAATAAAGACAAGCACCATACTATCGAGTTTCACCTAACTCCGGGGATTCGTATTTACGGTATCGAAACCGAATTACGCAGTGCCTGCTCCAATCTTATTTTTAATGCCATCAACTATACCCCTGATCATGGCTGCATTGATGTCTACTGGGAATTAACCAAAACAGGTGTTCGCTTTGCAGTAAAAGATAATGGTGATGGTATTGAACAGCGGCACTTGTCGCGCCTGACCGAACGTTTTTACCGAGTTGATAAAGCGCGTTCCCGTAAAACAGGCGGGTCGGGATTAGGTTTGTCCATTGTAAAACACGTGCTCAGTCATCATAATTCAAAACTACAAATCACCAGTCAGGTAGGCGAGGGCAGTCAGTTCTTCTTTGAGTTTGACGCCGAGATGATTGCCAGCCAGGAGTAAGATGCAAAGGTTATTCATTTTTTTGCTGTTTGTCGGCGTTAGCATCAACGCGTATGCCAATGATGAAGGCTTTGAACGTAAACCCGGTGTGGCAGGCAACATTACTTCGGTAGGCTCAGACACGCTGGCTAATCTGATGACCTTATGGTCGCAGGAATTTAAGACACTTTATCCGGATGTGACCTTTCAAATTCAGGCGTCGGGTTCTTCTACTGCGCCACCTGCGCTCACCGAAGGCACCGCTACTATTGGCCCGATGAGCCGGGATTTAAAACCCAGCGAACGACGCGCCTTTATTCAGGCCCACGGTTATCCGCCAACTGTTATTAAAGTGGCTATCGATGCCATTGCCATTTTTGTTGAGCGCAGTAACCCGTTACCAGGACTGACCTTAAAACAGGTAGACTCGATATTTTCGGCTACCCGCTACTGCGGTGGAGAGGAACGTATAACCCGCTGGTCGCAACTGGGCATAGGTTATTACGGGCAAACCGCCCCCATCCGTTTGTTTAGCCGCAATTCGGTATCAGGTACTTACGGGTTGTTTAAAATTATGGCCCTGTGCGATGGTGATTTTACCAAGTCTGTCAACGAACAACCGGGTTCTGCTTCGGTGGTACTGTCGGTGGCGTCCAGCAAAGGGGGGATGGGCTACGCGGCCTACGGTTACCGAACTGCCGGCGTCAGAGCGCTGCCGTTGGGCAATACAGCGAACACCCTAATCCCCCTTACCAGTGAAACGGTGCAAAACGAAAGCTATCCGTTTTCGCGGTTTTTGTATCTGGTAGTCAATAAAGCGCCGGGTGAGCCATTGCCCAAACTTGAGCGCGAATTTCTGCGCTATGTGTTGTCTGCCAGAGGGCAACAACAGGTGGAGCGTGACGGGTATTTTCCGATTCGACAAGATATGTTGAAGCTCCAGTTACGCCTGGTTGGTGAAAAAACAACCATGCTATAGTCGCAACTTATCATTTAGTCTAGTATTCACCAGTAAAGTTTTATTAAAGTTTTGTTACGGTCCTGTAATGTAACAAATCTGTCATTTAGCTTAGGTAACCTGCTCGCGTTTTTAATCCATATTATAAAATGCTCATCTGGAGACACGCATGGAACTTAAGCAGTTATTTCAAGCTTCTGCAATTGCTGCCGCACTCGCCCTGGCCGGCTGTGGCGGTGACATCAACATTTCTGAAGGCGACATCGACAACAGCTCATCTGTAACCAATAACTACGGTGATTCTGGTTCTACTGGCGGCGGTACAGAAACGCCAGCCGAAGAACTGCCTGGTGAAGCAAGTGCTTCTTTAAGTAGTGCTCTGACAGCTGCTTTCGGAACTGATGTTTCTGTACGTGTTCTTTCTGGCCGTTTAACTGACGCTGACGCCGGTGACAACGGTAATGTTGTACTGACTAACGATACTGTATGGGCGCTTGATGGTCCGGTATTCGTTGGTGGCGATAAAGAAAACAGCGTAACTCTGGAAATCGAAGAAGGTACTATCATCTTCGGTAGCCGCGGCGCTGATTACCTGGTAGTTAGCCGTGATTCACAAATCGAAGTGAACGGTACTGCTTCTGCACCAGTAATCATGACTTCTTACAACGACGTTGTTGGTGATGAAGTGGGCGCTGGTCAATGGGGTGGTGTTGTACTGTTAGGTAACGCACCTTCTACTAAATGTCCACAAGACGGCTCTGACTGCGCACTTCAGGTTGAAGGTGCAGAAGAAGGTGCAGTTTTCGGTGGTACAGACGCTGCTGACAGTTCAGGTACTATCAACTACTTAGTAGTTAAGTACGCGGGTTACGAAGTTGCTCCGGATAACGAATTAAACGGTATCACTTTTGGTGGTGTAGGTTCTGGTACTGAAATCGACTACGTTCAGGTTCACGCTAACGCTGACGATGGTGTTGAATTCTTCGGTGGTTCAGTTGACGTTAAGCACTTAGTGTTAACTGGCAACCAGGATGACTCTGTAGACTGGGATAACGGCTACAATGGTCGTCTGCAATATGTTTATGTTGCTCACGCTGCAGATAACAGTGATGCCAACCGTGGTATCGAAGGTGACGGTGACGGCGGTGACGGCACTGCATTCTCTTTACCTACTATCTCTAACATGACTGTTGTTGGTAACACTTTCGACACCGAAGATGCTGACTCTGAAGGTCTGTTACTGCGTGACCAAACCGGCGCTCACATCATGAACCTGCTGGTAACTGGTCCTGAAGCAATGGGCGAGTGTCTGGAAATGGATTCTGACGAAACTGTTCAGGGCAACCTGAGCGACGGCGACCTGACTATCACTTACTCTGCAATTGCTTGTAGCGAGCCTTTCAAAATGGCTGACGGTGATGTTGACCTGGAAGCCTGGTTCACAGGTCAGGAAGGCAACCAGCTTATCGCCTTTGAAGACCGCGCTAACCTGGGTCTGAACATCGACGGTAGCTTAACGTCTGAAAGCGCCATGCTGACTGCGGGTACTGACGCTAGCCAGGTTGATACGTTCTTCGACGCAACGACCTTCATTGGCGCTGTTGGTGCTGACGATTGGCGTCAGGGTTGGGCCTTTGGTTTTGGTGGCGGTAACATCGAACTGGCACAAACCCGTTCTGGCTGCCCAACTGGTACCACCACTATCACTGACATTGATGGTTCAACAACTACGTGTGAAATTTCTGGCACCATCACTTCTGATCTGACTCTGACTGCGGGTAACTACTACGCACTGTCTGGTGCAGTATTCGTCGGTGGCGACAATGAAGACAGTGCAGTGCTGACTGTTGAGCCGGGTGTAACTGTTTACGGCAACTCTGGTAACGATTACCTGGTAGTAAGCCGTGGTTCGCAAATCATGGCCAGCGGTACAGCTGCTGACCCAATCACTTTCACTTCACGTGACCACGTTCTTGGTGGCCTGGATGCTGGTTCTGCTGGTCAGTGGGGCGGTATGATTATTCTGGGTAACGCTTACTCTACCAAGTGTCCACAAGACGGTTCTGAGTGTGCACTGCAAGTTGAAGGTGCTCAGGAAGGTGCTGTATTCGGTGGTAACGACAACGAAGATAACTCAGGTACGCTGCGTTATGTACGTGTGATGCACGGCGGTTACGAAATCGCCCCGGATAACGAATTAAACGGTATTACTTTTGGTGGTGTCGGTTCTGGTACCACGGTTGAGTACGTACAGGTACACAAAAACGCGGATGACGGTGTTGAGTTCTTCGGTGGTGCAGTTAACGCTAAGTACTTAGCTTTCACTGGCGTACAGGATGACTCAGTAGACTGGGATAACGGTTTCCAGGGTAAACTGCAATTCGTACTGGTTAAGCACGCTGATGATAACTCAGATGCTAACCGCGCAATTGAAGGTGACGGTGACGGCGGTAGCGGCACTGAGTTCTCTAACCCAATGGTAGCTAACATGACCGTTATTGGTAACACTTTCGATACTGCTGATGCTGATTCAGAAGGTATCTTACTGCGTGACCAGACTAACGCTCAGCTGTTCAACATCATTGTTACTGGCCCTGCTGAAATGGGTGAGTGTTTCGAAGCTGACTTAAGCGATGGTGACACCACGCTTGAAGCCAACATGGATGGAACTAACACGCCACAGCTGACCTTCAGTAACTCAGTACTGGCATGTTCAGAAAACATCAGAGACACCGGTACTTTCGACCAGACTGCATGGTTCACTGCGCAAGCGGGTAACAGCCTGCTGGATAACACGGCGACTGTTCTGGACGGTATCTACACTGTAGATGCTACAGCACCTGCCGATGTTGCTGCCATGGATAGCTTCTTCCTGTCAGTTGACTTTATCGGTGCAGTTAAAGATGCCGATAACGACTGGACTGCGGGCTGGACAGTTGGTCTTGAGTAATCACTCAGGACATCTTTAAGTAAAAAAATGGGCAAGCGCGTTACATTTTAGTGGCGTGCTTGCTTTTAAGCTTGTATAAGACGTCTTTTTTTTTGCGTCGAAGTAAAATTAGCTTGCAATGAGGTTTTTTATCATGAACACACCGGCGAAAGGTTTTTTTGTAAAACCACTCAGCCTGGCCGTTGTTGCTGCATTATGTGCTCCCCTGTCTACGGCATTTGCCCAGTCAGAAGAGGAAGCCATTGAAGAAGTTGTAGCCACCGGAACCCGCTTAAAAGGCACCGCCACTGCAGTAATGCAAGAGCGTAAAAACCAGGCTTTCGTTGCGGATATTATGGGTGCTGAGCAAATCTCGCGAACTGGTGACAGTGACGCTGCCTCAGCGCTGCGTCGTGTAACCGGTCTGACTCTGGTTGACGGTAAGTTTATTTATGTACGTGGTTTGGGTGAACGTTATTCATCAACCCAGTTGAATGGCACTACAGTACCCAGCCCGGATCCAACGCGTAACGTTATTCCGTTAGACTTATTCCCATCGGGCATTATTGAAAGTCTGTCGGTACAAAAATCCTATTCGCCTTCTATGCCAGCCTCATTTGGTGGTGGTAACGTAGATGTGCGTTTACGGTCTATTCCTGCTCAATCAATTTTTAATCTGTCTGCTAAGCTGGGCTATAACACCGAAAATTCCGGTGACGCACTTGCTTACGATGGCGGAAGTAACGACTGGTACGGTAGTGATGATGGTACCCGTGCAGTACCGGCTGCCATACAGGAACGCTGGGATAGTAAAGACTTTTTGGATAATCTGGACCCGCAGACCGCAGTCGATTTGTTCTCTCAGGTTAACCGTAACTATGGTCCTGAATACGATAGTGTTGCGCCCGACACCGGTTTTAACCTGACTGCCGGTAACAGCTACGATCTTAACGACGATTGGCGTACTGGTTATCTGTTTACCTTAGGTTATGATCACCAGACTCGTGTTTCTGAGCAGTATGAGCTGCAACAGCAGGACCGGGTAGGTGACAGCATCACGCTGGTTCGCTTCTTTGATGATATTCAAAGTACAGAAACTACTGCGAAGTGGTCTACGCTGCTAACCCTGGGCCTGGATTACAAACGTAACCATCGGGTTGATTACAGCCTGATCGTACTTAACGATACCCGCGATGAGATTCGTCTTAAAACCGGTAACACCGAAAACCTGAGCGTGGCTGAAGGCGTACGTATCCGTGACATTGACGTGGAATACGAAGAACGTACCCTGTATACCAATCAGATTAAAGGGATGCATACTTTCCCTGAGTGGAATTTTATCGGTTTTGACTGGAAATATTCACTTGGACGCTCGGTTCGTTATGCACCGGGCAATATGGAAGGCCGTTTTGTAATTTCTGATGCCAACGAAGACGGCGTATTTGATTACGACAACGAAAGCCGCTTACTGGATGCGCAGACTGCGGGTCGTTATACTTTCCAGAACCTGCATGACCGCGTTGAAAACTACGGCTATAACTTCACATTCCCGCTGACAGTTGGGCGCTGGGAAATGGAATTTAAAGCCGGTGCGGACTTCATTAATAAAACCCGTCAGGCCGAAAACCGCCGTTTCGACGTAAATACCCTGGCCTTTGAAGACCGTTCTATCTTAGTTGGAAACAACTTCGGCGATATCCTTACTGATGATGTTTTGGCGAACTCTTCGTTTAACAGTCGTCCGCTGATCCGTGACACGACCATCGCGGGTGACGATTACGTGGCTGCTCAGTTAATCGACGCTTATTATTTTGAAGCTGATTTCTTCTTTAACAATAAGTGGCGTTTTACCGGTGGTGTACGTTGGGAAGATTTCCGTCAGGTGGTTGCGCCGCTTGATCCGCGCACTAACCAGTTTGACTTATCTGACGAAGCTGACCGTTCGCAGTTAGCGTTTGAAGAAGCCGATTTCTATCCTGCCGTAGCGGTGACTTACTTCCTGGAAGAAGACATGCAGTTACGGGCCAGTGTTGGTTTAACCGTTGTTCGTCCTGACTTGCGTGAAGTGTCGTCGTCGACCTATATCGACCCGTTAACTGACTTCCCGATTGCCGGTACTCCTGGTCTGGAAACAACCTCGATTACCAACTACGACCTGCGTTGGGAGTGGTATCGTGAAGCAGGTAATAACCTTTCAATAGGTTTATTCTATAAAGACATGGAATCGCCAATTGAATCAGTTCAGTCACCTGCTCAGGATGGTCCGCCGTTAATCCGTATCGCTAACGCTGAAAGCGGTGAAGTCTATGGTGTGGAAGTCGAATTCCTGCAAGGCCTGGAAGTATTTGGTGGTGGTATCTGGGATAATCTGTTTGTCTCAGGTAACGTGACTATCAGTGATTCAGAGATTGTGCTGGATCGTCAGAACATCGTTGAACAAACGGGCGTATCTGCGGCCATTACGCATACAACACGTCGTTTAACCGGTCACTCCAAGTACGTAGTTAACACGCAACTGGGTTATGACTCAGACAACGGTGAACACTCAGCGTCTGTGGTTTATAACGTGTTTGGTGAGCGTATCCTGATCCCGGGTATCGATGGCTTTGATGACAGCTTCGAGCAACCGTTCCATTCTTTTGACGTGGTTTACAAGTACTATCCGGACTTTAATACCACTGTCACATTGAAGGTTCAGAATATCTTCGATCAAAAGAAAGAGTTGGAATTCGAGGAAGTACTTCTGCGCTCCGAAACAAAAGGAACCAGTCTTAGTCTGACTTATCGTTACGATTTCTAATGAGACTTTTCCTGTGAAGAGAAAGCCGCTTCTGCGGCTTTTTTTGTTATAGGAAGGGGAAAATTTTTTTATGACAGATTAGTAATAAAACTGTCACATAAACCCCCTATCCTACCCGCAGTTTTTAGTGGTCGGTTGTTCCGATTTCTTGTAACAAAAAGGTTTGAATGTATGAAGCTTTTTAATACTTTGCTGATTAGTACCGCATTATTGTCGGTGTCAGCATTCGCTCAGGAGCAGGAGTTAAAACCTGCAATTGATGCCGCTAAGGAAATAAATGAATCTGCTGCCCGCTCGCAGCAAAAGATTGATGGCATCACCGATCAGATTGACAGCAAACTGCAACAGTTTAAAACGCTGAACAAAGAGATCGAAGGTCTGGAGATTTACAACAATCAGTTGCGTAAGCAAATCGCCAATCAGGAACAGGAAATGGCTGACCTGAACGCGGCAATTGATGAAGTATCGGTTATCGAACGCCAAATTACGCCATTGATGATCCGCATGATTGATGGCTTGGAGCAGTTTGTACAACTGGACGTTCCGTTCTTACCCAAAGAGCGTGCTGAGCGTATTGCTGGCCTGAAAAGCATGATGGACCGTGCGGACGTTGCGGCGTCTGAGAAATTCCGTCGTGTAATGGAAGCGTACCAGGTAGAAATGGACTACGGTCGCACTATGGAAGCGTACACCGGGATTCACGATATTGATGGTCAGGAACGTGACGTTGAGTTTTTACGTCTTGGTCGTACCGCATTGATTTATCAAACCCGTGATGCAAGCTCACAAGGTGTTTGGAACAAACAAACCCGTCAATGGGAAGAGCTGGACAGTTCTTACCGTACCCAGGTAACCAAAGCACTCCGTATGGCCAAGAAACAACTTGCGCCTGATCTGTTAATGCTGCCTGTAGCACTTACCGACTAAGAGGACGAAAGTGATGTTAAAGTCGTTAAAAACAATCGCAGTTGGTCTGGTTGCTGCCTGCATTAGCGTAAGTGCTATGGCTGAAAACGAGCGCGCACTGGATCTGGATGCTTTACTTAAGCAATTGGAAGAAGGCAAATTTGCCCAATCTCAGCAAAACAAACAACGTGAGCAAGAGTTTATGGCGCAACGTGCTGAACAGGATCGCATTTTACGCGAAACTGGCAAGCTGCGTGACCGTACTCTGGCTAACTCAGAACAGCTGGAAACTCAGTTCGAAGAAAACGAGTTTAAACTGGCTGACCTGAACGAAGCGTTAACTACCCGTCTGGGTTCATTAAAAGAATTGTTTGGTGCACTGCAACAAGTTGCTGGCGATACCAAAAACAAATTCTATAACTCAGTAATTTCTGCTGAAATCCCTGGTCGTGCTCAGTTCCTTGACCAATTGGCACAAGACATGGGTTCAAGCTCCAAGCTGGCGTCTATCGATGAAATCGAGCGTGTTTGGTACGAAATTCAGCGTGAAATGACCCAGTCAGGCAAAGTTACTAAATTTACTACCGACGTTGTTGAAGCGGGCGGTGCTAAGGTAACAAAAGAAGTGGTTCGTGTTGGCCCGTTTGCACTGGTTGCCGATGGCAAATACCTGGACTTCAACGGTGTAACCGGCACTGTTGCAGAGCTTATCCGTCAGCCACCTGCACGCTATGGTGATTCTGCGGCCGAGCTGCAAGCCTCTAATGGTGAACTGGTTAAGTTTGGTATTGACCCAACAGGCGGCTCTATCCTTGGTCTGCTGGTTCAGGCTCCTAACCTGAAAGAACGTGTAGAGCAGGGCGGTGTGGTTGGTTACATCATCCTTATCGTGGGTGCCTTTGGTCTGTTACTGGCAATTGAGCGACTGTTTACCCTGACGATTATTCGTACCAAGGTTAACAGCCAGCTGAAATCGAAAGAAATCAAAACCAACAACCCACTGGGTCGCGTTCTGAAAGTGCGTGAAGAGCATCCTAATGCGGATACTGAGGCACTGGAGCTGCATTTAACCGAAGCTATTCTGGCTGAAGTACCTAAGCTTGGACGTAATCTGGGTATCATTAAGATTATCTCTGTAGTTGCACCTCTGATGGGTCTGTTAGGTACCGTAACCGGTATGATCAACACCTTCCAGGCAATCACTCTGTTTGGTACCGGTGACCCTAAACTGATGGCTGGTGGTATCTCTACTGCCCTGGTAACTACCGTACTGGGTCTGGTTGTGGCTATCCCGACTACCTTACTGTACGCAATGCTGAACACGCGTAGTAAGAACATTGTTTACATTCTGCAGGAACAAGCTGCCGGAGTAATCGCTGAGCGCGCTGAGAAAGGCTAATCATCATGATTGAGTTTCTGGAAGCAATTCGTGATTTTACAGAAACCGGAGGCCAGGTACTCCTGGTCATCGGTTTGCTGATATTCGTGATGTGGCTCTTGATCCTCGAACGTGCATTGTATCTGCTGGTATCGCACAAAAACCTAAGTAAAGCCGCTATTGCTCAGTGGAAAGCCCGTGAAGATCGTTCTTCCTGGTACGCTGAGCAGGTGCGCTCTAAAGTCATTTCGTCGCTGACCATTAAATTAAATGGCAGCATCCCGGTTATTCAGGCTTTGGTGGCACTTTGTCCACTGCTGGGTCTGATGGGTACCGTTACCGGAATGATTGAAGTTTTTGATGTGATGGCCATTTCAGGTTCAGGTAATGCCCGCTCGATGGCATCAGGTGTTTCTAAGGCCACTATCCCGACAATGGCGGGGATGGTTGGCGCACTGTCAGGTGTTTTTGCTTCAAGCTGGTTAAACCGCAAAGTAAAAACCGAACGTGCGCACTTAGAAGAAGCCCTGATTAAGCGCTAATACATTATTCCGAGAGGGTGGTTGTATAAACCACCCGCTAGAAAGGTAAGAAAAATTATGAGACAACATTTTCAAAACCTGGTAGATGAAGAAGAAGCCACAATCGACATGACGCCCATGCTGGACGTGGTATTTATCATGCTGATCTTCTTTATCGTAACTGCGTCTTTTGTAAAAGAGGCGGGTATTGATGTTAACCGTCCTGAAGCCGCTACTGCGGTGAAAAAAGACCGCGCTAATATCCTGGTTGCTATCTCCGATAAAGGTGAAATCTGGATTAATAAGCGTCGCGTGGATGTGCGTGCTGTGCAGGCTAACATTGAACGTCTGCATGCCGAAAACCCACAGGGGACTGTAGTTATTCAGGCTGACAAACTGGCTACTACAGAAACGTTGATTAAAGTGATGGATGCATCCCGGGCCGCTGGTGTTTACGATGTGTCGATTGCAGCGCAAGAGCCATAAGCGAGCATAGACCATGTCACGATTTTTAATCGCATTTGTTGTATCACTGGCGATTACGTTGGGATTGTTCTTTCTGATGCAGTCGCTAATTAAAATGGGCGGCAGTGCATTAACCGAGCCTCCAAAAGGCAGCGTGCTCGATTTCGTTCGCGTTAAGCCTGAAGAGCAGGTGCAGAAGAAAGATCGTAAGCCACGTAAGCCACCCAAGCCGGAAGAACAGCCGCCGCAAATGGATACCCCGCAAATGGACTCTCCAAGTCCGGATGCGAACAGCGAAGGCATGTCATTTGCTGCTGATGTGGGTGACAGTATGGCCCTTGATGGTGGTGGCTTAGCCCTGGAAGGCGGCGATGGTGAATATCTGCCCATCGTTAAAGTTGCCCCGGTCTATCCGCGTCGGGCGTTGCAGCGTGGTATCGAAGGTTTCGTTATCGTTGAGTTTACGGTAACCAAACAAGGGGCTGTGAAAGACGTTTACGTAGTGGAAGCAAATCCTGAAGGTATTTTTGAGCAAGCCGCTATGGATGCTGCACTCAAGTTTAAATATAAACCACGGGTAGTAAATGGTGAGGCGGCGGAAGTATCCGGCGTACAAAACCGTATTACTTTCCAGATAGACGGGTAAGGCGAGTATGAAGCAAGCACTTTCTAAATCCCTGTTATCAGTCGCTATCGCGGGGTTGTTACTAACTGGCGGTACGTCATTGGTAGCCTCATCTGCGGTGGCGCAGGAAGAAACCAAAGCCAGTGAGCGTCCTACCCGACGCACACCGGCACTGCGGTCCAAGGTTTACGACCAGCTGTCTCGCGCTCAGGCAGAAGCCGACGCGGGTAATCTGGCGGAAGCGATTGGAATTCTTGACGTTGTAAAAGATAAATCAGACTCCATGAATAGCTATGAGCTGGCCATGATGTACAACTTTTACGGTTTTATCTATTACAACGAAGAGCAGTATGACAAAGCGCTGGAAAACTTTGCTCAGGTGGTTGAGCAGCAGCCAATTCCGGAAAGCTTTGAACTGAGTACCTTGTTCAGTCTGGCACAGCTTAACCTGATGCAAGGCAATTACGCGACAAGTATTGAATACCTGGAACGGTGGGAAGCACTTAACACTGGCAAGATCCCACCGAAGAATCTGGTGATTAAGGCGCAGGCTTATTATCAGAATAAGCAGTACGAAGAAGCCTCCGAATTCATCACTCAGGCCATTAAAGGTCATGAAGAAGACGGTATGATCCCGGATGAAGGCTGGTTGATTTTACAACGGGCTATTTATTACGAGCTAAAACAGCCTGAAAAGGTTAAAGATGTGCTGGTAAAAATGGTGAAGTTGTTCAACGAACCTAAGTACTGGATCCAGCTGGCAGGCATGTATGGTGAGTTGGGTGAAGAGAAAAAGCAGCTGGCCATTATGGAAGCGGCTTACCAGCAGGGTTATGTAACTTCTGGTGGCGATATCTTTAACCTGGCACAGCTGTATTATTATCATAAAGCCCCTTATAAAGGTGCGCGTCTGATGGAACAGGCGATGAATGATGGCGTACTGGAGAAAAACCTGCGTAACCTGAAATTCTTGGGCCAAACCTGGACGCTGGCCAAAGAGAACGATAAAGCAGTACCTGTGATGGCACAGGCGGCTGAGTTGTCTGACGACGGTGAACTGGATGCGCAGCTGGCGCAAATTTATCTCAATATGGAAAACTGGGATAATGCCATTAAGTCAGCGGACAGCGCCCTTAATAAAGGTGAGTTGCGTAACCCGGGTATTCCCTATCTGATTAAAGGCATGGCGCTGTACAACAAAAAGCAGTACGCGGCCGCACTGGATACCCTTGCAGAAGCAGAAAAGTTCAACTCAAGCAAAGGGATGGCGCAACAGTGGTCTAAATTTGTGGCCTCTGAGAAAGCCAGCAGTGAGCAGCTACAAGCTGAACTGGGTTCGTAATTCAAAGCGTTTACCAGTCCTGATTAACAAGCCGGTGAAATCACCGGCTTTTTTATGCCTGTCAGTTTCGGATCATATAAGACTGTTCTTAAATGGCTGGTAAGCTTCTTCGAGTTTTCTTTCGTCTGCTTCGCTCAACGACATTTGTTCTTTAAGGATATAAATACTTTTTGCATGCTGAGTGATGGCGGCACGCACGGAGTGTTCACACTTTTCGTGTAATTTTCCCAGATTGAACAGTAAGTGTCTTAATACGGCACTTTGCCCCACCGCAGCCTGAATAATCTGGCTGTAGGCTTTATCAATAATCCCGGCAAAGGTGAAAGTGCGACGTTTTAACCACACCTCGGTTGTTGTATTAACCAGGGGTTGGGCCGGAAATTCCCGCGTAGATACCTTTACACACAGGGCGGTGAGTTTGTCGACACAGGTAATTGCCGTATGCGGATCGTTGATTCCCGGAGACAGTGCGCGCAGAGCAATTTCGACTAACTGGGTAATGGCAAACTCAGGGTCCTGAATAGGTGTGCGATTAGCACCAAACACAATGGCTTGTCTTAGTGTGGCAAAATCCTCTTCGTTTAAAGGTTGGTGACAACAGGCGCTGAACAGTGGCTCGCCACATAAGACATGATCGCCGCTGCGCACGAATACCTCGGTACCGGCTATTTGCGCCGCTGGTTGGGATAAAAAGCTGGCATAGTTGATGGTTTGAATATAACCGCTGGTGGTGGCGTAAACGTTAACTCTGAAACTACTTTCCGGGGATGTCCATTGTTCAGCGATAGCCTGATAGGCGCTATGATTTTCTGGCAGCGGCAGCAATGAATCCAGATTGTTTTCAAATTGAAAAACACAGTCTGCGATGACCTGGTCGGCCTGGATTGAACGCGATACATGATGGATAAAAAAGATAATGGTCACACAGTCGATAAGCGCTAAAAATACCGTGACGCCAGCCAGCACAGAGATGGCATCCTGATTACTGCTGATTGACGAGAGGTGATGCAGTGAAATCAGACAAAACAGAAATGTGGTCACCAGCAGTCCCAGTACCCACTGGGTATTGCGGTCGTGCATAAAATTGCGAATGAGCCGCGGCCCAAACTGATTTGACGCCAGCGTAAGGGAAACCAGAGTCATAGAAAAGGCAATACTGGTTACCGTTATCATGGCTCCCGCCACGGTTGACAGCAGTTGCTGGACATTGTTTTGCGTAACCAGTGGAATGAGAGGTCGCAGCCAGTCAGGAAGCATGGCGCGCCCGATAACCGCGAGGCATAAATAACACAGCGCTACGCCGATGCTCATCATCAGTACCGGAATAAACCAGTAACTGGTAGAAAGCGATTCCCAGAGTACCCGCACACGGGTAATGATAAGTCGAAGCGTCATCCCTTAACCTTTTAACAGCGTAAACCCAGTTGATACGGCCGAAGCTGTTGATTTGGATTGGTTATTTTCGTCAGTCAATGTTTATCGTGCAGGCAGAGAACATCTGTATTTTGCTTTCCGGAATATTCAATACTTCTAAATTTCAATGTGTTATGGTCTAAATGATTTCCTGCTAAATACAATATTCAAGGGATTTGATATGAAGTATGTTGTTGGTAGTTTTTGGTTGCTCACGGTTATGCTGGCATATTGGTTGGGGGGAACATCCGTCGACAACGCGTATTCTATCGCCTCCGGCAGTCAGACACCCATCCCATTCAGCGCGGCACAACATCCCCATAAAGAGAGCAACAATAAATTCGAGCTGACAAAGCAGAGCGCTTTGCAGCTTGAAACAACCTGTCAGGAACCAACAGAGACCGCCCTTACAGGGGCTGAACTGGTGGCAGAAACAAAGCGCTTACTGGCGTCTGCACAGTTTGGCTCTTCCATGGCCGCCGTGGCACGGGGATACCAAATGGTGTCCGCCCTCAACGCAGAGCAAACACTGGAAGCGTTGAATTTACTTGATTTATACGACGATCCGGAAAGTATGCGATTGGTGCATATGTTCTTAGAGCACTTGGCGAGTTTGTCACCGCTTGAGGCTATGGATTTTGTCGCTACCAATCTGCACAGCGCGCGGCAAAAGGAAATGGCCAGCTTTACGGTACTGCGGGCGTGGGCAGAAGCTCAGCCTGAAGCCGCACTTGACTGGTATCTGAGTGACCCAGATGAAGCGAACAGCGGCTCTCTCAGTCACTATGGATTAATGACATTGTATTTCAGCTATGCCGAAAAAAATATAGAACAGGCGGTTAGCAGTGTGGCAAATCGCTTTAGTAAAACTGACTATGCCGCCATTGAAATGGCTTTTAGTGGTATTGCCTCGAGCCTTAAAACCACGGCTGATTTTGAGTTCGTGTTAGCTAACCTGGCAGAACTGGATAACGAAAAAGCACTTAGTCGCGTTTATCTGTCATGGGCCTCCATAGATCCACACAGCGCATTGAACCGACTGGCCAGTCAAACAAATTCTGAAAGTCGAGAGCATATTAAAGAAACGGTATATCGCCAATGGATGTATGACAGTCCTGCTGAGGCTTCCGTGGCCTATATGGAGAGTGCGCCACCTGCCGAGCGCCAGTCCCGCGCTTAGATGATTGTGGATGTAATGGGGTTTCGGGATCCGCAACAAACATTAACCTGGATCAACGAGCAAACAGACACGGATACTCATGCATTAACTCAACAATTGCTGGCGCAGTCAGTCATGGTTAACCCGCAGTTTGCTGATAATCAACTGCATCTCATTGAAGATGAAACTGCTCGCCTGGGGCTCAGCGCTCAGATATACATTAATTACGAAAAACACAGTCAGGCGAAGGCTGATGACTTCCTGCTAAGGCAGCCGGATCAACAACATCTAACCGAAGAGATTGCCAGACAGCAAAAAGACATGGCACAGTGGTAACTAAATATGGCACCAGATTACCGTACGTATTCAAAAGAGCAATTAGAAGAGGCCCTCGATTCTATCGATAAATCACGTTTTCCAGAACGGGTGGCCCAGATAGAAAAAGCGCTGAAACAGCTATCTGAATCTGCAGCCACAGACGAAACCGATAAAGAAGCGTATCTGCTGCCAGAGCCCGAAACGTCGGAGCAACAGCAACGCAATGTGCTGGCACTGTTCGGAATGATCTCGGTTGGCCTTGTCATCGGCGCCATGTTAGCGCCTGCCTATTTCCACTCCTTTTTGTTAGCTGATGAATGGGTTACACCGTTTAAATGGGTGGCGTGGACGGCGGTTACTATCGTATTTCTGGTGAGTATGAAGTATTTAGGTCATCCTTCTGAGCTCAGAAAGGCGAATGCCAGGTTACTCGCCAAAGGTAAGAAACCCATGCGAAAGGATTCTAAACGGCGCGCTGCGGGCATATTTATTGGTGCTTTGGCCATTGCGCTGTTGGCTGGTTTTGCTGTATTTCGCGGTCTTCCGGTTGCCCTTCACCTGTATGTTATGGACGCTAAACCGTCTTCAATGGTTATCACGGTGGCTAAACTAAACCGCCGCTATCGCAAAAAGCACTGTAACGGTAAAATTTACTTAAAAGAGTATGAGCAACAGCTTTTTGATTATGTGTGTCAGGTGGTGAGCAGAACTTCCTGGGAAGGACTAAGCCCAGGGCAGAAAATGCGTCTGCAGGGGAGTCAGTCGGCGCTCGGTTTTCTGGTTACCGATGGTTACGCTATCCGCCAGAGTAACAAGAAATAGTCATAATCCTTTCATCTCAATGTCACGGAGTTTAGTCATAGTCTCGGCAATATAGCTTGCTGGACTTTATTATGATCTTTTCACGTCGTCAGTTTTTAAAGACTACGCTTACTACCGGAATCTTAACGCCTTTTGTTGCCCAGGTCGCGGCAGCACCGGTTAACCCTTTGTTTGATTGCGGTGTTGCCAGTGGCGACCCGACCCATACCAGTGTGATCCTGTGGACCCATACTCGCGAACCGGTCGCCATCCGCTGGGAAGTCGCTCAGGATATGGCCTTTAAAACAGTGTTACTAAGCGGCCAGGGACAAACCACGATTGAGCAGGACTGCACTTTTAAAGTTGATGTCACCGGATTACAACCCGGTACCACCTACTATTACCGCTTTATCACCGCGAATGGACAGAGTGAGCCCGGCCGCACTAAAACCCTGCCTAAAGGTGAATTAGCATCATTAAGCGTTGCAGTTGCCTCATGCTCCAACTATCCCTTTGGCTATTTTAATGCTTATCATCATATTGCATCCGATGAGTCGGTAGATTTTGTTCTGCACCTTGGTGACTACATTTATGAGTATGGTCAGGATGGCTGGGGCGATGAAGAAGCCCGTAAGATCAATCGCCGTCATCTGCCTGCCAATGAAATTATTACGCTGGCTGACTACCGCACCCGGCATCGCCAGTACAAAACCGATAACGGGTCGCGTTTGATGCATGCCTCCCATCCGCTTATTCCCACCTGGGATGACCATGAGTCGGCCAATAACCCGTACATGGATGGAGCGCAGAACCATCAGGCTGACGAAGGTGACTGGGCGGCGCGACGAGCAGCCTCCATTCAGGCGTATTACGAATGGATGCCACTAAGGGAACCTGGCAAAAATGCCAGTAAAGCCGAGTTATGGCGTCATTTTGAATTTGGCGATCTGGCCTCCTTAACTACCATCGAAACCCGGCATACCGGTCGTAGTAAGCAAATTGATTATGCTAAGGAACTGCCCGGCATAATGGCTAAGCAAAGTGCGGATACTTTTGTAAAAGAAGTACTGGGTGCGCCTGGCCGCAGTATGCTCAGTGTCGCCATGGAAAACTTTCTGGAGGAAAAACTGGCTTCGTCGGTAGCGCAGGGAACGCAGTGGCGATTAATTGGCAATCAGATCCCCATGGCTCGCACCAATGTGCCCGTTGGCGATGATTTAAGCCTGCCTGCTGATCTGGCTGCCAATAAAGCCATCGCCCAGCACTTTGGTTATTTTATGGCGCTAGGTAAGTATGACTTACCCATTTATCTGGATACCTGGGATGGTTATCCGGTGGCCAGAGAGAAGTTTTATCAGCTGTGTCAGTCAGTGAAGGCGACTGACCTGATTGTGCTAACCGGCGACAGCCACGCATTCTGGGCAAACCAGTTGTTTGCCGCAGATGGCAAGGCGATGGGCGTTGAGTTAGGTACGGCAGGGATTACTTCACCAGGCGATTTTGAAACTTTCGGGCCACAGCTGGCTACTGAGTTTGACCGCCGGGTGGCTAATCACAACCGCGAAATCCTGTGGACTGACTGTCAGCACCGCGGATACATTAAACTCGACCTGACACCATCACAGGCGCTGGCAAGTTTTGTGGCGGTGTCGAATATCACGTCTGAGCACTACAGTGCAAAAACACTGCGCGAATATCGCATTACCAAGTCTGCTCAGTCGCTGTCGATGACTCAGCGTTAGTACTTATAACAGCGCATTTTGTCGTGGCCGCTGAATAATCCAGCGTGCCACGTCCTGGCGCAGGAATTTGTAGGTAAAACCACCCGCCAGTCCGGCGATGACCTGCCAGAGCTGACCTTCAAAAGAACGTGTGCCTGCAATTAGCGTGACGTTAAGAATGGGCTGCATCAACAGCATGACAAGCAGCATAACCAGGCCGCCGGCTAATGGATGTAACCAGTTGCTTTTGAGATTAAACAATCGCCCCACTTTACCACTGATAAACAAGGCCAGCGCCAGCGCAACAAATACCGCAGAACCGTATTTTGGCAAGAGCCCCCACCAATCCAGGACGGTATGTTCTAACCATTGGTTGCCGCTGATAACAACGCCCAGAGATTCCAGATTAGCGAGCACAAACTGTGACTGCGAAACGCTGGCGATGGTATAGGTGACTAACCAGGCTACCAGTAAGGCGCCGACTTTAGTGACCGGGCTGATATCGGACTGTACTTCGTAAACGACTTCTTTTTCATCCATCAACGGAATGCTCTTTCACACCAAGGGTTAAACCTGACTTGCTTTCTTGCACAGATCACAACACTGCTTACAACAAAGCGCAACACAAATCGTATAATTTCATGCTAAGCTGCCAGGAACAAGTTGTTGATAGTATGAAAGGTATGAGCAAAGCGTTACATCTGCATAATAAAGTGTTACTGCCCCTGATATTTTGGGCCGGTACGCTGTTGTGGGGAAGACCAGTAAACGCCGATGAGCCTCCTCCCGTAACCGGCAACTTTCACCAGACTCAAATCGCCGGGTATTTATCGTCACCCTGGGCCGCGGTAGAAAACCCGCTTGGTGGCTGGTTTATTACTGAGCGTGGCGGCACTATTGTTGAATATACTAACGCTGGCCAGCGACTGGAAATCTACCTGGATATTCCCGACCTGTATGTTAGCGGGCAGGGGGGGCTGCTGGATATCGTGCTGGCCGATGATTTTACCGAATCACGACGGGTCTTTTTAAGCTTTTCCGTGGGCAGCGATGACGAAAACTACCTGGCCTTTGGTACGGCCCGCCTGGAGGGCGAAAAGCCCAAAGTAACGCGGTTGTTTACGGTGACCACCCCTAAGGATACACCGGTACACTTTGGCGGCCGCCTGCTTAAACTGGCCGATGGTACCTGGCTGATGACCAGCGGCGATGGCTTTGATTATCGTGAGCATGCCCAGCAAAAAAGCAGTCTTCTGGGCAAGGTTTTACGCTTTAACGAAGACGGCAGTGCGCCTGCGGATAACCCTTTTTACACTACGCCAGACGCAGTGCAAAGCTATGTTTTTACGTTAGGGCATCGTAATCCCCAGGGGCTGACTCAGGATCCGGCTACCGGCCAAATCTGGTTACATGAACACGGCCCCGATGGCGGTGATGAAATTAATTTGCTCAGTGCGGGAAAAAACTATGGCTGGCCGGTGGTGACACTGGGAGAAGATTATTCCGGCGCGAAAATTACGCCCTTTACTCATTACGACGGCATGGCGGATCCGCAGTTAAACTGGACCCCTTCAATTGCACCGTCGTCAATGGTGGTTTACCGGGATACGGCGTTTCCTGAACTTGCTGGTCACCTGTTAGTAAGCAGCCTGAAAAACAAAGCGTTGTTTGCAGTGGCATTAGACCAAAATCCCATGTCCACCGAGCAAATCTTTGCTACTATAAATGAGCGTTTACGAGATGTGGTTGTTGGTCGGGATGGTTCTATCTACGTACTGACAGATGGCGAGCGCGCCCGGTTAATGCGTTTTTCCCCGCTACGGCAGGAAAACGTGCCGGAACACAGTTTGCGCTAACCCGAACTATGAGCTTGTCGACACTGACGAAAGCGACGCTGTCACCCCGCTGGTGACAACAATAGTCTGGCTGAATATCGGCTATAAGTCTGCGAAACTGCATAAAAATTCAAATTCGTTATATATGCCGTTATAATTCCGGCGTTTAAATAGTCACTTCCTGCTCCGGGACCGTTCGAATTGGCAGGAATAACCATGAGGAAAACATCGTGTTAGAAGAATATCGCAAACACGTAGATGAGCGTGCTGCTGAAGGAATCCCACCAAAACCGCTCAATGCGGAACAAGTGGCAGGATTAGTTGAATTACTGAAAAATCCACCTGCAGGCGAAGAAGAGTTTCTGCTGGAACTGATTTCTGAGCGTGTACCTCCTGGTGTTGACGAAGCCGCTTATGTAAAAGCAGGCTTCTTAAGTGCCATCGTAAAAGGCGAAGCAAGCTGCGACCTGATCAGCAAAGAAAAAGCGGTTGAATTACTGGGTAACATGCACGGTGGTTACAACATCGCAACTCTGGTTGAGTTACTGGATGACGCAGCACTGGCACCACTGGCTGCCAAAGAACTGAAGCACACGCTGCTGATGTTTGATGCGTTCCACGACGTAGAAGAAAAGCACAAAGCAGGCAACGAGTTCGCAACTGACGTAATCAAGTCATGGGCCGAAGGTGAGTGGTTCACTTCTCGTCCGCAAATGGCTGACAAGATGACTTACTCAGTATTTAAAGTGACCGGTGAAACTAACACCGATGACTTATCACCAGCACCAGATGCATGGTCACGCCCTGATATCCCTCTGCACGCCTTAGCGGCTTACAAAATGACCCGTGACGGTCTTGAGCCGGAAGAGCACGGCGTTAAAGGCCCAATGAAGCAAATCGAAGAAGTGAAGGCTAAAGGCCATCCGGTTGCTTTCGTGGGTGACGTAGTAGGTACCGGTTCTTCTCGTAAGTCTGCGACTAACTCTGTTCTGTGGTTCTTCGGTGAAGACCTGCCAGGCGTGCCTAACAAGCGCGGCGGCGGTGTATGTATTGGTTCTAAAGTAGCGCCAATCTTCTTTAACACCATGGAAGATGCCGGTGCGTTAGTATTTGAAGCTGACGTCGAAAAAATGAACATGGGTGATGTTATCGACATCTATCCGCTGGAAGGCAAAATCACTAACAGTGAAACTGGCGAAGTACTGGCTGAGTACAGCTACAAGTCTAAGGTAATCCTGGACGAAGTACGTGCTGGTGGCCGTATCAACCTGATCATCGGTCGTGGCCTGACTGAAAAAGCCCGTGAAGCATTAGGCTTAGGTCCGTCTGATCTGTTCCGTAAGCCTGAGCAACCTGCTGATTCTGGCAAAGGCTTCTCACTGGCCCAGAAAATGGTTGGTAAAGCCTGTGGCGTAGAAGGTATCCGCCCTGGTACATATTGCGAACCTAAGATGACTACCGTAGGTTCTCAGGATACTACTGGTCCTATGACCCGTGACGAACTGAAAGACCTGGCGTGTCTTGGCTTCACTGCCGACCTGACCATGCAGTCTTTCTGTCACACTGCCGCTTATCCTAAGCCGGTTGATATCGATACTCAGCACACCCTGCCTGACTTCATCATGAACCGTGGCGGTGTTTCACTGCGTCCTGGTGACGGTATCATCCACAGCTGGTTAAACCGTATGTTGCTGCCTGATACAGTAGGTACTGGTGGTGACTCACACACCCGTTTCCCTCTGGGTATTTCATTCCCAGCCGGTTCTGGTCTGGTTGCCTTTGCTGCGGCCACTGGTGTTATGCCTCTGGATATGCCTGAATCAATTCTGGTTCGCTTTAAAGGCGAGCGTCAGCCTGGTATCACCCTGCGTGACCTGGTACACGCGATTCCGCTGTACGGCATCAAGCAAGGCCTGCTGACTGTAGAGAAGAAAGGTAAGATCAATGCTTTCTCTGGTCGTATCCTTGAAATCGAAGGTCTGGAAGACTTAACTGTTGAGCAAGCGTTCGAACTGTCTGATGCGTCTGCAGAGCGTTCTGCTGCGGGTTGTACTATCAACCTGTCAGAAGAGTCAATTGCTGAGTACCTGCGTTCTAACATCACCATGCTACGCTGGATGATCAACGAAGGTTACGGTGATCCACGTACGCTTGAGCGTCGTGCTCAGAAGATGGAAGAATGGCTGGCGAACCCAAGCCTGATGCGTGCTGATGCCGATGCTGAATACGCAGAAGTGATTGAAATCGACCTGTCTGAAATCAAAGAGCCTATCGTTTGCTGCCCGAACGACCCGGATGATGCGAAAACGCTGTCTGACGTTGCTGGCGACAAGGTTGATGAAGTCTTCATCGGTTCTTGTATGACTAACATCGGTCACTTCCGTGCGGCAGGTAAACTGCTGGATAACTACGGTAAAACACTGCCGACCCGCCTGTGGATTTCTCCTCCGACTAAGATGGATAAAGCCCAGCTGATGGAAGAAGGTTACTACAACATCTACGGTCGCGTAGGTGTACGTACTGAAATGCCAGGCTGTTCACTGTGTATGGGTAACCAGGCACGTGTTGATGCCGGTACTACTGTACTGTCTACTTCTACCCGTAACTTCCCTAACCGTTTAGGTGATGGCGCTAACGTATACCTGACTTCTGCAGAACTTGCAGCGGTTGGTGCAATCGTTGGTCGTCTGCCAACTGCGGCGGAGTACATGGAATACGCTGGTAAGATCGACTCAATGGCAGCCGATGTATACCGCTACCTGAACTTCGACAAGATGGAAAGCTTCAAGAAAGCAGAAGAAGAAGCTAAGGCTAAGATCATTCCAACGTTGAATGTTGCCTGACTTGACGTATAAACTAGAAAGCCGGGCACCGTAAGGGCCCGGCTTTTTTTATGTCTGTATACAAGGTAATCAAAAGGAATGTTAATGGGAACGCGCACCACAATAAAATCAAAACTACTGGCGACAACTGCATTGCTCGCTGGCCTGATGCTTTCTGCCTGCAATGTAAACGCAGTAGATTTTGAAACAGCGCGAGTTAAAGTAAACGACCTGACGCTGCACGTTGAGTATGCGCAGACTTTCGATCAGCGGGCTCAGGGCCTGATGTTTCGTAAAACACTGTGTGACGATTGCGGCATGTTGTTTGTTTTCAGACCCGAAAAGCAGGCGAGCATGTGGATGAAGAATACTTTTATTCCACTGGACGTGGCATTTATCGACAGAAACGGTGTCATAACTGATATCAAGCCATTACAACCACACGATTTAACCTCGGTGGGGGCGTCTAAAGTGATTAAGTATGCACTAGAAATGAACCAGGGCTGGTTTGCCAAACATGATATTCATGTTGGCGACCAACTGATTGTCAATCCATAACGCTGAAAGAACAGCGTACAAACGGAGAACACCGTGAGTAACCCGTTAACCATTGCAAAATTTGGCGGCACCAGTGTTGCTAATTATGCTGCTATGCAAAATTGTGCCCGCATTGTTGCTGGCAACCCAGGCACCCGTATTGTTGTGGTAAGCGCCGCAGCCGGTATTACCAATCATCTGGTGGATCTGGCGCATAAAGCCATGACCCAGGATCAAATCAGTGAAGTCTGTCAGGCGATTACGGATATTGAATACCGCATTCTGAACGAACTGAAAGACAAAGACAGCGTAGAGTCCAAGCTTAATGATTTACTCGATGAAGTAAAAAAGCTGGCCTTTCACGAAGAGATCCTGCATCGCAACGATCTGAAAGACAATCTGCTGTCGATGGGTGAGCGTATGTCCTCACTGATGTTCAGTGCCGTACTGGCTGAGCAGAACGTGACTACCATGAACTTTGACGTGCGGAAGGTATTGCGTACCGACAGTGAGTTTGGTTGTGCTGCGCCTCAGCTTGAAGCCATTCGTGAAAATGCCCAGGCTCTGTTAAAGCCAGAAATTGATAACGCCATTGTAGTTACCCAGGGCTTTGTGGGTGCCGACGATGAAGGCCGCACCACTACATTAGGTCGTGGTGGCTCAGATTTCACCGCAGCGCTACTGGCCGAAGCCATTGATGCAGACGTGTGTGAAATCTGGACTGATGTTACCGGCGTGTATACCACCGACCCGCGTATTACTGCTGCGGCGCACCCGCTGCCAGAACTGAGCTTTGAAGAAGCTGCTGAAATGGCCACTTTTGGCGCTAAGGTACTACACCCGGCTACCATGGAACCAGCAGTGCGCAAAGACATCAAGGTGTTTGTTGGCTCCAGTAAAGAGCCTGAAAAAGGCGGCACCTGGATTGTAAAAGACTGCGAAAATGAGCCGCCATTCCGCGCCCTGACACGCCGTAAAGAGCAGGTGATGGTAACGGTTAAAACCCCTAAAATGATGTACGCTCAGGGTTTCCTGCAACAGGTGTTCGGTATTATTGCCAAGCACAAATTAAGCGTGGATCTGGTGACGACCTCAGAAATCTCGGTGTCGTTTACCCTCGATAACCCGGCTAACTCGGTAGCGCAGCGCCTGAACCGTGAAACCATTGCTGACCTTGAAACTATTTGTGATGTGAAAGTAGAGCATGGTTTTGATTTGGTTACCGTGGTGGGCAATCACATGCAAACCAGCAAAGGTGTTTCCAGCCGGATATTTGCCGCGGTCTCTGACTTCAACCTGCGCATGATTTGTTTTGGTGCTAACCCGCACAATATTTCATTCCTGGTGAATGAATCAGACAGTACCGAAATCGTCACAATTCTACACAAAGAATTATTTGAATAACTACCTCCCGGGATAGTTTGATGAACCCTGCTAAAACGGCTCCTGTCAGGAGCCGTTTTCTTTTGTGTGTTGTGCTGTGAGAAGCGGCTCGCTACTCGTCCATATCCTCTTCAGCATTATACTTATACCAACGATTCCGACCGGTGCGTTTGGCTTTATACAGGGCTTTGTCGGCTTCTTCTATTGAAGGCAGGGCAAGATAGTCCTGCTGAATATAACCCACAGATATGCCTACACTGACGGTAACGTGGTCAGCCACGCCGCTGAAATCATGGGGAAGCTGGGCATTTTTAAAACACATCAAAATAGCATTGGATACCGTGATGGCGCCTTGTTCATCCGTGTCGGGCAGTAGCACCGCAAATTCCTCACCACCGTAGCGGGCCAGCACATCGGTTTTGCGTGGCAGCTGACTTTTAATGAGGTTAGCCACTTTTTTCAGGCAGATGTCCCCCTGACTGTGCCCATAGTTATCGTTGTATTGCTTAAAGAAATCCACATCGATTAATAGTATCGACAGCGGCCATCGCTGGCGTGTCGCCACGTTAAGTGCCTGCTTGTAGTAGTCATCAAAGGCCCGGCGATTGGCTACGCCGGTTAAGGCATCACGCAGGCTCATTTCCTGTAGCGATGCTTTTTGTAATTCGATGGTGTGAGCAAAGCGCTCAAAGCTCAGTGCCAGTTCGGCAATTTCATCTTTACCACTGATGCTGATTTGATTGGCATTACCCGTTGAGCGTTGGAGTACCTGATTCTTGAGTGATTTAAGACGGCTAACGATGACCCGCTGAATAAAGATGGCAAACCCAATATAAACTAACAACACCATCACAAACAGGAAGCTGGCTTGTCGCACCTGTTGCTCGACTTCCTGAGACGTTTGTGTTGCCCTGCTCAGGACAGACTGGTTTAACTGGTGAGATTCAAACTCATTTAAGCGGGCGTAATCGGCAATCAGATTGCGGACAAAATTACTTCGTCCCTGAACCCGGCCCTGAATTTTTAACTGCAACTGACGTTGATTTATCAAACCATGTCCGGGATGTAATACGGTATCAGACAAAGCGGCAATCGCTAATTGTGCTGCCTCCTGCTGGTTTGCCGGTAAGTTGTCAGACAGAAGCGACAGGGTTTCAAAGGAACGGTTTAACTCTGCTTGTTTGTCGCGGATCTGGCTTAAGCGATCGATAGTGATGAGCTCAGACGACATAAACAGCATACGGGAAAATAATAGCAACCAGTCTTTGGATACCTGACTATTGAGAGGCGCTGCCATGTCCAGATTAATCTGGCGTTGTAACTGATACAGCATTTTATGCTGCTGCTCTATCTGGGTGTTAGTGGCAATTTTTTGCTGTACCAGGCGATTCAGCGCCGATAGCTCGCGCTCAACCGAACTGATTTGTGAAATCACATACTGGGTGTGCTGGTACGCCATGGAGGTCTTTTGTAAACCTTCCAGCTGGTTGGCAATGGCGTTGGTGGCAATCCTGCGCATCGCCTCAGAATCGGCCATGGACAACTGCTCGGTAATGCTAAGCAGTAAATTCATCTGGGAATAAAGCTTTCCTGACTGAATAACACTGGGCAGCGATTCGTCCATCATTGAGTCGAGGGATTTTTCGAAGGCGGTTAGTTTTGAATAGGTAGAATAGGCCAGTATGGTGACAACGATGATTAACGCCACCAGGCTCATATTGACGATGCCCGCCAGAGAATATAGCTGCTGTGAAAAAAAGCGCTTTTTACTGGTAAGGTGTTCTGCGGCAGAATTCATATCAGTTGCCCTTGCCTGAAATGAACATCAGGCGGCCACTGGTACTGGCCGCAAGCGATGTATGCCGGCGTAATACGCTGATTACGATGTCAGCAATTAATGGCGTGACCTGCTGGCTGAAAGGCACTTCAATGCCCCGCTTGAGGCTCTCGTAGCCGTCGCCACCGCTGGCCAGATAGTCTGTTGTTGCCAGGGTGTAATAACGACCGGGCTGCACAGGCTGGCCATTTATCAGCAGCTTTTCAATGCGTTGGCCCGGAGGCGCTGAGAGCAATACTTCACAAGTCATACCTGATATGTGCGGAAAGCGTCCGGACGCATCTTCAACACGGCTGACACCATTTTCTAAAGCGGCTTTTAAATCAGCCCCGGTGATTTTCATTACCCGAATATGATTGCGAAAAGGGATTTCGCTGGAAATATCCTCACGGGTCAGTATATGGCCCTTTTCATAAGTCCGGTCGCCGCGTATGCCGCCACCGTTGAACAGAGCGACATCGGTGTGGCTGGCCTCTCGCAGGGCATCACTGACCAAATTACCAAAGCCGTTTTCGCCAGTACGCACGGCGCTTCTGGTGGTATCCATGGGGGTTGTGAGTAACGTTACCTGCTCGCTTAACAAAGCTTTAATACGGGTATCATAAGCCGTTACCTGGGCAGCAATGTCGTCGTCTTCCGGATAGTCGCTGAGTGGCACCATGGTGATGTTAAAAGCTGCCTGTTGCGGCTGGTTTTGTGGCCACTGAATCGTTATCCGGGCAGCGGTTGCATCTTCGGTAACGATCACATAATTGCTCACTGGTTGCTCATCGGAAGCAATGGGGCGTTCGTAATGCGGATCATTACGTAGCACCAAATCCACAACGCCGTCCTTTAACAGCTTATTGACAAAGGTCAGCTCGTCAGAAATCATCAGAATGACCAATTCTGCGCCTTGTTCTCGCAGCGCCCGCGCCTGATTGATGATGTCTTCGTACGGCGGCTCTATACGGAGTCTTTGCAACAGATATTCTTCGGAGGCGGCGTTATCTATAACCGTTAGAATACCCACGCGGGTATTGCCTTTTGAGAGCAAGAGTTGCTGCTCGGTGCCATCGAGTCCATGGCCGGTGAGGGGATCGATGGCGTTACTTAAAATGAGTGGGAATGCAGCCTCATAGGCGCGTAAAGAAAGCTCATCCTCGAAATAACTGAATTCCCGTTTTGCTACTCCCATGGCGTCGGGTTCAATGCTGTTGAGAATGTCGATAACATGAGCGCCGCGATCAAAAGACGACAACATGCTCGGGGCCAGACTGCCGCCACCAAACAGAAACAATGATGGCTGTTGTTCAGCCCTGATTTCGGACACCAGTGTGGCCAGATTAGCATAACTGCCGTAGGGAGGATTCTTGATGAGCGGCAGTTCCGCCGTATACAGCAGGGTAAGCTGTTTTGATTGCACCGTCCCTGTAAACAGCAGTGTAATTATGACGCATAAACCGCCTAAAATTTTTAAGCTTCGCAACACCTTAAGCTTACCTCGTGTGGCTACTCCGATTAGCAATTATTATCCTACCATTGTTATATTTACGGCGGGAGTTAAAATGCGAAATACGCTAAAAACTCTTGGTAAAATCTGAGCGAACAATAACAATTCTGACCCTGATGCGGATATATCACTCAATATGATTGAAATTTCACCTAACCTGTTTATTGCCGATACTGAAGTTGACCTTCAGGCCATTCGTGCACAAGGCAGTGGCGGCCAAAATGTTAATAAAGTCAGTAGTGCTATTCATTTACGCTTTGATATCTCTGCGTCTTCGTTACCCGACAACGTTAAAGAAAAGCTGCTCAGGTGCAATGACAGCCGGGTTAACAGCGACGGCATCATGATTATTAAAGCGCAGCAGTTTCGTACCCAGGAGCAAAATCGTGAAGATGCCATTGCCCGGCTGGTGGAATGGATCAAAGAGAACACCAAAGTACTGAAAAAGCGCCGCGCGACCCGAGTCAGCAAAGCTGTTAAAGCGCGCCGTAAAGACGCTAAACAGGCGCAGAGTCAGCGTAAACAGGACCGGCAAAAAATTCGCTGGTAAGCGGCTGACGCCGGCCTGAATAAAACGGCTTAAAAGCTATAGCTGATACCAAGCTTTGCCGTTGTGCCACTGTATAAGTTGTTGACCACCCGTTTTTGTTCACGCAAATGCGCACGGTCCGGGTAGTCCAGCACATTGTTGAGGCTAAATTTGGCACTCAGGTGTGGATTAAAGCGCCAGCTGAATGATTGGTTCCACATCAGTACTTTTTCGCGGATCGTGTCCTGACGAACATCCGGGCCAACATCGTCCAGCGCTTCACTCTGCCAGGCGAACGCCGTGGTGTACTGCCACTGGTTATTTTTCAGTAGTAAGTTAACCATAACACGGTGACGGGCCCTTTCTGGCATGGCAATGGTGCGATCCAGCAAGTTGGCTTCAGTATCAGAGTAAGTGTAGGACGCTTTAATATCGATAAGATCCAGCCCTGTGTTAGAGAACCGCTGTGCCCAATAACTCTGAAGCCCCTGGATATAACCATCTTTACCGTTTTCTACCCGGGTAACATCATAAAGGATACCTTCGAGTTCTTCGGTCACCCGTGAGTCGTAGAAGAAATTTTCAATGTCATTGTAGTAAACACCCGCATAAAGCTTACCAACCGAATCGCGCTGATATTCCACTCCCGCGTAGAAGTTTTGGATGGTGGTAGGTTCCAGATCCGGCGAGCCTTCAGTAATGGTGCGGGTAGGCGGATTTATCCGGCGATAGCGAACGGTGTCAAAGTATTGTGGACGCATTAACTGTTCAAAATAGGTAAATTTCAAACGGGTTGATGGGGTTAACTGATAGCGTAATTCCACAGCAGGCATAAAGTGATGATAACTATTCCCTCCTTCCACAAAGGCGGCATCGAAATGGCTAAAGTCTTCTTCGATGGTTTGTCCGGCAATGTTAACGGCGGTAATGGCATCACCCAGTTCAGTAATCCCGGCTTCTACCGGGCCACTTACCGCGCCACGGGTTGCGGTTTCGGTATGCTCAAAGCGCAAACCTACACGCCAGAACCAGGACTCCCGTTGCTGGTAAGCATCGATATAGGCCGAGCTTACCGTTTCTTCACTGGTATAAATATCCTGAATTGACTCCAGAAACGACTGTGCAGGGTTAAAATAAAATTGCGAGGCATTCGAAGCCAGGTAAGGTTCGCCAAGCAGCAAGTCCATACCCGCAGGAATAGTGGTGCGGCCATCCATTATGGTGACATTCTGATTGCCGCCAACCACCTCTGTCAGATTAAAACGATCCTCCGTTGACGTATAAACACTACGGTAGTTTTCGTTATTCCGTTCTTTGTTACGCCAGATAATGCCGCTGCCCAGCCACACCGGGTGTGCACTGAAGGTTAACTTCTGGCTCCAGTCTGTGACAAACGCGTAATCCGTGTCGGTCGTGGTGGTGAGGGTTGGCCGGTAGTTGGCAAACCATGACTGGCTGATATCAAACACATCCGCATTATTCACCGTAGTTTGAGGCAGATAGGGATTGGCAATATCGTACTGAGCATCGATACCCTGATCGACAAAGTTCCAGGGCAGCCACAGGCGTTCATTGACCCACCGACTGTAATATAAGCCTAGTTCAAGGGCGGTATCGGCATCTTCAAAATTGAACTCCAGCCGGTGACGGTTTATATCCCGGGCTGTTTCCATACGATGGAAATAACGGCGGATACGACTATCAACCATGCTGACATCACGCAGGGTAGAGCCATCATCATCCAGCGTCGCGCTATTCAGGGTACCGGCACCAATCTGATACTCAAGCCGGTTGCGGGTGGCGATATCATCGTAGTTGGTGAGTAAGCCTTCATAACTTATATAGCTATTGCCTGAAATAATGTAATCGGCACGCCACTGCATGTTAAAGCTGGTGGTGTCGAAATGATCTTGACTATAGCGCGGAAAGCCCAGCAACAGAGCCGGCTGGTCGGAAACTTCAGGGGCGTTAAAAGCAACCCAGCGAGCCTCGTAAAAATCGACTTTGCGCTCCAGCGTATTTTTCTGGGCTCTTAATTGCAGACGCAGTGCATCAAAACTTTTAGCCAGTTTAATACTGCCGCCGGGACGATAAACTTCGGCGACATCCTGATAACTTAGATTAGCCTCGATTGAAGCATCGGCAGCACCTTCTTTACCCAATGGAAGACGGAATTGACCACGAAAATCGACGCCTTCAGCATCTGACAGCGCACCAAAGAAACTGCCCGGAGAAGTGTTGCCCTGATATTCAGACGCAATCGGGTTGCGTTTTAACAGGATCCGATCCCGCTCTCTGGCGCTTTGATTGGTAGCATCATCTGCTGCTTTGGCGGTGGGCGCAGTGGTGGTTTGTGCATTCACCATACAAGGTGCGGTAAACATAACTGTGGCGAGTGTAACAGAGAGTCGCAGTAAACTTTGCGATGTACCGACTGCCTTAAGACCGGTTTGGTCTTTCCGGATATCACTAAACATCTAATTCCCTTCAACGAAGAATAACAATAAAAAATTAACGGTGATTTTCAGGCAATAGGTACTTAACAAGTCATGTGGCCGGTGGTTGATAGTCATTATTTGTCACCGGCTGGTCTTATTCTGCTCTTGTATAAATATGGCAGATTAAAAGACGATTCGTGGCAGCTTTTTTATTGTTATAGCGCTCTTGCCACGGCACTTGTTAGCGGCGTAAAGGTAGCTATAAATACCGTTTAACACGAGCCGAATAGGACCAGAAGACCATGAATAGCGTTCAACGGAGAGGGGGATTGTGTAAATTATACGATCGTATAAGGTCTGTTCGTGATTCCCGCTAACAAAAATATACCGTCACCGCCACAATCAGAAATATACAGTCATCCCCGGAATCAAAATATACCGTCATCCCCGCATGCTCTAAGCGGGGATCGCCTGAACAGGCTGGCGGGTTGTTATTTTAAGCCCACGATATCATGCAAGGGGGTTCCGGTCTTCGCAGAGCGAAACCGGGATGGCGAGAACTTATTAGCGATTCCTACTTATTCAGACATACCAAGAATACAACCCCAATCCGTAGTGAGTTAGTTGATTTATCAGGTGATGTCTAAACAACCTGCTTTTTATTTGGTTCTTTGTATCGCGAAATACTGGGGCCGGGCAGATTAAGTAAAAGCGTAGAGGCGTCACGGAAGACGGCTCCGGCCAGCGCGGGCAGGATGCCCGCTCTGGCCGATAGGTTATACCTGTCCGGCCTCAGTATGCTTCTTCGCGATTAAAGAACTGGCAGGAGTCCAGAGGGGAGCCATCTCCCCTCTGGGTGCAGTCGGCACCCCGACAAGATGTGAAGTAAACGGGTATAATTTGATGTCCACACCAAAGCGGCAAAACAACCTCAATCCGTCATCCCCGCATGCTTTAAGCGGGGATCTCCTGAACAGGCTGGCGGGATGTTATTTTATACCCACGAAATCATGCAAGGAGGTCCCGGTCTTCGCAGAGCGAAACCGGGATGGCGAGAAATTATTAGCGATTCCTACTTATTCAGACATACCGAGAATACAACCTCATTCCGTAGTGAGTTAGTTGATTTATCAGGTGATGTCTAAACAACCGGCTTTTTATTTGGTTCTTTGTATCGCGAAATACTGAGACCGGGCAGATTAAGTAAAAGCGTAGAGGCGTCACGGACGACGGCTCCGGCCAGCGCGGGCAGGACGCCCGCTCTGGCCGATAGGTTTTACCTGTCCGGCCTCAGTATGTTCCTTCGCGATTAAAGAACTGGCAGGAGTCCAGAGGGGAGCCATCTCCCCTCTGGGTGCAGTCGGCACCCCGACAAGATGTGAAGTAAACGGGTATAATTTGATGTCCACACCAAAGCGGCAAAACAACCTCAATCCATCATTCCTGCAATCAAAAATATACCGTCATCCCCGCACGCTTTAAGCGGGGATCGCCTGAACAGGTTGGCGGGTTGTTATTTTAAGCCCAAGATATAATGCAAGGGGGTCCCGGTCTTCGCAGAGCGAAACCGGGATGGCGAGAACTTATTAGCGATTCCTACTTATTCAGACATACCAAGAATACAACCCCAATCCGTAGTGAGTTAGTTGATTTATCAGGTGATGTCTAAACAACCTGCTTTTTATTTGGTTCTTTGTATCGCGAAATACTGGGGCCGGGCAGATTAAGTAAAAGCGTAGAGGCGTCACGGAAGACGGCTCCGGCCAGCGCGGGCAGGACGCCCGCTCTGGCCGATAGGTTATACCTGTCCGGCCTCAGTATGCTCCTTTGCGATTAAAGAACTGGCAGGAGTCCAGAGGGGAGCCATCTCCCCTCTGGGTGCAGTCGGCACCCCGACAAGATGTGAAGTAAACGGGTATAATTTGATGTCCACACTAAAGCGGCAAAACAACCTTAATCCATCATTCCTGCAATCAAAAATATACCGTCATCCCCGCATGCTTTAAGCGGGGATCACCTAAGCAAGCTGGGTGTTATTTTAAGCCTTCGAAATCATACAAGGAAATCCCGGACAGGTTCTACGAACCTTCCGGGATGTAAAAAACACGAAGGTGTTTGGATTAGTCAGGCTGTTAAGGAGATCCCGGATAACACCTTTGGTGTTTCCGGGATATAAAAACGCTTTGGCGTTAGGGGGAGTTAGCCTTTTAGAGAGATCCCGGACAGGTTCTACGAACCTTCCGGGATATAAAAAACACGAAGGTGTTTGGAGTAGTCAGGCTGTTAAGGAGATCCCGGATAACACCTTTGGTGTTTCCGGGATATAAAAACGCTTTGGCGTTTTTATACCTTAAACTGGCGGATTGAGCTTTGCAGTTCTTCTGCCAGCCTTGCTACCTCTTCACTGGAATCAGACGTTTGCTGTGCGCCGACAGTCGTTTCTTCGGCGATACCTACAATGGTTTCCAGCTTCTCGCTGATATCCTGGGATACCAGATTCTGTTCGCGGGCAGATTGTTCAATCTGACTGCTTACATCATGAGCGCGTTTTACCGCTTGTGAAATAATATCCAGGGCCTGGGTAGCTAGCTCGGTTTGTTCCACACATTTCGCCGTCTGTTGCTTACCCTGATCCATTACCGCAACGGCCCGTTCTGCCCCTTCCTGTAAAACCGCAATCATGGCGTTTATTTCCTGAGTCGATTCCTGGGTGCGACTGGCAAGTGTTCTTACTTCATCTGCCACTACCGCAAAGCCGCGGCCTTGCTCACCGGCGCGGGCTGCCTCGATGGCGGCGTTCAGTGCCAGCAGGTTGGTTTGATCGGCAATACCGCGAATTACGTCAAGGATGCTGCCAATGCTGGCGCTGTCCTGATGCAGTTTATGAATCACTTGCGCGGCATCTTCAACGTCGCGGGCCAGTACTTCGATAGTGGCTTTATTTTCTAAGGAGATATCGCGCACTTTATGTGACTCTTCATCAGCGTGACGAATTTCCAGCAGCGTATCTTCGGCATTTTGCGAAACCATCTGTGATGTAGAATGCATCTGGGTAGTAGCGGTTGCCACCAGACCAATCTGGGTTTTCTGATCTTCAATAGAACGGGTGGTCTGAGTGGTGACAGCAGAGGTTTGTTCAGAAGCCGCAGCGAGCTGCTCGGCGCGAATGTTAATACCGCGGATGAGCTCTTTCAGGCTCGAGATAAGCTTATTACAGTTAGCCGCTAACTGGCCAAACTCATCCTGACTGGAATCATCCAGATTGTGGGTCAGGTCACCTGATGAGGCGATATTGAGCAAATCGTTAACTTTTTTCAGCGGTATGGTGATGGCATTAACGGTTCTGAAACCGGTGAAAAATGCCAGCAGTAGCGAACCTGCTACAATCACCACAACCAGGGTGGTGCCAAAGCTAACGTTACTGTTTACCTGATTTTCCAAGGATTTTACTTTGGTATTGGTCAGGTTCAGCAGTTTTTCTAAATCCGCGACAGCGTTAGCTGCGAGCGTTTCAGACTGACCAAGCGCTTGTTCAGTCTGATTACGTAATTCCAGGCGGGACACATGTAACTGCACCACGCCATCACTGCCGGTTACAGCGTCGATGGCATCAGCCACCAAGGTTTCTACTTCTTCCAGCGTGCCGGAGGTATCCTGTCCTTTGGCGGCGCTTAACATGGCGTTGAGTTGTTCTTTAATGGCATCAACGGCAAACTGCACCTCATTACCCAGGGTGTCGGCGCGCACCAGCGTCTGGGTTTTTATGTAATCTGAGGTAACGGTAATAAGCGTTAGCAGACGGGTCTCTAACTCACCGCCAAGCTCAGAGGCACGGCGCAGACTGGCGTTACTTTGAACCTCGCTTAAGTCACTGAAGTCCAGCAACAGCATAGACGCGTCGTCGGCATTATCTTCTACATCGGCGAGTCTGTCCTGCACGTTATTGCGGCGGGTCAGATACTGGTTATGACTGCTATACAAACCATTTACCGTAGCTTGGTACTCTTTGGAAATGCCATTGACGTTTTGCAGTGCTGAGCTCAATTCCGGATCGTTTTGAACGGTGGCTGCCAGGCTTTTATAAGTATCTGCAAACTTCTGACTTGCCTCGTTAAACTGGTTTTGTTTTTCCTGAACCGTGCTGAGTTCATCGGACACATAGGCTTCAAACACCAGGCGGCCCATGTTTAAAAATGACGCCTTAAGGGTGTTACTGCCAATAACAGTAGGTACTGCAACAGTATTGACTTCGCCCACATCGTTTTGCAGCGAGCGCAGGTTAAAGAGAGAAACTAAACTGATGATCACCAGCAATACGCTGATGGTCACGAAACCAAGGATGATTCGTGCCTTTACCGTTAAATTCATTATTGCTCCCAGAGCTTTATTATAATTTTGCTGTTCCAAACCCAGGTGAACTGCGGTGGTTTAGAAGTCTGGTTTTAACTGGTTACCTTTATCTTGCTTGTGCTGTATGCTCTTTCGCGTCCCCCGAAATAAGCAAGGCAACCGGTTAGATGTTTAGCAGTTGTTAACTGCGCCTGTAGTTATACCAATCTTTTGATTATGGTACAAAAGTATTAGTCTTGTTTTTGCTGTTTTTGTAGGCAAATTTGATAAAGGGCAAAAAGTCCGTTGCTTGCCCGCCAGAGGCGGTAAACGAAGTGAAGCGGCGCAACACTCTGCTAGTTTTGTTTTTTCGCAAAACTCAGAGACACTAATCACGACACAGTTAAAGGTACAGGACCGAAAATAGCGCAAAATGGATTTTATGATTCAACTCTCAGGTATCCAGCTGCTGGATTTGTTCTTTCGCTTTGCGGCAGCCGGTCAGTTACTGATAATGGCCGTTTTTATGTTTGCATCGGCAAGGATCAGGTTTGCCCGCGGCAAAGCGGCACTGGTGGTGTGTCTGGCGGCTTATGTGTTGTTAACGGCGCCCATTCAGGATGCGGCGTTTGGCTGGTTTCGCCCACCGCTGCTATTGCTGACCGATTTAACTTCTTATGCGCTGCTTCTGCTGTACTGGCAGGCCGTCCACGGGGTTAATTTGTGGCACAAGCTAATTGCACCGGCTAAATTTTTGGCCATCGGCTGGTTTGCCTGGTTGAGCGTGTTTTTTCTCGGCTTAAAAGGGCATGGGCCATTTCATGATATCCATCATGTCATCACGTTTTTAATTATTCTGGTGATACTGGCAGACGCCGCCATGGGCTACCGGGATGATTTGGTCGAAAAACGCCGGTCCACCCGGGCACTCACCATTACGGTACTCCTTAGCGACATGCTATTTTTAACCTTGCTGGAAGTCACCGACAGTGGTTTGCGGGATCACTGGTTGTTCAGCTTTTGCAATGCGGCGCTGTTATTTTTGCTGGCCGCTGCGGCGTTTTTCATGTTGATAAAGCAAGAACGTCAGCTTGCTTTAACCTCTTCAACAGTCGGTGATAAGCAAAACCCGTTGGTCCAATCAAAACCCACTGATAATGTTGCGCAAACCACGCTGTCCCCCGCTGTTAACGAGCTAAAAACAGTAATGGCTGCGGGGCTCTACACCCAGAATGATTTGAATATTGGTAAGCTGGCCAAAGCCCTCAAGTTACCTGAGCACCAGTTGCGGGGACTTATTAATCAGGAGTTGGGGTTTGATAACTTTTCTCATTTTGTCAGTAGTTATCGGCTGGATGCCGTTTGCGAAAAACTGCAGGACCCGGCGTTAAGGCAGATACCTATATTAACGCTGGCGTTGGAGTCAGGGTTTAACTCCGTTGCTTCTTTTAACCGGATCTTTAAACGAGCCAAGGGCGTTACGCCGTCAGATTATCGTGCTCAATTTCAAAACTGAGCAGCTTTTTTTGTTTTTGAGAAGAGTTTTCTCACGCTTTTTCATAACGTTAAGAAAATTTAATTGTTGGAAAAGCCATGAAAAAATACCTGCTTATCTTGCTGGCGGCCATTGTGTGGCTGCTGGGTTATCTGCTCACACCGGCCTATCAGTTTTTAGCCCATACGGGTAACGCACCTATGCCGTGGTGGGGATTTGTCACCATTCCTGATGATATTCCCCAGCGCCAACAGGTCTATAATACCCATTACCAATTGGCCGGAGAGGGCTCACTGGCCCTGTTGTCTGCTCATCGTCAGGCTATTAATACACCAGGCATTTCCGCTGCGGTGGCGGTGGATGGTGAGGTTGTCTGGAGCGGAAGTGCTGGCTGGGCGGATATTAAAACCCGCCAACCGGTAACCGAACACACTCAGTTCAGAATTGGCAGTACTTCAAAAATACTGACAGCCACGCTGCTTGCCCGCATGGTGCAGGAAAACCTGGTTAGTGTAGATAACACCTTAACCGAGCTTGAGCTACCGTTGGGCAACAGCAAGGACAAAGCCCTATGGTCACAAATAACGCTCAGACAGCTGGCATCACATACTTCGGGAATGCCCCATTATAAAGACAATACCGAGCGCCAGGGATTGTATAAAAGTATGGCGCTTAACAGCAGTTACACCGATGTCATGGATGCCTACGCCCTGTTTGATGACTCTGATTTATTGTTTGCACCGGGGACGGATTTTAGCTATTCGAGCCTGGGTACGGTCGCGCTGAGTGCAGCGTTGCAACAGGTCGGCAAGCAGCCATTTCAAACATTGATGGCGCAAAAGGTATTGCAACCGCTGGGTCTTACGCATACCAGTCCTTCTTCGGTGCAGGCCCATTACGAACAACACAGTGCCAGTCTGGCTACATTTTACTGGCGCGAGGATGAAACCAGGCCAGTGGTCAGGCCCTGGAGAACCGTTGATCTCAGTCATCGTCTGGCGGGGGGCGGATTTATTTCGACCTCTGAGGATCTGGTCAGGCTGGGCGCCGGGGTGCTGGATGAGCAATTTCTCAGCGCTGCAATTAGGTCAGAATTCTGGACGCCTCAGCGGCTTAACGACGGCTCTGTCAACGAGCAGAACTACGCACTTGGCTGGCGCGTGCATAACTATGATTTTGGTGAGGACATTGGCGAGTTGAAATATGCCCATCATGGCGGCGTATCGCGGGGCGCGCAGAGCTGGTTAATGGTTATACCGGGCTATAACATGGCAGTAGCCGTTAACATCAATGCTAAAACAGCGGCTTTCTGGGATTTTGCTGAAGTCGCAATCCCTATTGCCAGTGAGTTTATCCGGCAGCGCCAGATGATGTGAACCAGAGCGCCTGCTATCAGGCGTTAATGGCTATTCGCAGATCGGACTCTTTATGCCACAGTGTCAGCGCATTACCCCAAACGTAACCGGTGTCTAACGCAACAAACTGTGACGAGCCGGTTTTACCCAGCAATGCGGCCCAATGACCAAACAATATTCTCTCATCGGCCTGAAGCTTTTTATTGCTTATAGCAAACCACGGGCGCAATGAATTGGGCGCTTCAGAAGGTGCACACTTTATAGTCAGGTTGAGTGCCATGGAAGAGCGAACATAACGCATTCTGGTTGTGGCATTAATAATAAAGCGCTGGCGGCGGACATTTTTTAATTTGTCGTTCCATTTTGGCGGGCCATCGTCGTACATGTTCTCCAGCACCTGACGCCATCTTAAACCGGTTAAAGCCTGATTGATTTCATTGCTATAAGTTAGCAACTGCTGAGTCGACCAGTCGGGGTAAAGCCCTGCATGCACCATAATATGCTTTTCGTCTATGGCATGTGCCAGTGGCCACTGGCGCAGCCAGTCTACTATTTCGGGTAGCTCAGGAGCATCCAGCAGGGGTTGCAGGTTATCGTTGCGCTTGGCTTTTTTAATACCTTGTGATACCGCCAAAAAATGCAAATCATGATTGCCCAGCACGCTGTAAAAGCTGCTGCCCAAACTACGAAGATAGCGGATGGTACTCAGAGAGTCCTCGCCGCGGGCAATTAAATCTCCCACGGCATATAAAGTATCCCGTCCGGGTTCAAAGCCTACTTTCTCGAGTAAGCTTCGAAGCCCGGCGTAACATCCCTGAATGTCGCCGATTACGTAGGTAGACATGATCAGTTGATAATGTTGGGTAAGGCCAGACGAAAGGGGTCAATGGGCACCCGGAACACGTCACCATCAGCTGTTTTCATATCATAGTAGCCTTGCATGGTGCCAACTTCCGTATCAATCACCGACCCACTGGTGTACTGAAAGCTTTCGCCGGGTTCGATAGTAGGTTGTTTGCCTACCACACCTTCACCGCTGACTTCTGTTTGCTTGCCATTAGCATCAGTAACCAACCAGTAACGGTGGGTTAGCTTAACGGCAAAAGTGTTGTGATTAATCACGGTAATCTGATAAGCGAAGGCAAACTTATCACTGTCAGAAGGTAAGTGTTCTGGTAAATGCCGGGTGACTACTCTTACGGTAACCAAATCGGCCGGATTGTGTTCAGTCTTCGGTGCTGTCATGCTTACTCACCCAATTTGCTATAGTGGCAAAATCTTCAAGCGACAGTGTCTCGGCCCGACGGGTTGCGTCCAGCCCCAGTGCTTCTAACTGCGTCTCGTCAATGCAGTCTTTAAGACTGTTACGAATCGTCTTTCTGCGTTGATTAAACGCCATTGTGCAGACACGTTCAAGCATTTTTACATCAGTAACTTCAACCACAGGGGCAGGGTGAGGTGTCAGACGAACGACTGCCGATTCAACCTTTGGCGGCGGAACGAAAGCGCCCGGTGGCACATTGAGTACGGGTTGAACCTTACAGTAGTACTGCGCCATTACTGATAAACGGCCGTAGTTTTTATTCCCGGGCGCGGCAGCAAGGCGGTTAACCACCTCTTTTTGTAACATAAAGTGCATGTCAGCAATGCTGCCTGCATGACTGAACAAGTGAAACATAATCGGGGTGGAAATATTATAAGGAAGGTTACCAAAAACCCTTAACGGTGCGCCGGGTTTGGCCAACTCATTAAAGTCGACCGTGAGTGCGTCCTGTTCAATAATCGTAAGTTTACTGCCGTGGAAAGGGTGGTGACGCAGGCGTTTGGCCAGATCCCGGTCCAGCTCAACAACTGTCAGAGCATTAACCCGTTCACAAACGGGATCGGTAAGGGCACCCAGTCCCGGACCGATTTCCACCAGGTTTTCGCCGTCCTGCGGATTGATCGCATCAACGATCTGCTCAATAACAAAAGTATCGTTTAAAAAGTTTTGGCCAAACCGCTTACGGGCGGTGTGGCCTAAATGGGTTTTATTCATTGTTGATGGTGTGCCAGTTCTATTGCTTTATTCATTGCTTTGGTAAAACTCCCGCTGTCTGCCTGGCCTTTACCGGCCAGATCCAGAGCCGTACCGTGGTCAACTGAGGTGCGAATAAACGGCAGACCAAGGGTGATATTTACCGACGCACCAAATCCTTTGTATTTTAGCACGGGTAATCCCTGATCGTGGTACATTGCCAGCACCACATCAGCGTCTTCCAGGTATTTAGGCTGAAATATGGTATCGGCAGGCAGGGGACCCGTCAGGTGAATACCTTCGGCCCTGAGCTCTTCCAGGGCGGGTGTAATGGTTTCGATTTCTTCACGGCCAATGTGGCCATCTTCACCGGCATGAGGATTCAGGCCGCAAACGTAGATATGCGGTTGAGAAATATTGAATTTAAGCTTCAGGTCGGTATGAATAATATGGATAACTTTGTGCAGACGCTCACGGGTAATCGCTCTGGACACATACTCCAGTGGAATATGGGTGGTTGCCAGCGCCACATTAAGGCCTTCGGTCGCCAGTAACATTACCACGTCTATAGTGTTCGACTGATGAGCAAAGAATTCGGTATGACCGCTGAATGAAATACCGGCTTTGTTAATAATGCCTTTATTTACCGGACCGGTTACTACCGCATCAAAATCGCCTTCTATGTTGGCCTGACAGGCCTGACGCAGAGTTTCTACTACATAGTGGCCATTATCACTGTTAAGTACGCCCGCTTCCACCGGCACAGCGGTGGGAATGGCCTGAATGTACAACTCGCCTTTTGCTAACAGGCGGTTTTCCCCCGGGGTGTAGGGGATTAATGTCAATGGCATGTTCAGCGCTGCGGCACGATCCAGCATCATGGTTTCGTCAGCAAAAATAACCAGCTGCGCCGGCCACTCCTGCTGGGCCAGTTCGATGACCAGATCCGGGCCAATGCCGGCGGGTTCGCCGGGCGTTACAGCAATTTTAAGCGGTGTCATGGGTAAGACCTTAAGATTATTTGCTCAGGACTTCGATATAAGCCGAATCGCGCATTTCGCGTAACCAGTTCTCGCTTTCTTCGGTAAATTTACGGTTAAACAGAAGCTGGTAGGCTTTATCTTCCTTGCGTTGTTCCGTTGCGTCGTCGATACGTCGCTCAAGCAGTTGCATTAAATGCCAACCGTGTTGGGTGCGAACAGGATCACTGTACTCCCCGGGCTCTAAATTAGCCAGTGCTTGTTTAAATTCAGGAACGTAAATGTTCGGGTCTGCCCAGCCCAGATCGCCGCCACGCAAGGCCGAACCGGGATCCGCAGAGTGTTCTTTCGCAAGTTCGGCAAAGTCTGCCTCGCCGGCAATCACCTGCGCTTTAAATTCTTCGAGCATCTTTCTGGCGCGATCTTCACTTAAAATAATCGACGGCTGAATCAGAATATGGCGGGCGTGAACTTCTTCTACTTCTACCACTTCAATGCCGCGGGTATCGAGAATTTTCAGGATGTGGAAACCCGCACCACTGCGGATTGGACCGATAATATCTCCCTTACGCTTGCCCTGAACCGCTTCGGCAAACAGGGTTGGCATGGCGTTAATGTTCATCCAACCCATGTTACCGCCGTCCAGTGCTTCAGAACCGGATGACGCTGCAATCGCAATGCGTGAAAACTCAGAGCCTTCGTCAAGCAGCTTCATAACCTTATCGGCACGCTCACGGGCATCGGCAACATCGGTATCGGTTGTTTCTGGCGGAAAACCAATCAGAATGTGGCCCAGTTCATATTCAGCCTGAGCAGAACCCTGTTGTTCGATAAGATCCATCAGGTTATCGATTTCCTGTTGGGTGATATAAATACGGCGGCGAACATTGGCACGACGTACCTCGCCCATGATGATTTCTTCGCGCACCTGCTCACGGTAATCGTTATAGGCAATGCCCTGACCAGCCAGCTCAGTTCGCAGTTGCTCAACCGTGGCATTTTCACCGGCGGCAATATTTGCAATCGTTTGATCAAGCTGTGGATCGCTGACCCGGATACCCATTTTTTCGGCCATTTGTAGTTGCAGACTTTTCAGGATCAGTCGCTCGATAGCCTGGGTGCGTAAGGCTTCGTCAGACGGCAAACGCTGGTTTTTGGCGGCAGCGTCGGCTTTAACCTCATCTACCAGGGTCCGGACTTCACTTTCCAGAACTACCCCCTGATCGACAATAACAGCCACTTTATCGAGTAGCTCAGTTTGGGCCAGGACGGGTAAACTCATTACCAGACTTAAAAACAAACCCCGAATAAAATACTTCATAAACTCTCTTGCTTGTTGTTAATACTGCCAGATTAGCGGCGCATTTAATTTAACACGTAAGGTTGTCGGTAACCGAACATACCTTCTTCGAGCATTGCCCGATTCGACCGGGATGAACCGATCCCCTTAAAGATAAATGTCAGACCAATACTGGAGTCAAACTCATCAGTATTTTGCTGACCTGTGACATCGTAACGGTTGGTCAGGTTCCGTTGGGCTACCACTCTTATTGCCCAACAACAGGATTCATACTGTACCCCAAAATAGTTTTCGATGCTTCTGTCGCGCTCCAAATCACGGTAAGAGCGGCCGACCACCTGCCAGTTCTGTGAAATCGGCCAGCTGGCAGATAAACCAATCTGATCAATGGTTTCGCCCGATAAATCCCTGACAAAGCGATGGCTCAGCTGCACCAGACTCTTTGCATCCAAACGGTATTCAAGAGCCAGACCACTGCGTTCGACCTTGTCGTTATCGGTGGCAATCTGAATAGCTGAGTGCACAAACCAACTGTCGTCAAAGCGCCAGTCCAGTTCACCGGCCAGGGCCGAGCGATTGCGATCGTCAACCGAAGTCGTCACTTTGGAGTCTGACAAGTAGAATATCTGACCCAGACTCACGACAAATTGTTCCCGGTTGGCACTATCAATTATGCGCGAGGTCACACCAAGGGTAATCTGGTCGTTATCACTGATGCGATCCAATCCGGTGAATTCCTGACCGCGAAACAGCCCGTTTACATCGTTAAGCAGTGCGGTGGTATCGTATAACCCAATGCTGGACTGATCCTCATAAGAGGTATACAGATACTGCACTTTGGGTTCAAAAGTAATGGTGACATCATTACCCAGCAACTGATCGTTTTTCTCAAAATACAGGGTGCTGAACAACCGGCCCTGATAAAGCGTCCGGTTTACCTCTTCTTCCAGCTCAGTTCCCACAACGTTGGTTTGCTTGTAATAAGTATTCATTGCCGTCAGCTCGGCGGTGACCTCGCCCCAGTAGCGTTGATAAGGAATCGCGATTGTAGGGGCCAGGTGCCAGCGTAAAGCTTCAGGATTATTGTCCTGGGCGTTATCAAAATAAGCCAGTTCCGAGTCAATCATTACTGACAGGTAACTTGCTAAATCGCTACGCCACTGCAACTTTGCCTCTGGCAGGGCACGGTAAATGGCGTCAAAGTCGCCCAGCGTATCAAAATCTCGCAGATACAGGCTCATATCCAGCGACGGACTAAAGTAGTCCATGCCGATAGTGCGGTTAATGGTGGTATCGGAGCGGTTGTAATAATCGGAACCCAAATCCACGATATAGTTGTTGTCGCTGATACCATTTAAATCGATGTTTAGCTGCCAGTTTTCAGACAGTCTGCCGTGATGCTGATAGCGATAAAAGTAGCGGTTTTCATCGTCTGAAAGACGGGTATCTTTGTCCAGATATTCCACATTTACCTGACCGTTAGAGCTTTGGGTCAGATAGCGAAATTCGGTCTTTAACTGTAAACCACGATTGGTCATCAGGCGGGGTGAAATGGTCATATCGTAGTTAGGTGCCATGTTCCAGTAAAACGGTTGTTCGTAATCTACCCCGGTAGAACTGGAACTGCCGATAACCGGAAACAGCAAACCGGTCTGGCGCTGATTACTCACCGGGAAAGCAAAATAAGGTAAATACAAAACCGGCACGCCACCTACGTAAAACCGTGTATTGCGCGCTTCACCCAGGGTATCGCCTGGTTCAATACTGATTTCAGAGGCGACCAGTCGCCAGTCCTGCTGATCCAGCGGACAGGTAGTAAAGCTAACGTCTTTTAACGAAATACCCTGTTCGGCACCAATATCAATTTCACCGGCGGCACCGTGGCCGACAAAACCGGTTAACTGATACTGGGTGTTTTGCAGTTTAAGGATTTGTTGCTGGGAGTCCACCGACAGCAGGTCGCTGCTAACGCTCAGGGCAGGGCTGTCATAGCGTACGCCACCACTGGCAGACATCGCCCGGCCGTTATCAGTTACCTCAGCGCTTTTCGCGTGAATCACGGCGCTGTCGGTCACGATATCGACATTGCCTTTAAAGCTGGCAAACTGATTTTCAACAATTTCAGCAGAATCTGCGGTCACCTGGACCTGTTTTTTTTGCAATAGCTGGTTGCTGTCAAATGGCGCAGGTGCAGCGACACACAGGGCATCACTGGCCGCTGCCTGGGCAAAAGCCGGGGCAGACAGGCCGCAAGTCCCCGCCGCAATCAGGCAAGATAAGGCAATACGTTGTGGCAATCGGCGTGTCGCCAGTATCCTATGCTGTACCTGATATTCGCATTGTTGATGCGCCTTAGCAGGTTGTGTATTTTTTGACAGCAAATTATTGTTCTCGGTGCTTCTAAGGGTTCGCTGGCTGGTCGATGCTGCCAGCGCTATTCTGATCAGGCGCTAATTCTATGCACTTCGCCGCCAATTACCAACAGCAGACCTGAAAAAAAACGAAAAATTCATAACTTATCCCCATTTATTTGCGCTGAGCACCAGAGAGCGACGGCTTCTCAAGCGAATGCGCATTCGCTATAGTGCGATACGTTAACTATTTGATGGCTGCTTTAATCGGTTGTTTTGCAGAGTAAAGTCAGGTTACATCAAGCTAAACAGGGGGAATTCATGCCGATTTGGGGCAGATTACTGGGTTTTATTTTTGGGCTGATGTTTTTAAAACTGCCGGGCGCGATTCTCGGTTTGTTGGTCGGCTATATGTTCGACAAGGGATACAGTCAGGATTTTGGCCGGATGGGGGGCTTTGGCCGCTTTTTTTCCAGTCAGGATGCCTTACAACAGCAAGCCGTTTTCTTTCACAGCCTGTTTGCCGCCCTCGGTCATCTGGCCAAATCTGACGGTAAAGTGACTGAATCTGAAATCAAAGTTGCCACCAACCTGATGGATGAAATGCAGCTTCAGGGGCAGGCGCGCCAGGAAGCCCAGCAAGCGTTTCGGGAGGGTAAAGCCAGAGATTTTCCGATTGCCGATATCCTTAAACAACTTCACGAGTCCTGCCATGGGCGCAGGGATATATTACAAGTGTTTCTTGAGATCCTGATTCAGGCTGCTTTTGCTGATGGACGTCTGGCGAGTGAAGAATACCGGGTACTCGAAAAAGTCGCTAAAGCGCTGGGTTTTGTGCGCCGTGATTTGGATTACCTGATAGCCCTTTTTGAGGCGGAAGTCAGGTTTCGTGGTCAGCAGAGACGCGGCAACTACCAGCAACAAGGAGGGCAGTCGCAGGGGCCTTCACTGGAAGATGCTTATGCCGTTATCGGTGTGTCTGCCAGCGATGACGAAAAAACCATTAAACGGGCCTACCGTAAGCGGATGTCAGAACATCATCCTGACAAGCTCGCGTCTAAGGGCTTACCCGAACAGGCGATGGAAATTGCTAAAAACAAAGCGCAGGACATTCAGGCTGCCTATGAGTTAATTAAAGAAAGGCGCGGCTTTAAGTGAGTACGCCATTACCCCAGCCAGGCGAGAATGATTTAGATTTAATTGAAACCTTTATCGAGATGTTATGGCTCGAGAAAGGCCTGAGCGATAATACCCAGCAGGGCTATCGTCGTGATTTGTGTCACGTGGCCGGGTTTCTGCGCAATCGTAAGGTGGATTTACTGCGAGCCAGTCTCACTGACATGCAGGATTACCTGATGTGGCGCGAGCAGGCGGGTTTATCGGCGCGCAGTACGCAGCGAAATATCAGCGCGATGCGCCAGTTTTTTCGCTATTTACTGATTCAGCAGCGCCGCGAGGATAACCCGGTGAGCCAGCTGGCGATACCGAAGGCGGCAAAAAAGCTGCCCGATACCCTAAGCGAAGCGGATGTGGAAGCCTTGCTGGATGCCCCTGATTGCGAAGACCCTATTGAATGCCGTGACAAAAGTATGCTGGAAGTCTTATACGCCACTGGTTTACGGGTTAGTGAGCTGACCGGTTTAAGGCTCTCTGAGGTGAGTATACAGCAGGGCCTGGTGCGGGTGATGGGTAAAGGTAACAAAGAACGCCTGGTGCCGCTGGGTGAAAACGCGCTGGATGCGTTGCAGGATTATCTGCAAGGGGCCAGGCCACAATTATTAAAACATCAGACCGATGTGGTGTTTGTTAGCAACCGGGGCGTCCAGATGACCCGCCAGACGTTTTGGCACCGGATTAAGTATTATGCCGTGAAAGCGGGCATTAATTGCCATCTGTCGCCGCATACCCTAAGACACGCTTTTGCTACACACTTACTCAATCACGGTGCGGATTTACGGGTGGTGCAAATGTTATTGGGCCACAGCGACCTCTCAACCACGCAAATTTATACCCATGTTGCTACAGAGAGACTGCAAAACCTTATTGCAGAACACCATCCCAGGGGATAATTTAGCAGCAGGCATCGCCTGTTGCGTTTTTTTTGATACACTAGCATGGAATTTAATGATTAAATTCCGGTCTTACACGTGACAGGGTGTTACAGAGTGAGCGCTTATCGGGCCTCAAAGGCCATAAAGGCGGTTTTCAGGAGTGAGTAAATGAAATTTTTTCTTCGCAGTTTAGCGGTTATGTTAGGTTTGGTGACGGTAACTGCCACAGCAAATGTACTGGCAGATGCCGCCGATAAAGAGAGTGTAAAGTCTAAAATCGAAAACACATTGCAGTGGAAAATAGACGCCATCGCTGACTCTCCGGTAGACGGTTTATTGCAAATCAATACCGAAAACGGATTGTTTTATGTAAGCAACGACGGTACTTACCTGCTGCAGGCCAGAATTTATAATCTGGACGAGCAGATGCGCAACGAAACAGAAAGTGCGCTGGCGCAGGTACGTATTGACGGGCTCAAGCAGTTTGACGATTCATACATCGAATTTAAAGCCGAGAATGAACAGTACGTGGTAACTGTCTTTACCGACACCACCTGTGGTTATTGCCGAAAACTGCACGAACAAATCGCGCAGTACAACGAAGATGGCATCACCGTACGTTATCTTGCTTATCCTCGCGCTGGCTTAAACAGCCCGGTATACCGTCAGATGGTTGCCGTGTGGTGTTCTGATGACCCGAAAAAAGCCATGACCAGCGCTAAAGCGGGCAGCAATGTTACGCCGGCAAGCTGTGCCAATGACGTAGCAGAGCAGTTTAAATTTGGTCGCAAAATTGGCGTAAATGGTACCCCCAATATCGTCCTGAGCGACGGCAGCGTGATCCCTGGCTATCAGCCGCCAGAGCAACTACTGGCTGCGCTTAAGCAAATCGCTGGTTAAGTTTTCAGGATAAACGGGTTGCCATTGGTAGCCCGTTACCATTGTCCCTCATACTCTTCCTTTTTTACTGCAACGAACAATAGCTTTTCTATGGGTTTACACATCAGGCGCCGGCCACTCAGCGACACTTTCGACACTGCAATGCACCCGGTTCTTGAACGGGTTTACCGTGGGCGGCATATTCAGTCTGCGGCGCAATTAAGTATTGGCGCGAGAGATCTTCTCCATTATCGGGATTTGCTTGGCTGTGAGCAGGCGGCTATGCGCATAGCCACAGCAATTATTGCGCATCAGCCAATTACCATTATTGGTGATTTTGATGCCGATGGTGCAACCAGCACAGCACTTTGTTTATTGGCGCTGCGCGAGATGGGGGCCGACGAAGTTGACTATCTGGTGCCTAACCGATTTGATTTCGGTTATGGCTTATCGCCCGAAATTGTTGAAGTGGCGGCTGAGCGCGGCACGCCGTTAATTATTACCGTCGACAACGGTATTTCCTGTCATGCGGGGGTGGAACGCGCTAACGCTTTGGGTATGGAAGTTATTGTTACCGATCACCATTTGCCGGGCGACAAACTCCCACCGGCGGCCGCCATTGTTAACCCTAATCAGCCAGCGTGCACTTTTGCGTCTAAAAACCTGGCAGGCGTTGGCGTGGCCTTTTACCTGATGCTGGCCTTGCGAGCAGAGCTCGAAAGTCGCGGCTGGTTTACCGAACGCGGTGTCGGCGCGCCCAATCTGGCCAACCTGCTGGACATCGTTGCGGTAGGCACCGTCGCTGATGTGGTGGTGCTGGATCAGAATAACCGAATCTTAGTGCATCAGGGGTTACAGCGCATCCGTGCCGGTCGCTGCCGCCCTGGTATAACAGCATTACTGGAAGTCGCTCAGCGCCATGCTTCCCGACTTACCGCCGCTGATTTAGGCTTTGTTATCGGGCCACGTCTTAATGCGGCTGGCCGGCTTGATGATATGGCAGCAGGTATCGAATGTTTGGTGTGTAATGACCCCATGGAAGCCAGAGCAAGGGCTACTGAGCTGGATCGGCTTAATCAGCAGCGCCGTACCATAGAGCAGGAAATGAAACAGCAGGCGCAGGAAACTCTGGCGTCTGTACAACTGGACAGCAGCGCTCCCCCCGATGCCATTGTTTTGTTTGACGAGCAGTTTCATCAGGGGGTTATCGGAATTGTAGCGGGCCGGTTAAAGGACGAATACAAGCGACCGACCATCGTGTTTGCCCGTCAGGATGAGGCTATTATCAAAGGCTCAGCGCGCTCAATCAGCGGCGTGCACATCCGCGATATATTAGAAGCTGTCAGCACCGCTAATCCGGATTTAATTGAAAAATTTGGCGGCCATGCGGCTGCCGCCGGCTTATCCCTGCGGGCGGAAAATTTACCGGCGTTTACCGAACAATTCACCCGTAATGTTAAAGCCGCGCTGGCAGATATCGACGACCCTAACGTTATTCTCAGTGACGGTGAGCTGGCCGCCGAAGTGCTGGACCTGCCGCTGGCACAAACGTTGCGCCAGGCCGGGCCGTTCGGACAAGGTTTTCAGCCGCCGTTGTTTGACGGCACTTTTAATCTTGTGCAGCAGCGTATTGTGGGTGAGCGTCACCTGAAAATGGTGCTGGCACACCCACAAAGCGGTGAAGAATTTGATGCCATCGCCTTTAACATTGACCCGGAAGTCTGGCCAGACAATCGGGTAAAACAGGTTCAACTGGCCTATCAGCTGGATGTGAATTACTTTCGTGGCCGCGAGTCGTTGCAATTGCTGGTGGAAGCACTGGCACCCGCCGACTAACATGACTGGAGCACCCAATGAGCGTGGATAAACTGTTAAAGCGTCATGAAGCGTTAACCCACAGTGAGAACCTCAGGGTGGTCTCCCACGTGCAGCGTCAGGATGGCGACTGGGTCAGACATACCATAATGATAGAAAACATCGACGCTCCTTTTGTGTTTAAGCGTACTCAGGCGTATCAATCGCTGGTAGGCGCGAGGGTCAACATGACCTACTACCGCACGGTGGAAAGTGTCGCTGGGATGGAATTTGAACAAATGAAAGTTGTGCGGATAAAACGGTCCTGAGTCTGCCCATGCAAAATAACTGGCTTAACGCGTTTGTACTGCATCGGCGCCCGTACCGAGAGACCAGTTTTATAGTGGATTTTTTTACTCTGGAACTGGGGCGGGTTAGTGCAGTTGCCCGTGGAGTGAGAAGTGCGAAGTCAGACCGGCGAAGTTTGCTGCAACCTTTTCAGGCACTGCGGGTTCAGCTTAGCGGCAAAGGCGATTTAAAAAACCTGACTCAATTAGAAAGCAATGGCGGATTAACCATGCTCAGCGGCGACGCATTATATTGTGCGCTGTACGTGAATGAACTGACCAACCGGGTGTTGCCCGCCGGGCTTGAAGCTACCGATCTTTATACGTCTTATGCCTCAGCGATTACCGCATTGCAGCAACAAGTCCAGGGTGCTGAATTTACCTTACGGCAGTACGAAATGGCCTTATTGCAGGAGCTTGGTGTAATGCCTGATTTTACCTGTGATGCCGCCAGTGGCGATGCTATTGCAATGCACAGTCATTATGAACTGGTACCGGAACTGGGATTTTGTGCTGTAAAGCTGCCAACCCGGTTCACTTTTAGTGGCGAAGAGCTGCATCGTCTGGCTCAGGGCGAACTGGATGAAACTGCACTCAAAGCGGCCAAGCGCCTGTGCCGACTGGCATTGCACCCGTTTGTTGGCGACAAACCCCTGAAAAGTCGTGAGCTGTTTTTGGCCTCCCGCTGAATCACTGCTACAATACGCGCCACTTCATTTTGTATTGCAATCCAGGACCCTGGGAATGAAAGATATTCTACTTGGCGTTAATATTGACCACATTGCCACTTTACGTAACGCTCGGGGCACCTCTTACCCCGATCCAGTGCATGCGGCAGATATCGCAGAGCGCGCTGGTGCCGATGGCATTACGGTGCATCTGCGCGAGGACCGCCGTCATATCAAAGACCGTGACGTAACCCTGCTGGCGCAAACCATCAATACCCGGTTGAATCTGGAAATGGCCGTTACCGATGAAATGCTGGCGATTGCCGAACAGGTTAAGCCGGTTTTTTGCTGTCTGGTGCCGGAAAAACGCGAAGAACTGACCACTGAAGGCGGGCTGGATGTAGCCGGGAACCTGAGCCGGATTACCGATGCCTGTCAGCGTCTGGCCGAGGCCAATATCCTGGTTTCGTTGTTTATTGATGGTGATGAGCGTCAGTTGGATGCAGCAAAAGCCACGGGCGCACCTTTTATCGAAATTCATACCGGTCATTATGCCGATGCCAGCAGTGAAGCCGAACAACTGCAACACCTGGCGCAAATTCGCCATGGCGTTGAGTACGCGGATAGCCTGGGGCTAAAGGTAAACGCCGGACACGGTCTGCATTATCATAACGTAAAACCTATTGCGGCTATCCCACAGCTGATTGAGCTGAACATTGGCCATGCCATTATTGCCCGCGCAGCCTTTGACGGTTTGCATAAAGCGGTTGCGGATATGCGTAGCCTGATGCAGGAAGCCCGTATGCAGGCTTACCTCGGTAACTAACACCGGAATTCATTATGGCGATTGCTGGGTTGGGTACCGACATTGTCGAAATTGCCCGTTTTGATACTGATAAAGCCGTGCGAGATCGTCTGGCGCGGCGCGTACTGACGCCCGGCGAGTGGCAGTTGTACTGCGAGCACAACCAACCCGAACGCTATCTGGCCAAACGGTTTGCGGCTAAAGAAGCCGCTGTTAAAGCCCTGGGTACGGGGATCGGGCGGGGGATCAGCTGGCAGCATATCCATGTAAGCCATACCGAAGCCGGTGCGCCTGTTTTAAATTTCAGTGGTGAATTTGCTGAGCAGTGCAAGGTTAGAGGGATAGTAAGTGCTCACGTTAGTTTGTCGGATGAGCAACATTATGCGGTTGCCACAGTCATTTTAGAAACCTTGTGAGCGAGGCTAATGGTTAGTATTTATCAGGGCGGCGGAAAAAAACGCGCGGGCACAAAGTCCAGACAATCCCGCCCCAGTAGTATTGCGAGTATCACTATCGACAGTTGGGACCCACGGGGCCGGGGGATCAGCCGTCAGCATCAGCCTGTCTTATTTGTCGACGGCGCATTGCCCGGCGAAACCTGTCAGGTCACGGTCACCGCCAGTAAAAAGCAGCTCTGTGAGGGCAAGGTGACAAAAGTACTCGAGGCAGCACCTCAGCGCCAGCAGCCTTTTTGTCCGGTTTTTTCCCAGTGTGGCGGATGTCAGTTGCAGTATGTGCAACGTGAAGCGGCTGTAAGCTGGCGTCAGCAGGCGCTGGATAGTCAGATTCGACACCAATATGGGCTCGATACGCTGCCCTGGCAACCGCCTGTTTTTAGCCCTGAAGAACAGTACCGGCGCAAGACCCGCCTGGCTATTGATGCCCGCAAAGGTAAGCCATTCAGTCTGGGCTTCCGTAGTGCCAGAAGTGACAGCGTGGTAAATATCAGTCAGTGTCCGGTGCTGGAGCCGGAACTTAACCAGCTGTTGCCCGCTTTACATGCAGTGTTACCTGCGCTTAAGGGGCGCACTGCTATTGGTCATGTCAGCTTGCTGAAGGCCGATAATGGTCTGGGAGTAACCTTGAGGTTTACTCAACCGGCAAGCAGCGAAGACCGGGCCTTGTTAACTGACTTCGCGCGTGAGCATAAGCTTAACTTACGGTTGGATTTTGGTGAACACAGCGAGAGCTTGCACGCGCCGGTTTCCGAGTTGAGGTGCCAAACCGCCGATGGACTCTCGCTGGCGGTGACCACCGAAGATTTTGTTCAGGTTAATGGTGCGGTAAACCTGGCGATGATTGACCAGGCCATACAATGGCTGGCACCTTCTGACGCAGATAAAGTGCTGGATTTGTTCAGCGGCCTGGGTAACTTTTCCCTGCCGCTGGCCAAACGGGTGAGTGAAGTCACGGCCGTTGAAGGGGTCTCCACGATGGTGCAACGGGGAGAGAAAAATGCTCACCAACAAGGCATTAACAACATTCACTGGCGTACTGCTGACCTGAGTAACAGCCAGGAACTCAATAAGCTGGCGGTTAAAAAGTATGACAAAATTCTCCTTGATCCCTCGCGGGAAGGGGCTTTTGCGGTTTGCCAGCAAATTGCCACCAGTAAAGTTACGTCAGTCGTGTATGTATCTTGCAATCCGGCAACTTTTATCCGGGATTTGGGTCCACTACTTAAAGATGGGTGGCAAATTTCGAAAATCGGTTTAATGGAAATGTTTCCATATACCCAGCATATAGAATTGATGGCGCTCATGGAACGCGCCGGCAAAGGGTAAGAGGTTCTTATGGTTTCGACCCGCACAGTGCACGAAGCGCAACGCCCTCCGTTTGAGGAGTGGCTGGCCAGTTTAAATTTGTCTGAGCATACCGCACAGAAGTTGCGTGATATTTCGCACATGCCGGACAAATTACTGGTAGGACAGGAGATGGTGGAAATTCTTCATCAGCTCAACATGGATGATGCCACTTTGCAGGCGGCGTTGGTGTACCCCTATTGCCAGCAACACGAACTCACCGACGAAGAGGTGCTGGAGCAGTTTGGCGGAGAAATTGAACAGCTCATCAGCGGCGTGCGGCGAATGGAAGCCATTCGCATGCTGCACAACCGCAAACAATCGCAAAGTAAGCTCTCAGCGCCCGATGAGCAGCACATTGACAGCATTCGCCGGATGCTGCTGGCGATGGTGGAAGATGTTCGCGCCGTGGTGATCAAAATGGCCGAGCGCATTTGTGCTCTGCAGCAGGTGAAAAAAGCCGACGAAGAAACCCGGGTTATGGTCGCCCGCGAATGCGCCACCATTTATGCGCCGCTGGCTAACCGGTTGGGCATAGGTCAGTTAAAGTGGGAGCTTGAAGACCTCGCATTTCGTTACTTGCACCCGGTGACCTACAAGCAAATTGCCAAACAGCTGGACGGTAAGCGTCGTGAGCGGGCGGAATACATCGATAATATCGTTAACGATTTGCAGGATTTATTAAATAACGAACATATCAAGGCAGAGGTCTACGGTCGTCCCAAGCATATTTACAGCATCTGGAAAAAGATGCAGAAAAAACGCCTGACTTTTGAGCAGCTGTTTGATATCAGGGCTGTACGAATTATCGCCGAACGTTTGCAGGACTGTTATGCGGCGCTGGGGACTGTGCATGCGCACTTCAAACATATCCCCAAAGAGTTTGACGATTATATTGCCACACCCAAACCTAACGGATATCAGTCTATTCACACAGTGATAGTGGGGCCAGAGGGTAAACCGGTCGAAATTCAAATTCGTACACAAAAGATGCATCAGGATGCCGAGCTTGGTGTGGCGGCGCACTGGAAATACAAAGAGGGTAGTACGGGTAAGGTCTCGGGTTACGATGAGCGCATTAACTGGTTACGTAAAATTCTGCAGTGGCAGGAAGAGGTGGCCGAATCCGGCGATCTGGTAGAAGAATTACGCAGTCAGGTGTTTGATGATCGGGTATATGTGTTCACCCCGCGCGGCGATGTTATCGACTTACCCCAAGGGTCCACGCCGGTGGATTTTGCCTATTACATTCACAGTAATGTGGGGCATCGCTGTATCGGCGCTAAAATTAACGGCCGGATAGTGCCTTTTACCTACCAGCTGCAAAGTGGCGATCAGGTAGATATTCTCACCGGTAAAGAGCCTAATCCTTCCCGGGACTGGATGCACCCTGGCTTAGGTTATGTTCATTCTTCCCGTGCCCGGGCAACGATTCACAGTTTCTTTAAAAAGCAGGATAAAGAAAAGAACCAGCAGGCCGGTAAAGAACTGTTGGAAAGAGAACTGCATCGGGCTGGTATTCCGCCCAAAATGGCCAGCGATGCCTGTGCACGCTTTAATGTTAACGGCATAGATGAACTGCATTCAGCCATTGGTGCTGGTGACATCCGCGTCATGTCGGTGGTCAATCACCTGCAACAATTGCTGGCACCGCCGCCGCAAGAAGAACTCAGCCCCAAACTGAAAACCCGCAAGGCTGCCCGTGGCAAGAACAAGCCTGACAGCGTTGTGGTACAGGGCGTGGGTAATCTGATGAGTCAGCTGGCCAATTGTTGTCACCCGGTACCGGGCGATCACATTCTTGGTTATATCACGCAGGGGCGCGGCGTTAGTGTGCACAAGGAAAGCTGTGAGCAGTTACAAAACCTGCTTAACCAGCATCCGGAGCGACAAATTGAGGTTAACTGGTCAGAAGATCTCAGTGTTGGCTACGAAGCCAATCTGGATATCGAATGTAATGACCGCACCGGATTGTTGCGTGATATCACCACTGTACTGGCTAATGAAGGCGTCGCCCTGCTGGGTGTGAATAGTTTAAGTGATAAGAAAAATCACACGGCGTTAATTTCTGTTTCGGTAGAAGTGCTGGACCTTGAAGCTCTGAACAGACTGACTACCCGTTTACGTCAGTTAAAGGACGTGATTGATGTTCGCCGCAAAGCCCACTAATCCGGCAGCCGCGCTGGAACGTTTGTTGGTGGTGATGGCGCGACTGCGGGACCCTGAAAAAGGTTGTCCCTGGGACGTAAAGCAAACCATGCAGTCGCTGACCCGCTACACCATAGAAGAAGCCTACGAGGCGGTGGATGCTATTGAGCGGGGCGCTCCTGAAGAAATTAAGGATGAGCTGGGCGATTTGCTGTTTCAGATTGTGTTTTATGCGCAAGTCGGTAAAGAGCAGGACAGTTTTGACTTTACTGATATCGCCAACGCTATCAGTGACAAAATGGTGCGGCGTCATCCCCATGTTTTTGCCGACAGGCAAACCGACGAAAGCCAGTTATCAACGCAGTGGGAAGCGATTAAAGCCACTGAAAAAACAGCCCAGTCAAACGCATTACTCGATAGCGTGCCGCGGGGTTTGCCCGCGTTAATGTATGCTCAGAAAATACAGAAAAAGTGCGCCACGGTAGGCTTCGACTGGCCGTCGGTAACACCGGTGGCGGATAAAGTACGTGAGGAAGTGGCTGAAATTCAGGCCGAACTGGATGCGCCGGAACGCGACCAGCAGGCGCTGGAAGCCGAGATAGGCGATGCGCTGTTTGCCATGGTTAATCTGGCTCGTCATTGTAACGTTGACGCAGACGCCGCACTACGACGCGCCAGCCAGAAGTTTGCCCGCCGCTTTGCAACGGTAGAAGCCATGGCCATTGGCCAAAAGGGCAGCTTAACCGGGCATTCACTGGATGAACTGGAGCAACTCTGGCAACAGGTTAAGAGCCAGGAGTAACGGCCTCTTTGCCAAGCTTGTCGATGAGATATTTCTCCATAGGCCCCGGGTCAATGGCCCATAATGGCTCAGCAAAGGTGATGGTGAGAGCCGGGTTGTCCAGCTCAAACACTTTTCGGGATTTGTCGGTGACCAGTGACATCGCCCTGCGGTGATTTTCGTGTTTGTAAAAATACTCTTTTAACTCACCGTTTTGCAGCATGCGGAGCAAGCCGGTCTCAATACGCCGGACCAATTGTGGGTACTCAGGTGAAACAAAAAAGTATTCGTAGTTGGGATAATGCAGCATAAGGTTATCTTCCAGCCGGATGTTCTTATCTGCATGGCGTTCCAGGTCTTTGGTGACTTCAATGACATTTCTCGGGAAATAATCAACCAAACCCCGCTGAACGGCAATAAACATACTGGTAAACCAAAGGCTCCAGGGCTCGCCCTCCACTTTAAATCCGTTGTATTGGAGCACGTTTAAATCGGGCCAGTCTGCCCCTTGCACGCCAAGAAAAGACTGCAACTGTTCAAGACTGATTTCCCGGGGATAGTTAGCCTGTTTGTATTTGTGGATTACCAGCACCCGGTACCCCGCAAGCCCTTGTAGGAGCGGAAAACGCACCGGCAACAGTTGTTTTTCCCGTTCGTCGGAGGTGGCACTCCACATCACTTGCCCCTCACCACTTTTTAACTTCATGATTTGCCGGGCCTGAGACATGGGGTGGGGATGGGGCATGGCCTCGGCCTCTCCAAATTCGGGGGTGAGCTGCAGCGCACGCTGTAAAATTTGCGCGTGATAATAATCGTAGTGCTCGTCTGCAAAGGCGCGGGTAAAAATAACCTGTTCAGGGACGGCCTGTGCAGATAAGCTGGTGAAAATGCTCGGAATGAGCCAAAACAAAATAGAAAATGCTTTCATATACAACAAAATAAGGACAATTTCGTTGTTAAAGTTAGTTGATGAATTCACTTTCAGCCAATTTATTTTTTTGCCAATTTAGGGGTATGCTTTTTGTGCAAATGCTGTATAATTCGCGCCCTGCCCAGTTACACCCACCTGTGGGAAGGTGGAAGAATCAATGGACTCGAAGGGGTCACAAGATTGATTTTAGGTGGTTTAAAGGCCTCATTTGAGACTTTTAACCAAGTAACGACGAATATTTTTCGGGTGAATTTTAAAAATGAAAACTTTTGTTGCAAAGCCAGAAACGGTTGTACGTGACTGGTATGTGGTAGACGCCACAGACAAAACTCTTGGTCGCTTGGCTTCAGAAATCGCACTGCGTTTACGTGGTAAGCATAAGCCTGAGTACACTCCGCACGTTGATGCTGGTGACTACATCGTAGTAATCAACGCGGAAAAGATCGCTGTAACTGGTAACAAAGCGAAGGACAAAATGTACTACGCTCACACTGGTTACCCAGGTGGTCTGAAAGAAACTAACTTTGAGAAATTAATCGCTCACAAGCCAGAAATGGTGCTTGAAAAAGCGGTTAAAGGTATGCTTCCTAAAGGTCCTCTGGGCCGCGCTATGTTCCGCAAACTGAAAGTTTACGCGGGTACCGAGCACAAGCACACTGCACAACAACCTCAAGTTTTGGACATTTAAGGAGCTTATCACATGGCAGATACTCAATATTACGGCACTGGCCGTCGCAAAAGTTCTACTGCTCGTGTATTCCTGCGTCCAGGCTCAGGAAACATCACAGTAAACTCACGTGCTCTTGACGAGTACTTTGGTCGTGAAACCGAGTGCATGGTTGTTCGTCAGCCACTGGAACTGGTAGAAATGACTGAAAAGTTTGACCTGTACATCACTGTTAAAGGTGGTGGTTCTAACGGTCAGGCTGGTGCTATCCGTCACGGTATTACCCGTGCACTGATGGAATATGACGAAACACTGCGTCCAGCACTGCGTAAAGCTGGCTTCGTTACCCGTGACGCTCGTCGCGTTGAACGTAAGAAAGTGGGTCTTCATAAAGCACGTAAGAAACCACAATTCTCAAAACGTTAATACGTTTTTGGATTGCAAAAACCCGGTTTATACCGGGTTTTTTTATGCCTGTAATTGCGTCTGATTTCGTTTATTAAAAAATCACCTCAGGCAGGCTTGCTGGTTTGTGATAAATAAATGTAAATAATTTGTATGCGCCCGCCAACCTTACTACGACTTTCGTCTCAAGCCGGTTATCCAAGCTGATTTGGCGCAAATATTTATCCAGTTAATACCAGTAATTCCTTGTGTTTTGAGGGGGTTTTCTTTTATCATTTTCGGTCGAAAATTATGACAATCTTTCGTGCCGGAAAGCAGCATTATGCAAATGATGAAGTAAACTGGACACGACAAGTTTAATGAAAGCCTGTTAATCCCGCCTGTGGCGCAGGGTTACGGGTTTTCATATTATCCAAAACCTGGAGAAAAGTGGATGAGCAATGTATCTGTAGATGCAAAAGAGTCTGCGCTGAGTGATGACAAACCGCAAGACAATCCGCGTCGTCGGTTCCTGACCGTTGCGACATCGGTTGTAGGCGGTGTGGGTGTAGTAGGTGCAGCTGTACCTTTCGTTGCGTCCTGGAATCCGAGTGCAAAAGCGAAAGCGGCCGGTGCTGACGTTGAGGTTGATATCAGCGCAATCGAACCTGGCCAGCTGATTCGTGTAATGTGGCGAAGCAAGCCGGTATGGATCGTACGTCGTACGCCAGAAATCCTGGCTGAACTTGCTACACACGAAGACAAGTTACGTGACCCAGCCTCTGAAAACGAGCAGCAACCTGCGTTTGCGAAAAACCAGTGGCGCTCAATGAAAGAGGAATACCTCATCCTGGTAGGTATTTGTACGCACCTTGGTTGCTCTCCACAACATATGAAAGATGGTGCTTTTGAAGAATACGTAGAAGGTGTTCCGGATGGTTTCTTCTGTCCGTGTCACGGTTCTAAGTTCGATATGGCTGGTCGCGTTTTTGAAAACGTGCCTGCACCATTAAACCTGGTTGTTCCACCGTATCAGTTTGTTGATGACACAACAGTGATCATTGGTTCAGAAGCGGAGGTTGCGTAACATGCAAGCATTTCTAGCCTGGATTGAAGCACGTATCCCAATGATGCGTGTAGCCAACATGCACGCTATCCAGTATCCGGCCCCACGTAACATGAACTTCTGGTACGTATTCGGATTTCTGGCCACCATCGTATTAGTTAACCAAATCGTAACCGGTATCTGGTTAACCATGAACTTCAACCCGACGTCAGAAGGTGCCTTCGCGTCAGTTGAATATATCATGCGTGAAATCGACTACGGATGGATTATCCGTTACATGCACAGTACCGGTGCTTCTGCGTTCTTTATCGTGGTTTACATGCATATGTTCCGCGGTATGATTTACGGTTCTTACCAGAAACCACGTGAATTACTGTGGATCTTCGGTATGTTGATTTACCTGGCACTGATGGCTGAAGCCTTTATGGGTTACGTACTGCCATGGGGTCAGATGTCTTACTGGGGTGCTCAGGTAATCGTATCACTGTTCAGTGCGATTCCGGTGATTGGTCCTGACTTAGTTCAGTGGATTCAGGGTGACTACGTAATCTCTGGTGCCACACTTAACCGCTTCTTTGCACTGCACGTTATTGCACTGCCGCTGGTTATCGTAATTCTGGTATTCCTGCACATTATTGCGCTGCACGAAGTGGGTTCTAACAACCCTGACGGCGTGGCTATCAAGCACAAGAAAGGCAGCCTGTCAGAAGACGAAAAAACCAAATTCGAAATTCACGAGTACTACACCAGTAAGTACGACATTGCTGATGATATCGTACCTTTCTTCCCGCACATCGTACTGAAAGACTTAGTGGCTTTCTGTATCTTCCTGGCGGCGTTTACTTACATTATGTTCTTCGCGCCGGAAATGGGCGGTAAGTTCCTTGAGCATCCAAACTTTGAAATTGCTAACCCGCTGAAAACGCCTGAGCATATCTTCCCGGTTTGGTACTTCACGCCGTTCTACGCGATTCTGAAAGCGGTACCGGATAAGCTGTTTGGTGTAATCGCCATGTTTGGTGCGATCATCTTCCTGTTCCTGCTGCCTTGGTTCGACCGCGGTACAGTTAAGTCGTGGCGTTATCGCAGTGGTCTGCACAAGCTGAACCTGATTGTGTTTGCCATTGTGTTTATCTTCTTAGGTTACTTAGGTGGTACACCACAGGAAAACTGGAAGATTACTGCATCGCAAATCTTAACGGTTATGTATTTCGGTTTCTTCATCCTGCTGTTTATCTACAGTAAAAATGAAACAACTAAGCCTGTACCAGCGAGGATCCCTAAATGAGAAAACTAATATTTGCACTGGCGTTGCTGCTGCCTGGGATGGCACTGGCCGCTGGCGGAAACGTTCATCTGGACAAAGCTAACTATGATCTGAGCGATAAAGCATCGTTACAGCGTGGTGCTAAATTATTCATGAACTACTGTCTTGGCTGTCACGGCCAGCAGTACCAGCGTTATCAGCGTACCTTTAACGATTTAGGTATTCCTGAAGATCTGGCGCAGGAAAACTTACAGTTCACTGGCGAGAAAATCTCTGATTACATCGAGCGCTCTATGCCAGCCGAATCTGCTGCTCAGTGGTTTGGTGCGGCACCGCCGGATTTAACCCTGGTAGCTCGTGTACGTGGCGCTGACTGGATTTACACTTACCTGCGTTCATTTTACGTAGATGAGTCACGTCCATTTGGTGTTAACAACACGGTATTCCCTGAAGTAGGTATGCCGCATGTGCTGCAACCACTGCAAGGTACGCCTCGCATGGCCGAAGAAGAAGCCATGGTTGATGGTGAAAAAGTGACTCGTCATGCTGGTATCAAAACCGATGGTGACGGTGCACTGAGTACCGAAGAATACGATCAAGCGGTACTAGACCTGGTTAACTACCTGGAATACACCGGCGAGCCCTTCCGTTTAGAGTCAGAGTCTATAGGTAAATGGGTGCTGATCTTTATTCTGGTGCTGTTTGTATTCGTCTTCATGCTGAAGAAAGAATTCTGGCGTGACGTTCACTAATCGCCAGCGTTTTATAGTATACTAAATGACAGGGGGCGTCTCGCCCCCTTTTTTTACTTTCTGCTGCGTGTAAAAAACGTGCAGCAATACTCGATTTAATGTATCTCGGAGGAGAATGAATGGCCGTAGCCGCGAATAAGCGTTCAATAATGACGTTGTTCTCAGACACGATTGACATCTATAGTCATCAGGTTCGTATTGTTTTGGCCGAAAAAGGCGTTGGCGTTGAAATCAGCTACACTGATCCCACCAAACTGCCAGAAGACCTGATGGAGCTGAACCCCTATGGTACGGTCCCCACGCTGGTTGATCGTGAATTAGTGCTGTATAAGTCGCATATCATCATGGAATACCTTGATGAACGTTTTCCTCATCCGCCATTAATGCCTGTTTACCCGGTTTCCCGAGGCCAAAGCCGCCTGATGATGCATCGCATCGAGCAGGACTGGTATAGCCTGGCTGCGCAAATCTTCCGTGGCGAAGGTGACGTTGCCACTGCCCGAAATGATTTACGCGAAGCATTGTTAAGCCTGGCACCTGTGTTTGCCGAAATGCCTTATTTTATGAGCGAAGAATTCAGTTTGGTTGATTGCTACCTGGCACCGCTGTTATGGCGTTTACCTGCACTGGGTATCGAACTGTCCGGCGCTGGCGCTAAAGACATTCATGCTTATATGAATCGCATCTTCTCAAGAAGTTCGTTTAAAGCGTCACTGACCGATCAGGAACGGGAAATTCATAACCCGCTATGAGTCAAATGACCTCCAACCAACCTTATTTGTTAAGAGCGTTTTTCGACTGGATTGTTGATAACGATCTGACTCCCTACATTGTTGTAGACGCGACAAATAGCCTGGTTGATGTACCGCAGGAATTTGTGCAGGACGGTCAGATAGTACTGAATATCTCACCGTCTGCCTGCGTAAACTTTTATCTGGATAAGGACGGTTTGTCCTTTCAGGCCCGTTTTAGCGGACAACCCCGTAGTCTGAGCATGCCCTGTGAAGCGGTACTCGCGATATATGCCAGGGAAAACGGTGCCGGAACTGTGTTTGCTCCGGAAGGGATGCCGGCAGATGACAGCGCAGGTAGCGAAGCTCCGGTGCTTGAAGAAGCGAAAACGGATGCGGAAGTACCACCACAAACGCCACCCAAACCACGCGGTAAACCTAATCTGAAAATCATCAAATAGTCGGTTTTACTGCTATTTCAGTTACCTGAAAAAAGCGTTAATTGCATAGCGATTAACGCTTTTTTATTGTCAGATTTTTATACAATTTGTCTTTTTTTTGATCTTTGGATGTTTTTAAAGTTTTGATTTTTATAGGCTTTTGTTTTTTGGTATGATATCTGCTACAACACTGTGCATTTGTTACAGGTGCTACGATAGTATTAATTGTACAAGGAACAAAACCATGTTGAAAAAGGCAATATTTTTGAGCGCAGCATTATTTGCTGGCTCTAGCAATGCCACATTACTTACTGATACATCAGGCTTAGGCTTTGATGTAACAACAGTTGGCGCGTCTACCATTGGTGGCGTGGTAGTAGATTTATTGGGTACCAATGGTACTCACATTATAAGCCAGTTAGCTGCAAGCAACCTTTTTGTGGGTTTTTATGATACTGGATCTCCGGCCCCTTACCAGGGTAACCCGGGAACTGTGGGTATACAGACCGGTTTCGATGCGGCAGTAACCGCAGCACTTGGTGGTGGTCTTGCTGGTGCCTCGTTCCGTTTCACACTCTGGGATGGTGATACTGCAACTGGTGATTTTGACGAAGACGATAACCTGCTGCTGATAAATGGTTTAAGCTTTGGTTCATGGAGCGATGTAAACGCAGAATGGACTAATGGGGCGGGTGCAGTTCTGGGTGCGCAAAGCGGTGGTGGTTTCCGCGATGATACCCTGGATACCGGTTGGTTTACCAGCACAGATACTGCACTGTTAGACGAACTGTTAACCAGTTTAGAAAGCACTGAAGAAATGGTTTTCCAGCTAATGGATGATGACCCATATGATAACTTCTTTGACTTTACTCAGGGTATTGACCAGGAACTAATTGATGTTGGTCAGGGACCTACAGTACAGCCTAGTGAAGTGTCTGCACCTGCTGCACTGAGCTTAATGGGTCTGGGTCTTCTGGGCATGGCGGGATTCCGTCGCAAAAAAGCGTAAGCTAGTATTGTTTTATTATAAAAGTAACGTTTACCACCAGGTAGGCGTTACTTTTTTCTTTTGTATCACTTCAATACCGCTCTGACATCCCGCATCAGCGTTTTCGCTGATTAAATCCTTGTCCCAAAACCTGACGTGATTTTGTGATCTTTCCGTGAAAGTTTTGCGAGATTTTTCCGCCATGCTTAGTCCTGTTCGGATGAGTTAACGCTGCGCCAGCTGTCTCATCCAATTTACTCAAAGACTATTACAGCTTGTTTTCGTGCCTGCCTGGTGTAGCCGAAGACCAACAATGTGCGAGGAAATTTATGAAACTTAAGCAATTAACATCACTATTGGTTGCCAGCGGTTTTGCTGCGGTCGGCAGTTATGCTCAGGCCGCTGAGCTTGAAATTACGGTACAAAACCTGACAAGAGGTATTTATTTTACGCCTATTCTGGTTTCGGCTCATGTTCCGGAACATCACCTGTTCTCGGTAGGACAGCTTCCTGGCAGTGACATTCAGGCAATGGCAGAGGGCGGAGATATTTCTGGTTTAGCTGCTTCAGCAATGGCGATGAACGCAGACAATGCAGAAAACCCGGCGGCAGGTTTACTGATGCCTGCGGCCTCTACCACAACCATGTTATCAACCAGCGATGGCAATACGGCGTTGTCAGTGGTTGCGATGATGTTACCCACTAATGATGGATTTATTGGCCTGGATGCCTGGCCTATCCCCCAGGAACCCGGCACCTATACTATTTACCTTAACGCTTATGATGCCGGAACTGAAGCCAATGACGAAATTCGTGGCGGTGGCGCACCAGGTGTTCCGGGTATGCCTGTTCCTCCTCCTCTTGAGGATCTGGTTGGCACCGGAGGTAGTGGTGTGACTAATGTTATTAACAGTGGGTTTGTGCATATTCACCCTGGTAGCCTCGGCGATGACGATGCAGCAGGGGGGCACTCTGATATTAATAATACGGTACAGCGCTGGCTAAATCCTGTTGCCATGGTAACTGTAACAGTGTCTGAATAGGAGGTCCCATGGCTTTACAACAACGATTCGGACTATCCTTAGTCGCGTTAAGCTGTCTGACATTAGCGGCTTGTGATCACAATGATGACAACGACCCGGCGCCTGTGCCACCCCCTGACATTTCTTACAGCTATGAGCTGACAGTGCAAAATATTACCCAGGGGCAACCACTTTCGCCTGTTGGCGTTACTTTGCACGCTGACGCCGTGATGTGGGAGGTAGGCATGCCCGCCTCGGATTCGTTGGAGTTGCTGGCAGAAGGCGGTGACAACAGTGAATTTCTGGCTACAGCTGGCGTCCTGGCCTCCGCTAGCGGTGCTGCGCCCATTCTTCCTGGTAATGACGAAAGCATCACGGTGACAGTTCAAAATGAGGCAGATGCGTATTTGAGTATTGCGACTATGTTGGTAAATACCAATGACGCATTTGTTGGTATTACCGGTTATTCCTTAGCGGCTTTGGCAGTTCAGGATTCGGTGACCATGATGCTTCCTGTGCTTGATGCCGGTACCGAAGCTAACTCAGAAATGCAGGGGACGATCCCCGGTCCGGCTGACGGTGGGGAAGGGTTTAACAGTGAACGTGATGACGCTGATGTCGTTAGTTTCCATCCCGGCGTTGTAACGGAAGATGATGGACTGTCAATATCGGTACTGAAAAGCGAACATCGTTTTGATAATCCGGCGGTAAAAGTCACCATTACCCGGATTGAATAAAACGTGGAATAAAATACTCCCTCTGCCGGTCTGTTGAAGTAATAACAGGTAAGCGGGCTATCGATACAGCCTGTAAAAAGTAAGCCGGGAGAGGGAATGATTTTAATTGTCAGCGATAATCGTCAACGCAGTGCCCAGTTATTGATGTGCATAAAACGAGTCAGTGAAGACTGTGACATAGTATGTGCTTCAGCCGGTGTCATTCAGCGATGTTTGCAAAAGCGTTATCCTGTGGTGCTCATCGATGCTTCCTTACCGTTGTCAGAGCATGTTGAATTAATTCGTCAGCTCCAGCTGAATCTTCCCGACAGCGCGATAATTCTTATGGCCCATAACGGTTGCGATGCAGAACGCATTATGGGTCTTGAGCTGGGTGCGCAGGATTATATTGAATATCCGTTTAACCCGGCCGAGGTACAGGCCCGGATTCGGGTGCAGTTGCGACGTGTTGAGCATCGCCTGCAGCAAGATAATAACGGTCAAAAGCCAATTCGGATTGGCTCGTTTTCTATCGACAACAGCTATCATCGGGCTGAGCTTGACGGAAAGTGCTTGCCCCTTACTGCTAAAGAATTTTCGTTGCTGCATTTTCTGGCCAGCCATCCTGATCAGGTATTTTCCCGGGAGCAGCTGTTAACCTGTGTCTGGGGTTATCACTACGGCGGTTTTGAACACACTGTCGCCAGTCACGTTAACCGCCTGCGTTCCAAGCTGGGTAAAACGGCAGCCGGGGTGAATCTGGTGGAAACAGTCTGGGGCGTTGGGTATAAGTTTAACAGTGCTTGTTTGCTGTTAGCGCAAAGCGCATAACGATTGTCAGCCCGGGAGTTTCTAAGGATGTTGTCGCGGGCTGAAAATGAGTTTTTAAGTCCACGATAAAGTTCAATATAAGTGCTTTTCTCTGCTTTTTGTCGGGGTGCCGACGACACCCAGAGGGGAGGTGGCTCCCCTCTGGACACCTCCAGTTCTTTAACCGCGAAGAAGCATACTGGTGTCGGGCAGGTAAAATCTATCGTCCAGAGCGAGCATCCTGCCCGCGCTGGCCGGAGCCGTCATCCATGACGCCTCTTCGCTTTTACTTAATCTGCCAGACACCAGTATTTCGCGATATAAAGAACCAAAAACAAAAGCAGGTTGTTTTAACAACGACCTTTCATCGCAGACAATGTATTTAATCTTTTCTTTTAACCAAAGGCCATCCCCGAATTTGCGTAGCAAATATCGGCGAGCCCCTTGCATGTTATCTTGGGTGTAAAGCGTTTTTTGAAGCACTGCGATTTACACCAAAAACAGTGTTGCGGTGCCCAAAAAGGCAAAGATCCCTACTACATCGGTGATGGTGGTTAGAATTACACTGCCGGCCAGTGCCGGATCAATCCGCAGTTTCTTCATGACGATTGGCAGCGTGGCACCAGATAAGGCCGCGGCAATCATGTTCATCAGCATCGCAAACGCGATAATAACACCGAGCATGAAATCCTGTTTCCAGGTGGCAATGACCGTGGCGATGAGTACGGCCCAGATTACCCCGTTCAGCAAGCCGATAGCTAACTCTTTTGAAATCAGCCAGCGGGCGTTAGATGGGTTCACATGGCCCAGCGCCATACCACGGATAACCAGTGTCAGTGTTTGGTTACCGGCTACGCCACCCATACTGGGGACGATAGTATTTAAGATTGCCAGCACGGCTAACTGACTTAAAGTGGCTTCAAACAAATCGCTGACCGCCGCCGCCATCAGTGCGGTTAACAAATTCACGCCCAGCCACACCGAGCGACGACGGGTACTTTGCCAGACCGGGGCAAAGGTATCTTCTTCGTCATCCAAACCGGCCATACTCATCATGGAGTGCTCAGCATCTTCACGAATAATATCTACCACGTCATCAATGGTTATCCGACCCACCAGGCGATGTTTATCATCGACAACCGGGGCAGATAACCAGTTATAACGTTCGAACATGCTGGCCACTTCATCATCGGGCATATTAACCGGAATTGCTTCGGGCTCTTCGTCCATGACATCCGCAACGGTAGCATCAGGATCCGTGGTTAACAGGCGGGCTACCGGGACAATTCCCACCAGGTTGTCGGAGCGACTGACCACGTAGAAGGTATCGGTATTTTCCGGCAGATCACCTTTTAAGCGCAGATATCTTAATACCACATCAATGGAGACTTCCGGGCGCAGGGTGATGGTATCGGTGTTCATGATGAACCCGGCGGTTTCCTCGCCGTAGGACATCGCTTGTTCTGCCCGGTGACGATCCTGGGCATCCATCGACTGTAATACATCCTGTAGCACTTCTTCCGGCAGGCTCGATAAGGTTTCGGCCAAATCGTCGGTGTCCATGTCTTCCAGGGCATCAACGACCTTTGCAGGCATCATTTTAGCAATAATACCGTTACGGACTTCTTCGGAGAGTTCTTCAATAACATCACCGTGAAAATCACTGTCGAGTAATTCCCACAGGTCGTCACGGGTTTTGGTGGGGCTGGATTCCAGAATGTGCGCGACGTCGCTGGGCGGCAGCTCGTGCAAATGCTTACGTACCGAGACAAAACGGCCCTCAGACAAGGCCTGATTTATTTCGCGCAGTTGCCCCCGTGCGTAATTCGACTCAATCGCTTCAGCCACTCACATTCCTTTCCACTATCACATTGGGTGTAGGGTAACTCAGGGGCGAATTTCTGTCATGGTCTAAAACAGCAGCAAAACTCATTTTTATGCAAACTGAGCTGCTGATAGCTAATAGCTATAGCAAAAAGATATATTGTTTTACATAAGTTATACAATATATGTTGCCGCGATTTGGTATAAAAGACGTGCTGTATTTTACTAAGAAACAATAACTTATACTAAAGTTGTAGGCGGTAGGCAATGGATATCCTCAATACTCGAAACAGTACTCACTTACGCGCCGTTTTTCCAACGCTCACCGAGCATCAGAACAATTTGACCAATCTGAACCGCTGGTGGGACAAAGTAGCGCTGGTGGGCAAGATCAACAGCCTGAATGTGCCGCAGAGTCTGTTATCAAATATGCTGGAAACCAAAGCGGAATTCGCAGAGTTGCAGGAACTGTTAATCGACAACCTGTTATCCGAGCAAATTCAGCAGGTAGGGGATAAGTATCTGGCGATGGCCCAGACACTGATTGATATTCCCAACCGTAACCTGTTTGAACGTACCGCCGATGTGGGGTTTCTGGCCACAGACGCTAACATTATTGCATTTTTACAGTCTGCTCAGATTCATCCTGCTGATACCGAATCAATGCAGCAGCATTTGCTGGAATACGCTGCGAAATATTCGGTTTATGATGATGTCATCCTGTTCGACAATAACGGGTCTGTTAAAGCGCGTATGAATACTGCTGTAGCAGCACAGTTGGGTATTGATCCGGTGGTGTTTGACGTCCTCAATGGTGAGCAGGAATATGTCGAAATTTGTCGTTATTCGTCTATCTGCCCGCAAAAACGCTTGTCTTCTTTATTTCTGGCTGCGGTTAAAGATCCCGAAAGCGGCGAGAGATTGGGCGTGTTGTGTTTAAGTTTCAAACTTGAAGACGAGATGGCCACACTTTTTGCCGAGCTCAACGATTACAGCGGCACCATCATGTCGCTGCTAGACGAAAAGGGTAATGTGTTAGTGTCTACCGATAGCAGTTTAGCCGGTAGTGATATTCGCATCCGCGCCAAGGAGCAGTTACAGCTGGTCTCTTTCGCTAACCACCAGTATTTTTGTACGGTTGCGCCAACCCGTGGTTACCAGGGATACACCGGTTTGAACTGGCAGGGATGTGTGCTGATCCCTTTTTCCAAAACCATTGAACAGCCGGTTTCGCAAAGCCAGACTAATGACGACGATGTCAATCGCTGGCAGGGCTTTTCGGCCACGCTGAGTGGCATTCAGCGCCGGGCTAAAATCGTTACTGACGATTTGGATCTGGTTGTGCTTAATGGGCGCATCGCGGCGGCTCGAAGCGATGCTGATGAATTTATCCCCATTCTGGAAGAAATCCGGCAAATTGGCCGTAAAATGCAGTCTATCTTTAGCCGTTCTGTCAGCCAACTGATGTCGACGGCCCTTAACACTCATTACAACACCCTGGGATCACAGGCAACGCTGGCCATTGATATTATGGATCGTAATTTATATGAGCGCGCCAATGACTGCCGCTGGTGGGCACTTACCGAGCATATAGTCCGTTTGTTAAGTGCAGGCGAATGTCACGATAGTGAAACCAATCAGTTAACGGCGATCCTTGCTTATATTAACGGCCTGTATACCGTGTACACGGGGATTTATGTCTACAACAGCCACGGCACAGTGGTCGCGGTATCGCAGCCCGCTTTACAGGCTTATGTAGGAACTACGGTTCCCGAAGAAACCAATTGGCGCGGTGTGCTGGGGTTGAACAGTACACAGCAATACGTGGTGTCCGGATTTAATAACGCCGAATACTATGAGCAGCGCCCCACCTATATTTATAATGCGGCGGTGCTCGATAATGGCCGGGCTGTAGGAGGTATTGGGCTGGTTTTCGATAGCGAGCCGGAATTTCAGCATATGCTTAACGATGTGCTTAAACCTCATGGCGCTAAACGGATGGGGTTATTTATCGATCGCCATGGCAAAGTCATTTCCGGTAGTGACAATTCGCTTTGGCAAGCGGGCGATCAACTGGCATTACCAGCCAGCCTGTTGCAGCAGGAAAAAGGCAATCAGGGGGCTGGGATTTATGTTTTGCAGGATCAGGAGTACGTCATAGGTTATGCCGTATCAAAAGGCTATCGCGAATATAAAACCGATGACGGTTACAGCAATGACGTTATCGCGCTGATCCTGGAGAAGAACGTCGCATAGCTTCAAACAGTGAGGGTTCCCAGGGGCGCATAGCCATAAGCAGGCCCATATGGGTCCGCTCGCTGATGGGCAGCCTGGCATCTTCTTCGTTAAGTTCGGCGGCTTCACGGGTCAGCTGATTAAGTCGCCGCTGAATGATTTCCACCGAACTTTGTGAATAACGGCCCCTGAGGTAAAAGCGGAAAGTCCAGGGTTCGTTTTTCTTTGGCGCCATAAATTTCACCATCACTTCCTGTTCCATAAAGCGTTCCAGCGGACCGCCAGGGATCCAGCGAAAATCCTGTGCTATGAGCAGGCGGTAACGGTTACCCGGCAAAAACTCAATGAGCTTTAAGCGGTCTAGTTTTACCATCAAACGTACCGCTTCGGTCTCGCTGATATCATAATGGCCGATAATTTCATTAAACTGCCAACCATCCCGAACACATACGGCCGCCAGCAACAATCTTGGGTTTTCCAGTAATTCCCGCTCCTGGGATTCTGAGAGCTGCGACACTTTAGGTTGGGTCTGTGCCACCTGAATAAACACATCGCTCAGTGTTATACCCAGGGCTTCACACACCTGTTCCAGTCGTTCCAATGTGAAGCTTTGCTGAGAGAAACAGCGTTTCACGCTGGCCTCGCTCAGACCCAGTTGTGCCGACAGGCTTTTATAGGTCATTCCTTGTTCTTTAAGTAACTGCTTTAGTCGCTGCGTAACCTGCTTAATTTGGCTCATAGTATTAAATTCCGATACCTTTGGTGTTGAAATATACTACAAAATTAAATCGAGTTTACATATTTTGTACCTGGGATTAATTTGATGAGGAACCAACCAATGAAGGAATATTGCTATGAACAAATTTATCTGTACGTTAATTGCCAGTTTAGTGATGTCACACAGTGCTATGGCTGCCGATTCGGTAGACCACAGCGGACAAGCCAGTAAACACAGTGTGCTGGCCAGTGTCGAAGGCGTTTCAACTACTGCCGCCGTTGCCAGTGCGGTGGTAGCAGCGCCTGTTATTGTTACCGGCCTGAGTGTTGTTTCTGCTGCTGAAGCGAGTCATAAGTCGGTTAAAGCGCTGCACGCTAAACATGTTGAAAACACCAAACCACTGACTATAACAACCCGCGTTATCACCCGCGATCCGCCTCCTTCTGAAGTCGTGATCGAACAAACCGTCAATCAATAACTGGCCATTGCCGAAAGGAGCTGAACATGCGAGTGATAATTAGCCTGTTGTGTTTTTGTCTGATAGGAGGTGCCCAGGCGGGGAGTCAGGCACCATCAAAATCGGTTTTTGCGCCCGAAGAGATTATAAGCTTCGCTAAAGAGGTAGAACGTTATGCCGCCGAACATCAGGCCTATGCATTTGTTATTGGCCGCGTTGGACGCCCCGAAAAGGAATTGCCCAAAGGCATTCACTTTACGCATACGGCGGTCGCCGTGTATTCCCAGATTACGCTGGATGATGGCACAACCGAATTTGGTTATGCCATTCACAATTTATATCAGCGCGCGGATGATCCGGGTCGTAGTGATATTATCGTGGACTATCCGGTGGACTTCTTTTGGGGCGCACAAACGCTTAAGGCCGGAATAGTTATTCCAAGCCCCGCGGTTCAGCAGCAACTGATAAATCTCATCAGTGAACAAAAGCACCTGAGGTTGCATAATCCCCGTTATTCGGTGGTGGCTAATCCGTTTAACAGCCAGCGTCAGAACTGTACCGAATTTACCCTGGATATACTGCAGGCCGCTATCTACCACACTGCGGATACACAACGAATCAAAGCCAATAATGCGGCTTATTTCAGCCCGCAAAAAGTCAGTATTAATCCAATTAAACTCGCGGTTGGCAGCATGGTCAGCGACGGTATTACTACCTCGGATCACAAGGGCCGGGTGCAAACCGCAACTTTTACCACCATTGCCCGTTTTTTAGCGCAATTTAATCTGGCGGAGCATAGCGTGGTGCTTTACGCCGATGGCCATACTCAGGCTATTTAATTAAGGAGAACACCATGGATACGTCTATTCAACAACCGGTTAGTCAGGTGCCTACCAAGGCTTTTCGAATCGCCGCTGTAGCTGCATTAATTACTGGTGCCGCAAGTTACCTGATTGGCCTGTTTAACGCTTACATGCAGTTAAACGAAAAAGGCTATTACCTCACCGTCATGCTATTTGGGTTGTTTGCGGTGGTATCATTGCAAAAAACTATCCGCGACAAAATGGCCGGCATGGCGGTAACCCGTCCTTATGTTATTGCCTGTGGTGTTGCCACTATTGCTGCAACAGCGCTACTGGCTGTGGGCTTATATAACGCAGAACTGGCACTCAGTGAAAAGGGCTTTTTCGCCATGGCCTATGTGCTGAGCCTGTTTGCGGCGATCACCGTGCAAAAGAACGTACGTGATTGCGCCGAATATCATGCTTTGGTGCCTGCTGATAAGGCCGTTGCCGGGCAGTCGGGTGGCGAATAAAAAACAGCGGGTCCGGGTAGTTGTGGGCCCGCTTTTTTAGTTAACGCAGAATCAACATTAAACCGGAGTGGGTTATGCACAAAGGATATTGGCTGGTCATAAGTGTTGCGCTGGTGCTAATTAATGAAGTCACAGTTCATTGGCTGGTAGCCGTGCTGGTTGGTCATTACAATGTGGATGATGGCTATGCAGTAGCCGGCCGTTATTTTGCCTTGGGGAGCTTTTTATTTTCTGCGGCGTTCCGTGCGCTTCCTTACCTCATACTGGTGCCGGTAGCTGTTATCAGCGGTTTACATTACACCGTTCAGGGAAAATCAGCCTTATGGTCAGCCCTGGTTGCTGTAGCTGGTATTCATTTTTGGGGTTACTGGGATATGTTAGAGCCGTTATACACCGCCGAACATGCTTCCTCTACTGCTGCCCTGGCGATAGTTTTTGTACCCATCCATTCTGTCTGGATGGGCGCTCTGGCAGGACTGCTGGCTTTTGTGCTGGTAAAAGCGGGTCTGTTGATGTTTAAGCGGTAAATCCACCAACTGGCTTAAGTGTGCTTCTGATCCTTTCAGGGCGTATCAGATTATTAGTTAATGGAAACCACTCCCGGGCAAAGGAATACCGCCATGCAATCATCCACCAGTGAACTGGTTATCTCATTAAACGCCTATTGGCAGGCTTTTGTTGTTAAGCTCCCGGCGATTGCCCTGGGCCTGCTTATTCTGGTAATGACACTGTGGCTTGCTGGGCGTATATCAGCAGCCCTTATCCGACCCATAGGCTATCTTTCTTCAAGCCCGCTGCTGCGTTCGGTTAGCCAGCGAGCAATAAGCCTTGTGCTGATACTGTTCGCGCTGTATATCTTTTTAAAGCTATCCGGGCTCACCGAGTTTGCGGTGGCAATAATGAGTGGTACCGGTGTGCTGGGACTCATTCTCGGCTTTGCCTTTCGGGATATCGCCGAGAATATGATTGCCAGTTTACTGCTCACCGTTCAGCGGCCTTTTCGCATCGATGATGTGGTGCAAATTAATAACTACACCGGCGTTGTTCAGAAAGTCACTACCCGAGCAACCACCCTGGTAGATTTTGATGGCAATCATATTCAAATCCCTAACGCGGTCATTTATAAGGGCACCATCAAAAACCTGACCGCCAACCCAAAGATGCGTGGTCAGTTTACCTTAGGTATTGGTTACGATGCCGATTGCCTGCATGCGCAACAGCTGGCTATGGAGCTGATTGCCGCTCACCCTAACGTGTTAACCGACCCGGAGCCATTGGTGCTGGTGGATGAACTGGGTTCAGCTACCATCAATCTGAAAGTGTATTTTTGGATTAATGTGGAAAGTACCAGTGTGGTAAAAATGGCCTCGGTGCTCATGCGCGATATGGTGGTACTGTTTACCCGTGAGGGGATCAGTATGCCTGACGACGCCAGGGAAGTGATTTTCCCTCAGGGCGTACCAATCATCAGCCAGTCAGGGAATGAGATTAAGCCGCAGCAAACGCCAGAAACAGTCAGCAACACAGTTAAACCGGGAGACGACGGTGTTCGCATTAAGCGTGCAACCGTTCACGATGATGTCTCCAGCGAAAATGACGATATCCGCAAACAGGCTGAAGAGGCAAGGGCACCAGAGTCCGGAACCAATATCTTGTCGTAGATTTACTCGGTCTCGTTAAAGCGTCCGGCGATGAGTTGCTCTACCGCATCCATCGCCGCTTCGGCATCCGGGCCTTCGCTTATGACATCAACCTGCTCACCCTGATGACTTTCCATCAGCATTAATCCCAGTACACTGTTAGCGTTGGCTTGTTTTTCACCTTTTACCAGGGTGATTTCGGCATCAAACTGATTAGCTAATTGCACCAGCTGGGTGGCAGCCCGGGCGTGTAAGCCCAGTTTATTAACAATGGTCAGGGTTTTTTCTACGCGCATTATCGATTCAACTCACGGTGGCGAATTTGAACATCCGGATGTTTATCGGCAAACAGTTTAGCCAGTGACTGTGCTACAAACACCGAGCGGTGCTGACCACCGGTACAACCAATCGCAATGGTCACATAACTGCGGTTATTTCGTTCCAGGTGTGGCATCCAGGTATCCAGCAGATTTTGGATCTGCCAGATAAATTTGGTGACAATGGGTTGCGAACCTAAAAAGGCTTCTACCGGTGAGTCCAGCCCGGTTAAATGCTTTAAGTCTGGCTCCCAGTGGGGATTGGGTAAAAAGCGTACGTCAAAAACGTAATCGGCGTCTTTCGGGATACCGTGTTTAAAGCCAAAAGACTCAAACACCAGCACCAGGCGCGAACTCTTTTTACCTAAAATTCGCTCTCTAATCAGCTCTGCCAGTTGATGGATAGACAAGCGATCGGTATCGATATACAAATCAGCCCGTTCGGCAATGGGCGCCAGCAGGTCTTTTTCTGCCTGAATGGCGTCGGCCAGTGAAATATTCAGTCTGGCTAAAGGATGCAGGCGTCGGGTTTCGCTAAAGCGTTTTACCAGCATATCGTCGCTGGCGTCTAAATAGACAATGGTCATTGACCAGGATGAGGGTAAATAATCCAGGATCTCAACCAGTTCGTCAGGATCCTTGGGTAAATTACGCACATCAATGCTCACCGCCACCTGATCGTATTCATCAACTACGGTGTGGGTCAGGGTGGGGAGCAGGTTTACCGGGATATTATCAACGCAATAATAGCCCAAATCTTCCAGTGCCCTGAGGGCAACAGATTTTCCCGAACCAGAACGTCCGCTGATAATAATGAGCTTCATAGGTTTTAAGACTCCCTGTCAGGCTATTTTGCGGCTTCGTCGCATAACGCGGCGATAACCTGCTCCTTGGTGGTTGCGGCTCGAATAGTTTTTACAATGGCTTTTTGACTGAGCTTGCCGGCGATTGTGGCGAGGGTTTGTAAGTGCCCCTCGGTTTGATTTTCCGGCACCAGAATAGCAAAAAAGATATCCACGGGTTTGTCATCTATTGCGTCAAAGGCAATTGCGGGTGTGGTAGTGACCACTACGGCGGTTACTTTTGACAAATTGGCCAGTCGACCGTGGGGTAAAGCAATACCATTACCAATACCGGTACTGCCCATTTTTTCACGGGTTAGCAGCGCGTTGAGCGCATCTTCTTTTTGAATTTCAGGATTAGTGTCCGCAGCAATGTCGCTGATAATCTCTAAAATTCGTTTTTTGCTGTTGCACTGGACCGCACACTGAGTGCGATCCAGGCTAACTAAGGCTTCAATATTCATAAGGTTTAGTGGCCTAATGTTTTTTGAGCTTTTCCTTATGCTTGATTACCTGACGATCCAATTTATCTACCATGCTATCGATGGCGGCATACATATCTTCGTTTTCTGATGAGGCAAAAACCTCGGCACCGCTTAAGTGCATCGTGGCCTCTGCTTTCTGCGAGAGTTTTTCCACGTTAAGGATCACATGCACATTTGAGATGTGATCAAAATGACGTTCCAGTTTACTAAACTTGGTATCAACATAATTACGCAAAGAATCGGTTATCTCGATGTGATGACCTGTAAGATTAATTTGCATAGTTCGTCTTCCTTATAATTCGGCCTAAATCAGGCTCTTGCGTTGGTTAGACGGTGGAATCGACAGTGATTCCCGGTATTTTGCTATTGTTCGCCGGGCAACTTTTATGCCTTGGTCAGCCAACAATTGAGCAATTTTGCTGTCGCTTAGTGGTTTACTGGGCTTCTCTGCGGCAACCAGTTTTTTTATTAAGGCGCGGATCGCTGTAGAAGAACACTCTCCGCCTGACTCAGTGGCCACGTGACTGGAGAAGAAATACTTCAGTTCAAAAATACCGCGCGGGGTATGCATGTATTTTTGTGTGGTCACCCGCGAAATCGTGGATTCATGCATATCCACCATCTCGGCAACGTCATTGAGGACCATTGGTTTCATCATTTCCGGGCCGTGTTCAAAAAAGCCCATCTGTTGTTGCACAATACAGTTAGCCACTTTCAGCAGTGTTTCATTGCGTGATTCCAGGCTCTTAATAAACCATTTGGCTTCCTGCATATGCGAACGGATAAATTGCGAATCAGAACTGTTACGGGCCTGACGGCTCATTGCAGCATATTGCTGATTTACGCTTAATTTTGGCAGGCTGTCGGGATTCAGTTCTACTATCCAACGGCCTTTCTTCTTAGTTACCGACACATCCGGAATAACATACTCTGGCTCCTGCGTGATCAGCGCACTGCCCGGACGAGGATTAAGGGTTTGCAATAACCGCATGGCTTCACGCAAATCGTCTTCTTTCAGACGAGATTTACGCATCAGCGTTCGGTAGTCTTTGCTACCCAGCAGATCGGCATATTCCTCAATCAGGATTTTCGCTTCGTTTAACCATGGGGTATCCGGAGCAAATTGTTTAAGCTGAACCAGAAGGCACTCCTGCGGTGTGCGTGAGCCTGAACCAATCGGGTCGAACATCTGAATGCGTTTAAGTACGCATTCTACTTCGTCAACCTCAACCGGCTCTTCCATATCTTCAGTATTGACGCTCTGCAGGATATCTTCAACTGTAACCGTTAAATATCCTGACTCGTCGATAGAATCGATAATGGCAATAGCAATCGCCCGGTCAATGTCACTGAAGGGAGTCAGACGCATTTGCCACAACAGATGGTCCTGAATGTTATCGGTGGTTTCGCCCTGGAAAACCTGCTCATCTTCAGAGGAAGACGGGCCCGGTGCGGGGGCAGATGAGGCCGAGTAATATTCATCCCAGGTACTGTCGATAGGCAGTTCGTCAGGCAGCTCGTTTTTTTCCAGCGCCTCGTTGGTGTCCATCTGGGTATCACTGCTGGCAGTGGCTGCCGCATCGGCTTCTGCGTCCAGATTGCTTTTTTCAATGGCGTCGTGATCGCCTGAGTCATCTACTTCAAGCAGCGGATTAGAGTCGAGCGCTTCCTGGATTTCCTGCTGTAAATCCAGGGTAGAAAGTTGCAGCAGTTTAATCGCCTGCTGCAATTGTGGCGTCATTGTGAGTTGTTGACTAAATTTGAGCTGTAAAGATGGTTTCATCTACTTCTGTTCTAAACGCCTTGCTTATTGTTAATAAAGACAATACAGGTTTGTCTGATGTTCTTAACTATAGCCTGAATTGCTCACCCAGGTATACATCCTTCACTTTTTGATTACTTAAAACCTGTTCCGCGGTGCCCTGGGCAATCAGTTCGCCCTGGCTGACAATATAGGCTTTTTCGCACACGTCCAGTGTTTCTCTGACGTTGTGGTCTGTAATCAGAATGCCAATACCACGATCGCGCAGGTGTTGTATGATCTTCTTTATATCATTAACCGAAATCGGGTCAACTCCTGCAAAGGGTTCATCGAGCAAAATAAATTTAGGGTTAGCGGCCAGTGCCCGGGCAATTTCTACCCGCCGGCGCTCACCACCCGATAAACTCATCCCTGTACTATTACGTATATGGTTAATATTAAATTCGTCAAGTAGTGCATCGGCTTCATTTTGCCGTTGCGTCGCAGTCAGGTCTTTACGAGTTTGTAATATTGCCATGATATTATCAAAAACGCTTAACTTTCTGAAAATAGAGGCTTCCTGGGGTAAATAGCCGATACCGTTGCGCGCGCGCTCATGCATCGGCTGGCGGGTTAAATCCATATCGTCGATACGAATATCCCCCTTATCCAGGCTAACTAAGCCAACAATCATGTAAAACGTAGTGGTTTTGCCCGCACCGTTAGGACCCAGCAGGCCTACGATCTGACCGGCAGAAACTTCTACGCTGACATCCCTGACAACCTGCCGGGACTTATAAGACTTCGCTAAGTGTTTGGCAGTCAGGGTGGTCATTCGTTGTCGTTATCCTGTTGGTCGTCCTGATTTTCCTCAGCTTCTTCGCGGACTGATTCGATATCCTCAAAACTAAACACGGTGCGCACGCGGCCTTCGCCACTGCCATCGCCGGTGGCTTTAAGCTGTTCTTTATCCATGTCGTAAACAATGGTTTCGCCCTTAACCACACTGGTATTCTGATTAAGCTCGGCGTCGCCACTGAGTGAAATAGTACGGTTTGCCACTTCGTAACGAATTTCAAAAGCGCGGGCTTCAACTACCCGGCCATCGTCCAGCGTCTGGCTGTAAACTGCCGGCTTGCCGGTAGCAATAAAGACTTCTTTGCCTTTACCTCCGCCTGCTTCGACTTCTACGCGGTCGGCCTGAATACTTAGCGTGCCCTGGGTGACCTGCACGTTATCAATCAGAATAGACTTTTTATTTTTGCCATCCAGAAACTGCGATTCAGAAAATACTTCGATATCTTTTTTAAAGTCTGACTTGGCCGCCAATACCAACGCCGGCGAAACTGCCAGGGTAAGGCTAGTTAGCAGGGGAATAAGTCGTTTGTACATGTTGATTTAACTCATAAGTTTTATTCAGTAGGTTGGCGCGAAGTCCGTTACTTAAAATTAGGAAGTCAGGCCCCGAGATTTCCACATTGGCGTCAGACACCATGGTTTGTTCGTCTAAATCAATTTCCAGGTAATCGGTGGTTACCCGCTGCACAAAATCAGCCTGATTTTCACTCACAATAATAACGTTGTTTTCTAACTGTATCATATTGTTATCATACAGCGTGCCTTCATCGGCCACCACCTGCCACGGCGGTTCGCCGGATTCCTGGTAAATGGTGTACTGCGGGGCCGAAAATAACACAAAGCCCAGTTGCTCATAGTTTTCCATGGTCGACGAAAACACCTGGTGCACCCGCTGACCGGACTCATTGTACAATGTGGTGGTAAGATTGCGTGCTTTATATGATGGCGTAATGGCCAGAATGTCTTCGTCGGGTGTGATCAAAGGCTCTTCAGACATAAATGTGGGTATGTACAGCAAGGATGCAAGAATAAATAAGCTGGCAATACTTAGGCCGACTTTATTCATACACTGGCTCCTAAAATGCCACTTAAAGCGTTATTCGCTTGCAGCAAGGTATCACAAATTTCGCGCACGGCACCAAAACCACCGGGTAAGGTGGTGATCCAGTCAGCCTGCTGCAGCACCTGAGGATGGGCATCTTTTACTGCAATCTTTATCCCGCAGTGACGATACATCCCGGTATCCGGCATGTCGTCGCCCACAGCGGCAACCTGATCTGCCGTCAGATCAAGCTCGCTCATTAGCGCTTGCAGCGCATCGGCTTTGTTTTCTTCACCCTGAATAATATGCGATACCTGTAAAGAGGTCATTCTGTCGGCCACAATTTTTGAGCGTCGGCCGGTGATTACGGCAACCTGAATCCCGGCGTTAACGAGTGCTTTTACACCATAACCATCGCGGGTATGAAAAGCTTTTAACTCTTCGCCCTGATTACCCAGATAAATACGGCCATCAGAAAACACCCCATCCACGTCACAGACCAGCAGTTTAATGTGCTTTAGCTGAACATAAAATGAAGAGGGGAGTTCAGTGTATAAAGTGGCAACCATAGTCATTACAGCACTCCGGCTTTGAGCAACATATGCATATTAAACGCGCCAACAGGACGCTGGTTATCATCTACTACCAGCAGGGCAGTAATTTTATATCGTTCCATTAAATTAAGCGCTTCGACCGCCAGTTCTCCGCTACGGGAAGTTTTACAGTTTCTGGTCATTACCTGTTCGACGCGGGTGTTGTGGATATCCAGCCGTTCATCCAGCAGGCGTCTCAGGTCGCCATCGGTGAAAACGCCCAGCAGCTTTTGCTCGTCATCAACAATACCGGTTAATCCCAGCCCTTTGCGGGAGACTTCCAGCAAGGCGTCAGACACCGTAGCCTGTTTGGATACCAGTGGAATATCATCGCCGCTCAACATGATATCGGCCACTGTAAGTAACAGTTTGCGACCCAGGCTGCCACCGGGGTGGGACAGGGCAAAATCGTCTGAGGTAAAACCGTTGGCATCCAGTAACGCTACCGCCAGCGCATCTCCCATAACCAGGGTTACGGTGGTGCTGGTGGTCGGGGCTAGTCCCAGGGTGCAGGCTTCCTGCTCAACACCAATATCCAGAGTGACGTCAGCGTATTTGCCCAGCGTACTGTCGGGACGATTGGTCATGGCAATCACCGGCACATTCAGCCGTTTTACCACGGGTAATAAATTAATTAATTCGCCGGTTTCGCCCGAATTAGAAATGGCCAGCAATATATCGTTGCTACCGAGCATGCCCAGGTCGCCGTGGTTGGCTTCGCCTGGATGCATAAAAAAGGCGGGAGTACCGGTGCTAGCAAAGGTTGCCGCAATTTTATTGCCAATATGGCCCGATTTGCCCATCCCGCTTACCACCACTTTACCCTGGCAGTTTTTCAGCAGCTCACAGGCCTGGATAAATTGCGCGTCAAAGCGATCGCTCAGAGCGGCGATGGCGGCTTGTTCGATGCGGACAACCCGCTGAGCTGACTCGATGTAAGATTCTTGTTGTTGTGATGACTTTGACATTAGGCAAATAACCAATACAGATAAACCAGATAGCAACAAAGCAGCACGGCTGCCTCACCACGGTTGATACGTCGGGTACCGCGGAAATTAAAACTAAACACTAATAATAGCAAGGTCAGGCCCAGCATCACCAGTGCGTCCCGATGGGCGGCATTTTCGTCCAGTAATCCTGGCGCAATTAAGCCGGGCATACCTAACACGGCCAGCAAATTGAAGATGTTTGACCCAATCACATTGCCCAGCGCCAGATCATCCTCACCTTTAAGCACACCGGCAACGCTGGCGGCTAATTCCGGCAGGCTGGTGCCAAGCGCAATAATGGTTAAACCAATAACCAGATCGCTCATTCCCAGGTACCGGGCGATATTAACGGCGGAGTCTACCATAAACTGGGCACTTACCGGCAATAGTACCAGGCCGGTAATAATCCAAAACGCGGCATGGCTTGTGGGGACGGAGGAGGGGATCTCGTCGTTGGTCTCATCTATCAGCGGATCGCTTTTGTCCACTTGTAACGACATCCAGGCCATGCCGGCCAGCACGACTACAAATAACACGCCTAAAACAACCCCTTCGGCAAACGATAGCTCACCATCGAACAAAAAATACACCGCCACAAGATTAATAGTGACTAACAGCGGGAATTCGCGTTTTAACGTAGAAGAGGATACCAATAACGGTTTAATCAGTGCGGTGATACCAAGAACCAGAGCAATGTTGGTGATGTTGGAACCCAACGCATTGCCCACTGCGGTATTGGGATTACCATTATACGAAGCGATAGCGGATACCACTATTTCTGGTGCAGAGGAGCCCATAGCCACAATAGTCAGCCCTATCATCATGGGAGAAATTCCCACGTTTTTGGCCAGAGCAGAGGCGCCATAAACAAATTTGTCTGCACTCCAGCTAAGTACCGCGAGTCCGGCCAGAAAAATAGCAAGCTGTAATATCACTGCAAAACCTGTATCCATGTAAAGGTTTATTCTCGCAAAAAAAGCATGCTATGCCTATGTTTTGCATGTTAGAAATCAGCAGCAATTAAAGCAGGAATACCAACTGATGATGAATCGGATTAGTGCTCTGAATGGATGTTGAAAACCTCTCAATTGAGTAAAGCAGGTGTGCTGAAGTCCTATCGTCAGGGAACAATTGCTTGTGTAGAGTGTCGGAGTTTATAACGTTAAAATTTAAAGCGGATTTAATAACCTTTTGATTATTTTATTAATTATTTAGGGATGTTCTGGTTATTAAATATACCTACATGAATGTATGTTATTTTCTTATACTATGGTAGTATTTCAATTTAGTGATTGGTGCCAGCCAAAGCATTTACCTGACGAGGTTAATTCGACAATATCGAATAATCCGATTAGGTAATTATAACGGATTATTGGTATATAAAACGGGATAATAAAAAACTAATATACTTCACTTGTGTTATAAATTGTAACCTTTTCGGTTTAGGTGGTTTACGATAATCAGCTTACAATGAGACCGTTAGAGATAAACCGGTGACAACTCAGCAGGCCTGCCGCACAGGGCAGACCAGCACAGGAAATGCAAAGTAATATGGACTATTTAGTCAACGTAAAAAATATGACTTTTTCCCGTGGGGAACGCGTTATTTATGACGGGATTTCTCTGCGTGTACCGAAAGGCAAAATTACTGCGGTTATGGGCCCCAGCGGCATAGGTAAAACCACGCTGCTCAGATTAATCGGGGGCCAGTTGCTCCCCGACAGCGGTGACATTACCTTTGCTGGTGAGTCGATTCCGTCGATGAGTCGTAAATCCCTTTATCATACCCGCCGTCGCATGAGCATGTTGTTTCAGAGTGGCGCACTATTTACCGATATGAGTGTGTTTGACAACGTGGCATTCCCGCTGCGTGAACACACCAAATTATCAGAGTCCATTATCGCTACCATTGTTGCGCTTAAGTTACAGGCGGTGGGATTACGCGGTGCTGCGCACCTTATGCCCAGTGAGCTGTCTGGTGGTATGGCCCGCCGTGCGGCACTGGCCCGGGCAATTGCTCTGGATCCGGACCTGATCATGTACGATGAACCTTTTGCCGGACAGGATCCTATATCCATGGGCGTACTGGTAAAACTGATCCGCGAACTGAATGATGCGTTAGACCTTACCAGCATTGTGGTTACCCATGATGTTACCGAAGTGCTGACCATTGCCGACTATATTTATATTCTTGCCGATCAGCGCGTTATTGGTGAAGGAACCTCGGAACAAATTAAAAACAGTGACTCAGAACTGGTTCAACAGTTCCTGCAGGGGAAAGCCGATGGTCCGGTACCATTTCATTACCCGGCAGAAGATCTGCGCTCAGCATTTTTAGGAGAAAGCGATTGAACTGGATACAACAAACCGGTCGCCATACGCTGGAATGGGTAGCAGCCGGAGGCCGCGCAGGATTAATGTTATTTGGCGCGCTGGTTGCCGCACCGAGTGTGAAAAACATTCCGCTGACAATTCGCCAGCTTTATGTGGTAGGTGTGCAGTCGCTGGCCATTATCATCGTGTCTGGCTTGTTTATAGGTATGGTAATGGCGTTGCAAGGCTATACCATACTGACGGATTACGGTGCAGAAGGCAGTCTGGGGCCGATGGTGGCTTTATCCCTGCTGCGAGAATTAGGGCCGGTGGTTACGGCATTACTGTTCGCCGGTCGCGCTGGTTCGGCACTGACTGCCGAAATCGGTCTGATGAAAGCCACAGAGCAGCTCAGCAGCCTGGAAATGATGGCGGTGGATCCACTGCGCCGGGTAGTAGCGCCGCGCTTTTGGGCTGGCATGATGGCCATGCCCATGCTGGCGCTGATTTTTTCTGCCGTGGGTATTTTAGGCGGACATTTAGTGGGTGTTGACTGGTTAGGCGTAGACGCCGGCAGTTACTGGTCAATTATGCAGGCAACGGTAGATTGGGACAAAGACGTAGTGAATGGCGTAATAAAAAGCCTTGTTTTTGCCCTGGTTGTCACCTGGATTGCCATATTTAAAGGTTATGATTCGATGCCAACCTCAGAAGGCATCAGTCAGGCAACCACGCAAACCGTGGTGTTTTCGTCATTGGCTGTATTAGGGTTGGACTTCGTGCTCACCGCCCTGATGTTTGGTATTGAATAAGGGGGCAGGAGAGATGAATCGGTATAAAACGGAATTAATGGTAGGTGTATTTGTCCTGATGACAGTTGCAGCACTGTTGCTACTGGCACTTAAAGTGGCGAATCAAACCGTGGTGACAGACGGCGACACCTATACCTTATATGCCAAATTTGAAAACATTGGCGGTTTAAAAGTACGTTCGCCGGTTAAAGTGGGTGGCGTAACCATAGGTCGCGTTAGCAGCATTAAACTGGATAAGGATGATTACAGCCCGGTGGTGGAGTTAACTATCCAGAGCGAGTACAACGAATTCCCGGAAACCAGTTCGGCGTCGATACTGACTTCTGGCTTACTGGGTGAGCAATATATCGGATTTGAACCCGGATTTACCATCGATGGGGTTGAAAACCTGGCTGACGGTGACTACGTGGAAGACACCAGCTCAGCGTTAGTGCTGGAAGAACTGATTGGTCAGTTTCTGTTCAGCCGCAATAGTGAAGAATAATGGCAGTCTGCCGGTCTTAGTTGTTAAACACCGCAGTGAATTGTCAGGTTAGGAGATAGAAGTTGAAAGCAAAATTAGCCGCATTTTTTACCGTACTGTTAATGGCCGTGATGCCAGTAAGTGCACAGGAATCACTGCCCGAGGTAAACACTCAGGATCCTTATAAAATGGTGGAACAGGTGGGTAATCACACCTTCGCAAGAATTAAGGCCGCGAAAGATGACATCGCTAAGAATCCGGAAATTTTGCGTGAAATTATGGAGCAGGAATTACTGCCTTACATTGATTATCAGTACAGCGCCTTTAAAGTGCTGGGTAAGCACTTTGATATGAAGAAAACCAGTAAGGAAACACTGATTGAGTATATCCGTGTGTTTCGCCAGTATCTGGTGACCACTTATGCAGCGGCGCTAAGCTACTACGATGATCAGGAAGTGATTTTTTCACCGCCCAAGGATTTTGAGGGGGATAAAAATGTTACGGTGCGAGCGCTGATTCGTGACGGTGAACGCCCGGACATCGATGTTGCCTTTAAAGTACGCAAGAGCGGTAAAGCTGACGACTGGAAAGCCTATGACATGGTGGCAGAAGGTATCAGTATGCTGCAAAACGAGATTAAGCAGTATGAGCCGGTAATGCGTACCGAGGGGATTGATAAAGTGATTGAAATTATGCGCGACCGCATTGCCAAGCCTATTCAGTTGCAATCGCTGGATGGTAAGTCCAAACAACAAGGTAGTGAAGAGTGAGTGACAAGCAAGCAATCGAACTGACTGGTGCACTGGACCGCCACACCCTGAGTCAGGAGTGGTGGGCCTCGCTGGCTGCTGAACAACAGCAGCGACTGCGTGCTACAGGTCACTGTGAGTTCGATTTTAAGGCGGTAGAGCGGGTAGATAGCGCGGGTCTTGCCTGGACCTTAAATGCGATTCGCGATGCAAATGCGCAAGGGGTTAAAATTACCTTGTGCAACCTGCCGGAAAAAATGCTTAAATTGGCCAATATCAGCGAACTCGACGACGTTTTGCCCGTCGCTTAACCACCTTAGTGCTGGAGAGTCATGGACACTAAAGAAATAGAAAGTTTATTAAAAGAAAAGCTCGATCTTGCCGAAGTTTACGTAAAGGGCGAAGGTTCGCACTTTACGGTTATTGCTGTCAGTGATGCCTTTGCCGAAATGAGCCGGGTTAAGCGTCAGCAAGCCGTTTATGCTCCCCTGAATGCGTTTATTGCCGATGGTTCTATGCACGCGGTTTCTATTAAAACTTTTACTGAAAAAGACTGGCAGCGCGAACGTCAGTTTAATCTGCCGCAATAAACCACGCAGGATTCATCAGTGGATAAACTCATTATTAAAAAAAGTCCGCCGCTGAGTGGCGAGGTGGTTATTTCTGGTGCCAAAAATGCCGCTCTGCCACTATTGATGACCAGCTTGCTTACGGCGCAGCCATGTCGCTACAGCAATGTACCTAATTTAAAGGATATCAGTACCACCAAAGCTTTGTTAAAAGATTTAGGGGTAGGCGTAGAGCAGCAGGATATCAATACCGTATTGTTGCATGCCGCCGAGTTAACCAGCGACACCGCAACTTATGATTTAGTGCGCACCATGCGTGCTTCTATCCTTGTTTTGGGGCCCTTACTGGCCAGGCTTGGCAAAGCCAATGTCTCTTTACCCGGTGGTTGCGCCATTGGTGCCCGCCCGGTCAACCTTCACCTTGAAGGGCTGGAAAAAATGGGCGCGGTGATCAGCGTAGACGAAGGTTATGTGCGCGCCAGCGTAGATGGCCGTTTGCAAGGCGCTCGCATTTTTATGGATATCGTTAGTGTCGGGGCAACCGAAAACCTGATGATGGCCGCAGCCCTGGCTGAAGGCGAAACCATTATAGAAAATGCCGCCCGCGAACCTGAGATCGTCGACCTGGCGAATTGTCTTAATAGCATGGGAGCACGAATTTCCGGCGCTGGTACCGACAAAATTCGTATCCACGGTGTCGAGGCACTGAATGGCTGCGATTATGCGGTCTTACCCGATCGCATCGAAACCGGCACTTACCTGGTTGCAGCCGCGGTCACTGGTGGCCATATAAAGTGTGTAAATGCAGCACCAGAAACACTTGATGCGGTGTTATCCAAGCTGCAACAAGCCGGGGCAGAAATCACCACAGGTAAAGACTGGATTGAATTGGATCGCCGTAACACGCCGCTGCAGGCAGTGAAGGTGAAAACCGCACCACATCCGGGATTTCCTACCGATATGCAGGCCCAGTTTGTGGCACTTAATGCGGTAGCCAAAGGAACCGGCGTGATCACCGAAACTATTTTCGAAAATCGCTTTATGCATGTGCCGGAATTGCAAAGAATGGGCGCTGAAATTGCGCTGGAGACTAACAGTGCGGTCAGCAAAGGCGAATCTGTGCTCAAAGGGGCGCCGGTAATGGCAACTGATCTGAGAGCATCAGCGAGTCTGATTATTGCCGGTTTGGTTGCCGAGGGCGAAACCCATATCAGCCGTATCTACCATCTCGACAGAGGCTATGAATCCATTGAGCATAAGCTGGGTGGCTTAGGTGCAGTTGTCGCCCGGGTCAGCGAATAAGCCCGGTTTAGCCGCAATATCCGTTACTTTGCAAAATCGCTAAAACCCGTTGCTCATTAAATTCAATATTGTGTTTAGTGAGCTCGGGAATAAACTCCGCCAGATGCTGACCGGTAATCGTGCCGGGAAACGCTTTTTCCACATTTTGCCTGGCAATATGCAGCGATAAATTGTTACTGCCATCGGCCAGTAAAAACTGCGCCACCATACCGGTTTCGCCGCCTCGTCGAATTACCTCAGATACCGTCTCGATTGCGCCGGGTGTGCCAAGCTGCCAGTCAGAAATAACCGCGATAGACGCAAACTTTTCCAAACCATGCTCATTACGAAAACGCGAGACATCCCGCGCGTAATCAGTGGCGCATTTTTCTGACCAGGTACCGCGAAAAAATAATAGCAGCAGCGAGCCGCTGAGATGAATGGTGTAGCTACCATATTTAAGGGTCGGGCTGGAATCTACCTTGCTGATAATGTCTTCCAAGTTAACGCTCCAGAACTGCTTTTCCGTATTTTTTATGATAGGCGACAAATCGTAAATTAGCGCAACTATTTTAAAATATTTACTGAAGGTGGAGTTCTGCTACCGTTACCTGCATGGTAAACAAGCTTGCATTGCGACTGACTTCCAACTCAAGTACGGTGCCAGGTTCGGTTTCGGCAATCATATCCAGTGCTTTGGAGGCGCTTTCAAGGCGGATGCCGTCGATAGACATAATGATATCACCGGGGCGTAACCCTGATTGTGCGGCCGGCGAATTAGGCGTTACAGCCTTAACCTCAATGCCAGGGCCACTGCGTTTTTCTTCGCCGATAAAACCAAGCTGACCGCGGGTAACCTTACCGTTGGTAATAATGTCTTCCATAACTCTGACAGCCAGTTCGTAAGGCACGGCAAAGTTAATACCGTCAACAATATAAACGCCACGACGCTCGTCGCGGACCTGAAAATTGGCATTGGTGATCCCCACCAGATAGCCGTTGCTATCAACCAAAGCACCACCTGAATTACCCTGGTTTAGTACAGCGTCAGTCTGGATAAAATCAACATAACTATTGGATAAACCATTACGGCCAGCGCGGCTGACAATCCCCTGAGTAACTGTTTGCCCCAGGTTGTATGGGTTGCCAATTGCCATAACGACATCACCTACACGTAAATCCGGCTCATCAAGCTGGGGGATGACATGCAGGTTATCTTCGTTCACTTTTAACACCGCCAGATCAGTCAGTTTGTCGGTACCAACAATTTGCGCTTCGGCAACGCGGTTATCCTGCAGGGCCACAAAAATACTGTTGGCATCCTTAATAACGTGATGGCATGTCAGGATATAGCCCGACTTGGTCATGATAACGCCAGAGCCAAGACTTGTGCGCTGTCTGGCCTGATTGTTGTAATAACTGGGACTGTTTTCGATGCTTACACTGTAGATGTTTACGACAGCCGGGGCAGAACGGCTGAGTGCGGGATAATAGGTTTCCCGCTTTGCACTTTGCGGCGTTTCGGCAAACCAGGTGGCGCCAAAGCCGGTTCCCTGACGAAGATCAGGCACCAAAAACAGGATCAGTAGCGCAACTACCAGTCCTAAAATTATCGAACGGAAAAGAAATGAAAAGAGTTGTCTGCTCGCCACGTTGATTCTATTTTATTTAACGTTGGGCCTGCCACAACCCAGTTATCATTGCAATTTTGTTAAGCATACCATTTTCACCATGGCGGATATAAGTAGTTTTGCTAAACAAGCGGGAAAACCACATTTTTTATTCCGTCACACCGGATGCTGTTATTGCAGCTATCCGGTATCTTCTGAACAGCTGGCTTATTTATTTCGTCATGCCGGAAGCTGCTTTTGCAGCTGTCCGGTATCTCCCGAACAGCGTAGCTTCCGTAAGTATCCTTTGGGAGTTGGATAGCCTTTTAAGGAGATACCGGCTCGGAGGCCGGTATGACGGTGTCGTTTGAAGGCTGATGATATCTCTGTCTTCGCCGAATGTTCGCAGGAAATAGCTGGCTTATTTATCTCGTCATGCCGGAAGCTGCTTTTGCAGCTATCCGGTATCTCCAGAACAGCATGGCTTACGTGAATGTTTATTTTTGGCTAGGTAGCCTTTTCAGGAGATACCGGCTCGGAGGCCGGTATGACGGTGTTGTTTGAAGGCTGATGATATCTCTGTCTTCGCCGAATGTTCGCAGGAAATAGCTGGCTTATTTATCTCGTCATGCCGGAAGCTGCTTTTGCAGCTGTCCGGTATCTCCCGAACAGCGTAGCTTCCGTAAGTATCCTTTGGGAGTTGGATAACCTTTTCAGGAGATACCGGCTCGGAGGCCGGTATGACGGTGTTGTTTGAAGGCTGATGATATCTCTGTCTTCGCCACATGTTCGCAGGAAATAGCTGGCTTATTTATCTCGTCATGCCGGAAGCTGCTTTTGCAGCTGTCCGGTATCTCCAGAACAGAATGGCTTACGTGAATGTTTATTTTTGGCTGGGTAGCCTTTTCAGGAGATACCGGCTCGGAGGCCGGTATGACGGTGTTGTTTGAGGGCTGTTAATAAAACCTGTCTTGCCTGAATTTTCACAGAAAACAGCCGTATTTTATTCCGTCTTACCGGAAGCTGCTATCGCAGCTATCCGGTATCTCCAGAACAGTATGGCTCAGGCAAAACAACTTTTAACATGGCAGGCGAGGCGGCAATGACGGTCTTGTTTGAGTCTGTTGTGAATTATTTGCCTGATAGCGGTACTACAAAAAAGGCGACCAACTGGTCGCCTTTGCTTAAAGCTTGTAACGCATTACTGACGAATCACCACGTACAGGGAAGCGTTTCCACGACGTACGTTCATAGCAATAACACCTTTGGTGTTTTCGATAGCAGTGCGGAACTCCATTACGTTGGTTACACGCTGACGACCGACGCCAAGGATAACGTCTTCTTCACGCAAACCAATGCGGGCTGCGGGCGAACCTTCGGCCACTTCGCTTACCAGCACACCATCGTTACCGTCGGCATCTGCGCCGTTGATCAACGTTGCACCCTGCAGTGCGGCATGGATTTGTTCAGCGACGACTTCGTTCTTGGTTGCATCATCCAGTACCACGTCAAGGTTCAGCTTTTCACCCTTACGGATAACGGTCAGCTCAACTTCGGCACCCGCGCCCATACTGGCTATCTTGGCACGTAACTCGGCAAAGCTGTGCAGCTCTTTATTGTTAATGGCAATAATGATGTCGCCTGCCTGAATACCACCTTTAGCCGCAGCTGAGTCAGGTTGAACCTCGCTAACAAAGGCGCCTTTGTTAAACTCGGAATTCATCGCCTCGGCCAGGCCCTGGTCTACATTGTTGCCCAGAATACCCAGTAAACCACGGCGTACCTCACCGAATTCGGCAATTTGATCAACCAGGTTTTTCATCATGTTAGATGGAATGGCAAAGCCAATGCCCACGTTACCGCCATTCGGGCCGAAGATAGCGGTGTTAATACCTACCAGTTCACCATGCAGGTTAACCAGTGCGCCACCGGAGTTACCGCGGTTAATCGCCGCATCAGTCTGAATAAAATCTTCGTACCCACCGATGTTTAAGCCAGAGCGGCCAAGGGCACTAACGATACCCGAAGTCACGGTTTGCGATAAACCAAAGGGGTTACCAATGGCTACCACAAAATCCCCCACCCGGGCTTTATCAGAGTCTGCCAGGGGCAGGGCAGTGAGGTCGTCAGGTTCGATTTTAAGTAACGCAACGTCACTTTGCTCGTCTTCACCGAGTTTCTTCGCGGTAAATTCGCGGCCATCGGTGAGTTTTACGGTAATCTCATCTGCGTTAGCAACCACGTGAGCATTGGTTACCACATAGCCCTTATCAGCATCAATAATGACACCAGAGCCTAAACCGCGGAAAGGGCGCTCCTGCATTTGCTCTGATGGACCACCAAAGAAATAACGGAACATCTCGGGGACTTGCTGACGCGAGGTTTGGGTTCCCTCCACGGCAATACTCACAACGGCTGGCATGGCTTCTTCAAGCATGGGGGCCAGTGTGGGCACTTCTTTTTTACTGTCACCAAAAAAAGGAAGAGCCGCCTGCGTTGATACCGACATACCAAGGGTACTGGTAACAATGGCTGATACCAACACAAGCTTTCGAAAAGACTTATTCATAGACACATACACTCCTAGTCTCATTGCGTTTCGCAACTACCTTCCCACAGACTATATGTTTGCCTTAAAAGTTCCGTGAGTTATTTTTTCTCTGCGGCAGATGGTTCAGTATTGCCGACAAATAACCCAGAACTTTGATTAGCGAAATCCCGGGGTTGGGTGTCACTATTCGCGTTAGGTTTAGATTTTTCTGCACCTTTCAGGTTGTTACGTAAATAGGCGGTCGTATGCTCGCCAAAAAACGGTACGGTTGGTACAGCGTCTGAATCCGTGGCTTCAAGTAGTTCTTCGTATTCAGATACTCCCTGTTTAAGGGCATTACACTGTTTTTCAATAGCCTCAATGGATTGTTTAACCTGAAAAATGTGATGTTGTGACTGTTGCGCCAGCAGTTCTTTAATCGCTTGTTCTGCGGCTTGATTGGCTTTAACGGCCCCTTCTTTGGTGTACATATAGCGGGCAACAAAAAAACCAATAATCAAACCGATTGCCAGCATTGCTAAAGGGATAACCACTTCCATTATTTTCTCCAATATTACAGTTAACCGGAAATCAAACGACAGGCTGGATCGTCTCACTCCCGCTGCCAGAAATCGACAGTAAGTGCATAGTATGCATAACTGAGACTATAGCAAGAGCTATTGTATTTTGCGCTGACATATTGTGGCAAATTGTGTCATCTGTTGCCTTTTTCTCCAGTTATCCGGAAGGAATGTTTTTTTGCCAGGCAAAGATTGCGCCTTTCGGCGCGCTGGCGTTGGTGTTAGTGCAAATTTAAGGCATAATACTAAGCCATTCAGGGCATAATTTGCCCTACCAGACAGTGCCGCCAGGCACTGCGTAGTGCTGGCACGTTATAAAATCCATTTTTATGTATGCGATATCCGGCGGTTGCTCTGCTTAAGCCCGACATAAAGATTGAGTCTCGACAGGAGAAATACAGGCGATGACGCCGTGGGAAAAATATCAGCAAGACCTGACACGCGAGGATTTTAAACACGATCCAGCCCAGGAAAATGCCGTCCGTGAGTTACAGCGGTTGTACGAAGATTTGCTTAAACAGCCCGAATCACAAGGTGGTCTGGCCGGTAAAATTAAATCGCTGTTTGGCAACAAACCCACGCCACAAACAGTACAGGGTATTTATTTTTACGGTGGTGTTGGCCGCGGTAAAACGTATCTGGTAGATACGTTTTTTCAGTGCCTGCCCTTCGAAAACAAAATGCGAGTGCACTTTCACCGCTTTATGCACCGGGTCCACGAAGAACTCAAATTACTTGGGGGTAAACAGGATCCGCTGGATATCATCGCCACCAAGCTGGCCGGTGAAACCCGTATTATTTGCTTTGATGAGTTTTTTGTATCCGATATTACCGATGCCATGATCCTCGGGACGCTGATGGAAGCCTTGTTTGCCCGGGGAATTGTGTTGGTGGCAACTTCTAACATCGTGCCTGATGAGCTCTATCGTAATGGTCTGCAACGGGCACGTTTTTTACCGGCCATCGCGCTGATCAATAAGCACTGTAATGTGGTGAATGTAGACAGTGGGGTGGATTATCGACTGCGTACCCTGCAACAGGCTGAGATTTACCACTATCCGCTGGATGACCAGGCTACCGTTAATCTGCATAATTATTTTGTGCAACTGGCCCATGGCGAAGGCGATAAAGACGCGACCATCGAAATCAACCACCGTACTTTGCAAACCATTCGGGATTCAGACAGCGTTCTGATGATCGACTTCAAAGTACTTTGTGAAGGCCCGCGCAGTCAGTCAGATTACATCGAACTCAGTCGTTGCTACCATACTGTGCTGTTAGCCAATGTTAAACAGATGGGACAAGGCAATGATGATGTGGCCAGACGCTTTATTGCCATGGTGGACGAGTTTTATGAGCGACACGTTAAGCTGATCATGTCAGCACAGGTCGCTCTCGATGCCTTGTACACCGAAGGCATGCTAAACTTCGAGTTTAAACGTTGCCTGAGCCGGTTGCAGGAAATGCAGTCTCACGAATATTTGGGCAGAGAACACTTACCTTAACAGATAAAAGTCGTTAAAATTCGGGCCACAAACCCTGCGAACAACGTTATTACCGCATTTATTGCCGTTAATGTACGCAACGACCAAGCAAGATACGAGAAGAGATACCAAAGATGGGAAGAGCTTTCGAAGTAAGAAAAAACGCCATGGCCAAAACGGCCGGTGCGAAGACAAAGGTTTACTCAAAATACGGTAAAGAAATTTACGTATGCGCGAAAAACGGTGGTCCGGATCCGGATACTAACCTGTCGCTTAAGCGGCTAATGGAAAAAGCCAAAAAAGATCAGGTACCCAGCCACGTTATCGAAAAAGCCATAGATAAAGCCGCTGGCGGTGCTGGTGAAGACTTTGTTCCGGCGCGTTACGAAGGGTTTGGCCCGGGTAACTGCATGGTCATTGTTGATTGTCTGACCGACAACAACAACCGTACTATCACCGACGTACGTAACTGTTTTACCAAAACCGGCGCTAAAATTGGCGCGCCTGGTGCGGTATCTCACATGTTTGAACATCAGGCAATTTTTGTGTTCGCCGGCGACGATGAAGACGAAATTCTGGAAATTCTGATGGAAGCAGACGTTGACGTAACCGAAGTAGAATGTGAAGACGGCAAGATTACTGTTTACGCACCACACACCGAGTTCTACAAGGTGAAAACAGCACTCACCGACGCCAAGCCGGAACTGGAGTTCGAAGCAGAAGAAATCAGCTTTATTCCACAAACCGAGGTGGAAATCAGTGAAGATGACATGCCAATGTTCGAAAAATTCATGGAAATGCTCAACGACTGTGACGACGTGCAGGACGTTTATCACAACGCCATCACGCCAAACTAATCGGTAGAGTTAGTTCCAAATAAGATTGAAGCCCGCGAATGCGGGCTTTTTTGTCATTATTCCAGCATAAAATCGGCTTGTTCAAAGGCCGCCTGAATGTATTTAACAAACACGCTTAAGCGCATCGCCATGTGCCGGTTGGGCGCATAGAGTAACGAAATCAGCAAGGGTGGTGGCTGCCAGGCCAGTAATACCGGCTTAAGCTGGCCGTTACGAATAGCCTCGCCCACAATAAACGCGGGTAACAGCGCCAGCCCCATGCCTTCTATTGCAGCCTGCTTAAGCACATCACCGTTGTTAGAACTTAAAACACCGTTTATACGTGTCCGATGGGTTTTATTCTGAAACTGTAAATCCCAGAAATTGCCATGGACCAGATTGCCATAATGCAGACAGGGCATGTCCTTTAATGCATCCGGAGTGAGTGGTTCGCCAATGCGCTCCAGCAGTGACGGCGCAGCACAAATGCAACGCGAGGTATAGGTGATATCGTGCTCAATCAGCGCCGGATTAGTATCGGGCGGGCCAATACGCAAGGTCATATCAAACTGATTAGACAAGGGATCGCGCTTTTCGTCAGATAGAGCCAGCTGCACCTGAATTTGTGGATACTCACGCATAAACCTTAGTACCACCGGCGTAAGATGGGTTAAGCCAAAAGACATTGGGGCATTAATTTTTATGGTGCCGGAGAGACTTTGCTGATCTTGTTGTAACTGAGATTCAGCATCGTCAAGACTCTCCAGTACCGGCAGAATGTTTTCCAGGTATGCCTGCCCGGCGTGAGTGAGATCCACCTTACGGGTAGTACGGTTAAACAGGCTCACCCCAAGACTGTCTTCCAGCCAGAGTACCTGCCGGTTAAGTTGCGAGCGAGACAGCCCCGAATGGCGGGCTGCGGCGGCGAAGCTACCTAACCGGGCAACGCCAACAAAGGCACGCATGGCCGTAAGTTTATCCATGATTGCAGTTTTATTGTTGCATTATATGCGACAGTGTATCTGAAATTGTGCTTATTGTCCTTTTTCACGTGATTGATAAGATCAATTCAACAGAACAAAGGAACCAATTATGTATATTCGTAAAGCGGCCGAACGCGGCCAGGTAGATTTAGGCTGGCTACAGTCACAGCATTCATTTTCGTTTGGACATTATTACGACGAACGCTTCATGGGTCATGGCCCGTTGCGTGTTATCAATCAGGACGTAGTGCAACCGGCCGGTGGTTTTAGTGAGCATGGGCACGCCAACATGGAAATTATTTCTTATGTGTTAAATGGCGAACTGGCGCACAAAGACAGCGAGGGTAATGAGTCGGTTATCCGCCCCGGTGACGTACAAAAAATGACCGCGGGTACCGGTATTCGCCATAGTGAGTTTAACCACAGTAAGCAAAACACCGTTCAGTTTTTACAAATCTGGGTCGTGCCTAATAAGATGAACGTTGCTCCCGGTTACGTGCAAAAACACTTTTCCGCGTTACTTACGCCAGCTCAGGCACCAACGCTGATTTTCTCCGAGCAGGGCGAGGGTGAATCGTTGCCTGTGTATCAGGACGTTAATGTGCTGGCTGGTCAGCTGGCCGACGACACAACCTGGGACTATGCCAATCAGGCCGGGCGGATCGGTTGGTTGCAGGTCGTTAGTGGCAGTGCCACCGTTAACGGTGAGACTGTCAGCGCTGGTGATGGTGTGGCCTTTGGTGCTGGCGAGGCAGCGCAGGTAGCGAGCAGCAAAGACCTGCATATCCTGTATTTCGATATGCCAGCAAAATAAGCCATAGCGCGCAGCAGCGAACTTAGCTACAATGCGCGCCGGAGTTGGCCAGGCAATCGCCGCTTTCGTAAGAAAGGGGAGGAAAGTCCGGGCTCCAGAGGGCAGGGTGCCAGATAACGTCTGGGCGGCGTGAGCCGACGACCAGTGCAGCAGAGAGTAAACCGCCTAAGCGCTTCGGCGCCGGTAAGGGTGAAAGGGTGCGGTAAGAGCGCACCGCGCAGCTGGTAACAGTTTGTGGCACGGTAAACTCCACCCGGAGCAAGACCAAATAGGCCTCCTATACGTGCGGCCCGCACGGGAGGCGGGTAGGTTGCTTGAGCCAGTGAGCGATTGCTGGCCTAGAGGAATGATTGCCGCTCGCAAGAGACACAGAACCCGGCTTACCGGCCAACTCCGACTTTTCCTACTATTTCTGGCAACGCGTTAAGCGTGTTGCTAACTCCTAACTCATCATTACCCATAAAACGGCTCATCTGCTGGAAGGTCATTCTCTTTACTGCAATACATATCCTCGTGCTTAGCCAGGTTTAGTCCGTCTATCGTTGTCGATGCAAACCTGCGGCCGTCTGGATAAATCGTCGGAATGCGGTTAAGTTATAAACAGACTGCATTAAATTCTGCCGCATGCGACCTGGAAGTTTGTATCAATGAATGTGTTTTTAACCGAACTTAAGCGCCGTAAGGTCATTAAATCTATGTTGGCATACCTCGGCATAGCCTGGGTTATTCTACAGGTTGTCGAGGTGTTCTCCGGTTTAATCGATATGCATCCTCTGGTCGGCCCAACGGTAATTTTAACCTTAACCTGCGGTTTACCCATTGTGGCCTACTTGTCGTGGCACTTTGACATCAGCCTTGAGGGGATTCACCGTACCGCCGAAGTCGATGGTGAATCCCTGAAGCCCCTGGGGCCTGGCAGTTGGCTTGGACTCGCGGGTATAGCTGTTTTATGCGTTTTTATCGGATTGCATTTTTTTACCAATATTAGCCAGGAGTATAAAGCCGGGCAGGAGGGCCAGAAGCAGGTTATGCAGGCGGATTCCATCGCTGTACTTCCCTTTACCGATCAGAGTCCGGAGCGTGATCAGGACTATCTGGCTGCTGGCCTGGCTGAAGAGCTTACCAGTATCCTTGGCAGAACCGAGGGATTCAGGGTTGCCGCATCAAAATCCAGTCAAATCCTGGCTGAAAAAGGCCTGCCGCCAGTGGATATTGGTCGGCGACTCAAGGTACAAACGGTGTTAACCGGCAGTGTCAGAGCGCAGGGAAATCGAATTAAAATTCGAGTGGAACTGGTAAATACCCAGAATGGCCACACTTTATGGACCGAAAACTTTTTACGCGAATTCTCAGACGTATTTAAACTGGAGAGCGAGATTAGTCGGGCGGTAGTGAATTTATTACAGGATAAATACATCGAGGCCGGGTCATTTCAGGCGTTGTCGTCCACTTCAAATACCGATGCGTACGTTATGTACTTAAAAGGCAAAGCCCAGTACCGACTGCAAACCGCCGAGTCGATGAAATCTGCCAGAAAGCTCTTCGAGCAGTCCATTGCACTGGATCCGGAATATGCTCAGGCGTACGTGGCACTGGCCGACACAATTGCCCTGCTCGCCGAGGGCGAAAGCCGTTTTGGTATTCTTGATACTCATATTGCGGCGCAACTTGCCCGGCAGAATCTGGATAAAGCCATTGTTCGCCAGCCAGACAACGCGGAGGCATTCGCGGTGAAAGGCTATGTCGAATACATGACGGAGCAGTACGATACGGCTTTAACCGATTTGAACAAAGCACTGTCATTAAATAAGAACTTGTCAGTGGCTTTTATGTGGCGGCATTTTGTCCATGAGGCGCTGAATCACCACGAGCAGGCTCTTGAGGATCTGCAGCAAGCCTACGAGTTCGACCCGGTTTCCAGAGCTAATCTGGCAAATCTGGGATTTGAGTATTCCCGCCGGGGCCAGCACGACAAAGCCAAAACCTACCTTACGCTGCTGATTAGCGATTTTCCGGATTACCCGCAAGCTTACGTTAATATGGCTGATGCCAGTTACCTGGCCGGTGAGCACGCGCAAAGCCTGGAAAACTGGCTCAAAGCCTATGCCTTATCAAAAGATAACCTTAACTACCGTAACAGTGCTGCCAATATCTTAATTGAGCTGGGCTTAACCGCCAAAGCCAGACAACTCGTTGCCGAGGATGATGTGACCTATCAGGCGTTTATTCTGGCACGTGAGCGTAACAGCGAAGCACTGGAAGAATTGCTGGCTTTTCAGGTTGCCAGTGACCCTGACGATCACTGGGCAAAAATGGAGCAGGCGATTTATCTTGGCTGGATGGGCAAGACTCAACAAAGCGCAGAGCGCTTTGTCGAGTTAAAGTCGGTAATTGATCAGAGCGACTGGTATCAAATGCCGTTTTGTTCCCCCGCTGTGGAAATAGCCTGGGCGGCTCAGCAGTTAGCCATTGTTAAGTCAGCTGACAGTCCTGAGTTTAAGCAATGTGAGGCACTATTACGTATCGAGAACAAGGTATTTAAAGACAGCTATTTATTATACCTGGCAGCACGGCTCAGTGCGTTAAAAAACGATGAACAGGGATTTATTAACCATTTTAATCAAGCGCTGGCTGCGGGGTGGTTACAGTGGTGGACCGAATTTGATCCGCTGGTCAACACGCTGTTTACCAGCAGCAGTGAAGCCCGCAAGCTACTTGAGCAGCACAACCAGAAACTGGCAACAGAAAAACACAAGGCCGATAAAATCGACCTTGCTGCCTATCTGTAAAACGCCCTTCAGGATAACCGGCGACGCCTGACTACCAGAAAAGCCAGACACGCCCACAGGCTAAATGTTGCAGGGGCTGCCACATCCTGAACTCTGGCCTTTATTGTCAGGGTTTCGGTAAAGCCCCCTTGCACATTAAAAGTCAGTGAGTCAGAAGCGTAAAGCCCACTACTGACAAAGCAAAAATCATCCGGTTCTACAACAGTGGTACAGTCCACGCTTAACGGACTATGTTCATCCTGATAATAGAAAAAAGTTTTATCACTGCCAGACTGCATGGTTACTGAAAGGTCAATGGTGTAGTCGCCCATTGGCATATCCACGGGGATAACCGCGTCCAGAAAAACCATTCCTGCGTTTGAATAAATCGGGTTGTTAAAGTCATTATAATAAATGAGGTGATTACCGCCTTCATGGTCGATAAATGTGTCCGAACCGGTAAATTCCCAGGCATCACCGTTCTGGTTAGTCAGAGTCCACAGGATGTCGTAGCTTGCGGCCCCGGGAAGGTAGGCAAAAAAGCTGCCGAAGGTAAACAAACTTTCATCAGTGTAGAACTCATAACTGCAGCCGTTCCAGTCGGGCAAATATTCTGGCGGGATAGACTCGTAGGTTGACCAGTCCATTTCTTCGTAACAATCCTGATCAGGGACCGGTATCAGATGCTGGTTACCATCGGTAAAATAGTGTCTGGGGGAACTACCTAACACCGACTGATAGTTATTCGCCGACAGTGTAATACCATCGGGCCCAACAACGGTGTTGGCATCCTCTATAAGGTAGTAACTTTGCGGAGCGGTTGAGGTTTTTGAGCCTCTGCCTCCGCCTCTTATCAGGGCTGATTCTGCAATAGTGGAATAAAGCAGTCCGGCTAAAACGGTAAATAAAACTAAACTGGTGTGAAACTTCAACATGGCGTACTCCTGCCAATAAGGCTGTGTGCTGTGATTGCTTTTTCAGGCAATATTTTTGTTTTTATTCACTCATCCTAGTCTAGTAACAACCACTGTACAATTATTGATCAGCCCTTCGAAGCGGCTTGCCGCTGCATCCTGAGACGCTCTGTGGTTTATTTTTGTTAATTTTGTGTCAATAAAATTTACAATTTTTGCGCTCTCAGTAAATTCAATAAAATCTTATTTTGGTAATTCAGGTGGTTACATTTTTGGTGCGGAGATTGCTGTGGATTATTGAAGTTGTTGTTGTCATAGGTAGAAGTTATGAACAAAATAATCCGCATAATGTGTCTCGCATTAAGTTTAGTTACATCCGCCAGTGCACTTTCCAGTGTTATTTACCACACCAGTTTGAGTAGTTCCCATAATCAGCTTTGGAAGTATGATGTTGCTACTGATCAATGGAGCAGGCTGAACGATTATAAAACCGGATCCAATTTTGCGGTAGATAGTCTTGGCGGCGTATATGCCTATAATGGTAATCGTACTGGTATTGATAAATACGATCCTCTCACCGATACCTGGTCACAAATACTCAGTGCGCCTGTTCTTGGTGGAACTTACAGTTCAAACTCGTATAACTTTTTTAATCTGGAAATTACTAATAGTGGTCGCTTTCTGTTAAGTGGTAACAATACGTCAGGGCTTTTCTACAGTGATGGAGGCGCATGGTCTTCGGTGAATCTGGGCTTTGGTACTGCCGCTAACGGTGGTTATGATCCGGTTAACGATCTTTTTGCTGTCAGCGAATTTACTGGCCGAAATCCTATACTGATTGATACCAATACTTTTAGTAAAACGGTATTTCCTGCTGCGGGTCAGGGAGGGGACTGGCGTCGCGCTGGTACTATTCTTGACAATATTTTCTATACACAAACCAGTGGTTCGCAATTGGAGGCCTGGGACCTGACTAATCCCGGGGCTGGCCCGTCGTTGATTACGCCAGGGGCGGGATTACGCTGGATGGGGACTACGGCAGATTACAATAGCGGTTCGCTGTACGCGGTAGATATTGTCAATCCGGATTTCTACAGCTTTGATGGTTCAACCTGGACTCGACTGGCTAATGCGCCAACCGGGAACCACACCACCATTGCTTTTGCTAACACGGCTACTGCGCAACAGCCAAGTGTTGAAATAAGCGCGCCGGGAACATTAGCCATAACCCTTTGTGCTTTTTTAGTTATTTGTTTGCGCCGTATTACCGGCACATCGGCAAAACTATAGTTACAGAGCGTCTGCAATTGGCGCATCATGTCTGAGAACAGCGCTTTGATCCACTCAGAGTGCTGTTCCTTTTTCTGCTTAACCTGGCAATAACGCCGCAGCAGCCAGCAGAGTCATGCCTATTACCAGCCAGCGGTAGTATTTTTCGTTAATTCGTTTTACCAGCCAGATGCCAATATATACACCGGCAACAATCACCGGTAGCGCAAGCAGGTTAAGAGTAAAGCTCGGCCAACTGATGGTTTCCCAGATAAACACATGAAAAGGTACTTTAAACAGGTTAATTACCAGAAAGAACCACGCAGCGGTGCCGATAAACTCGTTCTTCGGCAAACGCATACTCAGTAAATATACTGCCATCACTGAACCTGCAAGATTGCCAACCATGGTGGTGAAACCGCCCAATACGCCTGCCAGTATGGCAAACCAGGTGTAATCCGGCACGGCGGCTTTGTTGCGTTCCAGCCATAACATCAGGCCTACGCTGGCAAAAATAATCACTGCCATAATTTGCATGAACAGCGCGTCGTTAATGTGCTCACCCAGCCAGGTACCGATTAACACGCCCACAAACGCCGAAGGGAACAGTTTGATAAGAAACTGCCAGTTGGCGTGGCGGTGGTAGTGATGCACAGCAAATATATCAGCCATTATTAGCATGGGTAACATCACGCCAGAAGAGTGTTTGCCGCCAAACAATAATGCCAGTAACGGCACGGATAACAGTGTCAGGCCATGAATACCGGCTTTGGCCAGCCCCACCATAAAACCAATTGTTAAAACTAACGCGATATCAAATGCGGAAAGCGCTTCTATTGCCACAAGCTGTACAACCTTAAAAATGAAAATGCCGGAGATGGCGGGATGCAGTAGTGCTATTGAACCACATTTTAGTAAAAAGAAGATAGAGGCGAATTGAAGCTACTGAGTGACGTCGCGGTAGGTGGAGACAATCCTTTCAGCCTGATCAATCACCTTGTTCAGAGCCCAAACACAGTCCTTGTCCAGTTTTCCTTGCCGCACCATATCATCAAGTTCCGCCAGGGATTCTGCGGTGGTCCAGGGCTTTTTGTACGGGCGTTCGTGAGTCAGCGCATCAAAAATATCAGCAACCGTTACAACACGAGCCTCAATGGGGATCTGTTCGCCCTTAAGTTTAAAGGGATAGCCCGAGCCATCCAGATACTCGTGATGAAACGCAATAATATTGCGCATAATGCGGGCATCGCTTTGCTCAATAAGATTAAATTCGGCCAGAATGGCATCAATAATATCCACGCCTTTTTGCACGTGGGTCTGAATGATTTTGCGTTCTTCTGTGGTCAGCTTGCCCTGTTTAAGTAATATTGAGTCTGGTATGCCGATTTTGCCAATGTCATGCAGTGGCGAAAACAGGTAGATATGCTCAATAATTTCGTCATTAAGGGCTTTTTCAGCCGGCAGGTTGTGGGCAATGAGTTTGCTAAGTTCTGCCATTCGGGTTAGATGCATGCCGGTTTCAAAGTCGCGTAAATGCGCAATACTGCGGATCGCTGAGGCAGTGGCCACCAGCAGGTGCGCCGATGAAAGTTCGTTAGCAATGGCATCGCAAATGCCGTTGCATCGCATAATTAAATCCCGCTGAACCCCCTCAGTAAAAGAGGCTTTAGTCGTGCTGTCGATAAAAATAAAACCCAAAAACTTACTCTGGCGCACAATGGGAATTGTGAATGAGCTCAGGTAACCCTGCTCGAGTAACCAGTCTGAATGGGGCGTCCCCGCATGAATTTGCCGGCTGATATCATCAATAACCCGGCTTTGTTGCTGATTGGCCAGTTCCAGTAACGACGGCGTGTTATGCAGCTTTACTTCATAACCGGCAATGGCATGGCCTTCGCGCGTGCTGTTTATAAAGGTTTTTAGAATATCTGAATTAGTGTCGTATATAGCACAGGCAAGGCGGCAGATATCGGGGTAATCACACAATAGTTCATCGTGGAAACGCTGTAGTTTCCCCGTAAGTGATTGAGAATTGACCGTCTGTAAAGGGTGAACTGTGGTCACCACCGTTCCTTCGATTAGCAAAAACACTACTATTGTATAAGTTAGACCACAAACCCGGCTATCTCAATAGTGTTTTACCGCCTTTAGTATATTGTTATGTTGTAACATATCTACAAAATCCGGTGTTTTAACGTAACCAGCCGTTAAGCTATTGTTTTAAAATGTGGATGGTGTAATCGTATACAGAATACAAATATAAAAATTTTCTGGAGTACCGCACATGTCAGCTCACACTCTTTCCCGGCGTAAGCTCTTACAGCAGTCATTGTTATTGTCAGGCGCTTTGGCTAGCGGCCGCGCGCTTGCTAATAACTGGCCGGCCTTATCGCAACCTGATTTGCCTGCTACGGCGCTGGCAAATAATGAGGCTTACTGGGAGTCAGTCAGTACATTTTATAAAAAAGCCACTGGCACAGTTAACCTTGAACATGGCTACTGGGGCAAGATGTCTTTACCCGTCGAGCAGTCTTATATTGACCTGACTAAAATGGTCAACCAGCAGTTGTCCTATTATGCGCGTAAAGACTGGTACGCCGATGCAAAAGCGGCGGTGAAGGCTGTAGCAAATTCGTTGGCGGTATCCGCAGACGAAATCGCTCTCACTCGTAATGCTACTGAGGCAATGCACAATCTGTTGTTTCAGTATAAAGGTATTAAACCCGGCGACAGCCTGCTGTGGGCAGATATTGATTATCCGGCGTTTCAGCGCACCATGTCTGCGCTGGCAGAGCAGCGCGGAGCAACGGGTATCGAAATCGCCTTGCCCGCGCAAGCATCCAAACAACAGCTAATCGACCTGTATAAGGCGAAAATCCGCACCACGCCTAATCTTAAACTCATGCTACTTACCCATGCATCCAATCAGCATGGGCTTATTTTGCCTGTGGCAGAAATAGCCGCCTACGCCAAACAGCATGGTGTGGATGTGATATGTGACTGTGCCCAGTCCTGGGGATTAATCGACTTTACCCTGCCAGCGCTTAACGTCGACTGGGCGGTGTTTAATTTACATAAATGGATCGGTTCGCCGGTGGGAGTTGGGGCCTTGTATATGCGCAAGGGCACGCTGGATAAAGTGGCGCCGTACCCGGGCGAGTCTGATCCGGACAATACCCTGGTGCATAAACGCGTTCATATGGCTACCTCTAACTTTGCCGCTTTTCTTACCGTGCCGGATGCTATTCGTTTTCACGAGCAGGTTGGCCCGGCGGCCAAAATGGCGCGCCTGAAATACCTGCGCGAACGCTGGGTTACACCGGCCCGCACCATGGCGCATATTGAAGTGCTGGGCGCTACTGACGACGCCAGTGCCAGTGGAATGGGCGCTTTTCGTCTGGCCGGGCAGACCAGACGCGAGCAAGTTAATCAATTGCAGCAACGATTAGAAAGCGAATTTGGCGTGTTTACCGTAGGCCGTCACGATCTGGCCAGTGGCAGTTGTATTAGGGTAACACCGCAAATTTTCACCACCTTGCAGGAAATCGATAAGCTGGTGGATGCACTGGGTAAACTGGCGTAAATTTAAGCCCTCGCTCAGGCCCTTCCGGGGCCTGAGATAACCTCTTATTTTACCTTTTTCATTTTCTTTAAATTGTTACAAATGTATGAATTTTAAAAGTATTTTTATTCATGCAACTGTCAGGGAAAGTTCATGGAAGTGTCATTGAGCGTGTCTAAGCTTGCGCGCCAATAACCCTTATAAAACCTAGAGGAAACACAACCATGAACCCAATCAAGCTTAAACAGCGCTCGCTGCTGGCGTTATCTGTACTGGCGGCCATAAGCGGTGCGCCGGTATTCGCCGAAGAAGCGCCAGCCGTGCCGGCTGAACCAACCGAAATCGAAGAAGTAATGGTAGTTGGCCGCAGCGTATCTTACGCCAACAACGCCACCGAAGAGTCAATGCTGCTGCAACAAACCAGCATGACCAGCGTACTGGCCACTATCGACAACCTGCCAGGTGTGCTGATTAACGAAGGTGATACCTTTGGTTCAGACGACTGGTCTACCAGTATCTCTATTCGTGGTTTCTCTGTGGACCTCGACCAACAACAAATCGGTATGACCGTAGACGGCATTGCCAACGGTAACTCAAACTACGGTGGTGGTGCTAAAGCTAACCGTTTTATCGATACCGAAAACCTCCGCGCGGTAGAAGTGTCACAGGGAACTGCGGATATTGCATCGCGTTCACACGAAGCTCTGGGTGGGACTATTAATTTTACCACTATCAATCCGGGTGAAGACGAGCAACTAACCGTTAGCTCTACCTTTGGTGATTACGGTGCGCAAAAAATCTTTATGCGCTATGAAACCGGTGAAATTGCCGCCGATACCTACGCCTGGATCAGCATGTCATCACAGGAAAATACCGACTGGATGACCAAAACCGGCGAAGCAGAGCGCGACCACATGGCGGCTAAATTTGTTTCCTATTTAGGTAACATGGATATCACTGGCTATATTTCTTACGACGATACTCACGAAGACAACTATCAGCGTACTAACCTGGCCCAGTTTGAGCAAAGCCCCAAGTGGGATCAGTTAACCGCTAACTGGACCGGCATTCCTTACATCGACCAGTCATATCGTCGTGGTTGGTCTACGCTGCGTGAAAACCTGTTTGCTTATTTAGAAGCTAACATGACCTTTGGTCCGGTAGACGTTAAAGCTAACGCCTATATGCACAAAAACGAAGGTCGTGGCGACTGGGTTCCGCCTTACATCGTTGATGTAAATAACGACGGCGAGAATGGCCATTCAGAGCTTATCCACGGTAACACTTACCAGGGCGGTTCTGCCCTGGGGCAAATTTTCTTTGTTGATGCCAGCGGCCATTCATTAGCCCCAATTGAAGGCTGTGAAAGCTCACTGACCTTCCCTTACGGTGGTGGCGCAGCGGTATACGATCCAGCCTGTTATGCAGCCAATGCCATTCCGGTAGGTTCTTACCGCCATACTAACTACAAAAAAGACCGCACCGGTATCAACATCGACGCGGTATGGACCGCGCAAATCGGTGACATGGAAAACACCCTGCGTGCCGGTCTGTGGTATGAAGACTACGAGCGTAAAGAAAACCGTAGCTGGCAAAAAATCATCGATTCCCGCGTTGGTTTCCAGTTTGACGAAACGCCATACTGGGTGCAGTACAGCAGCAAATTCCCGGTAGAAACGCTGATGTATTATGTGGAAGACGAAATCGATTTAGGCGTTGCCACTTTGCGTGTGGGTGCTAAGAAATTCAACGTTGATATCGACAAGAAAGATATCTTTGTACCGTCTAACAACCTGTCCGTTTCGTCAGACTCAGATGTATTGTTCTCTGCTGGTGTGGTTGCCCCGCTAACAGACGAAATTGAAGTGTTTGCCGGCTATGCCGAAAACTACGCAGCAATTAAAGATGGCGTGCTGGAAAGCGCCTCAGTGGATATTTCATCCGTTGAGCCAGAAACGGCGGATAACATTGATGTGGGTATTCGTTACACTGGCCTGGATATTAACGCCAGCGTGACTTACTACAACATCGACTTTGATAACCGTATTACTTATCAAAGCGCAGAAGATGTGGGCGGTGTTGACTATCTGGGAGAACTGGACGGCACTTACATCAACGTGGGTGGTGTGACTTCAGACGGTGTTGAGGTGGCATTGGATTATTCCATGACCGATAAACTGGGTCTGTACTTCTCTTACACTCACAACAACTCCGAGTATAAGGATCCTGCTGCTTCAACGGGTTTTGCTGATGGTCAGCGTGTAGTAGGTTCAGCCGAAGACATGTTTGTTGTGAGCCTGGATTACACCGCAGAGATTTACAACATGGGTCTGTCTACCAAATACGTGGGCGAGCGTTCAGCCGGTTCTTTTAATGTTGATTCTTATACCGTGTCAGATTTCTATCTGGGCGCCATGGTGGACTCTCCGGTAAAAGGTATTAGCAACATTGATGTTCGCTTAACCATCAACAACCTGTTTGACACCAGCTATTTAGGTACAGTGGTTAACGGCGGTGCCTGGATTGGTGCGCCGCGTACTGCTGCTTTAAACCTTAAGGCTACTTTCTAATAGTGGTATAAACAGGCCTTAGTGGATGGATATCTGTTAAAACTGTAAAAATTAAAATTTAAAGCGCCGCCTCAAAAGAGAGCGGCGTTTTTTATTCTTGGTTAATTAAGCATTTATTTAAACTTAACCTGCTAAATATGTTGGGCTTTATTTTACAGTTCGGCCTGGTCTTACCAGTATTGTTGTGTCGCATCTTTTTAGTTTAATTTCTGTTCTTTTATACTCCTAAAGTATTGCTTTTTAACAAAATATTTACCAGTTTTTGTGGTTTTTGTTTATTTTGTTGTCTTTGTTATTTATTTTGCTCTATATATTGATTTTAATGAGTAAATTTCCGCTGGTTTCATTAATGCTATTGTCGTTTAATAGTATTTAATTTAGCTTCGATAAGTGTCTTTCCAATGTATTCAAGAGGATTGTTCAGAACCATCAGTGGTCGGCTGTATGCGAGTATTGCGGGCGTAATATTAGCTTTGCTGGTGCTTGAGGCCGTTAATATTTACACCACCTATACCGATGCCGTTAATGCGCGTAAGCGGGAAGTGCAAAGTTTGGTACAGTCTGCGGTCAGTCAGTTAAATGCTTACCATTTACTGGTCGCCAAAGGCGAGCTAACCGCCGAACAGGCTAAAAGTATGGCGCTTGAGCAGCTTAATCAGCAACGTTACCAACAGGGCGAATATTTCTTTGTACTTGATAGTGACGTAGTGATGTTAGGCCATGGCGATCGCGCCGATGTGCGGGGTAAAAATTACAGTAAAGTGGTTACCGATACTGGTGAACCTGTTTTTGCCCAGATGGCCGGACTTATTGGTAATGGGGCAAAACAAGCTGACTTTTTTGGCTATAAGTGGAAAAAAGAAGGCGCAGCTAAACCTGAACCTAAAATCAGCTATGTCGCCGTATTCAAACCCTGGGGCTGGGCGCTGGGTACTGGCGTGTTTATTGATGATATTACTGCTCAACTGCAGCGGAATTTAATCATCAGTAGCGCTGTTGTTGTGATTATCGGCGCTGTTATGCTGCTGGTGGGCCTGCGTATCTGTGGATCTATTGTAAATCCACTACGGCAGGTTAACCAAACTATGCAGCGCGTGGCCGATGCCGATTTGTCGGTCCGGCTTAATTCTCACGCCCAGGATGAGCTTGGCGAAATGTCGCGCAATATCGACCGAACCCTTAACGTATTTCAGTCTCTGATGACACAGTTGGTGGCCTCTGCTACCCAGGTTCAGTCCAGTGCTGAACAACTCGCTACGGCAGCGGAACAAACCAACGAAGGTGTTCAGGCCGAAATGCGCAGCACACAGCAGCTGTATCATGCAGTCGAGAGCCTTGGAGCTACTATCGATTCGATAAACGAACAGGCTAACCAAACTGCGCAGCTCAGTGAGCTGGTTGAAACTGGGGTAAAAGCCAGCTATGCCGAAGTTGCTGAGTCAGAAATCAGTATAAAAACCATGTCTGAAGTGGTGGCCAACACTGCAATACAACTGCGCTCTTTGGAAGCCGACACGGTAGAAATCGCTAACGTACTGGTAGAGATAGAAAGTATTTCTGAACAAACTAACCTGCTGGCGCTAAACGCAGCCATCGAAGCCGCCCGGGCCGGTGATTCTGGACGAGGTTTTGCGGTGGTGGCCGATGAAGTGCGGCAGCTGGCTATGCGCACCCGTTCTTCTACCGAAGAAGTTCGTGGCGTAATCGAACGTTTGCGGGGGAGTGTTGCTCAGTCTGTCAGCAGCATGGAGCAAAGCGAACAAAACGCCATCGACAGTATGGAGCTCACCAGTCACGCCAATGACAACTTAGAGCAGATCCTGGGCCATGTCGAAAACGTTCGCGAACGTGCCCTTGATGGTGCCCAGGCTACCGAAGAACAAAGTATGGTGGTCAAGGATATCCAAGAGCATCTGGGTGATATCACTGTGATCAGTGAGCAATCGGGCGGCGCTTCACAAATGGTGGCCGCTAACAGTGAACAGCTAAGTCAGCTGGCCAGCGACTTACAACGCCAGGTCAGTCAGTTTAAGCTGTAGCCTGGCCAGTTACTTAATAGAAAAAGGCGTGAAATCGGTGTGTTCGTCATACACATCCACGCCTTCTGCTTTTTTCAGCGTACTCACTACCTTGTAGGTCACAGGGGTTAACAGCACCTCCCACAGCACTTTCAGGGCATAGTTAGTGGCCATTACGGTTAAAATCAGTTCACCGCTCCAAATCCCCCAAAACGCTACTGGGTAAAATACCGCAGAGTCTACCGCCTGACCCACAATGGTCGAGCCAATAGTGCGCTGATATAAGGCTTTCCCCTGACTCAGCACTTTCATTTTGGCCATCACAAAGGCGTTGGCAAATTCACCCAGCCAGATAGCCAGCACCGAGGCCAGTACAATGCGTGGTGCCTGCCCAAAGTTCATGGCAAAACTATCCTGGCGCGAAACGCCTTCGGCCAGTGGCGCATTCCAGCCGGGCGCTGGTGGCATCTCGGTGATAAACCAGGCCATAAAAGCAGCAAAAGCCGCGGCAAAAAAGCCGGCCCAAATTGCCCGCCGGGCGCGCTGATAGCCGTAAACTTCGGTCAGTACATCGCCCAGAACATAGGACAACGGAAAAAATATTACGCCGGCACCAAAGGTAAAACCGGCCAGTTCGGCCACTTTACCAGCGCCGATGATATTGGAGCACACAATCAAAACGCAGGTGGCGGCGAGCATAAAATCAAAATACCGAAAATGGCGGGTAGAAGTATCCGTTACTTTGTTTAAATGTGAAGTCATCAGAGCCGTACGCCGGTCAAAGTAAAAGGCTAGTTTGGCATAGCTTTACGCTGGGCGCTACTGCTTAGGATTTGGCCAATTGATTAAAAAGATGCGGATTTTCAATATGCTTGTCATATTTTAACGCCACACTCACTAACCTGTTTCTACAAAATGCAGCTAAAGTTGGCGCATAAATTGAATAGCTAAATTAAGTCTTACGCTGAGTAAAACGACAAACAAGTTACCAGACAGTTAGCACGACGTCTGGCTTAACAAAGTGAATAATGCGTGGTTTTCATTTGCATCTGACAAATTACAAACTAGCTTTAAAGAACAAACAGGATACTCCGGCATGCAAATACCCACAATCATCGATGTAGAAGCCAGCGGTTTTGGCTCGTATAGCTACCCCATTGAGGTGGGCGTTAGCCGCCGTGATGGTGCGCGCTTTTGTCGATTGATACGTCCTTATCCGGATTGGACACACTGGGATGACAATGCACAAAAACTCCATGGCATTACCCGCGAGCATCTGCGCCAACGGGGCGTGGATGGCCACGAAGTCTGCCTTGCCCTCAATGAATTTCTGGCCAACGACACTGCCTATTCCGACGGCTGGGTGGTGGATCATCCCTGGCTTATCCGACTCTTTGCCCGCGCCGGTGTTACTATGGCGTTTAGCGTAAGGGCGCTGGAATACGTATTAAGCGAAGCCCAGATGGAATTATGGAACAGTACCAAAAACAACGTGCTATCCCAGTTTAACGGCCATCGCCATCGCGCCAGCACCGACGCCGAAATAATTCAGCAAACCTATATTCGTACCCACGCCAGTAATAATCCGGCGGTGCCCATACAGGCAGTGATCAACGGTTAATTACATCTGTTAAACTGTGCTTAAAGCTATGTAGAAGTAAAAGGAATTCCATGAAAACGGTAGGCTTAATTGGCGGCATGAGCTGGGAGTCCAGCGTATTGTATTATCAGCAAATTAATCGTCTGGTGCTGCAGCATAAAGGTGGTTTACACAGTGCGCCACTGATTTTACACAGCGTTGATTTTGCTGAGATTGCCCGTTTGCAGCATGCGGACGACTGGGAGCAGCTGGGAAACTACCTTGCCGACATCGCTAAAGGGCTGGAGGCCGCCGGAGCCAGCGCTTTGGCAATATGCACCAATACAATGCATAAAGTGGCACCGCAAATAGCAAAAGTGGTGCGAATTCCCTTGTTACATATAGGTGATGCCGTGCTAAACGCCTGTAAGAAAGAAGGTTTTTTACGCGTTGGCTTGTTAGGTACACAATTTACAATGGAGCAGCCTTTCTTAAAAGACCATCTGGCTCAGGGCGGGTTGGAAGTACTGGTGCCTTCACCGGCAGAACGGCAGGAGGTTCACCGGGTTATCTACGAAGAATTATGCCGTGGCATCATAACCGACGATTCGTTACAACGTTACCTGGCCATTATTGACAACCTCAGGCAGCAAGGTGCTGAAGCGGTAGTATTGGGCTGCACCGAAATTGGTTTGTTGGTAAACGCTGACCAGAGTCCGTTACCGGTGCTGGACACGACCGCTTTACATGCACAAAGCGTGGCAGCGTTTATGCTGGCAGAATAGTCAGCCAGACTAAAAATAGTAATGAACGCCCATCACCAGTGAGTTTAAATCGGTTTCGCCCACGTCGCGATATTCGTAGCCAACGGCAATATTAAAACCGCGCAGTTCGCCAAACTGCCAGCCTACGCTGGCTGCACGGTCACTATCGCCGGCCAGTGGCATCATTGAAGCCTGGGGCGTTAACCAGTACTGGGTTGAACGGAAGGTGGCGTAGATCCACTGAGTCGACTCAACCGGTAATGCCCTGCGGGCTGAAACACTCACCGCTTCCAGGCCAATCAGGGTTACCGGTACCCGGCGGTTGTCGTAGCCAAAACGTTCTGCGTAAGAGCGATTGATCTCCATACTGAAGTTCCATTCAGGCAGGCGTTTGCTTTGATATTCAATAAAATACTGAGTGTTTGCCACAGGCGTACTGACCAGCGGAGAATCTGGTAACATCGGGGGTTGATTAGCCAGCAGCGGACAACTAAACATCACTACCAAGCCAAGCAACGTCAAGCGCAAAGTTTGCCTGATCATCGAGTGAGCCTGTATGAGTGTGAAGGTTTTATTACGCAAAAAATCTGCGCTGTTTTAATAACACTATAGCCACAATCCCCGGCGAAACCAAATAAATTTTGCCAGTAAATTTTGTGCAAATTTTGTTGGCTAAATCAGAGTTGCTCGACTAACTTTTATAGTCCGGGACCGTTATTTTTCAGCGCGGTTGGCAACACAAACTGCTACCGTAAACTGCGCTGCGAAAATCAATAAATATAAATAATATCAATAATTTCTTTTTTCAAAGAACGTCATCATTGCTTCAGGATTCAAAATAATAAGGTATTACAGTTAATAGGGCGAAGGAGTACGCCTGGTGAGGATCAAATAATGCGAGCAGACTGGGAAATTGAACGAAAATTCGTAGTAAATTACCTGCCTGAAGGCTTACTGGAAACACGTAACCCGGTGTCGGTAAGACAGGGCTATATTGCTGCCGAAGGAGAGCGCCATGTGCGGATCCGCGATGAAGGTGGTAAGTACAGCATGACGATAAAACAGGGCTTCGGCTTAAAGCGGATGGATACCCGGATCATGCTCAGTGCCGAGCAGTTTAACGAACTTTGGCCGCTTACTCAGCATATGCGGGTCGAAAAAAAACGCTACCGCATCGACTTTTTCGGTCATCGATTGGTGCTGGATGTATTTACCGGCCACCTGGCGCCATTAGTCCTGGTAGAAGTCGAGTTTGACAGTGAAGTGCACAGCCGACAGTTTTTACCACCGGATTTTGCCGAGCTGGAAGTAACCCACCGGCGGGAATATCAGAACGTGAATCTGGCGCGAATGGGCTTGCCCGATTCCCTGGCTATGGCAAATGCGTATTAGCTGGTAACAAAAAAACGCCAGAAGCACGGAGCTGTCTGGCGTTTTTCAACACAGTAAATGTTTAAACCGAAGCGCGCAGGGCCTCAGCTTTATCGGTTGCTTCCCACGGGAAGCTTTCGCGACCAAAGTGGCCGTAAGCCGCCGTAGCCTGATAAATCGGGCGTTCCAGATCAAGCATTTTAATCAGGCCGTAAGGGCGCAGATCAAAGTGTTGCTTAACCAGAGCAACCAGCGTGGCTTCGTCGTACTTGCTGGTACCAAAAGTGTCAATACTGATAGACGTTGGCTCCGCCACGCCAATGGCGTAAGAAACCTGAATTTCACAACGCTTGGCCAGGCCGGCGGCAACAATGTTTTTCGCTACGTAACGACCGGCATAAGCTGCCGAACGGTCTACCTTGGATGGATCCTTACCAGAGAACGCACCGCCACCGTGGCGAGCCATACCGCCGTAGGTATCCACAATAATCTTACGACCAGTCAGGCCGCAGTCGCCCATTGGGCCACCAATAACAAAACGGCCCGTTGGGTTAATGTGAAACTTGGTATTAGCGGTGATCCACTCGGCCGGTAATACAGGCTTAATGACTTCTTCCATAACCGCTTCGCGCACGGTTTCGGTAGATACTGAGTCACAGTGCTGGGTAGACAGCACTACGGCGTCGATACCCACTGGCACGTTGTCTTCGTAAATAAAGGTGACCTGGCTTTTGGCATCCGGACGCAGCCAGTCCAGTTTACCTGATTTACGCATTTCAGCCTGGCGCTGTACCAGTCGGTGCGAATACGTAATTGGCGCGGGCATCAGCACTTCGGTTTCATCGCTGGCGTAACCAAACATCAGACCCTGGTCGCCGGCCCCTTGTTCTTCCGGACGAGCACGATCCACACCCTGGTTGATATCTGGCGATTGCTTACCAATGGCATTTAATACGGCGCAGGAGTCGGCATCAAAACCCATATCTGAGTGAGTGTAGCCAATCTCTTTAACGGTCTGGCGGGTCAGTTCTTCAATGTCGACCCAGGCTGAAGTAGTGATTTCGCCACCCACCAGTACCATACCGGTTTTTACATAGGTTTCGCAGGCGACACGCGCCTTTGGATCCTGCTGCAGGATTGCATCCAGCACAGCATCAGAAATTTGATCGGCAATCTTATCCGGATGACCCTCAGATACAGATTCGGAAGTAAATAAATGGGCTGCCATTACATGCTCCGTTTTTATATAAATTTTTAGTCGGGGCGTATTAACCACCTGCTTTGGCGGTGAAAACTCTTTAACACACCTGTAGCCGCTGTTTACGACCCTGGGTGCCAGAGTAGATCAATACACATTGCCCCATTGTAGCAAGCATTTTTGTAAATACCAGTCTTTACTTCTGGACGTCTAAAAGTCTATTTGTTACGTTTACTTGACAGCGACGCCGCAAGCTAGCCTGTTAAGAGCGCTTGAAGTTGCTGAAAAAGTACCTGCTGGCAGCAGATATTGGCCGTTTTACTGAGATAAATCGCCGCCAATACCGAAAACACATTGAACTGCAGTGGCCGGTGGGTAACAATATGCAGCCGGAAAAATCCGTGCTGGCAGTGCGCCTTACATTTGCCGTATTGCGGCGGGATACCGTGCTGGCGCAAAGGCTTAACTGACAGAAAGTAAAGCGCCTGAAATAAAGAATAAAAATAACCGTGATTTTAGCGCTTTGCGCCAACCTAAAGCTTTAATTTGCCATATTACTGGCACCCTATAATACAATTCAGGAGTCAACATGCCGTCTCGTCGAGAACTCGCTAATGCTGTCAGAGCATTAAGTATGGATGCAGTACAGAAAGCCAAGTCAGGTCACCCGGGTGCACCTATGGGCATGGCAGACATCGCCCAGGTACTGTGGTGCGACCATCTGCAACATAATCCGGCGGATCCAAGCTGGTCTAACCGTGACCGCTTTGTACTGTCTAATGGTCACGGTTCCATGCTGCTGTATTCACTGCTGCATCTTACCGGCTACGAATTACCTATCGACGAACTCAAGCAATTCCGCCAGTTGCACTCTAAAACGCCTGGCCACCCTGAATACGGTTACGCACCGGGCGTAGAAACCACTACCGGTCCGTTAGGGCAGGGTATTACCAATGCGGTAGGTATGGCACTGGCCGAAAAAGTGCTGGCCGCGCAGTTTAACCGCGACCAGTTTGACGTAGTAAATCATTACACCTACGCCTTTATGGGCGATGGCTGCTTAATGGAAGGTATTTCCCATGAAGCCTGCTCACTGGCGGGGACACTGGGCCTTAACAAGCTTATCGCTTTCTGGGATGACAACGGCATCTCTATCGACGGTGAAGTAGAAGGCTGGTTTACCGACGACACGCCAAAACGTTTTGAATCTTATGGCTGGCACGTTATTACTGATATCGACGGACACGATCCAGCAGCGATTAACAGTGCTATCGAAGCGGCTAAGGCTGAAACCAGCAAGCCTACACTGATTTGCTGTAAAACCGTGATTGGTTTTGGCTCGCCAAACAAACAAGGTAAAGAAGACTGCCACGGCGCACCTTTAGGTGACGACGAAATCGCCCTGACCCGCGAAGCGCTGGGCTGGAGCTACGCACCGTTTGAAATTCCTGCCGACATTTACGCCGGTTGGGATGGCAAGCAAAAAGGTGGCGCAGCACAACAAGCCTGGAACGAACAGTTCGACGCCTATGCGGCAGCGTATCCTGAGCTGGCAGCTGAGCTTAAGCGCCGTATCAGCGGTGACGTACCGGCTGATTTTGTGGCCAAAGCCGACGAATACATCGCTTCATTACAAGCTAACCCGGAAAACATTGCCAGCCGTAAAGCATCGCAAAATGCACTGAATGCCTTTGGTCCGTTACTGCCTGAGTTTTTGGGCGGTTCTGCTGACCTGGCCGGCTCTAACCTGACCATCTGGAAAGGCTGCAAAGGCGTTGAAGCCAACGATGCCAGCGGCAACTACGTATACTACGGTGTGCGTGAGTTTGGTATGTCTGCCATCATGAACGGTATTGCCCTGCACGGCGGATTTAAAGCCTATGGCGCAACCTTCCTGATGTTTATGGAATATGCGCGTAATGCTGTGCGTATGGCGGCGCTGATGAAGCAGCCGGTTATCTTTGTTTACACCCACGATTCTATCGGTCTGGGTGAAGACGGCCCGACTCACCAACCAGTAGAACAGCTGGTGGCAATGCGTGCTACCCCTAACCTGGACAACTGGCGTCCATGTGACCAGGTTGAATCAGCTGTGGCCTGGAAAGAAGCGATTTTACGTACTGATGGTCCTACCTCGTTAATCTTCAGCCGTCAGAACCTGGCGCAACAAGCCCGTGATGCCGCTCAGGTAGCAGATATCGCTAAAGGCGGTTATGTACTGAGTGATTGTGCCGGCACGCCAGAGCTTATCCTGATTGCGACCGGCTCAGAAGTGCAGCTGGCCGTTGATGCGGCAGCGCAGTTAACCGAGCAGGGTAAAGCCGTGCGTGTGGTTTCTATGCCATCTACTGACGTGTTCGACCGTCAGGACGCGGCATACCGTGAAGCTGTATTGCCATCGTCTGTGGTTAAGCGTGTTGCGGTAGAAGCACTGTCTAAAGAAAGCTGGTACAAGTACGTTGGCTTTAACGGCGCCATTGTTGGCATGGACACCTTTGGTGAATCAGCACCAGCAGGCGAACTGTTCAAGCACTTCAACATTACCGTTGATGCCGTTGTAGAAGCTGCGCTGGGGCTATAAGTTGCCCCGGCTTAAAGGCTGCATAAAAATATGGTAAGACTCGCCATTAATGGCTTTGGCCGCATCGGCCGAAATGTACTGCGGGCACTCTATGAGAGTGGCCGCAATCAATTTATCCAGGTCGTCGCTATCAACGAAATTGCGGATCCCGACGGCATGGCACATCTGCTTAAATACGATACTTCCCATGGCCGGTTTGGCTGTCTGGTTGAGCGCCAGGGTAACTTACTCACCGTGGCTGGCGATGTGATCCGTTTGTGTCATCAGTCTGATATTGATGGACTCCCCTGGGCCGAGCTGGGCGTGGATATTGTGCTGGAATGTACCGGCAAATATAACGACAAAGCCAGCGGCAACGCACACATAAAGGCGGGCGCCAAAAAAGTGCTGTTTTCCCAGCCCGGCGAGCCGGATATGGATAACACCATTATTTACGGCTGTAACGAGGAAACCCTGCGACCTGAACACACAGTGGTATCAAATGGTTCGTGCACCACCAACTGCATTGTGCCGGTGATTCAGGTGCTCGACGACGCCTTTGGGGTGGAGAGCGGTACCATTACTACTATTCACTCCTCTATGCACGACCAACAGGTTATCGATGCCTATCATCCGGATTTACGTCGTACCCGGGCCGCCAGCCAGTCGATAATACCGGTGGATACCCGCTTAGCCCGCGGTATTGAGCGTATACTGCCTAAATTTGCCGGCAAGTTTGAAGCTATCGCGGTACGGGTGCCGACCATCAATGTAAGTGCCATGGATTTAAGTGTGACACTGGCTACCGAAGTCACCATCGATAAAGTGAATCAGGCGCTCAGCGCCGCACGTACGGGGCGACTTGCTGGCATCCTGGATTACACCGAAGAGCCCCTGGTATCGGTAGATTTTAATCATGATCCCCATTCGTGTATTGTAGATGGTACGCAAACCCGGGTAAGCCATCGCCAGTTGGTGAAAACCCTGGTGTGGTGCGACAACGAATGGGGCTTTGCCCATAGAATGCTGGATACCGCATTAGCGATGTATCAGGCGGGCAGTGAATAATATTATTTAAATTCAACAGGATAAAAAGGAAACCTTATGTCAATCCCTAGCATGTCAGATATTGAGTTGTCAGGTAAACGTGTATTGATCCGTCAGGATCTTAATGTGCCGGTAAAAGACGGCAAGGTCACCTCAGATGCGCGTATCAAAGCGTCTCTGCCTACCATTAAAGCCGCCCTTGAAGCCGGTGCTGCGGTTATGGTGATGTCCCACTTAGGTCGCCCCACTGAAGGCGAGCCAGCTGAGGAGTTTTCATTACTGCCAGTGGTAAATTACCTGAATGACGTGCTGGATGTTGAAGTTAAACTGGTAAAAGATTACCTCGATGGCGTAGAGATTGAGCCGGGTCAATGCATCATCCTCGAAAATGTGCGATTTAATAAGGGTGAGAAGAAAGACGACGAAGCGCTTTCTAAACAGTACGCTGCCCTGTGTGACGTATTTGTAATGGATGCCTTTGGTACTGCGCACCGCGCTCAGGCTTCTACCCATGGTGTAGCAAAGTTTGCCCCACAGGCGGTAGCGGGTCCGCTGCTGGCGGGAGAACTGGCGGCACTGTCTAAAGCGCTGGATAACCCGGCTCGCCCTATGGTGGCCATTGTTGGTGGTTCAAAGGTATCAACTAAGCTGACCGTGCTTAAATCGCTGGCCGAAAAAGTAGATCAGCTGATTGTTGGTGGTGGTATCGCTAATACCTTTATTGCGGCCCAGGGCCACAATGTGGGTAAATCTCTGGTAGAGATGGACCTGGTAGACGAAGCCAAGCGCCTAATCGAACAAGCCCAGGCCAGTGGCGGTGATATTCCGGTACCAACCGACGTTGTTACCGGTAAAGCCTTTGCCGAAGATGCCCCGGCCGAATTAAAAGCAGTCAGCGACGTAGCGGATGACGATATGATTTTTGATATTGGCCCGGATAGCTCAGCGGCGCTGGAAGAAATTCTGAAAAATGCCGGCACTATTGTATGGAACGGTCCGGTTGGCGTGTTTGAATTTGATCAGTTTGCAGCGGGCACAAAAGCGCTGTCTGAAGCAATTGCTGCAAGTGATGCATTTTCAATTGCCGGCGGTGGTGATACGCTAGCAGCCGTAGATAAATACGAAATTGCAGACAAAGTGTCTTACATCTCAACCGGTGGTGGTGCTTTCCTGGAATTTCTTGAGGGTAAAACCTTACCAGCCGTGGCAATATTAGAAGAAAAAAACAGCTAACGCGGTAAGATACAAAACCCGGTGCCGGAATAACCGTATTCCGGCATAACCTGCATAAGGATTCGCAGGCTATACCCGTGGCCAGATAAAAGCCCGGGTGTAACATGCCTTATAAAATGATTTCTCTTAACCCTACAACCGTTGTAAAACGGCTATGATAATAAGGAGTGTTGCTCATGGCATCACAGGCACAGCAAGCTATGCTGGATAAAATCATCACCCAGAAGGGCTTTATTGCAGCTCTTGACCAGAGCGGTGGTAGTACCCCAAAAGCACTTAAACTTTACGGTATCGAAGAATCAGAGTACTCAGGTGACGAGGAAATGTTCGATATGGTACATGCTATGCGTACCCGTATTGTTACCTGTAACGCCTTTTCAGGTGAGCGTGTATTAGGCGCAATCCTGTTCGAAAACACCCTCGACCGCGAAATTGAAGGTTTAGCTTCTTCACATTATCTGTGGCAGAAAAAGCGTGTTGTTCCGTTCTTAAAAGTAGACAAAGGTCTGGAAGCTGAAGCCAATGGCGTGCAGCTGATGAAGCCAATGCCAGAACTGGATGACCTGCTGGCCAAAGCGAATGCCAAGGACGTGTTTGGTACCAAGATGCGCTCAGTGGTAAAACTGGCCAATCACGAAGGTATCAAAGCCGTTGTTGAGCAGCAGTTTGCCGTAGGTAAACAAATCATTGCGGCAGGCCTGGTTCCGATTATCGAGCCAGAAGTAGACATTAACAGCCCGGAGAAAGCCGAAGCTGAAGCCCTGCTTAAACTGGAAATTCTGACTCAGCTTAACCTGCTGGGCGACGAAAAAGTTATGCTGAAGCTAACTATTCCAACCGAAGCTGATTTCTACAAAGAATTAGTCGACCACAAAAACGTGATTAAAGTCGTCGCGCTGTCTGGTGGTTACTCACGAGATGATGCTAACGCTAAACTGGCTGAAAACCACGGTATGATTGCCAGCTTCTCACGCGCGTTAACCGAAGGTGTATCGGCTAAACAAACCGACGAAGAATTTGAAGCCGCGCTGGATGCTGCAATCGAAAGCATCTATCAGGCGTCACTGACCTGAGGTCAGAAACCAGCACGATTATCCCAAAGGCCGTCTCTGTTAAGACGGCCTTTTTTTATCTTCGTATTCACCACCCCAGATAAATACCCCTCACGCCGTTACGACTCACACTCTCAGGTTGTTCTGGACCCATTCTCCTGGTCCCGACCCACACTATCGTCGTCCCAGCCGCACATTTTCGTCGTCCCGGCCCCCACTATCGTCGTCCCGGCCTTGAGCCGGGACCTCCCCAAAAGGCTGGCTCACTTAAAACAGCGTTTTTTACGCATAGAAGTTACTAGTAGGAGATACCGGATAGCTGCTGCGCAGCTTCCGGCATGACGGGAATATTTAGGCTAATACAACCCCCGTCGTCCCGGCCCTCACTCTCGTCGTCCCGGCCTTGAGCCGGGACCTCCTGAACAGGCTGTCTCAATTAAAACAGCCTTTTTCGCATGGAAGTTATTTGCAGGAGATACCGGATAGCTGCTACGCAGCTTCCGGCATGACGGGAATATTTAGGTTAATACAACCCCCGTCGTCCCGGCCCCCACTATCGTCGTCCCGGCCCTCACTCTCGTCGTCCCGGCCTTGAGCCGGGACCTCCTCAACAGGCTGGCTCATTTAAAACAGCGTTTTTTAAGCATGGAAGTTACTCGCAGGAGATCCCGGATAGCTGCTGCACAGCTTCCGGCATGACGGGAATATTTAGGCTAATACAACCCCCGTGGTCCCGGCCCCCACTATCGTCGTCCCGGCCTTGAGCCGGGACTTCCTCAAAAGGCTGGCCCACTTAAAACAGCGGTTTTTAGCATGGAAGTTACTCGCAGGAGATCCCGGATATTTGCTGCGCAAATTCCGGGAAGACGGTAAGTGAGTAGGCTTATTTCCTCTCGTCGTCCCGGCCCTGAGCCGGGACCTCCTGAACAGGCTGTCTCAATTAAAACAGCCTTTTTCGCATGGAAGTTATTTGCAGGAGATACCGGATAGCTGCTGCGCAGCTTCCGGCATGACGGGAATATTTAGGTTAATACAACCCCCGTCGTCCCTGCCCCCACTATCGTCGTCCCGGCCTTGAGCCGGGACCTCTCAAACAGGCTGGCTGACGCAAAACAGCGTTTTTTTAAGAATGGAAGTTAATCGCAGGAGATACCGGATAGCTGCTACGCAGCTTCCGGCATGACGGGAATATTTAGGCTAATACAACCCCCGTCGTCCCGGCCCTGAGCCGGGACCTCCCAAACAGAGTGGTTAAGCTAAACACAGATAGCTAATTTTAACTAACACTGGCTATTGGATTAATAATACTCTATATTTTTAGCCGGTTTTTACATAATGTTTAAAATTACTGCACGTACATTTAACACGTTAACCGGGAATTGTTGCTCAAATGGCAGACGCACAAATGTATATTCAGCTAGGTTTACTGGCTATTGTTGCAGCCATCGGGGCAAGTTTTACCTTCGCCTTGCCAAAGCCCCGTCACCGTCTTAAAGCCAAATCTGCCAGCTATGCCCGCTGGTTCTTGTTATGCGCCTGGTGCGTACTGGCCTGTCAGTCCTTAACTGCATTGGGTTACAACATCATCGGTTTACCCGGGGTGTATGCCTCGGCGGTAGTGGGTGCCTATATGTTGCTGATGTCAGTGTTAATGCGTTTTGGTGTCGAGGTTTCACAACTTAAAAAATTCGCTGCACTGCTGCATGTCTGTGCGGTATTTGTTATTGCATCGGTGCTAACAGCAACACAGGCTGCAGGTTGGGTTACCCATGGCCTTGCGCTTACCAGCGTAGCATTTCCGCTGTGGTTAGCGGGGCAACGGGTCAAACAGCATCTTGATGTGGGTCATGTGGGCGGTTATCTGCTGTTTGGGGTACTGAATCTGCTGGTGGTACTGGTGTTGTTTGGTGTGCCGGTTTATCTTACCGTGGTGGCCAAGGACAGCCCTTATCATCTTACTATCACCTTTGCGTTAACGCTGATTGTCATGCTTACCTTTATGCTGGCTTATGCGGTAAACATTCTGCAATCGTTGCTGATCAAACTGCACTCCCAGGTACATACCGACCCGCTTACCGGCGCTAAAAACCGCCATTTCTTTTACGAGATTGCCCCTAAGCTGGCAGCCCACGCTCATCGCAATCACGAAACGCTATCGCTGGTAGCTTGTGATATCGATTATTTTAAAAGCATCAACGACCAGCATGGTCACGTAATTGGTGATATTGCCCTGAAACGCTTTTGCGAAATTATCCAGGCGCAGTTGCGCCGTGAAGATACCCTTATTCGCATGGGCGGCGAGGAGTTTTTAATTTTATCGCCCCAGTGCGATGGCGCTAAGGCATGCCTGCTGGCTGAGCGATTACGAGAGACTATTTCAGCCACTAAAATATCAACGCGTGGAGTTACGCTTAATCTTACGGCCTCGTTTGGGGTGATTCAGATGTCACCGGATGCCGACTTGTTCAGCACCGTAAAACACGCCGATAAAGCGCTTTACGATGCCAAGGCAAATGGGCGTAATCAGGTGATTATGGTGTAACTCACTGCACAGTAAGGGTGATATCCACTGTTTGCAGGTAGCTAATTTCGCGTTCAAGGTCTGCCGTCATAATCGGCTTGGACGCCAGCCAGCCTTCCGGAAATATCAGCGTGATCCCATGTTTTTCGGCTATTACATCAAACTCCGGTAAAAAGCCGTCCTGGCGTTTAATGTTAAGCAAAACCGCCAGCCTTAACAGCGCAATGAGTTTGTAAATATCCTCTTTGGCATACTGGGTAAACCCGCTGATTTCCTGCACGCGGATTTTTTTGCGATGAAAACGCACCAGGGTTGCCAACAGCTCTTGTTGGGGCTGGGTAAAACCGGGCATATCCACGTTTTGTAAAATATAGGCCGAATGGCGTTGCACGCCGCGGGTATTAATCTGCAGACCGACTTCGTGTAGCAGGGCTGCCCAGCTCACAATTGCCCGGTAATCACTGTGTCGTAGTTTCCAGTTCTTCTGACAGGCGTCGTACAGCGTTTTAGTGGTATTGAGTACCATATTAGCCTGATTAGTGTCCACATCGTAGCGGGTTGCCAGACTCGAGGCCGTGCGACCGCGAATATCGGTATTGTGCAGTTCATCTTCCATCTGGTAGAGCACGCCTTCGCGCAGCGCGGCTGGCGAGTAGTGCAGCGACTCTATTTTAAGCGCCTTAAACAGGCCAATCAGTACACACAGACCAGCTGGGATCACCGCGCGGCGATCTTCGCTAATTGCCGGGTCGGTAAGCTGATCGATATGACCAGCTTCGATAAACTGTTTCATTATCTGCTTCAGGTCTTTAAGGGTAACTTCTGCCTCGTCGTTAGGCTCTTTCTGCCCCTGCTGGAATACCAGATTACACAGGGTTTTAATGGTGCCGGAAGTGCCGATGCAGCGTTGCCAGCCCAGGCGACGATAGCGCTCTTCAATTGGCTCCATCTCCTGCTCGGCCGCAGTAATGGCCCGTTCAAAGGCTTTGGCTTTTAATTCACCGCTGGCAAAAAAACGTTGGGTAAAACTCACGCAGCCCATTTGCAGGCTGCGGCACAGCATAGGAGTCAGCCCCTCGCCAATTATAAACTCGGTAGAGCCACCGCCAATATCCACCACCAGGCGCTTGCCGTTGTCGTGGTTGGTATGCGCTACGCCCGAATAAATCAGCCGAGCCTCTTCCGGGCCGGAAATCACTTCTATGGGGTAGGGCATAATATCCAGCGCTTTGCGGATAAACGTATTGGCGTTTACTGCTTTACGTAGCGTGTAGGTCGCCACTATCCTCACCGAATCCGGCTCGAACCCTTTCAGGCTGTCAGCAACAATTCGTAACGTTGCCAGCCCGCGCTCCATTGCCTCCTCAGACAGCACAAAGTTTTCATCCAGCCCTTCAGCCAGACGCACCTTTTGTTTTACCCGGTGCAGGATCTGCACCGAACCCGCCACAATTCGGGCCACCACCAGGTGAAAGCTGTTAGAGCCGATATCCAGCGCGGCTACTTTACTTGCTTCACGTCTGTCTACGCTGACGAAAGAGGCGGGAGTCGGGGTCATGTATTTTGTTCAACCTGTTTTAAGTAAGTGTAGATCTCTTCCTGCGACCGTAATTTTTTACGGTTGCCCCGTTTAACATACTGGTTAAGCTGGTCTTTGTCGATCTGACGCGCTTTTAAGGTGTCCTTAAACTGAATTTCCATGATATCTACAATGCGTTGCTGGAGCTTTTCATCGTAGATTGGCGCGCCTACTTCAATCCGGTTGTCCATGTTACGGGTCATCCAGTCAGCCGAGGAGATATACACCTTACGGTTACCACCACCGTTAAAGATCATCACCCGGGGGTGCTCCAGGAAACGGTCGACAATAGAGATGATCTCAATGTTTTCGCTAAGCCCTTTAATACCCGGACGCAGACCACACATACCGCGCACAATGCCTCTGATTTTAATCCCGGCCTGGCTGGCGCGATACAAATCGTCAATCAGCTCTTTATCTACCAGGTTATTAATTTTAAAGGTGATCTGAGCGTCGTGACCTTCTTTTAAAAATTGAATTTCCTGGCGGATAAGTGACTGAATCTTAGTGCGGGCATTCAGCGGCGATATTTGCAGGTGCTGAAACTTAAAGCGGCGGTAAGGGTAAGAGATAAGTTCAAATACCGAGTTGGCTTCTTCGGCCATTTCCTGATTCTTGGTAAACAGGCTGTAGTCGGTATAAATTTTGGCGGTTTTCTCGTTAAAGTTACCGGTACCAAAGTGAGCGTAATGCATCAGCTTGCCGCGTTCTTCCCGGGACACTATGCATAACTTGGAGTGGATCTTAAGCGAAGGGATCCCCAGTACTACGCGAATACCCGCATCGGTCATTCGTTTCGACCATTCAATGTTAGCTTCTTCGTCAAAACGGGCGCGCAGCTCTACCACCACGGTGACTTTTTTACCGTTATCCACAGCATCAATCAGCGAGCTGACGATCCGCGAGTGGCTGGCCACCCGGTAAATATTCAGGCGGATAGATTTAACGCTGGGGTCAAACGCGGCCTGACGAACAAATTCGGTAAAATGTAAAAAGCGATGATACGGGTAGTACAACAGAATATCGTGGGCCGAGATGGCATCGAATACGGTGTTGTAGTTGGAGAAATCCTTGGTGTCGATAGCCGGTAACTTAGCGTTTTCCAGATACTCACGGCCCACGTTAGGAAACCCGATAAAGTCTTTAAAGTTACGATAATGCCCAGCAGAATGCAGGGTATCGAGCTTGGTCACTTTTAAGCGCTTTTGCAGATCTTCTACCATGTCGGTGGGCATATCCTGATCGTGGATAACGCGCACCGGTTCAGCAATTAAACGCTGCTTCATACTCTCAGACATTTTTTCCACGTAACTTTCGTCAATTTCGTCGTTTATGGAATATTCCGAGTCCCGGGTCATTTTAAACGAGTAGGACTCCAGCGTGTCAAACTTCACAAAACCGCGGAAGATATCGTCCATACACAGCTGAATCATGTCGTCGAGCATAATTATATGCTTGTTTTTACGGCTGCGCTGCGGCGGGATCAGGTGAAAACGTGAGATTTCGCCGGTTGGTACCTGCACCGCTGCAAAGCGCGGGTTACGGCCTTCACGGCGTAGTGCCACATACAAGTACACCGCCGTACCATTTAAACGGCTGAGCAGGTCGGTTTTTTTATCAATTAAAATGGGCGCAATATGGCGCAGCACCTTGTTAATAAAGTAATTACGTACCCATTCGCGCTGGTAATCATCCAGCTCATGCTTTTGTAAAATATAAATATTGTAGCGGGCCAGAGCCTTAACGACTTCTTTGTGGATGCCGTCGAACTTTTTAGACAGCTCCAGTACTTTACGCTGGATCTGCACCAGCAGCAGGCGCTGACGCTCGGATTCTTCTTCGTCACCGGCGTTGTAGGCTATCAGAATTTGCCGTTTTACGTCGGCCACGCGGACCCGGAAAAACTCATCCAGGTTGTTCGAATAAATGCCTAAAAAACGAATACGTTCAACTGCCGGGTTATTTTTATCTGCCGCTTCCTGCAGCACGCGTTCGTTAAACGCCAGCCAGCTCAATTCCTTAGGGTAATATAAATCAGTGGATTCCATATTTACAAATCACAGTTTCAACAATCAAAAATAGGCATCAGGCTGCCACAAAAGTGTGACAGCCTGTTGACGGCCGTTCAGGTACAACCGGAAGAACTTATAAAGTGGTAGTAATATCAACTACTAAATCGTTGGCTACCGCTTCCAGCGCGTCTTTTACGTCATCCTGATCCACATCGGCGGGAATGGCAACCCGTACTTTGGCCTTAAACATTTGGTTGCCCCAGTTAGGTGCACTTTCGCAGGTCGAATTAAACACAATAATGTTTAAGTTAAAGCCATTCAGTATGTTAGTGATTTGTTGCACGATACCCGGACGGTCATTACCCATTACTTCAATGGTCAGTTCGTCGGTATCGTTTTGCAATGACTCGTTGACCGACTGAGAGTTAACCTGCAACCCATTGATGCAGTTAAGCGCATCGATTAATGCCTGGTGCTTATCGGCCGGAACCAGGGCTTCCACAAAACCGGCAAACTGCCCGGCCATATGGGCAAAGCTACTGCCCTGCCAGTTGCCGCCGTATTCGTAGACTTTTTTGGCCACTGCATCAACAAGGCCGGGTTTATCGTTACCAATGATCGTGAAGATGACAGGCTTCATCCTCTTACTCCTTTATAGCGTCCTGACGGGCGATAGCAATGCTTCGCAATTCGTATTTGTGACATTAAAAGCGGGTTGTTACTACAGGCGTTAATCTGCCGCTTTCTTTAACTTTCACTTGATCTTAAAATATCACAACTTACACTGCTCGGCAGTGCAATTTCTCGTTATTTGGTTGTGCTATACCCTTGATACTTATAACTACTCGACACCAGCCGGAGATAAAAATGGGTGAGGCAATGCAAATTGGTATCGATATAGCGGCGCTATATCAACACCATTTAATCACGCTTCAGCCCGTTTGAAGGATCAGGGGTAACCATCATGAATGTAGCATCTCAACAGGCATCTTTCCTGAAAAAACGCCTGCGCCGCGACCGCCTGGCCCGTTCGGTGATTACGGTGTTTGGTTATATTGTGTTGCTCACCATGGTCATGATCATCTGGCACCTGTTTTCTCAGGCGGTCAAAATTGCCGCTCCGCCGGGTATCAAAGTCAGTCAGGAAATCCCGGTATTGCCGGGCGGCCAGTTTTTATATGTAGGCGATACCGCAAACGGGCAAGCCGCGGTTATTAAGGGGCCGGGATGCAAGGTGTCGCTGGCCCGGCTGGAAAACCACATCCTCATGGCTAAACAATCGCTGCGTCGGCCCTGTTCCCACTCGCTGGGCGTAGTCAGCAGTTACGGCCAGCCTTACATTGCCGATATCTCCGCCAGCGGTCAGGTTCGCCTGCTGCCCGTTCCCACGGTAACACAGCCACTGCGGCAAACGCAGTTTAACGATACCCCGCTGGCCAACGAAATTACCTTTGCGCTGCCCGAAGCAACCTGGCAACAACAGCAACAGTGGCAAATTGCTATGGGTGAAACGTGGATAATTACACTGGTAAAAACAGCCACCGATACCCTGGTGCAATGGGTTAACCGCAACAACCCTCAGCAGATTATCAAACAACAGTACTCTGCTTCTCAGCAAATTGTACTACTGCCCGATACCCGGCAAATTGTGCTGATTAACAACACCGTACTTACCTTTGTTGATAACACTAACCAGCGTTTGCATCAGTTAACCGTACCCGCAAACGTCACCTGGGCGGACACCCTGGTAAAAAACCGCTCACTGTTTTTAGCTCTCGACAACAATCAGCTGCTGCGTTTGAGTGTATTTAACCAGGCCGGTATTCTGCGCTATCAGCCGGCCTACAGCATTACGCTGGAAGCGGGGGAAGTGCCGGTAGAAATGTACGCCCATGCCAGCGTTAACGGTATTGCCCTGATTACCAGTAAGCGCCAGCTGTTATTAATTAACCGTATCAGTGGCGAGGTTGTGCAGCGTAAAGCACTGCCTTTTGCGCCGGTTGGGGTAAGCTGGTTTGATTCGCGGGTTTATGTTTATTCGGCGCAGGCGTATATTCAGCATCAGGTCAACAACATGGCCGGCCTCAGTACCGCCAACAGCTTATTACAGCCACATTTATATGAAGGCTACGTCACCGCCGACCAGATCTGGCAAACCAGCAGCGCCTCCGATTATCAGGAAATCAAAATGAGCCTGGTACCGCTGCTGATTGGCAGTTTAAAAGCGTCTACTCTGGCGCTGCTGATTGCTATTCCGCTGGCGCTGGGTGCCGCTGTTTACACTGCCTATTTTGCCCGGCCTAAATTGCGCGACGGTGTTAAACCGGTTATCGAGATGCTTGAAGCAGTACCTTCGGTGTTAATTGGCTTTATTGCGGCCATCTGGCTGGCCCCACTGGCCGAGCGGTTTTTGTTTTCCTTTGCGGTTTTTATTGTCAGTTTACCAGTGTTTTTGCTGCTCATAGCGCTGGTACAACACCGGGTGGCCGAAAGCGTTAGCAACCGGTTACAACACATTGCCGAAACCGTACTACCAGTACTTGGCATAGTTTTACTGGGTTATGTGTGTATTGTTTGGGCACCGGACTGGCTGCTGGCCGCAATGGATGTCGAAGACTTTACCTTTTTAGCCCATAACACCGAAGTGCCGGTGGGTAAAACCACCATTCTGGTGGCTATTGCCCTGGGGCTGGCTATTTCGCCGAGTATTTATTCGCTGGCTGAAGATGCCATTAGCGGCGTACCTCATAGCCTGCGACAAGCCTCTTATGCGCTGGGCGCTACCCGCCTGCAAACCTTGCGTCGGGTGGTGTTAAAGGTGGCGTTTCCGGGCATTGTGGCGGCAATAATGCTGGGCTTTGGCCGTGCCTTTGGCGAAACCATGATTGTGCTGATGGTAACCGGCAATACCCCCATCGCAGACTGGGACCTGTTTGCCGGATTGCGGGCTTTAACCGCTAACCTGGCTATCGAACTACCCGAGGCCGAAGTAAATTCTATTCATTATCAGGTGTTGTTTTTAACCGCGTGCGTGTTGTTTACCTTTACCTTTATAGTGAATACTCTGGCCGAATTACTGCGCCATCGGGCGCGTAAGGTAGCGGGTAATGGCTAAACGTTCCTTACGGCAGTTGCTAAACAACCGGCAGCAACAATCTTACGTTATCAGCCTGGGGGCATTTTGTGCCAGTATTCTGGTGGTTTCGCTGGCTTGCGTGTTGTTTTTAATTACCCTGCGAGGGCTGGATTACTTTTGGCCCAGGCCGGTACAGAGTATTTCGTTTATTAACGCTCCCGGGCAACAGGATCAGGTCTACGCCCAGATCGATGAGCGACACATTAACAGCGGCGGCAATCAAACCACACCTTCTGCATGGGTGTTCAGGTACTCCAATCAGGCTTTTCCCTATGGCCGCCAGTTATTGCTGCACAGCAATAAGGTTACGCTGGTTGCCCCGGCTCCTGAGGCGGCGGACATTCTGTTAAACGACGGTACCCGGGTATTTAGCGAGCCGGTCGCAATGACTTTGCCGGGCGGACGCAGCGCCACGCTCAGCCAGTTTGACCAGATAAAACGTGAAGTAAGCGATATCCGCGCGCAAATTGAGGCGGTAAGAGCTAACCGACTGGCCAGCGTGCACCGCGAGCTGGCCAGTTACGACCTGCGTCAGGTAGCAGACGATGCTCCCGCCCGTTTACGCCTTTACGAAGAATTTAATCGCTGGCAGCGGGAAGTTACTTTGTTAGAAGCGAAGCTGGCTGATTATCAGTTAGTGACCCGCTTTAACGATGGATCTGAGTTTGATATTCCGCTGGATGATATCGCCCGCCTCAGTTATCCCGGTCAGCTTGACCTGTGGGGTAAACTGGCGTTGGTGGCTGCCGGAGTAGGGGACTTCTTAACTGATGCACCCAAGCAGGCCAACACGGCTGGTGGGGTGTTCCCAGCGCTGTTTGGCACGGTGCTGATGATTTTTGTTATGACGATTCTGGTTACGCCATTTGGCGTACTGGCGGCGGTTTATCTTAACGAATACGCCCAGGATAACCACCTTACTTCGGTGATCCGTATTTGCGTCAGTAACATGGCGGGCGTGCCGTCCATTGTATATGGTGTGTTTGGACTGGGCTTTTTTGTGTATCTGGTGGGCGGCAATATTGATGAGCTGTTTTTTGCTGATGCCTTGCCAGCGCCAACCATGGGCACGCCGGGCGTATTCTGGGCCTCGCTGACCATGGCTATTTTAACCCTGCCGGTGGTGATAGTTGCCACCGAAGAAGGTTTGCGCCGGGTACCTGCGGGGTTAAAGTCGGGCAGCTATGCGTTGGGGGCAACCAAGTTTGAAACCATCTGGTATACCATTTTGCCTATGGCCAGTCCGGGGATCATGACTGGCGTAATCCTGGCTATCGCCCGGGCGGCCGGTGAGGTTGCACCGCTAATGCTGGTGGGGGCGGTAAAATTTGCGCCAAATCTTCCCTTCGACGGGGAGTTTCCGTATCTTCATCTTGACCGCCAGTTTATGCACCTGGGCGTGCTGATTTACGATGGCGCGTTTCATAGTCAAACCGATGTGCGCGGCGCATCGCTGATGTTTGCCAGCTGTTTATTACTGCTGCTGGTGGTTTTTGTTTTAAATGTGTTAGCGGTTATTTTACGCCGGCGCTTGCGTAAACGCTATTTAAGAGGTTACTAGGGGCGCTGCTATGCTAAAACTGTTTGAGCGGGAACAACTTAATTTAGCCAAATTGCCGGCAGAGCAAACCGCCATCGAGGTACGGGATCTGAACCTGTGGTTTGGCGACAAGCATGTCCTGCACAACATTACCATGCGTATACCCAGGCACCGCATAACCGCACTGATCGGGCAGTCGGGATGCGGTAAGTCGACCCTGATCAGCTGCTTTAATCGCATGAACGATCTCATTGATAACAGCCTGACCGAGGGCGAGATCATTATTGATGGGCGCAATATAAACCACAAAAAAGAAAATCTCTCTACGCTGCGCTCCAACGTGGGTATGGTGTTTCAGCGGCCTAATCCGTTTCCGATGAGCATTTACGATAACGTGTGCTATGGCCTGAGATTACAGGGCATAAAACAACGTCGTCTGCTGGATGATGCGGTAGAGCAGGCGTTAATCAAGGCCGTGTTGTGGGATGAAGTAAAAGATCGCTTATTTGAAACTGCCACCACGTTATCCGGCGGTCAGCAACAACGTTTAGTAATTGCCCGAGCACTGGCACTAAAACCGTCGATTTTGTTGCTGGACGAACCCACTTCGGCACTGGATCCGCTGACCACGCTAACTATCGAAGAGTTAATGGCTGATCTTAAAAAGCACTGTACCATTGTGATAGTGACCCACAACATGCAACAGGCTGCGCGGGTCTCTGATTACACGGCCTTTTTACACCAGGGAGAACTGGTGGAGTACAGCGACAGTGATACCTTATTTACGCTGCCGCACAAAAAACAAACCGAAGATTATATTACCGGCCGTTACGGTTAGCCGATAATTTTAGTACTCACTGTTAGGAGCAAACTATGCGACAGCTTGCACTCAATACCCATATTTCCGGACGTTTTAACATTGAGTTGGAAAACTTGCGCAATTCGGTAATGGCCATGGGCGGTGAAGTAGAACAGCAGTTGGTTGATACGCTTAAAGCGATTGCCACCAATCATCCTGGCCTGGCCGAAAAGGTTATCCTGAACGATCTGAAAGTTAATTCGATGGAAAGTCAGATTGACGAGGAATGCCTGCGTATTATTGCCAAACGTCATCCCACCGCCAGCGACCTTCGCCTGATCATGATTATTTCTAAGGCGATTACCGATATCGAACGTATGGGCGATGAGATAGAGCGTATTGCTAAGTTGGTAACCAAACAAAAGCTGCCTGCCGATGTGGCCATTAAAGCCAGCATGTTGTCCATTGGCCAGCAGGCTGCGGCCATGATGCGCGGTACCTTTGATGCCTTTGCCCGCCTCGATGAAGATGCGGCACTGGAGGTGTACGATCAGGACAATAGTATCGACAGTGAGTACAAGCGCTTGCTTAACTATACCGCTGGCGAAATGGCGCATTCCGGAGAGCCAATGGAAGACTGGCTGGAAATCCTCTGGGCTCTGCGCTCACTGGAGCGTATTGGCGACCGTTGCAAAAATATTTGTGAATATATTGTATCGATAACCAGGGGCAGGGACGTGCGCCATATGCCATTGGAGAACCTGCAGCAAAAACTGGATGACCTTAGCGACAGCTAAACATCAAAATTCTTGTCTTAAATTTGTAATATAAGTGAAATATTTGGCTTAATAATCGCCGAACAGTCAAAGAACGCAAATTTATTGTGATTAAATTTTGAATTTAGCCTATGGCTCGCTGGGACTTTGCGCTAGAATGCGCCGCGAATGTTTAGGTTATAGTATAAAAAACAGCCGAACCAAAATGCATAATATTTTTGTAATGCCAGTACTAAGCAAAATGACAGAATTTGCTCAGTTACAAGAAACCCCGTTTTCTACACTTTTCGTGGCATATAGCTAGGCACAAACCGGAGCAACAGTCTGTGGAAATCCTACAAAGTTATGGCATGATCCTTATTATCCTCGCCGCCGTGGTTGGTTTTGTGATGGCGTGGGGAATTGGTGCAAACGATGTGGCTAATGCAATGGGAACCTCTGTAGGTTCTAAAGCCCTCACCATCAAACAAGCCATTATTATTGCGATGATCTTTGAGTTTGCCGGCGCGTACCTGGCGGGCGGCGAAGTGACGTCCACTATTCGTAAAGGTATTATTGATACCGCCTACTTCATTGATATTCCTGAATATCTGGTACTGGGGATGATATCAGCCCTGTTTGCCGCTGGTATATGGCTGGGCGTGGCTTCTTATCTGGGCTGGCCTGTCTCTACTACCCATTCTATTATCGGTGCGATTATTGGCTTCACTGCGGTTGGTGTAAGTGTAGATGCCGTAGCCTGGAGCAAAGTTGGCGGCATCGTGGGCAGTTGGATTGTAACCCCGGCTATTTCCGGTGTGATTGCTTACCTTATTTATATCAGTGCGCAAAAACTCATTTTTGCTACCGAAACGCCTTTTGAAAACGCACGTAGATACGTGCCGGTTTATATGGCATTTGCCGGCTTTGTGATGGCCCTGGTGACCATTAAAAAAGGCCTTAAGCACGTTGGTTTAAACCTGTCTGATACCACTGGCTACTTGCTTGCTGTTGGTATTGCAGTAGTTATTGCGTTTGCAGGCAAGTGGCTGATTAACCGCCAGGCTTACAGCCATTCAGAAGATACCGAGCTACAGCGCGCCAACGTAGAAAAAGTGTTTGCTCTGTTAATGGTTGTAACCGCTTGTTGTATGGCCTTTGCCCATGGTTCTAATGACGTGGCAAATGCGATTGGTCCATTAGCGGCGGTTGTTAGTGTAGTGTCTACCGGCGAAATTACTGCCAGCAGCACTCTGGCACCGTGGATCCTGCCGCTGGGTGGTTTAGGTATTGTTGCTGGTCTGGCTCTGTTTGGTCACCGCGTTATTGCCACCATAGGTGAAGGTATCACGCATTTAACGCCAAGCCGTGGTTTTGCCGCCGAAATGGCCGCTGCCTGTACGGTAGTAATTGCTTCGGGTACTGGTTTGCCTATCTCTACCACACAAACGTTGGTGGGTGCTGTGTTAGGTGTGGGTTTGGCGCGTGGTGTGTCAGCACTTAACTTTGGTATTATCCGCAACATTGTTATTTCGTGGATTGTGACCTTACCAGCCGGTGCGATTTTATCGATTGTCAGTTTTTATAGTCTTAAAGCCATATTTGGTGTGTAAGGCGTCAGGCGAGTATCTGGCAAAATTTGTGTACAAAAAAATCCGATGCATGCATCGGATTTTTTGGTTTTGGTTTACACCAGCCTGCCATTCCTATAGCCTTCACCCGGTAGCTCACTAAGGGCTACGCCGAGCGGATTAGTTATGTGCTAATAACTTAGACTTCTTCTCGATTTTGCAATCCAGAATACGCTGGGTGTTTTTACGACCCAGATAAGCTGCAACAGCGAATGGGTGCTTGGGTTTAAAGAATTTTGTGATTGCCTTTGGCATAATAAGCCCCCCTTATATAACGGTTTTTCACTATTTAAATTTATAATATTACAGTTATGTGATCAATGCCCCATTGCTTACAATGAGTATAAAATAGCGAAATAACGCCAGTTAAATCTATTTAAGTTATTGATATTTAATAGTTTAATTTTTTTGCGAATCCCACCGTTTTAAGCCAAAAAATACGCAGTGTGGTACTTAAAACCGATAAATCTTAATCTATAGTTGAAGTACAAACCCGGTAACGAGGTGCTTTTATGTTGGGTCATTACAGCAATATTCTGTGTGTATTAAGCCAAATTAACGAGTCTTCGGCAGTAGCTGCGCAGGCGCTTCATGTTGCCAACAGCCATCAGGCCAGGCTCACTTTTCAGTTGGCACTGGAAAGCCTGCCGCCCAATGCCAGTCTGGTGATGGCCTCATTTGCCTATATCGAATCACATAAGAGCATCGCAGATGAAGCCACTCAGCGACTCGAAGAAATGGTTGCCAGCTTGTCTCCGCAGCAACCCGTTGGCACCAAAGTAACCATTGGCCGGCCTTATTACGACGTAATCCAGCAGGTGATAAACGGCGGGTACGATTTGGTAATCACCCAGGCACAAAGCGGAATGACTAGCTTTGTGTACGGCGCCGATGCGATGCACCTTATCCGTAAATGCCCGTGCCCGGTATGGCTGGTGCAGCAACAAACAGCCCGAAACTATTCCTCTGTGCTGGCCACGGTAGACGTAAACTACCATTTCACAGCCGAAGAAAACGCGGTAAGAAAACAACTCAACGAAGATGTTCTTGCCAGCGCTGCCGAGGTAGCACTGTTGGAAAATGCGCAATTGCATATCGTACACGTTTATCAGCCACCGGCAGAGCATATGATTCGCGACGGCCTGATGCCGGTTAATCAACAGCTCATGGACTCAGCGCTGGAAGAAATCAAACACGAACGCCAGCAGCAGCTGGAATTACTGGTGAGTACGCTAGCGCAGCGTTTTGACGACAAAAGCCTGGCCTATCTTAAGCCACAGGTGCACTTACTCACCGGTTATCCGGCGTCGGCTATAGCCCGCGCCGCAGAGCAATTAAACGCTGATGTAGTGGTAATGGGTACAGTTGCACGGGTTGGCATACCCGGATTACTGATGGGCAATACCGCAGAAGATATTCTTAATAATCTCGATTGCGCGGTATTAGCCCTTAAACCAGGCGGTTTTAAAACCATCATTCCACCACACAACTAAACATTGGTTCAGTTGTGATGCTTAACGCGATGGTCTGAAATAGCCTCTTTAGGGAGGCTCGTGATGATCGATAAATACCCGGCGGTGTATATTCTTACCAATCAATATAAAACGGTGTTTTACACCGGCGTAACCACAAATTTGCTACAGCGTATTTATCAGCACAAAATGCAGATGGCTGACGGATTCAGCAAGAAATACGGCCTTAAGGTATTGGTGTATTTTGAAATGCACGAAGAAATCGAAGCTGCCATTCAGCGCGAGAAACGCCTTAAACGCTGGCGCAGAAGCTGGAAGATAAAACTCATCGAACAGCAAAACCCCAATTGGCGGGACTTGTATCCCTTGATTTTGGGGTAGGGGCTGATTAATCCCGTGGTCCCGGCCCACATTTCCGTCGTCCCGGCCTTGAGCCGGGACCTCCCAAACAGGCTGGCGGCATCAAAACTTCCGTCATACCGGCCTGCTAGCCGGGACCTCCCAAAAAGGCTGGCTCACTTAAAACAACCTGTTACAGCAGAAAGGAATAAACAGCATTTTGTCGGGTCGCCGACACCGACCAGGGGTGGCAGTGAGGCCATCCCTGGACCCCGCTCAGTTCTATGTTGCGAAAAGCCGTATCGTGAGCCAAAAAGGGAAAGTCTAACGAACAGAGCGGGCGTCCTGCCCGCGCTGTCCTGGCTCGTCGTCCATGACGAGCCCACGACTTCCCTGATCTTTTTGGCTCACAATACTTCGCAACAACAGAACCAGTAAAGAGCAGTAGTATTGGTATCACTGAAGTGTTTTGGAGATACCGGATAGCTGCTTCACAGCTTCCGCATGACGAGGATGTTTGGGCTCATATTACCCCGTCGTCCCGGCCTTGAGCCGGGACCTCCCAAACAGGCTGGCTGCATCAAAACTTCCGTCATACCGGCCTGCGAGCCGGTATCTCCTAAATCACATGGCTCCGGCAATAGGACCTTTTAACAAAGGCGTACACCCAAGGAGATACCGGATAGCTGCTTCACAGCTTCCGGCATGACGAGGATGTTTGGGCTCATATTACCCCGTCGTCCCGGCCTTGAGCCGGGACCTCCTCAAAAGGCTGGCGCACGCAAAAAAGCGGTTTTATCAACATGGTAAGAATCCCAGGGAGATCCCGGATATTTGCTGCGCAAATTCCGGGAAGACGGGTTGTTTGAGCTATATAAAACTGCCGTCGTCCCGGCCTTGAGCCGGGACCTCCTCAAAAGGCTGGCTTACGCAAAACAGCGGTTTGATCAACATGGTAAGAATCCCAAGGAGATCCCGGCTACTTGCGGTGTAAACTTTAGAAAGGCGGATTGTATTTAGGAATAGAAAGGAGGTATTTTTTAGTTACAAAGGCTTAGTAAGAATGTGCCGCAAACATAAGCGGTTAGTCCACTTCATAGAGGATCACATCACCAGCCTTACCATCATAATTTAATTTCCGACCCTTAAAGGTTGTGTCCTCTATAAAATAAACAAAATGTGGCGCCTCGTTTTCTGCCACTGCGACATCACCCTGGCTATTGATGTAAGCACAAACATCCAAATGAGAATAGGTATTCCAGCCGGGCTGTAGCTTAGATGAAAAGTTGTTAACCACATTGATATCTTCGGAACCTTCCATTGCGGCGTTCCATAATTCGGCGCAACCCGCGCTGTTTTTTGCGCTGCCAACAGGCCAGCCTTCATCGGTAAACTGAATATCTACAGTATCAATGGTGACGGTATCTTTACCTGATACCACTTTTTTTATATGCAACAAATGCAAACCGCGCTGAAAGGCGGTCATGGTGTTGATAGTTTTGGCAATATTGGCTTCACTCGCAACATCCAGAAAAACGGGGGCGGCGGTTACCGACAGCGTACCTAACACAACCATCACAGTGATAAGCTCTATGAGAGTGAATCCTTTTTGGCCTCGAACATCCATTTGCTAGCAGTCTTAACTAAAACTTCGTGTATAAAGTGTAGAAGACTTTAGATATTTTGTGAGGGATTTCAGATGTTTTATACTAAAGATGCGTATCCTAAAGTATAAAAAGGTATACTTTCAAATACTAAATGGCTCTGAGTCACTAAAAATACCGGCTCACGCCGGCATTTTCAGGCAAATTTTATAATTAAAAAGAATAAACCCTGGCATTAGCAAGCATGTCGCCGGGCGAAAGCTCTTCAATCACACAACGCTTAATTTCTTTTTTGGTAAATATATAGACCCTGTCAGATTTATTGCCAGCTTCGGTACGGGCAAAATCATCCAGTACAAAGGTTATGTGTTCTTCGTTAGGTAATTCCCTGAGGCCTGCTCCAAAGCTACACAGCGTATCGGCGATGCTGGCCTCAAAGTTAGCCAGAAAACGCTTGTAAGATTCTTCCTGCGCTTGTTTTTGTTTTGCCAGCTCAGCGCGTTTTTCTTCGGCCAGTTCTTTGGTTTCCAGGGCCAGCGCTTGTTGCTTTTGCTCTAAGGCGGCTTTTTCTTTTTGCATGGCCTTAAGTTCTTTTTCCACCTCTTTTTTCCGTTCTTTATCGGCGGTGCTTAATTCGAATTCCAGATCCCGGTTGCGCCGTTCCAACTCGCGAATTTCCCATTGCAGTTCACGGCGATCGCTGCGGAATTCGCGCAGGCGATCATCGGTTTCTCTGACAATGTGCTCAACCCGGCGGATCACCTCGTTGGCGGTATCTTCCCAGTCCGGGCTTTCGTACACAAACTCGTATCTGGTTTCCATCTGCTCACCTTCTGCATCGGGTGCAGGCGGGGCTGAGGGCATATGCGGAATGTTGCTTAATATTTCACTCAAATCAAAGTTAAAGAACTGTTTGCCCGAGCTGGTACGGATGGTAAAAACCACCCCCTGACCAGCCAGATAAGTGGCATCGATACTACGAAAACTCACCGCATCTTTGCGCGTATCCTGCTCTAAAGCGGTTTCGATAACGCCCGACATAATGGTGAGCTGACGGTTAAGTTCGGGTAAATCCTGCGCACTGGCTACAGGGCTTAATGTGGCGCTACCGATTAATGTGCCCAGTAGCGTGGCCAAAGTGGTTAGTTTCATCACAAATTTCCAAAAGTTGATTATTCGGTAACGGCGGAATAACCGTCGTCGATGGCGTTAATTTCGCGCTGCAAATGAGTAAGCTGGCGCGCGTAGTAGCGCTGATCGTCATCACGCTGCTGATTAATAAACTGCACCAGCTCGGCAAAGTCTTCCCGGCGCTCCTGGCGGCTGGAGGTTAATAGGTACTGCGCCAGTTGCGTACTGTTTTCCTGCTGCTGTTGCTTAAGCGCATTAACGTACTGGGTAAACATGGCCTGATTAGACTGCTGATAATCGCTGATCCGTTGGTTTACCAGCGCTGCAACCTGGGTTTCAGAAAGCCCTTCAGGCGCGGCAGAACCAAATCCCAGCGTTACGCGGCCATCGGCCACCTGAACCGAAAACCCACTGATCACCATCACCATTGCCACCACTGACATGGCCATAGATACAGCGGGTAAGCCCTGCCATTGCCACCATCTGGGTTTATCCGGCGCAATAAAGCTGGCGTTTTTGTTCCAGGCGGGCATCGGCGGCGCGCTAAACTGTTCGGCCGCCACATTAAGCTGCGTAGCGTTTTGCACCGTAGCAGCAAAGTCGGCATCGCTTACGCACAGGGCCTCAAAGGCTCGGCGCTCTTCATTGCTCAGGGCATTGTCGAGCCACTGCGCTAATAAATATTCAGGGGATTGATTAACCATGTTCTACCTCCAAATCCAGTTTTAGCTTTGACAGCGCGCTGTACAGTCGCGATTTAACCGTATTGCTGGAGATTCCCAGCTGCTCGGCAATTTCATCAAAGGTAAACTGGCCAAAAAATTTCAGTTCGATCACCGCCCGCTGGGTGAGGGGCAAACGTTGCATGGCATGGGTTAATGACTGACTGGTTATGTCGGTAATTAACGTATGCTCTGGCCCGGGCCGTTCGCAACTTAGCTCCTGATCTTCATCCAGATTCGTGTCTGGCCGCTTGCGCCGGTAAAACTCAATACACCTGAAATGCGCAATGCGATAAAGCCAGGCCTTAAAGCTGCCGTCACCACGAAAGTTCGACAGGCTTTTAAATACCGCAATAAAAATATCCTGCATTAAATCGGCGGCATCGTGAGTCGAACCCGTCATGCGGATGCCATACTGGTAAATACCGGTTTCGTAGCGTTTGATCAGCGCGAACCAGGCTTTTTTATTGCCTTTTAAAGCCTGTTCTATGAGTTGTTCGTCACGCTTTTCAAACACCGGATATTCCCATTTTAAAATTGTGTTGTGGGTATAGTCGGGGGGCAGGGCAAAAAAGTTTGCCCTGTTTTAAAATTAATTTAGCGTGGGCACCGGTAACAGCGGTGAAAGGATTTCACCAATCCGGCGGAACAGGCGCATACGGGTAGTGCCAGAGCGCCACACCAGACCGATTTCACGATAGGCATTATCTTCCGAGGGAAAAGACACCAGATTGGTATTGTTTAGCAGATTCTGATTAAGCGCCAGCTCCGGCAAAAAGGTATAACCCAGCTTGCTGTTAGCCAGTTGCACCAGGGTATACAGCGAACTGGCCGCCAGCGAACTGATTTGATCACTGTGCTGCAAATTACAGGCACTTACCGCATGGCCTGTCATGCAGTGTTCCTGCTGCAATAAAAAAATGCTCTTTTTCGGTAGATTAGTAATATCCAGCGGTTTAGGCAGTTTGCTGGCCAGCTCTTTGTGCGCAATTAAATGAAACGGATCGTGACCCAGTACCATTTGCTTGCATCCCGGCGTATCCATAGGCAGTGCCAGTACCAGCAAATCCAGGCTACCGTCGGTTAACTGTTGTAACAGGTTAGCGGTGGTATCTTCCTGCAGTTCCAGCTGAATTTCGGGTAAAAATGCATTAAAAGCGCCCAACATGGCTTCAAATAAAAATGGCGCAATAGTGGGAATAACCCCTAATTTTACTTTACCCCGTTGCCAGTTCCCCGCATTTTGCGCGTATTCCACCAGTTCGCCCGCTTCCTGCAAAATAACTTTGGCGCGCTCAACCACGTCCAGCCCCAGCGAGGTAAACACAAAGGTTTTGTGCTCCCGCTCCAGTAACTGACTACCAAAGTGCTCTTCCAGGTTTTGAATAGCGGTACTTAACGTAGACTGGCTCACGTTACAACGCTGCGCCGCCCGATGAAAATGTTGTTCCTGATGAAGGGTCACTAAATAATGAAGGTGTTTCAGGTTGGGCCATTTCATAGCGAATACTCGATTACTGTTTTAGTTTTTAATCTAGTATATAGATAAAAAGAGAAATTGCAGCTTTATGCGTACAGTTTTTTGTGCGTCGCCCATGCCCGATATGTTCACGTCGTCCCGGCCCATACTCTCGTCTTCCCGGTCCATATTCTCGTCGTCCCGGCCTTGAGCCGGGACCTCCCAAACAGGCTGACTACTCTTAAACAACTTTTTTCCCGTCATACCGGCCTCCGAGCCGGTATCTCCTGAATAGACTGATTACGTTAAAACCACGGTGATTTAGCCAGAGAAAGTAACCCAAGGAGATACCGGATAGCCGCAAGCGGCTTCCGGTACGACGGGGATGTTTTAGGTTTGTTGCACTGGCAAAGCGATACTGGGTAGCTATATCCCGTCGTCCCAGCCCACACTCACGTCGTCCCGGCCTTGAGCCGGGACCTCCCAAACAGGCTGACTACTCTTAAACAACTTTTTTCCCGTCATACCGGCCTCCGAGCCGGTATCTCCTGAATAGACTGATTACGTTAAAACCACGGTGATTTAGCCAGAGAAAGTAACCCAAGGAGATACCGGATAGCCGCAAGCGGCTTCCGGTACGACGGGGATGTTTTAGGTTTGTTGCACTGGCAAAGCGATACCGGGTAGCCATATCCCGTCGTCCCAGCCCACACTCACGTCTTCCCGGCCTTGAGCCGGGACCTCCTAAACAGGCTGACTGCATCAAAACTTCCGTCATACCGGCCCACATTCTCGTCGTCCCGGCCTTGAGCCGGGACCTCCCAAACAGGCTGGCTGCATCAAAAACTTCCGTCATACCGGCCCTCGAGCCGGTATCTCCTAAACAACATGGCTGCGGCAATAGGACCTTTTAACTAAGGCGTACATCCAAGGAGATCCCGGATATTTGCTATGCAAATTCCGGGAAGACGGGTTGTATTGAGTGTTTTAGGTGGCGGAAATACCGCATAGCCGCATGACGGAAGGCCAAACAGCACAGGCGGCGTGACACCCAATTACCCATACCGTCTTAACCGGTAATGTTGTACAGTATCCATTGTTAACAAAAACAGGACGATGCCTTAATTTAAGGGCAATAACAGCGGAAGCATGAATGTTCAACAATCTGCGCTTTTACTACGGTTTAAAAGTATTTGAGTTTTACCGGTGGTCGTTTGTGTTGGTGGTATCACTGATGCTGGCCGAAACCGCAGTAGGCTTAAGTTTACCGTATTTAATTGGTCAGCAATCCCAGGCATTCTTACAGGAAGTCACCAACCTCAACAGCAGTCACCTGAAATACCTGTACCTTTGGGTAGGCCTGTTTGCCGCTCAGGCCGTGTTACGTTTTTTATCCAGTTACAATGTTAACCTGGTGGGCGCCCGGCTTATGGCCGATTTTAGCTGCCGTCTGTACGATCATATCCAGGTACTGCCTATTCAGTACTTTCAGGAAAACAAACGCGGTGACGTGCTGTCTATGCTCACTAACGACCTGGCGGTTGTGAGCTTTTTTGTTTCCAGCGTGCTTACTAATTTAATCCCTAACGTATTGGTGCTAATTGGTGCATCGGTACTCATGTACCTGATAGAGCCCACCATTGCCCTGTTGATCTGCTTTTTAGTGCCGCTGATTTACGTCATTCTAAAAGTGGTTAGCCGTGGTATGCAGCCAATTTCCCGCCAACTGATGCAGCGCCAGGCCGATACCTTAGCTCAGGCCAGCGAGAACATAGGGGCTATCTCGCTCATTAAAGCTTTTAACAAAGAAGATGACGAGTCGACCAAGTTTCGTAATCGCACTAACGAAGTGCTGGCCTTAAGAGCTAAGCAGTTTAAATTACAGGCGCTGCTTTCGCCGCTTATTCAGTTTCTGGCCTCGTTGTGCATTATGGCGGTGGTTATTATGAGTGTGCTTAAATTTAACGCGGGCTCGTTAAGTATTCCGGACCTCATTACGTTGTTGCTGTATGGCATTGTGTTTACCCGGCCGCTGGGCTCGCTGGCCGGCCTATACGGGCAATTACAACAGGTGATTGGTGCCTCCGCCCGCCTGTTGCACGTATATCATTTAGAAAGTGAACCGCGGGATAACGGCGGCGAAGCTGTGCACATCAGCCAGGGTGATATTGTGTTTAACAACGTCACCTTTGGTTTTGCTCAGCGCGGCACTATTTTGCAGGACATCAGCTTTCACTTAAAACCCGGTCAGAACATGCTGATTTACGGCCAGAACGGCGGCGGTAAAACCACGTTGTTACACTTACTGATGCGTTTTTACGAGCCAGCCGGTGGCGAAATTCTAATAGACGGATACAACGTAAAACAGGCTACAACCCGCTCATTACGCGGTGCTATCGGGTTGGTTTCGCAGGATGTACTGCTGTTAAACGGCAGCATTTTCGATAACCTCACTTACGGACTGGTAAACCCGGTAGCCGACGAAGTGTATAAAGCCGCCAGCCAGGCAGGGCTGGACAGCATAATAATGCGTTTGCCGAATGGCTACGAAACCCAGGTAGGCGAGGGCGGGATAAGGCTTTCTGGTGGACAGCGCCAGCGTATTGCCCTGGCCCGCGCACTCTTGCTGGAGCCGAAAATTCTGCTGCTGGATGAGCCAACCTCGATGCTGGATGATCAGGGGCGGCTGAGCTTTAAAGAGGAATTTCATGGATTGTTTGCCCGGTTTACCGTTATCATGATCTCGCACGATCCCACTCTCTCAGACGTGGCAGATGTGGTTTACAAACTGGAAAACGGTACACTACAGCGCCAGCAATAATGGCCCGTAGATAAAAGGAGTAATACATGGCTGATTATCAGCTTAAACCCGATTTGCTATTGCAAAAAGTCGCAGACGAAATGGTGTTGCTGGAGCCAGAATCCGGTGAATATTTTACCCTTAACAGCGTTGGCGCTGACATGCTGGAGCTAATGCAACAAGGTAAATCAGGCGCAGAAATTGCCACTCAGATTGCCGAAGATTACGATGTAACCGCCGAGCAGGTTGCTACCGATTTTAACGACTTACTACAACAGCTGGTTAAGGCCAACCTGGCCGAACAGGTAAGTGATTAAGCCACTAAAACAGTTTGCCGCCCTAACCAAAGCCGAAAAACGCTGGTTTTGGCGGTGCTGGTGGCTGTTTGCCAAATGGCATTTAAAAATCCGCTTTCAGCCTTACCAAAAATGGAAAGAAGATATATTTGGTGGTGATAATAAAGAAAGTGAGCGATCGCTAACTTTGAGCATTGCCAGAGCCATACAACTCAGCGAAATGGCCGCTCGCAATCACATTTTTAAAATTAACTGCTTACGCCGCTGCCTGGTACAACAACAACTCCTCAGTCAATATGGCTTTAAATTACAGCTGCATTTTGGGGTAGCCAAAGAGCACAACAAATTAAAAGCCCACTGCTGGTTAACCCATAACGGCGCGCTAATCAACGACAGCGAAGACGTTGTCTCTACCTACACTGAACTCACCATGGCAGAACAACAAACCAGGCAAATTATCGGCGCGCTAAAGTAACCAAATCCCGACCCACATTTTCGTCCCGGCCCACACTCTCGTCGTCCCGGCCCACACCCTCGTCGTCCCGGCCCACATTCTCGTCGTCCCGGCCTTGAGCCGGGACCTCCCAAACAGGCTGACTACTCTTAAACAACTATTTTCCCTTCATACCGGCCCATTTATTTCAGTCATACCGGCCCATTTATTTCAGTCATACCGGCCTCCGAGCCGGTATCTCCCAAACAGTCTGACTGCGTTAAAACCACGGCGATTTAGCCAAAGCAGTTAACCCAAGGAGATACCGGATAGCCGCAAGCGGCTTCCGGCATGACGGGGACGTTTTAGGTTTGCTGTACTGGCCAGGTGATCCTGGCTTTTATCTCGTCGTCCCGGCCTTGAGCCGGGACCTCCTAAACAGGCTGACTACTCTTAAACAACTTTTTTCCCGTCATTCCGGCCCATTTATTTCCGTCATACCGGCCTCCGAGCCGGTATCTCCCAAACAGTCTGACTGCGTTAAAACCACGGCGATTTAGCCAAAGCAGTTAACCCAAGGAGATACCGGATAGCCGCAAGCGGCTTCCGGCATGACGGGGACGTTTTAGGTTTGCTGTACTGGCCAGGTGATCCTGGCTTTTATCTCGTCGTCCCGGCCTTGAGCCGGGACCTCCTAAACAGGCTGACTACTCTTAAACAACTTTTTTCCCGTCATACCGGCCTCCGAGCCGGTATCTCCTGAACAGACTGACTGCGTTAAAACTACGGCGATTTAGCCAAAGCAGTTAACCCAAGGAGATACCGGATAGCCGCAAGCGGCTTCCGGCATGACGGTAAGTTAGGAGGCTGATTTCTTCCGTCGTCCCGGCCTTGAGCCGGGACCTCCCAAACAAACTGACAACATCAAAACACCTCAATGATGTTGCTGGATCCAGCGCTGGGTAAGAATGGCGTACAGCAGATCCACATGCACATGGGCCACACTACCACTTACCGTTTTATCAAAAGCGTCGAGCAATTTAGCGTTATCAAGCAAGCCCATCTCTTGCAGGCGCGTATCGCAGAGCAATTCGCGTAAGGGCTTGGCATTATCTTTAACCAGTTGGCCAAAGTGATTATCAAATATCACTTTTTGCACGTCCCAGCACACACTGTCGGGTAAAATCTTGTCCATAGCGCTGCGCAACAGCCACTTAGGATAAGCGCCCCTGATCAGCTGCTTAGGCGGGATCGCAAAACTAAACTCGGCAATACGGTGATCAAAAAACGGGTGAGCCACTTCAATACCATACTGCCACGCCACCTTTTGATAAGAGCGCAACGAATTAAACGTAGACGTAGTTTTAAGCGCCTGGTAGCGGGCATGGCCAACCGGTTGCCTGCGCGGATGAAAAGGGTTTTCTACCACACCGGTTGCGCGGCAAAGCTCGGTAGCCTGAGCAGTCAGCCAATGCGGCTCATCACCCAGTTTGTGACCCTTTAGTTGCCGCCCTAAATTAATTAGCCACTGTGGCATCAGCGGCTTTAAAAACAATGAGCGCAGTACCGGCCAGTGTTTCATTTGCGTTTGCTTACAGGCTTTTAGTACTTCTGCCACCACCGCCAGTTCGCCCTGCTTTAAACGCTGCGTGTAAGCACTCGCATGGCCCCAACACATCTCGTCACCGCCGTTACCGGTTAATAACCGATGGCTGCCGGCGGCCTGGATCATTTCGCATTCCTGATGATACCGGGGGGAAAGCACCGTACCGGGCGAATCAAAATCCGTAGGGTACAGCGATAAAAAGTCGCGATGAGCGCCGGCATCCACCGTTACCTGGATAGGATCCGGTAAATTAAGGTGTTGGTACATGGCTTTAATATTGTCAGACTCATCACAACTGGCCGAATGACTGTACAGATGCGATAACGCCCGAACCTTGCGCTCAGGGCTTAACATTCGGTGGGCCAGTGCCGTAACCGAAGTTGAGTCCATGCCCCCACTCATCTGGCTAACCACTACCTCATCGGTAGGGGCAATATGCGAGGCTACCGCTTCGTTTAGCAGCTCGGCAAACTGCTCGCGATAGTCATTGTCGGTGTTAAGCGATATCTCAAAGCCGGGATCAATATCCCAAAACGAAGTGAGCCGGGTATCACCATTACTCTCAACGGTAAGCGAACAGCCAAGGGGTAAGGTTTGGATCTGCTGATATAAACTCAGTGCCGGATTTGGTGTACCAGCCAGCCAACATGCAAGCGCCGCCGGGTTTAGCTCGGGTTGTACCGGCATTAAACGGGCGATAAAACTGGCCTCAGAGCTAATTACCGAAACACCGCTAATTGTAGCGTAATATAAACAGTGCTGGTTAAGTGGATCGCGACTGGCAATAAGCTGCCCGGTAGTTTCTACCCAGCAAAACGCGCTATGTGCGCCTTTGATACAGCGGGATAAAGCGGCAGGGTTATCGCTGATTTGCTGGCTAAGCGCGGCATTTTCAGGGGGCTGGCAACTGCTAATTACCACATTGGCCGCGGCAAAACTAAACTGACTCACATCACGGGCCGCGCCAGGCGCCTTATTACCATAACAGCCAACCACACAGCGAGAATGTTGCCATAACAAGTTTAGTGGTACTAACTTGCTGGCTTTCTCAAACACTTCCCTTAATGAGTGGTGGTCTGACGCCACCATGGCAAACATCGCTGTCATATTTTTACGGCTATTCTATTCCATCATTTATGCTATTCACTATGCCTTTTAAAGGTATTACAGGCAAGTCAGCACAAGGGATTTGCTACGTACGGCCCAACGTACAATGCGAGTTTGCCCGGGCTTTAGCATAAGCAGGGATGATCCGCATTGGAGCGGATCTGCACAAATAAGGTGAAGCAACTGTTGATATTACCCTTATGGAAAATTTATTCATATTAAACAAGGTATTAGATACAAAATGGCGTATCAGGTGAGTGTAAGCAACAACACAAGCCAAATACCACACAATTAAAGTGCGATCTCAGTGCTAATTAATCGTTTTGTACATTCAAATTATAAGATCCAGGCCTGATTTATTGCGTTTGTCAGATAATTTTACAGGTTTTAACTTTATCGCACCCCAAACCATGCAGATCTAGTGTGTTAATCTGTAAATTGTTGATTTAGAAGTGATATGTTTTAAATGGTGCAGATGTTGCTCCACCCAAATTAACCAAAGGTTGGCAAAGTGTCGATATGCGATCGCATAATTCCAGCACTTTGGATCAGGTTTGCGCCTAATGATCTATTTATGCGAGAAGGTAGCGATAAGATACTAAAAATGTAACGGATTACATTAAAGTACGGGGAGCTAACTTAAATCAGCCAGGCTTTAAACCTTGTTAAAAACGCCAACCAGGCAAGCAATAACGGCGCTTTTTGGCCGTGTAAACAAGACTGCTTGTTGTTTAATTTACTGTTTTATATAGATTTACTATCTGATATCCTTTAAACGTGCTTTTGCAGGTACAGCACTAACGCAACCAAAAATGAACAAGTGAAAGCTTGTTTTACGTTGGGTACTTAACTTTGGCTATTTTGCGCCGTGCTGAAGCGTTATTGCTTGAAAAATATACAAAAAATGTCAGGCTAACATGTTTACCAGCGCTATGTTCGTTGGCATTAAACTTTAGTTTAAGTGTCGCGATTTTTTACAACTAGAAATGATCAAAGCGATCGTCATTTTTCGTGAAAATTAAATACCTAATAAAAACAGTGGTTTAATACCCTTTGCTATTTTAGGCATACAGGTTGCATATTACCGGGCGTAGTAGCAGTTTAATGGTTCAATAACTTCAAGGGATTTTCCAAATGAAGAAATATTTATTAGCAATGGCTATGGCGGTGGCAGCAAGTTTCTCTGCTAACGCGTCATACATCCAGGGAGTAACTGGTGCTGAATTAGACGGTATCCAGGTAACCGTAGAGTTTGAGAACGGTGGTATCGAATCAGCAACATGGGAAGCAACATCTGCCACTGGTGGTGGTGCTTGGGGTGATTCTGACTGGTTTGTAGTGGAAGACGGTGACACTTTTGGTGATTACGATTCGGCTACCGGTACTTACTATGGTTTGTTTACGTTTGTCTCTTTTGCGTTTGATGTAGTGTCTATCAAACTGGACATGCTGGGTTCTGACTTAGTATTCGACAGCGAATTCTTCGATGTATCGGGAAATGGTTCTGGTCCCGGCCGTGCGTTGGTTGTTGATTTCCCACAAAACGTAAACTACAACGTAGCTTACGACAACGGTGTTGAAGACGAACTGTTTCAAACAGTAACCATTACCGGCGACTTTTTAGCGCTAGTAGAATACGGTTTTCTGACTGACATCGATGCAATGGCTTCTGAAGTACCAGCGCCAACTGGTTTGGCTCTGCTGGGTCTTGGCCTTGTAGCCATGCGTTTAGCTCGTCGTAAATAATTGAGAAGGAACGAATTAATGAACACCAATACACAGCAAAGCAAAAAGCAATACGCTGCGCCAGTTCTTGAAAAGGCAGGCAGCCTTGCAGAACTTACTCAAGGTTTCGCTGGTAGTGTACCAGACGAACAGGGTGGCCAAACTAAGCGTAACCCTTTCCAAGGCTAATAGCGCCTTCGAGAAAATCCCCCAAAAAGCCCGGCTTGTACCGGGCTTTTTTATGTCCGGCTGCTTCCGACAAAAGCAATAACACTAAGCTTTTAAGCGCAACCTTCTGATTACCCTTCGATTTAGTTTGCACCGTCAACATTTTTTACAGTTAAATATACTGTATACATTAATCAATTCTTATGTTTGCTGGTTATCTGCAAATCCAGACAGGCACAAAGAGATAAGGCCGGTACAAAACAGGGATTACCGCTAAACAAAAGCGCTGTGTTTCAAAATTAATGAAAAACCAGCTAGTACCGGTCAAATTTACATAACCGACAGGGCAACAGAAGAAAACCCCAGCCTGGCCGCAACACCTTTAAGCTAAGGTGCTTTTGCCGGGTAACGGTACCGCATACTTACTATACAGCCAGATAAAAGGTATTTATCCCAATACGCAGCAGCGGCCCATAATAACCAACACTCCGGCGGATAAATGTACTATTACTCTACCAACCAAGCAGAGCCATGTTGAAAATGACTAAACAAACAGCAAAATCAGTAAAGCAATACGAAAAACCAGAGCTAGTGCACGCAGGTAGCCTGGCAGTATTAACCCAGGGCTTTGCTGGTAGCGTGCCCGACGAACAGGGCGGGCAAACCAAACGAAATCCGTTTCAAGGCTAAAGAGTAACTCCATGTGTATGTTGTTGCCCCGTTTTCGGGGCTTTTTTTTATCTGCGCTTTACACTCCGGGTGTTCTCAAGCATGCTTAGGTTATCTGAACAGGCAGTTATCTCCCGCACATGGAAACGGATCCCCAACAGGAACTCATCACTTTAAGCGCCGCACCACTGCATGGTGTAACGCTGAGTTTTACGCCAACACAAGCCACCACGCCTTATCAACTAAATGCAGACTTTGGTGCGGTAACACCAACCCAAAATCAACCGGTCTGGCAGTTAACCGACAAGGGCGAACGCTATCATTCCGTTATAAGCTTAAACACCTTACCAACAGGCTGGCAGTTATCGGTAGACTGCGAAGGGCAGGGCATTTTTGAGTTAAATCAGGATACACTCACCATTAACTGGCAGCCCGGCGGCACCGGCCCGGCGCATTATCTGCAAACCATGGGGATATCGCTGTACCTGGAACTTAAAGGCCACCTGTGTTTACACGCCAACACCCTGGTAAAAAACAATCAGGCTCACCTGTTTTTAGCGCCCAGCCGCACCGGCAAATCCACCCTAACGGCATTACTAACCACACTGGGTTACCAGTTAACCACCGACGATATGGCCGCGTTGTACCAAAACCCGCAAACGCCAACCCAATATCAGGTGTACCCAAGCTGGGCCAAAGTGCGCCTGTGGCCAGATAGCGCGCAATTACTTAAAGCACAACTCACCACCCAGCCGGTACAACAAAAAAAAGTGCACCAGCGTTTTGCCAAACAGGAAATAAGCTTTGCGCCACAAAACAGCCATACCGCCACTCCGGTAAAAGCCATGTACTACCTGAACAGGGTTGAACAACCAAACAATCAGCCAACACAAGACGTAACCATTACACCCATAGCCCCCAGTGCCGCCCTGATCATCCTGATGCAAAACAGTATGCTGGGCGATGCCTACCGCAGCCTGGGCATAGAAAAACAACGCATAACCGCGCTGGCGCAACTATTACAAAACGTACCCTTTTACAAAGTAACCTACCCAAGCGGCCTGGAACAGCTACCCGACATCGCCAAACAAATCGATACCCTGATTAGCTAGAAATAAAACGCCGACGCTACACCGTCATCCCGGCCCATTTATCTCGTCGTCCCGGCCCCCGAGCCGGGACCTCCAAAACAGAATAACTAACCCAAAACAACGAATACCGTCGTCCAAATCTCGTCGCCCCGGCCCATTTATCTCGTCTTCCCGGCCTTGAGCCGGGACCCCCAAAACAGAATAACTAACCCAAAACAACGAATACCGTCGTCCAAATCTCGTAGTCCCGGCCTATTTTCTTCGTCTTCCCGGCCTCCGAGCCGGGACCTCCAAAACAGAATAACTAACCCAAAACAACGAATACCGTCGTCCAAATCTCGTCTTCCCGGCCTTGAGCCGGGACCTCCCAAACAAAATAACTAACCCAAACTACAACCAAAACCAAACCACAGTTACTCAGCAAAATAGGCAAAACTTACCGGCTTAAACAAAAGTTCAAACTTTACAATTATGTAACATAAACTGGCACCCGCCTTGCTCCACTAAAACCAAACAATAAAAAGCAGTACTCTACTAATTCAACACATCAAAAAAAGTGTTTAAAAATAAAGCCGATACCTTAATAAATCATGGTTAAGCAATAACATAGCTAGGATTTATAAAAAAATTAGGTATAGTAAATCATTGGTGCAGTTGCACCACTATGGTGAGTAACCGAAGTGTCATTTTATTCAAATACAATCGAGTCTCATCAGAGTAAAATTAGTAGTAATTGGTCATTGCCAAAGGATGGGATTCAATGAGCGAAAGTGGCGGATTTATCCGTAACAATCTTAATCAGTTTGCGTTTATTTATCGACTGATTGATATTTTCATTATTCAAATTTGCCTAATCGTTGCCTCATATTCTTATCTGGGCAAATTCGATCTTAAGTACTTCGTATTTGGCTTAATCTCCAATATGGCGTATTTGTTCTTCGCCGAACTCTTTGTGCTCTATCGCTCCTGGCGTAACGGCTCCTATAAAGAAATGGTGTTTTACACGGTGTGCAGCTGGGCACTAACACTGTTTCCTCTGTTTGTATTTCTCTTCTTCACCAAACAAACCGAATACTTCTCGCGCGTAGTGTTGGGCCTGTGGATGGTTAGCACCGCAATTATGCTGTGCGCCTGGCGTGCCTTGTTCCGCCAGTTCTTAATCTCTATTCGCCGTAAAGGCTATAACACCCGTTCGGTAGGCATTATTGGCTTAACTAAGCGTGGCCTGGACTTAGCGCATGAGATTACCACTTATCCCGAAAGCGGTTACAAGTTAAGAGCCGTGTTCGACGAACGCGCGCCAGAACGCCTCGATCATAAATACATGGCTAAACTGGCTGGTGGTATTGCCGAGGGCGTTAAAATGGCGCAGGAAGGCGAACTGGAAATCCTGTTTATTGCCTTACCGCTTACCAATAAAGAACGCATAGAGAATATTCTGAAAGCCCTGGGCGATACCACAGTAGATGTACATATAGTGCCCGATGTATTTACCTTTAACCTGCTGCACTCAAGAATGGGCCACGTAGGCGAAGTACAAACCATCAGTATTTACGACAGCCCCATGCGCGGTGGTTATTCCATTATGAAACGCATGGAAGACGTATTCTTAGCGCTAAGCATTCTTACCGTAATTGCTATTCCTATGACAATAATTGCACTGGGAATAAAACTTACCTCACCAGGCCCGGTACTGTTTAAGCAAGACCGCTACGGTATGGACGGCAAAAAGATAAAAGTGTGGAAGTTCCGCTCCATGAAAGTAATGGATAACGGGGCAGTAGTAAAACAAGCCACCAAGGGCGATCCAAGAATTACGCCCTTTGGCGCATTCTTACGCAAAACCAGCCTGGACGAGCTGCCCCAGTTCTTTAACGTGCTCCAGGGCACCATGTCAGTTGTTGGCCCACGGCCACACGCAGTAAGCCACAACGAAGAATACAGAAAGAAGGTCGCCTATTACATGCTACGCCACAAAATGAAGCCAGGCATAACAGGCTGGGCACAAGTAAATGGTTGGCGCGGCGAAACTGATACCGTGGAAAAAATGGAAATGCGCATTAAGTACGATCTGGAGTATATCCGCAACTGGAGTATCTGGATGGATTTTAAGATTGTGATTTTTACGATATTTAAAGGGTTTGTGGGTAAGAATGTTTATTAAGGACGAATAATGAAGGTTTTAGTAACCGGTGCAGCCGGATTTATAGGGATGCATACAACGAAAAAGCTTCTGGATGAAGGTTACAACGTTATTGGGCTCGATAACATGAATAACTATTATGATCCCAAATTAAAAGAGTATCGTCTAAATCTTCTGACGCCCTATGACAATTTTAATTTTATAAAGATGGATCTATGCGACCGTGAAGGTGTAGCAAAATTATTCGAAAACGAAAAGTTCGATCGCGTTATCCACCTTGCAGCTCAGGCTGGTGTTAGATACTCAATAGAAAAACCTTTCGAATATACAGATAGCAACATAACAGGATTTCTAACAATTTTAGAAGGATGTAGAAATAGCGAGATAGACCATTTAGTTTACGCGTCATCTAGTTCGGTTTATGGAATGAATAAGAAAGTTCCATTTTCAGAAGATGATAGAGTAGATGAGCCAGTATCACTGTATGCAGCCACGAAAAAAGCTAATGAACTAATGGCTAAGACCTATTCTCATCTATATCAATTAAAGACTACGGGATTACGATTCTTTACAGTATATGGTCCTGCAGGTAGGCCAGACATGGCTCCTTGGCTTTTTACAGAGGCCATGTTGAAAGAAAAAACAATAAATGTGTTTAATAATGGAAATATGAAACGCGATTTTACTTATATCGATGATATAGTTGAAGGAATATTTAGAATACAAAATAAGCATGGAAGTAGTGCGACTAATTCAAATATATACAATATCGGCAATAGTAAAAGTATTCTTCTAATGGACTTCATTTCTGCATTGGAAAAACATACAGGTAAAAAAGCAAATAAAAACTTTATGTCTATGCAGCCTGGAGACGTAGAGCAAACATATTCAGATTCAACAAAACTCTATGATGAAGTTGGTTATCAACCAAGAGTTAATGTCGATGAAGGTGTTAAAAGTTTTGTGAATTGGTTTTTAGAATACACGAAGACTACAGCAGATGGTAAATGATATTGTTTTAATTCCAGGGTTTAGGAAATGTGGAACCACTTCTTTATACGACGTGTTGGCTAGTACGGAAAAATTTCGAATTTGCGATATAAAAGAACCGCAATTGCTGATAGCAGATAAGTTTAGAGAAGATATAAACCTATATACGGATAAATTTAAAGGAACTGAAGGTCCAATTATGGATGGTTCAACTTATTATATCTGGGAAGAAAAAGCTCTCGCATATGTAAAAGAAAACTTTAGCCAAGCAAAAGCGATAGTGATGATTAGGAACCCAATAGATAGATTTTACTCTGCCTATTATCACAATAAATTAAAGTATAGTAAGAGCGAATCAAGAACTATTAGTGAAGTCATAAAATGTTATATCGCTGAGAAAGAAAATGAAGATTACTTAAGGTCTATTCTAGACTTGAATGACTACGATTTTTTCAGGAGAAATGGACTAGCAAACTTTGACTTTAAAGAAAATGGCCTATTACCTAATTTCCTCTACATAAATGAAGGTATATATAGAGAAAAAATTAATAATTTAAAAAAAATTGGTATTGACTGTTTAGTAATTACATTTGAAGAATTTGTTAAGGAGTTTGATAATACAATGGAAACTATATCAAACTTTATAAATCTGAAGATAGATACAAATATTACACCTAAGAAGAGCAACCAAGCTACACAAAAATCTAAAGTTTTAATTTTTTTCAAAAAATATATTCCTGGAATTAAAAAAGTCATTCCTAGATTATTAAGGGATAAATTAGTTAAAAATTTTAGAAAAGAGATACAAACAGATAAAACTATAGATAGAGACTTACTAGAAAAAATTTATAGTTCAGAAGTGGAATATTGGAAGAAAAATCTCGATGGCGCAAAGAGATACTGGTGAATTATGAATAACAAACGACGAATAGCTTTCATAGTTCCAGAGTTCCCTTATGGTGGAGCAGAAAAACAAATTAGCTATCTTTATAAATATGTTAAAAAAAATAACTCTGATTCTAAGTTAATTGCGTCCAATTCTTCTGGTAATAGTGAATGTGAATCACTTGGGATAGATATTTTATTAAGTGGAGTAGAAAATAAGATTTTAAGAAATCTGATAAGGTTTTTTAATATTATTCGACTGATAATTAAGTTGTTGCAGGTAAAGTGTGATATTTATGTTTTCTACAATAAGTTGTACTTGCCTTGTGTTCCAATTTTGAAGATATTCAAAAGAAAGGTTGTTTATTCGGTACGTGAATACGACGAAACGATACTACTAGGATGGCGAAAAAAAATACTTGAACGTTGCAATTATCTATATAGTAATTCTCAGAGGATTGCTAACGAGCTCAATACTGCTGGCTTAAACTGCGAATTCATAAATAATTATTATGAATTTGGTGAGCCTTACTGGAAAAAAGAGAGTCAATCTATAGTATGCATTAGTAATGGTGAACCACATAAAAGAATCAAGGAATTGATAGAAGTAGTCGCAGATACTGAAAATATTGAGCTTCGTATTTTTGGGAAATTCAAGAACTCCAGATATAAAAAAGAATGTATTGATGCTGCAGCGAAGGCGAAAAATAGAATATTTATTATGGGTTACCAAGAACAGAATGTAATTAAAAATGAGATTAAACGCTCCGCAGCATTAGCGCATCCATCTGAAAAAGAAGGTACAGCTAATGCAATATTGGATGCAATAAATGCTGGTATTCCAATCGTTGTAGCTAATATTCCAGAAAACAAAGATTTAATAGGAAATGCGGATTGTTTTTTTGATGTGAATTCAAAGGAAAGCATGAAATCTGAGTTGATGAATGTGCTAAATCTTAGTGAAGTTAATTATGATAGATATAATATTGTCAAAAAATATAGCTCTTTGAATCTTCAAAAGATTGAGGAAAGGTTATATTTGTTATGATTAGAAATATTTCAATTTCTCATTTAATTGCACTCTACTTCGCATTAGCGGCTATATCATTAAGCCTTAACAACTTTATTGGCCTCCCCGGCGGAATCTCGTTGACTCAACCATTAGTGCTCTTGGTTATATTTATATTTGTGACTAGATTTATAAAAATTGGACTTTTATATCAAGAGCTTCTATTAGCAACTGTCATGCTGTTTTTTTTGGTGTTTTGCTTCTTTTATCAAGCAATTGTTTATAAGGAATTTTCTTTAGTTAAGCAGATGTTGTATTTTATTTTTTCTTTCTCTATTGCAAATATATTAGTAAAGGATAGAGAGGATTTAATTTCAAAAACGGTTTTGTATGTCAGCTTTTCGTTTGCAATTGTAGCATTTTTAAATTCCATATATTACATAATGTCCGGGGCCGAAAGAATCGGGCTTTCCTCTAGTTTAATTCTTGTTAAACAAGAGTTTACGGTAGTTTTTAGTATATTTATAGGTTATTTTTCTTACAAGCTTAGTATGTCAAGAGTGACGAAGATAGATTGCGTTGTTTTAATTTTGGTTTTATTAGCTTCACTGCTGATACCAATTAAATCTGTTTTATTCGTTTTAGCTGTCTTGTTAGCATCTGTCTACAAAAATAAAATATTAACTTGGTATGGTTTTTTTGGCGTTTTTATTGTTATTCCGTTGTATTTATTTTTGTTTACACCAGATTCATTAAGTATATTAATTAAATACTATGTTTATAATGAGTATCTTGATAAGGAGGTTTTTCGTCAATTAGATACTTTGATAATTCGAGAGATAATTGTAGTCGAAAACCTTAAAGGGCTAACTAGCTCTTTGGGAACTTTTATTTTTGGCTCCGGCTTTAATTTTACCGAAGGAATGATATATCAGTCAGAAAGTGGCTGGTATGAACAGGATTTAGGTCTCGCATTTGAAAGTGGTATCTTATTTTTCTTAGTTAACTTTGGCGTTCTAGGCTCATTGATGATGTTGTATCTTGGATTGAGACTTTTTAGAACACCTGCGGTTACCTTTTTTCAGTATTTATTTTTAGCTGTTTTAGTTTCAAACGTATTTCAAGATAATGTTGGTTCAATGTTTTGGTTTCTATTCGGATTAGCATGGTCTGATAAGATACGTTTCAGCAACAGTTATCACTTTATAAATGATATTGCAGGAGGCAGTGTTGCAAAAAGTTAACTTGTTTTTCGTTGGTACTGCAAAGAGTTCGACTACTAGCCTCTATCAGACTTTAATGGATTATAGTGATTTTAACTTGCCTATAGTGAAAGAGCCAAATTGTTTCAATATTGGGAGCTCACAGGTTCCGGGCAAAGGACCAGGTGATCAATATGCAACAGAGGTAATCAGAGACTTACGCAAATATGAAGAGAATTATAAGTCTAATTTACACGAAAAGTATAAATGCGACTTTTCTGTATCCTATCTATATGATAACTCAGCGCCTGATTTAATTAATAACTATAACCCAGAAGCAAAAGTAGTTGTAATTTTAAGGAATCCTATAGATCGAGCATGGTCACATTACCTTCATTTGGTCCGTGATTGTCGTGAGGAGCTTACTTTCGAAGAAGCTTTAAAAAATGAAAATAAAAGAATATTCGATTGCTACGAGTTCAGTTGGCATTACTTTAATCTTGGTCTTTATTCTACTCAAGTTGCAAGGTATAAAGAGATTTTCGGTGAAAGAGTTAAATTCTTTATATACGAAGAAATATTAAAAGATAATGAAGGTTTCTTTAAAGAGCTTTCGAGTTTTTTAGATATACCAGCGTTGCACGATGCTACATTTTCTAAACAACGATTCAATTCAACTGGATCAGTTAAACGCCCTTTTATTGCAGCCATTGTAAATAAGCCAAGTTATCTGAGAAGTATGCTAAGAGCTCTAGTGCCAAGGGGATTCGGTAGTAAATTGATGGAGTCGGTACGGAAATTCACTATGGACGATAAGAAACCTATTTTACCTGACGATGTAAAGAGTTCCCTCGCTGAAGCTTATTCGAAAGATATTGTTGAAGTAGAAAAATTATTAAACATTGATCTTGCTTTTTGGAAAGTCAAATGATCGCTGTAGATGGAAAATTTAAGCTCCAGAAGGTTACAGGCGTTCAGAGATACGCTCTTGAGATACTTAATGTATGGGAAAAAAATAACTATAACTATCAGCTTCTTACTCCTAGTATCAAACCAATCGGTTTGTGGGAACAATCATTAAGAACATCACATTCTAATTTGCTCTGGTGCCCAACAAATAGCGCCCCATTAATTAATACAAGGAAGATAGTTACCTTACATGATTGTGCGGTGTTTTATAACCCTAAATGGTTTTCGAAGAAGTATCGATATTGGAGAAGATTTGTAATTCCTAGAATTGCTAACAGCTCTCTGGGAATAATTACTGTATCTGAGTTTTCAAAAAAAGTTATATGTTCTGCTTTAGGTATTCAGCAAGATTTTGTAAAAGTAATTCCTAATGGGATCAATACAAAGTTCTTTCATAAAATAGATCAAAATATTTCACAGAACATTATAAATAAATTACAAATAAATAGCCCTTATTTGCTAACAGTTGGTTCAATGGATCCAAGAAAGAATATTTCCACGCTGTTAGATGCATGGGGTAAGTTCATGAAGCAATCAAATAAACTTTATAATTTAGTTGTAGTCGGTGGAAATAGTAAAAACTTCGAGGCTACTTTCAATCATAATGTTGAAAATGTAATTTTTACTGGATATGTAAACGATCAAGAACTAAAAGCTATTTATCAGAATGCTCATAGTTTTATTTATCCATCATTGTTTGAGGGTTTTGGATTGCCAGTTTTAGAAGCAATGGCCTTTGGCCTACCAGTTATTTCTTCAGATAGCACTGCTTTACCTGAGGTAGGTGGCGATAGTGTTTTATACTTCAACCCAAATTCCATTGATGAAATTTTAAATTCAATCATCGAGATTACTTCTAATACTGCATTACATAAGCAATATAGTGAATACTCTAAAGCTAGGGTGAAGAATTACTCTTGGGACGAATGTGGCGTCGAGACTTACAGATATTTAGAAGGATTTTTATAATGAAAGTGGCAGTTGTTCACGATTGGCTAACAGATGCAGGTGGAGCTGAATGTGTTCTTAGAGAAATTTTAGATATTTATAAAAATGCTGATATTTTTACTGTAGTGAACTTTATAGATTTGAAACACGCGGAGTATCTAAAAAAGCACAAAATATATACAAGCTTTATTCAAAAACTGCCATTTTCAAAAAGTAAATATAGACAATACTTACCATTGATGCCTTACGCAATAGAACAATTTGATCTTTCAGCTTATGATCTTGTTATATCAAGTAGTTATTGTGTAGCGAAAGGTGTAATAACTGGGCCAGATCAGCGCCATATTTGCTATTGCCATTCTCCTGTGCGGTATGCTTGGGACCTACAGCACCAATATCTAAAGGAAACAAATAAGGATAAAGGTCTGACTGGACTGTTAGCTCGCTATTTTTTACACAAAATTAGAATATGGGATATTAGGAGCTCATTTGGTGTAGATACTTTTATAGCTAACTCTAAATTCATAGCCCGTAGAATTGAGAAAACATATAGAAGAAAAGCGGAAGTAGTAAATCCACCAGTAGATGTTAAAGAGTTTAATCTAATAGAGGATAAACAAGATTATTATTTAACCTGTAGTAGGTTGGTCCCATATAAGAGAATTGATTTAATTGCGAAAGCATTTACTTTTATGCCTGAAAAGCGGCTTATTATAATTGGTTCAGGTCCTGACTATGAAAAGATTAAGAAAATAGCAACTAATAACATTGAATTGAAGGGGTATTTGCCGTTTAAGGATCTTAAATCCTTTATGGAAGGGGCTAAAGCGTTCATTTTCGCTGCTGAAGAAGATTTTGGTATTGTTCCAGTAGAAGCACAAGCTTGTGGAACTCCTGTGATAGCATATGGTAAAGGCGGTTCTTTAGAAACCGTAGTAGATGGAATAACAGGAGTTCATTTTTCGACTCAAAATGAAGATGCAATTATAGATGCAGTGAAAAGGTTTGAATCTCTGTCTTTCGATCATAAAGCTATTAGAAAGCATGCAGAAACATTTTCTATTCAGATATTTAAAGAAAAATTTTTAAATATAGTAAAGAATAATGACGGAAGAAATTGAAAATCGATTTTTAAATTTAACTGAGCTTGAAGTATTATTACTCAGTACAATTATTGATAGTTCGAAAACTAGTTCGAATTTTGAGGATTTATTGAAATATAAAAACGATTACTTCAAAAACGGATTACTTCCGTTATTGTATAATCAGTATGATTCAAATCTGGATAATGTTGAAAAATCATTAGCGAAGAAAATTAAGCAAGAAGCGTTACTAGTCGAAACATTAACTTTAAATGCTATTTCAACAATTTTCAGTCAAATTGAAGTTGAAGAAATAGTTATAATATTAATGAAAGGTTGGTGTTTAAAAAGAACTTTGTATACCGAAAGCTATTTAAGACCTGCTGCTGATATTGACTTACTTGTTAAGCATAGTGATTATGAAAAAACTAAAGAGATATTTTTAAAAAATGGATTTTTTATTGCTAACGGATGGCAGCCAGAACTCAGTAAGTTTCAAATATGTTTAAGGAAAAAGCTATACGACAACAATTATATTGAAGTTGATTTACACTATAAGTTTTGTCCTGATCCCAAAGTTTCTCGTGCAGTAGATTTCGACCTTCTTAGAAAACATTCCGTATTAGTCGACTATGGACCTTTTAAGTTGTTTGCATTCGATAGACCCATAGCATTACTTCATTCTATTATTCATTTGGCGTTACATATTAAAAATAAAGAAAATTATAAATTGATATGGTTTGTAGATATTTATATGTTAATTAATACCATGTCAACCAAAGAAAAAGATGTTTTTATTTCTTTAATAAATCAGACTGGTTTTACTAGTGTGACTGCTAATTTTTTGAATAATTGTGAACATTATTTACCTATGAAGTCGTTAGAAATGATGTCGCGAAGAATGAATAGTAGTCATTCGAAAAGATTTGATTACATTACACGACATGAGAGTCATACTTTTTTTAAAATTAAAAAGTATTATTTTCTATATAAGCTTGGAGGCTGGAAGTCAATTTTTCAAGTCTTATTCCCAAGTGTTAAGCATATGCAGAAAAAGTATGGTGATTTTCCGAGATACTTATTAATTTTTTTTTATATCAAACGAATTCTATTCGGACTGTTTCGATAGTTTTAATAGTAATATCATTTGTGGACTTCTAATTGTGAAAAAGACAAAACCTATCCCGAAGAAAGTGAAACTCGGCAATCCCAGAGTTAATTCAGTTTTTAATGAGAAAAAAGTCTGTTAGATATGAAGTTGTTTCCGAAGGTAAGGCCTGCTTCTAGATATTTTTTGCCTGGAATTTATGAACGGAACTTACCTATAAGGAAGTCGAAGAAATTGATTTTTAATATTTTTTCCAAGTATGGTGAATGTCAAGGATAATAAAATTTTATTTACGAATTATGGGATTCAGATACTTCGAACTATAACTACAAAATATGATAATAGTATTTTACAAAGTATTTTCTTTTCAGATATTCTTTTTATATTTTTAGGAACTATTTACAATGAGTAGAGTTAGACTACTGGAGCTAGATGCCCTAAGAGGAATCGCTGCGATAGCGGTAGTTTTTTATCATTATTTCTACAGGTATAATGTTTTATATGGCCATGAGGGAGTGTCCGTAGACTGGACTATTTATGGAAAGCACGGGGTGCAACTTTTTTTCGTAGTTAGTGGTTTTGTTATATTTTGGTCTTTAAACCGCACTCATAAACCTTTAGATTTTATAGTTTCTAGGTTTTCTAGACTTTATCCAGCTTATTGGTTTGCTGTAATCTGTACGAGTTCGTTTTTATTATATTTCGGGCTGGACGGAAGAAATGTCACACTATATGAGGTAATAATAAACCTAAGTATGATTCAAGAATTTCTAAGGGTTAAGCATGTTGATGGTGTTTACTGGACTTTAACAGTTGAATTAACTTTTTATTTTTGGGTTTTTGTATTTTTTATCTTTAACCAATTAAAGAATATAGCATATTTTTTAATTTTATTTTTGTTGATTTCAGTTTTATCCGTTTTGGATTTCTTGCCGCCTAACAACATAGTTGATAAGTTGCTCATAATGAAACATTTACCTTTCTTTTCCGTGGGGGTTTGCTTATATAGCTTCATTCATAAAGACTTTTCTGGAAAATGGTTGGCGTTGTTATTGATATCGCTTTCGACGGTATATTTTTACTATGACGTTTATTTGACGATTATGTTTTTATTTGTTTTTGCTGTTTTCTATTTGGCAATAGCAGGTCATTTAAAGTTTCTTATTTTTACCCCCTTTCTGTTTTTAGGAAGTATCTCTTATTCATTGTATCTTGTTCATCAGAATATCGGTTATTTAATTATAAATAAGTCTTATTTATATGGCCTTAGTCCGTATTTTGCTATTTGTATAGCTCTTTTTACTTGTTTAATGCTTGCAACATTAATCACTTATTTCATCGAAAAGCCAAGTTTGAAGCTCATGCGAAATTATTATTATAATAATATTAGAGGAAAACTGTAATTCATTTTTGATTCATGTTTTATAACCAAGTTGAACCAATAAATACACTATACTCTTTATAATGAGAGCTAATTATATTTTCAATTGGTCCATTTTTTTTGATGAACATGTCGCCTATTTCGTAATTGCCAAATTTTGGTGGAGTATTACTATATGGTATTCCATTTACAAAAGTAATTATTGTTGAGTCTCCAGCTATCATTACTTGGCAATTTAGTTGCTTAGTAATTTTAAAGTTAAAATAATGTCGAGCATCACTATTCAGTTGTATATAACATTCAGGACTATCACCGGAAATACTACCGAAAACATATTTGTTACAAGAACCACCAATTGATAACAACTGTTTATTTTCACTCGTTTCAATAGCTTCAATTTCTATTATCCTAACTGGCGATTGGATTACTACACCAACTTCAGCGAAAGACATATCAACTATTGCATCAATAGTGCATCCATCAGAGAATTTTCTTACTGAGATTGGTGTTGCGGCTTTATATGTACCATAAATCTCAATATTGGTGTCGTATGGTTCATTGCTATCTCTTATTGATATGGCTTCGTTATCATTTGAAAAGGCAAATGTGTTTTCTGTGAATATAATATTCTTAGCACCCCTTGAACATTCAACTTTAATAGCTCTCGATTGGTACGCATAAACTAGAGCTTCAACAGTGATATCTTTGGATTCTCCTTTAATTATAAGGGCTCCTTCAGTCGATTCCGTTTTTTTTGAGTTACTTATGCGCCCATAGATGTTTATGTCGTTGCATGAGATAAGCTCTAAACCTTGATCATTTGCTTCATCAATATTTGCATATAGATTTACATGTTGGCATTCTGCTAAAACCACTGTTTCTAATCTATTTGCCGAATTATCTTTTCTTTCAAAAAGTTCGCTTCCTCCTTGACTGGAATTAACATTCATTGTTACATTTCTAGCTCCATGAATTCCTATATCTCGGAATATTGCATGTTTGCCCCAGTAAGATATTGAAAAATTTATTAGCGCATTAGCTCTAACAACTTTAGAGTCACTGTATGCTGCACCAGTATTTGTTTGAGATATTTCACAGAACCCACTTGAGACATTATTTAATGCAATTCCAATCATGCAGTTACATGATTTGAAATCTATTTCCCCCTTCAGCTCTGAGCAAGTATCAATATTAACTAATACTCCACGATCTTTAATAGACCCTGTAAACTTTAAATCCAAGTTTAAGTGAGTTATGTTTTCAATATGTACTGAAATGTCCTCCAAATGGCCTGAAAAATTGAGACTACATGTTGGTACTTCATATGCAACCACCTCAATTAATGAAAATGGTATTTCTCTGTCTAGTTGCAGTTGCCCCTGGTTTATATTTTTAATTTGGCAACAAATTTTAGCTGATGTTAATCGACTTGGTACATAGTTTTCGTGGACTATTAATCCTTCAATTACAATATAGCTCCCTTTTCTTATGTTCTCGTTTGATAATTCAATAATTGATGTTCCTGCTACTACATCGCTTAAAGAACCAATTAATTTTAATTCAGAACGAAAAATAATCTTTGATTTTTCATTTTTTTTTCTTATTTTTTTTATATTAAAATTTAGCGATTCGTTATGCTTTAAATTAATTACTAATTCTTTATCTAATAATAATCTTTCTCCGTCAATTAGAGTCGGAGTTTCGCTGTCGTAATCTGAATTGAAAATTAATTCTTTCACATGTTCTCCCTTATCTTTCTTCGTTGTAATCCATACGCCAGCATCAGGCCATTTCTCTTACCTGAATGAGATTTTCAAACAGGTAAGCATCAAGAAACTCTCTGCGGAATGATCCGTTAAAGCGTTCAACGAAACCATTTTGCTGTGGTTTACCTGGTTGGATATATACCAGTTCAACATTATGGTTCTCACACCAGTCTGTCAGCGTCGTAGAAATTAGCTCTGGCCCGTTATCCATACGCAGCTGAGTTGTTAGTCCGCGCTCTGCTTTAAGCTGTTCTAATACGCATACGACTTGGCCTGCTGGTGAAGACGTATCAACTTCGATGGCAAGGCACTCTCGCGTTCCTTCATCCATCACATTCAACGTTCGGAACCGTTTACCGCAGTACCCGCCTAGTTCTGCGCTTTAGGTTCAATGACCTTTCCCCAGAATTAGCACCAATCTCTCGATGAGATTTTTCATATTATGCTGCCCGTTTTGCATACTCAACAGGCGGCAGGAAATTCAGTGAACTATGTGGTCGAACGTTATTGTAATGTTCGCGCCATAGATCAATTTCACATCTGGCTTCATCCAGGGTTCTGAACCAGTGTTGGTTCAGGCATTCATTTCTAAATTTGCCGTTTAAGCTTTCGACAAATGCATTCTGTGTAGGCTTGCCTGGCTGGATTGTAATCCCCCCGGAAAATCCCAGCTCAACACCTGTTTCTTTACTCCAGAAGATCATCGCCGTGCTGGTGAACTCTGTACCGTTGTCGCAAATCACCTTTTTAGGCTTTCCCCGAAGCTCAATCAGTTGACTGAGGAAACCAGCGACTTGTCGTCCGCTAATCGAAATTGATACAAATTGGCCAACCATTTCTCTAGAGAAATCATCAACCACGTTCAGAACGCGGAAGCGCCTACTGTCCCATTAAAGGGGAAGTGGACAGTCTACCTTGGCTCCAGCTTCATGCTGCTTGATTGCCTTGATGATTTGCTCTTCGCTGTAACGTTTCTTCATGTTGAGATCTCCATTGTCTCCAGTTTATTGGAAATCTCATCAATGTCATGGTGTTATTTTTGGGGGAAAGGTCAGGTGATGATGGGAGGATTTTATATTTTTTACCAAATGAGCTAAGTCTTATACTCCATCTTCCAAAATATTAATGTATTAAAACCCAGTCTTCTTTTTACTAAAAATGCTGCAATCAAGTTTTGAGTAATCATTGATATAGCTGTCGAATAGGCAGCACCATTTATGCCATAAATAGGTATTAACATAAAAGGTAAAATTAATGCTATTGGGCCTGATATAAGTGTGACGGTCCTAAGATCACGCTCGTGCCCTGACATAGATAACAATAAGCCAACAGAGCCGGTCAATACATTAATGACTTGGCCTAGGCAGATTATTTGTAGAACGCTCGCTCCCTTTTTAAACTCTGCTCCGAATATGCTCATTATTAATTCAGGAAATAACATTATAAAAGTTGTAATCGGTACTGAAATAAACAGCATTATCCGAATAGAGCTTTTAGCTAGCTTCTCAAGTTTTATGATGTTGTTTTCACCATATAATTTAGCAAATCTTGGTGCAACTACCATGTTTACAGCAAGGAGCACAAAACTTGTAGATGTTGCCATCCTTTGAGCTGTTGCCAATAGTGAAATTTCATCTGCTTGTAAATAGAATCCCGATATTATTTGACTAGACCATTGTACAAATTGTCCCATGATTACGACAATCCAAAGTGGCAAACAACTTTTATATATATCTTGAGTAGGGAGGTTAATATAGTCCATATTATTGTTGTGAAACAACCATATAACGGCTGATGTTGTGAACGTAATAGCTGTGCATATTAAGAAGTAAAAAGATAATTCTACAGCATCGATTTTTCCAAACATTACTATCATCAAGATAAGTAGTATGCTATTCGATACATTTAATATATAAGCACTAGATACTATTTTTTTACAACCTTGGAGGCTTTTTGATATAAAAATAGATAGTGGCAAAAATAAACAAGCAAACGCAATGTTTCTAAGGACTGGTGAGAAATTTGGTTTTTCAAATATATATACCGAGATTTCATCAGAAAATAAGAAGAGTAGAAGTGCTATTGCTATGGTAGGCGTTATCGCTATCGAAATTGCTTTGTATAAAACTGACTTCAAGCTACCTTGTTCAGGGCTACCATATACTCTTCCTGTAAATTTTACAATTGTCTCATCTAGTCCTATACGGACTAATGCTGCCAAAAAAAACACAATGCTATAGGCTAAGAAATATAATCCTGCTTCAGTTGCACCTAGCTTGCGGCTAATAAATACAGATACTATTAAACCTGAAAAAGCGCTTAAAATTCGCATTACCAAGCTAAGAGATATTGCTTTATATAGGGAGGCATTTGATTTTTTATTATTAAAAAATCTCCTAATCACAAAAATGTACTCCTGAAGTTTCTACTTCTTTTCTATTACAAATGTTCAGTAGTAGATATTTTCATGAATCTTAGTTCTACGTTCATTTTTTTTCTACACCGTAGTAACTATCTTGATAATAATGCTCACCGTAATAACTCATTTTCTGTGGTGAAGCCTGAGTTAGCACTACGCCGGTAATGTTTGCATTTACTTTATGCAACCTTGATATAGTCTCTTTTACAGTACTAATTTTAGTATCTTCTGCTTTTACAGCTACTATCGTTGCGTCGACCATTTTAGCTAATACACATGAGTCGCTAACTGGTAACGTTGGAGGACTGTCTATAACGATATGTGTAAAACGGTCTCGTAGTGAGTTAAGTAAATTAGCAAATCGCTTACTAGAAATTAATTCCATGGGATTAGGTGGGATTGTGCCACATGTAATTACATTTAGGTTAGGAGCACCTTCAACGTTATGAAACACATTTGTATCTGTTTTCCCGCTAAGTAAGTCACTTAAGCCAAGATTTGCTTTTATTCCTAGGTCTTTACCTACAGCTGGTTTTCTGAGGTCCATTTCAATCAATAAGGTTTTATCCATTTGACTAAGTGCTACGGCTAGATTTATAGCTAGTGTAGTTTTACCTTCAGAACCATTTGTTGAAGTTATTAATATTGTTTTTGGTGGATTATCAATATTAGAGAAAAGCAATCCTGTTCTTATCGTATTAATTGCTTCTGCAAAAGTACTCCGCTGGTCAGCAATATATTGTTTTTCAGGAGGGGCAGTGCTTTTTCCTTTCTTAACAAGAGGTGTAACTCCTAAAGAAGGAAGTGACAATTCTCGCTCTAGCTGATCTGGAGTACGGAAAACATTCCCCATAAATTCGCGGATGAACGCAAATATGATTCCAAACATTGCTCCAATTACAACACTTGCTGCAAAAATGAGCGTTGGATTTGGCTTAATTGGCCACTCTGGAATAGTCGCGCTATCGATTACCCTTATATTAGACGCGTCATAATCACCAGAAACGTCCGCTTCCATTAGCTTGCCAAGAAAGCTCTCATAGATACGTCGATTATTTTCTACTTCTCGCTCTAAACGAGTAAGTTCAAAGCTGTTACCTTGGTATGATTGCAATTCATCTCTTGTTTTCGCTATCAAGTTTTGTATATTTCTTTCCTGTGCTTGTGCTGAGCGATATTCTTTTTTAATACTTTCTACAATCTTTGCTGCTTCACGATCTAAATTTAATTGTGCGCTTGCTAAATCTGAACGAGCCGCAATCATTTTAGGGTGCTTCTCGCCATATCTCTCACTAAGTTCCTGAACTTTTCGACTAAGTGTGCTTTCCTCCCTCACTAAGTCTCGTATCGTATTACTTTGAAGTACTGGACCTAGCGATCTATAGTCCCCTCCTTCTTGTTCTAACTGAATTATTTGTCCATAAAGCTCTTTTGCTTCTGATAGCGCGGACTGCGCGCGAACTAGCTCAGTATTGAGTGTTTGTAATTGGGTATTAGATAAACGTTCTTGTTGCTCAGTATCCATGAGGTTTTGAGCTAGTCTAAAGTTTCTCAGTCTATCTTCAGAGTTTTGAAGAGTCGCTCTTAAATCTTCAAGTTGTTCGGACAACCATTCAGCAGTATCTTTAATTTGGCTTAAACGAGATTCCAGTCCAAATTCGATATAAGACTCACTTATTGCATTCACAATAGCCGCTGCTAAAACCGGATCTTCATGTTGGTATCCAATATTGATTACCTGGCTTTGAGTTCCGCCTTCAACAGATAATCCTGCTTGAATTGTCTGAGCAATCATCGTTCGTAATTGTGAATCACTTAACGGAGAGGGAGTAGTTTCTTCTGAATCAGAGGGTAACCATGATTTAATGGTTTTCTTTATTTTCTTTAAAATGCTTTCATTTTCGCCATTTTCTTTTGCTTCAGCAATTTCTTTTTTAAATTTCGCAACCAACCCTAATTTGTCTACAACAGTTTCCGCTACTTTTCGAGACTGAATGATTTCGTACTGTGTCTCATAAAACAGAAAAACCATTGAATTCATTATATATTGATCTTGAGACGTAGCGTTTGGTTGAACTGGGTCAGCCTGAATTTTTGCAGTAGCTTGGTAAATCGGTGTAGCTTTACTAATGTAAAATATTGCTAAAGCAATAGATACAATAGTAATGAACACGATAGTCCATTTACGTCTTCTTAATACGCGTAAATATTGGCTTAAGTCGATCAGTTCGCTGTTGTATTTATTAAATCCATTCTTGGAATCCAAGTGTTGCATACCTCAAGTCCTTGTTAGAAAAAGCTTTCTTCAACCGTAATTACATCGCCTGGTTGAACGGGAGTACTCATTACAGCATCTATAGGTCCATTAGATGCGCCCTCTCGTGTTAGTCGAATCTTAGAGCGGGATGCTCGTTCCGTAAATCCTCCTGCTAATGTAATGGCCCGCTGTACTGTCATGCCTTCCCGGTAACTATACCCCCCCGGCTTTTCTACTTCTCCATTAACATAAAATTGCCTGTATTCAACTATAGTTATAGTAATGTCTGGTTTTTTTAGGTAATCACCTAGATATGAGTTGTAAATTAAGCGCTCTGCATCCGCTACGCTTAGTCCCTTAACGCTAATTTGACCAATCAAAGGCATAGCGATGGTGCCCGTACTGGAAATCCGAGCTTCTTTCAAGCTTAAGTCTGGTTCATCAAATACCGTCACGCTGATTACATCATCTGCACCTAATTGATAATCTTGTAAATTTTGTGCATAAGAAGTAAAAGCTGCGATTGATGCAAAAAACAAAACGCATATAAAGCGTGACAACTTTTTTATGAAACGAATTTGAGTCAGCATAATTATTAATCATCCAATGATACGATTACACCAATACCAATTGAGTTGGCTTGGTAATCGGCAATTGATAATGTGGAATCCCTTTCTTCATAGGTATAATTAGCGGTTAATTTAATATTACGCATTAGCTCATAATCTAAACCAAACTGATAAGCATGTCGTTTATCCTCGCGGCTAGCCGTGAACACTAATTCGTCTTTAGAGTAACCTGCATCTGCTGTAATTTTTAAACGCTCCGTTAATTCGTGTTTAAGGTTAATTCCATAAGATGTTCTTAGAAACCCCCCAGTTTCTTCTATAGACGAATCAATAGATTCACGTTTTACCGCCCCCACCACTTTTGTAAAAGTATTTACAGACCAAGTAATTTCACCATCGTAAGCTAAACCATCGATATCTCGAAGTGTATCAAGTTCATAGTCTCTATCCTGATAACCTACATTTACGTCGCCGGTTAATTTGCCGGTGAAGTCCCAGGTAATACCTGCGCGATAACGTTTATATGTATTGTCAAGCTCAAAGGTGGTTCTGGGGGTGTAATTTAATTCTGAAATTATTGCTTCTGCGTACACTCTGGTATTTGGGGCTATGCGATAAGTAAATCGTCCAGTAAGTTGATCGCTGACAAAATCTAAATAATCTAAATCGTTTGTGGTGTAGTCTTTATCAGTTCGACGGTAGTTAAATGCTAGACGGCCAATAGCTTGCTCTGAGCCATATGCTATACCTGCCAGCAAAAAATTTTGATCGTATTTGTTGTATTCAGTCATGTCTAACTGAAGACGGTTTATAGAACCTGGGTCCTCGTGATCTTTTTGATAACCGGCTTCGAAACGAGAACTAAAACGTAAGCTATGCTCTAAGTCTATTCTGCCTCTTAAATCATGATCGGCATAATCAGCTTCGCTTGCGTCGGAGAATTTTGCATAATCGCCTGTGTAAGAAAGTTGGAATCGATGTTTACCGATACCTCCTAAAGCGCTTAATTCTGGAGCCAATCTAAGGAATGTATCGGATTGGGCGAGGTCATCAGTAACACGATAAATATTATCATCATGTACTATAGAGATATCTGCCGATGCAAATAAACCCGGTTTTTCATCTGATTGTGCAAGTCCTGGTGAGCTACTAATTGCAACCGCCAGTGCGGAAAATAAAAAAATATTCGAGTTACCAATTCTCATTACTTCCATAATTCCTTAAACCATTTCCAAACGCCAAAGGAATAACCTTTAAATATGTCAATTCCCAAGGCGGACTTAATCAAATACAACACAAGTAGGCCAAATAGTGTCGAAAATCCGATGAAAACCGCAACAAACAACGCAAAAGTAATAGCAGAAATTTGTTTTTCTCTGCGCGTGAGTTCTCTGCGGTTACGGCCCATTAGCAGTACAAAGTACACTCTGCTTTTGGCAAAAGGGATAGGGAAGGTTGAACGAATGTCCAGCGAATGCTTTTTCCAACTGCGTGCGCCTAACGCACTATGCAAGTGGGAAAGCTGCTCCTCTGTAAAGCTGTTAGCCACTTCGGGCGGCATGCGCTCGAGTAAACTTTTTAGCGCCGGATCTTGCGCGCTGTTTGCTTTATTGCTTTCCACCATATTCCTTTACACTGCCACTGGCATTTTTGTATGCACTGTTTTGGATCATATTATGCCTAATATGCGTACCATATTGCATCAAAAATTTGTTTAGCGCTAATACTAAAGTTGTTTGTTGTGTAGTATGCAAATTTGTATCCACAATAGTTATGTTTTTGTGTGACTGCTTAATGACATCTAACGCGGCATGCTTTAGATTCATATCATTGCAATGGCGGTAAAGTACATTAGTGCTTTGAGCTAATCGAAAAAGGGTGGTATTTTCCTCCCTTATTAAAACCACTTCGATTAAGTGTCTTAAATCAAAAGGGAACAATTTGATGAAAATTGTAGTTGTTGGTATGGGTTACGTGGGGCTGTCTAATGCGGTTCTGCTGGCTCAGCATAATAGTGTTAAGGTTGTTGATATTGTCCAGGAAAAAGTCGACCTGGTGAATAACCGCAAATCACCAATCGAAGATAAAGAGATTTCGCTGTTTCTGGCCGAAAAAGAGCTGGATTTGGTGGCTACCAGTAATGGCGATGAAGCCATTGCCGAGGCTGAGCTGGTGATTATTGCCACGCCTACCGATTACGACCCGGACACCAACTACTTTAATACCGGTACCGTAGAGGGCGTTATTAAACAGGTAATGGGCGTTAACCCTAACGCGGTAATGGTAATTAAGTCTACCGTGCCGGTAGGTTACACCGAGTCGGTAAGAGCGGACTTTAATTGCCAGAATATTATCTTTTCGCCGGAGTTTTTGCGCGAAGGTAAAGCCCTTTACGATAACCTGCATCCGTCGCGCATTGTGTTGGGTGAGCGTTCTGAGCGCGCCGAAAAAATTGCTGCGCTGTTTGTGCAGGCCGCGCAAAAAGAAAACGTGCAGGTACTGTTTACCGACAGCACCGAAGCCGAAGCCATTAAGCTGTTCTCTAATACCTATCTGGCTATGCGGGTGGCGTATTTTAACGAGCTGGACAGCTACGCTGAAAGCCATGGCCTGGACAGCCGCCAGATTATTGAAGGCGTAGGGCTGGATCCGCGTATTGGCAGCCATTACAACAACCCCAGCTTTGGTTACGGCGGTTACTGCCTGCCAAAAGATACCAAGCAGCTGCTGGCCAACTACAACAACGTGCCTAACAATATTATTTCGGCCATTGTAGAGGCTAACCGCACCCGTAAAGACTTTATTGCCGATTCCATTATTAACAAAAAGCCCAGCGTGGTTGGCGTGTACCGGTTGGTAATGAAGTCTGGCTCGGATAACTTCCGCGCCTCGGCCATTCAGGGCATTATGAAGCGGATTAAAGCCAAGGGTATTCAGGTTGTGGTATACGAGCCGGAGCTGACTGGTGATGACTTCTTTAACAGTAAGGTTATTCGCGATCTGGAAGAGTTTAAAGCCATGTCGGATGTGATTGTGGCAAACCGCCAGGCCGATGTACTTAAAGACGTTGCCGATAAAGTGTATACGCGGGATCTGTTTGGTAGCGATTAACCAGCAAGTGTGAGTTATTTTAATAAAAATGGCGCTTTTTACAGCGCCATTTTTTTGCGTGATTTTTTTAAGCGGGCGGGTTTTGCTTAAAGGTGGTAATGGTATCGGCTAAATTGATCACCGTGGGGTGGCCGTAATAGCTGGTATCAATATGCAGCGAGTTACCAATCCAGATACAGCTTGGGGTAGAGTTATGGCCATGCACCGAAAAATCCACGCCGTGGTTTACCTGATGTTTGCGTTTGGTAAAGCGTTCTCTGTCCCACAGCAGCGGCATTACGCAGGCTTCGGTATTGCCGGGCAGGGTGGTCCAGCTCCAGGTGGGCGGTAAGGTGTGAGAAATGCCAATGGTGTGGCCCTGATATTCTACCGTGTAGGCCAGCGGCTGTTGTAACAGCCATTTACACATACCTACCAGGGTTTGAAACGGCGTGGTTTGATGCCATTTACCGCCGTTTTGGGTCCATAGCCTTAGGGCAAAGGTATCGCGGCTTAGCAGTGATTCCAGCATCATGTGTTCGTGGTTACCCAGTACCACGTGGGCACCAATCTCTTGCATGTAATCGATTAGCTTAACGCTGTCGGGGCCGCGGTCGATAATATCGCCCAAGCTAAACAGCACGTCCTGGCTGGGATCAAAGTTTACTTTATCCAGCTGGGTTTGCAGGCGGGTAAAGTCGCCGTCCAGATCGCCCACCACAAATACGCGTTTGTCGTTACTGATACTGATATGTTTGCTTAACGGCGCTTTGGCAATCGCGTTGGTTTTTACTTTCATGTTATTGAACAGCTTAGTTGGGGTTGATTAGGTTTTGGCTATACCCGTATTGGTAGCAAATTTAGCGGTGGGTTGTAAACCGCCTTGGGGTGATAACTAGTTGTTGGCAGCTAATGTTATGATTTTTTCGATTAACGGCATGCGCTCTACCAAAATGGCGGTAACAATGGTAATTAGCAGGCCTATGCGCAGCAACCAGTGGGCTTTGTGTGGCCCCTGAAAATGCATTTGAATGCTAATGCCCAAAATAGCGCCCAGCTCGTTACGCATGATGTCTTCCCACTGAAAAGTGCGCCCCACCGTACTTTGAATGGTTTCTATCAGCAGGCTTAACATAAACACAATAAATAAAAACCGGGGTAGCCGGGTGCGGTTACGGCCTTTGGTAAAGGGGTAAAAAGTAAGCGCAAACAGGCTAAAAAAGATAATGTGGCCGGTATTTAATACGGCTCCGCCCACTTTGTTTTGCAGCTCTTTGGGAACAGGAATAAAAAACAGCGCCGAGAGAACAAAGAATACCAGCACGCACACCAGTATTAGCGATAAAGTGGTGCGGGGCTTTATAAGGGGTTCTTCCTGAACATTCATTGGTGTCCTGATCGTATAATATCGGCGTCAATACCTACTATAGCGTATTTATCCGGGGTTAGTACAACCCTTTACGCTGGTAGGACAGGCCGGGATCAGGTTTTCAACCGTTTTGCCGGAGGTGGTACTGATATTGATTGATTTAACGGTAAATATTGTGTGGCGGGCAATTTGGTTTAGGTTAAAAAATTTTTGTCGGGGGGATCCGTTGCGTTGGCCTCTGGGTAAACGGTGGCTGGGCGTTTGCGAATGGCACTAAATACATGAGCCGCCAGACCTCGCCTCACTTTGTGTATTATCTGAACGCGAGATCCCTGAGTTGGGGGGGCAACACTTACAATGGTGTTGGCGGCGATGTGATCATGTACAACCTGTAACGGTTTATCACCGGTATTTAATTTCATTTAAAAGGCACTGCTTCTGGCAGTGCCTTTTTGCTTTTAGCTTTTGAAAGAGGCTGCTTACAGTACTTCAAAGGTAACTTCTATGTTACCGCGGGTGGCATTGGAGTAAGGGCATACCTCGTGGGCTTTGGCCACCAGGGCTTCTTTATCGGTGTCGGTATCACCCAAATCTACAATGAGTTTTACTTTTATGGCAAAGCCGGTGGCAATGGGGCCAATACCTACTTCGCCGGTTACTTTTACGTTAGCCGGTAATTTTACTTTTTGTTGTGCGGCCACAAAGCCCAGTGCACCAATAAAGCAGGCGGCATAGCCTGCCGCAAACATTTGTTCCGGGTTGGTGCCCGGGCCGCTGTCGCCGCCGAGTTCTTTGGGTACGGATAAATCGGTTTGCAGGCGGCCATCGTCTGATTCGGCTTTGCCGGCGCGGCCGCCGGTTACGGTGGCTATACCGGTATACACTACGGAATCTAATTTATGCATGTGGGCTCCTTATCTATATTTACTTTGCATACAAAATAAATGTAGCAATTAAAGCGTTGCCTGACAATTTGTTTGTATGCAAAATATATAAAGAGGTGATCACACTATGACCGACGACGACCTGTTAAAGCTGGACAATCAGCTTTGCCACCGCTTTTATTCTGTATCTAACGCGTTAACCCGTGCTTACCGGCCATTGCTGCAAAAAATGGATATTACCTACCCGCAGTATTTGGTGCTGTTGGCGTTGTGGGAGCATAAGCAGTTAACCATTTCGGCATTGGTAGATAAATGCCGTATAGATGCCGGTGCGCTTACGCTAATTCTTAAAAAGCTGGAACAAAAAGGCTATCTGGCTATTACGCCCTCTACCTTGGATAAACGGGTTAAGCAAGTGGTGCTCACCGGTAAGGGCAGTGCCGCTAGAAACGATGCCGCTGAGATCCCCAAAGCGCTGTTATGCCACATTAAAAACCTGAGTATGGATGAGCTGCAAATGCTTACTGGGTTAATCGATAAACTGTATTGCGATTTAACGCATAGCTAAGTAGTGGGCCTGGTTTATATGGGTAGCAATGTTGGCTGATTTATCGCCAAACGTTTGTCAGGAATTTTTACATCTTGTGTTTTTTGGGTATTGGTTTTTGTTTTAAATGGCTGTATTTATTTGTTATTTTTGTTTTGGCATAACTTGTGCTTTTTGTGGAGATAGAAGTTAAACCCTTATGTAGTTGAAGAGCGGGTATCATGAAAAAATTTGTGTTGGCATTAGTAGTAGCGTTGTTTGCATGTGGCCAGGCAAATGCGAGTTTTATTAGCACGGTTACCGGTGCCGATATGGCGGGCATGGAAGTTACCGTAACCTTTGAAGACAATTCTAGCGAAACACTGGTTTGGCAAACATTTACGCAAGACCCAAGCGTTGATTACCTGGAAGGTTTTTCAGGTGGTGTACAAAGTAATAACTGGTCGCTAGTTCAGGCGGGTGACAGTATTGGTAACTTTGTAGGTTATCCTCTGGGTTTATGGACGCTGACCAACCAAAGCGATCAGGGCATTCTTTCTGTATTTATTAATGCCATCGCGGGTAACGTAGTGTTCGATATTCTGTTTGGTGACGATTCAGCCAATGGCTCAAGCGATGGTCGCCCTTTCCTGGCAATGGATCCAATGAATGCCTCTTTTGGTAGCAACTATCAGGACGAAACGTTCGGAACCATGTTGTTGTCTAATCGGGGCGATGTGATTCTGGCCGGTGGTTCTCGCACTCTGTTTTTAGTGGATACCGACAAGATTGCTTCAGACGTTTCTACTCCGGGTAACATGGGCATTTTACTGCTCGCCCTGGGCAGCCTGTTTGCTGCGCGTCGTCGCACTAAGTTGTTTTAATTTATATCGCCTGAGCGGCATGGCTCGGGCTGAATACGCATAATTTAGTTACTAAAAACCAGTCAGTTATCGGCTGGTTTTTTTGTTTTTGGGGTTGGGTTTGATGTGGCGTATTGTCTCGTTGCCCCGGTCAATATATGCCGTTTTCTCCGCCCATTTAATTTTGTCATTCCGGCCCATTTCATTTTGTCATCCCGGCCAATATTTCCCCGTCATCCCAGCCTTGAGCCGGGATCTCCTGAACAGTTTTACTCACGGGATATTCCCTTTTTTGAGTTAAGTCAGCGTGTTTGGGAGATACCGGATAGTTGCGTTGCAACTTCCGGTACGACGGGGTAGTTTGGGCTAATACTACCCCGTCATCCCGGCCTTGAGCCGGGATCTCCTGAGCCGTTTTACTCACGGGATATTCCCTTTTTCGAGTTAAGTAAGCGTACCTGGGAGATACCGGATAGCTGCGTTGCAGCTTCCGGTACGACGGTGTTGTTTGGGGTTGATGTGGCGTATTGTCTCGTTGTTCTGGTCAATATGTTCCGTTGTCCCGGCCCATTTCATTTTGTCATCCCGGCCCACATTCTCGTCATCCCGGCCTTGAGCCGGGATCTCCTAAACAGTTTTACGCACGTGAAATCCCCTTTTTCGAGTTCAGTAAGCGTGCATGGGAGATACCGGATAGCTGCGTTGCAGCTTCCGGTACGACGGGGTAGTTTTGGGGTTGATGTGTTGTTTCGTCGGCATGGTCAATCTTTCCCCGTCATCCCGGCCTTGAGCCGGGATCTCCTGAGCCGTTTTACTCACGGGATATTCCCTTTTTTGAGTTAAGTAAGTGTGCCTGGGAGATACCGGATAGTTGCGTTGCAACTTCCGGTACGACGGGGAGGTTTGGGTTTGATGTGGCGTATTGTCTCGTTGTTCTGGTCAATATGTTCCGTTTTCCCGGCCGATTTCATTTTGTCATTTCGGCCAATATTTCCCCGTCATCCCGGCCTTGAGCCGGGATCTCCTGAGTAGTTTTACTCACGTGAAATCCCCTTTTTTGAGTTCAGTAAGCGTGCCTGGGAGATACCGGATAGTTGCGTTGCAACTTCCGGCATGACGGGGGATGTTTGGGGATGATTTGGATTGTTTACGCTACTATTTCTGCGGCTTGTTGTAACTCTCTTCGGGAGAGTTGGTTGGCTTTATCGCCGCCGAAGCTGTGAATAATGTTGTAGGCGCTGCTGGCGGGTATTCTTTGGTAAATGCACAGGGCGTAAAGGAATAAGCGGCAGCGTTCGCAGTTGCCGTCGCAGTGTAAATATACCGAGTTGCCTTCGCGCAGGGTTTCGGCCACTTCTTGTAAATACTGTTGTAAAAACGCTTTTTCGGTATCGTTGTTTACAAACATATCGGCTACGTTAAAGGGCAGCCATAACCAGTGCAGGCCGGCGCTGGTAACATCGTTTTTTAACTCAGGTTTGTTTTCTTCTGAGGTTTGAATAGTGGCAATGTGGGTAACACCTTGCTGGCGTAACTGTTGCAAATACTCTGGCGTTGGTCTGGCGCCCAGGGTAATTCGGCCAGCACCAACGGTAAACCACTTAAGGCTGTATGTCATAACGATTCTTTTTGTTGAAGTGCTCTACACCACATAATAGTAAATTGAAAAGTAATGGCAACAACAGCCGCCAATTACAAACAAATGCCAGATGGCGTGGGTGAATTTTGTTGATTTAGCAATGTAAAACAACACCCCAATACTAAAACATAAACCGCCAGCCACAATCAGCCATAAACCGGAGCCGGGTAACGCCTGATAGAGCGGATAAATTAATCCCAGCGCTATCCAGCCCATTACCAGATAGGTGATTACCGATACTTTAGGAAAACGGTGCCGGGCAATCAGTTTAAATGCTACGCCAGCAATGGCCAGCAGCCAGATAAACGCGGTTGCCAGCACGCCCAGTGTGCCGCCGATGGCCACCAGGGTTAGCGGCGTGTAGGTACCGGCGATTAACAGATAAATGGCGCTGTGATCAAACAGCTTTAGCACGCCTTTGGCGTTCCTGGAGGTAACGGCGTGATACACCGTTGAGGCCAGAAACATAAAAATCAGCGTGCCGCCGTAAATGGCCGACGCGGTTACACTTACCGAGGTTTCGGCGCGCAGTAGCATAAACACCAAGCCTACAATGGCGGCAATGCAGCCCAAACCGTGGCTCAGGCTGTTAAGCCATTCTTCGGCAACGGAATAAGCTTGTTTGGTGATAGCAGTCATCAGTGTCTCCTAAGTGTCTTTACCCAGTGTAATGTTTGGGCGAACACTTGTACACTCAAATTTTTATGACAGTTTTGCGACAATCGGTGCTTTTTAATCGCCATATCGCAGCTAAGTTTGTGCTGGTCAGAGTTCCTGGGGGTTATGCGGTGGTTACGATGTCGATGCCCTGATTGCGGCACATGGCTGTAAAAGCGTCGATTTCGGGGGCGGGCAGGGCAACGCTCAGGGTCACTTTATGGCTGTACTGGCAGTCGGTTACCAGGCCTTGTTGCTGACCGACCCAGTGTCTTACAAACTGTTCGTGTTTAAAGTCGGCGCTTACCACTATGTTGCACAATTCGATGTGTTGCGTCACACTCAGCTGTTCCATTACCTGTTGTGCTGCAGTGGAATAGGCCCTGACTAATCCGCCCGCGCCCAGCTTAATACCACCAAAATAACGGGTAACAATAAGCATTACGTCGCCCACGTCTTTATGCTGCAACACATTTAATATGGGTTTGCCTGCGGTGCCGCTGGGTTCGCCGTCGTCGGAGCAAGCTACGCTTTGTGGCATATCGGGGCGGCCAAATAAATATGCCCAGCAGTGGTGTCGGGCATCGGGGTACTGGGCCTTTTTATCGGCCAGCCATTGCATGGCGGTTTCTCTGTCGGGAGCGCAGGCGGCAAAAGCAAAGAATTTGCTTTTTTTGATTTCGTAAAGCACTTCAAGTGCCTGGCTGGGAGTTTGGTAAGACATCGGGCGCTAGTGTAACCGAAAACGCAGTGATACCGAATAGGGCGGTGGCGATTTTATCGGTCGCCACGCGCAACCAGCTATTACATGCGGCGCAGGTGCGCCATGCATTCTACCTCTACCATGGCTCCCAGGGGCAGGCCATCTACCCCAAAGGCGCTGCGCGCCGGTAAGGCACCTTTGCTGAAGTAAGTGGTGTATACCGCGTTAAAATCGGGCCATTTTTTAATGTCGTCAATCATCACGGTGCATTTAAAAATGTCTTCCATGCCCAAACCAATAGTGCGCAGGGCGTTTTTGATGTTGGTCATTACCTGCTGCGACTGGGCTGTCATCGTTTCCGGCATATCGCCGTTTTCATCCAGCGGGATCTGCCCGGAAAGATAAATCACATTATCTACCTGGGTGGCCAGCGAATACGGGGCATTAGCGTTAGGATGAGGGTAATATTTTACTTTGGCCAGAGAAAGCTGGCTAAAGCCTGCAAGCAGTATAATCAGGGTTAACTTTACTAAGTTCACCACAAGCTCCTGTTTATCTGTCGGTACGTTATTATTATGCAGGTCTATAGTTACTTAGCGCTTTACAAACAACAAGCAAAAGTGCGGGTTTTAAGCCCAGTTAACCACTTTTTACGGTAAGTTTCGGGCCGTTTGGCGGCATTTTGATGTGTATATTAAAAACTAAATTGTTCGGCGCTTTGCGGTATAACCGTAAGGGTAAAGCCCGCCCAGTGCATAGGGTGTTTAAAACGGGGGTGATGCTGCATTTGCTGGCGGGCGTAGCGCAAGGCATGGGCACTGTTACCGTTGGTTTTCAGGTGAGTGTAAAAATGCCCCATAAAGGTAGCGGCGGCTTTATCGGCTATTTTCCAACGGGTGCTTATTACCGAATCGGCCCCTGCGCTTAACATACCGTAGGCCAGGCTTTGCAGGCCGTCGTGGGCCATTTCCCGGCCAAGGGCGGTTTCGCAACCACTTAACACTACCAACTGATTAGTAAAGTGCTGCGCCAGCAAAGCGCTTTGCGGTAAAAAACCACTGTTTAGCGCGGCCTTCCCACTATTACCCGCCACGGCAAGTCCTACTATTTCCGGCGTATTGGGATCAAAATAACTGTGGGTGGCAATGTGTAGCAAAGTAGCGTGACTCATTGAGCTGTTTAACAACGCCTGTTGGGTGGCATCTGCCCCCGAATAGCGGTTTACCTGATACGGTTTAAACAACGTAGCAAGTTCATCTCCCTCGGCCTGTGCCCAGTTAAGCGGCGGCAGTTTACTGCGCCAGCCATCAGAGGTTTCCTGCGTTGCGCTGTAAGTTGGTGCATCAAAGATCCCCAGCGTAAACGGGCTCAGTGGTTTGTCGTTTGTTGGTTGTAAATAGGTCCGCAGGGACGGAGTTTGGCGCAGGGTATAACGGCTGCCTACATAAGTGCCATCCGGGCCTTTAAGCAGCGCCATGGGCAGATGGTAAAAGCGGCCGTCGGGTAACCAGATGAGATCGCTAATGGCCCTGTTGTTAAGCACCCAGTCCGGGATATACGTTTGTGCGGGTATGGCGCTGAACTGGTGGGTAATTTCTGCGCCGGAGGCGCCCGGTGTTTGCTCTGGCGGGCAGCTAATGGTGCTTACTTCACTGCGCCCGGCTGTTATGGCCACTACGTAACACTGTTTGCGGGTTTGTATATAGCGCAAAATTGCCTGTGCTGGCGTTAACATTGCCTGAATGTCTGCCAGGTTTACAGCCGTGTTAGTCACTACATCGGTGGAAGAGTCCTCCGGGGGTATCTGGTGTTGCCACTGCTCCAGCAGGTTATCCAGTTGCAGCTGTACGGCCTGTTTTTGTTGTTCTGAGCTGTGGTTTACCAGCGCGCTTTCTAACTGCATGCGCTGTTGCCACAGGCTTTCTGTTGCGGGCTGGCTAAACACACGCTGGCGGTTAAGATCGCTGCGTTTACGCCGCATCAGCTGATATTTATAGCCATCCAGCAGGCTTAACGCCTCGTTAATCTGCTTAGCTGCAGGGTTGGTAAGCAGAGTATCGAGGTGGGCATCGTACAGGGTTCTTACCTTATTAAACCAGTGTGGCCCGGCCTGGTAAGCATCAAGCGTTTCGCTAAGGTTAAACACCAGTTCACTGGCACCGGCAAAGGTGTGGTAAAGGGCGTTAAAGTTGTCTGGCTCTATGGCTTGCTGCCATTGGTATTTTAGTGCAGCAAGGGTAATTTGCTGCGGGTGCTCTGGGTCGATCAGGGCTTCAAGCTGCGCGAGGGTCTTGCCGGCTTCAGGATAATCGCCCAATAATAGCCGGGCTTTGCCGATGGCGGTAAGGGCGTTAATTCGTTCTGCATTGCGTATTACCCCAGGCAGCTTATCCTCTGCCTGATTCAGTGCAATACGGGCGTCAGATAAACGGTTGCTACTGGCCAGTGATTCGGCCTGTAAGGCGTAAATAAGCGGGAGTTTATCCGGGCGTAACGTTTCTGCCAGCTGAGCCGCTGCGGCTAAGGTTTGCTGTGCTGCTGACCAGTGCTGTTGGGCCATGGCTATTTGCGCCAGCGCCAGGGCAATGTAGGTTGTGTCCTCATCCTTTAAGGTTGTGTTACTTAAGTCCAGCGCGCGTTCATAGTAACGCCGGGCAGTGTACCAGTCGCCCAGGTACATATAACTGCTGGCCAGATTGGCGGTGACTACGGCTGCGGTTATCGATTCGTTTTGTGCAGAAAGCTGCTGATAGGTTTCGCGCAGGGTTTGTTGGGCATCGTTCCAGCGACCGTCCCATAAATACACCAGCGCCAGATTGTTCATTAACTCGGCTTGATTTTTGCCGTTGTCACTGGCTTGGGTTGCCGCGATGGCCAGCTCTAAATACCGGGCCGAGGCGGCATTATCGTTAGCCAGCGCCCAGTAGGTGGCGAGGCCGTTGTAAATTTCTGGCTGCAGGCCCGGGTAGGCATAAGTGCTGGCATGGTTTAACGCCTGTTCTAACGAATATTTACCCGCCTGCATCAGCGACTGGGAAGAAGCTGTCGAGCCGTGTAATACGTTGCTGAAGCCCAGGGTAAGCAATAGCCGGATGGAAAGATAACTGGTTTGGGCAGGTATGGCGATAGCATCTTCGCTAAACACAGTAATGCTATCTTGCATTACTGGCCAGTCGGCGGCCTGAAACGCGGCATTGGCAAACTCGCTGGCACTGGCAAAGTCATCCGGCAACAGGCTAATAGCAAGCTGACTGGCTTCGGCAAAGCGGTACTGGTCAAAGTAGGTTTGCATAGCCAGTGCAGCCAGCTGCCAGCAGGCATAACTCTGGGGTGGCGCAAGTAAAGTCTCAGCCTGGTCCTTATTGCCCTCGGACAGATAGTGCCGGGCCAGCACGGTGGCAATCAGGCAGGTTTGCTGCGGGGCCTGGTTTGGCTGGTTAAACGCAGTCAGCAGGGCCTCAGCTTCGGGTAATTGCCGGGCTGATGATAACGTGTTTAACCACTGCCAGGCAGCAGAATCAGGCGCGGTATATACCGTAAATTCACTGGCTTTCGTTGTGGCTGAAGGGTCGGTTACTACGTTTATCGTCAGGCTTTGTGTGGTGCTTGTTTGCGGAGCAATAACGGCCGTGTGGTTATAGCTATAATGACTGTAGGCGGGTGGGCTGCCTGCCAGGTTAAGGGTAAATTCGGCGCTGGGGGAAGCAACAACTATCAGCTCGCCGGGACCGGCGGTAACGTTAAACTCATACTCGTTTGCCCTAACCTGCGGCCCGGTCAGCAGGACCAGGCCGAGGGCAATGAGTAAGGGTGAAATTAACCGGTCGACCATACACATAAGGCGCTGTTAGTGATTTTTCCAGGCATAAGCCGGTGCACTTTTTATAGTAAACAGCGTGCCTTGCTCGGCCTTATTCCAGTGGCTGGCCGTGGTGTATTTAGGTTTGCCATCGGCATCAATCGAATAGGTAATAGTAAAGTACACATCGGTGTATTTGTCGGTAAAGGCGGCGGTGTCTTTGGGGTAGCCGCCATCCTTAACTATGGATAAATTGTTGGAGCACAGTACATCCGGATCGAGCTCGTCTTCGTCGTTTTCCGGGGCTTTATTTGCCGGGGCGCTAAATGCGGGCACAGCGCCGGCAGAAGTTTTGTGACCGCCGGGCAGCATCAGGGTAGCCAGGGTATTCAGCTCGTTTTCGCTGAGTAGTGGTTGTTCTGCCGGGGGAAACATACTCATCCATGAGTGATGCATTAATTGGTTCCTGTAATTATGGTGGCACTGAGTACCAGGTTATCCTTGTTGCTTTGGGTAACTGAAATAATGGCCGCTGAGATGCCGGCATGTTGTAGCGAAGTGGTTATTACCAGTTCGCCCTGGGCATTTTTTTGCAGGCCGGGCCAGTGGTTAAGGGTTTTGCCGTTTTCGGCTTGCAGCGTTACATCAAACAGCTGGCCGCTGGCCATGCTCACATCTAACACCAGTACCTGTTGCTGGCTGTTTTGCTCCAGCACGGCAGCAACCGGTGGCGCTGTAGTTGTGCTTGCGCCGCGCATCTCGCCAATGTAAATAATGTCGGGGCTTATGGCCGAGGCGGTGTGCGCCGGTACTTTGTAGCCCACCATTAACCAGGTAGCGGCGCTGCCGATAAATACACCCACAGCTGGCCATATTAGCTGGCGTAAGCGACTGCTTAGGGGAGTATCTGGTTTGTGTAGTGCGGGTGACAGGGTCTTTTTAAAAATAGCGCTTAGTTCAAACTCTTCTGCTAAAGCCGGATGCGTTAACAGGTACTCTTCAAACTCGATGGCTTCGGCCGGGGTGAGCTTGCCGTGCTGGTAGCGCTGAATAATATGATGGGTTTGTATGTATTGCTTATCCATATAGGGTAACTTGGTTTTGAGTTGCTTAGCCGTGCGGGCTGGTATAGCTGGTTAGTGTCGGCAAACTCATTTCCCTCTCAATCTGGCTGCTTATTTATTAAACATAATGCTGAGTAAACACACAACGGTAAATACCGACAGCAGGGTAAACAGCGACTGTTTGCTGAGTTCCACATTACATTTTAACGCCAGGGCCTGCTTTAACCGGGCTTTGGCCCGATGCAGGACTTTATCGAAATGTTCGGTGCTTAAATCGAGTTGATCGCAGAGTTCGTGTTTTTCCCTGCCCTCAAAAAAGTAGGCTCTGAGCAATTCTTTGTCGCGCTCGACGGTGAGTTCGGCCAGCACTTGCTTTACCGTTTCCAGCAGTTTTTCGGAGCTGACCCTGGTTTCGGTTAGCTGCGCGGTATGGGGGGTTAAATCGATATCCTCGCAGGTGTCGGTGCGCTGGCGTTTGGTTTTTCGGAAACTGGCTATCATCAGATTTTCTGCCACCCGGCGGACAAAACCGGCAATGGCATCGGGGTTTTCTATTTCGGCATTACGGGCCTTAAGGATAACCACGAGCAGGGCTTCTTGTACTATGTCCTGGGCCAGGGTGGGGTCGTCGCACTTGTAAGCGACTATGGAATACAAAGGACGAAAAAAATGGCACAGCAGCTTTTGCTCGGCCGCTTTGTTGCCTTGGGCTATTTGTCTTACCAGTACCGCGGGTTCGTCCATGAGCGCTTGCAATGCAATAAGTTGATGACTGATGAATCTACAGATACAGGCCATGCATTACAAGCAATAGCGGTGACTTGGCCGATAAAAACCGATGATTAGCAGGGTTTTAAATAATAAAGCGCACTGGCCGGGGGGAACAATGCGCATAAACCTTACTGACTTAGCGTTTAACATGGTTGTAGCGGGGCTCTACCCGCAACAATTTGCTTTGCGGATCGACAATCACCACGTCTTTAGGGGTAACGGACAGGGTATTTTGCTGTGGCAGGTGCAGGGTGGTTACCTTACCGTTTACTGATACCTCAACAGGCATGGGGAAGGGCAAATCCCCGGGCGTGAGCCAGCTTAGCTTAAGCTTGGTATCGCTGCGCTGCTGGAGGATCTCGGGCAATTCAGGCTGATACAGGTAAACATTAAAAAACCAGTTAAGATCCTGCCCTGTTTGCTTATTTACAATGTTAATAAAGTCGCCGGTATTGCGATACAGGGTACTGAACTGGCCGGGCATGGGGTTTGCTGTGCCGTACAGCAGGATTTTTACCGAGTCAAAAAACGCCTGATCGCCAATAAGATAGCGCAGGGTGTGCATGATCCAGGAGCCCTTGTAGTAGATGTCCAGCGCCGGTCCTACACCGCGCTCGTAAACCTGTTCTACTTCCATTTCTTTGCCAGACACGATCGGGTGGGTATTGATAAGACCTTTGCGCTGGTTATTGAGGTAGGTTTTATACGCCAGATCGCCATTTAAGTACTGGGCAAACAGTGGCTGCATGTAGCTGCCCAGGCCTTCGTGGATCCACATGTGATCCCAGTTGTCGTTAGTCACCTGATTACCAAAGTACTCATGGGCGAATTCGTGTTGCAGCAGCCAGTCAAAACCAAACTCATCTTTTTTGTACTCGTTGCCATAGGCATTAATGGTTTGATGTTCCATGCCCAGATGCGGGGTTTGCACGATGCCGACTTTTTCATCGGCAAAGGGGTAAGGGCCAATCATGCGTTCAAAAAAGGTCAGCATAGGCGGAATTTCATCAAACAGTTGCTGGGCTTTATCGCCATTACCCGCCAGGTAGTAATACACAATGGGATAACTGTTACCGTAAACACTGTGGTAGGTGCTCTCGACTTTGTCGTAGGGCCCGACGTTTAGCGCAATACCATAGGTGTTGTGGGCCGAGCGGGTTTGCCAGTGATAAGTGCTTTGTTCGGCGGTGGTTGTGGTGTCTACCAGTACGCCGTTACTGGCGGCTACCAGCCCTTTGGGCACAGTAATGAAAATATCCGCGGTTTTCGGTTCGCCCATGGGATGGTCGATACACGGCCAGAAAATATCACAGCCTTCGCCCTGTACAGCTGTTGCCAGCCAGGGCTTGCCATTGGGCGTTTGCTCCCACATTACGCCGCCATCCCAGGGCGCATTAGGCGGAGTACGCGGATGGCCATGGTATTTAACGCTAACCGTTAACGGAAAAACCGGGGCGCTGGTGGGGGTGATAATAAGTTCGCCATGGGTGTTGGTGTAATGCTCAGGCTGGATAATCTGACCGTTTAGCTGTACTTCGTCGATAGTAAAAACGGTATCCAAATCAACCGACACAGAGGGCTTGGCAGACTCGCTGGTAAGGCGCAGCGTGGTATCGCCAAACAGCACCTCGTTATTAAAGTCAAAAGCAAAATTAAGCGTGGCATGCTCTACGCTGACACCCTGCTGAAGAGCAGGAATATGTCCCCCGCTTTTTAAGGTGTAGGCGGTTGATTCGACTGACGCGGTAGTTGCGTTTTGTGTTGTGCTACAGGCACTTAACACAACAGCAAGTGAAAGAATAATACCATTGCAGGCAATGCCTGGTTTCATGAATGCACTCCACAGATACGGTGATAATGGCTAGATTATAACGGTATTCGGCGCAAAGTGAGGACGAGAGCAGCGCGTTAAACGCGTTATATGGGAGTTTAACGAAAAAAGGCGACTTTCTTTGAGCCGCCTTTTTGATACTAACACCCTGAGGTTATTCGAAAAGTTCGCCGCGAAGATCTTCCAGCGTGCTTTGCGTATGCTCTTTAAGCAGTTTTTTTACCTTTTTGGGTTCTTTGTTCATCCACGCTGCATAAATTTCTTCATGCTCGCGGTAGGCGTCGGCCTCGCGATCGGGTGGCTCAAGGTGTTTGCGCACATACCGTTCTGACAGCAGGTGAACCTTAAACAGCAGTTCCTGAGTAATGTTACGACCGGCAGGGGCTGACAAGGCTAAATGAAACTCGCGGTTTACGGTAACGGCTTCCGGGGTTATCTCGTTAGCCATGCTTTGTAAGCGTTTGAAGATTTCGGTGACTTTGGCTTTGTCTTCTTCGGTGGCTTTTTTACAGCCCTGGGCCGCGGCTTCTGGCTCCAGCGTGGTACGCAGCTGAAAAACGTCTTCCGCTTCGGCAAGGCTTAGCGGCCGAACAATAAAACCACGGTTTGGATGAGAAACCAATAATCCGTCTTGTTCCAGCCGGGTGAGTGCTTCACGCAGCGGGATTTTACTTACTCCCAGATCCTGGGATAGGGCATCCTGACGAATGGGTTTTGCCGGGAACATATCGTTGGCAAGGATCCGCTCACGAATAATTTCGTAGGCTTGTTCCGACAATGTTTTAACCACAATTGACATGTATTAATGACTCCTGAAAAGAAGTTAGGTGTTGCTTTATTATTGTAGGCGTTGGCCTGTTTGTTTTTTGCGACAGGCTTCATGTAATACAGTATACTAAATGAACTAGGCCCGATAGCGTTTGCGGTTTTGTTTGCGGGTTTTTTAGCCAGATGTTAAGGATAAAGTTTATTTTATTCAGCAATTTAGATTTAAATTGTGATTTTTAATTTGTTTTTGCCAAGCATGAGACTGAATGCGGGTAAGGCGCAGCACCTTAAAACGGGTCAAATGTGGAAAAGTAAAAAAGCGCTGCTGCACAATGCTAATGATCTTAGCCTTTTTCGATGGGCGAATTCACAATCTCATCAAATAACGCCTGACTAATATATTGCGGGCGATAAGTGCCATTGTTATTAAGGATTTGCGCATAAAAAGAACGTAAATGATTGCGCGAGCCTTTAAGCAGATTGTTGTACACCATTAGTACATCGGGGTTGTCTGTTAGGTCTTCGCTCAGACGCATCAGATCATAGATATCGAGTTCTTCTATCCGGGCGCCAACATAAAGCCCTTCTAAAACAGAAATCGCGCCATTTTCAGTAAGTACCGTATACAAATAGGCGAGTTCGCTGTTGGTAAATACACCAACGGTGGTATCGGTTACCGGATCGTCAAGCTGGTACCGTTCCAGCAACGCCTGCATGGCATCGGTATGGGTTTGTTCGCTGCTGGCAATATTATTAAATATAGCCAGACCGTGCTGGTTGTAGAGGGTGATGTACACATCGTGGGCGAGTTTTTCTTCTTCGCGCATCAGCAATACGCCTTCGGTTTCGATTGGCGTGAGATCGCCCAGTGCGTAGGTATTAAGCTGGGTGTTGAGCTGACTGACATTAAAGGTCGTCAGGCCATTTTGATCCACATTTAATGGCGATGGACTATCACTACCACCGCACCCTGTGAGGACGGCGGATAAACTCAACAAAATTACCAATAGTAAGCGCTGCATAATGCTCTCCGGTTGCGCTTCATTAACGGGTGAAAAGCACGCATTAATGAAAAGTGACTGCTACCGTAGACATTGCAAGCTTGATGCCTGATATTTAGTTGAGTTATTTGGCTGATTTTTAAAAGATATTTTTTGGATGCTGGGATGTTTTGCCATTGTTGTCACAACCGTTTGGGTATGTGTGACAACAATGACACGCGGTTTGCTCAGGCGTTATTAATAAAGCGGTTACCCAGTAAACTAGCACCGATATGGCCGACTTTGACATAAATTAACGCACCTTCGCTGGCAGTAAATGGCGTATGCGTACTGTATCTCGGATTTCGTATCCAGCTACCGGCCGGATAGCTGCCATGTTCGTCATTAAACACGCCTTCGAGCACCAGAATTTCTTCGCCGCCGGGGTGGGTATGCGGGCCAAACTGTGTGTCAGGCGCCCATTTAACCAGCGCCGTATTAACGCCTTCATGCTCGTGCAATGACAATACGGTTAAGCCTTCTGCTTGCCCGGGTTGCCAGGCTACCTGGCGGGTGTTGATGATTAGTTGCTGGCTGTCTCTTACCGAAAACTGCCAGAGTTTTACCAACAGCGTACAACCTGTTTCAGAATAAGGCGTGTGCGATGTGCCCGGTGGGTTGCGCAGGTAGGTGCCAGCGGGATAGTCGCCATGCTCATCGCTAAAGGTACCACTTAGTACCAGAATCTCCTCGCCGCCATCGTGAGTATGGGCGCTAAAGCCAGCCCCCGGATCGTATTCAACTATGCTGGTGGCTCTGGCAACTTCTGCCCCGACTCTGTCGAGCATCATACGCCTGACACCTTTAAGCGGTGAATCGACAAAATGGTAGTCCTGGGGTTGTATAACCACTCGCTGATTAAAGTCACTGTTTATTTGCATGTAACGGATCCTGACAATATTTCACATTGCAAAGTATTACGTATGTTTGCCTGAAAAGCTTAGTTTATTGTGATGACCTGCCAATTACGCTAGATTGGATAAATTATAATTAATTGATTAGGTTATTTTTTTTAGCCTGTGGAACAGAACGTTGACTGAACCTGGTTTTATTTCGGTGGTGCCAATTCTGGTAACCCTTGCGCTGGCGCTGTACAGCAAACATGTGGTGATAGGCTTATTTGGTGGCGTGGTAAGTGCGGTGGTATTACTAACCGGCTGGCAGCCGCTGGAGGTGCTTGGCGAACTGGTAAAAACGCATTTAGTGGGAACGCTGACTGATAGCTACAATGCTGGCGTGATCGTACTGATGGTGTTTATTGGCGGCTTTGTTGCGCTAATGGAAAAGTCGGGAGGCGGGCCGGCATTTGCCAGCAAAATGATTAGGTTGATTACCAGCAAAGCAAAAGCGCAGGTGTCTGCCTGGCTTGGCGGCATTTTCATTTTTTATTCTGATTTGGGGACGCCATTGATTATTGGCCCAGTGTTCAGACCGCTGTTCGACCGGTTAAAAGTGTCGCGCCAAAAGCTTGCTTTTATTATTGACTCTACCGCCTCGCCGGTGGCTATTCTGGTGCCGTTTATTGGTTGGGGTATTTACATAATGGGCCTGATGCAAAAGGAGTTTGATCGCGCCGGTCTTGCGCTGGATAGCTGGCAGGTGTTTATTGAAGTAGTGCCTTTTCAGTTTTATGCACTGTTAGCTATTGCAGTGATCCCGGCGGCTTTATTGCTAAAGGCGGAGGTGGGCGCTATGGCAAAGGCCGAAGCGCTGGCAGCTAAAGCCGACTTAAACGCGCCTGAGACTGACTCAGGATTACAGCCTTTTACGCATCAGAATGCCCGCGCCAGCTTTGTGTTTTTGCCGTTACTGGTAATGGCTGGTGTACTGCTGATGATGCTGGTGCCCGAAGGATTCCCCTTTGCCAGTGTGCCCGGTTCGGTATTTCGGGCGGCTCTGGCCAGCGCTTATTTTTTAGCGGCCTGCACGTTAATTGGCCTGATGGCATGGCATAAGGTAAGACCCGCTATGGAAGGGATCAGCCTATACCTGCAAGGCATGGGCGGTATGATGCAGGTAATTATTGTACTGGTACTGGCCTGGACACTAAGTTCGCTAGGCCACGAGCTTGGCACCGCAAGCTACATTGCCGGGTTAGCCGAACAGGGTTTCCCCGCGCCATTGCTACCGCTGGTGGCGTTTTTACTGTCGGCGGTGATTTCTTTTGCTACCGGCTCCTCCTGGGGAACCTTTGCCATTATGTTGCCACTGGTTATTCCTACTGCATTTGCCATTGATGCGCCGCTGGTTGTGAGTATTGGCGCGGTATTATCCGGCGGTTTGTTTGGTGATCACTGTTCGCCCATATCTGAAACCACCATTCTTTCTGCCACCGGTGCTAACTGTAGTCAGTTTGAGCATTTTAAAACGCAATTACCCTACGCACTCATGAATGGTGCGATAGCGGGGATCGCTTTTTTAGTGGCCGGATGGTTGGCCAGTCCGGTAATTTTGTTCACCGCGCTGGTGTGCCAGTTGATGTTGCTGTGGGGAATAAAGCAGTTGCACTCAGGGCAGGCAGCTCAACGTGATTATTGAGCTGCCGGAACAGGGCGTTTGTTTATTTGCTGGCTTTGTGGCGAAGGCTAACCAGCGCCAGCATGCCAGATAAAAATAGTGCGAATCTGTGTGACCAGGAAAAAGGCTGGTCCCCCGGAGCTTCGCAGACCAGAGTAAACGGGTTCTGCGGCTCATTGTTGGACATATTCTTGTGGCTGGGTAGCTCTGAACGGAAAAACTCACTGGTTTGCTATTGTTTCGTCTGTGCTTTTATTAGCTTTTAACAGGAATGCCAGCCATTCCTCAGGCGGAAGCGGCCTGGCAAAGTAATAGCCTTGCATTAGATCGCAGCCCATTTTTTCCAGTATTTCCACTTGCTGTGCAGTTTCGACACCCTCTGCCACTGTGCTTATTTGCATGCGCTTAGACAGCGCTAGTAAGCTTTCTACAATGCCTTTTGCTTTAAAGTTCTTCTCCATCTCAAGTGTAAAAATGCGGTCAATTTTCAGCTCGCTGATAGGCAGCATATACAGGTTGATCATTGATGAGTAAGCGGTACCAAAATCATCGATAGAAATCTTCAGGCCATAATCTGACAGAATTTTAAGTTTTTCGCTTACCGCTGAAAGATCCTGGATCAGGGCGGTTTCGGTTAATTCCAGTATAAGCTGCTGTGGCCGCAGGTTGTAGCGCCGCAACATGTTCATAATGGTTTCTTCAAATACCGGCCTGACGATATCCCTGGCGCTTACGTTGATGGCAATTTGGGTATTTTGACCGTATTTTTTTGCCTCAGCGAGATTGATGCAGGCCTGCTCCAACACCCACTTGGTGATATCGTGGATATCACTGGAGATTTCGGCAATAGGAATAAACTCGTCAGGCCTGACAGCACCAAGTTCAGGCGAATTCCAGCGAATCAGTAATTCGGATGACATAACCTTTCGCTCGGCATTGACCTTTGGCTGTAATACCACATGAAACTCATTGTTGGTAAGGGCCGGTAGGATGGCATGCCGAATATTTTTCTGGCGTTCAAAACTTTGATAGTCGGCATGACTAATACGATAGATAGTGCGGCATTCTGCACTCTTGATTTCCGCTCGTGTGTAGTCGATTAACGAGAGCAGTGATTCAGGGGTTTCGTCGCTATCGACCACTTTAAAAATACTGCCTATGGACACGCTTTTCTGGTGCTGGTGACCTTCGATGTCAATGTTGTTTTCTAATGAGGCCTGTAATGATAACTCAAACTGAGTAAGCGCAAACCTATCCTCAGCGGTAGGGCTGGTTAGTGGCGCCAGACGCGCAATGATAAAGCTGTCGCCAAGCCCCCTGTAAGCCACAAATTCCTGGCCGCAGATTGCCAGTATCCGCTTGGCCATAATGGCCAGTACGTGGTCGCCTTTTTCCCTTCCATAGGCCAGATTAACCTCAGAGAAGCGGTCGATATCAATAATTGACACGTAAAGGTAAGACTCAGGTGTGTTGGCCAGCGATAACCATTTGCTGCTATCGCGATGATACGCCTGCAAATTTGGCAGGCCGGTAATGGGATCCTCATAGGCCATTTTTCGCATACGCGCTTCGTGATTTTTGCGTTCGGTTAAATCGCGCATCATGCCTACAAACCAGGTTTGTTGCTGGTGTTCTACTTCGGTCAGGGTGAGTTCGATATGCACCGTATCGCCCGATTTATGTTTTGCAGGAAGCTCTCGTGGGCGGCCAATGATATGTGCCTGGCGTGTTTCAATATAATGTTTAAGGTAATGATCGTGGGCACTGGCGTAAGGGGCGGGCATCAGCACGGAAACGTTTTTACCTAACAGCTCGGCTTCGGTATAGCCGAGCAACGACTCCACCATCCGATTAGCAGAAATGACTTCGCCTTTGTGGTCTATTACTACCAGTGCATCATTAATGTTGTCTGTTAGCTTTTGATTAAACTCAGTAAGCTTCTCAATCTGACTGATGGTATCAACCGTGGAAGCCTTCACAAGATTATTGAGTAATCGCACTTCGCAATAGTCGCTGCAGGTTTGCAAAATATCGTGCTTTAACGCATTGAGTAACGAGGTGAGATTGTTCTGGCTTATTTCTGCGTCGTTAAACAGTAATAAAAACATACAGAAGGTGTCTGGATCGCCGCTTCTCGACGAGCCAATACCAAGCGCCCGGGTAGCTGTGTTATTACCTAACAGTGATTTAATTGCCTGCAGCGATTTAGCATCGGCTTCAGCAAAAGTATCGTGTTGATTAAGCAGCGCATCATGAAATACAGGCTCAATAAAACATTTTTGGTAGGCCGGGGGCGTTTGTTGTGGGTGGTTGGCTGCCCACGCAATACTGTGTTCTTGCCGGGATACCGCCATAATCTGACATTGTGCATTGCTGATGACCACAGTGATATTTCGGGTTAACTGACTAAATTCACTATAGGTGCCAAGAGCCAGTTTATTGAGTAATTGCTGCATAATCTGAGTGCTCTATCGTTGTTTAAATGTCAGTGGCATTGATGCCAGTAATTGCGCTCGTTCGTCGATGTTAAACGCATTTTCGGCCACATTATTGGCTAGCACCAGATTGTGCTCTGAGACTTCATTGATAGCTTCCACGTTACGGCTAATTTCCTGTGCTACCGCACTTTGTTCTTCTGCTGCCGTTGAAATCTGGATAGCTAAATCGGCAATCAGCGTTACCTCTTCGTAAACCTGATTGATAATTGAAACGGTGGTTTCGGTATCATTAATACAGGTGTCTGCTGATATTTTTCCTTTACGCATTGTGGCGGCGAGCGAATGCAAGGTTGTCTGGATATGTTCCATTGACGCCTGGATTTGCTCGGTGGCTTTATGGGTGCGGGTGGATAAGGCTCTGACTTCTTCGGCTACCACCGCAAAGCCTCGCCCGTGTTCGCCAGCGCGCGCAGCCTCGATTGCGGCGTTGAGAGCCAGTAAATTAGTTTGATCAGCTATTCCCTGAATTTCAGTAGTGACTTTACCTATTTGTTCGGCATTGGTCGCGAGGGCTTCAGCTGAGTTAGCCGAATCGGTAACCTCGGCCGCTAAGCGGGATACCGATTTCATAGTATCGGTGATCGCACGTGTGGCCTGCTCACAGTCATGGTGGACTGCCTCCACTTTTACCGACGTTTGTGTGGTATTGGTGGCAACCTCCTGGATTGTGGCCGACATTTCTTCCATTGCAGTAGCTAACTGATGTAGCTCATGAGTTTGTTGTTCAACGCCGGTACGACTTTGCTGAGCGGTATCTTCTAACCGTTGTACGCTTGAGAGAAGCGTTTTTGCTCCGTCTGATACCCGGCCCAGAATAGTTCGGGTTCGGCCCCTGTGCATCAGATCGTGGAAGTGCACGATACTGAGCGATGAGCGACCACAAAAAACATAGCGGGATACACTGTCGTAGTCGGCTTTTAATCGCCTGATAGCAGCATAAGTACTGAATATTTCGGGATAAAAACATATTAACGCAACAACTGGCAGGGCAAAGGCCAGCCACGCAAAAAACAGCGCGCCGGTACTTAAGGCTAACGAGGCCACGCAAAAAGTGAGCAAACGCGGCAGACTGGCCTGCCAGAAGGTTTCTGATACCGAATGTCCGGCATTGATTTTTTGATAAAGCCGCTGTGCGCGGGCCTTTATTGTGGGATCCAGTACAGTACGAACTGACTGATAGCCAGTTAACTCTCCGTTTTCAAAAACCGGGGTAACAAAGGCATCTACCCAATAATAGCTGCCATCTTTACAGCGGTTTTTAACCGCGCCGCGCCATGACTGGCCGGCCTGTAGTTTTTGCCACATATCGGCAAACGCGGCTTTAGGCATGTCCGGGTGTCTTACAATGTTGTGATTTTTGCCTATTAACTCCGCCTCTTTAAAACCCGCTACCCGGCAGAAGGCGTTGTTGGCATAACGAATAATACCGCGGGTGTCAGTGATGGAAACCAACTCTTCCTGTTCAGTAAAAGTAACTTCTTTGTCTAGCACGTGATTATTGCGCCTATTCACCACAATACATTTTCCTTGCTATCAATACATGGCGGCGTACCGAAACCGCTCGATATGAAAAATACAACAGCTTGTAGCTCCGGCTTGTTATAAAAAAGCTTATTTTTTGGCCAGATGCAGATAGAAAACAGCCGTGTGCTGTTTTTGTTAATTTCGCAGAATTTGAAATATCAACTTTGTGATAATTGTAATTATTGAAGAACTTCAATATGCGGTAGGGTTAATATTATCTTTAACTTTAGTAGTAACAAATTATTTTTGAGAAATCTTGGCTGGTCAGACCTCTAAGGCTAAAGAATAATAAAAATGGTCATTTTTTTGTCGTTTTAGCGTCGTTGAATTGACGTGAAGCCTTGTTTTAAAAGTATTCTGTAAAATATAGGTAACTGATATGTGTTTTATTTGTGGCGCGGTTTGGTGGGCATGTCTTTACGTAGGTTCGGATTTTTCTTAATTTCTGCTCCAGGAACTATTTCAAGTTACCTTTTGAAAGGTGAAAGCTTTACTTTTCACAGAACGATGTAAGTTGTACTGGAGGTAGTAGGAATATAAGTAAATTGAATGTCACTACCAATACACGGCTGCCAAGCGGACAGGCGGTTTTAGATGATTGTATTTTTTAGTAAGTTTTTTACGTAAAGGGAAATAATGAGGCTTCATCCGGACTCAAACCAAAGGCCTGAATATTAGCTTTTATAGCGTAATGTGGTGTCTGACCTGGTTTCTTATTTCTGCTTACAGGCGGAGGTTTCCTTGCAAATCATCTGATTAATCGGTTTACTGAATATTACCGGGGAGATTGTCATATGTTGTTCCTCTTAATCTTATCGAGCAACAGGAAACAACATGAAGAAATCTCTGTGTATTAGTGTTTTTTTATTGTTACTGATTGGCTGTACCGAAGTCCCTCAATCTCCGCCAGCCTCAACCACGACTGTGGCGGAATCTCAGCAACTGACGGAGTCAGAAAAACTCAATCAGTGGTTTGACGTGAAATATGAAGAGCTACTGGCATTTTCACCTTTAACGCTCACTCGGTTGGGACGAAAAGAGTTATATGATCAAATAGACGATATGTCAGAACAGGGCGAAGCCGCAAAGTTGGCCTGGATGGCAGCATCGGTTGAGGAACTGAAAAGCCAGTTTGATTACAGCAAACTTGATGACGATGCCAAAATCTCTTACGACCTGTGGTTCTACCAATATGAACAGGCCAGATTGATTGATGCGTATAGTCGTCATCGTTATTTATTAACGCAAATGTGGGGGATGCAATCATATCTTCCTACGTTGATGATCAATTATCATAAGGTTTCGGATGCTGCTGATATTGAAGCCTATATCTCTCGCCTGTCAGGTATCGGCCGCGCAATCGAGCAACTTACCAGTCGGGTTGCAATTCATGCTGATGAGGGGGTAAAAGCCCCTTATTTTGCCTACGAAGGTGTTATCAAACAAAGCAAAAGTATTATTTCAGGTAGACCTTTTGAGCCCGCGAGCGAAGCAGACTCTTCATTGCTTGTTGATATTAAAAGGAAAATCGGCTCACTGATCGATACTCAACAACTGGATAAGGTACAAGCGGATAAATTCATAAAAGCCGCTGAACAAAAGTTATTAAGTGATGTATTACCTGCCTATAGCGCGTTAATTCATCAGTTTGAAGACGACTTATCCAATTTAGACACGGTAGCAAAGGGAGTGTGGGCGTTGCCCAATGGTAACTCCTATTACAACACGATGCTGAAGATGCACACAACGACTGATCTCACGGCGGATGAAATACACCAGCTGGGATTACAGGAAGTCACCCGTCTTCGCCAGGAAATGGAAAATATCAAGCAAAAAGAAGGTTTTAATGGCACGCTTCAGGCGTTTTTCTCCTATATAAAATCGGATACGTCGGATGAACGTTTCTATTACCCGAATACTGATGAAGGCCGTCAGGGATATATCAATGATGCCACTGCTTTTATAGAAGATATTGAAGCTAAGCTGCCCGAATTTTTTGGTATTTTACCCAAAGCCAAATTAGTCGTTAAACGCGTAGAATCTTTTCGAGAACAGCCTGGTGCTCCACAACATTATTTTGCTGGTTCGACAGATGGCACTACACCCGGTGTGTACTACGCACACTTAATCGACATGAAGTCGATGCCGAAAAATGAAATGGAAGCCATTGCTTACCATGAAGGTATTCCGGGCCATCACATGCAGGTTTCCATTGCTCAGGAACTGCAAGGTGTCCCCAAATTCCGAACCACTTTTTTTGTCACCGCTTACACTGAAGGATGGGGGCTGTATGCAGAGTCATTAGCGAAGGAAATGGGCGGTTATCAGAATCCGATGTCTGACTTTGGTCGCCTGGTAACCGAAATATGGCGAGCGATACGTTTAGTTGTAGATACCGGTATTCATTCTAAGGGCTGGACCGAAGAACAAGCTATTCAGTATTTTAAAGACAATTCCCCAATCTCTAACGGACAAATCAAAGCCGAAGTTCAGCGGTACTTTGTGTGGCCGGGTCAGGCCACTGCATATAAGATTGGTATGTTAAAAATTCAGGAGCAGCGTAAAAAGGCAGAAACTGCGCTTGGAGATGAATTCGATATTCGTGAATTCCACGATCTGGTTCTGGGTAATGGAGAAGTCCCATTGACTATTCTGGAGCGCATAGTTGATGACTGGATAGCTAGCAAGATGGCAAATATTTAATGTTGCAGGCTTCTTTATAGAGCTGAAGAAGCTAAATTAAATGGTGCCATACCGTCCAGGATATACCGCGTGCCATCGATGCGCCGCTGGTGGTGAGTATCGACGAGGAGTTATCCGGCAGTTCGTTTGGGGATCACTGTTCGCCCATTTCTGAAACCATCATTGTTTCTTCCACTGGCGCTAACTGTAGTCAGTTCGGGCAATTTAAAACGCAATTGCCTTATGCACTGATGAACGGATCTATAGCGGCGATAGCTTTTTTGGTGGCGGGATGGTTGGCCAGTCCGGTTATCTTACTCTCGGCGTTGGTATGCCAGTTGGTGTTGCTCTGGGGGATAAAGCAAGTGTATTCAAAGCAGGCAGCTCAATGTGATTATTGAGCTGCCAGTAGATGGTGCTTGTTTATTTGAGTGCTTTGCGGCGAAGACCAATGAGAGCCAGCATGCCGGATAAGAACAGTGCAAAAGTAGAGGGGGCGGGCACTTCTACTTCGGCTGCCTCAACGGTAATAGCAAACGTTTCGAATACGGTATATTTACCGTCGCTCACTTTGGCAGACATGTTGTAAATGCCCGCGTCGGTAAAGGAGTAACTACCACTGGCGCCGCTGAAATCGTCATACTGGCCATCGCTGTTGAAATCCCAGTCGATGGTTAACGCGTCGTTATCGCGATCAAACGTATCCACACCAAAATTAAAAGATTCGCCGGTAAATAAATTCAGGTCCTGAGTAATACTCAGGATTTGCGGGCGGTAGTCAACATTGAGGGTTAAGCGGACAAAATCTAAAATCCACGAGTCGCTACCTGTGTCAAACCGAAAAAAGCCAGAACCGGCGGCAAACCTTGAAAAAGTAGCGCTGCTCAGGTTATAGCTTGGTCTTGCGTAGGCCTGTCCTGCAGACGGGTGTACGCAATTTGTATAGCCGTTCAGACTACCGTCACAGCCGTCAGAGTCAACCAACCTGATGGTGTTGACATTATTTACAATTAAATTGGCAGCGCCGCGGGGACCCGGGCCACGATAGCCAAGAGAATCGTAACCCAGCATAACGGAGGCCGATACAATGCTAGCGAAGCTGGTAGACCAACCGCCAATGCTAAATGAGTGATCGCCTTGTAAAACTCTATCTGTGATGGTGCTGCCAAAACCTGTAGTGGTAGCGCGGTTGTCGATATCACCGTATTGATAGGTAATATAGCTTGCGTTTGCGGTGGTTGCTAAAAAAGCCAGAGAGGCCAGCAAGGATTTAATTTTCATAACTTTACTTCCAAAACATCTCCTGGATGGAACGGCTGCCATATCAGGTACAAATTTGTTCTATCACTGATAAAGCAGAAGTTATGCCATTTTTAATTCATTGATTTTTAGGCGCTTAATTTCGATGTAAGTAAGGGGTGTAAAATAAATCGACAATGATATGCCTGACTTTATTAATGTCAGCTGTAGTGCACAAAACACAAAGACAGTTACTTACCCAAATCAGTTTGAGCATTTTAAAACGCAATTGCCCTACGCACTCATGAATGGCGCTACAGCGGCGATAGTCTTTTGAGTGGCTGGATGTCTGGCCAATCAGGTTATTTTGGTTGCGGCGTTGATGCGCCAGTTGGTGTTTTTGTGGGGGGCGGAGGCATAGTAGGTTTATAAAAAGAAGGGGCCTTGCACACACATAAGGCCCTTCTCTGGATTAATTCGTTGGTTTGTTAAGTTTCTGCTTTAGTTTTACGAAATTTAGCGAAAAACAATCCGAAGAGGCCAAATCCCATCATTGCAAGTAGCGATGGTTCTGGAATTTCGCTTGGCGGTTCTGCTTCTGCATTATAAGCACTGCCGCCCACGACACTGGTGGAGTGGTAACCGGACAGGTTTGAAGTATTAAAATTGGTAGTAATGCCGTTACTATCTACCTTAGTGGTTGGGGTATTGTAGCCAATACCAATGGTGGAATAAAATCTGTCACCGTTGGCTATGTTTACGGCGGAGGTTCCGTACCAATGCGGGTCTGATTGCGTAGTCGCTGTATTTAGATCAAAATTGGTTGTCGCGAGCGTTGTATTAAAAAGGTAGGAATAAACGCCGTTATAAAAAGCGGCATCGCGTTTTCTTTCGCCTGTACCCAGACCCGTTCCCAGAACTTTTATAAAATTCATATCAGAGTCAAAGAAAAAGGTTCGGTCTACCGATATTTGAGTGAGCCCAATCATATCGTTTACCACATCGTAGCCTGCAACCATACTGGCCGCAAAACTAAGGCTGCCGGTGGTCCATGATGAACCGTTGTAAAGATGATAAGCACTTGAGTTATATTGAGTGACTAAAAACTTATCTTCACCAATCACTTCTAAATTGTAATTAGATCCCCCAAAAGAATTACCTGCCATAACATACTGCCAGGAGTTGATCATCGCATCATATTTAACAATGGAGTTGTTAATATCCAAAGCGTAAACATTGCCATTAATGTCACTGGCTAATGTCGACCGGGTATTAACCGAAGCTTTTTGAGTATATATGCCGGTAGTAGTGTCCATGGCGTAAAAAGTGCTGCTGGTGTCTGTGCTGGTGCTATATAAAATCCCAGCTGACGAACCGGCTGATGCGGCGACCATGCCTGCACCCAGGAGTAATTTCATGGCTTTCATTTTTGGCTTTTCCTCTTACATCAAGGCTCGGTACTACCGTAAGGAATATTTGTGCCAGTTTTGTAACTCTTTGATAGTAATTATTTTGTCATCAATCAGAAAGTTTACTTGGTAATTTGTGTAAAAAATATAAACACAAAATTAACATTTAGATAACCTTGTTGGGTGTGTTCTTTACTGCTAACCGTGAGGAGAAAACTGAACTTTGTAGTGTGTATTTCCGTCATTGTCTGGCGAGGTTTTATCTCTTGGTGGCCTTTGTTTTAAAGGGCTGCAATAGGGGGAAGGCTATCTTTTCGAAAACTTAGACTGAAGCGAATTCCACCATGACAATGTATTCAGGCAAAGCCAGTTTGTGGGTTTAGCGGTAGTTATTTGGTTGTCAGAAATTTTTACACGTATTAAGTAAGTATATGTATTTTAATGTATTTTTAATTTTGGAGCTGATACTGACGAAATACCTTGGTATTCGAAGTGGTTTGGTGGCAGGTAGCTGACTGAAGCTTTCGCAGATTGTTTTAAAGTCTTTTCGAAGGTCAAACAAAAGTGGAACAGAAATCCCTTTAATTTGAGCAAGATATTGATTTAATTGAATTGTATTTTGAAATGGTGGCCCCACCTGAACAGGAAGGGGTTTTAAATCAATGGTTTAGTGAGTTTTGGGGCCGCAAAAAACCCCGTTTTTAGGGGCTTTGAGCCACTTTGTTCCACTTTTATTAATTTTTAAAGTATGGAACAAAGGTGGAACATGTCAGAAATCAAAACCGTATTTACTGATAAGTTTGTAAGAGAGACAACTAGCAAAAAAGCGATCGCTGTATTCGCTGATCAAGACAGACCTTACCTAAAACTAATGGTCAGGCCGAGTGGCGCTAAAGCCTTTTACTATCGTGGCAAACGTGATGGCCAGGATTTAAAGCAAAAGTTGGGGAGTATAGATAAGCTCAATGTAGCCATGGCACGTTTGCTCGCTGATCAACTACACTATAAAAGAGACATTGCTCAAGGAAATTCGAGCCTTCATAAAGCTGATATCAACACCTACCTGACCCTTAATGACCTTTTCGAATTGTATTGTGAGGGAGAGCTAAAATTCCGAGCTACGGTAGCTGGAAGAACGCATTCTCTCAAGGTGGCTTTCAACAATCATGTTCGTGATTCGTTAGGTAAGTGCCTGGTCGCGGACATTGATAAAAAGAGAGCCAGAGAGTTTTTCCGGCAATTACAAGCCAAGGGCTATTGCACCCATAATAAAGTGCTGAGTGTTCTTAAAGCCGCATGCAATTATGTAATCGACTATGAAGATGCTGCTGGCTTACTTGTGAACCCATTCGAGCGACTTAAAAAAATGCCAGGCGTAACTCGGAACAGATATCTGAGTCACGATGAGGCGAGGCGCTTAATGCGTGCTTTTCAGCAAGTGGATAATCAGGATGCTGCCGATGTTTATCGAATGGCTTTGTTTACCGGCGCAAGAATATCCAATGTAAAACAAATGGAATGGGGCGATATTAACCTTAATGCTGCTATATGGTTGGTTTCCGCTACTCGAACAAAAACCAAACAACACTATGAGATTGCTCTGCATGATTTGGCTGTGCAGTTACTTAAACGTCGACAGCTCAATTCAACCTCAAGTAAATTCGTATTTCCTTCTCAGAAGCGATCCAAATATGGATATATGACCGGTGGCGATCAGGTTTGGAAGGAAGCTTTGTTAATCGCGGGGCTTTATCACGAGAACCCGAATATTCGACCGCGACCGCATGATCTGAGAAGGACGTTTGCCACCTGGCAAATACAGTCGGGGGCTGATGTTAGTGTTGTGGCCAAAGCGCTTTGCCATACGTCATTAAAGCACACGATGATTTACGCACACACCAATGTTGATCAGGTTCGAGAGTCTCTGAATGGAGCTTTTAAGTTTTTGTAACGTTCTTTTAAGTAATAATGCTAAAAACTACAACAGCTTTTAGAGGCTGTTGTAGTTTAACTCGTTCATGAATCAGGCCGAACCAATATTCCTCTTTCTAATTAAAAAGGATCATTGATTAGTTAGGCTGCTGGAGCAAATATAAACCAGCTTAGGCCGTTAAAGCCGCCATCATATTCGAAGAGAATGGCATCAGGAATATCAATTGCCTCAGCAATTTCAGCCGGAGTGAGTGCCTCTGGATCTGAAATGTTCTGCTTCTTCAGAGAATCAAGGATTCGCTCAGAAATATGTCCAACACCTTCACTCTCAAAACACGCATATAAAACGGTTTCATCTTCTTCAAAGTCAGCTGGCTCTTCTTCGCCGTAAATGCAAATTCCTGAAAAGGGTGAATACAAAGGTACGTCTTCTTGTTTTAGCTTTATATAAGCCATTACATGCCTCACGTTGGGAGAAAACTGATATATAACATAAGTTTATTTGTGGTTTTAAGTGATTTTTTGAGATTGATAATCAACTGGATAAATATCGAACTTGAACGATTACTGCGTAAACGAAATAAGGTTAGTTGTATCTTTTCACAAGTGAGTAATTAGTGGCTTGCAGTCTGATGAGTGGAGCATTGTTTCATGCTGAATGTGTATTAAGTCTGTTGTTTAGTGAATGGAACGATTAACTTTTATAATTGAAAATTAGACTAACTCTGCTGTATAAATATTTACATTAAGTAAAAATTATTACAAAGCAGAGGGTGACTTGAATTCATTGTTCACATGGTTAGGTAAAACTGATGTTGAAAACATGCGTGAAGGAAATATAGCGGCCATAGCAACAATTGCGCTTAAACATCCAGAACCATTCGACAAAGTTATCATTCTCGCAAACGCCTACGAAGTGCATTGGGAAAAATACAAATCCTGGCTTCAAAACAAGCTTGAAATGGCGGGTAGGCCATGTCAGACGGTACAAATCATACCGGTACATATTAACTCACCAATAGATTATGCATCGATACATCTAGAAGCGGAAAAATGGATAAGTAAACTTTCTAAGGAAAGCTCAAAGTTATGTATCAGTCTGACTTCTGGTACGCCAGCAATGATTTCTCTTAGTATTCTGATTGGCAAAGGAAAATCTAATACCAGCTTTTTGCAAGCTTCACCTCAAAATGAATTGATACCCACTGAAATCCCTGTTGACTTTGTAAAGGAATACAAACATTCCGCCCAGAAAAATCAAGCGGCCAAAGCAGTTACAAAGCCGAACTTTAAACAGAGTTTTGCGAACCTGACGTCTGAATCGAAGGAAATGAAAGAAGTTGTAGGGTTAGCAGAAAACCTATCTCAAACTGAAGTCCCAATTTTGATTCTAGGTGAAACCGGAACCGGTAAAGAAGTTATGGCCCAGGCTATTCGGTCTGCGGGATTAAGAAATGACAAGCCATTTATCACGGTTAATTGCGGTGCGTTACCAGAGACAGTAGTTGATTCAATACTATTTGGACATGTGAAAGGGGCTTTTACAGGCGCGGTGTCAGATAAAAAAGGGCTTTTTGAGCAAGCTGATGGTGGAACTATCTTTCTTGACGAAGTGGGCGAGCTAACTCCAGAGATTCAGGTTAAGTTGCTTAGAACTCTTCAACAAGGTGAAGTGACCAGAGTCGGGGACGATAAAACAATTAGTGTGGATGTAAGAGTCATTGCCGCAACGCATCGAAATTTAGTGAAAATGATGGATGCGGGAGACTTTAGAGAGGATCTTTTTTATCGTTTGGCTGTCGGAATAATTCGAATTCCACCATTGAGAGTCAGGCGTACAGATCTTCCTATTATCCTGAGAGAACTAACTGCAAGGATTAATCAGGCAGGAAGTCTGAACCCTGATTACATACCAAAGCAACTATCAAATGAGGCTATTGATTATATTTCTAAGTTACGCTGGAAAGGTAACATTCGGGAGCTATGGAATACGTTAAATAGAGCATTTATTACGACAAATCAAAAGATTATTGAAACAGGTGATGTTGCAAATTCGGTGATAAAGCGAGATGATGCCACAGCAGCTTTGGATGTTACTTTAGTTTATGGCGATTCAATCAATATCGAACAGATGGTTGATAAATATAGAAAAAAATATGTATTAGCTGCGTTATCAGCATGTGGCAATAATTACACGAAAGCGGCAAGGATGCTGGGATTGAAGAGCCATCAGAGACTCAAGGATTGGATGTCTAAGCTGGAAATTGAAATAGATAAATAAATAGACCTTCAGTCTGCGTATTGAGTAGATTAAACGAGGCATATTGCTTTCAGGAACTCTTAATGCCTGAAGCTTAGGAAGTTGTATTGATATGGAACGAGATAAACTTTCTCTGAAATCGTATGGAGCTGGCCACCAATCCTCCGGTTTAAAGCGCCTTGATATACATAATATCCTTGACAGAATCATATCTCTAAATCATGCCTGGAAAATTGCCAGGGATGATTTTGGAGCGAAAAATAACATCACAACGGCACTTCGCCGACAAAAAGCTTCCTGGCAAGCCAGTTTACTTCGTTATTACCCTGACGCTGCTTACTTTAAGCAAGATGAAGACAATGTTGATGGGGAAGTGCTTCTCAGCGTTCGTTTATCAACTCCAATTAACATAAATGGCAGCCTCAAGAAGGACGCCGAGCATATGCCGTTACGAATAGCTGAAGAGCTATTTACCCCAGAAGAATTAAAAAAATTATTCCGTTAGGAGTGTAGTCAATGGATTTTGTTTTAAACGCGTTTTTCCAAGTAGATAGTCTCACTAAATCTATCCTGATATTTGTGGGGCTTTTATTTTTCCTTGGCGTGATTGCACAGGTTAAGCACTACTTTTCTTCATTAGGAAAGTTAAAGCATTACCAAGAAATATCAGACACTCTTGATGAAGACGACGTTATTCGCGTTCAATCTCTAACTACAATCCAACAGGATTGGGTAAAACAACATCTAATACTTAACACTGAAAATGACTGGTTAGTTGCCAAGAAACATAATGGTCGATTTTTAACACTGGGTTCGATAGCTTCATCAATGATCCCTTTACCAACACCGCACGGCAAAAATTTACCCGCATTGTTAACCAGTATTGGTGTAGCCGGAACATTCCTTGGAATAACCGTTGGTTTATCTGAATTTAATTTCAATGGTGTCGACCAGGGAACTGCTTCTCTGCTCCAGTCTGCCTCCCAACTACTTGATGGTATGAAAACCGCGTTTTACACCTCTCTGGCAGGCTTGGCTGGATCAGCGATTATCATGATCATCATGCAATCGTTTAATGCACATCTAAGACGACGCGTAGAGAGTATTAATCTCTCTCTGCAAAAAAATCTTGCGCAATCTTCAGGTCTTGAATATTTAAAACAAATTGCAGAGCGTGAACAAGATCACCAATTGCTAGAGGCGCAGAAAAAGTCATCTGATGCAATGGTTGAAGTTAGTAGTCAGATAAGCCAACTGCTTGGTGGCTTACAAGGAATAGGCAAAAGCCTTGATGGCGAGAAAATGGCGGAGCAGATTGCCACGGCCATCGATAAAACAATGCAAAGCTCAGTTGCTCCGGTGCTCACTGAGTTTAAACAAGAATTAGAAACGCTTCGAAAAATTAAGGAAGACAACCAGCAAGAGCTTCTTACTAATCTCGTCAACACTATTAAGCAGGAACTAATACAGCCTGTAACAGAAGAATTAAGCAAAACAACTGAAGCGGTTAACGCAAGCAATAGCGTATCTGAAAAGCTCAATACTAACGTTGAAAATGTTTTAACTAATATGGCTCAAACGGTTGAGACAATTGATCGCTTTAATCAGGACACCATGTCCAAACTTCAGGAATTTGCTCAATCACTACGTACTGTTCTTGAAGGGTTTAAAGAAGACACCAAAGGCACCATGCAGGATATTACGCAGCGCGTTCACGATGTTCTTAAATTAAGTGAAGAAGGGATGGCGTCTCAGAGAACCGCATTCGAAGCTAGTGCGAGCAAAGCTTCAGAGGCATTCAAGGGGATGGGCGAGCAGTTAGGCCAGGCATTGGAGAACAGAGCAAAAACAGAAAAAGCCCTGTTTGAAGCAACAGAGCAAAGAATTGAAAATCTGCTTCACCAAACCAGTAAAAGTTTTGAGGAGCAAAATTCTGTATTGAGAGCTACTGGTGAAGAAGCCAGTGCGCTAATGCAAAACGCTAAACAGGAGCTGCAAGAAGGTTTAGGAGATATTGATACCAAAGTAACAAACATGTCGCAAACGGTACAAAGAGAGCTGGAATCGTTCAGGGTTCAATATCAACAAAACCTTACTGAATTCTTCAACGATCAGAATAACCTTCTTGAAGATACGCTTGGCAAGCAAGCAAATAACTTGGTTGATGTAGTAAATCGTTTCAAAGACGTCTTTGAGGAAGAATATAAGACACGACATACCTTACTTCAGGACTTAGCCGAGCAGCATTCCCATCTGCAAAAGTCTGCTGCAACAATAGAAAAATTGGTTAAGGCTATTGGATTGACTGAAGCAAGTAGTTTCTCAGAGTTACAGGATATTGCTCACACTATGGGCCGCCACATCGGCGAACTTAAACGAGATTATGAACAAGCTTCAAAAGTATTCCGTGAAATTTCAGAGGGCATGCCAGCTGCAATGGAAGATTACTTCAAGCAAGCTAACCAAAGCACCGAAGTGTTCTTTAGAGAATTTGACGAAGCTGCAAGTAAAATCCACAACAGATTGTCACAAGCTGCCGACTTCCTCGTGGATGCCCGCCTTACTGAAATTGATCAGAAAACGGCCGAGGCGGTTTAATTATGATTGCTGGAGAGTCACAACCTGATAATCAGATAGATGATAGCGGCTCTTGGTTATCCATCGGCGATCTGATGTCGGCTTTACTTATGATATTTGCTCTGCTTCTCATTAGTGCATTAGTTCAAATTGCTGAAGTTTCCGAGAAGAGTAAAAACAACAGGGTTATGATCATCAAGGGGTTGGAAGATGGTTTTAAAGCAGCAGGCATCGACGCCGCGCCTAATCCAGAAACGGGTGATATATCGATTACCAACTCTGTATTATTTCAGCAGGATGACTATCTGCTAAAAGATGTGGGTAAGAGCTTTCTGGACAAGTTTATCCCTATCTATAGCCAGGTCGTATTTCAAAATCAGGCAACTGCCGACGAGGTGGTCAGGATCGTAGTTGAAGGCCACTCAAGCAGCGAAGGTAACTTCGAACACAACATGCGCTTAAGTGTTCTGCGCGCAAACAGTGTGTTTGAATATATTAGCCTGATGGATTTTCCTAACAAAAACGCTTTTTTTACCAAGCTACTAATTTCAGGTAGAGGTGCTATCGAAGCTGACCAATCCATAGCTAATGAAGAGGATAGAAAGGTAGTTTTCCGCTTCCAGTTTAAAGGGCAGGAATTCCAGAAAGTAGTTGGACAGGAAGGTTTGAAACATGTCAGTGAATAGTGGCATTCAATTTCCTATTCCTAGAGTGCCCAAAAGCCATAGTTTAAGGAAAGTATCGTCAGGTGGGAGCGTGGCAAATGCTATCTCCCATCGCCAAATACCATCTTATCCTCCTCTTAGAATAGAACAGATCCTCAGGTTAATTGAGAATGGTTCTTCTGATGCCATCACTGTTTTGGAGTGGCTGAATTTGTTTCGTAAGGAACTCTTTTTCGAAACAGATGATGAGGGATATAGAGCAGCAAGTCTGATCTGGCAGGCAATTAGTGAGAATGAGCGATTGAGCAGAATCGCTTTGTACTTGGCAGGTTTACAAATCAATGGTCAAAACGATAAGTTCCCTAAGTTACTTATTGACTCAATGAGTGTCGCAAAACCATTGTTAAAAGGTATTCATCTAAATCGTGTTAGTTGGTTGATAGGACTAAAAGCTGAAGAATATAAAGCCTGCGTAAATTTGGCTTTTGAACTTAAATGCGTGCCAACAGATGTGCCTAAAAGTTTAAACCTGCCACTGGTGACAAGCTGCAGGCGAGATCTTCAAAACGCATTACTTTCATTTGTCACCGCCAATTTGGGTGCAGAAACCAGAACTTGGTTGGAGAGAGCATTTTCAAAGTCCACTCGACTAGAAATGATTGAAATTGTCGACTCTTTGTTAGTGAAGAAGGAGTCCGTCTTTTCCCAATTTTTGAATTGGTTGACAGAGGTTTGTCACCCAGAGTCTGCCGACACTATCTGGTTTGAGATAAGCGAGAAATCCAGACAAAGATTAAAGTCAGAATTTCAACTGGGCAGCTTTTTGGTTTTCCAATCATTCGTTGACATACTTATCGAAAATGCTCCAGAGAAATTAGAAGAGCACGAGAAGAGAACACTCAGGAGTCGTGTCAGCTTCTGGTCAAATTACAGCGAAAAAATTGGCCAAATGAAATTTATTATTCCTGCAAACTGGCACTTAGAGTCAGAGCTTAAAGGTCGATTTGCAGAGTTGGATTATGTTCTTAGTCACGATAACGAAAGGGACGGAGATAATCCGGTTTGCCTGTTTGAGTTAGAAAAAGTTATTGCCATCGTGGTGCTAACTGGAAGAGCGAGCGAAATAAGACTGTTTGAGAATAATTCAAGGAACAGAAACCGTTTTTTCAAAAATAAAACGTTAACGTTAACGCAAATTCGAAAATCGGCATGCTTACAAATTCATGATCATGTCACATTATGGCAGTTCTTTTTTGAACAAGTGCTCCGCAAGCAACTAGATATATACCCAAATGAGGGGATTAAATATTTTAATGGAATGAAAAAGGAGTATGGGCACTACGATTCCGTTAAAGGATTAAATAGACCTTCAAAAGAGTTGATTAATCAACGCGGTTCTTATTTAGATAGCTGGCTCGTTGCCTTTAGAGAAAGAGAACAAGCTCTTAACTTAAATGATGACAGTAGTGCTTTCGTACAACTCCAATATGCCAAATTATGCAAATTAAAAGGTGATACAACGGGATTCAGGAAGTTACTTCGTGAAGCATCTCATCAAGGTAGCCTTGAGGCTAAATATCTACTGGCATTAGATATTTTGAGTTACAGTTCATCAAAGAAATCAGAAAAAATTGAAGCCGAAGATATGCTTCGTGATTCGGCGTCCTTTGGTTACGTGCCAGCCCAAAAACTTTGCAAACAGTTTTATCTTACATATCAAAAAGTTTCTCGCGACTCAAAAAAGAAGAAGGCCGTAAAGCCTGCTGATGAGAGTTTGGGTATCGAAGATGAAAGTGCGCAACCCGCGGGCACACTAGCAGAGATTAAAGAAAAAGTTCGTTTAAGTGATAAACGGCCGTATATGTCTCTTAAAATTGATGAGTTAGAAATTGTAGCCGGAGATGCCAGCTTAAATTACTTTGACAAGCTGATTATTGCCAATGAGCTTGAGGGTAGAAGGCAAACTCCTAGAGTGAAAGCATTAATCGAACATCTTAATGTTAAGTAATTTTTCTCATTAAAAAATAATAAATATTACCTTTTAATATTTGTTTTGAATTTAATGCTTTGATTTTATTGGTTTTGAAAGATGGCCTGTAAATGGCAGTGTTGCTGGGTAGTTAAAGTAACAGTTTAGGAGACTGGAGTATGGATAGTACAGTTCAAGTGAATTGGATTTCGGAGCTTCTTCATAGAAGAGGTTATGAGACGCCGACCAAAGAGCCTTTATTCACATATCAATTGACCGAAGAAGAGTACCAATCACTCAAAGCCACACTCAGGCGTACTTCGTCCTCAGCATCATTCAAAAATCAGATCTGGTGTGCGGAATTCTGCTTATTTAGTTCCGAGTGGTATCGTCGAGAGTATGCGTCTGGATGGACATGGGCTGGGATTGACGACGACTTAGGTATACATATTGACGCTAACTATCGTACCGATATAGTTGTCAAAGGCATGAGTTTCTGGGGACGCCCCATTAATCGACGTGAAAGTTCTCGTAATGACTATTTAGGAACTGTATGTCGAGAAGGTGGTTTGCCATTTGGTTTGCTAGCTTCTGAAGGTAGTCGATTCCAATCACTATTTAAAAAGCTATTAAGTGATTTCGATAGAGCCAAAGCTTTTGGACAATCACCCATACCCGCAATACAGGCCCAGTTGGAGAAAATGCCTGATGCATTTCAAACTGAGTCTACGGTCATGCTACTCAACGATATGGTAGCCAACTTATATGGCTTAATTGATACTTATTCGCTGGAAAAACAATCTGAACCTGCGCCTTACCTAGACTCTATGGCTCCCAAATGGCGAGCGACTTTTCCAATACCATTGGATGGTGCGACCGGAAATGAGTTTTTATCTGGTCTGTTAAAATCAGCAACGCATCAAAGAAAAGAAACTAAGAAGCGACAAGAACGACTGACTCTCAATCAGTGGTTGAGTAATGCAGAGTCGCTGGCTTTTTCGGCTGAGATAAAACTGAGTAGTCAGTTTTCAGTTCCCTTAACGAAGAGTGACTTATCTGCCCCGATGGTGGAAATCTACATTTTGGAAGGGAATCAGCAAATTGCTGACTTTGGTCTGGCGCGAGCGGAGTTTAGCGATGGTGGTGTAATCCTCAATATGAGGAAAACTTTGGTTCAATTTCGTCGGGAAAATCTATCTCTTCCGTTAAAACTGGTAGTTATGCAAGCCGGTAGGGTAAGGCATTCGGAAGAGCTTCCACTATCCAATTTACCCTTAGAAGAAATGCCGTTGGTTCTGGATAATTCAGGTGAAAAGAAGTTTGTAATCGGGTCAGGTAGTGTTAGCAAAAAAGCTGATACGCTTATTGCGTTAGTACCTGAAGAAATTACGATTCACGGAGACGACTATAAAATAATCGATGATGAACGCCGTGACTTCTATCGACTCATTACATTTTCTGGCGACTTGCAGGTTAAATATGAGACTGCGGGTGATATTTATAGCCTTTCGACAAAAGCAAATAGTTTCTCTAAAGAGCTAATAGATATTACAGGCAAACTTTTAGAATTTGATACCGACACTGGATATCCTGTTTACTTAGGAGTACCAAAGATCGATTGTCATTATCCTGAAACTAATATTTATCTTGGCGATAATGAACTCGGAAAAACCGACAACATCGCAGAGCTGTATGGACGGCAGGTTCTGCGAGTTAAGTCGAACGGGAAAACACTCTATCGTCGAAAAATAGCTATCTTGCCTGAGAGTTTCAAGTTGTATCTTATCCCTGGAAAAACATCTAACCAGGGAACTATAAAACTCAGTTGCTCACAAACATTTATCTATGATGTCTTGAATGAAATTAAAACTCGTACTTCGGCGGTAGATGAAGAAAAGCGCATAGAGCTTAACGCTGAAGGTGCACCTCCTCTTCATATCACTCTGCAAGTACAGGCAAACTTGCTAGCTGAACCCATTAATTTACAAGTACCTTTTCCTGCCAGAGGAGCTTTGCTGTTTGATGGTGAGGGCAAAGAGCTACATCGAGCATTGTGCGTGGAAGAGTTACTTGGAGCCAGAGCGTTATTATTTAAAGTCGCCAATAAAAGTAGAACCGATTTTGATATAGAACTTAAAGCACCTACATCGGCGATTGGCAATGCCTCTTACACTTTTCGGTATAAGGTAGAGAAACCAGTTGAAGAGGTGAATCTTTATGAATATCGACACAAAATCAAGGAGCTTTTAGCCACCGCAGGTAATGGTCAGCTTGATGAAGTGGTAAGGCTAATCATTAGCAGCCCTAGCACAACGTCAAAGCAATATACCATTGGTTGGAACTCAATGAATGTGAGTAGAGAATCTAATCTACTGGTTTTCGATGAGCATGAGATTGAAGACTTCGCAGACGTAAAAGTCGAGTTATTAAATCTCGCTGATCCGGAAGAGCACGCAGAGCTTCTTTCTCAAAGAACCTCAAACGGCATTGCTGTCGGCCGGTTTGAACTGCCTTTGCAAACTAAAACGCCAAAACTGGCAGTTCCGACGAAAGACTCGAAGGTTAAATTTCGGGCCGTATTTATTCCTCCTACTGAGCACGTTGAAAGTGACAGTAAAGCTAAATCTTTAGGCAAGGCCGCAATGCTTTACCACCCAATGCATAATAAAGACGCTTTTAATGTCGTATTAGATGATATGACTTTAAATATAGAGCATTCAGGATGGCGTTATCTTGATACGTTATTCAGCAAATATGAGCATTTGCCAATGCTTACGTTTGAAGCCTGGAAAGCACTCTCAAAACATCCTGCATGTCTCACGCTTTTGCCTTTCGCTTCAAAGCAGAAAATAGAAAGCATAATGCATGTTTTACAAACTGAGTTTAATGTCGTATGGGAGCTTATCCCTCTTAAATACTGGCGAAAAGCGAAGCAGAAATATGAAATATTCACCAAATCACATGGTTTGCCTGATGAACTGGTTAGTAAGTTTGTAAACGAAAAAACTCAAGCTATTACTAGCTTTGTAAACTTGCCGGATTTGTTCGAGCTTGATCCTAAAAAAGCACAAATGTATCCATTTCTTATTGATGCCTGGAAAGGCGAGTTATTGATAAATAACTCAGACGAGTCAGTGAAATGGCCGCAGCATTATTCAAATGCGCTTTCAGCGTGGGCAAATAAGAATTTATCCAAGTTTCTAACTTTTCAAATACCTCATGAGTACCAGGAGTCCATTTGTTTCTTTCCGCTCATAGCAGCATACGTAGTTGCGGGTAAAGCGAGTTGGTCAGAGGTCTTGCAAACCGATGTTGTGAATTACTTCCTATTAAGACAGTTAATGGATTTTGACAGGGATTGGTTTAATTCAGTTTTTCAATGTGCACTATGCGCATTTGTCGCGGAGTAACAAAATGAAAAAGTATTTTTCCACATTAAAAAAACAAGCCAACTCACGCGCGAAAGAAGCTACGTTAAGTGTATTAGGCATTAATAATCCCAACCTTAGAAATCACCTTAGTGAGCACATAGAGTCTGATGAAGGCTTCGTACATGGGCCGGTATTCGAGCAAATGTTCAGTTGGGAACGTTATCTCGAAAAGAACATGTCGGATTTGGCTAGAGATGGATTGCTGTCAGGTAAAGTCGTTGAAGCGTTGGATTCTAAGAAAAATGGCAGATACGCCTTCAAAAAAGAATGGAGTCCTTTCAAACACCAGTATAAAGCCTGGAATGACCTATTATCACCCAAACCGCAATCAAGGATTATCACCAGTGGTACAGGTTCTGGTAAAACAGAATGCTTTATGGTGCCAGTGTTAGAAGATTTATATCGCGAAACACAGCAACAAAATGGCCATCTAACAGGTGTCCGAGCCATATTTTTATACCCACTTAATGCGTTAATCAACTCTCAGAAAGAGCGACTAAATGCTTGGACTCAACATTTTGGCGGAGATATCCGGTTTTGTCTTTTTAATGGTAAAACGCCAGAGAAATTAACGAACAAAGAACAACAAATACAGAAGTCAAAGCCTCAAGAGGTGATGAGCAGAAATGGCTTGCGCGACGATCCCTCACCGATACTGGTAACTAACGGAACAATGCTTGAGTACATGCTTGTCCGTCAGTCAGATGCGCCAATTATCGAGCAGTCCAAAGGAAAACTACGTTGGATAGTGCTGGACGAAGCGCATACCTACGTTGGCTCACAAGCTGCCGAGCTTGCCTTACAGTTGCGGCGCGTAATGCAGGCATTCGATGTTAAGCCTGAAGAAATCCGTTTTGTGGCTACATCTGCAACCATTGCCGGCGAAGAAGCAGAGAATAGCCTGAAAAAATATTTGGCTGAGCTGGCTAATATTTCGATAGAACAAGTTGATGTTATTGGTGGTAAGAGAGCTGTTCCAGCACTTAATAAATCAGATTTAAAAACATTGACGATTGACCAGATTGAAGCAATCGAGCCAGAGGGACAACCAGTCCAGAGTAAAAAGGAAAAGCAAGACCCAGATATTTCTCGTGCTCGATATGAGGCTTTAGAGCAATCAAAAATAGCTAGAACGATAAGACATTTGCTAACCAAACCAGATAAGCCCCCACAAAATATTGGTGAGCTAAAGCATGACTTGGCTGAGTTTAATCTGACGGAAAATGAGATATATCGTTGGTTAGATATTTGTACAGGGACAAAGCCTGACAAAAATACCGAAGCATTCTTGAAACTCAGGGCGCATTATTTTCAACGAACACTCAGCGGCTTATGGTCTTGTATCGATCCCAATTGTTCTGAAAAGGAGCACTCGCATCTTAATGAAAACTGGCCTTATGGTTACGTCTACACAAACCAGAGGGTGAAGTGTAATTGCGGCTCTCCTGTGCTGGAACTGATGTTTTGTGATGACTGTAATGCGCCACATTTGATGGGCGTTTATGATAACCATAGTGCAATTCAGCAGTGGGCTAATCGTGAAGACGATGAGTTCTCTCTATCAGAAGGGGAAAGGGAAGACTGGGATCAGGAAGGCAATGATATTGAATTGCCGGAATCAGCCAACAGAACTTCTCAGGCTGTTGTTTTTAGTAGCTTGGAGAATGAAGAGTTAGGCTATCAGGAGCTTTTCATATCGGAAGATGGAAAGGTTGTTTTTGATAATCCAAAAATAACGTTATCTGCCAGAGAAGATACTAATCAGGTCTGTTCAGACTGTGGGCATTCAGGTCGCGGGCAGTTTGCAAAAGCCTTCAGAAGAGCAATGTTGGGCGCACCTTTTTATACGACCAATGCTGTTCCTACGGTATTGGAATATTGCCCTGATTTTGAATCAGATGATTCCGACAATAAAAATGGGCCTAATTCACTCCCTGCGAGAGGACGGAGACTAATTACGTTTACTGATAGTCGGCAGGGCACAGCCAAAATTTCGGTGAATATGCAGCAGGAAGCCGAACGTTCTCACCTTCGCGGGGTTGTTGTAAGAGAACTGCGTAAACACCTGGAATCAAAATTAGATATTAGTCCTGAAATACTGGAGCGTGTTGCAGAGTATCAAGCAATGTCGGTCGACACGATCAGGCAATTTCTTCCTTTCATTAAAAAAGAGAAGCCGGATGACGCTAAAGCACTTGAATTGTATTTGAATTGCCTCGAATCAGGTGCTGCGAGTAAGATGACGCCTACACCAATCACTTGGCAAGCTCTTGTCGATATACTCAAAGCTGACCGAGATGTCGCACATGCTATGACTTTCGAAAATGCCTACCTCGCGCCAGAAGTATTTAAAGAGGATGACGCAACGAAGTTGTCAGAAATGTTGCTTACAAGGGAAATCGCAAGGCGTCCTAAATACCGCAATAACCTGGAAACTCAGGGGCTGGTAAAGCTCGTATACCCTGGTATTGATAGTTTGCAATCTATTCCTGAGAAGTGGTCTGAACGTGGACTGTCATTACAGGATTGGAGAGATTTTCTGAAAATCTGTATGGACTTTTATGTTCGAGAGAATACGTTTGTTGAAGTAAATCTAGAATGGTCTAGTTGGATCGGGATGCATTTTTATCCCAAATTCTTACTCAGCCCAGAATCCAGAGAAGAAGAAGAGAATAGAGTCAAGAAGTGGCCACAGGTGAAAGCCGATAGGCAACGTCAACAAAGACTCATCTCTTTATTGGCCAAAGGTGCTAAGTTTCAGGTTATCAACAAGCAGGAAGAGGACATAATCAATCTATGGTTAAAATCTGCCTGGAAAGCGTTGATTGAGTCTAAAACACTTAATGAGTATGCCGGAAAGCAGTATCAGTTAAATCTTAGGACTATAAGTTTCTCTTTGATGACCAAAGCTTACATATGTCCTATTAGCCATAAGCTTCTTGATACAACATTTAAGGGGATTACGCCTTACATTCCCTGGAACAAAAATCCAGAAGACTATGTTTGTGAAGAAGTCGAATTACCACATGTTTGGGAGTTCGATACCAGTTCAGATGTTTCGACCTACATTAGTGATATCCGTGAAAACGTTGCTAATGATCCACGGGTTAAAACACTGCGAGAGCAAAACCTCTGGACGGATATTAACGACAGGGCAATTGAAGGCGGTTTTTACTACACCACGGCAGAACATTCGGCCCAACAATCGAGTGAAAATCTGGAAAAGTATGAAGACCGATTTAAATTAGGCAAAAAGAATGTGCTTAACTGTTCTACCACAATGGAAATGGGGGTAGACATCGGCGGTATTTCTGCTGTTGTAATGAATAACGTTCCGCCTCATCCCGCTAATTACTTGCAGCGTGCAGGTCGTGCGGGTCGCTCAAGCGAATCCAGAGCAATAGGGTATACCATTTGTAAAAATAACCCCCATGACCAATTTGTGTTTAATAATCCGAAATGGCCATTTGTAACGGCTATTCCCTCGCCAAACGTTACTTTCACCTCGGCTAAATTAGTTCAGCGACATGTTAATGCTTATCTATTAGGTAAGTTCCTGCGTGAGAAAATTGGTACAACACAAAAGGAAAAGCTATTCCTGAATTTGGAATGGTTTTACTTAACCGAACTAGAAACCAAACCAGTATACAAACGGTTTCGGGATTGGCTTATTGGTGAAGCCTCCCAGAATAAAGAGGCGTTGACTGTGTTGGTAAGAGGTACAGCATTGCAATCTGCCTCGGCAAAACTACTTTGTGAGCAGGCCGATAGTGTTATAGACAAATTGGCTTCTCGCTGGTTGAAAGAGTACAAGTATATTCAGAGCGAATTAACAGTCGCCGATCCTGATGGGCCTTATGCCTATAAGTTAAGAAATGATGAGCGCCGGTTGGGTGGTGAGTATCTACTTCGTGATTTGGCTACCAGAGGCTTCTTACCAGGTTATGGCTTTCCTACCGATGTTGTTAACTTATCAGTTAATTCCCTAACTGATTATATTCGAAGCAAAGAATTCGAGAAGAGACAGAAAGCCAAATCAGATCAGGAATATAAAGCGGAAAGAGAAGACAACGTTTCTATTAGTCGCGGAATGCCAAGTCGTAATCTCGCAGTTGCGATCCGCGAATTTGCACCAGGCACTGAAATCGTCCTGGATGGTCGCGTACATCAGTCTGCCGGTATTTCATTAAACTGGCAGAATATGCATGTTGAGGGAGCCAAAGATTCCCAAAAATTCGATATAGCATGGCAGTGTGATAATTGTGGTCAAACAGGGTATGAAACTGAACTTAACAAGCAAGGTGAGATCACCTGTACAAATGCCGCTTGTGGAAGACCTATTAAGCAAAAATACCAAAAACGCGTAATCCAACCCACAGGGTTTGTGGTCGATTTTTACCGGCAACCATCGAACAATATTGCTCATACGCATTTTATTCCGGTGCAAAGACCATGGGTTATCGGTAAGGGCGAGAGAGTTCCATTACCCAATCCAGAAATCGGTTACATGTTAACGGATACGGCTGGGAACGTGTTTCACCATAGCTCAGGTCTTCATTCAACTGGCTACGCTTTATGCCTGGGATGCGGCAAGGCTGAATCGATGACGCCATCGGGAGAGTTCCCACGCACTCTGGAGCCTGATACTCCGCACAGGCCTCCAATGCCCAATAAATTTCAACGAGATGAAAATGACCGCCCCGACTGTGATGGTGCGGGTAAGATCCTGGAAGGCATCCATCTTGGCTATAACTCCACTACCGACGTATTCGAGTTAGTATTACGTAATCCCGATACGCAGGAATACATCACGGATGTAACTATTGCTACTACTCTTGCCGTAGCTCTAAGAAAGGCTTTAGTGAGAATATTAGGGATATCTACAAACGAAGTGGGTTACAGCACTCGCCCTGCAATAGTGAATGCAGGTCAGGAGGCAAGAGTCATTCAGTTATTTGATATGGTAAGCGGCGGAGCTGGATTTTCTATTGCTGCTGCAAATCATGTAGAGCAAATGCTTACCGACATATTCACAATTTTAGATTGTGAGGATGACTGTGAACGATATTGCCATTCTTGTTTGTTAGATAATGACTCGCGTCACGACATCGATAAGCTGGATCGCCAGAAGGCTTTGGAATGGCTTCAACAGAATATTCAGCAATATGTTTCGCTAAGCCCTGAATATCAAGATCTTTTGGGTGACTCATCTTCGACAAAATATTGTCCAATGACACTTAAAGAAAAACTGAGCGAAATTCAAAGATCGAAACCAGAAATCATCAGTTTTGTATTTTCTGAGAATGTTCAGGATTGGGATACGTCCACAGCACCGCTAAAAGCATTTTTCCATGGCATCCTAAAAGACGAGATAGCTGTTCAGCTCATTGTGCCTGAGGTTGAATTTGGTACAGAAATTACGTCTTTCCTGCGAGAGCTAAAAAATATCGGTGTAGAGGTAATAGCTAAACGCGTTACTCATCCCGTTGTTTTACAGGCTTTAAGCAAAGAGCAGTGTGTAACTTTGGGAAATAACGATAAACATGCGCAAGTACCAGGCGAGCACTGGCTTAACAGCAGTGAGATATCAGTTGAATCCAGCACCTATCCACAATTAACCGGCAAAGCATTATCTTTCGAAAGCCCTTCATCGCAAGGTGCAACAGAACATCAGGTTCTCGGCGGTTTTAATGGCCCTTTAATTGGATTTGGTAAGCGCCTGGTTTGTTTCATATGTAATGCAGATCCGCGCTTGAAAAAGCTGTTGGATAGCGAGCAACTCCAATCAATTGCTTACACCGATCGCTATATTCAGAGTCCGGCAAGTATGATGTTGTTGGCAGAAGTGCTTTCAACTTTTGCAGGTTTCAACAAAGCAGAAATTACAGTGAATACCTGCTTCGATGAGAAAAAATCAACAAGCCCTGGATTTGCCATTCATCATGATTGGGTAGATGAGGGGGATTATCTGACCATTTTCAATGCTTGGCTTAATTTCGCATGTGATAGCGAAGTTTTTGTGGACTTGCGGGATAAGCGAGAGATACCTCACAGAAGAAGCCTGGAACTTATCTTTGCTTCTGGAGCTAAAGCAACAATAACACTCGATCAAGGGCTAGGTTATTGGAAGCTGCGATTACAAAGAGGGCTTCACAACTATGATTTTAGTCGTTCTATAAACGAGCAAGCCACTCGTTTGGGTGACGCTTACAAGAACGCAGATGTTTCTAACAGTGCCGAATGGGAGACCTGGTTAACAGTAAGTATTGGTTAGGTATTAAATCTTACGGAAAAGTAGTTTTATTTATGATAACGCTGCTTTTCTGAAATTCACGATTGTGTAGGGTTTTGATTTATATGGTTAATTTATTTTGGCTGGCTGTTTGCTTTAGTCAGGGAGAAGTAAATTAACTCGGAGTAATAAATTTATGAATATCACTGCTAGCCAAACAGTTAATACTAAGCCGAACTTTGCCTCGCCAACCGACGGGTTTATCAGAGACAGCTTTGAGTCACATTTGCGAGAAGAGCTTAACTCCTTGGGCGTAACAATACCCGCCGTTCAGTCGCGAACCACTAAAGAGTTGGCTGTTATGAAAGAGGATAAAGTGGTTGCCTACATTAGCAGAAAAACGGCCATAAAATCGGGGCAATTAGTGGTTTGCTTGCATCCAAGATTCGCGAAGCTCATCGATGCAGCTATAGCTGCTGAACCTAATATTCAAATCAGGCCAGGCAGGCAGTCCCGATATATCTCAAGTTCAAACTATCGCGGCTTTGAGAGCAAAGGGTGGACAAAAGAAATCGATACCAATGAACACATTGCTGTTGCTTATACCGTTACACCCTCCGCTGATTTAAGTGAACTGAAATCATTGCTACAAGCGCGACTTGCGTACTAACGTTGAGGTGAAGTCAGATATGCGTGTTCCTGAGTCCTTGCTTCGCAGATCCGTTAGATTATTAAACGCGATTAATATCCTGCATCGCCAGGGCTATGAAAAGCTAGGCTGTTCTTTCTGGGGCGGAATAGATTGTTTTAGCTGGGTAGCGGTCGTCACTTCTACTGACAATATGATGGTAGATCGTGAGATTGGCATTACAAACCTTATCAATGAACGCGCAGATTCATTTCTCCATGAAGCTAATCGAGAAGGCAACGACTATTTTGGTTGGACTGATGCCAGAAATGCCAGTGCAGAACAGTTAGCGGAACTAATGAAGTTACGCTTTTCTGCACTTCTTGATAATTGTAAGGGAGAACACGCTGAAAATGTCGCGTGGTTGCTGCGGGTCATCCACCAAATTTCGATTACTGGTAAATTACCTTATGCCGTGTTCGACGAAACGCATGCTTTGCCTGACTGGACTTTTTTAATCGGAGATCGAGAGTATGTTGACTACGCACCGGTTTGTGACGTTTTTCGATTAGGACACCAAAAGTATCGTTTCTGTGCAGTCAATCTGAATGAGCACATTGATTGGCATTCTGCGCATCGAACGATCATAGACAGAATTGCACTCGGCCAGGTTTCTGTATTGCCCCAATTTCCCCAAAACACGTACAGTGTGTTTGAAATGGGGGCTTATTGGGAAGGTGCTGTGTACTTTATTGCTAAGCTACTGGAACTAACGTCGAAAGAAGAGTTTTTGCGCTTTTTAGAGGGTAATAAAGTGCGGCCTGTATATGGAGAGTTGTTCTATCGAATATATGACTCAAATGGTCAACTGGATTATTTCGTTGCCTACGTCGTGAAACAGTATTTAAAAAGCAAGCCTGAATACGCAGGCGATTTAAAAGATAGATGGGAAAAATGGTTGACCTATTTTGAAGCAAGAAATAGGTATAAACATAAAAGTCCGCAATACATGCATAAAGGTGGACACTATCAAAAAAATCCCTTCTACGGCGGAAATAACCCACTTCACCTGGGTTTATGCTTCAAGCACGGCGAAGAAAAATGGATATCGAATTAAAGTGAGTTTTTAAAATGAGTGACATTAAATTATTCAGGATCAGCGACTCGCAAGTATCAGAGCTGCTGGCAAGATCGGCTAAATTGGAAAGAGATCTTCAGCGACAGATTGAAGCCAATATGGACGCCTTTCTGAGCATTCGTTTTCTGGCATCTGAGTTTGTCACTACCAACGGCGGCCGCATAGATAGTCTGGGACTCGATGAGAATGGCTGTCCGGTAATTATCGAATACAAGCGTCACTCAAATGAGAATGTCATTAATCAGGGGTTGTTTTATTTCGATTGGCTATTGGATCATAAAGCTGATTTTCAGTTAATGGTAATGGCTAAATTTGGGCAGCAAGCGTCAGAAAATATTGAATGGGCGGGAGCACGATTAATTTGTATTGCAGCCGATTTTAATAAGTTCGACGAATATGCAATCAAGCAAATCGACCGTAACATTGAGTTGATGCGATACAAGTATTTTAGTGATGATTTGCTATTACTAGAGCTGGTAAATTCACAATCTTCAAAGTCAACGGCAGTGGTAACAACGTCGAGTGAATCGCAAAAAGATGAGGCAGCCAAAAGCAATACAAGTGGCAAAACTCACAATCACGAGCAAGCCGTAGCCAAAGCGTCTCAACAATTAACAGACCTTTACAAGGATTTATGCGATTACTGTGAGTCCTTAGGTGATGACGTCATCAGAAAAGAATTAAAGCATTACACGGCATTTAAGCGAATGAAGAACTTTGCTTGTTTGTGTGTGGCACCGGTTAAAGATCCTAAAGTTACCCTCTGGCTTAAGTTAGCGCCTGCTACTGTTGAGTTAGAACCAGGGTTTTCTAAAGATGTGACGAACCTTGGTCACTGGGGGTCTGGTGACCTTGAAGTTGAAGTCAGAACCATAGAAGATGTGGAAAAAGTGAAGCCGCTTCTCAAACAGAGCTTCGACGAGAATTAACAAGGATAGTAGTGTTATGGTTTTCATCAGTAATTTTGAATTTCTGAAAGCACATGGCGCATGGTTTTATAACCTTGCCGCAAGCGCTGAGCGCAATTTTGCGCCTGATCCAAACACTACCCTTATCAAAATGCGCCAACTGGGTGAAGCCATTGCGCAAAACATCGCTGCCAGGGTAGGCGTTGAATATGGTAGCGACGTCAAGCAAGTCGATTTACTCCGAGACATTGATTATTCCCTGAGGCTCGATGATAACGTTCGAGATGCGTTTCATACTCTAAGAAAACTAGGTAATGTAGCAACTCATGAGTTCGACAGCAGTAGCCACCGTGATGCACTAAAAGCGATGATGGTGGGCCACGCATTGTCTATGTGGTTTCATGGCACCTTTGGTGGTGAAAAAGCAAAAGGCTTTAAAGTTACCAAGTTTGTAAAACCCGAAGACCCCTCTGCGTACGTGCGTGAAATTGAAGAGCAGTTAGAGCAACTCAAAACAGAATCCCAACGCACATCAGATCGAATCAAAGTCGCCGAAGAACTCCGCCGCATTGAAGAAGAAAAAGCCGCTGCCGAACGCAAACGCGCCGAGCGAATGGCGGAGGAGCGTGAAATTTGGGAGCAGCTCGCCCAGGAGCAGGAAGAGGCGCTTACCAAATACCGTGCTGAAGTAGAGCAAGCGAATAAAAAACATTTCACCCAATTCAATGCCCAGCCAAAAGAGCAACAGGCCGCCGAATTACAGCGTATTGAAAAGTCTCATTTCGAAATGGACGAAGCCGAAACCCGCGTTATTATCGATCAGCAGTTGATCGACGCCGGATGGGAAGCCGATACCGAAAATCTGCGTTTTTCCAAAGGTGCACGCCCCGAACCGAATAAAAACAGAGCCATTGCAGAATGGCCAACGGCATCTGGCCCCGCAGACTACGCATTATTTATTGGTACAACCTTAGTGGCGGTAATCGAAGCCAAGAAAAACGCTAAAAATGTTTATGGGGCTATCGAGCAGGCTAAACGCTATGCCAAAGATATTCATTCACTGCCACCAGAAATTGACGTGGCAGAATACGGTGAATTTAAAGTACCACTCACCTTTGCGACCAATGGCCGCGCTTATCTCAAACAGTTAGAGCAAGAAAGCGGCATCTGGTTTTTAGACGTGCGTGATACCACTAATCGCCGTAAAGCGTTAAAGGGTTGGTATTCACCACAGGAAATAAAAACCTACTTAAGGCAGACGCCACAAAAGGCTAACGCGCAGCTTGATGAAATGGGCTTCGAATACGAGCTTCAGCTTCGTGACTATCAAAAGAAAGCGATTTTAAGTGTTGAGCAGGCCATAAAAGACGGCAAGGAACGCGCATTGGTGGCAATGGCAACCGGCACAGGTAAAACCAAAACCTGTATCGCCCTGGTGTATCGCTTGTTAAAAGCGGAGCGTTTTCGCCGGATATTATTCCTGGTCGACCGCAGCGCGTTAGGGGTTCAGGCTACGGTAGATTTTGGTGAAGTGCGTATGGAAAACCTCAACACCTTTGCTGATACCTTTGATGTGCTGGGTATGGAGCCGGAAAAAGCTCCACGCCCCACACCAGAAGACGATACCAAGGTGCATGTAGCTACCGTGCAAGGGTTAGTAAAACGCATTATGTACCCGTCTGACGATGCTACAAAGCCTGGGGTAGGGCAATATGATTGCATCGTTGTGGATGAGTGCCACCGAGGCTACCTGCTCGATAAAGAACTCAGCGAAACCGAAGTGAAATTTCGCGACCAGCAGGATTACGTTTCTAAATACCGTGCGGTAATTGATTACTTCGATGCGTTTAAGGTAGGGTTAACTGCCACCCCCGCAATCCATACCACCGATATTTTCGGCGATCCGGTATTCTCATACAGCTATACCGAAGCAGTGATCGACGGTTATTTGGTTGACCATCTTCCGCCCATCAGAATACATACCAGGCTGAATACCGAAGGCATTCACTATGATGTGAATGAAGAGGTGCAGGTTTACGATCCACAAACTAACCAGCTTGAGTTAATTCATACGCCTGATGAACTAGACTTCGACGTTGCCCAGTTTAATCGCAAGGTAATTGCGCCTGAATTTACCAAGGCTATTGCCGATTGGTTAATTACCAAAGATGCCATCGATCCCTATTCACAGGAAAAAACACTGATTTTCTGTGTAACCGACAAACACGCCGATGAAATGGTCGAAGCGCTCAAAGACGCCTGCGAAGCCTATCACGGTGAAGTGGAAGACGATGCCATTATGAAAATCACCGGTGCGTCGGATAAACCATTGCAGCTGATACGTCGCTACAAGAACGATCGGTTGCCCAATATCGTGGTGACGGTAGACTTGCTCACCACTGGTATCGATGTGCCTTCAATATGTAATTTGGTGTTTATGCGCCGCGTAAACAGCCGCATCCTTTATGAGCAAATGCTGGGCCGTGCTACACGCCGCTGCGACGATATTGCAAAGGAACGCTTCCGTATTTTTGACGCTGTTGATATTTACAAGCAGCTCGAAAAAGTAAATACCATGAAGCCGGTTGTTACTAACGTGGATATTACTTTTACGGCGTTGGAACAAGATATCACCGAAGGTAAAGACACTAAGCTTCAGGAACTGGCTAAAAACCAGTTTTTAAGCAAACTTCAAAGCAAAAAGCGCTACCTGTCGGATACCCAGCAAAGTGAGTTTGAGCGTATTGTGGGTAAACCACCGCAAGAATTTGCTCAGGAATTAAAAGCTATGCCAATTCAGGATGTAGCGAATTGGTTTGTGAATAACCCTGGCTTAGGCGAATTGCTTGATATGAAAGTAAAAGGCACCGGCGGATTTAACAAAGTGGTGGTGTCAGAGCATCAGGATGAAGTAATTGAAACCTCTACCGGTTACGGCAGCGGCCAAAAGCCAGAGGATTACCTTACTGCCTTTAGTGACTTTGTAAATGCTAACAGCAACCGCATGGTGGCGATTCAAACGGTGATTCAAAAGCCCTGGGAATTAACCCGCGAAAGCTTAAAACAGCTTGCATTAGAGCTTGAACGCAACGAGTTCAGAGAAGAAGATCTCAAAGCCGCCTGGAAAGAAACCCGTAACGAAGATATTGCCGCCCGCATTATTGGCTATATTCGCCAGGCCGCAATTGGCGAGGCACTAATTCCATACGAGGAGCGGGTAGATAAAGCGCTGGATAAAATCCTCAACAGCCAGCCGTGGAAAACGCCGCAGCGCGAATGGTTAACCACTATTGCTAAACAAATGAAGGCTAACATCATTGTTGATGAAGCAAACTTAAACGAAGGCATATTCAAACAGCGCCTTGGCGGTATAAAACGGGCCAATAAGCTCTTTGAACCACAGCCAATTACCGCTATCCTCGCCACCTTTAATCGTGCCCTGTGGGCAGACGACCAGGCGAACGACGATAAAGCCTCAGCGTAAACAATATTGCCTAAGCAAAATAAAAATTAGAGAGTAACAATGAGTACACAAGATTTAATCAGTAAATTATGGAACCTCTGCCACGTATTACGTGACGACGGCGTTACCTACCACGAGTACCTTAACGAGCTGACCTATCTTATTTTCCTCAAAATGGTAGAAGAAACCGGCCAGGAAGAACTGATACCCGCAGGATTTCGCTGGAGTGATATCGAAAACTTCAACGCCGCGACCCGCCTAGAAGAATACAAAAAACTACTTATTCATTTAGGCTCGCATGGCTCGTTAATTACCAAAGCGATTTTCGCCGATGCCTCAACCTGTATTCGTAAACCGGCAACCCTTAATAAGCTGGTTACTGAGATCGATAAGCTGGACTGGTACTCAGCCAAAACCGAAGGCCTAGGGGATATGTACGAAGGCTTGCTGGAAATTAACGCCAGCGAGAAGAAATCCGGTGCAGGCCAGTATTTCACGCCCCGCGTGCTTATCGACGCCATGGTAGAACTAATGCGCCCAACCCTTAGCGATATGATTGTTGACCCTACTGCCGGTACAGGCGGCTTCCTTATCGCAGCTCACAAGTATTTAGAGCAGCAAAACAGCATTGATACGCTGGATGAAGCCGCGTACGACAGATACCAGCACAGAACGTTTTACGGCATGGAATTAGTGCCAGACACACGCCGCCTCGCCATGATGAACCTGATGCTGCACGATCTAGCGGTAGACGATAATAATTCAGGCGTACTGTACGGCGATACCTTATCAAACGAAGGTAAAGCATTACCCAAAGCATCACTTATTCTGGCAAACCCGCCATTTGGTACAAAACAAGGGGGGGGAGTTCCCACCCGCGATGACCTGGTGCATTACACCAGTAACAAACAGCTCGCATTTTTACATGCCATGTACCAAACCATGCTCAAACCAGGTGGCCGTGTTGCAGTGGTATTGCCCGATAACGTATTGTTCGAAGGCTCTACAGGCCGCAAGATCCGCAACGATCTCATGGAAAAATGTAACCTGCATACCATCTTGCGCTTACCTACCGGTATTTTTTATGCCGCAGGGGTAAAAACCAATGTGTTGTTCTTCGACAAGCCAACCGATGTGAACCAGGACAAAGGCAATACCAAAAACGTGTGGGTATACGACTTGCGGGCAAACATGCCGCAATTTGGTAAACGCACGGTGCTCACCAAAGCCCATTTTGATGAGTTCTATAAAGCTGTGGGAAGCGACCTGACCAAGGTAGACGAAGCACAGCGCCAAGCCTTTATCGACAACCATCAAAACGGCAGTGAAGTGGGTGACGTCGATACCTGCCGCCTGCGCAAATTCACCCGCGAAGAAATTGCAGCCAAAGAAGATTCACTCGATCTCGCCTGGATTCGTGATGACAGTGTAGAAGACGCATCAAAACTCCCAGAACCTGATGTGCTAATTAACGAGGCCATAGAAGAGCTGGCAGGCGCAATTACCGATTTGCAATCGATACTCGTAGAACTGGATGTAGCAGAGGCATCGGAAGAGGTTGTGCTATGAGTGAGTTGCCAAAGGGTTGGAAAAAAGAGCCTTTAGGAACATTTGTTAGACTAAAAAATGGTTATGCATTTAAAAGTAAGGATTTTGTTGCTAAGTCTGAAAACACGTTTCCGGTTGTAAGAATTTCAGACATTCAGCACGGTAGAGTGCTTGTTACTGATTCTACACATATTGAAAGTGCTATAGCTAATTTTAAATTCACTGTAGAAAGCGGTGACCTATTAATTGCCATGTCCGGTGCAACAACTGGTAAAACAGGAGTTTACAGAAGCACTGAAGTAGCTTTTCAGAATCAGCGGGTTGGAAATTTAAAGCTAGTCGATGAACAGAATTCATGTCCTCGATATAGAAATTACTTAATTGCGAGTCTCAAAGAAGAAATCATAAAAAAAGCTTATGGTGCAGCACAACCGAATATTTCGGCTAAAGAATTAGAAGGAATAGAAGTAAATATTGCGCCATTTGATGAACAAAAACGCATCGCAGACAAACTCGATAGCGTGCTCGCGAAAGTCGAAGCCGCCCAGGCACGCCTCGACAAAATCCCCGCCATCCTAAAACGCTTCCGCCAATCCGTCCTCGCCGCCGCCACCTCCGGTGAACTCACAAAGGATTGGAGAGCGACTCAAGGCTTAGAATTAAGTTCTTGGAATGAGTACCTTTTTGAAGATATAAGCACACAGATTACGGTTGGCTTTGTTGGTAAAATGGCCGATAAGTATGTTGAGAGCGGAATACCGTTCTTGAGATCACAGAACGTTCGTCCGTTCAAATTTGATGAAAGGAATTTGCTTTTTATTTCTGAAGACTTCCATCAAAAAATATACAAATCCAGACTTGAAGCTGGTGATTTGGCAATAGTTCGATCTGGAGCGCCTGGCACAACTTGCGTGATCCCTGAAAATCTAGGAGTCGTGAATTGCTCTGATCTTGTTATTGTTCGGCCAAGTGAAAAGCTTGTTTCTGAATATGGTTGTATCTTTATGAATTCAACTGCGGCTCAGGGGACAGTTAAAGCAAATCAAGTTGGTGTTGCTCAACAACATTTTAATGTTGGTTCAATGAAAAAAATGTTGATAAACCTCCCAACTAAGCATGAGCAAGAAGAGATAGTTTTTCGCGTTAATCAGTTGTTTGAACACTCCTATTTAATTGAGAAAAAATATGAGATGGCGTTAATTAGAGTTAAAAAGCTAGAGCAGTCAATTCTATCTAAAGCCTTCAAAGGCGAGCTGTTATCAAGTTCAGTAGATTCTGACATAGAATCAATCGAAAGCTCTGTTGAGACATTGAATGCGTGAGTTAGGCATATGCAAAAACTCCGGCCGTCTTTACGGCGGGAGTTCATCCTCCGGTGTGCCAATTACCGAAGTCGTCAATATCTTCCCAATCAGGTTCGAAGATGACCTCATCGTACCGACGATGCGAGAATATGATGGTTACGATGGCTTGGTTTTCAAAGAAGAAAGTTTCGACCCGATTACGCGAGTAAAACGCGGTACTGTCTACTCTCTGGAGGAGTCTCAGCCTAAACAATGGTGGGTTCAGGATTCAGCTCGAAAAGATATTGAATATCATGCAAACGTTGGATGGGCAGCACAATCTCTCTTTGCTACCAGTTACCGGATTCATCCGTTAACCCAACTGAGGGGAATTACAAAATTACCTCAAGTCACGCTTGGTTCAAAGCCGCATACTTCACTGTGGAAGATTATTGCAATCGAAACTCAGTTTGATGGCAAGCCATTGTTAACCTTAAAATCTATTCGAAGCCTTGGTGTCATCCCAAATATTAACTTTGAGCAGTATTCCAGTGATGCACAGGCGAAGCTCAAAACAGCGTTAGAAAGTGTTGAGATGGCCGCTAATCGATTCGTACCTTTAGACACCGTTGATCGCTGTAGAGACGCCCTCAGCATCGTATTTGGAGATCTGGCGGGCAATCTAACACTGGATTTAGGTCAGGGCATCAAAAAGTATATCGAAAAGAATAAAACCGCATCACCAAATCGAGACGGACAAGATTTAATATCTAAAAATGGCGATATCGTGCGTTCACTTCACGCGCGAGGCAAACCTAACGAGAGTCACAAAAACAATACTCGCCCAGTAGACGAAGAAGACGCCAGCCTGGCACTCAATTGCTTATGGTTTGTATTAACAGAACTGGATGACCGATATGCCAGATAAAAAATCACCAGCACAAGCGGAGTTGCCACTTTTCGAGTTTGATGATGAAAGTCGCAGTGAACAAGCTGTTCAGAAACCTTCTGTTCCTGTTGAAAGTGAATTTGCCAAGTACATTGTTTATGTAGATGAGAGTGGCGATCACAGTCTGCAAAGCATTGATGAAAACTACCCCATTTTCGTGCTAGCTTTTTGTGTATTCCATAAAAGGCATTACAGCGAAGCTATTGTTCCCGCGCTTGAGAAATTTAAATTTAATCACTTTGGCCATGACCAGATCGTATTGCACGAACATGAAATCAGAAAGGAAAAAGGTAACTTCAATATCTTTCGTTCTCGTGATGAGAAGTTAGCTTTTCTGAGCGAACTGACTGAAATCATCGAGTTCAGCAATTTTATTCTAATCAGTTGCACTATCGATAAACGAAAGTTAACAAAGCCAGCTGACTTAGAAACTAACCCATACCACATGGCCTTAGGTTTCTGTATGGAAACGCTTTATGAGTTTTTACAAGAGAAAGGCGATGAACAAAAGAAAACGCATATCGTAGTTGAATGCCGAGGTAAAAAAGAAGATAGAGAACTAGAGTTGGAGTTCAGGCGAATTTGCGACGGCAATAATCGTTTGAATATACCACTTCCATTTGAAGTGATTTTTTCAGATAAGAAGGTCATGTCCTCAGGACTACAATTGGCTGATCTGGTAGCAAGGCCGATAGGTTTATATACCTTTAAACCGGAACAACCCAATCGTGCATTCGAAATCTTGCGAAGAAAATTCTACTGTGACGGCGGTCGAGAAAAGGTTGGAAAAGGATTCGAGGGAATTGGAATGAAGATTTACCCGCGCTAGAAAGCGAAAAGCCCCGATGATCTCACCGAGGCTGTAGCGCCGACCGGGTAACTCCCAATCCACTTGCCGTAATTATGATGTCGGGATCTACTATAGTCAAACGGTTTGTTTTATTTATTTTATCTCTTTGGCGTTGAAATGATGATATTAGCCATACAAACGAGGTTAATTTCATTGAGCAATATTAATGGAAGCTCAAAATACAACTAATTCAACGAATAAGCTCATTCAATCATTTTATGTAGTAATTGACCATTCAGAATCGCAGCTTTTTTCGTTCTTACAGGATTCGCTTTACGATATGATTTTATAGAGTAATTGCTAGTATGATTGAGTAGGTCGCTAACAGTTTCTGAGTCTAGTTCTGCTAGTCGATCAACCATGGTTTCTCTGAAGTCATGTAATCTGATTTGATATTTAATTTCCCCTTCAGGCGTGAGAGTGTAAAAGTTTAGTTTCATTCTGAGTTCATCCCATGGCTTAGCAAAATTCGTTCTGTGGCCTGACTCACTTCTTTTTGATGGAAAGAGGTAAGCGTTTGGTGCCTTATTCTCTAATTTAGCGATATAGCCTATTAGAATCGGAAATAACTCGTCATGAAAAGGTGCCCAAACCTGACGACCGCCTTTGACCGTGAGTTTTATCTTTTTAATAGAAAAATCAATATCTTTTATTCGAAGTCTGACTACTTCTGAGGTGCGGCATTGGCCAGTCATTTGAAGAGTCATAAACATCATGAATTGTTCACAATGGTGAAGAGAAATTTCTTCGAGTATTTTTTTGAGGTCTTTTTCATCAATGATTACATGGCGTTGTACGTTAAGCTTTTTCACTTCATGGAAATTTGCAGATTCCAAATGGGATAAGAGCCTGTTTTCAAGACAGAAATTTGTAGCAGCTTTTATGTATGTCACAATCCGGTCGTGTGTGCCATGAACATGACGAAAGTTCTTAAGATAACCTCTGAATATGGCTTTGGTCATCATTGAAAGCGGCATATTTAGCAAACAAATCTCCCGTATTTTTCCGCTTGTTGCCACTGGATAGAGATTTGATAGATGAAGTCTGATTAGTGATTCAAGACGGTTTGCTGTGTCAGAATCGCTGCCTTTATCATTATTAATATGGTTTTGTATGTAAATATCGAGCAGATCTGCAATCGTCTCTGGTTTGTTCAATAGAAGACGATTTATCTCTGATTTATTTAACTCGCTGATTTCATCTCTGATGGCATGAAAATTCGAGATAGCTTTCTCGATATCACTAACGGAGGGCAAACTCTCGGATTGCCAAGATTTGAGTTCAATTCTAGTGCCACCTTTTCTACCGCTGATAATGCAACTTGCCGAGTTGACTTCCAGCTTTATACTCTTGTAACGTTTGCCATTGCTCTCAATTGAAAATGACCTTCTGCCTTTCGGATCTAGAGCTTTGATTTCTTTCGGTGTTTTGGTCGCAATGTCCTGAACTGATATTGCCAAACTCTTCTTCATATTTGGTTTATCAGAAAACTCCCTGACTACCTCGTAGCTCTTCACTTTAGATGGAGGACTGATGAATCCAACTTCTGGCTTAACTTCTAAAGGTCGAGATTGGGTAACTTCTATTGGCACAAAGCGAGTAGCCTGCGTTGGCGAAATTGATAAATCACTAGAATTCGAGTTGTGAACTGAATACTCTCCATCTATTTTCAAGGGTAGATTAAGGACTGAATTCTCTGAAAAATACATTTTACCAGTAGATTTACTGCTAAATGGAGTCAGCAATCCATCCTCGACCAAATCATTAATAGCTTCAACAGGAAGACCTGTTTTGGCTGCTACTTCTTCAATCACGAGAAACGCAACAGAGTTTCTTTCAGAACGTGGCTGATACGCTCCTGGAAACTCGCTGTGTTGTTTATGTGATTGATATTGCAAGAAATTCCCCTTGGTTTTCGATCATGGTATGGTGTGGATAAAATCGCGACAACTCCGCTCAGTTAAAATCAATGCCTTATAAAAAAAGATGGGAATGTAATATTATGATTTTTAATACTTTTATTTTTTTGTTTTACAGGTCGGAGTTGAATATTTCGGGTATAGTTTTTTTGGGGTAAATGAAAAACGCTTGAAAAAGGATGATAATAGTGGCAAGCAGGAAACTGGCAGTCTTGATAGACTCTGAAAACACGCCTCATTCAACGCTCAGTCTGATCATTGAAGAACTGAGTAGTTACGGTCAAATAATCGTTAAAAGGGCTTACGGAGACTTTTCTAGCGATCAACTTAAGAACTGGAAGAAGCCATTAAATGAGTTAGCCATTCAACCACGGCAACAGTTCGCATATACATCAGGCAAGAATTCAACCGATGCATTGATGATTATTGATACGATGGATCTGTTGTACTCAGAACGATTCGATGCAATTGCCCTGGTATCCAGCGACAGTGATTTTACTAGTCTAGCTACTCGACTTAGAGAGTCTGAAGTGCATGTTATAGGAGTGGGTAAGGCAATGACGCCTTTATCATTCAAAAACGCTTGTAACGACTTCATTGCGATTGAGAACCTGAATGATACCGAAAAAGTGTCAGACGATTCCGTAGTTCAATATAACGAGTTAGAACGAGAACTGTGGCGGTTAATGCACCAAGCTTGGCAGAACTACAGAGATGAATCTGGCTGGGCAAACCTTGGAGAAGTAGGGAAGTATCTGAAGCGAATGAAGCCGGATTTCGACCCAAGAAACTACGGGTTGAAAAAGCTTTCAGATTTCTTCGAGAAGTATTCTGACCGTTACAAGGTAACGACGCCCAAAGGCTCAGGTCTTTCCTTTAAACTGATTACGAAATCAGAGAAAAGTGAGAGTGTTTGATCCACTAAAGATAACTACCGGTTGCTTTAATGATATTGACTTTGATACTACTTCTGGCACTTACTTTCAGTATAGCTATCATATTGATAGCCGCCTATTTAACGCTAAATAAAGAGCGGGCATAGCCCGCTAAAAATCTATTCTAACTTCTCAAGCCAATATGTCTGTATTTGTGCAAAGTAACTTTTGGCTGAAGTTAAAAATAGTGCTTCGAATTCGTCGGTGAAAACTAGGTAGAACAACTTCACAGTTGAAGTCCGGCTTAGCATCATCGAATTGGATAATTATAAGCCGCTTCTATATGTGGTTACCTGAAATTTTTAATACAAAAGACTATCTTGAGCTTCTTCTTCGTCTAAAATTTCTCGTTGTTCATAGATGACTTCCAACGCGACTGTAAGCCTATTTTGTATGTCAATTTTCATTATGTCAGAGTTAATGTAATTGATTAAACCACAGTAGAAATAGGTAGGCATATCTGAAAGCGCGCTTTTTAAGCAATTCTCACTTTGGCATAATTCCTCAAGAAGAATAACGTTGTCTTCTATTCTTTTCTGGTGGATTAGTTCTAGCAGAATGGAAAGCATCACTAAGCCATAGAAATGAACGCCAATATCTTGAGATAACGAATTATCTTTCCAAGCTGAACTCTCTAGCAGTTCATTCCAGCCGTTAGATTTTTTGTGTGCTCTATTTAGTGACGCGGTTATCTCAAATTCGGATAAATCGGCGTCAGCTTTACAGTATTCTGGTGGTCTGTTTCCAAAATTAAAGTCAACGTTAAGTTTTTTCTTCAAACCTTTTAACTCAAAGTTTACCTCACCTAAGTGGACTGCTGAAACCTGGTTGAGGTTACTAATCTCTTGATGTGTAGTGAATAGCCGTAAAAGTGAATTTGATAAATTAAAAAATTGCTTCTTACCGATGTGCTTGCAGTACAAATAACTAACAATGTTAGACTTTAATAATGATAAATCTTCATCAGCAGTATAATGTGAGAAACGTTGAGCTTTGAAATATTCATTGAAGCCCACTTTCAATTCATCCTCGTTAATAAAGCTTAGTAATTTGAAAATATTCGCTTTATCTCTGTTTCTAACGTTGTAGAATATACTTGTCAAAGGATAAATTTCTATATTCCAACGCTGAAATGATCTGAATATTTCAATCACTTTATTTTTATTGATATCGAAATCTTCATAAGTAATTTCATTGTTTAGTGAAATGAATAAAAACTCTCTTTCTAAATCAATTTTGCATTGACTTAAGTTATTTAAATTATAGCAATAGTTTGGTTTTCCTTTGGTACACCCATCAACCTGATGTGCTGGCCAATTCAGCAACGCATTAATCGCCGAGTTTACAAACTGTGCTTTTACTTCTTCCAGATCATTATAAGTAAATTCAACTCGTTCGTTGATCCAATATTCTTCTGAAGTAATTGGGTTATTTATGTAACCGGAATACTCTGTTCGGGCGAGAGCTTCTCTGTATTCACATTTGTTTTTTTGTAATACTGTAAATAATATTAATGATTTGATTGCCCAAGAGGTTCCATTGGTGTGTTCTAATTCAATTGACCGTTCAAGGGCTGTTAGTGACCTATCGTAGTCTCCCATTTCATAAAAGTTTTCACCTAGCAATTGATAAATAAAGGAGCTTTCTCCTTCACTTTCCAGTTTCTCATTCAACTCGATTATTGCGTTCCAATTGGCTAATTCGTGGGTATCTTGGAGATCTAACATTTCATTGTTGCCAACTACTTTTTGCATCATTTCTCGAAGGCTTTGAGTAGTAATGTCGACTTGTGCATGGTTGATAATTGACTTGTAAAAAATCGGCAAGTCTTTGAGACTATTTTGCGTTCGTATCATATCGTCTTGTAATGTTCTTCTTTTTTGCTGAACTTTCAGGCTAAATGATTTCTTGTCAACGCCTTTTAAAAGCTCTCTATAAGGAGCATAGCTAGAACCATCTCTGCCAAACAAATAAGTGTATTGTGTTAATATTATTAAGTTATCAACTAGAGTTTCTGCTTCTTTTTTAACCATCGTTTTCTCAACTCGACCGTGGTCGTACTCACGGTCGTCAACTACGAAGCGCTTTTCAAAATCCTCTTTTGATTTAAGGATGTAACTTATTTTGTTAGCTAGTTTTGCGTGGTCTTTGTAGCCTAGGTTTTTTACCATCTCGGTTAATGCTATTATCATATTAGAGTCCATTCTTATTCCCCTACCTTTTTTAAGTTTTTAATCTTTTTTTCATAATGGTTATGGCCACATAAATAAATCTGACTTAAATCAGAAAATAATAGGCGATAATGTTGATTTAATTTCACAGAGTAGTGACTCTTCAAACCTGCCAGCTTTTTACTGTTAACTTTCATCTTGGATGGCTCATTGATGATATTTCTGGCTTTAGTCTCGACCCAAGCAGGGCAATACCCCAAAACGGTTATGTTCTTCATTTGAATCTCCTCAACGTTCAAATGAAATTTTTAGGCATACCAATTTGGGAGCATACAAAAAAATTTTCAGCAGATGGCCAGTTCCAAATTGCTTTTTGGCTCTTCTACTCCAATATCAATAAAAAATGCGGGCTAAAAGCCCGCAGAATGTTAATCCAACTTTTCAGCCCAATGGTCTATCAAGGTTGTGAGATAATAAGCTGGGCCAGCTAGGAATAAAGTCTCAAATTCTTCAGCGAAAAGCTCACAAAATGACGATATTTCATCTACGTACATTAGTAGTATGACATACATCATTTCACCGCTGACATAGCGTTCACAGTCGAGTTCAGATTCAGCGATTATCGACTTGGATAATGACAATCCCAGGACTCTTCCTGCAACATCACGATGCAAATAGATATAACGGCTGAAATCTAACTCAATCTCATCACTCTGTTGTGACGCATTTGCCAATAACAATACCGTGGAGTGGTCATCCCAGGGAGATTGGCTGGCTCGCTTATAAATTCGAATAAATTGACTTTGATTACTCATAATAAAAGTTCCTTGTGTTTGGCCTATTTGTAGGTAGGCCAAACCGGAGGAAACTATGGCATGAGATGGATAATTTCTGATTCAGGCCAGTTATGGTTAAGCAGATTTAACAGCCAGGACGTGTTATCGGGAGGAAAGCTCCCTCTTTGTTCACGCAAGGAATTTATGACTCTGGTTAATTGGGCGAGCTGTGAAGGACTGATATCGGTTTGGTATCCGAATTGGTTCAGCCACCTTCTTACCGTTGCGCTATTAATAGTGATGAATGTTACCTTGGTCCTATCCATCAGGCTCTTACCAGTCGTAATGAAAGGGATCGTCAAAGCTGGAAAAGGTATCTTCAATACCATTATCAAAGACGTCGAAATCATCACTGCTGTACATCACGTGTCCTCCTGCATCAATACCGCTTTCTTCAATTTCTGGAAAACCTGTACACGGATTTACGGCAGGGATTTTACTGTCCTCGTGTATAGGATGTTCTTCATTGTGAGAGGGAAAGTCAGATGTCTGCCTTAATGATTCTTGCAGGATATAATCATCGATGGGGTTACCAGGTTCTTCGGTTTCCCATTCGAGTGGTTCTGACTCAAAGTCATTATCTTGATTAGGTTTAATGTATGCCTCTTCAATCTTTACTGAAAATGTTTGTTCCGTGGTGACGTTTAAAAACTGGGAAGCGTGGAAGTGAGTAGATATCAACGATAGCGTTGGCTGAGCTAGCGTTTTAATGTGGACAGATTCAGCAGGCTTTTCTTTACCGTAGTTTTCAAGTTCGGCAAGGGAGTAATGACCTAATAGTTCGACAAGCGTCATGGCGGAGTACCTCAATTTTAATTAACAGAGGTACAGGTACATTAATAATTTTTAAGACAAAATCAAATACAAAATGCGAAAAAGAGCGGAGACGCTAAATCGCACTTTTCTGATAAGAACAATACGCCGTTATGCAATAGCATGACGGCAATAAGCGAGCTTCAACGAAGCTCAATAACCGGCGTAGACGAAGTGTTTCAACGAAAGACTTCGGCGAAGCCAGTGACTGTGCGCCGTGGCGTACTTCCCGAAAAAAGGTTTCGCTTCAGCGAAATTCGAGACATGAAACAACGTGCCATGACGATGAACCAAAAATCAATTTCATTGAAATTGAACAGTGCATCACGATGTGATGAGACGCTGTGCGCTGCACAAGTCGACACGGCATTTTTGCGGGAAGTACGGCGCAGAGCGCGGTACAGTCACTGTCGGCTTTTAGCGCTAGTGTCGCAGACACGTAAAGTGATTGCGTTGCCATGGCAACATCAGCAATCACGTGCGATACAAGGCGATTCAAAATCAGCGAAAGGCGCTGGTTTTTATTCTGCAACGCAGAAGCGGTTGCAACAAGTGTTGCCGTTGTCGTTCCGTGCACGAAAACAGATACTCAGGTAACGAATCAGGGAATGATTTTATGTTTATCGAGGTAAAACATCGATAATTCCGCCTGGCTAAAACCTACCTCCTTATATCCACAACAAGGAGGGATTAATGAAACAACTCGAATTCACCGGATTGCCAACGGCACTTCAGCATCAACTTTATATCGATATGCGCTATCAGCCAGCGGCCAGTAATAATGAAACGGGCAAGCGCCGGTTACATTGCACCATCAAATACGCTGCACGGCTCGGCATGATAAGCCCGATATTCATTAGCTGGCTGTATGGTATCAATCGTTCATTAGCTTTAGAGCATTTGAATAAGCTCGTTAAAGCTGATTTATTAAACGTCGCGCCGACGGTGCGTGTGCCAGATGGAAGAGTATATGTACTCACCTTGGCAGGCGCTAAACTTGCCGAAGAACTGCTGCTTCAGCATGTACCATTCCGCTCATCCACCAACCCACAGCTACAGGTAAATCAAAACACTTTAATGCACGATGTCATTTTGCAATACGTGCTGGCCAGAGGAATTCATAATGTTGATGGGGATGGTAATTATCGGCCTCAATGGACAGGCTTTATCAGTGAAAAGGAATTCAAACGCCTGTACCCCTCAAGTACCATTCGCAATGTAGATGGCCTGGTGATTGAGCCTGATGGGGCCTGTTGCGCCATTGAAATTGAACATAGCTATAAGCCAATTCAGATACGCAAAAATATCCTTTTAAAATACCGCGATGCGCTACAGGATAGCCTATACGATAAGGTATTTTTTATATCCCAGTCATTGCAGATTTTGCAGTACAGTAAGCGAATAAATGGTTTAGCCATGGACACCCTAACAAGCATTGTTGACCGAAAGACTGGTAGGTCACCTTTGAGTGATAACGACAGGAAATTACTGGAAGACCGGCTTATTTACCGGACGAAATTCTGTGAAGAAATCTCAACGCTCTTCTATCCATAAAAAATGCGCCCAATGGGCGCATTAATGTTAATGACTCAGTTATTCAGAGTCTTTGGTACATATCCAGATAAGCCCTGCACTCATATAAAAGCAGGAACTCAGCCACAAAGTATTAAATCCTGCGTAGAGTTCATTGCGGTCGAGTCCTGGCTCCGAAAGAAGTCGCCAGAAACCAGTGAGCAAAAAATAGATGAGACATACGTCCCCCAGTCTTAATATCAACTTTATCCACCAATCTACAGAATCTTTTTTGTACTTACTCATATTTATCCTTTTTACCTTTATTGGTTTTTTATAAAGGGATGGCGTGAGGTAAATATGAGGGAGGTTGGAACAGGGAATTTACTCAAGCCAGAAAAAAGCCAGGGGGAAACCGTAGTTTCCCCCTGGCAAGTGACCTGTCATGAGTGACGCAATATCCCGCCTAATGCTATCGCACGCTTTTGTACTTTAGCATCGCAAAGTCTCTACACTTGCCTTCCAAAGAAATATCGATAACAGCATAACGCGCAATAGCTAAGATCGAACTAAGAGAGGTAGAGTCTCTCGGACACATACATTATTTAGGACGTTGCAGGTTGCGCCTGTATGTGTTGTGTTGAACCTATATTCAAATAGGCTAGCCTCTTGGAGAATTAAGCGGTTTTTCTAAATATTTCAGCATAATCCCCAGTTTTTTTAATTTTTGTGATTGTGACAAAATGAGATGGTGCGGTCAGGGCAGCTTAATTAGCTTTCCTTCGGATTTAACTTTTGATGCATGTCATCACCATATTTAGAGGACGTTAAAGTAACAGAGATTATGTAAGGGTACTTGAACCTGGAACAAACAAGGTCGGCGAGATGCACGCCAGAAATATGCTACGACCGCACATTTTTTATCACACGTTATTACTATGAGGGCACAACAACCCTATAGTCTGGGACAACATTCCTTAATTTAAGTACAAGAGACAAACGACAAAGATTCACAAGCATAACATCAGGACAAATCAATAAAGCTTATTGATTTCGCTGTTTTGGGGTTCAAAGATGAATGAACTGAGGACTTACAACGGTTCGATTTCCTATTTCTGACTTTGGTCAGAGGCTGACATTGTTGTTTCGTTGTGACAAATAGAGGCCATCCGAATTGGATGGACTGGCTTGATGATTATCGACAACACTGACTGTTCTACAAAAATATAGTTTGAACATAATTATCCAGTATCTAAATGCACTTTATTATCTAAATATCAATGAGGTAACATGCTTAAACCGATTGAAAGGTTAGGTATTTGTCGCTTACGATTAGTTATTATTTTTCTATTCTGAAGTAAGCAATGTATAAACCTCTTTATAAATTCATTTTAACTAGTTTTGCTGTGATTTCATTATCATCTTGTTCAGTAGGGTTTGGTGATGTTAGAAGAACAGATTATGCCCATAGAGTTGAATACGAGACATCTATGAACTGGCAACAAGCTTTCAGAGTTATTAAAAACAATTCTATTAGATGCTATCAAGGAAACGCAGGAATAATAGGAACAGGAGCAACAACAACCGTAAACGCAAATCTGTATAACGAATTAGGTGAGGCAGAAATTCAAATCAACGGAAATCTAGGCACGTTTCTTCTGTTCGAGATCATTAAGTTAGATGAAGGTGCAAAAATAGTTGGATATTCAGCAATGAGCACTTGGACAAAAGAGTTATATTACTTAAAACCTGTTAAATCGAAAGATGGAGAGCAGTTTATATTCGATTGTTAATAAGATTCATGTAAACCAACAATCAATAGATTTTCTGATGAAGTATCAGTAATAAGCTGTTATGCATAAATCACACTGAAAGGAAGATGTGTTGAAAAATATAGGATTTAATTTTACAACCAATGACTTTAGATATTGCGTGCTTGAGAAAAATGGAGCCGCTGTTGCATTCGTTGAGAAGGACAAAATCAGTTATCCTAAAGCACTTGATGTGGCATCTACCGCCGGGTGGCTTGAGACCCAGATTGGCCTGCTACTTGATAAGCATACTCCGAATGCAGTTGGCTATAAATTGCCATTAACGCATAGTTCAACAAAGCCAATTCAGAATTCTATCTTCCCACTCGGAATTTTAAATCTGTGTTGTAATAAGAAAAATATCTCAATCGCTCATTTTACCAGTCAAGGTATAAATGCAACAAAATTTGGCCTCACCAAAAAAGATGATGTTTATGCCTATGTAGATGCTCATATCGGCCAACATCCTCCATATTGGGATAAGGCGACTAAAGACGCTGCACTGGTTGCATGGTTTCTGTTATGAAAAAGCCTGACAAAATCAGAAAATTTGATGTTGTTGATTTTTTAGGAAATGGGAATTTTGGTTTTGTATTTCAAGCCTATGACCCTCTCCTGAAAGCTGACAGGGCAATAAAGCTAATAAAAGTTCCAAAACCTGAAAAGTTTGTGGAAGCCGTTAAAGAAGCTCAAACACTGGAAGCTTGTAGGCACAAGCATATAGTTGACGTGAAAGAGGTTGATGTCTTCGTCTATGAAGGAACTCCATGCGTATACATAGCTATGGAATATTTGGCGAAAGGCTCAATTCAAAAGCATCTAGAGAGTCGATTTATTTCTATCCAAGATTCGCTGAGGATCGTATCTGAAGCTCTTTTGGGTTTAGAGCATGCCCATAATAGCAATGTGCTTCACAGAGATATTAAGCCTGGAAATATCTTGTTTGGAGATAATGGGGAGGCGAAATTATCAGACTTCGGGTTGGCGCTCGACTATCATGTTGACCCTTCAGATACGATGGGTTATCGACCTCACCAGCCATTAGAGGTCATAGAAGGTAATCCTATGGATAAACTTAGCGATGTATACGCTATGGGTATTACCTTGTTTCGACTCATAAACAATATTCCCGAGGTTGAATTCAACTTTACAACAGTTGATGAGTGGCATGCAGCTGTAAAAGCCAATAAGTATCCAGAACGGTGCTATCAGCCTCATATCTCAAGAAAAATAAAGACGGTTATAAACAAAGCTATTAACAATGATCCTAGAAAGCGGTTTCAAAGTGCAAGTGAGTTCAGGCAAGCATTAGAAAAGATTGGCATTCCTATTGATTGGCGGCCAATTGATGATGACTCATGGGTGGGAACTGGGATTAATGGTGAAAGCTTTGAGCTGCAAAAACAACGCAAAAGGAATGGATGGATTATTGAATATAAAAAAAATGGAAGAAAAGTGAAAGAAAATTGCTACAAAGAATTGTCTGATAGCCAGGTAGGTTTGGAGTTCTTCAAAATAATTAGTTCAAGCAATGCATAACAAACGCATGTTGTCGGTCTGGTTTTACGCTACACTCCAAACCAGCCGCAAATGCGGTCGTTAAATGTCCGTTACTTGTCTTTAACTGACTATCAAATAGCGATTAGAGATTTCAGCTATTAGTTCAAATCAGTCTTCCATAAATAGCCAATACATGTTCGTTCATTAACGAGTGGTAGGTTCGGCAAAGGCGTGAATCTTAAAACAGACGAACTTAGGTTAATTCTCCTTTGGTGACGCTTTATAGCCAAAAAGGAGAATTACTATGACCAAAACTTTACACTCATTCACTGTATCTAAAATTTTAGATGAACTATCCCGACTTTTTGTCGACCATGAATATGAAATAGACGAGCTTAGGTTAGAGGATGATCAACAATCCTGTGATCTCTTGCTCAGTATATTGCTACGTCAGTGTGCTGATGATTCTAGAGAGCGTTATCCATTTCTTAAAGATTTGAGTGGCTTACTATGTTCTCACGATCTCTTTAAAACGGAATTAAAATTTCAAGATCTAGAGTATCTGAATCTGGTTTATGACGATGAGCAAAATCAAATTAATGACCCAGAAGAATTATTGAGATCGTAGAGTTCCGTTTGTTTCCGAGATTGTTCCACTGAATTACTGACTTGTTCCACTGACTTTGCTAGTATCCAAAGTGGAACAAAAGTGGAACAGAAATCCCTAAAGTCTCTCTAAGTTGTTGATTTAATTGGTTTTTATTTTGTAAATGGTGGCCCCACCTGGACTCGAACCAGGGACCTAACGATTATGAGTCGTGTGCTCTAACCAACTGAGCTATAGGGCCATTGTTGCGTGAAACGCAGAATATGCGTGGTTGATTAACCAAGCGCGCGCAAGTATAAGCAGTTTTTTGGTCGTTGTCACCCCATGTGGCGATTACTTGATGTTTTCTTATACTGATCAATACTTGGGGCAGGTATACAAAGTTGCTGAATAATCGCTGGGCAACGTTAAAGCTCGGGCGGTGGCTATAGCTTAGTGCAAATATCTTAATAGTCTGCTATCTTTCAGCTACTTATACTAAAACAAGTCTTTATTCGGCATTTGAGTTGGGAGATAACAATGACTGAAAAGCCCTATTTGGTCAGTGGCCGTAATACCATCATCCACAAAATTCGTAAATTTGATTTATTACTGATCAATGGTAACGATGATCCGGCGGTAGTGGTTAACTACAAAGGCATAAAGGAATATACCGGTAAAATCCCGGATAATAAGCGGGAAGCAAAAATGATGGATATGGAACTGGTAGACGTAACCAGTAGTGAAGTATTTGGCGATGAGAAAACGCTGATTTTTATTCAAACGCTTAACGGTAAAGAATACAAAGTGGATTACTCTAAAAAGGGCACTTCGCTGTTTATTCGTGTGCATCAGGACAGCATTTTCTAAGCACCAGATGGTGCCCTGTTGGTAGTATTTCAGATTAAGTACTACCAACCAGACAGCCGGCTCTGGCGGTAATTGTTTTATTTAGCCTAAATTTCCCCACCCAAACGGATCCTGCGAATTATACCCTGTAATAACCCGGCGTTTTCCTTTTAACTGCACGTAGCGTGGTTGATAGATGGAAAACTGACAAATATCCTTTGGCGTGGTTTCTGACGGATTAAGCTCACTTACAATACCAGCCTGATTAAGTCCTTCGGCCACCAGTTCAGAGCAAAACCAGCGGTTAAATTTTTTGCGATTGTAAGTTATCCAGTTAAACCAGCGGTGATCATCAAAAACATCAATGGCTGCGCCAAACAGCTGCCAGATATCGTAGGACTTACCCATTTGTTCGGCCAAAAAGTCGTGGAACGTATGCCACTGCTGATGCAACTGCTGTTTTGCTTCGCTATGCAGTGGTAACCACCATACATCGCCTTTGTAGTGTTTAATTCGCTCACCCACGTAGTTATGCATTACGCCCTTTTTACCTTTGATGGAAGTGGCTTCAATCATGGTGAGATCGCTGGCTGTCGAGATGGAGCGATTATCGGTAGGTACGTCGATAACCATTGCTGTATGGGTTACTACAGAGCGGGTAGTAAATTTGGTCCAGCGCGAGAATAAGCTGGTACCGCCAAAGGCAATGATATCTCCGGGTTCAATGAGGTGTTTAATTTCCTCATAGGGTTGTTCACTAAGCATGCTATTCCTTTTCCTGCTTGGTTTACTGATGTGTTGTGCGGCCTTGTTCTGTTTTCACGTACTCCTTGCTCGTGAATGAAACGGGGAATGTTACAAAGTGTGTGATACACACGATTAACAATCGGGGAAGAAGGACCGGTTAACTGCATTTATATCCCTTTTGTCGCAAAATCTCAAATACACGTAAATTAACGCTTTGCAGGCAACCTTTTGGCCTTGCCAACCTACTGTATTAGGGCGAACTGGAAGAACCCGGCTGTATCTTCCCGTCGTGTCGGCGAATTTAAGAGGATAGTGTCATGCAAAAAGTTAATAGTGTTATTCGTTCTGCCTGGTTAGCAGGTTCTGCGTTACTGGTGGCAGCAGGAAGTGTTTCTTCGGTTCAGGCTGCGGCGCTGGACAGTCATGTTGAAAGTAAATTAATTGCCGTATGTAAGGCAATTAAAGCTGACAGTCGCATAGACTTGCAGCGGGCAGTTAAAGATAGCGGCATCAGTTATCACCGTCTGGCCGATGGTCTGGTGTGTAACGGTATGGATATGTACACCTTTGCCATGCAGCACGAAGCGCAAAGTACTGGTGCCATCATTGCTCGCCGTACGGATCTCGACGAACGCAGCCTGACGGCAAGAAAGTAAGTTTTTATTAGGTTTAAATGCCTCCCTGGGCTTGGGCTGTGGTCACACAGTCCTTTTTTCGGAGACTGATATGGCAGCGTTACCGTCAGAGCAGTGTGATTTAGTGCGTTTTGTGGCTAAACCTGGCGCAGATACTGAAGCGTTCAGGCAGTGTTTAATTAGCCACTCAATATCTCCCGTTGACTGGCAGGTATGCCCGGATCTTTGTTCGGGGTTACTGGAAAATCTGATTAACCAATATCAGTCTGGCACAAGTCAAACCCTGACTATCGGTATCGTTGTGGTTGATTCGGCCTCGTTGAATGAGCTTGAGGGGTTAATCAGCCCGGAAATTATCAGCGTAATGTGCGGCAGAACAAATCAGGATGCACTTAAGGCATTTAACGCGGGGATTGATTCGTTTTTTTGTCTGTCGGCAGATGTCACGGCGAAAAAGAGGCAAATTCAGCAGTTGATAAAGCAGTATCGGGCGCTGACTGAAACGATAAAATGGCGGCTAGCCAGTGAAAATCTGGCCCGGCAGCGAGCGTGCTCACTGGCGCAGCTGATCAACAAATTACATCAGCAAAAAAGCGGCGTTGTTCCGCCAACCCCACAAATTGCCCTGCGATGCGGTGCTCAATGGCAAAATGTGAGCCTCGAAAGCATCCGTTATGTTGAGGCCGCGGGCGACTACATGTGCGTATACACTCAGGAAGAAAACCTGATCGTGCGTTCAACCTTAACCGAGCTGTCTCAGCGGCTACCGGCGGATCTGTTTACCCGGGTTAATCGCTCAGTGATTGTTAATACACGGTTTGTTAAACGTCTGATAGCGCTGAATGCACGGGTAAGTTATGTTGAACTGACCGACGGCAGCAAAATAAAAATCAGTCGGCGATTAATGCCGCGCTGCAGTCAGCAGCTGGATTTAAGCCTGTCACAGCCATAACCGGTATTTTTTAGACTAATCCCGCAGATAAGTGCTTACAACTGAAGTCGGCTAGTGGTTTAACCGCATCCTCGGTATTATCAGAGCTTTATGGATAAGCGGAGCATTGTGGGTGCATATAATGTCCACGGTTACGGGTTGGCTGATTATTACGGGTTGCTATTTGCTGGGAGAGTTTATTGTGCAGATGGCCAGTATTCCGCTGCCGGGGGCCCTGATTGGGTTGTTGTTATTACTCGCTGGCCTCTTACTGCGCCAGCGTCCGGCGGTAGCCATTAGCCGTGGGGCGCAGCCTTTACTTACCCACATGTCGGTTTTGTTTGTGCCGGCGGTTATCGGCGTTGGTTTGTTTTGGGATGAAGTACGTCAAAACGCCTTAGGTATCACGCTGGCCCTGGTTGCCACCACCATTATTGCGCTGGGCTTTACGGCCTGGGTTGCGCAGTATTTAATGCACCGCAAGGAACAGCGCTAATGCTGCGGGCAGAGTTAGCAATCTCCTACATTATCGAGCGCATGGGCGAAGTGCTGGTTAGCACCGCTTCCACAGATGGCGTGTTCTGGTTAGTCATCACTTTGCTGGCTTATGCCGTCGCGTTAAAAGTATTTCGTGCATTGAGTGGTCATCCGTTAGTGCACCCGCTTACCATTACCAGCTGTATTGTTGGCCTGGTGATGTGGCTGTCGGATGCTTCTGCCGGCTCCTATCGTGAAAACGCGGCATTATTGCAGTGGTTGTTAGGCCCTGCCACGGTGGCGTTGGCTGTACCTATGTTTAATCAGTGGCAAAAAATTCGTCAGTTGGGTGCGCCGCTTATAATCAGCGTGGCCGTGGGCGGCATAGTTGCGCCATTACTGGCCTGGGGCGTGATTTATTTAACCAGTGCGCCGCTGGCTATTCAGATGACCATGCTGGTTAAATCCATCACCAGCCCGTTGGCTATGGAAACCGGCGCGGCTATTGGCGGTATTCCGGCGTTAGCCGCAGTGTTTGTTATTCTTACCGGTATAGTGGGGGCGCTGGCTGCACCGCTAACCTATCGTACATTAGCGGTTACCTTACCCGAGGCGCAAGGCGTTGCTCTGGGCGCGGTTTGTCATGCGGTAGGTACGTCTAAAGCCCTGCAAATGGGCGAGGTGCAGGGGGCTTTAGCCACCGTTGGGCTTGGTCTTAACGGTATTTTAACGGCTATTATCCTGCCTCTTTTCTTCTAAGTTTTTTCCGGTTCAGGCTGTTTTTAACCAGCGGCATGTTGCATTAAAAAGGTGCCATTAAGTTTGATTTTTGGCGTCTGACTGCTATTTGTTAAAGAGCGCGTTCCCACAATGGGCTGGTCGTTTTTTAATTTTGGATAGCTATGTTTTCTGTATTGATTTGTGATGACTCATTGGTGGCCCGTAAACAGGTGGCCAAATGTCTGCCACAAGACTGGGAGGTCGCAATTCATTTTGCCAAGCACGGCGGCGAAGCAATAGAGGCGCTAAAGGCTGGCAAAGGGCAGGTGTTGTTACTGGATTTAAATATGCCCGAGATGGACGGGTATCAAACCCTGGAAGCCATTGGTCAGCTGGGCTTAAAAACCAGTGTTATTGTGGTGTCGGGTGATGTTCAGCCAGAAGCCCACGAGAGGGTTAAAAAGCTCGGCGCGCTGGAGTTTATTCGTAAGCCGGTAAATGCAGAGGAGCTGCTGGCGGTATTAAGCAAACACGGGCTTATTGATGGGCCGGAAGAAGCCCCCGAGACTGAGTTTTCTCCACTCGATCCGGATATCCGCGACTGCTATCAGGAAATCACTAATATCGCCATGGGCCGGGCGGGCGATCACCTGGCCAGAACGCTAAACGTGTTTGTGCATTTGCCTATTCCTAACGTTAATCTTATTGAAGTGTCAGAACTGCACATGCTGCTGTCGGATATCGATAACCACGAGCGTGTCAGTGCCGTGTGTCAGGGTTTTGTCGGGCCGGGTGTGCAGGGTGAAGCCCTGTGTATTTTGAGCGACTCAAGCCTGGAAGACGTGGCAAAAATATTAAACATTACCGGTGAGGTAGACGACCAGAAGCAACTGGAACTGCTAATGGACGCCGCCAGTATCCTTATTGGTACTTGTTTAAGTGGCATTGCCGAGCAGCTGGATATTAGTTTTGCCCAGGGCCAGCCAGTGGTGCTGGGGCAGCATCGCAATATTACCGAGATTATTGCTACCAATAAACTTAAATGGAAGCGCACGCTGGCCATTGAAATCTCCTACGGACTGGAAGGCTACCAAACCGTTTGTGAACTGCTGTTACTGTTTACCGAAAGCTCAATGGAAACTCTTAATTACAAACTGGCCCACCTGCTGGAGGATTTTTAATGTCTAATGACGCTTTGGACGACATGCTGGAGTTCCATTGGATCATCGATATGCTGCAAACCGTAGATGTGGGGATTGTGGTGCTGGATCGCGAGTTTAAAATCAAAATGTGGAACGGCTTTATGGAAAGCCACAGTGGCAAACTGCCTTCTGAAGTACGTGATCAATCTTTATTCAGTTTGTTTCCGGACATTAATCGTGATTGGTTTGCGCAAAAAGCCAAACCTGTGTTTGAGCTTAAAACCCGTGCTTTTATGTTGTGGGAACAGCGACCGTATTTGTTTAAGTTCTCTAATTACCGCCCAATCACCAGCAGCGAACAGTTTATGTATCAGAACATCATTCTGGCTCCTTTGGTTTCTGCCACTGGTAAGGTAGATAACATCAGCATGATGATTTACGACATGACCGACATTGCCAGCGGCAAAAAGCAGCTCGAAGCACTGCAGGTGACACAAAGCGAAGCGCAGGAGCGCGGAAGTCGCGGTTCCTGAATACCCGGCGATTTATTGCGAGTAAAGTGCGATAGTTGACCGCAAGGATCCCGGTCTTTATCGGTAACCCTTTCAGGTTACTGTTTTCAACCTGATTTTTAGCTCTCTTGTCTAAAGCGCCTTTTCATTTCCGGTGTAAGTTTCACAATATCGGTATGAAAAGCATTTCCCGTTTATTGTTCATTACACTGTTTGGTCTGGCCTCAGGATTTTCGAATTCTGCGCTGGCCCATTACAGCTGTGATGTAGATCTAAAGTACGGTGTTGTCGTTAATGATGACCAGCTTCGCGTGCTTAAAGAATACGTCACGCTGTATCAGATAAACCATCAGAATCAGCTGTTTGTGCGTGGGGAGTGGTTAAAGCTGAATGATGAGCAGGCTGCGCTGGTCAGTCAGTTTTCCAGTGGTTTGCATTCTGTGGTACCCCAGGTAACCCTGCTGGCGACCACCGGCATTGACCTGGCCGCCGAAACGGTTCAGCAGATGTTTTTGTCATTGCTTGGCAGTAACCACGACAGTTACGAAAAGCTCAATGATGTTATGGATAAAATGAAAAAGCGGGTACGGCGAAAATTCCAGTATGCGCGAAGTCATTATTATCTGGGGCCCACTGCCGGCGAAGGGCTGGATGACGAAGTGGAAGTGGATTTGGTGGTACCCTTATCAAAAACGCTGACTACCTCCATTGGCAGTATACTGACCACGCTGGGCGCCATGGATTCTGATAAACTGGCCGTGGATCAAACCGAGATGGCCATGATTAATCAGCGTATTGCTCATTACGCCGCCAACACCGATGGTGATGGGCCGCCTCAGGGCACTACCTTGCCGGAAAAAGCGCGATGGTATTGTGATTATTTTGGCAAACTGGATGCGCTGGAGCAGCAAATGCAAAAATCCATCCCCCAGCTTGGCGGAATGGATCTTATCTACCTTAAACCCCACAAAGACTAGCTTGGATCGGCAATTTGTCGATTATACCCGGGCGCAGGCTATTTAAGTAATGACGACACCGATACCGAAACATTGACCGCGCCCTTATGGATTTCATCCATAACGCCCTGGACCTGGGTAATTTGCTCGTTGGTCTGAGCAACGTTACTGCGCACGCTGGCCATTTGGTCGGCGGCGCGGCCCGATAGCTGTTTGTTTTCGCTGACCACGGATTCTATTTCCACGGTAGATTCGCTGGTGCGACTGGCCAGTTGTCTCACCTCATCGGCAACCACTGCAAAGCCCCGGCCCTGATCGCCGGCTCTGGCGGCTTCGATGGCGGCATTAAGCGCCAGCAGGTTAGTTTGGTCGGCAATGGAACGAATGGTTGAAACAATAGCTTCGATATTGCCGGATTGTTCGGTTAGTCGGGTCATAATTTCGTGCGTGGTTTCCATCTGATGGCGGGCGTCGTCAGAGGCTTTTACGGACTTTTTCAGTAAATCGTTGCCTTGTTCGGCAATCTGAGCGGTCTCTTCGGCGGTAGAGAAAGCCAGTTCTGCTGCATTGGTGATAAGCTGTTTCTCTTCTATCTGACTGGTAACGTCAGTGGCAAATTTTATCACTTTCAGCACATTACCGTCCGCACCCAGAATCGGGTTGTACGTGGCTTCTAACCAGATTGCTGCGCCACTCGCTGTGCGGCGTTCAAACAGCCCAGTCTGATGTTCACCTTTACCCAGACGTTGCCAAAAGTCTTTATGGCTATCTAAAAATTCCTGGGTACAAAACATCGAGTGATGCTTGCCTTTAATCTGTTCCATGGAATAGCTCATAGCCTGTAAAAAGTTACGGTTGGCTTTTCTAATCGTTCCGTTGGGCGAAAATTCTATAACAGCCGTTGATTTATCCAGCGAATCATTAACCGCTTTCAGGGAGCTGATTTCATCCATACGGTCGGTGACGTCAGAGGCTATTTTCAGCACAGAAGTCACCCGGTTATTAGCATCTTTAATCGGAATATAAGTGGCTTCCAGCCATATGTGATCGCCATTGGCTTTTTTACGCTCAAAGGTGCCGGTTTGTGGCTGGCCGTCGCGCAGTTGTTGCCAGAACTTAGCGTATTCGTTAGAGCTGGCGTAGTCACCTAAACACAGGATGCGATGGTTTTGCCCCACAATTTGCGAAGCCGGGTAGCCCATGGTCTGACTAAAATGGTGGTTAACGTCCATGATATCGCCATTGGGGGTAAATTGAATTGTCGCTACAGCATCTCTTATCGACTGGATAAGATGCTGACAGGTGTCGGCAACGGCCTGAACCTTATTTAACTCAGCATTGTGGCGAGAAAGAGAAACTAACATTAATCGGCCTCACAGCATTTTCAACATGATGTTCTGCTTAATCCTTAGGTCCTTTCGTGGTGATAAATTAGCAGAGTTATTGTTATGGCCAGCATCCGGCGGCGTTAATGGCACCCAGAGAGCGGATACTAATTGAATTATAGACGTTTTATAAAAATGTATAGTAAATGATCAATCTTTAAGTGGGGGCGTGATAAATCAGGAGAGCAGATAGAGCACCGTTTTAAACGGTGCTTTGAGAGGAATTTAAAGTTGTGCTTTAGTGGCAGTAGCAAAAGCCACATGTAATTTGTGGTAAGCGGCTTCGTTAATAAAGTGCGGATAAATAGTATCCCCTTGCCATTGCTCAACCTGGCCGCTAAAAGTAGTAAAGACAGGATCCCCCTGGGTTAGGGGTTTAAAGTCGCTGTCCTGCAGGGCAGGATGGATCATGGCCAGGCGCTCGCCTTGCTCATCCAGCGGAAAAGTAATGTTTTCAATAAACCGAAACACGTCACAAGGTGGCAATGCAGGAACCGAATTGCTGTTATAAAGCAGCACGAAATCTAAAATTGCCAGTGCCATTTTGTGAGTCAGTTCATATACATCGGCGCGTAATACGCCCTGCGGCTGAGCACCTACTTCAATCATTATCCCGCGCTGACCCAGGGTACAAAGGTATCCGTGTTCGGCGTAAGGTTTTTCGTCTTCCACCAGTATGTTAGCTTCGGGCATCTGCTGTTTTACATAGCGGGCGAGTTGAGTGTGAAACTCATCGGCCTCAAGGATAATCAGGGTTGCGCCCATGGCGCTGGTGGTATTGTGAATGTCGATCATTAAGTCGATTTCTGAACTGCCTTTCGGACCCCAATGCTGATTTAACGCATGGGCCAGCCTGGCTTCCTGGCTTTGTGGTTGTTTGTTCAACAGCGCAGGCGTGAACTGGCGGTTTAAATCTTCTTCCAGAAATCTTACGTTAGCATCGATGGCGGCCTGATTAGACAGGTAACAATCGATGTTAAGTGCCTGATAGGCTGCCGGCACGCCAAAGCGCTGCCAGTTTCTGACCAGCTGAATACCGCTGGTTTCGTTGCCGTGGGTGCCGCCCACAACGGTAATATTGGTTATCATTGACTTGATTGACTTCTCTAATGCTTAAAAAAATCGTCAGGCTGTTTGCTCAGCATGGCTTCTATTTCTTCCGGATCCAATAAACTCAGATCGGCTTGCTCGGCTTTGGTGGCGATGACTTTTTCTTCTGAAGCCCACTCACCAAGGTCGATTAACTGGCATTTTTTGCTGCAGAAAGGACGAAACTCACTGGTCTGAGACCATTCTACGTCTTGCTGACAGGTAGGACATTTTACTTTCACGGTTAACACGCTGCTAAATCAAAGTGAACGGGGATTTCCACCGCGCCTGAGCGGCCTTCGGGGGGATTAAAATACATAAAGCGAATGGCGTACCGGTATTTGTTGCCGCTTAGGGTAGGGTAATAATCGGTCTCTGCCAGACAACGAACACGTATCAGCTCGTTGCGATCCTCAGCGACGCCCTGAAAAAAACCATTTTGCGCTTCGATGGGCGTAAAGGTCGCGCGTTCGCGCAAAAAGGACAGCGCAATACTGATGGCCTCCTCGGTTAATGCAAAACACATTATCCATTGCTTAACGTCTTCCTGACGCTGGGCTAGCGGACGCTGACACCAGTAGTGTAAATTAGGTAAATCAAAGCTACAGGTACCGCCTGGGATCGCAAAACGCTGGCGTATACTGGCCAGAAACTTATCGTCACGCAGCACAGCGCTAATCTTTTTGCTGACTTTGAGTTTGTCACGAATAGTGATAATGGTTCTGAGCGTTTGTTGCAGCGCTTCATCATCGATATTGGGCAGTTGTGACCAGTGCACAAGGTTTTTTTCGTGAGCGTCGAGGTCTTTGATAATGTCGGTGCGAATATCAATCCGTTCAAACAAATCCAGCAGGGTAAACAGCTGCTCAAAAAAATACAGCGACAGGTTATTATCCAGGCCCGCTGCGCCTAGCTTTAACTGCCCCATTAATTGTTCGATACGCAGGTAGTTACGAACTTTTTCCTTTAGTGGAAATTCGTAGACCGTGGTGGTAGACATTCGGATCCTCTTTAATTATTCCCGTAAGCGTACCAGTACAGCCCGCATTTTACCAATGCATTCGACGGCTACCAGTCAACGTTGCTCTCAGAGTCAGGTAGGAATTACAAAGCCGCTGCGCAGATTTTTCCGGTGATGCAATTACTGATACTTTCTTATTTTTTAAAGTTTTTATAAAACAATGGTTTATGATTTTTTCTCTGGCTGGAACACGGGTTGCATCAGTAGTGTGGCAACGTAACTAAAAGGAGAAACTTATGGCTACATCAAATGCAAAAGCGAACGGTGCGGATACTTCTGGTCACCCAATGACTGACAAGCTGCAGTCCACGCTGCATGAATCTCTGGACACTATCGCTGAAAAAGCGGCTTCTGCTGAGCAGAGCCTGCGTGAGTCAGCTTCTGAGTCTGCCGAAAATCTGGCTGAACGTCGCAAGCTAATGAAACAAAAATGGCTTGGTTCGTCGGTGCGCAACTACGCCGTTGAAAACCCTGTGGCAGCGGCTGGTATTACTTTTGCTGCCGGTATGTTGGTAGCGACCTTGTTAAAACGTGGCAAATAAAGACGGACTAATAGATGAGTGAGTCATCTCTTAACACGTCAACCAAAGCCCGTCAGCGTCAGACCGACACTGACGGGATTGCTGCGGAAGCAAATGCCGCTTCACCGCCACAGGACGACATTTCGGTAGAGGAAGTTGTTGCTGCCATTACCGATCTTATTGAAGCGAAAAAGCTGCAATTCAGTGCTCAGTGGGCGTTAGTAGGGGCAGAAGCAAAACTGTTACGCCAGTCAGTATTGGTTACCGTTCTCGCTACGCTTGCGGCTTTGGGATTCGCCTGTGTGTGTTGGTTAATAATCAACGCAACCGCAGCGGTGATGCTTGGTAATATGGGGCTGCATCCGGCTCTGATTGCTTTGATATTACTGTTGCTAAACGGGGTACTGATGATGATGGCATGGCGGGTTGCACGGGATGCTTTCAGGCATATTTCTTTAAACCCGATTGTTGCCGCAGCAAAAGGAACATCAGCCGCCAAGGCATCAGCAGCGGGCAATAGCGCAACAGAACAGGAGCAAAAACATGACTAACCTGTTTTTAAACCAGGCGATTAAAGAGCGGGATAAATGCAGGCACGAATTTGAAGAGCTTAAAACCCTGAGCCGTTACTGTCAGGAAGATGCCATTACCGCTTCACAACAGTTTTTGGCCACGCCTGTAGGCTTGCTAGGGAGCTTTTCCGCCGGGGCAGTGCAGGGCTGGCACAGTAACGATCCGGAAAAAGCCCATCGTAAACGCAAAGCGCTGTGGCGATTTGCCCGCCTGTGGTTTCAGCAAACCTTGTTATAAAGGGTCTGCATTATGTGTTTTTGCCAGTTTCAGATAGGTTTGATGTAACTGAACAATCTGAGCTTTGGTGGTTTCTATATCGTGGCTGTTATCGATAATATCATCGGCTTCGGCAAGGCGTTTTTCGCGGCTTACCTGCGCCGCCATAATTCCTTTAATAACCGTTTCGCTGCTGCCATCCCGACGCAAAGCACGGGCTAGTTGCTGAGACTCCGGACAGTCGACGACTGCAATGCGGTCGACCATTTTCTGCATACCATTTTCAATCAGTAAAGGTACCGCGAGTACGCCGTAGGGGGAACGAATTTGCTCAATAGCGGCGGCCATGGCCTTGCGGATGAGCGGGTGTAAACAGGCATTTAACCACTGTTTTTGTTCTTCGTTAGTAAATACACACTCACGTAATGCGGCCCGGTTTAACTCACCTGACTCGGTAATCACCGAATCGCCAAAATGCGCTTTAATGGCTTCAAGCCCTGGTGAGCCAGGCGCCACTACATCTCGGGCCACGATATCGGCATCCACAATCTCAATGCCCAGTTCGGCAAAGGTGTCTGTTACCAGCGTTTTACCCGAACCGATACCGCCGGTGACGCCGATTAAAAAAGGTCGCCTGGCAGTCATGCTATTGACCCAGCGCCCACTGGAAATAGGCGGTTTTAATAGGCTCCTGATATAACAGGGTCAGCCAGCCGGCAATAGCCAGGTAAGGGCCAAAGGGAATGGCCAGCTCTTTGCCTTGTTTTTGTCTGATCATTATGGCAATGCCAAACACTGCCCCCACAAAGGATGACAGTAGAATAATAATCAATAATCCCTGCCAGCCGGTAAATGCGCCCAGTGCGGCAAGCAGCTTAAAATCGCCGTAGCCCATCCCTTCTTTGCCGGTAAGTAATTTAAACAGCCAGTAAATACTCCATAAACTCAAATAGCCCGCAGCCGCGCCAATAATGGCACCGGTAGGGCCTACAAATATATGGCTGGTGCTGGCCAGTAAACCAATCCACATTAATGGCAGCGTGAGCTGGTCTGGCAGGATCATTTTATCCAGATCGATAAAGGTCATGGCCACCAGTAACCAGGTAAGCACAATAACCAGTAATGCCTGAACCGAGGGGCCATAGTGCACGGCAGCCCACAATGAAAGGAGCCCGGTAAGCAGCTCGACAAAAGGATAGCGTAAGGATATGCCGGTTTTACACTGGCTGCATTTACCGCCTAAAAACAGATAGCTTAACAAGGGAATATTTTCCCAGGCGCGAATTTTGTGGCCGCATTTAGGGCAGGTGCTGTCAGGCTTGATTAAATCAAACCGTTCTGTTTCGGCAGCGGTTTGTTGTGGATTAAAATAGCTCTGGTATTCCCGTTGCCAGTCACGCTCCATCATAATTGGCAGACGGTAAATTACCACATTAAGAAAACTGCCAACCATCAGGCTGACAATGCCTGCCATGGAATAGAAAAACCATGGTGATGTTAAAGATAAATCAATAATGGATTGCATTGCCTGGATAGTCTTGATGCTAAAGGATAATTCAGCTTTACAGCTTAGCGTTATTGGCGTTAAACAACCATACCCATTTGGAAAATAGGCAGGTACATGGCTACAATTAAGCCACCAATGATTACCCCAAGTACCGCCATAATAAGCGGTTCAAGTAAACTGGTGAGGCCATCTACCATGTCGTCTACCTCGCCCTCGTAAATGGTAGCGATTTTACTGAGCATTTCATCTACCGCACCGGATTCTTCACCAATGGCTATCATTTGCGTCACCATGTCCGGGAATACGTTAGTGCTGCGCATGGCGGAGTTCATCTGAATCCCCCCGGCGACTTCTTTACGAATAAACAAAATGGCATCCCGGTATACAGCGTTGCCGGATGCGCCTGCTGCTGATTCCAAAGCGCCAATCAGAGGAACACCGGCCGCGAAAGTGGTTGCCAGTGTGCGCGTAAAACGAGCGATAGCGGCTTTTTTTAATATTTCGCCAATGACCGGGATTTTGAGCATTTTGCCGTCCACACTGTCCCTGAAGTCTTTGGATTTATTGTGATAAACCTTAAGTACGTAGCCGATCGCGCCCATCCCGGCCAGTAGGAAAATGCCATAATCCTGCACAAAGCGGGAAATGCCCAGTACAAATAAGGTAAAGGCGGGCAAGGTGGCGCCAAAGCTGGAGAATATCTCCTCAAATTGCGGTACTACAAAGACAAGCAGAACGGCGGTAACGATAAACGCGATGACAAGCACTGAGATAGGATAAAACATCGCCTTTTTTATTTTTGATTTGAGGGCTTCGGCTTTTTCTTTATAGGTGGCGACGCGATCGAATATGGTTTCCAGTGCGCCAGACTGCTCACCAGTTTCCACCAGATCACAATATAGGTCGTCAAAGTATTTTGGGTGTTTGCGTAACGCAGTGGATAAAGGCGTACCGGCTTTCACATCATCGCCGATGCGGTTAAGTACTTTTCGCATGGTTGCTTTAGCGTGGCCTGCGGCAAGCATGTCGATAGTTTGAATAAGGGTTACACCGGCGCCCAGCATGGTGGCCATCTGACGGGTGATAACACAGATATCGGCAGCATTGATTTTTTCGCCGCCTCGCCCAAACAAGGGTTTGGAGAGTTTTCTTACTTTGGTGGCCGAAATGCCCCGGCGTCTTAATTGATTCTTCGCTTCCTGAACCGACTTGGCGCTGGTTTCGCCTTTAATAGTCTGGCCTTTGGCGTTTTTTCCCTGCCAGGTATACGTTGTTAGTGCTTGTTCTTTGGCCATAACCCGATTCTCTTAACGCAGAAAGCAAAAAGCCCAGCAGGAACTGGGCTTTTGTGAGGTATATCGATTAGCAGATTGCAGCTGCCTGGCAAGTACCACCTTCTGTCCAGGTAGTCTGACCGTTTGCAAAGTTACCAGTCAGGATGTAGGTCTCGCCGTTCAGACCACCACCAACAACTGCTGTAGCGGTAAGGGTACCTGCTGCTTCATCCCATGCCAGTGAAGCCAGGTTGCCGTATGCTGGTGGTTGAGCAGGAACGCCGTTGCTGCCAAATCCGCAGTTAGCGAAACCGCCTTCGGTTTGGGCACAAATTTCTACCGCAGTTTTGATAGCCTGAGTAGCACCAACTACTTCTGAGAATTTCGCTTTGTTAGTGTAAGTCTGGTAAGCAGGTAATGCTACCGCTGCCAGAATACCGATGATAGCTACAACGATCATCAGTTCGATTAAGGTAAAGCCTTTGTTGTTTTGTTTAAAAGATTTCATGATCACTTTCTCCGGGTCGCAAAAACAATAAAATGTCTGTCATTAATAAAGTTTAAAGTTGATACCTGAGTCGTCGTCACTTACGTCCCCGGTACTTGATTCTCAGTATAGAACCATCTAAGCATCTGACAAGTATTAGGAATTATACTCAAGTCTCGGAAATTGCTACCTATTCGTACAATCCTGCATACCTGTCAGCTTCCAGCTCAGGTAATTCAAGCGGTTGAGGCTTATTACAGATTAATCCGTAAAGACAGATCTATGGCCTTGACATGCTTGGTCAGTGCGCCGGAAGAGATGTAATCCACCCCTAGCGTGGCCAGCGAGGTTAATCTTTCAGACGTAATGTTACCTGATACTTCCAGTTTACAACGTTTTTGCGTCAGGCTCACTGCGCGTTGGATCTGTTCGTTAGAAAAGTTGTCCAGCATCACAATATCGGCGCCTGCTTCGATGGCCTGTTGCAGTTCGTCGAGGTTTTCCACCTCTACCTCTACCGGCTTGCCTGGGGCCTGTGTTTTGGCTGTGCTGATAGCTTCCTGAATGCCGCCGCAGGCCATAATATGGTTTTCTTTAATCAGAAAAGCATCATACAGGCCAATGCGATGATTTTTGCCGCCGCCACAGGCAACCGCGTACTTTTGCGCCAGGCGCAATCCGGGAATGGTTTTGCGGGTATCAAGGATACGGGTATCTGAATGCGCCAGTAAGCTGGCGTAATAGGCCGTGTCGGTGGCTGTGCCAGATAACATCTGCAAAAAGTTAAGGGCAGTGCGTTCGGCCGTTAACAGTGCCCGGGCCGGGCCCTTCAGGGCAACCAGAGTGGTGTTGGCGGTGACTTTGTCGCCATCCTGCACCAACCACTGTTGTTCAATGGTCTCGTCGACCAGACTAAAGGCCAGCTGTGCCCAGGCTACACCGCACACGATGCAGTTTTCACGGGTAATAATGGTTGCCGTGGCCTGTTGCGAGGCCGGGATAAGATTAGCGGTGATATCGGCGCTGGCATCGGGCTTACCGCCGAGATCTTCGGCCAGTGCCTGAATAACTTGTTCTTTAATGCTTTGTTGCGATGGCAATGATTGTTGACTCACAGTAATACTTCTTTTTATAGGGTACGTAGGATGAGGGTTTCCCCTCGTTGGGTGAATTCTAACTGTTTTAGGGCGCTCATACCCAGTAAAATCTGATCACTTTGCATACCAGGATTAATATTGGCCTCTACGTTATGCAGGGTGATTTCGCCAATGGTTAAGCTGGCAATTTCGGTGAGGGTGATACGCACGTTACCGTTGGCTGTTGCAGCATACGCCGAGCGACCACGAGGCAGACTCAGCTCGTCGGCTAGATGGGCCGGTATTGCCACACTGGTGGCGCCGGTATCGATTAAAAAGACCACTGGCCGACCGTTGATGGTGCCGCTAACCACATAATGGCCCTGACGATTTTGTTCCAGACGGATTTCTACCTGCTGGCCGCGCATTACGCTCATAGGGGCCTGATTAGGGTTTTCCTGTTCGTCCAGCAAATCGCCGAATACCAGGATCAGTAAACCAAATAAGCATACCCAGGCAAGAATGAGCATCCATTTTGCTGCACTGCTGGTATCGGAAGTGGGTTGTGTCATTGCTTGCCTCAGGATTGTCTTGCGGCGACTTCGCTGTCAAACTATTGTAATGAAATACTTAAAAAATTCACTACTATGAAGCGTTCTTATTGCTATAAAAATGCCGTGCTGAAGGCATCCCCGTTTTGTGATGACCGTCCGGACGAGTCAGATGTCAGCGTTTTGGTGGTGCACAATATTTCGTTACCGCCCGGTCAGTTTGGCACCAAAGGCGTTGAACAACTCTTTACCGGTACTCTGGATCCGGATGAGCATCCATTTTATGCAGAAATCGCCCATCTTAAAGTGTCGGCTCATTGTGTAATACGCCGTGACGGCACGGTAGAACAATACGTGCCATTTAATAAAAGGGCATGGCATGCGGGCGTTTCGAGTTTTCAGGGGCGGCAAAAGTGTAACGATTTTGCTATTGGTATCGAGCTGGAAGGGACTGATGACCTGCCTTATACGGATGCCCAGTACGCGGCACTGGAGGCGGTGAGCGCGCAGATAATTTCGTTGTATCCGGCTATAACACTGGGCAGAATAGTGGGGCATAATGATATAGCGCCGGGTCGTAAAAGCGATCCGGGCGTGGTATTTAACTGGGCCGGCTATCGCCAGGCACTTAGTAAGCATTTAAAAAGGTGAGAACACCATGGTGTTAATGAGTTTACTGTTGGTTTTGTCGATTGAACGGGCAATTCGTAAACAGCCGGCGTGGCATGTTGAAAGCCATCTGAGTAATTACCTCAACTGGACCCAGGGGCAAAGCTGGATAGCCAGGCAAACCATGCCACTGCAACTGGTATTGCAAATCGCCTTGCCAGTGATTGTGGTCTTTTTGGTAAGTCAGTGGTTATTTAGCGGTTTTATCAGTTTTATTTTGCAAAGTCTTATTTTGTTTTTGTGTCTGGGCAGCGAGCCCTTACGCAAAACCTACCGCTCGTTTTTACAGGCGGCAGAGCGTGGCGACCTGGAAGCCTGCCATTTATATACCCGTGAACTCGGCCACTGTACTAATTTAGAGGTGGCTGATGAACCTGCTGAGCAGGGCAAAAGTTTTGGTCAGCACCTGTTGTGGCTTAACTATCAGCAATATGCGGCGGTTATTTTGTTTTTTACGGCCTTTGGCGCGGCTGGCGCTATGGCTTATGTGACCAGTCGCGAATGTTATCGCCTGTGGTGCGAAACTGATGCAAAGCGCAAGGAATCGATGGCTAAATGGATGCATATCCTTGATTGGCTGCCTGTGCGTATTACAGCTTTCGGCTTGCTGCTAGTGGGGCATTTTTCCCGGGCATTACCGGTGTGGCTGACTTACTTAACGAATCCTGGCATCGCCGGTGAAAAAGTGCTTACTGAAGTTGCAGCACAAGCGGAAGATGTCGATTTTACTACCACGCAGCAGAATGATCCGGCCTGTGAGCCAAAAGCACTGGTAACGCTGGCGAAGCGCAACATTATGTTGCTGCTGGCGGTAATTGCGTTGCTGACCCTCTTGGGCTTTGTTGATTAATCCACTTAATCCATTACTTTTCTAAGGCTGCTTTCGCAGCCTTTATTTTTGGGCCTGAGCTATTGCTGTCGGGCCCTTCTTATCTGATCGATATCACTAAAACCAGGGTACAAACTGGTGGTTACTCAACCAAAGTGACGCTTTATTTAACAAATAGTGCGAATTTTAGTCGGTTAAAGCGCTGAGGCAGCCACATGCTATGCCTGTTTATCGCAGAATATTGGCGATTGGTAATAAAATGCTGCACTGCAAAACAAGGAGTTAAAATAACGGGAATTACCCATTTTGTAATAAAATTACCTCAGAAAGCCCTGTTGAAAGGCTGGTTTAACCAGTGATTGCCATAAAATTTTATGAATAATTTCAAAAGTTAAGTTGTTTGTTACAGATTCTTTATAAAACTTCGTCTATGTTAACTATTTACCTCAGTGATAATCTGCTCTAAACTAATTAGATAGGTAAAATGGTAATACCAATTGTTCGGTGTGCGATAATTCGTTTACATAATGAGCAAGTGGTAAACCACCCATAAACGGAGCCTGCGTTAATCACCATGCAAACTGGCCGCAAAAAACTTGCCGATGTTATCACCGAGCAACTCGAGTCTATGATACTCGATGGCACGTTGTTGGCCGGGCAGCGTTTACCGCCCGAGCGCGAGCTGGCCGAGCAGTTTCAGGTATCCCGTCCTTCATTGCGTGAAGCAATTGGTAATTTACAGGCCCGCGGTTTAGTAGAGCGTAAGCAGGGTGGTGGCACTTTTGTCAGTCGTCAGCTTAATTCGGCGATGACCGATCCTTTAATGGCGCTGATTAGCGGGCGGCCTGAAACCCAGTTTGATTTGCTTGAGTTTCGTCACGCGCTGGAAGGTATGGCGGCGTATTACGCAGCGCTTCGCGGGCAACCGGAAGATTACAGCGCGCTGCGTGAAGCACTCGAGCAAATGCCCACGCCCAAACGCACCGAGTGCAAGCGTGAGCAGGCTGAATGTTTAGGTCGGTTTTACGTAATTATGGCACGGGCATCTCACAACATGGTGTTGCTGCATGTAATGAGCACAATGCAAACCATGCTGGTGGATAACATAGAACGTAACTTTGAAATGCTGGCGTTACACGCCAGTGATGAAGCTGTGCATAACATAGCCGAGCAACGTAAAGAGATTGTTGAAGCCATTGCAAGCCGGGATCCCGAAGCGGCCCGTCAGGCCTGTAATGCGCACCTTGCCTACATTGAGAAAACCTTGTTGGCAATTAATCAGCGAGACAGTCGGGTGCAGCGAGCTTTGCGCCGACTGGAAATTTAACCTCCCGCTAACCCGTTTTTTGTGGTGACGCCGGGAGTAAAAAGCGATTGGGTGCAACACACTGGTTGCCCTGATCAGACAATTTGTAAGGTATTTCATCCACCCTGTGTGCAGCCGTTAGGGGTTGCCACGCCGAGTGTGGATGTTTTTCTATATCAGTAACTATAGGATGGCACCATGAGTGATATGATGCACCAAGATGTTGACCCGCAGGAAACCCAGGAATGGCTGGAATCGTTAGAATCGGTTCTGGAGGAAGAAGGGGTAGAACGCGCGCACTTTTTGTTAGAGTCTCTTATTGAGAAAGCCCGCCGCAACGGTGCGCACCTGCCGTACGACGCTACCACTGCATACATCAATACAATCCCGCCTGGCCAGGAACCAACCATGCCGGGCGACCAGACGATTGAAGGTAGCATTCGTAATGCACTGCGCTGGAACGCGTTGATGATGGTATTACGGGCGTCTAAAAAAGACCTTGAATTAGGTGGTCACATCTCAAGCTTCGCGTCTTCTGCCATGCTGTATGATGTTGGTTTTAACCACTTCTTTAAAGCGCCGAACGACAAAGACGGCGGCGACTTTATTATGTTCCAGGGCCACGTGGCGCCGGGCATCTATTCTCGCGCCTACATCGAAGGGCGTCTGACCGAAGAGCAATTAGACGGTTTCCGTCAGGAAGTAGACGGCCAGGGCCTGTCTTCTTACCCGCACCCTAAATTAATGCCTGAGTTCTGGCAGTTCCCAACGGTTTCTATGGGTCTTGGCCCGATGCAGGCGATTTATCAGGCGCGTTTCCTGAAATACCTGACCAACCGTGGTTTGAAAGATTGTTCTGATCAGCGCGTATGGTGCTTCCTGGGTGACGGTGAAATTGATGAGCCGGAAAGCTTGGGTGCAATTGGTCTGGCATCACGCGAAGGCCTGGACAACCTGACTTTTGTGGTTAACTGTAACCTGCAACGTCTTGATGGCCCGGTACGTGGTAACGGCAAAATCATCCAGGAACTGGAAGGCACCTTCCGCGGCGCAGGCTGGGAAGTGATTAAAGTTATCTGGGGTCGTTACTGGGATCCATTGTTAGCCCGTGACACCACCGGCAAACTGCTGCAGATCATGAACGAAACCGTAGATGGTGAATACCAGAACTTCAAAGCTAAAGGCGGTGCTTACACTCGTGAACACTTCTTTGGTAAGTTCCCTGAAGTAAAAGAAATGGTGTCAAACATGTCTGATGAAGACATCTGGCGCTTAAACCGTGGTGGTCACGATCCGGTAAAAGTTTACGCAGCGTACGATCGCGCGGTAAACACCAAAGGCCGCCCACAGGTAATTCTGGCTAAAACCGTTAAAGGTTACGGCATGGGTGCCGCTGGTGAAGGTAAAAACATTGCCCACCAGGTTAAGAAGATGGACATGGATGCGATTAAACATTATCGCGACCGTTTCAATATTCCGGTATCTGATGACGTGCTGGCTGACCTGCCTTACTACAAGTTTGACGAAGACAGCGTTGAGATGAAATATCTGCGCGAGCGTCGTGAAGCCCTTAAGGGTTACATGCCGCGTCGTCTGGCTAAGTCAACCGAAGAACTTCCAGCGCCAGCGCTGAAGGCCTTTGAAGCGGTAACCAAAGGTTCTGGCGATCGTGAAATCTCTACCACCATGGCTTTTGTTCGCGTACTGACCGCACTGCTGAAAGACAAGCAAATCGGTAAGCGTATCGTGCCGATTATCCCGGATGAGGCCCGTACTTTTGGTATGGAAGGCTTGTTCCGTCAGGTAGGTATTTACTCAAGCCAGGGCCAGAAATACGAACCACAGGATTCTGATCAGGTAGCTTACTATCGTGAAGACCAGAAAGGTCAGGTACTGCAGGAAGGTATCAACGAGCTGGGCGCTATGGCGTCGTGGTTATCTGCTGGTACGTCTTACAGCACCAACGATCTGCCAATGGTACCGTTCTACATTTACTACTCAATGTTTGGTTTCCAGCGCGTGGGAGATTTAGCCTGGGCAGCGGGCGACAGCCAGACTCGTGGTTTCTTAGTAGGCGGTACAGCTGGCCGTACAACCCTAAACGGTGAAGGTCTGCAGCACCAGGATGGCCACAGCCATACTCAGGCAGCGCTTATCCCTAACTGCGTAAGCTACGATCCAACTTACGGCTACGAAGTGGCGGTAATCGTGCAGGACGGTCTGCGCCGTATGCTTGAAGAGCAGGAAGACGTGTTCTATTACCTCACCGTAATGAACGAAAACTACAAGCAGCCTGAAATGCCGAAAGGCGTGGAAGAAGGCATTATCAAAGGTATCTACAAGTTAGAAACCATTGGCCGTGCTAACAGCAAGAAGAAAGTTAAACTGCTGGGCTCAGGTACTATCCTGGAGCAGGTGCGTACTGCGGCAACCAAGCTGCATGACGACTACGGCGTTGCGGTAGAAGTGTACTCAGTACCTTCATTCAACGAGCTGGCTCGTGACGGTCAAACCTGTGAGCGCTTTAACATGCTGCACCCTGAAGCCGATGCCAAAGTGCCTTATATCACTGAAGTACTGAGCGAAGGTTTTGACGGTCCAACCATCACGGCGACCGACTACATCAAGAACTACGGTGAGCAGGTACGTGCCTATGTTCCAGGCTCATACCGTGTACTGGGTACTGACGGCTTTGGTCGTTCAGACAGCCGCGCCAACCTGCGTCGTCACTTTGAGGTTGATGCAGAATATGTAACGTTTGCAGCCCTGTATGAGCTGTTTAAACAAGGCGAGCTGGATGGCAAGACTCTGAACAAAGCCATGCAGGATCTGGGCATTGATCCAGAAAAAACTAACCCGCTGTTCGCATAAGCTCAGGGAGACTGCAAACGATGTCAGACATTAAAGACGTATTAGTACCGGATTTAGGTGAAGATGAAGTTGAAGTCATTGAACTGTGCGTAGCGCCAGGCGATTCGGTAGAAGCCGAAGACGCCCTGGTAACAGTTGAAAGTGACAAAGCCAGCATGGACGTACCAGCACCTTTTGCTGGTACAGTACAAGAGCTGTGCGTAAAAGTGGGTGATAAAATCAGCCACAACGACTTACTGGCTAAGCTTTCGGTAGCGGGTGGCGCAGAAGCCCCGGCTGCTGAAGAAGCGCCAGCGCCTGCCGCGGAAGAAGCACCTGCGGCCGAAGCTCCGGCAGCCGAGGCGAAACCGGCAGCTGAACAAAGCACCGGCGGTAGCGAAACTATCGAAGTTACTGTGCCGGATATCGGCGACGCTGCCGATGTAGACGTAATCGAAATTCTGGTGAAAGCCGGCGATACCGTTGAAGCCGAAGATGGCCTGATCACCCTTGAAACCGACAAAGCAACCATGGACGTACCGAGCCCTAAAGCCGGAAAAGTGGTTGAAGTAAAGGTTAAAGAGGGTGACAAGGTAAGCGAAGGTTCTTTGGTATTACTGCTTGAAGTAGGCAGTGCCGGCGGTGCATCTGCCGCGCCTGCAGCAGAAGCTTCATCCGCTGAAGAAGAAATTGAAGTAACCGTACCAGACATTGGCGATGCATCAGACGTTGATGTTATCGAAATTCTGGTTGCCGAAGGCGATACCGTAGCGGTTGAAGACGGTCTTATTACTCTTGAGACCGACAAAGCCACCATGGATGTACCATCACCTAAAGAAGGTGTGGTAACCAAGTTACTGGTTAAATCCGGTGACAAAGTGTCGAAAGGCGACAAGGTATGTATGCTTAAAGTGGCAGGTAGCGCCAAACCAGCGCCTGCTAAGTCAGAAAGTGCTGCGTCTGCGCCTAAAGCGGATAGCGCGCCAGCTGCCAGCAAGCCTGCAGAACCGAAAAAAGCACCTGTGCCGCATCATCCTTCGGCCGGTACCAAGCCAAAAACCGGAAAAGTGCACGCCTCACCATCGGTGCGTCGTCTTGCCCGTGAATTTGGTGTGGATTTATCAGAAGTACCTGGCAGTGGTCCGAAGAACCGTATTCTTAAAGAAGACGTTCAGGCCTATGTGAAAGAAGAGCTGTCTCGTCCGCGTACCACAGCACCAACTGCTGGTGGTGGTAACGGTGGTGGCCTGCAGGTACTGGCACAGCCAAAAGTTGATTTTGCCAAGTTTGGTGAAATTGAAGAGAAGCCGCTGACCCGTATCCAGAAGATTTCCGGCCCGAATCTGCATCGCAACTGGGTAACTATCCCACACGTAACGCAGTTTGAAGAAGCGGATATCACCGATCTGGAAGCGTTCCGTAAAGAGCAGAATGCCATTGCTGAAAAGCGCAAGCTGGGCGTAAAAATCACTCCGCTGGTGTTTATGATGAAAGCGGCGGCCGATGCACTGCGTGCTTACCCGATCTTCAACACCTCACTGGGTGAATCAGGTGAGACCCTGATCCAGAAGAAGTACATCCACATTGGTATTGCCGTGGATACTCCGGGAGGCCTGGTAGTACCGGTAGTGCGTGATGTTGATAAGAAAGGCATTTACGAAATTTCCGAAGAGCTGATGGAAATCAGTAAAAAGGCCCGCGACGGTAAGCTTAAAGCTGCCGACATGCAGGGCAGCTGTTTTACCATTTCCAGCTTAGGTGGTATTGGTGGTACGGCGTTTACGCCAATTGTAAACGCACCGGATGTCGCTATCCTTGGGGTATCGAAATCTGATATCAAACCGAAGTGGAATGGTAAAGAGTTTGAACCTCGCCTGACCGTACCTTTATCGTTGTCATACGACCATCGTGTTATTGACGGCGCGGTCGCAGCAAGGTTTGCTGTACACTTGAAGTCAGTACTGGAAGATTTACGCCAGTTAATTCTGTAAATCATTGTTCGCCCTGCTTCGTGCAGGGCGAATCGTAATCTGAATTAGAGAGTTTACCTTTACTGCTGTGACGCAGCTAGTTACAATTCAGACACTTACATTCGTATAGAAACAGGACAGATTTGAGGTCACGATGAGCGAAATAAAAACGCAGTTAGTGGTATTAGGCGCCGGCCCTGGCGGCTACTCAGCAGCCTTCCGTGCAGCTGATTTGGGAATTGAAACCATTCTGGTTGATGCCAGAGAAACCCTTGGTGGTGTATGCTTGAACGTAGGATGTATTCCTTCCAAAGCCCTGCTGCACGTTGCTAAAGTGATGAAAGAAGCCAAGCACCTGGCCAGCCACGGTGTGTCATTTGGTGAGCCTGAAATCGATCTGGATAAAATCCGCGCTTATAAAGACGGCGTTGTTAGCCAGCTGACCAAAGGTCTGGCGGGCATGTCTAAAATGCGTAAAGTTAAGCACGTTCAGGGTTACGGTAAATTTACCGGTGCAAACACCCTGGAAGTAGAAGGTAAAGACGGTAAAACCACTATTACTTTCGACAACGCGATTATCGCTGCAGGCTCTGAGCCGGTATCTCTGCCGTTTATTCCTGAAGATGACCGTGTAATCGATTCAACCGGCGCACTGGAAATGAAAGACATTCCAGAGAAAATGCTGGTACTGGGCGGTGGTATTATCGGCCTGGAAATGGGTACTGTTTACGAAGCACTGGGTGCACAAATTGACGTGGTTGAGTTCCTTGACCAGTTAATCCCGGCGGCTGACAAAGACATCATGAAAGTGTTCATGAAGACCTACAAAGAAAAATTCAACGTTATGCTGGAAACCAAAGTAACGGGTGTTGAAGCGAAAGATGACGGCATGTATGTTTCTTTTGAAGGTAAAAATGCACCTGCAGAGCCAGTACGTTACGACAAAGTGTTAGTAGCGGTTGGCCGTAAGCCTAACGGTGCACTGATTGCGGCGGATAAAGCAGGCGTGAACGTTGATGAGCGTGGCTTTATTGCTGTTGATAAGCAAATGAAAACTAACGTTGGCCACATCTACGCGATTGGTGACCTGGTTGGTCAGCCTATGCTGGCGCACAAAGCGGTACACGAAGGCCACGTAGCGGCAGAAAACATTGCTGGCAAGAAGCACTTCTTCGACCCACGTTGCATTCCATCAGTAGCCTACACTGAGCCAGAAGTAGCCTGGGTTGGTTTAACTGAGAAAGAAGCAAAAGAGCAGGGCGTAAGCTACGAAACAGCGACATTCCCATGGGCGGCTTCTGGTCGTGCGATTGCGTCTGACGCAACCGACGGTATGACTAAAATGATTTTCGACAAAGAAACTGGCCGTGTTATCGGTGGTGCCATGATTGGTACTAACGCCGGTGAGATGCTGGGCGAAATCGGTTTAGCTATCGAGATGGGCGCAGATGCGGAAGATGTAGGTCTGACTATTCATGCTCACCCAACGTTGAACGAGTCAATTGGTCTGGCATGTGAGATCTTCGAAGGAAGTATCACCGACCTGCCAAATCCTAAGGCTAAAAAACGCTAAAGCGAAGAAACGCCTTAGCGTTTCTTCGTCCCGGAATCGCCAAAGGCGATATCCGGGACCCCCTAAAAAGGTTGTCTCACTGCAGACAACCTTTTTTGTTTGCCTCATAAAAAAAGCCAATAACATTATCGTCATCCCCGCAATCAAAACAAACCCGTCATCCCTGCACGCTCCTCCTTCGTCATCCCCGCACGCTTTTGAGCGGGGATCTCCGGAACAGGCTGGCTCACTACGGACAACCTTTTT
>NZ_MJIC01000014.1:403872-678024 GCF_001758465.1 Marisediminitalea lipolytica
GCAGTATAAACACCCCAATAACATGTCAGGAGATCCCGGGCAGGCCCGATGGGCCTCCCGGGATGACGGGATTGATTAGGGAAGCTTAGGAGTAACAAACATCCCTGTGAGCNATTCCAGCCACGCCATCCATGGCGTGTCGTTCCTCATACTGCGGAATGCCACTGGCATTCCGGTTATTCGTCACCCCCGCATGCTTTTGAGCGGGGATCTCCGGAACAGGCTGGCTCACTACGGACAACCTTTTTGCAGTATAAACAGCCCAATAATATGTCAGGAGATCCCGGGCAGGCCCGTTGGACCTCCCGGGATGACGGGATTGATTAGGGAAGCTTAGGAGTAACAAACATCCCTGTGAGCCATTCCAGCCACGCCATCCATGGCGTGTCGTTCCTCAAACTGCGGAATGCCACTGGCATTCCGGTTATTCGTCACCCCCGCATGCTTTTGAGCGGGGATCGCCTGAGCAGACTGCCTTAGCTAAAATAACCAGTTTAATTGCGATGAAGTATTGGCATTTTGTCGGGGTGCCGACAGCACCCAGAGGGGAAGTGGTTCCCCTCTGGACTCCCCCAGTTCTTAAATCGCGAAAAGCATACTGAAGCTGGGCAGGTAAAACCTATCGGCCAGAGAGGGCGTCCTGCCCTCGCTGGCCGGAGCCATCATCCATGATGCCTCTACGCTTTTACTTCATCTGCCCAGCTTCAGTATCTCGCGATAATAAGAACCAAATAAAGCGTGCCTTTATCCTTCCCCAAAATACTCTGTCATCTCCCCAATTAAAAAATACCGCCATCCCGTGTGCTTTTGTAGAGGGCAAAAAACTTCGTCACCCCCGCATGCTTTTGAGCGGGGATCGCCGGAACAGGCTGTCTCACTATGGACAACCTTTTGGCAGTATAAACACCCCAATAACATGTCAGGAGATCCCGGGCAGGCCCGATGGGCCTCCCGGGATGACGGGATTGATTAGGGAAGCTTAGGAGTAACAAACATCCCTGTGAGCTATTCCAGCCACGCCATCCATGGCGTGTCGTTCCTCATACTGCGGAATGCCACTGGCATTCCGGTTATTCGTCATCCCCGCACGCTTTTGAGCGGGGATCTCCGGAACAGGCTGTCTCACTGGGGACAACCTTTTTGCAGTATAAGCACCCTAATAACATGTCAGGGGATCCCGGGTAGGCCCGTTGGGCCTCCCGGGATGACGGGATTTTTTGTTATATGTTTCATTCGCCCCGTTTTATCGTTGGAAGGACCTGATTTCGCCACAAAGTCTTTTTATAGTAGGGATAATGAAACATCGGTAAGCAAAGGATAATGAAATGGATAAAAGTGCGGCGTGTATTTTAGCATTGGGGATTTTTATGGGCGCAGCTGCCCTGGGTGGTCTTGGCGGCAAGGCTTTAGTTGAGGCTAAGCAATGGGAGCGTTCAGTGGTGGTTAAAGGCTTGTCTGAGCGAGAGTTCGTTGCCAATCAGGTAATTTGGCCATTGCAGTTTATTGAGGCAGATAATGACTTAGCCACGCTTTATAAAACCATGTCGGTTAAAAGCGAAAAGGTGAAGGCCTATCTGATTACTCAGGGGATTAAAGCCGGGGAAATTACCATAGGTTTGCCCGAAGTTACCGATAAGCTGGCACAGCGTTATGGCAGTAACGAGGGCGTGCGGTTTCGCTACAGTGGTACGCAAACAGTAACGGTTTATTCTACTGATGTACTGAAGGTACGGGCTGTGCAACAAAACCTAACCGATCTGCTGGGTCAGGGCGTGGCGTTGAGCACCGAGAACTACAATGCTCGTACAGAATATATTTTTACGCGGTTAAACGACGTTAAACCGGAAATGATAGAGGAAGCTACGCTAAACGCACGTGAGGTAGCAGAAAAGTTCGCAGAAGATTCTCAAAGTGTGCTGGGTAAAATCAAGCGGGCTAATCAGGGACAGTTTTCTATCTTTGACCGGGACAGCCAGCATCCGCATATAAAACGGGTCAGGGTGGTGTCGACTATCGAATATACACTAACCGATTAAATTCTATACTTTACGCCGCAAAAGGCGTGCTAAGCTATTATTATTGATTATTAAATTATCGCACCATGGCAGACAGCAAGCAGCCGGCTCAGCTTGAGTTTTTTACCCTCCCCAGCCCTTGTATTGGCGTATGCCAAAGTGGGCCTAAAGGGTATTGTAAGGGCTGTTTTCGTTCCCGCGAGGAGCGTCTGTACTGGTTGCAAATCGATGATGCAACCCGGCGGGTGATTCTGAATGCCTGTCAGCGTCGCAAGCGCAATTATCAACGCCGCCAGTTGCAATCGTCACAGTCTGCAGACAACCCGCCGCAGCAACAGGACATGTTTGGTTCAGACGTTGATGAATAGAACGGCAGGTTTTTAAGGTGCTGATATACTTAGCTTACTGATCGAGGGAAGGTCTCTGGGGAATGAACCAATATATTGAATACGCTACGCAGTCGTTTACATTGCCGGACATTTGTTTGCGCCTGCGCAATGTGCTGGATGATCCGCGTTCGGATATGGACGATATTGCAATGCTGATTAGCGTTGACCCGTCACTCACTGCCAAATTGCTGCGCCTGGCTAACAGTTCGCTGTTCAGGTTTCCATCGCAAATAGATTCCATAGCCAAAGCGGTAAGCGTTATTGGTGGTGAAGCACTGTATAACCTGGTACTGGCCGAAACGGCCAACATAGCGTTTAAACATTTTGATAATCAGTATCTGATGATCGATAAGCACTGGCAGCAATCGGTTTTTACCGGCATGCTGGCAAAATATCTGGCTAAGGATATGAACGTGCGCGGTAGCGACCGTTTTTTTGTCACCGGGATCCTGCAAAATCTCAGTGAGCTGGTTGTAGCGAAGTGTAATCCTGTTAAATATCAAGAGTATATCAAGGATGATTCGCCAGGGACGCCATGGGATAAGCAGATTTCCCATTTCGGTTTTATGTTCAGCGAGTGCAGCGGCGCTATCATGGAGCAGTGGCAACTGCCTATGCCGTTGTTTTATCCGGTTAAATTTGCCCATAACCGAGTTAAATTGGCTAGCGACTTAGACGTGTCTTTGTTAACCTGTGCGATAAGGCTTTCAGTGGTCCATTTTCAGCGGGAAAAATACCCTGACATTGAGGTTATTACCCCCGATATGGTCCGTCTGTTGCCGTTAGATGATGAAGTACTACAAAACGCGATACTTTTTGCCCAGAAAGAGACGAATAAAGTCGCAGTTTCCGTTATGTAGTTCATTTAGGCAAAAAACAAAATATAAAAAACTGCTTCCATGTTACACCGAGCTTTAAGCAGGACAGCGCCATTACTTATGGCGCTGTTTTGTATGTCAACCTCAGCGGCTGATAAGGACCTTATCAGTACGCTTTATCACGCCGACTTTGTTGAATACGACGAAGAGCAGGACGATACCTTTACGCTTGATGGCGAGCTAGGGGTAATTTTTGCGTCCGGCAATACCAACGCTACGTCGATTAAAAGTAGTCTTAAATCCGAGCACGAAACCAAGCGCTTTGTTAATCACTACTGGATAGAGTTTCTGTATAAAGAAAGTGAAGTCGAAGTCGACGAAGAAATGCAGGACCAAACCACAGCACAGCGCTTGTATACGTATTTTCAGTCTGACTATAAACTGATGCAGGAAAATCGCCGTTTATTTGTTTATGGTGATTATGAGGACGACCGTTTTAACGGCTACGAATACCGCTCCTCGGTGGCGGCGGGTTGGTCGCAGTTAGTCTGGAAAAATGAAATCAGTAACTTTCGCTACAGCGTGGGGCCGGGTTATGCGTTTGCCAAATTTGATAATGGCGAAAAGGCCGATTCGGTCGATGGTTTTATTATCAGGGCTTCGGCTGAATACCATTATATCTGGCCAACGGGGGCTAAGTTCCGCCAGTTTGTCGCTACTGAAGCGGGCGATGAAAACGTTAAATCCCGTACTGAAACGTCTTTAAGTGCTAACCTGTTTGAATCCCTGGCACTGAAGCTATCATTTATTGTGCAGCACAACACTAAGCCCGCGACTGATTCTGATTCTCTGAGTACCGAAACAGCGGTAACCATTGTCTATAGATTTTTCTGAATTTAACCCATCCGATTAATTACATTTGCCCTGAGATGCTTTAACATAGCGCCCTATAGCCCGTAAGCTAGGACAAACGGGCATACAGGACTTTGAATCAATTGTAGGACTCCCCCATGAAAAAACTACTTCTTGCCATCGCTGGTACTTGTGTTGCCGCAAGCGCAGTTGCTCAGGACGAACCAAAACCATTCACTATGGATGGCGAGTTTGGTCTTATTGTTACCACAGGTAACACTGAAACCTCTTCAATGACTGCCGGTATTTCTGCTCAGCAAGAGCTGGAAAGCTGGAGCAACGATTACCGGGTTGAGGGGCTGTACAAGAAAGAAACCGTCGAACAGGATGGTGAAGAAGTAGAACGTACATCAGCGCAAAAATTCTTTGCCTCTGCACAGGGTAACTACAAGCTGGAAAATCCTGATCACCGTTTGTTCGTGTTCAGCTCATACGAAGATGACCGCCAGAGCAACTTTGATTACCAGGCTACCTTAGCCGGCGGTTGGTCACAAAAGATGTGGGAAACCAAGAAAACAGCTTTTGAATACAGCATCGGTCCTGGTTACGCATGGTCTGAAACTCAGGATGGTGAAGATACCAGCAGTTTCATTGTTCGTGGTTCTGCTGCGTACAAATGGTTTATCTCTGACACCGCCAAGTTTACGCAAACATTAAGTACTGAGGTAGGTTCTGAGAACACCAAATCACGTGCAGAATCGGCGTTAACTGCCAGCATCAGTGGCTCATTATCAATGAAAGTGTCAATTCGTCTGGACCACAACAGCAATGTTGATGAAGGTGTTGAAAAACTGGATACCGAAACGGCGGTAACCCTGGTTTATAACTTCTTCTAAGCGTTACTTTTTATCGATTGTTTTAAAGGCTGTCTCCTGGAGATGGCCTTTTTTGTATCAGCCGGCATTTCCAAAACAGGTTAGCTTACCCAACACATTGGTTTTATAAATATGGAAGTTAGTCGAAGGAGATACCGGATAGTTGCGTTGCAACTTCCGGTACGACGGGGATGTTTGGGTTTAATGTGGCGTATTGTCTCGTTATCCCGGTCAATATATTCCGTTTTCCCGGCCCATTTAATTTTGTCATCCCGGCCCACACTCTCGTCATCCCGGCCTTGAGCCGGGATCTCCTTAATACGTTGGTGTAGTCAAAACATCCCGCTTTTCTTTTGGTTCTTATTGAGCGAGAGACTGAAGTTGGCCAGATTAAGTAAAAGCGTAGAGGTGTCATGGAAGACGCCTCCGCCCAGCGAGGGCAGGACGCCCTCTCTGGGCGATAGGTTTTACCTGGCTAATTTCAGTCTGCTTCTCGTGAGTAAGAACTGGGGGTTTCCAAAGGGGAGCCATCTCCCCTTTGGGTGCTGTCGGCATCCCGACACTTCAGAGATTGTAAGTTGTTAATTTTTGAAGAGGCATTTTTACCTGCATATGGCGTCGTTTTGAATTGAATAGGAGCGCCAGGGAGATACCGGATAGTTGCGTCGCATCTTCCGGTACGACGGGGATGTTTGGGTTTAATGTGGCGTATTGTCTCTCGTTGTCCCGGCCCACACTCTCGTCATCCCGGCCTTGAGCCGGGATCTCCATAAAAGACCGGCTCACTAAATTCATCCGCTTTGTTAGTGTGGAAGTTAGTAGTTGGAGATACCGTATAGTTGCTATTCAACTTCCGGTACGAAGGGGATTTTTTTACTGATATTACCCCGTCGAAAAGGCGCAAAACGAAAAAAGGTTGTCTCGTTAAAGACAACCTTTTTTGTTCAGATGAACCCGGGCATTAGTGCCGGGCGATAATCTGTTAGTGCAGTACGCGGGTTTTAATGGTGCCGTCGATCTGTGTCAGTTCGTCCAGAGCGTCTTGTGCTCTGTCGGCTTCCACATCAATAACGACGTAACCGATATCCGCGTTGGTTTGCAGGTACTGAGCCTCGATGTTGATGCCTTTGGCTGCAAACGCCTGGTTGATTTGGGTTAATACGCCAGGGCGGTTTTCGTGAATGTGCAACAGGCGCGAACGGTTAACGTTTTCTGGCAGTGATACCTCAGGGAAGTTAACTGCTGAAAGGGTAGAGCCGTTGTCGCTGTACTTAGCCAGTTTACCCGCTACTTCGATACCGATATTTTGCTGTGCTTCCTGAGTGCTGCCGCCTACGTGCGGAGTCAGGATGACGTTGTCGAACTGACGCAGCGGAGACTCAAACTCTTCGTTGTTTGACTTCGGCTCAACCGGGAATACGTCAATAGCAGCGCCACCGATGTGACCAGAGCTAAGCGCTGCGGTTAATGCATCGATATCTACTACGGTACCGCGTGAAGCGTTAATTAAAATAGCGCCTTTCTTCATTTTGGCCAGCTGTGCCTGACCGATCATGTTTTTGGTTTCTGGGGTTTCTGGTACGTGCAGGGAAACTACATCAGACATAGCTAACAGATCGTCCAGCGCTTTGACCTGCTCGGAGTTACCCAGTACCAGCTTATCTTCGATATCGAAGAATCGGACTTTCATGCCCAGGTGTTCAGCCAGAATCGATAGCTGTGTACCAATGTGGCCGTAACCGATAATACCCAGGGTTTTACCACGGGCTTCGTAAGAACCTTCTGCGCTCTTATCCCAGCCACCACGATGGGCTTCAGCGTTTTTCTGCGGCACGCGGCGCAGTAGCAGGATCAGTTGACCGAGCACCAGTTCAGCCACTGAACGGGTGTTTGAGAACGGGGCGTTGAATACCGGGATGCCGCGCGCCTGGGTGGCTTTTAAATCAACCTGATTGGTACCGATACAGAAACAGCCAACCGCAACCAGTTTACTGGCGGCTTCCACTACTGCTTCAGTAATGTGAGTACGAGAGCGAATGCCAACAAAGTGTACGTCTTTCATCTTTTCGATGAGTTCGTCTTCCGGTAACGATGTTTTTAAATACTCAATGTTGGTGTAACCATTTGACCGCAAGGTTTCCAGGGCACTTTGGTGCACGCCTTCCAGCAGTAAAATCTTAATTTTATCTTTAGATAGTGAAAATTTGCTCATTACATCGCTCTCAGTCAGGGAATTTTAAGAGACATCTGGACGTCTATACGTGTAAAATAACACAAAGTCCGCGATATAAGAAAGTGTTTGTTGCATCACTTTGGAATATCTAGGAACGTTTTTGTCGTTTTTGGTTATGTTAAGGCTCAGCGAATTTGCTAAAGCCTTTACCTGTAACTGTACCTGTAACGCTGGCGCTATTTAGTCACTACGCCGTCATCGGTTGCTACCAGCACCACATCAGCACCGCGCATACCAAAAATACCGTTGGTAACGACACCCGGTATATTGTTAATAGTTTTTTCCAGCTCAACCGGGTTTAAAATTTCCAGGTTAAAGACATCCAGAATAACGTTACCATTGTCGGTAACCACGCCATCGCGATACACCGGATCGCCACCCAGTTTAACCAGCTCGCGGGCCACATAAGAGCGCGCCATGGGGATTACTTCAACCGGTAACGGAAACTTACCCAGTACACCGACTTCCTTGCTGTTATCTACGATACACACAAAGGTTTTGGCAACCGCGGCTACGATTTTTTCGCGGGTCAGGGCAGCGCCACCGCCTTTAATCATGTGCTTGTGTTCGGTAATTTCATCGGCACCATCAACATACACAGACAGGCTGTCTACCTCATTGAGTTCAAAAATCTCAATTCCCAGCGCTTTTAAGCGTTCGGTTGAGGCTTCTGAGCTTGATACCGCACCGGTGATTTGGTGTTTAATGTCGGCCAGTGCATCAATGAAACAGTTCACGGTTGACCCGGTGCCCACGCCAATGATGGTATCTGGTTCTACATATTTAACTGCAGCGCGGCCCACCGCCTGCTTTTTTGCATTCTGATCCATGCTAATACCCGCTGAAAAAAAAGAGGGCGTATTTTAGCCGAAATAACGCGCATCCGCATAGGGAATTATAGAGGCTGGCGCAGGGAAAAGATGAATATACAGCAGCGAAATACCGCTATCAGGAAATGCGGATTATCTGTGTGGGCGTCACAATTAAGTCCAGCGGGATATCCCAGGCTTCAACCGGTAACTGCTCAACCTGCTGGCAATCATGCGCCACGCCTACCAGTACAGGGCGTTTGGCTAAGTGATGAACATTAGCCAGCGTGCGGTCATAAAAGCCACCGCCCATGCCCAGGCGATTCCCCGCGGCGTCAAAACCTACCAGCGGCATCAGCAGTAAGTCATGCTGAGAGAGCAGGCGAATAGCGGTGCTGTCGGGGGCTGGCTCACTGATGCCAAAGCGGTTAAAGGTCATGTGAGTGTGCCCGGTATAATGCTGAAACAGCAGGTGTTTACCGGTAAACGGGTGTAATACCGGTAAGGTTACCGAGCCGCGTTGCTGACAAGCGGTAATAGTAGGCGCTAAATCAATTTCGCCGTCGTTGGCCAGATAGGTTGCCACGCAAAAGTCCTGCGCAGGCAGGATGGCTTGAATTTGCTGGCTCACGAGGGCAGCAGCCTGTTGCTGCTGGGCAGCGCTTAACGCATTGCGCTTAGCACGCAACGATTTACGTAATTCCCGGCGATCAAGGTTAGTCACTGTATACTACTCTTTAGCAGGCTGTGCAGCCCTGATTAATCTCAGGGCTGGCTATCTTTGTCAGCGCAATTAGCGCGCGTAGGTGTCAATAAAGAGCTGGAACAGTTCTTCGTGTTTAACACCGGTTGCGGCCTGGACAAACTGAGCTTCGGTCCATAACGGGCTGGCGGTTGTGCCTACCGGCGCTACTACGGTTTGACCACGGTTGAGTTCGTCGGTGGAAATACGGATATTGCCACGGGTAAACTCAAACAGCTCAGGCTTAACCAAATGTGCAATTGGGAACGCATCGTGGAAGAAGCACACTTTCTCGTCGCGGTTCTGCGAGTAAAAATCAATGTAGAACTGTGCTGCTTTTTGCATAAAGCCACCCATTACCGGGTTTTTCTCGGCCAGAATATCCACAAAAGCCGGATCGGTAGGGGCAAACAGGGTAACGTCCAGGCCAAACATTTTTACTTCCCAGTCGGCTGAGAACACAATGTCTGCGGCGTAGGCGTCGTTCCAGATATTGGCTTCGGCTACCGGGGTTACATTGCCCGGTACAAACGCTGCGCCACCCATAATGCTGATACCTTTTACCAGCTTAGGCAGCTCAGGCTCCAAACGTAGCGCCAGGGCGATATTGCCCAGTGGACCAATGGCCACCAGGGTGATTTCTCCCGGATACTTGCGGGCCATTTCCACGATAAATTCGGCTGAACTGCGGGGATCAACTTCGCGGGTGGATGGCGGATAATCAATGTTGCCAAAGCCGTCATCGCCATGCACAAAGTGCGCGTATTCTGACTCCGGGCCAACCCAGGGTAATGCTACGCCTTTGGTTACCGGAACGTCCTGACGACCAGCGATGTCACACAGGGTAAGGGCATTACGGGCTGACATGCTTACTGGTATGTTACCGTAAACCGTGGTAAGTCCCAGCACTTCAATTTCTGGCGATTGAAAAGCGAAGAAGATTGCCATTGCATCGTCGATGCCCGGATCTGTATCGATAATTATTTTATGCGTCATAGTAAACTCGTTAATTCTGTCTGTAGGTAACTTAGCCAGTATGCTTGGCTAAAAAGCGATCCACTTCTTTTGCTTCTGGGATCGACTGTGCTGCACCTGCGCGGGTAACAGCTATTGCCGAAGCAGCACAGGCGCGTTTTAAGGCCTGACGGGCATCAGCATGCTGACTGTAAGCGGCAAGGAAAAAGCCAATAAAGGTATCGCCGGCTGCGGTGGTATCAACGGCATCAACAATAAAGGCATCCACCTGAATGGTTTGCTGATCTTTAAGCATGATGACACCGGCTTTGCCCAGCGTAATAATGACTTCGGCATGGGCCCACTGCGTTTTGAAATGGCTGATGATGGCATCCAATACCTGCTCGCCGGAAAGTTCTGCCGCTTCTACTTCGTTTACAATCAGCAGGTCGATGCACTCATGGGGAAGCGATTTTACCGACTCGCTCATAGGCGCCGGGTTAAAAGCCACTTTTATGTGTTTTTCTTTCGCTTGCTGCAAGATTTCAGTTAAACCACTGGTTTCGTTTTGGGTGAGTACCCAATCCGCCGGGCGGGTTTTGTCCAGTGCATGCAGGATGTCTTTATTACCAATTTCCTGGTTTGCACCACCAAACAGCACAATGGCGTTTTCGCCGGATGGGGTAACCTGAATAATGGCGTGACCGGAAGGGGTATCTACACATTGTAAAAACTGGCAATCAATGCCGTGCTTAATAAGCGTTTGTTTAAAAGCGCTGTCTGCCTGATTGATTTTGCCGACGTGTCTGACTTCTGCGCCTGCGGCTGCCAGAGCGATAGACTGGTTAGCGCCTTTACCACCTAAGAGCTGCTTATAATCTGTCGAGGCGATGGTTTCGCCTGGCTTGACGAAGTGATCAACCTGATAAACGTGATCAATATTGACCGAGCCAAAATTTATTATTGCCATTAATTAATCCGTCGTAAATGGCGTCTCCCAAAGTGCCGCTGTCTATTGTTCGCCCTAGAACCGAAAAGTTCAGGGCGGAAGCATCATCATCACCGTAGGCTTCTCGGTACGAGCCGAGCCTGCACAATAGCAACGAATCAACTTCCTTTTTAAATAGCATCGGCCAGGGACATGAATAGACTGGCAAACACCCCAGGAGACATTGTTGTTAGCGAATACAAAGGTACTAAGTGTACGCCCTCTGCGCCGCTATGCAAGTGTGTGGTAAGCAACCTGCGAATTGGGATCATAGTAGAAACTATCGTGAACTACCAGCAGCGAGAAGACATATGATATTCAAATGATTACTTTGTATCCATTTGGCTGATTATTTATGCGGGATGGCCTGGCAGAGGCAGGGAATTTTGGATTTAAACCAGTGCATTTGGTAGCATTGGGCAAATTATTTACGGAACACCTTATGAGCACTGAGTTTGATACGTTAACCCAATGCCTGACCGATAACGATATGGTTGTGGATGGCGCGGAAATCCATGGCATGATGTGTGGCATGTTATGCGGCGGTATGTCTCTGAGTGAACAGCAATGGCTGGTTGTGCTGCAAGACACCATGAACCAGGGCCAACCCCTGGCTAAAACGGTTTCTGAGCAACTGCAAAACCTGTTTAACGAGACCTGTCAGCAGCTGGTTGATGGTCAGTTTGCACTGCGTTTGATGTTGCCGGATGACACCCAGCCAATTAATGATCGCGGCCTGGCCCTGATCAACTGGGTGCAGGGATTTATGGCGGGCTTTGGACTTTATCAGCAAAAGCTGAGTAACTGCTCTGAAGACGTTCGCGAGGCATTAGAGGATTTTTCGGACATCGCCCGTATGGAAGAACCCATGAACGATGACGAAGAATCCGAACAAGCATTGCATGAGGTGGTGGAATACGTACGTATTTCTGCGCTGTTATGTTTTAACGAGCTGGGTCAGTCGTTGCTTGAAGATCAGCAAGACTCGCCCTCAGTGCATTAATGATTACCGCTAAGCAGTATCGCCAGCGCCAAACCCGGCTGCTTCAGCAGTTACCGGCTAACAGTGTGCTGGTGGTGCCCTCTGCCAGACTGGTTACCCGTAGCCGGGATACTGAATACGTTTTTCGTCAGCACAGTGACTTTTGGTACCTGACCGGGTTTAACGAACCGGATGCCTGGTTGCTGCTATCCAATCATGAGCGCTACGCCGGTGATTACCGCGCCATGCTGTGCCAGCCTAAAGATCCCAATATGGAAATCTGGCTGGGCAAACGCCTGGGGCCGGAGCAGGCGGTGGCAACCTTTAAGCTTGATGAAGCTTATCCTATCGACGATTTAGCCGGGGTGTTAACCGAGTGGCTGGAAGGTCACGAACAGTTGTTTTTTGCCCAGGGTGAGTTTGACCATGCAGACGAAGCGGTTTTTGCCGCGCTGGCAACACTGCGCAATACGCCCAAACAAAATCGAGCACCGGCCAGCGTGGTGGACTACCGTCCGTTAGTACATGAAATGCGATTGATAAAATCCCGCGACGAAATCGCTGTAATGCAACAAGCGGCGGATATCTCTGCCCGCGCTCATTGCCGGGCCATGGGGTTTGTTAAACCCGGTGCTTACGAGTATCAGCTGGAAGCCGAGCTACACCACGAATTTGCCATGGGCGGCGCGCGTCAACCCGCTTACGGCACCATTGTAGGTAGCGGTGCCAATGCCTGTATTCTGCATTACACCGAAAACAACGCGCAAATAGCAGACGGTTCGTTGATCCTGATCGATGCCGGGGCCGAATTACAGGGGTATGCTGCCGATATTACCCGTACGTTTCCGGCCAATGGCAAATTCAGCCAGCCTCAGGCACAGCTGTATCAACTGGTGCTGGATGCGCAGGAAGCGGCGTTGGCTGAGTTTAAGGCGGGAGTGACCCTGCCGGCGGTAACTCAGGTAGTTATCCGCGTGCTGACCAGCGGACTCTGCCGGTTGGGGCTACTCAGCGAATCGGTTGAGGATGCGCTGGAAAATAAAAGCTGGCAACGCTTTTTTATGCATGGTCTGGGGCATTACCTGGGGCTGGATGTGCATGATGTGGGGGATTACCTGAAAGAAGGGCAACCCCGACCGCTGGTAGCCGGTATGGTAATCACGGTTGAACCGGGTCTGTACATTCCGGTTGAGGACGATATTCCCGTTGAGTACCGGGGCATTGGGATCCGCATCGAAGATAATATCGTAATTACTCACGATGGCTATGACATGCTTACCGGTGGGGTACCCAAAACCATCGCCGCCATCGAAGCCCTGATGGCAAAGAACCCAGGCTGACAGATAAAGGAACATTATAAGGCAGTGGCGAACAGTAAAGACGCAGATATTGTGATCGTAGGCGGCGGCGCCGTTGGCTCCACGCTGGCCCGTTTTCTGGTTAAGCAGGGGCAGCATAGCGTTACGCTTATCGACGCTAATCGGTTTAGCAAGGATCCCGCCAGCCACCCAGGCTTTGATGCCCGGGTGATCGCGTTGGCCAAGCGTTCCGAACAGGCGCTGTCTGGCCTTGGCATCGATCTTAAAAAAGCTTATGCCACGCCGATCCAGCATATTTTAGTCTCGGATCAGGGATTTGTTGGCCAAACCCGGCTGCACGCCGCAGACTACGGACTGGATAGTTTTGGTCAGGTGGTTGGTATCAACGCCCTTGGTCAACAGTTGTTCCCGGCGGATTGCGCCGGATTAGACGTGCTTGAGGGAGTAACCGTAAAGGCAGTCGCGCAGCACGTTAACAGCATAAGTTTAACCCTGGACAACGACCAAACTCTGAGCGCACGGTTATTAGTAATAGCCGATGGCGGACGTTCTGGTTTAGCTGAAATGCTTAACTTTGAACGCAGCAGCGACGATTACGGTCAGTCGGCGTTAATTGCCAATGTGGCACTCAGCGAGGCGCATAATGGCTGGGCTCACGAACGTTTTACTGCCAATGGCCCGCTGGCCTTGTTGCCCTTTGCCGACGGCGAGTTTACTGAATATGCTAACTGTTACTCGCTGGTGTGGACGCTCAGCCATGAGGAAGCCAGGGCGGCGCTTGAATGGTCTGACAGCGAGTTTATTACCCGTTTACAGGCAGAGACAGGTTATCGCCACGGCGTGATTAACACCGTTGGCAAGCGCTACACTTATCCGTTGGTGCTGAATCAGATTAACGCTTTTACCCAGCACCGGGCCGTGGTGGTAGGTAACGCCGCGCAGTCCCTTCATCCCATTGCCGGGCAGGGGTTTAACCTGGGTCTCAGAGATGTTCTGGATTTGGCTGAAACACTTGCCGATGCGGCCGACCCCGGTAGCTTTGGCGTGCTTAATGAATATCGCCTGAAGCGTGAGCAGGATAAATCTATTACCATCGGTCTTACCGACGGGTTAGTCCGATTGTTTTCCAACCGTTTGCCGCCGTTGGTTGCAGGCCGTAACGCCGGATTGCTGGCCATGGAGTTTTGTGCGGGATTATCGCGCCGGTTTGTGCGCCAAACCATGGGGTTTGCCGAATGAAGCTACATCTCCCGTTATTTACACAGGACACGAAATATGTATCAGGCTGATATTGCTATTGTTGGGGCTGGCATGGTGGGACTGGCGCTGGCCCGTGCCTTAAAAGAGGTACAACTGTCGGTGGTACTGATAGATACCACGCCTATTACCAAGCCGCTGTCCGAGCAGCCTGAACTGCGTGTTTCGGCCATTAATGCTGCCAACAAACAGAAACTGGAATCATTAGGCGTCTGGCAACATTTGGCTCAGGAGCGCCTGAGCGCTTATACCCAAATGCAGGTGTGGGATCAGGATAGTTTTGGCCGTATTCAGTTTACCTGTGAAGAAATGGGTACCACTGAGCTGGGCCATATTGTTGAAAACCAGTCGCTGGTAAATGCACTGCACAGCCAGGTCAGTGAGCAGCAAAATGTTCAGCTGTTGCCTGCAACCCGCATCACTAAAGTACTCGCCGGTCAGTCCGAAAGCATGTTAATGCTGGATAACGACGAAGTGGTTTCCTGCCGCTTACTGGTAGGGGCCGATGGCGCTAATTCGGCGATTCGTCAATACGCCAATTTCCCGCTGACCTTTAAAGATTACGGGCATACCGCTATTGTCGCGACCATTAAAACCAGTAAGCCCCACGGCAAAGTGGCTCGTCAGGTGTTTACCCCCGAGGGCCCGCTGGCACTGCTACCATTAAGTGATGCTAACCTGTGTTCCATCGTGTGGTCGCAAAATAGTCAGCATGCCGATGCATTACTGAGCTTGTCTAATAGTGATTTCGCCAAAGCCTTACAGGTGGCTATAGAAGGCGACGTGGGCGAAATATCGGTTGAAAGTGCACGTATGCATTTTCCGCTAACAATGCGCTACGCCAGACAATGGCTGAGTGACGGACTGGTAATAATTGGTGATGCTGCGCATACAATTCACCCGCTGGCTGGCCAGGGCGCTAACCTGGGATTACAGGACGCCTTTGCGCTGGCCGAAAGTCTGCAAACGCTGGCAGCAGAGCACGCGGCGTTTTATCAGGCTCGTCAGCTTCGCGCCTTTGAGCGAGCCCGTAAAAGTGAGGCAGTAAAAATGATTGCTGCTATGGAAAGTTTTAAACAGCTCTTCGGCGGTAGTCATCCGCTGAAAAAGTTAATTCGGGGTGTAGGTATGTGCACTGCCGATGCAATCCCTGCTATTAAACAACGCTTTATCACCCAGGCCATGGGTTGGTAATTCTGCCGCTTTAGCCTTACCGTTTAGCTGTCTGGCACGATACCGTGTCGTGCCAGCATTGCAACGCCGCAATTCCCCGCTTACAGTAACCCATTGAATTTGAGTTATCAGGAGCATGCAGGTTATGCGAGTCTTGAGCGGTATTATTTTGTTGTGTGGCTTGATGGGCATGAGCGTACAGGCAAATCCCAGCAGTCAACTGCTTTCCTTAAAACAACGAGCGGTGTTGCAGGACAGTCTGCTGGAAAAGCGCATCTCGCAGCTGCTACCAGGATTAATGACCGCATCGGGCATTGATATGTGGCTGATGATCAGTCGTGAATATAATGAAGATCCGGTGCTAAAAACCTTTTTACCGGCCGACTGGTTACAAACGGCCAGACGCACGACTATGCTGGTGATAGTAAAAGATCACAACGGTAAAGTGCACACGCTGGCCGTGGCACCCTATAAGGTGGGTAATTTGTTTGAGCGGGCCTGGGACAAACAGCAACAGCCTGACCAGTGGCAGGCACTCAACGCTATCATCGAGACTTATCAACCAGCTACCATTGGGGTTAACCAATCTTCTGTCTGGGCCCACGCCGACGGGTTAACCGTTACCGACAATGAAAATCTTATGCAGGCGTTGCCGCCAAAATACCGGTCGCGGGTGGTATCAGCAGAACCACTGGCGGTGGCTTGGCTGGAAACCCGGATCCCGGAAGAAATCACTGAGTATCAGAAAATGGTGGCGGTGGCGCACCAGATCATTGCTGAAGGCTTCTCAGCACAAACCATTACACCCGGCGTCACTACAACCGAAGATCTGGTGTGGTGGTTTCGCGAGCGGGTCGCAGAATTAAAACTGGATACCTGGTTTCATCCGTCGGTGTCTGTGCAGCGCAGCGATAATTTGCCACTTGATCATGAAACCACCTTTGACGAGGATAAGGCAACGGTAATTTTGCCGGGGGATTTATTGCACGTTGATTTTGGCATTACCTATCTTGGCTTAAACACGGATACGCAGCAGCACGCATATATTTTAAAACCCGGCGAAACGAAAGCACCTGACTATTTGCAGCTGGCGCTGGCAAAGGCAAACCAGCTGCAGGATATTTTTACCGGTGAATTTGCTGTAGGGCGAACGGGGAATGAGGTACTGGCGGCCAGTTTACAAAAAGCCCGGGACGCCGGATTAAAACCCACTATCTATACCCATCCACTGGGGTTTCATGGTCACGCCGCAGGTACCACGCTGGGAATGTGGGATCAGCAAAATGGTGTAACGGGCGACGGCGATTATCCGTTGCATAAAAATACGCTTTACAGTATCGAGCTTAACAATGCAGTGATGCTGGATAGCTGGGGCAAAGAAATTCGGGTAATGCTGGAAGAAGACGCCTATTTTGATGGTGAAAAAGTGGCTTACCTGAATGGCCGGCAGACCCGGCTAATCGAGATTGATGCCAGCACCAGCGCAGTTTCCCGTTCATCTGACAGTGAAGAAAAATAATATGGATAAACGTACCTTTTTAAAAATCGCCTCAGCGGGCAGTCTGGGCTTGATGTTGGCTAAGGGCAGTCAGGCTACCAGTACGCAAACGTCTGAGAACTCGCTTACATCGCTGGCTACAGACGTAAAACCCATCAGTGCCCAGGAGCGGCGGGAACGTATCGCCCGGGCGCAGCAGTTAATGACAAGCTATGATATTGACGCCATTGTGCTGGAACCCGGCGCTGCCATGGTGTATTTCACGGGGATTCAGTGGTGGCGAAGCGAGCGCTTAACCGCGGTGGTGATCCCTCAGTCCGGGGAAATCGGTGTGGTTTGCCCGTTTTTTGAAGAACCCAGTATTCGTGAGTCTTTGGCAGTGGGCGAGGATGTCCGGGTGTGGCAGGAACACGAAAGCCCCTTTGCGCTGGTTACCCAAATCCTGGCTGAACGTGGTATTAAAAAAGGCCGGGTTGGCTTTGAAAACTCGGTTCGCTTCTTTGTGTCCCATGGCATTCTTGCAACGAACGCCGGATTAAATGCCGTTGCGGCCGAACCGGTGACCCGGGGTTGTCGAATAGTAAAATCGCACCACGAACTCACCTTAATGCACAAGGCCAACGAGATCACGCTGGCCGCTTATGGTTATGCGTATAAGCGCCTGCAAAAAGGCCAGTCGCAGGCCGAAGTGAAAACCATGATGAATCAGGCGATGGTGGCCTTAGGCGGCAGTCAGCCCTGGAGTCTTGCCCTGTTTAATGAAGCCAGTGCTTATCCCCATGGTACCCGACAGCAGCAGGTCATTAATGATGGTTCGGTAGTGCTGATGGACTGCGGCTGTTCGGTGCACGGTTATCAGTCTGATATCAGCCGGACTTTTGTTTTTGGTAAAGCGGATAAAAAACAGCAGCAGGTGTGGGAAACGGTGCGCAAGGGGCAGCAAATCGCTTTTGCTGCGGCGCAGGTGGGTGAGCCAGCTGGAAGCGTAGATGATGCCGTAAGGGCTTATTATTCGTCGCTGGGCTACGGCCCTGATTATGTGCTGCCTGGTTTATCCCATCGCACCGGTCATGGCATTGGTATGGAAGGCCATGAGAGCGTTAATTTTGTGAAAGGCGAAACCACCAGGTTACAACCGGGCATGTGTTTTTCTGATGAACCCGGCATTTATATTCCCGGTGAGTTTGGTGTGAGGCTGGAGGATTGTTTGTATATTACCGACACTGGCCCGGCCTGGTTTACCTCTCCGCCGGAATCGCTGGCTGCGCCGCTGGGTAAACTGGTTCCTTTAGCGCTGTAGTAATTGCACTCCCTGGCTACAGGCGGCCAGGGAGTTGTAGTATATTAACCCAGCATTTTTGGCTTAAACGGCAGGGTTATTTTGTCATCCAGAACAGGCTCCGGACATGGCAATGGCACCGGTGTTTGTTCGGGGGCAGCAATGCTTGAGCCGCCACAAATGTTTACCAGCAGGTTTTCGTTGAGCTTAGTGAGTGTGATGTCAGACATAATGTTCTCCAGAAGTAAGGTTAAACTGCCTGATTATCTTACGACTGATTAACACTCATGAAAGCTGGCTGTTGGGTCTGAGAACAGCCAGTTTAATTAAATCGAGTAGTCTGGCTGTAAAATCGAGTAGATTGCAGCCAGCAAGGTTTTCTTTTGAATCGGCTTGGATAAGTACGCATTCATCCCCGCTTGTAAACATTCCTGCTGATCCTGCTTTGTTGCATTTGCCGTGCAGGCGACAATAGGAACGTGTTTTTTATCTTCGCCGGCAAGGCCCTTGCGAATCGCAAAGGTGGCGGCAAACCCATCCATTACCGGCATCCGGCAATCCATCAGAATAAGCGATATATCGTTATTATGTTTAAGCAGTTCCACAGCCTGCATGCCGTCTTCTGCTTCGATTACCGTAAATCCGGCATCCTGGAGCATACAAAGGGCGACTTCACGATTGATAGCGTTATCTTCGGCCAGCAGGATTCGGCCTTCCTTTGCGACCGCGGCAAAATCAATCTCTGGCATCTCTACGGCCGTTGGTTCTTCAAGTACCCCGGCACTACCAAATACCTGCAGCAATTCGCGGCGTAACAGCGGTTTGTTGAGTATTTTGTAGGTATCGACATCGTTGTTGGCAAACTGAGTTTCGGGGAGTTCGCCAAACAAAACGCGGTTAGTGGGAAGCTGTGCCGCAATGGCGGCATTGCTGGCATCGCTCAGCATTAACGACAAGGCCGGATACAAGGCTTTATCTAAGATAAACCAGTCCATATTGGGTGGCATTTTTGTGCACAGCTCGGCCAATTCGTCGAGGGTTTCCAGCAGCACAAAACGAACCTTCCAGGCGGCTAGTTGTTTGCACAAAACACTTGCCTGAGCGTGCTTGGGACTCAGGATCAAAACACCGCCAACCTTGGGCGTGGGCATGGCTCTTACCGGTGTTGACAGCATTACCGTTGCGGTAAAAGTACTTCCAGCATTAAGCTCACTCGTAACGGTGATTTTGCCTTTCATCAGTTCGGTTAAACGCTGCACAATGGATAATCCCAGGCCAGTGCCGCCGTAACGTCGGGTGGTCGATGTATCAGCCTGAGTAAACGGGTTAAACAAGGCTTGCTGCTGCGCCGGGCTCATGCCAATGCCGGTATCGGAAACCGCGATCTCGAGCATTACCTCATCGTTATCGAGAGACAGAGCGCGAATGCTCAGGCAGACGTTGCCTTCGCTGGTAAATTTAATCGCATTGGATAAGAGGTTCGTCAGTATTTGTCCAAGCCGGGTCTCATCCCCGGTGAGATACACAAAAGGCAGTCCGCTGAGGTCGATCTGTAATTCGATGGGCTTATTATTAAGGCTTGGCAGTACTTCCTGAACAATTCGGTAAACCAATGTATCGACATAAACATTGCTGGATTCGAGCTCCAGCTTTTGCGCTTCGATTTTAGAAAAATCCAGAATGTCATTCAGAATTGCCAGTAAAGCGCGCGCACTGTTACTGGCAAGTTCGAGGTACTGTTGCTGCTTTGGGTTAGTTGTATTGTTTGATGCCAGTTGCAACATGCCCATAATGCCATTCATTGGGGTTCTGATTTCGTGGCTCATGGTTGCCAGAAATTCGCTTTTTGCCTGGTTGGCTTTTTCGGCCTCATTTTTAGCTATTTGCATAGCCAGCTCGCTGGCTTTCAGGGGGGTTATATCGGTAGCAACGCCTAAGATAAATGATTGCCCGTGAATATCCTCGAAGCGAATTTTCTTAGTCCACAGCGTACGGATTTCACCATTGGGGAACTGGATTTGTTCTTCGTTTTCACTTTTCCCTGCGGCAAAGGCCAGAATGTCCTGCCGTAAAAAAGCACTGGCATCTTCCTTACTGTAATCTTCCAGCGTAGTTGAGCCAATAATGCTGTCACGCTGTTCTGGTGGATATAGCGAAATAAACTTGTGATTGGCGGTGACGATGCGGTAATCCGTGTCCTTTACAAATAAATACACCGGCAGATGATCAAACATGAGCTGCTGGAACTCGGCTTTTTCCGCCAGCGCCAGTTCGAATTTTTTCTTATCATTCACATCGGTATGCGTACCGGCCATAAATGCAGGTTTACCGTTGGCATCCCAGTCGATGACTTTACCGCGATCGTGGATCCAGACCCAGTCGCCATTTTTGTGCCGCATGCGGCATTCACAGTCGTAGTACTCAGTCTGGCCAGCAAAACAGGCCTGCAACAGTTTTTCGGAGCGTTCGCGGTCGTCGGGATGAACCATTCGGTACCAGGTTTCAATGCTTAGTGGTTCGAGTTCTTCCAGGGTGTAACCAATTAAGTTCGCCCAGCGTTCGTTAAACTGGACTTTGCCGGTGGGAATCTCCCATTCCCAGGTGCCTGCTCGGGTGGCATCTAAAATAAATCGTAGTCGTTTTTTCTTTTGCAGTCTGGCTTCTGTTACACGCTGACGGGTGATGTGTTCGCATAGGGTTATCAGCAGCGCGGCATAATGGCGAAGTTGCTCAAACATATGCGGCGATATTGGCGAACCCGGCGCCAGTACAACACATAAGCTTAATTGCAGGTTCAGGCCTTCGCTGTACTGGCTGATAACAGCAAGTTCACCTGCGCCTGTTAATTCAAAGTCAAGAATACCCGAGGGGCATTGCCATTGTTCTTCTGCGCGAAATTGCGGAAGTAAGGATTCGATAAGTTCGTCACTAAGCTGACTATCGGCAACAGGATAGAGGTGATTCCAAAGAATACGGTTATGGCACACTAAAAAAGCGTTGTCTGTGTTGAGGTGATCGGACAGCAAAGTAAACACCGGATTTAGCTGCGCCGCTTCCTCCTGGGTAATGGCTTTGGTGAGTAACGAATAATCTTCATTATCCAACACGCTGTCGATAGGTGTACTTAGCATAATGTCCTGGCGATCTGGTTTTTCGAAAAGTATAGTCGAAACAAACCAACCCCCCAATTATGTAAGTGATTATCGTTCCCGTAATCGACGTGTTATAAAATCTGCCAGGGTGCGGCTTACCACGGGATGCTGGGTAGATTGCATAAACAAACAGACGTTTATCCCGCCAAGCGGTGGCAGATTAGGATGCCGTAATACCGTTAAATTGGCTGGCAAACTTGAACGTGCCAGTGCAGTAATACCAAGCCCCTGTTGTATAGCGGCTACCAGCCCCGATAAGTCAGCATTGGTATAGCTGATTTTCCAGGCTTTGGTTTGTTGCTTTAAGTGGTTTATTACCCGGCTGCGGTAAATGCAGCCATCGGGGGCCAGCACCAGAGCGATGCTCTGGTTGGTCAGCGGATGAGCAGGGTCGCCCACCCACACCACTTCGTCTTCCAGTACGACGTCGCCATCGGTGTCCTGTTCCGGATTCACCAACGCCAGGATCATGTCGAAGTCGCTGCGCCGTGACGGGTGGAGCAGTTCGCGGCTCAGGGCTGAGGTCACCTCCAGCGAGACATCCGGATAACGCTTGGAAAACTCGCCAATAAGACCGGGGAGCAGGGTAGAGGCGAATTCGTTGGGGATCCCTAAACGCAGCCGACCACGCAGGGGCGTAGGGTCGAGGCTCCTGAAAATACTGTCGTTGAGTTCAAGTATTTCCTTGGCTTTGGGATAAAGCCAGTTGCCGTCGGAACTCGGCAAATGGCGCTGACCGGATTTGGTGAATAATTTTTTACCCAGTTGTTCTTCCAGTTTTTTTATCTGCAGGCTGATGGCTGGCTGCGAGCGCCCAAGCCATTCCCCGGCTTTCGCATAGCCGCCTTGTTCTATTACACCCACGAAAGTGCGCAGGTTATCCAGCGAGAGTTGCTTCATCATAAAGATTAGGAATTCTGATATTCAAGCTTGTGTATATAAGTATTTTAAATGTATTGATAAGAATTTCCAATTTGTTGTGCTTGCGCCCCCTCCTTATACTTTAACTATCGAATTAACTTTAAGAGTTCGCCACTATGAGCAGCGCAACAACCCAACGCACCGCGTTATACAACAAACACCTGGAATCAGGTGCCAAAATGGTCGATTTTCATGGCTGGGATATGCCCCTTCACTATGGTTCACAGATTGAAGAGCATCATGTTGTACGTCAGGCTGCGGGTATGTTTGATGTGTCACACATGACTATCGTGGATGTTACTGGTGTTCAGGCAAAAGACTATCTGCGTCACTTGCTGGCAAACGATGTTGAAAAGTTAAAAGAAAAAGGCAAAGCGCTGTACAGCGGTATGCTGAATGAAGAAGGCGGCGTGGTAGACGATTTGATCGTGTATTACTTTGACGCGACCAACTACCGCATGGTGGTTAACTCAGCGACCCGCGAAAAAGACATGAACTGGTTACTGAAGCAAACCGAAGGGTTTGCCGTAACCATTACCGAACGCCCTGAATTTGCCATGATTGCGGTGCAGGGCCCGGAAGCTAAAGCCAAAGCGGCAGAAGTATTCTCAACCGCGCAAAACGAAGCGGTAGCCGGCATGAAGCCGTTTTACGGTGTACAGGCCGAAGACCTGTTTATTGCTACCACGGGTTACACCGGTGAAGCCGGTTACGAGATTATGGTGCCGGAAGATAAAGCGCCGGAGTTGTGGCAGAGCCTGCTGAACGCCGGGGTTAAACCTTGTGGCCTGGGCGCGCGTGACACCCTGCGTTTAGAAGCTGGCATGAACCTGTACGGCCAGGATATGGATGAAACCATCACGCCGCTTGAGGCCAACATGGGCTGGACCATCACCTGGGAGCCTGCCGAGCGTAACTTTGTGGGACGCGCAGCGCTTGAAACCAAACGCGAGCAGGGCACCCAAAAACTGGTTGGCCTGGTAATGAAAGAAAAAGGCGTGCTGCGTGCAGGCCTTAATGTAAAAACCGAAGAAGGCGAGGCTGGTATTATCACTTCTGGCACCTTCTCTCCAACTCTTGGACATGCTGTCGCCATGGCGCGTATCCCTGCGACAAATGGCACCACAGTAGAAGTGGAAATGCGTAAAAAGTGGGTTAAAGTAGAAGTGGTTAAGCCCAGTTTTGTCCGCAATGGAAAAAGTGTTTTATAACAATTTAACGAAGAGCAGGAATACACATGAGTACTATCCCAAATGATTTACGCTACGCAACGTCTCACGAGTGGGTTCGCCCGGAAGGCGATGGTGTTTATACCGTAGGTATTACTGAGCACGCGCAGGATTTATTAGGCGATATGGTATTTGTTGATTTACCGGACGTAGGCGATCAGGTTAATGCAGGCGACGACGTTGCTGTGGCTGAATCTGTTAAAGCGGCATCAGACGTTTACACGCCAATCACTGGTGAAGTAGTGGGCATTAACGAAGATCTGGAAGACTCGCCGGAACTGGTTAACTCAGACCCATACGGCGATGGCTGGTTATTTAAGATTAAGGCTGACGACGAAGCTGAAATCGCAGAGCTGCTTGATGCAGAAGGCTACGCAGCCAGCATCGAAGACGACGAATAAGGTCGCTCTGAACACATTATACAAAGGGGCGGTATTAAGCCCCTTTATTAATTTACTCTCTAATCCATTGAGATGCTTAACAAATTATGTCAAACGCTTCAATTTCACTGGCTCAGTTAGAGCAAAAAAATGACTTCATCGGCCGTCATATCGGACCCAGCGAAGACGAAATTCAGCAAATGCTGGAAAAAGTGGGCGCCAGCTCTTTAGACGACCTGATTAATCAGACTGTACCTAACAGTATTTGTCTGGATAAACCCATTGAAGTTGGCGAAGGTGCCACCGAAGTTGAAGCACTGGCAGCCCTTAAAGCCACTGCCGCCAAGAATAAAATTAACCGCTCGTTTATTGGCATGGGTTACTACGATACCCACGTACCTAACGTAATTTTGCGTAACGTGCTGGAAAATCCGGGTTGGTACACGGCTTATACCCCGTATCAGCCAGAAATTGCCCAGGGTCGTTTAGAAGCAATCCTGAACTTCCAGCAGTTAACTATCGATTTAACCGGCTTAGAGCTGGCCTCAGCGTCCTTGCTTGACGAAGGTACTGCAGCCGCCGAAGCCATGGCGCTGGCCAAGCGTGTATCGAAAAATAAAAAAGCTAACCTGTTCTTTGTTGCCGATGACGTTCACCCGCAAACCCTGGACGTGGTAGAAACCCGCGCTGAGATGTTTGGTTTTGGCATTATCACCGGCCCGGCTGAACAAGCCGCCGATCACGAAGTATTTGGTGCGTTACTGCAATATCCGGGTACCACCGGTGAAGTAAAAGATTTAACCGACATTATTGCCGCCGTACAGGCTAAAAAAGGCATTGTGGCCGTTGCCGCTGACTTAATGAGCCTGGCGCTGCTTAAATCGCCGGGTGAACTAGGCGCGGATGTAGCGCTGGGTAGTGCTCAGCGTTTTGGTGTACCCATGGGATACGGTGGTCCGCACGCCGCGTTCTTTGCCACCCGTGATGCCTATAAGCGTTCGTTGCCTGGCCGTATTATCGGCGTGAGTAAAGACACGCGCGGCCGTCAGGCACTGCGTATGGCACTGCAAACCCGCGAGCAACATATCCGCCGCGAAAAAGCGAACTCTAACATTTGTACTGCGCAGGTATTGCTGGCAAACATGGCCTCGTTCTACGCGGTATATCACGGCCCTGAAGGGCTTAAAACCATCGCCAGCCGCATTCACCGTTTTGCCGACATTCTGGCAACGGGCTTAACCCAAAAAGGATTAGCCCTTAAGCACAGCACCTATTTTGATACCCTGACCGTGCTGGTGGATGATAAAGCCGCGGTAATCGAAAAAGCCTTAGGACTTGGTCTTAACCTGCGTGCGGATCTGGAAGGCGCAGTGGGTATTGCACTGGATGAAACCACCACTCGTAGCGATATCTTAAACCTGTTAAATGTGCTGTTGGGTGATGACCACGGTTTAACCATTGATGCTCTCGATGCCGAAGTTACTACGCAGGGCAGCCAGTCAATCCCGGCTGACTTAGTGCGTACCAGCGAGTACCTGACTCACGAAGTGTTTAACAGCTACCACTCAGAAACCGAGATGCTGCGTTACATTAAGAGCCTGGAAGATAAAGACTTAGCGCTTAATCATTCGATGATTTCATTGGGCTCGTGCACCATGAAGCTTAATGCAACCGCGGAGATGATCCCGGTAACCTGGCCGGAATTTGGCCAGTTACACCCGTTTGCACCGATTGATCAGGCGGCAGGTTATCAGGAAATGATTAGCGAGCTTAGCGACTGGCTAATCAATATTACCGGTTACGATGCCCTCTCTATGCAGCCAAACTCTGGTGCGCAGGGTGAATACGCTGGCCTGCTGGCCATTCAGCGTTACCACGAAAGCCGTGGTGAAGGGCACCGTAATGTGTGTCTGATCCCAAGCTCTGCTCACGGCACTAACCCGGCTTCAGCGCAAATGGTAAGCCTGAAAGTGGTAGTGGTAGCCTGTGACAAAAACGGTAACGTAGACCTGGCTGATCTTCGCGCTAAAGCCGAAGAGGTGGGTGATAACCTGTCTTGTGCCATGATTACGTATCCGTCTACTCACGGCGTATACGAAGAAACCGTACGAGAAATCTGCGATATCGTGCATCAGCACGGTGGTCAGGTGTATATGGACGGTGCCAACATGAACGCACAGGTAGGTATTACAGCACCTGGTTATATTGGCTCAGATGTATCGCATTTAAACCTGCACAAAACGTTCTGTATTCCGCACGGTGGCGGCGGCCCGGGTATGGGCCCGATTGGCGTAAAAGCACACTTAGCGCCATTCCTGTCTAACCACAGTGTGGTAAGCATCGAAGGTGCTGGTAAAGATTGTGGTGCGGTTTCGGCAGCACCATGGGGCAGCGCCTCAATTCTGCCAATCAGCTACATGTACATCAAAATGATGGGCAGTGCCGGATTGCGTAAAGCCACCGAAGTGGCCATTCTGAACGCTAACTATGTGGCTCGTTCACTGGAAGGTCATTATCCGGTACTGTACAAAGGCCGTAACGGCCACGTAGCGCACGAATGTATTATCGATTTGCGCCCGCTGAAAGAAGCTTCAGGTGTAACTGAGCTGGATATCGCCAAGCGCTTAAATGACTACGGTTTCCACGCGCCAACCATGAGCTTCCCGGTAGCCGGTACGCTGATGATTGAGCCGACTGAATCTGAGTCTAAGTTTGAGCTGGACCGCTTTATCGAAGCCATGGTGCATATTCGTGAAGAGATCGCCAAAGTAGAAAGCGGCGAGTGGGATGCTATCGACAACCCACTGCACAACGCGCCGCACACCCTGGCTGATATCTGCGATAACGACTGGAACCGCAGCTATGACCGCACTACCGCGGCATACCCGGTACCCACCGTTGCCCGTAATAAGTTCTGGCCAAGCGTAAACCGTATCGACGACGTATACGGCGACCGTAACCTGATGTGTAGCTGCCCGCCACTGGATAGTTATATTGAAGAGTAAGGCTTATTGTCAGTTTCGAATTAAGTTTGTGACTGATACTTGCTGATTATTAATGGCGAACCTTTTAAAGGTTCGCTTTTTTTATGCCCGGCACTGGGTAAGCTTCTGAAGTTAGTGACATCGACAGCCAGAGGTTTACAGACTCTCGCTCCTATTAGCATACGTTTTACCTAGCAATATTTGCAGATGGAGCAGGCGATGATTTATTAATACTTGTAAATATCAAGTAATTCCCTCCGGTGATTGTTCAAATCATCAGCAACATGTATAAATTAATATGACAGCTCTCAACATATCCTTAAGGTTTTTCATGTCATTTCGATCTGTTCTCAGGTGGTTTCTTTGCGTGATTTGGCTGTTCCTGGTGGGGGCCGGTGCGGCTCAATCTGCACTGGCACAATCAGCCGAAGCGCTGACCACGCAAATTGTTGATGCACGTTTTGCCGGCAAAATGCAGTTAGCTGATGAGCTGGCTGAGCGTTTTATCATTCTTGCTCAACAACTTGGTGATAAAGGCCTTGAAGGACAGGCGCTTTTTCAGCAAGCGCGCAATGCCATGGAAAGAAACCGTTATGAGCTGGCGCAAGATAAACTCACCGAAGCGATAAAGTACTTTAACAGTGTTGGCGATCAGCCGCGGCTGGGCGAAGCATATCTCCGAATGGGTATGATTTATCGCTTTCAGTCCAATTATTCTCAGGCGCTTCAATATGTGTACTTGTCGATGCAGATTGCTCAGCAGATAGACGACAAGGAAGCGATTAGTTCGGCATTTAACAGCATCGGGATTGTGCTGGAAAAGATGGGGTATTACGAAGAAGCACTTGAAGCTCACCAACAATCACTGGAAATGAAAACAAAACTCAATGATAAATCGGGTGTAGCCAGTGCATTATATAATATCGGCGATCTGCGCCGGCGTATGGGGGATCTGGACACCGCCTTAACCTATTTTGAAGATGCGCTGAAACTGGATCTTGCCTTGGGCGATCCCAAAGACATTGCGTACAGCAATAATAAAATAGGCTATTTGCTCAATGCTATGGGGTACCAGGAACGAGCCAGGCCCTATATCCTGAAAGCGCTTGAACTGTTTCGGAAAATTCAGGCTCCACGGGATATTGATTGGGCCTTATCATCACTGGCCCAGTTAGAAATGGACAGTGGCAACTTTGAAAAAGCTAAAACACTCATAGATGGAGTAATAGAGCGCGCCCGCGAAAACGACTATCGCAGTCTGCTGGTCGATTCCTATGAAATTGCTGCCGAACTTGAGTACCGGAAACAAAACTATGCCTTAGCGTTATCATTGATTTACGCCGGTCTTGAACAAGCCAGACAAAATAAAGAACGAGCGCAGGAGTCTGACTTTGAAGCTTTACAGATAAAGGTTCACTTAGCTACTAACTCGTTGGAACAAGCGTTTGCAGCCCTGCAAAGACAGAAAAAGCTGGATGACCAGCGGTTGAATGACGCACGTGTAGAAGGAATTGCTAAAGTGCAGGCTCAGGCTGAATTTGTGCGCCGCGCCCATAAAATTGAAATGCTCGAAAAAGAGCAGGCGCTTGAGCAGACATCTCGCATTTTGTGGATGACCGCAACCTTTTCGATTATCTGTGTATTCTTGCTGTTATTGTTACTCTACGGGCGCTTGATTCAGCGCCGGATTAATAGTCAGCTGGAACAAAAAGTCGCTCAGCGTACCCAGGAACTTGAAGATAAAAATCTGGAGTTGTCTGCTGCCTATCGGGAAGTAGAGGCTATTAGCCTGTCCGATAAGCTCACCGGGTTACATAACCGGCGGTATTTAGAAAATTATATTGAGACTGATTTAGAGCATTCTCAGCGGCTATATTTTGATTGGCATGCCGGCAAAGCTGCTAAACCTGAACAGGCCGATATTGTCGTTTTTATGATTGATCTTGATGACTTTAAAGCGGTTAACGATGCTTATGGCCATAATGTGGGCGATAGTGTTTTGATCCAACTTGCTACGCGAATGAAGCAGGTTTTTCGTCAGTCTGACTATGTGGTACGTTGGGGAGGCGAGGAATTCGTTGCTGTGGCCCGGTTTATTAACAGAGAAGAAGCAACGTTGTTGGCGCAGAGAATGCTGGAAATTATTAATTCCTGTCATTTCACGGTGAGTGAAACGGATACGCTTAAACAAACGTGCTCGATTGGCTACGTGTGTTTTCCTCTGGTGCCGCAGGCGACCAGCCAGCACATCAATTTTAAATCGCTGATGACGATTGCCGATAGTTGCCTGTACGCCGCTAAATCGGCAGGTAAAAATAGTTGGGTTGGGGTAGAGTCTGCCTCAGACCCGATGCTATTTGGCGATGATACCACCATACAAGGGACGGAAAATTTATTACACAACGAGCACGTTGTTATCCGTCGTGCTTGTAACTAACCGGTACCAACGTAGCGTAGTCAAACCTGTTCACATCGGTTGAAACGTCTAATTCAGGATGTGACGAATTAGTGGGGAGACATAACTGTCTTAGGTTACGTACTTTTATTGCCAATACGTCGGTACAGAGTCGCCCGGCTGATGCCCAGTTTTTTAGCGGCCTGAGTGATATTACCGTCACACATATCAATTGCTTGCCGGATGGTTTTTTCGTAAACCTCGTTGATCATGCCGCTATTGGACTCTGCTGGCGAAAGCTGCGCCTGATCGTTCATCTGATGCTGCAGGTTATCGGGTAAATCTTCCATGTCGATGAGCGTATCCGGTTCAGCCAGCGTATCGGCATAAACGATGGCGTTGCGTAATTCACGTACATTGCCTGGCCAGGGGTAGGCGGCGATGAACTCCAGCGCTGCGTGACTGAATTCCCGTGTGCCATTGGATACATCCTGCAATATGCGTTTAGCGAGGCCCTGAATATCCGGGCGCTCTCTGAGTGGCGGAATACGCACTTCATAGCCGTTAATCCGGTAAAACAGATCCTGCCGAAAATCCCCGCAATCAATGGATGCGGCAAGGTCTTTATTAGTAGCGCAAATCAGCTGAAAGTCTACCGGCAAGGGTTTGGCCGAGCCCAGGCGTTCGACTTCTCTGGTCTCAAGTACTCTGAGCAAGCGGGTTTGCAGGGCAACTGGCATATCGCCTATTTCGTCCAGAAACAGTGTTCCACCGTTGGCCTGTTGAATTTTACCAATACGACCATCACGATTAGCCCCGGTAAAGGCGCCTTTTTCGTAGCCGAATAATTCACTCTCGATGAGTGTTTCGGGGATGGAGGCACAGTTAAGAGAAACAAAGGCACCGCTGGCAGCCGCGCTATTATCGTGGAGTTCGCGGGCGATAACCTCTTTACCCACGCCGGATTCACCGAGTAACAACACCGGTAGCCGGCCTATTACCCGCAGACTTTTATCCACTGACGTTTGTATCCGGCTATCGCCATAGTCTCGCGCGGGTGACTGATCAATCACTTTACCGACGGTAGTTGATACCGGCACCGAAGCTCCGGACTGACCAGGTAAATCAAGGACTTCGGTTTGCAGGCTGATGCCGCCCAGTAATGTCAGGGAAAATGGATAACCTTTTAGCAGGCCTTTATCGAAGAGCGTGGAAAAACTGTCGACGAATAAGTCGTTAAACTGAACCTGTTGATGTTGTAAATCCAGTCGCAAAAAACGCTGCGCAATATAATTTGCGCCAACCAGTTGCTGGTCGTAAGAAAAAGCCAGGACAAGATGGTCAGCCCCCACGGGCTGATGGCCAGCGCGCAGCTGTATTACAATGGCATCCGGGATTGCGCGTATAAGTTCTATCTGAATATTGCGGGCGCAAGCTTCTAAAAGATAATAAGCGCCAACATCCGCTAATGGCGATTCGTTGGTAATGTCGACCGTACCGCATACGCGACCAATGGCATCAAACACTGGCACGGCGGCGCAGTTAAAATTACGGTGGGCTGAACGGTAATGTTCTTCGCCACATACCCGCACAAAACGCTTGGCCGCCAACGCACAAGACATTGCGGTGGTGCCGATATTCGATTCTGATAATTTAGCGCCCTGACGAAACGCCTGAACAATGCGCTGCTCGGTAACATTTTTAGACTGATACACACGCAGGGCATTGCACTGTTGGTCGGTAAATAACACCGACCAGCCAGCCCCGCTAATGGATTTATGCAGTGCATCAAGGTGTTTGCGTGAGCTGTTGATGAGCGGCTGCCAACGGGGCAGGACATCTTTGAGCTGGTCGGTAGACATAAAATCATAATCCACCGGACCGTCCATGGGCAGTTTCTGCGCGAGGCAGCGCAGCCAGGATTCATACACGGGTGTCTCCAGCATACTGGCCAGCGTATGATCACCGTTCTGAAATTCCTGGCGCACCAGCGACATACTTGCGTGCATGGCTGCTCCTCGACTGCTAATAAATTAATGAGTTGTTAATGTATCGTAAAAAAATAGCTGGCGCCATACACTTTTGTAGGTATGGGCCAGCCAGAAGGAGGTTGTGGCAACCTCTAGTTGGTGAAACTATTTTGCGAAACGTATATTAGCCTGTAGTTAAAAACGAAGTACCCAGCCCGCGTGAATGATTAGCGGATCAAGATCGATGTCTGCTTTCACCGGTGCGCCGCCAAAAGCCGGCACCGTACCGGTGGCGGTGGTAGAAATAAAAATCTTATTGGCCGACACAAAGAAACCGTGATTTTCATTAAAGCGGTATTCAAAACCGGCTCTGAGCAAGGCACCTGATGTATCTTCTGCATCAAAATTGCTGATGTCGTTGCCATCTTCGGTATCAAAGATGACGGTGTAGTTAATACCAGCGCCAATATAAGGTTTAAATGCACCGGTAGTAGGGAAATGGTAATTCAGGGCAACGAAGGCAGGCCCGTAGGTGACTTCGCCAACGTCCATTCCGGCGAGTGATCCTGCGCCTTTGAGTTTGGTGGTGGGCGGCACACCAATGATGCCGATTACCGAAAAGTTATTGTCAAAGCGATATCCCAGACCCGCCGCCACGGTTTGATTGTTCGACAGGATAGCGTCTGAATCCGGAATGGGGTTACCCGCCACCGCCACTTTCGCGGCTTCCGAAAATTCAACATGGGCGGGTCCCAGCTCCAGATACCAGCCGGTTTCCTGAGATTGTGCCGAAGCGCTGCCCGCGGCCAGCAAAAGGGCGATGGACAAGAGGCCTGCTAAACCACGGTTGTTATTATTGTTGCGTGTTATTTTCATCTGTATTCCTCATTTTTTGGCGTAGAGGTGCCCACGCCGGCGCGCCAGGCAGCGTGCCAGTCGTGATAACCTTTTTTATCGTTATTGAGTGTTGTGTTGTTTCACGCCCCGTTGGCGGAGGTGAAACAACGACGCCAGCATTAATCAGCCCGCTAAACTCATGGTTAAAACGGGTAGGGATAAGGTTGATGCTGGCTGGTGATCCAGCGTTGATTGGTAAAGGCATCAATAGCGCCTTTCGGCCCCCATTTACCGCCGCCGCCCGAGGCTTTAAGGCCTGAGAACGGGCAGTGAGGTTCGTCATGTACGGTGGAGTCGTTAACATGCACCATGCCAGCGTTAATTTGCCCGGCTATCTGTTCGCCGGCGAAAATATCACTGGTGATCACGGCCGCAGATAAGCCGTAATCGGTGTCGTTGGCCATCGCAATGGCCTGCTGTACATCATCGGCCGCCACGACACAGGTAACCGGCCCGAAGATTTCCTCATTCCAGATCCGCATTTGTGCAGTAACGCCAGAGACGACTGTAGTCTGGAAATAAGGGCCTTCGGCCTTGCCGCCACAGTGAATGGTGGCGCCCTGGGCGCTGGCTTCGTTCACCAGATTAACAATGCGCTGTAACTGGCGGTTATTAATGATTGGGCCGATTACACAGGTTGGCTCATGGGGCGCAGAAGGGGAGAAAAGCTTAGCTTTAGCCACCAGTTTCGCTAAAAATTGATCGTATATGCCACGGGCAACGATAATGCGATCGGCTGACATACAAATCTGACCCTGATGCAAAAATGCACCAAAGAAACAGATATCCACGGCACGGTCGATATCGGCATCCTCAAGCACCAGAATCGGATTTTTCCCGCCCATTTCCAGCATGATGGATTTAGACACTCTAGCGCAGGCCGCTGCCAGTGAACGACCCACTGCGGTCGAGCCGGTAAAGGTGAGGCCCGCTACACGACGGTCTTCAACAAAGATATTACCGACCATGGAGGCGCCGTCGCGACTGGTGGTGACAACATTGAATACACCTTCAGGGAATCCTGCTTCGCTAAGTAACTCAGCCAGCAACAGCCCGCCTGATACCGGACTGTCTTCTGACGGCTTAAGCACAATGGTGTTACCCAGTGCCAGGGCATGAATAAAACCACGCAGGGATAAGTACAGCGGGAAATTCCATGGTGATACCACGCCGATAACCCCTTTTGCTTTGCGGATCACCTTGTTGCTTTTGCCGGGAACATTGGACGGTAAGATTTCGCCAATGGCTGTGGTAGTTAATGCCGCGGCTTGTCGCAGTGCCACAGGCACTAATGAACACTCAAACATGGCTTTGCCAAAGGCGGAGCCGGTTTCGGCAATTAACATTTCGGCAAACGCCTGTTGTTTTTCGCTGAATAACTCGGCGGCACGATAAAAGTAAGCTGCTCGCTCAGCTGCCGGGAGTGCTTCCCAGGCGGGTTGTGCAGCGGCGGCGGCACTGATTGCAGCGTCGACATCAGCTTGCCCTGCGTCGGCAACAGTGGCGATAATCTCGCCTGTGGCAGGCTCAAAATCGTCGAACACGGCGCTATTGGTAGCCGTTGTCCATTGCCCGTTAATATACAGATCGTAACTGGCGGTAGTCGTTTCAGTTGCTGTGGTTACACGGTCTAACATGTCTGTATCCTCAAAGAATTCGTATCTGTTCTGTGATGTCCGTTGGGCCACCAGTCACTGGCTGGTGGCCTCAATTGTGTAGGGTAAAGAGATTACGATGCTCAGGCGGTACCTAATGAACGCCCGTGGGATGTGGCCAGATTGGGCACACCGTTCTTGTTATCAAGATAGCGGCGGATGGCTTCTGCTGAGGCGATGCCGATTAGGCCTGCTGTCCAGGCAGAAACGCTTAAGGTAAGGCCGACGGTATCTTTAACGAACAGATCGATTAGCATCATGATGCCGCGGAATATCCAGTACGAGCCCCAGATTGCGCCAGCGGTGCGCCACATCCAGATGCGGTGGCCTTCGGCATCGCCTTGCACAATTTTATAAACGCCTATGGCCATGGGAACGACCAGCGTCAGCAACAGAAAATACAGGCCGGTCATGGCCCAGATGCCACCATAGCCGGGTACATCAATAAGTTCTGCATTGAGAATGCCGGCGCAGGTTAAACTAATTACTACCGAGACTACCGCTATACGGCCCAGCATTTTGTGCGCGGGAAATTGGCCGCCGGGGCGGAACAATTGCAAGGTGATGATCACCAGTGCAATGGTGTTCATCAGAATATGGCCAATTAGTAACGGGCCGCGCCAGCTTGGGCCAGACATGAAACGTTCGTGGAAAGCCACCACCCAGGCCGGGTGGGTATTGTACTCTGGCGAGATTGTGCAATTGTTGTCCCCAGTGCTACAAGGCACTAAGGTAGCCGGTTTCTCTCCGTCGGCAACGCCGGTATGCGCAACAATATCGAAAACGCCGGCCATATGGGTAATACCATTCTCGATGCCGGTGAGGACATAGCGACCATTCAGGTAAAGCGCAAAGGCCAGGCCAAAAAGAAAGAAGGGCAGCCATTTTTTCGCAGTATAGCCCCAAATACCAAGGGCGGCCCAGGCGGCCAGCGCGACATAAAAGCCAATAACACTTGTAGTCATAGTGAGTTCCTTATGCATACTGATTGCTGAGCTTAGGTGAGCAATGCAAAGAGAAATAACACCCCGGCCCGGCCAGTAAGAGCGTATACCTCTTACCATTATTCTAATATTTTAATTAACCTGGTGTGAACATGCTTCACACTTGGTTAACAAATAGCAGTAATCGTTCCAGAATTTAATAATTCAATTAAAACAAAGTGTTATGGTTATTTTGCGATGAGTTGCCCGGCAGGGCGTTTAACAATGAGACAGGGGGAGTGGTTTAGGTGTCTCATTATGAGACGGTGAGACAGTATCAGCGCTATAGGGCTAATGATTGATTGTTAACAGGAATAAACCGGCTCTCTTACTTTAAGGCGCCTACTTGCTTATTCAGTTTTTGCAGCAGGTTAATTAGCATGTCACTTTCGTCATCCGACAGGACTTCTAAAAGCCGTTTTTCCCGGGCTAACGCGACTTTGATAATATCGTTGTGGAGCTTTATGCCTTCCTTGGTGAGCGCAATCAGCGAGTATCTGCTGTCAGTACTACTTTTTTCCAGCGTAATAAAGCCACTGCTTTTCATCTGCTTAACCGTTCTGCTTACTAAGGCTTTATCCAGCCCGATCACACTACAGATATAGTTAGCGGTGATATTTTGCTCTACTGCTAACAGCGCCATAATCCGCCATTCCACTATCCCTACACCAAACTCTTTACGGTATAGATTTGAGGCGCTGGCAGACAGTTTGTTGGCCAGAAATGTAATTAAACCCGGTACATAGCGCTCCAGATCGAGCCGTAAGTGGTGAGTGGATTTTTCTTCAGGCATTAATTTTAAACCTCATAAATTCAACATATTACTTCTTTATTCGGTCTAAATATAGTTTACACGGTTGACATATCAACTATTAATTGAGTAACTTTTGTTAACGATATGTTGGTTTTGTGAGGGTGGAATGATAAGTGTAATTGTCGCTGAATATGAAAAGTTGTCTGATTCGGTATTGAAATTAACGTTTTCTCCGATAAACGGGGAGGCGTTGCCACCATTCACCGCTGGCGCCCACATCGACGTAAAAATCAATGACAATTTAGTCCGGCAGTATTCCATTTGTAGCGCTGCATCTGCCAAAAATGTGTACAGCATCGCAGTGCTTAACGACGCTAATTCCCGTGGCGGCTCAGCGCAGATACACCGGGAGTTCAAAGCCGGTCAGATTGTCGAGATCTCTGCACCACGCAACCTGTTTGAGCTTGGGGATCACTCGGCCCCGGTTCTGCTTATTGGTGCGGGAATAGGTATCACGCCGTTATTGTCTATGGCATACAGCCTGGCCGAGCGTGGTCAGGATTTCACCATTTGTTATTTACACAAACCCGCGGAGCAGGTGGCGTTTCAGTCAGACTTACTTAGCGAGCCCTTCAAGGGTAAGTCCGTGCTTATACCATCTGTTGACAGACAAACTACCCGCCAGCAACTTAACGATTTGATTGGTAAGTACCGGGAGGGCCAACACGTTTATACCTGCGGTCCGGCTGGTTTTATGGATCTGGTTTTTGAGCTGGCTGAGGCACAACACTGGCCTGCCGAATCACTGCATAAAGAGATGTTTCACAATGACGTAAGTGGTAATACGCCTGACAGGAGCTTTACCCTGCATCTGACAAAATCCGCGCGGAGTATCCAGGTGAGTGCACAGCAGACTGCACTTGAAGCGCTGGATGAGGCGGGGATCGAAATTGACGCAAGTTGCGAGCAGGGGGTATGCGGCATATGCCTTCTTAACGTGGTGGACGGTAAAGTTGACCACCGCGACGCATTCCTTACAGAAGAAGAGAAGCAACAGCATAAGCAGTTTACCCCATGCTGCTCGCGGGCTTTGTCATCTTCACTTTCTATCGAACTTTAAATACCCACACAGAGGCGCTTATGACTGTTGAAATTCAGCATCCTGATGACAAAGAAACTCCAACTCGTGGCACACGCCATTCGTTCCCTTTGGATCGGTGGTATGTGGCCGCGTTAAGCAAAGAGGTGAAAGCGGAACCCTTAGGCAAAACGTTGTTAAATGAACCGGTAGTGATGTTCAGAACCGAAGACGGCCAGGTTCACGCCCTCGAAGACCGGTGTTGCCACCGATTTTTACCGCTGTCATCGGGCACGGTAGAGGCGACTGGTTTGCGCTGTGGCTATCATGGATTGCTTTTTAACGGCGAAGGAAAATGTATCGAAATACCAGGTCAGGACAAGATCCCATCGCGGGCGAAGATTCACCGCTATGTGGTTAAAGAGCAGGACGATATTGTATGGATTTGGTTTGGCAGCGAAATTACCAGTGAACCCGCCAACGAACCACCACCGTATCCAATTCATGGCGATCCAAGATATTACTTCGACGGTGATGTGTATCATTACGATGCGCCGTATCAGCTGGTTCACGATAATTTGTTGGATCTGAGTCATTTGGGTTATGTACACCTTAAAACCATTGGTGGTAATGCTAAGATCCACATGAATGCGCCCATGGAAGTGACCCAGGACGGCGAAAGTGTAAAGGTTGTGCGGCATATGCTGGATTCTGCGCCACCTCACACCTACAGCGCTGCGTATCCGTTTGGGGAGTCCATCGATCGCTGGCAGGAAATTGTATTTTACCCGTCACATCTGGAAATCTGGACCGGTGCAGTCGATCACAACAGTGAATCGGTACGCGATCCACAACGAGGTGGTTTTCATATGCGCGGGTTTCACGGGCTGACCCCGGAAACCGAAGAGAGCTGTTTTTATTTCTGGACCATGGCCAGTAACCCCAGCTCAAATGTTGACGAGATAATGGAAAAAGTGATTGCACAGACCAAGTTCACCTTTGATGAAGACAAAGAAGTTATCGAAGCGCAGTATCGGAACATGAAGCGATTCCCGGATAAAAAGTCCATCGATATCCACGTGGATGTGGCACCGAATCGTGCGCGGCGTATCGTTTCATCGTTAATCAAAGCCTAGTTATTGGATTTGAATAACGGGCGCTGGTGCCAAATAAATCAGAGCCAGGGTTAAGCGTACCTCTCCCTTAAAAACAGTGTTTTATAGGGGGGGACTCATCGCACAAAATCGAACGACCCTGTAGTAATAGAAAGCGAGCCCTTTGTGGCTCGTTTTTCTTTAGGCAGACCATAATGGCTAATCGCCAGACGAGCCGCGTTTTACTTTATTAACATATCAGGGGCATTTTTGTTCTATTTTGAGCTAAGGTTTGTATTATTAGCGTACGATGTAACTCAAATTTATTGAAATTGGTTGCTGCTCCACGGGAAAACAATGCATTCAAAAGATTGGCAAAAGACAGACTTCGACGACTCTTACGATGCAGCTGAGCAGAAGTTTCTCGAGCTTATCTGCTCACTGACCAAAGTCTCCATTCAGGGCTATGATAAGCACCGGAATGTCATTTACTGGAATGATTCCAGTGAAGATATCTATGGCTACTCCCGTGACGAGGCACTGGGACAGAAGCTTGAAGCGCTTATTATTCCGCCGCCAATGCGAGCAGAAGTCTTGCGATTGCATAGTCAGTGGCTGGAGCAAGGCATACCCATTCCATCAGCACAGCTACCGCTGATGCATAAAGACGGCAGCACCGTGCATGTGTTTTCGTCTCATGTCATGCTGAAAACCCATACCGACTCGCCCGAGATGTTCTGTATCGATATTGACCTGAGTGAGCAGCATGCCGCTACGGAAAAACTGGCGCAAATGGCCTCTACTGATTTGTTGACGGGATTACCCAACCGGCGCCATCTGGAAACTACCTTGCAGAGTCGAATTACCAGCGCAGCGCTGGCAAAAGAACAATTTGCTTTGTTGTTTCTAGACCTGGATATGTTTAAAGAGGTTAACGATTCGCTTGGACACAGCTGGGGCGATGAGCTGTTACGTGGCGTTGCCCTGCGTTTGCAGCAATGTTTGGCAGGGAAGGGGCTAATCACCCGTTTTGGTGGTGATGAATTTGTTGTGGTAAGCGATGCGCTTGATGAGGCGGGTGCGGCGCTTCTGGCGGAAAAATTAACCCACTGTTTTCACGATGCCTTCGAGCTGGGCGGCGAAAATGTGCGTATCACCCTGAGTGTGGGAATTAGTATGTTTCCCGGTGATGGCAATGAGGCCGGGGATTTACTCAAGAATGCCGATCTGGCTATGTATGATGCCAAAGCCAAAGGGCGCAATCGTTATGAGTTCTTCAGTGCTGCCCTGAGTGAACAGTTGCAGGAAGTGCGAACATTGTCGGCGCAGCTGCACGAGTCATTGGTCAATAACGAATTTGAGCTTTTGTACCAACCGCAATTTGATTTGATGACAGGCACCATAACTGCCTGCGAGGCATTGTTGCGATGGCATCCAGCGCACGGCGGAGAAAATGTGTCTCCAGCGGTGTTCATTCCGCTGGCTGAGCGCACGGATCTGATAGTGCAAATCGGGCGCTGGGTAATGCAACAGGCCTGCGGGCAGGTTAAGCGGTGGCAGAAGAAGGGGATTAATCTCCGGGTTGATATAAACGTGTCTGCCAGAGAACTGGTAGAGCCCGATTATTTTGCCCGGTTGGATGCCTGTAGATTAAGCCACGGCCTTACGCCACAGGATATTGGTATTGAATTAACGGAAAACATCTTAATTAAAGCCGACAATGACGTGCTGGAAGCGCTTAAACAGCAACGGCAAAAAGGCGTTGAGATTTCCATTGATGATTTTGGTGTTGGCTATTCCTCGCTGAGCTACTTAAGGCAGTTTCCGGTAAGTCATCTGAAAATAGACAGAACCTTCCTTAAAGATGCGCCGTCGAAAGCCTATGATAGCGCCTTGATGGAAGCGATTGTGAATGTAGGCCATAAGCTGGATTTGCTGATTGTGGCAGAAGGCGTAGAAACCGAGGAGCAAGCAAGGTATTGCAAGGAGCTTAAGGTTGAATATGCGCAGGGGTATCTGTTCGCAAAGCCATTAACCGTAGATGCCTTTGAAGCCTTATTTGCTAAAACATCCCGTGGAAATCAATAGCTGACCAGGTAGCGGGTGGCCAACGGAAATACCTTTTCGTTGGCTTTCAGCTTCAGGATAATTCAATAACCAGTCGCTCTGATTTTGCCCGGGAGCAGCAAATCAGCATGACGCATGAATGTGCTGCGAGCAACCCCCCGTAGGATTTTTGCGTACCCCCCGCGGTTAAGGAATACTGGCGGGTGGGTGCATCGGGGATTGTAACATCAACATGCGCGCCGGCTTCAACCGGCGGTAACAGCCCTTCCAGGGGCGCTAAAGTGATCCTTATTACGTTGTCGCACTCCCACTGCAGAGCCTTAACCCTGACTTTAATACTCGTGTTGCTCAATACCGTTTTCTCCGTAACTTCAGCTAGAGGATTCTTGTTTGATCAGGCGATCAATCATACGGCGCATCATGGTCGGGCCCTGATCCTGCGGCATAAACACATTTGCCATACCCGGATCAGTTAAATTCCAGATTTTCTGTTGTGCCAAAGAGCCCGTTAATGTGAAATAGTGCCGTAGACTGGTAAGTGCCATGGTAAAGCTCACCGTACATGCAGACTGGCAAAATTTTGCTAGAGTTATTGAAGTGACATTACCCTGTTAACCATTCTTTTTTCACGCTTTATCAGGCTCAACATCACCAACGTAATTGGAGTAAAAGTGCACCAGAACGAGTTTGAATTGATCTTCAGGAATTCGCCCGACGGGTTATCTATATTAAAAAACGGCGTTGTGGTGGATTGCAATCAGGCAATGGTGAATATGATTGGGGCTACCAGTAAAGAGCAGGTCATTGGTCTCACGCCTTATGATTTTTCGCCTGAATTTCAACACGACGGCGTGTCTTCCCGGGATAAAGGTTCGGCCTTAGTTGCCCAATGTGAAAAAGAGGGAACGGTAAGTTTTGAGTGGCTGCATCGTAAGATGAACGGCTTTCCTTTCTGGTGTGAAATCATCATGACCAGCATGGTCGCTAATGGCGAAGAAATGCGGTTTGTCAGCTGGCGTGATATCTCTGAAAAAAAAGCCATGGCACAGCAAATTGCCGAGCAAAAAAATACCTTCGAAACCTTGTTTAACGAATCTTTAGATAGCCTGAGTTTGCTGGTTAACTATCAGCTGGTTGATTGCAATAAGGCTTTTTTGGAACTGTTTGGTTATAAAAGCAAAGTTCAGGTTTATGGCCTGACGCCGCTGGACATTTCTCCGGAGTATCAGCCTAATGGTTTGTCATCAATAGAGGTGATTACGGCTAACGCTGAGCAGATTTCAGATGAGGGGATGAAACGGCAGGAGTGGCAGTATAAAAAAGCTGATGGCACCCTGTTCTGGGCTGAAATCATTGTGACAGAAATCATGCTTAACGGCGAAATGGTCGCTTATGTCATCTCTCGTGACATCTCTGAGAAAAAAGCCTTAGAAGATGAAATTCATGCCAGAAACGAGGAGCTCAAATTATCTAATGAAAACCTGTCTGAGACTATTGCCAACCTTAAGCTGGCGCAAAATAAACTGATTGCGGTTGAAAAAATGGCCAGTCTTGGTCAGTTGGTCGCAGGCGTGGCGCATGAAATCAATACGCCGGTGGGTATTACTTTAACCAGCGTGACTCAGTTTATGGAAGAAAACCAGGCGCTTAGAAAAAAATACCAACAAGGTGCTCTGACCCCGGATGACTTTGAAGAGTTTTTGGATATTTCGGGAGAAATCGCCGAAATCATGAAAACTAACATCGATCGCACGGCGCAACTGGTGCGCAGCTTTAAGCAGGTCGCGGTCGATCAAACCATCGAAGAAGAGCGCCAGATTAATCTAAAACACTATATAGAAGAAGTCCTGTTCAGCCTGGCGACCGTTCTTCGCCGAGCTAATGTTACGGTTGAATTTACCTGTGAGGACGATCATAACGTGACAATGAACCCGGGCCTACTTGCGCAGGTATTAACCAACCTGGTGATCAATTCCATCAACCACGGCTTTCAGGGGGCCGGCGGTAGTACTATTACCTTAGTGGTGTCAAAGGAAAATGACATATTTACCCTGTGTTACAAAGATAACGGTAAAGGGATAAGCCCTGAAAATCTGCCCAAAATCTTTGATCCCTTCTTCACCACCACACGTGGCAGTGGTGGCACCGGCCTGGGGCTTAATATTATCTACAATATTATCACTACCGCATTGGGTGGTACTGTCAATTGCGTTAGTCAGCCAAATCAAGGGGTGACCTTCACGATTACATTCAGGGTGTCTGCCAGCGTTTAAGCGGTTAACAAATAGTCCTTTTCTTTTTCTCGCGTAATTGCTATTTGTGGTTTAGCACGGTTATCTGACTACAACTGATGGGATGGATGCTACTTCTCTTTTTACTTTGCCTGGTGACTCACGGATGACTATTCACTACATAAAATTCTCGATCGCGATTTGTTTTATTTCCTGGGTAGTGGCATTGCTAGCTAACGCGCTACTCATCAAAACACCAGTTTACCGGAAGCTCGAAAACCTGAATTTTGTTCGCAGTCATACGGTGAATACTTTACTGGGCATGGCTGTTATTAAATGGATTGTGACCAAAACACCGTTCAGATATTTTAACCAGTCAATCAAGCTAAAAGACAAAAATGCGGACTTAATGCAGATAAGAGCGGAAATGACCAAAGCGGAAGTGAGCCATCTGCTGGGCTTTTTGTTTGTGCTGTGCTTTGTGATTTATCAGGGGCTCACGGTCAGTATCGGGTTTGGTTTGATTATTCTGGTTTTCAATATCCTCATGAATCTGTACCCATCATTATTGCAGCAAGACAACAAAAGAAGACTAGATAGATCCATAAAACGCAGGCAAAAACACCGGCATAAATCCTTATTTTAAAACAGTATTCGCTAAATTTTCTTTGTTGAATGCCGGGCCATAATGGTGGGAATAAACTTGTACGAGCGTTCTTCTGATGGCGCTTTTTCCTGAGCTAGGTCCATTGCAATAGTTGCCGCTGTCGCTGCCATTAATCTAATAGGGTAGTGCATAGTGGTTAATTTTGGCCGACAGTACTGAGCCAGAATAACATCGTCAAATCCCATTACCGATACGTCGTTAGGCACATCCATATTATGGTCATAGAGCGTATTCATTACGCCAGAGGCCATGGCATCGTTATAGGCAAGCACTGCAGTAAACTCCGTCTGCGAAGCCAGCAGCTCACGCATGGCTATTTCACCGCCTTGTTGGTTTGGTGACGAGATGGCAATGTGACTGTCTGGCAACGGGATGTGGTGTTCGGCCAGGAAATTTCTGATACCTTGCAGTCTGTCCCGGGGATCTTCGATGTCAAAATCACTGCTGACAACAGCGATTTTTCGGTGCCCGAGGTTTACCACGTGTTCAGCCATTTTGTATCCGCCAAGCACGTTGTCGAGCCATACACATCGTTCACTGATTGCTTCGATATAACGGTTTATCAGTACAAAACCCGGCACCGTGCGGGCAATGTCGACCAGCGTTTTATCATCGAGGAATTTAGAGTGAACAATCATCGCTTTCACTCTGTGATCAAGCAGGGTTTCTATTGCGTCCAGTTCACTACTGGCGCTGGATGAGCCTGAACTCATTAAGAGTTGCGAATTGGATTCCCGGGCAACCGTTTCGATGGCATTGGCGTAGGTGGCAAAGAAAGGATCCATCAATTCAGCCAGCACCAACCCCAGTGACGTGCTTTTCTTATTAACCAGTGCCCGGGCATTAATGTTAGGACGATAGCCCATAGTCTTCATCACCTGTTTAACGTGTTCACGAGTTTTCAGGCCAACTTTGGGTCCATCATTAATCACGCGGGAGACAGTGGCAGGGGAAACGTTTGCCGCTTTAGCTATATCTTTAATCGTTGTCACTTTTTAACCTTCAGTACTGCTCGGATAGCCGGGTAAATAAATGATGTTTACCTAATATTAACATCTTGCTGTGCCGAGGATAGCATAGCGCTTACGCATTAAGCGAAACTAAAATGATTTTGCAATGAGTTTTTAGTCATATTGAAATTATACCTTAGTCCTGCTTTCCTCTAGTTGTAAATGATTTTACCTAAAATTAACAAACTTTGTTGACAGAAAAGGGAAAACGTTTTACCTTTATCTTAACTTAATCGATTAACCTTCATCGAAATGCATCGCTGAAGAGGTTTATTAGAGGACCGTTGATCTTGAAAACAGTCAACCACTTGAAAACTTTTGCATCGTTAGCTGTTGTTCTGACAAACCTTGGGGTTGTTGAAGCAGCTGTTGCTGGCTCTGTGCATAAACTTAACTCGCCGGATGGCGATATCACCGTTACCGTTAATGCGGACAAGCAGGTTAGCTACTCCATTAACTTAAATGGGCAACCCTTACTTGCGCCTTCGGTTATCGATTTAGCTATTGATGGTAAACCGGGACTTTCCTCAGGCGTTGCGGTAGACAATGTTTCTTATCAGGCGCACTCGCAGGTGCTTTATCCTGAGGTCAGAGTAAAATCTGCAGAAGTCGTTGATGAATATAAGGCCATGACAGTTACCTTTGCCAATGGCTATACGGTTGAATTCAGAGCCTATGATAATGGCGTTGCCTACCGGTTTGTTACCGATTTTGAGCAACCTGTTACGGTGCTGAATGAGACCGCTGAATTTAACTTTTCAACCAGTGCCACGGTTTACTATCCGCTGGAAGAGAGCTTTTATTCACACAATGAGCGCAGCTATCTCCATCAGGCGATAGGCGAGATTAAGCCAACCGATTTGGCGAGTACGCCTACGCTGGTAGATGCAGGTTCCGCAAAGGTATTAATTACCGAAACCGCTTTACGAGATTATGCCGGGTTGTGGTTATTAGGTGATGGCAAAGATGGCCTGAAAGGCACCTTCCCACAGCAACCTACCAGGGTTGTCGATGGCGAACCAGAGTGGATCGACCGCAACCAACCTGTTGTTGAACGAGCGGATTATCTTGCTAAAACCGATGGCAAGCGAGCATACCCATGGCGAGTTCTGGCAATAGCAGAAAACGATGCAGAACTGCTAACCAACCAACTCACTTATCAGCTGGCAATCCCTAATAAAGTGGCAGACACCTCGTGGATCAAGCCTGGTAAGGTAGCCTGGGACTGGTACAACGCTAACAACTTAAAAGGCGTGGATTTTGAAGCAGGCCTGAATACCGAAACGTATAAGTTTTATGTGGATTTTGCCTCTGAGCACGGTATTGAGTATGTCATTCTTGATGAGGGCTGGTATCCACTGGGGGATTTGATGGGCTCAGTGCCCGGATTCGATGTGCCGGAAATTATTGCCTATGCCAAAGAGCGCAATGTGGGCATTATTTTGTGGACAACCTGGCTCACCCTGGAGCAGCAGTTTGATGAGGCTATGGACCGCTTTGCCGAGTTAGGTGCAGTGGGCATTAAGCCAGACTTCTTTCAGCGTGACGATCAGGAAATGGTTAACTTCTACTGGAAGATTGCCGATGAAGCTGCCAAGCGCCATCTGTTAGTGGATTTTCATGGTGCCTACAAGCCAGCAGGCCTGCGCAGAACTTATCCTAACGTTATCTCTCGCGAAGGTGTAAAAGGCCTGGAGTGGAATAAGTGGAGTCTGGATAGCACGCCTGAGCATAACACCACGCTGCCATTTATTCGCATGGTAGCAGGACCAATGGATTATACCCCGGGGGCTATGTCTAATGCTGTTGGGCCAGCCGCCTACGAGCAAATCCAATACAGTGGTAAAGCTCCTGATCATGCCGACTTTACCATCCGCTTTAACCGCCCCATGAGCCAGACTACCCGGGTGCATCAGATGGCAATGTTTACGGTATTTGAGAGTCCTCTGCAAATGATGGCGGATAGCCCCACGCAGTATCTGGATAACCCTGAGTGTGCCGAGTTTATTGCCAGCGTACCCAGCGTATGGGATGAATCTATCGCGCTGAACGGGCAGATAGGAGACTACGTTACTTTTGCCCGTCGCTCTGGTTCTGAGTGGTTTGTTGGTGCGATGACAGACGAGCATTCTCGTAAAATGAACATCGACCTGGACTTCCTGCCAGCTGGTCGCTACGACATTGTTATCTTCCAGGACGGCATCAATGCCCACCGTTTTGCCGAAGATTTTAAGAAAGTCACAAAAACCGTTACTCACCGCGATAGCCTGACTATGCAGCTCGCTCCGGGTGGCGGATTTACCGCAAGGATTACTCCACGGAACTAGAGTGCCCCTTGTTCCGGGGAGTTGCACGGACGGTGCAAGATTCATGGATGAATCAACCTTTCCGACCAGCCCGGCCCGCTAAGATAACCCAACTATCCAGGGCCGGGTTAGTCCTTTAAAGTAATAAACTGTTGATGCTGATATGGCGTTACCACCAAAAAGGCCGCAAGTAATATTGCGGCCTTTTTGCGTTTTAAAGCTAAGCAGTGGTTAGCTTTTAGTCATGTTATTGATGTATGCCATATGGCCAGGTGCCTGTTGGGCATACTGGGTCATAACCTGATTTAACTTATTGAGCCAGCCAGTGTAATCAGCGTCGCTATAATGGACCAGCGGGTCGGTTCGCTGTGGAGTGTTACCCTGGCCGATATGCACAGCCAGCCAGCTGGTATTGCCAAACAGGTCCATTTCACCTTTGGTAATGCGCCCGAACTCTCTGAAATGCGCTATTTTTTCTGCCAGTTCGTCTGGTACATCCATGTCGGCACAATAACGCCACATCTCGGTATCGCGGCGTTCCATCAGTTTATAGTGCAGGATTATAAAGTCTCTGATCCGCTCAACCTCAGCAATGGCGATACGGTTGTATTCGTCAATGCTGCGCTGGTTAAACGATTTATCAGGAAACAACGCCAGCAGTTTGGCAATGCCAGCCTGTATCAGATGAATGCTGGTGGACTCCAAGGGTTCAATAAAGCCGCTGGCCAGGCCTATGGCTACCACGTTTTTATTCCAGAACCGCTTGCGCCTGCCGGTTACGAACTTAATCAGCCGCGGCTCAGCCAGCGTGTCGCTGTCGAGGTTGTCGAGTAGTTGCTGGCGGGCGTGTTCTTCACTGATAAAAGCGCTGGAAAATACATGGCCATTACCGACCCGGTTTTGCAGTGGGATGCGCCACTGCCAGCCGGCCGTGTGTGCGGTAGAGCGGGTGTAAGGAATAGGGTCTGCATTGCTTGCGGTGGGTACGGCCCAGGCCCGGTCGCAAGGCAGCCACTCCGACCATGTCTCATAGCCGGTGTGCAGTGCCTGTTCTATAAGCAAACCACGGAAGCCGGAACAATCTATGAAAAACTCGCCATCAATCACCTGGCCATTTTCAAGCGACACCGAGGAGATAAAGCCGGTGTCTTTGTTCTTGCTCGCATGACTGATTTTACCCTCAATACGCTTTACGCCCCGTTGTTCTGCGTAGTCTCTTAAAAACTTAACGTACAGCCCGGCGTCGAAGTGGTAGGCATATTCAAAGGTGGAGAGTACATTCTTAGGATCGCCGGACGGGTGAATAAATTTACCCTTGCGGGCCAGATGCCATGCCATGGCATATTCATCCAGCGGTTTGGCCTGCCCCTGTTGGTGCGCGCTGAGCCAGTAATGATGCATGGATACCGTATCGAACTGACGGCCGTAAGTACCAAACGGGTGGAAGTAACGGGAGCCATTGCTGCCCCAGTTAACGAATTCGATCCCCAGTTTAAAGGTGCCATTGGTGCGCTGCAGAAATTCGGCTTCACTGATCCCCAGGGTCTGATTAAATACCCGGATAGGCGGGATGGTTGCTTCACCAACACCAACAATGCCAATTTCATCGGATTCGATAAGGGTTATGTCGCACTTACCTTTTAGCACGTTACTTAGCGAGGCTGCGGTCATCCAGCCAGCTGAGCCGCCGCCGACGATGACAATTTTTTGAATGCTTTGCGAGGGATTACTATTCATAGTTTATCTTCTTTAACGGGCCGGAGATTGCACATCAAAAGCAACCACCAGGCGTTCGCCTTGTTCAAAGGGGACGGTGGAGTGCCACATGGTGGAGGGAAACAACACCACGTTACCTACAACCGGTTTCATTTTTAAAGTAGGGGCTAAGTTAAGCTTAAGCTCCGGCGGCGGTGTGCCAAACTGGATGAAGCCTGCGTCGGGTGCGGCCGGATCACTCATTCCAGGGAGCTGTAAATGCAGCGCAGAACTTATCCAGCCCTTTGGATGCGTATGGCTAACGTTATAACCCTGTCGTTGCAACCTTACCGACCAGCTGCCAGAGAATTTTACATTGCCATCAATGGCCGCCGCTCTGGGCTTGCCTAATAACGGATGGGTTTTCTCGTCATGCTCAGGCAGCTGCGCCACGTAACGGCTGACAGTCTGTTTTAGTTTGTCTCTTAGGGTTCTTAAAATTGGCTCGTGACGTAAAAAAAGATGCTGATCGGTTTGCGTACCGCCTCTTACCGATTGCTCGATAAAAGGAGAGCGTGAGGAATGCAGCTTGTTCAGGCATGCTTTCAGCTCAATAAGTTCGTTTTCGCTCAAATGAACCGGCATCGATTTAACCAGTTCATCATGATGCTCGAGCCAGGCAAAGTAGGGGCTGTCGGTCAGCCGCCAGATAAGTGACAAATAGGGAATAAAAACCAGTGCTGAGGACTTTGCGACTCTACGCATAGCGATGCTTTCAGCGGTCTGAAACTGTTGTTGTTTTATAAAGTATCTGACCAGAGCTAAATCCAGCGCGGTATCATCAATATGCTGAGCTTGCTGTAGCAGCGGGTTAAGCTGCTCTGTCTGGTTTGATTCAATCGCCAGAATAATGCTGGCTATCGTAGCAAAGCGGCTAAGGGCCGGCTGCTCACGCATGTTTTTAATGAGCTGCTGTGCTTTATCCCAGTCTTTGTTCTGCACTAATAAATTAAAGTAGTGCTGGTGGAGTTGCGCATGTTGCGGTTGCTGGTTGATTGCCTGTTGGAAGCTGTTTAAAAAAGTGGCGTCATCACCCTGGGTATATTTGAGTGTGGCTAGCAGTTTATGTCCTTCCACCCAGTCCGCGTGCGCTTGCAGTTTCGACTCCAGGAACTGCTGTGCCTCTACTACATTACCTTGTGATGCGACTGCCAGTGCATAACCATGCCAGGCACTGCGCAGGGCCGGATTGAGCCGGGTGATTGTGGCGAAGGTGTCGGTGGCGCTAAAACCCGCCAGTAACTGACTTTGAGCGAGCGCTAATAAGGCGTCGGTATTGTCCGGTTGATGTAATAAAAACGCTTCAAATGCGCTGATTGATTCGGGGACCAGTTGCTCCTCGAACTGCAGCTGACCTAGCAGCAGGCATTCCGATTCGGTGGCCTGGTTGTTTTCAAGCTTCTGACCCAGTTGCGCTATTGCTTGTTGTGTTTGCCCACTTGCGAGCAAGGCGTTTACTTGCGTGGTCAATTTTCCTCCCGCCGATCGAAAAAAGCAGGTAGCAAAACTGCTACCTGCTCATCGACTATAGCTAATATTCTACCATTAGAATAATAGTCTCACTGATGCACTCAGGTTTCTGCCTAACACCGGTTGCGCAGAAATCACACCGTTATCGGCATCTACCACACCACTTAAACCTCGCAGGGCAAATTCGTCGGTCAGGTTTTGCCCGATGATGGCGAATTCAAGGTTAGGAGTAGGGCGATAAGAAATGTTACCGCCAAAGATAGGTTTGTTTTCTGTCTCAACTCCGGCACCGTTACGGTTTCCGTACTGTCCGGACATGTTCAGACCCACTCTGATCTGGTCTGAAATTTCGTAGGAAGACGTTACCGCATAGGTTAATTCAGGGATGTCGTTAGCCGGACCCCAGGTGCCGCCATTTGGCTTTTGCTCGGCATCAGTATAGGTAGCGTTAGCAATTACCGACAGAGCATCCCAGCGTAACGTGCCGTAGAATTCAAAACCCACCGTGCGGTATTCGTTATCCAGAATACAGCCGCCGTTAGGACAGGCAGGCGTTGAGGTTGGCTCATAGTTACTTTGGGTAAAATCACCTTTGAGTAAGGTAAACTCAACGGTGTAGTCGGTTTCACCCAGGTCACCACGGTTTTTCACGCCAATCTCATGTTGATTCACTTCATCCACAGCCGCTACGCGACCGGCCTGAGTTAGTGAACCATCCGGTTGAATTTTACCGCTAACGGTCTGACGGTCTGAGTTGAAACGGTTGCCCTTCGAAGTACGCACAAAGAAGCTGGTATCTTCGTTAAATTTGTACAAACCACCAAAGGTGTATGAAGTATAGCTTTCAGAATAGTCCGGGTACTCTTCTTTACCATCCGCCATCAGGGTTGGTATGGCTACACCATCAATAACGGTGTCAAAAGACTCACCACTCGACTGTACGGTATAACCTGAAGCGTCGATGGTATCCCGGCGCACGCTACCATCCACAATGAAGTCATCCAGTTCTAACTCAAGCGCTACATAAGGAGCCGTATTGGTGTATTCCAGGTCGTATACACGAGCACAGCAGTCGCCCCAGTTGTCGTTAAAGCCAGCCAGGCCGTTGGCGGTTAGCTGGTTGCCTGCGGCATCAAACAGATCCAGCTGCGCCGGGTTGCTGCTGCCAGCTTCGCGAAAGTTACGGTTGGTATGCCAGTCCATTGCGATTTTCTGGTTCATGTAGAAGTAACCAGCACGGGCATTTAACGTAGCACCATCTAACGCAAACTCTTTCGAGATGGTCAGGTCGTTCACAAAGCTGCCAACATCATTGATATCAGTGCGAACGTTAGTGTTGGTATCAATATAGGGCTTGTTGTATAACTCACCTGCCATCGGGCCATTGGCGTAACGGATTGCATCGACAACTGAACCGTTAACCGTTGAGCCAATCACATTGGAAGTCATGCCCGGGCCATGGAAAGGCTCGGTAAAAGCACCGCTCATATCGGTCCAGCGCATTTTGTTATCCACCATGATGTCGTTTTCCATCACATAGTGAACTTCGTTGCCCAATGCTAATGCTTCGGTGGTAATGCCCGACATGTTTACCCGTTCCACACCGCCTTCGTTATTTACGATCAGGAAGCTTTGGTTCAGGGTAGAGAAGTTAGATGCCGAACGACCATCCATACCAGGGTAAGGTCTGACATCAGAAATCTTATTGTTGCTGATATTGGCATAAGCCAGCGAGCCGGTGTAGAACGGCTCTTGTGTATCAGCGGCTTTCAGATAGAAACGAACATAACTTTCATCATCTTCGAGGTATTTGGTCAGGTTCGCTTTTAACTGCATGCTTTCAGAGGTATTAAAGCCATCATCCAGCGGGCCGCGACCGGTTTTCATATAGCCGCCAACGTGGTAGATCACTGAGTCTGAGGCCGAACCGCCGTAACGAAAGTCAACGCGCTTTTCGTCATAGCCGATACCGGTAGAAAGGCCTACATAGCCGCCTTCCACATCACCGATATGTGAAATGTAGTTAATGATGGCGCCAGGAGCCTGCGAAGCAAAGGTTGCTGCGGTACCGCCGCGAACAGATTCAACCCGGGCTGTTGAGGCATCAAAACGCGTCCAGTAGTCATTGTTACCAAACTGCATATCACCAAATAGCACTGTAGGCAGGCCGTCTTCCTGAATTTGCACGAAGGGTGAACCGCCGGTTGCTACCGGTAAACCGCGAACCGCGATATTGGCATTACCACCCGGGCCATTGCCGCCGTTGGCCTGGATACCAGGGATCAGGCGGAATAACTCAACTTCAGAGTTAGGTTTAAAGTTCTGAATCACTTCGTCATCGATACTGGTAACCGCTACCGCAGATTCAATCTGTGTGCGTCCACCTACTGTACCGGTGACAACAATGGTTTCGAAGGCATCATCTTCAGGTGCTTTTGTTTCATCAGCCGCGACGGCTGTAAAACTGACACCAAGCATGACTGACGTAACGGCAGCCGCCAGTCGGTTTTTAGCAAACGTTGGTTTTAATGGTGTGGTCATTTACGTTCTCTCTTTCTCTACAAACCCTAAGCTTCGTAAGTTGTCTGTTTAGCCAGGGAAACTTAGCAAACAACTTAAGTTTTAGCTTAATCGATTAAGCTTGGGTGAATATTAGTGAAAACGTTTTCCTTTGTAAAGTTTATGTTACTGGAATTCACAATAATAGTGTAAAAAAAGTACTGGTTATTATGTAACCATTTGTTTGGGCTGATTATTATTTTTGTGTATTGTTAAAATATTGTGTTGTTTTTTTTGTTTCTGAAATTTTATGCTTCTTGAAAAGCACGTATTGGGTTCGTTAAAACCGTTTTATTTTTATTTTTGGTAAATCGATTTCTCTTTGTTGAAGTGAGTTACAATATTACTTTTCCGGTTAGCTCTTGTTGCCTTGTGTCACTACCGGTTACTATTTATTTTTTTCTTACGCGTAATGTCTATGTATCAAGATTTTCAAGCGGAGCTGGCATGGGCCACGCTCCACATGCCTCGCACCCGAAAAGCCATTGCGGCGTTACCCGATTTGGCTGGCGTAAAACTCGCCTGCAACATGCATCTGGATTTAAAAATGGCACCGCTGGTGGCCGGCTTATTAGACGCTGGCTGTGAGGTTTTTCTAACCACGTGTAACCCCACCACGGTGCAGGATGACGTGGTTGAGTACCTGGTAAACAAGGGGGCGATAGCCCATGCCTGGCGGGATATGAGTGATGCGGACTGGTCTGATTCGTTTGATAAAGCGCTGGCCTGGGAGCCAACCCATTTATGTGAAATGGGCGCGGATCTCACCAAACGCTTGCATGAAGGCGAAATTCAACCGGCTATTATTGCTGGTCTGGAGGCCACCGGCTCGGGCATTAACCGCTTAGGCAGCGTTGCACCGCGCTATCCTATTTTTAACTGGGATGATTTACCGGTGAAAGAAGGGTTACACAACCGCCACATGGTGGGGTTAAGTGCCTGGCAAACCTTTTTTCAGACCACCCATTTAACCCTGCATGAAAAAGTGGTGGTGGTTATTGGTTATGGTCTGGTGGGACAAGGCGTGGCCGCTTCGGCCAAAGCATTCGGTGCGCAGGTTCAGGTCGCTGAACTCGACCCGGCGCGGGCGTTACAGGCGAGGTACGATGGCTGGCCAGTGGTTGACCTCAGCGAAGCGGTAAAAACGGCCGACGTCATTGCTACCGCTACCGGCGCTTATGGTGTAGTGAGCGCGGCGCATCTGGATAGCATGAAAGACGGTACTTTTATCCTTAATGTGGGCCATGTTGCGCAGGAAATTGACGTGCCTCACCTTAAGCAAAATGCCTCTCACAGTGAGCCAATGCCTTACGTAAACGCTTATCGGTTAGGTGATAAAACGCTGTTCCTGCTGGCGGACGGTTCGATGTTCAATTTAACCGCGGGCTATGGCGATAGCCTTAATGCGTTTGATGTGACCCTGGCGGTGATGGCGGCCGGGATTGGCTACATCGTGGGTGAGGGCAGCACACAGGATAAAGGGCTTTACCTCTTGCCAGAAAAAGCCTGGAAGCAAGCGCTGTAATTTTTATGGAAGGGGAGCGCGGCTCCCCTTTTTCTTTTTTGCAACCGGGGATTTATCTGGACGCCGGTGCTAACCCCTGTTGTTGCATAAACATCTGAAGCTGCTTGTGACGTTCGCGGTGTTCGTTGTCCTGAAAAGGGGTCTCCCGGTAGTAAAGCTCTTCGCTGTAAACCGTTATCTGCTTGGGCGGTGAACCAACGTTATAGCTTGCCCGCAGCGGATACCCCAACTCAGATAATCGTTTAGCCAGTGCCAGATTACTGAACCGAACCGGTGGGCATCTCGTTTATCACTGTAACCATGGGCTGATGCTCTGTCGGTCCGGGCGATTCTGCCAGCCAGGCGGCAAGGTAACCGGTACTTGCGCAGGCAATACCAAAAGCACTGATAAGTACATGTTGTTTTTTCATTAGTCCCTTTAACGTCGACCTGGTGTTTCGAGGCGCCGAATATAGCACTGACTCAATATTTAAATCACTAACAAAATCAAAAACTAAATGCCGGTTTTTGATATTACGCAAGGGACTTAACAAAATGTGTGATTGCGTGCTCTCAGCCAGGCTGATATTCAGCTCGGACAGTCGTAACCAGCATGATGGTTTATGTCAGAAATCACACTATTATTAGCAAGCTTTTTTAGCATAAAGGGGCTATTCTTTAGGTGTCATTAAGGATATTCGTGGTGCAATGAGTACACAGCCATCGCTTAGCGTTCAACAAAACCTCACCATTCGATTACTTCGGGTCTTACGCTATAACAAAGCCCGGATCGAACGGGCCATAGCATTATTACCTCCGGAACGTCGGCCGTTGTTTCACGCTATTCCTTTTTTGCTGCATGTTAATCATCCCGAACTCCCCGGTTATATTGAGCCTGAAGCGGAGCTGTTCTTTGGGTTAAATAATTTTAGTTTTCGCGACGAAATAAAAACGGCGCTGACTCAGTGTTTTGCCAATCAACAAGCCCTGTTTGACGATCCCAAAGGCATCTGGCCACGCCAGAGAGCCATTGATGCGCTGGTTTTAATGGGCAGCATTGGCACCATTGCTCAGTCTGAAAAATCTGACTTTGATTATTGGGTATGCGTGGACGGCAATAAGTTATCAGCCGATTCGTTACGTTGTATGCAGGCAAAGCTTACCGCGGTGGAAGAATGGGCAATGCGTTGTCATGACATCGAAGTCCACTTTTTCTTATCCGACATAGAAAAAGTCCGCAAGAACGACTTTGGTGTTGCCGAGGGCGAAAGTGCCGGTTCGGCCCAGGCTGTGTTTTTAAAATCCGAATTTTACACCACCAATATCGTGGTAGCAGGCAAGGCCCCATTCTGGTGGTTAACACCTGATACTACCACTGAGCAGCAATACTACGCGTTGTTAAATGCGCTGGAAGAGGGCGGCTCACCGGATCCCACCTGGTTTATGGATTTGGGCCATCTGGATAAACTGGATATTAAAGAGTTATTCGGGGCTGCCATCTGGCAGTTGGGCAAGGCAATCGATTCGCCATTTAAATCGGTGCTTAAAATGGCCAAGCTGGAAGTGTTTTTAGAAAACCTGGAACACGATCAGCCCCTGTGCAACCTCCTCAAAAAACGCGTGCACCATGGCGATGAAGCGCCCGGCAATGTGGCTAACATTGACCCTTACGCGCTGATGTTTGATCAACTGGTCACCCATTATCAGGCTGCTAACGAGCCGGATATCGTGCTGTTGCTGCAACAATGTTTGTATATCAAATGTAATTGCCAGCTGAGTAAGCCGGTCTCCGATGCTGACATGACCTTTAAACGCCGCATTATTGCTGGACTGGTAAAGCAATGGGGCTGGTCACGCAGTCAAATACAGCATCTGGACAACTCGGCCAACTGGACGCTGACAGAACTGGTTCAGCTGAGTCGTAAAATCCACCGTTTTCTGATCCACTGCTACCGGCGCATGTCGGCCCGTTTGCAACTGGAAGAACAAGCCGTCAGCCGCGAAGATATTGGTGTGTTGGGGCGGCGGCTGGATACCTTTTATTCTAAAAAGCCACATAAACTCGACTTTTTGCGGATAGGCTTTGACGACAAGGTGACCTGCCCGGTGATAACTGTTAAACAACACCGGCGTAAAAATGGCACCGTGATTTGGGCTGCCTATAACGGTGATTTATTGGGGCAAAGTGGTAAGGAAGAGTCAAAAGCCCGCATTTATCACGCTGAGTCTCCCGTTCAGCTAATGCTGTGGTGCGTCTGCAACCGGGTTGCAGATTTGGAGACCACGATGTTACTGGACTACGATACTGAGCCGGTGACGGATGTGGATTTACATGCGCTGATTAAGCATTTCAGCGCGCAATTTCCACCGGTGCGGGTGAATGCCATTTCGCGGGAAGCACTGCTTAGCCCCATGAAAATCATGAAGTGCATGGTGGTGGTTAATTTTACCTCCAGCCGATTAAAGCCCACGGTGGATGAGGTATTTATAGTGTATACCACGTCCTGGGGGGAAACCTACATCGTGCCTGGGATCGCTGCGCTCGATAAGCTTTGGATCGAGTTGCTAGATGCTTATCCGCTGCCGCCGTTGTCGGTGTTTATTCCCGAAGGGTCACAACGAAAGCGGATTTATCAGGCATTCAGCGAGCAGGCCGAGCAGTCTTTTGAGTTGCTCAATTACTGGTAAATCCGGGTTTATTCAAACAGGTAATCAATTTTCAGTCCGATAGTCCTTGGCCGGGTATACCCTGTGGTGGCACTCAGGCCTAAAAATCCCGGGCTGACAAACACATTGCTTTTGCGTGATTCGTTTTCCAGGTTGGTGATAAAACCTGTCATCGACAGCCGGTTGTTGGCAAAGTGATAGGTTAGTGTGAAATCGGTCTGGGAATAAGCCACGCCCGAGTCTGAAATTGAGCTGGTGCCGTGTAGCCCTATCCCGCGATCTTCCAGTATGCTGCCGTTAAAGGCAGTAATCGCTATGGGCGTATCCTGAAATGAGGTTATTCTTTTGCTCAGTTGCCGGTTGCTGAGCTGTGGCGGCTATCGACAGGAAAAGCGGTAAACTCCCGAGGATAACGGTTAGTCGCGTGAAATAGTGTTTATGCATTAATACCGGTTCTCTACTGCATGACGCCCGCAGATGAGCGTCTGTTACAGTAGTTCTAGATGCATTCTTGCGCTTTAACCCTAAAACTTTCGAACGAAAATTAATCGCTACTGCTGGCTGGGGCCTGGAGAGCGAATTGTTTTGGCCAGTCCCGGTAGTTAAATACCTGTCCTTCGTTGCGAATTCGGGCGATTTCGCTGAGATCCACTGTGGCGAAAACCCAGCCGGGCTCATCGCTTTCGCCCTGGGCCAGAATGCCATTAGCGGGAAAGCCGTAGTCAACCGGTGTATAAACACTGGCCCGGCCGGTATTGGCATCAACGGCGGGAGACCAGTCAGCATCTCCCACGGTGGGGGATTGCACCACATAGCACTGGTTTTCCAGCGCCCTGGCCTGACAACCAATGCGGACGCGATGAAAACCTGCCTGGGTGTCGGTGCAACTGGGGACCAGCAGCAGGTCAGCGCCAGCGGCCACCTGTTGATTGGCAATCATGGGAAATTCCGAGTCGTAACAGATATGAATACCAATGCGCCCCAACGGCGTATCGATAACCTTAATCTGTTCTGCGGCGCTGATATGCCACTGTTCATTTTCGAAGCGGGTCATGATCAGTTTGTCCTGATAGCCTAACAATCCGTCGGGCCCAAACAGATTTGCCCGGTTGACAAAGCCACCCTGGGGCCGTGCCGTTGGGAATGAGCTGGCCAGAATCAAAACGTCGTAGCGGGCGGCAAGGCTGGCGTGTAAGGCCTGCCACTCAGGCAACAAAGACTGCATGGCGTGCAGCTGTTTATCAAGATCACTGTAAACCGCTTCGCCAAACAATGAGGCCAGTTCCATACTGCCATACTCCGGAAAAACCAGCAGTTTGGCCCCTTGTGCTGCAGCACTGCTTACCCAGCTGTCGAGTTTGTCGGCAAATTGCGCCCAATCAGTAAAAAAACTGATGTCATACTGGGCGGTCGCCAGGGTAAATACGCTCATTGGTTAGTCCTGTTCAAGTGTTTTCATCCAGAAAGTCATGGGTTTAGCTGACTCGGTTGACTCGCCAATCTCTTTCCAGCTAAAAGTGGTGGTGATATCGGCACATTTGGCATAACCGCGGTGTTGCCAGAATGCATCCAGCGGCACATAGTCTGCCGGGCGTGCGGGGTGATTTTCAGGTCGTTGGACGGCGCAAAAACAGCAATGGGTAATGCCCGGTAAAGATTTAGCATGCGCCTCGCGGTGGTCGAAAAACGCGACCCCCGCGCCCTGACCACGGTAGTCAGGCAGGAGCACCGACTCGCCGCAATAAAATATTCGGGTTATGTCAAAACCGGCATCTGTAAAAGGTTGGATCACTTCCGGTGTTTCGCTGATCAAGGGAATACCCGTTGACGCGCCAACCACCTTATTGCCGTCAAAGGCCAGCACGATAACGCTGTTGGGGGCTTCAATATAGGTTTTCAGATAGCGTGCTTCATAGCTTTTGTCGCCATCGTACAGATAGGGAAAGGCACGAAAAACTGTCATGCGTAGTTGGGCCAGTTCGTCAATGTACTGATGCAGCGCACCGGACGACAATCGCTTAAAGGTCAGCATAGGCTATCTGTTCCGAAGTTAAGCTGAAACCTGGGCTATCCAGTCTTCAAGATTGTAATAATTGGTCACGCGGGCTACCTTGCCGTCTTTAATATCAAAAAACGCACCGGCAGGAAGCTTGTAAGTTTGCCCCTTTGCTTCTGGTAAGCCGTCATCGGTTTTCAGGTATTCGCCAAGTACAGTAAACTCTACCGCTGCACGGTCACCACGTGGATTGGACATCACCTGAATATCTACAATGGTTTCCTTATAATTGTTGTTCATGCGCACCATAAACGCGGCAAAGGCGTCTTTACCTGTTTCGCGGGCACCCTGATTAATATCGTGGATAACATCATCGCTTAACAATGACAAAAAAGTATCCATATCCTGGGCGTTAAATGCTGCGTAGTAATCCTGCAATAATGCTACCGTTGCCTGACTCATTTTGTTTCCTGTAATCATCAAAAAACGCATCATAATGTGCCGTGCGTCGAGAATAAATAGTCGTGTTGGAATTGCTATTTTTATGGCGCTTTCTGACATCTTTAGTCAGTGATAGCAACAACGCGCCAGCTTAACTTAAAAGGTTGGCGCGTTAACGGATTACCTACTATAAAAAAGAGGTTGCCTTGGCGGAACATCCCCCGGGAAAATTAGGGATATGCTTTTTCGCCCGTCTTGAGCTACCGTTACTCGTCGTAATGCGATAAGGTCTTATACCTTTGATTTTCAACGGTTAGAAGCCATAAATTGGTTGAGTTTAGAGCGATGTCGGCTACCACAGTAAAACGCACACCTGTCCACCAAAGTATTATTAAGTCTGTTTGGCTGCCGCTGTTGGTGATAGTTGCCGGGTATTTTTATGCCCTTAACACCGATGAGCGTTTCCTGGCTGAACAGCAACAATTGGTAGACGATAATCTGAGTCGCCGTTTACAGCAAATTACCGAGGCAGTAAACGAAAGGGTATCACTGTACGCTTATGGCCTGGGCAGTTTGAAAGCATCAATCTCGGCGATGGGCGTTGAAAACCTGCGCTACAGCTATGTTAACGATTACGCGCAAAGCCAGAATTATAGCCAACAATATCCCGGGGCCCGGGGATTCGGGTTTATTCGCAAGGTGCCGCCGCAAAATCTGGATGCCTTTCTGGCGATGGTCCGCAACGACAGGCCGGATAAACAGTTTGAGTTACGTACTCTGACGCCCCACCAGAATAGCCATTTTATTATCCAGTATATTATGCCTGAACAGGCAAACTTGCAGGCCATCGGGCTGGATATTGGCTCGGAAACCATGCGACGGAACTCTGCAGAGCAAGCTGCCAGAACGAATTCTACTCAGTTAACTGCCCCCATTACGTTGGTGCAGGCCAATCAAAAAGCCTCCCAGGGTTTTTTAATATTGCAGCCGGTTTTTCCCAGCCTGGTTATTCCGTCAGACCCTGTTCAGCGAATGGCGGCGGTTGCTGGCTGGAGTTATGCGCCGTTATTAATTGACGAAGTGCTTACCTCCGTGAGTGGTTTGCGTGAAGACGTGAAACTCTCGATTGAGGACGTAACCAATGGTGAGCCAGAACTGATTTTTGGTGGTGAAGCGCCAGCCGAGTTGAATGACTTTAACAGCACTACTGAATTGACTCTGTTTGGTCGTATCTGGCGTTTAAGATTAACGCCCAATCAGCCTTTTATTGATGCCTTGCGGCTACCTTCGAAAAATCAGGCGTTTAATACTGCTATGTCGGTAACCACCAGTTTAGCGCTGGTTATTTTTAGTTTGCAGATTGTGTTTCGCCGTCGCGCCGACGCCAAGAATTACGAACGTGAATTAGCCATTGCCAATCAACGGGCACTGGAATTAAACAATGAAAAACTGGAGCAGGAAGTCGCGGCGCGTACCGATGAAATTAACCAGGCCAACATTTTACAACGGCGAATTCTCGAAAGTGCCGGTTATGCCCTGATAGCAACTGACGAAACCGGCATCATTACCGCTTTTAACCCGGCGGCAGAGCGCCTGATTGGTTACAGCGCGGCAGAAATGGTAGGTAAACAGACCCCTGAGGTTTTTCATCTTCGAGAAGAAATGGTGGAACGGGCTAAAGCCCTGAGTGAAGAGCTCGGGCGCGAGATAAAGCCGGGATTTGATGTTTTTATTGAAAAGCTGAAAGATGGCAAAACCGCCAGTCATAACTGGACCTATGTGCGTAAAGACTCTCAGCAAGTGCCGGTGCGATTAAGTGCCACCAGTTTGTTTGATGAAAATGGCAAAGTGTTTGGTTTTCTCGGTATCGCATACGACCTGACGCTCCAGCTACAACGGGAAAAAGAGTTGCATGAGGCCAGGCTACAAGCTGAAAAAGCCAACGAAGCTAAATCGAGTTTTCTGGCTAATATGAGTCATGAAATCAGAACGCCGTTAAACGGCATTTATGGTGCTTTACAGCTGTTACAAAAGCCGCATGATTTTGCCGAGCGCCAAAGCCTGTTGGACAACGCCATTCGCTCTACCCGTAACTTAAGCCGGATTATTAATGACATACTGGATTTTTCGAAAATAGAAGCCGGTAAAGTGAGTATTGAACAGTATCCCTTTAGTCTTGGGGCAATGCTGGATGGCGTGAACAGTGACTTGTTGATCTTACTAGGCGATAAACCGGTTGAGCTGATTATCGAAAATAGCCTTACCCATGACCAGTGGATTGGCGATGCCGTACGTATTCGCCAGGTGTTACTTAATATTGGCGCCAATGCCATAAAGTTTACCGAGCGCGGTAAAGTCTGTATCACCGTGCGCGAGAGCAGCCAAGAACGGCTGATCTTTAGTATTACTGATACCGGAGCAGGGATGAGTGAGGATGCATTAACGCGTTTGTTTGACCGCTTTGAGCAGGCCGATTCATCCACCACCCGTAAACACGGCGGTACCGGCCTTGGTATGTCCATTACGCAATCGCTTATCCACCTGATGGGGGGCGAAATCCGGGTGGCGAGTACCACCGGTGAAGGTACCAAATTTGTGGTGACCTTACCTATGCAGCCAGCCGAAGAGACCGAGATGCCAGAAGAAACAACGGTGGTGGTAACTGAGCTGGACTTGTCTGGCGAAACCATACTGGTTGCCGAAGATAATGATATTAACAGGGCTGTCATTGCTGCAATGCTCGCCGAGACCAAAGCCGCGGTATATTTTGCTGTTAATGGCCAGGAAGCCGTGGAGTTTGTAGAGAAAAAGCGTCCTGATATCGTGCTGATGGATATCCAGATGCCGGTAATGGATGGTGTTGAGGCATGTCAGCAGATAAAGGCAATGGATGCCTCGTTACCCGTTATTGCGGTAACGGCTAATGCCATGGGGCATGACATTTCACGTTATCTGGAAGTGGGTTTTGATTCGTATTTGTCAAAGCCGGTTGATCTTAAGGAATTAATCAATGTGCTGGCTCAGTACAGTAAGCCAGAAACCGCCTGAGGCGGTTTCTGAGCAACACCGTTATTTGGGTGCTAACGACATGACTATGATTACTCGAAAGTGAGCGTGGTTTGCTCGGTTGCTGTGATGTCAGTTTCTACTACCGCCTGAAAGCTGAATACGTCTGCATTTTCATCACTTTCCGGCTCATCATTCAGGGCCAGACAGCTAAAGCCTACGGTGTAACCGCCAGCAGGAAGGTAACCGGCCACAAATTCGTATGACTGGGTATCATCATTGTAGTTAACGTTAGCGATGGTGTAGGGCGAAATTTCATCTGTGTTGGCCGGGTTGTCAGCATCATCACCAAGCAGGTCCGGGTCCAGAGAAGTCCCCTCGTATATATACACAGCGTTGCCTGAGTCCATATCAATTTTACCACTGCATGCTGTATCCGTTATCAGTTCGGGTGAAACGGTGCCGAGCAACGTGCCCACCGAATCGTTGGCCACCAGGCGTACGCCGCGAGGTTTCAGGAATATTGTATTGGGCTGGCCCACCGGGTCGACCAGACTCTTACGCAGATCAAATTCTACGGTGTAGGCGGCTTCTACGCCAGGCAGAGCCTCAATACCGTCCAGTTTTAATTCATTACTGGGTACCTTTAGGTCGAAAGTGCCGCTATCCATCTCGATATATGAGTCATCTGTGACCTCTAACCGTAACTGGGTGTACGTGCCTGATGGGATGTCGGTGGCATCGACAATAGTAACAAACGCCTCGCCCTGATAGTTGAGCAGATCGATTGCCTGGGGATCGTTGTTCTCATCGCGAACATCAAAGGTTATAGGGCCATCCGGGCCGATTAGTTCTACCGTATTAAAATACACCACTACGGCATTCGCTTCGTCTACCGGGGCATCTGAAATGGCCAGACTAAATGACGAGCTACTCGGGGTTGGTGTGGGTGTGCTGTTACTGCTGCTGCCTCCGCCACAGGCAAAAAGCGAGGCAGACAATCCTGCGATCGCTGCAATTTTAAAAGCGGTATTTGTAGCACTGATGCGCTCATTTAAAGGGTGTTGCATTGCCGACTCCTTAATACTGACACGGTAAATCGCGCCCTGTAATGATTAGTTCAAAGTATAGTGCAAATATCAGTAATCAAAGTGTGTGCCAGATGATGATTGGGTATTTTTATCAATGCCTTACTATGTTTTATTACACTTAATCTATGATGTGGCGTCGGTAAATGTTGCAAATTTGCTACAATTATTACTCACTTCATAAGCAAACACTTTTAGGCAAGTAACTGGCAGCATTGTGCATTTAAGCACTTGCTTGCCGCCCTTATTATAAATTTACCGAGTCAGGTCAAAGTCTTTGTCGCTCTTATCACTACACTGTCGACATTGCTTAAGAAGCCAGACATTTACCAAGGAGTAATGTATGAGCGAAGATGTAAAAGCTAACGACGATATGAAAATTCAACGCGCTGAAGCGCAGGAGCCAATTAAAGGTCCGGCACAATGCTTCACCGGCGATGTGTATATTAGCAATTTGTTTAATGCGCCGGAGCCTGCCCGTGTGGGTGCCGCCATTGTTAACTTTGAGCCGGGTGCCCGCACCAATTGGCACACTCATCCACTGGGTCAGACCCTGGTAGTGACCAAAGGGGTTGGCTGGACACAGTGTGAAGGCGGTAAGAAAACCGAGATCCGCCCTGGTGATATTATCTGGTGCAACTGCGGTCGTCGTCACTGGCATGGTGCTACCAGCACTGAAGCTATGCAGCACGTAGCCGTTCAGGAAGCGCTCGATGGTAACGCGGTAGACTGGCAGGAGCCGGTTACCGATGAGATTTATCTGGCAGAAGAAGTCGTTAAGGACTAAGTCGCCGCCTGTCTTAAACAGAGCCCCTTCAGCGGGCTCTGTCTGTTTTATTCTTAATCTGTTTTTTTGTTATTCATTTAGCAGGGGTTTCCTATGTGCGAAAAACATCAACACCAGTCTGCGGCAATTGCAGATAATCATGAGGGGCACGATGCCTCTCGTCGTAAATTTATTCACGCTACTTCTGCCGTTGGGGCAGGGGTGATGCTCTCTGGACTGGTGCCTTCACTGGCAACTGCTGCGCCGCTGGCTCCTAAACCAGGCGAGAACATCAAATCTAAAGGTTATGCTGCTTTTGATGATTCAGGTTTTTTAAAGCCCTGGGAATTTGAGCGTCGCCCGGTTGGCGACGATGACATTTTAATCGACATTAAATTTGCCAGTATCTGCCATTCTGATATTCACCAGATGAAAGGTCACTGGGCTCCGCAGCAATATCCGCAGGTGCCGGGTCACGAGATTGTCGGTGTAGTGGCGGCAGTGGGTAAAAACGTCACCAAATTTAAAGTGGGCGATCGGGCCGGCGTTGGTTGCATGGTAGATGGCTGCGCAGATTGTGATACCAGCACCAGTCGTGGTGAGCAATACAGCCCGCAAACTAAATTTACTTACGGCCACCCTGATGATCGCTCACCAACAGGCATTACCCAGGGCGGTTATGCAACTAATATTGTGGTTCGTGACCACTTTGCGGTGCATATTCCGGAAGCGATCAGCTTTGAAGAAGCCGCACCTCTGTTGTGCGCTGGCGTAACTACCTATTCACCACTGCTTAAATTTAATCTTAAAAAAGGTGACAAAGTAGGCGTAGCGGGTATCGGCGGTTTAGGCCACCTGGCAGTAAAACTGGCGGTTTCTAAAGGCGCAGAGGTTTACGCTTTTACCACGTCACCCGGTAAAGTTGCTGATATTAAGGCATTTGGTGCTAAGGAAGTCATTGTTGTGGACTCGCCTGCTGCTTTAAATGCATACCGTGGTCAGCTTGACTATATGATTAACACGCTGCCGGTAGCTTATGATGTGGCGGCCTATGCCTCTGTGGTTAAGCCTTTTGGTACTTACACTCAGGTAGGAATGCCTAATGGCTTTACGGTATCTGTTAATGCGCTGGCATTATCTGCTTCGCAGGTAAACTTTAATGCGTCACTGATTGGTGACATGAAAGAAACCCAGGACATCGTGGATTACTGCGTTAAGCATGACATTCGCCCTGAAATTCAGGTGATCCCAGCCAGTGATGTGAATAAAGCCTGGGAAAGCGTTATCAAGAAAACCGCGCGTTATCGTTACGTGATTGATTCTTCAACTATTTAAGTATAGTGAAAGACTAAAAGGCGCTCCAATGAGCGCCTTTTTTGTAGCTTGTTCCAACTTTTTAACGCTGTGGCTTAGTGTTCAAAACCCATCAGTACCGCGTGGGTGTCTTTGCCGCCCATCTTTTGCCATTGATTTTCAATATCCCGCTTAGGCGAAGCGCCAAACAGACGGGAATATTCGCGGGAAAATTGCGAAGGACTCTCGTAACCCACCCGATATGCTGCGGTAGATGCATCTAAATCCTCGCCCAGCATTAAGCGACGTGCTTCCATTAAGCGCAGGCGCTTTTGATACTGCAACGGGCTCATGGAGGTAAGCTGACGGAAGTGATGGTGAAAGGTGGATTTGCTCATCTGTGCCATATCAGCCAGGGATTCCACGCTGTGGGTTTTGTCGTAGTTAGCCTTAAGCCATTCTATGGATCTGGCAACCCGTAAGCCCTGACTGCCGGCAGAAACAACCTGACGCAGGCGGGCGCCTTGTTCGCTGGTTAGTACGCGCCAGAATATCTCTCGTTTGATCAGCGGCGCCAGTACCGGGATTGATTCGGGTTCATCAAGCAGACTCACCAGGCGTTCGCAGGCGTTATATAATTCCGGGGTGGTCTGGCCGAGGACCATGCCCTTATCAGAACTGGAATCGCTGCCTTTGAGTAACGGCGCTTGCAGGATTAACTCACTCATTACCGCTAAATCGAATTTTAGTACCAGTCCCAGATACGGGTTTTCCTTATTGGCTTCCAGTACCTGCATTCGCGCTGGTAAATCCAGCGAAGTGATCAAAAACCGGTGTGGATCGTATTGAAAAGTCTCATCGCCTAAGGTCATGCTTTTTACACCCTGCACTACCATAGCTATACCGGGTTCCACTACACAAAGAGAGCAGGAAGTCGCCGCCGCCGTTTGCCGGTAGAAAGACAGCCCTTCAATAGTAGTGTCGAGCATGGCTTTACCTTCCGTTTTACTGCTGATCATGGCAGCAAGGCGGGTTCTTGATTCGTTTAAAAGCGGATTGTCGGAACTCACTGATTAACCTCTTTAAGTCGGTGCAATGTGATAAATGAAGTGTATCCAACTTTTTTCTCTTGTATATATATAAGTCCGTTCAATCGGACAAATGGGCAATAAAACGGGATATTTCCACTGTTATTTTGGTGATATGTCAGAAAAAATAGCATTGTTGTTTTTTGAATAATGTACGTTGACTGGAGCACAGTTGGTGAGGAGAAAAAATGAACATTGTATTCACCGTTGGCGATAAAAAACTGTCTGCTACTCTGGACGATTCGGCCGCTGCACAGGATTTTCTGTCACGTTTGCCACTGACCATGACGCTGAAAGACTATGCCGGTATCGAACGTGTTGCCTATTTTGATCGCCCGCTGATAATTGATGGTGCGCCGGCAGGCCACAAAGCCAAAGCGGGTGACATTACCTATTACGCGCCATGGGGTAATCTGGCCATTTTTGGAAAATCCTTTGGCTACGCCAGCGGATTAATTAAACTTGGGGCCTTCGACGATGATTTTTCCGTACTTTTCCAAACGCCGGAAGCAGAGGTGGTTATCTCGGCACAATAAACAGCTCACTCTGCTGAGCGGCGTTTTCTCAGGAGCTCTACTTTGAAATACCAATCTAACGCGACATTCTGGATCGCGGCATGTTCATTTGTGCTGGTGTTTATGACCGCCGGCACACCTATCTCTTTATTTAACCTTTACCAGGCCGAAGACGGTTTATCCAACGCCGATCTGGGCGTAGTGTCATTAGGCTATTTTCTGGCGGCGGCAACCGCGTTATTAATGTGTGGTCGGCTTTCCAATCATCTTGGTCGAAAACCCATGGCGCTGACGGCCATTGGCTGTTGTGCGGCATCCTGTGTGTTATTGATGTTTATGACCGATGTGAGCTTTTTATTTGCCGCACGTTTATTTCAGGGCTTCGCCTGTGGGATAGCGACCAGCAGCATTGGTGCCTATGCTGTAGACGCCGGAGAAAACCAGCCGAAATGGCTTGTCGCTGCGGTGGTAAGTACTTCGCCAATGGTTGGGATCCCGCTGGGGGCAATCAGCAGTGGCGCTTTGGTGACCTGGGGGCCATACCCTAAAGTGTTAATTTTTGCAGTGATTCTGGCTATGCTGTTGGTATGCCTGGTATTGCTAATGCGTTGTCACGAAACCGTGGTAAAACAGCCGGGTGCTATTTCGTCGCTGATCCCGCGGTTGCATTTCCCTACCGGTAAATCACTTATCTTTATCGCCACAACCGGGGTGGTTGTATCCACCTGGGCAGCTGGTGGTTTTTACCAGGCATTTGGTCCTTCCATTGTGGCAGAACAGTTAGCCATGGACAGCGCCATCGTAGCTGCGATAACTTTTTCCTCGGTTATGGGACTAACCCCTTTTGGCAGTTATTTATCCGGTCGACTCTCGCCGCGCCATGCGGTGCAAGTGGGGATGGCGCTGTTTTGCCTTGCCGCAGTTTGTATTACGCTGGCACTGCTGGAAGGCTGGTTGATGATGTTTATAGCGGCGAGTTTGTCGGTTGGAATAGCCCAGGGACTGGCCTCGACGGCATGTATTAAACTGCTGTTACATGATGAGCCCCAGCTATATCGCGCGGGTTTGCTGTCTACTGTTTATATTGTGTCTTATGCGGGTGCCGTTTTTCCGGCTATGGGCGCGAGTATCGCCGCTTCCTGGTACTCAGTATTTACTATTTGGTGTGGCTATGCGGTGCTGGGTATAGTTGCTGCTGTGACGGCACTAATTGCCACCGTTTTTGCCGCAAAAGCCCGCGAGGCTCAGCCCGTCGCTGGCTAACTGCGCCGTTGTCAGCATGCATTGCAGTTTGCCTGCGGTTGTTTATATACTGGTGAGCGAATAGCCACCAATATTAACGCAGGGAAATTGTAATGCGCCGAATGCAGAGTCAGTACAGGATTTATCTGTTGGTGGCAGGGTTACTATGCTCTGCACCCGCCTGGTCAGAGCCGGTGGTGTTGGATGACCTGAAGAACTTCCAGACCAATACGGAAACCATGATGAGTGCCGGATTACCGGACGAACATCATTTTATCACTCTTAAAACTCTGGGCGTCAGTCGGGTGATAGACCTTATTCCGGGCGGTCGCAGTGCTGAAAAAGCCCTGCTGGATGAAATGGGTCTGGAGTACTTCAACATTCAGGTTGAGTGGGAACACCCGACCCTGGCTAATTTTTCGGATTATATCAGCATCATGGAGCGGTAGCCGATGTCTGGTATTACTCTTACGCATTGCAAATTAAACTGGCGTGGCGCCGTGTTTACCTATTTATACCGGGTGATCCGTCTTCACCACGATGAAGCTGAGGCGCGTAAAGATCTCGAGGCCATCTGGCAACCTAATGAGACCTGGCAATATTTTATGGAGCGGGTGCAACAGCACTACAAGCCCCTCTGAATAAAGGATAATTCTCTACCATTTAACCCCGAACGGAGTAGGAGACAAGGATGCGTTTAACTAACAAAATAGCCCTGATAACCGGCGCGGCTCGCGGCATTGGTCAGGCAATCGCCGAACAGTTTGCCGCTCAGGGCGCGACCGTTATTGTTACCGATGTTGACGATAAAACCGGGCAGGCAGTGGCTACAGCAATAGGCGATTCTGCGGTGTTCAGACATCTGGATGTTGGTAGCGAAGAAGCCTGGCTATTACTCTGTGCTGAAATACAAGAGACTTACGGCAGGCTGGATATTCTGGTGAACAATGCCGGTATCACCGGTTTTATGAGCCACCCGGGCCCCTTTGACCCGGAGCATCTTGATTTGGCCAGCTGGCATGCGGTTCACCGGGTTAACCTTGATGGTGTTGCGCTGGGTTGTAAACATGCCATCGGACTCATGAAAAAGAGTGTAGCGGCAAGTATCGTTAATATTTCTTCGCGCTCAGGGATGGTGGGCATTCCGGCGGCGGCGGCCTACGCTTCCAGTAAAGCTGCGGTGCGAAATCATACTAAATCCGTGGCCCTGTACTGCGCCGAAAAAGGCTACCCCATTCGTTGTAATTCAATTCACCCTGGTGCGATTTTAACGCCAATCTGGGAGTCGATGCTTGGTGAAGGTGATGCCAGGGAGCAGGCTATTGCAGCCATTGCCGCGGATATTCCATTACAACACATGGGCACGCCTGAAGATGTCGCCTTTGCTGCGGTTTATCTTGCTTCAGATGAGTCAAAATACGTCACCGGCGCAGAGCTGACAATTGATGGCGGAATTCTGGCCGGGTCTTCTGCGCGACCGCCTACCAGAGAGAAATAAGGTAATGATTTTTGCTGCTTACCACCCATAAAAATGACGCATTCAGAGCGTCATTTTTGTTATGAATAGTGTTGTGCAATCCATTTTTCTCAGGCAAATAATGCCCCTGCCAAAATTAGATGTAGATCAAATTTTTTAAGATTCTTGCTGCTATACTTAAGTTGAATCGCTCGAATCAGACGATGTATTTCAAAGTGAGAGTCTGTATTTCAACTCACCTTACTATTCAAAAATATTTTCTTTCGATTGTCGTATTGCGAAAGACATAGCGACGGAGATATCTATGACAGTGCATGCAATAAAATCGGAGCATCCATCCAAGGCCGATAAGGCGTTAATGGTAGAGAAAGGCCATCTCTGGCTTCATTGTTTCAGAACGTGTAAGAGCTGTAAAAGCTTGTCAAAAAACCTGACTCAATATGAATTTGAAGATGGCAGTAGCATCATTCTGGACTCCAGTGCAGATTTTCCAGCGCCGGTTGCCCCTGAGTTAGTGATCCCACGGCTTCGCTATAGCAGCACAGCGAGCCATTAGTTCTGCGTAATGTGCAGGCATTTCTCTTAATGCAATGCCTGCAAAATTTCTGCGTCTTAATATTTCACCTCATCTGCCAACGATAACCCTTGCCTCTATTTTTATTTCTTATAGGTTTGGTGGACCTCATCACTGTATTTTTTTGCTTTTGCGGTGTTTGTACAAAGCCGCGTGAAGTTGAATTTCGGTGTCAGGTGAAATGACCTCAAGCAACATTGCCAGATCAGGCAGTGAATAATATCAACTCATTCTAAGTGGCGGGTTAACCGGTCGTAAAGCGGTTTAGCCCCGTAAACTGCCTTCGGCCTGTTTTGCGGATGCAAGGGAGAAGCGTTTTGGTTACTATGATGGGATAGCAATCCATCATAATAACAACAGGACGACAATGAAAAATCTCGCATGGTTAGTCACCACCCTTCCTCTTTTTACCGCGTGTTCTCCCGCGCCCGAGGTGTCGGAAACGGCCCCGGCTCCGGCAGCTGTGAGTAATTCTGCCGACAATATAAAAGCGGGCGTGGATTATCACTCTTTTGCCAATCCGTCGGAAGTGACGGTTACCCACCTGGATTTGGATCTGACAGCTGATTTTGACGCCAGCGTGTTAAGTGGAACGGCAACGTTAACCTATGAGAAACAACTGCCTGAAGCTGACACCCTGATTGTTGATACCCGGGACTTAACTATCCAAAGCGTCACCGCCAATGGCGTTAGTTTGGATTACCAGCTTCAGGCCGCTGATCCTGAGCTTGGCTCGGCGCTGGAAATCACTCTGCCGGAAGCTGGCAATCAGGTGACTATCGCCTACGCGACTTCGCCTCAGGCCTCGGGCGTGCAATGGTTAACCCCGTCGCAAACCGCTGGAAAAGAGTATCCTTTCCTGTTTACCCAGTCACAGGCTGTTCATTCGAGAAGCTTTATCCCGTTGCAGGATTCGCCTCAGGTCAGAGTGACTTACAACGCCACTATCCACACGCCCGAAGCATTGCTGGCCGTTATGAGCGCAGCGAACGATCCGGATACTGAGCGTGACGGCGAATATGAATTTACCATGCCACAACCCGTGCCGTCTTACCTGATAGCGCTGGCTATCGGTGATTTGCACTTTAAGCCGATGGGCGAGCGCACCGGCGTGTATGCTGAACCGGCTTTACTGGATGCGGCGGCAGAGGAATTTGCCGATACCGAAAGCATGCTGGAAGCTACCGAAAGTACCTATGGCCCTTACGGCTGGGATCGGTACGATTTGCTGATCCTGCCACCCTCCTTTCCTTTCGGGGGGATGGAAAACCCGCGACTTTCGTTTATCACGCCGACCGTGATAGCGGGTGACCGCAGTCTGGTGTCGTTAATTGCCCATGAACTGGCGCACAGTTGGTCAGGCAACACAGTAACTAACGCGACCTGGCGTGATCTGTGGTTAAACGAAGGATTTACCACTTATCTGACTTATCGCATCATGGAAATGATTTATGGCCATGATCGTTACCGAATGGAAGCGGTACTAGGCTATCAGGATCTGCAGGAAGACATTGCTGCGTTACCCGCCAACGATCAAATCCTGGCTATCGATTTACGTGGTCGTAACCCGGATGACGTGTTCAGCGATATTCCTTATGAGAAAGGTGCGCTATTCCTGCGTGAACTGGAACAAAAAGTCGGTCGCGAAAACTTCGACCAGTTTTTACTGGGTTATTTTAAGCATTTTGCATTTAAGAGTATCACCACCGACCAATTTATAGCGTACCTGAACGATACCCTGCTGACGCAGTATCCGGATAAACTGGATGCCGTGCGTATCCACCAGTGGATATTTGAACCCGGTATTCCTGCTGGCGCGCCAGTACCAACCTCAGATGCTTTCGCTATTATTGACCAGGCCAGACAGGACTGGTTAGCCGGTGAAAAAAGTGCCGACAGTATCGACACCGCCAACTGGACAGTACACGAATGGCTGTATTTCCTGAACAACCTGCCAGAGCAGCTAAGTGACGAGCAGTTACAGGCACTGGATGAGGCCTTTGGTTTAACCGCTAGCAGCAACAACGAAATTGCCCATAGCTGGTTGCTGATCGCCGTGAAAAATCAATACCAGCCAGCCTACTCAAGATTATATGAATACCTCGTCAGTATCGGGCGGAATAAGCTGGTAAAACCGCTGTATCGCGAACTGGTAAAAACACCTGAGGGCAAGGTCTTTGCACAGAAAGCATTTGCTGAGGCGAAACCGGGCTATCACCCGTTAACCATTAAAGCCAACGAAGACTTTGTGAAGTAAAATCAGCGAAGTCTCAACGACAAAAGGGCGCATTTGATGCGCCCTTTTTAGCATTGGTCTGGTGGTTACTGAATCTGACCGCGTAACTCTCCGGCCGGATAAGCCGGGGTATGAATGTTTACGTAGTGTCCACCTGCTGTAAGTACGCTAAAAATTGCTGCATCAAGCATTGCACCTGTGGGCGCCATCCAACGATTCATATCGGCGCTATCCTGTTCAAGAGCCAGCAGCACCGGACCATCCATACCGGCCATGCCAGTGTGAATATGGGCTGCTGTGGCATCTGCCACACCACTGGTAACCACTTGTAGTTCAAGACTGTAGTCATCGGTGTTGACCAGTGCGTAGCCACTGCCCGTTGCCGAAGTGGTGACCGCATGGGTTTCCTGATCGCCACTTAAACCAAAGGCTACCAGCACAAAGTTATCGGTTAGGATCTGGCCACGCAGTTCACCACCAGGATTAGCCGGGGTGTGAATATTGACGTAGTGGCCGCCTGACGCGAGGATGTCAAGAATCTCCGCTGTGATTTGCGTATTTGCCGATGTCATCCAGGTGCCTGCTGCACTGGCTGACTGCTCTAATGCCACCAGTACGTCACCATTTGTACCAATACGGCCAGTATGGATATGTGCCGCGGTAGCGTCGTCTACACCATCGGTATTCACCACCAGACTGAGATCGTAAGTCAGGGTGTTGACCAGGGCGTAGCCACTACCAGAGGCTGATGTAACTACCGCAGGTACTTCCTGTGCACCACTCAGGCCAAAGGTTGCTAATGCATATTCAGGCGTCAGGATCTGGCCACGAATTTCACCGCCAGGAAAAGCCGGGGTATGTACATTCACATAATGACCGCCGCTTGCCAAAACGCCCAGGGTATCGGCATCAATGCGGGTATCGGCTGGTGCCATCCACATGCCCGGGTCGGTCATAGACTGTTCCAGCGCTACCAGCACATCGCCGTTCATACCAATTGAACCGGTGTGAATGTGCGCCGCGGTGGCATTATCTACGCCGGTGGTATCTACCACCAGTTCTAAATCGAATGTCATGCTATTAACCAGCGCATAACCATTGCCCATGGCTGATGTGGCGGCCACAGGAACCTGTTGATCACCGTTGAGGGCAAACGTGGCCAGGGCATAATCACCGGTTAATATTTGCCCGCGCAGTTCTCCTGAGCCATTGGCCGGCGTGTGCAGATTAACGTAATGACCACCCGATGCCAGCACATCAAAGGTGGCTTCATCAATAGTCAGATTTTCCGGCGTTACCCATTTACCCATGTCATCGGCAGATTGCTCCAGCGCCACCAATACATCGCCATTCATGCCGATGCGGCCGGTGTGAATGTGAGCAGCAGTGGCGTCGTCGGCCCCTTCGGTCACAATCGCCAGTTCCAGCGCGTAAGTCGTTGTATCTATCAGTGCATAGCCGCTGCCATAGGCATCGGTTTCTACCGCAGGGATTTCCTGGGCACCGCTCAGGGCAAAGGTTGCCAGGGCAAAGTTATCGGTAAGGATTTGGCCGCGGATCTCACCGCCGGGGTAGCTGTCTGAATGCACATTTACGTAATGTCCGCCTGAGGTCAGTACAGCAAAAATGTCGGCATCAATCATGGTGCCTTCTGGGGTCATCCACATGGACATATCATCCATGGATTGCTCCAGTGCCACCAGGACATCGCCGTTATTACCAACGCGGCCGGTATGAATGTGCGCAGCAGTAGCGTCTACATTGTCGGTGTAGATAACCAAATCGAGATCGTACGTAGCCGTTGACACCAGTGCGTAACCATAACCATCAGCCAGTGTGCTGGCTGCCGGAACCTGCTGTTTTCCATCCAGCATAAAGGTTACCACCGCCATATCATCCGACACGATTTGGCCGCGCAGTTCGCCGTTTTCGTAGGCGTCGGTGTGCACATTGATGTACCAGTCACCGTCTTTTAAATCGGCGATAAGTTCGTTGGTCACACTGGTTTCAGCCAGAGTATAAGTACCCGCACTTGCTGCTTCAAAACCAAAGGCGACATCGCCATTTCGACCGATATCACCGTCATGGATATGCACAGCCTGCACGCCTTCTACATCGCTCAGATCAACAGTGGCACGAAGTAACCCCAGTGTCTCATCCAGCTCCACGGTCGCAGTGCCCATTTGCATGGACATATTAGCCGGTACCTGTTGTTTGCCGGTTAATGGCACGTCAAAACTGGCCGTTGCGCTGAAAGTGGGTGGCATGGGCATGGCTTTATCATCGTCATCGTCGCTGCAGGCACTCAGGAATAATGAGCCGGCGATGACCAGGGCAGAATAGTGATATTTCATAATGTTCTCCAAAGGGACTTTGTCGTATTTACATTTGTTTAACGATTGAGATGCCCCACTGGATGATAGAAATTTATAAATCTTTTAAGAAATTTAATTTAAATTAACTAATGCGCTGAAATAACAGGCATAAAATTATCTGAAAATGATTTCGCGCGAGAGATAAAACGGCAGGATAGGGACTGTTTTTGTACTTTTGCTGATTAAAAAAAGTACAGAATGAAGATTAATTTGAGTGACCAGACTGCACCTGCAGAAAGCGTTTGCCGCTATCAGCCAGGAGGTACTGCTGACGATTTTTTGCCTGGTTTTTTGTTTGAAAAGCGTGCAAATCGACGAGTTGACCAGTTACAAAGGCCAGTTTACTCATTTCTACAGTTGGTTACACTTTAGTGACTCAATCTTAGCGATGATCAATGGTATTATCCCTCGGTTATTTCACTACTAAATAATAAAAATCCTAATCCCTAACGACAGTGAGGACTCGTTCATGAAAAGACTCTTATCCTGGGTCTCCTGCATGTTCATGCTGGTGGCCGGCGCAGCCACCGCTGAAGATGTTGAATACCGGTTACCGGGCGCCGTAAAGCCTACCTTTCAAAAAATTCATTTAAATATCGATCCGGATCAGCCGGATTATTCTGGTACCACGGTTATCGAAGTTAACGTCACTGAGCCGGTGACCAAAGTGGGTTTCTACCAGATGGATATTCAGGTGACAAATGCCGAATTGCGTCAGGGCAATCGCATTTATCCGCTTCGTATCACTGCAGGCGAATACAGCATTAACTGGGGTCATAGCTCAGCAACTGTGCCAGTAGGTCAGTATGAACTGGCTATTGATTTTGAAGGCAAGGTCAACACCTCTTCTGACGGTATGTATCTCTCCAGTTTTGAAGGCCGCAACTATATTTTCACCCAGTTTGAAGATATGCATGCCCGTAAAGCCTTTCCCAGCTTTGACGAGCCGGCGTTTAAAATTCCTTATCAAATGACCATTACCACTCCGGAAAAACAAGTGGTTGCGTCTAATACGCCAGTAGAAAAACGCACGGTAGAAAACGGCAAGCAAACGGTTACCTTTATGAAAACCAAGCCCATGCCGACCTATCTGGTGGCTTACACAGTAGGCCCCTTCGACAGCGTTGAAATGGAAGGCCTGTCGGTGCCAGGTAAACTTTACGTGCCGAAAGGTTATGCCGATAAAACAAAATTTATTGTTAAACACACACCTGAAATCCTCAAGTCACTGGAGAATTTCTTTGGGATTGATTATCCCTACCGCAAACTCGATTTTGTCGCCGTTCCTAACTTTACCCATGGTGCGATGGAAAATGCCGGTTTGATTACCTATCGCGACAGCCTGTTGCTGCTGGAAGATGAGCCGGGTCTGGCTGAACGTTCTTCACCACTAAACGTTGTTGCCCACGAACTGGCGCACCAATGGTACGGTAACCTGGTGACCATGGCGTGGTGGGACGACCTGTGGTTAAACGAAGCCTTTGCCTCGTGGATGGCCAGCTATGTGATGATGGAACTGTATCCGGAACTTAACTTTAAGGAACGCGTGATTCAGGAAGGGGCGTTTGGCGCCGATGCCAGCCCGACGGTTAAACCGGTTAAGAAAGTTGTTCGTAGTCAGCCCGATGTGATGGATGGTCTGGGTCTTAACTACTCAAAGGGTGAGTCTATCCTGCAGATGATTGAAGCCCTGATCGGCACCGATAATTTCCAGAAAGGTGTACAGGCCTACATGAACAAGCATGCATGGGGCAATACCCAGGCTGATGACTTGTGGGCTGAGCTGGATAAAGTGTCCGACTTTAACTTAAGCGCCATGATGAAGGCCTATCTTGAACAGCCGGGTTATCCCTTACTGGACATCAGTAATGACGGTACCATTACTCAGCAGCGTTTTCATTTAGCCGGTGCGCAGGTGCAAGAACAAACCTGGGCAGTACCTTTAAATATTAGCTACAAAAAAGATGGTAAAATTCACCGCGAGATTGTTTTTGTTGATAAACAAACCACGCGCTTACCACAACTGGCAGAAGCCGACTGGGTATTCCCTAATGACAACGCCACTGGCTATTTCCGCTGGGCGATTCCTGATGCACAAATGGACAACCTGCTGAGCGACCTGGATGCGCTGAACAATCGTGAAAAGAAAAACGTGCTGTATAACATGCAGGCGTTGTTAAACGGTGGTGAAGCCGGTATCGACAGTGTAATGAAAGTGCTGAATGCCATGGCGCAGGATGAAGATCCTGAGGTGATCCGCGCAGCCGTAGGTACGCTGGCCGGTTTCCTCTATCTGGTTAACGATGAGAATGAAGCGCAGTTTGCCAAATTACTTAATGAAAAATACTTGCCTTTGCTGGATAAACTGACCCTCACTCAGTCTGATGACGATGAGGAAAGTGTTATCCGCCTGCGCACTCAGCTATACCGTCTGCTTGGCCGTCATGGTGATAACAAGACGCTGATTGCAAAGAGTAAAGCGTTAGCTGAAAAATACCTGGCAGATACGTCGAGTGTGCCTAACAGCCTCGCGCGTACCGCTTTAAGTGTGGCTACCATGGGTCCGGACGCCGATCCGGCCTGGTTTGATCGCATCATGGCAACATTTGCCCAGAGTAAGCTGCCAAATGTAAAAAATGCGCTGCTTTATTCTATGAGCTATGAAGATCCCAAAATGATCAACAAGCTGTTGGATTTGGCGCTGACTGACAATGTCACTCCGGCTAATACCATTAGCATGCTGGGCAGCGTGGTACGCAATCTGGATAATGAAACGCCGTTTTATAACTGGCTAAGTAAAAATGCAGATGCAGTAATCGAGAAGATGCCTGATTACCATGTATCACGCATGCCGGAGTTTATCGCCACTACCTGTGATGCCGATAACCTGGCGCTGGCGATTGCTTTTTATGGCCCAATCAAGGATAAGCACGAGGGCATGGCCCGCAGCTACGACATTATGATGGATGAGTCCAATCAGTGTATTCGTCTGAAAGACACCTATCAAAGTAAGTTTGATGCGTTTCTGCAAGGCTTATAAATAAACAGCCTCCCTCGGGGAGCTGTTTCCAGACACAAAAACACCGCTGTAAAAGCGGTGTTTTTTTATGGGTTGAACTTAACGTTCTTCGACGGGAATTTCCTGCATAATCAGGCGACCGACGATGCGTTTTACCATGGGGGCAACCAGCATGATGGTTGGCCACGCGATGGCAAATGTCATTGGCCATGAATTAAGCCAGCGTACAGCCAGCTCATCGACAAAGCCAATATTAATGGTGGTGACCACCAACGACATGATCCCGGACATAAAAAACGCCATAAAGAGCGAAAACACAATAGGTGCAAAGCGAGGATGGATCATAATTAAAAAATTCCTGTTTAAATCGGCTATGACAACATTAACGACCATAATAGTGTAATAGGTTACAATAATGGTATAAATATCTAATTTACTAATCTTAAATTTCATAAATGAAATCATCTCTGGACGATATCGCGCTTTTTGTACAAGTGGTGAAACACGGTAATCTGGCGGGCGCAGCCAGACAGGCGGGATTACCCCCGGCGACAGTGACTCGCCGGTTGCAAAAACTCGAACATGCGCTGGGCGTTAAACTGTTACACCGCTCAGCGCGCAAATGTGTGCTGACCCAGGATGGTGAGGCGTATTTTGACGCTTACGCCGAACTGGTCGACCGTTTTGAAGCTGCTCAGCAACAGTTTAGTGATGAATTTCAAAAGCTTGAAGGTAAGCTCAAAGTACTGGCGCCGGTTAATATTTCCCATGGCGTACTGGGGCCAATGTGGGTGGCCTTTACCCGTGAATACCCCAGGATTGAGCTGGAGCTGCACCTGAGTAATCATCCAATGGATATGATTGAGATGCAGGCCGATCTGGCGATCCGTATAGGCCGTCAGAATGACTCCTCACTTTATCAGCGTCGTCTGGCCCAAATTGAAAATGTGCTGGTGACCACGGAAGCCTACGCCCGGCAAAACGGTTTACCAGAGCACCCGGCGGGTTTAGCCGAGCATGAGCTGATCGGACTGAGTATGCGCCCCAAATGGGAACTCCAGCATGAAACTAACGGCCAGCGTTTTACGCTTTATCCGCGCTGTCGCGCCCAGGTAAATGATCCGCTGATGGTGAAATATTTTGTGCGGGATTCCCAGGGCATTGCCCTGGCACCGTTAACCGAAGTGAAAGAAGAGCTTGCCAGCGGCGAACTGATCCGCGTATTACCTGAATGGGGCGGAGAAGTCAGAGACATCTTTATCATCTGGCCCGGGGGCAAGCTGCTAAGCCAACGGGCGAAATGCCTGCGCGACTATATTTACCGTTATGTTCAGCAGCACGTGTAGCCATTTCGCTAGTGGTGCTTTGTAACAGGCAATTCAGATTCGGTGGGATGGATCGGTTTTCCCACCAGATATAACACCACATAGCCAAGTATCGCCGATACGGCTGAGCCCGCCAGAATACCTACCCGTTCATCAAAGATTTGATTGATGCCGGTATGCTGAAACGCCAGACTGCCAATAAACAGGCTCATGGTAAAGCCTACGCCGCAAAGGAGCGAGCAGCCATAAATGTGACGGAATGTCAGGTCTGAGGGTAAGGACGCCATTTTGAGTTTTACAATCAACCAGCAAAAAGCAAACACCCCCACCTGTTTACCCACTACCAGACCAAGAAAAATCCCCCAGGTTACCGGGTGGAAAATGCCCTCGGGCGAGATGTTACCAAAGTTAATGCCTGCATTGGCAAAGGCAAAAATGGGAATAATAGCAAAACTCACAGCGCCATTAAGCTCGTGCTCCAGGCGGATAACTGGCGAGTTGTCCGGATCTTTTTTGTCACGCATAGGAATAAAGGCGGCCAGAAGAACGCCGGCAAGCGTTGCGTGAACACCAGACTTTAACAGCGCGACCCATAACACCAGCCCGACAATAATATAGCCGGGTAAATCCACCACGTTGCGCTTGTTCATTAGCCAAAGCACAACAAAACATCCGGCGGCTGTCAGCAAGGCGATTTCAGTAATATTATCGGTATAGAACAAGGCAATGATCACAATGGCACCAATATCGTCAATGATGGCCAGGGTTACCAAAAACACTTTCAGGCTGGCCGGCACCCGATTTCCCAGCAATGCCATTACGCCCAGTGCAAAAGCAATGTCAGTAGCAGCCGGAATCGCCCAGCCGGACAAGGCTGCGGGATTATCCAGGTTTATAGCAACGTAGATCAGCGCCGGCACCATCATACCGCCAAGGGCACCACTGGCGGGCAGGATAATGTTTTTAGGGTTAGCCAGTTCGCCTTCACAGACCTCCCGCTTCAACTCCAGACCTACGTGAAAGAAAAATATGGCCATCAGACCGTCGTTAATCCATAACAGCAGAGGTTTATCAATTCTGAAGTCGCCTGCGGCGATCATGACCGGCATCGTCATCAGTTGATCGTAATAAGCATTCAGAGGCGTGTTTGCAACAATTAAGGCCAGGGCAGTGGCAAACATCAGCAATATTCCGGCTGAGGACTCTCGTTTCAGAAAATTTTCGACCACTTCAGACAGTTCGTTGATTTTTTCCATACATCACCTTTCAGACCATAACTAAATTGTTACGTATTCAGACTAAGGATAGATTACATTTGTAACGGTAGCCCTGGTTAACCCAAAGTCGCCAGTACGCATAAAATAATTTGAAAGAATTATTGATATTCAATGGTCTGTACCAAAAAGGATGTTCGGGAATAACGTTATGCACAATTCGCAATTAGCCAGACGAGCCAGGCAGGTATACCTCTTCATCGTTTTTCTGGGAGGCATTCTCGCGATTGGTGTTTATGGCCTGGCGGCCAGTGTCCAAAGCAAAGCGGGTAAGTACATGGAAACCGACCTGGCGACCTTTAGTCAGACCCAGCAGATAGGTATGTTACTGAGCGAGCAGGAACGGCTGCTTTATGAATATTATGCAACCTCAGAAAGCACCTTGTATGAAAACGGATATATCCAGAATTTTAATCAGTTAACTGCATTGTTACAGGCGCTGGGCGAAACCGGTGAGTTTCACGCCACGGTTGCCCGCATAAATACCATGCTGGACGAGTCGTATCAGGTGGCAAAAGAGCTGGATGTTAATCTTAAGGATAGCTGGACCGACTGGGATCTGGCCCGCGAACAACTGGAATTAATCAGCCAGTATCGCCGTGCTGCGCTGCCCTTACTTAATGACATAGATATGGGAGTTAATCGCTCCGTTAATGCGGGGTATGTAGCTATAAACTGGTTTCTGGATGCGACGGTTTGGGTAGTAGCTGCTTTTGCTCTGGTGATCGCAGGGATCAGTATTTATCTGGGGCGCTATGCCGCGAAGTTTATTCAGTTAAGTACTGAAAACGAAACCCTGGCCCTGTTTCCCAAGCGTAACCCGAATCCGGTTATTCGCATCGATGCCAGGGGGCGACTGCTTTATGCCAACCCGGCCGCCGACAAGCTTGTGGCGAGCCTGTATCCCAATGATATTAATTCCATGGCCAGTTTTCCTGAGCCGTTAACCGAGGCCCTGAAGCTGGTGAGCAGTGGCGGTGAACTTTGCGCGCAAACGATTCTGCAGATTGACCAACGCTACTATGCTATTCAAAGTCACTGGATTTCTGAGCATCAGACTTACGATTTGCATGTCAGGGATATTACCTTACGTCACCGGGCCGAGCAGGCACTGGAACATCAGGCTTATCATCATCCGGTCACGGGGATTGGTAACCGCAGTTTTCTGGAGAAAACGGCGAACCAGTGGATTGGGCAACAGCAGCCCTTCAATGCCATTATGATCGACATCAGCGATTTCAAAATGCTCAGCGAGAGCTATGGTCTGGCGGATGCTCTGAGCTGTATTTACTCGGTGGGCTACTACCTTAATTCCGCGGTAGAGCAATATGGCATGAATAACGAGCCCGAGGCTGATTTGTGTTTGTTTCATGTGGCCGATGCCTGCTTTATGGTGCTGGTTAAAACCAACGGCCCGGCGCATCGTCTGGCCGCATTACTGGCGGAGTTACGTACCAGGCTCAATGATGCAATTGATACGCCCCTTGGTGCAATGCGCTTCCATGTGACCTTTGGCGTTAGTGATTATCCGGTGCACAGTGGCGATTATGCCACCTTGCTGTTACACACCAATATTGCCGTAGAAATGGCGCTGAAAAACAGTAAAAGCGTGCACTACTTTAACGCCGATGACGGCGCTTCACACCAACGCAGGTTAACCATTACCCGGCGTCTTGAGCAGGCGCTTATTGATAATCAGCTCAGCCTGTACTACCAGCCCAAACAGCATTTACAAAATGGTCAGGTGCGCAGCTGTGAGTGTTTGTTACGCTGGATTGATAACGGTGAATTTATTTCGCCCGGCGAGTTTATCCCGATCGCGGAGCGCAGCGGATTGATCCTGTTACTGGGTGAATGGGTGCTCGACAGCGCCTTTAAACAGGTAAAGCACTGGTATAGCGAGGGGCGGGAAGTACAGGTTGCCATTAATATTTCCGCCCGCCAGTTTTTACAACCGGGGTTTACCGAATCTATCGAGCGCCGCCTCAAGGAATATCAGGTACCGCCATCACTTATCGAACTGGAGCTCACTGAGACATCGATTATGGACAACCACCAGTTGGCCAGCGAAGTGCTGGTGGAATTGCGTAAACTTGGTGTCAGTTTATCCATTGATGATTTTGGTACAGGCTATTCATCGCTGGCTTATTTAAGCGCGTTCCCGGTAGATAAGGTAAAAATTGACCGCTCTTTTGTCAGCCAGATGGTAGATGCGCCCAAGCAGCAGGCCATTGTGCTGACTATTTGTCAGTTAGCTCATAACTTAGGTTTGCAGGTGATTGCCGAGGGAGTAGAAACCGACTCTCAGCGCGAGTTATTGCATCAGTATGGTTGTGATTACCTGCAAGGCTATTTATTTGCCCGTCCGGCACCGGCAAGTGAAGTATCGGTATTATTTAACTAAAAACGGTGCCTGCGGGCACCGTTTTTACTGGTTAAATTTGCGCTTATTAACTAAGCAGCATGACTTATTTTCGTGTCTGCATTGCTGGCCTGACTAAGGTCAAAGTCAAATTCGTCAACATTAATTACGCGTTTGCGTAACTCATCTGCCGCAATGATTTGAACGGACTCCTCAGCACTGATAACACCTGCAGCCAGTGCTTGTTCACGTAGCTGGAAGATACTGCCTTTGCGCGGCAGGGTTCTGGCTTTTTGTGCCGCTTTAAATTTATTCATTAACGGTGTCAGCGCATCAATGGCATCCATGGCCTGATTTAATACCGCAACGGCGTCATCGGCATTCTGACCTACGTAACACATTGGCGTAATGGTATCGCGCAATGCTTTATCCTGGCACAAAGCTAACGCCAGTTGGGTTTTTAAGGTGTCCTTAGGTGGCTGGTAAGCACTGCCCCACGGGAATACCAGGCGTTTGATCAGCGTACCGATAACCGGGTTAGAGATATGACGGCAATAGCCCTTCAATGCCACTTCGCAGTTATACAAGGATTGTTGAATCAGGTAATCCACCAGTGGCTGTTCCTTGCTGTCGGCACCGCGGCTGTAAAAATGTTTTAATACTGCCGAGGCCAGATAGAGTTCACTCAGTACATCGCCCAAGCGGGCTGACAGCATTTCCCGTCGCTTAAGTTCGCCACCCAGCATCAGCATGGCAATGTCGGAACAGATGGCCAGCGCTTTACTCATGCGTAAAATCTGTTGGGTATGGCGTTTGTTGGCATCGTCTTTTGGTGCAGAGGCAAAGCGAGCGCCGGTTAAACCATGGCCAAAGGCGGCAAAGGCATTGCCCAGGGCAAATTTAATGTGTTTAAACAGCAGTGGTTCAAACTGTTGCAGACCGGCTTGAAAATCCGGCTCTGCGGCTGCTACCATCTCATCAAACACATAGGGATGACAGCGGGTGGCACCCTGACCAAATATCATCAGATTACGGGTTAAAATGTTGGCGCCTTCTACGGTGATAGACACCGGCATGGCCATATACAACGAAGCAAGGTAGTTATTCGGCCCCATTTGAATGCCTTTACCGCCATGAATGTCCATCGCAATATTGATGCTCTGACGCGCCACTTCGGTCATATGGAATTTGGCTATGGCAGTAACCACCGCGGGTTTCTGACCTAAATCGATAGCGCCAGCGGTGAGGTGACGAACAGCTTCGGCCTGATAGGCGTTAGCCGCCAGTTGCGCCAGACCTTCCTGAACCCCTTCAAATTCGTACAAAGAGCAACCAAACTGCTGACGGATGCTGGCATAAATTGCGGTAGTCTGGGCACTAAGCTGAGCATTACCGGTAGATAGCGCTGGCAGGGAAATACCGCGTCCGGCTGACAAACATTCCATCAGCATGCGCCAGCCTTTGCCAGCGTAATCGGGGCCACCAATAATCCAGTCCACAGGAATAAATACGTCCTGACCGCGAGTCGTACCATTCATAAACGCTTGTTCCAGTGGTAAATGGCGCTGGCCAACCTCAACACCAGGATGACTGGTGGGGATCAGTGCACAGGTAATGCCGATGCTTTCTTTATCGCCCAGCAGCTTATCCGGGTCGTAGAGTTTAAACGCCAGACCAAGAACGGTAGCAACTGGTGCCAGGGTGATATAGCGCTTATCCCAGTTAAGGCGAATACCTAAGGTTTCTTTGCCTTCATACTCGCCCATGGTTACTACGCCGGTATCCGGGATACCGCCGGCATCAGAACCCGCTTCCGGCCCCGTCAGGGCGAAGCAAGGAATATCGGTACCATTGGCCAGGCGCGGTAACCAGTAATCTTTTTGTTGCTGCGTACCATAATGGCTTAACAGTTCGCCCGGGCCCAGTGAATTAGGCACCATAACCGTTACCCCGGCACTTACCGAGCGGCTGGCGATTTTAGATACGATGGTTGAGTTTGCGAGCGCGGAGAACGCTTTGCCGCCATACTCTTTGGGTATGATCATGGCAAAAAAGCCTTTTTCGCGCATATAACGCCAGGCTTCATCAGTGAAGTCCTTGTCCTGATGAATAACGTCAAAATCATCGATCATTGTCATCAGTTCGTTGACTTCGTTATCCAGAAACGACTGCTCCTCGGCGGTTAATTGTGGCAGTGCCATAGAGTAAAGCCGTTGCCAGTCTGGTTTACCGGAAAACAGGTCACCCTCAACCCATACCGAGCCAGCCTCCATGGCTTCCCGCTCGGTTTGCGTTAACGGTGGCAACACTTTTTTGAAGAGTTTAAAAGCAGGGCCGGTGATCCATTGCTGACGTAAGGATTTAACCTGAAACAAGGCAAATATCAGCACCGCGACAATAATCCAAAAGAGCATAATTAATCTCCAGAGTGACTCAATAATAGCGAAACCCGAATTAAACAACTGAATTAAACGGGTGTTTGAATTTTGCGAATTTAAACACTTGTTTTAATTTTCGTCAATGCTCAAATTTGGCTGATTTGGTGAAAGTCCGGTTGGTTAACAGGCGTTTTAAGCTTATTCAAGCCGTTAATTTACGGAATAAAAGTGGCGGGATAATGGGGTGAGGGAAGAACAGAAAATCGCTGTTTTAATGCTCATCCGATGAGATAAAAAACAGCGTTTGCTACCAAAGCCAGTTGCGGAATTAGTCGCTAAGCTGGCTTTTGTATTCGTGAACGATGGCTAAGAATGCGCTGAGCAAAGGGGAGTGATCGTCTTTGAGGTAGATACAGCTTAAATCCACCGTGGCGTTGTCGGGCAATCCATTCAGCGGGATATATTTGACTCCCGGCAGCTGCAAAACACTGGCCGAACTGGGAATTAAACAAAAACCAAAGCCGCCGGATACCAGCGCCACGCCGGTGACCGCATCGATTACCGTTTGTGCGATATTCATGGTCACGCCGGACTCCTGAAACACCCTGGACACCAAATCCACAAAGTTGGGACGAGCCCCCTTGGGGAAAACCACAATGGGTTCGTTATCCAACTCTTTGATATCAATAACCGCTTTGGCCGCCAGCGGGTGGTCGCTTCTAACTGCTACCATGAGCTTATCCTGCAAAATCATGGTGGAGTCGATATCAGGCAGGGGCGCGAGCAGACGGTTAAAGCCTACGGAAATGCGTTTTTGCCGCAAAGCTTCAATTTGTTCGGCCTTGCTCATTTGATGCAGAACAATATTTACGCCCGGGTAAGCGGTCTTAAAACGCTTAAGAATATCGGGAATGGTATTCAGAATACCGGACCCGAAAATTGCCACGTCCAAACGGCCTAACTGGCCCTTTCCTGCGCGTTGAGTGCGCTCCTGAGCCTGCTCGATCAAACTCAGAATATTGCGTGATTCGTTAAGGAACAACTGACCAGCCGATGTGAGCTCTACGCCTTTAGCGGTGCGTTCAAACAGCTTTACCTGAAGCTCGTCTTCGAGCTGTTGAATTTGTCTGGTGAGAGGGGGCTGGGAGATAAATAATCGCTTGGCCGCGCGGCCGATATTTTTTTCTTCGGCAACGGCAACAAAATAACGGATCTGGCGGATATCCATGGCGAAAGACCAGTTTAAACTAATTGGTAATACCTTAAAGGTATCAACTGGGGCCGTCAATAGTATTGGAAGGTAATTAACAGCAAATATACATTTCGTTCACAACGCGTGATTTAACACATATCCAACCAGATTGATGAAACAGTGACTTACTGTTTTATCGGGCCGGGAAGGAGGTATCCGGGTCACGCAACTCAGCATAGTGAAACATTCGAGGAGGAACGCTATGAATGACGTGTGGGTGAAACAAAAAAACAATAAGTTGCCTCGCAACGCACTCGCCGCAGCTGTTGCAATGGGCTTATTAGCCTCAGCGCAATCCCAGGCTGCAACTATTGACACGGGTAACCGTGACCTGCGGATCCGCTGGGACAACACGGTGAAATACAGTGCCATGTTTCGTGTGGCGCCTGCAGAAAGCGAAGTCGCTGACGCCTCAATTGGCCCTCAGGCTAATACCAACGATGGTGACTTAAACTTTGATAAAGGGCTGGTTTCCAGCCGTCTGGATTTATTCTCAGAATTCGACCTGCGCTACAAGCGTAGCTATGGTATGCGTATCAGTGCGGCAACATGGTACGACTCGGTTTACCATGACAGCAACGATAACCCGGGTTATTACGATGGTGCACTGGTTAATACGCAGTCTGTGCCAGCCGGTGAGTTTGCCGAAGACACCAAGGATTTACATGGTCAGTACGGCGAAATCCTGGATGCCTTTGTTTATGGCGGATTTAACGTAGGTAAAAAGGCGATTAACCTGAAAGCGGGTCGTTTTGCCCAGCTTTATGGCGAAAGTTTGTTCTTCGGTTCTAACGCCGTGGCCGGAGCCATGACCAGTCTGGATTTAGCGCGGGCACTGTCAGTACCTCAGTCTGAATTTAAAGAAGTGGCGCGTCCTACCGGTCAGGTTGCTGCCCAGTTGCAGGTAAACTCTAAGTTAACCCTGGCAGCTTACTATCAGTTTGAATGGCGTAAGTCACGTTTACCAGCGGCAGGCAGCTATTTCGCTTTTGCTGACTTTGTCGATAAAGGCGGTGAAACCGTTATTCTTGGTCCGGGGGCAATTGTGCATCGCAGCGAAGACATTGTTGCCGATGATTCCGGTCAGTTTGGTTTTCAGGCCCGTTACAAAATCAACGACTATGAAGTGGGTTTTTACGCCGCTCAGTTCCACGACAAAATGCCCCAGTTTTATGTCCGTCCGGGCGTAAACGTGCAGGAAGGTGGCATTGGTGATTACACCCAGGTTTTTGCTGAAGACATCAAAGTATATGGCCTGAGTGTCAGTACCCTGGTGGGCGAAACTAACGTTGCGGCAGAAATGTCAGTACGTAATGACATGTCGCTGGTGGCAACCGGTAATGCGGTGATCCTGCCTGGTAATACCACGGCGGATGGTGGCGACAATTCCGCTTTCCCGCGTGGTGATACTTTCCACTTTAATGCCTCAATGATCACCATCCTCAATGAAAACAGCTTATGGGATGCGGCAACCTTTATTGGTGAGTTTGCCTTTAACCGTCGCATGAGCATTTCAGAGAATGCTGATCAGCTGGATCCGCTGGCTACCAAAGACGCCAGTGCTATTCAGTTCATCTTCACGCCGGATTATTTCCAGGTCATGCCTGGCCTTGATATGCAGGTGCCTATCGGTTTTGGCTTTGGTATTGATGGTCGTTCATCGGTAAATGGTGTGCTGTTCCCGTCTGAGCATGGCGGTAACGTGAGCGTTGGCCTGAAAGGTGATTACAACCGCACCTGGCGCTTCTCTTTAAATTACAACAAATACCTGGGCGCAGCAGGTTCGGTGATTCAGTACGACGCACCGGTCCCCACGCTTTCTTACAAAAACTTCCATGGCGATCGTGATTTCATCTCGTTGTCAGTACAACGCACATTCTAACGATCGAAGACAGGAGAATTATTATGTTTAATCGTATTCGTAACGCAATGACGCTGGCTTTAACGCTGGCTGTGGTACCGGCAACTTTTGCTGCTGGTACCGATGTTAGCAAACTGGGCACAGAGCTAACGCCGCTGGGCGGTATCATGGCGGGCAACGCTGATGGCTCTATCCCAGCCTGGACAGGCGGTCTTACCGAAAAAGTCGCCGGTGAGCACGCCGGTGACATTCCACTGGAACTGTTTAAAGACGAAAAGCCGCTGTATCGCGTGGATGCCAGCAACTATCAGCAGTACGCCGACCAGCTGTCTGACGGCACTGTTGAGCTACTGAAAAAGTACCCTGATACCTTTTACATCGATGTGTATCCCAGCCACCGCACAGCTGCAGCTCCTCAGTATGTTTATGATGCCATCAAGGCTAATGTGACTAACTGTGAGCTGGTTGAAGAGGGCTACAGTCTCGAAGGTTGTATAGGCGGTATCCCGTTCCCGATGCCGGAAAACGGCAATGAGGTAATGTGGAACTTCCTGTTACGTGTTGAAGCGCCTTCTATTGAATATACTTTTAAGAATATCGTGGGTAACGCTGATGGTTCACACACCCTGGCAACCCGTAACGAGATTTCGTTCCAGTATCCGCCGTACTATGAAGATGCAGATCCGGATGACTGGAATGGCGAATATTCCATGTTCCGCTTTAACACCATGGAACCACCGTTTAAAGCCGGTGAATCGCTGGTTATCCGCGATAGTATCGACGCTGATAGCCCACGTAAAGCCTGGCAGTATCTGTTAGGACAACGTCGCGTACGTCGTGCGCCAACGGTTGCTTATGATACCCCGGACTTTGTAGCATCAGGCGCTAACTACTTCGATGAAGTACAGGGCCTGTTAGGTCATATCGACCGCTACAGCTGGACGCTGAAAGGCAAGAAAGAACTGCTGGTACCTTACAACAACAACGGTTTTATTGCCCCTACGGCTGACGAAGCAATCAGTGAGTTCCACCTGAACCCACAACACGTTCGCTGGGAAAAGCACCGTGTATGGGAAGTGGAAGCGCAGGTGGCTGATGGCAAGCGTCACGCTGTTCCTACCCGTACGTACTACATCGACGAAGATTCATGGGTAATCCTGCTGATGGATGGTTATGACGCCGAAGGCAATCTGTGGAGAACCTCTCAGTTAACGCCATTTGTTGTGCCTTCAGTCCCGGCAGTACTGATCAAAACGGCTACCGTATTTAACCTGCAAGCGAAAACCATGAGCGTGATTCAATCGCTAAATGGTGAGAGTTTCCATGTTGTGGATACGAAGCCTGAAACATTCTTTACCGGCGACGCGGTGGCTGCTGACGCAGTACGCTAAGTGCACCCCAAGGCCCGCAAATGCGGGCCTTTCCCGTGATGTAACAGAGATAGTTATCATGAAATTAAAGAAAGTAGATGGCTTGTTCGGCTTTGTATTGCCTTCATTTTTCCTCGCTTTTCTTGTGTTGTGCGCACCGCTTCACGCCGCAACAGAGAACGGAGCCGAATCTACACTTCAGGACGTGCTGGAATCTCCCGCCAAACAAAACAAAACCAGTATACATACGTTACAACTTGGCCTTGCCAGGGCCGGTAACCGACTGGTGTCTGTTGGTGAGCGCGGTGTAATCCTGTTTTCTGAAGATGAAGGGAATAGCTGGACCCAGGCCAAATCCGTGCCCGTATCAGTGACCCTGACTGCAGTAACCTTTAGCGATCCGCTTAACGGCTGGGCCGCCGGTCACAGCGGAGTGATCCTTGCCACCACTGACGGCGGCAACACATGGCAGATTCAGCTGGACGGCTTTAAGGCCGCAGAACTGGCCATGGCTGAAGCCGAGTCACTGATTGCCGCGGGCGATGAGCGCGGCGAACGTGCCAAACGCAATGCCGGTTACCTGATTAAGGAAGGCGCGGATAAGCCCATCCTGGATGTATACTTTGCAAACCCGGCTGATGGCTGGGCAATCGGCGCTTACGGCCTGGCGTTTGCTACCAATGACGGCGGCGAAAACTGGTACTCCATTATTGCGCGTTTACCCAATCCCGCGGGTAAACATTTATACAAGGTCGTTCGTTCTGCTAATGAGCTGATTATTCTGGGTGAACAGGCTGCTGTATTTTCCTCAGCGGATAATGGTCAGGTATTTGAATCCCTTGATACACCTTACTATGGCAGCTTTTTCGACGGCTTGTTATTAGAGGATGGCACGCGATTACTTTATGGTTTGCGCGGCAACGTCTGGCGTCAGAAGAAAGGCAAGGGACGCTGGAAACGCATAAAGCTCGGTTCTGAAGTGACTCTGACCAGTGGACTGGTTAGCAAGGATGGCCAGATTCTGCTGGCGGATCAAAGCGGCCAGTTATTTGTCAGCAGCGATGCGGCAAAAACCTTTAGCCTGATGGGACAGGCTCCCTTTGGTGGTATCACCGACATCATTGAAGCAAACAACGGTTATGCCGTTTCCACCGCTCGCGGTGCTCATGTTGTCAGTGACAATAATCTGGTGAGTGGGGGAGCACGCTAATGACAACACCAACAACGTCTAAAACACAGGGTGAAACCTTAATTCGTCATCTTGAAGACTTTGATACCAGCTCCGGCCGTATTCTGGAGCGGGCGATATTCAATTTCAGACCGATCATTATTTTATTGTGCCTGGTGGTAACCGGGATTTTAGGCTATCAGTCGACGAATCTGACGCTGAGCGCCGCATTCCAGAAAATGATCCCGAGCAACCATCCGTATATCCTTAACTTTCTGGATAACCGTAAGCAACTTTCTGACACCAGTAATGCGCTGCGGATTGCGGTGCATAATACCAAAGGGTCGATTTTTGATGCCGGTTATTTAGAGACCTTACGCCAGTTAAATGACGAATTGTTCCTGATGCCAGGTGTGGAAAGGCCCTTTATGAAATCCCTGTGGACCCCCTCGGTGCGCTGGACCGGCGTAACTGAAGAAGGCCTTGATGGTGGTCCGGTGATCCCGGATGACTATGATGGGTCACAGGCGTCTTTAGACCAGGTGCGCCTTAACGTGGAGCGATCCGGTGAAGTGGGTCAGCTGGTCTCGGGAAATTACAACTCAAGTGTGATTCTGGTGCCGCTGCGGGAAGTCGATCCTGACGGTAATCAACTGGACTACCATGCTTTCTCGGCCAAGCTTGAGGAGCTGCGGGCCAAATACCAAAAAGATGGCATTGAAATTCATATTACCGGTTTTGCCAAAGTCGTGGGCGATCTCATTGACGGCTTAAAACAGGTACTGGTGTTTTTTGCCATCACCATTGCGATTGCCACTGTGGTGCTGTTTATTTACACCCGTTGCATTCGCAGTACCCTGCTGGTGGTGTGTTGTTCACTTATCGCAGTGGTTTGGTTGCTGGGCTTGTTACCGACTCTGGGCTACGAGCTTGACCCTTATTCGATTCTGGTGCCGTTTCTGGTTTTCGCCATCGGAATGAGCCATGGCGCTCAGAAAATGAATGGTATTATGCAGGATATTGGTCGCGGTATTCATAAACTGCTGGCGGCCCGATATACCTTCCGACGCTTGTTTCTCGCGGGTATCACTGCGCTGATTTCTGATGCGGTGGGCTTTGCGGTATTGATGGTTATCGATATTCCTGTTATCCAGGATCTGGCTGTGACCGCCAGTATTGGTGTGGCCGTGCTGATTTTCAGTAACCTGATCCTGTTACCGGTATTACTGTCTTACACTGGTGTGGCTGAATCTGCCGCCAAGCGCAGTATCAAAGCTGAGCTGCGGGACGAAGCTGATGTCAGTCATACCAAGCACCCGCTGTGGGCCTTCCTGGATTTATTTACCCGTAAAAAGTACGCCACGGTTACGGTGATTGCAGCCATTATGCTGGGGATTGGCGGCAGTGTGATCAGCGCGAATGTAAAAATTGGTGATACTGATCAGGGCGCTCCAGAGCTTCGTCCTGACTCCCGCTATAACCTTGATAATGCCTTCATGACTGCAAACTATGCTACCAGTTCGGATGTCTATGTGGTTATGGTTAAGACAGAGCAGTACGCCTGTGCGCACTATGACACCCTCATGGCGGTAGATGCGCTGGAGCAGGAATTACGGCAATTATCCGGCGTGGTGACCACGTCGTCACTGGCGGGTTTAGCCAAGGTTGCTAATGCCGGCATGAATGAAGGAAATCTCAAATGGTACGGTATTCCCCGTTCTCAGGGCATGCTTAACGCCATTATTACCCGCGCACCGCGGGAGATGTTCAACCAGAACTGTGACCTGCTGACCATTTTTGCTTATCTGGAAGATCATAAGTCTGACACCCTCAATGAAGTGGTACACACGGTGGAAGCCTTTGCTGCTCAAAACAATACCGGGAAGTTCCAGTTCTTAAATGCAGCGGGTAACTCAGGTATTGAAGCTGCCACCAACATCGTGGTGGAAAAAGCCAATACACAAATGCTGCTGTATGTGTACAGCGCGGTGATCATTCTTGCCTTTATCACCTTCCGTTCATGGCGGGCGGTGGTCTGCGCCATCCTGCCACTGATGCTTACCTCCATTTTGTGTCAGGCACTCATGGTGTGGCTCAACATCGGTGTGAAAGTAGCGACCTTACCGGTTATCGCCCTGGGTGTTGGTATCGGCGTGGATTACGCGTTGTATATTCTCACGGTTATGAAATCCCGCTTACAGGATGGCTTGTCGTTGTCAGAAGCTTACTACGATGCGCTGCTATTTACTGGAAAAGTGGTGGTGTTAACCGGGATCACGCTGGGTATCGCAGTGGCTACCTGGGTATTCTCGCCGATTAAATTCCAGGCAGATATGGGCATTCTGTTGGCCTTCATGTTTATCTGGAACATGTTAGGCGCGCTGATCCTGCTACCGGCTTTGGCGAGATTCCTGATGCCTTCCGCCTCTGAGCAACAGCAGTCACAGTCATAACTGGCAAAAATGGTAAGTATTTTGCAGATAATGACAATCTTATGTTATCGAAAAGTTAACAAAGATGCCTTTGAACGGGTATGATGGGGCGATAGAGCCCCACAACCCTGTTGTTGGAAAGTAGTATGATTGCAGATCAACAATTAGCACAGGAAGAGAAGGACGTTGTCGACCGGTTCGACCTCCTTTCAAAACTGCGTTTTAATCAGGAGACTGGCAAGATCTGGCTGGGCGAAAGCCGTTTGTTGCTATTACATGCCAAAGCCATGATGGAAATCCGCACCCGGTTATTTGATTACCTGGACGCGGAAACGGCCAAGCGTATGCTGATCCGGATAGGCTTTGTTGCTGGCGAACAGGATGCGGATTTAGCCCATAAGCTGGCCGATAATGAAAACAGCTACGACGTGTTTCGTATTGGTCCGGAACTTCATGCCTTTGAAGGCCACGTGCGCTCGCATATCACCGAAGCGGAGATCGACTGGGAAACCGGCCGTTTCTTTGGCGAGGTGATAGTCGAAAATTCCTGGGAAGCCGAAGCACAGTTGCAATCCCTGGGCTTGTCTGATGAAGCCGCCTGCTGGACGATTATCGGTTATGCCTCAGGCTATACCAGCCGATTCTTTCGGCGCTTTATTGTGTTCAAAGAAACCGAATGCATGTGTAAGGGCGATCATCATTGCAAGATCATCGGTAAGCCTGCTGATTGCTGGGATGATGAAAACTATATTGAGTTATTCCGCGATGATCCGCTAAGTCCTTCGCTGCGGGAAATCGAAAAAGAGCTAAGCCAGCTGCGTGGTAAGCGTCAGGTGAAATACGACACCGATGGTCTGGTGGGTGCATCCCCCGAGTTTACCAGTGCGCTGAATTTGCTTAAGCGCGCTGCTGATTCTCCTATCAATGTACTGTTACTGGGTGAAACCGGGGTGGGTAAAGAGGTCTTTGCCCGCTGGTTACACGAGCACAGTAGCCGCAGTGACAAGCCCTTTATTGCGGTAAACTGCGGCGCGATCCCCCATGAATTACTTGAAGCTGAACTGTTCGGCGTGAAAAAAGGCGCCTATACCGGAGCCCAGGAATCCCGCCCCGGGCGTTTTGAACGTGCTGACGGTGGTACATTATTCCTTGATGAATTAGGCGATTTGCCTTTATCTGCGCAAGTTAAATTACTCCGGGTATTACAGACCGGTGAGGTTGAACGCCTGGGCGATGATGAAGTGCGTAAGGTCAATGTAAGGCTGGTCGCGGCAACTAACGTCGATCTTCAACAAGCCATAAAAGAGGGTAAATTCCGCGCGGATCTGTACTACCGAATTGCGACTTATCCAGTGAATATCCCACCACTACGAGAACGTCGTGGTGACATTCTTATTTTATGTAATGCCATGATTGATCGTTTCAGCGCCAGTTATCAAAAACAGCTGAAGGGCTTATCAGGGCAGGCCATGCAGGTGTTAACCCGCTACGAATGGCCGGGTAATGTGCGGGAGCTGGAAAACGTCATTGAGCGCGGGGTTTTATTGGCGAATGATGGGGGATTGATTGAACTTGATCACCTGTTTGTCAATCCGCCGGATGTCGCAAGCGCTGAAGACAGGATCAGTGAAGTCAATGAGCAGGGACTGGTTCAGCCTCTCAACTCGTTGCCTGAAATGAATGATTTCTTCTACGATAAACTGCTTGAGCAAGAGCAGTTTGATCTGGCCCGTCATGAACAACAGCTGTTTGAAGCCGCAGTGCGAAAAGCGAAAGGTAACCTTACTCATGCAGCCCAGTTTCTGGGCGTAACACGTCGACAGCTGGCTTATCGAGTCAACGAAAAGTCACGTTAAAGTGTCATAACACTTAAACCATAACAGGGCGGGTTTGCTTACAGGAGCAGCCCGCTTTGTTGTTTTTGTCCCCCGAGTTTTCCCAATGAACCACTAATGGGTTATTCACAGCTTTTATTTCGGTTATGTATTGAACAAACTGGAACAGTTATTTCCTTTCCACTAGCAAACTTACAAATTTGTAAGGCTACAACATCAAACTAACAAATGCGTTATGCAAACGTTAAAAAATATCTTTGAATATTTACATTAAAAATCAAAATTCTTTATATAACAGTGATTTGTATTTTTGGCATGATACCTGTAACACGTTAATAAATTGTTGCGCTTCAGGGCGCTTATAAGTTCAAAGTGGAGAATAAATTATGGCGATGACAGGTGTTTTACGTCCAGGGCATGTTGCGATTCGAGTTTTAGATTTGGATGAAGCCGTTAAATTTTACAGTGATGTAATGGGACTGGTTGAGACCGGCCGTGACGACATGGGGCGGGTCTATTTTAAATGCTGGGATGAGCAGGATCACAACAGCTACATCATTCGCGAAGCGGATCAGGCGGGTGTCGATTTTGTTGGTTTTAAAGTGTTAGACAACGAAACGCTCAACAAGCTTGAAAAAGACCTGAACGAATTCGGTATCGAAACCCGTCGCATCGAAGCCGGTGAAATGCTCGAAACCGGTGAGCGCGTTCGGTTTACCCTGCCATCGGGCCATGAATTTGAGCTGTACGCCGATAAAACCAAAGTGGGTAATGGCATGGGTCTGACCAATCCGGCACCGTGGTATACCCAAAGTGAGCATGGTATCGCACCGGTACGTCTGGATCATATGTTGTTGTACGGACCAAATATTGCCGAAGTGAAGAAAATTTTCTGCGATGTACTTGGCTTCTTCCTGGTTGAGCGCGTGCTGGGCGAAGACAACGAAACCGAAGCGGCATTATGGCTGTCCTGCTCACATAAAGTTCACGACATTGCTTTTGTTGAATATCCGGAGCCGGGTAAGTTACACCACACCTCATTTTTAATGGAAAGCTGGGAGCGTGTGCTGCGTGCTGGCGACATCATGTCGATGAACGAAGTGGCCGTTGATATTGGCCCGACCCGTCATGGTATCACCCGCGGCTGCACCATCTACGCCTGGGATCCATCCGGTAACCGTTTCGAGACCTTCATGGGCGGTTATCACCCTTATCCTGATTACGAAACTATCACCTGGACCTGGGATAACTTTGCCCAGGGGCTGGATTATCCACAGCGTAAATTGCACGAGAGCTTCCTGACTGTGGTGAGCTAACGGAACTAACCTGAGGACAAATCATGAACGACAGTATTGCAGCACCTAAAGAGCAATTCGACACCTCGCTACATTACGTGCGGGTGACAGGCAAACGGGACGACGGTTTTGTTGAGTTTGATTTCAGTGTGGGTCTGCCCGAAGTGGCGCTGGAGATGGTGCTTAAACAACAGGATTTTGAACAGTTCTGTAAAGAGCAAAATGTGATTTTTCTCGATGAGGAAGCAATCGCTTCTGATGATGAAGAGAAAAACGCTTTCCAGTGGAGCCTGCATGATGCCACTCACCATTTTCGTGGTGAGTAGGGCAGACAAGTTTAGAGGAAAACAGTTATGCAAATAGATGTACAAACGGTCAGTATCGAGCAAAAGAACAAGGCGTTCTCGCATTTAATCAAGCGCTTTGGTGATAAAAAAATCCCGTCGCGTTATCAGGAAGCCAGTTACGACCTGCAGGCCGTTGAGAATCTGCATTATCGTCCTACCTGGGCACCAGAGCAGGAACTTTACGATCCTAACTTAAGCAAGATCCGCATGAACGACTGGTACGACTTAAAGGATCCGCGCCAGTTTTATTACAGCACCTACACGCTGAACCGTGCGAAGCAGCAGGAAACCATGGAGTCAAACTTTAAGACAGTGGAAACCCTGGGCCTGATTGAAGGAATGCCGGACCCGGTGCTTGCCATTGTTCAGGATGTACTGATCCCATTACGTCACGTTAATTATGCCGCCAATCTCAACAACACCCTGGTGTGTGGTTACGGCTATGGCACGGTATTTACCCAGCCTTGTGTTTATCACGCGATGGATAACTTAGGGATTGCCCAGTACTTGTCACGCCTTGGTCTGATGATTGGTGATGTGGAAGCGCTGGAAGCGGCAAAACAAGATTGGATGGACAGCGATGCCTGGCAGCCGCTACGTCGTTCACTGGAAGATCTGCTGTGTGTGCGCGATCCGGTTGAAGTGTTCATTAAACAGAACTTTGTACTTGATGGCCTGCTTTATCCACTGGTATTCCAGCGCATTGTTGACCAGAACCTGGTTGAACAGGGCGGTTCAGGTATCTCAATTCTGACTCAGTTTATGACTAACTGGTACCTGGAATCTGTTCGTTGGATGGACTCTGTGGTGAAAACCATGGCGGCAGAATCAGCGGAAAATAAAGCCGTGCTGGAAGAGTGGATCGACACTGCTGCGAACCATTTTACGTCTGTCTTACTGCCGGTTGCTGGCCTGGCCGTTGCGGGCAACGCCGCCGACGATCTGGTAAGCGACGTGCACGATGAATTAATGAAACGTGCCAAAAAAGCCGGTCTGTTTAAGTAGGAATCAACATGTCTAAAGTATTTATCATTTTACAGGCCAACGAAGAAACCCGCTCAATTGTGGATGCTATTGAGCAGGACAATCCGGACGCTGAAGTGGTGCACGAACCGGCCATGGTCAAGGTGCAGGCCGAGGGCCACCTGGTGGTACGCCGCGAAACCATCGAAGAAGAAATTGGCCGTGAGTTCGATATGCAGGAACTCAACATTAACTTAATCACGCTAAGCGGCAACGTCGATGAAGACGAAGACGCGCTGACACTCACCTGGAACAGCTAGGAGACCATCGTGGATATTAAAAAGACCCCCAAGAAACTCAACGTTAAAGAGAAGTATCGCTTAATGACCCGCGATCTGGCCTGGGAGCCAAGCTATCGCGATGAGAAAGAAATCTATCCTTATGTTGATTACGAAGGCATTAAGGTTCATGACTGGTCCAAGTGGGAAGATCCGTTCCGCCTGACTATGGATGCCTACTGGAAGTATCAGGCTGAAAAAGAGCGTAAGTACTATGCGATCATCGACGCTCATGCTCAGAACAACGGCCACCTGAATGTGACAGATGCCCGCTACTTAACGGCAATCAAGTTGTTCCTGCAAGGTATCAGCCCGGGTGAATATTCGGCGCACCGTGGTTTTGCTCGTGTCGGCCGTGAATTTGCAGGCGTTGGCCCGCAGGTAGCGTGTCAGATGCAGTCCATCGATGAAATTCGTCATGCTCAGACCCAGGTACATGCCATGTCGAACTACAACAAGTTCTACAACGGCTTTAAGGATTTTGCCACCCAGCGTGACCGTATCTGGTACACCTCAGTACCCCGTTCATTTTTCGATGATGCCATGTCAGCCGGGCCTTTTGAGTTCCTGATTGCCATTGGTTTCTCATTCGAATACGTACTGACCAACTTACTGTTCGTGCCATTTATGTCAGGTGCCGCCTATAACGGCGATATGGCCACCTGTACCTTTGGTTTCTCAGCGCAGTCAGACGAAGCCCGCCACATGACGCTGGGTCTGGAATGTATCAAGTTTATGCTGGAGCAGGATCCGGACAATATTCCGATTGTGCAGAAATGGATTGATAAATGGTTCTGGCGTGGTTGCCGCCTGCTGACGCTGGTTGCAGCGATGATGGATTATATGTTGCCTAAACGGGTTATGTCCTGGCGTGAAGCGTGGAATATCTATGGCGTTGAAAACGGTAACGCGCTGTTCCGCGATCTGGCCCGCTACGGGATCCGTCCGCCAATGCACTGGGATGACGTGGAAAAATCAATCGATCACACTTCGCATCAAATTATGCTGGGTCTGTATCAGTGGAAATTTGGTACCGCGTTCCACTCATGGACACCGACTGACAGCGACATTGAGTGGTTAAAAGAAAAGTACCCGACCACGTTTGAAAAATACTACCTGCCGCGCTGGGAATATGCGATTGCGCAAAAAGAAGCCGGCGGCGAGTACAACAACTTTGGTCTGCCTAAACTGTGTCAGACCTGTCAGCTGCCTTGTCTGTTCACTGAGCCAGACGATCCGACGCAACTGGCCCACCGGGAAACAGAATATGAAGGCGAGAAATATCACTTCTGCTCTGACGGTTGTCAGCACGTATTTGAACAGGAACCAGAGAAGTATATTCAGGCCTGGTTACCTATGCCGGCCCTTATGCAGGCGCCGCTAAAGGGCGATCTGGCTGCCTGGATGGAATGGGTGAGCCTTGAGCCTACCGCCGCCGGTGAATATGCCAACTCAGAAGATAAAGCGAACTTCGAGAAGTGGCGAAAACAGGTTTCTACCGACTAATCATACGACTAAACAGAGCGCCGCCTGCTCAGGCTGGCGGCCACAGCCTGCCTGAGCAGGCCAAATCAGGAGAATTATTATGGCAGTTGTTGCAATTGGTGAATACAAATTCCCATCGCGGGACAGAGTAGAAAACTATTATGGCCATCAGTTGTTGTTCGCAAGCTGGGACCATCATTTGTTGATGGCAGCACCTTTTATGCTGTTCGGTGCGCCTGATCAAAAACTCGGTGACATTATTGAGCAACAGTTAAAGCCCTTGATGCAGCCGGATCCGGACTTTGACAAAATTGACTGGGATGCCATTGAGTGGACGAAGAGCGGCGAACTATGGACCCCGGACTTTAATAAAACGGTAAAAGAAAACGGGCTGGTGCATAAAGAACAGTTTCGCTTTAAAACGCCGGGTCTATCGACCTTGGTTCCGCCCCAGGGAGAGTAACCATGAGTTTTGAAGTAACCATTGAGCCATTGGGGCAAACCATAGAGGTGGAAGAGGACCAGACCATCCTTGATGCCGCATTACGCGCCGGGATTTATCTCCCTCACGCCTGCTGTCATGGTCTGTGTGCGACCTGCAAGATTGATGTGCTGGATGGCGAAGTGGACCACGGCGAAGCATCCAGCTTCGCGCTTATGGATTTCGAGCGTGACGAGAATAAATGCCTGGCTTGTTGTGCCATTCCGGAAAGCGATCTGGTGATCGAAGCGGAGATTGAGGAAGACCCTGACTCCCGCAATCTGCCGGTACAGGATTATCAGTGCACCGTCAGTCGCATTGAAGATCTGACGCCCACCATCAAGGGTATCTGGCTGAAAATAGAAGATGCCGAGGGTATCGATTTTCAGGCTGGTCAGTATATCAACCTTAATTTACCTGACGATATTGGCAGCCGGGCGTTTTCAATCGCCAGTATTCCTGAGCAATCCGGTGAGATTGAGCTGAACATTCGTAAAGTGCCTGGTGGTGTGGGTACGGCTTATATTCATGACGAACTGAAAGAAGGCGATGCGATCTCCTTTAGTGGTCCCTATGGCCGCTTCTTCGTGAAAAAGTCTGCCGACATGCCCATGATCTTTATGGCCGGTGGGTCAGGGCTGTCGAGCCCGCGTTCGATGATCGTGGAATTGCTTGAAGAAGGCTGTGAGTTACCTATAACGCTGGTGTACGGTCAGCGTACCCGCGAAGAACTCTATTATCATGACGAGTTTTTAGCGCTGGCAGAAAAGTACAGTAATTTTACTTATATACCTGCGCTTTCCGACGCAGGCGATGACGGTGAGTGGAAGGGCGAGGTTGGGTTTGTGCATGAAGCTGCACAACGCGCCTTTAACGGTGACTTCAGTGGTAATAAAGCTTATCTGTGTGGTCCTCCGCTCATGATAGATGCTTGCATTAACACCTTAATGCAAGGGCGTTTATTTGAGCGTGATATCTACACTGAGAAATTTATCTCGGCGGCCGACGCGCAACAGGTACGAAGCCCGTTATTTAAGAATATCTGATTAAACAGAATAGCGTCTGTAGTTTCGGCTACAGACGCATGGAGTCGCGATGACATCCTGTTATTACAAAGTGCAAGCCACAATGCCTGAACGCAGCACGCTAACGGGTAATGTGGCTTTTTATTTTGGTCCCGGAGAAGTGAGTTATCCAGGGGGAACCACCGCTTTGTTGTGCCGGGATTTCTGCCTCTTTTAAACATACCTTTAAAGTATCGATTGGTTTTATAAATGGTATTAGACGGTATGGGGTTGGGAAATTACACTGACTTTAAGTGTTATTGAGTTGTAAATATTAATTTAAGGGCTTGCATAAGCCTTAAGCGAGAGTCCGATATGCGCCAAGTAGAAAATTTTATCCGCGGAGAGTTTGTTGCAGCCAGAGATGGCAAGCGTTTTGACAAAGTATCTCCGGTTACCGGCGAGGTTATCGCCAGCATTGCTGAAGCAGGACGCAGCGACGTTAATGAAGCCGTTTTAGCCGCTAAAGCCGCACTGCAGGGGGAGTGGTCGACCTTTACCACCAATCAGCGTGTTGAGATGCTGTACGAAGTGGCTGACGAAATTACCCGTCGTTTTGAAGATTTTGTTGAAGCGGAAATGGCTGATACCGGTCAGCCTTCGCATGTTATGCGTCATGTGTTCATTCCCCGTGGTGCGGCTAACTTTAAAATCTTTGCTGACACCATCAAAAATGTACCTACCGAGAGCTTTATGCTGGATACGCCGGACGGGGCCGGTGCACTGAACTATGGTGTGCGCACACCAAAAGGCGTTATCGGTGTTATCAGCCCGTGGAATGCGCCTTTTATGCTGATGACCTGGAAAGTTGGTCCGGCGCTGGCCTGTGGTAATACCGTGGTAGTCAAGCCATCTGAAGAAACTCCGCTGACCTCTGTACTGCTGGGCGAAGTGATGAACAAGGTGGGTGTGCCAAAAGGTGTGTATAACGTGGTGAATGGGTTTGGTCCGGATTCGGCTGGTGCCTTCCTGACGGAACACAAAGATGTGGATGCCATTACCTTTACCGGCGAAACCCGCACGGGTACCGCGATCATGAAAGCGGCAGCCGAAGGTACCCGCGATGTATCCTTTGAAATGGGCGGTAAAAATGCCGGCATCGTATTTGCGGATTGTGATTTTGATAAAGCCATCGAAGGCATTTCCCGCTCATCATTCTTAAACTCGGGTCAGGTGTGTTTAGGTACCGAGCGGGTTTACGTTGAGCGCCCGATTTTCGATAAGTTCGTTGCTGCGCTGAAAGAAAAAGCCGAAGCCGTTAATTATGGTAAGCCCACTGATGAAGGCGTTAATTACGGCCCGCTGATCAGTAAAGAACATCAGAACAAGGTGTTGTCTTACTATCAAAAAGCCGTGGAAGATGGCGCAACGGTGGTAACCGGCGGTGGTGTACCTGAAGTACCGGAAGCATTAAAAGACGGCAACTGGATCCAGCCTACTATCTGGACCGGTTTATCTGATGATGCCGCTGTCGTGCGTGAAGAAATTTTCGGCCCGTGCTGCCACATTCGTCCGTTTGATACGGAAGAGGAAGTCATCGGCCTGGCTAACAACACGGATTACGGCCTGGCAACCACCATCTGGACCAAAGACCTGCCTCGCGCTCACCGTATGGCAGCCAAAATCGATGTGGGTATTTGCTGGGTAAACAGCTGGTTCCTGCGCGACCTGCGCACCGCATTCGGTGGTACTAAACAGTCTGGTATAGGCCGTGAAGGCGGCGTGCATTCACTGGAGTTCTACACTGAGCTGCGTAACGTTTGCGTGAAGTTGTAGGAGGCTGATTCCATGGATAACGCTCAAATTAAAAAACTCGGTGACGACCTTTACGAGGCGATGCTGTCGCGCAATACGCTGGTCCCTTTCACCGAGCAATACCCGGATATTACGCTGGAGCAAGCTTACGAAATTCAGCTTCAGTACATCAAGCGTCGCATTGACGCCGGCGAGAAAATAGTCGGTAAGAAAATCGGTGTTACTAGTAAAGCGGTGCAGGATTTTCTTGGTGTGTTCCAGCCTGACTTTGGTCAGCTGACCGACAAAATGGTGTATCAGGAAGGTGAGACTATCGACCTGAACGAACTTATCCAGCCGAAAGCAGAAGCTGAGCTGGCCATCGTACTGAAAGAAGATCTGATTGGCCCGGGCATTACCGCCGTGGACGTTATTCGCGCCACCGATTATGTCAGCCCGTGTTTTGAGATCGTCGACTCGCGTATCAACGACTGGAAAATCAAAATCCAGGATACCGTAGCGGACAACGCATCCTGCGGTGTATACGTGGTGAGCAATATCAAAGCCGATCCGCGCAAGGTCGACATCACCATGGCAGGCATGACCCTGTATAAAAATGGCGAGTTATTTTCTACCGGTGTTGGCGCTGCAGTGCAGGGCTCGCCATTTAATGCAGTGGCCTGGCTGGCCAATACCTTAGGTGAGTTGGGCATTCCGTTTAAAGCGGGTGAAGTGATTCTGTCTGGCTCACAATCTGCGTTAGTCCCGGTGACCGACGGAGACGAACTCGAGTGTTACATCGCCGGCGTGGGTGGTTGTAAAGTGAAATTTGCCGGGAGCACAAAAGTATGAAAACCAGCTTAACCCCAGAACAAATCATCCGTTTTTGTGAGCGAGTGGAGGGTGCTCAGCGCCGTGCTTATGACATTCCCAAACTCACAAACGAATACCCGGAAATGACAGTAGAAGATGGTTATGCAGTACAAAATGCCCTGCGTGCCCGTTTTATTGAACAGGGTGAAAAACTGGTGGGCTGGAAAGCCGGCCTGACCTCAAAAGCGAAAATGGTGCAGATGGGGGTGGATAAACCTTCCATCGGATTCCTTACTGATGCCATGTCGCGCCCGGAAAATACGGCTATCAGCACTGATGACCTGGTACATCCACGGGTGGAATGTGAAGTTGCCTTCATTACTAAGGCAGAACTGAGCGGCCCGGCATGTACCCGCGCTGACGTGCTCGCGGCGACCGATTTTGTCATGCCTGCGGTAGAAGTGATTGATTCCCGTTATGAGAACTTCAAGTTCGATTTGCCCAGTGTTATCGCCGATAACAGCTCTTCAGCCCGCTTTGTGGCCGGTGGTCGCCCTCGTTACGTTGAAGATATTGAGGTCGACGGTATTGGTGTGGCCATGGAACTGAACGGTGAAATTGTTGAGATGGGCTCTTCTGCGGCGGTAATGGGCCATCCTGCCGATGCGGTTGCCATGCTGGTTAACATCTTACATGACATGGGCGAAGTGTTACCCGCCGGTAGTTTTGTCATGAGTGGCGGTATTACTGCGGCAGTGGCGGTTAAGCCGGGTGACAACGTGATCGCCCGTTACCAGGATTTAGGCAGCGTCAGTCTGCGCTTCGAATAAGCCTGGCCGTAGGAGGAGAACAAAAATGCCAATACTCGAAATGCACCTGATGAAAGGGCGAACGGAAGAGCAAAAATGTAATGCCGCGAAAGCCGTCACCGAGGCACTGGTGTCGTCGCTGGGGGTAAAACGCGAATCCGTTCGTATCCTGATCACCGAACACGGTGAACACGACTTTTTTGTGTCCGGAATGACCATGAAAGAGCGTAGCCAGGCTCAGCTTTCGGCGCAACAGTCAGCCCAACAACCACTGAATGCAGAGGGAAAATAGTAATGAAAAAGATTAAATGTGCGTTAATTGGTTCGGGCAATATTGGTACCGACCTTATGTACAAAGTGATGCGTAGCGAATGGCTCGAGCCGGTTTGGATGGTAGGTATCGACCCTGAATCTGAAGGTCTGGCCCGCGCTGCCAAGATGGGACTGAAAACCACAGCAGAAGGTGTTGATGGTCTGCTGCCGCACGTTGAGGAAGATGGTATTCAGATCGCTTTCGATGCGACCAGTGCCTATGTACATGCTGAAAACAGCCGCAAACTGAATGCTCTGGGTGTGATGATGATTGACCTGACGCCAGCGGCCATCGGCCCATTGTGCGTGCCGCCGGTTAACCTGAAAGAACATGCCGATAAACAGGAAATGAATGTCAATATGATTTCCTGTGCAGGCCAGGCGACCATTCCGATTGTAAATGCCGTGGCTCAGGTACAGGGCGTGGAATATGCCGAAATTATTGCCAGCTTATCCAGTAAATCAATCGGCGCTGGTACCCGCGCTAACCTCGATGAATTTACCTTTACTACCTCTAACGCTATCGAGAAAGTGGGGGGCGCGAAACGCGGTAAAGCGCTCTGCGTCATCAATCCGGCTGATCCACCTATCATCATGCGTAATACCATTTACTGCCTGACCGAAGGCGAGCCGGATGAAGTGGCGATTCGTGATTCCATTCTGAAGATGATCGAAGAAGTGCAGAAATACGTGCCGGGCTACAAGCTGGTTAACGGGCCAAGTTTTGATGGCAACAAAGTTGCGGTCTTTATGGAAGTGGCTGGCCTGGGTGATTACCTGCCGAAATATGCCGGTAACCTGGACATCATGACCGCCGCGGCCACCCGTACGGCAGAAATGTTTGCCGAAGAAATTGCTAACGGCACCATCAAGTTAACCCCAGTGGAGGCAGCGTAATGAGCGATAAGAATATTATTTTACATGACATGTGCCTGCGCGATGGTATGCATGCGAAGAAAGAGCAAATCAGCGTAGAGCAAATGGTTAAAGTCGCAAAAGCGATGGATAATGCCGGCGTACCCTACATTCAGGTTACTCACGGTGCCGGCCTTGGCGGAAACTCATTACAGCATGGCTTTGCCCTTGCCAGTAATGAGGAGTACATCAGTGCAGTGGCAGATGCGGTTAAGCAAACCATTATTTCTGTGCTGCTGATCCCAGGCCTTGGCACCATGAAAGAGCTGAAGTCAGCTTATGAAAGTGGCGCACGTAGTGTGCACGTAGCGACTCACTGTACCGAAGCTGACACCTCACCCCAGCACATCGCTTTTGCGCGTGAATTAGGCATGGATACTTCAGGCTTTTTGATGATGTCGCACTTAAACACACCAAAAGGTCTGACAGAGCAAGCCTTACTGATGGAATCTTACGGTGCTAATACCGTCTACATCACCGACTCTGCTGGTTACATGTTGCCGGCAGACGTTACCGAAATCATCGGCATGCTGCGTAATGAACTGAAACCTGAAACTGAAATTGGCTTCCACGGCCACCATAACATGGGTATGGGCGTAGCGAACTCCGTTGCCGCAATTGAAGCTGGCGCGACCCGTATTGACGCTTCTGTCGCTGGTCTTGGTGCCGGTGCAGGCAACACGCCACTGGAAGTACTGGCGGCAGTGCTGGAGCGTATGAATATCCCCACCGGTCTTGATTTGTTCAGGCTGATGGATATCGCTGAAGACATTATCACGCCGATGATGGATCACATGGTAAGAATCGACCGTGATTCTCTCACGCTGGGTTATGCCGGGGTTTACTCCACCTTCTTACTCCACGCTAAGAAGGCCGCGGAAAAATATGGCTTATCTGCCCGTGACATTCTGGTAGAGCTGGGCCGTAAGAAAATGATCGGTGGCCAGGAAGATATGATCCAGGATACCGCCATGACACTGGCCAAAGAAAAAGGCCTGTTAAAAGAAGCTGTATAAAGGTGCCCTATGCCTGATAAAAATCTCGCCATTGTCGTTGGTGCTACCGGCACTTTTGGTGTGGAAATTGTTCGTCAGTTAGTTGAAAACGGCCTGCATGTGCTGGCCGTTGGCCGCAGCGCCGATTCACTGGCGAGTCTCACTGAACGCTTTAATGACGTCAGTGTGGTCCAGGCTGATATCAGTCAGGACAGTGCGATTGAAGCCATTAAATCCGCGATTACCGCGCCGGTAAAAATGCTGGTACACGGCCCCGGCGTGGCGGTTGCTGGTGGCATTCTGAAAGCCCCTACAGCAGCTATGGTGGATGCCGTGAACATTAAAGTCGGCGGTATTTTACGATTAAGTCGCGCCGCCGATGAACACTTTACCGACAATGCACGCATTGTTGCGATTGGCGGTCACTATGGTCTGGAACCTACGGAATACGCCGCATCTGCCGGGGTTGCTAACGCTGCACTGGTAAATGTAATGCGTCAGCTATCCTTAGCCTATGGTCGCCGTGGCATTAGTGCCCATACTATTGCGCCGGGGCCAGCCGACAGTGAACGCTTGCGTAATGTGGCAGCGGCTCGCGCTGAGCAACGTGGTATCAGCGTAGATGACGTACTGGATGAACTGCTTGATGAGTCGTCAGTACATCAGTTTACTACGGCTGAACAAGTGGGCTGGGCAGTGTGTAATTTGCTGGACGATCGTGCCATTGGTATGACCGGGTCAACCATTATGCTCGACTCTGGTCGGCGTAAAGGGTTGCCTTAGACCGCCTTTTTCTATCGGGAGTAGTGTTATGCCAATCGTTAAGTTTCATTTAGCTGATAAAGATATCAGCGATGACCAGATTGAATCGGTCATCGAACAGGCCACGCAAATTTATGCTGAGGTGCTGGACAGTCCTGTCGAACGTATTCGCGTTTTTGTGGATTTGCATGCCCCCAACCTTATTGGCGTAGGCGGTAAGCTGGTCAGTAAGGGCGGAAAGAACGCGCCGTTCTTCGAGTTTATTGTGATGAAAGGCCGCACGCTGGCTCAGCGTCAGGCTATCGCTGAACAATTTACTGCCATGCTGGCGGCAACGCTGAATGTGGATCGTGCCGAAATTCGTGGCAACTGCTACACAGTAGAACCGGAAAACTGGAGTATCGCCGGCAGTTTAGCCTCCGAAATTCGCAAGGCTGAAATCGAGGCGCGCGCTAACGCCGCATCATAAGCGGTGAGCGTCAGCAAATTGAATAGGGGAGAGCACCATGTCATTTACGGTCGATATAATTAACACGCAGGAGTCGTACTCCTGCCGTGCAGAAGAATCGCTTTTAGATGGCATGGCGCGGCTGGGCCGAAAAGGGATCCCGGTAGGATGTCGCGGCGGAGGCTGTGGCATCTGTAAAATAAAAATAGAAACCGGAGACTACAGCGCCCGGAAAATGAGTCGCTGTCATATTACCCAGGAAGAACAGGATGCCGGCATCGTGCTGGCATGCAAGGTGTTTCCTGAGTCAGATATCACGCTCAGTGTGATTGGCAAATGCCAGCGCCAGTTTGAACGTAAATGTGTAAAAGCCGAATCCTTTTTGCTGGCGACCAGCGAAAGCACAGAGTAAGACTTTTTGCAAAAAAGAGCACGAGGTGCGGATAATTTGGACATTATCAACACTTTTTCTACAGGGCGTTTTCGCCCTGTTTTTTTGTCTGCAAATATTTCACAGTGCGTTGCGTTATTGCTCGCTTAAGCACGGGCTGCTCCAAAAGCTTCCCAATTTGTCTAGCAATTTCAGCTAATTAATTAATGGTCTGAAACTTGAATTTAATTTGGTAAGAAATGGTAATAATTGTTAAGACTTGCGAAAGACGAGGTGCGATATGTCTGACTCAACCCCAAATTTTCGAACCACCTTTATTCCGGCAGAAAATGTACAGATCGCTTCTGTTTACGAAACAGAGCGAAGCGCCAGACAAGCTATAAAGCATGTGGTGGATTCATCCAGCATTGATGCCGAACAGGTCACGTTGATTGAGCCCGGTGACAGTGAATTTAACCGTAAGCTGGAAGGGGACAGTAAAGCTCTGGGTAAAATGATGTGGTTTTCGCATCTGCTGTTAGGTGCTGCTGGTCTGGCCGTTGGGCTGATCACGGCTTACCTGCTGGTTAGTATTGGTCCGGCACTGACGCAACAGAATCCAACCTTTACCTACATTGCGTTAATCTCACCAGGCATCTTTATTGGCTTGTTTGTTGCTGGATTACTGAGCTTGCGTCCGGACCGAACGCAAATTATTGAAGTAGTTCGCCAGGCCTTAAAGGCTCAGCATTATGCTGTTGTGGTGAATTTGCGCGAAGGCCAGTCAGTGGCCAAAATACGCGACCTTTTTGGCCACCATAGCAATAAGGTGGTTGAATCCATCCAGTAATGCATCGCCGCGGGAGTGCGATGCGTTACGCCAACCAGCGACAAGACAAAACGCTCACCTTTGCTGAGCGTTTTGTCGTACCATGGTGACACCACGTATCTATAAGGCATCATCTGTATGGCAATTTATGAAATTACCCATCCTCTGGTTCAGCACAAAATTGGCCTGATGCGAGAGGCCTCTATCAGCAGTAAGGATTTTCGCGAGCTTGCCGGTGAAGTAGGGAATTTACTGACCTACGAGGCAACCCGACATCTGCCGGTTGAGCTGGTGGATATTAAGGGCTGGACCGGAGAAACCCTTAAAGTGAAAAGTATCAAAGGGAAAAAGATTACGGTAGTGCCCATTTTACGTGCCGGGCTTGGCATGCTGGATGGCGTCCTCAAGCTGATCCCCAATGCCAAGATTAGTGTGGTGGGCTTGTATCGAGATGAAGATACTCTGCAGCCGGTGGCTTACTTTGACAAGGTGGTGAAGAATATCGACAAGCGTACTGCGCTGATTGTTGACCCTATGCTGGCGACCGGCGGTACGCTGATTGCCACCATTGATTTACTCAAGCAAAAAGGCTGTCAGAAAATCATGGGCTTGTTTTTAGTCGCTGCGCCAGAAGGCATCGCTGCGGTTGAAGCGGCCCATCCGGATGTGGATATATACACCGCGTCTATTGATGACCGGCTCAATGATAAGGGCTATATTCTGCCCGGACTGGGTGACGCCGGCGATAAGATTTTTGGTACCCGCTAGCAGTACTCTCCACCTATTCCCTCGCGGTTAAAAAACACCTCATCTTAATCAAAAGGTTAAACGATTTAGAACGTTTAACCTTTTGTTTTATGCTAATATTATTATTAATAATTTTTTAAACTTAATGAAATTAAGTCGGTCTTAAGTTACATTAAGTTGGTGCTCTTTGTATTTATTGTTGGGAATCGTTGATACTTCTATGAAAAAGCTTACTTTAAAAGATGTTGCTAAGCAGCTTGGTGTATCCACCGCTACCATTTCCAACGCGTTTAACCGCCCTGATCAGCTTTCAGCTGCCAAGCGCACCGAAATTCTGGATGCCTGTAAAGAGATTGGTTATACCGGCCCAAACCGGGCGGCGCAGATCCTGCGTAAAGGTCAGTCGAATATTGTTGCCCTGGTATTAGCCGACAGCCTTGATTACATGGTAACGGATCCGGTGGCCAGTACGTTTATTCAGGGCGTTTCACGGGTTCTGCGGGAAAACCAGAAACACTTACTACTCTACGCCGGCGATTCCGATTCCATCACCGATGTAGTGGATTTTGTTGATGGTTTTATCTGTTACGGTGCGCCACGAAATGACGCACTTTCTACTCAGTTAAATCAGCAGGGCAAACCTGTAGTAACAGTGGACTTTAATCTGGAAGGCCGGCCAGCAATTAATATCGATAACGAACAAGCCAGTTATGAAGTGGCCAAAGCCGCGATTAAGCCCGGCGATCGGGTTGCGATTCTGGGCTTACGTTTAATTGATTCGCCCAGCACTTGCCGTATTTATGACAGTCCTTTGCTCAATGCTGAATTATCCATCACTCACCGTCGACTGGACGGCTACTGCCGGGCACTGAAGGAAGCCGGTATTCAGGTAGCGCCTGACTGGATATGGAACCTGCCGGAAAACGCCGGTGTGTATGCCGTGCAGGCCGCAAAAGAAGTATTACAAAGCTCACCGCGACCAGACGTTATCCTGTGCATGAGTGATATTATTGCGCTGGAATTATTGCAATGCGCACTGAGCATGGGCATAGATGTACCAGGCGAACTGCGTATAACCGGCTTTGACGGCATCGAAGAAGCGGCACGTACGCGCCCGAATCTTGCCACGGTTTGTCAGTCCAGTGTGCAAAAAGGCATGGAGTCCGCCAGATTATTACTATCCGGCGAAACTGCGTCGGTGACGCTGCCTTACGAGCTAAAGCTCGGTGAGACTATCTAGTCCGGTTCTATTTCGTGGGCAACCTGAGCGTGGGCCAGCAAGGCAAAAAGGCCGGTGCCACCGGCTATGTTGCCCAGTAACGTAGCCAGGATCATAGTTATTGCGTGCGTTACGGCCACTTCGCCTTGCAATACAAGTAAAAACAATTCCGTGGAACCTGCTATAACGTGAGTGAAGTTGCCCACGGCAATCAGATAGGTAAACATCACTACCACAAAAAACGCGGCGTCCTGCACGGTTGGTTTCATCCACACAATACCGGCAATTAAAAAGCCAGAAATTACCCCGTAAGAGAATACCTGCGCGTGAGTCAGTTCGGCATAGTGCCTGGAAATCTCGCTCATTCCCTCAAGGTATTCAGGCGGGACAGTTTGCAGGCTATACATCAGAAAAGCAGCCAGTAAGGTACCCGCCATGTTAGCGATAAAAACAATACCCCACAGTCGCCCCAGGCAGCCAAGCATGGTCCATGAACGGTGTGTCAGCAAGGGCAAAATAACCGTGAGGGTGTTTTCGGTAAATAGCTGTAAGCGGCCCATGATCACCAGCACAAACCCGACGGTGTAACCCAGATTCTCCAGCGCAAACTGACTGTTCCAGCCAGCAAACATGGTGTGCAATATGCCCTCGGCCAGTACCGATGTTGAAATCCCCATACCGGCGGCCACCCCGGACCACCATAATGACATTAACGGGCGTTTGAGTTCTTCCAGTCCTTCCCGATGAATCAGTGCATACAGCGAAATCGAATTTAAGCTCTGGTGTTCGCGGACTTCCTGTTCTTCTTCTGCCGTTAAAGGTGAGTTGTGTGGGCGCTGTGGATTGTCTCCTGACATAAATGTCCTTGCATCGGTTTGCTATGGAAATAATAAAACTGGTACGGGAAAAATGCCGAAAACGATTGTTTTACTTAGCAATAACTGGGGCAGGAGGGGAAAAGTTTAGCAGACAGCCGCGAAAGAAAGCGTCTAACTTATTTTGCTGGTAAAGATCCTCAGTTACATTGGAGCTTTGTTCCAGTGGCGGAAAGGCACCATAACCGGCTAACAGGCAGTGCCAGGATGTGTTGCCAAAATGCGAATCGAGCTGCTGGCGCGCTATTTCCTGTCCCAGATCGCCCCGTCGATACCACACGTTTAGCAGGTGAAATAAGGCGTCCGACAGTTGCTCATTGTGTTGATTGGCCAGCCAGTATTCGCTGTCGCTGCGGGTATTTAATCGATAATGGGCCACAATGTAATCCCTGACTCGCTCAAAGCGTTCCGAGATAATGCGGTTGTAGGCTGTGCGCTGGGTCTCGGTAAAGCCGCCCGCCCTGATATGGTCAATAAAGATTTCAACGCCGGTTTGAACCAGATGCAGCGCTGTCGCCTCCAGCGGTTCTATAAAGCCCTGTGACAAACCAACGGCCAGACAGTTTTTGGCCCAGTGCTCGGCGACCTGGCCTACTTGCATGGTTAACTTGCGTAAATCCGCTTCGTTTTCATTCAGGCCCAGGTGATGACATAATTCGCTGGCGGCCTGATCATCGCTGATAAAATCACTGCTGTACACATAGCCGTTACCCGTTCGGTTAGTCAGGGGGATTTGCCAGGCCCAGCCAGCTGACAGTGCTGTGGAACGGGTTTCTACCGGCAGTTCAGTAAGCGCCGGTGTGGGGCAGACTACCGCCGAATCGTTAAACAGATTAGATTTGAAAGAGTGAAAAGGCACTTTTAACGTTTGTTGTAACAGCAGTGACTTAAACCCGGTACAATCGATAAAAAAGTCGCCTTCGATGACATCACCCTCTGCCGTTTTCAATCCGGCAATATCACCATTGGGGTGGCAATCCACACCGGTAATATTCAGCGCTTTGTGGACCACGCCTAATGTCGCGGCATGACGCTTTACATACTCGCCAACAAGGCCGGAGTCGAAATGGTAGCCATACTCAATGCGAAACGGAAAGTTAGGCGGTGTTTTAGGGCTTAGGTTATGTTTGGCCAGCCAGGCATTAAACAGAAAATCGCCCGGGGTAGTATTAACTGCATGGCCCATCCGGCGATGAAAACAGTTCACATAGAAAAAACGCTCACTGAAGGTGTCTAACTGACTGATAAACGGATGGGCGTAACTGTTTACTTGTGCGGCCGGGCTCCAGCCATCAAAGCGAATGCTGACTTTATAGGTAGCATTGCACGCGGGCATCCAGTCCTCTTCGGCGATGTCCATCTCGGCAAAGAAACGTTTGAGGGTAGGGGTTGAGCCTTCGCCTACACCAATTATGCCGATATCTGGCGACTCCACCAGGGTAATTTGCAGGGGCCGGTTGAGCCCCTGTTTTGCCAGCAGGTTTGCCGTCATCCAGCCGGCCGTGCCGCCGCCGGCAATGACAATGCGAAGTGGCGCTGATGTCATGCGCTGGTATACCGCTGGATAAATTCATCGTGGTCTAACAGCGAACTCAGCGGCTGCTGTTTCGCCTGATGAATTTGTTGCATGGCGCTGAGCAGGGTGGACGTATCCATGGCATTGACCGCTGCGTGATGATCGGCAGGGAACAGGCCCTGACCCATCATCACCTGAACCCAGGAGGCATCCCGGAAGATATCATTTTGTTCATTGAAAATAGCGGCGGTTTCCTTGAATGCTTCAATTTTTTGCGCCAGTCGGTCAGGAATAGCCATTTCTCGCATTGCCCGCCAGAAGTCACTGTCGTCTCGTTCATTAACGCGGTAATGCAGAATAATAAAGTCGCGAATGGTCTCAAATTCATCTTTAGACTCCGCATTATACATATCAACCATAGTGGGCGAGATCCCATGATTGGGGAACATTTTCATCAGGCGAATAATCCCTGATTGAATCAGATGAATGCTGGTGGACTCCAAAGGTTCCAAAAAGCCGCTGGATAAGCCAATAGCAACCACGTTTTTACACCACTGCTGTTCTGTACGCCCGGTATTAAAGCGAATAGTCCGCGGCGTATCCAGCGCTTTGCTGTCGAGGTTACCCATTAAGGTTTGTGTTGCGTGTTCATCGGCGGTGAACCGTGAGCTGTAAACAATGCCATTGCCGTTACGGTGAGTCAGTGGAATACGCCATTGCCAGCCACAGTCATGGGCTATGCTGCGCGTGTACGGCAAGGTCTGCTCGAAGCGCTCACTGGGGACGGCCTGGGCGGAGTCGGCAGGCAGCCAGTGGCTCCAGTCTTCATAATCCACGCCCAGAGCCTGACGGATCAGCAGGCCACGCAGTCCGGTACAATCGATAAACAAATCGCCGTTAATCTGGCGGCCATCGGTGAATTGCAGTCCGGTAATAAAGCCGCTTTGATTGTCCTGCTGAACATGTTCAATCATTCCCTCAGTGCGGGTAACGCCCAGTTGTTCGGCAAAGCGTCGTAAAAACTGCCCGTACAGTGCCGAATCAAAATGATAAGCGTAGGGCATGTCATAAAGGGGATTCTGGGTATTAATTTTATTGAAGCGGCCTTGCTCACAGGCGAGGTAATTCAAATCGAAATCCCAGAACGACTGAGCTAATCCGGCCGCTCTGGCTTTTAACCAGTAATGGTGAAAACTGCAAAAGCCCATGGTGGTACCCGGGGCGCCGAAAGTATGGAAATAGCTTTCGCCAGGGATACGCCAGTTCTCAAACTTAATCGCGAGTTTAATGGTACCGTGGGTTTCACGTAGAAAGGCTTTTTCATCGATGCCTAAAAAGCGGTTAAACGTCTGGATGGGCGGAATGGTTGCCTCACCAACACCAACAATGCCGATTTGCTCAGACTCTACCAGTTCGATACTGACACTACTGCCCAGTACTTTTTTTAGTAATGCTGCGGTCATCCAGCCGGCTGTTCCGCCCCCGGCAATGACGACTTTTTTTATTGGTGTTGGCATGTTACATCCTTTACGCGTCGATTCTCGCTTTGCTTTTGACTCTAGTGAATTTAAAGTGAAAAGCAAATCGTACAGCACAAAAAAGCCCCACAGGTGCGGGGCTTTTGGACTGTCTTCTATTAATAGAAAGAGTAGTTGAAGTTCAGCATGTAAGAAGGACCAAACTCACGGCGCAGGGTAACAATACCGTTGCCGTCAATGGTTTCTTCTGATTCATCAGTCAGGTTAGTCCCCTGTAATGAAATACGCAGACCTTCAAGGTACTCAATGCCGCTGCCTTCAAAGTCATAGCTGATTTGTGCATCAACCTGAGTAACGGCATCACGGGTGGCTGGATCAATTTTGTTTGAACCGCCACGTTGGTAGGTTGAGAATTCAGAGCGGTCGGTGGCCGCCACACGAATTTCAAAACCATTCATTTCATAATAGGCGGTGAGTGAGAAAACCTCATCAGACTGACCCGGAATAGGATTGCCATTGTCCAGTTCGGCATCGATAAAGGTGGCAGAACCAGCGATACCAAAACCTTCCAGAGCACTAACGAACGCACCTAACGGAATATTCGCAGTAATTTCAGCACCTTTTACCGTGCCTTTCAGGCCATCCTGGAAGTAGGAATAATAGCCAAAATCAGGCGGCGTAACTAAATCCCCCGCGTTATAAGCGATATTAGCCGGGCCATATAAGTCGGTAGCCTGAATAATACGGTCATGGAAGCCAGGAATGAAGTAGTTAGCGCCTTCATTAGTGGTGTCGTTGGTGAAATCAATTAATTCACGTCCTTCATCTGTCCAGTTAACCAAATCTTTGTAGAACAACGCTAAGGAAACGTAACCTTCGTCTTCGAAGTAGTTCTCAAAAGAGATATCAAAGTTGTTGGCTTCCAGTGGGCTCAATGATGGGTTGCCCTGGAACTTGGACCATGGTGAACCATAGCGGTCGACGTCTGCCTCACTGTTAGGAATAGCAATCAGGTCTATGTTTTGGTCAAACTTAACAAAACCCGAGGCTTTCATTTGGTCAACCCGTGCGCGGCTGATAGTTTTGTTGGCAGCCAGGCGAACAAAACGATTGTCACCAACTTCAATACTCACGTTTATGCTTGGCAGGAAGTGGCTGTAAGAGTCACCACCGTTTTGAATACAGTCGGCATCCACCACACCATTGCTATCATCATCACAAACAGCGTAGTTTGAACCAACTATACCCAGGTAACCCGTTGATGACTGATCGGTTTGCACGTACTGCGCACCGAAGTTACCGACTACCGGGAAATCACCCAGCTCGGTTTCAAAGTTAAATTTTGCATAAAGCGTGATGACCTCTTCATCAACGGTATAGGTATCACCTAAACGATCCGGCTCAAGTAAACCTGCGTCATTTAATGTGTACTCTCCATCGTTATAAGGGGCAAAGCCATTGTACGCCACAACTTGTCCCAGCCCTGCCCAGGTCAGATCTGCCAGACCGTTATACAGGTACTGTGAAGGAATCGCTTCGGAATAAGGGTAAGATGAAGCGGTTGCAAAGAACCCTTTGTTATCCTTCATTTTGTAGCGGTCGCTATAATTAACGCCGAACTTCACTTTGTTAATGATGCCCCATTCAACAAAGCCTTCTGTCTCAAGACGAGCGGTGGTCAGCTCTTCTTCAAAGTCAGCATAGTTTAAGAAGCCGTCCTGCGCATTTAAGTAGCTGAAAGGAACCGGGTTGCCATCTTCATCAATAAAGATAGTGTTAACTGAGCTGGCAAACTGGTCGGCAATGTTAGCCATACCACCACCCCATTGCTGGGGACCGGTGAGTTGCAGCAGGGTAGGATCTGCAAAGGCATCAAGGCCTGTGCTGCCAGTAAAGAACACACCGTCCGGACTCATCTGGAAGTCACGGGTGCCAAAAGCATCGGTAGCACCATTACGTGCCAAGCCAGCGTAGGATTCGCCACGTAAATCACGTTTTTTCGACTGGCTGTCAGCAACATCGAGCATCACCGACCAGTTATCATCAATGTTATATTTAACGTTGAGGCCGAATGTTTGTAGTTCGCCATCTTTTTGCGCCGGGTCAGTACGAAGCACCGGATTTACACCCACCTGAGTACCAGACACGCTGGTTCCGGCACCGGATAGTGAGGTTGGTTCGGCATTGAAGGGTTCAATAAATCCGCGGATAACGCCAGAGTCAGAGTAATCAATGTTTAGTACATCAACGGCAATATCCAGGTTATCTGTTGGACGCCATTGTAATACCGCAGAAACAGTATCCCGGTCTAACTCACGGCTTATCGCCTGGGTATCCAGTCCTGACGGCGTAAACTGACCGTCGTCGTTAGCGCTGTAGCCCCAGACGCCGTATTTACGTTCGTTACGAGGCGACTCAGTGGTTGCTAAAGCTACGGCAAGACCAATGGTATCGTCGGCAAATTTTTCTACAAACGACAACGCAAGGCGTTTGCCTTTGTTGTCAAACTCAGGGTTATCTGAGTCGTTGCCACCCATTTCGTATACACCGGTAAAGGTTAGCGTTTCCTGTGCAGCCAGTGGACGAACCGTTTGTAAATCAACCGTACCACCAATACCCTGAACCATCAGATCGGCTTCGGTGGTTTTAAAAATAGTGGCACCGGTCATAATTTCAGAAGGGTAAAGGTCGTATTCAACACCACGGTTGTCACCAATACCGATTAATTCGCGGCCATTCAGTGAGGTGCCGGTGAAGTCTTCTTTAAAACCACGAACCGAGATGCCAGAAGTACGACCGCCAACCCTTTCGCCAGCCAGGCCTGGTAAACGTGCGAGAGATTCTGCAATGGATGAATCGGGTAATTTACCAATATCTTCAGCGGAAATTGCTTCAACGATGGAAGTGTTATCCATTTTTATGGCTTGTGCGCGCATTAATGAGCCGCGAATACCTTTAACGGCAATTACTTCGACTTCTGGATCCGCGTTGGTATTGTTTTGTTGTGATAACGCGTGACCAGAATACATTGCTGATGTCACGGCCAGTGACAACAATGCGGGTTTAAATATGTGCTTAGTCTTCATGTTTTTGTGCCCTAACTCAATTTATAACGGTGTAATTTTGTTACATCGATGTTAACAATAGTTAAGCTATCTTGAGTCGTCAAGCATTTTTCTTAATCAATTAAGAAAAATAAATTAACATGTATTACTATGGTTTAGGTGCTTTTTCTCTATCTCGTTTATCTATTTACTTTTTTTCGATTAAGTTTTTGTTTTTCAGGCGCAGAATGTTGATTATTTTTTTACATTTATAATTATGCAGCGAAACCGCAGATGCTTAACAATATTAGCTTTAAAGGTTGAACACTTTTTGCGTTTGTATAAATGCGGGACTGGAATGTATGCCCATGTGTGTCTTTGGTTTGAGGTCTGCCCCCGATGACTTTTTCAGAGAGTAAAATTAAAAGCGCCAGAGAAGGCGCTTTTAAAAGAGGATGGTAAGAAAAGAAGGTAACTCAGCGGCGATTATTATTGCCAGACTGACATAGCTGATCACCGTAATAGTTATCAGGGTAATTACAGGTCATTTTGTCCTGTTGCTTTTCTACTGCAATACGCTGTTTGATTTGTGCAATTAACTTACTCATTGGCTTATCTCCTGTGTGGTTTAAGCCACTATAGGCGCAAATGGTTTTTTAAAAAATTAATTAAATTTGATTGCTGTAATAGTTTTAGTTAATCAGCCTTGTTGAAATACATATCTGAGTATTCATGAGATCCCTTTTCCTTATCCGTAAAAGGGTACAGACTGAATCCGGTCACTAGGCGCTGAGTATTTACATCAAAATGAATGAAAGCATCACTGGCGGCATTTTGATTGTCCCAGCGGATCACAAAGGAATGATCCGCGAACGGTTCAAGGGTACCAGTCAGGGTCGGCATTTTTGCTGAGCGGATCCGCAATGTATCTTCTTCACTAACAATATACATGGCGCCAAACCACTGATCAGCGAAGTCTCCGGCATAGGCGATAGGATCAAGGATGACTTCGCCGGTGCCTTGCGGGGCTTGGCTTGACGCCAGATAGCGTTGCTCTCGCTCAGCCTGATAGGTTTTTAATGTCTGCACCCAGTCGGTGTTTTCCTGAGGCGCAATATAAGCTTTAAGAATGTGCTGCATGACTGCACTGCGCGCACCATAATTTGAGCCGTTATTAAGCAGCACCACGCCTAAGTCAAGGTCGGGCACCATGGCCACATAGGCCTGATATCCCGAAAGTGTACCGGTATGGGAAATGACTTTATGGCCATACACATCTGACAACCGCCAGCCCAGACCATAGGATTTCAGGACAGTATTATCCCAGTCTTGGTCCGACTGAGACACCGGTAATACGGTATGCGCTCGCTGCATAAACGCAATTTGCTCTGCACTAAGCAGTGATTCACCCTGCTCAGTTTTACCGTCGTTAAGCCACATTTTTAGCCATTTAAGCATATTGCTGGCATTACAGACGATGCCTCCAGCGGCGGCAGAGACCAGTTCACTGCCGGTAATGGCATTACGGGGGATGGCGTAAATACCACGTGAGTCATTATGGCCATAGCTCATAGCCACATTTTGCAGGGCCTGGTCGGTAAGATCGCCAGCAAAGCATTCCATACCCAACGGGGTAAATATCTTCTCCTCAATTACCGTGGCATAGGGTTTGTTGTACAACCTGGCGACGACCTCACCGGCCGTAATGAACATCAGATTGCTGTAGGCATATTCACTGCGAAAACTACTTACCGGCGTGAGGTAACGCAAATTATGCATAATTTCCTGGCGGCTGAAACCGCTGGGTTCCGGCCATAACATGCTGTCGCCAGCGCCACTGCTTAGTCCTGAACGGTGAGCCAACAGGTCCAACAAAGTAAATTCGCGGGTGACCCAGGGATCCTGCATCTGAAATTCAGGCAGAATATCGGTCACTTTGGTCTGCCAACTGAGGTCAAATTCGTCAATCGCAATAGCCAGAGCACTGGCAGTAAAGGCTTTCGAGGTTGAGGCCAGACGGAAATAGGTGTTTTCATCTACCGCTTGTTTAAGTGCCAGGTTGCGCTTACCCACACCTTCCAGAGCGACTATTTTACCGTCTTTAATAACGCCAATGCCCATGCCCGGTGTATGAAATTCCGCGAGGGCTTGTTTAGCTACCTGAGTAATATTTTGCGTGTTTTGATAAGAAGGTGCTGAAGAGGCGGAGCAGGCCGTGGCGCAGCATAACACCACGCCGGCTAACAAAAATCTGGCACGAGAGGCTGACATTGAGATTCCCTGCAAAGTAAAGTAAATGGAATAAATTATTCAATTTGCAGTCTGATGAATGGAAAGTCAATGCCATCCTGGTTTTATTGTATGTTAGCGCCATCCCAAACTAAGGCTTTAAAGTGTTTTCTGCACATGGATTCATAGCGGTCATTACCACCAATTTCGACCTGAGCGCCGCTGGTTACAGCATTGCCATTTTCATCAATGCGCACTACAAAGTTAGCCTTGCGGCCGCAGTGACAAACGGTTTTCAGCTCAAATAATTTATCAGCCCAGGCGAGCAGGTAATGGCTGCCGGTAAAGGTTTCACCCAAAAAGTCGGTACGCAGACCGTAGGCCAGTACCGGGATATCCAGTTCATCAACCACTTCAATGAGCTGGGATACCTGTTGCTTGGTTAAAAACTGAGCCTCATCAATAAACACGCAGTCGATAAACTGCTGTTTGTGAAGTTCTGTAATTGTCTTTAGCAGATCATTATCTTCGCTGAACAGCCGGGCGTCGGCTTCCAGGCCGATGCGGGAAGCGACTTTTCCTTTGCCGAAGCGATCGTCCAGAGCAAAAGTAAAAATCAACGGATTCATACCGCGTTCGCGGTAGTTGTAGGCCGACTGCAGTAAAGACGTGGATTTTCCCGCATTCATTGCGGAATAGTAAAAATAGAGTTGCGCCATTTTTTATTGTGTCTGGTGTTTTTGTTGCCAGCTAGTGTACCACTGACTGAGACGTTTGTTATTCATTGGTCGTGCATAGAGGTAACCTTGCAGGCAATCAACCCCCATGGTTGTGAGAAGCTTTGCTTGTTCGTTAGTTTCTATGCCTTCGGCTACGGTCTTACAGCCCAGCTCATTTGCCATTAATAATGTGGCTCTGACGATGGCATTGTTATTTTCGGTCATTTGCTGCACAAAGGAGCGGTCGATTTTAAGCACATCAAAGTCCAGCGATTGAAGCATACTGAGTGAAGAAAAGCCGGTACCAAAGTCGTCGATAGCCACTTTTATGTGGCGCGCCTTCAGGGCGCTGATTTTGCTGGCCAGTAAGTCCATGTCGTCGGAAAAAATCGATTCGGTTACTTCCAGATGCAGACGCTGTGGTGCCAGTCCTGAGCTGGCCAGGGCTTTATCGACGCTAGCGATAAAATCGTCCCTCAGCAGTTGCATTAGCGATACATTCACTGACAGCCGTAATGCCTGATTGTCCCAGTGAGCCGCATCGATACAGGCGCGATGTAGCACCCAGTTACCGATTTCGTAGATTGAGCCATTTTTTTCGGCCAGCGGGATAAACTCGGCCGGGCTGATGGAGCGGCCAGCAAATTGCCAGCGAAGCAAGGCTTCAACAGCCCAAAGCTGCTCAGTTTGGGCATCCAGGATTGGCTGATACACGACCGACAGCTCTTTTTGCGAAATTGCGTGGCGCAAACCTTCCAATAAGGTTTGTTCGTGATGGAGCTTGGCATAGAGAGCCTGTGAGTAAACGCCAACCTGGCCAGAGGCAATGTGTTTTTGATGATACATGGTCAGGTCGGCAAGCTGGATCAGGGTAGCACCATCCTCACTGTGTTCCGGATACATGGCAATACCGATAGTTGCGCCCAAAGTCAGGGTGCTTTCTTCCAGAGGTTGCAGATTAGCCAGGCGACTCTTTATGGCCAGAGCAACCGCCATTGCTGTGTTTTTTTCTGCATGCGGTAATACAATGATAAACTCGTCTCCGCCCCAGCGGCCGATGCAGTCAGCTTCGCTGTAATCAGCCAGTTTCAGGGCGATGTCAGATAGTACTTTATCTCCTGCCTGGTGGCCTAAACTGTCATTAATTTGTTTAAAGCCATCTAAATCGATAAATAGCACCGCTATGGCGTTGCCGTCGCTTCTGGCCCGGCTAATTAACACACTCAGCTTTTGCATAAACCCCATGCGGTTCATCAGGCCGGTGAGGGGATCGGTATGTGACAGCTGGTGTAGCTCTGCTGTGCGTTTACGCACCTCATTTTCGAGGGAGGCATTGGCATTGTCCAAGCTGACGTTGGCAGCTTTAAGCTCCTGGTTAACACGCTCTACTTTTGCCCGTTCTGAGGTGGTGAGTGCCAACAGGTTTTCGTTTTCTGATTTCATCTGTATGGCGCGGTGAATAAACTGATTGGATTTCATGGCGGTACCGCACATCACCAGCCAGAACAGAATACCGAGAGAACCCAGCAAGTGCAGTTGTGCTTCCATGTCGAATACGGTCTGTAAAGACAGTGGCAATAACAGCAGTGAAGTGTATATGAGCACCAGCGGCAGGTGAGGGGAAAGCACCGTGGCAGCACCACCGGCCATTGCCGCCACAATAATCATGGTGGTTGCCAGTTCAATCAGATCCATGTGGTGGTAAAGCAGACTACAGTAGGCTGCCCAAAGCAGGGCGGTAACCACAGAGCCCAGCACAAACCGGAGTAAAGGCCATTGGCTGTATACTTCGTGATATTTTAACTTTTTATGCCAGTAAATACCGTCGATTGCCCGGAGCAAACATACTATGAGCATCAGGGCCCACAGGACGATTTTGGTTGTTTGATTACTGTGGTTATTAAAACCAAAGGTCATGGCACTGAAGCTGAACACCGTTATCAGTAATCCCCCCACCGCATTTGCCTGAAGTAATGCCAGTATTTCGTGACGTAGGGAAGGAAGATAGCGCGATTGGGAGAGTGCCATTGCAGTTATATTATCAGCCGAATGTTTTTAGAGTGATTTGAGGAGAGTACTGCATCAGCGTGAACACTGCCTGGGTAAAAGTCTTCTTTTATGTTAGTTGCGAAAGGGTGATTTGCAAGTTGTTTTAGCGGGACTTTTTGATTCCGGCGTTATCGAATCAGAACGGTTAATGACACTAGTACAGCCAGCTCTGAGTGGCTAAATCAGCAAAGACAAAAAAGTAAGGCCGGATGTCCGGCCTTATCAGAGTCAGATTAAGCAGCGTCCTTTGCTGCCTCAACCGGTTTGTCAGGAGAAATCAGTTCCAAATCAAAACTGAACTCATCCACCCGCACCGCCAGTTTACGCTTCTCGTTGTAATCGTGCAGGTCATGGGCTTCTTCGGCGTTAATCACCCCTCTTTCCTGCAGTTTATTCAGCGCATTCTCAAAGGACAGAAAAGGAATGACCGGTTCTTTACGCAGTGCTTTTTGCACTTTGCCTAACAATGGCAACACTTTGTGCTTGGCTTTAAAAGCCTGCTCGTTAATGTCATTACCGTCGCCAGCAACTGGCTGCACCAGATGCGTTAGCTGAGCTTTAACGCTGTTATCCTGTAACGCTGCCAGCGACAGTTCGCGGATCAGATCGTCACTGATAGAGCTTACGCTACCACTGTAGGTATTAGTGAGTAAGCGCATTAAACCGCGTGTTGGCGTGTTCGGGAAATTGCGGACAAAATTCACCAAGGCTTGTTCGGCCTGTTGTAATGACCATTGCATTGCATAATCAAAGTATGGCTTAGCAAGCTGACGGTCTTCGATTCGCTGCTCATAGTAACGAATGGCTGCCATTGCACCGTACAGATAGCTCATGACATCACCTAACCGGGCAGAAAGCAATTCCGCTTTCTTCAGATCACCCCCCAGCACTGCCAGTGACAGGTCGGCCATGGGGGCCAGCTTGGCTGACAGGGCATTGAGGCGCTTCTCATAACCGCGTACTTCCGGCAGGCTTGATTCGGCGCTGCGGACAAATGGCAGGTAACTGTTAAACAGACTGCGGAAGGCATTTTTTACGCTAAAGCCAACGGTTTTGCGTAACACCTTGTTAAATTTGGCGTCAGCAGATTTTTCTTCACTGTAAATCAGGTCGACCATTTGTTTTAGGTAAGGGTGACAGCGCATGGCACCCTGCCCAAAAATCATCAGGTTACGGGTCAGGATATTGGCGCCTTCCACGGTAATCGCAATGGGCAGGGCTGAATAACCCGCCGCCAGTGTGTTTTGCGGGCCCCGTTGAATCGCTTTACCGGCCTGAACATCCATAGCGGCATTCATTACCTGGCGGCCAATTTCTGTCATGTGGTATTTAGCGATTGCGGTAACTACCGACGGCTTTAAGCCTTCGCCCAGACCTTCTGTTGTCAGTATACGCATGGCTTCACACAAAAAGGTTTTCCCGGCAATTTCAGCCAGTTTTTCCTGAATACCTTCAAAGCGACCGATTGGCAAACCAAATTGCTCACGAACAAAAGCATATTCGGCGGTGGATTTAAGCGCACTTTGCGCCGTAGCGGTGCCCATGGCTGGTAACGAAATACCGCGACCGGCCCCCAAACAGGCAACGAGCATCTGCCAGCCGCGACCGATGTTTTTCTGACCGCCGATAATAAAGTCCATCGGAATAAATACGTCCTGACCGCGGGTCGTACCATTGTAGAATTTTACGCCCATGGGATCGTGACGGTTACCCAGTTCAACGCCAGGATGGGTTTTAGGTAACAAAGCACAGGTAATACCCAGCTCCAGTTTATCGCCCAGCAATTGGTCCGGATCGAAAACTTTAAATGCCAGACCGAGCACCGTGGCTATGGGGGCCAGGGTAATGTAGCGTTTATCCCAGCTGACTTTGAGGCCTAAAACTTCTTCGCCATTGTACTGGCCTTTGGTAACGATGGCTGCGTCGGGTATACCGCCTGCATCAGAGCCGGCTTCCGGGCTGGTTAAGGCAAAGCACGGAATGTCTTGTCCCACGGCCAGGCGTGGTAACCAGTAATCCTGCTGGGCTTTGGTGCCGTAATGCATAAGTAGCTCACCCGGACCTAAAGAGTTTGGCACCATAACGGTAACTGCCAGCGCGCCACTTTTGGCGGCGATGGTAGATACGATGGTTGAGTTGGCAAACGGGCTAAATTCCAGACCGCCAAATTTTTTGGGGATGATCATCGAGAAAAAGCGATTTTTGCCCAAAAAGTCCAGGATGTGCTGTGGAATGTGTTTTGAATTACCTAATTCAAAATCGTCCACCATAGCCAGTAATTCTTTTACCGGGCCATCCATAAACGCCTGCTCATCAGCACTGAGTTTGGCTTGACGTACAGCACGCAATGCCTCCATGTCAGGTGCTCCACGATAAATGGAGGACTCTAACCAAATGTCACCAGCATCCAGGGCTTCTTGTTCTGTAATTGAAATTGGAGGTAATACTTTTTTCAGGCTAGTTCTGATACTCATAACTCATCCGCTCATCTGACCAGTTGTTTTTCGCCATAATACAGAAAAAAATGGCAAATGCAAATTTTGTGTTAAATTCTGTAATTGTTATTTATTTCAAACAATTAGGTTTTCTGGGTAAATGTATAAGTCTGATTTTTGGTGAAAAAATGTGCTGGTGAGTCAGTTTGAAAGGCTGCACAACCGGTGTTTTCCTTCCTTGCTTAATCGTTCATTGGCTTGTTGCAAAGCGGATTGTTTGCCTAGACTACACTGACGTAATGTAATTTTTAGCTGATACAAGTATAGTGGCTACTGAGTACCAAAGAACAGCGTAAGGAATGAGTAGATGTTCAAATGTAATCAATTGGTAATGGGCGCGATCCTTGGCGTTGCCGTCGCATTTTCCTCAACGACATTTGCAGACGAAGCCGAGGGCTTACGTATTGCCAAAGAACGAAAAGCACGGGACGAAGGATGGGAGGATTCGTCAGCCAATACAACAATGATACTTCGTAATGCCAACGGTCAGGAATCTGAGCGGGAATTACGGGTATACACATTGGAAGTGCCTGAGCAAGGGGATAAGTCCCTGACCGTTTTTGACTCGCCGGCCGATATTAAAGGTACTGCATTTCTGAGTTTCTCTTACATCAGTGAACCCGACGATCAGTGGATGTATTTGCCCAAATTAAAACGGGTTAAACGAATTTCGACCCAAAATAAATCAGGCCCTTTTATGAGCAGTGAATTTGCTTATGAAGATATGTCGTCATTTGAAATTGATAAGTTTAAATTTGATTTTGTAAAAACAGATACCTTTGAAGGTCAACAAGTATATGTGGTTGAGCAAGTGCCGACTGACCAATTTTCGGGATATTCAAAGCAGGTGGTCTATATTGATACTCAAGAGTACAGGCCCTTAAAAACTGACTATTACGACAAAAAAGGCAGCTTGCTGAAGACCTTGGTTTTAGAAGACTACAAATTATACAGTGACAAATACTGGCGTCCAACGGCGTCTGTGATGACTAATGTACAAACGGGCAAAAGCACCACTCTAATCATTAACGAAATTTCTCTGAAGACCGGGGAAGTCGACGAGCGTAACTTTGATGAGAATCGCTTGAAACGAGTGAGATAATTATGGGAAGAAGTGCACTCAAACCCTCACTGTTAGCTGTGTCTATTGCATTGCAGGGGGGAATAAATGAAGCGCGAGCAGAGTTTTCTGGCTCTGTCAGTGTCGAGCAACGATACTTCCTGCAGGACGCGATCTACACGGCACAGCCAAGGGCGCAATCTTCAGTGGCGCTCTCACCAGAGTGGTTTACTGAGTGGAGTGATGGCGATAACACACTTGTGTTTAAACCATTTTACCGATTTGATCAGGAAGATTCAGAGCGCACGCATTATGATATTCGTGAACTTATCTGGACTCATCTGGGCCAGAGTTACGAATTCAGAGCCGGGGTGGGTAAGGTTTTTTGGGGGCAAACGGAGTCGCTTCATCTGGTAGATATCATCAACCAGACTGACCTGGTTGATGCAATCGACTTTGAGGCTAAGCTGGGCCAGCCAATGGTAAGTTTCAGCTATTACTTTGATGCGGGTACATTAAGCGCCTTTGTGTTGCCTTACTTTCGCGAACGCACCTTTTCTGGCGTGCAGGGTCGGTTAAGACCCATGGTACCTATCAGTAATGATGTGGCTTTTTATGAATCAGATGATGAACAGTCTCACGTTGATTACGCGTTAAGATGGCAGCAGTCTATCGGTGACTGGGAAATCGGTCTGTCTTATTTTACCGGTACCAACCGCGAGCCGCTGCTGATCAATACCGGGAGTATTGAGGCAGGCGATCTGGAATTATTTCCTTACTATGAACTGATAGACCAATATGGCATCGATTTGCTGTGGGTGAATGATTCATGGCTATACAAGTTTGAAGGGATACACCGGGAAAGCGAAACGGTCAGCTTTTTTGCCGGGGTGGCCGGGCTTGAATATACCTGGGTAGGTGCGCTGGGTTCAAATTATGATCTGGGGTGGCTGATTGAGTATCAGTATGATGAACGAGACAGCAACTTTTTCGTTCCTTCGCAAAACGACCTGATGCTAGGAGTTCGTTGGGTTTGGAATGACTTCGACAGTACAGAGATTTTGTTCGGATTCATTCAGGATTTGGATAACACCAATTCCTATAATGCTTATTTGGAAGCGTCCACCCGCATGACCGAAAACTGGAAATGGACTATGAATGGATATTTCTTTGCCACCGAAGACATTGAGAATCCCTACTACTTTATCCGACGTGATGATCATGTCGAATTTAACGTAGAATTCTTTTTCTAGCAGGCGGAAATAATAAAAGGAGTGGCATGTGAGGATTTTTGTACTGGTCGGTTTGTTGTTGGTGTCGACATTCAGCTATGGCATCGAAAGAATGTATGGCGTGGTGAGCACCGGTTACAGTGATGTCGAGTTTAACCAACGCGAGGAAGAAAGCTTTGGTTATAAGATTCTGTTGGGGCATCAGTTTCATCGTCAGTGGTATGTCGAAACCGGCTACTACAAGATAGCGGATGTCGGCAATGAACAAAGCATGGAAAATGATTTTTTTAAAGCTGATGGACTTTATCTGGGCGCGCTGGGTAAAGCCTCATCCCCCATGGGTGAACTGTTCTACCGGCTTGGCGTTGCTCGAATAGATGTGGTTGGTTATGAGCCTCTGACCGCTGAAGGTGGGTGTAACCTGGGTAATTCAACGGTTACTCAATCCGGTGATACTTATTGTCGTTATGATAAAGGGGTTTTTGCCGGCATACTTGGGCTGGGTTTTGATTTAGCCGTTGCTGAAAAATTGTTTGTCCGCCTGGATGCCGACTACATTCGCGGAGGAAATGGTCTGGATACCGGCATGATTTCCCTGGGTTTGCGCTATAACTTTAACTAATCACAATAATGCTCCCGACATCGTTGGAACCTGCGATGTTGGGCCTCAGCATGAATACCCCGATTGGTATAACTCCTAAACCAAAAAACCTTTACTGAGGTATAAACCACAGGAGGTGTCAGCAATGAAAAACGAAATCGATTCTAAATTCGTACTACGGGTGTTCGATAAAATTCGTCAGGAAGGTGAAGAAACCGACGGCAAATATCGTCTGGACGGTGTGGTTGCCTACACCGACTTCGACGGTTACACCCTCTTTATTAATGATGCTAAGGTTGCCATGCAGTTTGGTTTTCATAATCAGTATCATTTTGACTATCAAAAAAGCGAAGATTTTGAGGCCTTTGAGAAAAAGCTGAAAAACATCGACAAACAGTATTAACCCTCGGAGCAATGGCTATGCTCTAGGTATTCATCCGGCCTGGTTTAAGCTACAATGCCGGCATTTATCAGGTCTGGGGAGTCATCATAATAGGTGTTGGCACCCGCAAACGGATGTAACAGAGGATTCCTATCTTGGCTGTAGCAATTAAGCCGCCCAAATTTTCAATGGCTTTTCTTGGCCCCCGCTATTGGTTAGTGTGGGTCGGTGTGGCGTTTCTTTATACCCTGACCTGGTTGCCTTTCCCTGTTATTAAACTGCTCGGGCGTGGAACCGGTTGGTTGCTGGGCAAGATTGCCAAATCCCGGGTGCAGGTGGCCAGACGTAATTTTGAACTTTGTTATCCGGATATGTCTGCCGCGGAGCGGGAAAAACTGGTAAAGCGCAACGTTCATCGTGCGGGTATGGCTGTGTTTGAAACGGCGATGGGCTGGTGGTGGCCCGACTGGCGTATTCGTAAACACGGTGAAATTGAAGGTTTTGAACACGTTGAAGCGATACTGGCAGAAGGCAAAGGTGTGTTTGGTCTGGCGCTGCACAACATGAATCTGGAGTTTGCCTGTCGTATCGTAGGGCTTAAGTACCCCAGTATTGCGTTTTACCGCAAGCACAATAACCCGTTAATTGATTACCTTCAGTATCACGGGCGGGCCCGCTCAAATAAATATATGATCCACAAGCGTAATGCACGGGCGCTTATTTCAGCTCTGGATAGTCAGGAGCTTTGTCTTTATTTACCCGATCAGGATTACGGTCGCAGTCAGAGTGTTTTTGTGCCTTTTGGTGGTGTTAAGGAAACCGCTACTACCACAGCAACCATGATGTTTATTAAGCGCACAAACAGCCAGCCCCTTATCGTTACTTCCCGTTATACGGATAATGGCTATAAGGTTAAGTTTTATCCGCCGATGCCTGAATTAAAAGATCTCGACGATGTGACCGCGCTGACTTTACTCAACGCAAACATTGCCGATATTATAAATGTGCAGCCAGAAAGTTACTTATGGATGCATAAACGGTTTAAAACCCGTCCGGATCCTGAAGCGCCCTCACTTTACAAATAATGCATAAGTGGGGTTCAGGCGGTTAAACTAATTATTCACTGTGCTTCTTACCAGGACAGTGGATTGAGTGAGCCGGGTAGTAATTGTGCTCGTGGCAATGTTAATAGGGACAAAGAGAACCTGAATGAACAAAAAGCCTGCGTCCGCCCTGTTTTGGGTGAAACATCTGGGGTTAGCGTTAGCGGTAATCATCGTCGCGGGCATTGTGATCTATTTGCAAATGAATCTGTCATCAACGCCGACCCCCGTGGATGCACCTAAAGAGCGTTCTGTCGCGAAAGGTTTGTCAGATTTTTATCGCGAATTCAGGATGAAATCCAACGAACCCATTCGCTCTGAGGGAGCGGATATGGTGCTTGATCTCACCCCATCCGAACAAAGCCTGGATGATCGCCTGCAGTCCATGTCCAGCGATTTAAAACCGGTGGACAGTCGTTGGGAAGGCGAATACAAATATCGCACCTTTAAAGCCGGAAATACCTTACGTGAAGCGATTTCTTCCTATGCAGAGCAGGAGGGGATGCAGGTGATCTGGGACCTCGATCAGGATTTTGTGATCAAGCATCAGTTTCAGATGGATAATACCGTAGCAGGCTCGCTGGCAAAGATTGCCAGTGCTATCGACAGTAACTTTGAGGGTAAGGTCGCCACCTTTGTGTGCCCCAAACAACGTTCGCTGGTGGTTACCGAAAAAGTCAGTGATTACCTTGCAAAACAATGCAGCAGAGTGGGCGGTTAATATTACCAGCCCACAACCTGTTTTATTCTTCAGGCAGAATGCTGCCAAATACCTGTTGCCACTGCGTGGTAACTACCGTCCTTACTGTTTCGAGTTCCTCATTACTGTGAGCAAATTTCTCACCCGCCAGGGTTAACTGGTGATAATGGTCGCGCAGGGTTAAATAGGCGTTTTGCAGTTGCTCGCTTTGTAGCGGCGAGAGAAGTCCTGCCTGGCTGGCATTTTCCAGGATTCGCAGATTGTCAGGCCACTGAGTTAATGCCGGATATTGGTGAGCGTAACCCAGTACCCAGTATTGCACCATAAATTCGATATCCGTGATGCCGCCTTCACATTGTTTTAAATCGAGTCCTTGCGCCTGAGAATCCAGCAGATGGTCACGCATTTTTAAACGCATTTTCACCACTTCGTCGGCCAGCTCAGTAAGGTTGCGCTGCCGGGTTAATATGCTATTTCGTATTTCGGTAAATGCCGTTTGTAATTGCTTATCGCCCATAATACTGCGCGCTCTGACCAGTGCCTGATGTTCCCAGGTCCAGGCCTCATTAAGCTGGTAGTGGGTAAAACCAGAAAGGTGGCAACACAGCAGACCTGAGTTTCCCGAGGGGCGTAAACGTAAATCTGCCTCGTATAACTGGCCGGAAAGAGTGCGGGTATTTAATAAATGCATGATCCGCTGCGCCAGTTTTATATAAAATTGCTGAGCAGAGACCTGTTTAGGGCCGGTCGTTTCTGCACCTTGTGGCGCGTTGTGAATAAACACCAAATCTAAATCAGAGCCGTAACCCAGTTCATAGCCCCCCAGTTTGCCGTAGCCAACAATTAAGAAACCGGTGTCGTCGTCTTGCAGGTGATTCGGCGCGCCAAACTTCTCGGTTACCTGTTGCCAGGCTGAAGTAAATACCGCTTTCAGCAGCACTTCAGCAAGGATGGTAAGCTTGTCGCTGACTCTGGCAATGGGCAGTGAACCCGAAATATCACTGGCCGCAATGCGTAACTGCTGACACAGCTTAAACTGACGCCATTGCTCCATAAGCTGTTCGGTGTCTTCGGGCTCTACGCGCAACGCACTCTGACGTAATTCATCACTATATTGCTCGTAAACCACGGCGATATCGGTTTGTTGTTGCTGTAAGTAGAGTGGCGTTAACAGTTCGTCCAATAACAGCGGAAAGGTGCGAATTTGCTCAGTGATCCATTCACTGCGGGCACAAAGTTTAATGAGTTGCTTCAGCACATCCGGGTTTTCATGGAGTAAATCCAGATAGGTTGTTCTGCCGGTAATGGCGCTGATAACACTAAACAGCCGCGGCAGTAATATCACGCTGTCCGCCGGGCACTGTCTTAACATGTAATACACCACTTCGGGCATCAGTTTGTTGAGCGTGTCTTCGCCCCGTTGACCAATACGATGCTTGCTTAGCTGTTGTTTAAACGAGGTTAGTTGCGTATACAGTGCGCTGGCTGAAGTAGCGTCAAGTGCATCGTCCAGCAATTCCGTAAACTCTGATTCGTGCATGCCAATTTGCCAGGCATCTTTACAGCGGCTAAACAAAGAGTCCTGCTGTTGTTGTTCATCGCCTGGTTCGGCCACCAACGCATTGAACTGACTGTGAACACGAGCCATAACCTGTTCCAGTACCGCTAAAAATGCCTCATAGTCCGGAAAATCCAGCGTGTTTGCGAGAACCTGCTGAGTCCAGACATTATCGGGCAGCAACTGGGTTTGCTCGTCGTTAAATTGCTGCAACGTATGTTCGGCTTTACGCAGAAAATAGTAATCTGCGATAAGCTGCTCAATGGCCTGGGTTTCTACTATCTGTAATTCGGCAAGACGGTGTAACACCGGTAATAACTGTTTTGATTGTAAAGTGGTTTCCCGTCCGCCATGGATTAGCTGAAAGCTCTGGGCAAAAAACTCCACCTCTCGGATCCCGCCGGCACCCAACTTAATGTTGTTGGTTAGCCTGCGTCTTCGTAGCTCTTTGTTGATCAACTGCTTCATCTCACGAATAGCGTCGATGGTGGTAAAGTCGAGATAGCGCCGGTAGACAAAGGGGGCCAGGATTGCCTGTAGCTGAGCACTGTAGGCGGAGTCGGGATTTAGTACCCGGGCTTTTATCATGGCATACCGTTCCCACTGACGCCCCTGTTCCTGATAATAGTCTTCCAGCGCCGCAAAGTGGGCGACCAGCGGACCACTGTCGCCAAAAGGGCGCAGGCGCATGTCGACTCTGAAAACCTGTCCGTAAGGCGTGGTTTTATTTAGTGCTGCGATGAGACGTTGCGCTAATTTGGTAAAAAATTGCTGGTTTTCTATTGGCTTACGGGGATGATCGGTTTCACCCTTGTAGGGGTAAGCGAAAATAAGATCGATATCACTGGAGAAATTAAGCTCTTTTCCTCCCAGCTTACCCATGCCCAGTATTAACATTGGCTGGGGGCCCTCTGGTCCTTGCGGTTCGCCGTAGCGTTTAATCTGGGAGGCATACAGCCAGTTATAAGCCGCCATTATTAAAGTGTCGGCCAGCAAACTGGTCTGGCTTAATGACACCTCGATTGACTGTTGGTTGGTGAGGTCGCGCCACGCCAGCGCGGCCATTTGTTCCGCGCGAAATAATCGCAGCTCGACCAGTAACTCTTCTTCTGAGGAAATATCACTAAGGCGTTGGTTGAACTGCTCACACACCGAATCAATATCAATCTCGAGATGCCAGTTATTGGCTAAAATACGCGAAAAAACGACGGGTCTTGTTAAAGCAACTTCGGTAACGAAAGGACTCAGGCCGGCAATGGCTTTAATGCTGTCCTGGTGTTTAGCAAGTAGTTCAGGCGGATAGCCAGCGGCGCTGATTTTCTGCCAATTCTCATCAGCATGTTGCTGAATAATCCCGTTTTTTGTTTTTTCCGTAGACATATTAACTTAGGATAGTGAGTGATGTGTGAGAGTCTGGCACAAAGGGGCAAAAGCCTCCAGTTCCGGACTCATTTATCAATCAATTTGAGGTGGAAATGGATACTTTGGTAAAGCTGGTGCCGTTGGCTCATGATTTGTGGGTCTATGTTGCTATTGATGTTGCGCTGGCGTTATTGCTGTTGCTGGTAATGAAATGGTTATCCCGTTCCCGGGCCAAGGTATCCGTTAGCGATGAGCTGGGCGTAAAAGACAACTTTGCCTTTGGCATCAGTGTGGCCGGCGGCATGTTGTCTCTTTGTCTGGTGTTAAGTTCGGTGGTCGGTCGCCACGTTGGGCAGGGCTATGAGCAAGCTGCGTTAGGGATGCTCATTTTTGGTGTTATCGGGATTTGTCTGGTTAAAGTCGGGCGTTTTGCCCATGACAAAATCGTTCTCGACGCCGTAGATACCGAAAACAAGGTCGCCCAGCGCAACGTGAGCGTGGCATTAGTTGATGCTGCCAGCCTGGTCTCCAGTGCCATTATTTTGCGGAGTATTATGGTATGGGTTAACGGTAGTGACTTAAATGCCATTATCGCCATAGTGACGGGCTTTTTGGTCGTGCTTACCATCTTGCTTATTATGACCCGCGTTTATGAAATGCGTTACGCCCTGCAAAACCAGAATCATTCTTTTCAGAGTGCCCTGGATACAGGGCAGTTGGCTTTAGCCGTGCAACATGCGGGTAATCTGCTAGGCACAGCGCTGGTTGTTTCATCGGCGGGCGCCTTGTTAAATTATATTCCAAACGGTTATGTATCTAACGTTACCGGCTGGCTGATTACCAGTGTGGCTTTGTCCTTGTTCCTTTGGGTACTTGTTGCCTTCAGCAAATGGGCCATTTTAAACGGGGTGAATTATCAGGTTGAGGTGGACGAACAGCACAACGTTGGCGTTGCCGCTGTGGAGTTTACCTTAAGTATTGGCCTGGCGATGATCATCAGTGGTGTTCTGAGTTCATCTGCCGGGTAGCGTCTTTATCAAGCAGGGTTGCTGGTAACGGCAACTCGGCTACCTTGTTAACGGCTTCTTTTTCTTTACGGGTTCTTTTTTTAATCCATATCTCCAGCTTCAGAGCCTGACTCTTGTCAGTTACCGCAAAGATACAGTGATACTTAAGCGGGGTTTTACCGCGCAGTGCTTTAGCGCCTCCTTTAATCTCTCCCCGGTGTTGCCTGATTCGTCGTTTGGGGTCAGTGGTAATGCCGGTGTACAAAGTATTGTTACCTGTTCTTATTAAATATACGTACCACTGACTCATCGGTTGGCTCTTACTGGCTAATCACTGTTATAATCACGCCATTAGTGTATCGAAAAAGACAAAAATGGCACTCCCGAATTTTAATCAAATCAAAGTATTAGTTGTTGGTGATGTTATGCTGGATCGCTACTGGAGTGGCGCTACGGCAAGGGTTTCACCCGAAGCGCCGGTTCCGGTGGTTAATATAAACAACGCTGAAGACCGCCCCGGCGGCGCGGCCAACGTTGCCATCAATTTGTCATCGCTGGGGGCTAGAGTGACCCTGCTGGGGATGGTCGGGAATGATGCCAACGCCGATGCGTTAGAGAAGCGACTCCTGGGATATGGCATTGAGTGCCATTTTTGCCGTTGTGAAGGCTATGACACCATTACCAAATTACGGGTAATGAGCCGCAACCAGCAACTGTTAAGAATGGATTTTGAGCGCTCATTCAGCGCGGTAGATAAAACCCCGCTTGAAACACAGTTTACCGAGGCGCTGGCAAGTCATGATCTGGTGATCCTTTCTGACTACGCGAAGGGAGCATTAAGTAACCCGCAGCAGTTGATAGCGCAAGCAAGGTGTGCTGGTACACCTGTGGTAGTGGATCCTAAAGGTGCTGATTTTACTAAGTATCGCGGCGCTACACTGATTACGCCAAACATGGCCGAATTTTCTACGGTAATGGGCGAGGTTAACAGTGAACAGCAGTTGGTAGAGCAAGCGAATAAGCTCTGTGCCGATTTGGAGCTGGCGGCATTATTAGTTACCCGCTCAGAGCAGGGCATGACACTTTTTACACCGGGCGAGCCTGAATTTCATTTACCGGCGAAAGCGAAGGAAGTTTATGACGTTACCGGTGCTGGTGATACCGTGATTTCCACTCTGGCAGCCTGTATGGCAGCGGGTGAATCTATGCAGCAAGCTTGCGTTATGGCCAATCTGGCAGCCAGTATTGTGGTAGGTAAACTGGGCACCTCTACGGTGACGACAACCGAACTGGCTGTAGCTGCCGGGCAGCATAGTCATCCGGACGGTGGGGTCATGAGCGAAGAACAACTCATGCTGGCCGTCTCAGCAGCCAAACAGCGCGGTGAAAAAGTGGTTATGACCAACGGATGCTTCGACATCCTGCATGCCGGCCATGTGTCTTATCTTGATGCAGCGTCGAAGCTTGGAGATCGGTTAATTGTGGCGGTGAATACTGACGCATCCGTACAGGCCTTAAAAGGGCCGGGCAGGCCTGTCAATCCGGTGCAAAGACGAATGGCGGTGCTGGCCGGGCTTAGTGCTGTGGATTGGGTGGTCCCTTTCAGTGAAGAAACCCCGCAACGCCTGATAGCCGGTATTCTGCCTGACGTACTGGTAAAAGGCGGCGACTATAAAGTTGAAGATATCGCAGGGGGACAGGAAGTCCTTGATAATGGCGGTGTGGTGAAGGTACTGCATTTTGAAGAAGGGGTTTCAACCACCGGTATTATAGAGACTATTGTGAAGCATCAAAGTTATGGCCAATCGTAGCGAATATACGTGCTGATTTAATGCACATATTCACGCTTTAGGATAAGCTTAAGGAAATCGCGTTTACGCGCACAAGGCGCATAACGCAAGAACAGCGGTAGAAGCATTACATGTACGAAAGTTATTACGGACTTAACTCCAAACCTTTTCAGCTCACTCCGGATCCTGCGTTTTTCTTTGCCAGTAAATGGCATAAACGAGCGATGTCTTATCTGCAGTATGGCTTGTCTCAGGCCGAAGGATTTATCGTCATCACCGGTGATATTGGTACCGGGAAAACTACCATTGCCAACAGTCTGTTAGCCGATATTGAAGATGACATCGTTGCAGCGCAAATAGTAACGCCAAAGCTGTCGCCGGACGAGTTAGTTAAAATGGTGGCCGCCAAATTCGAAATCGACGTGGCAGGTAAAACCAAAGCCGACATTCTTAAAGATCTGGAAAATTACCTGTTTGCCCTGAGCTCTCAGGGCCGACGTGCTTTGTTGCTGGTGGACGAAGCCCAAAACCTGCCACTGGAAACTATCGAAGAGCTGCGTATGCTGTCTAACTTTCAGCAAGCCGGTAAACCCTTGTTGCAGAGTTTTTTACTGGGGCAGGAAGAATTACAACCCATTTTGCGCGCGCCCAATATGGAGCAGTTCCGTCAGCGAATAGTCGCATCCTGTCATCTTGCGCCTCTGACGCTGGAGGAAGTGCGTTCTTATATTGAGTATCGTTTGCAGCATGCTGGCTGGAAGGGCACTCAGCTCTTTTCTGAGGACGCCTACGAACACATCTACAAGTTTACCCGTGGCGTACCAAGAAAAATTAATACGCTGATGGATCGTATTCTGCTTTTTGGTTTTCTGGAAGAGCTCGAAGTGCTTGACGAAAAAGCGGTAGACTCGGTAATCGACGAGGTCCGGGAAGAAATGTTTGTACCGGAAACGCCTAAAGCGGAAGAGCCACAAGTTATTGCAGAGCCAGAAGCGGAAGACAATGGCGCAACAGCCCAACCAACTACCCGACTTATAACCCCGAATGGAAACGAAGTAAGGGATGCAGAATACTACAAAGCCATGCTAGGGGAATTAGTCGATGCGTTGGACGACGCTATTAGCCATAAAATCAAGCTAACTCAATATATCGACAAACTGCTTAAGAAAAAATACCGCACTTATGTGCGATTGAAGACGGATGATAATTAACGTCGGATAGGCAGCTGGTTACCGGCTGCAAAAGCCGGTAACCAGAAAGGTATTTAAAGAAATTTGTACTTAAGGCCCAGTGTAAATCGATTTTCAGAATAATCAGAACCAAAGACATTACCACCAGTTAAGCTCCCTGAACGGTCCATTAACCTGGCACTGGCAAATCCACTAAGATACTTACTAAATGAGTGATTGGCTCTAAGTATATAAGATTGTGTTGTTGACTCGTTGTTTTCTGTATCGATTTCGCTAAATTGTTCTGTTGTTTCCGCATATTGAATCCCAGCATCCAGGTTGGTTTTTCTACTCAACTTGTAGTTTAGATTCAGGAAAATAGCATCGGTATCCCTTACTCTATTAGTGCTTTGGTACAAATCTTCGGAGCTTTGCACTGATAAGTTGTAACTTATTCTGGAAAAGCTATAGCCTATGATACCGTTCCACGCCTTTCTCACAATAATGTCATCATCCAGGTCAAACAGATTCTGGTTGAATTGCACTAATGTTTCGCCCGGTTGTGGAGTGTAATCCAACGAGTCGGGTTGACGACAATTTGCTAATTCCTGATTATCTGTAGGGCAAACAAAAAGGCCCAAACCCTCGACATTTGCGAGTAAGCGAGAAGTGTTGGTTGCTGACTCTGTGTATCGAACTGCGCTACGAAGATTTTTGCTGTTATAAGATATATCAGCTCTCGCACTGGACCCATAAAAACGTCTGCCTAACTGTGCGCTGATTCTGGTTCTCGCACTAAATGCCCATAACAGATCTACGCCGACGAAATTTTTACCATCTGAATCGTCGATATTTGAACTGGTTTTGTTATAAGTAACAGAGATACGACGCGACTCATTTTGCTTTAGTGTCAGACCTGCACCGTAGCTTGAGAATTCGCGAGAGTTAGAAAAAACTGAACCTTCCGCATCTGTTTCATTTCTTTCGGTAGCCGCAGAAACCCTTACACCAATCCATGAGGAAAGCATGATGTCAACGTCTGCGTTTCCTTGTATTGTTATGAATTTATCGTATCCAGCACCCTCTCTACGAGTTTCTGTATAACGTCCCTGAGCGCGCCAAACCAAAAGATCAGCTTCATCGCCATTGCCTAAACGTAGACGAGCATTCAGATTAGTGGTGTCCAGGTTGTTAAATGTATTGGTGTTATTATTTCCTGTAGGTTCAGCTTTAAGTTCTGAATAAGTCGCACTTAGATCCGAACGAATAAAATCGCCTTGTGTTGTATTAACATTAAGGCCTAGTGAGTTGTTTTGCGTTCTGGCAAGGTCATCTGGGTTAGATAAGAAATCAGAGACAATAAAGTTATTTGAATTTGCTGGTCGGTAACTAAGGTTACTAGATGCTGTGAGTGATAATAAACGCTCAATCGGGCTATAGGTAACTTTTCCTTGATAACTAGAGTAATTATTTTCCTGTGAGACAGTTTCATTATCCCGGTTAAGGTAAGTATGGGTCGCAATAAAACTTGCCCCAACTTTTTTTGTCTGCGCAGTCGCACCAATTTGCGGTGTAACTGTAGTCGTATTCAGTGTTAAATCGGAGTCATTTTCCCGATCTACGTTCTGCGAGCTAAACTCTGTTCTCAATGAGCCATACAGTTCAATATCTGCCGCCATGACAACGTTAGGCGCTGACATTACAGTGGTTAGCGCCAGTGCGCAGTGCAGGGATGAAACTTTAAACCTTATTTTAGTCTTTCGCATAACTGTAATAACCATAGTATCCGGTTCCATCGTCGTCCGTGTGAACTGATTTATTAACTACAAATCCAATTGCCATTTCCGGATTGAGACGGTCTATACAATTTCTCACATCATTAAGTTTTGCTTTTCCTTCTTCCACTACCACAACGGCTTGACCGGCAAAATTTGCGAGTACAGCCGTTTCTGTAATACCGATTAGTGGCGGCGTATCAATTATCACTACCCGGTCAGGGTAGCGGTTAGCAAATTCATTGATGGTCTCGTGCATTTTCTGACTGGCTAAAAACTCGGTGCTGAGGTGGTGAGATTTACCTGCCGGAATAATTTTTAACTTTTCAATGTTGGTTGGGTAAAGAACATCTGCAATGTCATAAACATCGCCGGTAAGATATTCCATTAACCCTTTCCTGCCTTCTAAGCCAAGTGTGTTAAGAATATTTGGGCGAAGCACGTCAGCGTCTACCAAAAGGACGGTTTTATCCTGCTCTGAAGCGATACTTAGCGCAAGGTTGGTAGCTGTAAAGGTTTTACCTTCTGAAGGCCGGCCGCTGGTAACCATAATGATGTTGCTGTTTTTTAAGGTTCCGGCAAGTGGTCCAAAGGCATTCCCCAGTAACTTACGCTTAATCTCACGAAATTCTTCGTTAACCAGCGAACGAGAGCCAGTTAACGAGACATGACCTTTTGACTCTAGCGCATTGAGGTCTAATTCAAATAGTTCTTTTTCACCGGGATCGATTTCACCTTTGCCTGACATGGTTTCCGCTGCAGGTTTACGCTGATAGACCTCCTGCGGAGCTTGAGCTTCAGTCTGTGCTGCAACGTCCACTTCCGGTGGAGAGGTTGGCTGTTCGGCAGCAGGATTTGCTGCTTGCTCTGCTTCAGCCTGCTTTCGTAATTCCTCTTGTTTTCTCTGAAGAGCTTTTTCTATCGTATTACTCATAGTGAAAACCCTCCGAAAACTTTTATTCCCAAAACTTCCGCGGTAACTAATCCACCATACATGGCAAGGATTGCTCCGGTTGATAAAATAAATATAGCTAATCGTTGTCTGTTACGCTTCTTAATCATAGCTTTATCAAAATGGCTGACCGTCCCCCATATTGGGTAATCTGATAATGACATCAGCTGCTTAGGCCTTACAAGTACAGGATTGAGCTGGCTTAGTAAGAACGCGATGGCAATACCTGCACCGAATCCAATAACTAGAACACCAGTATAAAAAATGATGCGATTCGGCCCGGACGGCGCTGTAGGTCGAAGCGGCGGTTCAATAATTCTAAACTGTAGGTCTTCGGCAGATACATCGGCTCTACGGGACAAATTAGCCGCTTCTTTGCGGGCGAGTAATTCTTCGTATTGAGATTTGGTTATACCGTAATCACGGTTAAGTGCTGTAGATTCAGCTTCAATCTGTGGTATCAGATCTATTTTAGATTCAAGATCGGCTATTTTATCTGTAATATCCTGTTCTTTAACGAGAAGCGATGCTTTATTGCTCTCGAGTCGACTAATTTCCAGCTTAATTTCCATATTGAGGCCGTTGGAAGGCGTAGCGTCGTCTTCATCGCTCTGGCTGATAAATGCATCGATTTCTTTTTTTCTGGCTTCTTCTAAAGAGGCGAGTAGGGTCTTAGCTTCCTGAACATCGGGGTGGAGATCAGTAAAACGAAGCAACAGCCTATCCAGTTCTTCTTCAAGCGCTTTAATTCTATCATCGTAGCGAGTTTTTAAAATGGACTGGTCATTATTAGTTACACCAAAACTGTCAGCAGAACGAACAGAATTAAGCTGTTTGCTCATTGACTCAATTTGTCTGTCGACCTGCTTTATTTGTAACTTCGTAGAATCCAATTCTGAATTTAAGGACTGTAAAGTTGAATAAAAAGAGCCCTGCAATGGCAGGATTTCGTTATATTGGCGTTTAAAGTCTGCCACTCGTTGCTCGGCTTCTGTCAGGCGACTTTCATACTCGGCAATTTGCTCATCCAGGAAGCGACCTGCAGTGTCGGTATCCCTGCGATTGTTTCCTAGCGCACCTTCTACAAATAAATTCAGAGTCTCCTGCACTACTTTTTGCGCTACAGCCGCAGACTCATTGCGGTAAGAAATAGTGTAAATGTTATCCCGGCCAGTGGAATTGAGGCTGATATTTTTAGTAAGGGAGGTTACCAGGTCATCGAAATCTTCTTTCGTTTGCGTGCCTAAGTCCAAATCACTTTCCCGGGCTATTTGCTCAACATTACTTCTACTCAGTAATGTTTTGGCCATCATTTGTATCTCTTGTTCAGGATCAGACTGAATGGCAATACCTCTAAGCAATGGTTGTAGTACCGAGCGGGTATCTACAAAAACAATCGATTTAGACTGATAAGTGTCTGGCAAAGTGGCAACGTAAAAAAAACCGATAGGGCATAGCAACCAGGAGCTAATGATGACGAAGCGCTTCTTAATCCAGATACCCTTCAGGTAATCGAGTATCTGGTTAAGAACTTGTTGTAAATCCTGCATAACGTACTTCTTTCCGTTTGTATTTAATTATTTAAATGTGGTTTTTAATACCAGGCTTCCGGAATGATTACGATATCACCAGGTAACATATCAACGTTTTTGCTGATGTCACCTTCTTTAATTAAATCATCAATTTGAATGTCAAAAGAGCGCTTTTTACCGTCGATAACGCGAATCAGTTTGGCGTTGTCACCATCTGCAAATTCGGTCAGGCCGCCTACCGAAATCATCAGATCAAGCAGCGTCATATCTTCTATATAGTTGACTGCGCGAGGGCTTGTCGCTTCACCAATGACGCGTACTTGCTCACTAAGTGGCCCCTGGAAGCCGGTAACGCTGACTGTCACGCGAGGAGAGTTGATAAATTTGGAAAGTTCTTCTTCTATTTGACGGGCTAACGCTGTCGGGGTTTTTCCTGATACGTCGATATCTTCTACCAGTGCCGTAGTAACCTTACCGTCTGGTCTCACCAGAAAAGTGCCTGAAATTTCAGGGTTACGCCATACAAATATTGTCAGATTATCACCAGGACCAATAAGATATTGATAGTTATTCACGTCGGAGGTTAATGACGTTCTGGTAGTTGCCTCTGGCAGGGTTTGGTTGGTTTGACATCCTGAAACCAGCATCAATAACAGACCGGCTAGACCAATGGTAGTAATTTTGCTCATTTTTGTATTTCCCTTAACGATTACAAAGCAGGTTACAATATCGTTAGCAGCTAAAACATCATCTTTAACAATGTTTGTTTCGGTTTTATAAATTTATCAAGATAAACTTAATCTAGTCTATCTCATCCATTTAAAATGTCCTATCATAATCACCCATAGCACGGTATTCAGCAAGTAAAACAATATGGCAGTTGCAAAAAACAGACAAAATAAACGCTCAAATGCGTTAGTGATCACGGAAGCGTTGCTGGTCTCATACATCGGTTATATTACAAGCTTTATTCTGGTTCAGTTAGGGCTTATCACTGAGCCAAATGTTGAAAACTTAACCATAAACATCTTCCTTATTACGTTAGCAGTACTTTTGTGCTCTTTGTCAGTAGGGTTATATGAAGCCAAACTGCGGGAGACCTTTCGCGGTATTATCCGGCGGATTTTTGTAAGCCTTGGCCTCAGTTATTTTATCGTAGAGATCCTGACCGGTACGGTATTCTCCAGTCTGGATATGCATTCCTATTTTCTGCCTACCGCAATCAGTCTTAATATCATCGCGCTGGTCTTTTTCCGTTATTTTACTAACCGATTGGGGTTGTTAGGTCTGGGCCGGGTTCGTCTGGTTGTGTTAGGTGCCGGAGAAAGGGCTTCTATTATAGAAAAAAGAATGCGCAGGGATGTGGACCGACTGGGCTTTGAACTATTGGGATTTGTTCCTGTACCCGGCGATAACCGCGAAGACGGCATTAAAAACGAAAAAATTATCCATGTAAAAGTGGACGATAGCCTGCGAAATTTCCTGGTCGAAAATGATATCGAAGAAATTGTTATTGCCTGTGACCAACGCCGAGGTACTCTGCCTATCGAGATTTTGTTTGATTGCCGTTTGCGTGGTATTGAAGTTACTGATTTACTCGATTTTATGGAGCGGGAAACCGGTCAGATTGCGGTAAATCTGATGTATCCAAGCTGGGTTATCTATTCTAACGGTTTTCATTCGCAAAACTATCTGCGTGACGCTCTTGATTACACGGTTAATTCGATCCTGGCGTTATTCGTACTGTTTTTTACCTGGCCATTTATGTTGATCACGGCACTGCTTATCTATCTTGATGATGGTCGCAGAACGAAAACCTCAGTGTTTTATAAGCAGGAACGTGTAGGCCATAACGGTAAGTTATTTAAAATAATAAAATTCAGAAGTATGCGACCCGACGCTGAGAAAGATGGCGCCAAATGGGCGTCGAAAAACGATAGTCGCGTTACCCGAATAGGGAATTTTATAAGAAAGTACCGCATTGATGAATTACCGCAATTGATTAACGTATTCAAAGGCGAAATGTCATTTATAGGCCCGCGTCCGGAGCGGCCCGAGTTCGTGGAGCAACTGGTTAAAGAAGTACCTTATTACAACCAGCGTCATAACGTTAAACCCGGCCTGGCTGGTTGGGCGCAGCTTAATTATCCTTATGGGGCATCGGTAGAAGACTCAATGGAGAAATTGAAGTTTGATCTGTATTACGTTAAGCACCAGAGTCTGCTGCTGGACATTCTGATATTGATTAGAACGGTAGAAGTCGTTCTGTTTGGTAAAGGGCGCTAGCAGATGTCTGGTCAAAGTGACAAGCGTTTAAACGCAATGACAGTAGACGTGGAAGATTACTTTCAGGTTTCCGCGTTTGAATCGACGATAGCTGTAGAGAAGTGGGACGATATACCCTTAAGGGTAGGGGATAACACCCACAGATTGCTGGATTTGTTTGCTGAGAAAAACGTCAAGTCTACCTTTTTTACCTTAGGTTGGGTGGCCAAACGGTGCCCTGATGTTATTAAACGTATTGTGGATGAAGGACATGAGCTTGCCAGCCATGGCCTTTCACATCGCCGGGCAACAACGATGACCCGCGCAGAAGTCACCGAAGATATCCGGATTAGTAAGGATATTCTGGAGCAGACCAGTGGTAAGCCAATATTTGGCTATCGTGCGCCAAGCTTTTCGATTGATGAAACAAACGAGTGGATTTATGAAGTGCTGGTGGAATTGGGATTCACCTTTTCTTCAAGTACGTATCCAATAACCCACGATTTATATGGCGTTCCTGACTGGCCGCGATTTAAATTCCAACGTCCTGAGGGAATTATTGAAATTCCAATCCCGACTATTCAGAAGAATAACCGTAACCTGGGCATTGGCGGCGGTGGGTATTTTCGTTTGCTTCCCTACTGGCTTTCCAGAAAGCGGATTGAAAAGTATATGCAGACGACTGAACAGCCTTACAGTTTTTACTTTCATCCATGGGAAATCGATAGCGAACAGCCAAGAATTAGCGGCGCACCATTGAAGTCAAAAGTCAGACACTATATAAACTTGTCTGTAATGGAGAAAAAACTGATCAAATTACTGGATCAGTATAGTTGGGGGACGATGTCATCAGCCTACAACATTCCTGTTAAAAAAGAATAAGAGTCAGTAATAAGTACATTCGATTAAGCAGTAGGGAAGACACAATGGCGTTAAGTCATGAGAATGCTTTAACAATCACTCAATTACAAAGTGACCAGTGCGAAAATTGGGATACCTATGTCGAAAAGCATGAAGACGGTGCTTTTTTTCATTTAACCGGCTGGAAGACGGTTATTGAGAAAACCTTTGGTCATCCGTGCTTTTACCTGGCTGCGTGGTGTGAGCAACAGCTCGTAGGCGTGTTGCCACTGGTGCAGGTAAAAAGCCTGTTATTTGGTAATTCCCTCGTTTCAACACCCTTTTGTGTATATGGTGGGGCGCTTGCGGATACCGATGCCATTCGACTTCAGCTTGAAAACAAAGCGTTGGATTTAGGTAAAGAGCTAAAGGTCGATTTCGTCGAGCTACGCGATAGAAAACCGCTGGATAATCCTAATTACGAAATCTTCTGCCACCATTCAACTTATGGCTGCGAACTGGCTGACACACCAGATGCAATTCTGGCTGGAGTGAAAAAGAAGCAGCGTGCGGTTATTCGTCATTCTTTAAAAAACGAATTGCAATCGGTGGTTAATAAAGATGTTGGTACCGCATATGACGTGTATGCCGAGAGTGTCAGAAACCTTGGTACGCCGGTTTTTCATAAGCAGTTCTTTCATAATCTGGCCGAGGTTTTTGGCGATAAGTTAGATGTGTTAACGGTGTTAACCAGTGAGGGAACGCCCGTCTCATCAGTACTTAGCTTTTATTACAAAGATGAAGTATTGCCCTACTACGGTGGCGGGTTGCACGATGCAAGAGCACTTAAAAGCAACGATTTTATGTATTATCAGTTGATGTGCCATGCACGTGAACTGGGTTGTACACGTTATGATTTTGGTCGCAGTAAAGACGATTCAGGCGCGGCGAAGTATAAGCTGTCTTACGGCATGCCGGCCGAACCACTGCATTATAAAAGGGCGTTGGTTGAAGCAACCGAGCAGCCAAATCTGAGTCCGAATAACCCTAAATATGCCTTATTTATTAATACCTGGAAGAAACTTCCTCTGTGGCTCAGTCGTTTGGTAGGGCCTTACCTTTCCAAATATCTGGGCTAGATGAATATGAATCAGACAGTAGAAAAGGACACTTCTAACAGCTTTACATCAACCTGGCTACTATTGGCTCTGGTGTCACTAGGGATATGGTTCTGGTCATTCAGTGATGCCATTGTGCATATGGTAAGTGTCTGGTCTGCTTCAGAAGCGTATAAACACTGTTTTTTTGTACCAGCGATATCGATTTACCTGGCTTACGAAAAACGTGAACAGCTGAGTTTTGCCCAAATCAATCCCAACCTGTGGTTGTTTATACCTCTTTTATTGCTGCAGCTGGCTTATTTAGTTGTCGCTGAGCTCGAAATAAACCTGTTCATGCATGCTGCCGCTGTCAGTAGTCTGATTTTATTATTGTGGGCCTTACTGGGTAATTCAGTCAGCCGTATACTGGCCTTTCCCTTGTTTTATTTACTGTTTGCCATTCCATTTGGGGAAGAGTTAGTCCCTTATCTGCAGCAGATTACTGCCGATTTGAGTGTGTTTTTCTTAAACATCGTTGATATTCCTGTCTATCGTGAAGGTCTCTATCTTTATTTACCAAACGGTACGTTCCACGTTGCGGAGGCCTGTGCCGGTGTTCGGTTTTTAATAGGCACCTTTACCATCGGTGTTCTGTTTTCATATTTAAGCTACACACGCTATTGGAAGCGGTTGTTGTTTATTCTTATCTGTGCTGTGTTACCTGTTATCGCTAACGGATTCAGAGCCTTTGGCATCATGGTCATTGGCTATTACTCAGATATGAAGTACGCCACTGGCGCTGACCATTTGGTATACGGCTGGTTTTTCTTTGCATTTATTCTGGTGCTGTTGTTTTACATTGGCTCAATTGGTACCGACAAAGCAGAGACGCCTGAGAGTGCTGCTACAGCGCCTGGCTCTCATCGTGCCGGAAAACTTTACAGTGGCTTTTTTGCCCTTGTTATAACCATGTTGTTGCCAGGCTGGCTGGGTAGTCAGTTGTTAAACTTTAATGAGGATAACCTCTCCAACGAACCGTTTAACAGGTTTATCAGCACAGAGGGAGTGACACCGGTTGATAATGCAACCTGGGCTGCTCCAACCGAAGATCAGACCTGGTTTGGTCAGTGGCATGAGGTTACATTCCGTGTGGTTTATGTTAACGAACAACTGCATAACAAAGAGTTGGTAAGCAGCCGTCATCGCGTATTCGACAACGAGCGGTGGACACAATCGAGCATAACCACAAGAAATCTGGGCGGTCATCAGGTGCAGGTGGCAGAGGTTGTTAATATTGTCGGGAATAAGAAAATTCTTGTTGCCTGGTATCAGGTGGGTCAGTTCCAGAGCACCAGTACGCTAGCTGTTAAATGGCAACAGCTTGTCAATAAATTGAGTGGCCAGAGCAGTGATGGCTATTTTATAGTAGCAGAAGTCCCTGATTTTCAGGTCGCTGAACAGTTTATGACTGTGATTGCCGGTAAGGGATAAGGCGCGTGAAGAAAAAGATAATGCACGTTGTTCACCGGCTCGATATTGGTGGCTTAGAGAAAGTGTTACTCAATTGCATTAATTCTCTGCCTGGTGATGAGTTTGAGCATCGAATTGTTACTCTGACCGGTCATTCTGAAGCTTTTAGCGACTTATTAGAACAACCGGTGAGCGTGATTGATCTGGAAAAACGTCAGGGCAATGACTGGCGTATTTTTAAGCGGTTTTATAATGAAATCAGAGCTTATAAGCCAGATTGTATCCACACTTATAATCTGGCAACTATCGAATTGCAGTTCGTGGCGTGGCTGGCCGGGGTAAAGTTGCGGGTTCATGCTGAACATGGCCGGGATATCTTCGATCCTACAGGTGCCAATAAAAAATACAGATTACTTCGAAAGCTCCTGTCTCGTTTTATAACGGTTATCGTGCCGGTTTCTCAGGACTTATTCAACTGGCTGCTGAATGATGTAAAAATAACGCCGGCTAAGCTTAAACTGGTGGTAAATGGCATTAATACACAGCATTTTTCGCCAACAGAGCAACATCAACCCAACAGAGACCGGTTCGTTTTTGGCCACGTTGGTCGTCTGGCAAAAATTAAAAATCAAACACTGATGATTCGGGCTTTTGGACAAGCCGCCCGGCAATCTGCGGAGTTTGCCTCACACTGCCAGTTAAAGCTGATTGGTGGTGGTGAATGTTTTGATGAATTGAACGAACTGGTTAAGCAGTTAGCGTTGACGTCACAAGTCCACCTTGCCGGACCTAAGCTAGATATGAAAGCAGAGTATGATGACTTTGACGTTTTTGTTATGAGTTCGCTGGCCGAAGGGATCCCGATGACGTTATTAGAGTCCATGGCTTGTGAAATTCCACCGTTGGTTACGCGTGTTGGTGGAATCCCTGAGGTTATTGATGAACACTGTGGCTGGTTGTATGAAAGCGAAGATGAGCAAGCTTTAACAAAGCTGATGCTGGACTGTTTTTCTGACCCCGAAAAAGTCAGACTTATGGGTGAAAACTCGAGACAGAGAATCGTTGCCGAATATAGCGAAGAGGCCATGGTCGAAGCTTACCGACAAATTTATCAGGGGAGAGTCTGATTATGTGTGGGATCAGTGGTCTGTTTTACCCAAATAACACCGTAGCACCCGAACAATCCGTGCTGCGCGAAATAAACCGGGCACAGGCTCACCGTGGTAATGATGACGAAGGCTATTTCTTTAATAATTTTATCGCGCTGGGTCATCGACGTTTATCCATTATCGATTTGGCGGGCGGTCATCAGCCAATCTTTAACGAAGATAATTCCGTGGTGGTGGTATTTAATGGCGAAATCTTTAATTACAAACAAATTGCCGCTGAGTTAACCGCATTAGGCCACCAGTTTAAAACGCAAAGTGACACTGAGACTATCGTTCACGCCTGGGAAGAGTGGGGCGTTGATTGTTTACCGCGTTTTCGTGGGATGTTTGCTTTTATCCTGTGGGACGATAACACCAAACAACTTTTTGTTGCTCGCGATCGCTTAGGAGTTAAGCCGCTTTATTACAGCTTATTTTCTGACGGCTCAGTCGGGTTTGCATCTGAATTAAAAGGGCTCAGAGCACATCCACTGTTTTGTCGTGATTTAAGCAACGAGGCCATCGAAGAGTATTTAGCCTTTGGTTATGTGCCTGATCCCCGTTCCATTTATCAGCAAACCTACAAACTTGAAGCGGGCCATTACTTTTTATTTGATGCTACCCAGCCTGCAGACACCGCAAAACCGGTTTGTTATTGGGATTTACCCTGGGATGCCGACACCGCCAGCGATGACCAGCAAGCGCTTAGCGAAGCTTTGATTAAAGAATTTCAGCAAGCGGTGGAAATTCGCCTGGAAGCTGAAGTGCCCCTTGGCGCCTTTTTATCAGGTGGCGTGGATTCAAGTGCGGTCGTTGCATTTATGGCCAAAGCCATGGCAGATAAGCCGGTGACAACCTGCGCTATAGGCTTTGATGTTAAGAATTTTGATGAAACTGACTTTGCGCAGCTTGTTGCTGACCGTTATAAAACCGATCATTCGGTAGAAATTGTCGATCATAATGACTTATCCCTCATCGACAGCCTGATTGATGTGTTTGATGAACCTTATGCTGATTCGTCGGCATTGCCGACTTATAAAGTATGTCAAATGGCGCGAAAGCATGTCACCGTTGCTCTTTCTGGTGATGGTGGTGATGAGCTGTTTGCTGGCTACCGGCGCTATAAGCTGCATCTGGCAGAAGAGCGCGTGCGCCAGAAAATACCCGCATTTTTACGTAAAGTGGTCTTTAAACCACTGGGTAAGTTATACCCTAAACTCGATTGGGCCCCACAGTTTTTAAGAGCGAAAACAACCTTTCAGTCGCTGTCTATGACTACTGCCGAAGCTTTTATGAATAGTATGAGCAAGCTTCGCATCGATGAGCGAAACGCACTGTATTCTCCTGCCTTTAAGCAAAAGCTGGGACGCTACAATGCGAATGCGGTTTACCAGCGATACCTTTCTGCCAAACAGTTTTCCGATCCTTTAAAACTCATCCAATATCTGGATTATAAAACCTGGTTGGTGGGAGACGCCAATACCAAGGTGGATCGCGCAAGTATGGCTAATGGGCTGGAGGTTCGTTCGCCCTTTATGGATCATAAGTTTGTTGAATGGGCCTTTACCGTACCTTCACAACAAAATATCAAAAATGGCGAAACCAAAGCATTACTCAAAAAAGCCTTAGAGCCCTATGTTAACGAGGAAAACCTTTATCGTCAGAAGATGGGCTTTAGTGTACCTTTAGCAGAATGGTTGAGAGGCCCGCTGAAAGACAAATTAGTCGACGTTATGGGCAGTGATGCGGTAAAAAACAGTGGTATTTTTAACACGTCTGAGCTGAATAAAAAAATACAGCAACATTTATCGGGTAAATATGATCACTCTGCATCATTGTGGACACTGTTTATGCTGGGTTTATTTTTACAAAATGAAAGTAAGGAAGTGCAATAATGGAAACCGTGCTGTTTTTATGCCACCGGATCCCATTTCCTCCTAATAAAGGCGATAAGATCACCACTTATAATCTGGTTAAATATTTAGCCAGTCGTTATCACGTGGTGATTGGTTGTTTTATTGATGATGAGCATGATCGTCAGTACATCAAAGATGTACAGGCCATGAGTGTAGAACTGTTCACCGTCGATATTTGTGGCAGGTCGAGTTTACAATCAGGCGTTACGTCGCTGCTGGCGGGTAAGCCGGTTTCTACCCATCACTATAAAGATCAGAGCATGCAACAGTGGGTAGATGATGTCATTGCCAGACGCAGTATTGATCGTTTGATTGCTTATTCTGGTGGAACTGCTCAGTTTATCGAACACGAAAAATACGCTGGCAAAAAACGTATTCTTGATATGGCTGATGTGGATTCAGATAAATGGCGTCAGTATGCTGAGAACAAGCCTTTTTACTCTGCCTGGATATATGCCCGTGAACAGCGACTCGTAGAAGCCTACGAGCAAAAGATTTTGCAAGAATTTAATGCGGTGACCCTGATAACCGATGAAGAACGGGATCACTTCCGAAAAATCAGTCCGTCTTCACTAAAAGATAAAATAGTCACGCTGGGCAACGGTGTGGATACCGACTATTTTGATCCAAACGCGACCTTCGATTTTACCGATAGCCCGGATAAAGACCATCGGGTGATCTGTTTTACCGGTGCGATGGATTACTGGGCAAATGTGGATGCTGTAGTCTGGTTTGTAGAGCATGTTTGGCCTTTGGTGCGAGCCCAGCACCCAGAGCTGTATTTTTACATCGTTGGCGGAAAACCCAGCGAGAAGGTTAAGGCTTTAGCGTCAACCGCAGGGGTTGTTGTAACTGGCCGGGTAGTTGATGTCAGGCCTTATGTGAGTCAGTCTCAGTTGTGTGTTGCCCCGCTGCGAATAGCGCGCGGAGTGCAAAACAAAGTGCTGGAGGCCATGTCGATGGCCAAACCGGTTGTGATGACCTCAATGGGTCAGGAAGGTATAGCATTGCCTGCTCAGCAAACTCCTTTGGTTGAGGATGATGCCGCGCATCAGGCTAAAATAATTAATGACTTAATAAACGACGCTGCGAAGTTGTCCGGAATTGGTGAAGAAAACCGTGAGTGGATTATACAGCGTTATGGTTGGGACGGCGCACTGGCCTTGCTTGACCAATTATTAGAACAGGACGCTCCTTATGATAGTTAGATCCAAAGCACCATTGCGGATTGGGTTGGCTGGTGGTGGTACAGATGTATCGCCTTACAGCGACAAATACGGTGGCTATATACTTAACGTCACGCTGGATATGTTTGCCTACGCCACTATTCAAACCCGGGATGATGGCAAAGTACACTTTAATGCGCAGGATATCGAACAAACCTTTGAGAGTGATGCGCTGCCCGAGCTAGCGTTGGACGACACGCTGATATTACATAAAGCCATCTATAACCGGGTAGTCAGAGATTATAACCAGGGCGAACCTCTGGCCATTGACGTAATTACGCATTCTGATGCGCCACCGGGAAGCGGTCTGGGCTCATCTTCTACCATGGTGGTTGCTATTCTAGCTGCGTACCGCGAACTGCTTAAATTGCCTTTGGGTGAGTACGATCTGGCTCACCTGGCTTACGAAATAGAGCGCGAAGACTGTAAATTATCCGGCGGTAAACAGGACCAGTATGCTGCTACCTTTGGTGGCTTCAATTTTATGGAATTTCATGAAGATCGCGTGCTGGTTAATCCTTTAAGGATCCGTACTGACATTCAAAATGAGCTGGAAAGTCAGATTGTACTGTACTTTACCGGCGTGTCGCGTGACTCAGGTAAAATCATTGATGACCAAATTAAGGCATCTTCAAGTAGTGAAAGCAAAGATAAATCACTGTATGCGTTACACGCAGTAAAGCAAAGCGCATTTGAAATGAAAGAGTGTTTACTACGCAACGATATTGAAGGGATGTCAAACGTGCTGAAATCAGCCTGGCTGGCCAAAAAATCCACATCTGCTTCGATTAGTAACAGCTATATTGAAGAGGTTGCGCAACTGGCCATTGATCACGGCGCGAAGTCGCTTAAACTCTCTGGTGCCGGGGGCGGCGGCTTTATGATGATGTTTGTTGATCCAATCCACAAACAGCCGTTGATTAAGGCGCTTAAGCAAACCAGTGGTCAGGTCCACTCTTTTCAATTTACTAACTTTGGAGTAACGGCATGGACAGTTTGAAATACATCCGTGAGCACATGCAAAAAACCATAGAAACAAAACAAAAGATGCTTGCTGATGAAGCTTTATTGCAACGATTGGCAGATGCCGCCGCGCTGTGTGTTGAAGCACTTAAAAACGGTAAGAAAGTCATGTTTGCCGGTAACGGCGGCAGCGCCGCGGATTCTCAGCATCTGGCCGCCGAATTCGTAAGCCGCTTTAATTTTGATCGTCCGGGTTTACCTTCTATCGCGTTAACTACAGATACTTCTATGTTAACGGCTATTGGTAATGACTACGGGTTTGATAAGTTATTTTCGCGTCAGGTTCAGGCTAACGGTGTGGCCGGCGACGTATTTGTAGGCATAAGCACGTCGGGTAATTCGGTAAATATAATCAAAGCGGTAGAGCAAGCTCAGTCTATGGGGATCCACACTGTGGCTTTTTGTGGTACCGGCGGTAAGTTACCGAGCATGTGTGATATTACGCTTAACGCGCCCTCTGATTGCACGCCTTATATTCAGGAAACGCATATCTCTTTCGGCCATATTCTGTGTGGCATTGTAGAAGAGCTAATGTTTGCCGAATTTAAACCACAATAAGGAAGGGCAGGGTGGAAGCAATTTTATTAGCAGGTGGCCTCGGAACCCGGTTACATAAAGTGACCGGTGACAAATATCCAAAGTGCCTGGCAACTGTTAACAACAAACCTTTTTTGCACTTCATCATTGAGGATTTGTTGCAGCAGGGCGTGACCCGCTTTATCTTTGCAATATCCCACCATGCACAGATGGTAAAAGAAGAAGTAAACACTCACTTTTCTCACCTTGATTGTGACTTTTCTATTGAAGAAGAGCCATTAGGTACTGGCGGCGCTATTAAGCAGGCGCTGGCTTTGACCAAAAGAGAAAAAGTGTTGGTGTTTAATGCAGATTCTTTTATTGAAGTAAATCTCAAGGCATTCAGCGAGTTTTGTGAAAACCACCAGGCTCAGTTAGGTCTTGTTTGCACTCATGTTGATGATTTAACGCGCTTTGGCGCCGCTGAAATTAGCCACGAAAAACTGGTGGGTTTCCACGAAAAAGGCCGTTCAGGTGCCGGCTTTATCAATGCGGGGGTTTATTACATCAATAAACACTTGCCTTTGCTGGACCAGCAACCCGTTAAGTTTAGTTTTGAGCACAATATTCTCGCTTCATCTGAAATTGACGCCTATGTTTTTGCTGTTAAGGGGCTGTTTTTTGATATTGGTACCCCTGACGACTTGCTTGGCGCTGGTGAGCTGGTGAAGTTGAATGCGGAGATATTTAGTGCAGGCTAATCGCATTCGAATGGTGACTATTTCGTCGCTGTTCCCTAATAAAAATGACCCCAAGCTTGGCATATTTGTTAAAACGCGGTTGCGGCACTTTTTAGCGACTTATCAGAATATTGATTTGGAAGTGATAGCGCCGGTGCCCTGGTTTCCGTTTAAGCATAAGATATTTGGAGAATACGCTAAGTATGCCGGCGTGCCTTACCAGGAAACTATCGATGGCATGACGGTATATCATCCACGTTATCTGGTGCTGCCTAAAATTGGTATGTATCTGACACCTAAGTTCATGGCGAAAGCCATTACCCGTACCTTAACTAAACTCCACCGGGCCCGCCGCGTGGATTTAATTGACGGGCATTACTTCTATCCTGATGGCGTCGCTATTTGTCAGGCCGCAGAGTCGCTGGATATTCCCTTTACTTGCACTGCTCGGGGAACCGACATTAATCTTATCCCGCAATACCCCAAAGCACTGGCCATGTTGAGAACGGTATTTGACAAAGCTGCTCACATGATGACGGTTTGTCAGGCGTTAAAAGACGAAATGGTCAAGCTTGGTGTGCCTGATGAGCGGGTAACGGTATTACGAAATGGCGTTGATCTTAATTTATTTTCTGCCTCGGATAATGCCAAACAAGCGCAATTAAAAGCACAGGGTCAGATTAACGAAAAGTTGGTGCTGTCTGTCGGGTGGTTAATTGAACGAAAAGGTCATCACCTCATTATAGAAGCTCTGCAAAATTTGGATAATGTTCGCTTAGTGATTGCCGGAGACGGACCTGATTTAGTTAAACTCAAGCAATTGGCTGAGCAATGCAAGGTGTCTGAACGCGTTCAGTTTTTAGGCGGAGTGGATCAACCAACACTGAACCAATGGATGATGACCGCCGATGCATTAGTTTTAGCGTCCAGTCGGGAAGGATGGGCCAATGTATTACTTGAGTCGATGGCCTCAGGTACGCCTGTTGTGGCAACCAAAGTATGGGGAACGCCCGAAGTGGTTAAACCTGAGTCGCAAGGAGAATTGGTAGAACGAAATGTTGCCGATATTGCCCGGGGTATTCAACATGTGCTGAGCAAAGATGTCGACCGGGAAGCGGTGAGGCGTTACGCGGAACAATTTAGCTGGAAAGAGACCTGCGAAGGGATGATGGAGATCGTTGACACCATTGTTAAGCAGTCTGCGCGGGGGGCCATATCGTGAAAATTCTCTATCATCACAGAGTGGCTTCCAAAGACGGTCAGTACGTGCATATTGATGCCATTGTTTCTCAGATGAAAGCTAAAGGCCATGAAGTGATAATGGTTGCGCCTCAGGTAGCAGAAGAAGGCGATTTTGGCAGCGATGGTGGCTGGGTGTCGGCTGTCAGGGCAAAAATGCCACGCTTTATTTCGGAACTGCTGGAGTTTGCCTATACGTTTCTGGTTTTTTTTAAACTGGTTAAAGCGATTAGGCAACATCGCCCCGACGTGATTTACGAGCGATATAACTTGTATCTGCCAGCAGGTATTTGGGTCAAAAAGCTGTTTAAACTGCCATTGCAACTAGAGGTGAATTCTCCTCTGTACGATGAGCGAGTCAAATATGGCGGATTAAGTTTCCCCTGGTTAGCCAAATGGTCGGAATATTACGCCTGGCGTAATGCCGACAGAGTGCTTCCGGTTACTCATGTTCTTGCTGGTTATATCGAAAATGCCGGTGTTGCCAAAGATAAAATTTGCGTGATCCCCAATGGCGTGGAAACCGAAGTATTTATGCCCCAGCAACTGCAAAATCGACAGCCCGAATTTAAAGATAAACTGGTTATTGGTTTTGTGGGGTTTTGTCGTGAATGGCATCAGTTGGATCAGGTACTGGCCCGTCTGGCGGCTATGCCCCATGAGAATTTACATTTTCTGGTAGTTGGCGATGGCCCAGTGATTGCTGGTTTAAAAAAGCAGGCTATCGAGCTGAATTTTCAGGATAAATTTACCAGTACCGGACTAGTCAGTCGTGACGAGATGCCATTCTGGCTCGATCAAATTGATATCGCGCTACAGCCAGCGGTTACGCCCTGGGCTTCACCACTCAAGATGCTTGAATATTTGGCTAAAGGATTAGCGATAGTGGCCCCTGACAGTGCCAATATTAAGGAGTTGCTGTCCGATAAGGATAACGCACTATTATTTGCCGAGGATAACAGTGCGGAAATGGTGGATTGTATCGAAACACTGATTCGTCATGACGAATTACGTTCACAGTTAAAAGCGCGTGCGATAGAAACGATTGCAGAGAAAGGGCTTACCTGGTCGAACAATGCTGATACTATCCTGGCGTGGTTTGCTAATCGGAATTCGCGGCACTGATATGCGTATCGCGTTTATTATCAATGACGCCAGTAATATTGGTGGTACTGAGAGAGTGACGACTCATTTTGCCTCCGTTTGTGCTGAGAATGGTCAGCAGGTGACTATTTGTAGTTTGTATCAGAGTAAACCAGAGCTATTTTTCCCTGTGCATGAGTCTGTGCAACTGACCTCTTTGATGCCACATCCGGTTTCTCTGATTAAGCAATTACTGTCGATTTCGAGCCGGTTACGCAATTTAGCCAGGCAATTTGACCTGATTATCCTGTCTGATTCTCAGCTTGGTCTATTGCTTCCTTTTTGTCGCAACGCGGGAAGCGCAAAATGGCTTGTATGGGAACATTTTAATTCAACCATAGAGACGACCTTCGGTTCCCGGTGGTTTGGACGCCGAGCTGCTGCATTGCTGAGTGATGCTATAGTGGTGCTTACTGAACAGGACAAAGAAAGCTGGAAAACTAAGTACTGGTTAAAAGCGCCGGTATTTAATATTGCTAATCCGTGTTCAGTAGATATTACGGAACCAAGGCTGAGTATTAAAAATAAGACGGTTGTTTCGGTAGGGCGCTTTACCGAACAAAAAGGCTTTGATTTACTGGTAGATGCGTGGGCGCTAATTCCCGCGAGGTTAACCAAGGGGTGGACTTTACGGTTGGTTGGCCCCAATGGCAGTGCCAAAGAATACGTTAAACAACGCATTGCTTATCATAAGCTTGGTAATGTAGAACTGCTGGGTGAAACAAAGAACATGACAGACGTGTTTGATGAAGCTGGCGTTTACGTTATGTCCTCACGCTATGAAGGCTTTGGCCTAACCTTAATTGAAGCCATTAGTCGCGGAGTGCCCAGTATCGCTTTTGATTGTCCCATGGGGCCGGGGGAGATACTTGGTCAGGGTAAATATGGCAAGGTTATTGAGGCGCTGAACGTTGAAGCATTAAGTAAAAGCATTGCTGATTTTGTTACTGGCCAGTGTGACTATCAACAATTGAGCGAGGCAGCTATTCAGCGGTCTGCGGCATTTACTGACAGTACGATTTATCAACAGTGGCAGCAAGTCTGGCAAATATTAGATAGAGGTAGTGTGTAGCAATGACAGTTCCGGTTCAAATTTGCGTTGTTGCTCACAACGAGGAAGCGCACATTCTTGGTTGCTTGCAAGGCATACAATCCGCCTTAGATAAGGCGCAGGATGTTGTCTCCGAAGTCCATATTATCAATAACGGAAGTACTGACTCTACGCAGTCTATTGCTGAACAGTATGTAGCGTCAAAGGAAAATTGGTTTGCCCATGAAGTGTTAAAAGGTGATAAAGCTAACGCATGGAACTTGGGCCTTTACGAATATGCTCTGAAAGATGTGTTGACCATTTATATTGATGGCGACTGCAAAGTTACACCGGATACGGTAAATGGGTTTGTGCAGGCGTGTAACGAAAAGCCTGATGCTTATATCTATGCTGGTATACCCAAAACCAAAGGCAGGACTACCGACGATACTATTCGTAAAACGTTAGAGGGCAATGCGTTATCCGGGAATTTGTTTGCGTTGTCGCCACGCTTTGTGCGTAAAGTAAGAGAATTAAACTTTAAGCTGCCTGTTGGCTTAATTGGTGACGACAGCTTATTAGCCTGGGTGTCTACCCATGATTTTAAGTTATCTAACGGTCGCTTAGAGGGGTTATTAGTGGGGGTGGCTAGTGCGGAATTTTTCTATCACCGTCTTTCCCCGACTTCTATCAGTAATATCCGTCTTTATATCAGGCGACTACAAAGGTATAGCTTAAGGCACTTGCAACAGTGTTGTATTCGCCAGTTTTTAGAGAAGTATGATGAGTTTGCTCTGTTACCAAATGAAGCGACTCAGCTATACGACTATTTGTCACCTAAGTTTATACGCAAAGACTCCGTTATCATTCGTTATTTTGATAGCAGGGCTTTCAAAGAAGCTAACTTAAACAAACACCGAGAGTTACCTAATGGCAGATAATTTAATATTTTTAATCGTTGTCATTGGTGTTCCGGCTTTGTGCTGGTTAGCACTGAAACGTGAGAAAAATGAGCAGAACTCATGAGAGATATTGCGTTAATTCTGATTTTTCCAGTTTTAATTTATTACGCTATTAAAAGGCCATACATTGGATTAGCGCTTTGGCTATGGTCTTCATTAGTTCCATTGAATTTATGGGCATATGGGTTTTCGACCTCATTTCGTTGGAATTTGATATTTGCCCTAACAACTATTGTCAGTTATTTTTTTTCGAAAAAAGAATTCAGGTTTAAAAGCGAAGCGTTATTTACGCTTATGCTCGTTTTTACTCTACATGTTAGCCTTTCTTCATTTACTCATATGGGCAGTGAGATTGAGGTTTGGCGGGAGTATGAGTTCTTTATTAAATCGATAATATTCTTTGTGTTTATTTGCTTAATAGTAAATAAACCTTTACATATCGAAGCACTCCTTTGGGCTTGTGTTATGTCTATAGGGGCAAGAGCATGTATCGAGGGAATGAAGTTCGTACACTCTGGCGGTGGTCACGTTGTACGGTCAATTTCAACCATGTTCAGTGATAATAACCTTGGGGCACTAGCCTCATTAATGGTCATTCCGATGATGATTTACTTGTACACCAGGTACCAGCACAAATTAATTAAATTTGGCCTGGGGTCATTTATTTTTCTTAACGTAATGTTCATTATTGGTTCTGATTCCAGAGGTGGCTTTTTAGGATTATTGGTATTGGGTGCCTATTTCTTTTGGAAAAGCCAACGGAAGGGGATTGTACTGGTTCTGCTAATCTTTTTTGGGTTGGTTGTCTTACAAGTAGCAGATCAGAACTGGATGGAACGCATGCAGACAATAGAAAATGCTGGCGAAGATGGTTCCTTTATGAGTCGATTGATCGTCTGGAAATTATCCCTGCTTCTAGCTCTAAAGCATCCTATCCTTGGCGGTGGGTTTAACGCAGTAGCTTATTTTCCTACTTGGGTTGTTTTAGTCGCAGATTTTAACACGCTGAGCTTTATACCTTCGCCTAATCCCAGCACATTGTATGTTGCTCACAGTATTTATTTTCAAGTGTTAGGCGATACTGGTTTTGTTGGATTTACCTGGTATGGGTTAATCCTTCTTTTGACTTTCATAGGTTTGAATAAGGTAAGAAAAAATACTCAGGACGAGTGGGCGAAAACCTTAGTGATTTATTTGCAGCTAAGCTTTGTCGCATTTGCTGTTGCAGGAGCGGCGCTAAGTGCTGCTTATAACAGTATATTTTTATTAATCGTTGGTCTTACAATTGTGCTAAAGCGTCTTTATGTTAATGATAATAATTTCATATCGAATAAGGATCGTAAGAGAGCATCATTAACAAGCACGAGCCGTTAGGATAGCAAGTGATTTTTCTTGGATCGACAATTGAGTTCGCTGTAGGTATGAATGTCAGTAACCAATAAAATATATATAGCCTATTTTTGGAATATGCTTGCTAAGTTCTTCATTAGAGGGATGGGGATATTCAGTACCTTAATTTTAGTCAGGCTATTGTCTCCTGATGACTATGGGCTAGTCGCAATTGCAGGTGTTGTTGCTGGCTTGTTTGAGGTGTTAACCAATTTTGGTGTTTTTCGTTATTTGGTAATTAAAGAGAATATTACTGATGATGACTTACACCGGGCTTGGAGCGTCAACTTTATATTCAAAGGCGGCGCAATGCTTTTAGTTTTTTTAATGTCACCTTACATTGCTGGTTTTTTGAATGAGCCGGAAGCGGTTCAGGCAATACGTCTAACTGCAGTGGTTTATTCTGTAGGTCTTTTTTATAGTATAAGAACCGTAGCGTTTCACAAGGCTTTAGATTTTAAAAAATTAAATGCGATTAAAATTTTTGCAAAAATAACATCAACAGTAGCCACTATTATCTGTGCGTTTATTTTTAAAAATTATTACGCATTAATTATTGGTCTCTTTATACATGCGTTGGCCGATGTAGTTATTAGTCACATCGTTGCGCCATATTTGCCAAAATTTATGCTTAAAGGTAGCCATGAAATGTTTAGTTTTTCTAAATTTATTATGGTTAGAAATATCTTAGGATACTCGCGATCACAAGCTGACATTTTGTTGGTTGGCCGGTTTTTTGGTACCGATGCATTGGGTAATTATAAGGTTGCACAACAATTTGCAATTATGCCGCAAACTGAAATTTTATCGCCTGTTATGGGACCTCTGATTGCCGGGCTAGCTCAGGTGAAATCACAAATGAGACTTGTTTATACAAAGTTTTACCAATTGATTTTTTTCTTTTGGTCATTCGTATTAGCAAGCGCTATTGGATTGTACTTTATTGCCGATGATTTTGCTGCTGTTGTGCTTGGTTCTAAGTGGCTTACGGCTGCGCCTTTATTAGCTAACTTAGGTTTTTTGATGCTCCCGTTTATTACTCAGCCTTTGTTATATAATCTCTATGACCTTGAAAATAAGACCAAGCTCTCTGTTTTCAATGACTTAGTTGCCTTAACTTTGTTGCTTACCTGTTTCTATTATTTTCAACCAGTCAATGAAATAGAGTTCTCTCATCTTAGAATTGAGATAGGTTTTATTGTGTTAGCGTCCATAATCGCTATCGCTCGGATAAATCTAAATATATCCTGCCGAATTATTTTGTTAATTACGTTATGGATTTTTCCTCCCATATTAGCGTTACTAACTACTTTAATATTTGTGGGGCCTTTATTTGAGGTTTTATCGCCCATCGCTCGAATGGTTGGGATGATTATTTCCGGTGGGGGCGCATATTTGGTGATAGCGGCTCTGCAATTTATACTTATCGATAAACTCGCAAAACATTCTTTTATTTATAACCTTTACCCAGATTTTATTGTAAAAAAATGGGAGAAGTTTTGTTAAAGTAGTTCAGAAATAAGCTTTTCAAGGCGCTCTTCAAATAATTTTTTGTTTGAGATGTAGTGCTGTCTATACACATCACTGTGTATTAACGAGGCAGGATCGAAAGACGTTAAAATATCTGTAATCGTATCTGTGACATTCTCTGGTGATACTTTAAACAAATCACTTAGATATCGCTTTCCGAATTTTGTGCAAGCGAATGAATAGGGCTGCCCTTTGACGATAAACTCATTCATAGGCGGGGCGTTAGTTGTTACTACCATTGCATTTGTAGAGTAACCTTCCCAAATGGTATGGCCAAACCCTTCTGATTCTGAAGGGCACAGGTGCACAGGGTGTTTGTTTATTTGCTCTAAAAGTTCTTTATCACTAATGAATTTAGAAATAATGTTTATATTAGGGCCGCCAAAATTTAGATGTTCTTTTCGTCTGGATACAACCGTTAACAAAGGCCATTCCGGATGTGTCAACCAGGCTTCCAGTAGGTTATTTGTCCCTTTCTGTTCACTTTTCCCCGCAATATGAAGAAAAGATAAAGGTTCTTTAGGGATTTGTGGCTCAAATTTATCTATCGAACTAAAACCTGTGAATCTCACATGCGGTACCAGCCGTTTGAATTGTTCCTCTGCATAGCGGGTTTTACAGCAAACAATTATCTTAGCTATATGTTGCTGTAACGCTTTGGCGGTATCACTTCGAAACCATTCCTGATTTGGGAAAAATAAATGGGTTTTGGAGAATGGTATAAATCCAGACTGTAATTCTTCAAGATGTATAACAATTAGTCTTCGGGCTGGTATTGCTGATTTAATTAAAATTGACGAAAGGTCATAGGCATTCTTAAACAATGAATTAAATTTGGATAACCGTACTACGCAATTAATATCATTTGATTGGTTTAATGCTTGTTCCAGAATATTGGCGTCATTTAATAGTCCTTGAGAGTTCCCATGAATGATAAGGACATTGATTAATTTTTTCATGTATTGTTATCTTTAATAAACCAGGTCATCCAAAGTATCTATAATCAGAACTTTAATCTATTAGAACGCAGCTTTTTGTAGCTTTAATCGTAAGTCGTTCAAAGATAAAATCGAAGTGTACTGATTTATGCTTCAACTCTCAATCTGTTACCGCTGAAGAGCCAATCGCTTCGTAATGTTTGGATATTAAGTCGCTTTCATATACATTACACTGAGTAAAATCGAATGATATTTATTTGTTATGAAAAAGTTTGGATTAGCGCTATTCCGACGGTTACTTAAACTGCTAATAGTCCCTTTGATCTTTGTATTACTGTTTGTCGAGTTTTCCCCCGTAGTTGTTGCAGTTGACACTCTCTCACCAAACGAAATTACGCTAGCTCGCCAGAAAGTGTCTTCCATTTTTCATAGCCTTGCTGCAGATGACACAGCGTTTGAAACATCTCTTAGTAATCAGGAACTTTCTGCGATAAGCGGGCTCATTTCCGGTTTTACACCAAGATTAAAAGCTAGACTCGCAGTTAATCGTTTTGGAATGATTATGGCAGGCAGTGTAAAATTGCCTCTGAGCGAACATGCTTATTTAAATATAGTTTGCATGGTAGAACCGGGTTATTCCGGCGCTGAATTTGGCGATTGTGAAGTAGGCCGGATACCTGTGCCTTCTTTTGTTAGTCTTTTCATCATCAAGCAAGTTACCCGAATTGTCTTTTCAGACGAGGTAGCAGAAACTACCCATCAAATATTAACTACCATAACGCTGTCAGAAGATCACATTAGTTTCCGAGCCACAAAGCCGGATGATTTTTACGCACAAGTAAAGGAATCAGTTGATTCCGCTTCAGATATAGTATCGGCAACTAAAGGACTAGTTAGTAACGATGTGCTAAGGGAAAAAGTTCAGGAATATCTGTACAAACTGGACAAAGCTGAATTTAACTCCAACGAACTTGCAGAACGTGTCGGATTTGTAATGACGTTGGCTTCAGTTGATACGATCAGTGATGATGGCCAGCCGGCGTTATATAATCAGGCTGCTCTATGGGCTTTGTCGGTTAAATACGGCAATCCCGGTTTTGCTGATTTTCTTAATATAGAGAAAAGCAACGTTAAGCAAGAAATCCTGCGAATAAAAGGACGTGAAGATTTGTCTTTGCACTTTTTATATTCGGCAACACTTGAGCAAGTTAGTCTGGAAAGTCTTGGTTTAGGAATCGGTGAATTCAAAGAATTTTTGGATAGTGGCTCAGGCGGCTCAGGGTTTAGTTTTGCTGACATGGCAGCTGATATTGCCGGTCTTGAATTTGCAAAATACATTACCGGGACTGCTGAAAATGCAGTGCGAGCGCAAACATTATTGAGCGGTAAAGCTAATGAGCGCTTATTTTTTCCAGCCATTAACGATTTGTTAGAGGGGCTGAGTTACGACAAGCTTGTTGAGGTTATTGGGGAAAAGGGCAGTAAAGAATATAACAAAGCCATAGCCCGCGTAGAGGATAGAGTACGTAAGGTGCCCTTGTATAACAAAAACGGACTTAATATCTTACCTATAGAGTATCGAAACCCGATTGGTAACAATGGTAAATGGTATGTCGTCGATACTCATATGCACACAACATATTCAGATGGTCATAACAGTATCGATGAACTCGCTCGACAAGCTAGCAACTATGGTTGCGATGCTATTGCGATCACTGATCACGGCGACCATTCACTGAAGTCTTTGTTTTCTGAGGCTTATTATGCCGATGTCGACGCTGCTAGAAAGGGCTATCCCGGTCTTACTATTATGGAAGGTATGGAGTGGAATATACCGCCTTACGGTGGCAGAGAGCATGTAACCGTATTGTTACCAGAGAGTGAAAATATAAGGTCTAAATTTCAATATTTCAGAAACCGTTTTGATCACCATCACCGTTTGACCAAGGATATGGTTTCAGCAAGACCAGCATTGAGCTGGCTAGAAGCCCAGCGCACTGTTGAAGGAACACTTCCCGTTGTTTTTTATAATCATCCTAGCCGTAAAGATGAATATTCATACGAGAACTTTGATGACTTCATTAGTTGGGAATCTCCGGTATTTTTAGGTTTTTCCGGCGCTCCTGGACATCAGGGAATTCGTACTGACAGGAATGGTGCGTATAATACAATCTTTAAAACAATCGATGGCCTTGACCCGGTAGCAGCGATACCCGGGGGAACCTGGGATCAATTATTAGCTACGGGGAGAAGAGTACTTGCCGCGCGAGCTGGCTCGGATTTTCATGACTTTGGAAATGATTATTGGCCATGTCAATTTTCTACAACCCATATTTATTCTAAGAGTAATAAAACTAACGATATCCTTAATGCTTTGCATTCAGGGAATATGTGGGCTCAACATGGTAAATTTATCCGTGAGTTGGATTTTAAAATCAGTTCAGATGGAGATTTAACGGCCACAATAGGTGAGGTGTTGCCAGTTTCCACCAGACAAATCACTATAACCATATCGATTGATCTCGCCGCCTCTGACTGGCAAGGGGATCAACCCTATCTTGATACACTTCAACTCATCGAGGTTTCATCAAATGGGTATAATATTCGGGACATCTCCACCACTAATCAAGAGGGGTTAAAGACCATATTGATAAATATTAACCTTTCAGAGGGGTATCATTATTTTAGATTGCAGGGTAAGAGTAAAACAAAGGGAACACGGCGATATCAATTCTGGACTAACCCAATAGGGGTGGTTTTATAGGTTTACTTTATATAATACATGGCCTTACTTGTACTAGCTCAGACCTGATCTGACAGTTACCCAGTTTTTCTGGTGTCAGCGTAAGATTAGATTTGAGCTAAATTCTTTTCAGCCCAAACCCGTTTTCCATCAGTTAATGTTTCTATTGGCGTTCGGCCGCAGCACATTTTGCCCTGATGAGTCCGTTCATTGTTGTAATAATCCAGCCAGTCGTCCAGATCTTTCTGCAACATTTCCAGTGAATCATAGAGCTTTTTGCGGAACGTCACCTGATAAAACTCATTCAGGATCGTCTTGTGGAAGCGTTCACAGATACCGTTAGTTTGCGGATGTCTCGCTTTGGTTTTGGTGTGGTCAATATCATTGATTGCCAGATATAACTGATAATCGTGCTGTTCAACCTTGCCGCAATACTCAGTGCCTCGGTCAGTTAAAATCCTCAGCATTGGCAGCTCCTGAGCCTCGAAGAACGGCAATACACGGTCATTCAATACATCTGCCGATGTGATTGGTGTTTTCGTTGTGTAGAGCTTAGCGAACGCTACTTTGCTGTAGGTATCAACGAAGGTCTGCTGATAAATTCGACCTACGCCCTTTAAGTTGCCTACATAGAACGTGTCCTGAGAGCCTAAATAGCCAGGGTGATGCGTTTCAATTTCACCACAGGCTTCATCGTCCTGCTTTTTCTTTTCCAGCGCAGCAACTTGGTCTTCGCTAAGAATGATGCCTTCCTTTTCAACCTTGTCTTCCAAGGCAGCTAAACGCTTTTTGAAGTTCTCCAGGTTATGCCGGAGCCAGATGGATCGAACACCACTACCAGAGACGAATACACCTTGCTTACGAAGTTCATTGCTGGTTCTGGCTTGGCCGTGTGCAGGGAACTCTACTGCGTATTAATAACGGATTGTTCCGTTTGTTCATCCACGCGATTCTTAAGGTTAGGAGTGCGTCTGGACTGACTAATTAGCGAATCAACACCGCCTTCTTCAACCAGTTCCTGATAGCGGTAAAACGTATCTCGCGATACGCCCATGACTTTACAAGCCTTCGATACATTACCGAGTTCTACAGCCAGATTGAGTAAACCAGCTTTGTGTTTAATGATTGGATTGTTAGTATGCAACATGAGAGTTACCTTAGGTTTGTTTAATAAAGATTCGACACCTTTATCAAACTGGGTAACTCTCATCTTTTCAAGTAGATGTGTCAGATCTGGTCGGAACTAATTCACCTTACTATTTAATTTGTTCTCTTGTAGTTGTGCTTAACAAATAGGAAAGGGCATAATGTGTAAAAGATGGGCAGACTAAAATGATAAATTTGACTAGCTCCACAATAATTGCGCAGCGTAATCTGCAACTACTAAAAGTTCAGATGTTTTTTTCAAGCTAAGGAAAGATTTTGCTTTTTAATTCTGTAGAGTTTATTTTCTTTTTCCTCCCAACATGTTTATTTCTCTATTTCTCTATTGCGAAACGTTTTGGTAATGAGAAAGCACTCAGCAGTTTGATTTTTTGTTCACTTTTCTTCTACGCATGGTGGAGTCCAGTTCATCTTCTGTTATTGCTATTTTCTATGGCATTTAACTATTCTTTAGGCTCATATCTTAACCATTCAAAGAACAAGTCCGTTCTGATTTTTGGGATTGGAGCTAACCTTTTTCTGATTGGATATTTTAAGTATGCTAACTTTTTAGTCGATAATGTTGGTGTACTGGTTGGGACTCAATTTGAATTCGACAAAATTGTATTACCGCTTGCTATCTCATTTTTTACGTTTCAACAAATCGCGTATCTCGTCGACTCCTACAGGGGAATCACTAGGGAATACAAGTTTGGACACTATGCACTATTTGTGTCTTTTTTTCCGCAACTCATCGCAGGGCCGATTGTTCATCACAAGCAGATGATGCCGCAATTCGAAAGTCAAAAATCTTATGCATTTGATGCCGAAAATTTTGCGATTGGCATTAGTATCTTTGCTGTCGGTTTGTTTAAAAAGGCAGTTCTTGCAGATGGTGTCGCGATTTATGCGAATCCGGTTTTTCATAACGTAGACAATGGTGTAAGCGTTGATTTTTTTTCTGCATGGGGTGGCGCTTTAGCTTATAGCTTTCAATTATATTTTGATTTCTCCGGCTATTCTGACATGGCGATAGGTCTTGCAAGAATGTTTGGCATTGTGTTGCCTCTCAATTTTTATTCACCATATAAGGCTACCAGTATCTCTGAGTTTTGGCGGCGTTGGCATATTACACTATCGACATTCTTACGGGATTACATTTACATCCCATTGGGGGGCAATCGAGTAGGGCAATTCAGGCGATACAATAATTTAATGATCACGATGTTATTGGGAGGCCTATGGCACGGAGCCGGTTGGAACTTTGTAATTTGGGGGGGCCTTCATGGTTTATACCTGGCAATTAACAGTTATTGGCAGGTTATCGCAACGAAGTATTCATTTGCTTACAGATTACGACTCACTTGGCTAAGTTGGCTTTTAACCTTCCTTGCTGTGGTTGTAGGTTGGGTTTTCTTTCGTGCCACTACACTGGATGGAGCGTTGAACATGTTAAGTGGAATGGCCGGGTTAAATGGAGTTGCAATACCTAATGCCATTTTTGTCAGATTAGGTAGTTTAACCAGCGTGTTAACAGAGATAGGCATATCACCAGGTCAAGAGGGAGGCGCAGCTTTTGTCAAAACCTGGTCATGGATAGTAGTTTGTTTCATCTTGACGTTAAGTTTTCCTAATGTGTATGAACTATTCTCAAAGTACAACGCAGCCCTGGCCGAAAAAGGGGGACAATTTGGAAGCGCATTCACATTACTTGCGTTACCTTCATTTAACTTTACTTGGAAAATGAATGTCACCTCTGCATATATCTGCGGAATTTTATTTGCTTTTGGTCTCTTAACGCTTTCTCAGGTAAGCGAATTTTTGTACTTTCAATTCTAATTAAGGCATGAGTAAGAAAATGAAATATATCCGGCATTTTGTCTCTGCATTCATTCTTACTATATTAGGAATTGGAGGAATTAATTGGTTTATTGATCCCTATGGTATGCATTGGTCGCCTAAAATTACAGGCATCAATAAAAATAAAACTGAAGCAGGTAATCGTGTTAGGTTGACCAAACAGTATGTTGTCGATTCTCTTCGACCAGAAGTTGTTATTATTGGTAATTCACGCGTTGAGATCGGCTTGGACCCCAAAAGCCCTATGTTTAACCACTGGACGGTTTATAATTTCGGAATACCCGGAGCAAGCTTAAAGTACCAGATTACAAATGCCTTACAGCAGATAGAATCTAACAAAAACTTACAGCATCTTATTGTAAGCTTGGATTATCTTGATTTTTTATACAAAGAGTCAGCATCAGAAATTATTACACCTATTGATGAATTAGAAGCTAAAAAAGACTTAGTTGAATTATTTTCTGAACGTACACCACTTATTTTATCTCTTGATGCTCTTCATAGCAGTATTTTAACTATCCTTACTCAACAATCCCGCACCAGTCGCATAACTTCTTTAGGGTTTAACGATGCTAAGAGTTTTGAAACAACTATCAGTACCGAAGGGAAGAAGCCGCTCTTCAAGCAGAAGCTATCGAGTTTAAAAACAAGACTGGAAAATAAGCACTTAAGCTATCGTCCGGCGCAGTGGAAGGGGATGGGGCCAGGCTTTGAAATGCTTGCTGAGCTCATTGACAGAGCAGTTGCGAACGAAATCGAGCTGACATTATTCATCAATCCTTATCATTACAGTTATCTGCAATTACTAAAAGACTTGGGTTATTGGCCTGACTACCTCGCTTGGAAGAGGCAGCTAGCAGGATTTGTGAATCAGCAGTTTAAGCAACAAAGATTGTTTGATTTCAGCGGTTTTAATCAGTATACCAAGGAGCCGGTTAATTTAAGTCAACCCAAAGTAGAGATGGAATGGTTTTGGGAACCGTCACATTACAGAAAGGAACTAGGCGATTTACTGTTGCGAGAATTATTAAATAATAACTCTCAAGTTGCGTTGGCCAGAACTTTGAGCGTAGAGTCAATTGATATACTTTTAGAACAAGACAATATTGGTCTTGCTGAAACGGCAAGCCAATGGGAGGATTTAAAGTTAAAACTGGGGTTGTCACTCTGACTTTACGGAGTTGAAGCCACAGTTTGCCGGGATAGTAACAATAGTAGTCAGTTATAACAGTGGTTGAGTAGAAGTTAGTCGACTTATCAGTTATCGTAGCGTTTAGAGAATGTTTACTAAGAATTCACCACCATATGCTGTTCCCAACATTTAGTTTTTTGTTTCTTTTTCTGCCCATTACGTTCCTAATCTTTTACGTTTTTTCATTAAAGTTTAAAAAGTTTTCTGTTGTAACTATTCTTCTCACAGCTTCTTTTATATTTTATTTATTACCCAATTACAGTCATGCCCACGTAATTTTAAGCTCAATATTCGTAAATTTTCTATTGTCCAGGCAAATATTGCTGAGAAATAAGCAGACTGGTAAAAAAATACTAGTAATAGGAACAATTTTTAACTTAAGCGTTATTGGTTATTATAAATACGCTTTTTTTGCTTCAGATATATTCAACTCAGTATTTGATAGTAATTGGTTTGTGGCGGAGAAACTGTTACCTGTTGGCATTTCTTTCTACACCTTTCAACAAATCGCTTTTTTAGTCGATACTTATAAATATGGTAATACGCAGTATAAGCTTTCTCATTACTCATTATTTGTTTTGTTTTTTCCTCAGCTAATTGCTGGGCCAATTGTTCATCATTCTCAGTTGATGCCACAAATTGCATCTCTTAATAAGAAACTGTTCAATTGGGATATGTTTAATATAGGCTTGTTATTTCTTTGTGTCGGTGTTTTTAAAAAAATCATTTTAGCAGACACTTTTGCCCGAATTGCAAACCCAGTATTTGCCAGCGTGGATAATGGTGCAACTTTGTCAATGACCGATAGTTGGCTGGGCGCTATCGCTTATACATTACAGTTATATTTTGACTTTTCGGCATACTCAGAGATGGCAATTGGGCTAGGTCTGATGTTTGGTGTAAAGCTCCCGTTAAACTTTTTTTCGCCCTATAAAGCGGCTTCTATCGTAGAGTTTTGGCGACGCTGGCATATGACTTTATCTGCCTTTCTAAGGGATTATCTTTATATTCCTCTTGGTGGAAATCAAAAAGGTAAATTCAGAAAATATATCAATCTATTTTTGACCATGTTGTTGGGCGGCTTGTGGCATGGTGCAGGTTGGGGGTTTATTTTCTGGGGAGCTTTGCATGGTACTTATCTAATTATTAATCACTTTTCGAGATATTGTGGTCTAAGTCAATACTTGCCGAAGACATTTAGCATCATCATAACCTTTATTGCAGTCGTGTTTGCATGGGTATTTTTCAGGGCTGAATCTTTGGATGGAGCTATCAATATGATAATTGCAATGGTTGCTCTTACCGATACACCTAATCAGTTTTTTATCCCTTATCAGTTATTTTTTATTTTTTGTGGGCTTGGTATTGTGTTCGGGTTGCCTAATGTCAATCAGACGCTTAATTATGAAGGGGTTGACACACCAACAGCGCAATTAACTGAGAAATGGAAATGCCTGTCAATAAAACCTGGGATAGCATTCGCTCTTGGCGGCTTAGTTGGATTAACAATTATGTTCATGCCAGAACCAACAGTGTTTATTTATTTTAATTTTTAATATGAATATCAAGCAATTAACGGGCAGAAGATGAAGTCATATAAGAATCTCAGGTTTTGGATCTTAAGCTTGGTAACAGCGATACTGGTTATTAGCATAGTAAGTTTGATACCTCATGATGGTTACTTAAGATATCAGTTGCTTGATGTGGGAACCTATAAAAAATCAAAGTGGATATATGAACGTGTACACTTCAGTAAAACCCCCATCGATGTTGCTTTTTTTGGTACATCACATACATTGAACGGCATAGATAGTGAGCTTGTTGAGAAAAGTGTGAATGCTCAACTTGACACTCCTCGACACGTAGTAAATTTTTCAATTCCACATTTTGGCCGGGATATGCACTACACACTTATTAAGCTTTTATTAGAAAAGCACAAACCAGAGCTTATCGTGTTAGAACTCCGAGAGTCAGAAGCGAGAGATTTGCATCCTGGTACGCATTACCTCGCTGATTCACTAGATTTGCTAAATGCTCCCTTAATACTTAACCTTCGGTATCCAGGGAATATAATAAGAGTGCCGTCTAGAAATTTAAAATCTTTACTACATGAACTTGCTTATCCTTTTACTGACAAAGTTTTACGGAATGATGATGTAGCTGATCACAACAATATGGCATTGTCTTTTTATGATGGGCGAAGCAGAGATATTTTTATCAGCCGAGAGGAATTAGAAAAGCAACGTGCGGCTGAGCAAAAAGCAGCGCCATATAAGTATCAGCCATTACCTGAATGGAAGTCATACTTATTTTATAATGCAAATATTGAGTATCTGAAGAAAATTAAAGCACTAACAGACTCAAAAAACGTTCGATTAGCTCTTTTATTTTTGCCAGAATATGGAACTACTTCTATCCCATTGCGACACCCGCTGATTCAGAGGGATATACCGCTAATTAAGGCTCCGATGTCGTTTTATCAGCGTGACGATGTGTTTAACGACTTAGGCCATTTAAATAAACGGGGGGCAATTGTGATGTCTGAACTTGTAGCTGGAGAAATTGTAGGGCGAATTGCTAACTAAGCTGGCTGGTATTGCCTTTTTTTTATTATTACTATGCTTTTTGCAACCCATCAGGTTCCAAGTGAATATAACATGTATTTTCTAATTGTTAGTTCGTACACATGGTTAAAGATACTTCTAAAATCAGGCTCGTGATACCCACATTATTAAATCCTCTTAAAATCCATTGTTTAGAAAATTATATTGGAAAACTACAATGAACTCACTGCCCATATCCGTCGTGATTAACACCAAGAACGAAGAAAACAATATTGAACGGGTGCTTAAAAGCGTGTCTCAATGGATCGATGAAATTATCATTTGTGATATGCACAGCACAGATAAAACTATTGAGATTGCAAAAAGTTACAATTGTGTAATAACGTATTATGACGATATTGGCTATGTTGAGCCGGCCAGGAAATTTGCTATTGAAGCTGCTACGAATGAGTGGATACTTTTACTAGATGCTGATGAAGTTGTTGATAGTCGGCTTAGAGAGTGGATTAAGAGCACTTTTCAGGCACCGGATGAGCTGGATTTTGATGGTGTTGAATTACCATGGATCCAATACATGTCAGGAAAAAAAATTGAGTATTCCGATTTTGGTAATCAGCGACATATGAGGCTGTTTAGAAAATCAAAGTTTAAATTCTCTGATATGATCCACAGTCGAAGACAAGCTATTGGTGATGTAAAAATAATTACTTTGTCTAAAGAGCAAGTTGGTTTAGTTCACTTTAACTGTGCTAGTTTTAGGCATTTTTTGAGTAAGATTAATCACTATGCTTATGTTGAGGCACAAGACGTAGTTGAAGAAAAAGGGCAATACACGCTAACGGTTAGTAAAGGTATAATTGCATTTGTAAGGAGTTTCGTAAAAACCTTCATTAAGCTTAAAGGTTACAAGGACGGTATTCATGGATTACATATATCTTTATGCATGGGGCTGTATAGCTTTCTTGTAAGGAGTTATGCTAATGAAATTTATCATCGAGGTAATGAAAAATTAATCTATAAACTATACGATGAAGAAGCAGAGAAATTAACGAGTAAAAAATAGTGTCAAATGTAAGTGAGTTAGCCACTAGTAGCCTAATTATAACGAGAACAATAATATGCTTTTAAAAGAGCTTGCAAAAACGATATTTAAAGCGTTAAAACCTTTAAAAACAACAGATTTTGATGATTTGTTGAGTGTGGCAGATACTCTTCAGGAAGACACTAAAACGGATAATTATCAGGTTCATTTTCTTTGGGTGGAAGGTACGTTATCAACACTCGAATTATTATGTATTAACAGTTTTGCTAAAAATGGCTTTGACGTAATTCTTTGGCACTATGGTGACATCACTAATCCGCCCGAAAATGTCAGTTTAAAGGACGGAAGAGAGTTGATAAATGAAGATCGCATTTTCACTTATTCAAATGGAAGTTTGGCTGGATTTGCAGATTTATTCCGTTATAAAGTTCTGAGTGTATATGGTGGTATCTGGGCTGATACAGATGTTATTTGTCTAACTTCAAAAAAGCAGTTTTCGCAAAATAAGCAGCCTATTCTCGTATCAGAAAAGCTGAACGGAATTATTAAAGTGAACAACAATTTTATTTTTTGGCCTAACCCTATTAAAGGTGACTTTATTGATTTAGCTTATTCATTTTCTGATGCGTTCCTGCCGGATAAACAATATTGGGGTGATTGTGGCCCGAAGCTTTTGCATTCTTTAGCAATAAATTATCCGCATTTGACCCCGCGAATTATGTCTCCTTCATTTTGTAATCCATTTGAGCATACCAAATGCCCATCGATATTAATTACGCCTAATACAAAAATAGCAGAATCAACCCTCTTTCTTCACTGTTACAATGAGACTTGGAGAAGAAATAAAGTGGATAAAAATGCTTCATTTCCAGAAAGTAGTATAATCGGCCGTTTATCTAAATTATATCTGTAGAGAGGGGGGATGAGGTGTTAGCGGAAAAAATTTATTTTTTTAAGGAATTGGGTTTTTCTTCACTATTCAGAAGCAACTTCGAGAATAAAAAAATAAGCGATATTGCTTATTTTAAATCCAAACTCAAGCCTTACGTAGATGATAGCAATATATTATTTATTCATGTACCAAAAGCAGCAGGAACTAGTCTTGTAAAATCAATTTATAAAAGACAAGACTGGTGTCATCTCACCTATCAAGATTATGAAAAAATATTTGATGGTTTAATTTTCAATAGTTTTTTTAAGTTTTCTTTCGTTCGAAATCCTTATTCAAGATTTATTTCAAGTTATAATTATTTAAAGCGCTCGCAACTGTTCTTCGACAAGATCTGGACTAACAGTAATATTGGAGATAAGTCAATAAGTGAACTTTTAGCCATTTTTAATGATTTAGATAATGTAGACAACTTAGCAATTGATCATTTTCGTCGTCAGAGTTATTTTCTAAATGGCCCTGTTGACTTTTTAGGCAGACAAGAGTCTTTTAATGATGATTTAATCAAATTAAGCGCTCTTATTGGTAAGGATATAACAAATATTCGTGAAAATGTAAGCGATGACGTTAACAAAGAACCTCTATGCTCTAAAGATAAAGCCATTATAGAGAAAATATACCACTCTGATTTCGAATTATATGAAACACGAAATTAAATATGTTTCTACTTAGCTTTATGTGATTAAAATAAGACTTTAAGGCGGGAAGAATTTAGCCGGTTAAGTTAATTTCAAGGAAACTAAATTTGTCTGAAGTACGCAGTCAGATATTGTCTATTCAGGTATTACGAGCAATAGCAGCAACCTTAGTAGTTGTTGGTCACATCCTTTCAAGACTTGGTCATATCTACGGTAACAATAGCTTCATGTTATTTTTTGATTCGATCTACAGTTGCGGAGTTGATCTGTTTTTTGTTATCAGTGGTTTTATCATGATAATGATCTCAAAAGACAAACAATATTCTAATAAAGAAGCCCTTTCGTTTATTAAAAAGCGTTTTATTCGGATTTACCCAATTTATTGGATAGCTACTGCCGGACTCGTTTTTTTATTATTAGTGCAGTTTCAATTAAATCAAGACAGTTCTGTCCTTGAAAGAATAGGTAACTGGCAGTTTTTACTCAAGTCTTTCCTTTTAATCCCTGTGGTCGATCCGGCGGGTAATTATTTTCCAATTTTACAAGTAGGTTGGACTTTAATATTTGAGATATTTTTCTATATTTTGTTCTTCGTGAGTTTGTTTTTTACAAAAAGTTACTTCTCTCGTTTGGTTTTTTTATCAGTAATAATCTTTTCATTAGTGCTTTTACAAATAAGCTTGCAAGAATATTCATTAGTATTGCTTAGCTATTATGGAAGTACTATCGTAGGTGAATTTTTGCTCGGTTGTTTAATTGCTTTTATAGTTAATAAAAATGGTACGTGTACTATCAGTACAGGTATCGTAATTACTTCTATAGGTGCGCTATTCTTAATTCTGTCAGGATTTCTCCCTGAAGACTATCATAGTAGCCATTTAGGTGAAGTGCGTTTTATTAAATGGGGAATCCCGGCTGCAATATTATTGTACGGCGCTCTATCTCTAGAAGCCCTAACGCCAAGAAGTAGTTGGCTTGTTTTACTTGGTGACTCCTCTTATTCCCTTTATTTATTCCATACAGCAATAATCCTGCCTGTTACTGCTGAAGTTTTTAACTTGATGAATTTATATGAAACTCTGGGTCTGGCGGTCACTGCAGTAGTGTTTTTAATCATTTGTATTCTAGGCTCATTATTAATACACAAACTTCTTGAACTACCACTAACGCGTGCTTTATATCGTGTACTGTTGAAGTAATTGAAAAGGCGAATACAAAAGTTTTCTCAGTTAACTTCATTCAAATAATTTTTTATAAAAAGCGCAGTGGTGAGAAATCTTTTCACTAACAAAATCGCTCTCTATTAATGAAAGAATATCCTTTTCTTTTTCGAGTTTATTTGTCCAGACAGGAGATAAATTTTTATCTCCAATTCCAATAAATTCTGTAATAGCAGGTATTTTTTCGTCTATTTCACTTGTTTTAACAATAATACACTTATCTGATGGAATTTTACTGAACAGAATTTCATATTGTTCCGCATATTGTTTTAGATAAGCTTCAAGTGAGAAAAGGCCATGTTCCTCTAAAATTTTCTCTTCTTTAGCAAACCCATTAAAATGACGGCTCCAAATGTAATCTCTGTATTTTTTCCACTCTGGAGGTGATTTATAGTGATGGTAATTCAATCGACTTTTTAGCCAGGATTTAGGCTCTCGCACGGTAACCACAAACCTCGCTTCTGGGTAGAGATCAGTAAGAAAAGGGGCGAGGTAGCCAAGGGGATGTGACGACTCTAGCTCTAGAAACAGACGCTTGTCTCGTTTTTGTAGTTCTTTTCTGACCACATTTTCGCTAATGCTGTTTTGCAGAAATTCTATAACGAGATTCGTAGTTTGTGTAACTTCAGGTTCATGGGCGGCTCTTATACATTGAGAATACACATGAGAGATTGATGTTGTGCCAGTCTTGGCTGCACCAACACAATATACATGGCATTGTCGGTCACGAAATAAATTTCTAATTCTATTAATTGGCATTAAGATAGCGCCTTATTTTTGAATGATTCAATTGCCGCTAAAACATCTGAAGTCTTGGATTCAAATACGCTATCATTACTTAATGTTGGAGTCTTAGTGGCTACTTTTCGCAATATATTTTCAATTTTATTAGTCTTTATTATTGTTTTTATTTTATCCAACATGCCTGACTTTTGAGTTTCCCATATAGGCGGGAGTTCTATCGCGTCGTAGTCTAAGCCCATGGATTGGGTCCAATCCTGCCACTTAAAGCTAAGAATTTGATGCGAGGTAACGACGGGAATCCAAGGCGTTCTATAAGAATCCGCAAAGATTGCGCCATGCATTGCTGATGTTATTAAAAGTTGACTGTTGGCTATTTTAGTAAATATATCCTGTTCATGGTCACTAGGAGAGATATAGTCCATTCCAATGCCAAGCACTATCCTTTTAAGGGCTGGTGAATCCATGGTGATATGGGGCATAAATGATACTGGGGCGCTACTCTCTGATTTTTCAACGGGTCTCAACTTCGGGATAAGAATAGCAGGGTCCGTAATTGCCTTACCCATTGGCTGAGATAAATACTTTGCTGTCAGTGGGCCTCGTAAGAACTCTATGTTCATCTTTTCTCTAAGCTTAAAGGAACCGGTATCATAGCCAAAGCCACTACCTAACACATGATACTCATCTGCCTTTGGCAGGTTTTCGTTGAGGACAGTACCGATCCCTACCAGTAAAGAATTTGGGTATTTTTCTAATGCTTCATTACCAAGGGTTTCTTTCCAGAACCATTTGTTTATTTCATCTCCAATATTTTTTTTCTCACAAATATGGTGGTGTATTTTCACTTGGATTCCTAATTTACTGTATTGGTAATAGTCATTGATTTTAGATTTTGAAGGCTTTCTTGAACAATATTAGCGTACATTTAGCGAACCACTTTAAGGAAAACCTACAAACGAGTGCTTTTAATGCGTAATATGCAGCTGAATCGATATCATTCTCGCTTAATCTGGCTTCGGTGATTTTTTTCATTACGTCACTGGTTTCTTTAAGCATTCTTTCTCGCGGTTCGACCCCGTTAAATAGGGATTTCTGGTAAAGAGTTAATTGATAGAACAGTTTTTTGTTTAAATCTATCGAAGTGGATGCCGTGTTCTTAGTTGGGATGAAATGACGGGATACAACTTTTGTTGTTACAAGTGTCGCCTTCGATTTATTTAAGAGACGGAAGTAAAATTCTTTGTCTTCTTCGTAATGAATCGTTTCGTCAAAGCCAGCTACTTGGTTAAATAAGCCTTTCATCACAATAGTACAGTTCAAATGGCAAAACTGCCCTTTTTGTAGAAGCTTGTAAGAGTCAACAAGGTAGGTATCGTTGGACAGTGTATTGATCGAAATCTCACTAAAATTAATGTTCTCGATCCAAATGCTGTTGTTTCTAATTGGTTTGTCTAAGTCATTGTCGCGGATAGCTTCTTGCTGGGAAAGGTAGACTTTGCTATCGAGGCAGTTATTTAGATAAGTGAAAGCCGTATTTAAATGTGTGTTATCTATCCACTCATCATCGTCATCTAAAAAGGCGATGATTTCGCTTGTAGTCTGATATACACCATAGTTTCTTGCAGCACTTGGGCCAAATGCAGAAGTACCCTCAGGAGCCCTTAATGCGAAATATTTAATCTTCGACTGTTCTATGGCGGTTAATTGTTGATACCAAATTTTCGTCGAATTCGTCTTCCCGGTATCAACTAACACGATTTCCCAATGAGTTAAGGTTTGTTCTCTAACGGAATTGATCGCACGCTCGAGTAAATGTACACGATCGCGGGTCGGGATAATAACCGAAATTTTGCTTTCAGCTTCAGTTACAGTCATTGTTTTGCAGAACTCAGCGTTTTGTGTCGGAGATTTTTGACATTATTTAGATAGTTAAAAGCATCCTGCTCAAATGTTTTTAATGAAACCTCGTCCTGAGTGTAGGGCGTTATTCCAGCCTTTACTGTTGAAGAATGAAAAGAGAAGATCAGGTGGCCTACGCCAATTCTGATCAAAGATTCAGTTAATAACCCCATTTCTTTAGCATTAAAGCCTTCGGGTGACAATCTCACTTTACTTACACCAAGTAACCTCAATAATACTTTGCCCAGGAAGCTGTTATTGAGTCTGTCCAGGTTACCTGGTGTTTTATTCAGATAGTCGGTAAAAAAAGGTAGATAACTTATAAAACCGGTGCTGTGAGGAATGCAACGAATACCTTCAATCATCACTTCATCGTTATTGTACTTTGAGAAATCAGGCCCTTCCTGATAGCCGTAATCAGTGAATGGCGTAATACTTAAATCTACTTTGTAGCCTAACTCTTTGAGAATTTTATGACTGTTCTTGCCAATACCGTAGCGGCCCGCTAAGTAAGTAGTAGGGCGGTAGCCGGTATGTAATTCGATTAGGTCAGTAAGCGCAGAGAGCTTTGTCTTTTCGATATCCTCAGGCAAATTGCCGGGGTAAGAGTCACGCTCTTGAATTTGGTCTTCATTGGCGAAAGGAGGGTTCACCCAGGGGTGTAGATGAGCCGCGAATTCGATGTTGTCAGTATGATTCTTCTTAAAGTGACGAATTACATTCTGACCTTCATCAGAGCTGACAAATGCATAGTCCATAGCAAACACAATATTTGCGCCTATCGCGAGCAATTGTTCGCAAAACTGAACAAGCTCCTTGCCATGGCTGACCCGGTTATTTGAAGCAAAGAAGCCACTATCCCAGTTGAACTCTTCTTCGGTATGGATAACTACAGACAATTTCGTTTCTTTAGTATTCATTAGGCCAACACTTTTGAACATCCAAGCGTAATTATATTATTCTTTTAACATCAAATAACGCTCAAATATATTCTTAAGCGCTTCAATTATCAGATGATAACAGTGTTTTACAGCGGCTTCACCACCACCATAGGGGTCATCAATCTGTTCGTGATACCCTAAACCGGGTGGAATAAAATGGGCTAAGTTAAAAACGTGCTCAATATCATAGTATTTATCAATATTGCTTTGGTTTTTCTGATCAAAAATAAATACGATATCGTTATCGGAAAGGTCTTGTTGGAGTAAAAGTTTTGATCTATGGAGCTCAAGGTCGATACCCAGCTGGGCGGCCATAGTGATACATTCTACTGGACTTGGGCGTTTCTCGTTCTGATGGAAGCCATATGAATCAACGGTAAAGTCTAAATGTGTATTGCTAATAAAAATCTTTGCAAAGGCCGCAGCCAGGGGGCTTCGCATAATATTGCCATAGCAAACAAACACAAGCCTGCCCGTTCCTTCAAGAGTATACAGTACTCTTTGCAGTGCCAGCATATGGTGTTCTTGATTTTCTTTGACAAACTTTCCATGCAGTTTATCAAGTACCGTGGCGTTAAGAAGTTGTTTGAATTCTTCCCTGAACGGTGCAGGGTCTTGCTTGCTGTAACTATCTATTTTCTCATTCGTGATTACACGAGCAAAGCTGGCAAGGCGTTTCAGGGTATTAGTAATACTACTCAGTTGGCCGTCATTTTTTGCCAAAAACTGCATTTCGGCCCTAGTGTCATAGATGTCACTGGTAAAACTTCTGGCATAAGCATTTAAATTATAGTTTGCTGATGGCGTATCTCGCAGTGTGTAATCACCTAGTAGATATTGTGCATAGTAACGGGGAAAATCGATACCAGCATGAATGGCCAATGGCAAAGAGCCCCAAAAACGGGCATTAACCTCGATTAGAATCCACTCATCTGTTACGTAGTTCTTTTTAAATTCAAACATACCCACGCCGTCATAGCGTGTTTTTTCGCATATTGCTATACAAGCCTGCGCCATACCGGGATCAACTGGTATCGCCTTTCTGTATGAGCTGCCACCGCCAGATCTTGGCTCATTGACCCGGGTATGAGCAAATAGGAACTGAACTTTACCTTTGCAAGCGAACAACGACACCCCTTCGCCGGTTCCGCTAAAATATTCTTCAACTAAAAACTGTTGCCCTTTGACGTCTGCGTGTTTGATATAGTGGTCATATTCATTTCTATTGCTAATGATAGCCACTTTATTCCTGCTTGAGAGTTTGTCTTCGTTAAAAGACTCTGTAGGCTTAATAACAAACTTATCAGTAAAATCCCGAGATAGATCTTCGTAGGAGTTGTCGGCTAAATAAATTAACTCACCACGGGCCACTCTTACGTTGCATTCGGTTGCCAGTTTTTTGGTTAAATGTTTATCGAATAAGTTGTCACGAACTTCCTTGTTTGGCAGCGCCAGCTTTGTCTGAGAGTTGATTTTTTCCCGATGGCTTATAAGTGGATAAATAGCACGTTCATCACAGGGAATGACTAAATCATAATGGTTACTATTGATGCTCTCGATAACACACTCAATCCATTCCTCTATGCGATAGGCCTGGTAGTTAAAATGCCAGGCATGGTTTATCCATTTCGATTTTAGGGCGGGTGATGTTTTGTCGTAACACACCACATCAACTTTAATTCCCATCTCGCCAAGGGAGCGGATTACACTAAGAAAACTGCGGGTGTCTTCGCCCAAAACCAAAGCTGAAATCATGCTTTAGGCACCTCAAGTACACTGAATACCGCGTCAAAACCCAAATCACCAAGATTCCAGTGTTGCAGTACTTCATTTGAAAAAATATCAACTAACAGTAAGGTGGATTCCTGTGAGCCTGATAATTGTCGTTTCGAAGCTCTTGGCTTACTCATTGCAATAAGAACTTGCTCTGAAGTAATGGGGGTAATGCCCCGAAACCACCCCTTCCAATGTGGAGCCACAATAGCCAAGTCAATATCGGTACAAAGTTGCAGGGTTTTTTTATCAAACACCTTTATTCTTCCATTGACCGTTGTGAAATAAATATACTTGCCCTTGACTACGCCATCATGAACCAGCCCATCGCCAATAAAGATACGCCGTTGCGGGTTGTTCACACACACCGCGTCCATATAATCACAACGTGTTACCCATACTTCATCGCCTAAAGTAAAGCAATAGTTCGGATGCGCCAGGTGAGGCTTGGTCGAAGGGACTGCGCGTAAATCTTCAGGCAGATTTTGTCGGGTACACGCATTGACCACCACCGGAAGTGGCGTTAACTGTTTGCTTTTTAGACTCATTTGCATAACGCAGTCTAATCCGGTGTCCGCAATAAACAAGCTATTATTATGTTCTATAACATGATGGAGGTCGTTAAAGCATTTATCTGAATAACAATTTTTTACTGTCATTGAATCAACGCCGACTTCCAGTATTTCTGTTTCTGTGGTTAACCATAGAGTGTTTCCAGAAATATGCCCGGACTTGAAAGTAATGTTCGTATCAGGGGCTTGAGTTGCAGTTCCAGGTTGATACGTTAAGCGATTGAGTTCCCGTAAAGGTCCCGAAGAATCAACATCTAACTTTACTGCCAAGGCATTATTATATTGCGGTTTTGAAGCAGGATTTAGTACTCCACCAGTAATGATGAGTTGTCGTTCAGCTAAATAGGTTTCTGTTTCACGTTTCTTGTATTTAATTTGATGTTTAATAAAACGCAATTTTTCTTCGAATTTAGCTTTCAGCGTTCGTCGTTTAAAATTATTAATTAATATGGGCGAACATTGATTAGCGAGAGAGCGTTTATACTGAGACTCCCCTCCCATAAAGTCGTAACAGGCTTTTCCTTCGTCTATGTAATGACTAATAGCCAGGTAATGGCTCACAAGGCCCGGCTTAGTATGGGCTAATGACTGATCGTAGACGTTTGCCGAAAGGTAAAAATAAACAGTGTCTTTTTCTTTAAAATTATAAAGATAAGAAATGACTTTAGAGCCGGCAGTGACTTTAATGAAATCGAGTTCATTGACCTCGAAAGCTTGTTGGATGAATCGGCGATGAAAAGAAACAAATACTGGGTTGGTAAATCCACTGCCGACATCCGTGTTTTTCCAGCGAGCTATATGATGAGGCGCAGCTTCTTCGAACCATGCCAATGCTTCCAAGACTGATGCTGCAATGTTAAACCGAATTGGACCATATTTTTCATATTCCCGAATACTTCGATTAATTTGATAGCGAGTATTACGTGACAAAGAGGCGAGATAATCCTTGCCACTTAAAAACTCGTTTAGTCTCGTTTGATAGGTATGGCTATACCAATTCGTTTTCTGTTCCAGTTCAAATAGCTGATATGGGGCTAAGGCTTCTTTTATAGAAGCACCGACAACAAACTCATGCCAATTCAAATGTTCGACGCAGTAATCGATTAAAGCCAAACGTATCCTTCTTTCATCCTCTTTTTGGATTAAAAAGTCATTGTATTCAATCCAGGGTTGGTCAAGAAGCTCATCGCCAAAACGATTCAGATAGGCAAACTTTTTGAGGCCCACGCTAACAAATACCAGAATTCCCGCCCCAACTAACTCTGAGCCTTGTCGTGCAGCTAAAAAAAGACAGCGATGATCCTTAAGGTTGTGGAAGTAACTGTTTATCCAATTCCAGTTCAAAAAGGGCGCTTTGTTTGAGCGAGCAAACAAGGCGCTCCAGTCGCTTTTCAAACTGTCGATATCGTCAAGCGTTTCAACGCTAACCTGAATTGTAGTCACTCCGTTCCCTCTGTGAACACCTGCAAAGTGTTTATAACGATTTAATAGTTGCCAGCTCGGCCTTTTCCGATTGGGTCAGCTTTTCGTCTTTAATCGTTGCCGCTATCCTTTTGGCTTCCTGGAATTTACTTTGCTTCCTTAAACTTTTGGCTACCAATAGTTTAGCCTGGTCATCAAGATTGGTTAATGAAAGGGTCTGTAACCGACCATAATCTTCCTGAGAAAAAAGAATATGGCTATATGTGTTCAATATGGCTTTCGATTTTGGCGCAATGTTAAGCGCCGATTCGATATTACTTCGCGCACTAGAATAGTTCTTCTCCAAATATTGTGCCCAGGCGAGGTTGTTATAAACTTCAGCTGTTTTGTGGCCGGTATCTATAATTTCCTGAAAGACTTCCGCTGCTTTTATTGGTGATGAATTAAGTAGCATATTTCCTTTGGCCACTAATACCCGAGCATGCTCCGGATGAAGTGACATATGCTTATCGATAAAGGCTAGAGCCTCAGGCAGCTCCCCGTTAGCAGCCAGCACTGCAGCCATAAAAGCGGCTGTGTTTTCTGCCTGAAGTTCCTTGTATGATGTTTCTAAATGACGTTTTGCGTTAACAAGCTTTCCCTGCTTAAATTCAATTTCTGCTTTGAAATATTCGAACTGTGAATCACTAATTGCTTTGTCTTTTAACGCCGATGCAAGGAGTTTGCTAGCTTCATCATAGTTGTTTACTAAAAGATAGAATGAAGTGAGCATAACGGTGATTTTAGGCTCGTAACCTAAGTTGCGGTTGCCTTGCTCAAGCACAGTAATTGATGCATTAACATTCCCTAGTTCGATTAACCTTTTTGCGTAGGTTAAATAAGGGTAGGGAGAGTCAGGCAGATTGCTTTTCCAGTTGAGAAAGACTGACTGTAATGCCTGTAAATCAATGGGATATTCTGTTAATTTAAACAGAATAGACCAGTACTGATTGTTATCTTTTACTTTATTAACGTCTATATGTTTAACGATGCTTTCTGCTTTGGTGAATTCACCTTGCTTTAGATGAAGACCTGCCAACAATAAATCGAACTCGGCCGCGTGTTCTGGGTTTTCCTGTATTTTTTCAAGAATATTTATAAGCTTTATCTGTGACTCGTTGTTCTTTTCCAAAATTAGATAATATAGCTGAAGGGCAATGATATCCTCTGCCTGATGGGAGAGAATTGTCTCCAGGATGCTTTGTCCACTAGTAAAGTCGAGATTTCGTAACGCTTCTCGAAACAGATACATTTGTGAAGCACGATTGTGTGGGTATTTTTCCAGCAGCCCTTTATAAAGAGTATCGGCTTCCGTATACTTTTTCTCGTTTAAAAGTAGAGCACCTTTAATATTCGCAAAATTAAGTTTACTCTCATCGGAAAGATTGTCCGACTTCAACGCTCTGTCTATTAAGTTTATTGCTGAATCGGTTTTTGCGTTTGCAATCAATGAGTAGAGCGACAGCGATACTTGTAAGCCAGATTGAATTTCACCTTTAACGTCTATTGGTGAGGTCGAAAAGGTTTTAAAGTTTTGTGCCGCATTAAGAAGCGCTTTATTTAACTCCTCATTTTGTGTGCTTTGCGCAAAATCTTCCAACGTATTGGAAGAGCTTCTTAGCGATGTATTTTGTAAAAGGGATGCGACAAATGCATTAATCTCCATTTCGGTTAATGCGGTATTTTGATTAATAATACCAAGCGCAGATTCAATATCTCCTGTTTGAGCATAAAGCGAGATTAGTAGTGTTCGGCTAAACTGATTTGATTTATCAAGTCGGTAAGCATCCAAAACACTATTGATAGCGGACTCTAACTGCCCTAGTTTATATTGAGCTATTCCTCTGGTCAGTGATGCATCAGCATTTGCGAAGCCTAACGCTTGCGCTTTAAGGGAGTATTTTAAAGAATTCTCTACATTACTGTTAAGCAATTCAGCTTTAGCCATAAGATAATTGGCAAAAGGGTTGTTGCCGTAAGCTTGTAATACACTTTTAGCAAGAGGGACGGCTTTGTTTATTTGTCCACTTGCTATAAGCGCCTGAGCAAGGGGAAGATTGAAATGAAGGATATTCGGAAAATCAGTGTGTAATTTAGCAAAATAAAATGCGATTGCCTGTGGATTGCGGACCGACAAGCTTAGGTAAGCAAGTACTGTAGTAATGACTTTGTCCTGAGAGTTATAAAACTCGGAACTCTTTTCGTTATCTCTTATTTGTCTAATTGCTGTTGGCATGTTGGGTAACTCAGCCAGTGAGTCAGTATTGCCCTCCTGAATCCATCCCTTAATAGATTGGCAATTAGTACAATTAAATGCAGAAATAGTTTGAGACAATAAAGTTGTGTCTTTTTCCATTACTGAAAAGATAGTAACGAATGAGATGAACTGCTCTAAGTACTCAGGGCTGATATTTAATGTTGAAGCCGATACCGTGTGGTCAAAAAGCCTTACCGCTGCGCGTTGGAAGTTATCTAAGTCTCCCTGATTAAAGTAATTCGTTGCCAATATAATTTGCAATGATTGATCATCAGGGTGTATATCAAGACCATTTTTTAATTTGATTTCAGCTTGAGCATACTGTTGATTTTCAATGAGCTTTTCAGCGTCCTTGACAATCTCGGAAGTGGGAACCTCACTACATGCAAGGAGAAGAGATAATGAAGAAAAAATAAGACAATATTTAAGGCGCATCCGTGAATATCTACATTTATTAACAACACTCTTATTAAAACACTAGCGCTTGGTATTATCAAAAGAAATGTAAATTTTACTCACGTATATTCTTGTAGATTAAAAGCAAAAGAGTCAGCAACTGCTGACTCTTTAAAATTAGTAGGGATAAAGAAAGTCCTACTTAAATTTTCTTCTTCCTGCGAAACCCAGACCCAGAATGCTAAGGCCCATTAACGCTAAACCACTTGGCTCAGGTATAACTTTAACCTGATCGATGATTACGTCAGAAGTCTGCTCAATGTTTAATGAATACTGACCAGGGTTAATAAGAAACCAATCAGACTGATAAGGAAAGGTTTGGTCAAAAGACAAAGCATCTGGTCCCGGAGTATCTGAAGCTAAATCTGCCCAGCTGCCGCCAGCACCAGCTACTGGTAAGAAGCCACCTACAGGAGTTAACGTAGCAGAGAATGATGCAGATGCAAACGCATATGCGTCGATAGTATTGTCGTTCTTGATGTCGTCAGAAATAAATGCATCGACAAGTACATCAACTAACGCTGAGAAGCGAATGCTGATTGGACCTGCAATGTTGATGGTTGAAGCAATAGCCTGGTTACCTATGGTAGAGGTGGCATTGGCTTCAGAAAACATGTCAGTATCAATACCAGCATCGGCATATGTAAAACCAGCTGCATCACCGCCTAACAGAGAGCCTGACACCTGTGCATCAGCCGCAGAAAAATTGAAAGCGTGAGAAGTCAAACCAGTAGAAGTGTTTTCAGTTAGTCCTACTAAGCCACACTCAGGACCCATACAACGTAGTTCTGCGTCCGCTGGGTACTCTGGGTCTGAACCAGACTGATCCTGGTCGGTTAATGCAAAACCATTCCAACCAGCATTAACTGCAGTCCCTCTGGAACCACTATCGATTTCTACGAAGTTTGAAACGTCAGAGATAACGTTGCCAGAATTCGGATCCTGAACTTCGATTGAAAATTGAGATAACGATAAATATGCAGTGCCATAAACGCCTGCGTTCGCTGTGCAACTAGCTCCCAGTGCAACGGTAGCTAAAGCGATAAGATGTTTTTTCATGTTAATACCCTACTAGTTTTGTGTAGAAGATGATTCGACGTAAAATATAAAGCATTCCTCGTGCCAACTTTTAATTTATTGTTTTTGTTGGTTTTTTTTATTTTCGGTTCCGAGTGGTGTAAAAAAATCAGACACAATTTTATATTTTCCAGGCTGTATAATATTCAGCGGATCCAGCTCGTTTTTCAAAGAAAGTATAGGCAAGTCAGTCCCTAGAAGCTGGGAATCGAAATACTCGTTTGAATGTGTTGATAAACGATACTTTAAATATCCAGCTGAAGCACAGTTCAACATGGTCTCTTTGTAACATTGAAGAGCATTGGCTTCTTCTGTTGGCTTGTTTCTGTCGAAAGAAATCGAAAGTACGCACTCTATATTACGTTTATTGAGAAGTGTACAGGATATGGCAGGCTCGAATTTGTGTTCGTCGCATTTATTGTTGATTAGGTTGATTATTGCTTCGACATCTTCACCTTCAATAGGACTGCAAGGTGCCCCCCAAATACAACCAACATTATCTTGGCCTGGGTCATTTGCCTGGTCATGCTTAAGTTTGTCTAAATTTCGCCAATAAATGGTGTTAAGGAAGTAGTTTGAGGGTTTTCCCTTTTTTAGCTCACACAAACTAACAAAACCTTTTAACATGGCCAGTCTACTTGCAAGAAATCTCAGTGGCGCAACAGGTGAGGTAATTGCGCTGTTAACAAATTTTCGTACTGATGGCTTCTGAGCAAAGTTGTTTAGCTTACTTAGCAGTGCTTGTTTTTGTTCATTCATAAATACAGGCTTTAACCCCAGCGGTTTTAAATATCGCTTGAGCTCTTTAATGTTAGCCTTAACCTGATATTTAGTGCCATAAAGTGCACCTGACATCATCCAATCAGATAAACCATATTGTTTTGCTGTATTTTTAAGCGTGTCGGCATCGTAAGAGCCGATTATTTTGGGATATTCAGCAGCCAGTAGCTGAAGCGTTTTGATATAATTTCCAACATGTGCGGCACTTTGAATAACATTGTGTTGCTTGAGATAGCGGCAGGTTTCAATGAATTTGGAAAATGTCTGGTTATTAACTTCAACGAAATAAGCAACAAATGATTCTGGCTTAGGTAGAACGTTAATGGTCATATTGGTAACTATTCCTATGTTGCTTTGCAGGAATATGCCGTTGAAATTCGGTCCAATACTCACAACGTGTGGTCTTTTCGCAATGCTCGAGAAACTGCCATTTACTGCGGTTGATACTATGGTCGGAGTTGATTCTGAACCTCGAGGCACTATGCAAGTCATCGTAACAATTTGTTCCGCATGCTCTGCTATAGGGCTATGCCCAAACCCTCGTTCCAGGTAATTGCCAATGATGCTGCTATGGATTGGCGAGCCAGTGGAGTCCGGCCAATGCTCTTCGCCAGCGTTAACCAAGTAATCATACAAGGCTTGTTGCGTGACACCTGGCTCCAGACTAATTTGCCCCAAGATCTTATTGTATTGATATATTTTATCAAATGAGGACAGATCAATTAATATCGTGTTTTCAGCGTAAGGGGCATCACTGCCATAGCCTATATTGAGGCCGCTACTTATAATTTGCAGACCGATATGATTCCTTTTAGCCACTTCAACCACGGTTAGGATTTGGCTGTATCGACGAGAACTAATCTCAGCGCTTTGGGGAATTGGCGAAACACGAAGATAGTTTTTGTAAGTTGGCGGGTAATAGCTAATAGAAAGGCTTTCGAGTGGTTTACCAGCGACAATTTGCTCACCGGCAAAACCACTGTTCAGAAGCTCATTTGTAACTTGTTCAATTTGCTTCTCGTCCATAAGTGTTCTCGTCATTATCGGCATGAATATCCATTTCATCGATTGACTTCTGGATATGTTTCAGCATTATCGCAAAGCCTGGTGTCAGATTTTTTAACAACAGTTTCTGATTTATATAATATGGCGCCCTTCTGCCATGATAATCAACTACCGGTCCTATTTGTTCGAACTTAATGCCAATAAAACGCATGCTTCTGGCCAAACGGGGTTCCATCATCACGTAGGCATGCTTGATGCCTTGCTGCATAGCTAGTGCCGCTGCTGAAAAGTATAACCCTACTGCAATAAAAGGAAAGCAACGAAGTTCATTTTCCGAGTAGGTCTTTGTGTTAATAGCACCAGTTGCTGCTCCAGCAAATTGGTCCATCTGACGGCGTCTGAATTCATGCGGAACTGCTAATCTTGATATTTCGCAAACTTCGTTACGATCAAAATTACTGGGATTCAATTCTTGGTTAGTAATCGAGTCGAGACAGTATTTTTCGATTGGAAGTAATTCACCTTCGTTGGTAGGCGTGACTAATCTTACTGTGCCCGCAAAACGATCGGAAGCACTGTGATGGATGAGACAATATTGAGAAAATTCATCAAACTCATCCGTTTCCATTCCATTTTCCCGGATATCCTCAAAGCTAAGCTCTTCGCAATAGACATTATGCCTAATGCGAAAAACTTGTTCTTTTTGTTCTTGAGTAACTGCAATCATGGGACCTAAGTATGTTGAAAAGTGGCTACAAATCTGATTAGCCTCCCGAAGTTTCCGAACACCTGCAAAAAAACGGCCTATTTTCGGTACTTTTTCTACCGCTCGGAATAAAGGAGTTAACTTCATCATTTATATTGTACCCATACTGACCAATAATTCAGGATAATGCAAGACTGTGATTTTTAGACACTGCATATTTAACAATAGCCAAATATTCGTAGATTGCTCTTTGAAATGCTAAAAATGCGTTGGCATTTGGCCAAGACAGGTAGGGAGTCAGTTCCCCTCCACTGAGATAATCTACAGGTATGAAATTAATCGTTAAATCTAGTGAGTTTGCAATAGCCTTTACACGTAACCTGTGAGATGCGCTGGAAATAATACTGATATCCTTATTTGGTACTAAATGCTTAACGGCACGCATTTCCGTTAATGTATCATATCCTTTACTAATTGTAATTATTGATGTTTCTTCCACTCCTAAGCTTACCAGAAACTGTTTTGCTTTATGTGCGTATACAATTTCGGGATCGCTTAAAAAGTTTCCTCCAGTAACAATGATCGGTGCGTTAGTTTCCATATGAGTGATGACAGCCTGAGTTAGTCTTTGCATTGAACATTCCGGGAACTTAGATACTTCAGGAAGTCTGTCAGACTCAGAATCATAATTACAAGCCAGGGCTAAAATGTAATCCGGTGATGAATTAATCGTTAGCGGAGAATCTGTTTGTTCAGTACCGTATTCAAGTGGATAAAGAAGCAGGTCTGAAAAATATGGTTGGGAGCTTAATATCGCCAGGATAATCGCGATGAGAGAAAATTTGTCGTAGAGTTTGCTCCAGCGCAACTTTTTTGAGACAAAAACCAAACCAAGGAATATTGCAATGAGATGCAGAGGTTCTGTTAGCCAGATTACAAATGTTTTTAGTAGTGACAAGGTAAATTGGAGATAAGTTATCAAGAATCCAAAATTAACACTAGTGGTGGAAATATGAAATTAATAATGAGTGGCAAATTAACCCATTTTACTTATTTGCTCTGTATTGCTTTTTCTTTGTTCAGCCATGCTTTTGCCGATCAGAAACTCGTAGAAACGGTAAAAGTTGTGACAAAAGGTGTCGGTGCCATCGGCATTTTCACACCTTTGGAGGCGAAAGCGCCGTCTATCATGGGCTCCGGGTTTGTGGTTGGCGATGGTAGCTATGCGATTACCAATTACCATGTAGTCGATAAGGACCTTGATCCAACCATCGTGCAGTATTATGTGTTTTTAAGTGGCGTTGGTCAGAAATTTAAAACGATAAAAGCAGAAGTGGTTGCATTTGATCCATTGCATGACCTGGCGCTGTTGAAACTTTCGGAAAAGTTGCCCCCACTAACACTGGCCAATGATGAGTTATTACCTATTGGAACTGATATTGCCTTTACCGGCTTTCCTATAGGTGCGGTACTTGGTTTATTCCCTGCAACGCACAGAGGCATTGTTGCAGCAATTACTCCCGATGCGATACCGGCTAAAGGCGCTGACCAATTGTCGCTAAAGATGTTGCAACGACTGGGAACCACCCAATTAATTTATCAGTTAGATGCTACAGCATATCCTGGCAATTCTGGCAGCGCAGTCTATGATCAAAGGAGTGGTCAGGTCGTGGGCGTAATAAACAAGGTTATCGTTAAAGATACCAAAGAAAGTGCACTTTCATCACCATCTGGTATATCCTATGCTGTACCGGTAAAGTATGTACACGAATTAATTAAACGAGCAAAAATTCCGCAGCAAAATTAGCGGTAAGTTGTCTGAAAGTCTGCTAAATATGTGCTCAAGTTCAGTGTCCGTTTTTTTTACAAAAATCAAACTGTAGAAATTTGTTTGATAATAAAGATATTGATATTCAATTTGTTATGTTAATGGCCTTGTTCTTGCAGGTTAATACATTATGGAAGATGTCAGAAATGACGTGTATAGGTGAATCAAGTGAATTTAAATAATTCTTCTCGTCGTAAGTTTATCAAAAGAACAGGCGCTGTAGCGGGTGTTTCGATCATTCCTTCAAAATCCGTATGGGGTGCATGTAATTCCTCCGGGGTGTCTGGTGGTTCAAAAGATACTTCTGAAACCTGCAGTGTTGGGTTTACCGAGTTTGGTGGTCGTTCTGGTGGATCGTGGGATAAATTCCTTGAGGAAGCAAACCCCAATACAATCAACTCGAACTATAGCCTTGATGAACGTGATGATCAGGGCTTGAAAAAAATTCACGGAATGTTCAGCAACTATTCCAATCATAAATGGAATGAGTTGGAGCCTAAAGATAATGATGAGCCTTGGGTTATAGATGAGAAAAGACGCAAAATTCAGGACATTAAGCGTTTGTATGATGATATTAACGACGTCATAGTTAACACCCCAGATATTGATTTGGGTGGATCGGAGGGAGGAGAAATCCCCGCTGCCACTCTAGATTTAAGCGAAGCTTTGCAAGGCGGCGGAATAGCAAAACAATTGGCTTGTGTATACATGAACTTACATTTTGGATTTATCCAGCGTCCTACGAGCTTTCTAACTAACCAGCAGTATATGGAGCATCTTTGGGGTGTTCACCACAAAGGTAATGTTTCGTTGGAAACCACAATAGATAGTCGTTGGGAACAATTAGGTACAGGCACGTCTTCTTACATCTCATCATACAATACCTAATGCCAATAGACAGACTTCAAAGATAAAAGGACAGGCAGTTTCGGTGAGCGGTATTTTAGAATTGGTGATATTTGACGATGGAAGCGGATTATCCTTTTTATCTGAGGGAAATATCACTACCGTTCTTCATTTAGAATCTGTCAAAAAGCAATATCCCGATTACAGTGAAATGTTAATGGCGTTTATTGAAAAACGTGACAAAAGTGGTACTAAGACGTTGCTGAACAAGATGGGATTGGTTGATGTTAACCATAAATATCGATAGCGGGCTTTGCCGCTATCATATTGAAGGAATCACCCAGGACGCTCACCGTGAACTCTCACTCCTTTATGATAATGGCGCTAAAGACGAATCGCCTGAATTTGCGGACTATTTTATCCGAATCGACGATACGTCGTTCATAAGAAAGTTTCTGCGGCCGCAAAAGGTAGTTAAAATAGAGGGGCAAAGGCCGTTTAATCCTGTCCCACCTGCAAAAGTACTCCCCTCTGTTGAATGGGCAATGAATTGGTGTCTTGCCGCATTTGAACATCAAAAGTTGGTTTTTCATTCGTCGGTCGTTGTCAAAAATGGCCGGGCCTTTATCTTTCCTGCGGTATCTGGTTCAGGCAAAACTACGCTGGCTACCTACCTTGGCGCAAATGGTTGGCACATGTTTTCAGATGAGCTTGCCATTGTTGATTTGAATACGAATTCAGTAAATCCACTATTCCGCCCCTCATCTCTGAAGAACGAGTCCATAGATGTGATCAAGGAAACGTGTTCTGATTGTCATTTTTCTAAGATAACAAAGAACACCCATAAAGGAGATATAGGTCATGCTAAACTCTATTGCTTCGAGAAATTTAAATCCTTTGTAAAAACGCCTATCGAAGCGGTTGTATTTCCTAAGTTTAAACGAGGTAGCGATACAAATATTTCTATTCTCTCCAAAGCTGAAGGCTTCGCTGCAATACTTCGGCACAATTTTAATTACGATGTGCTCGGAGTCGACGGATTCAAAACTTTATCGTTAATCACTCAGAATAGTCGCTTTTATTATGTTGAGTATTCTGATCTTGCAGATATGGCAGCTTTGTTAGATGAAATTCTGGAGGGGCAGTGTTAATTCCCGAGCTAATCAAAAAGCAAATTTGTTTATTAGAAGTCGAAGGACTTTCAAAAAATCAATGGTTTAGGTTGTTTCGGGTGTTAAGGCATAAGTCTCTTACCGCCTCGTTTTACACAAGGCTCGTTAATAAGAATAAACAGCATGAAATACCTCTGGAACTTCATTCTGCATTTTTATCCGCAGTTACATTTTCTGATGCACAAAAAAGACAGGTTGATGTACAGCTACAAAAACTGTGCGAACTGTTTGCAGTCAGTGGCATAGAATTTGTAATGTTAAAAGGGGCCGCATATATAGCATCTGATACCCCCAATAGTTCGGGGAGATTGATGTCAGATATCGATATTTGTGTGCACAGAAGTGACTTATCTCGAACTGAAAAAGCCTTAAAGCAAGTGTCATGGCAAGTTAAAGAACTCGATAATCACGATGAGAAATACTACCGTGAATGGTCCCATGAGTTACCCCCGTATTATCATCCTTTTGATGGCGTGAGCCTTGATGTTCACCACACTCTGTACCCACCAGTCTCTGCAAAGCATATTGACATTCAAAAGTTGTTTAAAGAATCAATAGTGACAAATTTTGGCGTTAAGAGCCCATCCCCAGAGTGGCTGGTATTTCACTCAGCAATCCACTTAATCGCTAATGAAGACGTCGAAAACGGCTTGCGTGATTTAATTGATATTTATTTATTGTTGACCCAAGGTGAAAATAAAATCGATATATCTGCCCTGGTGTTTCTATTTGAGAATAGCGGCTTTAAAACTGAACTCTCATTGTTGAAACAATTATTATGGGATTATTTCGATTACAATCTTCCGCTTGAAGCAAGTGGGCACTTACAGTCTGGTTCATTCCAATATCAATTAAGGTTATGGGCTATCCGACGTGCGGTGTGTCCTGAGAGTGACTTTGTGGCCAACACAAACTTTAGATTAGCCCGATTTATTAATTATGTGATTGGTTATTCGCAAAAAATGCCTATGAGCTTGTTAGCCAAACACTTGTTGTTTAAAGGTGGCAGGAATATAGTTAAGGCTATTTTGGGCGATTTTTATTTTAGGAAAAATGCTACATGAAAGTTCTGGTCACCGGCGCCGCCGGCTTTATTGGTGCGGCTGTTAGCCGTTATCTTGCATCTCGCGGCGATGACGTGGTCGGTGTCGACAACATTAACGACTATTATGACGTAAATTTAAAGTATGGTCGTCTGAAAGAACTTGAATCGGCAGACTTTAGTGGCTCTTTTCAATTCATTAAAATGGGGGTAGAAGACCGCGAGGCAATGGCTGAACTGTTCGCGACAGAAAAGTTTGACCGTGTTGTGCACCTTGCGGCACAAGCGGGGGTTCGTTATTCCATTGAGAATCCCAATGCCTATGTGGATGCCAACCTGGTTGGCTTTATGAATATCCTGGAAGGCTGTCGTCACAACAAGGTCGCACATTTGGTTTATGCGTCTTCAAGTTCCGTTTATGGCGCCAATGAAACCATGCCGTTTTCTGAGCAACATAACGTTGATCACCCGGTTAGCCTGTATGCAGCCAGTAAGAAAGCCAATGAGTTAATGGCGCATACTTACAGCCACTTGTATGGCTTGTCTACCACCGGTTTACGCTTTTTCACCGTTTATGGCCCCTGGGGTCGTCCGGATATGGCGTTATTTAAATTTACCAAAGCGATTTTAGAAGGCAAAACCATTCAGGTTTATAACTATGGTAACCATCGCCGCGATTTCACCTACATTGACGATATCGTCGAAGGTGTCATTCGCACACTGGATCGCCCGGCAGAATCGGATAAAAACTGGAATGGGATTTCACCTAATCCAGCAAGCAGTAAAGCGCCCTGGAAAATCTATAACATAGGCGCACAAAACCCGGTAAACCTGCTGAAGTTCATCGAAACCCTCGAAGCAGCCTTAGGTGTTACTGCGAAAAAAGAATTATTACCTATGCAGCCTGGTGATGTTCCCGATACCTATGCCGACGTAGCGAGCCTGGTAGAAGACACGGGTTATCGTCCGGCGGTTAATATTGAGCAGGGTATCAATGAATTTGTAAAATGGTACCGGGCGTTTTATAACGTCTGATGTGAACGCTAAAGCAGTTTGGCGCTAGCTGGCTTTAGCGGTATTTAATTTACTTAGTTTGCCGGGCAGGAAATTCATAGCCGTTTCATAGCCCTGATTAAATAGCGCCAATTTATCTTCGCAAGACATATCAAAATCTACCGACGACGCCGCACCGGTGTTGATGACCAGAGTATTATGCCAGTGTTCTGCATGCACATATTCGCGGGATAGCGCGGTCATAAAAGTACGAATGAGCATGCCAATATATTGCGGCAGCATAAATCTGCGCTTAGGGTTAAAAGGCTGCTCCCTTGCTTCGCTGCGCAAGCGAAAGCAAATGTTGGGTGTGCCATCCTGTTGCCAGTCTCTGAACAAGGCATCCTCCGATAAAATAGCACCATCAACCAGCAAGTGTTGCTCATACACCTGATAACTAAAAAGTAGCGGTATAGACATGGAACACCTGACCGCATGTGACACTTTCATATTAGGACTGGTTTCTTTGCTAAAAATCACCGGACCGCCGCCATTCACATCGGTGGCCAGGATATGCAAGGGAATGGGCGCTTCTTTAAATGTCATGCCGTCGAGCTGTTCGTCCATCCATTGTTCAAACTTAACGCCGGATGAAAGTCCACCATAGCGTAATAAGCGCAGAATGGAAAAGTCTCTGAATTGTCTGAAATCAGTGTTTACCGCCAGGTTGTACAGTGACTGATTAGTCATGCCAAAACTGTGTAATGAGGCAACAATTGAGCCGCCTGATATCCCTACGATAGATTTAAAATTGACGTCTAAATCCTGTAACGCTTTTAAAATACCAATATGCGCTAGAAGGCGGGTACCACCACCAGAAAATATTGGAACGATTTGATTGGCTGACATAGCTTAAAGAATTGATTACTGATGTTATTAGCATATACCAATATCTCCAGTACGCTGGTTTTTCGGCAAATTTTTTAAGTGCAGGAAAGCGGGAAATAACGGAGGCAGCAGCTGGACAACAGGTCAGAACAAATAAAAAAGCGGGCTTGTTAGCCCGCTTATTAAAGAGGAAAGTTTACTTGCTTAACAATGCTGCTTTCATTTCTTTGCGCTTTTGATGCAGTAACGGCTCGGTGTAGCCGCTTGGCTGTTCCTTACCTTTAAAGATCAGTTCGCTGGCTGCCTGAAAACCAATTGAGCCTGCAGTATCCGGCGTCATCGGGATGTACTCCGGATCACTGGTGTTTTGCTCATCAACCAGCTTCGCCATGCGCTCAAGCGACTCTTTAACCATATCTTCAGAAATGATGCCGTGAGCAAGCCAGTTTGCCAGGTGCTGACTGGAAATACGCAGGGTAGCGCGGTCTTCCATCAGACCGACGTTATTAATATCCGGCACTTTGGAACAACCAACGCCCTGATGTACCCAGCGAACAACGTAACCCAGAATGCCCTGAACGTTGTTGTCCACCTCGCGCTGAATCTGCTCATCTGATAGTGATGAAGGATCTTCCAGCAAGGGCAGGGTAATGATGTCATCAATACCGTCAAAATGCTCCGTAGCCAGTTCTTTTTGTAACCCGAAGACATCAACCTGATGGTAATGCAATGCGTGTAGCGTAGCCGCCGTAGGCGAGGGAACCCACGCCGTATTCGCACCAGATTTCGGATGGCCAATCTTAGCCGTCATCATCTGCGCCATTTGATCCGGGATAGGCCACATGCCTTTACCGATTTGAGCTTTGCCAGAAAGACCGCAGGCAAGGCCAGTGCTTACGTTAGCTTTCTCATAAGCCTGGATCCACTTCATGGTTTTCAGGCTGGCTTTATCTGCAAAGGGGCCGGCCAGCATTGAAGTATGAATTTCATCACCAGTGCGGTCCAGGAAGCCGGTATTAATAAATACCGTGCGCTGTTTGGCCGCTGCGATACAGGCCTTTAAGTTAACACTGGTGCGGCGTTCTTCGTCCATAATACCCATTTTCAGAGTGAAGGGCTCAAGACCAACCACTTCTTCTATCTTGCCGAATAGCGCGTTGCTGAAGGCCACTTCTTCAGGGCCGTGCATTTTGGGTTTTACAATGTAAATGCTGCCGGTACGAGTATTTTTGAAAGCGCCATTACCTAAAAGATCGTGTTTGGCGATCAGTGAGGTGATAACACCATCCATAATGCCTTCTGGTACTTCTTCACCATCAAATAAGATAGCGTCGTTGGTCATCAGGTGGCCAACATTGCGCACAAACATCAGGCTGCGGCCTGACAATGTCAGGTTTTCGCCATTTGGTGCGGTGTATTCGCGATCCGGATTCATCTTACGCTCAAAGGTTTTATCGCCTTTTTGCATCTCAATGCTCAGGGTGCCTTTCATCAGGCCCAGCCAGTTTGAATACACCAGGGTTTTATCTTCGGCATCAACGGCTGCTACCGAGTCCTCACAGTCCATGATGGTAGTAAGGGCGGCTTCAACCAGAATGTCTTTAACGCCGGCCGGATCCGTTTTACCAATCGGATTCGTCGCATCAATCTGGATTTCGAAATGCAGGCCATTGTGCACGAATAACAAGGCGGTAGGCGCTTCGGCGCTACCCTGATAACCTTGCCACTGGCTGTTGTCGGCCAGTGTTGTAACCGAACCGTCAGATAATTTTACACTGATGCTATCGCCGTCAATAGTATAGGCTACCGCGTCCTGGTGCTGTCCGGATGATAGCGGCAACATGGTGTTTAGCCATCCGCGTGCAGTTTGAATCACCCTGGCACCACGAACAGGGTTAAATGCTTTGGTGATTTCAGCCCCTTCGTCAGTGCTGATTACATCGGTACCATATAAAGCATCGTACAGGCTGCCCCAGCGAGCGTTGGCAGCATTCAGCGCATAACGTGCGTTGTTGATAGGCACAACCAACTGCGGGCCTGCCATGGTCGCCATCTCGGCATCTACATTGGCCGTTTCAATAGCAAAGTCAGCCGGTTCTGGCTGTAAGTAACCAATTTCCTGTAAGAACAGCTTGTACTGTTCACCAGTCGGTGAGTTACCGGCCTGATGGTATTCATCGATCTGAGCCTGTAACTTATCGCGCGTCGCTAACAGCGCTTTGTTCTGACCAACAAACTCCGCCAGTACAGATTCAAATCCCTGCCAAAAACTGTCTTGTTCGACACCGGAGCCAGGTAATGCTTGCTCATTGATAAATGTGTCTAAAATCGCAGCAACCTGCATGCGGCCGCGCTGAATATAATTTTGCATAGAAGTCCCCTGTCTACGGTTAGTACCGACAGTCTAGAGGGTGGGGGCTTAAATTTTTAGTTTATGGTTTTTATTGTTGCCATAATTAACGTGAATGTATGGCTGGTTGTTTTGTTATCGGATTGGCGAAAGCTTGCTCAATAGCAGTGAGCAAGCTTCAAATAGAATGGGTTTATTGCATTTCTGCGGCAACATCACCAATTAAGCGGCGCAGCCAGATATGGCCGGCATCATGATGGAGCAGGGCACTCCATGCCATCTTCAGCGCAATCGGTGGAATATCAAAAGGCGGTTCGCGCAGTACGATATCCGGATCGTCGGTAAATATCTTCGCTGCCTTACTCGGTAGAGTGGCAATCAGACTCTGGCGCTTAGCGATTTGCAGGGCGGCGTGGTAGTGACGGGTAAACACGCGAATGTCCCGCTGTTTGCCCAGCTTGGTGAGTTCTGCATCCACCCAACCCAACTTTTGTACTTCATTGGGATCGATACCCACACCTACACCAAAACCCGTTTTACTCACCCAGATATGTTGGGCCTTAAGATAGGTTTCCAGGTCGTAATGACTAGCCAGCGGATGACTCTTATTCATTACGCAGGCAAAATTATCGTACCAGATGACCTTTTGGTGGAAGGACAGCGGCAACTCGTCAAAGCGGTTTATTGCCATATCTACTTTGCCCTGTTCCACATCGTGGAAGGTCACATCACTCGGGGTAATCAAATCCAGCGTAATATTAGGCGCACAGTCTGCCAGCTTTCCTAAGAGTTCCAGTAATAATGTTGACTCGGCGTAGTCACTGGTCATGATGCGAAAGGTACGAGCGCTGGTGGCGGGGTTAAAGTCAGTTTCGGGTTGGATAGAGCTTTCGAGTTTACTGAGGACATCGCGAATAACCGGTTGTAACTCAAGTGCACGCTTGGTTGGTGTCATGCCATCGCTGGTACGCACCAGCAAAGGGTCTTTAAATAAATCCCGTAGCCGTTTTAAACCATTACTCATGGCTGGCTGGGTAATGCTCAGTTGATTTGCTGCGCGGGTTACACTGCCTTCACGTAAAAGGACATCCAGATACACCAATAAATTCAAATCAACCTTCGCAATATTCATATCTATAATAGCCTGTATTAGTATTATTAAACGCAACTATTATACTCATAGTCTCAGCGCTTGTCAGATAGGCCTTTGGTCGTAGTTCTTTATTGTTTAAATAAATCTAACTTGATGAAATTTATTGGTTATTTTAAATAAATGATGCCCTGATGGGTTTTGTGAATGATTAAAATCAAATAATTTTCGTGAATAAAACCGACGAGAGGTATGATTTATGTGTTTAGCAGACCAAAAAAAAGCCTCCCGAAGGAGGCTTCACAAGAATCGACTTAATAGTTGGTGGGAACTAGTCGAATTAGTCGAATTGGTTCATGGTGTTGTCTTCACCGCTGGCTTTAAGTGCCTGCTCACCAGAGAAGTATTCTTTGTGAACATCACCTAAGTCAGAACCAGCCATTGCCTGGTGCTTAACGCACGCCAGACCCTGACGGATTTCCTGACGCTGTACGCCTTTAACGTATGCCAGCATACCTTCGTCACCGAAGTAACCTTTTGCCAGGTTGTCAGTTGACAGCGCAGCAGTGTGGTAAGTAGGCAGCGTGATCAGGTGGTGGAAGATACCCGCTTCGCGAGCCGCATCCGCCTGGAAGCTTTGGATCTTCTCGTCAGCAGCCGCTGCCAGTTCAGTCTCATCGTACTCAACTGACATAAGGTTAGCGCGGTCGTAGGCAGACACGTCTTTACCTTCTTCTGACCATGCGTCAAATACTTGCTGACGGAAGTTCAGGGTCCAGTTGAATGATGGAGAGTTGTTATATACCAGTTTCGCATTCGGGATAACTTCACGGATTTGGTCAACCATGTCACCGATTTGACGTACGTGTGGTTTTTCAGTTTCGATCCACAGCAGGTCAGCACCGTTTTGCAGGCTGGTGATACAGTCAAGTACACAACGCGCTACACCCGTATCAGGCTTGAAGCGGAACAGGCCGTTAGGCAGACGCTCAGGCTTAACCAGTTCACCGTTTTGCTTCAGTACCAGGTCACCTTCGTTCAGGTCGGCTACTGAATTAACCGGGGTAGTTTGCAGGAATGCATTATATTGAGAAGCCAGGTCACCTTCGCTGGTAGATACCGGGATCTTCTGAGTCAGGCCAGCACCTAATGAGTCAGTACGGGCAACGATTACACCATCGTCAACGCCAAGCTCTAAGAAGGCGTAACGAACAGCGTTGATTTTCGCCAGGAAGTCTTCATGAGGAACAGTTACTTTACCGTCCTGGTGACCACATTGCTTAGCATCTGATACCTGGTTTTCGATTTGGATACAGCACGCACCCGCTTCGATCATTTTCTTAGCTAACAGGTAAGTGGCTTCTTCGTTACCGAAACCCGCGTCGATGTCGGCGATGATTGGCACTACGTGAGTTTCGTAGTTGTCGATTTGTGCCTGGATAGCAGCAACATCGCCACCGCTTGCTTTAGCAGCGTCTAACTGCTTGAACAAATCACCCAGTTCACGAGCGTCAGCCTGACGCAGGAAGGTGTACAGTTCTTCGATTAAGGCAGCAACTGAGGTTTTTTCGTGCATAGACTGGTCAGGCAGAGGGCCAAACTCAGAACGTAATGCAGCAACCATCCAGCCAGACAGGTACAGATAGCTCTTGCTGGTAGTACCCTGGTGTTTTTTAACCGACAGCATTTTTTGCTGACCAACGAAACCGTGCCAGCAACCTAAAGATTGGGTGTACTGAGTGCAGTCTGCATCGTACTCGGCCATGTCCTGACGCATAATTTTTGCTGTATACTTAGCAACGTCCAAACCAGTTTTAAAACGGTTCTGAACTACCATGCGAGCAGCAAATTCTGGGCTGATGGCATTCCAAGTACCGTTGTATTGACTTTTTAGTGTGGCAACCTGGTCGATTGCATTTTGGTATTCTGACATGACTGTCTCTCCTTCCCGAAAATAGAATGAATCGTTTGCTGATAACACCCTTGGGTTGTCATCGACTTCCATTTCATCCTAGAGCGATGAGCTCAATAACAGAAATATATAATCTTCATTATCGTAATAATTCTGATGAATGTTTGTTGGTGGTTTTCTGAACTTGGTGATTAGTAAGGATTTTCCGCGCAAAATGCGGAAAAAAATTCTATTATTAAGAAAGGATACTTGGAAGGCCAGTACTAATGAGTGAAATACTTTCGTCAGTTGATCAGCGAACTAAGCTGGTTGGGGAGAACCGACTGGAGCTTTTGATGTTCCGTTTGGGCACCCGCCACACTTACGCAATAAATGTGTTTAAAGTAAAAGAAGTAATTACCGTTCCGCGCATGAATATGATGCCAGGAACGCATGGAAACCTGCGTGGTGTAACGATTTACCGGGGCCTGACTATCCCGGTTATTGATTTGCGCCAGGCTATCAGAATGCGTCCGGTTTCTGAGGATAATTTGCCCATGGAGCGCAATGTCATCATTACCGAATATAACCGTTCGGTACAGGGCTTCCTGATTGGTGATGTGGTTAGCATCGTTAACACATCCTGGGAAGATATTCAGCCGCCGCCAAAATCTATCGGTAAAGCAAACTTTCTGACCGCTATCACTCAGATTGATATTCAGGGTAAGCGAGAGTTAGTCGAGATTATCGATGTGGAAAAAGTACTGGCAGAAATCATCGAATATGACGTGTCAATCTCAGAAGAAGTACTTGATCATGACGTGGTCAACCACTTTACAGGGCGTAAAGTACTTATCGTAGATGACTCATCGACGGCAAGAAAGCAGATTCGGGACACCTTAGAGCAACTGGGTTTACAGATTTTAGAGTGTCATAACGGTGCTGAGGCGCTGGCCTTGTTACAAGAATGGGCGGATTTAGGTAAAACCGTTACTGACGAAATTCTGATGATGTTTACCGATGCCGAAATGCCGGAGATGGATGGTTACCGATTAACGGCAGAAGTGCGGGCCGATCAAAGAATGTCTGATTTGTTTATTGCGCTGAATACGTCATTGAGCGGCAGCTTTAATCAGGCCATGGTAGAGAAGGTTGGCTGCAACCGGTTTATCTCTAAATTTCAGCCGGATATGCTGGTTGACGTTGTTCAACAGCGAATGCGTGAGTTGCTCTAGCCGTTAAAATGCCGTTGTATGGGAAATGAGCAGTGATAACGGTATAATTATTTTTAACCTGTTGTTTTAACATCTTATCTGTTTTTAATGAGGATGTAAGATAACAGCAATACACTGCGATAGATTAATATTACAAAAAGGAAATTATCGTGCGACAGAAACTGCTTGTGGCAATAGCCGCAACTTTTGCATTATCCGCCTGCGTTAATACAGCCGATACGGCTGCAACCCAGCCATCCCAAACCCCGGCCAAACCTAAAAATATCATTATGATTGTCGCTGATGGCATGGGGCCGGCTTATACCACCGCCTACCGTAACTTTCGGGACGACCCCACTACAGCTAAAGTGGAACCGGTTATTATGGATAGCTTTTTTGTCGGTAATGCCAGTACTTACCCCGCTCAGGTGTCCGGTTTTGTAACGGATTCTGCAGCGTCTGCTACGGCTTTGGCTTCTGGAGTTAAAAGCTACAACGGCGCCATCGGTGTAGATAAGGATAAAAAGCCGGTTACCTCCATTTTGCAGCGTGCTAAGCAATTAGGTATGCGCACTGGTGTTGCCGTGACCTCGCAGATCAATCATGCGACCCCCGCTGCTTATATCGCGCATAATGAAAGCCGCCAAAACTATGATGCGTTAGCAGACAGTTACTTTGATGACCGTATAAACGATGAGTTTGTTGCTGATGTTATGCTAGGGGGCGGAACCAAATATTTTGAGCGTGAAGATCGCGATGTTACGGCGCAGTTTATCGACGCTGGTTACGCCTATGTGGATACCTATAATAAGTTGGCTACCTTGCCTGCTGGTTCCAACATACTGGGCTTATTTGCGCCGGTAGGATTACCCTCGGCTCTGGATGATAAACGTAAAAATCGGTTAGCTTATTTAACCGAGCATGCGATTAAACACCTGGAAAATGACAAAGGGTTCTTCCTGTTAGTTGAGGCCAGTCAGGTTGACTGGGCAGGGCATGCCAATGATATTGCTGGCGCGATGGCAGAAATGCACGATCTTAATCTGGCGCTGGAATATCTTAGCGACTATGTTAAGGCCAATCCGGATACGCTGGTGGTGTTAACTGCGGATCACAGTACTGGCGGCCTTACCATTGGTGCGCGCGGCGAATATCGCTGGGCACCGGAATGGCTGCAAAACCTGACACAATCGCCTGCTACTATTGCTGCGAACCTGGGCAAGGCAGACTCACCGGTTGCTTACGTAAGCAACACCCTGGGATTTGAGCTTTCAACCGCAGAAGCACAACAAATTGTAGCGCTAGCCAAACTGGATGATGAAAAAGCCATTGAACAAGGTATAAAAACCTTACTGGATGTGCGCTCGAATACCGGCTGGACTACAAGCGGCCATACCGGTGTTGACGTTGAAGTATTTGCCTTTGGTAACAGCAGTAAAGTTTTTGAAGGCCAATACGATAATACCGATATCGCCAAAAAGCTGTTTGGTCTGTTACCGGCTAAAACTGCAGCCCCAGCTAAAGCAGTTGAAAAACCAGTAGCTGATGCGTCGAAAAGTCAGTGTGATTTTGAAACTGACTGGCGCTGTGAATAAGGCGTAAGCAAAGTGGTTTTTGTAGATCAAAAAAGAGAGCTTAATAGCTCTCTTTTTTAGTTGTTACTGATTAATAAACATCTCTATATCTTCCCCGGTAATCTTGCCTATCTGGCTAAACAAGTACCACAGCGCCGCAATTAGCAGCACCATGGATGGGATAACGATTACCGGATAGCTCAGTGCTGTCATGCGGCCTAACTCTTCTGTGTAGGCAGTGGTGCCTGGTTCGCTCACCAGAATCACTTTGGCCAGAATATAGTTAAGGGCTGATGACAGGAAAAACGAACCAGCCACTATATACGAACAGTGTTTAATCTTTTCTTTAAAAATGGGTTGTTTGTTCTGGGCATCCAGCACTTCGTTTAGTTTTGGCCAGTTAATGATTTGGTCGTTCAGAATAAGCATTTTTACCAGGGGTTTTTCCGTCGCCTGCGTTACCAGTACGGCAAGGCCAATGATGGCCGGAATAGTGGCTTCTTTAATAGCAATATATTCAGCTGGCAATTTCAGCAGGCTGATACCGCCTGTGAGCAGTACGCTAACAATGCCCAGTATCGAAAAACCGTTGATTTTTCCGCTTTGTTTTAAATCCCATAATCCGTAACCGAACGGAAAAATAAGTGCTGCCACTATGCTCCAGGCCGGGCCGAGGTATTCCTCAGAGCTGGCATAGCTCATCAGAACAACGGGAATAATAATGTTAAATGCCAGATTTGGCAGGAAACCTTGATTCTGAGGTTTTGCAGTGGCTTGGGGGGTATCTGACATACTGAAATTTCTTTACTAACAATTAAAAGAGGCAATAATCCGCCGGTTTATGCTGACTTAGCCCACAAATGTGCACTAAGCAAGCCCATCAAAAAACCAAACAGGTGGTATTCGAATGATACAAAGCGCTGTAGTGGTAACACGCCGAATATCATACCGCCATATAATACCGCTATCACTACCGAAATAATCAATAAATGTAACTTTTTGCTATAAAAGCCGCCAAGGATGATAAATCCGAGGTAGCCATAAACGATTCCGCTGGCGCCTATATGCATGGCGTTGCGGCCAAAAAGCCACACACAAAGGCCTGCTCCCAGCCAAATGAGTAATGTGGATTTTACAAAGGTGGTTTTTCCCCACTGCATACTTAACCAGACAAATAACAGCAGAGGTAAAAAATTACTGGCAAAGTGAGTCAGGTTGGCGTGAAGAAAGGGCGCCAGCAAAATTCCGGGCAGACTCTCTGGTACCCGCGGGCGAATGCCAAACTGATTTAATCCGTTGGTCAGCATCAGGTTAATAAATTCGCTGCCCAGTAGGGTTAATGCCAAAATGCCGAGGAGCCGAAGTTGTTGGGGCAAGGTAAACTGTTTCATAAAATAATATGCGGTAAATAACGTGACAGATCCTGGGTGATCAAAGAACTATCCTCACGGATTGAAATGCCAGCAGGCATATCATCTACCAACCAGCTGCCGATAAGTACGTAGTTTTCTCCGTAACGGGGAAGGGGATTAAACTGCTGTAAAATATAGCCTTCTTCACCATAGGGGCCTTCTGAGAGTGTGGTTGCGGCGTTACCGCCTTCTAACAAAGAGATATTGGCGCCTTCCCGGGAGAACAAGGGTTTTTTAATCCACTTTCCGTAGCTGGCCAGCGCTTTATCTTTTTCAAAATACGCAGGTAATAAATTTGGGTGACCAGAAAATTCCTGCCACAACAAGGGAAGAAGTGCTTTGTTCGATAAAATGGCTTTCCAGGCTGGCTCCAGCCATCCTACATCCGCGGTATTTAAGGCGTCACCAAATTCTTCGCGGAGCATAAATTCCCAGGGATAAAGTTTAAAACAGTGGGTGATGACCTTATCCTCAAGATCGGTAAAGTAGCCGGTTTCACTTAAACCGATTTCTTCAACATATAAAAAAGGGGCGTCAATACCGGCTGCGCTGGCGCAATCCTGCAGATACTGTACCGTCCCCCGGTCTTCCGTGGAGTCTTCGCAGCAGCTGAAATGAATGCGCTGATACTGATATTGCTGCTTTAACCGGGCAAAGCGATAAATCAGTTTTTCCTGCAGCGAGTTAAACTGGTCAGCGCTGCGGGCTATCCGGCCACTGTCTACCATGTTTTCCAGCCACAACCACTGCCAGAATCCCGTCTCGTACAACGAAGTGGGCGTATCAGCGTTATTTTCCAGTAACTTAGCCGGCGAGCGACCGTCATAAACAAGGTCTAGCCGGGAGTAAAGCGAGGGCATGCGTTGCTGCCAGCTGTGGGCAATGAAATCCCAGTGCTGTTCGGGAATTTGGCACTGCTTCAGCAGCGCCTCGGATTTAACCACTTTATCCACTACATGCAGGCACATCTGATGTAATTCCGCGCTGGGATCTTCGATATCCTGTTCTATTTGCGCCAGCGAAAACTGGTAGTATGCACTTTCATCCCAGTAGGGTTCGCCGTACATGGTGTGAAAATGAAAACCATATTCAGCCGCCAGTTGCTGCCAGTTGTGCCGCGGCTGACTGGTTATTCTTAGCATTCTAGCTGCCCCAGCCCTTAGATTTTGAGCTTGAACTGCCCCAACTGGATTTTGCTCGTACTGAACTGCCAAAGCCGCCACGTTTTATGGTCCGGCTTACGGTTGGTTTTTTCTCAAATACCGATGAGGGGGCATTATAGGAACGTCTTCTGATATCGCCGTCAAAGACATAACCATTTGACGTTACCCAACGGGAGCGAAACGGGGAATAGGGCGAAAAAGACGTATACAGCGGCTGAGAATAGTAAGGTCGTGGCTGAAGCAGCTGACTCACCATATACCCTGCCATGAAGGGCATAAAAAAGCTGCCCGATGAGGATTGAACATACTGGCAGCGATCGGAGCCAAATTCATACTCGCAGTCGCTTTGTCTGTCAAACCGGGGGGCAGTGCGATTGTGCTCTTCAATGGCTGATTCGTATGCCGCCAGGCACTGCCCGGTCGCTTCTGGATTATCCTGTTGGCAATCTTCCGGCGAGACGTAAATTTTTGACTGATCACGATCGCTGCCACAGGCGGTCAGCATAATGCTGGCAATACCTACAGCGAGGGGCTTAATAGCAAATGCTTTTCGCAGTTGATGTAAATGGATCGTTTTTGAACGTTTTTGAGAATGTCCCATTGCAAAACTCCTAATAAGTCATGCAAGCGGCATTTAAAATACCCACAGCAACAGACATGGCCGCCAGCATCACGCCGGCAGATACCTCGTTGTTATTAATGCGCTCTGCGATTTTGGGCATAAAACTAAAACGAAGCAGGGCGAAGGCCAGGCTCTGGGCAATCACTGCCACAATTCCCCATAATGTGAAATCGATTAACCCCAGTGAGTTAGAGGCGGCACTGGCCAGCGCCAGGCTAAATCCCACCATAGCGCCACCAAAACCAATCGCCGCCGCGACATTTTTTTCCTGTTTGACCAACCGCCATTCATCGTGCGGCGTTACCATGGCATACACCACTTTAAAGACAAACAGGTAGACAATTGAAACCGCAAAATACAGAGCAAAGTTTAACAGGCCGGCCATTGATTGCGTGATGAGTTCCATGGGTTTTCCTTATAATTAGCCGTTAATGCGAATGTCGGCAGGTTGTATATCAAGTCCGGTGCTTATAACCAGACAGCGGTCAGCGTTGTTCCCAACAATTTTTTCTTCACCAGCCACAAGCAGCGATTCGGTTCTGTCGTTATCGATTTCTCGCTCGTATAACATCATAAATTGATCGGTTTCGCTAACGTCGCCGTCTTCTTCCCAGGTTTTTTCGGTAACGGCTACCGGAGGCGATTCTGTGCCAACGGCATCCCACACCCGCTTAAAAGTATGTCCTTCCAACTGGTACGTAGGCGTAGAAATAGTGTCGCTCAGGCATTGTTGCCACTGTGACTCATTGCCAATCGTGGTGGTGGAATAAAAATACCAGAGTTTAACATCGGTAATGTGGTTTTCGGTCATACCGCCATCGAGAACGACTTGCAGAAAGGCGTCATCGTCGGTGTAAAATCGCAGAAGTGTGCCGCCGCTGTCCAGCTCGGCCTGACCAACGGCCTGAATAAGATGCTTGCTGGCCGCGCCCTCAATACAAAGTTGCGGCGTTAGCAATTTGAGTTTTAAGTCATCCAGTTCAAAGGAGCCGCCCAAATACAGTCCCATAACTTCCGGCGCCGAAGGTTTTTTGGGTTCGTCAGATTTAAACCATTTTTTAAACATGTTACGACTCCGTAAGCGCTGTCCAACTAATATCAGTAATGCGGGATTTGGCGATGTAATAAAGCTTGTCCTGGGGAGATATGACGGTGTCCAGGCCTGGATTTAAAGTCACTGGCTGTCCTCTTTGCGGGCCGGCATAGCCAATTAAGGTCGCATCATACTGACGTTTAAAAGCAATAAAGAGCTGTTGAAAACTTACCGGGTTGACCGAATGGGGAATAGTCAGTGAAAATTGTGCCTGTCCATCATCATCCACACTCAGCAAGTCATGATGAAGGGTGCTGGAACCGGGATCAAAGGCCGCTTTTGCCAGCATTTCCACCGCGACACTGGGGGTACATTCGATTTGCGGACAATGCATTTGCAGTAATCTGACCAGGCTTTCGTCATTAAAGTACGCTACTTGGTGCGCCGACGGATTCTTTTGCGCGCTGTAAAGCGCTGTGGTCATGGTCAGATCATCTTCGGGATTATCAATCAGAATGGTCGCTGCAGTGCCGATGCAGGCTTTATCCATGTCGTCATCTTTATTAAACGATTCCACTTTGACAAATTCGATTTGCCCCGGCATCGGGTTGGTAATATCAGCCCGTACGCACAGCACAATATCAGGTTTGTCGGCCAGCGACTTTTGTTCCTGTAAAAGCAATTTAAGCAACAGCAGGGTACGTTGTTCGTTCCAACCTATTACCAGAATATGATTGCTGACATCCAGCGTCGATAAACCCATCAGACTTTTCCTCCACTGATTTCCTACAAAACCGGCGACCCGGCCGACTACCATAGCAAAAATACTTAGTCCCAGAGGAATGACATATAGCGCAACAACAAGTTTCCCGGCGGTTGTTTGGGGCGACAAGTCGCCATAGCCCACCGTTGAGCCAGTTACCGCCAGCCAGTACACAAAGTCAGCACCAGAAATGAGCGCCTGTTCATCAAATGCATAAAGTAACAACCAGGAACTCAGGGCATAGAACAGCGTTGCTATGACAATGGTGTACCATCTGGATTCGGCAAAATAGTTGAGCATTACGCGTCGTATTTTTATCCACATAATGTCGTAGCAGGCATCCTTGTTGATTATTTCCGTTTTATCTTCGCAAAAAAATGACGGTCAACTCAAGTGTCATGACTTAAGTTAACCGTCCTGTATTGCTTACTTGCCCAGAATACGGGCCAGTTCGTCATCGGCAGAGCTTTGGCCGCCTTTTATACCAGCCGCTGCCAGACGTTTTTCTAAATCATCAGATGATTCAGAAGACGCCAGTTCTTCGGCTGCTTCCAGTTCAGCATTGCGTAATTTTTGCTTTTCCTGAATGCGTGAAAGTGACTCGGTAGCCGTTTTCATTTTGCTGTTTGCGCCCATGTGACGCGACGAGACGGCAACCTGGGCTTTTTGCACGCTTTCAGTGGCCTTTACCATATCGACCTGCTGTTCCAGGCGACGCAGGTTGGCTTTGGCTTGCTGAATGTTCTTAGCCAGCTGAAGTTCTGATGCATTAAACTGGTCAAGGTACTGTTGCTCCTGATCACGCTCTGCTTTCAGGTCGCTGACTTTCTGAGCACAGTCCAGCGCCAGTTCGCGATCGGTGTCGATAGCTTTACGGGCATGGGCTTCATATTCAGCAATGGACTGGTTAAAACCATCAACCTTTTGTTGCGATAGCTTGCACTTAGCCAGAATTTGCGTGCGGGCATGATCAGATTTACGCAACTCTTCCTTTGCTTCCCGAATTTCCTGTTCAAGAATTCTGATTGCCTGACTATCCACGACTGACTGGGCCGCCTCTGTAGCGCCACCTTTTACTGCTGTGATCAGTTTTTTCCAAACAGACATAAATTTCTCCTTAAATTACTTCAAGTGCGACTCATAGGCGTCAAGGAAAGCGGCAACGTTTTGGAATAACGTGGTCACTTCAATTTGAATACTTTCTGCTTTGGATTGCGCGCTTAACGCCCCAAAAGCAGTGTAGTACTCTTCACCATTGACGTTGGATATGGCCACCGTAGTGAGTGGGAAAAGCATGTGAGTTGACAGAATATCGTGGTCAAGAGCAGCTTTGTCGGCAACCTGCGATGCGTTAAACAGCAAACTCTCAACAATGATTTGTTCACCGCTGATTGCCAGCCAGGCATCCAGCCCATCCTGATTTGCAATCAGTAAACATTCTTTCTCGCGGGTGACAACCAGGTCATCCATGTCTTTAAACAGGGCCTCAAGTTGTTCAAGATCCCATTCCATAATTATCTCCTTACCGAATCAGCTTAATGCCGTTAACTCTAGTCAGATTTACTACACTGTTGCAATGTATTTGCGTTAAGTTGTGCAACAAAGTGTGACTAAATCGATATCTGTTACTTTCTCATTACCCGTTCAGGTCAACTGGTCACCATCACCAATGGCCTGAACGAGGAAAAGTGTAGACAATTATACTTATCCTAGTCAATAATAATTATGTCTATATGTGTAAAAAAGTGTGTCAATGTAAAAAATAATTCACAAAAGGGGGCTTTTTGAAAGGTCAGAATCAATGGCGAATGATTGTCCAGCGAATCGTTCGTTCAGAAATGTCGCTACGGGGTGTTAAATATCAGGGACTGAGTGACAAGCTGGCAGAAATAGGGGTAACGCAGACGGCGGATAACCTGCGCAATAAAGTTAACAAAGGGATTTTAGGTGCGGATTTGCTACTGCAAATTTTATATGTATTAAAGGCCCGGCCTTTATCGGTAGAAATGATGGCTGAGATTATTGCCGCCAGTGATGCTGACTAAGTTGGATAGCCCGTTTAGCAAGGCCCGGATAAACAAAACCCAGTCAAAGTGACTGGGTCGAATAAGGAAGATGGGAGAACATCATCGCTTGTGATTAAATAATAGCCTTATCACGGAAATATAAAAGAAATACTATGTATAGGGTCGCATCCATTGGTATAAAAAAAAATACCTAAAGTTGGTAAGGGAATTGCTTAATCGTTTTAGCCATAAGAAGTGTGGGGTTATTAGGGCCCGATAGAATAGGACGATTCAGCTGTTGCCAGGACAGATGCCACCAACCTTTGACGCGCGACGTTAAGTGCCCGGCGCATTGCTAATCAGTTGTGGTACAATCCGCAACAATATGGCTTCAGGCCTGAATATACATGACAGGTTACCGCGCTTTCAAAAGGTACTCTGTGGAAACAAAACTCACTTTGCCAAATATTTTAGCTGCATGAAATTATCAGATTTTACGTTTACCTTACCCGAGCATTTAATTGCCAAACATCCTACCGCCGAACGTACTGCCAGTCGTTTGTTGCATCTCGATGGTAAAACAGGAACGGTTGCGCACCAGCAGTTTCGCGATATGCTGGTGTTAGTCGAACCGGGCGATCTGCTGGTGTTTAATAATACCCGGGTTATTCCGGCACGTTTGCTGGGACAAAAAGCGTCCGGAGGCAAGGTCGAAGTATTAATAGAGCGTATCGTTGATGATAAAAACGCGCTGGCTCATGTGCGGGCAAGCAAAGCGCCAAAACCCGGCACAGCTTTGTTACTGGAAGGGGCTGTTAATGTCACGGTAACGGGGCGTCAGGATGCGCTGTTTGAGCTGCACTTTGAGGGCGACAAGTCTGTCCTTGAACAACTCGAGAGCTATGGCCATATGCCGCTGCCGCCGTATATCGACAGAGCCGATGAAGACAGCGACAAAGAACGTTATCAAACCGTGTATAACCAGGCGCCAGGCGCCGTTGCAGCGCCAACCGCGGGTCTTCACTTCGATGATGCAATACTGCAGGCGTTACAGGAAAAGCAGGTTAATCTGGCCTATGTCACACTGCACGTGGGAGCAGGCACTTTCCAGCCGGTCCGCGTGGACAACGTGCTGGAGCATAAGATGCACTCTGAATTTGCGATTGTGCCTGATAGCGTTGTGGATGCGGTAAGAGCCACCAAGGCGGCAGGCAAGCGGGTCATTGCGGTTGGCACTACATCTGTTCGTTCGCTGGAATCTGCAGCGTTACATGCCAGTAAAGACGCTATCATCGAGCCGTTTCAGGCGGATACCGATATCTTCATTTACCCTGGCTTTGAATTTAAAGTGGTGGATGCCATGTTCACCAATTTTCACTTGCCAGAATCAACTCTCATTATGCTGATTAGTGCCTTTGCCGGCCGCGATAATGTGCTGCATGCCTATGCTGAAGCAATTAAAGAGCAATACCGCTTTTACAGCTATGGCGACAGCATGTTTATTGAAAAGGCTATTAACACATGATCTCTGGTTAATAGCTGGTATAATCCGCCCTCAATTGAGCTCAGACAGAGGACTGTTTTTCCTCTTGATCAGACAGGATATTAACTCTCATGCAATTTGAACTGCTCCATACCGACGGTCGCGCCAGACGAGGAAAACTGGTGTTTGAACGCGGCGTAGTGGAAACCCCGGCGTTTATGCCGGTAGGTACTTACGGTACCGTAAAGGGAATGACGCCAGAAGAGCTGGAGGACAGCGGCGCACATATCTGCCTAGGCAATACCTTTCACCTTATGTTGCGTCCGGGAACCGGCATCATAAAACAACATGGTGATCTGCATGATTTCATGCACTGGGAAAAGCCAATCCTCACCGATTCCGGTGGTTTTCAGGTATTTAGCCTGGGTGACCTGCGTAAGATCACTGAAGAAGGTGTGACGTTCCGTTCACCTATCAATGGTGAAAAAATTCTGCTGACGCCGGAAAAATCCATGGAAGTCCAGCGCGATCTGGGTTCTGACATCGTGATGATTTTTGACGAATGTACGCCGTATCCGGCGACGGAGCAGGAAGCGCGTATATCAATGGAGCTCTCATTACGCTGGGCAAAGCGCAGCAAAGACGCTCATGGCGATAATCCATCAGCCTTGTTTGGTATTATTCAGGGCGGTATGTACGAAGACCTGCGTGACGTCTCGCTCGCGGGTCTGGAAGACATTGGTTTTGACGGCTATGCCATTGGCGGTTTGTCGGTTGGTGAACCCAAAGAAGACATGATCCGCATTATCGAGCACACCGCGCCTAAAATCCCGGAACATAAACCGCGTTACCTGATGGGCGTGGGTAAGCCAGAGGATATTGTTGAAGCGGTTCGTCGTGGCATTGATATGTTTGATTGCGTGATGCCAACCCGCAATGCCCGCAATGGTCATCTGTTTGTCACGGAAGGTGTGATAAAAATCCGCAACGCCAAACACAAGAATGACACGGGCCCTTTGGACGAAAAATGTGATTGCTACACTTGCAAAAACTATTCTCGGTCATATTTACATCATCTTGATAAATGTAACGAGATACTGGGTGCCAGACTCAACACTATTCATAACCTGAGATATTATCAACGGGTTATGCAGGGGTTACGTGACGCTATTGAAAGTAACTCACTGGACGAATTTGTCAGCGAATTTTACGCACAGAAAAACATGCCGGTACCGGCTTTATAACAATTTAAAACGGGGAACATTATGAGTTTATTTATTTCTGAAGCACATGCACAAACGGCTGGCGGTGGCGCTCAGGGTGGCGGTTTAGAAATGCTGATTATGCTCGGCGTATTTGGCCTTATCTTTTACTTCTTACTCTATCGTCCGCAAGCAAAGCGCGTAAAAGAGCATAAAGCTCTGGTTTCGTCTTTAACTAAAGGCGACGAAGTCCTTACCCAGGGTGGTCTGGTTGGTAAGGTTACCAAAGTCACGGAAGAAAAAGACTTTATTGAAGTTGCATTAAACGACCAAACTAACATCGTTGTGCAAAAGTCTGCCGTTAGTGCAGTGCTGCCTAAAGGCACCATGAAGTCTATCTAAGTAACCAGCTTAACGGGCTAAGCAGTCTGCTTATGCCCGTCGTAGGAAATTCCTGTGTTAAATCAAAACTCATTTTTTAAGGTGCTGATCGTACTGTTTATGGTACTGATGAGTGGCCTTTATGCGTTGCCCAATTTGTACGGCGAAGACAATGCCGTGCAGATTTCCGGTTCACGCAATGCCACTGTAACCGCAGCACTTGAAACCCGCATTACCGCTGCATTAGCTGAACAGAATATCCCAATCAAGGCCGTCGAGTTTGCCAACGATCAGTTGCTGATCCGTTTACCTGATTCGGACAGTCAGTTAAAAGGGCGTGATTTTCTGGATCGTGAGCTGGGCAGTGATTACGTGGTCGCCATGAACCTGGCTCCGGATACCCCTGAGTGGCTGGAAAGCCTGGGCGGCACGCCTATGAAGCTCGGTCTGGACTTACGCGGTGGTGTGCACTTCCTGATGGAAGTCGATATGAACGAAGCCATAGGCAAATCGCTGGAAGATGCAGAAAGCGATTTCCGTACCGCGCTACGTGAAGAAAAACTGCGTTATCGTTCTGTAAATGTGCGTGACGGCTTTGTTGATATTCAGTTCCGCGACGAGGAAACCCTCGACAAAGCGGAGTTTTTCCTGAAAAACCGCAACCGTGACCTCACTTACCAGCAAATGGATGATTTAGTATTACGCGCCCGTTTTTCTGAGCAAAAACTGGCAGAAATTCGTGATTATGCGGTTAAGCAAAACATCACCATTATCCGTAACCGGGTTAACCAACTGGGTGTTGCGGAGCCTGTCGTTCAGAAGCAGGGCGCAGAGCGAATCGTAGTGCAACTGCCGGGTATTCAGGATACAGCCCAGGCCAAAGAAATCCTTAACGCCACCGCGACCCTGGAATTCAGAATGGTGGATCAGGACAATGATGTACGTGATGCACTGGATGGTCGCGTACCTCCTGGTTCGCAGTTGCTGTTTGAAGGCGAGCGTCCGGTATTATTAGACAAACGTGTAGTGGTAACCGGAAACCATATTATTGATGCCAACAGCGGTGTAGATGAGTATGGATTGCCCCAGGTCAGTATTTCACTGGACAGTGAAGGCGGCACGAAAATGTCTCGCAATACCCGTGAAAATGTGGGTAAACCCATGGCAACGGTATTCATTGAATACAAAGCCACAGGTGAGCGCGATGCCAACGATAAGCTGATTTTTGAGCGTCACGAAGAAGTCATCAACGTGGCAACCATCCGTGGTCAGTTTGCCAGCAATTTCCAAATCACCGGTCTGGACTCCCCTAAAGAAGCCCGCGACCTGAGCTTACTGCTGCGTGCAGGTGCACTGATTGCGCCGATTCAAATTGTTGAAGAGCGCACCGTTGGTCCAAGCCTGGGTCAGGAAAACATTGATTTAGGTATGCAGGCTATTGTCTGGGGTCTGGCCCTGGTCATGGTCTTTATGCTGGTATATTACAAAGCTTTTGGTCTGGTGGCTGATATCGCTCTGGCGGTAAACCTGATAATGATCGTGGGTATCATGTCGATGATCCCCGGCGCAACGCTGACTTTGCCTGGTATGGCGGGTATCGTTTTAACGGTCGGTATGGCGGTAGATGCTAACGTGTTAATTTTTGAGCGTATTCGTGAAGAAATCCGCGATGGTCGCAGTCCTCAGCAAGCGATTCACCAGGGCTATGACAGTGCATTTTCCACTATCCTTGATGCCAACATCACTACCTTTATTGCCGGCCTGATCCTGTTTGCTGTAGGCACAGGCCCGATTAAAGGTTTCTCTATTACGCTGATGATAGGTATTGCTACCTCTATGTTTACTGCGATTTTAGTGACCCGTGTCATCGTGAACGCCGTCTGGGGTGGTCGCCGTGTTAACAAGCTGGCGATATAGGAGCGTTTGACATGCAATTATTAAAATTAAAAGAAACCCTCAATTTCATGAAGTTGCGAATGCCGGCAATGGTGTTATCAACCACACTGATCTTGGCCTCTATTTTCTCGCTGGCGACTAACAGCCTGAACTGGGGCCTCGATTTTACCGGTGGTACACTGATTGAAGTGGGGTATGAACAAGCCGCAGATTTGAGTGAGATTCGCTCAGCCCTGGCGGCCAATGACTTTCCTGATGCGGTGGTGCAAAACTTCGGTAGCAGTACCGACGTGCTTATTCGTATCGCCCCGCGTGAAGGCGTTAAAGCCGTTACCATTGGTGATCAGGTCATCGACATTCTGCAGCAGGCTGATAGCAGTGTTGAGAAGCGTCGTATTGAGTTTGTTGGGCCTAACGTAGGTGAAGAGTTAACGGAGCAGGGCGGTCTGGCTATGCTGGTGGCGCTTATCTGTATCCTCATTTATGTTGCAGCGCGTTTTGAGTGGCGTTTTGCGCTGGGCTCGGTGTCGGCCCTGGTGCATGATGTCTTTTTAACACTTGGTCTGTTCTCATTCTTACAGTTGGAGTTCGATCTAACCGTACTGGCAGCGGTGTTAGCCGTGATCGGTTATTCACTTAACGATACTATCGTTGTATCTGACCGTATTCGTGAAAACTTCCGTAAAATCCGTAAAGGTGAGCCGGAGGAAATTATCAATATTTCCCTGACGCAAACCTTAAACAGAACCATCATCACCTCCTTAACAACGGTACTGGTATTACTGGCGCTGTTCTTCAAAGGCGGGGCGTTAATTCATGGTTTTGCTACGGCATTGCTCTTTGGTGTGGTAGTCGGAACTTACTCTTCTATCTACATTGCCAGCTCAGTAGCGCTTGCTCTGGGTATCAGCAAAGAAGATTTAATGCCGCCTCAGGTTGAGAAAGAGGGTGAAGACCTCGACGCACTACCTTAAACAGGTCTGTAATAAAACTAGCCGCTGATTCATCAGCGGCTTTTTTTTTGATGATAAAAAAGGTACCGCAAGTAAGTCATACTTGTTGTTTACCGTGCTTCAATGGCGCCGGTGAGCTTAGCCAGCATCTTGTGCCCGATACCTTTCACATTAATCAGGTCGTCAATCGACGTAAAAGGACCCTGAGCCTCGCGATACTGAATAATCGCTGCTGCTTTACTTTTCCCGATGCCAGGTAAAGCCATCAGTTGCTCCAACGATGCGGTATTAATATTCAGCAAGGCTTCGGTGCTGGCCACTTGTTTCACTTCATCGGTCATGGTTAGAGAATCGGCCGAGGCCTGACTAAAACCACCCAGCATGGCCAGGGTCATAATAATTACTTTGCAAGTTGTCAGTTTCATTTGTCTCTCCAAAAAAGTTGTCAGTGATGAAAATCATCCCCTTAACTGTAAAGAGCAATGCCGGTTTGCGGGAGTACTGATAATGGCCAGTTTTGTAGCGAGGCGGGCTGAAATCTTGCTCAGAAGTAAATAAAAAGTGCGCGAAACTAAAATTTATACTAAAGATAAATATCACTCATGTTGCCAGTGACCCGTGATAGAACCCTAACGGGCAAAACGCGCTTTATTGAACTTGGAAAATACTGAATATCTTTTTAAATCAATAGGTAAATTTGCCTTTCTGCTTCTCTGCATGCAACCGACTGCGGTGATTGAACACTCATATTAAAATGTCGAGGGGGATTAAACTGCAATTGAAGGGCCATAAATGTACGGCGGACTGCAACGCTGGTTACCTGTCTTGCAAATCCTAAACTATAGTTATTAAAAATCCAGGAAATCATCAATGCCCAATCAGTTTACCACATACTTTCTGGGGGGGATTTTCGTAGTAGTGATTACCATTGTGGGTGCATCAGTCAGCCAGACCTTGCTTGATCAGGAAGAGGTAGTCAGCTTTGAAGCCCCAATACATGAATTTATCGATACGCTGAGTCGGGAGGTCGATTACAACGCTTTTGCGCTTAATTCCCTCGCACAACTTTTTCGGTCGTCTACTCATGTAGAAGCTCATGAATTTGCGAGCTACGCCAGCCTGGTAATGGCGCAGTTTTACAGTATTACGGCAATGGCTTACCTGAGTGAACAGACATCTGTCGAAGAGCCGGGCGTAACACAAACCTATTGGCAGGATGTTAGCAAAGGCGTACCGGTGAATTCCTCGGAGGTATTGGTTAATGCAGATATAAATGTGTTGCTGGCGCAGGCAAGTCAACGTCAACAGGCAGTCGCCTCGCCAATATTTAAACTTAGCAAAGACCCTCGCTACTTCGCTTTTGTGCTAATGGAAGTGGCGCCGAAAGCCGGATTTGTGGGGATTTTAGTAGACGTTGGTGTCACGTTGGAACGAAATTTAAATAATCAGCTAAATCAGGGCTATACTTTATTTGAGTATGAAAATTCAACGGCTCGCCGAGTATTTAGTCGGCATGACAAAGCAAAGTCGGGCGACGAAACGGTGAACGATGGTGACTTTGCTCGCACCGTAGCGTTTTTTAATCGTCAGTGGACGATCTCCGCTTTTCAAAATGAACAGTGGCATCGAACGGTTGCGTATAAGGCTATCCCGTTCGGCACACTGGCTTTGAGTTCGTTAGTTGTCTATCTGGTCGTGCAGGCGCAAAGGTTAAAAGTGGCGCACAGAGAAAGAAAGGCGGCCTTTAAAGATCTGCAGTTTGCTCAGCAGAAGTTGATTGAAACTGAAAAACTCTCAGCAATGCGAGGGGTCGTCGCCGGGGTTGCTCATGAGGTTAATACGCCACTGGGGATTGGCATTACCAGCGCGTCTCACTTGCAGGAGAGTATGACAGGGCTGCGCCAGGATTATGAACAGGGGCATCTGGATCCCAACGCCTTTGTTGAGTTTTTGGATACGGGCGATGAAATGGTGAGCCTGACACTGAACAATTTGTACAAAGCGTCGTCGTTGGTCGCCCGTTTTAAAAAGGTAGATATCGAAAGTTGTGAGTCTTCCTCAGCGCCAGAGCCTGTAGTGATTGCGGAGCTTGTGGATGTGTTTATACAGCGTTTCTATAACGAAAACCCGAATTTGGCTTTTACTATTAAAGCCGAAATCGATCAAAGTGCAACGGTGATAACTTATCCTTCGGTGTTGTTGGACATTTTTCATTACCTTGCCAGTAACTCAATCGTGCATGCTTTTTTACCTAACCAGCAGCACTGTGAAATCAGTATTACCTTCCCGGCTCAAACCGCAGGGAAAAAAGAAAATGTATTGTTGTTTAAAGATAATGGGGTTGGCGTGGAAAAAGCGCTCCTCAAACGCCTTGTCGACCCGTTTTTCACAACTCGTCGGGGTGCAGGCAGTACCGGGCTGGGGTTAAGTGTGGTGTATAACCTGGTAAAAGGTAAGTTAAACAGCGATTTGAATTTATATGTCGATGAAGGCCTGGCTGTGGCCTTTGAATTACATGACTTAAATAAGTGAGGTCAGCAGTGATATCCAATCCACTTTTTGCATCGCAATCGAAATCAGCTTCTGCGGACACGACCAGTCCAAAGGAAAATGATGCTGATTATGGTTACACGGTTTTGATTATCGACGATGAAGTTGAGGTACACAAAGTCACTGACTTAACCCTTAAACGTTTTCGCTTCGACGGTAAACGGATCCGTTTCTTACATGCATATTCTGCCAGGGAAGCGCTTCAAATTTTCACCGAGCACACTGACATAGCGCTGGCGCTGGTTGATGTGGTGATGGAAACCGATCATGCCGGACTGGATTTGGTACACAAGGTCAGAAACGAGTTAGGTAATCATTTGGTTCGTTTAGTGTTGCGCACCGGGCAGCCCGGTCAGGCCCCGGAGCACGAAGTTATCGAACGTTACGATATAAACGATTACAAAGAGAAAACGGAGCTCACCAGTCAGAAGCTCAAAACCCTGATGTACAGTGGACTGCGTTCTTACCGGGATATTCAAACCATTGATATGCATCGTAAGGGTCTGCGCCAGGTAATAGAAAGTACCAGCAAAATGCTGAAACCAAACTCAATGAGTGAGTTTGCCACTGCGGTGTTAAAGGAAATAATGAACCTGCTGCAAATTGACTCCAGCGCAGTGTATTGCACCACCTTTTCTGAGCAGGGCGCTCATGGCGAGCGACGAATCCTGGCCGCGACCGGTTCTATGGCCGACGTGATTGCCGAAGATGATTCACCCGGACTCCCCGCTCCGGTGGAACAATTATTTGATAAAGCGCTGGATGAGCGACGCTCACTGTACAGTGAAGAAGGTTATGTGTTTTATACCGAAACTGAGAGTGGTTATCAGAGTCTGCTGTACATTGATACCAACGGTAAACTCACCAACGCCCAACAGGAATTGCTCGACATTTATTGTTTTAACGTAGCGCTGACTTACGCCAGTCTGTTGAAAGGTGAAGAGATCCTGGAAACGCAGCGTGAGCTGGTTTATTTGCTGGGCGATGCGGTAGAGATGCGCAGTAAGGAAACCGGCGCGCACGTAAAACGGGTGTCATTGGTTAGTTACCGGCTGGCACAGCTTTATGGTCTGGCAGAAGAAGAGTGTCTGGTGATTAAACGGGCGTCGCCGTTACATGATTTTGGTAAGGTGGCGATCCCGGATCGCATTCTGCACAAGCCGGGTAAGCTGGATAAAGAAGAGTGGGAAACCATGAAAACCCACGCCTCCGTTGGTCATGATATTTTGCGCAAATCAACCAAGCCTATACTGAAAGTGGCGTCGATGATTTGTATGACGCACCATGAGAAATGGAACGGTAATGGTTATCCACTAGGATTGCAGGGCGAAGAGATACCGATTGCCGGACGCATTTCCGCACTGGCTGATGTGTTTGACGCTTTAGGCTCAAAACGTTGCTACAAAGAACCCTGGGGCAAAGAAAATGTCAGGGAAGAGTTGCTTAAGGAACGTGGTGAACACTTTGAGCCAAAGTTAGTCGATCTGATAATCGATCACTTTGACGAATTTTGGGAAATCAGAAACCGCTACCCGGATTAAGTTAAGGCTGAGCCGATGGATGCACAAAACGTTAACTGGGCTCAGGAATGGGCCGGGCTTAGCCGTAGTCATAGCGATAGTGTCACCCTGTTACAATTCGCAGTAGACGCGTTACAATTAAACTTACCGGAAGAATTTACCGTTACGCTGTGGGTCTTACCTACTCAGGACGGCCAGTGTGTGCCTATCGTGTTAGGCCGGAATAATCCGGTTCGCGAGCAGCCCTGGCAGATCCCGCCTGGTGTAGCTGAAACTTACGCAGATTCTTTACGTGATAGCAGAATACTAACTGCATTTAACGAGAATGCCGGCTTTAGCCTGCCGGCTCTGGAACAAAGAGAACTGCCCGCAGTAAGCTGGATCCAGCACTATATTTGTGGCGACAGCGAAGGTTTCCTTGGTGTGCTGGAAGTAGGCGGCGATGAGCCAGAGCCGACCCAGGTACTTAACATTAATAATCTGGTTAATAGCTGTTTGAGCGTGTTGCAAAGCCTGATTGAAGCCCCGGTATTTTCTATTCGAAAGTTCACCACTTCGCCATTGCCTCAAGCCAAATCATATGACGACCTGGCGGAAGAAGAACGTTTTATGACCCTTGGCAAGCTGGTTGCCAGCGTAACGCACGAGATTAACAACCCGCTTGGTGTGGCCATAACAGGGGTAACACATTTTAAAGAAGCGCTGCGGGAGCTGAACCAACATTTTTCACAGGGCACTCTGACTGAGTCGTTGTTTAGTAACTTTGTTGAAGAGTCCACCGATGTTACTGACCTGCTGACATTTAACCTTGGCCGGGCAGTAAAGTTAATTAGTGATTTTAAAGACAGCGCGGTAAATCAGAATGCTGATTGTGCCAGTCGGTTCGAATTGCAAAAAGTGTTACGAAGCACAACCAACAGTCTTATTCCTGAGGTGAAGCGGTTCGGGATCCGTCTTGAGACAGGTGAAATTCCGCAATGTATTATGAATTCCTTCCCCGGTGCTTTATCTCAGATCATTACCAATCTGGTGTTCAATTCCATTAATCATGCTTTTGAAAATGTGGATGAAAAACACATTAGCTTGTCGTGTTCACTCGACTCGGATAAACAGACCCTGTGTTTAGTCTACAAGGATAATGGCAATGGTATTCCGCCTGAAAACCAGAAGGCGGTTTTTGAGCCGTATTTTACTACACGCCGGGGAAGTGGCGGCAGTGGGTTAGGTTTATCCATTGTACAGGCCCTTGCCACACAAAAGCTAAAAGGAAGTCTGGATTTTCACTCCGAATCAGGCAAAGGTGTAGAGTTTTTATTTACGTTTCCCGTTGATGTTGTTGGCAGCGCCGCCCAGGCTAGTGGTTGAAAAGGCGCTGGCGAGTTTTATGTGAGCCGGTTTGTAATGTCTCATCCGCTCGGTAATGTATAACCAGCAAGGACACTAATATGAAGTTAGCGAACCGCCTGATCTGGATTATTCCATTTTTAGTTCTCAGTCTGGTTTCTTGCAGCCATACGCCGCTCACTGCTCAGTCTGCAAGCACTCATACGATACCAGCAAATCTCCTGTCAACATTATCCGCCAGCGAAGGTGAACGGTTACGCTGGATGAACATGCCAGACGTGGTTTCCTTCGAGAAGGGCATACTCAGCGTTAATACTGCGCCCGGCACCGACTTTTTTATCGACCCGGAAAACGGCAGTAGCAGCGCTTCCGCCCCGTTTTTATTTTACGAAGCAAACGGAGACTTTGTTGCCACTGCGGTAGTAGAACCTGATTTTTCATCCACCTGGAATGCGGTGTCGGTAATGGTGATGCTTGATGCGGTTAACTGGATTAAGTTTGCCTTTGAATATTCAGATGCGACAGGAAAGAGTATTGTGTCGGTGGTGACTAAATCGTTGTCTGATGACGCCAATGGCGTAAGATTGCCCGACACCGATAAAGTCTGGTTACGGGTGATCAGAAAAGGCGATTTGTATTCGATGTTCTGGTCGGTCAATGGAGAACAGTTTTATATGGCCCGACTCACCAGAATGAAAAGCCAGGCCATTGTGAAAGTGGGGGTAGAAGCCCAAAGCCCCTTAAAGCAAGCGGCAACGCATAAAATTCACTATTTTGGTGTAGAGCCTAAAACCGTAACGAACCTGCGAACCGGCCTTTAAAAAGGCTATACAGCGATAGAATCGTAGACCACCACCTTGCGCCAGAGGTGTTCACAGTTCTTCACAAAGGCCAGATGCACCGGATGACTCTGATAGCTGTTCTGACCTTCTACACTGTCAAACAATAGCATTTCAGAAACATCAAAACTGTTGTCCACCACGTCTCGTTTTTCGGTTGAAGCTGGCACGCCAATCTGTATGCCCTTTACGGTTTCGATAGCGCCAAGGGTTTTTAGCCCGGCTATAAGTGCGTCACGATCGGCCTGATTGCCTGGATTCTTCAGCCAGAAAAACACACTGTGACGAATGACCGGTAAAACCGCCGAACCGGCAGTCGCTAACGCTGCCGGGGCAACTGCGACCGTGCTGGCGACGGCGCCAGTTTTGACTAAGAAGTTGCGGCGCTCATGGTTGGTGGTGTTTTTCACTGGGCACACTCCTAACAACGGAAATGCCGTATCATTACACAAACATGCACGGTGAAGCTATGAATTGCTCAGGTCTTTTTCCGGCGTTTTTTGAATAAGCGTTTCTATTTCACTGTCGCTACCCAAAGCGGCCAGCTCCAGTAAATAATCTTTTTGCAGTGTATCCAGCTGTATATCAGCAAGCAGCGCCTTAAGCTCTTCGCTGTTTTGATCGGCAATGGCGGTTTGAATTGCTGCCATATTGCCTATGGTATTTTTGCTGTTGTCATAAGACATGGTATTTCTCCTTGGTTACATAGATTAATTCGGATCGGCAGGAGAAAAGGTTCACTTTTTTAACGGCAAAAAAAAGCAAGTCGGCTGACTTGCTTTTAGCATTGGCTAAGTAATGAAAGGAGGCTTACAACCTTTCCAGCATTGCCTGAGTAAACTCAGTTGTGCCGTGCTGTCCACCCAGATCGCGGGTCGTACGGTCGCCACTTTCAATCACGTCTTTCAGCGCGGTGCGAATCGCTTCGGCTTTATCCGCCATTCCCAGGTATTCCAGCATTTGTACTGATGCCAGAATAACGCTGGTTGGGTTTGCCAGGTTTTTACCGGCGATGTCCGGTGCAGAACCGTGTACAGCTTCAAAAATAGCACATTCGCCACCAATGTTAGCGCCTGGAGCCATACCTAAACCGCCTACCAGACCTGCGCAAAGGTCGGATAAGATATCGCCAAACAGGTTGGTGGTAACAATCACATCAAACTGATGAGGGTTCATTACCAACTGCATACAGGCGTTATCAACAATCATTTCGGTGGATTCAATATCCGGGTATTTCTCGGCGATTTCGCGGGCTACTTTAAGGAACAAACCTGAGGTGGATTTGAGGATGTTAGCCTTGTGCACTGCGGTGACTTTTTTACGGCCTTCGCGGCGAGCCAGCTCGTAGGCGAAGGTAACAATTTTTTCTGCGCCTTCGCGGGTAATTTTACTACGCGCTTCAGCTTCTGTGCCGTCTTCAGAAACAACCTGACCCAGGCCAGAGTACATACCCTGGGTGTTTTCCCGAACGGTAATAATATCGATATCTTCGTAGCGGGCTTTGGTGCCTTTAAACGACAATACAGGGCGGACGTTAGCGTAAAGCTGGAATTGCTTACGCAGGCTAACATTAATCGAGGTGAAACCTTCACCTACCGGAGTGGTTAACGGGCCTTTCAGTGTTACTTTGTTTTTGGCGATCAGGTCAAGGGTTTCCTGCGGAAGCAGTTCTCCGTGATTTTCCAGCGCCATCAGGCCAGCGTCGGCATAGTCGTAGGCAAAATTACAGCCTGCTTTATCTAGAATTTGAGTCGCTGCATCAATAATATCCGGGCCGATACCATCTCCGCGGATGACAGTAATGCGTTGTTGAGTCATCAGAGATCCTTAATAACTTTTACTGGTTCGTTAGGTCGTTTGCTTGTGATAAGTGTAGCGTAAAAATCGGTCAGCGAACGTGTTTCTGACTGATTTTTCGTCATTTGTAAGGTGTTTATTTTTACTCGTAAGTTTATATGAACCCAGACTAAATGAGTAGTAAATTAGTCCATAGTGCTTATAAATGGTATTTATTCCGGGGGGTAAAAAAACGTTTATGGGAGGGGACAACTGAGTAAATGCGCCACTTTGGGCAACAGTGTTGGCTTTAATCCTGCCAGTGCCGGAAAGGCTTTGTTGGTTTGCTGAATAAACTGCTGGGTGTGCTGACAGGCGGTGTGGCCGAATAGCCACTCGCGGGCCCAAATCAAACTTAAGCCACTTATACAATGGGGTAGTCGTAGTAGCCCCGGCACTTCCTCTGGCAGCTTGCCGCAGCAGGCGATTAACCGCGCCTGGCCTTTATCCTGTTCCCAGGCAGTTGCCAGCGAAATTAACCGCTGGCGTGTAGTGTTTTTATCACGCTCGCCGGCAGTGCCTAACAGGCTGTCGATATCGAACAGGCGCTGATCAATCCGGGCTGGTGTGGTTTTGCCTTTTTCACTGGCAGTGGTAAATAACGGAGACAACGCTACCGTGGTCACCAGACTCGCGTACTGTGGGGTAATTTTCCCCGACGCTACCGCCATCTCACTGCTCAGCAAAATAGTAATCTGCGCCAGTTGTGAATACCATTCAAGTAGCGGAAACCAGTGTTGTGTGAGGCGCTGATAAAGGGCGTACTGAACCAGCATATGACCGACTCTTTCCAGCCCATAGGTCAGTATACTTTGCTTTACGTTGGAGACCGAAAGTTGCATACGGTTATCTTTCGACGCCGCATCATTTAAAAAGCGACTAAAAGCGGGTTCGGCAGTAACCAGACTGACAATTTTCTGAATTGCAATGTCAGGGTCATTAAGGGCTCTGAGCAATGCCTGTAAACTTGCCGGCGGGCGAGCAGTAGGGTAGCTTTGGGGTAGCGCCCAGCGGTGGTCGCCAAGGCTGATAACTTCGCCTTCTTCCGGCTGCTTTTGTAACTCACTGTTAATATTAAGCCAGTCGATAACCGTAATAGTCTGGCGCTGCCTGCACTGTAAATGGGTTTTCTCATGCCAGCTAAATTGCTGCATGGCGGCAGTGTATACCAGCACTTTATCTTTTAACTGACTGACAACCGTACTTTGTTGTCCGGCAAGCTGTACAGCCATGCCCTCGTGAATAACCCCCGGATACTCAATCAGCTCAGCCAGCAGATGCTGCCCGGAACCCGGTATGCTGGCGACCAGCTTTTGCAGAATATCATTAAAGTTGCACAGTGGGGCACGGCTAAGATAGCGATGCCATAACCACGCGACGTCAAAGCAATCCTGGTATTGTTTGCTTTTTCCAGAGGGTAACAGGTGAGCTGCCCAATAGTGCTGGCCAAAGTGATTGAGTTGTTTGATGATCCGCATAACACGCGGTTTGGTAATGACAGACTGTTGTTTTAACCGGTGATAGGCCAGCAACGCAGCGGTACCCTGTTGCAGGGTATGCTGGTTTACCCGGTTCCGGATGCCAAGCAACAGATACGCGCCAATATGACGGAGCCACAAATTTGAGCCTGGTTCAGAGGCGTGGTAAGGACGACAGGTGAGTACGGTAAGCAGTGGCAGATGGTCTTTACTAAAAGACAGCCAACGGGCACTGATATCCAGATAAAGAGAAAGTTGCGCGGTATCCTTCGCTGGCAACACCGGGAGTGCTTCACTGTCCCGCAACAACGAGTGATAGGTTGCCAGCATATCTGTCAAGGTGACTAACTGCTCAGGTAAGTCTGGTATGCACCATCGCCCCAGGCTATCAGGGCTTCGTTTTCAAATAACAAGGGCGTACATTCGTCCTGTGTGGTCATGCCATCAGCACGCACATGCTGGGTTCGGTAAAACATCACCTGTATCTCGCGGCTGTCCTGCATTTTTGCTTCCGTAATATCCGGGGTGCCCAGTAGTGCCATCACCTCTGCCCGGGTAATGCCCAGTTCCAGCTTCGATATCTGAACCTTGTTGTATTCTTCCCGATCCTGCCAATCCATGTTTTCCGGCTTATCCGGATAAAAGGCGATCAGCGAAAAAGCAAGAACCGCGTATGAGGCTACGCCGATCAAAATAAGACGGATTGCTTTACTGTTCATTTATCTTCTTCGTGTCTGCTATTTTTTTTAACTATCAGGCCCGCCCCGGGCCATATCTGAGCTTAGTTTATCCAATTACCGTCACACTGTCAGCCTTGATAATGTTACGGATTATGAATCCCGGTTGATGCTATAGCAGGGACGGTATTCTGTGCCTGGCAGCTTCATACGTTGCTGAGCTACGAAAGATTTCAACAGCGCATCGATACGAGCCATCAGGTCGGCCTCACCCGACAGATTAAACGGACCAAAGTCACGGATCTGCCGGATACCCTCAGCCTTAACATTGCCGGTGACGATACCAGAAAACGCCTTACGCAAATTATTGGCTAAATCAGACAAAGGTTGCTTACGATGCAAATTCAGTGCGGCCATGGATTTGTGCGTGGGCACAAAAGGTTGCTGAAAATCATCGTCGATTTTTAAAGACCAGTTAAAGCTAAAGGCATCGCCCATGGCGAGTCTGAATTGCTCGACTTTTTTAACGCCCTGACCCAGCACCCTGGCTACTTCAACCGGATCATCAATAATAATCTGATAGCGGTTCTGGGCTTGCGGGCCAAGGGTGGCACCAACAAACTCGTGAATGGCTTCAAAGTAGGATTCGCTGCCTGCCGGACCGGTTAAAACCAGCGGGAAGGGCTGTTGGGCGTTACGTTCGTGAATCAATATTCCCAGTAGATACAGGAGCTCTTCTGCTGTTCCTACCCCGCCCGGAAAAATAATAATGCCATGGGCAATCCGCACAAAAGCTTCCAGACGTTTTTCAATGTCTGGCATGATCACTAATTCGTTAACGATAGCATTAGGCGGCTCGGCGGCAATAATGCTTGGCTCTGAAATTCCGATATAGCGGCCGTCACGGTAACGCTGCTTGGCGTGGCCAATAGCGGCGCCTTTCATCGGGCCTTTCATAGCACCGGGACCGCAGCCGGTACAGATGTTCATTTCCCGCAAGCCCAGCTGATATCCTACTTCCTTGGTATATTTGTATTCTTTCAGACCAATGGAGTGGCCGCCCCAGCAAACAATGGTGTTGAGCTCGTTATTGCGTTCTACCAGCTTAGCGTGACGCAGCATGTCAAAAACCATATCGGTAATGCTACCGCTGTCCCGGGGGGCGTGTTCATGCACAAAAGCGTACTTGTTGCCCATGTAAAGCATGTCACGCAACACGGAAAACAGGTGTTCGTGTACGCCTTTCACCAGGCGATCGTCAACAAAGCCAACCTCAGGCGGATTGATGAGTTCGAGTTTGACGCCCCGTTCCCGTTTGATTAAACGAATATCAAACGACTCGTAGGGCGCAAACAACATTTCGTAATTGTCTTCATCAACGCCGCTGTTTAGCACCGCCAGACAGCAATTGCGAAACAATTGGTAAAGATGACTGTTTGTGGTGTCTTCAAGCTTGCTGACTTCAAGTTGGGAGAGCTGGCTCATCCAACCTACAGGGTTTAGCTGAATTTTTTTCATTCGGTATCCTGAATGACCACCTGATTTCGACCGCAGGATTTTGCTTTATATAAACACTTATCGGCCCGTTCAAAGGCTGAGTCGAGTTTCTCACCGTGGCGACACTGGGTGCCACCAATAGACGCTGTCACTGTCAGGCGCTCTTGTTTAAACTTAAAGGGTAGCTTAGCCAGGCCCTCACGCAACTCATTGAGGCGTTTCTGTAGTTTGTCAGAGGAATGATCCGGCAACAGAATAATAAATTCCTCACCACCCCAGCGGGCGACAAATTCGGAGCTGTTGAGGTTACTCTTTAAGTGGCGAGCAATAGCCTGCAGGGTTTTGTCGCCGGCGGCATGGCCATACTTATCGTTGATACGTTTGAAATGGTCAACATCCACCACCGCAATGCTTAGCGGCGTATCCTGCGCTTGACAGCGTTCCCACTCCTTGTTCGCCCGTTCATTGTAGGCCATGCGGTTTGGTACGCGGGTGAGGGGGTCGGTGTACATGTTGATACGCTGCTCAACCAGCTTTTTACGATAAGAATCAGTTTGTTTCTGTAATGACGATAGCTGTTGCTGCATCGACACCAACAGCGACATCAGGCCTTCCTGTTCCATACGCTCAGCTTCTTCGCCAGCAGTAAGTGAGTTAGCCATTTGTCCGAGATAATGCTGTGCCTGTTTTTTTAGCTCATCAACGGTGTGATCGCCTTCCAGTGCATCTTCCATGTCTTCCAGCACGCTGCGCAGCTCTTGCTGACGGGACTGGCGTGCTTCAAAGCTTTCGGCACTTTTAGATATACTGGACTGCACATCGCCGTTCATATTGCCCAGCGCATTATTTAATCGCTGAATAATTTTGCCGGCGGTGTTAGCTTCGGTCAGGGTTTCCTGCACCATGACACGGATCAGAATTAAACAACTGTTGAGTAATTCTTCCTCGGTTAAGCCATCGCCCAGACGTTGCTCAAGCGAGGCAATGTATTCGTCTTCGGGGTTAACCCGGATATAGGTTTGCACCAGCTGACCCAATTCATCAATCAGATTTTGTTTTAGCTGAACAGTCCTTTTACTCGCGCTGGCGTCGGCAGCCGGGCTTTCCGGCTGAGCATCTTCTGCCGTCCCCATGTCCATTTTGTAGCAAGTTAATACCTGCTGGTAGAGCGGCAGAATGGCACCGATGCCGGAAACTGGCTTTTTAATGGCTGCACTAACCTTTGCCGCTTGTGTTTTAGCGGTGGGTTCGTGAACCAGACGCTGAAAAGTCTGTATGTCTTCATCCAACTGGCGCAACCAGGCCTGGGTTAAACTTTTTACTGAGTGCGGCTCGAGCATGATTAGCTGACTAACTTTATTCATGCTGATGGTGGCCAGCGTAAAGTCAATCTTGCCGCTTAAATGGTTGCGCAGGCCCTGTAATTCTTTGTCTATCTCTGTAGACAGGCCTTCGTAATAATTGGACAGGCGGACGACAAAGCCAGCCATTTGTTCACTGTGAGCGCGCAGTGATTGTAATTGTTTGGCTTCCATAAATTATGCAAGCTCCTTATTCATAATGTAACCTGCCAGCATTTATTATTGTCTCGCCAGTCTGTCATTGGTAACGCTAAAGTCGCAATTACTTCGCATCGGGTTGATATCCAATCCGCCGCGTCTGGTGTAGCGAGCGTACACAGCCAGTTTTACCGGGTGACATTGCGCCATTACATCACAAAAAATCCGTTCGATACACTGTTCGTGAAACTCATTATGGCGGCGAAAAGAAATCAGGTAAGCGAGTAACCCGGCATGATCGATTGGCTCACCTTCATAGTGGATCTGAACACTGGCCCAGTCGGGTTGACTGGTGATCAAACAGTTTGATTTCAGTAAGTGGCTGACCAGTGTTTCACTGGTGGCCGCACCGCCTGTGGTTTTAAGCAACTGCGGGTTAGGCTGGTAATCGTGAATCTCGATATCCAGATCGTCTATAACCGTGCCAGACAACTCGCCAAGGTTTAACTGCGAAAAGGCACTTGCAGGGAATAACTGCACCTCAACCGGTGCTTCGGCGCAAGCAGATAAATCCCGGGTAATCACTTCTGTGATTTCATCTTTGCCGCTGAACACAGACTGGTTAAAACTGTTAAGGTACAACTTGAACGATTTTGACTCGATAAGATTGGCAGAGTTAATAGGCACCCGGCATTGCAAAATGGCAACCTGGGGTTTGCCTTTCGGGTTCAGCCAGGACAATTCGTAGCCATTCCAGATGTCTATACCGTCAAAGGGGAGTGGATGGCTTACACCAATCTGGTCTCGGCTGAGTGTGCGGGGCACACCCTGTAGCAAAGAAGGGCTGTACTGCTCAATGTAGTCAACTTTCTGACCAAGCGTGAGGTTGGCGGGTAGCGACGGGGTCGCTGTTTGCTTTGTTGTCATGCTTTCCTGTAACAAATAAAAAAATGCGATAAGCAATTAATAAGCGAGTGGCTGTTTAATGCCTGAATAATTATTTACTATGTGCGGCAAGTATACCCGATATGGAAAAGCAATGGACAATATAGTTCAACAATCATTGCAAAAATTAATCGCAACGATGGAGCAGGCAGCAGAGCGTCATCCTCAGCTGCTGCAAACCGAATTTATCAGTGAACTGGACTCCCCCTGTTACACCGGGGTCACGGAGGAAGGGCAGATGTGTGGCTGGCGGCCAGTGCCTATGAGTACAGAGCAAGGCTTCGCTAATATCGAGAGTGCCCTGGAAATCACGCTCAACGAACAATTTTGTAAGTACTTTACCACCTTCTGGAGTTTTAACCTGACGGTGGAAGCCGCCCAGGGAAAGTGCGAGCTACTGCAAGTATGTAGCGAGTCAGATCTTGAACGACTGCAGGAAAACCTGATTGGTCATTTGCTAATGAAGCAACGGTTAAAGCAACCCCCAACCCTGTTTTTTGGCCTGACCGACGAGGACGACTTTATTCTGTCGGTCGACAACGCTTCCGGCGAAGTAGTACTTGAACAAGTGGGCAAATTGCCCAGTCGTTGTCTTGCACCGGATCTGGCAACGTTTCTCGATGGTTTAACACCTTCAGTTTAAAGCAGTTTTTCCAGACGGCTCTCCATCACCGCGAGAGCCTGTTCTAACTGAGCAACCCGCTTCTCCAATTGATCAATACGGGCCTTATCCGACAGCGCCGCGGGCGCTGCTTTGGCCGCTTCAAATTGTTGATTAAATACTTTAATCGCGTCAATGGCGTCCAGTACGCTGACTTTAAAAGGCGCTTTACCACGCAACAGACCAACGCCGGGTGTCAGTCCTTCAGCCGCCAGCTGGTGGCAAATTTCTACCAGGGCTTTTTGATTTTCTTTGGAGCTCATTATGATTATCTCTGTGATCTGGTGCAGTGCTGGTATTGGCACGTACCCCAGGGGGGTAGTCAAATAAACTAAAATTTCGCTGATAATACTGATTGTTAGTTTGAATGCCAAGTGGTTAATATTTAACTTCTATTAAAATCAGTAAGTTACGATTGGCCTTATTCTTGATTGTGATATCGGCATAAGTAACTTATCACTTTGTAACAGGGAACAATCATGAAAAAACTTATGCTTATTACTGCCTTGGCAGCACCATTATTACTCTCGGGCTGTGTTATTTCGGTAGGTGGTGACGACGGCGAGCACTATCAGGCCAGCTGGGAGCAGCGTGAGTACAACAACCGCAAGCACATCAGCAACCTGGAAGTTAATGCGCATTTCGAAGACGTTACCCGCAAAATGGGCGTAGCGGATTTTAATGAGATGCTTGGCGAAGGCGACCACGTCTATCGGATCCTGTTTTACCGCACCCAACGGACAGAAGACGATGGCATCACTACCAAAGATGAATGCACGCCGCTGGTATTTAAGGACAATCGTTTGATTGGTTGGGGCGAAGAGGCTTTGCGTAAAATCTAACGACATGAACAAGCCTGACATGATACATGTCAGGCTTGTCTGCTTTATCCCTCATCATTTCGGAATGACCAATATTTTCTGCCGCCTTTCTGCGCGTTTTTAATACTAATTGTTATTAACAAAATATTTACATCCTGCATTTTTTTAAGATACAGTGAGGAGTGGATGCGCTTTTTACGCGTCTGTTTCGTAGTTATTTTAGCAATCTTGTTGTTTTCAGTTGGTCGGTTTGGTCGAGACTGGCTGAAGGATTGTGAGAGCGTGCGACTCATAATGCGCTTTTTTGCGCAGTCGCCATACAACACATGGGGAGACAGCTAATGGTTCAGGCAGAAATGCAACAAAATCTGGATAACATCAGAGCAGCTTATCTATCAGCGGAGGATCTAAAAGTTGCGGCCTCTATCATTTACAACGCATATCATGACGATCCGATATTTTTGCAGATTTTTCAGAGCGAAAAAGAGGGTTATGAGTCCCGGTTGCGGTCGGCTATTCGCGAAGAACTCACTGCATTCTGGGAAGCAGAACAACCTATTATCGGATTATTTGATGAAGGGCGACTGCTGTCGGTAGCTTGTCTGATGGGGCCGGACAGTGCCGCTGGCGCCGGACGATACTGGCACTGGCGCTTAAAAATGCTGCTCACTACCGGCTACTACGGCACTCGCCAGATGCTGGAGAAAGAAGAAAAAATTCGCTCTGCAATGCCAGCGCAAAAGTACCACTTGCTATCGTTTATTGCGGTTCATCCTGATTATCAGTCCCATGGGCTGGGTCATTTATTAATGCGGGCAATCGACAGTGTATTGCTGGAACACCGCGATTCAGAAGGCGTTGGAGTGTTTGTTACCGTGCCGAAATACGAAGCGTTTTTTTCCGATGGTTTTTACCAGAAGGTGGCACAGGTGGATATTGCCAACAAAGCCGGTTTGGTAATGTTTCGGCCCCGGCCATAAATTTTACTGGCTGAACGACTTAGGGAGAGTTAAGGCTCTCCCTTTTAGTTTCAGGCAAAATTTCCCGCGGTGTTTTGCCGCTGAAACAACCTGAGGTATAGTGCTACTATTAATAACCATCTGCTGCAGATATGACTGATTCGTTAGACATAGAACCGGTGCAATCCATCCAAAGTGAAGACGCCTGGGTAAGTGTTATCCAGAAAATGGATGAAGCTTATACCGATTTAGTGCAATCACAGGTAGAGGTAGAGCGTAAGAATGTCGAGTTAGAAGAAGCAAAAAGTTTCTCTGACAGTATTCAGAGCGCTATGAATGACGTGCTGATAGTGTGCGATAACGATGGCATTATCGAAGGCGTCAACCGTGCCCTCACCGAGGTTGCCGGCGAATCAGAATCAGCGCTTATTGGCCGCTCAATTACCACGCTGATTGACCCCTCCTTACATGGCAAGGTGCAGGCCTTTCGTGAGCGCCTGCAAGCCCAGCCAGTGCGTGATTTTGAAATAGAACTCCAGGGGAAATCGGGTAAAGTACCGCTTTCGGTTAACTGTACCGCTCGACTGAATCACCGGGGGAAATCCGTTGGCATGGTGCTGGTGGGACGTCCACTGGGAGAATTACAGCGTGCCTATAAAGAACTGAACATCGCTCACGCCGAGTTACAGCTCGCCCAACAGCGCCTTATCCAGTCAGAAAAAATGGCTTCACTTGGCCGCCTGGTTGCCGGTGTTGCCCATGAACTCAATAATCCTATCAGCTTTGTGTATGGCAATATGCACGTGCTACGCCGTTACACCGACAAGCTCAGCAGCTATTTTGACGCGGTAGCCAGTGGCGAAAGTCGCGATGCATTGCGCGAAATGCGTGAAAAAATGCGCCTGGAAAAAGCCATAAAAGACCTCAATTCTCTGGTGGACGGCACTATGGAAGGCGCTGATCGGGTAAAAGAAATTGTTAACGATCTACGTCAGTTTTCGACATCCCAGGAGTCTGAAAAAGCCCCCTTTGATTTGGGCCATACGGTGCATACCGCGTTACACTGGATTATGAAGGAAAGTAAATACCCGGTAGAGGTTATCGATAACATTCCACGGCCATTTAAAGCCTATGGTCATGCCGGTCAGATTCATCAGGTGGTGGTCAATTTAATTGAAAACGCGGTGGATGCCATGGAAACCTCTGAGCAACGTTCGTTAATCATTAACGCTAAATCAGACAAAGACGGAGTACTTCTGACCATTAAAGATTCAGGGCCGGGAATTGCCGCTAAGGATGCGCCACAAATCTTTGAACCTTTCTACACTACCAAACCGGTGGGCATGGGCACAGGTTTAGGTTTATCAATCAGTTATGGTATTGTGTCGCAGCACGATGGCGAGTTGTCCATCGATAATCATACCGGCGGTGGGGCTATCGCCAGTCTGTTCTTACCCAATCGGGAGTCCACTGATGCTTAATCTCTTGTGGCTGCAATCCGGCGGTTGCGGTGGCTGTTCCATGTCGTTACTCAACGCCGAATCACCGGATGTACTGACGCTGTTTGAAAACGCTGGCATTAATTTGTTATGGCACCCCTCATTAAGCGAAGCCACTGGTGACGAATGCATCACTATGCTTGAAGACATCTTAAACGGTCAGCTCAGACTGGACATCCTGTGTATTGAAGGTTCTATGATGACCGGACCAATGGGTACGGGCAAGTTTCACATTATGGGCGGCACCGGTAAACCGATGACTACCTGGGTAAAAGAACTGGCAGACATCGCCCGCTATACCGTAGCGGTAGGAAGTTGTGCGGCCTACGGCGGTATCACAGCGGCGGGAGCAAATGATACGGACGCTACCGGTCTGCAATTTGATGGTGAAGTGGCCGGGGGATTACTCGGTAAAGAATTTACTTCACAAAGTGGCGATCAGGTGGTCAATATTGCTGGTTGTCCGGTGCATCCGGACTGGGTAACCGAAACCCTGATGAGTATTGCTTTGGGTGAACACAACGATGAACAACTGGATAAGTTTGGCCGGCCACGCATGTACGCCGATCACCTGGTGCATCACGGCTGTTCCCGCAACGAATTTTACGAATACAAAGCCAGTGCCGTGGATATGGGCGATCGTGGCTGTATGATGGAAAACATGGGCTGTAAAGGCACTCAGGCCCATGCCGACTGTAATACCCGGCCATGGAACGGGCAGGGCTCCTGTACTAACGGAGGGTATCCCTGTATTAATTGTACGGCGCCAGAATTTGAAGAACCCGGTCACAGTTTTTGCCAGACGCCCAAAGTGGCCGGGATTCCGGTTGGGCTGCCGACGGATATGCCAAAGGCCTGGTTTGTGGCTTTAGCGCAACTTTCTAAAGCGGCTACGCCGGAGCGGCTTAAAAAAAATGCCATTTCCGAACAGTTGATTTACCCTCCCACCATTCACAAGCGCAAAGGCTAGGTGGCCGGTGCGTATTAGAAGAGCATTACCATGAGTCGAATTGTTGCGGGCCCGTTTAATCGAGTGGAAGGGGATTTGGAAATCACCCTGCAAACGGCGTCCGGTAAAGTACAAAGCGCCGAGGTTAATTCACCGTTATACCGGGGCTTTGAGCGGATCCTGCTGGGGCATAAACCCATGGATGCGCTGGTATATACGCCACGCATCTGTGGTATTTGTTCGGTAACCCAGTCTGTTGCCAGCGCCAGAGCGCTGGCTGATGTAATGAACCTGAGCATGCCGGTGAACGGCGAGTTGTGTACAAATCTGGTGCTGGCTAACGAGAATATCACCGATTTACTCACCCACTTTTATTTGTTTTTCATGCCCGACTTTGCCCGGGACACCTACGCAGACAAGCCCTGGTTTAATGACATTCACAGCCGCTTTAAAGCCACCAGTGGTTCGGCGGCAGCGCAAATGCTGCCGGCCCGGGCCGATTTTCTGCATTTAATGGGGATCATGGCAGGCAAGTGGCCTCATACGCTCAGCCTGCAACCCGGCGGTGTGGCCAAAGCAATAGAACCTAAAGAACGTATGCGCCTGCTGGCCATAGTGGCGGGGTTTAAACGTTTTCTGGAAAACACGCTTTTTGGTGACAGCCTGGCCACTATCAGTCAGTTACAAAGTGAAGCTGAGTTATGGCAGTGGTGTGACGAAAAAGACTGGCAGCAGAGCGACTTTCGACGTTTTTTACAGGTTGCCCGGGTGCAGGAATTATCGACACTTGGCCGGGGGACCGATCACTTTTTAAGTTTTGGTGCTTATGGTTTGCAAGGGCAGACGCTATGGGCGTCAGGCAGTTATTGCCAGGGTGACAATAAGCCATTAGCCATAAGCCAGATTGCAGAGGATCACTCACACAGTTGGATGACAAATACAGGCAGCCCGCATCCGCCCGCGCAGGGGATCACCCAGCCTTCGCTGGACAACGAAGCAGGCTATAGCTGGTGCAAGGCTCCGCGGTTAGCTAATCAGGTGGTAGAAGTGGGGCCCTTAGCCAGACAGGTCGTTGATGGTCATCCTCTCATCCGCGATCTGGTAGCCCGCAGCGGTGGTAATGTGTTATCCCGGATAGTCGCCCGATTGCTGGAAATGGCGCTGGTGGTTCAGCAGATGGAGCTCTGGATCAAACAAATCGATCCCAAAGCGCCGTTTTGTCATCACGGCGAGATGCCTGGTGAGGCCCGTGGCGTGGGGCTGGTGGAAGCCGCCCGCGGTTCATTAGGGCACTGGCTGGAAGTTAAAAACGGTAAAATCAGTAACTATCAGATAATCGCCCCTACCAGCTGGAATTTTTCGCCACGGGATAACCAGGAACAACCCGGAGCACTGGAGCAGGCGGTAGTTGGGGCGCCGGTGGCTGAAGGTGAAAAAACGCCGGTGTCGGTGCAGCATATTGTGCGTTCTTTCGATCCCTGCATGGCCTGTACGGTGCATTAATGGGCCACCCACAAAACGGCGTAAGATTAAGCGTAAGCGGGATTGTTCAGGGCGTGGGTTTTCGCCCTTTTATCTGGCGCATCGCTACCGAAAGCGGCCTGAATGGCCAGGTATTTAACGATGCTGCGGGAGTAAAAATTGATCTGCTGTGCAGTGAAGAAACCGCGCGCCAGTTTGCCCGGCAAATCAGCGAGAGTTTACCGGCGCTGGCCCGGATAGATGAAATTACACTAGAAAAAGTTGCCGTAAGCAAAGTAAATGGCTTTCACATTGTCACTTCCCGGTCCGGTAACGTAACAACCGGTTGTGCGCCAGATGCTGCCACCTGCGCTGAGTGTCTCGCCGAGCTGCTCGACCCGCAGGGTCGACGCTACCAGTATCCTTTTATTAACTGCACCAATTGCGGCCCTCGTCTCAGTATTATCCGTCAGATCCCTTATGACCGGGCAAGTACCACCATGGCAGACTTTGCCCTGTGTGCGGCATGTCAGGCGGAATATACTAACCCGGCGGATCGTCGTTTTCATGCGCAGCCAAATGCCTGCGCTGAATGCGGGCCACACTGCTGGTTGGAGTTACCCGGCAGAGAAAAAGTCGCCAGCGATAGTCCGTTCGCGGAGCTGGCCAGGGTTGTAAAAAGCGGCGGGATTATCGCCGTGAAAGGCATTGGTGGAGTGCACTTAGCGTGCGATGCCACCAATGAGCAGGCGGTTACGCAATTGCGTGAGCGTAAGCAGCGACCAGATAAGGCGTTAGCTCTGATGGCAAAGGATATGTCGATGATAGCGCGCTACGCCAGTGTATCACCGCAGGATGAAGCGCTTCTGACCAGCCCTGCTGCGCCAGTCGTTTTACTTTACCCACATCAAACTGCTAAAAGCGTCATCGCATCTGGTATTGCTCCGGATACTGCATTACTGGGCTTTATGTTGCCTTATTCTCCCGTGCATTATTTGTTAATGGACCATCTGGATGTTCCCCTGGTGATGACCAGCGGAAACCGTTCCGGCATGCCTCAGGCCATTACCAATGACGATGCCCGTGAGCAGTTAGCGGATATCGCTGATCTGATGTTGTTACATGACAGACCAATCCACAACCGCCTTGATGATTCGGTGGTGATGTCAGGTCCAGACTCGCCACAGGTGCTGCGCCGGGCACGGGGTTACGCGCCGACCAGCTTACCCTTGCCGCCAGGGTTTACGGATAGTGAGCCGCTGATTGCGCTGGGAGGACAGCTAAAAAGTACGCTGTGTCTGATCAACAATAACCGGGCAATTGTGACGCAGCATTTAGGAGATCTACACGATGCCAGTACCTTTGAGCAATATTTGCATACGCTGAGTTTGTATCAACAGCTTTATGCTATTACGCCGACCCGGTACAGTTGTGATACGCATCCTGAGTATATCGCTACCAAACATGCTGTCAGCCTTGAAGAGCAGGGCCACAAGGTGGTGAGGGTGCAGCATCATCACGCCCATATCGCAGCTTGCCTGGGGGATAATCGTTATCCGCTGGATGGTCCGGCGGTGTTGGGGATCTGTCTGGACGGTACCGGCTATGGTGAAGATGAAACTTTGTGGGGCGGTGAGTTTTTAATCGGTGGCTATGCAGGTATGCAACGAGTCGCCTCCCTGATGCCTGTTGCGCTGATTGGTGGCGCACAAGCCATAAGATCGCCCTGGCGGTCTCTGTATGCGCAGTTACGTCGCGTGGTCTCTGCCGCAGAGATGGCGTCGTTGGCAGACATTTGCCCGCAGTTGGCGAGTCCCATGTGCAAGAGTTTTGAGAAGATGCTCTCGATGCAGCTAAATTCGCCACTAAGCAGTTCAGCAGGGCGGTTATTTGATGCTGTAGCAGCCGCTCTTGGTTGTGCTCCCGAGCACATCAGTTATGAGGGCCAGGCGGCAATAAAACTGGAAACCCTGGCTGCTGAATGTCACAGCGAGGTCACGCCCTATCGGTTTACTCTTACGCAAAATCACATCGAACCGGCATCGTTCTGGCCGCAGATTATTGCCGATCTGCGCCGTGGGCGGAGCAGGGCAGAAATGGCACTGGCGTTTCATTTGGGCTTCGCGGCTGCGCTGGTAGAGATGACTCACCGGCTCGCTGAACGTTATGCTTTTGCAACGGTGGTTTTATCCGGTGGTGTTATGCAAAATCAACTGCTTAATGCACAACTTACTCAGGCGCTAAACGGTGCGGGCTTTAAGGTGCTGACCCATCAGCAGCTTCCGGCTAACGATGGCGGTATCTCTTACGGGCAGGCTCTGGTTACGCTGGCCCGAACCATCGGCACGCCATGTTCTTAAATTACTTTTTCAATCCTTTTTAACACTTCAGGTATTACTCCGGAAAGCTCGTTAACCAGCTGTAAACGGACTTTCCGCTTTCCTTCTGCACTGGTAAGTAAAGTTCGTTATCCATATCGTTGCTATTGCTTAACTTTATGATTTTAATGGATATTAATAGTTGGTCTATTGTTTGCATTGGCAACACTGCGTACCAGAAAACAAAACGCAGCGTAACTAAAAAAATAATAGCTGAACGCGACTTACATCAGAACTTAAACCAAGACCGATTGGCTGTGCAAATTTGAGGTAAGTATCACTTCAGCGGTATCACTGCCGGAGGACCGAATGTCCCAATTAGAGACCTTTTACGAAGTCATGCGGCGACAGGGTATTACCCGTCGCAGTTTCTTAAAGTACTGCAGTCTGACTGCAGCCGCACTTGGCCTGGGGCCAACGTTTGCACCGCGCATCGCGCATGCAATGGAAACCAAGGAAAGAACACCCGTGCTGTGGCTGCACGGCCTGGAATGTACCTGTTGTTCAGAATCCTTTATTCGTTCTGCACACCCGTTAGTGAAAGACGTTGTTTTGTCGATGATCTCACTCGACTACGACGATACGCTGATGGCATCTGCGGGACACCAGGCGGAAGCAATTCTTGAAGAAACCATGCAGAAGTACAAAGGTAAGTACATTCTTGCCGTTGAAGGTAACCCACCATTAAACGAAGACGGTATGTTTTGTATCGTCGGCGGTAAGCCATTCCTGGATCAGTTAAAGCATGCGGCTAAAGATGCGGCAGCCATTATTGCCTGGGGCTCATGTGCTTCATGGGGCTGTGTACAGGCTGCACGTCCAAATCCAACCCAGGCGGTACCTATTCACAAAGTGATAAAAGACAAGCCGATTATTAAAGTACCGGGTTGTCCGCCTATCGCTGAAGTTATGACCGGTGTTATCACCTACATGCTGACCTTTGGCAAGGTGCCTGAACTTGACCGTCAGGGTCGTCCAAAAATGTTCTACAGCCAGCGTATTCACGATAAGTGCTATCGCCGACCTCACTTTGATGCCGGCCAGTTTGTTGAACAGTGGGATGATGAAGGCGCGCGTAAAGGGTACTGCCTGTACAAAGTTGGCTGTAAAGGCCCAACCACCTACAACGCTTGTTCTACCGTACGCTGGAACGAAGGCACTTCATTCCCGATTCAGGCCGGTCACGGCTGTATTGGCTGTTCAGAAGACGGCTTCTGGGATAAAGGCTCGTTCTACGACCGTCTGACCGATATTAACCAGTTCGGTATCGAATCGAACGCTGATGAAATAGGCACTACCGTTGCAGGTGGTGTGGGTGCAGCCATTGCTGCACATGCTGCGGTGAGCGCCATCAAACGCGCGCAGCATAAGGGAGAATAACAAGAATGAATACGCCGTTAAATTCAAAATTACTGGATAGCTCCGGACGCCGCATCGTGGTGGATCCGGTTACCCGGATTGAAGGTCATATGCGTTGCGAAGTTAACGTAGATGAAAACAATATTATTCGTAACGCGGTATCAACCGGCACCATGTGGCGCGGTCTGGAAGTTATCCTTAAAGGTCGTGACCCGCGTGATGCCTGGGCGTTTGTAGAGCGCATCTGTGGTGTTTGTACCGGTTGTCACGCCCTTACCAGCGTACGCGCGGTAGAAGATGCCTTGGGTATCGAGATCCCGTTGAATGCTCACCTTATCCGTCACCTGATGGATAAAACGCTGAACATTCACGACCACGTTGTGCATTTTTACCACTTGCACGCGCTGGACTGGGTTAACCCGGTTAATGCGTTAAAAGCCGATCCGAAAGCGACTTCTGCTCTACAGCAAAAGATTTCATCTTCACATCCGCTGTCGAGCCCGGGGTATTTCCGTGATGTGCAAACCCGCATCAAGAAGTTTATCGAAAGCGGTCAGTTAGGTTTATTCGCTAACGGTTACTGGAGCAACCCGGCGTATAAATTACCGCCTGAAGCCGATCTGATGGCCGTTGCTCACTATCTTGAAGCGCTGGATATGCAAAAAGAAATCGTCAAGATCCACACGATCTTCGGCGGTAAAAACCCGCATCCTAACTTTATGGTAGGCGGTGTGCCTTGCGCGATTAACTTAGATGGTACCGGGTCGTCGGGTGCACCGGTTAATATGACCAGCCTGAACTTCGTGCTCGAGCGTATCCGTGAAGCCGAAGCGTTTATCAAAAACGTCTACATTCCGGATGTGATTGCCATTGCTACGCTGTACAAAGACTGGATGTACGGTGGCGGTCTGTCAGCCTCAAACGTACTGAGCTATGGTACCCACACCGTGGTGCCAGGCGATAAATCTACTGACCTTATCCCGGCAGGTGCCATTATTAATGGCAACTGGGACGAAGTGCACCCGGTTGATGTGCGCAACCCGGATGAAATTCAGGAATTTGTTGATCACAGCTGGTATCAGTATGCCAATGGTGCCAAAGGTCTGCACCCCTGGGATGGTGAAACCGAAGCCAAATTTGAGCTGGGGCCAAACTTTAAGGGCACTAAAACCAACATCAAAGAGCTGGATGAAAGTGCGAAATACAGCTGGATCAAGTCACCACGCTGGAAAGGTCACGCTATGGAAGTGGGCCCGCTGTCGCGCTACATCATTGCCTATGCATCGGGTAAAGAATATGTGCAGGATCAGGTTGACCGTTCATTGTCTGCCTTTAATCAGGCAACCGGTATGGACCTGGGTCTTAAGCAGTTCCTGCCTTCCACATTAGGTCGTACCCTGGCCCGTGCATTAGATTCGGAACTGTGTGTTGACTCAATGCTGGACGACTGGCATCAGCTGGTTAACAACATCAAAAACGGTGATACCTCTACGGCTAACGTGGAAAAATGGGATCCGAAAACCTGGCCGAAAGAGGCGAAAGGTGTGGGTACTAACGAAGCGCCACGTGGTGCACTTGGTCACTGGATTAAGATTAAAGACGGAAAGATTGAGAACTATCAGGCGGTGGTACCAACCACCTGGAATGGTTCTCCTCGTGATGGCAACGGTAATATCGGTGCGTTTGAAGCCTCGTTGCTGAATACGCCGATGGAGCGTCCGGACGAGCCGGTTGAAATCCTACGAACGTTACACAGCTTTGACCCGTGCCTGGCTTGTTCCACGCACGTTATGAGTGAAGATGGTCAGGAACTGACCAAAGTGAAAATTCGTTAAGAGAGTGCCTGGCACTCTCGCTGGAGACTCAACTATGTCTACGTCAGTGAAAAGCAAAGCTGTTGAGAGAGAGCAGCTAACGGATAATCATCACAGCGGTGAAGAGAAAATCATAACCCGTCGCCAAACCGCGGTTTATGTATACGAAGCGCCAGTGCGTTTATGGCACTGGATAACCGTATTCTCTATCATAACGCTGTGTGTTACCGGTTATTTTATTGGTCAGCCGCTGCCCACGCAGCCGGGTGAGGCCAGTGACAACTTTCTGATGGGCTATATTCGCTTTGCACACTTTGCGGCGGCTTATATCGTTACCATCGGGTTTATCGGCCGCTTGTACTGGGCTGTGGTTGGTAACAGCCATTCCCGCGAGCTGTTTTTCCCTAAGTTTTTTGTTAAAGCCTGGTGGAAAGAAGTATGGCACGAAGTGCGCTGGTACCTGTTTATGGAAAAAACGCCGAAGAAGTACATCGGGCACAACCCGCTGGCTCAGCTTGGTATGTTTTTCCTGTTTATCGTGGGTATGGTCTTTATGATCTTTACCGGTTTCGCGTTATACAGTGAAGGCGCCGGACAGGGTAGCTGGCAGGATACGTTATTCGGCTGGGTGATCCCCTTGTTTGGTCAGAGTCAGGATGTACATACCTGGCACCGTCTGGGTATGTGGTACCTGATCACCTTTATTATGGTCCATGTTTACGTGGCGATTCGCGAAGACATCATGTCACGCCAAAGTCTGATTTCTACCATGATCAGCGGCTGGCGGATGTTTAAAGACGATAAGCCAGACTAAGCTCCTCAGTGGGGTGCGGGCAGTGCTGTACACTCGCTTGCGCCCCCATCCACCTTCAGTAAGATATCCGGATGGAACCCCAAATCGTGAACCTCAAGGTTAATACTTTTTGTTTGAGCAGTCGCAAGCCTGAACATCCGGGTATTTTTTTGGAGCGTTGCTATCTCAAACCGCTCAATATCAACCAGTCAGAACTGGCCCGGGTATTGGGCATATCCCGTCGGCGTGTACACGAAATTATCAAAGGCCAACGTGCCATTTCCGCTGATACCGCCATTCGTCTGGCGCAATATTTTAAAACAACACCCATGTTTTGGTTGGAAAAACAACAGCTTTGGGAACTCTACGACGCCAGTCGCCGATTTGGTAAAGAGCCTGGTAAGTAACTTTCCATTAGGTGGTAAGTATTGCGATATCTATTTCCTCTTTTTTATTGTGGTTAATTGTAACGCCCCCCGTTACACCCCGATATACGGCGGTTTCAAAATTCTGAACATATTGGCATGGTCCTTGTACTAACAGTTTATCTTGTAAATTAATTGTAACCAGTTGCGGCTGGTGAACAGACGATTTTTGCAGTGCAGATCCAAATGAATCAAAAACAAATTTTAATTTTAGGCATTGGCAATGTCTTGTGGGCCGACGAAGGGTTTGGCGTTCGCTGTGTAGAAGCGCTTAACCAGAACTACGAGTTTGGCGACAACGTAAAAATAATGGATGGCGGTACCCAGGGCATTTACCTGGTGCAGCATGTTCAGGAAGCCGATGTTCTGGTGGTGTTTGATGCCATCGACTACGGCCTCAAACCAGGCACCTTAAAGCAGATCTACAACGACGACGTGCCTAAGTTTATGGGTGCCAAGCAGATGAGTCTGCATCAGACCGGCTTTCAGGAAGTACTCGCAATGGCTGAGTTTACCGGTAACTATCCCGCCGATTTGTTGCTGGTGGGCTGTCAACCTGTAGAACTGGAAGACTTTGGTGGCAGTTTGCGCGCCGAAGTTAAAGCCCAGGTGCAGCCAGCCATCGATATTGCGCTGGAATATTTAAAGCAGTTTGGTGTTGAGGCCAGGCCCGCTAATGGGCAAAAACAAGCGCTGTCGCCTGATCAGCTTAATCTCAGTGATTACGAACAAGGACGGCCGGATGAGGACGCGGCGTGTCGAACCGGAGATATCCGGGTTATCGGCGGCGCCACAGGAAGCAGCAAATAATGTGCATTGGTGTGCCTTTTCAGGCAGTGCAAACCGAACAGCACAAAGCCTTGTGTCAGCGTGGTAACGAACAGCGCTGGATTGACACCTCACTGGTAGGCGAAATCGAAGCTGGTGACTGGTTATTAGTCTTTTTAGACGCCGCCCGGGAAGTACTTAGCCCGGAACGGGCGCAGCAGGTCGAGGAAGCTGTTGGTGCCATCGAAAGGGTGATGGCCGGACAGAGCGTTAACCTGGACGATTGCTTTAAGGATCTGGTGGAGCGTGAACCACAGCTGCCGGATCATTTAAAACCGCTTTTAAAATAACAGAAAATAAAAAGAGAACTTTATGAACTCACCGCTAATTAATCGTCTTATCGACGAACTGGGATATCCCTTACTCGATGACGATAACTTTGAGAGCTTCATTGAACAAACACCCTACAGCGTGTTGTTTTTAAGCGAAGATCCCAAGCGTTTTCCGGAAAGTCTTGATGTAGCCGTAATCCTGCCGGAACTCATCAAGCAATTTCCGCAGCTGACACCGGCCGTGGTGTCAGCTGATATTCAAACTGCCTGCCGGGGCCGCTATAACTTTATGGCCTGGCCGGCGCTGGTGTTTCTGAAAAACGGCCAGTATCTGGATGCTATTACCAAGGTGCGTAACTGGGATGAGTATATTCATGAAATTAGCCGGATTTTAACCTTAACACCACGCCCTGATCCGGGCATTGGTATTCCGGTAGTGTTTAATCCAGTATCCAAAAGTTGCGGACAATAGGGGAATCATATGCGCGACAACAGTATCAATATCGTAAACGTTCCTATTGGCCCGGGCAGTCAGTCAGAAGGTGACATGGTTCTCGATTACATGAAAATGCCTTCGGAAATGAATACCTACGACATGCCGTCGTTTCCCGAAGAAAGCGAGCTTGAGCAATGCCCGCAGGCGATGGCTATTCTGGCTGAAATTCAGGAAATGCTGGCACAGATTAACCAAAATGGTCAGGGCAGCATTCTGACGCTCACCGAGCTGCCTCAGGCCGACCTGAGTCTGCTGAATCAAATTCTGGGTGAAGGGGAAGTCAGTGTGTTGATTGACGGCGAGCACCCGACCCGCATTCAGGAAACGGTTATGGCCGGTATCTGGCGCTTACGTACTTTTGATAAGCAGGGCAATGTCATATCAGAAGCTATTGAAGTGGCAGAGATCCCGGAGTGCGTAAGAGACAACGCTTTTGCCACTAAAGTTAATTTAGCCGAGCGTATTGAGCAGCTTCCTGAAGGATTGCTCAACGCGCCATCGGTACTGGTGGAAATTGCCGACACGTCGGCTGAATATCAGCAAGACACGGCGATGGCCTCACACGTGATTAACTTATCCTTATTGCCATTTTCGCCGGAAGACCACTATGCGCTGAGTGAAACCACCGGTACTGGTAGTGTCACCATTTTGTCCCGCGGTTATGGCAACTGCCGGATTACTTCTACCCAGGTTGATGGCCTGTGGCGTGTTCAGTACTACAACAGTACCGACCAACTTATCCTGGACACCCTGGAAATCGTCGCAATTCCGGCTGTTGCCTGTGCAGCGCCAGAAGATTTAGCGGATTCTGCGGTGCGTCTGGAAGAAATCCGCGACGCGTTGATGTAGGACCATACGATGAGTTTTCAGGGTTTTGAAGGTAGTTATTTAGGTGATGCCAGTCGTATCGACAAAAACGCCAAACTTGAGTGCAAGATTTGCTGGCATGTATACGATCCGGCAGAGGGTGATGATGTGTGGCAAATTCCGCCCGGCACCGCCTTTGCCGATTTGCCCGACCACTGGCGTTGTCCTGAGTGTGACGGCGATCGCGAGCAGTTTATGGTGATTGAGGATTAACCGTGGCTAAAGGTGCAGCAGTTTCCGCCTTTTACCAATCGGTTGCCACTAATATGGCTGAACTACCGGTGTACAACGCTAAACTCGAAGTTGGCACTACCGGGTTTTTGCCAGTAGACGGTTCCTGGCTCGGCGTGGTGGTGACCCCCTGGTGCATGAATATTGTGCTGGTTCCGGAAGTGGAAAGTCAGCACAACGAATTTCAGGTGGGTGAAAAGTTTTTTGTAACGCTACCGTCGGGCCAGTACGAATTTATTCGTGCCTACGCCAGTACGCTTGGTGATTACGCTATCTGTTCGGTATTTTCGCCCATGTTTGATTTTACCGAACAGGTCAGCGCTATGCAGACCGCTCAGGAGGTACTTGAGGCCTTGTTTAATGAGGAGCATATTGCTCCATCTGAGCGTCAGGCGGCTGAGCAAACCTATCGGGAACAGCGGGAAATCTTTGCCAGACAGCAGGCCGAACAAGCCGCCACTGAAGTACAACAAGAGGTGGGAGAAGAAAAGCCCGCGTTAAGTCGACGCGCTTTTCTGACCGGCAGCTTTCGTGGCAATGAGGATACCCGGATATGAATATCGCCGCTGAGTTAGCTGCCAGTCAGCCTGCTAAAAACGAGGCTAAAACACCGTCGTTAACCGGTGGTATTCAGGTCACGCTGACGTATCAGCGTGATCACATTACAAAGGTAGATGTACAGAACTCACGCCCCTTTGCACTGACCCGATTGTTTGTCGGTAAACCCACGCAGCGAGTGTTAGGAATGATACCAGCGCTGTTTTACATTTGTGGTATGGGGCAGTTAATTGCCGCATTAAGAGCCATTGAAAGTGCAGCAGGGATAACGGAGCAACTGCATACCCGGCAGGCCAGAGATGCCTTAATTTATGCTGAATCCTTGCGGGAACAGGTGTTTAGCTGGGTCAGCCACTGGGCGCCGCAGCATAAAGCGAAATTAAGCCCGGTGGTGGACTGGTTTAAGCAATGCCGTAAGCAACTTGGCTGGTGTTTAGTTGTAGGGGCGACTGCGCCATCAAACGAAGATAACCAGGCCACAATGCAGGCATTACTAACGCAATTACACGCCGTAATGCAGTCGTTTGTAACTACCCCTGGTGGTGTTGCCGGCGAATTGCTCGATGAGCAGATAAACCAACAGCTGGAGCGTTTGAGTACTTACGAGTTAGCCGCAGGTGCTGCACAACTGGCACTGGCAAGTACAGATGAGTTAAATGCGGTGCTGGCTGAGTTGACCAGTGATACGACACCGCTGTTTTGCCAGTATCCAGTGGTGCGTCATACACCGCGCGAAACAGGTAGCTGGGCAAGGCAACAGGGCAGTGTTACCTTGACCGGGTTGCAAGGGCGAATTTGTGCGCTTTACCGGGAGCTGGAGCAGGCCACAACAGGATTTGCTGACATCGTCGGCGCGGCAAATACCGCAAAGGTAGAGCCAGTTATGCCAAAGGGCTGCGCTATAGTGGAAACCGCCCGGGGCAGTCTGTTACACAAAGTCGAACTAAACGCGGATAACAGCGTTAAGAGCTATCAGATTATTGCGCCAACAGAGTGGAATTTTCATCCTGAAGGCAGTCTGAAAATGATGTTAGAAGGGGCAAAATTACCCTGGGACGAGGTTACGCCTATGGCAGAAATGCTGATCAGTCTGCTCGACCCCTGCGTACCCTGGCAGTTGGAGTTAAATCATGCATGAGATGTCTATTGCGGAAGGGATCCTGCAGGTGTTAGAAGAACAGGCTGTTACTCAGCAGTTCGAAAAAGTTAAAGCCGTGTGGGTAGAGATTGGCCCACTGGCAACCATCGAAGCGGACGCATTAACCTTTTGCTTTGATGCAGTAATAAGAGGAAGCCTGGCCGAGGGCGCCAGCCTGCATATTATAAAATTAGCAGGAAAGGCCTTCTGTTTGCAGTGTCTGGATACCGTCCCGGTCACGCAACGTTACGATAGTTGCCCTGTTTGTGGCAGTTACCAGTTACAGGTAACGCAGGGCGAAGAAATGAGAATAAAAGAACTAGAGGTAGCATAAACATGTGTACGGTTTGCGGTTGTTCAGAAGGTGAAGTGAGCATTGAAAACGGTCATAGTCATGGGCATTCCCATGACCACTCCCATGACCATGCCCACGGACACCATCATCATGATCATGGCCACCATCACCACGGTGATCACAGCCATGCTCATTCTCACGCTCACGCCCACAGTCATGACGACCAGCATGACCATAGTGGTATTGAGAGCGATGGCGACAATATTCATTTTGGCAAAGGTCCAGCCCATGCACATGTGGCCGGTTTAAGCCAAAGCCGGATGGTGCAAATAGAGCAGGATATTCTGGGTAAAAATAACCAGTATGCTGCGCAGAACCGGGTGCGCTTTGAACAGCAGTCGATGTTTGTGCTCAACCTGGTTTCCAGTCCGGGTTCAGGCAAAACTACGCTGCTGACCGAAACGATTAATCAAATAAAGGACCAGTACACCGTAGGTGTAATCGAAGGCGACCAGCAAACGGCGAACGATGCTGATCGTATTCGTGAAACCGGTGTACAGGCAATTCAGATTAATACCGGTAAGGGGTGCCATCTTGATGCCCACATGGTTGGCCATGCGCTGGAAAACTTCAGTGGTTTAACCGGTGGCGTGCTGTTTATCGAAAACGTTGGTAATTTGGTTTGTCCGGCCTCGTTTGACCTGGGGGAAGCCGCTAAAGTATCAATCTTATCGGTAACCGAAGGGGAAGATAAGCCGCTTAAATATCCTGATATGTTCCACGCTTCAGAGCTGATGATCCTGAATAAAACCGATTTGCTGCCGTATCTGGATTTTGATGTGGAACGCTGTATTGAATACGCAAAACGGGTTAATCCGGATATTCAGATTATCCAGCTTTCAGCGAAGAGCGGTGAAGGCATGCAGCAATGGATTGATTGGATCAACACCAAACGGGCAGCGATTATTGAATCCCGTATTAATATGCTTCAACAACAGATAGAGCAGTTCAAGGCGATTTTATAATGACAATCTCTCAACGTCCGATTGTGTTATGCGTTGATGATGAAGTCCGTTCGCTTGAAACCCTTGAGCGTACGCTTGATGAAGAGTTTGACGTATTAACCGCCAACAGTGCCGATGAGGCACTGCAATTGTTGGAAAACCATGATGTCCAGGTCGTGCTGTGTGATCAGCGCATGCCTGACCGTACCGGTGTGGAATTGCTCACCGAAGTGCGTGATCGCTGGCCCCAGGTAGCCCGCCTGATTTTGTCGGGCTACACCGATTCTGAAGACATTATAAAAGGCCTTAACGAAGCAGGCATTTTACAATACATCACTAAGCCATGGCATCCGGAAAGTCTGCTGATGATTATCCGCAGTGCGTGCAGAATGTGTGCCCTGCAAAGCGAAAATGCGCTGCTGAATATGGAAATGCGCCTGACCGAAGAGCAGGCCGAAAAGCAGGTTAGTGAGAAAAAAGCGCATTTGCGTAACAGTTTTCAGCTGGATGAAATTAAGCGTCATGGGCAAAGTCCGCTGAATAAAATCTGCGATCAGGTGAGCAAAATTGCCCCTTATGATGTGTCTGTGCTGATTACCGGCCCTTCCGGGGCAGGTAAAGAACTGTTTGCCCGCGCGTTGCATTACAACAGCCTGCGTGCTGATCGCCATTTTGTAGTGGAAAACTGCGGGGCCATGCCCGATGAGCTGTTAGCTTCGGAACTGTTTGGTCACAAGAAAGGTTCTTTTACCGGTGCGATTACCGACCACGTTGGCTTATTTGAACAAGCCGACGGCGGGACTATTTTCCTTGATGAGATTGGTGAAATCAGCCCGGCATTTCAGGTTAAGTTATTACGTGTACTCCAGGAACGGGAAATTCGTCGCTTAGGCGAGCAACAGCGCCGTAAGGTTAATGTGCGCGTAGTGGCATCGACTAACCGCGATCTGGAAGAAGAAGTACGCGCCGGCCGTTTTCGGCAGGACTTGTACTTCCGTCTGGCCGAAGTCACATTGGAATTACCCGCTTTATCACGCCGTACTATCGACATTCCTGTGCTGGCTAATAGTTTTTTACAAACCGCCATGCACCAGTTTGATAAACCGGTAAAAGGCTTTAGCGAAGAAGCGCTGACCTGCATGAAACGCTACAGCTGGCCGGGTAATGTACGGGAGCTGCAAAACGAAGTGCGCCGCATGTTAGTAATGTGCGAAGGCGACTGGTTAACAGCGGATTTACTTAATCCTCGCGTGCTACGCGCCGCGCCGGGTGCTGAGGATGAAGAAATCGATATGCTGGCGGGCCTTGAAGGTACGCTGAAAGAAAAAGTCGAGCTGCTGGAAAAACGCATTTTGCGGGAAACCCTCATCCGTCACCGCTGGAATAAAAGCAGTGCATCACTGGAATTGGGGTTATCCCGAGTAGGTTTACGCTCTAAATTAGAACGTTACGAGCTGGAGAAAACCGGTGATTCTGAAACCAGTAAACAACATTAAACGCCGGGGAGAATAAGTATGTGTTTAGGGATCCCCGGACAAATTGTCGCGATCACTGATGAAAGTTTGCAAACCGGCATCGTGCAGGTGTCGGGCGTTAAACGCGAGGCTAACCTAAGCTGCGTGGTACCGGCCGATGGCAATTTACAATCGCTGGTAGGCTGTTGGGCGCTGGTTCATGTTGGGTTTGCCATGAGCATCATCGACGAAGAAGAGGCTCAGCGAACGCTGGAAATACTGGCTGAAATTGGTGAGTTACAGGAAGAACTCGACGCCATGCAACAAGGTGCCAGGGCGTAATCCCATGAGTGATGAAACAGGTAATCAGTCAGTACTGGCAGCCTTTTACCCCTTTGCCTGCAATACCGACAAAGCGGAAAAAGCCAGCCAGGACAACTTACAGATGGCTTTATTAAATTCCATAAAAGCCAAGGCGAGAGATAGTCTGAGTGTAAAAGAGCGGTTTTTTGCCGAGCACAGCGAAGACCTGCTCAGCGCCGCCAACAGCATCGCTAAAACCTATCGCCAGCAGGGCAAACTGCTGACGGCGGGGAATGGCGGTTCGTCTTGTGATGCAGCGCATCTGGCCGTGGAGTTTATGCATCCGGTGACGACCGGCCGTCGGGCACTACCTGCAGTTAATTTATCCCAGGATACTGCCATGATTACGGCGGTCAGTAACGATGTGGGCGTAGAGCATGTTTTAACGCGGCAACTTTCTGCTTTAGCCGGTAAAAACGACACGCTGGTTGTGTTCTCTACCAGCGGTAATTCTGCAAATTTGGTTGAAGCCTGCAAAAAAGCCCGATCGCTGGGGGTTAATGTGATTGCCTTTACCGGCAAAACCGGTGGTGAGATTAAAGCCAGACAACTGGCCGATACCTGCCTGACGGTACCCAGTGAAAGTATCCACCGTATTCAGGAATGCCATTTAGCCTGCTACCATATTTTATGGGATTTGGTGCACAGCATACTGGCCGAAACTGCGCCAGATAAGCCTGCCCAGGAGAATAGTTAATGAAGTTTGTTGATGAGTTTCGCGATCCGGAAATGGCGAAACGTGTACTGGAAAGAATTCACGCCGTGGTAGATGAAATTCCCACCACGAAAGAGCGCCCGCTGCAAATTATGGAAGTATGCGGCGGTCACACTCATTCTATCTTCCGTTATGGACTGGAAGAGTTACTGCCAGAAAAAATCGAAATGGTGCACGGCCCTGGTTGTCCGGTGTGTGTACTACCCATGGGGCGCGTAGATGACTGCGTGGCTATTGCCGAACAACCTGATGTTATCTTCACTACTTTTGGCGACGCCATGCGTGTGCCGGGGTCCAAAAAGAGTTTGCAACAGGCCAACTCTGATGGCTGTGATGTGCGTATGGTGTATTCGCCAATGGATGCCCTGGATATTGCCAGAAAGAATCCGGATAAAAACGTGGTGTTTTTTGGTTTGGGTTTTGAAACTACTATGCCAAGTACGGCACTGACGTTATTGCAGGCCGACCGGGAAGGTATCAGTAACTTCTCTCTGTTTTGTAATCACATCACCATTATCCCTACTATTAAAGCCATCCTGGACTCGCCGGATATGGTGATAGACGGCTTCTTAGGCCCGGGCCATGTGTCTATGGTGATTGGCAAAGCACCTTATGAATTTATCGCCAGTCAGTATAAACGCCCGCTGGTGATTGCCGGTTTTGAGCCCCTGGATATTCTGCAATCCATGCTGATGGTGGTAGAACAAATTAAACAAGGCAAGGCGCTGGTAGAAAATCAGTACAAGCGTATTGTGCCCGAGCGGGGCAATGGCAACGCTTTGCAGGCGGTGGGCGAAGTTTTTGAACTGCGCGAGTTTTTTGAATGGCGCGGACTGGGATCTATTGATCACTCCGGCGTTCGCATTCGTGAAAAATACGCACGCTTTGACGCTGAAAAACTGTTTGCCGTGGAGCCTGCCCATGTTGCCGATCCCAAAGCCTGCCAGTGTGGCGAAGTGCTTAAGGGCGTTTTAAAACCCTGGGAATGCAAATTATTTGGCGAGCAATGCAACCCTGAAACGCCTATTGGCGCATTGATGGTGTCTACCGAAGGGGCCTGCTCGGCCTATTATAGCTATGGCAAAATCGATATTCGCCAGGCCGTATAACCTTAAGAGATAGCAGTATGAACAAACCTCAACGGACCTTACGGGCCACAACCATTACCATGGCACACGGTGCTGGCGGCAAAGCCATGCGCGACTTAATAGAAGATGTCTTTGTGGGCACCTTTGCTAACCCGGATTTGGCCCAACTCGAGGATCAGGCGCGTTTTGACCTGGCTGAACTGATGCAAAGCGGGGCTAGGCTGGCCTTTACCACCGATTCTTATGTGGTCGACCCGGTAGAATTTCCTGGCGGTGATATTGGCTCTCTCGCCGTTAACGGAACCGTAAACGACATCGCCGTGTCTGGCGCTATTCCTAAGTATCTGTCCTGTGGCATGATCTTAGAAGAAGGGCTGGATGTAGCGCTTCTGCGCCGTGTTGTCACTTCTATGAAAGAAGCGGCTGATAAAGCGGGTGTAACCATAGTAACCGGTGATACCAAAGTCGTGCCGAAGGGCAAGGGCGATAAAATATTTATTAATACCAGTGGTATTGGTGTGATCCCCGAAGGTGTTGATATTTCGGCGTCTAACTGCCGGGTTGGCGACAAAATTATTGTTAATGGCCTGATTGGTGATCACGGTGCCGCTATTTTGAATGCCCGTGGTGATTTGGCGCTGGACGTTGAACTTGAAACCGACTGTCAGGCACTGAACGAACTGGTGCAAACCATGTTGAAGGTGTGCCCGCAGGTTCACGCTATTCGCGATGCGTCCCGTGGCGGCGTGGCGACAGTATTATGCGAGTTTGCCGAATCATCGGGTGTGAGTATTCGGTTGCAGGAAGAGCAAATCCCGGTGCGCGAAACCGTACGCGGTGTTTGTGAGATTTTAGGCCTTGATGCGCTGTATTTTGCCAACGAAGGTAAGTTAGTGGCGTCGGTACCCGCCGATTCTGCAGATGCCGTACTGGACGCAATGCGCGCCCATCCTGCGGGTAAAGACGCGGCAATTATCGGGGAAGTGATTGAATCCAAATACAACCGCGTATTAGTGAAAACTCACTTCGGCGGCGAGCGTATTCTGGATATGCTGGTGGGTGAACAACTTCCGCGGATTTGTTAGCGTTACGTTAGCCCGGTAATGCCGCTAAAAAGGCGTCAGCTTATGATGGGTAATTGTTAGTTGTGGGAAACGAAGCAGAGGCTTAATCTTTGATTATGGCGAACACACAGCTATCGTAAAATTGCCCGTTTTTAAATATTGCTTTTTTAAGCGTGGCTTCCTGCGTAAACCCACAGCGTAGCAACAGCTGTTTAGATGGATGGTTGCTGCTAAACACAGTGGCAAAAATGCGCTCAAGTTGCGTGGTGGTAAACACTTCTTCAACAATGAGCTTTATTGCCTGAGAAGTAATACCGCGGCGCCAGTGCGATTGAGCCAGCCAATAACCTATTTCGCCGCTGCGCTCATATTCAAATTCGCCAGGCATAACCCCAATGCAGCCAACTAGCTGCTCATCAACCTCAATGGCACGAACAACGCCACTTTGACTGCCCTCGGCTACCCACCATTTGGCGTCTTCGGTGGTATACGGATAAGGAATTTTAGTCGACAGGTAGCGCACCACATCTGGCTGGTTGAGTATGGTAGTAAGCGGCTGAATGTCACTTTCGCAGAACGGGCGCAGAGTGAGCATAATTTCTTCATAAGGTGATAAATGCTGGCACAGACGATACCATGTTACGTCTGTGCCAGCATGAGGCTATGCGGTAGATTTGGAGAGAAAATGCAACAAAATGTTGCGTAAAACGTGTTATCACCACATAGCAAAAAGCTATCTGCTGGTGACAGATAGCGTTAAACAACGGTTGAAGCGTTTTAGCTATTTGCTCTTGGCTACATTGATTTTTTCAGCGTCGTGGTAGCCGGCGTCGTTTGCTGCTGTATCGTTATCCAGTTTAAAGTCCAGCTGCACTAAAATACCGGTTTGTCTTTGCGCCTTACCACCCTGAATGCGTGGTTTGTATTGCCACTGCTTCAGCGCTTTAATGGCGTTTTGGCCAAACACACCTTCAGGTTTTGCTTCAACAATGGTGATGTTGTCGGTAGCGCCGGTTTCGGTAATATCAAACTGTAACACTACCGAGCCTTCAATATTTTGCTCAGCTGCCTGAGGCGGGTATAAGGGGGCAACGCGTTTTACCGGAACCGCCAAATTAACTTTGTCTGCTTTAACGCTGTTGCCGGGCAGGTTGGCAAGAGCGGTGTTAGCAATTAATAACGTAAAGGTAGCAATGGCTGCAACGCCAACCACTTTGCTCGCCTTCAGGGGCTCACTGATAAGATTGAGTCGTTTTATCATGGTACTTTTCTCTCCAAAAGTAGGGTAGGTTGTGAGTTGAAATGAAGTGTGCTCTGCGCACGTCACCAGTGCTTTTGCGTAGAGCAGTTTTTCGGTTTCGGATTTGTTTCGTAAAACCAGGCTGTCGCAGGCTAACTCCTGGTTAATACGGTAAGAACGGGTGGCTAACCACACCAGTGGGTTAAACCAAAAAAGTGTGGCGATAACTAATGCCACTAAATTCCATACATGGTCGAAGCGCTGCATGTGCGTGTGCTCATGCTCAATAACCAGCTGTTGTTGAGCTTGGCTTAAACGCTCGGTAAAGTACCTGGGAAGCAGAATTTTAGGTGCAACAAAACCAAACAACATGGGCGTGCTTGCCAATTGTGAAATCCAGACATTGCCATCACCAGGCTCGGGCCTGGTGACAGACCGCGCCAACTGCCAGTACTGAAAAACAATTAAACTGGCAATAATGCTGGTACCTGTGGCCCAAAGCGTGAACAGGAGATCGTTTTGCGACACTTCAAAGGCTGGCGACATACCCACCACATAACGAGTAAAACTGTCACTCGAAACAGACAAAACCTCGCTGGGTAAATTGTTCACCAATAGTGTAACGGGAACGATGAGCCACAACCGGTACATTAGCTTTATGCCTATTCTGGCTGTTGCAAAGTGCTCAAGGGCAATCAGCAGTAACAGTGCTACAGATAAAGGCCCTTGCTGTTGGAGTAGCCAGTCAGTCATTGTTTTGCTCCCATTTTTTAATCAGCGCTTTTAGCTCATCGACATCCTGCCTGGATAACGCATTTTGGTTAGCAAACCCGGCAACCAGGGGAGCGACTTTGCCTTTAAACAAGCGGCTCACAAAAGTGGTGGTTTCTTTTTTTGTGTACTCATCGCGGGCGATCAGCGGGCGGTACAGGTACTGACGCTGCTGCTTTTCAAAATCCAGTACGCCTTTTTTTACGAGCCGACTTAATAACGTTTTAACGGTTTTCTCATGCCAGTCTTTTTTGGTATTCAACCGGTCGACAATCTCACCGGACGTAGCGGGATAGTCGTCCCAAATTACATCGAGTACATCAAACTCAGCGTTAGAGATATCTGCTTTGGGCGCTTGGCTCATGGTTCACCTGTATCAGTTTGCTGGATAATCCATAGAATTAAAAAGGATTACGTTTGTAGTCTTAATGTTAAGATTACATGTGTAGTCAACTTGCGCAAGTGCTTTTTAGAATTATTTTTGAACAGCAAAAAAGTATGCGCCTGTTCAAACAGGCCATCTGTAATTAATTACCCATTATGTTGTAGTTCTCATCGATAGCGATAAATGGCACCAATTGAAAAATGATAATGGTTTGTAATGAAAGGAGTTTTAGTATTATGATGAGTGAATTATATTCACCAAAACGGTGTAAGTTTTTACACCGTTTAAATATATATTAAATTGTTTTGTGCTATCGTAAAGCAAAAACTAAAAGGAATTATTTGTGAATATCAATGCAACACTTGCAGGCCAAGTTATTGCCTTTATAGCTTTGTTTATGGTGGTTGTAGGGTACCAACTTGGCAAACGCAAAACTCAAACACCCTCTCTCACTGCATTCGTTGGATTTTTAACAGCTTTTGTTCCACCGTTGGCCATCATTTTCTTGGCTATCCTCGTCTTAAAAAACGACATACCACAGCAGGCTAATGAGTGAACGCACATAACAAAACGCTTAAGACGCAATCCGCAGGGCGGCCTGCTGGGACACAAACACGCGGGGCGCTACGCTATTATGCCCCACGTGTTTATGCCCCTTAGCTTAGCGTTAGGTATAAGATATGGAAATAATTCAAAATTTCACTTCTAGCAATGCTGCGTTACTAGTTTCTATAATCGCCTTAATATTAAGTCTCGCTTCTTTCAACTTAGCTCGAAGAGCACATCTACATCAAGTGCTCAGAGACCAGGAAGACGCAAAGAGGGCAAAGTTACATCGGCGAAGAGAAACTTTGAATATTTATAATTTACATATGAGTAAATTAATTGGGGTTAAAGATAGACTAGAGTCGACTTTACGTAGGGCAGAAGCTCTTATACCTATATCTCAATTTGAAAATATATGGGAGCTGAGCAGAATCAAAGAGCTTCATGATATAATCACAGAAGACATTTCTAGTTCAGATAGGCAATTCAAAAATTTAATAGAAAATATTGATTTCCTTGACGATCAGGATGAGATGCAAGTTTCAGCACTAGTGGATCGGACAAAGCAGGTGCTAGATCCTATTTCTATTGAAGCTACAAATATTTGTAATGATATAGATACAATGCTTAGTAAAGCTGTTAACAAAGACCGCGTTGAGCCAGCAGAATAGCCTAACGAGGTGCGCCAATTCGCACCTGCTCTTAGCGTTATTGGAAAGCTGTGCGTGTAATTCAATTGTATAGAGAAAAAAATTTAGGGATTATTTTATGATTAAATCAGGTTTTTACGATGATGGTGGGGAAAGCCGAAAGTTTATAAGAATCGATCTTTCTTCGAGCAAGCATAAAAATCGAGTGGTCGATATTTGTCAAATTTATAACCCCGAAACTAATGAGTTTCAATATGATCTTACTGCTAAGTGGACAGATCAAAAATACCATCCAACAATGTTTCTCTCAGAGTCTGATTTGATGGAGCTTTCTAAGGAAATCAATTTACTAGTTGATGAAATTGAGGCTAAAGATAAATAACTCTAACAAGCAAATTAAATCGCGAGCTGGGACAAAAACACTGTGCCGCTGAAAGCTTAGCACTGCGTTTTTGCCCTTTATTTGGAAGTTAGCTCTCAAAGGAATGTTGAAGTGTTGAAAATTTTTTTACTCGTTTTCGTTCTGGCAGCGATAGCTTATTTCATCTATCCAAAGTCACCCGAGGCCCGGGAATGGCTCATATCAAATAACAACAAGCACGCTCTTGCTGGAAATAGATTTGCTAGTACTCAGGACGCTATTAGTTTCGTAGAAAACCTGTATAGCATTGGAGCAGTTAAAGTGACTATTCCCAAGAGTGCAATCTATGACAGTAACAACCGAATCCAACAAGAAGGAGGGCCTTACGCAGACGCTTTGGAAATATCTTTACCTGGTACGCAAAGCGAAAGGGAGGCAATATTCAATATTGTAAATCAAGAAGCTACTAACCAAGGCATGGCCTTTAATCCAGAAAGTGATGTTATAAACAATAAGTTGCTACTATGGTGGGATTAATCAGTAAGCGGGCCGAGCGTATCACTGCTATATGTTCTTAAAATAAATGAATCGAACGCAAAAAAAGAGCCGATCCTAAGATCGGCTCTTGCCCATGGTATTCAATAATTGGTGTGGGTCACCTAAATTGAAAACAACGATACTCCCATCATTGCAATAACCAGCCCAATTAATCTGCTTGCAGAAGGGATGCTGTGCGAGACCAGTTTCGACACAGCAAAGCCCGCCATAACCAGTGTGGCGCTGGTCATGAGGAAACCTGTTGCAAACAGAAAAGGGACGGAGCCGGCGGTCTCGAGACCATGGGCAAAACCGTGAAACATCGCAAAACAGGCAGCCAGGCTAACCGCCAGACCCTGAGTTACGTTTTTACGAGTAGCGATTAACAGACCAGTCATAACCGATGTCAGCACAATGCCCGTTTCCATAAACGAGAAGCTGATGCCGGCTAATCCCAGAGTAAAACCACCAAGCAATAAAGCAAAGAAAGCAGTAAGCATTGAACGTGATTGCTTAGCAGCAAAGGTAGAAGCCCAAAAACCCATAGCGATCATCGCAATAAGATGATCCGCGCCCATTAGCGGGTGGGTAAGGCCTGCCATCAAAGAATTATGAACAGTATCGTGACCAGTATGAGCTAATGCTGGAGCAGCAGTAGCAAATGAGAGTAACAGGCCGCTGGCTAATTTTATTTTACGTGTCATGTGTTTATTACCTTACTGCGAATAGTCGAACAGTTTTATTGTATTTACGCCGATTAAATGCCACAGCGTATATCATTTTTGTTGTCGTTATCTGCGTATGCAATACGAACTTGTCATATACCTGTAAGCAAACGCAGTGCCAAAGTTGTAATTCAACCTTATTGTGCTTTAAGTCGCAGAAAAACAAAGTCTTTTTGTTTTTTGCTGATAGGTGTAACGATTAAAAATACTGGTAACTTGCTTGCCAGTTGTTATGCAGAGTGCAATCACCAGTACGGTATCCTTCTATAGCATACTAATATGAATTTATTCCGCGTACAGAAAATAAAAGTAAGTCACTTTGCCCGTAAATAACGCCTTAGCGCTTTGCGTATAGGATACCGGCAAAGTGAATAGCGATTAGCCACCACATTGTTTGTTGGAGCAGCATATGAATGTCGTAGATGGTAGGGAAAAAGCCATAAAAAGCCTGTTTGTCCGGCGGTAAATCAACACCAAGAATGGTTAGCGGTATTTCATAATTACTCACAAGTAACATCCCGGTTGCAGCCAGCAGAAAAATCGTTGCGAACAAGGCAAAATGCGTCGCTTTGATAAATAAGGCATGAACCGGTGATGTGGGTTTTATACGCTTGAGAGGTTTGCTTAAAAAACGCGGAAAAAGCAATCGCGCCAAAGTAAAGAGCAACAGAGCAATCCCCGTTACGGCATGCATTTCGACGGCGTACTGACGATGTTCCAGTTGTCCTTTAATATCCCAGTCGACGTTATGCAGCTGAGTTGATAGGTTCATTAACATCAGTATCAACAGCAGGGCAGATATCCAGTGCAGTGCTCTGTCTGTTAAATAAGATTTTGACATGGCGATTACTCTCCTAACCAACGGACTATGTTTAGCAGTAGTTGTTGGTTTTGCTTTGCTGATGTTGCATTCATACCCATTTTCCAACTGTCCTCACCGTCTTCGCTCACCTGTGCGGTAAACATGCCAGCCTCGCCAAATATGGCTAATTTACCTTTGCCTACCGTTAACAGGGCACCCTGATATAAATGGGTTGCATCGAAAAAGGGTGTGTCGTCGTCAATTTGCCAGGATTTATCTGGCATCCAGCTAATCGCAGGGGTAGTAAACTGCAGTACCGGAATCGCCTTGTTGGGAATTGAAAATCCTTGTCCAAGAAAACCCTGAACAGAACTGATCGCATTCGGCCCCTTTAATGGCGTAACAGGACTTTCTGCAATACTGCCAGCTGATTGCGTAAAAAATTGTTCGCTTTGTCCCTCAACTTCAACGTAGCCGTTAAAAAAGCCAAAACCGAACACTTCAGCTAAGTCTGCTGAGGCTGCTGGCCAGGGCATATGATCAGCGATAAGAAATAAAGCCCCGCCTTGTTTTACCCATCGGTACAGGACGTTAATTTCTTGCCGGGTAAAGGCTGAATAAATGGGTAGATCCCAATTTGTTTCATTTTTCTCGTTTAATGCATTGGCAATAACCAGAATGCCAGTCTTTTCAAGAGATTCCTCAGAAAACAAGGCGGAGTGACTTTTAACGTTAAATCCATCGGCCGCTAAAACTTTTGCAAAGGGGGCATAGCGATTTTCAAGGGTGTGGAAATTAAAATGCGCGTTGTCTATAGACACTACCGGGGCGTCTGCCGCCTGGCAATAAGCGCATCTGAAAGGCGTTGGGTTGTACTCTGTATCGACCTTTTGTTCGGCAACCAGCCGCACAGGCAACAAGAGCGCGAATAAAAACAAGGTTTTCAGCATTCATTCAATCCCTGAACTGGTTTAATCGATTAATGTGGGGGCAGACGATACTTAACTGAAGGTAAATAGTCTATGCTGTAATGGTAAGCAAATGTGTGCAGCGACATAAAGTTGGGTTGCCCCAAAACCGTTAATAACTTGTGCCTGCTTTCTGCCAGATTTTGTAAAACAGTGACAGATGGTTAGCTTACAGAACCGTTGAATGCTTCTTAACCAAAAGAATAAGACATATCTCCCACACCTCTGTACGAAATATCTTACAAATCTGTGAGAAATTGTAGTCATGTGTATACCCTTAACTTCTCAATTGTTTTTATAAAACCTTGATATTTATAGCTTTTTGTTATTGTTTGTTGCAGTTTTATGACAGGTTATCAAAGAAAATTCGTTTTTGTACATTAGTATAAATCTGCTATCGGCGTATTATGAACCTGTCACAAGGAAACACGACGAGTCAGGAAGACACACGGATGAACTTGGGATTGCTCAGGATGAGTAAGACGGAGCAGGAGCTTAGTCTAGGGAAGCAGGACAGGTCTGGGAGACCGCAGGACAACTCCAGGATGGAGATTGCTGTAGCAGGATGTACAGCGAATGATGGATTTACGGAAAGGGATCTGTTCAGGATGAACAGCTCACACAGGACAGTGTGAGAACACGGAAAAGGCGAAAGGGAGCTTAATCTGGAAGATTAATGTTGCAATGGAACGCTGAGAAGGACTTTCAAAATTCAGAGAAAACGATGGCTGATGCCATCGTTTTTTTATGCCCGAAAAACACCAGCCCCGTTGGTTTTCGGCGTTAAAACGCAGGCACTGTGTCGGCTATGGCTAAGCGGTGTTTAAGCTGTTGTCGTTATACTATGATGGTTGTTCAGCAGTTAAAAGGGCACAAATAGTATGGCAGACAGGCATGATACGGCGTCAGTATATGGTTTTCAGACACTGGAATCTGATGCGCATGAGGACAACGCTGCCATTCCTACCGAGTGTGCGCTGGCCATCAGTTACAACCAAATAAACTATGCCGTCATGATGGTAAGTCCAAACGATTTACAGGACTTCGTGACCGGATTCAGCCTGACTCAGGGTATTATCGATGCACCTGAGCAATTTCGCAGTATTACCATTACCCTCGAACAACAGCAGGGAACCGCGGAGATTGAATTAAGCGCCCGTGCGCAGTTTCAGTTAACCAAACAGCAGCGCCAAATGGCAGGCAGCTCCGGCTGTGGTATTTGTGGGGTAGATGCACTCGAAAGTGCTCTGCCTGAACTTGCCGTTCTGCCACCAACGGCAATACCGGCTTATACTGCATTTAATCAGTTACGCGATCGTATTCGGGATTTTCAGCATGCTCTGCACTCAAGCGGGGCTCAGCATGCGGCGTTTTTTATTCTGAACGATGGCACCATCACCCATTGCCGGGAAGACATTGGTCGCCATAACGCCATGGATAAACTGATTGGCGCTCTGGTGCGTAAAAAAGCAGATCTGCAAAGTGGCTTTATGGTACTCACCAGTCGCTGTGGACTGGAATTGGTGCAAAAAGCGATTCGGGCGGGGATATCTACCCTGGTGACCTTGTCAGCACCCACCACGCTCGCAGTGGAGTGGGCCAGGCGCTATCAGCTCAACCTGATCCATGTTCCGCATCACAATGCGCCCCGGATTTATCACCGAAGTGACATCCCGGGTTAATCATCAGCTTTGCTGCACCGGGATCCGGTTGTCGGCCTTAGCTGCCTCAATTCTGATTGCGATATATTTAGAGGTTGGTGTGTAGGAATGCTCGCCATAACTTTCCAGCGGCACCAAACCATTGGCCTCGGGGAAATACGCGGCTGCCTGGCCTTCTGGAATATCATAGGCCACCAGGGTGAAGCCCTTGGCGCGGCGCTCGCGGCCATCATTCCACAGTGAAATCATATCTACCTTATCGCCATCACTAAAGCCCAGTCGCGAAATATCCGTCTGATTTACAAACACCACGTAGCGCTGACCAAATACACCGCGGTAACGATCATCAAGGCCATAAACAGTGGTGTTGTACTGATCGTGGGAACGCAGGGTTTGCAGGATAAGATCAGGGGTTACACCTGCCGGCAACTGCTCGGGTAATAACTGGCCGGGCAGGGCATTAGCCGCAAATCCGGCTTTTTGTGTTGCCGTATTCCAGTTCCTGTGGGTGGCCGGATTCGACAGGTGGAAACCGCCGGGGTGGTTGAGCCTGACATTAAAATCACTAAAACCTGGGATGGTATCGGCAATTAAATCGCGTATGTTGCCGTAATCGCTGATCAGTTCATCCCAGTCTACCGGCGAATTTTCGCCCAGAGTTGTCTTGGCAATACCGGCCACAATTGCTGGCTCTGAGCGCAGCAACTTAGAACCAGGAGGGAGCTGGCCATAGGAAATATGAACCATAGAAAACGTATCTTCTACCGTAACGCCCTGGGGTTTTCCATTCTGGATATCAGCTTCGGTGCGGCCCAGACAAGGCAAAATTAGCGCGTCTTTGCCGGTGATAAGGTGTGAACGGTTTAGTTTAGTGCTCACATGAACGGTGAGTTCACATTGTTTCAGCGCTTCATGTGTTCTGGGCGTATCCGGTGTAGCCTGAGCAAAATTACCGCCCATGCCGATAAACACTTTGGCCTGACCCTGTTCCATAGCCTGAATGGCTTGTACCACATTGTGCCCCGGTTCTCTTGGCACGTTAAAATTAAAGCGTTTATCCAGCGCATCCAGCAACCACTCGGGGGGCTTCTCATCAATGCCCATAGTGCGGTCGCCCTGCACATTGCTGTGGCCACGCACAGGTGATAGCCCTGCGCCGGGTTTACCAACGTTGCCGCGCAGCAGCTGTACATTGATAATTTCCTGAATGATCGCTACAGAGTGCTTGTGCTGGGTAACGCCCATGGCCCAGCACATAATAACCCGTTCTGCTTTGCGGTACATGGTGGCCGCCAGTTGAATATCGTCCTGACTGAGCCCTGACTGTTCAACAATTTCGTCCCAACTGGTGGCATCAACCTGGGCCAGGTAATCATCCACACCACTGGTGTGGGTGGTGATAAATTCATGATCAAATACGGCTGGGGTATTATTTTGCTGAGCTTCCCGTTCCCACTGCAGCAGGTATTTGGCAATACCGCGCATTACCGCCATATCACCACCGAGTGCCGGGCGGAAATAAGCCGTAGTCGTAGGCGCATCGCCATTGGTCAGCATTTCTAAGGGGTGCTGTGGGTGTTGGAAACGCTCAAGGCCGCGTTCTTTAAGCGGGTTAAAACACACTACCTGAGCGCCGCGTTCCACTGCCTCGCGCAGCGGTTCCAGCATTCGGGGATGATTGGTACCGGGGTTCTGACCAATGACAAAAATAGCGTCAGCTTTTTCAAAGTCATGAAATACCACAGTGCCTTTACCCACGCCCACGGATTGCTTCATCGCGTGGCCACTGGCTTCATGGCACATGTTGGAGCAGTCGGGGAAATTATTGGTACCGAATGCACGCACAAATAACTGATATAAATAAGCCGCTTCGTTGCTGGTACGGCCGGAAGTATAAAACTCGGCCTGATGGGGCGAGTCCAGCTGATTAAGGTGTTTGGCTATCAGAGCAAAAGCGGCTTCCCAGCTGGTTTCAACGTATTTGTCGGTTTGCGCATCATAGCGCATCGGATGGGAAAGCCTGCCTTGATCCTCCAGCCAGTAATCGCTGTGTTCAAGTAACTTAGTTACCGTGTATCGAGCAAAAAAGTCCGGCCCAACCTGACGGCCTGATGATTCCCAGTTTACCGCTTTCGCGCCGTTCTCACAGAACTTGACCAGGCCATTTTCAGGCGATTCGCCCCAGGCACAGCCCGGGCAATCAAAGCCGTGGTCCTGGTTGGTTTTTAACAGCGCGCGCAGGTTTTTAAGTGGCTTTTCACTGGCAATCCAGCTTTTGGTAACACTTTTTAAGGCACCCCAGCCGCCAGCTGCAGCAGTGTATTTTTGAACAGACTTATCCGTCATTGCAGTTCCTGATCCTGCGCGGTTCCAGGTCCGGCAGTCTATTTATTTTGCTGTACAGCACAGTAAAGCAGAAATGCAGGAAGCCGCGCAAACGCAATTCCGTCAGTCCTGTATCTTTTTACGACTAGCGTCATTCTCGCAGAGCAAATTCCAGTACGCAGTCCGAGTCGAGCAGGTAAGATTGCAATGGCGTTAGCCTAATGAAGGTCAGGGCACTAATCTGATCCCGGGTATATTCTCTGCTTACTTCAAAGTACTGAGAGCTGTAATCTGCCCCAGTTGCGCGTAGCTCAACATAGGGACGCTGGCGGAACAACCAGGTGCCGGTGGCGTGCTGCTTTTGGAAGGCATCGGCAATGGTCCCCAGAAACTGGTAAGAACCGTCGTTTTGCAGCGTCAGCGTGATATCGGTGTCACAACCCGAAGCAATATAGGAGCGGGCCACGTCCGCTTTTCGTAGACCTTTTTTCGCGCCTTCAAGGGAATATAAAAACAGTGCGGCCGAATCTTTGGTGTACCAGTGATTGCCTTCCGTCATGGCCTGCTGGCGTGAAATCGTAAAGCCATTGGCCTCAGTGACCTGCTCTATGTGAGTTAGGAGCGCTGGTTTGGACAGCACTAATGAATAGAGTATGGTGTTCTGCTCTATGGTGGTCGGGAATTCAAAGTTGTTGGATTGCACGGCAAATTCTTTGTTGCCTAACGCTTCTTCCAGCGATTCCCGTTCTTGCGGGGTAAGGTATTTTGCGTAAAGGTAAACCGTTGGCTGATGCGCACAGGCCAACAGTGCAGTGCAACACACTACTAAGCTAAAAACTCTGAACACCGTTGTTACCATTATTGACAATAGAGTAATGCTACACAGTATCAGTTTGTTTTTGATAAATAAAACATTAGGTTAGGTTACTGTTTCCAGTGAGTAATATACGTGTTAAACCCAATCGTGTACTCAAGGTGGAGTTGATTGTTATCTTCTACATTCATGATTAACTGAGAACTTGTTCCGCCACTGAGGGAGGGGTCGTTAGTCTGAGTGATTGAAATAGTATATTGATCATGTTGGTAACTAATACGGCCTGTATAATAAACCTGTGACATGTTGCCCCACATATCAGCGACGACATAGTCCGTTCGCCAGTGCACTGCCTCTTTAGAATCGGGGGCAAATCTGATAGTTGCCGACATCGCGGCAGTAAAATCGACGCCATTTTGGCTGTAGCCCGTTAAATACCATTCGCCTTCAGGAAAGTAGATGGTCGGCTTTTTCGGCTCAGGGTCAGGTTCTTGCTTAGGGTCAGGTTCTTGCTCAGGCTCAGGCTCCGGATTTGGTTTTGGAATTGGATCAGGACGAGGTATGTGATCAGGTCCTGGCGGTGGAGGATTGGGTAAAAATTTAGGCAAAAGGATTAGGCCCACGCCTATCACAATAAGAATAATTGAGGGATTACTGACATTAATCTTAATGCCAAAGCCTTCTACATTACTGTTGCGTGAGCCATCGCCTTGTTTGCCTGACACAAACAGGTAAAGCCCAACCAGCACAAGTGCCACACCCACTGCGATGATAAAGGTATCAAACATATCCATTGTTTCTGGTTCCGAATCCGTCGGTAAAATACACGCCGGTTAAAATACCAGCAGTTCACTCAGTGAATATAGCGCATTGCTCAATAAATCGCCAAGTGCTTTGTGGGGAGGGTGTTAAGTAGTACCAAAGTTGTTGTACTTATGGGCTTTAGCAGTGCTACCGCCACTGTGATAGCATTTGCTTAATTTACATTTAGAGCTGATATGGTCATTCTGTCGAAATTGTTGTTAGCCGCGCTTTTATTATTGCCATCCGTTGCATTTGGCCACGGTGTGGATGAAAGCACCCAGTCGTTTTTACAACAAAATGAAGGCCTGCAGTTTTTCCCCTTTATGTATATCGGGGCTAAGCATATGTTTACCGGCTATGATCACCTGTTATTTTTGTTCGGCGTGCTGTTCTTTTTAAACCGTGGGCGAGAAGTGCTGCTGTATATCTCCATGTTTACCCTGGGTCACAGTATAACGCTGCTCACTGGTGTGCTGGCCGATATACAGGTGAATGCTTATATAATTGACGCCATCATTGGCTTTTCCGTGTTGTATAAAGGGTTTGATAACCTCGGCGGTTTTAAACGGTTTTTTGGCCGGCAACCAGACACGCGGGCAGCGGTGTTGATTTTTGGTTTATTTCATGGTTTTGGATTAGCGACCAAATTACAGGTATTTGAACTCTCCGGTGACAGCCTCTGGCTTAATTTACTGGCATTTAATCTGGGCGTGGAAATCGGTCAGATCATGGCGTTATTACTGATGCTGATAATTATTAATGCCTGGCGAAACTCGGCCTCATTCGTTAAATTTTCAACTATTACCAATTCGTTTTTGATGAGTGCGGGCATGATGTTAATCGGCTATCAACTCACCGGCTATTTTATTGGTTAAGGCAGGTAATATGTCCCAGGTTCCCCATTCGTTAAGCCGTAAGCAATTAATCATCGCGTTTTTCTCTGCGTTCTGTATTGCCGTTATTACCCTGATTTTGTTTATTTTACCGGCAGAATATAACGTCGATCCAACGGGTATTGGTAAATCATTAGGTTTAACTGCGCTGGCAGGGGAGCAACCAGCTAACCCGGTCTCGCCAGAGCCAGCAAGGGAAAGTGCATTCGAACTGGTTGAGTTTACGGTACCAGCGGGTAAAGGCGTCGAATACAAACTAGCCATGCAACAGTATGCCAAACTCACCTATGAATGGGTAAGTTACGGCGGCGAGTTATATTTTGATTTACACGGTGAACCGGTGGGCGATACCTCAGGCTACTTCGAGAGTTATGCCGAAGCCACCACCTATGAAATGAAAGGTAGCTTCACAACACCTTTTACAGGCTCCCATGGCTGGTATTTTAAAAACAACGGCGCCAATAACGTCACCGTAAAGCTGATGATAAAAGGGGATTACACCATCATCGGACTCAAGCAATAGGCCTGGCTACCTGCATCTCTCCAACACTGGCTATGGCCGACAGTACCCGTGACTTATCGAACATCGGAAACGACAATATCACTTCGTCAACACCAGTGGCCGCGACAAACCGGTGAAGCTGCTGCTCGGCACTTTGCTTATCGCCAACAATAGCGTAGCGCAATGTACTGTTGATACCACGAATTTCCATCTCGTTTAATTCAAGGCGAATATCCTCAACCGGCGGTGGCATAGGTTTATTGGTGTTACGCCGCAGATTAGCAAACTGTTGCTGAACGGAAGTAAACAGATGCTTTGCGTGGTCATCCGTATCGCCAATTACTGCCATCACACCAGCGGATACATAGGGCATAGCTAATTGCGCCGAGGGTTTAAAATTAGCTCGGTAAATACTAATGGCATCGCTGAGCATATCCGGTGCAAAGTGCGAGGCAAAAGAGAAGGGCAGTCCCAGATGCGCCGCCAACTGGGCTGAGTATAAACTTGAGCCGAGCAACCAGATAGGGATGTTGGAGCCAGCGCCCGGCACTGCAATAGGTTTTTGGCCTTCTGCCGGTTCGCCTAATAGCCGCTGGAGTTCTATGACATCTTCTGGATATCGCTCAGCATCACCGTGGATATCCCGGCGCAATGCGCGTGCTGTCATCATATCCGTACCCGGTGCCCGGCCTAATCCTAAATCGATGCGGTCCGGGTATAGCTCAGCCAGCGTGCCAAACTGCTCAGCAATGACCAACGGCGCATGATTTGGCAGCATAATACCACCGGAGCCAATACGAATACGCTCGGTAACGGCACCAACACTTGCCAGTAGTACAGACGTTGCCGCACTGGCTACAGCGCGCATACCATGGTGTTCAGCCAGCCAGTAACGGGTAAAGCCGGCCTGTTCTGCGGTTCTAGCGATGGCCTGACTGCGCAGCAGGGCATCACGCACCGTGCTGCCTTCGGCAACGTGGGCAAGGTCAAGAATCGAAAGTGGAATGGATTCAGCCATGAAAATACCTGTTATTTTGCATACCGGGTAGTATTGGGTCATGCCAATAATTTAAAAGGCCAATTCGACCAGGCGCAGGCTAATACGATAAATCCTTCGGCATTTTGTCGGTCACATAAACCCTGAATTCTTTCTTTCCTGGTTGATGTCATGGACTATACTTTTTGTATTTCAAATAGTTCTGTCATTTTTATGAGTGCTGATCAAGCCAATACCGCAGTGTCGCTTGCAACGCTAATTGCCCTGTCCAAACGTGCCCGTGAAGCAAATGATGCCACGGAGTTACGCTTTATTCTGGTAAATGAAACCCAGCAGTTAGTACCCTACCGGCATGCAGCATTTTATTCTGCGGCGAGAGGCATTGAGTGTATTTCATCGTTAACCAATTTTGACCAACAGGCGCCGTTTGTACAGTGGCTGGACAACTGGTTTAACAGTTTGCCACGGCAGCAAAAAGCGTCCTGTTTTTCGGTAGATTTACGTCAGCTTAAACACGACACGCAGTGGCAGGAATGGTTACCGCCTTTTTTAACCGTGTTCACCATTGAGTCTCGTGAGCAGGCCTCGGGCAGTACGTTGTTGATCGCCCGCGACAGACCACTAACTGCCGATGACATCACCTTACTGGAGGAATGGATAGACTGCTGGCGTTTTGTGTATCGGGACAAAAACGCCCTGTCTGGTAACGATAAGTTGTCTTTCTGGCGCAAGTATCTGCTCAACAGAAAGCATAAGCTGATTGCGGTTGGCCTGGCTGTGGCCGTGTGTTGTTTACCCGTACGTTTATCAGTGTTAGCCCCCGCCGAAATTATTCCGTTATCACCCAGTATAATCCGGGCGCCGATGGACGGCATCATTGATAAATTACTGGTGCAACCTAATCAGCATGTGAAGGCCGGCGATGAGTTGGTTGCTTTTGACCAGGTCCAGTTGCTTAGCCGGCTGGAATCGGCCAGGCAAGCGCTGGAAACGTCCCGGGCTGAGTATGGTCAGCAAGCACAAAATGCCTTGTTCGATCGGGAGAGTAAAGCACGGCTCGCGGTGCTGAAAAGCCAGATAGAAGAAAAGGAAATCAATGTTCAGTTTCTCGACGCGCTGCGCCAACGCAGTGTGATAACCGCTGGCCAGAATGGTCTGGTATTGATAGATGACGTATCAGAGTGGATTGGCCGGCCGGTGGTGACCGGTGAAAAGATCTTTAAGCTGGCAGATGAAAACAAGGTGCAGGTAGAAGCCTGGATTGCCCCGGCTGATCTTATTGCGTTTTCAAGTGGTGCGCCGGTAACGGTTTTTCTGAGTGCTGATCCCACGCAGTCGGTGGATGCGACCTTAACCTATCTCTCTCACGAAGCAGAGTTACAACCGGATGGCATATTTGCTTACCGGATGCGTGCGACGCTGGACTCCCGGCAGCAAGAGCCGGTGCGAATCGGTCAGAAGGGCACGGCCAGAATAGACGGTGAACGAAGCCTGTTGATTTATTGGATCCTGCGCAGGCCCTGGGCGGCACTGCGTGGTTGGCTGGGATTATGATATGAACATGTCAGCCGCTGCCGATACAGGGCCTTTGTTACCGCTGATGCGTGACGACCTCAAACTTTATTCTGGCCCTTATAACCGGGCGGGTACGCCTACCTGGACGATTTACGATCCGGCGCGTAATTTGTATTTTCAGATTGGTTGGGTCAGTTTTGAAATTCTGTGTCGCTGGCAACTCAGACAAGTAAATCAGATAGTGCAGCAAATTGCCGATGAGACGACGTTAGAGGTCTCTGCTGCACAGATTCAGGAAGTGTCTGAATTTCTGGTAAAGCATGATCTGGTGTTACATACACATCAGGCGCAAACAATACAGAAGTGTCAGCGATACCGGGCTCAACAACAAGGTCTCGCGCAGCGCTTATTGCATGGCTATCTGTTTTTCCGCATCCCGTTGTGGAATCCCGACCAATGGCTAAACCGGCATCTTGATAAAGTGCGATGGCTGGGGAGTCGTCAGTTTACCCTGCTGACATGGCTGGTGTTGTTTGTCGGGCTGATAGAGCTTAGCCGGCAGTGGGACAGTTTTACCCACAGTTTTATTGATATGTTCAGTTTAACGGGGCTGTTTTCCTACGGCGTTACCCTGGTGATGGTTAAAGTACTGCATGAGTTAGGACATGCGTTTACAGCCAGACATTTTGGCTGCACCGTGCCCCGTATGGGCGTGGCCTTTCTGGTGATGTTCCCCATGGCGTATACCGATGTGAATGACGTGTGGAAGTTAGCGGATAAACGCCAGCGGTTATTGGTGGGAGCGGCCGGGATCCGTACTGAACTGACCATTGCCGCCTGGTCGACACTGGTATGGGCGCTGCTTCCGGCTGGCGTATTAAAAGACAGTGCTTTTTTGCTCGCAACGACCACCTGGATAAGCACGGTACTGATAAATGTTTCTCCTTTTATGCGATTTGACGGCTATTTTTTGCTGATGGACTGGCTGGAAATGCCTAACCTGCACCAGCGTGCGTTTGCACTGGGCCGCTGGCGGTTAAGAGAGTGGCTGTTTGGCCTTAAGCACCCGGTACCGGAACATTTTTCCCGGTCCCGGTATCAGTTTTTACTTACATTCTCTTACGTCATCTGGCTGTACCGCTTCGTCACGTTTTTAGGGATTGCACTGATGGTGTACTGGTATTTTCCAAAGCCATTGGGGCCGATTCTGGGAGCGGTAGAGATTTACTGGTTTATTGGCAAGCCGCTATGGACCGAAATTTACGCCTGGTTTGAAATGAGAAAGGAAATTATGAGCCGCTCGCGTTCTCTGAAAACGGTATTGGTGCTCGCTGTGTTGATTGGTATTGCCATCTTGCCCTGGGATCCCAGAGTTTCAGCGCAAGGCGTGTTAAAGCTGCCGGTTGCTCAAACTTTAACCGTGCCGGCGTCGGGCATGATTGCCCGGGTATCGGTGATGTCCGGACAACAGGTTAGTGCCGGGCAGGAGCTGATGCAGCTTGAATCGCCGGATTTAGCGTTTGAGTTAGCTTCTCTGACTAAACGTCAACAGCAGTTGGAGCAGCAGATATCGCTTAGTCAGTTGCTTAATCGTGAACGTCAGCGATTACCGGTTTTGCAATCACAGTTAGCTAACGTGAAAGTAGATAGCGCCAGGATTAAGGCACAGTTAGCGCAGCTTCAGATCACTGCGCAAACCGATGGCAAGTTCGTGGCGTCTGAGCTGGATTTACGGCAGGGCGACTGGCTGGCAGAACGAACGATTATTGGTAAAGTATTGGATGAAAGCGCATTATCTGCCCATGTTTATCTTGAGCAATCAAGCGTTAAGCGGGTAAGTGTGGGTGATACGGCGGTGTTTTATGCTGAATCCGGCGTGATAGCGCCGTTAGCCTTGACGGTTGTCAGAATAGACAGCGACACCACGCGAAACCTGACCGATGGCATACTGGCCTCGGTGCATGGCGGTGATGTTGGGATAACCGAAAAAGAATCGCAACGGGTACCCGAGGACGCCCTTTATCAGGTTGTTCTGCGTCCACAGGTACCAGACAGCAATGCCGTCGACAATGAACTTCGTGGGCGGGTAGTTATTTATGGTAAGTCGCAATCGTGGTTGGGTGACCATCTGCGATACGCGGCGGCAATTTTTCAGCGGGAAGCCGGGTTTTAAGCACCGCGTCCTGGTAGACGCGGCGCTATTTCTTTGTCCTTAAGTTGCCCGGTTAGCTTTTAGCTGAGCGGGCGAGTTGCACCAGCGCATCACGTTTTGCCTTCCAGGCAAAATGGTTGTGTGCCTGTAATTGCTCGCTAAACTTCAGTTGACCAGGTATCTGATCCGTCATCGCCGTTACATCCATGCCGTTAGAAACCGTTATCGTGATGACAGTTTCTACCTGATTGCCCATTGCATCCCGTGCAATCACGCGAATTATTAAACTGCCATTAAACTCTGCTGGTGGTATGCCATAAAATTCTCCCTTGTTGCTATCGAAGGATAACCATTCAGGAATTTCATCACCGTTTGCCATAAGGGCAGTAAGCGCAATATCCACATTGGGATCGGTACTGGCAAAAGTGTCTGTTGGAATTACCACAGAAATGCTTTGTCCGGATGAAAAGGATTGCTCAGGGATATCGCGCTGTAACACCAGTTCCGGTGTTGCTGATTCAATCGAGACCTGGGAGCCGGCATCAGCGTTTGCAGCCTGATCATTGGATTCGGTGAAATCCGCACCATCACCGTCACCCGAAGCGGCATCACCATTGCTCTCGGCTGCAGCGCTGGCCGGCGCAACTCCGCCGGTATCTGATGGCGCAGCATGATAAGCAGGATCGGCATCGACTGAAACTGAACCATTATTGTTGGTCAGGTCCGTGTCGGTTTGGTCCGCTGTTACGCTGGCGCTGTTTACCACTTTTGAAGTATCAGTCGTTCTGACAACGATTTGTAATGTAGCTGATTCACCACTGGCAAGTGACCCTACCGTCCATAAACCTGTTGAGGCATCGTAGCTACCGTCTGAGCTAACAAAGGTAAAGCCCGCAGGCAGTTGATCGGTCACGACCACATTGGTGGCGGTATCCGGTCCGGTATTGGATACCGTCAGGGTGAAGGTCACGTTATCGCCCAGATTCGGTGACGCGTTATCCACGGTTTTGCTTAAGGCTAGATCAATCGCCTGGGCATCCACGCTTACTGAATCGATATTGTCGCTGCTATCCAGCTCGGTCTGATCCGCGGTGACTGAGGCGGTGTTCGTCACGGCACTGCTATCGGTCGTGGTGGCCACAATGGTTAAGGTCGTGCTGGCCCCGCTGGCTAAACTGCCTACGGTCCATAAGCCGGTAGTGGCGTTATAACTGCCGTTTGAGCTGACAAAGGTAAAGCCCGCCGGGAGTTGGTCAGTGACGACCACATTGGTGGCGGCATCCGGCCCCGTGTTCGACACGGTCAGGGTGAAGGTCACGTTGTCACCGAGATTCGGTGACGCGTTATCCACGGCTTTGCTGATGGCCAGGTCAATCGCCTGCGCATCCACCATCGCGGAATCGGTATTATCCGAACTGTCCAATTCGGTTTGATCCGCGGTCACGCTGGGAGTGTTGGTCACCGCGCTACTGTCGGTGGTGGTGGCGATAATCGTCAACGTGGCACTGGCACCATTGGCCAGTGAACCTACCGTCCATAAGCCGGTGGTGGCATCGTAACTACCGTCTGAGCTGACAAAGGTAAAGCCCGCGGGTAACTGATCAGTGACGACCACATTGGTGGCGGCATCCGGCCCCGTGTTCGACACGGTCAGGGTAAAGCTGACGTTATCACCCAGATTCGGCGCGGC
>NZ_MJIC01000014.1:678074-679219 GCF_001758465.1 Marisediminitalea lipolytica
GCATCCACGGTGGCGGAATCGGTATTATCTGAGCTATCCAGTTCAGTCTGATCGGCCGTGACGGAAGCGGTGTTGGTCACCGCACTGCTGTCGGTGGTGGTGGCGACAATCGTCAACGTAGCAGTCGCGCCGCTGGCCAGTGAACCTACGGTCCATAAGCCCGTGGTGGCGTTGTAGCTACCGTCTGAGCTGACAAAGGTAAAGCCCGCGGGTAACTGATCAGTGACGACTACATTAGTGGCGGCATCCGGGCCGGTGTTGGCTACCGTCAGGGTAAAGCTGACGTTATCACCCAGATTCGGTGCGGCATTATCCACGGTTTTAGMCAGCGCTAAATCGATCGCCTGGGCATCCACGGTCGCGGAATCGGCATTATCTGAACTGTCCAGCTCGGTTTGATCGGCGGTCACGCTGGCGGTATTGGTGACCGCACTGCTGTCGGTGGTGGTGGCGACAATCGTTAACGTGGCGCTGGCACCACTGGCGAGGGAACCTACCGTCCATAAGCCGGTTGTGGCGTTATAACTGCCATCGCTGCTGACAAAGGTAAACCCGGCGGGCAGTGGGTCGGTGACCACCACATTGGTGGCGGCATCCGGCCCGGTGTTGGAGACGGTCAGGGTAAAGCTGACGTTATCCCCCAGATTCGGTGCCGCGTTATCCACGGCTTTACTGATGGCCAGGTCAATCGCCTGGGCATCCACAGTGGCAGAGTCGGTATTGTCCGAACTGTCCAGTTCAGTTTGATCCGCGGTCACGCTGGCGGTATTGGTGACCGCACTGCTGTCGGTGGTGGTGGCGACAATGGTTAAGGTCGCGCTGGCGCCACTGGCCAGTGAACCCACGGTCCATAAGCCGGTTGATGAATCGTAGCTACCGTCTGAGCTGACAAAGGTAAAGCCGGCGGGTAACTGATCAGTCACCACCACATTGGTAGCGGCGTCCGGGCCGGTGTTGACTACGGTGAGCGTGAAGCTGACGTTATCGCCCAGATTCGGTGCCGCGTTATCCACGGCTTTACTGATGGCCAGGTCAATCGCCTGGGCATCCACGGTCGCGGAATCGGAATTGTCGGCGCTATCCAGCTCGGTTTGATCGGCGGTGACGCTGGCGGTGTTGGTCACCGCACTGCTGTCGGTGGTGGT
>NZ_MJIC01000014.1:679265-680557 GCF_001758465.1 Marisediminitalea lipolytica
ACGGTCCATAAGCCCGTGGTGGCGTTGTAGCTACCGTCTGAGCTGACAAAGGTAAAGCCGGCGGGCAACTGATCGGTCACGACCACATTGGTGGCGGTATCCGGGCCGGTGTTGTTTACCGTCAGAGTAAAGCTGACGTTATCACCCAGATTCGGCGCGGCATTATCCACGGTTTTAGACAGCGCTAAATCAATGGCCTGGGCATCCACGGTGGCAGAGTCGGTATTATCTGAGCTATCCAGTTCAGTCTGATCCGCCGTCACGCTGGCGGTATTGGTCACCGCACTGCTGTCGGTGGTGGTGGCGACAATCGTCAACGTGGCGCTGGCACCACTGGCGAGGGAACCTACCGTCCATAGTCCGGTGGTGGAGTTATAACTGCCATCGCTGGACACAAAGGTAAAGCCCGCTGGCAGTGGGTCGGTCACCACCACATTAGTGGCGGCATCCGGGCCAGTGTTGGATACCGTCAGGGTAAAGCTGACGTTATCACCCAGGTTCGGCGAGGCGTTATCCACGGTTTTAGATAGCGCTAAATCGATCGCTTGGGCATCCACGGTGGCGGAATCGGTATTATCTGAACTGTCCAGTTCGGTTTGATCGGCCGTGACTGAGGCGGTGTTGGTCACCGCACTGCTGTCGGTGGTGGTCGCCACAATGGTCAACGTGGCGCTGGCACCGCTGGCCAGTGAACCTACCGTCCATAAGCCGGTGGTGGCGTTGTAGCTACCGTCGCTGGACACAAAGGTAAAGCCCGCGAGTAACTGGTCGGTGACCACCACATTGGTGGCGGCATCCGGTCCGGTATTGGCTACCGTCAGGGTGAAGGTCACGTTATCGCCCAGATTCGGTGACGCGTTATCCACGGTTTTGCTTAAGGCTAAATCAATCGCCTGAGCATCCACGGTCGCGGAATCAGTATTATCAGAGCTATCCAGTTCAGTCTGAACCGCCGTCACGCTGGCGGTATTGGTCACCGCACTGCTGTCGGTGGTGGTCGCCACAATGGTTAAGGTCGCGCTGGCGCCGCTCGCTAACGATCCCACGGTCCATAAGCCTGTGGAGGCATCGTAGTTACCGTCGCTGGACACAAAGGTAAACCCGGCTGGCAACTGATCGGTCACCACCACATTGGTAGCGGCATCCGGGCCAGTGTTGGATACCGTCAGGGTAAAGCTCACGTTATCACCGAGATTCGGTGCCGTATTATCTACGGCTTTACTGATGGCCAAATCAATGGCCTGGGCATCCACGGTGGCGGAATCGGTATTATCTGAGCTATCCAGTTCAGT
>NZ_MJIC01000014.1:680607-791809 GCF_001758465.1 Marisediminitalea lipolytica
GTCACCGCACTGCTGTCGGTGGTGGTCGCCACAATGGTTAAGGTCGCGCTGGCCCCGCTGGCTAAACTGCCCACGGTCCACAAGCCGGTAGTGGCGTTATAACTGCTATCGCTGGACACAAAGGTAAAGCCGGCGGGTAACTGATCGGTCACCACCACATTGGTAGCGGCATCCGGGCCAGTGTTGGCTACCGTCAGGGTAAAGCTGACGTTATCCCCGAGATTCGGTGACGCATTATCCACGGTCTTGCTGATGGCTAAATCAATGGCCTGGGCATCCACGGTGGCGGAATCGGTATTATCTGAGTTATCCAGTTCAGTCTGATCCGCCGTAACCGAGGCAGTGTTGGTCACCGCACTGCTGTCGATGGTGGTCGCCACAATGGTTAAGGTCGCGCTGGCGCCGCTCGCTAACGATCCCACGGTCCATAAGCCGGTTGAAGAATCGTAGCTACCGTCGCTGGACACAAAAGTAAAGCCCGCCGGGAGTTGATCGGTGACCACCACATTGGTGGCGGTATCCGGCCCGGTGTTCGAGACGGTCAGGGTAAAGCTGACGTTATCACCCAGATTCGGGGTAGCATTATCAACAGTTTTACTTAGTCCCAGGTCGATGGTGGGTGCTGAACCATCGGTTGCACCTAAAATTAGTATGGTTAACGTTGCTGTAGATGTGGAGCCGTCCGCATCGGTAATTTGGTAGCTGAACACGTCACTGAGTTGGTCATCCGAATTCAGCGCATCGACCGTAGTATTATCATCGTTGAGGTCATAACTGTAGCTGCCATCAGCACCTATGGTCAGGGTGCCAAAATCCCCGGTTACCTCTGTACCATTACTGCTGCTGGTAGAACTGCTCGCTACGGGTGTTACGGGCGATGTATTGCCTTTACTAACGAGGGTTAATTCTAGTTGAGCATCGGCTCCGGCCGTGTCAGAAACATCGCCTGTTGCGCTGGCAATAATCACGTTGCCATTCAGGTTGGCCGCTGGCGCACCCGCAGTGCCTTCGGTAACACTTACCTGATCGTTATTGGCGACCGGTGCATCATCAGTGATAGCCACGTTTACCGTGTGGCTCACAACATTGCCATAGGTATCATAACTTTGAATGGTGATGGCATCGGTAACGCCGCCAGCAGTGTGATCAGCGTTACCGGTGAGGGTGTAAGAAAACTCACCGGTTGATGCATCAAAGCTCCAGGTGCCATAACTTCCCGAGCCAGACTGACCGGCAACAAATGATTGATCTGTTGGTACGGTAAGGGTTACTGCGGCAGATTCTGCCGTACCGGAGGCGTTACTGCCACTGGCCAAATCACTTTCCAGAACGGTGGGACCGGCATACACTTCTGGAACGGTAATGGCGATCCCATCGCTGTCGTAAAGGTTCTCACCATCCTGACTGAAAATGGTCAGAAAATCTGACCCCACAAAGTCGGTATCCGGGGTGTATTGCAGCGAGGCTAAAGCGTTGTTTATGGCAGCCTGGCTACCCTGAATAATCACCCGGCCGGTACCATTGTCGGTAATGCTGGCTGAACCGCCGGTAATATTGAGGATACCGTTATCTACTGCCAGAATGACCCGGCTCAGATCGCCATCCACATCGGTTACAGCAATCAGGCTGTTGTTAAGTACAGAGAAGCTGTAAGGCGTGTTTTTAGCGGTTTCAACGCCTGATGCAAAGGAGCTGCTGCCGTTAAACTGGTTAACCGGTGCATCGTTACTGCCGTAAACTGTAACTGAAATCAAGGCATCGGATATCACGCCGTCGGCATCTTCCATCCGGTAGGTAAACGTATCTGTAACGTTTTGAGCCGCGGTCATCGCAATAACAGTACTGTTATTGCTATCTACTGCATAAGTGTACGTGCCGTTTGCGTTGATGGTCAGGGTGCCATAGCTACCACTGATGGTAACCCCATTACTGTCGACCGGGGTTTCGTTGGGCAGGTTTGCCTGGCTAACATCATCAAAACTGCCTGCCGTTGCGGCGATAACCGTTTGCGTGTCGTTATTATCCACATCGGTATCGTTGCTGAAAACTTGTCCACCGGCGTTATTACCAACGCTGGCACTCAGGGTGTCATCGCCGGCAACCGGGGCATCATTGGCACCGGCAATCGTAATTACCAACTGTGAACTGGATAAACCGCTGCCTAAATCATTACCCACCACATAGGTAAAGGTGTCGATGAGAGACTGACTGCTGTTAAGGGCATTAACCGTGCTATTAGTATTATCCAGTGCATAGCTGTACGTACCGTCGCCACTCAGGGTGAGAGTGCCGTAGGTGCCGGTAATGGTCTGGTTTACCACGCCACTGCCAACGTTAGTGTTGGCGCTGTCTGTGGCAACTGACACCACAAATTCGGTGGCACTCACCGGGCCGGTATCATTGCTGAGTAAATTACCCGTTGGATTAACGCCATTAACCAGAACGGTACCGGTATTGGTGTTATAACCTTGTTCTGTTGCGCTGGCCGCATCGCTTACCGCCGTGGAGTCGTTCTGACCGGCACCGTACACAGTAATAATCAGTTGGGCTTCACTGGTTTCACCCGCTGCATCCTGCATGCTGTAGGTAAAAATATCGACGACGGTGTCGCCCTCAGATATCGCGGTATTATCGGCATTAGCCGTATAGGTGTAGCTACCATTTGCCTGTAGCACTAATTCACCATGGGCACCCTGATAGGTAACGCCCGTTGCACCGTTGCCGCCAGAAAAGCTAAAGCTGGTGCCGGCAGTACTGGTGACCTTATCACTGCTTAGCAACACGGATGTCACCACGCCATTGGTGTAGGTTACATCGGTTACCGTAGTCCCTGCGGGAACGCCAGTGCCGGTGACTGTCATGCCAATGCCAATGGTGCCGCTGAGATTACTTAGACCTGTCAGCTCAGTGCTGCCGGTGGTGGCGCTCGACTGCAACTGTGCCTGTGCACCCTGGGAGGCGTTCTCGGTTTGTGACGTTGAGTCCTCAAAGGAGACAAAAGAGTGAGTTGCTAAAAATGTTTGCGGATCGCTGATCGGCACATAGGCCGAACCATTCCAGTAATAGTTAGGTGTCTGGCTGAGCGGTATCCCATAGGTACCATCCACATTTGCTACCGGGGCCGACGTTGCGGTTACCTGGGTAAAGGTGGAACCATTATCCGCCGAGTAATACATTGCGTAATAGGTAACGTTGCCTCCGGTGTTACTCAGGTCAACGTAAAGCTCATCACCTGCCGCCACTTTATTACCCAGCGAGGCACCCGCGGCCGAGCTGAATGTCAGCTGATAACTGCCGGTATTTACCGTTACCGTGGCCGCATCGGCGCTGCCCTGCGCAGACAAACCGGTAATGGTTAGCGAATCACTGGTATCAACGTCGTTATCATTGGTCAATACGTTGCCACTTGCATTGTAACCGCTTGAAGTAAAGCCAGATTCGGCAAGGGTGGTTGACTCTTTGGCACTGTTGTAATCGTCGCTTGCCACGGGCGCATCATTGCTGCCCTGAATGGTTATGGTCAGGGTTGCAGTCGAAAATCCACCGTTACCATCGGCAATGGTGTAGGTAAAGGTATCAGAGGCGGTACCGTTGAGCAGGGCATCGATAGTGGTATTGGTGTTATCCACGGCATAGGTATAGGCACCGTCCTGACCAATAGATAAGGTACCATACTGGCCGGTTACCCTAGTTGTTCCGGTGGCGGCAATACTGGTGGTACCGCCACGTACCGAGGCGGCGACCTCGGTTACGATGAGTGAGTCACTGTTGTTATCACTATCGTTACTCAGCACGTTGCCGCTGGCATCAACTCCAGCGGTGATTATCCGGATTGGGGAGTCGTCACGGTCGGTACCCAGTTCAACCGCTGAGGTATCGGTATCATTGGCGGCGACCGGCGCGTCATTGGGGGCCAGTGCATCTACTAAATCATTCAACTGACTGTCGACCCGGTCGGACGACGATTTTACTTCCGCAATGGTGTAACTGCCGGCTTCGCTGCCCGCACCAACGGTAAGGCCGGACGTGCTCAGGCTGTTAAAATAGAGCTGATCAACTACCAGAATAAAGCCAATGTTGTCGCTGACATCATTGTCGCCGTCCTGGTTTCCATCAGCCTGCGCGGTGGCTAAATCGGTAAAGTCGGCATCGGTCCAGAAGTAAAAACCTTTTACTTCGCCCTGAATCTTAAGGGGGCGGCTAATCCAGCCAAAATAGTCGGTGCCACCAATATTAATACCGATGGCAGAAACGTCGTTGCCGCTAAAGTACTGACTGTCGTAATTTTTATCATCCACAGTAACATTGCCTAAACCGTTGGTATAGTTACCGTCTGAGATGATAATGCTGTGGGTTTCCTGTTCTTTTTCCGCCCAGTTCTCGGTGTTGTCAGCAATGCCATCGCCGTCAACATCGCGCACCATCATGTAAGCGTTAACAAAGGAATACTTAGCCCATTCCACCTCGATGTTTTCGCCGTCAATATTCAGCTCGCCGTGATCGTCTTCATTCAGGGCATTGTCGTTAGCTTGTTCGCTGTCGGTAGAAAACACTGCATCCACAAAATGCTGACCCTCATCCCCTATGGTATCCCGACCATCGTTGATCAGGCTATCGAGCAGATGTCCATACTCTTCTACCAGTACACGTGTGGCCGCTTCGGCACCAAGCTGATCGATAAAGCCTGCGTTCAGATAAATCGTTGGCTGCCCGTCAGTGCCGGAAGCACTAAAAGCACCGAGTGCGCCGTTTAAGGTCTGGTTATCTACAAGTAAAACCTGCACGTCAATTGCATCAGCAAGGACATCCTGACGGGTAGCTTCCATCGCTTGTAACCAGGCCAGATCCATGTGTTTATTGCCGCCACTAAAAATGGCAAACAGATCCTCTGCAGAGGCGTTTTCCAGGAATGCCTTAATCTGAGAGGTAGCCAGTTCGGTCGCGCGATTAGTCTGGTCGTGAGCTACGCCCAACTGGAAATAATTAACCGGTGCTTCAGAGTCGCCTCTGTCCTGAACCGGATCATCAAGATGAGTGTCCGGGCCCGCAACAACCTCGGCAGTGGTTGCAACGGCAGCGCCATCAAACATCAGGCGCTGTTCTAACTGTAAAATATCTAATGCTGGGCTTGCAGTGGTGTTATTGGTACGGTCAGTCATCCAAGGTCTCCTCAGATTATTTGCTTAAACTTAACTGTTGAGAAGGGGGCGTAATATCAATACGTCCGCTCATTCCCGGCAGTAATTCGCTATGAACACTATCAAGATTGGCAAATATCTTGATTGACTGACTTAGCGCATCCACTTTTCCTGTAGTGTAGCCTACGGTAGCTGAATAGGTAGTTTGGGTATCTGTCACAAAAATCGCTAAGGGATAATCGGCAGACAGCCACTCTAACCAGGATGACGGGGCAATAAACTCTACCCGTAATGACTGGTTATTTTGTATTTCCAGGATAGGTTTGCCGGTTTCGACAAACTCATTGGCATTCACGAATTTATCGGCAACGATGCCAGCGTAAGGCGCTCTGAGCGTGCATTTACCGGTTACGGCGTTTAGCAATGACACCTCAGCGTTGGCTTTCATGACTTCCAGACGACTGTTTTCCAGTTCTACTAAACCAATAGCTTCCATTTGCGCCATGCGGTTGGCACCAACCAGTTTATTTTCTGCAATCTGAGCTTCAATTCTGGCTTTATCCAGACGGGCGTTTTCGGCGTCACAGGAAAATTCGACCAGGATCTGTCCTGCGTCTACGTGCATGCCTTCCCGAACATGCAGGGTTTTAATGCTGCCGGTCATGGCGGCGCTTAATGTGGCAGATTGTTGCGCGGTAATTTGCGCTCTGAGTTCTTCAGATTCCAGCGTAAATGCCGGGGATTGCGCAACAGCACAATGCGTAGATGCCAGCATAAGTGCTGACATCAGATATAAGGCAAATTGTTTTTTCATAGTCGGTTAAACCCCTGGCACTTCAGGTAAACGAATACGGTTTACATCCCTGGCTAACCATTGCTCAATCATTTTACTTAGCTGTTGTAAGTCCATCTCATCAACACTACCGATAACAGGCTCATCGCCTAAGCTCGCTTGTAATAAGGCCAGCGCCTCGGCATATTTTGACATGGCTTCGTAGCGGCGAAGCTCACTTAATATGGTGGTAACGCTGGCAGAGATACGGCGCTGGTTACCAGCCATATTGCCTTCGGATTTACTTAATGCGATTTGCTCGAGCTGAGCGTCTACAGCAAACAGATCGTCAGAGCGATGATATTGCATAAGCGCGTTATTAAACTGGTGCACTGCCAGATGAACCTTGGTTAACGTCGTCATTTGCAAGGCAATACGTTTTTGCTGTTCAATGGCCTCACTTTTCTCGGCCGCCTCTTTACGCGAAGAGTAGGAGAACAGATTCATCAGGTTAAAGCTTAGTGAAGTACCGGCGGAGTTCCATGCGCTGTTCACCATGTAATAGTCGTTGTCATAGTGTGTACCTACCTTAAAGGTCAGGTTAGGGAACATCTTAAGCAAGGTTTTACGGGTTTCCAGTGCGGCAATGCGAACATTTAAAAACTGCTCTTTCAGATCGGCGTTGTTATACAGCGCGTATTCTTCCAGCAGTTCTACATCCACCGACAACGGCACAAAGTGTTCGGTTTCTTCTACCAGTTCAAACACGGTGCCCGGCAAAACACCCATTAATTTGGCCAGCTCGATCTTGGCACTGGCCAGGTCACGATTAACACTTTCGAGTAAGCGCAGGTTCTCCAGCAAATTCCGCTGATAACGCAGTGACTCTTCAGGCGAGGTTACTTTTTCAGCAAACAATTGCTTGGATTTATTCAACGCATTTTCGGCTTCAGCAATTGTGCTGGAAACTTTAAAGGCAAGCGTCTGGCTGGCCAGGGCTTTCCAATAGGCAACGCGTACTTTCTGAATCAGCATGTGCATGGCACGGCGGCGCTCTTCGTTGGCAACGAGCAACCGGTCGGCGTTTTGTTTCGAGGTGTAATAACTGGCACCAAAGTCCAGCAGACTCCAGGATAACCCCAGATCATAGGTTTGATGTTCAGGATCGATAGATACGTTGGTATCGCGGTCACGATTCACTTCATAAGGCGTACTGTAATCCGCCTCATAACGGCTGGAGAAATTATTGCGCCAGTCATAGCCCGCTTCAGCCAGCAGTTTTGGCAACATGTCATATTTGCCCGCCGCCAGTTCACTGGAGGCCAGTGATTGCTTAAGGGTAAGCACCCGCTGATCCAGGTTGTTCTTCAATGCGCGGGAAATCGCCTCGGATAAGGATATGGCTTCTGTAATCGGCTGACTGGCAGCCAGTATCGTTGCTTTATCTTCTTCGTGAGTTTGCTGCATCTCGCTAAGCGAAAGCGGCGTTGGTGAAATAGAACAGCCAGACAAAACGACACTGGTGAGTACGCTTACAAGGAGCAGGGCGTTGCGTTGCATGAATTTATCCGAGTACAAAAAATGAACTTAATCGTTAGAATTTAGTGAAATATAGAGCAGATTAGAAAAATCGAATATGACAGTATTGATGCTTTAGGTATTAATATAAATACTTAGTTATTGTGTGGGATATTAATCAGCAATGTTAAGTTGAGGTAGTTGTTTTATGGCTTGAATTGTTATTATTCTTATTGAAAACAATAGTTTGTATTTTATTTTGTATGGTGGCGGGATTTCTTGATGCGAGAGCTAAATATCTAAAATGTAATAGCTTTATTTATTTTACACTTTTTCTATTCAATTTTACGTATAGTGAATTTTTAGTTTTCTCATTTTTTCTTTAACTTTTTATTAGCATTTGTTGAGCGGGCTTCAGTAGCCGTCAGAAATTTGTAACGCCCAGGTTTCTTCAAAGAAACTTCAATTTTAGCTGGAATAAGTGAGCCTGCTTAATTGAATCCCGTCGTAAAATCCCTTATGTTGTAATGCTGCGCTAATTTTACCGCACTAACTGCTCCCGGCAGTTCTTAACATCTTTTATGATAGGTAAAATATGAAATTTCCAAGCACCCTTCATGCAGCGCACAAAAGCCTGCTGCTGCAAATTATCGATCATTTTTCTGCCGACCAACGCATCACGGCCATTGGCGCCAGTGGCTCTTTTGCCAGTAATAAGATGGACAATTACAGTGATTTGGATCTGGTTATTGCCGTAGATCCGGACGCTTACGGCGAGGTAATGGCACAGCGTTTCACATTGGTTGAATCTATCCCTGGGCATGTAGCGGCATTCACGGGGGAGCATGTCGGTGAGCCCCGCCTGATTATTGCCCTTTATCAGTTGGCTGCCAGCGAGCCTTCGCTGGTACATGTGGACTTTAAATTTGTCGCCTTGCCAGATGCTGCACAACGGGTGGATGATACCCAGGTTATCTGGGAGCGCGGAAACGCGTTGTCTGCGATTTACGCAAATTCCGGCTATCAGTACCCACAGCCCGAGCCGCAGTGGATTGAAGACCGATTCTGGATTTGGCTGCACTACGGCGCTGGCAAAATTGCCCGGGGGGAATATTTTGAGGCAATGGAATTTTTATCCTTTCTGCGCACCACGGTCTTGTCACCCCTGGCACTTCAGCAGGCAGGGTTAACCCCATCAGGCGTGCGTACTATCGAGCGGCGATTGCCCGGCTTTGCAAAACGTTTGGAAAAGACCGTCGCTCAGCCAACCAAAGAAGCACTTATCCCGGCGTTTGAGGCATGTTTTGAACTCTATCTGGTGCTGCGAGCGAATACCTCAGTGAAGATAAACGAACAAGCGCAGACGCTGGCGATCAATTACTTTAATTGCGAACTTATGGGCTGAACATCTTAATCCCACTGTGAACAACATGTAGTACTATGTTGTTACCCGTGTGGCCGGTAAGTATGTTTGTATAAGTGTTATCTGTGGTAAACCCAACTAACGAGGTAATACGATGAGCAAGATCCTGATGATCACCGGCGACTTTGTGGAAGACTACGAAAATATGGTGCCCTTTCAAACCCTGATGGCCTGCGGTCATCTGGTGGATGCGGTATGCCCGGGCAAGTCAGCCGGCGATACGATCAAAACCGCGATCCACGATTTCGAGGGGGACCAGACCTACACCGAGAAACCGGGCCATAATTTTACACTGAATGCGACCTTTGCAGAGGTGAGTGCTGAAAGTTACGATGGCTTGTATATCCCGGGGGGCAGGGCTCCTGAATATCTGCGTTTGAACAGTGATGTAATTGCACTGGTTCAGGCGTTTTTTGCGGCGGATAAACCAGTGAGCTCCATTTGCCATGGGCCTCAGCTACTGGCGGCTGCCGGTGTGCTCGAAGGCAAACAGGTTTCTGCTTATCCTGCCTGCGAACCCGAAATTAAACTGGCCGGTGCCAGTTACGTAAGTGTTGGCATGGATGAAGCCATTACTGATGGTAAGCTGGTTACCGGCCCGGCCTGGCCAGCACATCCGGCTTTGTTGAGCCAGTTTATGGCGCTACTGTAACCAGATTAAACAGAGGGAAGGTTGATGTGTGGATTGTTTATCAATGCCGAGCCATCGTTATGGCAGAGCTCAACCAAATCAATGCGAATTGATGGGGTCGTTACTTCTATCCGCATGGAAACCTTCTTTTGGAATATCCTGCAGGAAATAGCGTGTCGCGATGGACTGAGTATCAGTCAGTTGATATCCAGGCTGTATCTGGAGTCGCTGGATGCAGACCACGATATTGGCAATTTTACCTCATTTCTAAGGGTATGTTGCGGGCGTTATCTTTCCATGGTCGCCGATGGTTTGTTGCAGCGCGATGCTATGGATCCTCTCGAAGGTATGGATTCCGCGCAACTGATAAAAACCGAAGCCGATACACAGGCAACACGCTTAAAGCGAATATCTGCCCCATCCGCCAGCGGCGTTAATAAACATTAACCCCTAACGCGTTATATTAATTTGTGGTAACCGCGGTTCGAATAACGACGATTTTACTATCGATGTGTTGGTATCGGCACATTCATGCAGCGGAAACATAATATCATCAAGCTCGGCAATATCCCGCAGGGCCAGACGGGCAATCAGACAATCTTCCCCGGTCACTCTGTCGCAGGCCATAAAACGTGGCTCCTCAGCGATTAACTTTTCGACTTTTCTGATTTGACCCGATTTGGGTTTTATTCGCACCAGCGCTTCAATGCTATAGCCTATAGCGCGCATATTCAGCCGCACACCAAAGCCGTCAATCACGCCTTTATGACGGAGTGTTTTCATTCGTTCACCCACTGCCGGGCCGGATAATCCCACTTGCTTGCCGATCTCCGCCAGGCTCTGTCGGGCATTTTCATCAAGGGCGGTTAAAATGGCTTTATCGAGGTAATCAATCGTTGTTGTCATGGGCTATTTTCGAATTGAAAGTTATTGAGTAAATTTAGCGGTAATTAAAAGGTAAAGTCAAAACTCCGCTTTCTGTATCACAGTGATCTCATGAACAGGGCAGTGATATGCTTTTAAAAAGCGTTGCATACAGCCAATTAATTAAGGAACACAAATGAACATACAGCGAATCGCCGCATTTAGTCAGGGGGAACTCGGAGGTAATCCGGCCGGGGTGGTGTTACTGGAGCAACCCATAGAAGAAAGTCTGATGCGCAGCACGGCTGCTGACGTCGGCTACTCAGAAACGGCTTTCGCCTGGCCTTTAAACACTGAGCGTACCGCGTGGCGGGTACGATATTTTTCGCCAGAGTCAGAAGTGCCGTTTTGTGGCCATGCGACCATCGCGTTGGGCGCCGCACTGGGTGAGGCCGAAGGCGCGGGTACGTTTGAGCTCACCCTAAATGATGCCATCATTTCGGTAACTGCAACACATACCGCATCCGGGATCGCCGCAACGTTAACCTCGCCGCCAACCCACAGCGGCAAAGTCTCTGCTGATGAACTCAGCGCAGTGTTGCAATTGTTTGGCTTGGCCGAGAGTGATTTATCCGAACAGCTAATACCTGCCCGTATTCATGGCGGTTCTAATCACATTGTTCTGCCACTAAAAAGCAGAGAGACACTGGCCAATATGGATTATTCTCTGGCTGAGGGAAAACGCCTCATGGAGCAACTTGGGCTGGTTACCATCATGCTGGTTTATGTTGTAAACGAGCAGGAATTTGCGGTGCGTAACGCGTTTGCTTCAGGCGGCGTGCTGGAAGATCCAGCCACTGGCGCAGCGGCAGCAGCGTTTGCGGGGTTTCTGCGCGATTGTGACTGGCCCCACAACGGAAGCCTGTTAATTAAACAGGGCGAAGATATGGGAGCGCCGTCAATAATTCATGTTCGTTTAACCAACGAAAAGGGCTGTAGTGTGGCCGTTTCCGGCACCACCCGAGCGCTTTAAATTAAACCTCTGATGCCAGTAAAAATGCTGGCATCAACACATCTGCGGTACATATCCAACCTCCACGCCAAGCGCTTTACTATATACTTATTTTACTGACTCGTGCTCGCCTGGCGAAAGCTGATGGAATTTTATGCGGTGCAAGGTTGGTGCAAGCTTTACTTGCTATAAGTGGGATGTCTTAAGGGCGGTAATAAAAATTACATAATCGAATACCGTTTAGCCATTCAACTTATTTTTTGAACAAGCAAGTGGAGGAACACTCTAGTGCAAAACCGCATATTCCCGTTGTCGTTGGTCGCACTGGCAGTTGCCGGGATGAACCTGTCCCAGGCTATTGCAGCACAAGAAGAACAAACAATCGAAGTTCAGCAAGCGGAGCAATCCGCCGCCGTTGTTGCTGAACAACCACAAACTGAAAAGCCTGCCGACGACGAACCAGAGCACATTCTGGTTACCGGATCGCGCCTGCAGTTTGGTAACGTTACCTCCAAGCCAACGGTTATTACCGCCGAAGATATTCAAAAGCGCGGTGTATCGAGCGTCACTGAGCTGATTCGCACGTTGCCACAAAACCTGGCAACCATTGGTGGTTTGGCCAACAATCGTTTTAATGGCCCGTTAGCACCAGCCGATGGTTCAGCAAGTAATATGTCTTCAATTGGTGCGCTGGGTGTTTCTGCTGCCAACTTAGGTGGTATGGGCGCAGGGCGTACTCTAATTTTGATTAACGGTCGTCGTATGGCCGGCGCTGCAGGTATCGAAGATGGGTTTGTTAACTTAAACGGAATCCCTTTATCTGCTATCGAACGGGTAGAAATTACCACTGATGGTGCCTCGGCTGTTTATGGTGCCGATGCCATGGGCGGTGTCATCAACTTTATTCTGAAAAGTGGCTACTCTGGTTCCAGCGTAACAGTACAGCATGAAGATTCTAATAACGGTGCTGACTTTTCACGTTTAAGCGTTTATACCGGCTACGGTTGGAAATCAGGTAATGTATCGGTTGTTTTAGATTATTCAGAGCGTGATCCGGTAGTGAATGCTAAAACAGGTTATGTAACGAATAACTATGCTCCATATTTTAATGGTGATAGTACTTATGACCGACGTTCATTTGCCAGCGGTGCCCAGCCCGGTTTAATTGATATTTCCGAAAGTTCTTATAATTGGGAAACCGGTGAAGAAATTAACTATATCGGAGCATTAACTTTACCGGCTGGCTTTGAAGGCCGACCTGAGATGAGTGATTTTGTCGAAGTTGGTGAAGAAGCATACCGTGACTTCGTGCCTCGTCTAGGGGGGCCAAAGTCTGAAAACAGTAGTATCGTGGTCAATTTTGAACAAAATATAACGGATAAGTTACAGTTTACTGCTGACGCCCTGTTTACCCGAAACAAGAATACACAGAATCAGTTAGAAGCATCTGCTATCCTGGTCAATATGGCACCGGGTCAATACTATAACCCGTTTCCGGAATATTATTTTAGCTCATGGGATCCCGGGACAGTAGCTTACTATTATCCTGGCAGTGAATTAGCTAATGGCGATATCAGCTATGGTTACAGTGAAAATACCACTGATAACTGGAGCGTAAATTTAGGTTTAACCTATCAATTTGATAAAGAAACTCGCCTTGATTTAGCTTACACCACCTCCAGAACGACAAACAAAGGTAATCGTTACGGTTATGAGTCTGTTGTCTCTATCAGTACCGATTACAATACAGGTGGCTGGAGCTGCTATAACTTCATGATACAAAATAATCGCTATCAGGGAGAGCAGGCAACCGCTTATCAAAATGCCTTTGATGCGCAGTGTGAAGTTTTAACCAGTGCAGATCCGGATATTGCGTTTAACCCTTGGCGTACAGGTGCGGATGGTGCTGGTGGCTCCATCGATCCGTTTTTCTTCGGCCAGGAAAGTGAAAGCCGTGGTTCACGGTTAGAAAACTTTGAAATTCGTCTGAACGGGGCGTTGACTGAGCTTCCAGCAGGTAAGGTTTATTATGTTATCGGCGGTGAATACAACGATGATGGCGTAGATAGCCGAGAGGTGCGCGCAAGCACTGGAGAGAGAGTTAACAAAACCCGCGAAGCATTATTTGCTGAAATGAGTATTCCGGTATTTGGTAAAGACCTCCACTATCCAGGTTTTGAAGCCTTAACATTAAGTATTGCTGCTCGTCGCGACAGTTACAGTACTGATGGTGCAATTGGTACAGTGGACGATGTTCCATATGACCAGGGCGGCCAGATTATTTATGGTGAAAATACGTTCTCCCGAACCACACCAAGTATTGGTATTAAGTGGACGCCGGTAGAAGATATTACTCTTCGAGCTCGATGGAGTGAAGGTTTTCAGGCGCCTGAATATACTAGTTTGTTTAATGTAAATGGCACTGATTCCTATAACACATCAGTTACTAACGACCCTTACTACGACTGTCGGGAGTTTAACAGTTGTGATTTTGATTGGGGTAGTTCATATGGTTATTACGTACCAAGGATTACCACACCAAACCCGGATTTAAAACCGCAAACGTCTAAGCAGCAGTCGTATACACTCTCTTGGAATCCAAGTGGTGTGCTGTCAGGTTTAACTGTTGATGTGACCTACAATAACACTAAGATCGAAAATGAAATTGCGACGCTGGATACTCTGAACACTCTTTTACCATTTGAAGAGCTTGTTTCTTTAGAAGCTTTCTATCCTAGAGATGAAGATGGCAAGGTAGCTCAGGCAATGAACCGGACGTTTAATATTTCAGGTTCAGAATATGAGTCAATCATGTATACGGTCGGTTATTACGTTTATACCAGTTTTGGTTCTTTTGAGCCGCGCTTAACCTATCTGGATAACCGAAAATCTGAGCGTAAGGCGTTTGCAGATAGCACCCCGATTTCCAGTCTTGGCTTCTTACAAGGTGTTGATGATTATAAAATCACAGGTCAGTTGACTTACAACTATCAGGATTTCAGTGCCTCATTGTTTGGTTACTATATGCCGGACTATATCAATGACTATATCGTGAGACGTTATGCTGGTGTTATCAGTAACCCGGATTATGCTATAGAAGCGGGCGCTTACATGACGTTTGATCTAACCGCGTCTTATCAGGTGACTAACCAACTTCAAGTGACCTTCGCGGGTCGCAATATCTTCGATCGCGAGCCGCCGTTGGTAGTAGTTGGTTCATTGCCATACGATGACGGGCGCTACAATGTTGAAGGCAGAACCCTGTCTTTGCAATTACAGTATGAGTTTTAATTAATTCTGCTTAATGCCCCGCTTCGGCGGGGCATGTTTATACCCATTAGCGTTGGTCATCAGACAACCTCGCAGCGCTAATTGCTATAAACTGCGTGTTGAAAACCGGAGATCTGTATGCGTTTATTATTGATAGAAGATGATGAAAACATTGCAGAAACCCTGGTCGCTTACCTTGAAAAACACGGATTCGTCGTCGATTTAGCGCCTACGCTGGCGGTAGCAAAAGTCGCGGTAATGGAAAACAGCTTTGACCTGGTTCTGCTTGACCGAATGTTACCCGACGGCGAAGGCATGACAATGCTGCGTTACTTTGAAGAAAATGGCCGTCCTCAGCGGGTAATTTTACTAACGGCGCTGGGCGATGTGGACGACCGCGTACATGGCCTGGAGTGCGGGGCACAGGATTATATTCCTAAACCTTTTGAACCTCGGGAATTACTGGTAAGAATACGCAATGCGCTGCGCCAGCCGGTTACCACTGAACGTGAGATTAAGACCTTAGGCCCTTTACAGTACGACGTGGAAAGCCGCGCTTTTTCGGTTAACGGTGAAGCGCTGAACTTACGTCGTACCGAAGCGCTGGTGCTGGAAGCATTAATTGCCCGTCCTGCTACGCTGGTGCCAAGGGAGTCGCTTGAGAGTAAAGTGTATGGCTACGATAAGTTTGTTACCTCCAATTCGCTGGAGTCGCAGGTGAGTCGCTTACGCAAAAGCTTGTCGGAGCATACCGACAGCATCAAAATCCAAACCGTGCGTGGTATGGGATATCGCTTAGTCGAAGACGCGGCAGACGAATAACATCAGGTTAGTGTAAGCATTTATCACTACACTGGCATTCTGACTTTTAATGATACGAGCCCAATGCAGATAGATACCATGGCAGGTGCCCAGGCGCTGGCAACAGAGTTTAAACAGGTTTACCAACAAATTCAGGCCGAAGTTGGCAAGATGATTGTGGGTCAGCGCGATGTGGTAGATGGTGTGTTAACAGCCCTGATGGCCGGCGGGCATGTATTGCTTGAAGGGGTACCAGGGCTGGGTAAAACCATGCTGGTCAGCACCATAAGTCAGGCTGTCAGCCTTAACTTTAGTCGCATTCAGTTTACGCCAGATATGATGCCCGCAGACATTGTGGGTACCTCAGTACTGACCGAAAGTGCGAATGGCGGCCATGAACTTACTTTTCAGCAAGGGCCCATTGTGTCTAATTTAGTGTTGGCCGACGAAATTAACCGCGCCACGCCGAAAACCCAGTCGGCACTGCTTGAAGTGATGCAGGAGAAGCAGCTAACCGTTGGTCGCTCCACGCTTAAAATGCCAGAGCCATTCTGCGTAATGGCCACGCAAAACCCGGTTGATCAGGAAGGCACGTATCCGTTACCTGAAGCACAACTGGATCGTTTTTTAGTTAAGCTGGTGGTGGGTTATCCCACCGAGGCTGACTATCACACTATCATCGACCGCACCACCAGTGGCGAGCATATATCAATAAATCCGGTTACCAACGCAGAGACATTGTGTCGCTTGCGACACGTTGTACGCGAAGTGCCAGTGCCTCAGGCGGCAAAAACCTATGCTATACGTCTGGTCATGGCAACTCAGCCTGGCAGTGATTATGCAACGTCTACTGTAAATGAGAACGTCGCCCTTGGCGCTTCGCCGCGCGGGATCCAGAGCCTGATGCTGGCCGCTAAGGTTCAGGCATTACTGAATGATCGCTTTGCAGTGATCTGCGAAGATATCCAAAAGGTGGCATTACCGGTTTTACGCCATCGTATTGTGACCAACTTTAAAGCACAGGCTCAGGGCATAAGCGGTGACGATATCGTTGGCGAAATCCTTGATACCCTTGGCATACCGGATCTGCTTTAGGTAAACTGCCTGGCAGTGCTCATGTCGTTATGAGCTCGCATGGACGATAACATCAGGTTAAGAATGCAGTACAGGGAGTTGTTAACGTGAGCATCCGCATGAAATTAAAACTGCTTTCACAGCTCCACCGCTCCATGTTTGGCCAGATGCTGGTGCTGTCGCTGGTGTTTGTTATTGGCGTGGTTTACTACATTGCCATTTCGCCCATCATTGGTGTGGAAGTAGTGAGCCAGGATCCGGTGGATTACACCGTCGAGAAAGTCCGTCAGGAACTGCGTTCGTTTATTGATATTCAGCTTAACGCAGACAAGCCCGCTTCAGAATATCAGTATTCTCCGGCCATGGCCGAAATAGTAAGTAACAACCCGAATTTTCAGTATTATCTGATTGCCGGAACACAACATTATGGCAACGTGGATGCGCCCGCGTATTACCAAAAATATCAATTAGACGACCTTCTCGCCCTGAATCAAAAAATCAACCTGGACAGGCTCTGTACTAATTTTTACGAAGTCATTAATGAAGATGCTGGTGATGGCTATGTGCAGTTTAATGCTTGTTCTGGCCAGTATTATTACCTCGAGTTTTATGGCTTAACCACACCCGTCGTGCCGCCACAGACCTCTTATCTGGACTATTATCAACGCCATTTGTGGGGCGGTGGCCGCGACCTGCTGCTTTCAGCCATTGGCGTCATGTTTATTACTGGCTTTATTCTGTTATACAACCTGCGTTCAATTAAAAAGCTGGCCAATCTGGCTTATTCGTTTAATCCGAAAAAACTGCATCAAAAGCTGCCTGAAAATGGTTTGCCCAACGAAGTGTTACCTTTGGTTCAGGCGGTCAATAATATGATTGCCCGGGTCGATGAAACCCAGCAAAAGCATAATTTCTTTTTATCGACAGCCGCTCATGAGATGCGTACGCCGTTAACGGTATTACGCACCCGGCTGGAAATGCTTGATGAAGGTAAAGTCAAAGACAAGCTGGTGGATGATGTCCGCCGGTTAATCAATCTGGTAAATCAGCTGTTGCGACTGATGCGTATTGGCGGACCAAAAAGTCTCGATAGCCAGGTTGACGTTGCTGAGTGTTGTCGGCGAGTCGTTGCTGAACGGCAGATAGTCGCAGCGCAGAGCGGTGTGGAGCTGGCTTTTACCCAACAAACCGAAACTTACGTGATCACCGGTGATCAGGGGTTACTGGAAGTTGCTGTTGCTAACCTGGTCGACAACGCGGTGTCTTTCTCACAAGCCGGAGATAAAGTCGAACTCACTTTGCATAGAGAAGGTAAGTTAACCGTTAGCGACAGCGGTCCGGGGATCCCCGATGATAAGCTGGATGCGCTGTTTGAACCTTTTGCCAAATTTCCGCCAAACCGCAATGGGCATGGCCTGGGACTGGCAATTGTTAAAGCCATTACGGCACTGCATGAAGCCGAAGTCAGTGTGCAAAACCGTCCGGAGGGGGGCGCTATTTTTACTATCTCCTTCAAATCGCCATCCCTGTAATTAAACATTTCTTATTTGATTAATCTCAAGTGCATGTTTTATAGAAACAAATAGCTGTTGACCTCAGCCATACCTGAGGTTTTATTATGGCTATATAATTTGCACACATTCACGATGCTACAATCATCAACCAAGGAGTTTATTATGGACAAGCGAAATGCATTGGTAACGGGCGGTGCGCGCGGTATTGGCGCAGCAACGGTTACTTCACTGGCGGCAGAGGGTTACCGCGTCTTTATTAATTATGTAAACAGTGCCGAAGCGGCCGAAGCGCTTGCGCAAAGTATTATAGCTGGTGGTGGTGAAGCGGTGACGGTTCAGGCCGATGTGCGGGACGATGCGCAGGTAGAAGCCATGTTTAACACTATTAATGGCGAATTTGGTGGTATTGATGTGTTGGTATCTAATGCCAACATGAACTTTACGCCCAAACCTTTTCTTGAACAAAGCTGGGATGAATTTGCCCAGAAGCTGAATGATGAAATGCATGCCTCTTACATTACAGCGCAGCACGCGGCAAAAAGCATGAAAGAAAAGCAGTTTGGCCGTTTGATTTTTATTTCCAGCACCTTATCAGAAGCTCCTGCACCCAGCTTTCTGGCCCATGGTACAGCTAAAGGCGCACTGGATAGCTTTAATAAATATTTGGCCCAGGAACTGGGGCCTTATGGGATCACATCTAATGTGGTAGCGCCCGGACTGGTGCTGACAGATGCCACTAAGCAAGCGCCCGAAGAGTTTAAGGAGTTTATTCGCAGCATGACGCCTAACCAGCGTATCGCGCTGCCAGAGGATGTGGCGAGTACGGTTCGTTTTCTGGCCAGTGAAGCTGCGCTGCACATTACAGGGACTTATGTACCGGTTTGCGGTGGCGCTTACCTTCCTTAGGGTTGCATAGATTCTGCAGGATTAAAAAAGAAGCCTGGCAATTTGCCAGGCTTAAAAATAACCAGCAGAGCCGGTCCAGGGTTTCATGTGGTTGGGATGTTTTGCAACGAGATAACCCCGCAAACATTGCAAAACAGACAAACAGGTAAAAGGGATATCAGGCCTTAGCGGATCTTATTGCCGTAAACATCCCAAACTTCAACCGGACCAAAATTAAGCGCCCGGATCTCATCTTCAATCAGGGCTAAATCGCCCACGACAACCCAGATCATTTGCTCCGGTAAGTATGTTTGTTTAGCCTGCGCAATAACCTGTTCGCGAGTGACTGCCGCGAGTCTTTGTGTTGTGCCTTCAACCCGTGTATAGGGCAGATCGTACATATCTGCATTAATCATTGCCCCCATAAAAGCGCCGTTATTCGTGTAGTTTTGCGGCACCGAGTAAATGAGTGTGGCCTTATCCCGTTCCAGTTCTTGCCTGGTAACCGGCAATGAGGTCACGTACTCAGTGATTTCACGTTTGATTTCGGTCATGGCTGCTGCGGTTTTATCGGCCTGCACAGTGCCACTGGCAGTAAACAGGCGTTCACCATGAGGTGCATTGTCGATGCCTGCACCAAACCCATAGGCCCAGCCTTTGTCTTCGCGCAAGTTCATATTTAAACGGCTGTTAAAGCCGCCGCCTAGCGCTGCATCCATTAAAACCTCTGTAGCGGCGGTTTCTTTATTAAATGGCGTAACGACATGGCCTGCCATAATGCTACTCTGAACCGTGCCCGGTGCATCAACCAGAATAACCCGGGCTGCGGGAGCAGGGGCTTTTGCAATGGTTGTCAGTGGGTGAGCGCTGCCAGCCTGCCAGTCACCAAAGTGGCGTTCTGCCAGCTCTGTAGCCTGTTCGAGGGTAATATCACCAATCATGTACAGGGTCGCATTTGCCGGTGTAATTTCGCTGTCGTGAAAAGCCCGTATATCGTCCAGCGTAAGTGATTTTGCGGTCGTTTTAGCGGTGATTTGGCCAAAGGGGTGATCTGCACCCCATAACGCTTTGGCATAAACCTTACCGGCCGCACGAATGGGTTCCATTTCGTAGCGGCTGTAACCCGCGTCGATACTGCTGAGGTACTGATTAAATTCGTTTTGTGGGTAAGTCGGGTGTCTTACAATTTCGGCTGCCAGAGCAAATCCCTCGTCCATAACCTCGGCCAGGCCACCCCAGTTAACGCTGCTTCCCCAGGTGCCAGCGCCGCCTTGTACGGCAATGCTTAACTTATCCATCTGCGCAGCCAGTTCGCTCATAGAATAGTTTTTGGTGCCGTTGGTCAGCATGCTAAAGGCTTTACTGGCAGTACCTCTGTGGTAATAGGTATCGGCCAGCGTGCCGGTGCTAAATTGCAGGCTTACATCAATTAATGGCAGCGAAGGGCGGTTGGCAACAACCAGCTTCATGCCATTTGCCAGCGTAGCCGTTGCAATAGGCGGCATGGTTACTTTGCCGGTAAATGCTTCAGCTTGTGGCATTTTGCTCCGATCCACCTGACTAGCCATGGGCTGGGTTTCTGGCTCAGGCAGTAGCTGAATTTCGTAATAGGGTTTGGCTAACCATTTTTGCGCAACCTTGCGAATGTCCTGTGGCGTTGCCGCGCTAATGATTTTGCGTTGAGTGTTCACAAAGAGTGGATCACCATGATGAACGTAACCGTCAATCAGCTGACTACCAATGGCGTGGTTACTTTCCATGGCGCGCAGCAGAGACACTTCACCGCCCAGATAGATTGACTGCAGTTCTTCCGCTGACGGCCCCTTGGCAAAATAACTCTGCATCAGTTCGTCGGTCAGGCGAATGACTTCGTTCAGGTCGGCACTGGGCTTTAAGGCGATATCCAAAGAAAACGTACTGTTGATATCGTAGGCATCCACGTAGGCCGATACCCCGCTGGCCAGCTGTTTTTCATCAACCAGTACGCGGTTGAGCGGTGCATTTTTATGCCCGGCCAGCGTACGGCTTACCAGCTTCATCAGCACAGTATCCTTGCTGCTGTTATTTGGCAGCGGCCAGGTTCGTTTAAGACTGATATAGGGGACTTTATCGTAAATGATGTCACGCTTTATGCTGTCAAGATCCGGCAGCCACTGATCGATTTTTGCCATAGGGTGGCCTGCGGGGACATCAGAAAAATAATGGGCAACTTTTTGTTTTGCCTCATCCAGGGTGATATCACCAGACAACACCAACACCGCATTAGAAGCACCGTACGCATCTTTAAACCACTGTTTTACGTCATCAAGAGTGGCATTGTCCAGGTCCTCCATAGAACCAATAGGACTGTGGTCATAGGGGTGACCCGGCGGATAAAAATTTTCCACGAAACGGTCGTAGATCCGAGCTTCCGGTCCTAACTGACCCTGACGTTTTTCGTTTTTTACCACCGCGCGTTGTTCATCGAGTACGTTCTGGGTAATGCTTTCGCCCAGATAGCCCATGCGATCCGATTCCATCCACAAGGCAACGTCGATGGCATTACTGGGCACAGTCTGGTAGTAATTAGTGCGATCCAGCGTTGTGGTGCCATTCATTCCTACAGCGCCTACCTGATCCAATGGCAGAAAGTATTCGCTCTCGCGATTTACCGTGCTTTGAAACATCAGATGTTCAAAGAGATGGGCAAAACCGGTTTTGCCCTGAGGTTCGTTTTTCGAGCCGACCTTATACCAGACGCCAACAAAAACATTGGGCGTGCTGTGGTCACTGTGCACAATGGTTGTCAGGCCATTGGGTAAGGTAAACATCTCGTAACCGATGTTGATTTTCTCAAAGGCGACTGATGAAGATTGTTCAACAGGCAGCGAATTAACGGCGCAGGCAGACAGGCCACAGACCGCTGCAATGCTTAAGGATAAGGCCAGTGTTGTAAAGGATTTCAACGAGACACTCCGGGTCTTTTCGATGTAATGCAATCATTTATACACACTTACCTTGCACGAGCCTTGCACAAGTATTAATCACACGAATTGAACAATATTTGCGCCGTGCAAGGTTGGTGTAAGTTTTATGGTGTGAAATGGACCACATAAGCCAAACTTTTTGCAGGAAACGCAGGCAAACTGATGTCGGTACAGCCACAACCCCTTACACAGCAGCTCAACAGACTGGCGGCCAGAGGCCGACGGCGACTGCTGCAGGTAATTTGGTTTAAGGCAAATCGACAAGCCATAGCCAATGCGTTACTCAGCTTACCGATAATGCCGTTAACAGCACTTATACTGGCTGAAGCTACAGGCGTTTCGACTGGTTCTACTATGTCACTGGCGTTACTGATGCTGGTGATAGCGTTGGTCGTATACGCGTTAAGCGTTGCGCTTAAGTTGCTGAATACACCGGTCTCCCGTAGCCAGAGTCTGGCAGTGTTTGATGAGGCAATGAAAAGCCAGCAACGAATCGTCACGGCTGATGAATTTTTGCAGCAACCGGTTACCAGTGGGTTTCAGGTAGCCGCCATTAACGATGCCAGTGCCACGGTTGATCAGGCACTGAACTTTCGGTTTAAGCCACTTACAGGGTGGTGGAGCGGTGTGTCAGGGTACGCATACTCCGTAGCGGCTTTGGCTTGCATAGTTTTGATAAGCCATTTTTTTATGGAGCCTGCAGGCACAAAATTGCCAGCATCGGTAGCTAACGATGGCTCCTCGCTGACTACACCCCGGCAAACAAACGAGGCAACGCTAGCAGCACAAAACCAGGCGCAATCAGGCGCCACGCGTGACAACAGTCAACCAGAACCAACGACTATAACACCCAGCGCCAGCCCTCGGTTGATGGCAAACACGATGCAGGTACCTAACGACACCTTATCTGCGCAATCGGCTAAAACCAATGCCACTGCCGGGGCCGCTGCTGGTAACACAAAGCAAGATGATTCGCCGTCAAGTTCCGGTACCAGCGGCTCTTCAGGTGCTTCCAGCGGTTCGCCGAAGTCGGCCAGTCGTCAGAACAAAGCGTCGTCTGGTAAACCAGAAGCGCCATCTGATACCGCGCAATCCATGGCCCAGCGCCAGTCAGCAGCCGTTATGAATAATGGTGAACCGGCTAGCGGCAGCCCGGCGGCAGCGGGCGAGAATGCGGCTCAACAACAGGATGAGTCGGCGGATTCAGAGCAAAATGATGCAACACAACCGTCTGGTTCTGCGGCTGACGATTCGCCCGCAAGTGGAGATAATGACTCAGCGGCGCCGGCCAGTACGCCAGCAAAAGCCGCGGCCAAAGCGGCGAAACCGGCAACTGAGGCTCGTAAAGGTCAGCAACAACAGCAACAAAATCAGAGTGGTAATCAGAGTAATCGCAACAGTCAGAATAGCGGTAATCAGGCAGGCGATGACGGTAAGAAACAATCCCGTGGCATCGGTGGCCTGATGTTAAGTGTGCCCATGGCAGATCAATTCATTGGTACACAAGGGCCCGGTCCACAGCAGCAAAAAACGCAGCAAACAACACCTGAAAAGCAAATCAGTGAACAGCCTGAGGCTCAGGCGCGAGGCCATGCTAGTGGCAATACCGGTCAGCATAGTCTGAGCCAGGAAGAGGCCTGGGAGAAACGCTTATTACAGGGCTTCTATAAGCGTGGCGACAACCCACAAACTAATCAGAATAAGAAAACCAGGGGGCAAGATTAATCATGCAAGCAAACTTAGTGGTAACCAGCCAGGACAATGTTTTCTTTTGTGAGCACTTTGCGGCTATCCGCAGCGAAGTGGCTAACATGATGGTCGGTCAGCAAGCGGTGATTGATGGTGTGCTTACGGCATTGTGTGCCGGCGGGCATGTTCTGCTTGAGGGTGTGCCTGGCCTGGGTAAAACCATGCTCATCAGCACCATCAGTAAAGCGGTTAATCTGCCGTTTTCACGTATTCAGTTTACCCCGGACATGATGCCTGCTGATATTCAGGGTTCCTCAGTACTCAGCGAAACCGCCGGTGGTGGCCATGAGCTGACATTTCAGCCGGGGCCGATTATGTCTAATCTGGTACTGGCTGATGAAATTAACCGGGCAACGCCGAAGACCCAGTCAGCCCTGCTTGAAGTGATGCAGGAAAAGCAGGTTACCGTTGGCCGTAAAACCTTTAAGCTCGACGAGCCGTTTTGTGTTATGGCTACCCAAAACCCGGTAGATCAGGAAGGGACCTATCCGCTGCCGGAGGCGCAACTGGACCGTTTTCTGTTTAAACTGGTGGTAGGTTACCCCACCGAACAGGATTACCACACCATTATTGACCGCACCACCAGTGGCGAAGAAGTGGTGGTATCGCCGGTTGCCAGCGGTGAGATCTTAAATCAAATGCGTCAGATTGTACGCCGCATGCCGGTATCCGAAGAAGCAAAAACTTTTGCTATTCGTCTGGTCATGGGAACGCAGCCCGGCAGTCAGTACGCTACCGACAGTGTAAACCAGTACGTTGCACTGGGGTCTTCGCCCCGTGGAATTCAAAGCCTCATGCTGGCAGGGAAGGTAAACGCCCTGCTTAATCAGCGTAGCGCTGTAAGTGCCGATGATATTCGGGCCGTAGCCCTGCCAGTATTACGCCATCGCATGGTGCTTAATTTTAAAGCCCAGGCGTCTGCTGTAGCAGCAGACGACCTTATCATTACGTTGGTGTAAGGCAATTCAACGTGGCGCTTAATCTAAACACGCTGTTTGATTACGAATATCTGGCCCAGGTCCAGCAACTGAGTCTGCGCATTGCCCAGGCTGGCAAGGGGGGCCGACTGGCAGAACAAAAAACCAGCGCGCGTGGCCAGGGGCTTGAGTTTGCCGATTTTAAACCTTATGTGGCTGGCGATGATTTACGTGCCATCGACTGGAATATTTATCGCCGTTTAGGACGGGTATTCGTCAGAGTTTTTGAAGAAAAGCAGGATATGCCGGTGTATTTTCTGCAGGATGCCTCAGCCAGTATGTTTTACGAAACGACGCCGCGGATCGTGCCAGCATTACGCGCCACATTAGGTCTGGCGGCCATTGCGCTGGCACAACATGATTCAGTGAGCCTGATGCCCTTTGGCCGCAACCTCGATATTCAGGTAAAAGGCCTCAATGGTAAAAATAACCTGCTGCAATTTGCCCGGGTGCTGGCCGAATGCGAAAGTCAGGCAGCCACTTCACTGACCACTGCCATAAAGACCTTAGCTAACCTGAATCTGCGTAAAGGACTGGTGGTGATCGTGTCGGACTTTTTTGATAACGACGGCCTGCAAAAAGTATTAGCTGCAATGGCCAATCTGCCCCATAAAGTGTTACTGGTGCAAATTACTCAGCCCTGGGATGCGCAGCCAGAGTTAATGCCAGAATGGCAGGGCGAGCTGCAAATACAGGATTGTGAAACCGGTGCCGAAGTAGCGGTTTCGCCAACGCCGGATGTACTCAAAGCGTACAAACAGGTATACCAGCAATTCAACCAGGATTTGTTAAAAGCGGCACAGGCCCAGGGGGCCGGTTTGTTGCAACTGGATGCCAGTCAGCCGGTGTTGCCTCAGCTGGCCGGATTATTTGCGCAGGGAGGGCTTAACCTGTGAGCTTTGGTTTATTCTCTGGGGTAACGGTATTGCTGGGCGCGTTGGCTCTGGCTGGCGTGTTGTTTGGATTACAATTTCTGCGACCCAGAGTCAAAGTGGTACAGGTAGCCACCGCACTGTTCTGGCAGCAGGCACAGCAACAAGCGCCGTTGAGAACCCTGTGGCAACGATTCAGATATCCCCTGGCATGGCTGCTGTCGGTCATCATTGCGCTGGCAATCTGGCTTGCTTTGGCAGGTATTCAAAGTTCCGCCAATTCATCTGCTGAACGCCATATTTATTATCTGGATGGCTCCGTTTCTATGCAGGTTGGCAAGCGCTTTAGCAACGCCCGTACAAGGTTAATTAACGATTTGGAACAAAACCCAGGCGCTGCGCAAGAAGTGTGGTTTGGCGGTGTTACGCCCTCATTGATTGCCGGTGAAGATGCCAGTGCTGCGCTTATTAAAGCGCGCCTCGAAAGCCTTACTCCACAATCCACGCTCACCGCAATCAGTGAATTTGCCCGCCGTATGGCGGTGTTAAACCAGCAAAAATCAATCGTTATTGCCTATTATGGCATGCCTTTGCGCGCTTCCCAATTTGCACGGCTGCCCCAAAATGTAAAGCTGATTCAAAGGTTTACGGCACCAGCCGTAGCTAGCAATTGGGGCATAGTCAACTTTGGCTATCGCGCTGCTGCCAGTGGTGATCCGCAACGGGTGGATGTGATTATCGAAATAACCGGTGATACAGCCGGAAGTACAGTGCCAGAGCTTAGCATTGACCTTGATGGTACCCCTTTTACTTTGGCGTCAGCTGAGCGAATTGCCGACAATACCTGGCTGTTAAGTAATCTGGCGCTTACCGATAGCCCAGGAAAGTTAAGCGTCAGACTACATTCTGATGATGATTTTGCCGCCGATAATTCAGCCACGCTGACGTTACCAGCCATGCCACGGATAACCGTTTATACAGGTGAAGGCGTGCCTTTGGCAATGAGCCGGCTGGTTAACCTAACACCACGTTTGACGGCCGTTGCACAAAACGCGCAGGTGGCCGTTTGTCTGGCTGAAGATGAAAACTGTTTCGCCCAGGGGCTGACACACTTTCTTTTTGCTAAAGATGCCGGGCAAGAGGGCATAGTGTACAAGGCTGATTCTACTGCGGCGAAGTTGGCAATCAGTCAGCTTTGGCAAAGGCAGGGCTGGACCGCGGAGCAGTCACTGGCGGCTTTATCGGTTAACGAAGGTGAGCAGCGCTCGGTGTTATTCAGCCTGGCTGCATACGAGGCCCTCAGCAAAAATCAGGACAGACGCTTGCCCGGTTTGCTGGTTCATTCTCTTTACTGGCTTACTCCTGTCGCCGCGGCCAGTGAATTTGCCGCGGTTGGCGAGCCCTTGCCTACGTTAAGTGAAAGTCCGCTACCGCTATCGGTAGGTGAAATGATAATGCCTGAACATGCTGAAATTTCGGTGTCGCTGTTAAACCGCACCGTTACCGACAGTATGACGCAGCCGTCTGTGACAGAAATTCCGTCAGCTACAGTCAACACGCACCAGATCATCTGGCCCTGGCTTATCCTGCTGGCGCTGTTTTTAGTTTTAGCTGAATGGCTGGCAATTGTGCGTGGACGCTTACCCTAGGGAGTAATGAATATGAGTATCACATTTTTACACCCCTATTATGCGTTGCTGTTGCTGTTGCTATTGCTACCGGCAATTTTGTGGTTGGGCCGGCGTAGCAAAACCAGCCTGAGTGTTTTGCGTTGTTTGCTGATAACCGCCTTAGTGCTGGCATTAATGCAGCCAGTTTGGCTTCACTCTTCGACCAGTGCCATGCGTGTATTTATTGTGGATACTGATTCTGCTAATGCCATGGAAGACGCTGGTGCAGAACAGGCCTGGCTGAATGAGCAGATTGCATCCCTGCCACAAACCGTGGCGGTAAAAGTGATACAAATCGGCGGGATGCCTTTATCCCTTAACCGTGGCGAAATTAAACGACTACCCTCTGGCGTTAATGAAGGTGCTTTAGCAAAAGTTGTACAACAGGCTTTGTTAGAAATCCCAGCCCATGCCAATGCCGATATCACTCTGCTAAGCGATGGCCTGAGCACTACTAATAACTGGGCTGCCGCCCTGGCCGAACTCACCAGTAAAAATGTGCATTTGAACTGGGCTGAATTACCCGCAACAGCGACCCCGTTATTAAGTAAGTTAACCGTGTTACCTGCACGGATCGGGCAGGCACTCACATTGCAGGTTTCGGCCGAGTCACTATCCGATGCCAGCCAGTGGCGAGTTGACGTTGTCGGCGCGGAGGTGTCTGTATCTCGATATATTGACCCACGTCGAGCGCAGGAAACCCTTAACCTGGGAACCGCCTCCGTGCCTTTTTCTCCCTTGGCGGTAAAGCTTTTTGAAATACAGGGCGACAAGCAAATAGAGCGTGATAGTCGCGATATCATCGCGGTAAGTCAGCCTGCCATCACCCTGTTTGCCGCCAATGCTGATAAAACCGCAGTTTCTGCGTTACAAACCCTGGTGGGTGATGCAATAACGGTGACTAGCGTCAGTCAGTATAATTCTTTTATCCAGGGTATTAACGCCAGCGAAGCGATTTGGTTAAACAATGCCAGTGAAAAGCAACTCTCTGAGTTTCAGCAGCAGGCAATTAGAGCAGCGGTAAAACAGGGCAAAGGCTTATTTTACAGCGGCGGTGAAATGGCTTTTGCCAGTGGGGGCATGGCAAATAGCCCTCTGGCCGAAGCATTACCGGTAACACTTACACAAACTCTGGAAAAAACGGAACCTAGCGTGGCCCTGGCAATAGTCATAGACAGTTCAGGTTCGATGCAGGGTAAACCCCTTGAACTGGCTAAACAAGTTGCCCGTCTGGCAGTCAGAAAACTGAATCCTGATGATCAGGTCGGTATCGTTGAGTTTTACGGTACGCGACAATGGTCGGTTCCTATGCAGCCTGTTAAGACGCCGGAAAACATCGAGCGGGCTATTTCGCGCATGCAGTCTATGGGCGCTACGCAACTCTTCCCGGCCATTCAGGAAGCCTATTTTGGCTTAAAACAAATCCCCGCCCGGTATCGCCACATTCTGGTAATTACTGACGCAGGCATTGAAGAAGAAAACTATCAACACCTGCTGCGCTTTGTGGCGCAGGATCAAATTAACGTCTCGACGGTCCTGGTGGGCAGTGATACCGCGCGCGAAGCACAGATGGCTGATCTGGCCAACTGGGGACGTGGGCGCTACTACAGTATTGCCGATGAGTTTGCCATGGTTGAGCTGAATTTTCATAAACCAGCAGAGCAGCCAGAGCCTGTGTTTAAGCAAGGTGCTTTTTGGTTGCAGGGTGAAAAAAGCGAACGTATTCCGCCGTTAAATGGTTACGCAAAAATTAACTCCCGTGCCAATGCTCAGACTCTGTTGAGTGAAGTTAACGCCAGCGATGTTGTTATGGCCAGCTGGCAATACGGGGCAGGGCGGGTAACCGCGTTGATGACTGATCCCATTGGAAACGGCACTGAGCGCTGGCAAGACTGGTCTGAATATGGCCAGTGGCTGGGCACGCAACTAAGTGAGGTGGCTGACTTTGCACCACCAGTGGTAATGAGTAGCACGCGTTTATCCGATCATGTTCTGGTAACCCTTCGGGTTGACCAAACCACAGACCGGCTGAAGTTAGCCCAATTAAATGCACAAACCGGGCAGTGGCAGGAGATTGCTGTCGAGCAACGAGCACCGGGAATTTACACAGCCAGCATCGCGGCCTCACTTGACGAAGCCGTTATGTTAAGGGCCACAGTCGACGCTAAAAACTGGTATGCGGCCAACAGTGAAAAAGAAGGCTGGTTTAATGAGACGCGGGTGAGTCTGGCTGCCAAAGATGCACTTAACCGTGTGGTTGAGCAAAGCGGTGGCAAACATTTAACGCTGGATACTCGAGAGTTACCCGCCGTGAAAGCGGACTTAGCTCTAAAAGAAACCCTGCTGTATCCATGGCTACTGGCGTTCGCGTTGTTGCTTTATTTTGCGGAAATCATTTGTCGCCGCTGGCCCACTGCCAGCATTAACCCAGGAGCCCGTTAATGAAAGTTTTATCCCGCGTAACCTGTGCGCTCCTGTTAGTGAGTGAGCTACTTTGCCCGCCAATGGCTGTTGCCGAAAATCAGTCGGTACTGCAGGTTGTGCAAAGCGAATGGGATGCACACAAGGCGGCTGCTGAGCTATATCATCAGGCTTTGGTGAATCGCGACGTGGCGGCATTATTAGCTTCATTAAATAGCATAAGCGAATCCGCGCTTGTTCCAACCCATCGTGCCAAAGCGCTGACTATAGCCGGGATAGTAAACTGGCTGCGTGGTGATGTGGCGGGGGCCGAAATGGCGCTGCAACAGGCGTTAATGCTTTCACCCTCCGCTAATTTAAAATCTATTTATGCTGCGTTAACCCTGGCTAGGGGCGAACACGATAAAACTATGGTTAATGGTGATGCAGCAAGTAATGTGAATGGCAAAGCAATGCAGGCATTACTTAGCCATGAGCCGCTGGCCTTAGTGCAATTTGCCGAACAACAACCTGATTATGCGCTGGGCGCTGTACGAGTACTGACTTTACTGGGTTACACCGGCGAAGCTCTGCAACTAATTAACCAGTTATCCATCGGCGGTTCACCATTATTAGCGGCCGATACGGCGCTAAGTACTCAGGCTTATGCAGCAGCAGCCCGCTATGCCTGGCAAGCCTATGAAGGAGCTACCGATAAAGCGCAGCAGCGTTATGCCCTGGCGTTATTTAGTGAAGCCTGGCGGCTGGCCGGTGACCTTAGCAGTGCTGAGCAGCAGTTGGCGGCAAAGCCGCAAACCGTGGAAGTCAGTCAGATCCGCATTGATATACTGATGGAGCTGGGTGAATACGATAAAGCACTTAAAATCACCCGTTCTTCTAGCGAACCTGCCATCATCGCCCGTCAGGCAGGCCTGCTGGAACTGGCAAACCGCACCAACGAACTTACTGCGCTGTATAAGGAACAAATGCAGCGCCAGCCACAAAACATCAATGGTTATACGGGACTCGCCGGCCTGCACATCAATGCGGGAAACCTGGATGCAGCCAAAGGGGTATTTAACACATTGCTGGCGCGAAACCCTGATGATACGGCTTTGTTGCTTGATGCTGCCCGGCAGATGGTAGCGATGGGGTTGACCGACGCAGCGATTGCGTTGGTAAAAAACAAAGGAAATGATGACTCGCTATCACTGCAGGTAAGACAGTTTTTGTTTGAAACCTATCTTGCCCGAGGGGATGAGGAAAAGGCCCTTACCGTGCTGGCCTTCCTTGATGAGCAACTGCCGCAACAAAGTATGGTCAGATTACAACTGGCGGAAAACTACGAGCGCCTGCATCGCTCTGATAATGCACTGGCAATATTGCAGAAGTTAGAACAAATCAGGGGCACGCTGGGTTACGACCAGCAATTGCATATTGCAGCACTGGCTTATGCCACAGGCAATACCGAGGCTGCGCTTATGCGTTGGCAACAGCTGTGGCAACAGGCTCAGCTTCCTGCACGCCGACAGTTTCTGGCAAACCGAATTATCAGCGTATCGGCGCAAACCGGGCGACTAACTGCACTGGCTGAAAAACTGGCTGAAAAGTTATTGAAGGGGCAGGCAAATGCCAGCGAAGTCGAATTGCTGGTGAGTGTTTACCTGACGGAAAAGCAAATTAAGCCTGCACTTGAGGCAATTAACAGCCTGTTTAGCCAAGGCAAGATTAGTCAGATTGAGCAGCTCAGAATGCAGGCTAAGCTGTATTCTAAAACCCGGGACTATGTGAGCTTAAACAAGGTTTGGCAGCAGTTGGCAGAGCTCGATAGCAGTAACGCTGATACTTACTGGCAGCAAATTACCCTGAATACCTTGCGGAATCATGTCAGAGAGAACCCGGCTCCGGGCGCTGCGGCATCAGCAGACACATTTGAACGTTCTCAAACCCGCACCGTAGAGTCATTACTGACGGAACTAAAAGCATCCTCGCCCGCGTTTTCCGATAACGCCTTTGCGGCTGGCATTTACGCCATGGCCGGGTTAACGCAGGAGGCTATTCGTCTGTATCAGCTTGCCGTATTAGAAAAACAACAGAGTGTTGATTCACTGCTTCAACAGGCGGTACTGTTAAAGCAGCAGGGGCAATTAACAACAGCCATCGCTATACTGCAATACCAGTCCATCTTTGGCGAGACAAAAGAACTGCAAAGCGCTGCGGTTGATGGTTTATTGAATCTGCTGGCCAATGAAAACCCGGAAACGGAAAACCACAATAAGCAAATAAATACGCAAACCCTAACCTGGCTAAAGCGCAGACTGCTCGTAGACATTATCATCCAGGAAGAGCCGACTCAGGCGTTGTTTACCTATGCCGAGGTAGCGCAGCAATTGGCCGACTATACCAGTGTAGAACAAGCGAACCGCCTGCTGGCAGCAACAAACCCCGCACTACGGCCAACCCTGCTAAGAGGCCTGGTTACCCTTTACAGTGGCTCAAAAAGTGACAACGCCAGTGGACCGATATTTGGCGATAACGCTAAAAAGCTGTTGTATGGACGACGCTTGTTGGTGTTAAAACCTTTGTTTCCCCCGGCTTTTTACGCCGATTTAGCGCAAACACTGCTGGAAGACGGGCAGTTCTTAGAAGCCGAGCAAGCATTTTCTCTGATCACCAATATTCCGGGACTGGTAAACGTGAAGCAATTGAAAGGCAATGCTTACGCCCATATCGGAAAAGCTGAACAGGCGTTGGTTAATTTTCGTCAGGCTTTAGCCACAGATCAGGCCAATATTGGCTTATTGTTAAAAACGGCTGTACTGGAAACCCAGACCGGCCATCCCGAGATCGCCAATTACTGGTATCGGCAGGGGATTGAGTATCTGCTCAACCAATTGCCACTGGTTGAAGGTGTGGATCCGCAGCAAAAATACCTCAACTACCACCGCTATGCAGGCGCTTTAACTGAAGGACTAATGCTGACATGGACCGCTTCGGAAGTACCTTATAAGGAGGCATTGGATGAGATAATCACCGCTTTTACGCAAACATTTCAGCAAACGCGGTTAGCACCTGCCAAGGCAAAACTTGCCGATTACCCCCGCTTAAATGCCTGGTGGCAACTCGTTAAACCTTTAGCATTTTCGCTGTCTGAGCCAGCTCTGATTACCGGGTTGGCAGACCAACTATCGCGCCAGTTTACCCAGGATCCTGAGTTTGCCCACGACATGACGCATTTTGCCTTAATGCATGGTGAGTGGCAGCCCGAGGAAGGTGACAACAGAAAATCCTGGCCAATGCAGGCTTTGCTGCAACAAGCCAGAGACGCCGATAATTTTGCATTACAACTGGCCATTGCCCTGACTACTCAGGATCAGGCTGCCAGTGTGGATCTGATCCGGCAAGTGGTAAAGGCACACAATGCTGAGAGCCCGGGTGGCTACGAACAGTCACTGCGTCATCAGTATTATTCTGCTTTATTAAAAACGTTACAGCAGGTATCGCCGGATACCTTTGTGCAATGGTTCTGGCCGGAGTTTAAGCAAAGCCGGGATTTACCCGAGGTTTTATTTAATTTACTCAGAGCGCAGCCAGCATTTTATGCGCAGCTTGAAACCCGTTTAACACTCCTTTCAGATGAAGCTTTGATGGCACTGGTTATCAGGTTCAGTGCGTCGCCGGTTCCTTCGGGTTTGTTTGGCAGTGAAAAAAGTCCTGATTTTACGGCTGAACTGGTGGCGAGGCTGACGACGCTGCAACTTATTGAAGTGTATGCTCAGTTGCAACATAAACTGGAACGCGATGGCCAACAGGCATACCTGCAACCCGAATTGCTGACCTATTTACTTAATCAGCCTCTGAGTGACGACCAGCAAAATCGCTTAAAGGACGCGATGGTAAGGGCTGCGGGATATTCGATACCCGGCAAGCCTGTAACGGCAGCAGCGGCGATACGTTGGTTACAGTTTGATATTCATCCGGCTAATCAGGCCTTAGTACTTGCTAGCCTAAGCGTAGCAGCGGCAAGTTGCAGCGGTTGCGAGCTATTGCCACAGATTGCAGCCGCTTACTTTGCGGGTGATAAACGCCATGCTTATCAGCTGGTATCAGATTATCGCGGTTCGCAAACTGACAATTATGTACTCGGTGCACTCAACAATTTAACGGAACGCTATTTTAGTGAACAACGGGCTGAGTACATCGCACAGTTTTTAGCTGATACGGCTGCGCACCCGGCTAATAAATCTGCACGGGATACCTTTGTGAATGAGGTAGTCAGAACCATGCGTCCCTCTGCCGATTTGCTGGCCGTATACGCAAAACTGCACGGGCTGGTGCCGCAGGATGAAGAGTATCTGACTGGCTTACTCACGCTGCAATGGCAACAGAAAGCGTTGACCAGCTTTATAACGACGCTGGATGATTGGTTACAGATGCATCCTGATGCACAGCACCAGAAACTTCTCTGGCTTGCCTGTCAGTTGGTCAATGAAGATACTGCATTAAAGGCCATTCCGGCTGATGTATTTAACTCGCCAAAGCAGATTAAAGCGTGGTTAAACCTGGCTGGAAGAGGGCTGATTGAAGGCTTGTACGAGCCGGTTTTTGAGTCATTTGCAAGCCGCTTTGCCGAGTTGCCGTTACTTGTACAATTAAAAAAGCAGCAGGGTTTAACGCGTAATGAACAACCATCAAAGCCTGACCTAAAGCAACTCGCCAGCTTAGTTAAGATCCAGAGCGAAGCGGCCCGGGCCTTACTGAATACGCTCTGGCAAAATGGTTACAGCGGGCAGAAGCAGTTTGATGACAGCGGTCTGGATCGAGAGCAGCTGTTACATACCCGTTTTGATCTTAAAGGCACACCGCTAACCCAGGAGCAGGTTCTGCGCGATGGGAATGCAGCGCCGGATCTATTCGCTACCATGGCTGCGGATCCCAAGGTAACTGCTATGTTCATCGAATGGTTACTGGCCTTGCCGGATAACGAAAGGTTTTCTCAGCAACGTCTCTACAATCTAATTGTTACCGGCTGGCTGCAACAGGGGCGGGCGCAGGAGCATTACGCTCAGTTGCTGGATAAATTGGCAGGTTCAACGCTGACAGCCCATGATTTGCAACTGCTGGTGACGCTGCTAACCGAGTCCGGGCCACAACCGCAATCAGAGCAACTTTCACAGTTAATTGCGCAAGCATCAACGCTGCCTTTAATGACGCCAGCCACCCGGATCCGTTTATCTTATTTGGCGGCACGTCTGGCGCGGTACGAGATTGCAGGAGAACTGTTAAAGGCGGCATTCTGGCAATTACGTTATCCCGCGGCCACTATTGCTAATCGAATGGCGGTAACTCGTCTTGAACAACCTTCATTTGCAACAATTGTGCAGGCGCTGGGTGAATGGCAGAACAAAGATAAGGCGCATCAACTGCTTATGCAATTACTGGAATTGTTTCCGGCTGAATTTGCTAGCGAACCCGAGCTCCAGGCACTTTGGCAGGCCTTCGAGATATCGGCAATAACCCGCACAAGCACAAAAACTGACGCGAAACAGCGTGTACAAGAGATTTTAGATAATACCTCCGTTGCGATAGTTGATTCGCCCGGTGTAGCCCGGCAGTTTGAGCTGTCGAAAGCGGCCTTTTACCTTAATCAGGGCGATTTAAAACTGGCTGTTAAGGCGATAGTGAATGTGCTTGCACAGATACCACAGGCCAATCCACAGGCGTTTTATAATCGGCAGTTGCTGTTGCTGGCACGACAACTGTTCGGCGCGCAAGGAAATCTAATTATTCAAAACACGGATCCCTCTGTTTATGTAGCGAAGCTGGTGGCAGCGCAATCTGCAGATATTCAGGAACAGCTGCTAAGTGAAGTTGAGCGGCAAGCCGCAGAAAATAAAGCAAAAGACATTACTGCGAATCTGGCGGCATTAAGAAATGCGTTGCAAACCACCAAACAACAACAGGAAATGCCGCATGCGGTATCGCAATCCATAGCCGACTAAAGCTGTGTCAGTTGTATGCAAGCAAGCCGTGCTAGCGTGAATATTTAACCCAAGTAAGAGACTACCTATGCTTACCCGAATGTTAGCTTTGCTGGCCCTGGTGCTTGTCAGTTTTGTTAAAGCCGCCCCGCAAAACACGTTTTCTGATAGTGCCCCATTGCGGTTTGATAATCGCCAGCGCCCGGTTATCGCCACACACATTAATCAGCAGGGGCCGTATTTTATGGTGGTGGACACTGCCGCCGAAGCCAGCCTACTGGTGCCTGAGATGGGCAATATTCTGGGGCTTACGCCGCGTGAGAGTGAAATGACCATACGCGGTGCAACAGGTGTTACTCAAGCCCGCTATTTTGCGGTTGACCATTTTGCGAGCCCGTTGTTTAACTTTACCGACATGGTGTTGTTTGAATTGCCGAATCCGGGTTCTACGCCGGCTGCCGGTATTATCGGTATGGATATTTTTCAGCAGCAGGCGCTACAGTTTCATATTGCTGAAAGTCGGCTCGAGGTACTGCCAAGCGGCAGCTTTGATGACAAACAACGTTATCTGCCTGTTCCTGCATTGGCGCATGATGGGTTAGCCATGCAAATCATGGTAAAGCTTAACGGCGTGGAGATTCCGGCAACCATTGATACCGGTGCGGCGGTAACGATAGCTACCCCCTCGGTACTTAAAGCGCTGGGGTTAAGCTTTGATGACCCGGGGTTGACAGCTGAGGGTGAGATCCATGGCGCGACAAAGGAGGGCATAGCCATTAAAAAGGCCGAGCTGGATAGTCTGTCATTGGGGCCTATCACCCTGCGAAATATACCGGTTCGCTTTACTGCATCCTCACATAATCCCGCCGCAGCAATGACTATTGGCGTTGATTTGCTATATCTGTTTGAGGGCTTTGTACTGGATTTTCCCGCACAACAGTTTTACCTCATGCTGCCTGCTGGATAACGGATCAGGCGATGCGTGCCGAAACCTCAAAGTGAATGTTAAATTGTACTCCATGGCCTCGTTTACTGCTGCAAACCACCGATCCTTTAAGGGCATTGGTAATAATATTGTAGGCAATGTTTAATCCCAGACCGGTGCCCCCTGAGCCTCGTTTAGTAGTAAAAAAGGGCTCAAAGATTTTGGCGACGTGGGTTTCTTCAATGCCAACGCCATCGTCGCGGTAGTCGATTAGAAATTCAGTCTTGGTGATTTCACTGACTGCGATGTTGATAGTACCTGAACCTTTGTCAGCGAAACCATGTACAACCGAGTTAACAATAAAATTGGTTAACACCTGAGCCAACAGGCCTGGGTTGGTTTTAACTATAAAATTATCCGCGCAGTCAATGTTCACCCGAGCCTGAGACTTGCGTAAAACGGACGCCAGGCTGGTGACAACTTCTTCAAAATACTGTTTAAGATTGACCTCACGATCCTGTTCGCTGGTTTGATCCACGGCGACCTGTTTGAAGCTGCGAACCAGGCTGGCCGTGCGCTCTAGGTTTTTCTGTACCAAACCAGAGAGTTCGCCTGCGCTATCGATAAAATCCTCAAAATCATCGGCAGTTAATGTACCTGCCTGGTAGTGTTTTTTTATCTCGTCACATTCAGAGTTGAGTTGCGATATGCCTGTTAAACCAACACCAACAGGGGTATTGATTTCGTGTGCTACGCCGGCGACCAGAGAGCCCAGGCTTGCCATTTTTTCTGCTTCAACCAGTTTATCCTTGGTTTGATTTAAACGCTGAAGAGACTCTTCCAGGTTTTTATTGGATTCATTTAATTGTTCGTTGCGTTCGTTAATTTTGGTTTCGAGCGCTTTTTTCTCTGAGATATCACGGGAAATAGTATACAGCACATTCCGTTCGTTGAGTGTGATGCGCGTTAAGATGATTTCGCACCAGAACAGCGTGCCATCGGTTTTTTTGTGTAACCACTCAAACCGTTGGGAGCCTTCGCTGAAAGCTTTGTCTATAATCCCTTCTGCGGCTTGTTCCGATGTTTTGCCATCAAACTGAAACTCGGGAGAAAGGTCCAGCGGCGATAACCCGATAACTTCCTCTTTGCTGGTAAAGCCGTATAAGGCTAAAAACGCCTCATTGCAATCCTGATAGCCTTCTTCGGCGAGGATGGATAAACCATCCATCGATTTGGCAAATAAGGTTTCGAATGAGTCTTTTTGTCTGGCAATTTCCAGTTGCAGTGCCTTTTTTTCTGAAATATCGCGTGTACTGGCATAGAGCACATCTTTACCGTTCAGACTAATTCTAAACAGAATGATTTCGCACCAGAATTCGGTACCGTTAAACTTTTTATGTACCCATTCGAAGCGGATTTTTCCTTGAGTAAAAGCGGTGCGGATGATTGCTTGTGCTTTATCCAGGGATTTACTCCCATCAGGTTGACTGAACGGTGATAAATCCATGGGTGTGGCGCCAATAATCTGATTTTTGTCTTTGGCGTCAAACATTTGAACAAAGGCTTTGTTGCAGTCGAAGTAACATTCTGTAGTGAGCAAGCAGAGTCCGTCTAACGATTCATTGAATAACGTTTCAAATGCTTCTTTTTGTTTGGCAATTTCCAGTTGCAGCGCCTTTTTTTCCGAAATATCGCGTGTACTGGCATAGAGCACATCTTTACCGTTCAGACTAATTCTAAACAGAATGATTTCGCACCAGAATTCGGTACCGTTAAACTTTTTATGTACCCATTCGAAGCGGATTTTTCCTTGAGTAAAAGCGGTGCGGATGATTGCTTGTGCTTTATCCAGGGATTTACTCCCATCAGGTTGACTGAACGGTGATAAATCCATGGGTGTGGCGCCAATAATCTGATTTTTGTCTTTGGCGTCAAACATTTGAACAAAGGCTTTGTTGCAGTCGAAGTAACATTCTGTAGTGAGCAAGCAGAGTCCGTCTAACGATTCATTAAATAACGTTTCAAATGCTTCTTTCTGTTTGGCAATTTCCAATTGCAGGCTTTTTTTCTCTGAAATATCCCGGGTAGTGGCGTAGAGTACATCCTGCCCTTGCAACTCAATCTTTAACAGGATGATTTCACACCAAAACTCGGTGCCATCAAATTTTCGATGTACCCATTCAAAGCTTACTTTGCCTTGCGTATAAGCGGTGTTGATGACTTCGGTGGCTTTATCAGTGTAGGCTCTTCCGTCAGGCTGGTAATGCGGAGATAGATCTTCGGGATCGGCATCAAGAATCTGTGCTTTATCAGCGGCCCCGAACAATTGCATATAAGCCTTGTTACAGTCTAAGAGTTTTTCTTTGGTGAGCAGGGCGAGGCCGTCTGACGATTCGTTAAATAACGTTTCAAACACGCTTTTTTGCGATTGTAGTTCCAGCTCAAAAGCTTTTTTTTCTGAAATGTCCCGCCAGTTGGTATGCACCACAACTTCGCCGTTGAGTACCATTTTGGTTAAGATAACTTCAGCCCAAAACTCTTCGCCATTGCGCTTTTTATGCACCCATTCAAATCTGACACTGCCCAGTTGATAACATTGTTCAATGTGGGCTGCGCTTTTCTCGTCTGAGCGTCGGCCATCGGGCTGATACTCCGGCGAAAACTCAGCAGGCGTGTTGCCAACAAACTGCTCCAGGCTATCTGCGCCAACGATGTCCAGCATAGACTGGTTGCAGTCAACGAAAATATCACCTTTAAAAATAGCCAGGCCATCTTTTGAGTTTCGAAAGACGGTTTCAAAGTCGGTTTGCTGCGTGAACATCTCTTGCATAATAGCGCTTCTTTTTATTCGCTCTCGGGGTTACAAAGGAGGGGCGGCTTTGGATGATTTAGTCAGTATGTGTCCATAAAATAACGCAACCAGAAATGGGCTGCGCTAGCAGTGTTACCAATACTGAATTTCACCCTGTTTAAGGCTAGCAAAAAAGTGCAAAAGTGCCATTTTGTGGCTGCCGATGCTTTACTCATAAGAAATAGGTAAAACCGGCAGGTGGCCAGTAAGGGCATTTTTTTGTTATTAGAAAATTGGTGACTGCGAAACCGGGGGATTTGGGCGGCTAGAGCAGGTGTATGGTAACCCTAAGTGGGAATCATACTTCGAGCTGAGATTCTCAGTAAATAGTCTTTATTAAGGGAGCGGGTTGCAGAAGAGAGGTACAATATATTCTTTACTTCGAAAGGAGATTAATAAGCAAAATCTCATCTATGTTGAAGATATTAACCAAGGTAGAAGTCTTACAACTGATTACTGCGTGCGACTACATATGAACGTTATAACAAAAAGTAGTTATTATCCAATGATATCTCAATGGCAATATTAACCATTGAAATATAGAGTTATTTCAAATGGCGGATATCTAGAATAATAGTAGGTGGAAATTAGCTTTTAACTCTGAGGTCAATAACACTAAGTTAAAGGCTTTCAAGTAGAGGAGCGATATTTATCCGAGCATTGAGGGGGAGTTTTTCTTTATTTTTAAATTCAGGTAATGATCTCAGCAGTTCATTTGGAATCGTAAGAACGTTTAAGGCTGAACCATATGCCACAATGAACTGGGTTTGTTCATACATTTCAAGATGTGCTTCGGTTTGTCTTTTTCTCGGTGATTTCGCCATACATGCAATAGGCCACAAAGATTGAAGGCTTGTTATAAGCAAGTCCAATGGAAAATACCTGAACTGCATAGGTAAATGATTCCAATCTTTGTTATCTGTCAGGTTATTGCAAAATACAGTGAATTCATCGTCACAGGTCAGAAGATTAAAACCTTGCGTTATTGCAAGTGCAAGATTGTCAAAATGAGGTACTTTGCTGTGTGGCAACACAGTTGTTAGAGGGTCTTTAGCGAAAATACTCGCAAGTAGACAATCACAAATTTCATCAATGAATAGCTCTTCAATCTCATTTGGGATAATTTCAGCTTTTAGTGGATTTGCACAGTAGTCATTTGTACATTGGTTTGATAACAATTGCTGCTGCCAGGTGAATGACTGGTTGCAGGCGGGGCAGTTGTCGATAAGTAAAGTTTTGTGTTTAGGGCAGTAAAGGTTTCCGATATATTGCCAGCTCTCTTTCAAGTAACCTAGTTCTTTGATACAAAGCGCACATATCCGTGGCTTGTTGCATCTGTAATCGTCAAAAATCAAAGAATGTCTTGCGAAAAAATGTGCCCTAAGCTCCTTTTCAGAAATAGGGATGAATGTATTCAATGTGCGCCAGTGATTTGCACTCATAGAATTTTTCGTTATGGCTTCCCAGGTCGTTTGATTTAGCCATTCAACCGGATCTGCAAAACCATTGCGTTTACTTAATCTCAGAATATAGCCTGCGAAACTTTCATCAGTAATTTGCTCTGGTAGTATGGAAAGCACTAATCAAACTCTCTTGAATCAAGGATATTAATAATGTCCCTGTCGCTGTAGGCGCGTTCGTCGAATGGGTTGTAAGCCGATGAGTTTAGGCCAGTTAGGTAGGCGAGTTCAAAGCGACTTAACAATTTTTCGCCAGCGTTTTTTTGAGTAATTGCAAACAGCTTGTTTAACAGACCAATTTTACCAAGGGTGGCGACGTGTAGTCTGTTTAATATTGCTTTGTCACACAAAGTGAAGAGCGATATTCCATGTTGATATGAAAAATAGTTGCAGCAATCTAACCAGCATTTGCAGCGAGAAGGGATGCTGTGAAGTGTTTTTTCGGCTAGAAAACGTCGAGAAAGTTGCTCTTCATTTTTAAGTCGACACTCAGCTTTCCCGTACTTTAACTTTAATAATCTACTGGCTACCGGTGTTCCAATCAGCACAAAAGATACTGCTGGATTATTATCAATTAATGCACAGAATTGCTTTGCCATGCGCTGGCTCGTTATACCATCGATGTCGGTTAGACACTCCTGCACTTCGTCTATAATGACCAGTTGTACTCCGTGTTCGATAAAAAGAAAGTGAAGACGGTCTTGTATTAAATGGGATTTAGTATTTGGCTTGTTCGTAACACGTGACAAGGACTTCATTATTTGGAGTAGTAAGTCATTTGCTGTTTTAGTTTCGGTCAACTTTACAAATAATACTGGATGAATGGCCTTTTCTGGAGTTTGCTTTACAGGGTGTTTATTTGTGTAGTTTACCCCTAAGAGCGTTTTTCCCACGCCCGATTCGCCGGTGATAAGCAGCCCATAATTAACTCCGAAGTGCTGGGTATGCACATCTTCTATCAGTGTTTCACATTCAGTTAAACTTGGATGCTCGAACATGTCTAAACTGCATCCTCATCCCAAAAGTCATGTTGCTTGTATGATTGTCGAGCAGTTTTGGAAGAACTGTGTTTGGTACTTATTGAGCTAGAGGTTGTTTCTTCTTTTCGCTTGTTAGTTACATTTCGTTCATTGTAAAGATTATTACTCTGTTTAATTCTTTCATCTACTGATAATCCTTTCTTGATGTTTTTATTTGCCGATTGAACGATTTTTCCTGACAAACGTTTTTGGCGTTTGGGTTTTATATGGGTGTCAAATTCGCCAAAATAAATATCTCGACGTTTACATCCAGCATTACCCTCATTCAGCTGTTCGAAGGATACTGGACATGAAAACTCGTCATTTTTAAGCGCTCGGTTTGGAACGTTCTCGACAATGACTTCGGAAGCTAAAGATTCAAATGTAGCTATGACAGTGACATATCTGGCGTCATCTGGGTCTCTTTGAACATATACAGAGAGGTCTTGCTTTTTATCTAATGTTTTTGCATTTAAGTAGAGCTGTTTTAATTGAGCGTCTGCGAAAACTTGATTATCGACCTGGACAGTACCTCGGCTCGAAAGCTTGACCTTAGATTCAAAGCAATGAAACGCCGAATGTATTAGGCTATCCATGGTAGCTGGTTGCGGATGCAATGCGATGGATTCATCCCATACTTGTTGTGGTGTTTTGCCTGCTAACGACGAGTGTGCACTGTTAACATAATGATGAAGATAAAGTAGCAACTGCTTTTCAAAATCCGATATAGTTATTCGGGCTGCGTTTTTAATACTCTCCTCGGTTGGGGGTTTTAAGGACGTTTGAGTGCGCTTGGGAAAATACCCAGGAACCCCCAACACTTCAGAGCCGTCTGGAAGTGTAAAGCTTGCACCTTCGAAAAATTCTCTTCTAAGTGTGTTATTGAAAGACTCAACGAAAGGCTTTCGCCAAGGTTGATTTGACGGTGTTTTCGTAAGTGAAATGTTGAGCCTTTTCGTTACGTGGCGAAATGCCTCACTGCTATAGCCAGGGCCATTATCCACCACCACTTCCTCTGGCAGACCAAAAGCGGGTAATTGCTGATTGCTATCAGTGATAATCCGTTTTAGAGAGCGGAGGGCGCCGACAGTGTCCTCGCTTGTACCGATTTCGTAAGTCACAGATATCGGATAGCGTGAATAACAATCAATAGCAATATAAATACTCACATTCTCCGTTGGTTTGCCATCATCTCCGATTAACGCAAGATTAAGAGATAATCTGTCCATCTCAACTCGCTCCAAAGCGCGGTTCAAATGAATTTTTTTGCAAAGTGTTCTCAATGCTTTTGTAATTTCAGAATAATTGCCTGATTGAGCAACCAAAGAGAACTGATTCAAATCCGACAATCTGTTGCGGAAAGTAGATTCACATACAACCTGAATTGCGCTGTTTTCTTCAATGGCCTGGTGCGCATGTTTAACATATTGTCTGTATCCACCAGCGATATTTTCGGCGTTTCCTTTTGTCCACACGTTAGATAAGTGCTTATTTAGAAATACTTCACTTGCGGGATTTAATCGTTTAGTTTGAATTTTGCGGTCTTTTATAGATGCTTCCAAATTGAAGTCTGCATCTTTGTAGTCTTTCCACCATCGACATAGGGTAGAGTCACCATGTTTTTTCTTTGCTATATGGTGTTTATCTTCAACATTCTGTTTTACTTGCTTGATGGTTGCAGAGGCAGTAGGGGGCATTCCCAAGTTATATAGACGCTCCATTTCGTCAAGGAAAGTTCTCCTTTTATCAGCTTCCTTGACCTGATAATCAGAGTATTGCTCGATAGTCTCATTTCGAGATGTTAGCAACCTTAGATTACCGATTCGCAGTTGCTCTCTAAAACTTTCAACTGGTAGCAGAATATCTCCCTCGTCAACATTATTAATTAGAGGTGCCAGCAAGACTCGTTGTTGGTCTGTGTGTATTATTTTTACACGTTGATTATCGTCTGTGACGAATGTGTCATTTAATGTCGGTATGTAGTGCATTAGTAGTTCCTCTGCAAAGTAACTTCGTCATTCAGAGGTTTTGTAATGTCAAAAATGAAGTATTGTTGAGCAACGAGTGCCCAGGCATCAACTGGAGTAGCGTAATGAATCTTATTGACAGCATTTTTTAGATGCTCAAATGTGATTGTTTTTCGAGAACCAACTTTTTCAAGCAAATGAATTACACTGATATCCAGATAGCGCTTCAACATACGTAGATTGTTTACCGCAACAACATGAATATCCTTTTCACTGATTAGCTTAAGCGTGCAGTTGGTTAGTGCATACACGCACTCTTGACGAAGTGTATGCTTTCTAAAAAAGAATTCATCCATGTAGCAAGTATGTTTAACTTCAATGTACTCACATAGTCCTGACTTATACTGGACGAGAAAATCTGGTGTATATCTTTTACCGTAAACATCAAAATGTTCTGGTTGTGAGCAATATGATGTGACTGAACTATCAAATTCGAGTGAAAGGGCATAGTTGCTTTCCAACACCGATTCACACCAGATATGGCAGAAATTCTTATTGCTGTAAAAATTGAAGACGTATTTGTTACGCCTGCGTGTTGGCTTTCTTCTGCCTATCATTTCAATTCTCCTTGGTCAAAAAATACCTCTCATTTCTTTGGCTATTTTTTGAAATGTACTAAGATTAAAGGTTACCTTTCGCTTATTCGCAAATTTTCGTGACGGAATTTTGCTCCGAAAAACTGTCACTTTTAAAGATTTTAAGAGGCAGCTTTGGTTCTTGTAAATAGCTTGAAAAATGATCACTTTATTGTGTGATTTTTGATCGGTATTGTTTTTAACTTATTGATTTAAAAGGTTGCTAAAAATGAGTTATCTTTTTTAAATGTTGCCATTTGGTGTCATTTTTGTGTTGTTTTGTATAGTTTTTGCGGCTTTTGAGTTTGAAAGACAACTTAGCCTATGAAACAACGGGATTTATGTGAGTGATATGGATATTTTTTTATGATTTCTATAAAAAATATTAACTTACGTTTTTTGACGTAGTTGAAAATAATGAATAAAAAATATTTATCAAGAAAATTTAGGGTTGATGCAGCTGTTGTCCAAAATTTCCATTTATTGTGTGATGAGCTAGCTCTCAAGAAGGAATACTGGGCGCGCTTCTTTATTGAGTACGAGATTGAATTTTTGGCTCGTAACAAAGGGATCAGAAGAAATACTGAGCCTGCTTATGTTTGGCTGAAGCAACAAAGAGAAAGCCGTCGACTAGAAGTATTGTCGATTAAGATGACAGACGATGCAGTCTTAAAGCTTGATATTATTTGTAAGCGTTTCAATATTGATCGCGCGATGTTAGTAGAGTTCGCTTTAAGAAGTGCATGTGAAAGAATCCCAACATCTAGAAGGTTATCGGTGCAACGAGAAGATTTGTTACCCCTGTATCTTCTGGAGCAATCATTCGGGAATAGATTAAAGCAGGATGACAGGATGGCAAAAGTAAAGAATGAACTAGTAATTGGGACAAAAACAACGCGGATACCAATCAAAAAAGCTGAAGAAGATGATGGTTGGTGATATGAAGATCTTCAAGGGAACGAGGAGGATCGTTATGGGTAAGCGTATCGGAAAAGTACAAATCGAGAAACGTACTGAAGGAAGATATGGGCTAGTACAAATTAGAATTCGCCGTACCTATTACGCAGTTCTTTAAAGCGCTTCATTACATCTTCAACACTATTTTTATTTTGCTTGCTTGGCGGAGAGTTCACCGTTTTTGCGGAGAAGGGATTGTTTTCTGCTCTTGGGGGTTCAGAGATACGCCTTTTTTTATTTTCGGTAAGTGTAATCTCACCATTAATGATACGCTCTACCTGATAGGCATTGTTCTTATTTAGAGTTTCCTGATAAAACTTACGTTTAATATAACCGTTCAGCTCTTCCCAACTTGTTTCAAAATATGGAACTGGATTCTTCGGCAACTTCATGTTCAAGTTCCTTTGCTTCATTAGGAACCGTAAGTACAAATGGTTATCTAATTCTCTATACATGCCTATTTCATGCAATATTTTTGATATGACAGTAGTAAAACGATTAAAACCTATTTCCACATCATCAGTAATTACAATGCCCGTTTTTTCATTTTCCTTAACAGGCTCGACCACATTATCTTTTTGGTCATCATCCTTTGCTGTTATTTCCTCATCATCAACTTGTGCACTCAACATTACTGCACGCGTGATAGTTGCCCATGAAACTTGATAATATCGAGTTGGAAATTCTGGAATTTTCTCATTGCTCGTTGAATTAATGCCTTGTACTCGTTCTTCAGTTATCAAACCCTTTGATTTTAAAGCATCTTTCAGGTAAGCAATATAATCTTTATACTCAAAATAAACAGCCCCATTATCTTCATCATCCTCTTCGTCTTTTATCACATTGGGCGCACCAAAAAGGTAATCCACCAACACCTGCTCAACTGTTCGACCCGAACGGCATTTTAAGGCAATTATAGGTGAATCAATTTGGCTAACATTTACTACACCAAATCCTACCGCTTTTAGTAATTCAAAATAAAAGAATTTCTGGTTATTTAAATAACCATCGACAAAAGAATGTCCTGGCGATTGTGGTTCTTCAACACTGATATCATCTAACAATAATTTTTTGTACCGCTCCAGATACTTTGACTTTAGCCAGTAGTGACGCTCTAAATAATCAAGATGGGGTATATCCGATGCCAGAGAATTGCATTCGGAGCATGCTCTAACCAATGTCTTTTTAATGTGTTTATGTTCTTCAGGTATGGCGCAATTCAGAGCAGGGACATGATCCCATTGTAAGCCAAGATCAATCCTCGCCTCGCGCCCGCAATAATGACAAAAAGTATCATCCTTGCCCTCTGACATGGGATATATCTTTTTGTAACCAACATTATTGACGATCCTATGACTCATTTATTGTCCTTTCTAATTCGGATTTGTCGACCTACGTCATGTCTCTTATGTTTTCTTCAGTATGACTTTCTTATGATAATTGCTCAAATGCTGATTGATAATGTATTTAATAATAGGTTAACAAACATCTGGATGAACTTATTTTCTAGTAGCTTATCTTAATGGTGTAGGAAACTATTGAACGGCTGAAGCAAAATTATTACTTGAATAGCAACTCATGCCGAGAGCCTTCGATATCGCTAATGAGTTTGCCTAATTCATCAATCGGGTTCTTATCCCCCTCATTCATCAAATACTCAATTTTAAGTGCTTTGATTATGTCGGAACGGTTATGTCCTGCATCTATAAGCATGCGTACTTCGATCAAGTAGTCATCGTAGTTTTTCATGATTACTCCTTAGTGCGAAAATATGGACGAGAGCCTTTTTCGGGCGGAAAGTAGTTATTGTCTGTAAAGCGCGAGTATATCGCTCGCGTCAGCTGGTTTCAGTGTGCCAGTTCCCAGCAGTATATAGTGTGTATTTTTCGTTGAGAAAATACATTCTTCATGAATGCTCTGAACGACAGTGCTACACACCCATCCCCCAGTAACAAATCGACCAGCTTCGTCGCGAAATATTTTGTTTGCGTAAACCACCATTATATTTTCTTGTATCGGCGGCTCTGAGAATACGGCATCCCAAACCATCCAATTTTCAACAGCACAAAATGGTTTAGTAATATCTATTTCACGACACCGACAAATCATCGACTTCAGTTCGGTAACACTGCATCCGAAGTTGACAGGTTCTCCAGGCTCATTAATCAATGTTGCCATGCGTAGAGTTTTGTTTTCAATATCTTGAGGCATTAGATTGCGTCCTTAACGTTAGGTTCGGTCAGGTGCAAATTGGCTTTAATTTTGAGCTATTTGCAGCAATCTAAGTTTAGTTTGGTCGACCAATGACAAATTGCCAGAACTATGTTGGTAAGTCCCTGGGTTAGGGGGATATATACCATCGGTCAAATCGGAGATTGAACAATCTGGCATTGATGTACGTCAGCGGGATAAAGTCACCGGAAATAACTTCGATACCTGCGGCTGGGAGGATGATAAAGTCTGTTACTTCCTGATTTGCGTAGGTGAAGTAGAATCGGCATGGAAAGGAGCCGTGTGCTTTTCTAAGCGAAATTAACTCGTCGAGTCTCATAAGTATCGTCCGTAAGATATGATGCTTTAATTCTAGTCTTCTGGCATTTTTAGTTGAACTGTACCTAAGTTGGGATGACTGGTTTAAGTTTGTTAGTCATCAAATGACGGTGAGGTCAATTTGAAGTTACAATATGTCCTCTAAGGATATTCATTAGAGCAAAATGTTGTTCGATTTCTGGCCATTATAAGAGAGTTGTAAATGGATTTTGTTAGTAAATTAGAGCCTAATTTTTTTGGCAGATTATTAGGTAGGCCGTCCGTAATTTCAGAACCTCAGTCGATTAGCATTGAAAAAAAAGGTAAGGTATCAGTCGTTGCATCAATTAAAGAGCTACGTACGTTTATTGAATCTGATGCAGGACTTTCTGGTGGGAAAATAGCCATTCAGGTTGGTAAAGAGCGTAACTACTTTAACTTCCTAAAGAAAAGTAATCTTGCATCTTTTATCGAAGACACAAATAAAAACATCAAGGATTCAATCGAGGAATACCTTGGACGTGCCTATAGTGAGTTCGCAGCATTAGCTTTAAAAGCGTACCCCAGAGATTCACGCAGCGCCGAGCTTTCCACTTTAATATCCGAAGTCCATCACCTATATCACTCCCAAAAAGAGAAATGGGAGTTCTATTTAAGCGATGTTGCATTAGCCAATACCATAGAAATCGACCAGTTTTATCCTTTCAATATTGATGATTTGCGTGCCTACCATGAGCAAATTCAACTAGAAAAGCGAAAGTCGTTTTTTGATAAGGTTGAGTCTAATCCATTAACGCTTGAACAACGATTGGGTGTGATCCGTTCCAATGATTTGAATATGGTGTTGGCTGCCGCAGGAACGGGTAAAACGTCAGTGATGGTTGCAAAGGCGCTTAATTTAATTGAGCTTCAACTAGCAACCCCTTCCGAAGTGCTTATCTTAGCTTATAACCGTGCTGCGGCGGAGGAGTTGAAAGAAAGGCTAGCAAGCAAAGCAGCTAACGGAAATATCCAGCTTGAATCATTACCGCATATTTCTACATTTCACGCTCTTGGCAGGCAGTTGCTGCGAGATACCGGTATTCCTACTCAAATCAGTGTCTTTGCAGAAGACTCATTTAAGTTAAAACAGTGGGTAACAAATTGGATCTATCAATATGTCGCGGAAGATCCTACCAGAGTTTTTGACCTGATAGAGTTAACTACACCGCCTGTCGATCCATTCGACTTCAAGTCACAAGCTGAGTATGAAAAATACCTAAGAGATAATGATTTTCGAACCCTAAATAACGAACTTGTTAAGGGTTACCAAGAATTGCTCATCGCTAATTTTCTTTACATAAATCAGATCCCTTATAAATACGAGGCACAATATGTTAGCAAGCGGCGTATAGAAGTAGGTTTTGACTATCGGCCTGATTTTCATATTCTGGATACCGATATTTATATTGAGCATTATGGGATAGATAGAAAAGGAAATACGAGACCGGATATTGATAGAACGTACTACGCTGACACAATGAAGAAAAAAAAGGCGTTGCACCAAGAGTGTGGGACGCAGCTCATCGAAACTTTTCATTACGAGTGGCAAGAAGATACGCTATTAAGCGGTTTAACTGCGAAATTGGCTTCATTTGGTATTCGATGCAAACCATTATCTCCTAATGAGATTTTCGAAAAGTTAAATGGACAAGAACACCTTGCCAGTTGGAGTGAGTTGATGGTGAAAGCTCTCCAGGCTATTCGAGTTGAGAGGTTGAGCGAACAGAGAATATTTAAGAGATTGAACGCGTCAAAAATTCACCAAGCTCAAAAATACGCTGGATTATTGAACTCGCTCCAAGTCGGATATGCAGAAGAACTTAAGACTCAAAATGCAATTGATTTTGACGACATGATATTAAGAGCAATCCAAGTGGTTCAGGACGGAGAATATGAACCGAGATGGAAGTATATACTTGTCGATGAATTTCAGGATATATCGTCAGCAAGGATGGAGTTTGTAAAAGCGCTGATAGATAAAGGGCCAACACCATCATTAACTGTCGTAGGGGATGATTGGCAATCAATCTACCGTTTTTCTGGTGGTAAGCTGGAGTTAACGACGCGCTTTGGCGAACTGGTCGGCAAATATACGCTAACAAAACTTCAAAAGACCTTTCGATACAATAACAGTATTGCTAAGACCGCTGGGGAATTCATCATGGAGAACCCTGAACAGTTCAAAAAACATATCGACACGCATACAAAAGTCAGTGAATCTCAAGTTTACCTTCTTGATGACAAACCATCTAAACAAGAAGGTCTTTATGAGAGGGTCGTAGAGGTTGTTGCAAAAATTCGAGAGAACGCCCCAGATGCTAGTATTGCTATCATTGCAAGATACAACTACCTTTTGAATGACTCAAAAAACGCCCTATGGAGTCAGAAATTTAAAGACAATATCCAGTTTTGGAGCTTTCACAAATCGAAAGGCTTAGAAGCTGATTATTGTGTACTAATCGGCTTTTTTCAGGGGAAAAGTGGATTCCCTAATGAGAATAGAGATGATGCTGTTGTTGAAGCGCTATTACCATCATTGGATGGTTTTCCGCATTCAGAAGAAAGGCGTTTACTATACGTCGGTATAACACGAGCCAGAAAAAAATCTTATATCATAGCGAGCGCTACTTCACCTTCAGATTTTGTTACTGAGTTACTCGCGCCAAAATACGAATTAAATATTGCCTCCGCAGCGTTTAAAGAAAAATATCAACGCATATTCAAGTGCCCAAATTGCGATTCAGGTTTTTTGAGATTAGTGCAAGGCCAATTCGGAGAGTTTTACAGTTGTAGCACAGGAACGGGGTGTCGAGTCGGCAAGGCCAGGGTTTGCCAGAAATGCAAAGCACCATCTATTGATGGCAGAGAGGCAAGTGTGTGCAACAACCCAGGTTGCGCAAATGTTATGAAAATCTGTAATAAATGCGGTAGACCGATGAAGCGTAGAAATGGAAAGTTCGGTGAATTCTGGGGGTGCTCAGGGTATGGCATCATGGAAGACCAATGCAAGAATACTTCGCATTAGATATTTCGGTTTGTAATTTGTGCGGAATCATACACGAATAGACAGTTCGTAACATTTTAATTGCCATGTTACAAAGTGTCTCGCAATCCGATGGCTATTCAACACCTATGATAATTGTACTTGGTTGAATCGTGTGGGTTTCATAATAGGGGGCGAGCAAATCTTAACCTTTTTGCTATATTTTCACAATTACGTGCGAAATCGTTAGGGCACTACAACCAATAAGGGACTATATGATCGAAGGGAAGAAATTTGCAGATGCTTTGCAGGAAGTATTTGACAGCATCGAAAAATTCATGGAATTAACGAAAGAGTCTGAATATCCTATGCTTTCTGAAGATGGGGTTCATACATATATCGCGGAAGTTGGTAAATACCCTTTTCAGATTGCTGGTCAATTTCATCGGCCAAATGAGTATCTTCGTTGTCTCTTAGACATGCTTCAAGCTAATTTCGAGCCAGAAATTCTTGGTACCTTCTTCCTGAATTCGAATATGAGCTTTCTGTACGATAACTTACCGAAAGGTGCTTTTGCATTGGGGTATCTATCATTAATCAAGCCCGAAGATGAAAGCTGGGAATACTTTGTAACAGAGACTCTAAGCAATAAATCTAAGATGTGCGGCTACGATAAAGATAATATAAGGTGTACTTTTATTGTACTAAGTGCAGGTGACGAGTATTCATTCGAATTGGTTGAAAAAGCTAATCATTTTTTTGATAGTGGTATGAGCATTAATGAAACTATCGGCCTCATTCGCGGGGCTGTAATTGATAAACAAAACCATGTCGCATTTTGTCATGATCGAAGTTTAGGTAAAAAAGTAAGGTTTTCAGCCTGGTTTATATTCGCTGCTTAACTAATCGATAAAAATGTGAATCGTTACTTATTAACTTGACATTTAGTCACGTTAAACTCGTCTTTTAGTCTCATTAACCCTTAACGTTCAATTCAATAGAAGGATTATGTATGAGCAGAAAAAAGTTTATGGAGTCAGTTGGAGCTACCTGCCGAAACTGGAATTGGAGTTGGTCGTTTGTTAATCATAAAGACAAATTTATTGTTTTTGGGCTATGGGACGTTCATAAAGATGGCCTGATTTTTAGCGAAGAATGGCGGGGGCTAGGTCGTAAGCAGTCTATGGAACATATAACACTGATTAAAGAGCATGGTTACAGTTTAAAAACATTCCCCATGCAATATGAAAAATCTAATAACGGTACGGCTAAAATAAAAAGCTTTAAGCGGGAGCTGGAAGATAAAAGTCTAGCTGGTGTAAATGGTATGTGGTACGCCCTAAGCCTTTCTGATAATGAAGTTTTCAAATCAACAGAAGAAATTTTAGAACCAGAGATTTACATCGAGGGTGCAACAAAGAAAATTTCGGTGAATGCATATGAGAGAAACCCTGAGGCAAGAGCCAAGTGCATTGCTCATTATGGCTGTAAATGTTATGTCTGTGATTTTGATTTTGAAGAAAATTATGGGGACATTGGCAGAGGGTTCATACATGTGCACCATGAAGTAGCTTTAGCTGATATCAGAGAAGAATATCAAGTTGATCCTATTAAAGACTTGAAACCTCTATGTCCAAATTGCCATGGCATAATCCATAGAACTCATCCGCCAATATCTATCGAAGCATTACAATTGAAAATTAAAAAACAGTAAAATAGTGAGGCTCTAGTCCCAGAGATGAATAAAGTCCAAATTGAGCGAATAGCGGAAGTAAACAGCGCTTTCTTTGAACGAGAAAGATTCGCTCATAGCCGAAACTCGCTTTGCAGATACTTTATTTGTTATCAGCCCCGCAGATTCGATTCCGGACATTGCCTCTAGAACCGAGCACAAAAGAAGTTGATATTTAACTAATCGTCTCCGTCCCAGAGATTGTTGGGCAATTTCTCGGTTGCGCTACAAGATTTTTAGTTCTTTGAGGCGATTATCTATATGTTCATTAGTAAGTGGTTCAGTAAAGTCCACTTCCATTAGTGTAATATCCAGCGCCTTACATAGCTTCCTTTTTCTATCATCGCGCTCTTGTAATGCAATTAAAGCACTTTTCCCGCCCCAAATTGATATAGGCTGATAATGTTGCTGGCCCTGATATTCAATACCTAGTTGTAGGCTTGGAATGTATATATCAAGCTCCAGTCCTTCGAGCCAGTCTGGTCTGTGGTGTCTGATAATTTCGAGATCAGGAAACATACGTGCAATGATTTGATATAGAAGAGTTTCACTAACCCACCCTTCTCCAACTTTTTTAAAACCAAACTCTTGGCGAGTAATATTTTCGATCTTGTTCTTCAGCTGAGTTCTCAGTTTCTGATGCTCTTTTCTCAATTTCAAGAGCGACTCAGCCAGCTCTTGTTTGACAACATGGCAATACGTCACTTCATTCTTAGTAAGATCTTCGCGGTTTGAACCGTATATAAGGTCATTTGATTGTTCATGCACCTCTTGATATTTTAGCTGAGCATGTTCAATCTCTTGAATAAGTGTTTTATATTCTTCAGGACATACATCTTCCAAGTAATCCAAGCTAGTTGTGCTTATGCCGAGGCGTAAATAGGCTTGTTGAATATACCATCCATAGCTTTGCTTAAACTGTCCGCCATACATTTCATGACAAAACCTCTGGGTGGGCGATGTTAAGTTGCATCTGTGACAGAGTTTCGGCTTGAAACTAAAGTTTTGAATGTTGACTTCCCCGCCCATATCTAAACTAATCTTAGCCAACATATCTGGGGCATTGAAGCTATCAACGACAGTTTCCCGAAGCGGGTTTGAATTTCGTTGAGAACGAAATTGCTTATTGAGTTTTATAAGGTTCTCAAATGCAGAACGACTACAGTCACAAAGGAATGGTTCCGCCCCCTCTTTCTTTGAAAAGGCAAAAAAAGCGCCATAGTGGTTCGGGTAATGAACTATAGGATAAGGCAATCCTTCCTCAACTGACACCCCTCCCAATGATACGGGAGGCAAAGCCTTTTTCTTCCTTGGCGACCGTATTTTCGTCATGAGATAAAGATTACTCCTGCTGTGCCAATTTTATCTTAAGACCTTAATATATCACCTGTTACTACTAAAAAAACATTGCTTGATTTTCAGAGGAAAGAAATTCAGCCGTCCGCTTTTGACCAATTACTTACTTTGCAAGCCGCAGATCATGGCTCCTGAGCACGATAAGCAGACTTTTGACGATGTGATTTCTTACTTTTAACTTTGCTCGTAAGCTGACATTACCACAATGAGAAACTCTCAAAGAAATGCTTCACGCTGCTGATTCGCAAAGGTTATAGTCTTCGAAGTGTTTTTCCAATCGTTAAATTAAGGAGTGACTAAGTGGCTATAATAACTACAAAACTTGATGAGCCTATCTTGTTCCGTACGGTAAAAAAAGACGTTTATCCGCATACTTTATCTGGCGGCAGCATATGGCTTAGAACAAATGTATTTTACCAAGAACTCGAAGCAGATGACTTGAGTCGAGAAGACCGTTTTGAAGGTGTTAATGTCTCTGGATTGTTCACTGAGTTTAACTTTGAAGGTGGTATTCGAATCAAATGTGAACATGGCGGATTACTGGGCACCGAACATCCAACACATTATGTCATGTCCTTGCATGGATTAAACATCAAAGAAGAAATAAGACTGGGATTTGGCGGTAATACATTGGGTATTAAAAGCCTAGCAGACCTAGCAAATGATGTGCTACAGCAAGCATCAAAGCAAATAAATGTCTCTCAATGTGGCTACGGACAAGTCTCGTACCAATACCCTGGACTTAAACGAACAAGGGCCAATACTACAGGAAAAATTATCGGCTATTACGTCGATGGGATACCTGAAGCCCTTGTACAGCATAACCCTAATGTCATGACCAAAATACCGATAGAGCCATTTATAAGCCAAGATGAATGGCGAATAATATTGCACACTGATAAACCTCTTAATGACGACCCAATGGAGCCATTAAAGATAAATGTCGATCCATCTCACTTCTATGAGCTGTGATAATTAATTCGACCCTTGCATATACTAGTTGAACTTAAGATACACAGATTACCTACAACCAACATTGACTGACTTCAAAAGACTCCAATGAGCGAATCTCGGACGTTTTCCATAGATTGGTTAAGTAACTGCTAAAAGTACACCATTTCAATGTACTTCACAGATTGACCGAAAAGAGCGAAGCAGACATAAAACAAAACTAATAATACCGTAATGTACTGCCTCATTAGCTTTACCAGTCCAAGCACCTGATGCAACGAAAAAAAGATGAGCGTTACGGCTATAAATTATTCCTTCGCTAAATCGACGAACTGGTGACGAACCTGAACCAAGCTGTTACTGTTTAAAGTATAGGTGAGTTGGTTAATACTTCTTATAAATCAGGGAGGCGGTTTTTGAATAAATTGGATTTATCACAGAATTACTCAAACAACACTTTAATCCATTCCATTCTTTGGACGATTGCTAGCTTTTCTCTCGTATTAATCTATGTATTCGTGCGTTTTTTATCTATAGCTGAAGAGTTTATGCTTAGTGATATTTCGTTTGAGTACGCAATAAAGTTAGTGAGCGAAATAGACTTTCTGAGCTTGATTTTCATTAATGACTTTTGGTCGATTGGCTTGGGTTTTGAGTCGGGTGACCTTAGGATGTTCATCGAACCCCATGGAATTATATCTTTATTGCTTTTTTCTGTAGGTTTGTACACATACCATAACAATGTTCAAACGTTATCAAGTCGACGTGTATTCATCTTTTTTCTGGCAGCAGGGTGGGCACACTTATTAGTTGCCAAGTGCATTTTATTGTTAGGTATTCCGATTTTATTAACAGGCCCTGTTGTAGCAGTAGGATTGCTATCGGTCTTTTATTTCTCTTTTGTTGCACTGAGTTTAGATGCATATCTCTTTTTCAGGAAAGTATTATGAAAAAAATAAGTTTGTATCTGTCGGCTGCATTTTTATCGCATTCTTGTTGGGCAGATAATGAGTGGCGGGTCATAGCAACTCATGCCACAGCGATGGGGATTGTACTTTTTGTGAATCTGGTTTTCTTCAGTATTCTTTATATGTCTTCAATTATTAAAGGTAAGTTGCAACGAACCTCGTTAGAAAAGCAAGTTTTGGACGCTCAATTTGATTTCTTGACGAAAATGCTCAATCGAAGAGGTTTTGAACGCCGTTTTTCAGAGAAGAAAAATTTACAGGGCTATTTGATGATTGTTGATATTGATGATTTTAAATTTATTAATGACAATTATGGCCATGATATTGGTGATCTTATTCTGCGTGAGGTCGCAGCAAGACTAAGAAGCGCACTCAGAGAAGAAGATTTAGTCGCTCGCTTTGGCGGTGAGGAATTTGTGATTTATACATCGTTGGCGACCAAACATTCGGCGTTGGAATTGTCACAGCGTTTAGTCTCTGCAGTCGGGCGAGATGGATATTCTCTGCCAGCTACTGACAAGCAATTATCAGTCACTGTCAGTATTGGAGTGGCTGTTATAGATGGAAGTATACTGTCCACAAGGGAGCAAGAGGTTACCCAAACACCAGCCTATAAGATTGCCGATAACAATCTTTATAAAGCTAAAAATTTGGGAAAAAATAGAGCCGTTATGAACTAGGCTTTGGAACATTATTGATATAGGCGACACTTTGAAGTTCTAATTCGAGTAATTTACGTTTTCCACGCAATCCGGCTTGCTTGAACGTTCCGGCGCATATTACACCGCAGTTGACGTCGAAACCGGCGAGGAAACAAAGCTGCGACGAATTCAATGGAAAGGGCTTGATGCAACAACAAAAAAATGAGTGTTACGGCTAGAACTCCAGAAGAAGCAAAATTGGTAAATTCTTTAGAAAGAACAGTTAGAGATAAAAAAACAAAAGGATATGATTATTAAAAGGTTTTCACCCGCGCGTTTATGTCCGCATAACATAGATGGTTTCCACGGCTATTAGCAAAATTCTGCAATGCGTTTTGTAGAAGCACAGAGTCTGCAATAGGTTCAGATTCGCCGATAAATTGGTCTAAGTCGGTTTACCTCCATTGGCTAACTTGCCTGAACACTGGATGTCCGATATTTAATGCGGACACCAGCTTTGCTAATGTCCGCTCCTGACCAATAACGGAAATATTAGAATTCATCGTGTTAGATTTGTGCTATGCAGAGTCAAGTTAGAACTTAATCATGTAAGTTCAAAACGGGATATCCCAATCGATAAGATCCAGATCATCAAAATCTAAAGTGCCGTTCTTCGCTTGTTGGGAGATTGCATTGTTGTAAGCTGAGTAAAACTCCTCTCTGAAGTTAATGGGAGTTGTGAGGGACAGTATAAACTTGTGTACTTTCAGAGGGAATTTTTTGTAATTAACCCTTTCCATTAGCGAAAGATATTTTGATTCTGGCCTGAAAATGTCTCTACAAAGCTCAGATGGTGTAAAGCCACGCTGAAATTCATCTATCTGATTGTCTTGTAATAACTCTTCTCTTACATGATCTTCTAAATATAACTCATCGGATCCATTATTTTCAGTAGTTGTTTCATACATCTCATGGTCTACAAGTGTTGAGTTTACATCCTCGATGACTTCAGCAGGTGAGGTGCAATCATGAAAATATTCTAGGAAATCTATGCGGTATATATCAATACCACGCTTTCTGAAGAGTAACAGAAGTGACTCTTGTTGAAGAATATAAAATCCGGTGAACCATGGTTTGCGGGACGTCTCAAACTTTGTAAATCCAAGTGCTGTGAGGTGTTCAAAGACATCCAGTCTCTTGTGTTGACCACAGTCGTGAATCATTTTTGTTGTTTTGGAGTAAAGTCTAAGCTTACTTTTTCCAATCCGTAGCCACACCAGGTCTTGCTCTCCACAAAATTGGCAACTAATCGATTTCGGGGATATTTGATGTAGTTCTTGTGAGTGTGAAATGCCCTGGCCTGGAAGTTTACATAGTGCCCACTCGTGAAGTCCTCGATAACTAGATTCACTGCCTTGATGCTCAGCAGCCCGCATTTTTCTGCGAGTTTTACGGGTAGGGTGTACGCCTGCCTTATCTACAGCAATACCGGTAATGATTAACCTTCCGTTCTTAAGGCTCTGAAACGTAGTTTTTTTATTATTAACCCTGAAACCATGCCTGTTTAATAGGTTTGTGATGAGGTATTTGGCTTGATATAAATATTGCTTTTGGTTAAAGCTAACGCAGATATCATCAGCATATCTTGTATAGACAAATTCACTTGTAAGCTTGGATATTGATGCGACGATTTCATTATCAATATCTATCATCGCAATATTCGCAATGAGAGGGCTTGTGGGAAGCCCCTGGCGTGGTGCCCCGTCAATAAAGCAGTCTTGAATCAACTCTCGGCTTATTTTACTCGTCACATGATCTGGGGTAATTGCATCGAAAAAATCCTGGATATCGAGTGAAATATTATATGCAAACCCGATGTGAGGAATGGCGTTTGTAACACAATTCCGACCAGGTAAAAAGGAATGGCAAAATCCATTATCACCTTCAAACAAAATGTACCTTTCCAACAATAGTGGGAGTTTACTTTTTAGGTGCTTTTTATATGCTGAACTAGGAATATAGAGTGTCCTAAAAGACTTACCTTTTGGAATCTTCTTAATGGTAAATTCAGTCTGCATCTCAATCCTTAGAATGCCTGCGGAACTCTCTCACGCTCTTTGTGTTGCTCTTGTGTTTTTCCAGAGCGTGCGTTTATCTGCTCTGCAGAGCACGCTGGTCAAACTGTGGTAGCCATCGAAAGCGGACGAAACATCACGCCAATAAGCTAGCCAAGCTAAGTAGTAGTGTCCGCAGGCAACAAAACTCTATCTTACATCCTGAGTATGATCAATTAGTTATTATCCATGATGTGCTGTTGATTAAGAATGAAATTTTTGCCTAAAAAGGAATCATTTTGAAAAAGCACTTAAATATTCTCTTTATCATTTTCATAGCGAGCGTATCTCAGGCGGCAAACACAATCTCTTCGAAAGAGGTTCCTTTTCATCATGGCGAAAATATCGTTGCATGTGGAGTTCTTAAGGAAGCCTCGCGCTTCAATAAAGGTGTTTACCTAAATATGGACGCTGCTTATCCGAACCAATCAATGACGTTTGTTGTGTGGGAAGGAGATTTGGCCGAGTTCAATAAAAAATTTGGTAACCTGAATGAGCTGGTAGAGGAGAATATCTGCGGCTCTGGTGTCGTTAAAGAATACAAAGGGCGAAGCCAGATTCACCTTTACAATGCCTTCTCGTTGAGAATTGAAGGTGATGTCGAGCAGTAAAATATGGGTTTAGCAAAAATACTAATTGGATATTCAATAGTAATAAACTAAACCCGAACTCTATTTAAAGTAGTAATGTTGCTTTTATTTAGTAGATTCAGGGAGAAGTTCTAGTCTTTGGCTGTTTATCAACTCTCTAACAACAGCGAAGTCAGCTACCCATCCAGACTTCTGGATGCCATCATCATAAAAAAGTACCTCATAGTATTTTCCTGCTTTGCTCCCTGTAAGTTTGAATTTTTCTCCTTTATACAAGGAAGATACTAGCTCGCTGTCTCTTGAATGAGATGTATATACCAAAAGTGGCTCATCTCGGACATCAACATATTCAGTCGCTTTAGTGACATTTTCGTCATTATTGCTTTTGACGAACTCTTCCCGTGTGCTCACACAAGCAGATATTAAAAATACAAACAGTAAACTAATAAAAATTTTTCCGAATTTCATGAAACATCCATTTGTAAAAAAACATTAATGTAGCAGCTAAGTATGGCTCAGCTTTGCTAACAATCGTTTGTACGAAAACTATAGATGAGAATACTTCATTGTTCTGCTGGAGTGAAACACAGGATTGATAAATCATCAATAAACTGAGTTAGATCTTCATTAATGGATTATTTGCAGCGTTGCCGAAAAGTCGTAACGCAATATGAAACTCCACCTCAAAATCTTCAGAGAAAATGTCATCAAAAGTCGAAAACATTCAAGGTATTACCTAATGTTTTTTCTCATTCACTTGTGGCGATTTACATGTTTTTTAGACGCCTGCCCCCCCACCAATTACTGAAACATTTAGGTCAAACTAAGCCTCGTTGGTAAGGAAGCTTCTTTATCAACATTTAATGTTCATTAATGATGGAGAAATGTATGAGCAATAGAAAAGCAACTATGACCGTAGATGCGGCCCGTCGTATTCAGAAAAGTACAGCTTTAGCGAATGATGGCAAAGTACCGAAGAACAGCTTTGCTGCAAAAGCAATGAGTATTGCAGCTAAGAATGCCCAATCAGGAGGAAAGAAATAATGGCTAATCCAGACAATGACAATCATGCAAATCAACTCAACCCTGAACATGATGCCTACTGGCAAAGTCGAGGAGAGGATGAAAGACCTGATGATTGGGAAGAGAGGCTATATGAAGATGATTAACGACTATTCGTGAATCATTAGATGTACTAGCAACTAATAAGCCAACACAAGTTAAGCTAACAGCCGTTAGCCTAATGAGCGTTAGCTTAACTTAAATTTGGACTTCTTTAGATTCCAGACATTGCAGAGATAGGACTATCTCTGCAAATATTATTGACGCAAACGCGCAATCAACCGATTTGCAAAGAAGTACAGCTTATTATTACCTGTCACTCTTCTTCTGAAAATGTCGTCATTTCTATCATGTGAGTGTTTCGACCAATTCGTTTCAAGTCTCGAACCGCCGCTGTTTTAGTCGCTAATCTAAGTGGGCGTTCTGGCTGAATGGTGTGCGCCAGGATATCAATGACACTTCGCTTGGTGTGCGTAAACTCGATTATTCCATAGTTGGTTTTGTATGTGCCTTTTGAACCTGTAGTCATGATGGTAAGTCGATTTGGAATCTGGGAGATGATTCCATATGCGGATAAAGCTGACTCATTGCTGATGTAATTGTAGTGACCTCGACGAAGCGCAATCGCGATATGCTCGATTGTACTTGAGGATTTTTTGTATCTTGAGAATCCGTATAAATAAACCCCTCTTGCCACGCGTTCAAGTAGCCCTGCCCGTACAAAACGGGCAAGACTGTCATTCAATGTTCTTTCTGAGTCTTCGTGAAAGATTTTTGCCAAATCTCTATGCAGAAATACATATCGACCTGCTTCATCAAAGCTATTGAGTCTGCTGATAGCTACTTGAAGCTTCATGGTAATAAGTGGTAAGTAATTACAGTATTGTGCAGTATAGCATTTGACTAGGCTCGGTTGGATGTTTATGTGGAACTACTGAACATGGAATCAATAAGTCGCAATATAACTAGCTGTATTTCGTCTGTAGTAGTCCGGCATTGTTGATAATACCTCTTTAATGGCAGTGACAATTTCATGCTCACTGAAGCCTTCCTTTGCCGCATGTTCTTTTATCCCTGTAGCCAACCTATCCAAACCCATAGTAAGGCAGCAAAGAGGTAATGTAATCGGGATACGGTTTTCTCCAGTACCTTCATCTATGTTCAACAAGAAACTTTCCAATTTCTTCATACTTGGAAAATACTTTCCGTTTCGCCAAGCCCTGAATTCATGGTATTGCTTATCGTTAAGTGCTTCTCCTGAAAAGCCCTCAGATTTATCTTCGATATCGATATAAGCTGCTAGTTCTCTTTTACTTAAGGGGGTATCTGGCTCAGAAATTACCAATCTGAGTTCGTTCAGCATGCCACCAAAGCACGTTTTCGCATCTTCATCATTTACAAATGCTTGTACTGCTCTAGTGACAATTCCTAACCGGTTATTCTTTTCAATGTCTTCACGACTGCTAATTGGAATCCCAAAATAAAATCTGCAACCGATCTCATAGCGAGTGATTAGCTCTAAATAGAAGTCCAAAATTAATCTGGCGTAAACGGTAAGGAAAGATTGTCGTTCCGGCTCAGAAAGTAATGTCACATTTTCTTCTTGCCGACCGTCGAAGTCTTCTAAGTATTGGACGACATCAGTAGGGATTTCTGAATTTTTATCCCAAAACTCCTTCACTAACTTCCACATTTCCTTTTTGTTTTCTCGCTGAAGGTTACCATCGCCCAGCTTTTTAAGGACTAGCTGATTAAATTCGACTTCAGCTTTACATCGGCTTTCCAGGAGTTCAAAAACTGAGAGGCATTCGTTGCTTTCCAAGCAACCATGATGTGATAACGAAAGCTTATAGCCATGCACTGCGTATAACCAATCTGCCGCGTTTGATTTTGCTTGTGCGCTGCGGAGCGTTTTTACAAATAGTTTTTTATTTGAAAACAACTCAAAAGGTATTGGAAGTAATCGCATCCAACTCGCCAGCTTATTGACTACAAATTTTCCAACTCCCCCTCGATACAACGCATAGAGGCTTTGTTTTGAAACAGGGTTTTTAATGTCGTAAAGCTTTTCTGCATAGTCTATCCAAGCCTTGGGACTCGAAGGTAAGCCAACCGCTTCATAGAAATTAGATATGTGAGGTAGAAAAAAAGACGTGGAGTTTAGAGCAAGTAATCGGATCTTGTTGTTTTCATCTGCACTTGTAATTAAATCACTTTCAAATTTTTGAATCGCAGCCTCTTTGGGGGTGACATCGTTGTCCATTCATATTTCCTTGATGGTAGTTTCTTTAGCTACTTTAAACGAGGTTAAATGATTAATTTAGTGCTTCCTTATCTGGCCAATTTAAAAGTAACGCTGATACTTGTCTACAAGGCATACTTTGAAGGGGGCCTTTAGCTGTAATGTCCAGTCTACAACCTCCTGAAAGTAAGATGCACCTGAGCAAAGCTCTAATGAGCAAAATACGAACATCTTATCATGAAAATAAATCTCTACTGCTTCTGTCGGCGTTGGAATAGCTTCTTGCCAAATCTTGGCTCCTTCATCTCCTGTAACGATATTTGTCAGGGCTAGTGATGAAATGTAGATAGAACTTTTGGGAAGATCGAGTTCATCAAAAATAGTGCCTGAGCCTCCCTTTACTAGAAACTCACTCCCTCTGAAATCAACCTTTTCGACATCAAATAATGAAAATGTAAACGCTCGCTTGAAAATCACATCATCTTCCACGCTGTGTTGCAGGCCAAATAGCATCCAGAATTTTTGCTCAGTATCGTGGTCACTATTTGCACCATGATATGGTGTTACTGCCATGTGTACTTTGTTGATTAAATTGGCTCTCTCAGCGTTTGCATTCATATTTAGGCCCTCTCTCTAATAACAGACTCAACTTATTAAGTTGCTTAAGGAGAGCTGGCCTCCTGAAGTTGCATTCATACGGGCAGTCTTTCCTGCTGTCAGCCAGTCACTTTCGGGCAAAACCGTAGCGTTGCAGCCCCAATTCACATACAACGCATCGGTGTTCACCCTTAACACTTTTTCACTGCTCTGTGGCAGTAGGAGATGGTCAAAGCCTGGTTGCGGGTGTTATATGCCCCACCGCCCGCTGGGGTTTTGAAATTATGCGATGGAAACTTTCCAGTTGCCTTCTGTAAGCTGCTCGATCACTAGTACATCACCAGCTACAAAGTTAAATCTGTCATTGAGCACTTTAAGTACAGAACGATTGCGAAATCGCTGATGTTTGCCGCAAACATCCGTTTCGAACGATACGCCAGAACCAACATCAAGTTTCAGATATTGACCTTTCCGTGTCATATCAGCTGCTCCAATAAAGCGATCTGCAAACTTATCAAGATGCCCTCGTAGGTTTATGTAACTATTTCTAATTGCACCATCTGTTAGTACGATTTGAATTTTCATTGCCTTGCCCTCTGTAACTTCGTTGAATTTCTATTTATATTGTTCAATTCTAAAAATGGGGAATCTAAAAAAGATGAATTTCCTTCCATTCCATATAAAACAGTTCAAGCAGCGATGTCTTCCTACAAAAAATCCACAAAAATAAGCGTGAGTGACTTGAAGCGGGACATGCCGTTCCTAGATGAGACGTTTGTTATAGCAAGTGCAGTTCGCACATGGGCCGAGTTTGAAAACCTGGATATTCTCGAAAATATGGTTTTCCCTAAAGTAGAGCGACAAAAGATCAAAGATAAAATGAGAGCGATAGTGAGGACGTATTTGCCCAGTCTTAGAGGCAAAGCAATCATGTCTCCTGATTATCGAAATCTGCAACGACTTCTTGATGAGGAAGACAAGAAGTTAGGAGAAGTGAAGAGTATCTATGCACATGTCTATCCCCGTTCTCCCAAAGTCATACTTCAATATATAAAGGAAAAGGCACCGATAATTCCTGCATTTTTTAATCAGTTGCCACATTCTGAACAAGTGCAGTTCAAAGTTATCTGTAATAACGAACTCATCGACTATTCACCAGAGGCTGCTCCTCAAGGTCAATCTGAGCTTCAAACCAGGCTTAAGCCTTACTTTGGTTCACAGTCATTCACTGTTGATGAAATAAAACTTCAGGTAAAGCGTTCAATTGTAAAAGCCGAAAGTGCGGTGAGAAATGCGCAAGAAAATAGTCAAAAACAGCGTGAGAAGAAGGCATCATATAAGATAAGGAAACTCACACAGGCTCTCTCAATCTTAGAGCGTATAAGTCGAAATACCATAATCTATGGGAAAAAGCTGAAGGGTGTAAAATCTTACATAATAGTAAATGGAAAAACATTTCCCTGGCCCAAATACCTTTTAGGAAACTTTAAGTTTCAAAATCGATATGTTGACGGGTTTAATCAATCACTACTTTATCTACATTCGATTGTATTACCTAACACAGAAGAGATACCGGTGTTAGCTATAGATAATACATTTTTATTTTGTGAGGACGCGACACATTACTTTGATATAAAAAAAGTTTTATCGCCCCACGAATTCAACAAATTTAGGGCATTTAGCCATTACGAAATTAGTCTTAGTCCTGAATATCCGGTAAGAAATTCGATCGCTTTTCCATATAGTTACCGTTGACTCTTAAGACTAGAGCTCTTCAGGTAACTTTACCTACTTATTTGTATTGTAGAGCAACTCCTTAAATGACTTCGCTTATAGCAAGATCACAGCCCCGAAGCTTGCTGTCTAAAACAAAGTTGAACAACGCCAAGACCCTCGATTTACTCTCCAACTCAAGCCTGATCCTAATGCCTGAAGTGGCATTTTTAGACCAATAATGCGACCTTTGTTTCAAGGACTAAATTTTTGAACTGACATAATTAAATCTCCCGCGTTTGAGGAAATTTAATTGTGGCAGCAATAATACTGTAATGAGCGATAAGGGGGGCGTGAAGGTTTTGTACTCGACTTTGCTTGCGCCGCCGAGATATTGGTTAGTATAGAAAACTTAATTTTTATGGATTCAGAATGGAAACTTCTCAGAAGGATTTATTAAAACTCATCGATTTGTGCCGTTTTGACGAGCGGTTTAATTCTTTGGCAAGGCCAATGTTTTCTTGGCGGGACTGGGTTGTAGAACAAGGCGTGCCAGAACAAACTATTAAACTGATGGATACTCTTCTAGATGACTATCCTGAAGTGTTAGAAAGACATTGGGGGACTCCTAATAGCTTTTCATTAGTCACGCCTTTTGATCTTGCACGGTGGCTTTGTGGCAAAGCAAGAGAAGTTGGAGCAGAGAAAGCGCTTCAGTTATTCTTGAATTTTATAAAAAAAACTACAGTCCCTTTGTATGTTATATCGCTGTTAGAGGGGGTGATACCTGCTCAAACTTATTATTTTGATGAAAAGACGTATTTGTGTAGTTTTGATGGGCTACCAGAAGGCGTTAAAGAAAGGATAAATATTTGCTGGCAACGTGAATATAGGGATTTTAATGGAGAGAAACCAGCGTTCATAGTGACTAAAATTGAGTGTAATGTTTTTAACTGTGATGATGATAAAGGGATTAGTCGTGGTGAAGAGAACCAGCTTTTTTGCATAAGGCAAAATCATTTTTTACTGTCTTATTTTTTGTCGCTTTATACAGAAAAATTTGCGGCTTGTATAATAAAGGAGTGGTGCTTTTTTGAAGAGTCGACCCCTTGCTCTGGTTTCATTGATAGTAATGAAACATCATTTTTGCAGGTTGTGAGACCATTTTACTCAGAGACTCTCCAATTTTCTGATAAGCACTGTATGCAGACTTTGGTTAAGAAATTCAGGCTATTGAATGTAGCGTATCAGGACTCAATCGTGCTTGCCCTTAAACGAAAAACGTCGGCGATGAATGCCCATGATAAGGTAGATGCGGCGATAGATTTAGGAATGTGCGCAGAGTCAATCTTGACTAAAAGTGAACGTTCAGAACAGCTTTCTCTCCAGGTGCGGCTATTGGGCGCAAGATTATCTTCAGATAATTATGAGGAAAGAGTATCGCACTATAATTACCTCAAAGCATTTTATTGCATCCGTTCTGAAGCGGTTCATAATGCCAAAATTAAAGAGAAGTACCAAGTTAAGTATGTTGGTAAAGTTGATGCAAAAATAATTCTAAATGAGACTTCACAAATACTCTCACGCTGTGTGTTAGAAATTATTGAGCGCGGCGGAATGAGTGATTTAGATAAAGAGCTAGTATTCCTCAAATAATATGTACCATCTCAAATGTAAAGACCAATATGTGATCTGTAAGTTTCGGGTTTTTAGATAAACCGACCTACGGTTAGCAACTGAATTATGGCTAGAATGAGCGAATTTCGGACGTTTTCTAAACCTTGGTTAAGTAACTGCTAAAAATACACACAAAAGGTGTACTTTAAGTACATCAAAAAGTTTTATCAGAATAGTGTACTCAAAGTACACTATTTCAATGTACTTCACAGATTATTGACCGAAACGAGCGAATTGCGGACATTAGAGGATATACGATCTTTGTCCGAAAAAAAATAAGGCGCTGACATTCAATGCAATATCACGCCAGACTACGGAAGGGAGGCGAAGCCTCAATGCAATAGATAAAGACAGTTCGACTAAATGCATCTGACTTTCTTTCTAAGCGTGTACGAGTCAGTACAATTGAGAGAATAACTTGTAGCAACGCTCCACGTTGTTTATGAAGCAGCCTGTGCTTTTCGAGGGCTTTTTTTGCTTATAAGTATTCTGTTACCACGCCTTTTTGCCTTTGTTTGGATTAAGTAGCTCGTCGAGCTCCTGTTTGGTTCTTTGTTCACCATCCGGATCGGGCCAATACTGATAGCGTAAAGGGCCAGTGCATTTAATATCTTCACGTTTTTGTTTCAGGATACTCATTCTCGCAGCAATCGTACTTACACTGCATCCTACCGTTGTTGTTTCGCCAAAATCCACATACATGATATTACTGCTCGCAGTAACTGTTGCCTTCACCGGTGCATAATTACCGCACTCTATGGTCAAACGCTCCGTTCCCATTTTTGTTTCACAGGCCATACCATTTACAGTAGCATCCATGAAACCAATATTAATAGTTACCGGTTTATTTGATTTTTTGGCTTCCTCACTGGCGTACCACGTCCCCTTATAATCCAGTCTATTTACCGCGTTTGCGCTAAACGACATGGTCATCACCAACAACAATATTGTTCTCACCATATGTCCCTGTTTTATTTGGTTATTAAAAGATGTGCAAGATATAACTAATGGACTTATATGACAAACAATATTTGTTAAGAACGTGGTGTGTTTAATTATTAACACGGCAAGGTGAAGAACAGTTTTCTAACGATTTATCCATACACTGCAAACTGCTTCATGCACTCGCCTCCACCAAGTGATTCTCGTCAATCCTAGACTTTTCAAGGGAAAAGCCACAACAGAGGAGCCATTCTCTGCGCATCGATGCAATCCAATAATAGTTTCGTTTATCAAAGTTTAATTCTGAACCTGTAAACCTACAGCTTCTAACTGAGTGTCGTAGTAACACCCGTTTCCACTGCAAAACTACTTGAAAAATGTCCTCGGAAGACAATGAGCGGACGTTTGGGCTTATGACACTGGAATTCTGTCATTGATCAATTTGAGAAGTCAGGATGGATTGTTTCTAGCTAATCGCCACGGAGAGTCCCTTTTTCTACATTTTCAGCTTATTGTAAGTCTGTTACGTGCATTTGGAATGTAAGTGGTTAACATTAAAGTAACTATGATCCCACTAAGAATTTAATTGCTCTGGAATTACTTGAAACTAAACCGGAACCCACACTTGTGATCAAATCATTTTCAAACTTTTGAATCGAGCCTCTTTGGGAGTGACTTCGTTGTCCGTTAATATTTCCTTGTTGCTCTTATGTCTCTTAAATTGTCAAAAAAGTAGCTCAGCCCTTCCAATTTTATAAATTCAGTTTGGGTAAGATATCTCTGTATGAGTCTCTAAGTCGTACAATATCCGTGACTACATGTGCATTGCCAGTCATTGTAGCCATATGGACTGCAGATAACATAAGTAATCCATTTGAGTTTACGATAATCTGGTTTAATAATGTGATAGGGTAGCCTTCGCTGTGACGTTTCATAGCGTGGATACCGCCATGCACATATGAGCTTGATGCTTTCCAGGTCACATCCCTGAACTCCTTCAGCATTCGAGTTGCTTCCGCAGGTGCTTTACCATCAATTTGCTTTATCATTTCAGCATGTGAAGGCAAGCCATTATCTGCATTCGCTGTCTCAACAGACAAATCCTGCATGATTCTGTCGACTTTACTTTCAGTCGCTCCCCAGAGTAGCCAAACCGACCTAGTTAAAGCATCAAACTGTAGTCTCAGCATAGATACCGCAGATGTATAGTTGCCAGTTTTTATCAGATTTTGTAGGGAATGCGCATGTTCGATAGCGACATCACACATAACCCAGCTTCCAGCGTATCGTTTATTATTCAGACTAGGGCCATGCGTAATAATTGGATTTAATTCCGATAAAAGTCTTCTCGAATTCTCTAATAACTCATCCATATCTAAAACCTCTTCCCGATTAGTTTCTTTTCATTATTTCAGACCAATGCGTGTTGGGATTTTGCTTTCATAAGTAAATATAAGAGATATGACAATGATATAGGCTGAAGTAAAGAGTTTACATTTATAACTAAAGAGTGAAAAAGTAAACCGGTAACGAGTCAGTCGCACTTTTCTGGATAAACAAAGATGGAGATTAAAAGCAAAAACGGTATCAACCTATCTTTACATGAATAGCGTAACTGCTTGATAGTTAATTCCTACCTTGTTAGGTTGTCGAATCATTTCACAAATGCTGAGAATACAAACAGCATTTTCAGTGTGGAGTTAGCAATTTGAATACGGACTCGTTGTTTGAGCAATGGCGAAGTGTGAGAGGGCACAAGGACTCTTGGGGTCTTACTTGGTATCTCTCACTGCAAATTTGTAAACGATATTATGGTTCACATGGGCTTGTTCCTTGGGTTATTTTGCATGAGGGCTTGGGCTACTATGGGATTTCCTTAAATTACCTCCCATGCTCTTCAAATAAAGGATTGTCGGGGAAACCCATTGGTCGCTTCTCTATGACTGGTAGAGTTGAAAATTGGTTGCAAAGTGAGCTTGGAAGCACGAATTATAAGCTTGACGATCTTTGTGCTGACGGAGCTTCGACCGATGAGTTGATCAAAGTTGCAATTAGGTGCTTAGGCTTATCCTCTTATCCTCAGCAGACGCATTTAAACTGTCGGCACAAGAGATGGCAAGACTCGTACATTTTGTGTTTTGAGATAGCAACGATATTAGCTCTTCAATATAACTTTGATGATTTAATGATAATCAATGGAATGGAGCATATCAGACGCCACTTACCAGAAGTTGACCCAAAATATGCGATGAAAGAGCATCCAGGTGCCTTCCAGTTTTTTAAGGATGGAAAAAGTTGCTGGTTGTCTGGAGATGGGCGGCTTTTGAATGGTGGCGGCAGTAATCTTTGGGAGCAATATATGGCGGGAGACTCGGCCGTTTCTTTAGCAAACTCAATATTAAGTGCACTTGAATAGGCTAGACAATGCTAACTGTTGAAAGCTCACAAACTGGTATGTGATAAATTGAAAAGGAGTAATAAATGAGTTCGATGGATCTTAATACCTTATTAATTATAACGATTGCAGTGCTAGTTCCTGTCATTCTGACTGTCATCATTTTAAAGAAACGAGCAAAGATAATTGATGATGCGACGCGGTTTGCCAACAAATTGAAAAAAGAGGCAACGTCTGAGTCTGAATCATTGGTAGAGGAGGCGCGTTCTAATGCTGAACGCATTATTGCAGATGCTGAATATAAACAGCACGCCGCGGAGGCGAGAATCGAACGCTTAAATAGCGCCGATAAAGAGATTCAAGCTCGTTTAAAACAAGCGCGAGAACTAATTGAAGATATTACTGACAAGAGTTGTCAGTATGCGGCAGACATAGAGCTGCTGACAGAAGATGACCTACTATCCAGCACTTCGTATCAAAATGACCGCAAAGATGTTAAAGCTAAACTGAAGTCGTTGGCTACAGATGCTATTACGAATGTTAGGGGGTACAACTCCGATGTTAATATTGGAAAGTTCGTAGCTATTTCTGCCAAAGCCGATATGGCAGGGGCACTTTTACTTAGCGTTGTTGAAATGCTCTGCTCTAAAATGAACGCAAATAATGGCCATCTTGCGGCCGAAAAATTAGCTGAGACTATTATTGCCACCGAAGCGCTTGTAAAGAGTATTGATAGTAGAGCTGAAATAAACAGTGATCTTAAAGCACTGCTTATGAAAAGATTAGAAATCGAGGCGAACTATAAAAAAGCTAAGCAAATTGCAAAAGAAGAACAAAGAGAGCTAAGAGAGCAACAACGAGAAGAAAAGAAAGCACGAGATGAAGCACTAAAGGCGCAAAAAGAAGCTGAAAAAGAAGAAAAGATAAAAGCTGAAGCAATCGCAGAGCTAGAGCAGCAGATGTTAAATAAGACGGAAGCTGAGCGAGAAATATATCAGTTGCAATTAGATGCCCTTCAAGCCGAGTTGGCTCTTGCGCACGAGAAGATGGAGCGAGCTAAAAGTCGCGCTCAAGAGACAAAACAAGGACATGTATATGTCATTTCCAATATCGGTAGCTTTGGTAAGGATGTGCTGAAAATAGGAATGACCAGGCGCTTAGAGCCAATGGATAGAGTACGTGAGCTTGGTGATGCGTCAGTCCCATTCACATTTGATGTTCATGCCCTAATTGAATCTGATGATGCGCCAGATTTAGAGGCTACGTTGCATCGCGCCTTTGATAGCAAGCGAGTGAATATGGTAAATCGACGTAAGGAATATTTTCGAGTCTCTATGGAAGATATAGAAAGGGAGTTGGAACAGCTCGAAATAAACGCTCTATTGAACAAAGTTCCTAGTGCTGATGAGTATTATCAGTCCTTGAAATTGAGCAGCCAAACTATAACAAATAAAGAACCTGTAGAACTTCATCAAAGTTGAAAAGGTTTCTTGTAATTTCGTTAAGAATGAATGGTTATATTTAGTAAATATTCTAAATCAAAGATATTAAGGAAGTAGAGTTGAAAATTGGCCGTCGGTATACATGGAATTATTATGAAGAGCGTTTTATCCCAAGAACTATTGAATTTACGATGGACGGATTTCAAAGCGAAGTAAATGCAGAAGATGATTTGCTTAAAGTTGATGTCGCTTTTGAGCTGTTCATTAGTGCTGAAGATGAACTCGATGCATATGAGAGCAATGTGCAAGGAAGCGGATATGATGAATATAGAGAACTATACAAGCTGAAGTTGAAGCAGAAAATGACTAGTCATTTTTTTGCTGTGTCACTGTTTCATATTATCGAAAAAACTATAAAGAATGAGATTGTTAGGCTCGATAATAGTGGAAGCAATCTACCAAGTTCACTTAAAGATTGTGCGAAAAAATTAACGAAGTTTGAGCAAGGGTTTGATATTCGACACTTTGAAGATTTTAGATATATAGATAAGCTTCGACAGGTTGCTAACTCAGCAAAACATGCTCTAACTGTTGATGACAATATTGCCCAAATTCACAGAACTTTTAAATTGGATGACGAGCTACCATGCCTTGGTGACTTTTTTCATGAAGAAAAGATTATTCCCAGAGCTTGGTCGTTCCTGCGTGAATTTCATAGAAAAGTTCAAATGAATAAGCCTTAAATTGTCCCTGCTCAGACTAAATCTTGCAGTCACAATTTATGTCTGGGGCAACTAAAGTATTAACAAACTAAAGTGTACTGACTCATACACAATCTGACAGTTTAAGATTTTTAGTTCAACCAAACTAGACAGTCCGCAACAAGTTAATGTCCGAAAAGAGCGATAAACAGACAATAATAGCAAAGGAATAAATTATGTTAAAAATAAAATTAATTGCATTCATCACTTTCAGCTTATTTACGTTTTTTGTAAATGCCAATGGTGTAAGTTCCACTGAATTTCACGGAGTAAAGTTAGGGATGGAGAAATCTCAGGTGATGAATATACTAAAGAGGGATGTCTCGGAAAAAGCGGTGGCTAACTGGAAAGTAGAAAATCAATACCTCGTTGACATTTATAACGATGAACAGATAAAACAAGAAATTTCAGGTGAAGCATTTTTGGAAGAAGATTTACTTCATTTCTTTAAACAAGAAGATAAAGGCAATCCTTTTTCATCTTTATCTCTAGATTTTACCGAAGATGGATTGCTTTATAAAATGGAAATACAATACTCGTCGGGTAGTGAACTTGGCTTAATTGCTCTACAGTCTCTTTTAGAAGAAACTTACGGTCATGATAATGTAAAGTTTATAAACAACAGTGAGAGTAGATTCTTTAGCGTAACGCTAATTGACAAAAAAACTGTAGATGTTGCTGTAGCAAAATTAAAGAACACATTCAAAGCGAAGCTTTAGAAAATAAAACAGAATAAATGCTTAAATTTGCTGTCCTAATGGCATTAGCGTTTCTATTTACTGGGAGCGTTAATGCTGTTGATAATAAAGAGTTTGCCATATGCGCAAAAAAAACTGGCGATTTAAGCCGTTTAGAGTGCTACGATAATCTCGCGGATAAAGATAATTTAAAAGGTAATCAGCAGCAACCTTTAAATATGAAATCCAAAGGAAAGTGGCAAGTATCTATTACTAAGAACCCCGTTGATGATTCAAAATCAGTGACTTTTTCAACTGTACTGACTCATACACCATCTGACAGTTTAGGATTTTGAGTTCAACCAAATCAGACAGTCCGCAACAAGCTAATGTCCGAAAAGAGCGAATTGCGGAAGAAAACAGCTAGCGGTTTAAATAAAGGTTAATTGCCAATAGCGGACCTTCTAAACTCATACTTGAACCCCATCAAGTTGACTGAAACTAAATTGATGTATTTTTTCCGGACTTACTGAGAATTCTTAGTAACACTCAAACAAATCATTGGAAACTGGCTAATAATCAGGTGTAAGGTATTGTTATCAATAAATTATGTTGGGAGTTCTGGGATGGGTAAGACTGCGTGTTACTGTGAATTCTCTATAATAAGATGTTAGCTGAGAAAAGAAATGAGCATGGATGAAATATTCAAGGTGTCAGGCGCCATACTGGGTTCTGTTGGCGGAGCGGCCACAATAATTATTGCTCTGAGCTCATGGCTTGGAAAGGTATGGGCGAACAGAATCCTTGAAAAAGACAAGCTAGCATATTCGACTGAATTAGAACGTCTCAAGTCACAGTTAAATACAAATGCAGAAAAGCAACAATACATATTTTCGCTGTACTTTGAAGGTCAATTCAAACTGTACAACGATTTATGGGTATCTCTTTCTCACCTTCAAGATGAAGTTGAAAAGCTTTGGTCTGAGGCCAGCATAAAAAATTTAAGAACATTTGTATTAGCACTAAGCACAGCTAAGAAACAAATAAGAGGTAGCGCTCTTCTTATCGATCAAAACCACTACAAGGAAATCATGGAAGTTATTTACAACCTTGAAAACTACCAGATCGGAAAAGAGCATCTTATAAACATGCGAAGAAATGTTGAAAATATATCCCAGTTCGATGTTCAGGAAATAATTGAACAGAACAGACATAATAGAGAAAGAATAAACGCATTTGTAGAGCACATGCTCGAAGAAATGCGAGGCCAAATCAGTGGTAAGCGATAAATCAGCTAACAATCGCATCAAGATCGCTCATTTTCGTTCGCTGGGACACCGCTACCGCGTCGCCCCTTATGCTGGTCGTTATGTTTCTCGAAAAGTATGCGTAAAATTTTAGTTGGGATTTTATTATTAATAAGCTGGAATATTATGGCTTCTTATAGTTTACATATTGAGCGTGATAACCAGATTTCTGTAAGTGAATGGTTGGCGATTTGCGAAAGCGATTCGTCATTAACTGTGCAGCACGTTGCTAAAGCAATGAATCCGGAAACTGGTGAAACCATTGAAATCCAAACTCCAAATGGTTGCGTTTGGACTAGTCCAATTTTACGCAAAAAATATTATTTCACATTCTCAAATGGCCGCATTACTTTAGGTAGCGACAAGGCCCAAATAGGGAAAGCCAAAAAGTTAGCTAAATTACTTGGGGCCAGACTTGTAGGGGATGAGGGTGAGGAGTATTAGAAACATAACAAGCCAAGCAAGAGGGACAGTTACATGTGGGCTCCCGTCGCTTCGCTCCGTATTTTAGCCCACAAGTAATTGCCCCTTCTTGGGGTGTTAGATGTAATTTCAGTGTTAATCGAAGTTGAAGGAACTTCAGAGATGGCAAGAATATTAAAATGGTTATTGTTTGGAGTGCTGTGTAGCTTGTTGCCTATTGGTTTTGTGGCGATAGATTTTTTTACAAATGGAAAGAGCTTCAACCTAGCCAATCTAATTGGAAATGGTGAATTGTTATTAGTTACCAGTGGAATCGCTGCTGCTGGATTAGGTGAATTAATCTCAGAGTCGCCTAAAAAATCAATTGGCGTTATGTTCACTGGGGCTTCGTCACTTATTTTAATCGGTGTATGCTCCTATTCATTTTCCTCAGTAGTGAGTAGTCAGAACCCTGATATAAGCAATATTACTTCTGGTTCAATTTGGGTCTTCATAATCTCGGTATTTACCACTGTCGTTTGCTTTATTCAATCGGAGACTCCGTCATGGAAGATATAATACCTTTGCTGGGAGCAATTACGGCAGGAGCTTCGACTATTATTGGCCTTATTTCAGCTTATCGTTCCAAAAAGAAAGTGGAAGCAGAGTTAAAAACTGTCACATCAACTCAAAAGTTTCTCGAATTTAATCGGTCTGAAGAAGATCTTAGGATCGCTACAGAATCCCTTCTGAATGTAATTAAAGATACAGAAAATGCTGTTGTGCAAGTTGGCAGCTTAGTATTGATTAAGCATAAAGATAATAATGGTGAGAAAGTTGTCGCTATGTCGTTAACGAATGAACAACAAAGCTACCTCAAAGAACATCCAAAGATTCTTACGAAACCTAAAGAATTGTTGCTTAGGCTCAGGGAATTTGATTTACCAACTTCTCCTTTAAGTATCAAGGGAGTCATAGATACATCTAACAATACGCTTCAACCGTCGCAAAAAACGCGCGGCTGAGCTTGGCGTTATATTTTTTAGGAGACATCGGTGGAAACCTGTAACACATGGCAGTGTATTAATAGCTTCGCGCCCTGGCTTTCTGCTGTGGGCACGATAACTATTTCGGGTATTGCACTGTGGCTGTCACTAAGGGATAAATTTATTCGAGTCCGAAGTAATTTCAGTGGTGGATTAATCCCTAGTTATGATCCTCAAAAACTAGATACCTATGTTTATATTTTGGATTTTGTGAATATAGGTGCAAGAGAAGTCCAAATTGTTAACTTTGAGTGGCATAGCAGAAAACTTCCTGTTTTTAAAAAAATACGCAGTGTCATTCATCCATATCAAGATGAAAGAGTAGCTAGGTTTAGCTCAAAATTTCCAGTAAGGCTCAAAGACGGAGAGTCTGGCCAAATAGTTTTCGCGAATGACTTTATCGAGGTGTTGGAGCAACCAGAGTTATTTATCTTTTCTCAAAACTCAGTTGAGGCTTTCATTCAGATATTTTCTTCGAATATCTACCTCTGTACCTCTGTAGGTAAGAAAATTAAAGTAACAATGAAAACAGGCATCCGTAAGGAATTGTGGAACAAGTATAAAAAATATAACAAACCGCTGTAGGTGGTCGCAGGCTCCCTGGGACAATAACACGTGGGCTAAAATTTGGAGCGAAGCGACTGAGCCCACGTGTTATTGCCCCTAAGCGGGGTGTTGATGTCCGCTTTAGAAAAATTACTAGCTCTATAGTGAGTTTGGTGGATTTTGCGAAACGACCGCTTTTGACCAATAGCTGAAATGTCAGAATTTATAGAGTTCTTTATTTGTACTCTGTCAGATTAAGTTAAAACTTATCCAGCTTATGTCCACAATTCGCTCATTAGGACAACGCATGGAGGTCATAAGACAGGTAAATTGATTACTCTTTCTCTTTTTTTATTGTAAGAATCATACTTAATAACCCCAAAAACATCACCCCATTAAAAGTAATGCTGGCCCAAGGCCACCAGTCCTTGATTACGTATATATCGGATAATACGAAAGGTATATTGTGGCATAGTTTATCTAACGCCAGATTGAGATTGCGAGCCCTTTCTGCAATTTGTAATAGATTCTTAAAATGAAAAATACAGAAAAATAAAATAGCTGCGAGCATAATACTACGAATACGCTCGTGTTTGGCTATAAAGTTTCTCGATTCTAGTGATGTCAGTATCCATCCAATAGCAATTACTATCGAGCCAAGGGTTGTGTAGACCGTATTCATGTATTCGGCCTTGATATCTTTCATTGCCTCCAAGGCAATGACACATTCCTCTGTCGCCTTAAAGGCCTCTCCCATATCCAGCATAATGATAAGCTACCTAATGTAAACCTAAGGCCACTGAGATGGCGCAGTTACTTTTTCAATTAACGCCTCATCCTCATCTTCAATCCCGCTCAGAAAGTTAAGGCCAGATACGGTTTCAATGACATCGATACTCGTAAGATAATCGTCCAAATTCGCTGTTTTTATATTGTCGTGCGGGAACAAATACGCAAGGGATTCGTTATTCGCTTTATCGTAAATAATCTTATAGTACATTGCCGGTACCGGCACTCGATTACCAATATACGTAACAGGCGCGCGGTATACGCCGCCTGTAATGATATATACAGACCCACGACTTTCAGCCCACTTCCGCTCTCTATTCTCTAAACCTTTCCAAACCGCTGTATTATGCCCTGGTAACTGCGGAGTCATGTTGGACATTAGAAAGGTTTCAGAATTCTGCTTGATTGATTTATCCAAGCTCTCACTATTGGCTAGGTGCCCCATGTGAAATACAGGTTCCTGATAATCAGACTCATACGTTCTGAACTGCACCGGAATATCGGTGTCCTCTCGAAAGTCATCTTGTCTTTCAACAGGAACCCACGTTTGTTTGTTCAGTGTGTACGCAACCCACTCAGCAGCTTTTAGGTCGTAACTGTATCCAATGGCATACCCGTCGCGACATTTTACAAAATCGCTGTCTTTAGGCTTCCCGTAAGGCAAGTGTTCACAACCATAAGCGAAAGACGTTAGTAGTAGACAGGTGAAGATAAATAGAGAAAGTGTAATTCGCATGATGTGATACCCTTAGTTCTACATAGATTTAATCTAATCCGTATTCTGCACAACTTAACTAATTAAAAAAACATACACCAAAAAAGCTGTATATAAAACAGCCTAAATTCAATAAAAGTATGCTTCGCATTGCGCTCCGATGAATTTTAGCTTCACGGACAAACAAGTCGTCCAGAAACAATCAGCAGAACGAAGGCTTTTGACCATTTGAGGAAAGGGCCGATTTCACAGCCCTCAATTGTCTAGACTTCGATAGATTCAGATATTTCCAAAGCATCATCACTTCAATGCCCAAGTAACGGACTGTGCTCTCAAGCTTTTTGTGTCTGAGTAAAAGTTGAACAACCCTTAGGTTTTTGGTTTTTTTATAAATTAAATATGGCTTTGTTCGTCTCATTGAGTGAGTGCCATATAGAGAGGTCTATGTTTAACTTCTCAATCCAACCATGAAAAATGCGGTTGTATTGCCTTGTAGAGAGATGCTTGGAATGGTCTTTTTGTGACCAAAAAAGATAATCTGACTCTCTAAGTTTAGCTTTCTCTATCCACGACATAAGCGAGTTACGAGTATTTGGTGTTGTTTCAAATTGAACTGGGCTACCTGTTTTCTGCTGTACTATGTGTACCCGTCCGAGTATATTTCGTCCGCAAGTAACATCGGATACTTTTAGCTTAACAAGATCACAACCTCTTAGCTTGCTGTCTAAACCAAGGTTGAACAACGACAAGTCCCTCGTTTTACACTCCAACTCAAGCCTGATCCTAATGCCCCATATATGAGGTATCTGAAGTGGCTTTTTTTGACCAATAATGTGACCTTTGTTCCAAGGACTAAAGTTTTGAACTGACATAGTTAAATCTCCCGCGTTTGAGGAAATTTAAGTATGGCAGCAATAATGCTGAAATGAGCGAATAGCAGACATAAGCGATGACGAACCTGCTGTGTTCTAATTACTCATAGCCGACCTTCCTAATTCGCACTCAAATCCCATCACATTAGTTGAAACTCGTAATTCGATTCTCATGGAATTACTGAGAATTCTCAGTAACTACATGTAATCATGGGTAAATATTAGCTATTCCATTGTTTATATGATGTTTTATTTAAAAAGAGTACCGTTATTGCTGAGAATTCATAGAAATACTCAAATAAATCATTGGAAACCGGCTTATAATCAAGTGTAAGGTATTGTTATCAATAAATTATCTAGGGAGTTCAGGAGTGGATAAGACTGAGTGTTACTATGAATTCTCTATAATAAGTTGTTAAGCATCCCATTAAAATTGGAGTTGTAAATGAGCGAAGAGCAAATAATTGAAGACGTTGAATATGAGGCAAGGCTTCGTCGTCGATTGAAGATTCTGCAAGAGCAATTCAAAGCAGGGAAAGTAAAAATTGCCGAGGGTCTCGAAGTTGAAAAGAGTCTTCTTGCTGTTCGCGTAGGCCCCGATGGGGAGGTTGATTTAAGCACCGTTGATGGCTTGGTTCGGTCTATGGCATTAGCTGTTACCGCAATGCATGATAGAGAAGAGTTAAAGAAAGAAGCTTCACTAAGTGAAATACAAAATATGTACTTCAAGTTTATTGAGGACAATTTTGGTCAATTCTATGACATGATGCTAAAGCAAAATCTCACGCCGCATGATGCTGGTCGAGCGTTAACTCAAAATGAAAAATCTGTCGAAGCATTTACGGAAAACCTAGACGAATTCCTGAATGTGATAGATCAATTTTGGGAGGGTGTTGGTGAAATTGCTCATATACATGTTGAAGATATGCATGGAAATATCAAGGGCATATTTGGCGGCGACCTTTTTCCGTCACATGATGAAAACATTGCATCTAAATGCGGAATATATGCAGACACAATTGTGTTACCTGATCCATTTTTGCGTTCCAAACACATATTCGCAAATTACCCTAAAAAGGATAAGGCATATTATTTCATCAAGCATGCAATGAATATTCTTCAATATAAGGATTTGGCTTGTGCTGATGTAGAAGTTCCGATCATTGCAATTCTTCCAGATCAAGCAGCACTTCAAGAAGATGAGAGAGACTTTTTCCACTCCTTAGGTAAGCAAGACTCGATAATTCATGCTGGAAAGTTGTTTAATCGAAAATTCGACTCCTTTGAAGAGCTTATAGGGTTTGCACAAGATCTTGATACTATAGAACGAGCTGTCGCTGAAATTGGCGATAAAGGCAGGGTTTTATTTGATACTGAGTGGACTGGTGATATAGCTTCCCAATTAGCTCAAGCTCTGGAAAGCGAACACTACAAGCTATTTGTGGATTCACCAGGTATGCTTTTAGCCTCTCAGTCTCTCGGTCGTATGAGTGTCAGTAATGAGTTACTTATTAAATCCCGACGATTAAATGGCTCCCCTATCATTGATGCTCCAACCTCTTGGCAGTACCTAGTTTGGAAAATGGAATATGACGCCGAACAAGCTGAAAATGAGTTGCAGTCTGAGAATCTTCATGTTGTCAAAGGGTTAAGCGATCTCGCTAATGGTGAAATGCGGTGGTTAGGAAACATCCCTCCAGAATCTCTAATTGAAATTCGAAAAGAAGGCGCTATGGATGAGATTCGTAATATCCTTGGACAAGGAGTTAATGAGCTTATTGAAGCAAATCCATCTAACTTTCATCGTAGTCGTGATCAAATATTTGACAATATAAATAATGCTTTTAACCAACATCAGAAAAATATTGATGAATTAACAGCCAAAAAGTGGAAGTTTGCAGGTAAAGATATTGGTTCTTGGTTGGTTGTTGGCTCACTTGAAGTTACAGCGGCAATCACTGGTTTGCCTGTTTGGGGGATGGCGACTATTGCGGCAGACCAAGTTCTAGATGTACCTAAACTTAAAGACATACCGCAGTCCATTCGTGATTTATCTAACGAAAATCAAAAAATCAAGAAATCACCTGTAGGAATGTTGTTCAATATAAAAAAGAAAAATTTTTAACAAATCAAATCACTCGGACATGGTAATGCTGTCACCTTTTTTGTTCCAAAAAAAGTCGCCAATTTCACCATGCCGGTGTTTGAGGCGTTAAATTTCTCAAGGTTATCGGGATGGATTCAAGTGTGAGTGACTTAAAAAACATTGAAAAACTGGTCTTTTATTTTTTCTGTGACTCTTCAGATTTTAATGGAATTCCTTTGCGTCAGGTCTCACAAGACTTAAATTTAGATTATGAAGAGTCAATAGATCTCATAAAAGAGCTTGTTAAATCGGGGATTGTTTCTATTCAATCCAGCACAAATCCACATATTATTGGTTTTAAGCACCACCCAGTTCAATCTCAATTAGAGATACTAGAAGACGCAAAATCAATCAAAGTGGTAAAACAATCATTTGGTAAGTTAGAAATAGAAATGGAGCAAACCGAATACCCTATTTGCTTATATCCAACTCCGGAATATACAAAAGAAAATCGAGATGTTGATAAATATGGTTATGCGAAATATAGCGTTGAATTAGCTCAGTCTGAACCTCAATTGAGTTTTAGGTTTTTCGAAACAGATATTCTAGAGCGTTACTCGAATGAACCTCGATTTGATTTCGAGTTTCAAGATTTTAGTGGTCAAATATCATGTAAATATGATGAAGAAGGTAATCCAATACTTAGAGAGGAAGATCAAATATTTTTAAAATCATTTGGTCTGGGTTTTGACTCATCAGGCGCTAGGGTTGTCGCTGCTTTGCTTTGTGATTTGGGCAAACTGTCTTCTGAACATCAAGTTGCATGGGGAGCTAAAGAAATACCCAGTACCGAATGTAAGGTACTTGATGATTATTATAATAACTTAATTTTAGGGCAGTGGATAACATCAAAATCTGTGTTCACTGCATTGATTGATGAAATAAATGCTATCTACAAACTTACTGAATCAATTTTCGGTGTACCGCTCTTTCATAAAGAACTAGATGGTGAACATCGACCTAAGAACTTCACTTTTTTCTTTTCGCCTACATCCAAAAATTACTACGATTTTATTAACCTTCTTGATAAATATCTATCAGAGAATATTAACAAGTCATTTTTTGAAGGTTCACTAGAGCTAGAAGAGTTGATACCTATTAGAGATAACATGGTGGAACGAGTCCAAAAAGGAACTCTCAGGCTTCTAGAGGAATGGGTGAGCCAGTCTTTTAGGTTTCCTGATGACTCTTTCCCAAAAAAAATGTTGAAACCTTTAAAGGATGTAAGAAGAGAACGGCAAAAACCAGCTCATAAAGTAATTGAAAATGATTATGATCCTAAGTTTATTGATAAGCAAAAGAAAATAATGGAAGCGTGTTATATATCAATAGGAAGTTTGAGAAGAAATCTTCAAACTCATCCTAAAGCAAAAAGTGTTGAGCTAAATACTCACTTAGATGATGAAAAAGTTAAATACTTTTAGTGTAGTGTGTTTGAAATTTAACAAGTTGCTAAAACGGACAATAAACAGCTGGCTTTTGCTCGTTCCTCGCTAATTTTAGCCAGCTATTTTATTGCCGCTTGGCAAAGCGTTGATGTCCGCTTTAGCAAAATTATTACTCCCAGAGTGAGTTTGGTGGTTTTTATGGTAAAGACCGCTTTTGACCAATTTGAGAAGTCAGGACGGATAGTCTCTAACTAATCGCCACGTAAAGTCCCTTTTTCAGCATTCTCCATACATTGTAAATCGGTAAATTCACTATTCTTCGGTACTATCTAGTGCAAGGATAAACTGGCCTATTACCATACCTTTGAAATGCAAGTGGTTTACATTCAGGTGACTATGGTGGCACTAAGAATTTAATTGCCCTGGAATTATTTCAAACTAAACTGGAACCCACAAATGAGTTTAACTCGTCGTATACAACCACAGATTAAACGCTGCTGAATGGAAAAACATACTGTTTAAAGTTGTGTGTTAAGGATTCTTCATTATTGCAGTCAGTGTACAGCATGCTTAAATAGGCATTATTTACTGAGAATCTCATCTCGAAGCAAAATTCCCATAAGAATCAGAAGTCAGCTTCACATTGACTCATGGCGATGTAAGATATTTCTTACAAGGATGTACGAAAATACGGTTTGTTTTCTTATCCCTAGCCTTACACTTTTGTCTAAGTCAATGAAAAGGCTAGTGTATTATTTCTGTCATCAAAAAGAATGACGAAATATACGACATTGGGCGTAATTCGGTAGTGGCGGGCTTTTTTCAATCGCGTATTCTAAACCTGTCGCAAGGAAATGCGCATTGTCAGGAAGACAACGAGGGAGCGGCTCTACGGATTGAGCCAAGTGGAATTAGGACTGTGCATGAAGCACAACTGGCAAGAAGCCAGAACAGGGAAAAGGAAATCGCCAGGATGGCGAAGGACAACTCCGGGAATGGAGATTACCTTACAGGATGTAAAGGTTACAGGGAACAAAGGAAAGGGAAACGCCTAAGGACAGGTGGTCTGCTGTGAAGCAGAGTAAAATGGAATCGCGTGCGGAATAACAAGTTGCGGCTTGGTATTGCACCTGCGCTGAGAGGGAGTCTCAAAATTCCAGAGAAAACGGTGGCTTGTGCCACCGTTTTTTTTCGCCCCGGATAATTCGACTAATACCACGTTTGTTTTGTGTCTGTCTAACACACCTTCTTTTGAAAATACGGCATCGAGTTAAAACCTCCAATAAGTGAGAGAATGGCGCCTTGTCGACAACGTTTGTAAGATATTTCTTACACGCATGTACGAAAACACAGTTTGTTTTCTTATCTCTAGCCTTACACTTTTGTCTAAGTTAATGAAAAGACTGGTGTATTATTTCTGTCATCAAGAAGAATGACGAAATATGCGACATTGGGTGTAATTCGGTAGTGGCGGGCTTTTTTCAATCGCGTATTCTAAACCTGTCGCAAGGAAATGCGCATTGTCAGGGAGACAACGAAGGAGCGGCTTTACGGATTGAGCCAAGTGGAATCAGGACTGTGCATGAAGCACAGCTGGCAAGAAGCCATAACAGGGAAAAGGAAATCGCCAGGATGGCGAAGGACAACTCCGGGAATGGAGACTACCTTACAGGACGTAAAGGTTACAGGGAACAAAGGAAAGGGAAACGCCTAAGGACAGGTGGCCTGCTGTGAAGCAGAGAAAGAGGGAATTGCGTGCGGAATATCAGGTTTACCTGGTATTGCACTTACGCTGAGAGGGAGTCTCAAAATTCCAGAAAAACGGTGGCTTTTGCCACCGTTTTTTTATGTCGGTAAATTAATGTGTAACTATTCGGTGCGGTGGTGTATAAGTTTTTACTATCGTAAGGCCATTAAGCTCCAATGTGCCCTGATAGCAATCATCACCGGTAGAAGAGAATTCGAATAAGAATTCACTGCGCCAGTCCAGCTTACCGCGATACAGCATTGGCCGGGTACTTTTACGCGCAACGCTCACCAGTTGCAGTCGTTGTTGCTCACAATAGCGTTGCAGATATTGATTGGCGCATTCCGAGATAATCCGGATCCGCCAGAAAAAAGCGGCGCCGGCACACAGAATCACCAGTAACAGCACATCAAATAAATTCACGGGCAGTTATCCTGCTTGCTTAAATAAGGCGGCCAGTGGAGCCTGCATCACCGGGTTGTGTTGGTGAGCACGGGCCAGGGTCAGCATGGTCCGGCGCAAGGCTGGAATTTGTACCAGATCGGTAAACAAACCAATAAACAGTTCGTGTTTGTAAGCGCCGTCGGCATCTGCTTTGGCGGCCGCTTCCAAAAAGCGTTGTGCAGTCAGGGTATCAAGCTGTGCATCATGACGACCGGCAATAACGCTTAGTAAATGCATGTCAGGCTGAGTAACGTTATTCAACAGGTGGTTGATGGCCTGGCTAAGCTCAGCATTAAACTCGGGCGTACTGAGTGCTCGAAGTATTCCCAGCATGGTATTTTTTTGTGCATCGTCAGCCGCTAATGCTTGCAACTTTTTGATAAAAAATGAGTTTAAGCTATCTGGCAGTGACACACTCTCAAGGCTGCTGAATAAGGTTTCCAGAAAAGGGGCGCTAAACTGGTCGAAGTGGTTAATGATGTGTTTTGCCTGCTGCTCGTTAATTCCCACGGCCAGATCCGCGATGGCTTGTACCGGCAATTGTTGCCAGTCGATAATGGCCGGCGTTTGCAGATATTGTCCGGCCTGCTCTAAACCCTCACTTTTAGGATCGTTCAGAGTGTGACGGGCAATCGCCGAAAACTGCGCCATTAACTGTTGGCTTGGTACAAACGTGTAGGGATTATCCGGTAGCTCATCGCTGCCTTGTTCGCCGGCAATCTGGTTACCCAGCGCATCCACAATGATCTGCAAAAAATGATTGCGCGAGGCCTGAATTAATAAGCCCTGTTCGTCCAGCGGAAACTTCACAAACCAGATATATCGTTGCGCCTGTGGATTGCTCTGCCAGAACACAACTGCATACCATGCATGCTGTTGGCGGGGGCGGGGCGGGCATAGCTGACCGTTTTCGATATCTAAAAAGGTTTGCGATGAAACAGGATACACTCCACGTCCAAGGTCAAAGATGCGATAATCGGTACCCGCGTGTAACAGAAACTCGCTCAGCGAGTGAATACTTTTTGAATTCATGCTGATTTTTAAAGTAAGACAAAAATTTGCGCATAGTGTAACAGGCATTGGAGTAAGCGCGTAATGATTCGTGACGCCAAATTGGTAAGCCATGGCCCAAGGTTGCTGGAGGAACTTGAAGCCGTCCTCAAAGCGGCAAACTTGTGGTCAGACATACATCTTTCACCGGCAGCGCTGGCCAGCGAACAGCCTTTTGCCTGCGATACGCTGGCTTTTGAGCAATGGCTGCAATTTATTTTTATTCCCCGGATCAGGGCATTATCTGACGCCGGAGCACTAGTACCACCCATGCATATTTTGCCCATGGCTGAAGTAACCTGGCAGAGCTCCCATCAGCCGGTTCAGCAGGTGTTGGCTCGATTTGATCGCTGGAGTAAGCAACTACATGACTAACGAGCTATTGCCGGTGGTATATCAGGATGAAGATATTGTCGCCATTTATAAACCGGCCGGATTATTAGTGCATCGCAGCCCCATTGATAAGCATGAAACCCGCTTTGCGGTGCAGATATTACGCGACCAGCTGGGCCAGCATGTGTATCCGTTGCATCGCCTGGACAGACCAACGGCAGGCTTGTTGTTATTTGCGCTTAACAGCGAAACGGCCTCTGCCATGAATGCGCAGATGATGGCAAACCGCATGCAAAAGTCTTATCGGGCACTGGTTCGCGGTTATGTTAAACACCCGGGGATGGTGGATTACGAATTAAAATATCGCTGGGATAAATACGCTGATGCAAAACGCACCCAGGAAGTAGCGCCACAAACAGCTCATTCTGATTACTGGCCACTGGCGCACTACGAGTTACCCTTTGCGGTTGGGCGCTACGCCTCTGCTCGCTATTCCTGGCTTGGACTTACGCCCCATACCGGGCGTAAACATCAACTGCGCCGGCATATGCTGCATTTACGGCATCCCATGGTGGGCGATACGACCCACGGCGATGGCAAGCATAACGCTTTTGTGCGGGATCAGTTTAATACCCACCGGTTAATGTTAGTGTGTGTGTCGATGGGGTTTTATCACCCTATTAGCGGTAAATGGCTGACAATTAGCACCCAGGTGGATAGCGAAATTGAGCAGTTATTGGTAAGCTGGCAACCGTTTTTAACCTGGAGTAGATAAAGGTAGATTAATGGCAACGCTGAATATTATTGTTGGTTCGGTTTACGGAAATGCAGAAAATGTCGCAGAGGAAGTTCAAGCGTATTTTGAGGACCAGGGCATCGATGCAGAAGTCTTTAAAGATCCGGACGTGAGTGATTTTACCGAGCCTAAGGCGCTGCTGATCATAACCTCTACCACCGGAGCCGGCGATTTACCGCCCAATCTGGAATTTCCTATTGATGAATTGCGAACGCAGTTTCCGCTACTAGAGCAAAAACCTTTTGCGGTAGCCGCTTTAGGCGACAGCAGTTATGGTGATTCTTACTGTGGGGGCGGTAAGATTTGTCAGGAATTATTAACCGAACTACAAGGCTTCCCAGTGGCAGATATGCTGGAAGTGGATGCGATGGAAACCCTTGAACCAGAAAAAGATGTGCTGGAATGGGTTAAAACTATTCAGGACAAGCTGATAGCCTGAACAACTGTTTTTTACAAAAGGCGCCACCCGGCGCCTTTTGTTTATGTATGATATTCGCTAGAAATGACCACGTGCCATAGGATAAGTTTGGCTATGAATGATGTGTTAACCCGTTTTACCGGTTGGGCAACTTACTACATGTCTAACCTGATTGTGACAGCATTGGTGCTTATCATTTTTATGGTAATTAATCGGTTATTATTGCCGAAAATTGCAAAGCTGGTTTCCAACAGCAAATTAACCGAGGAAGCCCGCAAGAAAACTTACCATACTGCCAGACTGATTACCGGGGTGATCACCATTGCTCTGCTGCTGTTGGTGTGGGGCGTGGATTTCAGCGGACTTATAGTACTCTCAACATCTATTATTGCTCTGACCGGTGTGGCCTTATTTGCGAGCTGGTCATTGCTGAGTAATATAACGTCGTACTTTGTTTTGCTGTTTCAGAATTCCTACAGCAAGGGTAACTTTATCCGCATTATCGATGGCGATAATTACATGGAAGGTTATATAGCAGAAATTAACCTGTTTACCACGCGGTTAATGACCAAAGACGGCGAAGAAATTGCCTATCCCAACAATCTGGTACTAACCAGACCTGTCATTATTAACCCCAAACAACACTGGCAGAGCATTGGTAAATCAACCGATAAAAATCTAGCGACCCAACCGGGGGAAAATGCTGTTGATCAAATCGATGTGGAGCGAAATCCGTAAATGCATTAGAATTGGGGCTTCATGAACAGATAATTCAGAAATAACAAAGGCGCCATTTGGCGCCTTTGTCGTATGCGAGATTAACTGTGCTTATTCAGCACCACGCAGCAGGGCATTAATACCTACTTTAGCGCGGGTTTTTGCATCTACCTTTTTAACGATAATGGCAGCGTACAGGCTGTATTTGCCATCTTTGCTCGGCAGGTTGCCTGGTACAACTACCGCACCTGCTGGTACGCGGCCATAATGTACTTCGCCGGTTTCACGGTCGTAAATACGGGTAGACTGACCAATGTAAACACCCATAGAGATAACAGCGCCTTCTTCTACGATAACCCCCTCAACGATTTCTGAGCGAGCGCCGATAAAGCAGTTATCTTCGATAATGGTTGGGTTAGCTTGCAGTGGTTCCAGAACCCCACCGATGCCGACGCCACCAGACAGGTGAACATTTTTACCAATTTGTGCGCATGAGCCAACGGTAGCCCAGGTATCAACCATGGCACCTTCGTCAACAAATGCACCAATGTTAACGTATGAAGGCATTACAACTACGTTCTTACCCACGAAAGAACCGGTACGAACCGCGGCAGGCGGCACAATACGGACACCATCAGCAGCAAACTGCTCGGCGGTGTAATCGGCATACTTTAATGGAACCTTGTCGTAGAAGCGGCTTTCAGCCCCTTCCATTACGTCGTTGTTATGCAGACGGAAATACAGCAGAACTGCTTTTTTCAGCCACTGATGAACAACCCACTCACCGGCGATTTTTTCTGCTACACGGGCTTTACCGCTGTTAAGTAATGCAATGGCATCGCTAACGGCTTGCTTTACTTCTGCCGGAGCTGCAGAAGGTGTGATGTCTGCGCGGTCTTCAAAGGCCGCTTCAATAATGGCTTTTAATTCAGTCATGGTATGTTGATATCTTCAAGTTGATCGAGTTTAAACAATATCCGCTTTTTCAGCGTCGTCTGTTCTTCCTGCGTTAAGGCTTTGCCATGCTCATTCGACACGATAAACACGTCTTCCGCGCGTTCACCGATGGTGGCTATTTTGGCTAATTTTAATGTGAGATTGCAGTCAACGAAAGCGTGACCGACTTTAGCAAGAATTCCCGGCGCGTCCAATGCTTCCAGTTCAATTAATGTGGCATCATCCTGCGATGAATAAAAGCGCACTTTAACCGGCACATCCAGATGCTTGTGCTGGCGAGAAAGCTTACGGGTATTATTATGCTGACGACCGGGTTTAAGCAGTTGTTCGGCAATGGCTTTTTCGATAGAGCGTAATCGTGATTCGCCTTCTATTCGAGAGCCATCGTTTTCCAGAATCAAAATGCTGTCAAATACGTGGTCGTCACGGGTTACGGCGATATGCGCATCATGAATAGAACAATTGCGACTATCGAGTACCGATGCGATCTGGGCAAACAGGGCGGGGCGGTCATCGCCGTATAACAATAATTCTGTACCACCTTTAGCCAGATCGTTATTGGTTTTAATCAGCATTTCACCCGGTTCGTGCTGATTTTCAAACGCCAGGATTTCCTGGGTGTGCCAGCTAATTTGCTCGGGTTTAAAACGGGCAAAATAATCGTCTTCAAAACGCGACCACAGCGTTTCGATACGCTCTGCATCCAGCGCGGTGGTAGCCAGTAATTCCAAGGCCTTAGACTTGTGCGAATCCACCCTGTCACGCATGGTTACGCCACACTGCAGGCCATTATCCAGGGCCTTTTGGGTCATGCTGTAAAGCTCTTTAAGTAACGAGGCTTTCCAGTCATTCCATAAGTTATCATTAGTGGCACGAATATCTGCCAGCGTAAGAATGTACAGCAAATTCAGGTGGGTGTGACTGCGTACCGCAGTGGCAAAATCGTTCACCACATCAGGATCGTAAATATCCCGGCGCTGGGCAACGACTGACATCAGCAGATGATTTTCAACCAGCCAGGCGATGAGTTCCGCGTCAGACTTGTGAATATCGTGAGCTTCACAAAATATCGCAACATCCTTGGCACCCAGGGTTGAGTGATCGCCGTTACGCCCTTTAGCAATATCGTGGAAAATCGCCGCAATATAGATAAGCTCGGGTTTGTCAAAATTTCTGACAATACGACCACAACGAGGAAAATCGGTGTTGTCTGGCTGAAAATAGTGATTTACGTGTTTAACCAGTCGATGGGTATGCTCATCAACCGTGTAGGCATGGAACAAATCAAACTGCATCATACCCACAATATGATCCCACTCTGGCAAATAGGATTGCAAAATGCCGTACTGATGCATGATATTCCATGCAAAATCAAAGAAGTGGGGATGCTTAAACAGCTCCATGATCAAGCGGCGACATTCCGCCCGCTCGACATAATAAGCGGCCTGAAAACGGCGGCGAGCATTGCGTAACTGGCGAATACAGTTTGTATCCAGTCCCTGTACATCCCGGGTGTCAGCTATGAGCTTTAAGAACGATAAAATATCTTCCGGCGATTCAAACACATTATTGTGAGTGGGCGAGATATTGCCATCCAGTAAACAAAAGCTATCGTTGATTGCTCTGCGGCTTTGTATGGTTTGGTTAAGCATGTCGTAACGAAAGCGCTGAAGCAGCATTTGGTTCAGTTCGCTTATGCGGCGTACGGTGCGGAAAAACGCCCGCATCATTTTTTCAACCGCGGTTTTACTGTCTTCACCGTAACCCAGCATGGCAGCCACTTCAGGCTGGTAGTCAAAGAGTAAGCGGTTTTCACTGCGGCCGGCAACCAGATGCAAGGCAAAGCGGATGCGCCACAAGGCCATACGACATTCTACCAGTTCATCGAGTTCGTCTTTGGTGAAGTAACCATGACCCACCAGGCCCTTGCCGTCGTACTCTTTAAAATGCTTCTTAGCCACCCAGCCAATAGATTGAATATCCCGCAGACAGCCGGGGTTTTCCTTGATATTGGGTTCGAGATTGTAAGACGTGCCATTAAATTTGGCGTGCCGGGCTTTTTGTTCTTCGTACTTGGCGGTAAAGAACGCTTTGCTTGTCCAGCAGGTGTCTTTACCATTTACGGCGTGCCACATTTCCACAAACGTTTGGTCGCAGCCACTCAGCATGCGGCTTTCAACAAGATTGGTGGCGATGGAAATATCGTCTTTGGCCAGTTTTACGGTTTCTTTAATAGTACGTACCGACTGACCAACGTCCAGCTTGATATCCCACAGCAGGGTAATAAACTGGCCGACCTTTTCCTGAACATCACGTTTCAGGGCTTTTTTGCTAACAATCAGCAGGTCAATATCAGAGTAGGGTTGCAGGTGCCCACGGCCATAGCCACCTACTGCACAAAGTGCGAGTCCTTTAATGTTGGCCAGGTCGTATAACGACCACAACCGTTGTAACAGAGTATCAATAAAAACCGCGCGGCCGGTGACCAGTTCGTCGATGGGTTGCAGCGTAAAACTCGTTTCTAACCATTCATAACTGCGGGCCACCAGTGCTTTAATCGACTTGATGTCATCTACAGCCGTTATATTGGCGACTTCTTCACATAACGATTTTAACTTCACATTTCACCCAATGAATAATCTGGTTAACAAAGGCCTTACTTTGCGGCCTGCTTGAACTTACCCTGCGTTAAACATGTGAATGCCGCTAACTAAGCGGCATTTTTAGTTGTGATGGTTCACCCAATGGTGACAACACAAGTTAATGTTTAGCTGTGATGATAAACCCTTTCGAGGTCTTCATCGTCACGCAGTGTCAGCACTTCAACACCGTCATCGGTAACCAGCAGCGTATGCTCCCATTGAGCGCTAAGGCTGCGATCTTTGGTTACCACCGTCCATTGGTCAGGTAAAATTTTAGAATAACGTTTGCCGGCATTTACCATAGGTTCAATGGTAAAGCACATCCCAGGAAGCAGCTCATCACCGGTGCCGGGGCGTCCGTAATGGACAATCTGTGGCTCTTCATGAAAACCTGCGCCAATTCCATGACCGCAGTATTCGCGTACAATTGAGTAATTATGCGCTTCAGCATGAGTTTGGCAAATATGGCCAATATCACCAAGTCGCATACCCGGCTTAACTTCTTTAATAGCTTTATACAAACATTCCTGGGTCACACGAACCAGCCGTTCCGCCAGAATGCTGGGCTTACCAACCATGAACATTTTAGATGTATCGCCGTGATAGCCATCTTTAATCACGGTAATGTCGATATTAACAATGTCACCGTCTTTCAGCTTTTTATCGGCTGGAATGCCGTGGCAGATAACATGGTTAACCGACGTGCAGATCGATTTTGGAAACGGAGGGTGGCCATAATTAAGCGGCGCTGGAATCGCGTTTTGTACGTTGACAATGTAGTCATGACAAATTGTGTTCAGTTCATCGGTCGTCACGCCTTTTTTAACGTGTTCACCTAACATCATTAATACGTCGGCGGCGAGTTTGCCAGCCACGCGCATTTTTTCGATTTCTTCAGCGGTTTTTATTATTGCAGCCACCAGAATCCTCTTCTATTGGGTTGTTAAATCAATGCCCGGTGCTTTGTATGCAAAGCAAGCCATTATTTTGAGGCTGTATGGTAGCGAATACAGGGGCATCTGTATAGCAGTAGTCGCGGAAACGGGGATATCAACAGATGATTCGCTTAGTGTTGAAACCCAACTTTAACTTGAGAAAGCGTGCGCTACATGGTATAAAGCGCGCGCTTTTTGAAATAACCGTAAAATTTCTGGGAGTTTTACTTCTCAGAACTGCTTTAGTTACTTCATATAAGTACATTACTTAAATTAAAACACACATACACTGTGACTGCGTATCGGGGTGTCTGCGTTGTTAACTTAACAACAGTGGATCGATACAAAGGGTGTATGGAGGCCTAACCCCAATTGAGGAATTAAACATGGCAAACGTTTCTATGCGTGACATGCTGAAAGCCGGCGTGCATTTCGGTCACCAAACCCGTTACTGGAACCCTAAGATGAAACCTTACATCTTTGGTGCTCGTAACAAAGTTCATATCATCAACCTGGAAAAAACTGTTCCTTTATTCAACGAAGCACTGAGCTTCCTGTCTGGCGTTTCTGCTAAGAAAGGTAAGGTTCTGTTCGTTGGTACTAAGCGTGCAGCAGGCGATGCAGTTAAAGAAGCGGCACAAAAATGTGACCAATTCTACGTGAACAAGCGTTGGTTGGGCGGTATGCTGACTAACTGGAAAACTGTTCGTCAGTCAATCAAGCGTCTTAAAGACCTTGAGCAACAAAGCCAAGACGGTACTTTCGAAAAGCTGACCAAAAAAGAAGCGCTGATGCTTCAGCGTGAAATGGACAAGCTGGAAAGCAGCCTGGGTGGTATCAAAGACATGGGCGGTCTGCCTGACGTTCTGTTCGTAATCGATGCCGATCACGAGCACATCGCAGTAACTGAAGCCCGTAACCTGGGTATTCCGGTTGTTTCTGTTGTTGATACTAACTCAAACCCTGATGGTGTTGATTACATCATTCCAGGTAACGACGATGCAATTCGTGCCGTTCAACTGTACTTAAACGCAGCTGCTGATGCAGTTATCGCAGGTCGCTCTAGCAACCTGGAAGTACAAGCTGAAGACGAGTTTGTAGAAGCAGCTGAGTAATCCGCTTGCTTAATATGAGGCTCTTTGGAGCCTCATATTAGTTGTACCGGTCCATTCGGACCGATGATTAAGAATTAATTAGAAGGGGCTTTTGCCCCTTTTACTCTGAATTTAAATATTGCTGAGGAATTGAAAATGGCAGTGACTGCAGCACTCGTAAAAGAATTGCGTGAGCGTACTGGCGCCGGCATGCTGGATTGCAAAAAAGCGTTAGTTGAAACTGATGGTGACATCGAACTGGCCATCGAAAACATGCGTAAGTCAGGTCAGGCGAAAGCGGCTAAGAAAGCTGGTCGTATCGCCGCTGAAGGTGTAATCCTGACTAAAGTTGAAGGTGGCAAAGCGACCATGCTTGAACTGAACTGCGAAACTGACTTCGTAGCGCGTGACGAAGGCTTCCTGGCGTTTGGTAACAAACTGCTGGACGCTGCTTTCGAAAAAGGTCTGAGCGACATCGAAGAACTGAATGCTTCTGAAGTTGAAGGCGGCGTAGTTAGCGAAGTACGTGATGCACTGGTTGCTAAAATCGGTGAAAATATCTCTCCACGTCGTGTTCTGACTGTTGAAGGTGACAACTTAGGTGCATACGTGCACGGTGGCCGTATCGGCGTAGTTGCTATCTTAACTGGTGGCGAAGAAGAGCTGGCGAAAGACGTTGCTATGCACGTTGCGGCTTCAAGCCCGCAGTTCGTTAAGCCTGAGCAAGTACCAGCTGAAGTAGTTGAGAAAGAAAAAGCGATCCAAATCGAAATCGCCATGCAGTCTGGCAAACCAGCTGAAATCGCTGAGAAAATGGTTGTCGGCCGTATGAAGAAATTCACCGGCGAAATCAGTCTGACTGGTCAGCCTTTCGTTAAAGATCCTTCTATTCTGGTTGCAGACTTACTGAAATCTAAAGACGCTGACGTTGTTAACTTCGTGCGTTTTGAAGTAGGTGAAGGTATCGAGAAGAAATCTGAAGACTTCGCTGCTGAAGTAGCTGCGCAAATGGCTGCTGCTAAGAAATAATTAGCGGTTTGACTTTTGCATTCGGCGAATGTCGGATACACTACGAGCACCTCTTCGGAGGTGCTTTTTTATAGCTGAAAGCATAACCTCAGCTGTTCCTAAGATGACGACCGATTAAGTCGGTTTGGCTCATAATTTGTGTACAAAATATGACCCAAGCCGAATCAAGAGGAAACAATAACAATGAGCATCGCACCAAAATCCGCCTACCGACGCATCCTGCTTAAACTGAGTGGTGAAGCGCTCATGGGGAATGAAGGCTTTGGAATCGATCCTAAAGTACTGGACCGCATGGCCCAGGAAATCAAAGAACTGGTAGAATTAGGGGTGCAGGTGGGTCTGGTTATCGGTGGTGGTAACTTGTTCCGTGGTGAAGGCCTGGCAAAAGCGGGGATGAACCGCGTTGTTGGTGACCACATGGGTATGCTGGCTACGGTAATGAACGGTCTTGCCATGCGTGACGCCCTGCACCGCGCTTTTGTTAATGCCCGTCTGATGTCTGCCATCCCTCTTAATGGCGTTTGTGATGCCTACAACTGGGCAGAAGCCATCAGCCTGTTAAAGTCAGGTCGTGTGGTTATTTTCTCAGCCGGTACCGGCAATCCATTCTTTACCACTGACTCAGCTGCCTGCTTACGTGGTATCGAAATCGAAGCCGATGCGGTATTAAAAGGCACCAAGGTAGATGGTGTTTACAGCGACGATCCGGTTAAGAACCCCGACGCGAAACTGTACTCACAACTGTCTTATCAGGACGTGTTAGAAAAAGAATTAAAAGTTATGGACCTGTCAGCGTTTACGCTGGCGCGCGACCATAGCTTACCCATCCGTGTTTACAACATGAATAAACCAGGTTGTCTGAAACGCGTAGTAATGGGCGAACCTGAAGGCACTTTAATCGACCATGTCGAAAGTGTGACCGAATAATAATACAGGAATAATACCGTGATTGATGAAATCGAATTAGATGCGCAAGAGCGCATGGAAAAAAGTATTACTGCGCTAAAAGGTCAGTTGAGCAAAATTCGCACCGGCCGTGCGCACCCAAGCTTACTCGACGGCATCCAGGTCTCTTATTACGGAGCTGATACACCGCTGCGTCAGTTAGCTAACATTATCACCGAAGACAGCCGTACATTAGCGCTGACCGTGTTTGATAAAAGCTCTATTCAGGCCGTTGAAAAAGCCATTATGCAAGCCGACCTGGGATTAAACCCAATGAGCGCGGGCACTACTATTCGTATTCCATTACCACCGCTGACAGAAGAGCGTCGTAAAGACCTCATTCGTGTTGTACGTAACGAAGCCGAGCAGGGCCGTGTTGCTATTCGTAACATTCGTCGCGACGCCAACAGCGATATCAAAGAACTGCTAAAAGAAAAGGAAATCAGCGAAGACGAAAGTCGCGCAGGTGAAGAAAATATTCAGACACTGACCAATGAATTTATCAAGAAAGTTGATAAGATGCTGTCTGATAAAGAAACCGAGTTAATGGAAGTATAAATAACTCATGTCGCCATCGCAGACTGACAGTGATGCAACGCTGGATGAAAAACTGGCGTTGCTGAATATGCCTAAGCACGTTGCCATCATTATGGACGGCAACGGTCGCTGGGCAAAAAAGAAAGGGAAAATTCGTACTTTCGGGCACCGTGCTGGCGTCGAGTCAGTGCGGGCTGCAGTGCGATTTGCTCGTAAAAATGCCATTCAATCGTTAACGTTGTTTGCGTTTAGCAGCGAAAACTGGAAGCGACCTGAAGAAGAAGTCAGTGTTTTGATGGACCTGTTTAATCTGGTATTAAACAGCGAAGCCAAACGGATGAACAAAAATGGCGTACGCCTGAAAGTATTAGGTGATACGTCAAGGTTCGATCGGAAGTTGGTGGAAAAAATTCACAAAGCCGAGGCGCTGACAGCAAATAACCAGGATTTGGTGTTAAACATCGCGGCTAACTATGGTGGTCGTTGGGATATCGTTAACGCGGCAAAGCAACTGGCTGAGCAGGTTAGTCAGGGCAAGCTTGAGGCGGCGCAAATTGACGAAGCCATGTTTGACAGCCATATGTCTACGCAGGGGTTACCTGAGCTGGATTTGCTAATCCGCACTGGCGGTGAGCATCGCATCAGCAACTTCCTGTTGTGGCAATGCGCTTATGCCGAACTGTATTTTACTGACGTTTTATGGCCCGATTTTAACGAAGACGCTTTTTACCTCGCGGTTAAGGACTTTAGTGAGCGACAGCGCCGCTTTGGTTTGATTGGCGAGCAGGTAGAAAACGCTGAGGCAGGAAAATAACCATGTTAGCTTGCTGCCTCCATATTGCCCAAAAAAGACCCTTCGCATGTTGAAGCAACGAATCATCACGGCGCTGATACTTGCGCCACTGGCCATTATGGCCATTCTGTTTTTACCTATTGATATTTTTCAGTATGTGATTGCCGGGGTAATTGCATTGGGTGGCTATGAGTGGGCTAACATGTCCGGCTTATCAGCCCGACCTTACAAAGTCGCCTTTGGCCTGGTGTTACTGGCCTGTTGCCTGAGCCTGATTAGCTTTGTTGATGTTGAACAAATCTGGTTCCAGGGCGCACTTAACAGCTTTTATCACTGGATTTTGTCGGTAGCTGCCATCTGGTGGCTCGCATCATTCTTTATGATCCTGGCGTATCCAAAGTATTCAGCGTTCTGGCGACAAAGCTGGCTAATTCGCTGTTTGTTTGGGGTGTTAACTTTAATACCAACCTGGGTCGCTGTGGTGGCGCTGCGTTCGAGTCTTTACGATGTTGATACCTTTTACGGTGCCTCGCTCATTTTTTATGTGCTGGGTATAGTGTGGGCAGCAGATATCGGTGCATTTTTTGTCGGGGTCAAATTTGGCCGCCATAAACTGCGCCCTAATGTGTCGCCGGGTAAAACCTTTGAAGGCCTGTTCGGCGGGGTTATGGCGTCGTTTGCCATCATCGCCTTTGCCGCCTTACATTATCAGGTTGAACCGTCGCGTATCTGGTTGCATCTCCTCATTGGCGGCCTGACTGTTGCGGTATCTGCCCTGGGTGACCTGAACGAAAGTATGTTTAAACGTTGTGCGGGCATTAAAGACAGCGGCCGTATTTTACCCGGCCATGGTGGTCTGATGGATCGCATCGACAGTTTAACCGCCGCGTTTCCGGTATTTGCCTACTGCTATGTAACCTGGATGGCATAATGCAAACCATTACGATCCTTGGGGCTACAGGCTCCATCGGCCAAAGTACGCTTGATGTTGTTGCCCGCCACCCGGATGATTTTCGCGTTTTTGCCATTACCGGCCACCGCCAGGTGGAATTACTGGTAAAACAGGCGAAAGCCTGCCATGCCCGTTATCTGGTGGTAGCCAGCGATGACGATTATGAACAGGCGCTTACTTTAGCCCGTCAGTACGAGCTTTCGTCTGAAGTGCTTAGTGGTAAACGGGCACTGGAAGAAGTGGCTTCTGCACCAGAAGTCGATGCTGTAATGGCTTCTATTGTTGGGGCGGCCGGGCTTGAGCCCACTCTCGCAGCGGTAAAAGCCGGTAAGCGGGTATTGCTGGCCAATAAAGAATCGCTGGTGATGTCTGGTGCTTTGTTTATTGATGCAGCTAAACAGTCCGGCGCAGAAATTCTGCCTATCGATAGCGAACACAATGCCATTTTCCAGTGCTTGCCGGCAGATTTTGAGTACGGCAATCTGGCTGCCAGTGGCATTAGCAAGATACTGCTTACCGGGTCTGGCGGTCCGTTTCGTGAACGCGAACTGGCCACCTTTGCCGAAATAACGCCAGAACAAGCCTGCGCTCATCCAAACTGGGATATGGGGCGCAAAATATCGGTGGATTCTGCCACCATGATGAATAAGGGCCTGGAGTTTATTGAAGCGTGCTGGCTGTTTGGTCTGGCACCTGATGATATTCAGGTTGTGCTGCATCCACAAAGTACCATTCACTCAATGGTTCAGTATATCGATGGCTCAGTGATTGCCCAGCTGGGTAATCCGGATATGCGTACACCTATTGCCTATGGTCTGGGTTATCCACGGCGCATCAATGCTGGTGTGGCTCCGCTGGATTTTGCCACGCTGAAGGATTTAAGTTTTTCCACACCGGATCAAAACCGCTTTCCTAATTTATATCTTGCTATCGACGCGTGCCGTTCGGGGCAGTCTGCCACCACGCGGTTAAATGCCGCCAACGAAATTGCCGTGGATGCGTTTTTAAACAACCGCATTGGTTTTACCCGTATCGCACAAATAAATGAAGAAGTGTTAAATCGTTTTGAACCAACGGCGGTTTCATCTATCCAACAAGTTCTTGAATTAGATAAGCAAGCCAGAATGGTCGCACTGGCTTTGGTTGAGGAAGGGTAGCGCGTGTTTGAGTTTTTGCGGAATGCCGGTGCATTTATTATTGCCCTGGGTATTTTAGTCGCCGTACATGAGTGGGGACACTATTACGTGGCCAGACTTTGTGGCGTCCATGTCAGACGTTTCTCCATTGGTTTTGGTAAACCAATCTGGAGTAAGGTCGACAAGCACGGTACCGAATTTGCCCTGGCGGCAATACCGCTCGGTGGTTATGTCCGTATGCTCGATGAGCGTATCGATGAAGTCCCGCCGGAGATGGCCTCGCAGGCGTTTAACACCCAGTCAGTTGGCAAGCGTATGGCAATTATTGCAGCGGGTCCTGGGGTTAATTTTGTGTTTGCCGCCATTGCGCTCTATGCCATGTTCCTGATTGGGATTACTACCATAAAGCCCGTGATAGGCGAGGTGAGTGCTGATAGTATTGCCGCGCAGTCGGGTCTGAGTGCCAATATGGAAATCGTTGCGGTAGGTTCACGCCAGACCGAAGACTGGGAAGCGGTTAACCTGGAATTAATGTCTTATATCGGGCAGGAAGCGATGCCTGTCACGGTGGCTTCTGCCGAGGATAGCCCTCAACAACGGATTTTAGATATTTCGCAATGGAACTTTGATCCTGATTCAGAGTCTCCTTTACAGAGTTTGGGGATTACCCCGTTCAGACCCAAGGCAACGTTAACGGTGGCTTATGTGGCTGAAAACTCTGCGGCCAGTCAGGCTGGACTGCAGCAAGACGATAAAATCCTGGCACTGGACGGTCAAACGGTCAGTGCGTGGGAAGATTTGGTAGCTGAAATTAAAAATCGTCCGGGCGACGAGGTGGTGATTAAGGTAAACAGGGCTGGTCAAACCTATGACCTTTCTGCCACAATTGGCCGCCGCGATACCCCGGAAGGCCAGGATGGTTACCTCGGCGTTAGTCCATTTGCCGAAGCCTGGCCACAAGGTTATGTCTTCACCCATCAGTATGGTTTGTTTGATGCGATGGGCAAAGCGGTGGATAAAACCTGGCGCTTGATGACGATAAGCGTTGAAATGATAGGTAAGCTGATTGGCGGCGACGTTTCCGTTAAGAACTTAAGCGGGCCTATCGCCATTGCGCAAGGCGCAGGTAACAGTGCAGGCTACGGGCTGGTTTACTTTTTAAGTTTTCTGGCGCTAATCAGTGTGAATCTGGGCATAGTAAATTTATTGCCCCTGCCAATGTTGGATGGCGGACACCTGATGTACTTTACCATCGAATGGATTACCGGCCGCCCGGTGCCTGAAGAAGTTCAGGAGTGGGGGTTCAGAATAGGCGCCATGCTGTTATTTACCATAATGAGCATCGCCATATTTAATGATATTACGCGTTTGTCCTAAGTAGACAGGCGCAAGCAAGAATAAGCGAACGCAGCAGGAAGAAAAAGAATAGATGAAGTTAAAACAGTTAGTAGTAGCCGGAATGTTATGCTCCAGTGCTAGCTTAGCCAACGCTGCTTCAAGCAATAGTGAGTTTGTTGTTGAAGATATTCGGGTAGAAGGTTTGCAGCGGGTGGCCCTGGGGGCCGCACTAACCTATATTCCGGTGCAAAAAGGGGACGAAGTTAATGCGTTTCGTATTACTCAGTTAATTCGCTCCTTATACTCTTCCACGCACTTTGAAAATATTCAGGTAATGCGTGATGGCAATGTGCTGGTGATCAAAGTGGCTGAGCGCCCAACCATCAGTAACATTATCTTTGAAGGTAACGACGACATCAAAGATGAGCAGCTGCAGGAAAGCCTTGACGGCAGTAACATTCGGGTTGGCGAGCCACTGGATAAAACCGTACTGACATCTATTGAAAACGGCTTGAAGGATTTCTTTTACAGCATTGGTAAATATAACGCTGATGTAACCGCTATTATTACGCCTCTGCCGCGTAATCGGGTTGACCTGAAATTACTGTTCGAAGAAGGCGACGCCGCCAGTATCAAGCAAATTAACATCGTGGGTAACGAACTGTTCAGCGATCAGGAACTGCTTGAAGACTTTGAATTACAGTTTAATACTGCCTGGTACGATTTTTTATCAGAAACCCGCTATCAGCAGCAAACCCTGCAAGGGGACATGGAAACCCTGACTAACTTTTATATGGATCGCGGTTATCTGCGCTTTAATGTAGATTCAACTCAGGTTGCCATGACGCCGGAAAAAGACGGTATCTACATTTCACTAAACGTGAGCGAGGGCGAGCAATACACGATTTCTGATGTGGAATTAGTGGGTGAAATGCTGGGTCACGAAAAATACATTGAGCGGGTTTTGCCTCTGACGCCTGGTGAGTTATACAACCAGGCCACGGTGACGTACACCGAAGAATTTATCAGTAAGTATCTGGGCCGTTTTGGTTATGCCTATCCAACGGTGACCACCGTACCGGAAATTAACGACGAAGATAAAACCGTTAAGCTGACGCTGCGGGTTGATCCGGGTAAGCGTATTTATGTGCGTCGTATCAACTTTAACGGTAACACCATCACTGCCGACGAAGTACTGCGTCAGAACGTAGTACAGATGGAAGGTACCTGGCTATCAAATGACCTGCTGGAAACCTCCAAAAACAGCATGTCGCGCTTAACCTATATGGAAGATGTCGAGTTTGAGACGGTCCGTATTCCGGGGAAAGACGATCAGGTAGACGTGCAGTTTAAGGTAAAAGAACAACCCTCGGGCTCGTTCAATGCAGGGATCAGTTATGGCGACCAAACCAAACTGGGTCTGCAAGCCGGTATTCAGCAGGATAACTTCCTGGGCACCGGTAAGCGCATTGGTATTAATGTCAGTACCGTATCCTATCAGCGCTCAGCACAGCTTTCTTATACCGATCCGTTCTTTACCATCGATGGTATTTCACTGGGTGGGACGGTGTCTTTCAGTGAGTTTGATGGTTCGAGCTTTAACGTTATTCAGTATAACTCCAAGCGCTGGTCTGTCGGGGCGAACATTGGTTATCCGATCGATGAGTTTAACCGGATTAACTTTGGTTTAACCTACTCAGATGTAGAGTTATCTAACCGTGGTTACTACGAGCAAACTAACCTGTTCTACCGTCAGTTTACCGATGAACAAAACCCGGATGCGCCGATTTCATACACCAGCTTACAGAGCTCGGTATCCTGGAGTCGCAGCACCCTTAACCGTGGTTTATTCCCAACGGCGGGGTCTTCGCAGCGGGCGTCGTTTACTATTACTACGCCAAATTCTGATGTAAATTACTTTAAAACAATTTATGACGGTCGTTTCTACTTCCCATTAACCAGAGATACACGCTGGTCAGTGCTAACCAAGGTCAGACTGGGTTACGGTAACGGCTATGGTGATGTTAATGGCAATGACCAAATCCTGCCATTTACCGAAAACTTTACCGCCGGTGGTGCAGATACCCTGCGTGGTTTCGAAAACAACACCGTGGGTCCCAGAGGGATTATCCGCCAGAGTGGTGGTAATTCAGTGACCTTGCCGGATGGCACTGTAATTCCTGGTGACCCGTCAGGCGACTCTTATCAATTGTCGCGTCGCAGCCTGGGTGGTAATGCCATGGCTTTGGGAAGCTTGGAATTAATCACGCCGACCCCATTTATAGAAGAAGACTCGTCAAACTCGGTAAGAACCAGTTTATTTGTTGACGTGGGTAACGTGTGGGATACTGAATTTGATTATGATGAATACCTGCAATTAGACAGAAGTGGTGGTGATGAACTGCTGGATTATTCTGACTGGACTTTATTTCGCAGTTCTGCCGGTATTTCTGTACAATGGGTATCACCTATGGGCCCAATGGTCTTTAGCTTCTCGCGCGCATTGAAAGAGCGTGAGGGCGATGATGCGAAATTCTTTACATTTAATATTGGTCAAACATTTTAAAATTAGCTGGCAAAGACCGGCAAATAAAAGGAGCACCTTTTGAAACAGTTGGCAAAATACGCAATTGCATCGGCAATGTTAGGTAGTGCGATGTTTAGTTCTGCAGCAATGGCAGAGCAAAAAATCGGCGTGGTAAACGTACAGCAAATTTTTCAGGCGTTGCCTCAGGCTGCTGAAATCCAGAATGCCATCTCAATGGAATTCAAAGACCAGGTCGACGAAGTAAATCTGTTACAGCGTGACGGTCAGCTGTATGCTGAGAAATTACAGCGTGACGCAGCAACCATGAGCGCTGCTGAAAAGAAAGAACTGGAAGATAAAATTCTTGCGGTTCGTGAACAGCTTTCTCAGAAAGTGCAGCCGCTGCAACAAAACATTCAGCGTCGTACCAACGAAGAGCGCAACAAAATTCTGGGTCTGATCAAGCAAGCTATCGATACCGTAGCGGCAGCGAATAAATATGACCTGGTGTTAGACGCGCCAGCGGTAGTTTATGCTGATACGAAAGACGACCTGTCACAAAAAGTAGTCGACCAGTTAAGCAAATTAAATTAATTAACGGTTTACTTATGCCGACCGGGAGCAGGTGATAATTCTGACCCCAAAGTCAGCAGGTACTTACAGCAACAACTAGTATCTAATCGTAATCAATCAGACCAGCGCAGTGTGTTGGTCTGATTTGTTTTTTAGTGATTAACGCGTAAGGTTGCGGCCCATATGAAGTTATAGCGGCAAAATCACCATTAAGGGAGTTGTCTGCTTGTATCGTGTCGAAGGAGATATTTTTTGGCCAACCCACTTAACACTATAGAAATCCGCGAAATTATGGATTTGCTGCCTCATCGGTATCCGTTCCTGTTAATAGACAGAGTGACAGATTTCGAACTGGGTGTAAGCATTAAAGCGTATAAGAATATAACGCTTAACGAACCGTGCTTTACCGGACATTTTCCTGATTATCCGATTTTTCCTGGTGTACTGATTTTAGAAGCCATGGCACAGGCCGCGGGTATTTTAGGATTTAAGACCATTGGCAAAAACGATAAGCTATACTTATATGCCGGTATCGACAATGCGCGTTTTAAGCGCCCGGTAACCCCAGGCGACAGACTCGACTTTGATGTCTGTATTGTTAAAGAACGCCGCGGGATCTGGAAATTTAAAGGCGTAGCAAGCGTCGACGGCGAAGAAGCCTGCAGCGCAGAATTTATGTGTGCAATGAGAGAGAAAGATTAACGTGATTCATGAAACTGCTGTGATATCCCCCAAAGCTAAACTTGGTAACAATGTCACAGTTGGCCCGTTTTCAGTGATTGGTGACGAAGTGGTGATCGGTGACGATTGCCGCATTGAGTCACATGTTGTCATTAAAGGCCCAACCCGCATCGGTCGAGGCAATCACTTTTACCAGTTCACATCAATTGGTGAAGATTGTCAGGACAAGAAATACGCCGGCGAGCGCACGGAGCTTATCATCGGTGATAATAATGTGTTCCGTGAGGGCGCGACCGTGCATCGCGGAACCATACAGGACGAAGGCGTTACTCGTATCGGTTCTGGAAACCTGATTATGGTTAATGCTCACATTGCCCATGATTGCAAAATTGGCAATGATATTATTCTGGCAAACAATGTTGCTGTAGCTGGCCATGTCGAAATTGGTGATTACGCTATTTTAGGTGGCGCTACAGCGGTTCATCAGTTTTGCAAGATTGGCCCGCATTCCTTTACCGGTGGTGGTGCTATCGTGTTACGCGATATTCCGCCTTATGTGATGATCAGTGGTACCAAGCATATTCCTCAGGGGATTAATTCTGAAGGGCTACGACGCAGAGGCTATGGCAAAGAAACCATTATGGCCATAAGGCGAGCTTACAAAGTGATCTACCGCGATAACAACACGGTAGAAGAAGCGATTAAAAAGCTTACCGTCATGGCAGACGAGCATCCTGAAATAGGTATGTTGATTACCTTCCTGGCAGGCTCTGAACGCGGTATCGTTCGCTAAATTATGCGCAATTCCCCATTGCGCATCGCTATCGTCGCCGGTGAAGCATCAGGAGATGTACTGGCGGCGGGCGTTATTAAATCCCTTAAAAAACGTTACCCGGACGCCATTTTCGAAGGCATTGCCGGCACGCATATGCAGGCTGCAGGCTGTAAGACCCTGTTTGATATTGAAATTCTATCGGTAATGGGGCTGGTAGAAGTATTGTCCAGTATTCGCCCCATTCTTAAAGTTAAAAACCAACTGATAGAATATTTCACTGATAATCCGCCAGATGTTTATGTTGGCGTCGATGCGCCGGATTTTAACCTACGGGTTGAAACAGCACTTAAAGCCAAAGGTATTAAAACTGTCCACTACGTCAGTCCAACGGTTTGGGCCTGGCGTGAAAAGCGTATTTTCAAAATTGCCAAAGCCACTAACCGAGTGTTGGGGATATTTCCGTTTGAGCAGGATGTTTACGACAAGTATCAGGTTCCTTATAGCTTTGTAGGCCACACCATGGCCGATATTATCCCAATTGTGCCGGATCAGAACCAAGCCAGAAACACACTTGGGCTAAGTACTGAATTGCCCTGTCTGGCGGTATTGCCTGGCAGCCGGGGCGGGGAAGTAGCAAAACTACTGCCGGTATTCACGGCCACGGTAGAACAACTCTGGCAGCACAAGCCGCAGTGCCAGGTAGTGATCCCCGCCGCAAATGAACGCCGACTGAGCCAGATTACTGCCTATCTTAAAGAACACCGCGTTGAGTGGCTCGACGACTCAAGAGTGTTTTTGCTTAATGGCCAGTCCCGGGAGTCCATGATTGCCAGCGATGTCATTCTGCTGGCGTCGGGCACTGCAACTCTCGAGGCCATGTTATGTAAGCGCCCGATGGTGTCTGCTTATCTGTTATCCTGGCTGACCCACAAGATGATGATGCGGATGTATAAACCGGATTATTTCTCGTTACCGAATATTCTGGCCAATGAAGCGTTGATCCCGGAGTTATTACAGGAAGAGGTGAACCCGGATCGGCTGTGTGCTGAACTAATGAAGCTGTTTGAGTCCGATACTACGGCGTTAACTGCAAGATTTGTCGAACTGCATCAAAGCTTAAAACAAAATGCCGATGAGCGGGCGGCAGACGCTGTAATGGAAGTGATTAATGAGTAAGTTTATTGCCGGTGTTGATGAAGTGGGTCGTGGCCCCTTAGTGGGTGATGTGGTCACTGCGGCGGTGATCCTCGATCCGAATAATCCTATCGAAGGCCTGACTGATTCAAAAAAGTTAAGCGAAAAAAAGCGTAATGCGCTGTCGGGCGAAATTAAACAGAAAGCTTTAGCCTGGGCCATTGGCCGGGCCACGCCGGAAGAAATTGATAAGTTAAACATTCTGCATGCCACCATGCTGGCAATGACCCGGGCAGTGGATAGCTTATTATTAACGCCGGATTTTGTCCGGGTCGACGGTAATCGTTTACCTGAGTGGTCATATCAGGCCGAAGCCGTGGTTAAGGGCGATAGCCTGCATCCGGAGATATCCGCTGCCTCTATTCTGGCCAAGGTAGAACGCGATAACGATATGATTGAACTGGATAAACAGTACCCGGCATACGGCTTTGCTGCGCACAAAGGCTATCCAACTAAAGCGCACTTTGCAGCCCTGGCCGACAACGGTGTATTATTCTGTTATCGAAAAAGTTTTAAGCCGGTTCAGGCACTTCTTGCTGCTGCAGAATCGTCGGTGACAACCAAAGGTTAATAATAAAATGTCAGCGAACTTTGTTCATTTACGGGTACACAGCGACTTTTCCATGATGGATGGCCTTAACAAGGTCAAACCGATCCTCGCTAAGGTAGAAGAACTTGGCATGCCTGCTGTGGCCATTACCGACCAGATGAATATGTGTGGTCTGGTAAAGTACTATTCAGACGCGCACTCCCGCGGCATTAAACCGATTATTGGTGCCGATTTTTGGGTTCAGAGCGAAGATTTCGTTGATGAGCCATTCCGTCTCACTTTACTGGCCATGAATAACGAAGGTTATAAAAATATAACCTTGCTGATTTCCAAAGCCTATTTGCGTGGTCATGTTAATCATCGTGTCGTTATCGATAAACAATGGCTGGTAGAGCATGCCGCAGGCGTCATTATCCTGTCGGGTGGTATGAAAGGTGATGTTGGCCAGTTATTGCTGAAGAATAATCCTAAAATGCTGGAAGATAATCTAGCCTTTTACACTACGCATTTTGCCGATCGGTTTTATCTGGAATTAGTGCGCACGGGTCGTCGTGGCGAAGAAGATTATAACCACGCTGCTTTTGCCCTGGCCGAACAGCACGACCTGCCGGTAGTAGCCACTAACGAAGTGTGCTTTATCGACCAGGATAAATTTGATGCCCATGAAATTCGTGTATGTATCCATGATGGTTATACGCTGGATGATAAGCGCCGCCCTAAACATTATAGCGACCAGCAGTACCTGCGCACCGCCGAAGAAATGGTGGAATTGTTTGAGGATATCCCAGAAGCCATTGAGAACACGGTAGAAATCGCCAAGCGTTGTAACGTTACTGTTCGCTTAGGTGAGTACTTCCTGCCGCAGTTTCCCACGGGTGGCATGACTACCGAAGACTTTCTGGTCAAAGTCTCGGAAGAAGGTCTGGAAGAGCGCCTGGAGTTTTTGTTTCCGGATGAAAATGTCCGAAAGGAAAAACGCCCGGAATACGATGAACGTTTAAAAATCGAACTCGATGTTATTAACCAGATGGGATTCCCCGGTTACTTCCTCATCGTAATGGAATTTATTCAGTGGAGTAAGGACAACAACATTCCGGTAGGCCCCGGGCGTGGTTCCGGTGCAGGCTCACTGGTGGCTTATGCGCTTAAAATTACCGACCTGGATCCGCTGGAATTTGACCTGCTTTTCGAACGTTTCCTTAACCCGGAACGGGTTTCGATGCCCGACTTTGACGTCGACTTTTGTATGGACCGCCGTGACGAGGTAATCGACCACGTCGCTGAGCTGTATGGCCGTGACGCGGTATCCCAGATTATCACCTTTGGTACCATGGCAGCTAAAGCGGTAGTGCGCGATGTAGGCCGGGTTCTCGGTCACCCTTATGGTTTTGTTGATCGCATATCCAAGCTTATCCCGCCTGATCCGGGCATGACACTGAGTAAAGCCTTCGAAGCCGAACCGCGCTTGCCAGAGCTTTACCATCAGGATGAAGAAGTCCGCGACCTGATTGATATGGCGCGAATTCTGGAAGGGGTTACCCGAAATGCCGGTAAGCACGCCGGGGGCGTGGTTATCGCGCCCACTAAAATTACCGACTTTGCGCCTCTGTATTGCGATGACGAAGGTAAAAACCCGGTTACCCAGTTTGATAAAAACGACGTGGAAACCGCCGGTCTGGTTAAATTTGACTTCCTGGGACTAAGAACGCTCACCATCATTCAGTGGGCGCTGGATATGATTAAGGAAGGGCAGGGCAAAGAGGTTGATATTGCCGCCATTCCGCTGGAAGACAAGAAAAGCTTCCGTTCGTTACAGGCAGCAGAAACAACGGCGGTATTCCAGCTGGAATCCCGCGGGATGAAAGAACTGATCAAGCGTCTGAAACCGGACTGCTTTGAAGATATTATCGCACTGGTTGCCCTGTTCCGTCCGGGGCCGCTGCAATCAGGCATGGTAGATAACTTTATCGACCGTAAGCATGGTCGCGAGGAAATCTCCTACCCGGATGCTGAATACCAGCACGAGTGTTTAAAAGAAATATTGGAACCCACCTACGGAATTATCCTGTATCAGGAACAGGTCATGCAGATAGCCCAGGAAATGTCGGGCTACTCGCTGGGTGGCGCTGACTTATTACGCCGGGCAATGGGTAAGAAAAAGCCCGAAGAAATGGCCAAACAGCGGTCAACCTTTGAAGACGGCGCGAAGAACAATAATATCGACCCGAACCTGGCGATGAAGATCTTCGACCTGGTGGAAAAATTCGCCGGCTATGGTTTTAACAAATCACACTCCGCGGCTTACGCGCTGGTGTCGTATCAAACGCTATGGCTGAAAGTGCATTATCCTGCCGAATTTATGGCGGCGGTAATGTCGGCGGACATGGATAACACCGATAAGATTGTGACGCTGGTAGATGAAGTAGGCCGTATGGGGCTGGAAATCCTGCCGCCGGATCTGAATAAAGGCCGCTACAAGTTTACCGTAGATACCGAAGGCCGCATTGTTTACGGTATCGGTGCTATTAAAGGTGTTGGTGAAGGCCCAATCGAAGCCATTATTGAAGCGCGGGAAACTCAAGGGCAGTTTTCAGATTTATTTGATTTTTGTGCCAAGGTTGATCTTAAGCGTGTAAACAAACGGGTACTGGAAAAACTGGTACTCTCCGGCGCGATGGATAACCTTGGGCCGCACCGTGCTGCGCTAATGGCGACTCTGCCGGAAGCTATCGCCGCAGCCGATCAACACGCTAAAGCCGAGTCGTTCGGTCAGTCGGATATGTTTGGGCTGCTAACCACCGAGCCAGAGCAGGTTCGTCAGGCGTTTGCCGAAGTACCGCAATGGCCGGAGAAGGTGTGGCTCGACGGTGAAAAAGAAACCCTTGGCCTGTATTTAACCGGGCATCCGATTAATCAGTATATTGATGAGGTTCGTCATTATGTGGATGGGCGGCTGGTTGATTTACGCCCGACCGGCAAGGATCAGATGGCGACGGCAGTAGGACTGGTTCTTGGTGTACGGGTAATGACCAATAAAAAGGGACGTCGTTGGGCAATTGTTACACTTGACGATAAAAGTGCTAGAATGGACGTCAGGTTTTTCCCTGAAATGTACGAAACTTTTGAGTCAGTGCTGGAACCTGATCGTATTTTGGTCATCAAAGGACAGGTCAGCTTTGATGATTTCTCGGGTGGCAATACAATCACCGCCCGTGATGCTATGGATATAGTCCAGGCGCGCGAGAAAAATGCGCGATCTCTGGCGTTGCAAGTCGACACGCAATGGTGTAAACCAGACAAGTTATCATCGTTGCAGTCGATTTTGCGCAATTATGCGGGCGGTAGTTGCCCGGTTCAGTTAGATATTTTACATCCGGATGTGGCAGTTTCATTAAAATGCGACGCACATTGGTTTATTACACCCGAAGATCAGTTATTGCACGAGTTAAAGCAGTGCCTGGGTGAGCAGTCGGTTAGGTTGACCTTTCATTAGTTATCACGGGTCAGCAACCGGAGAGTAAAAGTAGGACACGTAATGAGTATACAGTTTTTGGATTTTGAACAACCAATAGCCGAACTAGAAGCAAAAATAGAAGAGCTGCGGTTGGTAAATCAGGGCGGTGAGTTTGATGTGGGGATCGAAGAAGAGATCACCCGTCTGCGCACCAAAAGTGCCGAGTTAACCGGTAAAATCTTCTCAAATCTTGGGGCATGGCAGATTTCGCAACTGGCACGTCATCCGATGCGTCCTTACACGCAGGATTATATCCGCCTGGCGTTTGAAGAATTTGATGAGTTAGCCGGTGATCGCGCATTTGCTGACGACAAGGCGATTGTTGGTGGTCTGGCTAAGCTGGATGACCAGCCAGTGATGATTATTGGTCATCAGAAAGGCCGGGATGTACCGGAAAAAATTAAACGTAACTTCGGTATGCCTAAACCCGAAGGTTACCGCAAAGCGCTGCGCCTGATGAAAATGGCCGAACGCTTTAATATGCCTATCATCACGCTTATCGACACTCCCGGAGCCTATCCTGGCGTGGGTGCTGAAGAGCGCGGTCAGAGCGAGGCCATTGCCCGTAACCTGAAAGAAATGGCCGAACTGAAAGTGCCAATTATCTGTACGGTAATTGGTGAGGGCGGTTCAGGTGGTGCACTGGCCATAGGTGTAGGTGACCGAGTTAACATGTTGCAATACAGCACTTACTCGGTAATTTCGCCGGAAGGCTGTGCGTCAATTCTTTGGAAGAGTGCCGATAAAGCGCCACTGGCAGCTGAAGCCATGGGTGTAAGCGCACAACAAATTAAAGAACTGGGCCTGATCAACGCGATTGTTGATGAGCCATTAGGTGGTGCACACCGTGACCACGCCAGCATGGCGGCTAACCTCAAAGCTACGCTAAAACAGCAGCTGAGCCAGTTACAATCGCTGCCGGTAGACAAATTAATGGACGAGCGTTACGACCGTCTGATGTCATTTGGATATTGCTAGGCGTTAGCAAATCGATTACTTTATTAAAGGGCCTTACAGGCCCTTTTTTATGTGACCGGTCGCGAAGCGACAGAACACCACGGGTTTACCCGTGGATGAATGAGTCCGAGGCCTGTATGCTACGAAGATGGAAGTTCGAGTCTCATCACATGGTCTATATAGACTTCAATATCACGTCGTCTGGGTAACCAAATACAGGCGTCGGATACTGAAGCCTTTCGTCGTGGAGTATTTGCGCAAAGTGTTGCCGAAGCTGCTTCGAAGTATGCCCGGCGTAACGATAGAGCGAATGGGCTTTGATAATGACCATATGCACATGTTGATGGTCATTCCACCGAAATACTCGATAGCAGAAGTGATGGGTAAACTCAAAGCCCAGTCAGCGTCAAACATGAGAAAGACATTCAAATGGCTAGGAAAGGTCTATTGGAATGAAAATATTGTTTGGTCGCCGGGTTACTTTGTAAGCAGCGTAGGCTTAGACGAGCACACAATACGGAACTACGTTGAGCATCAAGGTCGGAAGGATTCAGATCAGCTCCGAATGGAGCTGTAACAGAAAGAACCCCGGGCATGCCCGGGGGAATCTAT
>NZ_MJIC01000015.1 GCF_001758465.1 Marisediminitalea lipolytica
ATAACAAAACAATCTGTGTAGGCACTACATCAAGTCGTCCAACGACTTTACGTAAGGAGGTGATCCAACCCCAGGTTCCCCTAGGGTTACCTTGTTACGACTTCACCCCAGTCATGAAACACAAAGTGGTAATCGTCCTCCCGAAGGTTAGACTAACTACTTCTTTTGCATCCCACTCCCATGGTGTGACGGGCGGTGTGTACAAGGCCCGGGAACGTATTCACCGCAGTATGCTGACCTGCGATTACTAGCGATTCCGACTTCATGGAGTCGAGTTGCAGACTCCAATCCGGACTACGACAAGCTTTAAGGGGTCCGCTCCACATCACTGTCTCGCTTCCCTCTGTACTTGCCATTGTAGCACGTGTGTAGCCCTACACGTAAGGGCCATGATGACTTGACGTCGTCCCCACCTTCCTCCGGTTTGTCACCGGCAGTCTCCTTAGAGTGCCCAACTAAATGATGGCAACTAAGGACAAGGGTTGCGCTCGTTGCGGGACTTAACCCAACATCTCACGACACGAGCTGACGACAGCCATGCAGCACCTGTGTCAGAGTTCCCGAAGGCACCAATCCATCTCTGGAAAGTTCTCTGCATGTCAAGTGTAGGTAAGGTTCTTCGCGTTGCATCGAATTAAACCACATGCTCCACCGCTTGTGCGGGCCCCCGTCAATTCATTTGAGTTTTAACCTTGCGGCCGTACTCCCCAGGCGGTCTACTTAGCGCGTTAGCTTCGCTACGCACGAATTAAATTCACACACAGCTAGTAGACAGCGTTTACGGTGTGGACTACCAGGGTATCTAATCCTGTTCGCTACCCACACTTTCGCACATGAGCGTCAGTCTTTGGCCAGGGAGCCGCCTTCGCCACTGATGTTCCTCCAGATATCTACGCATTTCACCGCTACACCTGGAATTCCACTCCCCTCTCCAAGACTCTAGTCTGCCAGTTCTAAATGACCATCCCAGGTTGAGCCCGGGGCTTTCACATCTAGCTTAACAAACCGCCTGCGTGCGCTTTACGCCCAGTAATTCCGATTAACGCTCGCACCCTCCGTATTACCGCGGCTGCTGGCACGGAGTTAGCCGGTGCTTCTTCTGTTGTTAACGTCACAGCTGGCAGGTATTAACTACCAACCTTTCCTCACAACTGAAAGTGCTTTACAACCCGAAGGCCTTCTTCACACACGCGGCATGGCTGCATCAGGGTTTCCCCCATTGTGCAATATTCCCCACTGCTGCCTCCCGTAGGAGTCTGGGCCGTGTCTCAGTCCCAGTGTGGCTGATCTTCCTCTCAGAACAGCTAGAGATCGTCGCCTTGGTAAGCCTTTACCTTACCAACTAGCTAATCTCACTTGGGCCTCTCTTTGCGCGGGAGCCGAAGCCCCCTTTGGTCCGAAGACATCATGCGGTATTAGCAGTCGTTTCCAACTGTTATCCCCCTCGCAAAGGCAAGTTCCCAAGCATTACTCACCCGTCCGCCACTCGTCAGCGATGTGCAAGCACATCCTGCTACCGTTCGACTTGCATGTGTTAGGCCTGCCGCCAGCGTTCAATCTGAGCCATGATCAAACTCTTCAATTAAATATATCGAAATTTTGAATTGTCGTTGTTGACACTCTTAATGAGTGCCCACACAGATTGTCTTGTTATAAATTGTTAAAGAACAGTGCAAAGCGTTGATTTAACTCGACTTTGCGGCTTCAGACTTTTGTGTTTAGCCCCGAAGCGGGATGCGTATATTACGCTTTTCGTTTTCAGTGTCAACCACTTTTTGAAACTTAATTTCGAAGGGTTGAAACTTCAAACCACATCAACGTTGTCGTTCAGACCTCGTTGAAGTGAGGCGCGCATTCTACGCTTTCGGGAGTCAGTGTCAATGTTTTTTTGAAACTTTTTATTGCTTCACAAAACTCTGAAACCCGCTTCCAATAAGGCCTGTGGCGTTATTGCCGGGTAGTCGCTTTTCGGCGTTCCCCGTTGAAGTGGGGCGCATTATAGAGAGTTAAGACCACACGTCAACGGTTATTTTAAAAAAAGTGTCACATTTGGTTTGTTCGCTCATTATTTGTTTTATTTGCGCAATTTCCGCGCTATTTCCAGTAGCCAAGCTTCTTTCTCAGCTTGAATTTGCGTAACAAATTGGCGGGTTTTGTCTTTATTGTATTACGGTGATGAACATAGAAATCGTCTACAGCGTCTAATATCCGTTCGCAATTGTGTCCGTCCCGGTGTGCTTCGTGGTGATTTGCGAAGTCCTGTACCTGTTTTAACAGGGCTTCTGATCTGGTTAAGGCGGTTTCTAATGCCCCTTCTACTTCCTGTGGGTCATTCACATCTAATAAATGTGGTCCGGGATTTGTGTTTCGCAGGGTCACTACAGGTTTATCCATCAGCATAAATTCCAGAATGATAGAGCTGCTGTCGCACAGCATGACATCTGCCTGCTGAAAATCCTCTAAACGAACGTTATCTATATACTCGACATTGTTCTGTTCACTGGCTAGCTGTCGATATCTGGCTAACAGTTCCTGATCCTTAATTTTTGGATGGAAAGTTAGCCGCCATTGCCAGTCTCTGGTTTTAGCCAGCGCTGTAATGGTATCAAGCAGTAAGGGGGCTGATGATATTCCTTTGCTAAACGTGGTCGCGTACAAAATAGTGGGTTTATCAGATTGCTTCTCATATGGCGCGAAGTAAGGGTCAACTTTGCACCATCCGGTTTCATATACCTTAAAGTAGCCGTGCTTTTGCTCCAGCGTCTTAAAATACTCTGTACTGCTTGGTCCCTGAGTACAGTACATATCAAACCATCCCCTAATCGCAAAATGGTCGTCTTTGGCCTGGCTTTTCTCCCCTCGCTTACTAATGGGGTAACCATGAAACACCGAGACTTTTATGCCAGGTAAAAAATGATAGATAAGATTACCGCAGGCAAATATTGCCAGCGGATCATACTCGATGACATCCTTAATTGTGTGTAACCGTTTCTCATCATCATCTAACAGATCAGGACACCCCTCTTCTAAAAACCACGCAACTTCATCACCTCTCTGCTTAATTGCCTTTTGTAATGGTCTGAATATCGAGTAGGCGTAAGATAATGAAGTAAATAACACATAGCGTTTAGGCATTGGAATTCCCTGACAACAAGACGAATTAGTTTAATAGTTTACCAGCATTAACACGGTTAATAATAAGGTTGTCCCATCGCGTTATAAATTCTGTTCTGCAAATCGCCTTTATTATTTGTATGTGCACTCTGTATTGCGACTTCCATGCTTAAGATACCTCTGCGATTATCGAAACTTTAGCCGTAACATGTTTAAATAAAGGCCACCTAAAAAGTGACCAGCGCCGCGTTATGCATTCAGATTAACCCGGCTGTTACTGGTGACACCCACAATTTCTCAGAGTGTTTTATGCAACAACCATTAAGTAGCTTTAAAGGGATCATGCCAACAATCGGTGATGGCGTGTATATAGCAGACTCCTCTCGCCTGGTTGGTGAAATCAAAATAGGCGCAGATAGCAGTATATGGCATATGGTCGCAGCTCGCGGCGATGTGAACTATATAACCATAGGCGAGCGCAGTAATGTGCAGGATGGCACCGTTCTGCATGTCACTCGTAAATCTGCCGGCAATCCGCAAGGGAATCCTCTGATCATTGGTGACGACGTTACCATTGGGCATAAATGTATGCTCCATGGCTGCACTCTGGGAAACCGAATCCTGGTAGGCATGGGCGCCATTGTTATGGACGGTGCCGTAGTAGAAGACGATGTATTTATTGGCGCTGGTACCCTGGTACCACCCAATAAGCGTCTGGAAAGTGGTTATCTGTACGTAGGTAATCCGATGGTGCAAAAACGCCCGCTCAAAGAAAACGAAATTGCCTTTTTAAAACAGTCGGCAATCAACTACGTAGAACTAAAAGAAGAATACCTGGCGGAAGCAGAATAAACCCCAGTCGCACCACTAGCGATTACGTAAGTATTCTATAACCTCAGCCGTTGCGGGTTGTTTGCCAGTCCAGATAGCAAACGCCGCCGCGGCTTGTTCCACCAGCATTCCCAATCCGTCCAATTGTTGTACCGCGCCAAGCTTTGCCGCATGGGTCATAAATACCGTGCTACCGCTGTCTTTTGCATACACCATGTCATAAGCGAGCTGGCAGTTGGCCAGGATAGCATCGGGTACTGCAGGTAAAGTCCCCGACAAACTGGCTGAAGTGGAATTAATCACAACATCATACTGAGCCAGTAATGCTTGCTGGCTTACAGCGGTAACATGTTGATTATTTGCATCGTTGACTATGGCCTGCGCTTTCTCAACAGTACGGTTAAGAATATGCAGCGTTGTTACTCCGGCACTCAAAAGCGGGTGTACCACGCCGCGAGCAGCGCCACCAGCCCCAAGCAACAAAACCTTTGCGCCAGCTAAAGTAAGACCGCTGTTGTTAAGATCGGCAACCAGGCCGATTCCGTCGGTGTTATAGGCGCATAACTCGCCTTGTGGATTTAACATCAGTGTATTGGCGGCTTTAGCGAGGCAAACGGCAGCATCTTTATGCTGCGCCATGGCAAATGCCCGCTCTTTAAACGGAACAGTGACATTGCATCCCACCGTATTTTCATCGGCAAAAAAGTGATTGATGCTATCTTCGAAAGCATCCAGTGGCGCCTCGATTTTGTCGTACTGGATTAACTCACCACAGGATTTAGCAAACATTTGATGAATGGTTGGTGATAAACTCTGAGCAATTGGATTTCCAAATACGGCAAACTTTTTCATGGGATTATTATCGAAATTAGGTATGGGAAAGAAAACTTCGGACAACAATACTGGTGTTACTACGCCCTATCAAGCAATAGGTGGCGAAAAAACCGTAAAGAAACTGGCCAATCGCTTTTATGACATCATGGAGCGCGATCCGCTGGCGGCTGAACTGCTGGCAATTCATCCGTTACCGCTGGATAACATTCGCCATGTTTTTTATTTGTATCTCACCATGTGGTTAGGCGGGCCTAATCAGTATGAACAGGAAAGAGGCCATCCGCGTCTTCGCGCCCGGCATTTACCCTTTACGGTAACGCCAAAACTAAAAGCGCAGTGGATGTACTGTATGCGCAAGGCAATGTATGAATGTGTTAGCGATATGAATGTAGCCGATCAGTTGCTAAAAGCGCTGGACCAACTGGCCAATCATATGATTAACCGTGATGACGAGCCAACTGCCGGATAACAGGTAAAAAAAAGGCCCTTCAAAAGAAGGGCCAACAGGCAGTGCAAAAACACAAGGTGAAACTGATAAATCGTTTAATTAAAATTTGTAACCAACAGAAACGGTAAATACGTAAGGGTCGATATCAACATCTACACTTCCTTTTACGTCTGCAACGGTGAAGTCAGCGGTTGTATCGATAGCGATATAACGAGCAGATGCGTTAATTAACCATTTTTCGTCGATTTGATAATCGAAACCAATTTGTCCTGCCAGACCAAAAGAGCTGTCCAGGTCTAAATCAGTAAAAGTTTGATCTTCACGTGCACCAGTAAAGTCTTCGTCAAAGAAGATGGTGTAGTTAACACCAACACCGATATAAGGTGTGAAAGCACTGTTAGTATCAAAGAAGTAAACAGCACTGATAGTAGGTGGTAAGTGAGTAACTTCGGCCAGTTTGCCATCGCCCAGACCCAGACCGTTATCGGCGGTATCTACCAGCTTAACGTCGTGAGTGAAAGGCGTTGCTGCAAGTACTTCGATACCCCAGTTTGAATCCAGCATGTAAACCAGGTTAAGGCCAAGCTGAGTGTTTGAATCTACTTCAACACCCATACCAACGTTGCCGCCTAATGCGTCTACATTAACGTTGCTTGAGTCGTCGTTAGGGCTAACTGAGGTTAAACCTGCGCGAACGATAATGTCACCGGCTTCATAGGCAAATGCTGAAGGCGCAGATACTAGTGCGGCAAGAACTAGTGTAGCTAAAGCTGATTTTTTCATTGTGTATTTTCTCATTCGTTTAAATCAATGGAGGCTAATGTACGCTTCCTGACAAATAAAAATTTGATCTAAAACAAGTTTGAAAATACGTTTAAAAATCTGCGAATTAAGGTTGATCTACGTCAAAGGAAGCCGGCGATCCGGCTCGCTTTTACCAATCAGTCGGTGTAAGCCACTCTTGTAGTTTTGCTTCAGGCGAGCCTGCCGGTGCTTCGTAGCAGTATTCCCAGCGGGCCATTGGCGGCATGGACATAAGAATAGATTCGGTGCGTCCACCGGTTTGTAAACCAAACAACGTGCCACGGTCGTAAACCAGATTAAACTCAACGTAGCGTCCACGGCGATACAGCTGGAACTGACGCTCACGTTCGCCGTAGGCCATATTTTTACGACGCTCAATGATTGGCACATAAGCGTCCAGATAACCATTGCCCACCGCCTGGATATAAGCAAAGCATTGCTCAAAGTCCCACTGGTTAAGATCATCAAAAAATAAGCCGCCGACACCGCGGGTTTCATTCCGGTGTTTCAGGTAGAAGTACTCATCACACCATTTCTTATGTTCGGCGTAGACGTTTTCGCCAAAGGGCTTGCACAGTTTCTTAGCCGTATTATGCCAGTGCTGCGCATCCTCTTTAAACGGATAGAATGGCGTTAAGTCAAAACCGCCGCCGAACCACCAGATAGGTGTTTCACCTTCTTTTTCTGCAATAAAGAAGCGTACGTTGGCATGTGACGTTGGGATATAAGGGTTGCGTGGGTGAATAACTAACGAAACCCCCATGGCCTGAAAACTGCGTCCGGCCAGCTCAGGCCGTGATGCCGTAGCTGAAGCTGGCATTTGCGCGCCGCTCACATGGGAAAAGTTAACCCCGCCCTGTTCGATAACCGCGCCATTTTTGATCACCCGGGAGCGACCACCGCCGCCTTCTTCACGTTGCCAGGCATCTTCAACAAAATGCCCTTTGCCGTCGGCCAGTTCCAGGGTGTGGCAAATGCTGTCTTGCAGCGCTAATAAAAACGCTTTAACCGATTCAATAGCCTGGGGCGTATCCTTTAAAGGAGTGACATTCATGATTAGTTCCGAATAGTGGCGCCGGTTAGGGCGTCTTTTATAGTAGAAGGTTGTGATGCACCACCAACAACGCCGTCAACATAATGAACACTGTCGGCAAAATATTGTCTGGCTTGTTCTGGCGTTCTGGCCGGTTCTTGTCCGGTAAGGTTAGCGCTGGTCGACACTATAGGACGCCCCAGTTTATCGCATAACGCTCGGGCCCCGGCGTGGGCCGTTACCCGCACAGCGATGGCATCGTGTTCGCCGGTCAGCCATTTGGCTGCGGTTGCCGATTTGGGCAATAACCAGGTAACTGGACCAGGCCAACAGGAAAAAATGCTAAATCGCTTGTCCTGGGGTATTGCGTTGTCATCGACATAAGGCAACAACTGAGAATAATTGGCCGCTAACAGAATGAGTCCTTTTTCGACGGGGCGCTGTTTTAACGCTAATAGTGCCAGTACCGCCTCTTCGTTATCCGGGTCACACCCTATCCCCATCACGGCTTCAGTGGGGTAAACCAATAATTTGCCACTCTCAAACGCTGCAATATCAGCATCCTGATGTACCGACTCAACGCTCATTCACTACCTCTTACTCTGATTTTTCGTCGCTGTCTGGTTCTTTGTAGCCACACAGAGGCTGTGGACATACCAACCGGCCTTTTTTCTCGACCAGTATAGTCCAACCGCAGTCCGGACAGGTTTTCTCAAAGGGGGCGAAATTTACCACATAACGACATTGAGGATAACGATTACAGGCAAAAAAGCGTTTGCCGTATTTGTTGGTGCGATCAAGTAAATGCCCTTCGTGGCATTTTGGGCAGGTCACAGAGGTGTCGGTTTGCGGTTTGGCGTTTTCGATATGGTGGCAGGCCGGAAAATTAGTACAGCCAATAAACATGCCATAACGGCCTTTTTTAATGGCCATGGGCGAGCCGCAATCCGGGCAGTGGCTGTCTTCTATTATTTTTAGCGTGGTAGTGTGATTGTCGTGCAGGGGCTTGGCGTAGTGGCATTGTGGATAGCCACTACACCCAATGAAAGGTCCTGATTTGCTGTTTCGGATGCGCAGCTCTTTACCACAGTCCGGACATGGTCCGTACTGATGCTCAAGGGCATGCTCATGCGCTTCGAACAGAGAATGATCTATCTTGGACACTAACCTACACTTCGTAATCGATAAGATTAGTGAAGTATACCGTCATGCTCTTCGAATAACAGATCTTCCATCTGTGCATAGGCATTTTCTTTACCCGGCACGTTAAACAGCACCATCAACACTACCCATTTGAGGTCTTCCAGACAGAATTCAGGCGAATCAATCTCCATCACTCTGTCAATCACCATCTCACGAGTGGTTGCGTCCAGTACACCCACCTGTTCAAGGAACAATAAAAATCCCTGACACTCAACATCCAGACGCATTTGTTCCTGTTGCGTATAAATACGACTCAGGCTGCTGGAGATGCCTTTACAGAAGTAGGGGTTAATATCGGTTTCTTGCAGCGCGGCGAGTTTTTCCAACCAGGCAAGCGCTTTATATATCTCATCGTGATGAAATCCTGCGCGGACCAACTCTTCGGTTAACTCATCCTGATCGACGCGAATTTCGGTTTCACTATGGATGAAGTTTTCGAAGAGATACATGAGGATATCGAACATAGCATTTTCCCCCTCAATTTGAGGCAATCACTAAAAGGGTGACTACCAAACCTCGCAAACTCTATTGTAGTGGTCTGGTCTTTTTTCAAGTCTCAAGACCAGTCGTTGCGTACGGTGTCGATGCAAAAAATCAAAGCATCTGAGTTCAACTTATCTAAAAATACGGACAATGCCAAGCTTTGGCTCGACATTTTTTTTACCCGGCAGCAGATTGCTAAAGCAAACGGTTGACAGGCTTACAAAATAAATGCGATCCGTCGAATATATGTACTGCGCAAAATTCAGGCAAGAATGTAGCCCCCCGGTACTGCCAACACCTTACCGCTTATTTCAAGCTCGGTCAGTTTTTGCATTAAGTGATGAACCGGCATCCCCGTTTTCGCCATCAGATAGTCGATACTGACCGCTTCGCCGCTCAGTTCCTTAAGCAACGGCGGATGTCTGGTATCCTGGTCGGACTCCGCCTCATCGCCCCCGGGTAACGCTAAGACCTCCAAACCTAGTTCGTAACAAATATCGTCAATACTGGTTACCAGTCCGGCCCCTTGCTGAATAAGATAATGCGGCCCTTCGCTTAAGGGGTTATTGATATTTCCCGGTACCGCAAAAACCTCAGTATCCAGCTCTGCCGCCAGTGCAGCAGTTATCATCGAACCGCTTTTAATTTTGGCCTCCACCAGCAGAATGCCACGGCACAATGCGGCGATTAACCGGTTGCGACGAGGAAAATGATAAGGCCGGACTTCTTCCCAGGGTAGAAACTCCGTCACCACACAGCCGCCGTGGGCCACGATATCAGCCGCTAACTTACTGTGGCTACGCGGATAAATGGTGTTGATACCACCGCCCAATACAGCAACCGTTTTCCCGGCGGTGGCATAGGCCCCCTGATGGGCCGCACCATCAATCCCCAGTGCCAGACCACTGGTGACCGTAATGCCTTTGTCGCCCAGCGCCTGACCAAACCGTCGTGCCGTATTTAACCCATGTAACGTAGCCTTACGACTACCAACAATCCCTATCTGCACGGCATTAAGCAGTTGGCTATCACCCTGACAAAATAGCACCAAAGGCGGTGAATCAAGCTGCATCAATCGCGAAGGATAAGCTGTATCGCCTATCACCATAATCTGATGATGTGGCGCGGCGGCCAGCCAGCTATTGATTCTGTCGACGACGTCTGTATTACCGAGCTGTGCAATTTCCGTGGGTTTAAGACCGCAGAGACTTAACTCCTGGGGAGACAGCGCAAAAAGCTCGCCAAGAGTCAGTTTAAAGTGCTCAAGCAGCGCCAGCCAAAATGCCGGAGACCGCTTCTTGATCTGGCTTAGCAGCAACCATTGGCTGGCCGCCGTAGATAGTTGATTTTGCATTCGCACTCCCCTGTCACACTGGCAGGGAAGTGCCAGTGTGATGATTAAGGCTGGGCGACAATATTACCGGTTCGTACCATGTCACTGGCGCGGGTGATAATGCCGTAGCTGGCATTGGTAAAGGTACTGAAAATAATTAACTCGCCCACCTTAAGAGCGGGTTGATGCACCGTTGAACCATCGTCAAATACGCTGATCACCACTTTACTTTCGGTGGCGTATTTAGGTTCCTCGCCATCGATAATAATTGGACCCTGCTGATAAATCCCCATTACCGTGCCGGGCTCTATTTCCTCAGCCCCTAAATCAACAATGACCACATCATATTTGCCAAGTAACTCATACTGGTGCAAATTGCCCACCACAAAAGCGCGCTGCTCTGCTGTGGCGGGTTTTAATTCCATATCACCGGCGGTTTTAGGCTGGCCGAACAGTAATTTGTCGCCCCGTTTGGCTTCTGAATTAGAACCTGCAATCCTTACCAGCCACTCGCCTTCTGCACGATCTTCTACCATCGAAGCATCAGCGATGTGATGAATTTGCACGCCTAACTCATTACCTTCCAGGTCTTCGATTGTAGATTGCATGCGAATAACGCGATACTGATCCTTGGCACGGCCGTTGCGACGACTCATCACCAAATCTTCGTCGACAAACCGCATAGAACCATTTTTATCGCCCAGCAAATGCGGCAGAAGCTCGTACTGACCGACGTCTAATATTTCGTGATGCTGGATATAAGGCTCGATAACCGACCAGGGTAAGACACTTATGGGCTCGTAAGGCTTTACGGTGCGGGTAGCATTCGGTGACAAGGCGACCTGAGTTTTCTGACGCACCATTTCCAGAACAGGTTCACCATTAACGATTTTTAATACCAGCACATCGCCGGGGTAAATTAAATGAGGATTGAGAATCTGGGTGTTATTGCGCCACAACTCTGGCCATAACCATGGCTTATCCAGAAACAAGCCAGCAATATCCCACAGGGTATCATTCTTTTTTACTGTATAACGCGCAGGCGCATCAGGCTTTAATTCTAACGCCAGTGCTAAACTCGCATGGCATAAAAAAAGCAGACCCGCTATTGCGGTGCCCCACTTACTCAGGTGTTTTAACATTCTTTTCATCCCCTCGCCTCAAACGCTTTGCGGCCAGCATAGCTTGTATTATTAGATCACAATCCCCAATATTTCAGTATAGAAGTGATTAATACTGCATGAAAACGTGCTATAGGCTAGAATACTGCGAGTTAACGCAGGTTAAATAGCCTCATCGGCCTAAGCGTATAATTCTTAATACAGAAAGAGTGTAAATATCGACAGATGGCAATATTAGACGTATTACAATTTCCGGACGAGCGCCTTCGCACCGTAGCCAAGCCTATTGCTGAAGTGAATGGTGAAATAAAGCAACTTGTTGCAGACATGTTTGAAACCATGCGTGATGAAAAAGGCATTGGCCTGGCAGCAACACAGGTTGATCGTCATGTACGCCTGGTGGTCATGGACGTCTCCGAAGAACAGAACGAACCCCGGGTTTTTATTAATCCCGAAATTGTAAGCAGTGAAGGCTCTACCATCAGTGAGGAAGGCTGTCTGTCGGTGCCCGGTAACTACGCCAAGGTAGATCGCGCAGAAAAAGTGACCGTTAAAGCGCTCGACGCTGATGGCAAACCTTTTGAGCTTGAAGCAGAAGGTTTACTGGCGATTTGTATTCAGCACGAATTAGATCATCTCAAGGGTAAGTTGTTCGTGGATTACCTGTCACCGTTAAAGCGTCAGCGTATTCGCAAAAAGCTTGAAAAAGAAGCCCGACTGGCAGCAAAAGACTAAGAGTAAAACCCTGTGACAAAACCTCTGAATATTGTGTTTGCCGGTACGCCGGAATTTGCTGCTACTCATCTTACCCATCTGATTAACAGTCAGCATAATGTCGTAGCTGTTTATACCCAGCCTGACCGTCCGGCTGGCCGCGGTAAAAAATTAATGCCCAGTGCCACCAAGCAGGTGGCATTGGAACACGGCCTGCCAGTGTATCAGCCTGCATCATTGAAAACCGTCGAAGCTCAGCAGGAGCTGGCTGCATTAAAACCAGACGTAATGGTAGTGGTTGCCTATGGGCTGCTGCTACCTCAGGCCGTGCTGGATATTCCGGTAAAAGGCTGCATCAACGTGCATGGTTCTATTCTGCCCCGCTGGCGCGGTGCCGCCCCCATCCAGCGCAGTATCTGGGCCGGAGACAGTGAAACCGGTGTCACCATTATGCAAATGGACATAGGGCTTGATACCGGTGACATGCTTCATATTTCCCGCATCCCGATTGAAGCTGAAGATACCAGTGCAAGTTTATACACCCAGCTGGCTGAAATTGGCCCTCAGGCACTGGTGCAGGTACTCGATGAGTTCGACACCCTGAACGCCGAAAAACAAGACAACGAACTGGCAACTTATGCGCAGAAGCTAAGTAAAGAAGAAGCCTTTTTAGACTGGCAGCAACCGGCAGAACAACTTAGCCGTAATGTCAGGGCATTTAACCCCTGGCCGATCTGCTGGAGTCAGGTTAATGGTTTAAATATCAAAGTCTGGCAAGCTGCTGTTAGCGAACACAATGTTGCTGATAAAGCGCCCGGTACCATCCTGGCGGCCGATAAATCCGGCATTGTCGTGGCCACCAGCGATAAGGCGTTGTGTATAAAACTACTTCAGTTGCCTGGTAAAAAGCCCATGGCAGCAAAAGACGTACTCAATGGTTACCAGGATTGGTTTGCGGTAGGTAGTCTTTTACCCTGCAAACCAGAGCAGTAGACATGAAACTGCCAGCCAGGGTCGATCTACGCGCCGATACGGCCTGGGTTATTTTTCAGGTGCTGGAACAGGGTAAATCCTCCCGCGAAGTTCTGGCTCTGGCGCAAGCCCGTCACAGTAAGCAAGACAGCGCCTGGTTACAGGAAATGGCCATGGGCGTATTCAGGCATTTGCCACAGCTGCAATTGTGGTTAAGAGAACTGCTTAATCAGCCGCTCAAAGGCAGTAAGAAGATTCTCGAACATTTGATCTTACTGGGTTTTTACCAGCAGGCTTACAGCCGGGTATCGGATCATGCAGCGGTGTCTGCCACCGTTAATGCAGCGGAGTTACTGGGCGGCAAGGGTCTGAAAGGGTTAATTAACGCTGTATTGCGCAATTTCCAGCGTAAACAACTCGCGCAACAGCTCAGTGAAGACCCTATCATCCGCTCCGGATTACCCAAGTGGCTTTATAAGCGCATTGCCAGTGCCTACCCAGAGCAGCTCGATAGCATTCTGGCGGGAATGAACCAGCCTGCCCCTATCTGGCTGCGGGTAAATCAACAGCAATGCACCAAACAGGCATATTGCGCGGCTTTAGCCGCTGCAAACATTCGCTTTAGTGAGTCCCAAAGCCATCCCGACGCGGTTATTTTAATTGATCGGGCCCCGATTACCTCCTTACCCGGCTACGATGAGGGCTGGTTTAGCGTTCAGGACGGCGCCGCACAGCTAGCCGCGCCACTATTGGAAGCTCAGGCTGGCGAGCGAGTACTGGATTGTTGCGCTGCCCCCGGCGGCAAAACCGCCCATATACTGGAGCGCACACCTGGCCTTAACCACCTTATTGCGCTGGACAGCGAAGCCTCGCGACTTAAGCGCATGACCGAAAACCTGACCCGTCTGCAATTGTCCGCAGAATTAGTCTGCGCCGATGCAGCGGCTCCCGAAAACTGGTGGGATGGTAACCTGTTTGACCGCATTTTACTGGATGCTCCCTGCTCTGCCACCGGCGTTATTCGCAGACACCCGGATATTCGCTGGCTGCGAAAAGCAGCTGATATTGAAACACTGGAAACGCTGCAATACAGGATATTCACTCAGTTGTGGCGTACACTAAAACCGGGCGGCACACTGGTTTATGCAACCTGCTCCATATTACCCAATGAGAACACCCGACAGGTCAGTCGCTTTTTAAGTGAACACAGTGATGCCAGTTTAATGCCCATATATCAGGAAGAAACGCCCGAGCGTCCCGGCAGGCAAATTTTGCCCGGCGAGCAACAAATGGATGGTTTCTATTATGCGAGACTGCTAAAGTCTTAATAACCAAGATTAAAAAGCCTTTTAACAACGACGATGAAAATAATCATCCTTGGCGCAGGACAGGTTGGCGGTACACTTGCCGAGAACCTGGTTGGCGAAAAAAACGAAATTACGGTCATTGACTCTGACCCCGTTATTCTGCGTGCATTGCAGGATCGTCTCGATCTGCAGGTTGTTAGTGGCGTTGGCTCCCATCCGGATGTGTTACGCAAAGCCGGAGCGGAAGACGCGGACATGCTCATTGCAGTAACCAACAGTGATGAAAGCAACATGCTGGCTTGTCAGGTTGCTTACAGTTTGTTTAAAACCCCCACTAAAATTGCCCGTGTTCGCTCCGAACAGTACATCATTTATCAGGAACAGCTGTATAAACAGCAGGATATCCCGGTAGACCATATTATCGCCCCGGAGCAATTGGTAACCCAGTCGATTAAACGACTGATTGATTACCCTGGTGCGCTGCAGGTGGTGGAATTTGCCGAAGGCAAAGCCAGTCTGGTTGCCGTAAAAGCCTATTATGGCGGCCTGTTGGTAGGCCACGCGCTATCGGCACTTAAAGAGCACATGCCAAATGTGGAAACCCGGGTAGCGGCCATTTACCGCCGAGGTAAGCCCATTCGGCCACTTGGCACCACCGTAATCGAAGCCGATGACGAAGTGTTTTTCATTGCTGCCACCAAGCATATCCGGGCGGTGATGAGCGAACTGCAAAAGCTGGAGTCCAGTTACAAGCGTATTATGATTGCCGGAGGCGGCCTGATTGGCGCGGGACTGGCCAAACGCCTGGAACACAATCACAACGTTAAGCTTATTGAATACAGCCCGGAGCGGGCCCAATACCTGTCGGCTCACCTGGATAAAACCATTGTGTTCAGCGGGGATGCCTCCGATTCCACGTTGCTGAGCGAAGAAGGTGTAGAACAGGTTGATGCCTTTATTGCCGTTACTAACGACGACGAAGCCAATATCATGTCGGCCATGCTTGCCAAACGAATGGGCGCCCAAAAGGCCATGGTGCTGATTCAGCGCAGTGCCTATGTGGATCTGGTACAAGGCGGTGAGATCGACATTGCCTTTTCGCCACAGCAGGCCACCATCTCAGCTTTGCTTACCCATGTGCGCCGGGGCGATATAGTTAATGTGTACTCACTTCGCCGCGGAGCGGCGGAAGCCATAGAAGCCATTGCCCACGGCGACAAAAACACCTCGAAAGTGGTAGGCCGTGAAATTGGCGATATCAAACTGCCCCCGGGCACCACCATTGGTGCGATTGTTCGGGAAGAACAGGTGATCATTGCCCACAGCGACACGGTTATCGAAGCCAACGACCACGTAATAATGTTTTTAGTTGATAAGAAATATATCAATGACGTGGAAAAGCTATTCCAGCCAAGTGCTTTCTTTTTTGGCTAGTGACCTGCAGAGCCACAGCTTCTGTACGATTTTCAAACAAAGAATTCTTTAGCTTTATTCAGCCCTGTGCTAATTTAAGAAATATGCTATCTTAATATCATCGAGGGTCGTCGACGGATATTGTCGCGCGTAACTCTCATCTTATCCAATCCGCATGTATACAGGGAAGTCAATGTCGGATACCAACCAGCAAGAAGGCCGTCGAGCCGGTATTTATCGCATCATAGTGGGTGTAGCGCTTACCCTGATTTCGATCGGCCAGTTTAACGACACCAAAGAGCTGTTATCTGCCACTTACGAAGATATAAAAACCGCCTTTACTCACGAAGTTCAGTACGAACAGTTAGAGTCATTAAGCATCGGGCGCACCATTCCCTTTATTGAAGCCACCTTCGGCCCGCCGGAGGTTATTAAGACGTCCAGTTTTCAGCCGGATATTCGGTTTCAGTATTACAACATTGAAAAAGCGATCATCACCGTTTTTAACAATAACGGCCGTGTTGCAGGCTTTGTTATTATTCCGCTGAGTGAAGACTTTATCCCAACCCTGCCCTACCAGGATTTCCCATTGGCCAGAGAAACTATCAGTAAGGTCAGCAGTGGGCAGGAAGGCCTGTATCTCGACGCCAGCAACCTGATCTATTACGCCGAATCCGAAGACATGGGTAAACAATATCTCTTCTTGCAGCGAATCGTCGGTTTTATTGAGTACGGTGGCCTGGAGCTTTCCCTTAACGATGCCATCATTGATCCCAGTCTTATTCTTGACGACATTCTGGTACTTAACGAGTTTTTAGAAAGTGGCGAAGATGATGAGCTGATAGAGGGCATCACCGCCTTTCGCGAAGAATACCCGGCTAATTTTTATGCGTTTACCGAGCTGGAACCAAGTTTGGTAACGGAATCACTGTTAACTCGCGTTGAATTTGAAACCTATTTTGGAGGTGCCCATGATTAAAGTCCGCGTTCTTGTAAAGGCACTTCTTAGTGCTGCCATCATCCTGTTTGCCCACACCAGCCGGGCTGAGTTACCGGAATGGATATTATTCCCGCCTTCCAGTGACACCGAGCTGTTTGCTATTGGCGAGGGCAAGTCCTTGCAACAGGCTAATGATATTGCATTGAAAAACATTCTAGGCCAGCTAAGAACCCGTATCAGCGGCGGCTTCAGTCAGCAGCAAAGTCTGGTAAACGATGCATTTGCCGAGTATATCAATCAGTCGGTTTCCAGCTCTATCGAGTCGCTGCCTATCAGTCAGTATAAAAAGCTGAAAAACCACCAGGAAGATGACACCTTTTTTAGCTTGGTATCGGTTGAAAAAGCCCAGCTTGCAGATACGTTTCGCAGCGAACTCACCAGTAATTTCTATCAGTTAAGTAAAGCCTTGCGTCAGCAAAATGCCGTAGCGTCCAAACTAGAATGGTGGGTACAGAACAAACCCCAGCTGCTGGAACAGTTTGGTACCAACCTGCGTTATATAGAGGTGCTTGATGTGTTGTCTCAGCCCACGGATAAATACAAAACCCTGCTGTCACAAATAGAAACTCAGCTCAACGATATTCAAAGCAATGTTTGTCTGTACGTGCAACCCCACAAAAACGAAAACCTCAGTCTGGCCTTTCGTCAGCTGGTGTTATCACAGGGGCTGAATGCAGACAACAAAGGGTGCGAATTTACCCTCACCCTGACCGACAAAATTAAGCTACAGGAGCTGTTTAAGCAACATGTAGCCAGCCTTTCTTTAGATGTAAAACTGAATAAAAACAAACAACCTATTGCATCTGAAATCGTAAACGAGTCTGGTCGCTCTATACAGAGCCAGGCCAACGCCCGTGAAGCCGCCTATCAGCGTTTGATAACAAAAATAGAATCCGATGACGGCGCAATATTAACTAGCCTATTAACTCAGTAGTCACTTTAAATTAGGTCATAAACTATGAAAGCACTTTTTAAGAATGGAATTCTAACTGCCGCTGTATCGACGGTGTTGTTGTCTGGTTGTATGAACACAACGAAAGTTGAGAATAAAGTAGATGTAATTACCAATCCCAGTTACATCGTTAATCTGCCTGAATCGCAATTTATGCCTTCCAAAGCAGAACTAATGGGCGGACAAAAGTCCGTTGTAGTATTGCCGGTTAAAATTGACAGCAACGCAAACTTTGAGACTGGTGCTGTACGTGAAATTTCATCAGAACTGGAAAATGGGCTTAATGATGCTGGCGCAGAAATCGTTGACCGTAGCCTGGCATCAAAACTGGGTGACGAGATTCTGGCCTATGAAGCCACCGGCCAGTTCTCAGGCGCGGGTATTGATGTTGCCGATACGGCCATTTTGCCTACTATCCACAACGTTGCCATTTCTAAGTCATTCTCACCAGCTTCGAGCTATACCGACGATGACGGTAAAAAGCACTACACACCAGCAAAGTGTAGCTACGAAGCGGTAGTCACCGGCAACTTAAAGCTTTACCAATTACCAGAGCTGACCCAAACCGAAGCCCTTAACTTTAAAGGCGATGCATCCAGCTCGTTGAGCATTAACAACTCAAGCTGCCCGATTAGTCAGGACATGGCCTACAGCCTGGCATCACAGGCTTCCGGTAACGGTGTATACAATATTTTACCAGAAGTTCAGAAAAACTTTAGCCAGACCGGTTACGTTATGGAATACCGTAAGCGTGGTGATCTGCATCTGGTAAATATCACGCTGGGCACCAGCCAAAAGCTAAGGGAAGGTCAAAAAATTAAGTTTGCAACCATGCACGCTAAAGCAGACCACACCACAGGCAAGAGCACACTTATGGCCCTTGATTATGATTTTGAAGGTGTCGTGTCTGACATGATCGATGCCAACAGCGCCTGGGTCATTATTGATGAAGAAGCCGAAGGACAACTGAAAAAAGGCGATGTAGCCAAAACCTTCTTCGAGCAATCATTTATGGATCAGATGATGCGTGCGGGTTCTACCGGCAGTAGCACTGGTCTTATGAAAAGCTTAAAGAATTCATTTAACTAAACGACACTCCAAGGAATAGCAATGAAAAAACTCGCGATTGTTTTACCTGTATTATTTGGATTAGGCGCTTGTAGTTCGACCTCAGATGGTATTAGCACTAAACAGGAAACACTACTTACTCCAGATTGTGTTTATCAGGATGCTCCGGAAAAATCCGCCCCACTGTGGATATGTGGTGTACCGGTTGAAGGCTATGCGTTAACCCAGGTGGGTTTCTCGGAAAAGAAACCTTCAGCAAGCATGACAACCTCTGCGGCGTCAGCGGATGCACGGGCGAAAATGTCGTCTTACTTTGCCACCATGGTGTCAGATCTGTTTAGCCAGTATCAAAAATCACTGGAAACCGAAGAAGCCGCCAAACACATTATTGATACCGACATGGTAAGAGAAACGGTGTCATCAATGACGTTATTTGGTACCCGTACCGTACGCACCATGACCAGCCCCAGTGGCGGCCAGTATGTTCTGATCGCCATGGACGAAGCGACTTACAAAGCCAATCAGGACAAAGTGTTTGCCGCGCTGAAAGACGAAGATGCTGAAATTAAGCAGCTTTTTGAAAACGAGCAGGCGCGTGAACGCTTGATGTCGATGATTAAAGTTCAGTAATCAACAGAAGTGAAAAGGCTATGAAAACAAGGAATTTTTTTGTTAGGAAGCAGTTGCTGACCGCACTGAGTGTGGCATTTTTGGTGAATGTAAATGGTTTACCAGAAGCCGCAGCTCAAACCAAGTTAACCGCAGAACAACAAGCCTTTAAGGAACGCCGACAAAAGGAATTAGACGCGTTTCAATTAAAAAGAATGCAACAGTTTGCCCAGTTTAAAGCCCGTTATAATGCCAAACTGGAATCTTTTCGGGCCAAATTACTCGAACAATGGGGCGAAGTCGACGTTAGTGATGAAGACACCGTGGTGGTCTATCCCGAACCGGAAGTCAAAACGGTTGTCGATTATGAAGAAAAGAAAATTGTTGTCAGCGTACTCCATGATGCCAACGCAACGCTCGATAAAGAGCGCGTGGTTAAGGCGCTGGAACAACTCAAAAGTGTAGAACCAGAAGACGGCAAAGGTGAGGCCATTAACATTCTGAAGTCCTACGCGGCCAATGATACCTTTGATGACCTGGACAAACTGGTCAATAACGCCGAAATTGTGATTGAACAGCCAGAAATCACCGAAGAAGATCTGGAAGCAGAAAATCAGGCCTTTGAGTCGCGCCAGCAGCAGGATGCCATGGCTTTTGACATGATGGCCGACAAACTCAGCTCCCCGGCCGGAGCCGACAAAGTGCAGTCCAAGGTATTAAGCCAGTCCGAGAAAAGCCACTCAATATCAATTAACAAGGTAAACCGCGATCGCAGCAGAAACGCTGATGCGCTTAAGAACAAGCGAATTACCCGGCTTACTATTGCCATAAAGCCAAAGGAATTACAGGATCGTATTGCCGAAGTAACCCCCTATGCCAAGCAGTATTCTGCAGCATTAGAGATACCGGTTCCGCTGATTGTCGCTATGATTCATACCGAAAGCAGCTTTAATCCGCTGGCGGTATCCCACATTCCGGCCTACGGCCTGATGCAGGTAGTCCCTACCTCTGCCGGCATTGATGTAAACGAATTTTTGCATAGCAAAAGAGAGCCTCTGAAGAAAGACTATCTGTTTATTGCTGATCAGAATGTAGAAGCAGGTTCGGCTTATCTGCATTTACTGAATAACCGCTATCTGGCCAAAATATCTAATCCACAAACACGGTTATATTGTGCTATTGCCGCTTACAATACCGGGGTTGGCAATGTCACCAGAGCATTTACCTCCGGACAAACAACCAAAATGAGTGACTCAGTGGCTGCCGAGATTAATGCTATGGAGCCACAACAGGCCTACGAACTGTTACTCGAAAAACTGCCTTACGAAGAAACCCGAAAGTATTTAAAAAAGGTCCGCACCCGGATGGATAAATACCGCAATATTTAAGGTTATCTACTTGCGGCGGCCAGCTTACTAATGGTGACAAAATGGACAAATTATCTGCGCAAGGAATCGCTGTATTAACGCTGTTAGGTATAACTTTAGGAGCACAGGCGGCAACCACCGTGTCGCCTGCCGACAAAGGTAAACCCGGAGAGATCACTCAGTACGGCTCATTTGTAATGCAAAAATTGCTCGGCGAAATGGGCTTAAGTCTCGACGAGACAGAAAAAGAGCAAGCAATAGACGAAGAAAAACGTAAGCCTGCGCCTATTCCGGAGCCCCTGCCCGATCCTGAGCCACAGCCTGAACCCGAGCCGCAGCCTGAACCTGAGCCGCAGCCTGAACCTGAGCCGCAGCCTGAGCCCGAACCACAGCCTGAACCCGAACCACAGCCTGAACCCGAGCCGCAGCCTGAACCTGAGCCACAGCCTGAACCCGAGCCGCAGCCTGAACCTGAGCCGCAGCCTGAACCTGAGCCGCAGCCTGAACCTGAGCCGCAGCCTGAACCTGAGCCAGAACCAAAGAAAAAAGGCTACGCCAATAATGTCTATTCAGGCATGAATGACATGATGAAGAATTTTAAAAAGAGTTATCGCGACACCGTTGATCGCTGGACCGATGACTACAATAAAATTGTACGCAAATGGGGGATCGCCAAACGAGAATATAATCGCAAGGAGAAACAGTATCTCGAAACCACCTTTGATCTGGCCTCGATGGGACAGACGTTGCAGGGTAGCGCATCATTACAGTCCAGGCCTTCGGACGACCCCTTAGCCAATATGGAGCCCGGCGACTTTTACGTTATCCCGTCAGCGATGGAAGTGCCAATTCGCAATCAGGAGCGCCGGGGAACCTGCGCCGCCTTTACCGGTATTCGCGCAGTAGAGACATTACTGGCGGAACATCCGCAATATCTGCAATATGAATTGGATTTATCTGAGCAACACTTCTACTGGATAAGCCGCCCGGATTGTATTGATAAGGCCTGTAACAATGTTAAGTCCAGTGACGGCTCTGATTTTGATGTAGGCTTTGTACTGTCGAAGGAGTCTCACCCGGTTTTTGCCATCAGGCGAGAACAGGCCTGCCCTTACATTCCGGTTAGTAACGCAGATAATCTGACTTACACACCACTAACCAATTCCTGCTTAGAAGAAGACCAAGGGCTATTGCGGGTAACGGGCATACATCAGGATTTCACCATCCCGGATATTCTGAAGCATATTCGGGCAAACCGACCAGTAGCCGCCGGATTTACGCTCACTAAAAGCTATATGCGCACCAATGGCCTGGTCAGAGCAAAAGATCCGGTTAACCAAAAAGCGGCCGGCGGCATGCACGCGGCAGGTCATGCTATGTTGTTAATTGGGTATATCGTGTTGCCCGAATCAATGCGTGCCGACGAAGGACGCTATTGCGCCATTATGGCTAACAGCTGGGGCGAAGGTTATGGTGCAGGTGGATACGCTTGTCTTACCGAACAGTGGATGGAGGATAACCTGATCAGGCCTTACCCTGACAATCAGACAAAGGGCATGCTCACCGCCATAGACCAGGTGAGTTTTGTTGAATAATTCAGTTCGCTGGCGTGGTAATTAGCCGCGCCAGAAAGTGGGCGAAAACAAGACCAGTAAAGAAAAGACTTCCAGACGACCAAACAACATGGCAACCACGAGTAACCATTTGCCGCTGTCGCTGACATCGGCAAAGGTGCCTGCCACAGAGCCTAACCCGGGGCCCAGGTTATTCAGCGTAGCAGCGGTTGCGGTAAAGGCAGAGATGTTATCCAGGCCGGTGGCAATCAGGCCTATCATAATCACAACAAACACAATCGCGTAAGCCGAGAAGAACCCCCACACAGCTTCTACCACGCGGTCAGGCATGGCCCTTTCACCCAGCTTAACCGAGTACACTGCTTTAGGATGGATGAGCCGATCAATCTCCCGCTTCCCCTGTAAAAAGAGCAGATAAACCCGGATCACCTTAAGACCACCACCGGTAGACCCGGCACAGCCACCAATAAAACTGGAAAAAATCAGTAATATGGGCAAAAACGATGGCCAGTTAGCAAAATCAGTCGTAGCAAAACCCGCAGTGGTGCTAATGGATACGGCCTGAATAACAGCCTGATCCAGCGCTTCTTCTGCATTACTAAAGTGATTATGAAAAACCAGCACCAAAAAACAAACGCTGATCAGCGCCGCCTGAATAAACAAAAACGCTTTTAACTCCGGGTCCTGCCAGTACCCTTTTAACGTACGCCCACTGGCAGCTGCGTAATGCAAAGAAAAGTTAAACGCGGCAATAATTAAAAACAGCGCGCAGATAGCGTTTACCACCGGACTGTCAAAATAGCCCAGGCTGGCATCGTGAGTGGAAAAACCGCCAATGGCAATGGTCGAAAATGAGTGGCAGATTGCGTCAAACCAGTTCATACCCGCAAACCAATAAGCCAGGGTGCAGGCACAGGTTAACGATAAATAGATATACCAAAGATGTTTGGCAGTATCGGCTATCCGCGGGGTCATTTTAGAGTCTTTCACGGGCCCCGGCGTTTCAGCCCGGTACAGCTGCATGCCCCCAACCCCCAGAATAGGCAGAATGGCTACGGCCAATACAATGATCCCCATACCGCCGAGCCACTGTAACTGCTGGCGATAAAACTGGACAGAGTGAGGCAAAAAGTCGATCCCCTCTATCACCGTTGCGCCGGTTGTGGTTAATCCGGAAAACGATTCAAAAAACGCATCGGTAACAGTCATCGAGGGCTGTTCGAGGAGAATAAATGGAATGGCACCAAAACTGGCCAGTACCGACCAGAACAGCACAACAATTAAAAACCCTTCCCGGGCCCGCAGATCCTGACGATGAGAACGGTAGGGATACCAAAACGCGCAGCCGGTAAGAATACAGAGGATGAAAGCTAAAAAGAATGGCAAGCCACTACCGTCTTCGTAAATCAGAGAAACGATCGCTGGCGGGATCATGGTTACTGAAAACAATGCAACCAGAAGGCCCAGGATACGAATGATGGCGCGATAATGCATTTTAAGTGGTTAGCTTTTTATTTTGTTATTAAATTGGTGCAACCTTCACTATATAGCGAAAGCTGCACACAACCAAGTAAACACTTGCAATTACTACTTTAATGCAAAGACTGCCTGAACCATTTTGTCCAGTCCCTCGGCAACCTCTAACATATTCTGACCCAACATGTATGCAGGTGTAGTCACTAGTTTGGCATCCTGGTCAATAACCACGTCGGTCACAGTGCAGTTTTGGTGTTTAACACCAAATTGTTCCAGCGCGCTGGCGGTACCTTCATCATTACCAATAGTTAAGTTTACGCTGGTACCGTATACCTTAGCCGCCAATGCCGGGGCAATACAGGCGTAGGCAGCAGGTTTACCGGCTTCTGCAAACGCTTTACAAACGCTAAGGACATCTTCATCAAACTGGCAGTCCGGTCCGTCAATCGCAAAGGTACACAGGTTCTTAGCCGCTCCAAAGCCACCGGGTAAAATCAGCAAATCAAAATCGTCTGCATTACACTCGGTAACGGGTTTTACTTTACCACGGGTAATACGCGCAGATTCTGCCAGTACATTGCGGGATTCACCTTCAACCACCTCGCCAGTAAGGTGATTAACAACATGCAGTTGTGGCTTGTCCGGAGCAAAACACTGGTAACTACCTCCATGTTTAAGAATGCTTAACAGGGTTAACACCGACTCATGAATTTCTGCGCCATCATAAACACCACAGCCACTCAGAATTACTGCTACTTTTTTCATCATCTTGTCTCCATACTTTGTTAATCAAGGCTTATGCAATTTGATTTTATTAATCACAATAAACCGTCCAAAATTGTATCAACCAAAACTGGGATTTCTACCGGTATATGCTAAATTACTTGGTGCGCTGGCAACTGGCCAAATATTAGCCACTTCGGTTATCCACAATAATATATGGAAATAATAAAGCAGGATAGAGTCTGCAAAACTTTTATTTTTCCCTTTAATTTCAATTATATCTGACACGATCATCGCAGAGATCGGATCGCGCTCAGAAAAACATTGATCACATTAGATCACAAAGTTATCCACAACGTTGCGGATCGCAACGGTAGCCAATAATTGCTGCGTGTGGCATCCTTCAGCACAGATTAAAGCAAGAGAATTTTATATCATGTCGTCCCCTTCAAAGCCCCCGTTTATCCTCGTTGATGGCTCATCTTATCTGTTCAGAGCTTTTCACGGATTGCCACCGCTAACAAACTCTAAAGGCCAGGATACCGGCGCGATCTATGGTGTGATCAATATGCTGAAAAGCCTGATCAAACAGTATAATCCTACCCACATCGGAGTGGTCTTCGACGCCAAAGGAAAAACCTTCAGAGATGATATCTATCCTGAGTACAAAGCCAATCGTCCGCCAATGCCTGAAGAGTTACGCTCACAGATAGCGCCGCTGCATGAAATCATCAAGGCCATGGGGTTACCGCTGATTATTGAAGAAGGCGTTGAAGCCGACGACGTTATCGGTACCCTGGCTCGTCAGGCCGGTGAGCAAGGTATCGATACACTGATCAGTACCGGCGATAAAGATATGGCGCAGTTAGTTAATGAGCATGTCACACTGATCAACACGATGAACAATCAGCTTATGGATGTGCAGGGCGTAAACGATAAATTTGGCATTCCCCCTGAGCTCATCATTGATTTTCTGGCGCTGAAGGGCGACAAGGTTGATAACATTCCTGGTGTACCAGGCGTTGGGGATAAAAGTGCACAAGGCTTGCTGAACGGTATTGGCGGCATTGAAGCGATCTATGAGAACCTGGATAAAATTGCCGGACTGGATTTTCGTGGTGCGAAAACCCTGGGCAAAAAGATGGCTGAATTTGAAGAGCAAGCCCGATTGTCTTATCGGCTTGCCACGATTGACGTTGATCTGAAGCTGGATTATGCCCCTGAAACCCTGACACCAACCCAGGCCGATAACGAAAAACTGGCCGATCTGTTCAGCGAATACGAATTTAAGCGTTGGTATACTGAAGTCACCAGCAGTCAGGCAGCAACACAAACTGCCGCTGAGACAACACCAGCTCAAACCGAAAATACAGACGAAGCCCCGGTAACCGCCGCTGAAGATATCGAAGTGAATTACACTACGATCCTGGATGAAGCCACATTTAACCAGTGGTTTGATATAATTAAGCAGGCCGAACTGGTTGCCTTTGATACCGAAACCACCAGTCTGGATTATATGGAAGCCGAGCTGGTAGGCATGTCTTTTTGTATGGAGCCTGGCGTGGCTGCTTATTTACCAGTGGCGCATGACTACCCTGGCGCGCCGGAGCAGCTTTCCCGCGACTGGGTGCTGGAACAACTCAAACCCTGGCTGGAAAGTGCATCGCAAATCAAGGTCGGGCAACACCTGAAGTACGACAAAAATGTGCTGGCTAATTACGATATCGTACTGGATGGTATTGGTTTTGACACCATGCTGGAATCCTACGTACTCAATAGTACCGGTAGTCGCCATGACATGGATACTCTGGCACAGAATTACCTGAATCATCGCACCGTGCACTATGAGGAGATAGCCGGCAAAGGCGCTAAGCAGCTTACGTTTAATCAGATTGATTTGGAGCAGGCCGCGTTTTATGCCGCCGAAGACGCCGATATCACGCTACGCCTGCACCAGGTGCTGTGGCCGAAAGTTCAGGCCGAAGATACGCTTAAAAGAATCTTGCTGGAAATAGAAGTACCGCTGGCCTCTATTTTGTCCCGCATGGAACAGCAAGGCGTGTTAATTGACAGTCAGCAACTGCTGCAACAAAGCCAGCAGCTGGCTACCCGCATCGTCGAGCTGGAAAAAGAAGTGCATGACATGGCCGGCGAGAGTTTTAATTTAGGTTCCACCAAACAGTTACAGACCATCCTGTTTGAAAAAATGGAGCTGCCGGTTATTAAGAAAACGCCTAAGGGTGCACCTTCAACATCTGAAGAAGTATTACAGGAACTCGCGCTGGACTATCCGTTGCCAGCACTGATTATGGAATACCGCGGCCTGACCAAACTTAAGAATACCTATACCGATAAGCTGCCCAAAATGACCAACCACCGGACAGGTCGTGTGCATACCTCTTATCATCAGGCGGTAACTGCGACCGGTCGTTTGTCCTCTACCGATCCAAACCTGCAGAATATTCCAATTCGCAATGAGGAAGGCCGCCGCGTTCGCAAAGCCTTTATTGCCCGGGATGGTTATAAAGTCGTGGCCGCCGATTACTCACAAATCGAGCTGCGGATTATGGCGCACCTGTCGGGCGATAAAGGGTTACTCGACGCATTTGCTCACGGCAAGGATATTCACCGCGCCACTGCTGCCGAAGTCTTTAATGTAGCGGAAAATGAGGTGACCGATAATCAACGCCGCAGTGCTAAGGCCATCAACTTTGGCCTGATTTACGGTATGTCAGCCTTTGGTCTGGCCAAGCAGCTGCATGTAAGCCGTGGCGAAGCTCAGGAATACATGGACTTATACTTTAAACGCTATCCGGGCGTACTCGACTATATGGACCGTACCCGGGAATTCGCTAAAGCAAACGGTTATGTAGAAACCGTTTTTGGCCGCCGCTTATATTTACCGGAAATTAAATCGAGTAACGGTGCGCGACGCAAAGGTGCAGAGCGGGCCGCTATCAACGCGCCAATGCAAGGTACTGCCGCTGATATTATTAAAATGGCCATGATCCAGGTAGACGACTGGATACGTCAGGCAGATAACGATGATGTGGTGATGATTATGCAGGTTCACGATGAACTGGTGTTTGAAATTAAACAGGATGTTCTCGATAGCAAGGTCGATAAAATTGTCGAGCTTATGGAACAGGCCGCTGTATTAGCTGTACCCCTGAAAGTAGAAGCCGGAAAGGGTGATAATTGGGAAGAAGCGCACTAAAAAGGTAATTAGCTTACAAAATAAAGCAGGAAGGCGGCGAAAAATCCGGCATATTCGCCCCACTTAAAGTAATAAAATTACATTTTTGACTTGCTGTTTTCGTTTCGCTTAGGTAGTCTTGCCAATGTAGGGTACAGAGGTGAGAAATCATTTTTCAAACCTTTGATTTGAGCTCCGGTCATTTGCCGGAGCTTTTTTTATGTCTGGAATAACTTGTCACGCGGGTCTCACGGCCATCAAAAGTATCCGAAATAAATCGTCACTTCTATCAAACCGCTCTACTTTCAATTTCTAATACATTGAAAAATAAAGACAAAAAAATTAATTTAATTTTTTTAACTTTTTTCTGAACTTTTGCTGCGATTACGTACTCTTATAATCGGTTTTTTTATGTGTTTTCTCTCAGTCCTTAGCCCCATTCATTGAATGGGGTTATTTTTTATCTGGCAGCCGCGATTATTCGCCTGCACTGTCCTCAGCGACGTCTTCGTCTTTATTTAAGCCAAACCACTGATTCAGAACTGCCTCAAACTCCGGCAAACCATGTTTATTGAGAGCCGAGAAGGTTTGGACTGTGACATCCCCACAAAACGCCAGGGCAGCTTCGCGCGCCATGAGTAACTGCGCCTTGCGCTTTCCTGACTTTAATTTATCGGCTTTGGTTAACAGTGCTAACACCGGGATACCCGCATCAACTGCCCAGTGAATAAGATCCTGGTCGATATCCTTGTAGGGATGGCGAATATCCATTAACACCACCAGACCTTTCAGACTCTTACGTTGCTGCAGGTACTCGCCCAGCGAGCGCTGCCATTTTTGTTTCATGGCAATGGGCACTTTAGCGTAGCCATAGCCTGGTAAATCCACCAATCGCTTATCGGTTTCCAGCTCGAACACGTTAATTAACTGGGTACGACCAGGTGTTTTACTGGTTCTGGCCAGGTTTTTTTGACGGGTCAGGGTATTTAAGGCACTCGACTTACCGGCATTCGACCGCCCGGCAAAAGCCACTTCAATACCACTGTCATCTTTAAGATGTTTAATGTCCGGGGCGCTGATAAAAAATTTTGCTTTGCTGTAATAACTCATTAGGCACTCATAATGTCAGTTTGTCTGCTACATTAGTCGTAGTTCAATATTAAACCGATGTAATTCCATAGTTTTAGCATGGAATAGGTTTTTCTGACGCGTTAAATGTGTAAAATACGCATGATATCACGTATATCACATCAGCCGTTGGATCCTTGTAAGAGAAAAATTATGAAAAAACTGTGTTTGTTGGTTTGTTTAACCCTTGGGTTTACTGCTTCTGTTACTGCTGAAGGAGACCCGGAAGCTGGTAAAGCAAAATCAGCTGTCTGTGCTGCCTGTCACGGACCTGATGGAAACAGTATGATCGACATGAACCCCAAAATTGCCGGTCAGCATGCAAACTATCTGGCCAAGCAATTAACCGAATTCCGTCTGGCCTCTTCTACTGGTGGCGCAGAAGGCCGAAATAACGCCGTGATGAACGGTATGGCAGCTCCTTTAAGCGACCAGGACATTGCCGACCTGGCAGCGTATTTCTCAAGTCAGGAAGCGAAACCAGGTGCAACCCCTGAAAACTTCGTAGAAGCTGGCGCTGCATTATATCGTGGTGGTGATGCCGACCGCGGTGTAACAGCTTGTATCGCTTGTCATGGTCCTAGCGGCAACGGCATGCAACTGGCTGGTTTCCCTGATATCAGTGGCCAGCACGTAGCCTACACCACTGCACAGTTAAAAGCTTTCCGTGCCGGTGAGCGTCATAATGACATGAACGGCATGATGCGCGATGTAGCCTCTAAACTTACTGACGAAGACATCGAAATCCTGGCTAACTACATTGCAGGTCTGCATTAATTAGCTCTGGCTGAGCGTTTTTAACACCTGGATGTTAACAAAATGTAACATCCAGAGTTGTTTTTTAGTTCAATTAGTGTAAGCTGATGAACGTCGCGTAACCTGTTGTGAAACAGTCCGACTCAAATAACAACAATAAAAAACAGTCTCAGGAAGAATTAATAAAGCTGTCAGGAAGACCCAGAACAACAAAATGCTCTGTTAAAAACAAAAATAAGGGGAGCACTGCAGGAAGCCAGCCGCACAGAGAAGTGCACTAACGGGAGAGGTGTCATCTGACACTCAATTAGCAAGGTGATGGTGCGATACCATCACCTTTTTTATTGCAGTAAAATATGTTCAATTGCCCACTTTGCCAGTCTCGAAAATACGTACAGTTTCACCAGGATAAAAAACGGACTTATCTGCGCTGCAACGAATGTTTGCTAGTGTTTGTCGATCCTGAGGCTTTACCAACGCCCGAACAAGAGCATGCAGAATATCAGCTGCATCAGAACTCGTTGCAGGATGAGGGCTACCTTAGTTATCTGAATCGTCTGGTCGAATGCATCACGCCCCACTTAAGCGCCGACGCTAAAATACTGGATTACGGCAGTGGTCCCTGCCCGGCCTTAGCGCACCTTTTCAGTAATGCCGGTTTTAACATTGACTGCTATGACCCTTTTTTTGGTCCCACTACAATTTCTGCAGCGCATTACGATGTGATAACGGCAACCGAATCCATTGAGCATTTTCACAAGCCGGAACAAGAATGGCAGCGCTGGATGGAATTACTCAATCCCCATGGCTGGCTGGCCATTATGACCAAGCGTGTTTTAAGTGCGGATAAGTTTGCCAACTGGCATTACAAAAACGATCCGACCCACGTTAGCTTCTTTTCGGTTGAAACCTTTACCTGGCTGGCACGCGAGTACCGGTTTAATGTGATCTTTCCTGACCGTGACATTGTATTGATGCAGAAGCTCGCGTAATAACGCGTTATAATGGTAGGAATTGGTCAAAGCATACCAGAGCGCAGGAGCTCAATAAGATAATATGGCAAAGAGTAGAAAATCCAGAAAGGTAGGCCTTATCGGCGTCCGTAAAGACCCCGACTTTGTGCATTCCACGTCATCAGGACGAGTAAAAAAACATAAAGGCAAAGCCCCGGGTAGCCGCCACAACGTCGAGCAAAAAAAGGCGGACAAAACAACGGTAAGTGTTAATAAAGATCCTCGTCATGGCAGTAAGAAGCCGGTGCCTTTAGTAAAAGCAGCAGCCGCCACGACGAATATCGAAAAGCGTAAGTACGCTACGCCAGCTGAAGAGCTTGCCGCGATTGAGGCGGATGATCGTTTAGCCAGCCTGCTGGACAAGCTTGATGCCGGCAAGGCTATCAGTAAAGAACAGCAGCAGTACGTAGAAACAAAAATGGCCCGCCATAAAATCCTGTGTGAGCTGATGGGTATCAGTGACGAGGAAAAAGAAGACGACATCGACGATTTTGCTGCCCTGGATGCATTAAAACTCGACGATTACGAGAAGTAGTTATGTTGTGGATTATTTTGGTTAGTGTCGGTTTACTGATTATTGCTGCACTGGGCGTCTATGCTGGCAAACTGGTTTTTCAGTTGCAGCAACAAAATGCCCGGCAGAAAGCTGCCCGGGAGCAACGCCTGGTGGTGATGTTTGAAAGTATTCACACCATTGCCAGAGCCATGCAACAACAGCAGTGCAATGTATCCGAAGGCACAATCCGGATTTGTCGTTTGCTTAAAGCCCTTCCTGAAGAAGCGAAGGATTACGCTGAACAGTATCCGGCCATTCATACCCTGTTTACCGAGGTCAGTGGTTTTGCGATTCTGGAAGATCGCAAAGCACTGAGCAAAAGCCAACGCCATGCTGAAGATAAAGCCCGCGAAGCGCTGGAAGAGCAGCATGAATCAACCGTGTTAAAAGAACTGCCGGCTATTATCGCCTACTGTGAACAGCGTTATCCTCACTTTGCTAATTCACAGACGTTGCTATAACAGTGACAATCCAGGGTATGGTCGTTGACCATACCCACCGCTTGCATAAACGCATAGCAAATGGTTTCCCCAACAAATTTAAAGCCCGCCTTTTTAAGCGCTTTAGCCATGGCCTTTGATTCAGCCGTGCTGGTGGGTGCATCCCGATAATCACGCCATTCATTCACAATGGTTTTATGGCCGGTAAACTGCCAGATAAAATCACTGAAAGACTGCGTTTCGATGAGTTTAAGATAAGCTCTGGCGTTAGTAATAATAGCGTTTATCTTAGCGCGGCTACGGATGATCCCAGCGTTCTGCATTAACCGCTCGACATCTGCTTCTGTCATTTTAGCGATTTTAACCGGGTCAAAATGGTAAAAGGCGTCTTCAAACGCAGCTTGTTTTTTAAGAATGGTAATCCAGCTCAAACCTGCTTGCTGGCCATCCAGGCACAATTTAGCAAATAGCTGTTGCGAGTCGAGTTCCGGCCTTCCCCACACCGTATCATGATAATGCTGATAGAGAGGATCATCCGACACCCAGCCACAGCGGTTCCGCTTTTCACTCATTTACTTTCTCCTGTATTGGCAATGTCATCGGGATAAGCCGTGTGGGATTGCACTATTTGTTAAATTATTCCGGACTTTTTAGTCCACAACGGGCAATTAAGCGGCGCTAGGCCTACAGTCTTCGCCCTACAGACTGTATACTAAGCCACCTCTTTTAGTCATCAGTCAGTTATAGTCGTTAATGTATGCACAAGTACGATATTAAAACATTTCAGGGCTTGATCCTTGCCTTACAGGATTACTGGGCCAGACAAGGTTGTGTCATTATTCAACCACTGGATATGGAAGTGGGCGCAGGTACTTTCCACCCAATGACGTTTCTGCGTTCTTTGGGACCAGAGCCAATCAGCAGTGCTTATGTGCAACCCAGCCGCCGTCCTACTGATGGTCGTTATGGCGAAAACCCCAACCGACTGCAACATTATTACCAGTTCCAGGTAATGCTTAAGCCGTCTCCTGACAACTTTCAGGAACTGTACTTAGGCTCACTGAAAGAGCTGGGCTTTGATCCACTGGTTCACGATATCCGTTTTGTGGAAGACAACTGGGAGTCACCTACGCTGGGTGCCTGGGGTCTGGGCTGGGAAATCTGGCTAAACGGTATGGAAGTAACTCAGTTTACTTACTTCCAGCAGGTAGGCGGCCTTGAATGTAAGCCGGTCACCGGTGAAATCACCTACGGTCTTGAACGTCTGGCCATGTATATCCAGGGCGTCGACAGCATCTACGACCTGGTCTGGACCGACGGTCCAATGGGTAAAGTTACCTATGGCGATGTGTTCCATCAGAACGAAGTGGAGCAATCCACCTACAACTTTGAATATGCCAACGTTGATATTATGTTCAGAACCTTTGATGAATGTGAGTCAACCTGCCAGATGCTGATTGAAAAGAATCTGCCACTACCTGCCTATGAGCAGGTAATGAAAGCATCCCATGCGTTTAACCTGCTGGATGCACGTCATGCTATCTCGGTGACGGAAAGACAACGTTATATCTTACGCGTAAGAACCCTTGCCAAGGCCGTAGCCGAATCATACTACAAAGCCCGCGAAGAGCTCGGCTTCCCGCTGTGTAAGAAGGAGCAGTAAAAGGTGCGTAGCGAAAATTTATTAGTTGAACTGGGTAGTGAAGAACTTCCCCCGAAAGCCCTTATCCAACTGGGTTCGAGTTTTGCAGACAACATCAGGGATGCGCTGAGCGCAGCGGAACTTAATTTTACCGACATTAAGTGGTATGCCGCTCCTCGTCGTCTGGCCGTTTATGTATCAGAACTGGCCGAGACCCAGCAGGATAAGGTCGTTGAAAAACGCGGCCCTGCTGTTGCGGCGGCATTTGATGCCGACGGTAACCCGACTAAAGCAGCCATGGGCTGGGCCCGTGGCAATGGTATCACCGTTGAAGAAGCTGACCGCCTGGTCACCGACAAGGGTGAATGGTTGATGTACAAGGCCGAAGTAAAAGGCCAGAGCATCAGCGAACTGCTGGAAGACATTGTTAGCCAGGCAATCGCTAAACTGCCTATCCCCAAACCAATGAAATGGGGCAATTACACCACGCAGTTTATCCGCCCTGTACACACTCTGTGTGCACTTTATGGCAGCGAACTTATTAATATTTCTGCGTTAGGATTAACCAGCGCCAGAACCATTCAGGGTCACCGTTTCCATGGTGAGAAAACCTTCGAGCTTGATCACGCCGATAACTATTTGACTGCACTTAAAGCGCACTATGTTGTTGCTGATTTTGCCAGTCGCGCAACCAGTATTGCACAAGGCCTGAACACCAAAGCCGAAGAACTGGGCCTGATAGCAGACTACGATGAAAGCTTGCTTAATGAGATTGCAGCTCTAGTTGAATGGCCAGTAGTGTTACAAGCCGGATTTGATGAAGCTTTCCTTGAAGTACCCAAAGAAGCTCTGATCTACACCATGAAAGGCGATCAGAAATATGTGCCACTGCTGAATAAAGACGGCTCCCTGTCTAACAAGTTTTTGTTTGTGACTAATATCGAAAGTCATGATCCGAGCCAGATTATTCACGGTAACGAGCGGGTTATCCGCCCTCGCCTGGCCGACGCGGAGTTCTTCTTTAATACCGACAAAAAGCAAACGCTGGATTCACGTTTAGCGTCGCTGGAAAGTGTATTGTTCCAAAAACAGCTGGGAACCTTAAAAGATAAATCTGATCGTATTGCTGAGCTATCCGGATACCTAGCGGGCATTATCGGTGCCGATAAGGCTTACGCAGAACGCGCAGGATTGCTGTCTAAGACCGATTTGATGACCAACATGGTGATGGAATTCCCTGATGTACAGGGTGTTATGGGTAAATATTATGCTCTCCATGACGGTGAACCAGCAGCAGTCGCTAACGCGTTGTATGAGCAATATCTGCCACGTTTCGCCGGTGACGTATTACCAGAAGCACCAGAAAGTGCTGCGGTTGCCCTGGCGGATAAGTTTGACACTCTGGTAGGTATCTTTGGTATTGGTCAGCTACCTAAAGGTGACAAAGACCCCTTTGCCCTGCGTCGCGCTGCGATTGGTGTGTTACGTATAATTACCGAGAAATCGCTGGTAGTTGATCTGGAAGATGTCGTTAGCAAAGCCGTGGCTATTTATGGCGATAAGTTAACCAACAAAGACACTGCCGAACAGGTTGTGGATTTTGTCCTTGGCCGTTTTAACGCATTACTGCACGATCAGAATATCGAAACCGATGTTATTCAGGCCGTGTCAGCTCGCCGTCCAACCCAGCCAACGGATTATCTGGCGCGGGTTAATGCAGTTGCAGCCTTTAAGCAAAATGAAGCCGCTGAAGCGCTGGCCGCTGCCAACAAACGGGTTGCTAACATTCTGGCTAAAAATAACGTTGAAGGCGATCAGAGCGTAAACGAAGGTCTGTTGTCTGAAGCGGCTGAAATTGCGTTGTATAACGATATTAAAGCAATTCAGGATGATATCCATCGCTTTGCAGCCGATCGTGAATACACCGAAGTACTGACTAAACTGGCGACCTTGCGCCCCAGTATCGATGCATTCTTCGACAACGTGATGGTAATGGCTGACGATGCCGCGGTGAAAACTAACCGTCTGGCGCTGCTCTTGTTACTCCGTAGCCTGTTTATCACTACGGCTGATATCTCATTACTCGCTAAGTAATAAGGTATGTTATCTTTATCAGGGCACTTTTAAGTGCCCTTTTTTGTTTTTATTTTTGGGGTCAATCATGCAAAAACGTAGGTTCGCACTTTCGTTATTGTTGCTGTTTCTTAGTGGCTGTGCACAGACTGGTTCGTTTGTTTTACAGCAGCAAGAGCAACCAGAAATTGTTTTTTCACAATGGTATTTACGCGGCGTGTTTAACTGGTGGGAAGCAAAACCCGCTTATCAGCTAAAACAGAAAAATGACCGCTGGTATGTGGATGTTGAACTGATTGCGGATGGTCAGCCCTATGACTTCAAGTTTTCTAATGTGAACTGGACCACAGATCAAACCTGCGGCGCCAGCTACAAGGGCCTGGCCATTAGCCTTAAACAGTCGATGTCTATGTTGTGTGGAGCAAATGCAGAAAATATGCGCTTTACGCCGCCGCGTACCGCAACCTATAGATTTGCGGTTAAGGGCAGCCCAAACAGCAGTTTAATGCTGAGCATTACTGCTTTATAGCTGAAAGTGATTTGGCTGGAGAGAAGCGCGACGAGCCGTTAAGGCTCGCCACGTACTAACTTAAGTCAGGTTTTGCCTGCACGTTAACGTAATGGATACGCGTGCCCTGCTGCACGGAAGATAGTATTCATTAGCATTACATTCAGTCCGTCCAGATAAGCCCGCGCTGCTGGTTCCTGAGTAAAACCAATCACCATGCCACGACCCACAGGCTGATGGATCAGAAACGGCTTATAAGCAGCCTGAGTTTTAAATTCATCCCAGATATACCCACTCGCCATGACATCATCCTTGCCTTTAAACCACGCTACATTTTTACCAGAAGCTAGTTTAATCGGGCTGTAGATATCGTTACCGGTGACCATAGCGACCACTTCAGGATTTACCCCTGCCGTTAACCAGTGTTCCTGATCAACTTCAACCCGGGTCAGAATACCCGCAACATAGTCAGGCATGTCCTGCTCGTTTTCGATAGCATTAAGAAAGCCAGCTTTGTCTTTGATGCTGGTACCGTCCACCACATCGCCGTCGCCGGCCGCTTTCACCCCGTCTTTACTTAAGGCATATTCTCGTTTTACATCGAGTAAACCAGCGGCTTCACTGGCAGCCCACTGAGTAGCATCGGCTATCGTGATCAGTACACCGCCTTTTTTCACCCAGTCCTGCAAATTTTCAGCACCGCCTTTTCCAAGATGACGAGCGTAATTTCCCGATGGCAGGATAATAACCTGGTAATCACTCAGGTTAGCCCATGCCATTGTCCCCGCCCGGATAGCGGTTACCGGATAGTTAAACTGTCTTTCTATAACAAAGCGGGTTGCGCCCGCACTGAGTGATCGGGTGGGTTCATCCCAGGCCATCGCAATTTTAGGCGCTGAGATGGTTACGGTATTTTCACTGCCAAAACTTGGGCCTTCCTCGACCCAACTGGTATCTACGCCAACGACTTTTGCCCCCGTAGTCGTTGCAATGCTTGCAACCAGATCAGCAACGTCCTTGGGGTTATTAGCAACTTCAATAATCAGGGTTCCAGCAGGATAGCTACCGCTTGCCATTTTAAAAGGCAGGTCAGCACTTTTCACTTTAATACCCGCTTGTAGTGCTGCCGTTAAAAATCGTCCGGCGGACATATCGCCCCAGGGCACAACATAAGCCACTTTTGCATCGCCATTAGCCAGTTCTGACTGTAACGGCGTATCCGCAGATATCATCTCACCGTTTACAGAAACCGCGCGTCCGCAACTGTCGGTATCGACGTTAAACATAAGCGGCAGAGACCACCCGGTTACATCGTAAATCTGGTCGTTAAGTTTATTGGCCCGACGACGCTCCTGCTCGGTTACAAAAGCCTTATCCATATCAACCTGTTCGGTGAATGTGGTTTTTACAAACAAACCGCGCGGCTGCGCAGTATCGATAATATAGGCGCCTTCGTTATACTTGGTACCACAGGCTTTAAAGCTCTCTGAGGCGCGTTTAACCTCTACACCATGTTCGGCCATTAAAGTCGCTAAACGATGCGTTGCCGCTCTGTCCAGCTCGTTTGGCAATATAAATACCCGCTCATCATCGTCATCTTTACCGGCAGCGATCGCTTTTTGCTGATACAGGTAAAAATCGTTCAGGATTTTTTCCCGATTAACCGCTGTAGTTTCAGCCGTAGCCATGGAAGCAACAAAATGACGTTGTACAGTATCCCGGTAATTCAGCATACTGCCGTCCAGTTTTTCAAATCGCTCTCCGCGCGAAGAAGCAACTTCATAGGTTGCTGCTGATGCACCATAGAAAGTTGGCCAGCTGTCACCGTAACCCGGATAGAACGCATCAAAGACTTCTCTGGTGTAATAGCTAAAGCCAAACTCATCAAAGTACTTTGCATTATTGCGCCCAATAGCAACGTTGTTGTCTAACTGTTCCTTTTGCATATGGGGGTTAATAGGCTGTGCAGCGGGGACAAAAAAGTAAGTGGAATCGCCGCCCATTTCGTGCAGGTCAATGACTACCGTTGGTTTGTATTTGTTTAGTACCCTGACCCGGGCTTTCGTTTCTGGCTGAGTAATTGCCAGCCAATCACGGTTCATGTCAAACAAATAGTGATTAGAACGTCCCCGGGGCCATGGCTCGTTATGCTCCGCACTTAGTCTGTCAGCACTGTGTTCCATACCGACAGTGGCGTAATATTGATTGATAAAACGCATGCGCCCATCAGGGTTTTGCATGGGGTCAATAAACACCAGGGTGTTTTGCAGAATATTGCTTACCATTGGTTGATTAGTCGCTGCCAACAAATGATAAGCCGTCATCATGGATGCATCAGTACTGGATATTTCATTACCGTGCACACCGTGCTCTAACCAAACTGAGGAAGGTAATTTCGCGATGAGTTGCTTAGCTTCGCTGGCTGATGTTTTTCTCGGGTCGGCCAGTTTGTTCATGTCTGCGGCAAAGGCTTCCAGTCTGCTCAGGTTCTCGGCCGAACCAATAACGGCATAAATTAGCTTACGCCCTTCCCAGGTTTTACCAAACTCGATGACCTTTATGTTTTTGGGTGCGGCTTGCTGAAGTGCATAAAAATACTTAAGCGTATCACCGTGACTGGTGATCCGTTCCCCCAGGTCATAGCCAAGCACTTCCTTCGCGGTTGGAATGCCAGCGGCATATTCCGCGGTGGGCCACATTGCCGGGCCAGAGGTATTTTCATCTGTTGCGGCTGTAGCAACAGTGGTAGTTAAACTTAGCAGTAATCCGAGCGCCACAAGGCCCGTGCGTTTCTTATTTTTAGTCGTTGTCACTTTGCTTTCCAAGTAGTGTTATTTTCTTATTCTGAAAATGGATTGATCAATCTCTGTCATGTTTATTAAAGCATGCCTTTCTGGTTGGTGCTATTGGTTGGCAGGGTTCATTATCTCAATAGGCTGGTTATTAGTCGTGAATTCAGACTGTATCCCACAACGGGTATCTTTAGCCTTATCAAAAATCCGCCAATTTATTGTTTTACAATGAAAATCCGGGTATTTTGTTGTTGTAAACCAAGGTTTAAGTGTTGTGTATCGAGGATACACCTGATGTCACCCAAAGAAGTATCGGATCAAGATGTGGCAGCCAAGCAACGGGCTGAAGTTATAGCCACTTTTAAGCACCTCAAGCCCGGAGACCAAGTCGATCTCCAGATTCGTCCAGATGTCGTCCCAATCAGGCTCAAAACAATACTACTTGGATACGACGAGAGTAATTTTGTCATTATTTCCCTGCCACTTTCCGCGTTCGTTGAACATTCAGCACCACTAAAATCCGGTACTATTTGTGTGGCCCGCATGCTAATTGAAGGCGAGGCTGGTCAGTGTATTGCTTTTAAGAGTTAGATTATTGCCAGCCCTTCCCGGCCCAGATACATCCTGTATATTTCATTTCCGCAAAGAGTAGAGAGTATTTCGTTGCGCAAGGATAACCGGGTAATACCCAAGATTCCGGTTTGTGTTGGTAACCGTAATAGCAGTGTGATGGCAACGGCAGTGTTTGAATCAAAATCCTACTTAACTGGCTTTATCAAGGATATTTCCGCTAGCGGTTGCCGGGTCGAGGTTGATGCAAAACATCAGGGTACCAGTATAAAAGCCGGGCCGGTTTATCTTAAAATCAATACCGCTTTTGACGAACCTACTATTGTTAAAGGGCTAATTCGAAATCAACATCAAATCGACGACGGTCGATTTTCACTGGGATTGTCTTTCGAAGAAGATGAGGTATTAATCCGATTTCTAACAACACTGGCAATTGTGTAATCCCTCTTTTCTTCTTGTCCTAACAAAAAGCCCGCTTTGTTAAGCGGGCTTTTCTCTTTCAATATGCTAGCTGGAATTCAGCCAATGACTATACGTCGAGGTTCTCTACGTTAAGTGCGTTAGCTTCGATAAAGGCTCGACGAGGCTCTACCTGGTCACCCATCAAGGTAGTAAACAACTGGTCACAAGCAATCGCATCTTCGATGGTTACCTGTAGCATGCGACGACTTTCCGGATCCATGGTGGTTTCCCACAGCTGGTCAGGGTTCATCTCGCCCAGTCCTTTATAACGCTGGATGTACTGACCACGTTTGGCTTCACCCATTAACCAGTCCAGAGCTTCTTTAAACTGAGCAACAGACTCTTTACGCTCACCACGTTTAATGTAAGCGTCCTCTTCCATCATGCCATTAATGGCTTCGTTTAAGCCTTTAATACGCTGATATTCTGCCGACTCAATGAAGTCCCGGCCCAGATTGTATTCGTAGTCGATACCATGCATACGCATAATAATCGCAATGTAGTACTCACTGCGTTCTGCATCACGTTTAATTTCATACTTATACAGTGCACCGTCTGTTTCTTGTGTTTCCAGTGCTGTGGTAAATTCAGTAGCGAATGAAGCCAGTTTTGCTTCGTCAGTGAGATCGTCGGTAGACAGCGTTTTGGTATAGATTAACTTGTACCAAAGACTGGTAGGCATCACGCGGTACATACGAGAAATCATTTTCTCGATTCCCTGATATTGCTGTACCAGACTTTCCAGCGCTACCCCTTTAATGGGTAAGGCGTCTTCTGTTGTGTACAACTCTGCCCCGTCAATTGCGATTGCAGTGAGGTATTTTGTTAAGGATTCGTCGTCCTTCAAATACTGTTCTTGCTTACCTTTTTTCACTTTATAGAGTGGCGGCTGGGCAATATACACATAACCACGCTCAATGATTTCTGGCATTTGACGATAAAAGAAAGTCAGCAACAATGTACGAATGTGTGAGCCGTCTACGTCGGCATCCGTCATTATAATAATGCTGTGGTAACGCAGCTTCTCTGGGTCGTACTCGTCTCTGCCGATACCACAACCCAATGCCGTAATGAGGGTCGCTACTTCCTGAGAAGACAGCATTTTATCAAAGCGTGCTTTCTCAACGTTCAGGATCTTACCTTTCAGTGGCAGGATAGCCTGATTTTTACGGTTACGACCCTGCTTGGCTGAACCACCCGCAGAGTCACCCTCCACTATGTACAGCTCGCTTAGTGCAGGATCTTTTTCCTGACAGTCAGCCAATTTACCTGGCAAACCTGCCAGGTCCAGAGCCCCTTTTCGGCGCGTCATTTCACGAGCCTTTCGAGCGGCCTCACGGGCACGTGCTGCATCAATAATCTTGCTGGCAATAATCTTACTTTCTGTTGGATTCTCTAAAAGATAGTCAGCCAGTTTTTCGTTCATTGCAGACTCTACTGCCGGGCGTACTTCTGAGGAAACCAGCTTGTCTTTAGTCTGAGAAGAGAACTTAGGATCAGGCACTTTTACCGATACAACAGCTGTAAGACCTTCACGAGCATCGTCACCGCTGGTAGCTGTTTTGGCCTTTTTGTTCAGCCCTTCTTTTTCCATGTAGTTATTCAGGGTACGGGTTAAAGCTCCGCGGAAGCCTGCAAGGTGGGTACCACCATCACGCTGTGGAATATTGTTGGTAAAGCAGTAAATGTTTTCCTGGAAACCATCGTTCCATTGCATGGATACTTCAACAGAGATGCCATCTTCTCTTTCGCTTGAGAAGTGAAATACCTTTTGATGAATGGGCGTTTTGTTGCGGTTCAGATACTCAACAAAGGCTTGAATACCCCCTTCATAGTGAAAGTGGTCTTCTTTGCCATCGCGCTCATCTTTTAATTTAATCGACACCCCAGAGTTAAGAAACGACAGTTCACGAAGGCGTTTAGCCAAAATTTCATAGTGGAATTCAACGTCTGAGAAAGTATCTGTGCTCGGCCAAAACCGTACTGCAGTACCGGTCTTATCAGTATCACCAATTACACCTAGTGGCTGTTGAGGTACACCGTGTTGATACTCTTGTTCGTGGGTCTTACCTTCACGCCGGATAGTCAACTTTAACTTGCGTGACAGTGCGTTTACCACGGATACACCTACGCCGTGAAGACCACCAGAAACTTTATAAGAGTTGTCGTCAAACTTACCACCGGCGTGCAGTACCGTCATGATTACTTCTGCTGCAGAAACACCTTCCTCAGGGTGCATAGCAGTAGGAATACCACGGCCATTATCTGATACAGAAACCGAACCGTCGGTGTGAATTTGAACATTAATTTCAGAACAGTAACCTGCTAGCGCTTCGTCAATAGAGTTATCTACGACTTCGAACACCATGTGGTGTAAGCCGGTTCCATCATCGGTATCACCGATGTACATGCCGGGACGCTTCCGTACTGCGTCCAATCCTTTCAGAACTTTAATACTGGAAGAATCATAATTGTTCTGTTCTGACATTCAGTTTTACTCCTCGTTCACGCTGCTATGTTCCACGTGAAACATTTTTTTGTCTTTATATTTATTTACGAATTCAAGTTGCTCCAGCTCTATGGCTGTCACAAACACTTGCGTTTGCGTTTCGAGCAAACCATCAATGAATCGTTCTCTTTTTTCTGCATCTAACTCAGCACCAATATCATCAAGCAAAAAGATACTGTGTCTGTTGGTTTCCAGCGTAAACAGTTTGGTTTGCGCTAGCTGTAATGCTGCCACGGCCATTCTTAGTTGACCGCGCGATAGTACTTCCTGGGCTTGGTTTTTGTTCACCTTAAAACGCAAATCTGCTTTATGCGGTCCCGCAGAGGTATATCCAATTTTTCTATCGTAAGGCAGTTTCTTGTGCAGAGCCTGCAACAATTCACTGTCTTTTTCCCAGCCCCTATAATACGAAATTTCCACGGAAAACTCAGGTAGAAATTGCAAACAAGTGCTTTCAAATATTGGCACTAACCGCGTCACGTAATCGCTGCGTAGGGCATCTATACGCTCCCCTAACGAGACTAATTGTTGATCCCAGTAATCCGTATTATGTTGAGCTGATTGTCCATTATAGTCCTTTAGCAGCGCATTGCGATGCTTAAGTACCTTACTGTAGTTTTTAATTAACTCAGAATAAGATTGTTCCACGTGGAACAACCCCCAATCGCAAAATCGTCTTCGCTCAGATGGCGAACCAATCACTAAATCGGTACTTTGCGGCGTAAATAACTGTATCGGCAGTAAGCTAACTAAATCACTTAGACGCTTAAAATGTTCGCCATTCACACTACATTTAAACTGTTCGCCGATACCTCTGGATAAACCAATTCGGAATTCCTTATCATCATCGTTTTTACAGCTGGCGAAGATAGTGAAAGCATCGTTATCGTGCTTGATCACAGATTGATGTTTAGATGTCCTGAATGACCTGCCGTAGCCAAGATAATGCAACGCCTCGAGGAGAGACGATTTACCGCTGCCGTTTTTGCCGGTGATAATGCTCAGGGATGGTGAGGGACTGAATTGTACAGATTCGAAGTTTCGAAACTTAGTCAGCTGTACCTTATTCAAAATCATAAAAGCGAACTTAACGTCAAAATGACATAAAAATGCAGGGGTTAAAATCAACAATGCCGAATACAAGTATTCGGCAATTGGTGAAAACGTCTAATAGCAGGCAAATAAATTACAACCGCATCGGCATAATAACGTAAAGCGCGGCACTGTCATCGGCGTCTTCTATCAGAGCGCTGGAATTAGCATCCATCAGATTTATTTTAACATTATTTGAGCCGATTGAATTGAGCACATCAATCAGGTAAGCAACGTTAAAACCGATCTCCAGCGAATCGCCCTGATAGTCGATATCAACAATTTCTTCAGCTTCTTCCTGCTCTGGGTTATTCGCGGTAATTTTTAACTCGCCCGAAGAGATGTTTAACCGAACACCACGAAACTTCTCGTTAGACAAAATAGCGGCACGGGAGAAAGCATCTTTCAAAATATCTTTGCGAGCTAAAATGACTTTATCACCGTCTTTTGGCAAGACCCGACGATAATCAGGGAAACGGCCATCAACCAATTTACTGGTAAAAATAAAATCGCTTGAGAACATTCTGATATGGTTAGCACCAATTTGAATCTTCAGTAGCTTTTCGTCGTCTTCGATTAAACGAGAAATTTCCAGTACACCTTTACGAGGAATAATGACCTGGCGAGCAGGCAATGCCGCAGCGGTGTAATCCAGTCGACACAAGGCCAGACGATGGCCGTCTGTTGCGACAGTTCTTACCAGGTTCTCTTCGGTTTCCAGAGACATACCGTTGAGGTAATAACGAACGTCCTGCTGCGCCATAGAAAAATGAACACTATCTATCAGACGCTTGAGATTGCTACCGGAAACTTCAAATTCGACTTCGCCTTCCCAATCTTCGAGATTAGGGTAATCGCTGGCAGAAAGCGTAGATAAAGTGTAGCGACCACGGCCTGCGCGAATAACCGCTTTATTGCCGTCCAGGGAAAAATTGATTTCAGTACCGTCAGATAAACCACGACAGATATCAAACAACTTTTTGGCAGGAACGGTAATCTCACCTTCGGCAAAATCCCCTTCCAATTGAGTACTGGAAATGAGTTCTACCTCTAAATCAGTACCCGTTAACCATAGTGCGCCTTCACTAACCTTAATTAAAACGTTAGATAATATCGGCAGGGTGTGTCGTCTCTCTACGGCCCCAGATACGAGTTGTAGTGGTTGTAAAAAGTTTTCCCGGCTGATGGTAAAGTTCATCGAATTCTTTTCTCACCTGTGTTGGTTACTATTAAGAAGACAGTGTTCTTATCAAGTTCTTATAGTCTTCTTTTATATCATGACTTTCTTCTTTTAGCTGCTCTATTTTACGGCATGCGTGGAGCACTGTCGTGTGATCTCTGCCACCAAATAAATTGCCCAATTCCGGCAAACTATGGTTGGTCAGTTCTTTGGCTAATGCCATGGCAACCTGACGAGGCCGAGCTACGCTACGACTCCTGCGTTTTGAGAGAATATCAGATACTTTGATTTTATAATAATCAGCAACGGTTTTTTGAATATTGTCTACGGTAACCAACTTTTCCTGCAGCGCAAGAAGATCCCGTAGTGCTTCACGGACAAAATCGATAGTAATAGGCCGCCCGGTAAAGTTGGCGTTAGCAATAACGCGATTGAGTGCACCTTCCAGCTCACGAACATTAGACCGTAAGCGTTTAGCAATAAAGAAGGCAACCTCGTTGGGTAACTGAATATTATTTTCTGCCGCTTTACGCATTAAAATGGCAACCCGGGTTTCTAATTCCGGTGGCTCAATCGCTATAGTTAAACCCCAGCCAAAACGGGACTTCAACCGATCCTCTACCCCGTCTATTTCTTTTGGGTAGCGATCCGAGGTAAGAATGATCTGCTGATTACCTTCTAACAAAGCGTTAAAGGTATGGAAGAATTCTTCCTGAGAGCGTTCTTTATTAGCAAAAAACTGAATATCATCGATAAGTAAGGCATCAACAGAACGATAGAACCGCTTAAAGTCCTCAATAGCGTTATTCTGCAATGCTTTTACCATATCCTGAACAAATCGCTCAGAATGCATATAAATGATCTTAGCGTTTTGTTTAGTATTGAGGATCCCGTTACCCACTGCATGCAGTAAGTGCGTTTTACCCAGACCAGTACCACCGTAAATAAATAGTGGGTTATATGAGCCACCGGGATTATTTGCCACCTGACTGGCCGCAGCCCGGGCTAACTGGTTAGATTTACCCTCAACAAAGTTATCAAACTGGTATGTCGGATTGATATTGCTTTTATGGCTCACCCCTTCCGGGATCGGGATCACCTTATTTACCGTTTGATTGACCACCGGCGGCTGACTGACAGTAGCACGAACCGCTGGTTTTTCGACCGCGGGTGTACTATGACTGGTGAAATTAGGCGCTGGCGGCTGCTGTTCCACAGGTGGCGGTGTAGAAACCGGTGAGGATCCGCGCAATGATCCTCTGTTCGGATCGAATTGGGGATCACTGGCAACACTGTTTGTATGAACCGCCGCACTACGCCGCTGAACAACCTCGAAACGCAGCTGTGGCGCTTGCTGGCCAGCACTGAACTCAACAAAGAGTTGATTGATCTTGTCGCGGTACTTCTCTCTTACCCAATCCAAAATGAATCGATTCGGAGCATAAAGTGTTACAGCATCCTGATTTTGTTCTGACGTTAGTGGTCTTATCCACATAACAAACTGCTGTGTAGGGAGTTCCTGACGCAAACGCTCCAGGCACTGATTCCATAAAGACATCTTATTATTATGCTCCGTAATGGCTCGAGGCCTTATTTTTATTATTATTGTTATTGTTTTATATTGAGTAAAAAAGCGGCGGCTGGCTTTAGGTAACAAACCGACAGAAAATGGGTAAATTGACAGTAATCAGCTGATCGACCATTTAGCTTGTGGATTATCTTACTTATTCGATCCAAAGTAAATCGGGATCACGAAAAAAGCCCATCGAAAAAACCTTAATATAATGTTTATAAAGGAAAAAACATAAAGCTATAACGAGATCTCAATAGCGTGATCAAGGATCCTGTATAGGCGATCAGTAACCGATCATATGCTTGACAAAGCTAATTTTTGGTGGATCCAACGATAAACTGTGGATAAATATTATTTATGAAAAAATTTATTCACAGCACAAAATAAAATAATCCGGTGTTCTGGCGGATTTTTAATATTTATAAGGGGTTTAAATGCCTTTGCCATTGACATCGCCCTAAGAGATCTCTAGAATTCAGCGTCCTTTTGTAGCGCGTCTATTATTGGGCAGTTACAATAAGTATGTTTAACCACGTAAAAGTGAGACTTTGGTCATGAAAAGAACGTTTCAACCGAGTAACCTAAAGCGTAAACGCTCTCACGGTTTCCGTGCTCGTATGGCGACTAAAAACGGTCGTAAAGTACTAGCCGCTCGCCGTGCAAAGGGTCGTGCTCGCCTTTCTGCTTAATGGTATTTACCAAAAGTGGGCGAAAACCAGTTTTCCCGGGAGTTAAGGCTTCTTACTCCCTCCCACTTTACCTATGTTTTTGATAACGCTACTCCTGCAGTATCACCGTGTTTTACGGTTCTCGCCAGACATAATCAGCTAAACCATCCTCGTATTGGCATAACTTTAGCCAAAAAACGCATTCGCAAAGCGAACCAGCGCAACCGTATTAAACGCTTAATTCGCGAAAGCTTTCGACATCGCGCACAACAGCTACCCAGTATCGATATTATCGTGGTTGGTAAAACCGGCGCCGATAAACTGTCGAATGAAGAAGTCTTTGTCACGTTGGAAAAGTTATGGAAAAAGCTCGAAAAGCGCTGCACTACGGGCTAATTGCACTGCCTCTGGGACTTATTTACTTTTACCGGTTATTTATCTCACCGGTGCTCGGCCAGCGTTGTCGCTTTCATCCAAGTTGTTCGGTTTATGCATTAAATGCATTAAAATCGCACGGATTGCTAATTGGCGGTTGGTTATCTATCAAACGCATATTAAAATGCCACCCTTTGCACCCTGGCGGATACGATCCGGTACCCGAACATAAACAAGACAATAAACACTCAAATTAAAAGAGACCAGTATGGAATCGCAACGAAGTATTCTGATTATTGCCTTAGCATTTGTTAGTTATTTGCTTTGGCAACAATGGCATGAAGCCTATGGACCACAACCTGTGCAGCCTGTATCACAGGACATGGCTGATAGCGTACCCGCAGGCGTACCTTCAGCCTCCCCGGTAACCACGGCCAACGGCACTGACGAAGATGTCCCTGTTGCGGTAAGTGACACATTGCCGCAGGCGACAGCGTCTAACAACACACAACAAAGTATTTCGGTTAAAACCGATACGCTGAATGTTGTTATCAGCCTGGTGGGCGGTGACGTTATCCATGCGGACCTGGTCAAATTTCCAGTGACTCAGGGTTCTGATGAACCTTTTAGCTTATTACGTGCAAACAATGGTCTTTATGTTGCGCAAAGTGGTTTAGTCGGTGCAAACGGTCCGGATGGCAGCCCTCAGGGACGTCCGTTATATCAGGCCGCGGCATCTTCTTATGAACTTACCGGCGACACCCTGCAAGTGCCAATTACCTGGTCTAGCAATGACGGTATCAGCGTTACCAAAACCTTTATCTTCACCCGTGACCACAACGATGTAAAAGTTAGCTACACCATTACTAACAACTCTGGTCAGACTGCGCAGTTCCAGCAATATGCTCAGCTTAAGCAAACCACTGCCGAGCAAAAAGGCGGCAACATGTTTATGCCAACCTATCGCGGTGCGGCATTTGGTACAGCAGATGATCGTTACAATAAATACTCTTTTGGTGATATCGAAGATGATCCGCTGCGTGAAAACACAGTGGGTGGCTGGGTAAGTATGCTGGAGCATTACTTTATTTCGGCCTGGGTACCGCCACAAAGTGAAACTAACTCACTGTATAGCCGCTTAGTCGGTGGTCAGTATGCCATTATTGGCTATACCGGCGAAGCAACCAGCGTAGAATCCGGCAAGGCAATTGAATTAAACAGTACACTGTATCTGGGTCCCAAGGATCAGGATAAGCTGGAACAACTGGCTCGCGGTTTGGATCTAACGGTTGATTACGGCGTGCTATGGTGGATATCCAAGCCGCTGTTTGGCTTACTTAAGTTCCTTCACGGTCTGGTAGGCAACTGGGGCTTAGCCATTATCCTGATTACGATTATTGTTAAGGGTGCCATGTACTGGCTAACCAAAAAGCAATACGAATCAATGGCTAAAATGCGTAATCTGGCACCTAAGATGCAGCAGCTGAAAGACCGGTTTGGCGATGATCGTCAAAAAATGTCTCAGGCCATGATGGAGCTTTACAAGAAGGAAAAGGTGAACCCGATGGGTGGCTGCTTCCCGCTTCTGCTGCAAATGCCAATCTTCCTGGCCCTTTACTGGGTACTGCTGGAAAGTGTGGAATTACGTCACGCTGACTTTATTCTGTGGATCACTGACCTGTCGGTAATGGACCCTTACTTCGTATTACCGGTATTAACAGGTGCAAGTATGTGGATGCTGCAAAAGCTGCAACCCACTACCATGACCGACCCGATGCAGCAAAAAATCATGCAATGGATGCCAGTAGCAATGAGTATCTTTTTCATCTGGTTCCCGGCCGGTCTGGTACTGTACTGGTTTATCAGTAACGTGATTACCCTGGTGCAGGCGAAAATGATTTATGCCTCAATGGAAAAGCGCGGCATTAAGTAATTAATAACGATTTACACAAGTCTTTAAGCCCGCATTCATGCGGGCTTTTGTTAACAGGAGAGCACAACCATGCCTTCATTTGATATTGTTTCAGAAATAAATATGGAAGAAGTCCGTAACGCGACGGAAAACGCCAACCGCGAACTGTCGACCCGTTTTGATTTCCGTGGTGTTGAAGCCAGCTTTGAGTACAAGGAAAAAACCGTACTGATGGCAGCCCAGGCAGAGTTCCAGTTACAACAGATGGAATCCATGTTTCGTAGCGCCTGTGCAAAACGCAATCTGGATACCTCAGCCATTGATTGTAAACCGCACACCGTAACAGGGAAGAACTACCGTCAGGTTATTGCCTTTAAAGAAGGTATTGAACAAGCTGTGGCCAAGAAAATTGTAAAACTGGTAAAAGACGCCAAAATCAAAGTACAAACTGCGATTCAGGGCGATCAGTTACGTGTCACTGGCAAAAAACGTGACGACTTACAGGAAGTCATGCAGTTGGTAAGACAAGCCGAACTCGGCCAACCTTTCCAGTTTAATAACTTCAGAGATTAATCGCACAGGCCGTATTTATGACTATCAGCCACACCGACACCATTGTTGCACAAGCTACCCCTCCCGGACGGGGCGGCGTTGGTATTGTGAGGGTTTCCGGCCCACTGGCGTTAACCGTGGCTGAGTCATTGCTGAGAGTTCCGCTTTCACCACGCCAGGCAACTTATACCGACTTTTATAATCGCGAGGGCGATATAATCGATCAGGGCATCGCCATCTATTTTAACAATCCCCATTCTTTTACGGGTGAGGATGTCGTTGAATTTCAGGGCCACGGTGGACCGGTCATTATCGACATGCTGTTAGAGGCTATCCTGGCTGTACCAGGCGTTCGCCTGGCAAGACCGGGCGAGTTTAGTGAACAGGCATTCTTGAACGACAAACTGGATTTGGCCCAGGCCGAAGCCATTGCTGATTTAATTGATGCCAGTTCACAACAGGCTGCCAAAAGCGCTCTGCGGTCACTGCAAGGTGAGTTTTCGGCGCAAATAAATTATCTCAGCGAAGCGATTATTCATTTACGAATGTATGTTGAAGCTGCTATCGATTTTCCCGATGAAGAGATCGATTTCTTATCCGACGGTAAAGTCAGTAATGATCTCACAGCTATTCTCACTCAGGTGAACAAGGTAAGAGGTCAGGCTAAACAAGGCTCCTTACTCCGTGAAGGCATGCAGGTAGTTATTGCCGGTAAGCCTAATGCCGGAAAGTCGAGTCTGCTGAACGCACTGGCCGGTCGCGAAAGTGCCATTGTTACCGATATCGCCGGTACCACTCGTGATGTACTCAAAGAACATATCCACATTAACGGTATGCCATTACACATTATCGATACCGCAGGCCTGCGCGACAGTCCCGATAAGGTGGAACAAATAGGCATCGCCCGCGCCTGGGAGGCTATAAATCAGGCCGACCGGGTGCTGTTTGTGGTTGACAGTACCGAGTCACAAGCCATCGATCCTTACCTGATCTGGCCTGAATTTATGCAGCAATTACCAGCGGGTATGCCCGTTACGGTGATCCGCAATAAGGCAGATAAAACCGGTGATGATATTCAGCTTCAGCAGGTTTCATCCGCCCACGGTACCTTTACTACTATTTCGTTGTCTGCCAGCACCGGTGCCGGTGTTGATGTATTACGGGAACATCTGGCCGCCAGTATCGGACTGGATACCACCACCGAAGGTCAGTTTATTGCCCGGCGACGTCATATCGATGCTATTGATACCGCACTGGAGCACCTGCAAATTGGCGAGCAACAACTGCACGACAACCTCGCCGGCGAACTATTAGCTGAAGAACTCCGTCTTGCCCATCAGGCACTTACGGAGATTACCGGCGAATTTACCTCCGACGATCTGCTGGGGCGCATCTTTTGTTCGTTCTGTATTGGTAAATAACCCATCTTATAAACCGGTAGTAAGACTAAACATATTACCCGGCAGTGATTATTGCTATAATGCTGCCACTTTTGTTTAACTGCCAATTGGTTTATCCGGAGTAATATGGATCGTCACTTTACGTTACTAGTAGGTTCTGTGCTGGGTGCCAGTGAATATGTCGCTGACGCCATAGCTGAAACGCTGCGTGCCCGTGGTTATAAAGCTACCATTCTCACCCAGCCAGACATTGCCGATATTGACGAAGATTCAACCTGGTTTATTTGCACCTCAACCCATGGTGCCGGTGAGTTACCAGACAATATTAAGCCCTTTGCTGCACAGCTCGAAGGTGAAGACCTTAGCGACATCGAATTTTTTGTTGTGGGTCTTGGCGACAGTAGCTACGACACCTACTGCTATGGTGCTATCGCCATGGAAACGTTGTTAACCAAAGGTGGGGCTAAACTAATGGCTGAACCATTGCATATTGATGTATTACACCACCCTATTCCGGAAGATCGCGCCGTAGAATGGCTGGAACCGATCCTAGATACGCTGGACTAAATGTTTACCCAGGCCGAACTTAATGCCCTTACCGCGCCCCTAAGCAACGCGGCAAGGGTTATTTATTGTCTGCTGCTGCGTCCGGACGCCAATAAGGACACGCTGTTGTCCAAACCCTTGCTCTATAAAGAAATCATGGCACTAATAAACGGCGATCCCCAACAGAATCCGGTTAGCCGTGGCAGGGAAATAAACCCACTAATAGACGAACTGGCCCAGGCGGGTCTGGTAACCATACCTGAATCGCTTAGTCTGGACAGCTCATTAAACGGTAAACAGCTGTTGTTACCCTTAATAAACACCGCTAAAAGTTACCAGCCATTTCATCAACAGCATTACTCAATGCACCGCGACTGGCAGCCAGAATCCCAGCTGTTTGAAGATATCGCCAGCCTGATAGGGTTGATCGACAAAAGCTACGAAGAACAGGACATTGGCGAGTTTGTCGCCTATTGGCTGGGCAGACCTGAAGCCGTATTCAGTAATTACCAGTGGACACAAAAATTCACCTACGCCCTTAAAAACAGACGTACTGCCAAGGGCTATCAGGCAACCAAAAAAGTCGGCAATCAGGTAGTGAAAGTTGAACCTGGCATAGAAGCAGATGATAATGCCCGTAAACTTGTTGCTAAATACGCCACTAAACCGGGTAACCATTAATCATGGATTCATTCAAAGATAAACTCAATTCACTGGCCAGAACCCTGGGTAAAGCCGTACCTAATGAATCTGAATATATTGATTACAAGACCTTACGTAAGCAATATGAAACCCAGGCCAATAAAGAAATTGCTCAGTTACAGCAACAAACCAAAAAGCAGCGAATCGAAATGCTGCATGGCCGTTCTGATCTTAATCCTCGCTGGACCTTCGCTAACCTCATTGAAGACAGCGATGATGTAGTAGAAGCGGTAAGCATTGCTCAATCCTTTATCGCTGCGCACGAGGACAAAGCCTGGCGTGATGCCGGTTCTCACATGATGATCTTTTATGGCGATTACGGCCGTGGTAAATCCCATATTGCCGGCGCCATTGCCCATCAGCTTATTGACCAGTTTGAAGTAACTGTACTTTATCGCCAGCTGTCGACACTGCTGGAAATGCGTCACTCTGCTTATGACTTCGGTTCTCAGGACAACGCCGGCCAGAAGTTTCGCGAAGCGCATCAGGAATTGCTGGATGTCGATATGCTAATTCTCGACGAAGTCTGTGTAAACGAGACCGTGTTAAAGAAAAACTCACAAAGCTGGCTGGGTAATCTGCTGCGTCAACGTTTGGTCAACAAGAAAAATTGTATTCTGATCACTAACCATAACCTTGGCGATCTGGAGATCGCTCTGGGCCGCTATTGTTTTGAGTCGATCAAAGAATACGATACCTACAAAGTGCGGTTTTCCGGACCGAGTCGCCGTAAAGGACTTATTCTGGACGAAGAAGATCAGGTCGCAGCAGCGCCACGCTATCAACCTAATCAGGTACGTTAATACAACGTCAGTTTGTGTCTGAAACGCCGTACACTGCTTTGTACGGCGTTTTTGTATGTTGTGTCGGGTAACTAATCCCGGCTATTTTTTACCGCTTAGCGCAGACCGCTTTATCATTTATGTACTCGCACACGCTCTTTTCAATTTTTATGATCACTTAGCTAATGTGATCACTGGATCTTATCCCCGTGCGATCTGAATAACTCTTTTCCACAGTAAAATAGCGCTATAAGCCTTATAATATGCGGTAACAACCGATCGGATCCTGGATCTATTAAACAACTTATCCCCAGCTAGATCAAAGCTAGATCACTGCTGTGCATAACCTCTTAGAAGTAGCTGTGTACAAGCTTTGATCTCTGTTTTGATAAGATCCGGTCGATATTGCTATGTGGATAAAACAGGGCCTTATACACAGGATCCCATAACGGTTATGATCGGGGTCATCCAGATCTTATTGATCGCGTAATTTGATGTTTTAAATAAGGAAAAATGACTTACTCACAGATCTTGCGATCCCTAATAAATATAAAAATAAAAGATCTACATAGATCCTATATATTAATAAGCCGATCAACTTTTCCCGCATTGGCGTAAAATGTAGAAAATTTAACCATTTTCATTAGCCAAGAACTCAGCTAAAATACGCGCCCTTTTTTCTCCACTGGCTAAACGCTTTCGTATTAGTGAGGTAACTATGTTTTATCAGCAGGATTATGATGTCATTGTAGTCGGCGGCGGTCACGCTGGCACTGAAGCTGCACTTGCTGCTGCGCGCATGGGCGTGCGGACTCTGCTGCTTACCCACAATGTCGAAACTATCGGTCAGATGTCGTGTAACCCAGCCATTGGTGGGATCGGCAAAGGCCACCTGGTAAAAGAGATCGATGCTTTAGGTGGTGCCATGGCACTGGCAATTGATCAGGGCGGTATCCAGTTCAGAACCCTTAATTCCAGTAAGGGCCCGGCGGTAAGAGCTACTCGTGCACAGGCCGATCGCAGTCTGTACCGACAAGCGATCCGCAATATCGTAGAAAACCAGCCAAACCTGACTTTATTCCAGCAAAGCTGTGATGATCTGATTGTCGAAAACGATCGGGTATGCGGCGTAGTTACCCAGATGGGGCTTAAATTCCGGGCTAAATCTGTTGTTCTGACTGTGGGTACCTTCCTTGGTGGCACTATTCACATCGGTCTGGAAAACTACCGTGGCGGTCGCGCAGGCGATCCGCCGTCTATCGCGTTAGCCGAGCGTTTGCGTGCATTGCCATTCAGAGTGGATCGCTTAAAAACCGGTACGCCTGCACGTCTGGATATCCGCTCACTTAATTTTGATGTAATGCAGCCACAACCTGGTGATACACCAGAACCGGTATTTTCGTTTATGGGCAGCCGTGATATGCACCCAAGGCAGATCCCGTGTTATATCACGCATACCAATGAAAAGACCCACGATATTATCCGCGGCGGGCTGGATCGTTCGCCCATGTTTACCGGTGTGATTGAAGGGGTTGGCCCACGCTATTGCCCAAGTATCGAAGATAAGATCACACGTTTTGCGGATAAAAATTCGCATCAGATCTTTGTTGAACCAGAAGGTCTCAATAGCATAGAAGTGTATCCAAATGGCATATCGACCAGCCTGCCTTTTGATATTCAGGAAGCGCTGATTCATTCCATTAATGGCTTTGAGAATGCCCATATCATTCGCCCTGGCTACGCCATAGAGTATGATTTCTTTGACCCGCGCGACCTGAAACAAACTCTGGAAACCAAGTTTATTAAGGGCCTGTTTTTTGCCGGGCAAATCAACGGTACAACCGGTTACGAAGAAGCGGGAGCCCAAGGTTTAATTGCGGGAGCAAATGCGGCGTTACAAATTCAGCAGAAGGATCCTTTGATCCTGCGTCGGGATCAGGCCTACATGGGCGTGTTGATCGACGATCTGGCAACCATGGGTACCAAAGAACCCTATCGGATGTTTACCAGCCGCGCTGAATATCGTCTGTTATTGCGTGAAGACAATGCGGATATGCGTTTAACGGCTATTGGTCGGGATATCGGGCTGGTGGATGATGCACGCTGGCAGGCGTTTAATACCAAAATGGAAGCGGTTGAACAGGAACAACAGCGTCTGCGAGGACAGTGGATCCATCCGGAACATGCAGCGGTAGCTGAGTTAAATACGCTGCTCAAGAATCCGGTAAGCCGCGAGCATTCACTGGAAGAGCTGATCCGTCGACCTGAAATGACCTACGAGTCACTGATGAGCATTGCGTCGTTAGGGCCGGGCCTTGCCGATCCGATTGCCGCAGAACAGGTAGAAATCCAAATTAAATATGCGGGTTACATTGCACGGCAGTTAGATGAAATAGCGAAAACCCAGCGTCATGAAAATACCCTGTTACCTGCTGACTTTGATTACAGTAAAATATCCGGACTATCCAACGAAGTGGTTGCCAAACTTACCGATGCTCGTCCGGAGACAATCGGTAAGGCCGCACGTATTTCAGGTATTACGCCGGCGGCAATTTCGCTGTTGCTGGTTTATCTGAAAAAGCACGGCATGTTACGCAAACACGAAAAGCAGTCTGCCTAAATGAGTTTTGATCGAGAAAAATTAGCTACCATCCTGAGTGACGGTATTGATGCCATGTCATTGGTGCTGTCTGAGGAACAACAAACACTGTTGCTTGACTATGTTGAACGCATTCATAAGTGGAACAAGGCGTTTAACTTAACCTCGGTGCGCGACCCCGAGCAAATGATGGTTAAACACATCCTGGACTCTTTGGCTGTGGCGCCATTTCTGACCGGGCAACGCTATATCGATGTTGGTACAGGTCCTGGTTTACCGGGGATCCCACTGGCTATAGCCTGCCCGGATAAACAATTCACATTGCTCGATAGTTTGGGCAAACGGGTGCGTTTTATGAAACAATGTGCCTATGAGATGAAACTGGTGAATGTCACGCCAATTCAGAGTCGGGTTGAGGAACACATCCCTGAGCAGTACTATGATGCAGTATTGAGTCGTGCTTTTGCGTCGCTAAAAGATATGTTGCACTGGTGTCAGCATCTGGTAGATTCTCAAGGTAAGTTTCTGGCATTGAAAGGCCAGTATCCGACCGACGAAATCGCTGCAATTCCTGATACCTTTACTCTGGAATCATCTGTAGAGTTATTTGTACCGGGCCTCGAGGGCGAACGTCATCTGCTGACGGTTCAAAAATCATAGTTGGGATCAAACGTGGCTAAAGTAATTGCAATCGCAAATCAAAAGGGCGGTGTGGGTAAAACTACAACGGCGGTAAACGTATCTGCGTCAATGGCTGCCACTAAGCGTAAAGTGTTGCTGATTGACCTGGATCCCCAGGGCAACGCCACCATGGGGAGTGGTGTCGACAAGTACGAAGTAGATGCAACCAGCTATGAAATGCTGATTGAAGACAAGCCGGTTGATGAAGTCATCATCAAAAATACCTCAGGCAAATATGACCTGATCGCGGCAAATGGTGATGTGACAGCGGCTGAAATTAAGCTAATGGAGCAGTTTGCCCGTGAGGTGCGGTTACGTAATGCGTTGCAATCGGTGCGCGATTATTACGATTTTATCTTTATTGATTGTCCGCCATCGTTAAACCTGCTGACGGTGAATGCACTGGCGGCCGCCGATTCGATTTTAGTGCCTATGCAGTGTGAATATTATGCATTGGAGGGCTTAACTGCACTGATGGATACTATCCAGAAGCTGGCGTCGGTGGTAAATCCACAATTAAAAATAGAAGGCGTGCTGCGGACAATGTATGATCCTCGCAATCGTCTGGCCAATGATGTTTCTGAGCAGTTAAAACGTCATTTTGGCGAACAGGTTTACCGTACGGTTATTCCGCGCAATGTGCGCCTTGCCGAAGCGCCCAGCTTTGGAGCGCCTGCGATGTATTACGATAAATCCTCTACCGGCGCCAAAGCTTATTTGGCACTGGCCGGTGAGATTTTACGTCGCCGGGACAAAACATCAGAAATGCCCGCCAAGGCAAGTTAATAAAAAGAACATTCAGGCATTGAGGATATTATGTCAGCAAAAAGAAGAGGATTAGGACGTGGATTGGATGCGCTGTTAGCTACCAGTCAGTCTGCCTCCCGCAACGACGATGGCGACGCCACAACTTCACAAAACAGTGAATTAAAAAAACTCCCAATCGAATTTTTGCAGCCTGGTAAGTATCAACCGCGTAAAGACATGTCACCCGAAGCGTTAGAGGAACTTGCGTCTTCTATTCGTTCTCAGGGAGTAATTCAGCCAATTGTTGTCAGGTCAGTAAGTGCTGACAAATACGAAATCATTGCTGGTGAACGTCGCTGGCGCGCGGCTCAACTGGCGCAGCTTGATATTGTGCCCTGTCTGATTAAAGAAGTGGCCGATGAAGCCGCGGTGGCGATAGCGTTAATCGAAAACATTCAGCGCGAAGATCTCAATGCAATGGAAGAGGCTCAGGCACTTGACCGTCTGATGAACGAATTCGAACTGACCCATCAGGAAGTCGCTGAAGCCGTAGGTAAGTCACGGACAACGGTAACCAATCTGTTGCGATTGAATAACCTCAACGAGGACGTAAAACTACTGGTTGAACACGGTGATATCGAAATGGGTCATGCGCGTGCCCTGCTTGCACTGGAAGGTGAATCTCAGTCTGATGCTGCACAAATTGTGTCTGGCAAGGCGCTGACCGTTCGTGATACCGAAAAACTGGTGCGTAAAATTCTCGAGCCTGCCGAACCCAAACCTGCCAAAGAAATCGATCCTGATGTGAAAAGTCTGGTAAATAAACTGTCTGACAATCTTGGCGCTAAAGTGTCTATTGATCATAACGCAAAAGGTAAAGGGAAGTTGGTTATCAATTTCAATGATCTTGATCAATTAGACGGCATATTATCGCGTATTAAATAGCCGTTTGAACGGCTATTTATTGGTCAACTCATCAGACCTTCTGTTATAGACCCAGAAAATTTTCACAATAACATACAAAAAATCTATAACGGTTGAATTCTATCGCTAAAACAGTATACTTCTGTCGCTTTTTGTTGGGTTTCACAACCAGAGAATACATGTGACAAAAAACTTGGCCGACAAAGGAAAATCAGTGGCCAAAAAGGCGGCGCTTTTTCAGATTGTTTTCGCGCTGGTTTTCATTCTCATAACAGGGTTGTTGAGTACCGTTGATAAAGCCTTAGCTTTTGCGGCGGGTACAATCATCAGTATCTTACCCAATCAGATTTTCGCATTGTTTGCGTTCAGATATGCCGGGGCGAGTCAGTTAAGACTGGTCACGAAAAGTTTTAGCCAGGGATCGAAATTAAAACTGGCAACGACAGTAATTTTGTTTGCTATTGCTTTCGCAGGATTCAAATTAGAACCGCTTCCGGTGTTTGCCGGATTCGCAATAGCAACCGTCAGCTACTGGCTGGCGTTGTTTCGTCAACGATAGTACTAACGATAAAAATAAAACGAGTCGTCCTTAGTGTTAACGAAACTAAGGCGAAGGTCGTAGAGACGAAACCGTTAAAGAATTTTAAACTTTAATTTTTTAGGTTGAACAATGGCATCTGAATACACTACCTCAGAATATATCAAGCACCACTTGACCAATGCCTCCATGTGCACCACTGACAGCGGCATCGCGTTCAATGCGAACTGTGCTGACGCTGGTTTTTGGGTATGGCACATCGATACACTGGCTTGGTCTATTGGTTTAGGTTTCCTGTTTTTGTTTTTGTTCCGCTCTGCGGCAAAAAAAGCAACCACAGGTGTTCCAACCAAGTGGCAGGCATTTGTCGAAATGGTTATCGAGTTTGTCGATGACAACGTTAAAAGTACCTTCCACGGTAAAAGTGATTTAATCGCTCCATTAGCACTGACCATCTTTGTATGGGTACTGCTGATGAACCTGATGGACCTGGTTCCGGTAGACGTTATCCCTACCATTTCCGGCCTGATTGGTGAGTCGGTAGGTGTTGATGCTCACCATGTATACAATAAAGCAGTACCAACCACTGACCTAAACCTGACCTTCGCGTTAGCACTGGGTGTGTTTGTACTTATCATTTTCTACTCCATCAAGATTAAAGGTGTTGGCGGTTTTATTAAAGAACTGACTATGCAGCCGTTTAATCACCCGGCGTTTATTCCAGTTAACTTTATTCTGGAAACCGTTACCCTGCTGGCGCGTCCATTATCACTTGCGCTGCGTTTGTTCGGTAACCTTTACGCCAGTGAGCTTATCTTCATCCTGATCGCAACTATCGGCTACTTCCAGCTGCCGTTGCACTTTGCCTGGGCCGTGTTCCACATTCTGGTTCTGCCTCTGCAAGCCTTCATTTTCATGATGCTGACCATCGTTTACCTGAGTCTGGCAAGCGAAGATCACTAGAAACAAACAATCGGTTGTCGTGAGTAACCTGGAAGTTCACGGCAACCAAATTGAAACGTGTTTTAACTTTACTTTTTAACTTTAACTTTAAATAAAATCGGAGACGTACATGTTATACATCGCTGTTGCACTACTGATCGGTATGGGTGCCCTTGGGACTGCTATTGGTTTTGGTCTGCTGGGTGGTAAATTCCTTGAATCTGCTGCACGCCAACCTGAACTGGCACCTCAACTGCAAGTTAAGATGTTTGTTGTAGCAGGCCTTATCGATGCGATCGCTATGATCGGTGTTGGTATCGCTTTATACCTCTTGTTCGCTGTTGGTGCTTAATTTTTATTAACTCAAGTCTATTAGCGAACATTTATGAGGAGGAGCGGTTGTGAATATTAACGCCACTCTAATTGGTCAGTTAATCGCATTCATCGTTTTTGTGTGGTTTTGCAAAAGCTATGTATGGCCACCATTAATGGCTGCGATTGAAGAGCGTCAGAAGAAGATTGCCGACGGCTTAGCGGCTTCTGAACGCGCTGAGAAAGACCTGGAGCTTGCTCAGGCTAAAGTCTCTGAGCAATTGAAAGAAGCGAAAGCACAAGCAGCTGAAATTATCGAGCAGGCTAAAAAGCGTGGAACTCAACTTGTTGATGAAGAAACGCAGCGCGGCCATGCTGAGCGTGAAAAAATTATCTCGCAAGGTTATGCCGAAATTGAAGCTGAACGCAATCGTGCCAAAGAGGAACTGCGTAAGCAGGTAGCAGCATTAGCTATTGCCGGCGCACAGCAAATCCTTGAACGTGAAATCGACGCCAGCGCGCAAAGCGACATTGTTGAAAAACTTGTCGCCGAGCTTTGAGATAGGAGATGAGCCATGTCTGAATTGACAACCGTAGCTCGTCCCTATGCTAAAGCCGCTTTCGATTTTGCTGTTGAGCATAACGCCATTGCAAAATGGCAGGAAATGCTAGCTTTTGCCGCACAGGTTTCCGCAAATGAAACCGTTCATGAGCTGTCGACTGGTGCGATGGCTGCGGACAAGCTGGCTGACCTGTACATTAAGGTCTGTGGCGATTCGCTCGATGAACATGGTCAGAACTTGGTAAAAGTACTGGCTGAGAATAAACGTTTAACCGTGTTGCCTGAGATTTCTGCTTTATTTGACTTACTTAAAGCAGATTACGAAAAAGAAGTTGAAGTAAACGTCACTTCTGCTGCTGCGCTGACTGAAGCACAGCAAACCGAACTCAGCTCATCGTTGGAAAAACGTTTGGCACGTAAAGTGAAGCTTATTTGTAACGTGGATCCTGCCCTGGTAGCCGGCTTAGTAATTAAAGCAGGCGATACAGTTATCGATGGTTCCGTGAAATCTAAATTGAACCGTCTCGCAGACGCGTTGCAAGCATAACGGGGATAAGAGCAATGCAACTTAATTCCACTGAAATTGCAGAACTGATCAAGAAAAGAATTGAACAGTTCGATGTAACCAGTGAAGCACGCAATGAAGGTACTATCGTCGCAGTAACCGACGGTATCATCCGCATTCACGGCCTGGCCGATGTAATGCAAGGTGAGATGATTGAGCTTCCTGGTGGTCGTTACGCGATTGCACTAAACCTTGAGCGAGACTCAGTTGGTGCAGTTGTTATGGGTCCTTACGCGGACCTGCAAGAAGGACTAAAAGTCCAGTCTACTGGTCGTATCCTTGAAGTACCGGTTGGTCGTTCACTGTTAGGTCGTGTTGTTAACACCCTGGGTGAAGCGATTGATGGTAAAGGTGCAATCGAAGCAGAAAGCTTTGAGCCGGTTGAAAAAATCGCGCCGGGTGTAATCGAGCGTCAGTCAGTTGATCAACCAGTACAAACTGGTTATAAGTCTGTTGACTCTATGATTCCAATCGGTCGAGGTCAGCGTGAGCTTATCATCGGTGACCGTCAGACTGGTAAAACTGCGATGGCAATTGATGCCATCATCAACCAGAAAGGTACTGGCGTTAAATGTGTATACGTAGCGGTTGGTCAAAAAGCCTCTACTATCGCAAACGTAGTACGTAAGCTGGAAGAGCACGGCGCACTGGCGCACACCATTGTTGTTGCCGCTTCTGCTTCTGAGTCTGCTGCCCTGCAATACCTGGCACCATACTCTGGTTGTACTATGGGTGAATACTTCCGCGACCGCGGTGAAGACGCCCTTATCGTATACGATGATTTGTCTAAGCAAGCTGTTGCTTATCGTCAAATCTCACTGCTGCTGAAGCGTCCTCCTGGTCGTGAAGCATACCCGGGTGACGTATTCTATCTTCACTCACGCTTACTTGAGCGTGCTGCACGTGTTAACGAGCAGTATGTTGAGCGTTTCACTAACGGCGAAGTTAAAGGCCAGACTGGTTCATTAACTGCACTGCCAATTATCGAAACGCAAGCGGGTGACGTATCTGCGTTCGTACCAACTAACGTAATCTCGATTACTGACGGTCAGATCTTCCTTGAAACTGACCTGTTCAACGCAGGTATCCGTCCGGCGGTTAACGCTGGTATCTCGGTATCTCGTGTTGGTGGTGCTGCACAGACTAAAATCGTTAAGAAGCTGGGCGGTGGTATCCGTTTAGCACTGGCTCAGTATCGTGAACTGGCGGCGTTCTCGCAGTTTGCTTCTGACCTTGACGAAGCAACACGTGCCCAGCTGGAACACGGTGAGCGTGTTACCGAACTAATGAAACAGAAACAGTACACTCCACTTTCTGTGGCGGAAACTGGTGTTTCCCTGTTTGCGGTAGAAAAAGGCTATCTGAAAGACGTGGAACTGAACAAGATCCTGGATTTCGAAGCGGCCCTGCATTCATACATGAACAGCGAACAAGCTGATCTGATGAAGACTATCAACGAAACAGGTAACTACAACGACGACATTGAGTCTCAGTTGAATGACGCTTTAACTAAATTTAAAGCGACACAAACTTGGTAATCAATGGCTGGTGGTGAAAACCACCAGCAAAACGTTGAGTAATCGGAGAGATAGTCATGGCCAGCGGTAAAGAGATAAAAGGTAAGATTGGGAGTATTAAAAATACTCAAAAAATTACCAGTGCGATGGAAATGGTGGCTGCGTCTAAAATGAAAAAGGCGCAGGAACGTATGTCCCATGGACGTCCATACGCACAAAGCATGCTTAAAGTGATTGGTCACATTGCTAACGGTAACCTTGAATATCGCCACCCTTACTTGGAAGAGCGTGAAGTCAAGCGTGTTGGTTATATTGTGATATCCACCGATCGTGGCTTGTGTGGTGGCTTAAACACCAACGAGTTTAAATTGGTCGCTAACGAAGTTAAAGCGTGGCGAGCCAAAGACGTAGAAGTGGATTTTGCAGCGCTGGGCTCTAAAGCCTGTGCATTCTTTGGTCGGTTTGGTGGCAACGTACTTGCTGCTGAGTCGGGTATTGGTGATGCACCTAGTGTAAGCGATATTGTGGGTATTGTTCGTGTAATGCTTAAAGCATTCGACGAAGGCAAGCTGGATAAAGTATTCCTGGTTTACAACGACTTCGTTAACACGATGACACAACAGCCTGTGAGCAATCAATTACTGCCTTTGCCAAAGTCTGAAGACGAAACATTAAAGCATCGCTGGGATTATATTTACGAGCCGGATCCAAAACCAATTTTGGAAGCCTTAATGGTTCGTTATATTGAATCTCAGGTATATCAGGGCGTTGTTGAAAATGCCGCGTCAGAGCAAGCTGCTCGAATGGTTGCAATGAAAGCCGCAACCGATAACGCAGGCAACCTGATTGATGAACTTCAATTGGTGTACAACAAAGCACGTCAGGCTGCAATCACACAAGAAATCAGTGAGATTGTTGGCGGCGCCGCAGCGGTGTAGGCAAAGGTTTATAAAAGTTAATGAGGACAAATTATGAGTCAAGGTAAGGTCGTCCAAGTCATTGGCGCCGTTGTGGACATTGAGTTTCCACAAGATGCGGTTCCAAAGGTATATGACGCGCTTAAAGTTACCGAAGGTGACTTGTCTGGGTTAACCCTGGAAGTGCAACAACAATTAGGTGGCGGTGTCGTTCGTGGTATCGCTCTGGGTACTACTGACGGTCTGCGTCGTGGTTTAGCGGTTGAAAACTCTGGTGCACCAATTTCGGTACCAGTAGGTACTGCTACTCTGGGCCGCATCATGGACGTTCTGGGTAACCCAATCGACGAAGCAGGTCCAATTGGTGAAGAAGAGCGTATGTCTATTCACCGTGCAGCACCTAGCTACGAAGAACAATCAAGCTCAGTTGAACTGCTTGAAACTGGTATCAAGGTAATCGACCTGGTTTGCCCATTCGCTAAGGGTGGTAAAGTTGGTCTGTTCGGTGGTGCCGGTGTAGGTAAAACTGTAAACATGATGGAGCTTATCCGTAACATCGCCATCGAGCACAGCGGTTACTCAGTATTCGCTGGTGTTGGTGAGCGTACTCGTGAGGGTAACGACTTCTATCACGAAATGAACGATTCTAACGTACTGGATAAAGTATCGCTGGTTTACGGTCAGATGAATGAACCACCAGGTAACCGTTTACGTGTTGCTCTGACTGGTCTGACGATGGCAGAGAAATTCCGTGACGAAGGTCGTGACGTACTGTTCTTCGTGGATAACATCTACCGTTATACCCTGGCCGGTACTGAGGTATCTGCACTGTTAGGTCGTATGCCATCAGCAGTAGGTTATCAGCCTACACTGGCTGAAGAGATGGGTGTTCTGCAGGAACGTATCGCCTCTACTAAGACTGGTTCAATCACGTCAATCCAGGCGGTATACGTACCAGCCGATGACTTGACTGACCCGTCTCCAGCTACCACCTTTGCTCACTTGGATGCAACGGTAGTACTGTCTCGTGATATCGCGTCTCTTGGTATCTACCCTGCGGTAGACCCACTGGATTCAACTTCACGTCAGCTGGATCCACTGGTGATCGGTCAGGAACACTACGAGACTGCTCGTGGCGTTCAAACTGTACTGCAGCGCTATAAAGAGCTGAAAGATATCATCGCGATTCTGGGTATGGACGAACTGTCTGACGAAGATAAACTGGTGGTAACCCGCGCTCGTAAAATTCAGCGTTTCTTATCACAGCCTTTCTTCGTAGCAGAAGTATTCACTGGTTCTCCAGGTAAATACGTTTCTCTGAAAGATACCATCAGTGGCTTTAAAGGCATCCTGGAAGGTGAGTTTGACCACCTGCCAGAGCAAGCCTTCTACATGGTTGGTTCAATCGACGAAGCGCTGGAAAAAGCCAAGAAATAAGTCTTTATAATACTAGCCGCCAGCGACATCGTTAGCGGCTCAGTAAAGGCTTTACGTACCTATCAGGAGGTTATTATGGCAATGACAGTTCATCTGGATGTAGTAAGCGCAGAGAAGTCTATCTTTTCTGGTCTCGTTGAAACTATGCAGGTGACAGGTAGCGAAGGTGAACTGGGTATTTACCCTGGCCACGCGCCTCTGATCACTGCAATTAAGCCTGGCATGGTGCGTTTGGTTAAACAGCACGGTGCAGAAGAAGTTATTTATGTTGCTGGTGGCGTACTTGAAGTACAACCTGGCAGTGTAACTGTTCTGGCCGACACGGCCGTACGAGCAGAAGACTTGGATGAACAGGCTGCTGAAGAAGCTAAACGACGTGCTGAAGAGCACATCGCCAATCCAGGTGCCGATTTTGATTACGCCGAAGCTGCATTAGAGTTAGCCGAAGCAATTGCCCAGTTACGCTTGATTCAGAAACTGCGCAAGTAAATCGTAAAAAGCATTATTAAAAACCCAGGCATTGTCCTGGGTTTTTTTATGCCTGCAACAGGCGTTTGATTAAAGATATTGCAAATAGCATTGTATGTATATACAGTGCTCTGTATAGATATATTAAAAGCTACATTCATAGGTTGTCATACGGTTAGGTTAGTTGTTGCACTAAACCGGTGTTGAATAGCAAATCCCGTTAACCAGTCGGAAGGACTAATCAAATGAGTGACCAACCTGTAATGCAAGCAAAATGCCTGTGCCAGAGCGTTAATATTGAGTTGACCCCTAAATCATTGGAAATTGGTGCATGCCATTGCGAAACGTGCCGACAGTGGTCTGGTAGCCCCTATCTCGCCATAGAATCAGAAAAGGCCGACTTTTCCGGTGACACAATAGCAACGTATGAGTCCTCAGAATGGGCTGAGCGCGGTTTTTGTAAGCAATGTGGTACTCACCTCTTCTATAAACTAAAAGGCGCTGACAGCTACTATGTGCCCGTTGGTTTATTTGCTGAAATCAATAGTATGGCAATGACCCATCAGTTATTTATCGACAGTAAACCAACCTACTACAATTTTGCTGAGCAAACAGTGTGTATGACTGGCGCAGAAGTCTTTGCGTCGATTGCCGGAGAATAAGAATGAGCAACGAAACACTCATCAATTATGCAGAATTGCCATGTCGCAACCTGACGGCAACCAAGCAGTTCTTTAGCGAAGTATTTGGCTGGACCTTCACTGACTATGGCCCATCCTATGTGGAATTTCACGATAAAGGTATCGTTGGCGGCTTTTATGAATCAGATAACGCCTCGCTTACCGCCTCCGGTGCAACATTGTTAGTTTTTTACACTCCGGAACTGGAATCGTTACAGACAAAAATCGAACGCAATGGCGGTACTATTATCAAACCTGTGTTTGAATTTCCGGGTGGCAGACGTTTTCATTTTACCGAGCCCAGTGGCAATGAATTTGCGGTGTGGAGCGATAAGTAAACGCCTACAGAATTGCTACCATCAGTGTGCTGCTTAAGGTAATGTAATGCGTCGCAGATTCATTGCGACGTAATACTTATTTTGTAAAGAAAGCAGATGGAAAATAACAAATACACAGTGCTGCATACCTGGTTGTTGCCGTTGCTGTTTGTCTTAGGTTGTTTTGCGGCCAATTATATGGCCGGTACCCTGGACTATCGTAATATTGTCGATGAACGATCTCAGCGTGACTTTAATGCTGCGCTTGGTATGCCACTAGTCATCGGCTTTTTGTGGTTAGCGCTACGCATTTTGCATCGCCGTTCAGGACAGCTAATCGCAGACTTCCTTGTTCAGATAAATCAATTAAGTCAGTATGAAAACCACATGCGGGCATTGGAGATGAAGCTAGTCAGACATGTCGTAGTCTCAGCTTCGCTGGCGATATCGATAACCATTGGTTATCTGTCAATCGAAAATTTACTCGCGCTGGACCAGGAAATTGCCATTGTTCTGCTCAATGCGATTGCGGTGCCTTTCTGGTTTTTTCTGTTTTTGTTTGTCATGCAATCAGCATCGTTTACCCGTTATCTGTATAAACGCTTGGTCTTGCCAAATATAGAACATCATTTTTGCGAGTGTAAACCAATTTGTGATTTGGGCTGTAGCAATGTGATTTTTTCTACTTTTATGTTCTTACTTATGCCATTGTTTTGGTTAGGAAAAGAGATACCTGTAATCGATATACTCATGCTTTTTGTTGTCATGGTTTTTATGTTTAGCGTACTGTTTTTGCCAGTATTTAAAACGCTGCACTTAATGCGTAGACATCGTATAAGGAGCATCATTAGTACTGAAACTGAAATTGCTGACTTAATAGTTAATAAAAGCGATGGGGACAGCACCCTGGTGGCACAGGAATTAAACAGACTAAATCAACAGCTGGAAGACCTTCGCCAGCATCACTGTTGGCCAAAGGATGTTACTGCCAACACGAAAGTATTTGCCATATCAACCGGTCTGCCTTGCGGTTGTTTGTTTCTGACCTGGTTTTTACAATAAGGAGCTGCTTAACATGAAAGTGTACGGTGATAGTCGATCGGGAAACTGCTACAAAATTCAGCTGTTGTTGGGTTTATTAGGTAAACAATGCGAATGGATAGAAATTGATATTCTTGCTGGTGAAACGCAGACAGAGGCATTTAAAGCGCGTAATCCTGTTGGCAAAATTCCATTGCTGGAATTAAGCGATGGCCGCTGCCTGAGCGAGTCCAACGCCATCTTAAATTATCTTGCTGCGGGCAGTTCGCTGATACCCAATACCGAATTTGAACTGGCCAAAATGCTGCAATGGCAGTTTTTTGAACAATACAGTCACGAACCCGCTATCGCCGTTGCCCGATTTATCAATGTGTACCTTGGTCTACCCGCAGACCGTAAACAGGAATACCAACAAAAGCAGGAAGCCGGACATAAAGCACTGGCAGTTATGGAACACCAGCTACTGCAAACATTATATCTGGTGGGTAATCAAATGACGCTGGCCGATATTTCATTGTACGCCTACACCCATGTCGCTCACGAAGCTGGTATCTCACTGGACGGGTATCCGGCCATCAAGCGCTGGTTATCTATGGTGGCTGATCAGCGCGGCTATATGCCAATGCAGGTAAAAAGCTAGCTTATCGCACAGGAATATAGGTTTGCCAACGTTGGGTGAATGCGCAGAGTAAGTCTACTAACGGTTTTGGGTCCAGTTGTTCAACGTAGTAAAGACCATAAGCTACTGCTTCCAGTGTTGACAGACTGTGTTGCAGTTTTGACTGTCTGATGTGGTATTGCCCGGTGGTTTCTGCTGGCAGCTGATAAAAAGTAAATTGATTTAGCCAGGGATTGTTCTGCCAGATACCAAATGCTTGTTTCCAGCTCGAATCTATAAAAATGACCCTGGTGATCCTGGTTGTATCGCGAGAGGTGACGGCAGAAATTGCCGAACTGTCTGGTGACGGATAAAAAACTGCTGTCGGTTTGGGATCTGTACTAAGCTTATGCCGTAAGGGAGAAAAATCATCAGCCGATTTACCAACGTATGTCGAGATTTTCGTAAGTGCCAGCTGCAACAGTCTGACGGTGTTTTTAGCATGGAGCGATTCTTTTGGATGCTGCAACACAATGACTTCGGTGAGATTGGACACCGGCTGTACGGCGTGACAGATACAGGTTTTAACAGGATAGTGACAGGTTGAGCATTGCTGGCGCATGATTAAACACGTTGAATCTTTATCAGAGACTGACAAGCTTACCCCAGCTGAACGGATTTGGCACACAGTGAGGCTGATTCCGCCCGGCAAGGTAGCGGCTTACGGTAAAATTGCTGATTTGGCCGGGTTGCCCGGGCGGGCGCGATACGTAGGCTATTGTTTGCGCAATTTGCCTGATTCCCTTACCTTACCCTGGCACAGGGTGTTACTTAGCAGTGGTCAGATAGCCTTCAAGGCGGGCACACCGCAAGCCATAAGACAACAAGCTTTGTTGGAAAATGAGCATGTCAGAGTTAGCAATAACAGGGTTAACTTAACGGAATTTGGCTGGCAACCTTCCCTTGATGTGCTGTTGCATGAATTAGTCTTTTAATCGACATCCTTAAATAGGCAAGGAACCTATGGCATCGTTAACGATTGGAATTGAACAATTAGCAGTGGGCATGTATGTCCTGCAAATAGTTGACCAAAAAGCCGGTACTGTGCAGATAAAAAGCCGTGGTCGGGTAAGCAGTCAGGCAATCATCGATGAGTTAAAACGCAAAGGGGTTAAAAAACTGGTAATCGATACTGATCTGGTTTCTGCGACCACCCAGACTGAGCAAACCGAGAGTCAAACCGAGACCTCAGGGCCACAAGTCAGCCTTGAAGCCGAACTGGTAAAGGCCGAAAACCTGTACCAGCAAGGAATTACGCTACAAAAAAGCCTCTATGATGCTGTTCATGCCGGCACCCCTTTTGACGATTTTGTCCCGGCAGAATTTGCCCGGGCGCTGGTAAGTTCGCTGGACAGAAACCCCGATGCACTGCTGTTGCTGTCTCGCATCAGAGAAAAAGATACTTATCTTCTGGAGCATTCGTTAAACGTGGGCATCCTGTCTGCGCACTTTGCGCGTTTCCTTGGCATGTCCCAACCAGAAATAGAAGCAACAGCCTACACCGGGCTGTTACACGACTTGGGTAAGATAAAAATACCCGACGAGATTTTGCATAAGCCCGGTCGACTAACCGATAACGAAATGAACGTGATGAAACAACATGTGCAGCATGGCGTTGATTTTCTGGCGGCGATGAAGATCGACAGTGCACTCATCAAAGTGGTTAGCGAACACCACGAGCGACTGGATGGATTAGGTTATCCCTATCAGCTTAAAGACGATGAGATCTCCTATAATGGCCGGATCCTCGCAATTACAGACATGTATGATGCGCTTACCGCTGATCGCTGTTACAAAGCCGGTATGCCCAGTCAGAAGGCTTTACAAATTCTGATGAAAGACAGCGAAACCAAACTCGATGCCACGTTGCTTCGGCAGTTTATAAAGTGCATGGGTATCTATCCCATGGGCTCTTTGGTGGAACTATCCAATCAGCGGGTAGCAATGGTGATGCATCAGAACGAGCAGCAACCTCTTCGGCCTCTGGTTAAAACCTTTTACTCTATCAGCGGCGGCCATTACATCCCCCCCAGGGACGTAGATCTAAGTAAAGATACCCAGTTAAAAATTCTCAGGGCGGTCACGCCAGCAGAATACAACATCGACATTAATCGCTTTTTCAAAGAATCGATCATGGCGTAGCGCTGTTGCAATTGAGAAACACTTTACTGTGTAAACATTGCAAATACCCCAAACAGCCCTTGCTAATTCCTTGCTCTGTTTGTCTGGTTAAACACCGCTACAAGCCTTATACAATGGTATGTTCACCTTCTATTCATGTATCCGGGATTATGGTTGGAATAGGTTTTGCTCCAATGATAATGAAATAGTATTTGTAGATTATTCGAGGATAATATGAAAAAGCTGTTATTAGTATGCGCCGTTTCCGCCGCCATTGGCCTGACAGGTTGTGCCAATAGCAATAATACCCAGCGAGGTGCCGCTATTGGTGCTGTGGCTGGTGCCATTTTAGGTAAAGCGACCGGTGACCACGACAAAAGCCGTTACGCCTGGGGCGCTGTGGTTGGCGCAATCGCCGGGGGCGCTATTGGTAACTACATGGACAAGCAGGAAGAAGCCCTGCGCGAAGAGCTTGCGGATACCGGTGTTGATGTGGTTCGCGAAGGCGATACGCTGCATCTGATTATGCCTGGTGATATTACGTTTGCTACTAATTCTGCCGCGATTAGTCCTAATTTTAATCCGGTGCTGCAGGATGTCGCGCTGGTGTTAAACGAATACGAAAAAACCGTACTGATGATCAAAGGTCATACCGACGATACCGGGGCTGAAGATTACAACCAGACGCTATCTGAACGACGGGCCAATGCGGTTAAAAATTTGCTGGTTTCGTTTAATGTTAACAGCCAGCGTATTACCACTGTGGGGTTAGGTGAATACGAACCAAAAGTGGCAAACACCTCAGCGGAGAACCGCCAGCAAAATCGCCGGGTAGAACTTTCGATTCAGCCCATTTCCAACTGAGCTGGTCAACCAGGCCCGTTATTCAACGGGCTTTTTATTGCCTGCACTAAAGGTTTTTATCTGGCTGGTAAGCGTTTTTGCCAGTTCGTTGGGAATAGGAATAGTCAGGTGATACTGCGTAAACTTCCAGCCACCTTCAGTTTTAATCAGTACCCCGGTACCCCGGGTCAGACCCAGTGAGGCGTTATCGAGCAGCTCATCAAACCACGCGACATCCTTGTTGGGCGAAAAGTAAATGTGACGCTCCCTGGATTTATACGTCCAGCCAGAACCTCGATCAAAAACCGGTTTTGCATAGTTCTTAAATTCTTCCAGTGTCCAGGTTTCAGACGCATCGGTGCCAATAAATATGGCTTCCTCGTCATACTGCGCAAAATAACTGGCATAGTTTGCCTGTGCAGCAAACTTGTGTAAGTTACTGATTACATTATCAACAGCTTCTTTCTCTGTGGCTAATGCTGAATGGCAAAGCAGCCCTACTAGACAAATTAACCAACGCATAATGTCTCCTTTGTTGTGTTTTTGCTCACAATCATGACCTCTTTGAGCAAGATCATATAAGACGCTGTTTTCAATATAAACGCCGTGCTGTTTTCAATATAAACGCCGTGTTGTTTACTTGCAAATAAGGGGATGTCGACTACTTTTCATTGTATAGATGCGGCGATTTTGGCTGTCTTGTTGTATTTAATTCTCTGGAGCTATAGCGTTGATGAACTTACTTTTGCGGCTGACTGTCGGGCAAAAAATTCTCCTTATCCCGATTATTGGTACCCTCAGTTTTGCTATTTTTGTGATTATCAACAGTGTTGTTTCTGCACAAAATGCCACTGAGCTTGAGACCGCCCAAAACGTTGATTTTCCCGCTCTGCAATTAAGTACCTCAGCGTTAACCAATATGGAAAAAGTCCGTGACATTCTGGCCTCTTCGGTGACTACCGGTGACATTGATGCGGTAGACACAGCCAGACAGAAAGCCGACGTGGTGAGAGCCGACCTAACCTCCATAAGCCGGATTGCACCGGAATTATCCGGCAATATAAATACGATTCTTAATACCTTTAATGCCTACAGTGAAATGGCATTATCGCTGACCAGTTCAATCCTGGACAATACTGCCGACTTTGCCACCCTTGGTGGCCAGCTTGAAACCATGAATAGCCGCTACGGTGAGGCGATAAATCAGCTCAACGGATTTAAAAGTAGCCGGCAGCAAACTTTTGAAAAAGCCTTTGAACAATACAACAACGCCCAGGATTTCCTGTTTTGGCTGGGGCTTTTAATGGGTGTGTTAACCACGCTGGTGTTATTTGGTACGGCTATCCCGGTTACTAAAACCATTACCGGCAATTTAACCCGGGTGGTTAAATCCTTGCGCGACATTGCTGAGGAAGACGGCGATCTGACCATTCGTATTCAGACTAACGCGCAGGATGAAGTGGGCGATTTGGTTAAATACTTCAACCGCTTTATGGAAAAACTCCAACGCGTGGTTAAAGACATTGTTGATACCACCCTGCCCCTGTCTGATCTTGCTCAGAACCTGAATCAGCTCACCGACACGACCAATCAGAATATTAGTCAGCAACAGGGGGCGGCCGTCCATGCCAAGCAGGCTGTTGATAACATGAATCACTCGGTGATTGCCGTGGCCGAGAGTGCTGCAGAAGCTGCCAGAGCGGCAGATGAAGCTTCATCTGCGTCTAATAACGGTCAGCAGGTGGTAAACAGTACGGTCACTAATATTCAGGCCTTAGCCCAGAATGTGGAAGAAACGGCCGAAGTGATCAGAAAGCTCGAAAATGACTCTAATCAGGTAGGCGTGGTGCTCGATGTTATTAAAGGCATTGCTGAACAAACAAACTTACTGGCACTTAATGCGGCCATCGAGGCGGCGCGGGCCGGTGAGCAGGGCCGCGGCTTTGCGGTTGTGGCCGATGAAGTGCGTACCCTGGCCTCCAGAACCCAACAATCAACAGAACAAATTCAACAAACTATCGAACGTTTACAAACCGCTGCTCATCAGGCTGTTTCGGTGATGTCCAGCGGCACGTCGCAGGCTGAAGGTAGCGTGACCGAGGCCAACAAGGCCGGTGACAGCCTGGTGGTCATTGCCGACACCATTAGCCGAATTAGTGCCATGAATGGCCAGATTGCCAGCTCGACGGACGATCAGCAGGCAGTTGCACGGCAAATCGTTGGTTTTGTGGATGAGATATATGCCCGCACGGATGAAACCTCTCAGAATTCAGACCGACTCGCCTCAGCCAGCACGGAACTGGCTGGACTAGCTAAAAACCTCGAAAGTATCGCCAGACAGTTCAGGGTCTGATGAGGTTTAAGCGACTTTAAACCCCGGGGATAACGGGGGCAGATAAAAACGAAGCGCCGCCGGCAGGCGGCTTACTGAGTTACTATTAATCCGGAAAAAACTATGAATAAACCAATTCTTGCAGCGGCTACGGCGCTGGCAACCTTGCCTTTTAGTGTTAGCGCTGATATCAATTTTAGTGGATTTGCTACTATCGCCGGCGGCATGGCGACTGATAGCGATGTTGTGATTCGAAATTATGAAGACAACTTCGATTTTAAAGAAGGCTCATTCTTTGCGTTACAGGCGTATTCAGACTTAACCGAGGGGTTGAGTGCAACAGTACAAATCCGGGCACGTGGCCGGGACGACTGGGAGCCAGAATTTACCTGGGCCTATCTGGCTTATGAGGTTAAGCCGGGCTGGCGTGTGCAAATGGGCCGTCAGCGTATTCCAATGTACCTCTATTCAGATTATCTCGATGTGTCCTATGCCTATCATTGGATAGCGCCACCGACTGAAGTCTACCGTGCACCGTTTGATTCTATAGATGGGATATCCACCATACATGACTTCAGCCTGGGTAACGCAGACGTGAACCTGAGGCTGTATTATGGTAAGGAAGACTTTGAGTCAGGTGGCTTTGCATTTGAACTGGATGATATTGTTAGCGCTGTTGCCAGTGTAAACTATGGCTGGTGGACCTTCAGAACCAGTTATTTGTATTTTAATTTTAGCGGTACCTTAGGCCTTGAGCCTTTGGTAGAAGCCTGGTATCAGACCCCGTTTCCATTTGTGGGTGATGATTTAAATATTGAAGATGATGCCCATCACGGGTTTGAAGTGGGTATTCGCTATGATGATCAGGACTGGCTGTTTATCGCCGAATATATTCCTTCAAAAATTGATCACACTATTATTGGCGATTACGGCTCATGGATGGTATCAGCAGGTAAACGTTTCGCTGACGGGAAGTACATGGTTCATGCTACAGTGGGTGAAGAAACCAACCAACCTTATTCATCACTGGACCAGGTTCCTTATGGGCTCGATCCTGGATTGGATGCATTGATTGATGCTACTCAGGGAGCTCTGGATGGCAGGGACTACGATATTCCTTTTTACAGTGTAGGTTTGCGCTATGATTTTCACCCATCCGCGGCATTTAAAGCAGAATATACTCATTCAGAAGATCCCAGTGGCCAGAAAGGTGGCGTTTTTCAACTAGCTGTAGTCACTGTTTTCTAGGAGACAACCATGAAATTTAACGTAAAAACATGGTCGATTTTGGTATGCATTCTTTCAGTATTTGCTTTTTCGAGTCAGGCAGAAGTTGCTGTTGTGGTGAATTCAGGGTTTAGTGGTTCACTGGATAAGGATGCGGTAGCGCAAATTTATCTGGGTAAAAACAAATCCTTAACGCCATACATGCAAAAAGGCAGTGCTGCAGGTGAATTTGTAGATAAAGTACTTTCACGTAATGCTTCTCAGTATAAAGCTTACTGGGCCAAGTTGGCTTTCACTGGTGGCGGTCGTCCGCCTAAAGAGCTGGGCAACGATGCCGAGGTCATAAGCACCGTAAGCGGAAGTGCTGATGCCATTGGTTTTGTCGATGCGGCAGCGGTTAATGATTCGGTGAAGGTGCTATTTACCCTGTAGTCCGGAGAATTGACAGATAGAAGGAAAAGGCCCGCCAACGAGCGGGCCTTTAACCATAAAAAGCGCTTTGTTTCGTTGTTTTGGTATAGGATTAACCGGGTTGAAACTCATCCGGTACCTGCATGTTATTAAGACGCTTTATTCTTGCTACGCTGCTTGGCCTAATCTGCGCCTGTAGCACCCTTTCTTCCATTGCCTCCTATACAGTCACCGAGCATGACATTGAGCAAGGTTTGTTAGAACACCTCGACCAGCTAAGTCAGAAAACCTCCGTCGCGGGCATACCGGTTATGCTGAGTGTGTCATCGCTGAAGGTGGTGGTAGGACCGGATAATCGTTCAGTGGTTGCGCTGCAGGCCGACGCTATTGCCAGTGTGTCAGTGTTTGGATTGCGTTACCCGGCTAAGGTCAAACTGGGGATGGAAGGTGAGCCGTATTACAACCAGCAGGAAAAAGCCCTGTATGTACGCTCGCTCACCCTGACCCGCAGTGAAATTGATGCGGCGGGTTTTAAAGGCAACCTTACTCCGCTGGCAGACCATTATATGGGATTGTTTAACAGTTATCTGGCTACCCAACCGGTTTATGAGGTGGATAACGCCAAAGGCGGTCTGGCATGGCTCAGTAACGTCCCTTTAAAACTGGACATCGTGCCGGGCAAAATTATATTTGCACCGCGTTTCGAAGAGTAGATTAAATAACAAACTGATTCATCAGGTTACGCAAGGCCTGCATCTGGTCGGCCAGCTTATCAGCAGTCTGCTGACTCTCTTCTGAACGTTCAACTATATTCTGTAGCGTTGCTACCAAGTCACGTACATGGAGTTGTAACTGGTCGCCTAACGCTACCTGACTCGCCGTTTCTGCTGCTGTGGAATCACTCATAGCGTTAATGGTTGCCAATGCGGTATTTACCTGGCTAAGGGCTTGTTGTGTTTGTTGGGTCACCTGACTGGCCTGCACACTTTTGGCGCTGCTTACGGTCATCGTTTCTACCGCATTGGCCGCCGATTGCTCAAGGCGCGTGATGGTTTGACTAATGACTTCGGTGCTGCCCTGGGTTCGTTGCGCCAGTTCGCGGACTTCATCGGCTACCACCGCAAAACCCCTGCCCTGTTCGCCGGCGCGGGCCGCTTCAATCGCAGCATTTAAGGCCAACAGATTGGTCTGATCGGCAATACCGTTTATCACCGCCAGTACTTTACCGATTTCCACTACGTCTTTTTGTAGCGTGGCAATTTGCTCGGCAGACACGGATATTTCAGACTCCAGGCCACTCATCACCTGGACGGTTTCATCGATAGAGCGATTGGCTTCATCGCAATGGCTTTTCACCTGGCTTGCCGCATTAGCGGTTTGTGTGGCATTGGTCGCAATTTCTCTGGCTGAGGTGACCAAATCGCCAACAAAGCCTGACACCGTGTGGCTGCTTTGCTGGCCCTTTCGCAGTTGTGCACCGGCGTGCTTGGTGTCGCTACTGATGGCTGTGGTTGACTGATAGGCGGATTCGCTTTGTGACGCTACCTGACTGATTAACTGATGGATGCGTGAAGCAAAGCCGTTAAAGTTACGCGCCAGCCCGCTGACTTCGTCGTTACCACCGTCGTTAACACGCTGGGTCAGATCACCATCACCCTGGGTGAGTTCGTGAAATGAATTACTCAACGATAGCAGACGCTGCAGGATCCCACGGGAAATTAGAAACGATGTACCAACCGCAATCAGTAATACCGCTACCGTAATCACCAGGGTCAGAATAAAAGTGTCCTGGCGCGCTTCGCTGGCTTCTTCTCTTAAGGTACTGATGTAATTATCGATATCATCAATGTAAAAGCCGGCACCAATGACAAGATCCCAGGCCGGAATGTAGCGAACATAGGACAGTTTGGGCAGTGGCGTACTCTCGCCCAGACGGGGGAAATAATAAACGTAATAGCCACCATTGGCTTGTTTACCGGTGGCAACCAGGTCGCGCACAATGTACTGAGACTTTTTATCCTGAAGATCCCAGAAGTTCTCTCCCAGGCCGGTGTCACTACTACCCAGCAGGTGTCGTATGCCCTGACTGTCGTAACCAAAAAAGTAGCCGTTGTCGCCAAATTGCTGTTGGCGTAAACGAGCCAGCCCCTCTGCACGGTTGGCGGGATCTGTCGTTAGGTCGCTTACCGATGAGAGGGCCAGGTCGATGTAGTGCCTGAGTTCCTGGTGTTTAACATCCAGTAGTTGCTCGCGGGTTTCCTTCAGTTGCGATTCAACCAGTGATTCCGCTTCATAGTTGTTTAAAAACAGTAGAAAAACACTGAGAAACAGAACCGGAAGAATTGCCAGCGCACGAAGTTTGTTTTTTATTGTTAACTGCATAGCAACTACTTTTTGTTAGTTTTATCAATGGTCTTGTGCAGACGCCATTTTGTGACAGTCAACCTGAATTACGCGTGGCGGGCTACAGTACTTTTGTACTATGGCAGGCCAGGTGACTGTTTTTAAACAAGCAATCAAGGAATATCAGAGCCTGCAAATTAAAAAAACACAGAAGAGCAGTTTTATCAGTAGAACAGGGGAACGTCTGATTACATTCTGTAGCAGACACCTAGCGATTGAAACTTTAGAATTTGTGTGATTTTTCTGTTGTCACAGCGCTGATTAAGGCCTTTATTAACAGCTGCTCATTGCAATGAGTCCGGGGATCAGCAATCATCTCTGCCAGTATTGTCGCGGAGGTCTTTATGCTTAACTGGTGTTCCTTACCTTTCTCCCAACTCACCACCGACCAGCTATACGAATTACTCAAGTTACGCACCGACGTATTTGTTGTGGAGCAGAACTGCCCTTATCCTGAACTGGATGACAAAGATCGTATCGATGGGGTTTATCACCTGTTGGGAACCAGTAGCAAAAAGCTTGTCGCCTATGCCAGGTTATTGCCTCCAGGCGTCAGCTTTACACAGGTTAGTATTGGCCGGGTCGCAGTAGCCGGACACTCCAGAGGTAAAGGATACGGGCAGCTGCTTATCAGCAAAGCGCTAGAAGAATGTCAGCGACTATGGCCGGATGCTGATATTCAGATCGGCGCACAGGTCTATCTTGAAAAGGTATATCAGCAGTTTGGATTTGTCCGGCATTCGCAAGACTATCTCGAAGACGGCATTCCTCATGTTGATATGATGCTTACAAAAAATAACTGAAGGTGATTGTTTGATGCAGCTATCTTCTCCCCGGCAGGTATTATCACAAGCAAATCAGCTGGTCGCGGTGGGTCAGTTTGCCGAGGCGATTAAACTGTTATACCCGGCGGTTAAGCAATTTCCGGATTTTTTTCAGGGCTGGTTGCTATTTAGTCGCTGTTTATTCGAAACCGGACATCTGCGCGAAGCGGTGCAGATAGCACAACATGCCGATAAGATCGATCCTGCCAAAGCCGATTTCCAACGTATTCAGCGTTGTATGCAGCAGCGTCAGTACAAAGATGCAGCCGGATTGGCGACAAACATTCTGAAGCAGTTTACTGCGCACCCCAAAGCGATGTTTACGCTGGCCAGCGTAGCACTTGCCAATGACGATCCTGAACAAAGTATTTCTGTACTGGCTCCGGCGATAACCCAGCTGCCGGCCAATGTCACCCTGCGTAAACTACTCTGCGACAGTTATCTAGCTTGCGGGCAATACGCCGAGGCTATTAGCCATGCCACCTGGCTGGCCCGTCTCGATGAATGCTTTGATACTCTGTGGTGGTTAATTGGCATGTTATTCAGATATGGCCAGTATGAGCCATTGCTGGAGCGTTGTGAGCAGGCTGAGGCTCTGGCTGGTGGCGACCAGGCAAAACTGAGTCAGGTGGCTTTAATGCGCGGGCAGGCCCTGCGTATACTGGGGCGGCGTGAACAGAGCGTCAGCTGCCTGCAAGCTTCACTTAAGGCCGACCCAACCAATGGCGATGCCTGGTGGGCACTGGCTGACTTTAAAGACTATGAGGTTACCCGAACAGAACAGCAACAGCTTGAGCGTTTGCTACACAGTAACGTAGCGGCTCGCTCGCGGTGTCCGGCAGCCTTTGCGCTGGCAAAATTCAGTGAAGCTGGCAATGAGCCGCTAGCTTCCATAGCGCTGTATCATAAGGCTAATCAGCTTAAAGAGACACAGCATTACTCTATTGATGCCATGGTCAGGGAATGTGAGTCGCTTAAACAATCTTACACTCAACAAGCCCTGGCTGTGCAGGCCGACACCACTAGCAGCCAGAATGTCCCGGTATTTATTGTTGGCTTGCCGCGTTCAGGTTCTACATTGGTAGAGCAGATGCTGGCCAGTCATGCTCAGATAGAAGGCACTCTGGAACAACCAACACTTGCCGCGGTTGAACGGGCAGCTCAGCGTTATTGTCGTCGCCGGTTTGGCGGTGGATTATTGCCAAACCTGGCATCACTTACGTCTGCAGAACTGGGTTTATTGGGTCAGGCTTATCTGGATAACGGCGCGTTATTTCGCCCTGAAGGATGTGCCTGGTTTACCGATAAACAGCCTTTTAACTTTCGCCATATCGGCTTTATTCATAAAATCCTGCCCCGTGCGGTGATCATCGATGTTCGCCGCAACCCCATGGATTGCGGTGTTAGTCTTTATAAACAGTATTTTCATGCCGGGGTTGAGTTTAGCTACCAGCTTGACCATATCGGCCAGGCCTACAAAGCCTACGCTTCTCTTATGGATCACTGGCATAGCGTGCTGTCAGGCAAGGTGCTGCAGGTTGACTATGAAGCCCTGGTAGCGCAACCAGAGGCGCAAATCCGGCGCATCCTGCACCATATCGGACTGCAATTTGACCCTGAGTGCCTGAATTTTCACCGCAACCAACGAGCTATTCATACCGCCAGCAGTGAGCAGGTTCGTCAACCGGTTAATGACAAAGGAATTGATATCTGGCGGCCCGTCGAAGCTGAATTGCAGCCTTTACAGCAGAGCCTGATGTCAAAGCAATAGTGGCTATTCTCGCTCCTCACGTAACGCGCAAAAATTCGCTGGCGCGCTAATCAATTGACTCTACCTGGTGCATCCTTGCGCTATTTTGGTGCTATATTTTTACGGTAATGGTCGGGTTGCCCAAAAAAAACCTGTCTGACCAAGCATGTTACGTTGGTACAATATCTGCTGTAACACCTGAGAAAAATCATATTTTTTAGACTAACAAACATAATAATAATCCGATGAGGAAACACTATGGGTACAAAAAAATTCGAGTTGAGCAATAAACGCTCAGCCGTATCAATATGCATTGCTGCGGCATTGGGGTTAGGTTATGCAGGGAATTTGCAGGCCCAGGAGACAGAAGAAAAATTAGCCGATGTTGAAGTCATCAACATCACTGGTTCGAGAATTCCGACTGACCCCAACGTATTGTCATCTGTACCGGTTCAGTCACTGGACAGTAAAGACATTTCAATGTCTGGTGAGCTTAACCTGGCAGACATCGTTGCCGACATTCCGGCGCTGATTTCATCGACCACCGCAGAAAATACCACTACCGGTGCTAATGCCCTGAACCTGCGTGGTTTGGGCACAGAAAGAACCTTAACTCTGGTTAACGGTCGTCGCCATGTGGCAGGTTTTCGAGGCTCTTCAGCCGTGGATGTGGGCACTATTCCCCGTGCACTGGTTGAGCGAGTTGAAGTAACCACAGGTGGTGCGTCAGCGGTTTACGGTGCCGACGCGGTAACCGGTGTGGTTAACTTTATCTTAAAAGACGATTTTGAAGGCGTTGAGATTAACGCCACAGGCGCATTGCCACAGGATTCAGGCGGTGATTCTTTTGCTGTTGACGGTGCCTTTGGTCAAAACTTTGACGACGACAAAGGCAATATCGTACTCACCCTGTCTTACGAAACCGAACAAGAACTGCTGCAGGGCGATCGTGACTGGTCCCGTAATAATGGCTTGTCTACAGTTGTTCCTACTGCACCAGGCGAATCAACCCGTATGCTGGCCAGTGATGTACGCTACTGGTTAACGTCTAACGAGGGCTCTATTGCGCCAACATTTGGTGGCCGTGATGTGCTGTATGTCGATATTAACGGTAATGGTATTCCTGACTGTCAGGAGTCTGAAGGTGGACGTACCGGTTACCTGGCCGGTTGCTGGATCACCAACCCGGACGGTTCTGTCAGAGTAAACAGTGACGGTCCGCTTTACAGCACGCTGTTAAGTAGTGGCGGCGACGGTGCCAAGTTTAATTTTGACAATGACACCCTGATGCCGAATACCGATAAATTTATCGTGAACCTCAATGGTAACTATCAAATTACCGATGAATTAAACGTATTTTTTGAAGCTAAATATGTCAGAGCCGATACCGAATATTATTCAGAATATGACTCGTACTACGACACGCTGTTTATCTTGCCGGACAACCCTTATATCCCTGAGCAATTGCTGCCGGTAGTAGATCAAACCGGTGGTCTGCTAATTACTCAGGATGCCATTGCCTGGGATGATGACTACACCAACTATGTTCGTGAAACCAAGCGTTTTGTAGGTGGATTTACCTGGGATTATGCCTATGACCACTCCTTAGAATTTGCCATTAACCATGGTTCATTCTCAAACGAAACCACCTATTCTGAGCAGTATATCGACAGAATCTTCGCTGCCATGGATGCCACAACTGATGCCAACGGTAACACCGTTTGTCGTTCTGATCTGGATCCTACCGCAGCTTATGAGATCGATTACTTTGCCTTTAACGAAAATTACGCCAACGGCAATTTCTACAGCGATCGTTATTACACCTTTACGCCGGGTGATGGCCAGTGTGCGCCGTTAAATCCGTTTGGTCTGGATGCACTGAGTGATGAAGCGAAAGACTTTATTACTGCCCGTATGCAGGACAAGCTTGAAATCGAACAAACCGTTGTGTCATTAACCGCAGTAGGCCAGTTTGAATTCCTCGAAGGCTTTTTGGATGGCCCGCTGGGCTACGCTGCCGGTGTGGAATATCGTGAAGAATCCAGTGACAATTACCTGGATCCGCTGGCATTAGGTATTTTACCAGAAGGCACTTCCTATACTCCTGGTGTGCTGGTGAGCGAAGTATCGCCGTGGCTTAATTTCCTGACGGGCATCGATAACGCCCAGCAGTTTAACACCGGCGGTGAATACGACGTAACCGATACCTTCTTAGAAGTTCGTTTACCTATCTTCATGGACCGTGAGTTCGCCTACGAATTTACGCTGGATGGTGCGGTACGGTTGGCTAAATACTCTACTCTGGGTACAACCACAACCTGGAAAGTCGGTTTTAACTACAGCCCTATTGAAGAAATTAACTTCCGCGGAACCTTGTCTGAAGCGGTTCGTGCGCCGAATATTTCAGAGCTGTTTGACCCGCAGTTACCGCAAACCTATAACCTGAGTATTGACTCTTGTGATCAGACAAACGTTTTCTCAGGCTCAGAAAACCGCGTAGATAACTGTATTGCTAACTTACAAGGCGCTGGCGTGCCACTGGAAGATATTGTTGATGAAAGCGGTAACTATATCTGGATTAACCCGCTTACCGCGCGCTTTAGTGGTACCACCGGGGGTAACCCGAAACTGGATGTGGAAACAGCCAAAACGGTTACCCTTGGGGCGGTTTATCGTTCCAGCTTTATTGAAGGCTTAATCGTGAGTGTGGATTACTGGAGCGTGGAAATCGAAGATGCGATTTCTGGTGTTTCTGGTACCAACGTACTTAACGGTTGTTTAGATTCTGCGTCTTATCCTGATGTGCCTTTCTGTGGAGAGTTTGAACGTCGTGCCGATGGTGGCTTAAGCGACTTGTCGACTATTGAAACTAACTTCGCCAAAACCGAAGCCGAAGGTTTCGACGTGTCGGTTAATTACACCTTTAATGTGGCCGAAAACGACTTTGGTATCAGTCTGGTAGGCACCCGTCAGAAAACGCTGGACCGCTACTATAACCCTAATGATCCAACCGATGTTGACGTGGTACTGGAAGAAATTCGCGTGCCAAAAACAGCGGGTAGTTTAGAGTTAAGCTGGAGCCGCGATGCTATCAGCGTAGCGCTGCAAACCACTTACCAAAGCCGACAGGCCTACCGTGAGGTAGAAGAGTCGCTGGGTATTAACGGTTACTCAAAACTGTTTGCAGATGGTGGTTTCTACGGCACTACCGTTATCCACGATATCAATGCCAACTACGAAATCGACGAAACACTGTCGGTCTTTGGTGGTATCAACAATATTGCGGATGAATCGCCGTTTGCAACTGAAACTGCATGGCCTGTGGGACCACGTGGTCGCACCTTCTTCGTGGGTGTAAATTACTCCATGTAATCCTTTAACTGCAGCACGGGGTTAAAATCCCGGGTCGTGCAGAGCAAACAAAAAGGCTGGTTATTGAGATAACCGGCCTTTTTTATGCCACCAGCGTTTGCGTTACTTACCGCTTATCGGGTTATGTTGCTAACTTATTGCGTTTGTAATAATAAATTACAATATAAATCATAATCTTATCATTTCTCTCGATTATACTCCGCTGTGATTTTGCCTCGCCGTATTCGTCAAAGAATATGGATTCTTTTAATTGGTTGTAAGGAAAACACCAACATGAAAAAAACAGTTCTGGCCTCTGTTGTTTTACTTTCTGCGAGTCAGGTTGTTGCTCAGGAACAAGCATTGAATCCGCAGTTTAACTACGTTGAAGCGGGCTATACGCAGTACGATATTGACGGTATCGACGACATTAAACCCGCCGGATTGATTGTTAAGGCGGCTAAACAGTTTGATGAGGTGTATATTGCGGCTTCATATTTGCGCGCAACCGACGACACTTCCGAATACTATTCTGAACATGGCAGCAATTTCGACCTCATTGTGACTAGTGACCTTGAGGTTACAGCTACTCAGTACGAGCTGGGTGCTGGTTATATCTGGGATGTTGCGGATAACGCCACGCTAGATATCTTTCTTGGGGTAGGCAATCTGGATTTAGAAGCAGAAGTTGATGCTTTTGTTGATGTGACTTACATTGAATTTGATGGCAGTGTGGTTAACGAAAACTACAATGACAGCTCATCAGACTCCGCTGACGCTAATTACTACAGGGTTTTGGCTCGCTATACCATCGCTATGGATGATTTTGTGCTAAAAGCGACGGCAGGAGCTGAGCGCGGCGATGATTCGGATAGCGACACCGAATTTATGTATGGTCTGGAAGCCGGTTACTTTGTCACGCCGGAATTTTCGGTAAATGCTAGTTACTCAGGAACATCAGACTACGCTTTGGCCTCAGTAACAGCGCGTTATCACTTCTGATTACCAGCTCCTGAACACCAGAGCTAAGCTGCCAGCAAGTCTGGCAGCTTAATCGCTTAGAGTACTTTTTCTTCTTTAAGCAGCTTTAGAATGGCTTCAGCGGCTTTATCCACTTCGTAGATTTTCTCGCCGCCACTGCTTTGTACTTTTGCCGTAGCGGCTTTAAAACGCTCTGCCGCGGTTTTGGCTTTAACCACTTTTAAACGCTTCGGACGCTTGCGGGCCGGCTCGGTTTTCCATGCTGTTTGGGCCTCGTCAGCGACAGTGTCAATTGATGAAACCGTATTAATCACACCGCGTCTGGCCGCGCCAAAAGAAGATTGTCTTGGTATTGCCGCTGCCATACCTACCGAAGCTACAAATGGCAGCTGGGTTTTGATTTTGCGGCGCTGACCTCGTGGTAAGCTTTGCATCACTTCAGCCACTCCCGCCGCCATATCAATGCTCAGAATGTCACAGATGTTGGGCACGAATGGTATGGCTAACTTCTCGGCCAGCAGGTAAGGCAGAAAACCAGAGGATTCGCCTACTTCACTACGAGTACCGGTAAGCAGTATGTGCGGTTGCCCATCGCCAGCATTGGCAAGGTAACTGGCCAGTGCTTCGGCTGCATCACTGTCGGCTGAGGTAGGGATCACATCAATAGAGGGAATGCCCATACCCAGATAGTCTTTCAGCACGGTGAGGTTTTGCGCGTCAGCGGTATCGCCGGCGTGCAGCGCTTTCATCGAAGCCGGGGCAAACTGTAGCATCACTTCCAGCGCCCGGGCGTCCTCTTCGGCGCGGCGTGGGCGTGCTGAAAGCGGGTGCTGACCTACAGAAAGTAACGTGGTAATCGCTATGTCTTTAGATGAGTTGGCGGTCATGCTACGGCTTCCTGTGGGTGAAATTCGGCGCTGCTCTGGTTGCTAAGCGTTTCAATGAGTGCAGTCAGGATGGCATCACTGTCGGCAATAATGCTTAAGTCTGCGCGTTTCACCATGTCACAGCTGTCGTCGGTGTTTATAGCGATAACTTTGTCGCATTGCCCGATGCCCTGCATATGCTGGATAGCGCCGGAGATGCCAACGGCAATATAAACCCGGGCGGTTACCCATTTACCGGTTGCGCCCACCTGACGTTCGCGGGGCATAAAACCGTCATCCACCGCAACCCGGCTGGCACCTTCGGTGGCACCAAGCAAGCGTGCTGCTTCGTGGAAGCGATCCCAGTCTTCGATGCCGTTGCCGCCAGACAGGATAAAGTTAGCTTCGGTGAGGTCTATGTCGTTGGGGTTAACCTGCGCCTTACCGAGATCTTCAATGCGGGAAGCACTGAGAGTGATGGCATCAGCGCTTAGTGCTAAGCACTCGTGTTTGCTCTCATCAATCTGATCGGCGCATTGCTCCAGGGCAATAATGACTTTAGACAGCGGTCGCGTAATGTCGGTTTTGCCCGCCGCGCCGCGGCAGATCAACTGCGTACCATCCAGCTTCCATACGCTGGTGGCAGGACGTTCTGCCAGGTTTGCAGCAACGCGACGACCGGTGTCTGCACCGCCCAGCACTGTGTCCGGAAAGCACAGATGAATAAAGTCATACTGTGCGGTCAGGGCGCAAATCTGCGCTGCCCGTTGTTCCGGCTGGTAGTCATCACTTTCAGCAGGCAGAACGATCAGGCGATCCACTCCGGCTAGCTGATAACTTTCAATACGGGCTGCTTCCGGCGCTGCGCTGCTAAATATAATGGCTGCTACTGCAGTGCTGGCTGCGTTGTCTGCTGCTGCCTTTAACTGCTGGGCCAGGCCCAGTAAGTCTTTATCGTGTTCGCTTAAGCGCCCTTCCGGCGCATCAAGCACTACGGCCACATACTGGCTGGCATTTTCTACCACATACAGCGGCAGCGAAACTTCAGCCTGGCCTTTGTGCGCGCCAGCGCCCGCCATCGTGGCCAGGCTGTTGCCCAGCCGGTCGATACGTTTTATGCCATTGGGGCCAATAAAGCCGATATCGTGAGGGCGTTTACGTACTAATCCTGATGGACCAATCTCATCACCACCATTTACACCCATCAGCACTGCACTGTGCTCCGGGTGAAGGCGGTTACGGGCGATCCACTCTAAACGGCGATTACGTCGAATAACCATCTTAATGGGCCTCCTCAAACACAGTGGCGTCGAGCATAAGCTCTGCCACATCCTTAATGTCTGGCCGTGGCGCCACAACACCTTCAAACATGGCGTTACATTGTGGACAGGCAACTGCTACGGTACCCGCGTTAATCTCTTTTGCGTCGGCAATACGCATATCCGGGATACGCTGTTCGCCGGGGATATCGGTGATTGGCGCGCCGCCACCACCGCCGCAGCAGCGTGAACGACGTTGACTGCGTTCCATTTCTTTTACACTGATGCCCATTGATTCCAGCAAGTAGCGCGGTGCATCAAACTCGCCGTTATAGCGGCCCAGGTAACACGGGTCGTGATAGGTCACATCACCCAGGCTGGTACTATTCAGTTTCAGTTTGCTTTGCTGCACTAGTTCGGCCAGGAACTGGGTGTGATGGTACACACTGTAGTGGCCACCAAAGTCCGGATATTCGTTTTTCAGGCTGTGGAACACGTGGGGGTCCGTGGTCACAATATGTTTAAACTGGTATTTCGACAGGGTAGCGATATTGTCCTTTGTTAAACGCTGGAAGGTCGCTTCGTCGCCCAGACGGCGCGCCGCATCACCCACATCGCATTCCTGATTACCAATGACCGCAAAATCCACACTGGCTGCGCGTAATAACGCTACGGTAGCACGCAGCGTGCGCTGGTTGCGTAAATCAAAGGCGGCATCACCCATCCATAACAGCACGTCAGCCTGCTGGGTATCTTCACCAAATACTTTTAAGTTTTGGTCGGCAGCCCAGTCCATACGGCTGTCAGGCGCATAACCATTAGGGTTGTCGGTGGTTTTAAGGTTTTCCAGTAACTCCGCGCTCTTACCCGGGGTATTGCCTTTTTCGAGGGTTTGATGACGGCGCATATCAACAATGGCATCCACGTGCTCAATCATCATCGGGCATTCTTCCACACAGGCGCGGCAGGTGGTGCACGACCAGATAGTATTGGCCGGTACCAGGGTATCGACGATAGGAATAATCGCTCCGCCCTTGTAGGTGCCGGTAACGCCAGGGTACGGACTACCGGCAAACTTAGCGGTATCACCACCAGCCATGCCCACAACCATATCCTGAATCAGCTTTTTCGGGTTCAGCGGTTGTCCTGCAGCAAAGGCCGGACAGGCTTTTTCGCAGCGACCGCATTCTACGCAGGCATCAAAACTTAACAGCTGGTTCCATTTAAAGTCTTCGGGCTTTTCCACGCCCAGAGAATCTTTGTCCAGATCCAGCGCTTTTAAACCGGTAGAACGACCACCACCAAAACGTTCCTGCCGACGGTGTAAGCCAAGATGCAGCGCGCCAGCAAAGGCGTGCTTCATCGGGCCGCCCCAGGTGATACCGAAATACATTTCACTGAAGCCCCAGAACACGCCGACAGATAACAGCGCAATCATCAGGTAACTACCAGTGTAATCCGGCAATAACCCGGTGGCCGGCAGCGCCAGCAGTAAAAAGGTGGTGGAGTAAATTAGCAGGCTGTAAGGCAGGCGTGACCACTTGCCTTTTGACAGGTTCGCCGGCGGATTGATTCGGCGTTTAAATACAAATACCGCACCCACCAGCATCAGCGCGCTGGAAAATAGCATTAACCAGTTAAGCACCGCGCCCTTAATGCCAAACAAATACACAATAATCACCAGCACCGAGGTCAGCACAAAGCCGCCCGCTGTGGCAACGTGGGTATTGGAGATATATTTGTCTCTGGCTACTACATGGTGCAAGTCCACCAGATAGCGCTTGGGAATTTGCAGTAAGCCCTTCCAGTGTACAGTCGATGACTGACCCTGACGCCACAGACGAATGCGGCGCATCGCGCCTATTACACCCAGTGTAATAAGCGTGATACCCAGCCAAAAGATGATTTGCGATAAATAATCAGCCATGTTCACAGCCATTCCGTTACAGCAAGCAGAGAGGTTCTACTTAAAAGTCTTTACATAAACGCAGGGCATCATAGATGGCTGCATGTGTGTTGCGTTGAGCTACGCAGTCGCCGATGCGATACAGCAGATAGCCGCCTTCGTTATCGCTAAGCGCTGGTTGCGGTTTCGCATCGTAAAGGGCTTCAATATCGATCTGACCTTTATTTTTCGAATCGCTCTTAAGCTGGTAATACAGCACTTCATCAGGGCGTGTACCGTTCTCGATAACGATCTGATCCACCACACGCTCTTCTTTCTGGCCGGTGTACTCGTTTTCCAGTACGGCAATCAGGTTGCTGTCTTCGCGATACACTTTTTCCAGCATCAGATCGGAGGTCATGATGACTTCCTGCTCATACAGGCTACGGTAGTAAGTAGGGAATGTGGTTCCGCCTACGGCTGCACCCGGCTTGATATCGTCAGTGACGATTTCGACCTTGGCACCGGTTTGGGCAAGGAAGTCGGCCACGGATAAACCGCTGAATTCGCAAATAGTGTCGTAAACCAGTACGTTTTTACCCGGTGCAACTTCACCATTGAGGACGTCCCAGGAACTGACGACCAGGCCGTCATCAGCACCCCACTCAGGATTTTGCGAAATAAACGGCTTAGCGCCGGTGGCCAGGATAACAACATCCGGGTTTAAGCCTCGGATCATGGCCTCGTCGGCCTCGGTGTTGAATTTAATATCCACTTCCAGACGGGCCAGTTCCAGTGCGTACCAACGGGTAATCCCGGCAATCTGGTCGCGCTGAGGTGCTTTAGCGGCAATGGTAATCTGGCCGCCAAGCTCACTGTTCTTTTCAATCAGGGTAACGTTATGACCGCGCTCGGCACAGACGCGTGCTGATTCCATCCCTGCCGGGCCACCACCAATGATCACCACGTTGCGAATAACGCCGGTGGTTTTCTCGATAATGTGCGGCATGGTGGATTCACGCGAGGTCGCAGCATTTTGGATACACAGTACGTCAAGGCCCTGATACTGGCGGTCGATGCAGTAGTTAGCGCCCACACACTGACGGATCTGGTCAGTCTGGCCCAACTTAATTTTGGCAATTAAATGGGGGTCGGCAATGTGTGCGCGGGTCATCCCCACAAAGTCTACATAGCCGCTTTCCAGAATACGCTGAGCCTGGTTAGGATCCTTGATATTCTGCGCGTGCATTACTGGCACGCTAACCACTTCCTTGATACCCGCCGCTAAGTGCAGGAAAGGCTCTGGCGGATAGCTCATGTTAGGAATAACGTTAGCCAGGGTGTTGTGGGTGTCGCAGCCGGAGCCAACTACAGAGAAAAAGTCGACCAGGCCGGTTTCGTTGTAATAGGCCGCAATGGCTTTCATATCTTCGTGGTTCAGACCATCAGCGTGGAATTCATCGCCGGTAATACGCATACCCACAACAAAGTCAGGACCCACTTCTTCGCGCACGGCTTTGAGCACTTCCATACCAAAACGCATACGGTTTTCAAAGCTGCCGCCCCACTCGTCGGTACGTTTGTTTACGCGCGGGCTCCAAAACTGATCGATTAAGTGCTGGTGGACACAAGACAGTTCTACGCCGTCCAGACCACCGGCTTTAGCGCGTCCGGCAGCTTTGGCAAAGTCGTCAATGATGCGGGTAATTTCTTCCACTTCAATGGTTTTACAGGTAGCACGGTGAACCGGCTCGCGAATACCGCTCGGGCTTAATAAAGTTGTCCAGTTGTCACCATCCCACCGTGAGCGACGACCCATGTGGGTAATCTGAATCATGATCTTGCCACCATGCTTGTGGACAGCATCGGCTAAATTCTGAAAATGCGGGATAATGCGATCGGTAGATAAGTTAACCGATTTCCACCAGCCTTGGGGGCTGTCGATAGAGACCACGCTCGAGCCGCCACAAATACAAAGCCCACAGCCACCTTTGGCTTTCTCTTCGTAATATTTTACATAGCGCTCTGTGGTCATCCCACCTTCGGTGGCGTACACCTCAGCATGGGCAGTACTGACTACCCGGTTTCTGATGGTGAGATTGTTAATCTTTAAAGGCTTAAATAATGCGTCAAACTGCGCCATGGTGTTCTCTCAATAGATCCGGGTATTCAAATTAATTAAGGTGTCACCCGCGTTACAGCGGGGTGACTTCGAAAATGCCGTAGTCGCAGCCTTCTTCGGCAGCGCACTGAGTTTGTTCGGCTTTGGTTTTAACGCTGTAGCCAAGGCTTTCAGCAACCTGGTCCATGGCACCGGCAAACCAGCCAGTGAACATGTAATCCACTTTGCGGTTAACCTGACCGTACTGGTAAACAAACGCAGAATGTTCAAGGCGTACGCGGGCAGTACCGGCTTCGATATCCAGTTCTTCAATAATGAAGAAACCCCAGCCGCGCTGTGACAAACGCTTCATGTAGTGTTCAAATACGGCAACGCCGCTGATGCCGTGTTCTTCGGCTTCTTTTTCACACCAGTAATAAGCAGACTTGTAGCCGGCTTTATATAGAATCTCGGCGTATTTCTCGGCACCCAGAGCTTCTTCAACCGCCATGTGGTTGTTTACAAAGAAGTGGCGCGGCACGTACAGCATGGGCAGTGCATCGGTAGTCCAGACGCCGGTTTCGTCGTCGACCTGGATTGGCATTTCAGGGCTGTGATATGACATGATTATTCTCCCCACACGGTTTTCAGTACATTTACCCAGTTCTCACCCATTACCTTTCTGATTTTTTCTTCAGACCAGCCATGTTTAACCATGCAGGCGGTAAGGTTGGGGAATTCACCAATGGTGCGAATACCCAGTGGGTTTACAATTTTTCCAAAGTTGGTCAGGTTGCGGGCATAGCCTTTGTCGTGCGTCAGCATGTCAAAGAACGCTTTGTCGTGACCCTGCGTAAAGTCGGTACCGATACCTACGCAGTCTTCGCCGGCGATATCGATAACGTAGTCAATGGCTTCCACATAATCATCAACCGTTGAGTCGATGCCTTTCTTCAGGAACGGCGCAAACATAGTGACGCCGATAAAGCCGTTGCGATCGGCAATAAACTTGAGTTCTTCGTCAGATTTATTGCGCGGGTGTTCTTTCAGGCCTGACGGCAGGCAGTGTGAGTAGCACACCGGTGCGGTAGAGGCTTCGATAACTTCGATAGAGGTTTGCGGGCCAACGTGGCTGAGATCACACATAATGCCAACACGGTTCATCTCGGCAACGATTTCGCGACCAAAGCCGGATAAGCCGCCGTCACGCTCGTAGCAACCGGTGCCGACGAGGTTTTGCGTGTTGTAGGCCATTTGCACAATACCGACACCGAGCTTTTTAAAGATTTCGACATAGCCAATCTGGTCTTCAAAAGCGTTGGCGTTCTGGAAACCCAGAATGATGCCGGTTTTACCTTCGGCTTTTGCCTTGGCGATATCTGAGGTTTTGGTTACCGGGATGATCAGGTCGTTGTTTTCTTCAAAGAACTGGTTCATTTCGACAATGTTGTCGATGGTTCCTTTAAAGCCTTCCCACACGGAAACCGTGCAATTCGCAGCCGTCAGGCCGCCTTTCTTCATATCTAAAAACAGATCGCGGTTCCATTTTGCGATAACCAGACCATCAAAAATGATGGCGTTATCGTGCAGCGCTTTAGCGTCTAGCATGGGGGGCTTCCTCTACAAGTGTGATCAAATAAAAGGTCTATCGAAGAGCCAGTCTAGCACCGGGAAAAGCGGCAATTAGAATCAATACGACTCGTTGTTTTCCAAATGCGTCAGCATCGGGCGCTAAATTGTGTCGTAAATAGCCTCTGCCTGAGCCCGGTGAAAGACGTAAACCCTTTACCTGGCATGTAAAGCTACGACAACGAAAAAGGGCAGTCGCTGTTAGCTGACTGCCCTTTGGATAAAAACTGAAATGTACGCTCGGTTAACTTGCCCTGACCGCTTCCATCTGGCTTGGTGGCATGAATTCAGAAATGTTCACCGAACCAAAGGTCGCTTCGTCGGTAGAACGGTTACCTGCTTCAAGACCACGGTTGAGTCGCTCTTCCCGCGGTGGAATATTAAATGCTTTGCGATAGCACTTACTAAAGTGCGGTGTTGAGACAAAGCCACAGCAGATCGCCACCTCTATAATAGAAATATTGGTTTGCTTAATTAACTGCCTTGCCCGGGTTAAGCGGATCTGTAAGTAGTAGCGGTGCGGCGAGCAGTGCAGGTATTTCTGGAATAACCGCTCCAGCTGACGACGGGACAACCCAACCAGGGTGGCCAGTTCGTCCAGGCTCAGTGGCTCTTCGATGTTTGCTTCCATTAAGCGCACGATATCCTGCAGCTTGGACTGGTTGGCTCCAACCAGATGTTGCAGAGGAATGCGCTGCATTTCCGATTCGTCGCGCAGTTCTTTGTGGGAGAACATTTCGCAAATCGACATTTGTAGTTGTTTGCCGAAAGAGCGTCCAATCAGCGACAAGAACAAATCCATCGGCGCAGTACCGCCCGCGCTGCACCAGCGATGACTTTCGATAGTGTAAAGCTGATTAGTACTTTTAATTTTTGGGAAGTCTTCCTGCCAGCTGGCCAGTAGCTCCCAATGGATGGTACAGGTTACGTTGTCTAGTAAGCCTGCTTTGGCCAGTGCATAAGCACCCGTGCAAATGCCGCCGAGCGTAATACGCTTGCGATCCAGTGACATTAGCCAGTTGGTATCTGCTTTGGAGACGGTTTCTTTAATAGCCACACCGCCGCACACCACAACCGCATCAAACGCGTGATCAGTGGCGTAACTGTGATCAACATTCACTGTCATGTGGTCACTGGCAGTAACCGGATTTCCGTCTCTGCTGATGAGTGACCATCTGTACAGCTCTCTGCCGGAAAGCTGATTTGCCATGCGTAATGGCTCGATGGCTGACGTTAAAGCCATCATCGTAAAATGTGGTAATAACACAAAACCAATATGACGGATGTCTTTGGTTTTTGCATTGGATATCGCAGTGACTAGTTCCATGCAACACGCCTCGGTATATTCTGACAATTTTGACTTTTGTTAATGCTTCGATGACGTTGTGTTTTTATATTTGTCTATCAAGCATTGAGGCAACGGTCTGATTATTGTTTGATCGTCCGCGATCGCATTGTAAAAAAAGCGACGGCAGTTTGTCTAAAAACGACAATGGCTGCACGATGACACAAATAATGTCATCGTGCAAATAATAACCAGTCAGAACGTGTTAGTACCTTGGTCGTGTTTACATCATTCGATAGTCTTACTTCCCGCCAGCGTTAAGGTTTGCCTGCATGGTATGGCTAAACCAGTCAATAAAGTTAATTACACCAAACTCGTAAGTCGGTGAGTAAGGACCCGGCTCATAAGCAGAGGAATTGATGCCTCGCTGATTGTTTTCGGCCAGTGTACGGTCCTGCAGGTTAGTTTGATCCCAAACCACTGTCAGGTTATCCACGTCGTAATCCTTACCTTCTACCGCGTCTTTATGCACGATCCACTTGGTGGTGACTTCCGTTTTGGTAGCGCTGATTGGGCGTACCTGGAAGGCAATCAGGTGATCGCTTTGCGCATGGTTCCACGAGTTAGGTAAATGCAGGATACGCATTGAACCCAGATCCGGATTCTTAATACGGCCCATTAATTTGTCGCACGCCAGTTTGCCGTCCATGGTCATTACCATGATGCCTTCTTTTAACGGCATGCGAACGATACGGTTGCGCTTGGCGTGGCCGAATGATTTGTGCTCGTGAGGAATACCTTCTTCATCCCACTTGGCCTGCTTGCTGGCAACGTGTTGCTTAAATTCGTCAGTTGCGCGTGGGTCGTCGGTGTCATCCCACTCCAGCAATGAACCTAACAGTTCAGGGTGAGAGCCGTTACAGTGGTAACACTCACGGTTGTTTTCGATAACCAGTTTCCAGTTAGCGTCTTCCATGATGGTTTTTTCACTGGCAACTTTGGCGTTTTCTAAATCGTATGGCTCCAGGTAATGAGCCAGGGTCTCAAAGAAATCGTCAATGTTTGGCGGGTTTTTGCTGAGGCTGATAAAGATATAGCCGCCCGCCGTTTTGCAATTAACCGGCTTTAAGTGAAACTTCTTCAGGTCGAAGTCTTCGCCCATTTCGGTACCGGCAAACAACAAATCACCGTCCAGTTCGTAAGTCCACTGGTGATAAGGGCATACCAGTTTTGCTGCCTTGCCCTTTGAGGCTAAACAGATTTTTGAACCACGGTGACGACAAACGTTGTGGAAAGCTTTTACTTCATTATTCTGATCGCGAACAATAACTACCGGGTTGCCCGCGATTTGCTGGGTAATGTAATTACCTTTTCTTGGGATTTCGCAAGTCAATCCAACGAATAACCACTCCTTCTCGAAAATCTGCTTCATTTCAACGTTGAAGTATTCTTCGCTGGTGTAGAAGTCACGAGGCAGCGAATAAGTTACCGGGTGGTTTTTCAGCGTAACAGCAATTTCTTCCTCAAGGGTAGCGGGTAGCATTTCGCTTTCAATAATGTCTAAATTGGCCATGTTTGTCTCCAACGTTGCCGTTACGTATACGTGTTCTCTAAATAGAATTAATGTAATTGTTGTTATATAAGGTGTCGTGGCACATGTGCTACGGTCGTTTGATTTTGCAGAACTCCGCTTTTACCACATAACCAAAAGCGACAGTGTTGTAACGCAAATCCGACGTAGTGTAGCGGATACCGAATTTCTTTGATCTGGCGCATATTCAACCGAGGCCCCTAGTGACTGTTTTGGCTATGGGTTTGTCGTTTTTGGTTAAGTCAGAATTGGATTGCTGTTGGATATTGGGTCAATTACGACACCGTTCTTCAATTTGAACAAAAGCAGGCTCTAGCATGACTGAGAATTTTTTAACTGATGTAAATACCCAAAGCTGGGCCAACGGACGGCACGAAGTGCAATGCGTAAACGTGATTTACGAAACGTCGGACGTTTATACCTTTTGTTTTAAATCGACTGCGCCGGTGATGCACTTTTATAAACCTGGTCAGTTTGTCACGTTCGAGCTGGAGATTGGCAGCAATCAGGTGTTCCGCAGTTACACTATTTCCTCGTCACCATCGGTGCCTTATAGTTTCTCGGTTACCATCAAGCGTATCCCGGGTGGTGAGGTATCTAACTGGATGCACGACAATGTTAAGGTTGGTGACATTCTGGTGATCCACGGCCCAACGGGTAACTTTAACTGCTTTGATATTGTTAGCGAAAAAGTGCTGATGTTATCCGGCGGTGTGGGTATCACGCCAATTATGTCTATGGTGCGCTGGTGGAATGATACCAGTGCAGCGGTAGATATTAACTTTATCCATAGTGCCCGCACGCCTCGTGACATCATTTACTACCGCGAACTGAAAATGATGGATGCGCGGTTGGATAACTTTAACCTCAACATCATTTGTCAGCGCTACGAAAACGGCGAAAGCTGGAACGGCTACAGCGGCTTTTTAGACATTGAAAAGCTACGCATTATGGCGCCGGACTTCCTGCAACGCACCGTATTCTGTTGTGGTCCTGCGGTGTATATGGAAGCAGTAAGAAACATGCTGCAGGAAGCAGGCTTTGACATGGCTAACTACCATGAAGAAAGCTTTGGTATGCCGCCGGTTGCTGTTGAGGCCATACAGGATGCTCAGCAACAAGCCGAAGACAATGCCGCTATCGATATCGATACCGACGATCTGCTTAACGTTGAGTTCCTCGAAACCGGTAAGTCTATCAAGATTCAACCCGGACAAACCATCCACACCGCAGCCGCCATGGTTGGCCTGCACATTCCAAAAGGCTGTGGTATGGGGATGTGCGGTACCTGCCTGGTGAAGAAAACCAAGGGCGACGTGGAGATGGCCCACAACGGTGGTATTACCGATGAGGATCTGGAAGACGGATACGTATTAAGTTGCTGCAGCGTGCCGTTAACGGATGTGGCAGTAGAGTATTAATCGTTAGTTAAACACCCCGAGAGCGAAAATAACCCGTCATCCCCGCGAAGGCGGGGGTGACGAATAACCGGAGTGCCGGTGGCACTCCGCAGTATGAGGAACGACACGCCATGGATGGCGTGGCTGGTATGACTCACAAGGATGTTTGTTACTCTGAACTTTACTACTGAATTTGTACTTTTGCTCCAGTTGTATTATCAGCATCTTGTCGGGTCGCCGACAACGACCAGGGGTGGCAGTGAGGCCACCCCTGGACCCCGCTCAGTTCTATGTGCCGAAAAGCATATTACTTACCAAATAAGTAAAAACTAACGGGTCAGAGCGGACGTCGTGTCCGCCCGACCCTGCCTCGTCATCCTGACTCGGCCACGTTTTTCCTGATTTATTTGATGCGCAATACTTCGGCACAACAGAACCACTTTAAGAGCATCTTTCTTCGAGTTCGTGCCGTCGGAACGCCGCCGAAAGGCGGCACAAAAACATCAAGATCATCTCATGAGATCCCGGGTAGTCCCTTCGGGCCTCCCGGGATGACAGTGATTTTAAATGTTTCTGCGCGGACTCACTGAACATTCTGACTCACGCAAAACAACACCTTTCGGTGAGGGCGACACTTCGACAAAAAGCGGCATTAAAGGGTGATTAAACACCTCAATATCATGTCAGAAGATACCGGACAGGGCCTTCGTCCCTTCCGGGATAACGGGTTGTTCAGGCTATGTCGTTTTTAGTCCTGATGGTGGCGCATGCGGAACTATTAGCCGCAGGTACGGCGGCTACTATGCTTCAAAATAAAGCGTTTAATAGCTTTGAATACCCGTGTGATTTGGCCTGGAGGCCTTTTCTAAGTTAGCCCATACGACTCAGTGGAGACATCTCGATGTTTTACAAAAACGACCAGATTGCCAATTACGATGAAGATATCTGGCAAGCCATTTTAGATGAACAAAAGCGTCAGGATGACCACGTTGAGTTAATCGCTTCAGAAAACTATACCAGTGCTCGTGTAATGGAAGCGCAGGGTACCCAGCTGACTAACAAATATGCTGAAGGCTATCCGGGTAAACGTTACTACGGTGGTTGTGAACATGTTGACGTGGTTGAGCAAATTGCTATCGATCGCGCTAAGCAACTGTTCGGTGCTGATTACGCTAACGTACAACCTCACTCTGGTTCGCAGGCTAACGCGGCTGTGTTTATGGCGCTGCTTGAGCCAGGCGACACCGTACTGGGTATGAGTCTTGCCCACGGTGGTCACTTAACCCACGGTGCTAAAGTCAGCTTCTCGGGCAAAATTTATAATTCAGTGCAGTATGGCCTGAACGAAGAGACCGGCGAAATCGACTACGAGCAGGTTGCAGAACTTGCCAGAGAGCATAAACCTAAAATGATCATTGCGGGTTTTTCTGCTTATTCTCGCGTAGTGGACTGGCAGCGTTTCCGCGACATCGCTGACGAAGTGGGCGCATGGTTCTTTGTTGATATGGCACACGTTGCTGGTCTGGTTGCCGCAGGCGTTTATCCAAACCCGGTACCTATTGCAGACGTGGTAACCACCACTACACATAAAACTCTGCGCGGCCCGCGTGGTGGTCTGATTCTGGCGAAACACAACGAAGCGCTGGAAAAGAAATTCAACTCAGCGGTATTCCCTGGTGGTCAGGGTGGCCCGTTAATGCACGTTATTGCGGCTAAAGCTGTGTCGTTTAAAGAAGCACTGGAAGACAGCTTTACTGAGTATCAGAAGCAAGTTGTTGCTAATGCCAAAGCCATGGCCGAAACCTTTCAGGGTCGCGGTTACAAAGTGGTTTCTGGCGGTACCGATAACCACCTGTTCCTGCTGGATTTAATCGACAAAGGCATTACCGGTAAAGAAGCAGACGCTGTACTTGGCAGTGCGCACATCACGGTAAATAAAAACTCGGTACCAAACGATCCGCAATCACCGTTTGTCACCAGTGGCCTACGCATCGGTACGCCAGCGGTTACCAGCCGTGGTTTTGGTACTGAGCAGGTTACCGATTTGGCTAACTGGATCTGCGACGTACTGGATGACCTGTCTAATCAGGCCGTTATCGACGAAGTGAAAGCAAAAGTAACCGCCCTGTGTGCTGAGTTCCCGGTTTACCGATAAACACAAACAGACAGATTTAATTCCGCCGGTCGCGACTTAAACCGACCGGCACAGCAAACTTAATAAGGTGAAACCATGCAAAAATATTCCGGTTTCGGATTGCTAAAACATGCACTCAGCCATCATGAAAACTGGCAGCGTGTTTGGCGTAACCCTACCCCGAAAAAGCATTACGACGTTGTTGTGGTTGGTGGCGGTGGTCACGGACTTGCAACAGCCTATTACCTGGCAAAAGAGCATGGTTTAACTAATATCGCCGTGATCGAAAAAGGCTACCTGGGTGGTGGTAACACCGCGCGTAACACTACCATTATTCGTTCTAACTATTTGTGGGACGAAGCGGCACATTTATACGAGCATGCCCTGCAATTATGGGAAGGCCTGGCGCAGGAACTGAACTACAACCTGATGTTCAGTCAGCGTGGTGTACTTAACTTAGGTCACACCCTGCAAGATATGCGTGATATTGAGCGTCGCGTAAGCGCTAACCGCTTAAACGGCATCGACTCGCAGCTATTAAACACCAAAGAAGTACAGGACATCGTACCGATTCTGGATTGCTCCAAGAATGCCCGTTATCCGGTATTAGGCGCTTCCTGGCAGCCTCGTGGTGGTACTGCTCGTCACGATGCTGTGGCCTGGGGTTATGCCCGTGCCGCCGATGCACTCGGTGTTGACCTTATCCAGCAAACTGAAGTGACCGGTATCCGCCGTAAAGATGGCGCTGTATGCGGTGTTGAAACCACCAAAGGTTTCATCTCTTGTGACAAGGTCGCCTGTGTGGCCGCTGGTAACTCAGGTGTGCTGGCCAAGATGGTCGGTATCACGCTGCCGCTGGAATCACACCCACTGCAAGCCATGGTATCTGAGCCGCTTAAGCCAATTATCGATACGGTGGTCATGTCTAACCAGGTGCACGGTTACGTGAGCCAGTCAGATAAAGGCGACCTGGTTATCGGTGCCGGTATCGACGGCTACTTAGGTTACGGTCAGCGTGGTTCATTCCACGTGGTTGAACACACTATTGCTGCGATTCTGGAAATGTTCCCGATCTTCAGCCGCGTGCGCTTAAACCGTGCCTGGGGCGGCATCGTGGATACGTGCCCGGATGCGTGTCCGATTATCTCCAAGACCTCTGTTAAAGGCCTGTACTTTAACTGTGGCTGGGGTACTGGTGGCTTTAAAGCAACTCCTGGGTCGGGTCATGTGTTTGCCCACACTGTGGCTAACGATGAGCCGCACCCACTGGCGAAACCGTTCAGCGTTGATCGCTTTATTTCTGGAAAACTCATTGACGAACACGGCGCTGCCGGTGTTGCGCACTAAGGTTGGGAGCTAATTATGTTTGAGATTTATTGCCCCTATTGTGAAGAGCATCGCGAAGAAGAAGAGTTTCACCCGGTCGGTGAAGCGCATATCCAGCGCCCGGTCGATCCTGAAGCGCTGAGCGATGAAGAATGGGCTCATTACCTGTTTTACCGCAAAAACCCGCGCGGCCTGCACCATGAGATGTGGGTACATGCCACGGGTTGCCGTAAGTTTTTCAATATGACACGTCACACCGTCACCTACCAGATTATGGAAACATACAAAATGGGTGAGCAGCCAAGTGTAACTGAAGGGGCCAAAGATGACGCAAAGTAACCGTTTAAATACGGGTGGTCGAATCAACCGCGACAAGCCCATTCGTTTTACCTTTAACGACAAACATTACACCGGCTACGAAGGCGATACCGTAGCTTCTGCCCTGCTGGCTAATGGTGTTGATGTGGTCGGCCGTAGCTTTAAGTACAGCCGTCCGAGAGGTATCGTAACGGCGGATGCCCAGGAACCAAATGCAATTTTGCAGACCGGTTCTAACGATGCGTCTACTGTTCCAAACCCAAAAGCGACTCAGGCCGCGTTGCATCCAAACATGATCTGCCGTTCAACCAACGGCTGGCCGAACGTGGATACCGACATGATGGGGCTGGTAGGTAAAGTAGGCGGCGCAGCAATGCCTCCTGGTTTTTACTACAAAACCTTTATGTACCCGCAATCCATGTGGATGTCTTATGAAAAATTAATTCGTAAGGGTGCAGGCTTAGGTGCGAGTCCAACGCAAAACGACCCGGACATTTACGACAAGTTTAACCATCACTGCGACATCATGATCGTAGGTGCAGGCCCTGCAGGCTTATCTGCTGCGGTAACAGCTGCACGCGCCGGATGCCGCGTAATCATCGCAGATGAACAGGAAGAAATGGGCGGCAGTCTGCTATGTTCAACCCAGCAAATCAATGGCGAAGCGCCAGCGAAATGGGTGAGTGACGTACTGGCAGAACTGAGTGCTAACGAGAACGTGACGCTGCTGCCAAGAAGTACCGTGTTTGGTTACTTCGATCACAACTACTTGAGCATTGCAGAACGTCGTACCGATCACCTGGGTGAAACCGGTAATGGCGCAGTGCGTGAGCGTTTACATAAGGTACGCGCTAAGCAGGTTATTCTGGCCACCGGCGCCCACGAGCGTCCGCTGGTATACGGTAACAACGATGTGCCCGGTTGTATGCTGGCATCAGCAGTTTCTACCTACATTAACCGTTATGCCGTAGTGCCGGGTAATTCTCTGGCGCTGATGACCACCAATGATAACGGCTATCGTGCGGCGATCGACTGGCATAAAGCCGGTAAGCGCGTGGCACTGATTGCTGATACCCGCCAGACTGCTAATGGCGATCTGGTTAAAGAAGCCCTGTCGCTGGGCATTAACGTTAAATTTGGTCAGGCGATCATCAACGTTAAAGGCAGCAAGCGCGTAAAAGGCGTGGAAGTGGCCAGCATCTCAGCTGACGGTTCAAGTGTGACCGGTTCGGTTTACCAGGTGTCTTGTGACACGGTAGCCAGTTCAGGCGGCTGGAGCCCGGTACTGCACTTGTCTTCGCACACCGGTGCCAAACCAGTATGGCGTGAAGATATTCTTGGCTTTGTGCCAGGAAAAACCGTACAGGCACAGCATGTGTGTGGTGGCGTGAACGGCGTTTACCCACTGGCTGATGTACTGGGTGATGGTGCTGCGGTAGCCTTAAATGCCGTTTGCAGCATGAAAAAATCTATTGAAGGTGTTGAGATCCCGAAAGCAGACGTTGCTGAGGTATCAGAAAGCGCGGCAATGGCGCTGTTCCATGTGCCTCACACTAAGCCAACTTCTCGTGCGCCTAAGCAGTTTGTTGACTATCAGAACGACGTAACAGCAGCTGGTATCGAACTGGCTAACCGCGAAGGTTTTGAGTCAATCGAACACGTTAAGCGTTATACCGCAATGGGCTTTGGTACCGACCAGGGCAAGCTGGGTAACATCAACGGTATTGCGATTACTGCGAAGTCATTAGGTAAGTCGATTCCGGATACCGGCACTACGATTTTCCGCCCGATGTACACGCCAGTTACCTTTGGTACCTTTGCCGGTAGCGATGTGAAAGGTTTATTCGACCCTGCCCGCTTTACTGCTATGCATCAGTGGCACGTAGAGAATGGCGCTGAGTTTGAGGATGTGGGTCAGTGGAAACGCCCCTGGTATTTCCCTAAGCCGGGCGAAACCATGGAGCAGGCGCTGCAACGTGAATGTAAGGCTACCCGTAACAGTGTAGGCCTGCTGGATGCATCAACGCTGGGTAAAATTGATATCCAGGGTAAAGATGCCCGCGAATTCTTAAACCGTATTTACACTAACCCGTGGTCACAGCTGGCCGTTGGTAAGTGTCGCTACGGCGTCATGTGTAAAGAAGACGGCATGGTGTTCGACGACGGTGTTACCTCGTGCATCGACGAAAACCGCTTCATTATGACTACCACCACCGGTGGCGCAGCAGGCGTACTGAACTGGTTGGAACTGTATCATCAGACCGAGTGGCCAGAGCTTGAGGTGTACTTCAGCTCAGTGACCGATCACTGGTCTACCATGACCATTTCCGGGCCTAACAGCCGTAAGGTACTGGAAAAGCTGACTGATTCTGATGTGAGCAATGAAGCGTTCCCGTACATGAGCTGGATAGAAGCCGAAGTGGCAGGCGTGAAAGCGCGTATTTTCCGGATTTCATTTACCGGTGAACTGTCTTTCGAGATTAACGTTCAGGCCAACTACGGCATGCACGTGTGGAAATCAGTGGTAGCCGCAGGTGAAGAATTTGATATCACGCCGTACGGTACTGAGACCATGCACATTCTGCGTGCAGAAAAAGGCTTCATTATCGTTGGTCAGGATACTGATGGCTCAGTTACGCCACAGGATCTCAACATGGACTGGGTTGTGGGTAAGAAGAAGACCCAAAGTTACCTGGGTAAACGTTCATGGACCCGTGAAGACAACGTCCGCGACGACCGTAAACAATTCGTTGGGTTAAAACCCAAGGATCCGAAAGCCGTATTACCGGAAGGGGCGCAGTTGGTATTTGATAAAGACCAGCCAATCCCGATGACCATGGTGGGTCATGTAACTTCCAGTTATTACAGTGCCTGTTTGGGTTACTCATTTGCGCTTGCGCTTGTGAAGGGCGGCCTTGATCGCATGGGACAATCCGTATTTGTGCCATTAGCCGACGGTACGACCCTGGAAGCCGAAATTTGTAGCTCTGTTTTTTATGATCCAAAAGGAGAACGTCAGAATGTCTAATGTAATTACGCCGGAATCTCCTTTATTTCATGCTGACTTTGCTAAGTTAGCTGAAGTAACTAAAAGCCTGGATGCAGGGGTAGAGCTGGAAGAGAAAGCCTTTTTAGGCCACCTCAACCTGCGTGGTAATGCCAGCGACGAAGCTTTTACCTCAGGCGTTGAAAAAGCCCTGGGCGTAGCACTGCCAACAGCGCCTTGTACGTCAGCTCAAAGTGATGCTGTGACGATTTTATGGTTATCGCCAGACGAATGGTTAATCATCGTCGATGGTGGCAAAGAGCATGAAACCGAAGCGGCACTGCGCGCGAATCTGACCGGCCACTTTGCCGTGTCTGATGTCAGCGGCGGCCAGACTATCGTGCGTCTGGCCGGCAGCGACAGCATTAATGTGCTGAAAAAATCCATGGGTTACGACACGCACATCGACAACTTCCCGGTAGGTAAGGTGATCGGTACAGCGTTTTCGAAAACCTCTTGTCATATGCTGCGTACCGCCGAAACTGAGTTTTTGATGGTGGTTCGTCGCAGCTTTGCTGATTACATGTGGCTGTGGCTACAACAAGCCAGCAAAGAGTATGGCTTAAAAGTCATCGCGTAGCGGGAGCTGGTTATGTCTGATTCGCAAACACAAATTATTACCGCCAGTTGTCCGAGTCGACTGGGCACGGTAGATGTTTTAACGCGCTTTCTGTACGACAACGCGTACTACATTACCGAGATTCACTCATTCGACGATACGCAAAGTGGTCGCTTTTTTATCCGTGTGGCGTTCAGACCCAATGAAGCTGGCGAGTTTGATCGCCAGCAGTTTATCGACAGCTTTACGCCGGCGGCGGATAAGTTTGAGATGGACTGGCAACTGGTGGCAGAGTCCTATCGCCCGAAAGTGGTGATTATGGTGTCAAAGCAGGACCACTGTCTGAACGACCTGTTGTATCGCTGGCGCATTGGCAGCCTGGCCATAGATATCAAGGCGATTATCTCTAATCACCCTGATTGCGAAGGACTGGCTAAGTGGCACAACATCCCTTACTACCACTTCCCGATTACCGCGGAAACCAAACCGCAACAGGAAGCGCAGGTATGGAATGTGGTGCAGGAACAGGATGCGGATTTAGTGGTGCTTGCCCGTTATATGCAGGTGCTGTCTAACGACATGTGTAAAAAGCTGTCGGGTAAAGCCATTAACATTCACCACTCCTTACTGCCAGGCTTTAAAGGCGCACGCCCTTATCATCAGGCGTACCAGAAAGGCATTAAGCTGGTGGGTGCCACGGCACACTATGTGAGTGAAGACCTGGACGAAGGCCCGATTATTACCCAGGGCGTCGAAACCGTAGACCACGGCTACCTGCCGGAAGATTTGGCGGCAAAAGGGCGTGACATTGAATGTTTAACCCTGGCGCGGGCGGTGCAAAACCATATAGAAAATCGCATTTTCTTACATGGTGAAAAGACCGTCGTCTTTACCAAGTAACAGCATTACCACACAGCGCTGAATAGCCGGGGCAACACCGGTTACTCAGTCTGCTGTACTGATTTTCCCTAACCGTTTAAAGAGACAGCGATGATTAGCGTATTTGATATGTTTAGTATTGGCATTGGGCCTTCAAGTTCTCATACGGTAGGGCCGATGCGAGCAGGGATTGAATTTTGTCAGTCTTTGAAAGAGAGCGGTTACTTTGACAACACTGACGAAGTAAAGGTAGAACTGTATGGCTCATTAGGCCAGACAGGCAAAGGTCACGGAACCGGTAAAGCAGTGATCCTGGGCCTTGAAGGTAACAGCCCGGAAGACGTTGATGTGGCGCGAATTGATGCCATGTTAGCTACCGTTGACCAGCAACAGCAGCTGAATCTGGCGGGTGAAAAGTTGGTGGCGTTCCCACGTCAGGGCGCGATAGTGTTTCACCGCCGTAAAACCCTGCCCTTACACGCTAATGGCATGACATTTTTTGCCTTATCTGGCGGCGAAGTAGTATTCAGTGAAACCTACTACTCTGTAGGCGGTGGTTTCATTGTTAAGGAAGATCAGTTCCAGAATCAGTCGGACCGCCTGTTTGCCCGCACCCAGCAACCTATCCCCTATCGATTTTCATCGGCCGCGGAGCTGTTGGCGCAATGTAAAAATAACGGCATCAGCATTAGCTCACTGATCTTAAAGAACGAAGCGGTGTTTCAATCGGAAGCTGAGATTACCGAAAAACTCTGGCAAATCTGGCTGGTAATGAAAGAGTGTGTGGCCAACGGCATGAACAGCGAAGGCATTTTGCCAGGCGGTCTTAAAGTTGCGCGTCGGGCCCCTAAACTGTTTTATCGCCTGCAGTGTGAAAAAAGTGCTGACCCCATGCAAGCTATGGACTGGGTAAACTTATTTGCACTGGCGGTAAATGAAGAAAACGCCGCTGGTGGCCGCGTGGTAACAGCCCCTACAAATGGTGCTGCAGGTATTATCCCGGCGGTACTGCATTATTATGATAAGTTCGTCCGCCCGGTGACGAAAGAAGTGGTGGTGCGCTACTTATTAACTGCAGGCGCGATCGGTATTTTATATAAAGAAAACGCCTCTATTTCGGGTGCCGAAGTGGGTTGTCAGGGTGAAGTTGGCGTAGCGTGCTCAATGGCCGCTGGCGCACTCACTGCGATTATGGGCGGCACGGTGGAAGAAGTGGAAAATGCCGCTGAAATTGGCATGGAGCACAATCTGGGGCTTACCTGTGACCCGGTTGGCGGTTTAGTACAGGTGCCCTGTATTGAACGCAATGCCATGGGCGCAGTAAAAGCCATTAATGCATCGCGATTAGCGCTGCGTGGCGACGGTGAGCAAAAGGTGACTTTGGATAAAGTGATTAAGACCATGCGCGAAACCGGCGCTGACATGAAATCCAAATACAAAGAAACCGCACGCGGTGGTCTGGCCGTTAATATTATCGAGTGTTAACCCAGCCTCTGGTTATCCGGGCTTCGCGTTGTCTATCCGTATGCCCGGTTTCGAATTCTCTATTCGTCCACCCGGTTTCGCCACATCTACTCATCTTCCCGGTTTCGCTTTTGCGAAGACCGGGACCTCCCGAACAGTTTTACTAACTCAATAACTGTTTAATTTACTTATTAAACCTATCCACTATCCGTCATTAGCATCGCGCCAGCGTTCGCCCTTAGCCATTACGAACTGTTGCCAGAAATAACGCCAGGGCATGGCTATCAGTACCAGTACAATTCCTATCAGGCAGGCAAACAGGGTTTCTGCCGCATAGGTATCAAGACCGTGTTGCTGGTACATAGGAAGCGCTGCACTTAATACCCAGATACTTTCCACAGCAGCTCAAAAAACACACCGGCAGCAGTTTTAACGGGTATCTGACACCCGCCAGGAATAATAATGCCAACGCGCCTAACAGCGAACGGATCACCGAATCCTCATTAGCCAGCTAGTTTGGTGGCGAAAGAATATCCGGCCATATGGCTGCCAACAGGCCGATTGCCATGAAGCAGTAAGTGGCGCGTACTAAATACAATCTGAATAGCGTAATGTCATTCATCGGGTATCCCTGTAGAAACACATAAAGTTAGCGTTAATCATGCGCGTCGAACGGCTGCCATGCATAGGGCTGAAGGTCTTCTTAACAGTAATCAAAAATCAGCAGGAGTACGCCGGTAGTTTTGTAACAGTTTATGTAGAGAGGTTTTCGTACGGGGTATAGTTTGAACAATGCCACAAAGGTGCTAATGCGCCTTTATGGCATCAGGGGAAAACGCTTTACACTAAGCGGTGTAAGAAGTGCTGATGCTTGTGGTATTGGTCTATCACATCGTTGATTACCGCCAGAGTGGACCAACCCATAATGTCATAATCCTGGCCGCCTTCGGTGAGGTGGACCTCGGCGCGGTAGTAGGTATCTTCACAATCTGGATCGACAGTCTCGTGCAGATGAGGCTGCACAGCTGGTGTCAGATAAACTGCGTAGATAAAGTCAGGTTGCTCGTTGAGCACTACCGTGAAGACTAAGAAGCTTTTCGCTTTGGTGATTTCAACTTCAAACTGGAGCTGTTCAAATTCGGCCTTAGCTTCCTCAAAGGCGGCCATTACCGAGTTTTCCATAAAGGCCCGCACCACTTTTTTATTAGGGAACGATACGATATTGCTGAGCTTTGAGCGCCAGTTTTTGTCGCTGTCGCCCGGGGTGCTGTGAAAACCGCCCGCATTCATACACTCGCGTTTATGATCTTCCACGCGTAAGGCCTTTAACAGCCCGTAGAGCGAGATTAACAGAATCATGGAAAACGGTAAGGCTGCAACGATAGTCATGGTCTGTAGCGCACTCAGGCCTCCTGCATAAAGCAAAATAGCGGCTACCACCCCCACACTGACTGTCCAGTAAATACGCTGCCAGATAGGCGTATCGTTGCGACCGTTAGAGCACAGCATATCCACGACCATGGCGCCGGAGTCACAGGAGGTCACAAAGAAAATCACCACCATCAGTACCGCCAGCATGGTCAGAACAGTGCTAAACGGGAAGTTTTCCAGAAATACAAATAACGCTACTGAAGTATCTTTCTGTACCATATCGGCAAGCACTTCCTTGCCGTGTGTGAGCACCATATCGATAGCCGTATCACCAAATACAGTCATCCAAAGTAACGTAAACGCGGTAGGAATAAGCAGTACGCCAATAACGAATTCACGAATCGTTCGGCCATAAGAAATACGTGCGATAAACAGGCCCACAAAAGGCGCCCAGGCTAACCACCAACCCCAGTAAAAAATGGTCCAGCCGCCAATCCAGTCTGATTTTGCGTAGGCATAAAGGTTAAATGTATTACGAACAATATCAGAGACATAGGCCCCCATATTTTGCAGATATGCCTGTAATAAAAATACCGTAGGGCCAAGCACCAGAATAAATAACAGGAGCGCCACAGCCAGAATCATATTGGTTTCAGACAGGCGGCGAATGCCTTTATCCAGACCGGTGGTGACAGACACAATGGCAATTGCCACAACGCCGGCCATCAGGGCCATTTGTACGCCGGTGCTGGTAGGAATACCAAATACGTAAGACAGACCAGCGTTGATTTGTGAAGCGCCAAATCCGAGTGAGGTCGACACTCCAAAAATGGTTGAAGTCACCGCAAAAATATCCACCAGATGGCCCGGCCAACCGTAAATCTTTTCGCCAATCATAGGATACAGCGCCGAGCGTAAAGTAAGCGGTAACTGATGACGATAAGCAAAATAACCCAGCACCAGCGCAACCGCAGCATAGATTGCCCACGGGTGAACGCCCCAGTGGAAAAACGTGGTTTTCATGGCCTCTTTCACGGCCGCAATGGTTCTTGGGTCCTCACTGGGCGGCGACAAAAAGTGCATGATTGGCTCGGCGACGCCAAAGAACATCAGGCCGATCCCCATCCCTGCAGCAAATAACATGGACAACCAGGTGAGTTTGGAAAATTCCGGGGTGGCGTGATCCGGCCCCAGGCGAATATCGCCATAGCGCGAAAAGCCGAGAACGATCACCGTGATCAGAATAATTGCCACTGTCAGGATATAAAACCATCCGCCATTTTGGGCCACGGTATTTTGCAATGACTCAAATACAACGCTGGCCCGCTCGGGGTTTAATACGGTGTAAATGAGTAGCACGAGAATGGCTAACGATGACGATACAAAGACCGGTTTATTTAAGCTCGCCGTCGTTTTGGGGGTTCTTGACACTTCCGATTCCTATTAGCTCAAATCATTACGTTGTGATGAAAACTTATATTGGACGGTAATGTGCTCGCTAAATATTCAATTGCGTCTTATTCATGTTCGATTGCGCCCTGTTAGGCTTTGTCAACGCTTTTGGCCTTGTTTTCCCTTGATTTTGATTTTTTTCATGGTGAGTATATATCCATCAACTGCAGGGACTACAGCTCATAAATTTCGCAAATCATAAGCGAAAACCTGCGACCGATCACTAAGAAAGTGATTGAAATAGCGTGACATTAATTAGTGTAGAAGCGATTTAGGAGCTCACAGTCCGAGATCGCAGGCATAAGGTTATCGGGACATGCCAGCAAGTCCGTATGGGGCTGTGATTGGCCCGGCAACGGTAACGTTTGCCTTGGTATGGGTCTGTTGTTAACAGGTACGTACGCTGATGCTGAATAAATGATGAGTCCATAGGGCGGTAAAACTATGTGCTGATCAACGTAAAAAAAGTAAACAGAGGAACACATTAATGCAAAAAACAAGAATAAGCTGTGCCATATTAGCGGCACTGGCTTCATCACCCCTATACGCGCAAGAAACGCAGAGTAAGGCGCAGTTCGAAACCATCGAAGTTACCGCCACCAAACGTACCGAATCCATTCAGGATGTGCCGGTTGCCGTGTCAGCCCTAAGTGGTGACGCGCTGGAAAACCTGGGTATCGACAACTTCCAGGATTACGTTGAATTTTTACCTAACGTGGTGTTCCAGGGCACCGGCCCTGGTCAGAATGAAATTTACATCCGTGGTGCGGCGACGACGCAGTCAAGCATCACGCTGTCATCGGTGCAGGCGCTGCAACCGTCAGTGGCCTTCTATCAGGACGAAATGCCGGTATCTATGGCTGGTCGTAACCTGGATATCTTTGCCACCGACGTTGAACGTGTAGAAGTATTACCGGGGCCACAAGGCACCCTGTTTGGTGCCAGCTCGCAGGCGGGTACCGTGCGTTTAATTACCAAAAAGCCAGACCACGCGGGCTTCTCTGCGGGGTTTGATACTGCCATTGCCACCACCAAAGGCGGTGAGATGAGCAACACGGTAGAGGCGTACATTAACTTAACGCCGACCGACGATTTAGCGTTACGCGTTGTGGCTTACAACGATAAGCAAGGCGGCTGGATTGATAACATCGAGAACGTGCCGGGTCAGGGCGGCTATATCGGCAGTGCCGTAGTGGTAGACCGTATCTCTGGTGGTGCGCTGTCTGGTTACGGTGCCGACCCGGCTGAGATGGACTCACGTCGTATCGTAAATAACGGTATTACGCCAGCGACGGCTGCCGTGGTATCACCGCGCAACAGCCAGCTGGTCGAAGACGACTTTAACGACGCGGTGTATGCCGGTGCCCGTTTTGGTTTGTCTTACCACATCAATTCAGACTGGGATTTACTGGTTCAACACACTCAGCAAACGCTGGACACCGAGGGCGTATTTGCTTATGACCCAACTGTCGGTGAAGACCAGGCGATTCGTTTCCAGCCAGATGAAAACTCAGATGAGTTTGGTTTAACCACCTGGACGGTAGATGGTCGTTTAGACAAACTGGACGTGGTGTACACCGGTGGTTACCTGGACCGTGAAATTGACACCCTGACCGACTACACCGGTTACACCAACGGTGGTTTGTTCTCTGCTTACTACCTGTGTAACCACTACGATACCACCGACAATCCTGCGGATATTCGCTGTCTGGACCCGGTGAAGTACTACAAAGAAGACACCACCAGTACCCGTATGACCCACGAATTCCGTATCGACACCAAGTTTGATGCGCCATTCCGTATTACCGCGGGCTTGTTCTACGACGAGCAGGAAGTGGCAACCGTTGGTCAGTTTAAGATTGCTAACACCGAAATGACCACCTTTGGTTTTGATAACCTGCAGCGTCGTCTGGCCGGTACTGATGGCATCAACAGCGACGGCGGTCCGTTCCCGTCAGAAATCAGCTTTGCTAACGATATCACGCACAAGATTGAACAAATCGCCGTATTTGGTCAGTTAGAATACGATATCACCGACAGCTTAACCGCCAGCTTTGGTGCCCGTTGGTATCAGATTGACGATATCTACAAAGGCGCGACCACCACCGTTGATGTGTCTGCCCGTGTGAAAGCCTTTGGCTCGATGGACCCGGCTGCGCTGGCTGCGGTTGGCCTGAACGCCGATGACATTAATGCGGCCATTGCCAGCGGCCAGCTGGAAGTAGACAAACTGGGCTCAGACGGCGTACTGACCGTTGATGACACCATCTTTAAATTTGGCCTCGACTGGAAACTCAGCGAAGACGTACTGTTATTTGCTAACTACTCAGAAGGTTTCCGTCCGCCGGTAACTAACCGTGTTGGCGGTGGTTTAGCCTCTAACCAGTCTGGTGCCTTCGAAGGCTTCCGTATTCCGGTGTACTCGACTACCGATACCCTGGATAACTACGAACTGGGTATGAAAGGGGATTTCCTGGACGGTATCGTGCGCATTAACGCCACCGCGTACTACTCAGAAATCACTGACCTGCAAACCTCACGTTTTGACCCGACCAACATCAGCTTCCTGGTATTCACCGACAACGTAGGTGACGCGGAGATTACCGGTCTGGATGCAGACATCACCTGGCTGGCCACCGACGACTTAGTGGTTAACGCGGCGTTCAGTCTGATTGATACCGAGCTGACGCGCATCAACCCTGAGCTGCAAGGCATCGCATCAGGCGTAGGCAGTGAACTGCCATACACCGCGACCTTCTCAGGTAACATCAGTGCCCGTTACTTCTTCGAGCTGGAAGGCGGCCAACAAGGTTTTGTTAACGCCTCTGTGGCGTACACCGGCGACCGTTTAGCCGGCATGACCATGGATGCCTACGTAATGGAAGACGCGACCCGTCACATCTACGGTATGGGCTCTGGCCTTAAGATTGAAGATGAAGCCGCGGTATACGAAGGCGCAACCTTCACCGACGCCGATGGCAACGCCTTCCGCGGTGGCCGTTACGTGCAGGAAAGCTACTTTATCAGCAACGTGTCTGTAGGTATGTCTGACGACAGCTGGAAAGTAGAGCTGTTCATCGACAACCTGTTCGACGAATCCGCTATCCTGAACGTGGATACCCAGCAGTTTACGCCTAAGGTTGTTACCAACCGTCCGCGTACCATGGGTCTGCGCTTCTCCTATGACTATTATTAAATCACTGCGTGTGTAACTAATAGTAGCGACAACCCCGGGCATGCCCGGGGTTTTTTGTTGTGTATGCACTGGATACTTTGTAATGAGGCCGTGCATTTTTAATTTTTCTGTTCCACCACATCAGCAATCGCTTCCCTGCTAATTTTCCGCACCGATTAAACTGTCCACTCTAAGGCTAAATTTCAGTTGGTTAATATGCCTGGCGTATAGTATGGTTACCATATTAAATTGTTTTCGGCAGGTAGTTATATGTTTCTGGAAGATTGCTGGTACGTTGGAGCCTGGAGTCACGAAGTAAAGAACGAAAAAATTGTCGGGGTGAAGATCCTAAATCAGCCAGTAGCACTCTATCGGTTAGCTGATGGCACGCTAAGGGCTATTGCAGACCGCTGCCCACACCGTTTTGCGCCTTTATCAATGGGGTGTGTGGAAGGCCAGTCGATCAGATGTATGTACCATGGCCTTAAATTTGACAGTCAGGGTAATTGTCAGGAAATTCCCGGTGGTGGCCCCTTACATGCAATAAAACCAGCGCGCGTGTATCCGGTAACAGAACAGGATGGCTGGATATGGGTATGGATGGGCTTGCCTGAATTAGCGGATAAAGCGCTGGTACCCAGTGCTTTCGGTCTCGATAACCCGGCTTTTTACATGCGATCTGCACAACTTGATTACGCAGCCAACTATATGCTGATCAATGACAATCTTTGTGATTTATCGCATGTGGACTTTGTTCATGCCAAAACGTTGGGGTGGGCAACGGGCGGCGGCTGGTCAACGACCAATCCTGATATCAGCAAGATTGACAGAGGGATCAGAATTCAGCGCTGGTTTGTTTCACAGCCTACCAGTCCTACCAATCCTACGCCGGTGGACACCTGGAACGCTTATGATTTCCTCGCACCGGGTGTATTTGTTATGGAAAGCAAATCCTATAAACAGGGCACGGCTGCCGCCTGTGATTTTAAAGAGCCAACGGGTGAGCCACAGACATACCGGGTAGAGCAACAGGCGGTAACTCCCATCTCCGAGAACGAAACTCGTTATTTTTACGCGACGGGTTTTGATTCGAGAATGCCTGAGAAATTACTCGAGGGTATTTTTAAGATTGTGATGGATGCCTTTGCTGAGGATAAGACGATTATTGAAGCTCAGCAGAAGATAATCGAATCCACTCCGGATGATATGGACAGATCGTTTATCCCCCACGACCGGGCACTAACCCGGTTCAGGCGGATGATGGAGCATCTTAAAAGTAAGCAACAGCGTTATAGCTCCGATGACAGTTAACAACGGAGTACGTCATATGCAATCAAATGCTAAAGCCTTTTCCACAAAATCAAAGTCAGGCTTTCCTGATGATAACGCTATATCCGGGTTGATGAGTCATATCGGCGTGAAGCTTGCCTCAACAGCTAGCGTCTATGTTGATCTTTACCGGCAGCGTCTGCGCCAGATAAACCTTACGCCAAGCCGCGTGCTGGCTTTATCCATTATCTATGAAAACCCCGGTCTTGTTCAGAAAAGTCTCGCTGAAGCACTGGGGGTGAATCAGGCATCTGTTATGGCAGTGATAAATAAACTGCAGGCGGCGGGGTTCGTAAAGCGCGTTGAAGGCGATGATAAACGCAGCAAAGCGGTGTATATCACCGCGATGGGGGAAACTAACTTTAATCGATCACTGACGATTGAACAGGAGCTATCAGGGGAGATTCTTGGGGATTTTACCCAGGCTGAGCAGACTCAGTTCGCCACCATGCTGGACAAAATTCGGGTCAGGTGTGAACAACAGGAAATCGCCACGCTCCCGGAAGACATATCACAACCCGGTAACGACGCCTGCAGTTCGTCCGAGACCACATTAGTCCGATAAAAAATATTACTAACACAATTCATTAAGGAGCTTTTCGTGACTGACATTACGACTGAAATATTGGCAAAGGCAGCTCAGGAATATGCAGAGTATGGTGCAACCGTTTTACGGCAGGTAATCCCCCTGGCGGAGGTGGATCGTTTAGGAAGTGCGGTTGATGCCATGATGAATAAAGGTGAAAAAGGTAATGATGATCGCTCCAGCGGGGGCAGATTTTTTCGCGATATTTACACAACACTCTATAGCCCGGAGTTTAATCACTTTGTGACGTCCTCAGGACTGGCGGCAATTGCCGGCAGCGTAATGCGCTCACAGCAAGTTCACTTTTTCTATGATCAGCTCTTAGTGAAAGAGCCTTCGACGCCGGCAGCCACGCCCTGGCATCAGGATCTGCCTTACTGGCCGGCTTCGGGTGAGAATATTATTTCGACCTGGGTTCCTATGGATCCAGCAACACCTGAATCGGGAGTGGTGACCTATGTAAAGGGCTCTCACCGTTGGAATAAGTTTTTCCCTACCCAGCCATTTACTGCCGGCCCTGATGATGACCTGGCTAAGAGTTGGCAGCCTGGCTCATCGTTCGACAGACCGGACGGGCCTGGCAAGATGACGCTAAAAGACGTTCGTGACCATCCCGAACATTATGAATTCTTATCGTGGTCGGTAGAGCCGGGTGATGTAATTTTGCACCATCCTCTGATTGTACATGGCGCGCCGGGCAACCAGTCTACAAACCAGCGTCGCAGAGCCCTTGCGTTGCGATGGTTTGGTGATGACGCCCGTTGGGATGTCAGTCGACCCAACTTTATGAAGGCGATGTGTAAACGGGATAACCTACCCTACCCCGAATTGGACCAGGGGCAAAAAATCACTTCATGTCCGCCGTTCTTTCCTCTCGTGTGGGAAGCTTAGGATTAACATGGGCGGGACCGGGAATTACTGGTCAGCATGTCGTAAAATGGCTTAACAATAAAAAAGCCGCTTAATAAAGCGGCCACAGACTGTTGAAAAAGCCCTAGACGGAAGTCTGGGGCTTTGATCTAATAGGCATAGTGAAATTCGGAGTGTTCACCATGCTTACCCCAAAGTCCCCACAACAATACGAGTTTGAAACCGTTTATATCAATGAACTAGTGCCAGAAGACCACTTGGTTCGTTTAATTGATATGGCGATAGATTTCGAGTTCATCCGCGATGAAGTTGCTCATCTTTATTGTCAGAATAATGGAAGACCAGCCGTTGACCCCGTACGATTCTTTAAAATCCTGTTTCTCGGTTATCTTTTTGGTATTAGTAGCGAGCGTCGCCTAATCAAAGAGATACAGGTAAACGTTGCATATCGCTGGTTCTTAGGTATGGGCCTGACCGAAGAGGTTATTCATCATTCTACGCTGAGCCAAAACCGGATTAAGCGCTTTAAAGATAGCGATATCTATCAGGTTATCTTCGACAACATTGTTCGTCAGGCTATGAAGCAAGGACTCATTGGGGGAAAGAGTTTGTTTGCGGATAGCACGCACTTGAAAGCTAACGCCAATAAGAAACGCTTCGATATAAAGGACTTGAAGGTCACGCCATCAGCGTACGTTGAACAGCTTAATGAAGCCGTTATTAAAGACAGGGAGATAGAGGGAAAAAAGCCCCTGAAGTGTAAGGCGGAAACGCCTTGCACTAAGCCCACGAAGGTTAGCCGTACTGACCCTGACAGCGGCTTTATGGTGCGTGATGAAAAGCCCAAAGGCTTCTTCTACCTTGACCACCGGATTGTAGATGGCCGTCATGGCATTATCATTGATACCCATGCCACACCTGGCAATGTGCATGATAGTCAGCCCATTATTAAGCGAATCGACAGAGCCAGAGAGACCTTCAAGCTCAACCATGTTGCCATCGGCTTGGATGCAGGCTACTTCACGGCCTCGGTGTGTCATCATCTGGAAGAGCGGCAGTTAATTGGAGTGATGGGCTATCGCCGCCCGACTAAAAAGAAGGGCTACTTCGCTAAACGGGAGTATGTGTACGACACAGAATCGGATACGTACACCTGTCCTCAAGGTCAGGTAATTGCTTACAACACCACTAACCGCGAAGGTTACCGTCAATATCACTCGGATGCGAAACAATGCAAAGACTGCCCCGTCAGGTCACAGTGTACAAACAGTAAAAACCATACCAAGGTCATAACCCGGCATGTCTGGCAAGCCAGTGTAGAACGCGCCAATGAAGTACGATTAAGCGAATGGGGAAAGAAACAATACCGAAGGCGGGCTGAGACCGTTGAACGCAGCTTCGCGGATGCCAAACAACACCACGGACACCGATACTGCCGCTATCGTGGGCTCAATAATGTCTCGATGCAGTGTCTGCTCGCCGCTGCTTGTCAGAATATGAAGAAAATGGCCTTAGCCAAGGCCAAGTAAGCCAATAGCCCCTCGAAAATACTACTTAAATCGTCGTCTGAGCCTACAACCGGCTACTACAACAGCTAAAATAAATCACCTAAAAAACGACTTACCCATAAAACTGAAAAAATACTGCGATCGCAGCCTTCGGCTGCTCAAAAAATAAACCCCACCAAAAATGGAGGGGTTTATCATCAGTCTGAAGCCGCTTAATAAAGCGGCCAGTATGAATCTATTGATGCAAGCGAAATGCTATTCAATATTCTGGATCTGCTCGCGCATCTGCTCGATAAGCACTTTAAGTTCTACCGCAGATTGGGTGATCTCTGTGCTGATAGATTTAGAGCCCAGTGTATTCGACTCGCGGTTGAATTCCTGCATCATGAAATCCAGACGACGGCCACAGGCGCCGCCTTTTTTGAGGATTTTACGGGTTTCACCTACGTGAGAGTTAAGGCGGTCCAGTTCTTCTGCTACATCGACTTTCTGTGCCAGCAGGATCATTTCCTGTTCAACACGGGCTGCGTCCAGTTCCAGCTTCGCTTCTTCAAAACGGGTTAGCAGTCTTTCACGTTGCCAGTTAAGAATTTCCGGCATGCGCTCTGCGACTTTGCCAGCTTCAACTTCAATGGCATCCAGACGTTGTTCAATCAGGGCTTTCAGGTTATCCCCTTCTGCACCTCGGGCGGCGATAAAGTCGTCCATTGCCTGATCAAGGCCTGCCAGTACATCGGCCTGGATCGTATCCATATCGGCTTCTTCGGCCGCAATTACACCGGGCCATTTCAGCACGTCCAGTGGATTTACACCGGTTGACTGGCCGTGAGATTGCACCCAGTCGGCAGCATGCAATACTTGCTTGGCCAGCTCTTCATTAAGGGTAAGTTTGGTAACGGCCGCATCATTAGCGGTAAACCGCAGGGCACATTCAACTTTTCCGCGCTGCAGGCGTTTTCTGAAGCGGTCGCGCAGGATAGGTTCTAATCCGCGAAATTGCTCAGGTAAGCGAAAATATGTTTCCAGGTAGCGCTGGTTTACCGAGCGTATTTCCCATACCGCTGTGCCCCAGTCTTTTTTCACTTCGCAGCGTGCGAAAGCCGTCATGCTATAAATCATTGTCTTGTCCGTCGGCATATTGATTGCGTGTTTATACGCCTATCATACTACAGTCAGCACGGGAACCCTATGCCTTTGCAACGCCCGCTCTCAAACCTGCGTTCCACATGAAACATCTGTGCTGCCTGCGGCGATTCAACGTTCAACTTATTGCACTAAGTACGTTATACTACAGCCGATAAATTTATGCTTAATACTGAATCTCAGGAGATCACCATGCGCCCAAGTGGCCGAACTGCCAGCCAAATCCGTCCTGTCACCATTACCCGTAACTTTACCTGTCATGCGGAAGGTTCCGTACTGGTTGAGTTTGGTAACACCAAAGTGTTGTGTAATGCCACGGTAGAAGAAGGTGTACCACGTTTTATGAAAGGCCAGGGTAAAGGCTGGATCACGGCGGAATACAGCATGTTGCCGCGTTCTACCCATACTCGTTCACAACGTGAAGCTGCGCGTGGAAAGCAAGGTGGTCGTACTCTGGAAATCCAGCGTCTTATTGCTCGCTCATTGCGCGCTGCGGTCGACCTTAAACTGCTGGGCGAAAATACCATTACCTTCGATTGTGATGTAATTCAGGCCGACGGTGGTACACGTACTGCGTCGATCACTGGTGCTTGTGTAGCACTGGTTGATGCACTGACCTACATGCGCAACAAGGGCATTATCAAGGCTAACCCGCTTAAGCATATGATTGCTGCACTTTCAGTAGGTATATACGAAGGTACACCGATTGCTGACCTTGAATATATCGAAGATTCAGCGGCTGAAACCGATATGAACGTGGTAATGACCGAAACCGGTAAGCTGATCGAAGTTCAGGGCACCGCTGAAGGCGAGCCTTTCACTTTTGATGAAATGCACGAACTGCTGGATATTGCCAAGCACGGTTTGCGCGAACTGTTTGATATCCAAAAAGCCGCATTAAACTAAGTTTCGGAGATCCCATGAAAGCATTCCAACAAGCGTTTATTGAGTTCGCGATTGCCCGTGGCGTTCTTAAGTTTGGTGAGTTTACGTTAAAGTCTGGCCGTAAGAGCCCCTATTTCTTTAACGCCGGCCTGTTTAATCGTGGTGGCGATCTGGCTAAATTGGGTCGCTACTATGCCGATGCCTTAACCGATGCCGGAATCGATTTTGATGTGCTGTTTGGCCCTGCCTATAAAGGTATTCCGATTGCCACCACCACGGCAGTGGCACTGGCTGATCATCATGATCAGGATGTTCCCTACTGCTTTAACCGCAAAGAAGCCAAGGATCACGGCGAAGGTGGCAATCTGGTAGGCAGTCCGCTGGAAGGTAAAGTCATGCTGGTAGACGACGTGATCACTGCCGGTACGGCTATCCGTGAATCCATGTCGCTGATCGAAGCTAATAACGCGTCTCTGGCCGGTGTGCTGATTGCACTGGACCGCCAGGAGCGTGGAACCGGTGAATTGTCTGCTATTCAGGAAGTAGAGCGTGACTATAACACTCAGGTAGTGTCGATTGTTACGCTAAACGATGTAGTGACTTACCTTCAGTCTGTGGGTGGTCATGACGACGCGATTGCCGCTATCGAAAAATACCGGGAAAACTATGGCATCTGAGCCAGAGTGGGAAAGCGCAGATCATCAGTTAGACGCGCTGGGTCTGCGTTGCCCGGAGCCGGTGATGATGGTGCGCATGCACATGCGTAAACTGCAGGATGGCCAGACCCTGTGTATCACCGCCGATGATCCGGCAACGGTAAGGGACATCCCCAGTTTCTGTCGTTTTATGCAGCACACATTGCTGGCTTCACAAACCGATGAACTGCCCTATCGTTACCTGCTAAAAAAAGGCGTTTAAGCTTCTGATACTGCCTGTAGCACCAGTTGTTGCAGGCAGTGCTTATGTTCCAGCGTACTGCTGTGAATATCACTAAGATGAATTTTTTGCCCCCGTAACAGCTGTTTGAGCACAGATACCCTTACCTGAACGTTTAAAAACTCTGGCTGTGGCTGAGTAACTTTCATTCTTTCTCTCCCTGTTAATGCAGATGTGCAGAAGTGGGTAACACCTCGGCGTAACCTAACCATTCCTTTAGCTGCTGAATGGTAAAAAGTAATGAAGGTTCAGAGGCGTACATTGGCATTAACGCATTTAGCTGGTGTTGAGTATCGGTCAGTACATACTGGCGCAGTTCGGTTTGATCCTCGCTACAGTGATTAACCGCCATCGCTGTGGCAGCGTAGCTCACCAGATCCTGATGATACAAAGCGGACTGATTCTCCGGTGCGCGCAAACTCAACAAAATTGAGTGAGCAATCTCCCAGGCCTGAGTATAAAGCTTGCGGGCGCGCGATATCTGGCCTTTACGGCGCAGTTGCAGCGCCTCAGCTTTTAGCGTTTGACGCTTTATGCGGGCCTGCTCGGGGTGCAGTTGTAACCATTTTCGGTAAACCGGGCAAAGTAATGAATTACGCATATCAACGATCTCCTCGGTGTGTTGATGCGAGCATAATGTGAGCATGTTCATTACTAAGTTAATCTAAATGAGAATTATTATCAATAAAGAGTTGGCAGAATCTTAACTGAATACCAGCCACAGACCCGCCACTACCGCAGTAATCCCAAGCATGGCTTTGGTTTTATAGCGGCGAATAAGGTGTTCGGCCTTATTACCAAAGATTTTTACCACCACGGCCAAACCAAAATAGCGTAACGAACGGGCTATCACGGTCGCCAGCAGAAACAGCCAGACAGAGTACTTGGTAGCACCGGCTGCCAGCATGGCTATCTGAAAAGGAACCGGTACAATGCCAAGGGTTAATACAAACCAGAAACCCTGGGCTTCCATCTTGTTGGTGACGGTTTCAAATTGTTGCTCAGAGCCAAACCAGGCGATCAGATCGTGGCCGATGGCATCAAACAAAAAGTAACCAATGGCGTAGCCAAACAGTGCGCCGGCAATACAGCCGAGTGTAGACATCAGTGCGAGCAACCAAAGCTTCTCGCGTCTGGCCTGCATTAACGGGATGAGCACCGCTTCCAGTGGAATGGGCACTATGGTGGATTCAAAAAACGAGGCAATCGTAATGCTGCGCAGCATATGCTTCGACTCTACGAATGCCTTGGTTTTACGTTTTAATGTGTTTTTTATCAAGGGATAAAACTCCCCTATTGTTTGTAAATTTTTCCGCCTTTCATGACAAACTGCACATTCTCCAGAATCGTAATATCGTCAAGCGGATTGCCCTTAACCGCAACGATGTCCGCGAATTTACCGGCTTCCAGGGTACCGACTTCATTTTCAATACCCAACATGGTGGCTGCATTTATCGTGGCGGCTTGTATAGCTTTTGCAGGGGGCATGCCAGCCTCAACCATTAAGCCAAATTCCTGGGCGTTGTCGCCGTGCGCTGATACCCCACTGTCGGTGCCAAAAGCTATGTTTACGCCGGCTTTGTAGGCTTTGCCAAAGGTCGATTTAATCAGCGGTCCAATGGCGGCCGCTTTGGGGCGAACAATCTCCGGGAAGTAGCCATCTATTTTGGCTTTTTCAGCCACAAATTCGCCAGCCAGAATGGTTGGCACGTAGTAGGTACCATGCTTTTTCATCAGCTTCATGACCTCATTGTCCATGTAGGTGCCGTGCTCAATAGATGTCACGCCCGCCTTAATGGCTCTGATCATTCCCTCTTTACCATGGGCATGAACCGCTACCGTCATTCCGTAGTCTTTGGCCGTTTGCACCACGCCATCGAGCTCGTCTGGCATAAACTGGGGATTCTGACCGCTTTTGGCCACGCTCAACACGCCACCTGTTGCCGTAATTTTGATGGCATCTGCACCATCCTGGTAACGTTGTCTGACCGCTTCGCGGGCTTCTGCTTCACCATTAATTACGCCGCTTTCAGGCCCGGTATCTGGCCGCAGTAGCTTTGCAAGACCGTTACTGGGATCGGCATGTCCACCGGTGGTGGCAATGGATTTTGCTGCGGTGTAAATGCGCGGGCCCACAGCCATCCCTTTACTGATGGCGTTACGCAGGGCAACCGTTTCGTTGTAGCTGTCGCCCAGATTTCTGACCGTGGTAAATCCGGCCTGCAATGTTTTTTCTGCGTAATAGGCGGCTGCTAATGCGTAGTCTGCCTCGTTCTGGGTGTAGCGTTTCAGATAAGAGGCGGTGCCGCTTTGTTGCGAGCTTAAATGCACATGCATATCCATAAAGCCCGGCATTATTACTGCGTCTTTTAAATCTACCAGCGTGTCTTCTGCGCCAGCCTTGATATACCCCTTATCAACGTGGGTAATTTTGTCATCTTCTATTGTCAGGGATACCGGACCGGTTAATTTGTCGTCGGTGCCGGTAAAAGCGTTGCCTGCATGGATTATCGTTGCTGCGTGTAAAACACTTACTGGTAGCAGAACGGTTCCCATCAGGATTGATTTAACCAATTTCTTCATTACTATTTGCTCTTGTTGTTGTGAAGTTTTCTCACTTTATGCCATGCCCGGTACTTTTACAAAGTCGACGGCGAAAGGCCCTGCAACAACATCGAGGAATCACCTATAACTAACAAGGAAATACATCATGCAACAACGACTAACCAAACTTTCCCCTCATTCCGTAGCGCTACACATGGCATTGGTTTTTGCCGTGATTTCGCTTGTATTTATGCTGCCGTTTACTTTTTTAATGTCTGCAATGGCACCCAATATGCCTGACGACGCAGGGATGCCGTTTGCTGCATCGGGTGTCCTGGCCTTCGTTATGCCCATTATCTATTTTATCTTTACCTATATTTTTAGTTTTATTATGGCGCTGCTGTATAACCTGTTGGCTAAAATGACCGGCGGTGTAAAAGTCACACTGGAATCGTCGTCAGACTAAGTCGGGATCGGGATGTTCATTATGAGGGTTTGCTGATATATTCAGATTGATTGTTTTTTGAACTAATCTATCAGCAGGAGGCGACCACAACATGATATGGACAACGAAGGACGTTCAGCAGCTCTGGTCAGGCTATCTGGCATTAACCTGTGTATTAATTGTGCTGTCCACCAGTGCACATGCTCAGATGCCCGGCTGGGTACAGAAAAGCACTCAGGATACCGACGCTCACATGTATGGTATCGGTTCTGGTAACTCGTTGGAGCAGGCCAAAAATATGGCTCTGGCCGAGCTGGCTGGCAAGGTAAACAGCCAGGTTCAACAGCTGTTTCAAATGCAGGAACAAGCGGTTAATGACGATTATTCCAGTGAGATGTCGCTGGATACCCGGGTCGAAGTAGGCGCGACAGATTTAAAGTATTTTTATGTAAATCAGACGGAACAGTCAGGCAGTGTGTACTGGGTTGAGCTGGTGCTAGATAAAACCAAAATGGCTAACGATCTGAAAGCACAGTTTGAAGTGGAGCATGGCACCCTAACTTCGCAAATGCAGGCGTTGCTCAATCAGTCGGCGTTTATGCAGTTTTTGCAGGCTAATGAAGCTGCCACCAGCATTACCCGGTTAAAGCGCCTGATCATGCAGGTCAAATACTACTCCCCCGCCTTTTCGACCTCTCAGTATGTGCAGCAATACAACCAGTATTTAAAGCAACTGCAACAAGCCACCGCGGCTAACCAGGTTTTTCTGAATGACCAGCAAGCCGACACGCTGGTGGCCAAGGAGTTTCGTAACTGGTTATCCAAACAAGGGGTAAACCTGGCTCCCAGCAAATCAGCCAAAACGGATGTCATTGAGCTGACCACCACAGTAGATGCTTATCAGGATAAGCGCGATGCTTACATTGCCGAGTTGCAAACCACAGTAAACGTGAGTTCAACGGCGTTTGGTGAAATTGGCCACGCGACATTTCAAACCAAGGGACGGGATTATAAAAGAGAGTCTCAGGCGCTGGATAAAGCCGTAAAGGCGTTTAAATTAAAAATTCAGCGTAAGGACCCGGCTAAGTTACTCAATATCAAAGTGTATTAATCGGGCAAAAAAAAGACCGTGGACGTGCCACGGTCGTTACTCAGATTAGTTGTACAAACTCAGGCTAACTATTAGTCCCAACTTATTGCCTCATTAAATTCTTCTGTGGCGTCTGGCTCGAGTTTCAGGTCCTGGGATTGCGCGTATTCAATAAAGTACTTTGCGGTAGCAACGAGCTTGGGTAAGTGTTCTGGTAAACCTTCCAGCACATCCTGCAAGGTGCCCGTTGCGGCAGCATAGTCACCTCCTTTACTCACACTGTCTACCAGGCCGCCCATGGAAAAGCCGCCGGAAGATTTTTTCTTTTCCTTTTGGGCATCTTTTTCGGCCACTTCCATCAGGTTGTCGGCATCTTCTTTAATCACGTAGGTTTTATAGGTTCCTAACAGGTAGGTTGAGGCGCCGAGTACAAATGACTTTTGCTGAGCGGGTTCAATTAACTTTGTTTGCAGAGTTTTTGCCCGAATCTCCGCACTGGCACCATCGGCATACTCACGGTGCTTTTCTATTTCCTTTTCACTCAGGCTGGTGCCCGAAGTAAGAATTTCCCGCTCTTTTAACAGCTCTTCTTTAGCACTTTTCAGGTCGAGGGATTCGGCCAGACAAATATTAGCCTGGTTAACGGCTAAGGCTGCCAGTATGTAGGAGGTCATTACCTGATCAGAGGCCTTTTTGATGTTTTTACCGTCGCCGCTCAGCGGCAGGTATTTCACCAAAAAATCAGCCATGTCCATGTAACTTAAATCAGCGCAGTTATCTTTGGTCAGAAAGGCTTCTTTGGCCCAGGGGGCGGCTTTTTTGTCATCGTCAGAGAACAAGCCTCCAAACTGGGCATTGGCGTTAAAGCTTGCCACTGCGCTTAACAACAACGATGCCGTAACTAACTGGCGAAAACGAAAAACAGTCATGCTTTATTTCCTTATTAGATTGATTTAGAACTGAGTTGTCCAATGAGCCCGGCAGCCATTTTTTCAGCTGCGAGTTTGAGTGCATTGTTTTTAGCAACAATAGGGGTGGGGCCAAGGCCGATGTATTGCACCGGTCCAACCGAAGCTACAGCGGCTCCGCGGCGTTTGATGGCAAGAATTTTGGCGGTTACGGAAACCGGTACCTGGTATAAACCACTCACATCATCAGTGCTGTGTTCGTCAACGTCCAGTGTGCCTATGGCCAGGTACTGCACAGGATCCAGCAGGCCCCTTAAGCCACGAATGGCGTCGCGCTTGGTTGCTGGGGTCAGGTCGTCGCCCTGTTCGTAGTCCATAATAAAATTATTAACGTCCAGCTGGCCTTCGGTTTCTTCTTCCAGCAGCGCCGCGTCTATTACGTAGTAGTTAGCCGCCGAAAAAACCGCGCCAACGGCTGAATCTACTTCGTTAGTGGTAGTGGCTTGCCAGGTATTTTCCCCGCGCTGAAAGTCGCCACTTTGGGTGTCTTTCGCTTCTATGCGTGAAGCCAGTTCCCGGGCCACAAAAACAAAGGTAATGTACTGATCCTCGTTGCTGGGCGCGGCTTGACCCCGGCCTGCTTCGGTGAGTTTGGCCAGCAGTTTTGACTCGTTAATGCTGACCCGCATAACCACCCGGAACAGATTGTCGTCTTTATTTTCTTTCTTTGAGATAACGGTCGACTGTAACAGGTAGTCGTCTATGTTGGCGCTAATGTCGTCTTTAATCAGCGCAAAATTAGGCAACTGGTATTGCTGGGTTTTTGCCAGCCAGGTTTCAACCGCTTTTAGCTTGGCTTCTGCGTAAGCGGCTGCACGCTCGTCGTCATCCAGCCAGCCTGAATAGGGGTACTCTACAACACCTTTGTATTCGGCACTAGTGGCAGGAAAAGCCGAAAATACAATAATGAATATCAGCCATAATTTAGCGGTTAGGTTGCTACATTTCATTAAACTGTTCGCTCCATGCGGTAAAAGTCTGGTAGGTTTTTCGCTTTTGCTGGGTGTGGGTGTCGAACCATTTTTTCTCTGGCGCCTTTAACTGATGCGCAATATCCAGCAGTAGCATTTCGAGGGCATCTTCATAACCGGGCCAGTCGGTTTCTGAACTTTGGTTCTTACTCACCAGCATAGGCACGGCATAATGAAAATAATCGTTTATCAGCAGGTCGGTATCCGTGGCTTCACGGGCGTTTAACAGCACCCGGGCGGCGTAAAGATTTTTATTGGTTTTTTTCATGACCTTAAAGTTGGTAACAGTGAGATCAAAGACATAGTCTGGCTCGGGTAAAGCCAACTGATAAACATCACCATTAGACATGCGCCCGGACATTTTATTACCGATGGCATAACCCTTGGTGTAGGGCACCATATTGAGCCTGGCATTTTGCGCGAGCTGAGCCGTAAAGTACTGGCCAAAGGTCTGGCTTAACGGATTTACTGCCAGCGATGGCGGGAGCAGCGGTGCGGCTTTGTCGCCAAAAGATAATGTATCAACCTTAAACCGCAGGGCATCTTCTTCAGGTAAGTGGGATTCCAGGATCCTGTCCCGGGCAATGGTAAACAGATTGATATCGCTATTGTCTGGCTGATAAAGCGCTTTTACATTGGTTTCTTTCGCAAGTGCCAGGTCGTCGTAAACACTAACTACATCGTTGCGCGCTATGTCCAGGGGAATACTGGCTATCAGTCGCATAGACTGAAAATCAAAAAACAGAATCTGCGCACTGATTTCGGCCACCAGTTTGTAGTAGTCGGGAAACTTATCCACGCTAACCGTCTCTCTCTCGATGGCTAGTGTCATAGCAATGGCTGGTCCGGACTCGTAGTCTCCCTTCTCGCCGGCAGCAATCTTATAAGGCAGGCCTGCAGTTTGCTCCAGCATTGTGCGAAATGCTTTGTCTAGTGGTGCCGCTTGTCCTTTCCCGGGCGAAACATTGATGCTGGTAACTACCGGATAGTTAGCTTTGGCATGCTTCGCCTCGCCGAGATAGGAGAGGCCCGCAAAGTAGATAGTTGGCTGAGCCAGTAGCTCGCCAGGCTGCATTAAACAAAGAGTTGCTATAACCCTTAAGAGCCACAAAGGTGATTTTATTGCGAGTACTTTTACTCCGGGAAAGGTTGCGAAAAACAGTGGTTGTATGAGGTTAACACTAATAATCGTGTTCCGCATTGGACTCTCCCTGTTCAGTGGCGGTGTATATTACATAACTAATATGTCAGACAAATCGAGCTAGTACAATATTTGATCAGTATTAATTTTGAACAGTCAGTGCGTAAATGCAGGTTGGTAGAATTGGACTAAATTAGCCTTTAGTTTAGTGGCGATAACGTGAACAGAGACTATTTTTAGAAAGAGAAATATTTATTTGCCCTGGTGCTATAGGATATTACCGATTCGCTTCACGTGCAGCTCGATCATCCCCTTATGCTTGTTGTTTTTTGTCTCGTCCTCTTATGGGGAGGGGGGGGCGTATAGCGGATTTCTGTCGTCTGAACCCATTATCCCTATTCCGTTAGTTCATCAGCAGAACCCGCTGAAGGCAAATATTGGTAAACTATTATACAACGATCCCCGCCTGTCGGCAGACAACACCGTCTCATGTGCCAGCTGCCACCGACTTGAACTTGGGGGAACCGACAGATTAGCTACCTCTATTGGTGTTAAGGGAGCTAAAGGACCCGTTAATGCGCCAACGGTGTTTAACAGCGCGTTTAACTTTTTATTTTTCTGGGATGGTCGGGCGGCTTCGCTGGAAGCGCAAATTGATGGGCCAATCCACAACCAACATGAAATGGCCAGCTCCTGGCCAGAAATTCTGGATAAGTTAAAGGCAGATAAAGACCTGCTGCTTGCCATACAACAAGCTTATGCCGAACCGCTGTCTGAGCAGGTTATCAAGGATGCTATCGCCTCTTACGAGAAAACCTTAATCACACCAAACAGCCCTTTCGATCGTTATCTGCGGGGGGATTTAGCGGCGCTTGGACAACGGGCAAAACGGGGCTATAAACTGTTCAAATCTTATGGCTGTTCCTCGTGCCACCAGGGCGTAAATGTAGGTGGCAACATGTTTGAGAGAATGGGCGTGGTCAGGGATTATTTTAGCGAACGAGGTAACTTAACCCGCGCAGATTATGGTCGCTACAATGTTACGGGCAAAGAAGAGCATAAATTTGAGTTTAAAGTGCCCTCGCTACGAAATATCGCCGAGACTGCGCCTTATTTCCACGATGGTTCGGCGCAGTCGCTGGAAGCTGCGGTTGAAGTCATGGCTTATTATCAGCTTGGTCGAAAAATCCCACCAGCCGATCAGCAGGCTATCGTCGCTTTTTTACATTCGCTAACGGGTGAATTACCGGAAGATGCAAAATGAAGCGCGGACTGCACACACTGGATAAAACATCCGGGCTGATTGTGGCGGGTTTACTGGCCGCAATGTTGTTGTTGGCATTTTTATATTCTCGTAGCCAATTGGCCGACACCGAAAAACACAGTGAGATTGTCGGCGTCATTTCTGAACTGAGAGAGCTGGAGGCAGAGTTTCAGCGTGCACTGATTGTTACCCGCTATGGCCTGGTTGGCAGTTATGACGAGCTGGTTTATACCAATAAGCGCCTGTTTCAACAAAGCGAACAGTTGCAAGTGACTCTGGGTGAAAGAGCGTGGTTTGCCGACATCAAAAAGCCAACCGAACGCTACCTTGCATTATTAATGGCGCAGCGCGAATCTTTGGAAGACTTTAAGTCTCACAATGCCGTGTTAAAAAACTCCCTGCAGTATCTGCCAACGGCGGTAGACAATTTTACGGCTACGTTGGATAAGGTTGAACAACAAGACCTGATTGAATCATTGCATCGGTTGGTTCGCCTTATCCTGCAGTTAAATCTGTCATCCGATCCTCAGACTGTCGATGCGACCAGACAACAGATGGTTTTAGTTAACTCGCAGCTGAAAAACAGTGGTGATTTTGATCAGGAAGCATTACGGCTGGTATTAAGGCATGCAGAGCTGGTGGAAGAATATAAAGCTGAAGTGGATGAGTTGGTGCAGATTGCGTTTAACGTACCTACCGAAGCAGCGCTGCGAGATTTGTTTAATCAGTATTTAAAGCTGTACCACGGCATAGAGCGAAGGGCCAGCTACTATCGCGGGCTAACTATTTTACTGGCAGCTTTACTGACGCTGGCTCTGGCGTTTTACATGTTTCGCATCACCCGGGTGTCGGCAACCCTCAAACAAACCATCGAGCAGCTTAATTTTCAGAAGTTTGCCCTCGACCAGCACGCCATTGTGAGTATTACCGACAAACGGGGCAATATTACTTATGCCAATCAGCGTTTTTGTGATTTAAGTAAATATACTCACGAAGAACTGATGGGACAAAATCACCGTCTGGTTAGAAGTCCGGATACGCCCGATGAGCTGTTTATTGATCTGTGGTCAACTATTCGGGCCGGTAAGGTGTGGCGTGGAGACATTAAAAACCGGGCAAAGGATGGCAGTGTTTACTGGGTGGCCTCCACCATTGTGCCCTTTTTGGATAAGCAGCAACGTCCTTTTCAGTATGTCTCTATTCGCACGGATATCACGCAGCGTAAACAAATGGAGAAAGAGGTCATTGCGGCAAACCGTGCTAAAAGTGACTTTTTAGCCAATATGAGTCACGAAATACGAACGCCAATGAATGCGGTAATTGGCTTAAGTCACCTGGCGTTAAAGACACCGCTAAATGACAAACAAAAAGACTACCTTGAAAAAATTCAGACGTCAGCCACCGCTCTGCTGAGCATACTGAACGATATCCTCGATTTTTCAAAGATTGAGGCTGGCAAGCTCAATATAGAACACATTGAGTTTAGTTTGCAGGATGTGGTTAACCAGGTTTTCGCCATGAACTGTTTGCGCGCTGAGGAAAAGGGGCTCGAAGTTTTATTTTATTGTGATGCCAGGGTGCCGCAACGGCTTATCGGCGATCCGCTCAGGCTTAATCAAATCCTCACCAACCTGATCAGTAATGCGATCAAATTTACTGAACAAGGCGAGATTGTGTTGCGGGTCGAGGTGACTCACCAGGAAGATAATCAGGCCACGTTAACATTTAGTGTTAAAGATACCGGTATTGGTCTGTCTGAACAGCAGCAATCCCGGCTTTTTGAGTCGTTTTCTCAGGCGGATAGCTCCACAACCCGAAAATTTGGCGGCACGGGGCTGGGTCTGGCCATTTGCAAAAAGCTGGTTACGGCCATGCAGGGCTGCATTGGTGTTAGCAGCGAAACAGGTCGTGGTAGCGAATTTTTCTTTAGCATACCTTTTGAGCGCACGGCGACGGTTGCTCAGGCTAAAAATGAAATCTCCCTGTTGCGAGGCAAACGGGCACTCATTGTTGATGATACCGAGTCAGCTCGTAACATCATCACCGAAGCATTACAAAGTTTGGGCATGCAGGTAAGTGCAACCGACTCGGGTGAGCAAGCCCTGCAGTTACTTGAGTCTGCGTCAGCGCCTTTTGATTTTGCCATTGTCGACTGGCAGATGCCGGGGCTCGATGGGATAGAAACCCTGCATCAGCTTAGGGCCGTTCAGGCGCATCACAAGCACCCGCTCCACTGCGTGTTAGTCACCGCCTATAGCCGCGAAGATGCACTGGCACAGATTGCGCAGCATCAGTTAACCGATATCGCCATTCTGGCTAAGCCACTTTCAAGCATAGCGCTGGCCGATCAGTTACTGTCATTTTATGCTTCAGCAAGCTCTGCTACACATTCTGATTTGCCAGTTTCAGTTAATGCTCCGGATGATATCCAGCATTTGCTGGGTACCAGAGTACTGCTGGTGGAGGATAACCCGATTAATCAGCAGGTAGCCAACGAACTGCTCGAAGCATACGGTATTGAGGTTATGATTGCCGGCAACGGTGTAGAAGCGCTAACTCTTTTAAAGCAGCATAAGATCGATTTAGTTTTACTGGACATTGATATGCCTGTCATGGATGGCTTTGAAACTATCGGGCATATCCGGGCTAACATGATGTGGCAGGATTTACCCGTTATTGCCATGACTGCGCATGCTCAGGAAAGCATTCGCGATAAGTGTTTGCAGCTGGGGATGAACGAACATATCGCCAAACCCTTTGACGAAAATGCCCTGTTTACGTTGCTGACAAAGTGGTTGTCATCCGCGGCGCTGGAATCACGGCATATGACTGATGTTCCGGCTGGCACAGAGCCGGACTGCGTAAATTTAGACGGCGTCGATACGTGTGCCGGATTACGCTCAGTCAGAGGAAATCGTAAGTTATATCGTTCGTTATTAGGTCAGTTTAAAGATAATTATAGCGATATGGATAACACTCTGGCCCGTGTGATGGATCAGGCTGATCTGGACACAACCAGGCGATATCTGCATACATTGCGTTCAGTAGCGGCTGCTATCGGTGCTACAGAGCTTGCCGACGTCGCCGGTGAGTTTGAACAACATGTCGTTAAAGATAGCGAACCAGCGGCGTTATTTACCTGCCTCAGTAAATTCAGTATCGCCCTTAATGTGGTACTAACCTCAATCGAACAGGTGCTGGATGTGGCCCGCGAGGCTGAGCCTCAGGGAGTTACTGGCAAGTCTGTGGATTATACGCAATTACCAGATCTCCTTGCGCGACTGGAAATGCTGCTTAATGAAGCGGACCTGGACGCGGCGGAGCAACTGCCTTTACTTAAACCATTCATTACTTCAGTGTCACAAAAGGCGGCATTTAGTGCACTGACTAAAGCCATTAATTCCTTCGATTTTGATGACGCGCTGCAATATCTGCACACGTTGAAATTATCCCTGGGAACCAGCAAGGAGCTTTCTAATGAAGAATAAACCTACGGTGCTGATCGTTGATGATGAATCAATGAACATTAATATTCTTATGGATTTACTAAAATCTGATTACCGTCTGATTGCCGCCAAAGACGGTACGCAGGCGTTACAACGTGTGTCGCAAAGCACGCCGGATCTGATTTTACTGGATATCATGATGCCCGGAATGGATGGCTACAGCGTTTGTGAACGTCTAAAGGCGAGTCCGGATACCCGGGATATTCCAGTGATCTTTATTTCTGCCATGGGAGAGGTGCAGGATGAAACCCGGGGATTTGAAGTCGGTGCTGTGGACTACATTACCAAGCCTTTTTCGCCGCCTGTGGTGCTGGCCCGGGTAAGTACCCATATTCAGCTGTGTCAGGCGCAAAAGGCAATGAAAGCGCACAATCAGCAGTTGGAAGAGCAGGTTCAATTGCGCACCAGAGAGCTGGCAATAACCCAGGATGTCACCATTCACAGTCTTGCCTCTCTGGCGGAAACCCGTGATAACGAAACGGGCAACCACATACGCCGTACGCAGTATTACGTTAAGGCTTTGGCTGAGTACTTACAGCTGCAGGGCCCCTATGCCAAAGAGCTACCCCAGGGCGTGGTCGAGCCTTTGTTTAAGTCAGCGCCGTTGCATGATATTGGTAAAGTGGGGATCCCAGACGCTATCTTGCTAAAGCCAGGTAAACTGGATCATAACGAGTTTGATGTCATGAAAACCCATACTACACTGGGCCGCGATGCCATTGCCAAAGCTGAAGCTGAACTACAGGATGTGGGTGATGAGGACGTTTCCAAGACCTCTTTTTTGCGACTCGCCCGGGAGATTGCTTATAGCCATCATGAAAAGTGGGATGGCAGTGGCTACCCCGAGGGCCTCAGCGGCGTGGATATTCCGTTATCGGCACGATTAATGGCTGTGGCCGATGTTTATGACGCGCTGATCAGTCGCCGGGTTTACAAAGAGCCCATGACACATGAGCAGGCCCGAACCATTATTCTTGACGGCAGAGGCTCGCATTTTGATCCGGTGATTGTTGATGCATTTATTGTTCTGGAGCCTGAATTTCAGGCTATTGCTGCTCGCTATCAGGATTAAGCACTGACACTTATCATAAGCCAGAAACAGCAAAGCCACCTTTTTGGTGGCTTTGTTTTAACAGTGTAAAGGTAATCTTTACTGCGCCATCAGGCTGTCTCTGAGTTCACGCAGTTTGGCCTTGATGCGGCGCATATTATCCGGACCAGTTCGCAGCAGTTGTTTCTGCGGGGCGGATAAGTTTTCCAGGCGGTCATCAGCATACTTGTACATAACCGAGTCGGTGTAAACCTCTACCGGCATTTTCACTTCCGGGGTATCCAGTAAGGTATCAATGGCTTCAATCAGCACTTCACTGAAGGGTTGGTCCGGGTCTCCGATTTCAGCATATTTGGCCTGAATCTCTTCTTCGTAAGTGCTGTACAGCTCGATTAAATCTTCATTGCTCATCGATTCCAGCGCGTCAACATAAGGGGTATAACGCTTATAGCTGGCCGAATCAATCCACTCGCGATTAGCCTGGGTGTAAACCCTGAAATCTTGATCCGGCGGTGTCAGCAAACGGTGATTGGGCGCCATCTCGTTATTGGCCAGATTAGTGGTTGAGACCACAAAGCGTTGTAACAGGCCGTCATTTACCAGCAATCGACTTAAGGTCGGAGAGGTGGCTATGGCTTCTAACGCGGTTTTAATGGCAGTATCACTGATATCCAGCGGCTCGGGTTCTGCAACGGGCTCAGGCATCGGCTCAATTTCCTGATCCGGATCGATTTCTACCGGTTCAGGCGGTGGTGTGGCCTCAAATGTATCGGTGGGCTCTGGTTCAATCGGCTCAGGTTGGGCAACCGCAGGCGTTACGGGTTCAGTGACCGGCTGTGGCTCAGGCGCTGATGAGGGCCACAATAAAACGACCAGTAGCACTACAACTATTACACCACCGACAATGGCGTAAGGTAACCAGGATCGTTGCTCAGAATTTTCGCTCATATTTGTCTACCTTGATCATTGGCTGCGGATTTCCATACTATCAGAGTTAATGACAATCCGGTGAAAATCAATGCGCAATTGCAAATCTTTTCAATTTTTGAAAACTGACTTACCACTCCTATCATTATTGAATACAGGACTTAGCGGCAAGAGTAAACCGTTAACAGGTACGATTTTATAGATGATTTAGTGCCCGATCGGTTCACATCATCTTTTCTTCGGACTTTTTCGTATCAACGCTAATGCCATTAAATCGGGAGTTGTCATGTACAAGTTTTTGAGTAGCGAAATCGAAAATACACCGCTGGACATTGAGAACCTGGAGGTGCAGTCATTTGAAATGAATGTTTATCTGGTGCAACTGACCATCGACGGAAAAACTGGTTTGGTTTATAACGCCAAGGATCAGCCGATGCGCTTTTTCAGTGCCGGGCACATCCGGGAATTTTTTGCCCATTGCAAGGTTGGTAATTCATTTATGACCCACGACACCCCCTACGATGAGATGATTGGTAATCCGCCTAAGGCCGGGCATTCCATGGCCTTGCCATTCAGTATGGATTTACCTTACTAGAGCCATTTGCTGGCCGCGTCACGCAAATCCACCTGGGTGTTTAAACGTTTGGCCAGCAGATATAACCCACCGAGTTTGCGGTGAATAAACACCGCATCGATAGGCGGTACATGCCAGAAATCCTGCTCAAAGCTCAGTGCCATTCCAGCCTGTTGCAAACGGCTCAGCAAATCGCTGGCACCAAAGTCATAAGGTCCGTCATTATACAAAGCTTCGCAGGCGAGTCGGCCCATGGCGAGCACGCTGGCCTGCTGCGTTTCGCTATGGCTTTCCTGCATCAGGCCAATGCTCAGTGCTGCCTCTGCCACGCCGGGCATATCATCTGTGGCCATGGCACGCAGTAGCTGTAAATAGCCAGCGGAGATCGCGGCAGGTATCTCCCGGCAGGCACCAAAATCCAGCAGCGCAATCTGCTCTGTCTCCGGCATATAGCGGTAGTTGGCCATGTTCGGGTCGCTTTGGATAAGCCTGAAAGTAAACACTTCATCAAAGAACAAGCGGAAAAGCTCGGTCATTAGTGCGTTACGTTGCGCCTGTGGCTGGTCGGCCAGCGCTTCCACCGGCACACTGTTCAGGTGTGTCATCGCCAGCACTTTGTCGGTACTCAATGCGGTGTAGACCTCAGTAACCACAAAACAGGGGTAGCCTGCGCAGGCAGTTTGATAGCGGCTCATCATCAGCGCTTCGCGCTGGTAATTCGCTTCGTCATGCAATTGCAGTTTGGCCTCCGAGAGCAACGGTTTAAGATCGAATGAGCCGGGCAACAAGCCGGATAATTTAATGATGCTGGCGACGTTGTCTACATCGCTGTCGATGCTATTACCAATGCCGGGATATTGCACTTTAACCGCCAGGGTCTGGCCATCCATGGTAATGACTTTGTGTACCTGGCCAATAGAGGCGGCCGCAATTGGTGCATAGGAAAAATACAGCAGTTTGTCGTTCCAGCCTGCTCCCCAGGCGTCATCCAGCACCTGCTGGAGCTGCGCTTTAGGCATGGGATCGGCGTCTTCCCGCAGGCGGGCTAAAATGGCACTGAGTTCTGGCGGGAGCAGTTCGCCGCTGTCCATTGAGATTAGCTGACCAAGTTTCATGGCTGCACCGCGTAATGATGCTAGCTGAGTGGTAATGCGCTGGATGTTTTTGGGCGTGAGCACCAGGTCTGATAACACTGGCCGCTCGCCGGAGAGTAATTTAGTGGCGCCATTGGTGATCACCGAACCGGCAATTTTGGTGGCCAGAGAACCTATCCGCGAGAGCCGGGCAATGCGGGAACTGGGAACAGGCTTACTTTTCGGTGTTTGGCTCATATCGCCTTAAACGAACGTAGACAACACCTGGATCAACATACCTGCCGCGCTGCCCAGGGCAAAGCCGCGCCAGCCATTTTTATCCAGATAACGGGCCAGTGAGGCACCAAAAATACCACACCATAACATGCTGCCGTAAATGGCCATCAGGCCATCGCCCATGCCGCTGTTAGGTAAAAACATCATTACAATAATGGTTAGCGCCATCGCGCCGGACAGGTATACCCATATCACATTTTTTTTGGCGATTTCGGGGGTATCAGTTTGCTTGGTGTCGGTCATTCATATTGCCCTGTTGTTGTTTAGAGCATGATGACGACTTACACAGGGCAGGTCAAATGCGACCTTGGTCTGAGCTGGTACAAAAACGTCAGCACCGGCATCAACCGGTGCTTAAACGTTGATTAAAAGTGGACTTCCAGCAGTTCAACGCTATCGCTGAAGGTCAGCGTTTGCAGATCGCCGTTACCTTCCACATTGATAGTATTGACCTGTGACGGCCATAAATCACGCAGCGCATCATGGCGAATCTTCAGGCCTTCCAGCGCGGGTGGTTGCGCTGTTTCCTGATACACCCAGAAGTGTTTACCTTCTACCTCATAACCTACCAGGTTAAGTGGCAGCGATTCATCTTTGGCGTTTTCTAGCATAAAACGATTAGCCACATATTCCGCAAAGGCGGTTTGCGTTTCCGTATCGTCCAGAATATCGGCGGTTTTCTTGAACAGGGCTTTTACCGCATGTTCGGCATCGTGCAGATTAAAACGATGCATAATTTCAATATTACCGGTACGCGGATTAAACAATACTGTGGTAATTGCGGTTTTCTGCTGGTGTGCCACTGCCTGGCCGCAGGCCATAAATAACAGCAGGGCATAAAGCCCTGCCTGCATGACACTTTTCACTCGCTTGAGTTTAGTTGTCATCACCTTCTTTCTTCTCGCCTTCTTTATCGTCAGTCTTCAGCTCGGTTTTGATATCCTGCATGATATCGCGGCGAACTTTCGCTGAACTTGGCTTAGACTTGTACGCTTCGATACGTGAAGGAATGATCTGACGTGGATAATGGTTGTTTTCCACATCAACATCAGCTGTTTCCCAACGCGGATCAACAGTAACGCTAACCAGCTCTTTGTCTTTGTCGGTCACGATCAGCTTGCTTACCGCTTTAGGTGTACGACGCCAGATCTCAGCCGGAATGCGCATCATTTCTTTGCTGCCATCAGCAAAAGTCAGCTCCAGAATAATCGGCATTACCAAACCACCAACGTTAGAGAATTCCATCACGTAGTAGTTTTTGTCTTCTTTAACCGCACGCTCAAACGCAGTACGTTCCCACGGCTTGAGCTTTTTCAGCCAGCTCTGGTACTTGTTACGTTCTTTGTTGGTTACAGTGAACTGATCGTTTTCGTCATAGAAGTCAGTAATATCAGTGAAGCGATCCACCCAAAGTTTACGGCCTTCTGCGGCGTTACGTTCAACCGTCAGCGACATTGGCTTGTCTTTTTCGATCTGACGCTCACGGGCATAATCGATATCCGGATCTTCGGTGTCTAAACGCAGTTTGTACACTTTGTCGATTGAAATATCCACGTGATCAGTGGTGTAGAACCAACCGCGCCAGAACCAGTCCAGATCAACACCTGAAGCTTCTTCCATAGTACGGAAGAAATCAGACGGTGTAGGACGTTTAAACATCCAGCGCCGGGCATATTCTTTAAATGCAAAGTCGAACAGCTCTCGACCCAGAATGGTTTCACGCAGAATATTCAGAGCAACCGCAGGCTTGGTGTAGGCATTGGGACCTAAACGCAGTACAGAATCAGACTGTGTCATGATCGGTACCTGAGTTTGTGACTTCATGTAACCTGTTACGTCGCGTGGTTCAACACCCCATGGAATGTCCGGATCCCATTCGCGACCGGCAACGCCGTCGAGGAAGCTGTTTAAGCCTTCGTCCATCCAGGTCCACTGACGCTCGTCAGAGTTAACGATCATTGGGAAGTAAGTATGACCCACCTCATGAATTACCACGCCAATCAGGAAGCGCTTCTCAGCCAGGGAATAGGTACGCGAACCATCATCCTGCAGCTCTGTGCGCGGGCCGTTAAAGGTGATCATGGGATATTCCATGCCGCCTACCGGGCCGTTTACTGATTGTGCAGTCGGGTACGGATAGTTAAAGGTAAAGCGGTTGTATACTTCCAGCGTGTGAACGATAGACTCGGTAGAATATTTCTTCCACAGGTCACCGCCCTCTTTCGGCCAGAAAGACATCGCCATTACGTGTTCCTGCGGACCGCCCTGCTTAACGCCTTTAGCATCCCACATAAACTTACGGGAAGACGCCCAGGCAAAGTCACGTACGTTGTCGGCTTTAAAATGCCAGGTTTTGGTTTTGCTGGTGCCTTCTTTTTCATTTTCCAGCGCTTCTTCCGGCGTCACGATAAACACCGGGCGATCAGCCGTTTCGGCCTGCTCCAGGCGCTTACGCTGTTCGCTGGTTAGCACGTCTTTCGGGTTTTGCAGTACACCAGTAGATGACACAATATGGTCAGCCGGTACGGTCATCGATACGTCGTAGTCACCGAATTCCAGAGTGAACTCACCACGGCCGATAAATTCTTTGTTAGTCCAGGCTTCGTAGTCGGTGTAAGCAGCCAGACGTGGGAACCATTGGGCCAACAGGAAGATGTCGTTGCCGCCTTCGCGCTCATCATCCGGGAAATGCTCGTAACCAGAACGGGCAGATACGGCATCTTCTTCTACAATGTTGTAGCCAAAGTCGATGTTAACTTCGGTTTTCTTGCCTGGCTTTAATGGCTCAGCAAGGTCAACACGCATCAGAGTGCCAACAATGACGTAGTGCAGTGCTTTACCGCGGCCATCGGCGACTTTCTTAATCTGATAACCCAGCTCGTTGTCGTCAACAAACTGCTGGCGGCGCAGTGCACCCAGTGAAAGCTTAGCCGGTGAATCACCAGACGCTGCCGAGGTGGCGGGTCCACGGTTGCCAATACCACCAAAGGTAGTGGTTAATGCCGACATGGAGTCGTCGCGGAATTTGTTCTGATCCAGCTGAATCCACAGATATTTCAGCGTATCCGGTGAGTTGTTGTGATAAACAATTTCTTCGCTGGCATCAATACGACGCTTTTCTTCATCCAGCGTGGCATCGATATCATAGTCAACTTTTTGCTGCCAGTACTGATGGCCTGGTTCACCCGCCGCGTTACGATAAACGTTTGGCGTAGGTAAAACCTCTTCCAACTGGCGGAACTTGTCCTCAAAATCACCTTTGGTTTGTTTGATTGCACCGTCAGCAAACGCTGATGAGGCCGACATCATCGTCAGCACTGGCATTAACCAAACTAACTTCGGCATACGCTTGTTCATAGGTATTCCTTCGTCGTTAAATGGTAATTGGCGCAGAATTACGTGAAGGGAATGCCCAGACGCACCTTTGCCTATAATTATAAGAAGCTACATAGTTTAATTCTAATACGAAGATATTTGCCAGCTATTGACCGTAAATAGCCAAAAACTGAACGCAAACACAGCGCTACAGAGCTTTTTATTGGCGGTTTTTGTTTGTTTTGTGGGCGCGTTGTAATATTCTTACTCCCCCGTTTATTTATCGATTTTTAGCACCCAAATGAGTACATTTTCCTGGCAACGCGCTGTCATTAAAATTGGAAGCGCCTTGATTGCGCCAGACGGGCGGCAATGCAGTGGCCGGTACTTACTTCCTATCGCACAGTTTATTAACGCAAGCCGTGAGGCGGGTAAAGAAATTATCCTGGTTTCTTCTGGCAGCGTAGCGGCAGGACGCGCCAAAATACCGGTTAATCATGTGGCCTCCATTGCCGAAAAGCAGGCCATGGCGGCGATTGGCCAGATTGATATGATGGCCAACTGGCAACGGTTTTTTGATTTTCCCTGCGCTCAGGTGCTGCTGACTTCCGATGATCTGCATGACCGTACCCGCTATGTAAATATCAAAAATACAATTCGGGAATTGCTGAACCATCAGGCGCTGCCCATCGTAAACGAAAACGACACGGTGGCGGTTAAAGAGCTGAAAGTCGGCGATAACGATAATCTGGCCGCTTACACCGCGTTGGTAGCAGGTGCTGATACACTGATTATTTGTTCGGATATCGATGGACTATACAGCGCCGACCCGCGTAAGAATCCCGATGCTACCCTGATCCCTGAAGTTGAGCATATTACGCCAGATATTTATGCTATAGCCGGCGGTGCGGGGACCTCGGTGGGCACCGGCGGTATGCGAACCAAAATCGAAGCCGCAGACAAGTGCACGCGCAGCGGAATTCAAACCCTGATTGTGAATGGTCGCAACGGTTCGGTTTTCGATGCGCTACAGGAAGGGCAGATTCCCGGTACGTTGTTTAAAGCACAGCAGTCGCACACAACTGCCCGCCGGTTATGGTTAGAACATACCCTTAAAACCCGCGGTAAAATTAATGTGGATGATGGCGCTAAGAGTGCATTGGTTAACAAAGGGGCATCTTTGTTACCCTCGGGTATAGTGGAAGTAAGTGGTCACTTTAAGCCCGGTGATGCAGTAGAGATTGAGTGTAATGGCCAGACACTGGCCAAAGGGATTGCCTTGTACGGTGCCAAGGAGTTGCGGCAAATCAAGGGCGCGAAGAGCTCGCAGATCAATAATATCCTGGGTTATGACAGCGGCGAAGAGGTGGTTCATCGCGACGATCTGGTATTGCTCAAACCCGCCGGATAGATAAGGAGACGAAATGAGTTTCTCAATAAAGCAAGCGGCCAGCGAAGCGAAAGTCGCGGCCAGACAGGTTGCCAGTTTAAGCGGCGAACAAAAGCGCGCCGTACTGATGGCTATAAGCAAACATCTGATTAGTCAGGTCAGCAATATTCTGAGCGCTAATCAGCTGGATCTGGAACATGCCAAAACGGTGGGGCTGGACGCCGCTATGGTCGACCGCTTAACCCTTACCGAAGAGCGTGTCATGGCCATCGCCAGTGCGGTTGCCTCTATTGCTAATCAGGCTGATCCTGTGGGCGAAATCAAAGAACTGAAAACCATGCCGAGTGGTATTCAGGTGGGCAAAATGCGTATTCCCCTTGGCGTTATCGCCATGATTTACGAGTCGCGCCCGAATGTGACCATCGACGCCGCCGCGCTGTGTTTTAAAGCGGGTAATGCGGTGATTTTGCGTGGTGGTAAAGAAGCGCTGCATTCTAATCTGGCACTGGCCGCCTGTATTCATCACGTGCTGCGGGAGTTTGATATCGACCCGGCTGCGGTAACGGTGATCCCCGATCCAAATCGCGAAATCATGAACAAACTGATGACCCTGAAAGACGACATCGACCTGATTATTCCCCGCGGTGGCGAAGGGCTTATTGAGTACGTTAGTGAGCGTAGCCAGATCCCGGTTATTCAGCATTATAAGGGCGTGTGCCACTTGTATGTGGATCAACACGCCGATCTTGAACAAGCGCTGAATCTGCTGGAAAACGGTAAAACTCAGCGCACCGGTGTGTGCAATGCGCTGGAAACCTGTCTGGTGCATCGTGCCGTGGCAGACGAATTTCTGCCCCGTGCCGCAGCGATGCTGAAAAAGCACAACACCATGATCCATGCCTGTGACTCATCTATTTGTCACTTTGACGAAGCCGTTTCTGCTACCCATGCAGACTGGCAGGCAGAGTACCTGGCGATGGAAATTGCGGTTCGGGTCGTTGACAGTTACGATGATGCTATAGCACATATCACCGAGTATGGTTCGGGTCACACTGAAGTAATTGCCACTCAGAACTACACCACGGCTAATGCCTTTATTCGCGACATAAACTCAGCTGTCGTCATGGTTAATGCATCGTCACGTTTTTCTGATGGTGGCGAATTAGGTCTGGGTGCAGAGATTGGTATTTCGACCAGTAAATTACACGCTTATGGCCCCATGGGGGCCGAGTCACTGACAACCGAAAAATTTGTGGTGCTGGGTCAGGGCCAAACCCGCGCATAAACGAGGTTTAAACCGGACCTTAAATGGCGTAGTGTTATGTTTTGGGCGATGGCAGTTGCTGCCTCGCCAGGCTGTCAGTCAATAAAGGAAAAAAGTATTATGACGGACATTACCCCCTCGCTCAGCGATTATCCGTATCAGGTTACCCTGCCGACTCGCTGGCAGGATAATGATATTTACGGCAACGTTAATAACGTAGTGTTTTACAGCTTTTTTGATACCGCCGTGAACCGCTTTTTATGTGATGAAGCGGGGATGGATTTTCGAACCAGTCCGGTAATTGCCCATGTGGTGAGTTCGCAGTGCCAGTTTATTTCTCATGTGGCCTATCCGGAAGACGTAGACGTTGGCGTTCGTGTGGCCAAAATTGGTCGTAGTTCGGTTACCTATGGCGTTTCTATTTATGCCGGCACTAATGAGCGCCGGGTGGCTCATGGCCAGTTTGTACAGGTGTTTGTCGATCGCGAAACAAACCGCGTAGTGCCTGTTCCTGCACGCACTAAAACCGCCCTGGAGCGGATCATCGAATCCTTATGATGCGCGCAGTCATACTTGACGGCGATTCTCTGGGAACCGATCTTACGCTCGACGAGTTTTCTGCGCTGCCCATAGAGCTGATTCGATATCCGGCGACTACCCCGGCACAGGTGGATGAGCGTATCCGCGACGCTGACATTGTGCTGGTAAACAAGGTTGTGCTTAATGCAGATTCATTGTGCCAGGCCGCACAGTTAAAATACGTTGGCGTGCTGGCTACCGGCACCAATAACGTAGATACCGATTACTGCCAGCAACACAATATTGTGGTGAAAAATGTGGATGGTTACGGCACTGATTCCGTGGCCCAGCATGCCATGATGTTACTGCTCAATCTGGCCACTTCTTTTGTGCCCACACGGCAACAGGTAAAACAGGGTGACTGGTCACGTTCGCCGTTTTTCTGTTTACTGGATAACCCGGTGATGGAATTAGCCGGCAAGCATCTGGTTATTGTGGGCTATGGCACTCTGGGTCAGCGTTTTGCTGAACTCGCCCGGGCATTTGGAATGCGAGTTTCTGTTGCAGCCCGGCCCGGCACTGACGCGCCGGATCGGCAGCCTTTGGATACACTGTTGCCCGAAGCTGATGTACTGAGCCTGCATTGCCAGTTGAGTCCGCAAACCGAAAAGATGATGAATGCGGAGCGACTGGCGCTGATGAAGTCCTCAGCACTGCTGATTAATACTGCCAGAGGTGGATTAATTGATGAGGCTGCGCTGGTTAGCGCCCTCAATAATGGTGTTATTGCCGGCGCGGCGCTGGATACCCTGTCGGTAGAGCCGCCACCGTCAGATCATCCGCTGCTCAATGCCGATTTACCCAACCTGCTTATCACGCCGCATTCTGCATGGTCGGCAAAAGATGCCCGGCAGCGCTTAGTGCAAATAGCCGCCGACAGGCTTAACGCCTTCATTGCGGCTGGTTGAACGCCGCCAGAATTTTACTTACTTCATCAATGCGCTGGTTAAAGCTTTGCTTACTGGCGCGCTCATGAATGGTGTGATCGCCGTCACCAAAAGGGCCAAAGCCATCCAGGGTTGCCACGCCCGCGCCGGCAGTGACATTAGCGTCACTCACCCCGCCCCGTCTTTCGGTGGGCAAGGGATAACCCAGAATTTCCGTAATTTGCTGTAGCAGTTGCTGCTGTTTATCAGAAGGCTGCATCACATCCCGTTGCAGGCCGCCTGAAACGGTAATATGACTGCCCGCTACCGGGTTATGCTCTGGTAGTTGATTAAACGCAGTCAGAATACGCGTTTTTTCATGATGCGAAGTAAAACGGGCTTCCACCACCAGTTGTGCCTGCGGTGAAATGGTATTGGCGCTCAGTCCGCCTTTGATTTTGCCCACATTCACCGTAGTGCCTTTATCCAGGTCGGTCAGGGATGTCAGGTGTATGGTAAGGTGCGCCGCAGCCAGATTAGCGTTTACACCGTCACTGTAATGATTTCCCGCATGGGCACCCTTGCCGGTAATATCGATAAAGTACGTGGCAATGCCTTTACGGGCAATAACGACTTCGTTGTTTTTACCCGCGGCTTCAAATACCAGCGCAATATCATAGTTTGGTGCCAGTTCGGCCGTGAGTGTTTTACTGTCGTCACTGCCGGTCTCTTCGTCACTCACCAGCAGCATATCAATATTGCCTAATTGTCCCTGCTGGCTAAGCACATTTCGCAGCGCACAAAGCGCAACATAATTGCCGCCTTTCATATCGCACACGCCGGGTCCGTAGATCCATTGTTCATCTTCAGCAAAGTCGGTAAAGGTACCCGGCGGAAAAACGGTATCCAAGTGGCCAAGTAGCAGCACACGCGGGCCGCTTCTAACCGGTGCGCTGTATAACACATGGTTGCCGATAGTTTCCCGGTGAAAGGTTTTTGTGGTGTAGCCAAGCGCTTCCATCCAGCGCGAAAAAATCGCGGCATTGGCGTCGATACCCGCTTTGTTGTGACTATGAGAATTGAGGTTGATGAGCGTCGCTAGCTCGGCAAAATCGGCAGACATGTTGATTCCTTAACAATTGGCTGGCGCATTTTTATAGGCCGAGGATGAACGCGGGATGACACTTTTTTGAACAATTCATGTAGGTTAAAAAGTCGTCATCACACTGTCATAAATCAGCCGTTTACTGGGCACCGCTCATGGAAGTGCGCACAACGTCACTCGATGTTTTCTGAGCTACTAAACAAGTATTACGGGCTTGTTGTTCTTTAAATTCTTCATACAAAAGGTATCAAGGTGTCGATGTATACAGCCGGAATGTGGATGTACAAAAACGGTGGCGGCGACGTCATCCAGTCCAAAATTATCAATCAACTGCGGGAACGGGATGTTGCTGTCATCACCGATCTCAATCTTGCCAATGCGTACGCCAAAGCGGGTCACATAATGTGCAATAACGTGGCGATGGATGAGCTGGACGCATTCTTTTCTTATAACGCGGGTCAGCAGTCACAATATCAGGTGTATTTGTATCAGGTGCTGGATGAGAGCATCCCTTGCTTAAACAACTTTGCCTCCTTTGCTCTGTCGGAAGACAAATTCCGTACCTCACAGCGCCTAGCGCGCGCCGGACTGCGGACCCCTGATTACCGGCTGTGTAATCGCAACGAAAAACAAATTCTCAAAAATACCATCCGCGAATGGGGTGGTCGCCTGGTGTATAAGCCAACCGACGGCTGGGGCGGCATGGGCATCGTAAAAATTGAAGATGAACGCTCACTGGATATGCTCATTCCGTTTCTTGATCAAACCAATATTCAGCATTTCTATATTGAACGCTTTGTTAACTACGACATGACGGATTTTCGTATCGATATCGTCGATGGCGAGTTTGTTGGCTGTTATGGCCGCCAGGCTCCGGCGGATGACTGGAAAACCAACGTGACCAGCGGTGGCAAAGTGATCATGCGCGAGCCCAATGACGAAATCGTTAATATTGCGATTAAGGCGGCCAAAGTCACCGGCCTGGAAATCGCTGGTGTCGATATTATCTATGACCGCGAGACGGAAGAGTATGTGGTTCTCGAAGTGAACGGTATTCCGGCCTTTGCTACGCCTGAGCAGGAAGCCATGGGCCTTAACTTTAACGACCTGAAAATCGAAAAAGTGGTTAGCCTTATTGAGCGCAAAGCCAAAGCGCATCATCACGACCAGTCTAAACAAACCGTTATCGAATTACTGAGTGCCTAGTTATGAAACAGCCAAACAAAACATCCCGGACAACAACATCGAACCTGCCGAAGATTGGCTTTTTATACCTTGATCACGTACTGCGTTTTTTTGATAAATCCAACTTTAAAGGCTGGCCCGACCCTATTGAGAGTGTGGTATACCACTGGGGTAACGATAAGGCCCGTTTTATTCGTGAAGTAAAGCAAAAGGGTATCGATATCTTAATTGGTAACGTACCGGCCACCGCGTATGAAACCTTCCGCGAAATTGCCCGGGAGCTGCCAGACGTGCGTTTTATTCCGTCGCTGGATGCGCAGTTTGCCAACAAATCCAAAGAAAATGTGACGCACTTTTGCCGCAAGCACGATCTGCCTATTCCCACCACGCATATCTTTTATGAAAAATCCGAGGCGATGGAATTCTTAACGGCCACCAGCTATCCGAAGATCATTAAAAAGTCTTACGGGCCGTCTAACTACGGCGGTTACTTTGTGCATAAGGTGGATAGCTTTAGTGAGGCCAGCGCACTGATTGGCCAGAAGAAATACTATCCGGTTTACGTGCAGGAATTTGTGCCCATGGCGGCGGATATTCGTGTGATGCTGGTGGGGCATAAACCCATTTGTGCCTTCTGGCGTCGTCCGCCTACCGGCCACTGGTTAACCAATACCAGTCAGGGCGGTTCCATGGATTATCAGGATGTACCCAAAGAAGCGCTGGATATTGCTGCCCGTGCGTCTAAAGCCGCCCAGGCCGAATACTGGGCGTGTGATATTGCGCTGGGTACCGATGGCAAGTTCCGCATTCTGGAATGCGCTACTGCCTTTGCGGCATTTCCTTACGTGCGTGACTGGATTGGTCAGTACATTATGTGGATGCTGGCAGAAGATACCTTTAAAAAGCCGTTTATCCCGCTGTTTAACTGGGAAGAACTGGGCAAAATCCGCTCGTCATTACTGCGTACCATGCGCCACATTACCTTTGGTGAATACACGCCAAGCTACGACTGTGCCGACAGTTTAGCCATGGTCAGTCGTGAGCAGTACCCGCTGTTGCCGGTTGAACTGCGCGATGGCGAAGAGTGGCCAAGCGAGTACTGGAACTTTCAGGATAACTACATCCCGCAATCATTAAGCCGTCATATCCCGGACTTACATTTGGAGCATCAGGAAGTGGGTCTGGAAGATGCGCAGCAGGACGATAGCGACGTGATGCAGGCACCTCAGGTGAGTTACAGCAAAGTCGAGCTGGAAGCCTTTTTAGCAGAAATTAAAGGCGTTGGCCCCAAGATGATCAAAGATATCTTTGCCACGCTGGGCGTAGAAGGCTTAACCCTGGCACTGACTCAGGATCCTGAACAGTTAATGCAGGTAAAGAACCTGCGTGAGAAAAAACGTGATTTGATCCTGTCGCACTGGTCAGGGTTTGCACGTCAGTCACAGCTTGCTTCGGCATAACAACGAGTTGGTTTACGCAGTATGAAAAAGCAATACACGTCCTATCCGCAAACTATTGAGTATCTGGAAAAAGTGATGGGCGAGCATCCGCACCTGATCCGATTGCAGTCGATTGGCACCACCTGGGAAGGGCGGCCTATTATGCTGGTGACGGTGTCACTGGACGTGGAATTTGCTGATAATAAACCGGCGTTGTTGTATACCGGCACCATTCACGCCCGGGAATGGATTGGCAATGAACTGGGGATAAGGTTTATTGAGCATATTGTCGATAATTACCGCAGCGACCCTACGCTCAAACAAATCCTCACCCGCAATACGCTGTATATGGTGCCCTGTTTAAACCCGGACGGATTTGAGTACTCCCGCACTCACTTTTCGTTCTGGCGGAAGAATCGCCGGGATAATGGTGACGGTACTTTTGGTGTGGACCTCAACCGTAATTTTGCCGTCCGGTTCAGACGTTCTGCGGATACCACGGTAAATACTTACTCCGGGCCTGAAGCGTTTTCTGAACCCGAAACCGCTGCCATTCGTGATTTTGTGTTGTCCCACCCTAACATCACTATTGCACTGGATTATCACTCCCAGGGTAACGTGTTTTTCCCGGCGCATAAGTTTAATCATGAGTCTGAGATTGAAGGTACCGATCTCAACGTGCTGTGCGCCAATATGAATAAAGAAATTCATAAGGTCACCGGCCGAAAGTACGGTATTCACCGGGGCAAGCCACCGGCTAACCTTATTCACGGCAGTGGCCGCGAATACTATTATTCACTGGGTATTCTGGCTACCGTGGTTGAAGTGGGCACCCGCAACATCCCGGATTACCTGACTAACATGTCGCAAAGTGTGGATGAGAACATTCCGGCGGTGAAGTATGCGCTGTCCGAGGCGATTAACTATTCTGCATCGGCCCCTGCCCGGGTGGATAACTTCACGGTATCCGATGTGGATGTGTATACCGTTACCCTGAGTTGGGAATATGCGGTGTCTGACGACATTTATTTTGAGATTTATCGCGCAGAATCGGTAAAAAGCCCGTGCAGCGAAGCCAATTTAATCGCCCGCACCCGCCAGTTAACCTTTACTGATGTGCAGCTCAAAAGTGGCCATAAGTACTTTTACAATATTCGCGCGGTGGATCGTATCTCCGGTATCAAATCACCCTTCAGCCCGGAAATTAAGCTGCGTACCAAACTCTCCAGCGACGAGTATTTCCGTGGCCTGTTTCCGGCCAGACAAAACGTGGGCTATGTAGGGCAGTACACGATCGAGAAAAACCGCGACCACTTTGGCTACAACTCACTGTTTGTGGGGGTGAATAAGCGCCGCGGTATCTGCTATGGCGTGATTGCGTTTAATCTTGACAGTTTGCCTGAAGGTGCCCGGATAAAAGCCGCTCGATTCTCGCTGTACCCGATGAATCGCGTAAACGCCAAGGTAGAGAATTTTGGCGAATGGACGGTATCGGTGCTTGATGGCGATGAAATCTCCGACATCACCGATTTCAATCAAATCCATCAGGCGACACCGGTGCAGACCTTTGGTCAGTCCGTGGCCTCAGACAAGCTTACCCAGGGCATTTGGTCTGAGTGGGTGTTGAACGTGGCAGAGCGTCATATTATCAAGCGCTCTATCAATGGTGGCCGTTTGCTGCTGCGTATTGAAGGCCCGAAAAAGCTGCCGGTGGGTGCAGACTCGCAAATGATGCAGTTTGATATTGGCTACGGCAAATTCGGTGCGGGTATTCATTACCGGCCTAACCTTGAGCTGATTTATACGCTGCCGACTAACCGCCTGGAGCTAAAACCTGATGCACTGCACACCATTTACCGCGATAAGGTGATTAATGGTGAACTGCGCTCCGGCTTTGATGAACAGGGCGAGATTGTGTATGGCCAGATGGCGTTTAAGCCGGATAACCTGCCGCCACCAGATCGCACCGTGATCACCGAAGCGTATCTGGTCATGCAAAGTAAAAGCGCCATGGATACCAACAAGGATATCCGCTTTACTATTGAGTTGGCCGGACTTGAAGCCCTGGACTATGACAGCGTAAAAGCCCGCCAGAAAATCGAATTTATTGGCTATGAAGTGAGTAATGCGCAGTTAAAAGAGCGGAATACCCATCACTTTATTTTCGACAGCTTCTGTAAAACGCACTTAGAAGCGTTGTATGGCGAAAATCAGCCGTTCCATTTTATTATCCGCGCCACCGCTTCATCCCCTCAGCACAGTGCGCTGGTGGACTGGCACAGCGAGAACAGCAGTCTGGTGTGTCAGCTGGTGATCAAATATATCCAACGCCGCAAGTCTACCCTGCCCGGCCCGACGCAGTTTGATGCCACGATAGAAAATAAGCAGGTGAAACTGACCTGGAAGAACCCGGAACACGAAGACTTCGTTGGTACCTTTGTAGTACGTAATCGTTTCCACCCGCCGAAGTCACCACTCGATGGCGTTAAGCTTTACGCCGGCCCGGATAACTACACTTACGATAACTTCGGTAACCCGAATATCGCTAAGTATTATTCTGTTTTCAGCTACGATGATGTACCCAACTACTCTGCGCCAGTGAGCCTGAGCTACAGCACCAGTGAAGTGATTCCGCTGGAGGATATTGAGTATGAAGAGCAGGATGTTGATGATGATATGGGGGAATCCGGGCAGGATTAGCTGCTACTGTTATTACCGGAAGAGCCGGAGGAGCTATCCGGTATCAATAAATCCGTCATACCGGAAATTCCGCAGGAATTATCCGGTATCTCCTGAACCGTGTGACTCACCAAATCATGGTTTAAGTGCAATCGATTTCTCTGCATTTGTCGGGGTGCCGACAGCACCCAAAGGGGAGGTGGCTCCCCTTTGGAATCCCCCAGTTCTTTGATCGCGAAGAAACATACTGTGAGCGGGCAGGTAAAACCTATCGTCCAGAGAGGGCGTCCTGCCCTCGCTGGACGGAGTCTTCTTCCATGAAGACTCTACGCTTTTACTTATTCTGCCCACTCACAGTATTTCGCGATAAAAAGAACCAAATGAAAAGCAGGCTGTTTTAAGCCCACGATATCATGTTGTGAGATCCCCGATATTTACTGCGTAAATTCGGGGATGACGAGGATGAAAGTGCAGCTTCGGCAGTGCTTAACCAGCCCGGTATCAATAAAATCCGTCTTACCGGAAGTTCTGCAAGAACCATCCGTTATCAAAAAATTCGTCATACCGGAAATTCCGCAGGAATTATCCGGTATCTCCTGAACAGTCTGACTGACTAAATCGAGTTTAGCTGCAATAGATTTCTCTGCATTCGTCGGGGTGCCGACGAATGCAGCCGCAGATGTTTTAAGCCCACGATAACATGTTGGGAGAACCCCGATATTTACTGCGTAAATTCGGGGATGACGAGAAATTATTAAATTCGCGGGATGACGGTTACTTTCTTTATTACCGACACAACTTACTAAGTTCCTGATTTAGCTCATATGCCGGTTCGGTGACGATTTTTTCCAGTACCGCTATGCGTTCTTTTAGAGCGGCTATTTCGGCGTCTTTTTTTGTTTCAGCGGAAGAGTGGCCGCTCGCTGCGACTTTCTTTAAAAATGGGTTTACCGGCTTTCCATAAAACCATGCACTTAACTGCCATTGATACTTAGCATCAAGATAATGACAAAATAAGCCTAAACCAATCATTGCGCTAACCAATAAAATTACTTCTGTATGAATCATTGTGTTTTCCTCTTTAGCTACTAACCAAACTGCTGTGTTACCGGTATAGTCATGACGGATTAAAAAAAATTACAAACCGGTGTAATTTTTTTTCGCCACGCAGACTAGAGGAAGTAAGCAAGGCATCTTAACCACATACTGAACGGGACACTCGTGCAAAAGGACTTCAGGCAAATACTCTCCGAGCATCAGGCGTTACTGAGCCGCGTAGCATCGAGCTATGAGGCCAATGAATCGTTGCGTCAGGAGTTACTTCAGGAGATTGCTTTGGCCGTTTGGCAGGGGCTGGAGCGGTTTAATGGCGATGCCAGTTTAAAAACCTACATACTTAGAATTGCCCATAACCGTGCGGTCACACACGTAAGTAAAGAAGTGAAAAGCCGTGATGTGAGCCTGCAGGATGACGATAACATTGTCGCTACCGCCGGGACCATTGATGACGAGCCGGAATATGTGGCCAGCCGCAGCAGGCAGGTATCCACTTTATTGGAGGCAATTCGCACCCTGCCGGTAACCATGCGTCAGGTGATGACCCTAACGTTGGAAGGACTGAGCTATCAGGAAATCGCTGATGTCTGCGGCTTGAATAAAAATCACGTGGGCGTATTACTGCAACGCGCCAAAACCACGTTGCAGGAGAGGATGAGCAATGACTAACAATACTCCGGAACCGGATTTTTCAGCGCTGTGGCAGCAGCAGCCGGTGAGCGAAATCGATCTTGCTGACGTTACCCGCCGACTGAAGCATCAGAAGTGGTTGCAGCGCTGGTATGTAGTATCGGATTTAACGGGCTTTTTGATTGGTCTTGGTGCGCTACTTTACAGCTGGCAGGAAATCTCGCTTTTTATGGCCGTAGTACTAAGCGGCGTCATGGTTTGTGGCGGGGCTTTTACCGGCTATATTATCTGGCTGCGCCGCCATGCTTTGCTGGCCTCGTTTTCAGATACCAATCAATACCGTGAAACCCTTAAAAAGCAATATCTAAGCAACCAGAAAATCGCCCGTGTAACCTTACATTCGAGCTGGTCTGGCGTCGTTATAATGGTGCTTGTTTGGGCTGTTGCGGGGTTGATGGGTGAAGTAACGTGGCAGCGCTTTGTTGATAATGGGGGTATTGTTACCCTGCTGGTTGTGTGTATGCTGATGGCGGGGTTCGGGCTCTGGGCTTATAAACGTGAACAAAAGTTTAAGGCCGAATACGAGCAACTGGTCAGTCAGGAGCAAAATGACTTGTGGCCATAGCGATGTGGCCCTAGAATTCGCGCTCTTTTGCCCTCTCCTACTACAGGCTGCCTGCTTTTTATGAATGATATTAAACGGTTACTTGATAACAACGAACATTGGGCAGCCCGCACGCACGCCGCTGATCCCACTTTTTTCGATACCTTATCCAAGCAGCAGGCACCGGACTATTTGTGGATAGGCTGTTCAGACAGCCGGGTGCCGGCAAATCAGATTGTTGATTTGTTGCCGGGGGATATATTTGTTCATCGTAATGTGGCGAATCTGATTATTCATACTGATTTTAACTGTTTGTCAGTGCTGCAATATGCGGTGGACGTGCTTAAGGTGAAGCACATTATTGTCTGCGGTCATTATGGTTGCGGAGGTGTGGAAGCCGCTATGAGCGACAAGCAGTTTGGTCTTATTGATAACTGGTTGGGCCACATCAAAGATATTTATAAACAACACTACAATGAAGTGCAGGCTCTGCCGGAATCAGAGCGTTCTGCCCGTTTGTGTGAGCTTAACGTGATGGCGCAAACCGATAATGTAAAACGCACTACCATTGTTAAGGATGCGCTGGCCCGAAATCAGGAACTGCACATCCACAGCTGGATTTACAGCCTTAAAAACGGTCGCGTAACCGATCTCGGTGCCAGAGGCTAACGTTAATTGTCTTTATTACTGGTTTCTTCCTTCGCCGGTGGCTTGTTGTCACCGAGGGTAAACTGGTAATAAAGATCCACCGTGACATATAAACTGCGCACTATCTCAAGGTACAGGTCAGATAATATCTGATACCTCAGGGCCACTTCCTGACCGCCGCTTTCTCCTTCAGAGAACATACCTACGCCGTACCGCACGGTCAGATTGGGGGCGATTTTGCCGGAAATGGCGACCTTGGTGTTGTCACCTTGTCCGGTAGTACTCAGCGATAAATCTTCAATGCCCAAAGCATTGCCTACGTTGCTGGTGAGTGATTCGGAGCTGGATATACCAAAGCCTATTAACATGGCTGCATAAGCGCTTTCGTCCATCTGGCCACCGCCCAGTCCGCCGCTGCCATTAAGTAAGTAGGCGAGATTTTTGGCCTGATCCATGGTGGGTTCAGAAAACAGTGAAACGCTGGGTTGATTGGCCGGACCCTCTACTCTTACTCCGGCGATCACGTCGTCCTCGGTGACATCCGGATCGCGAATTGCCTCAACCAGCAGAATAGGTTGATCAAGCGGACCGTTAAACTGTACTTCACCCGTACGAATAATCAGGTTCTGGCCATAAGCGGCATAGCGGCCGCTTAAAATCCGCAAATCACCATAGCCAGTCAGGGCGGGTTGAGTTTGCACATTCAATCCGCCGGTTAGCGTGGCTTTTAAGCCAAAGGCGTCCAGTCTGACTTCTTCACGTTCATCGTCATCAATGGTCACCATAATATTAGCGTTAATGTTATCGACCAGCGCTTCACTGGGCGGTTCTCCGCGTAAATGCACATCCCGTGACGGCGACACGGCGCTGGGCGGTAACTCTTCAATTTTGACCCTGGCCCAGGGGATATCAATTCTGCCGGTAATATCAACCTGATGAGGGCGCAAAGCGACTTCCAGATCAGGTGAAACCTTTACCTGACTGCCATCATAGTGCACGGTAAAAGCATCACCCTTAACGGCCAAATCGACTAAAAGTTCGTCCTGCCAGTCTACTGAACCGCTGAGCTTACCGGGGCCGTCGCCCAGTAAAAAGTCACCTTCAAAGTCGGCGCTGGCGCCGTTTAAGTTAATAGTCTGGTGCCATTGTCCAATGGTAACCGGCAGGTCTTCGCTGTTAATAAAGCCATCCTGTAATGAGAGTTGCCCTTCAATAGCGGGTAAACTCAGCGGCCCTTTCAGGGTGATATTGCCGTTAATATCCCCGGTTAATTCTTCCATTCGGGCAATGAGCGGCTTAAACGGTGCCAGTTGCCAGTCAGCTATGTTGATGCTCGCTTCTATGCCCGGGGTTTCAGTAAATGGAAAAATAGTGGCTTGTGACGTAATAGCGCCAATCTGAGGGCTCTTAATACTGCCGGTTAAAGCCAGCTGTTGTTCATCGAATTCCCCGCTAAAGCTCACCTCATCCAGATTAATTGTTACGGGTTCATTGCCGGCCAACTGCCATCTGTCCGGGCTAACGTTAATTTGTAGCTGACCGGCGGCGTTTTGGCTGGTGGTATTAAAATTGCCGCTGGTGGCTATATTCAACATGGCATTGTTACGTTCTACCAGTAACTCTGGCATTAACTCGTCAACCCATAAACCCAGTGGCAGTGAGTCTGCCTGCACATTCCAGGCAATCTTTGCCGGAGTGTAGTCCATGTTGTTAATGCAAAGTGAGCCTTGTTCTCTGGCTTTCCAACAATGTTTGCTGACTATGGCGTGCTGTGATTCGGCATCAAAACTCAGCTCAACGTCTGTTTGTAATTTCCAGACCGTGTTTAAAATAGCCAGCTGCGTATCAGACAGAACGCCGCGCCATTGCTGATCCTGCCATTGTCCTTGCAGGTTCAGAGTGGTGGTGTGCTCAGGTAACCGAAGATTCGCCGTGAGGTTGTGCTCGGCCAGGGAGCCTTGCAAGTTGATTTCACCATTAAGCGGGCCCTCGTTAGCCGCGGCTTCGCTCAGGCGCGGACTGGCCGCTACATTGGTCAGATTGATCTTGCCATCGATAACCGGAGTTGCCCATTCACCTTTAACCGCAACAGTACCATTAAGATAACCGGAAATATCCGGGTAAAGTGCTGCCAGCTCGGGTAAATCCAGGGCGATCAAAGCATCGAGATACTGCTTGTTGAATACCTGGCCAACGGCCGAAAACTGATTGCTGGCCAGATCCCCTGCCAGGTTGGCAACCATGATATCGCTATTGGCTGAGTAAACAGCATCACCGCTTAAACTGAATGGGTGGCGAAGGTGCTCGCCCGTCAGGCGAATATCCGAAACCAGTATATTAGGCCCTTTGTCGTTTATGTTTACCTGTGCTTTAAGTACACCATTAAGGTTGCCCGGTGCGTTTTCCGACAAGGTCTGTAAGTCTACACCGGTCAGGCGGGTTATACCTTCCCAGCTGAGTGATTCACTAAAATATAAAATCCCGCTGTTCGTAACCTCGCCTTGCAGTATTTCGCTGTTAAGTGCCGAGACGGCCAGTGAGCGGTCGCCCAGTAGTGCAAGTAAATCCACTTTAACTGGCGACACGTCCGGGATGGTGGCTGCGCCGTTGAGCTGGATAGCGTATTCGCCCATTTGCCCCTGCACTGACATTACGCCACTATCAAGCTGCACATCGGCTAGCGGTTTAAGGGTTTGGGCCGGCCATTGGGTGTGCAGCGAAACTGGCAGGTTATCGTTCAGCACATTGATATTACCTTTAATGTCAGCGCTGGCCAGACCGCTTGTAGTCAGGGTTAGTGCCAGGTCGCTTAAATCGCCGCTGGCATTCAATTCAGCATGCTGGGCAGAGTCCTCTACCGGCAGATCGGCGAGCAGGGCCAGCTCCAGTGGATACTGACCACTAAGCGAGAGCTTACCGTTTAAACCAGCCTGGAGCTGGGGCATATTGACTTGTAAGTCGGTAACCCGGACCTCATTGCCGTGAATCTGCGCCTGATTTAAGGAAGCGTCCAGGGCGACCAGTTCCTGTTTACCCTGAACAACACTAAAGTCTGTCAGATTAAAATTAATCAGGTCTATCGATAAGGGCACGTAGACTTCAGGTAATGCTGGCGCCTGATACGCCAGTATTAACGGTGTTTTCGGTTGGGGCTCACTTTCCGGCAGAGTAAGCTCAACGCCATCAAGATGCAGTGACTGCGCCCGCAGTACGTCTATCCAGCTAAGCTGGCCGGTTAACTGCTGCGCGCTAATATTTACAGCAGGACTGTTAAAGCGGACATCGCTAACCGTTAAAGCGTCAATGGTGATCCCAAGGGGTAAGCTGATGTCCCCGGTGGGCTCGGTAGTGGCGCTTTCTGCTGGTGCGCTTACCGCTAATTGCGTGACGTGGGGCGAGGTAACCTTAAGCGCGGTAATACAGGCCTGAGTGTTCAGCAAGCAGTGCCAGTCGTGGGCAATTGATGCCCTAGCGACACTGACCTGCCATTGTTCATTTTGCCAGTTCAGTTGCTCTACTGTCAGTTCGCTAAGCACACTTCCCGATATGGATTTTACTGATAAACCGGGCACGTATTTATTGGCAGCATAACTCAATAGCGGTGTGCCCAATGGAGATAACAGGGCACCCGCCAGCAGTAGCACTGTGAGCAGTATCAGCAGAAAAAACCTGGCCAGACGGTTAATACTCATAGTTCCGGCCCCAGCGAGAAGTGGAAGCGTAACTGCGAATCGTAATCGTTTTCACCCAGGGCAATATAAAATCGCACCGGGCCAATGAGGGTCAGCCAATGAGCGCCGATACCGATACCGCGGGATACGCTTTCCGAAAAATCATTGGTAGCAGTACCCACATCGGCAAAAATGGCTGCACGCCAGTTGTCGGCAACGGGGTAGGCGTACTCAACGCTGGCGGTAGCCAGGTAGCGCGCACCGGTCAGCACGGTCTCACCTTCTTCATCGAGCACGGTAGGTGATATTTCCTGATAGCTGAAACCACGGATACTTTGGTCGCCACCGGTAAAAAAGCGTAATGACGACGGTACCCGGTTAAAATCATCGGTGCGGATTGCCCCGGCTTCTGCCCGCAGGTAAAGACGATGCTTATCGTTAAACGTGGTAATAATCTTGGCGTTAGCGGTGACCTTGAGTAACGATATGTCACTTCCTGCGCTCTCATGCCCGCCTTGGACGGCAATAATGTACTGCTGGCCATTACTGATGCTGAGCTCCTGATCCGACTTGGTGTAACCTATGGAGTAGCCAGGCATGAGCAAATTAATGGTTTGTGGCTCGCTGATACCCTGGGTAAACATCTCTCTTTCGTAGGTTAGCGACACGCTGCGTTGCCAGGGGGATTGGGCGTCTTTCCAAAACCGATGTGCGGAGATACTCAGTGTTTCACTTTCCGTATCACTGGTGTCGTTGTCTTCAAATTCATAACTGGTCTGAAAGCTCGCGTAATCGTTATTTACGTCCTCCAGCGGAATGCGGTAATCAAGGCTTGCGGCCTGCTCAAGCTGAGACACAAATATCTGACCGGTAAGAGAGTGACCACGGGTATTCACCCAGGGACGTTCCCAACGTGCCCGGACCCGGGGGCCTTTGTCAGAGTTAGCACCACCACCAAGGTTAAAGATATCCCGTGGCAGATGCGAAAGTGCAACCTGGATAGGCACTTTGGCGCCGTCAGCGCGGCTCACAACAGGGCGTGCAATAGCACGGGCAAAATAGCCCGTTTCGTTTAATCGTCGGTTAAATTCGGTAAGTTTGGCTGAGCTGTACTTCTCGCCGTTAGTAAAGGTTTTAAGACGGCCAATAATAGCACTGGCGCGGTCGTCGCCAATAAATTCTATGTCACCAAATTCATACTGACGGCCGCTTTGTGCGATCAGCAGAATATTGGCTGCATACTCTTCTCTGACCAGGTCGAGCCGGGTTGCCTGCCAATGAAAATCGAAATACCCGTTTGACAGGGCATAATTAAACATCTCTGACTTAAATTTTTCGTACGTGGGCTGATGCAACACATCACCGGGTTTGAGCGAAAAGGCGTTAAAGCGTTGCCGAAATGCGTCATCATCGCGGCCCTCACCGATGATTTCACGGGTTACATTGGTTATCCGCAGAGGCTCTTTCAGGGTAACATCGACGACTAAGTCTTCGTCGTCGAAATACAGCTCAACCTCACTTTTGTAAAAACCGAATGGCTGCAGCGCAGTTTTTACAGCACGGATAATGCGCTCTTCGGTGGGCTCGTCGAGGCTATTGTTGGTTAGCGTTATCGGGTCCAGATACAGTCCGATATTCTTTTTTAGTTCGCTTTTGTCCACGCCTTTCAGTTTGAATTCCAAAGCCTGCGCTGGCTGCAAAGCAAAAAGCGCAAGCAAAACTAAAGGGCGTAGCAAATATCGAAACGGCAATACAATACAAACTGGCATTAAAAAGAATTGTGCTCCTCGCACGCTGGCTAACACTATAAAGGTACTAACGCAGACATAAGCAGAATCTACGCCAGAAGTTTACTCTTTTCGTTCCTTGCACTACAGCAATTTCCGCCGACAAGCGGCTTGTTGCGACTGTTGAGCACTTTCGTTTATATTGTGTTTGCTATTTTTATTATAAAAAACAAGGAACGTAGAATGATTTGCCGGTCTGTAAAGTTAGTGGCTTTATTGTGGGGAGTTTTCTTTTTATTACCCGCTTTCGGAGAGCCTCAACCTGTCGATGTGTTTGCCCGTTTGCCGCAATTTTACAGTGTTGCTATGTCACCTGACGGCAAGCGAATTGCCATGGAACGTAATTCGGCGAGCGAAGATTTAGCCGCCCTGATGACTCTGGACCTGGCTACCGGTAAGGCCTACTACCTGCTTAAGGCCGATAACCGCCAGGTTAAGATAAACTGGTATCACTGGGCTAACAACGAAGACCTGCTTGTAAGCGCCCGTTATGAAGTTTCTGAAGGCGGGCAGAAATTCTTTAAAACCCGCCTGTATAAAATGAAATACGACTCCCAGGGCGAAACGCCGGAACAGGTGATCGACTGGCGGCATATTAAACGCTACCAGAACGATGCGGGTTATGTCCCCCAGTTTCAGGATGACATTATTGATTATCTGCCCGATGATCCTGACAACATTTTAATGGCAATCGATATTTCCCGCCCCTTTGAAAAGTCGGTTTTCAAAGTCAGTTTAAAATCACGGAAAATACAGCGGTTGATCAAAGGGAAAAAGCGGATCCGGGACTGGATTACTGATCGTCAGGGCAACGTGCGAATTGGTATTGCGTTGGATTATGAAACCGGCGACCGGCAAATCTTTTTGCGTGATGAAGACGACAACTACGAAGAGCTGTACGCGTTTAATGTGTCTACCGACAAACCGGTTTATGTTGCAGGATTTGCGCTGGATCCCAACATTTTGTACATCAAAAAATACTTAAATCAATTTAAGGCGCTATACAAACTGGATTTGACAACCCGTGAGGAAACTCTGGTGTATGCCGACGACAGTTACGACGTGGATGGCGGGCTCATCTACTCGCCTAAAACCAGGGATGCGATTGGGGTAAAGCACAGTAATGCACCAGGTGGCCGGTATTATTGGGATGACCGTTATGCACCGCTGCAAAAAGGTCTCGATAAACTGTTTAAGGGTAAACACAACTACCTTAGAGGGTTTAGCACCAACGAGGACATTTATCTGCTTTATTCCGAAAGTGATACGTCGCCGGGCCGTTATTACATTGGTAATCAGAAAGAAGTCACCATCAACTTTTTGTTTGATCAGTATCCGGATATAAACACGGACGTTTTAGCCGAGCATAACCTGATAACCTTTACCGCTCGCGACAAAGCCGAGATCGAAGGCTACCTTACATTACCAAAACAAGGGCAGGCGCCTTACCCAACGGTGATATTTCCTCATGGCGGGCCAAGTGGCCGCGAGTATGACGGTTTTGATTACTGGACTGCCTATTTTACCAGCCGTGGCTATGCCGTGTTACGGCCTAATTTCAGAGGCTCCTCCGGGTATGGTTTTTCCTTTAGTGAGTCACAAATGCAAAACTGGGGTATGGCCATGCAGGATGATGTAGTGGATGGCACCCAGTGGATGATTGATCAAGGCTATGCAGATAAAAATCGCATTTGTATTGTGGGTGCCAGCTACGGTGGATTTGCTGCGTTGGCGGCCACCGTGAAAAGCCCGGACATGTATCAGTGCGCGGTAAGCTTTGCCGGTGTGAGTGATTTGGACCGGCTGGTACGCCGGGCAAGGGGATTCCTGAACTCAAAGCTGGTACAGAAGCAAATTGGCGAAGACAGTGATGACCGGGATCGTCGCTCCCCGATTAACTATGTGGAAAAAATCAAAACCCCAATTCTGCTGGTGCATGGTGAGGAAGACCGGGTGGTGCATGTAGAGCAAAGCCGCATGATGGCCGGCGAACTGGAAGATGAAGACAAATCCTTCCGCTATGTTGAACTACCTATGGGTAATCACCATTTATCCATTCAGTCTAATCGCGTAAAGTTCTTTCAGGAAATGGATAAGTTTCTGGCTGAATATTTATAATCCATGTCGACCTGGGAGAGGTGCCTGAGCGCACCTTTCCGGGGCTTCGGTTTGCTTTTGATCCAGATCAGACGTGACGGGATTAAGCGTGAAACTGCCCTCCGAAAAGGTGGTAACAGGCGTACAATTATTCCAGATAGAAGGAGAATTGAACGTGTCCGAAACGCAAAAACTAACCGCAGTGCCGACCCCGGCAGATGATAACGAACATCCCCATTCACTGGCCGAAATGCGCCATGACGATCAGTATATTGCCGAGTCATTTCGCTCTGGTGAATACCCGTACAAGCGCAAGGTAACGCGACAGTTCTACGAGCAGCATAAACATCAGTTGCAGGTAGAACTGCTTAAAGTACAGAAATGGGTTAAAGAAACCGGCGAGCGGGTTGTTATGATCTTTGAAGGACGCGATGCGGCGGGTAAAGGCGGCACCATAAAACGTTTTATGGAACATCTTAATCCTCGTGGTGCTCGGGTTGTTGCGCTGGAAAAACCCTCTGAAGAAGAAAAAGGACAATGGTACTTCCAGCGTTACATTAAGCATTTACCCACCGCCGGCGAAATAGTGCTGTTTGACCGTTCCTGGTATAACCGGGCAGGCGTAGAACGGGTAATGGGTTTTTGTGAGCCCAATGAATATCTTGAGTTTATGCGCCAGACCCCTGAGCTGGAACGGATGCTGGTTAACAGCGGTATCCGGGTATTCAAATTCTGGTTCTCGGTAACGCAGGAAGAACAAACCCGTCGTTTCCAGAAACGCGAAACCGATCCGCTGAAACAATGGAAGTTAAGCCCTATTGATAAACTGGCTCAGCAAAAATGGGACGACTATACCGAGGCCAAAGAAGCTATGTTTTTCTACACCGATACCAATGATGCGCCCTGGGTGGTCATTAAGTCTGATGATAAAAAACGGGCTCGCCTTAACTGTATGCAGTATTTCTTGCACTCCATGCCTTATCCTAATAAGGACAGACGTATTGCTAAAGCGCCGGATCCACTGATTGTGGGCCGTGCTTCAACCGTTATCGACCGGGATAATCATATTCTGGGTAAGTCGCTGCATCCTGATCAGCAAAAAGGCTAACCGCTGGGTAAAAGTGTCTGCTTGGGCAGACACTTTTACACACTGCCCCCCTAAACTTTTCCTGTGATTAATATCTAACCCGTTGTTCCATAGTGCTATTTAAGATCTGGCAAGCTATTCGCAATGTAAGCTTGTTATGCCGCGAACGCGGCGCCGTATTTTAAAGGAATAGCAGATGATTATTTTTATCCTTATCGGGCTGACTGTACTAGCCACTTTTATCAAAATGCAGGGGGCATCCCGGGTAATGAACAGTGTGGGAAAATTCATCTTGGTGTTAAGTGTTTATGTGGTATTTTTAAACAAAGTAGTCAAAGCATTACTGTTCAGACATCATTAAAACATAAAGTACACCTGCTAAGGACACTCTGCTTATGAAAGCGAACAAACATTTATCTACCCTCCTTGTTGTGAGTTTTTTTACCCTGTTTTTAAGCGCTTGTAGCGAAGAAAAGAAAGAGCAGGCGGAAGATTCGCTGAGTAAGTTTAAAAGTGCAGCCAGTCAGGCCATGGACGACGCTAAAGTGGCCGCTTCTGATGCCGCAGACAAAGCTAAGGAAATGGCTGAAGATGCCGCGGATAAAGCCGAAGATTTAGCCGATGATGCAGGCGATGCCCTTGAAGATGCCTGTGAAGACGCCAAAGAGAAATTAGACCTGAAAGACAAAGACTGTTAATCCCCCATACTATATATGTTGTGCGCGCAGCGCTGGCTGCGCCGACCTTCGTTTCCGCCTTTTGTCCAGACTGTGCGTAAAAAGCGTTAAAATTCTGCGCTATTTTACCGCTATTTCACGCTTAACTCAGCGCAGTCAGCGTAAAGTTCCTGTATACTAGCCGGCTAATTTATGGGCTGTTTTTTCAGTTTACTCAGCAGTCTTAAGTCCTTACCAGCCGGAATACTCTCTAGTTATGACCCAGAAAACCGCTCACGTTAAACCTGCACTTGGCTTACCTGAGTTTATCGCATTAATGGCGGTAATGACGTCGTTGGTGGCGCTGAGTATTGATGCCATGTTACCGGCTTTATCAGCCATTGGCTCTGCTATGGGCGCAGCGGATGTGCATGAGAGTCACTTAATTGTGTCTTTGTTCTTTGCTGGGATGGCGGTAGGACAGCTTTTCTTTGGGCCCTATTGTGATACCCGGGGACGCCGTGAAGCCATAATCCTTGGGCTGGCTATTTTTGTGGTAGGTACCATCGTGTGTATGCTCGCTGAGGACATGCAAACCATGTTAATCGGACGCGTTATTCAGGCATTCGGGGTGTCTGGCCCTCGTATTGCCTCAACTGCTGTTATTCGCGATCAGTTTGCTGGCGAAGCCATGGCCAGGGTCATGTCATTTATTATGATGGTGTTTATTTTAGTGCCTATGCTGGCGCCTATGGTAGGGCAGTGGGTACTCAATATAGCATCCTGGATCCATATCTTTACCCTGTTTCTTGTAGTGGCTGTAATGACCGGCGCATGGTTTTGGATTAGACAGCCAGAAACGTTACCAGCCAGTCATCGTCAGGCTTTTTCGTGGATGCAGTTTTTCCGCTCGTCGTGGTTTATTGTTACCCATAAGCCGGTGATTGGCCCAACGTTGGCTATGGGTTGTGTGTTTGGAGGCTTTCTTTCTTATCTGAGTGCCTCGCAAACCATTTTTCAGGGTTTTTACGGGGTAGGCAAAATGTTCTCGTACATCTTTGCCCTACTGGCCTTTTCCATCGGCCTGGCTTCTTTTATCAACAGTAAGATTGTAATGCGCATGGGGATGTATCGGGTAACGCAACTAGGCTTGGTAGGCTCTGTCGCATTTGCTGTGATCTTTCTGGGCATTATCGAAATCTCGGGTGGGTTGCCGCCGTTAGCAGTAACAATAGCTTCGTTATTTATAGGTTTTTTCTTTGTGGGTTTGCTATTTGGTAATCTGAACGCGATTGCCATGCATCCTCTGGGAGATATGGCAGGGCTGGGTGCGGCGATTATTGGCTCATTGTCGAGTATTATTGCTGTGCTGGTGGCGACTACAGTAGATTCTTACCTTACTGATGATCTGGTACCTATTGGAATTGGCTTTGTGGTGTTCTTTTCCCTTTCGTTCATTATTATCCGGTTTAGTATGGATAAACCGGAAAATGTAGGATAGTCTCTGCTCAGCGTGAGCGAAGCCCATTAGCCAGCTGGACAACTGCACGGGGACGCAGGTTTTCAACAACTTCCACCTGTCGGGAGTGACGCTCGCCATTGCGTAATTTATCGTATTGGATTTGCTTCATTTCCAATTGTTTGGCGAATTCATAAAATGCCATACAATCTTCCCGACTGAGCTCGTTATGCTCACGGGTAAGCTGTGTATCAACGTACATGTTTTCTCCATTAGCCGTCAGCGTAGCCACTGCATCGTAAGGTTGGCCATATTTTTCAACCCGTAATGCGCGCACCATTTTGACTTCGAATATCCAGTTGCCAATTTGAGTGAATCTGGAAATGCCTAATTGCATGAAAAACTCCCCTTAAGATAACGCTAATTATTATGCATTGCTTTTTTAGATAACCGGACACTATTACAAGCAGTGTGCCAACTATTAAGTTTAATAATTTCAGCCAGTTATGTTTTACAGGTGAAGGGCGCTACATCTCATCTGTTGCCAGTTGGTAACACGACAGCGTGATTTGCATCGACGCTGCGAAGCAGCCTCGGGATCAGAGTAATGCTAATACGGCATTCTCAGAGGAGGTAAGAGATGTACCCAGCCAGTCAACCGGTGCCGTAAATTCGGGGGCAGAACCATCGCGGTTATAGTTGGTTGTGAGGGCAGACAATACCGCAGGATGAATATAGTACTTTTTACAGATTGCAGGTGTATTACCCAGCTCGCCGGCAACCAGCTTTACCAGCGTGGAGTCGAATTTTCGGCTTGGATGAGCCTCTGTATGTTCTGCTGCTTCACAGGCCAGCTGCATGGCCAGTCGCGTGCCTGTCCAGGTACGAAAATCCTTAGCCGAAACAGGAAGGCCGGTGAGGCCTTGTAGGTGCTCATTAACATCGTCGCTAAGTAAGTCCTGCCAGTGTCCGTTTTTCTTGTAGCGTAGCAACGGATAACCCGGCTGTGCTGCACTTTCACTAATCAGCTGTGACGCCACCGGATCGGAAATTTCCACATGGCGTTCCTTGCCATGTTTACCGGTAAAGTGAAAAACCAAATCTTCCCCTGAGAGTCCAGGTGTTTACGCCGCAACGTAGTTAAACCTGTGGTGCCGTTTTCCTGTTGATAGGTTTTGTTGCCAATACGCATACCGGTGCGATCTAACAGCATCAGTGCCAGCGCACAGGATTTTGTGATATCCCAGTCTGGCCGTTCCAGAGCCTCTACATAGTGCTTGCGGATAGTCGGAAGCTGGCGGGCAAAAGCTTTGAGCCTGGCAAATTTCTCGGCCTGTCGCTGAAGCTCCCATTGTTCATGATAGATATACTGTTTGCGTTGACGCTGATCATAGCCAAACGCCTGAATCTTGGATTGGTTACAGGCGCTGATTTTCACATCCTGCCACATAGGCGGGATCACCATGGCTTTAAAGCGTTTAAGTAAATGTCGCTCGGTTATCCTGGTGTTGTCAGGTAACCGGTACTGAAACCCACGCCCGTATTTATGGCGGGTAACATTAAAGCTCTCACACTCGTGAATTTCCCTGACGTGCTTCGATGCCACGCTACAGGTGTATCGTCTGGCTACCGTCGTTGGTGCGTTTATCCCCATCTGTTCCTTTACTTCTGACCGTGAAGTGACAACGGTTTATACGGTAGTCAGTCGTAGTGGTTCAGTTTATGTCTTAGTAGCGATGATGCAGGCAGGTTGGCGTGGAAGGATGTTTATTACAGGCATAAAAAAGCCCGACCAAATTGGTCGGGCAAAAGGGCTTGGTTAAGCACCTAACGACAGAAACTGTCTACGCTTCGATGATGGCTTTCATATCCGTCATGTAACCGCGTAATTCTTTACCAATGGCTTCAACGCCAGTGTTGCGAATCGCTTCGTTAACCTCGGTCAGACGTTTGTTGTCTACCTGGTTAGACGTTACGTTCAGGCCACGACCGATAACTGATGTATCGATGTTTGGCATGAACTTCTCGCGCAGTAATGGTACTGCTGCGTTCGCAAATAAATAGTTACCGTATTCTGCAGTGTCAGAAATAACCACGTTCATTTCGTACAGACGCTTACGCGAAATGGTGTTCGAAATCAGAGGCGTTTCGTGCAGTGATTCATAGTAAGCTGACTCTGGCAGAATGCCTGCTTCAACCATTACGTCGAAGGCCATTTCTACACCGGCTTTAATCATTGCCACTAACAAAATACCGTTGTCGAAGAATTCCTGCTCTGAGATTTCGCCGTCGTAAACCGGGGCATTTTCAAAACCAGTCTGACCGGTTTCTTCACGCCAGCCTAACAGGTTTGCGTCGTTGTTTGCCCAGTCTGCCATCATGGTGCGTGAGAATTCACCGCTGATGATGTCGTCCTGGTGTTTTTCAAACAATGGGCGCATCAGAGTTGTCAGTTCTTCTGACAGTTCAAATGCTTTCAGTTTCGCTGGGTTAGACAGGCGATCCATCATGTTGGTTACGCCGCCGATTTTCAGCGCTTCAGTGATAGCTTCTAAGCCATACTGGATTAAAGCTGCTGCGTAGCCGGCGTCGATGCCGTCTGCAGTCATTTTTTCGTAAGCCAGAATAGCTGCAGTTTGTTGCATACCACAAAGGATAGTTTGCTCACCCATCAGGTCAGACTTAACTTCGGCAACAAATGATGATTCCAGAACACCAGCACGGTCACCACCAGTGGCACTTGCCAGTGCTTTAGCGATTGGCCAGCCTTCACCTTTCGGATCGTTCTCAGGGTGAACAGCAATCAGTGTAGGTACACCGAAACCACGCTTGTATTCTTCACGAACTTCAGTACCCGGGCACTTAGGTGCACACATAACAACAGTGATGTCGCTACGGATTTGCTGACCTTCTTCAACAATGTTGAAGCCGTGTGAGTAACCTAAGGTTGCGCCTTCTTTCATTAAAGGCATCACTGCTTCAACTACGCTGGCGTGCTGCTTATCCGGAGTCAGGTTATAAACCACATCCGCAGTTGGGATCAGATCCTGATACGTACCAACTTTAAAACCGTTGCTTGATGCGCGCTGGAATGAGTCACGTTTCTCATCAATCGCAGCCTGACGCAGAGCGTATGCTACGTCTAACCCCGAGTCACGCATGTTGAGTCCCTGGTTCAGGCCTTGTGCACCGCAGCCAACGATGACAATCTTTTTACCTTTAAGAAACTCACAACCTTCAGCAAATTCGTCGCGGTTCATAAAACGACAACGACCTAACTGGTCCAGTTGCTGGCGTAGAGACAGAGTATTAAAATAATTAGCCATTTTTAAATAATTCCGAACATCTTTTGTCATTATCCCATCGCTTCATACAGCAGGGATGACCTCGTCATTGACGACTTGCAGCGAACAATACGCTACCCCTATCGTTTTGAAAAATGATATATTTGCAAAACAGTATTGCAAAAAGTGAAATCACCATGGATTTTCGCAGTCTACAGCTATTTAATCATCTCGCAAAAAGCTTACATTTTGGTGACACGGCGGATGCCATGTACGTGTCGCCGTCGACTTTAAGCCGGGTGATACAGCGCTTGGAAGAGGAATGCGGCTGCGTGCTGTTTAAACGCGATAACCGTTCGGTAGCGCTCACGCACGGTGGTCATAAGTTGTTGAATTTTAGCGAGCAAGTACTAGGTGAATGGCAAAAGATAAGGCAGGAGTTACGGGATGACGGTAAGGCCTTACAGGGGGAGCTAAGCCTCTATTGTTCGGTAACTGCCAGCCAGAGTCACCTGCCGGCGGTACTGTCTCGTTTTCGTCAGCGTTACCCGGGGGTGGACATTCGTTTGGTAACTGGCGATCCCGGTCTTGCAATCGATCATGTTAAGCAAAAAAAATCCGATGTGGCTATTGCAATCAACTCACCGGGCTTTCCCACCGACCTGTGTTTTTCCGGGTTAGATTTTGTGCCGCTGGTATTAATTGCGCCCCGTGACTGGCGGTTAACTCAGCTCGCGCAAGTCGACTGGCGGGTAAATCAGGTGATCCTGCCTGAGCAGGGGCCAAGCCGCCGGATTGTGTATCACTGGTTTGCTGAGCATGGTATCCGGCCTAATGTTTACGCCTCGGTAGGCGGTAACGAAGCCATTGTGTCCATGGTGGCGCTGGGCTGTGGCATTGGTTTTGTGCCGCAGGTAGTGCTTGAGCATTCCAGCATGGCATCAAGCGTTACCCGTATTCAGGTTGATGATATAGGTTCCTACGAACTGGGCCTGGCCTGTTTGCAGGAACGCCGCCACGAACCTCTGATTAATGCGTTGTTTCAGCTTGAATTAAACTGACGAATTAAATTATCCAGCGCCCGGTAACCAAGAGCTTCACCAATATGATCAGTGCTGATTTGCCTCTCATTATTTAAATCGGCAATGGTCCGGGCTACCTTGATAGTTCGGTGAAACACCCGCATGGAGAGCTTTAGTTTGGTTGCAGCCCGTTGTAAAAATTCCTCGGTGTCGCTGTTCATGGGGCAGTGAATACTCAGTTCGGCCACGCTAAGACTGGCATTGCTTTTCCCCTGCCTGGCCTGCTGCCGCGCATAAGCTTCCATCACACGAGCTTTGGCCTCTATGGCACTATCATCAGTCTGACTGGTTTGGGCAAATGCATAGGAATCGGGCCGCCTGACTTCTATCTGAATATCAATACGGTCCAGCAACGGGCCGGATAATTTACTTAAATAACGCTGAATTTGCTGACTGGTGCTGCGCCCATCGTCAATATCCCCTGTTGGACTTGGGTTCATTGCGGTTAACAGTTGAAAGCGGGCGGGGTACTTTGCCTGTCCCGAAGCTCTGGATAAGCAAATATCGCCGGTTTCCAGTGGTTCGCGCAGCACATCAAGGGCTTGTCGGCCAAATTCCGGTAACTCATCTAAAAACAGCACGCCATTGTGGGCTAGTGACACTTCGCCCGGTTGCGGATGCGCGCCGCCACCGGTAATGGCTATTGCCGAAGAGGTATGGTGAGGCGAGCGAAAAGGTGGAGTAAGCCAGTCAGCGGTATTGCGCTGTTCGCCTTTAATTGAATATAGCGCAGCAGTGGCAAGTGCCTGCTGGTGTGTTAGTGGTGGTAACAGCCCCACCAGTCGACTCGCCAGCAAGCTTTTACCGGTGCCTGCGGGACCTACCATCAGCAGATTATGCGAACCTGCGGCGGCTATGGTTAACGCGCGTTTGGCCTGTTGCTGGCCGATAATATCATCCCAGCGGGGCGCTGGCGGGGTTGTGGTAATGGCATTTTCGGTATGCCGGAGTGTCAGTATTTGTTGCCCGCTAAAATGTAAAAAGGCGCTCAGCAACGTGTCGGGCGTAATATAACTCAGCGCTTCTATCAGTTGAATTTCAGCTTCATTGCCTTGGGGAATTAGCAATGTGTGTTGTTCCGTGGCACAGCTCATGGCCACCGGCAATAAACCCGATACCGGTCTGATATCGCCATTCAGACTCAGTTCACCGGCGACCTCTGTCTGTTCCAGCTGTTTTTGCTCGATTAATCCCATGGCTATCAGGATCCCAAGAGCAATTGCCAGGTCGTAACGGCCACCACTTTTGGGGATATCCGCCGGCGCCAGATTAACAGTGATCCGCCGGGCTGGATATTCGAAGCCACTGTTAATCAGTGCACTACGTACCCTTTCTTTGGCTTCCTGGACGGCGGTTTCGGCTAAACCAACCAGTTTGAAAGAGGGCAATCCGTTGGAGAGGTGCACTTCCACCTTAACCTTTGGTGCGTTAATGCCAGCGGCTCCTCGCGTGTATACAATTCCCATTCCCATAGCTGTTCTGCATTGTTGTGATGGTATACCGGTAGTGTAGAGGGAGCCGGGATGGGCTCAAACTGGGCCTTGGTGCAGATTCGTCGAAAGAATTGGCGATTTAGTCGGTCAAAAGGTTAATTTTTGTTCCCTGCCCTTGATCAGCTGTTGGGATCCGTGGTATTTCTACGCCCCTGAAAGGCGAGTCGCTACAGCCAGGCAACATTTACCTTTCAATAGCCAGCCAAAAACTTCCGAATCTGTGTCTACAACTTGTCATCGTCGGCCAATAAAATCATTGGTGAAAACGGTATGTTTTATCCGAGCAAACTGATCGGCCCGCTGTAATTTTGCGAGTATCAATAAATTTGCCTCGGTTTACATTATTTTCTGCGAAAAATGCCTCTGTGCATTGGGTCGCGAGTCCGCGTCATGTATCATTCATCGCGGTATTATTTATGGTGGTCAGTGACATACTGACTACACTTTACGGGTTCACAACATCCCGCTCGTTCTTAAGGAAACGTCATGGCTAAGCAACTTGCTGATTATATCTGGTTTAACGGTAAAATTATCCCCTGGAAAGAAGCTACCGTTCACGTAATGACTCACGCTATTCACTACGGTTCATCGGTCTTTGAAGGTGTGCGTGCCTATAACACACCAGATCAGGGCACCTGTGTATTCCGTTTACAGGAACATACCCGTCGCTTGTTTGACTCGGCCAAAATTTATCGCATGAACATCCCGTACACCATGGATGAGTTAAATCAGGCGCTCATCGATACCATTGTTAAAAACGATCTGAAATCCGCCTATATTCGCCCGATTGCTTTCTTCGGTGATATTGGTATGGGTATTAAAGTGCCTCTGGACGCTGAAGCGGAAGTATCGATTGCAGCTTTTGAATGGGGTGCTTATTTAGGTGAAGAAGCGCTTAAAAATGGCGTTAACGCCGGTATCTCTTCATGGAACCGCTTAGCAGCCAATACCATTCCTACCGGTGCGAAAGCCGGTGGTAACTACCTGTCTTCACAGCTTATCTCAATGGAAGCGCGTCGCCATGGTTATGGTGAAGGTATTGCATTAGATACAAACGGTTTCATTAGTGAAGGCGCGGGCGAGAACATCTTTGTTATCCGCGACGGTGTTATCAGCACTACCCCTAAAACAGCGGCTATCCTGCCGGGGATTACCCGCGACACTGTCATGACCCTGGCTAAAGAACTGGGTTACGAAATTCGCGAAGAGAACATTCCGCGTGAAGCTATGTACCTGGCTGATGAAATCTTTATGTGTGGTACTGCTGCCGAAGTAACACCGGTAAACAGCGTTGACGGTATTACCGTTGGCAAAGGTGGTCGTGGCCCAATCACTGAAGAAATCCAAAACATGTTCTTTGGTTTGTTTAACGGCAAAACCGAAGATAAATGGAACTGGTTAACGCCGGTTTATAAGTAATAAATACCCCCACGGGACGAGAGTTTTTTATGCCTAAGTTAAGATCTGCTACTTCAACCCAAGGACGTAACATGGCTGGTGCGCGCGCTCTATGGCGGGCCACCGGTATGAAAGACGGCGATTTTGGTAAGCCCATTATTGCTATTGCTAACTCCTTTACGCAATTCGTGCCTGGCCACGTGCATTTAAAAGACATGGGCCAGCTTGTGGCGCGCAGTGTTGAAGCGGCAGGCGGTGTGGCAAAAGAATTTAATACCATCGCGGTAGACGACGGTATTGCCATGGGCCACAGCGGTATGCTGTACAGCCTGCCGTCCCGTGAAATTATTGCTGACTCAGTAGAGTACATGGTCAATGCGCACTGCGCCGACGCCATCGTGTGTATCTCTAACTGTGACAAAATCACCCCGGGAATGTTAATGGCCTCTATGCGCCTGAACATTCCGGTTGTGTTTGTCTCCGGTGGCCCGATGGAAGCCGGTAAAACCAAACTGTCTGATCAGCTGATCAAACTTGACCTGGTTGATGCCATGGTTGCAGCGGCCGACGATAAAGTGTCTGATGATGATTCGGATAAAATCGAGCGTTCAGCCTGCCCAACCTGTGGTTCGTGCTCTGGTATGTTTACTGCCAATTCCATGAACTGCTTAACCGAAGCGCTGGGTTTATCCCTGCCGGGTAATGGTTCGATGCTGGCCACCCACGCCGACCGTGAAAACCTGTTTAAGCAAGCGGGTGAACTGGTGGTTGAGTTGTGTGAACGTTGGTACAAAAACGATGATGCTTCGGCTCTGCCGCGTAACATTGCTAACTTTAATGCCTTTGAGAATGCAATGAGTCTGGATATCGCTATGGGCGGCTCCACCAATACTATTCTGCACTTACTGGCAGCCGCAATGGAAGGTGAAGTGCCATTCACTATGGCTGATATCGACCGTTTATCCCGTAAAGTACCTCACTTATGTAAAGTGGCACCGTCTACGCCGAAATACCATATGGAAGATGTACACCGTGCCGGTGGCGTACTGGGTATCTTAAACGAGCTGAATAAAGGCGGCTTGTTACATGGCGATTGTGCCCATGTATTAGGTAAAAACATCGGTGATGTGATCAGCGAGTGGGATATTACCAATCCGGAAAACACCGACGCGATTACGTTCTATCGTGCTGGCCCGGCTGGTATTCGCACCACCAAAGCCTTTAGCCAGGATTGTCGCTGGGATGACGCCGATGACGACCGCAGCGAAGGATGTATCCGTGATATGGAACACGCCTACAGTCAGGAAGGCGGTCTGGCCGTACTGTTTGGTAACCTTGCTGAGAACGGCTGTATTGTTAAAACCGCAGGTGTGGATGAATCCATCCTTAAATTCACCGGTCGTGCGCGTATCTTCGAAAGTCAGGACGATGCTGTTGCTGGTATTCTGAATGATCAAATCGTTGCAGGTGACGCGGTAATCATTCGTTACGAAGGCCCTAAAGGCGGCCCGGGTATGCAGGAAATGCTTTACCCAACTTCCTATCTGAAATCTAAGGGCTTAGGTAAAGAGTGTGCGCTTATCACCGACGGTCGCTTCTCTGGTGGTACCTCAGGTCTGTCGATCGGTCACTGTTCGCCAGAAGCTGCCAGTGGCGGTGGTATTGGTCTGGTGCAGGAAGGCGACACTATCGAAATCGATATCCCTAACCGTACCATTAATATTGCTATCACTGATGCTGAATTACAGGCTCGTCGCGTAGCGATGGAAGCCAGTGAGCGTCCATGGCGTCCGGTTAATCGTCAGCGTGAAGTGTCGCTGTCGCTGAAAACCTTTGCCATGCTGGCAACCAGTGCCGATAAAGGCGCGGTACGTGACCCATCCAAACTGGAAGATCTATGACCGTTAGCGATCACGAATACCTCAAAAAAATCCTGTTAGCCCCGGTTTATGACGTGGCGGTTAACAGTGATTTGGTATTGTTATCCCGATTAACCGCCGAACTGGGCAACGACGTTTACTTAAAGCGCGAAGACCAGCAGCCGGTTAAATCCTTTAAGTTGCGCGGTGCGTATAATCGTATCGCCAACCTCACCCCAGAGCAGGCCAACGCCGGGGTTATCGCGGCCTCTGCCGGTAATCACGCTCAGGGTGTTGCCTATGCGGCAAATATGAAAGGCATCAGCGCGACTATCGTGATGCCAGAAACTACGCCGGATATAAAGATTGAAGCCGTACGTCGCTTTGGCGGTCAGCACGTTAATATTGTGCTGCATGGTACTAACTTTGATACCGCCAGTGCCCATGCTCGCGCTCTGAGTGCGGAGCATGGCTATACGCTGGTACCGCCGTTTGATGATCCGGATGTTATTGCCGGTCAGGGCACCATTGCCCGTGAACTGCTGGAACAAAATCCGAATCTTGAGACGCTGTTTATTGCAGTTGGTGGCGGTGGTCTGGCGGCGGGTATTGCGGTATACCTCAAGCAGTTAAAGCCGGAGATTAAGATCATTGCCGTGGAGTCTGAAGAGTCTGCGTGCTTTGTTGCGGCTAAAGAGGCTGGCCAGCCTACGAGCTTAAGCTCGGTGGGCATTTTTGCCGACGGCGTTGCGGTTAAATTAATGGGTAGCGAAACCTTCCGCCTGTGCAATCAGTACGTTGATGAGATCATGACGGTCACCAACGACGAGATTTGCGCCGCCATTAAGGATATTTTTGACGATACCCGCGTAATCGCTGAGCCTGCTGGTGCCATGTCAGTGGCCGCTATTCGCAAGTACGTTAAGCAAACCGGCATTCAGGGCAAAAAGCTGGGTGGCATATTGTGTGGCTCTAACACCAATTTCCACACCTTACGTTATGTCTCTGAACGCTGTGAGTTAGGCGAACAGAAAGAAGCGGTGTTTGCGGTAAAAATCCCGGAACGTCAGGGCGCCTTTAAGCAGTTTTGTGAGTGCCTGGGTGGCCGAACGATTACCGAATTTAACTACCGCTATGCCTCGCAGAACGAAGCGCACATTTTTGTGGGCATTAAACTGCGTGGTGGCCGTGCTGAATTTGATGAGCTTACCGCTGAATTAACCGACAAAGGCTATCAGTGCTTCGACTTATCGGATAACGAGCTGGCCAAGCTGCACGTACGCCATATGGTGGGTGGACGTCCGCCAACGATTCTGAACGAAGTGGTGTTTAGCTTTGAATTCCCGGAATATCCGGGCGCGCTGTTAAACTTCTTAAACACCTTAGGTGAGCGCTGGAATATTACTTTGTTCCATTACCGCAACCATGGTGCAGCAGAGGGGCTTGTGCTGGCTGGCTTTGATATTCCGCCAGAAAGTCGCGAAGCTTTTGATGAGCATGTTACCGCGCTTAATTACACTTGTCAGGATGTCACAGACAACCCGGCTTACCGGTTCTTCTTATCAGAGCCTAAGTAACGTAAAAACACCCGGCAACAGCCGGGTGTTTTGTTTCTGGCCAGCACCAGCCCGTAATCGTGATGTATAAAAAATAGCCAGTCTGCGCTCACCACTCTATACTAAACCCAATTACTGTTCATAAGGAGTGTGACATGTTTTATCCCTTCTCTTTGCCCCCAATGGCCTGGCAACTGCCGCTTAGTGGCGATGTAAAAGACATCTCGCCTATGACCAACTGGTTTTCGCCTCAGTACGAAATTAATATTGCCGGCAACGCTGCATTGGAAAAGCAGGTGATCACCAAAGTGGCCAGCTATGGTAAACAACTGGGTAAACTCACCAGTGCGGTGCTGGAACTCGCCGATGGTGAGCCTGGTGAAGCAGTAGAGGCACTGCGTACATTGGCTAAAGATATTGAGGCGTTAAAAAACAAAACCTTGTTGGAAAGCGTTGAAGCTGATTTATTCAGACTTAAGAATCAGGATCTTGCTGCCTATAATGCGTTACTAAAACGGTTAGTCTGACCTTATGGCTACAGCAAAAATGAACCTGTTTCGCCTTTTATGGTCTTTTAAGGCACTATATAGCGAAGATGCGATGTAACCCCCCCGCAGGAGAAACCAGGTGGTAGTAGGTGATTTTGGCAAGCTCATTGCTTTAGTACGCAATTTAATGATGGCAAAACTGGATGACGCGCTAAAAGCGTATGATTTAACGTCGTCGCAGTATGGTGTCCTGAAAACCATTGTCGAAAGTAAAGCCGATACGCTGGCGACATTATGCGAAACCATGCAGCACGATAAAGGTGCTATGAGCCGAATTCTGAGTCGTATGGAAGAGAAATCCCTTATCGTGCGGAAACCCTGTCCTGACGATGGCCGTGCTTTTAAACTGGCCTTGTCCGACAAAGCTCTGGCGCTTTATCCGCAAACGGTAGAGTTAGTCGAAGAGATTTATGGTCAGGCTCTCAAAGGCGCTGAACCAGCCGAACGTGAGCAATTTTTTAGTGTACTCGAAAAGTGCCGGGATAATCTGAGCTAACTTTACCGCCAGAATTTGTAAAATCATCTCAATATAGTTGCCCAGTCAATTAAATTTGTTACTGTGCTTGCCTAGTCAACTATATTGAGAGGATTGTTGTGCAAGTTGTTATTGATTCCCTTTGTGCGGCCATTCCGGGTCATGAATTTAGCCCGGCATGTTTACAGGTTTTGCATCAGGGGAGGTTTGCCAATGCCGTGGTGTATCTATATCAGGATGCGCAGTATTGTCTGGTCATCAAGGACTTTTCGTCCCGCCACTGGCTGGTCAGAAAAACAATCGGACGTCTGTCGGTTAACCAGGAATATAAAACTATCAGTCAGTTAAAGCATATTGATGGCATTACACCAGATTGCTACCGCCTGTCTGATTGCAGCATAGCTTATCAACATATAGCGGGTCAGACGCTGAGTCATTTTGCTAAAAACGGCGACAAGCTGGAACCGGCATTCTTTTATCAGCTTGAGAACACCATTAAGGCTATGCATGACAACGGTCGGGTGCATTTGGATCTGCGCAATATGGGCAACATTCTGGTGGACGAGAATGGCAATCCGGCTCTGATTGATTTTCAGTCAAGTATCCAGTGGCGCCGGTTTCCACAGTGGTTACAGAAGTTTATGCGCTACGCCGATATTACCGGCGCTTATAAGGCCTGGGACCGGTATGGCACCACACCGTTACCCGCACACAAAAAGCGTTTTTTAACGCGCTACAACAAAACCCGAAAACTATGGGTTTTCAAAGGTTACCCCATTCACCGCATGCAGGTGAGGTTGCAGGGGTTAGCCGCTAATGTGATGGCGCTGGATATTGTCAGAAACCTGATGGATAAGTTTTAACCGGCCAATAAATACAAATGTTAATGAGAATACATTATGTTAACCGCCCTGTTGTAGATAACAGGAATCGGTTTGTTCGTCGCAAGGTCAGGTGTTGGCATAAGGCGGATAAGATATTAAAAACTGTAGTTTTTAATTATGTAAATCATGTGGATAGATTGGTTTTGCCAAGGTGGCTTGGTAACCTGACGGCCTTATTAACATCCGCAGGGGCCCTTTGTTGGTGATTTTTTAATTTGTTATTCTCACTCGCGTCTGTACTCAGGTTGTTTATGAGTAGGCACAATCATAATCCGTGTTCGAAAGAAAAAATGTAGACATGAATTCAACAGCAAAACAACAATTTGAGTCAATGGTACGCCTGGCTCAGTGGATTGATAAACACACCTGTGAACGGGGTGTGTGGTTGCTGTTGTTGTTTGTGCTTAATCTGCTGTTGATAGTAGATGGCGCTTTTAAAGATACCGGCGAACTCGCGCTGGCAATGAACGAAAGCATTCTGCTCGAACCCTTTTTCTATGCGGCACTGGCGGCATTATTGTCTGCTCCGTTACTGGCTAATCCGCTGCTCAGTGTGGTGTGCTGGTTACTTTCTCAGTTTTGTCCTGCCAAACGCGCAGGTTTGTTTTTAGCGAAATATCAATACTCAGTTACCGAGCCTTTGCCTGCCCTTCCGGTTCATCAGGCTCATGGTAGTCGTGCTCCTCCTTTCGCTATCTGATTGATTACACCTGACCGTTCACCCGGTCACTAGCGCTGTAGTCGATATCTCTGTTGCGTGGAACCTACCACGTTATTTGTGTCGTTTGGGTACAAACGATGAGTTACTCAACCTCTTCGCTGAGAGGAAATCTTTTGTTTATTCGTAACCTTAGTAAATGGGTATGTGCGGCTGCGCTGTTGTCTTTGACCGGCTGTAGCGGCGGCATACTGGATCCGAAAGGACAAATTGGTGCCGATGAAAAATCGCTGATTATCATCTGTACCATTTTAATGCTACTGGTTGTTATACCAGTGATCGTGATGACATTGTATTTTGCCTGGAAATACCGCGCCGATCGTAATGAAGCCTACGAGCCAAAATGGTCTCACTCCTCCAAAATTGAGGCTATCGTTTGGACCATTCCCATCGTTATTGTAGTGGTGCTAGGGGTAATCACCTGGCGTTCTACCCACGCACTTGACCCCTACAAGCCAATTGAAGACAAGGGGGAACACCTGACCGTTGAAGTGGTATCACTTAATTGGAAGTGGCTGTTTATCTATCCCGAGCAAGGCATTGCTACGGTGAACGAACTGGTGTTTCCGGCCAATGTGCCGGTGGAATACAAGATTACCTCGGAAAGCACCATGAACTCGTTTTTTATTCCCCAGTTGGGTAGCCAGATTTACTCCATGGCAGGTATGGAGACCAAACTGCATCTGATTGCTAACGAACCCGGTACCTTTGACGGCTTCTCGTCTAACTACAGTGGCGCGGGCTTCTCTGGCATGAAGTTTAAAGCCATCGCCACCCCCACCAGACAGGACTTTAACGACTGGGTTGCCAAAGTAAAAGCCGGTGGCGGCAGTCTTACGCAGCAATCTTATCCGGCCCTGGCGGAGCCCAGTGAAAACCATCCGGTGGAATATTTTGCCAACGTCTCTGACGGCTTGTTTCATTCTATCGTGATGAAGTACATGCAGGCCCACGGCGAAATGAACTACTACGAAAAACCCGAACATTCAGCCCATCAAATGCATTCAATGAGCGAGGCTGAGGAGTAAGCATGTCGATTTTTGGAAAACTCACACTTGAATCGGTGCCCTACCATGAGCCGATTATTATGGTTACCCTTGCAGTGGTAGCCGTTGTGGGTCTGGTGATTGCCGGGCTCATTACCAAATACAAGCAATGGAGCGTACTCTGGCATGACTGGATCACCTCTATTGACCATAAACGCTTAGGCATCATGTACATTGTGCTGGCCCTGGTGATGCTGGTACGCGGCTTTGCCGATGCCATTATGATGCGTTCACAACTGGCGTTGGCAACTAACGGCGCAGCAGGTTATTTGCCGCCGGAACACTACGACCAAATCTTCTCGGCCCACGGTGTGATCATGATTATCTTTATGGCCATGCCGTTTATGATTGGACTGATGAATATTATTGTGCCGCTGCAAGTTGGGGCACGGGATGTTGCGTTTCCGTTTTTGAACAACCTGAGCTTCTGGCTTACTGCTGGCGGTGCCATTCTGATCAATATCTCGCTGGCCGTAGGTGAGTTTGCCCGCACCGGCTGGGTAGCTTACCCACCATTATCAGAGTTGGCTTACAGTCCCGGCGTGGGGGTGGACTATTACATATGGGCCTTGCAGCTCTCGGGGATGGGCACGCTGTTAACCGCGGTCAACTTTTTGGTTACCGTGTTTAAGATGCGTGCACCGGGCATGCGCTTAATGCAAATGCCAATTTTTACCTGGACCTGTACCTGGGCCAATATTCTGGTTGCGGCGTCGTTCCCCATTTTAACTGCCGTGCTGGCCATGCTGACACTGGACCGTTACTTAGGCTTCCATTTCTTCACTAACGAAGCTGGCGGTAACGCCATGATGTACATCAACCTGTTCTGGGCGTGGGGACATCCTGAGGTGTATATCTTAATTCTCCCTGCCTTTGGTATTTTCTCTGAGGTTATCTCTACCTTTACCGGTAAGCGGTTATTTGGCTATAAGTCTATGGTTTACGCCAGTGGCGCTATCTCCATTCTGGGCTTTATCGTGTGGCTGCACCATTTCTTTACCATGGGTTCAAGTGCCAATGTGAATGCCTTCTTTGGGGTGATGACCATGATCATTGCGGTACCCACCGGCGCTAAGTTGTTTAACTGGTTATTTACCATGTACCGCGGTCGGTTGCGGATTACCGTGCCGGTGCTCTGGACCATCGGTTTTATGGTGACCTTCACCATTGGCGGTATGACCGGTGTGTTACTGGCTATCCCCGGTGCAGACTACGTGCTGCACAACAGCTTATTTCTGATTGCGCACTTCCATAACACTATTCTGGGGGGCGCCGTGTTTGGCTACTTTGCCGGCTTTAACTACTGGTTCCCTAAAGCCATGGGTTTCAAGCTCCATGAAGGCTGGGGCAAAGCCTCGTTCTGGTGCTGGCTGGTAGGTTTCTTTGTGGCCTTTATGCCGTTATATGTGCTTGGCTTCCTCGGCATGACCCGTCGACTGAATCACACCAATAATCCGGAGTGGAACCTGTGGCTTTACATAGCTGCGGTCGGCGGTGTGATTATCATGTTTGGTATTATCTTCCAATTCATTCAACTGTACGTCAGCTTTAAGGAGCGTAAACAGCTTAAAGATACCACCGGCGATCCGTGGAATGGTCACACTCTGGAATGGTCGACCGCCTCACCACCGCAATTTTATAACTTTGGTCATATCCCAACGGTGCATGACATTGATGCCTGGACCGATATGAAAGAAAAAGGTATCGCGTACAAATTACTCGACAAATACCTGCCTATTCACATGCCTAAAAATACCTCGGCAGGTGTGCTGATGAGTCTGGGCTTCACCGGTTTTGGTTTTGCCATGATCTGGCACATCTGGTGGCTGGCGATTGTGGGCCTGGTGTTCGCTATTGGTGTGTACATTAAGCGCTGCTACAGCCGCGATGTCGATTACTTTGTGATGCCAGAAGAAGTGCATGAAATTGAACAAGCCCATGCTGCTGCGGCGGCCAAGGAGGTGACTGCATGAATACCGCAGCCAATTATTTAACCCCGGATGCTGCTGTGCATGAACATGGCGGCCACGAGGAACACACCAGCCACAGCGTATTTGGCTTTTGGCTGTACCTGATGACCGACTGTTTGTTGTTTGCGTCGTTCTTCGCAACCTACGCAGTATTGTACATGAACACCGCTGGTGGCGTGTCAGGTAAGGATATTTTTGAACTGGACTATGTGGCCATAGAAACCGCTGCGCTACTGTTATCCAGTATTACTTTTGGCTTTGCCATGATCACCGCCCAGGGGCAAAAGCAACGTGCCACGCTTGGCTGGCTGCTCGTGACTTTTGCTTTTGGTGCGGTGTTTATCGGCATGGAAATTAATGAGTTTCATCACCTGATCGCTGAAGGGTACGGCCCGCAAAAAAGCGCCTTTTTAAGTGCGTTTTTCTCGCTGGTGGGGTTACACGGTTTACACGTTACTGCCGGACTTATCTGGATGACGGTGATGATGATTGAAGTGGTGCGCCGCGGATTGGGCCATCAAACCGTCACGCGCCTGAGCTGTCTTAGCCTGTTCTGGCACTTTCTGGACATTGTCTGGATTTGTGTATTTACCGTGGTTTACTTAATGGGAGCGATGTAATGAGTCACAGCGAATCACATATTGTGGGGCAGCACACGGCTGCCCATGCCGACCATGGTCATGGCGACGTTAAATCTTACCTGATTGGCTTTGTATTATCCGTTATCTTAACGGTAATCCCGTTCTGGGCAGTCATGAATGGCGGGTTCAGCAAAGGCACCCTGCTCTGGACCATAGTTACTCTGGCGATAGTGCAAATCTGGGTGCATTTGAAATACTTTTTGCACCTTAACTTCACTACTGAAGATGGCAAAGCCAGTACATTTTCGTTTTTGTTCAGCGCCGTTATTATCGTGATGGTGGTTGGCTTATCGGTTTGGATCATCTACGAATCCAACGCAATGATGATGTACTGAGGCCGGTTATGAGTCAGCATCTGCGTCGTTATTTTCACCGCTATGTGCAGGTTACCAAGCCTGGCATTATTATGGGTAATCTGATTGCCACCACGGGCGGATTTTTACTGGCTTCCCGGGGCAATATCGATGGCGTTTTGATGCTGGCTACCCTGCTGGGTATTTCTCTGGTAGTGGCCTCTGGTTGTGCCATAAACAACGGCATCGACCGCGATATCGACAGCCGCATGCAACGCACCCGTTCACGGGTAACAGTAACCGGGGAAATGTCACTGTCAGCAGCGTTTGCTCACGGTGTTGTGCTCGGTATTGCAGGTTTTACCCTGCTGGCGTTGTATACCACTGCCGCAGCGGTGGCCTTTGCCATACTTGGTTATGTGGTATACGTGGGCATTTACAGCCTGTATATGAAGCGCAATTCGGTGTATGGCACGTTGGTGGGGAGCTTATCCGGCGCGGTGCCGCCGGTGGTAGGGTACTGTGCTGTAAGCGGACAATTCGACAGCGGCGCGGCAATTTTGCTGCTGATGTTTTGCCTGTGGCAAATGCCCCACTCCTATGCCATTGGAATTTTCCGTTATGACGATTACAAGGCGGCTGGAATTCCGGTGTTGCCGGTAGCTCAGGGTATTACCAAAGCCAAACATCATATTGTGATCTACATTGCGGTGTATGCACTGGTAACCCTGCTGCTACCAATCAACGGGTATACTGGCATAGCCTTTATGGCTGTTGCCGCCACCACCAGTTTATGGTGGCTGTATCTGGCGCTAAAAGGGTACCAGGCGCAAACCGATACTGTAGTGTGGGCTCGCAAAGTGTTTGGCTATTCTATTTTAAATATCACTCTGCTCAGCATTACCATGGCACTGGATTACCACACTATAGTAATGCCGGTGTTTGGTTAGATTGAGTAGTGGATTAACGGCTTTTGTGAGTGTGGGGGCAAAATTCTAAGTTAAGGTTTAATATCTCTTACTTTATTAATTTGACTGATCAAAACGGAGGAAAATTAGTTAAATAATCAAACCTAATCGTTTATCGAGGCTGATTGTGTCAGTCCATTTTTATGGGACGTTTTGAACTTAATAGATTCTCTACCCTGAAAGACAGAGAGACTATTTTCGTGAAGATAAGCCTTTTCGAAATTTTTGGGTTTTCACACATTCTACATGACTAACTTAACAAAAAATTGACATTGCCAAATTAACCAACTAAAAATGATTCGGGTTTGCCTAAAATTAGAACAATTGATTTATTAGGGCACTGCCACACATTTATAATGGGCAGGGAAAAATGTAAGGTAATTTTGTGTAGGCAAGGCTGCAGCTTTAAAAAGAATGAATTAAGGAAGATTGATGTTAAATCAGGTAAAAATTACAAATCTAAATTTAGTCATACTGACTTTTTCATTTCTGGCGGTATTTGCTGTTAGTGCCAATACGCCAGATAATTCCACTCAAACCTTCAGCAATTCATCTACACATGCTTTAGGCAATTTTAAAGTGCTCAACGTATTTTGTGATTTCACAACGGCGCAGAACGCCTCTGAAACCATATCACCAACAGAATTTGAATCGTATTTATTGTTAGATGAATTCCCGAGTCTTTTCGACTTTTGGCAAACTAACGCATATGGAAAAATAACTTTTGCAGGAAGTGAGGTAGTACCAAATTGGGTGACAGTTGATGCTGACTCTTCTCTGTTTATTAATCATAGTACAGGGATGATTACCGATCATCAGGGGTTATTTGAGAGTTGTTTGACCGCGCTGACAGAATCTGGCGAAACGGCGCAGCCTGATAATTTTGACATTATCAATTTAATTGTTAATGAAGGTTTTAGAAGTCAGGGGCGAAAGGTACTTGGATTATTTACACCAGATACTTATGGTGGCAACACAATATTATCTTACCCCGATCTGTTTGACCAATTTGAAGATGTTAATGGTGAAGCGCGTTTTGCATTAAACGTGGTAGCACACGAATTTGGGCACGCATTGGGCTTACATCATTCACGTGATCATGTGAGCGAAGACTATGGCTCATTATGGGACGTAATGAGTAGTTACGGTGTTTTTCGCGGTTTTATAAGTGGAAACAGTTCATCAACAACTTACCCTGTAAATAATGTACATACCATTGGTGCGAATAAATATGAGCTGGGCTGGCTTAACGATAGTGAAGTACTCAGCATTGATAGCCAGACCACGTCATTTTCACTAGCTCCACTTTCTTGGCAACCAGAGAATGTGCCGGAAACGTCGTATCGTCTGGCATATTACCATGATGGTATTAATGAATACTCCATTGAAGCACGCCGCACAACCTTGGAGGATAAAACCGATTATGATTTTAACATTCCACAAAGTGGTGTTGTGGTTCATAAATTTGATCCTATGCCAATTGTATATGACGCAGACCACGATAAAGATGGTAACGACCCTCAAGGCATATACACGGACGGAGAATTTATAGTTATAAGTGACTTAGTGCTTAAAGTTAGCCTTTTAAGTAACGGTGAATACCTGCTTGAAAAGCAACCTTGTAGCGCTCTATCAATTCCCGTTTTTGCTTCGAAGGGGCAAAGTGCTGATGCAATTACCTTACGCTGGCTGCCTCTTAACTACTACTCGTCTTTTGATATTTACCGTGAGAGCGAATCCCAGGCGGCAGAAATCATAGCAACGATAACCGATTTTTCCGCTGAAGAGGTAATTCGCGGATTACCCATGACATACTTGGATAAAGATATTCAGCCTGAACAGCGCTATCAGTACTGGATACAAGGCATATCAGCTTGTGGAGTCACTGCTTTAGGGGATGGCGTTGAAGGCTATGCCTCTCTTTTTCCTAAAATACCAGAACTATCTGCTAGCTCATATTATGCAGAAGGCTTGCTAACTAATTATAGAAACGACATATCCCTCTCTTTTGTGGATAATTCCGGGCTGTTTCGCACTTTTGGCCGCGGCAGTATGGGGCAAAACGGTGACGGAATTACTTATTATAACGAAGCAGATGCTGTCTCAAATACAGCTCTATTTCAATTTGGGATAGATAATGGCGGTAACCCGTTAGGCAATATCAAGGGCGTCGCTAAAGGTCATGGCAATAACGGCAATAATTACGTTATTACTGATGAAGGCAGAGTATTGGCTTTTGGTAATAACAGGGAATATTTTAATACGTTTAGACGAGGATTATTAGGTACAGGCGCTACAGATTGGTTTTTGTTAACGCCTACGCTGGTAGTAGATGCCGATGACAAACCATTAGAAAATGTGGTTAAGGTAGTAACAACAGGATTCTGGTCTGCCGCTATTCATGCAGATGGTACCGTTCATGAATGGGGGAATACACTTAGTTTTAACGGGTTAAATCATGGATTTGTATCGAAAGCGATTGAGCTGGTCGATGGCAGCGGAGAGCCGGTTCGCCATGTTAAGGACATTGCTGTCAGCAGAGAGTATACAGATTATAACCTCGTGGGAGCAGTACTGATACTTGATAATGTGGGGAGGGTAAAAGTATGGGGAGATTCCATTTGGCAATTTTTTAAACCAGACCAGGCTCCAGAAGACTTTTTACATCCAGCAGAAACAGGATTTAGCCAACTATCTGCTAACATACGCCAAATTATGCTGGATGATAAAGGATCCCACGGGATGGCGGTCTCTTACGATGGTGATTTATATATTTGGGGTGCTTGTAACAATTACTGCGGTGGCAACAACCAAGAACAGTTAGCAGCTGAATACATTGTGTCACCAATTAATGCTGAAACGGGCGAGCCACTAATGAATATTACTAAGGTGGTTCAGGTTGCTCAGCACTATTTAGCTTTAGATTCACAAGGTAAAGCTTGGGTATGGGGAAAGCGTCATAATTCGGGAATGCCACAAGCTATTGAGTATTGGGATAATTATCGTGGGCCATTTGCGGATTTTGATTATATTGGAACGCGTTACAATAATGAAATCAGTCCAGGGTTTAAAACGGTTGTTGGTTTTGAACTTACAACTGATGGGGTTGCGTACTTTGTAAGTGAAAATTACACACAAACAGGCGAGGCAAATGGAGCGGTTTCTCTACCTGTTGAAGACGGTACGCAATTATTTGGCGAAAGCATTCCGTTGAGACCTATTGTTGCGCTAACTTCTGAAATTATCGATTTAGGTGATAATGCATTCAGAGTGACTGTTTCGAGCGACAATACTGCATGGTCTAAGTTTAATTTTGCTGTAACTAATACACTGACCCACAGCCAGATATCTGATAACACAATTGAGTTTACTCTGAATGACGGGGATAAGGCCGGAATTGAAGTGATAGCTTCTGATGGACTGACATCTTCGCAGCCTATTCTGGTAGTAGTAGATAGTACTCCAAACGCGGCACCTATTATCACAATGGCAGATACTGCCACTGTGAAAGAGGGGGACAGCATTACTCTTGAGGTGAGTGTGACTGATGCTGATGGCGAGACTTTAACCTATGAATGGACTCAGCTGAGTGGGCCAACGCTAACAATAGGAGGAGCAGATACCATTAATCCAACATTTACAGCTCCAACCGTTTCAGCCAATGCAGTTGCGGTAATACAACTTGCCGTAAGTGATGGCCGAGAAACAGTAACGGATAGCATTAGTCTTACTATAGAAAATCAGGTTACAAGCACACCTTCAAATCCCGGCACTTCAGGCAGCTCGGGAGGTGGGGGAGGGGCTCCAGGACCTTTACTCCTTCTATTGTTATTCGGAATAACAGTCCGCGCTTTTCGCGAGAAAAAATAACGAACGCGTGCCGGTCAAAATTTTCTGACTGGTACAGGCGTTGTCACTACTTACGATGGTCTGAACAGAGAAGTTACACAAGATGTTGTGAGCGATGAAGCCTCAATAGCTAAAACTTTTTGTGGATGCGATTACATTCAGCAAAGGATTGAACGGTTAGATGTGGCAAATACTTGCGCATTCAATAATGCCGTATCAAACAAGAATGGTGTTTATCAAAGATTTGTTTCTGCTCTACTTACTGAGCAATCATTAAAAGCTAAGGATGAAATAAACCAATAATGCATCTAAACTGGCCGGGTCTGGCAATGCTAAAACCGGTGCAAGCGCCGGGAAATCCATCGGATGCTTGGTGTAACGCTTCAGACAGATAATATCTGCTACCAGAATATGGTTAAGGGTACCCGAGACAGAGTCAAAATAGGCACCGCGATGCTCAGTGAAGGCAGCCTGAGTAAGAGTTGCTGCGGCGTTGTTAACCTTGTTGTTCATCCATTGGTTTATGGTTTATGTGCCAAAGTGACACAAGTTTGCTTTTTGTACGCTTTAAGAACATAATTCCTATGTGACACTTTGACACAATAGGAGACTTGATTATGGCTACCACTTTGCCTCGAATAACCGCCAGAGTTGATGTGGATACACAAGATTTACTTACACAGGCCGCCGCAATCGCTGGCATGACAAGCATTAACTCATTTGTGCTAAGTGCTGCGATTGAAAAGGCTAAACAAATCATTGAGCGTGAACAAACCTTAAAACTAAGCCAGGATGATGCGATGTTGCTAATGGAAGCTTTAGATCGCCCTGCAACCCCTAACTCAAAGCTAAAAGCTGCATCTGAGCGATACGAAAGCAAAACTCAATAATGAATACGGTACTTCTGGATAAAGCGAAACACGATAGAAACCGATTCAACTGTGGTGTCACGGCCTTAAATAATTACTTAAAAGTAATGGCAAGCCAGCAAGTAAAGAAAGACAACACCAGAACCTTTGTGTTGGAAGATGATACTGATACGTCATATATCATCGGCTTTTACACACTAACAATGACACCAATTGACTTAAAGGCATTACCCGAAAAATTGCAAAAGAAGCACCAATCATCAACCTCTGGTGGTCTTATTGCCCGCCTCGCTATTGATGAGAGATACAAAGGCAAAGGCTTTGGTGAGTGGCTACTTGTTGACGCGCTCCGAAAGCTATTAGCTGCTAGTGATAGTGTTGCATTTCCGGTGGTTATCGTTGATGCAAAAGACGGTGCAATACAATTCTATGAGCGCTATGGCTTTCAAGTATTTAAGGATGCCGAAAACAAACTCTTCATTACCATTGCAGATGTAAGAGCAAGCTTGGGGTAGGTAACTGTCAGCCTGTTGAAGACTGGAGCAAGTTTACCAGTACTCTTTTAATTCTTAGAGTATCATTCTCATCAGTGATTCGCACACTGTTTGCAGATGTCTTTATGCCATCGCTGTATCTGGTAACAACGCTAGTAAATCGGTCACGGCCATATCAGCGCCATATTGATTGAGTAAAGTAGTTACCTGCTACGGTGGCGGGTTTGATGATTAAAGAAGTATATCCTGTTAAGACGCTCTGAAATAGAAAGGTTCAGTTGATAAATGAACTAAGCCAAAACTGCCTTTACATTCATATTCTTATGTGGGATAAAAAGTATACAGAATAATATCTATTGTAGTAATGCCGTTCTGTTGCGGCAGCCAAGCGCTACAGGTCACGGGATTTTCATGCGACAACAGCGACTGCCTTCTCTTACCGAAATTCTACTGCTTACCGCTTCTTTGCTGGTTATCATTTTTGTTGTAGCGCATCAGCTCGACCTACCCATCCAACTGGCGTTTATTGGTTGCTGGTTTGCGACCATGGGGTTTGGTAAGTACCTTGGCTACACATACCATCAGTTGCAAAAGGGTATCATCGGTGGCGTAACCCAGGGGATGGAAGCGATCCTGATCCTGATTTCGGTTGGTGCTTTAATTGGCAGTTGGATGGCGGGTGGCATAGTACCGAATATCATTTATCTGGGCTTATCGGTAATGGATCCGTCACTGTTTTTACCGGCGGCCTTTATTATTTGTGCTATTACCTCGCTGGCTACCGGCACATCCTTTGGTACCGCAGGCACCGCTGGTATTGCCATGATGGGGATCGGTGCCGGTTTTGGTTTGCCGCCGGCGCTGGTAGCTGGCGCGGCAATTTCTGGTGCTTACGTGGGCGATAAACTCTCGCCTTTGTCAGACACCACCGTCATGACAGCCTCTATGTGTCAGGTCAATCTTATCGCTCACATTAAATCGATGCTTTACGTCAGTGTGCCAGCCTGTGTTATAGCTGCATCGGCGTTCTTGCTGGTGGGCTTAGGGTTCGAGCACGATGGCAGCACTGGTACCGCGCAACAGGTAATGGATGCTATTGCCGGTCATTATACGATTGGCTGGTACATGTTGCTGCCAGCATTAATTGTTATTGGCATGCTGATGATGCGAATGCCGTCTTTTCCGGTGATTTGTTTTGGCGCCGTACTGGGTGTTATCTGGGCGATGATGTTTGAACAAGCCTCGGCCACCACTGCTTTTAACAGTCTTTACCACGGTAACTTTATTGATACTGACGTAGAGTTTTTGCAAATCCTGCTTAACCGCGGCGGCATCACCTCCATGCTTTCAACCATCCTGCTGGTAATACTGGCCATGGGACTGGGTGGTCTTATGGAGTCCATTGGTGTGCTGGCTTCGGTATGTAATTCATTGCAGCACTGGGCTACCAGTACGGGCCGTCTGGGGCTTGCTACCCTGTTAAGTGGCGTACTGGGCAACGCACTTGGAGGCGCTGCTTATGTTTCCATAATGACCGCTAGCACCATAACCTCACGTAATTATGAACAACTGGGTATCGACAGACGGGTGCTTTCCCGTAATGTCGAATCGGGGGGCACGGTGACAACACCGATGATCCCGTGGACCGACGGCGGTATTTTTATGGCTACCACACTGGGCGTGAGTACCCTCACCTACCTGCCGTTTTTATGGTATCACTGGCTGGTGATTGGCATTTCTATTCTGTATAGCTATGCCGGCTGGTATCACTTCAAACCGGTTGCGATCCCTGAAGTCGCCACCGAGGCAAACTAAGATCAAGTCTGCTGGCATTGGCCGGTTACCAATGCCATTTATTACTGTTGTCGGCTTCTTTGGTATCGTAAATGCTTTGCATATCTTTGTTCAGGTACCAGTCCTGGTACCGGGTGCCGGATGACTCTACAAAGGGAATAAACTCACTGTAGCCGCGGCTAATATTGTGCCCTTCAATCAGTGGCAGCCAGTCGGTAGAGAAAATCATCGCAAAGGGATAACCGTTGTCGTCGGTAAAGTTATCGTTGGTATTATTGCTGGCCTGATAGCCATTGCTTGTTCTGTCACCGGCCAGGCGTTTATCCGGCAAATGGATCTCGTAGGCAAAAGTACTGCCATCAGCACGTTCCCGGTGAACAAATAAATAAGGATCAAACGGGGGCTGTTCGGCGTTACTGAAAGTAACCCCCTGATCTAACGCCACGCTGAAGGTGTATTTGGGCCCCTGAACAAATTTATCAACCGCTTCACAGTCCTTTTCGGTATTGGTAAAGCTGCACCCTGTCGCCGGAGCAAAAATGGTTTTAGTGTCTTTAAACGCCTGTAGATCCAGGTTGCCGCTAAAGGTTCGCTGCCGGTTAACAAAATAAGGTTCACTGATGTCTGCTCCGGGTAATCCGTCCGCCGTGGGCGGAAACATCGACTCAGAAATTTCGCCCGACATGCCCGGCGCATTAATGCGTAAATGCCAGTCGTGATTATACGTAGCGCCGCGAGTCACCAACACGGCTTCGCCGCGCAGCTTGCTGATCTCCGAATATTTATCTACGCCATACTCGACCCGGTAAGCAACGATCAGATCATTAAAGTCATAGTCACCTAAGTTGGGAAATAAATCTTCGTAGCCTACCAGATAGTAGGTATCTGCCGACGGATAAGCGGTCCAGGCGTACCACTCGTTGGAGTAGCCGTCCTGGGTAAAGGCGGGATCTTCTTCACGCAAATCAAATACACCTGGTGCTTCGGCAACCCCCGCTGCCTCTAAATCAAGAAACCGGGCATCCACGCTATCGACAATCGCCATGTCTTCAAAACCGTTGGAATAGTCGTAAAACAATTCCGGATCGCCAAGTTTGCCGTTGGTTTTCAGCAGCTCAATATTCAGCGTGACTTCGCTGGCGTTACTGATATCAATATCAAGGGGAAAGCTTAGCGTGGCGTCAAAATCGGCGGCAATGCTGGATACCGAGCCGGTTATCTGGCTGGAACCGGTACGACCAAGCAGGGTGTAATACAAACTGCGCTCGGCAGCAGATTGGTTACCCTCAGCCAGCAGATACTTGGTACGGGTGGTGTACTGGCTGTAACTAAAGCTATCACCGTTAATCGTAACGGTTAATACCGCTGACTTTATCGCAACAGCCTGAGTTTCGGCCTTTTCAGTGCCACTGGCTGCTTCGTTAATATCCACGGCAAATACCAGCTTACCGTTGTGTTCTAAACGCAAGCTTTCCAATCGCTGCATCCGTTCGGCAACGGTCGCGCCCAAAGCGGTTTCGTCAGCCAGCGTGATGGCGCCGGTGCCGCTGGACTGAATCACATCGCTGATTAAATGTGACTCGGCATAGCAGTTAACCGCCAAGGCGCTGGCGATAAGTGGTAACAATATACCGGGGGAATTTAACCCATACAGAGGCTTCATAGTGCTACCTCCATAATTTTTACCTGGGCAGTGTCGGTAGCCACATCGTAGGCCATATATTCAATGGTCACGAGGTCGATAATACTCGGAATGTTTACGGTAACCGATATCTGCTCACCTGCCTGCGAGCGGCCCAGATACAAGTCCTGAATTTTATCATCCCAACTGGCGGTAAGTTTAAAGTTTACCTGACCGGATAAGTCATCCGGGACACTAAAACTCACGGTTTGCTGAACAAAGTTACTAAAGTCAAAACTGGCTGGTACCGTTGCTACATCACCGCCGCCAACCTGAGCAGCAGGCGCATTGCCCGCCGGAGCAGGGGCCGGGGCCGGAGCGCTAGTTTCTGAGCTACCGCCTCCGCCGCACGCAGCAAGGAGTAAAATAGCCGGTAACGGGATGTATTTGTGCATAACGCCTACCTCTGAACACAATGTACTGCTAATCATTCTCAAAGTAGTCGCTAAATTTGTATTCCGCCCCGCTGTAACAGCAAAAATGAACTAAAGGTTGAGTCGTTGGGCTTTTGCTTAACCGTGCCTGTTGGTGCATCAATCCTGTCTGGTTTGAGCATCCGCGGTGAATTCGCTACCCTGTGCCAACCTGTAGCTCAATATAATTATCATGTTTAGAACTCTCTTATTATGCGGCGCGCTAACGTGCACTGGTGCCGCGGCTCTGGCCGAAAACCTGTCAGCCATCGGTCAGTCCATCAATCTGGATAATTACCGTCAGGATGTTAAAACCCTGGCCAGTGATGAATTTGAAGGCCGGGCCCCGTTGTCCGCCGGTGAAACCAAAACCATTGAATACCTGGTTAGCCAGTTTAAGGACATGGGTCTGCAACCAGCATTTGGCACAAGTTATGTTCAGGAAGTGCCACTGGCAAAAATAACCGCCGATCAGAATATGGCGCTACAGATGGGTGATCTGAGCCTGGTTAATGGCAGTGATTTTGTTGCTCGTACCGAGCGTATCAGCGAAGAGATTACCCTGGATAATGACCTGGTGTTTGCCGGTTATGGCATCAACGCGCCGGAATATAACTGGAACGATTACGCCGGTATCGACGTTAAGGGTAAAACCGTGATTGTGCTGGTCAACGACCCGGGGTTCACGTCGGGTGACAAGGCGTTTTTTAATGGCCGGGCCATGACCTATTACGGTCGCTGGACTTACAAATACGAAGAAGCCGCCCGCCAGGGTGCTAAAGCTGTTTTTATCGTACATGAAACCATGGCCGCCGGTTATGGTTGGGGTGTGGTGCAGGCGGGAGGGACCACGCCTAAGTATACGCTGGTGGATAATCAGCAAAATCAGTCCAAAGTGGGTGTCATGGGCTGGATGACGTTACGCGCTGCTGAAAAGGTCTTCAGTGCGGCGGGGGTCGATTATCGGGCCGTTAAAAAAGCGGCGGGCCAGCCGGGTTTTAAAGCCATCGATTTAAAGCAACAGGTTAAACTGGCGCTGCGTAATAGTATTGAACACAAAGCCTCACAAAACGTCGCGGCTATTTTACCAGGCAGCCAAAACCCTGATGAGTGGGTTGCATTGCATGCTCACTGGGACGGGCTTGGTATGGGTATGGAAAATGCTAAGCAAGTGGTATTAAACGGTGCCGTTGATAATGCTTCCGGGGTTGCCGGGGTACTGGAACTGGCCCGGGTGTTTAAAGCGCAGGTAAAAGCAAAACCCTTTAAACGCACGTTAATGTTTGGTGCGTTTACGGCCGAAGAAACCGGCCTGATAGGCGCTGAACACTTTGCCAAAAATCCGCCCGTCCCGGCAAAAGACATTGTGGCGTTTTTGAATATTGACGGTATGAACGTGAACAATGCCACCGATTACACGCTACAGTACGGCGAAGGGGTTTCTGAACTGGAAGATTATGTCGCCCGGGTGGCGAAAAATCAGGGCCGGTTTGTTAAGCCGGATCCGCGTCCGCAAAATGGCTTGTTTTTCCGCTCTGATCACTTTGCCGCGGCACGTCAGGGGATCCCGTCTTATCTGTTTATGAGTCTTGGCGATACCGATCCGCAGTTTATTGCCAGTCGCTATCACAAATCAGGTGACGACTATTTTGCCAGCTGGTCATTAGGCGGTGTTTTGCAGGATTTAGACTTAATCGGTCAGGTGATGGCAGAGCTTGCTAACAATGGTGACTGGCCTCATTGGAAGGCCGATTCTTCATTTAAAGAAGCCCGCAAAGCATCGGGGCGCTAGTAATTGCCGACGATTCAGCCAGCCGCCAGCGATAACCAGCGGCTGGCCTCTGGCTTTAGAACTTGTAAGTAAAACCAGCACTAAAACCGTTTAATTCGTAGCCATCTTTGTCCAGATAAGACATATACTCGATGTTGCCGCTAACACGATCTGTGAACGCGTAATCAATGCCTGCACCGTAGCTCAAATCGCTGTCACTGGCGTTCTCATGGTAACCGCCGTAGCTGGCTTCTAATTCGCCTTTGGTGTAACCCAGAACCACGTACGGATAGAAACCATTGTTTTCAAAACCGGCTTTGGCATACAGGCCGTACATGTAGTTTAGTTCCAGTTCCACGCCATACAGTGAATCGTCAGAAACGCCAGTACCTAAACGGGCTTCCAGTGCAACATAGTCGGTTAACTGGGTACCAACACGGCCCAAAATAGCGCCCAGGTCCATATCGATGTCGCCTTCTGAGTAATCTACGTACACGGCACTTGCGCCAGCATAGATAGAAGGAGAAAGGGTTTCTGCTGCATTAACGTTGCTGGCAGCGGCTAGCAGACCAGTGGTTAGCAAAAAGAGTGCTTTTTTCATTTCATGTCCTTAATACAAAAAACAAGAGGAAGTGACGAAATCAGCGTGACTGCTTCCTCTCAATCACGGCTGAAAATGCAGAGCGGGACTCTGCGGAAAACACACAGGTTATGGCCTGGAAAATAACACGGTAGAAAGGATATGTTACCGGAATTGCCCGGTCGTCATTAGGCAGAGATGAACCGGGATGGACTCTAACCTGTTGTAGATAAAGTATTTTATCAGGGTTTTTTGGAATTGCAGCTTAGGTTTGTCGTGCAAATCTGCTTACTGTCTCACGGGGTAAAAAATGTAAGACTAAACCGCTTTTATACCCTGTCAGGCTGTTTTTAGTGAGTATCCCGGACGCAATACTTTCATATTTTCAAGAAAGCGCGGCACCGCTTCATCGCCTTCGACTGGCGCCCAGGCCGCGAAGTCTTTATCTCCGGTTTGTTCATAGGGGCCTTGCTTCACCTCCACAAAGGTCACTGGTGCATGACAAACCGTTGCATGCCAGGTATTTGGTGGAATTTCGACACCCAGGCAATCGCTGCCCGGTCCCAGTGCCAACCGCTCAGTTAGGGTGCCTGCATCATCAAAAAACAGCAGTTCTAAACAGCCGTCAACTACCATGAAAAATTCCCATTTGTGGGCGTCACTGTGGCGATGGGGACGTACATAGGAGTCTGGCAGCATGCACACAAACAATCGCTGCACAACCTGCTGGTAATCTTCATGCACGTTGTGATGAGCCCGGCGACGTGGGCTGGCTTCGGCCTGAGCGCGTAATTCGCTGAGTAATTCTAAATCAAACTTTTTCATTATCGTGGGGTTCCCTGTCGGCTTGCAGAATGTTCTGCTGTAAATGCTGGACAATTTCTGGCCAGACTAATGCCATTATATCCTTGCGTAGCGCAGAGGCTTCCTCGGAGTACTTCAGACTGCCGTCTTCGGCTGCATCCAACCAGTGATTATCGCGCAGGGCGCTAATAAAACTGGAGAGTACATTTTTGTCATAAAACTCCGGTGAATGCATGCCATAAAGCCTGGATAAACGCTCGGCCACGGTTTTACTTTCTTTTTCCAGCGCGTTGCGACTGATGGATTTTTCACGTTTTAAAATGGTCAGTACCACGGCGTAGCGCTGCAAGGTTTCCTGCATACAGCGGCTCAACAGCCAGCTGGAATGAAACTGCTCGCTTTCTGACTCTGGTGGTGCGAGGTAGCGGCCTTTTTGCTGCAACATTCCCACTTGCTTAAACGCATCAATCAGTTCTGCTGTGTAGGCCAGCGCCTGATCCTGTGACATGTGCAAAAACAGTTCCCGCTGCAATAACGGATAGAGTGCCGCAATTAATTGCAGAATGGCGTTTTTTTCCAGCTTTCCATGGGCAAAAACAGCGGTCATGATGATGCCAGGCAGGGCAAACAAATGAATAATATTGTTGCGATAGTAAGTTAAAAATACCGCGTTATCCGGCTGCGGGCTAATCAAAGTTCCGTACTGATCTTCGCTGACATTCAGACGCTTAAGGGAAAGCGTGTGCTCCAGCAGGGCTTTGGCATCCTCTTTGGGCAAAGTGGCATTTTTACTGTAAGGGGCCACAGCAAACAGGGCCAGATAGTCAGTCATGGCCTGGGTCAGCTCGGTTTTGCTCATGGTCTGGGTTTTAGACGCCAGCAGGCAAAGTGAAGTCAGGGCCATACCGTTAATGGCGGCAGCACTGTTAACGCGAGTCATCAGCTCGCCAGCCAGACTATTTACCGTAGGCGTAAGCCAGGCGGGCTTTTTCTCCGGGTTCAGACTCTGACTGCCGCGCCAGTCCGGCGCTTTACTGTCCAGAAACTGATTCAGCGAAAGGGGGTCACCAAAATTTACGTAGCCATGGCCATAATTTTTAAGCTTTTTAATAGCCGAAAAAACCTGCCAGTTAGACTCTTTCTTTTTGGCACCGCCTTTCAGTTCGCTCAGGTAGCTTTTCACTTCCATTACGTTTTCGTAGCCAATATAAACCGGCACTAAACTGATTGGTCGGTTGATGCCCTTAGCCGCGGCCTGAATGGTCATCGCCAGCATGCCGGTTTTCGGCGGGATCAGTCGGCCTGTTCTGCTACGGCCGCCTTCAGGGTAGTATTTTACTGCATACCCTTTTTTAAACAGCAGCTCCAGATACTCTCTGAAAACCGCGGTGTAGAGCTTATTGCCGGCAAAACTGCGGCGCAGGAAAAACGCGCCACCACGGCGGAATATGCCGCCCACTGGCCAGAAATTCAGGTTAATACCGGCGGCAATATGTGGTGTAACCAAACCTTCGTGATAAATCACGTAGGTCAGTAACAGATAATCCATATGGCTACGGTGGCAGGGAATATAAATGATTTCATGGCCATTGTTGGCCAGTTCGCGGATGCGATTAGCGTGACCGACACTGATACCGTTATAAATTTTATTCCAAATCCGGGTTAACAGTCGGTCACCAAAGCGGATGAGTCCTTCCCGGTAATCGGCAGCAATCTCTTTAAGGTAACCAGCGGCAACGTTACGGGCCTCATCAGCACTGAGTTTTTTCACGCGCATTTCTTCGCTAATGGCATTGCGGACCATTTCTGATCCTAGCACCGCATTGTTAAGTGCCTGGCGCTCCAGCAATGTCGGGCCGGTCATGGCCTGTCGCTTACGGTGGAAATGGGTACTGGCAACCCGGGCCAGTTTATGCGCAAGCTTTGCGTCGGTGCTGTGCTGATCGGTCATGGCCCGGGATGACACGGCCCGGCTGTAACTGATAAACGTATCGCGACCTAAAAACAAAACGATGAAGAATTTGCGTAGCCAGCTTGGCGCGGCTGACAGGGTCAGCAGGTCGGCCAGGCCGGGTTTGCCTTTGCCCGGCGCGCGGCCCCAGGTAATAAATACCGGCACTACCTGAACATCCAGTCCGGTATGCTCACGGTGCCATTGAAACAGGTCGGTGATCACCGGCTCTAAATCGGTATGCTGTCGTTGCTTACGAAACAGGTTTTCTGAGCGGCGCAAAAACAGGCTGCCAGGATAATCTTTACCCGCCAGGGTAACTTTACTTACCGGGCTGGGCAGCCCCAGACTGCTGGCTGACATTTGCAGTGCCAGCTGGTCGGTGACCGAGTCGGTGGGCAACAAATAGATAATAGGGCGTGATTTATCAATGCCGAGTTCGCTGCCCACATCGGCAGGAATACTGTTGGTTTTTACCAGCCACTTAACCGGGAGACGAAACACGTTAAGCAAAGCCTGACGCATCCAAGTCATGAATAGGGTGTCCTGTTTAATCAAATACGCGCTTAGTGTATCACGAATTATGGCTGTGATAGCCTGTCACCGCAGTCTGCCAGCTAATGTTTTAGTTTTAACGCCAGTGCGCCACTGGTACTTACCACTGCTGTTGCCAGCGTCCCCCAGCTCCAGTCGATCAGAGTAATGGGTAAAGGCCAGTTGGCCACAATAGAATAGTTAGTCAGATTATAAGCACCGTAGGCCGTTGCGCCCAGCACCGCCCCTTTTACCGCGGCCTGCTGCCAGTGACCTGATGCCGGAACCACCGCTAAATAAAGTGTGGCGGCACAATAAGCCAGGTAAAACACCAGCCAGGGCCAGGTAATAAACTGTTCGCGCAGTAACGAAGACAAACTGCCAAAGTACCACTGATTAGCAATTGCACCCAGCCAGATCCCGTCCAGAATGCCAAAGGTCAGCAACATTGTAAGGTATGCCATAAGCAGTCGGAAGCGGGTGATCGGTCTGGTGGGTAATGACATGCAGTATCCCTGTCAGTGAAAATTTACTTTGATTAATATGCGTTTAGCGCACAAACAGATCGTTTTAGCCGGTTCGCTCCGTGCGCTGCCCACTATATCGCTACTTTCCGGGCAAACACAAAATGCGCTAAACCTTGAGGCTATACGTATTGTGTATAAAATAAAAAACTGACTCGCAGCAATCAGTGTTAACTACAGGAGAAGTCGTGGAGCATACGTTTTGGCATGATAAATGGGAAAAAGGAGAGATTGGCTTTCACCAAAGTGATATCCACCCCATGTTGCTTAAATTTGCCGATCAATTAGGTCTTAACGAGCCTTGTCGTGTTTTTGTGCCCTTGTGCGGTAAGTCTAATGATATGACGTTTTTGCTTGAGCGCGGCTGCGAAGTGGTCGGTATTGAGCTTAGTAAACTGGCTGTTACTCAGTATTTCGAGGGGCTTGGAGTTACGCCAACCATCGAAACCTGCGGTCATCTGGAGCGTTATTCTGCGCCGGATATCACGCTGTATTGTGGCGATTTCTTTGCCCTGACGCCCGAGCAGCTCGGGTCGGTAGATGTGGTTTATGATCGCGCCGCACTGGTAGCTTTACCCGAAGATATGCGAGCGCAGTATGGTCAGCGTATTTGTGGGCTGGCACCCCGGGCGCGGCAGTTGCTGATCACCTTTGAGTACGATCAGTCAGCCATTGCGGGCCCGCCTTTTGCTATATCTACCCTGGAAATTGAGCACCACTACGGCAAGTATTGTGATATTGAGATGCTTGCCAGCGAATCTCTGGAAGGGGGTCTTAAAGGAAAAGTGCCAGCACTGGAAAAAGCCTGGTTGCTTAAAGGGTTGGGATAAATTGGCCAGCCCGACAACGGTTGCCGGGCCAGCCTACGGAGACTCGTTGGGTAAATTAGCTGGCTTTGGGGATCATCAGGGTTTGTAATGACACGTACTCATCCAGCCCGTAGTCACCAAATTCCACACCCAGACCAGACTGCTTAACACCGCCAAATGGCGCGTTAGGTTGCACGGCACCGTGTTCGTTAATCCATACGGTGCCCGTTTCAAGCTGCTTTGCCAGTTCGGCTGCTTTACCAATATCAGCTGACCAGACCGAGCCGCCCAGACCATTTTCGTTTTGGTTAGCGCGGCTGATGACTTCGTCGATATCGTCGTAACTGATTACCGGTAACAGCGGGCCAAACTGCTCTTCATCAACAATGCGATCTCCATCTTTTACATTGGCGTAAACCGTTGGCGGGAAGAAGTAGCCTTCGGTATCCAGCGGTTCGCCGCCACTTAAAATGGTAGCACCCTGTGCTTTAGTGGCCGCGGCAAGATCAATTACCTTATCGAACTGCATTTTATTTTGCACCGGTCCTAACTGTGATGCTTCGTTGAGGCCATTGCCAACAATGGTGTCACGGGCAATGGCTGCCAGTCCGTTTGCGACTTCGTCGTAAATGCTGCTGTGCACATACAAACGCTTCAGACAGGCGCAGGTCTGGCCATTATTATGGAAACAGGTGGTAAACAGTTTAGGCAGCAAGGCCATATCGAAGTCAGGCAACAGTATACCCGCGTCGTTACCGCCTAATTCCAGGGTGAGACGCTTTAATGAGGCCGATGCACCTTCCATTATCTTTTTGCCGGTGGCCGTTGAGCCGGTAAAGACAATTTTAGCTACGTCTTTATGGGTGGTCAGAACGCTGCCGGTTTCACCGTCACCGGCCACCAGATTAAGTACGCCGGCAGGCAGAATCTCATTGGCCAGTTCAACCATTTTGATAGTTGACAGAGGGGTGAATTCTGATGGTTTCATCACTACCGTGTTACCGGCCAACAGCGCTGGCATAATGTGCCAGATACCAATCATTAAGGGCCAGTTCCAGGGCGTTACAGAGGCAATTACCCCTAATGGTTTGCGGTGCACTTCAACCCGCATTGCATCGTCATCCTGGAGTACATCAACTGGCAGTTGCAGCGAGGTGGTGTAACGGGTCCAGGCGATAGCGCCGCCCACTTCCATCCCCGAACCAATGCCGTTCAGGCCGCCCATGGGCTTGCCTACTTCGCGGGTCACCAGTTCCATTAGCGCTGGCATATTAGCTTCCATAGCATCCGCCAGTTTGTTTAGCAGTGCGGCGCGTTCAGTCAGTGGCGTGTTACGCCAGGCCGGAAATGCCTCGCTGGCGGCTGCCACGGCCTTATTAACTAATGCAGCGTCGGCCTTTGAACAGGCGGCGAAAGGTTTGCCCAGTGCCGGGTCAATGACGTCAAAGGTTTGCTCGGTCATTACCGGCTTGCCGTTAATTTGTAGGGCGTATTGTTGCATAACGTGTCCTCTTGCTATTTATCCGGTGGACTGACCGGGCGACCAGCGCCCGGTATCCGTTTATCTTTTGGGGGTATAGCGCACAGTGTCTCCCTGCTTACGCGCATACTGATTCTGGGTAATCACGTACTGACGAATTTGCTCGATCTCTTCACGGCTGAGTACATTACCAAAAGGTACCATACCGCGTTTTTTAAGCGCACCGTCATGGACTATTGATTGCCATAAATCCTTGTTAGGGAGCGCTGGCGTAAAGCGCAGATCAGGAGTCACACCACCACTCATGGCGCTGGTACCGTGGCACGCTGAACAATAATATTCAAATGTCCAGTGGCCTTTCTTTTTCACTTCGGGATCAACGGTGACGGAAGACATATCCGGTAAGTCCTGCGCATTGAGCACCAATTCCGATAGATCTTCCTTACCGCCGATTTTAAAGGTGAGTAAGCGGCTGACATTCACCGGGTGCTCTTTGGCAATCCGGGTTAGCGGGCCGGTTAACAGCGGGAAAATTCCGCCCCATCCGGCCGACACCGTAATATATTGCTCGCCATCGATACTGTAGGAAATTGGCGGTGCAACAATGCCGGTTTGCACCGGATACTGCCACAGCTTGTCGCCGGTTTTACCATCATAGGCATTAAGAAATCCCGCGGCACTGCCCTGAAATACCAGGTCGCCAGCAGTAGCCAGTGTGCCACCATTCCACGGTCCCGGGTACTGCACCCGCCACACTTCCTTTTGCGCCACCGGATCCCAGGCTGCCAGATGCCCTTTGTTCGCAGCTTTGATCATTTTGCGCACCTTAGGATCCTCGGGAAAGCCCGGCGCCAGCATTTCTGAACCCAGATTTACCGCCTGGGTTTTGTATTTAAAGCCCGGCTCATCCTGATACGGAAAAGCAATTTCATGGGCCGGGATATACACCAGATTCAGGTTTGGGTTGTAGCTCATGGGATGCCAGTTGTGGGCACCAAAGGTAGAAGGCATCACAATTTTGGGTTCTTTGTAGTCCCAGTATTTAGCCTCGGGATTAACGTGAGCCTTGCCGTTTTCGTCGATATGGGTTGCCCAGTTGGTGGGCACATAGTTTTTGGCCGACAGGAACTCGCCGGTTTCACGGTCAAGCACGTAAAAATAGCCATTCTTAGGTGCTTGCATCAGGACTTTACGTGTTTTACCGTCAATTTCCATTTCGGTAAAAATGATGTTTTGGGTGGCGGTGTAATCCCAGCCCTCCTGGGGCGTAGTCTGGTAATGCCACTTATATTCGCCGCTGTCGGCATCAACCGCGACAATGGAAGACAGGAACAGGTTGTCACCCTTACCGGCTGAACGGATACGCGGATTCCAGGGGCTACCATTGCCTACGCCAAATATAATCAGGTTGGTCTCGGGGTCAAAGGTAATGGTGTCCCACACTGTACCGCCACCACCGCCGAGCTTATAGTAATCACCGGCCCAGGTTTTGGCGGCCATTTCCAGGATGGCTGATTCCTGCGGTTTATTCGGGTCCCCGGGAACGGTATAAAAGCGCCACACCAGCTCACCGGTTGTTTGATCATACGCCGATACGTAGCCGCGTACGCCAAACTCAGCACCGCCGTTACCAATAAAGACTTTACCGTTGGCTACTCGTGGCGCGCCGGTAATGGTATAGCTTTGTGACTGATCGACAGTTAAGGTCGACCATTTTTGCTTGCCGGTTTTAGCATCCAGCGCAATCAGGTGGCCATCGTAGGCGCCAATAAAAATGGTGCCATTATCGTAGGCTACGCCGCGGTTTACCGGGCCGCAGCAACCTTTAATGCGATAGGATTTATCAATTTTCGGGTCAAAGTGCCACAGTACTTCACCCGTTACCGGGTTTATAGCGTATACGTGACTCCAGGCCGCAGAGGTATACATTACGCCATCAACTACCAGTGGCGTGGCTTCCTGACCACGGGCTTCGGGTAAATCGACGTACCAGGCCAGTGATAACTGGTCGACGTTCTGGGTGTTTATTTTGTCCAGCGGACTGAAGCGTTGCTCTTTATTGGTGCCACCATGCACCGGCCAGGCGACATCGTCGTCGGCGGAAAAAACGGAAAAACTGGCTACAGCCAGCGTAAAAGCCAGAAATTTACTGTGAATTTTCATTCAATTTCCCCATCTACGAACAGACCTCAAATGGTGTACTCAGAGGTTAAGCAAAGATTGCGCCGGGCAGAACGCCCGGCACATGTTGTTGGTAAAAACTTAATAGTAGGTATAACGGAACGACGCGTACCATTGTCTGCCACGGTCAAGAATTAGCTCCGACGTACCAATGGTGGGGTTGTAATAACCCGAGGAAATGTACACTTCGTCGGTCAGGTTCTTGATGCCAAAATCCACGCCGTAGGTGTCATCGGCCGATTTCCAAATCAACGCCGCGTTGTAGATAGCGATTTCCGGTGTTTTGGTTTGTGGCGTATTTTCCGGGTTATTGAAGTAACTGGTATGGTAGTCACCACTTACCCGGGCAGTCAGCATGCTGCCGCCATCAAAATAGAAATCACGGGCTAAACTGGCGGTTACCGACCATTCCGGCACGTGGTCAAACTCGCTCTCGGTGGTAATAACGGCCACCAATGGCGGTTCAACATCAATGCTGGTGTATTCTGCATTGGTGTAACCTAAGCCACCTTCGAAGAACCATTGTTCGGCAAAGGCCCACTTGGTTTCCAGTTCAAAACCTGAAATTTCAGCATTACCCACGTTGGCTTCAAAGAAACCCACAAAGCCGGGGTTTTGCGTGCGTACCTGAATATCGGTGTAGTCCATAAAGAAACCGGCACCGTTGAGGACTAAATCACCTGAATTGTATTTAAAGCCTGCTTCATAGGCTTTTACGTATTCAGGTTCAAATTCCGGCACTACCGCCAGTGGTGGGAAAATACGCTGAACATAACCGCCGGAACGGAAGCCTTCAGAGTATGTGGCATACAGCATTAAATCGTCGTTGGCGTAGTAAGCCAGGTTAGCCATTGGTGTGGTTTCCTGGGTATCGCGCTCGTTCAGGCCCAGTGGCAGTATGGGCGCACCAATTGGAATACCGATATTGTTTGGTCCAACAGTTTGTACCGGATCAAAGGTCTTCTCTTCGTCGGTGTAACGCAGACCTAAGGTCAGATCCAGCTGTTCGGTAAGGTGATAGGTACCCTGTAGGTATACTGCCTGACTGGTCGTAGTGAAATCATTATCACTGTCAAACTGAGCGATAGCAAAATTAAGGCGGTTAAAATTATAGCCGTCTTCGTCGAAGTAATATAAACCGGCTATCCACTCGAGTTTGTCGTTAAAAGACGTACCCTGCAGTTGGAATTCCTGCGAGAACTGTTCGGTTTCAAAATCATCATAGAAGGTAACAACGGTATGCGGGGAAGCGTCGGCGTCACGGGCAAATTCGGCATCCAGTGAGCGGAACGCGGTCACGGATTTAAACGAGAGTGAGTCGTTAATTTGCCAGTTAACCCGCATGTTCAGACCCCAGGTATCGGTGTTCGAAAAGGTCGGTGCGGTACCGTAGTTAGTGTCATCAGACAGCCACTGATTGTTATAACAAACGGGATTAGTTGAGGTCAGTCCGCCAGGATAAGCACAATCCGCTGCCGCGGTCACGTTGTTGTAAAAACCGGGAAAACCATCGGCCAGGAACAAATCGATATAGTTCAGTGTAAAGGCCGGGCCGTTTTCCTCTTCGGTAGAGTAATCACCGCTTAACTGAATGTTTAAGTCGTCGCTGGGCTCCCAGTACAAACTAGCCCGCGCGGCTGTGCTGTTGTCATCGCCTAAATCACCGCCGGCAGGGCGTTTTACATAGCCGTCCTGTGAGGTATCAGACAGCGCGATATTGGCAAACAGGTGGTCGGTGAGTGCGACATTACCGCCAAACTTGAATTTTTGCAGTGAGTCGGTACCCAGGGTTACGTCCACAAAGGCTTCGGTATCGGCATTAGGCTTTTTGGTATGGATCGCCAGTGCGCCACCGATGTTGTTACGCCCAAACAGGGTGCCTTGTGGACCGCGCAATACCTCAATGCGGTCTATATCCAGCAGGTCAACGTTAGCCCCTACGGTGCGGGCGATGTAGACATCGTCAATGTAAAAACCGACGCCATTATCGATAGTACCCAGGAAGTCCCGCTGACCCACACCACGGATATACACGGTAGCAACGGAAGAGGACGCTCCGGCTCCGGGGTTGTTCTGATAGGTCAGGTTAGGCGTTACCGAACCGACTTCAACGATGTTTTCGATACCTCGGGCTTCAAGGCCCGCGCCCGAAAATGCGGTAACCGATAATGGCGCTTCCTGGAGGTTTTCTTCGGTTTTACGCGAAGTCACCGTAATTTGTTCCAACATCGCATTGGTACCACTTTTCTTCTCTGCTTCCGCGTCTTGAGCAAATGCTGCGGGCGTGCAAAGCAGTGTTGAGATAGCACTGGCGAGTAGGGTTCTTGTGAGCTTGCCTGAAACTTTGGTGTTACTAGTTATTATGAGTGGGTTCACGTTGCGTTCTCCAATATTCTGAGTGCTTTTTGAGCAGCACCTTTTTTACAACTAAATTAATTTATTTGAATTGTCACGTAAAAAATTCAACTAAATTTTGTTGTTAAATTGGCATCTTGCCCCGCAATTGATCAATTCAAAATTTTTTTCGCACCGTGTGAGTGCATTGCTTTCTATGGCTTCAGTATTGGTGCGGATGGGACTTTTGCGTCATTTTTGTGCTATCAAAAAAGTGATTTTCAGTTACTTGACTTTTCATGTAATTGATTTAGGTTGAATTTAAGCCGCTAAAAATTTAACCAATTAAAACAATTAGCAGAGGCAGCAAATGACAGTGCAAAAACACATTGTGGCGGACACGCTGCATGACGGGCATCCATTTACGCCCACCCAGGTGACAGTGGTAATCACTTCTTTACTGCTGATGATTCTGGACGGGTTTGATATCACTTCCATGGCCTATGTGGCCCATCGGGTCAGTGATGAGCTGAGCATAGATGCCGCCAATCTCGGAGGCGTGTTCAGTATTACGCTGGCCGGGATAATGTTTGGTGCATTGTTTCTGGCGCCGCTTGCTGACCGTTATGGTCGTCGGGCGTTATTAATCTACAGCGTCGGCGCGGCCGGACTGAGTATGGTTATAACCGGGTTCATCGATGCCCTGTGGCATCTGTATTTGCTGCGCTTTATTACCGGGTTGGCTGTGGGCTGCATGCTGGCAAATGTTACAGCACTGACTTCTGAATATACGCCTAACAGTCACCGCAGCTTTACTGTTGCGATCATTGCCGCTGGTTTTCCGTTGGGGGCGACGGCCGGTGGCTTTCTGGCCCCTGCGCTGATGGCATCCATGAGCTGGGCCGGCGTCTTTGTGGTGCCTGGTGTGTTAACCCTGTTAATGGCTTTTATCGTTTATTTGTTGATACCGGAGTCCATTCCGTTTTTAGCAAAACGCAACCGACAGGCCGATCAGCAGGATATTGTGGCGATTTTGTCGCGCATGAAACGCCCTGTAGCCGCCGATGTAGCCATTGTGAGCACTACTAATAATGATGAAGCACCAGTCAACAGCGTAAGGCAGTTGGTTTCTCCGCACTGGCGCGCCCGTACCACGATGTTGTGGGGGACGTTCTTTTGCGTCTTTATGGGGATGTACTTTTTTATGAGCTGGTTACCTAAGCTGGCCATTGGCAGCGGGCTGAGTGAGCAACAGGGGATTTACACCGGCGTGGCGCTGAATTTTGGTGGCGTTGTAGGCACGATTTTACTGGGCTGGTTGGCGGTACGCTTTGGTTTATCCCGTTTGGTTGGCGTGTTCTTGCTGTTAGCCGCGGTACTGCTGGTTATTCTTGCTCAGATCAGCGCGCAATGGACGCTAATTGGCCTGCTGTTTGTTTTAGGCTTTTTTATGCAGGGCGGTTATGTAGGCCTGTACTCGGTTTCGGCCAAAATGTATCCGGCTGAGATTCGCGCCACGGGGATTGGCTGGGCGTTGGGCCTGGGTCGCTCCGGTGCCGTGATCGGCCCCTATTTTGGTGGTTTATTAATTGCCGGAGGCATGACCATGCAAAGCAGTTTTCTGGTATTCGCCGGGCCGCTTTTGGTGGCCGCCACACTGGTGTCGCGGCTAAAAATTAAGTAAGCGGCCGCGCTTAATCGAGGTTAGCAAAAAGCTTTTTCAGGATGTAATTAAGGTTGTCGATTTCTTCATGGGACATATCAGCATAAGCGTCATGAAACACCTTTTGGGTGTCCTGAATAATTTCCTCAAGGATCTTACGGCCTTTGGGGGTCAGCAACACCATGGATACGCGGCCATCGGTTTTGCTGGGGAAGATTTCAACAATGCTGTCTTCCTGCATTTTATAGATAGCTTTGGTAATGGTAGGCGTTTTGGCTACCGCATGGGTGGCCAGTTCGGTTACCGACAAACAGCCACGTTCGTTAAGGATCATGATGATCCGCCAGGTCGTGGTATTCAGTTTGGCGCGCTTGAGATGGCGCTCCATACGCAGAGAGTAGGCGCTCCATACACGGGATATCCAGTAAAACGGAAAATTACGATATTCAAAATGTCCGGAGGCGGGTTTGAATCGGTCTAGCTGGTTATCCATAAATGCTTTCTCTTTACAGGGGTAATCGGTATTAAGGTGTCCCCGGGGCGGTTACAGACCCGAAGACCGCGGGCATCATAACCTATATATAAGTACCGTGGTAGGGAACTTAAAAAGTTAAGTAAAAATAGTTTGATTTGATTGTTAAATGGTGGGCGTATCGCTGGGTTTTTGCGCAAGGGAAACATTGATGGTTTGACCTGAAGGCTTTGTTTTTAGGTGGTCTGTCAGGCAAATAGTGATATTGAATGATGCCTTAGTGGCACTGCTGTCTGGTTTGATGGTGGTCCCCCCTTGTTGGGCGCAAAACAAAAATTGCAACAAACAGACTATAAATAATTACATGAAAAATTACTTGAATAGTAAAGTAAATTGACATAATACTAGATTAAACATTAGCCAGGTGAGGTATTGCAGCAGTGAGTAATTTTATTTCGCGTCAGACAACGTCAACGACTGCCCCGGTTACCGTGGCAATCAAAGACTGCCTGGATGTGGCGGGGTTGCCCACCACCTGTGGCAGCGCGGCGTTCGCTGATTCGCTGCCTGCCAGTACTGATGCCGAAGTGGTAAAACACCTGCGTGATTCAGGCGTCGACATTGTCGGCAAAACCAATTTACACGAGCTGGCTTACGGCATGACCGGGGTTAATCTGCATTTTGGTACGCCACTGAATCCACGCTTTCCGGCGCTGATTACCGGCGGCTCATCAAGTGGTAGTGCAGCTGCGGTTGCCGCAGGCGAAGTCACCTTCAGCGTTGGCACCGATACCGGTGGTTCTATTCGTGTACCAGCAGCATGCTGCGGTATTGCCGGGCTTAAACCCACCTTTAATCGCATCAGTCGCAAAGGTGCAACCCCTGCCGAGTCATCGCTGGATGCTATTGGTCCGATGGCTCGTGATATTGCTACGCTTGAGCTTGGTATGTCGGCCATGGACCCCTCCTTTGAACCGGGCATGGCCTTGCCTGCGGATGTGCGCCTGGGCCGCATTAAGGTAGCGGATACCGCAGCCAACGAAAAGGCAATGGACAACCTGCTGAACCAGTTATCCGGTCATTTGCGTGGTGCGCTATCTGTTGTTGCCCAGCCAGTCTGGTTTAAACCGGCCTTTGATGCGGCTCTGACCATCATGAACAGCGAAGTCTGGCACAGCTTTCATGGGCTGGACATGAGCAAACTGGGCAAAGATGTGGCCATACGTTTGCAAAATGCATCGGGAGTAAGCGCTCAGGCTGTGGACCAGGCTGAGCAGGTCCGCCAGGCCTTTACCGATGAACTCGACACCTTATTTAACGATTTTGATGTGCTTATCCTGCCGTCTTTGCCCGCTAAACCTATGCAGCGTGAGGCTGCTCTGGCTGGCGAAGTGGATTTGAATATCAGTTTATTTACCCGGCCTTTTAACCTGTCAGGCCACCCGGCGCTGGTGATGCCTTTACGCGGCGACGCTTCAGCGCCACTGAGTATTCAGTTAGTTACCCGCAAAAACGAAGACGAATTGTTGTTCGCAGTTGCCCGCCAACTGTGGGAAATCGAACACCACGGCCAATCTGGAATTGGAGAATAAATCATGCCGAAAACCGTAGATAAGTCCCAGTGGGGGGGCGCAGAGAAATTTGATGCCATGTTGGCAACCATTCGGGAACGCAGAGCCGAATTTGAAGCACAGCGCTTTATCCCAAAAGACGTTGTTGCCATGTTTAAAGACATCGGTATCTACCGTTCTTTTGTCCCAAAAGCCTTTGGTGGCGATGAGAAATCACCCAGTGAATTTCTGCGCGCGATTGAAGCTATCGCAACGGCAGATGGTTCCGCCGGTTGGGTAGCCAGCTTTGGTATGAACCCGGCTTATCTGGCGGCACTGCCCGAGGAAACCCTGTACAAGGTATGGGGTGACTCGCCGGATATCGTATTCGCCGGTGGCGTGTTTCCACCGCAGAAGGCGAAGAAAGTGGACGGTGGTTATCTGGTTTCAGGGCGTTGGCAGTGGGCCAGTGGCTGCATGGGTGCAGAGTTAATTGGCGTTGGCATTATCGCTGACGAAGTGAATGCCCTGCCCCGCATGGCGGTATTCCCGGTTGATAAAGTGACCATTGAACAAACCTGGGAAGTGCATGGCATGGTTGGTACCGGCAGCTTTGATGTGGTGCTGGAAGACGAATTTGTGCCTGAAGACTGGACATTTGTTCGTGGTGGCAAGCCCAGTATGGATTCTGCCTTTTTTAGTTATCCGTCTTTGTCATTTGCTGCACAGGTGCTGTCGGTTACCGGTCTGGGTGTGGCCCGTGATGCAATTGACTCGGTAGTGGCGCTGGCCGAAGGCCGCAAGTCGGTTACCGGCGCGCCAAATCTCGGTGAGCGTCACTATGCGCAAATCGAGCTGGCCAAAGCCGAAGCGAAATTACGCGCTGCGCGGGCGTTTTTCTATGAATCTACCGACGAAGTCTGGGATGCCATCATGCAGGGAGATAAACCCAGCAAGCATCAGGTCAGCATGGTCCGTCTGGCCACTACCAATGTCGCTCGCGAAACTGCTGAGGCAACCCGCATGGCTTACCAGCTGTCCGGAATGGATGGCAGCTACGCACAGCACCCGCTTTCTTACTGCATGCGCAACGCTTCCATGCTAACGCAGCATGCCTTTATGGGTGAAGTCACCTACCAAAATGCCGGGGCCATTATGTTTGGTCACGAACCCTTCCCTGGCTATCTGTAACCCAAAGAATTTTACATAAGGATTAAATTATGACTGAACCAACTACTCACCGAGTTTTATTTTGCATGGGCATCAACCAGAACTTTATGGATGCCACCAAAGAAGAAATGGGCGATGTCTGGCAGGCCTTCAGCGCCATGATGAAAGGTATTGATGAACTGCCTGGCGTGACCATTCTGGGCATTATGGACGACGACCGCATTCAGGTTGGACCGTCTTATGATTCACCTTGGACAGCTTACATTATGGCCGATGTGCCGGATCTGGAAACCGTTATTGAAGCCTGTAATTTCTTCCGTACTACACCGGTAGGCGACGGTACTTACAGTCTGTGGAAATACTGCAAGGTAGAAGCGCGCATTGGTCGCAAACTGGTTGTGCCGGAGTAAGAACGACCATGAGTTACGCTGAATTGCTGGCGCAGTGGGACGCCGAAAAGAAAGTCAGACGCTGTATGCACCGGTATATGGCGCTGTGTGATGAACTGGGTCCAGGCAGCGATTTAGATGCGCTGATGTCACTGTTTGCCGCGGATGCGACCTGGGAAGGGTTGGGAAAACGTTATAAAAAAACCTTTGGTCGCTACGAGGGCTGCGTTGCAATTCGGCAAATGTTTGCAGGCTACACCCGCGAGCCCGGCCACTTTTTAATGAATATCCATGTGTTGGGTAACGAAGATATCCAAGTCAGGGGCGATAGCGCTACTGGCAGCTGGCTGCTGATGCAGCCCTCTGACTTTATTGATGGCCGCTCGCAACTGAGCTGCGCCCGCCTGTCGGTAACCTTTGTACAACGCCATGCGCAGTGGCTCATCCATCATTTTACTACCGAGAACATTTTTAGCCGTCCTATGGCATCCCCCTGGGATAACACCGCCGAGCTGCCTGTTCCGGATAACCAAGATTAGCGGAGAATATTATGACTAAAACTACATCAATACCCGTCAAATCCATTACCAGCGCCGCTGATATGGTAATGGAAGACCGTGTACACAAATCCTTATATTCCGATCCGGAGATTTTCGAAGAAGAACTGGATAAAGTGTTTAACCATACCTGGGTGTGGCTGGCACATGAAAGCGAGATCCCTGACAGTGGTTCGTATAAAACGGCTAAGATTGGTCGTCAGCCGGTTATCGTAGTACGTGACCGCAAAGGCAATATCCACGTATTGCAAAACCGTTGTCGTCACCGCGGCGCAACTGTGTGCGAGAAGAAACACGGCAAAACCAAAGCGTTTACCTGCCCTTACCATGGCTGGGGTTACGGTCTGGATGGCAGCCTGCGTGCCCTGCCTAAACCAGAAGAGTACGAAAACATCCTCGACAAGGCTGAGTTTGGACTAAATTCGCTGCGCTTTGAAACCTATCAGGGCATGATCTTCGCTACGCTGGATGACAGCATCGAATCGCTGGACAGCTTCCTGGGTGGCGCTAAAAAGTGGATGGATTTGTTTATGAAACAGTCCGGCGGCTACCCGGTGCAGGTGTTAGGCGATCATCGTTTCCGTTTCCCGGGCAACTGGAAAATTCAGCTGGAAAATACCACCGACGCCTATCATTTCCCGATTGTGCATAAATCGTTTATTTCTTCCATTGACGACCAGACCGCTGAAGTCTTCGACTTCCTCGATGGCGATGGCTTTGTTGAAGACTTAGGCAATGGCCACAGCGTAATGGTGATGATCCCGGACTTAGTGGATTTAGAAGCTAATCTGGATGACCCCATCCCTGAGCGTTTCCAGCCGCTGGCCGACGAGCTGGCCAAAGAAGGCAAATCCGAAGCAGAAATTAAACGTCTGGTTCGTGCCGTGGGTGGCAGTGGATTTAACCTTAACCTGTTCCCTAACGTGTCTTGCTCAATGGCGTTTTTCCGCAATCTGGTGCCAATCAGTGTGGACGAAACCGAGATTCACCATGTTGCTATTGGTGGTAAAGGCGCTCCCGCTGCGTTTAACCAGAAACGGATGCGTTTGCATGAGCACTTCCAGGGGCCGATGGGCTTTGGTACGCCGGATGATGGTGAAGCCTGGGAGCGGGTGCAACATGGTTCAAAGGCTGGCACCGACGGCTGGATCATGGTTAACCGCGGTATGTCGCGCTTATCCACCTCCGAAGATGGCAATGTCAAAGGCGCAGTGTGCTCTGAAACCGGTATGCGCGCAGCCTACCAGCAGTACAAAAAAATGATGGCGGCAGAAGAGAAGGAGTAATCCCATGAGTGAAAACCAATTATATACCCGGGTAAGCGAATTTTTGAGTCTGGAGGCGGATTTACTCGACCACAAAGCCTACGACGAGTGGCTCGCGCTGTGGGAAAAAAGCGGTCTGTACATTGTGCCGGTTGAGCATGACGTTACCGATTTCGCGAATCACCTGAATGTTGCCTACGACGATGATGAAATGCGCCAGCTGCGTATTGCCCGCCTGAGCAATGGTGAGGCAGTGTCGACAGTAGGTGCTGAAAACACCGTGCGCACGTTATCACGCATTCGCATTCTTGAAGCCAGCGATGAGCTGGTAACAGTACGCTGCGCTTATTGTTTATATGAAAACAATAAAAATGGTGTGCGGGCATTCCCGGCCAATGTGGAGTTTATTCTGAAGCCGACCGAAGACAGCTTTTTAATTCAGCAAAAAGTGGCGCGGGTGATGAAATCCAACGAACACCTGACCACTGTTAGTTACCTGTTCTGAGGTTTGGTATGCAAAAAACAGCATTAATTACCGGTGCGGCCCAGGGACTTGGCGAAATTATCAGTGGTCAGCTACTGGCCGCTGGTTACCGGGTAGTGATGACCGATGCTAACCAGTCTGGCGTTGAAGCGGCTGCCAAAGCGCTTTCAGACGATACCGCAAGGGTAATGGCACTTAAGCTGGATGTGCTGGATAAACAGCAGTTTATTGATGTGCAGGAAGCCGTGGCAAACGCCTGGGGACCAGTTGACGTGCTGGTGAACAATGCGGCCATGACACCCACCACCAGCTTGTTTGATATCACACCTGAGGAGTTCTCTCAGGTGGTGGATATCAATCTGCGCGGCACGTTTCTGGCCTGTCAGGTGATCGGCAAAACCATGATGGAGCGCGGTACCGGGCGAATTATTAATCTGGCGTCTTTGGCCGGGCAGATGGGCGGTGTGGCTGCCGGGGCGCACTATGCATCCTCCAAGGCCGGCATTGTGACATTAACCAAGATTTTTGCCCGTAATCTGGCCGGTAAAGGCGTAACGGTGAATGCCATTGCACCAGGGCCGGTAGATTTGGCCACGGTGCGCGAAAAAGTCCCGGCCGACAAGCTCGAACATATTATCCAGAATGTTATCCCTGTTCAGGCACTTAGCGATCCGGCGTTTATCGGTCAGATGGTCGTTATGTTGGCCAGTGACGGCGCGGCCACGGTCACCGGGGCTACCTGGGATATCAATGGCGGCATGTTTATGCGCTAAGCAATGATAGAGAGAAAGAGATATGAGTAGTGAACTAATTGACGTCGTTGTAAGCGAGCGCACCAACCAGGGTAACGGTATTGCCGTACTGACTTTAAAACGTGCTGACGGCACAGTACTGCCGGCATTTACGGCGGGCGCGCACATCGATATTCACCTGGCAGATGAGCTGATTCGTCAGTATTCCTTGTGTGGCAGTCCGGACAGTACCGAAAGTTACCGCATTGGCGTGTTAAATGACCCGGCCTCACGGGGTGGTTCGGTGTATGTGTTTGAACAGCTGAATGTGGGTAGTCAGGTGCAAATCAGTGCCCCACGGAATCACTTTCCGCTGGCAGATAATGCCACCAAACATCTGCTGATTGGCGGTGGCATTGGTATTACGCCAATGATAGCGATGGCGAAAACCCTGGCACAGCAAGGTGCTGACTTTGCCTTGCATTATTGTTTACGCAGCCAGTCAGCAGGCGCTTTTGTGGCAGAGTTGCAAGCCGAGTTTGGTGAGCGCTTAACCCTGCACTGTGACGATCTGGGCGACGCCCAAAAACTGAATCCTGGCGAGTTGTTTACGGCGCCGGAGAGTGGTCAGCATGTGTATGTTTGCGGTCCCGGCGGCTTTATGGACTGGGTTATTGATAGCGCCAAAGCCGCGGGTTACTCCAGTGACCATGTGCATTTTGAATACTTTAACGCCGAAGTGGATATCACCGGCGACTCCTTTGAAGTGTACTGCGCACAAAGCGATATCACCGTAGAGGTAGGCAGCGATCAGTCTATTGCCAAGGCGCTGAAAGGCGCAGGCATAAAGATAGACGTGTCCTGTGAAGAAGGGGTTTGCGGTACCTGCATTACCGATGTGCTCGAGGGCGAACCTGACCACCGGGATCATTTCCTTACCGACGAAGAAAAAGAAGATAACGATCAGATTGCCGTGTGTTGTTCACGGGCTTGCTCTAAACGACTGGTTCTGGACATTTAATCGCGCACAAATTTAAGCAGTGTAAAAACAGGGGCAAATCAACATGCCAATTATCAATGTACAAATGATTGAAGGTCGAACGACCGAGCAGAAAGAGGCGCTGATAGCCGCCGTAGCACAGGCCGTTATGGACAGTATTGGTGCTCCGGAAGAAAACATCCGGGTAATTATTAATGAATATGCCAAAGGGCATTGGGGCATGGGCAAACTGCCCGCTCACAAGGCTGGCAGGTAGGGGGCGATATGTTAACCACGGATATCGATCCAAAGATTTTTCGTCGCGCGTTGGGGCAGTTTCCCACCGGCGTAACCGTTATTACCACCACTGACAGTGATAAGCAGCCGGTTGGCGTAACAGCCAGCAGCTTTAACAGTGTGTCTATGGACCCGCCGCTGATTTTATGGAGCATCGATAAGCGTTCATTCAGTGCGAAAACATTCGAAACCGCCGGGTATTTTGCTGTTCACGTTTTACATGAAGAGCAGGTCGCGGTATCGAATCGCTTTGCCAGCCGTGGCGATGATAAGTTCAGCGGTATCGAATTCAGCGTTAACGAGCAGGGCTGCCCGCTATTGGCAGATTATGCTGCGCTGTTTATCTGCAAAACCTGGCAAACTTATGATGGCGGCGACCACATTATTATTGTGGGTGAAGTCACCGCTTACGAAAATGTTGAGTCGGCCACGCCGCTGGTATTTTCCCGCGGCAGTTATGCGGTAACTAATCAGCACCCGGCTATGGCCAGTGATGACAAAAATACGCCATCGAACAGTGAGTTTTTGCACGATTATCTGCTGTACTTGCTTAATGGCACAACTACCCGTTATCAGCACGAACTTTACCCTAAGCTGATGGAGAAGCACGGGATTACGCCGGAGCGCTGGCGCATTATGACGCTGCTCAGTGCCGGGCAGGCGCAGTCGTTTACTGAACTCAGTGAGCTGGCAATGCAACCGCCAGAAGATTTACAGGTAATGCTGCAAACCTTAAGTGAACAAGGCTGGGTCGCGGTGGCAGACGATGCGGTTACCCTGACCAGTGAAGGTTTAGTGCAACAGACCGCCTTGAAGCAAACCGCCAAACAGCACGAATCTGGCTTTATGAATAACCTCAGTGCAGAAGAAGAACAGCTGCTTAAAACCATGCTGCGCCGCCTGCAAGGCTTGTAATACTCTCCCTGGGCCTGTAGCTATTTGCTTAGTGCAGTGGTTACGGGCCATCCTTTCTGCTACTCAACGCAAACTATCCTTAAGGTTTACTTAAGCTTTAGCTGCTATACTGGTCAAACCGAATTAATACCGATATCAATAACATGCGAATACTTCTTGTGGAAGATGATCAGCCGCTGTCGGCCGCGCTCAGCAATTCGTTGCGCGCGGCAAATTATGTGGTGGATTGTGTTTACCGCGGCCGCGAAGCGCTGTCGATGCTGGCTGCTGAGCAAACTGATATTGTTATTCTGGATTTGGGCTTGCCGGACATGGATGGCCTCGAAGTATTACGGGAAATTCGCCATAAAATAAAAGAGATGCCGGTGATTATTCTTACTGCCCGGGATAAGGTGACCGACAAGATTTTAGGGCTGGACGCTGGAGCCGATGATTACCTGCCCAAACCCTTCGATATGGACGAGTTATTTGCCCGCCTGCGGGTATTGGAGCGCCGTTTAGGTACCGCCACCAGCGCCATGGTAAAAATTGGTGAGGTGGCGCTGAACACGCAAACACTGGAACTTACCGTAGCCGGAGAAGCGGTCTCATTGCCGCGCCGAGAGCTTATGCTGCTTAAGGTGTTAATGGAAAATGGTGGACGTATTCAGCCCAAGCAAAAACTGGAGTCTCGGCTTTACGAGTGGGGTGATGAAGTATCGAGCAATACCATCGAGGTACATATTCACCACCTGCGTAAAAAGCTGCCGGACAATTTTATTAAAACGATCCGCGGTGTGGGTTACAGTATTCCTGTCAATGGAGCATGACGGTTGCATTCTATTCGGCGCACCATCACACTGGTATTGGTCAGCTCTCTGATTCTGGTGATATTTAGCGCTGCCATCCATGGCTATCGTGCTGCACTATCTATGTCTTCGCGGTTTATGGATCAGGAACTCACCACACTGCTCTACTCTGTTTCGATAAGTCATGGTCAGCAGGCAGAAGGTTTAGGCAGCAGTGAACTGGTGTATCAGATTTGGCGTAATGGCGAACTGATTACCGACTCGCCTAATCAGCCGGATCAGCCACTAACACTGGGCGATGACGGCTTTTCCGAGCAGAATTTTGCTGGTAAACGCTGGCGCGTATACAAACAAACGCTGGTGGATAACACCATTGTGATAGTTGCCCAGCCATTGCAAAGCCGGGTTGGCCTTACTGATTCGCTGACTGTTTCTGTGATCATGCCCTTTTTATATGCCGTGCCCATTCTGGCGTTGATTGTATTTGTTTCGGTGAGTTTAGGTTTAAAACCACTTAAATTGCTGTCGCAAAAGCTGTCCCACCGTAAAGGAAAAGACTTATCTCCGGTATCGCTACCCCATGTACCAGAAGAAATGCAGCCGGTTATGGATACCCTCAATACCATGTTTTCACGTCTTAATGAGGCTTTTGAGAGAGAGCAGCAATTTGCCTCTAATGCCGCCCATGAGTTGAGAACGCCCTTAAGTGTGATGAAAATTAACCTGCATAACCTTGCCAAAGAGCGTCAGGAAGATGAAGGTAAACTCAAGGCTATCCAGCAAGATACCGACCGCATGATCCACGTGGTAAACCAGATATTATTGTTAAGTCGCACCAGTCCCGAAATGTTTCATTTGCAGTTAAGCAAGGTGGATGCGTTTTTGGTAGCGCAAAATGTGATTACCGATATTTACAGTAAAATAGAGAGTAAACAGCAGGACATCAGCCTTGAGGGAGACAGTGCTTTGCTGATGAGCACCGAATTTACGCTGTATACCATGTTGCAAAACCTGATTGCTAACGCCAGTGCCTATTCGCCTGAGGGCGCGGCGATTCAGGTTAGCGTACAGGCACAGGATGGACAGGTATTGCTGATGGTGGAGGACTCTGGTCCTGGCATCGCGCCACAAGAACGGCCGCAGGTGTTAAAGCGTTTTTACCGTGATCAAAAAGACGAAAAATATAAGTCCACTGGCAGTGGCTTAGGTCTGGCGATTGTTGGTCAGATAGTCACGTTGCATCATGGCACTATTACGCTGGACGAATCTTCGCTGGGCGGACTTTGCGTGACCATCAGGCTGCCGTTTGAGGTCATTGAGTCATGAAAGTGATCCTGCGTAGCTGCACCATTGCATTACTGACACTCAGCACCATGCCAGCCATGGCCGCTTTGCCAGAAGTGGTGATTGAAATACGTGACCATTTGTTTATTCCGCAAACGGTGCGAATTCCGCCCAACAAAAAAGTGCGTCTGGTGTTTATTAACCATGACCCTACGCCGGAAGAAATCGACAGTTTTGACCTTAATCGTGAAAAAGTGATTTTTGCCAACAGCAAAGGCACCATTTTTGTCGGGCCGTTGCCCGAAGGTACCTACAAGTTTTTTGGCGAGTTACATCCTAACTCCGCCGTAGGCAGCGTCATTGTGACGGATAAGGAGGCAACGGATGCTAATTAATACCGTGATCCTGTTTATTCGGGACACCCTGCCGGTGTTCTTACTGTTTAGTTTCTTGCTGGCCCAAAATGAAGGCAGTGCCCGGCATTTGTTGGGCGGCATTCTGGTAGGCTTTTTACTGGCCGCAGCCTTGTATTTTAATTTGTCCGTGGTATCCGAATGGTTTGAGGGTGGCGGTCTGGAACTGATTAAAACCCTGGTATTACTGGTTATGCTGATCGGGCTTGGCGAGTTTCTTCGTCGCCAATACCTACAGGCGGCTAGCAATACCCAGTGGCTGGCGTTTATTCTGATGACCGGGATCACCTTTATTAATGTGATTCATTTTATTATTTATTTTCTGGCGTACTGGACTGCGCCTGATGCGGGTACGTCGCTAGTTCTGGGTAATGTTATCGGACTGGGGATCAGCCTGAGCGTTGGTGTACTGCTTTATGTATTGCTTAACGCAATCCGCTTTAATTTGCTCAAGTTATTATTTTTAAATGTCTTTTTTGCTGGCCAGGTGGCCGGTATTGCAATGCTGTTAGAGCAGATAAATTTGCTGCCAAACCAAAGCCGGCTGTGGGATACCTCCGGTTGGGTGGCAGACGACAGCGAGTATGGCCATTTTTTAAATGTACTGGTGGGTTATGAAGCCACCCCGTCGGGAGCTTATATGATGGTATATCTGGCATCATTGTTTTTTCCCGTTGCGTACTGGTACCTGCGTTCGTTACTGGTTGGCCGGCAGGCGTCGACCGGGAGGTTAAGATGAGAGTAATACTGGGCATAATATTGCTGGTACTGTTGCCAAAACTGGCGTGGGCCGACAACTTTACCGTCGATAAGGTGTATCACCCCTATGTTCTGCCTTTCGAGCGGGAAGTAGAGTGGCGCTTAACCTCACGGCAAAGCGATGATGGCGGCAATATCCTGATGCAGCGCTTTTCCTTTGGTCACGCCTTATCTGAATACACCATATTAGAAGCTTATATTGTGGGTTCGCGGGACGAGCACGGCGACTTTGGCACTGCCGGGTATGAGCTTGAGTTGCGTTCGATGCTAACCGAGCAAGGCCAGTACTGGGCCGACTGGGGGTTGTTATTTGAGCTGGAAAAGCAAAATGCCAGCAACGACTGGGAGTTCAAAGGCGGCGTACTCACCGAAAAGGAACTGGGCCGCTTTAGTTTGACTACCAATATCCTGTTAGTGTACGAATGGGGCGACACCGTGCCTTCGGAGTTTGAAAGCGAGCTTAAAGTAAAATTCCGTTATCGCTGGATACCCGAAATTCAACCCGCGGTGGAGTTTTACGCGGCCGAGGATTTTGTCGGCATCGGGCCTGCATTTATGGGCATTAAGCGGTTTGACAAACAAAAGCAGCTAAAGTGGGAAGTGGGCTTTATTGCCGGATTTAACGGTGACAATAAAGACCATACCTTACGCATGGCCATGGAATATGAGTTTTAATTAAAACCGCGTGTCATTTTCACATGGAATACCGTCATCGTCGCCGTCCATTTTGGTGTCCGGACAGTTTGCCAGAAAAAACTCGGCCTCGGCCCGTGAGTTCATCTGGCCACAATATTGTCTGCCATCACATTTAAAATGCTGAGTGATAGATTCAGGCTCCTGGTAGGGCAGTACATTGGTTTGAGGCGTTGCTACGTGAAGTGTTTCAGGCTTTTGCAAGGCGATAAAACCCACCACTATCAAGGCTAAAAGCAACATGATTTTAGCCAGCGGTAGTCCCTGCTTTTGGGATTCCAAATACCCACTTCCTGCCGTACCTGAAATGGGACTTTTTACCTCAATAGCGCGAACCTTACCGGTTTTATCCTGTTCAATATCAAAGGTGAGCGGTTCACCGACCCTTGGCTGATGATGGTTATCGGTAAATGCTGAGATATGCACAAACACGTCTTTGGCATACAGCGGCGCAGTTATAAAGCCAAAGCCTCTGTCGTTGTTCCAGCTTTTTAGTGTTCCCTTAGCTCTCATATAACATCATCCCTGTTTATCCGTTAATCTGAGTATAACAGCCGAGGCAGGTTTACGGAGACTGCCTGGCTTCTACTGTTATGGAAAAAGATACGCGATGGCGCCCCGCCATTTTACTCAGCGTTGATTTCTACATCCTTAATATATTTAGCCGGAATGCCGCCGACAATAGTATTGGCCTGGACATCACGGTTAACTACTGCGCCAGCCGCAATAATAGCGCCATCGCCAATGGTTACGCCTGCCAGGATTGTCGCGTTTGCACCTATCCAGACATTTTCACCAACGGCGATTTTGCCCGGCAGCAAATTGCCTCGGGCTTTGGGGTCTTGCTCGTGGTTGAGCGATGCAAATACCACGTTATGGCCGACCAGGGTACCAGAGCCTATCTCGATACCGCCCTGATCCTGAAATTTACAGCCGGAGTTAACAAAAATATTTTCAGCAAAGTGGAGGTTTTTACCGCAATCAGTAAATAACGGCGGAAAAATGGTAACCGATGGACTGACTTCTTTACCGGTGAGTTCACACAGCAACGCCGTCATTTCTTCTGGCGTGTTGTACTGGTTGTTTATTTTTGCGGTAACGGCAAAGGCATCCTGACTGAGCTTATGCATATACAAATGCACTTCTGATCCCGCCAGAACTTTCTCGCCGGAATTCATAATGTCGATAAAGGTAGTAAGATTCATAAAACTCCGGATGTATAGCTGGTAATGTACAGTGTTTGTTTGGCGCTATTGTCAGGCAAAACACGGTAGATATGCAATGGGACTCGCTGACCGGTTTAAGTGGGCACCAAAAAACCTGAAGATTTTCAGTGAGTCACAAAGTTCAGGAGGTCCCGGATAACACGTTGTGTTTCCGGGAAACAAAAAAATTGAAGATTTTTTTGCTCTTAAGGTTCACTTAATATTGACATTCCATAATTACGCTCAACAGTCACCTATGAGACAAATATATGTTGAGCATTATCCAACCTGTTTCAGAACAATTATCCAGCCTGCGCACACTGCGTAAAGGCTCGACTGTCGCGCCTGCTGCCATTCACCTAGCAGCCAAGCAAAGCGCAAAGAGAAAAACCATTGAAAACCATATCGCCAAAGGCTTTAACCAGGCCTATCAGGCGCAAATTACCGAATTTATGCCCTTACTTGTGGGTCTGGGTCGCGACAAAATCGAAGCGGCACTGGGCGTGCGCACCGGTAAAGAAAATATGTTCGTCGAAACTTATTTTGATACCTCGCTGCAACAGGCGCTGTCAGAAAAAGGCATTCACTGCCCGCGTCACCGGTTAGCTGAAATTGGCAACCTGTACAGCAGTTCTTCCCGTTACACCATGCCGCTGTTGCTGTTAACCGCGATGGCGCTGTTTCAGCAACATATTTCGGTGCTGGTATTTACCGCGACTACCAAGCTGCAACGTATGATGGAACATGGCGGCCTTAGCCTGCACTACCTTACCGAAGCCAACGAAGCCAAATTAGGTGAGCCAAAGCAAAACTGGGGTTCTTATTACGAGACCGCGCCACAGGTAGTGGCTGCAAAAGTTGCCGATATTATTCAGCTCACGCTGGACAACCCTAAACTGCGTGTGGGCTATGAGCAGTTTGCGCCTTTAGCACCGGCCTTTACCGCAGAGTTAGGAGCGCAGTTATAATGTTAACCTTTAATCCTCAGTGGGCGGACCGCGAAGCGTTAAGTTGGAGCGATGGCAGCCTGACTTATGCGCAGTTACAACAGTGCGTAAAGGACGTAGCCAATTGGTTAAGCCAGCAAAATGCACAGCACATTGCGCTGCTGGCAGGTAACGGCCCGGAATGGGTAATCTGCGACCTGGCCAGCCAGCAAGCGGGCACCTTACTGGTTCCTGTTCCGCCTTATTTTTCTGACACCCAGCGCGAGCATCTGTTAAACGAAGCGGGCATTGAGCTGATCATTACTGACCAACCTGCTCTGTTTACCGCTTTACAGGCGGTAAGTGCACCGTTTAACCAACTGGTTGCCCTGACTCGCGACAATATGTCAGCGCCACAAATTCCTCAGGGTACCGGCAAAATTACCTTTACCTCAGGTTCTACCGGCAATCCTAAAGGCGTGTGTCTGAGCAACGAATCTCAGGCCAGGGTGGCAGCCAGTCTGGACGCGGCCTTACAAATGCCCCATGTTCGCCACCAGTGCCTGCTGCCCCTGGCAACACTGCTGGAAAACATAGCCGGTGTATACGCCCCGTTAACCTGCGGTGGCACAGTGGTGTTGTCCAGCAGTAAGGAGCTTGGCTTTTCTGGCGCGCGGTTAACCGATCCGGCCGCTATGTTAAGCGCTATCAGTGCGGCACAGCCAGAATCACTTATTCTGGTGCCTGAATTATTGCAGTTGCTGGTAGTGGCCTGTGGCAATGGCTGGCAACCGCCAGCATCACTTAAATTTATTGCTGTTGGCGGTGCTCACGTATCGTCGGCGGTATTAGCCAAAGCCCGCGCCTGCGGTCTGCCGGTATATCAGGGCTACGGTTTGTCTGAATGCGTCTCAGTGAATACGTTAAACCGCCCCGGCGCTGAGCAAGTGAATTCTGTGGGTCGCTCACTGGGCCATAACCAGCTTAGCATCGAAAACGGTGAGTTGGTGGCCAGTGGCACTATCTTCCTGGGCTATCTGAATATGCCGGAATCCTTTTACCCGACAGTGGTGAAAACCGGCGACTTAGTCAGTGAACACAGCGGCTTTTATCAGGTGGGCGGACGCAAAAAGAACCTCATTATCACCTCTTTAGGGCGCAACATTTCGCCCGAATGGATTGAAAGTGAACTGACTGCTGCCGGGCTGTTCAGCCAGGTGTTGGTGGTGGGTGAAGCGCGCGCAGAATGCGGTGCGTTGCTGGTGCCATGCCATGCAGGCGTTAGTTCTGAGGTTATCGAACAGTATATTGCGGCAGTGAACAGCAAGCTGCCAGATTATGCCCGCATTGGTGTGTGGCAAACCATCCCTGAAATTCTGCCTGACAGCGGCTTGTTTACCGCTAATGGCAAACTGAAGCGCGATGCCGCGTTGACCCATTTTCAGTCTCAAATTGAAGCTATGTACGCAGCAGAAGTCGCGTAGGCGAGGAGTTATTATCATGAGTTTATATACCCGATTAGAACAGGAAACCCAGGCAGAACGCGCTTACTTAACCAGTTCGCCTATTATCCAGCAGGTGTTCAAAGGTGACATCACGCTAGATGACTATACTGCGTTTTTGCGTGAAGCCTATCATCACGTTAAGCATACGGTGCCGCTGTTAATGGCAACCGGTGCGGCATTACCAGAAAGCAAAGAATGGCTGCGCGAAGCGGTTGGTGAATACATCGAAGAAGAGATGGGTCATCAGGAGTGGATCCTGAACGACCTGGCTACCTGCGGTGTGGATAAAGAAGAGGCGCGCCACAGTCTGCCCTCAGCGGCTACCGAGTTAATGGTGGCGTACGCATACGATGCCATTCGCCGTAAAAATCCACTGTGTTTCTTTGGAATGGTGTTTGTACTGGAGGGCACCAGCATTGCGCTGGCCGATAACGCCGCAGGCATGATTAGAAAAACCCTGGATTTACCGGCTGGTGCTTTTAGCTACCTGCGTTCACATGGCTCACTGGATCAGGAGCACATTGTGTTCTTCCGTGACCTGATGAACAAAATCGACGACAAAGCCGACCAGGATATCATCATCCACTCTGCCAAAATGTTCTTCCAGCTGTATGCCAATATTTTCCGCACGCTCGATTGCAAAGCCCAACTGGTGGAGGCCGCGTAATGGCTATTCAGTGGCAAAATCAGGTATGTCTTATCACCGGCGCGTCCGGCGGTATTGGCGAAGCCATTGCCCGCAAACTGGCTGGGCTGGGGGCGTCGTTAATTCTGACCGGTCGTAATGCCGATAAACTGACGGCATTGCTGGAGTCCTTACCCGGCCGTCATACCATCGCCTGTGCCGATATTACCACCCAGGAAGGTCTGGATAAGGTGGTGGCGGTGTGTCACGAACGTCAGCCAACCATGCTGGTTAACAGTGCGGGCATCAGCGAAATTGGCGATTTTAAAAATATGCCAATGGCCAGGATTGAAACCCTGCTGGCCACTAATCTGACCGCCCCCATTGCTTTAACTCAGCGCTTATTGCCGATTCTGCAACGTGCAGGAAAAGGTTATGTGGTTAACGTGGGGTCGACCTTTGGCAGTATTGGTTTTCCCTGCCATGCGGCTTACTGCGCGTCGAAATTTGCGCTGCGCGGATTTACCGAATCGTTAATTCGCGAATATGCCAACAGCCCGGTTAACTTTTATTACCTTGCGCCTCGCGCTACTAAAACCGCCATTAATTCTGATGCGGTGGTATCAATGAATCAGGCGCTGGGCAATCAAATGGATTCGCCTGAGCTGGTGGCTGATGCCCTGGTGGCACAACTGGAGGCTAACAAATCCCGCTGGTTTATCGGCTTCCCGGAAAAGCTTTTTGCTCGAATAAACGGCGTATTGCCTGAAATCGTCGATCGGGCACTGATAAAAAAACTACCAACAATTAAACGCTTTTTGACTTCTGTCACTAAGGAGAAACTGTCATGAAAATGCTTCGCTATCTGATTACTGCACTGGTTGCCGTGTGCTTACCTCTGAGTGCCGCAGAAACCAGTCCTGGCCTGACTTCCATTCAAACGTCCTGGGCTAAGATTAACTATGCTGATATCGACAGCGACAAAAAAGCTGACGAATTTAAAGCGCTGATCAAAAAGGCCGAAGCGCTGGTTGAAGCGCACCCTAAACAGGCAGACTTGCTAATCTGGCTGGGTATTGTGCAATCCAGCACGGCAGGTGCCGAAGGCGGAATTGGCGCGTTGAAGTATGCCAAAGCGGCGAAAAAGAGTTTTGAGGATGCACTGGCAATCGATTCCCATGCGTTGCAAGGATCAGCAATGACCAGTCTGGGTGTGCTCTATCACAAGGTGCCTGGCTGGCCAATCGGCTTTGGCAGTGACAAAAAAGCTGAACAGCTGTTAAAGAGTGCACTGGAAGTGAATCCCGATGGCATCGACAGCAATTACTTTTATGCTGAGTACCTGTTTGATGACGGCGAGTATAAACAGGCATTAGCCTACCTGGATAAAGCGTTACAGGCAGCGCCGCGTCCGGATCGTCCGCTGGCTGACGAAGGCCGTCATCAGGAAATTGCGGCTCTGCGCGCCAAGGTCGAAAAGAAAATACATTAATTGTCATTCAGATAGCCGGCGTTGTACTTTGTACGCGCTGGCTTTGCTTTATCACCTGCTCTGCAGGATAGTCGGAAAAGTCGGATGTAGCTTGCTGCACCGACTTTTTTATTACGGTAAACCATCCTGTGCTATTGGGCTTGCTGATAGTTTAAAAGACGGGACTCGCAGATGCTTAAAATGGACGATGGGATAAAACAGTCGTAAAGACGCCGGATACCATTCAGTAAGTCTAACTGATTGGAAACTAACGGATGAAAAACGCGCTTTGGCTGGCTACGGGCTTTGTAGTGGTATTTTTAAGTGGCTGTGAGGCGACCGAGCCAGAGCCATACCAGGCTGACAGAGCCCCGGAAGAGCGCACAGAATATAATGGCTGGAAAGGGCTGGTTCAGCAGCAGAAAGATCAAAATTACCTGATGTCGGCGGAGTTGCGGCGTAAATGTGACGCGGCACGGGTTGACCTGGCAGTGGCAGAATCCACCGGCGACGCGCAGAACGCGAAGATCCAACGGGACATTATCAATAACACCTGCGTTTAATCGGAAATAGCGGATTAAAATACGCTTTAGCGTTTTTGTGCTTTAACTGCTGCGCAATATTGCTATCTTATTCATTTACCGGGTGGCGTAAAGCACTGCGCTTACCGACCGGTGTCTGTTTACAGAAAGGAGAGGCGACGTGCCTGGCAGGTTACCCAAGTGGGTAGAAGTTGGCGCATTGTTACTGGCATTGGTGGCTGGTTACGTTAATGCTATTGGTTTACTGAGCTTTGAGCACCAGTCGGTTTCCCATGTCTCCGGCACCGCCACACTGCTTGGCGCTGATATTTTTCAGTCCAGCTGGGCCAGCGTATTACACCTCTCAGGCGTATTACTCTCGTTTTTAGCTGGCGCTACTCTGGCTGGCATTTTGTTGGATAATGCTTCGCTAAAACTGGGCCGTCATTATGATACAGCGCTGTTGATAGAAGGTGTGCTATTGATTATCGCTCAGGTGCTGTTAAACGAAGGGCTGTTTTATGCCCATTTTATTGCCTCAGCGGCCTGCGGCTTACAAAATGCACTGGCTACCCGCTACAGCGGTGCGGTGGTCAGAACCACCCATCTTACCGGTATTTTTACTGATTTAGGCATAATGCTGGGTGCTATGGTGCGCGGCGAGACGCTGGATACCCGCAAGTTACAGCTGTTTTTAGTTATTATAGTTGGCTTTGTGTTTGGTGGCACCGCTGGGGCTATCGGGTTTAATTTTTTACCTCGTATCGCGCTGATATTGCCTGCTATTGTTTGTTTGATACTGGCGGTTTCTTACTACCTTTTTGCTAAACAAAATCGGGCGGGCAGCTAGTCTGAGGATTAGTTATTACCAGACTGTACCCTGCGGAGTAGCAAAACGGCTGCGGCCATACCCAGTGCATCGGCGCTTAAATCGGTAAAATCAAAGGTGCGCGTAGTGATAAACATCTGACTGATTTCCTCGGTCACGACAAAGGCAGTAACCGCAATAACGCCGTAATAAATGCGGATACGGTAACAATGTACAAACCGAAACTGCGTAGCGAAGGTGGCCAGAAAAGTAAGGGTACCAAATAGCCCGGCGTGACCGATTTTATCGCCCAATGGGATGGCCGGAACCATTTCAAAAAAGAGGCTGGGCTGGCCGGTGTTGGCCAGATAAATAACCCACAGGATAAAGCCTGAAAAGCTGAGTGCCAGAGCCCGGCTGAGTACTTTGACATCCATGTTGGCGATACCTTGATCTTTATTGTTAGGATTGGAGACGCTTATATGGTCTCACTGCAGGTCTTTGAGGTCAAAAGCAACGCAAAAACCTTCGTCATGCTCAATTTGAATGTCGCTGTGAAGTTTGTTAGTAACCAGGTTATACACCACACTCAGCCCCAAACCCGCGTACCCTGCGCCGCGTTTGGTGGTAAAGAAAGGGTCGAGGACACGGTGTAACAGGCTTTTGTCAAATTGGGTGCCATTGTCTTTAAACTGAAAACGATGGGCAGTGCCGGGCAGCGGATAGTCGATGGCGATTTCGCAATGCTGTTGTTCGTAATCAAACGCATGAGCCACCGCGTTAGACGCCAGATACGAAAATATTTCGAGTATCGCCGCCGGATAGGTAACTACCGTTAAAGAAGCATCCACATTGATATTAAACTTCACAATACTGTCCGGGTGCTCACAATAAAAACGCTCAACAAACGCTTCCAGAACCCCGGCAATATTTACCGGCTCCAGTTCCTGGGTAAAGCCGTTATTGAGTACATCAATTTTCTTAAACTTAGAAACCAAATCGCTGGCTTTGCGGATATTGTTAAGTGAGAGTTCGGCCAGTTCGGTAATTGAACTTAAAAAATCGGCAAAGCTGTCGCTGTCCAGTTTACCTTGCTCAAAATCCTTTCGCAGTTCGTCAACCATCTCTTCCAGATGAGACAGGCTGGTTATACTTATTCCCAGCGGGGTATTTACCTCATGGGCAACCCCGGCAACAACCAGGCCCATCGCACTGAGTTTTTCAGCTTCGATGATTTTCTCCTGCGCAAAATGCAGGTGGGATAAGGCGGTTTCTTTTTCGTGATTAATCACTTTTAAGCGAATGGCAAACCACACAAAATAAACCAGTAAAATCCCCAGAAAAAAGCCGGTGATCGGGATGGCAGCATACATCAGAATTTTTTGTGGCGGCGTTTTCTGATAACTGTAAAGCTGCCACTGCCGGTCAAAAAAGAACAGCGAATCATCGAAACTGGCGTTTCTCATATAGTTATGCTGGCTCTCTATGTAATCCGCCGAACTGAATGCCTTACGAGGCGGGATAGTATCCGTCTCGAACAGCGCATAGTTTTGCGCTATACGGTTATTAAGTATTTGTTCCAGCGCATAGCTTACATCTACCAGAATGCCCAAAAAGCCGTTGTCCCGGCCTATGCGTTGCAACACAAAAGAATAGTATTTGCCGTCATTGCCAATGGTAAAAATGTTGGTGGCAACAGCGTCGCCGGGGATCCGTGAAATGTTTTGTCGCAGATTATCCATAACCAGAGGCAATACTACTTCGGCAAACATGCCTTTGCTTTCGTCAAACCGGGACCAGTAAACGGGCACCAAATCGCCTTCACCAAACGAGCGCGGGTAGATTTTGTGAAATTTGAAGTAGGCCATTACAGCGATATTTTGTGACTGCTCCATCACCAGCCGCACAAAACTGTCGTACTCATACTTATCTACCGTTTCAGAAGAACGGAAAAATTGCACGGTAGACCGCAACGCGAAGACGTTATACGCAAGCTTTTCGTTAAGAAGGTCGGTGAATTCACGCATGGGTGTTTTAAACGTGAGTTCCTGGTCTTGTTTTAGCAGCGTGTTACTGATCATCGCTCCATAAATTGTTACCGCTAAAACAAACCCGCCGCCAAGCAAGTAACCTGCTAGTGCTTTGGACATTAAAACTAACTATCTTGTGGATAAATTACCTGAAATATAGTTAACAAGTGCCGAAAAAGACACATAACCAAAGATATTCTTTAACCGGCAGCGGAAGATACTGATCTTTACAGTGCTATCAGTATCCTCCCCGGGCAACAAAGGTTGTGTTTCGTAAGCAGCGTACCGCGAGGATCAGGCTGACAGTTCCCGGCGAACCAGTTCAGCACCGGCGGCCAATGCGCGAAGTTTGGCAGTGGCTACCTCGCGCGATAGCGGGGCCATACCGCAGTTGGTACAGGGGTATAATTTGTCGGCATCCACGTATTGCAAAGCCTTGCGCAGCGTATCGGCGACTTGTTCCGGCGTTTCGATAGTGTTGCTGGCTACGTCAATCGCCCCCACCATAACCTTTTTGCCGCGCACCAATTCCATGAGTTCCATTGGTACATGGGAGTTATGGCATTCTAACGAGATGATATCGATGGCGGATTGTTGCAGTTTAGGAAAGATTTCCTCGTACTGTCGCCATTCGGAACCCAGGGTCTTTTTCCAGTCGGTATTGGCTTTGATGCCGTAGCCGTAACAAATGTGCACAACGGTCTCGCATTTCAGGCCTTCAATGGCCCGTTCCAGTGCCGCAATACCCCAGTCATTTACGTCATCAAAGAACACGTTAAAGGCGGGTTCGTCAAACTGAATAATATCCACGCCAGCTGCTTCGAGCTCTTTGGCTTCCTGATTGAGCAATATGGCAAATTCCCAGGCCAGTTTTTCGCGACTTTTATAGTGGTCGTCGTACAACGTGTCGATCATGGTCATAGGGCCAGGCAGCGCCCACTTAATGGGAAGGTGGGTTTGTTGGCGTAAAAACCGGGCGTCTTCTACAAACACTGATTTGGGTCTGCTTACCGGGCCAACTACCGAAGGCACACTGGCTTCGTAACGGTTGCGAATGGTTACCGTTTTGCGGTTGCTAAAATCAACGCCGTTAAGGTGTTCGATAAACGTAGTTACAAAGTGCTGACGGGTTTGTTCGCCATCACTCACAATATCAATGCCCGCCTGCTGCTGTTCTTTAAGGGCAATGCGCAGTGCATCCTGCTTACCCTCACGCAGTGCATTACCATTGAGTTTCCAGGGAGACCACAGCTGCTCCGGCTCTGCCAGCCACGATGGTTTAGGTAAGCTGCCAGCGGTTGAAGTAGGTAAAAGTGTTTTCATAGTAAATCAGTACCCATTTAATTAGGTTAGAGTGAGTAACTGGCAGACCAATTTTCGAGGAACTGCTGGTATGGCTTAATAAAATGTTCTTCGGCGAATTTCCCCTGGGCTCGGGCTAACTCACTGCGCTCCTCGCGGTCGTAGACAATTTGCGTTAAGGAATGATCCTGATGTCGCAAATCAGGCTGGTAGCGATTGCCGGCCGTTGCATTGGCGTTATAGATCTCCGGGCGATAGATTTTCTGGAAGGTTTCCATGGTGCTTATGGTGCTGATCAGTTCCAGATTGGTGTAGTCGTTGAGCAAATCACCCATAAAATAAAACGCTAGAGGCGCAACGCTGTTAGGAGGCATGAAATACCTTACAGACAGGCCCATTTTTTTAAAATACTGTTCGGTTAATGATGTTTCGCCCGGCGTATATTCAACGCCTAATACCGGGTGATGATTGTCGGTTCGAAAATAGGTTTTGCTGTCTGACACGCTCAGGCAAATAACCGGCGGTTTGCTAAAAGCCGCCTGATATTCGCTGGAGTGGATAAACCGTTTAAACAGCTTGCCATGCAGTTCACCAAAGTTGTCCGGCACGCTAAAGGCCGGCTGTGCTTTGTTGTGTTCAGGCAGTACCACGCTAAAGTCATAGTCGCGCACATAAGACGAAAAGTTATTCCCTACGTTGCCTTCAATGCGTTCGTTAGTTTGTTTATCGAAAATAATGGTTTGCAGGATTTCGATGCTGGGGAATGACTGACCGCTGCCGGCGATATTGATATCTACAGAGATAATTTCCAGCTCAATGCAGTAGCGATCGCCGGTAGGGTTATCCCAGGGCGCCAGGGCATTAAAACGGTTATTGATCATGTTGAGGGTGTTTCGCAGATTTTGCTGGCGTTGACTGCCGCGGGCAAGATTAGCAAAGTTAGTGGTAATACGCGTATTGTCTGAAGGTTGGTAATTCTCATCAAAACAAACGCTTTTTATTGTAAAAGTAAATTGGTTGTCCATAGTCTTCCGCTCAGGTTGTCCATTTTTTTGAGATAAAACACAGCGTTCTGGCTGTGCCTTTGGCAAGTAACCCCAATCCGGCCGCTATTCATTTGCTGTAGAAACGAGAAAAAAGCAGTAAAAACAACAGCGGCTTAGCCGGGTACTCAGAATATGATTAACGTTATACGCGGAATTAAATATGAAAAATAATGGTTTATTTTCATTGAGCCATGAAGTTTGTTCATGTTTTTTTGAGGGGAGCGTCCTTGTGACTAACCGCTTTCTCTTTGTTGCAATTAAACAGTCTGATCGCATTTTAAACTGGCTTCAATGATCCGCAGACAATTGCATGAGATACCGCCAGCAAGATGCACGCACAAAGTGCCACAGCGAATGGCAAGGCGTCCTTAGCATCGTGCTTACTTGTGATTAGCTATTGCAGTAGAAAAATAGAAACGCGTTTATTCTTCCAGTGGCACGCACTGATCGGGGGCGGCTGGTCGGATAAATACATCGCCCGCTACCCTTACCTGTACGCAATCTCCCACCTCGGCATTACGCTCTTCCACAATGACCAGTACATCATCGCCGTCTACCGCATGTAGCGAATATTCATAACCCGTGCGATTACCTTCCCATATGGCAGTCAATAAACCAAAGAGTCCGCCGCTGACAATCGCCGCCGCGAAAGGATCTCTGTCTTTGCCAATGCTATTTGCCGCACCAATTACAGCGCCAGCTGCGACATTCTGCTCCATATCAGAGTCGAATTTTACTGGCTGAACAGCATTCACGCTGGCATAAAACTCGGTGATAAACTGATTCTTTGCTGACTTAGGCAGGGTATCTTTGCTGGCACAACCACCAAGCGTTATGCTACATAGCGCGGTTATAACCAAAGGATGTGAAAACCGTTTCATCTGAGCTTCCTTGTTCAATGGGGTATGGTATTAATAATAGACGGTTAAACTGAATCTCAGCTTAATAAAGCAAAGTGATTATCGGCTTAATTCAACGCTGGTGGCCACTTTGGGGAGCTGGTAAAGTGATCAGCAACTTCTTACAAGTAGCTCGTTAGCGAAAAATGCGATGTGCGGCTGTAGAAAACTAAAAGGACTTTTATAAATGAACATCAATGCAACACTGGTCGGCCAGATGGTATTTGTACTGGCAGTTATAATGGCGGTAGCCGGGTATTTTTTAGGTAAAAGAAAAACCCAGTCGCCGGTGCTTACTGCTCTGATAGGCTTTTTCAGCGCGTTGATGCCCCCGCTGGCACTTGTTTTTTTAACTGTACTTGTGCTCAAAAAAGACGTTCAGGTGACTGCGGATCATTAAGCGTCAAATCAAAGTGATTACAGGACCTACCGACGCATTGTGAAGTTAAAACAGGTATATGACTGCCTGTTGCTTAGCTTAATGAGCGCTAGGGTGTGACTGTTCCATCTATAATCCCGTTGGCTGTAGGGCAGGAACAATACGCACCCAGTACCTCCTGGTTGCTAAGCTGGCATGAAGAAACTTTATCGCAATTCACACAACTTTGACTGACGCGACATGTCTTGCCAAATTCAACCGCGGGTACCCGGCTTTGAACCTGAGATGAGTGCGATTGGCACCCTTGAGTCAAAAGCACGACAACGGGCAGGTAAAGTAACTTTTTCATTTTGCATTCTCCTTACGGTGGTTAAACCAGGTTAGATGGCATTAACTATCCGCTAATTTCCGACCCAGAATTTCGGCTAACCAAATCGCTACGAAGCCAGCCAACCGGTGCCGCTTCTCAGGCACTTTTCGCTCTGTTTTTAGCCATGCCCCACAATCTAAGTACAATTCCAATGTACGCCACAGTCATGATGCTGTGAATCAACGGCTTCTCCCAAAAAGTGCCCAGAATTAATGAGGCGACCGGTATTACGGCAAAAACCAACGCAATGGCTCTTAAACCCATTGGCGCAATGAAACCGGATTGATTTTTAGGGTTTACAAACAACAGGCGTAGAGATAGATAAAAAAACCACAAGCTGCCCGCTAGAAACAGGCTTCCCAGTGAAATAGTCAGTAAATTAGGAGGTACATTTGGGGCGAGCAAGAGCATCGATGAGCCAATAACGCATAGCAAGGTAAATGGAACCAGAACTATTCCTAATGGAATGAGCACCCACCTGGGCAATGGTTTTGGTTCAATGTCATCGTATTCGTCCATGTTGATTACAACCTAACTCCAATTTTCAAATGCATCAGGATGCGCATTGTAATGCGGCATTCTGCTCCTGAGTATACTTGTATTCGCAAGAAACAACCGCGGCACACAAACCGCTAACCACTTTAGCGTTACGACGAGTAATGCCTGTTGTATCTGCGTCGTTGCTTATTTCCTATTTACTAAATTACGCTTTATCTAAGCAAAATCAAAGTCTTGATTGGTTTAACATTTTCCTCTCCGGCGAATAGCCAAATCAAGCCGTATTAAGTCTCCTGTGTATGGGATACCACAAAAATCGTTGTGTTTTGTGGTTAAGCGGTTATACTCCAAATAACTGTATGGAATAACAGGCTGTTTATGCGTCCACTAACTCCCCGTCAACAAGAAGTACTCGATCTTATAAAATCCACCATGGTGGATACCGGCATGCCGCCTACGCGTGCAGAAATTGCCAGACAGCTGGGTTTTCGCTCGGCGAATGCCGCTGAGGAGCATCTTAAGGCGCTGGCTAAAAAAGGCGTGATTGAGATTTTGCCCGGTACTTCCCGGGGAATTAAACTGAATATTCCGCTGGACGACGAAGCCGAGGATGAAGGTTTACCACTTATAGGCCGGGTCGCGGCGGGTGAGCCTATATTGGCGCAGGAGCATGTAGAGATGCATTACAAGGTCGATCCGGCATTGTTTCATCCTAAAGCCGACTTCCTGCTGCGTGTAAATGGCATGAGTATGAAGGACATAGGTATTCTGGATGGTGATTTGCTGGCAGTTCACCGTACTACTGATGTTCACAATGGCCAGGTTGTGGTTGCCCGGGTCGACGAGGACGTCACCGTTAAACGTTTGGAAAAACGGGGTCGAGAGGTATTGCTGCATGCCGAAAACGAAGAGTTTGCCCCTATCAGGGTTGACCTGGCTAACCAACCGTTCAATATTGAAGGCATTGCCGTAGGTGTTATTCGTAACGCCGACTGGATGTAATATTGAGCTGGTAATTACTGTATTTACTAAAGTTTAAAACCGGCAGTCGCCGGTTTTTTGCTATTTGGCGTTGAAATACACTGAACCAGGCCTTTCTGCCAGCCTGGTAGCCTTGCCGGGCGTATTATTTTGTTAGTAAAAGCTTACTAACTATTACCTTTCTTAATCTTCCCTCTGAATAAAAAATAACCATTTGTCTGAGTTTTAGCCAAAAATAACTGGACGTTATAGTCACAATGAGTAATTCTTATACTGTGTTTAACAATAAAATAACAATATAAACACAAATAATTAAAAAGGCAGTTCAAATAACAACCAAGAAGACCAGTCTGGCTTTTTCGCATTGGGGCGTTCCGCGAGTGGCTGCAAGGTCTAAGGGAGGTGTCGAGTGAACCGACTCGGGATATGCGTACTGAAAGCCTGGACCGCACTCACTTTGTTGATGACCGGCGCACTGGCGCAGGCATCGGGAAATGAAGCCGTGTCTGCATTGAATTTGCGGCGTGGTGCCACAGAAATCAGTGGTCAGGTTTACGATCTGCACATGCTGATGTTCTCCATTTGTGTGGGGATCGCAGTTGTTGTGTTTGGGATCATGTTTGTCTCTATGTACCTGCACCGCAAATCACGCGGGGCAAAACCGGCTAATTTTCACGAAAGCGTTAAAGTAGAAATAGCCTGGACCATTATACCCTTTCTGATCCTTATCTTTATGGCTGTACCAGCCGCCAAAACTCTACTTGCAATGGAAGATACTACAGAGCCGGATATGACGGTGCTGGTAACAGGCTCGCAGTGGAAATGGCACTACAAATACATGGATCGTGATGTGGAGTTTTACTCTCTGTTGGCGACCCAGCGTGAGCAAATTGATAACCGCTACAGCAAAGGTGAAAACTACCTGCTGGAAGTGGATCGTCCACTGGTTATCCCTACCGGTCAGAAAGTCCGTTTTCTGATCACCTCTGACGACGTGATTCACTCTTGGTGGGTACCGGATTTCGCCGTTAAAAAAGATGCCAATCCCGGCTTTATTAACGAAGCCTGGACCCGAGTTGACGAGCCAGGCATTTACCGTGGTCAATGTGCAGAGCTGTGCGGCAAGGACCATGGTTTTATGCCTGTGGTGGTGATTGCTAAAGAGCCAGCGGCTTATGAGGCGTGGGTAAGTGAGCAGGAAACAATCCGTAAACAGGCGAAGCAAGAAGAACAGCGCTTACTGGCAATGAATATGTCTATGGAAGAGCTGATGGCAGAAGGTGAGCGAGTATACAACGCCACTTGCGCAGCTTGTCATATGCCCAATGGTGAAGGACTACCCGGCGTCTTCCCGGCGCTGAAAGGCAGTCCTATGGCTCTCAACGACATGCAGGGGCATATCAACATTGTATTGAATGGTAAAACCGGTACCGCCATGCAGGCCTTTGGCAAAATGCTGAGCCTTAAAGAGCTGGCAGCAGTGATTACCTACGAGCGTAATGCCTGGGGCAACAACACCGGTGATATGGTGCAGGCAAAAGACGTCAACGCTGTAGCCAGCGGGGAATAGGAGCATACCATGAGTAAAGCAACTGATATTTTGAGCCCCGAACACGGGGCGGCAGATGCTCACGACGATCATCATGAGCATCATATTCCCAAAGGCATTATGCGTTGGGTATTAACTACCAACCACAAAGACATAGGTACGTTGTACCTGTGGTTCGCCTTCATCATGTTTTTGGTGGGCGGCGCCATGGCGATGGTAATAAGAGCCGAGCTGTTTCAGCCGGGCTTACAAATTGTTGAGCCTAACTTCTTTAATCAGATGACCACCGTGCATGGCCTGATCATGGTATTCGGTGCGGTAATGCCGGCTTTTACCGGCTTAGCCAACTGGCTGATCCCCATGATGATTGGTGCGCCGGACATGGCGCTGCCACGCATGAATAACTGGAGTTTCTGGATCCTGCCGTTTGCGTTCTCCATTCTACTGGCATCGTTGTTTGTGGAAGGCGGCGGCCCGGCATTTGGCTGGACCTTCTATGCACCATTATCCACAACTTACAGCGGCGACAGCACCGCGTTGTTTGTGTTCTCGGTACACATTATGGGTATCTCGTCGATTATGGGGGCCATCAACGTAATCGTTACCATCTTTAACATGCGTGCACCGGGCATGACCTGGATGAAAATGCCGCTGTTTGTGTGGACCTGGTTAATTACGGCATTCCTGCTGATTGCCGTAATGCCGGTGTTAGCAGGGGCGGTAACCATGGTACTGACCGACAAGTTCTTTGGCACCAGTTTCTTTGATGCCGCGGGTGGTGGCGACCCGGTAATGTTCCAGCATATTTTCTGGTTCTTTGGTCATCCCGAAGTGTACATCATGATTTTACCGGCCTTCGGTATTATCTCGCAGATTATTCCAACCTTTGCCCGTAAGCGTTTGTTCGGCTACGCCTCTATGGTTTATGCCACGGCGTCTATTGCGTTACTGAGCTTTATTGTGTGGGCGCACCACATGTTTACTACCGGTATGCCGGTGGCGGCAGAGATGTTCTTTATGTTTGCTACCATGCTCATCTCGGTGCCCACCGGGGTGAAAGTATTTAACTGGGTGGCCACCATGTGGCGCGGTTCAATGACCTTCGAAATTCCCATGATGTTTGCCCTGGCCTTTATTGTGCTGTTTACCATTGGGGGATTATCAGGATTAATGCTGGCCATTACGCCGGTGGACTTCCAGTATCACGATACCTATTTTGTGGTGGCGCATTTCCATTATGTACTGGTAACGGGAGCGGTGTTCTCGATTATGGCGGCGGTGTACTACTGGATCCCTAAATGGACCGGTCGGATGTTCGATATCACCCTGGCCAAATGGCACTTCTGGTGCTCGCTGATTTCGGTAAATGTGCTGTTCTTCCCCATGCATTTTGTGGGTCTGGCCGGTATGCCCCGGCGTATTCCGGATTATGCGCTGCAGTTTGCTGACTTCAATAAGTGGATCAGCCTGGGCGGCTTCGCCTTTGGTTTGTCTCAGCTTATTTTCCTCGCCGTGATGATTAAAGCCTGCCGTAAACAGGGCGAGCCGGTATCCGACCAGGTTTGGGAAGGTGCTGAAGGCCTCGAATGGGAAATCCCATCACCGGCGCCTTATCATACTTTTGATACGCCGCCAGTAGTGAAGTAAGGACGCGATCATGGCCAATCCTAATACTGCGCTGGTCACCAAACTGCTGCTTATTGTGGTGGGCATGTTTGGCTTTGGTTTTGCGTTGGTGCCGCTGTATGACGTGTTCTGCGACATCACTGGCATTAATGGCAAAACCCGGGATACCGCCGCGGTTTATTACGATGGACAAATAGATGAGTCGCGCACGGTAACCGTAGAGTTTATTACCCGCACTCACACCGGTATGCCCTGGGAGTTTCGAGCGCAAACGCACAAGGTAAAAGTGCATCCGGGTGAGATGAATATGGTGGAGTTTTATGTGCGTAATCCGGTGGGTAAGGCCATGGTTGCTCAGGCCATTCCCTCGGTGACGCCCGGTCAGGCGGCGCTGTTTTTAAACAAAACCGAGTGTTTTTGTTTTAACAGTCAGCCACTGGCAGCGGGCGCAGAAACCCTCATGCCGATGCGCTTTTATGTGGATCCGCAGCTGCCGGAGGACATTCACTTTTTTACCGTGCAATACACGCTTTTTGATGTCACCGGTAACGGTGACAACAATAACCCTATTAATAACCCTTTCCTGACTTCGTTTACTGCTAACTGAGTCTAAGGAGAATGTAATGCAACAAGAGTATCAGAAATACTATGTTCCGGCGCAAAGCTACTGGCCTATTGTTGGTGCCATTGCGCTGTTTTTAATCGCGGTGGGTGCCGGTAATTTTGTAATAGAGGCAACTCGTGGCGAAGCCGGCTGGGGCGACAATGTGCTCGGTGCCGGTATTGTTATGTTACTGGTCATGTTGTTTGGCTGGTTTAAAGACCAAATCAACGAGTCCATGAGTGGCTTATACAGCGAGCAGCTGGGCCGTTCATACCGTCAGGGGATGAGCTGGTTTATTTTCTCTGAGGTGATGTTTTTTGCAGCATTCTTTGGTGCATTGTTTTATGCACGCATGATTGCCGTGCCATGGCTTGGGGGCTCCTCTAACAACGCCATGACCAATGAAGTGCTGTGGCCGGGTTTTCAGGCCATGTGGCCGCTGGTTGAAACGCCGGGAGGCACCAGTACCACGCCCATGAGCTGGGCCGGATTACCCACCATCAATACTATTATTTTGCTGATTTCGTCGGTAACACTGCATTTTGCTCATGTCGGGCTGGAGCAGGGTAAGCGTAAACAGCTAACCGCTATGCTGGGCGTGACGATTTTACTCGGCGGTACCTTTTTGTTCCTGCAGGTAGAGGAATATATCCACGCGTATCAGGAGTTGGGGTTAACCCTGCAATCCGGCGTGTATGGCAATACTTTCTTTCTGCTAACCGGCTTCCACGGTATGCACGTTACGCTGGGCACGATCATTTTAGCCGTATTGTTTTTAAGAGTACTAAAGGGGCATTTTAGTCCCGACAACCACTTCGCTTTTCAGGCCGGCAGCTGGTACTGGCACTTTGTCGACGTGGTGTGGGTAATGTTGTTTGTGTTTGTGTACATCCTTTAATGCTTAGTAAGGACTCGGATTTGGGGTGATCAGTCCGGTTGCCATGGCAATCAGGATGATCACCACAATCAGTGCCGATGTCATTACCCGTCGGCCAATGTATTTGCTCATAGGGCCTTTGCCCGAGTCGTTACCCAGCATCACCTTCATGGCTAAAAACAGGTTAATGATCATAAAAATCAGTAAACCCACAATAATCAATTTAATAACCATGAGCAAAACTCCTCAGGGCTCCAGGGTTCATACCATTGTGCCATTTAAATGGCCAATTCTGGCAAGCTGCGTAACGCTGACAGCGGTTGTCATTATGGTGTTTTTGGGGTTTTGGCAGCTTGATCGCATGGAGCAAAAACAACACCGTCTCGACAGCATAGCGCAAAAATACGCCACTGCGCCAATGCATCCGTTGGATGTGGCGGCACAGTGGCAGGATATCAGAGACGTGCCGGTCAGCTTTCGCGGTCAGGTTCAAACCGGGATGATGATCCTGCTTGATAATCAGATTACAAACGGCAAAACAGGCTACGACGTGCTGGTTCCTGTGGTTACCCAGGGCAGGGCAATACTGGTCAACATGGGCTGGATGGCTGCCCCCGCTACGCGGGATGAACTGCCGTCGTTATCGCTGCCAACGGGTGAAATTCAAATCGACGGCGTGATTACCCAGCCTGGCCTGAACCCATTGATTAAGGAAACCCAACAGCAATTTGACCGCTTTCCGTTGCTGGTTCAGCAAATTGATATTCCCTTGTTAAATCAGCAATGGGCTACTGCACTGCCGGATATGGTGATAGAGCGATTGTCATCGCAGCCCGGATTGGAACAGTTGGTTACCAACTGGCAACCGGTTGTGATGCCGCCGCAAAAACATCTGGGCTATGCCATTCAGTGGTTTGGCCTGGCCATCGCCGCTGTGGTTATTTTCATTATCGTGCTCATCAGGAGATCCAAATAAGATGGCGACTGCAATTGAGACTCAATCCAAACCAAAACGTGCGCTGCTGGTATTACTGGCCGCGTTTATTGTGCCTGTCATTCTGGCCAGGCTGGCGCTTGATTTTAGCTGGTTTGAACAGGCCGCTACCAACAAAGGCGAGCTGCTGCAGCCGGTAGAAAATGTCCAGCCACTGCTTGCTGATCAGACACCGAAATGGCGGGTAATGTACATTGTTCCGGCAACCTGTAACAGCGAATGCGAAAATGCCATCTATGCCATGCAGCAAGTGTGGCTGGCACTGGGTAAAGAGTCTGACCGTGCTCAGCCAGCGGTATTTTTATCTGCGGCCAGCGACCCCAAGGCGATGGCTATTCTGCATGAATATCAGCACATCAATGCGGTGTCGTTAACCCGCGAGCAGATGCAGGCGTTAACCGAAAGTCAGTTAAACGGACACTTGTTTCTGGTCGATACCCAGGGCAGTGCGATGTTGCGATACCCGCTGTATAACCTGCGTCAGGATGCCGTGATGGGCAGCCGGGATGTGCTGGCTGATTTACGTAAGTTACTTAAGTTATCCCGGATAGGTTAAGGCGGTACTATGCGCAAACTCGTCGGATTTAGCATTCTGCTGGCAGTCGTGGTGATTGTATTAGGCGCGTATACCCGGTTAACCGATGCAGGGCTAGGTTGCCCAGACTGGCCCGGTTGTTACGGCCATTTAACAGTACCCCAGTCTGAAACTCTCATCAATGCGGCTAACGAAGCCTACCCCGAGCGCCCGGTTGAGACGCATAAAGCCTGGAACGAAATGATCCACCGCTATTTTGCCGGCACCCTCGGCTTGTGTATTTTGGCGATAGCCATCTGGTCCTTGGTAAAGCGCTCTCCACAGGTGCCGCTAAAGCTGCCGCTTTTGCTGCTGGTACTGGTCACCTTTCAGGCGCTGCTAGGCATGTGGACAGTAACGCTGAATCTGTTGCCCGTGGTGGTGATGGGCCATCTGCTGGGGGGCTTCAGCGTACTCACCTGCCTGTTTTTACTGTACCTGCGCCTGTGTCGATACCGATTGGGTTTTGTGGATATGCGCATTAAGCGTTACGCCGCTTTTGCCGTGCTGGGCATTGTGGTGCTGGTGGGGCAAATTGCCTTGGGCGGCTGGACTTCGGCTAACTATGCGGCGCTGGCCTGTACCGAATTTCCTCTGTGTGAGGGCGACTGGCTTGCCCGGGTTGATATCGCGGGTGCCTATAGCGTCCCCGAAGCCGATAACTACGAATACGGGGCCCACGACTATGGCGAGCGGATGACCATGCACATTGCTCACCGGTTAGGCGCTGTCATTACCTTTTTATATCTGGGGTGGCTGGCCATTAGTTTATACCGCCACTCGGCTTCCCAGCATTTGCGCAGTGCGGCTGTGGTGCTGGCCATTACGCTGCTGGCGCAGGTTGGTCTTGGCGTGAGCAACGTGGTGTTCAGCTTACCCTTGCAGGTAGCAGTATTACACAACGCGGTAGCGGCATGCTTGCTGCTGGTGCTGGTTCTCATTACTTACACACTGTATCGAAAAGTGTAGGAGATTCTTATATGGCTAAATCACAATTGATTGGTGCTGGTGTTCCCCCTGCCAAGACTACCCGCTTAAGTAGCTGGCGAACCCACTGGGGCTACTATTACGAAATGACCAAGCCCAGAGTGGTTATGCTGCTGTTACTCACGGCATTGGTCGGGATGTGCCTGGCAACGCCGGGCTGGGTTCCCGCCGACAAACTGATTGCCGGATTACTGGGTATTGGCCTGCTGGCCAGTGCTGCGGCAGTGCTGAATCACATTGTGGACCACAAGATAGACAGCCAGATGGCGCGCACCTTTAATCGCCCGGTGGTAAAAGGCAAAGTAAGTATTCCCCAGGCGCTGGTATTTTCATTTGTGCTGGCTGTGGTTGGTTACGCATTGCTGGAAATATGGGTAAACCGGCTGACGGCTTTTCTTACCCTGGCCAGTCTGGTGGGTTATGCGGTCATTTACACAATGTTTCTTAAGCGAGCAACACCACAAAATATTGTGATCGGCGGCTTAGCCGGCGCGGCGCCACCACTGCTGGGCTGGACAGCCGTTACCGGAGAAGTGCATGCCCATGCCTTGCTGCTGGTGCTGATTGTGTTTACCTGGACGCCGCCGCACTTCTGGGCGCTGGCTATCCACCGCGAAAAAGACTACGCCAAAGCAAAGGTACCGATGTTGCCGGTTACCCATGGTATTGCGTTTACCAAAACCTGTGTGCTGCTTTACACCATATTGCTTTGCCTGGTGTGCCTGTTGCCGTACTTAATTGGTAAAGCACATCTCATTTACCTGCTGGGATCTTCGGTACTCAATGCTGGCTTTTTGTATTATGCGCTAAAACTTAAATATGCTGCCGATGAGCAAACGGCCATGACCACCTTTAAATACTCGATTTTGCATCTGATGGTATTATTTGTAGTATTGCTGGTAGATCACTATGTACCGTTGGCTTTATGAATCAAAAATTATTGTTGTCTCTGGTAGCGGCTGTGGCTCTGGCTGCAGGCGCTGGTTTTGCCTGGTGGAAAGCCTCTGGCAATTCAACAGGTGCGCCCCAGTATTTTCAGACATTCCCTGAACCCCGCCAGTTAGCGCCGGTTGAGCTGGTCAATCAGCATGGCGAAACCGTGACTAATGAGGTGTTTAAAGACCACTGGAGCCTGTTGTTTTTAGGTTACACCTTCTGTCCGGATGTGTGTCCTACGACCATGTCTGCATTAGGGCAAATTTATCCAGAACTAAAAGATATTTCCCCCGGTGCGCCAATTCAGGTAGTGTTTGTCTCTGTTGATCCCAAACGGGACACCCCTGAAAGACTGGAATCTTACCTGGCGTATTTCAATCCTGAATTTGTTGCGCTAACGGGTGAACACAAGATGTTGTTTCCGTTTGCGAGGTCGTTAGGACTCATGTACGCCATTGCGGAAAGTACAGATAATCCTAATTACCTTGTCGACCACAGTGCGTCTGTGGTTGTTGTCGACCCGGATGGTTTGGCCATCGGAAGGTTTAAGCCAAAGTATAATCCCGGTGAGGTAGCAGTTAGTGATAGTATTCAAATGCTTACTGACTTACCTTATATTATCAAAGACCATTAAATGCCATGTTGTAGTATTATCCGAAATGCCAAAAAGGATGATGGTAGTGTAGCTGTTCCCTTGCTGTTTAACGCCGGTAAGCATCTGCTTACGGAAGTATTTGGCGAAGGTGACCCCGAAGTCGCCAGCCAGTACCTGTTATCAGCCTGGAATAAAGGAGGGGGGCAGTACGGTTTTGAAAATCATTGGGTTGCCGAAGTTAACGGTAACGTAGCCGGCCTGATTAGTTGCTGGCACGACCGCTTGCCTGAAAACTTTGACCGCGAAACCCTGTCTTCCATTGTAGAACACTTTGGTATCGATGATGCGCTGGAAATTGTCATGCGCTCTCAGCGATATCTTGCGGTGTTGGAGGCCCCTTTATTTACTGAGATGGGTATAGGTCACCTGGCGGTTTCGCCCGACGCAAGGCGTCAGGGAACCGGTTCTGCCCTTATCGAGTTTATGGAAGTAAAAGCCCGCGCAATGAAGAAAAACGCCCTTGTTTTAAACTGTGAAATCGCTAACGAAGGCGCAATTGCGTTTTATAAACGTTTAGGATTCGGTGAACACCGCGCTAACGATCAGTTTGTTCAGATGATTAGAGCGTTACATATCGAAACTAAATAACCGTTAAGGGCTTGCCGGCCGCCGCCATGGCTGTTTGAAGCAAGCCCTTATATTCCAGGCTTAGTTTAGTCAGGATATTTCCCTTCTTCGGTGGCCACAAAAAAAGGCATGGAATACCAGTAAAAACGTCCGTTTGCCGAGTTTGACGGCGCTGTGCAGTTAACCCGCGAACGACCTACGGGTAAAGTAGCGGTAAGCGTAAAGGTAAACTGATTCTCTGTGGTCGAAGTCTCCAGTGTATCGCCCTGATAATAGCAGGCTAACTGGGATAATCTGACATCCGCTGCCCCGTTCTTATCCAGCATAATCACCACATCATCGCCGAGTTCCCGCTTATCCTGTTGGGGATTGCTAAGCGATACCTTGCTTACCGGCATTGCCAGACTGGCCATTTTGGTTTTCAGCGTACTCAGGTTGGCGTAGCGACCCGCAGCGGGAAAGCGCGGGATCGCGGCCATGTCGCTAAATGTACCCACTCCGCCGGAGTGTTGCCCAAATGCGGTGTAACCATTGTTGGTGAGTTTAGTGGCAAGGGTTTGGTTGTATTCGCCAAAGGGATAGGCGAGGTACTTTAACGATTGCCCCGTATGTTGTTGCAGAATGGTTTCTGCCTCAGTAATGTTTTGCCACACGCGCTCAAGCCAGTCTGACTCTTGCTCACCAGGCAACTTCTCCAGCAGATGCAGATGGTCCAGGGTGTGATTGGCAAAGGTAACCCCTTCGTTTTGCATGGCCTTTACCTGCTGCCAGTCGAGCTGGTTTGCCTGTTTACCTATAACCTGGGGGTTAATAAAAATAGTGTAGGGAAAGCCATATTTTTTAATTAACGGGTGGCCATTTTGCAAAATATTTTCGTAGCCATCGTCAAAGGTGATCGCCAGCGCATTGTCCGGAACCTGTCCCTGCCCTTTTGCCGCATTAATCAGTTTGTTAAGGGGCACCACGGTAAAGTGCTGGTTAATGTAATCAAGGTGTTCGGCAAACTTTGCAGGCGTTATCGATGTACTGCGTGGTGTGTCGTCCGAAACATGGTGATAAAGCAAAATGACACCGCTTGAGTGTGCAGGCGCGGCGCTCGCCCAGCTCAGGCTCAGGGTACTGTGCAGAAACAGGAGACTCAGGAACAGCGGGATAAATTGTCGTCTCGTGATAAACTGCATGCATTCTCCTTGATAATAAAACAAAAGTTAAACGTTCTGGTGACTACCCTATCCTATCAGTTACAAGGCCCAGCCGCTCATATTCAGTTACTGAAGCTGGCGATCCCAATGATTTTAGCCAATATCACTACGCCACTCCTAGGACTGGTTGATACGGCGGTAATGGGGCATATGGATTCATCGGCACAACTGGCCGGGGCGTCAATCGGAGCGTTGATCCTGACTCAACTGTACTGGGTGTGCGGTTTTATCCGCATGTCAGCCACCGGCATGAGTGCCCAGGCTAAAGGTGAGAATAACCTTACCGCCATGGCTAAATCCTTTTACCAGACCGCTCTGATAGCCCTGTTGCTGGGGGTATTAATCTGGCTTGGTCAGCAGGTTATTTTGCACACCGGCTTATGGCTGGCAGCGCCAACGGCTGAGGTTGCTCAGTACAGTCGGGAGTATTTCTCTGTTCGCGTATGGGGTGCTCCCGCAGCGTTATTAAATCTGGCCTTGATTGGCTGGTTGGTCGGACAGCAAAAAACAACCAGTGTGCTGATTGTGCAGATAGTGGGGAATCTGCTGAACGCCGGATTGGATATTACGTTGGTCTGGTGGTGGGACTGGGGCGTGAGTGGTGTCGCCCTTGCCAGCGTTGTCGCTGAATATACCATGATGCTGATGGCGGTAGTGATTGCGCTGGGCCAGATTGGCTGGCAAAAACCGCTGCGCGCCTGGTTTGACAAAACCGCCCGCAAATTCCTGATGAAGCTGAACGGCGATATGTTGTTACGGAATCTTGCCTTGCAGGCGTGCCTGGCATTTCTGACCATTCAGGGAGCCCGCTACGGGCAAACGGCAACAGCAGTGAATGCCATTTTAATGCAATTTTTTGTGCTGATTGCGCTGGGGCTGGATGGCATTGCGTATGCTGTTGAGGCTACCGTTGGCGAAGCGGCTGGCGCGAAAAGCCCGCGTGGGGTAATGCGCCAGACTCACAGGGGGCTGTTGTGGTCTGGTGTATTTGCGGTGGGATATGCCCTGGTGTTCTGGGCTTACGGGCCGGATATCATCCGCTTATTAACCGATATCGTGCCTCTGCAAGAGGCTGCTTATCCGTATCTGGGAATGATGACCTTATTACCGCTGCTTGCCCACTGGTGTTTTTTATTTGATGGCGTGTTTGTTGGCTTAACTCATGCCAAAGCGATGCGCGATACCATGATCCTAAGTGCGTTACTGGTATTTTTTCCGGTATGGTATGTTACTCAGGCCCAGGGGAATCCGGCGCTATGGTGGGCATTGCTGGCCTTTCTACTGGCTAGGGGCGTGACCCTCGCCGCCGTTTTTTACTGGCGCAACAGCAAACTGGTGACGCCTGCCAGCGCCTAGCGGTATTTGTTGGGATTAATGTTTTTAGTCAGACGCTGCCACAGCAGGCCCAGATAGCCAGACATTGCCCAGCCAAAGCCGCCGAGCAGAATAGCCAGGCCAGCGTAGTACAGTGGCAAAACCCACCAGGCTCCAATCACCATAACCACAAGCCCCAGTGCAAACACACTGAGGCCCTGAATAAACCGTTGCCAGTGACTAAACGGCAGCATCACGCTGGCTGTTGAGCTTAGTAGTAAGAGTGCTCGCCAGACTGGTGTTCTGTGGCATCGCGTACACCTTTGATTTCGCCGGCAAACTCTTCAAGCATTTGCTTTTCGATGCCTTCTTTCAGGGTTACGTCTACCATTGAACAACCATTACAACCGCCGCCAAACTGCAATACGGCATAACCGTCTTCGGTTACTTCCAACAGCACTACCTGACCGCCATGGTTGGCCAGCTGTGGGTTTACTTCTGACTCAATCATATAGTTGATACGCTCAACCAGCGGCGCATCATCAGCCACTTTGCGGGCTTTGGCATTGGGTGCTTTCAGGGTTAACTGAGAGCCCATCTGGTCGGTAACATAGTCGATTTCGGCGGCTTCTAAGTAAGGCGCGCTTTCTTCGTCAACAACAGCATCGAAGCCATCAAAAGGCAAACGGGTGTCGGAAGGCTCCACCGCATCCGGTGGACAGTAAGAAACACCACATTCGGCACTGGAAGTTCCTGGATTAACGACGAAAACACGAATATTGGTGCCTTCTTCCTGTTTTGCCAGCAACTTAACAAAATGCCCCTGGGCCTCTTTTGATATTGAGATCATTGTAGAGTCCTGCATAATCATTAACTAACGCATATAATAACAAATTAACCTGAGTAAAACAGTCAGGTATTGAATAAATATATTATGCCGTACTTACTGGTTTCAATACCATCTGATAAAACTAATTATGGTGTCCGTAAAATGCTATCAGCGCCAATCACGACAAAATCTAACTCTCCCCGTTCTTGTTTCACTATTATCTGTCATCTGCTGCTAGGCCTTTTTGCGCTTTGCGCAAGTAGCGTTGCGCTGGCACAGGGTAAAACCGCCGCGCAATATTTGCCTGCCGATGTCAAACTCGATCCGGCCATCCCCACGCCAGAATCTGTGATCGGCTTTAAGGTAGGGGACTGGCATATTCGCCACGACTTACTGGTAAATTATATGCGTCGTTTAGCTGACGCCTCAGACCGGGTTAGCCTGGAAGTCACCGGCTACACCCATGAACAGCGGCCGCTGTTGTTACTCACCATTACTGCGCCAGAAAATCGCAGCAAGCTGCCAGACTGGCAAGCGGCTCATATTGCACAGGTGCAGCAGGGTAAAAAGCCAGGCAGTGATGCCCCGCTGTTTTTTTACATGGGTTACAGCGTGCATGGCAATGAGCCATCGGGGGCAAATGCCTCTTTGTTAGTGGCTTACTATCTTGCTGCCTCACAGGATGAGCGGGTCACTCGTTTATTAAAAGAAAACGTGGTGCTGCTGGATCCGTCATACAACCCGGATGGTCTGTCCCGGTTTGCACAGTGGGCAAATATGCATAAAGGTCAGGTGTTATCGTCGGACCCCGCAGACCGTGAGCATACCGAAGGCTGGCCTAACGGACGTACAAACCATTACTGGTTTGATTTAAACCGTGACTGGTTAATGATGGTTCACCCGGAATCCCGCGCCCGCATTACCCGGTTTCAGCAGTGGCGACCGCATATACTGACCGATTTTCACGAAATGGGTACCGACAGCAGCTATTTCTTTCAGCCCGGCGTCCCCAGCCGCAAAAACCCTTTTACACCAGAAGGAAACGTACGACTAACCAATGCCTTGGCTGAGTATTATGTAAAGGCGTTTGACCAGCAGAAACAGCTATACTTCAGTCAGGAAGGGTTTGACGATTTTTACTATGGCAAGGGCTCGTCTTATCCCGACGCCCAGGGCAGCATCGGAGTGCTGTTTGAGCAGGCCAGCAGTCGCGGCCACCTGCAGGATTCCATCAATGGTCCACTGGCCTTTGCCAAAACAATTCAGAATCAGTTTACTATGTCAGTCGCGGTGTTCGACGGTGCCATGGCAAACAAGGCGGCCATTCTCGATTATCAGCAGAATTTTTATAAGGAAACCGAAGAGTTAGCCAGTCAGGATGACCATGCTGCTTATTTGCTGCACGAACCCCTGGATGCCTGGCGACTCGAACAAGCCCGCTGGGTTCTGGCCCAGCACAATATTGCTTATCAGGTTGCGACGCAGGATCTTGAGGTTAATGATACTACTTACGCCGCCGGACAAACCTTGGTAGTACCTTTGGCACAGCCCCAGTACCGTTTGGTTAAAGCGTTATTCTCGACCCAGCAAAAATTTGTCGATAATACCTTCTATGATGTGTCTAACTTTAACCTGCCGCTGGCTTTTGATTTAGACTTTGCGCCAATGAGCAGCCGCGAGCTGCGCCGGGCAAAACTTGCTTCGGCCACCGCTGTGGCCAAACCAACCATTACCGCAGTTCAGCAAAACGCCTATGCCTATGCGTTTGAATGGCACCACTACAAAGCGCCCGCGTTGTTACAACGCCTGAGTGCGGCCAACGTGCAGACCCGCATAGCAACCAAAGCCTTTACCGCTAAAACTGCCAGTGGCGATAAGGCTTTTGCGGCGGGTACGATTGTAATTCCGCAAGGTGTACCACAACCATCGCAGTTAACTGTGTTGTTAAATCAGGCGGCACAGGATAGCGGTGTCCCGCTGTTATCCATTACCAGTGGTTTTACCCAACAGGGTATTGATATTGGCAGCCGCAGCATGGTGCCGGTCACCGCGCCTAAGGTGTTGTTGGTTGGTGGTGAAGGCGTAAGTCAGTATGAGGCCGGGGAAGTCTGGCACTACCTGGATACCCAGGTTGGCATGCCGGTTACCCTGGTAGAGCAGCAGCGTTTAGCCCGCATCGATCTGAATAACTATACCCACATTCTGTTCGTGGGTGGGCGTTACGATTTATCCGGTAAGCTGGCAGATACTATTTCAGACTGGGTAAGAGCGGGGGGCACTCTGGTGGGGCAAACCTCAGCTCTGCGACTGTTTAGCCAGTATAAGTGGCTGGATGTTAAGCTCACTTCTCGTGAGGATGTCGCGGAGTTATTCAGCGAAAAAAGCTTAACCTTTGGTGAGCGCGCTGCGCACAATGCACAGCAGTTAGTGGCAGGTGCTGTGTATCAGGCCAATATTGATATCTCCCACCCGCTATATTATGGCTTTGATAAGTCTACCTTAAACCTGTTTAAAACCAGTAATATGATGGCCAGTAGCAGTGCCTCACCACTGGTCGTGCCGGGGCGTTACAGCGAGTCTCCGTTAGTTGCAGGATTTAGTGCCGACGTACTGGCCGAAGAAATTGCAGGCTCTGTTGCTACCATGGCGCAGCCTATGGGCAAAGGGCGGGTGATTGGCTTTATCGACGACCCACAGTTCAGAGGGTTTTGGTACGGCACCAATAAGCTTATGAGTAATGCGTTATTTATGGCCAATGCCATCAACTAAACCTCTAGGGCAGATTAAACTGGTACCCGGCCTGCAGAATATGTGGGTCGGGTTTTACCGGCGTAATGGCCATCGCCCACACCACAATTTCAGTTTCTGGTGATGCTTTATGCAGCATTTTGCTAAGGGTAGCAATGGTCGCACCGGTGGTAACCACATCGTCAATAATTGCTACCCGGCGTGGCAATGGTGCCTGATTTAACTGATAAGCCTGCTTAAGATTACGCAGGCGCGCCTGTCTCCCCAGCGATTGCTGACTGGCCTGCCAGCCCCGACGTCGCGCCCAGTTTGCCGATACCTCAATATTAAGCGCTTTACCCAGAGCGTGGGCCAGCAATAAAGTTTGATGATACTGGCGCTGGCCATATCGCCAGGGGCTGACCGGTACCGGCAGTAAACAGTCTGGTAAAGGCTGGCTGGTGACCTGGGTATAGCGTAAAAACCACGGCACCAGAATACTGGCAAGTTTAGGGTGGCCATATTTAAACCGGCGAACCAGATGATCAAGCGGCCACTGAAAATAACTCAATGCCACAAGCTGTTGATACTTACCCGGGGTCAGCCCTTGTTTTATGGCGGGCCAGTTAAGCAGGTTATGGCCAGCTTTGGCGCAGTTAAAGAATAAGCAGTCTTGCTCGCAAGTGGGGCAAACCGAGGCTGCGGAAGGCTGCTGACACAGATAACAAAGGCCCTGTGGCAGGTATTTCGTCGCGAGACTTAGCGATTCCAGACATTTCTTTATTGGGCTTTTTAAAATGCTCATGTAAACTTTTGCTACGTTTTAAGGGGAAGTGATCGCGTGGTTGACAATAACACTAATGCAGGCCTTAAAAGCCTGTCTCAGGGAGCGGGAAAAGCACTGGTTTTACTCCATGGCTGGGGTATGAACAGCGCGGTTTTTAGTGAATTCTTACCTTTTTTAGCCGACGAGCTGCACATTACCCGTGTTTGCCTGCCCGGCTTTGGTCAAAACAGCGACCAGTTGCCTGAAGATTACTCCATAGAAAATCTGGCGGCGCTGGTTAATGAATCCCTGCCTGAAGGGGCAATTGTCGCTGGCTGGTCACTGGGTGGTTTAGTGGCGCAACAACTGGCACTTAGCTATCCGGAAAAAGTGGCCGGGTTAATCACTATGGCGTCTTCGCCCTGTTTTGTATCTAAAGGCTGCTGGAAAGGCATAGAGCCGGAAATATTGCAGGGATTTCAGCGCCAGCTGGCCCGTGACTACGAAAAAACCCTGGACCGTTTTCTGGCGATTCAGGCCATGGGCAGCGCTACTGCCAAACAAGACGTTAAAGCGATTCGTCAGCAGCTTAGTGAGCTGCCGTCGCCAGCAGAGGAAGCGCTGGCTGCCGGACTTTCGTTGCTTGAAACTGTCGATCTGCGCGGCATGATTGGCCGCACCAGTCAGCCTACACTCCGGCTCTACGGCCGCCTGGATAGTCTGGTACCAACCAGCAGTATCGATCGTATCCACGAGTTGCATCCCCGTGCAGACACCGTGGTAATGCCCCATGCGGCGCATGCTCCGTTTATTTCGCACCCCCGGCAAACCGCCGATATCATGCTGAATTTTATAAACAATATGACCCGTGTTTAGGGTCATAGCCGTTACAGCACTCACTGGCCTGGCATTTTTGGCTATCACCCCTTTATTGGCAAGGGCTGTGTAACGTTTTATCAACACCTCTACTGCAACAGCAGGCTTTCCTTTTAGCGCTTTTTGGTTAATAATTAACCATGAGAGTGTGGGGGTAGTGTATGGCAATTAGCAATAACGTAAATTCGGCGATTATTGCGGGTCAGTTTGGTTTGCAGCAATCCTTTGATGGCATGACTCAGTCAGCCTTAAACATTGCGCAGCGAACGGCTCAGCAGGATGTCGCGCAAAATGGTCCGGGTGATCTGTTGGCCAGTGCATCGCTGCGTGGCTTATCTACCGTTTCTGATTTACTGCCATCAGGTGGTGATAGTCTCACGTCTGATTTACTTTCAATGCAGCTGTATTCTATGAATGCGCTGGCTTCTGCCAAGGTTATCGATGTAGCCAACGACACTGTTGGTAAGATCATCGATACCATTGCCTGAGCAGCGGATAACCCCCAATGAATATCGTCACGCCAATCCCAACGTCCTTCGCAATCCCCACTGCGAACCTCAGTGTGGAAGCTGCCCGGCGTGACAACCTCGTAAGAGATACTATCCCCCAGCCCGCCGATGCCAAACAAGGCAGTGCCGAACAGGGACTGGGTTCTGAATCTGATAAACTAAAGTCGTCGGTTAAGGGCAACCAGCCGCTTACCTACGAACGTCTGCAAAACAATCAGGGCGGCGCTCAGACAGCGGCTGAGTCTGACCAACAGTTTAATAACGCTAACGAAGAAAGTGCGGGTAAAGATGATGCCCGTGATCGTCAGCAGCAACAGTCTGAGCAGCGTCAGATTGATATGTTGCAGCAGCGCGATCAGGAAGTCAGAGCGCATGAACAGGCCCATGCCAGTATCGGCGGTCAGTACGCTGGCTCGCCGCAGTACGAATTTCAGCGCGGACCCGATGGTCAGCGTTATGCCGTGGAAGGCCAGGTATCCATAGACGTATCTACCGAGAATACACCGCAGCAGACGATTCGTAAAATGCAGCAGGTGCGCGCCGCAGCACTGGCACCCGCTGAGCCTTCCCCGCAGGATTTACAGGTGGCGGCAGAAGCTTCGCGGATTGCGTTTGAAGCCCGAAATAAGCTGGCGGATGAGCGCAGTGAAGCGACTGCTGCGCCAGCAGATGAGGCGCAAACGAGCACCGCGCGGGTACAGGTGCCAACCCTCGAAGAAATTGTGGCAAATAATCAGCCACAAATCCCTACCCGTAAACTGGATGAACTGGCGGTAGAAGATGACGACCGCTACAGCCAAAGCAGTGGCCGCCGCTCGCTGCAAATCGATACACAGCAAATGCAGCAGCGTAATGCTGTCATCGCTTCGTTTTATAAAAACGTGAGCACGCCGTTTGAGGGAGGCTTCAGCGCTTCGGCCTGATTAGCGGCTGCCAGATAACCAAAAAGCCCCGTTTGAACGGGGCTTTTGCTTATTAGTAAAGACTACCGCGTTGCTTAGTTTTTCTTGGCTTTAGCAAAGGCGTCGGCAAAGGCATTACCCATGGCGGCATTCGCCGGTGCTTGTTGGCGCGGTGCCGGGCGGTTCTGGTTGCGGCTGTTGTTGCCTTTCCCTTTGCCACCCTGTGGTTTGGCCGTGCTGCCTTTGGTTTGTGGGGCCGGGGTGTCATCCAGACGCATGGTGAAGGAGATTCGCTTGCGCTCGACATCGACTTCCAGCACCTTAACCTTAACGATATCGCCGGCTTTAACGACTTCGCGGGGGTCAGAAATAAATTTATTAGTCAGGGCCGAAATATGCACCAGACCGTCCTGATGAACACCCACATCTACAAAGGCACCAAAGTTAGCTACATTACTTACCACGCCTTCGAGGATCATCCCCGGTTTTAAATCAGCCAGTGTTTCCACTCCCTCTTTAAACGCGGCGGTTTTAAACTCAGGACGCGGATCGCGACCAGGTTTGTCTAACTCTTTAAGAATGTCTTTAACGGTAGGGACACCAAAATCGTCACTGACAAAGTCTTCCGGATTCAGCTTGCGCAGCAAATCGGTGTTACCAATAAGATCATTCACAGCGACATCGGTACGGTTAACAATACTGTCGACCACCGGGTAAGCTTCAGGGTGAACCGCGGAGCTGTCCAGCGGGTTAGTGCCATTTACAATGCGCAGGAATCCGGCGGCCTGTTCAAACGCTTTTGGCCCCAGGCGTTCAACAGATTTTAAATCCTGACGACGGGCAAATGCGCCATTCGCGTCACGATAGTTAACGATATTCTGCGCCAGGGTTTTGTTTAGTCCGGAGACGTAGCTGAGCAGTGCCGGTGACGCGGTATTCAGGTCTACTCCAACCGCGTTTACACAGTCCTCAATGACCTGATCCAGTGATTTACCTAACAGGCTTTGGCTCACGTCATGCTGATACTGACCAACACCAATGGCCTTGGGCTCAATTTTTACCAATTCGGCCAGCGGATCCTGCAACCGGCGGGCAATAGAGACCGCCCCCCGTAATGATACATCCAGCTCCGGCAATTCTTTAGAAGCCAGTTCAGATGCCGAATACACCGAAGCACCCGCTTCGCTGACCATGATTTTCTGAACGTTCAGTTCAGGTGTCTGCTTGATCATTTCTGCCACCAGCTTGTCAGTTTCGCGTGAGCCGGTACCGTTACCGATACTGATAAGCTCTACCTTATGCTGCTTACACAGATTAGCCAGCGTGCGCTGGGATTTGTCCCATTGATTCTGCGGTGCGTGTGGGAAAATCGTTGTGGTACCTACCACCTTACCGGTTTTATCCACAATCGCGACCTTAACCCCGGTGCGTAAGCCCGGGTCCAGACCCATGGTGACTTTTGCACCAGCCGGGGCTGCCATCAGCAGGTCATTAAGATTTTTGGCAAAAACGTTGATCGCTTCTTCTTCGGCTTTTTCGCGTAACTGCCCAAACAACTCAGTTTCCATGTGCAGAGCAATTTTGATTTTCCAGGTCCAGGTGACTACCTGAGCCAGCCACATATCTGCCGGGCGGCCCTGGTTGCGTAGCTCGAAATGCCCGGCAATGATTTGTTCACAATAAGACGCCTGGCCTGGCGAGTCTTCCTGACCCGGATCGGCAATCATCTGAATGTGCAGCATGTTTTCGTTACGACCGCGGAACATTGCCAGCGCGCGGTGTGAGGGTACTGATGCGAGTTTTTCAGAATGGTCAAAGTAGTCGCTGTATTTTACGGCGGCTTTTTCCTGACCTTCTACCACGCGGCTGCGAATAAAGGCATTGTCGTTAAGGTAACGACGAATTTTGGCCAGCAGACCGGCGTCTTCGGCAAACCGTTCCATCAGGATATAGCGGGCGCCTTCCAGAGCCGCTTTAGTATCGGCAACGCCGTTGTCGGCATTAACAAAGGCAGCAGCTTCGGCTTCCGGATCCAGTGTCGGGTTACCAAACAGCGCAGCGGCCAATGGCTCAAGGCCAGCTTCAATAGCGATCTGGCCCTTGGTACGGCGGCGAGGTTTGTACGGCAGATATAAATCTTCCAGCGTGGTTTTGTTATCGGCGGCCCGAATTTGCTGTTCGAGTTCCGGCGTTAGTTTTTCCTGTTCGCCGATGGATTTCAAAATCACCTGACGGCGATCTTCTAATTCACGCAGATAGCCCAACCGCTGATCGAGGTTACGTAACTGGGTATCATCAAGACCCTGGGTCACTTCTTTACGATAACGCGCAATAAAAGGTACGGTTGCACCCTCGTCGAGCAGTTTAACGGCAGCCTCAACCTGAGCAGGTTTAACGGCGAGTTCGTTGGCAATGGTATTTATTATCATCATGTATGAGATTCAGGCAGTAGTGAATGTAATGATTGGAAGTGTCCCTTCCTACCTACTATTGAGTTGCAATCGACAAGCGTAACCACGCTTTTTTATGGGCACAGAGTATAGCACCTCTGCTGACGGTGTCACATGGCTTTGCAATGAGAAATGAAGATTCTGGGCAGGCGCTGAAAAGCGCTGTTACACCGCAGTGTAACAGCTGTTTTCATTACCCGGTTGCGGCTGCTGAACAGTCAGGTTCTGCTCACCTTCGGCAGGGCTTTTGGGCAGGGCAATCAGCCATTTACGCAGATCGCGAACAACGGTGTACTGACAGGTATCGTCAACTTGCGACGCTCTTATCACCTTGTTCTTGCCTTGCTTTTGGATTTTATAGGTTTTCATGGTGCCGCCAGCGGTGGGATAGTAGCCGGTGGCTGCTCGTTTAGCCATATCCAGAGCTGTCGTTAGCAATCCACTGAGATGCTGTGCCAACAGCTGTTTATTACCGTTACGAAGCTCGGTTTTTTCGGTTTCGTTAAGCGGTTTGCCATAAACCTGGATCAGGTTTTTGTATTTATCCGGCCTTTTTTTGCTGCCCTTGGGATCCGTTACCCAGATAACCATTTTAAGGCTTAAACGGGATAAATCCTGGGCACTAAAAAAGATTGGTTTTACCTGTAGTGCCTCAGCAGGCATTTCGTCTGTGGCAAGCCAGGCTGACTGGGCTTCAGGCATGAGTTCGGTAACCGACATGGCGCCCGCATTATCCAGCAGTGGCAAAATTCGCTGATTAGCCTGTTGCTGCATGGCGGCCAGCTTTTCTTCCCGTTGCGAGGAGACTAAAGAGCTGTGAATGCCAATCTGCGCGACCATGGCCAGTAGTCCGGCAGCGCCGGAGCCACCCTGATACAAAACCGACGAATCCCCAACGGTATTGTCATTTTCGTAAGTGGCCCGTAGATCGACCTGCTCAGGGTCGACCAGGACCATGCGAAACGACTCGGTGCTAAATGGCGCGGCATTGTCGCTATTAACGTGACGGGCATAGTCATCACGGTATGGCGTGGTGCTGGAGCACCCCGCCATCGCCAATAACACCAACAGTGCAATTAACCGGTTCATAACGCGACCTGTTAAATAGCGTCAGCGAGTTTTTGTTTTACGTTTTCTACCGCCTGGTAGTAAGCGTGGGTTACGCCAGGAAACGTGGTTGGCTCATCCCATTCGCCTTCAGGCTGCACTTTTTCGTCAATGACCAGGTACTGAATATAAGCGTTGGTTTTTAAATCAATGGTAGATAATAAGCCACGAACATAGCCTTGTGGGTCACCATTGGGTACATAGCCACTAAAGCTTCTGAACGCGCCGTGTTCCTGCATTTCCAGCAGTACCAGTACATCGGCATTGAGTGATTCAGCCAACGGACGGAAATCCTTAGGCGCAAAACCATGTTCGCCCTTGAATTTTTTCAGCTTGCTGACTTCGGTGTTCAGCGTTACCAGGCTGATGTTACTGTTATGCTGGCGATATTCGCTAATGACAACGTCACGAATCGCTTCGAGTTCGGTGGCATCAACGGTAGACTCCAGATGGGTGTCCAGAGAGCTGGTTAAACCTGCTGCAACGCCGTAGCAAAGTAAACAGCTGGCGCCATAAATGTGCGTTGTACCTTTAGCATCTTCCGGTCCGACATAAGCAAATACCACACGCTTATCGGCACCTACGTTGTTGGTTTGCAGAGGGACAGTAGGCTGTGGTGTACTTCCGCAGGCGGCAAGTAAAAGTGTTAAGGCGGAAACCAGGGCGATTTTGATATTGCGGCTGTTAAAGCTCATTATTGTTATTCCATTTACGTCAAAAGGAGCATCAATATAGCGGTAAACAATAGCCGCTGTCATCGCTTTTTTCTGCACAATTAGTATAGATTTTATAAGGTTAAGAGTGTTGGCAGATTCCCGTTGGCGTTACGGTTATTTGCCGATACAATCCGGCAATACTTTCTTTGCCCGGTTATCTGTTAGAAAGGAACACTACTTGCGAACTGATCTGGTTACCCGCGAAGGGTACGACAAATTGCGTGATGAGCTGAATTACCTCTGGCGTGAGTACCGTCCGGAGATCACCGCCAAGGTAACCTGGGCTGCCAGCCTGGGCGATCGCTCTGAGAATGCCGATTACAAAGAGAATAAGCGGCTGCTGCGTAAGATTGACTCGCGAATTCGTTTTTTGCGTAAGCGCCTGGAAACGTTAAAAGTGGTGGACTTTGCGCCCGAACAGGAGGGCAGGGTGTTCTTTGGTGCATGGGTAGAGATAGAAAACGATGATGGCGACACTAAGTCCTTTCGGATTGTAGGCCCCGATGAGATTTATGACCGCAAGGATTATATTTCTATCGACTCGCCCATGGCGCGCGCACTGCTCAAAAAAGAACAAGACGACCAGGTAGATGTAAAAACACCGGAAGGGATTAAAGTGTGGTACATCAACCGTATTTCCTACCAGCCGCTTTAGTCCCGTCTTCACACTAGCACCCCCGGCTCAACACCCCATTGGCGAAAAATTAAACTATTGGTTAATGAGTGTTTTTCGCTGCACAAACTACGCTTATTACGTAATTGTCTTTTGATGTTTTCCGTGGATTCTGTAGTTTAGAGGGCGATGTATTTGTGTCTTTGATGCTTAAAATTTATTTTCCATTCCTGCTGTTAAATGCCGGCACTTTTTCGATCTTGTTGCTGTGGCTGAATTTCCCCCTGACTGCGGATAAAGCAAGTTGGGTAAACTGGGGCGCAGCGATAAGCCTGGCACTGTTTAATCTGGCCTGCCTGCATTTTTATCGCATGTCCGCTTTCAACCCCAATACCCAGCTTAAAAAGCAGCTGGAAAATGGCGGGGATACGGACTCGTCTGCGCTATCCGATGTGGGCGAAGCGGCTATTGACGAGCTCGTTTCGCGTCATAACACCCTGATAAACCAGCTGCGCGAAAGCCGCGAGACCTCGGAGTTAAACCGAAAACAAAACAAACATCTGTTGGAAAGGCATAGCTCCAGCGAAGCGAAATCCAAGGCCCTGCTGAACTCCTCACTGGATGCTATTGTTACAGCCAATCGCGATGGCGTTATTGTCGATTTTAATAGCCACGCAGAGGCCATTTTCGGCTGGCAGAAAGCAGAAATTGTCGGCAAACAACTTAGTGAAATCATTATTCCACAACGTTTCAGGTCAATGCATGATGCCGCTATGGCAAAATTTGACAAAAACAAGGAAAGTAAAGTTTTAAACAAACGCATTGAGCTGGTAGCTCTGCACAAGGAGGGGCATGAGTTCTTTATCGAAATAGCCATTTGTACGGTTGATGATGGTGAAGCTTTATTCTTTGCTGCGTTTATACGCGATATCTCGGAGCAAAAGCGTCTGCATATGGAATCCTTGCTGGCCAGCTGCGTATTTAATATCAATATCCCAATGTTTGTCACCGACCACGAAGCACACATTATAAAAGCCAATGATGCATTTAAAGCAACATTGGGCTACCCCAGTACCCTGCCAGAAGACTTTAAAGCCACCCGATTATTTTTTGATAACGATAAATCCGTACGCAGAGAAATGTGGACGGCGCTCGATGAAAAGGGCAGTTGGTCGCAGGAGGTGACTATCATAAAGGCCGATGGTTCGCATTTTCCGGCTTTAGCTCATGTGTCGGTAATTCCTGGGGAGGACCCGAACAGCAACCGTTATGTTTGCGAGTTAAAAGATATCAGCGAAAGTAAAGAGTATGAAAACAAATTAAAAGATGCCCGGGAACTGGCCGAGCAGGCCAGTGAAGCCAAAGGGCGTTTTTTAGCCACCATGAGTCACGAAATACGCACGCCAATGAATGCTGTGCTGGGGATCCTGGAGCTACTGGAAGAAGATAACGTGCATCCGGAACAGCTCAAACTGATTCATCTGGCCATGTCGTCGGGCACACAGTTGCTGGAGATTATCAACAGTATTCTGGACTTATCGCGGATGAACTCCGGTAACTTTACTATCTCGCCCAAGCCTTTTAGTACCGAAGCGTTGATAGAAAGTACCAGGGGTATTATGCAAACCGCTGTGAGCGAGAAGAACCTGTCGTTGCTTTTTCAAACTTCGCCGGCGTTACCCGGGTTTGCCGTAGGCGATTTTACCCGCATTCGTCAAATCCTGATAAACCTGATTGATAACGCCGTAAAATTTACTGACAAAGGCAGCATTGCGGTAACCTTGTCTGCGGTGGCGATGGAGGGGGATGAATTTGAATTGCTTTGCGATGTCACCGACACTGGTATTGGTATTGACGAAGCGTTTAAATCGCAGTTGTTTGACGAGTTTACCATGGCCGATAACTCATCATCCCGACAACGCTCCGGTGCCGGATTGGGTCTGAGCATTTGCATGAATCTGGTAAAAAAAATGCACGGTCAGCTATCGGCGCAGAATAACCGTAATGGCACAGGTGCGAGGTTTTCCTTTAGTATCCGCCTGAGCCACTGTACCGAGGAAGAAATCGCCGCCCTCCGCACCGTTAAGAAAAACGATAATCTGAATATCTACCCCGGGATCCGTATTCTGGTAGCCGAGGATAATGAATCAAATCGCCTGATAGTCGAAAACCAACTGCTTAAAGAAGATATTCAGCTAATATTTGCCGAAAATGGTAAGCAAGCGGTTGAGATAAGTCAGCAGCAGCCTTTTGATGTGATATTAATGGATATTTCCATGCCAGAGATGGATGGTCTGGAAGCAACCCGGCGGATTATTTCTGCGCAGGGAATTAATGCACAAACCCCTATTATCGCCCTGACAGCGCATTCGATGGAGAACGAGATCAACCGCTTTAAAGTAGCCGGTATGTGCGATCACTTAAGTAAGCCCTGCACCAAGAAATGCCTGTTCGAAAAAATTAATTACTGGTCGCAGGGTAATCAGTCTGACGATTTACTTCATCAGGAGCAAGAGCCGGAAACGGTCGTTACCCACACCGTATCAGCGGTTCCCACACAGGATGAAAGCGCTTATTTACAGTACAAACTGTTTGATACCGAGGTGCTCAACCGCTTGATTTACGACACCAGCCGGGAAGTTGTGCCGAAGCTTCTAACGGTATACATCAGCGAAACTCGTAAGATTTTGCAACAAGTGGTGCAAGCCAGGGATAACGGTGATTTGAAAAAAATCGAATTTGCCGCACATAGTGTTAAAAGTTCGTCTGCTTCTCACGCTAACCTGCGTTTGCATGCCATTGCCAAAGATATAGAGCGCCGTTGTATTGAGGGAGACGAGGAGTGGGTGTTTGCAATGGTTGCTGAGTTTGAGCGCATCGCTGAGGCATCGTTGCAGGTTTCAGAGCAAGTGCTGGAAGAGATGACCGCAACAGGCCTGGAACAGTCAGAGATAACGACGCCGGTCAGATAGACCGGGTCGTGCTCTGTTTTGGGTAATTAACGCAGTAGCCTGTGGGCTTGTTCGTAGGTGTCAGTCATAGCAAAGGCTGTTGCTAACCCGGCAGCGCTCAAACGTTGACGAAAAGCCGCGTTGGCACCCAGCATTACCAATTGCTGGTGGTGCTGCTGGCAATGCTTTGCCAAACAGACCAGCTGCGCCAGACCGCGGTTGTCTATATCAGTAACTCTGGAGATATCCAGCAGCAGCGGGCGCCCCTGTGAAGCAGCCGAAATTGCACTGATATCAATTGGCCTGGTGTCCTGGGCATAAATGGTGCCGGTAATGGTAATGTGAAAAATACCCGCCCGGCTCTGATAATGCACTGCGTTACTTTCTTGATTGTCACCAATCAGAAATAATATTTTTTCGAAAGATGAGAACACCTTAAACTGGAACATGTCATACACGCGGAATGATTTAAGCTGCCTGATTAACTGCGGGTTGTTCAGCCCTGACACGTAAACCTGCTGATGGTTGTTGGTAGAGTGGCGAAACATCTGCAAAAACAAGTGTTCGGTACCGGGTTCAAAGTATTTAGCATCGGTAAAATCGAGCAATAACGGCCGCTGTTGATTGAGCATCTGGGTAATGAAAATGGCGTTCCGTTCAACCCAGTCTGTGGTGATTTCTTCAGGCAGGCAAATCAGATGATAATGGTCTGCGCTTAATGCACAAATATCCGGGTATGCAATATCCTGATCAAGGATGTCCAAAGCTGCGTTGGCCTGCTCATTTGCCGCTGCATTACCGTGCTGACGAGCGCCTGGCCGACTGTTTAACAGCATAGGTGTGGTCATTATCGCGAGCTTGGCAATGCCTGTAAGGTAACGTCCTATCAGGCGCTTGGGGTCCTGGGTGATGCGATAGATCCACTCCAGCCCACTGGCCTGCATCCAGCGCGGTGCACGGTTTACCGAGCCAACAATAAATTCAAAGGTACCCCCAATGCCAAGAGACACCGGTACGTTTAGCTTGTGTTTATTGCGTTGAAACCAAATTTCCTGCTTGGGATTACCAAAGCCAATAAACAAAATATCTGGCCGGGCCTGATTAATAGCATCGACAATTTGCTGGTCGTTGGCTTCATTATCGATATTAACGCCTTCGGTGGTGACAAAAGGTGAGTTAACGCCGGCGACGGTTAGGCCGGGATACTGCGATTTTAATTTGTCAGCAGCCTGCAAGGCGATTTGTTCGCGGCCGCCCAACAAGTACACCGAAGCATTTTCCTGTGCAGCCCGCAGACAGAGTGCCGGGACCAAATCGGCTCCTGTGACCCGCTGTTTAAGTGATCGGCCCAGCAATTTGCTTAACCATACCAACGGCATACCGTCGGCGGTAACAATATCGGCGTTGCGCAAAATATCCAGTAGCTCCGGGTGCCTGGGCAACTGACCTGGTAGCCAGGCATGGGCGTTAACCAGAAAGTCGACATTCACCGTCGCGACAAAACTGGGGCGCTGGGTTAACGGGTACTGTTTTATCAACTCAAAGACCGCGTCGGTAGTTTCCTCCAGCGTCAGGTTATCAATGGGAATGCCAAGGATAGGCGTGTAGTTATCCTTGATAACAGACCTGGATAATGAGGCCGGAGCGGCGGCTGCCGGAGGTGAAAAAAATGCTTTACTGGTCATGGGGTACCTGCCTGTTCTTCGTAAAAAGTAAGTTCAGGAAAATCTCAGGCGCTGACACTCAGCGCGGCTGACTCATTTGGATGCACCACAAAAATCCTGGTCATCCGGGTTATCTCAAACACCATCAGTGCCTGGGCGGATAGTCCGCAGATAGCAAAATCCGTATTTTGCTCCTTGGCCTGGCGAAATAAAAAGACCAGTAATCCCAGGCCTGTTGAGTCAACAAATTCGACCCCCTGCAGATTGATCAGTATGGCGCTGTGCCGCGACCAGATGGCCTCCTTTACCTGGTTGGATAAGGTCTCAACGGCGCTGCCATCGAGTTTGCCAGTGAGTCGTAACACCACGGTATCGTCAATTACCACTTGTGAAATATTCATAGTCTTGCCTCGTTTTTCCGGTTAGTGAAACTGAACCCTGCAATGCATAACCGGGTTACCCAGTTAAGCAAAATGAGCAGGTTGCGCGGACGCTTGCAGTGATTCAGGTAATAAAGATCTTCAACGTAATGGGTTTCCTCAGCCAGCGCAGCAGGTTGACTCTCATGCAGCGTAATAACGCCGGGTCGCTTATTTTGTAATTCAAATGCCCATTGAGGAATTGGCTGGCTGGTGGATGAGGGCAGACCTATGCCCACCAGATGCAGATTGCCCTTTACCACTTCGGTCAGCCACGGCAGTTTATTAAAGCGATGATTGCCACTGGTAAACTGCATTAGCGCCAGCGTTTGATGCCTGGGTTGACCAGTAAAACTCATCCCTTGTGGGATAAAGCCGGTTGCGTGCTTAAACACCGGGCGTCGACGCAAACACTGGAGCGCAGCGTGGGTCAACATAGCCGGCAAAAATACGGCCATTAAAGCCAGTGCAGTGATGCGTTCGAGTACGGATACCGAATTGGCAGCGCTGTTGGTCCAGCCCAGGATGCTTGGGTCGTTTATCCAGGTAAATGTACCGGCTTGTAATGAGAAGACCGAAGCGCCGTCGATAACCACATTGCTGAGGTTAGACTGTGCACCCACATAGGTGTTATCCAGTATCAGGGTGTTTTCCAGTTCGCAGCCGTCTTCGATAATGACGCAGGCACCTATAACCACATTATTTTTTATTTTGACGTTTCTGCCCAGATAACTGTTCTGGCCGATTTTGACGGGGCCCTGCATATTCACGCCGGGTTTAACCTGGATGCCGGTTTCCATAAAAATGCCGGGTTCGACTTCAAATCCGCTGGGCAACGGGTCGAAGGTTTGCCCGTGCAAAATGGCGTTATTCACCTGCCAAAGACTGCTAACACTATCGATGCGCTTAAAAAACTCAGCGGTCAGTGGGATGCAAAGCTTTTCCTGGCCCGCTTCGCTGGCTTTCGGTAGCAGGTAAGCTAAGGGGTATTGCCCGGTTCCCGCAGTAAAAGGCACGGTGGCTTCACTGACCTGATGACTCAGTAAAATCGACAGGTTATCTGTAGGGATGGCATTTAAACAAGCAACTAACTGAGGCCCTGCTGCGGCAATATGCGCTACAGCGTCTTCATTGGACATGTGCTCGGTAAGTGCATGAACCTCGATAGACAGGCCCCAGCGAGAGCCGTTGCCCACAAAGTCACGCAGCGCTTGCGGGAAATCCCGCACACCGATACTTACCGAGGTAAAGCCCATCAGGCTGATATGTTCCAGCCACAGCTGAATAATCGGCTTACCGGCAACTGGCAGCAAGGCCAGCGAGCGGCGCACCAGCAGCGGCTGTAAAGCCGGTAAATCAGTCGGTTCAATTAAAACCGCCAGAGAGTAACTGTTCAGTGGCGTTTGCATCAGTAGGCTCCTTTACCAAGTAGCACGGCAGGAATGGTTTTCAGCAGAATACGTAAATCGGTCCATAGGCTTTGGCTTTGGATATAGGCCACATCCAGTTTTACCTGACCGGCAAAATCAATCTCTGAACGCCCGCTGACCTGCCAGATACAGGTAATGCCTGGCGCTACATAGAGTCGTTTGCGATCAGATAAGCTGTACTGAGCGACTTCACTGAGTGTAGGCGGACGAGGGCCAACCAGGGACATATCACCGCGCAGCACATTAAACAGCTGTGGTAGTTCATCAATGGAAAATTTTCTGATAAAGCGGCCAACACGGGTGATGCGGGGATCCCGTTTCATCTTAAAAATGACGCCGGCTGAAGATTCGTTCTGATCCAGCAGGGCCGCTTTTTCGCTTTCGGCTTTGACTACCATGGAGCGAAACTTAAACATGGTGAAAGGCTTGCCAAAGCGACCGGCTCGCAGCTGAGTAAAAATTACCGGGCCCGGCGCATCCACGTAGATAGCAATAGCAGTAAGTGCATAAACAGGCAGCAACAGAACAATTGCAGCCAGACTTAACACGATATCCAGACCGCGTTTTACTGCCCGGGAAGACTGAATTACAAAACGCCAAAGCGCCCGTTTGTAGTGGATACGCAAGTTTCTGACCACACGTCTCACAAAACTATGGTGAGCTTTGTACTGCTCAATGAACTTCTGTTCAGCCAGCCACTGAGTATCGCCATCGGTTTGTGGCGACCCCGTATTGCTGTAGTTGACATCTTTGGGCATGACGATTCCCGGTTATTTACGACTAGGAGGTGCTGAGCAATTATTAAACCAATGTCGTAAAATCCTTTTGAATCATGTGTATATGATTATTTTTTGACGCTGGAACAGCCAGGGGACACGCACTTTGCTGCGCAATTCGCATTTTGCAAAATGCGAATTGCAACTAGCGATTGCGAATGCTGGCAGAAAGAACTGTGTCCAGTCCGGTGGGCTTACGGCGCATCAGCCACGCTTCGGCTAGCCCCAGCATAAAAAAGCCGGCCCAGCATAAGCCGAAAGCCTGCTGTACCAGGTTTCCACTCACCAGTGCCTGGTGATTCTGGTGTTGCCACAGTAACGCCAGCAAGCCTGCCACCAGAGCGGGAGGTACGGCATAAATGGTATTGCGACCCAGTCGGTACCAGCGCATGCTGGAAGGGTTGCCCTGACAGACGCTAAAGCAAAGCAGGAAGACTGCGAGATGACCAGCCCCGGCCAGCGCCAGCGCGGCAAAGAAAAAATCCAGTAAAAAGTAGTCGTAGCGGGCTTTACCGGTTAAGGCTTCCGTAGCTGTCACAATCATCAGGAATAAGCCCAGTCGCACCAGTACTTCAACGCCAATTAACACCGTAAATGGCAGATTAGACAGCTCATTGCCGGTTTGCCGGGCTTTGTGTTTAAGCTCGTACAGCCGCGGCGGGCCAATCAGCAGAACATAGCCGCAAAGCCACAATAATCGGGCGACAACCGGTTTCATATATTATCTCCTCAAACAAGGTTTAGCTGCTGATCGGGGTACGTTAACGCAACAATAACAGCCTGTTTAATCAAGCTATTCAATTAGTGCGCCAGTGTTCGTAATTGCATTTTGCTAATGCATTTTCATTTTGCTTGCATAGTCGTGGTCATATTCTTCCGTTTAATGCGTAAGTGCATGAAAAATAAAGGCTAATTTCTGTGGCATGGTGGTTGCTATCTTGCTCGTTACGACAAGTAATAACGTGCAAAAGGTAACAATGTGAAGATGTCCAAGCGCAATATATTGGTCACGCCGACCTTTAAAGATGACTTACAGCGATGTGAGAGGCTGGTCGCTACGGCTCAGTGCTATTTATCCGGCTACGAAAAGCACTACCTGATTATTGATGAGAAAGAGTGGTCGCTGTTTGCACACCTGGCCAGTGCAAAAGTGGTGTTAATGACCAAGGAATCACTGCTGCCGTACCGCAATATTAATCTGCCGGTGTTACGTAAATGGTGGTGGGGGAAAAAGACACTGCCTGTCAGAGGCTGGATTTTTCAGCAGCTGTGCAAGTTTGCGATCGCCGAAAAAGTAGATTGTGATGCCATCGTTTTTGCTGATTCTGATGTTGAATTTATCCGCCCCTTTAATCTCAATCAGCTCTGGCGGGGCGATAAGTTGCGCTTATCAGTCAAACTACGCGGCCCGGTATTACAAACCGATCGCCGGTATCTCAACTGGTATTCACTGGCGGCCAGATTGTTTGGTATCACCAGTCAAAAAAACATTAAACATGGTTATATTGCACAGCTGAATGCCTTTCGGCGTGATACCTGCCTGGCGTTGCTTGACCATATTGCTGTGACTGCCTGGAAACCCTGGCATCGTGCCCTCGCCCGTGAGCTCGATCTATCGGAATTCATTTTGTATGGCGCTTTTGTCGAACACGTACAGCAAGGTAACGGGCACTGGCAGGATTTTAAGCAACTCACCCATAGTTCATGGTTTTACGATATTCACTCTGCCGACGATGTGCAGGCATACCTGAATCACCTCGATAAAGAACATGTTGCCGTGCATGTGCAGTCCAATCTTGGCTTCAGCCCCGAACAATATCAGCGCTGGATAGCAAACATTTCTCATCGTGCGCCGGAGGCCGTATGAAAAAGTCCCTCCTCATGATTTCTATAGAGCTGCCTTATCCGCCTACCAGTGGGGGCAGAATGAAAAGCTGGAACATGCTGAAGTTTTTGTCCCGTCATTTTGATGTGGGACTGGCGTGCCCGCTGAAATATGGTCGCGATAAATTAAGCGAATTTCAGCAGCAGTTGCCACTGTCGGTGTTTTTGTCTGATGAGGTTCAGCGTCCACGCTCGCTGGGCGTGCTGCTTAAGAGTTACCTGCAAGGCATGCCAATTAACGTTTACCGGTCGCGCTCGGAGCAACTGGTAGCAAAGGTCGCCCGTATTGCTCATCACTACGACATTATTTTACTGGATCACTACGAAGCCTATCAGTATGTTCCCCGCGATTACAAAGGACGGGTTATTTTCCATACCCACAATGCGACATACCTGATGTGGGAACGTTTTGCCACGTCCTGCTCCAACCTGTTGCATCGTATCGCGTCTGCCCTGGAGGCCGTGCGGGTGAAACAATACGAACAGCGCACGACGCAACAGGCTAATCTGGTTTTTGCTGCGCCAAATGACATCGATAGCCTGGTGAAGATAGGCACGGTTAAAGAGAAATGCCGGGTAACCTATCATTTGGGCGACGATTCCCAGTTGGATTTACCCTCGTTGCAGTATGAAGACACAGAAAAAGCCTTGCTCTACGTAGGAACCTTAAACTGGGAAGCCAATGTGGACGGACTGTTGTGGTTTTTGCAGGACGTCTGGCCACAACTCAAAGCGATTCATCCGGACCTGCAATTTTATGTGGTCGGGGCTAACCCTGACGAGCGTTTAGTGCAACTGGTCAGCGAGTCGGATGGGGTAGAACTGGTGGGATTTGTTGATGATCTGGAAACCTATTTTACCCGTGCCCGGGTGTTTGTTTCGCCACTGCGCTTTGGCTCCGGAATCAAAGTTAAAGTGCTCAACGCAATGAGCCGCGGCTTGCCTGTCGTTACTACATCGGTGGGGGCAGAAGGTCTCGACTTCACCAACCTGCAACACCTGGCCGTTACTGACTGTGCTCAGCAAATGGTGGCTTATACCGATTTGATCTTACGGGACAAACATCAGTGGCAGCAAATGGAACAATGCTCTCGTGCATTAATCGCCAGTCAGTACACCTGGAATAAAGTACTGGGGAGCATGGTCACTGAGATAAACCAGTGTATTGGGGGGCACAATGAAGCAGTCTGAACAGCCAAAAGTAAGAATCGTCATTCTTAACTGGAATGGCTGGCGGGATACCGTCGAATGTCTCGAATCGGTGTTTAAGCTCAACTATCCTAATTTTCAGGTGATCGTTTGTGATAATGACTCCAGTGATGACTCGGTGAAAAATATCGTGGACTGGACACGCGGGGTTTTGCCAGTTGTGCCGGGGCGTTGTCATCCCCTGCCTCATTTGATTATTCCGCCAGTTGCTAAACCACTGTCCTACCAATGTTACAACCGGGAAGACGTTGACAACGGCGTGTGTGATGAAAGTCCACTGGTTATTATTCAGACTCAGGGGAATCTGGGCTTTGCCGGCGGCAACAATGTCGGGATCCGCTTTGCGATGCAGCAAGGTTGTGATTATGTCTGGCTGTTAAATAACGATACCGTGGTTGAGGCCGACGCGTTATGCCAAATGGTAAAGCATTCTTCAGCACTCAGGGCCAGGGGCATTAAAAACACCTGCGGCAGCAGCGTTCATTTCTATGACGATCCGAATGTGATTCAAGCGCTGGGCGGTGCGAGCTTTAACCGCTGGACCGGCATTGCGTCGCAAACCCTGGGCCGTTTTTTAAAGCGTGGTGACAACATTGATCATGGCCGCTATCAGCAACGCCTGGATTACATTACGGGGTGTTCGTGGCTGATCCCGGAAGACTTTTTAACCCAAATCGGCTTGATGGAAGAGAAGTATTTTCTGTATTACGAAGAGATCGACTGGGTGCTGCGCAGCAAGCAACATTATGCGCTGACCTATGCACCAGAATCACTGGTGTATCATAAGGAAGGCAGTAGTATCGGTTCGAAAACCCTTAATCGTCCGGCCTCCATGTTGTCAGACTTTTATCTGGCCAGAAATAAGTTTCTGCTGGCGAAAAAGTTTACGCCCTGGGCCTTGCCTGTGGTGTATTTATCTACCTTGCTCCAGGTATTCAACCGGGTTAAACAGGGCTACCTGAAAAAAGCGCTGCTGCTAACCAAAGTGATGCTGGGCAAGCAACACTACCCCTGACCTGAGTTCTTTGATGAAACTGAAATTCAGCGCCTTGCTCGGGCTCGCTTTTTTTATCATTTTTTATACCGGCTTTCAGGGCGGCAGGTACTTTATGGCAAACCGGGTGCAGGAGCTTGGCCTGCTGATGTCACTCAGTTTGTTCCTGTACAGTGCGCTAATGAGCGCGGTACAGATAAGACGCGCTGATCTGCGCTGGAACTGGTGGTTTTTCGCCACTTTGTGCTTTATCGCCTACACCTTTTTTCTGCCAGCCTGGTTGTTTTCGCAAAATGCTAATGTGCCGGTGATGCCAAGTATCATGGCCTCCCGTGAGTTCTTAATTATCTTCTTTGGCCCGGCTATCTACTATTTATACCGCATGGGTTATGACTTGCTAACGCTGGAACGGGTATTCGTTTATGCGCTGATATTTCTGGCGTTTAACTACCTCTTTCACTATATCCGACTGGATTTGGTGGCGGCTTATTTTTCCTCGGATCCCACCATTGCCGGACTGGTGACCTTTGATCCGTGGCGTGGTTATCGGTTAAAACCGTCGTCCATTGCACTGTTTATGTTGTCGGTGCTGGCTCCAGTAAAGTTAGTAAAGAGTCGCAGTGCGGCAAAAACACTGGGATGGTTTGTGGTTGTGCTGGTGGTGGGTTATATCTGGTTTCTGGTTAAGGCGCGGTCGATGGCGGCATCACTGATACTGGCTTCGTTGGTTTACCTGCTGTTCTTTCTGCGTAAGCAACGGGTTGGCGTGTTCTTCTTATCAATTCCGGTGATTATTATGCTGGTGTTAACGGTGAGTATGACCGTGGCAGGCAAACTGGAGAACGCCTCGTCTGAAGGCGACGGTGTGCGGTTAAAGTCCTATTCCATTGCGCTTAATTCGATAGCTGAACATCCGTTTCTTGGCTTTGGTCAGCAAAGCGGTTACAGCAAAACAGAGCAGGATATTTTCTGGTACAAGTTTTATTCGGCCGACTTAGGTCTGATAGGCACAGCGTTCAAATACGGCCTGGTAGGGGCTGCGCTGTATATCTTTTTCAGTATTTTTATCATTCAGCGGCTGGTGCGAACCATTTGGCTCTACCGGCGGGTGTATGGTCAGGTACATGCTTTGCTGGTGGCTCTGAGTGTGGTGTTTATCGCGCTGTTCATCAATATCCTGCTTAATCCGGCGCTGGTATATATTCCGGGGTTAACCCTGGCTGCTTTCAGTATTGGCTTAACCTCGGCCTGGCAGCACAAGCTCAGGCAAGCCCTGCTCGCATCCCCCGCTTATTCTGCCTGAAATTCTGACCAGGGAACGGCCTGATTGGTGAGAGTCTGTAACTGCTGGATATCGCCACGATAAAATTCAGCCAAGCGCTGTTTAGCCTGTTCCGACGGACCGCTCTTATCCTGCTCCTTGCGGACATTTTTTTGATCGTACCAGTAACGAATGCTGCTTTTAGTGCGTTCAGGTATCCGGTCCCAGAAGACTCGGAACAGTCCGCTGGTTTTTAACTGGTTACGCCAGGCGTTAGGAATAATCTGTTTGCCACCGCCCTGATGATAAACCTTGCCTACATTGTCTGGCACGTTGTGGCTGTCTGCGCCGATAAATTCGAGTACCCGGGTTACTGTCTCGTGTGGGCGCTCGGTGAGCTCGTCCATAAACAACACCAGTATCTGGTTACGGGCAAAGAAATGACGATAGGTGTGCAGAATTCGGCCGTATTCGCCCAGAACCAGATAATGGCCGGACTCATCCTCATAATTCATTTCGGTATTGAATACCGGCTGATGCTCCCTGGCATGGCTTACGCGGTCTTGCTGCAACAGGGTATCTACGGCGGCGTCGAAAGAACGTTGGTCGAGGCCCCGTCGCTTTTGCATCAGGTAGTGTGAGTAAGCGCGGTCGATAGGGTTGCGCAGAATGGCGACCAGTCGGGTATCCGGCAAATCACGGGTAATTCGGCTTGCGGCGGTTAAATCACTCATGTACTGAGGACTGGCGGTGCCCCACAGCTGGTTGGGGCTTGCACCGCCAAAGTAATTATCCAGATACGCCTGCCAGCCAGCGTTATACAAGCTGTCATTGGTGAAATAGGGGGCTTCTTTATCCGCAGGCATCGCAATGTCCGGATGCTGATTTAAGTATTTAAACAGGGAGGTCGTACCGGATTTTTGTGCACCAATAATCAAAAAATCAAGCGGTTTCATGTTTTGTTTCCTTATAGCATCGGCTTTGGCTCAGGCTGAGAAATTGCTGAGCGGCAATATAAGACAGAATATTCTTGAGCCCGATGCTAATAGCACAGGCTGTTGCAATGCCCGACACGCCATATAAAGCGCCAAGCACATTGAGTAAAATCAGAGTAATAATCAGGTTACCAAGCTGAATAACAAACTCTTCTTTTTCGCGGTGGATCATATTCAGCATGATACCTACCAGTCCTGTAGAGGTATTCACTAGCTGGCCAAACACCATGATCCCCAGTAACGAGGCACCGGCGGTAAATTCATCGCCAAAAAGCGCCAGCAAGGGCTCTGAAAACAGCGTAAACAGCAGGAAAAACGGCAGATAAACCATTAACGACACTTTCTGGGAGTGGCGCAAACTGCGCTTTAATTGCTGGGTATCCTGATTGGCATAGGCCCGGGCGAAAACCGGACCGTAATAGGATGCAAGGGTGGTTAGCACTGATGTGCCCGCCAGCATCAGCCGGTAACTCACGCCAAAAATACCGGTTTCTTCGGCACTGGCGTAAAGCGGCAAAAATAATACCGGCAGATTCAGGCTCAGCATGCCCAGACAGCCACCAACCCAGATTGGAATCAGTTGGCGGGTGAACAGGCTTGTTGTTGCGGGCGTGGTTGTTTGGGCTTGTTCTGTTGGCAAGTCTCCGGTGGCGGCTTTGCGGATCAGCGTAAAAAACACCAGTCCCATAATAACCACAATCAACACGGAAAATAGCAGATGACACAACACCAGTTGAAATACTGACAGTGGGGCGTCGGCCAGCCAGCTTATGCCCATTATCAGTAACAATAAAACCGGCAGTAAAGAGGTATCCAGGCTAAACGCCAGGTTAATATAACCAAGTCCTTTCAGGGTTTCAGATAGCACGCGCATAATAATAAAGAAGACGGCAGTAATTACTGCCAGCTGAAATAAAGGCAGTAACGCGGACTGCTGTGTAACAAAGTGACCAATGACCAGCGAACCAATAATTAATACCAGCGCCGAAACGCCGCCAAGCAGCAGTAACCGGCTTAAGGCTTGTTTGATGTAATAGCGAATCTGCTGGTACTTACCGCGTTCGGCGCTCACTGATACGTTGCGTAGGGCAAGGGTAGGCAGCCCAAGGTCGCCAAGACAGCCCAGCGTCACCATCCAGGTGTTGTACAGCGTATACTGGCCAACACCTACCGCGCCAAGATAACGCCCCATCACCAGCGTCAGAATTAATTGTAAACCCAGGCCAACCGAGCGGGTAAGTAACACTTGTATCATCGGGCGCTTTTGCATTTTTCAACACTCTGGTTAGTGGGTTTTGCATTTTGCGAAAAAATGTCCAATTTGCGTGTTGAGCACGCAACCCTGATTAATCCTGTTGGTACCAGAGCAAGCACAGTGCCAGCTACAAACCAATAAGCGGGTTATTTATCATCTATCCATTCATCGCCGCGATAGCGGGTATCGTCCGTTTGGTGTTCCTCAGTTGGTGCCGCCGCGGGTTTCTGCGCGGGAGCAAGCAAGTCCTCAACCTGCTTAACCTGATAGGCCGATACGGCCTGTCTAATCTTGCCAAACAGCACGCTGCCAATGGCAATCATAATGCCGAGCATAATGGTGGCGAGCATCGCCATAACCGCCCACTTTTTGCGTAGCGGATAAGTTTTATATAACGCCGGAAACGCTGGCTGAATAAGCTCAAGCGGGTATTCCGTGCGAGCGTACAGCAGCGATTCGGCGGCGAGCTGCGTTTCCATCAGGCGATAGATAGATTTATGTAACTCGATGTTGTCGACTTCGTTGAGGCGTTGGGTCAGGTATTCTCGTCTGGCCTCCAGTTCGCTGGCTTCAGCATCGCGAATATACTGGTTAAACCGGGCCACAAAGGTATTTGCCAGGGTAGCCGAAAGCGCTGGATCACGGGTGGTAAAATTAATGCGTAACAGACCTGTTGCTTCGTCCAGTTCCACGCCGCGCAGGGTGGTCATAAAAGTCATGCCGGCCTCACGTAAATCCGGTTTAAATTCGCCTTTCCACTGTTGCAACGCGCTGTCCCATTGTTTGTGGAAGATATAGGGCAGCAGTTGGTTTTCCTGAATAAAAGTCTGGCTGAACTTCATCGAACGCATCCGGGCCAGTAGCCGGTCCTGTTCATTGGAGTGCGCGCCTTCGATAATAAAATCATGTTCAAGCAGGCCAAGCGCATCACTGGCGCGGTATTCCTTGGGTGACACACCGCCGGGCTTTTCTTTTATGTTAAGCGCGACCACTGCCGTAGACATGTAGCGGTTTTCCACCATCAGCGACAACCCGAAGACCACGCCGGCAACCAGCACCGCACACAGCACAATCCGGTACTTAAACCGTAAAATGGCGTTTAAGTATTCGATGAGATCAACATCATCGTCGACGCCAAAAGGCATTGCCTGGGTTGGCAAAGGCTGCTGCGCCGGTGGGTGAGGTGGAGCGACAGGCTTAGTCATTAAGAATAAACTTCAGTCCGGCGGCTGAGATAGCCATTTTATAGATTAGCTCTGCCCAGGATTCAGAGAACTCCCGGCCATTGATGCGATCCACATCCAGCGGTACATAGATAGTTGCGCCCGGCGTTACGGTTAAGTTTTTCGGTTTGCCCAGCCAGGTCCAGCTGCTCTGTGATGAGCGGACTGACATCACCTCGCCGTTGGCCTGCACAATGTAAATATGTTCGATGGCAGCAAACTGTTTGGTGCCACCGCTTAAATTAACGTAATCAAAGGCCGCGCGGTCGCTACGGAAATGATGGGATGAGGGTTGATAAACCTGCCCCACCACGCTGACTTCATCCTGCAAGGTGGGCACAATCAATCGATCGCCATTTTCCAGCACGATGTCATGGCGCTCATCACAGCGACTGACCGCCGATTCCAGATCAATCACCATTCTGCCGACAGCCTGAGGACGGTCGAGGCCCTGCATCACTTTAAGAATATCCGTGGCGCCTTTGTTCACCGGCAGTTTCTGATCTTTTTGGTAGCCCGGCGATAAATGGACATCCACCAGTAAATCATCCAGTTGCTCAAATAGCTTATCCAGCGCCTGCTGCTCTTTTTGCTTTACGCTGTCACGCAGGAACACTGCGCCAAACAGATAGGCGTGCTCGGTAAAGCCCCCCGCACGCTGCACAACAGAACACAGCGTATCGTACTTACCCACCCGGTATTCGCCGGGATAAGCCACCTCGCCTTCAATACGGACTAATTTAGGTTGGCTGACCCAGTCCGGTTTAACGCGCAGGGTGAGGTGATCGTAGGGATGCACAATCATATTACTGTCGAGGCCATACTGGTCCGGCCCGGCCAGCGAAATGTTAAGCGTATCCGTAGTGGTTTGCTGCGAAGCCAGCAGTGCCTGGCGAGACAAGGTGGCAAACTCGCCAAAGGCTCTTTCGGTCATGCCGCCTCCGGCTGCAATGAGATCTTTAAGGCGCATGCCTGGTGTTACCGGGTACACGCCGGCGTGCACGACCTCACCAGACAAAGTAACCACCGGCGACAATTCTCCGTAGCGGGTTTGCGCCCTTAATTGTGCGACATCATCAGCAATAAGAGCGGCGCGGTTGGTTTGGCTGCCAAATAAGTACAGTTTATCGCCGGGTTGCAACAAGGGATTGTGATCGCCCTGCTCATCGGCCTGGGCCTTCTGCAGGTTAAGGCGAATAAAGCCGATGTGTTTACTAACCGGGTCGGTTCTTACCAGCAGACTGTACTGCATGTCTGTGCCCGGACGGAGCCCACCACCGGCCTTCACCAGATCCAGCAGCCGTTTATCATGTTCCAACGGGTAAGTACCCGGATGATCGATGTGCCCTTTAAGCTCAAAGGTACTGGCCAGTTGTGAGCCGCTTTGCTGGCGGGTTATTTTAGTCAGCGTTGGCTGGACCAGCTTCTGTCTGGCGCTTTGGGTATCGAAGATCACCAGTTGGTCTCTGGGCTCAAGCGGCATATCCTGCTGGCTCCCCGGCTTTGACAACGCGTCTCCCAGGGCAAAGTAGCGCACGGAAATACGTTTGGTTTTACGGTCCTCCCGTTGGATCATGGCTACCGTAAAGTCGGTGCTGTGACGCAGCATTGAGACGTTGTTAATCACGCTGGAAACACGCATGCCCGGGCGCCACTGGTAGCCGCCGGGATGCATCACATGGCCGGACAACACCACCACGTCGGCCATGCGTTTCAGCGCCGGGAACACCCGTACGACATCGCCATTGCGAACAGGCAACGTTGCCATTGCATCCTGTTTGCCGATGGTCAGCAGAGTCCGCTGAGCGTCGGCAGTAATCCGTTCGATGTGAGATTTTGCGATATCGGCAGTGGGCAGCAATCCACCGGTCAGGGCGACAATGTCGGCCACGGTTTGTTCTGCTTTTAGTTCGTAAATGGCCGGGCGATGCACCTCGCCTGCAATGCTAACTGTTGGGCCAATGGGCGGCACAAAGATGACATCGCCCTGACGAAGGTAAATATTGTCCTCATCCATGCCCCTGAGCAGCACATTGTAGATATCCATGCGTGCGACCACCTGGTTGTGACGACGCACCTGAATATCCCGCAGGGAGCCGGTACGCTTTACGCCACCGGTGGTGATCAGCGTGTTTAACAGCGAGGATAAGCCACTTACGGTATACATACCCGGCCGACTTACATCCCCTACCATCAGAATCTGAATGGTGTGCAGGTCTGCCAGAGTAATAACGGTTTTAACACCTATACGCATTTTGGTGATGGTTTGCTGCAGGGTAAGTTTGGCTTCTTCAAAGGTCAGCCCGGCCACCTGAATATCGCCAATTTCGGGGATCAGCAGGCGTCCCTCGCGGGTAACAACCAAGCGGTATTCCACATCAGAGGGCCCGTATATTTGCAGCACAAAGGTATCGCCGGGACCAATAATATAGTCCGGCGGTACTGGTATTCCCTCTACCGGGGCAAAGGTAGTGGGGGTAACAGCAAAAATGTCGTAGCCAAACTGACTCAGCTCAGACTGCACAACCTGTTGCTGAATTTGCTCTTCCAGCGTGATGGGCTCCAGTGTTTCTGAAACCGCTTTTTCGAGCTCCGAAGGCATGTCGGGAAGCAGGGTTAACGGGTTAGGCTGATTAATGGCCACTGCCGGTTCAGCTAAGGGTTCATCAAGCCCCTGGCTAGCGGCTTTTACGGCATTCTGGCGTTGTACGTCTTCTGGCCATAACACGCCAATACGCGGATCATTGGCTGCTACTTTTGCTGGCAGCAGTGCAAAAGTAAGCAGTAACAGCCAGCACAGGCCCCGGCTGACAGGATAATGTGAGGTCGTGTGCATTAGTGGCTCCGTCCTGAAGTGAACTGATAACAGCCCTGGGAATTAACGATACGGCCTGGCAGAGAGTCAGGGCACTGATCAACAAAATCGTAGATTCCGTCGTTGTCGGTATCCGCCGGGAAGGAATACATCATGCGTTCAACAAAATAGGCCATTTCAGCCGGTTGCGCGATCCACTCGGCCGAAACCGAAAAGCCACAGTCTTCGGCGTTATCAAAGCGTGAGCGGGAGTGCCTGGCACCGATGCCAATCATATAAACGCAAACGCCTTGATGGATCGCCATACGCTTTTTAAACATGTTAAGCGCGCGTATTGAGTGCACATTAATTTGTTGCCATGGGGCGATAATTAACAGTGTCAGTGGCTCACTGAACTGCCATGGATTTGCGGTCAGAATATCCAGTGATTCTGCCAGCTGACCCTGCCCCAATGATGGCAGATGATCTCGCTTTTCCAGTTTTAAATCGAGTTCATGCAGGTCAAATCGTGGTGACACCTGAGCCAGGTTTTGCTGCCCGGCGGTAAACTGCAAATCCGACAGGCTGTAACGGGCGGATTGGCCAATCTCGAAAACGCTGGTTTGCAAGGGTAAATCAGGGGTGCTGTGAACAAACCGGTGCAGGGCTTCGTAGGCGGGCAAAAAATAAGGCGAGTAGTGCTCAGGCGCCTGCTCGTCCAGACTGGTGTCAATTAACACCAGCAGATTGCTCACTTTTACCTGCAATTGCTGTTTGTCGGCTTTGGTTTGCAGGCGGATTGGGGTAAATACATCGTGAACCCGGGTAAAAGTGGCTGTTGCATAATCCTCAAACCGGGCTTCGCTGTCGTGTTTTGGCGCGTTAATGACATACTCATGAGAGGCACAGCCACACAGCAGCAACAGTGCAATCCAGAACGGTAAAAAGCGCAGACTCAACAGTATGGGGATACGGCTATTCATCAACCACTCCTCGTGGGAGTAAATCCATGAGGTGGAAGTTCTCAAAAATATCGATGCCTAATTCGCGTTTAAGCCAGTACAGGGTAATGAACACGGCAAGCCACAGCAGGCAGATTAACAGGCTTAACAGCAAAAATGACATGAGCGGGGCAAGCTGGATATTACCGCTCTGATTGCGGCGCATTTCGAGTAACCGGGTTTTCTTACGCCGGTCACGGCCAACCAGAAAAACCACATAATAGCGGGCCAGAAACAGCGGTACGGTAAACCGGCAGTCGACTTTATGGTGAGAGCCAGACTGGGTGGCAAAGATTGCTTCACGAATACCGTTGAGCTGACGGTTAGTCAGGCTTTCGCGGATCTCAGGAGCCAGCCGACTTATGGTGTAGTCAGCAAAAATGCGGCTTGATTCGTTTCTGCCAGCGCTGTTTTTCATTGCCCGGCCTCCCGCATTTGAATGGCCAGCATAGACATGTCATCGAGCTGAGTATGGTGCTCAGTCCAGTTTTCCACTTCGTTGTAGCAATAGGCGATGGCCTGGTCTAACGGCAGCGACGCGGTGGCGCTAAGTAGCGCATACAGGCGCTGCTGCTGACACCGGCTGTTGTCGATATCCAGCTCAACAAAGCCGTCAGAAAATACCAGTAAGCGCTGTCCGGGTTTGAGTGTAAAGGCATATTCTTCAAAGGTGGCATTATCAATCAGGCCGACCGGGAAGCCGCCGTGACCGGGCTCGGTGCAGTGTCCGTCGGTATCACAAATCACTGGCGAAGGACTACCAGCCTGACAAAACACACCATCGCCGGTATTTATGTTAAGTACGCCATAAATCATGGTGAAGTACTGTGAGGTGGAGAGCGGATCAAAAAATTGGGTATTAAGTGCACTGGCAACTTCGCCCGGCGAACGCAGTTGCTGGTTTTGATACAGCAGCGATTGCTGGTCATCGTGGCGTACCAGGGTTTTTGATAACAGAAACGCGTTAAGTGCCGCAGAAACGCCATGGCCGACCACATCTATGAGGTAAAATGCCAAATGGGCATCGTCGAGCATAAAGTGATTGAGCACATCACCGCCGAGGGTATTGGCCGGTTTCAACTGGCCATATACCTCAACGCTTTTGCCGTAAACATTAATACTGTCTGGCAAATCAGCCATCAGTACTCTGGCGGCCAGTGTCAGTTCTTGTTTGTTCTGCTCTACCAGTTTATGTTGCTGATGCAGGTGGCGAACCAGAATAAGGTTTTGTTCAAGCAATTTACGCTGCAATTTAGCTACGCGTGAGCCGGCATGAACCCTGACCCGCAACTCGTCATAGTGAAAAGGTTTGGTTAAGAAGTCATCGGCACCGGATTCGATACCACGGATAAGGTCATTGGTTTCCTGCCGGCCAGTAATCAAAATAATGTAAGGCTTGTTTTCAAATCGCGTGGCAATGCGTTGGCAAAGTTCTGGCCCCGTCATTTCAGGCATCATCCAATCGCTGAGTACCATGTCAAAGGGGCGGCACGAGAGCTGCTCTAAGGCTTGTTTGCCATTCTCAGCTTCCCATATCCGATAATCCAGCTTTTCCAGCATGGCTTTTAACAGGCTACGATCAGCGGCGTTGTCGTCTACTAACAATACCTCACCACAGTCCTGGCGACATTGACTGCGCATGGCCTCTGGTTGTGGGGAATGTAGTTTCATAAGCACCTCTGACTTAATTGCGATATTACTGTTTTAGTGTTGAGCAAGTTAGGTGCCAAATCGCAGGTTGGGTAATTTTGTAGCTAAAGTTGGTGATTTTGCGGCTAAAATTGTAGAACGTGATGGATATGCTGTTTTTTACCTATCCATTAGTCTGAGTTTGGCGAAATGATCAAGAACCGAGCTTTGCAAATTGCAAATTTCGACTACGTTTAAAAAGCCACTACGGTGTTTTGGCGGCTGAATTCAGGAAATCGGGAGAGAGAACATGCCAGTTTTAGCAAAGGAAAAGGTGCTAATCGTTGAAGATTCCACCTCGCTTAATATTTTGTACCAGCAATATTTACGCAATGAAAACGTCGAGCTGCTGACAGCCGGAAATGGCGCGGAGGCCAGATTCCTGGTGACTAAACACCAGCCAGCGCTGGTACTTTTGGATCTCGGTTTGCCCGATATTGACGGTATGGAACTGCTGGAGTGGATTAAGCAGGGGACGCCACAGATAGAAGTGGTAATTATCACTTCGCAAAATGCAATTGATACCGTGGTAGAAGTCATGCGCCTGGGGGCAATGGATTTTATCGAAAAGCCTTTCGACGGTAAGCGACTGATCACCACGGTTAAGAATGCGCTTAAACAAATCGCCCTGAGCCAACAGGTGGAAACATTACAAAAAACCTATGCGCGTAGCGAGTACCAGGGTTTTATTGGCAGCAGTCTGGCAATGCAGGCCATATACAAAATTATTGAAGCGGCGGCACCCAGTCGCGCCACTGTATTTATAACGGGTGAAAGTGGCTCAGGCAAAGAGGTTTGCGCCCGGGCTATTCACGAACAAAGCCCACGAAAAAATGCGCCTTTTATTGCGTTAAACTGCGGCGCTATTCCGCGGGAGTTAATGGAAAGTGAGATCTTTGGTCACATCAAAGGGGCTTTTACCGGTGCTCAGAAATCCCGGGAGGGCGTGGCAGCGCAGGCTAATGGTGGCACGCTGTTTCTTGATGAAATAGCCGAAATGGATATGGACCTGCAAACAAAGTTACTGCGCTTTTTGCAAACCGGGAAATTTCAACCGGTAGGCAGTGATAAAGAGATCAGTGTGGATATACGGTTTGTGTGCGCCACGAATAAAAAACCGCTGGATGAGGTAAAAGCCGGTCGCTTTCGCGAAGACCTTTACTACCGGCTGCAGGTTATTCCTATCCACTTGCCCAGACTAGCCGAACGTGGCACCGACACGCTGGCAATCGCTGACTATTTTCTTAAGCAATTTGCAGCCGAAGAAAATAAAGATTTCACTAGTTTAAGTGACAAAGTGCAGCAACTGTTTCTGCAATATGACTGGCCAGGCAACGTGCGGCAATTACAGAACGTGATCCAGAATATCGTGGTATTGCATAATGCAACGCAGGTAGAAATAGAGCATCTTCCCCACCCGCTGAACACCGTTTCAGTGGCTGACAATAGCAGTATCAGGGCGCCAGATATACCTCAGGTGCCCGTGGCAGCGGTATCGCCGATGGTGATAAAACCGCTTGCCGTTACCGAAAGAGAAGCCATAGAAGCGGCAATTGCATTTTGCGACGGGAATATCCCCCAGGCTGCGCAATTACTGGAAGTGAGCCCGTCGACTATTTATCGCAAAAAAGTATCCTGGGAGTGATTTTTATAACCCACTGAATTAATTTTTGTTTTTTTGATTGGCGCATAGTTTGCAGAATTGAATTCATCCATCAGGAAAGCACAACGTAGTAGCAGTGGGAGTTCGGGTGAATTTTAAAACAGAGTGCGAGAATCCTTTAACAACTATTCAGAGTAAGATTTCCTTCTCTGATCCGCTAAATGTATTAGTTGTAGATGATTCAGCGACAGAGCGTGCATTACTCAGTGCCATATTAGAGCGATTCGGTGTAAAAGTAATCGAAGCGGAGGGGGCTGATTCTGCGCTGCAATGTTTGCAGACCCCTAAGCTTAATATCGACCTGATTCTCATGGACATTCAGATGCCCGATATCAGTGGTTATCAGCTTGCAGCGCAAATTCGCAAGATGGAATCGGAAAGTTTTCTGGAGTGGCATCCGATCATTTTTCTAAGCGGTCAGCACGACCCTCAAAGCATTGCCATGGGTATTGAATGCGGGGCGGATGATTACCTGACAAAACCTGTCGACAGTATTACCTTGCTGGCAAAAATGCGCGCGATGACCCGCATAGCTGAGATGCGAAGGCGACTGGTCAAAACCCAGGAAACCCTTAGCCGTCAGGCCCATTTTGATGAATTAACGGGAATTGCTAATCGCAGGCACATATTTAATTTATTAGAAAACGAGATAAGTCGATGCCGGCGTTACAACTACGCGATGTCGATAGCCTATTTTGATATCGACTTTTTTAAGCGAATCAATGACAACTTTGGTCATAATGCCGGGGATAAGGTACTACAAAGGATATGCAGTGTAGTGGAGATGGAGCTAAGAAAAGTGGACATGCTGGGGCGAATAGGTGGCGAGGAATTTTGTATCATCCTGCCTGAATGCCAGCTGCAAAATGCATCAGGGATTATTGACCGATTGCGGGAATCCATCGCTAACATCAACTTTGACACAGATATTCTTAACCGTAATGTGACGGCCAGCTTTGGTGTGACCCATTTACGTAAAAACGACAACCTGAGCAACCTGATTTCGCGCGCCGACGAACTGCTTTACGAAGCTAAAAATGGCGGAAGAAATTGCGTGGTCAGCAGAGAATAACGGTGACAGATGGCTGTTACATGGTTACCGGTAGTTGTGTTTAGTTACTGATAAAAGCCAGGTATGAGTACAGAGAGTGTCAAAAAACTCCCGAAACACATAAAAATTATTTATAAGAAGTAAAAGTTTTATGCGAAATGCCGATAATACCTGTAGCTGATTGGCGACAAAATTGAAATTGTTGTTTATAATAAATGCAAATCGCGATTGTTATCTATACTAAAGACCCATAGTGGTACAAACGGTTCTCGGGTATTGTAATCAAAATGTAAATTTTTTGAACGAATTCATCTTGTTGCTGACTAACAGTAGTAATGAAACCGTTTACAACTATACGAAGCCAAACCATGAATCGATACTCTCTGTCACAGCAAGCGCAGCCAACGGCTAAGCGCAGCGAAAAAAGACCCACAGCCAGTGCGCTCGGGTTGTGTTTAATGGGCTTTATGTTATTACTCAGCGGTGTTTTAATGTTTATCCTGACAACCATTAATGCCTTCAGCACCGATGAGGGCACAAAAACCATGGTGTCAGTGCTGATTTGCCTGGCGATGTACCGTACGGGTAAGTTTTTATTACAGCAGGTTGGCAAATTTATGTTGCCGACTAACCGCCGCCGAAGTGTAATTTCTTAAGCATGTTTCTTTTGGCAGGTAACGCTATATGGGTTGCCTGCGCTTCAAAACCCATTCCCTCAGTTCAAATCGTAATAAAAGCACCTGCTCTAAGTGTTAAAAGTTCGTAAAAAATAGCCGCCTTCAACAGGCAAAGTCAGAAATTTACGCTAGTCTTAATAGTGCAAACAAAACGAATCCCAAATGCGTATTTGGGCGCATGCGTTGCCAGCTTTGCTGACTGGTACCAGTATGCAAACAGTATGGACTTACTGATGAGCAAGGACAGGTGCTAAGTAAAAAAGCCGACAATTAAGATGTCGGCTTTTTCCTTTTTTACGGTAAGCAATTAAAAGCGCTGCCAAATGCAGCGCTGCTAATATTACTCGTCTGCTTCTGCTTCAGGCTTGATGACTTCCAGTAATTCTACTTCGAAAATCAGCGTTGAGTTTGGCGTGATATTGCCAGTAGAGCGTTCGCCGTAGGCCAGTTCAGCAGGAATGAAGAAACGGGTTTTGCCGCCTTCTTTCATGGTTTGTACGCCTTCGGTCCAGCCAGGAATAACGCGGTTAAGTGGGAATACCGCTGGCTCGCCACGAGAGTAAGATGAATCAAACTCAGTACCATCCAGCAGTGTGCCTTTGTAATGTACTTTTACGGTGTCGGTTGCAACCGGGCTGCTGCCTTCACCTTCGGCGATGATTTCGTATTGCAGACCAGACTCAGTGGTTACTACACCTTCTTTGGCGCCGTTTTCAGCCAGGAATGCCGCGCCTTTTTCCAGGTTTTCAACGGCCATTTTGCCAGCCATTTCCTGTTGTTTGGCTTGCATCGCCTGCTCGCCTTGCTGAGCGATTTGCTGAATTTCAGCCGCTTCAAAAATCAGCGAGTTAGCCATACCGTCTTTCATACCCTGCATCAGGGCTTCTTTATCGATGCTTTCACCGAATTGTTGCATTTGCTTGTCGCGGGTAAACACGAACATACCCATGCTTGCGCCCATGGCATAGGCTTGCTTTTGTGCATCGGTCATTTCTTCTTTAGTCAGCTTTGGAACCTGTGCGGTTTCAGTAGTGGTGCCCTTTTCCGGCTGGCAGGCAGCCAGACCTAAAGTAGCCATAATGGTCAGGGCAACGAGCGACTTTTGCATAAACTTCTCCGTTTGTTGGTATTGAGCAGCGCCACTTTTAAGGCTGCAGCAAATTAAATAGCTAATCTGGTTTAATTGCGCGTTACTGTAACACGCCTGTTAAAATAAATACGAATATCGGCTTCGCATTGCGGTAAAACGCCGGGATTCGCGACGCTTATCACCATTTCATGCTATGTTAATGCGAGCATTCGCAATAAGAAAGCCATATGACAACAGCACAAGCCAAAACGTTCATCACTCTTTTCCTGGCCATGTTACTCACCAGTTGCATGGTGGCCGACAGCACGCCGGATAACCAGTGGCGGATAGTGGATGAAGGCGCTTACGCAGCCGATGTATCTGCCGATGCACAGTTAAGTGTTGTGTCGGGTATCAATAATGGCATTCATGTGTGGCGGTTTGGTGAAGCGCAGCCTTTGTTTCAGTGGAGTCATCAAAGTGAAGGGGGCGATCAGAGTAATAATCTGGTGGCCAATGTGCATATCAGTGCTGACAGTTTGTTTGCGGTGACCGCGGATCGCGAAGCATTTGCTATCTGGAGTCTGACTTCCGGAGAGCCCATCGGATTCTGGCGTATTGACGAGTCGAGTATCCGCGATGTTGCCGTATCTGATAATGGCCGTGGTGTGTTAGTTGGCCGCTCTAATGGCAAGGTCATGTTTTTTGAACCCGAGAGTGGTCGGCGGATTGAGTTTTTGGGGCATCAGGAACGCATTAACAGTGTGGATATTACGCCCAATGGCCGCTATGCCCTGACCGGCGGTAACGATTATGTGGCCTACCTGTGGAATACGGATAGCGGACAGGTGATCCACACCTTTACCCACCCCAGTCGGGTAACCCTGGTCGCCCTCGATGACGAAGGCCGCTATGCCTTTACTGCAGACAGCCAGCAAAAATCGCAAATCTGGAATGTACAAACAGGTGAACCCATCAGCCAATTACAGTATATTGCGCGCCAGAAAATATTTACCGACGCGGTGTTTTCTAAAGATGGTAAGTACTTGCTTACTGGTGCGCCATCCCGACGTTTATACCTGTGGGAAGTGGCTACGGGTAAACAAGTTGGTGAATGGAAAGTGGCGCCGCGGGAAAACATGTCCCCCCCTTCTGCTGTGGTATACGGCGTAGGGTTTATCGATGATAAGCACGTGCTGTCGGTAAGCAGTAGCGGTTTGGCAGAACTTTGGAGTATGCCCTGATATGACAACAACTAACGAAATACTGGCGGCTGAGCTGGCCAGGGCTGAAGATGCCATTGCTGAGCTCGAGACGAAAGTTGCTTTTCAGGAACACACGATAGACGCTTTAAATGAAGCACTATCCAATCAGCAGAAGCAAATAGACAAAATGCAGTACCAGCTGCGCCATGTTATCGACAAGGTAAAGGGCATGGAGCCGTCCAACATTGCCAAACTTTCGGAAGAAACGCCGCCGCCGCATTACTAATAGCGGCTATTGGGCTTCCTGCCGTTGCACAATCGGTCAGACCAGGCCCTGACCGGTAAGATAAATCCAAAAGCCAAGTAAACCACAGTTTAGTGCGGTCATTAGCCAGAATAATATCTGAAATGGGCGTTTGCTCGATTTGTGCCTGACTATCCGTTGCGCCAGAGCAGCACCAGGCCATCCTCCTGCCAGGGCAAGAATTTGCAGATATTTTTCCGGTATTCTGCGCCGTTCACGTTTGGCGGCTGCCTTATCCCATGCATACACCATAAACGTCAGCAAGCTCAACGAGCCATAGGCGTACAGTGCCAGTAGTGACAAGCGTTCCAGCAGCACCGCAACAATTAGCACCAGGATGAATAATGAGGTGAGGTACAAACCCAGTGAACGCCAGCTTTTAGGCCGCTTCGACTTTTTGTTTGATGACTGATTTTGTGAGCCTGCTGAAGCGTTAACCGCTGAGGTTTTATTGTTCATTGTATATGGTATTCAGGTTCGTTGTTTATGACATAGACTGCAAGATGCGCGAACATTGCCAGCAAAAATGGTTAAAGGTCTGTATAACGACTTGCTAACCAGCGGTAGTCCCGCTTTTGTATTAATAATATTTTTTCACCCTGGCTAAAGTGCTCTTCTGACTCAATAGGCTCTACCAGCAGGTAGTGGGGCTGGCCATGTTTGTCGATAAATTTGCCTTCGGCCGGGCTGTTGACCCGTGCTACGCCAACGGTTATATGGCCAACGGTGCCGACCATTTCGTCAGCTGTGGTTGCAGAAGATTCTTGTTTGGGGAGCAGGCGGCCAATTAAAGCGCCAAAGCGTGCGGTTAAAAATAGACCGCAAATAAACGCTAATGGCAGAATTAGCCAACGCGGTAATAGTGCATCGGTAGCTGACAGCGCAATAAAATTAAACAGCAGCCCTGCTATACCAAAGGTGGTGAAGAGTATGACCAGCCAAACCAGCAGCGGTAAGCGGTCGAGCGCCAGCCAACTGCCAAACTGAGTGAAACCTGATGACGCATCTGCGTCGGTATCGAGGGCGGCCTGATCATCAATGAGCCCGATCAGACTTACGCCAAGAAACATCCCTGCCATTTCCAGTATAAAAAGCGCTATAACAATGCCCAGCGCACAGCTAAACCAGAAATTGGCATCATCTAATAAGAATGACAACATGCCACCGTCCCTGATGGTAGAGCTAAAAGCAAGAAACCAGTTTAATCCCAAAGCATTAGGTTGGCAAAACTTTTGGAATTGACGCCGTTGGCTTGCTTCCTCAAGCTATCAGGGTAAGCTTAAGTGATTGGAATATGAGTAACTGAAAGCGGGCGCACCAGGCCCGTAATCGTTGCCAGAGGATGACTAACACCGGAAGTGTTTATGAACGGGCATACCCATTACCAGTTTGCAGAATTTACTCTCGACAGTGAAACTGGCAGATTGTATTTTCAGAGTGAGCCCAGAGTAACCGCCGGCAAGATTAGCGATTTCCTGCTGTTGTTAGTCGCCAGTCCCGGCGAAGTGATTACCAAAGATCAGATCCTTGATGCCTTGTGGCCCGATCAATTTGTCAGTGAAGCTTCCATTTCACGATTAGTCTCTGACACCCGTCAGTTATTAAATGCAGATGCCCCCGACACCGACTTTATTCAAACCGTTCGTGGTAAAGGCTTTCGTTTTATTGAGCCAGTCACGCAGGCTGTTACCCAGGTTAGCGAGGCTGCGGATACGTCAGAACCAGTAAAAGCCGGGAACAAGCTGCTATGGCCAGCGATATTTGGCGTGTGTTTACTGGGCGCTTTACTCTTGATCAGCGATTGGTGGCGCAAACCAGACAGTTACCTGGTTGATACGTCTCAGCGCGTGGTCGTGTTGCCGGTATGGGTACAAACGGGTGATGTGCAGGACAGCTGGGCCGAATTTGGCATAATGTCGATGCTCACTCAACAACTCAGGGAATATCCGGATATTCAGATTGCCGACGTGGATTCGGTGTTAAGTGGCCTTAATGCGCTGCCATTTGAACCCACAGCTGATGCTGCGCGAAAATTTACCCTAGTATGTGAAGCGTTGGGTTGCCAGACCCTGGTAATTCCTGAACTTAAGGTACTGCAAGGCAAACCTGCGTTGAGCTATCGCATTGTGCAAGCCACCTTGCAATCCCCTGAATTTATTTTTAATCATGACAGCGTGATGGAAGCGGCCCGGCAAATGCTCACTCATGCGGTGGGCCAACTGGTACCGGTGATGCAGGAAAGGCTGGAGCTTAGACCCCTTTACAGTGCTAATCAGCGCGCCAATATGCAGTTTGCCATGGGCGTAAGCGCGTTATATCACGGCGACTATGCCTCTGCCGAACATGCGTTGCGAATGGCGTTACAGCAGCAGGATGACTTTTTTTGGGCGCGCGCCTATCTGGCCGATGTGATGTATCGCACAGGCAATTACCCCGGTGCTGAGCTGGCCACCACGGCATTGATACCACAAGCTGATTCAGCCAGAGCGAAGCTGTTTTTGGGTAATTTAACTGCCAATACTCTCTACGCTAAAGGCCTGTTGCAAGACTCGGTAGAGGCAAGCCTGCCGTTAATTTCGATTGCTGCAAACGCCAACGAATTCGAAATGCAGGGCAATTTGTTAATGAATACCGGGTCAAGCTACACCGCTCTGGGTGATACCGAAAAAGCCATCGAATATCTGCAACAGGCTATTACCGTGTACCGTGAGCACCAGTTAACGTTACGTGAGGCCCAGGCCAGCTTGAATTTAGGCAATGCGTTGTTTTTAAAGGAACCAAACTCCATTGAATCCACCCAACAATACGAACATGCCGCGGCTATTTTTCGCCAGTTTCAGGCGAATGCTTATCTTGCCTATGCGATGTCGGCGCTGGCACAACAAAAACGCAATTTAGGCCGGTTGGATGAGGCCAGCTCATTGATTAAGCAGGTTGCTGAATTGTACCGGCAGGCCGGTGATGAAGAAGGATTGTTACTAGTTAAAACTGAGCTGGCAGATATAGCGGTATTAAAAGGTGATTTGGACGGTGCATTAACGCTGGTAAAAGAAGCATTTGAGCAAGCCGGCGAGCAATTTACCTATGTGCGTTCTTATTCCTCTGCCGTGATGGCGCTGATTTATCTTAACCAGAACAACCCTGCGCCAGTGCCTGACTTACTGGCAGAACAGGAAAAATATGAATGGTTTGACCCCCGCCCCAATTTTAGCCTGCTAAAAGCCAGCTATGCGCATTGTAAAGGCAATCTACAGCAGGCAGTGGATGAATCCCTGGCGGTAAAACAAGGCCTGGGTGAGCAATGGTCGGCTGCACATCAAAAGTATCTGGATATCTTTCTGCATGACGCTGACACCGGCGTAAAGCGGGATATTGACTACATGCAGGCGCGGGTGTTGTAGCTAATTCAGCCACTTTCAGGTTTTTCAGGGTTTATTTCAGGCTTTTCAGTTTCGGGGCTGCGAGCATATTGATGACTTAATATGCCGGAGACCACTATGTTAATGCTAACTGGACACCCTTATCGTGTTTGCTTTCTGATTGTTGCTGTTGTTTTGTGTGGACTTATTGTCTTTCAGCACAATACCAGCGCAGTTTATGCTTTTGACGGCGGCAGCGACCAGTTTTATACCTGCCCAAACGGTTTTACTTTTGAAGCCCGCCATCAGGCAGCTCGCTGTATTCGTTATCCGCAGGAAAGTTTTGTGGAGCCAGCCCCCTGCAAGGCGCCATATTCAACGCTGAATGCCGATTATCAGCATATGGAGGACAGGTGTCTCAGCGCAATGGCGGAACCAACGCTAATAAGCTGCCCTGCCGGTTCAGAAATCTTTGTTCAGCCCGGTAATGACCTGTGTGTAAAGCGCCTGGATGGCGCTGTTAGTGCACCGTTCATACTGACTAAAAGATGAGTTAACGTATTGAAATATAGCGTTTTCAGAAAGTTTCAGACTAGATTCAGGTAACTCAGAAAAATAAAACGCAAAGTGACATGGTCAGGTTCAACAGGAGAAGACCATGGACATAACCCAATACCCATTAGTTACCCGTGTAACCACCCTCACTTTGCTGCTCGGTGCATTAAGCGGCTGCGATTTATTTAATAAGGACGATGAAACGGAAGCACCCTCGGCGAGTTTCACAGTAAATGAAACCAGCGGCACCGCGCCGATAACGATTACATTTACCGATACCTCTGATGATGGCAGTGATGACATTTATCAGTGGTTATGGGAGTTTGGTGACGGTAACACGAGCAGTTTGCAAAACCCGCAGCATGACTACCCCATTCCGGGTACTTATACCGTCAGCTTAACGGTCACCTCAGAAGACGGTACCGACACTCAAACCCGCACTGACTTAATCAGTGTTGAAGCGCTGCCTCCGGTTGCGGCGTTTAGCGTAAGTGCTACCACGGGAGATGCGCCGCTAACCGTTACCTTTAGCGATGATTCAACCCAGGGCACTGGCACAATCAACCAGTGGCAATGGGATTTTGGTGACGGCAATACCAGCACCGAATCATCGCCGGAACACACTTACACCGCGTCTGGAGAGTATACAGTCAGCTTAACGGTGAGTGATGAATACAGTTCCCACTCCAGTACTGCGGAAGAGCCAATTGTTGTGCTTGCGGTGCCACCTGAAGCGGCAATGGAAGTATCGGCAACCTCAGGCGATATGCCATTTACAGTGACCTTTACCGATACCTCTTCTGCCGGTAGTGGAGAGATTACCCAATGGCTATGGGATTTTGGCGACGGTACTACCAGTGATGAGGCTAACCCCTCCCATACCTACACCGAAGCGGGGACATACAGCGTTTCGTTAAGCGTGACTGCGGATGGCAGCGATAGCGTCACGCACGAAGACTGGATTGAGGTAGTCGACCCATACATCACATTGACCATCAATATGCGTGGTAGCGAAGGCGAAGATATTAGCGACGTAACCGTATTATCCTCTGATTACGAGATTGAGAGTTATTCAGAAAACGAGTATCAACAACTGTTAATTCGCTTGTTACCGCAGGACAACGCTAGCCTCTTAAGGATAGCGCTAGACGGGTACACCGATGCGTTAGTTTATTTCGACGGTGCGAAGATTAACCAGAGTAAAGATGTCACCTTCAAACAGTTGGGACAAGGATTTGAAGTGGACACCACACTCGGCGGCGAATTCGTTACCGGTGATGGTGCAAAATTAACCGTGCCGGCCTATTCACTGCAAACCACTGACGGCACGATTATTTCCGATACGGTAACGCTGACAATGACTACCGTGGATATTAGTGACGCGCTTGATCGTAATGCCTTTCCTGGTAGTTTTATGGGAGAGGCGACAGATTTGCCAGGGGAGCCGGTTGAAATTGCCAGTTACGGTTTAGTGGAAATGACCTTCATCTATGAGGGAGAAACCTTACAACTGATTCCCGGTAATACCATGGAGCTAGAAGTGCCTTTGTTTATGGCTCAACATTTGGGAGGCGATACAGTACAGGAAGGTGACAGCATTCCTTTTTGGATCCTGGATGAAGAAACAGGGATATGGATGCAGGAAGGTATGGGCGAAGTGGTAACATCCACTACTAGCCCAACAGGATTTGCTCTGAAGGCAACTACCAGCCATTTTTCATGGTTTAACGCTGATGCATGGGGCTATCCTGGCGCAGGTCCTGTCGCCCCAGGTTCAGATCTTCCCGGTGAACAACGTTCTAAATGGTGTGATATTACTATTAATATTACTGGCCCCAAAGAAGGCTCTGGTCTGTCCGGTCGTATGGCAAGAACAACGCCGGGCTGGCCTTACAGCGTGATAACATCCGCTTTTACTTATTATGGGAAGCCGGTCGAATCACGTGTAATGTCGGGTAGTTATTACAGTTTTACCTTATCTGATGGTCTTAACTATTCTAAGCGTTCATTTGTGTGCTTGGGTGAAGATATTGAATTAAACATGACCCTGCCTGATGATGATAAGCCTCAGTTTACTTCCTGGAGTGCCACCTTGTTTCCGAAGTTTGAGGAAGTAGATGGCCAACAAACCATTACCCATAACATTCTTACTGTTGGTGGTGGTTTTATTCAAGATGAAGACAATACAGTTGAAGTATATTCAATCGCCATCACAGATGGAGGTACCCGCTTGCCAGAGGGCGCTGAGGCCAAATACGTCGTGGAGGAAGAAGATGTCGCGTCGACTGTTAATGTGTATGCACTGCTGGAAAATAGCTATGGTAACACAAGATTAGATTTCTCACTTTCTTATGTCAGCGAGCAGGCACCGACGGTTTTCTACTATTATCTTGACGCCGATCTAGTGGGGAAAGCGAGATTGTCATGGAAAACGGAAGGGGCAGATAATGTAGATATTACCTATTTTCCGTCATCTACTCTTGAAGAACCGACATCATTTATAGGGGATCTGAGTTATGAGCAGGAAGGTGAGCATAAGTTTTTGCTGTCTGATTACGGTATCGAAAGCCTGGATGGATATATTCAAATGCGTTGGTGGAATCAATACGGAGAGCAGACTTACTATATTGAGCTTGCCACAGAGACTCAGTGTTTAACAGATATGTGTTTTGCACAGTAACTATCGTTTATGTCAGGAAGCATCGCTTCCTGACATCTTCAATTTCCCTAGCCGGTATAACCGCCATATCGTAAAGCAGTTCACCATCAGTAATGTCATTTCCAACAACGTACCGCCAATTGAGCCCACCAGAATATTATTGGTCAGCCAGCAGATAGCCCCGCATAAAAACGCCAGTCGCATTTTAATGCCGGCCAGGCAAAACAGGGCATAAGTGCCTATGCAGGTACCCAGAATGGGAAATAGGTCGTACCATTCATCGGCCAGATAACTACCCAGCGCCAGCGTTATCGCTATAAAAATATAAGCAACAATGCGGGAGCGGGTTTTAATGGATAAGCCGGTTCTGACCACCGATAACAACGCACTCAGGCAAGCCGTTGTGGCGCCCAGCAGCGCAAAATGCAGGGCGTGATTTAAGTTCATCACCACCATCATAATGCGCAGGTGCTGATCATCTTTTTGATAAAAGCACAGGATGCCGAGCACGAAGCTCAGCATGCCAAAGGCCTGGGCCAGATTGAATTCGGGAAGGTCAGGGAACAAGATTAAGTAATTACTTACTGTTATTGTTGGCTAGGTTATTCAGGCTTAAAAACGCCGATAACATTAGCGTTCTTACTGGCTTCTTTTACCTTTTCCTGGGGCTGTGACTCGGCATAACCGCACTCCACGCAGGTAAGTTTTTCCACGTTGTTTTCAAAAAATAACATGATGGTGTCGGTAGCTTTGCATTCTGGGCAGGTGGCTCCGGCAATAAAGCGTTTTCGTTGGCGTTGACTCATGTTGCAGACCGTTGTGAATAATTAAGGTAGTTACGCACTGCGCGCAAATGAAGATCGCTCGTTGAGCTTCTGGTAAACTACGCAGCCAGACTATGTTATCACAATCACAGGTATTCGCAGTTTTATGATCCAGTTATCCGACGTCACATTGTTACGCGGCAGCAAAGTGTTGCTTGATGGCGCATCGGCTCAGGTGTTTCCCGGCCATAAGGTTGCTTTAATCGGCAGCAATGGGTGTGGCAAATCAAGCCTGTTTGCCCTGTTACGTGGTGAACTGAGCGTTGATGCCGGTGATTGCAAGGTTCCATCAGACTGGCGCATTGTCAGCGTAGCGCAGGAAACCCCCGCGGTTCAGCGCAGTGCCATCGACTACGTGATCGACGGTGATACCTATTTGCGCGGCTTGCAGCAAAAACTCAGTGAGGCCGAAGAGGCGCATCACGGCGAGAATATCGGCAAGTATCACGACTTGCTGGCCCAGGCGGGGGCTTACGATGTGGAAGCCCGGGCGGCGACCATTCTGGCCGGTTTAGGCTTTTCTCAAAGCCAGCTGAACTCGCCGGTGACCGATTTTTCCGGTGGCTGGCGTATGCGGTTAAACCTGGCGCAGGCGTTGTTATGCCCGTCTGATTTACTGCTGCTCGACGAACCCACCAACCACCTCGATTTAGACGCCGTAATATGGCTTGAGCGCTGGTTACAACGTTATCAGGGCACGCTGTTGCTGATTTCTCACGATAAAGCCTTTATTGATAACACCGTGGCGCAGATTGTCAGCGTGGAACAGCAAAAGCTTGTTGCCTACACCGGCAACTACTCCAGCTACGAAACGCAGCGTGCTGAGCGCCTGCGCTTGCAGGATATCGAATATCGCAAGCAGCAGGACAAAATCGCCCACCTGGAATCCTTTATTACCCGCTTTAAAGCCAAGGCGAGTAAAGCCAAGCAGGCACAGAGCCGCATCAAGCAACTAGAGCGCATGGAAACGCTGCTGCCTGCGCACCATGCCAGCCAGTTCAGCTTTGAATTTAAAGCGCCCACGGCACTGCCTAACCCGTTAATTCAGATGGAAAAGGTGATGTTGGGTTATGGCGATCATATTGTGCTAGAGCAGGTAAAACTGAATCTGGTGCCGGGCAGCCGCATTGGTTTACTGGGCCGCAACGGTCAGGGTAAGTCTACCCTGATTAAATTACTGGCTGGTGTACACGAGCCGAAAACCGGGATGTTTACCACCGCTAAAGGCCTGAACGTGGGCTACTTTGCTCAGCATCAACTGGAGTATCTGGATCCACAGGCCTCGGCCTTACTGCATTTACAGCGACTGGACAGCAAAGCTACCGAACAGCAGCACCGGGATTTCCTGGGCGGCTTTGGTTTTCATGGCGATGAGGCTACCGGGCCGGTAGCACCTATGTCGGGCGGAGAGAAAGCGCGGCTGGTGCTGGCGCTGATTGTGTATCAAAAGCCTAACCTGTTGCTGCTCGATGAACCGACCAACCACCTTGATTTAGAAATGCGTCATGCCCTTAATATGGCGCTGCAAGGGTTTGAAGGGGCCATGGTACTGGTGTCGCACGACCGTTTCTTATTATCAGCGGTATGTGAAGAGTTTTATCTGGTCGACAGTGGTCAGGTTGCGCCATTTAATGGTGATCTGGACGATTACCGCGATTGGATCCTGGCCCAGCAAAGTGACGACAAGTCATCGGTAGAAACAACAACGGACGACAAAACCAAGGTCGACAGAAAAGCCGAAAAGCGCCGCGAAGCCGAGTTCCGGCAGTCCACCGCGCATCTGCGCAAGCAAATCCAACAGTCTGAAAAGAATATGGAAAAGCTGAATGCTGCACTGGCCAAGGTTGAAAACGAACTGGGTCGCACAGAATTATATGAAGCAGATAAAAAGGCCGAGTTAATGAAGTTTCTTGATCAGCAGGCAAGTCTTAAATCTCAAATAGAGGATGAAGAGATGCTTTGGCTGGATGCTCAGGAGCAAATCGAAGCGGCAAAAGAGGCCCATGACATCAGCGCCTGAGTTAACCCCAGCACTGTTCTGGCAGCACAGCTTAGCCGTGTACGCTAAGCCTGGTGTGGCTTCAGCATGTCTTACCTTGCAGGATGATTATCAGGTGAACGTTAATCTATTGCTGTTTTATCAATGGTGTTACTGCAATCAGGTTCGGGTTCGCCCTTCATTAAACAATGCGCTGAACACCGTGATAAGCCAGACAGATGCGGCCATTCAGGCGCATCGGGAAGTTCGTCGTAAAGCCAAAGGCACCAGCAATTACGAACAGCTAAAGCAAGACGAACTCAGCCTTGAAGCCGCGCAACAGGCGGCGCTGGTGGAGGCATATCATCACAGATTGCCCGAGCCTGAGGGCGAGCGTGAGATTGAGCAATTGGGCATCGAATCACTGTACCACTGGCTGGCACTACCCACTACTACCGAGACAACGACATTAATTAATACAGTATTGAAAGCATGACCATACGGACTAACCAATCACACGGACGCATTGTTAAGAGCAGTTTTACCGCCCCACGCTGGGCGAAGAATCGCCATATCCAGACCATCTACCCGCGCTTTATTCAGCGCCGCCTGCCGCTGCGCTACACCACAGAACGCATTAAAACTGCTGACGGGGACTTTCTGGATCTGGCCTGGGGACCCGCGCCGGCAAAACTTACAGGTATCGTGATAATGTTTCACGGCCTGGAGGGCTCTATTCATTCGCACTACGCTAACGATATGATGGCCACGCTGAGTCAAAATGGCTGGCAAGTGGTGCTGATGCATTTTCGCGGTTGCAGTGGCGAGGCTAATTTAACGCCACGGGCCTATCACTCTGGTGAAACCAGCGACCCTGGTTTTATTATAAACCTGTTGCATCAGCGCTATCCGGCTATTCCCAAGGTCGCTATCGGTTTTTCCTTAGGCGCCAATATGCTGCTTAAGCTGCTCGGTGAAAACCCTGATAGCCTTGGGCTTCAGGCGGCGGTGGCGGTGTCTGCGCCGCTCAAGCTGGATGAATGCGCAACCAGCGTGAATCAGGGGTTTTCTAAGGTTTATCAAAAGTATTTGCTGGGCAGTATGAAGCAAAACCTGCTTAAAAAAATGCAGCGCATTGATTACCGCGACATCCTGCAAATCAGCGAAGCAGAAGTTAAGGACATTCAGACCTTCTGGCAGTTTGACGATAACATCACAGCACCGCTGCATGGTTACGCCGATGCCCGTGATTATTACGAAAAGTGCAGTGCTTATTATTTTTTAAAAGCCATTCATTGCCCTACCTTGATTTTGCATGCGCTGGATGACCCCTTTATGAATCATCTGGTGATCCCGCAGGAGCAAGAGCTGGCCCACAGTGTTACGGTAGAGCTTAGTGAAACCGGCGGCCACGTGGGCTTTATGCATGGCACACCCAGAGCGCCACAGGTGTGGTTACATCAGCGCGTACTGCGCTATTTTAAAGACTTTTTACCCGTTACTTCGGAGTCCTCATGATTATTCCCATCGACGAACTGGCACCTGATACCCTGGAAAACATCGCCAAAGAATTTGTGCTGCGGGAAGGTACTGATTACGGCGAAATAGAAGCTACCTTTGAAGACAAGGTGGAACAGGTAATAGCCAAATTAAAAAGCGGCGAGGCCATCCTGGTGTATTCCGAACTTCATGAAACCGTGGATATTCGCCCAACCGACAGTTATCAGGCGAACGCCGAATAATCGTTATAGCATTCGCGAAGAGAGCAAAATCTTTTCAAAGTATTTCAGAGTGTTGACCAATCTTTCTGCAACGCGCATGCTGGGTGACTATAACAACAGGGACGAGCCTTGAGTTAGCAGGCCGCTTTTCGATAATTATTAACCCTAACGACACTCGAGAATACTATGAGAAAACTCTCCGTTATCGCTGCGGGCGTTATGTCTGTGATGTTGTTTGGTTGTGGTCAGCCAGCGCAGCCAGACGCGCAACAAAGCAGTGCTGCCATGCCCGACGCCCAGAAGATTGCCGACGCCGCTGCTGGCGTAAACATGAATGTGGGCTACAACGTGCCTGTTGAATATTTCAAACTGGATAACGGTTTGAAAGTGGTGCTTTCAAAAGACGACACCGCGCCTACCGTGACCGTTGCCGTTTACTACAATATCGGTTTTCGTAATGAGCCTAAAGACCGCACGGGTTTTGCCCACCTGTTTGAACACATGATGTTCCAGGGCTCCGAAAACCTGGGCAAAATGGAATTTATCCAGTTGGTTAATGATAACGGTGGTGTGCTGAATGGCTCTACCCGTTTCGATTTTACCAACTACTTCGAAATTGTGCCGGCCCACAAACTTGAAACCTTTTTATGGGCAGAAGCCGACCGTATGAAAGGCCTGGCGATTACCCAGGATAACCTCGCTAACCAACAAGGCGTGGTGAAAAACGAGGTGAAGGTTAACGTGCTTAACCAGCCCTATGGCGGTTTCCCGTGGCTGGATATGCCGCAATACGCGTTTAGCAATTGGTACAACGCCCACAACTTTTATGGTGATCTGGCGGATCTCGACGCCGCTAACCTGGAAGATGTCGATGCCTTCTTTGACATGTATTACGCCCCCAACAATGCTGCGTTAGCGGTAGTGGGTGATATTGATATCGCCGAAGCCAAAGCCATGATCGAAAAGTATTTTGGCAGTATTCCAGCGGCCGAGATTGCGCCACAGCCGGATTTGTCTGAGCTGCGTCAGGAAAAAGAAAAGGTCTTTAACAAGTACGACAAACTGGCGCCCAAACCGGCTTATGCCTTTGCGTATAAAATGCCGCCCCGTGACACACCTGAATATTATGCCATGGGGATCATCGACCAGATCCTGGTGCAGGGTGAAGACAGCCTGTTGTATCAGGAACTGGTAAAGAACAAACAAATTACCGGCAGTGTGGGTGGTGGAATTAACTATCTGCTGGGAAATATGTTTAATTACAACGGCCCAATGTTGTGGATGAGCTCCTTTACCCACGACGACACCGTTAGTCGCGAAGCCATTACCGGGGCGATTGATTCGGTGATCAATCAACTGTCGGAACAACCGCTTAGTGAAGAAGAAATGTCACGGGCAATCGTTAAGATCCGATCGAGTCTGTTTGATTCGATTGATTCACTCTATGGCTTCGGTCGTGCCGATTTGCTCGCCAGTTTTGCCTTGTTTGATGATAAACCACAGAAGATCAACGAGTTGGAAGCCAACTTTAAACAGGTAACGCCAGAGCTGATTATCAAAACGGTAAACGAGTATCTGCGCCCTACTAATCGCACCATCCTAACGGTAACGCCGGGCGAAGCACCGGCTGATGCATCTCAGGCACAGGGAGAATAACAATGAAATTAATGCAAACCATCATTGCCTCATCCTTGTTAGCGGTACTGTCATTTTCGGCCGCTGCGAAAGAGCTACCACCCGCTGGCGGCACGCCGGGTGAATTTACTGTGCCTGCCACCCAGGAAATAACCCTGGATAACGGCCTGAAAGTCACCTTTATTCCTTATGGCAAAACGCCAAAGGCAACCGTGCGTCTGGTAACCAATACCGGCAATATTGATGATGGCGAACAGGTGTGGTTAGCTGATTTGAGTTTTGACATGCTGCGCCAGGGCACGGCCAATCAGTCAGCTAAGGCACTGGCAGAAGCTGTGGCCAGTATGGGCGGCGAGATAGCCACCAGTGTGGGTATGGACTCCAGCTTTATTGGCATGGACGTTTTGGGCGAATTTACCGGTGACGCTGTAGCCGTGCTGGCAGACATGGTAATGAACGCCAGTTTTAATGAAGCGGATTTAGCGCGTCTGAAAACCGATAGTCAGCGTGAATTGGCCGTGCAAAAATCTGATCCTTCCGCCATTGCTACCGAGGCATTTTACCAGTCGCTGTATGGCAATCATCCCTATGGTCGTTTATTCCCTACGGCTGAAAGTCTGGCGGCGGTAACGGTTAATGATACAAAGACCTTTATCAGCAGCAACCTGGTACCTAATCGCAGCCACCTGTATGTGTCCGGGGTATTTGATCAGGCTGCGGTGAGTAAAGCGGTTAAGGCTGCTTTTGCCGACTGGCAGCAAGGCGCTGAGCGTTCTGCTAAAACCGTGCTGACCAACCCCGGCCCTACACTGGAAATCATTGAGCGTACAGGCGCGCCGCAATCTACATTACGCCTTGGCCTGGCGGCGGTGGATGCCACCCATCCTGATTACACTAAACTCAGCGTGATGAATACCCTGTTGGGCGGGGCGTTCTCCAGCCGAATTACCTCTAATATTCGGGAAGATAAGGGTTATACCTACTCACCCCGTTCAGCTGTAGTTGACCGGGTTGGCAGTGCCGTGTGGTATGAAGGCGCTGATGTTACCGCAGAAGCAACCGGTGCATCCTTAATGGAAATCTTCAAGGAAATTGCTTTGTTGTCTGATGAAGCCCCTGCTGAAGAGGAACTAAAAGGCGTACAAAATTACATGGCAGGTATTTTTGTCCTGCGTAACTCTTCGCGCAGTGCCATTATCTCACAGCTGGCATTCCTGGAACTACACGGGCTGGATAAGTCTTATCTGCAGAACTATGTGCAAAACGTGTATGGGGTAACGCCTGAGCAGGTCAGTGAAACGGCTAAAAAGTATCTCGACGCGGGCAAAATGCATTTAACGGTAGTGGGCGATACTGCAACCGTTATGCCGCAGCTAAAAGAGGTAGAGGCGCTTAAGGCCTACCACTAGGAAAAAATGCTTAACCTGAGCCAATAAAAAATGCCGGATCCCACATCCGGCATTTTACTTCTGAGGTATAAAAAGCCCCGCCACGTCCCTGTAGACAGAGCACTAACTTTTACTTAGAAAGCATAACGTGCTGACACTTGAAACACGTCCGCATCGTCGAGAAATTCATAGCTGGCGCCCACTGCAAATTGCGGGTTGAAGTAATAATACGCACCCGCTTTCAGGGTGACGTCACCGTCGTCCAGGTCGAGATAACCCAACTCACCATTTACTTCCAGCTCTGGCGTTAGCATGCTGCGCACACCGGCATTCAGGCTGTAGCCGTTGTCATCATAAAAATCCGCATCGATACGCTCGAAGTTAGCCCCGACGTAGGCATCAGTCGTATTATTCAATGGGAAGCGGTAACCGCCACCAATAGTCAAAGTCGTGAAATCGATGTTGCCGGTCTCGGCCCAGCCGAATTCGCCATTCACATAGATATTTGGATCGAGTAAATACTTGCCGTTAACCTGTAAACCATCCGGATCAAAGCCACCATCGCCGTCATAGCTCAGGTAACCCCCTTCTACATAGCGCCAGTCTGGCGTGTCGGCCATTGCAGGTACTGAGATAAAGGCTGCTGATAATGCAGTAAGGGCGATTATTGAAGTTGCTTTCATTGGTTGCTCCTTAATGAAAATAAAATAAATCCTGTAACCGCTACCGCAAGCATTGGGCCAGATTGGAGAAAATAGTTAAAAATAAGTTAATAAATTCAATATAAACAATTAGATAGAATATTTTCTGGCGTTAACACCAAGCTGTTTTGAACATGTTTTGCCAGATGCTTTTAAGTATGACCGGGGAAATGTGTTGCAAATTACCAACACTTAATTGAACTAAAGTATAAGTTTTATTGCGTGGGTGATAATTATCAAACAGCAAAAAGGTAATTTAACCAATTTAACCTACTGATAAATAAAGAGATAAAATTAATTTGCGTGCAAATTAATAAGGTTGGATCGGCTTTTGCTCTAGTCACTGTAGTTTTTCTGGCTGCTTTGAATCAAATGGAGATAGCAATGCCACCAACCAAGCAAATTTTTCCGCGTGTACTGGCTGCTGTATCAGCTGGCGCGCCGGTATTCAGTGAACGAACGATGATTTATTCGGTAAGGGCTTTTGCCTGCGCCATTCTTATGCTGTGCGGTGCGGCAGTGACCCACGCCGAAGAAGTGTCTGCTAATAACCTGCCACCTGAATCTGCGCCCATATTAAACAGCGTTATTGAAGATGCACGTCAGTCTGCGACACAAGCCTATCAGACTGACGATCATGAGCTGTCTGATGCATTAAAAGAAATGAAGTACCAAACCTACCGTGCAATTCGATTTAAAGCCGACAAGAGCTTATGGCGCGGTCAGAACCCTTACGAAGTGCAGTTTTTCCATCCCGGCTTTCTCTACCAACAGCCGGTAACGATTTACACTATAGGTGCTGATAACCAGCCAGCACGCCTGCCTTTTGCGCGTGATGCTTTTCGCTACGACGGTGACGCTGCGCCAATGGCCGCCGAAACCTCAGACGAGAACGGCTATGCCGGCTTTCGTGTTCATTTCCCAATCAAAAATCAACAATACAAAGACGAGTTTGCGGTCTTCTTAGGCGCATCTTATTTTCGTCTGATTGGCAAAGAGCATGTTTATGGCATTTCTGCCCGTGGCCTGGCCATTGATACCGGCCTGCCCGAGGGTGAAGAATTCCCGCATTTTACTAAGTTCTGGTTAATCGAGCCGCGAGACGGCGAGCCGATGATGATTTATGCCCGTCTGGAGAGCCCTTCAGTCAGTGGTGCCTATAAATTTGTTATCACGCCGGGGGATGAAACCAGCGTAACAGTACAAAGCTGGTTGTTTGCCCGCGAAGACGTTAATAAGCTCGGCATAGCACCGTTTACCAGTATGTTTTTGTATGGTGAAAATACGGCTGTGGTACCTGATGATTACCGCCCCGAAGTACACGACAGTGACGGCGTCGCTATGATTACCGACAGCGGCGAACAAATATGGCGAGTACTCACTAACCCAAGCCAGCTACAAATTACGTCTATGAGCGACAGCGCCCCGCAAGGCTTTGGCGTGCTGCAGCGGGACACGGATTTTGGCAGCTATCTTGATGGCGAGGCTAATTATCATTTGCGTCCGGGCTTGTGGGTAACGCCGCAGGCAGGTTTTGCTCAGGGACGTCTGGAAGTGGTAGAAATTCCAACCAAGTCCGAAACTCACGATAATATTGTGGCGTACTGGGTACCAGAAGAACCTTTTCTGGCCGGCGAAAGTCGTTATTTTGCCTACCAGCTGGAAACGGTAACAGGTGCTCGCGAAAGCGAACTGGCCACGGTAGTTCGCACACGCCAGGGTGCCACAGTGCTGCCCGGTGAAAAGCCACAACAGTCACATACCCGCCGTTTCGCACTGGACTTTGCTGTACCAGAGGGAATGCGCATTGCACCGGACATGCTAAATCTCACCATTACCACCAGTCAGGGGCAAATTCAGCAAGCCCGTGTATTTCCGATTGCTGGCGGTAAGTTACTTCGCGCTACATTTTTGCTAACGCCGCAAGGCAATCTGCCAGCGGATATGCGTCTTTATATTCATCAGGAAAATCAACGTGTCAGTGAGGTATGGAACTATGTCTATCATGCAAAATAACACTCACTCGAACGCTGAGGGTAGTACTGGGGCAGCAACATCAGCGTTGCAGACCTGGGGAGCAGGCGTACGATTAACCATTATGGCTGTTTTGGTCTTGCCCACCGCGGCGCTGGCCGGATGGAGCTTGTACGAAATCTTTAAGCCAAATCGTTTAACCGAAATGGAAATTGCCCAGTTAGCATTAAGTATGCTGCTGTTTCTGTGGCTGTCGATGTCGTTCTGGACAGCCGCCATTGGCTTTGTATTAAAGCTTTTTAATATTGACCCATTAAGTTTGCGTAAAGCGTTACCCGCGCCGGATACGCAAGCACCGCTAAAGCAGCGTCATGCAGTGGTGATGCCGGTGTACAACGAAGACACCCGCCGCATTATGGTGGGTTTTGAAGCCTGTGTTCGTGAATTACTGGATACCGAAAACGGTAAGCAGTTCGACTTTTACATGCTCAGTGACACCACAAAGCCTGATATGGCAGAGGCTGAGCTTGCAGCCTGGGAAGCATTAACCGCTCGTCTAGGCGATAAAAGCAACCAGGTGTTCTACCGTCGTCGTGAGAAAAACACCGGCCGTAAAGTGGGTAATCTGGCGGATTTCTGTCAGCGTTGGGGTAGTCGCTACGAAGCCATGATTGTGCTGGATGCCGATAGCATAATGTCTGGCGAGCGCATGAGTGATTTGGCCTATCGGATTGAGCAGAACCCGAATACCGCGCTGATTCAGACTATTCCGATGCCGGTGCGCCAGCATACGTTTTTCGCCCGTTTTGTGCAGTTTGCCGCGCACCTTTACAGCCCGATGCTGGCAACTGGTTTATCTTTTTGGCAAACCGACAGCGCTAACTACTGGGGCCATAATGCCATTATCCGCGTGGAGCCGTTTATGCAGCACTGCGGCTTGCCAACGCTGGAAGGTAAAGAGCCCTTTGGTGGGGATATTTTAAGTCATGACTTTGTCGAGGCCGCGTTGTTGCGCCGCGCTGGCTGGCAGGCTTACCTGTTAACCGATACTACCGGCAGCTATGAAGAAGTGCCTTCTAATATGATTGAATATGCCACCCGTGACCGCCGTTGGGTGCAGGGGAATATTCAGCATTTAGGTCTGCTGGGCGTTAAAGGCTTAAAGGCGACCAGCCGCCTGCACTTTGTTTTTGGTGCTTTTGCGTATATTTCATCACTGTTGTTACTGCTGGTGTTGGCTTTCGGTACGGCTGACGCGCTGTATCGCGCCCTTACTCCGGTGGAGTTTTTCAGCGCCGAATATCAATTATTCCCGGACTGGCAGATAGCCCGCCAGGGGTTAATGGTGGCCACCATGTGGGGCACCGCAGCGTTGCTGTTCATGCCTAAAGTACTGGGGCTAATTCTGGCGTTAATACAACGTCGTGAAGAGTTTGGTGGTGCATGGCGCTTGATCAAGGGCGGTGTACTTGAACTGGCTATGGCGATCATTATTGCGCCACTGATGATGTTCTATCACAGCTACTTTGTCATTAGCGTCTTCGCCGGGATTTCGGTTAAGTGGGAAGCACAGGCGCGCGAAGGCAGCATGGTGCCCTGGTTAGTTGCCCTGAACCGTTCAAAGGTAGCTACGCTGGTAGCTCTTGCCTGGGGGGCAGCAACTTTTATCTACACACCTGCTTTGTTTATGTGGTTGCTACCAGTGCTAACTGGTCTGGTGTTGGCGGCACCGATTATCCGGATTACTTCAAGCCTGAGTCTGGGTCGCGCAGCCATGCGTGGCGGTATCTTTGTGATTCACGATGAATTAAAAGAATGTCGCGCCTTAAAACGGGTACGCATCGGCATGGCAAATATCGAGCAAAGCGAAGCTGAAAGTCGCAATGCTCAGGTTCCGGGACTACCAGAAAGCAGCTGGAGGCCCATGATTATTCAGGATTTCAGTGCTGAACCGGCACCCAGGGATAGCCTGGCCGCTGAGGCTGCCTGATTACACATCCAAAAAGCCGTCTAATGACGGCTTTTGGGTTTAGAAGAAGCGAAAGTGTTGATTAAGTCTTTTACCAGAACCTCGGCCACAGTTATCTTTTGTAGCAAAACAACGGCTACAGCGCTCAATATTGATAACAGCGTTAACTTTCACTAAACGTATCAATATACAGTGACTCAACCTTATCCCTGGCCCATTGGGTTTTACGTAAGAACTTCAATGAAGACTTAATCGACGGGTCGTTACTAAAGCAATTGACCCTGACATGCTGATACAGCCCATCCCAACCATAGTGTTGCTGGAGACGTGTAAGGATCTTTTCCAGCGTCAGGCCGTGTAACGGATTATTCGGTTGTTGGTTCACTGTGGGTGCCCTGTTTCGGTAATAGGGGGGCATTATCGCCTGTACCTGATGGCCTGAAAAGCCTTAAGCTCAAACAAAAAAGGAGCAGTTATCTGCTCCTTTTCGAATTCAGTAAAGCACTGCTTACATTTCAAAGGTTACCGAGAAGGTGACCGGTGAGGTCTGAGTAATGCTCTTAAGACCCGCGATGTTTTGCAGCATATCCAGGCCAGCAGTTAAACCGAAGGTTTCCGCGCCAATTAAAGTGGGAGATACAGTACTTACTACCATAGTATCTGCAGACACTTTACTAACACTTACGTTAAAGCTTACCGGTGCTTCCACACCATGCAGTGACAGGGTGCCGTCGACTTTTGCCGTGGTGCTGGTACCGGCTTTCAGATTCATCAGGTCTGCCGGAATGTCAGCTGAAAACGTCGCTGCCGGGAACTCGGCAACATTAAACAACTTTTCCTGCATTCGGGTGTTACGAATAGGAATGTTGGTGTTTACTGAGCTAAGTGGTACTTCAATCATCAGCCTGCCGCTTTCAGACACAGAGCCAGACAGCTTGTCGAATGAATGCACTTCGGTTACCTGGGCATTCTTGGTCGACATAAAATGCAGGCTGGATTGTGCAGGATCGACTGTCCAGTCGGCAAACGCCGGCGCTACCAGTAAACTGCTAAGAAGAACTAACGATTGTTTAAGCATAGAAACACTTACTCCCTAATATTGAATGATGTCCCGCCACGGCACATTTTGATCGCCCAACACGATAAAGTCAGGGTTCTCAAGTGTGTTACGTTGGTTGTAGCTAAGTGGTTCAAAATCAGCAGCATAGATAGTGCCGCCAGCCTCCGACACAATACATTGTGATGCGCCGGTGTCCCACTCACCTGTAACGCCTAAACGCATAAATACGTCTGCCTTGCCTTCAGCAATAAAACAGGACTTCAGCGAACAACTGCCCAGAGGCAGTGTCTGGTATACCCGCTTCGCACACAATTTAGAGATAACCCGCTCACGTGGCTGGCGACGGCTGATGGCCAGTATCACAACGCTGTTATGGGGATCATCCAGTTTTCGTACGCTAATCGGACCGCTGGCTTCCGGTGACTCTTTAAACGCACCGTGTCCTGCCAGGGCATAATACAAGCTTTGTCCGGGCGGCCAGAAAATCACCCCTATCTTAGGCTTGTTGTCCTCAATCAGCGCGATATTAACGGCAAAGTCGCCGCTGCGTGCGATAAATTCCTGCGTGCCGTCAATGGGGTCTATTAACCAGTAACGTTTCCAGGTTTTGCGTTCTTCCAGGCTGGCATGCTTGGTTTCTTCCGATAAAATAGGAATGTCCGGCGTGTGCTTAAGCAGCAAATCGGTGATGATTTCGTTAGCTTTGTAGTCTGCGCTGGTAACGGGGGATTCATCATCTTTTTGATAACTTTCAAAATCACCTATATCGTATAAGCGCATGATGGCTTCGCCCGCTGCCAGCGCAGCGTCTTTGGCGAGTTGTAGCAAATCATGATCAGATTTATCAGACATAGTCAGGATGCTCCTTTAACCACTTTTGAGCAAGAAACAGCGCAGCAATACAGCGCGCTTCAATGAAATCTTCGCGAGCGAGCAACTCGTCGGCCTTTGCAATGGGCCAGCGCACCAGTTCCAGTGGCTCTGGTTCGTCGCCTGGCAGACTTTCCGGATACAGGTCCCGGGCCATCACGATATTCATTTGAGCGCTAAAGAAGGTTGGCGCCATGTTAACCTTGTGAATGGGGTCCAGCACTTTAGCGCCAAAGCCCGCTTCTTCTTTTAGTTCGCGATTGGCGGCTTCGACGATGCTTTCGCCCTGATCGATAAGTCCCTTAGGGAAACCCAGTTCGTAGGTATGGGTGCCAGCGGCATATTCTCTGACCAACAGAAAATCACCATCCTGCACCGCAACAATCATTACCGCCCCACGGCTGTAGCCGGCCATGCGTTCAAACTGACGTGTTGCACCGTTGGTAAACTCCAGGTCGACACGCTCCACCCTGAAAAAGCGACTCTCCGCCACGATTTCGCGCTGATGGATTTGCGGTAACGTTTTGTCCTTATCGATATTGCTCATGTTGTTTGGGTCAGTCTTTCGTTATCATATTCTCAAACTTAAGATTAACGTATTTAGAGGAAAAGCGCTTGCCATTTCTGCCCTGGAAAGAAATCAATACCGTCTTACTGGATATGGACGGCACCTTACTGGACCTCCATTTTGATAATCAGTTCTGGCTGGAGCATCTGCCGCAAAAGCTGGCCGAGCGATCAGGCCGCCCGATAGCGTCCTGTCGCCAGGAAATGCATGAGCACTATGCGCGTGTCAGCGGCCGCATAGAATGGTACTGCCTGGATTACTGGGCCAGGCACCTGGATATGGATATTGTGGCGGCCAAGCGGGAGATTGAGCACCTGATCGCCATGCGGGACGATACACTGCCCTTTTTAGATGCATTGCATGAGAGTGGGCGTGAAGTGGTTTTGGTGACTAACGCCCATCCCGATAGTCTGTCGCTAAAGGTTGAGCACACCAAACTGGATAATCATATCGATACGCTCATCTCGACCCACGAATTTGGTGTCACTAAGGAATCACAGGATCTGTGGCGGGCCTTGCAGGCCAGATTAGGCTTTGATCCAGCCACCACCCTGTTTGTTGATGACAGCCTGACCATTCTGCAGGCGGCCAGGGAGTTTGGCATCAAGCATGTGCTGGCAGTCAAAAACCCCGATAGCAAGCAGCCTGAAAGGGAGATTGAAGACTTCCCCGCCATCAGTGATTATCGCACGCTGGTTGATGAAATCATCAGTACACCTTGCGCTAACGGATAAACGGACAAATCAGTATGAAAATCATCGTGGGCTCAAAAAATCCGGTGAAGGTTAATGCCAGTCGGGTGGCACTACAAAAAGTACTTGGCGAAGACGTCAGTCTGGACGTTACCGGTGTGGATGCGCCCAGTCTGGTGGCTGACCAACCCATGACCGAAGCCGAAACGCGACTAGGCGCAGTAAACCGGGTTAAAGCCTGCCTGGCGGCGCATCAGGCCGATTGGTATGTGGCTATTGAAGGCGGCGTGGATAATTTTACCGATGGCCCTGCCACCTTTGCGTATATCGCTATCTGTAATGGCGAACAATGGTCGGTAGGACGCAGTACTAACCTGCCGTTACCCGGCTCGGTTTATGCGGCATTAACCGCTGGCGAGGAGCTTGGGGATGTGATGGACCGACTGTTTAATACTGACAACATTAAACAAAAAGGCGGTGCCATCGGATTGCTCACCAATCATCTGGCCACCCGGCAAAGTGTTTACGAACTGGCTATTATTCTGGCCATGGCCAGATTTAATCACCCAGCCCTGTTTAACCGTTAAAACTAACAGTTAAAGCTGAAACTGGGTGTAGCCGCTGGCGTCGGGACGGCCAAAGAACATGGCCGCATCGTGCACTTCCTGCGGTAGTGACGGGTCAGGTTTAAACTGACCTTTTACCTTAAATCCGGAAAAATCCTGATTAGCGGTAGCCTGCATACTCAGGCCGAAAGCGTTAGGCTCGGCCACATCGATCACGATTTGTTCGTTCTGACAGCGAATTTGCGCCGAGAAAGTCCCTAGTTCAATGGGGCCCCGGGTTCCGGCGACCCTGGCATTGAGCCAATCGCCATAGGCCATCATCTCATCGCAGCCCTGACCGGAGTAACTGAGTGACTCTATATTCACCCGAAAGCGGCCACCGGCATTTACCGGCAGCGGCAGCTGCACTTCTGCGAGCACGCGATCAACTGGCAAATACAGTAAAAAGTCTTCAGCCGTGACCGATTGCAGGTCAAATAAACTAAGACTTAGCGGGCCTGTAAAAGCGATGGCTGCGGCATCCCGCATGTTGCCGGCATCCAGCTCCAGAGCCAGGTGGCCGGTGAGCAGCGCCAGTGGCGAGACATCCCAGCTTAGCTGATTAACCGGAATATTGTTAACGACGACCCGGTCGACCTCGCCGTGCCACAGTGTGCCTTCTACCTGGCCCAGTTTAACGTTGCGTGGCAGGTCGATACGGTTGGCTACCTGAGAGGCCGGCATATAAGCAATTAATAAAACCAGATACAGAGCAATGCCAGCCAGCAGCCAGCGCCAGTTAATTCCCATCATTTTGTAAGCACCAGTCGTCTGACTTTAATCATGCCGGGATCGTTAGCCTCAGCTACGTCCAGTTGGTCTATTACTATGCCGCGGTTTTCCAGTTCATCGAGCCAGCCAACCAAACTGTTAAAGGGCGCTTCGTCAATCCACACCTGAATCTCATCACCTTGTGGTTGCATGCGAGAAATAGACAGTGAGTGTTTACTACTTGTACTGGTGACCAATTGCGGTAATGAGCCGCTGACCCGTGCTGGTGCGGCGCTGTTGCGGCGTAGCTGAGCGGCCTTTAAACCCTGCTCTTCCACCCAGGTAACCAGCTTTTTGTTGCTTTGCAGTAACTGAGTTTGCTGCGCGATGCTTTGATTAAGAGGCGCCCACAGACCCCAGTAAAATAATCCCACTAACACCACCAGTGCAGAGAGTATTACCAGGCGTTGTTCGCGCTCTGTCAGTGCGGCAAATTTTTGTTTTAAGGCGTTCATGAGGCTCCCCGAATATTCATGGTGCCAATAACCATATTGTCCCGATTATTAATGGCCCCCTGCTCTACGGTAAACCCAGCCGCTTCGGCAGTGCGCTTAAAGGTATCAAGGGCGTTAAAATCCTTCCCCTGGGCCTGCATGCGTATTTCCGTGCGGTTAGCATCAAATCGTAAGGTTTGCGGTGTGATCCGTGAGCTGGCAAAGGCCGGGTTTAATTGCTCGAGCATCACCAGTAACGAACTGCCATCGCCGGACTGCTCCAGGCGTTGCATTTCCTGCTGAATTTTGAGGCGTACATTTCGGTAAGTGCCGATATCCGGAAACCCTTGTTTTACCAAAGTATCAATTTGTGCACTAAGCGTGGCGTTTTGCTGCTTAAGCTGGTTAAGTTCAAGTGTTCGGTCTGCCAGTGTTATCAGTACTACCACAGCCAGCAGTATCAGCGGGGCACGCCACACCTGCCAAAGCTGATTGTGCTGTTTTTTCGCTTTGTACTGACCCTGTAGCAGGCTAAAGGAGGCCTTACCGGCGTATTTGGCCAGTACACCAATGGCCGGCACGTCTTCGTTTGCGGTGGTTTGATTGATATTGGGTACGGCGTGTAAATCGACATCCGTTAAGGCGGTTACGGCCACCGGCTCGGCCAGGGTTTTAGCCTGAAACGCCAGTACACTGGTAAGAAATGCCTGCTCACCCTGCATGCCTTGCCATGCACCCTGACGAACAATTAACTGGTCTCCCAGCGCAATGGCTATCCATTCTTCCTGTTGCGGCGCAGGCAGGGCCAGCGTATCCGGGATAATGGCTTCGGCGGTCAGCTCAGCCTGACTCAGCCAGTGCTGCCACTTTTCCATCTGGCGATGGCTGACAACCGCTATCGACTGCTGATTGCCCTGGGCCGGGCCCATGGCGAAGAACAGTTCGCTAATGTCTTCCGCCAGTTCATCTTCCAGCATGAAGGGGATGGCATTTTGCAGTTTACGATTAACTTTGCCGGGCAGCGTAACCGTGCTAAGACGAACGTCTGCGCCGGGCACCAAAACAATGGCTCTGCGCTGGCTGGTACGCTCACTCAGGCTCGCCAGATCCTCTGCGCTGGCAAGTTCGCCGCTGGCAATGACGTCCTGACTCTGGGTTGACCAGACGACCCAATGCACAGGGTCGTGGAGGTTAGTGCCCAGCCTAACAACTAACTGTTCCATTACTTAATGACTCCAAATTCACGGCGCAAGACCGATATTTTGCCTGATGCGGCGGCGTTTAACACGGTTGTCATAGCAAACGTTGCCTCATTGTAACGGCTCTTGGTATGTAAAATAAAATACTCTGTGGTTACGCTGAACCACTGGGTTTGTTCTGCCTGCAGATTTAACGCTGCAATATCCGGCTCTGCCAAAAAGGTGTTCACATCATCCCAGCCATCCATGGGCCGCGCACTGATGATTGATGATGCCTGTGCAACACTTAATCCGGTGAGGGCTGCTAACAGCGGTGCCCGTTCTTCGGTTAAGGTATTTACGTTAATCAACAGCTGGTCGTTGTCAGGAATGACACACACAAAGGGCAACAAATCGTTCAGCCATTCTGTCTCCACGCCGTTTACCAGGCGCAATTCAGACTGACTGCTCATCAGACTGTTTGCCGCCAGATACGGAAAAGCCCGGGATGCATATTCACTATCCTCGGCACCATAGGTACGCATACGATCATCACCGTCCAGCCAGTCAGCCAGTGAGTCTCTCACCGTATCAATGGTATAGCTGGGGATATCGTCTTTGGTATTTTTTAATAACCGGGCGAAGGCGTTCATTACTTCGGTAGGCTGTTGGCCGGCTGAGTTATTCTGACTGGCGCCCGGTACGGCATTAAGGTTAAAGCAGCTTTGCATGTCTTCCAGGGTGACATTAATACCGCCGTCTTCCATGGGGTAATCAAATTCCTGGGCCCAGGGCTGGTTCAGGGTGATTTTGTCGCCGGTTTCTTCCATCAGGGTAACCAGCGACATCCGCGCGTATTCTTCGGCGCTTTTGGCATACCAGTAAGCCTGATTGCTACTTTTGATGTTACTTGCTCTTTGCACCTGAAGTTGCAGGCGAGAGCCCATTTCGGTGGCCAGAATTGCCACCAGGGCAACTACCATCAATACAATCAGAAGGGCAGCGCCGCGCTGCTGGCGTGCCATCATGACTGAGATTGCTCCGTAAGCGCAAAAACACGCTGAATTTCGCCGATATCGGCCAGCGTGATAGTTATACGTACGCCTCTTGGCAGCGCTTCGCCAATATAGCTGTCGTGCCAGGCTGATTCACCGGACTCGCCACCGCCGGTATAAAATTCCACGCTGAAATTAGTCACCTGATCCAGCATTTCCCTGACTTTAGGCTCATTGCCCAGAACGTTATCCACATACACGGTGCTCAGCCTTTCCAGCTTGTCTTCGCGCAGTCGATAAGCCACACCTTGCAATGTGCTGCGCGGCAGTGCCAGCTTAGGGTTGTGCCAGCCGCCCCGGACAAAGGCTAAGCCCCCGGCATCGCTGTCGTCGGTTTCGCTGCCGCCACGCATAACGATATTGTTGTCCAGCCCTTCTACTCTGGCTGCACGAGGCATTGCCTGCTGTACGTCCCGTTCGAGGGTAATCATAAATCGTTGTAATTGCTGTAGGCGGGCAAACTTCTCAGTGGAGATCTCGTCGCTGTCGATAACAGTGGTCAGCAATGCGGTAGAGGCGAGGCCGAGCATGGCAAAAATCGCCATGGCAATCAGAATTTCTATCAGCGTAAAACCGCGGTTATGCATTAGCTTTTCTCCGCGGGTTTAGCAAAGTAGGTCACCACGGTAGTAATGGTGTCGTTAAAATCTTCATTCAGACTTACGCTCACTTCCACCGCTTTAAATTCACTGTCGCCGGTGTCTTTAACCACTTGCTTCCAGTACCAGGTGCGCTCGGCCATTTCAGCACTGCCTTTGCGGTTATTCTTGAGTGGCCACGGGCGTTCCAGTTGCAACTGATTAAGGTGATTATTGGCGACCCAGGTGGCAATCGAGATTTCTTCAATCTGCCCCACACCGCTGAGGTGTTCGGAGGCGGCTTTCATAATTGCGGTGCCAGTCATGGCAAAGATAAACAGTGCTACCATCACCTCCAGCAGGGTCATGCCGCGTTGTCTGAGGCTTAATCCCATTCTGGCCGCTCCAGCGGACCGAGCAATTCCAGCGGCGGCATGTCCTGGCAGTTCAGCACATAATACGCCGGTAACTCGTTAGTGAACTCCGGCTCATAATGAAACACCAGGCTAAATGGCGTAATTTCGCCGCTCGACATGATCAGGATTTGTGGCGGCGGTGGAGGCGGCTGTTCATCACCAATTTGAATGTCTTTATCATTAACGCTGAGTGAGCTGTCGAACATTTCCCGGTCAAACAGGCGATCTTCGTTCTGCCAGGGCAGGTCGTCCAGGTTTAGGGTAAAAAAGAACGGTTCGGTGAGCGTGACGGGTTCGTACAACGGGTTATCTTCAATAAATTGCCACTCATCGTCTTCGCTGAGTTGCATAAAGCTGTAAGTGCGATTTTCCTGATCGATAAACACACCGAGCTGACGCTGGTTAAGTACGGCGTAATCGCTGGCCATATCAATAACCACCTGCAAGCGCCGGGCCTCTCGTTCCAGCTGCTCAGACAGATCGCTAGAAAACGCGTTAAAGATTACGTAGCCAGCGGCTAACCCCATTAACAGCAGTACCAGCATAACTTCAAGCAATGTAAAACCACGCTGGCGGCGGGCCGACAACGATGCCTTAGCGAAGCTGTGCCGGAGCCGGCCTGACGCAATCATAAAAACGCGTTAAATCTTAGTTCAGGTAGTCGTTGATATTCCAGTTACCAATATCGTCATCGGTACCCGGTTCACCATCGGGACCATTAGAGAAGATATCGATAGTACCCATTTCTCCGGGGCTGATCAGGGTGTAAGGGTTACCCCATGGATCGTCTGGAAGACGCTTAATATAACCATCAGTTGGATAGTTACGCGGGATAGGGTCAAGTGTCGGCGCGCTCACCAGGGCTTCCAGGCCTTGCTCAGTAGTGGGGAAACGGTTGCTTTTCAGTTTGTACATTTCCAGCGCACTTTCCAGTTGCTGAATATCCACGGCGGCCTTTTTAAGCTGCGCTTCTTCCTGATTACCCAGGATTTGTGGTGCAACCATTGAAGCGAGGATACCAATGATCAGCAGCACCACCATGATTTCGATTAAGCTGAATCCCGACTGTCGTTTAAGCATTTTCATTACACATTCACCATATTATTTAATGCCAGAATTGGTTGGATAATGGCCATGACGATAAATAAAACCACGCCAGCCATTGTTACAATAAGCAAAGGTTCAAACACCTTTAGTGAGACACTGATAAGCGACTCAAATTCCCTGTCCTGATTATCGGCAGCCCTGCCGAGCATCTGTTGTAACTCACCCGAGCGTTCACCCGAGGCAATCATATGCATCATCATTGGCGGAAATATTCGGGTATTGTCCAGCGCAGCTCGTAAACTGGAGCCTTCTTTCACGTGCACCGCGGCTTCGGCAATACGCTCTTTAATATATAAATTTTGCAGTACATCCGTTGCAATACGCATACTTTCCAGTAGCGGCACGGCACTGGCGGTAAGAATACTTAAGGTTCTGGCAAAGCGCGCGGTGTTCAACCCACGGGAGACTTTACCTATCATCGGCACTTTTAGCAGCGCCCGATGATAGCGCAGCCGGATAGCAGGCCGTTGTACCAGCCGCTGGCACACTACAATTAAAAGCATGATAGCCACGAGTAAATACAGACCGTAGTTTTGCATCCATTCGCTCACTGCAATGAGCACTGTGGTAATCGTGGGTAAATCCTGACCCATATGGTCAAACTGGCCAACAATTTTAGGTACCACCACGGTAAGCAGTACTACTACGATCATCATGGCAAAAAACATCATGATAGCCGGGTAAATCAGCGCCTGAATCACCTGGCTGCGGGTTTGCTGGCGACGCTCGGTGTAATCTGCCAAACGGTTTAACACCGTATCCAGGTGGCCGGATTTTTCGCCTGCAGCCACCATTGCCCGGTACAAATCGTCAAACACGCTGGGAAATTCGCTTAACGCATCGGCCAGTGTGTAGCCTTCCACCACCCGGCTGCGCACCGCCATCATCATGTTTTTGTGGCGCGGCTTTTCGCTTTGTTCGGCAACGGCCAGCAGGGCTTCTTCTATCGGCAGGGCAGACTCTACCAGCGTGGCCAGCTGGCGGGTGAGCAGCGATAAATCGCTGGCAGAGATTCGCGGACGGAACAGTTGAAAACCACCGCCTGATTGTTTGGCGCTCTTTTCGGCAACCTGTTCCACTTCCAGTGGTACCAGGCCTTTTTCGCGCAATTGCTGGCGAATCTGGCGGGCATTGTCCCCTTCCAGTACGCCACTTTTGTTACGCCCGTTGGCAGCAATGGCTTTATATGCAAATGCTGCCATTAATCCTCCCGTGTCACTCTTAGCACTTCTTCCAGCGACGTTTCGCCGCTCAGTACTTTATGACAGCCATCTTCGCGAATGCTGGGGGTATTCTGGCGAATATACTTTTCAATGGCCTGCTCGCCTTTGCCTTCGTGCATCATGGTACGTACGGTTTCATCCACAATTAACAGCTCATGGATACCAGTACGTCCGCGGTAGCCGGTTTGGTTGCAGGCTGCGCAACCTTTTGGTGAGTAAATCACTTTACCATCGCCCTGAGTCAGGCCGAGTATAAGGGCTTCCTGTTCACCGGGGGTGTGGGGCTCCTTACATTCGGGGCACAGTGTCCGTACCAAACGCTGAGAGAGCACAGCCAGTAAGCTGGATGACAGCAAAAAGGGTTCTATCCCCATGTCTTCCAGACGGGTAATCGCACCGGCTGCGGTATTGGTGTGCAGGGTAGATAACACAAGGTGACCAGTTAAACTGGCCTGTACCGCGATCTGGCCGGTTTCGATATCACGGATCTCGCCCACCATCACCACATCAGGGTCCTGACGAAGAATCGCCCGTAAGCCGCGGGCAAAGGTCATTTCGACCCGTGGGTTTACCTGGGTCTGGCCAATGCCCTGTAAATCGAATTCGATAGGGTCCTCAACCGTCATAATATTACGGTCTTTGGAATTTATTTCGCTTAAGCCCGCGTACAAAGTGGTACTTTTACCCGAGCCGGTAGGGCCGGTAACCAGAATAATGCCGTGGGGTTTACGGATAAGCGATGAGAAATGGTTGCGGTTAACTTCGGTCATACCGAGGTCGGCCAGATTTAACCGCGCGTTGTTTTTGTCCAGCAAACGTAATACCACCCGCTCGCCGTGGCTGGATGGCAGGGTCGATACCCGCACATCCACTGCACGACCGGCAATGCGCAGGGTAATCCGGCCATCCTGCGGAACGCGTTTTTCGGCGATATCCAGCTTGGCCATAACCTTAATACGCGATACCAGCATTGACGACAGCTTACGGTTAGGACGCAAAATTTCGCGCAGCACGCCGTCTACCCGAAAACGCACAACCAGCTGATTCTCGAAGGTTTCGATATGGATATCCGAAGCACCTTCTTTAATAGCTTCACCCAGCATGGCGTTGATAAGTTTGATGATAGGCGCATCATCCTCGCTGTCGAGCAAGTCTTCGGTATCCGGTAGTTCTTCGGCCAGCGAGAATAAATCGCTTTCGTTACCCAGGTCTTCCATTAGCTGTTTGGCGGCTGAGGAGTCGCGCTGATAGGCCTGTGTGAGCAATGGCTCAAACTGGTCCTGGGGAAGTTCTTTTAACGCCAGCGGCCCGGCATGGTAGCGACGTACTTCAGCAAATATATCAACCGGTGTATCACTGGTGTGATAAAGCAGTGCTGGCACCTGATTCAGTTCCAGCAGCACCTTATGTCGTTTGGCAAAACCAAAGGGCAACTGCTGTTCGTCAACCGTTTCTTCAGGTAACAGCGCTTCCGCTGATTCAGCCGCCACACTGGCTACTGAATCGATAATATCGGGCTGCCGTGCTTCGGTGCTCATTAATTGCCTTCCTGATCTTTAATCAGTTCACGTGCTCTGGCTTCTTCTTCCTCACGACGTTTAAGATAATCATCATACGACGGTGGTAATGCCAGGCTCTCATTCCACTCAGGCAATACCGGGGTTTCGGTGCGTGGCATCAGGGTCACGCCTTCTGACTGACGCTGTAGTTGCTCGGCGCGAATAAAGTTGTACTTACGTTTACTGATGTCGTTCATGGTAACGCCATCACGAACAATTTTAGGCCGTAAAAACACCATCAGGTTACGTTTGCGTTTGCTGCTGCTGGTGGATTTAAACAAGTGGCCAAGAATTGGAATGTCGCCCAGTAATGGCACTTTGGATACACTTTCCTGAACGTCTTCGTCGATTAATCCGCCCAATACGATGGTACCGCCGTCATCCACAATAACCGTGGTTTTGATTTGGCGTTTGTTAATTGAGATGTCCACCGCAGTCGCGCCGGATACGCTGGAAACTTCCTGCTCAATGGTCAGCTGTACGGCGTTACCTTCGTTGATTTGCGGGGTCACCTGCAGCTTAATACCCACTTCCTGACGATCAACGGTTTGGAAGGGGTTCGAATTATTCGCGCCAGTGGTTTGTCCGGTGATAACCGGCACTTCCTGACCAACAATGAAGAACGCTTCTTCGTTATCCATGGTAGTCAGGTGCGGGGTAGCCAGTACGTTTGAGTTGGTGTCGTTACTGACAGCCTGCACTACCGCGCCCCAGCCATTCTTGATGACGCCGGCAATTAAGCCGTTAGCGCCGCCCAGTAAACTTGCCAGCGTGGTGAAGTCACCCTGAGTTACATCTTCGGTAGGCACCACCTGACCATTAGCGGTTACGTAGGTTGAACGGGTAACCTGGTCTTCCGCCTGACGCAGGGCTACACCCAGTGCGCCTACCGGAATAACACCGTTATTAAACTGTGTACCGCCACCTGCTTCGGAGACAACCTGCACGCCCAAAGAGGTGCCATCGCCTTCGTACATTTCTACAATAATGGCTTCAACCTGTACCTGGGCGCGGCGCACGTCTAACTGGCGAATAACTTCTTCCAGCGAGCGCATCATATCCGGCTCGGCGGTGATCACCAGCGCGTTTGAGTCTTCGTGGGAATCGATGCTGACATCGCGGTTAGACGACGAACGACGGGCGTTGTTGTTACTGGCATTTTCTTCGGCCTGAATACTGTCGCTGACGCCTTGCAGTACTTTTACCAAATCTTCAGCTTTGGCGTAGTTTAAAAAGATAACCCGGGTATTACCGTTGGTTTCCAGCTCCTGATCCATGCGCTGGACAAGGTTAATCAGGCGTTTACGGGCTTTAGAATCGCCACTCACAATAACGCTGTTGGTGCGGTCGTCGGCTACTACGCGAGGTTCGCTTTTGCCGCCTGCGGCCTGTTTACCCTGGGATTTGTTGATACTTTCAATAATTCGCACCATCTCAGAGGCAGACGCGAATTTAAGTTTAACGATATCTACTTCTTCATCGCCGGCGCGGTCTACCCGTTCGATAATTTCAACCAGACGGTTTACTACAGCAGCACGGCCGGTGAGCATCATTACGTTAGAGGGATCGTGGCTTACCACGTTACCGCCGCCTGCCTGATCGTTCAGCTGGCGCAAAATGGGCGCAAGTTCTCTAACCGGCACGTTATACACCGGGATAACCCGGGTAATCATTTCATCGCCATCTAAATTGGCGTTTTCTACCACCGGGATATTGGAGGTTTTCGCGTCTTTGGAACGTACCACTTTTAAAATACCGTTAGGCATTTCTACCACGGCAAAGTCATATACTTGCAGCACGTTAAGGAAGAACTGGTAATACTGTTCCTCGTTTAGCATGTCGTAACTGATAACGCTGATTTTGCCGCGCACGTTAGGGTCGACAATAATGGTTTTTTGCAGGTTTTTACCAACAATCGTGATGAACTCGTTGATATCGGTATCCTGAAATTTGGGCATACGATCGACTGCTGCAGCCTGCACACACATTAGCGTGGTACAAATTGCTACGCTCACTCGGGTCAACCAGGTTCGACCAAATCGCCTCATGTTTAATTCCTGTTTTACTTGCTTAAATTATTGCTCTGGCATGTCCAGGTACAAGGTTTTGTACTCGCCATCACGGGTAACCGTGAGCTCTATAGACTGCGCGGTTCTTAATTCGCCCATGGCATCTCTGGCCTGAGCCGGATCAGTTACATCCAATCCGTTAATCTGTATAACAATGTCACCATTTTGCAAACCCACCGACTCAAACAAGCTCGGGTTTTTGCCGGGTTTTACTTTGTATCCGACCATCTGCCCGCCTTCCAGTGCCGGCGTTACAGCGATAAAATCAATAAAGCTGGAGGGGCTGTCGCGCAGCGCTTCGGTGGCGGCAACAGCTTCATCACTTAACTCTCGGCGCTGTCCAGCCCGGCCTGGGTTGACGGAGGGACGGTTAGTGCGAGCGGTTGAACTTGCGGTATTAGATGATTGTTGCCCGGGGCGTCGCTTGGTAAAATCCAGACCATCCAGCATCAGGGTTTCGTGGCGTCCGCCATTTTTAATAATGACGCGATCGCTGTGCACCTGGGCCAAAGTGGCATTGGTGCCGTCGATTTTTTCGCCAATGGCGTAGGTGGCCTGCTTGCCACGATTTTCGATAATGGCGGTGCCTTGTTCTTCATCTGAGGTAGAGACTACGCCTGACAACACCAGATTTAATTGAGTTTCGGGGGCGTCGGTGATGGTTTCTTCCACCGGCTTGGGGGCAGCCACCTTATTTACTTCGCCAAACAGATTGAGGCGTTGTATTTGGGCTACATCGACCCCACGTTGGGAGGTTGAAGACGAGGTTGCTAACCGGTTAGTCGTTGGAGCAGCGCCGGTTGCCTGACTGCCAGCGGTGGGTTCGGGAATGAGTTTCCAGGTAATTTCGACAGCATAAGCAATTAAATACAGGCACAACAGCACCATCACCACTAATCTTATACGTGGTTGTTGGGCGCTGAATACGGCCGGTAAATTTTGCAAGCTGGATTGATTTAATATCATCTGAAAACAACTAATTGGTGAACAAATAACCGCGACAAAACGCTCTCATCATAGCTTAGTCTGCGCGGGGGCAACAACCTTAATCCGATCAGGTTAAAATAATATTACAGTTTTACAGTTAAACGAATGGTGAAACCTATGGCTAATGATGCATCGTCAGAACTCAAAGTCAGGTTAGATAAATGGATTTGGGCAGCCCGACTGACCAAAACCCGTGCTCTGGCAAGAGACCTGATTCAGGCCGGAAAAGTTCACTACAATGGCCAAAAGAGTAAGCCGGGCAAAGTTGTTGAGATTAATGCCTCGATTCGGATACCCGCCGGATGGGATGTCAGAGAGCTGGTGGTAAAAGGGCTGGCGGAAAAACGTTTGCCTGCCAAAGAGGCTCAGCTATTGTATGAAGAAACGCCTGAAAGTGTGGCGCAACGTGAGCAGAATCAGGAAGCCCGCAAAATGCAGAGCTTTCATAATCCTCACCCAGAAAGCCGGCCGGACAAGAAGCAGCGTCGCGAACTTATTAAATTTAAACACCAATAATCGCGTTGGTGAAAACAGGATACCGAAATGAACCAGTTTGATCAGTTACATCGATATTTATTTACCGACGTGAGCGTGCGCGGTGAATTAGTCAGATTGCAGGACACGTTAAAGCCGATAATTCACAGCACCGATTATCCGCTGGCTATCCAGCAGTTGCTGGCAGAAATGGCCGCAGCTACCAGTTTGCTTACTGCTACGCTCAAATTTGATGGTGAGGTAGGGCTACAAATTCAAAGTCAGGGCAAAGTCCGCTATGCCGTGGTAAATGCTACCCACAAGCAAGCCCTGCGCGGCGTGGCGCGTTGGGACGAAGAGGCCGATTTAAGCAGTGCGACCTTTGCTGACTTAGTGGCTAATGCCGTGCTGGTGATTACCATCACTCCTACCGAAGGCGAGCGTTATCAGGGTGTGGTAGCACTGGATAAAGGATCGCTGGCGGGCTGTATCGAAGATTACTTTGAACGCTCCGAGCAGCTTGCTACCCGGGTGTTTATTCATACTGATATAACCGACAGCGAAGCGCCTAAAGTGGCCGGTATGTTCCTGCAGGTAGTGCCACAAAGCAGCGAAGCCACCAGTGTTACTGCTGACAGTGACTTTGAGCACCTGTGCAAACTAACCGAAACCATGACCGCAGAAGAGCTGTTTGCGCTGCCGGCTCATGACGTGCTGTACCGCTTGTATCATGAACAAACCGTTGAAGTGTATGCGCCAGAAGCGGTGACTTTTTCCTGTACCTGTTCTCGCGAGCGCAGTGCCGAAGCCCTGCGTAACATTGAGAAAGACGAATTGTTGGCCATCATTAAAGATGAAGGCGCAATTACCATGAACTGTCAGTACTGCCATACCGAGTATCGTTTTGACGAAATTGATGTCGAAGCCATCAAAAGTGGCTATAGCAGCGCGCCCGATACAACGCAGTAACTTCGGGCCTTAATGATAATTCGAGCCCGCGTGAGCGGGCTTTTTTATGGCGTTACTAAAAATGGAGTCTGTTTTGGCTGATTTTCATCTTCAGGCACTCACCCTCGCCGAACAAGGGCAATGGGATACGGCCCACGATCTAGTAGAAGCACACAACGACGAGTTTTCCTGTTTGATACACGGTTATTTGCATCGGGTTGAAGGCGATGAGTTTAATGCCCGCTACTGGTATACCCGCGCCGGACATACCATGCCTGAAAATCGTCTGAATGAGGAGCTTGAGCGCTTGAAGCAACTGGTTGTGCAATCTTCTTAAGGGTTAGTTCAGCGCTTTTAACAACGCAGTCGAATCACTGATGCTTACGCTTTGCTGCACGGTTGATTCAATGACGAATAAGGTTTTAATGGATTGTGACGCCAGGTAGTGCATTGTTTCATCATCAGTATTCCCGGTGTCTTTCCAGTGACCGGTGCCCAGTACTACCACTTCTTCGCCGGCTTCCAGAACGCCCTCCTCAAATTTAACATCAGCACCGTACACGCCGGTAAAGCGACGGAAAGATTCACCAACTGCCTCCAGCGTTTGTTGTCTTTTGGTATTTTCCGTGTCGCTGAGAAACCCTCCGCTATCCCGGTGATAAGTGCTATCGTCATGCACAGTATCTGGCTGAATAACGATGTTCGCCGCCTGCACCCTGGCTAAAGCGTAGTGGCTTTTATAACGGATTAAAAAATCGGTTGATGCTGCAAAAAATTTACTGGTTTCCCAGGCCGTTTCGGTGTGCCCATTGGCTCTTACCCGTTCGACTTTTTCTGAAATTTTTAGTGTATATGCCGCACAGTCGCGTTGTGTGAAAGGCGCGGATAATGCCGTCTTGAGCAAAACTACCTCGCCTTGCAGACGCACGGTTTCGCCACTTTGGCAGTCCGCGATATTCTTTTGTTCTATGGCTTTAAAGGTACGAATGAGCTTTTTAGTGCCCCAAAAATAGGAATAGCCATAAACAAGTAACCAGACAGACCCTGCAGCCAGGCCAATTAACAGCATTAGCCGGTTGCGCTTGATTTGCCAGAACTCGGCAAACCATTGTGTGTGCTCAACGAGCTGCCAACCGATGAAAGCAAATACAATCATCAGGGCGAAAAAGCCGAAGATAGTGAGGTAGTGAATAGTGGTTTCATTTATCTTCAAAAGTTTCATCTCGATTGCACAGGTAATCAATACTTTACCCGAATTTATCGGATGCATACGAATTCTTATTGCAGTGCCTGTGTGTTCGCGCATACTGCTGGTACAGTAAAAAAAGTAATGACTTTACAGCAGGTTTCAGGAGAAGGCATGAATCGACGACTGGCAACAACGGTTATTTTTAGCGGATTCTTTCTGCTGGGCATGCTGTTGTTGATGTGGGGTATTCTGTTGCCGCGAATGGCAGAACAGCTGGCTATGAGTAACCTGGTGAGCGGTGCCTTGTTTACGCTGTTCTCTCTGGGCATGATGATTGGCGCCATTGTTGGTGGCAAATATGCTTCGCGCTTTGAATTTCTGCCACTCTTTGCCACGCTTTCACTGGTTAACGCTCTGTTTATTGTGATTGCAGCGCTCATGCCCACCTGGTCAGGATTGCTGGTGTTAGTGTTTATAGTGGGAATTATCAGCTCCTGCAAAATTACCATTGGCCACACGTTGATCGCCCAGCTGTATGAAGAAAAGCGGTTTGCGATGATGGGTATCATGGATTTTATGTTTAGCCTGGGCACCCTGGTGGCCTCGTTTTACGTGTCCTTAATTTACCTGTGGCGGCCTGACTGGCGCGTTTCGCTGCATATTCTGGCCGGGTTGTGGGTGGCATTAGCTTTGTTTACGTTGTTGCGCGTTCGCCATGCTCAGGCAACGCGGCCAGTGGATCAGCCGCAGGCTTCCAAACCTAAGGAAACTCTGGCCTTTGCTACTATTTTGCGCCAGCCGGTGTTTATCCTGCTGGCTGTGGCGAGCTTTGGTTACGGTGCCGTTGAGTTTGGTACGGTAAACTGGTTTGTTAGCTATGCCCAGCAGGGACTGGGGTTTACGGGTGACGATGCTCGTTTATTACTGGCCGGTTTTACTGGTGGCATGGCATTAAGTCGCCTGAGTTTTGCCTGGTTTTTACGTTGGTTTAGTGTACACCGGCTAATGATGGTGCTGGTCTCGCTATTACTGGCAGGTGCGCTCATTGCCAAGCTGGGTACGGCATTTACGCCTATCTGGCTGGGCAATTTTTTACTTGGTCTTGGTCTGGGTGGGTTGTTCCCACTGGTATTGTCTGCGGCCATGAATATAGACAGTGACAAGGGGCCACTGCTTTCAGGAATCACCATTCTTGGAAACGCCGCCGGGGTGCAGGTGGTCTCACTGGGGACCGGTGCCTGGGCGGGGTTTGAGTCTATTGAGGTAGCTTATTGGTCTATTGCCATGGCGGCTATTCTGTTGTGGGCGGCGACCTGGTTTTACAGCCGGCTGATTAAAAAGGGCTAGTCAGAGTCCTTCACTGGGTAGCCAGAATTCCGCCACCAGTCCTTCTGTGGGATGGTTGCGCAGGTTTATCTGGCCGCCGTGCATTTCGATGATGCGTTTGGTGATTGCCAGCCCCAGTCCGGAACCACCTGAGTTACGGGCTTCATCTCCCTGGGAAAATGGTCGAAAGACCTGTTCCAGGTTGTCTTCTGGGATCCCTTGTCCAAAATCACGCACCTGACATACCACCCGCTGCTGCTTTAGCTCAAAGTAGGTGGTGATTTCGATATGGTTGCTGCCATAACGGAAGGCGTTTTCAATCAGGTTATCCAGCACCCTTTTGATGGCCACTTTACGTAGTGGAATATTCGGTAACGGATTAAGTTCCAGGTGAATAGACTGCCGCTCAGATGTGGCAGGGTTAAACTGCTGGTTGCTGTTACGGGCATCAGATAGTTCGGTAATCAGCGGATTGAGGTTGCCAATAACCTGGCGTTCCTGCTGTTCCTGGCGTGCATACTCAATAAACTGGTCAATAATGGCGTTCATGTCTTCGATGTCGCTGACAATGCCTTCTTTTACCCAGTCCTGATCTTCCGGCAGCATTTCGGTAGCAAGGCGGATGCGGGTGAGCGGTGTTCGCAAATCGTGGGAAATTCCTGCAGTCATGACCATACGATCGTGCTCGAGCTGCTTTATGCCCTGATTCATGCGGTTAAATGCTTTGGTTACTTCGATCATTTCGCTGGTGCCGTCTTCTTTTAACGGCGGCGGAAACTGCCCGCGCCCTACTTTCACTGCCGCCTGTTGTAAGGCACTCAGGGGGCGGTTAAGTCGGAATACAAATAACCAGCCGCCGCCTACGCTGAGAATACCAATTAACAACAGGTATAAGGTTAGCGGAAAGATATTGGCTTCACTCAGGCCATAAACCGGCACCCTGATCCATTTGTCTGGCAGGCTGTCGAGTTTGATCCAGACGTAATAGGGGGTGGCTTTCTGATCCAGCTGAGGCGCGCTAATCCTGACTTCGGCGTGCTCGTTTAACTGGTCTGAAACTTGCGCCGACATAAACTGATAGAAGGTCGCCTGGGCCAGTCTGGCAGTCTGGGCCTGGTCATCACTAAGGATTTCGATGCCGGTTTGCTGTTTTAATAACTTGCGGTACTGCGGGTCGTTCAGGTCGCTGATATGGGTTTTCAGCGTGGCGGCCTGGGTAGCGATTAAGCTGTTGATCTGCTCGTAGCTGGGACGAATAAAGTACATGGTTACCGACAGATAGGAAACCACCTGATTGATTAGCAATAGCACGCCAATGAGCAGGACTGTCTGACCAAAAGCGCTTTTGGGAAGTAATCGCACTGCCAGATTAACTAAACATCAGGCCATAGCGCCATCGGGCACAAATACGTAGCCCAGGCCCCACACGGTTTGAATGTAGCGCGGATTGGCAGGATCTTCTTCCAGCATCCGGCGCAGGCGTGACACCTGTACATCAATACTGCGCTCCAGCGCACTGTAATCGCGGCCGCGGGCCAGGTTCATCAGTTTGTCGCGGGACAAAGGCTCGCGGGGGTGCGTAACCAAAGATTTTAATACGGCAAACTCACCACTGGTGAGTGACAAAGGTTTGCCATCGTCGCTCATTTCACGGGTAGCCAGGTTAAGGCGGTACGAACCAAATTCCACAATTTGCTCTTCCATTGATGGCGCACCGGGTGCTTCATGGGTCTGGCGTCGCAGTACCGCTTTGGCTCTGGCCAGCAGTTCTCGTGGGTTAAACGGCTTAGGCAGGTAGTCATCGGCGCCCATCTCGAGGCCGATAATACGGTCGACTTCATCGCCTTTAGCGGTAAGCATAATAATAGGCATTTTGTTTTCAGCCTGACGCAGGCGGCGGCAAATGGATAAGCCATCTTCGCCGGGTAACATCAAATCGAGCACCATCAGGTGAAAGTTTTCGCGCTCTAATAAACGGTCCATTTGCTCTGCATTGGCAGCGCTGCGCACCTGAAAGCCTTGCTCTACCAGATATCGCTCCAACAAGCTTCGTAAGCGCATGTCGTCGTCGACGACCAGTATTTTTGATGTTTCCTGACCCATTTAAGCCTCACTGACAACCGTGTTCCGGTGTCACTATAACCCTAAGTGAAACCGGACAAAAGTGCTCAAATGTTTCGAAGTTGCGCGGATTGTTACAAAGCGTGTCAAACCGCCGGCATAATATAGGTTGCAACGCCATACACCAGCGCGTATCCCACCGAGTAGGCCATTAACAACAGCAGGAAATACTTGCCATAGCGGGCAAAGCTTAAGCCTTTTACCTTACTCATGGTAACAATACCGGCTGCGGAGCCAATTACCAGCAACGAACCGCCCACGCCAACGGCGTAGGTTAACAGCATCCATTCACTGACCGACATGCCGATATTCGCTTTAAGCAGTGCGGCGGTTAGCGGCACGTTGTCGATAAGGGCGGAGGTGGCGCCCATGATGTAGTTGGCCACCAGCGGCGGGAACATCTCGTACAGGAACAGCAGGGAATGCAGGGCTTCAATGTGTTCCAGCATACCCACAAGGAGCAGCACACCGAGGAAAAACAACAGGGTATCAAACTCGATGTAACGAATATAATCCATGATGGGATCCTGGTCGTCATCTTCGCCAAGCTGGTTGGCCACCAAAAACATAATGGCCATGCCGGCCAGGAATGTCAGCATGGGGGGAATAGCGTACAACACGTTAAGGATAAGTGTAGCGATAATGGTGCTAAGGAAAATCCCGGCGATAACATAATCGATACTGTTGGTATCGTGAGTAGTTTTACGAATTTTGACGTTGCCAGTCATACCGATGCTAAGCAAACCGGTAAGTACCATAACGGCTACAAAAGACGGTACCAGCAGCCAGAACAACTGGGTGATGGTGACCTTTTTTTGCATAAAAATCATTAGCGTGGTGACGTCACCGGTAATTAACGATACACCGCCGGAGTTAACCGCAAACACCACCAGTACCGAGAAACGCATGGTTTGGTTAAAGGGCAGGCTCAGTGATAACACCAGCGCAATAGACACCAGGGTTGCGGTGATGTTGTCGGCCAGTGAAGAAAAACAAAAGCTAAACAGGGCTGTGATTAGCATGAGTTTTTTCAGGGAAATATTGGTGGGCATCACCAGATTAAGCAAATTGGCAATTAGCCCTTTGCGGTTGAGGTAGGCCACAAAGGTCATGGCGGCAACCAGGAACAACCACAGTGTCGATATTTCGGTGATGTTGTGTAGCAACCCTTCGTTAACGGCTTCGGTCTGAAGCGGACTCTCAGAAGAAATAAACAAGATCATCCAGGCCAGGGTGCCAAAAAACAGCGTAATTTTGGCTTTATTAATGTGAAGCACTTCTTCAAACATCACACCAAGCAACGCCAGTGCGGCCAGAATAATGAGAATAGTATCGATCATGAAGAGGGTCCCGCAATTTCAGTGGCCGTAGTTTACGGCGAAAGTCACGCCAGTAAAGGGCTCAGCGGGATTTATACCGGTAATATTTTAAATACTTATTATTCATGTGGATAATAAGCGACTTTGGTCTTAAGACCTTAGCGTTGCGCAAATAATACGCTATGTATTATTCGATCGGCAGACGATTGGAGGTCATGATAAACGTGGATAAATCCACTACCGTTGGGGTTATTGTAGTGCCGGAGTATTAACGTTGTCCTTTCTTAGCGGGAAAAGATACCGTAATTCTGTTGGGTTTTCGGGGCTATGAAACAATCTACATTTTAAAATCATCGAAATTGATGACTTAAAAAAACGCTGGATTGTATGGGATACGCTAATTGTTAAACACAACTGCTTTAACCAGGCCCGTGCCTGAGCTATGGTAGAGGTCATTAAGGTCTTTAGCAGATTGAAGCGTGCCAATGTCAACGTTACCTCCGCCCCGATGGATAAATTCGAAAAAGCACAATAAAGCTGATTCTGGCGAGTGCACACCCATTATTTTGACTAACCGTTATCCTGATGGGCTAATCTGCACCACACCAACCTATGTTCAAATAGGGAGCTATGAGGAGACCTCTTGGGTAAGGAAACTTTGGGGAAAAATCAGGGCCTGCAAAATGTGGGGACAAAAAGCATTGTCCCCCAAGAGCTAAATTACTGCACCCAATCCATCTGATAACCACGGCTTTTCTTGCGCTTCATTAAATCTTCAATCAGCGGCGTTAAGATTAGCTCCATGGCCAGACCCATTTTGCCGCCTGGCACCACCAGGGTGTTGATGCGCGACATAAAGGCGCCGTCGATCATTTGCAGTAAATACGGAAAATCTACGTTTTTCATTTCGCGGCGGAAGCGAACGACCACAAAGCTTTCGTCCTGAGTGGGGATTTCCCGTGCACTAAACGGGTTTGAAGTATCTACCGTTGGTACACGCTGAAAGTTAATGTGTGTGCGTGAAAATTGTGGCGTGATGTAGTGGAAGTAATCATCCAGGCCGCGCACAATACTGCTCATTACCGCTTCTCTTGAATGCCCGCGGTCGGTGGTGTCGCGTACAATCTTCTGGATCCACTCCAGGTTTACAATCGGCACCATGCCTACCAGCAAATCCACGTGACGGGCCACATTGATATCTTCGGTTTTTACGCCGCCATGCAGGCCTTCGTAAAACAACAAATCAGTATCGTTAGGCAATTCCTGCCAGGGCGTAAACGTGCCGGGCATCTGATTAAAAGGCACCGCATCGTCGAAGGTATGCAGGTATTGGCGAAACTGGCCGGTACCGGATTCTGCATATTGATTAAACAGGGTTTCCAGCAACGAAAAATCATTTGCCTTAGGGCCAAAATAACTGATATGCCGGCCTTGTTCCTGGGCTTTACGAATTTCGACTTCCATTTCCGGGCGGGTAAAACGGTGGAAACTGTCGCCACCAACGTAAGCCGCATCAATTTTAAGGTTGCGGAAAATATGCCTTATCGCATTGGTAGTTGTGGTCGTGCCTGCACCAGATGAACCGGTAATAGCAATAATGGGGTGTTTTACCGACATGCGTACTCTTTTGAATGATTGGTATCTGAGTTTACCGGCAGTTTGATAAGCCGCGCCAGACACTGAATAAGATAATTACTAGTTATAAGCTGGCGCGCGTTAATAATCAACCCTGATGAGAATGGCTGTCTTCCGGCTGTGGCAAGGATTTTCCACAGTGAGGGCAGTACCGAAAGTGTTGGTCGTCTTGCTGATTTTGCTGTTTATAATCCTGGGCAAGATCAATTAATAAATTCGCCTGATCGTCGTCCAGGCCAAGCGTCTCGCGGAGTTGATTAAGGCGTGATAACTCATGTGGTGTTAAACTTCCGTCCTCCATCACTTCCATAACGTGCTTACGAAAGGTATCCCGGCGCAGTCGTAATTGCTCGGATAACCGCGAGGCTAGAATACCGGCAGGCAGGGCAAAAATACCTACACCCAAAATGGTAATGGCACCACTAAACACCTTACCCAATGCTGTTACCGGGGTTACGTCGCCGTAGCCAACCGTGGTAAGCGTATTAATTGCCCACCACAAAGCAGCAGGGATACTGCCGAATGCCTCAGGCTGTGCATGCTGTTCGATGTAGTACATACCGGTAGCGGCCAGCACCATTACAATGATGAGTACCGATACGGCAGCGGCTAAAACACGCAGTTCTTTTTTGATAACCGTGAACAGCAGATTAACTGACCGTGAGTAGCGCCCCAGTTTAATAAGACGAGTTAAACGCAGCAGACGAAGGATACGTAAATCCAAGAGCACAAACATGCTCAGAAAAAACGGCAGGATGGCGGCTAAATCAACCAGCGCCATGGGGGTGAACACGTAGCGCAAGCGCTGCTGCCAGGGCTTTTGGTATGGCCCTTTGCGAAAAGGCAGGGTTTGCGGTGCACTGGTAGCGCTCCACACCCGTCCGATATATTCGAGACTAAAAACCACAACCGAGAAAACCTCAAAAGCATAAAGCTGAGGGTGCCACTGCTGATGAATCTCGCTTACGGTTGATGCCATTACAGCGGCGGTGTTAGCCAGAATCAGTAAAATAAGGAATATATCAAAAACCTGACTGACATAGTCGCCCTTCCGGTGAGGCTCCAGAATATGATACAGGCGATCGCGTAACGGGTTTTGACTCATTTAGCTTCCTTAAAATACCCGCTTACTCTACCCGCCTAACGATACAGAGGGCAAGACAGTGGCATTGAGCCACAGCAATAAATACATTTTTTTCGCGAGCTGTAATTTTTTTGCCGAGCTTAAGACTATACCAGTAACTCTCATTAAATAAGGTACAGGTTATGGAAACGTTCACTGAAATATTCGCAACGGCAACACCGGTGCAATTTGTTTTAATTGGCGCATTAGTGCTGCTGGTGTGGTTTTTACCGGCGCTGGTTGCGTTGGTGACTAATCGGAAACAGGTTCGCCTGATTGCCATGGCCTGTGTGCCTGCTGGCTTTTCACTGATTGCCTGGAGTGGCGTAATGGTGTGGGCAGTAACGGGCAATATGTTGAATCGTTTTAACAAAAAAAACGCTACAGAATAATAATTTACTTCTTTTATATGCGATAAAAAGCCGCTTATATAAGCGGCTTTTCTGTACCACAATTTACAGATACTGTTATAGTTATGAAATGCATTGCATGAGATGACATAGCATGCTGTTAAATAAAATTAATTCGCCAGGAGAACAACATGATTGACGTCGGTAGCACTTTGCCTGAAGTGACCTTTGGTCTGATGAAAGACGGTAAAATGACCAGCCCGCACACAAACGACTTATTCGGTGGTAAACGAGTAGTGGTATTTGCTGTGCCAGGTGCATTTACTCCAACCTGTTCAGAAGCCCATTTGCCAGGATATGTCGCGCTGGCAGATAAAATCAAAGCCAAAGGCGTAGACAGCATTATTTGTCTGAGCGTAAACGATGCCTACGTTATGGACGCCTGGGGAAAATCTGCCAACGCCGAAGAAATTCTGATGGTGGCTGATGGTAACGCGTTCTTTACCAAAAGCATTGGCCTTGATATGAACACCAGCGACTTTGGTGGTATTCGCTCAATGCGTTATTCCATGTTAGTGGAAGACGGTGAAGTGGTTAAACTGAACGTCGAAGATCCGGGGCGCTTTGAAGTAAGCGATGCCGAAACCATGCTCAACAGCCTCTAATATTTTAGCCATCAGGGCGCTGCCGCGCCCTGGGGTTTCCAAATCTACAATTCTATTTTTTTTTACAGGATCTCTTCATGAGCAGTAACTCATTGCAAAAGTGTTGCCTGGTTATGCTTGGCGCATTGTTTGGTGTAATGGCATGTTCACCGACAACCGAAACTACCACCGAACCTGAAGTCGTAAGGGTGGCAGGCGAAGCAACAGTAACCGGCGGTGCAATTAAGGGCGAGTTAACCGATACGCTGGCTATCTACAAAGGTATCCCGTTTGCGGCACCGCCAGTAGGTGATTTGCGCTGGCGTCCACCGCAACCCGTAACACCATGGGAAGGCGTTAAGCAAACTATCGATTACGGTAACGATTGTATGCAGCTGCCTTTCCCCAGCGATGCTGCCCCTTTAGGTAAAACCCCCGCAGAAGACTGCTTATACGCCAACGTTTGGGCCCCTAAAGATGCTGATGGCAGCACGCCGGTAATGGTGTGGATCTACGGCGGTGGCTTCGTTAACGGTGGTGCGTCACCGGCTGTTTATGACGGCAGCGAATTTGCTAAAAACGGCGTGATCTTCGTTAGCTTTAACTATCGTCTGGGTCGTTTTGGCTTTTTTGCTCACCCGGCGCTTACCGCCGAAGCTAAGGCCAACGGCGATATGTTAGGTAACTATGCTTACATGGATCAGATTGCCGCGCTGCAATGGGTAAAAAACAACATTGCCGCCTTTGGTGGGGATGTGAACAACGTTACCATTATGGGTGAATCGGCCGGCGGCGGTTCGGTGCATGCCATGATGCAGGCTAAGCAGGTCAGAGGCTTATTTGATCGCGCGATTATTATGTCGGGCGGCGGTCGTTCGCTGTTTGGCGAGCGTAAAATTACCGAGGCAATGCCCGGGGCACTTTCCGGTGAGCAGTATGGCCTGAACTACGCTGAAAAACACGGTATCGAAGGCACTGATGCCGCGGCACTGTCGGCGTTAAGAGCGCTCAGCGCGGAAGATGTGGTTGATGGCCTTAACCTGGCTGCCTTGTTCCGTCCTACGCCAACTGACAAACCCACTTTTGTGGGCGGGCCAATGCAAGACGGTGAGATTATCACCAACAGCACCGGCAGTGCGCTTAAAAATGGCACCGTAGCCAAAGTAGACGTTATGGTTGGCGCAACCAGTGCCGACATCGGTTTTAACATGTTTGCCGATAAAGACGCCCTGTTTGCCTCATTTGGTGCCTACGCCGATGAAGCGCGTAAAGTGTACGACCCAACGGGTGAAGCACCATTTCAGTTAGTGGGTTACCTGGTAGGTCAGGATCGCAGTATGCAGGAACCGGCGCGTTACGTGGCTGAGCAGGTTTCCAGCATGGGCCCTCGTGCTTATTACTACCGTTTTGGTACGGTTGCGCAAAGTAACGACAGCCCTGGCGCTCCGCACGCCTCTGACATACCGTTTTTCTTTAATACTGTGGCGGCCAAATACGGTGACGCCCTTACCGAACAAGACAAAATGGCTGCACAAACCATTCACCAGTACATTGTGAACTTCGCGAAAACCGGTAAACCCGGTGGAGAAGGAAATGCAGAGTGGCAACCCTTCCGTGCTGAGCTGTCTAACATGCTCGACATGCAACGTAATGGCGAAGTGGTGCATGGTACCGACCCATGGAAAGCCCGTCTTGATGTGGTGAAAGCGGCAACCGAAGCCCGTAATTAAATCAATTCCGGCCATATTAACCGCGCCTCTCCTGACCTATAATACGCCGGTCGGGAGAGGAGCGAATGGTTGTGAATAAATTTGATGTAGTGGTGATTGGCGCTGGGGCGGCCGGATTGTTTTGCGCGGCAGAAGCCGGTAAACGCGGGCGCAGTGTGGCAGTGCTGGATCACGCTAAAAAAATTGGCCGTAAAATCCTCATGTCTGGCGGCGGGCGGTGTAATTTCACCAACATGTATGCCACCCACGAAAACTACCTTTGTACTAACCCTCATTTCTGCAAATCAGCGCTAAGTCGTTATACGCAATGGGATTTTATCTCGCTGGTGGCAGAGCACGGCATTGCTTATCACGAGAAAACCCTGGGCCAGCTGTTTTGTGATGATTCAGCAGCCGATATCGTTAACTTGCTGGTGAGTGAATGCAGTAAAGCTAACGTAACCATTACCACCCGTTGCGAAATTCAAAGCGTGGCAAAAACCGAATCGGGCTTTGCACTCAGTACTTCCATGGGCGACTACGAATGCGAATCGCTGGTTATCGCTACTGGCGGCTTAAGCCTGCCCAAACTGGGCGCTACGCCATTTGGCTATAAAATTGCCGAGCAGTTTGGTATCAGAGTGTTGCCAACCCGCGCTGGTCTGGTGCCCTTTACCCTGCATGAAAAAGACAAAGAAATTCTGGCCGAACTCAGCGGTGTTGCTATCGACACCTACGCCAGCTGTAACGGGACCACCTTCCGGGAAAACACGTTGTTTACCCACCGCGGCCTAAGCGGACCTGCTATGCTGCAAATCTCCAGCTTCTGGCATCCGGGCGATACCTTGCATATTAATGCTGCTCCCACCTTTGATGTGGCTGAGAGCCTTGCTGAGGCACAATTAAAGAACCCTGATTCTTTAATTACTACCTGGCTGGCCAAACACTTTCCCAAACGCGTTGCAGCAACCTTTTGTGAGCTGAATAACTGGGAAAATAAGCCGGTAAAACAGCTAAATAGCAGGGAAGTCTCGGCAATAGCTAACTTTTTTGAAGACTGGCAAATTCAGCCAAACGGAACCGAAGGTTACCGTACTGCCGAAGTCACATTGGGTGGCGTAGACACAGATGAGTTGTCTTCTAAAACCATGATGAGCAAAAAAGTAGAACAGCTGTTCTTTATTGGCGAAGTAGTGGATGTAACAGGTTGGCTAGGAGGTTATAACTTCCAGTGGGCCTGGAGCAGTGGCTGGGCTGCCGCGCAATACGTTTGATTTTATCCGCAGAAACACAATCAACGTATTGTTTTTTTTTAAATAAATATAATTGGTATCCAAGAATGAAAAAATTTGCAGTAGTGTTGCTGTTGGCTTTGCCGTGGCTGGTCCACGGGGAAACAGTAACGCTTTCCAAAGACGCCCTTAAAGATAAGATCAAAGGTGCATGGGCGGCGCAGGTTATTGGTGTTACTTACGGCTTTCCTGTGGAATTCAAATATATGAGCACCATGATCCCGGATAATCATCGGTTAGACTGGCATGCTAACAGCATTGCTGACCTGTTTAACAGCGAGCCTGGTGCTTACGATGATATCTATGTGGATCTGACTTTTGTTAACGTGATCGCCGAAAAAGGGCTGGATGCCACCGCCCAGGATTACGGCGACGCGTTCGCCCACGCAGCGTATCCCTTATGGTTTGCTAATCAGGTGGCGCGGAATAACCTGTTAAATGGTATTCCGGCTACCGAATCTGGCCATTGGCAGAATAACCCGGCGGCCGACGATATTGATTTTCAGATTGAGTCAGATTTTATCGGCATTATGACCCCGGGAATGCCAAATACAGCGGCGGCATACGCCGACAAAGTGGGTCATATCATGAATTATGGCGATGGTTACTACGGCGGTTTGTTCGTTGCCTCTATGTACTCGCAGGCGCTGGTGCAGAATGATATTTCAGCTATTGTTGATGCCGCGCTTAAGATGGTGCCCAAAGAGAGCCTGTTCTATCGGATTATTCGTGACGTCGTCACCGAATATGCGGATAACAAAACCGACTGGCGACAGGCGTGGTTTGCGGTGCATCGCAAGTGGGCGCATCTGGATATGGATCCCAAGGGCATTCAGGGGCCGTTTAATATCGACGCAAAAATCAATGCGGCCTGGGTTGTACTGGCGCTACTGTATGGTGAAGGGGATTTTGCTAAAACCATGGATATTGCTACCCGCGCGGGTGACGACGCCGACTGTAATCCGGCTACCGCCTTAGGGATTTTAGGCGCTATTTCTGGCTACCAGGCTATTTCGCCAAAATGGACAAACGGTTTGAAGGCCATTGCTGATAAACCTTTTCCGTACACTACCCTCACTCTTGAGCAGGTCTATAAGCTTTCTTACGAACATGCGCTGGCCAATATTGGCAGAAATGGCGGCAAAGTCGAGGATAGCCAGGTTTCAATTGCTGTGCAGGCACCAGTTACACAACCGCTGGAGCAGTCTTTCGCAGATCTGAAACCGGCGGATAAACATCGCTACGATCCCTTTTTCCTGGCGGATTACCAGGGGGGAATTACCATGCCAGACGATTTTCTCTACGAGTTTGAAGGCAGAGGAATTGTGGTTATTGCTGATGCCTTTGGTAATGAGGGGGATGTGATTGAGGCGGTGATCCAAATTGATGATAACCCGCCAAAAACCGTTACTGCGCCAGTAAATTATTTAACCCGTCGCTTCTTTTTAAACTGGGATCTCACCCTGCCGGCTGGCCAGCACAAAATGAAGATATCGCTGAATAATCACAACAGCGAAGCGTATCTTCAGCTTAACAGTATTGCTGTTTACCAGTAACCTACAGGCGCGCGGTTAGATTTCCGGTTGTGGTGGGTTACAATGCCCGCCCGGTATTTTTAAAAGGCAAATATGTTTAATAAACTGTTGTTATTACCTGTAAAAGGCCTGCTTACCATTTTGCCTTTTGCGATTACCATTTATTTTCTGGTGTGGCTGGTTGGTACTACCGAAGCGTTGTTATCGCCGTTGTTACCCGCACGCTACTATTTTCCGGGCTTAGGGGTTGTTACCGTAATCCTGGCGCTGGCCCTGGTGGGCATACTGATTAACGCCTATTTGTTTAACTGGATTATTTTGCTGGGTGAGCGCATTTTTGCCCGGGTGCCGATTGTAAAAACCTTATTTGGTGCGGTGCAGGATGCAGTGGAACTGTTTGAAGTTAAGAAAGAGTCAGACAGCAGAAAAGCCGTAGCGGTAGAGATTAACGGTATGAAGCTCGTGGGTTTTATGACCAGCGATAAAGTGGCTAATAAGCTGTTTCCGGATGAAGACAAGGTGGCGGTGTATCTGCCTCTGAGTTATCAGATTGGCGGCTACACGGTTTATCTGGAGCGTGACAAGGTCACCCTGCTGGATATTGATGTGGAAACCGCTATGCGGATTGCCGTGACCGGCGGTAACTCCATTGAGAAAGAAGCAAAGTAAGCTCAGGTTTCGGCTAGCATGAAAAAGACCATCAAGAAGCTCGATAACAATGTAGTAAAAGCCCTCACTCTGGCCTGCGAAACTGCCAAGGACTGGGATATTGGGTTTGTGTGGCTAACGCATACTGCCCGGTATGAGCATTTCCCCGGTAGTTTGATGGTAACCTGCGTATTTTCGACAGATAATGACGTCTTGCAGCTGACAGAGTCAGAGCATGACAAAAAGCTGCGCCAGCTTATCCAGAGTCATCTGCTAAAAGTGGGGATAAAGGTAAAAGATATTCGCCGCCATGTGTGTTTCGACAGCGAGGAAAGCTGCGAACGCGAACATCAGGGCGACTGGGATAAGCGCCTTATCCACTGCTAAGCGGCGCAACAGCAAACCTTTTATATAATCAGCAAAAAATAATTCACTATTTTTGTCACACCTTTATCGATTGCAGTTTCTTTAGAGTAAATGACTTGTTCTTATTCACTTAAAAGGAAATCGCAATGACAACTTCAGCAAAAAATAAACCTGCATTTTTCGAGAAATACGCTCCGGCACTGGTGGCTTTTAGTTCAGCTATGGTCGCCGTTACAGCCGGTAACCCGGCCATGATGGCAAGCTTAAAAGTGTTTCTGTTTGGTTAGTCAGCAGCAGGCAAGGGGCTTAAGCCCTTTGCCTGTCTTAAGCGCCTTATCGTCTTAGTTTCTTGATATTTATCTGCCCATTGCCTGCCAGAATAGAGTACTCTAGCGACCCTTCTTGTTTTATTAATTAATACAAAGCCTGTGACCTGGATCCTCTTCACCCTGATGGCCGTGGTGTTTCAAACGTTTCGTAACGCCATCCAAAGTAAGCTGAGTAGCACGGTGCCAACAGCTGGCGTTACGCTCTCACGCTTTTTGTTTGCGCCGCCGCTGGTGGCAATTTATGTGTATGCGGTTTCGGTACAGGGCAATCTTGGTGTGCCTGAGTTTTCGCTGCGCTTTTGGGTGTTTATCAGTCTGGGGGCAGTGTTACAAATAGCCGCCACCTCGCTGATGGTAGTGCTGTTTAAGCAAAAAAACTTTGCCGTTGGTGCAGGCCTGGCCAAAAGCGAGGCGCTGGTGGCCGGTGTGTTAGGTATGTTGTTTTTTGGCAGTAACCTGACCTTGCTGGGCTGGCTGGGGATCCTGATTGGTGCGGCGGCTGTGTTTGTTTTAAGTGGCTGGCGTAAAGGCGGCGATTTGTCGGCAAAAACCGTGGCAATTGGTTTGGCCTGCGGTACCTGTTTTGCCCTCACTTCCCTTTATGCGCGGGAAGCCGCACATGCGCTTGGCATTCCTTTTGTGCCAGCTGCGGGCTGGGTATTATTCTGGCTGTTATCCTTTCAAACGGTGCTGCTGTGTGCGTTTATTTATGCCAGACAACCCGACACCTTTAAAAAACTGGCAGCCCGGCCTGGTACCGTGGTGGCGGCCAGTATTACCAGCTGTTTAGGTTCAATTGGCTGGTTTACGGCTATGGCCATGCAGCATGTGGCCTACGTTAAAACCCTCGGTCAGTTAGAGGTCTTTACCACAATGCTGATCACCATTTTCTGGTTTAAGCAGCCGGTGCGCCGCCATGAATTTATTGGTCTGGTGTTAATTGGCCTGGCGGCCGTGCTGGTAATGTGGACCTAGTCTCGCTTTATCAGCGCTACCACGCTAGGCTTAATGCATTACCTATCAACTGGGAAACAGCTTGTCTGATTATACCGATCCGGTTTTGCTGGAAGCACTGACAGAATGCAAACCTCTGCTGGCAGAGGGCATCTCGGAATATCAGCTGATTAAGCAGTTACAAGCGCCGCCCTGGCTGCTGTTTACCGGCATCGAGCTTAGCGAGCCGCTAGCCATGTTTCAGTGTCATTTTGCGCTGTTCAATGCCCTTTACCGGCTTAGCGAAGAATGGCGACAGGCGGGCGTGGGAGAGCTGGATATTCATACGCTGGCTATCAGGTTAAAGCCGGTTACTCAGAGTAAAGCTGCGCTTACCGGGCACGACGGACTAAAGGCCTATTATTTAAACTGGGATAATTTTACTGACACCAACAGTAACGACGTTAACGCGCTACTGGATGATTTCTGGCAGCGTATGGCGGGCCAAACCCTGCCCGCCAGCGACGTAACTGCGGCCAGGTCGACCCTGGAGCTGGAGAGCGATTTGCCGCTGGAGCCTGCGCTGGTCAAAAAACAGTACCGCAAGCTTTTACAGCAGCACCACCCTGATAAGGGCGGCAGTACGGCAAAAGCCCAGGCTATCAGCCAGGCTTACCGGGTCCTGTGTAAGGTAATGGACTAACCGGCAACCGCAGCGTTATAGCTTTCCACGTCTTTGCGTTTATCAATTTTGTGCTGGTCTTCAGAGCGTCCTTCGCGCCAGTAGCTGGTAACGTATACCTGTGACCGTGGCACATTAAATTCCACATCCAGCGTACTACGAATGGCACGCATAGAAGAAAACTCGCAGGCAGCCCACACCGCTGGCGTGCCTTCCAGCCACTGGACATCGTGCAGGCTTTTTGCCAGTCCGGAGCTGGTTGGCTGCGTCAGCCAGCTGATTTCTACACCTTCGGGTGCCGTAAGAGACTGCTGGTCGGCCGCATCAACAATATTAATGATGACATAGCCGCGCGTATCCTTTGGCATGGCTTCCAGTTGTGCGCTAATGGCCGGCAGGGCCGTCATATCACCCAGTAATATTACCCAGTCGCGCTGTTCGGCCAGACCTTTTGACGAGCCTGGTCCGGCAACCACAATAACATCACCGACCTTTGCTGTTTGGGCCCAGTGGGAAGCCGGTCCGGCTTCTACACCATCACCGTGCAGCATAAAATCTACGGTAAGAGTGCGTGCCTGTGGGTCTAAATGGCGTACGGTGTAAGTGCGCATCAGGATTTTCTGGTCTTCCTGAGGCAGCGAAGTCTGTGGTTCGCCATACTGATTGAATAACAGTTTAATGTAACTGCCCGGTGGTGCCGCCGGAAATGCCATAAGGTCGTCACCGGTTAATACCAGACGTTGTAAATTAGGGGAAACACGCTCGGTACGGAGAACCTCCAGCGTATAGTATTGACGTTTTTTCATAGCGACTCCTTTTTATGGTTATGAACCCGTCCTGATCGTCCGTGTAATGAGGAAAGGTGAATGGCCCGGCAACCCGATGCGTGCTGCATACTGGTTGTTGGCACTGGGACTAGCTTGTATACATCATACTGCTTTTTTCATTGTCTGCGTGTGCAACGGGCGCAGCATTTATCTCATCTGTCGTTATTATAAATGAGAATCATTTGCAATAAAGTGAAATGAATGGGACGTGATGTTCCATAAATTAGAATGACCAGACAGGGCTCAGGCGTGACGGTACAGCGCCAGCAGCTGGTTAATGGCTTCGCGGCGCTGGTGAGGCTCATCGTCCATCACACCGTATATGCGCAGGCCGTTTTCTACCCGCTGTACGCCCATGGCATAGCAATGTCCGGCGGTGCGAGGGAGCCATAATCTTTCATCACACATTACGCCGGTTATCAGGGTGTTTTGCTGCTCTGGCGTCATGCCTGCCAGTGAATACTGGTAAATCCAGTCCTGCAGGTCACAGGCAAAGTGCTCTTTGTCGTCCAGCAGCAAAGCCAGCGGATTTAAACGGCCTGGGAGCTCAGTGGGCACTTGCGGCGTATGGTTTTCCAGCGTATCGCTAACCAGCGGACAGGTGGTTTCTACTTCGGTTTTGCGATCCATAATGCGGATAACTGGTTTCTTCAGTGGCCGGGCTCCGGTGATTACCGGGGTTAGCGCCAGCGCCTGAGAAAGCGCCACAACCTTGCGGTTCAGCGGCTGCTGGCCATGGTACCAGGCCAATAAGGCATTAATGGTTTCGGGATACTTGGACTCAAAAAACAGATGCTGCTTGGGCACAATATGCAGTTGCCGTGCCTGGTCTATCAAAGCTTGTTGTGCCGCCATGAGCTGTCCTGGCCGGCCAATCAGCCGCAGGGCAAACTTTTGTTGGTGGTTGGGTGAGTCTTCAATAAATACGCGCATGCCAAAACGTTGCATGCTCTGGCTCAGACGCTCCTGCGCGGATAGCAGTCCGTCTATGTAACACTCTGGCAGCCACCAGCTAAAAATATAATCATCCTGCAACGTATCGCTGAAAAAGCGATGCTGTTTGGGTTCATAGGTCTGCTCGCCAGACTTGCCTTTGGTGGTGCAAAGCAGTGGCAGTTCGTCGGCTTCAACACCAGCCAGTAACAAGGTAATGTGCTCTGGTTGATAATACTGACTCTTGTAGGCTGTAACATCGTCGGTACAGATCTGCGCCAGCGTATCGCAATAGCCGCCCCAGTGATGGTAACAATCCGGTGCCCTGTCGCCACGCCAGATACTCATTTGTGACTGATAGCCCTGGGTGGCTTCATACATGGCTAACTCGCGCGCAATGACGCCGTCGCGCTCACGTTTTATATCGTCGCCAGCGTATTCCATTTGCTGTAAGCCCGCATACAGATAGCCAATTATTTTCAGGAGTACGGATTTACTGGGCGATACCGCATAAAAATAGCTGTACCCGTTATGGCTGGAGGCGTTTATTTTGACAGGCAACACGCTGTTGGCTGCGAACAGGGCATGGCGCTGTTGGTAGCGGTCGGAGTAGCGAAAAACCAGATGTTCAACCAGATGCGCAATGCCGGAACTATCGACCGCAGGAGTTGGCACTACAAAGGCAGCGCCGTATTCCTGGGCGGGTTGTTTAAAGCTGACAACGTTGAGGCCGTTGCTCAGGCGCGTCTGGTGTGCCATGGTTGAATCAGATTTCCGTGATTGGGATAGTGACTTTCGGGTCACGATACACTAATTCGCGCTGAGGCGTTTGAGATTTTGCTGCGGCTTCGGCCATTAAATGATGATCCGGCGATTTTGCGCACACCGGGTCGGTTTTATACATGTCGCCGGTAAGCATATAGGCCTGGCAACGACAGCCTCCGAAGTCCTTTTCTTTTTCGTCACAGGTTTTGCATGGGCCCTGCATCCACTCGTAACCACGGAAATGGTTAAACGAAAAATCATCAAACCAGATATCCCGCACCGACTTTTCTTTCACATTGGGAAAGGTCAGCGGCAGGATTTTTGCGCTGTGACAAGGTAGCGCGCTGCCATCCGGCGCTACGGTTAAAAACGTGGTTCCCCAGCCATTCATGCAGGCTTTAGGGCGTTCTTCGTAATAATCCGGCGTTACAAAAATAAAATGCGGGCCTTTGCCCTGCTGTTTTTCACGGAAGGCGTTAACTTTGGCTTCGGCCTCGATTAATTGCGCCTGAGTTGGTAGCAGATGATCGCGATTCAGGTACGCCCAGCCGTAGTACTGTACGGTGGCCAGCTCCACGTAGTCACCTTCCAGCTCACAACACAGTGCCATCACTTCTTCGATTTGATGGATATTTTGTGCAGTCAGACAGAAATTAAGCACCATGGGGTATTCATACTGCTTCACCAGCTTGGCTACTTTAAGTTTTTGCTCAAAGGAGTGGCGCTTATTGCCAATCAAATCGTTGGCGTCGGCATTAGCCGCCTGAAAGCTCAGCTGAATATGGTCCAGTCCGGCTTCGCGCAACGCCGCGATACGTTTTTCGGTAAGGCCAATGCCTGAGGTGATTAAATTGGTGTAATAACCCAGACCACTGGCGTGTGCTACCAGTTGTTCCAAATCTTTACGCAGCAGCGGCTCGCCGCCGGAAAAACCCAGCTGTACCGCGCCCATTTCACGGGCGTCGCTTAATACCTTTAACCAGGTTTCTGTATCGCATTCCTGCTCACGGGACCCAAGATTGACCGGATTTGAACAGTATGGGCAGTGTAGCGGGCATTCATAGGTTAATTCTGCCAGTAACCACAATGGTGGGCCGGGCTGGTTAGGATTGGCCGATGGCGTATCAGACATAATTAATCCAGCGTTTTTCTTCGGCGTGCTCAAAAAAAGCTAACACGTCTTCTTCTATACCCTCGGCTTCAGGATATTCAGCTACCAGTGCCGCAACGATATCAGCCACGGTTTTTTCGCCATCTACCTGCAGCAAAATAGCCGAGGCGCTACCATTGAGTTTTATCATACCTTCGGGAAACAGCAGTACGTAGCAATCCTGGGCCTTTTCAAACTGAAATTTAAACAGGCGGTTTAACTTTGGTACTTTCGTGGCGAGTTCACTCACTTACATTAACCCCTTATGGCAAATACTTTGATCGGCTACGCCATGGAACGGGCGACGATCGAATTCGTAGGCCAGACTAATCGCATCAGCCAGCGACCACAAGACATCCAGCTTGAATTGCAGAATGTTAAGCGCTTTTTCCTGCAATTCGCGGGTAGTGAAATGGTCCAGCGTAATTTGTAAACCATGTTCAACGTCTCGTCTTGCCTGTCCCAGGCGCATCTGGAAGTACTTAAAGCCTTCGGCGTCTATCCATGGGTAATGCTCTGGCCAGGTGTCCAGGCGGCTTTGATGGATTTCCGGAGCAAACATTTCGGTTAATGATGAACAGGCCGCTTCTTCCCAGGTGGCGCGGCGGGCAAAGTTAACGTAAGCACCCACGGCAAATTTAACACCGGGGAGCAGTAACTTTTCGTCCAGAATGTCCTGGCGATCCAGACCCACGGCCTCGCCAAGGCGTAACCAGGCTTCAATACCGCCTAAGCGCGGATCACCTTCTTCACCGTCGTGGTCCAGAATACGCTGGATCCATTTGCGGCGGGTTTGCATGTCCGGACAATTAGCCAGAATAGCCGCGTCCTTGATCGGAATACACATCTGATAGAAGAAACGGTTGGCTACCCAGCCCTGAATTTGTTCTTTACTGCATTTGCCCTGATTCATCGCCTGATGAAACGGGTGGTAAATATGGTAGTACTGGCCTTTGGCGCGCAGCTTTTGTTCGAACTCTTCTTTACTCCAGGGGCGTTGATCGCTCATGGGATACCTCTTTTATAGCGTAATTTGCATACCGTCGTATGCCAGTTCAATATCGTTATCAGTTAAATACTGATGCGCGTCTGAATCTTCATTCAGAACCGGGTTAGTGTTGTTGATATGAATCAGCACTTTGCGATCAATATTAAAGCGATTCAGCAGGCTTACTGTGCCGTCTGGCCCGTTTACCGGCATATGCCCCATCTGACTGCCTAAACGGTTACTAAAGCCTTTTTGGATCATTTCGTCGTCGAGCCATAAGGTGCCGTCGAACAATACGCAGGAGGCCTGGTCCAGCATGGACTCCACTAATGGACTGGCCTGTACGCAACCCGGCGCGTAAAACAGGCTTTTGCCGCTGGCTGTATCGGTAATTTGCAGGCCGATATTATTGCCGGGCACCACTTTATCGCGATAGCTTGAGTAAGGCGGCGCATTTGACTCCAGCACCACCGGATTAAACACCAGGCCCTCTGCGCCCTGAGGCGTAAAAGCGGCTTGGTAATCGGTATCGATACCATGACGTTCAAGGCCGCCATGCCAGTGCTTGAGCATGGTAAATAACGGAAATGCCGTAGTGAGATCTTCATACACCACATCGGTACAATATACCGGTAATGGCAGGCCTTCGCGCAGGGTAAGCAGGCCGGTAGTGTGGTCGATTTGACTGTCGGTCAGAATAATCGAGCGAATGCTGGTGCCCCGTTGCTGGTTTTTATCGACCGGCCATAGCTCTGGTGTATGATTGATTTGCTGGCGCAGGTCGGGAGAAGCATTAATTAATACCCAGTCTGTGCCGTTAGCACTAACTGCAATACTTGATTGAGTACGAGGAGATGCTTTGATGGTGCCTTCGCGCACGCCACGGCAATTGTCGCAGTGGCAGTTCCATTGTGGAAAGCCGCCCCCGGCGCCCGCACCCAGGATCAGAATCTTCATGCAATGAACCCTGATTGGTTACCTTGTCGCTTATGCGGCAGGTAATAAATGATTAAAAGCGTTACCAATAAAAAAGGCTGCACTAACTTTAAGCTAAAGCGCAACCTTTTATAGGTATTGTCGAGATGACGTTTCCAGAGCAGATGCTCTGAGTAAGAAATTATCTGTTGCTGATGTACAGAGTAACTTCAAAGCCTAAACGCATTTCAGTGTATTGAGGTTTAGTCCACATAACGGGCTCCTTATTAACTTCGTTTTAACACTTAGATGATTGTAGGACTCGCCTAGCTAAAAAAAAATCCTACTTTGGAACTACTTTTTATAATCCCTTTAGGGTAAAAATCCACAAGCGTCCGTATCTATCGACCATTGCGCAGCGCTTAAGTTGCTATAATTTCGTAAAAATTGTAAAAGCAGCGGCAGTGGTCTGCCTGTTGCGCTGTTTCCTGTTCCATAATGAAAGCTGGTGCCAGCGATGTCAAGATGTGCCCATGGCGTGTCACCGGCGAAGCGGGCTAAATAGCAACCGGCAGTAATCATGCCCGGTGAATTGCTACCTGCGTTGCGCATGTCGGCAAAAGGTGAGTCCAGAGGCTCCTGATAGTCAGGCCATATCGGCATAGTCCAGGCGCGATCGTCGCTGTCTTCGCCGGCTTTCTCCAGCGCCTGATTTAACGCCGGGGAATTGCCCATTAAACCGCTGGCGTGACTGCCGAGGCTCACTATTTGCGCACCGGTAAGGGTGGCGACGTCAATAATTAACGCGGGGTTATGTTGCCTGGCATAGGTAATGGCATCACACAGGACTAAGCGGCCTTCGGCGTCGGTACTGATAATTTCCACGGTTTGGCCGGACATGGTGGTAAGAATATCGCCGGGTCGAAAGGCATCGCCATCAGGCATGTTTTCGGCGGTGGCGATAACGCCGGTTACATTAACCGCAAGTTTTAGTTCAGCCAGTGCAGCCATAAGGCCTGCTACGGCGGCACCGCCACACATATCGTAAATCATGTTTTGCATACCCGGCGGCTTTTTAAGGGTAATACCACCAGTATCAAAGGTAATGCCTTTACCAATAACCCAAATGGTTGGTACGTCAGACAGGGTGCCCCGGTAATGCATTACCGGCATGCAGGTTGGCTGCGCCGAACCACGCCCAACGGCCAGATAGGCTCCCATGCCAAGTTCAGCCAGCTGCTGCTCATCAAGGATTTCGGTTGTTATGCTGCTATAGCGTTCAGCCAGTAAAAGCGCCTGCTGCGCAAAATAAGTGGGTGTGCATAAGTTACCGGGCATATTTGCCAAATCACGGCTGATGCATTTGCCGGTGTGTAAGGCTGTGGCGTAAGCCAGCTCATCTTGCAGTTCGTCATTGCAAACCAGTAATTCGATTTTTTCTGGCAAGGCGGGCTGCGGTGACGTTTTATAATCAGCAAACCGATAGGATGCATGGTATAAAGCGTGAATTAACCGCTGGCTGTTGGTTAGCCATGGCGGCATAAAAAGCTGTGCTTCGGTGAGGTTAAGCTGCTTTAGCGTACCGTCGATAAGCTGGCTTGTCTGCCTCGCCTGCGAAACTGGGATATCCATGTCAGTGTTTACTAACAATAATCGTTTGGCTTTAATCTGTGTAGGGCTTAAACATAGTAAGTATTTACTTTTTTCATGCCAGTCGCCCAATGCCTGATAGTGGCTGATGGTGTCTGTCAGCGCCTGCGGATAATCGTGTCCGGTAAAGCCGGACTGACCGGCTGGCACCAGTAAAACAAGCAGCTCCGGGTCTTGCTGCTCTATCTGGCCGGGGACTATCTGATGCATTTTAATAATCACAGCAACTGCTCCTGTGCGTTAAAGCCTTTCTTAATGATGACTCCAGTCTACCGTTTACAGCCTGGTTTCGCTAACTGCTCTGCCCGTGAAACAGGCTAGTGGGCTTGTGACGCGGCGGCATTTATTTTACGGCGAGGTATTCTTACCGTGGCAATCAGCAGGCAGGTGCTGATTAAAGCAATGCCAAGCCAGCCTGTCAGCGTGAGCTGCTCGCCGACAATGGTTACAGCCAGCAATGCGGCAACCACAGGCTCGAGTAATGTAATCGTGGTAGCCAGGCTGGCGCGCACCACGGCTAACCCTTTACCAAATAACAAATAGGCTAGCACCATCGGCACCAGCGCCATATACATGGCTACGCCGAAATTGTTGTACGAGGCCAGAATGGGGCCGCCGGTGATTAGCAGCACCGGAAGTAGCATCAGGCCGCCCACGCCAAACATGCTCCCCATCGCTGCGCGCGAAGCGATACCTTTATCAATCAGACGTCGCGCTATCCACGAATACATGGCATAGGTAAAAGCGGCAACCAGACCCAATAAAATACCTAAGGTGTTGTGCCAGTTGGTAGCGGCAGATTCAAACGAAGAAGCTGGCTTTGCCGTAGCGAGCAGGACAACCCCGGTAACGCCCAATACAATGCTGAACAGCCACTTTTTGTTTAGCGCCTGTTTGTCGTAAAACCATTCAATTAAAGCGGCGGCAATAGGCGCTATGCCGATGGAAACCACATTACCCACCGCGACACCGGAAAACTTCATCGCGCTGTAAAAAGCCAGGGGGTAGATAGCCACATTAAGCGCCGCGGCAAACACCAGATACTTAGCCTCAAACAGGGCTAATCTATGCTGTCTGATAGGCCGGATTGCCAACAATGCCAGCAGCAACCCGCCAATACCCATTGTGACGGAGGCGATCCCCAATGGACTCACCTGGGGGGCAAAAGTAGCCGCGGTGCCTGTGGTTCCCCACAGTACCGCCGCAATAACTACCGCCAGAATGCCAGCATAATAATTTGGCTGAGTCTTCATAGGGCCTGCTCGATTAACTGGTCGGCCATGGTTCTGGCCCGGGTAATAGCACCGGTATCTTTGCTCAGCCCGGCGAGTGAAATAGCACCCTCTAACAAAAAGCAGATATGTTCGGTGAGCTGTGTCAGATGTGCTGGTGAATCATCGGTAAATGGCAGCTCGCTTAATTGCTGGTGAACGATCGCGCGGACCTCCTGTTTATGTCGGTTAACCGCTTCCCGTTCAATACTGTTGGCTGGCATTTCGGCGGCGGCATTGAGTAAACCACAGCCGCGAAAACCATTCTGATAGTCAAATTCAGCATGGTCCTGATAAGCATCAAAAATGGCCAGAACCCGCTCCCAGCCGTTGGCCAGGTTAGCAGAACGGATTGCATATAAATCCAGCCACTCCTGATGACGCGCATCAATATAGGCAGCAACTAAATCTGACTTTGATTTAAAATTGTTGTACAGCGACATTTTGGCAACGCCGGCGCGGTTGATTACCGAATCAATTCCCGTGGCTGTGATGCCATTGTTATAAAATAATTCGCCCGCTGCTTTTAGCAGTTTTTCCCGGGCTGTGATTTTGTTCATGTTATGCTCTGTGCTACAACTATACAGACTAGTCTATATAGTGATTTTCAATAATCAAGTTAAACCTCCGGTGAAATCAATAACTATTCTTTGTAGCTATTGAATCTATTTGTTCTTGTACTGATCGGTCTAGCTTTGGTTTTGGCGCAGAGGTAAGCCATTAATGACGATATTCCGCGGTTGAGTTGACGCCGTTGCATCACCTGGCGCTGTTGAAAAATCTAGGGATTAACTTTTGTCGGGCGGGCGCGTAAATGTGTTATCGCAATCACAGTTACCAGCGCCAGCAACACAGAGGCGGCAATAAAAGGCATTCGATTACCCATACTATAGAGCGTTGCTGCAATAGGCGGCCCGATAATATAACCCATGGCCGGAGAGGCGGTGATAAAACCGGTGACGGTTGCCTGATTCTCCGGCTTGCAACTGGAGCTGGCTAAGGCGGCAATTGCCGGATAGCTGATGCCTAGCCCGCTGCCTAAAAATAACATGGCAATATAAAGGTGCATGGGCTGCTGATGCAGGTAGATGATCAGATAGCCGATGGACAATAACGGAAAAGCAATTTTCAGCAGATTGCCCGGATGCATGCTGGTGCGTTGTACCAGCGTGACCTGAATCGTCAGTGCACAGACTGCACTTATCATCATTGCCAGGCCAACCGCCTGTGCCGCTTCTGTGGTGGTTAGCCCGTGATGATCAATCAGGAAAAACGCCAGGGACTGTTGCATCATGGCGATAGCCAGAAACACACTGACATTCATGGCAATCAGCACTGGTACAAAAGGTTGGATGGTTCGTGCTGGCTGACTGGCTTTGCTTCCCGCGGGAGCATTGGCGGAGGCGGCGTGGACCTGAGGCAGGAATCGCCAGACCAGGACTACGGCTATCAGCGTCATCAGCGTAATGCCGTAAAGCGGAGCCAGCAGATGAATGCTTACCATGAGTCCCGCAAAGGTAGGACCAAGAATTTGCCCAAGGCTATGGGCTGAAGACACCTTACTAATGGCCTTTACACGTTCGTTATCGTTACTGATGGCGATGGCCATACCTACCACCGACGGCGGTGTTGCCGACATGATGGTGGCCTGACCGGTACGGGATAGCAGCAGTGCTGCAAACAGCGCGCTGCCTGCAAGCCAGCCCTGTAAACCGACAAACCACACCGACGCAAAAATCAGGGTACCCATGGTGTAGCCACTCAGACCAATGATGAGAATGCGCCGGTAGCCACGCTTTTTGCCAATCCTCGACCAGAATGCATTACCCAAAGCGTACATAATCGCCGAACTCGACATTAAAAAAGCGACGTTGAATTCACTCAAGCCTACCTCACGTCCCAGTGGCGGCAGGGTTGTCATCACCACAGACTGGCCCATGGCTGTTGCTAACAGAGAGAAAAACAGGAGGCGAAAGGTCATCGGGTAGCAGAGGGTCCGGTCACGAAACAGAATGGTTATAATACCATGGTAAATAAGAATTCTCGCCTCAGGTCAGAATGTTACCGATACCGATGACATAGAACAAACCACCTAAACTTACCCACAGAGCTAAAATATTACTTGTTATATTAGATTTGGCGCATATATTGCTCTGTAGTAATATCCTTTATTGTCTTAACGACGGTGATTATGAATAGTTTATCCAGCAAACTTGTTGCGGTGAGTACCCAAAAACCATTGTGGGTGTATGCCGTATTATTGATTCTGACTTTGGGTGTGGGTAGCCAGATCCCACGGATTACCATTGATACAGACCCTGAGAACATGTTGGATGCAGAGCATCCGGCACGGGTTTTTCACAATGCCACCAAAGCTAATTTTGGCATGTACGATGCCATTGTGGTGGGTATGGTGAATGACCATAATTCACAAGGTGTTTACAATCAGTCATCTTTGACTGACATTTTTGACCTGACTCAGTCAATTTTGGCAATTGACGGGGTGGTCGATGCCGATTTAATGTCGATTTCCACGGTAGATAATATTTCTCAGGCCGGTCCGGGCACTATTCGATTTGAATGGATGATGCCAAATCCACCGGTTTCTGATGCGGCGGCTGAACAAATTCAAACCAATATAGAACGCCTGCCGTTATTGTATGACACGCTGGTATCGCAAAACGGCAAGGCGGCCGCCATCTACGTCCCGATTCTGGATAAAAACGAAAGCTATCGTATTGCCGAAGAGATCCGCGCCACTATCAATCAGTTTGAAGGTACCGAGCAGTGGTATATCACCGGTTTGCCGGTAGCAGAGGATCAGTTTGGTTTTGAGATGTTTGTGCAAATGGGGATTTCCGCGCCCTTAGCCGGCCTGACAATCTTTATTCTGCTGTTCATCTTCTTCCGTAATATTCCGCTGATTATTGCGCCCATGGTTGTGGCGATGGCCACGGTTATTGTGACTATGGGCCTGCTGATAGGCTTTGGTTTTACCGTGCACATCATGTCTTCAATGATTGCTATTTTCCTGATGCCCATAGCGGTAGTGGACTCGGTGCATATCCTGTCGGAGTTTTCCGACCGCTATAAACCCGGGGAAGACTTAAAGGCAGTGGTCAAAGAAGTAGTGGGTCACCTGTTTACGCCAATGTTGTATACCTCAATTACCTCGTCTGTGGGCTTCTTTTCACTGATGCTAACGCCTATTCCACCAGTACAAATCTTTGGTGCTTTTGTGGGCTTCGGCATTCTGTTTGCGTTTTTGGTGACTATTGTGTTTATTCCGGCATATCTGTCGCGCATGAGCGATAAAGCGCTGAACAATCTGCAGGAAGCCTTACATCAGGACGAAAACGGAGACGGTTCGCGCATTGCCCGGATAGCACGTGGATTAGGTAAAATTGCAACTGGTTACAAAGGCACGTTGCTGGTGGCCTTTGGCGTGATTTTTGCCATTTCTGCCTGGGGTGTTACTCAAATTAAGATTAATGATAACCCGGTTCGCTGGTTTAAATCTGATCATGAGATTCGGGTCGCCGACCGCGTTCTGAATGAAAACTTTGCTGGTACTTATAATGCCTACCTGGTGTTAACCGATCGCACTGAACAAGCTACCGCCGAGTCTATGTTGTCCTCTGGTGATATGCCTGAGTCGCTGGCGCAATGGCGCGATGAAACCCTTGCTGCGGTGAAAGATGGCGCACAGGCTGAGGCATTACAGAATCTGATTTTTGCCATAGACGATAAGCTTTTTGATGACGTAACCAGTGCCGAAACGGATTATCTGGATGGCGTGATGGCTAAGGTAGAAGCGGCCAATAGCCAGGGTAAAACCTTCCAGGATCCGGCAGTACTGACTTACATTGAAGGGTTACAGCAGGCGCTGCAAGACTCTGGTCTGGTGGGTAAATCCAACGCCCTGCCGGATGTCGTGAAAGTAGTGAATCGTGAACTGCGCTCTGGCGAACAGGCGGATTATCAGCTGCCTGACTCCAGTAGCGCCGTAGCGCAGACATTGTTGCAGTACCAGTCTTCTCACCGTCCTAATGATTTATGGCATTTTGTTACCCCGGATTACCGTGCTGCGCTGGTATGGTTACAGTTAACCAGTGGCGACAACCAGGACATGACCGCCGTAGTGCAACTGGTAGCAGACTATATCGAGACACACCCGTTACCAGCTGGTATCGAGGCTGACTGGGCCGGTAAAGCCTACTTAAACGTGGTGTGGCAGGAAAACATGGTGGCCGGCATGCTCGATAGTCTGATGGGTGCCTTTGTTATTGTGTTTGTGATGATGATTGTGCTGTTCCGCTCACTGGTTTACGGCATTCTGGCGATGCTGCCACTCACCATCACCATTACCTTTATTTATGGCCTGATTGGTATCGTCGGCAAAGACTACGATATGCCGATTGCCGTTCTTTCTGCGTTAACCCTTGGGCTGTCGGTGGATTTTGCCATCCACTTTCTGGAGCGCGCCCGTGCTACCTACAAGCAGACAGGTAGCGTTCAGCAAACAATGGCTATTATGTTTGAAGAACCGGCAACGGCTATTTCCCGCAATGCTCTGGTTATTGCGCTAGGCTTTACGCCGCTGCTGTTTGCACCACTCGTACCGTACATCACTGTTGGTGTATTTCTTGCGAGTATTATGGCTATCTCCGCACTGGTAACGCTTCTGTTGTTACCGGCGGTAATGAGCCTGGGCCGTAAAATTGTATTTAAGTCGGCGAATTAAGGAGTAGTGATGAAATTAATTCAATTTGCTAAAACCACCCTTGCAGCGACAATTATGGCAGCCACCAGTCTGACAATTATGTCATCCGCGATGGCGGAGGTGGATGTGAATCAACTGATTAAGCAAGCGGAAAAAGCCGCTTATTACGCGGGCGAAGATGGCCGTTCTGATGCGCGCATGATGATTGTGGACAGTCAGGGCCGTAAACAATTACGCCAGTTCACCATTTTGCGTAAAGACGTGGAAGATAACGGCGACCAGAAAATGATGGTGTTCTTTTCCCGCCCTACGGATGTGAAAGACACAGTATTCCGCGTAGAAAAACACGCCGATACCAATGTGGATGACGACCGTTGGTTGTATCTGCCTGCGCTGGATTTGGTAAAACGTATCTCCGCAGGTGATAAACGTACGTCTTTTGTGGGTTCGCACTTCTTCTATGAAGACGTGTCCGGCCGGGCGGTGTCGCAGGATGATTTCTCACTGGTAGAAGAAAACGCCGAACGTTACGTGCTTAAAGCCGTGCCCAAAGACCCCGGCTCCGTCGAGTTTGCTTATTACGTGGTGGAAATTGATAAAGCGACCTCACTGCCGGTGCTGATCAATTTCTATAAAAGCGACGATACTAACTATCGTCGGGTAGAGTCTGTGGAAGTCAGTGACGTACAGGGTTTCCCAACTGTATTGCGCTCAAAGGTGTCTGATCTGACTAACGGTGGTTACACCCTGATGGAATTCCGCGGTTCTGAATATAACATCGGCTTGCCGGATGACGTCTTTACTGAACGCAGCCTGCGTAGCCCGCCGGTTAAGTGGATCAAATAATGCGCCGCTCATTGCTTAAAATTGCGCTGGTTACGGCGCTGGCCGCAGCAAGCATTCCTGCCTCAGTACTGGCGCAGGAAGCCCAGACAACCGGTGATGAATGGGATGCCTGGGATGACTTTGAAGAGGTCGAAGAAGTCTCGCCATTTACCTGGGCCGGCTTTGGTGAAATCGCCTTAGGGCAGCGTTTGCAGGATGATCCGGCGCTGGCGGCTGATAAAACCCTGCGCGATTTGCGTGTGCAGTTGCAGGCCGATTACACCCTGGAAGCCTCTACCCTGGCATTTCGCGGTGATCTCTATTACGACGGCGTACTCGATAGCGTAAAAGTGCAAATCCGCGAGGCCGCCTGGCAAGGCAACCTGGCCTTTCTTGGCGAGTGGGGCAGTAAGTTTGATGCCAAAATTGGCCAGCAGGTACTGACCTGGGGCACCGGCGACTATGTGTTTCTTAACGATATGTTCCCGAAAGATTACCAGTCGTTTTTTGCTGGTCGCGATGATGAGTATTTAAAAGCGCCAAGTTTGTCAGCCAAGCTGTCCGGTTACTTTGACTGGGCCAATGTGGATATCGTCGTCACGCCGCAGTTTGAGCCGGATAACGGCATTAACGGCGAGTATTTCTCGTTTTTTAACCCGCAATTCGGCATGAACGTGGCCCCGGAGTTTGACGTACTGGATAAAAACGAGCCGGACAATGCGGAATGGGCGCTACGGGTCTACAAAACGGTCGGGCAGACCGAATTCGCGTTTTATGGCTATCGTGGTTACAACAAGACGCCCATGGCTGCAGATGAGCAGGGCCTGCCGCGCTACAGCCGGTTAAATGTGTGGGGGGCCAGTGCGGTAAAACCATTCGGACCGGGTTTGGCAAAAGCGGAATACGCTTACCATGATGCGATTGAAGACAGTGATGGTACTAATCCTCTGGTGCCTAACAGTCAGCATCGATTCCTGGTTGGTTACGAGCAGGAATTGATTGCCAACCTGACCGGTAGCGTGCAGTGGTATGCCGAGCAGATGGTGGATCATGATGCCATGATGGCGAATTCTTACTGGCCGCAATACGAGCAGGAAGAATCACGTCATGTGGTTACAACCCAGCTAATGTACCGGGCGCTGCGTCAAACGCTAACGCTCAACTGGTTTAACTTTTATTCGCCTACCGACGATGATGGTTACATGAAATTCCGTGCAACGTACTCACCGGTGGACGACTGGCAGGTGAATGGCGGTTTTAACCTGTTCTATGGCGATGAACCCCATACTTTTTACTCACAATTTCAGGACGCCAGCAATGTGTATGCGTCTTTTAGATACTTTTATTAGGAGCTGATTATGTCTGCAGAACGAGCGTTAACCGCGTTTGCCGGATTTATGGTGTTACTGTCTGTGGCACTCACCTGGTTTGTTCACGAAAACTTTTTATGGTTTACCGTGTTTATTGGCGCCAACCTGTTCCAGCAAAGCTTTACCGGCTTTTGCCCGGCCACCATTGTGCTTCGCAAGGTATTTGGCTTTAAAACCGAAAAAGAGCTGGCGTTAAATCAGTAACATTATGATTTATTAAGAGTAAGTTGTGTAAGTAAATGCTTACTTTATAACCATATCTCATTGCAGGATGTTTCCATCCAATCTTTGCCCCGGTAGTTTCGGGGCTTTTTTTTAGCTAGTATGGGCTATCGCTTTCTCCACCAATCGCCGCCCTATGGATAGCAAAGACCCGCTGGTTGCCCCTGAACTTCTCCCTTCACTAAATGCGTTAATGCAACTTACCGAGCAGTCGCCCCCACTCAATGGCGCTAACCTGGGCTTTTACCGTAAACGGGCCAAGTTTGGCGGTGCAAAGCCTCTGCCTGATGTGTTTTATGAGATTGCTGATGTTGCCGCGGGAGACGGCTACCGGGGATTCAGGTTGTGGTTGATTAATCACAATACCGGCGACTCAGCCAAACCGGTCATACTGCATTTTCATGGCGGTGGCCTGGTAATGGGTAATTGCCAGAATTCATTGCCGCGCATGCAGGCGCTGGCGAAATCGCTGAATGCAGTGGTAGTGTCGGTTGAGTATGGGCTTGCCCCGGAAGTCCTGGCAGAAGAAGCCCAGTTACAGCATCTTGCTGCGCTTAAATGGGTGATTAGTCAGGCTGGTCAATTAGGGCTGGATGCGGCAAAAATAGTCCTGCTGGGCGTCAGTGCTGGTGGTTGTCACGCAACAAACCTGGCGTTGCGCTGTGCGCAGACAAGCGATGTTGAACTGGCAGGCCTCGCGCTGCTTTACCCGATGCTGGATGATCGGACCGGCAGTACCGTGATACCGCCGGAGCATCAAGGCCGCTATTTGTGGACAGCAGAGCAAAACCGTTACGGCTGGCAAACCTTTTTAGGCAAAGCGCCAGGCAGCGCTAAAATTCCCGCCCATCACGTACCCGCCAGAGCGGAATCTGTTACCGGCCTGCCGCCAACTTATATCGGGGTGGGAGAGCTGGATTTGTTTTTCAATGAAAACCACGCGTTTGCTGAACGACTCAGGCAATGCGGCATCAGCGTGGAAATAAATGAAGTACCCGGCGCATTTCATGCTTTTGAATCAGTGGCGCCGGACACCGCAATGGCAAAGCAGTTTAATGCCGTTCTGATGGCGGCTATCGGGCGTTTTTTACCGGATTAGCGTAATTTGCTATCAGGTAGGGATGCGCTGATTCGGGCAACTCTGCCAGTTTGGCGGCAAAACGGTCGCGGCAAGCCTGAGTAATGTCGGCACAATCCTCTTTAGCGGCCAGGTAATTAACCGGGTAAAGCTGATAATTAGCGTAAATCTGCTCGTCGATATGGGCAGCCAGCGCTTCCGGGGTCGCAAAGTCGGCGGTGATCACCTCACCAAAACCAACGGTAATCCGGCATTTATTGCCAATGATGCCCTGAATAATACTGTCGATATCCTCAAATTCGCTTTTGTTATAACTGCCGAGCTCCTGGCGTTGATAAAGCTCATTGGCTTTTGCCAGGTCGCAGGGATCATTTTCGTAAGAGATGGCCACCGGCACGATATTCAGCGACTTCATGTACTCAGAAAATTCCAGCTTTTGCTGTTTACCCGCCATGTAAAACATTTTCAGAATGGCCGGATCGGTCTTGTCCATTCCGTCTTTAGCGCGGCCCTCACGCTGAGCAATCCAGATAGACTGATTGCTTGTCAGGCTATCCTTAATAAAGTTTGAAAGCTGCGTGAGTGCTTTGAGTAATTGCCTTGGGGCTTTGGCTGAACGGTTAACCACAAAGCCTTTATTCAGCTTCAACAGCTCGGTTGCGCTGGGCTTTTTAAGCAGGTTGTCGCCAAAGGCGATCAACGCTGTTTCATGGCCGGCCCGGTGCAGGGCAAAGTTAACCAGCGCCGGATCCATGGCGATATCGCGGTGATTGGAAATAAAAATATAAGCCCTGGACGGGTCGAGTTTGTCGAGACCGGTGACAGTGATACCCTGACTGGTGCGTTGCAGCAAGGATTCCATAAACACGCCGACTTCGTTTTGTATCTGCGCTACGGTTTTAAATTTACGCCATTTAAAACGCAAAAATATCTTAACCAGCGGACTTAACAGTGAGGACAGCCACCGCGGGCTGTGTTCAAAACGATGATTAACGATAGCATCGATAAACTCCTGATCGTTGATCAGCCGCTCGATAGACGCAGGTACTTCGGCGTCGTTGTAGGGGCGAATATCGTGATACGGATCGGAGTCTACGGTCATAATATGCTGCTATCGTGGTTAACAAAAAGCGCACATTGTACGCACATTCAGCGATTTGGGTAGTCCGGAAAGCATTATTGCAGACTAAAGTTAAAGACAGATGACCAGAATTTCGTTTGTGAAAGCAGAAGCGGGTGTAGCGATTAACCGTGGATCAGCAAGAATGCCCCGGCTCAGGCGAGCCGGGGTTGGGCTTTAAAGTTCTATCCCTGCCAGATGGAAGAAGAAAGCGTACTCTTTAGCACGTTGCTCGTAACGCTTAAAGCGGCCGGACGCACCGCCGTGGCCCGCTTCCATGTTGGTGATAAACAACAACAGGTTGTCATCGGTTTTATAGTCCCGGAGTTTGGCGACCCATTTCATTGGTTCAAAATACTGCACCTGCGAATCGTGCAGACCGGTGGTAACAAACAGGTTTGGATAGGCTTGCTTTTTAACCTGATCATAAGGCGAATAAGACAGCATGTAGTCATATTCTTCTTTATTGGCCGGGTTACCCCACTCGGTGTATTCGCCGGTGGTTAAAGGAATGCTGGCATCACTCATGGTGGTTACCACATCCACAAAAGGAACGTGTGCGGCAATCGCGGTATACAGCTCAGGCGCCATATTTGCCACTGCGCCCATTAACAAACCGCCGGCGCTGCCGCCTTCGGCAAAGATGCGACTTGGATCGGCATAACCCTGCTCAATCAACCCTTTAGTGACATCAATATAGTCGGTGAAGGTATTCATCTTATTGCCCATTTTGCCATCTTCGTACCATTCGGTGCCGAGCATCTGACCGCCGCGAATGTGAGCGATAGCCATCACAAAGCCACGATCAATCAGGGACAACCGGGAAGAGACAAAGGAGGGATCAATGGTTGAACCGTATGAGCCATAGGCATACTGGAATAAAGGGTTTGAACCGTCTTTCTTAAACAGGGATTTGCGGTAAACCAGTGATACTGGCACTTTTTTACCATCCCGGGCTGTGATCATCACCCGCTCTGACTGATAGTTGCTGCTGTCAAAGTCGTCACCAACCTCGGTTTGCTTGAGCAACTGGCTTTGCATGGTGTCCAGGTCAATTTCAAAGGTACTCGCGGGTGTGGTCAGCGAGGCATAATAAATACGTACCGTATTGGTATCGTTTTGGGTATTACCAGTAAAGCCTGAGGTGTAAATTGGATCTTCGGTGGGAATAGTCTGAATTGAATCGTCAGTCAGAGATAAGGCTTCCAGGCGCAGGTAGCCATTTTCTTTGGCCTTAAAGACCAGATAATCCTTGAGAACCTCAAAGCTGCTGAGATAGATATCAGGGTTATGGGCAACCACTTCCTGCCACGCACTTCGGTCTTGTGTCTGCTCTGCACTGACCTTCATAATCCGATAGTTTTTAGCCTGCCAGTTGGTCAGGATAAAGTAATCATCGCCATGTTTTTTAATTGAATATTCATGGTCATCTTCGATGGCATAAAAGGGTGTGGGCACTGCTTCAGGGTCGTTAGCATCTATCAGCGTAACACCGGACTTATCGGTGTTACTGTGATAAATGTAAAGCACCTCGCCGTCTTTACTTTTGCTGAGTGAGGTATAAAAAGTCGGATCGGTTTGCTCGTATACCAGCTCGTCGTCGGCCTGATCGGTACCCAGTGTATGACGATACACCTGCGAGCCCAGTAAGGTTTGGGTATCGCGTTTTATGTAATAGAGGGTTTTATTATCGTTTGCCCAGAACACCTGACCATTGGTGTTAACCAGGGTATCAGCCAGCATTTCGCCGGTCGCGATATTCTTAACATACAGCGTGTATAAGCGGCGGCTTACGGTATCCACTGTGTATGCCAGCAGCGTGTTATCCTGGCTGGCTGCAAAACTGGCGATACTAAAATAACTTTCACCTTCGGCCATTTTGTTGCCATCCAGCAATACTACTTCTTCGTCGCCGTTGCGTTCGGCTTTACGCACATGAACAGGGTATTCCCCGTCGCCAACATAATGGGTGACATACCAATAGCCATTTTCATAAACTGGTACGGAGGAATCATCTTTCGGGATCCTGGCTACCATTTCCTCATAAAGCGCTGTGGTTTGCTTTTCCAAGGGCGCCAGCACGGCGTCAGCATAGCTGTTTTCTTTTTCGAGATGGGTCAGCACTTCAGTATTGGTTCGGCTGTCATCGCGCATCCAGTAATAATCGTCCACGCGCACATCGCCATGGGCAGTGAGCTCGTAGGGGACCTTTTTGGCTACCGGTGGTGTAACGGAGGTAGATAGGTTCATGGGCGTCGCATTTTCAGATTGTGGTTCGGGGATTTTATTGTCGCTGCAAGCCGCAACCAGCAAAGTGGCCACTGGCAGGGGAAGAAGCAGTTTTTTCATTGTAATGGATCTTTATTCTATCGTTATTGTTGTATAAGAGAGTCTTACGTTACCAGCAATCGGCATTTTTTGACACCTGGTGTCAGCGCATATGCTGGCATATTTAGTTGCAAAGTATGTCCGGGCTAGTAAGAATTGTGACTTTCACTGTGCAAGGGATATTTTTGATGGAAGCACTGCTAACGGCTGGCGTTCTGGATATTTACACGGCGCTGGGCCTGATCCTGCTGGCTGGTTTTACGTCCTTTGTTACCGGCACCATGGGCCTGGGCGGCGGTATGTTGTTACTGGTAGTGATGGCCTCGGTGATGCCAATTGCAGCGCTGATCCCGGTGCACGGGCTAGTTCAGCTGGGCTCTAATGCCAGCCGGGCGATCATGACCTTTAAGCATCTCGATCGCGCGATGTTTAAATATTTTGCGGTGGGAACGGTTCTCGGTGCGGTGGCGGCTTCCTTTGTGGTGGTGCAATTACCGCTGGCCATTATTCAGCTGGCTATTGCGGTATTTTTATTGCTGATGGTGTGGGGCCTGAAACCCAGTCCGCGCGAGATGTCGCGACCAGGGCGCATCATCGCCGGAGCGCTAACGACCTTTCTGAGTATGTTTGTGGGCGCGAGCGGACCGATGGTGGCTTCGGTGGTTTACCGCAACGGCTACAACAAAATGACCCATACTTCCACTTTTGCCAACTGCATGACATTTCAGCACAGCTTAAAGGCCATTGTATTTACCATGGTGGGGTTTTCATTCTGGCAGTGGTTGCCGTTAGTGGTGGCGATGATAGTCAGTGGCGCAATAGGCACCTGGCTGGGGTTGCAGTTGCTCAATAAAATTCCCGCCGACAAGTTTAAGCTGGCGTTTAAACTGATCCTTTCGGTGCTTGCAGTGCGCTTACTGTATCAGGGTATTATGAGCTTTTAAGCTTAATATTATACCGCTGTAGCTTTCTGTACAGTGTGCGAGTACTTACATCGAGCTTGTTGGCCAGTTCATCCGGGCTGCCCTCAAAGTGCTTACATATTTTTTCGAGATAGGCCTGCTCTGCCTGTTCTAATGGCATGACTTCGTCCGGGATCGCTTCACTTTCTGATGAGCGCATCCCCAGTATTTGCGGTGGTAAATCGCTAACCATAATGTCATCGTCGTTAGACATCAGCGCCGACTGTTCCACAATGCTTTTCAGTTCGCGTATGTTGCCGGGGAAAGCGTAATTCTGCAGAGTTTGTAAAGCCTGCTCGCTGAAGTGTTTGTGCCGGTGTTCGCCGGTCACCAGAAAATGGCGGCACAATAAAGGGATGTCTTCCTTACGTTCGCGCAAGGCCGGGAGATAGATAGGGAAACCGGCAATGCGGAAATATAGATCCTGGCGAAACTCGCCTTTTTCTACCATGTTAAGTAAGTTTTTGTGACTGGCGCACACCAGCCGGAAATCGGCTTTTTTCTGTTTTAGCCCGCCGACCGGGCGATAGCACTGGGTTTCCAGCAAGCGCAGCAATTTTACCTGCATATTCAGCGGTACATCACCAATTTCATCAAAAAACACGGTACCGCCATTGGCTACTTCGATAAGCCCTTTTTTGCTGTTGGTGGCACCAGTGAATGCGCCTTTTTCGTAACCAAACAGTTCAGATTCAAACAGGCTTTCATTCAGCCCGGTACACTCAATCACGACAAAGGGTTTCTCTTTACGCCGACTCGACTCATGTACGGCCTGCGCGACCAGCTCTTTACCGGCGCCTGTCTCGCCTTGCAATAACACGGCGATTTCAGACTGAGCAGCCCGATTGATACGGTTAAGCATTTGTTTAAACGCATCCGAGCTGCCTATCATTTTATTGCGCTGGGAGTCGGCTGCGGCGTAACTGATGCGATCAAGAATTTCCAGAAAGCCTATGGTCATGCCGTCTTCGTCCCGTACTGGCTTCATAAGAATGTCGCAGTAGCTTTTACCATCGTTGGTATTATGAATATGTACCACGCTGCTGGGGCGCTGGGTTTTCTGGCACTGGCTTAACGGGCAGTCCTCACCGTGTTTGTCGCAGGGGGCGTCGCTGCGATGAGATATCGCATGGCAGGTGCTGGTGCCGACAATGACTTCTATGTCATAAGTTTCGCGGTAGGCATCGTTAACCGCCTGAATAACGTAATCATGAGTAATAAATATCGCCGGTTTATCGATAGCATTAATCATTGACTGGATAAGCGACGCGTTCATTACCAACTCTCCCTTAAGACAAATCTGACAGTTTTCAGGCCGTTACGCTGTGCCAAATTTGGCACAGCGAGAAGCTGATCACAAGCCTTAACTCTCATTAATATAATAAAAATCTAATATAAAACATGATCCTACTACGATTTCATCACGATGGCACGAATATTGGTAAATAAAAGTAAATTACTTGTTAATAAATGGTGTCCGCTAGCCTGAAATGTGGCAGGGCGAGTGATACCAATAACCATAAAGAGAACGATGATGGCAAAAATAGTGGTGTTAGGTGCAGGTACCGGTGGCATGCCTGCCGCTTATGAAGTGAAGGAAGCTTTAGGCGCAGAGCATGAGGTTATGGTGGTTAACGAACGTGAAGAATTCCGCTTTGTTCCCTCTAACCCCTGGGTCGCAGTAGGCTGGCGCGAAGCGGGCGCTGTGACCATGCCCATCGAGAAATATCTGGCCAAAAAGAAAATCGGTTTTAAATGTGCCAGGGTCGACGAAATCAACGCTGAGGCAAACCAACTGGTCACGGCAGAGGGTGAGACCATCGACTACGATTATCTGATTATTGCAACCGGTCCCCGTCTTGCCTTTGATCAGATTGAAGGTGCTGGTCCGGATGGCTTTACCCAGTCAGTCTGTACACTGGATCACGCCGAACACTGCTATGCAGATTTTGAAAAGCTGGTGGCGAATCCCGGTCCGGTGGTGGTGGGCTCGTTCCAGGGCGCGAGCTGCTTTGGCCCGGCCTACGAGTATGCTTTTATTCTGGATAAAGCACTGCGTGATGCCAAAATTCGCCATAAAGTGCCCATGACCTTTGTTACCAGCGAACCATACATCGGCCATCTGGGCCTTGGCGGCGTGGGCGACTCCAAGTCTATGCTCGAGTCTGAGTTACGCAACCGCAATATTAAGTGGATTTGTAACGCCCGGGTCGACAAAGTGGAAGATGGCATAATGCATGTGTCTGAGCTGAACCGAAAAGGCGAGGTTGAGTTTACTTATCAGGAGCCGTTTAACCATTCGATGTTGATTCCGCCTTTTGGTGGCGTACCAGCGGTAGCCAATGTGGAAGGGTTGTGTAATCCAAAAGGGTTTGTGGTAACCGATGAATTCCAGCGCTCACCCAAATATCCCAACATCTTCTCTGGTGGTGTTTGTGTGGCTATCCCGCCAGTGGAAGCGACACCGGTTCCTACGGGTACGCCGAAAACCGGCTATATGATCGAGACCATGATGACGGCCATTGCCCACAACATGAAATCGATCATCATTGATGGTAAAGCACCATCAACCAAAGGCACCTGGCACGCTATTTGTTTAGCAGATATGGGCGATACTGGTGCTGCGTTTGTGGCCATGCCGCAGATCCCGCCGCGAAACGTGACCTGGTTTAAAAAGGGCAAGTGGGTTCACCTGGCCAAAATTGCCTTTGAAAAATACTTTATGCGTAAGATGAAAACCGGTACCAGCGAGCCTGTGTACGAAAAATACGTGCTTAAAGCACTTGGCATTGAACGATTAGAACAGGACGACAAATGACAAAATTAAGCAAAGTGTGGATAGCGGTAGCTTGTTTATTACCAGCACTTACCACAGTGGCAGGCCAACTGACGCAGGCTGAATTTACCTCACAGGCTAAACAAAAAGCCATGCAGCTGGGTAAAACCCTGAAAATGAATCTGCAAGCCGCGGTAAAAGAAGGCGGTTTAACCAACGGAGTCAACGTTTGTAAGGATATTGCACCGGCGGTTGCAGCCGAATTAAGCACCGATGGCTGGCAGGTAGGGCGCACCGCTCTGAAGGTCCGGAATCCCTCAAACCAGCCTGATAGCTGGGAGCAGACGTCGCTGATGACCATGGTTAAAGGACTTGAAGAAGGCCTCAAACCGGGTTCGCTGACACAGGTTAGTATGGACGATGAAGCCGGTCAGTATCGCTTTATGGCTCCCATTATGACCGACAGTTTGTGCCTTAATTGCCACGGCGCAGAGCTGGCACCAGCCGTGCAGGCCGAAATTAACCAGCAATATCCCCATGATCAGGCTACCGGCTTTGCAGCCGGCGATTTACGGGGTGCGTTTACAGTGACCTACAACAGCGAGGAATAAGCATGACAAGGAAGATGATCGCCGCGCTGTGCCTGGTGCTGCTGAGCGGTTTGGCTCAGGCCGCCGATACCCGCATGGCTATTGATCTTAACGAGGAACAAAAGGGCTTTGTGCTGGGGCACATGCGCGACATGCTGGAAGCGTTAACCGATGCTCAGCAACTGCTGCTGGCCGGTGACCGCGATGAACTGCAATCCCGTATTACCCGGTTGCAGTCCCATGAGCAGGCCAGCAGACCCAAAGGCATGGGACAACAGATCCCACCGGCTTTTCGTGCCATGGCACAAAGTATGCGACCCCACTGGCAGGCCATTAAAAATCCTGCTACACCCGAGTCTGAGGTGCGTCAGCATATGGTGGATTTAATGCGGGTGTGTAACGCCTGCCATCGCACCTTCGCTGTTCAGTAGTGAGATTGCAGAAGTCAGAGTGAGTATTGAGCCGTCTTTTGCGTCGACAGGCCAACAAGCGTATAGTGAACAGCCATCAGTCAGTCTGTGCTGCGTAAACTCACCCGAGGTCTCTCGTCTTCTTATCATGGTGAGCGCGGCGCAATCACTTATGGCGCGAAAGATGGAATTTTTGTTTACGGTGGGGATGTTAAGCCCCGGAAAAAGCCTTTCTTTGACCTTTGGTTCACCCTCTAAAGTTGTAAAAAATGACCCCGTGCGCGCTATTAAATCATGCGCAAAAATATTGTTTAATTTCTGCCCGGTGGGCGCTTGTGACTGGCTTGCCAGTTCTGTCGCGCGATTGTCATATTTGACATACACGTGACAAGTTGAATATTTAATTTCCAGTTACTCGATCTCTGTAAAATAGTTAATTTATAAAAATCAATAGTTTATTTTATTTTTCTATATTGGCGCGACTTATGCAATAAGCCAGTTATTCAAAGTCTGACGCTTTGAGCGTGGTGAAAAATTCCGACCCTCAGCCCTTCGTCTGTAAGCGCGCTGACCGTCAATCCGGTTTTTTATTTAGTAATATCGAAGGAGAGTCCCATGAGCGATACGTTGATAGAACTATCGCGGTTACAATTTGCTTTAACAGCAATGTTCCACTTTATCTTTGTTCCTTTAACCCTTGGTATGACCTTTCTGTTAGCGATAATGGAATCGGTCTATGTCATGACCGGCAAGGAAATTTACAAACAGATGACCCAGTTCTGGGGCAAGCTGTTTGGGATTAACTTTGCCATTGGTGTGGCTACCGGGTTAACCATGGAATTCCAGTTCGGCATGAACTGGTCATACTATTCTCACTACGTGGGTGACATTTTTGGCGCACCGCTGGCGATTGAAGGCTTAATGGCATTCTTCCTGGAATCCACCTTTGTTGGTTTGTTCTTCTTTGGCTGGGATAAAATGTCCAAGGTTAAGCACTTAATGGCGACCTGGCTGGTGGCGATTGGGTCTAACTTTTCGGCACTGTGGATCCTGATTGCCAACGGATGGATGCAAAACCCGGTTGGCGCAACCTTTAACACCGAATCCATGCGGATGGAAATGAGCAGCTTTGCTGAAGTGATTTTTAACCCTGTTGCTCAGGTTAAGTTTGTACACACCGTGTCTGCTGGTTATGTTACTGGTGCTATCTTTGTGCTGGCGATTTCAAGTTACTATCTGTTGCAGCATAAGCACATCGCGTTTGCCCGTCGCTCCTTTGCGATTGCTGCAAGCTTTGGTTTAGCGGCGACGCTGTCGGTGATTATCCTGGGTGATGAAAGTGGTTATGAAATCGGTGACGTACAAAAAGTAAAACTGGCTGCCGTTGAAGCCGAATACGAAACTCACCATGCACCTGCGCCGTTTACTATTTTGGGTATTCCGGATGACGAAGGCGAAAAAATGGATTATGCCCTGCAAATTCCATGGCTGATGGGGATCATCGCCACCCGCTCACTGGATGAAGAAGTGACAGGTATTAAAGATCTAAAAGAGATCCACCGGGTGCGTATTCTGTCTGGTGTACAGGCACATCAACAGCTTGAAAAAGTGAAAAACGGCACAGCGACCAAAGCCGAACTGGAAATGTTTGAGCGCAATAAAGATGACTTAGGTTATGCCCTGTTGCTTGAGCCTTTCACCGACGATATTACCCAGCCTACTCCTGAAGCGCTGGAAAAAGCGGTTAACTACAGTATTCCACCTGTAGCACCATTATTTTACGGTTTCCGTTTGATGGTTCTGGCCGGTTTCTTAATGCTGGCACTGTTTATTACTGCGTTTTACTACAGCACCAAACACCAGATCACCAAGCCTCGCTGGTTACTTAAATCTGCTCTGTTTGCACTGCCACTGCCGTGGATTGCTTCTGAAGCTGGTTGGTTCGTAGCTGAATACGGTCGCCAGCCCTGGTCAATTGCGGAAGTACTGCCGGTACATACTGCGGTGTCTAACCTGTCTGTATCCGATGTTGTGATAACACTGGTCGCTTACACATTGTTCTACGCCACTATGTTTGTGATTGGTTTCTACCTGATGAAGAAATACGCCAAGAAAGGGCCTGTTCCACCAGAAGATACTAAAAAACTGGATGACACTATTGGTCTGGACACTCAAGGAGCAAACGCATGATTGATTATGAAGTACTACGAGTGATTTGGTGGGTGCTGATAGGCGTACTGCTGATTGGCTTTGCCATCACTGATGGATTCGATTTAGGGGTAGGCGCACTGCTGACTCTGATTGGTAAAACCGACGACGAACGTCGCGTGATGATCAACACCGTTGGTCCTCACTGGGATGGTAATCAGGTTTGGTTTATTACCGCAGGCGGCGCTATTTTTGCGGCCTGGCCAATGATTTACGCTACTGCGTTCTCCGGTTTCTATCTGGCGCTAGCGCTGGTGTTGATTGCCTTGTGGATGCGTCCGCTGGGCTTTGACTTCCGCAGCAAGCTGCCTGATAAGCGCTGGCGTACCAGCTGGGACTGGGCGTTATTTGTGTCTGGCTTTGTCCCTTCGCTTATTTTTGGTGTGGCTTTTGGCAACCTGTTACTGGGTGTGCCCTTTGAGTTTGATACTAATCTTAAAGCAACTTACACCGGCTCATTCTTTGGCCTGTTAACACCGTTTGCGCTGGTCGCTGGTCTGGTTTCTGTGGCCATGATCCTTAACCACGGCGCAACCTGGCTGCAAATGAAAACCGATAGCTTTATTCAGGTTCGTGCCCGCGCTGTGTCGGTGATTTTATCATTAGTTACGGTAGTGCTGTTTGTACTGGCCGGTTTATGGGTCGCATTTGGTCTGGATGGTTTTGTGGTGACCTCTGCAGTGGATACCATGGCAACCTCTAACCCGCTGAAAAAAGAAGTGGCAATTGAAGCCGGCGCCTGGATGGCCAACTATGGTAAATATCCGTGGATGGTGATAGCGCCGGTATTAGGTATTGTTGCGGGTCTGGCTTGTGCCTTCTTCTCTAAAGCGGGTCGCGGCGGCTGGGCGTTTGTCAGCAGTTCACTGATGATGACAGGGATTATCCTGACAGCAGGTTTCTCTATGTTCCCATTCCTGATGCCCAGCACCAGTATGCCGGTGGCCAGTCTGACTGTTTGGGACGCTACCTCCAGTGAAATGACGCTGAAAATTATGTTTGGTGTGGCCTGCGTATTTGTACCCATCGTACTGAGTTACACAGCTTACGGCTTTTACGTGATGCGTGGTCGCATTAAAAACAGTGACCTTAACTCGTCTCACGCGATTTACTAAGGAGAACAGAACATGTGGTATTTTACCTGGATATTAGGTGTGTTACTGGCTTGTTCATTTGGCATTATCAATGCCATGTGGTTAGAATCAACTGAAAACCTGGACCGTCCAGAAGACCCAGAAGATCAGTAGTGAACACCAGTCAGTCCTTACCACGGTGGTTTAACGCCACCGTTATCACACAGGGTGTTGCCTCGCGCAGCACCTTGTTTGTATTAGTTGCCTTAAAAACCGCCCGGCTATTGTTTTTAATAGCGGGTTACTGGCTGTTTGCGGCCATGATGCATGACTGGGTTGTGCTGTCGCAGCAACCGGAAATGAGCGACTGGTTTGGCTTAAGTGCCGCACTGGCGCTGGCGTGGGTGCTGCAAGGCGAAGCTAACCGACGAACTCTGCAAGCCAAATCTGAGTTACTGGCAGGCCTTGAGCTGCGTTATGCAGAGCGCCTGATTGCCGAACAGACGGCATTAGTAAACACCCATTCTAACTATTTCTGGCAGGCCGTATGGACCCGCCACATTCCGGCCCTGACCCACTGGCGTTATGACTATCAGGTGCAGCAATATGTTGCGGTGTTGGTACCGTTTTTTGCGTTGCTGTTTATTTTGGTGGTTAACCCTGTGGTCGGCGGGAGTTTATTGTTAACTTTGCCCATCATTCCGCTGTTTATGATTATTGTTGGAAAAGGGGCGGCGGCACTGCAACGCAAGCACTTTGTTGCCCTGACCAGGCTTGGCAGCCTGTTTGTCGATCGTCTCTCGGCATTGCCTCTGCTGGCCAGCTTTCGTACCCACAAAATTGAACAGGACATCTTAAAAAGCGCCAGTGATGACTTGAATGAGCGCACCATGAAGGTGGTTGGCGTGGCCTTTTTATCTAATACCGTACTGGATTTTTTTTCTACCGTAGCGGTGGCTCTGATAGCCGTCTTTATTGGTTTTAGCTTGTTGGGCGAATTTGATATTGGCCCTCAGCTCACACTGCATAGCGGTTTATGGCTGTTACTGACTGCGCCTTTACTGTTTTCTGAACTGAAAGCGCTGGGTCAGTATTACCATCAGAAAGCCGAGGCAGAAGCAGCCCGGGACGCTACTGGTCAGTGGCTTGAAGCGGTGGATCCCGAGCAGCTAGCCGAACCATCCAACGAATTTACCGAGGCGCAAACCTTTACCGTGAATTTAGCGGAAGGGTTGCTGACCACGCAGACACTGACACTTTGTCCCGGCGACTGGGTAGCGGTAACCGGCCCCTCCGGCAGCGGCAAAACATTATTCCTGGAGGCGTTAGCCGGGCATCGTCTGGCTGAATATCGTTTGCCTTGTCGCGTGGCCATGTTAACTCAGCATCCGGTATTGCTACCGGCCACCATTCGCGAAAATCTTAACTATCAGCAGTCTTATACCACCGCGCAGTTAGAGAAATCCCTCAAAGCGGTGGCGTTGTATGACTGGGTGTCAGCTTTACCTGCGGGTCTGGATACGCCACTGGCAGAAGTACCGGCAATTTCGGGCGGGCAGGCACAGCGCCTGGCGTTGGCTCGTTTGTTACTGAGCGACGCGCCGGTATGGCTGCTTGACGAACCCACGGCACATTTACCCGAAGAGCAGCATCATAGTATTAGTGCCCTGATCCATGAGTTAGCCGGGGAGAGAACGGTTCTGTGGGTGTCTCATAAACCCCTACCTGAAAGCTGGTTTAACCGCCAATGGCAGGTAATCAACCGGGAAGTCACAGAGTCTCTGGGAGCGAATGCGCCATGAAAGCTTTTATAACAGTGCTTTTGGCGGTATTACACGGTGGCGCAGGGCTGGCAATTCTAATTGTGTCATCCTGGTTTATCGCGGCTTGTGCCGTAGCGCCGGTGAATTTTAATTACATGCTGCCAGCTGTAGTGATCAGGGCGCTGGCACTACTGCGCATTGGTAGCGGCTACGCGCATATGTGGGTAGGGCATCAGCATTTGCTGCAACTAACCTCAGTGTTGCGCATGCGCTTATTCGACCGGTTGTTTGCCGGGCGGATCCGCCAGCGCAGTGAAGAAGTGGAAGCGCTGGCCAGTCATACCGAAGCCATTGCTGCTATATGGGTTGGCTGGGTGTCTCAGCAAGCTTCTGCCGTGTTAATGCTACTGGCGAGTGCGATTAGTCTACTGGTGCTGGATATTCCCTTTGCTGGCTGGACAGTCGTGTTGGGCGGCCTTTGGTTGCTAACCATTGCAATTTTGTGTTGGCAAGGGCTTACTCTGGCTAAAGAGCAGGTTTTAAAAGAGCGGGAATTTAGAGACGAGTCAGATGTAGCTTTGCGCAGCGTAGCGCTCTGGCACCTGAAAACCGTTACCGGGCAGTTTGCACAGCTTCCCTCTGCCCAGTCTTTGTGGCAGGTGGAAACCAGACAGCAGCAGTTAACGCTACAAAGTCAGTGGCTGTTTCAGGGCCTGGCCTGGGGGCTGATGCTGGCAATAATTTATCTGGCTATTCATACCTCGTCAGCCGCTAATGCAGGTAATCCCTTGTTGCTGGTGGTACCGATGTTACTGCTGAGTGCCGGTGACTGGCTGGGGCGTTCGTTTACCGGTCAGGGAGCGCTTAATCGTTACGTTCAAGGCCAGCGGGCATTGCGTGAATTGCCCGTAGAATCGTTAACCTTATTACCACCCTTACCGTTAAACACCAACCTGACGCTGACCGCTTTTGGTTCATCCAACCTGTCTGCCCAACAGGTCACGGCTGACTTTGCCAGCCAGGGGGTCTATCTGGTCAGCGGACCAAGTGGTGTTGGTAAGTCTCAGTTGTTGCAAGCTATCAGTGGCCTTGTACCCGGGCACGGCGAGCGGGTCTGTGATGGCAGGCCCACAGGCCCTGGCCTGGTAGAAGGGTGGTTATACCTTGAGCAGCAGCCGATTATTCTGGCTGCCACGCTAAAGCATAATCTGACTCTGGGACGGGAATATACCGACGCCCGCTTATATGACGCACTCGCAAAAGTTGGACTAGCCCAGCTTACCCAGCTTAATGAATGGCTTGGACCAGGCGGCCGCGTGTTGTCTGGCGGCGAGCGTAAGCGCCTGGGTATCGCCAGGGCGCTACTGGTTGATTCGCCAGTGTGGTTACTGGACGAGCCTTTTGAAGGGCTGGATGCTGACGCTGTAAGTCACCTGGTGACGTTGCTGCAAGCAGAGGCGCAGCAACGCCTGATCATTATTGCCAGCCACCTTTATCCACAAGCGTTAAAGTTCACCAACAAGCTGGTGTTGTCTTAAGCCACCTGTATGGGGATCACATCGTCGGTGATCCCATGTTTTAACCGGGCTTTAAGGCAATCGGCGGAGCCGGCGGCAAATTCGCGGCAGGTCGAAGACCGATTTTCATAGATATCACAGCTTACCTGCTGGCCTATTTTCCCCGTTAACGCTACGCAGCGCGGGACGGGCTGATTGGTTCCTTCCATGGCCACAATATAGGGCGATATTTTTGCGGTGAGTTCCTCTGGCACCGTACCGCCGGTAAACGGATCGGCTTCGGTCCAATAAAAAGACACTCTAAAGGTAGCGCAACACGCGCCACAACTTACACAATTCATTGACAAACTGCTCCACACACTGTGCAAAACAACCCGTTTATTGCGGGGTTTGCGAACTAACGCACACAAAAAATGAACTGAGTGATGCATGCTGGCAGGGGGTACCCGCACTCACTCAATAGCGCAAATTATGGCACTGAATTTAAAAATTAAAAAATAAAATAAATCTAATTTTATCAGTTGCTTATTCTGTTTTTGGTGGCTGGGTTTATTGCGCCTGGCTTAATCGCTGCCAGAGCTGGCAGAGCTTTTGCTGTAACCGGGGTAGTACCCGATTTTATTTTTAAGCAGAGAGCCGGCAAATGAGCAAAATTGAGATTACGCCATTCTTCCATGAGCCCACGTTTACCGTGACCTACGTGGTTACAGACCGGGCTAGTAGCAGCTGCGCTATTATCGACCCGGTACTGGATTATGATGCCGCGTCAGGTCAGATTTCCCATGAGTTTGCTGACAAAGTTGTCAGTTACGTTGACAAAAATGGCTTAACCCTTGAGTGGATCCTGGAAACCCATGCCCATGCTGACCATTTGACGGCAGCGCCTTATGTGAAAGAAAAACTGGGTGGATTAATTGGAGTCGGTGACCATATTCGCCGCGTACAGTCTACATTTAAGGCCATTTATAACCTTGAAAGCGAGTTTATGACCGACGGTAGCCAGTTTGACCAGCTGTTTGTAGATGGTGAGGTTATTACGCTGGGTCACCTCGATATTGAGATTTTACATACACCGGGGCATACGCCTGCCTGTGTGTCCTATCTGATTGAAGATGCCGTATTTGTTGGGGATACCCTGTTTATGCCCGATTACGGTACTGCACGGGCGGATTTTCCTAACGGCAGTGCACAAACCTTGTATCAGTCAATCCGTAAACTGCTGGCCTTGCCGGAATCAACGCGCATGTTTGTGGGGCACGATTATAAAAGTCCATCCCGGGACGAGTTTGCCTGGGAAACGTCGGTTATCGAACAGCGCCGGAACAATATCCACGTCAGGGATGGGGTAAGTCAGAGCGATTTTGTGGCGATGCGTGAAGCCCGTGATGCGACGCTGGCCGTGCCGAAATTACTGCTGCCCGCCATTCAGATAAATGTCCGGGCAGGTCAGCTGCCTCCGCCTGAGGAAAATGGCCGCAGTTATCTGAAAATTCCGCTTACGGTTAAGCAATAGCTATGATTTTAACGCTTGCAGGCGCCATTGTAATTGGTCTGAGCCTGGGACTGCTGGGCTCAGGCGGGTCGATTCTTACGGTTCCTCTGCTGACTTATATCGTAGAGCGCCCGCCAAAGGTCGCTATTGCTGAATCACTGGTAATAGTGGGCGGCATTGCGCTGGTGGGTGTGTGGCGACAACACAGGGCGGCCCAGGTGGCGTGGGCAAAAGTCGTTAGCTTTGGATTACCCAGCATGCTGGGTACTTACGTTGGCGCCTTGCTGTCGCAGTATCTGAGCGGCTTGTTTCAGCTGGCACTGTTTGCCGTGATCATGTTGCTGGCCAGTCGCTTTATGCTCAAACCCATGCAGGTCACAACCTCCACACACGTGTCGCTGATCCGTTTAATCCCTGCTGCATTGATAGTGGGTGCGGTAGCTGGTTTGGTTGGCGTAGGCGGTGGATTTTTGATTGTCCCCGCGTTACTGGCGTTTGGCGGTGTGTCCATGCGCGAAGCAGTGGGTACCAGTCTGGCAATTATCGTTATGCAGTCCATCGTTGGGTTTAGCAAATACTACTGGCTGTTTAGTCAGCAGGGAGCCTTACCTTTCGATTATAAGCTTATCGCTTTAATGGTAGCTGTAGGGGCTGCGGGTTCTGTATTTGGTGCTGCGATGGGAGGGCGTTTACCACAGCAGCAACTTAAGCGCGGCTTTGGCGTGATGCTGATTGTAATGGGCAGTTTTATTTTTGTTTCGTCGCTTTACGCCATGTTTACTACGGAGGTTGTCGCATGAATATTCGTAAAGTGAATCAATTGTTGAGTGTATCGGGTCCGCTTACTCAGGATGAACTTAAGCAACTTGCCAGGAGCGGCGTGAAAAGTCTGGTTAATTGTCGGCCTGACAATGAAGAGCCCGGCCAGGTGCCGGATGCGGTGTTGCGGATCCAGGCCAGTAATGCCGGCCTTAACTATTATTTTGTGCCGGTTAAAAGTGGTGATTACTCGCCGCAGGCGGTGGCTGAGTTTGGTCACATTTTATTGTCGGCTCCTGAGCCCGTACACGCCATGTGCCGAACCGGTACCCGGGTTGTTCATTTGTGGGCGTTGGCCAAACTGGTGCAGGGAGTGGCAGTGGCAGACATTATTCAGACCGGTAAAAATATCGGCGTGGCGTTAGAAACGGTGATAACCGAGTATCAGAGTTGTTTCCAGAAGTCGCTCGATGTCCATTAATAAAATATATATTTATCAATAATGTAACGCTTTATGGGGCGGATGTCTGATAGTCCTGATGGTGGATTTCTGGCAGGGTTAAGCCCTCTTTAAGGGAATTGACCATGTATCTTCTACGTTATCTATCGAGTTATGCCAACAGGATGCTGCTAGCTTGCTGCTGTCTTGTTTCTTTATCTTCTTTTGCGGCGGAATCGACACCTGCCGATAATCTCACCCAGCTCAGGATAAGTGCGGAGCAACGAATAGCGAGCCACTTTTCTTCAGACTGGATGAATCATCAAAGTACGTCCCTGAGTCGCTGGCTGATTGGGGCGCCAACGCTGGAAATTTCCGCTCTGCAATCAAATCAGGCGATGGGCACTGATGAAATTGAAGTGCGGCTGGGTGTGCAGCTTCAGCGCCCTGACAACGTCGATTTATTCGACCAGATGGCTGACATGAGTGATGCCATTCTTAGTGCTCAACAGCAACAGCAGTCACTGCTTGTGTCGGGGCTGGTAAGACAGCGTAGCTGGGATGCGCTGCTGGCTCATCAGCGGGTTATTTCACTCAGAGATAAACGGGTCTGGCTGCAAAGACTCGGCAGCCAGCTTACACAACGATTTAATGCTGGTGAACTCTCCAGACTGGCTTATCTGCAGTGGCAACAGCAGCAACTTGACGTTGAGCAGGCATTACTCAGTGCCGAGGGGGAGTTAACCGCATCAATGCAGGCTTATTCTGAACTGACCGGGGCACAAAGCTTACCGGCAACGATAAACGAACAGCCGGTTGCCAATCTGGACATGGCCCTGAACGGGCACCCGGAATTTAAGTTGCTCAGTTTACAGCAAAAATATACCGCCGCGGCTTATGAGTACAGCCGGCAGTCACAGAATAACTGGGATGTTGCGCTGGTAGCCCGACGCTTACAAAGTGTGCTGGGAAATGAAAACCTGCTGGGCGTTGCAGTGGGGATCCCTTTGTCTGTTGAAGCCCCGGCTAATCCTCAGGATCTACAGGCCTGGCAACAAACTGATCAGGCTTTATCGCAAAGTCTGATGAATTTACGCCTCAGTCTGCAGCAACAGCTGCGATTACTGACGGCCCGCTTGGCATCCTTATCGGCGCAAATTGCCATAGCAGAGCAGCAGGTCGCTCTGGGTGAACAAATTGTCGAACAGCTCGAGCAGTTGAAGCAAAACAGTGAGCTTGAGCAAAGCAACTGGTTGCAATCGCTACTGGAGCAGCGAGACCGCACTTATGCGCTGGATCTACAGAAACTTTCTCAGCAACAACTGGTTGCACAAATTAATCAATTAGCAGGGCAAGTGCTATGAAGCTGTTTTTCTCTATTATGCTTTCACTCGTTTTGGTTGCTACCGCAGCAGCCGGGACACCTCGTATCAGTATCGAATCTTTGGGGCGCTTAACCGTTAAATTTGCTCAGCCACAGATTGTGCCTTCAGCCCCCCTGCAGACGGTTACCGGTGAAGTAAGTTACCTGCCAGGGAATGGTTATCAGCTTATTCTGCCTTTTCGGGTATTACAGCAACAGTACCTGGTTGCACCACAAAGCTTTATTACTGCCAACACTCCGTTAGTAAAGCTGACCGGCAGTGAGGTTCATCATTTTTATGAAATGCTGAGTGCGCAAAAAGCGATATTTGCGCAGGCTGAATCCCGTTATAAGCAAAATTTACCGTTGTTTAAAAAGCAGGCTATTAATCAACAGTCATGGCAGGCAATTGCCGACCATTACTACGCTTCCAAACTGGAGCTGGGCCATCTGCAACATGCTGAGGAATTGCTGCAAACTAACGGCAGTGAGGACTCCGCTTACCTGATTTCACCGGTAAACGGCTTCTTTAAGCCCAAAGGTGAACAACTGGACGGCGAAGCCTTTCTTTATGGCGAAGTGATTGAGCCTGACGCGCTGCGCATAAAAGTGCAGGTACCCTCCTCTGTTGCCGCGCAGATAACCGGTTTAGTCTCTGACGCCTGCCAGTTGCCGGTAGCCTATCGGGAACGGCTTGGCAACGGTCTGGTGTCACGCTTGTGGAGTTCGCCGCTGCCACAGCAAAGTGACTGCACCTTGTCTTTTGCTGAGGCGTTAAGTGTGACGCCGGTAAGCGATCAGACGGCGCTGAGCCTGCCTGCCAGCAGCGTGTATTTTCTTGACGGCCAGTATTATGTGCTGGTGAAACAAGGCGCTGAGCTTAATCCACTGGCGGTAAGCGTGATAGGTCGTTACGACGGTCAGCTGTTAGTTGCAGACAAGCAAATACTGCGTAATGCCGAGGTGCTCACGACTTCTGTCAGCGCGGTACAGGGAATACTTTTAGGTTTAGGTGGCGAATAGATGATTGCCCGTTGGATTCAGTTTTCTCTTAGCCAGCGCATTTTTGTGCTGGCAATATTTACGGTAGCCATTGCTGCCGGGGTGTCGGCATGGTTGAAGCTGCCGGTAGACGCGTTCCCGGATATTTCACCCACCCAGGTGAGTATCATCATTAAAGCGCCAGGGATGACCGCCGAAGAAATAGAGGCGCAAATCACGCAGCCACTGGAGACCGAATTACTCGGTATTCCCAACAAGGATATTCTGCGTTCTACCACTAAGTATGCGATTACGTCCATTACCCTGGATTTTATCGAAGGTACTGACATTTACTGGGCGCGCCAACAGGTAGCAGAGCGACTCAACAACCTGTGGAGTGAGTTGCCAGCGACTGTGGAAGGTGGCATTGCCCCCATGAGTACGCCGCTCAGTGAAATGTTTATGCTTACGCTGGAGAATCCTAATCTGTCGTTGATGGAAAGAAAGCACTTACTCGACTGGCAGGTCAGGCCCGCACTGCGCACCGTAGCTGGTGTGGCTGAGGTTAACGTGCTGGGCGGTTTCACCCGCACTGTGCAGTTTACGCCGGATATTCAGCGCATGTCGGCTATGGGACTTACCCTAACCGAGGTGGCCGAAACCCTGCGACGTTCTAACGTCAATGGCAGTATCGGACGGATTGAAGTGGGCAACGACACACTCATTGTGCGCAGCGAGGGGCGCTTCGCTCAACTGGAAGATGTTGCCCAACGTGTGGTGGCCATTGTTGATGGCAGCGCTATCAGACTCGGTGATATTGGCTTGCTTGAGGTGGGAAGTCTCGCCCGTTATGGTGGCGTAACCAAAGACGGTGAAGAAACCACCGAAGCGTTAATTGTGGCACTTAAAAACAGTAATACCGCTGAAGTTGTTGACGCCGTGCAGGACAAATTAGCCCAAATTAAACCAGGGTTGCCTGAAGGTACCGAGGTGAATGTATTCTATAACCGCAAAGCTTTGATAGATACGGCGGTTGGTACCATCACCAGCGCATTGGGGCAGGCCATAATAATCGTAGTGATCCTGCTGGCCGTGTTTCTGGGGCAGCTGGGAGCCTCTTTTGTGGTTGCCTGCGTGATTCCGGTAGCTGTACTGGTGACGTTTTATCTGATGAGTATGGCCAACCTGACGGCCAACCTGATGAGCCTTGGCGGATTGGTAATTGCCATTGGCATGCTGGTGGATGCCTCTGTGGTGGTAGTGGAAAATATCGTCTCGCAGTTATCCCGTGGTGTGCCGCTCCCTCGCTTGCATATTATTTACCGTGCAACCAAAGCGGTTGCTATGCCGGTGATTGCCGGTACCTTAATTGTGCTGGTGGTGTTTACGCCACTACTGACCCTAACCGGTCTGGAAGGTAAATTATTTAGCCCGGTAGCAAAGACCATCATGTTTGCCATGGCGGTGGCGCTGGTGAGTGCTTTTACCATTATTCCGGTTCTGGCGTCCTTTTTTGTTAGAAAAGCGCCGCCGCAGTTACCGGGTTATCTGCAAGCTTTGCAAGATGGCTTTGAAGGCGTGTTACGCAAGGCTATCACCGTACCAAAAACCATGTTCATCATTATGGTAGTTACCCTGATTCTTACCGTTGGTGCATTTACTCAACTGGGTAAAACCTTTATGCCAACGCTGGATGAAGGTGACCTCATTGTACAACTGGAAAAGTCCCCAACGCTCTCCTTATCGGCATCCCTGGCACTGGACAAGCAGATAGAAGAAGCCTTGTTGGCAGAGGTGCCGGAGATTATGCAAATTGTAGCGCGAACCGGTTCTGACGAGCTGGGTTTGGATCCCATGAGCCTGAACGAAACCGATGTGTTTATGCAACTGGCACCGGTGGATGAATGGCGCTTTGCTACCAAGGCTGAACTAGCTAACGCCATACGTGACGTACTTAAAACGTTTCCGGGCATTAATTATGGCTTTACCCAGCCTATTCAAATGCGGGTGTCAGAAATGCTTACCGGGAGCACGGGAATGGTGAGTATTAAGATTTTTGGTGATGATATCGTCACGCTTACCGATTTGGCCGGTGAGGTTGCCAGTGTAACGGAAAAAGTGCAGGGGGCTGTGGATGTTAATAAAACCCTGATGGAAGGCGGTGATTACCTGCGTATTCAGCCCAAAATGGCAGTGGCCCTGGCCTATGACATGTCGCTCGCTGAGTTATCTGATTACCTGCAGATGCAGGTTAACGGTGTTCAGGTAACAGAGATGATTAATGGCCGCATTGTAACTCCGGTGACTTTCTCTAATCAGCGAAGTGGCGTGGCATCGATCGGTAGTGATGCTGAGTTGGCTAACCTGTTGGTACAAATGCCGGATGGCACGTTACTGGCGTTGACTCAGGTGGCCGATCTGGAACGCGTGGAAGGGCCTGCTGTTATCGAGCGGGAGGATGCCTTGCGTTATGTAATGGTTAGCGCGAACGTAGAAAACCGTGACCTTGCTTCTTTTGTGGAGGAAGTTGCTGAACAGGTTGCTGCCACTGTGCAATTGCCAACGGGTTACACCGTAAGTTATGGCGGTGAATTTGAAAACCAAATCCGCGCGACCAATAACCTGTTGACCATTATCCCGGTGGTGTTGGGCGTTATCCTGATTATTTTGTTTACTCAGTTAAAAGAGCTGAAACTGGCGCTGCTGATTATCGGCAATATCCCCTTTGCTCTGGTGGGCGGGGTTTTTGCGCTCTGGCTTACCGGCGAATACCTCTCGGTGCCGGCGTCTGTAGGCTTTATCGCTTTGCTTGGGGTTGCCGTGTTAAATGGTGTGGTAATGCTGTCGCACTTTCAGTTACTGGCGAAATTATCCGGTGATTTTAAAGAACATATTATTCAGGGGGCAATCGACCGCTTACGCCCCATCCTGATGACGGCGACAACGGCCATTTTTGGTTTGATGCCGCTGGCCTTTGCCAGTGGTCCGGGGTCAGAGATTCAAAAGCCGCTGGCCATTGTGGTTATTGGCGGTTTACTGTCGTCGACCCTGGTGACATTAATAATCCTGCCTATACTGTATTTCACCATGGAGCGTAAACATCATGACTGATCGTTGTATCTTTAGCTGTTTTGTTGATCCTGAAACGGTTGATAACGTGCTTGATTGTTTATTGTGCCTGGAATATGTAAGTGGTTTTTCGACCCAAAAAATAGAGGGCTACAGTAAAGAGCACGCCTCGTATTCGGTGAGCGAGCAGGTGGCTGGCTACCGCTCGGTTTGTCGAATTGATATTCAGTTACTTGTCAGTGAAGTGGATGATTTAACGGTGGCGCTGGCTGAACTGGCGTTGCAGCATAAGATTCGTTACTGGGTAACACCTGCATTGGCGGTTGGAACAATTTAGCCTTATTGTCGATATATCTTAAGGTTTTCTTAAGGTTATATTAATAAACTTCGGCAAAATAATTATCTTTGGTGAGACGTGGACATTTCTTTTGTCATTCCGGCTAAAAACGAGCAGGGCAATATCCGGCCTTTGGTCACGGAAATTACGCAAAATGTACCCAATGGCATTACGTTTGAGATTATTTATGTCGATGATGGTAGTACCGATGGTACCCAGAACGAGTTACGCGGTCTGGCTCAGGAATTACCAGTATGTTTACGTGTGGTGGAGCATAATAGTTCCCAGGGGCAGTCGACGGCCATTATGACCGGCGTACGATACGCCCGTTATGAATGGATAGTAACCCTGGATGCTGATGGACAGAACGATCCGTCTGATATCCCGTCGTTTATTAATCTGGCTGCTCAACAGCCCATGGGCACCGACTTTTGTATTGCGGGCTATCGCAAAAACCGCAAAGACAACGCGTGGAAACGTTTGCAATCGCGTATTGCCAACCGCGTGCGCCAACGCCTGCTGCACGATGACACACCGGATACCGGCTGTGGATTAAAACTGATACCTCGCAGTACCTTTCTGGCACTGCCCTACTTTGATCATATGCATCGGTTTTTACCAGCGCTGGTTAAACGACTGGGTGGTCGTATTTTTGTGGTTGAGGTCAATCATCGTGATCGCCACTGCGGCGCATCCAATTACACCATGTTAAGCAGACTGGGCGTTGGCATAGTTGATTTGTTTGGGGTTATCTGGTTGTTGCGCCGGGCCAAATGTCCGCAGCCCCAGGAAGTGACGGACTATGAATAATAACGCCGGTAAAAATCGCCTGCTGACCAGTATTCGGGCGGCGGTAAAGCCATTGTTGGCTTGTGCCGTGATTGCGCTGATTTTTAAAGTGGCCAGCCTTGGCCATTACGCCGATCCGGTTGCCATAGAGCACTGGCTGAGAGTGCAGGGGCAATGGGGCTGGGTACTGTTACTGGTTTCAGGGATTACTCTGATGCTGGTGGGATTTCCTCGCCAAATCGTGGCATTTGTGGGTGGTGGTTTGCTGGGTGTATCCGCCGGAACGCTGATTGCTACCGCTATGGCGGCACTGGCCTGTGCCATTACTTTTATCCTCTCGCGTTATTTTTTGCAGGATTGGGTAAATCGCCGTTTTCCACGAGTGATCGCTAAATTGCATCCGCTGCTGGCCGCAAAGCCTTACAGCACAACGCTGGCAATTCGCTTGTTGCCGGTAGGCAGTAACGCCATTACTAATATTGTGGCCGGTGCCAGCACTATTCGTGGCCGCGCCTTTGTGAGCGCTTCTGCACTGGGTTATGTGCCGCAAATGCTGACGTTTGCCCTGATGGGGCAAGGCATGGAGCAAATGTCTTCATGGCAGATAAGCGTCAGTCTGAGTCTGCTGGTGTGCTCGGTATTACTGGGTGCCCATCTTTATCGCTGGTATCAGCAACAACCTGCCAATTCTGTTTCTGCACCTTAATTCGGAATGATTATGCTGCCTGATTTTAGTCGATATCAGCGTGCTGATATGATTTGGCTCGCTCTGATTACCTTTGCACTGCTGGCGTTGGGAATTGGTTTTCGCGCCCCCTGGCCTGCGGATGAGCCGCGTTTTGCTTTAATTGCCAAAGACATGGTTGAATCCGGGCAGTGGCTGTTTCCCATGCGGGGTAATGAACTATATCCGGATAAACCGCCGCTGTTTATGTGGTCCATCGCGGTATTTTATGCCCTGACGGGCTCTCTGTACGTTGCATTTTTGCTGCCATCTGCCATTGCCGGTACCGTAACCGTATTAGCGGTGTTTGATATTTGTCGGCGTTTGTGGGGGAGCCGTGAAGCCTGGTGGGCGGCTGGTTTGCTGCTCGCTAGTGTACAGTTTGTGCTGCAGGCAAAGAGTGCTCAGATCGATGCGAGCGTTTGCATGTGGGTGACGCTGGGTTGTTATGGCCTGTTGCGTGCTACGCTATGCCACAACGCACATGCTGGCTGGTGGCTGGCAGGATGCGTAGCCATGGGCCTTGGTATCATGACCAAAGGCGTGGGTTTTTTGCCTTTGCTGATGTTAGTGCCTTACGCTATTGCCTGCTGGCGCAAACGTCCCGAACAGTCGCTGCCGCAACAATATGGCTGGCTTTGGTGGCCGACCGGAATCGTAGTTATGTTGTTGGCCTTGTTGCTGTGGCTATGGCCGATGCTGAACGCCGTGGATAGTGCTATGGATCCCGCTTACAGTGCATACCGGGATAACATCATGATGAAGCAAACGGTGACACGTTATGCCAACTCATGGCATCACATTAAACCGTTTTGGTATTTTGTGGCAAGCGTTGTGCCCTGGGCCTGGCTGCCGTTGGTGGTGCTTATTCCGTGGCAGTGGCGTCACTGGAGCGCGGCGTGGAAGGCGAACGACGCCCGGATACTGATGCCACTGGGGTTTGTGCTTTTGGTGTTGTTATTTTTCAGCCTGAGTCCCGGCAAGCGCGGTGTGTATATTCTGCCTGCTTTACCCATGTTAGCCCTGGCCATGGCACCCGCTATGCCACATATCGCTGATAAAAAAGGGGTTTCACGTATTTTGTGGGCGTTACCGCTGTTGATTGGCCTGGGTTTGTTGGTAGTTGGCCTGTTAGGATTTGTTGATAAAGGGCCTTTGGCTAAAATGAATCTGCGGTACGCCATTGATGGCAGTGGTGTGGTTTTTGCCACAGGTGCTGCGGTGCTGCTTGCTTTGTTTATGCTGCGCCATCGCAGTGGATGGCAGGCATGGGGAATAACCATGCTGGTTGTCTGGTGCAGTTACAGCGTTGCTTTTGCCAGTTTGTTAAATCCGGTACGTACGCCGTCTTCGGTGTGGCAAAATATCGATTCGGCGGTGCCGGTGAATGCCGAAATAGCCTTACTTGATACTGGCGAACAATTTATGCTGTTTGCCCGCAGGCCGATTGTGCATTTTGGTTATCATACGCCGCCGGAAGCCGAAATGTATGCCGCCTGGAAGTGGCTTGAAGCTCATAAAGATGGTTATGTTTTGCTCCCTTCGACAAAACAATCGCCCTGTTTTGACCTGAGTAAGGGTCAGTCTGTGGGGACAGCTCATCGTGAAGATTGGTTGTTATTAGGCCCGCAAGCGATGCTGGGGCAATGTCAGCGGCCGGAATTTACCCCCGACACCTTCCGTTATGTGCCGATAAACCCATTGATCAAATAGACAAAAAGCCGATATTCTGACGACTGGTTATCGTTGTTTAGAGTATTGATTTATGTCGGAGCACGACCACTCTCATGGTCACAGCCACAATCATGCCCACGCTCACGAGCATGGGCATCACCATGGCCACCATCATCATCATCATGATATTGCCGAAAATAGGATCAGTTGGGCATTCTGGCTTAATTTTTCGTTCACCATTATTGAATTTATCGGCGGGTGGTTAACCAACAGTGTGGCCATTATGGCTGATGCGGTGCATGACCTGGGTGACTCTTTATCTATCGGTCTTGCCTGGTACCTTAACAAAGTGGGCAAGCGCGATGCCACGGAGCAATACTCCTATGGTTTTAAACGCCTGAGCTTACTGGGAGCACTCATTAATGGCTTAATTCTGGTGGTCGGCTCTGTATGGGTGCTAACCGAAGCTATCCCCAGGTTGTGGTCACCTGAAATGCCAGTAGCAGAGGGGATGATTGTGCTGGCAATACTGGGCATTGGTGCCAACGGATATGCAGCATATAAGCTTCACGGCGGAGAAACGCTGAACGAAAAGGTGCTTAACTGGCATTTACTGGAGGATTTACTGGGCTGGGTAGCGGTGCTGATTGTGGCGATTGTGCTGCAATTTGTCGACTGGCCAATACTGGATCCGTTGTTATCGGTGGTGTTTACCCTGTTTATTTTATTTAATGTGGTAAAGCACGTGATTCATACCGTAAAACTATTTTTGCAAGCTAATCCTGACAGCGATAAACAAATTGCTATTCGCAAGGCCCTGCTGGACCTTGAGCATGTTGAGGAAATGCATCATGTGCACTTCTGGTCGCTGGATGGTGCCAGCCATGTGTTAACGGCGCATCTGGTGCTCGATGAATCACTTGAAGTGCCCAGCCTGATCAACTTAAAGCAGCAGGTTGCCAGGGCTTTGGCACCGTTTAATCTTGAACATACCACTATCGAGTTTGAGATGCCTGGTGAGCACTGTCGGGATAAATAAACTGGACTTTTAAGAGGGCGGGACCGGTAAAGGCCCCGCTGTACTCGCCCGTTAATGTGCCGGACAGGTTAGCTCTGCATCTGTGTGGGTCAGACGAATATCAGAGATCCTGAACGTGGTTGGTGCGCCACTGGTCATCGCCAGCGGCACATAGATTTCCCGCAGGTTCAGGCCTTGTTCAACAAGGCATGACATGGGGATCACGACTTTTTGCCAGTCAGCGTTACCAGTGATGAAATCATTTAGTTTAAGTTTAGCTTTGCACCCTTCGCCGCATTCCATGGTAACGGATATGTCGGAAGGTGACTGCTGCTGAAAATCAAAGGCCAGCGCGCTGCCTGCCGAGCCAAAATCGAGTAAATCTTCCGGGAATGGCGAGAAAAAACGAATACTGTCGCCGGCATTACCAAAATCAATCTGTAACGTATCTTCCTGCACAAGCCGGTCCGCCGTGCGAATGTTTAACGTGTTAACCGATAGCGTGTTGCTGTTCATGGATTTTTGGCTGCCATTGCTAGTGGCTACTAAAGACCAGGGCTGCTGTACGCTTTGCTGGAACAGCAGGACATCGCCAGCAGAATTTAGCTGGCTGTTTACCGTTTCGTCGAGCATCCCCACTGAAGTTGTGTCGCCATAGGCTAAGCCGTAACCATATGGGAACAAAGGCTGCTTGCCATCGCCTTTGTTTACCGGATTCTGATAGGGATCGGCTGGCCACGAGAACGACAATTTGCCATGCATTGGGTAATTAACCGTACCGTCTGCCTTGCTAAACAATACATCGGCAACACCGCCGCCTTCTGAGCCGGGTAGCCAGGCCACAACAAACGCATCGGAGGCATTCAACTCTGGTGTGATCCACAGTGGACGGCCAGTAATAAACACCGAAACTACCGGGATCCCCTGTGCTTTTAATGATTTAAGCAAAGCTAAATCCTGTTTGGCGCCGCGCTGGTATTCGACATTGGCGATATCGCCATTGCCTTCCGCATAAGGCGTTTCGCCAAACACCACGATGGCCACATCGGGTTGGGTGGTGTACTGACCATTTTCACTTAGCTCTACACTGCCACCTGCGGCCCTGACGGTTTGCTCAATACCAGAGTAGATGGATGTAGCTCCCGGAAAATCACTGTTTTGATTACCTGTACCCTGCCAGGTAATCGTCCAGCCGCCAGATTGCTGACCGATATTATGGGCAGCATCGCCGGCTACCAGAACTCTTGCAGCTGGTTTGAGCGGCAGAATTTGCTGATTATTCTTAAGCATTACCAAAGACTTGCGTACCGCTTCGCGGGCTATATCCCGGTGTGCTTTAGCACCAATAACAGAGGTGTCGCCGGATAAACTGCGGTTAGCTGGCGAAGGAAGGTCAAACAAGCCTACCCGAATTTTTACCCGTAGTACGCGGCTGACCGCATCATCGAGACGCGCCATGGGGATTTCGCCGCTTTGCACCTGGGCAACCAGATTTTCAAATAAGGGCTTCCAGGTGGGAGTAGGCGCCATATAGACATCCAGCCCAGCCAGTAATGCCTGAGGGCAGTTGTCGTTGCTACAGCCTGGGATCTGGCCATGACCATTCCAATCGCCAACCACAAAACCGTCGAATCCCATCTTGTCTTTTAACACATCTGTTAGCAGGTATTTGCTGCCATGGATTTTCTCGCCATGCCAGCTATTAAAAGACGCCATTACAGATTGCGAACCGGCATTCAGGCCATGCACATAGCCCTGAGCGTGAATGTCGAACAGTTCTTTTTCACTGGCCAGATTATCGCCCTGATCATCACCCTTGTTGGTGCCGCCATCCCCAACAAAGTGCTTTACCGTTGAGATAACGTGCTGGTCATCAATATTGCCGTCACTGATGTCACCCTGCAAACCGGTAACAATAGCGCGGGCATAATCGCCGACGATAGCCGGGTCCTCAGAGTAACTTTCGTAGGTTCGTCCCCAGCGATCGTCGCGAACTACCGCTACGGTGGGTGCAAAAATCCAGTCTATTCCTGTGGCTCTGACTTCGCGGGCGGTTGCGGTGGCTATTTTCTCAACCAGTGCTGGGTCGCGCATTGCTCCCAGACCAATGTTATGAGGAAACAAGGTCGCACCAATAACATTGTTGTGACCATGCACGGCATCGGTGCCCCACATAGTGGGTATATTGCTGCCATCCAGGCTGTCATCTACCGATGCCTGATACATGGCCTCAGCCAGTGCTATCCATTCTTTCGGGGTTGCATGCTTGTTGGCGCCGGGAAAAGACCCACCGCCATTGAGGTATGAGCCAAAACCATAGCGGCGCATATCTTCTACTGTGACATCACGAATTTCTGGCTGAATAATTTGCGCGACCTTTTGTTCGATGGTCATCTGAGCCAACAGCGCCGTGACTTTCTTTTCGACTTCCTGCTGATCATTGATTGGCGATTGAATCTCCGGCCAAAAATCCGGCACAGATTTATGGCCGGTAACCTCTTTGGTTTGTGATGTGCTGCATGCTGTTAAAGTGAATAAGCTCACTGCAGCGGCTGCGACCGACAACGTAAACGATTTCATTATTATTCTCCGGATTAGTGCGCTGGCAGGCACCGTCGCATAGCATTAATTTATGCGTGAATGTTAATAATTTGTTGTGAGAGTATAAGAGGATTATCTAAAAATGCAAGCGCTTACATTTTTATGTAAACCAATGCTAGTGGTTCGAGATTTAAAGCGTGTTTGTTAGCCTGGAATGGCGTAATTTTAAGTGCTGAGCGGGAGGTTTATCGCGATGTTGAGTAATTGAAAGTAACTTCACTATTAATAATGAAAGCGTTTACAGTTTGGGGTTTAATTAATTTTATATCAGTATAAATGTTAATAATACAATATAATCAATATTTTATGTTTAAAGCTCGGAAGAATTTTAAATGATACGGTGATCAAAATAATTGTAAATAACTTGTATAAAAAATGAAAGCGCTTACAATCGAATTCGAAATGCGTTAAGTAAGGTAATGCTGACTCGCGTGTGGTTAGCTCACGGTTTGGCAAGTTAACATGACTAAGTTTTTTTCATTTAATTCTGTGCTCAGTCAGCCTGACTTTGTGATGGGCGTGGCAACTTCATCTTTTCAGATTGAAGGTGGGAGCGAGCATCGCGAGCCCTGTATCTGGGACACATTCTGTCGGGTTCCCGGGGCTATTAAAGATGGTTCTAATGGAATGCAGGCCTGTAACCATTATGACCTGTGGCAACAGGACATCGCACTTATCGACGAATTGGGCTTTGATGCTTATCGTTTTTCGGTGTGCTGGCCGCGTATCATCCGCGCCGATGGCAGTATTAATGAATCGGGTTTAGCCTTTTATCTTCAGATCCTTGATGAGCTTGAACGCCGCGGTCTTAAGGCTTATGTAACGCTTTATCACTGGGAGTTGCCGCAGTACCTTGAAGATAAAGGCGGTTGGCTTAACCGGCATACTGCCTATGCCTTTGCCGACTATGCTGGTGTTGTAGCCCGCGCTTTTGGTAATAAAGTAAGTGCTTACACAACGCTGAATGAACCCTATTGCAGCGCTTTTCTGGGCTACGAAATAGGAATACACGCGCCGGGTAAAATTGGTAAGCAGTACGGTAAAAAAGCCGCTCATCATTTGCTGTTAGCTCATGGTCTGGCAATGCAGGTTTTGCGTGAGGTTTGCCCTGATATACCCAGTGGGCTGGTGCTTAATTTTACCACCTATTATCCTGCATCCAAAAGCACAGAAGATAGCCAGGCAGCATTAAAAGCCAAGGCGCATTTTAGTGACTGGTACATAAAGCCCGCCTTAACCGGCCAGTATCCGGCGCTACTGGAAAATTTACCTGATGCTGAAAAACCGCTTATAGCCCCCGGTGATATGGCTATTATCGCCACGCCCATGGATTATCTGGGGGTGAATTATTACACCCGGGCATTGGTCAGAGCGCAACCCGGTGGTCACTTTGAGATCCTGCCGCCTGCTCCCGACGTAGAGATAACCGCGATGAACTGGGAAATTTATCCCGAAGGTTTATATGATTTACTGCTGCAGTTAAACCAGGAGTATGATTTACCGCCTCTTTTTATTACTGAGAATGGGATGGCGAGTGATGATGTGGTACAACAGGGGCAGATAAAAGACGTGGTCAGAGCGGATTACTTACAAAGCCACCTTGAAGCGGTTGCTAATGCAATCAACAAGGGCGTGGAGATTAAAGGGTATTTTGTGTGGAGTTTGCTCGATAATTTTGAATGGGCAGAAGGCTATTTAAAGCGATTTGGCATAGTTTACGTAGATTTTGCAACCCAGCAGCGCGTGCCAAAGCAAAGCGCGCTCATGCTACAAGACTGGCTGACGCAGCGCCACAAACCCCTGTAAGTTGTTCGGGAACAATATGATAAGTGTAAAAGAGAAAGTTGCCTACGGGCTCGGCGACACCGCAAGCAACTTTGTTTTTCAAACGGTTATGTTGTTTCTCACGTTTTATTACACTGACGTGGTTGGTCTTAATCCGGCCACGGTTGGCAGTCTGTTCTTACTGGTGCGACTGATTGATGCGGTCACCGACCCGCTTATGGGCGCTTTAGCAGACAAAACCCGCACCCGCTGGGGAGCTTACCGGCCTTACCTGTTATGGATGGCAATTCCCTTCGCAGTCATCAGCGTATTAGCCTTTACTACACCCGACACCAGCTACAACGGCAAGCTGGCTTATGCGATTGGCAGTTATGTGCTGTTAATGCTGATGTATACCGCGATTAATATTCCCTATTCTGCGCTGGGCGGGGTAATTACTGCTAATCCCCTGGAGCGTGTTTCTGTACAGTCGTACCGCTTTGTTTTTGCCATGCTGGGAGGCCTGCTGGTTTCGGTTTGTACCTTGCCTATGGTGAGCTGGTTTGGTGACGGTAACGATGCAAAAGGCTATCAGCACACCATGATGCTGATGGGGTTTCTGGGCATGATATTGTTTTTAATTTGTTTTGCCGGAACCAAGGAACGAGTGACGCCGTCGCCTGATTCACCGTGGCCGGTAAGGGAGCAGTTAAACGCTGTGTGGCAGAATGATCAATGCCGGATATTGTGTCTTATCAGCGTGATTTTGCTAACGGGCATCGTGTTACGGCATGCGCTGGCCATCTACTATGTAAAATATGTCATGCAGCGGCCGGATGATGTCACGTTGTTTGTGTCGTTGGCGATGGTTGGGGGAATTCTGGGCAGTGCGCTGGCTTATCCTCTGGCGCGACGCACCGACAAGGTAACCCTCTATAAAGTCCTTCAACTTGGCTGTGCCGGCGTGTGCGTAATTAACTTTTTGCTGCCTGCAGGCCAGTGGTACGCTGCTTTGTGTTTGCATTTTGTCTGGGGCTTTCTGTTACAAATGACCTCACCTCTGCTGTGGGCAAAAATGGGCGATGTGGCCGATTATGGTGAAGTTAAAACGGGTAAGCGGCTAACAGCTATTACCTTTTCCACTATTGTCTTTTTTATTAAGCTTGGTATTGCACTTGGCAGTGCAATGGCCGGGTGGTTGCTGGCGTTTTATGGTTACCAGGCCAACGTGATGGACGAACGGGTAAGTAACGGTATTACCCTGTCGTTTTGTTTACTACCTGCTGCTATGTCATTACTTGTAGTGTTGGTGATGCGCTGGTATAAGCTTGATAATCAAAAAGTAAACGAGGCGCATCAGGCCTTGAATCAAAACCGGCAACAATTAAACGGCACTGTATAGCATAGCGAACACACCATGGTTACCATTAAACAAGTCAGCGAAAAAGCGGGGGTTTCCTCTGCTACCGTTTCCAGGGTTATCAATAATCCAGACACGGTAAAAGAAAAAACCCGCGAGCTGGTAATGGCTGCGATGGCCGAATTAGGCTATCGGCATAACGTGGTGGCAGCGTCGTTAGCGTCAAATAAAACCCATACCATTGGTTATGTGGTTCCCGAGCTTCATGGCTCGTTTTTTGGTGCCATGATGGGAGGCACCGAACAGGCACTTCGCCAGGCTAAAAAGCACATGCTGATTGCCACTGGTCACTCTGATGCCGAGATCGAAAAAGAGCAGATCGACGCCTTACTCAGCCGCCGCTGTGACGCGCTTATCCTGCATGTTGAGGCAGTGAGTGATGATTATCTGGTAAACCTGGTTAAGCAGGGCGTTCAGTTGGTTGTGGTTAACCGCTTTATTGAGGCGATAGGCGAGCATTGTATTAGCCTTGATAATATCAAAGGCGGCTATCTGGCTACCCGTCATTTACTGGAAATAGGCCATACCAAAATTGCCTATGTTGCCGGTTCGCTGTTTAAGGACGATGGTAAGAACCGACTGCTCGGACATCAGCAAGCCCTGGCTGAGTGGGGTATCGGGTATGATGAAAACCTGACCTTTGAAGGTAACTTTCAGGCCCGTTCCGGTACCGAGGGGATTCGTACTCTGGTGGAACAAGGTGCCTCGTTTACCGCAGTGGCTTGTGCCAATGACGAAATGGCCTCTGGCGCTATGATTGCGCTGCGTGAATTGGGCCGCCGGGTACCCGAAGATGTCTCTGTGATTGGCTTCGATAACGTTGATTTTGCCAGTTACTTATCGCCGGGCTTAACCACTATTGATTACCCCGTGCAAAAAATTGGTCGCATGGCCGCGCATTGGGTACTAGAACAAGTTTATGGGCATGTCAGACATGATTTTGAGCATATCCTTGCCCCCCGCCTTATCCTTAGAGGTACGACCAGTAGTCCGCATTGATTTAGTTTCTGGATTATCTGCCGATTGTTTTTAGACTCTATATAACTATTTAACGTTGCTTTATCGGTTTACTTGATTTTTAGGGAGAAAATCTTTGTTTGTACTCAGTTCAACTTATGCCAGTGCTCAAAAAGAGGTGGCGGCATTACAAAGAGAAAATAACCGACTCACGCAACAACTTGAGTTACTCGAGGCTGAAAACCGGGTGCTTGCCGCTCAGGCGGCCGAATCTCAACAGTCTGGCAGCAATAGCTTTGACCTGACTGAAAATGTGCTGGACTCGTTAAACCAGGTTGAGGGTATCCGACAAACGGTGCAGACTTCATTTGAGAGTATTAGCCAGCAGGCTGATGAATTGTCGAATAATCAACGCTTGTTCACCGAATCCAGTGAGTCACTGAAGCAAATTGTAAGCGACATGACCGGCCTGAGTGCGATGATGAGCGCGATGAGTGAGAGTATCGAAGGGCTCTCGGAAACGGCTGATAATATCAATAAGTTTGTTACCACCATTACCAGCATTTCTGATCAAACCAACCTGTTGGCGCTTAATGCGGCGATAGAAGCTGCCCGTGCTGGTGATGCAGGACGGGGTTTCAGCGTGGTGGCTGATGAGGTGCGCTCGTTGGCTAACGAGACCAATAAGTCGGCCAGTGAAGTTTCTGAACTGGTTAAAAGTATCATTCAGTCAACGCAGGTAGCCGTGTCGTCGGTGGCGGATTTGCAGACCAATAATGCTCGCCTGGCCGAAGGTGTCAGCTCATTGGACGGCAACTACGCGCAAATGGTAGGGCATTGCGATTTAATGGAAAGTGCGATTCGTACAGCCAGTCTGCAAACCTTCGTGCAAACCGTAAAACTTGATCATGTGGTATGGAAATCAGAGGTTTATGCGGTGCTTAGTGGTCGTTCTTCTAAGTCAGTTAGCGATTTTGCCGACCATACCTCTTGTCGTCTGGGTAAGTGGTACAGCAAAAATGCCAGCACAGAGATGGGCAGACTGGATGCCTTTAAACGTCTCGATCGTCCTCACGCAGCAGTGCATAAGGCTGGGGTGAGTGCTATTGCAGCCAGTCAAAATGGCGATCTGGCACAGTGCAAGCATTTACTTACAGAGATGGAAGCTGCCAGTCAGGAAGTTACTACCCTGCTCGATAACATTTCTCATAACGGAAGCTTCTGAACGCTTCCTTATTTGAAATGGGCACTCCACGTCTTTATGCCGTTACTCATTATTCTGTGTACATTGTTAGTTTCTAACTCATTCCGAATTATTGGAGGTTGTTAGACTAATGGTCTATTTTACTAAATAGTTGTAGTGCATTTGTCCGCTGCTTTATTCGTTGTTTTGCTTTGGCGGTGCGCTATAGAAACCAGTTTAAGAGCAATAAGGGAGAGACCTGCGCAATGCGTAACAACCAGCCAGTCACTCAAAAAGAATATAAGTTTCCAAAGCATTACCGGCTGATTTCCTCTACCGATAAGCGGGGAATTATCACTTATTGCAACGATGCATTTATCGAAGTGAGTGGTTTTGACAGGGAAGAATTAATCAATAAAAACCATAATCTGGTAAGGCATCCGGATATGCCCGAGGGGGTATTTAAAGAAATGTGGCAAACCTTGCAGTCTGGCCGCATCTGGATGGGATTGGTAAAAAACCGCAGGAAAAACGGCGATCATTACTGGGTATCTGCATTTGTGACGCCGGTGTATGAAAACAACGAAGTCATCGGCTATGAATCTGTTCGTGTGCCTGCACTGGAGCATGAGATAGCCCGGGCGAGTGCGCGTTATAAACGCATTCGCAACGGCCAATCCGCCGCTAAAGCCAGCGAAATCTATCTCTATATGGCTAAAAAACTGAGTGTTTTTTGGGGAGTAGGGATCCCCTTAGTGGTTTACCTGGGACTGTCCGCCGGACTAATCCCTACGGTGGTTACTTCTGTGGCGCTGCTGGCTATGGCGGTGTGGCAACATAATCTTAGCGAAAAGCGCTGGGGAGAACTTATCAGTCTTAGCCCTGATTCTTATGACAGCGCAGTGGTGGCGCAAACCTACTTTGATGATTTTGGCGCTTCCGCCCGGGCAAAACTGGTGCTGGGCTGTGAACTGGCCAGAAGCCGTACCGCACTGACAAGAATCAAAGACGCTTCATCGTCTTTAGAACATATCGCCAACACGACACACGAGCAGGCAGCGCTCACGTCGACGGCCATAGTGCAGCAAAATCAGGCTACCCAGCAGATTGCATCTGCGGTTACCGAAATGTCCCAATCCATTCAGGAAGTTGCCGAGCGGGTTGAGCAAAATGCCGATACTGCACGGTCAGCCGCTATGAATGTTGAGACGGGTAATAAAACAGCGCAGTCTGCTGCCGCCGCCATAGACGAGTTAAAAGAGGTGGTTGTGTCTATTTCAGAAACCGTGTCTGAACTTGACCAAAGCACCAGCGATATTGGCGAAGCAGCCTCTATCATCTCTTCGATTGCAGAACAAACGAATCTGCTGGCCTTAAACGCGGCTATCGAAGCTGCCCGGGCCGGAGAACAAGGGCGGGGCTTTGCTGTGGTGGCCGATGAAGTGCGGGCGCTGGCTTCCAAAACCCGAGAGTCTACTGACAGGATCCACAACATTATTCAGGTGCTTGCTACTCGCAGTGAACGCGCGGTAAAAGTGTCTAAGAATGGTCTGGAGTCGGCCGAACGGGGAGCCAATATTGTGCAGGATACTCGCCAGGCATTATCCGAAATTAACGCCGCTGTACACGGTATCTCAGAGATGACCATTGAGATGTCGGCAGCGGTAGAGGAGCAAAGCGCTGTAGCCGAACACATTAATCAACAAATTGTAGAAATTGCAGACGGGGCCGCCGACACGCAACGTAGCTCCGAACGCTCACTGGAGGCCAGTGATCACTTGCACTCTACAATCTCCGAGGTTAACAGCGTTATTAAACGCTTCAACATCGAAAAAGAAATCGGTTAAGCTTAAACAAGGACAAAACAGGTTATGCTGTACCGCGGATAACCTGTTTTACTTTGCCTAAGCTTACCGGCTCTGCGTTTAGCCGTTGGCCTGTAACTTAACCACTTCGGCGCTTTCACTCGACAATATCGAATCGGCATCTGTACCCTTTAGCAGTTTGCCCACGTTGTCTTTGTTTTTTGCCAGCATAATCGACAGTTCTTCGGCAACAGACTCGTCCAGTTTAATGCCTTTTGCCTCAATATATTGCGCCAGGTTATCTGCTACATCGAGCATTTTATCGTACTGATCGGCTGCTTTTTTATCGGTAGTAACCAACTTTTCTACCCCTTTGTGAGAAACCACATATTGTGTTGTGATAGCCATGGTGTAACTCCGCTGTTGTTAAATTCCTTGCCACTTTATCGCAAAATACTGTATAAATAAACAGGTAATTTTAACCCGTGGTAAAGTTAATTATGCTTCAGATTATCCCCGTTGCGGCGCAAGCTGGTATCAGTGGGTTTGAGTCACCCGCAGCCGAGTATAAACAGCTGGCTCTGGATCTGGACGAGCTGCTTATTGAGCATCCCACCGCAACGTTTATAGGTCAGGCTCAAGGCGATTCCATGACGGGCGTAGGTATTTTCGATGGTGACTTGCTTATTGTGGATCGCGCAGCTCACCCCACTTCCCTTGATGTTATTGTGGCCAATTTAAATGGTAATTTTGTGTGCAAGCTGTATGACCGCAAAGCGCAGGTACTGCTATCGCCGGGCCTTGATCATCAGCCCTACGCTCTGGGCGAAGGCGATCTCTTCGAGGTAGAAGGTATTGTGGTGCGTTCGGTACGCATGCACAGGTATGTAAGGTGGCTAAGCCAATGTATGCGTTAGTGGATGCTAATAGCTTTTATGCCTCGGCAGAAAAAGTGTTCGACCCGGCCATTCGTCAGCGCCCGGTAGTGGTGTTAACCAATAATGATGGGTGTATTTGTGCACTGTGTGAATACGCTAAACAACTGGGAATTAAAAAATTTGGGCCTTATTACAAGGTAAAAAAGCTGCTGGCCCAGCACAATGCGGTCATTCGTTCTTCTAATTACGAACTGTACGATTATCTTTCAAACAAGATGATGCAGGTTGTTGGCCGCTATGCGCCAAACCAGCACATTTACTCGATTGACGAATGTTTCTTGTTTTTTGATCGCTGGCGGCCAGCAGAAGACTGGCATACTTATGCCACAAGAATTCAGCAGGATGTATGGCAGCAGCTCAGATTACCCGTAGGCGTAGGAATAGGTCCAACACCCACCCTGGCGAAAGTAGCCAGTTTTGCGGGTAAAAAATTGGGAGATAAATCAGGCATTGCGGTACTGGACTCCGCTGCGGCTTGTAAGCATGTTCTGGCGCAGATGGACGTACAGGATGTTTGGGGAATAGGTAAAAGAATCGCTGTAAGACTAAGAAATCAGGGCATTAATGATGCGTGGCAGCTTGCACAATTTGACCCTAAAACACTGCGTAAGCAGTTTTCTGTAGAAGTTGAACGTACGGTTAGAGAGCTTAACGGAATCGCCTGTATCCAGTGGGACGAGGAAAGAGCCAAAAAGCAGCAGATATATTCCACCAGAGCCTTTGGCAAGCCAGTGACAAGCGCACAATTTTTACGGGAAAGTTTGTGTTGGCATGCAGAAAAAGTGGCAGAGAAACTGCGCCGGCAGCAAAGTAAAACCAAGCTGCTTACCTTGTTTACCCACGCCAATCCTTTCGCCGATACCGAGCAGTACCATAAAGCCGTACAACACCGGTTTTCCCAGCCGACCAACGACACCAGAGCCTTGGTGCAGGCTGCTTCAAGTGCGAGTGACACACTTTATAAAGCAAACATCAAATTACATAAGTGCGGTGTAGGCGCTATTGAGATAGTCGATACCGAGCAGGAACAGGGAGATATGTTTGCTGAGCTCTCACACAACCCCAAACTCATGCAGTGCATGGATGCAATTAACAGCCGCTACGGCAGTCAGACCATAGGCGCAGCGGCTAAAGGTATTCATCCGGAATGGGGGATGAAACGCGAATACCTGTCGCCGCAATACACTACCAACTGGCAGCATCTGCCAAAGGTGGTTTGTTAGAGTGGCTCTCTTGGCTTTTCAGCTTGTTCCGCCTTTTGCTCAGACATTGCTTTAGCACAGAGCTGTACTTCCTGATAACACCAAGGTCCATACGTCCCCCCTTGTACCATTAAACAATCTTCTGGTGAAATCTCGTGTTTGGTTGAATTTTGTACTATATTCATTTTAGGTCACTCGCTTTTAATTAGGTCAAGAAGAGGTAATAAAGCTAAACCAATAAAGTTGGAGACACGCTGATGAAAGAGACAGGGATGTATACTATTGGGACTATGGTCGCAGTGGTCCTTATTTGGTTATTATGCAGTGGAAGTGCTTATTCTGTAGAACCTACATGGATGGGCAAACAAAAGTTTGATGGTGAAGCGACAGGTATAATAAGAGACATTGTATCTATTGATCATGCTGTTTTCATCGGAGCTGAAAACGGTCTCTTCAGGGTAATAGGCGATAATGCTAAGCAGTATTCGCACTTAAATAGCCCTCTTGGCGAAGGTTACATAACTGATATATACCCTCAGCAAGACACTCTCTACATTACAGAATTTGGTAATGGCGTTTTTAAATACTCACTATCTGAAGATAAATTTTCCCGGCTTGACTTACCTCCAATTCTGGCGAAAAAAGCTTGGACTGTTATTTCAACCCAAAATGCTCTATTTGTTAGCACTATTTCCAAGATAGTGGTACTCCCCTTCACTAATGACCCCTTACGAATAATAGAGACTTTCAATGATGGGAGGTCAATGAGAGGTATATTTGCTTTAACAGAGTATCAAAATCAAATAGTCGCCTCTGAAGACAATAACCTTTTATTCTTAGATTATGCAGGCAACGAAAAGTCCGTCCTAAAACGATCTGAACATTTTCCCTTACTTTCGCTAATAACTTTTGTAAAGGCTATCGACGATGAGCTATACGTTGGTGGCGTCGGCGGATTGTATCGATTGAAAGGTAAGTCCTGGAAGTTTTTCTCTAATGCGCTATCCGGTGATAAACACAAAGAAGTTGAGAGCATAATTAAAGACAGAGATGGGAGAATCTGGGTCGCAGCGGGAGGCTTACTTCTATTGAATGAGCTTGATGCGACATTAAACGAGTTAACTTTCGGAAAACCACGTTACAGCTTTGATCAAATCAGGGCTGTTCAAGCGGTACACCAGCTTGACAATGGCCAGCTTCTGGTAGCGTCGACACAGTTGGGATTAACTGCTCTTGAGCCCGAGGCTCCGGCAGTAAATTATTTACATGAGACGAGCTTTCCTTTTAGAAAAGACATTTATTCAGCGGTGAATGTTGGACAAGGAGAATCCCTCGTTATGACTTCTGAACGATGGCTTTCGTTGGACTATGATTCAGCGAAACTGACCAGTAAGCCCGGCCTAACAATTGATCCAAAGGTTATCCAGGTCAACGCTCAAACCATATTCGAACCCTCTCTTTGTAAAGTCAGAACGTTTTCAGGAACCTCGGATGTTGAAACCCAAATAGGTGATCCAAATGGATTATGTCCATTCCTAACAAAACACCATTTTGTACGAGATGACAAGCTATACATATACTATCAAACTTCAACTCATTCTGGTTTGGCTACTCTTACCGATAATCGATTGGTTCAATATGTTAATGCGCCCAAAGATATTCGATTTCTATTGAGTTCAGGTGAAATTCCTGTAGCTATTCTTGATAGGCATAATTCACTTTACTTAATGGAAGCAAAGGGAGTATGGGTTAAGCATGAATTAGCGGAGCTTGGCGGTGTATATGTCTATTGTATGTATGCTAATGCGAGCAGTATTTATTTTTGTACCTCCGGGAAAGGTATGAAACAAATGGATCTTAAATCAAAGAAACTATCAGATGCATATACAGGAATAGAATCTCCCCGATTTATCAGAGCTGGTTTCATTGATCGAGAAGGGAGTCATTGGTTGGCCACTAATAAAGGTTTGGTGTTAATTGATGAAGGAGAGATTTTTGAATTTGATAACAGCGATGGTGTTATAGATATCGATTTTAATTATCAGGGGATATTTCCTCTCAATCGTCAAAAATTTATATTGGTTGGAGATCAGCTTTCCTATCTCATAGACACTCATCGGGTGAAGGCTTTTGTTGAACGCAGAAGAAATCACCAGGCTCAAGCTAGTATCTTTAAAGTTAGAGTGCTTCCTGAAGCAGGAACGGAAGCGATGCTCTCTCCCCACGGTGAAATCGAGCTTAAATCCTCCCCAGAAGAAATCATCTTTGAGTTTGCGTCCGCAGATTATCTTTATTCTCACCTGCATAAATTAGAGTACCGGCTTATGGGTTTTCATGAAGAATGGCAATCCTTGCCTGATAACATGGGAACTGTGGCTTACTCCGGATTGGATTTTGGCCAGTTTGATTTTCAGGTGCGTGTGGTTGATAGCAAAAGTAAAGTCACCCAACCGGTAAGTCGTTATCCATTTAGTATTGCCACGCCTTTTTGGTATACCTGGCAAGCGTATATTCTCTATCTGGTAGCGGTAGGGTTGGCTATTTGGCTGGTAATTTTACTGATAAAAAGACATCTGGCACTGAAAAGCCTAATGCTGGCGGAGATTATTCAACAGAAGCAGTCAGCACTTATGGAGAGTAATCGTTCTATAACTGAATTACTCAACAAGAAAGAACGTATTTTCAGTAACCTGGCGGCAGAAATTAAGCAGCCAGTAATGCAAATTATTAACCCATTGGCGGAGTTACGTAACGACCACCTGACTTCTAAAATGCGGCAAAAACTTGATGCTGTGTATTCTCATGCTGGTCGTTTACGAGTGCTGATGGACCAGTTAACCGCAGTGCAGCGGATAGAGCATATCAGCAGCCAGATTCTTCAGAGTTACAGTGTGGGTAAAACACTTGATTATCTGGTAGAAACGCTGCGCCCTCAGGCAATCCAAAAGCAGCAAATTCTGAGTTATGAGTGTCAGATAAAAAGCCGCGTGTTGTTAGTTCAGGATTCTTTGGAAGCCATGGTCAACAATCTGTTGCTAAACGCCATTACATTTACCCAGCCACGGGGCACCATCAGAGTAAAGGCGTCTGCCGATGCGGATAGGATGCATATTAGGGTGAGTGATAACGGGCCTGGCATGAGCCAGGAGGAACTCGAATTTGTTATCTCGCGCTTTGCTCATGGCGCTAATCATAATGGTAAATCGGGCATTGGTATCGGGCTGAATCTTACCAATGAGCTGGTGCTGGCAAATGAAGGCTGGCTCGAAATTAAAAGTCAAAAAGACAGCGGAACAGAGGTAACTTTACATTTACCTCTGAATACCGCAGTGGATGCAACCGAAGCAGAAAACGGGGCCGAGTCAGAAACCATCATACGGCAGGTGGCCGACAAGCGGGCAAGCTATGAAACCAATGAGTTACCGGTAGTACTTGTTATTGAGCGGAGTCAGGAGGCCAGTGAATACCTGATTGATTTGGTGGGGCAGCGCTACAACTGCTATGCGCTGCAAAGTGGTGCCAAAGCGCTGGAGATCATACCGGTTTTGCGTCCTGATATTATCATCAGTGAGTTAAATGTGCCGGATATGTCTGGTATTGCCTTTACCGAAAAACTCAGGGAAGAAGCCGAGTTTGCTGATCTTCCCGTGATGATTTTAACCGCTACCAGTGATCACACTGCCAAACTGGATAGTTTTAAAGCGACGGTAAATGATTACCTGATAAAACCCGTAGAGCGCGAAGAGTTGGTGTCAAGAATTGAAAGTAATCTGACGTTCTCGCGCCTCGCCCACCTGCGTCGCTCAGATGCCCCAGAGCAGGCTCACTCAGAAAATGTGCCAGCCTATGTGAAAACTATTCTGCCACATTGCAGTAACGAAAAAGAACGAAAATTTGTAATGAAGTTCTTGTCGATTGTTGAAGCAAACTACAAAGATGAACACTTTAGCCGTAGCGCTGCAGCGCTACGTCTGGCAATAAGTGAGAGACAGCTAAATCGCCTGTTGTCCAAACTGTTACCTGATAACTTTACGATGTTTCTGAAAAAGTACCGGCTCGAAAAAAGCATGCCCATGTTAGCCAGCGGCTTGCAGATAACACAAATCGCACTCGAGGTTGGTTTTGGTTCTGCGGCTTACTACAGTCGCAGCTTTAAACAGGTGTACGGTTGCTTACCCAGTGAGATGTCTTTTACCCAGGCAGAGCAGGTGGTCGAAGAAGAATCATAGTGCTTGGGGAAACGAGCTAGGATATCAGGTGGATCATCTGTAATACATTGCAGTGTATCGGTTTTTCCGTTGGGCTGTTCTAATTCATCGGTAAATTACCCTTTTAAATTAACGCTTTCTCCCCATGTTTTATAGTCAGGTATATGACGTTATCTAATGGAGGTTTATTTTGTCAACTGTGGTAATTACCGGAGCTAACCGAGGCATTGGCCTGGCGCTGACAAAAGCGTATCTGGCTCGAAAAGACAACGTTATTGCGGTTTGTCGTCAAACATCTGAGGCGCTTACGCAAAGTGGCGCGGAAATCATTGAGGGTGTTGATGTCAGCCAGTCGCAGGGGCTTGAAAAGCTGCAACAAAATCTGCTTGGCAGAAAGATTGATATTTTGATTAACAATGCCGGCATTATGCGTAAAAACAGCCTGGATAATCTCGATGTAGCGCAAATAAAAGATCAATTTAACGTTAACGCCCTTGCGCCGCTGCTGGTGGTAGCAGCCTTAAGAGACAATCTGGTTGAAGGAAGCAAAATCGGCTTGGTCACCAGCCGTATGGGCTCTATCGAGGATAACGATTCTGGTGGCAGTTATGGTTACCGCATGTCAAAAACAGCGCTCAATGCGGCGGGTAAGTCACTAGCGATTGATTTAAAAGACCAAGGCGTGGCAGTGGCGCTTCTGCACCCAGGGTGGGTCAACACTGACATGGTTAACTTTAACGGACTGATTGAACCAGAAGAGGCTGCTGCTGGTATTCAGGCGCGGCTGGATGCTTTGAATCTGGAGAACAACGGTGGTTTTTGGCACAGCAACGGGGACCGGTTACCCTGGTAACGCTGTTTATTAAATGTAACGCCGGTAAAGCCCGGCGTCGACGGTTTTATTATTCTGGTGGTAAATCAACGTGTAGTTTGCCAGGTTTGTAATCCAGGGTGAGTAAGAAATGCTTAAATAACCCATAGCCGAGTATGCCTACCACTTTCTTACCCTTTATGCGGGTGCCTGTCGCAGAAAACTGATTTTCTAAATTGGATGTTTCCCCTTCTGCCGGAAACAGCACTTTTACATCGGTGATTTCAAAAGGACCAAATTGAACGGTTTTCGCAGTTGCATAATCCTGTACTGCGGCGCGGTTTACTCCTCTGGTGATTGTTGAACCATCTACCTCATCTAATAAACCTGCCTGAGCGGCATAACGTCGCTCCATCAAAATGCCAGCGTTACTGCCGGTATCGACTAAAAACCAGAAGGGTTTACCGTTAATTTCTATTTCAGCAATGGGCATACCGCTGCCTCTGTCATCCATCGATCGCACGTTAGCCACTTCACTCATGTCTACCGAATCGCGGGTGATTAGGCGAATTTTTTGATCCGGATAGTTAATTTGCACAATAAATGGATAGAAAAACGAAGCCCCTAACAGCATACCGGTGGTGTGTCTGCCCATGCTAAATTCCACCACTTTGTCTAATTCAAAATCCACGCCGAACAGATTCACGTTAACGTTGTTATACGCGGTGCGATTTTCTGTGCCATTGACACCTCTTATCCGCATTAGCGACCCTTTGGATAACGCTAAATTGTGTTTGCCGATAAAAGCCTTATTGATGGCGTGGATTTGCGCTCCGGAGTCGAGCATGACCTTTGTTTCGACACCTTCCACGGTGACGGGAAGATAAATATGGCCGTTTATTAGCGTAAAGTCAGCCCACTGCGTTGCGGCGGCAAACAGGCGTAACGGAGTAAGCAAAATAACCAAAGCAAAGAGGTACTTCATTGTTATTCCTTATAATTATGCTAGTTTCTGTCCCTTGTGGTTAGCATAACTTATCCGCGGGCGAGCTGTCGATACAGGGAGTACAATTGGAATGAAAAGCGCCGGTTAGCGCGGCTTTGCGTAATACTCACGGCGAATGGCAGCAAAGTCGCCATTCGCCACGCCCTGACTGATAATGCTTTCCAGTTTTGCGATGTGCTGGTACAGCCACGACTTTTTGCTGACAGCCACATATTGCTTAAGCTCAAGCGAAGGCTGATAGGCGGCGGGCACAATCTGTGTTGCGAGCCCCATTTGCTGTAGTCGCAGGTTGGTGCTCGGAGCAACGTGAATAAACGCATCGAGTCTGCCTTTCAGCAGCATTTCAATTTTTTGCTCCAGCGAACGGGCCGGTACAATATGCGACTCGGGGATATCCTGTAAAACGGCGTCGCTGTCGGCGTAGCGGGTCAGACTTAATATATGCTGGCGCAAATCCTGAGCTTGATTAATCGAGTTTTCATTACCCTTTAACACATAAATACCCAGCTGTAGCGAGTCGTAAGCGGGATAAATTAATACAGTATGCCCGCCAATAGGCGCACTGGTTGATACGCCTACCATTAAATCGAGTGAGCCATCATCAAGTTCTATCAATCGCCGGGCATAGGGCATGGTGGAGATAACGGCTTCAGCGTTTAGCTTAGCACTCAAGTAGCGAATAAACTGGGTTTGTAAACCTTCGGGGAAGTCGCCGGATACGGCAGAGTTGAGGTTTGGCGCAGCTGCTGAAGCCGGTAACGAAATCAAAATAAAGCAAACTAGCCAGACACTGCGCCACATAATCCTTTATGTCCTTTTAAATTTATTTACACAGTGGTTTGCCCCACCACTCTGCATCCTCTACATATTTGACCACAAGTCCGTCATGAATCAACAGGGCGTGCGTATTAAAACCGGTGTCGCGGCCCACCATATTGCGGTAGTTAAGGGTTGCGCATACCAGGTAACCATAATACACGTCATCGAGTTCGTTACCCAACCAGTAGCGTTTTGGCTTTTCTATTTTGGCAAATTCTGCAGAGTCAGGGTGAGTCAGATGATAGCCGTAATAGGTTTTGACTATGTTTTCATAATCTTGTGGATACGGACCATAGTCAGCATCACTAATTTGTTGTTCGGAAGGTAGCGATGTACAACCTGATAACAATCCAACAGACACGACAGCTAATGCGGTAAACCATTTTTTCATATGCACTTCCTCTATTAATCTGAGCCGGGCTTACAGGCTGGAAAAACCAGCAAAGCGCCCGTTAATAAACGGGATCATTACACGGTTAAGCCCGAATTAACGCTATATATTGCGACGAAAAGGCAAGACAACAAGTCAGGTAACACTACTTTTGACTAATTAGGATTTGTTAAAAAAAGTGGTAAAAATACCACGCTTCAGAGAAAATGCAGTTCTCCTTGCCTGAGAGAAGCCAATAATAATGAAAAAAGTCACTGCGATTATAAAACCATTTCGCATAGAAGAAGTACGTCAGGCGTTGGCTGACGTTGGTATTAATGGCCTTACCGTCAGCGAAGTAAAAGGGTTTGGGCGACAGCGAGGCCACAGCGAATTATATCGCGGTGCCGAGTACCAAATCGATTATGTACCCAAAACCAGGATAGAGCTGGTGTTAGCCGATGAAGACGTTGAGCGTGTTTGTGAAGCTATTACCCAGAGTGCCAGGACCGGCAAGGTAGGCGACGGAAAAATATTTATAACAGATGTCGAAAAAGTCATACGAATAAGAACATCAGAAACCAATTCCGACGCGATTTAATAAAACACATTTGAGAAACAACAGGACACACTTATGCGAAACTGGCTTATCGGCCTGGCGTTTTTGCCAGGCTTTGCATTGGCTGAATCTGGCGCAGACAGCGGCGACACCGCCTGGATCTTAACTGCCACAGCCCTTGTACTCTTTATGACCTTACCCGGACTGGCGTTCTTTTACGGCGGTCTGGTCCGCAGCAAAAACGTACTTTCGGTATTAATGCAATGTTTTGCTATTGCCTGTGGCGCTTCACTGATTTGGTTAATCGCTGGCTACAGTCTGGCGTTTGGTGAAGGCAACGCGTTTATTGGCGACCTCACCAATATGTTCCTGGCTAATACCGATAAGACATCGTTGTCAGGTACATTACCCGAACCGCTGTTTTTTATGTTTCAAATGACTTTTGCGATTATTACACCGGCACTTATGGTGGGTGGTTTTGCTGAGCGCATGAAGTTCTCCTCGGTGTTAGTATTTTCACTAGCCTGGCTGGTACTGGTTTACTTGCCGGTGTGTCACTGGGTTTGGGGCGGCGGCTGGCTTGCTCAGATTGGCCTGCTCGATTTTGCTGGTGGAACCGTGGTGCACATTACCGCGGGTGTAGGCGCATTAGTGGCAGCAATGTACATTAAAAACCGTCACGGCTACGGCAGTGCATCGATGATTCCACACAACCTCACCATGACAGTCGGCGGAGCCGGTATGCTGTGGGTAGGTTGGTTTGGCTTTAATGGTGGCAGTGCCGTGGCCGCTAACGGTGATGCCGCTATGGCGATGCTGGTAACGCATGTCTCAGCCGCTGCGGGGGCACTGGCCTGGATGACCATTGAGTGGGTTAAGTACGGCAAGCCATCTGTACTGGGTATTGTTACCGGTATGGTTGCAGGTTTGGGTACCATCACGCCAGCATCGGGGTATGTTGGCCCGGCTGCCGCCCTGGTTATTGGTTTAACCGCTGGTTGTGTTTGTTTCTATTTTACCAATCTGGTCAAGCAAAAATGGAAAATTGATGATTCACTGGATGTGTTTCCGGTGCACGGTATCGGCGGTATTTTAGGCACGTTTTTAGCGGGTATTTTCTGTTCGCCAGATCTGGGTATTTTTAGTGGCTACGGATTTGGTGGCGACAATACCTCTATTGGTGAGCAACTGGGTGTGCAGATGGTGGGGATTTTTGCCACCTTCGTGTATACCGCAGTGGTAAGCCTGGTGTTGCTGAAGATCGTGGATATGCTGACCAAAGGCATTCGCGTTACGCCAGAGCAGGAACAGCAAGGGCTGGATATCAGCAGCCACGAAGAACGTGGTTACAACCTGTAAGGTGTTGTTAGCCCATGTGGCAAAAGGCCTGTTTCTACAGGCCTTTTTTGTAGCTAAAACAAAGTAGTACAGCTAGTGTAAATTTGTTGTTAAGCTACGTACTTTTATTACTTACTGAGATAAGCAAATTAGCATGAGCAAGCTGAAAAAAGTCTTATTGGCTGCCGGATTAGGCGTCGCTTTATCTGGTCAGTCACTGGCTGCACCCACCGAGGTAACCAAAGCCATTTCCCCTATTGTGATTGACGGCATCGCCGATGAAGCCGCCTGGGATAAAGCGCAATGGCACCCGCTTGAGCACCTGATGGTGGGCACAATGCCAATTCCTGCGGATTTTAGCGGGCGTTTTAAAATGTTATGGGATAATGATCAGCTTTATTTGCAGGTCGAAATCATCGACGATGTGCTGATTGATAGTCATCCGAACCCGTTACTGACTTACTGGGACGATGACTGCCTGGAAATCTTTATCGATGCAGACGCCTCAGGCGGTAATCACTTAAAATCCTACAACGCTTTTGCTTATCACATTGCGCTGGATGGTAATGTGGTTGATATTGGTCCAACAGACAATGGTGGTCAGGAGTTTGTGTTATTAAATGATCATGCCACCAGCCGCTGGACACGAGCCGATAGCGCCCCTTATCAGATTACCTGGGAAGTCAGCTTCAGGGTTTATCCTGATACCTTCCATCACAATAAGCCAGTGCCGCCTGAGAGCCTGTCAGCGGAGCAGGTTCTGGGCTTTATGCTGGCCTATTGTGATAACGATGGCAGTGAAGAACGGGAGCACTTTGTGGGCTCTCACGAGGTTGAACCCGTTAATGGCGATCGTAACCTGGGTTACATTGACGCCTCGGTATTTGGTAAAATCAAACTGGTTGATTAGCCTGTCTTACAGGCTGGCTGTGGCGTGCTTTTTTTCGTACATCAACATGTCAGCCTCATGCAGTAACAGCGATAAATCAGAGTGTGGGGCATCGATTATCTGTGCTCCCACACTGGCCGATACTTCAATGATCTTTTCGTCTATTTTCAGGCTTAAATCTGTCAGACGTTCGCTGATACGCTTGGTGACGCGTTCAGCAATGCTGCGGTTATGGCAGTGACTCATCACAACAAATTCATCGCCGCCCAAGCGGCCTACGATGTCCTGAGCACGGGACTGACTGTTGAGTATCTTGGCCAGAATAATCAGCGCTTCATCCCCAACCCGGTGGCCGTAAGTGTCATTAATGTGTTTAAAGCCATCGAGATCGATAAACAGTAACAGAATTACGCCGCCCCGTTTTTTATGCGCAGAGAGCATTTCGTTGGCAGATGCTTCCCATCCCCTGCGGTTAAGCACCGGACAAAGTGGATCGCTTGAGGCCGCAAGATAAGCCTGCATTTTGTCTGCCTGAAGTCGCTTAACACGCTCTGAAGCCGCGATTGCCAACAGTAATGCTTCGGCCGTTACGGCAATGATTAATGCATAGCGGGTTAAAAACTCACTGACATGCGGGAGGTAGACCCTAAACAGCATGGCGGCAAGAAGCACAATCAGCGCTATCAGCACCCATCCGGCACCGTGAATTTTACGCAGCGCGGCGTAGGCGGTTGCTACCGTAATGGCAACCATGCCAATCAGGGTTATTGGCCCCATAAGCTGACTGGCCAACAGGTGCAGCGGCTCTACCGGCAAGGCCGAAATAAAGCCTAAAACCAAGACCAACAGACCACAATTTATAATGGTCTGGTATTCCCACTGCTTTAGAATGAGTCTTAAATCCAGTAATAAACAAATAAATCTGACAGCGGTAAATACCGTGGCTCCGGCAAAGATAGATTTTAACTCGTGGCTGTGTAGCCAGTGCACATCCGGCATTAGTAAGCGCAGCAGACTTTCCTGTAAAATAAAGAAAAATCCGGCGCTTAATATGTAGCCGCTATACGCATAGAATCCGGCATTATGTAAGCTGCGGCCTAATACGCCAACGTAGATACACAGTGCAATACAAAACCCGCCAAACGCACTGATGGTTAATATATGCAGGTTGTTTTCCTGTTGGAAAACATGCAAATCTCTGAGTGCCATCGATACAGCGCTATCGTGATCAGACTCCACAGTCAGCGTAAACTGATAGAGCCCTTCAGGCAGAAGATAAGCTGCCCGGGCGCTGGATAAAACAGTGATATCCACCGAGTCATCGGCGTAAATTTCGGGTCTGCTCAGTGCATCGAGTGGAAAGCTGAGGACCTTCGCGTGGGGAAGCTGACAGCGAAACTGTAAATCGATAATTCCCGGTGCAACCTCAACCGGTTGTTCGAGAGTCTGGTGCTGTGGCGCTATCAACTGGCAGTCAGCATAACTCAGCGACGAGAATAGCATCATCAGTAAGGCGACGAGGTAAGCGTATTTATTGCGTAAAATATCCATTTCCACAGCGAGACAACCTGCTACAACGTGTAATTAATGACATCCATGGGGATTATCCCACGTCTTTACGTAACGTAGAATAAGCATTCTTAATTTACGCTTTTCTTCAGCGAATGTGAATAAGATGCTGTTTGTATTTGCATTTTTTATGAGCAATGTGGTGGCTTTAATCGCCACCAACAATTTGTACCTGAGCCAGATCGGTATCGCCTTTGATGACCTTATAGATAGCATCCTGCACCAGGGTCCGCATGCCGTCCTGCATAGCCTGGGCTTTCATGTCGGCAACCGAGGCCTCTTTGTAAACCATGGAGCGCAATGCCGGTGTCATGCCAAGAAGCTCATGCACGCCGGTACGACCGCGATAGCCGGTGTCCCCGCACTCCTCACAGCCTTTGGCGTGATAAAGCTCCAGGTTGTCCGGCAGGTTGAGCTCGTGGAGGTACTCTTCTCCATACTGGCGTTTGATAAACGCCCAGTCGGTTTCGCTGGCAGGACGTTTTTCCTTACAGCTGCCGCACAATGTACGAATAAGACGTTGCGCCAGAATACCCACACAGGCATCTGAAAAGTTAACCGGATCGAGGCCTAAATCCAGCAAACGGGTGATAGTTTCGGGCGCAGAGTTAGTATGCAGAGTCGAAAGTACTAAGTGACCAGTAAGCGAGGCTTCAATACCCGCGTGGGCAGTTTCTTTATCCCGCATTTCACCAATCAGAATGATGTCCGGGTCGGCCCGCAAAAAGGCGCGTAACGCATTAGCAAAGGTAAAGCCAATTTTAGGACTCACCTGCACCTGCTGCAGACCAGGCTGGGTGATTTCCACCGGATCCTCAGCCGTCCATATTTTCTTTTCGGGGGTATTCAGGTAACCAAGGATGGCATGCAACGTCGTGGTTTTACCTGAACCCGTGGGCCCTACTACCAGCAAAATCCCGTGGGGTTTTTTAATCATATCCTCGAGGCGGGACATATTACTAGGCGCAACGTTCATCTTGCCAATGGGCATAGCGCCACCAGAGGCAAGAATACGCATAACAACGCCTTCGCCAGCTACCGTAGGAATGGTTGCTACCCGCACCTCTACCAGCTGACCACTCATTCTGAATGCCAGTTTACCGTCCTGAGGAACGCGCTTTTCTGCGATATTCAGGTTTGACATAATTTTTATGCGCGCAATCACCGCACTATGGTGCGATGCCGGGACCTGGTTGATGTCACGGCACACGCCATCTATCCGCATTCTTACGCGGGTAGGGCCATTTTTCTCCGGATCGATATGAATATCAGAAGCGTTAAGGCGTTTAGCATCGTGCAGGATCCGGCTTACCAAACGGACTACCGCAGGCGCATCGTCAGAAAGTTCGTCGACAGTTTCATCGGACTCTTCTGCTGAAGTACCGATTTCATCAAGGATTTCACTCATTTCTCCGGGGCCGCTGCCCCCTACTGAGTCACCCAGATATTGTAAAATATGGGTAGGTAAACCCACGGCAATATCGTAGCTGTCTATGCCCAGCGCGCTTTCTATTTCCATGAGCAACGAGGCGTTATTTGGCTCAGCCATCAGTACAATAGGCTTGTCATGGGCATCTGCAATAACGGCCACAAAGTTGCGTTTCAGGTAAGAGCTGTTGAGGCGACTTTCACTTTGATACAGATGATACTTTTCGGGATCAAAATGGATAAAAGGGACCTGATAGTGAATGGATAAAGAGGTGCCCAGTTTGGCTTCGTTAATGCGGTATTCCGACATCAGGCGTTGAACCATCTGACGGGTATCGTTGCTGCTCTCCTGTAGGTCTGCGAGTGCTTTTTCGCTAATCAGGTTTTCGTGCAGCAGTAAGTCGAATGGGTTTTGTGTGCCACCCAGTTCGTAACGGAATTTATTACCAAGGATCTCGTTTAGTTCGCGGGCTACCGCCATGTCCTTATTGGTAAACGGGCCACTGTTTTTATTAATAATCTGCAGAATGCCCATGATGACCCCGGCATTAAGGATCGGCACGCACAAAATGTTGCGCGTACGAAAGTCGCTGCTTTTATCAAATCTGTCGGCAAATCTTAACCGCGGATGTATGGCAGCAAGTTCCTGCGTATCGTAGGGGTTAGAGATAATCAGCGGGCGCTGAGAAAGTGCGACATAACCAGCTATAGAGAGAGGGCTGATCGGTACCTTAATTTCCAGGGTTTCTTTACCTGTTTTAAACCGTGCGACCAAATCCTGATGCTGCCTGCGGCGCTGAAAAATACTCATACGCTGGGCGTCAAATAAACCGAGTACAAGGGGTTCTAGCTCTTTATAGGCATCTAACAACGTCGGCTTTTTCTCAAGCACTGTGTTGATTTTATCGAACACCAACTGGTTTTCATTTATCTCTGACATATTCTACTACAAATTAGTAAGCTGTTACTCACAGGGCAGGAAACATATCTGGCTGTGATGAAGTATAGTATTAATATATATCACCTTATACCCTCTGACCTAATGCAGCAATACTGCAAAAGGTGCAGGTGGTAAAAGTCGGTGCATGTCGGGCTGTTTACTGCCCCTGCTCCGGTGATGATTTTAATTGTTCTTTCAGCGTCACGTTAAAGTGAAAATCACCGATTTGCATTATACGGTACTGAGGTTGTCTGTAGTTTACCTCCAGTGCCTGAAGATACTCGCGCAGAGTCATCGTTTTATTTTTGCCGGCCGGGCCCAAATCTTCTATATCTATCGGATACCAATTACTGTTTCTGCGTATATACAGGGTGGCGTCTACCAGGTAGTTAGTTTCCAGCATTAGCAGGTAGTCGGTTTGGTTATCGCCATCAGGGTCGACCGCCAGCAGATAAATATGCTCTGCCTGTCGCAGCAGGTAGTTACTTTTGGTCAGGTTATCGTAAATAACATCGGCGAGCTCCGAGGGCATTTCGCAGTCGTTGAGACATTCAATGCTATTGACCACCATCAGCCTGTCCTGCTCAGGCTCTATAGCATTTTCCTGATAGGCCCGGGAAAGTCTTAGTGCCAGTGTCGGGTGACTGTCGCCATAGGTTTGCTTTAGATGTTCAATGGCAAGGTAACCAGGCAAAGCAAGCTGATTGGCAAAATACGGTATGTCTATGTCCTGCAGATCGGTTTGTCCGGATTCGATACGGGCCAACTGGCTATCAGCTGTTAATTTTCGTAAGTCTGCAAAAGGGCTGTTTACCAATACCATCACCAGCATCAGTAGCCAGCCCATCGCGACATTAATGCGGCCGAGACCGGCAATCCAGTCATCTCTGTAGCGTGCTATACAAGTTACATAGCCAAGGGAAAAAAGCGCCAGGAACATCCATACTATCATCCCCCAGTAACGACTTACTGACCAGCCATACTGCTCCACCCTTAGGGACAGGCCATAAAATACCAGCCCGCTGTAAACGGGTAACAAGAGTATGCCGAGATAGATAAACCGGTGTATAAAAGGTGAGTAAGGGCGTTCATCTGCATTACCCTGATATACGCTGTTCAGCGCAAACAGCAGGCAGGCCTGCATCCACAGGATGAGATAACTGCCCGGGCCTTCTTCCCATAGCGGCGATAAACCGGTAAACGGTAAAGCGAGCAGGAAGATCACAGAGACAAACACCAGTAATACCAGAAGGTATTTCAACAGCGCTTGCTGCAACTGTTTAATGGTATCGACGATAACGCTGAGCCGGCGAATAAGAATTACGCCCAGTGCCAGAGCAAGATTGAGCGCCGGGTAATAAAACCACTTTTGTTCAAATAGTTCGCCAAAAAAATCGATATTGATAACCGAGAAAAGCCCGGCCCACAGCATCAACACCCCCCAGGTAACCAGAGTAAACGCCAGTGCCAGACCCAGCGTAAGCAGGTTGCGCCACGAATAGTGAAACAACTGAGGATAAACGAAAGGCTCATCGGCCGTTTTTACCTGCACATACATCAGCGCTTTAAAGGTCAGTAAAGCCAGAGTAAATGTCATGGGGGCGAGCAGGGTGTCGAGGCGTGAAGGCGAAGAAGGGATTGCCTGGCCACCGGTGTAAAAGGCAAGCAGCGCACAAAGCGCGGCAAAAGGGGCGATGTAGGTAACCAGCCTGATCTTATTGCGGTCGTTAACCCCCAACAGATACATGCCAGGCCCGATAATGACCAGAGCATAAGCCGCAAATAGCCACTGCGGCGCCGTGGCCGGCCAGAACTCAAAGTCGATGGACTGATGTAATAGTAATAGAGCGAGCCCCTGTAGCAGGGCAACAAGTAGCATCAGCCGGGTAGGATAACGCAGTTCTTCCATAAATATCGTCGCCTGATTGTTTTACTTACTAAACTACAGTAGTTTTATGAATTGGTGAAAATTAAATAAAGAGAAGAACTTATGCCCGGTACTGAGCGTTCATTAACGTTGCGCTTTCTGGCAGAGCCTGCGGATGTCAACTTCGGTGGTAAAGTGCACGGCGGTGCGGTAATGAAATGGATCGACTTAAGTGCCTATGGATGTGCTGCCGGCTGGAGCGGGAAATACTGTATTACAGCGTACGTTGGCGGCATGCACTTTGTTAAGCCTATTCTGGTAGGCAATATCGTGGAAGTGGAAGCCAAGGTGATTTATACCGGCAAAAGCTCAATGCATATTCGTATTCTGGTGCGTGCTGGCGATCCGAAAAGCAGCGAACGGGAACTCTGCACACATTGTATCGCTGTGATGGTAGCCATGGATGAGAACGGGAAGCCTTCATCTGTACCCGACTGGGTACCCCAAACTGAGCAGGACAAGCGTCAAAGGGATTCAGCACTCAAATTAATGGCCATGCGCGAACAAATTCGGGACGAAATGACCACCTATCTGGACTAAATTCAGACTAATCCAAAAGCTGTTTCAATGCTTTTCAGAGCGGGTGACCGTATACCCAATAACTAACGGGAAGCGTTTCATCAACTGGTTTGGAGAAAGGACAAATAAAGTATGAATATGCGATGTGTTGCCAGCAGCGTAAGCGCCTTTTTATTGTGCTTATGGTCATCCTGGTGTTTAGCGATAGAGCTTGCCCCCGATAAACTGCAGTTGCTCGATAAAACAGCACGAAACCCTAAGCAGGTTATAGAAATGGTGAGCGCGGTGCTGGCTTTTGTGGGTGAAACCATGCGCCAGTGCTTCTGAGACACGGATATTATTGGCCGTATCGGCGGTGAAGAGTTCTTACTGGTTTTCCCGGCCGGTGAGAAACAGGCGGTGAAGGCTTCTCTTGAATCGTTTATACAAGCTTGTGGAAAGCTGCCATCTAAGCTATCGCAGTATGATGGGCTGAGCGTTACCTTTTCCATAGGCTTAACCAATGTAGATACCCGTCGGGAATTAATGGCTTCAATGACTAACGCCGATAACCTGCTTTATCAGGCCAAGGCACAGGGGAAGCGCAGGGTGGTAGATGATGAAACCAATCAGCAGTGAAGCGCTGCTACAACAAGCGCAGTCAGCATTTGGTCAGGGGGAGCTGACTAACGCTGTTGAACTTTTGCGGCGATGTTTAGCAACCGATGCCAAAAATACTTTGGCAGCAACGAACCTGTGTTTAGTGCTAGGGCGACTTGGCTTGTTTCCTGAAGCAAAAATGGCTGGTCTTAATGCACTGGCTCTGGCGCCTGAGTCGGTTCCTGCGCTGATTAATACCAGTGTAGCGTTGCAGGCTTTGGGCGAACTTGATGACGCTGAAGCCCTGCTATTACGCGCCGCTAAACTCGCGCCGAACAACAGCGATATATGGGATTGTCTAAGTCTGGGGCAGCAACAGGCAGGGCGGTTTGTTGAAGCGTTGCAAAGTTTACGTAAAGCCATCACCATCGCGCCTGAAAATGCCAATGCGGCCATGAATTACGGCTTGTTGCTGCAAAAGCTGGGGCATAGCGAAAGTGCGCTATTCTGGGCACAAAAAGCTTTAAGCATGGCTCCCGAAGACAGAACGTTGGCGCAGAACTATTTAATGTTCAGACAATATGTATTGAACGGTAACAGTGAGCAGGAAGTACAACAAACCTGCGCTGTTATTGCCAGAGCCTATCCGCCTGTGAGTCATCTGGCTGTAAAGCCTCGCACAGCAAATACAGTAAAAATCGGATTAATCTCTGCGGATTTTTATCGTCATCCGGTGGGTTACTTTTTGATTGGAGTGCTAGCAGAACTGGCGGCGCAGGGGATAGAGCTGGTGCTGTACATGAATCAAAGGAACCAGGATGGTCTCACCGATAAGCTGGTCTCACACGCATCGAAAGTCACCAACGTTATTGGGATATCAGACAGGCAGTTAGCCGAGATGATCATGGCGGATGAATTAACGTGTCTTATCGATTTGTCTGGACACTCGAAAGGAAACCGATTAGGGGCATTATTATATAAACCCTGTCCAAAACAATTTAGTTGGCTGGGCTACTTTGCCAGCACCGGATTAACGGCCATAGATGCGGTGATTCTGGGAGAGTTCCAGTATGTGAACGGCGTTGAAAAGTTCTATAGCGAAGCAATAGCTGTTATGAAAGGCAGTCATTTTACCTATACACCGCCAGAACATTGTCCGGACATAGCTCAGCGCCCAGCAATAGAGCAGCCTGGAGTCACTTTTGGGTCGTTCAATAATCTGGCAAAGCTCAATGAAAGGCTGTTAGATACCTGGAGTAAGATACTGCTTGCCGTCCCCAATAGCCGGTTAATTCTGAAGTGGTCAACGTTCATTGATGCGGGTGTAATTGAGGAAGTTACCAGGGCGTTTGAAATCCGAGGGGTGAGTAAAGACGTAATTATATGCCGCGCTTCCTCCGAACATTACGCCATGCTAAACGAATATAACGACGTTGATATTTGTTTAGATCCGTTCCCGTTTAATGGTGGCCTAACCACCTGTGAAGCGCTTTGGATGGGGGTTCCGGTGATATCTCTGGCTGGTGTTAAACCTGTATCAAGACAGTCAAAAGGCATCCTTGACGCCATCGGCTTATCTGATTTAGTGGTGACTACTGAGCGTTGCTATGTACAGAAGGCGGTGGCCTTGGCCGCAGACACAAAGCGCAGAGATTATCTTCGACAAAGCTTGCGAGGCAGGATGGAACAAAGCCCTTTGATGGATTATAAAACAATGGCGAACTCATTGCTCGCCATTGTTAAATCGGATACGACCGCCTGGCTCAGTTAACTATGGCCCTAACGCTATTTACTCTGTAATTGTTTGCGGCGTAATCCTGCAAATGTCAGACCGCCTAACATCAACAGCAGGCCAGAAGGCGACGATACCGTTGTAGCGGCAGAGTCGATAAATGTACCGATAAACCGGTAGGAATATTGTTCCCCCGCTTCACCAAAAGCGGCCCCAACATCAGTAGTGAGCAGTAAAGTAAATTCAAAGTTACCGGTTAAATAGTCGTCCAGCGTAAAATAGCTATCGAAAATATCCTGCTCGTACAACACCATGCCGCCGTTAAAGCCGAACAGACTGAACAGATCTCCGTGTAAGCCGCCAAAAGTCACATCAAGCAGCGTCATTCCGGTGAACGGATTGTCCACCGCCAGGTCAGTTGACTGGTTTGCGATGTTAAAGTTTATCTGCCATGGGTTAGCAAGGTCTATTTGACCCATATCCATTGTTTGCCCGGCTGTATAAATGGAACTGTAAATCGGACCCACTTCAACGTTTCTTTCATAAGAAGATTGGCAACTGGATGAGCCTGCCACGGCATAAAGCCCCGCCGGGCAGGTGTTAGCCGCGGTTGCGCCACTGAACGCAACAAACGTGCCCGGAGGCGCTGGTGTAGCCGATGATTGCCCTGCCGTTGCCACGTAATAGCCCGGTTGTGCGGGCGTTGCAGCAGAAGCTCCCTCAGCATCAACATAAGTTCCTGGCGGTGCAGCGAAGGGGGCGATAGCACCTTCCATCGGCACGAAATACCCAACTGGTGCTGCCTTAGCGGCAGTGGCGCCGTTGGTATCCACATAATAACCGGGCTCTGCAGGAATCGCCGCTGAATAACCCTCGCCCGGCACATAGCTTCCTGCAGGAGCTTGCTGTGCAGTGGTTGCTCCCGCATTTGGCACGTAATAACCAGCCGGAGCAGGTGTGGATGATGTTTGCCCTGGCTGTTCTACATAGGTGCCAACTTCTGCCAGGGTAGGCGCCGATGCCCCCGCTGTTGGAACATAGCTACCCGCTGGGGCTGGCTGGGCAGCAATTGCGCCTTCATTTGGAACATAATAACCCGCTGCCGCCGGAGTGGATGCAGTTTGTCCTGGTTGGGCTACATAGCTGCCAGGCTCAGCCAGCGTGGCTGCTGAAGCGCCTTCAGCTGGAACATAGCTACCTGCAGGGGCTTGTTGAGCATAGGTAGCCCCGTAACTATCGACAAAGTAACCTGCTGGCGCGAGGGTAGATTCGGTTGCCCCTGTAGTATTTACGTATGAGCCCGGCTCAGCTGGTAAAGCAGTGCTATAACCTTCTCCAGGCACATAGGTCCCCATTCCTGCAATCTGTGCGGAGGTTGCGCCTTCATTTGGAACATAATAACCCGCTGCCGCCGGAGTGGATGCAGTTTGTCCTGGCTGGGCTACATAGCTGCCAGGCTCAGCCAGCGTAGGTGCAGATGCGCCTTCAGTTGGAACATAGCTACCTGCAGGGGCTTGTTGAGCATTGGTAGCCCCGTAACTATCGACAAAGAATCCCGCTGGCGCGAGTGTAGATTCGGTCGCACCTGTAGTATTTACGTATGAGCCCGGCTCAGCTGGTAAGGCAGCGCTGTAACCTTCTCCAGGTACATAGGTCCCCATTCCTGCAATCAGTGAGGACGTTGCGCCAGCGTTGGGTACAAAATAGCCCGCCGGGGCTGGCGTAGCAGACGCTTGACCAACCTGATCGACATAGGTGCCAGGGGCTGCCAGTGTTGGCGCTATAGCGCCTTCAGTTGGAACGTACGAACCCACTGGGGCTGCTTTAGCAGCCGAGGAGCCAGCAGTATCTACATAATAGCCAACAGGTGCGGGCGTGGTTTCCGTGGCACCGGTGGTATTAACGTATGAGCCTGGTGCGGCTTGTAGCGCTGCACTATAGCCCTCGCCAGGTACATAAGTGCCCATTCCTGCAATCTGTGCCGTGGAAGCGCCTTCATTAGGCACAAAATAGCCTGCGGCGGCTGGGGTAGCAGAGGATTGACCAACCTGATCGACATAGGTGCCAGGCGCGGCCAGCGTTGGTGCTTCAGCGCCTTCAGTCGGTACATATGAGCCAACTGGCGCTTGTTTAGCAGCAGTCGCACCAGAGGTATCAACGTAATAGCCGACAGGTGCAGGGGTGGTTGCTGTAGCACCGGTGGTATTAACGTATGAGCCTGGTGCGGCTTGTAGCGCTGCACTATAGCCCTCGCCAGGTACATAAGTGCCCATTCCTGCAATCTGTGCCGTGGAAGCGCCTTCATTAGGCACAAAATAGCCTGCGGCGGCTGGGGTAGCAGAGGATTGACCAACCTGATCGACATAGGTACCAGGCTCAGCCAGCGTTGGTGCTGCAGCGCCTTCAGTAGATACATATGAGCCAATTGGCGCTGGTTTAGCAGCGGACGCCCCTAAAATATCTACATAATACCCTGCTGATGCAGGCGTAGCTGCCGAGGCACCGGTAGTGTTTACATAAAAACCTAAAGGGGCCAGGGTTGCAGATGTGGCACCTTCCGTAGCGACGAATCTTCCTATAGGAGCCGGTGTTGGTGCGGTTGCTCCATTTAAGGCTACATAAGTACCTACTGGCGCAATAATGCAGTCAGCCCCTGAGGCGCCGTCTGGGCCGTAATAGCCTGCAGAACAGTTGCTATCTGCGAAAGCTGGTGAGGCTAATAAGGCGAGTGTTATGGCAGAGAGTTTTAATCCATTCCGTGCCTGATGAGATACTTCCATGTTTTGCTCCTACTACTCTATTGCCAGAATGCACATATCATTAACATTATGAACATTGCTGGTTAAATATCAAACAGTTTGTCGGGTGGTCTGACATCAAGTGGCATTGCAAGTGTATTTAAACGCCGTTAGCGTATAGGGCGGGATAAGTTGGAGAATAGACTACATGGATCATCAGGAAGTCAACAATGCATTTCAGCAGGCCGCAACATTACATCGTGCAGGTGAATATGCCCAGGCAGAGATTATGTATCGTAACTTGATGACTCAACCGCTGTTGCGAAGTGAAATCTCTTTGAACCTGGTTACGTTATTACTGGCCACCGAAAAATATGCTGCGGCAAATGTTTTGCTTACCGAATTACATAGTATTGCCCCACAAACGCCCTATTTAGATAAAACTTGTTTCGATATGGCGCTGCTTTTTTATGAAAAAGGTTACTGGATTGAGGCTGAGCCCTGGATAAGGATTGCATTGGGCTACTTTCCCAAGGATAAAAAACTGGCATGGATCCTAAACCGTATAAAACCCCGTGATTATATAGCGCCGGAAGTATTTGACCCATTGCTTGGTGAAACGCTATTGCGAGCAAGTCCACGTGAAGCTGAGAAATACGTTTACACTATTGATATTGCCGGTACATGTAACCTGAGGTGCCCCAGTTGTCCGGTGGGAAATATATCCGGAACAGGCCGCACTGTCGGCATGATGAATGTTGAATTGTTTAAAAAAATACTGGCAAAAATAAATCAGGAAAGCCCCTGCGAACATCCTCAGATTTGGTTATATAACTGGGGCGAGCCGTTGCTACACCCCAAATTGGCAGAATTTATTGATCTAATTCATCAATACAAAATGTCGGCGCATATTTCAACAAACCTGAACGTAACGCAAAACCTGGAGCAAGTAATAAAGGCTGGGCCAGACGAACTAAAAATCTCTATTTCCGGCATGTCCCCAAAAACCTATAGTTTTTCTCACCAACGGGGCGACATCAATCTGGTGAAATCGAATTTGTATAAGATTCGCTATCTGATAGATAAATATAAGCAGACCGGAATACGGGTATGGATGGGCCAGCATATCTACAAGCACAACCAGCATGAGATTGAAGCGGCCGTAAATATATGCCGGGAGTTGGGTTACGAACACCATCCTATTGCTGCTTATTTACAACCATTGGAAAAAGCATTTGAGGTTATCGAATATGGAGAATCTGAAAAAGATAAAGCAATCGTGTCTGAACTGTTAACTCATCCAAGAGATACCGCAGCGAAGTTAAGTGCTTCAAGACGAAAAGACTATGATTGTGAGTTACGGTTTAACCAGACCGTAATTAACTATGATGGTAGTGTCGCCTTGTGCTGTAATGTTTATGAGCCAAAAAATATGCTGGGAGTACAGTTTCTGGATAATACTCATAAAGAAATTGAGGTTCTTAAGTATCGTCATAGTTTTTGTGAGAAATGCCGGAAACTTGGTCTGAATTACACACCAGCAAAGATGAGTTAAGGAATATCATCACCAGAGAAAGCATTGTGGCCAAATAAACTTCGGTAAAAAATCTGGTGGCGTTCTAAAACTGCCAGAGCCAACAAAAAATAACTGGTCATTGCTGCAAGTGACACCGTAAAAGCAGTTATCTCTAGCGTTGGAGATATCTGTAAGGTGTCGAACTTACTCATCTTTACTTCCTCTTCGTTGCATTTCGAAAAAGTTTACTTTCCTAAATGATTATCAAAAAAAGAAGTGCAATAAGGCCACCGGTGCCTGAAAGTGCAAGTTCAATTTTTCTTGTAGGGTTTTTTATCAACCTGTAAAGATTTGAGAGGTATAAAAAACATAATGCTGCCGCCAGTAGCGTTTTATGGTCAAACTCGTCTAAAGTCATCTTCGCTGACCATGAGACTAATAAAACTGCAATGGTGAGGATGACTGTTATTATGGGGTTCATGATAAATCCTTTTGACAGATTAGAGATAATGCACTGCTAAAGCAGTGCATTTTTTCTATTTCTTTTCTCGTAACGCCATTTCCGCTCCTACAGCGAAACCGACGGACGCTGCGAAACTACCTAGTGCTGCAGAACCAAAGTAAACGCCGTATGCTACTACGGGCAATATGCCCCCAGTAACGGCCTCTAACTCACTGTTTTTAATCAAAGTCATAAGATTTTCCTTACTCTTCAAGAAGCCAATAGATAAATGCTGCTGTACCAGCAACAGCTCCAGCTCTACCCAGAACAGAGGCCGCTAGTATCAGTACAGGGTGACCGCCGTAAATTGTCTCAACGTCTTTTGTATTTAATTCACGCATAATTCCGTTTCCTATTTATAAAGATAATGACCGAGAGCCTTACCGCCTTCATAAAGGCCAATAAGGCCGCTAGTAATTTCAACAGCCGCAATGATTAAAGGAATTACACCGCCGTTTACCTCATGAGTTTCCGCAATAGAAAGTTCGTACATAGTATTCTCCGTTTAATTGAATCCCGAATTGGGTCTACAAGCTTAAATAAGTGGAGCGACAGATATAACTGTCCTACTGACTAGAAAAATAACGGGTTTTGTGAAGATATCAGTAAACTCAGGCTTTTATTGTGTGACTGAGCCACGAAAAAACCTGTTGTCTAAAGAAAAGACAAACTAACAGTTGCATACCCCCATTAAATCTGTATAATTCGCGCCCACTTGCCCTGTGTCTAGAACATAAGGTGCATGGTTTCGGCCGCAGCCACACTGCTTTTAGGGTGGTCGCCAAAGCAACGTCGTTAAGACGTAGCGGGCGTGTCAGAGACAAGAACAAGATTCCAATTGGGAATCACTGGTTTATACGCACATCTTTTCGTCCCAAGAATAAAAGGGAGTGAGGAGATGATTTTTTTGTTCTTTCGATTGGAGCTTAATCGATGCCAAATCAAAGAATTCGTATTCGTTTAAAAGCGTTTGATCACAAGTTGATCGATCAGTCTACGGCTGAAATCGTTGAAACGGCGAAACGTACTGGTGCTCAGGTCAGCGGTCCAATTCCACTGCCTACTCGCAAAGAACGCTATACAGTTCTGATTTCTCCGCACGTTAATAAAGACGCGCGTGATCAATATGAAATCCGTACTCATAAGCGTTTGGTAGACATCATTGAACCAACTGACAAGACCGTTGACGCGCTGATGCGTCTGGACTTGGCTGCTGGTGTTGATGTTCAAATCAGCCTGGGCTAACAAGAGAGGGTAATAACAATGGCGATTGGTCTAGTCGGTCGTAAAGTGGGTATGACTCGCATCTTCACTGAAGATGGCACGTCTATCCCTGTGACTGTTATTGAAGCGACCCCTAACCGTGTTACTCAGTTACGCACTGATGAAACTGACGGTTATCGCGCACTGCAAGTTACTGCAGGTACCAAAAAAGCGAACCGCGTAAACAAAGCTGCAGCAGGTCACTTTGCTAAAGCTGGTGTTGAAGCTGGCCGTGGTCTTTGGGAATTCCGCCTGGAAGATAACGAAGGTGCCGACATTGAAGTAGGCAGTGAAATCACTGTTGAAATCTTCAACGACACCAAGAAAATTGACGTAACTGGTACGTCTAAAGGTAAAGGTTTTGCCGGTGCTATCAAACGTTGGAACTTTAGTTCACAGCGTATGACTCACGGTAACTCTCTGTCACACCGTGCACCTGGTTCAATTGGTCAAAACCAATCACCAGGTAAAGTATTCAAAGGCAAGAAAATGGCTGGCCAGCTTGGTAACAAGCAAGTCACCACTCAGTCTTTGGAAGTTGTACGCATTGACGTAGAAAACAGCCTGATCCTGGTTAAAGGTGCCGTACCTGGCGCAACTGGTGGCGACGTTGTCGTTAAACCAGCTGTTAAAGCGTAACGTCTGGGAGTTGAACTGATGGAATTAACATTGAAAGACGCGCAAAGCGCTCTTGAAGTATCCGAAGCGACCTTTGGACGTGAATTCAACGAAGCCCTGGTTCACCAGGTAGTTGTAGCTTACGGCAATGGTGCTCGTCAGGGTACTAAAGCACAAAAGACACGTTCTGAAGTACGTGGTGGTGGTAAGAAGCCATGGCGTCAAAAAGGTACTGGTCGTGCTCGTGCAGGTACTATCCGCAGCCCAATCTGGGTTGGTGGTGGCCGTGCATTTGCTGCCAAGCCTCGTGACTTTGACCAAAAAGTTAACAAAAAAATGTATCGTGGTGCGATTAAGAGCATCCTGTCTGAACTGGTTCGCCAAGATCGTCTGGTAGTGGTTGAGAAGTTCGGTGTTGACACACCTAAGACTAAAGCTCTGGTTGCTAAGCTGAACGAACTGGAATTAAACGATGTTCTTATCGTAACTCCAGAAGTTGAAGAAAACCTGTTCCTGGCCGCTCGTAACCTGTACAAGGTTGACGTACGCGACGCAGCAGGTATCGACCCGGTCAGCCTGATTGCATTTGAAAAAGTACTTATCACTGCTGATGCAGTGAAACAACTTGAGGAGGCGTTAGCATGAGTGAAGAACGTCTACTAAAAGTGCTTAAGGCACCACACGTTTCAGAAAAGTCTACTATGGCTGCTGAAGCGGGTAACACAGTTGTATTTAAAGTAGCTAAAGACGCGAACAAAGCTGAAATCAAAGCAGCAGTTGAAAAACTGTTTGAAGTTGAAGTAGCAGCGGTTCGTACTGTACTCGTTAAGGGTAAAACCAAGCGTCACGGTATGTCTTTCGGTAAACGCAGCGACTGGAAAAAAGCGTACGTTTCGCTTAAAGAAGGTCAGGACATCGACTTCGTCGGTGGTGCTGAGTAAGAAGGGGATTAGAAATGCCATTAATGAAAGCTAAGCCAACTTCTGCCGGTCGTCGTCACGTAGTTCAGGTTGTAAACCCTGATCTGCACAAAGGTGCACCTTATGCACCTCTGCTGGAAAAAAACAGCAAGTCTGGCGGCCGTAACAACAATGGTCGTATTACTACACGTCATATCGGTGGTGGTCACAAGCAACATTACCGTGTAATTGACTTTAAACGTAATAAAGACGGCATCCCAGCGAAAGTTGAGCGTTTAGAATATGATCCTAACCGTTCTGCAAACATTGCATTAGTACTGTATGCAGACGGTGAGCGTAAATACATCCTGGCACCTAAAGGTATCCAGGCTGGTGACGCAATCCAATCTGGTCCAAATGCGCCTATCAAAGCGGGTAACGCTATGGCTATGCGCAGCATGCCAGTTGGTACCGTTGTACACGCGATTGAAATGAAGCCTGGCAAAGGTGCACAGATTGCACGTTCTGCTGGTGCTAACGCACAGATCCTGGCTCGTGACGGTAACTACGTTACTTTACGTCTGCGTTCAGGCGAAATGCGCAAAGTATTATCTGATTGCCGCGCCACCATTGGTGAAGTGGGCAACGCAGAGCACATGCTTCGTTCATTAGGTAAAGCTGGTGCAAGCCGCTGGCGTGGTGTTCGTCCAACCGTTCGTGGTGTTGTAATGAACCCGGTTGACCACCCACACGGTGGTGGTGAAGGTCGTACTTCTGGCGGTCGTCACCCAGTAACTCCTTGGGGTGTTCCTACTAAAGGTAAGAAAACCCGAAGCAACAAGCGTACCGATAAGCTTATCGTACGTCGTCGTAATAAATAATAGCGAGGATTCACCATGCCACGTTCTCTCAAGAAAGGTCCATTTATCGACCTTCACTTGCTGAAGAAGGTAGAGGCTGCAGTGGAAAAGAACGAACGTAAACCAATTAAAACCTGGTCACGTCGTTCTATCATCATCCCAGATATGATTGGGTTGACCATTGCAGTCCATAACGGCCGCCAACATGTACCTGTCATCGTAAGTGACGAAATGGTCGGCCACAAGTTGGGCGAATTTGCGCCAACGCGTACTTACCGCGGCCATGTCGCGGATAAGAAAGCTAAACGTTAAGGGGTAGGAAGATGGAAGCATTAGCTAAACACCGTTTTGCCCGCACGTCGGCTCAAAAAGCACGCTTGGTTGCGGATCAAGTTCGCGGTATGCACGTAGAAAAAGCACTTGAGCTTTTAACGTACAGCCCTAAGAAAAGCGCTACGCTGATCAAGAAAGTTCTGGAATCAGCAATCGCTAACGCAGAACATAACGAAGGTGCAGACATTGATGAACTGCGCGTCGCTAAGATCTACGTTGACGAAGGCCCAACTATGAAACGTATCAAGCCACGTGCTAAAGGCCGTGCGGATCGTATCTTTAAGCGTAGCAGTCACATCACTGTGGTTGTAGCGGATAACTAGGAGTAGATAATGGGACAGAAGGTACATCCTACAGGTATACGCCTGGGTATCAGTAAACCATGGACTTCTACCTGGTACGCTAATACCGCAGATTATGCAGATAACCTGTACAATGACCATCAGGTACGTCAGTACCTGACAAAACAACTGAAAAACGCTTCACTGTCTAAAATCGTGATCGAGCGTCCTGCTAAGAGCATCCGTGTGACAATTCACACTGCTCGTCCAGGCGTGGTTATCGGTAAGAAAGGCGAAGACGTTGAAAAGCTGCGTAACTATGTGTCTAAGCTGGCCGGTGTGCCTGCTCAGATCAACATTGCTGAAGTACGCAAGCCAGAGCTGGATGGTCAGTTAGTTGCTGACAGCATTTCAAGCCAGCTGGAACGCCGTGTAATGTTCCGTCGCGCTATGAAGCGTGCGGTTCAAAACGCAATGCGCCTTGGCGCAAAAGGTATCAAAGTAGAAGTTAGCGGTCGTTTAGGCGGTGCAGAGATTGCACGTTCTGAATGGTACCGTGAAGGTCGTGTTCCTCTGCACACTTTCCGTGCGGATATCGATTACGCGACTTCTGAAGCGTCTACTACTTACGGTATCATCGGCGTTAAAGTATGGATCTTCAAAGGTGAAGTTCTAGGTGGTTTACCTACAACTCAAGAGCCGGCAGCGCCAGCTCAACCTAAGAAGAAAGGCCGCAACGCTAAGCGAGAGGGCTAATCATGTTACAACCAAAACGCATGAAATTCCGTAAAATGCACAAAGGCCGCAACCGCGGTACAGCTGCGGGAGCTACTGTTGCCTTTGGTACTTACGGTCTTAAAGCGGTTGGTCGTGGTCGAATGACTGCGCGCCAAATTGAGGCTGCACGTCGTGCCATGACTCGTCACGTTAAGCGTCAAGGTAAAATCTGGATTCGGGTTTTCCCTGACAAGCCAATTACTGAGAAGCCTCTTGAGGTTCGTCAAGGTAAAGGTAAGGGTAACGTTGAGTACTGGGTATGCCAAATTCAACCTGGTCGTGTTCTTTATGAGATGGAAGGTGTTCCTGAAGCTCTGGCACGCGAAGCGTTTTCTTTGGCTGCGGCAAAACTGCCATTTAAAACAACCTTTGTAACTCGGACGGTGATGTAATGAAAGCAGCTGAACTGAAAGAAAAAAGCGTAGAAGAGCTGAATGCAGAGTTATTAAACCTGCTACGCGAGCAGTTCAACTTACGCATGCAGCATTCAACTGGCCAGCTTGAAAAAACCGACCAGTTGAAGAAAGTGCGTCGCAGCATCGCGCGTGTTAAAACCATTCTGACTCAAAAGGCTGATGCGTAATGACTGAGCAAAAAATTCGTACAGTACAAGGTCGTGTGGTTAGCAACAAAATGGATAAAACCATTACTGTTGCGGTAGAACGTTTTGTTAAGCACCCTATCTACGGGAAGTTCATCAAGCGAACTACTAAACTGCACGCTCACGACGAAAGCAACGTGTGCAACGAAGGCGATACAGTTACTGTTCGCGAATGTGCACCAATCTCTAAGAACAAATCTTGGATGTTGGTTGACGTTGTTGAGAAAGCTGGCGTTTAATCGCTACTTTCTAAGCGTTTAAAAAAAGCCGCTCATTAGAGCGGCTTTTTTGTGCCTGAAATGTAGGTAAACTTATATTTTATTGGTCTAAAGTTTAATAATAGATTAAGTTTGCCTAATCTTAATTAGGTTAATCTAATGTATTGAATATAAAGGTGTATTGAATTTACCTATATAAATTAAAGCATGCTTCAGGCAGCTTTAAGCTATACTTTAAGTTGGTGTTTGGCTGTTTATGGTGGATGAGTTGGTCTAAGCCTCTGAGATTAGTTTATCTCTGGAGTTTAATTGTTAGTGAGTTTGATAATTTTTTTTATCTTACTGAATATTATGGTTTTATTTTGTCTTTCTACGAAAATTTAAGATTGTGTCAAAAATAAACAGCAGGTAAATTTTCTTTTTTCTTGCATAACCCGCTTCCGGAACAAATACCATTGCCGTAGCGCTTACTTATTCAGGATCATGTCTGCTAAGCCAGCTGGTTAAAATGGCTTCAGTTATGACCGGCCTGTCAGTGTAAAAACCGTGTGCGCCTCCAGGCACAACGGCTAATTCTGCACCTGGAGTTAGTTTAAGGTAATTCTGAACGGTATCGATCCGGGCAGAGTCATACTGGCCAATCATAAACAGGGTTTTGTTAGCGTCGATGTCCGCGAGCAAATGTGTGGCATCATAATGCTTTAACACGCCGGTAGATGAGAACTCACTGGGCCCCCACATTTTTTGATAAATAAGCGGGTTAAATCCGTTGCCGCCGACATTTTTATAATATTCCAGTTTTGCCTGACTCGGCGTGCCCGGGGTATAGTGTGCTGAATACAGTCTGGTATAGGCGGTACGGCAAACATTGCCTGTTGGTGGCTGTGAAGATTCACACATACGTAAGGTTTCCTGAACTGCTTCAGGCGCTGCTTTTACTAACAGATTCGCATCCATGATCCAGTGTGGTGTTGAGATAAAAGTACCACCCAGTACGGTCGATACCGTGTGTTGTGGGTATTTAGCGCTGTACTCCAGCGCCAGAGCCGAACCCCAGCTATACCCTACCACATGCCAGCGCTCAACCCCTAACTGCTGTCGAATGGTTTCAATGGACTCGACGAAGCGTTCTACCCGCCAGTTTGCTGGGTCGTTGGGTTGTTCTGATTTACCGCTATCGAGCTGGTCGTACATAACGACCATGCGCTCGTCTGCCAGCCCGGTCATTCCCGCGAAGCCATTGTGGGTGCCGCCAGGCCCGCCATGAATAAATATTACCGGCGCTTTGTCAGTCTTTGCCACGCCATTTAGCCGAACATAAATCCTGCCACCTTCCACCGGCACCATCAGCTCTTTTTCAGCTGCTGCATAGGGCTTGGTAGCACTTTGTGCATTAAGGCTAAACAGAAAGCAGACGGTTGTAATAATAAGCTGGGTGACAGAACGAAGTGGCTGACTCACGGTAACTCCTAGCCGGCATAAACAAAAGCCAGTATAAAGAGGTTTATCCGTGCTCTCCAGCCAGTCTATCTGCTTAGTTGTGAATATAATCTTATATAGTCAGCAGCCATAGCTGCTGTGGAAAAGTGCGTGCTTACGTGGTGGAACAGGTTGGCTGCATATTTCTGTCGTTTATGCGGATCCTCTAGGGCTTCAAAAATGACATTTGCCAGCAGTTTGGATTCTCCCGCCGGCGTGAGCCAACCTGTTTGCCCGTTGATAATAATCTCAGGAATGCCACCCGATGGGCTGGCAATCACCGGCACATTACACGCACCGGCCTGTAACAGAATAACGCCGAGCCCCTCTGCATGCGCTGGATGTACCATGAGATCGATATTAGGTAGAATTCTGGCGACGTCGTTAGTAAACCCACACAAGCGCACGTTGTGTTGCAAGCCGGCATGCTCAATCTGACGTTCATATTCCTGGGCCAGGCTGCCTTTACCAAATAGTAGGCAAATCGTGTTCGGATGCAATTTCACCACGTCCTGCATTGCACTGATGATTTCTGTTTGTCCTTTCCGGCCGATCAACTGGGCGAAGTTAGCCACCACGAGAAAGCCGGGGGGGATGTCAAACTGGTTGTTAAACCACGCTCTATCCGGTTTATGTGCAAACTCCGTGAGGTCTACGGATGAATGAATCACCTGCTGAAATACTTTTTCAGGACAGCGTTGCGAAACAACCTTTCTGACCCCTTCGGAAATACTTACCACTGCGCTGTACTGCGCATATTTAGCGCTGGCGATGCCAGCTTCAGGATTATCCACACGTCTGGTACAGACTGCCGGGATACCCGAGCGTTTAGCCATGATTGCAGTCCATAGATCTGCACCTCTACGGCTGTGTGCATGCAGAATACGGGGTCTGGTTGCCCGAATAAGCCCGCCTAATCGCCATAAAATACTGATGTCGAGCTCGCCGGCATAGGGCAGCGCGTGGATTGTACAGCCGGGTAAATTTTGCCTGGCAATTTCGCTGCCTTCGGCGCATACCAGCAGTTGCTCGATTGATGGGTCTTGTTGGTAAATGGCGTTGATTAAGTAAACCACCTGCTTGGCACCGCCATATAAATGCCTGCCAAGTTCTATATGTAAAATACGCATAGTTACAGTAAGCCCTCAAGTGTTTGCTGCACCATTTGCGGGGTCACCGCCTGCATGCAATCAAATCTGCCGTCACAGGTAGGGCGGCGTTTACAAGGTGCACAGGCTATATCAGCGTAGAGGATTCTGGCTGCCGGGTTTTGCGTTTGCGTGTACGGTCGGGTGGAACCGAAAATCGCGATAGTAGGGCGTTGGTAGACCATACCAATGTGTGTTAAACCCGTATCGACCCCGATTAGCGCCTGGCATTGGGCAATCACCGCCGCACTTTCAGTAATGCTGAGTGAACCAGCCAGGCTAACGCAATGAGCATAATTTTGGGTTAACTGTGCTGCTTGATGTTTATCCGCAGGCCCGCCCAGTACGACTATTTTATGGCCGGCTTTTCCCAGTGTTGTCAGCAGTTCGTGCCAGTGAGGCAGTAACCAGTGCTTTTGCGGACGGGTAGTGAATGGTGCTATGACCAGATAGGGTGACTCTATACCTGATTTTTCGAGTTGTGCTTTCGCCGCGACACGGTCTTCGTTGCTAAGGTTTAGTGTTAGTTGAAAAGGCGTATCACTGAATTGGCTGGCCAGAAACTTGTATTCGCTACTGATGTCATTGGACAGGGGTTTGTCATAAACTTCGGTTAACAGCCATTGGCTGCGCTCCTTACTGTTAAAACCAACACGCCGACGGGCGCCGGTAAATATGGCTAGCAGTGCACTTTTTAGCAATCCCTGGGCGTCTACCACCATGTCAAAATGATAGCTTTTCAGCATTTTTCTGAAGCGTAAAATGGCTTTTATCAGTGCCAGGTAACGCCCTGCTTGCGCTAGTTTACGCCACTCTTGCTTAGGCCAGGTAATCACATTGTCAACGTCCGGATGATTGGCAACCAGCGAGGCATAGGGGGCTTCAACCAGCCAGCTAATGGTCACACGGTTGTCAAAATGCTGTTTTAAGCTGGACGGCAGGCCTGAGGCCATTACAATATCGCCCATTGCACTTAACCTGACAATCAGCACAGCGGGTTGGGTGGCAGCAGACGTGTGTGAAGACATGCAACAAAAACAAAAAGAAAAACCTGGCGGTTAGCTAAACAAACTTTCACGACATTTTGATGACGGTAAGCACAATGGTACAAAAGGCAGCATGAGTAAGAAAGACACAACATATTCCCCTAAGTGGTATCAGGATGCCTTTCGTTGGTTTTACTCTTGCGTACTTGCGCTGATTATTCCCTTTGCGTTTTTAAACCTGGTAAAACGTGGCCTGACGCGGCAACAGGATTATAACCGACGTCGGTTTGAACGTTTTGGCTATGTTGCGCACGCCCCAAAAGCCGATGGTTATCTGTTTCACTGTGTTTCTGTGGGTGAGGTCGTTGCCGCATCGGTGTTAATTAAACGTATTATGCAGGAGCAACCTGACCGCCAAATCATCGTTACCACCACTACGCCAACAGGTTCTGCCAGAGTGCGGGCGATTTTTGGCGACAAGGTTCACCATTTTTACCTGCCTTATGATTTACACATGGCAATGGCCGGAATGCTAAAACGGATCCGACCCAGCGCAGTGTTTATTACAGAGGTAGAGCTCTGGCCTAATATGATCCATGCCTGCTGGAAACGGGATATTCCGATTCTGGTTATCAACGCGCGGATGACCGACCGCTCCGCCCGTCGGTATGCGAAATTCCCCGTTTTATTTGAGCCTATGCTGCATAAGCTCTCACATGTTTGTGCGCAGGGGGAGCGGGACTATGCCAACTATCGCTTTTTAGGCCTGCCCGAAACGAAGCTGACACTCACCAACAACATTAAGTTTGATCAGGCGTCAGCCATAGAGTCGGGGGAGTCGGGTTTTCTCGGGTTGGAAAACAGCGCGCGTAAAATTCTGGTCGGTGGCAGCACTCATGAGCCGGAAGAGCAGGTTCTGTTAAACAGCTACCAGTCACTTAAAGCAGATTTTCCCGAGCTAATGCTAATACTGGTTCCTCGTCATCCGGAACGTTTTGATACGGTAGCAAAACTGATCGGTAAAACGGGATTGTCCATGGTCAAAACCACCGATATCACTGAGATTCCATCAGATTGCGATGTCGTATTAGTAAACGAAATGGGCAAGCTTAATGCGGTTTATACTGTGGCTGACTTTGCTTTTGTAGGGGGCAGTATCGCCGATCGCGGCGGGCACAATGCTCTGGAGCCTGCGGCCAATAAGCTCCCCGTGATCATGGGACCGAATACCTATAATAACCCTGTAATCTGCGCGAAATTAGCTGAGTCTGGTGCGTTGTTTATTAAACAAGACAGTCAGGCCATAGCAGAACTTCTCCACAGCTGGTGTTCTGCACCTGAAATAGCAGAACGTGCAGGTTATTCCGGTTATGAGGTGTTAGTAAAAAATAGCGGTGCGCTGGATAAAACACTGCAAGTGATTCGTCAGTGTGTTGGTTAAACTCTGGTCAAAAATGCTAACCAAAACAGTGCGTTGCCTGAATGTGGTGCGTTATTCTGGTGCTCTGATTTCCACCGTCCAGCGTTTACGGCTGGCCAGGTTCATAAAATTTTATAAATATCAATAATTTATATTTTATACTAAAGTTGGCCTGCTGATTGCTAACTATAAGCGACGCTGTAATTAGGCAAAACAAAAATTTAAAAGGTTGCACCTAACGCACCATCTAATTGCTCGTTTTTTCCAGGGAGAGGCACCCTGTCTTAGACAGGGTGCTGTTCCGTTACTTTTCTTCGGCGTCTTTCGTCAGTTCCTTTTCACTCTCCAGCATTTCCGCTTCAACCAGACTAATCAGTTTGCTGCCGGCGCGAGGAATTGTCTCATCTGAACTCAGCATCACATGAAGACGATTATTTTCATTCAGGTACATCAGCGGCGTTGCTTTATCGCTGTATTTTTCCAGATAGTCCTTAAAGGTAAACTCTGGTGTCAGAGGGGTTGTTTTAATTCGTGCGCCCCGACTCACTGCGCTGGCCAGGTAGCCGTAGGTTACCCCTTCGCCAAATAGCGATAGTTTTTTAGCATAGTCTTTTGACACCTGATGGCTGGGCCGGGTAGCCAGTTCATTGTTGGTTAAGCCCCACACCTTGTCTTTACCCAGCGTGTACTCAAAGTGATAACCAATCATAGGATTAAGCTGCTTATATGGCGATAGCAGTAACACAGTGCCAACGGTGTTGAGGTCCAGGTGAATTGCCGCGTGTTCAGACATAGGGTTACCAAAATAAACCGGAATGTCCTGCATTCTTGCTTCTTTTATTGCATCCCAGTTGGTGTCTGCCACCCTGACCGGAATTTTATGCTTGATCAATTCCTTGGCGAGCATGCGGCTGAACTGACTGGCACCGAACAGTAAAAAGCCGTTAGGGACAGGCGCCCGGACTTTCAATAAAGCGGCTACCGGTTTAGCGGTCAGCCCCTGCAAAACTACCGTGGTTATGATAACCAGAAATACCAAGGGCACGATTATCTCTGCCTGAGCATATCCCAGCGCTTCCAGTTTTAACGAAAACAGCGCTGACACGGCGGCTGCCACTATACCTCGCGGCGCAAGCCAGCTAAGTAACGCGAGCTCCCTGAGGTTGAGTCCGGTACCGATGGAAGAGATAAATACCGCCAGTGGTCGTGCAATAAAGATAATCGAAACCAACACAATAGCTGCGCCCCAGCCAACGTCGGCAACTGCGTTCAGGTCGAGTCGGGTAGCGAGTAAAATAAATAAACCCGAAATAAGCAGTACACTTAAAGTTTCTTTAAACTCCAGAATATCCTCAACGTCTACATCGCGCATATTTGCCATCATCACGCCAATAACGGTAACGGTAAGTAAGCCGGATTCGTGGGCAAAATAGTTGGAGCCGGCAAAGGCAGCCAGAATAATGGTTAACACGGCGGTATTGCGCAGGTAATGAGGGACCAGATGGTTGCGCAGCGTCACCCCTAAAAAATAGCCAATGGCAACGCCAAGCCCAAGACCCAGCCCCAGGGTTTTACCAAACGCCACCAGGGTGTGAGAGACCGCGCTCTGCGACGAGATGATGTATTCATACACCAGCACTGCCAGCAAAGCACCAATCGGATCGATGATGATACCTTCCCAGCGTAAAATATTACCCAGATTGGTTTGTGGCCGAACTGTGCGAAGCATGGGTACTATTACCGTAGGGCCGGTCACTGTAACAATGGCACCAAACAAAAACGAAAGCTGCCAGCTGACATCCAGCACAAAGTGAGTCACCGATGCTGCTATCACCCAGGTAACCAGCACGCCTACGCTACACAAATTACGCACCATGTTGCCATGGCCGGCAATGTCGCTGTACCTGAGGGTCAGAGCACCTTCAAACAGAATGATAGCCACGGACAAGGACACAACCGGAAATAGCAAATCGCCAAATAAAGTATCAGCATCAAGTAGCTGGAATACCGGTCCTACCAGAATACCAACCACCAATAAGGGTAAAATGGCAGGCAAACGGATTTTATGGGCAAAATACTGGCATGCTATAGACAGCAAACCAACGGAAACCAAAGCAATGGTTGGGTCTGACACTATCATAATCCTTTTAGTCTGACTGACAGGCAGTGCGTTTATACTTATTTTTTATAAACAGATTTATACAGCAAAAACACAGTATGTGTTCATTTTAATCAGTAATCCCATCGCCGGTTGGTCACTGGAGTTGTCAGGCTTTTTTACAATTTGCAAAAAATGATCAAATTGCCGGACACTAACCATATGATCTAATGCAGTTTTTCTTAGTGGAATAAATATTGCATTTTTCCTTTTAGAACAACGCAGTAAGATGGTTTCGGTTATGAAAAAACAACTCAATAAATCATGGACGGCGCTTTTAAATACATTGCTGTTAGGCTTTGGTTTGTTCACGTTTACCGCTTCGGTTAATGCCTCCATCATTAAGACCGACATTGTTATGCTGGTTGATGAAAGCGGCTCAATGGAAGCTGTCCACAATAACCTGATCGACAGCATTGGTACCTTTGCCGGGCTATTACAAAGCGGCGGCCTTGATGCCCGTTTTGCGCTTATCGGTTTTGGCTTTGCCGGCGATAAATTGCGTCTGCTGTCACCCCTTATCGAATTAGCTGATTTCAGTGCACCGCTCGGTCTGCTGGAGGCGTGGGGTTCCACCGAAAAGATTTACGATGCGACTGCTTTTGCGCTGGAAGCGCATCCGGATGAAACCGAAGAGCTTGATTATCGCGACGATGCGGTGAAAAACCTTATCGTGTTTGCCGATGAGTCGAGTAACAATGATGTGCATTTTGACGCGGCAGACATAGACGGGCTGCTTAAACAAAACTCCGCACTATTTAACGTAGTGCTCGGCGGTAACTTTGCTGAACTGGAAACGTTAGCTAAAAACAACGGCGGTAACAGCTTTGACCTTAATCTGCTTAATTCGCCAGACGCAGGCGTGGTAGCTGATTTTGTGGCTGATTTTGCCGCAGTTAAAATTCAGGAAACCATCGACTTTTGCGATGAAAACCCGGGTCATCCGGCCTGTAGTGGTGGCCAGCCAGTACCAGCACCTGCGGGTATTTTATTGTTTTCTTTAGGTTTGTTGCTAGTTTCACGACGCCAATTCAGATAATCTATGCTGGCTGCGTAGTCGCGCTGGTCAGGCGATAGTCTGGCCTGTTGCGGCTATAGATAATTAAAACCTTAAATAAAGCCTTATCACTATGATTGATTTTTTTGTTCCGGCTACCAGTGCGGTTAACCGGAAAATGCATTTATGTTTACAGGGATTGAAACAGACAGTCAGAGTTGTCAGTCAGTCGGTGATAGTGGGCTTGTGCATGTTACCAGCAGCATGCAGTACCACGGGTAGCTCAGAATCCGCCAAAATTGAGGTGGTCGAAACGCAACTGCTCAGTCAGGACCTGGTAGAAACTTCCGGTTTGTTTTGCGAAAACATGCAGACCTACACTATCAATGATTCCGGTAACAGCCCCACGTTATTCACCCTTGATGCCAGTGGCACCGTTATCGATAGTCAGCAAGTTGCTAAGAAAAATAGCGACTGGGAAGCGGTTACCGCTGATAGTGAGTACTTCTATATCGGGGATTTTGGTAACAATGGCGGTAAGCGCACTAATCTGAGTATAGTAAAAGTGAGTCGTACCAATCCGGAACAGTATGAGCGGTTAAGCATTAGCTACGAAGGTTACGATGTGCGTAAAAACGAATACTACGCTCACGATTACGATGCAGAAGCGATGGTCGCTCACGGGTCACATCTGATTTTATTTTCCAAAAGCTGGTTAACGCGGAAATTAAAGATTTATTTTGTTGATAAGAGTGCCAAAGAGCAGGTGTTATCAGCAAAATTTGAAGTATCAGGTATTCCCGGCGTAATAACCGGAGCCGACTGGGACAGCTATAACAAGCGCTTTATCGTAGTGGGTTACTCCAGCAATGCTCTGGGTATTTTTAAACCTTTTATTGCTACCCTGTCTGAGCAGTTTGAACTGCTTGAAACCTACAAGCTGGATGGTTTTGCTCAGGTCGAAGGGCTTTGTGTTATGGGCGATAACGATATCTGGCTGACGCAGGAAAACTCGCCGTTTAGTGCGGCTAAATTATTTAAAATTAAGTTGCCGTCAGGCCTCTGATTTTTTTGCAAGTAAACAAAAAGGCCGGCCCATGGGATTACTCCCCGGGCCGGCCTTTTTTAAACCGATGACGCCGGTTTATTGTTTTTCTGAGGTTACCGGAAAACCACGAGCGCGCATCAGTGCCTCGACATTGGCATCGCGGCCACGGAATAAGCGATAGGCCTCAGCAGGATCCATAGCGTTTCGTACTGAGAACAGGTAGTCCACCAGTTTTTTCGATACGTCTTTGTCGTAAAATCCGCCCGGTGCTTCTTCAAATGCTTCGGCAGCGTCTGCGGTGAGTACTTCAGCCCACATATAACCGTAGTAGCCAGCGGAATACCCTTCACCTGAGAACACGTGCCCAAAGTGCGGCGTGCGGTGACGCATCACGATTTCTTCTGGCATTCCCAGCGCTTTCAGCTGTTCACGTTCAAAGCTGTCAGGGTCTATGGTGGCAGGATCAGTGGTATGGTAGAGCAGATCCATTATCGCTGACGCCATGTACTCTGTGGTCTTGAAGCCTTCGTTAAAGGTTGACGCTTTGTTTATTTTGGCTATCAGGCTGGCGGGAATTGGCTCTCCGGTCTGATAATGTACCAGAAACTGATTAACCACTTCATCGGTGGTCAGCCAACGCTCCAATAGTTGCGACTGAAACTCGGTGTAATCGCGCACACCAGAATGAGATGTAGGGTATTTCACCTGGGCCGATAAGAAATGCAGTGCATGACCGAATTCATGGAAATAGGTTTCTGCATCATCCCAGGAAATCAGCGTTGGTTCACCCTCAGGTCCTTTTACAAAGTTAGAGTTGTTGGATGACAACACCGTTTTATCGCCATCAAAGGTGGTATGGCTACGATAGGTTGTTGCCCAGGCACCGGAGCGTTTGCCTTTGCGGGCAAAAGGATCGAGATACCACAGACCAATCAGTTCGCCAGAATCCTTGTCCGACACTTCCCATACTTTCACATCCGGGTGAAATACGGGTACTGAGCCTGCCGGTACCGGTTTAAAATCAAAGTTAAACAAACGGCCCGCAACATAGAACATGGCTTCGCGCAGTTTATCCAGCTGCAGATATTGTTTAACTTCGTTTGAGTCTAAATCGTATTTTGCAATACGCACTTTTTCGGCGTAGAAACGATAGTCCCATGGCGCAATGGTAATGTTGGCCCCTTCCTTATCTGCAATGGCCTGCATATCAGCCACTTCTTCCTCTACCCTGGCAAGGGCCGCCGGCCAGACTTTCATCATCAGCGCCATGGCGTTGTCCGGGTTTTTAGCCATGCGATCTTCAAGTCGCCACTGTGCGTAGTTGTCGTAACCTAACAGCTTTATACGTTGGTGACGCAGCGTAAGAATTTGCTTGATGATATCGTTGTTATCAAACTCGTCGCCGTTATCGCCACGGTCGTAATAGGTGCGCCATACTTTTTCACGTAAATCCCGTTGGGTCGAATAGGTCAGAAAGGGATCCATCGACGAACGGGTGTTGGTAATGGCATACATGCCTTCTTTGCCGCGCTCTGCTGCGGCTGCAGCTGACGCTTTTACAAAACTTTCGGGTAAGCCATCGAGCTGTTCGGCCGTGATGTAGGTAACATAGTTTTCTTCGTCAGCCAGCACGTTGTTAGAAAACTGCGTATACAGGCCAGCCAGTTCCTTGTTGATTTCGGCGTAGCGTGCTTTTGCTTCACCTTCCAGCGTGGCACCGTTACGGGCAAAGTTATTGTAAATAAGCCAGGTGATGCGCTGTTCTTCACCGGCTAAGGTCGCGAGTTCCGGGCTTTCATAAACTGCTTTGATGCGTTCAAAAAGTTTCGTGTTCTGACTGATTTCAGAGCGATAGGCTGAGAGCTTCGGCGATAGCTCGCGCTGAATTTCACGAAATTCTGCACTCGATACATTGGATCTCCAGATGCCATAGTAGGTAAATACCCGACCGATAGTGTCGCCGGCCTTTTCCATGGCAACGATAGTGTTTGCAAAGGTCGGTGCGTCGGGATTATTGGCAATGGCATCAATTTCCGCGAGGTGCTCTGCCATGGCAGTTTCCATTGCCGGGGCCAGGTCGCTCAGCCGCATATCTTCAAATGCCGGTACACCGCCATAGGGGCCTGTAAACGGCTGCAGAAGGACATTTTCTGTGGCTGCCGCTGGTGCCGTTACCCTGGTTGAATCGTTATCCGGTGCGGGGGCATCAGCGCAACCGGCCAGAGCCAGAACCACAGCTGCTGCGGTGAGCGTCTTTGTCAGTTTAAACATGATTTTTCCTGTCGATTGTTGTTGTATATATTGGGTGGCAGTCTGAAGGCGCTGGTAACCTGAATTACCAGCGGGCTGAATGGATCAGGCGAATACCACGGTTTTATTATGATGAATAATAACTCTGTCTTCGAGGTGGCAACGTACGCCCGTTGCCAGGGCATTTACTTCGCAGTCTTTACCTTTACGAACCATATCTGCCACGGTGTCACTGTGGCTGATACGTTTAACGACCTGCTCGATAATCGGGCCTTCGTCGAGATCTTTTGTAACATAGTGGCAGGTAGCCCCAATCAGTTTTACGCCACGGTCGTAGGCTTGCTGATAAGGCTTGGCACCGGCAAAAGAAGGTAAAAAGCTGTGATGAATGTTAATCGCACGGCCGGCGAGCTTACTGCACAGGCTATCGGGTAAAATCTGCATAAAGCGCGCAAGCACCGTGAGGTCGATTGCATATTCATCAAGCAACACTTCGATCTGCTTAAACGCGTTTTCCTTACCCAATGTTTTAAAATCTACCCAGTGAAACGGTACCTTGTACCAGTCGGCAAACTGCTTCATTTGTGGGTGGTTGCCAATAATGCAGGGAATATCACAAGGCAATTCCCCCGTGTGCCAACGGTGCAGTAAATCAACCAGGCAATGGGAGTCAACGCTGGTTAGCAACGCTACCCGTTGGCGTTTGGAGGAGTCGGTTACCTTCCATTGCATTTGAAATTCGTTAGCCAGCGGCGTGAATTCTTCTATAAAGCGGTCGTAAGACAGGGTCAGCGAATCGGTGCTGATTTCGTGACGCATGTAAAAACGCCCGGTCTGTACGTCGGTATGGTGGCTTGCTTCCAGAATTGACGCGCCGTGGTCGGCAAGAAACTGTGAAACGCCGGCAACCAGGCCAACCTGGTCCGGGCAATCAATAATAAGTCTGAAGGTTTGGTGCATGTTACTGGTGTTCTCTAAAGTGATGTGTCTTTGTACCGAGCAGGAACCCTGCTGTAAAGGGGCAATTGATCATAAATTACCACGCAGCAGGCGCTCTCTGACCGAATTGTCCGCCCTTAACTTCCAGCTTTGACGGATTGGATAGGTCACGCCGGATTTTGTAGAGACGGATTCGAATAAATGAAACTGATTAAACTGGCATTGCTGCGCAGGCAAAAATAACGGCGGTGGAAAATCCTCCTTCACGTTACGGATAAGGGTGACATGTGGTTGATAGTCACGTCTCTCCACCGCGATATCAGCTCGCCGGGCCGCACTTTCTGTAGCACTGGCCAGCTGTTGCAGAGGCTCGGGTACAATGGTGGGCGCGGCATAAAAAATTTTGGGGCCGGACCAGTAACCCGTTGAGTCAAGCTCAAGTGAAAAGGGGCGGACTGCTATGTCGTCTAAACACTGGCTAATCGACTCTAACTGACGAGCGGTAATTGAACCTAAAAAACAAAGGGTAATATGAAAATTGGCGACCGGCACCGGTCTGGCCTGACGAACGGGGGCTTTGCTATTGCCGGGCTGTTTTACACGAGGCAATTCTGGCAGGCTTTTTTCCCGCCAACTTTCCAGCCCCAGTTTTTCAGCCGGGGCCAAATCCAGTCCAATAAAATAACGCATCTTATGCCAGAGCCTGATAATCTTAAGTCATGTTTTGTCATTGCTATGTTGGCACCTTAACTGAAGCATAACAAGGCTCCTTATCCCTGCTTACTGCATATAAAGCAAATTGGTTTACGGGTAAGGCTCTGATTCGTTGCCGACTAGCCGAACTAACCCGATTTTTATAAAGAACAATTATTCTTTACTTTAATAGTTTGTATTTTCATGTCTGTATCACTTCCTGTCGAAAGCATCATTCCCGACCTCATTGCATCACTAAGCACTGATGATGTGCTGTTAAGTGCACCGCCCGGAGCGGGGAAATCTACGGCAATACCGCTGGCACTGCTAAAAGCAACGTCCAGTCGTATTTTATTGTTACAACCTCGCCGGGTGGTGGTTAAGCAACTGGCAATGTACCTGGCCGGGCAATTAGGCGAAGCGGTTGGTCAGACCGTCGGTTATCGTATTCGGGGCGAGCAAAAAGTTAGTGCGGATACCCGGTTGGAGATTATTACCGAGGGTATCCTGACCCGGCGGTTACAGCAGGATCCGGAACTTGCCGGTGTGGACATTGTTCTGTTTGATGAATTCCACGAACGCAGTTTACACAGTGACTTTAGTCTGGCGCTGGCAACCGAAGTCAGGCAAACGCTGCGGGATGATTTACGCCTGGTGGTTATGTCGGCCACTCTGGACGTGACGCCTTTAACAAAGTTGCTGCCAAACGCTATTGTGCTGGCCAGCGAGGGCCGGCGTTTCGCCGTAGAAGAAATCTATGCAGGTGAGTGCCACATTTCGCAGCTTAGTCAGCGTATGGCAGCATTGACGGCGCAGGTGCTGAAAGAAGAAAGGGGCGATATTCTGGTTTTTCTGCCCACCGTAAAACATATTAATCAGGTTGCTTCGCTTCTTTCAGGTGTAGAGAAAACTAACGTCGTAGTCCTTCCACTACATGGAAATTTACCGCTGGAGCAACAGCAGTTAGCTCTTAAACCTCAAATAGATAATTTGCGGAAGGTTATCCTGGCTACCAATATTGCTGAAACCAGTCTGACCATTGAGGGTATCAGACTGGTAATTGACAGCGGACGTGAGCAGATCGCCCAATTCCACCCTTCTACCCAAATGACAGAACTGTCATTAAAAATGATCTCCCAGGCTTCCGCAGAACAACGCAAAGGCCGTGCGGGCAGGCTACAGACTGGTATTTGTTACCGCTTGTGGAGTAAAGAATCGCATAGCAGGCTTGCCGAGTTTTCGTTACCTGCGATCAGAACCCAGGACATCACGCCATTGGTATTGCATAGTGCTGACTGGGGGACGGCCCTGGATGCATTGCCACTGCTGGATTACCCGAGTAGCGCGCAGCTGGACTCTGCCAGCGGGACATTACGGTCGCTGGCACTCATTGATGATCAGGAACGCATTACTCGTCTGGGTAAAGATAGTCTCAGGCTGCCGGTTGACCCACGCTACGCCAGCATGCTGTTGCGTCTGCGCGAGGAAGCCGAGCTTACCGATGATGCAGAGCTTTTATTAGCCGGTTGTTTGATAACGGCTCTGGCCGAGGAGTCCCCCCGGACTGATAACTGGATCGTCAGTGAAGTACTCAGTGGTTTGCCGGGGCCGGTAAGGCAGAGCATATCCCGTCAGGCTTTACGTTATGCTGCCATGCTGGGTGCTAAAGCTGACCGGGACGATATTTTCAGAATATCGCCTGCCAGTATCGCTTTGGCTATCGCTTATGCGCAGCCAGCCTGGCTGGCTCAGGCAAGAAATCAGCAGGAATTTAAACTGGCCATGGGGACCGGTGCCGAATTAACCCAACCGATGACCCGGTCTGCTAGCTGGCTGGCTGTGCTAAGCGGCCAGCGAAAAGAGGCTAACTTACTGATTCGGTTAGCTGAACCTATTGATGAGCAGGTGATTATTGACCACTTTAGCGGCCAAATTAACACCGTGCAGCGAGCTTTCTATGATGTTCAGAGCGACGCTATGCGGGCCGAAGAGCAGCGTTATCTTGGTCAGATACTGATGTCCTCAAAACCGCTGGCTAAACTCAATGGCGGCCAGCGAGCGGCCTGTTGGCGGGATTGGTTAATCAAGAAAGCTGTTAAAGACTGGCCATTCTTTAATGAGATGGAAGAAACGATCCAGCGAATCAACATGGCTATTGCTCTTGGCCTGACTCCTGATGGCTTTGGCGATGAAGAGATCTGGCCCGAGATTAAGGCTGATTGGATGCTCAGCCAGGAATCGGTTTTAGCCGTTCTTGCTAATAGTTCATCCATCGCGCAGCTCACAAAAGTGGCTTGGTCAGACGTGATTCTGCAATGTTTAAGCTGGTCTCAACGGCAGTTAATCGAACAGCTATTGCCAGCTAAGTTGTCTGTTCCCAGTGGTTCTTCCCGTCGGCTGCGCTATGAAAGTGATTCACGGGTGGTACTGTCGGTAAAAATGCAGGAAATGTATGGCTGTAATACCCCGGTAACCGTCGGGCGGGGACGTCAGCCGGTTACTGTTGAATTACTGTCTCCGGCTGGACGACCTATACAGACAACCAATGACCTGCCAGGCTTCTGGCGGGGTAGCTACAATGACGTGCGCAAGGATATGAAAGGGCGATATCCAAAACATTTTTGGCCTGAAGATCCGACCACTGCAATTCCTTCTGCGAAAACTACGAAAAATAAGTAATTGAATACTATATTTAAAATGTCACTTAGACCTAATGGTCTATTGACATTATGGATAGGTTATAGACCAACGTCTGATTTTCTGATTGGCATTATCAGTTTATAGATGGTTATATAGTAAACAGTTGTATAGTGAGCAATAGCAAAGAGGAAGCATTAGCATGAGCAGAGTAGCACTCGTAACTGGTGGAACGAGAGGGATTGGTGAAGCAATCTGTACGACACTGAAGGATGCGGGATATACCGTTGTCGCAAACTACGGTGGAAATGATCAGGCAGCACAGGAGTTTACCGAACGAACCGGTATCGCTGCGATGAAGTTCGATGTATCAGATTTTGAGAAAACAAAAGCCGCTATTGAGCAAATCGAGTCAGACTTTGGTCCGGTTGACGTATTAATCAATAACGCTGGTATTACTCGTGACGGTACTATGCACCGTATGACATTTGAACAATGGAATGCGGTTATTCAAACCAATTTAGCGTCTTGTTTTAATACCTGTCGCGCTGTGATTGAAGGAATGCGGGAACGCTCTTTTGGTCGAATTGTTAACATCGGTTCGATTAACGGACAGGCGGGTCAGTATGGTCAGGTAAACTATGCTGCCGCTAAATCTGGTATTCATGGTTTTACCAAGGCATTGGCTCAGGAAGGTGCGGGTAAAGGTATTACCGTTAACGCTATTGCTCCTGGCTACATCGATACAGATATGGTTCGCGCTGTACCAGAAGATGTACTGAAAAAGATCGTTGCGAAGATCCCGGTAGGCCGCTTAGGTAAACCAGAAGATATCGCTGATGGTGTACTGTTTCTGATAAAAGACGAATCCAGCTTTATCACTGGTTCAACGCTGTCGATTAATGGCGGCCAACACATGTACTAAACCAGGTATATAACAACAAAGCCGGGAAATGCCCGGCTTTGTTTTTTTTAGAAAAGAAATTGGCTCACGACGTGGGAGTGATGCTAATACCCAGCGACTCCATTACAGCAATAGAAGGAAAGCCATCGGCTATCATGTCGTTGCGGCGTTGATATTCACGGATCCCTTCCCGTGTTGCTGGCCCTAATATGCCATCTGCACCGCCCACTTCTATGCCCTTCGCATTAAGCTGTTGTTGCATTGCTTTAATATCGTCACGGCGATAATTGGGCAATGGTGGCAACGATGCGAGCATTGGACCGTCGCCGGCTATGCGATCCGCCAGTCTGCCTACGGCAATGGCGTAGAATTCAGAGTTATTCCAACGCATGATGACCCTGAAGTTAGGGTAGGCCAAAAAGGTAGGCCCTTCGTGACCGGCTGGCATCACCAGATAAGCATTGATATCACTGCTACCAAGAGGTTGTCCGTCGGCCCGGGTCACGCCGGCTTCATTCCATTGGGTAACCGTGCGGCGCTTATTGTAGCCTAACAAGGAATAGTCAAATCCTGCTGGAAGCTTTACTTCGCGGCCCCAGCGAAAGCCGGGCTGCCATCCTAACTGAGAGAGAAAGTTAGCGGCTGAGGTCAGAGCGTCGGCCTCGCTTTCCCACAGGTTGATCTGGCCGTCACCGTCACCATCTACAGCATAGTTAGCGTAAGCTGATGGCATAAACTGGGTGTGTCCCATGGCACCAGCCCAAGAGCCAAGCATTTTGTCCTGTTCAAGGGATTGCTCTTCCAGTAGCTTAACTGCGGTTAATAGCTCTTTGGTAAAAAACTTGCTGCGTCGAGGGTCGCAGGCCAGTGTTGCCAGTGAGTCTAGTACTGGCATTTTGCCTTTGTAGCCGCCAAAATTGGTTTCCAGGCCCCAAAAAGCCAGTAAATACTGGGCTGGAATGCCGTACTGTTTAACCAGTTTTTTCAGGAGCGCTTTGTGCTCTCCTGCCAGAGCCCGACCTTTGTTAATTCGCCAGTCATTCACCCGCTTACTAAAGTAGCCTGGAAAGGTCTGAACAAATTCAGGCTGGCTGCGATCTAATTCGATGACTCTGGGCTGATATTTGATATTGGCAAACACCTGTACCGCAGTTTCCGGCGTTATGCCATATTCCACGGCAGACTGTTGTAAGCCTTGCTTGCAGGTTGCAAAAACCTGTTTAGGGTCAGCCGTGGCTACTGAGGTTTCATCATCGCCTTGCTGGGCCATGGCTCCAGGCAAACTGGCTAACGCGGCTATAGAAAGGATTGTACAGGAGGTTAATCGTGAAAACAGACGCTGACCTTTTGCAGACAAGCGACCTGGGACTAAGCGCATAGATATCTCCCTGAAAATAAGAACACCCATGCTAACCTAAAGTGTCAGCATGGGCGAGTTAAGCTCAGGCAAATTTATGAATAAAATCGGTAATTAACGGACGGATATGTTTGCGGAATTGCGAGCCGCTAAAAATACCGTAATGACCGGCGCCTTGCTGAACATGATGTTTGCGTTTTGACTTAGGAATGTTCTTACACAAGTGCTGAGCCGCCTCGGTTTGCCCCAGGCCACAAATATCATCGTTAGCACCTTCTACCGTTAATAACGGCGTATTTTCAATAGCTTCAAAGTTAACCGGTTGACCTTTGTACGTAATGGCACCACGGGCAATTTCGTTGTTCTTAAATACGCGCTCGATAGTTTCCAGATAAAACTCGGCAGGCATATCCAGTACCGCCAAGTACTCGTCGTAAAACGCACGGAAACGGTCAGCATCTTCTTCCTCACCCATAAACAGGTTTTGATAGAAGTCGATGTATTTCTGCATGTGTGCCTTTTGGTTCATGCTGATAAAGCCGCCAAGCTGCATAAAACCAGGATACACTTTACGTCCTTCGCCCGGATAGCCATGGGGAACGCTCATAATAGCAACATTGCGGAACCATGACATAGGATGCTTTTTAGAAAATTCATTTACCCGGGTCGGGTTTTTGCTGGTATCAATAGGACCCGCCATTAATGTCAGGGTGTGTGGCGTGGCCGGATTCTTTTGTTCTGCCATAACCGCAGTCGCAATCAATGCCTGTACCGTTGGCTGACAAATGGCCATCAGATGCGTATTGGGACCAAGGTATTCCATAAAGCTAATCAGGTATTCCACATAACAATCAAAGCTGAATGGACCTTCAGATAACGGGACTTCACGGGCATCGGCCCAGTCAGTGATATACACTTCGTGATCTGGCAGTAACGCTTCAACCGTGCCTTTTAGCAGTGTGGCAAAGTGCCCGGAAAGTGGCGCAACAAGCAATACTTTATGATCATCGTGTACACCCACGCGATTAAAGTGAATCAGGTCGCAGAATGGTTTAGCCAGGGCGACTTCTTCTTTCACAGCATGGTATTTGCCATCAATGGTTATCTCGTCAATATTAAAACCGACTTTCTCGTAACGTCGGGTCAGACGCATTGCTGTCTCAAGACTGGCACGGCTTACTCTGCCTGGAATGGTATGAGAGAACGGATTTGACGGGTGGCTGGCAATATCGTTTAGCAGACTAAACCCTTCATGCATTATTTGCGCACCGCGAGCCATGTAGTCATATGCTTGGTAATTCATTGTTTCACTCCCGGAGGTACTACTTAAGTGACATTATGGACAGGCTAAAAGTCCGGAGGTTCCATAAATGTCAAAAAATTGTAATACAGATATTAAAAAAGGGCCATTAAGTATAACAGCCCTTTTTCTGAGTCCGCATACCACTTTCGGTCAATATTATGCCTAGAGTAGCGCAGACGATGTAACTTTGGAGTCTTACTTAGCAGTAAACTTAGTAGTAAACTCTTCGCTCATGCCTTTCAGCATTTCGCCAGCTTTTTGCTGAGTTTCAGTGAGCAGCGTGTAGCTGCTTTTAGCTGACTCAGTCATTTTTTCCTGAACGCCTTCTAAATACGCTTTTTGCGCTTCAGCCAGGCTCATCAGATCTTTCTGTTGGCTGGCAGTTTCAGCAAAAGCCATACCGTCAGACATCAGAGTAGAGAACAGAGAATTTTGCTTTTCAGCTAATTCCTGCATGGTGTTCATGTTCAAGGTTGCAAGTTCAGTTACTGGCTTCATTGCAGTTTGAAATTTTTCAGTCATTTGCTCTAGCATTTGTCTCTCCTTAAAGAGTCGTTAATTAATTTGTAGATTTAGTTTCGGCCGCTTTAGTTGCCGGCTTTTTAGCTGTAGAAGTGGTTCTGCGCGTGCGCGTTGTTTTCTTTGCAGCTGGTTTAGCTGCTGGCTTAGGTGCGGCTTCAGCTGGTTTGGCTGCCGCTACTGCTTCCTTTACTGGAGCTACCTCTTCTGCCTTTGGAGCCTCTACCGGAGCAGACTCTGGTGCTGGCTCAGCTTTTGCTGCAGGTTTAGGCGCTGCCTTTTTAACCGGTGCAGCCTTGGCAACTGGCTTTTCAACCGCTTTAGTCACTTCTTTGGTCATCTCCTTGGCGACTTCGGTACTGTCTTCAATTGAAGATTTAACCACGTCTTTCATGTCAGCCTGCAGATGACTCAGTGTTGAGTAAGCCCCTTTGGAAGCAACGGCAAAGCGATCGCGCATGGCTTCAGCAAATTCAGAATTGGCGGCAAAAACGCCTTTTGCTTCGGTTTGCACCGACACCGTTTCTAAATATTTAACGCTGTCGCTTAATAAACCAGTAAACAGCTCGGTTTGATTTTGCGATAAGTCTTCCATCATTTTGGCGTTTACCGCCATCCAGGAATTAACCGGTTTAGAAGACTTTTTGAGTTGTTCTGAAAACTTGCCAAACATATAACACTCCCACTCGAAGTTTATACTTGCTGCGTTGCAGCATTCGTTGGTTATATATTAGACAGTAGAAGTCCGGGAGGTCAAGAGGATTTTTGTTGCAATGCAGCAAAACTGCTATATCAATATAGAATAACCATACAACTTTTTATGCTGCAATGCAGCAAGTGGCTATTTCTTCTGATCTCTTGTGGTCTTGGTCCAGGCATCAAGATTCTGTTCCATAATCTTGCTAAACATGCCAAGGGGGCTGGTATCGACCATATTTTTCATCATTCCCTGCAAACTGTCCTGTTGTTCCATAAAACTGATCAGGCTTTGTTCCAGGTACTCACGCAAAAACAATTGCATGTCTGAATCATAAAAACGAATCAGCTGTTTAAGCAATTTGTTAGTGAGTAATGATTGATGCTCGTTAGTTTCTGACTCCGAAATAATTTGCAGCAGAATGGTTTTAGTTACATCGTCACCGGATTTGGAATCCACCACATTAAAGTCGGTGCGTTCTTTTACCAGGGTTTTGATGTAATCCATGTTCACATACTGACTGCGTGACGTATCGTAGAGTCTGCGATTTGGATATTTCTTAATAGTAACCATTGGGGCCTGTGCTTTATCCGGTTGAACACTTAATTGTTGCGGTTGCCAGCGTCATTACGTGCTGTACTGCGCACGGGGGAAGAAAAGTGCAGATGTTTTTTAGCTGTAAAAAGTAAAAAACGCAGAAATTTCCACCGCCTATTCTGCAATGTAGCGCAGAATAGGGCGGCAGAGCAAATGTAGTGTCCTGTTTGGTTAGCTAAGACGGCGTTTTACGTAACTGCCGGGCGCATCTTCGATGATCGGATAAGACTTATGCTTGCCAGGTTTCGGCGCGACGACTTGTTTGCTGTTGTGAGACTGTAACCAGTTGTGCCAGTCTGGCCACCATGAGCCTTCATGCTGAGTGGCACCGTCAAACCAGGCAGCGGCGTCCGGCGGGAGATCTTCGTTTATCCAATGCGGATATTTGCCAGTGCCTGGCGGATTAATAACACCGGCCAGATGGCCCGATCCGGCTAGTACAAAGCGCGTATCGCCGCCCATCAGCTGGGTACCTTTGTAAGCGGCCTGCCATAGCACAATGTGATCGGCGATGGTCGCTAAAAAGTAAACCGGAATGTCGATTTTTCCTAAATCAATCGGTACGCCATCGATAACCATTCCTCCGGGCTCACGCAATTTGTTTTCCCAGTACATGGTTCTTACATACTGTTTAAAGCAAGCCGCGGTAATATTGGTTGCATCGCTGTTCCAGTATAAAATATCAAAGGCGGCAGGATCCTCACCTTTCAGGTAATTATTGATAAAGTAAGACCAGAACAGGTTGTTCTCGCGCAGCAGACTAAAACTCAGCCCCAGAATACGGCCATCGTAAACGCCCTTGATATCGGCATTTTGTTCCATGGCATTTAAGCTTTCTTCGGTCAGGTAATTACCAATCTCACCCGGCTCACTAAAATCGGTCAGGGTGGTTAACAGCGTTAACGACTGAATGCGTTCATCACCCTGGGCACGTAAATACGCGCTAGTAACGGCCGACAGCGTGCCACCCACACAAAAACCAACCATATTTACCTTGGGCTGTTTAGTGATTTCACACACTACATCCAGCGCAGCCAGTGGCCCCTGTTTCATGTAACTTACGAAGTCGTGGTCTGCCAGTGATTTGTCGGGATTGACCCAGGAGATCATAAACACGCTAAAACCATTTTCCAGCAGGCCTTTAACGGCTGACTTTTTCTCTTCCAGGTCCAGAATGTAGTACTTGTTAATAAACGGCGGAACAAACAGGATAGGCGGGGCGTAGGTTTTTGCTTGTTTTGGGGTGTAGTGGATTAACTGAATAATGTCGTTCTGATACACGACCTTACCTTCAGTAGTAGCCAGGTTTTCGCCCAATTCAAAGGCGGACATATCAGTTTGCGTGATCTTAAAGGCCTCAAGCGGGCTTTGTTCCAGATCGTGCATGAAGTTTTCGATGCCCTTAAGCATGCTCTGGCCTTTGGATTTAAGTATTTCTGCGCAGACTTCCGGGTTCGAAAATAAGTAATTGGTCGGTGCGACCGAATTAATATACTGACGGGTATAAAATTTGACCTGTTCGGCGGACTTAGGATCAGCAAAGGTCATGGAATCCATCATGCCGGTCAGCATTTTTGAATTGATCAGGTAAGCCTGTTTTAAATAGTTAAATACCGGGTTCTCTTCCCAGTCTGAATGACTAAAGCGACGGTCGCTTCTGGGTTCGGTGACTACTGCTTCGGCTTTCTCGCCAAACATGGCCTTGGTTGCCTGTTGCCAGAGTTCGGTTTGCTGGCGCATAAATTCCATCTGGTTGTCGATAAGCTTAGCGGTATCGACCTCTACTTTGTCGGCCAGTTTGGTTGTCAGTAATTTTTGCAAATGTTGCGGATCAAACATTGCCGCGGCATCGTTTGCATCACCCTGACGGGTAAGAATTTTCTGCACCATGCTATTAAACTGCTCAGCATATTGGTTCAGCGTGTCCAGAATTTCCTGCTTATCCTGTTGCTCCACAAGGGCTCCTTGAAGTTGTTATTTTTTGCCTGAGGCGGGGCTGGTAGCGATCCCTTCCATCATTTTCTGGTAAAAAGAGAAAGCCTGCTGACTGCCATCAAGGTAGGGTTTTAATAGGGTCATCATAGTTTCCTGATTACCGTTTTTCAGTTGTTCGGTAAACATCGCTATGGTGGTTTCATGGACTTTGGTCATATCTGGCCAGCCCAGAAGTTCGCGTGCTTCAGCCGGTGTCAGATCGATATCCACAGAGATTTTCATGGTAAACTCCTTTCGTTGGTCGGTAACACGCTTTTAAGGGCAGTTAGACTTACAGAGTAAAAAGCGAACAATGACTTGTCCAGTCGGATGAGCCAAAAGTTGCATAATGGTGTTTGATATAACGCAAATAATTTGCCTTTGCCGTAGTGTGTAAGACCAGTTAGCCACACCGTAATAACAGGAAGTGTCGTGACCTCAAAAAAAACAGAATCAACCACGAAACCTATTCGCAAACGCTGGCTGTGGCGGTTATTGTGGAAACTGATCTTTATCGCTCTGGTGTTGTTGGGCGCCTATGTTATTTATCTGGATGCCCAGATTAAGCACCATTTCTCCGGCAATAAATGGCAGGTGCCAGCGCAAATTTATGCGCGTCCTTTACAGTTGCAAACGGGTGAAGAAATTACCCGCAAAGAGGTGCTCGACGAATTAACCCTGCTTGGTTATCGGCGCGTAAGCCGCATTCAGGGCAGTGGCGAATACAGCGTAGGAACCGCGGCGATTCACATTTATCGCCGTGCCTTTCACTTCCCTGATGGTTTTCAGCCATTACGCCAACTGGAAATTCGCTGGAACGGCTCGCGTATTGCCGCCATAAAGGACATGCAAACCGCGCAACAGCTAGAGCAGGTCCGTCTGGAATCCTGGCTGGTAACGCGACTGGCCAGCGGCAGCCAGGAAGACCGGATGCTGGTAAACCTTAAAGAAGTGCCGCAGTTACTGGTAAAAGCACTTACCCTGACCGAAGACCGCGATTTTTACAGTCATCATGGTGTTGCACCATTATCGATCATTCGTGCGTTGCTGGCTAATATTGCCGCCGGGCGTACGGTTCAGGGCGGCAGTACCCTTACTCAGCAACTGGTGAAAAACCTCTATCTTTCCAGAGAACGTTCACTGGAACGTAAAATCAAAGAAGCGTTAATGGCCGTCATTATCGATGCCCGGTACAGCAAAGATGAAATTATTCAGGCTTACTTAAACGAAGTGTTTCTTGGCCAAAGTGGCGACATGGCAGTACATGGTTTTGGGCTTGCCAGTTACTTTTATTTTGATCGCCCGGTGTATGAACTCGACGAGACCGAAATTGCCATGCTGGTGGGAATGATTAAAGGCCCATCCTATTACAACCCTCGCAAATATCCTGAACGGGCAGTGGAAAGGCGTAACCTGGTGCTGCGTTTGCTGCTGGAAGGTAACGAAATTTCTCCCGAACAATATGAGTTAGCGGTCTCTCGCCCGGTTGGAATAGCCAGTGGTGATAGTCTGGCGACGGGCAAACATCCGGCATTTATGGCGCAGGTACGCCGAGAGCTACAGTCGATTCTGGCCGATCCGAATATTCGCGAATCTGGTGTAAAGGTCTTTACCACACTGGATATTAACGCCCAACGCCGAGCCGAACAGGCGTTAACAGGTACTCTGGATGCGTTGCAGCAAGGCCGGGAGGCTGAGTTAGAAGGCGGGATGGTTGTTACTGATATAGGCAGTGGTGAAGTGCGTGCGCTGATAGGCGGACGTCAGGTCAGTTTTGCTGGTTTTAACCGGGCGCTGGATGCGGTGCGACCCATTGGCTCACTGGTTAAGCCCGCCGTTTATTTAACGGCACTGGAACAACCTGCGCAGTATAATCTGGCTACGCCGCTTGAGGACAAACCGTTATCTCTTAGTGATGAGCGAGGAGACGACTGGCAACCGAAAAACTTCGATAAAAAATATCGTGGAACGGTGCCGCTGGTTGATGCGTTGAGTCTGTCGCTCAACGTGCCCACGGTGAATCTGGGACTTGAGCTGGGCATCGATAATGTCGCCGCTACGTTACGTAATCTGGGCGTAAAGCGGACGATACCAGAGGTGCCTGCTCTTACGCTTGGGGCTGTCGCGTTAACGCCCTTTGAGACCAATCAGATGTATCAGACCATCGCTAATAACGGGGCTTACCGGCCACTTCATACGGTAACCGCGATAGTTAGTGTAAATGACCGGCTGATGTGGCGAAAAGCCGAATACGGCGAGCAGCGGATTAACGAAGAATATGCCTACCTGCTAAATTATGCGTTGTATAAGGTGACCACAGAGGGCACCGCTAAAGCCGTTGGAAAAACCTTTCCTAACATTAATATGGCGGGTAAAACCGGTACCACCGATGACTACCGGGACAGTTGGTTTGCCGGATTCGACCGCAATAATCTGGTTACTGTCTGGGTGGGTAATGATGATAATAAGTCTACCGGATTAACCGGTTCATCCGGTGCGTTGCCGGTGTTTATTGCCTATCAGAAATTGCAGGAGCCCAAGTCTTTATCCCGGCGTTTCCCTAACGGTCTCGGTATAGCCCATTTTGATGCTCAAACCGGTGTGGTAGTTACGGCCGGATGTCAGGGCAGTATGAGTGTGCCTGCCGTGCTTGAAGCGCTGCCGCCTGCTCAGGGCTGCGCGGGTCAACCGGGAGAAAAAGCACCGGCCGAAAAGGCCAGGGAAAAGTCCTGGTGGGAACGGTTGTTTGGTGGGTAATTGGTTAGTCAGGTTTAGTGGAATCTGCACTACTTAACTCCCTGAAGTGTACGGCAGGTGTGTAAAGCAGCTTTGTATTTGGTTCTTATTGAGCGAGATACTGTTATTGGGCAGATAAAGTAAAAGCGTAGAGGCGTCATGGACGACGCCTCCGTCCAGCGAGGGCAGGGAGCCCTCTCTGGACGATAGGTTTTACCTGCCCGATGACAGTATGTTTTCTCGTGAGTAAGAACTGCGGGGGTCAAGGGGCGTCGCATTACGCCCCTTGGTGCTGTCGGCACCCCGACAAAATGCTGAAACACCTATCTTATTTAAAGCAAATTTCTAAGCCTACTATCACACGAACAAATCAGCTTGCGGAGCACACCATCTACTTGGTGGTATCAGACGGGTAACTTAAAGTAATTGGAAATTACAAAATAAAAAACTCAGGAAATTGCAGTTATCTGCAATTCCTGAGAAGTGGCACTACGGGAGTGTCCAGGGAAGCTCTAGTGACTAAATGAGTCAGAAGTAAACAGGTAACGGATGCCGTTAACAATGCCCAGCGCAACGATGTACGCCAGTACCGGACCCAACAAAAGCCAAATTAAAAAACTGTAAGTGATCATATCCTTGAACCTCGCTGTTCATTGAGGGCACACCAGAAAGCGCTTTGCTAACTGCCCTGTACCCTGTCCCGGCCTGAACATGCTCACCGAGCAGGCCATCTGTTTAACTAAGTCGAAGATTAGTTAGCGATAGTTGTGCCACTCGGTCGAATTTTTATTAACTATATGAAATTTTTGATAATTTTATGGTTTTGCGGAAAGAGGATTATTTCGGTAGAAAGGAATAAAAGCTAAAAAGTAGTGTTATTAGCAATAAAGTGGCTTTTTTGACTAAAGCCACCTTTGCCTGAAAATGAAAGCTATGCGCTCTGGCGAATTTTGCTGATGCCAGTGATGGCAAGCGCAATGATTGCACCCGCAATCACGCCGGCAACGCCATCAAAAGTAATGCTTAGCAGAAGCGACAGGCTGGGCACCCACTGTGTTACGGCTTCGGCAATATGATGTAAAAACGGAATGCTATGGGTCAGGATACCACCACCAACCAAAAACATGGCTATGGTACCCACCACCGATAACACTTTCATGAGTATCGGTGCTGCGGTCAGCAAAAAGCGCCCGGCTATCCGTTGGCTGGTATTGTAAGAACCGGTTAATGACTTACGCAGCAGATACAGGCCCAGGTCATCCATTTTAACAATGCCAGCCACAATGCCGTAAACGCCGATAGTAAAAGCGATACTCAGGCCGCTAAGTACCAGTATTTGGGTAGTGAGATCGGCCCCTTGCAAACTGCCCAGGGTAATCACAACAATTTCTGCCGACAAAATAAAATCGGTACGAATAGCCCCCTTAATTTTGTCTTTTTCCAGCTGGACTAAATCCAGCGAAGTGTCGGCTAAGTTATTCAGACGCTCTGCTGTGTCCGGGACTTCCTCATCCTGATGAAGTAACTTATGTAACAGCTTTTCTGCGCCTTCAAAACACAGATACAAGCCTCCTAACACTAATAAAACGGTGATCAGCACGGGAATAAAAGCACTGATAAGCAGTGCTGCTGGTACCAGAATAAGTTTGTTAATAAAGGAGCCTTTGGCGACCGCCAGCACTACCGGAATTTCTCTGTCGGGTTTTACCCCCTGCACCTGATTGGCGTTAAGCGCCAGGTCATCGCCCAGTACCCCGGCGGTTTTTTTGGCAGCCATTTTCGACATCATGGCAACATCGTCCAGCAGGGTGGCAATATCGTCTATTAGAGCTAGTAAATTGGCTGCGGCCACAGGTATTTCCTTATTGGTCGTTTTGTTTGTATTGTCGTTTATCAATAAATTGTTGAAATTCATTGCGACGAGTGCAGGTAATCTTACCCCCGAAGCCCCTCGCGATAAAAGCGAAAGTGCTGTTTAATCCTTTATCACAATTAATCTGATGTTCGCCGACTTCTTTTTTCGGCGCTGTGTACTCGCCAATTTTAAGGTCCGGTGAAATCAATTGCTGACGACGTTCCCGTGCGGCTTGAGTCGCCATTTCATTGTGCTGCTGTAATTGTCGGCCGCTAATTGCTTTGCTTATCGCGCTGGATATGCGTCCTGACGCCTGAGCCGGGCTGTTTTCTGCCTGCGTTAGTATTTGCCCTTCTGTTACCGGAGGCAATGTAGGAACCGATTCAGTAAATTTCTGTTCAGTCACTGTTGCCGGGTCTGCCAGGGTATTGTCTGACGTTACGGTTATCTCAGCCTGTTCCTTAGCTGCTGTCTCAGCCATGGCTGCCTGGTCTTTTTGCGGCGAAGGCTCGGAGAGTGAGTCTGATCCCCTGGATTGTATGATCCTCGGGGCGGGTACATACAAAACGGCGTTAATCGGTTTGTCCCGATGCGGTTGTTCAACGGGCGATGAAAAAGACAAAAAGGCCAGTACCATGAGGTGGATTACTACTGAACCGGCTATTAACCACAGCAAACCGCCAGCCTGCTTACGGGCTGGTTGTGCTGGGGTAAAACGTGTGGGCCCGGCGCAGGCAAAATCCAGTTTTTCCATGCGTGATAGACCGGGGTTTTGTACGTGAGTTCAATGCGATAAAAGAAAAGGTATGCAAGATAAATAGCATTAGCACCAAAATGGTGCGAAGCGTTTGGTGCGCATCAAAATGGTGCGAAAAAATGTAAGAAAATATAACAAAAAATTCCCTTATTATTGATTTATAAGGTTTTTAATTTGTGGCATAGGGCTTGTTATAGTCAATCTCGCACAACATGAACACTGGTAGCAAACCACTATTTTTTTGGGAGCAACACATGAAACTAGTCACAGCAATCATCAAGCCATTCAAGCTGGATGATGTTCGTGAAGCCATTTCAGAAATCGGTATTGACGGCCTGACCGTTACCGAAGTGAAAGGTTTCGGACGTCAAAAAGGACATACTGAATTATACCGCGGAGCCGAGTATCAGGTCGACTTCCTGCCTAAAGTCAAACTGGAAATAGCTGTTCTGGATGATCAGGTAGAACGTTTGGTAGAAGCCATCGTAGGTGCAGCGAAAACCGGCAAAATCGGTGACGGCAAGGTCTTTGTTTACGATCTTGAAGGCGCTGTCCGGATTCGTACTGGCGAAACAGATACTGACGCACTGTAAGAGCAGTCGACGAGAAATTTGCGGAGATAAGCATAATGGAAACAACTTTTGAATTAGGGTACGCGTTAGATACCTTTTACTTTTTGATCTGTGGCGCACTGGTAATGTGGATGGCTGCAGGTTTTGCTATGCTGGAAGCTGGCCTTGTTCGTGCTAAAAACACAACTGAAATCTTAACTAAGAACATCGCACTGTTTGCGATTGCTTGTACCATGTACATGATTTGCGGTTACGGCATCATGTACGGCGGTGGCGACTGGGCTCCTTTCCTGGGCGGCATCATGGCTGACGGTGCAACTGGTGTAGCTGAAGAGCCAGCGACTTATGCTCCGGCTGCTGACTTCTTCTTCCAGGTAGTATTCGTAGCAACTGCTATGTCAATCGTATCTGGTGCGGTTGCTGAGCGTATGAAGCTGTGGGCTTTCCTGGCTTTCTCAATAGTAATGACTGGTTTCATCTACCCAATGGAAGGTGCATGGACCTGGGGTGGCGAAGCGGTATTCGGTATGTATACGCTGGGCGACCTGGGTTTCTCTGACTTCGCTGGTTCTGGTATCGTTCACATGGCTGGTGCCGCTGCTGCATTAGCTGGCGTACTGGTACTGGGTGCTCGTAAAGGTAAATACACTGCAGATGGCAAAGTAAACGCTATCCCAGGTGCAAACCTGCCGCTGGCAACTTTAGGTACATTCATCCTGTGGATGGGTTGGTTTGGTTTCAACGGTGGTTCTGTACTGGCTACTGCTACTGTAGAAAGCGCTAACGCGGTTGCTGTGGTATTTATGAACACCAACGCTGCTGCTGCTGGTGGTTGTATCGCTGCACTTATCGTTGCTCGCATCATGTTCGGTAAAGCTGACCTGACTATGGCGCTTAACGGTGCTCTGGCTGGCCTGGTAGCAATTACTGCTGAGCCTTCTACTCCTACTCCTCTGACTGCGACTCTGTTCGGTGGCCTGGGTGGTATCCTGGTAGTATTCAGCATCATCACTCTGGATAAACTGAAAATCGATGATCCGGTAGGTGCGATTTCTGTTCACGGTGTTGTTGGTCTGTTAGGTCTGTTACTGGTTCCTGTAACTGGCGGCGCGACTTTCTCTGGTCAAATCATCGGTGCTCTGACTATCTTCGTATGGGTATTCGTAACCAGCCTGGTAGTTTGGTTAATTATCAAAGCGGTTATCGGTGTACGTGTTAGCGAAGAAGAAGAATTTGAAGGTGTTGATATCAGTGAATGTGGTCTGGAAGCTTATCCTGACTTCACTGGTGGCCGTTAATATTCTTCGGACACATTATAGATTAGGCAGCTAAACCTAATAATAATAAGCCTACATCACTTCGACTCTAACCCCGCATTTGCGGGGTTTTTCTTATCGGGCAAAGCACTTCTCAGTAACCGATTTAGCAGGTATGCTGAACATATTTAACAGACCCCTAATAAATCCAATGAAATCAGTCTGTCTAATCCTCTTCCTTTTATGTCTGCCGGGCTTTCAGGCGCTGGCTTACGATCGCATTACCGGTGCGCCATTTGCCACACGCTCCGAAGTGATTGCCACTCAGGGCATGGCGGCGACCAGTCAGCCACTGGCCACCCAGGTTGCGCTGGATATTCTTAAGCAAGGAGGCACCGCCACAGACGCAGCCATTGCGGCCAATGCCATGCTGGGTTTGGTTGAGCCAACCGGCAGCGGTATCGGTGGCGATTTGTTTGCGTTGGTTTGGGACGCAGAAACGAAGCAATTGTATGGTCTGAACGCTTCCGGCCGTTCACCGCGGTCATTAACGGCCGACGTCTTTAAGCAACAAGGGATGACTAAAATTCCCTCGTTCGGCCCTTTGCCAGTCTCGGTGCCTGGCGCTGTCGACGGCTGGTTTGAACTGCACGAAAAATTTGGCCGATTGCCAATGACCACTCTGTTGTCGCCGGCTATTGAATATGCCCGAAAAGGGTTTCCGGTAAGTGAAGTTGTGGCGTATTACTGGCAAATGAACGCTGAACGTATCGGCCATTATCAGGGCTTTGCTGATATTTTTCTGCCGTCGGGCAAAGTCCCTAAAAAGGGCGATATTTTCAAAAATCTCGGTCTGGCAGCGACTTACGAAAAAATTGCTACTGGCGGCCGCGACGCGTTTTACAAAGGGGATATCGCCCGTGTCATAGGCGCCTATATGAAAGAGCAAGGCGGTTACCTGAGCTATGACGATTTAGCGGCTCATACCTCAGAATGGGTGACGCCGGTGGCGGCCAATTATCGGGGCTATGACATATGGGAACTGCCTCCTAACGGGCAGGGTATCGCAGCGCTACAAATTCTGAATATTCTGGAGCAATACGATATCGAAGGCATGGGGTTTGGCTCAGCCGATTACATTCATACCTTTGTCGAAGCTAAAAAGCTCGCCTTCGAGGACAGAGCCCGGTATTACGCCGATCCGGCGTTTAATACGTTGCCGGTCAACGGTTTAATCAGTAAAGACTATGCGCAACAGCGCCGTCAGCTGATTGATCCGAAGAAGGCGGCTAAGCGCTATGATGCAGGGGTAATTGATGGTGATACTGTTTACCTCACTGTTGCCGATAGTGAAGGTAATATGGTGTCACTAATTCAAAGCAATTATCGTGGAATGGGCTCTGGCATGACACCGCCTGAACTGGGCTTTATTCTGCAAAACCGTGGCGAGTTATTTACCCTGGAGCCGGGCCATAATAACGAATACAAACCTGCTAAACGACCTTTCCATACTATCATTCCGGCTATGGTGACACGCAATGGAAAGCCATGGCTTAGCTTTGGCGTGATGGGCGGCGCTACGCAGCCGCAAATGCATGCACAAATCATTGTTAATCTGATCGACTTTGGTATGAATCTGCAGGAAGCCGGGGACGCGCCGCGATTCATCCATACCGGCTCCAGCAGCCCGACCGGTGCTTTAATGAAAGACGGTGGCTCGGTGAGCCTGGAAAGTGGTATACCGCGAACCTCAATACGTGAATTACAGGAAAGAGGGCATCGCATTGAAGATAAGTTAGGGATTTACGGTGGCTATCAAGCCATACTCTATGATGCCGATAAACAGATATACATTGGTGCATCAGAAAGTCGCAAAGATGGCCAGGCTGCCGGTTATTAGCGGCCGGTTTAAAAACAACAGCAGGAATACGATATATGTCGCAACCACAAAAGGGGATTTGTGCCGAACCTAATCTGCATGCTCAGTATTTGCTGTTGAATGTGATTGACGACGATCCCCAGGCTGTTCGGGCAAAACTAGGTCGCGTACTTGAGGTGATTGATTACTACGATAACGAACACTACGAAGCTATGGTGTCTGGTGTTATTGCGGTTGGCAGTCATTATTGGAGCGAGGTTTATCCGGGCGCAATTCCTGTCGAGCTAACCCCTTTTCCCGACATGCAAAGTGAAGATCGCGTAGCGCCGAGTACGCCCTGCGATTTATTTATTCAAATCCGTGCTGACCGCATCGATATTTGTTACGCCATGGGGCTGGAAATAATGGAGCTGTTACGGATACATGTGGAGCTGGTGGAGCAAATCCAGGGCTTTCGTTATCTGGATGGCCGCGACCTGAACGGCTTCCTGTACGCACAGGACAATCCCCGTGGCCTGCAACGAGCCAAGGTGGCGGTTATCAACGATGAAGAAAACGAGTTTAATGGCGGCAGTTATGTCCACGTTCAGCGTTTCCGGCATGATCTACGCCGCTGGCAAAGCTTATCCGAACGTCAGCAAGAGCAAATTATGGGAACAACCAGGGAGCATAATTTGCCCAGTGTAGAATGCAATCCTTCCTCCCATAGTGTGCGTGCATCAATATCCGATCAAGGCAATGCAGAATTGCTTAAGCAGGGTATGCCCTATGGCGATATGAATACCCAGGGGCTGTTTTCGGTAATATGTGCGGCCAGCTCAAAACCTTTTAAACGCATGCTCGACAGTCAGATATACGGCTCGGGCGACGGCGAATACGATCGCTGGCTGGACTATACCGCGGCTGAAACCGGAGGTGCGTTTTTCGCCCCTTCCATTGCATTTATAAAGCAGCAGGCAAAGCTATAAGCGCCCGTATCTCTGATGACACCTATCAATTATAACCAGTTGTATTATTTCTTTATGGTGGCAGAGCACGGCTCTATCGCCCGGGTCAGTGAGCTTTTGCATATTACGCCACAAACCATCAGTGGTCAGATAAGCGCGCTGGAGGATACTATCGGTTCTCCTCTGTTTAACCGCCAGTCCCGGCGGCTGGTGCCAACGGAACTGGGGATTCTGGTGCAAGGCTACGCCGCAGACATCTTTAGCCTGGGTGAAGAATTAAAATCTGTTCTAAGTCAGCAGCACAATCAATGGCAGAGTTTTACCGTAGGGATTACGGATGTATTACCTAAAACACTGGTGTACGAAATGCTTAAACCCGTACTGCAATTACCGGTAAAGCTAATTTGTCGTGAGGGTGAACTGACATCGTTGCTAAGCGATCTGGCGGTTAACCGACTGGATATGGTGTTATCGGACCAACCTATTCAAACCGGCAGTCGGGTTAAGGCTTACAGTCACCAGATCACCGAGTCTCCTATGGCGGTTTTTGCGGCCGCCGATAAAGTCGCAGGGTTAAGCGAGAATTTTCCAGCCTCGTTAAATAGCGCGCCTTTTCTTCTGCAAGGCAAAAAGTCCCTCATTCGGCAGCAGTTGTTAGGCTGGTTCAGCGCCCAGGACATCCAACCGGACTTTACTGCCGAGTTTGACGACAGCGCGCTGATGCTGGCGTTTGCACAGGAAGGACTTGGTGCCTTTGCTGCACCATTACTGCTGGCTACCCAACTGGAAAAACAATTCGGATTACATAAGGTTGGCGTAATTAACCGGGTAACCGAGCAGCTTTACGCGATTTCTCCGGAACGTAAATTAACCCACCCCGCCGTATTGCAACTGGTCAAAGCGTTGCGTGATTAGCACAACTCGCCCTCTATTAGATCAGGAATAACCTGATCATATGTAAGTTATATACGATTTTAACTTACATGATTAGTCCTTATATAATGCACTTATGGTGATACAAACCCGCATACAAGGTTGCTCTGCAGAATAGCCACCTTTTATGCGGGTTAGTATGTCTTTTGTTTCTGAGTGAAGAGGCTTGTAATGAAACGTATAGTGCTGTTTTTGATAACAAACCTGGCTGTTGTGCTGGTGGCTGGCATTGTGCTCAGCGTAGTTTTTAGCGTGCTGGGGATAAATAGCCAGAGTCTGGGGGGACTGCTGATATTTGCGGCTGTGTTTGGTTTTGGCGGTTCTTTTATTTCTTTGCTTATGTCCAAGTGGCTGGCAAAGCGTTCTACCCGAGCGGTAGTCATTGACCGTCCGGTAAATGCCACCGAGCAGTGGTTAGTCGAGACCGTTAAGCGCCAGGCAAATCTTGCGGGTATTGGCATGCCCGAGGTGGCCGTGTATGACTCGCCCGAAATCAATGCCTTTGCTACTGGTGCCAGCCGCAATAATGCGCTGGTTGCAGTATCAACCGGCTTATTGCAAAACATGACCCAGGATGAAGCGGAAGCGGTACTGGCTCATGAGGTTTCGCACATTGCCAATGGCGATATGATCACCCTTGCCCTGATTCAGGGAGTGGTTAACACCTTTGTTATCTTCCTCGCCCGTGTTGTAGCAGGGCTGATTAGCAACCTGATGCAAAACGAGGAAGATGGCGAAACCGTTGGTGGTTTTGCCTACATGATGACGGTGGTTGTGCTTGAGTTGTTATTTGGCTTCCTGGCCAGCACCGTCGTGTTCTGGTTTTCTCGTCAGCGAGAGTTCAGAGCTGACAGCGGGTCTGCCGCACTGGTCGGTAAACAAAAAATGATTGCTGCGCTCGAGCGGTTAAAAACGAATCGGGAAAGTGAGCTGGAAGGCAGCATGATGGCTTTTGGTATTGCTGGTAAACGCAGTATGTCTGAACTGTTTATGAGTCACCCACCGCTGGAACAACGGATCCAGGCTCTTCGCACTACTGAGCATGCATAATCGGGTTTAGGTGACGAGCGCCGAACGGGTTTCCACTTGCCCGTTCGGCTTTTTTGTTTGTGGCTCTGTTTAGCCGGCCGGATTGATATCCGGTTTGTTGAGCAGAAAAATAAGGTAAACCACAGCGACGATAGGTACAAAGGCAGAAATGCCCAGCGACAAAGCGGTAAGCACAGGCTTGCCGGTTTTGCGTTTGCCTAAAACAAATCCCACCACGGCCAGAATAACTGCTGCCAGCACTAACCACTGTAAAATGAGTGAAATATTCACACCTGCCATAATGATTTCCTTGTTAGTGCGCGACAGCGCCATCCCAGTCTGGCGGGAGATCACTGTGCATCATCGTTTTACAAATCTGGATATGGTGTTGAATCAAGCTGTCATCAGGCGAAATTAATCGCGCCGTATTAAAATGACCTAGTGCTTCATCCCAGTCCCGGGTCATCCGACACGCCAGACCGTCGCGAATATAAGGCGCCACGGCAAGCTTTTGCTTGCGGGTTTTATCGTCCAGATGATTTAACACTTCATAGATACGAATGGGCGCCTGTCGGCCTTTAACGCGGACCAAATCCAGCACCCGACAATCAATTTTCTGTTTCTGACTAACCGCTTTCAGCGTTTGCGCGCTAATAACAATGTCGGCATTATATTTCGGCGCCAGGCCTTCCAGGCGGAAAGCGATATTAACGCTGTCGCCTATTACCGTGGTGTCCATGCGGTCATCACTGCCAACGGTGCCCAGAATAACCGGGCCAAAATGGACACCCACGCCAACTTTTATCCCTTCATAGCCGCAATTGGCCCGATGGTGATTATAGATGTTCAGGGCTTCCTGTAAGTCCAGCGCAGCATTGACAGCATCGTTTGCTTTATCGGGACCGGCGCCGCCGGGATGATCAAATAACGCCATAATGGCGTCACCGATAAACTTGTCGATAAAGCCGCCATTCTGATGGATTGGATCGTTCATACGCAGAAAATAGGAGTTGAGAAAATTCATCAGCTCCTGGGGTTTCATTTTCTCAGATAAACCGGTAAATCCGCGAATGTCGCAAAATAAAATCGCTACTTCATCTTCATCTGCGCGGCCCAGTTCCAGGGTGTCCAGCCCGTGTTTTGCAAAATGGTCGACAAATTGCCTGGGAACAAACTTCTGAAACGTCTGATTGAGGCGCATTGCTTCGTCGGCTTTCTCTAAAAAGCGCTGCTCACTGTCGTCGTTGCGAATAACCGTTTCGGGTATAACGCGACTGGCTGCACGAGCTATTCGCAGCATCTTTCGGCGCTGCCGCAGCAGCATCAGAGTGACAATACCGCCGTACAGCACCAGGGCCGCCAGCAATATTGCCAATGCAATGGTCATTATCAGTATGTTCCCGGGCCCATCAGGGCCTTATAAATTGGCAAATACCTTGCGCGCTGCCGCTAAGGTGGCGTTAACAATCTCAGCATCATGCAGCTTGGACACAAAGCCCGCTTCGTAAGACGCCGGCGCCAGATACACACCTTCATCAAGCATGCCGTGATAGAATTGTTTAAACATTTCCTGATTACAGTTAATCGCTTGCTGATAATTCACCACTTTTTCGACATCAGTGAAGAATAAACCAAACATGGAGCCGGCATGGTTAGTGGTGAACGGGATATTGTGCTCATCTGCGATAGCCTGAAAACCGTCTACTAACGCTTTGGTGCTGGCAAAAATGGGTTCATACAAGCCTGGTTGGGCAATTTGTTCCAGCGCAGCCAGACCGGCGGCCATGGCGATTGGGTTACCCGACAGCGTACCCGCCTGATAGATAGGACCGGTAGGCGCAATATGAGTGAGGATAGCCTTTTTACCACCGAAAGCCCCCACTGGCATACCACCGCCGATGACTTTGCCAAGACAGGTGAGGTCCGGCGTAATGCCATAGCGTTCCTGAGCGCCACCGCGACTGACCCGAAAACCGGTCATGACCTCATCAAAAATCAACACGGCACCATATTCATCACAGATATCGCGTAAACCTTGCAGAAAACCTTCTACCGGCGGAATACAGTTCATGTTACCGGCTACCGGTTCAACGATAATACAGGCTATGTCATCGCCCACTTCGGCGAAGACTTCCTTTACACTGGCCAGGTTGTTGTATTCAACTGTCAGCGTATGCTGGGCTACATCAGCGGGGACACCGGGTGAACTGGGCACGCCCAGTGTCAGTGCGCCAGAACCTGCTTTTACTAGCAAGGAGTCAGCATGACCGTGGTAACAACCTTCAAACTTAACCAGTTTATTTCTGCCGGTGTAGCCTCGTGCCAGGCGGATGGCCGACATAGTTGCTTCGGTGCCGGAGTTAACCATGCGGACCATTTCCATTGATGGTACCAGTTCACGGACTTTTTCGGCCATTATGATTTCGGCTTCGGTAGGGGCACCAAAGCTTAAACCTGAAGCGGCAGCATGAATGACGGCTTCGCGAATTTTGTCATTGTTGTGACCCAGAACCATGGGGCCCCAGGACTGCACATAATCGATGTACTGTTTGCCATCAACGTCATAAATGTAGGGACCATCCGCTTTTTCGATAAAGCGTGGTGTACCACCAACCGCTTTAAATGCGCGCACCGGTGAATTTACGCCGCCTGGAATAGAAAGTTGGGCGCGTTCAAATAGTTGTTCAGATCGTTGCATAGTGTTTTAGCTCTTATTGCTATACCAGATGACAGGCTTTTCGTACTGACTTACCAGATCTTCCACGCCAAGCGTGAGGGCAAATAAGGCCATACGGACTAACACGCCGTTATCGGTTTGTCTGAAAATTGCCAGATTAGGGTTGAGGTTAAGGTCGTTATCCAGTTCGTTGGCTTCCATCCGGGAATCCCTGGGTAATGGATGCATGATAACGGTTTTTGACTGAAAATGCCGGGTATAAATTGACTGGTTGAGTCTGAATTTACCGCGGTATTTATTGGCTTCGTCCTGAGACGGAAAGCGTTCTTCCTGAATTCGGGTCTGGTAGCAGATATCTGCATCCATGTTGCCTTCCAGCTGATCGGTCACTTTTAATGAATGGCCCGCATCTTCAATGGCGCTCAGAATATAGTCGGGCATTGCCAACTCTTTCGGTGATATCAGGGTAAAACGAACGTTCTTAAATAAACACAGCAGTTTAGACAGTGAATGAACGGTTCGGCCATAACGTAAGTCACCGATCATGGCGATGTGCAGGCCATCTATGGTTTTATTGTTAAACTGCAGTTCACGCTTAATGGTAAACAGATCCAGTAATGCCTGGGTAGGGTGCTCATTAGCACCGTCGCCGCCGTTTAGCACCGGTACGCGGCTGCCTTCGGCAAATTCAGCTACCGAACCTGCGGCCGGGTGACGCATGGCAATAATGTCGGAATAACCACTTAAAACCCGGGCGGTGTCATATAGCGATTCACCTTTGGCTAATGCCGAGTTTGCCATACCGGTGGTTTCACGTACTTCACCTCCCAGCAGGTTAAAGGCGGTGCCAAAGCTCACACGGGTTCGGGTACTGGGTTCAAAGAACAGGTTACCCAGAATGGCTCCATCAAGAACCGTGGTTCTTTTTTGACGTTTAGCGTAGGGTTCCATGCTTTCGGCGACGCTGAAGACCCGTTCAATCGCATCGCGATCAAACTGAGAAACTGAAAGGATATGATTTCCGGTGAAAATCGACATAGATTTCGCTGAGGCCTTGTTTATTTGTGGCTAGTGTAGCAAAAATCGCTCACTACCGTGCGGATTATCGTTGCGCCGGATCATATCGCCGTGCGTAAATATTGCCAATAGATAGTTGGCGGCCCATGATAAACTATTTATCAGAGCCGACCGTTTAAAGAGAGCGTTAAACGATGCAGAAGTTTGAGGGTAAGACATCCGGCAAAACGTCATCTTTGACGAGTGAAAAGCAGACTAAACCGGGTTGGTGGTCAACCACCTGTCCGGTGTGTCGCCGCATGCGACTTTATGTCATCTGGACAATTTTAATGTTTCTGGTGTATTTCTATGTCTTCCAGCGATGAACACATTCTGATTCGATCCACCGCCAAACGTAATGGCCTGACGACTTTGTTGCTAGGAATTGGTGTGGTGCTCTTTGCGTCCGTGGTGCTGGCCGTTGCGCCTAAGTGGCTGTTCCTGCCGCTGATGTTTGCAGTAAGTGCAGGTATTGTAACGCTGTTGATTGGCTGGTTTAAACTGCGCGAACCCGAACACAGCCTGGCGATTGGTCGCGACAAAGTGAGCTATCAGCACCGCTGCGGGCAGTGGAAGATCGCCTGGGACGACATTCAGCGGGTTGATTGTCCGCGTGTTAACCGTGGCCTTGAGCTCGCTACCCTCGATATGGTTGGATTTAAGCTTAAGCGTTACGACGATTTCCTGCTTACTATTTCACCGCGGTTGGCATCACATATTATTATTGAGCAGCGCCCGCTGTTACTTCACAGTCAGGATACTTCCTGTACCACGGGCGGATGCTACAGCAACAGCTTGTTTGAAGATAAACCCTATGTGCTGGAGAGTGGCCAGACCCTAACCGGGATAAAAGCTATTCTGGCAAATCGTATGATGGCAGTTCGCGAAATACTTGGCTACGACGTGTTTATTTCGGCCAGCGATCTGGACCGCGAGCCCGGCGAATTTGTTGGACTGCTGCGCCAGTGTCAGCAAGCGCGGCTGCAAGCGCAGTCAGGGGAGTAGGCCGAAGCTCAGGCGCTCTTATTGTCCTGAATAAACTTATTGGCCTGCGCTGCGGCTATTTCGCACTCCAGAATAATCGTAGGCAACAGTTCTGATGCTTCATAGTGATTGCCTAACTTAAGTGCGCTTTCCATTTCGTTGGCCAACTGCTGTAACTTTGGTACGCCAGTGTAACAACAGGCGCCATGCAATTTATGGATTTCATCCTGCACGCCTTTAAAATTGCGGGCATCCCATTCCCGTCGAATCGCTTCTGTGGACAGAGGCAGGTGGCGAACGAACTCGCTCAGTAGCTCCATCGCCAGCTCGCGATTTTGATTTGCCCGTTTTAAGGCTTGCTGCCAATCCAGCGAAGGCAGTGCCATGGGACTGTTATCAACCCCCTGACACCAGCGCTTAATCAGGTTGAGTAAGGTTGAGAACTCGATAGGCTTGGGCAGATAATCGTCCATCCCCGATGATAACAGTCGTTCCTGCTCCTCTTTGAAGGCATGAGCGGTTACCGCAATGATGGGGGTACCGCCATTCAAGGTGGTTTTACGAATATGCCGGGTAGCTTGCAAGCCATCCATGCCGGGCATTTGTACATCCATTAAAATCAGGTCGTATTCGTTGTTTTTACACCGGTTTACCGCTTCCTGACCACCGCTGCACAGGGTAAGCTGAACCGGTGAATCTGCCAGCCAGGTGTCGAGCAGTTTAAGGTTCATATCCATATCATCCACTGCCAGGATGCGGGCTTTGGGTAACGCATTCAGTTTGCTTTGTTGTGGCGACACTTTCTCTTTGATATTGCCGTGCAGTAGCCCATCCAGTTTCGATATGGTCAGCGGCATTCTGATTTGCGCTTCGAAATCATTCATATAAGCAGGAAAATGGCTAAGGGGCTCGTCACCGGAGTACCACAAAACCCGTTTGTCGGCGTTAAATACGCATAGCGCTTCGAGCATTTGTTCACGCCTGGTGGCTTTAAAAGCAGGTAACACGGCAAACAAATAATCAAAATGGTCGTTAAGGGTTTGCAGATAATCCAGGGTTTCCACGCAATATACCCGGGCCCCCAGGCTTTTCATCATATGCGCGCTGGCGCGACGACTCACAGGGTGAGGGTCAAACAACAAGACCCGTTTATTCTGCCATTCAGGCAGTGGTGAAAGCGAGTAACGCTGACTGAGCTGATTCGTCCGTAAGGTTACGGTAAAGGTACTGCCCTGACCCGGTGCGGTTTTTAAGGCCAGGTTACCGCGCATCAGCTTGACTAATTCCTGACAAATCACCAAACCCAGACCGGTTCCCTGGTAGCTGCGGTTAAGGGCATCATCTATTTGCGAAAACGCGCTGAAGAGTTTGTTTTTGTCCTTACGGCTGATGCCAATCCCGGTGTCTTCTACTTTTATCACCAGTTCGTGGATACCGTGTTGCAGAGCCTTGCCGTGTACAGCCAGTTTAATGTGGCCGTAAGAGGTAAATTTAAGGGCGTTACTGAGCAGGTTATTCAGTATCTGGCGGATCCGAAATACATCGCCAATCAGTTTTTCCGGCAGCGGGCCAAGGTCCAGCACAAACTCCAGCCCTTTCATGTGGGCGGATTTTGACATGATGGTGACCATTTCTTCAATCAGCGAGTTGGGGGAAAAAGGCTGGTTGTTGATTTGTAGTTTACCGGCTTCAATTTTAGAGAAATCCAGCACATCATTAACAATGGTTAACAGGTTATCAGCTGCGGTGTTAATGATCCGCACCTGCTCCATTTTGTCGACGGGCAGAGTCAGGTTGGTCAGTTCTTTACTAAAACCAAGAATCGCGTTGAGCGGGGTGCGAATTTCGTGGCTCATATTGGCCAGAAACTGGGATTTTACGTTGCTGGCTTTAATTGCATCCTTGCGGGCAATATCCAGGCGGGCGTTCTGTTCCTCAATCAGCTCCATGTTGTGGCGAAGTTCATCGGTAGCCTGATTAACCTCGCTTTCTAACTGGCTGCGGCTTTTCTCCATTAACGCAATTGAGAACAAGCCCGCTTCACAAAACACGGCCACCTGAAAACAATAGGTAGTCAGCATATTCGAGGGGACTACGCCAATCAGACTTAACATGCCCACAATGGCGCCAACCGCCAGAATGCCCCAGGCAAAAATAAAATAGCGGGCAGGGCGGTAGTGTTTGGCATAGGCTTCAAAGCCAGCGGCGATATAGCTGATGATTGAGAACATGCCAATGCCATACACCAGGTTATGTTCCCAGGCAGGCGGAAAGATATCGATTAACGTAGTGATACCCATGGCGGCTTGCAACCATAAAAACGCCACCACAACCGAGTGCATAGACGGTGAATTGGTGCGGGTCTCAAGGAAGATAACCGAGAAAATCCCTGAGCTAATGCCAATCAGCGAAAAGATTAACGACGTATACGGCGTGAGTAATGGCGACAGCGTTTCCGGAAAGAAAAACGTGATATGTCCGCCCCAGACAAACTGCCAGAGCAGTACAGTTAATATGTAGGCAACATAGCCAATCAGACTTTGTTCCCGGGAGCCTAAAAACAGCACCAGATTATAAATCGCCAGAATAAATAAGCCGCCGTAAAACAGCCCCCAGGCCAGGTTGTCGATCTGGCTGATGACGATTTCAGAGGCTTCTGACATGACATAGATTGGCACAATCAGACTGGATGAATTGCTCTGTACGCGGATAAAAAGCTCTGCTTTTTCACCTATCGGAATTGTCGCTTTAAACAGAGGGATTCGGTACACCTGTTCAGGCTGGAGTTTACCCTGATGGCTTTGGGCAATGACTTCATCGTCCACCACCAGATAAAAATCCACTTTATCCAACTGACTGAAATTAAGCGAAAATGCCCAGTCTTCATTGTTGGATAAATTAGACAGTTCAGTGTGCAGCCACAGCCCTTTATCACTAAAACCGTAATTAGGATTGTTGTCAGCCTGGTAAGTGAAATCGTGGCGTCGCTTCATTATATCGCGAATGGTAAAGGCGCCGCCGGTCTCGTGCTGAATAGCAAAATTGTCTGCCAGTAACTGGGTTTGCTCACCGTCGTAAAGGTGGACGGCAGCATAAGCCGGTGTGCACAACCAACAAAGCACAAGAAAACAGGCTATAACGGAAAATTTGCCGTTCAAAATGATTTTATCCAGTCACGTCAGGTAATTGTTGAGTGCTTATTAAACCCTAACTTTACGTCGTCTGCAAAAGCTTGATTGAATAAGGATTAATCTATTCCCGGTGGCACAGATGATCTATTGCGCTTCATGGCGGATTAACTCACAATGGGATAATAATCGCTGCGGCTAGAAAGTTCCTCAGGCAGATTGGTGTCCATAATAAGATGAGAAAAAACAGTACCCATGAGCGACGAAATTACCATTAACCAAGACGGTGTCGAACAGCTCCCCATTCGACGATTTACCGAAGACGCTTATTTGAATTATTCCATGTACGTTATCATGGATCGGGCTCTCCCCCATATTGGTGATGGCCTTAAGCCGGTGCAGCGACGCATAATTTACGCAATGTCAGATTTGGGTCTTAGTGCTACGGCTAAATATAAAAAGTCGGCCCGTACCGTTGGTGATGTGTTAGGTAAATTTCACCCTCATGGCGACTCGGCTTGCTATGAAGCTATGGTGTTGATGGCTCAGCCATTTTCCTATCGTTATCCGTTGGTCGACGGACAAGGAAACTGGGGGGCACCGGACGACCCTAAATCTTTTGCCGCCATGCGTTACACCGAAGCGCGACTGTCGAAATTCAGTGAGGTACTACTGGCAGAACTGGGTCAGGGTACGGTTGATTGGATCCCTAACTTTGATGGTACGCTTAATGAACCTCAGGTCTTACCGGCCCGATTACCGCATATTTTACTCAACGGCGTCACCGGTATTGCGGTTGGGATGGCAACGGATATTCCCCCACACAATGTACGGGAAGTCGCGAATGCCTGCGCTAAATTACTGGATAACAGTAAGACTGAACTACATGAGTTACTGGAAGATATTCAGGGCCCCGATTACCCTACCGATGCCGAAATAATTACACCGCGCAGCGATATTCAAAAGCTGTATGAAAGCGGTCGGGGTAGCATTAAAATGCGGGCCAAATACCATGAGGAAAATGGTGATGTGGTTATTACCGCGCTGCCGCATCAGTCTTCAGGTGCCAAAATTCTGGAGCAGATTGCAGCGCAGATGCAGGCGAAAAAGCTGCCTATGGTTAGTGACTTGCGCGACGAGTCAGACCACGAAAACCCTACCCGCCTGGTCATTATCCCGCGCTCTAACCGGGTGGATACCGAACAACTGATGCAGCACTTGTTTGCCACCACCGATCTTGAAAAGAGCTACCGGGTTAACATTAACATGATTGGTCTGGATGGTCGTCCGCAGGTTAAAGATCTGAAAACCATCCTTAGCGAATGGCTGACTTTCAGAAAAGATACGGTCACCCGCCGTCTGCAATACCGTCTGGATAAGGTGTTGGCACGATTGCATATTCTTGAAGGTTTAATGATTGCCTTTTTGAATATAGATGAGGTCATCGAGATTATTCGTTTTCACGATGAACCTAAAGCGGAGCTGATGCGTCGCTTTAGTCTGAGCGACAAGCAAGCCGAAGCGATTCTGGAATTAAAGTTACGCCACCTTGCCAAACTGGAAGAAATGAAAATCCGGGGCGAGCAGGATGAGCTGGAAAAAGAGCGCGATCACCTGCAACAACTGTTAGGTTCAGATCGCCGTTTAAAAACCTTAATTAAAAAAGAAATCCTGCAGGATGCCGAGACCTATGGCGACGATCGACGCTCGCCAATTGTTGAGCGCGCTGAAGCCAAGGCGCTTAGCGAGAAAGAGCTGGTGCCCAGCGAACCGGTTACCGTGGTGTTGTCTGAGAAAGGCTGGGCTCGCTGTGCCAAAGGGCACGATATCGATGCTGAGGCACTAAGTTACAAATCCGGTGACAGTTTTCTGGCCAGTGCCCAGGGACGGAGCAATCAGCCGGTGGTGTTTATTGATACCTCCGGTCGGGCCTTTTCCTGTGACGCACACGGGTTACCTTCGGCGCGAAGTCAGGGAGAACCTCTGACCGGCCGTTTCAGTGTGGTTGCCGGAGAGCAGTTTGCCCATGTGGTAATGGGCAGCGATGATGGCAAATACCTGATGGCCTCTGATGCCGGTTACGGCTTTGTTGGTACCTTTGCTGACATGATCAGTAAAAACAAAGCGGGCAAAGCTTATCTGAACCTGCCAACCGGGGCGAAAGTGCTGACGCCTCAGCGGGTCGAAAACCTGGACACCGACTGGTGTATGGCGATTTCCAACGAAGGCCGGATGTTGCTGTTCCCACTACGTGATTTACCCAGCCTGGGGAAAGGTAAAGGCAATAAAATTATCAGTATTCCATCGGCGAAGGCGCAGATACATGAAGAGTATCTAAAAGTGCTGGCAGTGGTGCCGGATGGTGCTGCGGTTAAGATCACTGCAGGCAAGCGCAGCATGACGCTGTCGGCTGATGATCTGGTGCATTATCAGGGTGAGCGTGGCCGCCGTGGTAATAAGCTACCGCGAGGCCTGCAACGGGTCGACCAGGTTGAAATCGAAGCGTAATTCTCTTCATCTCACGCCCTGGTTATCAGGGCGTGAATCACCTAAATCTCCACTAAACTCAAAAATTTAAACTAAAGTCTGAAAATCACATTAAATTGCTTAAAATGTAGGTACTTTTCCCAGCATCTTCTACACTGAAATGAGTGTTTATAGGGAGAGCAGTTATGCTTGGAGTGGTTTTTACTTCTTTGGTTGAAATGCTCGAAGAGCATGTGTCGCCGGAATTCGCAGACGAAGTGCTGGAAGAAGCGAATCTTGAGAACGACGGCGCGTTCACTGCGGTGGGTTATTACCCTTTCAGTGAGCTGGAAAAAATCATGGTTGTGCTGATAAATAAAACCGGACGTTCAGCCAACGAGCTGTTGTATGACTACGGAAAGTACCTGTTTAGCGTGTTATCCGGTGGCCACGCCGAGATGATGATTAATCGTCAATCGGTGCTGGAAATCCTCGACTGCCTGGATGATGACATTCACGTCCAGGTTCGCAAACTCTATCCTGATGCAGATTTACCTTCTTTTAAAGTGTTAGCCAGAACGGATAACAGTATTTCACTGGAGTACTATTCTGTTCATGACCTTTATGCACTGGCCGAAGGTCTGATTGATGGTGCCGCCGGGTACTTTTCCGAGCAGGTGGAACATCAGGTTACGCCGCTATCTTCTCCCCACACCTATAAGATAGACGTTAAATTAATTGAATCGTGAACGAATATTCTTTAAAAGCCCCTTCCCTGACCAGCTTAGAACGCCGATTAAAACGGGAAAAATCGGCGCGTAAGCAAGCTGAGACATTGCTGACAGACAAAAGCCGTGAGCTGTATGATGCCCTCACGAAGAGCCGTAGTATTCAGGAAAAGCTGGAACTGGCCTTGTGGGCAAGTCAGGAAAGCTACTGGGAGTGGCACGCGGATGATGACACCTTTCGGATCCGCTCTTTTGGCCTGCATCATGTCCAAGCGCGTGAAATTCAGCAAAATGCCATCGATTTAATGCACCGGGTTCATCCGGATGATTTGTCGCAAATGCAGCTTAAATGGTCCATGGCCGTCAATGGCGAAAGCGACGATGTTGAGTTTATCTGCCGTATTCGTGGCCTGCATGGTTATCAGTGGACGCGAGCCCGTGGGCGGGTGCTCGAGAGAGACAGTGTTGGCGTGGCCAAATACATCGTTGGTATGGCCAAAGACAAAACCCGCGAGCATAAAGCGGAACAGTCGTTTCAGTTAATGGCATCAGCCTTTGCCAGTTCACGGGAACCTATGCTGGTATTGTCTACGCATTTGATTATAACCGAAGCTAATCAGGCGTTTTGTGAGTTAAGCGGCTTAAATTCCCGAAAAGAATCGGAAAAGCAGCATCTTGAACGCTTCTTGCCACAAGCCGCAGAACCACTGAAACGAATTGCTCAGAGCCGCCAGGAGAGATTTGAAACGGAGTTAACCACTCTAAGCGGTAAGCATATTGCTGTGGATGTGTCACTGGCGATGTTTGAGGATCACCACCAGAACTCCTCTTACGTTATCGCTACACTCAGAGATATCAGTGAACGTAAGCAAAATGAGCAACAACTGCGATTACTGGCGATTCATGATGATTTAACCGGTCTGAAAAACCGTATTGGCTTACGCGATGAGCTGGAATCGCTGATGGCAGCCAATACACCATTTTCACTGGCCTTTATCGACCTGGACGGTTTTAAACATATCAATGATATTGCCGGTCATGAACTGGGTGATGAATGTCTGCAGCTGGTGGCCAGTCAGTTAGAACAGACATTCCTTGCCCCTGCTCTGGTCACCCGCTGGGGCGGTGATGAGTTTATTATTACGGTGCCGGAAGCAGACAATGATGAATTTAGCAGGCAATGCACCGCGTTTATTGCCCGGCTGGAACAAAAAATATTCAGAAATGGCAAAACGGAGTTGTCAGTGTCAGCCAGTATTGGTATTGCCCGTTACAGTGAACATGGACAGTCTATCGAAGAAATTATCCAGAACGCAGACGCAGCTATGTACCGGGCTAAGACCAGTGGTAAAGGTAAGGTCTATCAGTACCACGAGGGGTTAACTGAGCATGTCAAAGAGCAGGTTTCGCTGCTCAGTGATTTGCGTCGTGCCATCAGAAACCGCATGCTGGAGTTTCACGTCCAGGGAAAATACAACGTCGCTGGTCGCCTGGTTGGTGGCGAGTTGTTGTGTCGCTGGTTCTCTCCCTTGCATGGCGTGGTAAGCCCGGTAGTGTTTATTCCCTTAGCTGAAAAGTACGAACTGGATACCGAAATAGGGCTGATGGCACTGGAGTCGGCCTGCGAATATATCAGCATGCTGGAAGCCGAACGGATAAGTTTGCCTTTATCGGTTAACATTAGTGCTAATCAGTTGCTGAGCGAATTTTTCCCCCAGCAGGCGGCGGATATCTGTGCTGAACACTTTGTGTCTCCGGAACTTATCGAAATTGAAATTACCGAGTCGATTTTTATTCAGGATGAAAAGGCGGCGATTGGATGTCTGGCTGCGCTCAAAGATCAGGGCTTTATTATCGCTTTGGATGATTTTGGCTCCGGGTTTTCGTCTTTAAGTTATTTGCGCAAGTTTGATTTTGACGTGATTAAGCTGGACCGCAGTCTGGTTAAGGGCATTGATAAATCCGAACGTGCCCGTTCGTTGTTAAACGGCATTTTCAGAATGCTGGATAGTTTACGATTTGAAGTGATTATCGAAGGTATCGACAACGAGGCCTACTTACCCATTCTGGAAAATATCGGGATTCATCTGTATCAGGGCTTTTTATTTGAAAAGCCGATGCCTTACGAACAATTTATCTTAAAGCATACCAAAGGCTGGCAAATTGCTAATAAAGCTTTGTAGGCATTGATAAACGTGCCGCGGCAGTTGCAGGGCACGTTTATCTGAAACTATGCCGCGTTAACGGGCATTGGTACTTTCGAAAATTTTGTCGGCAGAGGCTTCAACGAAACCCTGATATAACATGCCATCGGGCATAGTATAGCGTTGTGCAAACTCATAAAAACAGCTGGGGATGGTTAAACTGCCGTCACTGAATGCCAGTTCGAACTGATCTGCCATGGTAGAAGACTGCGCCAGATAAACTGATTCGCCGCCCTTAATTTCGCCGCCAGAAGTATTCAGCACAAAGCCTGCTTCTTTCAGCAACGTATTCACGTCTGTCAGGTTATCAATATTATTCAGATGATTAACACTTACCGTGAAATGGTTGGCTCTGAATCCCCAGGCAGCTAACCAGCCAGCGTATTCTGACTCGCTGATCAAAGACTGATATTCGTCAGTCGAGAGTTGCCAGTGACGACCAGAATACAGGAAATTGTCAGCCTGTACTGCTTGTGCTGGCATTTGCTCTACCAGTGCGTGAATGATGCGCTGGGTTTCAGAGGAAAACTCAGCCACGCGCAGTTCGCTGATAAATACCTTTGGTTGTGTCTGGTCGGGGTGTTCGAAGTGTCTGGCACTGACTTTTTTTGCTTTAAAGTCATACTCGCCTTTCGCTTCATAACCCAGAGCCAGAAAGTGCGCTGCCAGATGTGACAGCTGACACTTTTCCAGATTAAAGGTACGGAACGCCACATGATCATTCACTATCCGGGCGCTGTTTTCTTCGCCGGTCAGTAACTTGTGGATGCGCTGTGCACTGGGAGTAATGGCCACGTAGTCAGCCCATAGCGCATCAAACAGGGTAGTAATATTGTTATGCATAATGAAATCCTTTCGTACTACAGCGTTAAACCAGGGCTTAAAGTGCCAGGCAAAGCGACTTTGTCGAGTTCCACCGACGCCACCGGGTAAGCACAGTAATCGGCCGCGTAGTAGGCGCTGGCACGGTGGTTACCGCTTTCGCCAATACCGCCAAACGGTGCAGCACTGCTGGCACCAGTAATAGGACGATTCCAGTTAACAATACCGGCACGAATATGCGTAAAGAAATGCTGATAATCGGCCTCACTGTCGCTAAGCAAACCGGCGGATAAACCAAAACGGGTATTGTTAGCCTGCGCAATGGCAGTATCAAAATCGCTGTAACGAATAATTTTCAGCAGCGGACCAAAGTGTTCCTCGTCTTCCATCGTGTCGGCAATGGCGGTGACATCCAGAATGCCGGGGGTTACCAGTCCGGTTTGTTCATCAAGATGCTCCAGGGTTAACAGCGCATCAGCGCCAGCATCGAGTAACTGTTGCTGAGCGGCGACCATGCCTTTTGCTGCATTAGCACTGATCATGGCACCCATAAACGGCTGAGGCTCGGCATCATAGTGTCCTACTGAAATGTTCTCAGTGGCTTTAACCAGGGCTTGTACCAGTTCATCACCCGCTGGTGTAGCAGGAATGAACAAACGACGGGCACAGGTACAGCGTTGACCAGACGTCACAAAAGCAGATTGAATAATGTCGTGTACGGCGGCTTTGGTATCGGCAACATCAGTCACAATCATTGGGTTATTGCCACCCATTTCCAGCGCCAGAATTTTACCGGGATGACCGGCAAATTGCTCGTGTAACAGCTTACCAGTGCGCGAACTACCGGTAAAAAACAGGCCATCAATTTGCGGGTGCGAGGCCAGCGCTTTACCGGTTTCCACTTCGCCCTGAACCAGGTTAAGCACGCCAGCAGGCAGTCCGGCCTGATGCCAGAGCTTAACAGTAAACTCAGCAACGACAGGGGTCAGATCACTGGGCTTGAAAACCACCGTATTTCCGGCAATCAATGCAGGAACAATATGACCGTTAGGCAGGTGACCGGGAAAGTTATACGGACCAAACACCGCAACCACGCCATGGGGTTTATGACGGATAAACGCTTTGCCTACTGGCATGGGATTTTCGACGGTGCCGGTACGCTCAAAATACGCTTTTTCTGAAATGGGAATCTTGCCTATCATGGCACCCACTTCAGTTGCGGTTTCCCACAGTGGTTTACCGGTTTCCTGGGCAATTAATGCTGCCAGTTCTTGTTTGTTGTTACCTAACAACTCTGCGAATTGTTTGATGATGGCCAAACGAGACTCGACTGTGCTGGCCGACCACGCTGGCAAAGCGGCGCGGGCGGCGGTAAGGGCACTATCTACCTGAGCGGCGGAAGCCGACTGCCCCTGCCAGAAAGTTTCGTTTTTGGTCGGATCAACCGAAGCAATGGGAGCGCCTTCTCCGGCAACCCACTGACCATCAATGTAATGAATGGCTTGTTGCATGTTTTTCTGTCCTGATGCTGTTATTTTAGTGATAATTTGCCGCTATTTGCGTGGCTTTACGCTGGCAAAGCGGACGAAATCACCTTCCTGCACTGCCAGTGAGGCGGCGGCCTTGTGCGATAGCACGGCCTGTCCGGTGAGCTCGTCGAAACTCACATCCGCAACAACCGCTCTGAAATCGGCGATTTTGGTGTTGATGATGTAGCATAATTCGCCTTCCTGCGCGGCAGACTGGTCGTCAATATGGACCGCGGCCCGGCGGCTACGCTGAGCCGTGTTGATATGACTAAGGCGTGCTTCTACCGTAGGACCGCCATCAAAGATGTCGACGTAGCCACGGCAGCTAAACCCTTCTTCCTGCAGTAAGCGCAGGGCTGGTTCGGTTTTTTTGTGCACCTTGCCAATCACCGCCTGTGCTTCCGGGCTCAGCAGATTGACGTAAATGGGGTACTTGGGCATTAACTCAGCGATAAACACCTTATTGCCAATACCGGTCAGATAATCAGCAGTGGGGAAATCCATCGAGAAGAAATGCTCTTCCAGCCACTCCCAAAAGGGTGAGCGTCCATTTTCGTCACTGACGCCACGCATTTCGGCAATCACGATGTCAGCAAATCGTTCGCGGTGTTCCTGCATAAACAAAAAACGCACCTTGGACAGAAATCTGCCATTAACACCGTGGCGGGCACTTTCCCGTAAGAACAATGTGCAGATTTCGCTGACCCCTGTGTAGTCATTGCAAAACGTCAGTATTTCTACAGTGTTATGAATATTTAACTCACGGGAGGCGTGGACCACTTTGCCCAAATGATAGTGATAAAAGGCATCGTCTGTGCCCACGGCGGCTTCGATGCCCGTGGTGCCAACCACTTCACCCGTGGTGATATCTTCCATCACAAACAGATAAGACTCACCGCCGGGCTTGCTGACATCCTGACTAAAGGCATCCAGCGACTTATTGATTTTACGTTTTAACAGGGCTTCGTTAACCGGCAATGACGTAAAGCCAATGCCGGATTCTTCTGCTACTGCGTACAACGCGTTGTAATCACTCGACGAAATTGGGCGAATAATGTACATGACTGGTCCCCGGACGCTTAGCGAGCTGCTACTACGCTCGCTACGGCACGTTCAAAGCGCGTCAGACCCTCGGCGATATCTTCGTCAGGGATGACTAACGACGGTGCAAAACGAACAACATTAGCGCCTGCTACCAGACACATCAGTTGCTGCTGGGTTGATGCATCCAGGAATAAGCGCGACTGGCCACTAAAGTCTTCATTTAAAGCACAGCCCAGTAACATGCCCTTACCACGAATTTCGCTGAATACGTGATGCTTGTTGTTAATGGTCGCCAGGGTATCGCGGAACAACTGTTCTTTTTGTTTTACGCCAGCCAGTACCGCCGGGTCGTTAACAATGTCAAAGGTACGCTCTGCTACGGCACAAGCCAGCGGGTTACCACCGTAGGTACTGCCGTGAGTACCTGGTTTCAGGTGCTGGGCAATCTCGGTAGTGGTGAGCATGGCACCAATAGGGAAGCCGCCGCCAAGAGATTTAGCTGTGGTAAGAATATCCGGTACGACTTCCAGTCCCATGTAAGCGTACAGGTGACCAGTCCGGCCAACACCTGACTGCACTTCGTCAAAAATTAACAAGGCGTTGTGCTTATTACACAGCTCACGCACGCCTTTAACAAAGGCCGGATCAGGCGAGATGATGCCGCCTTCACCCTGTAAAGGCTCCATCATTACGGCGCAGGTGTCATCTGAAATCAGGCTTTCAAATGCCGCCAGGTCGTTGTAATCGCAGTGTTCTACGGCGCCTGGTTTTGGACCAAAGCCGTCAGAGTACGCAGGCTGACCGCCAACGGTTACGGTGAAGAAAGTACGGCCATGGAAACCCTGGGTAAAAGCAATGATTTTTTGTTTTTGCTCACCAAATTTTTCCAGCGCGTAACGACGGGCCAGCTTTAACGCGGCTTCGTTGGCTTCCGCGCCTGAGTTTGCAAAATAGACGCGCTCGGCAAAGGTGTGGTCAGTCAGTTTTTTGGCCAGACGCAGAGCGGGTTCATTAGTGAAAACGTTACTCAGGTGCCATAATTTCTGGCCTTGTTCAGTTAACGCTGCTACTAATTCAGGATGGCAATGGCCCAATGCGTTTACAGCAATGCCGCCGGCGAAATCAATAAACTCGTTTCCAGCCTGATCCCAGACTCGTGAACCCAGACCACGTACCGGCACCATTTTGGCTGGGCTGTAGTTAGGTACCATGACCTGATCAAACGTTTCGCGGGTTACCTGCATTTTTTCACCTCTAACTGTTAGTCATTAACATAAATGCTCAGCGTCTTGCGAGCGTGAGCTTTATGCGTTTTATACGGTATTAAGCGGCTCAGTATGCCACCTTAAAGGGGCGTTGTCTCGTGTATTACCAGACCTCAAGGTCAGTAAAATCAAGGGGTGTGGCTCTAATTGCATAAAAAATGAATAACTATCCATTTAAGTGAATGAATTGTGAATAGTGGAAAATCAGAGGGTGATTTTATGGCATACAGAATCAGGGCGGCCGACCGGATGTAAATTTGAGTTTACGGCTGAATGATTATGAATCTTCAGGAATGCAAAAATAAATGGGATTTTCGGGCTTTATTGGCGGCTAATCGTTACAAATCGGATAAAACTGGCAGCTGACTCAGGGTAATGTTAGCCAGCTTTTGTTGCAATGCTGGTGGTATGGCGCAACCGGCCAGAAAATGTTCGGCTTCGTCGTCCAGAAACAGGTTGTTATCCTTAAGCATGCGGTATTTGGCGTAATAGCGGCAGTCTAACAGCATCTGGGTTAACGGGGATGCATCTTCCGGATCGATATCTTTAAGCAGTTGTTGCAGTGGGCTGACGTAATTAAGACGCTTAAACACCATAAACTCCACCAGGTGCAGCGTTGTTTTTTCGCTGTGTTCGTCTATCAGTGTGATAAGTCTTTTGGCATCGGGGATCAGCTGAACTAATGCCGAATGTAAATTGCGCAGCTTGGCTTTTTGTGCGTGACGTAAGAAATCCAGATGGACCTGTTCGAACAAGCGAAAGTACAGTTTTAAAATAGCGCTGCGGCCTAACTGACTAAACATTGCCAGTGAAAATGCCTCAAATGAACTAACCCGGTAATGACTGGCGATGAGCTCAGCGGTTCTCGCACATACCAGACTATATTCCCAGACTTTATGCTTAATTTGCGGATACGGGTCGGTAATCACTGGCAGACTTTGCTTAAAAATAAGCGCGGGCAGCACGCGTTTAACGTTATCAATACCAATAAAGCTGAGGGCAGTTTTTAACGTGTCGACGGCAATGACATCGCCACGAGCGTCACGACGTCGGTACTGGGGTTGATTTACCTGGCGCAGTAACTCGTCTACCAACCAGGGAATGTTAGCCGCGACGGCTTCAACCTTGCTGACCGTAGCCGAAGGGGTCGACAATAAATCAATCAGGTCGGTGACGTCTTCGGACCAGTTTAACAGGGTCTCGCAGACGGCATTGCTGTCGTTAAGTATTTGCAGCAATTTTTTGTTGATAACAGCGTGCAGTTGCTGATTTATCTGTTCGACGTAATTGGCCTGGAGTTTGGCGGTCTCCAGCTTGTTTTTGATGGCGTCTTTTTCGACCTTAAGCAACTGACGGCGGGTAAAACTTTGTTCTGATTCGGCATAACTTACCTCACCGGGGGCACGACGACCGATCATCTCCCTGGCCCGTTCCGGGGCAAGGAGTAAATAATTAAACCGTTTTACAAAGGCTGGTGGAGCCAACAGTTGCTCTGCCATGAAAATTACGCTCTATCCTTGTGATAAATAAACAGTAAACTGTTTGCAATACGAAGACTAGGACATGTTTTAACATGTCACGCAAATTAGCCAATATAGCAGGTAAAATGACTGACGACTTTCGTTTTTCAGGAAAGCGAGACAACTTGCCCGTTAAATTCGGATACACAGGTCATATCGGCCTGTTTGCGCTTTACCTTAGCTAAAGTGAGGAAATTAAGCAGTACCTGGTGGCCATATTCTGTCAGCAATGATTCCGGATGGTACTGAACGCCCCATAAGGGTAACGTTTTATGCCTGATTGCCATAATTTCCGGCGACGCATCGCTGTCGCTCCAGGCCAGTACCTCTAAACAATCGGGCAGTGTTTGTGGCGCGATCACCAGTGAATGATAGCGGGTAACATTAAAATGGGTGGGAACGTCTTTAAATAAGGCATCGTCATTATGTTTTATGGCAGAAACTTTACCGTGACGAATTTGTTTAGCCCGGGTTATCGTGGCGCCAAATACCTGTCCGATTGCCTGATGACCCAGGCACACGCCCATGACAGGAATAACGCCGGCGAAATGCCGGATAACGTCCAGGCTAATGCCGGATTCGTCAGGTGTGCAGGGACCCGGAGAGATCACAATGCCATCAAAGACGGCGGGGTCTATCTCGTCCAGGGTAATTGCGTCATTGCGAACAACCTTCAGCTCACAACCCAGCTCCAGAAAATACCGGGCCAGGTTGTGGCTGAAGGAGTCGTAATTATCGATCAGTAGAATCAATTGCTAATGCACCGGCTTGGCTTAGGGTTTGGCGATAAATCCCAAAGCGTCGTAAGTTGCCTGCAAGGTGGCAGCGGCGCGGGCCTGCGCTTTTTCGGCGCCCTTACGCATTACGTCGTCAAGGTAGGCGCGATCAGCGCGGAGCTCATTGTAGCGCTGCTGAATCGGCTCAATTAAGGCGACGACGGCATCGGCTACATCAGACTTCAGGTGGCCGTACATTTTATCTTCGTAGGCTGGCACCAGTTCATCAACCGATTTACCGGTAGCCAGAGATAATAATGTTAGCAGGTTGGTTACACCCGGCTTTTCGGCCCAGTTAAAGTAAATACGCGCCTGTTCGTCTGAGTCAGTTACCGCGCGCTTAATTTTCTTGGCCACTTTTTTCGGATCTTCCAGCAAACCAATAAAGTTGTTTGGGTTGGTGTCAGACTTGGACATCTTTTTATCCGGTTCCTGCAAACTCATAATCCGGGCACCAAACTCCGGAATATACGGCTCTGGAATTCGGAAGGTGTCACCGTAAATGTTATTAAAGCGCGTGCCGATATCACGGGTAAGCTCTAAATGTTGCTTTTGATCTTCGCCCACCGGGACTTCATGAGCCTGGTACAACAGGATGTCAGCGGCCTGCAGCACAGGATAGCTATATAATCCCACATTTATGTTATTGGCGTTACGGGCAGACTTGTCTTTAAACTGGGTCATGCGGTTAAGCTCGCCCATCTGGGTAAAACAGTTAAGTACCCACGACAGCTGGGCGTGTTCCGGCACGTGCGACTGCACAAACAGTGTGCTTTTTGCCGGGTCAATACCACAAGCAAGGTACAACGCCAGGCCGTCCAGACACGCCTGCTTTAGTTTTTCAGGCTCCTGACGTACCGTAATGGCATGTAAATCTACAATCATATACAGGCAATCATGGGATTCCTGCATAGAGACCCACTGTTTTAGCGCACCCATGTAGTTACCCAGGGTAAGCTGTCCGGAAGGTTGGCAGCCGCTTAATACAATTGGTTTCGCACTCATCACTCAATACCTGCTTATTTAGAAGAAATAGACGCCAGTTCAGTCCGCATCTGTTGGATGACTGCGGCATAGTCGGGCTGATTAAAAATAGCTGAGCCAGCAACAAACATATCTGCGCCGGCGGCAGCAATGGCAGCGATATTATCGACTTTCACCCCGCCGTCAACTTCCAAACGGATGTTTTGTCCAGATTCGTCGATACGTGCTTTTACTTCACGTAATTTATCCAGCGTGGAAGGAATAAATGACTGGCCGCCAAACCCCGGGTTTACAGACATCAATAAAATATGGTGAAGTTTATCCATAACATAGTCGAGGTAGTGCAGTGGTGTGGCGGGATTAAACACCAGTCCCGGCTGGCAGCCTTTATCGGCGATCAGTTGCAGGCTTCTGTCTACATGCTGACTGGCCTCGGGATGAAAACTAATATAGCTGGCCCCGGCATCGGCAAACTGGCTAATCAGGTCGTCCACCGGGGATACCATTAAATGCACATCAATAGGTGCGGTAATGCCGTAATCACGTAAAGCTTTACAAATCATCGGGCCAAAGGTCAGGTTTGGCACATAGTGATTATCCATCACGTCAAAGTGCACCACATCGGCGCCGGCGTCGAGTACGCGTTGGACATCTTCACCTAAACGAGCAAAATCGGCCGATAAAATCGACGGCGCTATTAAAAACTGTTGCATGAATAACCTTTTATAGACTGTGTAGGGTACGGGGGATGGTCTGGTGTCCGGGGTGTTACGTCTGGTTATTATTGTACTCGACGAATAGACACAAGGCCGCTTATAAACTGGCCAATATTTTAGCGGAATATCAAACCGGGCAAAAGAGCAAATCTCGCCCTGTTATGGGGATTTTGCATTGTTTTGGTGCAAAATAATGCTGATTGATTGTGCGTTGGTGAAGAAAGTAAATAATTATATGTAAAGTTTGTGAATAAAAACACATTAAAAACAGATGTTTATTAATAATGTGTAAGTGATGGCAAGAGGTTGGATAATTGGGCACTAGTTTTGCGTATAAAGTCAGCAGAAAAATAATAACAGACAGAAAAGTCATTTAAATAAAAACACTTATGCGTGATTTATACGGAGAACACACATGAAATTTAATAAAACTTTATTAACTCTGGCCGTTGTTGGCTCTTGCCTTTCTTCTCAGGCTGCTCTGGCTGACAGTCTGTCTGCGAATGTAAGCGTAACTAACAACTACATCTGGCGTGGTCTGACGCAAACCATGAACGAAGCTGCTGTACAAGGCGGTATCGATTATGCGAGCGACAGCGGCTTTTATGCCGGTACGTGGGCATCAAATGTTAAGTACGAAGAGTCTGATGCTTACTCTTATGAGCATGACTTGTACTTCGGTTACTCTGGTGAAGCAGGCGACTTTAGCTATGACGTAGGATACCTTTACTACAACTACGACGAGAATGCTGGCTACGATTTTGGTGAAGTTTACGGTAGCATCGGTTACGGTAGCTTCAGTGCAACTTTATCTGTTTTAGCGAATGCTGAGCCTGATGAAGGTCCTGGTGAAGATTTCGGTTTTGGCCAGGCAACCTACCTGTCTCTTGATTATGGTTTCGCTTTGGAAAGCGGTACTGAAATCGGTTTGCATTTAGGTCATCACCAGGGTGATTTCGCGGAATCTTTTAACGGCGTAACAGATGCTTATATCGATTACGGTGTAACTGTTTCTAAAGATGGTTTCGCGTTTATGATTAGCGGTACTGATTTAGATGATAATGATGATTTCGCAAACACTCCTGAGCGTGATAACGATTCAATCAAATACACTGTTTCTTACTCAGTAGATTTCGAACTGTAAGAGACTTTTAACACTGTTTCAGTGTTTTATGTTATGTGCACGCAAAGGCCACACACTAGTGTGGCCTTTGTACTTTTGGTTAAAAATTTGATTGCCAGATGTGACAAACTGGCTATAATTGCAACAATGGATGATTGTTTGGGACAGTCTTGTTATGACAATGCTAAAGAAAAGCTTGAACTGGCGGGTAGCCGGAGCCGTATTTGCTCTGATGCTAACTGTTGGCAGTTTTAATTTTGCTGTTCGTTCTGACGCTACGGATTGCGTCGAAAATTGTGTTTCCTCAGTCCTCGAAGCTGAACAGGTGAGTTGGTTAACCTGGCTTACGGGACGCTCTACTTCGTACCGATTTCATTTCCTCGATTTGCTGGAATTATTGTCCCGCCACAAGGGCAACGACAGCGAATAATTCGCTGTGGTAAATCATGGCTGAAAAACCAGGCTGGTTAAACGTAGTACAAAGTGTACTGGCCAGCGCTTTTGGTGTGCAAAGCCAAAAAAAATACCAGCAGGATTTTAACCAGACTACCATAGCGCCGTATCTGATAGTGGGCGTGGTGTTTGTGGTGTTACTGGTGGCAGGGTTAGTATTGTTGGTGAAGTGGCTGGTACCTTAGTACTTACTTACTTTGTTTCCCGCTATTTATTATCAATCGGGTGTTCTACTGCGCCTATGGGATAGACGGGTTTGTGATGAAACAATGCCAGTAGTTCACTCACCGGTTTACGCGCACTGCCTTTTTGACTGATAGAGCGTTTTACATTGAGCGTTGAGATCCGCGCGCCATGGTACATCTGGCGCGTGAGCGGTAAATCGTGATTGGAAATCAGCACAGGAATGTGGCGCTTAAACGCAGCGCGTTGAGCAAGCACCGCAAGTTTATGCTGGCAGGAAAGGCTGAACTGCTTTGCCGCGTAGCTGGTAAACAGCGCCGTTTTACTGATTGGCGCATAAGGTGGGTCGCAATAAATTACGCTTCCACGGCGGGCATGCTGGAAAACCCGTTCAAAAGGTAAACAGGTGAATTTGGCTTTTTGTGACTTTTCGGCAAAATGATACATTTCCCGTTCGGGAAAATAAGGCCGCTTGTAACGCCCGAATGGCACGTTAAAGCGCCCGCTCAGGCTGTAACGGCATAATCCGTTGTAGCCATGGCGATTTAAATAGACAAACAGCAACGCCCGGTAATATTCGTCACTGGTTTGATTAAATTCTTCCCGCAGACCGTAATAAATGTTTTCGCTGTTATGGTGAGCAGAGAAATAATGCTTAAGATCGTTGATTAACGCATCAGGTTGCGCTTTAAGCAAGTTGTACAAATTAATCAAATCGGGGTTAATGTCGTTAAGAACGTAATGCTGAAAGTCAGAATTCAAAAACACGGAACCAGCGCCAACAAAAGGCTCTATGAGCTTTTTGGCCTCTGGCAGGTGTGCATTGATTTGTTCAACCAGGCTGTATTTGCCTCCTGCCCACTTGAGGAAAGCCCGGTGTTTACTGACGGCCATTATGTTGGTAACTACTCACTGACGCTGTGGTTTTTATTTTAATAGGCATAGCAAGTTCTACTCTACGATGCCCCGCATCCCGCACCAGGGTAACTGCCCATTGGATGCGTACGACTTTATCGAATCGATAATTGTATCTGCCAGCGCGGATCTCGACAACCAGCAATATCGTGAAATCCTGAATTTATAGCTATTGCTGGTTGGCGATTTCGGCCTTGATCTGCCGGGCCGATTTTATAAATGCCTTGTCGCTGCCAGGAAATGTGGGCAGTGCAGCCAGTTGCTGTTGAGCCTGAGTCAGCGAAGGCGCTGATTCTGCCCAAAGCAGCACGTACCAGTCACCGCCATAGCGATAGGTTTGGTAAACAATAATGCGATTGGTCAGGTCGTTGTCACGCAGAAAATCCGCAGCCAGCTGGTGGTCTTTCATGCCAGCGATTTGTACCCAGTATGCGCTGTTGTCATCTTCCAGCAGCATCGCGTTGGCCAGCGGCAGTGTTGCTGCTGGCTCACGAGGGGAGGTTGCGGACTCAGGGGCCTGTGTATCCACAGTGGTAGCAACGGTTGTTGCTGTATCAGCTTCGGTTGCTGGACGGGTTACCGGTTCTTCGGTAGGCGTCACGGATGGCTTTGCCGTTACGGCTTGTGGTTCAATCCCGGTTGGCTTCTCTATGGTGGTAACCGTAGTTGCCTTCTCCGGTAATGCTTTTAGCGCATCATTAAAGCTGCTGATAACCCGGGGCTGTGTTGATGGCGCTTTGCTATCTGCGTCGGTTTCGATAGCGGGTGGCGGCTCATTGGCCGTAGTGTCCACATCCTGTTTGACTACGCTTAGCGTACGGGTTGGTTTTACAATTGCCGGTGCTTCAACCAGCGCGGATTGTTCGGTAGCGGGTTGCTGCGATTCAATTGGATTGAACAGGGTCGTTATGGTGGTGCCATACTGCCAGCCCATAATTGCCACAAAACAGGATACGAAAACCAGCGTGATGCCTAACCATAGCCAGGGCGAACGCAGGCGGTTGGGGGTAAAAGGTGTCGCTCCCGCTTCGCCACGCTCCTTTCTGTAACGTTCAAAGGCGGCGCGACGTTCTGCGAGTAATCTGTCGACGTCACTGCTGTAATCGTCAGAAGTAAAAGACTGGCTGCTAATTAGCAGGGGCGTGCTGGTATTTTTGGCTGGCAGCCACTCCTTTGCCTGTTCAGCCCACTCACTTTCGCCAAACAGCAGTACGTTTAGGTGCTGTTTATTGTTAGCAAAGCGACTTTGCAGTACCAGTTCCCACAGTTCCTGCAAAAAGCTGTTCGGAATATGCTGTGCCTGAGTAATGGTAATCAGCACCGGTCCGGCGTGGTGATTCAGTCCGGCGAGTAGTTCATTGAGTGGGCGAATGTAACTGCCCACCACCTGGCCAAGTAACTGTTTACACAGCGTGCCCCGGTATTCGGTTACCGTCATTGAGGGCTCGGCAGTGATAAACGCCAGCTCAGTGTTGTCCGACTGTTGAAAAACAAAAGATTCCAGCGTTCTTTGCTGCTCAGCTATGGTGTCACCGCTAACAAAAATTAGCTGAGACGAGTAATTAACTAAGTATTCAAGTCTGCTGTGCAGCTCTGATGCCACGGGTTATTCCTCTACAGTCGGCCAGGGATTTGGACTAATTAACCTAACACTGCATCCAGAATGGGCTGAGTTACCGCTTTGGTCACCACTGCTTTACCTATACCCTGGGGAATAACAAAGCGAATCTGGCCGGCTTCGACTTTTTTGTCGCGGGCCATGTGACGCATATAGTCTTCCACCGACATGCTGTCGGGACCGGATACCGGCAGATTAAACTGCTGTTGCAAGTCTTCCACACGACGGGTTTCTGACGCAGTCAGCCACTCTAAATGTTCTGCGGTTTTACAAGCAAGGATAATACCAGCGGCCACAGCCTCGCCATGTAACCAGTTTCCATAACCCTGCTCGGCTTCAATCGCATGACCAAAGGTATGGCCAAGGTTCAGCAGCGCGCGAATGCCACCTTCCCGTTCATCCTGAGCAACGATTTCGGCTTTAATCTGACAGCAGCGGAAAATGGCTTTAGTCAGTGCCTCGCCATCCAGCTCTTTAAGTGTCTGCTGGTTGGCTTCCAGCCAGTCAAAGAAACCGGCGTCGTAGATAATGCCGTACTTAATCACTTCGGCCATGCCGGCAGCAAATTCACGTGGTGGCAGGGTATTGAGTGTGGTGATATCAATAGCGACCAGAATGGGCTGATAAAAAGCACCAATCATATTTTTACCCAGCGGGTGATTCACTGCGGTCTTGCCGCCAACTGATGAATCTACCTGGGACAACAGGGTGGTGGGTACCTGAATAAAGGGCACGCCGCGCTGGTAAGTTGCCGCAACAAACCCGCATAGATCGCCAATGACACCGCCGCCCAGGGCGATTAACGTGACGTCTCGGGCGGCGTTCATCTCAAGCAAACGGGTCATGACAACCTCAAACTGCTCAAGGGTTTTATATTGTTCGCCATCAGGCAACGTGATGACATCGGTTTGCTTGTCACCACAAGCAGCCAGTACTCTTTCCAGATAAAGCGGGCCAACCGTTTCGTTGGTTACGATAACGGCACGCTGACCTTTAATGTAAGGTACAAAAAAGCCGGGCTGTGATAACAGTCCGGCTTCGATCTGGATAGGGTAGCTACGCTCGTCAAGTTCTACGGTTAAGGTTGACACGCAGATAGCTCCTTTAAATGTTATAACCCGATCTTGCTGATGATTTGGTTAGCAACGGCACGCGCTGACTGATCGTCGGTTTCAACAACGTAATCGGCTACTTCTTCGTAAAGCGGATTGCGCAGTTCAGCGAGTTCTCTTAATACCTTTTCCGGATCATCCTTTTGTAACAAGGGGCGGCGCTTATCACGCTGGGTTCTGGCAACCTGTTTGTCAATGGTGGTTCGCAGGTACACTACAATCCCTCTGGCTGACAAGCGGTTACGAACGGCTTTGGTCATAATAGAACCGCCGCCAGTGGCCAGAACAATACCTTGTTTGTCAGTTAAATCATTAATGACATTTTCTTCGCGTTTGCGGAATCCATCTTCACCTTCAAGATCAAAGATCCAGGTAATATCTGCGCCGGAACGACGTTCAATCTCCTGATCGGAATCGAAGAACTCAAGGTGTAACTCATCTGCTAAGTGACGACCAATGGTACTTTTACCTGCGCCCATTGGACCAACCAAAAAGATATTACGTTTTTCAGCCATATTTGCTTATTTCACAACTTAATAATGTTAAGGGCAGAATCCACTGTTTTCCTCAACCACCCGTTCACACGTGCTTATTTTGTCGCTAATAAGCACATACACAAAACCTCGTAAAAATTTCGAGAGCGGGATTATCTCAGTTTCTCAGACCGCTATGCAAGTTTTGTTGCAGGGATTAGGGCGAAAGCCCTAAAAATGACGCTTAGACTGAGGGTTACGGGCATCGTTCGGAGCCGCGCGAGGCTTATCCGGCGGCTCAGGGACGATGCGACGGCGTGATATTACAATGATTACAGCGCTTCAGTAACAATTTTTGGTGTCACGAAAATCAATAATTCACGTTTCTGGTATACCGTTGAGCTATTACGGAACAGGGCTCCAACCACGGGCAAATCACCAAACAGGGGAACCTTGCTCACGTCATTACTATTTACCTGCTGGAAAATACCACCCAGTACAATGGTCTCGCCATTTTCAACCAGTACCTGGGTCTTAATTTCCTGCGTATCAATGGCAACGGCATCACCGGTAGCCGTTGACACGGTTTCACCGCGGGTATCCTGGGTCACGATTAAATCGAGGATAATGCGATTATCAGGAGTGATGTGTGGCGTTACCTTAAGGCTTAATACCGCCTTTTTAAATTCTACTGAGGTTGCACCGCTTGAGGTGGCCTGAGAATACGGGATTTCGGTACCCTGCTCAATGTAGGCTTCCTGCTGGTTCGCCACGGTAATACGCGGGCTGGCAATAATTTCACCTTTGTTTTCTGACTCCAGTGCTGACAGTTCGAGGTCAAGAATGGTGCCATCAGCGAGGCTGGCGATCTGAAAACCGATGCTGCCTGCTGCGCTGGCTACTGGCAGGTTTACGTTAAGGCGGTCACCCAGTGCGGGGATCGTGCCGCTGGCAATGGTATCTGCGCCGGATAGTGAGCCGGATACGCCATTGTCGTCCTGACGGTCAGAAAAACCCCAGCGTACGCCCAGTTGCTCATCCACGTTATCGCGCACAGTAACCATTCTGGATTCAATAAGTACCTGTTTTACCGGAATGTCGAGCGATTCGATAACTCTTCTGGCTTCGTCGATAGACGCCTGGGTATCCCTGACCAGAATAGTATTGGTGCGGTTATCTACTGTCACTGTGCCGCGATCAGATAAAATGCCACCGCTGCCTTCGCTGGACTTTAAAATTTGTGACAGCTCCGAGGCTTTCGCATAGTTGACCGTAATACTGGCAGATGCCAGCGGGGCTAACTGTGCAACCTGCTGATCAGACTGTAATTTCTGTGTCTCACGCTGGGACAGTTCCTCGCTTGGCGCGATAAGCAGAATATTACCTTCCTGACGCTTATCCAGGCCTTTGATTTTAAGAATCATGTCCAGTGCCTGATCCCACGGTACACCGCTTAAACTAATGGACACATTACCGCTCACGGTATCCGTGGTGACCAGATTAAAGCCATTGACCTTGGCAATGATTTGCAACACCTGACGAACCGGCACATCCTGAAAATCCAGCGAAATCGGCGCGCCCTGATACTGGCTGTTTTCTAACTTAGCAATCTGATCCGCGGTCATTGGTGCCATGGTGATGGTCAGGGTGTTGCCCTCTGTTGAGGTCTCGGTATTTACCTGGCCGCTGTAGTTGAACTCGATACGTGCGGCATCTTTGTCCTGAAACGTTTCAATGGTGCTGACTTGTGTGCCAAACGCGGTTACATCCAGCTCAAGTAACTGATCTTCAGCTAATTCGGTAGCCGGTAACGTCACAATCAGTTTGCCGTTGGCTTCAATTACCTGAGGCGCTACCTGCTGCTGACTAAACTTCACCGTGGTAATTGCCCGGCTTTCTGAACCCCGGGTAAAATCAATGTTGGTGAGGGTTGTTTTAAAGACTTTTTCGGCTTCAGCATTAGGGTTAATTAACTGCGGAGATTCCTCGGCACGAAGTTCTGCGGCAACTACGTTAAACAGTAAAAATGTAACCACAGCGCCGACTACCCAGTAGCGTCGCTTTGACTGCCGGTTGAGTCTTTCGTTAAAGATATATCGCTTAGACATCTGTAAATCTCCTGCTTACGATTTCATCGTTAGCGTTGTTTCTTTTTTCTGCCAGCAACCAGCGCCGTCAGGAACAAGTTCTTCAATCACTACTTTGTCGTTACCTATCGCTATGATACGACCGAAAAATAACCCGAGCCGGCTTCCCCGTTTAGCCTGATACAGGCCACCATCGTTGGTTTTAAACAACACCCAGGTATCACCGTTGGAGCGGAAACTGCCAGTAAATGACAACGCATCAATACCATAAGATTCCAATGGCTCCCGGGCCCGGCTGGTGTCGGGTTGCAGGCAGTTGACCCTGGCTTGCAACACAACCGGTGCCTGCGTGGCTTTGGGTCGGGTAAAGGGACTGCGAAAATCCTGCGCACTGTAAATAAACGCGGGTTGTTGCTCAAACTCAGGATAAGGTTCGATGCTGGGCCTGGTGTTCAGTCTGACCTCGTTGGTATAGGCAACCAAATCGTCAATTTGCGGGGCACAGCCAGAAGCCGTCAAGGCTACCACTGCAATGCTCAGGAGGCGAGTTAAACTACGCATTACTTGCTCTCCTCCTGATCATTGGTGGCGGTACGATAAGTCTTAGCCAGCAAGCGTAACCGCAGACCATCCTGATCGCTTTGCACTTCAAAGTCGTGCATGGTCACAATACGTGGCAGCTCAGCAACTTTAGAGACAAACTCGCCAAAGTTGTGATAACGACCGGAAACCTCGATGCGAATAGGCAGTTCGGTATAAAACTCTTTCGGAATTTCCTTTTCCCAGTTCAGCAGTCTGAAAGTCAGACCAGAGCTTGTTCCAACATAGGTAATATCATCCAGCAGTCCAGGCGTTTCGTTGCGGGTTGGCAGCGATTTCAGCATCGACGAAAAGTCTTCTTCAATTTTGGCCAACTGCTCTTTATAGGCCGATAAATTGGCTGCCAGGCGATACTTAGCCTGAAACTGCATTTTCAGTTCGGCTTCCTTGGCTTCAGCCTGATCCCACAAGGGCAGTTTGGGGCTGATAATGCCAAAGTAACTTATCCCGGACACTACGATGGCAATAAATACCGCAACGACGGTTTTAATTTCAAAGGGCCAGGTGGCGATCTGTTCAAAGTCCAGATCGTTCATCTCTTTTAGTTTGGCAAAGTCAAATTTCTTCATTTGCCGCTCCGGTTTTGTTGTTCTTTTTCCATTGCGACTTGCTCGCTAATCGAAAAGGTCAGCGTAAACTCACTTACTGCGTCACTGGCACTGGTGTCGGCAACAATCGAAGACAGCTCGCCCGAAGTAAATACTTTGGAGGTTTCTAACTGACGCATAAATTCTGCCAGTCGGTTATTGGACTCGCTGGTGCCGCGCACCTGAATTTTGGCTCCAATCCGTTGTAAGGATTTGAAAGAGACGCCCTGAGGCACCAGTCGGGCGAGTTCATCGAGCACCTGCGGGGCCAGGTTCCGGCTACTTTGCAACTGTTCGATGAGTGCCATACGCTGCTCAATAGCTGCTTTGCTTTCCTTAATCTTCTTAATTTCGGCAATCTGGCTGTCCAGCGCTGTGATCTGTGATTGCAGATACTGGTTACGCGCATTCTGATTACTGATTTGGGTATCAATAAACTGGCCAATAAGCCAGAAAATCAGACCGGTAATCAGGCCGACCAGGGCCAGCACAACAATATACTGTTGCTTTTGTTGCTGACGACGTTGTTCGCGCCAGGGCAGCAGGTTTACATGTGCCATTTGGACATCCCCCTGCTGGCCAGGCCCGCCGCCACTACCATCAGTGGCGCAATTTGCTGCGCCGCTTCGCCATTTATTTTGTCGCTAATCTTGATGTTGCTGAACGGGTTAAACACCTCAACGTCCAGTCCAAGGTCCTGTTGCAGGGTCTCAGCCAGGGTTGGCAATACGGCGCCTGCACCACAGATAACAATTTTATCCGGGCGATCAGCATGCATCGTGCTCATGTACATTTGTAAGGCACGGTTAATTTGCTGTTGCAGATTGGCTGCAAAAATAGGCAGGGTATCGGTCGCCCAGTTTGCCGGAAGTGTGTTATTTATCAGCTTTTCTTCGGCGTCTTTGCGGTCCATCATATGAATGATAGCCAGATCCTGAATCAGCGAATCAATGCCGAAAGTGTGCTCCTTGGTGTATTCAACCTTACCATCCCGCCACAGGCAAACCTGCAACAGGGAAGCCCCGATATTGATGCAGCAAACCCGTAGCTCGGGATCTTCGTGGGGATAAAAATAATCAATAGCGTTACCCAGGGCATAAGTTTCAACGTCGACGACTTTGGGTTCAAAGCTTTGTTCGCGGACCAGTGTGGCGCGTGAGTCCACCACGTCTTTATGCGCAGCGGTCAGTAACACGTTAACTTTGCCTGTATGGGTTGTACTTAACCCCACTTCTTCAAAGTCCAGATAAACTTCTTCTAACGGATAGGGAATAAGACTGTCGGCTTCGACTTCTATTTGTCCTTCCAGCTCAAAATCGCTCTGGTCCGGCTCCATGTGAACAATTTTGCTTATTACCGAAGTGCCCGCCACCGCGATGGCGGTAGGCTTTAATTTGGTTTTAAGCGCCAGACGTACTTTGCGCAGGGCTACGCTTACGGCGTCAAAGTCGCTGATCTCACGTTCTCTGAAGGCGTCCTTAATAATCGGTTCGCAAGCAAAGGCGGTCAGCGTATAGTCGCCTTCGGCGCCTTCCAGCACGACCGCTTTTACGCAACGGGTCCCGATGTCGAGACCGACAATGGGGGGTTGCTTCTTTTTGAACAGCGATTTTAGCATGTCAACTGAACTCTCATTTACTATCGGACAATTTCTAACATATGATGTTACTTAAAAATTTTCCATTTAATGGTTCTAATAAATACACTTAGGTATAAAATATAAGTCATTTTCGCCAAAAAGCCCTGTTTATTCTTATTGTGAAGTACATTAAAACCTTCTTATTAATCGGATTTATCGGTGCTGTGCTCGGTGGTATTGCGCTTACCGGTATATATTTTTATATCAAGCCGGATCTTCCCAGTGTCGCCATCCTCAAGGATGTGCGCTTGCAGACCCCTATGCGTATTTATACGCATGATGGCAAACTCATTTCTCAGTACGGCGTTAAGCGCCGTATACCGGTTACCCTGCAAGGGACACCTGAGATGCTGCAAAAGGCGATTCTGGCTACCGAAGATAATCGCTTTTACGACCACTTTGGTATTGATCCTATCGGCATTACCCGCGCTTTCATTAACTTAGTCATCACCGGTGAGAAAAGTCAGGGCGCCAGTACGCTCACCCAGCAGTTAGCCCGGGGGTTCTTTTTAACCCGCGAAAAAACCTTTATCCGCAAAATTAAAGAAGTCTTTATTGCTTTTCACATGGAAGCGGAGCTGTCCAAAGACGAAATTTTTGAGCTGTACCTGAATAAAGTAGAGCTGGGCCATCGCTCTTTTGGATTTGGTGCGGCGGCTCAGGTTTATTACGGCAAAAAGCTGGATGAACTCACGCTGGCGCAAATTGCTACCCTCGCCGGTTTACCCCAGGCCCCGTCGGTGCTAAATCCTATCAGCCGGCCAGAGCGATCTGTAGAACGTCGCCGTATTGTGTTATTACGCATGCTGGATGAGGGCTACATTACCCGTCAGCAGTTCGACGAGGCGGCCAGTGCTCCGGTTACGGCAGAAAAACACGGTGCCGAAATAGAGCTGGACGCGCCCTACCTTGCCGACATTATCTATAGCGAAATGGTCGAGCTGTACGGTAAAGAAGAAGCCGAAACCGGCGGCTATCAGGTTTATGCCACCGTGTCGTCAGAACTGCAGCAAGCGGCACAGTTTGCGGTAAAGCAAAATCTGCACGATTATGATGAGCGTCATGGTTATCGCGGCGCTGTCGCGAGGTTATGGCCGGCGGACAGCAAAAAATCAGCCGCCGCAGACGCCGACAATAGCCCACAGGAAGAATGTATTCAGCCTGCCATTTACCCGTACTGGCCCTGCACTGTCACCGAAGATCAACTGATAAACAGCCTGGATAACGTCGGGGCTTTTGGTTTTGTCTTTCCGGTAGCGGTGACCAGTGTGGCCGAACAAACCTTTATCACCCGCGACGTAATGGGCATTGAGCGAACCATTGAATGGGAAGGCATGGACTGGGCGCGTCCGTTTTTAAGTGACGCCCGTCAGGGCAAATCACCGGAACAGGCCAGCGATATTGTCGCCCCGGGTGACATTGTGTATATCCGTGAGCAGGAAGGTCAGTGGCGACTGGCGCAGCTACCACAGGTCAGTGGTGCGTTTGTCGCACTGGATCCATACAACGGTGCGGTTCAGGCTATTGTCGGCGGTTATAGTTTTTACCAGAGCCAGTTCAACCGTGCTACCCAGGCTAAGCGTCAGGTTGGCTCGAATATTAAACCCTTTATTTATTCAGCCGCGCTGAATAACGGTTATACCGTTGCCAGTATAATTAACGACGCACCGATCAACGAATGGGATGAAGCCACAGGGGTTGCCTGGCGTCCGCAGAACTCGCCGGCAGAATATGATGGCCCTATTCGGATGCGCGTCGCTTTGGGTAAGTCGAAAAACGTGGTGTCGGTGCGCTTACTGCGTGGGGTCGGGCTGGATAATACTATCGAGCATTTAACCCGCTTTGGTCTGGATAAAGCCGATATTCACCGTGACGAAACCGTTTCTTTAGGTTCAAGCTCTCATGCTCCGCTGGAGATAGTCCGGGGCATGGCAGCTATTGCCAACGGCGGCTTCTTGATCGAGCCTTATTTTATTGACCGGGTGTACAATGAAACCGGGGAAGTGCTGTGGCAACATAACCCGGTAGTCGCCTGTGATGATTGCAGCGCAGAGTCAGACACCACAAATGACGCTGTTATGGATCCTGAGCAGGACATTGAAGCCTTGTTAGCCGCCGAGCTGAATCAGACCCTGCCCGCGCCAGAAAAAACGCAGGAGGTGCTGGCTGCACCACGGGTTATTTCAGCGCCAAACGCCTTTTTAGTGGCTGATATGATGCGAACTGCGGTGCGTGCTAATGGTAGCTGGAATAAGAAAACCTATTGGCAAGGCACTGGCTGGCGAGCCAGAAATATTCTGCAACGCACCGACCTGTCGGGAAAAACCGGTACTACCAACGATTCCCGTGATGCCTGGTTCAGTGGCTTTAGCCGTCACCTGGTCGCGACCACCTGGGTGGGATTTGATGACATGAACCGCCAGCTTGGCCGGGCAGCCTACAACAACCCGCTGGCCAAACGTAATCCGGATCGCTTTGGCTGGATGGGTAATGCTATGGTGGGCACCGAAAGTGGTGCGATGGCAGCACAACCCGCGTGGATTCGTTTTATGCAGGTAGCATTACAGGATGTGCCAGAGGAAGCCATGGCGGTACCAGAAGATATTGTGCGGGTGCGTATTGATCGTACCAGTGGGAAGTTGACCCGGCGCACAGACCATACCACACTATTCGAGTATTTCCTGAGGGGCACTGAGCCGACCGTTTACGTTCTTGATGACGAAATAATGGATCCGGCTGAGCAGGAAGACTCAACACCTGACGTAGAGGAAATCTTCTGACGTCTTCACTCAAAATGAACAATAAAATTGGTTAAAAACAATGTCTAATGACGATCAGCGGTATTTGTATATACCGCACGCCGGCCCGTCGCTGCTGGAAACTCCCTTACTCAACAAGGGCAGTGCATTTACTGCTAAAGAGAGAGCACGCTTTAACCTCACCGGGTTATTGCCACCGCGCTACGAAACTATCGAAGAACAGGTTGAGCGCGCGTATATGCAGTACAGCTCTTTTGACGAGCCGCTGAATAAACACATTTACCTGCGCGCGATCCAGGATACCAACGAAACGCTGTTTTATCGTCTGATCCAGGAGCACATCGAAGAGATGATGCCCATCATCTATACGCCAACGGTAGGTGATGCCTGTGAGCAGTTTTCTGATATTTACCGCAGCTCCCGCGGGTTGTTTATTTCCTGGGAAGAGCGTGACCAGATTGATGACATCGTGCGTAACGCGACCAAACGCAAAGTAAAGGTTATCGTTGTTACCGATGGCGAGCGTATTCTGGGCCTGGGCGATCAGGGTATCGGGGGCATGGGCATACCGATCGGTAAACTGTCACTCTACACCGCTTGTGGCGGCATTTCCCCGGCTTACACGTTGCCGGTTATGCTTGATGTGGGTACCAACAACGAAAAACTGCTTAATGATCCGATGTACATGGGCGCGCGTCATCCGCGCATCGGACAGCAGGAGTATGATGAATTCCTCGATTTATTCATTAAGGCGGTTAATCGCCGCTGGCCTGAAGCACTGGTTCAATTTGAAGACTTTGCCCAGCCTAACGCTATGCCATTACTCAAGCGCTATCGTGACGAGGTGTGTTGTTTTAACGACGATATTCAGGGCACGGCTGCGGTTACACTGGGCACCATTCTGGCGGCATGCCGTATGCGTGATGCGCGCTTATCTGATCTGAACGTTGCTTTTGTTGGTGCCGGTTCGGCGGGATGTGGTATCGCCGAAATGCTGATTCAGCAAATGGTGTATGAGGGTTTAAGTGACGAACAGGCCCGTAAGAAAATCTTTATGGTCGACCGCTATGGCCTGGTTATGGAAGGTCAGGAAGGCCTGCGCGACTTCCAGCAGCGCTTGCAGCATACCCAGGCTGAAGTGGCTGAGTGGTCCTACAGTGGCGAATATCCGGTGCTGCTGGATGTGGTTAACTGTGCTAAACCGGATATTCTGATTGGTGTTTCCGGGCAGCCGGGCCTGTTCACCGAACAGGTGGTCCGAGCCATGAAACAGCACAGTGATAAACCGATTATTTTCCCGCTGAGCAATCCGTCCCGTCAGGTCGAAGCCCGTCCGGAGCAGGTAATTGAATGGACTGACGGCGAAGTGATCATTGCCACTGGCAGCCCGTTTAAGCCAGTTGAATATAACGGTCAGCTGTATCCCGTGGCGCAGTGTAATAACAGCTATATCTTTCCGGGTATCGGCCTTGGCGTAATCGCTGCTAAAGCGCGTTTAATCAGCGATGAAATGCTGATGGCAGCAAGTAATGCGTTAGCCAATGCGTCGCCACTGGCGAATACCGGTGAAGGCGAGTTACTGCCTCCACTACGCAAAATTTCAGCGCTCAGCCGTCAGATAGCCTTTGCTGTGGCTAAAGTCGCGATGCAGCAAGGACTGGCACTGGAGCAAACTGACGACAACCTGCTGGCCAGTATCGAAAAGAACTACTGGCGCGCGGAATACCGCCCCTACAAGCGGGTAAGCATCTAAATTTATTGTCAGTACCGGCTACGCACCCGTGTAGCCGGTAAATTCTGTAGTCGTTTTGCAACATTTACTCACTTCAATTCCCGCTCATCTATCCATAAAAATATATATCTTATTGTTTTATATTATTTTTTTGGTTTTGGCACAGCTCTTGATATAACTCTTATAACAGTGCATTAGCTTCCACTAGGGCGTGTACTGTCATTGCTTTTCAGATGTGTCTCAACGTCGGTAGGGCTACAGACTACCGAAATGTTGTTCCCTTCTTTTGATCCTCAGGGGGCGATGGAATGCCCCCTCTTTTTTAATCTCGCTAAGAGTGTTGTTTAATCCAGGTAACGATTTCTGACCACAGCGGTAAACCCTGTCTGGAAAAATAGCTCATATGACCCAGATGGCGTAAACCATGCTCCTGAGGATGGATAATCTTGTTAGTAACGTTAAGGTTTTTATAAACGCTGAGGATATCGTCCATATTGGCTTGTGGGGAGATTTCATCGTCAGTCGCTCTTATCCATAGCGCAGGCTGAGTGAGCTGGTCGTAATAGTGCTGCTTAATATGTGTGCCGAATTCGGTTTTGGCATAACCCTGTCCATTGCACCAGCGTCGCCACTGAGCGCCGACCCCTTTAGGCAATGGTTCGCCCATGCCCATCCAGTGCGACTGCGTTCGGCCAAACAGCGCGTTGGTGACAGGAATAAACACATTCATGTAAAACCACGCCTGGTATTTATAATTGCCGGTAAAGTTACGCAGGCAACCCGAGGAGCTGCCATAGGTAATTAAAGTGGTTAACTCTGTGGCGTTTGCCATTAAGCCAGCCAGCTGACCACCGGCACTATGGCCAATCAAATGGGTAGGCAAGGCCGGAAATTGCTGCTGTAACCAAGCCAGTGTTGCCGGCATGTCTTTTTGCCCCCAGTCCTGTAACAGTGTTTCCCCCATGATTTTATGGTCTTTAGGGGAGGCGCCAATTCCACGGTTATCAAAGGTCAGCACGGCGATGTTCTGTTCGGCAAGAAACTGTGCAAAACGGGCGTAAAATCCTTGTTTAATCCCGGTTGCAGGGGCGATCATCACGGCCGCAATGGGGGCAACCTTAGAACGATAAAGTAAACCTGATAACTGCACATCATCGGTACAGTTAATGGTGACAGCGTGGGTAGTAAGCATAAATGGCCTTCTGGTCTAACCAGTTAATTTGCCATTATAACGATTTGTTTACATTTGAAAAGTGGCGGTAGGGAATAATCAAACTGTACCAGAATGCATAACCATATCTGGTACAGGCTGATAAATTACTCAATATCCAGCGTGTAAACTTTGGATTTGCGCTGGAAGTTATACAGCTCTTTTTTCTGCGCGGGCAGGGCATCCACAGTAGCCGCTTTAAAGCCCTGATCCAAAAACCAGTGCCCGGTAACAGTGGTGAGCACAAATAATCGTTGGATACCGGCCGCGATCGCGCGCTCGCGTACCTCATCCAGAATACGCTCGCCACGGTTTTTACCACGGTAATCAGGATGAGTGGCCACACAAGCCAGCTCAGCAGAGCCGTCATCCGGATAAAGATACAAAGCGGCGCAGGCGATGATCATGCCGTCACGTTCAATCACGATAAACTGATGAATCTCGTTTTCTAAACGCTCACGAGAACGCTTCACCAGCACACCGCTTTCTTCCAGTGGCTTGATCAGATTAAGAATACCGCCGACATCATCGATAGTGGCTTCACGCAGCTGTTCATAGTGATTTTCCATTACCAGTGAACCGGCGCCGTCGCGGGTGAACAGTTCCTGTAGCAGGGCACCGTCGGTTTCGTAACTTACGCAGTGAGCGCGCGGTATACCGGCGGCGATGCTGGTGGTCAGGGCGCGGATAACCGTATCTTCGGTCATCAGTTCACCGTCCCGGTGTAACTGTTCCAGCACGGTACGCTCAATGGTTCGGATCAGCTTACCGTCTTTACGGAAGATGCCCGAGTAGTTTGAAAACACCACGAGCTTATCGGCTTTTAGTGCAATAGCGGCCTGGGTGGCAACATCTTCGTGCGATAAGTTAAATACCTCTCCGGTAGAGGAGTAGCCCATTGGCGACAGTAGTACTATGGAACCGTCGTTAAGGTGATCGTTAATACCATTGGTATCGATTCGACGGACCTGGCCGGTGTTTTCAAAATCCACACCGTCGAGCACGCCCATCGGTTTGGCAACCACCAGATTGCCGGTACACACACGAATATGTGCGCCGTGCATCGGTGAGTTGGGCAGACCCATGGTCAGTAAGGCTTCGATATGGCAACGCACAGAACCCGCCGCGTCTTTAACACATTCCAGCGTTTCTTTATCGGTAATGCGTACTTCATGACTAAAGCGTGGCTCGGTTTTACGCAGCGCCACACGCTGATCAATTTGTGGCCGTGCACCGTGCACCAGCACTAAGCGCACGCCAAGACTGCTTAGCAGCGCGATGTCCTGAATAATATGCGGAAAATTATCGTCTTCAATGGCCTCACCACCAAACATCAGCACAAAGGTTTTACCCCGGTGTGCATTGATGTAAGGGGCGGAGCTTCTGAATAACCCAATACTTTCGTGATGCGATAGCACCATGGTTTGTTATCCCAGCTTATCCATATTTTCCAGTTCCTGGTACAGTGCCTTGGTTACCGTTTCGGCACTGGTTCCGCCCAGAATATTGCGTTTGTCCACGCCATACTCCAGCTGTAGAACCGGATAAACATCTTCGTCAATATCGCTGCACACGGACTGCAGCTGTTCTAATGATAAGTCTTCGATCGGGGCGTTGTGTTCCAGCGCCAGTAAAACAACCTGACCAGAAATATCATGGGCCGTTCTGAACGGAATGCCTTTACCTACCAGATAATCGGCCAGTTCGGTGGCATTGGAGTAGCCCTGAGCAGCGGCAATACGACAACGTTCTTCGTTGAGTGCCAGGCTATCGAGTACTTCGCAGGCGATGCATAAACAGCAGTGCCACTGGTTAACCGCGTCGAAAGCGCCTTCTTTGTCTTCCTGCATATCTTTGTTATACGCAAGAGGCAGCCCTTTCATGGTCACCAGTAATGCCTGTAAATGACCAAATACACGGCCACATTTACCGCGTAATAATTCAAGCGCATCCGGGTTTTTCTTCTGCGGCATCAGCGACGAACCTGAGGTTACACTGTCGCCCAGTTGCAGGAAGCCCGCTTCGCCTGAGTTGTAAAAAATTAAATCTTCAGCCAGGCGCGACAGGTGCATCATGCTGGTGCTGGCAGTAAATAACAGCTCCAGTACGAAATCACGGTCTGATACGGCATCAAGGCTGTTCAGACACGGGCTGGTAAAGCCAAGTTGCTCAGCAATTTCATGACGGTCAACCGGATAGGTAGTCCCCGCCAGAGCACCAGAGCCCAGCGGACACTGATTCATCCGCGCATGCAGATCGTTAAGGCGGCTTAAGTCGCGCTTAAACATTTCCACGTAGGCTAAGCACCAGTGTGGGAAGCGAATGGGCTGCGCGCGCTGTAAGTGCGTGTAACCCGGGATAATCGCTTGCTGGTGGCGGCTCGCCGTATGTAACAGACTGCGTACCACAGCCGTTACATCGGTTTTTAATGATTCAATGTGGGTACGGCACCACAAACGGAAATCCGTTGCGACCTGGTCGTTACGACTACGGCCGGTGTGCAGCTTACGCCCCACATCGCCGAGTTTGTCGATCAGCGCCGCTTCTACGAAGCTGTGAATGTCTTCTTCGCCGCTGGCGTTAAAGTCGATTTCACCGGCTTCCGCCTGGGCTTTCAATTCGCTGAGCGCAGCTTCTAACTGCTGCTGTTCTTCGCTGGTCAGCACGCCGGCTTTAGCCAGTGCGCGGGACCATACGATTGAGCCTTCCATATCCTGAGCGGCCATAGCCTGGTCAAAGGGTAAAGAATCATTGACCTGGCGGAACATGTTACTGCTGCCGGCAGCGAACCGGCCTCCCCACAATGCCATTATTACTCTCCTTGCTTTTTCAGTGCCGCGATACGGCTTGATAAGCTAAACAGACGGATAAAGCCTTCGGCGTGTTTCTGATCGTAAACATCGTCGGCACCAAAGGTGGCGAAGTCTTCAGAGTACAGGCTGTTTGGCGACTGACGCTGGGTGACGGTCGCCGAGCCTTTGTAGAGCTTAACCACGATTTCACCAGTAACATACTTGGCAAACGAAGCTGCACCGGCAATCAGGGCATCACTCAGCGGGGTGAACCAGCGGCCGTCGTACATAACGTGAGAGAATTCCAGCGCCAGCTGCTCACGATGCTTAAACGAAGCTTTGTCCAGTACCATGGTCTCCAGCGCTTTGTAAGCTTTAAGCAGTACAGTGCCCCCAGGAGTTTCGTAACAACCACGAGACTTCATGCCCACCAGGCGGTTTTCCACGATGTCGATACGACCAACGCCATGGGCCGCAGCCAGCTTGTTCAGTTCAACCAGGCCTTCGTATGGAGACACTTCTTTGCCATTAACGTGGGTCAGAGCACCTTCAAAGAATTTCAGGTTAACGCGTTCTGCCTGATCCGGGGCGTCTTCCGGATCAACGGTCATGGTCCAAACCTGTTTGCTAGGCTCACACCATGGATCTTCCAGCTCGCCGCCTTCGTGGGAGATGTGCCATGCATTGGCATCACGGCTGTAGATCTTGGTCGCAGACGCGGTGGTTTTAATATTACGCTCGGCCAGGTAAGCCAGCAGGTCTTCACGGGAAACCATGTCCCACTCACGCCATGGGGCGATAACCGCCAGATCAGGGGCTAATGCGTTGAAGGCACCTTCAAAGCGCACCTGGTCATTACCTTTACCAGTACAACCGTGGCACAGGGCATCGGCGCCAACTTTACGGGCGATCTCAACCTGCGCTTTAGCAATAACCGGACGTGCCATTGACGTACCTAACAGGTATTCGCCTTCGTAAACTGCACCGGTAGTAATGGTTGGGAATATGTATTCTTTAACGAATTCTTCTTTCAGGTCAACGATGTAGCACTCGCTGGCACCGGTGGCGATGGCTTTTTCTTTTAAGCCTTCCAGCTCTTCATCGCCCTGACCAACATCGGCCGCAAACGCGACAACTTCGCAGTCATAATTTTCTTTTAACCATGGAATGATGGCTGAAGTATCTAAACCGCCTGAATAGGCAAGCACAACTTTATTGATTTTGCGCATAATGGTGTCCTGACTAGGCTCCAAGTAAATGGGTTAAAATAGCGTTTTGGCCGTGCATCCGGTTTTCAGCCTGTTGCATGAGCAGCGATGCATCGCTGTCCATCAGACTGCCGGTGATTTCCAGGTCACGGTGCGCTGGCTGACAATGCAACACATGGGTTGCACCGGTCAGTTCCATTAATGCTTCGTTAACCTGATACGGCATAAATTTATCTTTAATGGCTTCAAGTGGCGTGTCGTCGCCCATTGATAACCAGGTATCGGTGTAAATCACGTTGGCGCCTTTCGCGGCGGCTACGTCATTTGACTCAATGATTTTCACGCCGGTTTTCTCGGCAATGGCTTTGGCCTGGGCAACAATTTCCGGCACTGCTTCGTGGCCTTTCGGCGTTACCACAACCTGATGACAACCCAGCAGGGCGCCAACGATAAGCAGTGAATGGGTAACGTTGTTACCATCACCCACATAAGCCATGGTGAGGCCTTCACAGCTGCCAAATTTTTCGAATAAGGTAAGGTAATCAGCCAGACCCTGACACGGGTGATATTTATCGCACAGCGCGTTAATTACCGGCACCTTGGCTGCTTCGGCGAAGGTTTCCAGCGTGCTGTGTGAAAACACACGCGCCACAATGGCATCGGCCCAACAGGCCAGGTTAGCGGCAACGTCTACCGAGTCTTCACGGCCGGCCAGTTTGTTTGACTGGCTGTCCAGGTAAACCATGTGACCGCCTAAACGGTTGATGCCAATGTCAAAGCTTACGCGCGTACGCAGTGACGGCTTTTCAAATAACGCCACAATAGACTTACCCGCTAATGCTTGTGAGTAAGCCTGTGGGGCTTGTTTAATTTGTACCGCTAAGGACAGTAGCTCCTGCATTTGCTCTGGTGTCCAGTTAGCAAACGTCAATAAATCCTGCTTCATTTTATGCTCCAGATGTCTGGGAGGCCGGAATTACGCGTGTTCCGGTTTGATTATTTAATATTGCTGTCAGCGGCGCCGACCAGTTAGCAATGGTTACCGGCTTAGCCAGTTCTGAGGCTGCCTGCATTGCCGCTGCCACTTTAACTAACATGCCGTCTTTGATCACGCCCTTTGCAACTTCTTCATCAATACGCGACTGGTCGAGTTCTTTTATCAGCTGTTTATCCTGATCCAGAACGCCGTCAACGTTAGACAGCAACAATAAATCACCGCCCATAAGTTCTGCGATGACCGTTGCGGCCTGATCAGCGTTGACGTTAAGTAAACGTCCGTCACTGTTACTGCCTATCGAACTGATTACCGGCAGGAAACTGGCAGAAAGTAACTGATTTAACAAGTCCGCTTTACCAACCGAGGGGACGCCCACCGCGCCGTATTTTTCGTCGAGGACTTTACATTGGGTAATGCCACCGTCCATTAATGACAAACCTACCGGCGTAATGCCCGCACCAATTGCCAGTCCACACAGGCTTTTGTTTGCACTTCCGGCAAGCGCGCCGCATACGTAGGGCATTTGCTCATCGGGTGTGACCCGCAAACCGTCAATTTTAGTGCTGGTTAATTGCATGGCCGCTAACAGCGTTTCTACCAGAGGTCCACCGCCATGAACTAATATTACCGGACGCAGGCTCTGCAGTGCTTTGATCTCACCCAATAACTGGCCCGCAATTTGGGGATTTTCCAGTAATGCGCCACCCACTTTGATCACTACCGGCGTTTTAACCTCAGCCATGAATTAAGCCCTCGGTCGCCGCTAAGCCCAGCGCTAAATTAGCGCATTGCATCGCTTGTGAGGCTGCACCTTTCATTACGTTATCGATGGCACTGGTAATGACCGCGTAACCGGACTGTTCATCGACTTTCCAGTGCAAATCACAATAGGGCGTATGCGCAACGTCATCAATTTTAGGGAAACTTTCGCGCAAACGCACAACAGGCTGCTCACCATACACGTCGCTATACAGTTTATCCAGTGCAGTTTGGCTGGTGCCGCTTTTAAGCTTTACCGTGACGGTAGCAAGAATACCGCGCTTAAAATTACCCAGGTGCGGTGTAAAGATAACCGGTGTACCTAAGTGCGATTCTATTTCTGGTGTATGACGATGGCCCAGCACTCCATAGGCTTGCAGGCTCACTTCGTAAAAGCTGGTGCCCAGGCTGGCTTTGCGACCCGCACCGCTGACGCCAGAAACCGCATTAACAATGGGGCGCACGGACTCGTCCAGCACACCAGCATTAAATAAGGGTTTTAAAGCTAACAGGGAAGCGGTGGGATAACAGCCGGGTACTGCAACGATATCAGCTTGTTTGATGGCTTCACTGTTATATTCAGCCAGGCCATAAACAGCCTGTTCCAGACAAGCTTCAGAGGTGTGCGCAAAGCCATAGTGTTTGGCAAAGACCTCGGTATCTTTTAAGCGGAATGCGCCGGACAGGTCAAATACTTTGGCTTTGCCAGCAGATAATTCAGCCATCCAGTCGTGACTGGCTTCATGGGGGGTAGCCAGAAAAACGGCGTCCATGGCATTAGCCAGTTCAGCCAGGCGATGGGGGGCTAAGGGTTCCAGTACGTGCTGTGTCAGGTGGGCCAGATTACCGTGTAACTGAGCTATGGTTTTACCCGCATCCTGACTGTTTTCTGATACCAGCACGTGTTGCAAGGACATTTGTGGATGTCCGCTGATTAAACTGACTAACTGCGCCCCGGTATAGCCGCTGGCGCCTATCACTGCTACGTTAAACATAATTTGATCGTTTGAATTTGTTTGGTTACAAAATTAAAAAAACACTTTTTACCTTTGTGTTGGTGCTTGTGAGCAGGCCGATAAACCACAAAGGTAAAAAGTGTGCTACAGCAAATGCAATTACTTCTTCGGCGATGATAGTTCCCATCGTCGCAAAAAACACCGCATAGTGTAGCCAGCCAGGGGAGAGCTAAACTGGTTTAAAGCAACCGCCACATGCTGCCGGTTGATTTTTTTATTCATGTCCAAATCCTGTCATTATTTTCCACTAAGCTGTTCTATTTTTCAGGCACGTACAGATAGTGTAATTGTATTGAGCGATAATGATACATCGAAAGAATATTTATGCAATAAATATGTATAAATATTTACGAATTGGCGGTTAATTATGCGTTTTTAATTATTTACAGTGAATGTCTTGCCGCCTGTTCCGGTATTTGCCATAGTGCGGGAAAAATCATAACAACCAATTTACAGGAAATTTTATGACGGCACGCACAGTTGCCCTGGTCGCCCATGATCACAAAAAAGCTGAATTACTGCGGTGGGTTAAGCAGCATCAGGCGATACTTGCGCCTTTTAAACTGGTGGCAACAGGCACCACTGGTAAATTACTCAGCGATGAGACCGGTCTGGAAATTCACCGGTACAAAAGCGGCCCCCTTGGAGGAGACCAGCAAATCGGTGCTTTAATTGCTGAAAATAAACTCGATGCCTTATTTTTCTTTTGGGACCCGTTAAATCCGGCACCTCACGATCCGGATGTAAAAGCCCTGTTGCGACTGTGCTCGGTATGGAATGTGCCGGTTGCCTGTACACCGGCCACTGCGGATCTGGTGGTAACCTCGCCGTTGTTCAACGACCCGTCGCATCATCGTTTTGTGCCTGATTACGGCAAATAATACGTAACCGCCATTTAAAATACCGTAGCCTAATCCAAAAAGTGACAGTATGAGGTCAGTCTGAAATCAGAGTGACCTGAACTGTATGATACAAAAATGGATTTTGTTCGTTTTAGCAGCCTGCTTTTTGAGTGCCTGTGGCGGTGGTCAGGAAGCAGCCAATAACACCACGAGTGCTACTTCTCCTCCCGTTGCAGTAACCCCTGTGGCTGCGCCAACGCCGGCTGAGGCTTCGCGATTCCTGTTGCAAACCAGTTTTGGCCCTACGCCTGAGTCTATCGAGGCGGTTAGCGAAGCGGGTTATTCGCAATGGATTGAGCAACAGTTTCAGTTACCGGTAGCCGAACATCTGCCTTTGCTTAACAGCACGTTTCCTGAGCCGGAAATTTATGCCCATCACTGGGTCGAAACCTGGTGGCAACAATCGGTTCGGGCAGAAGATCAGTTACGTCAGCGGGTGGCCTTCGCGCTATCGGAAATTTTTGTTATCTCTACCCACGATACCCGTATCAGCGGCGATCCCCGGGGCGTGGCTTCCTATTACGACACCTTGCTGGCCCATAGTTTTGGCAATTTCAGAGATTTACTGGAAGCTGTCACCTTACACCCCATGATGGGTATGTATCTCAGCATGCTGGGCAATGAAAAGCCGGATGCCGACAGAAATATCCGGCCGGATGAAAACTTTGCCCGCGAAGTTATGCAATTATTCACTATCGGACTGGTTGAGCTGAACCCCGACGGCACCGTTAAATTAGATCAAAACGGTCAGCCCATACCCACCTACGATCAAACGATTATAAAAGGCTTTGCTCATGTGTTTACCGGCTGGAATTTTGCCGGGCGCTCGCAGTGGTGGGAAGACAACTATGATGGGGTTTCGCCTATGCAAGCCTACGCAGCATTTCACGACGAGGGGGAAAAAATGCTGCTGAATGGCGAGGTACTGCCTGCTGGCCAGGATGCCTACACCGATTTAACCGCTGCGCTGGATAATCTGTTTTATCACGACAATGTACCGCCGTTTATTGCCAGACAGCTTATTCAGCGTTTGGTGACCAGTAATCCTTCGCCGGCTTACGTTGCCAGAGTAGCGAGCCGTTTCGCTGACAATGGCCATGGTGTCCGAGGAGATATGCAGGCGGTTATCCGGGCGATTTTACTGGATGACAGTGCCCGGCTGTCTGACGAACAGGATACGGGTAAACTAAGAAATCCATTATTGCGACTGGCGCACCTGATGCGAGTGTTTAATTCAAGTGCTCGCGATGGTGGTATGGGCCACGAATTTATTGATTACAATATTGGTCTTAGTCCTTTGGGCGCACCGAGTGTGTTTAATTTTTACCGGCCGGATTACAGTTTGCCAGGTGAAATCCGTGTGGCAGGGCTGAGCTCACCAGAGTTTCAGATAACCAATGAGATCAGCGTTACCCGCTACATGAATCATGTGTATTCCATGGTGGAGTTTAACAGCCTGCGCGGTAGTGTCATTGTGGAGGACGACGTCGGCATTCTCGATTTTTCAGCGCTGACCGCACGAAGTGATGATCCCGATGCGCTGGTGGACTACCTCGACCTGATGTTGCTGGCTGGCACTATGGACGAAGAGATGCGCAGCACACTGCTGGATGTTATTGCCTATTGGCAGCAAAGAAGTGAGAGTGCGCCATCCTGGGTGATGATGGCCAATTTGGTTTATTTAACCGGGGTTTCCCCTCAGTTTGCGGTGCAAAATTAAGGAGCGATGATGCAACGACGTGAATTTATTAAGCGGAGTCTGGCGGGCCTGACCGGTGCTGGCAGTCTGTTGGCAACCAGTAGTCAGTTTAACCTGGTTAATGCTGCTACCAACACCAACAGCTTTACTGACTACAAAGCGCTGGTGTGTGTGTTTTTACTGGGTGGCAACGATTCACTCAATATGCTGATCCCAACGGATAACCCGGGCTATCAGGCTTATGCCGCTACCCGGCAAAACCTGGCTGTTCCGCTGGAGCAGATAATTAACCTGCAAAGCGCTGCTTATGGCTCTGCTTTTGGTTTGCACCCGTCGCTGGCCCCCATGGCTGATTTATTTAATAGCGGTGCGGCGAGCTTTGTTGCGAATGTAGGTACCTTAATTGAACCGGTTGATAAAACGCGTATTCTTAACGGGCGCGCGCTGTTACCACCACAACTGTTTTCCCATTCTGATCAGCAAAATCACTGGCAAAGCGGCATCCCACAGGATCCGGCTTTAACTGGCTGGGCCGGTCGTATGGCCGACTTGTTAGGCGATTCTCAGGCTGCCTTATCAATGAATCTGTCGCTGGCCGGGAGTAATTTGTGGCAAACCGGTAATCAGGTACTACCTTTTGCTCTGGGTCCCCAGGGTGCTGATGCCATAGTGGGGCTTAACCCTGAGCACGACTGGCTTAATCAGAATGCCGGCTTTTTAGACCGTATTCACACCGGGGCTGATACGCTGTTTGCCCGGGAGTACCGGCAAATCGTTGATCGAACACGGCGAACCGGCGAACTGGTTAATACCTCGCTGATGCTGGCGCCTGAATTACAAACCCTATTTCCGGCTACCAGCCTGGCTCAACAGCTACAAACAGTGGCAAAAATGATTGCCGTACAGCAGCATCTTAATCAGCCCCGACAGGTGTTTTTTGTCGCTATGGGCGGCTGGGATACTCATGATAACCAACTAATTGACCAGCCGTTACTCTTAGCTGAGCTGGCTGGTGGCTTACAGGCGTTCTATCAGGCCACGGAAGAGCTGGGACTGGCACAGCAAGTCACGACTTTTACTGCCTCGGATTTCGGTCGCACGCTAACCAGTAATGGTGATGGCACTGATCATGGATGGGGCGGGCACCAAATAGTAGTGGGCGGCGCGGTTAATGGCGGAGATATCGTTGGTACCATGCCAGCGTTAACGCTCGACAGTAATGACGACATGGGTGATGGTCGGATAATCCCCACCCTGGCGGTGGATCAGTATGCTGCCACACTGGCAAGATGGTACGGATTAAGTGAATCGCAGTTGCATGAAATACTGCCTAATCTGCAAAATTTTGCCAGTGCTGACCTAGGGTTTATGGCTTAATCTGCCAGCGCAAATTCCAGTAAGACCATAACCCCGGGCACGGCCTGGGGTTTGCCCTGCTTGATTACTGGTTTATATTTCCATTTCGACAGAGCCCGGCGTGCCTCGCGGTCAAAAACGCGTTCAGGACTACTATCGAGTACTGAAATATCGCTGACCGAACCGTTTTCAGTAATGGTATAAGACAGCATTACCCAGCCATTCAGGCCGTCTCTGGCTGCCTGAGGCGGATATTTAGGATCAATCCTGACAATGAGGTTGTTGTGAGCCACATCCGCATCGCCCGTTGGCATTGCAGGCGCCGCCCGCGGCGGTTGGGTAGCAGCCATGGCTGAGGTCCAGCAGAGGCATAATAACAAGGCCAGTCCTGATTTTAGCTTTGTACACTTCATCCTGTTCTCCTTGTGCGTAAATCTAAAGGAATGTTCCAATTCACATTGCCATAATGGCAGGATTAATCCAAGCTGACAGCATAAAGAAAAATAACTACCCAAAATGCAAACTAATCACTGGTATCTGAGTAACGAAGTACAACTTACTGATTTAATGGCCCGCGACATTGCACCTTTCTGGTCGCAACAGGTAACGCAGGGCAGCTTTGTGGGAGATGGCAACATCCGGGTAAATTATGCCTGCTGTATTCCACAGCATGCCGAGCGCTCGGTGTTAATTAGTTCAGGCAGAATAGAATCGTTACTTAAATATAAAGAAGTGATTTACGAATTGTATCGTAACGGTTTTGCCGTGTTTATTTTGGACCACCGGGGGCAGGGACTGTCCGGGCGAATGCGAAAAAACGCCCAGCAAGGTTATGTTGACCACTTTAGCCAGTATGTGGGCGATATGTGTCGCTTTATCGACGAGGTGGTAATACCAAAGCAGTGTGGTGAGCTTAATTTATTGTGTCATTCCATGGGGTCGGCAATTGGTGCGTTAACGGTGTTACAACGCCCTGAGCTGTTTAACCGGGTGGTATTTTGCTCGCCCATGTTTGGCATCCGTCCGGCCCTGCCTGACTGGCTGGGCAGAGTATTAATAACAGTTAATAACCTGTATAACCGGCTTGTTCCGGGGGCAAGTGGCTACTTTTTTGGTCAGCGTGACTATTGTCCGGTGGCTTTCGGTGACAATCCGCTGACAGCCAGCGAAATCCGCTACAAATTGTTCCGAACCGAGTATAGCGAGCATCCTGAGATACAGCTGGGCGGTGTTACAGCGCAGTGGCTGGCGGCTGCCAGTGCTGCTATGTGGGAAGTCGAACAGTGTGCCAGTGAAATCAAAGTACCGGTGCTGGCTTTTTGTGCTGAGCAGGACAGGGTAGTGGATAATCAACGCCAGGCCCGGGTGATAGCGGGAATGCCGCACGCTGAGTATGTGCATATTGCTGGCGCCCGCCATGAACTGCTTATCGAAAGTGACTCTGTGCGAGAACCCGTGATGCGCAGGATATTTGACTTCTTCAGCGCTGAGCTTTGACCCGTTAGCCGAAAGCTTTCATAATGCCGCCGGATAAATTAATGAGAGAGCTGCCATGCTGGATATCGTGTTGTATCAGCCAGAAATTCCGCCGAATACCGGTAATATAATCCGTTTGTGTGCCAACAGTGGTTATGCGCTGCATTTAATCGAACCTCTGGGCTTTGACTGGGACGACAAGCGGGTGCGCCGGGCCGGATTGGATTATCATGAATTTGCCGAAGTAAAACGCTATCCGGATTTTGCCGCTTATCTGGCTGAACGCCAGCCTGCCCGGGTTTTTGCCTGTACCACCAAAGGTAAAGCGTTCCATTCGGATGTCAGCTATCAGAAAGGCGATGCACTGTTATTTGGGCCGGAAACCCGAGGATTACCCGATGAGATTATCGAGTCATTACCGCCGGAACAGCGCGTCAGAATCCCGATGTTACCGGATAGCCGTAGTATGAACCTGTCTAATGCGGTGTCGGTATTTGTGTATGAATCCTGGCGTCAGTTTGGCTACGACGGTGCGCGGTAGCATGTGAATAACAGGCAAAGGCCTGTATAGTTCATCAGATAAATTGAGGGGTTACCGGATATTGCTTTGCAATTCCGGTATGAATAACAAGCTAAGGCTCGCTATTCAGATTTGAGCTCTCTGCCTAACAGTGCCAGTGCAGCGTCTTTGGGCGATTTGCCTTCGTACAAAACGGCGTAGATTTGCTCGCAAATGGGCATTTCAACATCCAGCTTTTGCGCCAGAATAACCACTTCCTCGGTATTGCGATAGCCTTCAACCACCTGACCAATCTCGGTCATGGCGTCTTCTACCGAAGTACCTTTGCCCAGCGCCAGACCAAAGCGGCGGTTACGGGACTGATTGTCGGTACAGGTTAATACCAGATCGCCTAAGCCGGCCATACCCATAAAGGTTTCCGGCTGGGCGCCGGCTTTTACACCCAAGCGGGTAAGCTCGGCCAGTCCCCGGGTAATCAGTGCGGTACGTGCATTAGCACCAAAACCCAGTCCGTCGGCCAGTCCGGCACCTATAGCGATGACGTTTTTAACCGCTCCGCCCAGCTGTACACCGGTGAAGTCAGGGTTTTTGTATACCCGGAATGATTTGGCGCAATGGAGCTTAGCGGCCATATCATCATTAAAGTTATCGTCGGTTGACGACAGGGAAATAGCAGTAGGTAACCCGGCAGCCATTTCCTTCGCAAAGGTAGGGCCGGATAATACGGCAAGCGGGTATCGCTCACCGAGGACTTCCGTGGCAACGTCTTTTAACAGGCGGCCGCTACCGGGTTCAAGCCCCTTGGTGGCCCAAACTATGCGCTGCGATTCGCTGAGTAGCGGTGCAAGTTGTTCCAGCATGTTTTTAAATGCATGGCTGGGTACCACAACCAGTATGTCGCGGCTTTGCGATACGGCCTGGGCTAAATCGCCCTCTACCGTGAGTGCTGCCGGGAAGGTCGCGCCGGGTAAATACCGTTCGTTCTGGCGTTGTTCCGCCATTGCTTGTAACTGATCCGGATCGCGCCCCCACAAAACTGTCGGGGTGTTGTTACGAGCCAGACAAATAGCCAGGGCAGTGCCGTATGAGCCTGCCCCTAAAACGGTAACCGACGCGTCATTCATGTCAGACTTAAGCGTCTAACTGTTGCTGAGACGCCTGAGCTTCCTGAGCACGTTTTTGCATGTAAGCAGCAAAGATAGCGTCAAAGTTTACTGGTGCCAGGTTCAGTGGAGGGAAAGTACCACGGTTAACCAGGTTTGAAATGGTTTCACGAGCATACGGGAACAGGGTGTTCGGGCAGAACGAACCCAGCATGTGCGCTTTGTTTTGCTCTGGCATGTCGCCAATCATGAAGATACCAGCTTGTTGTACTTCACATAAAAACGCGGTTTCTTCGGCAATTTTAGCGGTTACCGTTACCGACAGAACGACTTCAAACAGGTTACCGTCAAGCTTGTCGGTAGACGTGTCGATGTCCAGTTTGATTTCTGGTTTCCATTCTTTGGTAAAAATAGCCGGTGCATTAGGCGATTCAAAAGAAATATCTTTTGTGTAAATGCGCTGAATATTGAACTGGGGAGCCTGTCCCTGTGCGGCTGCGGCGTTTTCTTGGTTGCTTTGGTTTTCGTCAGACATGATATTACCTAAATGTATTTTTAATTTATAAGAATTATTAGCTGGCCAGCAGCGGGTCGAGTTTTTGCTGATGCTCCAGTGCAACCATATCGTCACAACCACCAATGTGCTGATCGTTGATAAATATTTGTGGCACTGTGTAGCCGCCGTTAGCGCGCTCAATCATTACATCCCGTAACGATGGGTCTGCGTCTATAGCGTACTCGGTGTATTCAACACCTTTGCTTTGCAGCAATGCTTTAGCCCGCGTGCAAAAGGGGCAGTAGGCTTTGGTGTAGATTTCAACTTTACTCACAATAATGGCCTTTCGGTTGTTTTATTTTGCAACAGGTAAGCCAGCTTGTGTCCAGGCATTCATTCCGCCTTTCAACACGTTGACCTTGCTGAACCCGTTTTTGGTCATGGCAGCGGCAACGCTGCGAGCACTGTTGCCCATGGCACAAACCACAATAATGGGTGTGTCCTGGTATTTTTCAAGCTTAGAGAAGTTCTTTTCACGCAGCTCTTCGGCTTTAATCTGGCGCGCACCGGTAATATGACCGGCTTTAAAGTCATTGGCGCTGCGGGTATCCAGTACTACGGCATCCTCGCGATTAATCAGTAAGGTCATTTCGTGCACGCTTACTTCTTTCACGGGCGAAATCAGACCGCTGATGTAACTGTAAATCAGCATAATAACCAGCGCCAGCCAGATCCCTGCCAGAAGAAAATTGTTGCTGGCAAATTCGATGAGTTGATCCATTACGTCTTCCCAATGCATCGGATTGTTTAAAAAAAGTGTGCAAAGTATATAGAAAAAAACAACAGAAACCAGCTTTGTGCATTGCCTGCACTTCGGCTGGCATGTCCCAAACGGTAAAATGACCTTAGTTCAGTTGCTTAAATTAGTTAATTTGATTAAGCGAATCGGTATAAATTCGTGTTCTGCTCTTCACTACCTTCCCGGGTTTGGTAAGATAGCGTTATGCCTCGCCCTACGGAACAATCCAAAGCCCGGTAAATACGGTACCTAATAATATACCGGGTAAGCGGATCATTAACCCGAACAGCACAGCCTGATAAGGGCAACGACTTTTTTACAGGAGAACCCATGACGCAATCCAAAAAAACACTGGCATTAATCGTACTCGATGGCTGGGGATATCGTGAGGATGCCGATCAGAACGCAATTCTGGCGGCCAACACACCCAATCTGGATGCGCTGACAGCACATTATCCGCATACACTAATTAGCGGTTCGGGCCTGGACGTGGGTCTTCCTGAAGGTCAGATGGGTAATTCTGAAGTGGGTCACGTTAACTTAGGCGCCGGTCGCGTGGTGTATCAGGATTTCACCAAGGTGACCAAGTCTATTGCTGATGGCGAATTTGAACATAACCCGGCCCTGGTAAAGGCTATTGACGATGCCGTCAGTAACGACAAAGCCGTTCACATTATGGGGCTGCTATCGCCGGGCGGCGTACACAGCCACGAAGACCATATTTTTGCCGCCATTCGCATGGCAGCTCACCGTGGTGCGAAAAAAGTGTATCTGCATGCCTTTTTAGATGGCCGTGATACGCCACCACAAAGCGCCCAGGCATCACTGGAAAAAGCCGATGCAGTATTCGCTGAGATTGGCTGTGGCAAGACTGCAACCATTATTGGTCGGTATTTCGCTATGGATCGTGACAAGCGTTGGGATCGTGTGCAAAAAGCTTACGATCTGATTACTCAGGGCAAGGGTGAAGCGACTGCGGAATCTGCGGTTGCGGGCCTAAAGGCATCTTACGATGCGGGCAAAAATGATGAATTTGTACCGCCAACGGTTATTGGTGACAGTGTCAGTGTTGCAGATGGCGACTCGATTATCTTTATGAATTTCCGTGCCGACCGCGCCCGTCAGTTAACTCAGGTGTTCGTGGACAAAAACTTCGACGGTTTTGAACTGGCGGTTAAACCTGAATTAGCTGCTTTCGTTATGCTGACCCAGTATTCGGCTGATTTTGATGCACCCGTTGCCTTTCCGGCTGAAAAACTGGTTAACGTACTGGGCGAATGGCTGGAGAAGCAGCATAAAACGCAGCTGCGTATTTCTGAAACCGAAAAATATGCACACGTTACGTTTTTCTTCTCGGGCGGTGTAGAAAAAGAATTTGAAGGTGAAGATCGCATTCTTATTCCTTCACCCGACGTGGCAACCTATGACCTGCAGCCGGAAATGAATTCTGAAAAGCTCACCGACGAGCTGGTAGGGGCCATTGAGTCAGGCAAATATGATGTCATTATTTGTAACTATCCTAATGGTGACATGGTAGGTCACACCGGTGACTTTAACGCGGCGGTCAAAGCCTGTGAAGCGGTAGATACATCTATTGGTCGTGTTGTCGAAGCGCTGAAGAAAACTGGTGGTGAGTGTCTGATTACCGCTGACCACGGTAACGCCGAGCAGATGGTGGATAACAATACCGGTCAGGCGCACACAGCGCACACTAGTGAGCCGGTACCCTTTATTTATTTTGGTCGCAGTGCTGAGGCCCGCACCGGCGGTACGTTAAGTGATGTTGCACCTACCATACTGCATTTACTGGGTATGGAGCAGCCCAAAGAAATGACCGGTACGCCAATTATGACTCTGAAGTCCTAACGACTTCCATGCGGCGTACGGCTCTGTCCTTGCGAAACTTTGCCACCAGCGTTGGGCTGGTGGTTTTGTTGTATGGGGCATTGCCTTTGGCCTCTGTGGCGCAAACAGAGGATGCCCAGCAGGAACTGGCTGCGTTACAGGAAGAGCTCAAAGCCCGTCAGCAGGCATTACAGGGCAGTAAGGCCGATGCCGAAAAATTACAGTCGGTACTGGCCGAATCAGAAAAAAGCATTGGTGAAGTAGCCAAACGCCTTAATCACACTAAAACCGCCCTTATTGACAATCGCGAGCAACAGGCTGGTCTTACCCGGCAACAAAAAGCCTTGCAGAAGTCTATTTCGCAGCAGCAGGAATTACTGGGTGGGCAGTTAAGAACCGCCTTTATCTCCGGTAATTATGACTACGCAAAAATGGTCTTTTATCAGGAGGACGCAGCACGCTTTGAGCGAGTACTTACATACTACAAGTATCTCAATGAAGCTCGACAAAAAGAAATTACCCAGTTTAAAACCAGTGTTGCCGAACTCACCGAGGTAAATGCACAACTGCGGGTAAAGGCCGAAGAACTGAGCAGCCTGCTACAGGATCAGGAAAAACAACAAAATGAACTGCTGGCCCGCCAGCAGGACCGCCAGCAAACCCTGGTCAAATTACGCAGTAAAATTGCCAGTGAGGAAACGCGCATTGCGCAGCTGCGTGAGGCTGAACAGGCGCTGCTTGAAGCTATTGAGCGAGCTCAGCGCGAGAGCCAGATCCCACAGGAACTGACCGGTTTGTCCAGCGATAAAGGCAAATTACTCAAACCCGCAGAGGGCACTTTACGCCGACTGTTTGGTAAGCGTCGTCAGGGGCAGGTACGCTGGAAAGGCATTATGATTGACGGCCGCGAAGGCAGTGCGGTAAAAGCCATTGCCCATGGCCGGGTAATTTATTCTGATTGGTTACGCGGCTTTGGCCTGGTAACCATTATTGAACACGGTGATGGATATATGTCGGTGTACGGGCATAACCAGGCGCTACTGCGTTCGGCCGGTGATTCAGTAGCCAAAGGGGAAACCGTTGCCCTGCTAGGTCAAAGTGGGGGGCAGTCATCGCCCAATTTGTATTTTGAAATTCGGCACAAGGGTAAAGCCCTTAATCCACTGCAATGGCTTGATATCTAATTCAAACCAGCGTTCTGTGCCGCCTGGCACATTTTGTTTTGCAAAGTCTGCACTTTTTCGATGACGCTTAAATATTGTGTTTAACGCGCTGGCTGGTATGCTGTTAGCCAATAATAAAAATGAATCAGGTTTTAGTGCGCTTTGAAACGGTTGGGTATTTGTTGTGTCTTATGGTTAGTAATTGCTAGCTTACCAGTGACTGCTGCGAATCAGTCGACAACGCCAGACGATGCGGCTGAAATTTATCTGATCATTGATGATATGGGTTATCGTCCCACCGATGACCTGGCTTTTGCCCTGCCCACTGAAGTTACTTTTTCTATTCTGCCGCACACGCCACAGGGCCAGCAATTTGCTGAAAGAGCTCACGCACAAGCCCGGGATGTGATGCTGCATTTGCCGATGGAAGCGCAATCTCACAAGGCACTTGGACCAGGTGCGATAACCTCTTCTATGTACCAGGATGAGATTTCTCATACCATCGATGCGGCGTTACAGTCTGTGCCCTACGCTATTGGTGTTAACAATCATATGGGGAGTCAGTTAACAGCCTCGGGCGATGCCATGCAAACGGTGATGAACGCCCTACAGGAAACCGGACTGTTTTTTGTGGATAGCCGCACTACCCGGCATACGGTGGCGCAGCAGATAGCACGGCAATATCATATTCCCAATGCCAGACGGCACGTATTTTTAGATCATGTGCTGACTGACGAATTTATGAATACCCAATGGCAGCGACTGCTGTCTCTGGCGGCAAAACACAAAAAAGTAATCGCCATAGCCCATCCTCACCCTGAAACCATTGCTTTTTTACAGCAAAAGCTGGCCAATTTACCGGCAAACAATATCGCTTTAAAAGCAATGAGTGCGTACTTTGAACCGGTCAAAGTGCCAGTTCAGCGTTATGCGACTACCGCTCAACAGGCGATTGCTGCACCTAACTGATGCAACCTACCGCCGTATGTCACTCATCGTAAATTAACGGCCAAACGTACAAAGAATAGACGAGTTACTTTGCAATATAAGCGGGATGTTATATTATATCATCAACGCAAGGTAAGGTAGTTATGCAATCACCCATCGACAATCCGACATTTTTAGACCGCCTCGGGATCTGGATCTCGAGCCTGTGTGCTTTGCATTGTCTTGCGATCCCGCTGTTGCCCTTACTGGCATCCAGTATGTTCGGGCAAACCTGGTTTGAACGAACCATCCTCAGCCTGTCTATCCTGATTGGTAGCGTGGCCTTAATAAGCGGCGCTATCCGTTATCACGGTAAATATTATCCGTTACTGTTGTTACTCAGCGGCGGTGCGATTTACTGGTTTAAGGATATGTTTGGCGAGTCCGGCGAACCTTTCACTATTGCGTTCGGTGCCGGCCTTATCATTCTGGGCCACTGGCTGAACCTGAAATTATGCCGTAAGTGCCGTTGCTGCCGGGGTAAGGTGGTTTCTCAACACCTCGCCAGCGATAACCGCTAAGTTGTAGTCAGGCAAGTACGTCCCGGGCAATATCCGGCACGTTAGTAAAAATACCATCTACCCCCCATGCTTTTAGCATTTGCATATCTTCGGGATGGTCAACGGTGTATACCAGCACTTTTAAGCCTGCGTTGTGGGCCTCTTTAACATAGCATTCGTCAACCACATCCAGGGCCATATGTAATGAAAAGGCATCCAAATCGTGGGCAAAGCCCAGACCATTTTCTGGATAAGTAGCCGTGAGTGCGCCAATACGCACTTCTGGCCATGCCTGTTTAATTTGTCGAATCCAACGATGATTAAACGACGAGATAATCAGATTTTCTGCGGGAAAACGGTTTTGTGCCAGGCCTTCGCGTATTTTTCTCAGCCAGCTATCAACATTAGTCAGATGCTTGATTTCGACATTCAGCACCGCGTAGGGCGGGAGGATCCCGAATACTTCAGACAGCAACGGGATTTGCTCCCCTTTGCCGGCATCAAGGCTTCGTAGATAGGACAACGGGTGACTGGTCACCATGCCTTTGCCATTAGTGGTGCGGTTTAACCAGCGATCATGAATGACAACAATTTCATCTTCTGCCTGGTAAACGTCAAGTTCAACACCTGTGGCGTGTTGTACCATTGCTAACGAAAAAGCCGCCAGAGTATTTTCTGGTGCTGCAGCGCTGGCGCCGCGATGTCCTAGGATCCACATAGCTATTACTCGTTAGACGCAGATGCCGATTTATGTGTGTTTACTGTTTCATAAATTGAGGCGGAGGTCACCAAAATTCCGCCTAGCAAGGTTTGCCAACCCGGTGCTTCGTGCAACAGTATGACCGCAAAGATCACACCGTAAAAAGGCTGCATACAGGCAATCAGCGAAAAGGTTTTCGCCCGTAAATGAGCAAGGCTGTTAGCCACCAATGCGTGTGGTAACGCCGTAAACAAGGTGCCTAGAGCCAATAGCAGTAGCCATACACTTGTCTCTTGCTGACTCTGCATAAGCTCACTAAAGGGGAGCAAGCAGAGAATAATAACCAGCGTTTGCCACGCCATTGAACGGGCGCCGCTATAGTGTGAGAAGTATTTTCGCAGCGACAGGTTTCTGACCGCGTACAAAACTGCCGAAATAACGCCTAAGCCAACACCCAGAGTGACATCATTATCCAGAGAGACTTCTGGCACAATTAAGATGATGCCGGCAATTACCACCAGTGCGCTTACGATGTCCTGCCACGCCAGTCGGGTTCGCTCAAACAAGGGCTCCATCAGCACCGTAATGACCGGAAAGGTAAACATGGCTATCATACCCACCGATACCCCGGCATATTGCATCGAGGCAAAATAGGTAGCCCAGTGGGCCGCCATTAAGGCCCCCAAACCTATTGCAATAAGGTAGTCGAGGTTTCGATCCAGTCGCAGGTGTTCTCTGCCAGCCCTAACAAACAGGCACAGTGCCAGACAGGCAAACAGGCTTCGCCCCAACGTAATGTCGATGGCGTTTAGCGGAATAATAATTGAAAAGAGTCCGGTACCACCAAGCAGAACAACCGCAATATGAAGGCTGATCAGACTCTTTTTAACGGGATCCATTAATCAGCAGTTGGCGTAATTTTATGGGCAAATGGCTGACCCAGCCGCGTGACCTGCTCAAGGGCCAGGTTGGCGAAATCCACCTTATCCGACTCAAAGCACACTACGATAGTGGACCCAAGCTTAAACTGACCCAGCTCTTCGCCTTTGGCCAGTGATACGCCTTCATCTTCGTCGTAGCGCCAGTGGGTGACATGCTTTCCGGCTGGCGGGGTAATCGTGCCGGCCCAAACGGTATCAATACTGGCTACAATAGTAGCGCCAACCAGGACGATAGCCATTTTACCCACCGGGGTATCATAAATGGTAACTACCCGCTCGTTACGGGCAAATAGTCCGGGTACGTTTTCTGCCGTTAACGGGTTAACTGAAAACAGTTCGCCGGGCACATACACCATATCCGTTAACTTGCCTTCAATAGGCATATGGATACGGTGGTAGTCTTTAGGTGACAGATAAATTGTGGCAAATTTACCGCCTTTAAAGGATTTGGCTAAATCCGGGTTGCCGCCCAATAAGGCAGACAAAGTAAATTTGTGGCCTTTGGCCTGAATCAGGTCTTCACCGACAATATCGCCAAACTGGCTGACAGTACCGTCTACAGCGTGACACAGGGTGTCGTCGTTGTCGTCAATCGGACGCACGCCTGGTTTGAGGGGACGCGTAAAAAACGCATTAAACGTACGATAATCCTCGGGTTGAGAGTACATGGCTTCATCCATGTTGACCTTAAACTGTTTGATAAACACTTTAATTAGCCAGGTGGTCAGGGCGCCAGCTTCAGCCGCTGCCAGTTTGCCCACCAGGCGGGAAATAAGGTGTTTAGGCAGTACATACTGCAGGTTTACTTTCAACCAATCCAACAAAGTTATTGCTCCTAATTGAGGGTTGCGAGGCTACGCCTGATTAGCATTAGTGGTTAAGGGTGCTTATTGTAGCCGATTTTGCCGCGAAACATACCACCAGAAGGTTATGGCTCATCAGGGTTTGATATAAGTCGATTTGCAAAGGCTGGGCGCTGCTCAGCCATAGCTGCAATGATCTTGTGGTAGTTTTCGTAACGGGACTGGCTGATTTTACCTTCTTCCACGGCTTCACGAATAATACAGCCAGGGTCGTTTAAGTGTTTACAGTCGCGAAATTTACACCCGCCTAAATAATCGCGAAACTCCACAAAGCCCCAGGTAATGCGTTCTACCGGCAGATGCCATAATGCGAATTCGCGCACTCCCGGCGAGTCAATCAGTTCACCACCCGATGGAATGGGCAGCAATTTAGCGGCGGTAGTGGTGTGCGTACCTAATCCTGAGTTTTCTGATATTTCACCCACCAGCTCATCGGCGTCCGGTAAAACCTGATTGATAATACTGGATTTGCCAACACCGGACTGACCTACGAATACACTGGTTTTATCGCGCAGGCGTTCATGCAGCGTGGTTATACCCTCTGAGCTTTTGCAACTGGTAAGCAGTAATTCGTAGCCGAGATCCTTGTAAATAGATAACGCATCTAACACAGCCTCGCGCTCGCTGTCGTTAAGCAGTTCGACTTTATTTAATACCAGCAGGGGTTTGATATCGGTGTCTTCGCAGGCAACCAGATAACGGTCGATAATATTAAGCGACAATTCGGGCTTAACCGAGGAAACAACAATAATCTGATCGATGTTAGCGGCTATGGGTTTTACGCCGTCGTAAAAATCGGGCCGGGTGAGTACCGAGCGGCGGTCCTGTACAATTTCGATAACGCCGCCTATATTTTCGTCGGGCACCTCGGAACGGGCAAACAGCACCTCGTCGCCACATACAACAGATTTAATCGTCCGTCTGATATGGCAACGCACAATGTCACCCTGTGTATCCTGAACATCAGCCTGCTTGCCGAACCGACCCACTACCCGGCCAGCGACCAGAGATGATAAATCTGCTGATGAAGACTGCTGTTTGCCAGACAGGCGTTTCTGGCGGTTTGCCGCGACCTGTCGCTTTTGTCGATGGGATAGTTTGGGTTTCTTGGCCACGCCGGTCTCAATGTTTGCGTTTTAGGCTGTGCATGATACCTTTTGTCCACTTTATGTGTCACCTTTTGAGAGAAAATAGGCAAGGCTAATGGCAAAAAACAATGACAATCTGGTGTGGATCGATATGGAAATGACCGGTCTTGACCCTGAAACCTGTAAAGTGCTGGAAATTGCCACCATTGTTACCGACTCGCAGCTTAATGTGCTGGCAGAGGGGCCGGTGATTGCCATCCACCAGAGTGATGAACTGCTTGATGGTATGGATGAGTGGTGTACCCGGGTGCATGGTGAGAGTGGATTAACCCAGCGTTGCCGCGAAAGTAAGATCGACGAAGCCACCGCCGCGCAGCAAACCATTGCGTTTTTGTCTGAGTTTGTCGATGCTGGTAAGTCTCCGCTGTGCGGCAACACCATCGGTCAGGATCGCCGCTTTATGGTGAAATACATGCCAGAGCTCGAAGCATATTTTCACTACCGCAATGTCGATGTAAGCACTATTAAAGAATTAGTGCGCCGTTGGCAACCTGAAGCATTAGAGGGATTTACCAAGCAGGGTACGCACCAGGCACTGGACGATATTCGCGAATCTATAGCCGAATTACAGTTTTATCGGGCAAAAGTGTTTAGTATTTGAGCATTCAAGCAAAAAAAACAAAAAAAATGAAAATAGGTGTTGCACTGGCAAAATAATTTTGTAAAATGCGCACCACTTCAAACGAAGTGCCACTCTTAAGCGGGAATAGCTCAGTTGGTAGAGCACAACCTTGCCAAGGTTGGGGTCGCGAGTTCGAGTCTCGTTTCCCGCTCCAATTTCTCTTTCAGAGAAGTTTAAAAAATCCAAAACAAAGAAAATAAGCAATTCGCGACCCCAAGGGGCCAGCGACAACTTGGTTGCCAGTTGAGTCTCGTTTCCCGCTCCAATTTCTCTTTCAGAGAAGTTTAAAAAAATTCAAAACTAAGAAAATAGCAAATCGTGACCCCAAGGGGCCAGCGACAACTTGCATGTCGCTCTGCGATTGCGCAACTTATCATTCTGATTCTCTGAGCAATTTTCTAAGAATTTATATTCTTTAAACCTGTCGTAACAATCTGTGTGGCCGCCTTTTCGCAGGGTTAATTTAATCAGGTTGCCTTTTGCTTGCTTTGTAAACTAATTATCCGTAGGCTTGCCTGGTCTAACCAGTTGGGCCAGTTGTTATGTCTACCAATCCGTTGCGGCGCTATGCTGAGCGCGTAAATCAATATCCGGCGTGGTTAAGCAGCCGTCTGCTGACCTGGATGTTTCGCTATAAGGTTAAATTAGCGGGTACCGCCAAAGTGGACATTGTTTCCACCGATTTTACCCAGGTCACCTTTCGCCAGCCTAATTATAAAAAAGTGCAAAACCACATTGGCAGTGTGCATGCCGCTGCGATGGCGTTACTGGCTGAGTCCGCTACCGGTTTCGTGGTTGGGCTTAACCTGCCCGGTGACAAACTGCCGCTGATTAAATCCATGAACCTGCAATACGTAAAGCGGGCGAGTGGTGATATGACTGCCGTTGCCACACTCAGTCAGGAGCAAATTGCCATGATGCAGACAGAGGAAAAAGGGGAGACAGTAGTCAATGTCAGGGTTACTGACGCCAATAACATTGAACCGTTAATTTGTGAGATGGTGTGGGCGTGGGTGCCTAAGCAAAAATAACAAGCCCGTCATTGACGGGCTTACTAGTCTCGCTTTAAACACTCGCTTGAGTAACTACTTTCGGGTCGTGCTCATGAGTTTCTCGGTGAGGTAGGTAAACTCCAGAGCCACACGTTTGGCCGTTTCCTGTTGATTCGCGGCGGCTGAGTGGCCGCCATCAATGTTTTCGTAGTAGTAAAAAGGTTTACCGGCTGCCTCGAAAAGTTTAGCCATTTTACGCGCGTGTCCGGGATGCACGCGATCATCTTTGGTTGAGGTAACAAAGAATGGTTCAGGGTATTCCTGTTCAGCATGGAAGTTATGATAGGGCGACATTTTTTCCAGCCATTCCCGCTCTTCCGGTATTTCCGGTGAGCCATATTCTCCAACCCAACTGGCACCGGCTAACAGTAAATGGAAGCGCAGCATATCCAGCAGGGGAACCTGCACAATGACCGCGTTCCACAAATCTGGTCGCTGTGTGAGCATGACGCCCATTAGCAGGCCGCCATTGGATCCGCCCTGAATACCAAGATGTTCAGGTGAGGTCAGTTTGTGGTCGATTAGCCACTCGCCTACGGCGATAAAATCGTCGTAAATCACCTGCCGCTTGGTTTTTAAGCCCGCCTGATGCCATTTGGGACCAAATTCTCCCCCACCGCGGATGTTGGCCAGCACAAATGCGCCACCACGTTCCAGCCACAATTTACCACGCAGGCCGCTGTAGCTGGGTCGCATGGATATTTGAAAACCACCGTATCCGTAAAGCAAGGTCGGGGTTTTACCATCGTGTTTAATGCCTTTTTTGTGAATAACAAAGAATGGAACCAGCGTACCGTCTTTAGAGGCAACTTCTTTTTGTTCAACCACCAGATCGTCGCTGTTAAACCAGCTGGGCAGGCTTTTAAGGGTTTTAATTTCGCCGCTGGTAGCCGAGTAACTCATTAATGAGTCTGGCGTTAAGAACCCTTCATAATTGATAAAAACAGTGTCCTCATCCTTGTCAGCAAACGAGACTGCCAGCGTACCATTGGCCGGTAATGCCAGTTGTTTGCTTTGCCAGTCAGAGCCCTTTCTGGTTATCGCAAAGACCTTGCCTGCTACGTTGTCGCTGAGAGTCATCAGCAGTTGCCCTTTGGTCATTGAAACCGATTCAATGGCCTGCTTGTCATTGGGTTCAAAAACCACTTCAGGCAATGTTGCTGCGGTTAGCTGGCCGTCTTCGCTAAATGGCATGGCCAGTAAACTGCCTGTTTTGTATTGGTGGTCAGCCCCTGCTACGTTGATTGACCAGTCCTGCTCCAGTCTGAACAACAACTGGTCGTCAAACAGCCCGGTAATAGTGGCTTTGGGCGGCACAGGGAGTTTAACTGCGTCAGTAGTACCAGCCGGAAAGATGAAATAATCAGAAGTAAAAAAGGTGGTTGCTACCACGACGGCCTCAATCTTTGTGCCGTTACTTTTTTCCAGCGTAAAAGGGAATGCGCCAACATCGGTTTTCTTAGCAGTAAACAGGGTTTCGGCTTCACTTAGCTCGGTGCCGCGCTGCCAGCGTTTAACCTGAGTAGGATAGCCCGATTCTGTAAGTGTTGAGCCATCCTGGCCCCAGTTGGTTGCCACTAACAGTGTGTCATTATCAGTCCATTCAGTGCCGGTTCTGGCTTCTGGCAGAATAAAGCCATCGTCGACAAACTGTTTATCCGCCAGATCAAATTCGCGTACAGTAACCGCATCTTTACCGCCATCAGATAAACTTACTAAGCAGCGATAGTGCACGGTTTCTTTGGCCGTATAACAGCTGGCACCTTTAAATACCCAGTTTTTATCTTCGGCTTTTGCGAGTTGGTCGACATCAAGAATGGTTTCCCAGTCAGGATTTTCGCCAGCGTAACTGGCCAGTGGGGTTTTGCGCCACAAGCCTCTGATATGTGTAGCGTCCTGCCAGAAGTTATACACCTCACCATGGCGAATGTTGCCATAGGGAATACGTTCAGCAGCGTTCACCACTTCCAGAGCTTTGGCTTCAAGCTCAGGGTAAACCGGGTCAGCTTGTAGTTGTGCCAGCGTGCGTTGGTTTTGGCTGCGTACCCAGCTTAATGCCCGCTCACCCTCGACCTCTTCAAGCCATAAGTAAGGAGCCTCTGCGCGGCTCTGAGCTGCGGTTTCGGCAGTTACCGGCGTTATTGAGCGGGTTGTTTCGTTTTCATTACTAGAACAAGCAGCTAATCCTAGGATAGCCATTGCCATAAGCATTGGCTTGCGAATAAATTCCATTCTGTGTCTCCTCACCGTTGTTGGTAACAACAGTGTTGGGCGTTAAAGGTTGATGAATTGTACTTAACTGCGTGGCGTACATTGAGTCCAGTGTGACGTGATACCTGTTCTCCCTGGTGATTAATGAACACGACTTCCCTGTTATCTGAGCGGCTTCGCAAAGGCAGACAGTGAACCTAATCGGTAATAATGATGGTAGTGGAATCACTGGGGTTATTCAATTTAAGGCCATTCAGAGCGCCCATCATCACGGCAAAGTTTGTTGCCATTACCCTGTATTGATAAGTTTTTTTTACCCCTAAAAAGCACGTGAACCTGATGTTGTACAAAAAATAGATTGCTTTCATGTAACCTATGGGTATCATTGACACCTGTGGGTTACATATGGTGTGTTTAGGTTTCATTTGTAACGTAAAGGTAACGGTTGTTCCCGGTATTAACAGCCACTAACAAAAGGAAGGGTAAAACGATGGAAAATACAGTTTTAATAACGCCAGAGACCGAGCAGCAGTACCTCACTTATACCGGAAAGATAAGTGTCGTGTTCGCCGTGTTTCTGCTGGCAACGGCGTTGTCTTCGCTTGATACTGAAGAAACAGTGGTCTCCTGGGGGCTCGGGTTAATAACACTGATTAGCGCTGTTAGTGCATTTGTGATCTCGCTGAAATCAATGAAATTCTCTAAGCACACTACGCGGCTTGGATTCTGGACGCTTAAGTTTAATGATGAGTATGTGGATTATGTGAGTGCGCTGAGTTTACGCACCACGTGTCATGTAATGTTGTTTGGAGGCTTAGTGTTAGCGTACTTTGGTGACGATAAATGGTTTATTCAACTCATTGCGCCATTGTCGCTGAGCAGTATGATTCAAATTCTGCTGAGTATCGCCTTACTTACGCACGGGCTGTTAATCATGACTAAAATGCGCGAGGACGAGGCTGATGAATGAAGAGCTGGATAATCATATCCATAAACTGCGTTTACAGCATAAGATCTCTCAGCAGGAACTGGCCGATGCGATTGGGGTATCACGTAAAACAATCAGTACCGTGGAAACGGGCAGGTTTACACCCTCTGTGGTGATTGCTCTGAAGATTGCTGCACACTTTAATATCCCGGTAGAACAAGTGTTTGCTTTAAAGTAATTCTCTTTAAAGTCTTATATTTTAAATGTTGGCTAACGTGGGGAAGCTAACCCTCACCGTTAGCCCGCCCTCACTGCGATTCTGCAATACAATCTGGCCGTGATGGGCTTCGGCAATTTCACGACATAGCGCCAGACCCAGGCCACTTCCTGTGCTTTTGGTCGAGTAAAATGGGATCAAAGCCTGCGACAATACCGTTTCTGTCATGCCCTTTCCGCCATCACTGACTTCAATCACCGCATGCTGCTTATTCAGGTTAATAGTCAGCATAATGTCCTCAGGCGCGGAGTCTGATTCATGAGCATTTTTTAACAAATTAATCAGCAGTTGTTCTAACTGAATGGTGTCTGCATATAAGTCGCCTTCCCCTTTTTCCTGGTAGTGAAACGGCCACTGCTGCTGAAGCTGAGAAATAAAGGCAACGCGGTTGATGCGTTCTGGTTGCGGCTCAGGGAGTTTGGCGAATTTCCCATAACCCTGAACAAAATTACTCAGATGGGCAATACGTTCTGAAATCGTCGCAAATACTCTGGATAATCTGGGTTCATCCAGGTTTTCGCTCAGCAGCTTGCCACTGTGTAGCATAGACGACACCGGACCGATGGAATTATTCAGTTCATGGCTAATAATGCGAATGACTTTTTTCCACACCGCCACTTCCTGACGGCTGAGTTCCCGGGTCATTTGTTTAAGAATAAACAGTCTGTGAAGCTGATTATTTAATACAAACTGCCCAATAGACAAGTGCCAGGTTTCGCTTTCGCCGGATGGTCGGGGCAGGGTGAATAAACCTTCTCTGGCCTCTCGTAAAACAACAGCGGCGGGGTTCGAGAGATTTTCCAGCAAGGTGTCGAGAGCAAACCCTTCCAGGCGGCTGGTGGATTGAAAAAAGTCCCGGGCGGCATAGTTACTGAAAACCACCTGCTTATCATCGTTCACCAGCAATAAAATCTCCGGTGAGCTTTGCAGCACTTTATCCAGCATTAACTCTCGCTGATGTAACCAGCGTTTTTCCTGACGTAATTTTTCTGCCGATTCATTGTAAAGCAGACACAAGTCGCCAAGTGGATCCTTTTCCCGGTACACCAGCTGGTTTGAGAACTCGCCGTCTTTAAAATTCAGCAATCCTACTTTCAGGGCACCCAGTGACGTTGAGAGGGTAGCCAGGCCTTTATTCATCACCAGCATACAGCCAATCAGTGTGACCGCAAACAGCCCGGCTTTCTCGCTAATGGGCCACTCCAATAGCCAGAAAAGTGGCACAAATGCCAGGGTAATGGCAATTACCAGCGCCAGGTAGACGTTGAAGAATGGCGGCAGGGCAGTTCTCAATATTCAATTCCAAACTTTTTAAGACGGCGATATAAGGATTGCCGGCTCATGCCGAATTCCTTGGCTACCCGGGCAATTACCCCTTCGTGTTTTTCAATCGCCTGCTCCAGCGCCAGACGAGAAGGTTCATTGACAGCTGGCAGGCTTACCGGGGCGTAGCTGTGGGTCAATGCAAAATCAGCCAGTGCAATGTGTCCATCAGGCTTTAACACCGCTACCCGCTTGCAGGCGTTTTCCAACTCCCGCACGTTGCCGGGCCATGGATACTCTGTCAGGGCTTTTTGTACCTCAAGGCTTATCTCGCGCCCGGGCAGAAAATGGGCAATCAGCGGCATAATATCGTCCGGCCGTTCATTCAAAGGCGGCAGCCTGAGTTCGATAGCATTGAGCCGGTAGTATAAGTCCTCGCGAAAACGACCAAGCTGAATATCGTTATGCAGATCGGCATTGGTTGCTGAAATCACTCTAACATTGACTTTTTGCGTGCGGACCGAGCCCAGTCTTTCAAACTCGCCGGTTTGCAGCACCCGTAGTAATTTCATCTGACCAGCGGGAGACAGATTCCCAATTTCATCAAGGAATAAGGTACCGCCATCGGCTGCCTCAAACCGGCCTATCCTGACTTTCTGTGCGCCGGTATAGGCGCCGGGCTCGGCACCAAATAACTCGGCTTCCATTAAATCCGGCGGTAACGCACCGGCATTGATACTCACAAAAGGTTTATCTTTCAGCGCCGAACAGGCCTGAATGAGCTGCGCAATTTTTTCCTTACCACTGCCATTCGGACCGGTAATCAGAACGCTGATATCTGATTTGGCGACCTGAACTGCCATATCAATCAGGCGTTGCATGGCGGTACTTTGATACACCAGTCCGACTTGCTTTGCGGCTTGTCTGGTATCCCAAAAGGCATCCTGTTGTTTTGCCAGCGTAGCACTGTGTGATTTGGCTTTGCCCAGTTCGATGAGGTTGGCGACAGTATTAACCAGCTTCTGATCATCCCAGGGCTTGGCGATATAGTCTGCAGCGCCGGCTTTGACCAGTTCAACGGCATGTTCCAGTTCTGTCCAGGCGGTAATTAAGATAATCGGCAGATGCGGATTAAGCTCGCGCAATGCGTTAAACAACTGCTTGCCCTCGTCGCCGGAGGTGGTGTCAGCACTAAAATTCATGTCCTGAATCACCAGCGAAATAGCCTGGTAGTTAACGATTTGGCGTGCTTCTAACGGTGTGCTGGCTGTCACCACGGCATAGCCATGAATTTCCAGTAGTAACGACAGTGCTTCAAGCACTGCCGGGTTGTCGTCAACGAGTAGAATTTTGTCCATATGGGTCATTCCATGACATTACCGTTAAATACTGCGGGTCGCAACGCTTGGTGAAATCTGAGCCGCCCTGCGGGCCGGAAAAATCACCGCAAGCAATGTCATTACCAGCACCATCAGCGCAGTGCCAGCCACATATTGCATTTCCAGCGCAGGCAACGAGAAACGCTGCAATAACTGCTGACCCATAAGAATTGCCGCAGTACAGCCAAGCAGCAGGCCGCCGGCGCAAATCAGCGTATTTTCCACCATAAAGTAACGAATAATATCGGATTTACGGGCGCCCAGCGCGCGACGTGTACCAATCTGGCGAGTACGTTTGCTGATATTAAACAGCGTCAGGCCAAAGATACCTAAGGCAGTGATCGCTACCAGCACCACAATGAGTACCATCAGCATCCGCAGCATCAGCGTATCCGACGCGTTGTACTGGCGCTTATCTTCATCCATTGCAATCACATTGGTAATAACGCGTTTGTCATAAGCGGCCAGCATTTTATCTTCAATCGTCTGCATTACTGCGGCGCGCTGGCCGGGTTCGGTGCGAATTATAATATGCTGGTACGTTTCGGCTTTTATATACGGAAAAATGATCACGTTGTCCGGACGGTCATCCTTGAGCCACGGGCCTTTCATCTTGTCTACAATACCGATGATCTTAAACGGGCGATCGCCAATGTACATCATCTTGCCCAGACCATCGCCTTCAGGAAATGCCTCGTCGGCAAAGGTTCTGGTTGCAATGGCTACTTTGGGTAATTTGTTCGGGTCCTGGGTTACAATAACGTCGTCCGGGTAAAAATTACGCCCTTCACTCAGCGTTACGCCCAGAGTATTGAGCATGTGATCGTCGGCCATTAAGTAGCCAGCCCGAACGCTGCGGCCGGGCTCTGGCGCAGGTTTAAGCCCCATTCCAGACGCACTGCCAGAGCCGCTTAACGGCACCGCATTGGTAATTGCCGCATCAACCACGCCTGGCAGATTGCGCAGCATGTTTTCGTCTTCTTCAAACTGCTGGGACAAGTCACGATCCTTGCCGTAGGTCATCACCGATAGTGAGAAGATGTCCTGTTCAGGGTAGCCGGTGTCCTGCTGCAGGTAGGTCATCCGGTCCTGAATGATAAAGGCGGCATTACTCACAATAGCCGTGGTAATGGCTATCTGGATGAGCAGCAATACCGCCCCCACTTTAGAACGACGCAAGGCATTGATAATGGGTTTAATCTCTAACATAGCGTGGCTCCTATTGGGTTTTAAGGTAAGTAGCTGGCGTAGTTCTGCATACCAGCCAGGCCGGATACATCCCGGCAATCACACACGCCGCGATTGCAATCACCGGGGCAGATAACAGCATGGTCATATCCATAGTCGCCAGTGGCGAGTAGTATTCCTGTGTGAGACGGACACCCCAAAGCCCTAACTGGGCAAGTGCTATCCCTAATAATCCGCCAATCAGGCCAAGCATAGAGACCTCAACAATGTGCTGCAGGAATACCTGGCGCTTGCTGGCACCTAAGGCTCTGCGGACACCCACTTCTGGTGCGCGGCGCATAAATTTAGCCAGCAACAGGCCCAGAATATTGGCAAGGCACACCGCCAGAAACATAAAGCTCAGTGCAACCAGTACTTCGTTATCTTCGGAAACCACATTACGGTAATCCAGCCAGTCATTCACATTGCGCAGACCAAACTGCAGGTTTTCCCGATTAAACCGTCCTGACTTTTGTTGTTCCGCCATGTAGCCCATCAGGTATTCACCGTATTGTTTTACTGCTGCGTCATCGTCCAGTTGCACCCAGAACTGTAACCAGAAAATCTCGGACTGACGTTTATCCTTCATGGAGCGTATGTTTTCAAACTTCCAGCCATTACTGTTACCCCAGGTATCAATATCCATGACAGCAATCAGACTAAAAGGGATGTACAGATTTTCATGGTCTCTGAAAGCGCCATTGTTCACATCGTAGAATTTCATGTGAGTGGTAAAGGGAGCAACCACGCCGACGACCCGAAATGCCGTATCATCCAGAAAAAACTGCTCACCGACAGAGTTACGGCCGCCAAACAACTTGTCATTGAGCGCTTCACTGATCACCACCACCGGGCTGGCATCATCCGCCTGTTCCTGTGTCCAGGCTGAACCATAAATAAAAGGTAAATCAAACAGATTGAAAAAATCAGCATGGGTTGCCCGGGCGTTCTGAATAAATGGGCGGACGTCAGAATTTTCCATATGCAGGGTGAAGCCGGTACGCAGCATCGCCGCTTTATATCGCCCAACGGGGGCTTGTGCGAGGTGTTGGGCATCCTGATAGGTCAGCTGAAAAGGCAGATTATCTTCAGACCAGGTGTCATTCCCGTCATCCATGGTTTGTAACTGGGGATGAAACAGGCGGTCACTTTTCTGTTCTATGGGATCCATGGACATCATGTGATACACCGACAGACTGGTCATGGTAATGCCTATTCCCAGCGCAATGGCAAGCACCATCAGAAAACTTACCGTGGGCGTGCGGCGCAGACTACGCCAGCCTAAATCAATATAGTGTAGAAACATATCAGCCTCCTACTACGGCACGATCTGTCTGCCGGGCGACACCCTGATACAGGGTTAAGTCAGCAACCTGGCCATCAACAATCTGAATGTTGCGAGGTGCTCTTCGAGCCAGTTCCGGATCGTGGGTAACCATCACAATGGTCGCGCCGTCCCGGTTAATTTGCTCGAGTAGCTCCATCACCTGACGGGCCATTAAGCTATCGAGGTTGCCGGTTGGTTCATCGGCCAGTAGAAAGCGCGGTTCACCCGCCAGGGCGCGGGCAATGGCCACGCGCTGTTGCTGACCACCAGAGAGTTGTTGAGGTAAATGCTTTGCCCGGCTAGCCAGACCAACCTGTTCCAGGCAAGCTTCGATACGCTTTTTACGCTCCGCCGCTTTAATGCCCCGGTAACGTAAAGGCACTTCAACATTTTCGTACAAATTAAGGTCGGGGATCAGGTTAAAGCCCTGAAAGATAAACCCAATTTTTTGATTACGTAAATCAGCACGCTGATTGTCTGACAAGGCGCCGACGTTAACGTCGTCGAGCATATACTGACCACTCGAAAAGGGCTCGAGCATCCCGGCGATATTTAAAAAGGTGGTTTTGCCAGAGCCGGACGGACCGGTAACCGCAATAAATTCGCCTTCTTTAACCTCCAGGTCAAAGTCACGCAGGGCATGGGTCTGGACCATCTCGGTCTGGTAAACTTTACTCACATTCTTCATCGTTAACATGTCTGTATTCCTTTTAAATTAAGTGCGATCACAAGCAAGCATGCTTAACGCAATAAAATGGATTCGGCTTGTTCAAAGCTTTGATAGCTGGAGATAATGATCTGATCTCCCGGTTGTACGCCGGCCATAATTTCAACTTCGCGCATACTGGTTGCACCGGTCTCAATCGGGATCCGCGAGGCAATCTGCCCCTCTAATTTGTACGCAACATAACCGCCGGCCTGTAAAAAACTACCCCGGCGAACTTTTACAATGTCACTGCGGTTTTCAAGCAGTATCCGTGCGGTAACCTGTTGGTTCTGGCGAATCTGGCTAAGACTGTTCTGATCAAAACGCACGCGTGTAGTAACCTCGCGTTCTGTGACCTCCGGGGAGATCGCAGACAGTGTTCCCATTACCGTTTGACGGCCAATCTGTAGCTCCACATCCATACCCAGGCCGAGTTCATTGGCAAAGCTTTCTGCGACATTAATTTCGGCTTCATAAGCGGTTAAATCTACCAGGGTCATTAATGGCTGATTAGGCGTCACCAACGAACGACCGGTAACAAACAGGTTACCGACAACCCCTTCAACACTGGCGGTAACCGTCAGATTGCCCACTTTCCTTTCCAGTTCGTCAACGACCAGTTGCTGGCGGGCAACCGTGTTATGTGCTGATTGCACTTCAAACGCCAGGGTGTCTTTGGCCAGAGCGACTTCCTGTTCGGCATGATTGACGTTGAGTTTCGCCCGGGCCAGTTCGTCCTCGGCTTTCTCAAAGTCTATCTGACTGATAATGTTTGTCTTAATCGAAGCTTTGGCGCGGCGGCTCTCGCGCTCTGCGGCTGTTAGCTCAACATTGGCAAGGTCCAGTTGTTTATTGAGCAAGAGTGTCTGACGGCGGGCATCCAGGCGTTTGCGGGATAATTCGCCTTCCAGTCGAGCCAGTTCTGAACGCTCCTGCTGTAACTGGTTTTGCAGCTGCGGGCTTTCAACACGGGCTACTGCCTGACCTTTCGACACTTTATCGCCGGCTCTCACTAACAAGGTGACCAGTCCTTCTTCCGGGCTATAGACTTGTGGTGCATTGGCAGCAACGATTCGACCGGTTGCGGCGATATCCCGGGTTAGATCGCCACGTTCTACCGTAGCAATCTGCACGCTGGCGCGTTCGACTGATTTCGCGGCGGTATCAGAGGTTAGAATGGCTTCAGCAGATATGGCCAGGGTGATTAACACGGCTGCGCTAACCAGAACCAATTTGAGTTTGTTACGCTTGGGCACAATTACCGCATCCTGGGCACTGGTATCCTTGATCATTTCACACCGCCTGTTTCCATCAGCGTGATGCAAGCTGCAGTTGCCAGCAATACTATGGGTACAGCAATAAAGTGAATTAAAATCATAAGTGTCCCTCCCGAACAGTTATTTATGCATTGGTTGCGTATAACTGTTTAATACCAGTAACGTGCCATTTTTTAAGTATATGTATTTCAAGGTTTATTTCGTTTTCAAGTGTCCGCTCAAGGAAGGCCGGACAGTTAAAGTGTCCGCTGCGGACACTTTGCGGTCAGGCATTGGTCGTTTTGTCACCGCATTTCCGTTAAACTACGCTTGTTTAAAGGGTCTTTGTTTTGTCGGTCGCTATATTTGCTGGTATCCGGAGATTCTGTGGGGATAAACTGGGAAAAACATAAACGAAATATTTATCCTAATTTAAAGTGATAAATTAAATTGAATTTATCACTTGCCGAAATTGGGTAAGCCTTATTTATTAAGCCTTGCAGAGTAGCTGTTGTTCTTTGTACTGTTAATTTGCTGTAAATATAAAAATTTCGTTTTGGTGTTTTAAAAGTCTAAAAATAGGATATATATCCTAATATAATCATTATTTGGGATATGTATCTCACTTTTATTCAAAAAGTTGTTTGATCTTCCACCTGCCTTCGTTATAGTCCGCGTACTTCAGCACCGAATGGTTATTCACGCTGAAGAACGAATATTCTGGCAAAGCTAAACAAACTGTCATTTGCCTTTAATCAAGTAGTAAGACACTGCATTAATTTATGATTGGCATAAATTAACAATCCATTAGGAGATAGCACCGTGAAGATGATGTCGGGCGCCGCCATGGTGGTGGAAGCGCTAAAAGATGTAGGAGTTACACATGTATTCGGTTACCCGGGTGGTGCCGTTCTTGACATTTATGATGCATTATTTGCTCAGGATGATGTCAAACATGTCCTCGTGCGTCATGAACAGGCAGCTGCCCACATGGCAGATGGTTACGCGCGTTCGACAGGCAAAACCGGTACTGTGCTCGTCACCTCAGGCCCTGGTGCTACCAATACCATAACTGGTATCGCAACCGCCTACATGGACTCTATCCCAATGGTGGTATTGTCTGGTCAGGTACCGTCTATGCACATTGGTGAAGATGCCTTCCAGGAAACCGATATGGTGGGTTGTTCACGCCCAATCGTTAAACACAGCTTCCTGGTTAAACGCGCAGTAGATATTCCGGATGCGATTGCAAAGGCATATTACATTGCTAACACCGGCCGTCCGGGCCCGGTAGTGGTCGATCTGCCTAAAGATATCGTTAACGTGATGGAAGAGCACCCATACGTGTTCCCGTCTGACGTTACCATGCGCTCTTACAACCCAACCGTACGTGGCCACATGAAGCAGGTTAAGAAAGCCGTTGCTTCATTGACACAAGCCGAACGTCCGGTATTGTACGTTGGTGGTGGTGCGATCACGGCTGAAGCCTCTGGTCTGGTAACGCAACTTGCTGAGCTGTTAGGTGCTCCGGTAACCTGTACCCTTATGGGCCTGGGCGCGTTCCCTGGTACCCATGAGCAGTTCGTTGGTATGCTGGGCATGCACGGCACGATGGAAGCCAACAAAACCATGCACAACTCAGACTGCATTTTAGCGCTGGGTGCCCGTTTTGATGATCGTGTAACCAACAACGTTGATAAATTCTGCCCCCATGCTGACATTATCCATGTGGATATCGATCCGGCATCGATTTCGAAAACCGTTAATGCACATATTCCGGTAGTGGGTTCTGTTGAAACTGTACTGGAACAGCTACTGGGTCTGTTAACGCCGGAAGAGTTACCCGATCAAAAAGCCAAACTGGCTGACTGGTGGGAGCAAATTAATCAGTGGCGTAGCCGCAAGTGTCTGAGCTTTGAGCAGGGCGACACGGTTATTAAACCGCAAAAGGTTATCGAATCACTGTACAAGCACACCAATGGTGATGCTTATGTAAGCTCTGATGTTGGCCAGCACCAGATGTTTGCTGCATTGTATTATCCGTATGATAAGCCACGCCGCTGGATCAACTCTGGTGGTCTGGGTACCATGGGCTTCGGTTTACCAGCAGCAATGGGCGTGCAGTTTGCGCATCCTGATGCCACCTCTGTGGTGGTTACCGGTGACGGCAGTATCCAGATGAATATTCAGGAACTGTCCACCTGTTTGCAGTACAACCTGCCGATTAAAATTATTTCACTGAACAACCGTGCACTGGGTATGGTGCGTCAGTGGCAGGACATGATCTATAAAGGTCGTCATTCTCATTCTTATATGGAATCACTGCCTGACTTCGTAAAACTGGTAGAGGCCTACGGTCACGTGGGTATCAAAGTCGATTCTCTCGACCAACTCGATTCCGCCATGGAGCAGTGCTTTGCCATGAAAGATCGCTTGGTATTTATGGATATTGCGGTAGACCAAAACGAGCACGTATATCCAATGCAAATTAAATACGGCGCAATGGACGACATGCGTTTAAGTAAGACGGAGAGAACCTGATGAAACGAGTTATTTCAGTATTAATGGAAAACATGCCGGGCGCGTTGTCCCGCATTGTTGGTGTATTTTCACAACGTGGTTATAACGTTGACTCTCTGTGTGTAGCACCAACTGAAGATCCAAGCCTGTCACGCCTGACAATTATTACTCAGGCTGACGACAAGGTAATTGAACAAATCACCAAGCAGGTAAATAAGCTGGTGGACGTACTGAAGGTTATCGACCTGTCTGAAAACGCCCACATCGAACGCGAAATGATGCTGATTAAGGTCGCTACCCGCACCGAAGCAATCCGTGCTGAAGTGAAGCGTAATGCGGATATCTTCCGGGCTAATATCCTGGATGTATCGTTAAGCAATTACACTATGGAAGTTACCGGTACCACCGATAAACTGGATGCCTTTGCGACCACCATGGCGCAATGCACCGAAATTATCGAATCTTCACGTACTGGTGTGTGTGGTCTGGCCCGTGGTGAGCGAGCGCTGCGCCCTTAACCTTCAGGTTGCGGTAGTTAAAAATAACAATGCCCGGTTTAGCCGGGCATTTTTTTGTCTGTAGTTCTCGGTGCTATTTAAAGCGAGGGTCGCGATACTTTGAATAATCCTGTCGTTGCTGACTTCTTACTGCCAGCATAATCATGGTGATAGAAAACAACGAAAATATAAAAGGCAGATAACTATCGTCGATGCTGGCTACCGCCCGTTGCTGTGATGGATAGCTGGTGGTCGGGCCCTGGAATGCGTGTTCCTGACGGAATTTTGTGAGTGCATCTTCAGAATCAGGCTGTACAGCTGCTGCCGGCAGTGACAGAGCAAAACATAACAAAATTTTAAAAGCGCCTTTAACCCGCATTCAGGTTACCTCCGTGTTACTGTTTTGGTTAATTATTAACCACGCCTTAGAAGTCCATTAAACCCAATTCTTTTGCAATGAGCAAGTAGGTGGCTAAATATAATTTTAAGTCCGACCAGTCATTGCGAATATTTTATTCGTGGAAGTGGCGGCTTTATTACAATGCACGCCAGTACCACCAGGACATCGCTGTCGGGATTAACAGGCTGGGCACTAGTAAACCCGCTACCAGTAAACCAGCGAGATTTGTTGGTAATACCCAGACAAGCACGCTGGTTAATAAGCCCGCGGCCAGGGTTAATTTTCCTGCCAGGCGGTGAGTTTTCTGCCAAACTACATCACTGCAAAGTGTCCACGGCGTTTTAATACCAATAAAAAAGTTACTGCGTACCTTGCCAAAATAGTTGCCCATAATCATAAAAGAAATGCCCAAAGCACTGATTATTAGTTGGAACATGGGCACATCAAAGCCGTTGGCCAGCATTAAGTAACCTGCTTCCACGGCAATAAACAGTGCCATCAGCGCCCAGAAAATGGCATGAATACCTACCCTGGATTGTGCCAGATGCCGTTTTCTCGGCTCTAAAAATTTAAGCGAAGCTAATAACCCGGTTAGCGCCAGCATCAGCAGTGGCGGCACAAATAACGCAAAGGTCGCGCTGGCCGAGGCATCTGCCTTGCCACTGATGCCCCAGTGAACAGGCAACGTGAACTCCGGGGGTATTTGCATCAACGCGGTAACCGAGGCAATAACACTAACGGTAACTATCAATCCAGCCAGTTTAATCGTGTTCATGGTTGCTCCTTAGTTGATTCGGTTTTGGGGGAGTCCAGCAGATTAAGCATGCTGGTCAGCACGTCCTCCAATACGCTGGTGTTTAATGAATAAGTAATAGTGGTGCCTTCTTTAACCGTGACAACCAGATTGGCACTTTTCAGTACATTAAAATGGCCAGACAGTGTCGATTTGGCCACATCTATTTGTTCGGCAATTTCACCTGCGGAATAATCTTTTTGTTTCAACAAGTGCAGTATCTGGCGGCGCACCGGACTGGAAAGCGCCTGAAATACATCTGACATAACTTGACTGCCTGTGTAGTTTATTAATTCGTAATTTAGCGAATTAACGAAATATAGGCAATCTTTATTTCGTAATATAGCGAAATAAAGGTGGCTTTTGGGTTGGTTGAAATTTAAATTCTTTTAAATCAATGGCATATTTGTAGTTGATTTTGCTTTGCCCGCAAGCCAGGGGGCCAAACGGTTCAGGTGGGGAAGCACATTTTCGTCGTATATGCCCCGGCATATCCGGGCGGCTTGTTCAGGAATAGAGCTGAATTCTCCTTCCCTGCTTAACAAAGAGATATAGCGTGCGTTTACGCCGTCATCCAGATTCAGCACTTTAATATTATGCAACAGCTCGATTGAACCAACCATGCAAAGGCTGGAAATGATCGACCAGCCATGCCCCTGGCGGACAAATTTTAACAACATTTCAGTGCTGTCCAGTTCAAACCGGGTATTGGGCTCAATGCGCAGTCGCTTGGTGATGATACCGGTTAACATGCCTAACCGGGTGGTTCGGTCGTACTGGATAAACGGCAGGTTCTTGGCCAGCCAGCCAGGCGTTTCAGAGTCCAGCTCAAGCTGATCCGACACGACAATGACAAAGGGATCGCGGATGATTGGAAAGCGTTGTAAGTCGGCTTGTTCCGTCATGGGATCGCTGGTCACCAGCAGGTCGAGTTCGCGCTCTAATAAAGCCTGCGACAACGGCGAAACCAGGCCTGTACGCAAGGTAAAGTTAGTCGAGAAAGACTGTAACTGCCGCACCAGTTGTTCCCCCCCAACATCCGAAAAACAATCAATCATGCCAATGCGTAGCTCACTTAATCCGCCTCCGGCTGCCATTTTTACATCGTCCAGCAGGTTTTTGCTGTCGTTTAAAAGGGGTTGTGAGCGGGCATACAGCAAGCTGCCACTGGGGGTCAGGCGCAATGGCCGTGAGCTTCGCTCTATCAGCACACTGTCGGTGATTGTTTCCAGCTGCTTCAGGGTTTGTGACACCGCTGACTGGGTAATCCCAAGCCTTTCTGCCGCCTGAGTCAGGGTTTTGGATTCGGCTACCACAACAAATATTTTTAAAGCGTTGAGATCCAGTGACTTACTCATTGCTGTCTGTCCGTAAATGGGAAATTTCATTATTAGTAATGTCTGATGTCTATCATAAGTATTACTAATACTTAAGGCAATCCGTTGACACAAAAATGCAATATTACCATTATCGATCACGAAGATTGTTGGAAATGCAGCCGCTTTAGCGGTGCTTTCTGACTTATCTTATAAGTATTCCTTATTTACTTTTCATGTGTTCGCAAGTGTGTTCACGTAGTGGACCACTTGCTTTTTTTATTGCATTAAGGCTTAACATTAAGAGGTGGCGAATGCCGTTTGGTTTATTGAAGTATGGCTTGAGCCGCCGTTATCCTGCAGAGCCACATTTCTCTGCTGGAAAATCACTAAAGTCACATTATGACGTAGTGATTATCGGTGCCGGCGCCCATGGTGCAGGCATGGCTTATTATCTGGCGAAGTACCACGGTATTACCAATGTGGCATTGCTTGATAAAGCTTACTTAGGTGGCGGAAACAGTGCTCGAAACACCGCTGTCATCCGGTCAAATTATTTAACTGAGACCGGCGTTAATTTTTATAAAGAGTCAGCCAGGTTATATCAGGATCTCAGTAATGAATTCGGCTATAACATTATGCACGAGCAGCGCGGTCAGTTAACGCTGGCGCATAATGATACGACATTACGAAACTTCCGCTGGCGGGCAGAGATAGGTAAACATCTCGGCACTAACATCGAAATGGTTGATCGCCAGACCATCAAAGAGCTTGCGCCCGAGTTAAATCTGTCTGAGAACGTACGCTTTCCTATTTTAGCTGGCTTATGGCATGCCGATGGCGCAACCGCCCGACATGATGCCATTGTCTGGGGCTACACCAAAGGCGCTTGTGAGCGTGGCGTAGAATTACATCAACTTACTGAAGTTGAGGATTTTACCATTGAGAATGGCCGGGTAACTGAGGTTAAAACTAACCGCGGGAAAATCAGCTGTGGCTGTGTGGTGCAGGCGGTAGCGGGTCACAGTTCTCTGATAGCGGCTAAAGCAGGGATACGCTTACCAATCCAAACCTACCCGCTACAGGCAATGGTCACGCAGAACTACAAACCCTTACTTACCCCCCATGTGAGTTCGCCGCAGTTAAAAGTATTTACGCACCAAACGTCTCGTGGCGAGTTTGTGATTGGCAGTGGCGCTGACGATTATCCGCTGTACAGCTCAAGAGCCACCTTAGAGCGCAAAGAAATGCTGGCCAGTGCGATTATCGAATTGTTCCCCTTTTTACAGCATGCGCAAATATTGCGGCAGTGGGGCGGAATTGCCGATGTGACACCGGATTACAGCCCAATTATGGGGCTGAGCCCACTGAAAAATTATTACCTTAATGCGGGGTGGGGCACCTATGGCTTTAAGGCGGCGCCTGTTTCGGCCAAAACCATGGCCGAGTGTGTGGCGACCGGCAAACCGCCAGCGTTGATCGAAGATTTTGCCCTCGAGCGGTTCTACCGCTTTAAACAAGTTAATGAAGTTGGCGCGACTGCAGAAGTGCATTAGTCCCAGTATTATTCAAGGATCTTTGTTCCAATGAAAATAATCCCTTGCCCGCAAAACGGGCCTCGTCCGGTGTCTGAATTTAGCTTTGCTGGCGCAGTTGAACCGCGCGACGAAACCGCAACTGATGCCTCTGCCGCCTGGGCAGAACAAGTGTTTTTTAAAGAAAACGGCACAGGCGTAGTGACTGAGTTGTGGCGGCATAACCCGTCGGCATTCTGGTTGTATCTGGAACGTTGTCGCGTTACCGACCGCATTATCAAAGCCTATCCGGCCAATGCGGCAAATTCTGCTGACGGGGAGGAAGAACATGATTAAGAACCTGCGTCTGCCAGCGCCATTTGGTACCCTGATCAACCGTGATAAAACCATTTCCTTTCATTTTGAAGGGCAGTCCCTGCAAGGCTTCGAAGGCGATACTATCGTTTCAGCTTTGCTCGCCAATAACATCAGCGTACTCAGCCGTTCTTTTAAATATCACCGCCCGCGCGGCTCCATGACTTCACTGGGGCATGATGCCAATACCCTGGTACAGCTTCCCGACCATGCCAATGCGCTGGGTGACGTGATCAAGTTAAAACCCGGTATGCAGGTTACCGGGCAAAACTATGTGGGTTCCCTAAAATCTGATCGCATGGCGATGCTTGGTCTGGTCTCTCGTTTTTTGCCAGTCGCCTTTTATTACAAGGCTTTCTTCCGCCCCAAAAATGTGTGGGAAAAATGGGCGCCCTTATTCAGAAAGGTAGCCGGACTTGGGGTGTTAAATACCGAAACGCCTTTTGGCTATTTTGATAAGCAGTATCACCATTTTGATGTCACGGTAATCGGTGGCGGAGCCGCTGGTATGTCAGCCGCGCTGGCAAGTGCGGCACAAGGTGCCAGGGTTTTACTGGTTGAAGAACAGCCTGTGCTCGGTGGCTCGTTAAATTACTGCCGGTTTGATGTCGAAGGCGAAGTTGCCGGTAACACCCGACAGGAACTTATCAGCCAGATTGAAGCGGCCGACAATATTACGGTAATGACAAACAGTGTGTGTAACGGCTGGTTTACCGATAACTGGCTCCCTGTGATCAGTGGCAACCGTATGCATAAAGTGCGTACCGAAAAGCTGATTGTCAGTACCGGTGTTATTGAACAGCCGGTGGTGTTTCGCAATAACGATCTGCCCGGCATTATGACGGTAACTGCTGCTCAGCGCTTTATGCGGCTGTACGCCATTCAGCCGGGTAAGGAAGCCGTCTTGCTGGCGGGAGACGACAATGCTTATGCTCTGGCCCTTGATCTGATGGAGGCCGGGGTTAAGGTCAAAGCGATTGTGGATCTGCGTGAGCAGGCGGCAGAAAATGAACTGGCTGCTAAGGTCAGGGCGCAACATATTGAAGTTTTCACCCATTCCACCGTGTTCAGTGCCAAAGCAGACAGCAAAACCGGTCATTTGAGTCAGGTCGAGATTCGTCGTATTACCGGTCGCGGCGAGTGTGGCAATCAGTCAACCCAAATCAGCTGTGACCTGCTCTGTATGTCGGGCGGTTATGTGCCGACCTATCAGTTGCTGTGTCAGGGCGGAGCCACATTGTCATATGACGAAAAAATGAGTGCTTTTGCCATCAATAACCTGGCCTCGAATGTCGCGATTTGCGGTGCGCTTAACGGTTGTTGGGATCTGCAGGATGTTATCGATGATGGTGCCCGGGCTGGAGCACAAGCTGTAAAACCAGCTTCAGACTCCACTCAATACGATGACCCAATCCGAATGGGCATACCCAATGTGCCATGGCCTATCTTTGCCCACCCTAAGGGTAAAGAGTTTGTCGATTTTGATGAAGATTTACAGATTGCCGATATTGTTAATTCGGTAGCAGACGGCTATGCCCATATCCAACTGGTAAAACGTTATTCAACGGTCGGTATGGGGCCTTCTCAGGGGCGGCATTCGGCGCTGAATACAGCCAGGCTGGTGGCGGCTGAAACCCAGCGCAGCGTAGCACAAACCGGGGTGACCACAGCGCGTCCGCCTTTCTCTCCCGAGTTTGTCGGGCACCTGGCTGGCCGTACGGGGTTTGTTACCCGTAAAACGCCACTGCATGATGAACATGTTGCACTTAACGCCAGCATGGACATTGCGGGTAAATGGCTGCGCCCCCGCTGCTATGGTGAGAACAGCGATACCATTATCGAAAATGAAATGAAGCATGTGTACCAGCACGTTGGCATTTGTGATGTCACCATGCAAGGTGGTATTGATGTGGTGGGTCAGCAGGCGCTTACTTTGCTGGAGTCTGTGTTTGCCGCGACATTTTCCACTCTGGCGGTAGGCGAGAGTCGCTATGCGCTGCAAGTTAATAAACTGTACGCCGTTACGGGAGATGCTGTAGTCCACCGTTTGGGTGAACAGCATTTCTATGTAACCACCAGTCAGGCAAGAGCCGATAGCCTGGCGATGGAACTGGAAAAAACGCAGGTGCTTGGCCAGCTTAAAGCGGTGGTCAGAAACGTGGCTTCGGCATGGACCAAGCTGGTTATTGCCGGGCCGCGGTCATCGGCACTGCTGGCCGGGGTGTTTGGTGTCGCCAATACAAACCGCATGGCTGGTGCTGAACTGGCTAATGGCGAGGTTGAGGCCGGTGGCATTACGTGTCGGCTATTCAAAATAAACTGTATTGCAGAACCGGCCTTCGAGCTGCACGTGCCGCAACATCATGCGGTGGCAGTGTGGCAGTATTTGCTCAACCAACCCGAAGTAAAACCGCTGGGCAACGAGGCCTTACGCCGACTCAAAATAGAGCACGGTGATATCGCTATTGGCCAGGACTCCGATCCTGAGTCCACACCAGATTCGCTGGGACTGCAATGGGCTGTCGATCCCACCAAGCCTGCTTTGCAAAACACGCGTCATATGCTGGGCGATTATATCAGTGAGCTTGATAAACAACTGGTGCAGTTTAAAGCCCCGGCCAGTCTGGCGTCTCAAATAAAAGAAAATCTACTGGTCGTTGACCAACAGCGGCTGGTTGGTCGCGTCACCTCGTGTTGCTACTCCCCGCGACTTAAATGCGTGACCGGTATGGCGATTATTTACGCTAAGCAGGCCCCGCAGTCACTAACCATAAAGTCTGAAAGCGGCCAGTTACTGTCGGCAGAGGTGCAGCTTCTGACATCACCGAGTACACCGCAAATCACCGAGGAGTGTGTGGCATGAGCCTGAATACTACAAACCTGTTTGCGCAGCGCCAGAGTCTGTTAAACGGCTGGCATGATGCTCATCAAGCGCAGTATGTGCCCGGCGTGCGGGGGCTGGTGGTCAGCCATTATGCCGGCCAGCAACCAGAACAGCCACTGGCTGTTTCACTGTGTGATTTATCGGTGTTTGCCGACTACGCCAGTGTGATTTCAGATGAGGCGGCAGCCACTATCAAGGCACTTGGTTTGCCAGTTCCTCAACAGGTGAATACAGGCGAATCAGTCTCTGAGCTTTGTGCCGTTTTTAAGCTGACTGACAACGAATACTGGCAGCTGGATTTAACCGGCAATAGCGAAAAATCGGCTTTTACCGACACCCCGCTGTACCAGTTCCCGTTAAATGAGCACTACGCCTGTCTGGGGCTGTACGGTGCTCAGGCTCAACAGGTGCTGGCTAAAATATGTGCCGTGGATATCTCTGCTGCGGCCTGCAAAAATCTGGAAGTCATTCGCACTTCTATTGAGCAAGTAATTACAACCATTATTCGGTTCGACTTAAACAACGAAACCGGATTTCTGCTTTTGCCTGAAGTAAGCAGTGTGGAATTTATCTGGCAAATACTGTTAGACGCGATGTATGAGTTTAATGGTGCGACAGTTGGTGCCAGTCACCTTTTTAAAAATATTAAGCTAGGACACACAACCCAAATAAATAATTCATCTACAAAAACAATAAAAAATTCATAGGAGTAACAAGCAATGAAGGCATTTTCTTGGAACAAAGTAACCAGTGCTATAGTGTTGGGGTTACCCATGTTGGTTGGCGCAAACTACGTAAGTGCGCAGGAAACCGGGCCAGAAGCAAGCGATGAAGAAACCGAACAGATCACGGTTATCGGTTCTCGCCGTCCGGGCCGTACGGTTATCGAAAGTAACGTCCCTATCGATTTAATCAGTGCGGACGACCTGCAAAAAGGCGGATTTAACGATATTAACCGCCAGATGCAAAATGTCGTACCAAGCTTTAACTTTTACCAGCCTTCACTGGTAGATGGTACTGAGCACATCAAACCTGCATCCTTACGCGGTCTGGCCCCCGATCAAACATTGGTATTGGTAAACGGTCGTCGTTTTCACAGCAGTGCGTTACTGAACATCAATGGTTCTGCCGGTCGTGGTTCGGTATCAGTGGATTTAAACTCAATTCCTTCATCTGCCATCAAACGCGTTGAAATTCTGCGTGATGGTGCTGCTGCACAGTATGGTTCAGACGCTATCGCCGGTGTTATCAACATCGTAACCAAAGATGCCAGCGAAGGCGGCTCTATCTCGGTTTCTGGTGGTTATTACGATACCACGCTGGACGGATTGCCAGAGATGACCGGTGTTCAAACTGATGCCAATGGCGTGGTAGTGCCTAACGGTAGCAACCGTGTTGCCGGTATTTACGGTGACGATATTTCCCGCCGCGACGGTGAAAACTATAACATCGCCGGTAACATTGGCTTCGCCCTGGGTGATGACGGTTTCTTAAACCTAACTGCTGAGTATAACCATGCTAACCGCACCAATCGTGGTGGTATGGATGATGGTGATACCTATCCGATGCTGGAAGACGGCTCTTTTGACCCGCGCGAAATTACCACCAATCGTGACCGTTTCCGCGTAGGTGCGCCGGAAACTGAATCTTCAACCATACTGGCTAACGCAGGCTATTCTCTGGGGAATGGTGTAGAACTGTATTCTACGGCAACTTTCCAGGACAGAAAATCTGTCTCAGGCGCGTTCTTCCGTGAAGCAGGCGACGAAGGTTTCCTGATCCAGGAAATCTATCCTGACGGCTTTGGTCCGCGCATGCATGCAGATATTTCTGACTGGTCTTTCCTCGCAGGAGTTCGTGGTGTTGCTGGTGAGTGGGATTATAACGCCAGCGTTGTAACCGGTTACAACTCGGTGGAATATACCAACAAAAATACTGCTAACGTAACTTACCTGCTGGATACGCCAACCGAATTTTATGGTGGTGAGCTTAAGTACGGTCAAACCGGGGTGAACCTGGATTTCTCACGCTTTATCGATTTAGGTGACATGTTCTCTGATGTCTCATTCGCCTGGGGTCTGGAATATCGTCAGGAAGTGTTTGAAATCAACGCCGGTGACGAAGAGGCTTATACAAACCGCCAGTCTCTGGATGAAGATGGTAACCCGATCTTTGATGCCAACGGCAACCCGGTTTATCCAACGTCAGCCCTATTTGCCCAGGGCTCTCTGTATTTCTCTGAAGCAGGCGAAGTAGACGAAGATCGTGATTCTTACTCAATTTATGCTGAGTTTGATATCGACATTACCGAAGATCTTAATACAACGCTTGCGGCGCGCTTTGAGGATTACTCAGATTTTGGTAGTACCTCTAACTTTAAAGTGGCGGCGCGTTATTCGTTTACTGATGATTTCTCAGTTCGTGGTTCGGTAAGCACCGGTTTCCGTGCCCCTTCACTGCAACAGCAGTTCTACACCTCAGTAACCACTAACTTTGTTGGTGGTGAGGCCTTTGATATTGGTACTATGCCAGCTACAAGCCCAGCTGCACAGGCCTTAGGTGGCGGTCAGCTGCAAGCTGAAGAATCGATTAACTACAGTATCGGTTTCACCTGGACGCCAATTCAGAACCTGAATGTTACGGTAGATGCGTACCGCATCGAAATTGATGATCGTATCGTGTTATCAGAAACTCTGGGTAACGATGACAGCGAGAGTGCCATTGTTGAGCAAATCTTTGCCGAAAATAACATCGAAGGTGTTGCCGCGGCACGCTTCTTTATTAATGGTGTAGACAGCGAAACTCAGGGTATCGATATCACCACCTCGTATAACTTTGAAGCGTTCTCCGGTGATTTACGCCTGTCAGCCGGCTTAAACTTTAACGATACCGAAGTCAGTGATGTTATTGCTACCGTTGGTCCTGCTTCTTTGTTTGAACCAAGCTCGTTGTTTGCCCGTCGTGAACGTGCGCGTTTAGAAAATGCGGCACCAGAAACCAAAGGTAACTTCTCGGCAATTTGGAGCAAAGATGCCCTGAATGTTACGCTGCGAGCTAACTATTATGGTGATGTTACACAGCCTGGCACTACCACTGCCGGTGACGTAACTATTGATAGTGCAGTGATTATCGATGCTGAATTTGGTTATGCATTAACTGATGATCTGAACATTTCAGCCGGTGTAAACAACCTGTTCGATAAGTATCCTGAGTCAGGTGTAGAGCGAGCTGGTGGCGTGGAAAATGCTGGTCAGTTTGACTTTATTTCTGCTTACCCAGGCTTCTCTCCTTACGGCTTCCAGGGGCGTTATCTGTTTGCTAAAGCAGTATATACCTTCTAAATCCTTAGCCGTTAAACGCGATGGCCTGCTTTTGCAGGACCATCGCTGTTTTTATCAAGAGAGATCTTTATGCAGAAAACTAAGACCTTTAAACTGCTGCGAACGGCTCTGCTGTCATCAGTGTTTACATTTGCTTGCTCGGTTGCTGTTGCCCAGCAAGCGCCATCGCCAACCACCGCAGATTTACCGCTCATCGAATATGACAGCATTGAACACCCGGTGTCGGCTCGCCATGGTATGGTTGCCAGTCAAAATGCCCTGGCCACGGAGATTGGCGTAGAAATTCTGGAACAAGGCGGTAATGCGGTAGATGCTGCGGTTGCCGTAGGCTTTGCGTTGGCTGTTACCTTGCCTCGTGCCGGTAATATCTCCGGTGGCGGTTTCATGCTGGCTTATATCGCTGAAGAAGATAAATACATCGCACTGGATTATAAAGAAATGGCACCGGGTGCCGCGCACCGTAATATGTATTTGTTACCGGATGGCAGTGTAGATGAACATGCTATTCGCTCAACCCGTGCTGGCTTTGGTATTCCCGGTACGGTAGCCGCGTTTGATCTGGCGGTAAAAAAATACGGCACCATGACCCTTAAAGAGTTAGTGAAGCCAGCCATAAAACTGGCCAAAGAAGGCATCCGCGTTACTGACGATATGGCCTATTCGCTGAAGCGTTCTACCAAACGCCTGAGTCAGGAACCGGCGGCAATGAAAGTCTTTTTAGATGACAATGGTGTGGCGCTCAGAAGTGGTGATACCCTGATACAGTCCGATTTAGCGTGGTCGCTGGAGCAAATTGCAAAAAATGGCGCTGATGCGTTTTATAAAGGCGCCATTGCCAAAAAGTTAGTGGCTGATATGCAGGCAAACGGCGGCATTGTTACCATGGAAGACCTCGCCAACTACAAGGTTGCCGAACGTGAGCCGCTGCGCGGCACTTACCGTGGTAAAGAGATCATCATTATGCCTCCGCCAAGCTCTGGTGGTGTGCATATCCTGCAAATGTTTAACGTGTTTGAACATTACGATATCGAATCCATGGGCCATAACTCAGCAGCCACCATTCACCTGATGAGCGAAGCTATGCGCCAGGCTTATGCCGACCGTAGTAAACACCTTGGCGACCCGGATGTTAACGATATTCCGGTTGAATGGCTGACCAGCGAAGCTTACGCTGAACAAACCATTGCGGCGATCCCGGCCGATAAAGCCAGATTGTCCAGCGAAGTTAACCCCGGCACGCCGCGTCGCCCGGAAAGCCCGGACACAACCCATTACTCAGTAATGGATAAGTTTGGTAACGTGGTGTCGAATACCTATTCGCTGAATTACTCCTACGGCTCGGGTTTAATGGTGCCGGGTACCGGTATTCTGTTAAATAACGGTATGGACGACTTTTCTGCTAAACCCGGTTCGCCAAATGGCTATGGACTGGTGGGCGGTGAAGCCAATGCTATTAGCTCATACAAGCGTTCGTTAAGCTCTATGACGCCGGTGATCGTAGCTGCAAACGGTAAACCCTTTATGGCTACAGGCAGTCCGGGTGGCAGCCGCATTATTACCAGCGTTATGCAGGTACTGATGAACGTAATTGACCATAAAATGAATCTGGCTGAAGCAACCCATGCGCCACGCATTCATCACCAGTGGTTACCGGATAAAGTTTATCTGGAGCCGGGGATCAGTCCTGACACCCGCGCTATTTTATCCACCATGGGGCACAGTATTGAATCTACGCCATTTACCATGGGCAGTACGCAGTCTGTGGAATACAAAGACGGCTTCTTTTACGGTGCCGCCGATCCACGCCGACCCGGAGCAGAAGCCTTGGGCTACTAAGAAAAATCAGCAGGGCTGGCTTAATGCCAGCACCCGCTGAGATTAAGTGATAAAGAATATCGGAGGTGATGTATTAATATTTGGGAACTAGCCAACGATATTGGTATTGCAAGCGGTTTGATGCTGCTTTGCAAAGTGTTGCGGGTAAAAATAACGTTATTACAACGATTGTATATTCCGGTGGCATTGCTGGCGGGTTTGCTGGCGCTGGTACTGGCAAACAACGGCCTTAATGTTATCCAGTTAAACTTTGCCAGTAGTTATGGTGGTTTGCTGATCGCAGTTATTTTTGCCTGTCTGGGGCTAACGACCCGCTTGCCCGATTACACTACCCTGATTCAGCGCACTGGTCGACTCTGGGCGTTTAATCAAATAGTGATGGTGTCTCAGTATTTACTTGCCGTGCTGTTGGGCATGGTGCTGATTGGCATCATCTGGCCTGATTTACCCCGGGCTTTTGGTATTTTAATGCCAGCCGGGTTTATGGGCGGGCACGGCACGGCTGTCGCCGTTGGTAATACGCTGGCCGACTTAGGCTGGGACGGTGCAATGACGCTGGCGCTGACATTCGCCACCCTGGGCGTGTTTTTAGCGGTGCTGGGCGGCATGTTAATCGTTAATGTTCTGTCCCGCCTGGGTGTGATCACCCATGTGCGAAAATTCGAAGAGCTGGAGCTGCATTTTCGGCAAGGTTTAATTCCGCATAACGAGCGGGAAAGCCTTGGTGTCGAAACTGTTTCCTCGGCATCAATCAATACCTTCACCCTGCACTTTGCTTTAATTGGTCTGGTTATCCTGCTGGCTTACCATTTGTCGGCGGTGCTGTCGTCGGCCGGGCAGTGGGTCTCGGTACCGGTGTTTGCCTGTGCCTTTTTAATCGGCTATGGCTTACGCATCCTGTTGAATAAAACAGGCTATCTGACCCATTTTGACAGTCGCATTTTTCAGATGGGCGCCGGTTCCGCCACCGATTATCTGGTATTTTTTGGTATAGCTTCTATTAAAATCAGCCTGGTGATTGACTATTTTGCGCCGCTGTTAACGGTGTTTGTGGCGGGGATTGCCCTGTGTTTGTTTTTGACCTTTGTTGTAGCCCCCTGGTTGTTTGGTGATGAATGGGTTGAAAAGGGCGTGTTTTCCTGGGGCTGGATGACCGGCACTGTGGCAATGGGAATTTTACTGCTGCGCGTGGTCGACCCGAAAAGTCAGTCCAAAGTACTCGACGACTACGCGATAGCCTATGTGCCCACGTCGGTTCTGGAAATTTTACTTATCGCCCTGCTTCCCGGCCTGGTGATGACCGGTGAAGCGTGGCTTGCTATAGGGGCGTTAACAGCCTACCTGGCGCTGGTGTCACTTATCAGCCTTAAACTCAGAAAGCATGGTCAAAAGGCGTAGCTTACTGCCGCTCTGAGAGTGCGCGGCTCGATGGGATGATAATGCAGGTCGTCTGTGCCCTGAGTGGGTTCTCCGGGCAGGCGGCTGGCATACCAGTAGTCAATGTCGTGGTCGTTACTGTCGAACAGGTTGAGCACGGATAAACTGGTTTGCCATTGCGAGGTTTCATACACCAGACTGGCATTTACCACGGTAAAGGTTTCAGACTGGTGCGTTTTAAAACTGTCCAGCGTGCGTTTACCAAAGTAACGCAGGCGTACATCGCTGCGCCAGTCATCGTTCATTTGCCAGTTAAGGCCCAGGCTCGCCACAACAGGCAGTGAGCCTTCAATATGCCGCCCTTCGCCCTCTTCATCTTCACGATATTGTGAGTCAGTCCAGGCCAGTTCCAGGTCGGTGGTCAGGTTAGCGGTAAACCAGTAATACACCGAAAGCTCTACTCCCCGGCGTTGTGACGCCCGGCTGGCTTCGGTGTTACCGGCATCGCCGACAAACACCAGTTCGGAATCGTTATTAAGATACCAAAGCGACAGTGATGCGTTGTAGTAGCGATATCGTGCTACACGTAAACCTATTTCTGCACCTTCGCCGCGTACCAAAAGATCAACCGGATTTGTGACTTCGCCAGAAGCCGGATCAATACGTATTACTGCGCCGCGAGCATCGTTAGAATGAAACGATTGGCCAGCATTAAAGTAGGCTTGCCATGCATCATTGATAATGTAGCTAATGCCCGCTTTCAGGCTGGTGATATGGTCGCTGTCGTCACCGCTGTTTTGTTCATTGTCGCTGTTTACATCGACCGCCAGGTAATCATGACGGATATCGGCATGGGCTGTCAGGTTGTCGGTAAGGTCTGCATCCAGCTGTAAAAATCCTGCCACTGAATATTCATTCACGCTATCGCGACGAACCGTGCCGAGCCGCTCCCGCTGGTCGGTGGCGTACAGTCCGACTTCACGGATATCATCGAACCGCGTTTCCAGCCCGGCGATAAGATGAAAGTGCGTATCACCCACCGATGCGGAATAAAAGCGTGAAACGCTGCCGCCATAGAGGGTTCGTTCATCCACCTGCTCAAACTGATCACCACGTTCAGGATTTTCAAGGTAGTAGGTAAAGTTAGAAAACAGATTCAGTCTGGAAGAAACAGCGTAAGCATTCACTAACCAGTCAGCGTTTTGCCAGTTAAGTGACAGACTGTAGCGGCTGGAATCCCCCCCTAAAGTGTTATCAATGGAGCCAAGCTCATCTATCAGACCTTGTTGTACCGCCCGCAGGGGGATTTGGTCGGCGGCATCCCACTGGTTGTCATAGCCTAACAAGGTCACATGTAACACGCTGTCGCTGGTGGCTTTTCGATAGCGGGCAAAAACACTGGCCTTGCCAATATCTTCGTTAATATCGGTCCAGGGGCCATCGTATTGTTGCCATTCACCGCCCAGGGCCAGACTATCGTCACCTACTGCGATATTGGTTGCGGCAACGGTACGAAGATAGCCATTTTCACCTACTTCAAGTTTTGCAAAGGGCTTTGCGAAGGATGACACCAGCGCAAAGTTAGCCGCGCCTGCAACAGAGAAATCCCCCTGCGTTGCCCGGTACGGGCCTTTCTGGTAATTAATTTGTTGAATAAATTCAGGCGTGATGAAGTTGAGATCGGAATAGCCCTGACCATGGCCATGAGTACGCATATTAACCGGCATGCCATCAAGTGTAATGCTGAAGTCGGTGCCGTGATCAAGGTTAAACCCGCGTAAAAAATACTGGTTAGCCTTGCCCGAACCGCTGTGCTGGGTTACCACCATTCCGGGTACAAACTCCAGGATTTCGCCCGCGCGTAACAGGGGGCGCTGGGCAATATCGCCTGCGCCGATAACGCCCTCTGAGGCAGAAATAGACTCACCGATGAGATCGCTTTGTTTGCCAAATACCACCACTCTCTCGATATGCGGGCCATCGGCCAGGGTTGGGCAGGCCAGCAACAGAGAACAACAACTAACTAGATATTTCAAAGCTTCAACTCATAAACAGGTATGTGACAATGATAACTTGTTCAGTTGCTGTTTGGCGGTGGTATCGATAAGCCGTAATCATTGTGCGGTAACAAGAGTTAACGGGGGATATTTGTTCGGCATTTGACGGAGAATTAGCCTGATGAGTATTTTTCAAAAAGCGTTATTTCTTGGCTTAACCAAATAATAATGCAGACACTATTATTGCCTTGAGGCTTCTTTCTACTCTTCCGAAGGACGTTTTAAAAGGTTTAACAGATCAGGCATTTTAAAACCGCCAAAGTTACAATCCGGACCCGTATGTACTTTCGCCTGATCACCTATCATCAGTTGCGTTTCAGCTTCCCTGTGGACCTCAACCCAGGCAATATCAGTATCAATCATGTCAGAGACAATACCTTGAAAGTCGTATTGTACGGTATCAATTATCAGTTCACCGCCGAGATAATTGCGCTTTAAAAACCTTCTTGCAAAATCGATTTTCTGCCCTGCTTTCAATTTTTGTTTAGTTCCCAAAGATATTTTCACCAAGTGTATATCGCCTTTTTTTCGATAGTCTAATACATATCCGGGCTGGCTAAATATGTGCTGAACCTCAGGCATGACTAAACCGATTGCGTTGTTGGCGGCCTGTGACGTTAAGTTAAACGTGTCGTCCTCACCTAGCGGACATTTTTCGTTGCTGGTAGCCAAGGTGGTTGTTTCGGTGCCCTCCAATATCAGTGTTGCTATTATTTTAAAAGTCGATAAGTCATATATCGTCACTTTGCCTGTTACCGCTGCATGGAAACGGCAACTGGCCGAAGAGTGCTGGGGTAGTCCGTCAACGGTCGAGTTTGCTGCCGGTGAAAAAGTTTGTGAAAGACTCACGGTTTGTAATGTCGGTAAGATTGCGGCATCGGCAACGTCGATAATCGGGCCGGGGTGTTTATCGGTTGCTTTAGCGTCTTCTATATCATCTAGCAGCTTAGTTACCCTGTCGGAGTCAACTACTTTAAGGTCCGCTTCCCGTAGACTTTTATCCAGTTGCAACAAAAAGTGGTGTATGAGGTTAGTGTTGATGCCAGCATTAGTCCCGGTGGTGACAGGCAACACGATAAGCGATTTCTGCTTGCCTTGTAATTCTGTCAGTGAAGGTTGAACCTCGGCCATAGGGATATTGACCTGGTAACTAACTACGCTAAAAACGCCTGGCGATTTCTCGGATATGGTGGTGGTCGAGCAGCCGAAAATTACAGATACCGTAAAAATGGCGGCTGCTAATGACATTCTTAATGGCATACCCATACAACTCTCCTTGTTGTTTTTCGGGCTCTTAGTACGATTTGCACCGGCGCTAGTAGGTCATTTTCTCGCAGTGATTCCGCTTTGTCACTCCCCCTGTTTTAAAAACAGACGGTAATGTGATATATCATTTTGAAGTCTGTTTAACATGCCTAAAAACAACAAGAACGCGCGTTAATCAACAAGCACACTATAAAGTCAGGGTTATGGCTAAGCCACCACGGTGCTCCAACTCTTCATACCCCTCAATGGTTATATACACGCACTGAGCGTTTTATTAAGGTTAACTATGCATGTTAGATAGCGGTAAACGCGACATCTCATTCACTACAGGTAAAAGAAGAAATCCAGGATGAACAATAATTTCAGTAAATTAACCTTAGCCATTTTAGGCGCCTCTTTTATGTTGGTTGCCTGCGACGGTGCGCCTACTGCGCAAGAGTCCGTTAGCTCGACTTTTATTCTTGGCGACTCGAATCGTGATGGTATGGTTGATATTGCCGGAACCAGCGATATAACGGACAAACACCAGGCGAGTATCATCGCCGGCGCGATTGTGTTGCCAAATATCGGTGATAGTGAAAATCGCTGTGCAGATTCAGGTTCTGCCTTGTCAGATGAAGCGCTGGAAGCCTGTCATGATGCACAGGACAATACCCCACGTGCTAGCCAGAACTTTGCACCAGTCAGGTTATTAGCCTTACCAGAAGGCACTCAATCGGCCAGTATTAGTGTTAATGCCAGCAGTAAAGCCCAAACACGCGTATTTATTCAACGTAACAGCAAGTGGCAATACCTGGAGTCTGGTGCCGCATTTACCGCAGAGGAAATTAAACGGGGTGCTACACTGGGCGTGGATGCCAGGGATGTGGTCAGAGACAGCCAGCAGTGGGATGGTGTAATTGAACTTACTGTCACAGCGGAAACAGCGCAGGGAACTCAACAGGATTCGCTGATGATGCAGGTTGCACCCGTAGTGACGTTTAACCATACCGAAGATGCCGACATTGTACTGTCATCTGAGTCGGGCGATAGTGCTAATCACCAAGGCTTTATTAAAGACTTGCGCGCCGGTGTTGCCGCCTCCGGGCTTGGTGAGCCGGTAAAAATAATGACAACAACCGACAACTGGGCTCAGGACTATGTTGAGTTTGGCTATGTGTCTATGCCTAAACCTGACGGCGAACATGCAGTGATTAAGATTGCGCTTCGTTCATCTCAGCCGGGCCGGGTTGGTGGCCGGGCGGTGTTTGATTTTAAAGGGCCGGGATTCGGCGCGGTTCAATTAGGTGGTGTGGGCTATCACCAGGTTGATTCGTTTGGCAACCTGGAAACTGTACCGCCCTATTCACTGAATGGCGTCACCTATCCGGTAGGCAGAATTATTTATGGTGATGCCGGGGATGGTATTTCGCCGCATAAAGACTGGCGTACTTTCTTCGCGAGCCAGAAAGTGCAGGATCCTATCGTACTGGATACGTCATGGTTAGCAATCGGGCATGTGGATGAATTTGTGCAGTTTGTGCCTGCCGATACACCGCGTGGCTGGAAAATGACGATCCTTAGTCCGAAAGCCTTAATTGCTATATTAAAACAGGCCCAGGCGGACGGTTATGGTGATGTAAAAGCGTACTCAAAGGCTGATTACTCCGATAAAACCATCAATGATTTACTCAGCAATGCTAAGTTAATGGAAGATAATCAGTTTGCCCAGGCAAAAATTGACGAAAACAGAGCGCTACTGGTACGTGAGCTCGGCCTTAGCGATGATGAAATTATAGAGATCCCGGGGATAGTAAAACAGGCATTTGTCGACCCGGAAGACCTGCGTGATTTTCAGCTAATCGATTACGTCCAGCCAGCCGCTGATATGGAAATAACCTATGGCCCGGGCAGGCTGCTTTCAGCTCACCCTGGTGCTATTAATGGTATTGTCATTGACGAGCACAACTATATTGCGCCTAAACAATTTGGTCCGGTTATCGAGGGTAGCGATATTTTACAGCAGGCGGTCACTTCTGCGTATCAGTCCGCAGGCCTGAAAGTGCATTACATCGACGACTGGCTTACCCACCATGCGATAGCCGGTGAGGTTCACTGCGGAACTAATACCATTCGCGAAATCGGCAGTCTCTGGTGGCGCACAAAGTAATACGACTAATCACTACATTAGCTTGCTTTTAACGGGAAGCTCTTAATAACTTGTAGGTACAAATCCCTGTTCAGACGTAACAGGGATTTTTTTGCCTTTAAAAAGTCGTCAAGAATTGTACGTCAACATCCGGATTAGAAGAGACTTTACCAATCTGTTGCTGTGGTTCTGACCTGGATGACTAAGCTATTGCCGCTATCTGTTCGAATCCGGTAAGAAATTTTTACTAGCATGCTATTTGTCTTCGGTAATACGGGATTGTCAGATATAGCGTTGTCAGTATTGGTAGTTGAACATCGCAAAAACTCCCATTAATGTGTGAGTAATAACTAATACTTGTAAGACAACCAATGAATGTACTGATGATGGGCTGCGGCGCGATTGGCAGCTTTTATGCCGAGCGCCTGGCCTCTGCCAAAGTAAATGTCTCGGTAACGGCGCGTGGCGAGCACCTGAAAGCGCTTAAACAAAATGGTCTTACCGTGGTACACGATGGTGAAGTCCGTCATCACGCTTTGCCGGCTTATTCCCATGCTGAGTTAAAGGAAGCGTGTAAGGCTGATGACTTTGACGTTATCGTAATAGCGCTGAAAGCCACTCAGACACAAAGTGCGCTGGCTGAACTTGGCAGTTGGTTTCAAGCGGGCTCATGCCCGGTATTGTCAGTGCAAAACGGGGTGGATAATGAGCCATTACTGGCAAGTTATTTAGGCTCTGAGCGGGTGTGGGGAGGCTTATCGGTGCGCAGTGGCGGCGAAATATCGCAACCAGGTGTTGCCACCACTACAGGCATTTATAAAATTATTTTAGGGCCCTGGCCTGCCAGTGATACGCTGCCCGCAGCGCTAACTGAACTGGCACAACACTGGTTGGATCAAGGGGTGCCGCTGGAGCTAAGCCATGACATTCGTAAAGAGTTATGGCGTAAGTTAATCGTTAATTGTGGGGTAAACCCATTGTCTGCCGCGGAGCAGCTAAAAACCTACGATCTCACACATCGCCCGGAGCTGGCTAAGCAAGTGTATGGTGCAATGCAGGAAACTGCCAGGGCTGCGAGCTATGATGCAGTTGCAATAACGCCGGATGAAGTGGATGAGATGTTTCAGCTAATCAAATCCTTTAACTCCATTAAAACGTCGATGTTAATTGATTTTGAAAAAGGCCGGGAGCTCGAAATCGACGCCATTATGGGGAGTGTCATTGTGCGTTGCCGGTTGTTGGGTAAACCGGCGGAGATCACTGAGTCGTTATGGCAAAAACTTACACCAAGGCCGCTACCCCAATCCCTGACGGAGTTATTTCACTATTAGCAGCATCGTACTAAAACTAATTGCAAGTTAATTACTACGCCGAAAAACAGGACGTTGATCGTAGCTTTATCCTGTTGATTGGTTACTTATCGTCTTGTCTGTTCAGTCGTAAAACGGATGCTTAGCAGATATAACAAAACTGTTAAGATCATTCTGTATGGTAGATTGTTTGCGAGATTTTATAGCAATAAACATCCATATTAATAGGATTTAAAATGTGTGACTCAACTAACACACTAAAAAGATCCTATTATGAAAAAATTATTACTGACCTTAGTAATTACACTCCTGCCGGGTTTTAGTTATGCCGGTAACTTTGGTTATTCGGTTGACTACATTCACGGTGAAGGCGACGTGGATGGAATTAAGCTGGCCGCCAGATATAACGCCGGTGCTTTTGATGCCATCAGTGAAGATATTCGCCTGTTTTGGGAAACCAGCGTAAACCTGTGGGAATATGGCGAACATGATGCCCACGACAGTAACTTTGTGCTGGCTATTTCACCGGTACTGGTTAAGCAAATTGGTGATATAAATCAGGCGCCGGTATTTTTAGAAGCGGGTATTGGCGTGTCGTTTATTGATGATACTTACTTTGCCGGTAAGAATGTCAGCACCCACTATCAGTTTGAAGACCGGCTGGGCCTCATGATGCAATTTGGTAAAAACAATGAGCATCATGTTTCTGTAAGATATTTTCACTATTCCAATGCCGGCTTAAAAGAGCCAAACCCCGGTCTGGACTTTATTGCGTTGTCTTATCAGCAAGAGTTTTGATTAGTCCGGATACACTATCAGCGCTGTACGAGTAACTGTGCCTGAGCCTCGTTCTTCGCAGTTACCTGCGGTTTTTTCTGCGCTGCACCGTGTTGGCTGTGGTAATTAGAATAGGCCATAAATACGGTAAGCGATAACATGCCCACTAATGCTGCAGCTCTGTAATGGCGGGTCTTTTTCATTGCAGCAACTTCCTTTTCCTGATCGTCATAAGTTTAATTTAGAGCTAATCAGGTGGACGGTAAACCACTTAAGGGTGTGGCAAATTATAAGTAGTTATTCAGCCTGAAACCTTTTCAGAGCAAAAAAAAGGCCGCCTCGCAGGCAGCCTTTGTAATCAAACGTCGTTTATTCAGAAATGATCGGCATGGAAGCGCAGATGATCGGCAATAAACGAGGCAATAAAGTAATAGCTGTGATCGTAGCCTTCATGCTGACGCAGCGTGAGCGGATACTGATTGGCTTCAGCCGCTTGTTGCAGTGCTTCCGGTTTTAACTGTTCACTCAGGAAACTGTCGTCCAGTCCCTGGTCAACCAGCATTGGCACCTGCTCTTTGGCGTCGTTAATCAGGCACACTGTGTCATGGGCTTGCCAGGCTGCTTTATCATCGCCCAGATAGGCAGTAAATGCTTTCTGGCCCCACGGACAGTTAACCGGATTGGTGATTGGGCTAAACGCCGATGCCGAGGTAAACATGCCCGGGTTTTTAAGCGCAATGCTTAATGCACCGTGACCACCCATAGAGTGACCGGCAATCGCACGGGTTGACGAAACCGGGAAGTTTTCTTCGATAATCGCCGGTAACTCTTTTACCACGTAGTCATACATGTGGTAATGAGTAGCCCAGGGCTGCTGGGTGGCATTTACGTAAAAGCCTGCACCTTTGCCCAAATCATAATTATCGTCGTCTGCCACGTCATCGCCGCGTGGTGAAGTGTCTGGCGCGACAATGGCGATGCCCAGCTCAGCGGCAACACGTTGTGCACCGGCTTTTTGCATAAAGTTTTCGTCGGTACAGGTCAGGCCCGAAAGCCAGTAAACCACCGGCACTTTAGTGCCGTTGCTGCACTGCGGCGGCAGATAAATCGCAAATCGCATGGTACAGCGGTTGACTTCAGAGCGATGGGTATACTGCTTATGCCAGCCACCAAAGATCTTATTACAACTGATATTTTCTATTGTCATGTTACTTTCCAATGTCCAAAGAAAAAACTACCCCGCCGCCCGGATTGTGGGTCGACTGCTGGCGGCGGGCGCAGTTATTAACTGTTGTAATGAATTACGCTGCGGATGCTCTTACCTTCGTGCATCAGGTCGAAGGCTTCGTTGATGTCTTCCAGCGGCATGGTGTGGGTAATAAAATCGTTCAGAGCGAATTTACCGGCCAGGTAATCTTCTACGATACCCGGTAATTCAGAACGGCCTTTTACGCCACCAAAGGCAGTACCACGCCATACACGACCAGTGACTAACTGGAACGGACGGGTAGAGATTTCCTGACCGGCACCAGCAACACCGATAATAACCGACTCACCCCAGCCTTTGTGGCAACACTCTAGTGCCGAACGCATTACATTCACGTTACCAATACACTCGAATGAGTAGTCCACACCGCCGTCGGTCATTTCAACAATCACCTCCTGGATAGGCTTGTCGTAGTCTTTAGGGTTGATGCAGTCTGTTGCGCCCAGCTTCTTAGCCAGCTCAAACTTAGACTCGTTTAAGTCGATACCGATAATACGGCCTGCTTTGGCCATAGCTGCACCGATAATTGCTGACAGGCCGATACCGCCCAGACCAAAGATAGCGACGGTATCGCCTTCCTGTACTTTGGCGGTTTTGGTTACCGCGCCCATACCGGTGGTAACACCACAACCCAGCAGACACACTTCTTCCAGAGGCGCAGTCGGGTTTACCTTAGCCAGTGAAATCTCAGGCAGTACGGTGTACTCAGAGAACGTAGAACAGCCCATGTAGTGGAAAATTTCTTTTCCGTTACAGGTAAAGCGGGTAGTGCCGTCAGGCATCAGGCCTTTACCCTGGGTTTCACGCACTGCGCTACACAGGTTGGTTTTGCCTGAGGTACAGAATTTACACTTACCACATTCTGCAGTGTAAAGAGGAATAACGTGATCGCCCACTTTCAGTGAGGTAACGCCCTCGCCCACAGACTCAACGATACCGCCACCTTCGTGGCCTAAAATCGCCGGGAAAACGCCTTCCGGATCATCACCTGATAATGTGAAAGCATCGGTATGACAAACACCTGTGGCAACAATTTTTACGCGCACTTCACCGGCTTTCGGTGGTGCAACCTGCACTTCTTCAATGCTTAACGGTTTGCCCGCTTCCCAGGCAATCGCTGCTTTACAGGTAATCACATCTGCCATATTTCAAAATCCTCTTGGTTATCATAAATATTATGTCTGTTCATTGTAGACCTGATAGAATCAGTAACAATAGCTAAATTATGCAAATCACTTTTACCATATGGTAATAATTGGGGATTTATGGCGAACTGGGAAGGGATTAATGAGTTTGTGGCGGTGGTGGAAGCGCAGAATTTTACCCTGGCGGCCAAACGGTTGGGCATGTCTACGGCGCAGGTTTCTCGGCAGGTTGCAAAACTGGAAAACCGCTTAAGCACAAAATTACTTAACCGCACCACCCGGGTGGTGGCGGTAACCGACTCTGGTGAGACATTCTACCGCCACTGCAAACCTATTCTGGAAGAGCTCTCGGCCGCCGAAAAAGTGGTGACTGACCTGCAGGCCAAGCCTACCGGAAAGTTAAAAATGACCGCCCCGGTTACCTACGGAGAAAGGGTAATCGCGCCAATCGTTAATGACATTTCGGCTGCCCATCCGGACCTCGAAATTCACCTTTCCCTTACCAACCAGGTGGTGGATTTGATTCACGATGGTTACGACCTGGCGATTCGCCTGGGCGAGCTGGAAGACTCGTCGTTAATTGCTCGCCGCTTATCCAGTCGGGCATGGCATCTTGCCGCTTCACCAACCTATCTGGAAAAGCAGGGTACGCCGCATTCGTTATCAGAATTGCCGAATCACCAGTGTATTTTAGGTACCTCAGGCAACTGGAAATTTAACCGTAACGGTAAAACCGAGATCGTGCGGGTTAAACCTCGATTACGTTGCAACAGTGGTGTGGCGTTAATAGACGCGGCGCTAAAAAACCTCGGCATTATTCAATTGCCGGATTATTACATCAGGCCTTACCTTGAGTCGGGTGAACTGATTGAATTATTACCCAATCAGCAGATAGCCCGGGAAGGGATTTGGGCGTTGTATCCGCCTACCCGGCATCTGTCACCCAAGATCAGAATGGTGATCGATAGCCTGGTTAGCGGTATTAGCAAAATTCATTAATGAGAATAATTATTATTTGCAATTGGTTTTTTAAGAGGTTACATTAAACGCGTACGTAGTTTTAATAGTGTCTCTTAACTCTATTAGAATCCTTTGCAGCAGGCCCTCATCCACTGGCCTGCTTTTTTTTGCCTGTTTAACACGGCCTGGCCAAAAAAGGCCTAAAGTAGGAGATCATCTGTTTTCATTTTGTCTTAGGCTTAGGTAATAAGGTTGAGGTAACAGGTGAACTATGCGCAATATTATTCCTGCATGTCTGCTCATGCTGTCGGTAGCCGGATTTCAGGCCAGTGCCGAAGAACGTCTTTCTGATGAGTTTGTTAGCGCTCAGCCCAGAGTTCAGCTCTATATGGCCTATGCCGAGTATAAAATGGCAAACTACACGCTGGCCCACGCCATGTGGCAGCACATCGAAGGGGCCGGAAAATCAGAAGCCTTGTTTAATCTGGGGATCCTTTATGAGCAGGGGAAAGGCGTGGAATCTAACCTGACTATAGCCCGTGATTATTATCTGCAGGCAGCAGAGGCGGGCAGTCGCGCTGGGGCTTATCAGGTAGGGCTAATGGCGCTTGAACACCCTGAATTAGTAGCAGTTGAAACCGCACGCCATTGGTTGATGGTCGCCGCACTGGATGGCGATGAAGACGCCGGGCGATTGTTGCAGTCACTTACCGACGACGATGCCGCAGACAGCGACCCCATGTTAAGCGTAAAACGTTTGCTGATGCGCGGCGAAAACGAGCAGGCACTTACCCAGCTTATTCATCTTAGTGAACAGACTCCCCCCAATTACGCGGCAATGACCGAACTGGCCTGGTTATACGAAACCGGATTAGCGGTGGAACGGGATTTGGAAAAAGCTGCAGCGTTGTTTTCCCGGGCTGCCGAGGCTGGTAATGCTAAAGCGCAGTATGCTTTGTCTGTTATGTATGCCACCGCCGCGGGTAAGGCGGAAGACGCCCGGTTGAGTCAGCATTGGCTGAGTTTATCTGCGGCGCAGGGCTATAAGCCTGCCGTTGCTCAGCTTGAGAATAATTAAAGTGTTCCGGGTTGTGGAAAAAATAACCAGAAACAGATAACTTAAGAAGGTAGCTAACAGTAAAGGATGACACAGTATGCACAGGGGATTCAGCCTTAAACTGTTTAAGGTGGTTTTAGTTGTGACTAGCGGGGGATTGTTAAAGTCTGCATGGGCAGAAACGTTTTACTGCTCGGCGCTGGCGATTGAAGGTGACACATACTACTTCTCCCCGGTATTTGAAGGTAACAGCGAGAACCTTGAATGTTACACCAATGCGTTAGATGAGCATCTGGAAGGAAAAGGTGATTACTCCTTTAGCCCTTCGTGTATGTTTGAAGACGAAAAAGCCATGCTGGTTGATTACTATCAAGCGGATATTGCCGACAGTAAAGCAATCTTTGGCAAGGTTCGAATCCTCAACTGGCTGCCGTCCTGCGCGGATAACAGTAGCCTGTAAAAGCCGTTAACAACCTTTACGGTTGTAATTCCAACTTATCCACATCGCCGGATTTACTGAATTTACGGATCCGCCACAGTTGCCAACGGTAGCGAATGTTGCGCCAGAATGTGGTGCCGCTTTTACGGGTACCGCCGCCAATTTTGTCAATTTCACTATCAAACTCCTTGTTAGCTGAGAGCCGGTAAGGTTGGGTGGCGAACACGCTAAGGTTGAGCTCAGGGTAAAACTGCAAATCAACATCTACCGGTCGGAAAAAGCGGCGTCGGCTAAGCAGTTTTTTCGCGCCACTCAGGGTGATCGCATAGCCAGTGGTGCAATTTGGGACTTTGGCAAAGTTAACCAGCGAATAGCCATCACCTAAATCAAAACGTTCATCGCCTTCACAACCCCGGCGGGCCGCCAGTTTTATCATATCCCAGTGCTTAACCTGTGCGATTTTACTGATAACTTCGCCAAATTTAGGATCGATAATAATGTCGTCCTCAATGATTACGGCGACTTCAATTTGCTCATCGACCATCCGTTGCCATAGCGTTCGATGGCTAAGATAACAGCCGATTTCTCCCCGTGAGATAGGCCGCCTGAAAAAGGCTTTGTTAGCCTGCTCATCATAGCAGGCCGCTATTTCTTCTTCACTGAGCGCTTTACCGTTGACGGCACTAAAACGCTCGGCAGTCAGCCCTGCGCGTTGGAGCTGTTCGGTGGCCGAAACCAGTCTGTCGGCGCATTTGTCGAGGTTTATCAGCCAGATTGGCGGTAATTCACAAGTCATGTTTTTTTCTTAACGTTTTTAATACAAAAAGTGTAACCTAAAAACGTATCGAAATAAAAACTGACTGCAAGGCAGGGGGTTAACCGCAATTTCAGCTGGAACAGCCAGGGGGCAAATTTATCCACAAGCCGCAACAAAAAGCCGACCAAATCACTAATTAAGTGGTCGGCTTGTGAGTTTACTCAAACGAAATGTAATGGTGGGGCAAAACCTGTTATCAGGCGATTTTTACCAGCACCTTACCAAAGTTATCACCGGAAAGCAGATCAACAAATCCCTGGCCGGCGTTGGCAAGTCCTTCTACTACCTGTTCGCGGATCTTAATTTTTCCTTCACCAACCAGCGATGCACAGGCTTCAATAAATTCCGCCCGGCGAGGCTCAAAGTCATATACCACCAAACCGAACACCGTGGCGCGGGATTTAATGATATATACCGGCGATGGCCCCGGGGGCGGAGTGCTGGTGGTGCGGTTGTAGTCGGCTGCCAGACCACACAGGATCATACGCGCACCTACCGCCAAACGCTGACTGCACAGCTCTAAAATATCACCGCCAATTAAGTCGAAATAAATATTAATGCCATCAGGGCAATGGGTATCCAGCGCCGTGGCAAGGTCTTCCTTGTGTCGGTCTATGCACACATCGGCACCGAGTTCGTTAACGGCAAAATCGCACTTGTGCTGACCGCCGGCAATGGCGACTACGCGGCAACCGTGCTGCTTAGCCAGTTGAACCACCATCGAACCCACGGCACCCGTTGCAGCAGCAACTACAACAGTATCGCCCGCTTTAGGCTGTGCCTGCCAGATTAAGCCTGCGTAAGCGGTTAAGCCCGGCATACCTAAAATAGACAGCAAATAAGGCGAGTGCTCTACGTTATCCGGCACTTTGGTCAGCGCCGCTGCAGGCAATGCAGCATAGGCTTGCCAGCCACCAAAACAGCGTACTTTGTCGCCCGCTTTAAAATCGGCTGAATTGGACTCTACCACCTCGGCAATGGTCTCGCCTTTCATGGTGTCGCCGGGCAGCACTGCACCAGAAATATGGCGCGCACTGATTTGGCTGCGCATGTAAGGGTCCAGCGACAGCCAAAGGTTTTTCACCAGCACCTCGCCTTCCCCAATGGCTGGCAGATCGGCTGGTACGGCTTCAAACTGGTCGGCAGTTGGCATGCCTACCGGCGTTTCTTTAAGGATAACTTTAGTGTTGTTTAACGCCATTATTTTGCCTCCAGGCCAAGGGTGCCAGGGTTAAGCAGACCTTTCGGATCCACTTGTTGTTTAATGGCCTCAACCAGTCTTAATGCTTCTGGTTTTACCTGCTCATGATACGGGTACGACTTACCCAACTGCATGTGCATGGTGCCAAAGCGGGTAAAGATCTCGATAAGCCCCTTACGCAGTTCATACACTTTAGCGGTGGCGTCCGGGTTAGGATCGTGCTCTTTGAGTTTGCTCAGATGCTCTTTTTCTACCGCATGTTTGTGCAGTTCGTTAAGGGCTTCCGGCCAGAAGAATACCGGCTCGATAACTGTAACGCTGTTACCAATGGTGGCAAACAGGTAGCCGCAGCCAATCTCGTACTTTTCGATATCCTCGGCGTGCTGTTCGTACAGTTCGCCAATGGCTTTAAATACATCACGAACTTTAGAATGCGGCGCTACACAGTGCACGGGTAACCAACGCTCTGCTTCCGGGCCAATCATGGAGTTGACCGGGCCAAACGGATTGGCGCGCATAATGGTTGGAATACTGTTTTCAATTTCGCGCAGGCCATGTTCTTTGGCCAGTTCGCGAATGGCTTTTTCTTTGATAGCTGCCAGTTCGTCGTAGCGTTCTTCAACCAGGGTATGAATAGAAAACTTCACGTCTTTCATATAACCACGGCCAGCCAGTGCCACTTTTGCGCCGGCTTTAAGAGCTTTACCAAAACCACCGGCAGCCTTCATTACGCCACCAAGGGCTTTAAAATCTTTCGCCAGACTTTCACGCTTTAAGCGCTGCCCTTGCAGGAAGGGGTCAAAACCACAGACTTCGGTAGCCAGTTGCTGACGCGACACTTCGCTGGCAAAGGCGAGTAGTTGATCGCCGGTTTCAGCAGCAAAGGATAAACCACGACGAGCCGGGGTTTGTGGAATAAGTTTTAAGGTAACGGTGGCTTTAAAGCCTAACGCGCCGCAGTCACCCACGAATAAGCCGGTTAAATCCGGGCCAAAATGGCGATACCACGGAGTACCGTTTTTATGCGCGGCACTACCGGTGTCCAGCACGCTGCCGTCGGCCAGTACTATCGACATAGACACCACAGAGTCCGCCGATGGGCCGTAAAGCGCTGAACCCCAGAATATACAGTTTTGCGACAGGCCACCGCCTACCGTGGCATACACGCCGGATAAGGTGCCCCAGAACGGTGTACGGAATCCTGTGTCTTTTAATGCGTTGTGCAGATCCTGCCAGGTACAACCGGCTTGCACGGTGACAAACATATCGTCGGTGTTTATTTCGACCACTTTGTTCATCATTGAGGTGTCCAGCAGTATGCTGTTTTCGTATTTAGGCACGTAACCTGAGGTATAAGACATACCACCACCACGAGGTACCACCGGAATATCTGCATCAACAGCCGCTTTCACCACGGCAGCAAGCTGCTCTGTTGACGTTGGACGAACAACGGCAAGGGCAGCCGGTCCGCGGGTAAATACATCGGTAACATAGAGTTGGCGGCTCAATTCATCAGTGAGCAGGTTATCTTCACCAACGATGGCTTTGAGGTTCTGAATAATATCAGACATGGTGTAAACTCCTTGGAAAACGCACCATTGAAAGCCAACCTGAGGTTGGGTTCTGGACGATCGGCGGAATGCCTAAAGTATAATGACCTAACATTATAACAAATGTTGTTTAAGATCCAGCTTCTAATCCTGCTGAGATAATTTCAATATGGGTATGACAATTATCAAAGAAGTCCCTTTCAGGCAGCTCTACCATCGTTGATTATGCGCCAGAGCTGTTCATTACAGAAGGTTATCTGGCATAACCACGCTGGGTTTTATCCTGGCATCGTTACAAAATGGAAGTCATCATGCGTAAGTGTTATCTGGATTTGCCTGAAGGGCAGTTACATTATCGAATTGCGGGCACCGGCAAACCGTTGTTTTTATTGCATCAGTCGCCCATGAGCGGAGTAGAGTGGGATGACATCATTCCACTGCTAAGCGATACCTTTACCGTGGTTGCGCCGGATATGGCTGGCCATGGCCAGTCTTACGAGCCAGAATCCATGAGCATGGATGTGATCACCGATGCCACGGTTAAACTGATTGATGCTCTGGGCTTTGATAAAGTGTTTCTGGCCGGTAACCATTCTGGTGGTGCGCTGGCGTCGTCTGTTGCAACCAAGTACCCGGAGCGGGTAGAAAAGCTGGTTATTTCCTGCGAGATGCTGATCACCAAAGCGCAAATCGAAGGTTTTCTTACTGCCATTAAAAGCAAACCGCTTTCCCGGGATATCCCCATGGATACCGAAGGTAAGTTTATTGCCGAAGCCTGGTTACGTTATGCTGCGCTGGCACCCACTGCGCCACTGGAAGTGCGTTACAAGCCCTTCATTAATGGCCAGTTAGCCCGATTACGTAAATATGATATTCACGAAATGATCATGAACTGGATGGCATCGGAGCAATGGCCGGAACAAATTGGCTGCCCCACGCTGGTGTTCAGCGCTGAACACGATTTATTCTACAGCGAAGAACTGCTTGCTACCGGCCCAGAGCGGATTAAGGATTGCCAGACTGCGGTGGTAACTGACGGTGGTGCCATGTGCACTTTTGAGCAGCCTGCGCAGGTTGCCAGGATTCTGCGCGACTTTTTCAGCGCCTGATTGTAAGCATTAATCACTGCCAAAGCCCGCTATCTGTGCGGGCTTTTTACTTTCAGCCAAACAAAAGTCGCGATCCTTTGATTTTTGTTAAGGAGCGGCAAACGCCGAAAACTTACTCTGGTTGCATCTTCTATAAACAATAATAGTGAATCAGCAAATGGGAATTACTGAACTTGCCGTTTTAAAATGGGTACACATCCTCGCTATGGTCTACTGGTTAGGTGGCGAATGGGGTGTTTTTCAAACCTCGTACAACATTGTAAATCGAAAGCTGCCGATGGCAGAGCGACGCCGCCACATGGAAACGGCTTATCGCATTGATATTCTTGCTCGTAGCGGTATTTTGTTACTGTTCCCGCTGGGTTTTCACATGGGCTACTTCTGGGGTGTTCAGCCTTTCGGTGGTATCGCGCTGACCATTAGCTGGGTGTTCTTTATTGCCTGGTTAATCCTGTGCTGGTCTGCGTTTATTTATCGCGAAACCGATCGCGGTATTATGCTGACTAAGATTGATGAGCGTATTCGTTTTGTGTTTATTCCGCTTATCCTGATTTGTGCTATCAGCTCACTGCTCGGACACGGCCCGTTTAACGCTGAAGTCGGCCAAAAATGGTTCTCAGTTAAAGTATTACTGTTCTCTTTCATGCTGATGATTGGCCTGCACCTGCGCTTTGTTATGCGTGAGTGGACCGAGATGTTCCGCATTCTGGCCCAGGGCGAAAACGACGAAGTCGAAACCCGCTTAGAAAAGTCTATCCGTATTTCGCGCTACATGGCTTATGTGTACTGGATTGGCATTTCAAGTGTAGCCTTTATTGGTGCAACCAAACCCTTCTAACCGTGCCCGGATTGAAGCAGAGCTAGTCCAACCTTGCTCTGCTTCTGTTTCTACATTTTTTATCCCGCTCTATTGTTTAACAGGTAACGCCAATGCTGCCAGCACACTATTCCGCCATTCAGCTTCAGCGCTTTGCACAAACCTTTCGTGAAGCCACTAATATAATTGAGTTGCCTCTTGCTCAGCCAGCGGCCGGGCAACTGGCAGTGCGTAATTTGTATTGTGGCGTGAATGGTATTTTTGATACCCAGATTGCCCGCGACGCGGTGGATTACGTTAAGTTAACCTTACCTATTCTGACCGGTGTGGAAGCACTGGGCGTAGTGGAAGCGGTAGGTGAAGGCGTTACTGATTTCGACCAGGGTGACGTGGTAGTGACTACCCGTTTTCCTTCCGGTTACCGTCAGTGGAACATCGGTGCAGCGAGCGATTTTTATAAAGTACCGGATGCTCGTCCTGAATGGCTGGTGTTGGCCTCCACCGGCGTATCAGCCTATGTAGCATTGCATCATATCGGCGAGATTAAACGGGGCGAGACTGTGGCAATTTCGGCTGCGGCGGGTGGGCTTGGTCATTTGTTGGTGCAGATTGCGAAGAACCTCGATTGCCATGTGATTGCTATTTGCGGCGGTGAAAAGAAAGGCGAGTTTGTAAAATCCCTGGGCGCCGATTGTATTATCGATTATCGCACGACCGATGTGTCTGAGTTCTTAAATGCGCATTACAAAGACAAACTCGATATTGCTTTTGATACCGTTAGTGGCCCTATTCACGACGCGTTTTTGGATAACCTGGCTCCGCATGGACGGTTAATAGTGGGTGGTGCCGCGGCGGATCTCGATGGTAAGCCCGAAGTGGTCTCGCGCCCGCGCATTGCGAATAAGCTTTATTATAAGAGCGCCTCGGTACGCGGTTTTATGAACGGTTTACTCGCCGATAAATGGCCGCCAGCGCGTGATGCGCTATTTGCTGACTTTATCGAAGGCAAGCTAAAAGTCTGTATCGACGAGCCGCAATTTACCGGCCTTGAAGGCGTGTATGATGCGGTAGAACGGTTACTTTCCGGACAGTCCATGGGCAAAGTCCTGGCCGATTTACGCTAACAAATTTACAGGTTAAAACAGCATGGCAGCACAGCAAGACAATATCACCTTAGGCCCCGTACTTTGTGGCACCCTGGTGTGTAACAATCTGGCAGAAATCGTGAGCGCTTATACCGAGTATCTGGGCGTGACCGTTTGTGAGGAAGGTCAGATAGATTCGCTAGTAGCCGATGCATGGGGCTTACCTGCACTGGCCCGTAAACCCTATGTACTTATGGCGAATCAATTTGGCGATCCCTGGGTTCGTTTTATTGAGCAGCCTGGCTGTGACATTAGTAAGCCTATCTCAACCCTTGGCTGGATGTCACTGGAAGTACTGGTAGATGACGTGTACGCCCTGGCCGAGAAGTTTAAGGACAGTCCGTTTACCATCATTGGCGACCCTAAGCCACTGGACGTAAGCGATGGCATCGAAGCCTTCCAGGCTACCGGCCCGGCTGGCGAAGTACTCTATTTAACCCGCGTATTACGCGAAGTGCCGCCTTTTGATTTGCCCATGCCGCGATGCGAAGTCGACCGTTTGTTTATCCCGGTACTGCTGGTGGCAGACCGGGATGAATCAATGGCGCTATATGCTCAGTTAAGTAACTCCAAACCACTGGCATTTGATACCAAGGTAACGGTAATTAACAATGCGCTGGGCCGCAACGTGGATGAACGTATGCCCATTGCCAGCATCCAGTTTAGCGAGCAAACATTTATCGAAATCGACGAAGTGAAGTCACTGCCCATGCGCCCTGTGACCTCCTGTGGATTACCCTCTGGTATTGCCATGGTGAGCTTTTTAGTGGATAGCCTCGAGGCGGTGGATTTGCCCGCGCTTGGCACCGTAATCCAAAGTGAAACAGCTTTGTACCAGGGTCGTAAGAGTGCACTTTACTTAGGCACCGCCGGCGAACTTATAGAGCTTATCGAACGCTAATTGCTCTCATAATCAAGTTTACGCAAAGCCCCGGATGCGACCAGTCATACCGGGGCTTTTTTTTTAATTGTGATTTACCTTCCAACTGGTATAAAAATATCCCGTCATACTGTTCCTTACGCCGGTATCAAAATATCCCGACTTGCCGGCCCTTGCGTCGGTATCAAAATACGCTGTTATACCGGTCGTTGCACCGGAATCAAAACATCCTGTCATACCGGCCTGTGAGCCGGTATCTCCTGAACAGTCTGACTCAGTTTAAAGCTGTTTTGGATTTACCGAAGTGTTTGGGAGATCCCCGATATTTGCTGTGCAAATTCGGGGCTGACGGGTTATTGTTTGTCCCCTGCGTTGGTAGCAAAATACCCTGTCATACCGGCCTGTGAGCCGGTATCTCCTGAACAGTCTGACTCACTTTAAAGTTGTTTTGGATTTACCGAGGTGTTTGGGAGATCCCCGATATTTGCTGTGCAAATTCGGGGATGACGGGTTACTGTTTGGCCTCTGCGTTGGTATCAAAATACGCTGTCATACCGGCCTGTGAGCCGGTATCTCCTGAACAGACTGACTCAGTTTGAAGCTGTTTTGGATTTGCCTAAGGGTTTGGGAGATCCCCGATATTTGCTGCACAAATTCGGGGATGACGGGTTATTGTTTGGCCCCTGCGTTGGTATCAAAATACCCTGTCATACCGGCCTCTGAGCCGGTATCTCCTGAACAGTTTGACTCAGTTTAAAGCTGTTTTGGATTTACCTCGGTGTTTGGAAGATCCCCGATATTTGCTGCGCAAATTCGGGGATGACGGGTTAGTGTTTGGCCCCTGCGTTGGTAGCAAAATACCCTGTCATACCGGCCTCTGAGCCGGTATCTCCTGAATAGTCTGACTGTTCGAAAAGCTGTTTTGGATTTACCGAGGTGGTTGGAAGAGCCCCGATATTTGCTGCGCAAATTCGGGGATGACGGGTTATTGTTTGGCCCCTGCGTTGGTAGCAAAATACCCTGTCATACCGGCCTGTGAGCCGGTATCTACTGAACAGTCTGACTGTTCGAAAAGCTGCTTTGGATTTACCGAAGTGTTTGGGAGATCCCCGATATTTGCTGTGCAAATTCGGGGATGACGGGTTACTGTTTGACCCCTGCGTTGGTAGCAAAATACTCTGTCATACCGGCCTGTGAGCCGGTATCTCCTGAACAGCCTGACTCAGTTTGAAGCTGTTTTGGATTTGCCTGAGGGGTTGGGAGATCCCCGATATTTGCTGCGTAAATTCGGGGATGACGGATTAAAACGGAGATTACAACAGCTTAGAACGTCACACTAAAATCCACACCTACGGTGCGTGGATCGCCGGGGTAAATTGACGAGTTACCGGCCGTGCCCGCGGCAGCATATTCTTCATCCAGCAGGTTTTTCGCCCATGCTGCAATGCTGTATTCAATATCACCGCCCCATTTATAGCCCAGACGTGCATTCACGATGTTGGTTTCATCGCGAGCGATTAACTCGGCATTGGCCAAATCGTTGTATTGCTTGTCGGTATAGGCATATTGCAGGTTAGCCACAATATTTCCGGTTCCTACTTCTTTGAAGTAAGACAGGTTAAAGCCATAGGTCAGCGGTGGCGCCTGTTTTAAATCATAATCATCGGCAATCAGCGCCTGGGCTTCTTCGGTCAGGCTTTTATATTCGCCATCCAGGGTGCCCACGTACGCATCGATTAACAGGTCGTCGGTGATTTGATAGGTCAGGTTGGCCTCAATACCATAGGTTTCCACGTCACCGGCATTAATCCGGGTAAAGCCCACAGCAGTTGAACCATTTACCTGTAAGTCGGTGTAGTCGTTAAAGAAGCCGTTGATGTTTAAGCGTAGCGCTTTGGTTAAATCGCTCTTCATACCCACTTCATAGGTAACAACCGTTTCGTCTTCTACCGCCAGGAAGCTGTCTACCGACCAACCGCCTGATTTAAAGCCGGTGGTTACCGAGGCGTAGGTCATCAGATCGTCGCTAACATCATAGGCCACAACGGCTTTCCAGGATAAATTCCTCCAGTCATTAGACTGTTCGCCGGCGTTACCGCGGCCGAGTGCACTCCAGTAATCCGGGCTGGCGATACCGGTAAAGTCTTTTTCTTCCCAGGTGTAACGCAGACCACCGGTGAGATGTAATTGCTCACTGGCATGATAGGTGTACTGGCCGAACAACGCAGCTGAGTTGGTATCAATGAAAATGCGTGAGTAACCCGAAACGAATTCAGAGTACTGGTCGATTTTTTCGTTGTATAAATACAAACCCGCTACCCACTCGTAGCTGTCGTTAGCTTCGGATAAACGGAATTCCTGGGTGCGCTGGCTTTGGGCTAAATCCTGATAGTAAGGCAGGCTGATAATACTGAATAACTGGTTATCCAGTGAGCGGTAGGAGGTGAGTGAATCAAACTCCATGTCGCCAAAGGCACGATGGGCCGAGAAGCTAAAGCCACGCTGATAGGTGCTGTTAAAGAAATCGCCCAGTTCGGTATCGCCGCCAATTAATGGCGTTAGCGGAAATTCGGCCTGGGTAGTGGTAAAGATATCACCGTCGTCATCCAACACACGGGCAGGATAACCCGGCTCAGAGTTATCGGCGGAAAAGTCGGCAGAAAGCAGTAAATCCCACACGTCACCGAAGTATTTTACGCCAATCTTTGCGCCTTCCTTATCTACCTTACCCAGCTTGTCGCCGTTGTCTTTGTTGGTCATAAAGCCGTCGCGGTTGTGGGTAAACAGCGAAACTTGTGCCGCCAGCTTGTCGCTGAGCGCTTTGTTGACCATCAGATAACCCGAAGCTAAATCGTAATTACCTGCACTCAGTTTTAATTTTACCTCGTCATCCAGACTGGGCTGGCGAGTGGTTACTCTGAGTGCACCACCATTTGAGTTACGGCCATACAATGTACCCTGCGGACCGCGTAGTACCTCAATAGACTGAATGTCGGCCAGATCCAGCAACGCGCCGGTCTGACGGCCAATGTAAACACCATCGACATAAATACCAATGGCGGGGTCTGCACCGGCGCGGGATTCATCTTCACCGATACCGCGTAAAAATACTTTCATGCCGGTAGCGGCGCCGGTGTTTTTGGCAATGTTAATGTTGGGCACGGTTTCATTGATATCCAGTGCGTTGGTCATGTTACGCAATTCAATATCTTCTTCACCCAGCGCGGTAATCGCAATGGGGACGGATTGTAAGTCTTCTTCCTTGTACTGGGCGGTTACGGTAATTTTTTCCAGTTCCTGGGCGATAACGTTGTGGCAGGCAAGCGATACAGCGGTAGCAAGAAGAAGTCGCTTAAAGCCCTTAGAGGAGGAATGCACGTTAACGTTGTTCATGTGTAGGTTCCCTTCAACGGTTGTTCAATGTGAGTGGTGTTGGTTATTTTTTGTTATTGCAATAACCAATGTAGGGAAGGCTTTCGTGCTTGCTCATGACATTTATCAAGGATTTAAAAAATTGTTTTGCAGCCAGTGCTTATGACCTGGTTGAATTATTGACATGCTATTAGAACAAAGTGATTATCATTATTGTTCAATTATTTGTCTGGTCACATGTCCGAATCCCAAGCTCAAGCCCAAACGCCCCTGCAAACAAGCCCCTCCGACGCCGGGCCGTTACTAAGTGATGCAGTCAATATTCGTCAGCTTTTGGCACTGGTGATTTCTGCCGGTGGGGTGCAGGCCATGTCGGCCATTGTTGGCATTATCACTATTAAAATTGTGGCGCCGTTGGGGAGTCATACCCTGGCGGCGGTTACCGGCGGGCAGCGCTTATATTTTATTGTGCAGGCCATTTTACTGGGCCTGAATGTGGGAACCATGGCACTGGTATCGCGCAGTATCGGCAAACAACAACCTGCCGAGGCCAATGAATGGATGCGCGCTTCATTGTTACTGTCGTTAATTATTACGCTTCCTATGTCACTGTTGTTCTGGCTGGCAGCAGAGCCTTTACTGCACGGACTGGGTCTAAAAGGCGATGCACTCACCGAGAGTGTGGATTATATTCGCCAGCTAACGGTGTATATCGCGGGCGTGGGTATTTACCTGATTCTGGCCAGTGCCCTGCGCGCCATGAATATCACTACTATTCCGCTAGTCTGCGGCGTGTTTTTAAATATGCTTACCGTGAGTCTGACCTGGTGGTTGGTGCATCACCACAGCGCGTTGGGTTTTACCGCCGCCGGTGGGGTATCGATAGCGGCCGGGTTGGGTAACATTATCGGCCTGGCGCTGATGCTGGTGATGTTATGGCCAAAGTTAACCGGGTTATTTAAAGGAGCCTGGCCACTGTCTAAGGTCATGCCGATTTGGCGAATCAGTTACCCCGCAGTGCTGGAACAGCTTATTCGCCAGGGCTCGGTGCTGGCGTTTTTATGGGTGGTGGCGCATTTTGGCGATGCGGCCTACGCCGCCTATGGTGCCGGTATTATGCTAATGGCGGTGTCTATTGTGATTGGCTTTGGCTTTTCTATTGCTACCGCCGTTATGGTGGGTCAGGCGTTGGGGCAGGATAATACCGCACAGGCCGAAAACGTGGTGCGTACCTCGATGACCATCGCCGTAGGGCTTATGTCGGTACTGGGGGTTTTATTAGGCATCTTTGCTGATGAACTTGCCGTGTGGCTGGTGATAGAGGGTGAAGTAGTGCAATACACCGCCTCGTTTATCCTGTTTTTTGCGCTCATTCAGCCGGTAATGGCGGCGGATTTTGTGTATGTGGGCGCATTACAGGGCAGTGGTGATACGCGCTGGCCGATGGTGAGTGTGATTGTGGGGCCACTGTTGGTGCGCTTTAGCGTGGCTTACGTATTGCTTGCTGTGGGGGCTGATATTGAATGGATTTTTGCCACGATCCTTATCGACTATCTGGTAAAAACCGGCATTGTGGCGTGGCGCGCACACTACCGGTTTAAACACTTACTAACGCAGTAGTTATTCGACAGAATACTCTACTAATTCGTAGCGGGTCATCATGTAACCGCCAGCTTCTGCCGCCACCGCAATAAAGTGGTCCTTAGTACACCAGACTTCATATTTAGGGTGCTCTTCCGGCAGGTCTGCTGCGGTATCGGTGTAAGCAAAGTGGTAACAGTCAAAGGTACCAGCCGGTACGGTAATGGTTTTCTCGCCGAGGTATTCCAGACCATAGCCTAAGCGAAACAGCATAGGGCCGGTGGCACCGCGGTGATCCGGGCTGGTCAGCGCCATGTTCTTAAATAATTGCTTACCTACACCCTGACTGCGGTCGTACACCTTACACGCCAGGCCATCGCCTACAATCGGGTGTGAGCCTAACCAGCGAATAGGTTCTTCCAGTGGCACTTTTTGGGTAATGCGACCATCGCGCTGGTTGTAGGTTTCACACTCTGCCATGTCTTTGGTAAAGCGGAACCAGCCGGTGCCTTCAAACTTGTGACCTACGGTAATGCGGTTAAAGCAGTCCAGCGGGTAGTTGTCTTTGTCGAACGACATGGTGATGTCACGAATAACTGCTGGCTCATCATCGATTTCGCAGTGCGCGTGCATCACGCGGGTTTCGTCCTGTTGTACGGTGAGCGAGAAGTACTCACGGCCACGTTCCTGATTCATGCGCTCGGGCTTTAAACTGGTATACAGAATCTTGCCCCGGATAGTTTGATAGCTCATTGCTAATACTCCACAGATTAAATGATGAGATGAAGGCCTAATGCCGAAATCAGGAACAATAATCCCCAGATAATAAAGACATAAGGGCGGGCACCGCCAATGCTTGCGGCAATTACCTGGTTGGTATGCGCATCGACGGTATTATTAATAATGTTGGCAAACACTGCAAAAAAGGGTTTGAGCTGAATACGAATACACAGCCCCATGAGCACCGTTACGCCAAATAAGGTGAGCTTGAAGCCAGCCCAGTCGGCCCCCAGTGCAGTGTCGGTGATAACACTGGCAGCGCCATAGCCTAAGGTGGCTACACACACGGCAATGCGAATTACCCAATCGCTGGTGGTTAACCAGCCGGGCGGTTTGCCGTGCTTAAAATGTAAGGTAATTAAAATGGCCAGCCAGCTTACGGTAATTACCCAAATTAGCGCCATGACCAGCGCGGGAACATTCAGTACGCCAAGGCCATAAGCCAATTGTAACCCTGTGGGTAAGATCAGCGGCATGGCAAAGCGCGGTCCCTGATCGCACGCAATTAAAATCTTAGTAGCAACCAGACGGGCTTCGGCGCTTAACGTGGTATTAAGCAAATACCGGCTGGCAATAAAGGTACCTAAATCACCGCCTAACCAATACACCAGGCACAACAGGTGCAGGTATTTAAAGATTAATATTTCCGTCATGCCATTACCTTCTCTAGTGCAGCCAACCAGTCCATATCCTGAGCGCCGGTGGTGTGAATGCTAAGACCTGATTGTTCCAGTAACGCTGTATCGCAAAGCTGATTTTCCGGTACGGCGTAGTAACTAAAACATTCTCCAGCTGGTTTGCTGTTTAGCCATGAATAAGTGGTTTCAGCGGCAACCGCAGCAGGCCAGGCATTGCGTGCTTTTAAAATATTTACCGCACGCTGATGAATTGCCGCAGGCTCTAATACGCCGCCCGGGCGTTTACGGCCAGCAATGGTGCGGTTAAACCAGGGAGTGTAAATCTGCTCCCAGCGTGCAATACGAAAAGCGCGTACCAGATGCGCGCCATCCCATACTGGGGTTAAGTCGCTGGCAAAGTTGGCTAACCAGTCGTCGGTCAGAGTATCCGGCTGGGTATTAACATTAAGCGCTGCGCCGCGCGAGGCATAGTTATTCTCTACCAGCCAGGCGGCAATGCGTCCGCCCAGGCCATGTCCGGCAACACAGTACTCAGTAATTGCCAGCTTGTTTAATGCCTGATGAATAAACTCGCTTATCTCTGCAACACTGGCTGGTGGGTGTTCCAGACTTTCAGAATCGCCCTGGCCGGGTAAATCCAGCGCAATCACATTGTATTTAACGGATAAAAACGAAATGAGCCGCGCAAACAGTGCTTTTGACTCGCCTGCGCCGGGCAATAACAGCAGCGTTGGGGTTTTGGTGTTGTGAGTTAACTTTCCTGAATACGCAAGCGCTTCACCAGCCTTGCCCGCCCAGCCATGGGTAATGCCGTTTTGGTCGGACGCCGTTTGTGGGGCTGCGCTAAATTCAGTGCCGGGTTGCTGTTTTAAACACAGGCTGATAGCGCTGTACAGCTCACCCATGTCGGCATGTAATTCGGTATTAAAACCGTTAAATACCTCACGCTCATAATGGCTGGCGAGGGGATCGTGCTGGTGACACACAAACAACTGCGGGCAATTAACCTTAGGCAACCAGTTTTCGGTAACAAAGGTAAAGGCAGCATGATAGGCATGGCGATAGCCATCGCCCGCTTCCAGCACGTCCATCACATTACCGTGCAGGCGCGGTACCGGGCTCATATCAAATTCCATCAGGCAGCGATCTTCGGCGATATGCCAGGGGAAAAACGCCACCTGTTCTTCAATACGCGCCCACAGCCAGGTCATATGGCTGCCATCCCAGGCCGGGGTAAAGGGGGGTAAATAGCCCTGCAAAATAGTATTGCGCTCGTCTTTCGTCCAGGCAGTCAGGCCATCACAGGTTAAGGCAGTCACTTCATCCGGCGCAATGGCCGCCAGCGTACAGGAAATGGCTGCGCCGGTATGAAAACCATATAAACCATACTGTGCTAACCCCAGTTCTTTGGCGAAGGCCTGTAATGCGCGGGCGTAATCCAGTGTGGTGGTTTGTTTAGGTTCGCTAAGCGGGGCAGATAAACCATAGCCCGGCGTATCCGGGGCAATCGCACAAAAGCCCTGGCTAGCCAGGTACTGCACCAACGGAATCACCGCGCGGGACGATTGCGGCGAGCCGTGGATCACCAGTACCGCCGGGCCGTTGCCACAAATCTGGTAACGAACTTTTCGGCCTTGCACAGTGCAAAAGGCCTGATAAACGGGCGGTGTTGATGCAGTCACAGACATAACGCTTTCTCTAGGGAATACAATATCAATAATAAGTTATATTGACATAACATTATCGTTATAGCTATCCTGTTTTCAATATTTGTTGTCGCCTGTAGCGGCTATTTATCTACTAACGCAGAGAATGTTATGAAGCTATCCGGTATTAAGGTTGTCGATTTGTCCCAGTTTTTACCTGGCCCGCATTTATCCATGATGATGGCTGACCACGGCGCGGATGTGGTTATGATTGAGCCGCCTACGGGTGAGCCAACCCGCGCAGTAGGGTTAAAAACCGATGGCGAATCAATCTGGTTTCGTAACATCGGTCGCGGTAAAAAAAGCCTGTCGCTCAACCTTAAGCATCCTGAAGCTAAAGAAGCACTGCTTAAATTAATGGATAGCGCCGATGTGGTGATCGAAGCCTTTCGTCCCGGCGTGGTCGACCGGTTAGGTATTGGCTATGACGTGGTGTCTGCCCGTAACCCCGGTGTAGTGTACTGTTCTATTTCTGCATATGGTCAGACCGGCCCCAAGCGCTTAAATGCCGCTCATGACTTATCTATTCAGGCCGATTCTGGTCTGGTAGCCGTAAACGAAGGTGCTGATGGCGAGCCTGCCAGCCCTGGTGTGCCTTGTGCCGATATGGCATCCAGCCTGATGGCGCTCTCTGGCATTCTGATGGCTTTATATGCCCGCCACACCAGCGGCAAAGGCGATTACCTTGATATATCAATGCAGGATACCCTGGTAGCCTGGACGCCAAACGTAATGGGGCCGGTGTTTGCTGAAAACCGGGCACCAGTGGTGAAAGACGAACGCTCCTGGGGCGGTTCGGCTATGTATCAGGTGTATAAAACTAAAGATGGCCGTCACTTAACCCTGGGCGGCAGCGAAACCAAGTTTGCCTATAACCTGCTGGTGGCGCTTAACCGTGAGGATTTATACCCGCTTTGTCAGGAGCTGCCGGGGCCCGTTCAACGCCCGGTTGTTGAGTTCTTCAAAGAAACTTTTCTGACTAAAACCCTGGCCGAATGGACCGAGTGGTTTAAAGACGTCAATGTGTGCTGGGCACCGGTTCGTGACCTGTACGAAGCCATGCAGGAAGAACATCTGGCCGTGCGCGAAATGGTGGTAAAAGACAGCGAAGGCAAATCCCATCTGGGCGTGCCTATTAAGTTTGCTCAGGAGCCGGGTAAGCCAGACTTCGCGCGCCCTAAACAAGGTGAGCACAACACCGAGTTACTGGCCGACCTGGGCTACGACGACGCGGCCATTGCTAAAATGGTAGAAGAAGGTGGGGTGATTTCTTAACTCACGGTTTTCCGCTATGACGTCCTCATAGTCATATATATATAAATCCCGCCATACCGGAAGTCCTGTAAGGGCTATCTGGTATCAAAAAATTCCCGTCATGCCGGAAGCCCTACAAGGGCTATCCGGTATCTCCTTAAAAGCCTGACTCCCTCAATAAGGTTATTTCAGGTTTGCTAAATGGTTTAGGAGATCCCCGATATTTGCTGCGCAAATTCGGGGATGACGGGGAACAAGGGGAATGTTCAGCACACAAACATCCCGTCATGCCGGAAGGCCTGTAAGGGCTATCCGGTATCTCCTCAACAGTCTGACTCCCTCAACCAGGCTGTTTCACGTTTGCTAACTGGTTTGGGAGATCCCCGATATTTGCTGCGCAAATTCGGGGATGACGGAGAATGTTCAGCACACAAACATCCTGTGATGCCGGAAGCCCTGCAAGGGCTATCCGGTATCTCCTTAAAAGCCTGACTACCTCAATAAAACCATTTCAGGTTTGCTAAATGGTTTAGGAGATCCCCGATATTTGCTGCGCAAATTCGGGGGATGACGGAAATATTGGGTACGACGACGACCCCAAAAACAACCCGTCGTACCGGAAGCTCTTTAGGAGGTTTCCGGTATTAAAACATCCCGTCATGCCGGAAGCCCTACAAGGGCTATCCGGTATCTCCTGAACGGTCTGACTTCCTCAATAAGGCTGTTTCAGGTTTTCTAAATGGTTTAGGAGATCCCCGATATTTGCTGCTCCAATTCAGGGGTGGTGGAAAATTAGGCAATTAATAACTACCGACAGGTGTACGTATGTGCTACCAAGTGCTACGGTTACCAATTAGTGTATTAAATATGACCAATACCGTTCCAAAGTGTTACGGCTTGCCGTTTTAGGAATTTAGTGAGATTAGCAAGGAATATGCAAAAGGGTTGCTATGGATTTCGACTCAAATTCAAAAATTCAGATCGCCGACATTGTAATTGATTTCAGTAAAGCCCAGGCTTATTCCCTGGAGTCTTTCAGGCATCAAAATGCTCAAACCCCCGCTGTCGAGTTAGATGACAAGTCTTTGCTGTTATTTCAATTATTACTGTCTGCAGAGGACCAAAAGGTCTGTAGAGAAGAATTGCTCACTAAAATATGGGAAGGACGAATAGTTAGTGATGACTCACTTACAAATCTGGTGAGCCAGACCAGAAGCAGAATTAAGCAGATATCCTCCGCCAATATTATTCGCACGATGCCGAAAAAAGGTTATGCCCTTCAGGGAGAAATACAGTCGCTGACATCGCCTATCCAAGATAGCCCTGTACAACACGAAAACTCAAAAAGACGAACCATCCCCTTTAGCATATTGGTGGGGATATTGATCTGTGTTGTGGGTCTGTTTTGGTATCAATCGCAAACGCCCGATCACTATGATCAAACTATCGCCGTGCTACCCGTAGAAACGCTCAGCAGCGACTCAGAGATCCTCAATTCCTCGCTGTCGTTCACCGAAGAACTTACACATCAGTTGGCTAATTATCCGGCGTTGAGAGTGGTGTCTAAAACTATCTCGGCCACGGTGAACAAAGAGGCGCTTGGACCGGAACAAATATCGCAGGCGCTGAATAGCCGCTTTTTTATTGAGGGCAGTATTCGGCAAAGCGAGGGGGCGATAAGACTCACTTTGCAACTTATTGATGGCCAGAGCGGATTACACGTCTTTTCGCAAATTGTGGATACCTCGGTGGACGAGTTTAAATCTAATCGTGAAGACATTATTCAAATGCTATCGCGATTAATCGTTAATGAAATTCCCTTTAGTATCGAAGCGGTATCTGAACAAGAAGAGGCGATTTACATAGCGCGTTGTGATAGTTATCTCGATGTTGCTGCGCTTTATGAAAAATATATTTTACTCAACATTGAAACCATCGCACCACAAGCGGAACCTGCCTGCGTAGCGTTATCGCAAATAAGTGCGAATCCCTCATTGTTGAGTAAACCCGCCGAATGGTATCTGTTTATGGCGAAGGCTTCGGTTAAAGACCGAAGTCAGCGCTTAGCCTACTTAGAGTTGGGTAGAAAGTATGTCGAACAGGGTTTAGCACGAGCTTCTGATGATGAAGCCCTATTGAGTCAGAATTTAAACCTGTGGAATTATCAATTATGGGATGCGTTACGTTACGACTCAGATCCAGAGGAAGCATTCAAACAGGTGCAGGCTATTGGTGAAAAAGCCAGAAAGATTTACCCGGATAACTCTACTTTTACAAACAATTATGCCGTTGCCCTGCGCCGCTATGGTGTAGCAGTTGCGCGCAAAGGGCAATCTCCCGTCCCCCATTTTGAAAGAGCTATCATTCTATTAGAGGAAAGCATTACGCTGTTTCCTCAAAACGCCAATCTGCAACATAGCCTGGGGCGGCTCTACAAATTTTACGCGAGTTACCTGCTGTCGATTGGTCAAGAGCATCTGCCAATGCTGCAAAAAAGTATTGAGCATTACGAACAAGCCATCGCATTGGAGCCCGACCAATATAATGTTTACAACAATATCGGCAATGCTTACCAAAGTCTGACAAAATGGTTAGCTAGCCAGTATGAACCCTATGAAGAGGCACTGGCGAATACTCGGCGTTATTACGCCAAAGCGTTAGAGCATGCCGAAAAAAAGCAGCAGGTCTACAACAATCTGGCAGCCCTCAATTCCACTTTATCCAAAATTGAACTCTCGCGAGGGAATAGCGCGATGAGGCTCACCGAACAGGGGATAGAATATGCACAGCAAGCATTGCTAAGTCAGCCAGACTATATCTGGCCACACTTCAATTTAATGAATATGTTTTACTACCAACATTTTGAAGAGTTTGCCACAGGCGGGAACGCAATTAGCGCGGGACAACAGTGCGTTGCCATCGCCTCAAAAGGTCATGAGCTAAAAAGCAATTTAGCCAGCACCTGGCATACCATGTCTTTATGTGCGCAGATAACGGTTAGAATGTATCTCGAATATAACCGGAAAGAAGCAGCTATATCCATGCTTAACGAGATTGATGGCTGGATCGCACATTCCATTGAGTTAAATGCAAAGGCTGCTGATGGTTATAAAATACGCGCAACAAATCAGATGTTAAAAGCCCGCGCGGGGCTGAAATTTGACAATGCGCTTGAGGCTACTCTGCAACCCATAGAGCAAGCCTTAAGCCTGAGACCAGATGAAATAGAGGTATTAATTTCTGCGTTAGAGGTAGTGACCTATTACCGGCATGCCTCATCAGATAAGCTCACCGCCATCAGGGAACAGCTCGTAGAACTCATTGAGAATAATGATGCTCAACATGTGGCTTATCAGTTATTAACGCTGCTGCTAACTCACTCCAATATGAGTAGTGAGCAATGGCAAGTCGAAGTCAATAAACAACAAGCTCAACATGGTTTATTAGCCAGTTACTACGGCCGTCAATATCAAAATCTGTTAAATAACTAAGACAAAATATAATAATATCAATATCCTAGATTTATTTTTTCAAAAAAACAAAAAAATCCCATCGCGAATTTTTTAGCTTTTTTTTAGGTTTTTAGCAGGAGTTTTCAGGCCCTCATCTCTTATTTTTTCCATCACGATACCTGTTTGGCGTTGTTCAAGGGACTGGTTATGCCCTTAAAAGACGTCTCAATTTTGACTATGGAGAGAACTGATGAGACTGATACTTTTAGGCCTGTTGTGGGCAATGATATCAATGAATACCTGTAAAGCGGCGTTCATACAGATGGATGTAGGAGGTTCGAGCGTTGGGGGCTGGAACTTATCTGGCTCCGTTTGGGTTGATTGGGACGATATTAATTGGTACCACACCAGCCCCTATTTTGAGATGGCGGACATTTCCCAGGACTTTGTGGGTTACTTTAGTTGGACAAACGGCACTACTACCTATACCGACACGACGCTGGAGGGGATTAACAGGGAACAATTCCTGATTGGTAGATTAGATGGTGACAACGCAGATATTAGCCCTAGGTACACCACAATCAACTCCTTACACTTTTCCCCAAGTGCTTTGGATCCGGATTTTTGGATTGTCACAATAGGTAATGGTTCCCGCGCATCATGGAATGCGGGCATATTACCCGGAGTAGATTATACGGCATTCCATGCGTCTCATGGTCTCCCACCAACTGGAAAGTGGACAAAGGCCAGTTTTGTGGATGAGATAAGTCGGCCTGAGCTGTTGGGACCAGTAGCTGAGTCGCCTGCTGCGGTATCTGAGCCTGAACTCATCATACTTTGGTTAATCGCGGCTGGTTTTTGTGGTCGGTTGCTGGATAGACGACGTCCTCAAAAACAATCCGTGGCGCTGGAAGTTCTTTAGGGGATTTCCGGCACCAAAACATCCCGTCATGCCGGAAGGCCTGTAAGGGCTATCCGGTATCTCCTTAACATTCTGAATACCTCAATAAGGTTGTTTCACGTTTGCTAACTGGTTTGGGAGATCCCCGATATTTGCTGCGCAAATTCGGGGATGACAAAAACACTAATAAGGCTGTATCACGTTTATTAACTGGTTTGGGAGATCCCCGATATTTGCTGTGCAAATTCGGGGATGACGAAACTATTTATCAAACAGTCAGCAGGGGCTGTAATTGCTTCGCTGCGGCGAGCAGTGACGCGTCGTGTCCGGGTTGTGCCAGCAATTGTATGGCCATGGGGCGGCGCAGGCTGTCGCGGCCAATTGGAATCGAAATAGCGGGCATACCAGCGGCATTGGCCAGTGAGGTTAAATCAGCAAAACCTGCTGGTGGCGCATCCGTTACTTTCGGCACAGGTTCGGAAATGGTTGGCAGCAGAAGTACATCGTTATTACACAACCACGCGCGTAGAGCATTGCCGATAGTGCGTAAGCTGTTGTGTGCGTCTGACACCATATGCGGCGGCTGTTTTGCCAGCCAACCCAGCATAGATTGCACGCCCCTGGAAACATCGGTTTCTGTATTCGCACCAAAGGTTGAGAGTGCAGAGGTAATATCGGCTTCTACGGTAATTAACCCGGCGCGGCGTAGCTTACCGGGATTAAAATCAAGACGCTGCTTAATTACCCGGTATCCATCCTGTTGTAACTGTTCGGTAATGTGTTGGTAGGCACTTACTACGTCTTCACTGGTTTTGACCAGCTCTGTTAAATTAGACACCACGACGATACTTAAGGCGGGGTTCTTAGGTCGCTGCGGCAAATAGGGCACAGGGTGGCTTTCGCTGCGATGCTGCCAGTTGGTTGCTGAATAAAGCACTGGCAACCACAGGTCGAGGTCGCGCAATGAACGGCATAGCGGCCCGATATGATCAAGGGCCTGGCTGCATGGCACGCTGCCTTCGTTGCTGATGGCAAGATACGTAGGTTTTAAGCCCACCAGACCATTACAGGCGGCCGGAATACGCACGCTGCCCATGGTGTCGGTACCCAGCGCCATAGAGCAAAGCCCGGCAGCCACTGCTGCGCCAGAACCACCGCTTGAGCCGCCCGGTACTAACTCCGGATAGTTAGGGTTATAACACTGGCCATGGTGCGGGTAATTATGCCCGGTGCCCAGCGCTAGTTCGTCCATATTGAGTTTGCCAAGAATAATCGCACCAGCCGCTCGTAGGGCTGCGATAACCGGTGCATCGGTGTCTGGCTGATGTAGCACGGTATTCGTGGCCGCTGTGGTAGGCATGCCTGCCACGTCGATATTGTCTTTTACCGCGACGATGAGACCATCAACAGCGCTTAGCGGTTTGCCTTTGGCATAGCGCGCATCACTTTGCGCGGCTGCCGCTTTGGCCTGCTCACTATCAATATGGATAAAACAGTTAAGCGCCGATTGCTCGCTTATTGCTGCCAGCGCAAGTTCAAGCAAATCGCTGGCGGTAATGTCGCCACTTACAAGCGCCTTAGCCTGAGTAGTGGCATCCTGTTTTAGTAATAGTGCGCGCTGTTCGGTGGTCATCAGCTTACTTCTTGAAACGGTTGTCGATTAAACGGATTGGCTTTTGACGGCTGTCTATTCCGGTAAGGGCTGCCAGTGAGCCCGGTTCGGTTAACTCAACCTGCATTTCAATGCCCAGACGTTGTTTAAGTAATGCTTTCATTTCGTTATGCAACTGTTCGCCGTGCAGTTTGGCTTCGGCACGCACAATCATTTCGTCACGGCCACTGGCATCACGTTCTACCACGCAGATGTAGTCGCCAGCGAAAGCACTATGCGAGTCCAGGATCGGGCCGATACCAGTAGGGTAAATATTAATCCCACGCAGTTTTACCATGTTGTCTGAACGACCCATAAAACCGCGGGTACGGCGGAACGGCAGGTCCAGGCTGTTGCTGTAAGGCATGATTTCCGTTACGTCGTTACTGTTGTAGCGAATAATCGGGTAAATATCATCCTTAAATAAGCAGGTGACCACCTGATTACCAAACACGCCTTCGCCGCTTAGCACTTCGTCGGTTTCGGTATCGAGGATTTCGACAAACTGGGCATCTTCCCAGATGTACAGACCATCATGATCCGGGCCTTCCGCAGAAATCGCACCGGTATCGCCAATACCGTACCAGTCGAACAGCTCTGGGCCGCCCCAGGCTTCGGCAATCACTTCGCGCCCTTCCTGACCAAAATGGCCGGAAATCATATCAATCTTAATGTCTTTGCCCGGTTCAATGCCGTGCTCTTTGGCGACATCAGCCAGACGTTTCAGGTAGTCTGCAAAGCCTACCAGTACGTTAACGTTAAAGTCGCGCATCAGGTTAACCTGTTGCACTGAACGGGTCTCAATACCGGTACCTGCCGACAGGAAAATCGCATTGGTAAAGTGGATCAGCGCTTCACGAATGTAGTGACCGCCGTTGATCATACCGTGGCCGTAGCAGGACTGTACGGTAGAGCCCGCCGGTAAGCCCTGGAAGCGATAGGTTCTGCCTAACAGCAAGTTTTGTACTTCGCGGGAATACGGCCCGAACATCAGCGGCTGTGGTGTGCCGGTGGTGCCTGATGTGGTATGGAATACCATCGATGGGCGGGTTTCCTTAGTGTAGGTGTTAATACCGCTAAAATCGCCCAGTGGCGGGTGTTCTTCCAGGCTCTTCATTAAGTCTGATTTTGAATAGGTCGGCAGCTTAGCGATATCTTCAAGGCTCTGAATGTCGCCTGCCTCAACCCCGGCTGCACCCCAGTGACGCTGATAAAACGGCACCTGCCAGGCACGGTCCATAACCTTTTTAAAGCGTTCGTTCTGAATGGCAAACAGCTCATCACGGCTCATGCCTTTAAATTTTTGCCACAGCGCATCACCAATCGGATAGTCCGCAAGCATCTTTTTAATATCAAAAGTTTCAAAATAAGTGGGGTAGGTCATGATCATTGTTCCTCGGGGCTGTCACCCGGCACACTCAGTGGGAGCAGCAGGTCGATATTATTCAGGGTATCCAGCGCATCGGTGGTCTCGATTAATTGCTGGATTTGGCTGTTGTTAAGCGGCTGTGGGGCAGCTTTACAGCAACGGATAAATTTATTCAGGTGTTGTTCGCGGCTAAGCGGCCGTGCCGGGCTGCCTAATGTATTGGGGATATCGTGTTGCAACACGCGATCATCGTTTAACACCACTTCAATGCGCTGGGGGCTCATGGCATTCGGGTCGGTGTTGTCATCCAGCACCACAACAAACTTTTCGGCCAGCGCCAGGCGTTCGGGGTTACGCAGTTTGTGCTCGTCGTAACAATCTACCGCTACATCCCCATCAATAAATAAGGTCGCAGCGCTGTAGGCAAAGCATAATCGGGCATAGCTAACGGCCATTTCTGGCGTGGGTCGCCGACCAATTAAGCGGTTAATCAACGGCGGTGCGAACAGGGTAACTTTATCAATATCGCTGGCTTTAACGCCGTACTGGCTGATAAGAACCTGCAAGGCATCCAGTCCACCATGACAGGCTCTGCCGGTAGGGAACGGCTTGTGTGATACCTGATTAATGCGGTGCTCACTGAGCAATTCCTGCATGGCTGCGGGGAAGTCTGACTCCCGCTCAATCAGTGAGAAAAAGCCAAAGGGGCCATCCAGAATATCTACCGGGCCATCAAGGCCAGCGGCAGCTAAGTCATAAGCGTTAATCGCGCTGCGGGCAGCCACGCCAATTTGCATAGCCAGCATGGATGTACCTTCCACATGGGCCTGCATGGTGCCGCCCAGCATACTGTAGGTAATGCCAAGGGCTTGTTGGGTTTGTTCGTTGCTAAGACCATCTAACCAGGCCATCCCGCATACTGCGCCAAGTGCACCGCACCAGGCCGGGCGGAAAAAGGTTAAGGGCGAACGGGTTGCGCTGCCAATGGTAGTAGCTACATCCACTGCAACACTCACAGCGGTGATAAATTGCTGACCTGTTATATTGCCTCTGCGCTGGCTGAATGCCAGTAGCACGGCCTGAATGACGGCCATGGGATGCACAACGGCGGCTTCGTGCACGCAGTCAAATTCCTGATTATGAATCTGCCAGGCATTAATCATGGCGGCAGAAGGCGCGGTCATCCATTCGCCGGTATTAAATACCTGGGCGTCCTGGCCTTGCCCCCAGCTTTTACAAAGGCCTTTTAACTTTTGCGCAAACGGTACGCGGGCACCGCAAATGCCTACACCTAAGGAGTCCTGAATAAAAGTTTTAAGTGCGTTAACGGTGCGGGCATCAAGCTCTTCATAGCGCTGCGCCAGAGCATAATCAACCAGTTGCGTTAGGGATGACTGACTCATTGTACAGCCTCTTGTGTGGCAGCCAGAGAAGGCAACGCATCGGCCAGCGCGTCAATCCATAGCGCATCATCCTGTTCGGTTAATACACTCATTAAATCCTGCTGGTGGTTTAGCGAAACACCGGCCGCTTTAAACAGGCTGCTGGCTTTAGCAATAATTTGCCCGGTACTCATGGGATTGCCTGGATCGCCGAGTACATCATCCACCTCAATAACCTTGCGCTGGCCGTTGGTTAGCGAAAGCGTGAGTGTTGCACCATAAGCATTGGGATACGCTAACTGTCGAACGCGGCTGCTACGCACTGATATTCTATCGCGCCATTCAACCAGTTGAGGGTGGTTACGGCTGTCAGCATTGAAATCTTCAAGCGCTGGTTCGCCTCGCAGCAGTGTCACCGCGATAGCGTGCTGTAAGCTGAACTTTGCCTGTAGCTCGGTTTGTGGATTAGGGTTATCACAAAAGCGCAGCGCGTCGTCATAGGTTTCCAATGTGACCGATTCGATTTCAGCCGCTGGAATATCCACTCTTAACGCCGCGTCAATAGCCGGATGGGTATGGCGACAGGCCGGCCAAGGTTTAAAGCTGCAATGCCAGAGTAACCAGGGCGCATCAGCTTCACTTAACACCGCTTCCGGAATACCACCTTCAGCTGTGGCTGCTAACAGGCCTTGCTTTCCTTCCAGCAAACTCGCAGGGCCTTCGATACCGGCTTGCGCAGCCATTGCGGCCTGCACACCGGTAAGGGCTGCCCAGCCATTGTGTAATTGTTTACTTTGGGTGCTTTCATGGCGCATTTGCCACAGGCCCCCGGTGCGGGTACCGGCATTGGCTAAGGCACTGATCCACTGTGAGTCGTTTAATTTAAGCAATTCACAGGCGGCAGCGGCGGCACCAAAAGCCCCTGCGGTAGAGGTATTGTGCCAGAACTGATAATGCGCGGGGCCAAAGCTGCGGCCGATACGGATCATGGCTTCATAACCCACAATCACGGCGTTAAGCAGTGATTCCTGGGTAGCGCCAATATGCTGGGCAACGGCAATTGCCGCCGGGATCACCACCGGCCCAGGATGCAAAATCGAGGTGCGATGCACATCATCCATTTCCAGAATGTTACCCAGTGCGCCGTTGTACAACAGCGCGGTTTGTAAATCCGCTTTACCGCCACCGGTTAAACTGATGTGGCCGCTGCTGCTCAGACTTTTTTGCAACGCGACCAGCCTGCTGCCGGTTTCAGTGGTAGCACCAAGCACAGCACAGCCGAGCCAGTCGAGAGTATGCAGGCGTGCGCGCAGGCGATCCTCGTCGCTAACGGGACGCTTTAATAACGGAACGAGTTCGGTTAGCAAGGTGGTTGCCATGAGCCTGAAAAACCAATCAAAGTATAATGTAATAACAATAATACATATTATTCGGTAAACATCAATATAGGCTACCGGCTTTTATCTTAAACGGGCGTTGATGACAGGTGCTTGCAGGCAATAAAAAGCCCTCAGTACGAGGGCTTCAGGAAAGCTATAAAACGGGGATTACTGAGAAACCTGACTCACTACGGTTTCCATATCGGCCTGACCGTTGGTGTTTTCAGTGATCTCTTCGCGGCTTTGCTGCACGATACGCAGGATGCGCGAGATAAATTCCTGATGCCAGGTCTGGCGTTGCTCGGCAGCTGCGGCATCCGGTTTGTAGTTTTCAATCGCTTCTCGGGTCACACCGTTACCGGCTTCCAGCAGGCGTTCGATGGTGTCCATACGCTCGCGGGTTACCGCCAGCTCCTGGGCAATCGCCATGGTGATATTCAGCAGTTGCTCAGTTTGCGCTGATTCCAGAAAGTAAGGGCGCTGGCCTTTGGCTTTACGGCCGGCATCGGCAATATAATCTACACTCATGCTACAGACTCCTGTTTAGCTGCTTCTGCGGGTTTCCACGCACCAAATACGTTCCAGGCGGCGGCGCGACCGTAGTCTTCGGTCTTATCACCAGTTTCGGTTTTCGGGAAGATAGATTCATCTACTTTGGCGGTGACCGCTGCCGAGAACTGTAAGTCTGAAGGCAGGCCGGTAGAATCAATCATGCCGACTAAATCCACATCGTGCATCGCACCCCAGAACGGTTCGTTGTTGTTCCAGGTATCCCAGTCACGGATAAACTGCTCAAATACCGGACGGCCAGAATATTGCGGCTGCTCAAGGTGCAGCGATAAGCCACCGGGTACTAACAGACGGCTGATTTCGCTCAGGATCTTCGGCATAGACTGGGCAGACAGTTCGTGCAACACCATGCTGGTAGTAATCAGATCAAAGCTTTCGTCAGCAAACTGCGACAAGTCTTCGGCGTTAACCTGCATAAAGGTGATGTTGTTCACGCCCAGTGACTTCGCGCGGGCATGGCCGTAACGCAGTACCGGTGCAGACACATCAATGGCAATAATTTCGGCATCCGGGAAGGCCTGACCAATAGGTACAACGTTGTGACCAATGGTACAGCCAATATCCAGAATACGCTTAGGTTTAAAGTCAGCGTGATCTTTCTTCAGCCAGTCACAAATGGCGCGGCCACCACCATCGGTCATCGAGCCGAGCTGGCCTACCGTGGTAACAAATAAACCGCTGTCGTAGTTTGCCCCGGCGCTTACATCACCTTCCACTACGGAAGTGTGGTAGCTGCCTGGCATACAGTGAGTATCGACCACGGTAACGTAATCCGGGATTTGCGTTTCCGGGTTCAGTACCAGAGTTTCTGCGCCATTATTTAATTCGGCAGCGGCGGCATTAATCCGGTCAATCTGACGCAGAACCAGTGAGCGTCCGGCCTGTTGACGACATTCCATGGTGCTGCGGCGCAGTGCGCTCCACAGTTGATAGAAAGGCTGCTTTTTCATCATCTCACGTACTTCGTGACGTGACTCAGGCTCTCTGCCATGCTCTGCTCTGAACGCAGGTAACGCGTTTTGTTCGTAAGCTTCTTTTACACCAGGTAAAACCTGACCAGACAAATGATTGTTCAGATTGGCCAGAAAGTTAAAGCGGGCAATTTCGTCATGTTTGGCTTCGGGGAAAAGCGCATGTTTTCCCACTTTGTCCCAGGTAGGTAGGACTTTACGGTTACTGCTCATAAGCAACTCCTTGTGGTTTTGCTGCGACTAAAAGATGGAATAAGATTACTATAAAAGAAATAAAGTCATATTGATATAGGTTAATATCATTTACTGCTTTTTTGTACAATTTCCATTGCTTTTAAACGCAATTTTTGCGCACACAGATGGTGTTTTAAATTGTCATTACTATAGCTAAAACCGGTTTATCAGGACAGCGAACAAGATAAAAGGTGAGGTGAGCGGGGCGAAAACAAGTTCGACCCGCCGCCGCAGAAGGCTTGTTAAGATATGTTTGGTTAGTTCAGAGTGTCTAGGTAGGAAGTCGCTTCTTCCACGCCGGCGGCACTGGCTTTCTTTAACCAGTTAATGCCTGCGGTGCGGTCTACCGCGGTGCCTTTGCCTTCGATAAGCGCAATGCCATAGTGATATTTTGCCAGTGCTGAGTAACCTGCTTCATCATCAGTCAGTGCGCCCCGGCGCATTAACGCGGTAGCCTTTCTTTCATCTCGTGGGATCCCTACGCCGGTATCATAAATTTGTGCCAGCCAGATCATGGAATACACGCTGTTAAACCGTTCAATACAGTCTTCAAAGATGGCGATAGCGGCATCATGGTCACCCACCTTTTCTGCTGCATAACCGTACAAGCATTTAATGGGTTTAGTGCTGCTAACGTAAGCCTCGTAACTGAGTTCACTGGATGCGGTTGGCGCTGGCAACGGCTGCCCGGCCAGAGTGGTAAATGCAGTAAGGCTGGTAGCAAAGAGTAACGCGGTTTTCGCTGATGTCATAATGATATCCCTGTCAGATTGTTAGTAAAATGATATTGATTTGTAAATCAAATGAAAATACTTCCTTGGGAGTAAGACTATGTCATGGCGTTAGATGGTTGACTGGTGCGACGCTAAACGCCGTAAAAATTGCTCGGCCTGATCGGCTGTCATTTTGTCGGGCTTAAATTCGTGCTGACCAAGTTCTGACAGTAATTTATGAAACTCTGCACTGCTGCCGGCGTAGCCCATCTTCCACTTTTCAAAACAGGGCTTGGTAATATCGGAATAGCTGATAATAGTAATTTCGTCGTGGCGGGGGTCATCAGCAATATCCAGATAGAGTTCGTTAACTACACTGCGCTCGCCTTCCAGCGCCTGAATAAAATACTGCTTTTCGTAGGCGAGCATGCCGCACACCTCAAGCTCACTGTTGTTATCCCGCGCTACTTCCAGAATCGATTTAAGATCCGCCAGCGACATCTCACGGGATGCCCGGCTGTAATAAACCAGTCTGACCAAACTCATTTAAACTCCTCCCAGGTGCATTTTCCGCGAGTTTGCGGATACGACTTTTGCTGCCTATTCTTCAACTATAGCAGAGTATTTCCAAACAGCAGTTTGTGGTGAACGAATGGAAAATCCCATTTATGTGGTAACCCAAAGTCGCGATGTAAGCGGGTATTTGCCTGAGCACTGGCAAACCTATGAGACGATAAACAGTCTGCGCAACGGGCGTAAAAAATTGCGCAATAATAAACCCGCGATGGTTGTGCTGTGTATTGGCAGCGATGACGATATTCATCTGGGGCAGGAGATAGCCCGGTATGTTCGCGAGGGCATGGCTAACCGCGACACCCGTATTGTACTGCTGCACGACCCGGCCCAGCAACTCGATGAAGTGGCCTGGCTGGAAGAGTTTCAGATTAACGCCTGCCTGACGGCGGATCCGGCAAGACATCAGTTTAATCGCAGCGTGCTTAACCGCGAGCTGGACACTTTTAGCTATATCGAAAACAACTACCGTCAGCATGATGCCGAAACCGAAATGCTGGTGTGTATTACCCGCTTTTCCCGCGCAGATGAAAATATCACCACCTTATTAAGCACTTTTGCTGAAACACTGGCTAAGCTTTGTCATGCTGCCTGTCATTTTGAAATTTATATCGAAATGGAATCCCGCTACCGGGTGAGAAACCGCGATACATCGCAAAAGCATTTAGCCGAACAGATGCAGGCGATTGTGGCAAACGGGCAACTGCCGGCCTGTTTATCTCAGGCCATTGCTGAGCAAAAGCCGCAGATAAACCTGCTGCAGGATAACGGTGAGATAGACGCGCTGTTAGCCCGCGTTGAAACATCGGTTGGTAGTTACCTCACCTTTCCCATTGTGGTGTATAACCGGGTTATCTGCTTGCTGTTTTTCCTGATCCCGGAAGCCGAAATGGCGCGGGTCTCCATGAAGCAGATTAACATTATCAACAAAGCTGCCGAACAGCTTACGGTGCTGCTGGAGCGTAAGCAGGCCGAGTCCAGTCTTAAAAAACAATACACCCGCTTAAAAGATACCTTACTGGAATTAAAAAGTACCAAACAGGCACTGGCCCATAACGAAAAACTGGCGAGTATCGGGCGCATGGCGGCGGGCATAGCCCACGAAATTAATAATCCGCTGTCGTTTGTGATCAGTAACTTTACCTCAATGGACAGTTATCTGGATAACATAATTAAACTGCAGGAAATGCAGTCGGAATTGCTTACCTCTATTGATATTCAGCAGGACCAAAAAGCCACCGCCCTAAAACAGCATCTTGCTGAATTTGAAGAGCAGGCGGGTATTGAATTTATTCTCGAAGATATTCGCGCCATCGTGGCTGACTCGTTTAACGGCTTGCAGCGGGTTAAGAATATCATTACCGATTTAAGCTCCTTTTCCCACAATTATGAAGGGCAAAAAGAAAAAATTGATATCTCTGTTGTGCTGTCTGACACGCTTAAAATGCTCAGGTACGATTTGGCCGATAAGGTTACTGTTAAGCAGGACATCCGTTTTGATAAAGCCTTTTATTCCAATGCAGGGTTAATGGAGCAGGTACTGATTAACCTGATTAAAAATGCGTTGCAGGCGTTAGTGGATGCCGGTACCGAAACGCCGGAGATTGCTATTGGTGCCGAAGAAAGCGCGGATGGTCTGAAGCTGACTGTGCGTGATAACGGCCCCGGCATGACTGAAGCAGTAAAAGCAAAAATCTATGACCCGTTTTTTACCACTAAGGGCGTAGGCGAAGGCACCGGATTAGGCTTGTCGGTGGTTTACAATATTGTGCAGCGACTTGGCGGCAAGATTGAGTGTGAATCGCAGTTAGGGCAGTTTACCCGGTTCACCTTAACCTTTCCGCTGGCGCAACCTGAGGAAGAATAACCGCGCTGCCGAAGTGTTAAGGCAGCGCAGTAAACAGGCAGAATTAAATAGCGTCCTGCGCTTTAAGTTCTGATACCTGTTCGGCAGAGTAACCGAGTGATGAAAGAATATCATCGGTATCCGCGCCCAGCGGCGAGCAAGCTTTACCATCAGGGCGCTCGCCATCCAGCTTAACCGGGCTGGCAACAACGCGCATATCCGGATTCTGTGCATGGGGTAAATGCTGCAACATACCAATCTGCGCTACGTAGTTATTTTGCAGTGCCTGATCCAGTTCGTACACCGGGGCAATGGGGATTTTACCGCCGAACAACTGTACCCAGTGGTCGGTAGTTTGCGCAGCAAAAGCGTCATCCAGAATGGCCTGAAGTTCAGCACGCTGACTCTGACGGTCCTTAATGGTAGCAAAGCGCGGGTCTTCACCCAGCTCCGGCTTGCCAATGCCTTCGATCATTAATTGCCAGAACTTTTCGGTCATGCACATTACAAATACCCAGCCGTCTTTAGAGGTATAAAGCTGACAAGGCACGGTGGATGGATGGGCAGAACGGCCAATACGCTCGGTGGTATAACCTTCGTTTAAATACCAGGTGGCCGGGTAGGTAAGCTGTTGCAGGGCAACATCAAACAAACTTACGTCCACATCGCGGCCTTCACCGTGCTTAAGTACGCCAACCAGCGCAGCTAACAGCGCGCCGGATACCGTAGCGCCGGTCATAAAGTCCACCATGGATAAACCAAAGCGGGTTGGCGGGGTTTCCGGTGAACCGGTTAATGCCATAAAGCCTGCTTCGGCCTGCATCAGGTAATCATAACCCGGCCAGCCAGCGCGCTCGTTATCCCGCCCGTAGGCGGATAAGTGAGCACATACTATCTTTGGGTTGACCGATTGTAGCGAGGCGTAATCAAGGCCAAGCTTGGCTGGTTGATCGCCACGCAGGTTATTCATTACCGCATCGGCAGAGGCCACCAGTTCATGAAAAATCTTGCGTCCGGCCTCGTGTTTAAGGTTAAGACTCAGGCTTTTCTTGTTCCGGTTAAAGGTTTGGAAGAATAAGCTGTCATCGTCGCCCAAAAAGAACGGCCCGGATTTACGCGCGATGTCGCCACCACTTGCCGGGTTTTCGATCTTGATGACTTCGGCGCCAAGATCAGCCAGGAACATCGACGCGAAAGGACCCGCGCCGTATTGTTCCACGGTAATAATGCGGATGCCCTTAAGCGGTGCCGGCTTATTCATTCCCGTACTCATATCTTGTTACGCTCAATCAGCTGTTTGGCGATGATCATGCGCTGTACTTCGTTGGTACCTTCACCGATACACATCAGCATGGCATCACGGTAGTAACGCTGGATTGGGTATTCCATGGAGTAAGAATAACCACCAAAAATACGCATGGCTTCGTTGGCACAGAACACGCCGGTTTCGGTAGCAAAGTACTTGGCCATACCCGCTTCCATGTCGCAGCGTTCGTGAGCGTCAAACTTGTTGGCCGCCTGTTCAATCAGCAGTTTAGAAGCTTCTACTTTAGATGCCATTTCACCCAGTTTGAGCTGAATAGCCTGATGCTGACAGATTGCTTTGCCCATGGATTCACGTTCTTGTGCATAACGCACTGCAAGCTTCAGCGCGCCTTCGGCAATACCGGCACCGCGGGCTGCTACGTTAATACGGCCCAGTTCCAGACCACCTACAGTGATAAAGAAGCCTTCACCTTCGCCTTTTAACAGGCAGGATGCCGGAATGCGGAAATCTTCAAAGGTCAGCTCGCAGGTATCAATGGACTTGTAGCCCAGCTTTTTCATTTTATTAATGGTTAAACCAGGCAGCGGATTACCGTTTTCATCTTTGGTTTTGATGATAAACATGCTCATGCCTTTGTAGCGTGGCTGAGCCTCCGGGTCGGTTTTGGCCAGTAACAGTAAGCAGTTACCGTTTAATGAGTTAGTGATCCAGGTTTTCGCACCGTTGATGACATACTCATCACCGTCGCGCACTGCACGGGTGCGGATAGCCTGTAAATCAGTACCGGCGTTTGGTTCGGTCAGCGCGATACCACCGCGCAGTTCACCGGCAACCATTTGTGGTAACCAGTCTTGCTTTTGTTCTTCGCTGCCAGAGCGTTCAATGGCAGAGGCCATGATCAGGTGTGAGTTAAAAATACCCGATGGTGCCATCCACGCGCCGGCCACCTTGACCACGATTTTCGCGTACAGTGACGCCGACAGGCCAAGACCGCCGTACTCTTCACCAATAGTGGCACCAAACAGGCCCAGTTCAATCATCTGATCAACAAGCGCATGTGGGTATTCGTCGGCCTGGTCATGCTCATCAGCAATGGGTTTTACATCGTTTTCAATCCACTTATCGATGGTATCTAGAATGGCAATTTCGTCTTCTGCAGTCCAGCTCATGGTTTTCTCCGCCTGAAATTCGTTGTTATCGTCGGCCCGCCTGCTGGCAAGCCGTTTAGCAATTAATAGTTCGCTTTACCTTCGGCATCGTTGCCTTCGCGCATTACCAGCACTTTACGGATAAACGAGCTTACTTTTACGCCGTCCTGGTTAAAGCCAGTGGTGCGAACGGTAACGATGCCCTGATTAGGGCGTGACTTTGATTCACGCTTGTCGATGACTTCTGACTCGCAGTACAGGGTGTCGCCAACAAACAGTGGGTGGGTCATGTTGATGTCGTCCCAGCCCAGGTTAGCAATGGCTTTTTGCGATACGTCACTCACGCTCATGCCTACCATCAGTGCCACCGTGAAGGGGCTGGCAACAATACACTTACCGAATTCAGAGTGCTTGGCGTACTCTTTATCAAAGTGCATTGGGTGAGTGTTCATGGTCAGCAGGGTGAACCAGGTGTTGTCAGTTTCGGTAATGGTACGACCCGGACGGTGCTCGTAGATATCACCTACTTTAAAATCTTCCAGGTAGCGACCAAAGGTTTCGCGGTAACGGTTTTCGCCAACTTGTTTCGAGCCTTGTGACATGGTTAATTCTCCAATTCTTTAATAGCTATTCGGATGTGCGCTACTGCGTTACAGCCCGAGTTTTTCTGCGATACCGACGGTGCGTTCGGCGGCCAGTACCAAGGGCAGATCAATCATTCTGCCGTCTACCAGCAGCGCGCCACCGTTACAGTGCTTATAAGCAGCAACGATTTTGCGGGCCCTTGCGATATCGCTGGTTGAGGGGGTAAAACTGTTATTAATAATGCCCACCTGATTAGGGTGGATGGCTGACTTACAGGTGAACCCGAGCGCTTTTACGCGCAGGCTTTCTGCGGCCAGGCCTTCGTCGTTACGAACATCGAGGTAGGGCACATCGATGAGTTCCAGTTGCTGACTGGCCGCGGCAACGGCCAGCTGACAACGGGAAAAATACATTGGCTCCCAGTCCAGGGTGGTGCCCAGCTCGGCAGATAAATCACCGCCGCCAAACATCAGCGCTACCAGGCGTTTACTGGCTTTGGCAATTGCCATTGCATTGCCCACACCTTCGGCCGATTCAATCAGCGCAATCAGTTCAACAGACTTGTGTGCCAGCGCCTGATCGATAATTTGTACATCCACATCGGTGGCCACTTTCGGCAACATGAGGGTAAGTGCAGGCAAATCGTCGCGGGCGATAATGGCAGCGATATCTTCAAAACCGTATGGCGTGCGCGGTGAATTCACCCGCAATACTAAAGATGCCGGGTTGTCAGAGGCGGCGATATAATCCAGCGCTGCCTGACGGGCACCGGCTTTTTCGTCCGGTAAGCAGGCGTCTTCCAAATCGATGCAGATTACATCCGCACCGCTGGCCAGCGCTTTATCAAAGCGCTCGGGGCGGGTACCGGGTACAAACAATAGCGAACGGCGTGAGCTCATAGTTATGCCTCCTGCGCCAGTTCTTGCTTGTCACGCAAAGAGAGCGTGACTTGCTTATCCGGATGCTGCTCAGCAAAGGTCTCGGCAATCTGTAAACGGGTGGCAAACCATACGCCCGGCTTGGATGAGACATGCTCAAGGAACTTTTCCAGCGCGCCAATGCGGCCGGGACGACCGATAATGCGCAGGTGCAGGCCTAAACTCATCATACGGGTTTGCTCTGCGCCTTCTTCGTACAGCACATCAAAGCTGTCTTTGGCGTATTCCAGCCACTCAGAAGGTGAGTGGGCCGGGTCGGTCCAGAATTTCATATCATTGCTGTCGATAGCGTAAGGCACGATCACCATTGGCTCTTCGCTACCCGGCACGCGGCCCCAGAATGGCTCATCACGGGACACATCATCCATGTGATAGCTAAAGCCTTCTTCCTGTAACAGGCGGCGGGTATGCTCGGTATGCAGGTAGCGGGATAACCAGCCTTTCGGGCGCATACCGGTGGTCAGCAACATGCTGTCGCTGGCCTTTTGAATTTGCTCGCGTTCTTTGGCTTCATCCAGCATAAACTGGTGCTTCCAGCGATAGCCGTGTGAGCACACTTCGTGGCCTTCTTCGCTGATCACTTTAGCGATCTGTGGGGCACGCTCCAGCGCTACAGCCGCAGCGGTAAAGGTGGCCGCAATGTTGTACTTTTTCAGTAAACGGTGAATACGCGGCCAGCCTTCGTTAATGCCGTACTCGTAGTTCGACTCGTTCATATGCACGCGCATGGGCTTTTTAATCGCCAGACCCAGCTCATCCACCAACTCCGGGCCTTTGTCGCCATCCAGGATATTGCTCTCGGAACCTTCTTCCACGTTAACCACGATGGAAAGGGCGAGGCGGGCATCATCAGGCCATAGGGTTGTTTTACTCATGGGGGGTTACTCCGCTGCGCGTTAACTTAGTGATACTCTTCGCCACCGGACACATTCATGCATTCGCCGGTAACGTAAACAGATTGCTCAGAGCTTAAAAAAGCGCAGGCTTTGGCGGTATCTTCCTGTAAACCAGGACGACCCAGCGGAATACGTGCGCGCATGTCTGCCATGTATTTATCCATATCACCACCGGCAAAACGCTGGTTCTGCCAGGCACCTAAGCCCGTGGTAACGTGGTTGGGGCATACCGCATTGACGTTAACGCCATGGGGGCCGAGTTCTTTGGCGGCTACGCGGGTTAATCCCACCACGCCATGTTTAGAGGTGGTGTAAGCACCGGCTTCAGCAAAAGCGGATTTAGACGCCTGGGAACCGATATTGATAATGCGGCCACTACCCTGGGCCTGCATAATGCGCCCGGCGTGTTTAATGCCTAAGAACACACCGCGCAGGTTTACGCCTAATACGGTGTCCCATTCTTCGGCTTTGGTATCAACGAGCGCAGTCATTAAATAACCCACACCGGCGTTATTTACCCAGATATCCAGGCTGCCAAAGGTGTCTTTTGCGGTTTTAGCCAGGGCTTCCACGTCGGATTCTTCCAGCACGTTACACACGGCGGTTTTCACTTCGATTCCGGCTTCACGCATCTCGCTGGCAATGGCTTCCATTTCTGCTGAGGTGCCGATGGCATCTTCTGGCAGGTATTCGTTTTTGGCCGCGCCAATGTCGGCCAGCACAATCTTGCAGCCTTCTTTACCTAAGCGCCACGCGATGGCTTCGCCTAAGCCTTTGCGACGGCCGGAGCCGGTAATTACTGCTACTTTGCCGGCTAAATCTGCATACATACTCATGATTCGCCCTGCTTAGATAGATTCAGTCAGAATGAACTGCGGGTTATCCGCAAAGGTAACGAACTCAGCAGTAACCTGTTGCATGGCTTCGGTCGCAGCGTCTTTGCCAAGCTGTTCTAAATCGTTAATTTCCAGTACTTCAATGTACTGGTAAGGCGCATCGCCACCGCCTAACAGGCCGGTTGTGCGCAGAACCTCAAACTTGTCTACGGAAGGCAGTTTGCTGGCGGTAGGCAGATCGGTGGTTTTCGCCCAGTTTTCGTAGGCGTCTTTATCCGCATCCTCGCGCAGATTAAACAACACAATTATTGTGGTCATTGTCACTCTCCCGTGTAAGCTGCCATCAATGGCAATTTAAGTTAAGTTGGCTTTATCTTAGATTCTGTATGAATGATATGTCAATATAACAATTGCTATTTGAGTGATATTTGTCTTATAGTTATGTCGTTAGTTTTTTATCTGCGTTTGAATCTGTCCATACCGAGGAGTCACAATGGAGCTTTCTAATAAAACCGCCCGCGAACTGTACGCTGAAGTAAAAGCCAATCCGGCTCGAAAGCGCTTTGGCTTTGGTAATAAAGCGATTCTGGTCAACATTGACCTGCAAAAGGCGTACACCCGGACAGATCTGTTTAAGACCGCCTACGAAACCGACCCGCGCCAGCTGGAATACGTTAATACCCTGGCTGCGAAGTTTCGTGAACTGAACTGGCCGGTGGTGTGGACCCACGTGGCCTACATGGAATCCGGCGAAGATGCTGGCATTTGGGGCACCCGTACTGATACGCCGGACAGCCTGCAAAACATTAAATTTGGCAGCGAGCGTTCAGAGCTGGACGACCGTTTAGTGGTGGATCGCGAAAAAGACGTGTTCTACTGCAAAAAAATGCCGTCGCCGTTTTTTGAAACCCAGCTGCAAAGCTTATGTGTATGGCATCAGGTAGATACCGTTATTTTAACCGGTGGCTCAACCTCGGGCTGTATCCGCGCCGCCGCTGTAGACAGTTTATCCCGCGGCTACCGCACCATTGTGCCGGAAGAGTGTGTAGCGGATAAGCACGAGAGTTATCACTTTGCCAACCTCACCGATCTGTCGCTCAAATACGCTGACGTACTGGATGTGCAGGAAGTGTTTGAATATTTAGATGGTCAAAAAGACGGCCAGAAGTAAGGAGCCATATTATGAAAACCGATCCCGGTTATTACGATTACTGGCCCTATCATGACCGGCCAAAAATTACCTGGCCCAACGGCGCGAAAGTAGCCTTTTGGGTAGCACCCAACATTGAATTTTACGAACTGGATCCGCCGGCTAATCCGCACCGCAAAGCCTGGCCTGGCCCTTATCCGTCGATTGCCGGTTACGGTATCCGTGATTACGGTAACCGCGTTGGCCATATGCGCCAGATGAAGCTGCTGGAAAAATACGGCATTCGTGGCTCTATTTCGTTGTCTACTGCGCTGTGTGATCACCACCCGGAAATCATCGAGCTGTGTAAAGAGCGCGACTGGGAGTTTTTCAGTCATGGCATTTATAACACGCGTTATACCTACGGCATGAGTGCCGAGCAGGAGCGCGAGATGATCCGCGACTCCATCGAAACGATTTATAAACATACCGGCCAGAAATGCGCGGGCTACTTAGCGCCGGCGCTATCCCACAGCGACGATACCATCGATCTATTTGCCGAAGTGGGCACCGAACTGTTTGGTGATGACGCCGGTTTTTATACTTGTGATTTATTCCACGACGACCAGCCAACGCCAATTCATACCCGTTCGGGCAAGAAGTTTGTATCGATTCCCTATTCACTGGAAATGAACGACACCATTGCCTACGTGGTAAATAAGGTAGAGCCGCGTCAGTACGGCAAAATGATTAAAGCCAACTTCGACCGCTTGTTAGAAGAGGGCGCAGAAAGCGGCACCATTATGTGTATTCCTACTCACAACTATCAGGTGAGCTGCCCGCACCGCATGAAAGCCTTTGAAGAAGCGCTGGAATACATTACCGGTCATTCCGATGTGTGGGTAACCACCGGCCGCGAAATTGCCAGCCACTTTATTGAAAATCAGTACGATACAGCCGTTGCTGACATCGCCGCCAAACAAGGGGGGATGAAAAAATGAGTCTGGATAAATCCTATCTTGAATACCCGCAGCGCAGCTACGGCATGGATCACGAGTTGTACGACTGGTCGATGCTGACAGACCGCCCGGCAATAAGCTGGCCGGATGGCAAAAAGCTGGCCTTATGGGTAAACCTGAACATCGACTTCTTTCCGCTTAATCAGCGTAGCAACCCAACCGGCGTGCCTGGCGGGATGAAAATGCCGTACCCGGACCTGCGCCATTTCAGCCTGCGCGATTACGGTAACCGCATTGGTATTTACCGCTTGTTTAAAGCGCTGGATAAGTTTGGCGTTAAACCCACTATCGCCATTAACGGCGTGATGGTTGAACGCGCGCCCTACCTGATGGACATGATCAAAGAGCGTGGCGACGAAGTACTCGGCCACGGCTGGCAGATGGATATGATTCACCATGGTGAAGTGGCCATTGATGAAGAACGTCAATGGGTAGCCAACAGCTTAAACACCCTGCGCGAACGTTTTGAGCAACCGGTAACCGGCTGGTTAAGCCCGGGCCGTTTGCAGTCTGCCAATACGCCAACACTGCTCAAAGAGCATGGCGTTGAGTACATGTGCGACTGGGTAAATGACGATATGCCTTATGCCTTTAACACGGCTGCTGGCGCGATTACCGCCATGCCGCTGTCTAATGAGCTGGACGATTTCTTTATTCTTAATAATAACCTGCACAGCGAAGACAGCTACGCAGAGCAGATTATGGATGCCAGCGATTTTCTGCTGAGTGAAGCCAGTGAACAAGGCGGGCGCTTATTGGCTCTTAATATCCACCCCTGGATGCTGGGCCAGCCGCACCGCATTGGTCAACTAGAGCGCGTACTCGCCCACATTACCAGTCTGGATGGCGTGTGGAGCGCCAGCGCATCAGACATTCTGACAGTCTGGTCACAGCAGACTCAGCAACAACCCTAACCTGTTCGGCAGGCGCGAGCCTGCCGCCCTTGAGAGCAAGATAATGGCTAAAACCCTGTTTGAAAAAATCTGGGATGCCCATCTGGTGAAAGCCTTACCGGATGGCACGTTCCTTATTTATATCGACCGTATCTTTTTACACGAACGTACCGGCTCCATTGCGCTACAAAGTTTGGCCGAAGCGGGCCGAAAAGTGCGTCATCCTGAGCGTGTGTTCTGTACCATGGATCATATCGTGGATACCTTTCCCGGCCGTGGTGATGACACCGTCATGCCGTCAGGTAAAAACTTTATCCAGGCCACTCGTAAAGAAGCCAAAGCGGCGGGCATTACCTTGTTTGATATCGGTGATGACAGACAGGGCATTGCCCATGTAATCAGCCCGGAAATGGGCATTGTGCAACCGGGTATTACCCTGGTGTGCCCGGATAGCCATACCTGTACCCAGGGCGCCATGGGCGCAGCCGCCTGGGGCATTGGCTCGTCTGAAGCTGAGCACGCCATGGCCACCCAAACCCTGCGCATCAATAAACCTAAACTGATGCGCGTGGTGTTCGAGGGTGAACTGGGTGCAGGCGTTACTGCTAAAGACATGATTTTGCATTTGATTGGTCAGTACGGTGCTAACGGCGGTGCCGGATACGCCATCGAATTTGCTGGCAGCGCAGTGGAAAACTTATCCATTGAGGGCCGCTTAACCCTGTGCAACATGGCGGTGGAGTTTGCCGCGTTTACCGGTTTAGTGGCACCGGATCAGAAAACCTATGACTACCTGGAGGGACGCACTTATGCACCAAAAGGTAAAGACTGGGATGAAGCATTAACTTACTGGCAATCGCTAGTGACCGAGAGCGACGCCGCCTTTGATAAAGAGATTGTCATTAACGCTTCAGACATTGAGCCAACGGTAACCTGGGGAACCAGCCCGCAACACGCCGCCGGGATCAGTCAGTCTGTTCCGGCGCTGGAAAGTTTAGCGTCGGACGATGCCAGAACCGCCGCCCAACGCGCACTGGATTATCAGGGCTTGGCGAGTGGTGATGCCCTGGCCGGCCTTAAAATCGATAACGCCTTTATTGGCTCATGCACCAATGCGCGTATCGAAGATTTACGCAGCGCGGCCAGCATTCTAAAAGGCCGCAAAGTGGCTGCCGGTATCAAGGCCATTTGCGTGCCGGGTTCACAGCAGGTGAAAGCCGCTGCCGAGCGCGAAGGGCTGGATAAAATATTTGAAGCAGCTGGCTTTGAATGGCGCGAAAGCGGCTGCTCTATGTGTTTCTTTGCCGGTGGCGAACACTTCGGTGCCCAGGAGCGAGTGCTATCTACCAGTAATCGTAACTTTGAATCCCGCCAGGGGCCGGGTACGCGCACGCACCTGGCCAGCCCGGCAACCGTGGCAGCCAGTGCCATTAATGGCGTCATTACCGATCCACGAACCTTTACGGAGGTGAACTAATGGACCCGTTTATTCGCCATACCGGCGTAAGTGCGCCACTGCTGCGCATTAATATCGATACTGATGCCATTATCCCCAGCCGCGAAATGCGCCTGGTATCTAAAAAAGGGCTGGGTGAGGGCCTGTTTGCCAGTTGGCGTTATGTGTTGCCAGACTCCCGGGAGCCCAATCCGGATTTTGTACTGAACAAACCGGAGTACGCTAATACCACTATTATTCTTGGCGGTAACAATTTTGGTTGCGGCTCATCGCGGGAACATGCGGTGTGGGCGCTGGCCGAATACGGTATTCGCGCGATCATCGCGCCGGGCTTTGGCGCTATTTTCTACCAGAACTGTGTGCGCAATGGCATTTTGCCAGTGGTATTGGATAACGAAACGGTGCAGTCGCTGGCCGCCGAAGTAGAAGAGAACCCACAGGTGCATCAGCTGACTATCGACCTTGAGCAGCAAACCGTGACCAGTTTCTCTGGCGCGCAGGCTAAGTTTGAGATTGAAGCAGGCCACAAAGAAATGCTGTTAAAAGGCCTCGACAGCATTGGCTTAACCCTGACATTTGAAGACGACATCAGCCGTTTTGAACAGGCAGATGGCGCAAAGCGTCACTGGTTATAGATGTTTTCAGCGTTTCAGGTGGTTTGCCGGAAACGCTGATCCTCGCTTTATTCTGGTGTAACGCCAACACAAAATCAGTGCCGGCTGTGTCGTTTTGTCACTATTACGCAGAAAACAGCCCGGTCATTACAACCGGACTCGTCCCAGCCAATTTACGAACGAAAAATAATGTCCATTTTGGTCGGGTGATTATGAGGGAAGTTCGATCTTTCATGTTCACCATCCGGAGCCATCTCAAACCAGGACGTTTTGGCGAACAATTCTTCAAGGCCGACTCTCACTTCCATGCGGCCAAAAATCGCCCCGAGACAAGTATGAATACCAGCACCGAAAGCCATATGCTGGTTTGGACGACGTTCAAAGTTACACTCATCAGGATTCGGAAATTTTTCTGGATCGCGATTGGCCGCTAAGAAGTTTAACCAGATACTTTCATTGGCTTCAAAGTGCTGCCCGTTAACATCGACCGGGCAGGTAGTGCGACGAGGCATTACCATCTGCGGGCTGTCATAGCGCAACATCTCTTCAATCGCGCTCGGCAGGATTTTGGGGTTATCCCGAAGCTGCTGTTGTTTTTCCGGGTGCAATGCAAGATATTCGATCATATTGCCCAGTGCACTGGTAGTGGTGCCGTGGCCTGCCACTAATAATAGTCTGAGAATACTAATGATCTGTTCATCATTAAGCACCTCGCCATCCTGACCTAATTCTATCAGCCAGCTGGTCACGTCTTCTTTAGGTGCTGTTTTGCGCTGTTGTAATACCTTGTCGATGTAACCGCGCCACATGGTGAATAAGGCGTCAGCTTCTTCCTGCCTTCCGGCAGCACGAGCGCTGGTTAATTCCCGGGACCAGCGTTTGATGTTCTGCCAGTTATCGTCATCCCAGCCAAGAAAGGCGCAAAGGGAGCGCACCGGGTAGGGATCAGTAAAATGAGCCACTGCATCAGCTTTGCCGGCGTCTACCATGGCCTGGATCATAGCCCCTGCTTTATCGCGGGCCTGCCCTTCGTATAAATTGACACGCTTGGGTAAGAATAATTCTCGTAACAGTTTGCGATATTCGGTGTGTTCAGGCGGATCCAGTGCAAGAGGAATAGCCCTTTGATCCGGCGTCAGGTTTGGGTCGATGGCAGCCCATGCGGTGGCGTTACTGAACTCATCAGGGTTTTTCATGATATCAAACACATCCTGATAACGCAGTGCAGTCCAACCAAAGTTTTCTGCCTTGGCAAAAGGCTGTTTATCTCTCAACTTGTCATAACTGGCACGCTGATCAAGATTCATCTCAGCAGCAAATGGACACCAGGCTTGTTTCTCTGAGCTAGTCATTGGGCTCTCCTGTTGTGTTACTCATATGTTAATGGTGCGTTTCAATAATGTCGATATTACGGACTTCAGCGCCAATATGAAAGTTTTTTGTAATGTTGCAATACAAAGTTTGAATGAGATTTGATCTGAATGCTTATTGAAATGGAGGTTTTTGGATTTTCTCCACTGAATATTGTAAGGGTTTTATACTTTATTTGAGACTGTCTTTGTTTGTGCGGGACTGATTGCCGGAAATCTAAGCAAACAAACCCAATATTGCAGATTCCACTGGTCAACCATTTATATATTGTAATAATATAACATTTCTTTGTTGTTATAATATAACATCTCTAATGTGTGTTTTGATCAAATGGGTCCAGCGTCATGTCTGAAGTAGTGATTCTTGCCTCCAATCTTTGTGTTGATGTGCGAGCAAAAAAGATTTTAAAAAATGTGTCTTTTAGTGCCAGGCGAGGTGAAGTTCTGGCGTTGCTGGGCGGTAATGGAGCGGGTAAATCTACTACCATTAAAACCTTTTTGGGGTTGATGAAACCGACGTCCGGCAGTGTTGAGCTGGATGGTGTAAACGTGCATAACGATCCGGCCGTTGTGCGCCAAAAAGTCGCGTACCTGCCTGAATCAGTCATGCTTTACGGGCATCTTACTGCCGTTGAGAATATCGAATACTTTTTATCGCTGTCTGGAAAGCCAGCTGCTGAATCAGACATTGCTAACGCGCTCAAAAGGGTGGCATTACAAGAGTCGGCCTGGCACTCGCCATTGGGCGGGTATTCCAAAGGGATGCGGCAGAAAACGGCCATTGCGCTGGCCCTTTTGCGCGAAGCGCCCATTCTGTTTTTGGACGAGCCGACGTCCGGACTAGACCCTGTTGCGATTGACGAATTTAATCGTCTGGTGAGTCAACTGGCCAGCCAGGGGGCCACTATTTTAATGGTGACCCATGATGTCTACGGGGCTTGCCATGTGGCTAACCGCATTGGTTTGCTGCGCGACGGTGAAATTGTCGGTATGTTTGATGCGCCCGAAAACGGCAATATCGACTCTGAAACCGTGCATACGGCGTTTGCTCAGGGTGCACTGAAATGAGCAGCCCGAGCAGTATTATTTTAGCCATTGCCCGTGATGAGTGGCGTTACTGGCGGCGCTCTAGTCTGGCTCAAACGGTATTTGTGATTGCCCTGGCACTTGCAGCTGCATCGGTTTGGGTCACCCAGGCCTCCATGGCGCACACCACTGAACAGCGCCAGCATATGCAGTCTGAGTCGAAAACAGCCTTTGAAGATCAGCCTGACCGTCACCCTCATCGTATGGTGCATTACGGCCACTATTTGTTTCGCGCACCACCGCCACTGGCAGCGCTGGATCCCGGTATTGACGGGTTTACCGGCAATGCCATTTTTCTTGAAGGTCACCGTCAGAACGGCGCGACTTTTGCCGACCAGAAGCAAAGCAGCGGCTTAACCTGGCTGGGTACCCTAACGCCAGCGTTTGTGATGCAACTGCTTACGCCATTACTGCTTATCATCCTGGGTTTTGGTGTGATGACCCGCGAACGTGAAGCCGGCACGCTGGACTTTCTTAAAGTACAGGGCGTATCACCTCTGGTGCTCATTGGCGGAAAAGGTATTGCCTTAATGGGCGCCGGATTGGTGGTTTTAATGCCGTTAATCATTGGTGGACTGGTTACCCTTGCCCAAGGCGCTGCTGTGCTGCCGGTTGCTATGTTCTTGCTGAGTTACCTGCTGTATCTGGCGGTCTGGTGCGCCATTGTATTATGGGTATCAACGCTGGCCAGTACTAATAGCACCAGCTTTAGTGGCCTGATTGCCATATGGGTATTGCTGTGTTTGGTGGTACCGCGTATCGCCAGTAATTCAGCCAGTGTACTGGAGGCGTCGCCGGGTAAGTTGGAAACCGATTTCGCCGTACTTAAAAAGTTGCGTGAAATGGGCGATGGTCATAACGCCAGTGATCCGGCATTTAAAGCACTCAAAGATAATCTGTTGGCACAGTACGACGTGGATTCTGTAAAACAGCTGCCGATTAATTTTCGCGGTATCGTGGCGCAAAAATCAGAAGCCGATCTCACTAAAGTGCTAACTGAATTTGCCGAGCAAAGTATGGCGCAGCAACAAGCCCAGGCGCTGATTGCCCGCAGTTTCGGCTGGCTCTCGCCTATGATTGCCATTCAGAACGCCTCAATGAAGCTGGCCGGTACCGATTTAGAAAATTATCAGCGCTTTATGCGCGAAGCCGAAGCGGTGCGATTCGATTTTGTGCAGTCACTTAATAAGCTCCATGCCGAAGGCATGACGCTTGAGCAGGATGCCAACAAATACCAAAGTGCAGCGGCCAAAAAGGCGGCTACGGTCAGTGCTGATAACTGGCAGATACTGGAAGACTTTCATTTTACACCACTATCGGCACCGCAGCGTGTTGCCAACAGTGTGATGGCTTTAGTGCAGCTGTTTTTCGCTGGCGCAGTGCTGCTGGTCTGTATCGTTATTGCGGGGAGACGAGTATGAGTTGGTCAGATATCCGTCGCGAGGCCGCCTTTGTTTTACGTAAGAAAAGTGTGCCCCTGTTATTACTGGCGGGGTTTGCGTTGTCTTTGTTCGCTGTGTGGACCGGCACGGTTGAGGTTGCCCAGCAGCAAACGACCATCGGGCGGCTACTTGAGGGTGACAAAACAGACCGTCAGGAAGTCACCCATAAACACAATGATTACGGCTATATTGCGTATTATACCTTTCATTTAACTTATGCGCCGCCTGCCCCTTTAGCCTTCGCTGCGCTGGGCGTGCGCGATGTATACCCGTGGAAACACCGCATCAGAATGCTGGCCCTGGAGGGGCAAATCCACGAGTCAGATACGCAAAATCCAGAACTGGCGCTGGCCGGTAAAATTGACTTTACCTTTGTTATTGCGGTGTTTGCACCGCTGCTGCTGATTTTGTTGTTACATGATTTACGTGCTGCCGAACGAGCCGCCGGTCGCCATGATTTTCTGGTTGTCACCGCCAGAACGCCGGCCAGCCTGTGGCCGCTGCGTGCCGGTTTTATTGTGCTTTCCTTGTGGCTGGCGCTAAGCATACCTTTTGTTGGGGGGGCAGTCGCCAATAGCGTACCGATTGGCCAAATGCTGTTGGTTAGTACGGTGGTATTGGTGTATTTGCTGGTTTGGGCCGCGATCTGTTACTGGGTATCGCGCTTTAACTTTGCTGCACCCGTGCTGGCCTCATTGCTGCTGGGCGGTTGGTTATCAACCACCTTTATTGTGCCTGCGGTAGGTGATGTCCTGATTGAACAGGCCTATCACGGGCCTGAGGGCGGCGACATCCTGATGACCCAACGCGAAGCGGTAAATGGTGCCTGGGACTTACCTCATGAAACTACGATGGACGCGTTTGTCGCCTCACATCCTCAGTGGCAGGGCAAAACCCAGACCAACAGCTTGTTTGAATGGAAGTGGTATTACGCTTTCCAGCAGGTGGGTGACGAAAAAGCCTTGCCTTTAGCCCGCGCTTATCAACGTGTAGCCGAACAACGTTATGCCGCAGCTGGTTGGGTAGCTCTTCTATCACCAGCGGCGCTGTTACAGCGAGCACTTACTAACTGGGCGCAGACTGACGCCAGAGCAGCCTGGCAGTACGAGCGTGAGATAAGAGCTTTTCATGCCGATTTACGCGAGTTTTATTATCCGTTCTTGTTCAACGGCACGCCTTACAGTGCAGCGTCGTTAGCCGAACGTCCACAATTTACCCCAAATTATAATACGCAGAATTACCTGGAACGTAGTCAATGACAAAGCAATACTTTTTAAAACCGGTTATTACCCTGGCGGTACTGGCCGGACTTAACAGCAACGTTAGCGCCCAAACCAAAACCGCGGAGGATGCCGATCTTGAACACATCTCTGTGGTTAAGCAACGTCAGGCTTATCGTGGCGACGTACCATTAAAAGAACTGCCGCAGTCAGTGGATGTGATTTCTGACGAATTACTCGACAACCTGGGCATTATCGATTTACAAAGTGCGCTCAAGTTTACCAGTGGTATTGCCAGTCAGAACAACTTTGGTGGCCTGTGGGACAGCTTTGCTATTCGTGGTTTTAGTGGCGATGGCAACCGCCCATCGGGTTATCTGGTTAACGGTTTTAATACCGGGCGTGGCTTCAGCGGCAAACGTGATGCGTCCAGTATTCAGGCCATCGAAGTGCTTAAAGGCCCGGGCTCAGCGCTATACGGGCGCGGAGAACCCGGCGGCACTATTAATATCATTACCAAAAAGCCGCAGTTTGCCGAAGAAGGATACGTTGAGGCTACTGCAGGCAGTTATGATTTGTACAGTTTAGAAGGCGATTTCACGAACGCTATCAGCGCTGACTGGGCGTTTCGGGCCAATGGTGCCTATGAGGATGCGGGCAGTTTCCGCGATACAGTGCAGAGCAAAAAAATCTTCTTTACGCCGTCGGTAGTGTATAACCTGAGTGCCGAGACGCACATTTTCTACGAACTGGAGATTATCGATCAGGAAGCTAACTTCGACCGTGGTATTTCCATTCCAAACAATCAGTTTGGCGTAGTACCAATTGAGACCTATTATGGCGAACCGGCCGACGGCCCGATGGAAATCGACGGTATTGCCCATCAGCTCTCTGTTCAGTCGCAGTTAAACAGTAACTGGAGTATCAACGGCGGTATCAGCTATCGCGATTCATCTTTTGAAGGGTTTTCAAGCGAACCTGAGCTTTCGGCTGGTCGTCAGTTATTGTATACAGATGGCACCACTCTGTCGCGCCAGCGTCGGTATCGCGATTACGACACTACCGATTTATCCGGCCGCGTTGAGCTAAGCGGCGAAGTAGTAACAGGCACGTTTAACCATCATATTCTGCTAGGCGCCGATGCTTACGATTACGACTATCACCAGCAGATGAGTCGCTGGCGTACAGCCTGGGGCACAGGCGATACCACTTACTCGGTGGACCTGCTTAACCCGCAATACGGTCAGACGCCGCCGGACGTGAGCGTATTAGTCGACTCTAAGGAGCACCAGCTGTCCTACGGTGTGTACGTGCAGGATCAAATTGATGTCAGTGAGCAGTTTAAAGTACTCGCCGGGCTGCGCTTTGACGATTTTAAGCAAGAAATTAATGGTGCCGTAACGCAGGATCAAACCGCTACCAGCCCTCGTTTTGGCGCGGTGTATATTCCCGACAATAACCTGTCGTTTTATGTAAGTTACTCGGAAGGCTTTAGCCCTAACAGTGGGGTGGATAACAACGGTGAAGCCTTTGAGCCGGAAGAAAGCGAGTCTTATGAAGGCGGTGTGAAATTTGCCACTAACGATGAATCTCTCACTGGCACCCTGGCCATCTTCCATGCCGATAAGTCTAACATTCTGGCGGCCGATCCGGTGAACGGTGGCACCATTGCCATAGGAGAAGTGGAAAGTCGTGGTGTGGAAATGGATTTAGACACGGTAATTACCGACGCTACCGTGCTGACTTTCTCCTACGCCTACATTGATGCTAAAACCCAAAATACTGTGACTAATCCGGACTGGGGCGTCGAAATTGCGGCTGGAACACCTTTGGTGAACGTGCCTGAGCATTCGTTTAATCTAACGCTGCAACATCAGCTGTCGTTGGCTGGTTATCCTGCCAGTGTAGCCGCGGGAGTTACTCATGTTGGCGAGCGGGTTGGCGATGCGGTAGCACCTGATTACAAACTTCCGCGCTACACCACGGTGGATATCTCTGGCGTGATTGAGTTAACTCCTTCACTAACTGCCCGGTTGGTCATTGATAACCTGCTGGATAAAGAATACTACGATAATTCCTACTCAGCATTGTGGACCCAGCCGGGTAAACCCCGTAATGCCAGGTTGAGTGTGCGTTACGCTTTTTAATCTGTCATTAAGTCAAACCACCGGTAAGCTCGCACTGCCGGTGGTTTTCTTGTTTTAACTTAAGATCAGGAAAATACGTTTTATGCTGTCTATTTTCAGTCGTCCAATAGGTATGGCTTTACTTTTGATGCTTGCCAGTTCATTTAACACTGTTGCTACAGAGAAAAAAGCGGTGGAATTACTGGGGAGCTCTGTACCAGTTGGTAGCAAGTTGTCTTACATTGCCACGGAAGGGGATATTGAGTTACCGGTAACGGTAATCAATGGTGCAGCGGTCGGACCGGTTTTACTTTTAGCCGCGGGTACTCACGGCGATGAGTTTCCTTCTATGTTTGCTTTGCAGCAACTGGCTAAGGAAATCAATCCGGCCGAACTTCAGGGGACAGTTTTGATTGTCCATCTGGCTAACCTGGATGGGTTTCACGGCCGGATGCTGGCGCTTAACCCTAAAGATAATAAAAACCTGAATCGCGAATTTCCCGGCAGTAAAAGCGGTACAGCCACCGAACGACTCGCTGAGTTACTGACCCGTGAATTCATTAGTCGGGCCGATTACTTTATTGATATGCATTCCGGCAGTGCTAACCAGAAACTGCTTAACCACGTGTATTCGCCTTTTGTTGGTAATGCTAAGTTAGATGCCCTGACTTTTGAATTTGCCAAAGCTAGCGGTATGCAGCACATCATCATGTATGGCGATCGCCCGCGTGATCCGGCTAATTCTATTTCATTTCCCAATACTGCAATGACCCGCGGCAAACCAGGCTTAACCACCGAAATTGGCCACTTAGGCTGGCGCGATGAAGCCTCTATTGATTATGCCCTTAATGTTGCGCGTAATGCGCTGTATTTTTTAGGGATGCTGCCGGGCAAAGTAATGCTGAATCAGCAGGCGGTGGTTTATGATGAGGTCAGTTATGTCGATGCCGAATTTACCGGCTTCTTTACCCCCCTGGTTACCACAGGTGACAAGGTGGTAAAAGGGCAGGCTCTGGGTCAGGTAACCGATTATTTCGGCAATTTAGTGCAGACCATTACCTCGCCAGTTAAAGGTAATGTACTGATGATTAACGAAACACCACCAATCAAAAAAGGTGAGTCGCCTGTGGCTGTGGGGTTGGTTAACTAAGGCTGCAAGCAACGTTATGTAATTGCCATTGCCATCCCGGCTGAGTTGCCGGAATGGCGCTAAGCGATAAAGCGGTTTTGTTTGGCTTTGTGTTTATTCAAAGAACAAACAAATGTCGTCATTCAACGAGCCGTCACCGGCAAGACAAAGATGCGACTGTTTAATAAATGCCTCTTCGCCAGTATAGGGGCTGACGATGGAATTCAATTGGGCCGGGTCGTCAGTCACTTTGGCGTTATAGATCAACCGAAATAGGCGCTGCAAATAGTTAAGTTCATGCATGGCTTCCTGCAGATGAATAAGTTTTGGTACCGCCGTTTCTATGACTAGGTTACCGATATAATTGTTCAGGGAAAACCCCAGCAAAGCTTGTTTTTCCTGGTCGATATTGCGGATAACAAAACGGCCATTTTCAACCGTCATCTGATTAGATACCAGCTGTGTATAGGCATAAAGCGTGTTAAGGGTTTTATTCGGTTTATAGAACAGCGGCAGATAGAGCGATGAGAACAGGCCAGTACCGGCACTTTTATGCGTGTCGTGCAGGAGATGGTCCAGGTCGTTGGCATAGATGGCTATCTCTCTTTCATAAATCGAAGTCATGTTAACCGTGTTCCGGTCAAACGGTGTCAGTGCGTTATAAACTACCTGCCAGTCGTTGACAGCCGATTCGGGTGTTTTACTGAGCAGGAATGCGGCGGTATCCAGACTGAATTTATATTCTGCAATGGCAATTGCCCTGGAAACGGCTTCGTTAACAATAATCAGTTGCTGTGATTGAAAACGCAGGAGTGCGGCAAGTTTCTGGGCGGCAGCTTCTGTTTGTCCGTCTTTCACCAGCGCAACGGTGCGCAGTAACATAATTCTAAGCGCTAATAAATCAAGGTCGCTAAAGTGATATCGGGTTAATATGGCAGGTTTGCTTACCGGAATGAAAGTGTCATAGGCCATCAGTCCCTCGAAGCGTTCCACATAGGGCTGATACCTTTGGTAAAGCGCATCGATTTGCTCGCTGTGTTGCCAGATAAAATCAAAACACGCGGGATCCCATAAATTACACAATAGTGCCGAGGTACGTTCATTTACCGGAATTTCGGCTAACCATTGATGCGCCGGATAAACGGCATCGATGACATCATCGGAGATAACACCATCCTGCTGTCTGGCTTGTTCGACAATGTTTTTGCCAACCTGATAGGGATCATCGGCAAAGTCCGCGCGCATACCTAAACGGTAAACTTCGCCATTGTTTTCGATGGGACCGGGAATATTATGCTTTGCCCTGATGCTTTTTACTGCGGAGTTGAGCTCCTGATCATGTGTCAGGTAATAGCCCAAAACCAGCGCAAAAGTCAGCGCTAAGCTAAAGATTCGTTTTCTGTTTTTTGGTGCTGTTTTCCCTGCGTCATTAGATATTCCATTTATTTTAATTTTATTCATATCTATACATCGACTAATCGCACATTTTTGCGACAACCGGTAAAACTTTTGTCGCATTCATACGTTTAAATGACTAATAGTTAACGATTCTGATTAACGCTAGTCAAACTGCAGTATTTATTGTCACTTATTGCCTAACGCTATCCTATTCTCTTGTTCGTTAACAGTTTTATTTTCTGTCTTCTCAAAAGTGAAAAGGAAAGAACATGAGTCAGACCATTGCGGAATATTTAGTCAAAACGCTGTCGGCTGCCGGGGTTGAACGTATTTGGGGTGTTACCGGTGATTCATTAAATGGTATCAGTGATGTGCTGCAACGCCAGGAGGCGATTAAGTGGATGGGCACCCGCCACGAAGAAGTGGCGGCATTTGCCGCCGGTGCTGAAGGGCACTTAACCGACAAGCTGGTGGTGTGCGCAGGCTCCTGTGGACCGGGCAACATGCATTTAATCAACGGTGTGTATGATTGCCATCGCAATAAAATTCCTACGCTGGTTATTGCCAGCCATATTCCTTCTGACCAGATTGGCTCGGGTTATTTTCAGGAAACCAATCCCAAAATGCTGTTTTCTGAATGCAGTGTGTATTGCGAGCAGGTATTAAACCCGGCGCAGTTTCCTTACATGCTTAATGTGGCCATGCGTACGGCTATTCTTAAACAGGATGTAGCGGTGCTGGTGTTACCCGGTGATGTGGCACTGCAAAAGGTTGATGCGCAGCCTAAAGAGCACTGGCGTTATCCCGCGTTACCGGAAATAACCCCGCCGCTGGACTCGCTTAAAGCTGTCGCTGAGATCTTAAACCTTTCCGATAATATTACGTTGCTGTGCGGCGCTGGTTGCAAAGGCGCTCACGAGCAGGTGCTGGCGCTGGCCGAAAAGCTTAATGCGCCTGTTGTGCATGCACTGCGTGGTAAAGAATTTGTTGAGTACGACAACCCCTATGATGTTGGTATGACCGGCCTGATTGGCTTTTCTTCCGGTTATCATGTGATGGAAAACACCAGTACCCTGGTGATTTTAGGCAGTGGTTTCCCTTATCGGCCATTTTACCCTGATGATGCCACCATTATTCAGGTAGATATTAATCCTTCGGCGCTGGGTGCCCATGCGGATATTGATTATGGTATTCAGGGGCAGGTAAAAGAAACCATCGAACACCTGCTTCCAATGCTTGACCAGAATATAAATAACGACTTTTTAATGTCGGCGCTGGCGCATTATCAGGATGCCCGAAAGGGACTGGATAAGCTGGCGAAAACCAGCAGTCATTCTACACAAATCCATCCGCAGTACCTTACCCGCCTGGTTAATGAGCAGGCAGCTAATGATGCCATCTTTACCTGTGATGTGGGCTCGCCAACGGTATGGGCTGCGCGTTACCTTACTATGAACGGTCAGCGTCGCTTACTGGGTTCGTTTAACCACGGTTCTATGGCCAACGCCATGGCTCAGGCTATTGGCGCACAAAGTTTAGATGATAAACGCCAGGTCGTGGCGCTGTGCGGTGACGGCGGTTTTTCCATGCTAATGGGCGATTTGCTGACTTTAAAACAGTTGAATCTGCCGGTGAAAATCGTCATTTTTGATAACCGCTCGCTGGGCTTTGTGGCCATGGAAATGAAAGCCGCGGGCTTTTATTCTCACAATACCGATCTAGATAACCCGGACTTTGCCGCGCTGGCCAAAGGGGCTGGTATCAACAGTGAATATGTTGACGATCCGCACAAGCTGGAAGAAGCTGTCGAGCGTATGTTAAACAGCGAAGGGCCTTACGTCTTGTCGGTGAAAACGGCTAAGCAGGAACTGGCCATGCCGCCGCATATCAAACTTGACCAGGCAAAAGGGTTTGGTTTGTACGCGTTAAAAGCCATTATCAATGGCGCAGGCAGTGAGTTAATCGAACTGGGTAAAACTAACTTGCTGCGTTAAAACCGGGTAATGGCTTCCCTTTGGTTTTGCGATTTGAATTTATTGGTATCGTCATCGGCAGAAACTGGTGGAACATAGGATCCCTGCTATTCTTTCATTAAGACTTTGACGCAGTAATATTTTTTTAAAAGGTGCTTACTTTCAATATTCCAGGCGTCATTGAAGATTTTTGGCTATGTAGCAGGTCGGTGCAATTCTAATAATGGCAAAACCGACTCGCTGCCGTTAAGCATAAGCCAATGTAAAAGTGATGCTGACAAAGGCTGATAGGCGTGGCTCCCCAAACTACAGAAGTAATTTTTGCCTGACAGGTGAAAAGCGATACGTTGTCGTAGCTAAATCCGTTTAATGGCCAACTGGTGCAGCATGTTTTAGTAAAACTCACGAAGGAGTTGGCTGTACTATGACGTCATTGTTATCCGGATTTAGTGTAAGGGCGAAGCTGCTGTCACCGGTTATCCTCTTTATTCTTATCCTATTGATCGTTGTTTTTTTATATCTGCGTAATCAGTCTTCCATCAACAATGCTGAACAAGAGCTGAGTTTAAGCAGTGAGCTGGCGGAAGAGGTGTCTTCACTTACCCTGGCCGTTGACCGCTACATTAATTCTCATAATGGTTTTGCTGCGGTGATTAAGCAATTTGCCGACACCCAGGAAAAAATTCGTGCTGTTAGTGATTCCGCCGGTTCCGGCATGAATACCTTGCTGAAATCATCGGGGGCAAACGCTGAAAAGATTAATGGTCTGTTTGACAGAAATTCGCAACTTGTCTCATCTATGGAGGCAGTAGTTAGCGCATCCATGGGCGAGTCGAACAAATTTATCTATGCCATGAGCGATATGCTGGCAGATGAGTCAACCCGGCAAAATGTCAGCACGTTCGAGGGGCAGGTGATACGTGATGCATTATTACACACTAATAATAACTACAAGATCTGGCTGATGTTCAGCGAGCTCTCTGGCAACCTGGAAAAAGCCGACGAACTGATTAATTTTATCAATGAACTTGATGCGGCGTCTGATCGCGCTATTGTGCTGCTGGAAGGGACGCCAATGCTTGAAAATGCGCTGGCCGCGCGCCGCGCAAATGGTGAAATTCGAGACATTGCAGAGCAGTATATTGCCAACTCTCGCGAAATCAGAACACTGCAAGTACAAATAGAAAAAGACATGAGGACGCTGCTCGATAGCCTGCGCAACTGGAACCACGAGGTCAATAGCATGACGATAGACGCTATCTCCTCGAGTATTTTACAAATTATCATGGTTTTGGTGTTTGCAGTAATGGTTGCCATAGTGCTGTCACTGGTGTTTGCCACGTCCATTACCACGCCACTAAAAGAGTTACAAAAACGCATTAACGGATTGGCCAACGCCGGTGGGGATTTGACCTATCGGTTAGATATGCAACGACAAGACGAAATTGGCGATCTGGCCAATGGAATAAATCGCTTTCTTGGAGTTTTGCAGGATATTTTCCGTAGCGTTGCCTCGTCGGGGGAATTAATCTCTCAACGGGCCGACGCGGCGCTAGAGCGCAATAAAAATACACTGCAGCGCGTTGACACACAGCAACATGAGACAACTAAAGTCGCCACTGCATTTGACCAAATGGAATCATCTATTCAGGGCATTGCGTCGAGTACGGCCGTTGCCGCCGATAAAGTGCAGGAAGCTGAACAGTCGAGTAAACGGGTGGTTAGCACGATTGGTGTAACTATTAGTGAAATCGATAAATTAAGTGACAACCTGAAAAACGCCACTGACGTCATTATTGCGCTCAATCAGGATAGTCAGAATATCGGTGGTATTCTGGACGTTATTCGAGGGATCGCAGAGCAAACCAATTTGCTGGCACTTAATGCGGCAATAGAAGCGGCCCGAGCGGGAGAGCAAGGACGAGGCTTTGCCGTGGTGGCAGACGAAGTGCGTTCGTTAGCCCAGCGCACGCAATCGTCGATAGAGCAAATCAATACCATGATTTCAAAACTACAAGCGGCATCGGAGCAAGCCCGCAGTACTATTGAGTCTGGTAACGAACAGATAGGGTTAACCGTTCAACACAGTCAGGAAGCGGGCGAAAGTGTAGAGCATATTGTGCAGCTGGTTAGCGAAATAGCGCAGATGAATCTACAGATAGCCAGCGCCGCAGAAGAGCAAAGCTCAGTGGCCGCTGAGGTGAATAGAATTATCGCCGGGATTAATCAACTGTCTATTGAGGGCAGCCGTGCTGCGTCGGAAGCTAGCACCGCGGCTGCAGAGCAGGCTAACTCAGCCAAAGAAATGTTTACCGTAATTGGTAAGTTTAAAGTATAAGCCTTCAGCAGCAAATGAGACCGGCCAGTATAAAGTACTGGCCGGAAAATGAGGAGTGGCCGAATTATTGCGCTTGTTCTGCGGGCGCAAAGCCCAGAGATTCCTCGGTATGCGCGGGGTCATCTTTACCAAACTCCCGGTATTTACCCAGCGTTAGCAGCATGGCGGCTCCTACCAACAGGATCACCAACGAGAACAACAGGATACTGTTATAACTCTGGGTTTTGTCGTAGATAATGCCAAATACCATGGGGCCAACACCAGCGCCCAGCGCAAAGGTGGCATAGATAAAGCCGTAAATGGTGGAGTAAGACTTCATGCCAAAGTAACGGGCAATCAGGAAGGCCAGCAGGTCGTACTCAACACCCGATGCAAAGCCAATAAGGAAAATGGCAAACAGGGCGGTGAGTGTAGTGAGTTCGTCAGCGGTAAGCATCCAGCAAGCCAATGCGGGTAATGACAACAGAATAAACGCAATACCCGGCGCCCAGAAATGGTCGATTAACCAGCCGCCTAAAGTACGGCCCACTAAAACTGAAATCCCGATCATGGGCACAATGCCGGCCACGGCAGCTTTATCGAAGCCTTTGCTTAGCAGCAGGTTTTCCATGTTGGGTACCGGACCGCCCAGGGCAAAGGAAATCGGAATGATGGCGATGCAGATGGTCCAGAAACGACGGTCGCGGAATACCTGTGCCATGGTCATGCCGGTTTCTTCTTTTACGTCGGTGGCTACCTCGGTTTTTTGTTTATGATCAGGCGATTCGTAGAAGAAGAAATAGGCGATTGGCAAGGCAATTACCAGGGGCAGAGCGGCTATAACCACATAAGCACCACGCCAGCCCAGCTCGGCAATGAGGAACGCAGTTAAAGGCTTAATTAGCGAGCCAAACACGCCGGTACCAATTAACGCTAAACCAAGCGCCAGACCTTTTTTCTTTTCAAACCAGAGATTCACACCACGGGTCCAGGTGATGGGCAGCGTGCCCGCACCAACGGCCGCAATAAGCCCCCAGCTAAAATAAAATAGCAGCAAAGAACCGTTACCCAGGGCAAAGGTGCCAAAGCCCAGAGAAAACAGTACGATTGATGCCAGGATCACCGGACGTACACCAAAACGGTCAGCCAAACCGCCCACCAGGGGGCTCGATAGCAATACCGTTAGGGTCATTACCGTGATACCAATCATGATGTCACCAAAGCCCCAGCCAAATTCGGCAGCCAGCTCGGGGGCAAACATGCCGATGGTGTAAAACGGCACGGGCGATAAACCCAGTCCAATGCCGATGGAGGAAGCAAATATAATTTGCCAGCCCCGTTTAAATTCTTGCTTGCCTGTTTGCATGATGCGTTACCTTTTTATTCTTTACAGACTAACACAGTGGCTCCCGCGGGGGATTGCAGGCGAGCCATCTGTACAGGGGTATTCCAGACTTTGACCGCTGTGAGCTCGGTATCGCCGTCTGTTGGAAGAGTCGGAGTTAATGCACCGCTGGCAATATGCGTAAATAAAGCGCCGGTATGTGGAAAGCGGGCGCGTTCATAGTGCGATGTCATGGGGATACCGTAACTCACTAACTCAATCCGTGAATGGGTTGTCCTCGGTCCAAATAATTGCATATGTAGACTGCCGCCAGGAGGCAATCCAACGAGTTTTTCGATAGCCTGGCCCCAAAAGTGCTCGTCCAGCACTTTTTGTCCGCCAAGCTGGGTATAAAAGTTCGCTTCTGTGGCGATATCTTCAATAGTACAGGTAAACGAGGCGGGTTCACCAATACCCAGGTGATTTACCGGGTATTCTTCATCCAGCACCTCTAACAGGCCAATACCAGTGTAATCAGGCCCGGTAATGTGAGCATCGCGGTAACGACGGCCATCCTGCTCGTATTCTACCCAGTCCGTCTTCATGGTTACGCCGGCCTCTTTGAGACGCAGCCATAGGTTGGGTAAATCTTTTACTAACAGGTTTAATGTTTTGGGGATGGCGTCGAGATTACTTGCGTGTTGTTTTAGTGGTGAGGCGGGCTGGATTACTTCAACAAGGTGTATCGAGGTGTGAGCATTGGCTAAGCCCAACAGCGCACGACGCCCGATGCGTTCTGCACTGACCTGCCAGAGTTTCAGCAAAGCGGGATCTGTGGTGGTTTGCTGATTTACTTGCTGATAGCCCAGTTGCTCGCACCAAAACGCTGTTGCGGCGGCATAGTCAGCAGTCGCAATAACGATCTCTTTAATATAGAGATCCTCGAGTTGAGCAGCAGTGTCGGGCTGTTTCATGGGGTATCACTCACCAGTTTGCCTGCGCAGGAGCCGAGGCAATGACGTCATCCTTAAAGATATATAGTTATAACAATAAATTCAAAAATGCAAGATAAAATCGTCATAATACGACGAAGCGCCAGCTGGATTTTCTCAGTTGCAAAGCCTTTCCTTTATCGCTCAAATGATATAATGTTATGACAATAAAATTTGTCAGGAGTTATATCCATGAAAGCTGCGAATATTGATATCGAAATCAGCGAAGTTGGCCCCCGTGATGGCCTGCAAAGTATTAAACCCATTATGGCCACTGCAGATAAAAAGCGTTGGATTAGCGCGCTGGCCGAGGCGGGCATGCCAGAAATAGAAGTGGGCTCTTTTGTACCGGCTAAAATTTTGCCACAGCTGGCAGATACGGCCGAGCTGGTGGCTTATGCCCGTAGCATTCCTGATTTAACCGTAGCGGTACTGGTGCCTAACTACCGCGGCGCAGAAGGTGCCGTAACAGCGGGCGCGCATAAAATCACTATTCCACTTTCGGTATCTGAAACCCACAGTCTTAAGAACGTGCGCCGTACTCATGCACAAATGCTGGATGAAGTGCGTAAGATTCGTGAGCTGATTAATACCTTGCCAGTTGATGAGCGTCCTGTATTTGAAGGGGGTTTGTCGACCGCCTTTGGTTGTACGCTGGAAGGTAACGTTCCCGAGTCCAAAGTGATTAGCATTGCAGAACAACTGATTGAAGCCGGTTGCGACGAAGTGGGTATTTCCGATACTACGGGTTTTGGTACGCCTAATCAGGTTACGTCGATGACCAAAGGTATCTGGGCAGCTGTGGGTAAAGACAAGCTCACTGGTATTCACCTGCACAACACCCGTGGTCAGGGTCTGGCAAACGTCATGGCAGCACTTGAAGTAGGCTTAACCACCATCGACTCGTCCATGGCGGGAATTGGCGGTTGTCCTTTTGCGCCGGGCGCATCAGGTAACATTATTACCGAAGATTTGGTTTTCCTGCTGGAAGGCATGGGCCTTAAAACTGGTATTCAGTTTGAAAGACTGATGCAGGCGCGCCAGATCCTGCGCGACAGCTTACCGGCAGATGTAGAGCTGTATGGCTTTACGCCGGATGCTGGCCTGCCAAAAGGCTTTACCATGGCGACGCCACAGGTTTAATGCAAACCATCGATAGGGAACCGAGGTGATGTTACTTCGGTTCTTTGTTTTATGCGTTAGTCTCGGTTAATTTCATAATCTTTGCCAAGTGTAGAGTCAAAATTACATTTGCTGCTCAATACACTCCACCCATTCGCCTTCCGGCCCTTGCAGTAATACCGCCCGTCGTCCCTGGTAAAAGTCGTCTTCGATACGGTAGATTTGCTGGTAGGTGAGGTTAGCTATCAGGCTAAGGTCATACACGTTGAGGGTAAGCATACCTAATCCGGAAGGCAGTGGCTGAGGTGCGGAGGGCATGGACGAGAGTGCCTTAATTTCGTTGATTTCCAGAATACTGCTGTTACCAAAGGGTATGCTGGCAACCGGGTAGGTTGAATCAATGGATTTATTCAGTGCGCGACTCACCACGGTTAAACGACTGTCCCGATAGCGCCTGGCCGTTGAGGATAAAATGGCATAAAAATCGGCACTGTGCTGGCGATTACTGGTAGCAAGCACCGGCATAAGCAAATTGTTGTGTCGGTAGGCACTACTGCTCAGTACATGGCAGAGTTGCTGGTTATCGGCCAGGTAAAGTACTTCACCGGCCGGACCGATACACTGGTATATCTCCAGTTGCTGGCCGAGATCCTGAAACAGTGGTTCGCCGATGATATGAAAATCGTGTTTAACCAGTTCCGGTAAAATGGCAGAAAGATTGTTAATACCTAATTGTAAAGCCATCCAGCCAAAATAGTTGACCGGAATAGGCGTAGTGGCGTCTGGCAATTCAATGATTCTAAGCCAGGGCTCGCCAGCATGATTGCGCAATACCGTGTAACGTTTGTTAGCTAATTCCGGTTTGTTCCAGGCATCTGTAATCAGTGAAGATAACGTGCTGATTGCACCGGCTTCAAGATTAAACACCGTTTGGTAGGCAGCTAAAACCGGCTCAAGTTGTGGGCAGATAAGGGTAGCGGTGAAGCCACTGTGCTGTTGCAGTCTGGTCGATGTGTGGGGCATAGGAAGTAGCTTTTAACATCATAATGATATATAAATATATCATATTGTGTCGTGGGTGCTAGCCTTTTCTACGGGTAATGCAGCATCCATTATTTCGTTTATTTTTACAGGCAGAAACACGCTATGACAGACTCCGCCGTTACGCTCAGTATTCACGATAATATTGCATCGATTTGTATTAATCGCCCGGAGCGCAAAAACGCCATGAGCCAGGCTATGTGGCTGCGTTTGTATGAGCTGTTGTGCGAAGTTGAGCAAGACCCTGAAGTGCGGGTTGTGGTGCTTACCGGTAGTGGCGGCTGCTTTAGTGCCGGGGCCGATATAAAAGAGTTTGCCGGATTTGCCAGTGACAGCGAAGCCTTAAAAGCCAGTAACGCGCAGATTATGCAAACCCAGTTAAAACTGGAAATGCTAAACCGCCCGACCATCGCTATGGTTGAAGGTGCCTGTGTTGGCGGCGGCTGTGGACTGGCGCTGGCTTGTGACATGCGGGTTGCTGCGGAGTCAGCGTTCTTTGCCATTACCCCAGCCAAACTCGGCTTGTTGTACAGTCACCGTGATACCCGGCGTTTGCTGGCGCTGGTGGGACCATCCAAAACCAAAGAGTTGTTGTTTACCGGCCAGCGTTTATCTGCCCAGGCGGCTCTGGCGTGTGGTTTTATCAATAAGCTGGCAACCACCGACGATGTGCAGACGGTAACAGATGAGCTGGCTGCCACCATTGCAGCAAATTCCCAGTCTGCCATACGCGGTATTAAAACCATGCTGGCCGGGTTAGAAGGCGTGACCGATTTAAGTGAAAGTGAATATTTAACGCTGTTTGATGATGCGTTTAGCAGCGCAGACTGCGAGGAAGGACTGGCGGCATTTTTAGATAAACGCGCGGCCAAATTTACCTGGGGTTAAATACTCAACCCCAGGTTATCAGTTTACAGTGAGTTCATGTACTCAGACACTTCCTGCTCTGAAACCACATCGGCGTATTTGGCGTTCATATCAAACAGGTTGGCATTGTGCGGGGCTTCGTGTCGGTCACCACAGGCATCGGCCACCACAATCGGAATAAACCCGTAAGAGCACGCATCCACGCAGCTAGCGCGTACACAACCACTGGTTGTCAGACCGGTTAAGATAACGCTGTCAATGCCTGCCGCCGTTAAGGTCGAAGACAACGAGGTACCAAAAAAGGCACTGGGGTATTGTTTGGAAACCACCAGTTCATTTTCGGCAGGAGCCAGCCCTTTCGCCCAGGCACCTAACGGAGAACCTTCTACCATGTGGCGCAGTGGTTTGGCTTTCTGGAAAAAGCGGCCACCGTTAAAGCCGGTTTTGTTGTAAACCACATTGGTGTAAATCACCGGAATGCCTTTAGCCCGGGCAATTTCTACCAGACGAATGGCTGAGGCCAGTTCATCTTCTACATCGGCATACAAATCACACTCCGGGTCGAAATACGCTTCCACAAAGTCGATTAATACTAGCGCGGGCTTTTTGCCAAAGCCGATGCGGTTGTTGTACACACCGGCGTAATTTGCATCTAAATTGTCACTCATAATACGTCTGCTCGCTGGTTGCAGGTATCGTTAAGCCAGTGGCTTAACGTGCCCATTTCTTGTCGAAAGCCCATACATCTTCAAAGCCGATCAGTGAACAGAATTCCTTGAAGTCGTTAATTGGCACACCTTCAGGTTGCGGGCTGCCTTGCTCTTTCATGGCAATCAGCGCTTTTTCCACAGCGTTGGCTGCGGCCAGCGAAGGTAAAGACGGTGCAATGGCGACACTAAAACCAATATCCTGCATTTTGTCGGCGCTGAACATTGGCGTTAAGCCACCGTTAGACATGTTAGCCATCATTGGTGCATCAACGGCTTCACAGGCGCGGCGCATTTCTTCTTCATTGGTCAGTGCTTCTAAAAAGATGATGTCGGCACCCGCAGCACGGTAGGCATTACAACGGGCAATCGCCGCATCTAAACCTTCGGCTTGCAGGGCATCGGTACGGGCGATGATCATCATGTCCTGATCGGTACGGGCATCCACGGCTACTTTGATTTTCTCAACCATGTCAGCCGCTGGTACTACGCGACGACCCGGGGTGTGGCCACATTTTTTCGGGAATTCCTGATCTTCAATCTGGATAGCCGCAACGCCGGCTTCCTGATAACCCTTCACGGTGTGATGCACGTTCAGTAATCCACCAAAGCCGGTGTCGGCATCGGCCATTACCGCAGCGTTACTGGTTTTCACCAGGGTTTCCATACGGTCGAGCATTTGCGTAAAGCTCACCAGGCCCGCGTCTGGCAGGCCATAAGCTGAGGCCGTTAGCCAGTAACCGGTGCCGTAAACCACGTCGAAACCAACTTTGTTGGCGACCACGGCGGTGATCATATCCTGAATACCCGGGGCGAAAACAAACTCACCCTTCTCAATCTTTTCGCGTAAAATGCCTCTGGACATCGTGTAATTCCTAACTTGAAGTGTGGCGGCGCTAACTTAGCTGTAGGCCGCTTGATAAATGGCTAGCGCGTCGGCTTCGGCAACCGGACGCGGGTTGTTAACGAGCAGGCGTTGCTGCAGCATGGCTTCCGAAGCCAGTTTAGGCAGATCGCTTTCGTCAATATTCATGGCTGCCAGGTTGCGCGGCAGTGCTACATCGCGCAGCAACGCTTCGATGGTCTCGATAAAGGTTAAACAGTCGATCTGGCTGTCGCCGCTTGGCGCGTGATTGCAAATGCAGGGCAACAACTCGCCATATAACGCAGCAGCAGATGGTTCCTCGGCGTTAAAGCGCAGCACAAAAGGCAGCACCAGTGCGTTACTTAAACCGTGAGGAATGTGATAGTTACCGCCAAGGGGGTAGGCTAATGCATGCACGGCCGCTACCGGGGCATTGGCAAAAGCTTGTCCGGCAAGCATTGCGCCAAGCAGCACTTTGCTGCGCGCTTCCAGATTGCTGCCGTCCTTCACGCAGGTCAGCAGGTTCTGGCTAAGTAAGCGCAGGGCTTCCTTGGCCAGCATGTCTGAGTACAGGTTTTTCTTCACCTTGCTGGTAAAGGCTTCGATAGCATGCACCATGGCATCAATACCGGTTGCAGCGGTAATGTGCCCGGGTAAGCCTACCGTTAAGGTGGCATCCAGAATGGCAATGTCAGGTAACAGCTGCGCTGACACCACGCCGGATTTTGTGGTTTCGCCAGTGGTGATAATCGAAATGGGCGTGACTTCTGAGCCGGTACCAGCGGTAGTCGGGATCAGAATGAGTGGTAAGCGTCCGCCCTTAACGTTATCAATTCCATACATGTCGGTAATGGGCTGCTCGCCGGTGCATAAAATCGCGATGAGCTTGGCCACATCCATGCTGCTGCCACCGCCCAAACCAATGACGCCATCCACGCCTTGTGACTTAGCGTTATCGACGGCGGCTTCGACCAGTGACTGCGGCGGATCGGCCACAATATCGCTGTAGATTACTGGCTCAAAGCCTTCGGCGCTAAGACCAGCCAGTACTGGCTCGATAATGCCTGCCTGAATTAAGCCTTTATCGGTAACCAACAGGGGCTTTTTGATGTTTAGCGCGGCGCAGTGTTCGGCCAGTTTAGCGGCCGCGCCGTTTTCACAAACAATCTTATGTGCCGAGGTATAAACAAAGCTTTGCATAAATCGCTCCTCTGGCTTATTTCATCTCGCGCAGGGCGCGGGCGTAACGGGTAAAGATCACCAGGCTAACCGCCATAATGATGGTTGGGATTACGGAGTACACCAGCACCATACCGCGCACGGCTGAGGCATCTTGCGCTACAGCGCCACCGGTTGAAGACTCAAAGCCGGTCATACTCAAAATAAAGCCAGCCAGTACCGGACCGATAGCAAAAGCGAGTTTTTCGGTAGCCGAGAAAAAGCCAGAGAACAGCCCTTCATCCACGGTGCCTTTTAAGCGGCGCTGTTTGTCGATGGTGTCGGTCAGCAGTGAGAAAATCAGTACCGCAAAGCCCGCGTTAGTGCAGCCGATTAAGATAGCCCGGCACATCACTAAAAAGTGCTGTGTTGCCATGTCACCCCAAAACGGCAGGGTAAACAATACGTCGTCGCCGGGTTCTACCCACAGCCAGGTAATGGTGACTAGCGCCCAGCCGATACAGGCTACCCAGAAGGCTTTTTCTTTACCCCATTTGCTGGAAAGTTTGACCCACATTGGCTGACTTAAAATAGAGCCTGAGCACATAACAATCACAAAGGGCAGCAGCATGCTGATATCGCCCACCGCGTATAAAAAGATAAAACCGACTACCGTGTAGCCACAGGCCTGGGCAATGGTTTGCACAAAGTAGGTGGTGGTCAGGACAACAAAGGGTTTGTTATCCAGTACCGAAGAAAAACGGCTGAACAGCTTACGTGGGTCATCAGCCTGGGCCTGACCGTAGTTGCGTGGCACGCCAAAGGCAGTTGCCAGCATCGCAACAATACAAATCACGCCAAAAATGGTTGCCATGGTTTGCCAGGCCGCGGCGTCGCCGCCCAGTTTAAATACCAGTGGCTGGGCTAAACCTACGCCCATGATCACGCCAACCACCACAAAAATCATGCGCACCGACAGTACCTTGGTACGTTCGTGGGCATTAGTGGAAAGCTCAGAGGCCACCGCCAGGTAAGGTACTGAGAAAGCACTAAAGGCGGTGGAAGCAATAAGGAAAATCACGCCAATGGAAATAGCTGCCATGGTCGGCGAGCTAAACTCACTAAAGCTGAACAGCGCGATAAAGCCTAGACCGGTGAGCAAGCCACCAATGGCCAGAAATGGGCGGCGCGCATACCGGGGTTTGAGTTTATCTGACCAAACGCCCATCATAGGGTCGCAAAAAATCACCCACAGCTTGGGGATCAGCACAACAATACCAGCCACCCAGGCAGATACGCCAAGCATGGTGGTCATAAACAGCGGCAGCAGCGCAGCCGGTGCGTCGCGAAACAACTGAGCGCCAATCTGACCTGAACCAAACAGCAGTTTGATACTAATCGGCACCCGATCGTTATCGGTATCCTCTATGGGCGTTGCTGGTACATCGGTAACTTGTGTCATAGCGCTATTCTCCTAGGCGACGGTGACGTTGCTCTGTCTGGTTATACTTTTTCGGTCACGCAGTCGTAGCTGAATAAGCCCAGGGTTTCTTCGTTACGAAGATTGCCAAGGCCGTACATTTCGGATTCTTCACCCTGCAGACGGTCGGCATTTTCGTTGGATTCTTTTTGGATAAAGCTGGTGCGCTCAAAGCGTGCGGCTTCGTAACGCTCAAGCGCTTCGTGCAGTGAATCAGCGTCGGTGATCACACGGCTCAGCATCACGGCGTCTTCAATACCGGTTGCAGCGCCCTGACCTAAGAATGGTGTCATGGCGTGAGCTGCATCCCCAATCAGCGTCACTTTAGCGTCTTTAGACCAGCCGCCTTGTAATGGTTTGTGAGCGTTAATCGCCCACTTAAACACGGTGCCGGGTTTGACTTCGTTAAGCAGGGTCTGGATATCCGGACACCAGCCTTCAAACTGGCCTTTAAGCTCGTCGATATCCGCGGTAATGGCCCAGCCGTCTTCTTCCCAGCCTTCCTGACGGGTAAAGAACACCAGGTTTAAAATATCGCCCTTACGCAGCGGATAACGCACTACCATTTTGCCCGGGCCAATGTGCATACCAGGCTGGTCGATAAGTGCCTGAATCGCCGGGCTGGCCGGTGCTAGTGCGCGATAAGCAATGTGGCCGGTAAAGTGTGGCGCCTGGGTTTTAAACAGCTTGCGGGTATTGGATTTGAGGCCGTCGGCACCAATCACTAAATCGGCTTCGAAGGTTTCGCCGTCGGCAAATACAATACTGGCTTGCTCGCCATCGGTATTAACCGTTTCGAGCTGTTTATTAAGGTGAATGGTCACGCCGTTTTGTTCAGCGGCTTTTACCAGAATCGTGTGCAGATCGGCACGGTGAATATAGACATAGGCCGAACCGTATTGTTCTTTGGTGTTGCTGCGTACCACGGTTAACAGCGTTTCACCGCTTTCCCAGTGGCTGATGTTCTGGCTGGTGGGCTCAACGCCGGTGTTGGCAACTTCTTCACCCACGCCAATATAGTCCAAACCGCGCATCGCATTGGGTGCCAGGGTAATACCTGCGCCCACATCGCCCCAAGCAGGTGCTGCTTCGAACAGGTGTACATTGTGACCGGCCTTGGCCAGAGCATTAACCGCAGTTAAGCCAGCGATACCGGCACCCACCACAGCAATCGTTAAATTTTGCATCGTAACTGTCCTTCTTGATCCGCGGCGACACGCCACAGGGAAATCTTGTGCTTACTAAGTCTCCATATCCAAGGCCCGTCAGCCATGACAATTGTCAAAGACTTTGCGGGATGCAAAGTAGTATGTTTGCTGTCATCGCGGGGTAGCTGTCGAGGGTTTTAAAGCCCGCAATATCGACTCACTATCACACAGTAAGCGCGCAGTAAGTCGTGCAAAAACACAAATGAAAACAGGTTGAGCTATGACGAATAATGTGGCCGTTTCGCCGGCAGTCGAAACAGACAACAGCGCTGAAAAATTTGCAGCATTACAGGCTTTGGTTGGGGTTGAGCGCATTTTAGCGCCGGCAGAATCGCAGCATATTCATACTGATGTTTATCGCAAGCTCAGTACGCCTTTGGCAGTCGTTCAGCCAACATCAGTTGAACAGGTTCAGGCCGTGGTCAAATTCTGTAACGACGCTGGTCTGGCTATATCTGTGCGTGGCGGTGGCGCGTCGTATACCGATGGTTACCTGCCGCTTACCAGTAATCAGGTGTTGCTGGATATGAGCCACATGAACCACATTACCGAGCTCAATGAAGAAGACGGTTATGTGACGGTAGAAGCCGGGGTTACCTGGGCGCAGCTGAAAGAAACGCTGGATGCTAAGGGCTGGCGTACACCATTCTGGGGACCATTCTCTGGCATGCATGCCACTATTGGTGGCTCAGTATCACAAAATACCATTTCCCACGGCTCTGGCAGCCATGGTATTTCCGCCCAGAATGTGCAGTCGGTTAGCGTGGTGCTGGGTAACGGAGAGGTGTTGAACACAGGTTCGGCGGCCGCTGGTAGTTCACCGTTTTGTCGGTTCTTCGGCCCGGATTTAACCGGCCTGTTTACCGGTGATTGCAGTGCGTTAGGCATCAAGGTATCAATTACCTTGCCGCTGATTCGCCAGCGCCCGTCACACCAGACTATCTCCTTTGCGTTTAACGATTTTGAAGCCATGCATGAATCCATGCGTCTTATCTCTCAGGAACGTCTGGAAGATACCCATTTTGCGCTGGATGGTGCGTTATCACAGGGGCAAATTGCCCGTCAGGATAAAGCCGGTCAGTCGATTAAAATGGCGCTGTCGATTCTTAAAAGCTCACCGTCATTGCTCTCAGGCGTAAAACAATTAGTCAGCGCGGCCGTATCTGCCCGACGTGTTATCAGTAAGACGCCTTACATGACCCACTACATCGTGGAAGGGGTAAGCGACGCTGAAGCGAAAAGCCGTTTGCAACGTATTCGCGAGATCAACCAGTCACTGGGGCAGGAAATCCCTGCCACAGTACCGGCAGTGGTTCGCGGTATGCCCTTTGCGCCGTTTTATAACACCTTAGGCCCGGCCGGTGAACGCTGGGTGCCGCTGCATGGTATTTTGCCGCACTCGCAGGTAAAGGCCTTTCACGCCGAGCTGGAACAGTTTTATGCGGCGCGCAAAGCGGATATGAAAAAACATGGTGTATGGTATGGCGGCATGTTTGCTACCGTCGGGTCTTCTGGCTTCCTGTACGAAATTGCAATCTACTGGCCGGATGAAATTACCCCTTATCACAAAGAGGTAGTACCCGCTGATTACCTGGCTAAGTTACCGCGTTACGCCGCGAACAAAGAGGCTCGTCATTACGTTCATAAACTTAAAGACGACATGACTGCTCTGTTTGTAAAACACGGTGCAATTAACTTCCAGCTGGGCAAAGCTTATCCTTACCTTTCACGGTTGGATGAAACCGGCAACGAACTGCTGAATAGCCTGAAAAAGGCCGCCGATGCTAACGGTATCATCGCACCGGGTAATCTGGGTTTTGGCAAAAAATAACGCAAACAACATTGCTGCACAGGATAAAGTTACCGTGCAGCGCCGTTTTGTGAAGGTGGGCTCGCGCCTGGTGCATTATCGTACCGCGGGCAGCGGTCCGCCGATTGTGCTGATTCACCAGTCGCCGAAAAGCTCGGCCGAGCTGATTGGCATGATTCGTCAGTTAGCGACGAACTTCACTGTATTTGCTCCGGACACACCAGGCTACGGTTATTCTGATCCACTGGCGAACACGAACGCCGGTATTGACGACTTTGTCGATGCGCTGGCTGTTCTTTTCGATACGCTGGGTCTGCATAAACCGACTGTATTTGGCAGTCATTCCGGGGCTATATTCGGAGTGCGCTTTGCAGCACGTTACCCGCATAAAATCAGCGCATTAGTCGCCAACGGGATATTGATCAACGATCAGACTACCCGAGATGATTTGGTGGCAAATTACTTTCCTGATTTTGCACCCGACTGGGAAGGCTCCCATTTACCCAGAGTCTGGTCGCGCATTCGCGACCAACACTGCTATTACCCCTGGTATCGGCGCAGCCCGGCAACCCGTATTCACTGGCCTGCCAGTATTGATGAGATGCACGAAAGCGCGATGGAAATACTGCGAGCAGGTGAGCACTACAAAACCGGTTACCGTGCCGTACTGGATTACGACATTACACCGGATTTAACCCGCTTAACCGTACCCACTTTGTTAGTTGTGGCTGAGGGAGACGCGTTGGTGCACTATGTGCCGTTTTACCCGCCACTAGCTGACTCTACAGAGGTAAAGGTAGTTGCTGAGTTCAGCGATATTCCACTTGCAACGGCCGCCTTTGCCAGAGCCCATGGCACCGGTTGCGGGCTGGCAATCCCGCTGGCGGGTAACGATAAATGTCGCAGCGGCAGGCAACTCCTCAATTTGGGCTCTGGTGCGATTCATTATATTACTGCGGGTGACTATCGCCAGCCCGCCGTTTTAATACTGCATGATATCGGACAAAGTGCTGCCCGCTATACCCCGTTAATCAGCTTGCTTGCTCAGGATTATTTTGTAATTGCCCCAGATTTGCCGGGGCATGGAATGTCTGACGACTTTGGTAGCGAAGCGCGGGTGATTAGTCATGCACTGGATGGTTTGCTGGCAGCTAACGAGATAACCGAGTGCGCTATTATAGCGATGGGCAATAGCCAGGGGTATGCCACGCTGCTGGCTGCTGAAGGCGAAATTACGCTAATCAAACTGGTTAGCGTTGGCAGAAATAATACCGCCGTTGTTCCGGATCTCACTGTGGATTTTGCTGGCACACAGTTGCTAAAAGCCTGGTACTGGGAACGGGACAAAACGCTGTTTTCGCCCTGGCAGTGTCACAGTGAAAACACCATGTTGCCCATGGTTGAATCCATCACGCCTGCATTACTGCAGCAGCGGATGCTCGATAGTCTGATTAGCGCCAGGGTTGCCAACGCCCAGTTAAAAGATTTGGCGCTGACCAACAACCACTTGCCGAGTCCTGTTACCCCGCAAGTTGTTGAATCAGATGAGTCGGCAGGCGACTGGCATTGGCTGCTTCAGGCATTGCAGGCGTAGCCTTTTCGACTTCCATCAGCTCATACCAGTAAGGCACCTGGGGCCATACCATCTTTAAGAATATCGGTTCGTCTACCATGGTCCACAAATAGGCGGGTGGCCACTTTGGATGCCAGCAAAGCTTGTAACGGCGAGCAATAAACTGCCCGGCTGCCACTTTCACTGGCTCAATACCGCTATAGGCAACCGCGATATTGAGCAGGCTGGCCTGCTTATCATCCACTCCATTTTCAGACACAGAATTGGTTACCGCCGGAATAGAGTAATACTTATTGGCGCGCAGGATGTTAGGCAGTTGTTTGGTAATCAATGCATCGCCCTGTAACGGATGCAGGCCAAGGTGCTTAATTCCCGGTGTATTGGGGATGGCTTGTTCTATGCTTTGTTCGCCAGCGCGCTGGTTATGAATTTTAATCTGTTCATTGCTTACGGCAAATTCGCTGTTGAGCAAAAATTTACGCTGACGTTTGAGACTTAAGTCGCCATGGGTAGGTAGCCAGCGATCGTTCATGGCAATGTTGACATGGCGCTGTAATGCATATTCCTGCAACTCACACCGGGCATCCAGTGTCATGCCGTGCTGACCATAATTAATCGCGAACTGCTCTTTGCCTACCAGTTCGTCGCGGTGGTTTCGGTAACCAATAGTGCCACGCGTAACGCGGCTGTTTAATGCTAATGTCGTCATGGTTTTATAAGCCCATCTAAGGGAGTAAATGGCATCTCAGGGCCGCTTAGATGCTGGTCCTCTGGATTGCGTTCTATTAAGTTCAATAAAAAGCCATCAGCATCGCGCAGGCAAATTTCGCGATGCTTAAAATGGCCAAGTTCAAAAGTTATCGGCTCAGGAAGCCAGCTTGCGCCTGCTGCTTTTAGCTGCGGCAGTACGCTGTCAAAATCAGCAACATAAAAAATCTGTGCCGCTTCACCCGTTTGCGCTGCCCCCGTTTTAGGTGGCTGTGCAGCGGTACTGTGTGGCAGTTCAAATAAACCCAGCATGCCCATATTCGGGCCCGGTACTTTTAGAATTGTTACCGGATAAGGACTGACTTCAGTAAAGCCAAGCACCAGGCTGGCTGAAGGGTGTTCCAGCACACCTTCAAAATAAAGTTCGGTAAACCCCAGCGCTACGTAAAACGCCTTAGCCCGCTGTCGGTCGCGCACAAATAACGTGGTGCGTATTAGTGCAGACAGTGGTGTCGTAATGGCTGGCGTTTGCACTGCTTCGGTTCCTGATTTCTCCAACTGTTGTTGGTTATTTACGCAAAGAATAACTTGCTGTCGCTATGATAATTATCAACTTAGCGAAGGAATGTTACTCAATAACGCCATGACTTAATTGCCGTTTAACCACGATATCGTCATCCGGTGCGTGATTGACTTTTGTCATAGTGGTATGGCTTTATTGCTTATAAGGTTCTCCAATCAATGCGTGTCTGCTGCGCTTTTTGAAAAGTGCTGGCAGACCAGAATGTCGGAGAGTCGAATGCAAGCAAATCCTATTGAACCGGGTTTTTCGTCGGTGGCAACTGTCAGCGAAGTAACTCGTGAGTACCTGGCCAAAGAGCACCTGTTACTGATCAACGGTGAGTGGGTTGCGGGCGAGCAGGGCGATTCAATAGATACCTTCGATCCGGCTACCGGCGAAAAAATTGCCACCGTGGCGATTGGCCATCAGGCTGATATCGACAAAGCCGTTGCGGCCGCTAATGCCGCGTTTATCAGCCCCTGGTCAAAGCTTTCTCACTTTGAGCGGGCCAAATACTTATCCAAACTGGCGCGCTTAATCGAAGATCATGCTGAAACCTTTACCGAACTCGAAATTCTCGATAACGGGATGCCGCGCTTTATCTCGGCGCTGACCATTCAGAATATCTCAGAGATGTTTGATTATTACGCTGGCGCTGCCCAGCGTATTGAAGGCACTACCACCAACCCGCCACGGCATATTACCGAAGTCGCCGAAGCCTTAACTTATACGGTAAAAGAGCCGGTGGGTGTGGCCGGACAAATTGTGCCCTGGAATGTACCCATTTCTACTGCGGTGCTTAAGTTAGCGCCTGCGCTGGCCGCCGGATGTACCGTAGTGGTTAAGCCATCAGAAGAAACGCCGCTGTCTATTTTACTGCTGGGTGAACTGATTATTGAGGCCGGTTTTCCGCCGGGCGTAGTGAATATTGTTAATGGTTACGGCTATGACGCTGGCCAGCATCTGGCCGAGCATCCTCAGGTCGACAAAATCTCCTTTACCGGTTCTACTGCAACCGGTCGCAAAGTGATTGCAGCCGCCATGGGCAACCTCAAAAAAGTCTCGCTGGAACTGGGTGGTAAATCGCCGGTTGTGATTATGCCTGATGCCGACCTTTCGCTGGTGGTACCCGGCGTGGCCATGGCCACATTTTTCCTGCAAGGCCAGAACTGCATGGCCGGTACCCGTATTTTTATTCATGAGAGCATTCACGATGAATGCATCGAGCAGATTGCGGCTTTTGCGCGCCAATTTGTTATTGGTCATGGCCTTAAGCCTGAGACCTTTATTGGCCCGCTGATTTCCAAAGCCCACCGCGACAAGGTGTACGGCTATATCCAAAAAGGTATCGAAGAAGGCGCGACCCTGGTATGTGGCGGAAACATGCTGGCGGGCGAAGGTAACTTTATCGAACCGACCATCTTTACCAACTGCACGCCGGATATGGCGATTGTTAAAGAAGAAATCTTTGGCCCGGTGATGGCGGTTCAGCGCTTTAACACTACCGATTTAGATGAAATTGCTGCCATGGCCAATAACACCGAGTACGGGTTATCAGGCAGCGTGTGGACCACTAATTTATCCACGGCGCATTCGCTGGTGGCACGCATTCGTGCCGGGCAGGTGTCGATTAATTGCCATGGTGCCATTGGTACCAATATTCCGTTTGGCGGCTACGGCCAGTCCGGATGGGGACGAGAATTCGGTCAGGAAGGCCTTGATGCTTACCTGGAAACCAAAGCAGTTACAGCACGCCTGTAACCGTGTAGGTGATAACAAAAAGCCAGCGCGTATTGTTACGCAGACAGGCGGGTGAAAACGCAAGGGAATCCATGCGTACTACAAACAAAGGTGAAAATACTATGAAATCAACACAGGTCATCGTTGCCGGCGCTGGGCCGGTAGGAACGGTCGCAGCTTACCGTCTGGCCACTATGGGGTTTGATGTAATGCTTTGTGAAGCAGGCCCTAACTGTGCAATCGATCTTCGCGCCTCAACGTTCCATCCGCCAACGCTGGAAATGCTGGACGAGCTGGGCATTGCAGAAACCCTGATTGCACGGGGCTTAAAAGCACCCAAATATCACTTCCGTGAACGTTCATCGGGCGAAGTGGTGGAGTTTGATTTATCTGAGCTGGAAGGCGAAGAGAAATTCCCCTACCGCCTGCAGTGTGAGCAACACGTACTGGCCAGCATGCTGGCAGAAAAACTCGAAGCGCACCCTAAAGCCGAAGTGAAATTCAGCCACCGCGTGGTGCATTTCGAACAAACCGACGACGGTGTTGAAGTGGCTCTTGAAGGCCCGTTCGAAATCGAGAAAGTCAAAGCCAAATATCTGGTTGCAGCCGATGGCGGTAACTCGATTATTCGTAAGTGGTTAGGTGTTGAGTTTGAAGGTTTCACGTACCCGGAAAAATTCCTTACGTTATCCACCAAAACCGAGCTGAAAGACTACATCCCGGATCTGGAATACGTTAACTATGTCTCAGATCCTAAAGAGTGGATGGTGCTGCTACGCGTTCCAAGCGTATGGCGTATTCTGGTGCCAGCACCAGCGGACCAGCCGGATGAATACATTTTGTCTGACGAGAAGAAAAATCAGGTATTCCGTGACCTGATTGGCCGCGAAGACATTGAAACCGAACACCGTACTATCTACCGCGTACACCAGCGTGTGGCGAAGCAATTTAACCATGGCCGCGTTTGTCTGGTAGGCGATGCCTGTCACATGAACAACCCGCTGGGTGGCTTTGGTATGAACAGTGGTATCCACGATGCCTGGAACCTGTGCGACAAGATTTACAAAAACCTGACAGAAGGTCACGACGACGAAAACTTCGCGTTATATGACCGTCAGCGTCGCCCGGTTACTCACAGCTTTATCCAGGCTCAAACTATTCAGAACAAGAAGTTACTTGAACACAGCCCGGAAGAAAATCACGACATGCGCCTGCAGGAAATGCGCGACACCCGTGATGATCCGGTTAAGCGTAAAGCGTTCCTGCGCCGTCAGGCCATGTACGCCAGCCTTGATCAAGAACGTTCAATTAAATAAGGAGATACCACTATGACTGATGTACTTGGATACCGCGCAAAATTTGGTGTGTTAGGCCCTTCAACTAACACTACGGTGCAGCCTGAAATGGAAGCCATGCGTCCGGCTGGTGTAACCAACCACTACAGCCGCATCATCGTGGATAACGCCCAGGCAATCTCAGATGAAACCTTTTTACAAGGCACCCAGTTAATCGATCAGGGTACCGTGGATGCGGTTAAAGGCGTGATGACCTGTGAGCCGGATTATCTGGTCATGGGCATGTCGGCCATTACGTTCTACGGTGGCGCAAAAGGCGCTGAAACCTGGCAGAAAAACATTAACGAAGTGTCTGGCGTGCAATCGTCTATCGGTTCGGTCTCGGTAGTGGAAGCCATGAAAGCCATTGGTGGCATTAAAAAAGTGGCATTCCTGTCGCCTTACTACCCGGTAGCCAACAACGAAGTTCGTAACTTCTTAAGCGACTACGGCATCGAAGCCGTGGCCGACCATCCGTTCCGTGCGCCAACCTGGACAGCCATTGCTGAAATCAGTAACCACCAGGTCCGTGAAGTGGTTAAGCAAATGGACGACGACAGCGTTGACGCCATTTTGCAGGTAGGTACTAACCTTTCCATGGCTAAACTGGCCGCTACTCTGGAACTTGAAATGGGTAAGCCGGTTATCGCCATTAACACCGCCACTTACTGGCACGCGCTGCGCACCTTCGGTATTACCGACAAAATCAGCGGCTACGGCCGACTGCTCGAGGAGTATTAATATGCAGTACGATTACGTTCCGATTAGTCAGCGCGGCCAGCTTAAATGGCCCGATGGTAAGCGCGTTGCGCTTATCCTGACGTTCAATCTGGAAACCTGGGATCTGATTAAAGATACCGATGCGCCTTACTATGCAGGCGGCCCGGCAGTATTGCCGGACACCCTGCCGGGCAATATTCCGGATTACCCTAACTTTACCTGGCGTGAATACGGCCAGCGCGTAGGGATCTGGCGTTTATATGATTTGTTTGACGAGCTGGGCATTAAAGCCAGCTGTACCACTAACGCGGTGACCTTTGAGCGCCGTAACGCCATGGTGCAGGCTTGTCTGGATCGTGGTTGGGAGCTGATTACTCATAACTACGAACAGGGCGAACTGCTGACTAACTTTGCCAAAGACGAAGCCAAAGAGCGCGAAGTGATTTCTCGCTCTATCGAGATGTTCGAGCAACATGTGGGTCGTCGTCCGAAAGGCTGGTTGTCGTCGTCACTGCGCGGCACCCTGAACACGCCAAAAATCCTCGCTGAGGAAGGCTACAAGTTTTACTGCGACATCATGAACGACGATCAGCCGTTTATGATCAGAACCGAAGCCGGCCCGATTGTTTCTGTACCGTACAGCAACGAAATCAATGACTTCACCATTATTACCCGCCGTGGCCACACCACCGATGAGTACCGTGACATCCTGATTGAAGAACTGAATCAGCTGTACAAAGAAGGTGAAACTCAGGCCCGCATTATGAACATTGGTTTACACCCGCACGTGACCGGCCGTGCTTACCGCATCCGCGCTATCCGCGAATTTGTTGAATACGCCAAGACACTGCCTGGCGTGTGGTGGGCAACCCGTGAAGAAATCGCCGACTGGTATTTAACCCAGCAGGAAAGTCACATTCCGGGTCAGATTTAATCTGACCGGTTAACCCAAGGAGCATTTTATGTCTTATTCCATTGTGAACGACGGCGCAACGCCAACCCCGCAAAGCGACGCGGCAAAAGCGTTACTGGCTTCAGTTGAAGACAAACAGTTGTACATAAATGGCGCGTATCAGGCGCCTGTAAGTGGTGCCTATCTGGACACCACCGATCCGGCTACAGGTAAAGTACTGGCGCGTATCGCCAATGCCGGTAGTGAGGATGTTGATCAGGCTGTCGACGCAGCGCGCGAAGCATTAAAAGGCCCTTGGGCAACCCTGACACCGCTTGAACGTAGTCAGGTACTAAACCGCATTGCCGATTTAATCGATGCGCATATGGATGAGCTTTGCGAACTGGAAGTACTGGAACAGGGTAAGCCATTTTACGTGGCGCGCTGGGCAGAAATTCCGGCGACGGCTAACCAGTTCCGTTTCTTTGCTGGCCAGGCGTTATCGCTGGATGGTAACACCGTTAATACCTCTATTAATTACCAGCCCGAAGGCAAACAGGTTCAGGCCTGGACGCTGCGTGAGCCGGTCGGTGTGGTTGCTGCGGTAACGCCGTGGAACTCACCGCTAATCCTGTCTGCCATGAAAATCGCCCCGGCCTTAGCGGCGGGTTGTACGGTAGTACATAAGCCTGCGGAATTAACCTCACTAAGTGCATTGCGTTTAGCTGAGTTAATCACCGAAGCCGGTGTACCGGCAGGCGTAGTGAATGTAGTTACCGGTGACGGCGCCAGCTGTGGCAGCGCCCTTACCAGCCACAAAGGTATCGATAAAATTGCATTCACAGGTTCGACTGCCACTGGCCGTGCCATTGTGGAAGCCAGTAAAAAACACCTAACTCGCGTCACCCTTGAGTTAGGCGGTAAGTCGCCGGCGTTGGTATTGCCGGATGCTGACCTTGAACTGGCTATCCCCGGCATTGCCAATGGCATCTTCTTTAACGGTGGTCAGGTATGTGTGGCCAACTCACGTACTTATATTCACCGCTCAATCTTCGACAAAGTGGTCCAGGGCATTGCCGCTTACGCTGAAAGCATGCAAATGGGCCACGGATTGGATCAGGCCACACAAATGGGCCCGGTGGTATCCACCGCCCAGGCAGAGAAGATTGAACAGTTTATCGAAGACGCCAAAGCCAAAGGCGCTAAAGTGCTGTGCGGCGGTGTGCGTTTAGGTGCAAACGGTACCTTTATCGCGCCAACCGTAGTAACCAATACCAGCACCGATATGCCGATTCATTGCGAAGAAGTGTTTGGCCCGGTGTTAGTGGCTGAACCCTATGATGATATCGATGAAGCCATGGCATGGTGTAACGATAACGAGTATGGCCTGGCTGCCAGTATCTGGACTCAGGATTTATCTGCGGCGCATCGTCTGTCTCGCCAGATGGAAGCGGGCACAGTGTGGATCAACTGCCACTCAATGTTCGATGCTTCACTGCCAATCGGCGGCATGAAAATGTCAGGCTATGGACGTGACAGCGGTAAGCAGGCGCTGGATAACTATCTGGAATGGAAAACCGTGTGCGCGGTGCTGTAAGCTAGCAATAAGAAACTGTAATCAGTCGTACCGGTTAAACCCGGTACAGCGAAAGGCCATTGCAATGGATGCAATGGCCTTTTTTCGTTGTCAACTGTGCCAGGCAAAACGTTTGTCTGTCTTTGGTAATCCAAGGGGATTTGTTTGGCTCTAAAGTTGTTTAATTTTCATATTTCTGAAAAATATTAAAGACGTCCATTCCTGTAAAACAATGTGCCCTTTGGTTGAAGTGGCAAAGTGTGGCTGATCTTTAAATCTTGATTTCGATACCCGGTGCAGCCATGGCTGGCTATTAAAGTCGACCTGTGTGGTTAATTTGTTATTAAGGTAAAACTCGACTTTCCCATCAACCTGCCTGATAACTGAGTGATTCCAGTGTGGGCTGGCAAGTACTTCTGGCTCTTCTTGTGCGGAGGCAAAACCGAAAATTTCACCGGAGCGTTTTATGGGGTCAGCGTTATCGGCATGGGCAGGCCCGAGCAATTGATACTCCGGGCCGGTTTGCCAGGAGGCCGGATATTCCGGGACTTCCTGTACGTTGATAAATAGCCCGCTATTACCGTTATCTGGTGTTTGCCACTCAAAGGATAATTCAAAGTTTTCATATACTGCATTTGTCGCTAAATCGCCGTGTTGAACGCCGCTTGCTCCCAGGTTGATGGTTAACATCCCCGCTTGAACATGCCAGGCAGGAGTGGCTTCTGGAAACTGAAAAACGTGCCAGCCATTAAGGGATTTGCCATCAAAAAGCAGTTGCCACCCTTGCTGTTTTTCTTTTACAGACAGCTTATTATGTTTATTCAAGATAGTATTACCTGCTGATTCAGTACTGTTTAGATCCTGTGCGGTTGCCGGAACACTCACCGCGCAGGCGACCAAGAGCATTACACGCAACAACCGATGGAACTTCGCTATCATAAGGCTACCTTTATTAAATGATTGGGGTGATTTTGCATCACTGTGAATGCTATGTACCAAACATTTACATTCTAAGCAAACGGTAAACATTTAGCGTTTTGGACAGACGCTTGTAAGAAAACGCGACGGCTGAAGCCTTGAATATTGGCCGCGATATACAGATACGTTATGCTGCGTTGTTGAAATTGATTAAGAACAGGCAAATAAGATGGAGTTTTTATGTCGGGTTACCGTTGTTTAAGGAAGTCACACAATAATATTCTGGCTGGTGTTGCCGCTGGCATGGCTGAGTTTGTAGGTTGGGAGCCTAAAAGGGCAAGAATAGGCTGGCTTATGCTTACATTCATCTCTCTAGGTTCGGCGGTCATTCTTTATACCTTTTTAGCTATCTTGTTTCCTCCTCCCGACCACTTTGATTTAAATCGATTCAGACAGTAAATCTGAGTTATTACGCAAAAAATCCATTGCTGGTTAATTGCGCAGAGCTTCATAAGGAAATGAGATGCGAGTTTTATTGTTAATTGCTTTATTCGGACTCGTTGCTTGTTCGTCAAAGTATTCTGAGCAGACCGCTGCTGATAGAAATGTCTATACTGGTGTAAATGACGGTCAACTCCTTTACGAAGGAGAACTTACCTTTGAATCAAACGATGCTATTTTTGCCGCTTACAATAAAGCATCTTCAAGATTCGATAGACTTGTGATATCCAGCTCCGGTGGGGATATCGGCGCCGGGATGGAGCTTGGGACATGGATAAAAAACAACAATCTTGATGTTGAAGTTGCCTCTGTTTGTGCCTCTTCATGCGCCAACTACATCTTCACCGCAGCAAACAGAAAATACCTCAGAAAAGATTCTGTGCTTATATGGCATGGCAGTGCCTGGCAGAAAGGATGGAATAACGAGGAATTATCTGAAACGTTCCTAACGGATTACCTAATCCCTATGCGCAAAAAAGAAACGCAGTTAATGGCAAGCCTGGAAGTCGATAATATTTTAACGGTCTACGGGCAAACCAAAATAACACTGTGGGACAAGTTCCTGATGTTGTTTGGTATCAATCAGGCCGGTTGGGATTATTCACTGAATGACATGAAGCGTTTCGGTCTGAAAAATATCATTCTTGTGGATGATGAGTGGAATTGGCGAAAGTATCGTCCCGGTAAAAGTAAGCTGGTGAAACGCTTAAAAATTGAAGATGCATACGCTTTTAAACTTCGTCGTTTTGAAATTTAAAAGGGCATGCATTCATGTGTTCAGGATAAGCAAATGCCAACAGGTTGTTGATCGTTTCAACTACAGCCATCCCTTCTGTCGGGCTATCCGGGCGGCTTCTATGCGGTTACTGGCATTAAGTTTACTGGATGCGCTGGAAAGATAATTACGTACTGTACCCGGCGACAGGTGCATGGCCCTGGCGATTTGTTCAGTTTGCTGGCCGTCGGCAGCCAGTTTAAGAGCTCTTCGCTCCTTATCACTAAGCGGGTCGGCTTCTTCCCAGGCATCAACAATGAGCTCTGGGGCTATCATTTTGCGCCCCTGCATCACTCTGCGAATAGCATTGGCTAACTCATCACTGGGCGCATCTTTTAACAAATAGCCTTTCACCCCGGCATCCATGGCGCGGCGCAGATAGCCGGAACGGGCAAAAGTGGTCAGAATTATCACTTTACAGCATAGGTCCGACTGCTGAATGTGCCGGGCTAATTCGATACCGGTCATTACCGGCATTTCGATATCGGTTAACAGGATATCCGGGCGCAGTTCCCTAGCCATTTGTAGCGCTTGCTTACCGTCACTGGCCTTGCCAACTACCTGCATGTCTGGCTCCAGATCCAGTAACGCACAGAGCGCGCCCAGCAGTAAGCCCTGATCCTCGGCCAGTAAAATTTTAATCGGGCTGGTCATAGTGGCACCTCTGCCATGATAGAAAATCCGTGATTGTGATTAAACCTGATCTCACCGTTTAGCTGCGAAATACGCTCCCGCATACCTTTCAGTCCGTTGCCTTCCGGTGCATGCGTGGCATTACCATTGTCAGCAATGGTCAGCATGAGTTTGTTCTTAGCTGCGGTTAACTCAATCTGACAGCTGTTGGCATCAGAATGCTTCATCAAATTGGTTACCGCTTCACGCACAATAAAGCCAAAGGTGATGTCGACAGTATTGGGCAAGCGGGTATCCGGAATCGTGTAACTGAAGGCAACATCTACGGAATTTAGCAGGGTTTTGGCGTTAGCCAGTTCAGCATTTAAATCCTTTTGCCGGTAACCGGTAACGGCCTCGCGCACATCGGCCAGGGCGCTACGGCTGATTTGCTCCAGCTCGGCGATTTCCTGACGGGCTTTGTCGGTATCGTGATCAAACAGCTTTTGTGCCAGTTGGGCTTTCATCGTTAGCATGGCAAAGGAGTGACCTATGAGATCGTGTAAATCACGGGCGATGCGCTCGCGTTCGGCCACTGTAGCGAGTCGTTTTACTTCCTCCTGAGACAGTTTTAAGGCGGCGTTCTTTTTATCTATCTCCCGCTGGAAAATGTTGGCGGTGCCAATGATGAGAGAGAAAATTAACGCCGGGGCATAAAAGTACGCCGATAAATCACGCAGCCAGCTCAGGGCAACGATATACAGCAGGATAGAGGCAACAATAGCTATGCTGTATCTGGGCGGGCCTACCAGGCTGGCAAAGGCACTGGCATAAATAAAGAACACGCCAGCGCCCGGATTAACCCAGGACAGGCCGGTTCCGATAGCACAAATGGCGATGATATAAATTAATGTTGCGGCTCCTGTTGTCCAGTACGCCCTGAAATAACAAACCAAAAAAGCCACAGTGCCGAGGATACCCAACCCTATGTGCCAGACGGGCGGATCGTAAAGGAAATAATGAATAGCAAAAAAGCCCAGATACACCAGCCAGAGATAAGGCATGCCGCCGAGCTCAAGCGCTGGAGGCAATAAGCGGCGATGGATTGAGGTGGCCAGGCTATTAGTTTTATTCGTCATGATTACTCAAAATAAATATTGTCGAGTTCAAATTCAAATTCAGGTGTGGTGGCACCCGCGACCCAACCTATCCCGGAGACATTTTGCCAGTCAACGCCGGTGATATCTTTAAGGGCTATGGATACCTGTTTACACTGCTTGTCCACGGCAAAGCTTACTTCACTGGGCTGCATTGTCTGCGGGTTTAAAACCATTAATCTAAACTGACCTTGCGTGCCTTGTATGTCAAATACAATACGTTTGAAATTGCTCAGGTTATAGCCGGTGTCGATAGAATCAGAGAACATCAGGAAGGTGCCGGACCATGGGTAGGGAAATTGCTTGCCAATGGTGCCTTGTACCCGTAGCGCGCCGTTGTTGTGACAGCCTTTTGCTATGTGTTCGATGGTTGCAGTGGAATTACCTCGCATCATCTGGTCGGTGGATACCACAAACTGGTTACCCAGTTGCGGTGTAAGGCCGCTATCAAACTGGCTGACCAAACCTGATTCAGACGTGGCAGCTGACGTTTTTCGTAATTCAAAAAAGGCCGGTACTTTGCTGCCATTCTTTACAACCCAGCGAATCTGCTGGGTATGTCTGATGTCTTCTCTGGGATCACTGTTCAGTACCAGATAGTCGGCCCGCGCTCCCACTTTCAAATGACCACGCTCGCCAATGGGAAAAATAGCATAAGGTAAATAGGTGGCCGCTTGGAGTGCTTCTGTTGGGGTTAAGCCGCTGTCGACCAGCATAACCAGTTCGTCATGCAGACTTATACCATGAGTGGTGCCTTGATTAGGGGCGTCGGTACCAGCCAGTATACGAATACCCGCTTTATGCATAAGGCGGGTATTTTCCTGTGCATTGGCAAAGTAATTTTCGGGGAGCCGCTTAGCTGCCACATCCGTAGCAATAGCGTGCTTTGCGCCGGGGGCCATAAATTCACTGAACGGTGAGTTTTCAATTAACGCCTGGCCACGGCCTTCACCGGCAATAGAGGCCAGAATCGATAAGGTGGGAATAACAAATATATGCTGTTCTTGCATCAGTTTGATCAATTCGTCACTGGCGATTTTACCACCAAAAGTATGTACCAGCCCATCTGCACCGGCTTTAGCGGCATCTTCAGCGGAAGTTAAATCCATTACATGCACAACAGCCAGTACGCGTTGTTCATGAGCCGCGGTAACTACTGCCTGCAAAGTCTCGTAATCAATGGAGGTAAAGCGGCCTTTGTGGTCGGCATGGCTGGCCGAGGCGTCATAAACAATTTTGATATAGTCCGACCCTTCAGCCAGTCTGGCGGCAACAAATTCAGGCGCTTCTTGTGGTGTTGCAATGGTGGGGATTGGAATACCATATTCGGTGCCGTGGCCTCCTTTGCTGGTAACCAGGACGCCAGCAGAAAACAGATCGGCTTCCTGCTGCGGTGAGAGCGTATTTCGTTGCTGCTTTTTCGACAGGAAAAAACGGCTGTCGGTAAACATATCCAGCGTTGTGGTTACCCCGTATTGCAAGGATTGCTGCAGGGCGTTATTCCAGGAATGAGTGTGAGTATCGATTAAACCCGGGATAACGTAGCCTCCCTTACCATCCACAACAAGCAGCGTTTCTTCCTGGCTAAGCGAACCGGGGCTGATGATTCTGCCCTCGTGAATACTTAACTCTGTGTTTTCATGCCAGCTTTCGCCGTCGAACACAGTAACGTTAGTCAGGCGATAGCTGCCGCTCTCTGGCAGTTGTGTTGTCGCTGAGGTAACACTCCCTTGCTGTGGTGTTACTTCCGGTGTTGGCAGCAGGCTGATAAAAGCACTAATCAGCGCCAGGCAAACAATAATAATAAGTGAAAATCGCATGGCTGAGTCCTTGCTTAATGTCGATTATCGACACGTTTGAATTGTTTTACTGATAACCCCAGAAATATCAGGGTATAGGCAACAAGCGCTGCTACGTGCAAATACCAGGGGGCACCAGAATCGTTACCCTGGATTGCCAGTGTTAGCTGAGCAAGATGGTAGGCCGGAAACACATTGGCCAGCATTTCAAGCGAGGCCGGAAATAAATGAATAGGCACCCACAGGCCGGATAAAAACGCCATGGGCAGGTACACAATATTCACTATGGCAGGTGCTGCCTTAGCCGACACCGACAAGCCGATAAAGAGCCCCATAGCACAAAAGGGAAGGGTTCCTGATAACACGGTGACCAGGGTTAAAAACCATTGCTGGTGGGTCATGGTCACTTCGCCAAATACGGCCCCCAGAGTAAACAGACTCATAATAATGATTAAGGCAAACAGCATGGCGGTAAAAATGCGGGCGGCAAAATAACTGCTCACCGGCATCGGGCTAACCAGCTTTAAACTTAATATCCCTTTATCTTTATCCGACGCGACATCTGCGCCAAAGGAAAACAGGGCCGGGCCAATGCCACCAAACACCGCATAGGTGGCCATCATGTATTTTGCCGCATTGCCCGGATGCCCGCCTATGGCATTAAACAGCAAGCCGAAAAACACGTAAAACATAACCGGAAACAGTAATGCGGGTATAACAAAAGCCGGAGTACGAAACGTTTTAACAAGTTCGGTTTTGGTTTCCAGCTGCAAAATCGTCCAGCGCCGAGCCAAACTTAATGGAGCAGGTTGTGAGATATTCATGCTGTTTTCTCCTGTTGCAGGGGGAAAGGGCTAACTACGCCTGCTTGCTGAGTAAGCTGTAAAAACGCATCTTCCAGCGAAATGCCACTGACGGTGAGATCCTGGATAACCAGGTTGGCGGCAAACAGCTGCTTTAAATGGGCTTCCGGTGTGGTGGTGTAAAACTCCAGGTAGTCACCACGACGGCTGGCCGAGCAATGGGGAAGGACTGTCTTAAGGTCAGTGGGAGTGGCGGTGCTGCGAAAGCACACACGTTTGCCGCCTAACTGTGCTTTGATTTGGGCAGGGATCCCTTCGGCGACTACGCGGCCTTTGGCCAGTACCACGATGCTATCGGCAAGCGCATCGGCTTCTTCCAGATAATGGGTGGTTAGCAATACCGCTGTGCCTTGTGCAGCCAGTGCCCGGATACAGGCCCAGAACTCACGACGCGCGGTGGCATCCAGTCCTACGGTGGGTTCGTCCAGAATAACTAAACGAGGGGTGCCAATAATGGCCATAGCAAACAACAGGCGCTGCTTTTGCCCGCCCGACAGGGTTTGTATTTTACGTTGTGTCAGATCAGTCAGCAGAGCCGTATTGAGGACTTGCTCAAGGGACTGGCTGTCAGGATAGTAACTGGCGAACAGGCGTAGCTGTTCTATTACCGTTACATTGTCGGGCAGCGCTGCGCCTTGTAGCATCACCCCCATTTGCTGTTTAGCGGCCCAATGCCCGGCAGGATGGCCCAGTAACCGCACAGAACCACTATCGGCCTCAAGCTGGCCAAGCAGATGGCTTATGGTGGTGGTTTTTCCCGCGCCGTTTTCGCCTAACAGGGCAACGACTTCATTCGCGCGGATGCTCAGACTGATATCATCCAGTGCCATCTGCTGACCAAATTTTTTGGTCAGATGGCTAACGTTTACCAGTAAATCTTGATGTGCTTGCATAATGAGTCTCCCTTGTATGGAGCTCAGTATGCAGCGCATCACGCTTGGCGATAATTATCATGTGTCACAACTTTAATGTGACAATTGTCATTAATCGCTAGCTTAACGCGATTTGCTCAAAGGTATCGGCCAGCAGTTTGGGGTGGGTCATCATGCCATTGCGCGGAATATTCATTTCGAGGAAGTTCCAGCCGGGCTCTCTGGCTGGTGCCACCATACGCTCGCTGCTTTTGTGGTAGGTCTGACCCACACAATGAATGTAGCTGCGCGGTAAACCCTGCCAGCCGCCGTTTTCCAGCGTGAGAACATCGGTCCATTGGCGTACCGGGTGGGTGGTAATCAGCCGCTTTAAGCGAGCGATAATCTCGGTTTCTGATTCTGGTACCAGCATTTTTGCCGGGTAGCTGGCCCAAAAATTCATTTTGTAACCGTCTTCAAACTTTTCGGCGTATTTGAGCCAGGAAGCGGGCAGTTCGCCGGTAACCGGATCGCGCATCACCCCGGACATGACGCCCTCTCTTGGAATTAAGGCGTCAAAATAAACCAGATGTTTTATTTTATCCCGGTAGCGGTCGGCAACGCCGGTAATGGTTAAGCCAGAATAGGAATGGCCAGCCAAAATGATATTATCGAGTTCTTCAAATTTGATGACATTGGCAATGTCATCAATATGCGTGTTAAGACCCACGTCAGGCTGACTCAGATGAACCCGTTCACCACAGCCGGTGCAGGTTGGCGTATACACGCAGTAGCCTCGGGCCTGCAATATGGCTTTCACATCCTGCCAGGCCCAGCCGCCCTGAAAACTGCCATGCACCAGCACAAATACTGGTTTGGTTTTTTTCGCCGGGGTATCGCTGGCCAGAGACAGGCCACTGTACAACGAAGTAGCAAGAGCACTGGCTTTTAAAAAGTGTCGTCTGTTCATATGTATTGAACCTGAATTGACTGGATAATAAACGATTATTACCGGCAGGCGTGGTCATAAGACATGACATTAATCAATTAAAACGGGGAGCGATAAACGAGATTAAGGCAGGGCAGAGGAAGTACCCCGGATACACCGATGTTATCCGGGGCAAAAGATCAACGTTATCGTTGTAAAGCGTTAACCGGCTGACTGGTTGGCAGCGGCGTTAACTGTGCCGATAAAGTCTGTTCGGAAGTAAGCTTAATCACGTCACTCCAGAAAGGCTCGCGGGATGATTTGGCCAGCGTGATCTGATAATCACCGGCTTCTGCAATCCACTGATGGCGGCGTTCGTCAAAAGAGGCCAGCTGTTCGGCGGTCAGGCTTAGGTTGAGAGTCTGGCTCTCACCCGGGGCTAACAGTTTGGTTTTTGCAAACCCTTGTAAGGTTTGAGCGGCCTTTTGCAGTTTGCCCTGTGGTGCACTTACATAAAGTTGCACAACATCCTTACCGGCGACCTTGCTGGTATTGGTCACGGTGACTGACACCTGATAACCCTCTTCGGTGGTGGTTAACGTGGCGTCGGTGCGATCAAAACTGGCATAGGACAAGCCAAAACCAAACGGGAATGACACATCCTGACTGAAGCTGTCAAAGAAGCGGTAACCTACGTAAATGCCTTCGATGTACTCAATCACCGATTTCTGGCCGTTAGGCAGCGCATTCAGGTAAGGGTTAGGAATAACTTCCGGGTCTACAACCTTGCCTGGGAAGGTTTCGGCAGAAGGGATCTGTGCATAAGACACCGGGAAGGTTACTGCCAGATGACCTGACGGGTTAACCGAGCCGGTGAGTACATCCACTACGGCATTCCCTGCTTCTTGTCCGCCCTGCCATGGCAGCACGATAGCATCGACTTTGTCTTTCCAGCTGGCGGTTTCGATGGTGTTACCGATATTGAGGATCACTACCACTTTTTTACCGGCTGCATGAAACGCGGTAGACACCGTCTCGATTAAGGCCTGTTCGGTGCCAGTGAGGTTAAAATCGCCTTCGATGTGGCGATCCTGAAACTCGCCTGAGTTACGTCCCAGGGTAATCAGTGCAATGTCTTCCTCGGCGGCGAGTTCGCGGGCATATTCTGCGCTTACAGCCATTTCAGCAATGGGCGGAATAAACTGGAAGAAGCTTTTCTTCTCTGGCTGTTTGGCTTTTTCTTCGACCGCGTAGGCTTCGTAAGTTTGTTGCAGCTGTTGGTTAATTTCAAAACCGTTCTCGCCCAGCGCCTGAACCAGAGACACGGTGTAGGCTTCGTTTACGTCACCACTGCCGGTGCCGCCCGCAATAAAGTCATAAGACGTATTACCAAAAGTGGCAATGCGCTTAACGCCTTTAAGCGGTAAAGCTGAGGCGTTGTTTTTAAGTAGCACCACACCTTCAGCCGCTGCCTGGCGGGCAACCTGGGCATGAGCGGATAAATCAGGCTGGTCTGAATAGTCGTAACCCTGCATTGCCGGTGATTTGAAAATCATGGCTAAAATGCGGGTCAGGTTACGGTCAAGCTCAGCCTCTGTTAGCGTACCGTTTTCCAGTGCGGCGGCAATCTGACTCTGGTTGGCTGGTGTGCCAGGCATAATCAGGTCATTACCGGCGGCCATTTGTGCCGCTGAGTCATCACCGGCAAACCAGTCGGTCATGACAATCCCTTCAAAGCCCCACTCATCGCGTAGGATATCGGTAAGCAGCGCTTTACTTTGTGAAGTATAAGTACCGTTTAATTTGTTGTAGGAGCTCATAACGGCCCAGGGTTGGCTTTGCTTCACTGCAATTTCAAACCCTTTGAGGTAAATTTCGCGCATGGCTTGCTCGCCGACTTCGGCGTTGAGCACCATACGGCTGGTTTCCACCTGGTTGGCCACAAAGTGTTTGATGGTAGCGCCCACGCCCTGACTTTCGACGCCGTTGACTACCGAGGCTGCCATTAAGCCACCGATCAGCGGATCTTCAGAATAATACTCAAAGTTACGGCCACCGCGAGGGTTAAGCTGAATATTCAGCGCTGGTGCCAGGAATACGTCAATGCCGTATTCTTTTACTTCGTTACCCATGGCTTCACCTACCTGTTCTGCCAGTTCGGTGTTCCAGCTTGAGGCAATGGCAGTAGCAATAGGAAATGCGGTAGCGTAGTAGGTGTTGTCGTCATTCTCGCGAGTTGGCTTTATCCGCACGCCCGCCGGGCCGTCTGATAAAACAACTTCAGGAATGCCAAATTCCGCTAACGAATACGTAGAGCCCGCTGCTCCGGCAACCTTTTGTGAGCCATTACCAGACATGGACATGCCGGTACCGTTAACCAGCTTAATTTTTTGCTCGGTGGTAAGGCGAGCCAGTAGATCAGCCGCTCTTTCTTCACTACTCAGGCTGGTATTTTCGTAGCCATCAAGTTTGCCGTTATTGTTGAGGTCTTTAAATTGGGCGGGGGCTTGTGTTTGCATACAGCCGCCAAGCGTGACCAGGGCGCCGGATATCATCCAGTGTTTTAGATTCTTCATACTACCTGCAATTGCTTTATTGGATTAAAAGAAATCAAACCGGACAAGCCGGTTTGATTAGCGGGTGTAGGGGACAGGCCCAGCCATTAGCTGTTCCTGCAGATGAGTCATTATTTTAATTAGTAAAACGAATATTTTGCCTGGATACCAACGGTGCGGGGTTCCTGCATCGCCATGACTATTCCTGAATTTGTTGAGAAATAGGCAAAGGAGGCATCAAAGGCATAATAATCATAACCTGTCATGTATTCATCGTTATCAAATACGTTTTTGACATAAGCTTGCAACTCCAGGTCGCCAATGTAAAGTCCTGCACGCAGATTAACTTTATGAATATCTTCGGTTTTTAAGAAATTAGCCTGGTTAACCCATTGGCCGGACTTATACACATAATCGCCGCGGACAAAGTAGTCGTACTCGTTGGCGATGGTGCCGGAATATTCCAGTCCCAGATTACCTGAGTATTTGGAGGTACCCGGTTGTTCCTTACCACTAAAATCCGTCACACCCGACAATGCGCTGAGTGCCGCATTGCTGTGCTGATTAATTTCAGAGCCAATGTAGGCTGCCGACGCGTTCAGGCGCAGGTTGGCGGTAAGCATCCAGTGAGTTTCTAACTCCAGCCCCCATAAATCCACATCACCAGCATTGGCAACACCGGTATAGCTGGTGGCGGCAGTTGGGTTCTGTGGGTCGTTGATGACCAGATTGATACGGTTAATTTGCTTGTTCCATTGAGCGTAATAGGCACCCAGCGAGTAGTTCATCGCACCGCCCATCAGGCTGCCTTTCATGCCGATTTCGTAGTTGTTAACCTCTTCCGGGTCAACGGTCAGGGCTACGCCGGCCGCTTCTGCGGCTTCGCGCACATAGTCCTCAACTGCCAGTAAGTTGGTATTAAAGGCAGAAGGGTTCACGCCTTTAGAAATGGTACCAAATACCATTAACTCATCGTTGACTTTATAGTCGAGGATCAGACGCGGTAAAAAGTTGCTGAATTTTTCTTTTGCCAGCAGTACACCTTCGGCACTAATGGCGCTGATTTCGTCTTGCTGATAGCGGCCTTCCACACTCAGGGTGGTTTTGTCGTTAAGCTCGTAACTCAAACCAAAGAACACCCCCAGCGTTTTTGCTTTGGACTCGCCGGTTTGAGAAACGCGCTGTGGTACCGGATAAAAAGAAATCGCGGTGGTCTGGCTGCCATTACGTTTGGCATCCAGATAGCTTACGCCAAAGGAACCGGTAAGCGGGCCGTCACCGGCGTAACTTACACGAAACTCCTGGGAAACATCTTCGTTTTTACGATCAACCAAAAACGGATACTGGAAGTATTCGTTACCATAATGTGCAATATCGTTTAGCAGTACCCATTCTTCGTTATTCATGCCGGTTAAAGATGACAGAGTCACGTCATCAGTAATGTCCCAGTCGGCAATAAAGTGAGCATGGTAGAACTCGCGCCCCATACCGTAATCGTTCAGTAAGCCGGTATCGGCAACCCGTCCATCCGGGTTAGCCATTAACGCTTTCAGTTCGGGCGAAGCTTTGGTGTTATAAGACAGCGGATCGGCTTTAGTCGGGATGCTGCAAAAATAAGGGTTGCCGTTAATAACGCAGTTTGACTGACCCTGAACGGCGACATCAAAGGTCGCGTAATCAAGAATGTCCACAGCCGAAATAAACGCTGACGCGGCCGGACCATCTTCGTCCTTGGAATAAAAACCAAAGGCTTTCAGCGTAAGATTATCAGTAGGATTGGCCTGAACAAACAGGTTAGTCATGGTGGTCTTTTGATCGCCCAGACGACCACCGTCCTGGTAGTGGTTATCCCAGAAACCGTCTTTTTCGTAGGTTTCGCCGGATAAACGGAAAGACAGCTTATCGTCGATTAGCGTGCCTTCCACATCACCGCGCAACCGGGTATAGCCATAGTTGCCCGCCGTAGCGGTAACTGAACCGGCCCATTCCTGATTGGGCGTTTTATTGACTACGTTAATGGCGCCGGCAAAGGTATTACGGCCAAAGTAAGCGCTTTGCGGGCCGCGCAGCACTTCGATACGCTCGGGTGAACCAATAGATGAAACCGCAGTGGTTGATGAAACCGGAACACCGTCGATAAACACGGATGTAGTAGCTTCTGCGCCACTACTTGGCGAGAATCCACGCAGGGTAAAACTCTGCACAGAACGGTCTGTTTTACCGGAAAAGTTATTACTTACCACCAGACCCGGCGTGTTGTCGGCAATGTCCATGACGGCTACGATGCCTTGTTTTTCAATGTCACCACTGGTGAGCGCAGATACCGCTACGGGGACTTCCTGCAAGTTTTCAGAACGCTTTCGCGCGGTCACTTCGATTTTTTCGATAACTAACTGATCTTCGTTAGCGGTGGTTTGCTGTGCTAAAAGTGGCTGACATGTGCTGGCAACCAAAGACGCGATAAGACTAAGCTTAATAGTACGACTGGAATTGGCTTGATTCATTTTATTACCTGTTTACGCATACGGCGCGCAACTATGAGATAAAGTGAAAGTGCTTCACTAAGATTTTGCTACGAAATCATCAAATCACTGATAGCTTATTTGCAATATGATAATTGTCAAAAACCGCGTTGGTTTATCACTGTTTGGATATATTCTACGGTAAAAGAAATGACATATATATTATACTATTGCTGCAAAGTGTGTCGGCGTTTGCTGGTTAGGGCAGGCGAAGAATGGCCGGGCTCTGACGTGAAAAAGAAAAGCTGGCAGTACACGCAACAGAGCTGCAGTAGTATAGCTTAAACAGGTATAGAAAAAAGCCCGACTTACCGCTGTCAGTCGGGCTTTGTCGTATCAGAGGATATTTTGAAACACCCAGGGTTCGGCTTGCTTTAGCTTATCTTCAAAGGCATGGATGGTATCTGCATCTTTCAGGGTGACCGAGATTTCATCTAAACCTTCCAGGAGGTTTTGCCGTCTCGATTCATCGATGTCAAAATGCCACTGGTGCGTTTCGGTAAAGATAGACTGGGTTTGCAGATCCACCGTAACAAAGAGTTTCTCGGATTGGCTCATCGCAAACAGTTCGTCGATAGTTTCGTTTGGTAAAGCAATGGGCAATAAACCGTTTTTAAAACAGTTATTGTAAAAAATGTCAGCAAAACTGGGGGCCAGTACTACGGCAAAACCATAATCGCGTAGCGCCCATACAGCGTGTTCCCGGCTGGAACCACAGCCAAAGTTATCCCGTGCCAGTAATACGCTGCTGGCGGCATAATCGGCATGATTAAGTAAAAAATCCGGATTTTTACGACGTTCGCTAACCGGGGTGGTGACATCGCCACCATCAAGATAGCGCAAATCGTCAAACAGCCAGTCGCCGTAACCAAACTTGCGAATAGACTTTAAGTACTGCTTGGGCAAAATGGCATCAGTATCGATGTTGGCGCGGTCAAAGGGATACACCTGTCCGGTGTGTTGCGTAAACGGCTTCATAGTGCAGCCTCCTTAGAAATATCCACAAAGTGACCGTTAATGGCGGCGGCTGCAGCCATAGCCGGGCTAACTAAATGCGTGCGCCCGCCACTGCCCTGACGGCTTTCAAAGTTACGGTTAGAGGTAGAGGCGCAGTGCTCGCCTTCGTACAAGCGATCCGCATTCATGGCCAGACACATAGAACAGCCCGGTGAGCGCCATTCAAACCCGGCGGCAGTGATGACTTTATCCAGCCCTTCATCTTCGGCCTGCTGTTTAACCAAACCCGAGCCGGGCACCACCAGGGCCTGTTTAATGGTTGGGGCGATATGTTTGCCTTTTACAACCTCTGCCACAGCACGAATATCTTCAATACGCGAGTTGGTGCATGAGCCTACAAACACGCGGTCCAGCTGGATACTGGTAATAGGCTGGCCAGGCTCCAGGCCCATGTACTGCATAGCTTTTTGATAATCGGCGGATTTGTTTTCCGGTAGGCTTGCCACGGTAGGTACAGTGGCATCTACCGCCACCACCATCTCCGGTGACGTTCCCCAGCTTACCTGCGGGCGAATATCTTCGGCCTTAAAGAAATAATCGATATCAAATTTGGCGCCGTCGTCACTTTTGAGCTTACGCCACATTGCAACAGCTTTATCCCAGTCTGCCCCTTTGGGCGCCAGTGGGCGGTCTTTAACATAGGCTTCGGTGGTGGCGTCATAGGCGACAAGACCCGCTCTGGCACCGGCTTCAATAGCCATGTTGCACAAGGTCATACGCCCTTCCATCGACAGGCTGTAAATGGCATCACCGGTAAATTCGATAGTACAACCGGTACCTGCTGCGGTGCCGATTTGACTAATGATGTACAGCACCACGTCTTTAGCGGTAACACCACGGCCAAGCTGGCCTGAAACATCAATGCGCAGGTTTTTCGCTTTACGCTGAATTAAGCACTGGGTGGCCAGGACGTGTTCAACTTCTGAAGTACCAATGCCTACACCAAGGGCCGCAAAGGCACCATGGGTCGCTGTATGGGAATCACCACAAACCACTGTCATACCGGGTAGGGTCAGCCCTTGTTCCGGTGCGATAACATGTACAATGCCCTGACGTTTATCTTTTAGTGCAAACTGCGGCACCTCGAAGGCATTACAGTTATCATCCAGGGTTTTAACCTGAATGCGTGAGGTATCATCGGTAATGCCATCAATGCCTTTTTCGCGCTCGGTGGTGGGCACGTTGTGATCCGGCGTGGCAATAATGGCGCTGGTGCGCCAGGGCTTGCGCCCGGCCGCTTTTAAGCCTTCAAAGGCCTGTGCCGAGGAGACTTCATGCACAATGTGGCGGTCGATATAAATCAGTGATGTACCGTCTTCGTTTTGTTTAACGCAGCGTCGGTCCCAGAGTTTGTCGTACAGTGTTCTTGGTGATGTCATACGGACTCCATCTTTTTGGGGCGTAGGGTAAAAAACGCAAAACCCCGGGTTGGAGCCAGCCTGATGCCAGGCCAGACGCCGGGGCCGGGGTTTTGTCAGAGTCGCCAGTCTGCCTGGCGACTTATTATTTAACGTTCTGGAACGTTGGTGTAACCGGAGCCGGAATATGGGTTTCTTCCAGGCATTTGGCTTTAATCTCTTCGATGGTGCCACCGCGATTGAACAGACTGACTTCGCCGCGCTGTTCGCTCAGGGTTGCACGCAGCTCAGTGGTTGCAGCTTCGTTAACGGCACCGTTTTCGATAACCACACCGTAGGCTTTCGCGCCTTCAAGAGTGACCAGTCCACGATTAAAGTCGGTTAATACCAGTTGTGGATCGCGCTTGTACGGGTCGCCCCAGCCGCCACCACCCCAGGTGTTGAAGTACAGCAGGTCACCAGCTTTAACCTTGATGTCTTCACACTTAGACGGTAACCATTCTTCGCTGCCGTCGGCGCGAACCATACGTTTGGTAGAACGCATGCCCGGCTCACCACCGTTAACGCCCCATGGGTAGACTAACCAGCGGTCATCGTGGATCGCGATCTGGCCATCACATAAGAAGCGATAGGCTACGCTCAGGCCGTGACCACCACGGTGTAAGCCCGCGCCGCCTGAATCTGGGATAACTTCATAGGTTTCGATACGCATTGGGAAATACGACTCGATAAACTCGTTAGGCACGTTGGTAAAGCCCGGCCACAGTGAGTGACCATCCGGACCGTCGCCAACCGGACGACCAGGGATACCACCAAAGCCAATCTGGAACAGCTGGAACCATTCGCCTTTGTCGTCGTAGCCCGAGTAGAACAAGTGCGGTGAGTCAGAGAAACCGGCGGCATTCAGCAGCTGCTCTGGTGCGCCCATACCTAACAGTGCGCCCAGGATATCGAAGATACGGCCAAGGGCGTGAGTACGGCCTGAAAGCGCCGCAGGGTATTTAGGCTTAAGCAGTGTGCCTTCCGGAATACGTACGTCAACTAAGTCGTAGAAACCGTCGTTAAAGATGATTTGCGGGTCTACCACGTTAATGGTGAACGAGCCGAAGAACATCTTGAACATTTCTTCGTTCAGGTAGAAGTTGATTGAGCTTTGCGCCTGTGGATCGGTGCCGTCAAAATCAAAAATGACTTTCTCACCTTCACGCCACATCTTACAGTTAATCTTGTAAGGGCCCATGCCTTTACCGTCGTCACAGATGTAGTCGGCAAATTCGCGCGGCTCTTCCGGGATAAACATCTTGATGATTTCGGCCATGGCCATTTTGTTACGCTCAAGCATGATTTCCATGGTTGAGTCGAACACGTCATCACCAAAGCGCTCGGCCAGTTCGTTACAACGCTTAGCCGCTGTTTTACAGGCTGCTACCAGCGCGTTTAAGTCGAAGCGGTTCCATTGCGGGGTACGTACGTTGTGCAGAATCAGCTCTAATACTTCTTCTTGCAGCACGCCTTTTTTGTACAGTTTTACCGGTGGAATACGCACACCTTCCTGGAAGATGGTGGAGGCCTGAATAGGCATTGAACCCGGCACCATACCGCCGTTATCCGACATATGACCAAACATGGCAGACCACGCAATGTGGCGACCGTCTTTAAATACCGGTACCAGTACCAGCCAGTCGTTTAAGTGCGAAATCGCCGCGTTACACATGTACGGGTCGTTGGTGAGGATGATGTCACCTTCTTCCAGCGTGCCTTCGTAAGCGTTGGTAAAACCGGTAATGAATGAGCCCATCTGGCCCACCACCATTTTACCGTGACGGTCGGCGATCAGCGGGAAGCAGTCGCCCTGTTCACGAATACCCGGTGACATGGCAGTACGAAACAGCACCGCGTCCATTTCTTCTCGGGCATTACGCAGTGCGTTTTCAATAATATCTACGGTTACACCGTCTACATCCACGCGTTGTAGCGGGGTTGAGTTGGTTTGGATAATCTGTGCAGTCATGATATTCCCCCGATTACTTCACTGGATTGATTAACAGGTTGCCCACGTGGTCGATATTGGCCTGATAGCCAGGCAGTACCACGGTGGTTGAGTCCATTTCGCTAACAATAGCCGGGCCTGGTACCACAATAGCCGGGTGTAGTTTGCTACGGTTATAAATCGCGCCTTCATGCCATGCGCCGTCATAGAAGAAACGGGTATCCTGCACTTTACAGTCGGCCAGGGTCAGGCTATCTTCGCCCAGTTTGCGCTCGGCAATGTCGCCGCCTTTAGCTTTAACAACAGCGCGGATCATCAGAATTTCGTGACCGTCGCCCAGCTTAAAGGTGAACAGTTTTTCGTGCTCCTGATCGAAGTAATCGGTCAGCACAGCCAGACCTTTTTCCTCAAGGTCGGCTTCGGTGAAGTCCACGGAGATTTCAAAGGCCTGACCGGTGTAACGCAGGTCGGCCTGATAGGTGACTTCCAGTGACTCTGGCGCCAGACCATCAGCAATCAACGACTCAGACGCTTTAGCGCGTAACTCGGTAAGGTCAGCCAGTAAGGCTTCTGACGTGGTGTTTTGTGCCAGCGTCAGGTAGGTACGGGCCGCTTCGTCCTGTACTTCGGTAGTGGCATCACCATAGGCACAGAGTACGCCCGGGCCCGGTGGAACAATTACCGGCCAGGCTTCGGTCAGAATACCCAGTGCGTTAGCATGCAGCGGGCCTGCACCACCAAAACCAACCAGCGCGAAATCACGCGGGTCGTAACCTTGTTCAACCGATACCAGACGCAGCGCACCAAACATGGCTTCGTTGGCAATTTTGATGATCCCTTCGGCTGCTTCCATGATGTCGATACCCATGGCGTCTGCCACTTTTTGTACCGCAGTTACGGCTGCATCACGGTTGATGGCCATAGCGCCACCGAGTTGTACATCTGAAGGCAGGTAGCCCAGTACCACGTTAGCGTCACATACTGTTGGCTCAACGCCGCCTTTCATGTATGCCGCAGGGCCGGGTACGGCACCGGCAGACTCAGGGCCAACACGCAGTGCTTTGGTGAGTTCTGGTACAAAGGCAATTGAACCACCACCGGCACCTACGGTACGTACGTCTACCGATGGCGCACGTACGCGTACGTCACCCACGATAGTTTCGCGGCGAACCTTGGCTTTAGAGCCCTGAATCAGCGCTACGTCGGTAGAGGTACCGCCCATATCGAAGGTCAGAATGTCGTCGTAACCGGCGCGGCTACAGAAGTAAATCGCACCCGTTACACCACCTGCAGGACCAGACATCAGCAGGTTAACCGGTGATTCGGCAGAAGCACGGCCTGACGCCAGACCACCGTCTGAACGCAGGATAGACAGCTGCACATTTTCGCCCATGCGATCTTTTAAGGCGTTTTGCAGGTTGTTAACATACTTAGCCACTTCCGGACGAACATAAGAGTTAACTACGGTAGTTTCGGTACGCTCGTATTCCTGCATTTCAGGAACCACTTCGCTCGACAGTGAAATAGCGATATCGCCAAACACTTCCTGGGCAATCTTCTTCGCTTGCTTCTCGTGCGCATCATTCACATAAGCGTTAATAAAGCAGATGGTCAGCGCTTCAACTTCGCCTTTGGCGTATAGTTTTTCCAGCTCTGCACGCAGTGCGCCTTCGTTGAGTTCGGTAACCACATTGCCCTGAGCATCCATCCGTTCAATCGCGCCAATGGTCAGTTCCAGTGGGGCTAACAGCGGGTTTTTCACATAGCTTACCCAGCCGCCTAAACCGCCGGGGCAGAATGAACGGGCTACCTGCAGGGTGTGCTCATAACCCTTGGTGGTTACCAAACCTACTTTAGCGCCTTTACCGGTAAGTACCGCGTTGGTGGCTACGGTAGTACCGTGCATCACGCGGTGAATCTGGGTGGGATCAACGCCTGATTCTTCACAAATTCGCGCGATACCGTTTAATACACCTTCTGAAGAGTCGTGCGGCGTAGAAGGTACTTTCGCCGTAAAAGTTTGACCATTTTCTTCGTTAATCAACAACAGGTCAGTAAAGGTTCCGCCGACATCAACGCCAAGACGATAACTCATAATTCATTCCCCTCAATTTTGCCAAATCCAGGATGGTTGAGGCTGTTCCATAAAGCTGCATTGCACTGCTTGCTTCGTGTTAGCCGTGGCCTGGTGCCCCTGTCTGGTGTGCCAGTGCAGGTGGTCACCGCTGCGTTAGCCGCACCCGGATGAGCACGGTAATTTTCCTGATTTAGCCTATCGGGATGAAAGGTTCCTGCCATGACAATTGTCAATGCGTGAGACGGTACGGATTTTTATAGTGAATCGGTATTCAGCCGTTACCGTGCAGTAATCCGGTAACAGTGTTCAATCACCATAAATTAAATATTGAGGTGTGACATGCTTAACTGTTTTCAACAAGGGCATCATGAGATGTTGCCAGAGACCACGCACGACGAGGCCTCGCGACAGGAATTCGCAAAAAGCTTAAGAGGCTTTATCCAGCACTCGACGCTACCGGGACTGGAACCCATTTATCAAAAGCGCGTGGTACCAAAGTTTAAGCGTGAAAATGGCCATGAGCCGCAAAACCGCCAGGACATCCGCAAAGCGATGGTAAAAAACAGCTATTTTCAGCTGTACGCTTCTACCAACCGTATCGCCCAGGAACTGCTGTGGGAATCCACTGTAATGTGCGTAGAGCGCCAGCTACCTGAAATGATTGAAAAAGCCAAAGCGCTGTCGGCGAAAACCGATACCAAACTGGTAATCCCTGAAGGTTTTGTGCCGCCTAAGTATGTCAGCGCCATTGATATTCACTGTATGCCGGGTGGTTACTGCACCGAAGTCACCGAAGACGATGTGTCAGCAGGCGTGATTTACGACCGTGGTGTGTACCTTTACACCATGGGTTACACCGGCCCTGACAACGACGATATGGGTCGCTCGGTATGTAACTACTTAAAACGCAATAACCCTGATTTTAAACCCCGCCGCATTCTGGATATGGGCTGTACTGTGGGGCACTCTACCCTGCCTTATAAAGAAGCCTTCCCTGATGCTGAAATCTGGGGTATCGATGTGGGCGGCGGTTGCGTGCGCTATGCACATGCTCGCGGTGTAGCACTGGGTAAAGAAGTGAACTTTGCGCAGATGAACGCCGAAGAAACTACCTTCGAAGATGGCTATTTTGACTTAGTGGTAAGCCACATTCTGCTGCACGAAACCAGCGGTAAAGCCATGCCGAAAATTTTTAAGGAAAGTGAGCGCGTACTGGCCCCGGGTGGCCTGATGATCCACGCTGACTTACCGCCGTTTGATTTAATGGATCCGTTCACTCAGTTCATTCTGGATAACGAAACCTGGTACAACAACGAGCCGTTCTGGGGCGCCATGCGCGACCTTGATCAAATCAAGCTTGCTGAAGACGCTGGCTTCCCGCGTGATGCTGTACGTTTTGATACTGCACCAATGGCGATTATGGAAACTACTGAAGGCTCTAAAGGTTACAGCGATGAGTCGAAAGAAGCGGTTGCTGACCGTGAGTTTACTGCCGGTGAATTTGCGCCAGGCGGTGGCTGGGAAGTGCTGATCGCACAGAAACCATTAGTTAAGCAGGAGGTTGCATAATGTCTGTTTCTTTAAATCATAACGCGAAAGGCAAACGCCCTAAGTTTTACGAAGATGCCGGCACTGATCAGCTGATGTCGATGGTAATGGTACTGGCCAGCGAACTTAACGTGATGCGTGACCGTATGGACGCACAGGAACGCGTTGCCAAACAACATGGTATCGACCTGGCTGCTGGCATTGATGCGCTGGAGCTGGATGATGCGGCGCTGGAAGAACGTGAAGCATGGCGTCAGGGCTTTATGGCCCGCCTGTTCTACCTTGCCCGCAAAGAAGCTGAAGAAGCACAGATTGGTGAAACCAAAGAGTCCTTCAACAGCACCATTGATGAAATAGCGAAAGGCTAATTTCTCCCTGGCTTGCTTAGGTTGCCGCTAAGCAATCCACTACCGCTTTTCTAAGTGTGTCCGTTTACCACCTTTCCTTACGGGAAGGTGGTTTTTTTATGCCTGCGTTTCACTTAGCTTAAGCGGCAGTTCACGCAGGCGTTGGCCTGATAAAGCAAACACCGCATTGGCTACTGCCGGTGCGATGGGCGGAACGCCGGGTTCTCCTAAACCACCCAACGGCGCATCGGTATGCAGAAACTCAACGTGTATGGCTGGCGCGCTGGCCAGGCGCACCATTTCGTAGTCAGGGAAGTTATCCTGCTGTATACGCCCGTTTGCCCGCGTGATTTGTTGATACAGCGCTGCTGACCAACTAAACAAAGACACCCGGAAACCTATATAAAAAGTCTGACGTTCCCGGGTGTGGGCAGGTTGGTGTCTGTCAGGAAGACAGTGTGGAGTTTGTGAAGAGAGCAAACACCTTGATATTAATCGCCGTCGATAAGGTCGCCAATACCGCCCAGGATGGAGCCTTCGCCCTGACGTTTGCCGCCCACTGCAGGCGCGTTTTGTAGCACCCTGTCAGCCAGGCGGGAGAATGGCAGGCTTTGGATCCACACTTTGCCGTGCCCGCGTAAGGTAGCCATAAATAACCCTTCGCCACCGAAGAACATACTCTTGAGACCTCGAACCATTTCGATGCCGTAGTCGATGTCACCACAAAATGCGACCAGACAGCCGGTATCCAGGCGTAAGGTTTCGCCTTTCAGCTCCTTCTCGATAACGGTACCGCCGGCATGCACAAAGGCCATGCCGTCACCCTGGAGTTTTTCCAGAATAAAGCCTTCGCCACCAAAAAAGCCGCTGCCAATCCGGCGGTTAAAGGTAATGTCGACCTTGGTGCCGAGGGCCGCGCACAAAAATGAGTCCTTTTGGCAGATGACCTGCTGACCCAGTTTAGCCATATCCAGCGGGATAATTGAGCCCGGAAATGGTGCTGCAAAAGCCACCCGTCGTTTGCCATAACCTTCGTTAGTGAAATGCGTCATAAACAAGGATTCGCCGCTGATAACGCGTTTGCCCGCCGAAAACAGCTTGCCCATAAAGCTTTGATTCACCTCCGAACCATCGCCCATTCTGGCTTCAAAACTAATGCCTTCTTCCATGTAGTTCATGGCACCGGCTTCAGCAATCACGGTTTCGTTAGGATCCAGTTCCACCTCCACCATTTGCATGGAACTACCCAGAATTTCATAGTCTATTTCGTGACAACGCATAACGCTTCTCCTTGTGTAGGGTTTCACAATTATCATATACGAGTTTAGTTAAAATGCATGACTGAGAGTGTTGCTAACTGTGTCTGATAGAGTGATAAACCTACTTTAATCAAGGACTGGTTACAGTGGGCGCAGAAAATCTGCAGCTTAAAGATAAGTACTTGTCCATATGTCGTTGCAATTGAGCCTGAGCAAATTCGACGAACTACATTTATTCTTTCGCCTAGCGGGTTAGCTTAATCGGGTCGAGTAACTCTTGCAGTTCTTCCCGGCTTAACTGTGTCATCTCCTCTGCTACATCAATCACGGGACGCTGTTCTTTATATGCCCGCTTAGCGATTTCAGCTGCCTTGCTATAGCCAATTACCGGATTGAGAGCGGTTACCAGAATAGGATTTTTGTGTAGGGCCTTTTGCAGGTTTTCCTGATTTACACTGAACCCCCTTATGGCTTTGTCGGCTAACAACTGCGCACTGTTAGTCAGTAAATGCAAACTGCTTAGTAAGTTGTGGGCGATAAGCGGTAGCATCACATTTAATTCAAAATTACCTGACTGACCTCCAACTGTGATCGCAGTGTCGTTGCCGATTACCTGTGCCGCAGCCATAGCTACGGCTTCTGGAATAACCGGGTTAACTTTACCCGGCATAATGGACGAGCCTGGCTGTAATTCCGGTAGTGCAATTTCCCCAAGACCGGCAAGTGGGCCGGAATTCATCCAGCGCAGATCATTAGCGATTTTCATCAGACTCACCGCTACCGACTTTAGTGCACCAGATAAGGTAACCGCTGTATCCTGGGATGCGATGAGGGCAAAAAAGTTAGCGCCGGGATGAAAGCTAATGCCTAGCTGGTTTGATAATACCTTGTTAAACTCATCTGCGAAGGCCGGGTCTGCATTGATGCCGGTGCCTACCGCCGTGCCGCCTAGAGCAAGAGTTTGAAGTGCCGGCTGCAAGCCTTCTAACGTGTTAGTTTGTTGTATAATTTGTGCTTGCCAGCCAGATAAACTTTGGTCCATTCGTACTGGCATGGCATCCATCAGGTGAGTGCGACCGGTTTTACAGAATTTACTGACCGATTCGGCCTTCTCACCAATGGTGTCTGTCAGATGTACAAGTGCTGGTAATAGTTTTTTCTCCAGGGCAATCGCAGCACTGACATGAATGGTGGTTGGAATGATATCGTTGCTGCTTTGCCCGAAATTGACATGATCGTTGGGATGAATGTCACAAGCTGAATCCCGGCTGGCCACATTTGCAATAACTTCGTTGGCATTCATGTTGGTGCTGGTGCCTGAGCCCGTTTGGTATACGTCTACCGGAAAATGCTGCATTAATTTGCTATCGGCAAGCAGGGAATCACATGCCGAGATAATCGCATCAGCGATGTGTTTCTCTAGTTTGCCCAGGTTGGCATTGGCGGTCGCAGCCGCTTTTTTAACCCTTAGCAAAGCATGAATAAATGCCCCTGGCATTTGCTGACCACTAACGGAGAAATTGTTGATAGCGCGCTGTGTTTGAGCTCCATACAGAGCATCAGAGGGGACTTCAAGTTCGCCCATGCTATCTGATTCAATACGGGTATTGGCCATACAATTAATACCTTTTTTGTTGCTGTCAGCGACGTCTCACAGCAATTGATTGTGATATTAATTGCTACGCCCAGGTCGGCCATAAGATCAGATCTACGTTATCTGCATAGCGATAGACCAGAGCGCTGACCCCAGCGTTGTAAACACACAAAGATAACACAGCGAATTTTGAATCGTGGTCGCTGCGCGTGTTATTGTGAGCGTTTAAACTTAAGGTGGTATCGCAAAAGGAGAGGCCTGTGATCGTCATCTATGGAATAGATACACATCTTAACCCTATCAAAGGGCAGCTATCTGATGTGATTCATGCATGTATGCAATCAGTTTTGGGGATGCCCGAGGACAAGAGAGCCCATCGCTTTGTGCCCTTGGCAAAGCAAAATTTTTATTACCCAGATGGCAGATCTGATGCTTACACAGTAATAGAAATTAACATGATGAAAGGCCGTAAGCCCGAGACTCAAAAGGCATTAATCAAAGCCTTATTTGCTGATATTAGCGCCCATTTAGCTATCGCACCTGTTGATATCGAGATTACCATCAAAGAACAGGAGGCTTACCAGTGGGGCTTCCGCGGTATGACCGGCGATGAAGCGTCTGATTTAAACTATAAATTAACTATATAGTACACCTTAAAGAAACTGCCGAAACTGGTCGGGATACTATAAATCATGTTATAGGTATATGTTCTAAAGCTTGGTATTTGCATAATCAGGAGTTACAAAGTTCCCGGATAAGTCCTTCAGACTTTCCGGGATATCCGGGATGTATTTAGGTAATCAGGGAGTTATGGAGGTCCCGAATATTGCGATGCAATTCCGGGACGACGGGGAATTTTTTGGTCAGTCAGACTGTTATGGAGGTCCCGGATAAGTCCTTCGAACTTTCCGGGACAATTAAACAGGCTTAGGCCTGAATTTAGTCGGTCAGACTGTTATGGAGGTCCCGGATAAGTTCTTCGAACTTTCCGGGACGATAAAAAAGCTTAGGCTTGTTTTATCGCATAACACTGGTATTTCATTTCCAGGTATTCTTCGATACCAGCGTGGGCGCCTTCGCGACCGATGCCGCTTGCTTTCACGCCACCAAACGGAGCGTTGGCAGCAGAAATAGCGCCGGTATTGATGCCCACCATGCCTGACTCAATGGCGTCAACTACACGCTGTGCGCGGTGCAGGTTATCGGTAAAGAAATACGCAGCCAGTCCAAATGGTGTGTCATTGGCATACTCAATCACTTCTTCTTCGGTATCAAAAGCAATAATCGGCACTAATGGACCGAAAGTTTCTTCTTTGGCACATTGCGCTGTTGAAGGAACATTGGTTAATACCGTTGGAGCATACCAGTTATCACCCTTATCCAGGCGTTTGCCGCCGGTTAGCAACGTTGCGCCATTGCTGATGGCGTTGTCAACGTGCTCTGCTACCTTATCGGCACCCGCAGTGTCAATCAGCGGACCAATTTCGATGCCGTCTTCCAGTCCGTTACCTACCTTGAGGGCTTCAACTTTTGCTACCAGCTTGCTTTGGAACTCTTCCTGAACTGCCTTGTGAACATAGACACGGTTAGGCGAGATGCAGGTTTGCCCAGCGTTACGGAACTTGGCTTTCATTACGCCTTCAACGGCGAGGTCGATGTCAGCATCGTCAAACACGATAAGCGGTGCGTTGCCGCCTAATTCCAGCGACAGCTTTTTCACATCCGGGGCACATTTGGCCATCAGCTGTGAGCCAATCTCAGTAGAGCCGGTAAATGTGAGCTTACGCACAGTACTGTTGGCGCACAGGGTATCACCAATCACGCTGGCTTTACCGGTAATCACTTGTATCACGCCTTTAGGGATGCCTGCCTGAATAGCCAGTTCACCTAAAGCTAAAGCAGTAAGTGGTGTTTGGCTTGCTGGCTTAACAATGATGGTGCAGCCTGCCGCTAAAGCTGGCGCAACTTTGCGGGTGATCATAGCCGCCGGGAAATTCCACGGCGTGATAGCGGCGCAAACGCCAACCGGATCGCGGGACACGCGAATGTGGGTATCCGCTGTGGCGGCTGGCAAAATCTCGCCATTAATACGCATGGCTTCTTCGGCAAACCATTTTACATAGCTGGCCGCATAGGCGATTTCGCCTTTGGCTTCGGCCAGCGGTTTGCCTTGTTCAGTGGTCATAATGGTGGCCAGTTTATCGGTATTCTCCACCATTAGGTCATACCATTTACGCACTAGTTCGCCGCGTTCTGACGGGGTCTTTTTACGCCAGCTTTTAAATGCTTCGTTGGCCGCATCAACGGCCTGATTTACCGCGTCAGCATCCAGTTGCGGGATACTTGCAATAACTTCACCTGTCGCCGGGTTGGTGACATCCAGACTGTCCGATGTCGTCACCCACTCTCCGTTAACGAGGCAGGCTTGTTTAAAAATGTCGATATCATTCAGTGTCATAGTAGGTGTCCCTGTTGTATTTAAGACGAAAAAAAAGGTGTCTCGTTATTTGTACTGTAAATCAGCAAACTTGGTTTTCCCCAGTTTTTGAGTTAACTGTTGTTTAGCGCTGGTCTCTTTGTTGGCGTAGGCCTGAAGCATCAGCAGGGAATATTCTATTGCCTGGTCTAGCTGTGCTTGCTGTTTTGGGCCCGGTAAATCCAGACGACAAATGGCACCGCCAAAGTAATGGTCCACATCATCCAGGATAAGCGCATAACGGTCGCCGCCGGAAGCCACAGCCGAGTAAGCATCAAGATGGCCTTCCCAGCTCAGGTTGGTGCCCGGGGGGACATCTTTAGTGCCAGTCTGAATTAAAGCAGGGACTGCCAGTGTCGCGTAGTTGTCTTTAGAGACAAAGCCGGGAATGGCTCCCGGAGGCGAAAACGCCAGCACGGCGGAAACTCTGGAATCGCTAAGTGGTGCAGCAAGCCCCGGTGGAACAATCCCGGTGGCACCGCCTTTAACTAACGCTATCAGTGCGCCGTAACTGTGGCCAGCAGCGACATAGCCGTTTTTACCATAGGTGTCGGCGAGCAGTTGCATATCCTGCAACCGGGCTGTCCACGAAGCCATGCCTTGGTATTTTTCCATATCCGGATGGTCCGTAGAATCCACGTGGAGTGGCGCTACCACCTCGTAGCCTGCGGCAACCCAGGGTTCAATCAGAGCGGTATATTTAAGTGGTGCAGAGGCGGCGCCGTGCGAAAAAATTAATGTTGCGGCAGGCTTGCCATCGGGCTGCCAGTGCCAGACTTTAACCTGACGGTCAGCCACGGTGAGTTGTTCCACTGTCAGCTCGCTGGCATGGGAACAGCCCAGCATAAACAAGGTCAGGGTTATACTTGCCAAACGCAGCCACACTGCCTTGGTTAGAATTGCTAAAGTTCGCACTGCTTATCTCCTGTGTCGATGCCAGTTATTTTTACTGCTTGTCTGGCTTTAACTGACATCTTACCGGGATATGACGGCGGTCCTATGACTTTTATCAATTCCCTTTGTGGGTTGGTCGTATCGTCATGATGTGACTGATGCCTAATCAGGCGAATTTCAATTTTATTGACATTTGTTAATGCCTTGCCGGGGCCCCTTTCCTATGTTCAACCTTTGGTGTTTGGGTTTAAGACAGACAGAAGGAGCTTCATATGCTGAATAAAATAAAACAGTGGTGGACGCTTGATGCGGCAGAAGAAGCAGAAAGTGCAGATAATCCGCTCTCGCCATTAACCGAGTCTCAACGCCGTAACGCCTTGCCGTTACTCGCCCTGGCATTTGGCTGGGGATTTTTGGTTACCGGGCTACTTACCGGTGGCGCGTTGGGTAAAGGCCTGCCCTTTATGCCGGACTTGCTGACGGCTTCATTTTTAGGCAACGGTATGAATTTTATTATCGGTGCGCTGGTGGGTTACATTGGCTACAAAACAGCGTGTAACAGCGGTTTATTGTATCGCTTTACCTACGGCAACATCGGGGCCTATATACCAGTACTGTTTGTCGCGTTGCTAACCATTGGCTGGCAGGGTATTACAGTCGGGGCATTTGGTTACGCCTGGGCGCAGTCTTTTGACTCCACCACGTTCTACATTGTCGCTATTGGCGCTGGTGTGCTGTTTACTGCTACGACCTATCTTGGCGTTGACGCGCTGGAGAAAGTCAGTATGCCATCGGTACTGATGCTGGTGGCAGTGGGAATCTACGCCACCTGGTTAAATATTGATACTGTTGGCGGTTGGGACGCCTTTTTTGATATGTCTGCCAAGCAGGCGGCGGCTTCGCCAATCAGCATGCGTGAAGCCATTAATATGGTCGTGGGCTCATGGATTGTGGGTGCCATTGTTATGGCCGATTACACCCGTTTTGCCAAAAAAGCCTGGGTAGCCATTGCTATCCCGTTTGTGGTACTGATTATTTCTCAGTGGTTCCTGCAAATTATCGGTTCCATGGGCGGTATCGTATCGGGCACCTATGAATTCACCACCTACATGCTGGAGCAGGGGGCGGTGATTGGTTTTCTTGGTGTAATTGCCATGAGTCTGGCGTTATGGACCACCGGTGATACCAATTTATATTTACCCGCTGTGCAAACCGCCAGTGTATTCCGTAAGCCCAAACGAGTAACTACGCTGATTTGCGGTATTGCAGGAACAATTCTGGGCCTTGGTGTTTATGAGTATTTCCTTGACTGGATTAACCTGCTGGCGGCGTTAGTGCCACCTATTATAGGCCCGGTTATCGTGGATTATTACATAGTGAATAAAAAGCGTTATAACCCGGATACCCTGGCACACCTGCCCGGCTGGAATGCGCTGGCCATTGTGGCTTATCTGGTTGGCGCAATAAGCGCCTATGCCGCCGGTGCGGGCGTTGAACTGCCTGGAGCCGCAGCGCTTTTCCCGTCATTATATGGATTATTGGTGTCGATGCTGGTGTATTTTATTTTCGCGCTTATCGCCAAATGGGTTTTTCCGGCCAAAGGTAGCCAGACCGCGCCACAAACAAATAGCTAAAAGGTAGTAAAAAATGAAAAAACAATTAATTACAGCAGCCTTATGGGTGGTTTGTACGATGGGATTGGCCAGTGTTGCCAATGCAGAAGAAACTACCCGCACGCTGACGCTGGAACAGGCCAGAGCAAAATACGCGGGGCCAACGTCACAGTTTGCTGATATCGAAGGCATTAATGTGCATTACCGGGATGAAGGCAAGGGGCCGGTCATTCTGCTTATGCATGGCACCCTGGGTGACTTATCTGACTGGGATGAATGGGCCGAAGTACTAAAAGAAAACTTCCGTGTGGTACGTTTTGATTTACCCGGATTTGGCCTTACCGGTGATATTCCTAATGGCAATTATTCTGCTTCCCGCTCCCACGTGTTAATTGATGGCCTTATGGATCATCTGGGTGCGGATAAATTTGCGGTGGTGGGGATTTCTTATGGCGGCATGCTGATGTTTCGCTATGCGGCTACCCGTACTGACAGGGTTACTGCCATGGTGCTAATTAATTCTGCTGGAATTCAACGCGGTAAAGCGGCGAAAAACCTGAAGAAACCAACCAACAAACCGGCAAAACCGCGCAAGAACATGTTTACCGATCCGGTTGTACTGCGTGAAGACGTTGAAGCGTTTTACAACGGTTACATTAATGACCCTGAGCGTCGCACTCCGGCACTTATACAGCGTAAACTGGATCTACTGAATATTGAAAACCGCGATAAGCTGGCCAAAATATCTTATGGGTTTTATGAAGCGGGTAATCCACAACGGGTGCTGGCCCATGTTAAAGCGCCAAGCCTGATTATGTGGGGCACTGCTAATCAGGCGCTGGATACCGAAACCGCAACCGCCTTTATGAATGCATTAACCCATGCCTGCAGTAAGGAACTGGTAACATTTAATGATGGCGGTCACTACATTAACCTTGAACGCCCGTACGAAACCGTGGCTGCGGCAAAACAGTTTTTTATGAAACTGAACAGCAATCCGCCTGAAGGTTGTGCGCCGTTAGCCGACTAATACACGGTATTTATGCGCAAAATTAGGTGATTATCAGGATAAAAGGTATAATCACCTATTAATGTAGCAATGAGTGTCATCGCCTGTGTCCTGGTGTAGTAAATAATAAGTAAAACGAGCAGTCGTATAGGAGAACGTTTTGACTAAATCGTCCATCATCGCCACGCTTAAACAATATGGGAGTCAAAACGGCTTGACCTGGGATGGTCCAACACCGTTATATCACCAGTTGTACAGCCTGCTAAAAGAACAAATTATTGATGGTACTATCAGTTATGGTTCGCAGTTGCCAACCGAGCAAGAGCTGGGCGAAACTTTTGGTTTGTCTCGTATTACTGTTAAGCGTGCTATGGATGAGCTCTCTGCTGAAAATCTGGTAGAGCGTCGCCGGGGCCGCGGCACGACGGTGACTTATAAGTACAAACCTAAGCCGGTTAAAGCGCCGCTAGTGGGCATGCTTGAGAGCATTGAAACCATGGGGCGACATACGCATACCCGCATTCTGGACATTGCTGAAGCCATCCCTCCGGCTGAGATCCGTGAAGAGCTGGGCTTAGCCGATGGCGAAACTGCATGCCGATTAGTGCGGGTACGGTTAACCGAAGACGAACAAATCCCGTTTGCGTACTATTTTAGCTGGACGTTAACGCCAATCAGTACCTTTAGCGAAGAAGCGTTAGCAGACAATACGCGTGTCGAGCTTTTACGCCGCAATGGTATTGTGCTTTCTCGTATCGACCAGCTTATCAGCGCCGAACCCGCCTCGGCAGAAGTAGCCAGAGAGTTGAATTTGCGCGAAAATTCGCCGTTATTGGTACTGGCTCGTCGTTCATTCGACACCGACGGAAAGCTGGTGGATATGCTGCATTGCCGTTATAACCCGGCTATCTTCCAGTACCAGATGAGCATGGAATTAAACGACGAGAAACAATAGTCGTTTAAACTGATAACCAAAAGCCTGCATCGTGCAGGCTTTTTTGTGAGAAAAGAAACGATTGGCTATGGGATACCGCTGTTCAGGTGGCAGAAGCAAACAATAGTTGCTTATTTTCAGTCGAAAAACACTTCACTTAATTTAATTACGATCCAGCCGCTAATGTAAATGTTTTGCGGGCGGCGTGCGTCATATATAACTTCTTATTAAGTACGTCTTTGCGCTGTTATTGAAACAGCGCTGAGTTACAGCCTTCGTAAGTACATTCCTTTTCGCAGTAGGCGACATCTGCCGCGTCGATGGTTTTGTCATTATTAATATCCAGCTTGTTACTGGCAGCGGTTGCGTTACTGTTTAGCGCTTTTTGTATTTGCTCAATATCGTACTTATCAACAAAGTAATCGTTGTTGATATCGCAGGATTTAGGCTCCGTTGGCTCGGGTTCTGGCTGAGGAGTAGGCGTCGGCTCAGGTTCCGGGGCTGGTGGAGCAGGCTCATCTAACGCTATCGTAATGTCTATCCTTTCAGATACTTTAACTACTGAGTCTGATACGCTTAAAGTAACACTGTACACCCCGCTCTTGTCAGGAATAAAGCGGATCAGGAGTTCTCCCGCCCTACTCAGCTCGGCACTACTGTCGGCCGGTCTGCCAACCAGCCCCCATGACGCTGTCAGCTCTTGTTTATCTTCGTCGCTCACCGTCGCTTTTATCAAAACAGCATTGGGGTCATTTTCATCCTTTTTTGCCGCCAAAGAGATTACCGGTTTGTGATTTACTACAGTAATCGTATGTTTAGCTGTATAGCTTGTATTTGCTGTCGTTACCGTAACTTCCAGATCATGGGTACCCAGGGCTGGCGGCGTAAAAATCACCACTGGGGCCGTTTTTTTATACATCAGAATAAGCGGGTTTTGCATCGCTGCATCCGACGAAAGTAGCTTCCAGCTATAGGTGGCCGACTCGGTGAGGTTAGTTGTTTTGGCGGCCAACACCATTTCCTGATTAAGCTTGCCGCTGGCCGGCCCTTCAATTTGCACTAATGGTTTTGTCTCGGGCTTTAATATCGGAATAAGTGTCATACGGATTTGATAGGTGCCTGTTTGCCCGTTTCCCCTGCTGTTGCCGGTATTGCCATCAAAAAGCTGAACGTAATAACGGCCCGACTGTTTGATTTTTACCGTATTAAATCTAAGGACGTTATTGTCTGTCCCTTCTAAAAAGGTCGAGCCATCCGGTGCATAGACTAACGCGCTTAAAGCCAGGTCTTTGCCAGCTACGTCGGTAAAGGTGAGTGATAAGGTTTGCCCTTCCACTGCATCAAAATGCCAGCTGTCCAGGTCGCCAAATTCAATGGTTTCCTCCACCATGCCGGTGTTTTTCAGCGGGCCATGTTCGCTCTCGGTTTGTTGGTTAAGATATATCCGGTAAGGGCCGGTTTGTGCGTTACCGCGGCTGTTGCCGGTATGACCATCCTTTACCACAAACGTATATGTACCGGATTGTTTTGCCTGTACGTTGTAGTAAACCATCACATCATTGCGACCATCATCCACTAAAATTGAGCCATCCGGATTAAAAATGGTGCCATGCACAGCCAGATCTTTGTTCGCGACATCAACCAGCGAAAGCATAAACAACTCACCGGATTGGGCGGTAAATGACCAGGAGTCGATATCGCCTCTGGTTATGGTTTCCTCAACATAGCCGTTGGGCGTAAGCTGGCCATGTTCAGCGTTACCGGGTTTGTTAAAAAACACCTGATAATTACCGGTTTGTGCATGTCCTCGGCTGTTACCAGTATGCCCATCTTTTACTATCAGCGTGTAGGTGCCCGTTTGCCTGGCCTGAAGGTTGTGGAAGATCTGTACGTCGTTATTAACGCTGTCTTCTAGCACCGTACCATCGGGATTGAATATCGTGCCTTGAACTGCCAGATCCTTGTCATCGGTATCAGTAAGGTTAATTGAGAAAAACTCACCAGCGGTAACGTTAAACTGCCAGGAGTCGATATCGCCCCGTTCGATGGTCTCGCTGACAAAGCCTTTCTCTTTTAGCTCACCATGTTCTGCTATTTTTTGATTTAAATAATAAATCCGGTAATTGCCGGTTTGATTGTTGCCCCGGCTGTTGCCGGTATGTCCGTCCTTAACTTCAACCGTGTAGGTGCCTGGTATATTAATCAGGACATTATGTACCAGAATGACATCATTCTCTGTGTAATCAATCAGCACAGAGCCATCAGGCGCGTAAATAACCAGTTGCGGGGCGAGGTCCCGGTCGTCGATGTCGGCTACGTTGATATTGATAATATCGCCAGCCTTTGCCTCAAACGTCCAAATCGCGCTTTCACCGGCAGTGGCAATTTTGCCTTCAACATAGCCCCCATTTTTGAGGGGCTCCGCTTGTGCCAGGGCCGGTATTGCGAGTAGCAGGCAGGCCAGCAGGAAATGTCGGGCGCCACTTAAAACGTTATGCATAGTACTTCCTTTTATTAGCAACGGGTTTTGCTTGTTAGCCCTTTAATAATGTGACCTTACTGACGGATGACATCAGGCTGCGCGACGGGTCTTTCTGAAATTTAAAGCGGTTTTGCTCCATCCAGCTTTCGGTAAGGCAAGCGTAGCCGCCCACACCGTAACCGGCCCCCCAGCTATTAGCCATAATGGCGCAATAACGGCCTTCCTCGGCTTGCATGGATTCTGGTAGTTTAATAAAGCCAATGAGTAACATGGCATGCCCGGCTACGTGTTCGCCTTTAGCTTCGGTAGCGTTAAGCGGATCATTCGCTCGCACCACGCCGGTGGTTTTCTTATAGCTGTTGGTCAGGGTAAAACCGGCCGCGATGGGGCGGTTTTGGGCTAACTCACTTACAATCGAATCGAAGGGCAGTACCGGGTTAAACTCACTAACCTGGAACAGGCCCACAGAGTCGTTCATGCATTGATTGGCCAGAGGGCTGTAGGTCAGGTTCTTTTTATTCGGAAAGGGCACGTAAGGGCAGTACTGTTCCTGCCGCAGTGGTCCGGCAGTATTCAGTTTATTGGAGTTAATAAAGCCGGTGTCAAAGTATGAGCCTTCCGAGTGTTCACTGGCATTGCATTGCTTATCGAAACAGTCGGGCTTACTCAGCCAGTAAAAATGCTGCTCAGATAAATCCAGCTGTAACGGGCCAAACTGCGGGTGCTGCGCCAGCACGGTTTCTACCGCACGAATGCCGGTAAATGCGGCGCAGGTGCCGCGCATTTTCTGATTGCGAATTTCCACATCCATGGCGTTGGGGATCACATAAAAGTCGCCGGGTTTCATGCTGGCCAGCGGGTCTTCGGCAAAGGTAATGGGTTTAGCGGGGGGCACCTGGGGCTCTTCCACCACTTCATCCATATCAAAGGTGGCATCAGACAGAGCCTGCTCTTCTTTTTTGTATTGTTTTTTGGCAATGGCCCACTGGGCCAGCACATTATTGTATTCTTCCGTCCAGGTATCTACGGTGGCGCGATACTCCTTTTTGAAGTTCTTCATCATGGAGTTCATGCCCGAATACATGTCGTTGGCGTAGCCTTTCTTTTTCGGCTCTGGCGCGGCATCTTCTTTTTTGGGGACCGTTTTTTTATCGTCGTTGACCACCGCTTCTTTTTCTTCGTCGCTCAGGCTTAAGCCCATATCGTCGAGGATGGCCTGAATAACAAACGAACCGTATTGCGACACTTCGCCGGGTTTGGTTTGCTCTGTTGGTGCGATTTCCATTTTGGCGAAAGCCGGGGTGCTTAACAAAGAACAAAGGAGAAACGCGAATCTCTTTTCCATAAGATCAAATCCTTTTGGGTCAGCAATGTCAGAAAGTAAAGAGGCGTTTATCGCGGTTTCGTGTGAGCTGCGAGGCTTTTACAACGATACAGCAACGAGCGCTGGATAAAAAACAGGTTGTTCAAATAGTAGGCATGAGAAAAGCATAATGCAACAACTGAAATGTGTTCGCGGGGATTTTATCGGCGGGGGAATACGGCACTGCCGGTGTGCAGTGCCGATGACTAGCGTTTTAGGCCAGAACGGTTTTCAGTGCCTTAACACAGGCATCTGTTTCTTCTGGCGTACCTACACTGATACGTGACCATGAGTCGTAACCAGGCCAGGTTCTGCCTACTACCTTAATGCCCTGCGCACGCATCTTCTCAGCAAACTGGTCGTGTGGCATGCCGGTATCCATGTAGATAAAGTTACCTTGTGGGTTTTTAGCATAAGGACGGCCAAGCTCTTCAGCCGCAGCGGTTAACTTAGACCGTTCTACCTTAACCATGTCGCGCATTTTATTCAGGTTGGCGTGGTCGTCCATACTGGCCATACCGGCTACCAGACCTAGGTAGTTCACACCGCCCATGCGTAACTTACCGCCAATTTCCTTGGCTTGTGCAGCTGGCATAATGGCGTAACCAAGGCGTTGTCCCGCCATGGCGTGAATTTTAGAGAAGGTACGGCAAATAACCACGTTGTAACCTTCGGCAGCCAGGCTGGATTGCACGTTGCCTGGATAGCCGTCAGACATTTCGATATAAGCTTCGTCGATAAATACCTGGGTTTTTTGCGAAACGCGTTTGGCAAAGGCATTCAGCTTAGCTGGATCCAGTGCACGACCAACCGGGTTGTTAGGGTTACAAATATAAACCGCGGTGGTTTCTTCGGTAACGGCAGCTTCAATGGCGTCCAGGTCGAAGTCCATGTTGGCATCCAGTGGCACATAAGTTACGTCGGCACCCATAAACTCAGCGCCACGAGGAACGCCTTCGTAAGTGGCCATAGAGGTCACCAGCTTGTTGCCATTTTTAGTGATCCAGTCTGCATAACCAAACAGGATGGGGGACGAGCCGTTGGTCACTACGATCTGGTCTTCAGAAACGCCTTCCTGCTCAGCAATTTTCTTTTTCAGTACTGAGGTAGTCGGATCGGCATAACGACACAGGTTAAATAATTCGCCTTTCATGGCTTCTACCGCTTTTGCGGATGGGCCGAATGCATTTTCATTCGACGATAATCTGATTAATCCGTCATTCAGATTTGGCGTGGCAGACGGGAAATGGTCTGTTTTCATTCCTGCCGCGCTAAGCTCATTAACCCCGGAATCTACACAGGCGGCTAAGGCGGTTGCGCCGGCGCCAAGTCCAACTGCTTTCAACCATTTACGGCGGGATGAATCCACTGGAGGAATGTTTTGGATATCAGATTTCATAGGTCAGGTCACTCTGTCTTCAATATATAAAGTATACGGAGTCTCCACATTAAAGCGTATTTAATATGGATGCAATAGGGTAATTTAGACGATTAAATCAGTAAGTTGGCTGGCTTAAACCAAACAGGTGATTGCCATGCTTTTAACCACTATTCGCGTATGTATTGCTACTTCGCCGTTAGCCCGGCGATAGATGTCGTAGAATCAGGCAATTATGCCTGTCGGCAAAGGCGTCGAAAAAGCGTTCAACGGCCTAAAATCAGAGATAAAAAACGGGGCTCAAATTTGAGCCCCAACGGAGAACACAACAAAAAACTGTTGTGTGATACTGTTTCCAGGGTAGGAATCAGTTTGTGGCAACACTTTTACGGATAACCGAACGCGCTGACAGCGCGGCTACTTGTTCATCACTGTAACCAATGTCTTTAAGCACGATATCGCTGTCTTCGCCTTCAAGGGGCAAATCATGGAATAAGGTCGTGCGCTCACCATCAATTTCGATAGGTAGTGAAGGTAATTTAGCTTTACCCTGTGGTGTGGTGACTTCAATTAAACCGCCCGCGTTCAGGTGCGGATCGTTAAACAAATCAGAAGGCGTGTTAATTGGCGCAAACGGAATACCGGCGCGTTCTAATCGGTCCATCAGGGTTTGCTTGTCCATGGTGGCAAACAATTCGTTAATGGCAGGGATCAGACGGTCACGTTGAAGGACGCGGTCGTTATTAGCCGCCAGACTCTCATCGTTAAGGAAGTCGGTTAGCTCAAATTCGGCGCAGAACTTTTTCCACAGGGTGTCACTTACCACACCAACAAATACACGTTCGTCATCCTGGCAGTGGAAGATATCGTAAATAGACCAGGCACTGCGACGCACAGACATTGGCGGTGGCGCTTCTCCCAGCACGGTTTCCTGGGCCATGTGCTGACCAACCATATAAGCGGTGGTTTCAAACAGCGAACTGGTGATATGACGGCCTTTACCGGTTTGCTGGCGTTCGTGAACGGCCGACAGAATACCGATTACGCCAAACATACCGCCGGTAATATCAATAACCGATGAGCCGGCGCGCATTGGACGGTCTGGTAAACCGGTCATGTAGGCGAGGCCGCCCATCATTTGGGTTACTTCGTCCAGCGCGGTGCGGTTTTCGTACGGGCCGGTTAAAAAGCCTTTTAACGAGCAATACACTAACCCGGGGTTGAGTTTGCTCAGCGCTTCGTAACCAAAGCCCAGTTTTTCCATGGCGCCGGGACGAAAGTTTTCGATCAGGATATCCGCATCCGCAATCAGCTTGAGGGCAATTTCCTTACCTTCGTCTGATTTCAGATCAATACACAAACTGCGCTTGTTGCGGTTATACATAGGGAAATAGCCAGCACCAGAACCTTTCAGACGGCGGGTCTTATCACCATCAAGTGGCTCAACCTTAGTGACGGTAGCCCCCAGATCGGCAAGAATGACACCCGCGGTGGGTCCCATTACCATGTGGGTAAACTCGATTACCTTGAGGTCCTGCAACGGTTTGGTTGCGCTAGTTTGCATAGGTCTATCCTTCAATCAGTATTCTTTCTTGATGAATAATGAAATATCAATATGACATTTCAGGGCGTATTCATCCTCAACCGGCTAAACGCCAGACGTTTTAAAGTAATTCGTTTAATTCAGGCAGTGCAGTAAAGAGATCCGCCACCAGGCCATAATCGGCAACCTGGAAAATAGGCGCGTCTTCATCTTTGTTAATAGCCACAATGACCTTACTGTCTTTCATACCGGCAAGGTGCTGGATAGCACCGGAAATACCAACGGCAATGTAGAGGTCTGGTGCAACAATTTTACCGGTTTGGCCAACCTGCATGTCGTTAGGCACAAAGCCAGAGTCGACGGCTGCACGGGACGCGCCAACGGCCGCGCCCAGTTTGTCTGCAATGCCGTACAGCAATGAGAAGTTGTCGCCGTTTTGCATACCACGGCCGCCGGAGATCACGATGTTAGCTGCGGTTAATTCCGGACGGTCGCTTTCGGCAACCTGCTCACCTACAAAGTGACTCAGTTCGTTAGTGATAGCGATATCCTGATTTTGAATTGGGGCCGAACTATCCTGTGAAGGTGCAGGATCAAAAGCAGTACTACGAACAGTAAGTAATAACTTACTTTGCTGAGACGTAACGGTTGCTATGGCATTGCCCGCGTAAATCGGGCGTTTAAATGTAGTACCGTCCACCACTTCGATAATGTCAGAAATGGGCTGGCAATCCAGCAGCGCAGCAGCGCGTGGTAACAGGTTTTTACCAAAGGTGGTGGCCGGGGCCAGCACATACTTATAATCAGAGGCGATTTCTTTCAGCAGCGGGGCAAGGCTCTCGGCCAGCTGGTGTTCGTAAGCCGGGCTATCAAATACCAGTACATTGCTGACACCAGCAACCTTAGCTACCGCGGCGGCTACATCGGCACATTGTGTGCCCGCTACCAGCACGTCTACCTGCTCACTCAATTGGGTGGCAGCGGTAATGGTATTAAGGGTTGCGCCTTTGAGCGACTTGTTGTCGTGTTCGGCTATAACTAATACACTCATGCGATCACCTTTGCTTCATTTTTTAATTTGTCGACCAGTTCTGCAACGCTCTCTACTTTAATACCGGCTTTACGTTGAGCCGGCGCTTCAACCGCAGTAATAACCACTTTGGGTTCGGCATCAATACCCAGCTCACTCAGCTCAGTGACCGCCAGCGGTTTGCGTTTGGCTTTCATAATGTTAGGCAGTGAGGCATAGCGCGGCTCGTTCAGACGCAGATCGGTAGTGATAATGGCCGGCAGGCTTAATGACAGGGTCTGCAAGCCGCCATCCACTTCGCGGGTAACCTGAACGTCGTTGTCATTCACTACCAGCTCAGAAGCAAAGGTGCCTTGTGGGCGGTTAGTCAGGGCGGCCAGCATCTGGCCGGTCTGATTATTGTCGCCATCGATGGACTGTTTACCCAGAATCACCAGGCCAGGTTGCTCTTGTTCAACAATTGCCGCCAGGGCTTTAGCTATTGCCAGCGGCTCCAGCTCGGCGTCTGTTTTTACCTGAATAGCGCGATCAGCGCCCAGCGCCATTGCTGTGCGCAGCTGTTCCTGAACAGCATCAGCACCCACAGACACGACAATCACTTCATCGGCTTGCTTAGCTTCTTTTAAGCGCACGGCTTCTTCTACCGCAATCTCACAAAAAGGGTTAATTGATTTTTTTGCGTTAGCAATATCCACACCCTTGCCATCCGACGTGGGGCGCACTTTGACGTTGTAATCAACAACGCGTTTTATAGCGACGAGAATTTTCATGTTAGCTCCAAGTCAATTGCCTGACTGATTTTTGCTGTAGGAATGCGCAGCAAAAATGTACAAATAATTAGATATTGAATAAATGCTATAACAATATATCATATAGTGCAATGTGGTTTTTTTGATTAATTTTTCAGGCGGGCTGTTTTCGCTTGTCTGGCGAAGATACATGCGTACAAAAGGAAGGCACTATGGAACGCGAATTCATGAATTACGATGTGGTCATCGTTGGTGCCGGCCCTGCCGGTCTGTCGGCGGCCTGTCGGTTAAAGCAGATCCGCCCGGACAGCAGCGTCTGCGTAGTGGAAAAAGGCAGTGAAGTTGGCGCACACATCGTTTCTGGTGCGGTATTTGAAACCCGCGCGCTGGACGAACTGTTTCCTCAGTGGCAAAGCGAAGGGGCACCGGTCAGTGTAGCAGTGCAGCGGGATGAGATTTACATTCTGAAAGACGCTCAGGGTGCGCGTAAAATTCCCGGCATGCTGGTACCCAAAACCATGCATAACGAGGGCAATTATATCGTGAGCCTGGCCAATGTGTGCCGTTGGCTGGCAGAACAGGCAGAAGCCCTTGGCGTAGAAATTTACCCCGGTTTTAGTGGCGCTGAAACCCTGTTTAATGAAGATGGCAGTGTTGGCGGTGTGATTACCGGCGACATGGGCGTTGACAGCCAGGGCAATCCCAAGGACAGCTACATGCCAGGCATGGAGTTACGGGCTACTTATACCCTGTTTGCCGAAGGTTGCCGGGGGCATCTGGGCAAAGAACTGATCACCCGGTTCAAACTGGATGAAGGCAAAGAATCACAACATTATGGCCTGGGCATTAAAGAAATTTGGAGTGTGCCGCCCGAACAGCATCAGCCGGGACTGGTAGTGCACACCGCAGGCTGGCCATTAAGCGAGAACGGTGCTGCTGGCGGTGGTTTCCTGTATCACATTGAAGATAATCAGGTGGTGTGTGGATTGATCACCGATTTGTCTTACAGCAATCCTTTCCTCAGCCCGTTTGATGAATTTCAGCGATATAAACATCACCCGCAAATTGCCAGACATTTGCAGGGCGGGACGCGGTTGGTTTACGGCGCACGAGCAATTACTAAAGGCGGCATTCAGGCTCAGCCAAATATGGAATTTCCCGGTGGTCTGCTAATTGGTGATGATGCGGGGACATTGAACTTCGCCAAAATAAAAGGCAGTCACACTGCCATGAAATCTGGCATGGTAGCAGCTGAATGCGTGGCGAAAGCCCTCGACAGCAGCGCCGATAAAGCGATTGCGGTGGACTACAACCAGGCGTACCAGCAAAGCTGGGCTTATCAGGAGTTGTGGATGCAGCGTAACTTCGGTCCGGCCCAGCATAAATGGGGCAATATTGTCGGCTCGGCCTATGCTTTTATCGACATCAATATTTTTAATGGCAAGCTACCCTGGACACTGTCTGACCCGGTTGCCGATTACGCCACACTGACTCTGGCAAGAGACGCGAAAAAAATTGAGTATCCCAAGCCGGATGGCGTGCTGAGTTTCGACAAGCTGTCATCGGTATATCTGTCTAATACCAATCATGAGGAAGACCAGCCCTGTCATTTGCGTTTAGCCGATCCAGAAATCCCAGTTAAAGTGAATCTGACACGGTTTGATGAACCGGCCCAACGGTACTGTCCGGCGGGTGTGTATGAAGTGGTGACGCAAGGGGAGCATCAGCATTTTCAGATTAACAGTCAGAACTGTGTGCACTGTAAAACCTGTGATATTAAAGATCCCAGCCAGAATATTCAGTGGGTAACCCCTGAAGGCGCGGGTGGTCCGAATTACCCTAACATGTAGCAGGTAGCAGCATGACAACGACCATCCTTTACACACTGATTGTTTATAAGCTGCTGTTACTGGCCGTGGGCTTTTGGGCTCAGCGACGCACCAGCGACACGGCCGACTACTTTTTGGGTGGTCGGCAGCTTGGCCCCGTGGTCGCCTCCATTAGCTATGGAGCCAGCTCAGCATCGGCATGGACGTTACTGGGCATGTCAGGCATGGCCTACAGTTACGGACTGGTGGCGTTCTGGATGGCAGGCGGTGCAGTAGCCGGAGCGATTTTTGCCTGGTTCTGGATTGCACCGCGCTTGTTACAACGAAGTCATGCCGGTGGCCAACTGACACTCACCGAGTTTATTACCGAAAATACCACCTCCACTCAGGCCCAGCGGATAAAAGTGCTGGCCAGTGGCATGATCCTGTTTTGCTTTGTGTTGTACATATCGTCGCAGTTTCAGGGGGCGGGTAACACCTTTGCCAGTACTTTTGATATGGATGCCAGCGAAAGCATTATTCTTGGCGGCACTATTATTCTGATTTACACCCTGCTCGGCGGGTTTTGGGCGGTTAGTGTGACCGATACCTTACAAGGCATACTGATGCTGATTGCTGCCGTGCTGTTGCCCTTAAGTGCCTGGCATGCCGCCGATGGCTGGCAGGGGATCAGCGCAGCGCTTCACGCAGCGGGCGAACCGGCGCTACTTTCCTACAGTGGCACCGCAGCAGGCCTGACTGCTGTTGGTGTGGTGGTTGGTGGACTGGCAGTTGGCCTGGGTACGTTTGGCCAGCCGCATCTGGTGAGCCGGTTTATGGCATTGCGCGATACGAAAGCGCTTAACCAGGCTCGCTGGATGGCGACAGCTTGGTTTGCCCTGGTGTTTTTTGGCATGTGCTTTTTAGGAATTGCCGGGCGAGCCTTATTGCCCTCGCTGGACAATCCAGAAACACTGTTTTTTGAGATAACTACGTCGTTGTTTCCATCGGTATTTGGTGCAGTGATGGTGGCGGCAGTGCTATCGGCCATTATGTCTACCGCAGACAGTATGTTGCTGGTGGCGGCGGCCTGCGTGGCTCACGATTTAGGGGTAGAGAAGTTTGTTAAAGGCCGTGAATTACTTATTTCACGCCTTGCTATGCTAACGGTGTCTGTTGCCGCTATCGCCCTGGCTATTGCTCTGCCTGCCAGCATTTTTTCACGTGTTCTCTTTGCCTGGACAGCCATTGGTGCGGCCTTTGGACCGCTGTTAATCGCCAAACTACTTGGCTGGCGCTTAACGGGGTCGGGCATATTTGCTGGCATGCTGAGCGGATTTGTCGCGGCCATCGTCTTTAATGCATTACCTAATGCGCCCGGCGATATTGCCGAGCGCACCATCCCATTTTTGCTGGCGGGTCTGGTATTGTGGTTTAGCCGTTCGAAAACAGCCTGAACGCCAGGGGGTTACTGTAATAGCAGTAACTCCCTGATATCCTTAACTGCGTTGTCCGTATCGTAGTCCAGAAACCCATGCCCCCATGCAGGGCGTTCGTGAATTTCACCTTGTTGCAGCCAGCCTTCGATAGCCCGGGTAGGCAGTTTTAAATCGTCATCCGGGTTAATCACATCAATACGCTGCGTAATTTCGCTGACTCTCTGCGGGAATACCGGTGCATAAGCAAAAGCGGCGTGATGCCCCCATTCGTAGTTTTCTCCGGCGCGTAGGTTCTCAGCAAAAGATTCGGCTGCGAGTTCCAGGGTATTTCCTTTACCCCCATGCTCTAACACCCTCTGCCACATAGTGATAAAGCGGGTGCCTGCGGTATCCAGCGGTACCGGCTGAAAATAGCTTTTTACCTGTGCTAACACCTCGGCGGAGAAAACCGGAGCGCCAATCATAATAATGCGGTTAACACTATCCGGTGACTGATGAACCATTTCTGCGGCCACCAGGGAGCCGGTGTGATAACCCAGAATATCTACCCGGCTAAGCTTTAACGCGCTGACTACCTGCCACATGCCGCGGGCGTAGTCTTCGATACTGACAGCGGGTGAGGCGGGAGGGCAATCTGATTCTCCATAACCGGGGTAATCCGGCGCTACTACCAGACGATCTACCGCCATCTGTTGCATAAACCGGGCGAAAATCCGGCCGGACTTGGGACTCATATGCAGACATAACAACGGAGGTTGTTGAATTTTATGACTGTCCGGGCCAGCTATTCGCAAATGAATCTGGCCGTAGTCACCGTCAATAAACGTACGCTTGATTACCATAACTTTCCTTAAGCGGTACAAATAACAACGCCGCTAAAAAGCGGCGTTGGTCTTAGTAAAATAAACTTAGCGTTTTGGTGGCCATACCGGCGCTTCCGGCGCTTTCGGTGGCTCCCAACCCTCTGGCACTGGTGCCGGGGTTTGTTCGGTTGCGTAAGCTTCCAGGCTTGACTCGTTCGGGCCGTAATCTTCCAGCGGTGCCGCCAGGAATTTAGGATCGATAGCACGGGCCGCTTCACGAATATCAGCTGGCAGTTCATCCAGACCGCCGGGCAGAGTAGTGAAGGTGCTGAAGTAGCTGATGTGACCTTCAGCCTGACCCATTAGCATCCACGGCAGCCATGGGGTAATACGAGACCATGAGCCAATTGCCGGAATGTGTGTCATGTTCGGGTTTTCTACGTCTTCTTTCTTGAATACATAGATAAACTGTTCTGATACACGGTTAAAGGTACCCGCTGACTCACGAACCCATTTTGCAGGCTGTAAACGGTTAGGGTAGAACAGGTTAATACCGGTGTTCAGGATAATGGTATCGTTCGGGCCTTCTTCCCAATCCAGTAAGAAAGGCTCTTTTTCTGGTTTACCCATATTGGTGCCAGCATAAGCGTTAGCCTGTTGCTTATAAGCACTAATGGTAAAGTTATACGGGTCGTTTGCGATAGGCACTACGCGTACAGTTTCACCAGTATAAGGGTTATCCCAGGTTTCCAGGATTTCACCAGTTTTTGGATCTTTGTAAAACACCACTTCGCGCAGCATACGACGAATGCTGCCATCGGCTAATTTTTTCGTACGGGTAAAGCTGAAGCCTTCCATAATGAACAGTTCGCGGACGGGTTCGTTAGGGCGAACACCAAATACTTTACCTTTTAACCAACCCACTTTTTCTTTGGTTGGGTCTAAATCGCCATCCAGGCGGGCATAAGTATCACGGTTCCATTCCGGATTTTTAAAATCGATGGTGGTCAGAAAGCTGGGCGTTTCCTTACTTACGCTGACCTGTGGTGCAGTCGGTTTTTCGGCTGACGCAGTACAGGCTGTCGTTAGAAACGCTGCAACCAGCGCTGTTGCCAGCGTCTTACGGCTAGCACTTTGCGGGATGAACCGTGTTAAAAAATTATTCATTGCCACATCCTAGATTTTTTCAATTTAATAATAAGTGTAATGCAGACTCAGCTTAGACCGTTACAAATAAGACAGTCTTTGAGAATTGTCATGTTTGGGGCATAAAAGCGAATATTTCTCATTTGGGTGGGAAAGGACTATAGCCGCTTTGGTTTGAAGCTTAAAGCGAGCAGATCTGAATGTGCCAGACCTGCTAAACAGACCGGGGGTTAAAAGAGGTAACTGACCCCAAGGCCATAACTGTTTAAAGTTATCTCGTTGCTGTTGGTGCGGTCGGTATAATCGAAATTCACATGCCAGTTTGAATTCACACGGTAGTCAACGCGAGCCGACCAGGCAAAGCCGTCTTCTTTTTGAGTTTCGGTGATGCCTGTAATGGGATCGGTTGCTTCCAGTTCTGTATGCGCAAAACCAAGGCCTAGATCAAACAGAAAGCCTTCTCGGCGAGGGGTTTGAAGTCTGACAAATACTGCCTGATTCGCGCCTAGTTCTACAGGTACCCCTGCTAAATCATCGTCGCTATCAGTTACCCCGGTTTGTATTTCCAGCGCAATTCCCTCAAATAAAAAAATTCCGCCACGCAGGGACAGGTTAATCAGGCCAGCATCGTCGTCTGCCCCATTTATTTTCAGGTTAACCCTTTGCAAATCACTGCCAATGTAGAAATCCAAAGGTTGTGGGGCTGGTTCGCTGGCGTTGGCAAGGGCGCAGGTCGACAACAGCATTGCGCCTTGTAAATATCTCATATAATTCCTTGTTTCTGATGAACTTTAGTGCTTTAAAAGAGCGGCAAGACTAACCAACAAAGGAACATAAGTAAACACGTCAGGCTTACAGGCTGGTGCTGTTTATCACGGCAGTATGTTACTGCCCGAAATTACTTTATCGGCGAGGCCTGATAGTTACCTTGTTCATCAATGGTGACGATGCTGCCAACCTGATATTGCTGTTGGAGTTGCTGAGTCAGTTCTTCAAAATCCTGTTGCGTGATTCGGGTTGCCGAAAATACTGACACGCCGCGTAGCGGTGTTTCTTCTGCTTTGGCGGCATAATGGCCATTAATCCCCAGACTGGCGGTAATCCTGGAATTTGCTGTTGGCACGGTGATAAGCATCTTATAGGCGATTTCGCCGCTGTCTTTGTAAGCGACGGTCATCATAGCCGAGTCCTCAGAGACCGAGTCAAGCCAGGTACGCTGGTTATGGCTGTAGCGATTTAATGGCGCAAATTCCACATGCGAGGCATCTTCTTTAGCAACGCCCCGGGTTACCTGGACTAACTGGACGCCCTTATCCTCAGGGATATCCAGCCCCAGCGCTTTAGCGGCGAACGCCCCCGGCGGATAGAACTTGCGTTCTTCCGAAGTTACTGTGTCGCCTTCGGTAGCAATGGCGTTCAGGGTTTGATAATGGGGGATCTTCGGCTTGTACTGACCGTCCATATAGGTGTTTTCGCTGGACCAGTAGCCTACGGAAGCTTGCCAGAAAGGTTCCTGTTCGAGGGATGCAGCCAGAGCTGACTGGCACAACACAAGTGATGCGGTGAGTGTGCAAATACGGGTCAGGCACTGTGCCCGAAAAAAGGATGTTACCAACATGATGGACTCCATGGTACGCCTGAATTTAGCAAGCGTTGTAATAGCGTCCTGTCAGCTTAGAAGTGAGTAGTGGCAATAGCCTTAACAAAAATCAAAGAAATCAGATTAAACATAAAGGCAGCGTTTGAGAAAGTCCGGCCATGGCTGGCCGGACCCGTAAAATAATTATAAAGACGAGAAATAGGCAGCCAGGTTGGCAATATCTTCGTCAGACAATGGCTTAGCCATCATGCTCATCATGGGATCTTTGCGTACATCGCCGCGAAAATCTTTAAGTTGCTTTTCCAGGTATGCGGCTTTCTGACCCGCAAGGTTTGGCCACATTGGACTATGGCTGATACCTTCGGCACCGTGACAAGCGGCACACTGACCAGACAACGCTTTACCTTTTTCGATATCTGCTGCATTAGCAGTACCCAGTGACAGCCCCAGGAAGGCGGCCAGAGCAGTTATTTTTACTATTTTCATATTCACTCCAAAACATTACGCTGCACAATTAGTATCGTACAATTTTCTCAAATAGACAGTCTCTAGTGCTTAAGCACTAATTTTAGCTATTATTTCGTTGGCAGCGCGTTCACCCGACTCCAGTGCACCCTCCATACCAGAGCCCCATTGTGCCGTATGTTCGCCGGCAAAATGCAGGTTATCGGCTGGCAGAGCCATGGTATTCGCATAGCGCGCTAACTGGCCCGGGTGCCATACTGCAAAGCTGCCTTTTGACATGGCCTGATTGGTCCAGGTATAGGTTTTAACGAAGCGCACAGCGCCTTTGGCTTCTGGCAGTGCTTCGTAGAACGATTTAATGATTTTTGCCTCGGCTTCTTTTTGTGAAAGCTGAGCAATCATGTCGGCACCTTTACCATTTATCCAGACAGTGAGGTTGGTTATGCGGCCAACGTTACTTGGGTCGCTGGCAAATACGCGCTCGATTACCGAGTCAGACCACACATTTGGCAAGAATCCTTTTCCTTCCCAGAACGGTGTTTCAACTGCAAAGTGAGCCTGATATACCTTGCCATAGGCCAGCTGCTGGATAGCTTCTTGCTGGATTGCAGGCAGGGGTACCTGAATATCCACATTGCGTAAAGTTGCAAAAGGTACCGCTGCAATTACATATTTGGCTGAATGTTCACTGCCATCGGCGCAGGTCACGGTATAGTTTGCGCCGGCTTTAGCAATTTTGCTGACGACTGAGTTTAAGCGAACATCACCTTTTAAGTTTCTGGCCATGGCTTCGGGCACGCGCTGGTTACCGCCATTAGCCATTTTAAGTCCGCCTGGTGTGCGCATAGATTGCATCACAATGGCATTATTACGGTGTAAAAACAGTAACGAGGCTTCTTCCAGCCTGGGGCCGTAGTTATTGCTGATGCCGGCAATGTCGATAGACGCCTGATTAATGCCTTTGGCTTTAAACAAGTCGGCAACCGGGTAGTCGAGCTTGGCAAATTCAGGATTTAACCAGGCGTTGCTGGCATCGAAGGGCGGCATACCCATAACGGTGTTCAGCAGGCGGTCTGGTAAAACTGATTTGTAGGCTTCAGGAAACGGGTTTTGTGGCGCTGTAGCCCATTCGGTTGGCAGAATACGCTGGCCACCAGCATGAATAATCTGGCGAACCGGCTCATTGCCCAGCATAAAGTTAACGTTATGCAGCGGCACGCCGTTTTTGGCGGCAACGTAAATCATGCGGCCATAGTTTGGCCCAATAGTTTGGCCGCCCGCTTCGGGCGCGCCGGGGACTTCGTTAAGGGTATGCAAACGACCACCAATGCGATCGCGTCCTTCCAGGACTTTTACCGATAAGCCTGCTTGCTCGAGCAGGTCGGCAGCATACAAGCCAGACAGGCCCGCGCCGATTACAATGACGTCGGTTTTAGCTGCGGCCCAGCTCATGGGCGACAGCATGCTGGCCCCTAAAATTGCGCCACTGGCTTGTAAAAACTGACGTCGGTTAAATTGGTTCGATTTGCTCATAATGCAGGCATCTCTTTGCTGTGGCGGCTTAGCGCCAGAATTCCCATTACTGCATCCTATGGGCATGAAATCGGTGCAGCATTGATTATTGTCAAGTTAGCTAAGATGGAACGAAAAAGGAGTCACGCAGACTCCTTTTTGGCTGTTAAATAATTAGACCATCAGGTATCAGCAAGTTCACTGACTTTTGCGATATCAAGTATTTGCAGCACGTTAAGCTGAGGAAAAGCGATTAATCCATCGGCTTTTAACTTGGCCAGAGAGCGGCTTACTGTTTCAATGGTCAGGCCCAGGTAATCAGCCATATCCTGACGGGTCATATATAACTCGACCCGATCCGGGCGGGCACCGGGTAAACGTTCTAATAACTGCATAAACAAAAAGCATAAACGCTCGTGTGCTTTCTTTTGTCCAAGAATATACAGTTGGTCGAGGATCCGGTTAAAAATACGCGAGCTAATCTCGGCAATATTGGTTTTCAGGTGCGGTAATTCATCGGCCAGCGTGTACAGGCGTTTGCGGTTAAATTTGTACAGCTCTGTTTTGGTCAGGCTACGCACGGCGTAGTCGTAGTGGGCTGAGTTGGTGATACCTAAAAAGTCACCAGGAAATAAAAAGCCCAGAACCTGACGGCGGCCATTGTTAGAAACGCGCTCAATGGCGACAGTACCGCTAATCACATTGTAGACGTGATCAGAAGGCGCATTTTGGCGGAACAGGTAATCACCGGCATTACATTTAGTTTGGTCCGCACAGCTCTCCAGGGTATCCAACTCAACGTTGGTCATATCGTGAAAGAGTGCACAGTCGTTATACGCGAGGCGTCCATGCATCGGGCGAATATGTTTAGGGATAAAAATAGTCGACATAGCCGTATTACCTCTGTTTTGTGGCAACCCTTACTACCAGGCCTGCTACAGTTTACTCAAGAATAAAATAGCAATATTTGCGCCAGATCCAGATCTTTTGCGCCGATCCAGATAAACCGCCTTCTTCACAATGGTTTGTTATTATAATGTTAAAGTTATAATGATATGTCAATGTATTTATTTGGGGCGTTTGCCCCACATTGGAGCAGCGGATGTTTTAATGGAGTGCACTTTCCGTTCATGATTTATACTTGTGCTTAGACAAGAAAAAAACCGTTGCATACCCTATTTAATCTAATATGATATATAGTTATAACAATTAAACAAAATAGGAGTTTTAATTATGCGGTTTTTAACTCGCCGATTAGTCATGCCCAATGATTTAAATTATGCCAATGCGTTATTTGGTGGCCGTGCGTTAGAATGGATTGACGAAGAGGCAGCGATCTATGCTTCTTGTCAGCTTGAAACTAACAGCCTGGTAACCAAGCACATGGGCGCCATTGCATTTGAAAGTCCTGCTTTGCAAGGGGATGTGGTGGAATTTGGTTTAACCACCAAAGCGGTAGGCAGAACATCCATTACAGTGAGCTGTCTGGTGCGTAACAAGGCCACCAAAACCACGATTTGTCTGGCCGATGATATTGTCTTTGTTCAGGTAGACCCGGCAACACGCCGCCCGGTTCCCCATGGTAAAACCATGGAGATTTTGCGGGATCAAACGCGCAAGGAACTGTCTACCCTTAATCTGGATATGGTATGAGCGACTTCGATTTCGACGTACTGATAGCTGCGGCACATGATCGCGCCGCTAAACAGGGGCTAAAAGCTGGCCCTGCCCAACAAGGATTTACGGCTCTGTTTGGGCCGGTGTTTAGTAGTGGGACTGACTGCTATTTGTTTGTTGATGAGCGGCATACTAACCCTGAGGGTTTTGTGCATGGCGGGCTACTTAGCGCGTTTGTCGATTATGTGTTTTATGTCAGTGCGCTTGCGCAACTGCCTGACAACGCAGTTTGTCCGACTATCGATCTACAATTGCAGTATCTGGCGGCTGCCAGAGCGGGCGATACCCTTACCGGCAAGGCCAGTGTGCTGCGCGAAACTCGGGATTTACTGTTTGTGCGTGGTGAAGTGCTGGCTGATGACAAGCTTATTGTTGCGGCCAGTGGTGTGTATAAGAAGATACACCACCAGCCATAGGTTTTCCGTTAGCGGGAATAGGTAGTGGTAATGCTGCCTTTATCCAGCATATTGGCGTGGATCATAAAGCCTACCATAGCGCCGGTTGAGTCGGCCGCCACTTCGATTTTTTCTGTGCCCAGTGCATACACCGTTACGATATAACGATGGGGTTTATCTCCTGGTGGTGGACAAGCGCCACCAAACCCTGGGCCACCAAAGTCTGTTTTACCCTGTACGGCCCCAGCGGGCAGCTTAGCGCCATCAGGCGTACCAGCACCCACTGGCAACGACAACGTTGAGGCCGGCAAGTTATATACTACCCAATGCCACCATCCGGAACCGGTTGGTGCGTCGGGGTCGTACATGGTAACAGCATAACTTTTGGTGCCTTGCGGCCCGGCTGACCAGCTAAGATCCGGTGAGATGTTCTGACCACTACAGCCAAAACCGGCAAACACCTGTGACTGAGTTAACACGCTGCCATCCGGGGCTGCTTTACTGCTTACTTCAATAGCTGCCATCGACGCAGTACTGCACGCTAACAGTGAAAATAGCGAAACTGAACGAATAAGAGATTTAATCATAAAACGCTCCTTGTAGGGTGAACGTCAGGGAAACTCCCTGACGCTAATAAAATAAAGCAAAAAGCGGCATTATCCAAAGGATAAGCCGCTTTTAAGTTTTTTTACTTACGTTGACGAATTAGAAATCGTAACGGAAGCGCACACCAACTTCACGTGGTGTAATTGGGTCAACAACTGCTGCGGTCGCTGCAAACAGAGGGTGAGTAAAGTCGGTAGAACGACGACCCGTCGCCCAGCCATCTTTGTCCAGACAGTTAGTGCAGAACACTTCTAAGGCTAAACCGTCGTTGTTTTCAAAGCTCAGACGGAAGTTAGTCAGCGTGTAACCTTCAATGGTAGTCAGGTTCAGCTCATCGGCGAAAGTTTCGCTGCGGTAAGTGGTATCCAGACGCGCAGAGTAACCCCACTCAGCAGTCAGGTCATCAGAGTAAGTCAGACCAATTGCTGCACTGTGCTTAGGTGAACGAGGCAGCGTGTTACCGTTAGCCAGCAGGAAGGTACCGCGAGGTAAACCTAATGCGCTGCGCAGGGCATTAGAGGTGTAGTTGTCGTATTCACTTTCAACATAACCATAGGCAAACTGCACGTTCAGGTTATCGGTGATCATCCAGCGGCCTTCAGTTTCGATACCGGTCTGGGTGCTCGAACCTGTGGTAGTGGCTATCAGGAAGATTGGTGAAGTATAACCTGTTTCAGGGTTAGTAAACTGCGGGAACTGACCCGAAGATTTCTGGTTATCCCATTCCTGATAAAAAGCAACAACTGAGTACCACAGAGCGCCGTCCAGTGCTGATTGCTTAAAGCCTAATTCGTAGGCTTTCAGTTTTTCCTGATCCACTTCAACTTCAAGTTCTGGATACAGGCTTTGTGCGTAAGCTAAGTCAGCAGCGTCAAGGCTTGCCAGGGTATCGTTGAAGAAACCAGGCAGTACGGCTTCTGAGTATGACAGGAATACATTAGTGTTGTCATCCGGGCTTACAATTACGCTTACACGAGGCAGGAAGTCGTTGTAGCTAAGCTCAACTTTTTCACCCAGTGTAGAAGTGGTTGCACCCTGTTGAGAGTAGGATTCATCACGCTGATAACGGCCTTCCGCAACCACGGTAACCATGTCAGTAATGTCGTATTCTACCGAGCCGAATACCGCGGCTGTTTTCACGTTGGTCACATCCAGACCATTACCGCCGGTTGATAAACCGTAACCCAGCAGGAAGGTTTGATCGGCACCGTAGAATGGTGCATAGGCACTGTACAGGCCATCCCAAACGTTCCAACCACCGTCAACGTCACCCATCTGATCGATTTCAGAGAAGTTGGCGCCGATCATCCAGCGTAACGGACCCGCGTTATCAAAGTTTAAACGCGCTTCGGCAGACCATGATTCAAGCTCCAGGTAAGTAGACAGTGTCCAGGCCTGGATATCAGTTTGGTCAGCGTCACGAATTTGCGTAGAGTCTTTTTTGTTGTAACCCAGCAGGCCACTGAAAGTCAGGTCGTCGCTAATGTAGTAAGTTACATCCGTTGAAAATGCTAACAAATCAGAACGCAGACCAATGCGGTTTAGCGACGGGGTATCACCAGACTCCGGGCGTTCAGCCAGTAAATCGCTCAGGTGATAAGTGCCATCGCCAATACCGTTTGCTGATTGATCTTCAAAGAAATAGGCATTAGCAATGCTGATATCGTAAAAGCCAGTGTTGGTGCTTGGGCTGAAGTAAGGCACGTCACCCTGCAACCAGGCGTGGCTGAATGCAGTAGTAAAATCGCCGGCATTGGTAGGCAGTGTAATGGCTGAACCTACTGGCACGTTACCGATATTGGCGTAAGAAAGCGCCATAGCAGAAGGCGCGCCGTCGTCGTCTTCAGAGTAGGCTAAACGGGTTTTAATAGACAGTTTGTCATTCGGGTTAATCGCCAGGATTAACGACAGACCATCAGTGGTTTCTTCACCTAAAGCGCCGCCATCGTTAGCGGTAAATGGTGCACCCTGAGTGCGGGTGAATGCGGTTAAACGGGCATTGATTGAATCAGTCAGTGCACCTTCAACGTACACGTTCATGTCGTTGCTACCGAAAGTCGGGCTGTACGATGCAGAAATCTGACCGGAAAATTCGTCTTGTGGTGTAACAGTGGTGTAGTTGATTGCACCACCAAAAGTACCACGACCAAAGTAAACTGGCTGCGGACCACGAATAACTTCTACCTGGGCAATGTCAGTAAAAGACACTGAGCTTGCACCACCCAGAATGTTTACTGCATCAACAAAAAAGCCACCGGTTTGGTTAGCCGGAGTACTGATAGTCATATCCATACCACGGAAACGAATAACAGAGTTTAAACGGCCTGGCTGGGAGTTACCCATGTTCTGGAAATCAAGGTTAGGGGTAAAGTCGGCCAGTGACTCAAGTTCGGCCAGTCCGGCTTCTTCCAAATCGTCTGCGGTAAACGCTTTAACCGACAGTGGTACTTCGATAATGCTTTCGTCACGCTTACGGGCTTTAACCGTAATTTTTTCGAAATCATTGTTTTTATTCACCTCTGCGGCTACTGACGCAGCAATAGGAGACAGTGCAAATGCTACACCTGTTGCGAGCAAAACAGTTTTTAAACTTTTGCCAGACATAATGCTTCCTCCGAACTTTCGTTCACTTGTGTTTTCAATCAATACGTTGATTATTTTTGTTATTAATCAGTTATTCGTTGCAGACCGGAAATGCCTCGCCGGGGCGAATTTCACTGTGAGCCTGTGCTAATCAGAGTAGATAGGCCAATTTTTAATCGCATTGATAATTATCAAGGATGAGTCCTTTGGTGATTTCTATGATGGATTATGAGAGTGCCAGCCAGTGGAGATAATCCGTGGGTTAAGGACCACTCTTATCAACAATAAAAAAGATAAATAAATACAGTTTGTGGAGAATGATATGGTGATGATGTTAAGAGCCGGGAAATCGGTGGCGTTTTGCAAATGGCTAAAATCCTTATGCCGGGATCAAAATGCGTATAGCGTTGTGGTTGCAACGTCAGTTTTGGCACTCATAGAGGCGGCATTCAGCAGTATTTAGCCGTAGCTGAATAGCCTTTAGTGTTTAAAGAGGTCTGCGCGGTTGATGCGTTTTGTCAACCGTTCAGGCCTCTTTTTGTGTCTGTTCCCCGCCTTAGAATCTCTTGACATTTGTCATGGTCAATCCTCTGTCTCAGCCCTTAATGTCTGTTTAACGGATGTCAAAACGGCACCGCACCGAACCCCAATTCAAATAATAAACGTTGCTTTTAGTGTCGTAGCTGGCACGCAGTATAAAGCCTCAAAAGTCGTTCGGTTCATGCAAAGACAGCGATAACGCGTTGACTTACTGAGGAAACAAGACCATGAAACAAACCAGGCTAGCTTTTCTGATTTCTACCTCCCTACTTGGCCTGATGCCGTTAACTTCGCATGCTCAGGCAACGGAAGAGGACGAACTCGCAATCGAAAATATTACGGTTACCGCCCAGCGCAAAGCGCAGAGCGTGCAAAGTGCACCGGTGTCGATAACTGCCCTGAGTGCACGCGACATTGAGCGTATGCAAATCGATAACGCTAAAGATTTAAGTCAGGTAGCGCCTAACGTAACCATTCAGCCGGTAACCGGTGGTAGCGCCAGTATCGCTCCTTACGTGCGTGGTGGTGGTGTGCGCGATACGGCAATTATTACCTCTGAAGCTGAAGTGGGTATTTACATTGATGACGTATATCAACCACGCTCGGCGGCCTCGTTTATCGAAATGCTGGATCTGGAACGCATTGAAGTACTGCGCGGTCCGCAAGGTACTTTGTATGGCCGTAACAGCTCTGCCGGTGCGGTAAAATTTGTTTCCCGTACCCCGGATGAACTGTTTCGTTTTAAAAACGAAGCCGGTGTGGGTAGCTGGAACGAAGTGTACAACAAGCTGGTGGTAAGTGGTGCGTTAACCGATGACGGTGCGCTGCGCGGTGGCTTTTCTGCCATGTACCGCGACCGCGATGGCGGCCGCCAGTACAACGAAACCCTAAACAAAGACGTAGGCGAAGAACGCTTTGCTGGTATGCAGGGCGACCTGTATTACGTTGGTGAAGGTTACGATATTCGTTTTAAAGCTTATTACACTGATTACGACAGTGATGGTTTGCATGCATCAGCGCTGGATCCTACCCAAATGAACCAGCCTTATGCTGACATTCCGTTTGTATCCGGCAGCATCGACCGGGTTTCATCACCGGAAGAATCAGATACATCAGATAAGCAGTATGGTGCCAATCTGAAGGTAACCGCAGCGCTGAACGAAACGACCGAGCTGGTTACCATAACAGCATGGAACAAGCTGAAAGACGACTGGGCGGTGGGTTTTTCTGGTGGTGTGCAGCCTGCATTTCTGGGTATGCCTGGTGACCAGCCTATTGAGCTGTTCTACCGCGAGTCGGCCAGTGATCAGGACTCCTTTACTCAGGAAATGCAGTTACAGGGCGATATTCTGGATGGTGACCTGAGCTACATTGGTGGTTTGTATTACTTTAATGAGTCGGGCTCGCAATACATTAACAGCATGCTGTTTTTTGCACCGGGTTATACCGAATTTAACATCACTACCGATAGCTATGCCGGATTTGGTCAGGTTACCTGGCACGCCAGCGAACAGCTGGATGTGACTCTGGGCGGACGTTACACCAAGGATGATAAACAGCTGGATGCATTAGTTAGCGGCACGGTGGTATCCCGCGATGACGACTTTAGCCGTTTTACGCCAAAACTGGGTGTGGACTACAAAGTAGATGACAAGATGCTGATCTTCGCCAGCTATACCGGTGGCTTTAAAGCCGGCGGTTATAACGGACTGGCCAGCACCGCAGATGCGCTTAACACGGTGGTGGCCATGCAGTTAATGGATGCCTACGAAGTGGGCTTAAAGTCAGACTGGATGAAAGGTCGCCTGCGGGTCAACCTGTCAGCGTTTTTCAATGACTACGAGAAACTGCAACAAGGTGTTGTGACTAACGAAGGTGTGTTTATTGCCGAAAACTACGATGCCGAACATAAAGGGCTTGAAGCGGAAGTGCAGTACCGCGTCAGCAGCGAATTCTCGTTGTGGGCCAATGGGGTTTATCAGTCTAACGAATACACGAATACCTATGCTTCCGAAGGGCAGCCTTCAGGTGCGCTGCTGGGTAACAGCATGACCGGTGCTTTTGATTATCAGTATGCTGCCGGTGGCGATTACACCATAGACATTGGCGATGGTGTGTTTAGTGTTGGCGCTAACATGAACCGCCGAGGTGATTACTATTCAACGGCGGATAACGCAGAGATTGGCCATGTTCCGGCACTGACACTCTACGATGCCTACATGTCTTATGAATATGAAAACTGGACGGTAAAACTGGCTGGTAAAAACCTGACCGACGAGAAATACTGGTTTACCGGATTTGGTTTCAGTGTGGTACAGCCGCGCTTTATGGCGGATCCACGCATGTGGCGTTTATCGGTTTCCTATTTGTTTGAGTAACGATTAATCGGATAGTCTCCCTTTGCCAGAAAGGTAGTCACACTGACTACCTTTTTTTTGCGCCGTTGTTGTGCGAGGGTGCACCGATATCGGCCAGTAAGTCGCGTTAGTGGTGGTGCAGTTGTCATACGCTTTGCTAAATCTGGTTTTTTATCTTCGTCTATTCAATTTTCACGTTCTTTAAATATTCACAAAAGGGTCATTTTTATTTAATTTATACTATTGATATATCATTAAAATAATTCTATCGTAAAAATGATGTTAATGTTGAGCGTTTAAAAAAGCAGCGAATCTGACAATCTTGTCAAAAATAATAAATCGATAAGAAAAACCTGCACGATTTTTGCACAGCTTTAGCGGTGTTATTCAGCTTTCCCGACGAAACGTCGATTCTGGCAAGACATGAAGTCTTTCCTTGTTAAGAACAGTTGTATTTCCATCAGGAGTTTACCAACATGCTGAGTCTTACTAATCCGGTAGCAACCAGTGCGCTAAACAGTCAGTATTTGCTATTTAAAAACCTCACCGATGCCGAGTTGCAGGATCTTGCTCAGCATTCGCGATTACGTATCCAGGAGCGTCATCAATACCTGTGCATGCAGCATTCGCCGTCTGACCGCGTATTTAATATGGTGTCTGGCGTGGCTATGGTAGAGCGTATTTCTACCGCCGGACGTCGTCAGGTGCTGGCGTTTGTGTTTCCGGGCGATTTTATTGGGTTATCCAACTCGCCCTATTTCGAGTACGGCATTCGCTGTTTATCAGGCGCATCGGTGTGCGAATTTAATCGCCGTGACTTGTATTTGCTGTCAGAAAAAATTCCATCGCTGAAAGCCAACTTAAAGTTTATCCGGGCACTGGTACAGCAGCTCACCTTCGACCAGCTTTACATGCTGGGGCAAATGACAGCCTATGAGCGTATTTGCTTTATGATTATCGAGTTACTACACCGAATTCCTGGTGCGACTTATGACTGTATCGAGCTACCCATGACCCGGGCCGATATTGCCGATTATTTAGGTTTAACGGTGGAAACCGTGAGTCGCTCCCTGAGCAAGTTAAAGCGAGACGGACTGATTGCTACGCCAACCTCTACGTCTATTCGGGTGTTAGACAGAGAAGAGCTCGAAGCGGTTGCCAATATTCAGTAATCTTGTTGGAGAGTAATAAAGTTTCATACTGTCTTAGAGGGCTTTGAGCGTGAAGCAGACGTTAGAGGTGCGTCCGTTGTAGGTTAGCGAATGGTATTAGTCAGCTGAACGATAGTGGTTAAAACAACCACTATCGTGTTTCTTATAATGAACTCTGCTTGAGCAAGCTGTTGTATTTTCTAACCGACGCCTGATAAGACAATTGAAACTCTGATGCTAACGCTGTAAGCACTTCCTGGTGGGTTGGTTCATTATTAGCGATTTGTTGGTAGGCCAGTTTTAATACTTCAAAGCCGGCATCCCGGATATGCATCAGACCAAGAAAGGCAATGAATGGCACTTCGGCATGAAAGCCCATATTGGTGTGGATGCCAAGAGTGGCCTGACCCATACGCTGGTGACCACCGCCGCTAACAAGCATGACCTGAATCATTTGCACAACCTGTTGCATGGCGAAGAATAATTCGCTTCCGGCGATGCCGGTTATCAGGGAGCAGAGAAACGGGAAAGTTGCAAGATACGAATGTGGAATGGCTGATTGCCGAACGCCCCGGTAAAGTCCGGGCACTGAAAAAGCATCCCCGTAAAAACAAAACGGCCATCAACATCGAATATTTAAAAGCCAGCATCCGGGCGAAAGTTGAACACCCGTTTCGCATCATTAAATGTCAGTTTGGCTTTATCAAAGCACGTTATAAAGGGCTGATGAAAAAGTTTACGTTCAATTTTATAGTTTTCATCGTTCTTATACGTATTCTGGCTGTAAAGGCAATATGTAGGTTGTTTTTACGGGATCGTCCATCTGGTTTCTGGCTGCTGGCTGCTGGCGGCGAGGGCTTTACTCTTCAACTTCAGGCTGCGCATTATTGCAACGGGCGCATTCAGGATTTATTAAAAGTCATGCCGCCGCAATAGGCTAAGCCCTGCTGCTTTCAGCGATTGGATGAGGCTACTCACCACAACATCGCGAAGTGACATGAAGGCGATTGTCCCAAAATTCTGCGTTATTTATCCCTAATTTAGCGGGATGAAACACCGGCTCAATTCCTCGCTTGCGTTGCTGTTCGTAATCTTTTAATGCGATCAGCACAGGCTTACTTAACATCACCATGGCAACAAAGTTGATCCAGATAATTAACCCCATTCCCACATCACCAATAGCCCAGGCTTCAGACGCAGTGATTGAAGCGCCGTAAAAAGTACACAGAATAATGACCGCTTTTAAGAGTAGGTTGCCAACCGTAAAGCCTTTACCCCGGATTAAAAACGCCAGATTGGTTTCAGCTATATAAAAGAAAGCAATCACCGAGGTAAACGTGAAAAACAGTAGTGAAACAGCAATGAAAGCTGAGCCACCCCCGGCAAAAACCGTATCGATGGCAGCCTGAGCATAGGCCGGACCCATTTCGACGCCCTCAAGATTATTCACCAGTAATGAGCCATCGGCAGCGAAAGTGTTATACATGCCGGTCGATAAAATGATAAAAGCCGTTCCTGTGCACACAAACAGTGTATCTATATAGACAGAAAACGCCTGAATCAGCCCCTGTTTTACCGGATGTGAGACCTCCGCCGCGCCCGCATGATGTACTGCAGTCCCCATACCAGCTTCATTAGAGTAGATCCCTCGCTTAACGCCCCACCCAATAGCCGCCCCCACAATACCTCCAAAGGTAGAATCCACCGCAAACGCGCTGCTGATGATCAACCTCATTACCGCTGGAAACGACTCACTATTCACCACCAGCATGAAAAGAGTAACCAGAATGTAGCCGAAGGCCATGAAAGGCACCACCACCTGAGAGATACGCGCGATGCGTTTTACCCCGCCCAATATGACGACCGCAAATACCAGGGTGTATATGCTCCCCGTTATTACGGGCTCAATATCAAAGGCATTGTCTATTGCCATCGCGGCTGTACTGGATTGAATCTGCGGCAACAGAATAGCCAGAGCCACAATAGCCGCCGCTGCAAATAACCGGGCAAACCCTTTAGAACCGATTCCCTTTTCGATATAAAAAGCCGGTCCGCCACGATACTGCCCGCCATAATTGACTTTATATATTTGCGCCAGTGTCGACTCCATAAAGGCACTCGCCGCACCGATAAACGCAACGACCCACATCCAGAACACCGCACCCGGCCCGCCCAGTGCAATGGCCGTTACTACACCGGCAATATTCCCCGTACCTACCCGACTGCCAACCGAAATCCATAGCGCCTGCAAAGGAGATACTCCAGCGTCAGAACCGTGACTATCCCGCAAAAGATACCAGGTTTCTTTAATTAAGCGGATCTGGCAAAAACGGGTAAGCAATGAAAAAAACAGACCCAGTACCAATATCAGATACACGACCGGGGGAGCCCACAGCACGCCATTTAATGTAGTGATGATAGTGTCCATGGGGTTAAATCCTGCGTTGATGTTGTTGGGTTAACAAGGGGCTTAATGCCTAATTTAATAAGGTTTTTTCAACTTCACTGATAGCGTTATCCAGGATCTGGATCCCCTCATCCAGCTCGGCATAAGTGACCGTAAGTGGTGGCGCGATTCTGAACACGCCGCCCATGCCCGGCAAGCACACTATATTCATATGTAAACCCCTCTTGAAGCACTCTTGTGTAATCAGATCGCCTATTTCTTCTGAACGTTCCTTGCGCTTTTTATCCCGCACAATTTCGATCCCCTGAAGTAACCCGCGTCCTCTGGCATCGCCGACGACCTCATGTTTTTCCACCATTGCTTTAAGCGCTTTAGCCAGATAGTCCCCTTTTTCGCGGGTTTCCTGAATCAGGTTATCCCGCTCAATGACGTTCATCACCGTACAACCTACCGCCGCGACCAAAGGGTCGTTAACATGAGAGGTGAAAAATACAAATCCGTTATCTTTAGCTTGTTGCTCTATCTCGTCTGTGGTGACCAGTGCTGCCAGCGGTAAGCCTGCTCCTAACGTTTTAGAAAGCGTCAGAATATCCGGTGTCACATCATCATGTTGAAAACCATACCAGTTACCGGTGCGTCCGAAACTGGTTTGCGCTTCGTCAAAAATTAACAGCATGCCGCGCTCGTGGCATTTTTGTTTTAGCGCAGCCAGGTAACCCGGAGGCGGCACCAGGATCCCTCCGCCAGACAGGATCGGCTCAACAATGCAGGCCGCCAGGCTTCCAACCGACTGGGCATCGACCATTTCAAAGCCATAATCCAGCTGTTTACGCCAGTCGAGATTACCCTGCTCATCAACAAAATCCGGGCGATATTCGTAAGGTGTTGGAATGGCCAGTTGCCCGGGTACGGTTGGATAGGTATTTTTGCGCGCAGAAGAATAAGTTGCTCCGCCGGCGGCTTCGGTTAAACCATGCCAGGAGCGACTGAACGAGACGACTTCAAATTTGCCGGTCACAATTTTTGCCATACGTAATGCGGCCTCATTAACCTCTGAGCCCGTTGATAAGGGGATTACTTTATTAAGCGGATCGGGCACGGTTTGCGCGATGTGAGTACACAGGTTAATGCTAGGTCTCGATAACATGCCACTAAACAGGTGGTCGAGTCGGTCGCAGGCCTCACGCATGGTTGCCACCACATCCGGATGCGAGTGACCAAGGGTCGAAGACATTTGCCCGGAGGTAAAGTCGAGAATTTTCCGCCCCTCTTCAGTATAGATATAACTCCCTTTAGCGCGATCAATGACTTCCGGTACAAAATAAGGTGCACCATACCGGCCTACATGTCGTTGGGTGTCCCCCCAGGGATCCGGTCTTTGCTCAAACGGTTCAATCATTTCTGGTTCTGCTCATCAAACACTTGTTAGTGTTTTGAATCTAAAGCGCCAGACAATTTAAAACAATCAAATGTTTTTAAAGAATATGTTCATTTTTTATGAAGTATTATAGTGTGTATTATCCACTGCCCTAAACACAGTGCTGAATAGGATTCTATATGCTCAACATTTGGCGCCTAAAGCTACTCGTTCAATTTCAAACCCTTGGCACCATGCAACGGGTGAGTGAAGTCATGCACACCAGTATTGCGACTGTCTCGCAGCAACTGAGCTTGCTGGAAGAGGAAACCACTCTGATCTTATTTGAAAAAGTCGGGCGAAAAGTGCAATTAACCCACGAAGGCTTGGCATTGGTGGACAAAGTCAGGCCTGTATTAAACCAGTTAGCCGACATTGAACATTCGATAAAAGATAATGCCGAAGACGTTCAGGGCACTGTCAGAGTAGCGGCTTTTACCAGTGCTCTGGAGAAAATTGTGATCCCTGCCACAGTCAGGGTGTCCAGCACTCATCCTAAACTGCAGATCCGTTTAACCGAAATGGAGCCTGAGAGCAGCTTATCTGCTCTGGATACCTATCAGTTTGATGTGGCCATAGTGGCATATTCTGAAAAACCACATTTACTGGAGTCCAGTCACCGGCAGGTAATTAAACTCGGTACAGATGACCTGAAGGTTGTAGTGAGTGAACAGCATCCTCTCGCCACACAAAAGCAAATCCATATGGAGCAACTAAAAGATGAAAAGTGGATACTGGAGCCAGAGGGTACGTACCTGCGTGAGCAAACCAAGCAATTGTGTCGCCAGGCCGGGTTTGAACCAAATGTGGTTAACGTAGTACAAAGCTATCTTTCAATGCACTCGATGATTGCCGCCGAATTGGGCATTGGTATTCTGCCGGAACTGGCTATCATTAACTCTGTGCCAGGCATCCGTATAGTGAATATTAAACCGCTAGCTTCCCGGGATATCTATTTAGTGACCCGCAAAAATGCCACGACAACCCGCGCGATCAGTATTATGAGTGAGGCGCTGTCTCAACAATCACTCTTTTAAACTCTCACCATAGAGCTGTCCCATTAAAGGGGAAGTGGATATATCACTAACCGATCCCGAAGCCAGATTGCTTAAAACCAGAAATATGGAACGCTGGATTCATGAAGCAGAAGCAGAAGCAGAGGCCATGCTAGAACGTCTCGCAAACGCCCCCGAAACACCATTGATCAGAAAACAAACTGTTTAGCATCCCTTCGGGACGATCAAAATGTGGATGGGCGCAACTCACTTTTTGACAAGACGATTCAAAAACGTCAGTACCGAGATGAGTCTCCATGTTCTTGCCTACAACATGAAGAGAATGATTGCGATTATGGGCCTACAAGCACTAACAAAAGCCATCACAGAAGCATAAGCTCTCTCATTTTGACTCGTCCTTGATAAATTAAGGTGCTGTAAAAAAATCGGGATCGAAATCTTCTTCGAAGATTTCTAAATTTGGATATTCATCACCAGTGACAAGTAAGTGCAGTTTCAGCGATAGTTGCCATTTGAGAATGAGACTTTACTACTTTCCTAAAAATCTGCGGGCATAAAAACGGCGCCCGAAGGCGCCGAAGGTTGAAAACACAAAGTGAGGGGGAACGTTATTCGTTATCGAACATGCGTCCACCTATTTCTATCTTACGTGGCTTCTTAGCTTCCGGGATCACTCTTTCCAGATCCACATGGAGCAGGCCGTTTTCCAGGTCGGCAGTGAGCACTTTTACGTGGTCGCCAAGCTGGAACTTACGCTCAAAATTACGCTCTGAAATGCCTTTATGCAGGAACTTACGTTCTGTTTTATCGCTATCGCTGTTTTTAGTACCAGTAATCGACAGGGTGTTGTCTTCCACCACAATATTAATGTCGTCTTTACTAAACCCAGCAATCGCCATGGTAATTCGGTATTTGTCTTCCGCCAGCAGTTCAATGTTGTAAGGCGGATAAGTGCTTTGCTTTTCGGCGCGGCTGGCTGCATCAACTAAAGATGCCAGGTGGTCAGAACCAATGAATGAACGGTAAAGTGGAGATAGATCGATAGAACGCATAGTCATACCCTTTATTAAGCAATATGTTTTAAGTTAGTTGCCCCGGTATCCGGCGGCGGTTATGTCGGCCTTACTGTTAAGCACCGACAATAACTAAGTAAGGACACGGCAACCGAATTCAAGACAAAAATAAAAATTTTTTCGACAAGACCGTCATAAGTCACGAGAAACTCACTCCCCTTTGTGGGTTAAAGCCTGTTAGCATAAGGTATAAGTAAATTATCAGCCTGTGCAGGGATTGATTCACACATGACATATTTTAACCGTTCTGTAGTTACCCGGATCCAGCGACTGACAAGACCTGTTTTGGTTGTCGCGTTATTATTTATAAGCGCCGGGTGTCAAACCTACACACCATCTTCGCAAGATGCTTATGGCCCGCGCTTTAGCGAACATGAAGCGGGATTCACCGCCATCGTGGTGGCTTATGCACCGGAAATGGAAGGTATTTTAGGTCGGATAGAAGCCGACCCAAATGCCAGTATAACGAAAATGCAAACCTATAAAGGCATTCAATATCGCATTGGCCGTTATCACGATGAGCCGATACTGGTTTTTGCTACCGGCATGAGCATTGCCAATGCGGCAATGAGTATGCAAATGGCGCTGGATTATTTTCCGGTAAAACAGGTGGTTTATATGGGGATCGCCGGGGCGGTGAACCCTGCGTGGCAGCCCGGCGATGTGATAGTTCCGGCGCGTTGGTATTACCATGACGAAAGTGTCTACGCTAATCCGGACCCGGCCAATCCCGGTGAGTCGATTCTACCGGCTTATTACGCCCGGTTTATGGCTGAACAGCCGGATCGCCGTGCAGCGGATCCGAATTACCCTCATTACAAGCCGTTTCATTTTATTCACCCCGATGAAGTGTTAATTATTAAAGACGGTATGGAGAAGCCCCAGGATACCCCTTATTTCTCCGCTACACCGCGCTTGCTGGCGGCGGCCAAATCTGCGTTGGCTGCTATGCCACCGCAACTTATTCTGGGAGAGCGCGAGGCCACCTTAAGCGTGGGCGGTAACGGCGTATCCGGCTCGGTTTTTCTGGATAACCGTGAGTACCGAAAATGGACCCGCGAGGTGTTTCAGGCTGAGGTGACCGAGATGGAGTCAACGGCAATAGGGCAGGTTTGCACGGTAAACGAAGTGGATTGGGTCGTGATTCGGGCGATCAGCGATTTAGCCGGTGGTCAGGAAGGGGTAAATGTAGAACATATTTACGATAAAGAAGTCTCGCGGGTTGGCGCTAACGCCTTGTTTGCTGTGCTCGATGAACTGGCGGCGCAATAATGCGGCGCTACGTTATTGCTCTGATTTTTCTGCTGGGCGGCACAGTAGCCCCCTGCGCCTTAGCGGCCAAGGCCGAAAGCCAGGCCGTGGATGAAACATCGCAACACGCTTTGGCAAAATATTATGCTGAGCTTGTTGGCAAACTGGCATTGGTAGACTGGTTGTTTGCCTCTATGTCGGATGTCTGTGATATGGAGGTAGGCCTGCCAGGCGAGTCTTATTCAGATATCGATTATGCGCTTCGCCTGCAGACAAACGTGAGTTTTTTTCAGTGGCGTAAGCAGTTTAGCGATCCCGCTCAGGAAGCCAAACTGGTGAAGCAGCTGGTAAGCAGTACGCTGAATGACATTGGCGGCTGCGAGGAGGAGGCAGTAAACCAGTGGTTTAAAGGGATGCAGCAAAATATGCTTGAGCCCACCATTGCTAAGCTTAAGGAGCTGCCTGAGCTCATGGGGCTCACCATGAACGCGCCAAGCGACGACCAGTTGGCCAAGGTCTTTGCTCATCAACTCGCGAAAGCGGATGAGTTGTCATTAGATGAGCTGCGTGGGCTGGCCGGCGCGCTGCAAAGTGGCCTGTACCGTTACAGCATGCTGGTATTTTCCGACAACGTAGTGAAGAACCTGCCAGCGGCGGTATCGTTGCGGGAGAAAATCTATGCAAGGTCGCAGCAAGTCAGCGATCTTTATGAACTGGCTAACAGCACCAGACGGGTTGATAAAGACAAGGCGATAACGCTGTTTAATGAAGCGGCAGAAAAGGGGAGTTTCCGGGCTCAGCGTTGGTGGGGCAACTACCTCGCGTGTAATGGGCAAAGCCAACAAGCGTTACACTGGCTGCAGCAGGCCAGGGCAACAAAACCGGACGAAGCCGACTTTATTAACGACTTCATTGCCGAAATTAACGAACTGGGCGAGCCAACCAACTGCATTGATGGTTGGCCGGAATAACGGGTTTTTTATGTCTGCACCATTTTATTCTTATCAGCCAGCCAAGGGGCACGGTTTACCTCATGATCCGTTTAAAGCCATTATTGCGCCGCGTCCTATTGGCTGGATTGCGTCACAAAGTGAATCTGGTATCGCTAACTTAGCGCCTTACAGCTTTTTTAACGCCTTTAATGGGGCGCCGCCCATTATTGGTTTTGCCAGCGTAGGTTTTAAGGACAGCGTAAGGAATATTCAGGCCACCGGCGAGTTTTGCTGGAGTCTGGCCACCCGCGAACTGGCCCTGCCGATGAATCAGTCCAGTGCCAGCGTCGACGCTTCGATAGATGAGTTTGAACTGGCCGGATTGGAAAAACGCGCATCAACGCTGGTGAGTGTTCCCCATGTGGCGGCAAGCCCCGCGTCGATGGAGTGCAAAGTAACCCAGATTATTCAGCTTAATGATATGCATGGTCAGCAGTGCGATACGTGGCTGGTATTAGGCCAGGTTGTGGCCGTGCATATCCAGCAGGCGTTTCTTACAGACGGTGTATTTGATACCGCCGGAGCCGCTTCTATTATGCGGGCTGGTGGTCTGGGTGATTATTTTAGTGTTAGCGAAGACGCCAAATTTATTATGGGGCGACCGTAGTTACCAGCTGATTTCGGCCGTTGTGCTTGGCTTTATACAATAAGGCATCGGCGGCCTGAATAAGTGCTTCCACCGGCTCGCTGCCGTCACCCGCCACCGCGCCCATACTAAAGGTTATCGTGAGTTCGTGTCCGGCAGCTGAAACCGTTCGGATAGCAGACTGCATACGTGTAAATAAGGCATTCACTGCTTTAAGCTCGGTATTGGTCATGATGATCAGCCATTCCTCACCGCCCCAGCGGCCCAGCCTGTCCTGCTGGCGGATGAGTTTATTAGTACGCTGGGCAAATTCTGTCAGAACTACATCACCAGCATCATGGCCGTAAGTGTCGTTGACTGATTTAAAATGATCGATGTCAGCAAGCGCCACCACAAACGGCTGCTTACGCAGTTTACTGTTAGCGCTTACCTGCTCGGCAAAATGCTGGATTGCCCGGCGATTAAGCACCTGGGTCAGGCCATCGGTGTTGGCCAGTTTTTCAAAATGATCCGCGGCACGGCGCTTTTTAATAAACAGCAGGCTTACCATGGTCAGTCCCAGCACGGCACAAATTAGGGCCAGAATATAGATCAGGCGCTGCTGCTCTTGTTTTTCTGCTGCCAGCGCCTGCAGGCGGGCTTGTTGTTGAGCCTGTTCCAGCTGCCGTGCCTGTTCTACCAGCTCAAAGCTGGCGTATTCACGGGCCAGCGATTTGTTCTTATCAATGATTTCACGTAATTTCAGCGCCTGTTCATGCAAAATACTGGCACGTTGCCATTGTTGTTGTTGGGTTGCGCTGGCTATCTCTTGTTCGGTGAGCGCCAGTTGTTGACTGCTGTTTAACGCTGTAACAGGCACTGTTATAAGTGAGGTCTGTGGGCTGGTGGAAGCAAATAATTCTGCGGCCATCAGTTTTAAATCGATCTCTCGTGAGGTTGCGCCCAGTTTTTGCGCCAGACTAATGGCTTCACTCAGATATTGCTCTCCCTGCTGCAAATTATTCCTGGCTGAGGCATCGCGGGCCAGTACTTCCAGTGCGCTAACCTTTAACAGGGTATCGGGGAGCTGTTGATACTGGCGCACAATAGCCAGAGACTGATTAAGCTGTTGCTGACTTTGCGGTGTATACCACAATAATATTGCCGCCCGCATTTTTACCGCTTGCTGCGGATGGTCCAGCAGCGGGCTGAGTAATTCTCGTACCGACTGGTAAAATTCAATATCAAAGTGAATGGTTGCAACCGCCAGTTGCAATGATGCACTCTCCTGTGGCTCCAGGTTTTTCAGCATGTCGTTAGTAAGCAGATGAGTGAGCGACAAGGCTTGTTTGGTCTGACCCTGACGTAACGAATAGCTGGCCAGTAACTGGTAATAAAAGGCTTGTTCGGCAACGCCTGACTGGCTGAAATCCTGAGTCAGTAACCTTGCCTGAGCGTCGTTAGCATCGGTCTGGAGCTTAAATAAGCTGATGTAAATAGTGGCCGCATCGACGACTCTGCCTAAACGGTTATCCAATGGCGCCGGGCAAGAACTCAAGATACTCTGGCTGAGCGCTTCCACTGCATGCAGATCCTGTGTGGTGGTATTATCGATAAGCTGACGCTGGTATTCACTTGCGCTCAGGCAATCTTTTGCCAATGGCTGTGACACAGGCAGGCAGCAAAGTAAGCCTGCTAGTAATAATCCCCGGGTTATCAATGTCACATTTTCCTGATGCTGCTTAACGCGCTGTTTTCTTGTAATAAATATAACCATTGAGCGGGGAAACGCAAAACGGGATTTATTAATCGAGCGCAATACATGCTGAATATCAGCTTTTGTTTCCGGCGGCATCTTAGTTGAGTCGGATTTTACCGTTAACCCGCCCTTAACCCTGCGCTTTGTAAACTGCTCGCATGATAGAAATTAAGGTGATTTCATGCGACGTTCCATTTTTGCCATAACGCTGGCTTTTACCCTTGGAGGCTGCGCTAGTTTCGGTTCTGCAGACAGTGCCGACAGCTACAGTGCCAGGGCGCAACAGCAAACCAGTAACATTGCCGCATGGCAGGGCCCGGTTGATGGCGCACAGCGCGTTTCTGCCATCACTGATTTAGTCAGCTCAGCAGAAATTACCCGTTTAATTAACGAGGCACTGGCTCATAACCCCGGCATGCAACAGCAATATCTGGCGCTTAAAACCGCGCAGGTAGCGCGGCGAAGCGTCAACGCTAATCGCATTCCCAGTGTCTCCGCAGGGCTCAACGGAAGTCGACAGGAAAATAATGACGCCAGCTACACCGGTAGTTTAAGTGTGAGCTGGGAACTGGATCTGTGGCAAAAACTGGGTGATAACGTGGCGGCTGCCGACTGGGCCATTGCCGCGAGCGAAGCGGATGTGCAGGCGGTGCAAAATGAGCTGGCGGCGCAGGTCATTCGAGCCTATTTGCAGGTGAGCTACTATCAGCAGCTTATCGATATTGAACACAGCCGCCTGGCGTTGCTGCAAAACAACGAAGACTTAATTAAACAGCGCTACCGTTCCGGTTTAGGCGTTTTGGACGATCTGGATACGGCCAGAACCTCATCGGCTTCGAGTCGGGCAGATATTGCTGCGTATCAGCAGTCGCTTGGTGAATCAGTGCGGGCATTAGGCGTGCTACTTGGTCGCTCACAGCTTACGGTTGCCGATATTAAGCTGCCGTCGGCGTTACCTGATGTTCTGCTGCCACTGCCCGGCGTCCCCGAACAGGACCTGTCGCAACGGCCGGATCTCATGTCGGCCTACGCCGATATCCGCACCCGCGAGTATGAGTCGAAAGCCGCCTATAAAGCCTTATTGCCGTCCATTAGTTTATCCGCTGCATTAAACGATGTTGCCAGCACGCCTGCTCAGGCCTTACTGACTAACCCGGTGTGGAGCCTGCTTGGCCAGATTACCGCGCCGCTGTTTCAGGGCGGTGCACTGCGCGCCAATATTGAGAGCAGTGAGCTGGCAATTCTTAACAGCTGGTGGGGGTATCAAAGTACGCTGCTGTCGGCGGTGCAGGAAGTAGAAGACGCACTGACGCAGGAACAGAGCCTGATTATCCAAACCGCCGCCATTGAAGAGGCGCTGGCCAATGCCCGGCGCAGTGCCGACAACTACACCGGCAAATATCGTCAGGGACTGGCCGATGTGCTCGACCTGCTGTCGGTCTATCAACAAACCTACAACCTAAAAGCGCAGTTACTGCAGCTTCACTTTAACCAACTGAATAACCGAATCGATTTAGGCCTGGCGCTGGGCCTGGGAGTAAACGCATGACACCGACTAAAAAACGTATTCTGGGCACTGCCCTTGCCGCAGGTATTTTAAGCATCACCATTATGTCGGTATTCGGTCAGGCGGCGCCGACTGGTCCGGCACCTAAAGCCGGTGGTTCTCAGCCGCCGGTAATCGCCGGCAGAGCGCCAAAGCCTGAAGCCAGTGCGGCAAGGGTTGGCGTGGTGGATGTATCTGCAGGCACCCACCAGGCGGTAGTTAGTGGTTATGGTGAGGTGACTTCACGTTTTGTGTTATCGCTTACCTCTCAGGTGAGTGGCGAAGTGATGCGACTGGCCGACCATTTTGAAACCGGCGCGCGTTTTCGTAAAGGCGAGGTGATGGCCTACCTGAACGACACGGTTTATCAGCAAGCGGTAGCTGCCGCCAGAGTCAGAGTGGAAGAAGCGCGCGTGGCGCTGGAAGAAGAACGCTTGCAAGGCCTGCAAGCCCGGCAGGAATGGGAACGCTCGGGCCTTGATGGCGAACCCACCTCCGCCCTGGTATTGCGCGAGCCCTATTTAAAAGCTGCGCAGGCGGCACTGGACGACGCTAAGGCACAGCTAAGCAGCGCCGAGCGGGATTTGACCTTAACCCAAATCGTGGCGCCTTTTGATGCGGTGGTAGTGAGCCGTGATGTTCAGCCGGGCAGTTATATTCAGGCCGGTACTGCTATCGCCAACCTGTATTCGGTAAGTGAAGCCGAAATCGCCATACCCTTGTCGGCAGCCCAATGGCGTAATCTGCCGGAAAATCAACAAAGTGGTTTAAACGTAGCGATTACCGATATGGATGGTCTGAATCACTGGCGGGGCACTGTGGTGCGGATCGAGCAGCACCTGGATACCGGCAGCCGTCAGCGCGCGGCAATTGTGCAGGTACAACAACCGCTGGACCAGCCGGTGCCGTTGTACTTTGGCACCTATGTAACCGCGCAGATTGCGGGTAAAACCTGGAACAACATCTGGCAGATCCCGGCCAGCGCCGTGTCGCAAAAGCAGGAAGTTTGGTATGTCGATGCCGACAACGCGCTGTCTAAGGCGACCCCTGACATACTGTTTCAGGACAAAGACTACGCCTATATCCAGCCGGTTAATGGTATGACGGCAGCCGAAATTGTGGCCCGCCCGCTTAACAGTTATCTGGTGGGCACCAAAGTGCGTCATCAAATTCAGGCGCACTCACAAACATCATCTCAAGCGCAAGGAGTACAGTAATGGCCGATTCTCAACGGGGCATTATTGCCTGGTTTGCGCAAAACCCGATTGCCGCCAATTTATTAATGCTGTGCATTATCATCGCCGGTGTGTTGTCGGCGGGGGAGCTGCGTAAAGAAGCATTTCCCAGTATGGAACCGCGCTTTATAAACGTATCCATGACCTACGACAGCGGTGATGCCAAGCAAGCCGAGGAAGGCATCGCGATTAAAATCGAAAACGCGCTGGAGTCGGTGCCGGGCATAAAACGCATGACTTCAACCTCAACAGCGTCTGGCAGCAATGTCCAAATTGAAAAAGAAACCGACTACGACCTCGACACCTTAATGAGTGATGTAAAAAACAAGGTGGATGCCATCTTTAACTTTCCGTCTGACGCGGAAAATGCGGTGATTTCCAAAGGGCGTCGTCAGGACCACGTGATTTGGGTACAGCTATACGGCGATACCGATAAGGCCACGCTACAACAGTTAGGGGAACAACTGGAGCGAGAACTACTGGCCAAAAGTGGTATTAGTCAGGTGGAGGCCAGCTCCTACGTTGACCACATGATGTCGGTAGAAATCGACGAGGCCCGACTGCAGGCTTATGGCCTGACTATTAACGACGTGGCCGCGGCCATTAATGCAGAATCTTCCACTGCGCTGACTACCAGTTTGCGTAACAAAGAAAAAGTGATTCGCCTGAAAGCTTCTGAGCAGGCCTATTACACCGGCGATTTTGCCCGTATCCCACTGCTGGCCGATGCCTCGGGTACCTATCTTACCGTTGGTGATGTGACCAATATTGATGACATGTTTGCCGATGATGCTTATTCCCTGTCGCGTTACAACGGCAAAAATGGCTATGGTATTCAGGTGATCATGGATGAATACGGCGATGTGGAAAACATCGTAAAACAAACCAATGCGCTGGTGGCCGACTGGCACGAGCGTGGGTTGTTGCCTCAGGGCGTGGAACTTGAAACCTGGTACGACCGCAGCACGCTTATTACCGAAAGACTGGATCTGCTCACCAAAAATGCCGTTACCGGTATTGCCATGGTGTTTGTGGTGCTGGCTATCTTTCTTAACCTGCGCGTGGCTTTCTGGGTAGCCGCGGGCTTACCCTTTATTCTGTTCGGTACGCTGTTTTTTATGACCGACCGTTTCACCGGCTTAACCTTAAATGAGATGACCACCTTTGGTTTTATCATGGCACTGGGCATTGTGGTGGATGATGCGGTAGTGGTGGGGGAAAGTGTATATGCCACCCGGCAAAAATACGGCGACTCGCTGCACAATACCATTCTTGGCACCATGAAAGTGGCCGTACCTACTTTGTTTGGCGTGTTCACCACGGTGGCGGCTTTTGCTGCGTTATCTAATATTTCCGGTGGCCTGGGTAACCTGTACTCGCAGTTTGGCATGGTGGTGACTATCTGTTTGTTGCTGTCGGTTGTCGAGTCCAAGCTTATTCTGCCTGCTCACCTGGCGCATTTACCTACTCAATCTCGCAAAACCGATGGTATTGCCGGCGCCTGGGCCAGAGTTCAGGATGGGGCAACTAAGGGGTTGCGCTGGTTTAGTCTGGTGGTTTATCGGCCGGTGCTTAAATACGCGCTGAACTTCCGTTACGCGGTAATCCTGTTATTTATCGCCTTGTTTGTGTTAGTGATTGGCATGCCTCTGAACGGCACCGTGCGCGTTGGGTTTTTTCCGAGTTTACCGGGCGATACCGTTAGTGCGTCAATGACGCTGCAAAGTGATGCCAGCTATGGGCAGAACGAACGAAATATGCAGTGGCTGGAAGCTTCGCTCAATCAGGCCGATCAGCAACTGATGGAAAAATACGGCTCTGCCACATCGGGTATCAGCAGCCTGCAGGTGATGGCAAGTGGCGATCAGAGTGGCTCGATTACCGTTGAGCTGCAAAAAGACAAAGTGTATTCGCTGGATGAGTTGGCCAATACCTGGCGTGCTATTGCAGGAACGCCGGAAGGTGTGAAACAGCTTAAAATACAGTCGCGCCGGGAAATGGTAGATGCCTTTAAAGTCGAGCTGAAAAGCGTTAGCGATGAAACCCTGTTAATTGCCGAAGAGGCATTTAGAAATACCCTGCGCGATACCGCGGGTGTCACTAGTGTGGAGTCGTCCTTAACGCCGGGTGAAGCCATGATGCGCTTTGAACTCACACCACAAGGGCGTGCACTGGGCATGGATACGGCGAGTTTATCGCAGCAGCTGTTACAGGCCTTTGGTGGTGACATAGTGCAGCGTTACCTACGCAACAAAAACGAGATCAAGGTTCGGGTACGTTATCCGGAAGAAAAACGCAGTAACCCTGCGGATATTTTAAATGCACGGGTGCGCCTGAGCGATGGTACCGTAGTGCCGCTCAACGTGGTGGCGAGAATTATTCCGGATACCCAGCAAAAGCAGATCACCCGCATCGACGGCTTACGGGCCCTTACCGTTTCGGCATCAGTGGATGCTAATGTGGTCACGGCTACGGAACTGGTTAATTTGATGAATACCACGTTGGTGCCGCAGTTAACCAGCCTGCATTCGGACCTTTCTATCCACTTTGCCGGAGAAGCCGAGCAGCAGGAAGAAACTACCTCGTCCATGCAAACGCTGACCATCGTGGCGCTACTGGCCATTTATGCGCTATTGGCGATTCCGCTTAAATCCTATATTCAGCCGGTGATTATTATGGCGGCCATTCCCTTTGGTATTGTGGGCGCGATATTAGGTCACTGGAGTAATGGCCTGATGATCAGTTTGTTATCAATGCAGGGAATACTGGCGTTAAGCGGGGTGGTGGTGAATGACTCACTGCTGCTGGTGTCGCGCTTTAACGAGTTGCGCCGGGCTGGCCGACCAGCCAAAGGGGCCATTATGGATGCCTGCCACGGGCGCTTACGGGCTATTTTGCTAACGTCTTTTACTACCTTTGCAGGCTTGTACCCCATACTGGGTGAAACCTCCAAACAGGCGCAATTTTTAATCCCTGCGGCGGTTTCTTTAGGCTATGGTATTCTGTTTGCAACCTTTATTACTTTGTTACTGATCCCGGTGTTAATTTTAATTAACGAAGATGCCAGCGCATTGATTCAGCGCTTCAGCGCCCGCTTCAGTAAATCAACGGAAAGTCTGGTACATGATCAAACTGTTACTCGTTGAGGATGACCTTGATTTAGCCGGTAATATTATTGATTACCTGGAGCTTGAAGATATGCTGTGTGATCACGCCAGTAATGGCGTGGCCGCACTCTCGCTGATGGCAGAAGGGCACTATCAGGCCATTGTGCTGGACATTAACCTGCCCAAACTGGATGGCCTGCAGGTATGTGCCCGGGCCAGAGCCATCGGCAACGATACGCCCATCATTATGCTTACCGCCCGCGACCAGTTAAGCGATAAAGTCGCCGGCTTTGAACAAGGCGCTGATGACTATCTGGTAAAACCCTTTGCCATGGAAGAGCTAGTGGTGCGCGTTAAAGCACTGGCGAAGCGGCGCAGTGGCCAGCATACCCAGTTAAGTGTGGGGCCGTTGCAGCTGGATATTAATCAGAAAACCGCGCTCTATGGCAGTGAGCCACTAAAATGTTCGCCCACGGCCATGGCGATACTGGAGCAGCTTATGCGCGCTTATCCGCACCCGGTTAATCGCCAGAGCCTGATTGCCAGCGTGTGGGGCGAAGAAAGCCCTGATAGCAACAGTCTTAAAGTGCATATGCATAACCTGCGTAAGGCGCTGGATAGTGTTGGCAATGCCACTGTTAGCTTTACCGCCAATGTGGGCTTTCAGTTAGACGTGAGTGAGGAGAAGTAAATTGGCTGCTATGGAACTGAGTTTACGTCGCTACGTGGTCTTATCGCTGCTTGCTGTGGTGGGCGTGATGGTAATTGTGTTTTCGCTGATGTCGGCCAAGCAGTTTCTGGCGGGTATGGACGGCATGCTGCGTGGCACCATGGTACACATTGCCCGGCACACCGAGGTTACACAGGGTAACCCGGTAAAGGAGTTCAGTTTTACCATTGCTGCCGATTGGCAGGACCTACCCGCGAAGACCCGCGAAGTCTTTAATGGTGTAACACCAAAGCCTTTTCAATTATACAAAGAAGTGAAGCGCAAAACGATTTTTCACCGCCCCGATGAAGCCCATTTCTTGCTGGCAGTGAAGTTTGACAATGAGCCGGTGCGCTATGTGTCCCAGTCCTTTAATCCCCGTGACCCTGGAGATGAACCGCCGTTTCGGATGTCCCGCGAAGCCTGGATCCTGATTCTGGGCCTGGGCGTGCTGCTCGGGTTTACCCTGTTAGTACTTATTGTTATCCGCACTATCGCGCGCCCGGTAGAACGGTTGCAGAGCTGGGCAGACGGGGTAGGTAAAGGTGATGAGTTAACTCCGCCACCGCAGTTTCGTTATGCCGAACTGAATACCCTGGCACGCCTGTTTTATCAGGGTATGCTGGCAGTTAAACAAAGCGTAAAACGGGAGCAGGAATTTGTACGCCACGCCAGTCATGAACTGCGTACACCCATTGCGGTGATCAGAAGCAGTATGGATCTCATCGGCAAGGTGAGGCAGGAAGCTCCGGCGGATAAACTATCGCGACCGCTGCAACGAATCGAAAATGCGTCACACACCATGGTGGACTTAACCGAAACCCTGCTGTGGCTGACCAAAGTCGACAAAGGTGAGCTTGCCCTGTCTGACATCGCGCTGGACGAATTGCTGCAAAAAGTCACCGAGGAACTGGGCTATTTACTTCAGGGCAAGGACATTGAACTGACAATAGCAACCCAGCCCTGTGAGATTACTGAAAATGCCACAGCGCTGCGGATTGTGCTGGGTAACCTTATCCGTAACGCATTCCAGCATACCCAGCATGGCATTGTGCTGATTCAGCAAACCGGCGCCACCGTAACCATCATCAATCAGGAAGCTAATGCGCAGGATATACCTGACAGCAAAGAAGAACTGGGGTTTGGACTGGGGCTGCAAATGGTAAGTGAGTTAACTGCTTTGCTGGGCTGGTCCTACCAACATGGTAAGGCCGAGGACGGTAAATATACCGTGGTCATTACATTGCCAGCGTAACAATTAAGCTGCCAGAAGGACTTATGACAATATTAACGGATTCGACAGAATATTTTGAAGAAACTTTTAAAGGGCTGAATAACGCCGCGCAGCAGTTTATTGGGATCACCTTTGAGGAATGTGAATTTCTCGACTGTGATTTTTCTGAAAGCTGGTTTCGGGCGTGTAAGTTCACCAACTGTGATTTTGCCCGCTGTAACCTGAGTTTAACCGATATGGCCAACAGCCAGTTTTTTGGTGTGAACTTTAAAGATAGCAAGCTGGTGGGCGTGGACTGGACCAGAGCCGACTGGCCACAATACTATCGTGATTTTGAGCTTAAATTTACCCGTTGTATGCTCAATGATTCCTCCTTTTACGGGCTTACCCTCAATGAGCTGGTGCTGGAGGAATGCAAGGTACATGACGCGGATTTTCGTGAAGGCGACTTTACCGATAGTCAGATGACTCACTGCACTTTTGACCGCAGCCTGTTTGTGCACACCAATCTTACGCGGGTGGATTTTAGTGATTCAACCGGTTGCGCAATCGATGTGCTGGCCAACGAGATAAAAGGCGCAAAGTTTTCCACGGAGGAAGCGATTCATTTGCTAACGTCGCTGGGCATAGAGTTAGTCGATTGATAAACCGCCGTTAATCGTTATACTCCGCGTAAACGTATTGCACAGGAAAATACATGGCAACCGCAGCAGCATTACACATTCTGGTCAGAACCGAAAAAGAAGCCTTACAGCTTTTAGCGCTCCTTAAAAAAGCCCATGGTAAGAATTTCGCGACACTGGCGCGAAAGTATTCGATTTGTCCGTCAGCCAGAAAAGGCGGTGATTTAGGCGAGTTTCGTCGCGGCCAGATGGTTAAGCAGTTTGATGATGTGGTGTTTAAAAAAGAGATTCTCACCATTCATGGTCCGGTGAAAACCAAGTTTGGTTATCACCTGATTAAAACCCTTTATCGTAACGGCTAACAGGGTCGCACTAAAACGCAGCGTGCTCTGCTATGACCTGACATTTTTGTCATTCTTCTTGCCATTTGTGACAGGTTACTCTTCTTTTTAAATGTAAATAATTTGTTGATTTGGAAACAAATTTGTTTCACCTTGTTTGTTTTTTAGCATCTTTAGCCAAAAGTTTAAGCCTTTTTTAAGTTTTGCTTGAACAGGCATAAAGGTTGCTGTGTAGTAATAGTTTTCTTTACTCTTTCCCGGAAGCTATCACTATGGATTTTAAAAAACTTGTCCTGGCTGTCGTTTTAGGCAGCGTTGCCACCACAGCTCTGGCGGTTGATAAAAACGCCGTGCGTTCTCAGGCTAAAATGATGCATGGGCCGCTGCCTGCCGCTATGCCTGGTGCAGAAAATGACACGCCTGCACTGATTGATTTAGGTGAACGTTTATATTTTGAAACGGCACTGTCTGCCGATGGCACTCAGTCTTGCAACAGTTGTCACCGTATCGATGGTGGACGCGGCGGTGTGGATAACGAAGCGACTTCGCTGGGCGTAAAAGGCTCACGCGGCGATCGTAATTCGCCGTCGGTATGGAACGCCGGTTTTCATGTGGCGCAATTTTGGGATGGTCGTGCGGCAGACCTTGCTGCTCAGGCCAAAGGTCCTATCTTAAATCCGGTAGAAATGGCTATTCCGGATGAGCAAACTGCTATCAGTAACCTTAAGAAAGAAGGCTACGAGGCGTTATTTGCCGAGGTGTTTAAAGGCGAAGCCGACCCGCTGACTTATGACAATCTGGCCAAAGCCATTGGTGCCTTTGAGCGTACCCTCATTACCGTAGACCGGTTTGATAAATTTCTGGCCGGTGACGATACCGCTATCACGGACCTTGAAGCCAAAGGTTATCAAACCTTTGTACAATCAGGCTGTGCCTCATGCCACAATGGCGCGACCTTCGGCGGCTCTATGTATATGAAAATGGGTCTGGTTAACGCCTATGAAAACACTCATGACATGGGCCGTTTTGCCGTTACCAATAACCCGGCAGATAAGTTTGTATTTAAGGTGCCAAGCCTGCGTAACATTACTAAAACGGCGCCTTACTTCCATGATGGTGCCGTGGCTGAGCTCGACCAGGCAGTCTCTAAAATGGCCTGGATGCAACTGGGTCGTCAGTTAAGCGAGCAGGAACTGGCAGAGATTGTCGCTTTCCTGGGCGCACTGGAAGATACCCATACCATTACGGTTAAATACCTCAACAGCGATGCGGGTGTTGGCCATTAATCCCTGGCGGGATTGAACCACTTTTCCGTTACTTCACTTCCACAGCGAGCGAATCGGCGATGTCCGGTTTGGCTCGCTTTGTTTTTTTGGCTTTCTTAAGCGGCGGGCAGAGGTCGTCATTGTTGTAATAAACGATGCATTCAAGGCATTGCACGCATTCGTTGTAGTCTACGTCGCCCTCTGGCGTTATCGCCTTGATATCGCACTTGTGATAACACATGGTGCAGGGTTTGCCGCATTCTTTTCGGCGGGTCAGCCACTCAAATTTATGAAAATAACCCAGTACTGCTAAACCTGCGCCCAGCGGACACACGTAGCGGCAATAGAACTTATTAATAAACAATCCGAGTCCCAGTAACACCAGGGTATACAGCACAAACGGCCAGTAGCGTACAAAATGCAGGGTGATAGCGGTTTTAAAGGGCTCTACTTCAGAAAGTACTTCGGCGGCAGAGAGCGAGTAATAGGATGTGCCAGCCAGGCCAATCAGTATGGCGTATTTAATCCACCACAGCCGGCGGTGCACGTTAAAGGAAATTTTGTACTGGCGGATACGGAAACGCTTGGCCACCCAACCGACCATTTCCTGTAAAGCGCCAAAGGGGCACAGCCAGCCACAAAAAATGCCCCGGCCCACGATAAACAAACTGATAAACACATACAGCCACAGAATAAACAGCACCGGATCCATCAGGTATACCTGTAAATCAAAGCCGTTAATAACACTTTGCAGGATAGGGTAGATATTGACGATAGAAAGCTGCCCCTGGGCATACCAGCCGATAAATATCAGGGTGAAGAACATAAAGCCCCAACGTACCTTACGAAATAACTTCTCGTTAGCTGAAAGCTTATGCTGATAAACAAAAATGGCGGTAACGGCAATTAAACTCAACACCAGAATGGTGATGGTATGCCAGCGCATTTTCCAAACGCGTACCCAGGCTGGTAAGGGTTTTTCCATTACTTCAACTTCGGCGATATCAAACAGGCTCTCGGGCAATGCGTAATCGTTACTGAATTGCGCCTGTTGCTTAATTAAGTGATTTCTGGCTACCTCAATGTTCAAATTGAGCTGCATAGGTACGCTGGGGTTAAAACCCGACTGGGTATTGACGGCAAACAGCTGTAAATCATCCGTAGCGGCGAGATCACCCTGTAACGCCTGTGGCAGTGAGCTAAAGAAGTTTAAATCGCGCATAGCGAAGGGCAGCTCGTTTTGAATCAGGCTCACCTGACTGGGCACGGTGCCGGGTTTAAAATCCGGGTCGAGGTAACTGAAAAAGCCTTTCGACATCACCATAAAGGCCTGCTCATTCGGTTTCAGCATTGCCTGTAAACGTGCAAAGGCTTCTTCGCCGAGCAAATTTTTGCCAATCAGCGGTGAGTTCAGGTAGGCATAATAGATATCAAAGGTGTCGTTAAAATCGGTATCAAAGGTGCCTGCAGGATAATCGTCCAGACTGCTGCCCAGCTTGTCTTCAAATTCATCCCGGCTTAGTTGCCAGTGCTTCAGATAGCCCTGGTTTAACAGTTCGGCGCTACTGAGTGGCGCATAATTATCCTGCTTTGCGGTAGCAGCAGGCGCGCTGGCAAAGCCTGTGAGCTTATTTCGGGCTACTTGCAGGGCAGAGAGTAACACGGTGTCACTCATCACGATAACGGACACAGTAGCCTTGGTGACGCCATCCACGTGCACGGTATTGTCGTCGGGGTTGGTATCATTAGCGGCGCTATCCACGATAACGCGGTTAGATACGTTCTGGCCAATATACTGGTCGAGAAACTTACGCATGGGTTCAGGTCCGAGCCCATGCAAAAAAATCGGTTCGTGGTGATGCAGAATATCCACACCCACGATATTGCCCTGCACATCCATGCCAATGAGCAGATTAATCCGGTCGCCGGAAAAACCGGGCAGTTCTACCAGGTCGTTACTCTCAAAAGCGTAACCTAACAGTTCCTGGAGCTGATAAACGGGGTATACGGGGTAGTCGTCTTGCTTGTCGCCAATTACCGTGGCTTTGGGAAACAGTTGCTGAATTTTTTCGGGGGTGACTGCGGTGTCGGCACGACATTCACAGACAATAAAAATACAGTTAACCAACAGGACACAGAGAAATAAGACGAAGCGTTTCATTGGACTCCCTGTATTGGGTGGGGCGGGCAGCGATGACTAAACTGCCTACCCCGAGGAGAAAAAACGCGACAAACCTGGTGGGACCAGAATGGTCTGTCGCGGTGCCTCTTAACTACGAGGCAATTTGAACGTCCAGACAGTACCACCCTGGTTAATGTCTTTAACTTTCTTGGCAACTTCACCACCCCACAGAGGAACGGCGCCACCCCATCCAGATACGATGCTCAGGTATTGCTCACCGTCCTGTTCCCAAGTGATTGGAGAACCAACGATGCCTGAACCAGTATTGAACTTGTAAACCACTTCACCCGTTTTTGCGTTGAAGCCATACAGGTAGCCTTCAGGTGTACCGGTAAATACCAGGTTACCCGCAGTGGCTAACACACCACCCCAAAGAGGCGCATTGTTTTTAAATTCCCAAACTACTTCACCCGTCTTAGGATCAATCGCTTTCAGTGAACCAATGTGGTCGTAGATTGGCTTGATGGTGAAACCAGAACCTAAGTACGCAGCACCTTTTTTGTAGTTAACTGGCTCGTTCCAGATGTCCATACCCCATTCGTTAGAAGGAACGTAGAACAGACCGGTGTCCTGGCTAAACGCCATAGGCATCCAGTTTTTACCACCTAAGAATGAAGGTACAGCCCAAACAGTTTTACCTTTTTTGCCATCTTCGCTGTCAGCTGGGTTACCCGGACGCATTGCTTCGTCGTAAATCGGACGACCATTTTTGTCCAGACCTTTAGCCCAGGTGATGCCGCTTACAAATGGGAAGCCACGAATGAAGTCACCATTTTCACGGTTAAGTACGTAGAAGAAACCGTTACGGTCAGCAGTTGCTGCCGCTTTAACTGTTTTACCACGATCTTTATAGTCAAATGCGATTAGCTCGTTAACACCGTCGAAGTCCCAACCATCGTGTGGTGTGGTTTGGAAGTGCCATACGATCTTACCGGTGTCAGGGTCGATAGCCAGACGTGAAGAGCTGTACAGGTTATCACCAGGACGTAAATGTGAGTTCCATGGTGCAGGGTTACCAGTACCCATGAAGATCAGGTCTTGATCCGGGTCGTAAGTACCGCCTAACCATGTTGCCGCACCACCGGTTTTCCACAGGTCGCCAGTCCAGGTTTTGTTAGCTTCGCCACCGGTAATACCGTTGTCTTTGCCGTTCAGGGTACCCATGTGACCTTCAACGGTAGGACGAGACCATACCAGTTCACCGGTCACTGCATCGCGGGCTTCTACTTTACCAACGATACCGAACTCACCACCTGAAATACCGGTGATAACTTTACCTTTAACAATCATTGGCGCTGCAGTGAATGAATAACCTGCTTTATAGTCGCCAAGGGTTTTACGCCATACAGGCTTACCGGTTTTCTGATCAAGGGCGACCAGTTTGGCATCCAGTGTACCGAAGATTACCAGGTCGCCGTACAGTGCCGCACCACGGTTGATAACGTCACAGCAAGGCATGATGCCGTCGGGTAAACGTGCTTCCCACTGCCATAATTCGTCACCAGTGGCTACGTCGATAGCGTAGATACGAGAATATGAAGCGGTAACAAACATGATACCGTCTTGCACCAGTGGCTGAGATTCCTGACCACGTTGTTTTTCACCACCGAAAGAGAATGCCCATACCGGCGCCAATTTCTTCACGTTTTTGGTGTTCATTGTGTCGATAGGACTGAAACGCTGACCGCGAGGGCCAAGACCATAACTTACTACGTCACCCGGGGTAGCCTGGTCATTGACGATATCTTTATCTGTTACTTTGGCTTGTGCTACGCCAGACATAGCGCCCAGTGACAGTGTTAAACAGAACGCAGAGCTGAGTAAGCGGCCTGAAACTCTTTTACTTTTCATCAGATTTCTCCAGTGTTTCAACGGGGTTTATTACCCTTTGTTCACAACGCGCGCGACTTGAAAAAGATAAGTGTGCGACAGGTTGAGTGTTGTTGTTATCCCCCCGGGCTAAGCGCATAACAACACCGTAGCCTAAGAAGCATCGAATAAAGTATCTGTCATCAAAATGTTAACAACCATTAAACCTTGGATTATCATTTTTAGTTCGTTAGTAGTAATACTTCGCTAAAAGCCGTGTCAATGCTGGTACTTAGTACAATAAAAAAGCCCGCAAAACGCGGGCTTTTTGTGAATTTTTTGTGAAGTGGGAAAGAAATTGCTTACTCTGTACGGTGATAATCGGGTATTTCGTAGCTCAGACCGTACTGTAAGAACAGCGCCTCCATTTCACCGTTTTTGATCATCGGCTCAACGATTGCCTGAATTTCGTAAACCAGTTCGCGATAATCCTGCTTAACCGCCATGCCGATGTCCCAGGATTTGATGCTCATCGCCGCCAATCCGTCCGCGCTGATATCGTACTGGTCCGGCAGAGGGTTGTACTCAGTGACATTGACATCACCACCGGTACTCATTCCCCACTGCAACTGCCCGCGTGTTCCAGCTACGGCGGCGACTTCGCCATTTCGTAAACGGGTAATGCCGTCAAAAACCGAATCTACATGCACCAGCTTGTCGCGTAAACGGCCACCAATTGTGGCACCTAAAAAGAAACTGGGGAGTGAATCGAGTTCTACCGCAACTGGCTCGTACTGAAATATAGCCAGCGTGCGAATATCGTTGGTTTTCTCATGGTCGCGCAACAGTGCCCAGCTTTCCTGCTGGTAGGGGCCAAACATAACAACGAGTTCGTTTTTAGGCAGTCCGTAGCCGTCGATGGCATAGGCAAATTTGCGGTCGTATGGCACCCGCAGCATTAAATCGGCTTTCTTGCGGGTAATGATATGGCCTTTCCAGATGGCGTTACGCAGATCGTCCTCGAGGTTTTCATCGGCGTTAATCCACATCCATTCCAGATCAACGCCCAAACCCGCCGCGATTTTCTTGCCGACTTCGATATCGACGCCGGCTGGTTCGCCATCCCTCAGATAGGAATAGGGAGGAAAGTTGTTGTAGACAGCAATGGTTATCTGGCCTTGCTCAAGAATGTCTTCATAACTTCTGGCAAATGTTGGCGCGGCCAACAAACTACAAATTAATAAAACTACTCTTAAAACCATTACTGCCCCTTGTTACTGACTTACTCTGGTGTACCGCGCGTTTCGATGTAAGATTTGATTGCCCACATCGCTTCCTGAGACAGGATACCTTCAAACGGAGGCATGTAAACACGACCGTCTACCACAGCACCACCACGGATACGGGTTAAGAACCAACCATCGGCTTCTTCTTTGCTGAAGAACTCAAACTCGTCATTCAGTTTACGCAGATCCGGTGTGATACCACCAGAAATTACTTCAAGACCGTGACAACGAGCACAGTTCTGGTTATAAGCTGAATCACCAATTTTGATCGCCAGTTCGTTGCCTGAGAAAGGGTTGGTTTTGCGCCATTCGTCACCCAGTTGTGGTAACTCGCTGGTGTCCACTGCCTGCGGCGTTACGTCGCCGTGGGCCATTGCATTAGCAGTAACCAGGGCCAGTGCCGCCAGCATAGCGCTACGCAAAATTGTTAAATACTTCTTCATGTTGGTTTCTCCAAAAGCTGCCACATAGTATTGTCATGCTTATTAAATGTTGCAGTGAGGTAAAAATAGTCATCAATGTGTTTTCATGCCTACAACAAAGCACAGGGTGAAAGTTAGGAGATCTGTGGATTCCTTCCAATTGTACTTAGGTAGTAAACCTTTCATCCTTTTTGCTCATTTCAACTGTGTACAATCATGCTCTACTATTGCAGCATAAGTTAAAAAAGGGTGCTGTTTTTGAACATAAAAAAACGCAAGAATTACAATTTTTACACGCATTTAACGCACTTTTGCCGTCATGTTTGCGTCAGATCAATGCTTTTGGTCTTGACTATGCTTTGGCCTGCTTTAGCTCGTTCGGAAGCACTAAATATTGACATAATTTATGTTCAACAATCATCAAACGACTCTGCACAGCCCTTGCTGCTTAAAAAAACACCGGTTAACGTTACCCTTGCCGGTGCCGAACTGGCCATAAAAGACAGCAACACCACCGGCCGGTTTTTACAACATCATTACAAGCTGTCCGGCATCGTGGCAGATAATGAACAGCAGTTAGTGAGTGAACTAACAGCGCGCTTAAATGGACAGCCCGCTATTCTACTAACCGATGTATCCGCGACTACGCTAAAAGTAGTAGCTGATTTAGCGTTGTCAAATGGTAGTGTGATCATAAATGCCGGGAACGCTGATAATAGTTTAAGGTTATCTCAGTGCCGCGGAGGCCTTTTACATACGCTGGCCAGTCGGGCAATGTTAACCGATGCGCTGGCTCAGTTTTTTATGGCCAGACGCTGGCGTGAATGGTTTTTAATCAGTGGCGAATCAGCCGAAGATAAAGCGTTTGCTGCATCTGTTGAGCGCTCTGCTAAACGCTTTGGGGCAAAAATTGTAGAACGTAAAGAGTGGAGCTTTGATACGGATTTACGCCGCAGCGCTCAGCGTGAAGTACCGCTGTTTACGCAGGGCGATGATTACGATGTGGTTTTGGTGGCCGATGAGTCTGATCTGTTTGGTAACTATGTGCCCAATAATACGTGGTTGCCGCGCCCCGTAGCTGGCACCCATGGTTTAACGCCGAAAACCTGGCACTGGGTGCTGGAGCAGTGGGGCGCGACACAATTACAAAATCGCTTTTACGAACAGTTTGGGCGGGAAATGCTGGACAAGGATTATGCTGCGTGGCTGGCCGTTCGCAGTATCAGCGAAGCGGTGACACGAACCGCCAGCAATAATCCTAAAGTGCTTTATAACTATTTGATTAGCAGCAACTTTGAACTTGCTGCATTTAAAGGGCGCAAGTTGAGTTTCAGGCCCTGGAACGGTCAGCTTCGGCAACCGATACCTTTGGTTCATCCCCAGGGGTTAACCTCACTGTCACCGCAGGAAGGGTATCTTCATCCCAGTACTGATTTAGACACGCTGGGTTTTGACAAGCCGGAAGCACGCTGTGATATGGCTTACGAATAAGGTGGTATAGAAGTATGCGAGTATGGGTTTTACTGGCGGGTCTGTTGACTGCACTGGCGAGTCACGCGGAAGTTGCTTATGTCTCTAACGAAAAGAGCGATACGCTGACATTAATTGACATGGACAGCCTAAAGGTTATCGATACTATCGATGTGGGAATGCGGCCCCGGGGCATCATTTTTAGCCACGATTATAAATACCTGTACATTTGTGCCAGTGAATCGGATGCGGTGCAGGTAATGGATTTGGCGACTCATCAGATCATTCACAATCTGCCTTCCGGCGAGGATCCAGAACAGTTTGCTTTGCACCCCAATAATCGCCACCTGTATATTGCTAATGAAGACAGCGCGGTGGTTACCGTGGTTGATACGGTTGACCGTTCTGTGATTGCACAAATTGACGTCGGTATTGAACCGGAGGGCATGGCGGTGAGTCCGGACGGAAAGTGGGTTATTAATACCTCCGAAACCACAAACATGTTGCACTGGATTGATACCCAGACCCACGAACTGGTGGATAACACCCTGGTAGACCAGCGTCCACGGCATGTGGAGTTTAGTAAATCCGGCGACAAGGTCTGGGCCTCGGCAGAAATCGGTGGCACAGTGGATATTATTGATACCGTATCGCGCCAGTTGTTGAAGAAGATTTCCTTTAAAATTCCCGGTGTGCACCGCGATAAAATCCAGCCAGTAGGCATTAAACTGACCGACGATGGCAAGTATGCATTTGTGGCCCTGGGCCCGGCTAACCATGTGGCGGTTATTGATGCAAACACCTACGAGGTGCTGGATTATTTGCTGGTTGGTCGTCGGGTATGGCAACTGGCGTTTGCTAAGGAGCAGTCGCTGTTACTCACCACGAATGGCGTGAGTGGCGACGTATCGGTTATCGACGTGGATGACTTAAAAGTAATTAAAACGGTTAAAGTGGGTCGTTACCCCTGGGGTGTAGTAGTAAAACCATGAGTAATCCGGTACTGACGGTAGAACAATTAGGCTATTACTACGGGCCGAAACAGGCGCTGAAGGACGTTTCCTTTGCGCTGGATGCGGGGCAGTATTATGCGCTGCTCGGCCCCAATGGCGCGGGTAAAAGCACGCTGTTTTCCATTTTATGCCAACTATTGCAGGCCCCACAGGGCACGATTACCGTGAATGGCATCAATGCCGCCAGGCAACCGCGCCAGGTGCTAAAGCAAATTGGTATTGTGTTTCAGCAGCCCACTTTGGATCTGGATCTGAGCGTAGAACAAAACCTGGCTTATCATGCCAGCCTGCATGGTTTACCCGGCGCGGTAACCAAACAGCGTATCAGCGAAGAACTGGCGCGGTTTGATATGAGCGATCGCCGCCAGGACAAGGTGCGTTCGTTAAACGGTGGTCATCGGCGGCGGGTCGAAATTGCCCGCGCCTTGCTGCATCAGCCCGCGATTCTGCTGCTGGATGAGGCGACCGTTGGTCTGGATCAGTCCACGCGGGACACAATGAATGATCACCTGCGTAAGCTGTGCAGTGAGTCGGGCATTACTATTTTATCTTCGACCCACCTGATTGATGAAGTGCGCCCTGCCGATGAACTACTGGTGTTAATTAACGGCCAGATTCAACTTCAACAACGCTGTGCCGATGCTATGGCATCCCTGCAACTGGATTCTGTGCAGGCACTGTACCGCCATTTTCATCAACAGGGAGAGCGCTAAATGTACTGGACCTGTTTTGTTGGCGTGTTAAAACGCGAATTACTGCGGTTCTGGCAGCAACGCTCGCGACTGATCAGTGCGCTGGTTCGGCCATTGTTATGGCTGGTGGTATTTGCAGCGGGCTTTCGGGCGGCGTTGGGCGTGGCGATTATTCCGCCTTATGAAACCTATATTACCTATGAGGTCTACATCATTCCGGGTCTGGCCGGCGTGATCATGCTGTTTAACGGGATGCAAAGCTCCCTTTCTATGGTGTACGACCGTGAAATGGGCAGCATGAAAGTCCTGCTAACCAGCCCGATGCCAAGGCCTTTTCTGTTGGTGAGTAAGCTGCTGGCCGGCGCGTTTATTTCTATGCTGCAGGTGTATGCATTTTTTGCGATTGCCTGGCTGCTGGAAGTGCAGGCCGAGCCTTTGGGGTATTTGCTGGTTATCCCCGCTTTGCTGCTAACCGCATTGTTACTGGGGGCGCTAGGCTTGTTGCTGTCATCCTTTATTAAGCAGTTGGAAAACTTCGCTGGGGTGATGAACTTTGTGGTTTTCCCCATGTTTTTTCTTTCTTCAGCACTTTATCCGCTGTGGAAAATGAGAGAGTCGAGTGAGTGGTTGTACTGGATATGCCAGTTTAATCCGTTTACTCATGCAGTAGAGCTAATCCGCTTTGCCTTGTACGGTCAGTTTAACGGGCAAGCGGCTTTAGTAACTGGTGTTTGCACGCTTGTGTTTACCAGCCTGGCTATTTGGGGTTATGACCCGAAACGCGGCATGGTAAAACGTAAAGTGGGCGGTTAGGCACGATAATAAATCAGTGGATAAGGTAACGCTGCGTAGAGAGCGAAATGGCTGGCCGAACGGCGGCAGTTCCACTAAAATAATTAACATAGCATTAACAGGTGATAAAAATGGTAGAAATTCTCGTCGCTGATGACCATCCCTTATTTCAGTATGCAATCACCGATTTCGTTGAGCGGAATATTCCGGACACTAAAACCATTAGCTGTATCGACCTTGAAGAAGCGCTGAACACGGCTGAGGAAAACCCTGACATTGATCTGGTGTTACTGGATTTAAACATGCCGGGTATGGACGGTCTCAACGGTATTGTTCGTTTTCGTAATCAGTTTCCTGAAATTCCGATTGTAATTGTGTCTGCCGAAGAAGATAAAAATGTTGTATTACAAGCATTTACTTATGGCGCGGTAGGCTTTATCACCAAGTCGTCCAGCTGTGAGCAGATTGTAGGCGCGCTGCAGCAGGTCTTGTCTGGTCAGGTATACCTGCCGCCTGACATCATTCGCAATGGCGGTAGCAGTAAGCCCAAGGATGAATCAGCACAACAGCAAATCGACCCTAAACTGATTGGGGCGTTAACTCGTCGTCAGTTACTGGTGTTTGAATGTATTGCCAAAGGTAAGTCTAACAAGCAAATTGCCTATGAACTGAACATTGCGGAAACCACGGTTAAAGCCCACGTATCGGCCATTTTGACTAAGTTGAATGTACACAACCGTATTCAGGCGGCTTTGTGCGCAGCAAGCATCGACTTTAATCAGTATTTAATGCGCAACTAAGATCTGCGAGCACGGTTAACCAACTCGTCTTGAATCCTGGGGCAGTGTTACTGCGCCGGGACTTGTTTAGTCTCTTCCCTGATAAGCTTAATCTGTGGCAGATTTAGTGAACGGCTGGTAGTTTGCTGTGACATAGCCTAAGATGCGGCTGCAACTCAGGCTACAAAACGGATTTAAAGGGAAAATTAGATGACCACTGATTATTTGTCACTGGAGTGGCAAACTTTGCAGAACCAGTATGACAGTTACGAGAAATACAGTCTGATAATTAAGCTGGTGGCTATTGTAATCACCATTAGCGGTATGGGCCTGAGCTTTGAAGTACCGGTTATGCTCGCTGGTATCGCAGTGTTGTGGTTGCAGGATGGTATCTGGAAAACCTTTCAAGGGCGCTTCGAAACCCGGTTGCTGGCTATCGAGGCGGCGCTGGCGGCAAATCATAATCAGCCGGGGTGTCAGTTTAATCAGGCTTATCAGCAAAATGCTAATGGCGGCTTAAGCCTGATTATTGAGTATCTTAAACAGGCACTGCGTCCTACGGTTATGTATCCCTATGCTGTTTTGGTCTTAATTTCGTTGAGCAGATTTTGGTGGTAAGCGCCCACTAACTAAGATTGGGCGCTGAGCAACAGATTAGATAATGCCAGTTTCATCTTATGCGGCTTCACTGGCTTATTCAGCAGGGAGTAGCCCTTCTCCCGCACTTTCTGCCGCAGCTCATTAGTATAATTGGCCGTTATCATAATAACCGGCGGGTGCGGATTAAGGTGCTGGTGAGTAATTTCCAGCGCATCAAAACCGGTGTCACCGTCATCCAGATGATAATCGGCAATAATCAGTTGCGGGTTCAGCTCGGTTAAAAACTCTGGTTCCTGAAGCTCTTCTAAGGTTTGTACCGAGGTAATATTACAGTTCCAGCTACCCAGCACGGTTTCCATACCCTTACAAATCTCTTCATCGTTGTCGATGAGCAGGATTCGCGCACCTTCAAGCTTATCGTTAAAGCGGTCGATGAGGGGCGCTTTAGGGATTTTTTTCACACTGGCAGAGGTGTCTGCGTAGGGCAGCATAATGCTAAAGCAGGAACCTTTGCCTTCTTCAGAACGCACGGTTATCTGGTGATTCATCACACTTGCGAGTCGTTCTACAATGGCAAGACCTAAACCCAGACCCTTATCATGACGACGCTTTTTCGCATCCAGGCGATTAAATTCGCGGAAAATTTCTGACAGTTTATCCTGCGGAATACCAATCCCGGTATCAAATACCTGGATCTGCAAACCGGCTTTACGTCGTCTTACCCCAATTAATATGCTGCCTTCGTTGGTGTAGCGTATCGCGTTAGTCAGCAGGTTTCGCAGTATCCTGGCTAACAGGTAGGTGTCAGAGTGAACCAGGGTATGGGTGATCTTGGCTCTTAACTTAAGGCCCTTGGCTTCAGCCTGGGGCGTAAACTCATTAACCATATTGCTGATTAAATCGTTAATTTCAAAATCGTCCAGTACCGGCTCAATTAAGCCTGCTTCGAGTTTAGAAATATCCACCAGTGCACTGATCAGTGATTCCAGGTTTTCCAGTGAATAACTCAGCGAACGAATGAGTTTCTGTGCCTCGTCACTTAAGGTTAAATCGTTAAGTGCATCAGCAAACAGCCGGGCAGAGTTCATTGGTTGCAACAGGTCGTGGCTGGTTGCCGCCAAAAATTTGGACTTAGATTCGTTAGCCCGGTCGGCTTCACGTTTAGCCTCCAGCAACTTGATTTCCGCTAACTGGCGCTCTTCAATTTCGTTACGCAACTGCAGGTTAATCTCAGAGATTTTTTTGGTTCGCTGGTTAACCCGCTGTTCCATGTAATCGTAGGCATGTTTAAGTGCGCGGGCAGTGCGGCGTTGCTCGGTAACGTCCTGCTCCAGCGAGAAAAAGCCGATAACGTTGCGGTTCTCATCAAAGTGAGGAATATAGGTTTTGTTGGAGATCCTGACGTTATCCTGATCGCGGGTGTGCTCTAACTCAAAGTTAACGGTCTGGCCCAGCATGGCCCGGGCTATGTGGATGGTCAGGGTTTGATAAACTTTCTCACCCAGTACATCGCTAAGGTGATGATTGATAATTTGGTCGCGGGTGCGATTAAACCACTTTTCAAATTCCTGGTTTACAAACTCGTAGCACAGATCCTTATTCACATAAGAAATCAGCGCTGGCATGGCATCGGTAATCAGGCGTATGCGCTGTTCACTTTCGCGCAGGGCGACCTGATTGCGACTGCGCTCGGTGATATCGGCAAAGGTAATCAAAATGCCACCGCCGGGCACCAGATTGCGCCTGACCAACAACACCAGGTCTTCGTCGAGCATCATTTCGACTTCAAGGAAGTCTTTGTCTGGTGCGACGTCGAAAGAAATGGCATCAAACATCGCGCTGGCGTAGGCATTTTGCTGCATTAACTCGGCAAATCCGTCGCCGCGATGCGCCCCGGCATCAGAGAGAGAAAGCAGTTCAAAAAAGCGTTGGTTCCAGGTTTCGATTTGACGTTGGGCGTTTATCAGCACTACACCCTGGGACATGTTTTCCAATGTGGCTTTTAATAATTCAGCCTGTTCTGCCATGGCCGTTTCGTAGCGTACTTCTTCGGCCATTTTGATATTGGTAATATCGGTGTAAACCACAACAAGGCAGTTATCATTGGTTTTACGTTCCTGCATCTGAATCCAGGTGCCGTCGCGTAACTTAAAAATGGTCTGAGCGATAGGATCCGGATAAACCCCCACTTTTTTCTGCGCTTTGGCTTTGTGATCTACCAGCACCAGCGAGGCTGCGGTAATCTCCTGAAAGGTTGTGACACCCAGTTCGTAGGTAATATTATGCTGTTGCCAAAATTCCGCACAGCGGCTGTTTACCATCACCATTTTGCGGTCGGCATCAAACAGGGCAAAGGCATCGGAAATACTTTCTATGGCATCGCGTAGGCGCTGACGGTCCAGTTCTGCCTGGATCTGGCTTTTTTCGGTTTCGCGGCGGGCCTGTTCGAGCTGCTGATTAGACTCCTCAAGCCTGTGCAGGGTTTGCTGCAGGCGGTAGGTACGCTCTTTTACTTTGTCGGCCAGCATGGCGGCGTCTTCAAAAGACTGATAGGCATCACTGTGATTGCCCCAGCCCATTTCGACCCGGCGCATCAGTACACGGTTAATTTTTTGTAGTTTTTCGTTTTCGTAGCGCAAGCGTTCCAGTTCGTCATCGCCGGATAATTCCGGCGGCTCAACGGCTACTTCAGCGTTTAACGGACTTGAGGTCGGTTTCAATGGGCGCTCCAATCGCTACGCCAGTAAAGGTGTGGTTTAAGTGTAACCCATTAATCTGCTCACCGTAGGTATTAAAACCAATGACATGGTTAGCCCGGTAGAGCTCAGACATGGAATCTTCCAGGTTATATTTATCAATCTCGGCACGCCGGTGAATACAGTCGAAACCAATCAGCAGTTCGATGTCACCCACGCTACGGCGAATATCATCTAGGATCATCGCTGAATGTGAATGCAGACCGCTGGATTTCATTTTAGTCAGGACGATACCGGCATCGATAGCACAGAAAAAGGTCAGACTCAGATCGTCGTTCACCTGCTGAATACTACGAATATACAGGTGATCGCCAATCTGCACCGCCAGCGGATGCATGGCGAACACTTCGGAGTTAAGTTCTTCCAGTTTTAAGCCGTTGATACGGCAGTATTCCAACGCCGCGGGTTCGGCATTAAATTCTTCTACTACACGCTGACCGGGCGCGGTTTGGGTAACCACCAGTTTTTCGTTGTCTGAGGCCAGATGGTGATGGCTGAACACATCAAAGTAACAGTTGGTGTTGATTAGCATAAACACAGCGGCGCTGCTGTAAAAACGGCCGTTGCAGTAAACCTGGGTATCGACGAAGTGCTGGTCATCACCGGCGGAGCCGCCTACCAGCGGAATATCCTGCATACTCAGGTTCAACGCATCGATGACCAGTTCTTCACGAATGGATAAGCCATCCAGTAAGGTCATGCCAAAGGAGTGTTGCTCTACTGGCCCCGGCGAGACCGCCTTACCCCGCAATTTGTCGAGCATCGAACTGACGAGGTTATCGGCGTCGTCTTCTGAAAAAGACGATAGCTTCTCGATCAACACGGTTTCTACCGCAAAATGATGCTTACTTAGGGCAAAAGCGCTAATGCAATGTTTACGGCATCCATCCGGCGTAATTTCGCCAGCTGAGGTACAGCCAATGACCGGAATATCACCAAAATAGTGATTGAGCTCCTTAGACAATTGTTCGAGGGGATAGCGGGTGCAGCAATAAAAAACCACGCACGCTGCCTCGCAGGGAGCGAGAGCCTGGTAGATGTCTCGTGCAGCAACTACCGGATCCAGACTTTCCGAGCCCGCACGGGCTACGGTAGGCGAATCGAATACTTCTACAGGTTGACTAATTGATTGCGACAGCATGAATACTCCCTAAGGTATGGTGCACTGAGGTTGCGAAAGCGCTATGCCTTGGAGTTGAGAAACCGTACACCGCTGTCGATTTTATATAATTCACAATTGTTTAACAAGTTTTGCAGGGACTTTCAACCCGTTATATACACCATTAGTAGCATAAATAGTGCAGCGGTTATACCACCTTCGATCAGGCCGGATGTGTTAACGCCTGCTTAAAACCTTGGGAGAGGGCTAAAAGTGCCGGAGACTGGACGTTTCTTGGATGCGGTTCGGTGATAGCGACATCACGGATAATCTGCATGGGGTGACTACTTAACAGCAGTATCCGATCCGACAACATCAGTGCTTCATTAATGTCGTGAGTGACATAGACCACGGTGATGCGCCGCGCCTGATGGAGCTGAGTAAGCAGCGCTCTTAGTGAATCGGCGGCGGGTATATCGAGTGAGGAGAAGGGCTCATCCATTAATAACACATCGGGTTCGTAGGCAAATGCCCGGGCCAGGGCCGCGCGTTTTAACATGCCGCCGGACAGCTGAGCCGGATACTGATTTTCGGCACCGCTTAAACCAACCTGTTGCAGCCAGTGCAGCGCCTGATGTTTGCGCTGCGTTTTAGTGCCCTCACACACCAGCATGATGTTGTCACAAATGGTTAACCAGGGCATCAGTCTCGGCTCCTGAAACATCAGCGAAATCCGCGCTGGCTGGCCATTTTCCTGTTTAAGGGCAGCATTACCCTCAAAATCTTTATCCAGTCCGGCGAGGATATTCAGAAAGGTACTTTTCCCCGCGCCTGAGGGACCCAGTAAAGACACAAACTCACCACCGGGTAACGCTACCTCCAGGTCCCGGATCACCGGTGTGCTTTCATTGCTGAAGGTTTTGCTGTGAATATGAATGGGGTAGGTTAGCGCCATTGTAGTACCCGCCGTTCCCAGGGGCGTAAAATACCGCCCTCGATAGCAAAGATAATACAGGCGAATGCCAGGGTATAAGCCAGCACGCTGGTGATATCAAAGTACTGAAAAAATAACGACAGCTGAAATCCCACACCGTCGCTACAGCCCAGTAACTCCACTACCAGAACAATTTTCCACACCAGTGCCAGGCCGCCGCGGGCCGCCGCTAAAAAATACGGATAAAGCTGGGGCAGATACACTTTGCCAAAGGTGCGTAGCGCGGGGAGCTGATAGGCTTTGGCAACGTCGAGTAACCGTTTATCGATGGCCCGGGCGCCTTCGCGCATGGTGACTGCTATATTTGGTGTTTTGTTAACAATAACCGCTATCAGTGCAGCGGTTTCGTTGAGCCCAAACCAGATAAAACAAAGAATAATTGTGACCAGAGCGGGTACATTCAACGCCAGTGTCATCAGGCTGTCTGCCCACAAATCAAAGCGTTTAAAATGGCCCATCAATAAGCCCAGTGCGCTGCCTAACAGCATGGCAAACACAAAGCTTATAGCAATGCGACGCAGGGTAATGGCAAGGTGGTGAGGGAGTTCGCCACTGCTGATATGACCGAACAGGTTTTGCATTACCGCTAAGGGGGCTGGCAGTAAATCGGGTTTAAACAGCATCACGGCCAGTTGCCAGAACAGCATAAAAGCTATCATCGACATCACGCGGATCATGGCCGGATGACGTGTTTCCACAGGTTATTGCTCTCCTAACGCATTACCCTGCCAGAACAGAGCGGGCGGCAAAGCGGTTAGTGAGCCGGTTACCTTACTAGCACCTTCGTTGGCTTTAATCACTTTAAACAGGTGCTGTAAATCGGTCTTGATTTGCTCGTCAAAGCGAGTCGGGATCCCTTCGCGATAATGTGCCATCAACACGGGCCGGGCCTCGGCTGAGTATTTGTTCATAAAAGATGGGATAAGCTGCCATACCGCATCATCTTTATCCATTAAGGCGCGGGTGTGAAAAGACATGCTAAAAAAGGCATCTATTACGGCTTTATTCTGGCTGGCCCACTGTTGTTTAAACAGCCAGCCAATCACCGGTACATCAGCACTTATCTGCCAGCTTTCAAGCACTTTATCCATGGTGAGCAGTGACTGCATGTTATGGGTTTTAAGTTCGGCGGCGTAGTGCCAGAAATTAACCACGGCATCTAGCTGGCCACGCTGCATAAGCTGATTAAGCATAGGCGGTGCAGCAAATTTAATATTGGCCTGAGTGGCTAAATCAAAATCGAAATGTTGTTTGGCGTAGGCGTTATAAAGGATCCAGTTTTTATTGCCTTTACCGCCGGCAAAACCAATGGTTTTATTTTTTAAGTCGCCCATTGTGGTGGCGCTGCTATCACCCTGAATAACCAGTTCACCGGCGGCAGTGGAATAGGGATAAAAATGGTAAAACCGTTGTTCTTCGAACTGGCGGGCTGCCCACAGCCAATCGCCAATTATCATATCCACCGCACCGCCTTGCAGCGCGACCGACAGCGCCTGGGGAGAACCTAAGGCAACTCTGGTGAGTTTGAATCCATATTGTTCGGGTAATTGTCTGGCTTCGGCTAAATCCAGCTCCCAGTTCAGGGTGCCATACTTAAGCACGCCCACTTTTATTTCGGGCAGGGTACTGGCCTGTGTCGCGCTGACCAGCGTGAAACAGCACAAGAGAATACAACTGACGACAACTCTTATCATAGAAACACGCAAGGCTATTCAGCAGTGGTTGGGTCGATAATCGCTTTAACCTGATTAATCTGGTTAGCCGGAATGCCCATGGCTTCGGCGTGATCCACAATGGCCTGTTTGTCCGGAGAAATATAAACACAGTAAATTTTGTTGTCGGTGACGTAGCTTTCGAGCCACTGAATGTGTGGACCAGCGTCACGTAAAACGCAGCAGGATTGTTGTGAGGTATTTTGTAACTGTTCGCCAGTCAGTTCGCCGGCGCCGGGAATCTCGCGTTCGATAATAAACTTTGGCATGACGACTCCTTGTATGAGCTTATACAGAAAGGAAAAAGGTCCCCGCAGATGCGGGAACCTCGCTTACGCCAGTTATGGCAACGCTTTTAGAAAAAGCCCAGTGGGTTGATGTCGTAGCTGGTCAGCAGGTTTTTAGTTTGCTGATAGTGATCAAGCATCATCTTGTGGGTCTCACGACCAACCCCAGATTTCTTGTAACCACCGAATGCGGCGTGAGCAGGATATGCGTGGTAGCAGTTCATCCATACACGACCGGCTTCGATACCACGGCCCATGCGGTATGCAAGGTTAGTATCACGCGTCCAGACACCAGCGCCCAGACCAAACTCGGTGTTGTTAGCGATAGCCAGAGCTTCCGCTTCGTCTTTAAAGGTAGTTACACCAACAACCGGTCCAAAAATTTCTTCCTGGAACACACGCATGTCGTTAGTACCTTTCAGCAGTGTTGGTTGTACATAGAAACCGTTGCTGAAACCTTCAACATTGGCAGGACCGCCACCGATAAGTACTTCGGCGCCTTCTTTCTTACCAATTTCCAGGTAGCTAAGGATTTTTTCGTACTGCTGTGCCGATGCCTGCGCACCAACCTGAGTATCGGTATCCAGCGGGTTACCACGTTTGATTTGTTGAGTACGGGCAATTACCAGAGAGATAAAGTCATCGTACATATCTTCCTGAATCAGGGCACGTGAAGGACAAGTACATACTTCACCCTGGTTGAAGAACGCCAGTACTGTACCTTCAACACATTTGCTCAGGAATTCGTCTTCGTGCTTCATTACGTCGCTGAAGTAGATGTTTGGAGACTTACCGCCCAGCTCTACAGTAGATGGGATGATGTTCTCAGCAGCACATTTTAAGATGTGTGAACCTACTGGGGTAGAACCGGTAAACGCGATCTTCGCGATACGAGTGCTGGTGGCCAGTGCTTCACCTGCTTCTCTACCGAAGCCGTTAACCACGTTCAGTGTACCCGGTGGTAACAGATCACCAATGATTTCCATCAGAACCAGGATTGACGCAGGCGTCTGCTCTGCTGGCTTCAGTACGATACAGTTACCCGCAGCCAGTGCCGGAGCCAGTTTCCATGCTGCCATCAGCAGAGGGAAGTTCCAAGGGATGATTTGACCAACAACACCTAAAGGCTCGTGGAAGTGATAAGCGATAGTGTTTTCATCGATTTCACCGATAGAACCTTCCTGTGCGCGTACACAACCTGCGAAATAACGGAAGTGATCAGCGGCCAGTGGGACATCAGCATTCAGTGTTTCACGAACCGCTTTACCGTTGTCCCAGGTTTCTGCTACGGCTAATGCTTCCAGGTTTTGTTCAATGCGATCGGCAATTTTCAGCAGGATGTTAGAGCGAGCGGCAACAGAGGTTTTGCCCCAGGCTGCTTTAGCTTTGTGTGCTGCATCCAGCGCTAACTCGATATCTTCAGCTGTTGAGCGTGGAATTTCACAGAATACTTCGTTATTTACAGGTGATACGTTTTCGAAATACTGACCTTTAACGGGAGCAACCCACTCGCCGCCAATAAAGTTTCCGTATTTTGGTTTAAAAGAGACGACAGAATTTTCTGTTCCAGGTGCTGCATAAATCATGTTGCTTACTCCGGTAATCAATTATAAAAGCGTTGCCAGACAGTCGGTATTGTGGGAAATAGAAGGCATCTCCCACACGGTACCGACGACCGTAAGAAAAGACTGTTTTCTGGCAGGTAAACAGTCAGTTATTAAAAGTTTACAATCGCACCAACGGCAATTGTTTTAGCTTCTTCTGCACCCAGGATGCCTGAGAACTCGCTGGTAGAATATTCCACTGCGAAGGTTACATTACTGTTATAACCATAGAACCAGGCGGCCTGCATGCCTTCGTGACCAATGTAGTCACTGGACTCGATTTCGTTTTCACCGTAAGACAGCACTACACGGTGGGCATCCATTTTGTAAGACGCTTGTACGATGTAGCCTTCGCTGTCCAGTTCGTTGTAAGTAGCCGGGTCATACATCGTGACACCAGCCAGACCCAGAGCGGCTTCAGTTGGGCCTAACAGGATACCGATACCTTCACCGCTGTAGCCTGAAGCGTGCAAAGACAGACCACCAAAGCCTACTTTCACACCGTAAGAAGTACCGGTTGAGTCCACATCACCCATATCAGATTCTGAGGTCTGAGACAGGAAGCCTACCCAGGATGTGATGGTGGCGTTATCGAAGGTACCACTGTAGGTGATTTCACCTTCAATGCGTGGCGCAGATTCTTCACGATCCGGTGCACCGTTAACAGGTGAAGGATCGATGGCTGCTACGGCAATTTTGACACCGCCGAAAGAAGGCGAGGTATAACGAATTTGTGACGCTGGGAACGGGTAGGTGTAACCACTACCAATGTTACCAAACGATACGCCCTGACCATCTACCAGGCCAAGCGTGTCATTGACGTTACCGTAACCGATCAGAATTTCGTCCAAGAAAATATTGTTGCGGTTAAACAAGGTGAAATCTTTACCAATCAGAACCTGACCCCAGTCAGCGTCCAGCGTGGCATAAAACTGACGAACGTCGATACCTGTAGACGTTACGCCGCTGTTTGAATCGTTAATGGTTACCCAGAAAGATGAGCGGCCGCCCACTTTCATGTCGCCAACCTGCTTGCTGAAGTTCATACCCAGCCAGTTAGGCAGAAAGCCCATTTTTACCCGTGATTGATCCCGGTCGCCATTCGGACCGTTATCTACAGAGGTAGTCGTGTAAAACGTATTAAATGATGCATCAACCGATACAGTGGCTACTTCGGCATCATCGTAAATGGTAATCGCAGCGTTGGCAGACGCTGAAGAGAGTGCAAGTAAGGCAACGGCTAGCGGTTTGCACGCAAATTTATTATTTTTCATGTGTAACCCTCATATTTTGTGTTTTATTGCGTGGAGTAACACTTATCTTGCGTCCCACTGTCACTCACGTTAATTGGCAACGATTCTTTGCCGTTGCTCTTTGCATTGAGTATTGTTGAGCGGCCCTTTTTTGAGTACTCCTCAATGGAGCCTTTTGAGTCCAACTTTAGTCTTCACTGGAAATCAATCTAAAGTACTAGTACCAAAGTGCTGTCAGGGAAGGCGTTTTTACCACTTCGATATTGTGCTACTAAATACCAGCGTAAAGTGGCAGTTTTGAGAGTAGTCACGCCCGATTCTGTTAACATAAACTACCAGTGCGTTAGCCATCCCAGGGCAGTTTGAAAACCAGGCAAAATACCCTCGGCTGACCAGAGTGTTGATTGATCTGTGCACATCACACGCATTGTGCAGACCAATTCACATTTACTAAGTAGGTCTGTTATGAAAAAAATCGTAGTTGTAGGCGGTGGCGCTGGTGGCCTGGAGCTGGTTACCCGGTTAAGTAAAACACTGGGTAAACGCAAGCTGGCTGAGATTATCCTGGTTGACCGCAGCCGCACTCATGTCTGGAAACCGCTCCTTCACGAAGTCGCCGCGGGTGTTATTAATAAAGCCTCAGACGGCGTGGATTACCGAATGCACGCCGCTCAGCACCACTATCAGTTTCAGTTGGGTAATATGAGCTTTATTGACCGCGACAATCAAAGTATTTACCTCGATCCGCTGTACGATGAAGATGGCCTTGAAATCCTGCCGGAACGGACCGTGGAATACGATTATCTGGTCATGGCTATAGGCAGTGTTACCAATGATTTCGGGACTCTGGGAGTTAGCGAACATTGTTATTGTCTGGATTCCCTGAATCAGGCGGAGCGCTTTCATAGAGCTCTTTTAAATCAACTGCTTAAGATTAATCAGGATGGCGTAACCAAAGAGAAAATCCATGTCGCTATTGTTGGTGCAGGGGCAACCGGTACCGAGCTTGCGGCACAGCTTCACCATGTGAGTAATCTGGCCCGGGCCTACGGTATGCCGGAGATGTCAGCGGATAAGTTACAGGTTTCAATTCTGGAAGCCGGGCCGCGAATTTTACCCGCCCTGCCGGAGCGTATCGCGGGTTCGGCGCGCCGTGCACTGACCCGGCTGGGGATTGAAGTTCGTGAAAATACCCGTGTGCAACGTGTTGATAAAGAAGGCTTTGTTACTGCGGATGACGTATTGATTGAGGCCGATTTGATGGTGTGGTCTGCCGGTGTTAAAGCTCCGGATTTCTTAACGGATTTAAAGCTGTTTGAACTCAACAAAGCGAATCAGATACTGGTAACGCCAGCCCTGCAAAGTACGGTTGATAATAAAATTTTTGCCATTGGCGATTGTTGTGGGGTATTACAGAAGGATGGTAGCTGGGTGCCACCCAGAGCGCAATCGGCGCACCAGATGGCCAGCTTGTTGGCTAAAAATCTGCAAAACCTGTTTTTAAACAAGCCGATGCAGGCCTATACCTATACCGATTACGGTTCACTGGTACACCTAAGTAAATATTCAACGGTTGGCAGCCTGATGGGGAAACTCAGCAACAGCTCCATGTTTATCGAAGGGCGTCTGGCTAAGATGGTCTACGTGTCTTTGTATAATATGCACTTATTTGCCGTACATGGCTGGTTTAAAGGCTTTTTAATGCTGTTGATGCGTAAAGTCAGCAATCTGGTTACACCAAAATTAAAACTCCACTAAGACCTCTCAGCCCGGTATATACGCTACCGGGCTATCCCCTCACTTGTTCCGCTTTTTTGTCAGTTAATAAAATGTGATTTTTGTAACAAATGCCCGGCTTGCTTGCACTGCGATAATGTTCGCTGGTGACTGTTTTTTGAGCGAAAAAATAACCGTCGTTTGTCAATTTGGTAAACTCTGTTTAACAATCAATTTTCACTCAATTAAAGGTCAGGAACGCTCGCCTAGTAGTCAAATTGCTACCAAAGTACTGCCTTAACTAAGCGCAAGTAGTAAAGGCCTGGCTTGCTTTTCCGGGTGGCTAAAAAACCTTAGCCAGCGATTAACTGACGAGCCGCGAGGCGGTGTCTGGCCAGTAAATCTGGCATATCCAAACCATTAATCTGACCATCGGTGACTCGCCACTGGCCTCCCACCATTACGTGGTCGGCGCGTTCTGCACCACACAAAATCAGTGCAGCCAGCGGATCATGGGAGCCACTAAAGCGAATATCGTCCAGACTAAACATGGCTAAGTCGGCCTGTTTGCCTGCTGCAATCCGGCCAATGTCATTGCGTCCCAGTACACGGGCAGAACCTTCAGTGGCCCAGCGCAGGACAAGTTCCGGGGTAATGTCGCCGGCTCCGTATTTTAAGCGTTGTAAATACAGCGCCTGACGGGCTTCGTACATCATGTTTGATGCGTCATTGGATGCTGAGCCGTCTACCCCTAAACCTATTGGAGCGCCCGCCTCAATGAGATCCAGCGTCGGACAGATACCCGATGCCAGCCGCATGTTAGAAACCGGACAATGACAAATACCCGTCCCTGCTGCACCTAAGCGGGCAATTTCTTCGGCATTAAAGTGAATACCGTGGGCAAGCCAGGTTCGGTTACTTAGCCAGCCGACACTGTCGAGATAATCCACTGTTCGCAGGCCAAAGGTTTGCAGACAAAAATCTTCCTCGTCCAAGGTTTCCGCCAGATGGGTATGTAAGCGCACGTCCTCTCGTTCAGCAAGGTGGGCACTCTCCTGCATGATTTCGCGGGTCACTGAAAATGGAGAGCAAGGTGCCAAAGCAATTTGAATCTGCGCGCCTGCGCCACGCTCATGGTATCGGGCGATTAATCGCTCACTGTCACGAATGATGGTTTCGCCGGTTTGCACGGTCTGTTGTGGCGGTAGTCCGCCGTCTTTTTCGCCCAGGCTCATCGAACCGCGGGTGAGCATGGCCCGCATGCCCAGCTGGCGAACGACATCGGCCTGAACATCAATGGCATCATCTAATCCCTGTGGGAATAAATAGTGGTGGTCTGCAGCGGTAGTACAGCCTGACAACAGCAATTCTGCCATGGCGACCTGGGTGGCCAGATGCAGTGCCTCGGGAGTTAACCGGGCCCATACCGGATAGAGTGTCTTCAGCCACGGAAATAACGGCTCGTTGACCACCGGAGCCCAGGCCCGGGTCAGGGTTTGGTAAAAATGGTGATGCGTATTGATGAGTCCCGGCAGAATAACCAGTCCGGTGGCGTCAAATACTGAGTCGCAGGACACTTCTGGCTGCTCATTGTTGACCAACAGGGTTTCAATAATCTGGTTGTTGATTACCAGACCAGTCACCGGCTGCGGGTGGTCAGGGGCAAAAACAAACAGGGGGGATTTAATCCAGATACGGTGATTTTCAGACATAGCGTGGCTCCAAAATAGATAATGGTAAAGCCAGCTCAGTTATGCCCTGTCTGCTGATCCAGGAGAGAAATAAACTCAGCAACAAGTTTACCTGAGTGATTGAAAATGGAAAGCCCCAACGCCGTCGATTTGCTTGATTCTATAAAACAGAATGATTCGTTAAATTATTAGATAGAGCCAATTTGCTGTTTTCACGTAAAAATATTACCAACACAATTTTTCTCCCTTAAACAAAAGGACTCTGTTATGAACAAACGTATCTCTGCAGTACTTTTAAGTACTCTGTTTAGTGTTTCTGCCTTCGCTGCTCCGGTTTCTTACTCGGTGGATCCAACCCACACTTTCGCGGTAGCGTCATGGAATCACTTTGGCTTTTCTTCTCCGACTGCGGTTTTCTCTGGTGCCGAAGGTACCATTACTTATGATGCTGATAAGCCTGCCAGCAGCAGCATCGCTATTTCAGTTAGCATCGACACCGTTGATACTTTTGTCGATAAGCTGACCGAAGAGTTCAAAAGCGCAGACTGGTTCAATGCTGCGCAATATCCTAAAGCGACATTTGTAAGTAAGAAAGTGGTTGCTAAAGGCGACAACAAATTCAGCGTTACCGGTGATCTGACCATCAAGGGCACCACCAAAACTGTCACCATGGCCGCCACGCTGAACGGTGCCGGTGAGCACCCAATGAGCAAAAAGCAAGCGGTTGGCTTTGATGCGCAAACGGTTATCAAACGTTCTGATTTTGGCATTGACCAGTATGTGCCTTACGTAGGCGATGAAATCACCCTGCGTTTAACTACTGAAGCTCAGGCTAAGTAAGGTCATCCATGGAGTGTCTTTTTTCTTCCCGGACACTCCGGGCGGCAGCATTGGTTAGCGCCCTTGCTGCCGTTTTTATGTCGGGTAGCCATAAGTGAATCGACGCAAAAAACAAAGAATTGGTCGGCATTGCTCTTTAAAGTGGAACTAAAGCGGACCATGCTGACTCTATACAAATGTGAATTTCTGCGAGTACGATAACAAATGAACTGGTTAAGATTGTTAGTAGTAATGGTTGCAATGGTGGGCTGTCCCGCTGTTAGCACTGTGCTGCATAACGATAACGCCGCTAAGGTTCATGCCGTTGACCTGCAGGATTCTATCGTTGATCTGAGTGCTGGCGATAGTTCGGTTTTATCAGATGACATCGACGACGATGTTGACAGCTATCTTCCCGCCACCGTAACCATTCTCAACATCGAGTTTTATCACGGTGTATTTAGTTATCACAGCCGTGCTGTCAGCAGTACTTATGGCTATCGCAATATCCGGGCACCCCCTTCAGTAAGTTAATTTTTTATTTATCGCGTCGTGCAATGGTGCACATCAGACGCCCAAAATTTAACTTATTTGAGGAAAGACCCATGCATAATTTAACGCTGTGCAAAACCGAAGCTATTGATACTCTTGCCCATCCTGCAGTGTACGAACACATTGAATTGCAGTCCTCTGCGTTGAGCATTTTTACCGACTTTCACGAACAGCAGCCGCTGGTGATTGATGGTGATGTTAAAGCCATTGAGCTGGAACGCCTGATGCGCCAGTCCCACGTTAAAATGAAACTGGTACTGGACAAACGTGAACAGTTTGTCGGCATAGTGACCCTGGCCGACATTACCGAGCAAAAAATTCTCCAGCGTGTGGTGCAACTCGGCATCCCCCGTAATGAACTGCTGGTGGTAGACATGATGCAGCCTAAAGCGTTGTTACAGGCCTTTGACTATAATGAGCTGAAAGCGGCTACCGTGGCCGATGTGGTAAATGCCTTACAGGAAAACGGTGCAATGCATTGTCTGGTTATTGATCGCGTGGCCCACGACATTCGCGGCGTTATCAGCGTAAGTGACATTGCCCGCATTCTGCGGATACCGCTGGATATACAATCCCAGCCTTCCTTTGCGGCGTTGTCTCACATCATTGCCGCCTGACTTTAACTGGTCTGTCTGGTAACACTGTTATACACTAAACCCCGGTCTGTTCCGGGGTTTGTTTTATGGCGATAAATGCTTCAGAGCAATGCGGTGATTTTGCTCTGGTTATGGTAAATGACATTGTTCTGATAAACGCGCTGGGCCCGTGGAACAACGAGTGTGTAGAAAGCTTTGGGCTCACTTATGCTAACACGGTGTATCAAAGTGGAAACACAAAGTGGGCTGACATAGTGGTACTCAACGGCGAAAGTTTGTTGCAGGCAGCGGCCGAATTTGCGTTGCGCCCGCGCATTGAAAGGGCGGTCGGTGGTGGCTTATCTGCCGTATTTGTTGTTACCGGTTCCTCCAGTGTGGCCGCAAAGGCCATGGAACAGCTCCGTGGGATCTACCAGGATTTACCTCTTGCAGTGGAATTTGTTGTAAACCTGACTGATGCGATCGACGGCTGTCAGCGGCAGGGATTTAACCCTGATGCTGGCGCTATTGATAAATTCTTCCAAACCGCAATTTAATTCCATTTTCTGAAAAAAACATTGAACAATTTGGGTGCTTCCTTACGTATAGAGAAGCTGTCAGGGTTCTCCAGATATTCAGTGGCGATGCCTCTGACAAAACAGCTCAGCGCAAGCGTTAATGTCTTCGGATCCAAGTCTTTAGATAACGTTCCCTGAGCTTGAGCTTTTTCGAAAAATTTCGCTAGTGCGGCGCTTTTCTCAAGGTTAGCTTCGAAGGTGCGTTCCTGACAAACCTGCAGGCTGCCAGTATAGTCGCATTTAAGTAAAAACAGTGAAAGCGAACGGCGAAGATACAGGTCATCTTCCAGGCGGCTGAGTAGTTCGACACAAAAGCTTTGCAGGTGATTCAACGGGTCATCGTTGGCATTCTCCAACCCGTCTACTAAGTCTTGTACAAAGGGGCGATGAAGCTCATCGTGTAGGGCCATAAAAATGTCAGTTTTATTTTTAAAATGCCAGTAGACAGCACCACGGGTAACGTTAGCCGCTTTGGCTATTTGTTCCAGTGTTGCACGGGCGACACCTTTTTCGGTGAAGACATCTACAGCAGCTTCCAGAATGGCATTTCTGGTTTGTTCGGCTTCTTCTTTAGTTCGTCGCATTTTCTGACTTTTTGGGCGGATTGACAACATACATTCACGAATGTATTTTAAACTATAACTTCAAAAGCCGTTTGTCTAGCTTTCCTGTTAAAGTCGTTCTCAGGAATTAATAAAGTAAAGTATTTATGATCAAAAATTTGGTAATAGCAGCAATATCCATTATCACAGTGGTAGGTTGTTCACAGGACTCTGCAACTCAGGCGGCCCCCGCCGGAGCGCAACAACCACCTCCAACAGTTTCTGTGCTGGAAGTAAAACGCCAGCAAGTCGAAAACACCGTTACTCTGCCTGGCCGGGTTAGTCCCTTACGCCAGTCTCAGGTTCGACCGCAGGTTGAAGGTGTTATCACTGAACGACTTTTTGAAGAAGGCGCTTATGTCGAGAAAGGGCAGCAGCTTTATCAGATTGACGATTCGCGTTACGCGGCGCAGCTAGCCAGTGCTAAGGCCGATGTGAAAAGCGCCGAAGCCAATCGCAAAACTCTTGTTGCCCGGGCCGAGCGTTACAAAGACCTGCTTAAGAAAAACGCCGTTAGTCAACAGGATTACGACGATGCGGTGGCACAGGCAGAGCAGGCTGATGCGCAAATCAGCGTAGCAAAAGCCGCGGTAGAGCTGGCACAGGTTGACCTGGACTTTACCAAGGTTTATGCGCCAATCAGTGGCCAAATAAGCCGTTCTTACGAAACCGTTGGTGCACTGGTCACGGCTAACCAGGCACAGCAGCTGGCCACTATCACGCAGCTGGATCCTATCTACGTGGACATGCAGCAGTCAGGTAAAGGTGTGCTGACCTTACGCCGTGCTATGCAGAAAAACGGTACACTGCCAGTACAACTGGTGCTGGACGATATGACTGGTGAAAGCTACGAACATACCGGCGAACTCAAGTTTTCTGAAGTAACCGTAGACGAAACTACCGGAGCGGTAGCGCTGCGTGCGGAGTTTCCAAACCCGGATTCACTGTTAATGCCCGGCATGTTTACCAAGGCTCGCGTGAGTATTTCCAATACGCCTGAGCTGCTGGTACCGCAACGTGCTGCTACTCGTCAACCAGACTCATCGTTAATAGTAATGGTAGTGAATGCGCAAAACAAAGTGGAACCACGCACCATTACTATTTCGGGTAGTTTCCAGGATAAATATATTGTGACCAGCGGTGTTAGTGCCGGCGATATTGTGATTGTGGCTGGATATCAAAAAGTGAAGCCTGGCGCACAGGTTAATACCAAGCCATGGCAAGCGGGTTCTCCTCAGGGCTAATGCGCGTTTAACTAATTCAGGAAATCATTTTTTATGGCACGTTTTTTTATCGACCGCCCGGTCTTTGCCTGGGTACTGGCTATCATCGTAATGATGGCTGGTATTCTGTCAATCTCAGGGCTACCCATTGAGCAGTATCCAAAGGTCGCGCCGCCTTCTGTTACCATTAGCGCAAGCTATCCGGGCGCATCAGCAGAAACAATAGAGAATACCGTGACTCAGGTTATCGAGCAGAGTCTTACTGGTATCGATAACCTGCGCTATTTTATTTCCAGCAGCGAAAACGCGCGGATGAGTATTACCCTGACGTTTGAGCCGGGTACCGATCCGGACATCGCTCAGGTCCAAACCCAGAATAAACTGCAATCGGCCATGTCACTGTTACCTACTCAGGTGCAACAGCAGGGCGTGACGGTTAACAAGTCTAACGACGCCTTTGCGGTGGTAGTGGGTTTTTATTCAAAAGATGGCAGTCTCTCACAGTTTGATTTAAGCGATATGCTGGTGTCACAGTTTCAGGATCAGATTGCCCGGGTTAACGGCGTGGGTAATCTGCGGGTGTTCGGTGCGCAGCGCTCTATGCGGATTTGGTTAGACCCGGATAAACTCTACAGCTACAACTTAACACCAGTAGACGTGCGTGCTGCAGTGCAAACACAAAATACCGATATTTCAGCGGGCCAGCTCGGCGGCATGCCAGCAATTGAAGGTCAGCAAATTAATGCAACCATTACTGCTCAGTCATTACTCAAAACCACCGAAGACTTTGAAAATATCGTTCTTCGGGTAAATACGGACGGTTCCCAGGTGCGCTTGCGGGATGTGGCCAAGGTTGAATTGGGTTCAGAAAACTACAGTTACATTGCGCGTTACAAGCGGCGGCCTGCGTCCGGTATGGCGGTGAGCCTGGCCAGTGGTGCCAACGCACTGGAAACCATCGAAGCGGTTAAAAAACGCGTTGAAGAACTGTCGGTTAACCTGCCTGACAGTGTGGAAATCGTATATCCGGTTGATACTTCACCGTTTATTAAACTGTCCATCACCTCGGTGGTTAAAACCCTGGTTGAAGCGGTAGTGCTGGTATTTTTTGTCATGCTGTTATTCCTGCAAAACTGGCGCGCCACACTGGTACCAACCATTGCGGTACCCGTTGTATTGCTGGGCACGTTTTCGGTTTTATATGCCTTTGGTTTCAGTATCAACGTACTCACCATGTTTGCCATGGTACTGGCTATCGGCCTGCTGGTGGATGATGCCATCGTGGTGGTGGAAAACGTCGAACGCTTAATGGAAGAAGAAGGCCTCGACGCCAAAGAAGCCACTAAAAAATCCATGACGCAAATCTCCAGCGCACTTATTGGTATTGCGGTGGTGCTGTCTACCGTATTTATCCCAATGGCCTTCTTTAGCGGCTCGGCTGGCTCTATCTATCGTCAGTTCTCCATTACCATTGTATCGGCAATGACCTTCTCGGTGCTGGTTGCCATTATTCTTTCACCTACGCTGTGTGTGGCGCTGCTGCGCAGAGAGGATGTTGAAAACAAAAACGATAAAGGCTTCTTTGGCTGGTTTAACCGGGTGTTCAATACCGGACGTGACGGCTATGCCAAAATTTCGAATGGTATTGTGCACAGAGTAAAACGTTCGCTGCTGCTTTATGTGGTGTTAGTGGGTGGTATGGCTGCTATCTTTATGCAGCTACCGGGAGCCTTCCTGCCAGATGAAGACCAGGGCAACATCATGGTACTGGTTAACGCACCTTCCGGCGCAACGGCTGGTCGAACGCTGGAATCGGTTAAACAGGTAGAAGATTATTTCCTGGAAGCGGAAGGCGAAGCAGTAAAAGATATCTTTACCATTGTTGGTTTTAGTTTTGCCGGTGCGGCACAAAACTCGGGTATGGGCTTTGTTCACCTGGTTGACTGGGCAGAACGTGATGAATCAGAAAGTGCGTTTGCAGTTATCGGCAAAGCCTTTGGCGCGCTGTCGCAAATTCAGGATGCCAGTGTATTCCCGATTCTGCCACCGCCTATTCGTGAGCTGGGTAATGCGACCGGTTTTGACTTCCAGTTAGTCGATCGTGCTGGTAATGGTCACGCGGCGTTGATGAATGCCCGTAACCAGTTCCTCGGCATGGCGGCGCAGAATCCTAAGCTGGTGGGAGTACGTCCTAACGGTTTAAGTGATGTACCGGAATTTAAAATTAACATTGATAACGAAAAAGCGTCGGCTCTGGGCCTGGCCTTAAGTGATATCAATAACACGTTGAGCATTGCCTGGGGTTCTGCTTACGTGAATGACTTTATCGATCAGGGGCGGATTAAGCGGGTATACATGCAGGCTGATGCCCCTTACCGCATGGATCCGGAAGATCTGGATAAGTGGTTTGTGCGCAATAGCGACGGTGACATGGTAGCCTTCAGTGCCTTCTCCACCGTGGAATGGAACTACGGTTCGCCCAAGCTGGAACGCTTTAACGGTATTTCGTCGGTAAATATCCAGGGTAGCCCGGCGGCTGGCATTTCAACCGGTGAAGCCATGGCCGAAGCTGAGCGCTTAGTTGCCCAGTTACCGCCAGGATTCGGACTGGAATGGTCGGGCATGTCTTATGAAGAACAGGCTGCGGGTTCTCAGGCACCGCTGCTGTATGGTCTGTCGATTATTGTTGTATTCCTGTGTCTTGCAGCATTGTATGAAAGCTGGGTAGTACCATTTGCCGTACTGCTGGTGGTGCCATTGGGTATCTTCGGTTCCGTTGTTGCGGCTTATATCTTTGGTTTGCCAAACGACGTTTACCTGCAGGTTGCGTTTTTAACAACGGTGGGTCTGGCATCGAAAAACGCCATTCTTATTGTTGAGTTTGCGAAGGATCTGTACGACGAAGGCACCCCATTGTATGAAGCCGTTATTTCTGCGGCCGAACAACGTTTCCGTCCAATCCTGATGACCTCTATGGCCTTTATTCTTGGGGTAACCCCGCTGGCTATTGCCTCTGGCGCGGGTTCCGAGAGTCAGAACGCCATTGGTATAGCGGTAATGGGCGGTATGTTTGCTGCGACCTTCCTGGCGATTTTCTTTGTGCCGATGTTCTACGTGATAGTAGTGAGTTGGTTTGGCTCCAAACGCCATCCTCACGAACATCAGGAAAACCCACAAGAGCAGTAATGCTGTAAAATGAAACCCCGCTTAGCCGCGGGGTTTTTTATATCCGCCATTAACATCCCGCTGCTCTATCTCCCTTGCAAAAGCGTTAATACGTTTGTTGTGTTCGTGAAACCTGCAAATACCAACCAGATCAAATAACCGGCGTTTGATTCTGCTATCGGTGCATATCTGTGGCATTATTAAACCAAGTTAGTTTGGGAGCTTCTTTTATGACCGTTACTCTGCCGCCGCGACCGGACTGGTCGCATCTGATTAAATCAGGAAGCCGGGTATTTGTGGGCGGTAATGCCGGTGTGCCTTATGCCCTTATCGACGATTTAATTAAGCACAGTAAGGGACTCAGTGATATCGAACTGGTGCATATGCTGGCACTGGGCGACACGCGCTGGGCAAAAGAAGAGTACCGGCAGCTGTTTAAGGTTAATACCTTTTTTATTCAGGGTGATGAAATCCGCCGGGCGGTGGATGAAGGCCGGGCCGATTACACCCCGGTATTTTTATCTGAAATGTCCAGCCTGTTTAGTGATGGTACCTTGCCACTGGATGCGGCACTGGTAACCGTAAGTCCACCGGACGAGTTTGGCTATTGTTCGCTGGGGGTATCTGTGGATATCTCCATGTCGGCGGTGCGAAATGCCGGTATTGCCATTGCGCAAATCAACCCGCAGATGCCGCGTACAGCCGGGCATTCCTTTATTCACATCAGCGAATTTACTGCCTGTATTGAAGCGGACGAGCCATTACAGGCTATCGAAGCACCAGCTATCGATAGTGTAACCGAACGGATTGGGCAGTATGTGGCAATGTTGGTGGAAGATGGTGCAACCTTGCAATTTGGTGTGGGTAAAATTCCCAGCGCTACCCTCAAGTATCTGCAGCGTCACAAGGATTTGGGGATCCACAGCGAAATGTTGTCTGACAGCATTATCGATATCATAGCCTCAGGCGCGATTACCAACCGCAGGAAAACCTTTCACCCGGGTAAAATCGTAACCAGTTTTTGTATGGGCAGCGAGCGGTTGTATAAGTTTGTCCACAACAACCCGCATATCGAGTTTTATCCCAGCAGTTATGTTAACAAGCCCACCAATATTGCCAAAAATGACAATATGATCTCGATTAACAGCGCGCTGCAAGTGGATTTAACCGGGCAGGTAGTGGCTGACTCCTTAGGCTATGATTTTTACAGTGGTATTGGCGGGCAGGTGGATTTTGTGTCCGGCGCTTCCATGAGTAAAGGCGGTAAGCCAATTATTGCCATGCCTTCAACGGCTCAGAACGAAACGGTTTCACGTATTGTACCTTGTATTGCTGAAGGGGCTGGCGTAACCACATCGCGCGGTAACGTACACTACATTGTCACCGAATACGGTATCGCTTCGTTGCGGGGTAAAAGTATTCGTGAGCGGGCGCTTGAACTGATTCGGGTGGCACACCCTAAATTCCGTGCGCACCTGCTGGCGGAAGTCCGCAAAAATTACTGGGTGCCGCATTTCCAGCAAAAATACCCCACCGACATTCCGGAGCTGGGAGCTATTCAGTTACAAAAAATGGTTATTCAGGGCGAAACCTTCTATCTGCGACCGTTAAATCCGGCTGACGAACGTCGCCTGCAGGAATTTTTCTATTCTCATACCAAAGAAACCCTGCGTCTGCGCTATAACTACGACCCTAAACAAATGTCCCGGGAGAAATCCTGTAACCTGGTAAGTGTTGACCAGAACTCCGATGCAGCCCTGTGTATTGTGCGTCAGGAAGGTTCGCGGATCACGATTCATGCGGTTGGACGTTTTTATTACAACGAGCATGACAACACCTGTGAAGCGGCTTTTGTTACCCGCGAAACCCAGCAGGGTAAGGGCATGGGCAGCAGCCTGTTAATTAAACTTATCGATATTGCGCGCAAGCGTAAAATCAACAAAATGCTGGCATTTTGTCGGGCTGACAATAAACCCATGATTGCCATATTCGAACATCATGGCTTTAAGCGCTTGTTCAGCGGAGACCCCAGTGAAGTAGAACTGGAATTGCCGTTACAGGAGCCACAAGCGTCATCTGAGGCGGAAAAGGAGGTTGAGGCATGACCATAAAAATCTATCGGGGCAAAGATTGTGTCCATCACGATGTTTCTGCTGAGCATCCGGAACATCCTGACCGTCTGTATGCGATTGACGATCAGCTGTTGTCATCGGGACTCGAAATGATCTGCCAGCACGGCGATGCAAAACAGGTAAAGCGTGAAAACCTCGCTCTGGCACACGACCCTTATTATGTAGACAGTATTTTTCAGCGCTCTCCTCGCACCGGGGTGATCTGGCTGGAACAGGATACCGGTATGACGCCCATAACCCTGAGTGCCGCTTTGTACGCCGCGGGTGCCGGCTGTGATGCAGTGGACTGGGTTATGGAAGGTGAGGATCGCCAGGCGTTTTGTGCGGTGCGACCGCCGGGTCATCACGCCGAGTATGACAATGCTATGGGGTTTTGTCTGTTTAACAATATTGTCGTGGCGGCTCGGTATGCCTTAAAGCAGTACGAATTGTCGCGGGTCGCTATTATCGATTTTGACGTACACCATGGTAACGGAACCGAAAATATCATTGCTGGCGACAAACAAATTATGATGTGTTCGTCTTTTCAGCATCCTTTCTACCCGCATACCGGCTCACCTGTTTCGGCCAGTAATATTCTGAGTGCGCCCATTAAAGCCGGTGCCACCGGCGAAGAGTTCAGAAAAAAAGTCAGCTACTGGTTTGATGCGCTGCGAAACTTTATGCCACAGCTGATATTGATCAGCGCCGGGTTTGATGCTCACGCCGAAGATGCCATGGGGCAACTAAGGCTGCGCGAAGACGATTATCACTGGATCAGCAAGCAACTACGCAATGTCGCCGACGAGGTTTGCCATGGGCGCATCGTCAGTATGTTGGAGGGCGGTTACAATCACAGTGCTTTAGGCCGTAGCGTGGTAGCTCACATTAAAGGGTTACATGGCGACGAGCAAAGCCATTAACGTGAACGGATTCAGGCTGCGCAGAAGCAGCCTTTGACATCACTGTTAATACTGGCGCCATAGTAGCGTGAGGCAGTTGCCAACTGACGGATTTCTGCCACCAGATTTTTACCGGTGATGCAGCCGTAGCCGATGGCGTAGGGGCCAAGATAACGTAGCTGCCCGGCGTTATCGACTACCGCTAATGCCGGATAATGATTAACAAAGCGGGTAATTGCCGGGTGTTCAGCCAACGACAGTTGCGCCAGCTGATAACCTTGCTGTTTTAATTCCGCGGATAACTCATCGCGGTGAGACTCGGTAAGCTCGTCGCAATAACAGCGCCCGGCAGAACTAATGTGCACCAAAGTGCCGGCGGCGATGCCCGCGGCTTTTAGCTCATTAGCAAAGCGCTGGTCAAAATCAGGTTGGGCGGCGGCCTGAGCCAGGCTGTGCTCTGGATCAAAAGCGCTAATCTGATTAACACTGGCAAAGGCCAGCAGGCTTAAAATCCCCACCGCCCATACAACCACGGCAATGGTGGTGGAACGGGTCGACATCACACCACAAAGCGCTGCACGGTTTGCAGCATACGCTGACACATTTGTGCCAGTTCTGTGGACTTAGCTTCCAGTTGCTGTGCGGTTTTGGATTCCAGGTTTGCCAGTTCGTGAATTTTAGCCGTGCCCTGGGCAATATTGCTGGAAGCGACTTTTTGTTCACTGGCTGAAGCCGCCACTTCCACCATATTATCGCTGGCGGACTGAATCCTGGCTTCGATATTGTGCATAAAGGACGCCGCGCTATCGGATGCACTTACTGCTTCATCCACTAACTCGATACATTGATTCATCTGGGTCACCGATGAGGCGGTACTGGAGACCAACTGTTCTGTAATGGTGGTAATCTCATCGGCACTTTCTTTAGAGCGAATCGCCAGGGTACGTACTTCGTCGGCCACTACCGCAAAGCCCCGGCCATGCTCACCTGCCCGGGCCGATTCGATAGCCGCGTTCAGCGCCAGCAGGTTGGTTTGTTCAGCAACCGCGGTAATTGAGCGCATGGCCTCGGAAATACTGGAGCATCGCTCGTTCAGTTCCTGGTTGGTGTTAGCAGTGTTGTTGAGACGGTCGCGCAATGAATTGATGGTATTTTTAGCACTTTCTACCGAAGCGCGGGATTCGCCGGTAGTCTGGCGCGCTTCCTGGGTAATATTATTAGCAGAATTTGTGCGCTCTGATGAGTCTTGCAGGGTTACGGCTATTTCTTCTGAGGCTGCTGAAATACTGCCTATTTCATTGCTGCTTTGCTGTACGTGCTGGTTGAGCTCCTGGGTTGACGACTGTATAAATGCACTGGTACTGGCTACATCGTTTGCCAGTGATGAGGCATCGTGAACCAGCTGACGCAAGGCTGTCATTAGTTCGTCAAAGCGTTTTAGCATGGGAATGGATTTATCTACTTCGGTGCGTAAATTGATATGCTGGCTATCCTGCAAAATAGCATTAATGGCTGTGGCCAGGGCCGCTCCGCCAACCCCATCTTCGTAACTGCGTTTGGTCATGTACATCAGGGTAAAGCCTTCGACCAGCGCAAACACCGCATGGAGCAGCAAAATCATAAAGGTGACATGGCCTTCCTCAAACACGTAAATGCCAACGCCGGTGGCCTGCAGGAAGAAAAAGCTGATGTGATGCACCGCAATCACTACGGTCGCCGAGGCGATAATTTTCCAGTTACGGAAATAGGCCAGAATAGCCAGCAGAGCAAATATCTCAAAATGCATTTCAATAAGGCCAAAGGCCTGGTGAATGTGCAAAGCAGTCATGAGCTGAGTACCAATGCCCATGGCATGACCGCTAATTTCCGACTCCGGGTTAGTAAAGCTCAGATACAGCGGCAACAGAATAATAGGCAGTCCAAGCCAGAACGCAATAAGCAGTTCGCCAGTGATTAAACCGATGACAATGGAAACGATTAACTGGACGATCAGTATCGCCCGAAATATTTTATGTGCCCCTGAAACCCAAGAATACATATCAAAAAACTCCCCATTTTTTTGATAAGTGTAGGAGAGGTTTGTAATCCTGCCAGCCAAACAGCTCAATAAACGGGGCTTTTATTGATCTGGTCAGAGCTGGCGGGACTATCGATTTAACAAAGATTTACAGCCATTTTTTCCACAGCATGGCAATTAACATAAAAATTGCCAGTCCGCCCATGGCTGTCATCAATATTGCAAATGCATTCGGCGTTTCAGTACCGGGTAAGCCGCCCACGTTCATACCAAAGACACCGGTTAAAAACGATAAGGGTAAAAATATTGCCGTGATCATAGACAAAACATACATGCGGATGTTTTGTTTATCGGCAATCTGGTTGCGCAGTTCATCCTGTAAAACAATGGCGCGTTCTCGGGCTAAATCGAGATCCTCAATAGAGCGGGTCATGCGGTCAGACTGGTCGCGTAAATCGAAGGTTAGTGATTCTGAAATCAGGCCGGCTAACCGCACCAGGGCTTCCAACGCATCCCGCTGCGGGGCAAGATAACGACGGATACTGGCGGTTTGGCGGCGCAGCATGGCGAGCTGGTTACGGTCCTGCTTGTTTAACGTCTCAAAGGCTTCGTAGTCACCCAGTGTCTCGTCAATATCTTCGACCTTGTCGTGAATACGATCGGCAATCCGGCTGACCAGGGCGACCAGCATCTCGGCGGTAGTCGGCGGCACTTCGCCTTGTTCTATTTGTAACCGGGTGTCCTGAACACTCATTAGCTTTCGTTCGTGGCGACGGGCAGTCACAATTAACGAGTCTGTTAACCACAGGCGTAGCGACACCATGTCTTCCGGGTCAGCGCCAGGGTTAACGTTAATACCGCGCAAAAATACCAGCGCGCCACGGCTGATGGTGATAACTCTTGGCCGGGTTTTCAATGCCATCAGGCTGTCGCTGACATCTTCGGATAAGTTTAGCGCATGCAGTAACGCCGGCGCTTCCGGTGCATCAGACTGAATATGCACCCAGCGGTAGCCCCCCTGTGGCACCGGGCTGGTTAAATGAGACGTGGTTAGCGACTCGGCACTGCCATCTGCTTTAATGTCATAGGCCCATAAAAGGGCTTTATGTGATTCAGCCATTAAGAATTACTGCTCGGTTTAACCAGTTGTAACGTGCCGTCCAGATGAACGTCGCGCTGTGGGAAGGCAATAACAATATCATGCTCATTAAAGAGGGCATCTATAGCAAAGCGGACCTGACTGCGGATCACCCGCAGGTCACGTTCTTTGGTGGCATTAACCCAAAAAAATGTCTCAAACATCAGTGCGTTGTCACCAAAATCATCAAAAATAACCACCGGCTTGGGGTCACTGAGGATATCTTCCTGAGATACCGTTGCCTGTTCAATCAGTGCGGCGACTTTGTTACAGTCTGAGCCGTAAGCAACACCCACTCGCACTGAGGTTCGGGTTAGTAAATCGATAAGGGTCCAGTTAACCACGGTGTTTTCCAGCAGCTTACTGTTAGGGATCAGCATGTGCACGCCATCTATCCGGCGAATACGGGTAGAACGGGTATTGATAGTTTCCACCGTGCCCCGGCTGCCATCCACCTCCAAAAAATCACCAATTCGAATGGGCCGTTCCCACATTAAAATCCAGCCAGAGATAAAGTTGTTAATGATGTTCTGGGCACCAAAACCTACTCCGATAGCGACTGCACCGGACAAAAACGCAAAGGCTGTCAACGGCACATTCATTACGTCCAGCGTGGTAATGATCAGAATTGCACTGGCGACAATATAAAAAAGGCGTTTAAACAGATGTACAGTATCAGCACTGGCCCCGGACGCTCGCAGTCGGTAAGTTGCCATGTGCGCCAGCTTTTTAAACAGCCAGATGCCCACAATGTAGATAAGCGGCACGGCAATTAAATCACCAACGGTGACCTGTATGTCAAACAGGGTAAAAAGCTCTTTGGCCAGAAAGCCTTTTACCTGCGTTAATGTAGTTTCCAATGGGTTAACCCCGTATTTATTACGACCGGCACATAATAAGTGTGATATTTATTAATGCAAATAGGTCGGCCCGAAACAAGCCTGTTTTTATTTTGTCCTGACGATGAAAAATATTGATGCGGCCCGCAGGCCCTTAAGGTTTTTGCTGCTCGTTTGTCTGGTCGGTTTTATTGGACCAGTAACTGGCAAACAGGGCACCAGACAGATTGTGCCAGATGCTGAATATTGCGCCGGGAATAGCGCTGGCGGCAGTAAAATACTTTAGCGCCAGTGCCACGCTTAACCCGGAGTTTTGCATACCGACCTCAATGGCGACGGTGCGCGCAATCACTGAATCGCAGCCCAAACGCCGGGCAACGAAATAACCACTACTTAACCCAATCAGATTATGCAGGATAACCGCAATAACCACCGGCCAGGCGACGGTACTCAGATTTTCACTGTTTAACGCCACCACTATGGCAACGATCAGCAAAATAGCAGCCATGGAAAAGGTGGTAAACCAAGCGGAAAAGGAGGCTAATTCAGTCCGCCAGAAGTGATTTAGCAGCATTCCCGCAAAAACGGGGAGCACGATAACTTTTAGCAGTGTTCCCAGCATCGCCAGCGCAGGAACGTCCACGCTGTGGCCTAAATACAACCACGTCAGTATAGGTAGCATTAGCACGGCAGTTAGCGTCGATACCATGGTCATGCTTACCGACAGGGCCACATTGCCTTTAGCCAGGAAAGTAATGACGTTGGACGCAGTGCCACCGGCCGTAGCCCCGACCAGCATCATGCCTACGGTTAGCGCTTCGGATAACCCAAGTAACAATGAGATAAGCCAGGCGGCGAGGGGCATGATGACAAACTGCACCGCCACTCCTGTTGCCACACTGGTCCGGTAATTCCAGACCTGCAGGAAATCACGCCAGTTGAGGGTAAGTCCCATACTCAGCATCACCAGCATCAACAGCGGTAAAATAGAGGGCTTTAACGCCATAAAAACCGGCGGATAAAGATAAGCGACAAGACTGACGACAAATGCCTGGATGGGGAATAACATTAAGGCCATGGGGTACTAATATAGTTTGCAACAGACGAGAGAGTTTATCATTGAGCGCGCAGATGAGTTAACCTGGCAGGCACTTCGGGTTAAAATATTTAGGTATCTCTGGTCACACCCTGTTTGCACCGAGGATCGTGCCTGGCAGCTAAAAGTCTGCTAGCCTTAGCCGGGTCTTAGCTAAAAGAAGTAATAAAATGAAGTATCTTCGTCGATTGGGCGCCAGCCTGTTAGCCATGCTGGTATTGTATTCACCAGTGAGCAACGCATTTATCATGACGTTTTCTGAAAGTCAGTTAAACGCCATGGTGACAGCGGTATTCCCCCAGCAACGCACTTTCGACAATGTCATATTTACGTTTTCCGAACCCTATGTGGAACTTGATCCGCTGGATGATGAGGTTAACGTTAAAGTCACCATTCTGGCTGAACAGAATGGTCAGCAACTCAAAGCCAAAGCCGAGATTTCCGGCAAGGTGGCCTATCACTATCAGCTGGCCCAGCTACGCCTGATAGAGCCTCAACTCGATAAACTGAAGGTGCTGGATAATCAGGCGGTGGTACCTGAAAGCCTGGTGAATGGCATCAAACGTTTAGAAGGCAAACGGATGCCAGTGATTTTGCTGCTCGACTTTGAAGAGCTGGACATGGCTGCCTTTGGCATTCAAAAACCTAAGCGCATCGATATTACCCCTAAGGGTTTGTTGATAGAAATATAACGACAAGCTTACCGAGATTGTAATGAAAAAACTCGCCTTCCTGTCGATGGACGATCTACAGGACTTTTTTGTTTATGACGAACTGCTGATTGCCCCTTTTGCCGATAAAGGGTATCAGGTAGATACGGTTTCCTGGCATTTGTCAGGCTTTGACTTTAGCTCCTACGAAGCGGTAATAGTACGCAGCCCCTGGGATTATCAGCAGTATGAAGCGGAATTTGTTGCCTGTTTAACCCGCATAAACGAGCAAACCCGCCTGATGAATTCACTTCCCCTGATGCTGTGGAATCTGAATAAGCGGTATCTTAAGGATTTAGCCGCCCAACAGGTACCGGTGTTGCCTACCCTTTGGCTGGATGGATTTGAGCAGGCAACTGTCGAAAAGACGTTTGCTGAGTTTGCCTGTGATGAAATCGTTATTAAACCCTGCGTTAGCGCTAACGCGGATGACACCTTTCGTCTGACGGCGGAACAGCTGGCTGACCAGGCCCCACAATTAGCGGCGTGTTTTAACCAGCGTGAATGTATGGTTCAGCCGTTTGTTACAAGTGTGACCGAGCGCGGTGAAGTGTCATTATTTTATTTTGCCGGGCAATTAAGTCATGCCATTTTGAAACGCCCTAAAGACGGTGATTTCAGAGTACAGGAAGAACATGGCGGAAGTTTGCAGGCCATTACCCCACAAGCGGCCATGTTAAACAATGCCGAAGCTGCCCTCGCGGCCATGCCAGACGGTTATCTTTACGCCCGTGTAGATTTACTGTGGTTTGATGCGCAGTGGCGAATTATAGAGTTAGAGCTCATTGAGCCCTCACTCTATTTTAATTTGGATGAGCAATCGCCAGAGCGTTTTGTCGACGCTTATTTACGCTATTTTAATGCTCTCGACTAGCGCGCCCCTGTTGCGCATGGTCTGGCCGTGAAGGTTTACTGTGCGCACCATTGCCTGAGCGGGTAACACGAGCCTCATGGCTTTGACGTTTTTCGCCCGGCTCTGCGCGTTTACTTACCCTCTGCCGCTCACTGTTAAGCTGGCGTTCTTTAGGGTGCCTGGCAACAGCGTCCGGGCGTTCTGGGCGGGTAAATTCTTTTGCTTTAGACCCTGAGTTACCCGCTGAGCGATGCGGTTGGACATTTTTATCCGCCTGTTGGTGTAAGCGTTGCTTACCCGTTTCATCACGTTTAAGCCGTTGCTCAAAACCTTTAGCATCCTGCCGGGGGCCTTCTTTGCGAATTGGTTTATTATCCACAGACCTTTTATTTAAAGTTTTTTGTTGCGAGTGTGCACTTACTGCGCGGGTTTTGTTGTAGAGCTCGCGGTGCCTGGCTACGGTGGTGACAGAACGATGCTGTCTGGCCAGAGCGGGCTTCTCTGTCACTATGCTGCGTGAATAGCGGGCATGGCGGCTGGCCGTATTGTGTTGCCAGCGATGATACTCTTTTACCCGTGCGTGTTTAACGGAGTAAACCGGGCGAACGTAACGATGAACCGGTGTACTGCGGATAACGATATGACGTTCCGGCCACCAGATATTACTAAAATAAAAGCCCGCAGAAATACTTACGTGTGGCCCCCAGTAGATTCGATGGCCAAGGGCTATTTTTACTGCCGCAGGCCAGAATACCGGTGTGCTGTGATAGTGCCAGTGGCCGTAAACGTAGCGGGGATCGTAATAGGGCACGTACACTACATCAGGCTGACGTGATTCAATAACAATTACTTTTTCTTCAGCGGAGATTTGTTGGTAGTCATTACTTTGCAGATTACCGCTCTGCATAGCTTGCAGACGCAGCGCCTGAACCCGGTCCAGCACCCAGTCTTCATTAGTGAGTACGGCATCGCCAAGTTGCTGTAGCCAGCTTAAATCGTCACTCATGTGGTGCAAAATATCGTTAAATGGCACCAGGGCTTTTATGCTGGGGTCCCAGTCAAATTTTGTTAAGGCCTGTTCCAGGCTATTTCCTGCCAGTGACGGGTTGTCCTGTCGCCAGCGGTCAGCCTCAACTACCTGAAATGGATAGGTACTGGCAATCAGGATGTGGGTTACCAGTGTGTCGGGATAAAGCGCGATGGGGGCCAGCAGGTTATCCAGGGTTTCCTGGTTCAGGTGGGCCACCGTGGCTTCGGTTGGTTGTTCGGGGGCGGTTCTGGCCAGTGCCTCGCCACCACAGATTAAGGGTAGCAACAGGGCTAATACAATGCGCTTTTTCATACAGACTCTCGTGCGCAGGTTTTGCGCGTGATGTTATGTCTGTATGGTTATACTCTGCGCCAAATTAATTCTGGCTGAATCAAGCTGAACAGGTTGTTCAGCCTGGATGTGCCGGGTTAGTCACCCAATAAATGCGGATCGAACGCGTGACCGAGTTTTTCGGTTTTGGTTTTGATGTAGTGTTTGTTGTCTTTGGTAATGCCGTGATCAATAGGCTTACGGGCTACCACGTTAATATCCAGAGCTTTTAATGCTGCCGTTTTGCGCGGGTTGTTGGTCATTAACTCAACATTTTTTACGTTAAGTTTGTCCAGCATCACCTTACACATTTCGTAGGTACGCATATCGGCGTCAAAACCCAGATGCTCGTTGGCTTCTACGGTGTCCATGCCCTGATCCTGCAAATGATAGGCGCGGATCTTGTTAATCAGGCCAATGCCCCGACCTTCCTGACGCAGATACAGCAATACGCCACAGCCATTCTCGACAATGTTTTCCATGGCTCTTTCCAACTGAAAGCCACAGTCGCAACGGGTCGAAAACAGCGCGTCGCCAGTAAGGCATTCTGAGTGGATACGAATCGGTACCACATCATCGCTCTGCCAGCTACCGTAAGACAGGGCAACATGTTCAACCCCAGTACCATCCTGGACAAAACCGTGGATAGTGAATTCGCCCTTGCGGGTAGGAAGTTTTGCTGCGCTGACAAAGCGGTATTGCTGGGATGTACTGGTCATGAAACTCGAGCCGGATTGTGTTGTGTACTGCCAAATAGAAAGTCTATATAAGGCCACGGTTAAGTGTTTACAAGCCCTAAGGCCGTCAGGGGCGGCGATTATACCGCCTAAAAGGGTTACTAGTCTAATGCTGGGGTATAACTAAATTTGCATACTAAAGATCCGCTTCCTCTAGCACCTGTAACAGGCGCTGGTGCACATTTTGTATCATCTGCGATTTGCTTAGTAGGGCTGATGATGCACCAACAGGTTCCAGCCACACGGCTTCGCATAGCCATTCCACATTTAATACTACTTCAAAATCGTCGGCACTGAGTCGCACCTGCAGTCGGTCAGCGCCCCAGTCACTCTCGCCCTGACGGGCGTTCAGCACTTTGGCGATATTATGACAAAGGCCAACCGCTTGTTGCTGGGTGGCCGGCATAGTGCCTGTCCAGCGAATGACGTTGGGTTCACAAACCCAATTTCTGGCAATGGTGGTTAAGGTTAACTGCTGCATGACAAACTCACTGCGGATGCGCTGGTACCGGGTTGTTGATAATTACGGGTGGCCTCGTTAAGGGTAAATGGCTGGCGTATTGCTTCCATCAACTGATGAGCCGGGCCAAAATCACCCTGCTCAGCCGCTTCGATAGCTTCTTGCAGGTAATGGGTTCGAGGGATCACTAACGGGTTTAAGGTTAGCAGGTCGTCACCTTCAGTATCCGCTGATAAACGGCGTTCGCGGTAATCCTGCCACCAGGAGTCAAAGGATGCGCGGTCGATAAAATGATCGCGTAGTGGTGACTGCGGCAAATTCACATCGGCTTCGGCCAGTTGCCTGAAGCTTTGTGTGTAATCGCGCTTTTCGGCGTTTAGCAGGCTTAACCAGGTATTTAAACAGCCCTCATTTTCGGTGCTGTCGGTTAAACCAATGCGACTTAGCATCTGGTGTCGGTACTGGCTTAAAAACGTAGGTTCAAACAGCATCAGACAAGCGCGAATATCGTCGGTGCTCAGGTAGTCCGAAAACGCGTAAGCCAGAGCATTCAGATTCCACAGCGCTACGCCGGGCTGGCGGTCGAAGGCATAGCGGCCCTCGTAATCAGAATGATTAAACACCGCATTTTGTTTGAATTGCTCGATAAAGGCGTAGGGACCATAGTCAAAGGTGATGCCATGAATCGACATATTGTCGGTATTCATTACACCATGAACAAATCCATAGGCCTGCCAGAGTGCCACCATACGCGCGGTACGTAAGGTAATTGCCGTAAGCAGTGCTTTGTGTGGCGCAGGCTCGTCGAGACACTCAGGGAAATGATGCGCTAAGGTGTAGTTCATCAGTTTATCGAGGGTGTCTTTTTGCTTGTTATGGTAATAGAACTCAAAATGGCCGAAACGCAGGTGACTGGGAGCCATACGGATCATCATAGCGCCCGGCTCCGGCAACTCGCGTAAAATCGATTCGTCACTGGCCATCAGACACAACGCCCGTGACGTTGGAATGCGTAAATGATGCAGTGCTTCAGAGCCAATGTATTCTCGCAGCGTGGAGCGCAGCACGGCGCGTCCGTCGGCGTGGCGTGAATAAGGCGTCTGGCCCGCGCCTTTCAGGTGCAGGTCAAGGCGGCTGCCGTTGGAGTCGCTTACTTCGCCTAACAATAATCCCCGGCCATCGCCTAAATACGGATTCCACTGACCAAACTGATGGCCGCCGTATTTTTGTGCCACAGAACGTACTGCCAGATCACCTTGTTGGTCAAAAATCGCTGCCATTAACGCGTCGGCGTCGGGGAGATTAAACTGACCTGCCAGCTCTGCGTTATACATCGGCATTGTCATGCCACTTAATGGCCGCGGTTTAACCGGGCTGACAGTATCGGCCAGTTCGGTGGCGTAGCTATGGCTTAGTTGCATTGGACTCTCACAATTAACGCGATGAACAAAGTGTAACATCAGGTACGGTGGTAAGCGCAAAAGCGATGAATCACTTCTGGCTGACAGAGTAAAATAAATCGGTTGGCTTACAATTGCTTTTTATTTGCCCGACCCTATATATGTTTTGTTATAATATAACAGTTCTTGCTTTGTTGTCTTCCGGAGTTTTTATGAACCGTTCGCAAGTATTGGGTGATAAGTTTGCCATTGCCTTATCTGTGCTGTGTCTTTTGCACTGCCTTATTACCCCGTTGGTTATTATCATGCCAGCCATTGGCGGCGTGATTGCGCTTGATCATGGCCAGTTTCACGAATTTATGCTGTTTTTTGTGGTACCTGTCGGGCTTGTTGCATTAGGGCTGGGTTATCGCCATCACCGGAGCCTGGTGGTGCTTGCGGGGGGGCTTACGGGTCTTTCGCTGCTGGCCCTGGCGGTATTGCTGGGGCATGATAGCCTTGGCGGTAACGGCGAGTTGATATTGTCGGTGAGTGGCTCACTGATGATTGTTTTGGCGCATATTCAAAACTTCCGGCACAGTCGCCGATTAACGGTTTAGTGCAAATTCGCCACAAGTTTCTGAAAAATATAATCCAACTTACTCAATTTACGTATTGATGTCAGACTATCACTTTTTCTGGCTGCTGATATCCAGGCAGCCCTGACAGGGAATATTTATGGCATCAGGCAACGGTTTAATACTACATCATCTCAATAATTCTCGCTCGCAACGCATTTTGTGGTTGCTGGAAGAGTTACAGGTGGAGTATGAGATTAAGCATTATCAAAGGGATGCCACTACTAATCTGGCTCCGGACTCGCTAAAGGCGATTCATCCGTTGGGGCGGGCTCCGGTTATTACCCATAACGGCGAGGCGCTGGCCGAATCTGGTGCCATTATCGAGTACCTCATCGACACCTTTGGCACTCAGTTTAAACCGGCAGGCGACATTGCGGCGCTTAATCAGTACCGGTATTGGATGCATTTTGCTGAAGGCAGCTTAATGCCGCCGCTGGTGGCACGCCTCGTACTGAGTAAGGCCAAGGAAAAAGCCAGCCCGTTTTTTATGAAGCCGGTGGTAGCTAAAATTGTGGATGCCATTACCGCTGCCTATTACGGACCTAATCTTAAAGCCAGCCTGAACTATGTTAACGATTACCTTAGCGAACATGAATGGTTTGCCGGAGATACATTAACAGGCGCCGATTTTCAGATGAGCTTTCCGCTGGAGGCCATGCAGGGGCGGGTTGGCAAAGGGCAGTACGCGGCTATCGATGCCTATGTACAAAAAATCCATGCCCGGAAGGCCTATCAACGGGGGCTGGAAAAGGGCGGGGAATACGCCTACGCCTGATAAAACTCAGTCGTCGTCTTTTTCGAGATAATCATTAATTAGTTGCAGAAACGGGGCACCGTAGCGTTCCAGCTTAGTTAATCCTACGCCACTGACTGCCAGCAGTCCCTGAGTATTAGTGGGTTTGCTGGCGGCCATCTCGGCCAGTGTCGCATCGTTAAAGATAACAAAAGGCGGCACATCGTTTTCCTGGGCCAGCACTTTACGTAAATGCTTGAGACGGGCAAACAGCGCTTTGTCGTAATTTTTAAGGGCGGTTTTGGCCGGTTTTTCGGCTTTAATTTCCAGCCTTGGGGTTGCCAGTTCGACCGCAATTTCGCCTTTTAACACCGGTCGGGCGGCCTCGGTAAGGCGCAGTACCGCATGGCTGGCGATATCCACCCGAATGTAGCCGCGGTGGATAAGCTGATTAATAATGTTATGCCAGTACTGGTCGCTGTGATCCTTGCCGATGCCCCAGGTTGAGAGCTTGTCGTGCCCTGCTTCCTGCAGCCGTTTTAAGTTCTTGCCGCGTAACACATCAATGACGTACTGGGTAGCGACCTGCTGTTGCAGTCGTAAAATACAGCTCAGCACTTTTTGCGCGATTTCCAGGCCATCAAAGGGGCGGGGCGGATCAAGGCAGATATCGCAGTTGCCGCAGGCAGTATCACTGAATTGCGAAAAATAATTCAGCAGAACCTGGCGTCGACAGGTCTGGGCTTCGGCAAAGGCTTCCATCGCGGCAAATTTTTGCAGTTCGATAGCGTTGCGCTCGGCCATGGCGCCCTGATCTATCCATTGCTTTACCCGGGCACTGTCTTTTTCGTCAAACAGTAACAATGCCTCGGCAGGCAGACCGTCCCGACCGGCGCGACCTGTTTCCTGATAGTAGCTTTCAATACTGCGCGGTACGTCATGGTGAACAACAAAGCGAACGTTGGATTTATTAATCCCCATACCAAAAGCGACCGTGGCTACCACGACATCGATTTTATCAGTAATAAACTGGCGCTGGACATAAGCACGCTCATCCGCATCCATGCCAGCATGGTAGGCGGCGCTCTTAAACCCCTGGCGGTGCAGCTTGGCACTAAGCTCATCCACTTTCGCCCGTGAGTTGCAGTAAATTATGCCGCTGCCGTCCTGTTGACGAATATAGGTGACGATTTGCTCAAAGGCCTTGTATTTGGCCATTACCCGGTAACGGATGTTGGGCCGGTCGAAGGAGCCTTTGTACACCAGCGGGTTATCCAGACTAAGCTGAAGCTGGATGTCTTGCTCGGTGGTGGTATCTGCAGTGGCAGTCAGACCAATAACCGGGATATCAGGAAAGCGCTGCTTTAACTGACCCAGTTCCCGGTAATCCTGGCGGAAATCATGCCCCCAGTGCGATACGCAGTGCGCTTCGTCTACCGCAAACAGGGCTATTTTGGTTTGCGCCAGCATGTTTAAAAAGTAGCGCTGCAGCAGGCGCTCCGGCGACACATAAATAATGTCATAATGGCCTTGCTGTAGCCGCTGCACTGTGGCCTGATAGTCGTCCTGATCCAGTGACGAATTCAGATAGGCGGCTTTTACTCCTGCTTCACGGAGCTGCTCAACCTGATCCTGCATTAAGGAAATCAGTGGTGATACCACAATGCCGGTGCCCTCGCGAACCATAGCCGGAATTTGATAGCACAGTGATTTGCCGCCACCGGTTGGTAACAATACCAGTACGTCCTTGCCTTCAATGGCGTGGTTAATTACTTCGGCCTGGCCTGAACGAAATTCCCGGTAACCAAACACATCTTCTAAAATCTGCTGGGCGTTACGCCGGGGTTGTGGACAGGCACCATTAACCGCGATAGCGGCCTGGCTATCGGCTGTGTTGGTGGCTAAAGGGGTATCTGGTGTTGCAGTCATGAGGTGCAGAGTTTACGCGTTTTTTGCTATGGGTTCACGGGTTTTGCCTGACTTTTTCTGTCTGCTGCCATAACTCATTGATGTAGTGCGACAGAGCCATTCCTGCCGGGTCGGCATCAATGCTATGATGACGCAAATTTTGTTTTTGGGTGAATATCATGGCCGAACCCTTACCTGATCTCATAGAAGAAATTGTTGCTGACAACGGCAGCGATGATATTCAGGCGGTAGCCGAGCAGCTGTTACCAGCGGAAGACGTGGAAATTGCCACACTGCTTGAATCGTTGCCGGTTGAAGAGCGGATGTCGCTGTGGCAAGTGTTACCTGATGTACGCAAACTCGACGTGCTGGTTGAGATGCGGAGCGATCCTCGTGAAGTGTTGATTTCAGCCACGCCTGACGACAAATGGAGCGCAATATTACTGGGTATCGATGCGGAAGACCTGCTGGAACTGATGGACTCTTTACCCAGCAAGTTGTTGGATTTAGCCATTCAGGCGTTGGACGAACAGCAAGAGGCGTACTTCCGCGACGCAACCCAGTTTCCTGATGAACAGGTGGGCCACTGGATTTCCCACGAAATGCTGGTGTTACCGCTGAATGCTAAGGTGCGGGATGGCTTGCGTCTGATTCGCCGTAATGTGCCGGATCACTGCGACAGTATCTTTTTAGTAAACCGTTCAGGGCATTTTTCGGCAGCGGTAAAGTTAACATCAGTGTTTGGTGCTCCCGAGCATTTACCGCTGGTTGAGTTAACCGAGGAATCCATGCCGGTGATAAAAGGCACCGATGATTCAACCACCGCCTCGCTGCTGGTGCAGCGCAGTGGCTACGCCGCACTGCCGGTTATCGATGACAACAACAAATTGTTAGGGCGTCACGACATATTAAGTGCCAGTGAGCTGGTTAACGAAAACTACGAACGGCAGGTAATGGCAACGGCCGGTATGGATGAAGACGAGGATTTATTCGCGCCGGTAGCAAAAAGTGCTCGTAACCGCGCGCTATGGCTGGGTATTAACCTGCTTACCGCGTTTATGGCGTCCTGGTTTATTGGGTTATTTGAAGCGACCTTGCAACAGGTAGTGGCGTTAGCGGTATTAATGCCAGTAGTAGCCAGCATGGGCGGGATTGCCGGAAGCCAAACCCTGACTCTGATTGTGCGCGGTCTGGCGCTGGGCCAGATCACCAGCGCTAACCTAAAGGCATTAATGACTAAAGAGCTCAAAGTGGGCGGTGTAAATGGCGTTATCTGGGCGCTGGTGATTGGGATTGTGGCCTTTATGTGGTTCAGCGATCCGCTGTTGGGTGTGGTGATTTGTCTGGCGATATTCCTGAATATTCTTGCAGCCGCACTGGCTGGCGTGGTACTGCCAGTGATCCTGGAAAAACTTAAAATTGACCCGGCTCTTTCAGGCTCGGTGATCCTGACAACGGTGACCGATATTGTCGGGTTTGTGGCGTTTTTGGGCCTGGGCAGTTTGTTTCTGCTGTAAGAATAAGAGGTTAGCTTGGATACCGAACAACAACGAAAGGCCACCGCCGGGATACTTTACGCGGTAGCAGCGTACACCATGTGGGGTATTGCTCCACTGTACTTTAAGCAGATTGCTGCGGTGCCAGCTCCCGACATCTTAATGCACCGGATTGTCTGGTCGTCTGCGTTGCTGGCTATCCTGATACTGGCTTTGGGCCAGTTTGACAAGGTGCGGGCGATTTTTCGTTCCCGCAAAGTGATGGGCTTGCTGGTAGTAGCCAGTGTATTGTTGGCGGGCAACTGGTTGTTGTTTATCTGGGCTATTAACGCCAACCTGATGCTGGAAGCCAGCCTGGGTTATTACATTAATCCCTTGCTAAACGTATTTCTGGCGCGCTTGTTTTTAAATGAGCGTCTGCGCGGCATGCAAAAAGTGGCGGTCATTCTGGCGGTAATTGGTGTGGCAAACATTATTATTGCCCATGGAACGCTGCCCTGGGTGGCATTGCTACTGGCCGGAAGCTTTGCAATTTATGGCTTGTTGCGTAAACAAATACCGGTAGAACCCTTACCGGGTTTGTTTATGGAAACCTTGTTGTTGCTGCCCTTTGCCGGTTTGTACTGGGTGTGGTTTGCCTCAGATGCGGCGAATATGCTGACCAACAGCTGGTCTTTAAATGCCTGGCTGATGGCAGCTGGTATAGTAACAACCCTGCCACTTCTGGCATTCAATGCGGCCGCCAAACGCATTATGTATACCACTCTGGGCCTGATTCAGTATATCGGCCCTACGCTAATGTTTGTGTTTGCGGTAGGGATGTACAACGAACCACTGGAGCCTGCACGTCTGGTGACATTCGGCTTTGTGTGGTGTGGTTTGCTGCTGTTTAGTCTGGACTCGTTAAAAGTATACCGTCAGCAGCGCCAGGCGCAGTTGTTAGAGAGTTAAATATACTCGGCCAGTTTGCTCCGCAAATAGCCCCCGCGACTTCCCAAGCGTTGAAAAGTTAGCACTGGAAGACGGGCCATTATTAGGGCGTTAATTTTTTAAATACTTATCCAGCGATTTTTGTAGCTGACCATTAAACTTATCGTACTTCTGACAGCCAGCGCCGCCCAAACGCCATACTGAGACGCCACGGTTTATGGGGTCGAGAAGGTCAGTTTTTGTTACCGTCATGCACGAGTCTTCTACCATAATTGTTGTTTCGTTTGGTCCAAACTCTGATAGTACGATAATACCAGAGCCTGGCGGGGCGAAGTCTGCACTCTGCACTTCTAATCGCGCATCTTTACTTTGCTTTTTCGATTTATCGATGAGCTGTTCTGGCTGGCGGTACGCATGTGCAGACCGCTGTGATAATTCATTAAGCTTTTTTGAATTTAGCTCTGTGATGAAGTGTGTTGTGTTGCTCAAGATCGTGGATATTTCGTTCAAATCAGCCTTGGCATTGTTTTGCTGCGACCTTTGTTCCATTTGTGCGTTTTGCCTGGGTTGCTCGTCAACTCTTTCAATCGCCCTTGTTTCTGGTAATGGCTGGTTCTGGACAGTCATAGTCTGTTCTATCACGTAAGGTTCTTCGACCGGCTGGTTTTGGACAGTCATAGTCTGTTCTATTGCGTAAGGTTCTTCGACTTGAGGGTGTGAATTAGCGTGCTCAGGTTTTACTAAGTCGTGCTCTTTAACTTTTGTTTTGAGTAGCGCCTGGTTTTGGACAGTCATAGTTTGTTCTATTGCGTAAGGTTTTTCGACTTGAGGGGGTGAATTAGCGTGCTCAGGTTTTATTAATTCAGGTTCTTTAACCGTCGGCTCGAGCGCCGCTGGCTTGGTATACAAGTAACTCTGTATACCCGCTCGCTTGTTAACTTGCTTTGGGTGCGGTGAGTCGATGGCAATAATTAAAATAATCATTGCCATATGAATGAATAAAGAGAGGACAAAAGGTTTTATTTTGTTGAGTTGCATCCTTTGCAAGCATAAAAATATCCATAACTTGTCAGTTAAGAACACAGAAAATACAGCAAGTTCAGCTATGGCTTTCAGGCATTTCCAGTGCTTGTATCGTCAGCAACTCCGGGCGCAGCTGTTTGAAAGTTAGGCACATTCGGCCAGTTAGCCTCATAAATGAAAGGCTAATCTGACCAAATAGAGCCCCCAAATTAACAACCTACTCTACAAGGTAAGTTATCTAATGAACAGGTCTACTTCTATTAGCATTACTTAAATCAAAAAAGTGTGAGAATTACTTTTTCTATAAGTCTTACTAAATATCATAGCTAGAATCAAAAGAAGCATCGTCAATGCAAGTCTTGGCTCAGGGACATTAGTATTAGGTGGGACAATTAAAACACCGTCACTTAGTATTTCAAGGTAAAGCATCCCACTGTCAAAATATGTTTGAAAATCGAACGTATAGTCACTCGATATGTTCCAAATGATGGATGAGAAATCTCCGAATACTTCACCATTGATTCTTAGTAACTCAAAAATATCACCCTCCATCAACATAAAGCTGTCTAACAGGCTAATGTTAAATAAAACTTCGCTTCCTAAAAATAAATTTCCGCTTATGATTAATTGATCAAAGAAGCCCTCTTCTAAGGCAGAAATTTCTATGTTTAATTCGGTATTATCACCAAATGTTAGATTTCCAAGTATCTGAAGGGTTCCTGGTGAATTGCCGGGAGAAACAGAACCTCCGAAAATATTTACATTTGAATCAATAACCCCTGAACCTGATAACAATCCACCATAAATATTTATTTCTTCAGATTCAATAATACCATTTACTCTTAGTTCACCGCCATTCTGACTTACTAAAGTGCCAGATAATGATGCTCCAAGATCTATCTTTATTAGTCCTGTAGAAGTAATATTAGAAGCTTTACTGTATGAAAATAAAGTTGCCCCTTCTTCGACTAAAATACTCCCAGAATTCTGAATGCCACCATTAGAAGAAATAAAACCACCTTTCTCTATTCTAATTGTTCCATCATTCTCCAAGTTCCATGATAGATGAAGCATCGCATTTTCGGCTACTATTAATGAAGCATCTTTATCATTAATGACATTCCCTTGAGAATTAAATGGACCAATGTTAAAACTAGATGTATTGACTATTTTCAATGAACTGCCTGCTACATTTCTCCATGTTGCAGATTCACTTCTCGCGCGCAATTTTTGATTGAATACTACATCTGCAGCATTGTATATATTTCCTTCTATATCTCCTGTATTCTCGAAATCTGTTGAAAAACTTCCATATAAAGTTAAATTGTAACTAGCTGGATTTTTTAAACTTCTTAAGTCGAGAGTTCCCTCATTCAAGCTTATTGATGCATTTCCGGTTAGGGTTGCACCTCCCCCCAAAATTATTGTGCCACTGTCACCGTCGAGTATTTCAGAATCCCCATTTCCTTCAAATCCACCTGTAATAGATAATGAACCCTTTTCACGGACTAATAAATCACCAGAATTATTTAAATTTCTAGTAAAGTAAAGACTACTATCCTTTGCTACCTCTATTTTACCGTTATTTTCAATATCCCACGAAATAACTGAATTGTATTCTCCCTTTTTTTTCAGTGTCCCGCCTTCTTCAATAGTAATAAGCGAATCACTTAAGGTATTTATTAGCTGGAAATTAGCGAAATCATTAATTGAAAGTTCACCTCCGTCACCAACATGTATAGTATTAGTTCCCAGGCCACTATAATCATCTAGAATTTTATCGTTAATTTGCAAATTTCCATTAACTACGATATTCGCATCTCCTGCCCTTGTGTAAATTTGCCCATTGAGAATCAATGATGCGCCGCTATCAACTACCAACTCACCATATGAACCTTCAAAATAACCGATGTTTATATCACCATTCAATGTTGATAGGCTCGATTCATCTCCAGCAACGACATGGAGAGCACCAGTGGCATCCTTGTTAACTCCAATTGTACCGCGCGAATTAAGAGTCGAGTTTTTTAAGATTATTTTAGAATTGTATAGGTCTTCATCTCCCGTAAAAGGGTCTGGCTTAGGTAGATAAGGGTTAACTCTACTGCCAGGTGTAACACCAATTTGGAAACTCTGAATAGTATAATTAGAATCTTCGATACTAAATTCGTTGCCGTATCCAGCATACATTATTAATGTGCTTTTAGTCTCAAGATTTTCATTTAAGTATGCCGGGCTACCAGACCCTTCATACCCTACAAAACTTCCATTTACGTAAGATGGAACTGGACCAAACACAATAGGTAACTGTGGTTGTTCTTTGGGGCCTCCGATTAGCAACGGGTCAGTGTACCAATTGTATGGGTTAGTAAAACTTCCACTACCTGACCATATAAATGCTTCAACATTTATGCTTCCTTCACTGGAACTTGCAGTATTAAAAATGAGGATATTTAATAGAAGAGTGATAATATAAAATTTTTTTTTACATTTGGTTGTCATTTTTAGTCCTTCAACAAAGTGGTATTACTTTAATCTATTTTATGCGTAGTAAATTCGTTGTGTTAAAGAACTTCTTTTCTTTACTTCTGAAATAATTAACCAACTTGACTCTATTAGCTTAGCAATCTTTTGGCCAACTGTATTTAATTCTTTAATTTCAAAATATTAAATGGATACTATTATTGTTAAATAAAATAAAGTGTAAAGAAATCAGACATGATCTATACATTTGCTTAAATTGAAGGATGCTTCAAGTCAATACGCATTCATGGCAAAAATAGAGTGCTTGGCCTTTCCACCGAATTATAAAAAGCTTAAATGTTTCGGTGAACTAACGGCATACCTGTGTTTTTTCGTTAAATTGCATTCGCCTGCGCTAGGACATTTCTCATACCAACTGCAATTCCCAATCTAGTAGGAATCAAGAGAATTACTGCTGAACGAACCTTTATGTCCGCTTCGTTTGTAAGAGTCTTAAAAGGCGCTAGAAAAGCACTTTTAGTCAGAAGCAGTTGTTAATTCAAAACTAACAGGTAAAAAGCGTAAGGTCTTCTTTGTCATTATCAAACGGCTGGGTAGTTTGTGTGTAAAAGTGATTGCGCTTAGGCAGCCAGGTCGAATAGACAACCCGTGCCATTATTTTCTTTTGTTGGCAATCCGAGGAACAACATGCCTGACGGCCTCCCTTTTCGGGTAGAGGATTATATTCAACTGGTTGAACTGTCAGGTCGCCATTTACAACCCAACAAAAATGGGAAGATTGTTAATACAGCTTCCCCATTCTAACAAGAGTCGGGCTAGAGCACTGTGATTGGAACGAGATGATAACCGGAATCGAGACTGACTTTAAATCTTCGATAAGTATAGAAAAGCACTTAAATCAACGCAGAAAAACGCAGGGGTATAGATATAACTTACTAGCCTGCTAAGTCAAACATCACTATCTAAATATAATCACTATTTTTAGCGCAGCGCATCAGCTTCAACGTTGCGTTTCAGACATCTAAAAGCACTAGCACAATGCCCAACAGATAAATTTTAATGCTGAAGTAAATTTGTTTTTTCAGGCGTAGTGACTGTCCACTACATTGTACCTGTCTATGACTCAATGCTGTGACTGTCCTTTACTAAGGGCTGTTGGACTCAGAGTGCCTGTCCATTATGGAAAAGCGAAACGGGCTGGTGCCCGCTTCACCTTTATCTTTACCAAATTGATACCCGCTCTTCGGGGGGCAGGTACATCAGGTCATCTTCTGTCACATTAAATGCGCTGTACCAGGCATCCATGTTGCGTACTACACCGTTAACCCGGTACTGCGCCGGACTGTGTGGATCTGATAGCAGTTGTTGGCGCAGTGCATCGTCTCTGATTTTCATTCGCCATACCTGTGCCCAGGCCATAAAGAACCGTTGGTCGCCGGTGAAGCCGTCGAGTACCGGGGGCTCGCCGTGTTTTTCTTTATGCAGCTGATAAGCAGAGTAGGCCATTTCCAGTCCGCCTAAATCACCAATGTTTTCGCCCAGCGTAAGGCGGCCATTCACGTTCTGCCCTTCTATGGGTGAAAAGGTATCGTACTGCGCCACCAGTTTATCGGAGCGTAGTTTAAAGTTTTCGTCAGCTGTGCCTGTCCACCAGTCACGAATTTTGCCAAGTTCGTCAAAGCGGCGTCCCTGGTCGTCAAAGCCATGGCCAATTTCGTGGCCGATAACCGCGCCGATAGCGCCATAGTTAACGGCGGGGTCGGCATTCATATCAAAAAACGGGGGTTGCAGAATACCGGCCGGAAAGGTGATTTGGTTCATCAGTGGGTTGTAGGAGGCATTCACTGTTTGCGGTGGATAGGGCCATTGCTCGCGGTCTACCGGGCCGCCGAGTTTGTCTACATCTTGCTGCCACATAAATTCAGTAATGCGGGCTGCATTCCCTACCATATCGCCTTCAACAATATTGAGCTTGTCATAGTTTATCCACTTATTGGTGTAGCCAATGTGGGGCTCAAAGGTACTGAGTTTTAACAGCGCCTGTTGCTTGGTCTCATCATCCATCCAGGTGTTGTCTTTAATTCTCGCCTCAAAGGCAATACGCAGGTTTTTTACCAGATCGTCCATCTGTTTTTTGGCGGCGGGCGGGAAGTGGCGATCCACATAAATTTTGCCTACGGCTTCGCCCAGATTGCGGTTGACCAGATCCGAACCGCGCTTCCAGCGTGCGCGTTGGTCTGGTACACCCCGTAATGTGGTAGAGTAAAAATCAAACTGCGCCTGATCGGTTTCGGCGGTGAGTAAAGCGGCATTAGCGTCGATAAAGTGGAAAGTCAGGTATTCCTTCCACCGCTCTACCGGAATTTCCTGCAGTAAAGTTGCTGAGGCCTGAATGGCATCAGGTTGCATTACCACAAAACTTTCTATTTCGGATAGCCCAAGCTTGGCAAACATGGCCTGCCAGTCAAACTCTGGTGCCAGCGTTTTTAGTTCTGCCGGTGTCATAGGATTGTAGATCTTCTTGATATCCCGGCTTTCTTCACGGCTCCAGTGCACCTTAGCCAGCTCATATTCTATCTGGTAGATGCTTTGTGCTTTCGCTTCGGCATCACTTATCCCGGCCAGAGTCATCACTTTTACCATATAGTCCTTGTAGGCTTGTTGATACTTTACAAACTTTTCTTCATCTTTCAGGTAGTAATCCCTGTCGGGCATACCTAAACCAGACTGCCAGATACCGGCGGTGTAACGGGTGGTATCAGCCGGGTCCGGGAAGGTACCAAAACCAATGGGAGACGCATGGTGTAAAGAGGCAACAAAGTTCACCAGATCGTCACTGCTTTTTATCGCTGCAATTTCTGCCAGCCAGGGCTCAATGGGGGTAGTACCCTTATCATTCAGTGCCTCGACATTCATCCAGGTACCGTAGTAGCTGCCTACTTTTTGCACCAGAGAGCCTGGGGCGCCGCTTTCTTCGCGTAGCGATTCAATAATATCCTTAACCTGCTCTGTGGAGCGTTCCCTCAGTGCCATAAACACACCATAACGGGATTGGTCTGAAGGGATCTCGAAGGTTTCCATCCAGTGGCCGTTTACGTACTTATTAAAATCCTGGCCCGGACGGATAGCCGTATTCATCTGGTCCAGGTCGATGCCCCACGTGCCTACTTCGGCAGCGCCGCTGGCTGTGCTATCGCTGGTGGTTTCTGTTGCTGCGGGTGTGGTGGCTTCTTCTGGTTTACTACAGCCTGTTAGTGCCAGTGCTAACAGCAGTGGACTAAGCATAGAAAGGCGATTCATATCTCTTTCCTTTAATGAGAGTGAAATTACCGTTAGCAGTAGAGCCGTGTTATTTAACGGCTGATAAACGGCATCTTGCCTCAATCGTCGGATACGGCTGGCGATATCAGTGGTCTCAGCCTATCGCACATTATTTGTACAATGCAACTAATTATCATTTCGTCTGGTTGTGGCGGACACCGGTAGGTTTGGATTAATCGTGTACTACACGGTTGCGGCCATTATGTTTGGCCTGATAGAGCAGTTTGTCGGCGGTTGTTAGCATTGACTGTATGTTGTGATCATTTTGAGTGGTAAGGCCTATGCTTACCGTAACAGGGATTGAAGTTTGTTCAAATAACACCGGTTTTTCAGCAATTTTACGGCATATGTGCTGGAGTCGCTGAATGGCTTCTTCGGGAGTAAAATCGGGCAGGTAAACGCAAAATTCCTCACCACCAAAGCGCGCGATGATTACGTCGCTGCAAATTACGCCTAATCGTTTGGCGACCACCCTGAGTACCTCATCGCCGGCATCGTGGCCATGGGTATCATTAATGGATTTAAAAAAGTCCAGATCCAGCAGCGCCAGCGCCTGTTGTGCTGGCTGGTTGCGCTGCATTTTATTTACCGTATAGAAAAAATGACGGCGATTAGGTAAACCAGTGAGGTAATCGGTATTGGCTGTCCGCCGGATGGTTTCTACATTCTCGATTAATTCGATATTTTGATTAACCCGGCAGAGGAATTCTTCCAGATGGTAGGGTTTGCGCACAAAATCGTTGGCCCCGCTTTTAATAAACCGCGCTGACAACAGATTATTACGATCTGATGCCAGGCCAATAATCGCCAGATCTTCTTTGGCGTACTGTTTACGCAGCCAGGATATAAACAGTGTGGCGGGTTTATCCTGAATCTCGCTGTCTACAAACACTAATTTAATGTGACTGTGTTTATCCAAAATGGTTTCTGCATCGGCAGCGGTGGCACATTCGTAGGTAATAAAATTATGCCGGCGCAATAAGGCGGCAATCGCATTGCGTTCGGCGCGTTTGGTGTTGATAACCAGCACCCCGATAGTTTTATTTTTTTCCAGGCGGCCAAGCAAACGCATCAGATAGTCGAACATCTGCGCGTTTTCTTTGGGAATGTAATCCACCACATCACGCGATAAAACCGATTTGCGGATATCCTCATCCAGTCTGGCGGTGGTAACAATGGTTGGCAGGTAGCTCTGCACGGCAAAGTCGATAGCTTCGCCGTGAATGGCGTCCGGTAAATCATAATCCACAATAGCGCACAGATAATCCTCGGGTTCACTGTGCATAAAAAGGTGTTTTGCAGCGGTTAGCGTGGTGGCGAGTACCGGCTCAAGTTGAGCCATTTCAACCAGCTTCTTCAGCAGGCTGATACTACTTACACTGTCTTCAATTATCAGCACCTTCTGCTGCATTGAGGTTCCTTATAACGCCTCGAGTTTTGCAAAACTAAGAACCAGCCATTTGCTGCCGAACTCATCAAAATTAACCTGAACTCGCGCATGGTCGCCACTGCCTTCGTAATTAAGGACTACGCCTTCGCCAAATTTGCGGTGTTTAACACGTTGACCCAGAGTAAATCCGCTTTGCTCCATGCGTTCGTGGGAAGCGGCGTTGCTAAAGCGACTGGGGACTGGTCTAGAAACTGTAGACGTCAGACGGATTTCTTCCACACATTCGGTGGGAATTTCACGTAAAAAGCGTGATGCCGTGTGATATTTTTCCTGTCCGTATACCCGGCGCATTTCGGCGTAGGTCATGTACAGTTTCTTCATTGCCCGGGTCATGCCCACGTAGCACAAGCGGCGTTCTTCCTCCATGCGCCCGGGCTCGTCGTTGGTCATCTGGCTGGGGAACATGCCTTCTTCCACCCCGGCAATAAAGACCAAAGGAAACTCTAACCCTTTAGCGGTGTGAATGGTCATCATTTGCACCGCATCCTGATCGCCGCTGGCCTGAGTTTCTCCAGCTTCCAGTGAAGCATGGGCCAGAAAGGCTTGCAGCGGAGTCATTTCGTCCGCTTCTTCGGGAATGACAAACTGTTTACAGGCGGTAACCAGCTCTTCTAAGTTCTCCAGACGAGCCTGGGCTTTCTCGCCTTTTTCGGCCTGGTACATGGCGTATAAACCAGAGTGGTTGATGGCTTTGTTAGCCTGTTCCTCCAGTGGCAGGGTGTCAAATTCACCCGCCAGCTGGTTTATCAGGTCGATAAACGAAGTTAAGGCGTTCGCCGCGCGGCCTTTAAGTCCGCCATCCTGCAACAGCTGTAAGCTGGCCTGCCACATCGAGCAATCCTGCATTCTGGCTTGTTCACGGATAGTGGCCAGGGTACGTTCGCCTAATCCGCGACTGGGCGTATTCACCACGCGTTCAAACGCGGCGTCATCGTGGGCATGATTAACCAGGCGCATATAACCCAGCGCGTCTTTGATTTCCTGACGCTCGAAAAAGCGTAAGCCACCATAAATGCGGTAGGGTAGACTCTGATGCAGCAGTGCTTCTTCAAGCACCCGCGACTGAGCGTTATTACGATACAGAATAGCCACTTCTTTTAGCTGATTACCCTGATTATGCCAGTCACTAATTTGTGACACGATAAACCGCGCTTCATCCAAATCGTTAAAGCCAGCATAAATTGAAATCGGCTCGCCGTCGTCACCATCGGTCCACAGTTCTTTGCCTAAGCGACCCTGGTTATTATCTATCACCGTGTTCGCGGCTTTCAGAATGGTGGCGGTAGAACGGTAGTTCTGTTCCAGACGAATAGTAGTGGCACCGTTAAAGTCTTTTAAAAAGTGCTGAATGTTGTCTACGTTAGCGCCGCGCCAGCCATAAATAGACTGATCATCGTCGCCTACAATCATGATGTTATTGTCGTGGCTGCACAGCAAACGCAGCCAGGCGTACTGAATGTTGTTGGTATCCTGAAATTCGTCTACCAGAACAGCACGAAAACGGCGTTGGTAATGGGCGAGTACATCGGGATTTTTTACCCACAGTTCATGGGCGCGTAGCAATAGTTCGGCAAAGTCCACTAAACCTGAGCGATCGCAGGCTTCCTGGTAAGCGGCGTAAATATCGCGCATTTTTTGCTGAGTGTGATCGCCATGGGTTTCGATATGCTGCGGACGTAAGCCCTCATCTTTATTGCCATTGATGTACCACTGAATTTGCCGTGGCGCCCAGTGTTTTTCGTCCAGATTCATGGCCTTAAGGATGCGGCGGATCAGGCGATACTGGTCGTCTGAGTCGAGGATCTGAAAGTTCTCGGGTAAATTGGCTTCAGCGTAGTGAGCACGTAACAAGCGGTGCGCCAAACCATGGAAAGTACCAATCCACATGGTATTAAGCGGCCTGCCCATCACTTTTTCTATGCGGCCACGCATTTCCCGGGCCGCTTTGTTGGTAAAGGTAACGGCCAGAATACTGTAAGGGGCAATGTTTTCGACCTGCATAAGCCAGGCAATGCGATGCACCAGCACACGGGTTTTTCCACTGCCGGCACCCGCCAGCACCAACATATTAGACAAAGGCGCAGCTACGGCTTCGCGCTGTTTATCGTTTAAATCGTCGAGTAACTCAGAAACATCCATAACAATACAAAAACACCTGTATTTTTATTCAGGGCATAAAAAGCAGAGTATGCCATTAAAGCCTAAAGCGATAAACCGCGCCTGCACAATAATGCCGGATTATTGCCCGGAAGAGGTAAATGAAAGTGATCCTGAATTACCCGGGTCTCTTATATGGTAGTATTCACTTTCCGGTGTTGTGTATCCCGCTGAACTCTCCGGCTATCGAAATTTTAGTCAGCTTACTCTTGAATTTAATCGATAAACCATTATGTTACCGCTACCTGCGTTGACTGATTTAATTTTACTCAGTGTAAGCCGCACAGCAAATACAAAGGAATTCTCCATGCATGCATTAACCGATACCGCTGATTTTTGGTTGCAGCTTAAAAAAGAAGCACGTGAAATCGCAGATAAAGAACCGCTGTTAGCGAGTTTTGTGCATGCCTGTATTTTAACTCATCACAACTTTGAATCGTCACTGAGCTTTATTTTGTCTAACAAAATGGCCGACGACGTGATGCCAGCGCTGAGTGTCAGAGAAATTTTAGACGAAGCCTATTTGCTGGAACCTGAAATTGTTGAGTCTGCTATCGAAGATATCCGCGCTATTTACACGCGGGATCCGGCGGTAACGAATTACCTTACCGTGCTGGTTCACTTTAAGGGATTTCAGGCGGTACAGGTCCACCGCATGGCGCATTACCTGTGGCAACAGGGGCGTCACCAACTGGCCCTGTTTTTACAAAGCCGTAATTCGGAAACCTTTGCGGTAGACATTCATCCGGCGGCCAAAATTGGTAAAGGTGTCATGTTTGACCACGCTACGGGTATTGTGGTCGGTGAAACCGCGGTAATCGAAGATAACGTGTCTATTCTGCAAAACGTCACCCTGGGGGGTACCGGTAACGAAAGTGGCGACCGCCATCCTAAAATTCGTCAGGGCGTTATGCTGGGCTCCGGGGCAAAAATCCTTGGCAACATCGAAGTGGGCGAAGGCTCTAAGGTGGGCGCGGGTAGTGTTGTGTTAAACGATGTACCAGCTCATGTTACGGTGGTTGGTGTACCGGCCAAAGTGGTGGGGCGTCCTTGTTGTCCGCGGCCGTGTGAATCGATGAACCAGAACGTGCTGGAAGACAACCAGCCATATGAACAGGCTTAGTTAACCGTAATAATAAAGACCGCCAAATGGCGGTCTTTTGCTTCCGGGCGAGTCACTCCATCAGATGGCGGTCGGGCAGACGGTTTCCCTCAACGAGTAGTATTTGGCACCCTCGTTGGTTAAGTTCAGGGCTAAAGGAATCGCGAATCGTTGCGTAATCCGTTGCGCAGACGCACAGCACGGCTTTTATCTTGTTCCGCTCCACCAGAGCAATAAGCTCGCTGGCATAACGTAACTGTGCTTCCAGAATATAGGTTTTGTGATGCCAGGGTTCCTCGTTGAGTATAAACAAGGGCTGAAAATGTCTGCTGTTTCGTAGCGCATCGGTAAGCTGGTACGAAGCAATATCCGTCCCTACCACAATCACCGGTATCGGTGCTGGCTGAAACCATTGTTTTACACGCTGCAACCACCTCATCAGCTATTACCATAACCTTATGCAAATAATGCGTATCTTATCGCAAATTCTTAACGCAAATAATACAGCATTGAAGTATTAATCCGGGTTTGTTTCAGGTATTGGTGATGGCGTAATTCTTTTGACTTTCACCGCAACAGCAGGTTGTATAGGAAAAGATTATCCAACCAGCAACAAGCAGGTGATAAACCATGACATATCTTAAATTTGTTGTTGTAGCATTTAGTGCACTGGTAATTTTTTTGGCGCAGCCCTTAAGGGCAGAGCAATTGTTTGTTAATTTTTCATCCTGCCAGTTAGCCAGCGGCGAGAGCATACCCCCCTGTAAAATAGGCTACCGTACCTTTGGTAGACTTAACGAGGATAAAAGCAACGCCGTGCTGGTTCCCACCTGGTACGGCGGTAACTCCAAAGGCCACGCTTATCTGGCCGACAGCGAGTATCTCGACCCGGATAAATATTATGTGATTATTATCGATGCCATTGGCAATGGTGTGTCGGTATCCCCTTCTAACAGTCCATCGCAACCGGCAGCCAGTTTTCCGGTTTTTACCATCACCGATATGGTGAATTCACAATACCGGCTGTTAACCGACACTTTAGGCATTAAGCAGTTATACGCCATTGTCGGGCTGTCGATGGGTGCCATGCAAACCTTGCAATGGGCGGTCTCTTATCCGGATTTCACTACCCGTTATGCCGCGATTATTGGTTCGCCTCGATTGCCATCATTTGATATTGCCCGATGGTCTACCCGCAACCGCCTGCTTAAATGGTATTTAGAATGTCGTTGCCAGGCACCACTGGAAATAATGACCGGAATGCAAATGCTAAACAGCGTTCCCACAGCTTTGAGCGAATCACTGCCCCGGGACGAAGTTGAAAGTACAATTGTGAAGAAAGCGCAGGGCATCCGGTTAACCGAAGGTCAGGTATGGGATCAAATCAGGCAGGCACAAGCCATGATTACTCACAACATTGCCGACCCCTTTAATAATGATATGGCAGCCGCCGCGAAAGCTATTCGGGGTAAATTGCTGGTCGTGGTGGGCGCTGATGATCGGGTGGTTACCCCGCAGCCGGTAAAAGATTTGGCCGGGTTAACCAGGGCAACGCTGGTCGAGTTAGATAAGGATTGTGGACACGGCGATCCCTGGTGTGATGCCGGGCGGTTTAGTGCGGCCTTAACCGGTTTTTTGGCTGACTAGCCCTTTAGCAGTATGAGAATGCATCAGGACCGTCTGCTGACGGTCCTGATCGTTTACTCTTAGAGTTTAAGGGCCACCTTGGTACCCTGAGCAATTGCGCGTTTGGCATCCAGCTCGCGGGCTTCATCAGCACCACCAATCAGCTGATAAGCAACAGTGAGGCCATCGGTTAATTCACGCTGAGGATCCTGACCGGCACAGATAATCACGTTATCTACATCCAGCACCATGGGTTGGTCGTCTTTACGAATGTGCAGGCCTTCATCATCAATCCGCACATACTCCACACCCGGTAGCATTTTTACGCCTTTATTCAGCAGGTTGAGTCGATGTGCCCAGCCGGTAGTTTTACCTAACCCGGCGCCTACCTTGGAAGATTTACGTTGTAACAGCACAATTTCTCTGGCTGATGGCTCAAATTTGGCTGTTACGCCTTCCACCCCGCCTCGTGATGACAGCGCCATATCCACGCCCCATTGTTGCATAAAGGCATTAATATCCTTACTGGGTGTAGATTTACCGTGACTCAGATATTCAGCGGTATCAAAGCCAATACCACCGGCTCCGATAATTGCGACTTTTTGTCCTACTGGCTTCTTCTCTTTCAGTACATCAAGGTAAGAAAGTACTTTGGCGTGTTCTACGCCTTCGATGGCGGGTGTGCGAGGCGCAATACCAGTGGCCAGCAAGACTTCATCCACGCCCATATCATTTAATTCGCCGGCCGTTACCCGGGTGTTTAAACGAACATCCACATTGAGCAGTTCTAACTGACGCTTAAAGTAACGCAGGGTTTCGTAAAATTCTTCTTTACCGGGGATCTGCTTGGCAATATTAAACTGCCCGCCAATTTCGCTGGCAGCATCAATTAAAGTAACTTTATGTCCACGTTTGGCTGCGGTGGTAGCAGCTGCCAGGCCGGCAGGACCAGCGCCTACCACAGCGATATGTTTAACCTCTGTAACCGGTGTTAACTGATAGGTCAGTTCATGACAGGCATAGGGGTTAACCAGACAGCTGGTGAGTTTACCATCGAAGATATGGTCCAGGCAGGCTTGGTTACAGCCAATACAGGTATTTATTTCGTCGGCTCGCTGTTGTTTTGCTTTAATCACAAAGTCGGGGTCAGCCAGGAATGGACGTGCCATGGAGACCATATCAGCATCACCCCTGGCCAGCACGGTTTCGGCGACATCCGGCGTGTTAATCCGGTTTGAGGTAACCAGAGGGATAGACAGTGACTCTTTAAATTTAGCTGTCACCCAGGTAAATGCCGCTCTGGGCACCTGGGTGGCGATAGTGGGAATGCGGGCCTCGTGCCAGCCGATGCCGGTATTAATAATACTCGCACCGGCTTGTTCGATAGCTTTACCCAGGGTTACCACTTCGTCGTAGCTTGAGCCGCCTTCCACCAGGTCCAGCATCGACAGGCGGTAGATAATAATAAAGTTTTCGCCACAGGCTTCACGCACCCGGCGTACCACTTCAACTGGCAGACGTATGCGGTTTTCGTAGTCACCGCCCCAATCGTCAGTGCGTTTGTTGGTGCGCTGCACGATAAACTGATTAATGAAGTAACCTTCCGACCCCATGATTTCAACGCCGTCATAACCTGCGCGCTGAGCCTGTTTTGCAGTAAAAATAAAGGCCTCAATTTGTTCTTCTATTTCTTCGGCGTTAATTTCCCGTGGCTTAAACATACTGATAGGCGCCTGAATAGCTGAGGGTGCAACCAGATTCGGGTGATAAGCATAGCGACCAGTATGCAAAATTTGCAGGCAGATTTTACTGTCATGCTGATGCACCGCATCGGTTACTTCACGGTGTTCCTGCACCGCCTCGTCGGTATCGAGTCCTTTGGCTTTGGCATAGGGCGAGCCAGCTTTATTAGGGCCAATACCACCCGTTACGATCAGACCAACACCGCCTTTTGCTCTGGCCGCGTAAAACGCTGCCATGTGCTTGTGCCCTTCGGGAATATCTTCCAGCCCGGTGTGCATCGAGCCCATTAATACCCGGTTTTTTAACTGGGTAAAGCCTAAATCGAGCGGTGTCAGCAGGTGCGGATACAGCGCGTGCTTGCTATCAGTAGTGGCTGAACTCATGAGTGGTCCTTGTTTATTTAGTAAACTTACAGGTGTCAAGATTAGCGCTTAATTTGACACTGTCAAGATAAACATTAAGATAGCCATTCAGATATTTTGAGTAAGTTTATGGCTACTGCACCGGCAAAATCACAAACGGCCTATCATCATGGCGATTTACGTAAAGCATTGTTAGAAGCGGCGACACTGCGCATTGAGCGCGATGGGCTTGAAGGGCTGTCGTTGCGTAAGCTGGCCGAGGATATCGGTGTATCCAGAACCGCGCTTTATCATCATTTTAAAGACAAGAGTGCATTGTTAAATGCGATCGCAGCACAAGGTTTTGCAGCCTGGACGCAAATGACTTTAAGCCACGGTGATGACGAAGGCTTACCGGTCAGAGAGCGTCTTCGAGGATTTATTTTTGGTTATGTCGACTGGGCGCGTCGTCATCCACAGTTATACGATTTGATGTTTGGCAGCTCAATCTGGAAAAAAGGCCTCGCCGATGAGCATCTGAAAGAAGTCGCGTATCCGGCATTTCAGGCCATGCTAGGGATGATTTCCCGCTGGCAGCGGGGCGGTAATATTAACTCTAATGCTGATCCGCTGCGCTTAACCCAGGTTATCTGGGCTACAGTGCATGGTATGGTGCGGCTATTAATGGATGGTATATACGCCGATGCCACCCACCTGGATGCCATGTGCGACTGTGCACTGGAGTTAATTATTCAGGCATAAGTGTTGTTACACGGTAAGACCATGCAGCAAGGCATATTTAATTAGCTCAGCGTTGTTGCTCATCTCCATTTTAGTGAGTAGCCGTTTACGGTGAGTACTCACGGTTTTATTGCTTAAAAACATATCGTTGGCTATGTCTGTCAGCGCTTCCCCCTGAGCGATACGCTTTAAAATTTCGAGCTCGCGCTCGGTGAGTCTTTCGTGCGGGTAACCGCCTCTGGCTACGGGCTCTGCGGTAAGCAAGTCGGGATGCTGCCAGATTTGGCCTGTCAGTACCGTACTCAGTGCCTGCCGCAGTGTGGCAGGAGAAGCGTCTTTGGTGACATAACCATTCGCCCCGGCTCGGTATGCCGCCGGCGCAAATTGGCGGGGCGGATACATCGACATGATGAGAATAGGCACATCCTTGCGCTGGGCTCTTAGTGCGGGGATCTGCTCCAGCGCATTTTGTCCGGCCAGATTGATATCCAGAATAATGGCCTGCAAGTCTGGTTTTTCTGCCAGTTCCCGACACGCTTCCGCTATAGTTGCGGCTTCAGCAGTAACGGTGAAGGTGGCAAATTCCGAAAGTAAGCGGGCCAGACCGCTTCTGAAAATAGTGTGGTCATCTACCAGCATTATCCGGGCAATGTTTTCGCTCATAGTCCCTCCTGCTGTGTAAAATTATCAGCGGCAATGGGTAACGGCAGGGTTAAGCTGACCCGGGTGCCGCCATAATCATTCGATCCCAACGTTACCACGCCGTTATAGTCAGCTGCTCGTTCGCGCATGTACATCAGGCCGAACGCGCCATCACGTGGAGGTACCGCCTGTAAGCCAACGCCATCATCATCCACGGTGAGGAATAACTGGCCATTGCGGTAGTCTAATTGTACGTCCACGGCGGAAGCGTCAGCATGACGAATTACGTTGGTCAGCGATTCCTGAACGATGCGGAAGATCATGATTTCTCTGTCACTGCTTAAGCGGGGGGGCAGCTCGCCCAGTGTGAATTCACACTTTATGCCACTGCGAAGCTGTTGCTGTTGTAACAGATTTTCAATAGTGGGAATAAGGCCCAGCGTTAATGTTGATGGATACAACTCTTCTGACTTATTGCGTGCAAAGTTAATACTTTCCTGACTCAAATGAATAATGTCTTCGGCAATTTCGACAATATCGGACTGTGGCTCGCGTTCAACAATCCGGGTGGCATCCATTTTAATGGAAGTCAGCAAGCCACCAAGCACATCGTGTATATCCCGGGCAATTTCCTGACGGTGCTGTTCGCGAAGTTTAATAGCGCTGCGAGCAACTTGCTGGAGCTGATGGTGTGAGGCTTTCAGCTCCTGTTCGTACTGCAATCGCTGAGTGGCGTCTATAGCCACACCCGCTATGGCGGGCTCACCCTGGTACATTACGGCTCTGCCATTAACCTCCAGACTAACAATATAGCCGTCTGCGTGTTTGGCTTGCATGAGGTACCTCTGACTGGTGCCATAGCCTGCTTCAATACGTTCACGCACTTTCGACAGGACCGTATTAACACTTGGCGGGGCAACCATCTCGGTAATTTTTCTGCCCATTACCTGCTCTGGCGTGTAGCCACAAATGCCGGCGAAAGCAGCATTGCAATATTTTAAAATGTCACTTTGAATCAGGTAGATACCTACTAACGATTGCTCCACTAAAAATTGATAGGGGATTTCATCAAGGACATCATAAGGGGGCTTGTTATTGTGATTGGCTGTCATTTTATACCGTTGTATTGCCGTTGGGCCGCCGGGGTTATTCGCTTAATACCGTAATATAAGCCCATGTTGTTGGTAAAGATGTTTTATTGCGGGTAATTGAGCACAGCTTTGTGGCTTATTTGCAGCGGCGGGCCTGACTGCCTTGCGTTTCGGCGCGGGCAAAGGCACAGGGAATTGCCGACCGGCAGTAAAATAATTGTTAATTTCAGATAAATCCTACAGACGTTTAATTTGACATTGTTTAAATTATTGTGAAATTCATGTTTTGTATTTTACAAAATTAGATGATTTAACGTCTGATGGAGCCCGACATACCATGCAAACCTACACGCCCCCTTTAGAAGAACTGCGATTTTTACTCAATGAGCTGGTCGACCTGTCCTCAGCGGTGGACGATCCCGATACCTTTAACAGTGAGTTGGCCATGGCAATCTGGGAAGAGGCCGGCAAATTTGCCTCAGGTGTGTTGCTGCCAACCAATCAGACCGGTGATACACAGGGCCTGTCGTATAAAGACGGAATCGTAACAGTACCTGAGGTATTTCATGACGTCTGGCAACAAATGCGGGCTAATGGCTGGAATAATATGGGGCTGCCTGAAGAGTTCGGTGGTCAGGGACTTCCTCGTCTCATTTCAACGGTCGCTGAAGAAATGTTCAGTTCAGGTAATAAGGCTTTTGTGATGTGTCCGAGTCTGACTCAGGGCGCAGCGGAAACCTTACTTATCGCGGCTTCAGACGAGCTCAAGCAACGCTATCTGCCAAAAATGGTCAGTGGCGAATGGACGGGTACCATGAATCTTACCGAACCGTCGGCAGGATCTGATGTGGGCGCGTTGAAAACCCGTGCCGTTCAGCAAGAAGACGGTAGCTATCGGATCAAAGGTCAGAAAATCTTCATTTCTTTCGGCGAGCATGATTTAGCTGAAAATATTATTCATTTAGTGCTGGCCCGTACGCCTGATGCGCCGGCTGGGGTAAAAGGCATTTCGCTGTTTTTGGTGCCTAAAATACTGGTAAATGACGATGGTTCGTTAGGAGAACGTAATGACGTTATCTGTACCGCCATTGAACACAAAGTGGGTATTCATGTCAGTCCTACAGCTGTGATGTCTTATGGCGATAATGACGGTGCAGTGGGTTATCTGGTCGGTGAAGAAAATAAAGGTCTGGCGGCCATGTTTATTATGATGAACATGGCTCGTCTTAACGTTGGCGTGGAAGGCCTGGGGTCGGCTGAACTCGCTGTTCAGCAGGCCAGGGCTTATGCTGCCGAGCGTATTCAGGGCGCAACCAAAGAAAGCCCGCAGGGCGTACCTATTGTTCAACATGCCGATGTGAAACGGATGCTGATGAGCATGTCTACCCGGACCCGGGCGATGCGCGCTATGGCCATGGTAATTGCCGAAGCGCAGGACATAATTAACAGCAGTGACGATGTTGAGGTAGTGCAGCAAAAGCAAGGCTTTATCGACCTTCTTACGCCTGTATTTAAAGCCTGGGCCACCGAATCTGCGGTCGATATCGCCTCCTTAGGTATGCAAATTCACGGCGGCATGGGCTATGTGGAAGAAACCGGCGTGGCACAAATTTGGCGTGATGTAAGGATTAGCTCCATTTATGAAGGAACCACGGGGATCCAGGCAAATGATCTGGTCGGTCGCAAACTGTTACGCGATAAGGGCGAGAGCGTTAGCCGGTTGGTGAGCGACATGCGCGAAACCGTGCAGCAACTCACCGCCGCAGGCATGACAGGGCTGGCGGGCAGACTCGAAGAGGGCGTTAATGCTTTTGCTGCGTGTTCACAACAATTACTGGCAGCCAGCACCAAGGATTTCTATGCGGCCCAGATGGTTTCCGTTCCCTATCTGATGATGGTGGGTAATGTTACCGGTGCGTGGTTACTGGCGCGTTGTGCCATCGCTGCAAATCAGCACCAGGGAAGCGGTCAGTACAGCGAGGCTGAGCTGGCGGAATGGCTGGCGGCAGCTGATTTTTACCACCGTTATACACTGGCCGAAGTGGCAGGGTTCCAACGCATCATAGCAAACTTTGTAGAAGAGGCTTAGTCATCATGTTTGAGAAAAACTTCAATGTCTGGCCAACCGGCAAACCTTATGAACTGCCGTTGCCACAAACCACTCATTATCAGAATTTTCAGCGCAGTCTGGAGCAGCATCCTTCAGGTTATGCCATTATTTTTTACGACACCACCATCACCTATGCAGAGATGGAGCAGGATGTTCGTCATCTGGCCGGCTGGTTGCAACAGCAAGGGGTTAAACGCGGCGACAGAGTCGGTGTCTACACCCAGAACAGTCCTCAGTTTGTAATGGCTTACTACGCTGCATTACGAGTAGGAGCGGTAGTTGTTCCCATTAATCCTATGCTGGTGGAAGAAGAACTTGAATATATTGTGGACAACGCCGATATCAAGGTGGTCTTTGCTGCGGTAGACCTGCATCACGCTTTTGTTGGGGTGATGGACCGGCGTGATATTAAGGTAGTGGGTGTTAAGTACAGCGATTACCTGAAAGTTGAAACCAGCTTACCCATACCCGACTCCATCGCGGTACAACCGCATCCGGATAATCTTACCAGCCATGCTCATTTTACCTTTTGGCAGGATGTGATTGCTGCTGGTTTGGATGCAGCGGTTGTTGAAACCGCAATGGACGACATGGTGTTATTGCCATACACCTCAGGTTCAACAGGCCATCCCAAAGGTTGCGTTCATACTAACGTCAGTGTTCAGCACGCCATTAGTGCTTTGCGGGAATGGTTTGACTACACCCATGGTGATACGGTGCTGGCCATTGCGCCCATGTTCCACGTGGTGGGTATGCAACTGGGCATGAATGTCACTCTGGCGTCAGGCGGCACGATGGTTATTCTGCCGCGTTGGGACCGTGAGGTAGCCGCCCATGCGATACATAATTATAAGGTAACTGTGTGGCCAACTGTGCCCACCATGGTTATCGACCTGATGAATATGCCCGACCTCAATGACTATGATACTTCCTCGCTGCGTCTGATGCTGGGTGGTGGTTCCAGTATGCCCGAAGCGGTGGCAGCAAAACTCAAAGCACAGTGGGGAATTACCTTTCTGGAAGGCTATGGCCTTACCGAAACCTGTTGTCCGGCAACGACCAATCCTCCCCAGGCGCCGAAACCCCAGTGTGGGGGAATTGCCCACTTTAATACGCTGATTCAAATTGTGGATCCGGTAACCTTCACGCCAGTTGCAACCGGCGAACTGGGTGAAATCGTGGTTCATGGGCCGCAGGTGATGCAAGGGTACTGGCAGGATGACGAAGCCAATAAAACCGCATTTATTATGCTGGAAGGTAAGCGTTATTTCCGAACCGGCGATCTGGGTATTACCGATGAAAACGGCTATTTCTTTATCGTCGACCGCCTCAAACGCATGATCAATGCGTCGGGATACAAAGTATGGCCTACTCAGGTAGAAGGGATATTGTACCGCCATCCCGCGATTGCTGAAGCTTGCGTTATTGCCTCAAAGGATCCCAAACGGGGTGAGACCGTGAAGGCGCTGATTGTAGCGGCTGAACAATATAAGGATGTCACCGCAGATGACATTATTTTGTGGAGCCGCGAACACATGGCGGCCTATAAAATACCCCGCTGTATAGAGTTTGTTGATTCATTGCCGAAATCGGGCAGTAACAAAGTGCTGTGGCGGCAGTTACAGGAGGCAGAAAATCAGCGTACCGGGTAATCATCATTGCGGGCTAGTGCCTATACTGATTATTCACAACGGCAAACACACAAACTTTAACTCGTAATAAGAGGTAGTAATAATGCATTATCAACCCGGAAAAACGCCGCATGGCTTACCTTACGATCCGTTTAAATCCTGTGTGGTGCCGCGCCCAATCGGCTGGATATCCACCCGAGACGAAAAACGGTGTGGATAATCTGGCACCTTAAAGTCAGTTTACTAACGTTACCTTTGACCCGCCTATTGTGATGTTTTCGGCTAATCAGAGCACCGTCGGAGAGCAAAAGGACAGCGCTTACAATGCCGAGAAAACAGGCTACTTTGTATGGAATATGGCGACTTATGCCCTTAAAGATGCCATGAATGCTTCTGCAGAGGAATTGCCCCGTGACATTGATGAGTTTGAGAGAGCCGGGTTAACTAAAGCTGAAGGGCTGGTGGTGCCAGTGTCGCGGGGTGTAGAGTTGCCGGTGCAGTTTGAATGCCGCTATTTAAAGACGGTCCATTTCCAGGGCAACGGCACCATGGGCTCCGCCGATGTGGTATTTGGTCAGGTAGAAATGATTCATATCGATGACGAGGCGCTGACCCCTGACGGTAAACGGGATATCCTCAAGTTGCGGCCGTTGGCGCGCATGGGCTATTACGACTACACCACGGTAGACTCTGTGTTTGAAATGAAAATCCCCGGTAGTGCAAAAATGTCAGTTGGCCTTCCTGGTACAGCGGCAGAAAACGACTAGCCGCTAACACTTCCCCACAATGGGGGAAGAGTTTGCATCTCGGTCATGCGGATCGATACTTTCCTGTGTCCATCCGCATGGCCTGACCCCTGAGTATTTTGCCCTATCCCAAATGTAATCTGTTACATCCTGCAACACCTAAGTACTTGTTGGCGTATGAATTAATGCGTAATGTAATCCTGTAACGGCTTGTTAATGTATCCATATCGTCATGACAGCGCGTCATTATCCCGCTTCCAGCGTGCTGCCAACTGTATTCGAGTGCGGTTTTTTCTCTTTAAGGATTACGCCATGCGTATTATTAAACAATTATGGATGATAGCTCTGGTTGTTATGTGGAGCTCCGTGGCTCAGGCAACGCCAGAAGCGGCTGCTATCGAGGAATCGCCGAACCGGGATCTCACCGGGTTTGAGGATTTGGATGAGAAGCAGCCGCTGTGGGAGGCGGGCCTGGGCGGTGGCATGATAGAGTCGCCCAATTATCCGGCCTCGGCAGAGCGCAATTTTGTGGCGCTGGCGTTACCCTACGTGATCTATCGGGGCGATATCTTTCGCCTTGGCGGACAAGGTGGCGCAAGAGCGGTATTTGTTGAAAATGATAAGCTTGAGCTGGATATGAGCTTTGGCGGCGCTTTTGCCGCTGATAGTGACGATAACACCGCCCGGGAAGGCATGCCTGAACTGGATTATCTGGTAGAGGTGGGGCCACAGCTGATTTATAAACTTAAGGATTTTTCTTTTACCGGCGGTGGTAATGCGCGTCTTAACGGCAGAATTCAGGCACGAGCGGTATTTTCTACCGATTTTGAGCGGCTGGATGCCAGGGGCTTTGTGTTTGAGCCAACGCTAACTTACCAGCAACGCGGTGTTTTTCTGCCCGAAACCGGTTTTAGCCTGGCCTTCAGAATGACCTGGGCAACCGAAAAATTACACGATTATTTTTATCAGGTAACGCCTGAATTTGAAACCGCAGTACGACCAGCCTATAACGCAAAATCAGGTTATCTTGGGTCCGAACTTTCTGCCGGACTGGCATTTCCGGTCATTAAAAACGTCCGCGGTTTTGTCAGTACCTCGGTGCAGTTTAATGCTGGCTCGGCTAACGAAGACAGTCCACTTTATGAAAAAGACATCACTTACAGTATTGGTGTCGGGTTTGTCTGGCGGGCTTATAAAAGTGACGCCAAAGCAAACTGGTAACGTACTTAGCTAATCGTTGGCGTAACGCATCAGAACCCACGAAGCCATTATTGGCATCAACTTGCACAAATTATAAATAGAGCACGTTTTCCCCATTCGGCCCGGGACCTGCTGTTTATGGTACACGATGACTGTTAAATAACATGCGTTAACCGGGGTCGACTGCGGAGTTCAATATCAATACCATTTAACGCAGACCAGCTTTACTGGCTGACAGCTGTGGCTCAGTAAAGTGCCGTAGGTAATATTACGGCCGCATAAATTACAACTATAAATCCGGGAAAAATGATGAAAAAAACGCTAACGGCAGCGGCAGTTTTTACTGCTCTTATCATGTCGGGTTGTTCGCAGGACGCAACGACTCAGGCAGAACAGACAGCTCAACAAGAAAGTGCAAAAGACACGATGACGGCTACACAAACTAATCCCCTGCTGACCCCGAGTCCGCTAACTTACGGCGCGCCGAATTTTGATCTAATTCAGGATGCGCACTTTATGCCGGCCTTTGAACAAGGCATGGCAGAACAAGCGGCAGAAATTGCCGCAATCGCTAATAATCCAGAGCCAGCGACCTTTGAGAACACGATGATAGCGCTGGAAACCAGCGGTGAGTTGTTAACTCGTGCAAGCCGGGTGTTCTTTAATCTTGTTGGTACCGACAGTACCCCTGAGCGGCGTGAAATGCAAAAAGCGCTGGCGCCAAAACTGGCTGCACACCGCGATAATATTAACCTCAACAGTGCATTGTTTGCCCGTATTGAAAGCTTGTATAACCAACGGGACTCATTGAATCTGGATGCGGAATCGCTGCGTTTGCTGGAGCAAACCTATTCAGGCTTTGTGCGTGCCGGAGCGACTCTCAACGATGCCGATAAAGACAAAATCCGCAAGATAAACGAAGAGCATTCTTCGCTGACCACACAGTTTTCACAAAACCTACTGGCCGAAACTGCCAATATCGCCGTGGTTGTCGATGATGTAGCTGAGTTAGCCGGGTTATCTGACCGTCAGATCAAATCGCTGGCGGATGCTGCGACTGCGGCTGATCACGAAGGTAAATACCTGATTAGCATCACCAACACCACACGCCAGCCAATTCTGGCGTCGCTGGAAAACCGTGAGCTGCGTCAGCGCGTATGGGAAGCCTCTGCCTATCGGGCACAATCCGGTGAATTTGATAACACTAAAATTATTACGCGATTAGCCGAGTTGCGGGCGCAAAAAGCAGCCTTGCTGGGCTTTGATAACTGGGCCAGCTATGGTCTGGATACGCAAATGGCGGGTACACCAAAAGCAGTTTTTGACATGCTGGGCAGCATGGTGCCAGCGGTGGTTGAAAACGTGAAGAAAGAAGCGGCGGATATTCAGCAACTGATTGACGCCGACGGCAAGGACTTTAACGTTGAGCCATGGGACTGGGCTTACTATGCCGAGAAAGTACGTCAGGCACGCTATGATCTGGACGAAAGTGAAGTAAAAGAATACTTTGAGTTTAACCGCGTATTGCAGGACGGTGTGTTCTTTACCATGAACCGCTTGTTTGGCATCCGTTTTGAACCACGCCCTGATCTGCCGGTATATCATCCTGATGTAAAAGCGTACGAGTTATTTGACGTAGACGGTAAGAGCCTGGCGATTTTTTATGCCGACTACTTTGCCCGTAAAGGTAAGCGTGGTGGTGCCTGGATGAGCTCATTTGTGGGCCAGTCTAAATTGCTCAAGCAAAAGCCAGTCGTGGTAAACGTGATGAATATCCCCAAAGCGCCTGAGGGTGAGCCAACGCTGGTGAGCTACGATTACGTCACAACTATGTTCCACGAATTGGGTCATGGTTTACACGGAATGTTCTCCGATGTTACTTATCCTTCACTGGCGGGAACGTCAGTATCCCGTGATTTTGTGGAATTCCCGTCTACTTTCCAGGAGGACTGGGCGGCGTATCCGGAAGTGATTGCTAATTACGCCAAACACTATCAGACCGGCGAACCTATTCCACCAGAGTTACTGGATAAGGTTATCCGCTCGCGCACCTTCAATATGGGGTTCGATACGCTGGAGTATATGGCGGCAGCACTGCTGGATATGGAATGGCATACCCTGTCAGCTGACGAAGTGCCAAGCGATATTAACGCGTTTGAGAAAGCCGCACTGGCTAAACACGGTGCTGATATCAGCTACGTTCCGCCGCGGTATAAGTCTGCGTTCTTTGCTCATTCCATGGGCGGAGGTTACTCAGCAGGTTACTACGCCTACATGTGGAGTGAAATTCTTGCCGCTGACGCCTTTGCTTATGTGCAGGATACCGGCGGTCTTACGCTGGAAAACGGCATGAAATACCGTAAGCATATTTTGTCGGTCGGTAATTCGCGTCCGCCCATGGAATCGTATAAAGCGTTCCGGGGGAAAGAGCCTACTACTGATGCACTGCTGATTCGTCGTGGCCTGAAACAAAAAATAGACTAGCTCTTTGCTGTGCTGTTATATGCCGGCAGACTCAGGGTCTGTCGGTATACTGGCGGCGATTATGTGGTAAAAAAAACTCCGGGATCGCTCCCGGAGTGCAAGCTAACTTAGTAAAGCGGGGTCATGCCTTACAAAGCAGGAGGAAGGGTTAAAAAGTGTAATAACCACGCAGAGACCAGATTCTCGGCGGTGCAACAAAGCCGTATACTGTGTCTGCGCCAAATGCACCGGACAACGAGGCATTACCAGCAGTGGTAATGTATTGCTCATCAGTTACGTTACGGCCCATTAATTCTATACCCCAGTTTTCAAAATCAATGGACACATTCAAGTCTACGCGGCCAAGGGCATCCTGAACAAAGTCAGGATCCAGGTTCTGATGCACCTTTTGCTCGCTTGAGTAGTTATAGTTCAGGCTGATGTTCATTACGGCATCATCTGAGATATCCACAAAGTAGTTAATATTCATGTTACCTGTGAATTCAGGCGCGTACTGACCGCGTAAACCGGTGTAATCACACAGCCCTGTTTCGGCGTTATAGCGGGCAGCCAGATCCGGATTTTCGGTATCAAACTGTTGGCGATAGTAACAGTTACCGTTGGTGTAGTCGGTAAACTCATGGTCCAGATAAGCGGCTGAGTATGACAGTGTAAGGTCGTCAGTTAAGGCAAATGAACCGTCAATTTCCACACCTTGCATATCCGCATCGGCATTACCCACTACAAAGCCAAGCGTGCCGTCAAACTGACTGACCTGTAAGCCCTCATAAGAAGTGTGGTAAAAAGCAACGTTAAGTTTTGCTCGCTGGTCCCAGAAGGTACTTTTGAAACCGGCTTCAAATGCAGAGGCATCTTCTTCATCAAACTCGAAAGACGTTACCTGATTCGCCCGGGCATCATAGCCACCCGATTTAGAGCCTTTCGACCAACTTGCATACAACATGAAGTCATCCTGCAGGTAATGTTGCACGGTAATGTTCGGATCGAATGCCGTTTCTGAACGTTCGCCTGTCAGGTAATGGCCGTTCGCCTGTTCGCTGTCTATACCAAAATTACCCAACAGTACCGCAGAAGAGAGCGGATTTGTGGTTGGCGCATTGGTATCCAAATCCAGAATATTGATCGACCGGAAACCGGTTTTATCTTCGTTAGACCAACGGGCACCAAGCATAATCTGGGTTGCATCGGTTAGCTGATAAGTTAACTGCGCAAATATTGAGTAGGATTCGGTATCCTGGGCAAATACCCGTGATGAACTAATACCAGAAACCGCCTGGCCAACCGCGGTACTGCCACTTAGTGCGAACAGAGCCGTGGGTAATACACCAGTGTTGGCATCGCCTATCGCAGCCTCGGGTAGGGTAGTGGCGTCTTTAAAGTCCAGCTCACTCTTTTGGTAAAACACACCCGCCTGCCATGACAGAGTCTGTCTGGGATCCGATGCAACCCTGAATTCCTGACTGAATTGCTCGTAATCTTCATCCATAGGCAGGGTTAAAATATTGGCATCAATAAAATCGCAGTCACAGATTTCCTGATAATCGTATTGCAGACTGGCCGTTCTGGATTCAAACTCAAGGTCGCCAAGCAATCCTGTGATTTCAAAGGTAATATTGTCGGAGTGGTTAAAGCTTTCTTCGCCACTACCGGCTCTTACATAGTTGAGCTCGGCTTCGGGGATGGCTTCGTTAAGACCAAAGCCTGCTGTCAGGGTGGTACCAAACGGGTTGCCGGGGTTGCCGATGTCCTGTAAAACTTCGATTTGACGACCAATGGTTTCAAAATCGTTTTTCTCGTATTTAAGTTTTAGTTTCCAGTCATCGTTAAGCAGATAAAGCAGTTTTACCCTGACAGTCTGATCAGAACGATTAGGTTCATCACGGTCCAGAGTCTGATTGTAAATATAGCCGTCTTCTTCATAGTGACGCAGCGCGATACGGCCAAAGAGTTTGCCGTCATACAGCTCGCCATTGAGAATTCCCTGGTATTCGCGGATCCCGAACTCACCAATGTGAGCAGAGAATTTTCCAGCAGTGTACTCCTGCACCTCTGCCGTTGTGAAGTTGAGCGCGCCGCCAATGGCATTTTTACCAAACAGGATACTTTGCGGGCCGCGCAGTACCTCTACCCGCTCCATATCGAAAAAGGGAGCACGACTGAGTTGCTGGCGGGCATAAGAAACACCATCAACAAATTGAACAACGGATTGTTCAAATCCCTGGTTGTTGCCTGAGCCAACACCACGAACGAACATTTGCGTGCTGATACCGGTTTCGGTCAGATTAAGGTTTGGCACATACATTTGCAGATCTTCAATTTTATCAATGCCGACTTTTTCCATTTGCGGGCCACTAAAGGCCTGCACAGAAATAGGTACGTCCTGAATGTTCTGCACTCTGCGTTGCGAGGTAACCTCGATTAATTCCAGTTTAGGTGAATCACTGGTTTCACCTTGTTGAGGAGCCTGGTTACTTTCCTGCGCCATAGCCATCGGTACAGAGGCTAGGTAAGCTGCAGATAAAGCACTAACTATAGGGTTTAATTTCATCTTGTGTTCTCCTGGCGACGACTTCTTTGTTCGGCCATGTTGTTGCTATGAACGATGCGCGTGGAGAGCAAAACTCAACTACGTTCCTCTCATTGCGCCTTCACAATACATTAACACTTGAGTAACAAGCTGGTTGTGTTATAAACGGTCATTATGAGTGTGATATTCGGCCAACTGTGGTTTTTGGGATTTTTTGGAGGTCAAGAGGATGACAATATATCAACCTGAAAAACATCAAAAGTTTGTGAATTCAATGCAGGATGACAGTTTAAGCTCAGGGCGAAAAACCCGGGTCAGTGCACAAAAAATTCAGTTTCTTTACCGGGTCGTTAAAGAGCTGAATCTGCCTTGTGAAGATTTACTAAGCTCGATGGTTAAGCGTTTGGACATTACCCCTAATTACCAACCTACGGTAAAGCTCAGCGATGTTGTCCGTATATATGAAGAGTTATCTGAATGTGGCGTTCCTGCATTAGCCCTGGAAATTGGCAAACGTATTTCATGTGGTGATTACGGGTTATATGGTTGTACTTTATTGTGCAAACGTCAGCTTATTGATGCCCTGCGATTTGCGGTGAAATATCAAACCCTGGTAACCCGCACCACCAGTCTTGTGCTAACCCAGGAAGACGATGATACGGTGTTCTTCGGCTGTGAGGATATTCTTTTTCAACCCGAACTCATCGACTTTAACCTTGAATTGCAGATGTCGATTAACTTCCGTTTGTTCCGCGATATTCTGGGCGACCCTGATTTTGCCCCACGGCGGGTTTTTTATGCTTTTCCTAAGCCAAAGCATCACAAATTATTAGAAGAAGATGCCAAGTGCGAAGTGCTGTATCAGCAGAGCAAAACCGGTGTGGAACTGAGTATGGCAGATGTGCAGCGCGCCCCGTCAAAAACAAACCCGTTGGCAGTACCGCTACTGCTGAAAGTGTGTAATGAGCAAATTCTTGATTTTATGAATCAAAGTGAAACCGTAGAGAAAGTCTATAGCTGGGTTTCACAGAATATTCATAATGATTTGAAAATTGAAAAAGTGGCCGAAGAACTTTGCGTATCGGAGCGAACACTACGGCGCAAACTATCAGAAAACGGTACGTCCTTTTCAGAAATTTGTCTGACCATTAAAAAAGGCTTCGCCAAAAAATACCTGCGGGACACCAAGTTATCTTATGACGATATCTCCGAGTCCCTGGGGTTTAAGGACACCTCAAACTTTCGCCACGCTTTTAAAAGCTGGACAGGACAAACTCCCATGGAATACCGCAATGACTGGGAGCTTCATACCGTTTAACACTAGCCGAATTTAGCGTCGGCGACAAAGGGGTTAGTGGCGCGTTCATGCCCGATAGTGGTTGTCGGGCCGTGACCGGGATACACCGTCATTTGCTCTGGCAGCGTAAACAGCTTTTCGCGAATAGAGTCTATCAGCTGTTGATGATTGCCCTGGGGGAAATCCGTGCGGCCAATTGAGCCAGCAAAAATAATATCACCAACAATCACCGTGTTACTCTGCCGCTCAACTAAGGCCACATGACCCGGCGTGTGCCCCGGACAGTGCAGAACTTCAAGAGTGAGATTGCCTAATGCAATAGTGTCCTGCCCGGTTAACCACTGGTCTGGACTAAAGGGCTGAGTGGGCGGAAAGCCAAACATCTGGCTTTGCTGCTGCAATGCGTCCAGCCAGAACTTATCACCAATGTGCGGGCCGATAACCGGCACATCATAGTGTTTGGCCACCTCAATGGTTGCGCCAACATGGTCAAGATGGCCGTGGGTCAGGATCACTTTGTCGATAGTGACATTATTCGCCGTCACGGCGCTGTATAACTTGTTTGCATCACCACCGGGATCAACCAGAGCGCCTTTCATGGTGGCGGGATCCCAGATTAGTGAGCAATTCTGAGCAAAGGGCGTAACAGGAATAACAAGTATTTTCACGGTGATGTCTGCCTTGGTGATTTGTTGTTATGTTAACAGTAAAAAATCCTCGCTGTCATGTGCCAGAGACACTTCGGGCAGGAATAAAATGGCAATTGATTTATCGAATTTTTTTACCCATTGCTTCGATTTTTGACTGAGTCGAGAGTGTATTTGGTAATACCTGATTATCGGCGCTGATATGCAGGCCTGCACCGCCTCGCCAATATAATAAATGCAGTCACATCGTAAACAGGAGGCGAAAGTGGACGTTTCTCGGGAAGACCTCAAACTTATCATCATGGATTTACTCGACGCGGGTCAGTTTATTAATGACGAAGTGGCGGGCGAAGCGGATAACTGCCGGGTATGCAAACAAACCGCGGTCAGGGCAGGGCTGGATATTATACATCAGGAAGACTGTCCCGTCGGGCGGGCTTATGATGCATTGGGTTATGTATTTTATGGATTTGCCAGGGAAGCCTGACTAATTCACTGCAGATAAACCGGGGCTGGCTAACCAGCCCCTTTGATTTTAAAGGTTTAGAACACTACGGTAACGGTTGCTGAGCAAGTCGTTGTGCCGGTTTCACAAACCTGGTAATCGTAAACCCCACCACCTTTGGTGTTTAGGGCGTCGGTGTAACTGGTAACGCCGCTAACGCTCTGGATTTCGCTGCCGTTGCGGTAGATGGTCATGTCAGCTGTACTGTTAGACCAGCTAAGGTCAACAAATTGTGAACCTTTACTCTTATAACCGCTGGCAGTCAGGGTTAAATCAGTGCCGGTATCACCGCCGCCGTTATCACCACCGCCATTGTCGCCGCCACCGTTTCCACCGGCACAGCCGTTGGCGGTGAGGTAAGCATTGGCATCTGCCGCCTGCACAATACCGTAACCAAAGTAAACGTCTTTACCGGCAGCCCCGCCATCCAACGCCGTCGCTTTAAGTGCTTCACGAATCTCAGTTCCGGTACAGGTTGGGTGGTTAGACCAAACCAAAGCGGCCACACCAACTACGGCTGGAGTAGCCATGGAGGTTCCGCTTAAGTACGCGTAGTCACTGGCTTCTACACTAATGCTTATCGAGGAAGCCGCTACTAATGCAGAACGGTCGGCCAGAGCAGCACCTACTGCCGGAATAGAGGTCGAGTTAGGATCCCCTAAAGTGCCGTAGAGCATGCCATCCACGTTATTGATAATCACGGCGCCAATGCCACCGGAAGCCTCACAGTTTGCCACTTTGTCATGGAAGCTGATAACCCCACGGTCGATCACGCAGATATTACCTGCTGCACCACTATCGGTGGTTTCTGCGGTACCCATAAAGTAGGTATTGCCCGCTGCTGAGCCCATATTTTCCATGCCGGAAGAGGCAAAGTTACTGCCATCTGCCACTAAACCTGAAGAGGTAGAAATGCCTGCTGGAACAGTTGATAAGGTATCTACACCACCTGCTGTAACTTCCACACAAATAGTTTCGTCGGTAGTAACACGCTTACCGCGACCGGATGAACAGCTCGGATACTGCGAGAAATCAGCAATGTTATTGTCAGCATCGTTAGCGCCTACCATCATTACCGATGAGTAGCCTGCAGGATAAGAGCGCACTGAATTGCCGTCGTTACCCGCTGCTGCCACGACCAGACCCCCTGCTGCGGTAAAATCGGCAAAGGCGTTGTCTTCAGTACTTGAAGCACCGCCGCCGCCCAGGCTCATGTTAATCAGGTTAGCACCAGCAGCCTGACAAAGTTGTGCCGCCTGAGCCAGACCCGATGAATAGCCCCAACCGGATTCGTTAAACACTTTGATAATGTGCATATCAACACCTGGTGCCATACCCACCACACCGTAGGTGTTGTCTGCTGCGCCGATAGTACCGGCAACGTGAGTACCGTGCTCACCACCTGCATCAAACCAGTTACCGGTACCCGGGTCGTTGTCGCCGGTAATGTTAGACCAAACAAAGTCCGGGTTAGAGTCATCAAGGCCAGAATCGATAACGCACACTTTCATACCGGCATTAGGGTTAAAGGTAACCTGATCAGCCTGGGACTGATACACCGCATAAGGGGTGATCTGGGTTTGCATCGGATTGCCGGTATCATCGTTAAATAAAGCCGCTGGGTAGCGCTTTTGATCAGCTTCGATCAGCTTAACGTGAGGATTGTTCATCAATCCTTTCACTTCATCGAGAGATTTTCCGCTGAACGTGGCGGCAATAAAGCCATCAGCATCAATATGAATCTGTGCACCGGATTGTTTCGCCAGTGCTTTAATGATGCCTTTTGAGTGATTGTCTACCTGAATGATATATCTGTCGTCGGCCGCTACGGAAGAGGCGCTCACGGCAAGCAGGATTGCTGCCAGTGTAGGTTTTATCGTTGTTTTAATCATATTATTATTCACTTCACTTGTGTTACTTCGAAGGAGCCGAATTCGATTCGGCCAAACTACGTTTTATTATTATCAGGCGCGGAGCCTGTTAAGAAATTATGAAATTAATGAGGCAGGTGCAAGCACAATGAATGAACAATAAGTATAATTTTTCATCCGTATGTTTTTTTGGACAAACAGGCAAGTGACAGGAAGTCCCTGTCACTTAATGATTTTCTTACTCAACACCGAAGTGTTTATCAAAGAAATTAGTGATGGTGTGATATAAATGTATACCTGTCTGTTTACCACGGATACTGTGTTTCTTACCCGGGTAATCCATCACCTCGAAAGGTTTGGCTGCGTCCTGCAGATGTTTATACAACTTGGTACTATGAGTAAACAGTACGTTGTCATCAGCCATACCGTGATAAATCAGCAGCGGGCCTTTCAGTCCGTCTGAATACGGAAATACCGATGATGCATCGTAAGCATCGCTGTCGGTGTTCGGGTTACCCATGTAGCGCTCGGTATAATGCGTATCATACAAACGCCAGGTTGTTACCGGAGCACCGGATACACCCGCCTTAAAGTAATCACCGGCCTTAAACATGCTCATGATAGTCATGTAACCGCCGTAGCTGTGGCCGTGTACGCCAATGCGTTCCTTATCCACATAGGGCAGGGTATGTAAAAATTTAACGCCGGTCACCTGGTCGTCAACCTCAACACTGCCCATGGCTTTATAGATAGGTTCTTCAAAAGCCTTACCACGGTAATTAGAGCCGCGGTTATCAATACTGAATACCACATAACCTTTACTTGCCCAGTACTGCATCAGCAGACCGCGATTACCGCCCCAGGCATTGTTAACCACCTGAGCATGGGGGCCGCCATACAGGTAAACGATAACCGGATGTTTGCCCTCAATCTTCTTCGGCTTATACAAACGATAATACAGGTCAATGCCTTCATCGTTAGTAATGGTACCAAACTCAGGCTCAACCCAGTCAGTAAGATACGGGGTTAGCGGATGGCTTTCATCCAGTGCGTTTTCTTCCAGCCAGGTCAGCTGTTTGCCATCGGCGTTATGCAAACTCACCTGGGTAGGGCGATTAACGGTGGATGAACTATCCACATAAATCGATGCGTCGTGACTAAAGCTGATACCGTGCATGCCGTCACGTTTGGTTAAACGTTGTGGCGTTTTACCTTGCAGGTCGGTTACGTACAGATGACGTTCCAGCGGGGTATCCATGCGGCCGGTAAAGTAAATCTGTCCGGTCTCACTGTTCACCGCTTCCAGTTCATCTACTACCCAATCGCCTTTGGTTAGCTGGCGTACCAGTTTACCTTCGTTGGTAAACAGGTAAAGGTGTTTAAACCCGTCACGCTCTGAAGCCCAGATGAAATGTTCACCGTCATCTAAAAAGGTAAAATCATCATGCAGGTTAACCCAGGTACTGGATTGCTCCTTTAGCACCAGATGTTGTTTTTGACTGGTGACGTCAAAGCTGCGTAATTCCAGTTGTTGCTGGTCGCGGGTTTGCCACTGATAGGTAAAGTGTTCGCTATCCGGCATCCATTTACCACGTGCAATATAGATATCCTGTTCCTCACCGATATCAATCCACTGACGCTTACCGCTGTTAATGTGCTGAACAGCCAGTTTGATGGTGACATTGGGCGTACCGGCTTTGGGGTACTTTTGCTCAATCATCTTAATGTCGTCAGCGTAAATTTCTGAACGGGTAATTACCTCTACCGGCGATTCATCCACTTCGGTAAAAGCAATGTACGACTCATCCGGCGACCACCAGTAACCGGTCATCCGGTTCATTTCTTCCTGGGCGACAAACTCAGCCATGCCGTATTTGATATTGCCAGCGCCTTCGGTAGTGATGGCAGTTTCCTTGCCCGATTCGATGTGTTTGATGTACAGATTCTGGTCGCGGATAAAGGAAATATAATTGCCTTTTGGCGACAGCTTAATATCGGTTTCAAAGGCGTCGGTGTCCAGCAGCTGGCGAGCGCCCGGCTTGCCTAACTGGTGGTAAAAAACATCGCCGCCCATGGGGAATAACAGCGCTGTACCGTCGGCTGACCACTGATAACTGACAATGCCACTACCGGACAAACGCATACGTTCGCGGCGGGCTTTTTCTTCGTCAGACAGGGCTTCTTCGCCTGTGGATAATTCATCTGAATCAAACAGTAAACGGGATGTGCCCGAGGCAATGTTGTATTCCCACAGGTCCAGGCGTTCGTAGTCAGACTGCTTGCCTTGCAGGAAAGTAACCCGTTTACCGTCGGGGGCAACCTGTAAATTGCGGGGCGAACTGCCATCCAAAGAGGGAGATTCATAGATCCGTTCAATGGTCAGCTTTTCAGCGGCAACCGTATTAGTGAGCATAAGGGCTCCAAGTAATAAAGCTTTTTTCATGGATACGCTATTATCTGTCGTTATTAAGGCTTGCTTACCCTGTGTATTTGCTCTGAAATACCGGTATAAACAAGTTGTTGTTATAGTGAGAACCGCAGCAACAGTGGGTTCTTATTTAAAGCTAGAGGATGACACAATTTGGCAGCATTAAAAAGCGCACTTATCTTAGGAGCCAGTGGGTTGGTAGGGCAAAACCTGCTGCGCCTGTTACTGCTTGATCCCCGTTACGAAACGGTCACTTGCTTACTCCGACGGCCATTAGCGCAGCAGAACTACCAGGATCCGCAAAACAAGCTGCGGCCGGTGGTGATTAACTTTGCGGCGTTGGATGACTACCAGGGCTATTTTTCGGTGGATCATGTGTACTGCTGCCTGGGCACCACGCTAAAAAAGGCCGGTGATCTGAAAACCTTTCGTAAGGTGGATTTTGAATATGTGCACGTCGCTGCGCAGCTAGCCAGAGCACAACGCGCTGGTGGCTTTGTCTGGATTTCGTCGGTTGGTGCCAATGCCGCCAGTAACAATTACTATCTGAAGGTAAAAGGGGAGCTGGAAAATGCCATTATGCGTATGCCGCAGTTACCTAATGCCGCGGCCGTTCGTCCGGGCGTATTAATTGGCGAGCGCGCCAATGACGATCGGCCTCTGGAGCGTTTTAGTGCGGGCCTGTTGCAACTGTTAAAGCCCTTGTTAGTAGGGCCGCTAAAGAAATACCGGGCCGTTTATCCTCATCAGGTAGCGCGGGAAATGATGCGTCATCAGGTCTTCTGAGTGTAATGAGTAATCGCAAACCAAAGGGTTTTCAGTGTAAGCAGTTTTTTGTGGCACATGATCAGTGTGCCATGAAAGTCTCAACCGACAGCCTGATCCTGGGCAGTTTTGTTTCCCCGGCAAAGGCCACTCGTATTCTGGACATTGGCACCGGCTCTGGCATCCTGGCTTTAATGCTGGCGCAAAAAATGGTGCCTGAGGCGCATATAGAGGCTATCGATATTGACCAGAGCGCTGTTATTCAGGCGCTTGAGAATGTGCGATTAAGTCCCTGGCCAGAAAACATAACCGTTAGTCATTGTGCGTTGCAGTCGCTATCCGGCGCTGGAGTATATGACCTTATTGTTTCAAATCCCCCGTATTTTGCCGATGCTAACGGACAAACTAAGGCTTACGACACAATGGCCGACGCGCGGGGAATAGCACGGACAGAGCAAACCCTGTCAGTAGCCCGGTTTTTTGCCGAAACGGCACGACTTAGCAACGACAGTGGTAAACTTTATTGTATGTATCCCTGGTTGCGGCATGAGGAAGTCTTGGCTGTCGCTGCCCATCATGGTTGGCATTGTGTTGCCCGGATGCAGGTTCAGCATCGCTGTGATGTTGCGCCCTACTTAGTGATTTACGAATTTAGTCGTGAGGCAGGTCAGTGTAGTGATAGTCAGCTCATCATTCGCGCGGAAGACAACCAGTACACGCCTAAGTATAAAGCGCTGTGTCAGGAATTTTATTTGAATTTTTAATGCGATGGCGGCAAACAGGCACAAAAAAAGCGCGATAAACGCGCTTTTTTATTGCTCGTGAGAGCTTAAGACTTAACCAGAACGGATACTTTGTCGATACCAGCTTCTTTAGCCTGGTTCATTACTTCAACAACAACGCCGTGCTCAGTATTTTTGTGAGCCTGGATTGCTGCGGTATCAGTTGGGTTTTCAGCTAAGTAAGTCTGAATGTTTGCAATAACACGGCGAATGTCCACTTCACGGCCATTCATCATGATAGTGCCAGTCTCGTCAATACGGATTGACAGAGATTTACTCGGCTGGTTTGATGCGTTTTTGTTTTCAGGACGGTTAACATCCAGACCTTTCTCTTTAACGAATGATGTCGTTACGATAAAGAAGATCAGCATGATGAACACAATGTCCAACATGGGCGTCATGTCGACCTGGGCTTCGTCATCCCCAGAAGTATGCTTTTTTCTTTTCATTTCGTTTTCTTGTCTCTAACACTTGTCTGCCTAGTATACTGTTTGTAACAAAAATATGTAGTAATTTGTACAAACAAATATACCAAAAGCGATAAACTTACTGACATAGTCGTTTACTTTCGTTAGAAAGCAACATCATTTTGCGGACAGCGCTACACCCAGTTGGAAGAAATACAACTTATAAGCGTTATTTAGCTGCAAAACCAAAATACCATGATGACAAATGCCAAGTCTAGCCTCTACCGACATTTTTGTGTCTGGATCGGCAATTTTTGCACTGGCGATCCCACCCGTAATACCTTGCACCTTTGGCACCGGTACAGCTGGTTTGATTTTTTAGAATCCCAATAAAGTTTTTATTTTTCAGTACCTTTTTGTTTTCATTCTGAATCTACACAGTGCTGTAGATTTCATTTTTTCCGGATCCCGGGGGCGTATTTTAGTATGCCCGGCGGATCCGGGAATGGGGTGAAATAAGACCAGTTTGCTGGCGGGCTGATGATTAAATCAGCAATTCAGACAGGTTGCGATCGATCAGGATCTGTCCTGGCTTTTTTCTACGGCGGTTCCCAGTAGTCTGAAGTAGCTTGCGAAGAACTGGCCAATTCGAGCGCGTTCATGCTCCTGAGGGTAAATGCCCAGTCTGGCCTCTATACTTTGTTTGGTACCTTTAACCAGAAACTCGTTTTTATAATGGTGATCCTGCACGTAGGCTTCAAACGCGCGGGCGACAACTTCCTGGGGCATGGCGTAATAAAAGCTGCCCAGCGCTTTGTCTGCCTGGGCGCTGTTATTAAAGAAATCACTGGGCTTACTGCTGTGCGGTTTTAAAAAAATATGCTGGTAGCAATCTTCCAGGCGGCTATTTATCGGATGCTCTACAACCTCGTGTTTTTGCAACCACAGGGCAGAGGCGAAATCCTGCGGCCTGGCTGCTTTTAAAAAGCGGGTGGCGATAAAATGATCAAAAGCATGAAAATATTCGTGGGCGAGTGAGCCGGCACCGGCATTTTTAGCCAGCGCGAGGGTGCGGGTCGCAGAATTATAGTGTGCAGAGCTGTGCTTTTGGCCACCTACGCCAAAGGCGATTGATAAGGTACCACGCAAAGAGATGACCTGCTCCGGCACATCCAGAATGGCCATGAGGTCGCATAATGCATCAAAAAACAGATTAGCAGCCACTTGTTGTTCCTGCGCGGAAACCCAGTGGCCAACGCTGGCGGTTCTGAAGCCAAATATTTTCACTATGTCGTTAAACGTCACATCCGCGCCATCACGATGGCTGGGACCATTACGATAAAATTTAGTAAATAGCCTTGATGGTCGCTGGGAGTTGGCAGTCATAGGGAGCAAAAGCAAATCAGAGTAAAGGTGCTAACAGCGATATATTACACCAGCTTGCTACAGTTACCTCGGTAAGATCTTGTCTGTTGGTTTATTTACTCCCAATGTTATCGGATATAAACCTTGGCTGTCACGGTAAACGGCAGTTAGCGTAAATAAAAAAAGCCGGGAGACACCATGCACTTGTCCCCGGCAAAGCTCACTGAAAAAACAATCAGAAAGTTTTAGAGAGCGATAATGTGATTACCCGGCCAATGGGACTGGCGACCTGGGGATCAAAACCACCACCACCATTATCTGACGGTGCGATATCTGCAAAAGGCGGTTCTTCGTCCAGCAGGTTTCGAACAAACAGGCCAACGCGAAGATCCCGACCCATTTCACCTAAGCCATCTTCAAAGGTATATGACGCGGAAAATTCAAACGTAGTGAAGGTATCTATAGTGTCACCGGTGAAGGTATTGGTGTAGCTATTGATATAATTGGCGAAACCGGTCACGCTCCAGTTATCCCGTTGCCAGTTAAGAGAAGCACGCATACGCAGGCTCATTGGGTAGTTAAGATCGTTAACCCGCTCTACCAGTTCAGCATCGGGTGTTTGCGCAACTTTGAAACTGTCATACCAGGTACCCATCAGACTGGCTTTGTAATAACCGTGGTCAGTTTTAAACGGGGCAACAAAGGTGAAGTCGATACCGCTTGCTTCGGTAACCCCAAGGTTCAGGTTCCGGCCGTCTACTAATACTGTAGTGTTGCGGGCTTCGTCTTCACTCCCGCGACGAACGCCCAGGCCCTCGTCTAACAGAGCTGCAACTTCGGCCCGGGCTTCTTCACCACGTAAAATCAAAGACTGAAACATCGCCTCGTCACGAAGCAGGTTGAGGTTACTTAGTTGTCTGTTGATCTGGCCTTCATAGGTTACATCAAAATAGTTGATGGACATTCTTGCGCCACGCAGGAAATCAAATGAATAGTCGATACCCAGTGAGAAAGTTTCCGCCGTTTCTGGTACTAAATTAAGGTTATCGCCTGTGCGGGTTACGCCGCGAATGGTTGTACCCACAGTGGGGTCGAAATAAGGCTGAACAAACAAACTGGCTCCAGCGGCGCTTATTAACTGGGTTAACAGAGGAGCACGGAAGGATTCTCCATAGCTGGCGTGAATCGCCAGGTTGTCATTAACAATCCAGTCCAGACCAATTTTAGGGTTTTCAGTACGTCCTACATCACTGTAGTCATCAATCCGACCCGCTAAATTTAATACCAAACTTTGTATGCCAGTCATACTATTGGCTTCGCCAATGAGTGGAATGTAAAATTCCATATACGCAGATTTAACATCCCGGCTTAAATCGTTCATGCGATAAGGAATGTTTTCGATAGGACCGCGTCCTTGTCCGGTATACAGATCCATGGCGTAGTAGTTAATACCCGCGGCCATTTTTATATCGCCGCTATCTGTGCTGAACAGGGTACCATCTACTTTCAGGCCAAAATCCTGTATGTCGGTTTTGCCTGGAGTATCAGTATACAGATCGAAGATATTCTCAAGCAGTTCGGTTGAATTTGCCGAGGTGCCAAACGGATTGAGTGCCGTGGTTGGATCGCTGCTCGCCAGTGCCGCAGTAAGGTTGCCAGCAACCGGATTGTTGCGTTCGTTAAGCGATGAATCCTCACTGTGACCTATGGTGTAGTAAGTGCTTAATAACCAATCGTTTGGCAGCCAGATATCAAAGCCGCCGGTAACTTGCCAGACATCACTTTCAAAGGTGTTTTTAGTGCTGTTGCCACTAAAGCCCGGGAAGGTATAACCAACATTTACACATCCAACGTTTGGACCGACACCTGCACTGGCAGGGCAGGGATCAAGCGTTACGTCCTGGGGGGCAACAAAATAGGCATTAGTTTCAGGAACCAGCAACAAAGCATTGTAAGGTTGCGAATATCGTTTGCCTTCGCGAGTTGCTATTAGCATGTCGGCAAAAAATGCAACATTGTCAGTAACGTCCTGGTTTAAGGTAACGACTGCGCTTGAGAATTCGCGTTCCGGTAACAAATCAGTACTGTTTGACATGTTGTCACAGAGGTTCATTGTCCCTGCTTCCAGGTTATCTGGGGTTGCCCCGCCAGACGGGATCGCGTAACTGTTTCCGCCAACAAAAATGTTTCCGGGAGCACAGTTATTGATGCGGTAGTCTTCTCCACCTAACGAGGTTAGGTCTGCGCGGTAAAAATCCCGATCACCACCAAATAAATTACTGCGAAAACTATTTTGCATTGCTACGGTAACTTGCCCTGAATCCCAGGTTTTCCCTGCAATTGCACCAATTTGGTATTCGCTATAGTTATCGCCGCTTCCATACTGAGCTTCTACCTGAGCTCCTTCGAATCCTCTGCGCAATATCAAATTTGCCACGCCGGCAACCGCATCTGACCCATACACCGCGGAGGCACCATCTGCTACAACCTCTAAACGCTCCAGCGCGATAGACGGGATCATTGAGGGGTCGAAAGCGGCGCCAGCGGTATCGGTAGAAACAACCCTGCGGCCATTCATAATGGTCAGTGTTGCGTAGGGGCCAATCCCCCGAATATTGATGGCATTTGAATAGGTTATATTTGTCGCACCGCCATTACCGCTGCGCGACGCATCCGATACACCAAAACCGAATATTTGCGGAGTTTCTCTTAATACATCAATGGTGTTAACCGAGCCTGAACTCTCTATGAACTCGCGGTCTAAATCGATGAGTGATGAACCAACAGGGGCGGCGCCCCGAATACTTGTTCCGGTAGACGTAACAGTAATAACCTCCGGCTCGGGCTCTTTGGTCGGTTGCGGATCGTTGGATTGTTGCTGGGCAACGGCGTAAAGCGGGGTAGCCAGAGTCCCTATAAGTGCAACAAGTGACGAATAAAGCGAAATTCGCTTGATTTTCATACATAGCCTCCAGACAAACATCTTGTCTTGCTGTGTCATTCCCTATCTTTCATTGCCTGTAAATGCCACACGGCGATACAACGATTCAGGAAGTACCCAATACGCTTATTAAAAAAACGATAAAGGAAAAACACCTTTTTGTTATTCAAGTGTTAATTGAAAGCTAAATGGTTTGTCATGTCAACTGTATTGTTGCAATACAATGTGCAAATGTGTCACTTTATTTTAACACGGTGAATATCCGGTCTAGCAAAGCCTTAAGCAGGTTAAGTTCACTTTCACTCAATTGGGCTAATGCAGTTGCTTCGGTTTCTTTAAGTCGTGCGAATAACAGGTCGAGAAACTCTTCGCCAGCCGGGGTAGTGTATAAGGCGTGTCTTCGACGATCTATTTTCGAGGGTTTACGCACTGCATGGCCTTTTTCCTCTAATATATCAATAATTTGTACAGCGCTTGATTTGTCCAGGTTAGTGATTTTACATATCTGGTTTTGCGAGATGCCGGGATTGGCAGAAATCAATGCTAAAGCACTAAACAGACCGGTGCGCAGATTGTATTCCGTGGTTGCGGCTTCAAATGCTTTAACCAAGTGATTCTGTACACGTCGCATGCGAAATCCGATGTAATCACCCAGGCGGCCTAGTTCTATTGATTCTTCTCTGGTCACGGTTATACCTTTTGCTCGCTTTATATTTCAATTTCGCGCCATTCTTATCGAACTTAATAGTTTGATCTGCAAACTGTCGATCTGTAGATAATGGCGCTCTTAACGTATGTCGTTCATTAACTTGCAAACACAAAAAGCAATGCTAAGTTGGTCGAATTTAAAGCTAATGCTCTGCGGCTTATGTTGCCTGGGCAATCTGCTGAAGAATAAAAGTGTCTGTCTCCGCGCCCCTGGTTACCACTCTGTTATCTATCTTTGTGTTCACTTATCTCTGCGCTCTTGTCCCGGTATCTACAACATGTACTCATCACCAGGTTTTCAACTGTAATTACCCGTGTGCTGCTGAATATGGATTGTTTTGTAAGCTGCTTTATACAATTAAATCTATTATCAGAAGGTTAGTGTTGTCAACATTTTGTTAACAATTTATTGTAATGTGGTGATACTACTTTGCTTTTTTGTCTTGATATTATGTTGCTAATATTTATGGGTTTTTACCCCTTTTTTGAAAAAGGGTGAAGTCTGTAGTTAATTCCCAATGTTATTTTTTGGTTATAGGGTGTTCTGATGGAGTCTGTCGAGCACTGTTTTAAGCCAGTTTAATTCCGTTAACCTTAACTCGTTTATTACGTTTGCTTCGGCGTCTTCTACCAGAGGAAATAATTCATCGAGAAACTGAACACCTGCAGACGTTATAAATAATGCGTGTTTGCGTCTGTCTGCTTTTACTCGTTTACGAACAGCATAATCACGGGATTCAAGCGCATCGATAATATTTACCGTGGTTGCACCATCGAGGCTCGTTATTCGGGCAAGTTCCCGTTGAGAGAGGCCTGGATTGTCAGCAATGACCGACAAAGCACTAAACAATCCCGGGCGTAACTGATGCTCACTTGCGGTAGTGTAAAAAGACTTTGCCAGTTGTGATTGTACACGTCGTAATAAAAAGCCGGTGCAGTCGCCCAACCGGCCCAGAATTAATTGTTCATCCCTAATCATATCAATCGTGCTAATAAAGCAGGGGGAGCTGATGTTTTGTCAGCTCCCCTCTGTGTCGTTAAAACGCTTTTGATACTGACAGGGTGGCTACGCGGCCAATTGGGTTAGCTACCTGCGGGTCGTAACCACCACCACCACTTAAAGATGGCGCGATATCAACAAATGGTGGCTCTTCATCCGTCAGGTTACGGATAAATAAGCCCACTTTTAAGTCCTTAGTGAAATCACCCATGCTGCCATCAAAGGTATAAGTAGCAGAGAACTCATACGTGGTGAAGGAGTCGATACTGTCACCAGTGTAGGTGTTAGTGTAATCATTAATGTAGTTTGCATAGCCGATCAAGTGCCAGCCGTCACGCATCCAACTGATAGATGAACGAGTTCTAAGTCGCATCGGATATTCGATGTGATTAACTTCGTCAACCAACGGAGAAGTAGGGGTTTGTGCAACTTTATACGACTCAAACCAGGTACCCATAACAGTAGCCTTAAAGTCGCCTACATCCGTCTGGAAGGGAACTGATACACTAAAATCAATACCGCTGGTTTCGGTGGTACCCAAATTATTACCACGACCATCGATCAACACCGGCGTGTTAAGCACATCGTCTACAGGGCCTAATACACGTGTTCCGGATGCTATTAGCTCGTTAACACGGGCAGTTGCTGCCTCGCCGCGCAGAATAAGCGAACCATAAACATCTTCTTGACGTAAGATATTCAAATTAGCCAGTTGACCAGAGATTTGACCTTCATAAACCACATCAAAATAATTGATAGACATGGTGGCTCCGGGCAGTGCTTCAAACTTGTAGTCGATACCCAATGAGAACGTTTCGGCGGTTTCTGGTACCAGATCCAGGTTATTACCCGTAAATGCAACACCTCTTACAACGGCATCGACAGTTGGATCGTAATAGTTCTGGGCATAAAAATTAGAGCCGCTTGGCGAATAAACCTGGGTTAACAGTGGTGCCCGGAAAGACTCACCATAGCTGGCGTGAAAAGCCAGATTGTCATTAACTTCCCAGTCAAGACCCAGTTTAGGGTTTTCGGTACGACCAACATCGCTGTAGTCATCGATACGACCAGCTATGTTTAACACTAAGCTCTGAACGCCGGGCATGCTGTTGCCGTCACCGATAAGGGGAACATACAATTCAGTAAAGAAAGATGTCACGTCCCGGCTAAGAGGATTATCGCGGAATGCAATATTTTCTCTGGGTCCCCGACCGTTCATTAACGTAACATCATTTTCTACATAATTAACGCCGGCAGCCAGTTTCATGTCGCCACCTGGCAAGCTAAACAGGGTGCCATCTACTTTGGCACCAACTTCAAACAGCTTGCCTTCACTATTAGGCACAAAGTGACTGTTCAGAACGTCGTCAATTACTGCTGGATTCGTTGCAGATGTATTAAACAAATTTAGCGCGGTATTAGGATCACTGCTGGATAATGCAGGAACCAGTGCGGCGGTATTTATGCCTCGAAACTCTTCAAACGTATCTTCGGTATTTTCGCCATAGGTAACGAATGCATTGAGTAACCAATCACCCGGCAGCAAGTAATCGATACCGCTGGTAATTTGCCAGGTTTCGGTATTGTAGGTACTGCTGACTGGTTGATCAAAAGAATAATCTACTCTTACACAGCCAACATCAGCGCCTACGCCTGAACTTGCTGGGCAAGGATCCAAAGGTACGCCAGCCGGAGCAACAAAGAATGCATTGGTTTCTGGTACTGCGAAGGTGCTTCCGTTTGGTGTGCGATCACGCTGGCCATCACGACGGGTCATCAGAACATCGGTAAAAAATGAAAGATTATCCGTAATGTCCTGATTATAAGTAATTACGCCACTTAAAAATTCCAGCTCTGGCAGCAGGTCGGTATAGTTGGTGGCGATATCACAGCGATTAAGTGTGCCAGCAACGAGGTTATCGGCTGTAGCACCACCTGCCGGTATTGCATAAGTCTCCCCCCCCAGATAAAGGTTACCAGGCGAACAACTGGTTACGCGGTAATCGCCACCGCCCTGATCAGTTTGATCGGCACGGTAAAAGTCACGGTCGCGACCCTCTAATTTACTGCGGTAAGAATTTTGGAAAGCGACAGTCACCTGACCTGAATCCCAGGTTTTACCGGCGATAGCGCCGATTTGATACTCGTTGTAGTCTGAACCTGTACCATATTGAGCCTGAACTTCAGCTCCTTCTACGTTACGGCGTAAAATCAGGTTAGCAACCCCGGCAACCGCATCAGAACCATAAATAGCAGAGGCACCATCGGCAATAATTTCAACCCGTTTTAGCGCTATGCTAGGGATAGTTGATGGATCTACGGTTGCACCAATTGAGCCCTGAGGCACCATTCGACGACCATTTAACAGGGTAAGAGTGGCATAGGGACCGATACCACGAATGTTTACTGCGTTACCGTAAACGATATTAGAAGACCCACCATTACCATTCCGCGAGGCATCATTTACGCCTAAGCTAAACACTTGTGGCGTTTCACGCAAAATATCAACCGTATTGATTGACCCAGAGTTATCAATGGTTGATCTGTCCAGTTCAATTAATGAAGAACCAACCGGGGCTGCGCCACGAATACTCGTACCGGTGAAAGAAACCGTGATGACTTCGGTTTCTTCATCGGTTGGTTGTTCTTGCGTATCTTGTTGGGCCGCCATACCAGTGGCGCTATGAGCAGCTGCGAGTATAGCCAAAATAGAGGTGCATAGCGTGGAACGGGTAAACTTCATTATGTGTCTCCTACCTGTGTGTCCAAAATCACTTTATTTCTGTTGGCTTTCCATACTTTTAGTGGATGCAGCCATACAATAAAGCTTATAAATTGTACTGTGTTGTGTTCTAGCTGGTAGCTAATCTAGATTCTATAGGTTCACTTTGTCAACAATATGTTTACATAATTTTAATATGCGCGGCCCTTTAAAAATAGGGGTTTTTGTTTTTTTGGCTGTGGTTTAGTAATTTATTTGTGAAGATTTTTTTATGCTTCCTAACAAAAATTCAGGAGGTTTTCTCTTTGTGGGTATGTATGGTTTGCATACTATAATTGTGGGGGGTTTTTGTTTTAACTGAGAGGGAGAATGCTTTCCTTGGTGAGGCAGAAAACCGTTGAATGCAGATTACATAGTTGGTCTACAGGTGACTGACAGTAAGCATAAGGTAGGAAAAGGATATTTGGTTGGTTTTGCCAACTATCTTTAAAGAGATTAATTTGAGATAGATGATGTGTGGTTGTTGTAATAAGAAATATGGGCTGAACATCAGCCTGAAAATGAGTGCCGGGTTGTGTTGGATCGCTCTAAGCTAAATAGAAAAAATTAATGGCGATTACCCAAAACTTATACCGTGTCTGAAAGGCTGGATAGCTTTCTTGCTTATGCTAAAACAAACAGCGCTGTATTGATTCGAATAGATACTGTAAACAAGGTGACTTGAGACTGCTAATGTCAGAAGTCGGCAAAGAGGCGGATATTAGTGCGTCTGAATAAGTGTCTGTCTCTTTTGAGGCCGCTCATTTTTTATGAGTTCTGTCTGTTCATCTCAAAACACACCTGTTTAATCAGAAAGTGTTTTCGAGTGATTTTGTTTTATGTATGGTTGTGGTACTAATTTGTTGGGGTGGGACTTTTACCATTAATTAACAAGGTGGTCTGGTTTATCGCAGTAGACCTGGTTAAGAGACATACCCGTTAAGGCAGGCAAGACATAAAGTGATATTGCCTTAGTAGCAATAGAGAACTGATAAATAAGGACACAAGCCAGTGAATAAACAAAACATAGATTTTTACTTTGACTTCATTTCGCCGTTTGGTTGGATTGCTGCGGAAAGAATTGTTGAACTAGCCAGGCAACATCAGTGCACAATAAACTGGCAGCCATTTTTATTAAAAGCAACGGTAGTTGATGCGATGGGGATTAAGCCATTGCTACAAACACCCCTTAAGGGACCTTATGCACTGCATGATGCCAGGCGCCAGGCCAGGTATTACGGTTTAAAATTGAGCGAGGCGGCAGGCTCGGGTCAACTTTTCAATTCGATCCCCGCCGCGCAAGCCGTGTTGTGGGCTAAAGAGCATCATCCTGAATTAGTTGAGGAGTTGGTGTTAGCGCTCTATCGACGCTGGATGTGCGAAGGTAAAGAAATTGCCAGCGCTGAAGCTGTGGTGTCGGTAGCGGCAGATTCAGGTATTGAGCAAAAGGCACTGGCAGCAGCACTTGAGGATCCCAAGCGTAAAGAGTTGTTGCGACAAAACATAGAACAAACCATAAGCAAAGGCGTTTTTGGCTCTCCGACCATGGTTGTGAACAACGAATTGTTTTGGGGTAGTGATAGGGTTGATCAGGTATTTGAATGGATTGAACAAGGCGGCTGGTAATGGCGAACAGACAGAAAATCCAGCCTGTAACTGTTCAGCACAACCACCTTGGGCATTGCTGTTATAGCGGTGAATTGTTGTAAGTTTTGACATATTTGTGAATCGCCTAACCATTATCACTGATATTTATATTTTTGTATCATTTTATGGCTGATATTTTTTTTGCAGCCTTAAAATATATATAAATCATGTGGTTAGATTGTTTTTTCGGCTAATTCCTTAAATGTTATTAATCTTATTTTTATGTTAATTATCTTGTAAAGCTATTGTTAATTATTCTTTTCGTGTTATAACTTTGTATTGTAACTTTACATTATTTTGGGGTTGCAGGTGTTTGGCATTCACGTGTGATGCTAACTATCGCAAAGACAAACTATTATTTTGAGCGAAAGGATTACCGCATGACTATTCAATCGGGACTGCCGAAGGTTTCACCCAACGCCGGCGTCTTAAGTAGCGATACGGGTAAGTGGACAGGTCAACAAATATTCATCATGGTGATGCTCCTGCTAATCATGCTGTCAAATTATCTCGACCGTCTGGTTATGACTATTGTTCAGGAGCCAATAAAATTAGAAATGGGCCTGACTGACTTTCAGTTGGGCTTAATCACAGGGCCTGCATTTGGCATCCTGTATGGTCTTTCTGCAATTCCTATTGCCCGGTTAGCTGATAAGTATGACCGGATTACTATTCTTAGTGTTAGCCTGGCAGTATGGTCGGGGTTCACCATGTTATGTGCAGCAGTAGGTTCTTATGCTCAATTATTTGTGGCCCGGATGGGCGTTGGTGTAAGTGAAGGGGGCGGTGCGCCGTCTGTCTACTCTTTAACTTCAGACTATTTTGGGCCGCGTCAACGGGGATTTGCCATTGCCGTTTTAGGTATGGCCACACCATTGGCTGGCTTTATCGCCCCCTTAGTGGGAGCCTATGTAGCGCACGAATATGGGTGGCGTTGGGCGTTTATCGCGGTAGGCATTCCTGGTCTTATTATGGCTGTGGTGTTTCGAATTTTGGTTCGAGACCCGCGTAAAGCGGCCAAGAAAGAGGCTGATGCTGCTGCCAGTACCGAAACTGCTGCAACTAACGCAGAAGAGGTAAAAGCTAAAATTGAGGATTCCACTCCGTCTACATTTATAGAAGACATGAAGTGGTTAGCTACCAGCAAAACATTTGTCGCCATATTTATTGCTACCGCTACTGGTGCCACGGTAATGGTGGCAACTCTGCTTTTCACGGCTTCATTTTTACTGCGTAAATTTGGTCTGACACTGCAAGAAGCGGGTGTTGTACTGTCACTTGGCCTGGGTGTTGGTGGACTCACCGGTGCGCTGTTAGGTGGCTGGATTTCAGATCGCTTCTCTGGTGCCCATGGTCAGTCTTATATGGTTGTTCCTGCGGTGGGTGCACTAGGGGCCGGTATCCTGTTCTTTTTTGCCTATTCGGTGGATTCCTGGGAAATGGCGGCGGCGCTGGTTATTGCAGCCACTATTTTCCAAACCATGAAAAACGGGCCAAACTTTGCCGCTATTCAAACACTGGTGCCAGCCAGAATGCGGGCAACAGCGTCAGCGGTATTATTGATTGCCGTGACTATGATTGGCAGTTCAAGTGGCCCACCTTTAGTTGGTTTTATCAGTGACCTGATCGCAGTAGGCGCATTTCCGGAAGCCTTCGGACAGTTTTCAGAGCAATGCTCTGGCCCGGGAGTGGCTAATCTTGCTGCTGAAGTTAAACAAGCCTGTAACGCGGCTTCATCAGAAGGCCTGGAGCTGGCATTACGTACCATTGCTGTTTTGTATATCGTACCGGTAGTTCTTTACGGTATGGCAGCTAAAACAATGCGTCTTAAAATGGACTAAGTCGTATCAGAGCAGCGGAGTGTGAAAACATGCTCCGTTGCTTATTTTTAAGACCACCAAAACACCCTCCTTTTAACTGCTTTTGAATCACTATGTCTTATTTGCATCGCCCACCGCACGAATAATTAGGCTTTACCTGCACTTGCTAAGTCCTGCAGGGTAAACAGATATCTGATAGTTAGCTAAGAAGGCTCCGCGCTAGATAAATAGCGGGGAAAGGTTAATGACACAGGGATTTGCCAACGCGCAAAAGCAGTCATGCATGTTCTTTCTGGAAGACGAGTTGGTTCGTAAACTGGTCATTGGCTTGTTGCACTGCTAATGGTAGCTATGAGCGAGTAGTATATATTTTCAGTACCCTATCCAAAACCTGAAACAACCCCTGTTTGTCATCCCTGAATCGCAGCGCGATATCAGGGATCTCCTAAAGAGGCTGGTTCACCTTAATCAGCCCTCTTTCATTCATCCCAAAAAATCATTGGAAACTGGCTTCGTATCAGATGTAAGCTATTGTTATCAATTAATTATGCAGAGAGTTTAGGGATAAGTAAGACTGCGTGTTACTATGAATTCTTAATAATAAGATGTTGTATAACTAAATCAAAATGGAGTTTACTTCGATCATGGAAGTTAGAATTTTTACTAAAACCTTAAAACCTTAAAACCTTAAAACCTTAAAACCAAAATTAAATTTCTGGATGAAGCCGTTAGAAAATATCGATTGTGGGTTAGAAGATGACATTAATACCTGGTTATCACTAAATCCTTCCATTGAAGTAAAAGAAGTAATTCAAACTCAAAGTGGTGGTTCATGGATGCCTTCAACAATCGTGATAAGTGTTTGGTATCAATAGTAATATAACAAGCTGTTAAACAAGGGTAGAAACACGTAGGCTCCCTTGCTTTGCTCCAAGTTTTAACCCTGTTGTTATTGCCCTTAAGCGGGGCGTTGATGGGCGCTTTATCGAATTTATTAGCTCGGGAATGAGTTGTGCGGTCTTTATGGGAAAGTCCGCTCTTAGTCTTCATATAACCATCAAAGAGCGTCTAGCAATTTCCGTTTTTATAGCTATTAAAAACTTGCTTTGGAAACTTTATTCTTTGCTCACAGTTGAGTGGTTTTGAGGTCGAGGCGTTTGCTGTTGGTGCGTGAGATGGTTCAATAAAAAAACCTGTTTTGCGCATGGTTAATGCGCAAAACAGGAAGCACTTGCTTGTGGCAAGGTTTACTTAGCGGTTTCCGGTTTTTTACTTGGTTGTAAAATGCCAGAGGCCAGAAAATCGGCTATTTGTTGGTTGCTGTAACCCAGCATGGACAGGATTTCCTCACCGTTCTCACTTAAAAACGGAGGAGGTCCATCTACAGCCGGACCATCTTCGGCAAACAGGAAGCCGGTACCTAAAACCCCAAGGTCTGCATTTGGCATACCCGGAATATTAAGAGGAACACGCAAATTGCGTTGTTTAACCTGTTCCAGTTCCATTGCTTCACTCACGGTTCTGATCATGCCACAGGGTACGCCGCCTAAACTCAGCTGACGTTCCCATTCCTCACCCGTCTTGGTCAGGAATAACTGTTCAATTATTTCCACCAGGGCCGGTGCGTTGTCGATTCGGTCATAAATCGTGTTAAAGCGCGGATCTTCCAGTAAATCCTCGCGCTTGGCTGCTTTACAAAAAGTAACCCACTGATTGTGTTGCACAACGCCAAGTGAGACCAGGTGGCCATCGCTGCAACGGAATAAGCCGGAGGTGGGTTGACCACTAAAGCCCATATTACCGGTACGCTTATGCTCTGCACCGGTTGCCGCATACTGGGCTGTTGAACCGTACATAAAGATTAATGATGCATCCATCATGGCGACATCGATAAATTGCCCAGTGCCAAAACGTGCACGTTGGGTCGTTGCGGCCAATATTGCTAACGCGGCCATGGTGGCTGTGTAAGTATCAGCGGCAGGAACACCTACTCGAATTGGCGGATCCTCCTCACTACCACTCACCATCATCATCCCGCTGGTAGCCTGAACCACGTTATCAATCGCCGGATAATCACGCATTGGACCTTCCTGGCCATAACCTGAAATGGAGCAATAGATAATGTCAGGTCGTAATTCTTTGCATACCTCGTAACTAAACCCTAAACGCTTAATGGTTCCGGGGCGCATGTTTTCTACCACAATGTCGCTTTCGGCAATCAGTTTACGCACTATTTCGCGGGCTTCTTCCTTTTTGAGATCTAATGATACGGACTTCTTGCCCGCATTAGAGCCCACAAATGGAATTCCCATTCCTAGTTTTGCCAACTCTCGGTCATCACCATAGGCGCGGAAAAGATCGCCATGCGGACTTTCGACTTTGATTACTTCAGCACCAAGTTGAGCCAGCACATTTGTCGCGTAGGGGCCTGCCAGGGCATGAGTGAAATCAACAACGCGAAGGTTTTCTAAGGGACGAGGCATTAGGTATATCCTTTATCTTTGCGGTTTATATGTTTGGACAGCGGTAAAATACATTATCGCGATAAGCGTATCCGGGCGTGTGACCGCCTGTGTCAACACTGACTCGCATTGCTGTCCTTATAATAATTAACCTGGATTTCTAATTGGTAAACGCTTAATTAAGCCGTTTGATTGTTGCAATAACGTTTATATTTACCAACAAAAATGCCAATGGTTTGTAAAATAATGTATGGCAACCATCATAAGTGTGATGGCGGTGTTTGTCTATAATTAATACTGATTTAACGGTGCTTTCAGGAAAAAATTAACCGTGGAACTGCTGCGTTAAAGATAGACTTTAAATTGAGTAACGCCATAACTTATGTCGAGTAATGGTCTACCCTAAAGGTTAGGTTACCAAACCGCTAAGCCGTCAGTATGGCAGCGAGTGAATAGTCTGCGGGCGATACTTGTTTACTGGTGAAGGGTTATGTTAAAGCAGAGAATGTTTTGTCATGACGTATCTAAGTGTAAAAGCCGTTGTAATCTGGTAGCATCCCGAATCAGCAATACTGTGCTAGTGACGATTATCGGTATTGCCAGTAACACGAAACGATAAATAACAAGAAACAAAATCGGAGTGGTGAAAGGTTGTCAGGCCTAACCGTTACTTTGCGCCAAAAATGGTGCCCGGTTTGTATGGTCACTAAATTAAAGGTGCATTATGGAAAACTCAATTAAATGGGGTCGCACGCGGGACTTCTTTGCCGCCCAGTTGCGCGCTGCTCAAATGAACATCTATTCGCATTTTACCGAGTGGTTTGATGACACGGGGTTAAGCCCGAAACAGTTCGCGGTATTATATGTGATTAGTCTGAACCCTGAAGTTAACCAGCGTCAGCTGGCCAATGTTCATTCCACCGAGCGGGCTGCATTTGGTGAGACCTTAGCGCGACTGGAAGAGAAAGGGCTGATTGAGCGTAAAGCATCAAAAACTGACAAGCGTGCGAAGGTTGCTTCGGTAACCGCCAAAGGGGAGGACGTCTTAAAGCGGATCCTGATAGGAATTGACGAACAAGAGCGCGCATTTACCGCAAATCTGAACGATGCCGAGCGCCATATGCTTTTGGCGCTTTTACTTAAAGTAAATATGCCCCACCGCGAAAGCTAAAAGCGATTGCCTGTATAACGATCACGGTGGTGATTATTATTGTAGGGTAAGGCAAGAAATTATTTTAGTCATACCATCCCGGTGTCCTGCTCTGATTTCATATTGAATGTAATCAAAATCAAAGCAAGCTCCGGGTTTAAGTTATTTTGCCGGTGGCAACGCATCGCGGAAGGTATAGCCTCCTTCTTCCAGCGCCAGACCGCCGTCACAATCCAGAATAACACCGGTAACAAACGACGAAAATTCGCTGGACAGATACATAGTCGCGTTGGCGATATCGCGTTTTTGGCCCATGCGTCCGATAGGCAAATTAGTAATAAAGGTTTGCTCTGCTTCTGCCGATGGGAACAGACGTTTTCTGCCTTCGGTATCGCCTATCAGGCCTGGTGAAATACCGTTAACCCGAATGCCTAATGGGCCCCATTCCAGCGCCAAACATTTAACTACCATATTCACACCTGCTTTAGCGGCGCAAACATGGATTTGGCCAACTTGCGGATGGGTACCCTGAGGCGCTGAAATAGCAATTAATGATGCGCCCGGTGTGCGCAGATAAGGGCGGGATGCATGGAAGACGTTAAACGTTCCGATCAGATCAATGTCTACAACGGTTTTAAAACCGTTCGCAGAAATCGAGGCGGCGTCCACCACAAAATTACCCGCCGCACCAGAAACCACGATATCCAGAGGGCCGAGTGCTTCGGCAGCACCGGCCAGTGCTTTATCAACGGATTCACGGTCGCGAACATCGGCTGCAAAGCCCAGATGGCCTTCCGAGATTTCAAGCAGTGCTTTAACCGCGTCTTCAACCCGCTCCGGATTTCTGCTCATTACTGCCACATTGGCACCAGCTTGGGCAAATTGCTCGGCAATGCCTAAGTTAATACCGCTGGTACCGCCAGCAACAAAAACGTTCTTTCCTTTAAATTCGCTTAAATCTTTCATTCTATATTCTCCAGTTTTTTATGACGGGTGCCGGGGGCGGGTACCGGATGTGGCGGGCCTGCAAAGCACTGGGCTTGTTGCATCCAGGTTTGTGCCACCTCACCGATAACGGTCAGATCTGTGTCGGCAATGTTGCGGACCTGCGTAACAACCTGGCAAAACGCCAGTGCCGATCCCTCTATTAAATCTTGGCTGTCTTCCTGGGCATCGAATTCCCATGTTGTACCTGAGCCAGTGCTTAGTCGTACGGCTGGCCGGGGGCCTGGCGCTGCAACTCCCTGATTTTCAAAAGTCCAGCCAAAGGTATTCACGCCCAGATAAACAATACTGCTAATTCTGTCAGTATCGGGGCGATCGATACCCAGCATGTCGTAGATGGCCTGGGCATGGGCCCAGTTTTCCATCAATCTGGCGGATACCGACGAGCGGGCGCTCATGGTTTTAGCCCAGGGAACACGTTGCTTAAGGTCTATTTCACCAAAGGCTTCAACGATTTCGTCAACGCTTTGCAGCCATTGCTTAAGTAATGCCTCGCCATGTGCATCACCTACCCGGGCGCGCTCTACTTCAGCGTTGGGGACACCGGCAGCACGTTCTGCGCGCATTTCTTTAAAGCGTGCCTGAAAGGCTTCTGGATCCTGTAGCGACAACACCGCGCCCTGATTACCTAAAATCAAATGGCACAAAATATTTTCGATGGTCCAGTTTTTAAAACCGGTCGGCGTCAGGTAAGCCTGAGACGGCAGGTCTTTAATAATGTCCGCTATCGAGAGGCACTCATTCTTAAAGTCGACGACTTCAGGGTTCATGCGCTTTTATCCCCGTATTGTTCGACAACGCCATCATTTCGCATTTGTGCGCACTGTTCGCTGGAGTAACCCAGTTCCTGCATAATTTCAAAAGTATGCTCGCCACACCAGGGGGCAGGGCGACTTGGCTCAGGACCATCATGTTCAAACTGGAAACCCAGACCGACAACAGCAACGTTTTCGTTATTAGGTAAACCCGGTACGGTAATTGGTTTAATCAATCCGCGCTCCCGTACATCCGGGTCATCAACAACCTCATCCAATTGTCTTACGATACCCGCTGGTAAACGGGCATCATTTAGCAATTTATCGAGTTCTGCGGCAGTGCGGGAGGAGACTTCCTTAACAAACTCTGGCACCAGTACGTCACGGTGTTCAGAGCGGCCTACGGTAGAGTTGTATTCAGGGTTTTGCAGCAAGTCTTCGCGTCCTACGGCCTTACAGAAACCAGCAAACTGGCCATCCTGTACAATCCCTAAAGACACAAATTTACCGTCTTTGGTCTGAAACAGACCGGTACCAGGCGAGTTTGAAATGCCGCGCCCTTTCGACACGGTAGGCATTTGGCCGGTAACCAGGTAAGGGCCAACTGCGCTTGCCATGAGAGTAACCGCAGAATCCAGCATTGCCACATCAATAAACTGGCTTTTGCCGTCTTTCTGGCGTTGCAGTACCGCCGTTAATACCGACATCGCTGCCATGGTGGCGGTGTAGCTATCTACCACTGTGTACGTAGTAAGATGGGGCATATCGCCACCACCATTAAGATCCATCATGCCGCTGGTGGCCTGCACAATATTGTCTATGGCGGCATTGTCGCGTTTGGCACCGGTTTGACCATAGCCTGAAACAGAGCAGTAAATAATGTCTGAACGAAGCTTTTTGGCATCTTCGTAACCCAGACCCAAACGGCGCATCGAACCCGGACGGTAATTTTCAATCACCACATCGGCACTGGCAATCAGCTTTTCGGCAATGGTTTTACCTTCGGCGGATTTTAAATCAAGGCTAATGGCTCGCTTGCCAGTATTAGCAGCTACGAAATGGGGGGCCATGCCGTGATAGGTTCGATCGTTGCCATAATAACGCATCGCATCACCGCGTCCGGTGGCTTCAATCTTAATCACGTCAGCGCCGAGTAACCCCAAATAAAAGGTGGCGAATGGGCCAGCAAATACATGGCCGAATTCAACAATCCGGATACCTTCGAGTGGCTTGGTCATACTATTTTCCTTATTATTTCAGGTTATTCAGTGGACGGCCGGCTGCTTGCCATGGCGCGACTTCTTCTTCGATAAATTTGCCAATTTGGGCCTTTAATCCCACTTCATCAAAGCGGGCAGGGTTAACCGGATCCCCTTGAATTTCACAGACCGGAATGCCTGCTCGTTTCAACAGACTGACGGTAGTAGCGGGGCGGGAAAAGCTGTAACCACAGGTGCCACCTTCGGAAATACTGCCAAGGCCCATCAGTACAACACCGTCCAGTTCGCCAGCAATAGCCTGGTCCAGATACCACTGGTCGTTTCGCACCACTGTCATCACGTTAACCATCCGGGCTGCAACGGTTTCTAATGGGTCGCCGTTGCTGGCAACTCGATAACCGTCTGCGGCTAATGCCAGGTATTCATTCCAGGAAAAGACGGCACCGTAGTTATCGCGGAAATGATCGTAAAAGCCGAGGTTTTGCCATAAGCCAACACCCAGCCACATCAGTCTGAATTTTTCTTCCTTACAGGCGGCTTCACCGGCATCAACCATGGCTTTGGTATTGTCATAAAACAGTTTGGCGCGATCGCGGGCCCATTCGGTCCCCCGGTGCCACTGTGGAATTACCGTGGCAGGCAACTGATCAGCAATGTTTAATGGCGTTGGCTGAGATTGCAAAATCAAGTCACGAATTTTTTGATAATAGGTTTCCTGTTCATTGGCTAATGCCATGATTTCTCTAAACTTGGAGTAAGAGAAAACTTGTCCCGTGTGTTGTTCTAAAAAGGCAATCAGGTCACGGTATTGCTCAACATATGCGGTAATCTGTCGCTGATCGTAATATTTATCCCAGTTTTCAGACAGGTCTGATACAACATCAGAAATACTGATTGGGCTGGCAGCGACATCTACAGAAATGTGCGGAATACCGTATTCCTCAGAGAATAAATCAAAGATTTTCTCTACCGCAGAACACCCTTTACCCGACACTATAACGGTGGGTTTAGGCAGGCCGCCCCATGGTGCTTCTTCCGGATCGGTTTCCATTAATGATGCTAAACCACTTGAGCAGTAGTCACACATGTTGTCGCGGTAACCCCGCTCCTTAAGCATGTTTTTATAGCGCAGCGTTTTACGTTTGGCTCCCACTACTGACGACCACCATTGGTTGACAACCACATTGATGCCCATTGCGCGGAAAATTTCCAGCGGCACATTTATATGGACATAGGCAAAAGGTTCTCCGCCTTTAACGCGTTGTTGCAGATCCTTAAACCATTCCCGGTTATAAGCCGCATTTTCACGGGCAAAATTCTGGCTGTAGGCCGGTTTTTTTGTGGGTATTTCAGTTGGTTTGGCTGAATTGGTCATAATTATTTCTCTGCAGTCGTCAGTTCAGACAGAAAGTCTTGCGTTTGTGTCGTTACTGGGGTGAAGTCGGTTTCGTTATATAAGCGCGGGCCAAATTCGGTGGTACCGATAGCAGCGCCATGCAGGCGATCACGTAAACGCGGGTAATCCAGTGCAGCAGGATGATCGATAGCCAAAATATGGAAGACTACGGCTTTAGCATTGGTTTGGCTGGCTTTACTAATGAGGTAATCAGCGCGGTCATGCACCTGATTGCCTAGCACGCGAGGCGGTCCAAACTGCAACCTGTCACACAAGGCATCAATTGGGTTTTCTGCCGCTTCATCGACTAGAGCTTCGGATGCACTTGAGCCAAACTCCTGATCGTCGCTGACAATAAGCGCGCCAGCCGCTTCGATAGCCTGGTATACCGTGCAATTTTCGGTATTAGAGCCGCTGTAAATAACCGGCGTACCTGATACCTTCGGTAAATCAGCCGCGAGCAATTCCCTCAGCATTGCACAATGTTTTTCAACAGGCAGTAATAAGCTGGTGGCGTTTGCGGTTAATGCGTCGGTGCCGCTAAGGGTTGGATTATCGCCACTACGTAATGCGTTAACCTGGCCAAGGAGTTTGCGTTGTTCGTTGTAGGTTGCAATTGCCGCGCGAATTTTGTCATCGTCGACGGTATTACCAGACCACTCTTCAAGCTGGCCTTTAAAACGTTGTACGGTTTCGCGGTTGTATAAACTGGCGGTTAAGCGCTGAGAGCGGAAAAAATCAAACATCACCGGCGTGGGTAAACCAATATCGCCGTGTATTCTTCGCGACTCTAATAAAAACTCATAAAGTGAACTGTAGATGAAGGGACTGCTGCAGATAATGACGTGATCCACATAATCGTACTGACCTGAAATCAGGCGTTCAGCGATAGAGCGAACTGCGGGGTCAACCCCGTCACCAACGTAAGGCGCTATAGTGTCTGTTGCTGCACAGGGCTCCCCTACAATACGAACGGGCAGCATACCTGCTGCGGTTATCAGTTCGTAAGGTACGTCTGCACCTATACATCCCACAACCTGCCCACCTGTTTGCTGCTTCCAGGCTCTGGCCGCAGTGTGAGGATCGGCAAAGGCAGCGTGAAAGTCTTTAATTGTTGTCTCGCTCATCCCTATTTACCTTTTGACGTTGATTCTAATCAGTCCGCATAACCGAGTTAAAATATTACACTAATAATGTGAATGCTATGTAAAATAGTATGGTACCAATCATAAATGTGAGATTGTAAGTTGTCAATTTAGAACACGGGTATAGCTGACTAAAAAATTGATTTTTTATTTTATTAGATATTATTAATTTAATAATATTGTTTAATATCAATGCTTTGAGTTTGTTTTTGGAAGGCGGTGGAACTGCTTTTTTATTTGATTAATTTGCTAGGAAGGCCCTTCTGGCGGCAATTTTAGCGAATTGGATTTGTGATTATTGATATGGTTTGTTTATTAATTTCTGGGTTGAGAAAGGTATTTTGCGAATCAGATGCGGGCTCAAACTCAAAGAAAGGCGCCTGGGTATTGGATTAGGTCGTGTAGCGGGAATCGACTCCCGCTACATTGAATGACTCATTAGTCCAGGGCGTTAAAGAAAGTATCAATTTTACTCAGGTTTTTATCACTGGCCGCTGATGAGGGGAGCGATAAAAAGGGAATGCCTGCCCGGTTACAGGCCAGCTCCAGCATAGAGGGGTACTTATTAGGTGGCTCTATTGCTATCATAATGTCTGCACGTAAACGCTGTGCCTGAGCTATCCACCAGTCAGTATCATAAATAGCGAACAGCAGCAGGTTTCGGGCCGCCAGAGTTTTCAGTGAGTCGCCATAAATCGTTCTGGCGTACAGGTCAGGACAAGTCGTATATGGGCCGCCAACAATGGCTGAGCTGTGCTGAACGCGCAAATGTTCGTGAAATCTGGGGTCGCTTTCCATACTGGCATAAAAAATACGTTTTTTTACCGGCCCGTAAGCGCCAACAGCATTTTCTACCCGGGCTTTCACTTCGTCCCGGTAGGCCTCAATAGAGCGCAATGATTCTTCAGTGCCGCGACTCCACATCATTTGGTAACAGGCCAGTTGGTCTCTGAAACTAACCGGGCAATCGGGAGCTGAACCAATTAAATCACAAACCTCGCCCCAGGCATCCATTTGCACATTTATCCGCTCTAACAGCGCTGCCAAAGCGCTCTCATCAAAGGTTTTGCCACTTAATTTTTCCAGCCGCTTAATTAGCTCCTTCAACTGACTGACTCTAAGTTCGAGGCGGTCGCTGTCGACCATGTCCGGCCAGTTCTCACGAATATTCAGCCACCAGTTTGCGCCAGGGTATTTTTTAGCTGCTGAGGCAAAATTAAAGTCCAGTGGAAAATACTCACAGCCATATTCCCGCGCCCAAAGTTCGGTGACTCTGAGCTCCAGGTCTTCGCGTGTGCTGCCAATCACTATGGCTGGTTTGGGCAATCCGCCCCAGGGTGCCTGCTCGGGTGCTAAAGTAGAGGCGTAGCCAAAAGCAAAAAAATGCTGTCCAGGGTAGCCATGATCGTTCAGTACCTGATTGAAGTGGGGGGCTTTGCCTTCGGACACGATAATAAAGTTCCAGGGGTTATACACCTGCACATCAATACCCATTAAGGCAAAAATCTCCTCAGCTTCATCACTGTGAACCAGTGCAAATGGCGCTCCAGCCAGGGCCGCATCGCGTGAAGCTGCTACCTGAGCGCGGCGCAGAGTCCGGATTGCGTCAACGGATGCAAGACGTTCTTGTTTCATTTAAGACTCCTAACAAAATTGGCGACCACGGCCTGCGCGTCTGTGCTGACGTTATAATCTAATTCGCTTACCTGCAGTGTTGTTAAACCCGCTTGCTCAGCTGCTTTCTTTTCGTCTACGGTGGTCCACAAGTGGGTTTCATCACCTTGCATAACGGCAAAAATAACGGCTTCAGCATTACTGGCCTGCGCCCGGAGTAAACAGGTATCAACATTGCGCTGCAGCGGATAGGTTACAGAGCAGCCAGGGGTACGATCATAACGGTCACATATTTGCTGCATTACATCACCGGCGTTGCCAAGTTCATGTTCAACGCAGCGCATGCCCCAGCAATGGTCTTCGCCAACCACGATGCCGCCCGCTTGTTCAATTGTCTGATAGAGCTGGTTATGGTCAAAAGGACTGCCGGCCAGAAAGACCCGGGGACCGCTTAAGGGGGGCAGGCTCGTCGCGTGTTCAAGGACACGCTTTAGCAATTGATTGTAGTCTTCTGCCGGTATTAACTGGCCGGCCCGGATAATGGCTAAAGCATCGCTGCCTTTCAGACTGGCGGGTTGTTGTTGGCGCAATTGCATTAGCGTTGAGATAAGCTGGCGGTTATCACTGTGTGTCTGACAAGCGCTTTGTAATTCTTCCTCGGTGATGGGTTTCCCCCGCCATTCTTCCAATACTGCCCGAAACGCCAGAACCTGTTTGGTGTTAAACCGTTCACTGGTGCCGCTGGCAAGCCATGTGCGATCCAGCAACCAGGTGTCGGGGGCTTTTATATCGGCATCCCGGGCACACGCTCGGGATAACTGGCCGAAAGTGGCTTCTATTGCCTTACGATTATGGGGTATAACCAGGTGATCAACGAAGTCACATTCGCTGTTAAGCAAAGACTCGAGTATGGCAACCGACAGTCCGAAACCAGAAACCCGGCCCTGAGTGCTGATTAACTGGGCGTATTTCTCGCGTTTAGGCAGGTCAGTTCCACCCAGCCGACAGGGTAAAAATCCGGCGGCGGTTATCAATTCAATTGGCACATTATCGCACAAATAGCCCACGACCTTACCACCAGCAGCATGCCAGTCTTTAGCTGTATCATAACGTGCGTTAACTATACTGTGTGCCAGTGTGATAGGGTCCTGGCAATCATTTAATAATGCGGTAAACCTGTCTGACATTATGTTATCTCTTTGTATATTTGTATGGGCCTGGGCACGTTAGCAGAGCATGCCATGGCTATGTCAATCGTAGAGCGTTAAAGGTAAACGCGTTTGGAGGCTGCCGGAATTATCATAAATTCTGAGCCAGTAACTCTTTTTATAAAACACAATATTGTATGTAAGTACAACAATATTTTTTAACTTTTTCTTCACAATATTTAACTTTCGGTGATATATTGCCGAAATAATGTATTGCTGCATTACTTTAGTGTGCTTATGAAGCGATGGTGTTGTGAGGTGAAAAGGACTGTTTTACCAATACAAATTAATACTGCGCTCGGGGTAATTGCACAGGCAGCGAAAATTAACAATAGTTGGAGAATCATATGAGCACTAGCACAACCGCTCAAGCTGCAGTGGCCAAATCACTGGCCGAAGGAAAACGGCTTGCTGCAACGGGTGAACGTATTGTTGGCATTATCGGATGGCGAGTGCCCGTTGAACCTGTTTTTGCCGCAGGGTATTTTCCGGTCACAATCAGTCCTGATTTATCGTTACCCACGCCTGATGCTGATGAACTGCTTTCTGCTGATGCACGGCCACCTGTTCGGGCATTACTGCAAATGGTGCTGAGCGGTGAGCTGGATTTTTGTGATTTGCTGGTGTTTGCGCCGCCCTATGCGCCTATTGCAGCGCAGACGGAAGAGCTACGGCGCATGGCACTGGTTGCTGAATCATTACCGCCAATCCACTATTTTGAAACGCCAATGTTGCGCGGCGAAGTGCAGTGCGATTTTGCGATTGAGCGCACCCGGGACTTGGTTCGCCGCTTAAGTGCGGCGAGTGGGACACCGGTGACCTCAGGTGCACTAGAGCAGCAAATCGTAGCTGCTAACGCGGTGCGCAGGCAGGTAAAACAGCTTCTGGCTGAACGCGCGGGTGACTCGATCCCGGCAGGCAGTGAACTACTTAATGTTATTGGGGCAGGAAACTGGCTGAGCTTTAGTGAACATGCTGAGTTGGCAGAAAAGGCTATGGCCAGTGTTACCCGCCTGAGCGGGCTGCCACGACTGCTTTTAGTGAGCAGCAGTGTGCTTGGCGATGACCGTATTCATGCATTGGTTGAAGCGGCTGGCGCTAATATCGTGGCTGAAGATGATATTTATGGTTCCTGTTATGCGGCAGGCGAGATAGCTGAAAACAGCGCCGATCCCATCGCTGCCATTGGCCGCTTCTATCACGACAACCAGCCATTGCAGCGTACTTCGCCACTGGAATTACGTCGCCGCTGGTACTTTGAACAAGTGACCCGCGCAGATATCGACGGCGTTATTTTTTATGCCGAGGATCCCATCTGGGGATGGGATGTGCCTGCGATGAGGGAGGCCGCTAAAGCCGCCGGTAAACCGTCATTGACGGTGTTAAAAGATGTAAGAATACCTGCCGAGCAACAGGCTGTTAGTCAACAGTTAAACGAATTCATTCAAACACTTACTGCGAGGGTATCGGCATGAGCCAGTCAGCTAACTCAACGTCATCAGCAGCGCAGGGGCGTAAGTCAAAATTCGAACTTGAATGTACCCCGAAGATCCGTGGCTATCAAAAAGAATGGTATGCCAACCTCCGCCAGCGGGTAGAGGGAGGAGAGCCTTTTCTGTTAGTTGAGGCGATGACGCCCCATGAAATCTTTGAATCCTTTGATATTCCCTTTGTTACTAACGAATGGTGGTCGGGCATTGTAGCGGCCAAACGTTTGTCGCCGTATTACTTTGATTTGCTGGAACAAAAAGGGTTTTCGAAAGGACTTGAGCGCTATTGTGCATTGTCGTTAGCTGGCGCTATCGATAATGGCGCGCACCCAGAGCCTGCGTGGGGCGGTTTGCCTAAGCCTGCAATGTATGTGCAGGGAATGCCTGAGGCGACCCGGGTTGAATTTGGTGAGCGTAATGCCGCTGAAATGGGTGTTCCGTTTATTAGTCTGGCGCAACCGCTAACCGGTAAGCCTATGCCGCTGCGCTGGTGGGAAACGTCCCGCCATGGCTGGGAAGCATTGTGCCCGGCCTGGCAAATTGATTACCTGCAGTCGCAGTATGGTGAGTTAATTAAAAAGCTCGAGGAAATCACCGGCCGTAAGTTCGACAGCGAAAAACTGCGCGAGGTAAATGAATTATCAAATCGGCAGCAGCGAATTTTTGAAGACATCCGCAACATGATTATCACTTCGCCGAAGTCACCGGTAGCGCTGTCGGAAATGCTGGGTAACGTAATGGCTATTCAGTGGCAACGTGGTACACAGTGGGCAGTAGATGCCGCTACTTCGTTACGCGACGAAATTCGTGCCCGGGTAGATGCCCAGCAATATACCTGCCCCAACGAAGAATACCGGTTTGCCTGGTACGGTCCCGGCTTATGGCAAAACACCGCTTTTTACCGCATGTTCGAAGAATCCTATGGTGCGGTATTTGTGCAAAGTATTTATATGTCGCTGGCAATAGATGCGTATCCACGCTACGGCGCAGATACTGTGCGGGCATTGGCGAGCCGTTACTGTGCCTTTGGTTTATATACCATGGACTGGCAGGTACACGAGGCTTTAACCCATGGTTGTGAAGGCATAGTAACCGTAAAAGCCAGTGTTAACGGACTTCTGCGAGCGGCATTAGAACGAGCTGATATTCCTTTACTGGTACTGGACATCGATTTAGTAGATGGCCGTACCTGGGATGAAGAAGCGGTAAAACAGGCCATGGGTAAGTTTATTGAAGAACAGGTAAAACCGCGCAGAGCGCGATTAGCTGAGCAGAAAGCCGGCTAATCACGGACTGGTGACGAAGAGTCGGCCGGTGCCCTCTCTTCTGCATCATCATCTGGTTATAAAAAGGTTAGTGAAACAATGTCAGAAAATACAGCAAAAGGTTCGGTTGCTTCACAGATGCTCAGTCATCTGAGAGTCGTCGATATCACCACCCCTCTGGCCTACGACTGTGGTCGCTTTTTCGCGTCGATGGGGGCTGAGGTTATTCGCGTGGACACCTCTGCGGTGCAGGACGACGCGCAGTGGTCGTTTGGCAATATTGGCAAAAGCTCCATAGTTATCGATTATCCGGGGGCGGGGCGGGACACGTTTTTAGCCCTCATTGCTAAATGCGATGTGTTAATCGAGTCATTTTTGCCGGGGACGCTGGCACAAGCTGGTCTGGACTATGAATCACTGGCGAAGATCAATCCGCGGCTGATTCAGGTGTCTATTACCCCATTTGGTCAGAACGGACCTTATGCAAACTTTAAAGGCCGGGAACTGGTGGTTGCCGCGCTGGCTGGCACGATATCTCAGATGGGAGAAGCCGATGGCGAACCTGTCCGGGAACCTGGCAACGCTAACTTTTTTCATGCCTGCGGCGCCGGTATCGCCGGTGCTTTATTGGCTGAACGTATGCGCAATAAAACCGGCAAAGGGCAGTTGGTGGATATATCCGCCCAGGAAATGGGCGCCGGTCGCGGGACCGTGGCAGTGATAAAGCATCAGTTTGGTGACGAAGTCCCGCATCGTAATGGTCAGTCGATCAATATGGGCGGCGGATATAACCGCCTGCTGTGGCCATTAGCCGATGGCGAAGCTTTCTACATGGAGGCCAGACCCGGCACGCCGGGCGCAGACGACATGGATAAATGGATTAAAGAAGTCACGGGTAAGGCCGTTACGCCTTCCCATGACATGGCCACGGTTGAGCAGTTTCTGGCCTCGATGACGGCCGAACAAGCGGTTGAAGAGGCGCGTAAACGACGCATTCGTGTAATGTCGGTGTCGTCTCCAGAGGCCGTGGCTGCCGATGTTCAGTTAAAAGCCAGAGGGTTTTACACCGAGCAGCAAGGCGAACAGGTGCCGGGCTATTTTATTAAGGTGACCACAGGAGAATCTCAATGAGCACGCAGCGACCTCTTGACGGTATTCGAGTTGTGGATTTTTCCTGGGCTATTGTGGGCAACACGGCAACCAAACTGCTGGGTGACTTTGGTGCTGAAATTCTCAAAGTGGAAAGCTGGTCACGCCGTTCGATGGAAAGAATGCGCGATATTGTTGCTAACGACAACCCAACGTCGCCAGACAACAAATTGTGGTTTGCGCATATCGCGACCTCGAAAAAAAGTATAACGCCAGAGCTGAAAGACCCCCGTGGTCGCAAAATCATCGAGGATCTCATCCGGGAAGCCGATGTCGTGGTGGAAAACTTTTCACCGGGTACCCTCGCGCGTATGGGCTTTGGGTACGACGTATTACGTGAGTTAAACCCGAAAATCATTTTAGCCAGCGGCAGTATATTTGGCCAAAGTGGTCCAATGTCGGGGTTTCCAGGGGTGGATGCCACCGGGGCGGCTCGTTCCGGGCGCATTGCAGCAAGCGGTTATCCTGATGGCAGGGCGTTGGTCCCCGGGCTGACATATGGCGACAGTGTGCTGCCATTTTTTATTGCTTCGGGTGTTATGGCCGCTCTCGAGCGGCGCGACAGAACCGGACAGGGCTGCTGGATAGACGGTGCCATGCAAGAAGTGCTGGTTCAGCAGATGTGGCCATTAATTGATGCATCGCTAAAAGGTAACAAAGATAGCTGGCGAACAGGAAACCGGCATGCGGATACCGCTCCGCATAATGTATATCCGTTGCGTGGCGAAGATAAATGGCTGGCAATCGAAGTGTGGGACGAACAGGAATGGCAGGCACTTTGCGAAGCTATGGACAGGCCAGAGTTATTTACTGATAAACGCTTTGCCAGCGTCTCTCTGCGTAAAGCCAATGAAGACGAACTGGACAGTATTATTGCCCAGTGGACGGCATCCCGGGAACAGGATGGTGAAGCGTTAATGTACAGTCTGCAGGCGGCGGGAATTGCTGCCGGTGTTGTGCGGCATACGGCAGATTTGGTCGACGTGGATCCTCAACTTAAACATCGCGGCTTTTTAAGCGAGTTGTCGCATCCGGTTATGGGGACATTTGGTCATCAGCGCACCCCAATTACCTTAACCGATGGTGCCTCTTCCATGACTCATTCCCCATTACTTGGACAACATACCGAACAGGTTTGTAAAGAGATTCTGGGGATGAGTGACGAAGAGATTGCCACTCTGGCGGCTGACGGCGTATTCGGTAATCCGGGCTAATCGCAGCGACATTGACCACCTGATTATAAAAGGGAGACGCAGGCGTTTCCCTTTGTCTTTGCAGGGCTGGGGCAGCCTGGTAAAAAAAGGAACAAGCTATGACGATTAAAACCAGTAAGGCAGAACGTGTGACACGGCATGTTCCACCGTTTGGCACACAGCAATTTGTTGAACCGCGGGCAGAACTTGCCGTCCATGATGACGGGTTTTTGTTAACGTCTCCGCTGACATTAAGCTCTCCGGAGCGCACCGTAGTTGAATATCTGCGGGCCAGTGCAAGCCAATGGCCCGACCGGGTCATGCTGGCAGATCGTGTTATGACTGACGATTGGCGCAAGATTACCTACGCAGAAGCCATGTCACAGGTAAACAGTGTTGCGCAATCGCTATTGAACCGGGGCATCGGTAAAGGCGATGTGGTGGCCATCATTGCGCCAAATAGTATCGAGCAGGCCATCATCATGTTTGCTGCGCTGACAGTAGGCGCAGCGGTGTCTCCCATTTCACTTTCTTATGCCATGTTCCCGGCAGCGCGGGCCAGACTGGTGAGTACCTACACGACAGCAGCTCCGAAAATACTGTTTGTGCAGGATGCTAACGTAATAGCAGAGGCTCTGGCTGATCTTGATTTATCCGGTGCTGAACTGATCTCAGCGGCAGAAGCAACCGGAGCCACCACCTTTGCATCACTTACCAACGAGCCGGTGACCGCCGCCGTTGACGAGGCGTACGCTGCAATACAGCCGGACTGGATTGGTAAATTGCTATTTACTTCTGGTTCAACGGGTAACCCGAAAGCCGTTATAAACACCCATGGCATGATGGCCAGCAATCTGGCGATGATGGCAATGGTAAATCTGCGTGACCGCAATGAGCACAGTATTTTGCTTGATTGGTTACCCTGGCATCACACTTTCGGCGGTAATGTGGTATTAACCGAGGCGATAATGGTAGGGGCGACCTTTTATATTGACGATGGTAAACCGATACCCGGGCCTATGATGCAGCGAACCATTGATGCTATTAAAGCGATTAAACCCACTGTTTATAACTGTGTACCCGCAGGCCTTGGGATGTTAGCTGACGCGATGGACTCAGACCCGGCGTTGCGTGAAGCTATGTTCAGTCGACTCAGTGTGCTTCGTTATGGTGGTGCCGGATTGTCGGATACGGTTTATCAAAAATTACAGCGTCATTGTGAGGCTGTTTCAGGTCAGCGTGTGCCAACAGTCACCGCTTACGCAATGACCGAAGCATCGCCAGCAGCAGCCATTCTGCACTGGCCAACTGACAGCGCGGCATGTGCAGGAGTGCCGTTGCCCGGTGTTGAAATGAAGTTAGTGCAATTAGGCGAAGGGCGGTTGGAAATTCGCTTGCGTGGCCCAAGTATTTTTCCGGGCTATTTAAATGAGCCTGCGTTAAATGCCGAAGTGTTTGATGACGAGGGGTTCTTTAAAACCGGCGACGTTTGTCGGTTGTTAGATAGCGAAAACCCCGCGGCGGGGATTGCTTATGACGGCCGGGTGAGTGAGGACTTTAAGCTGGAGACCGGTAACTGGGTCAATGTTGGCCAGATCCGCACCGAATTGCTGGAATCTTTCGACGGTTTATTCAGTGATTTGGTGATCACTGGCGATCGTAAACCCTTCGTTGCTGCTATGGGCTGGCTGCGGTCGGTGCCGGATGGTTGTGAGACTGACAATGGTATTTTGTTGCCAACCCCGGCTTTGCGTGAAAAACTAACGCAAAAGATCGCGGCATGGAACGAGATCAACAGCGCATCAAGCCGGCGAATCGAGCGTTTAATTTTGTTAGCTGAGCCAGCCTGTCAGGAAAAAGGCGAGGTGAATGATAAACAATATATAAACCAGCGGGCGGTATTAAAATATCGCGCTGATATCGTTGAGCGTATTTATGCGGACGAGCCACTGCCAGCAGCGGTAAGCGCTGATTTGTAGATAGTCAGAGTAAAGCCAGAGAATAAAGCGGCGGCCAGTGCAAAGAACTGGCCGCTTTTTTATTTGTTATCAGGTTGATTGTTGCATGGAAGGGATTACATCATCCTGAATAAAGCGATCCAGTTTAGCGCGGATCTTATCGTTATCGGCCAGTACCGGCGCGTTAATGTATGGAATTCCCGCTTCTTTACAGGCTATGGCATGGGGCGTTTCTACCGGGTAAGGTTGCTCAAAGCCGATAATCGCATCGCACTTATAAAAACGGGCGGTTTCAATCATCCATTGCGGATTATTGAGGGTCGAGAGCAAAAATAAACTGCGCCCGGCCAGTGCTCTGAGTGGGTCTGCCGGGTCGAAACTGCGGGCATACAGCTCCGGGGTCACCGAGTAATTATTGGCGACAAACACGGCACCGTATTGCTCATTTAAATAACGATGCCAGCGTGGCTCTGGCATGGCCGTCCAGTACAGGATGCGAATATTTTCTTCGGGATAGGCCTGAATACCGTCCTCAATTCGTTGCTTCACCTCATCTCTGAACGCTCTTGCGTAATCTAACCCTTTAGGCGTACCGCGGTGCCATAACGTCACGTAAAGTGCCAGCTGATCGCGCAGGGTTACCGGGCAACGCTCGGCGTCGGCGATTAGGCGCAAACCTTCCATAAACAAGTCGATTTGCTCGTTACACATGGTCAGTGAACGGGCGATGTCGTCAGTGGTAATAGTCTGACCGGTTTCCCGTTCGAGCAGCGCAATGACATCCTGCAATTCTGCTACGCGCAAATCGAGTTGGTCGCTGTCGATATAACGGGGCCAGTCCCGACGAATGTGATTCCACCAGTCATCATCAACCAGTGTTTTGTAGGGCCCTGCCAAATTGTAGTCGAGAGGCATAAACGGGCAATCCAGCGCTTTAGACCACAGCTCCATAAAACGCAGTTCCGCTTCATCGCGGGTTGAGCCGAGCATAAGAGTAGGACGGGGCAGGCCACCCCATGGGGCTAATTCTGGCTCAAGTGCGGCGGCGTAACCCAAAGGTCCCATAGTGATGGCGTCAACATCGTAGCCACGTTTATTAAGTACGTCGGCAAAATGATCACCATGACCTGTTGCCAGCACCAGGTTATGCCAGTAATTAACAATTAAGGCGGGAATACCAAACAGGTTAAAAATTTCTTCAAATTCATCACTGGCCGAAATAGCGAAGCGGCCGCCCTGCTCAACGCCGGATTTTAAGCCGGCGAGCCATTCGCCCTGCTCTTTACGGACTTTTTCAACAATGGCCAGACGGCCGGTTTGCGGTGTAAAAGTTGACATTAATGTTTCTCCACCGTTGGAATGGTTTGGCTCACCCCGGGGGATGCTACTTGCTCAAGAAACTGAGCGACAGCGTCGCTCACAGGCGCCGGATCCACAATGTTATAGGGTTGGCGTTTCAGGTGCAGGCAAGGCAATCCTTGCTCTCTTAACTGATCAAACTGCGACGGGGTTTCCCACATTTGTGATTTGTCACCGTTAATCACGTTAAAGATGGCACCTTGCGCCCCGCTGTTCAGCGCCCGCCGTACGACTGCGGCAGTGGTATCATCAATGGATGCCAGTAACGAGCAGGCGGGCTGTGCCACAAACCTTGCAGCTAACGCTTCGAAAGGATCGTCATGGTCATTGACATCCTGTTCAGCGCAGCGGGCTCCCCAGCAATGATCTTCCGCTACGATGACACCGTTTTGCTGTTCAATCAGGGCATATAACGCGGGGTTATCAAGCGGGCTGCCACCCATGTACAGGCGTTTTCCTGTAAGCACTGGCCGGGCTTTGGCCTCTTCGATAAACGCGCGGGCGGTTTGCTGGAACTCTTCGGTCGGCATAAAATGCGCAGCACCGTAAATTTCCAGTGCTTCAACCCCCGTAATTTTTGGCGCGCCATTACCTCTGAGGGCATTAACTTCCCGCAGCAGCGAACGGGTTTGCGCAGCGTCTTCAAGAGTCTTGCGCATGGTCGCTGCATCAATAGCGTTGCCCGTCCATGACTCTACCTTGCTAACCAGCTGCATAAGCGATTTGCGGTTATACCCGCTGGTCAGGTAGTTGCGTAAATAGGTGCGATCCAGATAGTAAAATTCGGGTACCGGGATATCCGGTAAGTTCTGTTTAGTGGACAATAACAGCGCCCCCAGCGCCTGCACATTTTTGCGATTATGTGGCACCACCAGATAGTCAATAAAGTCCAGCTCGCCAGCAACCAAAGAAGCCGTAATTGTGTCAATAAACTCTGTACCTACCAGGCGGCTGGTATGCACGCTGCCCAACAGTGAGTTTACTTCCTTTACGTTTCGTTGTGGCTTACCGCTTAGTCGGTAGGGCAGCATTCCGGCGGCGGTAAAGAGTTCAGCAGGAACGTTGTCACAAACGTAACCAACGACCTTGCGACCCGATGCATGCCACTGACGGGCATACTCCTCGCGGTTGTAATAGGCATTTTTTAGCCTCTCTAAGGGGTTCATTCTGGGCTCCTGTAGGGTAGTTATTGTTGCTCTGTCTGCTGACTTTGCAGACCAGCAGTGCGCAGCCGTTGCTCGGCATCCTGTTTCACTTTCTGGCTGGTATTCACCGGCCAGGTAATGGTTATTGTGCGTGCGGCGTTATCGGTACACTGGATCTCAGCAGGGACAAGGTCGGCCAGGAGTTCGCGGGCGCAAATGACAGCCGCTTGCTGACGTAACCGGTAACGTTCGATTTTGCCCACCGGAGTCTGTGGCAGTTCGTCTACCACTATTATTCTCCTTGGTTTAGCCGGGGCGTCGGCGATGTTTTGTTCAAGTACTTCCTGCAGGTTACTGAGATCGCCATTAGCGGTTTTTACAATAAAGAGCACCGGTACTTCGCCTGCATAGGCATCGGGTAAACCGATAGCGGCGGCATACAATACATGGGGATGGGCGTAAGCGGCTTCTTCAATCATCGCCGGATCAATATTATGGCCACTGCGAATGATGACGTCTTTGGAGCGGCCTACCAGTTGTAACTGCCCGCTGTCATCCAAACGGCCCAGATCGCCGGTCGCCAGCCACTCATCCGGCGCGTTAACCCGCCCGTCTTTGGTACGGTAGCCTAAAAATAAATTCGGTCCCTTGAGATGGACCTCAAACAGGTCTTCACCTATTGCATTGAGCTTAAGTTCAACACCATGGGGTGGATAGCCAACTGCATGGGCGCGAAATTTACCATCAACTGGTTGCGCGGTGCATATGCCGGCAAATTCGGTCATACCAAACACCTGACTCATTGGAACGCCGGTGATGCTTTCCGCTCGTTCTACCAGTTCGAGAGGAGCGGCTGCACCGCCGGTGATAATGCCACGCAGGCAGGCTGGAGGCTTCCCTTCTGCGTTGTCTAACACGGCTGACCAACTGGTAGGGACCATGGTGGGCATAGTGATGTGATGGTTAGCACACAGGGTCCAGATCTGTTTGATCAGATCCGGGTTGCGTCCGCCTAACAGGCCACAAGTGTAAAATGCTCCACCGCGGGTTAATAAGCCAATACCCATCGACAGCGTTCCGCCCACATGAAAGTAGGGTAAAAAATTCAATATACGATCGGTTGCCTGTAAATGACTGGCCTGGGCAGATAACTGTGGACCTGCCGCTAAGGCACTTTCACCCAGTTCGGCTAATTTGGGCGAGCCAGAGGTGCCACCAGTATGAAATAAAGCCGCTACTCGCCTGGCGGCCGGTCTTTTCGGCTGCCAGCGGCGTTCTGACTGCACCAGTTCCTGCCACGAGCGAACCGGGATATGTTCCGGGTAAGAGGATGACGCTTGAGGAAAACCACTACTCACCTCTACGATCTGCTTAACTGGCTGCGGATAATCCAGTGCGGCCAGTAACTTTTTCTGTATAGGCATAAGCTCGCTGGGTTCAAAAACAATACAGGTATGGGCGTTTGCCAGTGAGAGTTGTTCAGCTAAAGCTTGTGGTGTGAGTAATGGATTCAGCGGAAAAGCGGTGGCAACAGTAGCGGCTGCAACAAATGCCATTAAGCTTTCAGGTATGGTAGGTAACAAAATAGCTACCGAATGTTCGGCGGTGACGCCGGCTGCTTCAAGTTCTGCGGCCAGTGCAGAAATAAAGCTGAACAGTTCGCCGTAAGAGATTGTCGTGGCCGAGGTATCCAGCGGATTGTCTAAATGGACCAGTGCGGGAGCATCCGGCTGAGACGCGGCCATATCGGCAATACACTGAAATAAATCAGGCTTTAGTGCGGTTGCAAGAGTAGACATAGTTGATAATTCCAAACTATTTAAAATGAACAAAAGCAGCGGTCGGTAGCTCTGAAGGCTGACGTTGTCGCGCAAAGCGTGTTGACCGGATTAATTTCGTTGCCACCACAGCACTCCTTGTGAATCGGTAAAGCTAACCGCTTGCCCGCGTGTCTTCAGACAGGCTAAATGCGCCATGGCTTCGCCGGTGGCAAGGCTACGGCTCATAAAGTTGGGTGGTACCTGACGAAACAACTGCGAAAAAACATCTACCGCTCGTTGCGGCGTATTCAGTACTTTTAGCAGTCTGTCCAGTTTGCCTTCGTGGCTTGCGATAAGAGCATCTATGCGGGCATGCAGGCCATAAAAAGGACGACCGTGAGCAGGCAGCACCAGTACGCTGTCTGGCACCAGTTGCCGGATACGGGCTAAAGACGCCAGCCAGTCAGATAAGGGATCGGCCGCTGGGGCACCGGGTAACACGGAGACGTTTGACGATATTTCCGGTAAAACCTGATCGCCACTGATGAGAAGACCGTCTTCGCGGTTCCATAAGCAGGCGTGCTCGGGTGAGTGCCCCCGGCCGACAATGCATTGCCATTCACGGTTGCCGATTGCTATCAGGTCACCATCCTGCATTCGTTTAAACGGGGCTGAAACCGGGGCCACCATCTTGCAGAAGGATTGGGCTCGTGCGCTAAAATCATTAAACCAGTCTGCCGGCATGCCGGCCCGTTGATAAAAGATTTTTTCCTGTTCGGCGGCCTCAGCATCAGATTCAGAGAACTGTTGCAACATGCTGTATTCGTCCCTGGTCATCCACAAACTGGTGCTGTGTTGCTTAGTTAACCAGCCCGCCATACCAGCATGGTCGGGGTGCATGTGGGTTGCAAAAACACGGGAAACCGGTTGGTCTTTAAAGGTTTGCGTTATGGTGCTCTGCCAGGCGCTGATGGTCGCTGCATTGTGTAAACCTGAGTCGACAATCGCCCAGTGTTCACCTTCATTAAGTGCCCAACAGTTAATTGCCATGCTGTCGGAAAACAGTGGCATGCGTAACCAGTGCAGTTCAGCGGTGATTGGCGTTGCCAGACCACTGCCTGGTATTGGCTCAGCATAATCGGCGTAAACCAGGGCGGTGTTATTGGCTTTCACAGTGGCGGTCATTAGTGTAATCCGCCGCTGGTGGTGACCGGGATCACCGGCAACAAAATTGAGGATGCATACTGATCCCCGCTCAATACGGTAATTTCGCCCGGTTCGCCATCGGGATTAGAAAAAGACACTGCCAGTCTGATTTTATGGCCTGCTGGGAAGTTATAGGACATGGGAAGCATGGCGAACTCCAGACGCACCGGCGTATCTGCCGGGATTGGTGCTATATCCTGTTGCAGATGCGAGTGATAGGGCAGGCCAAAATTATTGTAAGGTGCCTCGGCCTGTACTCGGTGCGAGGCGCGCAGACGACCCACCATCTGGTAAGTGCGGGTACTGCCATCCGGAGCGACATCGAGTAATTGCGCTACCACATCGGTATCGGGCTGATCACTGGTTATCCATAAATCGATAACGGGGTAGCCTGTGATCTCCAGGTCCTGTGTCAGCGGTGCGGTGTCGAATTGCAGTCCTTTTTGTTGCGGCGTAATTTGCACCGGGTTAACTTTGGCAGGCTCGCCCATAGCGATAGTCAGCGCTTTTGCTTTGGCTTGTGGTGTCGGCGTTAAACTGTCGGCAGAAAAGTAATACCGGGTAGGGCGTTCATTGCTCAAAGGCCAGGTTTCAGACTGACGCCATTGTTCTCCCTCGGGGGCATTGTAGGTGTAATAGGTTACTGCTGGCTCATCCATCAGACCATTATCGATGCCTTTTAACCAATAGTCGTAAAATCGCAGCTGTTCAGTTTCCAGCGAGAAATCATTTTGTTCGGCGATGGTTGACCAGCGGCAATGTTCCTGAGGACCAATAATCAGTTTGCCCTGAGCTTCAGGAACGTTACCAAACATCAGTAGCGGGCCAGCCTTGGTCAGGGATTCATCCCAGTTTGCTCCGCTGTATACGCCTATTCCGGACTCTTTTATTTTGTCTATGTAGGTGTACATACTGGTTCGTTGCCACCAGTTATCGCCGAGTTCTGCTGAGGGGCTGTCCCGAAACGGCATACCGACACGCTGGTTAATCGGATCGTCAATATGCTCAGCCTGGGCTTTGGCTAATAAAGTAGCCGCTTGCGGACCATCTACGGCGGACGCTTCCTTGTCCATATCTGCCATGCTCTTGGTTTGGTAAGGCACCTGGGTACTGACGCCGCCGTAATTAATAAACTCATAGGCATCGAAGTTAGGACTGAGTGGAAAAATAGCCTTCAGTGCTGGTGGCATGGTAATAGCGGCCTGTTGTTGACTGCCTCCGGTTGCTGAGCATCCCCACATGCCTATATCACCACTGCTCCAGGATTGGTCTGCCAGCCATTCGGTGATGTCATAGGCATCGTTCCAGGCTGGTTCGACAAAGTTGCCAAAGTTAAACAAGCGATTTTTGCCAAAAGAACCGTACAGCCCTCTGAAATCGACAACTGCGACTACATAGCCATATTTAACCAGATTGATAGGCCCGCTCGGATAAGTCTCGGCCGCGGACTTGCCCCCTTTCATTCGTCGGTTATAGGGGGTGTGCATCCAAACCACGGGATGGGATTTCTCAACTACTTTGCCTTGTTGCGTTGGCCGGATGATGTCTACTGCCAGTCTGGTGCCATCGCGAACAGCGACATAACGCGATGACAGTTGCCAGCCGTCATAAAGTACCTCTGAATAGCCCTGATAATGATTGGGGCTGGAGATCCGTTTGAGCGGTTCAGCAGTGAGCGCCGTGCTGTATAAAACTACGCCAGTCAGCATGGCAAGCAACGGCTTTCTGAGGATATTCATTATTGTGCATTCCTTGTAGCTGATGATTTGTGCTCCCCTGCGCATCACTGTTGGTTTGATGGCTGGAGTGAATAAGTTAGCTTTCAACACCAGTAAACGATAAATTAATATGGCTACCATCCTAAAATTACATTATATTAACATTAACCTCAATAATTAATTAACTTCTGTCGTGTTAATCGTTACTCACTAAATAAGTACTGGTTAGCGTGATTGATAAAGGACTTAAAACTTATGACAAGTCACACTGTTGAACCTGAAAAATCAGAAGTAAATCCAGATATATCAACAATTAATGGGTGGACTGTTAAAAAGATAATGGTCTTGATGATGTTAATGTTGATCATGATGTCAAATTATCTTGATCGTCTTATCATGACTATTTTACAGGAGCCCATTAAGCAGGACTTGGGTATGTCGGACCTGCAACTAGGGCTTATAGTCGGTCCGGCCTTTGGTTTATTGTATGGTTTATCTACAATCCCGATGGCCAGGCTGGCGGAGCGGTTTGATCGTATTACCCTATTGGGAGCCTTTGCTGCGATCTGGTCGAGCTTAACCGTGTTATGCGGCGCTGTAGGCTCCTATGCACAACTTGTTATCGTGCGTATGGGGGTCGGTATTTCAGAAGCTGGTGCTCAACCTGCCTGCCATTCACTGGTAGCCGATACGTTCCCGCCGCGCCAGCGCGGACTGGCAACAGCCTTACTGGGTATGGCAATGCCTCTTGCTGGATTTCTGGCGCCGTTAGCGGGCGCCTATATTGCCGATGTGTATGGCTGGCGCTGGGCTTTTGTTTGTGTGGGGGCGCCGGGAATTGTGTTGGCTATCCTGTTTCGCTTGAGTAACAAAGATCCTCGTAAACAAGCAAATGCCTCATCAGGGACAAACGCATCGACGCCGGTAAAGCCTAACTTTTTGGCCGACCTTAAATGGTTGTTTACCAATAAGGGATTTATGCTGATCTTTATTGCCAGTGCGTCGGCATCCATGGTCATGACATCCGCGTTAATGTTCACTGCGTCGTTTTTTCTGCGTAAATTTGAGTTGTCGTTGCAGGAAGCGGCCATCGTGTTGTCTACCGGCCTGGGTTTTGGCGGTGTTATTGGCACGCTGTTAGGTGGTTGGCTGGCGGACCGGTTTTCCGGTGCCCATGGTCAGTCCTATATGCTGGTTCCCTGCCTTGGCGCATTAGGCGGTGGGGTGAGTTATTTTATTGCCTATGGTGTTGAAACCTGGGCGGTCGCCGGCATTTTTGTGGTTATTGCCAGCATCTTCAGTTCATTGAAAAATGGCCCTAACTTTGCCTCGGTGCAGACGCTGGTACCGGCTCACATGCGAGCCACTGGTATAGCGGTACTGATGTTAGCCATTACCCTGGTCGGCACGTCGTTAGGTCCTCCATTGGTTGGGGTATTAAGTGATTGGGCGGCGTCAGATGCATTTCCTGCTGCACTGGGCGACTATGCAGAAATCTGCCATGGCGGTTCAGACCTGGCTGGCGAATTAAAACAAGCCTGTACCAGAGCTTCATCCAATGGCTTGCAATCGGCATTGCGATTCAATGCGGTGCTTTATGTGCTGCCGGTGTCGTTGTTTCTTGTGGCTGCCAAATTTATTCGTCTAAAACTCGACTAAGTACTGTGGAGTGGCGCTTTAAGGATTAAAAAAGGGGGACTTGCGGTAAGTCCCCCTTTTTTCTGAGTAATTCGTGCCTGTCTGATTAACGTATTATGGCAGGCACAATGTAATCGCTAAGAAAAGCATCATATTTCGCATTGGTCGAAGTAACGACTACCACCATATTTTCGTCGGGCAGAACGGTGATTGTCTGACCCAGAGCGCCGCGCGCCATGAAAGCGGTGGCACCTTTAAAATGTTCGTATGACTCAGTATTGAGGTGCCAGTAGAATCCGTAAGGATAATCACCTTTGGCGGTTTGTTGTTGGGTCGATTCTTTAATCCAGGCCTCTGATACAATTCGTTTGCCCTGCCATACGCCTTTGTCCAGCATCATCTGGCCTATTCTCGCAAAGTCGAGAGGGGTAATGAAAAAGGCGCCTGCCCCGTTTGGCGTGCCGTCAGCAAAGTAGGTCCAGCGCTGCTTTTTAATCCCCAGGGGTTGCAACAAATATTGTTCGGCAAACTGGTCGAAAGGTTTACCCGTTGTTTTAGCTACCAATTGCCCTGCCAGTGAAGGCAGGCCATTGTCATAGGCATAAGTCATACCGGGAGGATGCACCAAAGGCTGATCGAGCATAGCCTGAATGAAATCCGCTGCAGTGCTGATGGTAATTGGCGATGGAATATAGGCGCCGGAAGCCATGGATAAGACCTGTCGAACTGAGATGGCCAGATTCTCCTTGGCCCATTTCGTTGCCCGGTATTGCGGAAAATAAGACGCAAAAGTGGCGTCCAGATTAAATTTGTTTTGATCCCAGGCGATTCCGGCCACGATGGCCGAGATACTTTTAACCACGGACCAGGTCTGGTGTGCATCATCAGAACCATGCCCCCAGAAGTATTCGGCCATGACCAGTTTACCATTCCGTAAAATCAGCACACTTTCTGTTTTAGACTCTGCCGTTTGCCTGAGTATGGTATTAACCATGGCTTCCAGTTTTGTGCGATCAAGACCGGCTTGTTCCGGGGTAACGGTGGTAAACGTATTGGTTTGGTCAATCGGCTTACGATAAGCGTAAGTAAGTACAGGCTCACCGTTATCCCCGACCCGTGGATACATGAAGGCTTTAGCGGCTGCATTATTATGGCTTAGCGTCGCTACCCTTACATCCTCTATTTTGCCTGATAAACCATAAGCGCCAACGGAGATTTTAATGGTCTGCTCATCGTCAGCCAGGGTACCTGAAACTTCGGCCCGGGCTTTGCGTTGTGGACTAACCGGAAATTCAGTAGTAAAGGAAAATGTATTGCCACTAACGGCAACCAAAAACTCGCCTGCTTTGGGTTTTGTCAGATCAATGGCAACCAGTTTTCCTTCGCTATTTCGTTTGAATTCGAAATCTATCAGTGAAGGCAGGCTCACCGCAGTATTCTGGATCAGCCCGACGCCGTTCCACCGACCGGTTAAGCGGTCCTCGCTGGCATGCGCTTGCAATGAAGCTAAGAGGCCGCAGCAAAGTACGAATAGTAGTAAGGTTTGCAGTAAAGACTTGTACGATTTTATAGTTAACATAGGTTCTCTTCAGATTGGGCAGAGACAGGACAGCTTTTTGTCACTTGTTAATGACAAAAAGCTGCCAGAAAAGGTTTCTCGCGGTGAATCAGTAGCCTGCCATTTAGCTGGCTAAAGACGCTTGTTTTGCTTGTTCAATATAGCGTCCCAAACAAGGAGCCAGAATATAGCCACTGGACTTACATTCTTTGGCCGCGGCGGTTACCTTATCCACATAATCCTGATGAGTGGGATACAGTGCTTTCAGGGTCCCGGCGGTTAGCGGTGTTGTCGTGCCGCGCAAACCATTGGCCGCATTGAGTGCTTGTAGCGCACTGTCATAAGTCGCTATCGGCGCTTCCAGTTCGGGTAAACGTAAGCCGCCTTTGGCATTGCCAAATTCATCGCGCATTACCACCGGTTTGCCCTCGGCGGTCGATAGCTTAATGGGCTCGGCCACAGGAGGAAGCTTTCCGGCATCTATCCAGCTAATCAGGTGCATCAGTGCGGCATCTGCGGCGTCCTGCCAGAGTACTTCGCTGCCCAGTTCAGCCGGGCCGCTATCATACAGCCCATCGCGCTCACGAATTTTGTTAATAATTCGGTCCCATCCTGCTGGCACATGAGAAGCGCCGGCGACCTCCCAAAAGCGCAGGTAATCGCTGTCAGGCTGGCGGGCGCGACTGTTAACCAGTACTTCTGTTTCTGAGTTAACCATAAATACCGGTGTTTTAAGATCATCCCGAATGAGCGAGGCATAAAGTTCACGGTTTTTAGCCGGAGCACCGGTCTTTTTATCGACAGTGATGTCAGAAAATGCGTAACCGGCACCAAACTGAATGGTAGGTAAAAAGCCATCAAAGACTTTATCCCGCAGATGGATAGCGTTTATGTAGGTGCGCAATCTGCCGCCCGATTGCGATGCGCCTGTGGCAATAACTTGTTTAACCTTTAAGCCCGCCAGAGGGTCAACACCCTGGCGCGAGCGGTTTGGTCCGACGGCTTTCCCCGCCTGACTAAAAATATCGTACGAAATGGAATCGCCCGGAATAGACAAGCTGCCATAGCGCTGTGGATCCCAGGCATGCAAACCTTGTGGTTTGTCGGTAACGCCTGTTATGCCAACTTCCTGACAACTAACGCCTACATACACAAAGCCGTTTTGATATAAACCGTTGGTAACCATACCTATTGTGCAGGTGTCATGACCGGCAGTTGTATTTAACCATTCTGTAACAACTGTGCCATTAAACCGACTGTGATCCTGAGGCCGGCGAACCAGCAACCGGGTTTTAAACGGATAGGTCCCCATGGGTTCTACCGACCATTTCCCATCAAAACCCAACTCGCCATTTGCCTGATAGCGAGTGGCTGTACCCTCGATGAAGTACTCTTCTTCAACATAGCCAAAATGGCTGAGATCACCCGCGTAAGAACAGAAAGGATAGCCATGCCTCCCGCCTGTGATAGGGCCGCTAACCTTAATTGACTGACTTGTCTGAATGGCCTGCGCAAGCGAAGGAAGTAGTGGTGTTGCAAGGACACTGGCAACAAGTCCTTTAGTAAACTGGCGTCTTTTCATTTTTGTGTTCCTGATTGGTAGTCATTGCTGTTGATAAATGTAAACAGGTCGGAATAAGGCTGACCTTAAGTATGGTTCTATTACAAAAATGTTAACAGATCAATGTTTAGTAGATGTTTATATTGTTATAATTGTATGGTAACTTTATTAAATATGTGAATTGGACCAGGCCTTGATCTCTTTGCGTGGCCCATACTTTCAAAGGGTTTTGTGTGGATAAGAAGCTAACAAAGAACAAAATTAACTGGGGGCGCACAGTAGATTTTCTCGCCGCCCAACTGCGTTCTGCACAGATGGGAGTCTACAACCACTTTGTCGATTGGTTCTCAGCAACAGGGTTGAGCCCCAAAAAATTTGGTGTGCTTTATGTGATAAGCCTAAACCCGGGCGTTAATCAGCGTCAGTTAGCCAATGTGCTTTCTACCGAACGCGCAGCGTTTGGTGAAACGCTGGCTCGTCTGGAAGAAATGGGGCTGATAGAACGCCAGCAATGCCAGATAGATAAGCGAGCGAAAGTGGCAACGATTACACCGAAAGGAAGTGAAGTACTGGAATCCGTTCTCGAAGAAATTTCTGAGCAGGAAGCTAGCTTTACGGCTTGCCTGAGCGATCCGGAAAGGCAAATGCTTATTGCGTTATTACTCAAGGTTAACGCACGTATCCGATAACGTGCTGCCAAAAGACTGAACATTATTAATTAAGCTTAAATGCGGGAGAGTTTTGCTTATGAATACGGAAAGCTTTGTGCGGTTGCAAGAGCTTGAACAAGGTTACTACAGCCTGGTGCTGGATTTTGCCGGAGCACCACTGAATGTGCTGAGCCAGAATGCATCTCACGCTTTAGGTGAAGTGCTTACGCAGTTACCGCTTGATCAGATACGTGGTTTGGTCATAAGTAGTGCCAAACGCGGCTTTGTGGCCGGCGCGGATATTACTGAGTTTTGCGCCACCTTTGCCAGTGGTAAGCAAGCAGTTTATGACTATGCGATGAGTGTCCACGCCATTTTAAATACCATCGAAGACTTACCGTTTCCTACGGTGTGCGCGATCCGTGGTGATGCCTTGGGAGGCGGTTTTGAACTGGCATTATCCACCGATTTTCGGGTGGTCAGCGACAACGCCAAACTGGGTTTACCTGAGGTGTCATTAGGCATTATGCCTGGTTGGGCAGGTTCGGTACGTTTACCACGACTCATTGGTCTGGATAACGCTTTACAGTGGATATTACAAGCGCGGCCGTTCAAGGCTGCCGAAGCGTTAAGAGTCCACGCGGCCGACGCCCTGGTTGCTGATGCCATGCTCGAAGATGCGGCATTGCAGTTAATAAAACGGGCAGCCAGTGGTGAAATTGACTACCGCAAAAAACGCGCGATGAAAACGCAACCTCTGGGCATTAGTCAGGGTGAACTGGAAATGGCGACCAGCGCGGGTTTAGGTTTGTTTGGCGGACAAAACCCGGCGCATTACCCGGCTCCCTCTAAAGCCGTTGAATCACTTAAGGCTACCGTTAATCTCGAACGTGAGGCGGCGCAGGAAAGGGAGTGCCGCGATTTTGTAGATTTAACCTCAACGCCTACCGCGCGTAGTCTTATTAACCTGTTCATGAGTGACCGTGAGGTCCGTCGTGATAATAAAAACTATGCCGGGGATGGCAAGGCACCCAAACAGGCTGCGGTACTCGGCGCCGGTATAATGGGCGGCGGGGTGGCTTATCAAACCGCCTCTACCGGTACTCCGATCCTGATGAAGGATATTAACTCCGCAGCCATCGATGCCGGACTGGCCGAAGCGGACCGATTGATGATTGGTCAGCTTAAACGAGGGCGCATGAAACCCGAACAAGCGCTAAAGACAACCCGCCTGATCCAGCCTCGGCTGGACTACTACGGTTTTGACAAGGTTGAGTTTGTTGTCGAGGCAGTGGTTGAAAATATTGCGGTAAAACGAGCGGTATTAGCCGACGTGGAACAGCAGGTAGCGGAAGATTGTGTGCTGGCTACCAATACCTCTACCCTGACTGTCGCCGAAATGGAAGATGCCGTAACGCGGCCACAAAACTTATGTGGAATGCACTTTTTTAATCCGGTCCATCTTATGCCTTTGGTTGAAGTGATTAAAGGTGAAAAAACCTCCGATGAAGCCATTGCCAAAGCGGTGAATTATGCCCTTTCAATGCGCAAGCTGCCGGTAGTGGTGAAGGACTGTTCCGGTTTCCTGGTTAACCGTATTTTGTTTGCCTATATTCGTGCTTTTGCGGTACTGGTTAATCAGGGAATAGATTTTGTTCGCATCGATAAACTGATGGAAAAATTCGGCTGGCCAATGGGGCCGGCGACACTGGCCGATATGGTTGGCATGGATACGTCCGTGCATGCCTCAGCCATTGTGGGCAAAGCGTATCCGGATCGCATGAGTGATGTACACAATGCTACGCATATATTGCTGGAAGCCGGGCGCTTAGGGCAAAAATCCGGGGCTGGTTTTTATCGTTACGAACTGGACAAGCGCGGCAAGCAAAAGAAATTACCCGACCCTGCTGTTAGCGAGCTACTGGCGCCGTTAGTAACTGATCCGGTTGAGTTAACCGATCAACAGATAGTCGAACGGTTAATGTTACCGTTCTGTTTTGAGGCTGTACGTTGTCTGGAACAAAAAGTGGCTGAGTCGGTAGCGACTATCGATATTGCACTTGTTAGCGGCGTAGGATTCCCGCGTCATCTGGGCGGCATTTTCGGCTATATGGATCAAATTGGTGCTGAGCAACTGTTGGCACTTTCAAGTACTTACGAATCGTTGGGCGAAGCCTACGCGGCGCCCGATACTATCAGGCAAATGGCCGAATCCGGTGACAGTTTTTATGCCTTTTCATCCCCGGTTATCAAGTAGTAAGGAGACTTCACATGACTAAAGCTTTTCAAGATACTGACGTTGTTATTGTGGATGCCGCCCGTACTGCCATGGGCCGTTCTAAAGGGGGCGTGTTTCGCCATGTCCGGGCAGATAGTCTGTCCGCCAGTATGGTAGAGCAGGTATTAGCGCGCAATCCAAAGTTTGATCCTGCACGGGTTGAAGATTTAATCTGGGGCTGCGTAAACCAGTATTACGAGCAAGGTCTGAATATTGCCAAAGGCGTTGCGATCCTCGCTGGCGTGCCAGAAACGGTTGCTGCGCAAACGGTGAACCGCTTGTGTGGTTCATCGATGGCAGCGTTACATACCGCGGCAGCATCAATTAAAGCCGGCATGGGCGACAGTTTTATTGTTGGCGGCGTCGAACATATCGGTCATTTGCCAATGACTCAGGGGATGGATATTAACCCGGAGCTGAGCCGACGTATCTCAAGTCATTCGATGAATATGGGTCTGACCGCAGAAAATCTGGCGGCCCAGTACAAAGTGTCTCGTGAGCAACAGGATGAGTTTGCTCTGAGATCTCATCAGTTAGCTTATGAGGCAACCCGGAACGGGCGTTTTAGCAAAGAGATCGTTGCCGTTGAAGGGCATGATGAACAAGGCGTATTAACTCAGGTAGCTGTGGATGAAGTGATCCGTAATGACGCTAGCATTGAGGGGCTGGCCGGGTTACCACCGGTGTTCATTCCACGCAAAGGCAGTGTTACTGCTGGCAATGCGTCGGCGATTGCTGATGGTGCCTCTATGATGTTAGTCATGTCCGGTGCGGCTGCCCGGGAGGCTGGCATCTCTCCGATTGCCCGAATTTTGTCCATGGCATCAGCGGGTTGCCCGGCAGCAACGATGGGGATTGGTCCTGTGCCAGCCACGCAAAAAGCACTGGCCCGGGCAAACCTGAAATTGTCAGATATAGGCGTATTCGAACTTAATGAAGCGTTCGCGGCACAGGGCATTGCGGTGTTACGCGAGCTGGGTATTGAGTCTGAGATAGACAGCAAGGTTAATCTGTTGGGCGGCGCTATTGCGCTGGGGCATCCATTTGGTTGCTCTGGCACGCGCATTTCCACGACTTTGCTTAATGCCATGGATCAGCAAGGGGCGAGTATCGGCTTAGCCACAATGTGTATCGGAATGGGGCAGGGTATCTCTACTGTATTTGAGCGCTTATAACGCTCAGATACATTCCTAAAGCACTAAAAAGCCCGGTTTACCGGGCTTTTTGGTTAAAGTATCTGTCTCTGGCTGGTCTTTTCTGAATTAACTGCTGGCACTTAGCGTTTGTAAAGTAACACGCAGTGCGGCAATTAAGGCCAACGGTTGATCTATCATTATGTGGTGACGGGCCTGGGGGATCGCCACTGCTACCGGACAGTTTGGCAGCGTTTCTCTGATTGATGCCAGATTGGTGTTGCGGACTAATCCTGATTGCTCGCCGGCAATCAGTGCCAGTGGGATTTTTGCCTCAGGGACTAAGTCTGCAACGCCGCTAACATCTAAAGACGCGAACATCGACGGATCGAATCGCCAGGTCCAACCCGCAGGATCCTCGCCATCTTCTTCGACCCAGCGCAATGACTGGCGGGCGATATAGTCAACAATTTCGGGATAGTCAGTGCCCTGTTCCGGCATGAAACGATAGCGCGCCAGCGCCGCTTCTACCGTGGCGTAACGCTGAAGCTTTTCCCTTTTGGGAGGGGAACCCCCTGCTTTAAATTTAGGAATAAAGCTGTCTACCAGGATCCCGGCGTGAACTTGTTCGCTGTGATTTGCGCTCAGATAAAACAGCGGTGAGCCACCCAGAGAATGCGCGATAACCATTGGCTTGCCAGCTTTATCGAGGCCAGCGACTTCAATGGCTTTTAACGCCTCTTTGCCCCAGTTATCGATAGTGTATCGCGGTCGCCAGTCTGAGCGCCCCATACCTGACCAACTGATAGCCGCCACCCGGTATTCTTTTGCGAATGCAGGCGCAATAACATTCCACCAGTCGGCTTGTGCCCCCGCGCCGTGTAAAAACAGTAAACCAGGCTTGCCTTCATCGCCCCAGATCAACAGCTCAATGGATAAACCGTCAATCTCAAAAGAAGTACGCACCGGGTTATCGTCAAGTGCGTCCTGAACCCACTGTTCGGTAGGTGGGTGCTTACCTTCATAGGGTGCCAGGATAAACTGCCCTGGTTGCCACTGTGGCTTGATTGTTGGTGAGGTCATAGTCGTCTCTCTGTGAAGCGGTTAAAACTTAACGGCATTACTGCTCATCCCATTGATGGGCAAAAGGCTCCGGGATCAGTTGATCCAGTAAGCTAACTTCATCCTTCTGCAGCGCTCGTGCGACCTCTTCGATAGCCTTTCGCTGTTTTTGCGTTTGTGAGCCGCACACGCCATCAAGGTTCATCACCATTTCTGCACAGCGATAAACCGCCAGCGCCTGGGTTACTTTGTCCTGTTTACTGGCATGACTGGCCAGAATCAGGATACACATAAGCGTTTCGATGCGTTTGCCAAGCTGCAACATGGGCACCTGCGCCCTGGTTAACTCTAACTGGTACTTCAGGTTGAGGCCTATGTAATGCCAGCGACAGTGACGCAATCCGCGCTCAGCATATTTTACATAGTGTTGCAGAGACTTAGGCAAGTGGCCGTAACGTGAGGAAAATGAAGCCGGCACCAGTCCTTTTACTAATTCGCCTGTATCGCTGGCCGCACTGCGAACTAAGCTGCCAACAAGATGATAGAACTTTTCGTTACTCACCAGCGAATAACAGGCTTTCATCGAGCGAACCGGCATATGAAGAAAAGTGTTCAGGTTTAATTTATCGATGCGTTTATCGGCAGCGACAGGTTTGCCATCGGCATCGGTATTAGCCTGTTGTAAAACGGCCAGTAAGCCAGCCAGACGTTCGTTGGTAAAATTGGTGGTGACGTCTTTAACCATGCCCAGACGAATCAGGTCATTCTCGCCTTCAACAATACCAAAGGCATGACATATCGGCCGCAGCTGGGTAAGCCGGGCATCTAAATCGAGGGTTCGCCCGCCCATCACTTTTTCGGCAGCATAAAGCGACTCCTGCAGCATTTCGGAACTCGCTGATTTGGTTAAATCACGCAGACCGGCGAGGTTTACGCCGGTACTGTCCTGTGCCAGTGATAAGTGCGACAACGCGCGAGACATTAATGCCCCGGACAATATTTTACAGATATTACTTAACGGCAATTCATGCTTAATGACCTTGCCGCCCACGCCTTCCCGTTGACGCGCATAATTAATCACATCAACCGCCATAGAGCGTTGAATACCGGCACATTGAGCAGCCAGAATGCAGCGGCCAAGCCGCAAGCAGTAAAACAGGACTTCTACGCCGTTACCTTTGATTTCATTTTCAAAAGGCACCGGGAAATGGCTGAAACTGACCCGCGAGTTGATATTTTGCGAGAAGGCCGACACGTTTGAGGGCTTGCAACTAAACTGGTAATCACCTTCGCTAACGTCCTGGTCGGGGAGTCTGACAATAAACAGTCCGATTTCTTTACTTGTTTTACCTTTACGCGCCACAATCGCAGCAAGTGCGCCATGCGCTGCGTTGGTTATATACAGTTTATTGCGAGCGCCCTCGGCATGCAGCCGCCAGCAATTGTTCTCTTTATCTTCTTCCACATAAGTCTGAACCCGTTTGGCATTAACGCCTACACCCACTTCGGTCAGGGCAAATGCAATTAAATCGCCACTGGCGATCAGGGGTAAAAAGGTCTGGCGCTGTTGCTCAGTACCATAACCTAATAAGGCACTGGCACCAATGGTCAGCTGGCCGCTAATTTCGATCGAAACGCTGCTAAGACCATTGGCCGAAAATTGCTCTGACATATAGGCCAGCTGATTATAACTGTAGGCCAGGCCGCCATATTCTTTTGGCAGGGTTAATCCATAGCCGCCATAACTGGCAATCTTGGCGCGCAGTTCATCAGACAGTTTGTTGTCGGCGGTAAAAGCATTACCAGCAAACATTTCATCACGCGATGCATACACCATTTCATCAATTTTTGCTTTGCCGATACTGGCATAATAGTCAGCACCGCTGCTTAGTTCATCCAGCGAGGGGGGCGGACCAAAAATAAGGCGCTCGGTAAGACTGGCTTTGTTGCTTTTGAGTTTTGCATCCGAACCCGATTGGGCTGCTTCCAGATCGGCAACATCCTCGGCTTGCGCTACGTCTCCTGCAGCCTTGAGTGCCTCCACGGCACTGGAAGAAAGAGTTTGCTTTGTTTCGCTCACTTTTTATCCTCTTCTTGTTTTACTATGGGTACTATTCACTGGTTGTCTGTTCAGTTGGGTATTTCGCTTCGGGTTGTGTCAACGCCGTTTGGTATGATTTGCCATTGCAAGTTTGCCAAAGGCAGTGGCAGCTTACTCATCCCCGGTAGGGGAGTTGTGAGTGGCGAATGACAAAAGGAAAACGTTGTGCTGAAACTCTCCAGGCTAACAACCATACGTATAAATGTGAAAGTTATTAACAAATGGTAGGGTAATTATTAACCTTGGACGATTGCATAAAAAGTCAAAAAAATTGACAAATATGGCAAGGTGTAGAATTGATGCAAATTACTTTGTGGCAGGGGATGGTGCGGGCGTTTAGTTTGCTTATATGGGCGTTAGGTTTTTAAGCTGGTTAAGTGGCAGAGCGATGTTTATCCCGATAGCGCTTAGGCGGTTCACCGGTCCATTTCTTGAAGGCCCTGGAGAATACGGCGGTGTCAGAATACCCCACTTGCTCGGCAATGTCATAAACCGACAGATCGCTTCGCAGCAGTAAATGCACCGCTTTATCTCGTCTGACGATATCCTTGAGTTGCTGGAATGAAGTGCCTTCTTCCTTGAGTCTGCGCATCAGCGTTTTAGTGGTTAAATGAACCTGTCTGGCACAGTCTGTAATGGTAAATCCGTCATCGAAGGTATAGGCCTCTAACAATTGTTTGACTTCAGAGGAGGTGCTGAAGTCAGTGATATACCGGTGAAACAGCACTAAAGGACAGCGATTCATAAAGGAAACCAGGGTCGCATCATTCTGGCGGACTGGCCTGCTTAGGTAAGATGAGGGGAAAACAATGGCGAGTTGTCGGTGATTAAAACGGTGTTTGCCCGGATACAAATACGCATATTCCGCAACGTGGGCAGGCTCGGAGTAATCAAAACGGCTTTCGCACAATGGCAGGGTGTCGGCAATGAGCCAGGAAGCCAGGCGGTGCCATGCTAACAGGGAAATTTCGCCAAACAGATGCTGATAATCCCGCTCAGGTTGCGGCAGGTTAATAACCAGCACACTATTTTGTTCTTCTCGCTCTAAGCGGACAAACTCAAAGCGGGTAACAATGTTGTAAAACCGGATACCCCATAACAGGGCCTCGTGCAGTGTTGGCTGGGCAACGGCTAAACGAGCCATAAGGTAATAGGTACCCGCTGGCAGGGTGACGTGCAAGTGCCCCATGGATTCATCGGATAAAGCTGCCCAAACCGAGCGTTGAAAGGCGGCCAGGTTTTCGATGTCCAGTCTGAGATCGGGCTGGTTGATATCGGTTAAAGAAAAACCATTGTCGATAAGCAACTTTTCAGCATTCAGTCCTTGCCGTTGCGCAGTGTTATAAATAGCGGTGACGTAATGGTTGGCAACTGTACCTCTTTTGGGTTTAGGAATGTCAGTCACCTGCGCCTCCGGCTAGTTTAATAATGCAGCTGTTACAGCTCGCTGAGTTCGGTGACTAACTGCGTACACCAGTTAAGCACACGTTCATCGGTTTTATCGTACTGGTTTTCATCATCCAGCGACAAGCCAACAAAATGTGAACCATCCTCAGTGAGGGCTTTTGACTGTGCAAACTCATACCCTGTGTTTGGCCAGTAGCCGATAAACTGACAACCGCTGGGTAACAATGCGTCGTGCAGCATACCAAGCGCATCCTGAAACCAGTCCGTATAGCCGAGCTGATCACCTAAACCGTACAGGGCAACAATTTTGCCGCTCAGGTTGAGCTGATGAACGTCCTCCCAGCTTGATTCCCAGTCTTCCTGTAATTCGCCAAAGTCCCAGGTGGAAATGCCGAAGATTAAAATGTCGTACCCGGCGGTCTGACTTAACGAAACGTCCTGAATATTATGCAGTTCTACCACGGCTTCCCCGAACAGCGCATTGAGCTGATCCTGGATTTTTTCTGCGGCCATTTCGGTATAACAGGTGGTTGAACCATAAAACAGGCCGATTTTTAATGCGGTATCACTCATTTACTACTCTCTTGCCGGGGTATCGTCAGGTGTAAGTTCTGGCGGGAATTCTACCGTGTCACCGTTACTACACAAAGCAATACAACGAACATTTTCAATGTCCGGATCAATCAGCATCTGGCCAATAGCCGCCTGATTTAACAACGCGATGTCATCGTTACTGTCCGGATGACGGTCATGTACCGACATGTCCCGGCGGCGGGTGAAAACATTGAGCGGTGACCGGGCACTGTAAAACCACTGATTCAGCCTGTCGAGCCAGCGGATGAGTGTATCCGGAAAGGTGTTTTTAATTCCGCTGCAGGTAAACTGCGTTATCTTAGGGCTGTTACGGGTAAACCGCAGGCGAACGTCATACACAAACGAGTAGTGCACATCGCCCGACAGGATAATAAAGTGCGGTGGCGTTTTGTAATGGCGGAATATGTTCAGCATGACGCTGGCTGTACCTTTATGGGCCATCCAGTTTTCGGCATCTACGGTGAGCGCCTTACCTGCCATGGTAAACAGTTTTTGAATCACTTCGATAAACTTAACGCCATATATGGGGGCCGCGGAGACCACGATAACCGCATCCTTGCCAATAAGCCGATGCTGAAATTCACACAGTGCCTCCCAGTCCATTAATCCGGAGGGCTTATTCAGACTCGATTCACTACGCCATCTCTGGGTTCGGGTGTCGAGTACGTGTACGGGTGGTTGTGTATCCAGCTGATAGTGCCATTGCTGCCAGGCAAACAAGGCGTCAATAAATGCCGGATGATTGGTAAGTCCCTGTGCGGTGAAATTTTGCTGTGCCTGCTGCTCAATGTCAGCGAAAGCCTCTGGCTGATTTGCCCAGCCCTGGCACAACCAGTAGCCGGCCAGCGCATTGCCCACCATGCGGCGGGACAGCGGATGACCATAAACTTCTTGTTCCCAGCCGCGGGTCAGATTCCAGTCATCAGTCACATCGTGGTCGTCAAATATCATATAGCTTGGCACATGGGCAAGTGCTCGTCTGACTTCGGGTAAGGTCTGGCTGAAATCCCGGATAATGATGGCTTCGCGATTAAACTGTGCCTGATGAGCAGGATCGGCTACCCCGGCATCAAATTCAATGTCGTTCCACAGCGAGTCAGACCAAACCAGCAGGTACATAGCGATTACCTCAGCCATGCCAATCAGGTGGTTTTGCGCGTTTACCGAAGTAAACACCGGCTTTTTCTTTGCCGCAAAAAACAGTTTGGATAAGGCGGTGTTAGTCGCTACCTGAGGTAACAGTTGCTGACGATGATAGTAACAGTAGGGGTGACCATCGAGTTGCGCTGTGGAACTGACTATAGCCTGTTCCAGCTCCTCGTGGAAAAGCCCGAGGCGACTGATAACCTGTAGAATAGCCTGCAACATCGGGCCTGCCACATCATCGGCGTATATTTGATCGCCGGTCATCAGCAACAGGTCTGGCCGCTTTTGGCCGCCTTTTATTTCGTTGTCGATAAGTTCGTCCACCCGAATCAGGCTGTCTTTGGCCGGGTGATGGGGCTTGCGGCAGCTGCCATGCAGCACATTGGACAAGGTGCCCGGTACGCGAAAATTGAAATCTGACTGGCCGCTATAAACCAGCGGCTCAGCTTCAGCGAGCCAGCGTGTTTGCTGCGCCTGATCACCAAAATCAAGCTGATACTGGTAAAGTTGTTCCGGTTCCAGTGACTGCTGTAGCGTGCTGGTGACAACATGGATAAACGCCCGTTGGCCAACCTGAACCATCCTGTCGGTCACCGTAGCGGCCAGAGCTGACTTTTGCTGATGCAAAGATACCGAAATATCCGCCGCCTCAGATGTCACAACCCACAGGGTGACACTGTCCCTGGTAGTATGGCGTAAAATAGGTCCTGCGATGACAAGAGGAAGGGGAACTGAACTCAAAATGACTCCTGTATTGGTTACTGAACGACTATACGGTGCTGCAAGGGTTCAGGCAAGTGCGCTCAACCGCGTGCACCGTTAGCTCAACGGGCTTGACCCGTTTGCAGGGGTAAGCGACGATAAGCAAAAATTACTAAGGATTGGAACTGTGATGAAATCAGCCTGGCTGTTAAGTGTGGTTACGCTTGGCTTACTAAGCGCCTGTGGAGATAACCCACAACCCTCTGCCGAACAGAAAAATGCCGTGGCCCCTGAAGAACTGGTGGTTGCGGGAACTTGGATTTCCGAAGCTGCTGGCGGCGTAATGGTTGACCCGCAAACTTCCGGCCTGACCCAGGTTAACGGTAAGCTTTATACCATTTCCGACGGCAGCGCGAAGGACTTTCAGCGTCGTCGCTTACATCAAATTGACCCGGCTTCTGCTACGCTTGCGCCGCGCCCGGATGCCATGAACATGGCGAGTCGGGTTCGCCGCAGCTGCTTTTCCCAGTATCTGGCTGACGAGCCGGATTTAGAAGCGCTGGTGGCTGATCCCGATGAGCCGGGTGTTTTTTATACGGTGACCGAAGATGCCACCAGAACCGGCGCGTTGTCCGATCGCTGTCAGCAGCGTTATGAAGCAACCGGTTCTACCGATTACCCCACATTACTGGTGCGGATTCAGCAACATACTGATGGCAGCGCGACCATGACCCATGTCCGCCCTTTGCAGTTTCCGCTGGAATACGCCGTCGGCGATTTTCCTAATGATGGAATAGAAGGGATGGCACTGGGCCAGAATCGCACCCTGTATATTGCCCTGGAGCGGGATAATATTGGTAATCCGCGGATATTTTCGGTCAACCTCGATGCTACCTTCTGGGACAGCAGTGAGTTTGCCGTGGTAACTGAGCCAGAGTTAGCGGTGCCGTCTTTCGAAGGTGGCCGTCATCCTATTAACGGATTGGAGTACTATCAGCCCGCAGGAGCAACGTCGGGCTTTTTACTGGCTGCCGCGCGTAACGATAACGAATTATGGATTATTGATGCAGCCGGGCAACGGCCCACTCAAAAAATTGCCATGCAATTTACTGCACCGGGTGGCGACAGCGAAAACTGTGCGGCGCAGGAGATAATGGATAACGCCTCTATTGAGGGACTGGCCGTCATCGACAGTACGCTATGGATGATTAACGATCCATGGAAAGTGAACTACATGAAAAATCTGCAGTGTGAGGCCAGCAAAGCACGCTATGAAGCTATGGCGCCGCTGCTGTTCAGTACGCCGTTGCAAGCTGATTGGTTTAAGTGATATAGGCGGGCTGGCAACGACCAGCCCGTTTTTATCCGCCGGCCTGATTAGCGCAAGCGTTGGGCAAAGGTCTTTTTAAACTTAGCCAGCTTGGGTGCAACAACCATTGCGCAATATTGATTTTGCGGGTTATTTTTAAAATACGACTGATGGTAGTCTTCAGCCGGATAATAGGCTGACAAAGGCACGACTTCGGTCACAATGGGATCCGGCCACACATTCTCTTCGGTCATTTCCTGGATAATGGCCAGCGCTTCGGCTTTTTGCTGTTCGTCATGATAAAACACAGCGCTACGATACTGCGTGCCCACATCATTACCCTGACGATTCAATTGCGTTGGATCGTGCAAGGCAAAAAAGATTTCCAGAATTTCCCGATAGCTGATTTGATCAGGGTAGTAAGACAGGCGAACGACTTCCGCATGACCGGTATCGCCTTTACAAACGGCTTCGTAGCTTGGTGATTCTACCTGACCACCGGCATATCCAGAGGTTGCGAGTTCAATTCCCTGAACCTGATTAAAGGCTGATTCAATACACCAAAAACATCCTCCCGCGAGGGTGGCTGTAGCTGTCGTCGTCATTGTTATTCTCCGCATTTTGTGTTGTCTGAAGTGTGGTGGCGCTTTAAATGAACTTCAAGTCATCCGGGTGATTAAATTGTTCGTATAAGCCTGCATGAATACGAAAATAACTCCACAATTGACCATTTTTTATGACGGTGGCTGCCCGCTTTGTGCCATTGAGATGCGTCATCTTAAAAGGCTTAACGAAAAGGGGCAGCTTGGTTTTGAAGATATTATGGCCGCCGATTTTAGCCAGCGTTATCCAGCCCTTGACTGGCAGGCACTGAACGATCGAATTCACGCCATGCGCGCCGATGGCTCTATGCTTATCGGGCTTGATGTCACTTACGAAGCCTGGCGACTGGTGGGCAAGGGCTGGCTGTATGCGCCACTTCGCTGGCCTTTGGTGAAACCACTGGCTGACCGGTTTTACTTGTGGTTTGCCAAACACCGGTATCGTATCTCTTATTTACTTACCGGGCAGAAACGCTGCCAGCAGTGTGAGCTTAAACAACGATGAACATTGTAGTGATCGGCAGTAGTGGCGCTATTGGTAAAGCGGTTGTGGGGCAAATGCTGGATACCTATCCCGATGCCCGGGTGTTTGCCGTCTCGCGACAACAACAAACCTTTAACGATTGGCCGGCAGTGCAGCCCGTTTGCCTGGATACCACCAGTGAAGACGCTATCGTTAACTGGCTGAACGAGTGTAAAAGTCAGGACCTGGTTTTTCATCATGTGGTTTGTACCACTGGCATTTTGCATGATGAACAGGTTCAGCCCGAGAAACGCCTGGAAGATGTCTCACCTGAGGCGCTGCACCATTATTTTCAGGTCAATACCGTGTTGCCGATGCTATGGATTAAACACCTGGTGGGCTTTTTTCCGTCTGAAGCCTCTACGTTAACTGTTTTAAGTGCGCGGGTGGGGAGTATCGAAGATAACGGGCTGGGGGGCTGGTATGGTTACCGGGCGTCTAAAGCTGCGCTTAACATGCTGGTTAAAACGGCGGCGGTGGAATACAAACGCCGGGCAAAACACACCAGTCTGATTTGTTATCATCCCGGTACCGTAGATTCGCAGTTGTCGGCTCCTTTTCAGCGTAACGTAAAACCAGAAAAACTCTTTACCGCGCAGTTTACCGCGCAGCAACTTGTTGCGGTTATCCAGTCCTGTAATGCTGAACACGGTCCATACTTTGTGGACTGGGCCAACCTGACTATCCCCTGGTAGCTTCCAAACTGCGCTGCCACCAGCCGAAACCAACGAAATCCAAGACTTTTTTTAATGGGATTGATAGTATTCACATTAGAAAAATTCGGTCGTTAGTCTGTGTCTCATCGTCTAAAACAATAAAAACGTAAAGTCAGCGGCGCCAAATTTATCATCGCAAAATACACAACAATAAAAATGACAAGAGGAACTCATATGAGCGGGACCAGAGAACAGTTCGGATCGCGCCTTGGTTTTATTCTCGCCGCGGCTGGATCTGCGGTTGGTATTGGTAATCTGGTGGGATTTCCGGTGGGGGCTGCAAAAAACGGTGGTGGTGCATTTTTATTGATGTACGCTATTTTTGTCTTTGCTATTTGTTTGCCCGTAATGATGGCCGAAATGTCGGTGGGGCGTCATGCTAAAAAAGACCCGTTAGGTGCTTACTCGGCACTTACCGACAATTCACCAAAATGGAAAATAGCCGGTTGGTTGTCAATCATCACCCCCTTTATGATTGCTGTGTTTTATCTGGTGATCACCGTATGGATATTTGGTTATCTGTATTATGCCGTGAGCGGCGATTTGGCAATGCTGGCCGAGCCCGAGACCTTTGGTAACTTTATTAATTCGCCGGTGATTTTTGCCTACATGGCGGCGGTGCTGGCGATAATGTATCTCATTTTGCAAGGCGGTGTTAAAGAAGGGATTGAAAAAGCGGCTAAGCTGCTGATGCCTGCTTTGTTTGTCATGCTGGTGTTGCTGGTGATTTTTGTGCTGACCCGTGACAACGCGATGGCTGGCGTCAGTTTTTATCTGGTCCCGGACTTTAGTAAAATCAACGCGTCGGTGATTAATGGCGCGCTGTCCCAGGCATTCTTTTCGTTAAGTCTGGGGATGGGGATTATGATTACCTATGGTAGTTATATTGATAACCAGTCTGATATTCCTAACTCGGCAAAGCTGGTGGCGTTAACCGACACGGCAGTCGCTTTTACCGCCGGCCTGATGATTCTGCCGGCCATCTTCTCGTTTAATCCAGACACCAACCCGGCTGAATTAAGCGAGTCTTCCATTGGGATGATTTTCTCGTTTCTGCCTAAAATCTTCTTAGCTTTGCAAACCAGTATTGGCTTTGTTGGCGCCAGTGTAGTAGCCAGTATCTTCTTTTTACTGGTCTTTTTTGCGGCCATTACGTCGCTAGTTTCTATCTTTGAAGTACCCGTTGCGGCACTGATGGATGAGAAAGATTACAGTCGCCGTAAATCTCTGGTGGTGCTGGGTGTGCTACTAATCGTGTTTGCTGCGTTATGTGCGCTGTCTTTTGGGTTTGTACCTTTCCTTACCGAATTTACCAATTATGCTGATGCGCCCAAGTCCTTTTTTGATTTGGTTTACGACGTGTTTTACGACACGATCCTGCCGCTTAACGGTCTGTTGATTTGTATTTTTGTGATGTATCGCTGGAAGCGACACAACTTTAATCAGGCGTTGCAGGTGGGAGCCCCATCGTATAAAGGCAGCTGGGTTGAACGTTATGTGGATATCTCGGTAGGCACTTTTATCCCGCTTATTCTGGCCGTGATTTTTATTAATACGGTTGCGCTTAAGTACTTTGGTGTCAGCCTGATAGGCTAACCCATGCCGGCCTGTCAGGCCGGCAGCATCGTCCAGGGCGACGGGTAAGCAAGCTCAATCTGCAGGCCTGAAAGGGTTGCCTGCGGGTTGATACTTTTGCCACAAGGCACTGCATCAGGGCGGAGTTCATCCGTGAAGGTAACCTCATCCAGCCCCAGTTTGTTTGCCATTTGTGGATAATAGTCACCGCGCATAGGGTGGTCATTACTGCACAGCTGCCAGAGTTTTGTTGCTGGCTGTTGCTGCATCATTGCTTCAATCACGCTCACCACATCTTTAATATGAACCAGGTTGACTACCTGGGTGGCCCCGCTTAGCGTGCGCCCGGCAAGGGTGTTAACCGGGTGGCGGTCCGGCCCGGTTAAACCGGCCAAGCGTAATACGTAGCCTGTTTGCGGGGCGATATCTTTAATTAACTGTTCTATTTCCACATGGGCCTGGCCCGAAGCGGTATTGGGCGCAACTGGCGTTGCCGTGGTGATGTCGCCTTCCTGTTCGCCGTAAACCGAGGTTGTGCTGATAAAGATAAGCTGTTTGGGCGGTGCCTGCTGATACAGGGTGGTGATGAGTTGCTTTACCGCCTGAGTAAAATCCGATAAGTCAGTGTTACGTCTGCCCGGTGGAATATTAAGTACAAAGGTACTGCCTGTAGCCACAGCCGCCAGTGCATCACTCGCATCGCCCAGCGTATATTGAATTGCATTGATGCCTTGTTCTGTGAGGGAAAGGGTTTTCTCTTGGCTGCGAGTAGTGCCATAGATGGTGTACTTTGAACGAAAATGGCTGGCAAGGTATCCACCTAACCAGCCACAGCCACAAAGCACTAATTTATCGGGGTTTGCTGTCATACCTGTCACCGGTGATAAGTTCTGCGCCAGTGTAGCATTCCCGACAGCGGTTAACAGTATTACTGCTTAAGCGGCGATTTACCTTTGCTTTCCAGTAAGTCCAGACCAGACAGCGCGGCGATGCTTTTCTGCATGTGTGTTTCTGCATAGTCGGCTTTGGCCAGCACAGTGCATAATTCGTCTGCTTTACCTTCCAACGCTTCAGCCTGGCCTTCCACACGCTCTTCAATGGCGGTACCGAAGTTTTCCATACGGCTTGCAAAGGCATCCATATCACCATCGCCAAACAGCATTTCACTGCCGATTGCCATTAAAATATGCCCCATTGAACGCTCAATCAGTGATTCCACCTTATCGTCAAACTCCTGGCTCCAGGCGGCATCAGCCCAATCTCCGTCCAGCCCTGTGCTATCAAACTTATACGAGCCGTCGGCAGCGTAAAAGCGTTCGTCTATCTGGCTTGAAAGGTCGGTAAACAACTGGTCGAAATCTTCGGTGAGGTCGTTGTCGGCACCTAACAGTTCGGTAAATACTTCGGTTACCGCATAGCTGGCAATTTTTACGCCCTCACGAGCGATATCGACAGTCATCGGGATAGCGGTTTCGATACTGGTGTAATAGTCTGATACCCAGCGTTGCTCCTCTGCATTTAACGACACGGCCTGGCTGTCAACAAAGAGCTGATGAGCGGGAGTGATTTGTACGGTTTCACCGGAGTCGGTGGTGATGGTGAGATCGCCGTGATTAAAGGTGATTTCGCCATGCAATTCCATATTGCAGTGATTGTCTACTTCAACATGGGCCAGTGCAGGCTGAGCGATCAGGGCAGTGGTCATTAACAGTGATGCAGCAACAATTTTCATAATAATCCTCGATAGGGTGCTCTAACAATACGAATGTCTTATCGCAAATCACAGGCCAATTTGTTAAATTTAATTAAAACAAAAGGTTAGGTTTTTCGTGCTGACATTGTTGGAATAGATTCGCCTATTGTTTTTAAAGTAACACTAATTATTAGCGTATTTGACCATGTTCATTATTCATCGGAATATTGATTTTGCGCATGTTCATTTTTATTTGCTTAGTGCATAATACGCGCAGAATTTTTATAGGGTAAAGATTATGAGTGACTGGATTGATGCAATTTTATTTGGTGTTGCGTTAGTAGCATTTACTTTAGGCATGAGCAGCATCGTAATGGGCTTTATGTCTAATAAAGAAGGCAGTGCAGCTTTGCATGAGCGTATCGAAATGGGTTATCTGGGCGTAAGTGGCCTGGTGGTAAGCCTGTTGATGGTATATCTCATTAGCTAACTTGCTAAAAAGACACAAAAAAAGCGCTCAACAGAGCGCTTTTTTTGTGTCTGACGATTGTTACCCGTTTAGTCTTTAACGGCTTCCGGGGTATCCGGCGTCTCGCGCTGTTGTGCCGATGGGCCGGCCAGCGCCGCAAGGTGGCTGTCACGCTGGTAAGCACGCAGATCAAACAACGGCAGCATCGCCATAATGTGGTCGAAGATATCCGCCTGGACTTTTTCGTAAGCCACCCAGGATTTATCGCGACAAAAACAGTAAATCTCCAGCGGTAGGCCCAATTCGTTTGGCGGTAACTGACGGACCATTAACGTCATGTCCTGGTTTATTTTGGGATGCTTAAGCAAGTAGGCTTCTAAATAAGCGCGGAAGGTACCGATATTGGTGAGTGCGCGGCGGTTTAGCAAGTCGCCCTCATCAATGGAATGGTCTTTATGATAGCGCTGTAACTCTTCGATTTTGCTTTGGATGTAATCAGCAATAAAGCGGATTTTGGCCACTTTTTGCAGGCTTTTCTCGTCATACAGGTGAATCGAATGAATATCGATATACACTGCACGTTTGATTCGCCGGCCCCCGGACTCCTGCATTCCCCGCCAATTTTTAATGGCTTCATTGGTTAACGAATAAGTTGGGATGGTGGAGATGGTGTTATCCCAGTTTCTGACCTTTACGTTGGTCAGGCCAAGCTCGATGATTTCACCGTCAACGCCAAACTTGTCGACCTGTATCCAGTCGCCATTGGTAAACAGGCGATTCGCGGTAATCTGAATGCCCGCGACAAAGCCCAGAATAGTGTCCCGGAAAATCAGCAATAATACTGCCGCGATGGCGGTTAACCCGGATAACAGCAACAGCGGACTGCGCTCGACGATAAGCGAAACGCTCAGCAGCATCAGCACAATAAACAATACGAGTTTGGCTACCTGAATAAACCCGGTGATGGATGCCTGAGAGGCAAAAGGCGTTGAGTTGTACCAGTCTTCAAAGGTATTAAGAAGCGCACTGACCGACAAAGCGGCGACAGCCATTAAATACAGTAAGGATGCTTTAACCAGCACAGTGTAAAGCAGACTGTCTGTTACTAAAAGCGCATGGGTACTGGCAAACATAATGAGTGCCGGTGCTAAATGGATGAGGCGTTTAAAGAAGCCGTGGCTGTGCAGGGCATCGTCCCAGTGGGTTTTACTTTTCAGGATCCAGCGGGAAACAACGGAGTTAAGTACCAGTCGGCTAACCAACAGTCCACTCATCGCCAGAACGATAATCAGGATTAATGCAAAGCTGTTGTATAAGGAGCCATTTAAAACGACATTGGTGTCGACCTGCTTGAGCAGTTCCACCAGACTCTCACGAAGCGTTTCCGCTGTGACCATTTAATTACCCTTTTTTAATCCGATGATATTGAAGTCTTTTGTTTGCCAAAGGGAATTGACCCAGTACTGAAACCCGGTCCTGAATTCGGCGTCGTTATAATAATCGCCTATAGCCTCCTGCGGAATGTCAATCACATTGACATCAACAATGATTCGTCGCATTTGGCCGGATAATGCAGCAAACATCGGGTGTTTTTCGTTGTCAGGATACAGCAGGGAAACATCCAGGATATTGGTAAACAGTTCGCCCATGGTTGCCAGCGTAAAAGCAATGCCGCCCGCTTTGGGGGGGAGCAGACTTTGATAAGGGCTGTTCTTACTGGCATGTTTAGCCGGCGTGTAGCGGGTTCCTTCGACAAAGTTGATAACCGTTGTGGGATGATGACGGAATTTTTCGCAGTAGCGTTTGGTGGTGATGATGTCGGTACCGCGTTTATGGGGGAATTTTTGCAGGTAGGCCGCCGAATAACGGCGCATAAAAGGCATCTCCAGCGCCCAGGCAGCCAGTCCGACAAAAGGAAGCCAGATAAGTTCCTGCTTTAAAAAGAACTTAGGCGCGGGGATGCGAAACGCGGCAAATTCGATCAGCAGAATAATGTCCAGATAGCTTAAATGGTTAGCTACAATTAAATACCAGCTGTCTTTGCTAAGGTTGCCCTTAACCCGGTAATCCAAAATCACCGGGTTAAATAAGCGGATCAGCGCCAGGCTCACTTTACCAAAGCAAAACATGAAGGTATTCATCAGCGGTGCCAGCATACGCTGGATGGCAGGCACCGGAAGCAGTATACGCACCAGGCCAAACAAGATCACCAGACCTCCCCACAGGGCCAGATTGGCTACTTGCAAAGGTAAATGCACAATAAAAATTAGTGGTGCCAGTACTACTCTTAACATGGTTTACACCGATTTCCACTGTTCTAAGCGCTGATCTTTTATCTGCCACTGCTCATTGAGCCATTTTTGAAAACGGACACGTTGCTCTGGATTTTCAAAGTATTCCATGATGTTTACGTCTTCAGGAAACAATCCCTGAACGGGTTTTACTTCAACATGCAACTTAATTTTTTGCACAGAACCACTGATAAAATCCCAAAAAGACGGGGTGCCCGACGGATAGTAAATGGTGACATCAATTAGCTGATGAAGCTGGCCGCCCATGGCATTTAATACAAAAGCGATACCGCCCGCCTTGGGCTTAAGCAGATGTTTAAACGGTGACGACTGGCGGGCATGTTTGGCCGGTGTAAAGCGCGTGCCTTCCACAAAATTCATAATGCTGGCTGGTTTATATTTAAACTTTTCGCAGGCCTTTTGTGTGGTTTCCATATCTTTGCCTTTAAGATGCGGATGTTTGGCCAGAAACGATTTGCTGTAGCGGCGCATAAAGGGAAAGTCCAGTGCCCACCACGCAAGGCCAAGTAACGGCACCCATATAAGCTGCTGTTTTAAAAAGAACTTCAAAAAAGGAATACGGTGGTTAAAAATGCGCTGTAACAGCAAAATATCGACCCATGACTGATGATTAGCGATCACGAGGTACCAGTCGTTGCGGGAAAGTCCTTCAAGCCCGCTGACTTCCAGTTTTGTGCGGCTAAACATACGCTGATTCAGGTTATTCACGCTAATCCAGCCAACAGCACAAGCATCCAGTAAGTAGGTCATAAAGGTGCGCCAGGCGCGCAAAGGAATAATTAATTTAAATACCGCTAATATGAGCACTAAAGGTACCCAAAAAAAGGTATTGAGCCCGTAAAAAAATGCCGACACCGCACCATTAAGCATACCGGGAATGTTTTTCAAAACTGTCCTTGCCCTAGAAGTCTAACCAGTTGGTAGTTTAACGTAAATGTCGGCAAAATCCGATAACTATGAGGTTAAACTTCACTAAGTGGCAATGTATGGTAAGGCGGAAGTGCCGCTTTTTTACGGCACACGCTGGCAGGATAAGGCGCTTAGAGAGACTGCTCGCCAATAACGACCCGGAAACCCAAGTCGCTGCCGGTAGCATCGGCACCGCCGCGGGTTTTTCGATGTGCATCAAAACGGTAATAAGCCGAGCTGCCGCCAATATAAACATCATCGCAGAATTTCAGGTTGGCATTATTTTCATTCATGCAGGATTGCGTCCATTCCCTTACATTACCGTACATGTTGTACAGGCCAACACGGTTAGCAATTTTCTGTTTAACTGGTTCAGGGTGGATTGAGCCATCGTTACAGGGCTCACGTGAGGTTTGGCCAAAATTGCCAGAAAAAGCTTTGTCACGAATATTGGCGTAGAGGCAATTGGTGTAAAGACCTTCGGATTTTTCCCGCTTGGTCGCTTCCATGGGTAAAGCCAGCAGCATCCATTCATCTATAGTCGGTAGCCTGACATTTTCTTTCAGTTTCTTAGATAACTATTTTGTATAGTTAATGGCATCGATCACAGAGACGCAAACAATAGGATGCGAATCAGAAATAGGGTAACCGGGACGGGTTGAATCTGCGGTTACCGATATTCTCGATGAATAATCATAGATCATGCACTTAGAAGCAGATTCAGACTCTGTAGTATAGCCGGTTTCCTGTTGGAACTGAGAAAACTGAGCGACGGTAATTTCTGTATCACTCACAATAAGCGAAACGGGCGTACCCGCCTTTTGAATTTCGATATCAACGAAATTAGGTATGGTTGAATCACCGGATTCAAAAGAATCTGTCAACGTAACCTGAACGTCATTGTTGTTAATTGCTGTTGCCGTTTGGGGAGTTGGTGTTACGTAGTTGGTTGATTTTGCCGATTGGGGCGCTGGCGAAGGGCCGGTCCGCTTCGTAGTAGTGTTGTTTTGCGCTATTTCAGAAGACGATGTATCGACTGTTGGGGTGTTTGCCTGCTCAGCCGCAACACTGTCTTGCAGTTTTGCATTAATCATATTGGATGCCACCAGAACATATTGTTCGATGTTGCCTTGCGATTTTGCAACGACGTCCCCGACTAATTTAAGAACATTAACAATTTGGCCATTCTGAATGGCGAACGTTGAGTCGCTCTTAAAGTTTTTTATTTCCAGACTGGCATCTGAAATAACCGAGTCTTTGACAATTTCAAAGTTCTCAAGCTGGCTTACTGAAGTAATTTTTAGCCCCGCACTCTCAACCAGCTTGCGCTTGGCGGCCATCATGCCCCGTTCCTGGCAACTAATTGGCGTTTCGGCGGCGCCGCATACTTCTTCATGGGCCACGTTAACTGTAAAAGGTTTAATACCTTCTGCTGCAATCGTGCTGGCCGTCGTGTCGATAAGTATTTTGAGTTCATCCTCAAACTGCGACTGATTATTGTCGATTTGACTTTCATTTAACTCGATCAGGCTGGCGAGTTTTTCTATATCAATGAGTTTTTCTTCGAGGTGACGTTTAGCGGATCTGAGCTCGTTTGCTGTTGTGGCTTGTCTGGTGAGTAGCCGGTTAAGCACTTCCTGATAGCTTTCGTTCAGTTCGAGCAGTTTAGAAGTCACGTTATATTCCAGAACCAGTCTTTCCTGCTCACGGCTAATTTTTTTGAGTGCGGTTTCCAGCTCGACGTATTCGGCCTGTTTATCAAACAGCTTACTTTTTAGCGTTTTGTTTTGCTGCTCCATTTTTACAATAGAAAGTTTGATCGCTTTAAGGGATGAGATATCGACATCATCTGTCGCAGCAAAAAGCTCAGAGACAGAGAGCGGGGCAATAAACAAGGTTAAGGTGAGTAATATGTTTAATTTCAGCATATGCACAACAACTTAATAAAACACCGGACGTATATAACGAAATAACCCGCCGAATGTTTATAGTGAATTTTACAGGTTCAGCCTCTGACAACACTCAGCAAACGAATGTATTACCGTGACATTTAATTAGGATTGAGAGTAGCGCCTTGCATTAATGAGGTAGTCAGACGTTTTTCTTGAGAGATGTTTTACGCATCCCGCCAGCCAATCCATTGTCAAAAATCATCGGTAAATTTTGCTTTCAGGTAATACCTGACCGATATAGTACGCGAGCGTGTTGAGTTGTTTGGGGTGGTCAAAATTTGATCACACGAGGTCAGAATAGCAGCATCACTGCACAATGCAACAACTGCTGGTTAGAAAACAGGCTCTAGGTGGAGTGATATGAGTTGGCCGGAATAACATTTTCTGGCTTAAAAGCGGTGGATACAATCGCAGACTGAGCTTGCCTGTTTAAACAAAGTTTAAGTGGTTTTGAGTAAAAATCACTACATCCCGAAAATCTGTATATACATCCTGAGCAGCATTGAAAAGGGGGAAAACGGGCTTTAAGTTACGGTCAGCAAACACCTGATGTTTGCGCCGTAAACCATCGCTTCGTGCGTGACGTAATCCCCTTCAAAGTGATCAATCAATGGATAAGTACGATCCCACCCCAAACAGAAATACCCAAGCGGGCAGTAACAGGGCCGAAGCCCCGACACCAGGCAATCCAACTGCGAGCAGCCATTGGCGGGCTTTTTTGAATCTTGTTCATCCTCAGCAGTTTAAAGAAAGTGTTCAGCTGGCGCCTCAGCCGTCTCTACGTAACGACTTTATGGCAGGCTTGCAAACCGGGCTGACAGCCGTAATAGCGTTAACGCTGGCCTACTTGTCGCCGTGGTCTGAAATGGTGGGTTTTGCCGGTTTAGGGGCGCTGATCGCTTTATTTGCAAGGCACTCCTCGCACTGGCAGCGTCACTGGATGCTCTTGCTGGCAGCTGTGATACAAACCGGTATGGTATTTATTATGTCATCGGTTGCTTACCTGGAATGGGCAGCGCCTTTGCAACTGGGATTACTTTCTGTGGTATGCGGGGTGTTAATGTTTATCTGTAGCAGTACCGCCCTGGGAGCGCCGGGACCGCTGATTTTTGTTTTTGCGGCCGGGGCTTGTGTAGGATCAGAACCCAACTGGCCGCAGGTGGTAGACCGAACCATGGTGACCGGTGCGGCTGCTTTACTGGGCTGGTTTATTTGTCTTTGTACTTCTATCTGGCGACATGTCCCGAAAGAAGAAGAGGCGTCGGCGCAGATTCGTCCTTTACACAATAGACTGGTGGCTGCACTGCGCATAACCATTGGCGCCTGCTTTGCCATTTTTCTGGTGCGTTATGGTTTTCAGGCTCACTATCCGGCCTGGGCAGCCATGGGCGCACTGGCGGTTATGCAGGGCGCTCATTTACACCTTAGCATGAACCGTGCGTTGCAACGGATGGTGGGTACAACCATAGGGGCCGTTGTTGCCTGGTTTTTGCTAATTCAGGAACCATCGATTTGGACCCTTATTGGTGTGATTGGCATTTTTCAGCTGCTCACGGAGATCTTTATTGGCAGCAATTACGCGCTCGGACAAATGTTTATCGCTCCTATGGCGTTATTAACCATGCACCTTGCTGCGCCCTGGGTATCCAGTGCGGCCATGGTGCCAGAAAGAGTGCTGGATACCGTTGTGGGCGCTTGTATCGGCATGGTGATTGCGGTGTTGTTTTCCAGTCTGGATGATCGCCGCTTCCTGGCGCAACTGCGGGGTACTGCCTCACGGGGGCAACAGGCGCATTAGGGCGCAGTTTGGCATTGGTTATAATTTTTTGCTGACCGGCGGGCTGATAGCACTGCTAACGCTAACCGATCGCTGGGCACTGGGGATCTTTCTGGAAAACAAAGGTGATGCGATGGATATCGCCAGCCATATTTTTCAGTTGGCCACCTGGGGATTTATTGCCTTTGGTATAAGTCAGGTATTGTTTGGCACGGTGCGAGCGGCCGGGCAGGTGGTTTGGCCCATGATTATACTGGCGATTTCGCTGTACCCGGTGCGTCTGTGAACCATCGAACTACTCAGGCCCGAACTGGGCAGCGATGCCATCTGGTGGAGCTTTCCGGTTGCTTTTATAGCAACCATGTTAATGGCGACATCCTACTATTTTTGGGGAAACTGGCGTCAGACATCCGCTTTTGTACCGACTACCCGTGTACAACAAGCCGGTAATCAAGAGCCGGCCGGACGGATTATTGAAGCGCCAGCCAGTGCCGACCCTACCCAGTCTATTCTTTGTCGCGACTCGCGGCCTTCAAACCCGAAGCCCGAATAAATCCGCCGCCAGCTTCTCATAAATAAATTACCCGGATGGGTTGATTCAGGTTTGCTACTAACCAATATTGACCGCATATGCCTTCTGGTGCTGGCTTATTTGTCGCCTCTTTTGCTGGATTAGAATAATTTTCTCAATGTGGGAACACAGCCTGAAAGTTTTACACGGTAACTTGCAGTAGCAGCACAGGACGGCGAGGAAAAAAGGCGCCAAGCCAATCTTTTTTCGCCCCTTTCAGGCAATTTCTATACTCATTTTCTATGATGTAAATTCCTTTTTAAAACAGTTATTTATTTAATCCTTTTTGCTGTTAATGAAATTGCCTTGCGCTGTTATATGTGTATAGCCTTTGCGCCCGGCACTGTCTATGCAATGTCTTTTGTGCGTTCTGGTAAATTTATAGTTGTCTAGTCAACTAAATATTGCCGAATGCAATGACCACCCGACAGAAGATAGCACACATTTTAATTAGTCAGGCTATCGCGCGGGGTATCTCATCTCGCTGATTAAGGGCATTCAGACTTTACTTAATTGGCCGCGCCCCGGGCGCATCGAAGGAATGAAATAATGACTAAAGACTCTTGTGACTACATCATCATTGGCGCTGGCTCAGCCGGTTGCGTAATTGCCTACAATATTTTATCCCGTGGCCAGGGCTCCGTGCTGCTGCTTGAAGCCGGCGGCGACGACAACAATCTTTTTATTAAAGCGCCTGGCGGCATGGCCCAGGTAATCCCGAAAAAATCATGGCCTTATAAGGCGGAGCAAGAGCCTTACACGCAAAATCGCGTTATGGACGTTCTGCAGGGCCGGGTACTGGGTGGCGGTTCTTCCATTAACGGTATGGTTTACGTACGCGGCCAACGTTCAGACTACGACGCCTGGGAAAATGACTTTGGCGCTACTGGCTGGAATGGCGACACCATGATGCACTATTTCAAAAAAGCCGAGAACAATGAAGCCATGGCTAACCAGTATCACGGTAATCATGGCCCTTTGTATGTATCTGAAAACCGCTATCGTCATCCTATGAGTGATGCCTTTGTACGAGCAGGCCAGCAAGCTGGTTACGACTATATTGTTGACCACAACGGTGCGCGTATGGAAGGCGTAGGCTTTTATCAGACCACTACTCACAAAGGTGAACGGGCATCGACTTCGCGCACTTATCTTAAAAAGGTTCGCGACGACAAAAACCTTAAGCTTCAGCTTAACGCTCTGGTCAGTCGGATCGAAATTGAAAATGGCCGCGCTACCGGTGTGACGTATAAAGTGCACGGACATGAAAAAACAGTCAGTGCTCGCAAAGAGGTGATTGTAAGTGCTGGCGCTATCGGTTCGGCCAAAGTATTACAGCTGTCTGGTGTGGGCCCTAAAGCGGTACTTGCTAAAGCGGGCATCAAACAAAAAGCCGAATTGCCTGTGGGTAAAAACTTCCACGATCACCTGCATATGTCGGTTAACGCCACCATTAAGGAGCCGATTTCCTTGTATGGCGAAGACAAAGGCTTAAAGGCGTTACGCCACGGTATCGAATGGGTATTTGCCCGGACCGGTGTACTAACTTCGCCCATTCTGGAGGCTTTTGCTTTTATCGATAGTACCGGCTCGGGCCGTCCCGATGTGCAGTTCCACTTTTTGCCAATCCTGGATACCTGGGACGATCCGGACCTCAACCAAAAAGGCCACACCCATGGTGTCACCATTAAAGCGGGCCATCTGCATCCAAAATCCCGCGGAGAAGTAGAAATCCGTTCATCGGATCCGGCTGAACTACCGCGCATTCGCGCTGCTTACCTGGAAAACGAAGAAGACGTTCAGGGGCAGATCAGAGCCACGAAGCTGGCACTTAATTTCTTTAAACAACCAGCTCTGGCTGAACACGTGGTGGAAATATTTAACCCCGCTTGTGCCGCCGATGACGATGCGGGTCTGGAAGAATATGTACGCCGAGTCTCACGTACGGTGTATCACCCGGTAGGCACCTGCCGCATTGGTCAGGATCCGGCCACATCGGTAGTAGACCCAGAGCTGCGAGTGCATGGCGTTAAAGGGTTACGTGTGGCCGACAGTTCGGTTATGCCGCATATCCCGTCGGGTAACACCAACGCACCAACCATTGCTATAGCAGAGCGTGCCAGCGACCTGATTTGTGGTCTTTCCACTGATTCGATTGTCGAGCTGGTTAAGAAAAATCTTGCAACCATCCGCGGTACTGCCAACGCAGTCGAAGCGGTTGAATAATCAAAACGTAAAAGGACACGACATAATGGCTATTAAAGAACAACTTCCTGCAGTAAAAGCGTTTCTTGCTCGCCAGCAAGGCCACTTCATCAACGGTAAGGCCGTTCCTGGTTCGGCAACAGACCGCGAAGATATTCGTAACCCGGCTAATGGTGAGCGTATTGGCACCGTAGCCCGGGCCACGCCCGAGGAAGTAGAAGAAGCCATTGCTTCTTCTCACAACGCCTTTAAAGGCGCCTGGGCACAAACGTTGCCGGCTGAAAAAGAAAGAATTTTGTATCGGTTTGCCGACCTGATTGAACAGCACGGAGAAGAAATAGCGCAGCTTGAAACCCTGCAATCGGGCAAACTTTTAACGCTTTCCCGAATGATTGAAGTGGGCTGGGCTGCACAGTTTCTGCGTTACTATGCAGGCTGGGCAACTAAGGTAGCGGGTCAGACCCTGGCGCCTTCGATTGCTTCTGCCAATGGTGAAAAATATACTGCAATGACACTGCGTGAGCCGCTCGGCGTAGTATTTGGCATCATACCCTGGAACTTTCCCGTAATGATTCCAATCTGGAAACTTGGCGCTGCACTGGCGACTGGAAACACCGCATTACTTAAATCTGCATCACCTACGCCTTTTTCGCTGTTAAGAGTGGCAGAATTAGGTAAAGAAGCCGGTTTACCCGATGGTGTACTTAACGTGATTAACGGGCCAGGCAAACTTGGTGACATTATTATTCCTGACAAACGCATTGCCAAAGTATCCCTAACCGGATCGGTGAGAACAGGCCAGATCATTGCCGAAGAGGCCATGAAGGCCAATCTTAAACATGTCACTTTGGAACTGGGTGGCAAAAATGCCGCAGGCTTCCTGCCAGACATGAGTGTTCAGGAAATTGTGGATGGCATGTTTGAAGCGGGCTTTATGCATACCGGGCAGATTTGTGCGGCGGCAGAACGTTTTCTGGTGCACTCAAGTCAGATTGACGAGGTGGAAGAGGCTATCCGCGAACGTCTTGCCGGCATAGAAGCGGGTGATCCAATGGATGAAGATGCGCAATTTGGTCCGGTAGCGACAGAAGATCAGTACAACAAGGTATTAGAAGCCTTTGCAACTGCAAAACAGGAAGGCGACAGATTCGTGGTAGGGGGCGAAGCCTACGACCGCATTGGTTACTTTGTTAAACCTACTGTAATTCGTCCTAAGTCATTAGAGAGTACGTCGTGGCGTGAGGAAGTGTTTGGGCCGGTGGCGACCCTGGCAACCTATGAGACTGAAGAAGAATTGATTCGGGAGATGAACGATAGTCCTTATGGTTTAACGGCATCTGTCTGGACCCATGATTTATCCAAAGCGCTGCGTCTTGTACCACAGGTTGAAGCGGGAACCGTATGGGTAAATATGCACACCATTGTAGACCCGGGCGTACCTTTTGGTGGTGCTAAAGGTTCAGGTATAGGTCGTGAGTACGGCTCTGCTTTTATCGAGGATTATACCGAGCTCAAATCTGTGATGATCCGCTACTAAAGTAACTTATCTTATTGTTAAGGCGCTCCGGAGTTGGCCGCGGGGCGCTTTTTATTTTATGCGTTTTAAATTTGTATTCTAGCCAAAATAGCCTGAAACCAATTCCTGCTGTTAATTCCTACCGTAATCGTGAAAGTAGCCTAAAATCAGTAGTTATATGATTGTACATACAACCCGGAAGCTTTCGTGTTATGTCTACATTAAATTCGTCCCGACGCCGATTTATTAAAGGGGCAGTGTCTGCTGGCGCAACAGGCGCGCTGGTAGCTAAAGCCCCCTATGTATTTGCCCGCAACCGGGTCACTATCAGAGTGCTCGGAACCCACGTTACGCTACAGGAAGAACTACGCCAACGGGCCATGCTGGAGCTCGGTATCAATATAGAATTTTCGCCGGGTGGTAGCGCTAAGGTCCTGCAAAAGGCCGCCGCCGCGCCGGAATCCTTTGATTTGTACGAACAGTGGTCAGACTCCATTAACATCCTCTGGCAGGCAGGGGCGATTCAGCCTATAGAAACGCAAAGGTTAACTTACTGGAAAGAAATAAACAGTTTGTCAAAAGAAGGGCGTATAGACCCCGATGTGGCGGTGGCTCCCGGCGACGCGCCAAATAAAATCCTTTTCGTTCAGGACGATGGTAGCCTGAGTGCTAATCCGACAGATAAAATTACCTTTATGCCTTACGTCCATAATGTGGATTCTTTTGGTTACAATACTCAGTTTATTCCTGCTGGCACCCCTTATGGTACGGAGTCATGGGGATGGCTGCTGAAAGACGACTTTAAAGGCAAAGTTGGTCTGGTGAATGCACCAACAATTGGTATTTTCGATGCAATCCTTGCGGCACAGGCAAATGGTCTGATGAAGTTCAGGGATATTGGTAATCTGAGCATCAGCGAAATTGACCAGCTGTTCGATATTTTGATTGAGAAAAAGCAGCAGGGGCATTTTGGCGGCTTCTGGACTTCGGTGCCACAAAGTGTTGATTTTATGGTTCAGCAAAGAGTGCATTTACAGAGCATGTTTTCGCCAGGCGTGTCGGCCTGTAAAGGTGAAGGTGTTCCGGTTATTTATGCTGCCCCGAAAGAGGGCTATCGCGCCTGGCATGGCGTTATGTGTTTATCGTCACAAACCACAGGGCATGAAAAAGACGCAGCCTATGAATATATGAACTGGTGGCTGTCAGGTTATCCCGGCGCATTTATTGCCAGGCAAGGTTATTACATTTCAAATCCCCGCCGCAGCCGGGATTTAATGTCCGATGATGAATGGGGTTACTGGTATGCTGGCAAAGCCGCAGAGGCAGCACTTACAGGAACTGATGGCAAAGTATCGGTTGCACCGGGTGAAGTGAGACATGGCGGCAGTTATTTACAGCGCTTGTCTAACATTGCAGTGTGGAATACGGTGATGCCAAACTACGACTACAGTCTGGATCGCTGGCACGAATTTTTAATCGCCTGATTGTCTGAAACCTGAATCATGCAAATAGCCCCAAGGAACTCCCTGGAAGTCAAAAGTGTTGTAGCGCTACTGCTACTCCTGGCTTTAGTGGGGTTTCTGTTGTACACCATCGAAAATGACATTGAGGCTTTGTTTGAAGAGGTTAACAGTGCCGAAGAAATAGCCAGAACCAATGTGAATGTGCTCGATCTCAACAAGACGGTTGAGTCGATGCAACGAAATGTATCAGTGTATGGTGTGTCGGGTAGTAAGGCGATTTTTGACAAACTCACTAATAATAATCAGCTTATTCAACGTCGTCTGTTGGAGTTGACCGAGCAGACAGATGATGAGCAGATGAAGAGCATCATTGATGATCTTTTCTCTCTTACGATTCGCTACAAAGAAAACCTGACTGTATTACCCAAGCGATACCAGATTAAATCTGACTTTGCCAATAAGATATTGCCTGCGGCCTACCAGAGTTTTGATTTAACGTTAACCTCGGCTCTGGAAAGAACAAATGGTTCAGGAGATCGTGCCTTATTGTTGGAATCCATGGCGTTGTGGGCCAAAGCAAATCATGCCGCTTCGCTCTTTTTGTCGAATAAAGAATACAGTCAGCGCCGCAATGTAGTTACTTACATTGCCGCAATGGAGGGAATATCAGCGCAGCTCTCGGCAGCGTTTTTACAACAAAATCCTGAGTGGCCTGAAATGGTTATTCAGGCTACCACGAACTACCAGAATAATTTTGAAAAAGCCACACAGGCAAATCGAAACTATGCTGCTTTGGTTAATGTAGTGATGGCCGGGGATGCCGTTGAATTTACCACGCTGGTTGATAAGTTAACCGATTACACCTCAACCAAATTTAATCGGATGCAGCAAAACATTACCGAATTATCCAATGAGAATAATAAGCTGCTCGGTAATTCGCTTATTGCAGCCGCTGTGCTGTGTATTTTATTTGCGTTAGTTTTTCATTTTTATATTACCCGGGCTATAAAAAGTCTGGCCAATACCTTTCAGCAATTTATTCAGGGGGACTTTTCTGCTTCGGTAGCCGGTGGGCAGCGGCCCGACGAAATTGGTCTGCTTGCTCAGGCTGCTATTAAGTTTCGTGATCTGAGCCAACGATTAATTGATGCCAAAACCGACGCAGAAAATACCTCGCGTATTAAATCTGAATTCCTGGCCAACATGAGCCATGAAATCCGCACACCCATGAATGGCATTTTAGGTATGGCGCAAACGCTTTCGCACAGCGAGCTAACGCCCCAACAAAGAGAAATGCTGGGCGTAATCAACTCATCGGGCAAAAGCTTACTGGCCATTCTGAACGACATACTTGATTTGAGTAAACTGGAAGCGCACAAGGTGGAGTTGGAATCAGCGCCTTTTACTCTTGATGAAATCTGCTTTGAGTTGCAGAACATGTTTGCATCGGTTGCTGAGCAAAAAGGCATAACCCTGAAATTACCCGCAAGGGGAAGCCTGCAAGCCACAGTATTGAGCGACCAGTTAAGGCTTAAACAGGTAATGATTAATCTGCTTAGCAATGCTATTAAATTCACCGAAAAGGGCACGGTAAGTGTCATTATCAGTGAGCAGGCCAGAAGTGAGCAAAGCATTACCTACACCATCACAATTAGGGATACCGGCATAGGTATTCCATCTACCGCAATTGACTCTTTGACAGAGGCTTTTACTCAGGCTGATACGTCGATCACTCGCAGTTTTGGTGGCACCGGACTCGGTTTGGCAATCACCAGTAATATTCTGAATTTATTCAATACTCAGCTGGAGATAAGCAGTCGGCTGGGAGAGGGCGCGGCATTTTATTTTACGCTTCGCTTACCCCTGGCTCCAGTTATTGAATCTGCCGCAGAACATCCGGTGTTGCAAACCGTTGATGAACTCATACCAGACCGTCAGCTTAAGGTACTGATTGTTGATGATAGCCAAATTAATCAGATGGTTATCGAAAGTTTACTGGCCACACTTAAGCAACAATCCGTAACCTGTGTAATGGATGGCCGTGAAGCCTTAAATGCCTTGCAAAGCAGCGCGTTTGATATTGTTTTTATGGACATGCAAATGCCGGTAATGGATGGAATATCTGCAACTAAAGCCATTCGTGAAGATGACCGGTTAAACAGGCAGTACATTATTGGCTTGTCTGCTAACGTTATGTTGGAGGATCGGCAAAAATGCCTGGACGCAGGAATGAATGACTTCCTTGGCAAACCCCTGCTGCGGGAAGAGCTGAGCGCCGCTCTCAACCGCTACATTGAATTCACCAGCGCTTAAATTCTTATTTTCAGGTGACAAAATATATCAGGGTTCGCTGGCTTTTCTGATAGCATCTGCCAGGTTTTTAACAAAGATGCTTTCCTTAAAATTATGCTACCTGTTCTGTTACTACTTGTCGCCACTATGTTGTGGGGCAGTTCTTATATCGCCCTGAAAATCGCGTTTGCAGAGTATTCACCAATGTGGGTTATCTTTTTGCGCATGTTGATTGCCAGTATCTGCTTTTTGGCAATGTGGAAGGGATTGAATAAGTTTAAGTATAAAAAAGGTGACTGGAAACTGTTGTTGCTGATGTCACTGGCGGAGCCTTGTTTGTACTTCATCTTCGAGGCAATGGCGCTACAGTACACATCAGCTGCACAAGCAGGCATGATTACTGCGGTGCTGCCGCCAATTGCAGCCGTGTTGGCCTATATCTTTCTGCAAGAGAGAATGGCATCTACTGCAAAATTAGGCCTGGGCGTAGCTTTCGGCGGCCTAATCTGGCTAAGTCTGGCGGCAGAAGCTAACGAACATGCATTAAATCCCTTGTTGGGTAATACCCTGGAGCTGATAGCGATGGCCTGCTCAGCGGTATATTGCCTGTGCCTCAAAAAACTATCGACGCGCTACACACCATTAGTACTTACAGCCCTTCAGGCTTTTTCCGGCTCGATCTTTTTTATGCCGCTGGCTTTTTCTCAGGGAGTACCAGACTTTCACCCCGGACCGGCAATGTATGCAATTTTATTTCTCGGTGTTTGCGTTACCCTGGGGGCTTATCTTCTGTATAACATGGCAGTTGCTAAAATGGAGCTGAGCAAAGCAACCATTTTCAGCAACTTAACACCGGTTTATGCTATTGGCTTCGCGTATTTGATCCTGGATGAAAACCTGAATAGTCAGCAGCTCATGGCTTGCGGACTCATTCTTTCTGGTGTGGTGCTGGGGCAAGCCAGAAGAAAAAAGGAATCGGTAACGCCTGCAATGCCTGTTTGTGAGTGATTACTTTTGCATTGCGAAGTGATGGCGTTGTGATATGACCCCCATCAGAATAACCTCAAAACGTTAGTAACATTGTACGAAAACAGATTGTAAAAATGTGGTGCGCCTTTGTTTTTCGCTGGCAGGTAAGTAGAATACCGGGTTGGCTGTAAGCCAATCTGCCCATTAGATTAGCCGAAATCAATTAAACAGGGCGCGTAAGTTTTTTAATCAATTGATAAAGGTAAAAATTTTGTCCCTTTCCCCATTAAACCGCTCAGTGTCTGTCGCTCCAATGCTCGATTGGACCGATAGACACTGCCGCTATTTCTTGCGCCTGATTTCTCGCCATACCGTGCTTTACACTGAGATGGTGACAACGGGCGCGATTATATATGGTAAGGGAGATTACCTTGGTTATAACGGCGAGGAGCATCCTGTTGCTGTTCAACTGGGAGGATGCGACCCGGAGCATATGACTCGTTGCGCGGTAAAGTCTCAGGAATATGGCTACGACGAGGTTAATATCAACGTTGGTTGTCCTTCTGATCGGGTTAAAAACGGCAGCTTTGGTGCGTGTTTAATGGCGCAACCTCAGGTGGTTGCCGACTGTGTTAAGGCCATGCAGGCTGAGGTTGATATTCCGGTTACGGTAAAATGCCGGATTGGTATTGACGATATGGATGAATATGAAGATTTCAGTCGCTTTATCGATATTGTTGCTGGCGCTGGTTGTGATACCTTCATTGTGCATGCACGAAAAGCCTGGTTACAAGGGTTGAGCCCCAAGGAAAACCGCGACATTCCGCCGTTAAATTACGCACGGGTCTATCAGTTAAAAGCCGAGCGTCCGGAACTGAATATCTCTATTAATGGCGGCATTACAACGCTGGAGCAAACGTCGGCTCATCTCGAAAAAGTCGATGGTGTAATGATTGGTCGCGAGGTTTATTCGAATCCGTATATTCTGGCCGATGTGGATAATCGTTTTTATAGCGATAACAGAACAACTCCGAGCCGTGCAGAGATCGTGGGTTTAATGCAGGCTTATATCGAACGTCAGGACGCACCTTATTTTAAACCATGGCATGCTGCACGACACATGCTCGGGTTATTTCAGGGGCAACCGGGTGGCCGGGTGTGGCGCCGTTATATCAGCCAGCATGGCACCGGTAAAAACCCGGATCCTAATCTGCTTACTAACGCACTGGCGGCAATGCAGGAAACGGCGGAAAAGGCGATTGAGTACCAATCTAAGGATGTTGGTTAATTTCACAACAAGAGTGGTTAATTTAACCACTCGTTAGTTTGTTCTATTTTTGTACAATTTTTGGTTGTCGTGCCGCTTTTCAAAAATTCCAATATAATCAATCGCTTAAAATTTTTTGAAAGAATGGCACAGGTTTCGCTATCTAGTATGCAACAAATGACTTGTTCAACTAAATAGAGGAATCACCATGAAAACCAAATCAATCATTATTACTTCACTTGTTGCTTTAGGTCTGTCTGTTAGTGCTCAGGCAAACGCGCAGGATTCAGCAGTAGAACGTTTAATGTCCAGTCTGATTGCTAATGCGGTATCTGCTACACAGGCCGAAATTAACTTGGATGTACAACAAAATATTGCTAACGCTGCTCATCACTTTTCATTAACTGATGCGCCTGTAGGTAAAGTATCTGTTCAGGAACTGGCTGCGACTGAAAAGGCTCAAAGCGAGCAGGTGGAAAGCGAGTAAAAGGGGCTTTGGCTATGATGTTCGGCCACGCTCAACTCACTTGTTTTGCCGCAGTCTTACCATGGCGCAGTTCAGGCAGTGGTGCAGCTAAGGGCTCGCGATTAGACATTTGCAAAATCAGGGGATGTACAATCAGACCCCGGGTCTCCACAGGACCAATCCGAAGGCACAGGTAACCGTCAAACGTTACCTGTTTTTTTATGTGTTAAATCATCCATTCCTGCCATCTCCCAGTGCTATTGGTTAGCAAACTTCCGTGCCAGTTCTCTTTAAAATTCCCGTCAAATACCAATCTTGTTACCCGGCCAGCTGTCGGCTTAATTCGCCGATTTTTGAAGTTGGTTAAATTTGTTATTTGAGTGGTTAAATCGACCAACTATTAGTTTGTGTATTTTGCTATGGGTTATTTAAAAATCAGATATTTAAATAAATTTTATATAAAACAGTATCTTAAAATAATTTGAAAGAATGGCACAGCTTTCGCTATCTATTAGTCAACAAATCACTTGTATAACTTAATAGAGGAAACACCATGAAAACTAAACCAATCATCATTACTTCACTTGTTGCTTTAGGTCTGTCTGTTAGTGCGCAGGCTAATGCCCAGGAAAATGCAGTAGAACGTTTAATGTCGAGCTTAATCGCCAATGCCGTATCCATCACCCAGGCGGAAATTAGCCGTGAAGTACAGCAAAACATTGCTAATGCGACTTACCATTTATCTCTGGATGACGCGCCTGTAGGTAAAGTGTCTGTGCAGGACCTGGCCAAGGCTGACAAGCCGGCAGACAATCAGGCCGACGGCGAGTAACGGGCTGCACTGGCTATGATGTTCAGCCATGCATTATTACTGAGTTACGTTGTTTTGCTGCCGCTGATGAGTGTTGGTTTATTTGCCGCCATCACTGCTGCACTACGAAAATACGTACACCGGGTTCGCTTTAAACGTCCGAACCTCACCGCAAGGCAAATTCGAAGGTACAGGTAACTATAAATAGTTACCTGTTTTTTTTTGCGCAACGCAAAAGTACTCTCGGTCCATCTTCTCATAAACGCAGGTGATTCCCTGTCATATCGGACATGATTGCCTTTTTGATTGACGGTCTTACATGCTGATTTTCCTTTTAAGCAAACTACCTGGCTTGCGAATAAAAATAGCAGCTGCCATCACCCAATTTTTCGATGTGGTCAATACAACTAAATGAGTGGTCAAATCTGCCACTATCTGGCTTTAAACTCTTTTAATAATAACTCATTTCAAATTGGATTGAATTAAATCTTTATAATTCAGTGTGTTATTGATTGGCACGCGATTTGTTATATCTAGACAAGAGACAAATAACTTGTTTAACAATGAATAGCCAATCGGAGATTTAATTATGGGAATGTTCACACGTATTAACGACATCATTCAATCAAACATCAATGCGCTGCTGGATAAGGCAGAAGATCCAGAAAAGATGATTCGCCTGATTATTCAGGAAATGCAGGAAACACTGGTTGAGATCCGTACCCTGGCAGCCAAGCATATAGCCGAACAGAAACACCTCAACCGTCAAATTGAAAACCTTGCAAAGCGCGCCGCTCACTGGCAGGTAAATGCAGAGCTGGCAGTCACTAAAGGTAAAGATGATCTTGCCCGCGCGGCACTGAAAGAGAAAAAGAGCATCGAGGCAAAGCAAGCTGAATTGCAGGAGCATCTGGCGGTAATCGATGAAGCATTACTTAAAGTGCAGGATGATACAGCGCGTTTAAACGAGAAGTTAAACGAAGCCAAAGCCAAGCAAAAGGCCCTGGCAATACGCCGCGATTCTGCCGTTGTGCGCATGCAGGCTAAACAGGCCACACACAGCGACAAACTGGAAAGTGTTATGGGGCGTTTTGATCACTATGAACAGCGTGTCGATGAGCTGGAAGCCCGTGTTGAGGCTTACGACCTTACCGACAGTGCAACAAAAAGTTCATTACAGGCAGAGTTTGATGCCCTTGAAAAGGACGATGCCATCGAAAATGAGTTGGCTGCCCTTAAAGCGAAACAAGTAGCCTAACCAGACATGCCCGCAGAGGCGGGCAGTAAATTATCACAGCAAAATAAGCAGGAGTTTGCCATGAAAACTATCTACGAAAAAAAACGTGTTTCCAGAGATTTGAGCCGGGCGGTTATTTCAGGTGTGTGTGCTGGTGTAGCCCGCTATGCTGACATCGATCCGGTTTGGGTTCGCGCCGGTGCAGCTTTAGGTTTAGTGTTCATGCCAATGATTACTCTGCCTGCTTATGTCGCGGCGGTGATCCTGTTACCAAGGAGAGCATAATGAAAAACTTTATTCTTGCCATCCTGATTGCCATCGTGCTGACTAAGGTACTGGGCGGCGTGGCATCCGACTGGTTTGATTTACACCTGGTCATGGGAGATGAGTTGGTGAGTGGTACGTTAGAGTGGATCATTATGGCCGGTGTTGTAGTACTGTTAGTGGTTATTGGTTTTGTGGTTGCTATGAGTATCGCCGCCGCTTTGGGCATCGCCGCTGTTGCAATACTGGGCTCACTGGTGTTTGCCGGCATCGGTATATTCTGGCCAGTCTTACTGATTGTTGGTGCAGTGCTGTTGCTGGGAAGATCAAATCGCGCCGCGGCCTAGGCGCGTTCCCCCTCTCCATCCCATTCGCAGATTTACTTTCCAAGATGAACAACTTAGCATAATAAGCCATACTGAGAGCGAAGGCCGGTGTTTGTCTGAAATGCCAACCGTTAACAAGGATTACTATGAAACAGTATTTGAACGTAAAAATCGTCGGTGCATTAGTAGGGGTTTTATTTCTGCTGTTATGGCTGGTGGGTTTTTACTGGAGTTTTGAGCCAGATACTTTTGATGTAAAAGAAAATACCCATAGCCAGATGATCAGTAGCAATGCGCAGCCGGTGCCGGGTTACACGGTAACGACCACGCTGATTACGGTTGCCAGTACCTTAATGGATAAACCTGGTGGTTATTTGTCTAACGATGTGATGCCTCCTTCGGTTTTTCTGGATAATATGCCCAGTTGGGAGTTTGGTGCGCTGGAAATGGTACGGGATATGTCATTGTCCATGCGTAAGGATTTTAGCCGATCTCAGTCACAGTCTGTTGAAAACCCCCATTTGGTTAAAGCCCAACCCAAATTTAATATCGATAACCGAAGCTGGCTATTTCCATCGGCCGAATCACAATATTCCGAAGCTATTGAGTTTTTAATTCAGTATCGCGATGAACTGGCCGACCCAACCTTAGGTGACAGTCAGTTTTACACCCGCGCCGATAACCTGCGGGAATACCTTAAACAGGTTGAAAAGCGTTTAGGCAGTCTGTCCCAGCGTTTAAGTGCCAGTGTAGAATCGGAGCGGGTAAATACCGATCTGGCCGGTGATAAAGCGGCGTCTAATTCTACTCCTCGTCCAAATTCTGTTCATACCCGTACCAGCTGGTGGCAGCTGGATAACGTGTTTTACGAGGCTCGTGGCGCTACGTGGGCACTTTTACATTTATTAAAAGCAATTGAAGCGGATTTTTCCGGGGTGTTGGAAAATAAAAATGCATTAGTGAGTTTGCAACAAATAATCAAAGAGTTAGAAGCATCTCAGCAAACTATTTGGAGCCCGATGATCTTAAATGGCAGTGGCTTTGGTATGTTAGCTAATCACTCGTTAGTCATGGCGAACTATATTTCTCGTGCAAATGCAGCCATAATTGAATTGTCTGAATTACTCAATCAAGGATAAACGATGAAAAAACGTGTAATTGCCGCCGCTATCGGGGCGCTTTGTATTGCTCCGGTAACCCATGCCGATATGCTTCTCGGTATTTATGCAGGCGCCCAGGGATGGAACACATCTACTTCGGGCGGTTTTTCGGAAAGCTCAGCAGGTACCGCTGACTTTGATTTCGACAGCAAAACCAATGGCTCTGTTTACGTTGCTTTCGAGCATTTTGTGCCACTGGTACCAAACGTAAAAGTAAATTACCTGCAACTGGATACCGATGGCGTAACAGACCTCAGTGCATCCTTTGAGTTTGAAGGCACGGTTTATGAAGCGAACACTTCATTATTAACCGATGCCAGCATTGATAGCGCAGACATTATTTTGTATTACGAAATATTTGATAACGATTTAGTCAGCTTTGATATCGGTATCAACGGTAAATACATTGACGGTACCTTCTATGTTGAAGACGTGGATTCAGGCGAAAGTGGCGAAGCTTCTTTTAAAGGCATCATCCCAATGGCCTACAGCCGGGTGCAGGTTGGCCTGCCATTTACTGGTTTAGGTGTTTATGCTGAAGGTAGCTACCTGTCTTTCGACAGCCATGAGGTGCGCGACATTCAGGCAGCCATTACTTATTCATTTGTTGAGAATCTGGCTATCGATATGACCCTGCAAGTGGGTTATCGTGACATCAGTGTCGACATCGAAGATCTGGACGACATCTACGCCGATCTGGGCTTTGACGGCGTGTTTGCCGGTCTTGAAATTCACTTCTAGTATTTTAAGATATAAAAAAGTAATTTTAATTCTTTCCAGTTACAAACAAAACTCTTTAGCCTTATGGTATGAAAATAAGGCTAATGAGTTATGTCAGCAAATTCTAACAACCCAACTACATCAATAGGTGCGCCAGGAGCTATCCTGAGTGAACCACAATGGAATGCGATCACGCAGGCGATCTCTGGGCTAAATGCTCAGCAGTTAACCTGGGTCAGTGGTTATATCGCTGGTTTAGCGGCATCCGGACAAGCACTTCCGCAAGGCCAGGCTGCCGCAGCGGCAGTAGCCCCAGCAGGTGATGCACCGGTGCTAACCATCCTGTTTGGCTCTCAAACGGGTAACGCTAAAGGTATCGCACAGTCTTTACAAGCCAAGGTAGAAGCGGCTGGTTACTCCAGCAAGCTTGTCAGCATGGCCGATTACAAACCGCGCCAGATAAAGGCTGAAACTCACCTGGCTATCGTGGCCAGCACCCATGGTGAGGGTGAGCCACCTGATGATGCCATTGAGTTGCACGACTTCCTTGGTAGTAAAAAGGCACCGAAAAACGACAAACTCAAGTATGCAGTATTGTCGTTAGGTGATTCCAGCTACGAATTCTTTTGCCAAACCGGTAAAGACTTTGACGAGCGTTTAGCCAAGCTTGGTGGCAAGGCAGTAGTGCCGCGTGTCGACTGTGATGTTGACTACGAAGCAGAAGCCCAGGCCTGGGTTGAGAAACTGATCGAAACCTTAAAAGAGGATTTCACGTCTGTGGGTTCTGCTGCTGTTGCAATGCAAACTGGCTCAGCAGTGACTGCGGTTGCGGCTGCGCAAACCTACACTAAAAAGGCGCCTTATCAGGCGACACTGCTGACATCACAAAAAATCACCGGCCGTGATTCAGTAAAAGACATCCGTCACATCGAAATCAGCCTGGAAGATTCAGGTATCACCTACCAGGCAGGTGATGCACTGGGTGTATGGTTTAAAAATGATGCGGCACTGGCTGATGAAATCATCACGCTCATTCAGGCTTCGGCCGATCAGGAAGTGGAAGTAGGCGGTCATAAGCATTCATTTAAGGACGCGCTGATCAATAAACTGGAATTAACGCTGAGCTATCCAGGCTTTGTTAAGGCTTACCAGCAGGCGTCAGGTTGTGAGGCGTTAGGTAAATTAATGCAGGACAAAGCGGCCTTGCGTGATTATCTGGCCGATCGCCAAATCATCGATATCGTGCGCGATCATCCACACCCGGTGACTGCTGAGCAGTTTGCGGCGGCATGTCGTCCGTTAACACCACGTTTGTACTCTATCGCATCAAGCCAATCAGAAGTGGAAGACGAAGTGCACCTGACTATTGGTCATGTAGATTATGACGCCTATGGCAAACGCCATCAGGGCGGCGCTTCGGGCTACTTGTGTGAGCGTTTAGAAGAAGGCGGTGAAGTTGAGGTGTTTATTGAGCCTAATGATAACTTCCGCTTACCGGCAAACCCTGACACACCGGTAATTATGATCGGTCCGGGTACTGGTATTGCACCGTTCCGCTCGTTCTTGCAGGAACGTGATACTCAGGAAGCCGAAGGTAAAAACTGGTTATTTTTTGGTAACCCTAATTTCACTCAGGATTTCCTTTACCAGCTGGAAATTCAGGCCTACGTGAAAAGTGGTCTGCTTAGCAAAATTAGCCTGGCGTTCTCACGGGATCAGAAAGACAAAATTTATGTTCAGCATCGCCTGCTTGAAGAAGGTAAGGCTGTTTATGAATGGTTAGAAGAAGGTGCCCACCTGTATGTGTGTGGCGATGCTAACCACATGGCAAAAGATGTTGAAAGTGCGCTGCTGGAGATCTTCAAAACCCACGGTGGTAAGAGCGAAGAAGAAGCCAAGGCTTACTTACTGGCACTGCGCAAAGCAAAACGATATCAGAAGGATGTCTATTAATGAGCGATACAAAGTCTCCTTTTATTGTTGAAGGCAAACTGGCCGACAACGAACGCCTTAAGGCACAAAGTCGCCATTTGCGCGGTACCATTGAGCAGGATCTTCAGGATCCGCTTACCGGTGGTTTTACTGCCGATAACTTCCAGTTGATCCGCTTTCACGGCATGTATCAGCAGGACGACCGCGATATTCGCGCCGAGCGTACCAAACAAAAATTAGAGCCGCTGCATAACGTGATGCTGCGTGCCCGTTTGCCTGGCGGTATTTGTAATCCTGAACAATGGCTGGCCATCGACAAGTTTGCCGATGAATACACCATGTATGGCAGCATTCGTTTAACTACCCGTCAAACTTTCCAGTTTCACGGCGTGTTAAAGCCGAACATTAAACTGATGCACCAAACGCTTAACTCAGTGGGTATCGATTCAATCGCTACCGCCGGTGACGTTAACCGTAACGTACTGTGTACTTCAAACCCGATTGAGTCTGAAGTACATCAGCAGGCTTACGAGTGGGCTACTAAGATTAGTGAACACTTACTGCCTAAAACCCGTGCCTATGCAGAAATCTGGTTAAATGGCGAGAAGCTGGAAACCACGGATAAAGAACCTATCTTAGGTGATACCTATCTGCCGCGTAAGTTTAAAACTACGGTTGTCATTCCGCCGCAGAACGATGTAGACGTTCACGCTAACGATCTGAACTTTGTGGCGATTGCTGAAAACGGCAAGCTGGTGGGCTTTAACGTATTAGTGGGCGGTGGCCTGGCCATGACTCATGGCGACAAAACCACTTTCCCGCGTAAAGCCGACGATTTTGGCTTTATTCCGCTGGAGCACACGCTGGCAGTAGCCGAAGCTGTTGTGACCACGCAGCGGGACTGGGGTAACCGGGTTAACCGTAAGAATGCGAAAACCAAGTACACCCTTGAACGTGTTGGTGTGGATAATTTCCGCGCAGAAGTGGAAAAACGCGCTGGTGTTAAGTTTGCTGAGAGCAAACCTTATGAATTTACCAGCCGCGGCGATCGCATCGGCTGGGTTGAAGGAATCGACGGTAAGTTCCACCTGACGCTGTTTATCGAGAACGGTCGTATACTGGACTACCCAGGTAAAACGCTGAAAACCGGTTGCCGTGAAATCGCTAAGATTCACCAGGGTGATTTCCGCATGACGGCTAACCAGAATCTTATTGTTGCTGGCGTACCTGCGGATCAGAAAGATGCGATTGAAGCGCTGGCTCGTGAGCACGGTTTAATTCAGCCTGATGTGTCTAAACAGCGCATGGACTCGATGGCTTGCGTTGCATTGCCAACCTGTCCGCTGGCGATGGCTGAAGCAGAGCGCTTCCTGCCGGGAGCAGTCGATCAGCTTGACGAAGTGATGGCTAAACACGGTTTAAGTGAAGACAGCGTTATCTTCCGCGTTACCGGTTGTCCTAACGGCTGTGGTCGCGCCATGCTGGCTGAAGTCGGTTTGGTGGGTAAAGGCCCGGGCCGTTACAACCTGCACTTAGGTGGTAACCGCGAAGGGACCCGTATTCCTCGTATGTTTAAAGAAAACATCACCGAGCAGGAAATCATGGCGATCCTTGACGAGCTTCTTGGCCAGTGGGCCGGCTCGCGTGAAGCGAATGAGTCATTCGGCGATTTCGTAGTTCGCACAGGCGTGATTGCTCCGGTGATCAACTCCGCTCAGGATTTTTATGACTGATCACGAACTCCAATCGATTCGTCAGCCGGTTACCTTCGAGACAACCGACGAGGAACTGGCGACGATTAATCAGGTGCTGGAAAAGCTGGATACGCCTGCGCGTATCCGCTGGGCGCTGGAGTATTTGCCGGGTAATCACATTGTGTCGTCCAGTTTTGGCGCACAGTCTGCGGTAATGCTGCATTTGCTCACCAGTGCTAAACCTGATATTCCGGTGGTACTCACCGATACCGGGTATTTATTTCCGGAAACTTACCAGTTTGTTGATGAATTGGTAGAACAGCTTAAGCTTAATCTACTGGTGTATCGCGCGGATATCTCGCCAGCCTGGCAGGAAGCCAGATTCGGGCGTCTGTGGGAGCAGGGCATTGATGGCATCGAGCGTTATAACAAAATGAACAAGGTTGAGCCGATGCAACGGGCGCTTAAAGAGCTCGGGGCACAAACCTGGTTTGCGGGTTTACGTCGTAGTCAGGCTGATACGCGTCAGCATTTGCCTGTGTTACAACGTGCCGGTAAGCAGTTCAAGTTGTACCCTATCATCGACTGGTCTAATAAAGACCTGCATTACTATCTTAAAGAGCATGGTCTGTCATACCATCCGCTATGGGACCAGGGCTATGTCTCCATTGGCGACTGGCACACGACACAATCGTTGCAGGAAGGCATGAGTGAGCAGGATACCCGCTTCTTCGGTCTTAAACGCGAATGTGGCCTGCATGAGTTTGGTGACGGTATCTGATGCGTCAGTGATTTACTCCACGCTAAAGTGTGGAGTAAACACCGTTTTGATGTGTTCAATAAACGGCTGAGAATTTTGCTTCGGCAATAAACGGGCTAACTCACTGCCCACTGTAGTAAATTTGTAGTATGTCATCAGAAGATTGCGGTGTTTCACCTGCATTGTCACATTTTGAGTAGCAAATCGTAAGGCCATTGATGTGCCTTTCTCCATTAAACCGGTTTCTATTTCGGTTGAATAGAGTAATTTCATTCCACCCAACGCCAGTAGATCGGTGTACGTTAAACCAAACTGACCTAACTGCGTTTGCGCAGATGGCGAGCTGAACAGCGCGTTGAGCAGCCCCGGAGGCTGATGAAAGCCGGTTATGATTATTGGTGCAGGATCATTGTTTCGCCTGCATGCAAGCTGGCAGGCCACGCTAAACAAGCTGGCATCCCGCTGAGTGAGTTTGGTAAGGGTTTCTAAACTGCGCAGTGAAAAACTGCCCGGGCGCTGCACTTCGACGGCCAGAATCTTTCCCCATAACTCCTGCATGGTCGAAGAGTAGATGTTTTCTGCCATAGAAATAAACGAGTGAAACCAGTCCGGGTCTATTTGCTCCTGCGCTTGTTCGCCGGTTGATACCGATAGGGCAACCGACATAATTTGCTGTAAGTTGGCTAAGCGTTTTTGTTCCCGAAGGGACTGGTAATAGGCCAGTTGCTGACTTTGCTGGGCGGGGTATTCCAACGCCGATTGTTCAATACCAATGGATGAAAACCAGTGTGAGATTCGCTGCTGTGTTGAACTGCTGTGCGAAGTTGTGCGTCGTTTGGCCGAGTCTGATGTTTTAGCGGCAGGTTTGTCGGCCTTCCGTTCTTTACTGGTTGCGCTGGCCCATTGAGGCGCCGAAGTTTGCGTAGGTATTTTCATCCGATAACTTTACCACTTAGCACATAACTAAAAATACTCTGTTTCTACTTTAGTGTGAAGGAAGTTTACTAGGCAAAGCGGTATATTAGCGGTAGGATACTTTTACGTTGGTCAAAACTCACACAAAATGTCTGCGGAATACGATAACGATGAGCTGATATTTCTTGATGAAGACACCCATCAGGAACTGGAGCAGAAAAATAAAAGACAATGGAATATCTTAATCGTAGACGATGATGAAGAGATCCATACTGTAACTCGTCTGGCGTTGTCCGACCTGGAAATTCACGATCGCAAGCTTAACTTCCTGCATGCCTATTCTGGCAAAGAAGCCAAAGCAAAGCTTAATGAGCACGGCAGTGATATTGCCATTATTTTGTTAGATGTTGTGATGGAAACCGATGATGCTGGTCTGACGGTAGTACAGTATCTTCGGGAAACCTTAAATCACCATGAGCCAAGGATTATCCTGCGCACGGGGCAACCCGGTTTTGCTCCAGAAGAAGAGGTGATAAAAACCTACGACATTAACGACTACAAAACCAAAACCGAGCTAACCCGCGCCAAACTGCTTACCACGGTTATTTCATCGGTACGTTCATACCAACAAATTTTAACGATTAACCAAAGCCGGCTTGGCTTACAGAAAATTATTCATTCAGCGTCTAATTTGCTCGAAGAACATTCTGTGAAAGGATTTTGTGAAGGCATCGTAACGCAAATCAGTTCCTTAATAGGGCTTGAAGCCGAAGGTATTGTCTGTGCCCGGGCAGGCTCTGTTATCGACCGCGATGACGACGGCGTCTATGTGTTAGGGGCGGCAGGGGATTATGCGCCCTTTATTAATGAACGCATTGAGTCACTGCATAATACATTTATTGTCGAAAATGTTGGGCGCTGCCTGCGCTTAAAACAGCACATTTTTGAAGGCGGAGTGTCGGTGCTGTACTTAAACAGTTCCGGATTTGAAGCCGCGGTGTACCTTAACCTGCATACCGAAATCAGTGGCTTAGATAAACAACTGCTCGAAGTATTTCTGTCGAGTATTTCCATTGGCTATGAAAACGTAAATCTGTTTCATGAGTTGCGCAATGCCGCCTTCAGGGACTGGTTAACCCGATTGCCGAACCGAAATGAATTTATCAATATCCTTGACCACCCACAAAACTATCATGGCAAAGAACAGCTTTGTGCTGCGCTGATAGATATTAATCAGTTTTCCGATATTAATGACGGTCTTGGCCAGGAAGCCGGAAATGAATTGCTTAAAGCGGTTGCCAGGCGTCTGCACCAATGTTTTGGCGTAGAAGTGAAGAAAAGCCGAATTGCGGCTGACGTATTTGGTATTTTTGGTAAAGCGGAAGATGTGACCCCAGCACTGATCAATCAGGCATTTCAACAGCCTTTCAATGCTGGCGATAACACCATGCCGCTGAACGTGACCATTGGCCTTTGTGTATTAGGCCGTAAACCCGAAGCTGGTGTGGATGTTCTTAAGCGAACTAACATAGCCCTTAATCGGGCGAAGAAAATACCCACCACCAACTTTGAGTTTTTTGCCCCGGAAATTGAAGAACAAACAACCTGGCGTCTGCATATGATTCGACGCCTGCGTAATGATTTTATGGCGCGCAAACTGGAACTGTGGTTTCAGCCACAGGTGGATTTATCCAGCGAAAATGTCATCGGCATGGAGGGCTTGCTGCGCTGGCCGGACGGCAATGGTGGCTACATCTCACCTGCTGAGTTTGTGCCGTTAGCCGAATATTCCGGCTTGATCGTTGATATCGGTTACTGGGTGGTGGAAGAGTCCTGCAGACGTCTTCAGGAGTTGGCAAAACTGGGCTACAGTAAATTAAGAGTGGCCGTAAATGTTTCAATTCCGCAGTTTCGAGACCCTCAGTTTGTTGACAGTATTAAGCAATTAGTCACCAAAGCAGGCATAAGCCCTAACTTACTGGAACTGGAGATCACCGAAAGTGTGGTGATGGATGAACCGCAAATCGTGATTGATGCGTTGACGGATCTTAAGCAACACGGTTTTACCATTGCTATTGACGACTTTGGTACCGGATTCTCGTCGATGAGCTATTTGCAAAAGTTACCGCTGGATCGTTTAAAGGTAGACCGTTCTTTTGTTGCCGAAATTCGCCCGGGTGAAACCGCATTTATTGCAGAAACCATTGTTACGCTGGGTACAAAACTGGGGCTTACCACTATCGCTGAAGGTATAGAAAAACGTGAGCAGGCCAGTTTTATGATTAAACTCGGCTGTGATGAAGCCCAGGGCTACCTGTTTGGCAAACCCATGCCATTCACTCAGCTTGTGGAATTTCTTGCTGAGCGGGAAACTGCATAACTACTATTCCTGCGAGAAAATTGATCTTTTTTGATTTGTTTCACATAGTGTCATATTAGTGTCATAAAGCTGTGATTTAGCATTTGCTTAATGCCATGATATACAGTACAGTAAACATATCGTTAACAAAAGGAGATTTTCTCATGCGTAAAGTTGTATTAGCATCATTGCTTATTGTTGGAGCTAGTGTGGCGCATGCGGACACAGGTAGCGATAAAGCATTTTCTTGTATGGATGCAAAGACGTTTGAAATAAATAGCACATGTATGGTTGATAAAATCAGCAACAACATGGACTTCCAGGCTGCACAACAGAATATTGTTGAAGCTGCTGGCACCAACAGCAGCAAGTATGCGATGGCAACTATGACTTTTAATGTCGAAGAAATGACTATCGATATCGTCGCGCACCGCGATGCACTGCTCGTTCGTAATGCAACAGAGCAAAAATAGCCGTCAGTAATAACAGCTGATATCAAAAACCGGAGATGTTCTCCGGTTTTTTTCGTTATGGGGGTTGCCTGGCCTGGTCAGGGTATCAACGATTTAGTCGTTGAACACCCGGTTTAAACCATTCAGAGCCGCCACCCGATAGGCTTCTGCCATGGTGGGGTAGTTAAAGGTCGTATTAATAAAATACTCGATGGTATTGCCACCGCCCTGCTGTTGCATAATTGCCTGGCCGATGTGGACGATTTCTGATGCACGCTCACCAAAACAATGAATCCCCAATACCTCCTTGGTCTCCCGATGGAACAGGATCTTAAGACTGCCCACCTGGGTTGATGCGATTTGGGCACGGGCCAGATGCTTAAACTGGGCGCGGCCTACTTCGTAAGGAATTTTAAGTTGCGTAAGTTCCTGTTCGTTTTTACCTACCGAACTGATCTCAGGGATGGTGTAAATTCCGGTTGGGATATCTTCAACCAATTGGGCGTTGGCATTGCCGTGTAACATAGCTTCGGCTGCAAAGCGCCCCTGGTTATATGCCGCAGAGGCAAGACTGGGGTAACCAATAACGTCACCGATGGCATAGATGTTATCTACCTCGGTTTGGTAATTGTGGTTAACTTTAAGCTGGCCGCGAGAGTCCGCTTTAAGGCCAACATTCTGTAAATTTAGCATGTCGGTGTTACCGGTTCTGCCATTGGCGAACAGCAGGCAATCAGCCCGCATACGTTTGCCGGATTCCAGATTTAATATGACGGAATCTTCTCGTCCTTCAACCGAGCTGTAGCTTTCAGTATGACGGATAACGACGCCGTTATTCCACAAATGGTAACTCAGCGCATCTGAAATTTCGGCATCAAGAAATGAGAGTAGTCTGTCGCGCATATTAACCAGGTCAACTTTGACACCCAAACCCCGAAAAATAGAGGCGTATTCCGTTCCAATAACCCCGGCACCATAAATAATGATCGACTGTGGTTCATGATCAAGATTGAGGATGGTATCTGAGTTGTAGATTCGTGGATGATTAAAATCGATGTCTTTCGGGCAGTACGGGCGCGAGCCTGTCGCTATCGCGGTTTTCTCACCGGTAATTATTTCTTTAGAACCATCATTACGGGTAATTTCCACGGTGTGCGCATCAATAAAACTTGCTTCACCATGAATAAGAGTGACACGGTTACGATCATAAAACGTTGAACGTAAGCGTGACTGACTTTTAATCACACCGCTGGCATGCTGCATGATGTCTGAAAATGTCAGGTTACGTGAAACGTGATTATCAGCAAATAATGGCGTTGTATTATACTCAATCAAACGACTCACTGAGTGTCGTAACGCTTTGGATGGAATGGTTCCCCAATGGGTGCAACCGCCACCTACCGCATGATATTTTTCTATAACCGCCACTTTCTTTCCGGCTTTGGCAAGCTGCATGGCTGCGCCTTCACCACCCGGTCCGGTTCCGATGACAATCGCATCGAATTGATATGCTGGTTTCGCTGTTTTCTTCTTGGTTGTCATAATTATGCGCTATTCAACGTAGGTTGTTTGAATGATTGGGAGATATCAAAAATTATAGTAGCAAAAAATACTGATATGTTTAGGTTTTTCTATGTGTCCTGGTATCTTTACCGCTCACCGGTTAGCCCGTAACGGTTTAATTTGTAGAACCGGCTTTTCTGATGTCGGCGGCCAGTTGGTCTAACTGGTTAAATGAAAGTGTAAACACGGTGCCCTTACCGAGTGTTGAGTCTACGCTGATAGTGCCGTTAAAGGCTTCCTCCAGCCAGACCTTAGCCATATGTAAACCAAGCCCGGTATGTTGATTATTGCGTTGGGAGGTATAGAAAGGATCAAAAATAAATGGCATCACATCTCTAGCGATGCCCACACCATTATCAGCAATGGTCACCAGTATTCTGTCATTCTGCGCTTTGCTTTTAATGGTAATGCAGGCGCCGGACATGCCTTTAAATGCATGTTCGATAGCATTGGAAATACATATTTGCACAATCTGAGTAAAGGCCCCGGCATAACCGGTTAAGGTAATGTCAGCGGGAATATCGGATTCCAGTCGTACATTACTGCGTTTCAGTAAGCCCTTCATCGAATGGCAAAGATCGTTGAGATGTTGACCTACGTTAAATGTATTTAATTCGTCATTGGCCCGTTCAAAGGTGAGTCGTTTAAAGCCCTGTATAAGTTCGACGGCGCGTCGATTATTATGTTGAGCCTGTTCCAGCGATTGTTGCGAGTCGCTCAGAAAACTCTCAAACGCCGTTTTAGTCAGACCTGTTTGCTTTTGCGTAATGAGCTTTTCGAGTAGCCTTTCCTGATTAGAAAGCGCCAGTTGGGTAGCACCCACCGGGGTATTAAGCTCATGTGCTAATCCTGCCACCATTACGCTCAGTGAGGACAATTTTTTTGCTTCGGCGAGTTCTTCAATAAGAGTGGATTGTCTCTGCAGCGCCTGTTGCAGATTATTTCGCTCGTTTTGCACAGACTGACTTAGTTTGTTCAGTTGCGTAAGGTGTCGCCAGTAAGCGTAAAGGATGCTTAGTCCGCCTAATGCGGTCACAAAAGTGATGATAGAAGCAAAAACGATGGCCTGGCGTTTTACTGCTGGCAGCAATTCAGCAGGGGTTCTGGCGATAATATGAATGTCCTGCAGGCCGCCCTCACTATTAGCGGTAGTTAGCAAAGTTTGCACAGTGAATAGCTGATTATTAAGTTCGTCGCCCTGAACCAGGTTTCCGGCTTTTATCTTTGCGGCAATTTCAGGTAAGTCTGTCACAATATCAGCACGCTTTTCAGCCAGGTCTGCGTGCCATGTTTTGCCGGGCTCAGGATGAACAATCCAACGATAATCACCGGCGCCGATGAGTAGCTCATTATCTGCTTGATTAAGTGCCTGAAGTTGACTCAGCAACGACCGTAAATCAAAGTTTATTACCAGTAATCCCTCCCCCATGCTGGGTAAGGATGCCTTGATAACAGCCCTTAATGTGGGTTGCAAAGGTCTCTGTACCTGGCCGTTCTCTACATTAAGATCAATCTGAGAAATAAAAACCTGCTCCCATGAGAGTGCCATACCCGCCGTAAAGTAATAGCGCCGACTTTTATTTTGCAGCATTTCGGTAGCAACTTTTATTACCTCGTTATCGGGCGTTCGGTCTACCCGGACCTGTTCTTTCCCGGTTAAATCTATCCAGCGTGCCTGTAACAAATCTGAGTAAATACGAAACATCGAAAACATGACCTGTTCCAGCTCTGATTGTTCTGGATTGAGTAATGTCAGCTCGTGCCTGAATAATCGGATTTGGGTATCAACCAGGCTTAATCTGGCATTGATCCGGAGTGCGGTTTGATCGGTTAAGGCATTTTGTTTAATTTCTAACGGTCGTTTCAAGTCGTTATAGTGTTGCTGATAGGTAAAATGACCTACCAGAACACAAACAAAAACAATAAAAAGAACGGATAAATATCGCCAGCGTGCGGGGATCTGCAATTGCAACCTCTGCTAATTATTTATCGTTAGACTGAAGCCAGTTTACCAACATATCCAGTGGCATCGGTTTGGCAAACAAATAGCCTTGTGCGTATTTGTAGCCATTATCAATAAGAAGCTGACGCTGATGTTCCGTCTCAACACCTTCTGCAATGAGGTTAAACTGAAAGCGCTCAGCCAAACGACTGATCATCTGCACGATATGCAAGGCTTTTTCGTTGTTTTCACAAGACAGATCGTTAACAAATTTCTGATCGAGCTTAATGGTTGTAGCGGCCAGATCGGCTAACTGGGATAGTGAGGAATATCCTGTGCCAAAATCGTCAATGCTGACACCGACTCCCCGACTAATCATTTCACGCAGAATGGGATTGATCATTGTGTAGTCTTCGGTTGCCTGCGTTTCTGTCACTTCTATTTCCAACAGGGTCGCGTCGATTTCGTGCTCATTAATGCAGCGGTTAATATCGTTTACTATGTTTGGGCTGGCAATATCTTTATTGGCGAGATTGAACGAAACCGGTAACAAAAAGCCTGCCTGACTCAGCAGTTTAATAGCTTGAATTGTTTTGCTTAACACCATCTCAGAGATTTCCAGGCTCAGGCCGGATGCCTCGGCAATAGGGATAAACTCAGACGGTGGGCATAAAGAATCATCTTCCATTCGCCAACGTAACAAAGCTTCAAACCCTATCGGTTCGCCTGATGTTAAACTGACTTTGGGCTGTAATACTAAAAAGAAAGGCTCGCCTGAAGCCAGTGCAGTTTTAAGTTCGGTGAGGATTTTCATCCGGTATGCTAAGCGTTGAATTAAGGCAGAGTCGAATTGATAGACATAAATCCCGCGACGGTGCGCTTTACTTAATGCCAGATTTGCGAGTACCAGAACCTCGGAGAGATTGAGTTCCTGAGTATCTTTAAAATCCAGTACGCCAACATGAAATTGCAGTTGAATCTCCAGGTCGTCCATTTCCATGGTCGATGACCGAATCAGATTTAACTCATTTTCAGTGGGCTTCTTATCCAAAGTAAATACTAAGGCGATGGTCTCTCTGTCCCATACCCCAAGCAGGTAATGATGCACAAATTTTTGTTTAATAAACCCGGCGAAGGCTTTAAACATCTTGGTGGCATAATCGTGACCGGCAATCATCTCGGTGGATTCGTAATTTTGTAGTCGAAAGAGAACCAGTGAGCTTTTGTTTAGATGAAAGGCAGATTGCTGGCTTAGTTCTCTGGCCAGCCAGTTTCGATTATAGATACCCGTAGGGCTATCCAGATAGGCTAACTGATTCAGTTTGCTCATCAGTGCCTGATGGACAAAACCTGAGCTGATATTCTCGGCAAACGCCTGCAGTAAATTAAGGTGGCTGCTGTCCAGACTTTGCGGGGAATCAACCAGCATCAGGTACTGCATACCGTCGTATTCGCTGGTATCGAAAAACAGCATGGTAAAGTCACTTTCAAAAAAATGCTGCTGGTTTTGCCAGGCAGAGAACACGGCCTTGTGTAATCGCTGCTTCTTACTTGCGTCGTAGGATTCAAAAACGCTTTCAAGGCGTTCGTTAATTTTGTCTCTGAAATGACTGCTCGCGGCGACCACCGGGGCGAGTTGGATGCTTTCGATGCCGGATTTTACAATGCAAACGATTCCGCCTGAGTTTGGTACGTTAATCACCCGGGATATTTCTTCTAACACGGTGTGGGCAAACTCCTGGGTGTCCTGGCGAGCCGTAAGTGCTCGTGATGCATCAACAATCATTTGCAGGCCACGACGGGCAATCTTTAGTTCGTATGACATTTGCCAGGTACGCAGGTTGCTGATCACGACACTTTTAAGCTTGTCGGCACTTAAGTCGGTTTTATTCCAGTACTCGGCAATATCATATTCGCTAATGGCTTTATCGTGCGGCTTTACTCCCGGCTGTCCGGTTAAGATGACAATTCGCACAATATCATCACCAATCACGTTACGGATGGTATCAATGAGATAAAAGCCGGCGTCGTCGGTTTCCATAACGATATCAAGGAGAATAAGACTGATATCTTGCCGTTTGGATAAAATGGTGGCCGCAGATGCCGCAGAAGACGCGCGCAATAACTCTAGTTTGCGGCCCATAAAAGTAATGCCGTGAAGCGCCAGTTCGAGGACATCCTGATAGGGTTGATTATCCTCTACACTGAGGATCTTCCAGCTTTTGTCCGAAGAAATTGTTGTGTTTTCCTCGCCGCTAAATTCAAAAAGCTCGGTCATTAGGTCTCCGTCTCCTCCTGCAAACGTGATGAGTCAAGCTTATAGTTAACGTAACCCCTGGACCCATTACTGCTGCGGATGTGAGTCGTAATAAATAACGTTTGTATTACTTATTAGTGTTGCCGAAGAATTGAAAATTTCAAGTTTAGCGGGGAGCGCAGGGAATGAAGGAGGTTAACAAGAGGGGCCTGGATGCCCCTCTGAAGGCAGACGGTTTATTGGAACGCAAACTCCATCTGACTGAGCTTTAACCATTTTTCTTTTTGTAACAGCAGTGATTGTTTAAGCTCTTTGTACTTAAAATCGAGTTCAAGACGTTCAACACTTTTTAGCAAATGCTTTTTACGTAACGCCATGATCCGCTTTTTAGTGGTGTAGTAATCTGTCATTTTTTGCATTAACACATCATATTCGTGGTGCAGTGTCTGCAATACTTCTTCAGCATTAGGGTGTTTTGATACCTTCTGAGAAGCGTATTTAAGTTGCATTGCCAACCGCGCTTTTTCGATGCGCTCTTCCGGGCAGGTGCGCAGATTTTTGGTTAATCCCACGTACGACAACCCTTTAATTAACCATTTGGTTGGATCGTACTGATACCACTTAATTCCGTTGCGGTAGTCGTATTCAAATATATGATGATAATTGTGGTAGCCTTCACCAAAGGTAAACAGGGCAACAAAGCCATTATCCCGTGCGGTGTTGGTATCGGTATACGGGCGACTGCCCCAGATATGCGCCAGTGAGTTAATAAAGAAGGTTACGTGGTGCACCATTACCAGACGAAATACGCCAGCAAGCAGAACCATGCTTAACACATCACCATTTATCCAGCCAAGTAGCGCGGTTATACCAAAGTTAGCGGTGAGCATAATGGCAAGGTAATGATTGTGTTGCCACATAACCACTTTGTCCTTCAGCAGGTCTTTACAGTTGCTGTAGTCGTCATAGCGGTCTGCCTGGTATTCACGTAGCATCCAGCCCATATGCGAAAACCAAAAGCCTTTTTTGGCGGAATAGGGGTCTTTGTCGTTCACGTCAACGTGGCGATGATGCACACGGTGATCCGAAGACCAGTGCAAGATGCTGTTTTGCAGTGCCATGGCACCACCAATAGCCAAAAACACCTTAACGACCGGATGGGCGTCATAGGTTTTGTGCGCCCACAAACGGTGGTAACCGGCAGTAATCGACATGCCAGTAACAAAAAACAGAACAACAGTGGTAATTATTTCTGTGGTATCAAATCCGTATGTGACCGCCCATAGTGGCGCTCCTACCAGTGCGATGAGTCCGGTCACCACAAAGACCAGCAAATTGGTAACGATTAAACGAGGCTTATTCATGATTTACATCTCAGCTTACAACTGTACGCTAATTTAGCTGCAAAAGAGGTGTTTCGCAAGGAAAATACCGTTAGAATTAGCCTTAAGAATAAGTTAAACCGCGACCAGAGGGACTGCTATTGAGCCGTCAGGAACAAAAGCAAAAAACCAGGCAGAATATAATTGCTGGTGCTTTTCAATTACTTAATGAAAACCGCACCTTGTCGGCAATTAGCCTGCGAGAAGTAGCAAGAGAAGCCGGTATTGCGCCCACTTCTTTTTATCGTCATTTTAAAGATATGGACGAACTGGGTTTAACCCTGGTGGATGAAGCCGGATTAGCGCTACGGCAATTAATGCGTCAGGCGCGTCGCCGAATTGCTTCAGGTGGCGGTGTGATAGATACCTCTGTAGACACCTTTATGGAATTTATTTCCGCCAACAGCAACGTCTTCAGGCTGTTACTCAGGGAACACACCGGCACTTCTGCTGCCTACCGATTAGCGGTGTCCCGCGAAATACAACATTTTACCGACGAACTTAGTGACTACATTATAGAACAACTGCGTATTCCTCATGATGTGGCGGTGTTGCAGGCCGAGTCGATGGTGCGACTGGTATTTAGTGCCGGTGCCGATGCGCTGGAAGCAGACACCATATTAAAAAACGATATCAGTGAACGCCTTAAGCGCCAGCTGCGCTTTATTCAGTTAGGCAGTCTGGCGTATTTGCAGATAATGCCAGACTCCAAGTAGAAAGTTGGTGCTTACTTACGCTTAAGTAAAACACCAGACTCCATATGATCGGTAAACGGGAACTGATCAAACAGCGCGGCTCTGGCAACAGTATGCGTTTCGGAGAGTGACTGCAGATTATCTACCAGCGTATGCGGATTGCAGGAGATATAAATGATGTTGTCGAACTGGCTAATCATTTTGCAAGTTGCTGGATCCAGCCCTGCCCGAGGCGGATCGACCAAAACGGTATTAAATTGTTTATCGGTGAGATTAATGCCTTTTAAGCGCTCGAACTGGCGCTTACCGGCGAGGGCTTCTACAAACTCTTCTGCCGATAGCCGGGCTATCTGGACATTGTCGATATTATTGATAGCAATATTAAATTGCGCAGCATCTACCGAAGGTTTTGCGATTTCTGTACCTACCACGTGATCAAAGTGCGCCGCTAACGGAATTGAAAAATTACCTGCTCCACAGTAAAGCTCCAGTAAATCTCCCGTCAGTCCCTGACTTTGTGCAATCGCCCATTCAATCATATGTGTATTTACATAAGCATTGGGCTGGGTAAAGCTATTCTCGATATGCTTAAACTGAAAAGTTTTACCGTCGGCAGGGAGCTTTTCGACAATAAAGTCTTCACCAAGGATAACTTTTTGCTTGCGGGCGCGGCCAATCACACTGACTTTAAAGTCCTTATTCAACTCGGTACGCAGCGCTGCTGCCTGAGTTTGCCATTCGTCATCTAACTGGCGATGGTATAGCAGACTGATTACGCATTCCTGCGATAAACCACTCAGAAAATCGACCTGAAAAAGCTTTTTACGTAACACGGGAGACATTTTCACCAGTTCGATAATGCGACTCATCAGCGTGTTAATGGTTTCAGAAGCGGCAGGGAAACTATCTACCCGGTAAGGAGATTTGGTTTCTTTATTAAACATAATGTAATAAAGATCATCGCCGTCGTGCCACACCCTGAACTCCGCACGCATGCGATAGTGTTCTACAGGCGAGCGATAGACATCCATATCCTGTTGATAGAACGGACTTAAAAGTGACGCTAGTGTATCGACTTTTGTTTGTAGCTGAGCCTGGTAAGCGACTTCTGTTGATGATGCTGTATTCATGTTATTCCCCGTACCGCGTTTGCTGCGGCATTGTAGAGACTTTTCAAAAAACTTCCAATGTACCCGGCGACTACCTGATTATGTATTAAAATTAAACAATCCTCATTAGCTGCCGATAACGGTAGTGAGGTGTGAGAGGATTTAATTATGGCTTTGGAATCAATTCCAGCTGTTAAAGGTGGTCAGGCGTCGGTAGAAAAGCCCGATGTCGCGCTTAAAAAGCAGCTTCAGCAAGAAGGCTTGCGCCAGGCGCGTGAGTTTCAACAAAGTAGTCAGGCAACCCAGGTGTCGGTTTCACAAACCCGGGTAGCCAGTACCGTGATGGTCAGTTCTCTGGAACAGGAAGTCGTGGTTGGCGAGCGACGTTTTGATAACGAACGGTATGATAAGGCAGAAGAAAACAAATCGGCTTTTGACTTCAGGGAAGTCGCAACGAATGTACTCAAATTTGTTGGCAGTGTAGTACGCGGTGCTGCAAAAAGCGGTGCTGATGAAGAAAAGCTGACCGACCTGTTGGGGCAGGCACGTTCCGGCGTGGCCAAAGGAATAGCCCTGGCAGAAAAAGATTTGGCTGGGTTTATGAATCCCCAGATAACCGATGGTATCCGCGATAGTAAACAAGCAATCGGTGAAGGAATCGATAATATCGAGAAAGAAGTATTATCTCCCTTCAGAGGTACTATGGAAGCAGGCGCTGTTCTGTCATCTCAATATGCCGAGTCGCAATCCGCCGGATTAAAAATACGTACCAGAGATGGCGATGAAGTTGAGATAAACTTTGGCCAGGCGCGGCAGTATCAGTACAGCGCCGCGCAGCAGTACTCGGCTTCAGCAGCAAATGCACCGGTAAGTGGTAACGAATCTGTCGAAACTGCACAAACATCCGTTACCAGCCAGACATCGTTAGCGATGGCGTTTACGGAGTACCGTGGCATCAGCTTTTCGGTTAAGGGCGAGTTAGATAAAGATGAGGTTGGCGCTATCAGTGATTTAATTAAACAAATCACCGATGTCAGTAAATCATTTTTTGATGGTGATTTGGATAGTGCCCTGGATAAAGCATTAGACCTTGGATATAACGACAAAGAGCTTGCTGGATTCGCATTAAGACTGGATAGCCGTCAGGTACTGAGTGAAAAGATCTCGGCGTATAAAGAAGTGAGTGATGGTGACTCATCCGAACTCAAACAATACATGCGACCGATAAAAGAGTACATGGATGAGCTTAAATCGCTAAATGAGTTGCTTGATACCACACTTAAAGACGGTGAGGGTTATCTGGAGCTGGTTAATGGCGTGATTAATCAAATGAAAGAAGTCCACGTGCCGGATGTGCTTTCTGCTATTAATCGGTTTCACTTATTTAATGGCCGGATCAACGCCATGAAGAAAGAAGCAGAATAGGCCCCGAACGGGGCCTTTGTTTTATTCAGCTATTTTATCTTTCGCCGGACGTACCTTAAGGGTCCGGTCCTGAAAAACCGAATCATTGAACTGGCCAATAATGGCATCGACATCACCGTCGATAACCTCGATAAAACCATAGCCTTTTCGTTTTCCTGTTTTCTTATCTTTCATTAAACGTACTGACTGAATCCGGATATGATCTTCAAAGTACGCTTTAACCGCGGCTTCATTTGCCTTATAAGGCAAATTACCCACATACAATGTAGAGACATTGTCTGCAGTTGCAGAAGATAAATGAACGGAAGTCTCGGAGGGTTGAGAATTGGTTGAGCTGTTTGTGCCAATTAACGATGCTATCCATGGTGTGACGATGCCGCTTATTAATAGAGATAAAGCAACAACCGCTGGCGCCTGCCCATCAAAAGAAACCTGATGAGTAATAATAAATCCTAAAACAGCCAGAACAAGACTGACTAAAAAACACTGCATTAAGCTGACTTTCATAATGCTACCTTAATAATTGTTATGAAAAAAAAGGGTCGGCCATTTAAATTTTACTCATTTATAACAAAATGAACAATATTGATTCACATGTATAGACAAAAGAATGACTTTAAATACGACTTTTGCTGCAAAAATGAGCGTTTGAAAGTTGTTTTGATAAAAAAGCACTAAAAACATAAAAAAACGCTTGATCAAAATCCTCTTCTCTCTATAATGCGCCCCACTTCAACGGGGAACGCCCAACAGGCTCAACCGGCATAATGCGAAAGCCTTATGTGAAGCGGCTTCCAGCCAGATGCAACGTTTGAAAAACTTCAAAAAAAGCATTGACACTGAAAGCCAAGAGCGTAAAATGCGCGCCTCACTTCAACGAGGTCTGAACGACAACGTTGATGTGGTTTTAAGTTTCAGCTCTTCGAAATTAAGTTTCAAAAAGTGGTTGACACCGAAAACGAAAAGCGTAATATGCGCATCCCGCTTCGGGGCTAAACAGAAAAGCCTGAAGCCGCAAAGTTAACTTAAATCAACGCTTTGCACTGTTCTTTAACAATTTATAACAAGACAATCTGTGTGGGCACTCATTAAGAGTGTCAACAACGACAATTCAAAATTTCGATATATTTAATTGAAGAGTTTGATCATGGCTCAGATTGAACGCTGGCGGCAGGCCTAACACATGCAAGTCGAACGGTAGCAGGATGTGCTTGCACATCGCTGACGAGTGGCGGACGGGTGAGTAATGCTTGGGAACTTGCCTTTGCGAGGGGGATAACAGTTGGAAACGACTGCTAATACCGCATGATGTCTTCGGACCAAAGGGGGCTTCGGCTCCCGCGCAAAGAGAGGCCCAAGTGAGATTAGCTAGTTGGTAAGGTAAAGGCTTACCAAGGCGACGATCTCTAGCTGTTCTGAGAGGAAGATCAGCCACACTGGGACTGAGACACGGCCCAGACTCCTACGGGAGGCAGCAGTGGGGAATATTGCACAATGGGGGAAACCCTGATGCAGCCATGCCGCGTGTGTGAAGAAGGCCTTCGGGTTGTAAAGCACTTTCAGTTGTGAGGAAAGGTTGGTAGTTAATACCTGCCAGCTGTGACGTTAACAACAGAAGAAGCACCGGCTAACTCCGTGCCAGCAGCCGCGGTAATACGGAGGGTGCGAGCGTTAATCGGAATTACTGGGCGTAAAGCGCACGCAGGCGGTTTGTTAAGCTAGATGTGAAAGCCCCGGGCTCAACCTGGGATGGTCATTTAGAACTGGCAGACTAGAGTCTTGGAGAGGGGAGTGGAATTCCAGGTGTAGCGGTGAAATGCGTAGATATCTGGAGGAACATCAGTGGCGAAGGCGGCTCCCTGGCCAAAGACTGACGCTCATGTGCGAAAGTGTGGGTAGCGAACAGGATTAGATACCCTGGTAGTCCACACCGTAAACGCTGTCTACTAGCTGTGTGTGAATTTAATTCGTGCGTAGCGAAGCTAACGCGCTAAGTAGACCGCCTGGGGAGTACGGCCGCAAGGTTAAAACTCAAATGAATTGACGGGGGCCCGCACAAGCGGTGGAGCATGTGGTTTAATTCGATGCAACGCGAAGAACCTTACCTACACTTGACATGCAGAGAACTTTCCAGAGATGGATTGGTGCCTTCGGGAACTCTGACACAGGTGCTGCATGGCTGTCGTCAGCTCGTGTCGTGAGATGTTGGGTTAAGTCCCGCAACGAGCGCAACCCTTGTCCTTAGTTGCCATCATTTAGTTGGGCACTCTAAGGAGACTGCCGGTGACAAACCGGAGGAAGGTGGGGACGACGTCAAGTCATCATGGCCCTTACGTGTAGGGCTACACACGTGCTACAATGGCAAGTACAGAGGGAAGCGAGACAGTGATGTGGAGCGGACCCCTTAAAGCTTGTCGTAGTCCGGATTGGAGTCTGCAACTCGACTCCATGAAGTCGGAATCGCTAGTAATCGCAGGTCAGCATACTGCGGTGAATACGTTCCCGGGCCTTGTACACACCGCCCGTCACACCATGGGAGTGGGATGCAAAAGAAGTAGTTAGTCTAACCTTCGGGAGGACGATTACCACTTTGTGTTTCATGACTGGGGTGAAGTCGTAACAAGGTAACCCTAGGGGAACCTGGGGTTGGATCACCTCCTTACGTAAAGTCGTTGGACGACTTGATGTAGTGCCTACACAGATTGTTTTGTTAT
>NZ_MJIC01000016.1 GCF_001758465.1 Marisediminitalea lipolytica
ATAACAAAACAATCTGTGTAGGCACTACATCAAGTCGTCCAACGACTTTACGTAAGGAGGTGATCCAACCCCAGGTTCCCCTAGGGTTACCTTGTTACGACTTCACCCCAGTCATGAAACACAAAGTGGTAATCGTCCTCCCGAAGGTTAGACTAACTACTTCTTTTGCATCCCACTCCCATGGTGTGACGGGCGGTGTGTACAAGGCCCGGGAACGTATTCACCGCAGTATGCTGACCTGCGATTACTAGCGATTCCGACTTCATGGAGTCGAGTTGCAGACTCCAATCCGGACTACGACAAGCTTTAAGGGGTCCGCTCCACATCACTGTCTCGCTTCCCTCTGTACTTGCCATTGTAGCACGTGTGTAGCCCTACACGTAAGGGCCATGATGACTTGACGTCGTCCCCACCTTCCTCCGGTTTGTCACCGGCAGTCTCCTTAGAGTGCCCAACTAAATGATGGCAACTAAGGACAAGGGTTGCGCTCGTTGCGGGACTTAACCCAACATCTCACGACACGAGCTGACGACAGCCATGCAGCACCTGTGTCAGAGTTCCCGAAGGCACCAATCCATCTCTGGAAAGTTCTCTGCATGTCAAGTGTAGGTAAGGTTCTTCGCGTTGCATCGAATTAAACCACATGCTCCACCGCTTGTGCGGGCCCCCGTCAATTCATTTGAGTTTTAACCTTGCGGCCGTACTCCCCAGGCGGTCTACTTAGCGCGTTAGCTTCGCTACGCACGAATTAAATTCACACACAGCTAGTAGACAGCGTTTACGGTGTGGACTACCAGGGTATCTAATCCTGTTCGCTACCCACACTTTCGCACATGAGCGTCAGTCTTTGGCCAGGGAGCCGCCTTCGCCACTGATGTTCCTCCAGATATCTACGCATTTCACCGCTACACCTGGAATTCCACTCCCCTCTCCAAGACTCTAGTCTGCCAGTTCTAAATGACCATCCCAGGTTGAGCCCGGGGCTTTCACATCTAGCTTAACAAACCGCCTGCGTGCGCTTTACGCCCAGTAATTCCGATTAACGCTCGCACCCTCCGTATTACCGCGGCTGCTGGCACGGAGTTAGCCGGTGCTTCTTCTGTTGTTAACGTCACAGCTGGCAGGTATTAACTACCAACCTTTCCTCACAACTGAAAGTGCTTTACAACCCGAAGGCCTTCTTCACACACGCGGCATGGCTGCATCAGGGTTTCCCCCATTGTGCAATATTCCCCACTGCTGCCTCCCGTAGGAGTCTGGGCCGTGTCTCAGTCCCAGTGTGGCTGATCTTCCTCTCAGAACAGCTAGAGATCGTCGCCTTGGTAAGCCTTTACCTTACCAACTAGCTAATCTCACTTGGGCCTCTCTTTGCGCGGGAGCCGAAGCCCCCTTTGGTCCGAAGACATCATGCGGTATTAGCAGTCGTTTCCAACTGTTATCCCCCTCGCAAAGGCAAGTTCCCAAGCATTACTCACCCGTCCGCCACTCGTCAGCGATGTGCAAGCACATCCTGCTACCGTTCGACTTGCATGTGTTAGGCCTGCCGCCAGCGTTCAATCTGAGCCATGATCAAACTCTTCAATTAAATATATCGAAATTTTGAATTGTCGTTGTTGACACTCTTAATGAGTGCCCACACAGATTGTCTTGTTATAAATTGTTAAAGAACAGTGCAAAGCGTTGATTTAACTCGACTTTGCGGCTTCAGACTTTTGTGTTTAGCCCCGAAGCGGGATGCGTATATTACGCTTTTCGTTTTCAGTGTCAACCACTTTTTGAAACTTAATTTCGAAGGGTTGAAACTTCAAACCACTTCAACTTTGCCTTTCAGACCTCGTTGAAGTGAGGCGCGCATTTTACGCTGTTGGCTTTCAGTGTCAATGCTTTTTTTGAAGTTTTTCAAACGTAGCATCTGGCTGGAAGCAGCTTCACATAAGGCTTTCGCGTTATGCCGGTTGAGCCTGTTGGGCGTTCCCCGTTGAAGTGGGGCGCATTATAGAGAGAAGAGGATTTTGATCAAGCGTTTTTTGCAAAAAATACAAAAAACGCGACCGTTTGGTCGCGTTTTATACAAAAGCGGTAAAAAGCCACTTAAATCGATTATTTTTTGTCTGATTCCAACGGTTCTTCTTTAACTACGTCTTCTGATTGTTCAGTTTTTACGTCTTCTGTTGATTCGGCCGGAGTGAAGTCAGCATCTTCTAACTGATCGCCTACTACATCACTCAACGTTACTTTATCTACTGTTCTGAATGTATTGATTGGGCCAGCCAGTGCATACAGCGCAAATACAATAAATAAGACAAGTGCTGGCTCGGTAGCAACGATAATAAAGATAAGCAGGATAATAAGCAGAGCAACAAAAGGTACCTTGCCATTCCAGTTCAGTTCTTTAAAGCTGTTGTATTTAAAGTTGCTTACCATTAATAAGCCAGATACGCCGGTTATTAACGCTACTACAATGCCTATATCATTACCGTTGATATCGTACTCTACGCCTAACCATACAAAACCACATACCACTGCGGCAGCAGCCGGACTGGCTAATCCCTGGAAGAAACGTTTATCGGCTATGCCTACTTGTGTATTAAAACGGGCTAAACGCAGAGCGGCACCCGCTACATATATAAAGGCAGCAAACCAACCCAGCTTACCCAGGTCACTAAGCCCCCAGTTGTAAGCAACCAACGCTGGCGCCATACCAAAGGAAACCATATCAGCCATGGAGTCATACTCAGCACCAAAGTCGCTCTGTGTATTAGTGATACGCGCTACCCTGCCATCAAGACCGTCAAAGATCATGGCCACGAACACTGCCACAGCCGCAGCTTCAAAACGCCCATTCATTGAAGACACCACAGCGAAGAACCCAGAAAACAGTCCTGCTGTGGTAAGAAGATTTGGCAAAAGGTAAATACCTTTATGTTTACTTTCTGACATGTTTTTCTCTATTGCTACAAACGGCTTGTATTATTTCATAATCTCAATGGACATGCTTTCAGTTTTTAAGTTTCATACTGTTAGCAAATATATCTTCAGAGTGTATACAGCAGATAACCAGTTATGAGATCATATACACAATGCATAGTGTCCTTGAAGTAAACTCTTACGCAATGAGAGTTTAAGTTTGCCATGTTGAAGCACTTTACACCCTCACAAACTGTCAGTAAATTTTACATTCAAAGTAAAGACACTCGACACTCCATGCATAACATATTGATAAATAAAGATTAAATTTTAAGGCATGATATTTGCTAAAGATTTATCAGCAGGAATGAAAAGTTTTAGAGGTAGTAATGAAGTTAATTAATAAAGCGATTCTTGTAGGCTTGCTACTAGGCTCGAGCGCACAATTTGCAAATGCAACAGGCACAACTTGGGATTTTACGGATAAAAGTTCAAATACAGATTTTACATCCACTGACGGTAATTATAGTTTTCATGATAATACCATTGATCGCGGCAATGTTTTCAAATTAAGCAAAGACGGTGTCAACCTAGAGATAAGAGCCTTCGCTAACACGGGTAGTGGCGGTACAATCGAGGAGGCTAATGTCAGCCATGCAGATTTGGGATTATTGAATTATAACGCTAATTACAATCCGGAAACTAATTCCGGTGATAGCCACGCGATTGATAATAAAGGCGGACAAGTTTTCGATATGCTCTATTTTGAGTTCTCGGAAATGGTTAGCATAACGAATATTAATTTGGGTTGGAAAGGCGACGACTCAGACATTGCTGTTGCTGCATTCAATGATATTAGTTGGTTCAGTTCACTAGATGACACAACTTGGGGTGACGTGGCGCACAATGCTGCATGGAAGGGCACATTCTTCAATTTAACTAATTATGATTTAACATCTAATATTAATAATGTTGAGGCAAAGTATTGGTTAATAGGTGCCTACAACCAAGTTTTTGATGGTGCCAGTTGGACTGAAGATAACGATAGCGTAAAAATCGCTTCACTGACAACTCATAAAGCAGTCCCTGAAGACCCAAATACTACGCCGGTAGATGCGCCTTCTACGATTGCAATGATGTCTTTAGCCTTGGGCGGCCTGCTTGTTCGTCGTCGCAAAGCAATGAAATAACATCTGGCTATTAAACATTGAAAAAGCCCCTTTTTAGGGGCTTTTTTATTATGACATGCCAATTTATGTCATTCTCAGTTAGACTGTTTATTAGTTATTGATTTGAAAAGAGTCGACGTGTGAAATCTCTTAAATTACTGTTATTTACTGCAGCGCTTAGTCTTCCTTCCTATGCCCAGACCGTGGCAGATTTTTACGAAAAAGCACTCGATGCTTTCAAGGAAGAGAAAATCCAGGACAGTTACATATACACCAAAAACGCATTGCAGCAGGATCCTGACCATTTACCCTCCAAGCTATTAATGGGAAGAATTCTGCTAATGGATGGTTTTATTCCTGATTCAATTGACGAGTTCGAAGAGGCGTTGTTGGGAGGTGCAGATAAAAACCTGGTTCTGCCATTTCTTGCACAGGCTTATTTGTTATCTGGTTTGTATCATAAAGTCGTTGATTTATATACCGAACCGGGTCTCACCGAAGAAGTGCGTCTAAACCTGCTATTGGTATCCAGTGAAGCGAAAGTAAGACAAGGTAAGATTGAAGATTCAATTAAACTTCTGGAGTCGAATCTGTCTAAATACGCTAACAAAGCGTCGCTCTATTCTACTCTTGCGTCACGCTATATTTCCGTTGATGACCTGAGCAATGCCGAAGCCTATCTGATAAAAGCACTGACGATTGGCAAGCAATCACCGGCTATTTTGTACACCCGGGGCCGTTTAGAAGAAGCTAAAGGTAACAAAGCAAAAGCGCTCGAAATTTTCGAAAAGGTTGATCAGCAAGACCCTGACAACCCGACTTATATGCGCACTCTGGCAACAACCTATGCCGAAATGGAAGAGTTTGACCGGGCTAATGACATTGTTGCTAAAATTGAATTACAAACGCCTGGTGATGTTCAGAATAAGCTGCTTAAAGCGCGTATCCTGGCTTTAACTAATCAACAGTTTGAAGCCGATAAAATCCTCCAGGAGCTTACCAATGAGTTCAGTCTGTTAACTGAACAACAACGCAATGAGCGTATCCAGTTAAGTTTGATAACCGGCATTGTCGGTTACATCAACAAGAGCTATGACCTGGCTTCGACGGAACTGGCTCGCTACCTCTCCGAGCGTAAACCCACAGTAGAAATTATCGGCATGCTCGCTGACTCGCTGTTGCGTTTGGGCTATTACAAAGATGCAGTTAAAATCCTTGAAAAACATCAGGATATTATACTAAACAATATCGAGGTTGCAGCATTAACCTGCGAGCTTTATATCGCTATTAACAGAAGTTTTAAATGTGAAGCGTTAGTTCCTAAACTTGACATGCGCTATCCGGGCCACACCGATGTAACGCTTATTAAGACCAAGCTGCTAATGGACCGAGGCCAATATACCGAAGCTTATGACTATCTAACTTCAGCCACTACTGATTCCGCACGTTTAGATGTTACCAAACTAAAGATTTTGCTTTTGGCAAACCTGGGCAACTTTACCGATGCTTATGAACAGGCAGGTAAGTTACTTGATGAAGACCCTGACAACATCGGCTACCAGGTTATTTATGCCGATATTGCCGTGCGTTTAAACCGTTTAGATACCGCCACGGCATATGTTAATAAAATCATTAAGGTTGATCCCAAAAATGTCGGCGCATTAGTAACAAAAGCGCGTATTCAATTTGCCCAGGAAGAGCCTCAACCCGCTATTATTACGCTCGATTCTATATTACAGGAAGATAAAAGAAACGTTTCTGCGCTGCTATTGTCAGCGCAAATTCATGCCAGTGAAAGAGAATACGAACAAGCAATCAATCAGTTGCTTACGGCGAAAGAGCTAAGCAACAACTCAGTTAAGCCCCGCCAATTACTGGTTAGCGTTTACCGCGAACAACGTGATTGGGAGGGCGCTTTAGCCGAGATAAACCAATTGTTGAGTATCAGACGCCTATCTACGGATTATCTTATTCAGAAGGCAGAAATTCTCATCAGCATGAACCGGGAGAAAGAAGCCCGCTCACAATTAGGCGCGGTGTTTGGGCAGTGGGCAGAAGAGCCCTACAAACTCTCGGCGCTAAGCAAACTGCAAATGCGCGCAAACGATTACGAAGGGGCTGAAAAGTCGCTTTTGGCCGCCATCGAGAAAGTCCCTAATCAACCGACTTTCCGGCTGGAGTATATTGATTTACTCATTAATCAAAAAGCCCTGGATAAAGCTAAAGGTGAAATTAAAACATTTATCAGCTTATTCGGTAAAACCGCTAACAGCGAGATGCTGGAAGGTGATTTTGCATTTGCCAAAGGCAACAGAAAAGCAGCCTTCGCTCACTATTTAGCCTCGAGTAAACTTGATGGTAATTTCCAACGACCCATACTGAAAATGTACCAGTTGGTAAAAGAAGGACAACCTCTTGATGCATTCTTAAAGCATATTCATTCGCTGCTGGCTAATGACGGAGATAATCATTTAGCCCGTCACCTACTTGCTGATACTTTGTTTAGTAACGGTCAGTACGCCGAGGCCATTGAACAATACAATATGTTGCTGGAAGTGGATGATTTACCCAGAAAATCCTATATCTATAATAACCTCGCCATTATTTATAAAGATCGTGATGTTGAACAAGCAATTAAATACAGCGACTTAGCACTTGATTTGACGCCTGACTCGGCTGCAATTCTAGATACAAAAGGCTGGTTATTAACGCTAAATGGTGATTACCAACAAGGTCTTGCGTTACTGCGAGAGGCGTATACGCTTAACTCTTCCGATCCTTCAACCCATTACCATATTGCCTACAATTTAAATGCGACGGGTAAACGGGATGAAGCCTATACGATACTGAGTTCTAACAACACACTGACTAAAGATTTTACTGAGTTAGAAAAAGCTAAAGCGCTTTACCAGTCGTTAGAAGACAGATAATTCAAATTTCAGACATAAAAAAACGGCTGGCACCAAAGGTACCAGCCGTTTTTTTTGGATTTACAAAATCACTAACTGCTCGCCATCCACATCAATACGAATAGTCGATTCAGGCAGTATCTCACCTGCTAACAGTTGTTGTGCCAGTGGGTTTTCTACCTGTGTCTGGATAGCCCGCTTGAGTGGTCTTGCACCAAACACCGGATCGAATCCCGCATCGGCCAGTTTGTCCATTGCTGCGGCAGAAAGTTCCAGTTTATAACCTTTGTCAGCCAGGCGAGCCCGTAATGCTGCCAACTGAATTTTCGCAATCGATTTGATTTGCTCTTTACCCAGTGGATGGAATACCACAATGTCATCAACCCGGTTAATAAACTCAGGGCGGAAATGCTGGCCTACTACGTTCATCACCATGGATTTCATTTCGTCATACTGACTTTCCTGATGCTTATCCTGAATGATGTCGGAACCTAAGTTCGACGTCATAATCACCACCGTATTTTTAAAATCGACAGTGCGACCCTGACCGTCAGTTAAACGACCATCGTCCAGTACCTGCAGCAGTATGTTGAACACATCCGGATGGGCTTTTTCTACCTCGTCCAACAGGATAACCGAGTAAGGTTTACGGCGAACCGCTTCGGTTAAATAACCGCCCTCTTCGTATCCAACATAGCCGGGAGGAGCACCGACTAACCGTGCCACGCTGTGTTTTTCCATGAACTCCGACATATCGATGCGGATCATGGCTTCTTCGGTATCAAACATAAAGCCAGCCAGTGATTTACACAGCTCGGTTTTACCTACACCAGTTGGCCCTAAAAACAGGAATGAGCCAATCGGCCGGTTCGGATCAGCCAGCCCTGCCCGAGAACGGCGAATCGCGTTAGAGACCGCATTCACCGCCTCTTGCTGACCAACAACGCGCTTGTGTAACACCTCTTCCATGCGCAGTAATTTGTCCCGTTCACCCTCCAGCATTTTGGCTACCGGAATACCTGTCCAACGAGATAACACGTCAGCAATCTCAGCATCAGTTACTCTGTTTTTCATTAGCAGAGTTTCTTTATTCTCGTTTTCGGCGGCTTTTTCCAACTTCATTTCAAGCTCAGGGATACGGCCATACTGTAACTCTGACATCCGGTTGAGATCAGACGCACGACGAGCAATCTCTAAATCCAGCTTGGCTTGTTCCAGCTCAGACTTGATGGTTTGCGTGCCCTGCATGGCGTCTTTCTCTTCTTTCCAGATTTTCTCCAGTTCACCGTACTTGATTTCAGCCTGCTCCCGCTCGAGCTCAATCATCTCTAAGCGCTTATGACTGGCGTCATCGGTTTCTTTTGCCAGCGCCTGCTCTTCCAGCTTAAGCTGAATGATACGTCGCTCAAGGCGATCCATTTCTTCCGGCTTAGAATCAATTTGTAAACGAATGCTGGATGCTGCTTCATCAATCAAATCTATCGCTTTATCCGGTAACTGGCGGTCACTAATGTAACGATGCGACAGCGTGGCTGCGGCCACAATCGCCGGGTCAGTAATATCAACCGAGTGATGCAGCTCGTAGCGCTCTTTTAGACCACGCAAAATCGCAATGGTATCTTCTACACTGGGTTCATCCACCAGTACTTTCTGGAAACGACGTTCGAGAGCCGCATCTTTTTCGATGTACTGACGATATTCATCCAGCGTAGTAGCGCCTACACAGTGCAATTCGCCTCGAGCCAGCGCAGGTTTGAGCATATTACCGGCATCCATGGCACCATCGGATTTACCCGCGCCAACCATGGTGTGTAATTCGTCGATAAACAGAATCACCCGGCCTTCTTCTTTCGCCAGTTCATTCAATACCGCTTTTAAGCGCTCTTCAAACTCGCCGCGATATTTAGCGCCTGCCACCAGCGCGCCCATATCCAGAGATAAGACACGCTTGTCTTTTAAACCTTCGGGCACTTCACCATTGATAATTCGTTGAGCTAAGCCTTCAACGATGGCAGTTTTACCCACACCCGGCTCACCAATCAGCACCGGATTGTTTTTAGTCCGACGTTGCAATACCTGCACCGTACGACGAATTTCATCATCACGACCGATAACCGGATCCAATTTACCCTGCTCCGCACGCTCGGTGAGATCAGTGGTATATTTCTCCAGTGCCTGACGCACATCTTCGGCATTCGGGTCGGTGACTTTTTGTCCGCCGCGCATGTCATCAATGGCTTTCTCGATGGCTTCTTTGGTTATACCGAGTTCGCGGAAAATATCACCTAAGCGACCTTTATCCTGAATGCCGGCTAATACAAATATTTCTGAAGTGATGTAATCATCTTTACGCTGCTGGGCGATTTTGTCGCACAAATTAAGTAAAACAACACTGTCTTTACCCAGTTGCACATCACCGCCAATACCTTCAACCCTTGGCAGACGTTCAATCGCCTGAGCCAAAGCCGAACGCAGCGCATTTACATTTACGCCAGCCTGATCCAGCATGGAGCGAACAGTACCGCCCTGCTGGTTGAGTAATGCTGTCATCAAATGCACGGGCTCGATAAACTGATGATCTCTGCCCAAAGCAAGAGACTGCGCATCTGAGATCGCAATCTGGAACTTGCTGGTAAATCTATCTAAACGCATGGAAACCTCTTTTAACCGTGCTAATACCCTTGCACTCTTTATGGGTATGAATAAATTGGGATTCAAGTAACCAGCACAAAAATCACACGATAAAAATGCACTTTATTGCTTAAGATCAGCTTGTTAGCCAGTTTAAAATATGCCTCAAATTTTGAATTTTAAATTGGAAAATCAGCCACCTGCGACGAAAGGTGGCTGAGAAAAGACATTCGTATTATTTTTTACCCAGGGTCGCAAAGAAGCTATCGCTGTTCCAGCTTGGGCGTTCCGGCGTATTCGCCAGATCCCGGGCAATGGCATAGTTAATTTCAACAAACTGAGCGGCCCATTCATAATCGATCGGCAAATTCAGATCATCTGATGGCATGTGATAATGCTTGGCCAGAAACGTTTGTGGCGACACCCCGAGGGCATCTTTTACTTCAGTCGCCATGCTTGGTACCAAAAACACCGCTGGCACGCCTTGCTTAACAAAGCTGAATTGATCACTGCGCACAAAAATCGCTTGTTCTGGCATCGGATCGTCTATCAACTTCATTTCATTCTTCAGCAATGTAGAACTTACCGTACTTTCCAGCGAACTGTGAGTCGCGCCAAATGCGATGATTTCATTAGTGCGGTAGGTCAGAATGGGCATATCCAGATTCACGTTAGCCACGATGTTTTCGATGGGTACCGTTGGATATTCAGCGTAATATTCAGAGCCTAGTAAACCCTTCTCTTCGCCGGTAACAAAAGTAAATATAATCGAGCGTTTAGGCTTTTCTTTCGCATGATGAAATTCATGGGCAATTTCTAACAGGGTAGACACACCGCTGGCGTTATCCATAGCACCGTTGTTGATTTTATCCTTTAACACCGAGTTTTTGCTGATGCCGATATGATCAGAATGCGCGCTGAGAATAATAAACTCATTTTTTAAAAGCGGATCCGAGCCTTCTATCACACCGATCACGTTAGGACTGGTGGTTTCGCTTAAGACTGACTTTTTCTCCAGTGTCGCGGTCAGGCCCATTGGCATTGACGTCAGCGGTTCATTATTTTCAATCTTTTCGTATATGGCTGCCAAATCCATTCCGGCCATCCCGAACAGTTGTTTTCCCGCTTCAATGCTTAACAATGCGCCGCCCTGCAACTGCGGGTAACCATTGTGAACCTCGCCTTCTTTGTCGAGCCACCGGGTTGTTGGGGTTTTAACGTATAACTTACGCTTTTCAAAGGGGGATACTTTTTCCGAAGTTGGCGTGCTCACTACGATTGTACCTATGGCACCATGCTTTACCTGGCTATCAGAAATCAAGCGTCTGAAATGGGAACCTTCTTCGCTTGGGAATGTATGCGGGCGGTCAGACAAAATCACCGCAATTTTGCCCGTTAAGTCGATACCATCGTAATCAGTGTAGTTCAGATACGGTGCATCAATCCCAAATCCGGCAAACACCAGTTCGCCGCTTACACTAGACGATTCGCGGTTAATATCGGCACTCATGAGCATGTTTTGCATAAACTCAAACTCAATGGAGTCACTATCTTTAGATACCACCATTTTGGGCGATTCCATATCCAGCGTAGATTGTTTGAACGGGACTACCTGATAGTAACTCCCATTATCACCAGCTGGCTGCACACCCATTTTTTGTAATTCGCTGGCGATATAGAGCGATGCAAAATCATGGCCGATACTACCGGTGTCGCGTCCGGCCAATAAGTCATCGGCCAGCAACATCATATGACCTTTAAAACGTTCAGGGGAGGCGGCATTAACCGCGGGGATACATAAGAGCGGTAGCAAAACTGCCGCTAAAACTGACTTGAATGGTTTCATCTGTCGTCTCCGGAATTTCATCTTTCGTTATATTTGAAATTTATAGTAGGAGAATGATGATTTGCTGTACAGCTTTAGCTCTGCAAGGCGCAAAGGGTTTAGGCGCAAAGACCAATTACACTGACTATTCGCCCGGTTTGCGACTGCGCGTTGTGTGTAGCGCGCCGATGAGAGAAAAAACGCGGGTCCTGATAAGTACACAGCGCAGAATTTACTACACTGCCCACCCCAAGCAGTTCAAGTTGATACTTTGCCACCAGTGGCAAATCTATAAGGTATTTATCGGGGTTTGCAGAGCGAACCACCGCAGCGGGGTACGCCATAAAGTGCGTCGCTACGGATTCTGGCACTTCATAACACGCCTGGGAAATAGCGGGGCCAATCCAGGCCATTAACTGGTCAGGGGGAGAGGTCATTCCAGCGACGGTGTGTTCAATTATTTTAAGATGCAGGCCCTTCCAGCCAGCGTGGATGGCAGCCACTTCCTTGCCACTGTTATCGCAGAGTAAAACCGGCACACAGTCGGCTGTCATCACGGCACAATAATAGCTGGCTGAGCGGCTGATTGCCGCGTCAGCTGATGTTGCAGCCGTCGGCAAGGTTACAACATCAGCACCATGGATCTGATTAAGCCAGTGAATTTTATCACTTGCGGGTAACAGGTGGCGGTTGCGTAAGACAACTTCCGCATCATCACCTACATGCAGACCAACATTTAAGCCGGCATAATTTCCCTGACTAAATCCCCCTTCACGCGTGGTGCAGTAGGCCAGTACGTTTTGTGGTGCTGACCAGCGTGGCAGAATGAGCGGGATTTCAGATTTCATCAATACCAAAATGCCTGGTATCTTCGCGTGTACTTTCGATAAGGCTTACCATGTCCTCTGGTAACGGCGCCTGCCAGGTCATCCATTCTTCGGTTTCAGGATGATATAAAGAAAGCTGCGCCGCATGTAACGCCTGACGCTTGAAGCCGCGTAAGGTATTGGCAAACTCTTCGCTTGCGCCCTTGGGCAAACGCCATCTTCCGCCATATACCGGGTCACCCACCAGCGGATGCTTAATATAAGCCATATGAACACGAATCTGATGGGTACGGCCTGTTTCTAACTTAAGGCGGACATGGGTGTGGGCACGAAACTTTTCAATAACACGGTAATGAGTGACGGCTGGTTTACCAAACTCACGTACCGCCATGTGGGTGCGCTTAGTAGCATGGCGGCCGATTGGCGCATCCACTATGCCACCCGCAACCATGGTTCCAAAAACCAGAGCTTCGTACTCACGGCTCATCACCCGGGTCTGTAGTTGATCAACCAGATGTGTTTGGGCGGGTAAGGTTTTGGCCACAACCATTAAGCCGGTCGTATCCTTATCCAGACGATGGACAATCCCGGCACGAGGCACTTTATCTATATCCGGCACATGGGCCAACAAGGCATTTAACAGGGTGCCGTCCTGATTACCGGCGCCGGGATGCACAACTAAATCCGCGGGTTTATTGATTATGAGGATATGTTCATCCTCATAAACAATATCGAGCTCGATTTCTTGCGCTACATTGGCAACTTGCTGGGTTATCTCAGCTTCTATCCCAATAGACTCGTCACCGGTCATTTTTTGTCGCGGGACTTTGCACACTTCACCATTTACCGTTACATTACCTGCCAAAATCCATTCTTTTAGCTTTGAACGGGAATAATCAGGGAACAAATCTGCAATAACCTGATCTAACCTTAGCCCAAAGTGTTGGATATCAGCTTGCGCTGCTAATGAAATTTGTGAACTTTGTTGTACCATAACCGCCTAAAGAGATAACGCAAAAGGCAGATTATAACAGGTTTACTCGCTGTGGCTGTTTTCTTTTGGAGTTTATGTGGTGTTTGCGTTTAAGAGTACGTTAAAATACCAGCCAGAAAACTGTTTTACCCTTGCAGTAAAATTAATTATGTACCAGGAACCAGTAGTACTATGAAAATAAACCGTTGCATTGCCCCCCTGATGATCAGTGTCATTTTATCGGTGGCAGGGTGTTCGTCATCAAGCAAAGAAGATCAGGTGATGAATGCAAACCTGGGCGCGCAGGCACTCTACGATAAAGCACGTGAGAGCATGGCAAACGGCAACTTTGCTGCCGCAGCAGACTCACTCAGTGCGCTGGACTCTCGTTTTCCTTTCGGTCCGTTGTCACATCAGGTGCAACTGGATTTAGTGTACAGCTATTACAAATCAGGCAAGATTGATCAAACGCTGGCCACTATCGACCGGTTTATTCGTCTTAATCCAAACCATGCAGATGTGGATTACGCATTCTACATGCGCGGCTTAACTAACATGGAAGCCGACAACAACCTGTTCCAGGAACTGGTTGGTATTGATACCACAGACCGGGATCCCAGCAAATCCAAACAGGCTTTTGACGATTTCAGACGTCTGATTCAGCAGTACCCTGACAGCAAATATGCTGCTGATGCCCGTCAGCGTATGGTGTTTATCAAAAATCGCCTGGCCAGTTACGAAATTTCTATCGCGCGTTTTTACATGCGCCGTGAAGCCTTTATTGCCGCGGCTAATCGCGGGCGCTATGTACTGGAATATTATCCGGACTCTGATCAGTTACAACAGGCACTGGAAATAATGGTGGAATGTTACGACCAGCTCGAATTAACCGAGCTACGCGACAACGCCATGAAAACCCTGAAGCTGAACTTCCCTGACAGTCAGTTTATCAGTTAATTCCCGTAGAATTTCTAAGCAGAGGCAGCCTGATGGTTGCCTTTATTGTTTTCGGCGGTAGTTCTCTTAAGCGCTTTGTAAGTCGCCTAGCTGCTAATAAATTCGATAAATTCGCTCAGAGGTAACGGCTTGCTATAAAGATACCCCTGTGCCAACTGACAATTCTCGCTTTCTAAAAACAGGTGTTGCTCGGAATTTTCTACGCCTTCAGCCACCACTGAACACCCCATATCCCTGGCAATCCTGATAATACTGCGGGTTAAATTAGTACTCGACTGCTCCAGGGGAATATTTGCTACAAAGCTTTTATCAATCTTGAGGGTATCAATGGGTAAACGATTCAGGTAAGACAGCGACGAATACCCGGTACCGAAGTCATCCAAAGCGAGGGTAAAACCTGCCTTTTTGAGGTCGACCAGAATTTTTAGTTCAACATCAATCAATGCGGTTTCAGTCAGCTCAATTTCAAATCGGGATGGCGTTAAATCAAATTCTTCCAGCACTCGCCGCAGCGAGGCTAACAAATGCTCATTGGCCAGTTCACTGGCTGATATATTAACCGCCAGTCTGAAAGAGTCCGGCACATACGGCGCGATCTGGTTTAATGCATCACAGGCTTTTACCATAATACAGTCTGTCAGACGCCTCATTAAACCGGCTTCTTCTGCCAGTGGAATAAATACATCCGGCGCGATGCGCTCATTATCGTCGGTAGTCCAACGCGCCAGTACTTCAGCGCCATGCACTGCTCCGCTACCAAGATGAATTTTGGGTTGCAGATACACTTCCAGCTTACGACTGTCGATAGCTTCCCGTAGCAGGCTCTCCAGAGTCAGCGACGAACGCCGGGACGTAGTCATCATTTCCTGATAAACCTTAACGGTTCCCTTACCGATCCCTTTTGCCCAGTACAGGGCCGTATCTGCCTGCTGGTATAGCTCATCCGGCGTGCTCGCGAATCCAGGAAACAAACTGATACCAATACAACAATCCACATAAACCGGCATTGTAGGTTCGATATCACAAGGATAACTGGCCTGTAAGCGTAACGCATTAGCCAGTTGCAGCGCCTCGGTAGCACTGTTTATGCCCTTGCAATACACCGAAAATTCATCACCACCGATGCGGAACAAACGGGCGTTATCAGGTAACACCATAGACAGCCTGCGGCTGACCTGCACCAATAACCTGTCGCCTTTAACATGGCCAAAACTATCATTGACCTGCTTAAAGTTATCTAAATCTATCAGTAACAAAGCGACGTCTGGTGCTTCAGCGTTATCTGCCAGTAAAGCCTGTAAAGCGCGGCGGTTAGGCAATCCGGTGAGCACATCGTGATGCGCCATATAGCGCAGCTCTTCCCGTACATCCACCAGCTCCGAAATATCGGTCAGTGACGCCGTATAATTAAGGGCTTTATCGTGGCGATCCGGCACGGTTACCAGCGTGAGTAAGCCTACGTGCACTTTACCGCTAATTACCCAGGTCACTTCATTCGACCACGACGGGTAGTTGTTAAGTTGCTCCTTAATCGCTGTGAGCGTTTGCGGCACAGAAATTAACGTCAACAGATTCTGCTCTGTCAACTCTTGCGTAGGCGCGGATTCCAGCAGCCGCTCCAGTGCAGGGTTTGCAGAGATGATCTTAAAATCGGTATCGAGTACAGCAATGCCTTCCCGACTGTGTTGAACTACGGTCCGCGCCTGCAACAGCTGAGCTTCGTTTTGCTCCAGTTTCTGTACAATATGACTACTACTGGATAGCAACAAACGCCAGTTGAGCAGCGGATCATTGAGTGCTTTTTCCATTCTTTGTTTATTGACCAGCATAAACAGAAACAGGAACGAACCAAAGGTCACTGCTATCAATGCTTTACCACTTAAGTTACCAATGATCAGGGCAAAAACATCGCTCGACACACCCATCGCAATTAAAGGAAACAACACGCCATCCATCAAAATAACCGCCACAAAGCCCAGACTATAGGCCAGACTAAAAATGGCATGATTAACCAACAGGCGCTTGAGTTTATCGAACACAAACACCAGCAGATACAGCTCAACGATAATCAGTACCGCACCAAGCACAATCAATGGCAAAGACAGTTCAAATAAGCCAACCGGCACATTAAGAGGATTCAGAATTTGCGGCGCGTTCAACAGGCCGGCGACACTGGTAAAAAGTAAGACTTTAAATACCGAGACCATCAGAACCAGCCTGACGATATTTTGCAAAATGAACGGATCGTTTTCGATAAACGCCATCATAATGCAGGCCATCATGAAACCGCCGTAGGCGATGGTTCCCCCCGACAAACTGATTGCGTCGAACAACACAACCGAATAAACCGCGCCAAGAAAACCGCCCATAATGAGCACCAGACTCACGTAAATGTACAAAGACACTCTTCTGGTCTGCGGGTTCTTTTCGAAGGTCAGTAACAATGGAAACAGGCAATATATGCTTACCTGCAGTAACAACTGCGCAATCATCGGTGATTCGTATTTTTCAAGTCCGTTTTGACCAGAATACCAACGAAACCTGAGTTGCACCACCAGCGTTGGCAAGGCTAACGTAAACTTTCATTAACGATTAGGAAATGTAGCGGAGAGTTTCATCAAAAAGCAAAAATGGGAGACAAAAAAACAGGCCTCATGGGCCTGTTTTTATCTGAAAAACAAATGACTGAATGGGTTGAGCAACCGCGCAATACCTGATGTGAAATGCAGCGGCTGGTCTACGATACTAAAAACCAGACATCCCTCAGGCGCATCGGACTTGGGCGCGTGAGTGTGATCACCATTCATGTAAATAAAATCACCAGAGTCGTACTGGTTCATTCCATCAGAGAATTCACCATTGATCACCAGTGTCAGCTCAGAACCACGGTGGGTATGTTCTGGTACGGTGCCGCCTTTTTCCATGTAAATAAAGTTCGCGACGCCATCGTATCCAAGATCAACCGGTGCTTGCCACAGCTTACCCACCAAAGACGACCAATTGCCTTTTTTCTGGACTAACCGGTGTAGCGACTTTGGCAATTCAAACGTTTTACCGTCAAGCTCAATGGTGGTTGATAAAGCCTCTTGCTCTAACGTATTTACCCGGGCTCGATCGCGTGGTTCGGCAGCCGGTTGCTGAGTAATATTAGCCAGCATCATGTCAAACTGCGGGTCGTAACTGGCCGCAGCCGACTCTAGCTCAAGATGGTCAAAAGCAAACTCTGCAGTTTTCGTATCAACCAGGTCCCGGCAATACTTGCACATATCACAGTGGGCTGACACCATTAATGACTCTGCCGGCGCCAGGATTCCCGTCACAAACTGCTCAATAAGTTCAGGGGTTGGATGGAACTTAATCATAATCGCTTATCATACCTTTAAGACGCTGAAGCGCGAGACGGGTTCTGGACTTAACCGTTCCCAGAGGAATTTCCAGCTCATCAGCAATTTCTTGTTGCGACTTACCTTCAATGTAGATAGCTTCCAGAACAATTTTTTGCTTTTCAGGTAAGTCTTCAAACAAATGACCAATTTGTTCCAGCGTCACTTGCTCGTCTAAGGCTTGCTCGTTGGCATCCGGCGTTTGTTCGCAAAGCACTGGCCACAGGTCGTCCGCACAAATATCTTCCTTGCGGTTCTGCACCTTACGGAGCATATCGAAACGAATATTCCTGGCTATGGTAAAAATCCACGTGGAAGGGGAGCCTTTTTCTGAGTTAAACAGATGCGCCTTTTGCCACACGTTAGACATGGTGTCCTGAACCAGTTCCATGGCAAGCGCCTCATTACCCAGTTGCTTAAGGGCATAAGAGCGAAGTCGTGGAGCGAAAAAGCCAAACACCCGCGCGAAGGACACCTTACACCTGTCCTCGGCTACCTTAACCAGGTAGTCAGACATTTCAACTGCACATTCTTTAGGTTCTATTGCACTGTTCTCGTGTTCCAAAGGAATTCCAACAAGCATAAATTTTGTCCGATTTTGTCCGTATGATATTAATCCATACGCGACAAAATGTGATCTGGATCAATTTTATTATCTCACCAGCTCATTTATGTAGTCTAACACCTTTTTACAATTATGTTCGTTAAGGAAAGCCTGTTTATTCGCGGCATCCACGGGCAATAGCTCTAACCAGCGGTAGATCACCCACAGTGGTTCGGAGAATTTAAGTTCAGGATAGAGCCTGGCAATTTCCGGATATTTATCGTAAATAATCTGCAGTTTGTCGCGTAGCGGCTCGATATCACCCTCTTCAACTTCGGCATTCCAGTCTTCAATCGGATCGCAAACTCCTACCCGTAAACCATCAGGTTCTGTCGTTACCTCTGACACCCGCACACAGTATTCGCCCTCGACTTTAATGCCCAGTAACCCATCTTCAAGCAAGTCAAAATCTACAATTCTGCATAATGTACCAATAGGGAAGATATGCTCGTTTTTCTGTTGATCGCCCCGGGAATTAAGCATGCACAGCACAAACCGACCACTGCCCCCACACGCTTCCTTAACCATTCGCACATAACGGGGTTCAAAAATCCTCAATGCCATGTGCCCACCAGGCAACAAGTGGGCAGACAAAGGAAACAAAGGCAGTGAATGGTCAGACATAAGCTCGTTCTTTACAAAATTGTATACTAAAACCAAAAACACATACGCCGGCTAAAACCATTTGGATCTATTAATGGCTGCGCAAAACAACAATGTAGAAAAAAGTCCGGGCGGATGATCTAACCACCAGCACCGAAGGTATATGAGGATAAGCTTATAAAATGCATGGAAATACCCACAGGTGAACTTTGAGCAACGCTTTAACTTAATCTACAAGGATTTACTTAATACTGACACTGAAGAGTTGGCGTCAATCTATCACGATGACATTATTTTTGTAGATCCCATCACTACTCATCAGGGGCTTGCTGCGGTTAAAGCTTATTTCGCGCGACTATTAACCAGTACTGAGGCCTGCGAATTTGATATTCACCTGATGCAGGATTGCCGGACGCCTGCAGACGCTAATTACGATTATTTAGTGGAGTGGACGATGCGACTGACGCTTAAGAATCAGTCCCGCCTGATAACAGTAGATGGGGTGTCAGTGCTTAAACTCACCGACGATAAAATTATTTATCATCGCGACTATTATGATTTAGGCGAAATGGTTTACGAACATATTCCACTGCTTAAGCAAGTCATTCACTTTGTTAAAAAGAAACTGAACTCATGAAAACCATTCTTATTACTGGCGCAACCTCGGGCATAGGAGAAGCCCTGGCGATACACGCAGCACAAAGCGGATATAAAGTGCTGGCTTGCGGCAGGAACCAGCAAAAACTGGGGCAGTTAGCTAAAGACTTCGGCGTAGAACCAGTTCAATTTGACGTTACCGACGAACAAGCTACCCTGGATGCCCTCAACGAGGTTAATTTTGATATTGCGGTACTCAACGCCGGTACCTGCGAATATGTTGACCTGCCCGAATTTGAACCCGCGATGTTCAGACGAGTGTTTGAAGTCAATTTTTTCGGCATCATCAATTGCGTTAACGCTTTGCTACCTAAATCTAAAGCTGGCACACAGCTGGTCATCATCGATTCAATGGCCAGATTGTTTCCTTTTACCCGTAGTCAGGCCTATGGCGCCAGCAAAGCGGCGGTCCACTATTTTACCCAAAGTATGAAGATCGACTTAAAACAAAGGGGTATAGTGGTTCAATCGGTTTCTCCCGGATTTGTAGAAACCCCGTTAACTGACAAAAATGACTTTGATATGCCTATGAAAATTACCGCCAGGGAAGCGGCGCAAGCGCTGTTAACCGGCATTGAGCAAAAGCGCTCTGCTGTTTATTTCCCAACCGCTTTTGGCCTGATTTTACGAACCCTTTTCCGCTTACCTGGACGTCTTCAGGTATGGCTTTCAGCAAAACTACAATAACCATGATGGCGGACTGAGCCCTATGAAAAAAGACATTGCCATAATTGGCACCGGGATATCAGGTTTAACCTGTGCGCATTTACTCCACGAAAAGCACAATATCACCGTTTATGAAGCCAATGACTATATTGGCGGCCACACAGCCACCAAGGATGTCACCGTACATGGCCAGCCCTACGCTATCGACACTGGCTTTATCGTATTTAACGACTGGACGTATCCTAATTTTATCAAACTGATAAACCAGTTAGGCGTAGATTACCAGCCTACCGAAATGAGTTTCTCTGTGCGTCACGAGGGGTCAAATATTGAGTATAATGGTCATAACCTCAATACCCTGTTTGCCCAGCGACGCAACCTGTTGCGCCCCCGTTTCTGGCAAATTGTGCGCGACATTGTTCGCTTTAATAACCTGTGCAAGGAAACGCTTGAACAGGAGCAGGACACCAGCGGTCAGACCTTGTCTTCTTTTATTGCCCAACATGGTTTCAGCGACGATTTCAGCGAACACTATATTTATCCGATGTGCGCGGCCATCTGGTCTGCCAGCCTGGAACAAACCAAGGCGTTTCCGCTGACGTTCTTTCTGCAATTTTTTAATAATCATGGCTTACTGAATGTTAGCGATAGGCCGCAGTGGTATACCATCAAAGGCGGCTCCCGCGAATACATCGCACCGCTGGTAAAACCCTTTGCCGACCGAGTCAGACTCAGCTCTCCGATTAGCCGGGTAGAACATACCGGCGGCGGTATTGCGGTTACCACAGCGGTAGGACAAACGGATTACTTTGATGAAGTGATCTTTGCCTGTCATAGCGATCAGGCGCTAGCCATGCTGGCGCATCCAACCGAAGAGCACCAACGTATACTGGGTAAGATTGGATATGCAGAGAATGACGTGGTACTTCATTATGACACCCGCCAATTGCCTCGGCGCAAAGCGGCCTGGGCGAGCTGGAATTATCGACTGACAGGCGATCCTCATGAACAGGAGCGCCCAACCGCGGTTACCTACGACATGAATATCCTGCAACGACTACAGGCTCCAGAGACTTTTTGTGTCAGTCTGAACACGCCGGATATCGATGGGCAAAAGATCCTTGGCACTTATTCCTATGCTCACCCTCAGTTCAGTGAAGATATGGTCAGAGCGCAGCAACAGCGAGCCGAAATCTGCGGTAAAGACAGCCTGCATTTTTGCGGGGCTTACTGGTATAACGGATTTCACGAAGACGGGGTGCGTTCTGCGCTGGATGTCTGCGAACGATTCGGAGCACGCTTGTAATGGACAGCGCCATCTGTACAGGGAAAGTTACCCATCAGCGCTTTCGGCCTACTCAGCACGAGTTTGAGTACGGCATTGCCATGATGTGGCTAAATCTGGATGAAGTGAATCTGCTGGCGCGCACGGTAAAGGGGTTTTCCAATACCGGCCGGGCAGCTTTTGAATTTCGCCGCAGCGATTACCTGGGCGCAAACGACATTCCCCTTAAGCAGGCCGTGCTTAAAAAAATGAACGAGCTTGCCAGCGGGCAGTCCCTTAGCGGCGAGGTGTTTTTACTTGGTCAGGCCCGGCATTTCGGGCTCTACTTCAGCCCCGTCAATTTTTATTTTTTGCGTAACCGGCAAACTGGCATTTTCACTTATATGCTGGCCGAGGTCAGTAATACTCCCTGGAACGAAAGACACTATTATCTGGTTGATCTATCCCGCCAGGAAGATACGCCTAAGGCGTTCCATGTATCCCCGTTCAATCCGATTGACATGGTGTACAAATGGCACATTCAGGCACCTTCTGATGCCTTTAGCGTGGGCCTGAGTTGTTATAAGCAAAACAAGCATTTTACTGCGTTGATGCATTTAAAGTTAAATCCATTAAACTCAAATACGATTAGAAACGTAATTAAATCAATCCCGAATATGACACTCAGAACGGTCATCGGAATTTACTGGCAGGCAGTTAAGTTATGGATAAAACGCACACCGGTATATTCACATCCGATTAATAGTCAGGAATAGATCATGGCAAACAGTGAAACAGCGCTAGTAGCGCCCCTTACGTTTTCTTTTATTGAACGTTACTCCAGACAGATTTTTATCAGTCTGATGCAGTCGTTACCCGAAGGGTATCTGGTTATCAAAGAAAACGGCAGACTGGTCGCCCAATGCGGCAATCCCACCAGCGATTTGCACGCCGAAGTGGACATGCATTCGCCACAGGTTTACAAAAAGCTGTTAATTGGCGGCAGCGTAGCTTCAGGTGAGACCTACACCGCCGGATTATGGACCAGCCCGGAGCTGACTAACGTTATCCGCTTGTTTGCCCGTAATCTTCCCACTCTGGATCGCTGGGAGTCGCGTTTTAAATGGCTCAGCTTCCCCTTTGACAAGATTCAGCATCTGATGCGTCGCAATACCCACGATCAGGCGAAAAAGAATATCGCGGCCCACTATGATTTGGGCAACACGCTTTACACCCATTTTTTGGATGAGAGCATGATGTATTCATCGGCGATTTATCCGGATACCAACGCGTCGCTGGCCGATGCGCAGTTTCATAAACTGCATACGATTTGCAGTAAACTCCGCCTGACGCCCGATGACCACTTAATTGAAATTGGTACCGGCTGGGGCGGCCTGGCAGTGCATGCGGCCAAACATTTTGGCTGTCGCGTCACCACCACTACCATTTCAGAAGAACAGTATGCCTATGCCGTTGACTGGGTAAACCGCGAAGGGTTACAGGATAAAATTACGCTGCTCAAAAAGGATTACCGCTTACTGGAAGGTACCTACACCAAGCTGGTGTCTATCGAAATGATAGAAGCCGTAGGTAAACCTTATCTTAACGAATTCTTTAAAAAATGCGCGAGCCTGCTGACACCTGAGGGGCTGATGCTACTGCAATCAATTACCATTGATGACCGTCGCTACGATAGTTACCACAAAGGTGTCGATTTTATTCAAAAACATATCTTCCCCGGCGGTTTCCTGCCCTCGCAGCTGGTGCTTAATCAACATATTAAGCAGGCCAGTGATTTATCTATTCGCGATCTGCAGGATATCGGACTGGATTATGCAACAACCCTGCGTGACTGGTTTGATGCCTTTACCGCGGCAAAAGATAAGCTGGCCGCACACGGCTATGATGAACGCTTTGCCCGTATGTGGGAATACTACTTAAAATACTGTGAAGGTGGTTTTCTGGAGCGCACCATTAGTACCGTGCAGCTGGTACTCAGCAAGCCGCGTTATGTGGATCCACTTACCCGCTAAGCGGGTAAGTAAGCTTAAACTACTGATCCTGATTTAACACCGAAATCGGCTTTGAGCGAATGGGCTCGCCCTGGTTGATGTTAATTTCGACCCGGCGGTTACTGGCCAGCTCTTCTGGTGTTTGAGGATCTTCAAAAAGCGGATCGTTGCTGGCTTTACCTACCACTGACATTCTGGCTTCATCAAACCCCGGGGCCAGTCTTAATGCTTCTGCAACGGCCACTGCGCGCTGAGCAGATAAATCCCAGTTAGAGCTGTAGAGTTCATTGGAAATTTGCTGCTTGTCACTGTGTCCGGACACTTCGATTTGGCCCGGCATATCCGCCAGAATCTCACCAATTTTACGAATAACCGGGCGAAATTGTGGCTGTAAAAATGCCGAGCCAGCCGAAAACGAACCGTTCTCTCTGATTCGAATGGTGATTTGCTGACCCAGGGATTCCATTTCGATAGACCCGTCAAGAATTTGCTTTTGCAGCTGCTGAGCGACTTTTTTCATCATTTCAGCCACCTGTTCCTGATTGGCCGCGGCCTGACTCGCGGCTGACTGGTCAGCAGCCGTTTGTTGAGACTGCCCCCCCCGCTGGGTGCCCCGCTGTTTCTGGCGGCCACCGGCAGAGTCCTCATCACCAGCCTGAAACTCCAGCATCTGCTGAGTCATATCGATAGTTTGCTGTTGGATAGTATCAATGGGCGTGGGATCCGGTCGACCAGGACGGAACTCCATGGCAATCACACTGGTTCCCTTAGGAATGTCTTTTACTTCGATTTTATTTTGCACACCAAAAGCAAACTTCATGGAACCGGCAATTTGCTTAAACTTGAGTACATCCATCTCGGAAAACGCCAGCAGCAGTACAAAGAAGCACATCAACAGCGACATCAGGTCCGCAAAAGTCCCCATCCACGCGGGGAGACCTTCGGGGGGGCATTTGGGGCATTCTTCTTCCTGCGACATGACGGCTACTCTTCTTCTGCTGCGCCACGCTTACTGGCGGCCAGATAATTTTTCAGGATCCCTTCGATAACACGAGGGTTCTGACCGTCGGCGATCCCAACTATGCCGTCCAGTATCAGTGACTGATTGAGCTTCTCTTCGTTAAGACGGTTGCTGAGTTTAGCAGCAATGGGCAAACAAATAACGTTAGCCAAAAATGCCCCGTAGAGTGTGGTCAACAAGGCTACCGCCATGGCAGGTCCGATGGCTTTCGGGTCATCCATGTTTGATAACATGGCAACCAGCCCGATGAGCGTACCGATCATCCCCATGGCGGGCGCAACGTCACCGAGACCTTTAAAAATAGTCACGCCGAACTCGTGGCGTTCGGTAGTCATTGAAATGTCTTTCGCCAGGGTTGCCCGCACCACATCAATGTCGTGGCCATCCACCAGCATATCAACGCCTTTTTGCATAAAAGGATTCACGATTTCGGCTTCTTCTAACGCCAAAAATCCACCTTTACGAGCTGCATCAGCCATTTCAACCACTTTCTCGATAAGATCTTCCGGCGTATCAATTTTAAACATGAACGCCTTACCGGCAATCTTACCGGCCCCGAAGAACTGACCCAGCGTAAACTGTGACATTACAACAAAAAGGCTACCGCAAAATACGATAAGTACCGAAGGTACGTCGACGAACATGCTGAGATCCCCACCGAGGATCATGGCCATTACAATAAAGCCAATGCCGCCTAACATACCAACCAGGGTTGCTAAATCCACTTGTATCCCTCACTTCATCACTTATTCAGGGCGAAACTGAATTAATGGTGTTAAATATAGCTGTGAATTTATCACAATGCCTTCTTACTCAAAGCAAAGTAATTATCAAAGCGCAATTTATTTTATGCTTGCTTGTCATTCTATCGGCAGCTATTTTTTTTTCTACACCGATATTGAGATAGTTTTCAGCCTGGTTAAACGCAAAATATTCAGTATTTACAGTTATCCGAACCAAAACCCCCGCCACTGCGCCTAAACCATTTGACCCTTGCCCAGCCCTCGGTTAATGTGCCCCTTTTACGCAAAATGAGACCAAAAGAGGGTTCCGTGAGCGATAAAGCCACTCCAGCCAATCCGTCGTTTGAACAAACCATCAGTGAACTGGAAGCCATTGTTAATGAAATGGAACAGGGAGATTTACCCCTGCACGAAGCACTGCAAAAGTTTGAGCGCGGTATCGAGTTATCCCGCCTGAGTCAAAAAGCCCTGGTTGAGGCTGAACAAAAGGTCCGCATCCTGACCGAGCAAAACGGTGACAGTCAGTTGCAGGATTTTGCTGCAGATAACGAGGACTAACATGCAACTTGCTTCATTGCATCAGCTCATCAAAGAGCGCATTGATGCCAGTCTGCAAGACACCATAACCCAGTTAGATGATGCTGCGCCACAGTTAAAACAGGCCATGCTTTATGCCCTGACCAACGGCGGCAAGCGAATGCGTCCGTTGTTGGTGCATCTGACCGGCAATATGCTGGATATTCCGGATAACGATCAACGCGCCATTAGTATGGCCATTGAGTGTATTCATGCCTACTCACTGGTTCATGATGACTTACCGGCAATGGACGATGATGATTTACGCCGGGGCAACCCCACTTGTCATATTGCGTTTAACGAGGCAACTGCCATCCTGGCGGGTGATGCACTGCAAACTCAGGCATTTACCATTCTGGCCGAACACCCTATGAGCAACTATGCCAATCAGCAACGGGCAAAACTGGTCGCTACCCTCGCCCGGGCTGCGGGCTATCAGGGCATGTGCGGCGGACAGGCGATTGATTTAGCAGCAACCGGCAAAGCCATAACGCTGGACCAGCTTAAGCAACTGCACCAGTTAAAAACCGGTGCGCTACTCACGGCTTGTGTGGAAATGGTGTGTCAGGTCACTGAGCAATTACCCCGGCAACACCAGCAGGCACTATGTCGGTTTGCCAGCCTGATTGGCCTTGCATTTCAGGTCCAGGATGACATTCTTGATGTCACCGCAACTACTGAAACCCTGGGTAAACCCATGGGTTCTGATGAAGCTCAGGGTAAAAATACCTTCCCTTCACTACTCGGACTGGAAGGCGCCCGTCAGGAGTTAGCAAAATTACATCAAGAGGCGCTTCAAGCCTTGGCCGGTTTGCCCTACAATACCGACTACTTAGTAGCCTTTACCGATTTGATGGTCAGTCGTAGTCATTAATACGAAGACAGACCAACCCAACGTATCAGAATAATAAATAATGACTCTAGATTTAGCGCACTATCCGACTCTTGCCCTGGCCCGGTCTCCTGAACAACTGCGCAAGCTTCCGCAGGAAAAACTGCGCACACTGGCTGATGAACTTCGCCAGTACCTGCTGACCTGCGTAAGTCAAAGCAGCGGCCATTTTGCATCAGGCCTGGGAACCGTAGAACTCACTGTCGCGTTACACTACATTTATAATACGCCCTTCGACCGCCTGATCTGGGATGTGGGTCATCAGGCTTACCCGCATAAAATCCTGACTGGCCGCGCCGAGCAAATGTCCACGATCCGTAAAAAGGATGGTTTACATCCTTTTCCATGGCCACCGGAAAGTGAGTTTGACACTTTCGCTGTGGGTCACTCATCAACGTCAATCAGTGCTGCACTGGGCATGGCAATAGCCGCAGAAAAAGAACAGTCTGGCCGAAAAGTAGTGGCGGTGATTGGCGATGGCGCTATGACTGCCGGTATGGCATTTGAAGCAATGAACCATGCAGGCGATATCAGCAAGGATTTGGTTGTTGTCCTTAATGACAACGAAATGTCTATTTCTGAAAATGTGGGGGCTTTAAACAGTCACCTGGCGCGCTTACTAACCGGTAACCTGTTTAACAGCATCCGTGATGGCGGTAAGAAGCTCTTGAGCAACGTCCCCCCCATCAAAGAATTCGCCAGCCGCGCCGAAGAACATATTAAAGGCATGGTGGTGCCCGGAACCATCTTCGAGGAACTGGGCTTTAACTACATCGGCCCGATTGATGGGCACGATATCAACGGCGTAGTGGATACTCTGCGCAACATGCGTAAGTTTAAAGGCCCGCAATTACTGCACGTAGTAACGCGTAAAGGCAAAGGGTACCCGGAAGCCGAAAAAGACCCGATTAAATTTCATGCGGTACCTAAATTTAATCCTGCCGAGCAAGCACTACCAAAGGCAAAAGCCTCTAAGCCAACATTTTCTGCCATTTTTGGCAACTGGTTATGCGACATGGCCAAACAGGATCCTAAGTTAATGGCGATTACCCCGGCCATGCGGGAGGGTTCAGGCATGGTGGCATTTTCCCAGCAATTCCCGGAGCAATATTTTGACGTCGCCATTGCAGAGCAACACGCTGTGACACTGGGCGCCGGGATAGCTAAAGAAGGCCTGAATGCGGTAGTTGCAATTTACTCAACATTTTTACAGCGCGCCTACGATCAGCTAATTCATGATGTCGCCCTGCAAAATTTACCGGTTCTGTTTGCTATAGACCGTGCCGGTATTGTCGGAGCCGATGGTCCAACTCACCAGGGTGCATTTGACATCGCCTTCCTGCGCTGTATTCCTAACATGATTGTGATGACACCCGCCGATGAAAACGAGTGTCGGCAGATGCTTTATACCGGCCATATTGCTAATGCACCGGCAGCGGTTCGCTATCCGCGTGGTGCAGGCAAAGGGATCACACCTGAAGTCACCATGACAGCGCTGGAAATAGGCAAAAGCCGCACGCTGCGCCAGGGTCAGAAGATTGCCATACTAAACTTCGGTACCCTGCTGCCGTTTGCTGAAGCAGCAGCAGAAGAACTCAATGCCAGCCTTGTCGACATGCGTTTTGTAAAACCACTGGATACCGCAATTCTGGAAGAACTCAAAGCCACTCATGAGTGCTTCGTTACCCTGGAAGATGGCTGTGTAATGGGTGGAGCCGGTAGCGCAGTAGTAGAATATGTGATGCAAAACCGGTTAAAAACGGATGTGCTTACCCTCGGCTTACCCGACGAATTTATCTTACAGGGTACCCAGGAAGAGATGTACGCCGAACTGGGCCTCGATAGCGCAGGCATCGTGAGCCGCGTTACTGATTATCTGGCCTGATTTTATTGATAGCGCCGCCTGACGGTGCTATGCCATTCTGGTAGCCCACCATCTAAAGTAGCAGGCATAAAGCCTGCTACTTTAATAGACAACCCTCAGCCAACTTGTATACTCAATGAGTACCTCTTAACCAGCGGGCGTTGTCGCGAACCTGATATCTATGAATTCTGCTTCTTTTTATGCTGACTTACCTGTAGAGGAAGATTTTTCGCATATCGCCGACCCCGATAGGTTTTATGCCGTACCACAAGACTGGCTGGTCGTTATCTCAGATATTCGTGGCTCGACCCAGGCCATGTTGCAGGGTAAGTACAAGCAAATCAATGCCACCGCGGTAGCCATGATTGTTGCCGTTAGAAACTGCTTTAACGAACTTGACCTGCCCTTTGTTTTTGGTGGAGATGGTGCCACCATTTGCGTGCCGTCTGGCAATGAGTCAGCGTTACAGCAGTGCCTCTCCTCATCCATCGCTAAAGCCGATATGATGGGTCTGAATTTGCGGGCTGCCGTAATTCCGGTTTCGACACTGTGTTTTGGCGAACAAACCGTGCTGGTGAGTAAATTTAAAGTATCAGAGCACTTCACCCAGGCTTTTTTTACCGGTGGCGGTATTAAATTTGCCGAAAAGATGCTTAAAGATCCGATATTAATCGGTGACTACCTCATAGAACCAAGCAGAGCTGACGCCGATTTTTCAGGATTTGAATGCCGCTGGGACAGCGTTGGCAGTCGCCATGGTGAAACATTATCGCTCATCATCGAGGCAAACGACCAGAGCAATTACGACAGCGCGTGGAAAGAAATTCAGCGGATTACCGGCGGTGCCGACGTCTGCCATCCCGTGCAGGCAGAACAACTCTCCTTCGCCTGGTCCCCCAAAGCGCTGGCCACCGAAATAGCCATTCGCAGCGATTCAGCTGCGCTTGTCGACCGGGTTAAAAAATACGCCAATATTGTGCTGATGAACCTGGTGGGCAGCTGGTTAATGAAGCGCAAAATTAAAACCGAAGAAACCGACTGGGGGAGTTACAAACAGGACTTTGTCGCCAATTGTGACTTTATTAAATTCGAAGACGGTCTGAAAATGTGTATCAGCTGCTCTCAGAGCCAGCGTCAGGCCATTGTTGACTACCTGACAGCGCAGGAACAGGCTGGTTATCTGAAGTTTGGCCATCATGTTGCCAGCGCGGCGTTAATCACCTGTATGATTAATTCGTATCAGTCGCGGCATATTCATTTTATCGATGGTGAACACGGTGGCTATAGCCTGGCGGCTGCCGCGTTAAAAAAGAAACTACTCACAGACCAGTAAGTAACAAGATCGCGTGTAAACTCACACAGGCCATGATGCCGGCAACAATGTCGTCCAGCATAATGCCAAGCCCGCCTGCGACATACTTATCAATGGGCTTTATGGGCCAGGGCTTTAAAATATCGAAAAAACGAAACAGCACAAAACCCAGCAAAACGGTAAGCGGACTAAGGGGAATCCAAAGGAAAGTCAGCAGAATACCGGCGACCTCGTCCCACACAATCGAGCCGTGGTCATGTACCTGCATATCATCTGCAGTTTTACCACACAGATAAATACCGAGCACACTGGCCAGCACAGCGGTAAGTAAAAGGGCATAAGGCGAAAGCCACAGAAAAGGTATTAGCAGTGGCAACGCTGCCAGCGAGCCAAAGGTCCCAGGCATAAGCGGGATCAGGCCACTACCAAAGCCCAATGCTAAAAAATGCACCGGATTTTTGAGTGATACCCGCCCACGCAGTACTTTATCCATTAAAACTGATGCTCGTAACCGGCGTCTTTGTCCAGTTCATACTTTGCGTCGTACAAACGAAGATCAAGTTGCCCGGTGTAGCCATTCACCTGACCAATACAGGTTGCCTTTACGTTAGCGTTGGCCAGCGAGGTCTCCAGATTACCGCGCTGTTCTTCGTTAACGGTAAAGACCAGCTCATAATCGTCACCGGCGGACAAGGCATACCGATAAGCCTGCTGTGCACCAACGGTATCAAACAGAGCGGAAGACACCGGCAATCGATCAACATGAACAGTGGCACCACAGCCGGAAGCGCGCAAAATATGGCTTAAATCGGCTACCAGGCCATCAGAAACATCTATTCCGGTATTTGCTGTACGACGCAAGGAAGTACCGGCAAGCACCCTTGGCGTTGGGTAATAGTGACGGTTGATGAGGTAATCACGATGTTCTGCAGAAGCCTCTATGTTACCTTTAAGGATATCCAGACCCGCCCCGGCATCACCGAGATTACCCGTAACATAAATCCAGTCGCCCGGTTTGGCATTACTGCGCCGCAGTTCGGTATCCGGCGGAACAAATCCCTGCGCCGTTATCGTCAGGGCTAAAGGCCCGGTCACCGTATCCCCGCCGATTAGCTGGACAGAGTAATACTCGGTGAGCTCGTACAAACCGTTGACGAATTCGTCTATCCAGGCTTCATCATAAGACGGTAAGGATAAGGATAAGCTGATCCAAGCGGGTTCGGCACCGCAGGCGGCCAGGTCACTGAGGTTAACGGCCACAGCTTTGTAAGCCACTGAACGGGCGGGAGCATCAGCGAGAAAATGAACACCACTGATTAAGGTGTCAGTTGTAACAGCAAGATGCTGATTGTCCGGTACTTTAGTAATCGCACAATCGTCACCAATTCCCAGGATCACGTCTTTTCTTACGTGACCCCGCTGGGCAAAATACTGTTTAATCAGGTCAAACTCTTTCACAGTAATCCGGAAAGTTAAGTAAATTAAACGTCGAGCATCCTGCTCGCACTAACGATAGGAATACCCGGACTAACCGCGCTCATGGGGACGCAGGGTTTTCACCGCTTTGTCCAGCGCACCGTTGACAAACTTATGGCTATCTTCCGCGCCAAAGGATTTTGCCAGCTCTATCGCTTCATTAATAATGACCTTGTATGGGACATCCAGTTGTTCGGTTAGTTCAAAGGTTGCCAGACGTAAAATCGCTTTTTCGATAGGATCAAGCTCTTCAGGCAAACGACCGAGGTAAGGCTTGATGGTGGCATCAAGACCGGAAGCATTGCGAACCACACCACGCAGCAACAGCTGAAAATAAGCCGTATCAACTTTTTTCATGTCGTTGCTGGTTGCCAGGGACAGCTCAACCTGGTCTACCTGATTTTGGGTCATCTGCCAGGAATACACGCCCTGTAAGGCTAGTTCACGGGCACGACGGCGAGGAGATACTTTCACACCAGTACCCTTATGCCAGGTCGTCTAAAGCAGACATTACGTTAACCATTTCAAGCGCGCCTAAGGCGGCTTCTGAGCCTTTGTTACCAGCTTTAGTGCCAGAACGCTCAATGGCTTGTTCGATAGAGTCAGTGGTGATCACACCGAAAGACACCGGGATGCCGTACTCAAGAGATACCTGGGCCAGACCTTTATTGCACTCACCGGCAACAAAATCGAAATGCGGCGTACCACCACGGATTACCGCACCTAGGGCAATAATGGCATCAAACTTTTTAGACTCAGCAAGTTTCTTAGCGGCAACGGGTAACTCATAGGCACCAGGAACGCGAACCAGGGTTACGTCATCATCGCTTACTTCGCCATGACGCTCCAGTGTGTCCAGCGCGCCTTCCAGCAAACTTTCAACAACAAAGCTATTAAAACGTGAAACAACAATGGCAAATTTTTTGCCCGTCGCGCGAATATTACCTTCGATTACCTGCATTACCCAAATCCCGTATATGAAACCCGTAAGAAAAACGGCGCGAAGTATACCACAACAGCGCCAAAACCCAATCGTTAGTCGTGAATATACTCAACAACTTCCAGCCCAAAACCGGAAAGCGCGTGATATTTAATGGGTTTACTGAGTAAACGCATTTTTTGTACGCCCATGGCGGCCAGGATCTGACTCCCCACCCCTACAGTGCGCGACGATCCCTGCCAGTTTTTACCCACTGGTTGCTCGCCTTTGTCTTCGGCCGCAAAACGTAATAACTGCGACTCCAGATCTTCTTCTTTACCCAGTAACACCAGCACACCGCCTTCTTCGGCAATTTGCTGCATGGCATCTGGTAGCGCCATGGAACGCGAGATGCCGCGGGTAGAACCGAGCAGATCGCTCAGGGTATTATGCAGATGAACACGCACCAGCGTAGGATCCTGAGGGTTAATCTCGCCTTTCTTCAGTGCAAAGTGTAGCTGATTATCAATAACATCTTTAAAGGTAAGCAGTTCAAATTCACCAAACTGGGTAGGTAGTTTGCAACTGGTGACTTTCTGAATGGTTGTTTCGTTAAGATTACGGTATTCAATAAGGTCAGCAATGGTACCGATTTTAATATCATGCTCAGCCGCAAACGCTTCAAGCTGCGGACGACGAGCCATGGTGCCATCATCATTTAATATTTCGACAATAACCGCAGCGGGTTCACACCCGGCTAATCTGGCCAGATCCACGCCAGCTTCGGTATGTCCGGCACGATTGAGCACACCACCCGCTTTGGCAATCAGCGGGAAAATATGACCGGGCTGAACAATGTCACTGGCCTGGGCATCTTTACCCACGGCGGCAAGAATGGTCGTTGCGCGGTCTGCAGCAGAGATACCGGTGGTCACACCTTCAGCCGCTTCAATAGACACGGTGAAATTAGTCGAAAACTGGGCGTTATTGCGATCTACCATCAATGGCAGGTTCAGGCGCTGACAGCGCTCTGCGGTCATCGGCAGACAAACCAGTCCTCGCGCATGTTTAACCATAAAGTTAATGGCTTCAGGCGTCACATGCTCAGCAGCCATAATGATATCGCCTTCGTTTTCGCGATCTTCGTCATCCATCAGAATGACCATCTTGCCGAGCTTGATATCTTCGATTATTTCAGCGGTAGTATTTAATGCCATAAATTTTATTTCTTGTAGGGTTATTTTCTTAAAAAGCCGTTCTCGGCGAGAAATTCCAGACTGATATCCGCTTTTTTCTGCGCAGCTTTATCGCCTAACATCAGTCGTTCCAGATAGCGGGCTATAACGTCCACTTCCAGATTTACTTTTGTGCCGGTCTGGTAAGTCCCTAACACGGTTTCCTGTAAGGTGTGGGGAATGATCCACAACATAAACTCACTGCCATCGACCTTATTCACCGTCAGGCTCACACCATCAACGGTAATACTGCCTTTATGGGCAATGTATTTAGCCAGCTCATCCGGCGCTTTAATCCAGATTTCAACGTAGTCACTGTGTTGAATAATGCGCGACACAACACCAACGCCATCAACGTGACCCGACACGATATGGCCGCCAAAACGAGAATTTACCTGCATGGCTTTTTCCAGATTGACCCGGGTGCCCGGCTTATACTGGGCAAATCCGGTCAACCGAATCGTTTCTGCTGACACATCCGCACTGTAATGATGAGGGCTGTAATCGACCACAGTTAAACAAACGCCATTCGTTGCGATACTGTCGCCCAACGCAACGTCAGACATGTCGAGCTTGCCTGTCGCCACCTTAAGACGAATGGCATCGCCATGGTTGGCCATCGACTCGATGGTGCCAAGTGCTTCAATAATTCCAGTGAACATAGTCTTTTCTCGTGCCCTGCTCTATAACTTGTCGCTGACTATCTGATAGGTCAGGCGAATGTCTTGTGCTATATGTCTGATATCGGTTAATTTCAAGTGCGGAGCCTGATTAACTTCGTCGTAGACTGGTAAGTTCAGCATGGAAACGCCCTTATCGCCCAGAATAACCGGTGCCTGATAGACAATAAGCTCATCGACCAGACCGTTAGCCAAGAACGCACCGGCCAGTCCCGCACCAGACTCTACCAGTACCTCATTAATGCCGCGCCCGGCCAACTCTGCCAGTAGCAGCGATAAATCAATTTTGCCCTGGGCGGATAACGGCAAATGGCATTGCTGTGTATCCTGGCTAAACCCGGCACGAAAGTGCTGGTTAACTAACAACACCGGTTGGCCATCGTTAAACATCAGCCAGTTGGGGGTTAGTTTTTCCTGGGAATCAATCACCACTCTTAATGGCTGACGAACAGTCGATACCGGGTAATCACTAAACTCTGCCTGTTCCGGTCTGACTAACATACTGGGATTATCAGCAATCACGGTACCACTGCCGGTAATAATGGCGCAGCTCTTTGCTCGCAGGCGCTGCACATCACGGCGTGCCGCCGGGCCGGTAATCCATTTACTGGCACCATTTTGCAACGCAATTTTACCGTCCAGACTGATACCCAGTTTAACTCTTACCCAGGGAAGTCCGCTCTCCATACGCTTTATAAAGCCCGGATTAAGCGCTTTAGCCTGTTCAGTGAGTACATCTTGCGTTACCGCTATACCGGCTGCCTTGATACGCTCAATCCCCTGCCCGCTCACCTGCGGGTTAGGATCTGTCATGCCCACCACCACTCGCTTTACACCGGCTTTAATTAAAGCATCAGCACAAGGTGGCGTGCGGCCAGTATGACTGCATGGTTCAAGGGTGACATAGGCAGTAGCGTCACGGGCGTGGTCACCGGCGGCAACCAGGGCATGTACTTCGGCATGGGGGGTACCGGCCTGAATATGATATCCCTGACCAATACACTCGTCGTTTTTTACAATGACGCAGCCAACTCGGGGATTGGGAGAAGTGGTGTAACAGCCTTTGGCTGCCAGCCGGATAGCTTTTGCCATCCAGAATTCATCCGTTGCCGGCGATGTTTTGCGGTGTTGCATGGGAACTAATCCCCCAGTCTGGCTATCTCTTCACCAAACTCTTTAATATCTTCAAAAGAACGATACACCGAGGCGAAACGAACATAAGCCACTTTATCCAGCTCTTTGAGGGCATCCATGATCAGGTTACCCAGTAGTTCGCTCTCGACTTCACGTTCGCCGGTTGCCCGCAGGGTCGATTTCAGTTGCAAAATACACTGCTCGACTTTTTCGGTACTTACCGGACGTTTTTCCAGGGCTCGCTGTAAGCCTGCCCGCAGTTTATCTTCGTTGAAAGGCTCGCGCGTGCCGTCCCGTTTAATCACCCGGGGCATAACCAGTTCGGCGCTTTCAAAGGTAGTAAAGCGTTCATGGCATTCGGCGCATTCGCGACGTCTGCGCACCTGATGCCCTTCAGCGACCAACCTGGAATCAATAACCTTGGTTTCTTCGGCAGAACAAAAGGGACAATGCATAAACGCTCCTGATAACTGACCGGCTCAGCCAGTATTACTGAGCCGGAATTCCTTGGTTCAGGCGTAAACCGGGAAGCGTGAGCACAGCTCAACCACTTCTTTCTGAACGCGTTCTACTACGCTTTCGTCGCCCATGTTATCCAGCACATCACAGATCCAGTTAGCAACCTGTTTGGCTTCAGCATCACCAAATCCACGACGGGTAATCGCCGGAGTACCAATACGCAGACCACTGGTTACAAACGGTGAACGAGGGTCTTTTGGTACTGAGTTTTTGTTTACCGTGATGTTAGCACGGCCCAGCGCCGCATCAGCATCTTTACCGGTGATGTCTTTATCAATCAGGTCTAACAGGAATAAATGGTTGTCAGTACCGTTAGAGACGATCTTATAACCACGCTCCTGCATAACGCTAACCATTGCTTTGGCATTCGCAACAACCTGTTGTTGGTATGCTTTAAAATCCGGTTGTAGCGCTTCTTTAAAAGCAACCGCTTTAGCCGCGATAACATGACACAGCGGGCCGCCCTGATTACCCGGGAATACCGAGCTGTTCAGCTTTTTATAGATGGTTTCGTCGCCACAGGCAGACAGGATAAGGCCGCCTCGTGGACCCGCCAGCGTTTTGTGCGTGGTGGTAGTAACTACGTGAGCGTGTGGCAGTGGGTTAGGATAAACACCCGCAGCAATCAAACCAGCTACGTGCGCCATATCCACCATCAGATACGCACCCACTTTGTCGGCAATAGCGCGGAAACGCTGCCAGTCAACAATACCAGAATAGGCAGAGAAACCACCGATGATCATTTTCGGCTTATGTTCTTCGGCCAGCGCTTCAACCTGATCATAGTCAATTTCGCCAGTCTCTTCGTTCAGACCGTACTGCACTGCATGGTAGGTTTTACCAGAGAAGTTTACGCTGGCACCGTGAGTTAAGTGACCACCTTCAGACAGGCTCATACCTAACACAGTGTCACCGGCATTTAACAGCGCCATAAATACAGCGGAGTTAGCCTGCGAACCAGAGTGTGGCTGTACGTTGGCGAATTCGGCACCAAACAGCTCTTTGGCACGTTCGATAGCAAGGTCTTCAACAATATCGACATACTCACAGCCGCCGTAGTAACGCTTACCCGGATACCCTTCGGCGTACTTGTTAGTCAGCTGCGACCCCTGGGCCTCCATTACTCGAGGGCTGCAATAGTTTTCAGAGGCGATTAGCTCAATGTGGTGTTCCTGGCGTTGATTTTCTTTTTCAATCGCTGCGGCTAATTCCGGATCAAAATCGGCAATGTTCATTTGGCGCGGTAACATGAAGGCTCCTTACTGCGTTTTGGGGTCGCGTAAAATCAGAGACGCATATTCTAGTCATTTTACGTGCTATGTATACTGCTTTGTGGCTGAATTATGACAAATCCGAACAGTATTCCTCAAAACCCACTGTCAACCGAGGATTACATTGGCGTGCACTGTTGCCTCCGGGTTGTCTCCCGATGGTACAAACCCAAGCGGCAGAAACTAAAGAGCCAGCATTAAGCTGGCTCAAAAAAACTCAGGCTATCCGTGAGTCAGGCTAGGCTTTCTTTTCCAACTGCTTTACCCGATCGAACAGTTGCTCCAACTGACGGTTGCGCACGGCGTTTTTACGCCATTCACGGTTGGTCATCGCCGGTTGGCCGGAAGAATAGAGTCCTGGCTCCTTGATATCGCTGATCACCATAGTGTAGCCGGTCAGCTGCACATTATCGCAAATGGTCAGGTGCCCGCCGATGCCGCAGCCGCCCGCAATAATTACGTACTTACCAATAGTCGCACTGCCGGCAATGCCAGTTGCGCCGCAAACGCAGCTGTGGTCACCAATAATACAGTTATGGCCAATCTGCACCTGGTTATCAATAATGACATTCTTGCCAATAATGGTGTCATCCAGTGCGCCCCGGTCGATAGTGCTCGACGCACCAATCTGACTGTCATCGCCAATAACCACAGAACCGGTTTGCGGAATAGGCAACCAGGTACCGGCATCATTGGCGTAACCGAAACCGTCCGCCCCGATAACCGTCTGACTATGAATGCGTACCCGTTTGCCGATGCGGGCATCGTGATAAACCGTCACGTTAGGATGTATTACACTGCCATCACCAACGTGCGTGCCCCGGCTGATGATGGAATGTGCGCCAATCACCACATTATCCCCCAGCACAACATCGTCTTCGATAACACAGTAAGGACCCAGCGCTACGTTTTTGCCTAACTGGGCAGAATCAGCTACCACCGCGGTTTTATGCTGCCCTACAGCCACGCCCGGCGTCGTGTCAAAGATTTGCGCGATACGTGCAAAAGCCGCATGGGGATTGTTGTGAACCAGTGCAGGTAACGGGCAGCTTTCGGCTTCCTTGGGATGCAGAATTATTGCTCCCGCCTGTGACGACTGCAACTGCGCACGGTATTTACCATTGGTTAAAAAAGAAATTTGGTTAGATGTTGCACTGCTTAGCGTGCCAACGCCTGAAAGCATCACTGCTCCGTCGCCCTGAACATCACCGCCAACCTGCTCAGCAAGTTGAGCCAAAGATAGCGTTTTAGGTTGTGCCGGCATGAAAAATCCTTCAAATAATTAGAGATAACGTCTTTTTCCTATACCCGTAGTTTACAAAAAAAAAGCACACTTGGCTCACGCCACTATAAAAAATAGTGAGTTGAACTACGCTATAGGCTGTGCACGGCTACCAAGTAGCCGCGTCTTTGATTACAATAGCGACTTTGTTTAACGCCAGGACCAAGCATGTCTCAATACGTATATACCATGCATCGGGTGGGCAAGATTGTTCCACCTAATCGTCAGATTTTAAAAGATATCTCATTAAGCTTTTTCCCCGGCGCCAAAATTGGCGTACTGGGTTTAAATGGCGCCGGTAAATCCACCTTACTGCGCATAATGGCAGGCGTCGACACCGAAATCGAAGGTGAAGCCCGTGCCCAGCCAGGCATTAACATTGGCTACTTACCACAGGAACCGCAGTTAGACGAAAGCAAAGACGTTCGCGGTAATATCGAAGAAGCCGTGGCCGATGTTGCTCACGCGCTAAAACGCCTGGACGAAGTTTATGCCGCTTATGCCGAGCCGGATGCAGACTTTGACGCGCTGGCCAAAGAACAAGGTGAGCTGGAAGCCATTATTCAGACCAAAGACGGCCATAATCTGGAAAATGCGCTGGAGCGTGCAGCTGATGCCCTGCGCTTACCGCCATGGGATGCAGACGTCAGTAAACTGTCTGGTGGTGAACGCCGCCGTGTAGCACTGTGCCGCCTGTTACTGGAAAAGCCGGACATGCTGCTACTCGACGAACCCACTAACCACCTGGATGCCGAATCCGTGGCGTGGTTAGAGCGCTTCCTGCACGACTACGAAGGCACTGTTGTGGCCATTACCCACGATCGTTATTTCCTGGATAATGTTGCAGGCTGGATTTTAGAACTTGACCGTGGCCATGGTATTCCATGGGAAGGCAACTACTCCAGCTGGCTGGAGCAGAAAGATGCCCGTCTGGAGCAGGAAGAACGTACGGAAAATGCCCGCCAGAAGTCCATCAAACAAGAATTGGAGTGGGTACGTACTAACCCTAAAGGCCGCCAGGCTAAAAGCAAGGCACGTATGGCCCGATTTGAAGAACTGGCCAGCGGTGACTATCAAAAACGTAACGAAACCAATGAACTGTTTATCCCGCCGGGCGAGCGCCTGGGTGACAAGGTTATTGAAGTTGAGCACCTGAAGAAATCATACGGTGATCGTATTCTTATTGATGATATGACCTTCACCGTACCTAAAGGCGCGATTGTCGGCATTATCGGTCCGAACGGTGCAGGTAAATCAACCTTATTCAGAATGCTTACGGGCAAAGAGCAACCGGATTCAGGCACTGTGACCATTGGTGATACGGTTAAGATTGCCAGCGTAGAACAGTTCCGCGACCACATGGACGGCAACAATACGGTGTGGCAGGAGCTGTCAGATGGTCAGGATATCGTGCGTATCGGCAACTTTGAACTGAACAGCCGTGCTTATTGCAGTCGCTTTAACTTTAAAGGGACTGACCAGCAAAAATTCATCAAGGATTTATCCGGTGGTGAGCGCAACCGTGTGCATTTAGCCAAGCTGCTAAAAGCCGGCGGTAACGTATTGCTGCTCGATGAACCGACCAACGATTTGGATGTTGAAACCCTGCGTGCACTGGAGAATGCCCTGTTGGAATTCCCGGGTTGTGCCATGGTGATCTCGCACGATCGCTGGTTCCTCGACCGGGTTGCCACACATATCCTGGATTACCGTGATGAAGGTAAGATTAACTTTTACGAAGGTAACTACAACGATTACGAAGCCTGGTTAAAAGCTAACTTTGGTCAGGATGTGGTTGAACCACACCGCTTAAAATACAAACGCATGAGCAAGTAAAATTGCGCGACTTTGCAGGCTATGCGCTACACTGAACAATAGTGCATAGCCTGTTTTTAAACGAAGTCATTTCATGCAAAACGAAAAACGATTATTTCAGCGTGTTCCGATAAATCTGTGCGGACACCTTACCTCTCCGCAGGGCTCACCCGCGGGTAATACCGCCGTAGACGTACTGGATGTATCCTTACAGGGCGTCAGAATTGTTATTCCGGCCAGTGCCACCACAATTTTAACTGCCGAGTCAGTCACCCTGGCGTTTCAGGCCAACGAAGACAGTCCGATGATCTCGCTGACAGGCACTATTTCACATCAGTTGCCTTCGTCAGAAAACCAGCAACATATTGAAGCCGGTATTAGCATTACTCATATAGACGTAGAAGGTTTAGCCTTACTACGGCGTCTGTTATTACTCAACAGTGGCCAGCAAGATATGGATGCCGGAGAACTCGAGGCATTAGTGGATAAAATCACTAACGCACTCCAGTAAGTCTGCCGGGTCAGGCCTCCAGCGCTTCCAGTGCGTCACTCAGTTTGGTCACCGGAATAACCGTTAGCCCGTCAATTTTTTGCTTGGGCGCATTTGCCTTGGGCACGATCGCCCGTTTAAAGCCATGCTTCACCGCTTCGCTGAGGCGTTCGCTGCCATTAGGTACCGGTCTGATTTCCCCGGCCAGTCCAACCTCGCCAAACACAATGAGTTCCCGCGGTAAGGCACGATTGCGAAAGCTCGAAATCATCGCTACCAACAGCGCTAAATCCGCCGCCGTTTCGCTTACCTTTACGCCCCCCACTACGTTGACAAACACGTCCTGGTCGTTCATCTGCACATTGCCGTGCCGGTGCATCACTGCCAGTAACATGGCCAGCCGGTTTTGTTCCAGCCCCACGGCTATCCGGCGTGGATTATTCAACTGCGAATAATCCACCAGCGCCTGAATTTCTACCAGCAGTGGTCGTGTGCCTTCCCAGATCACCATGACAACAGAGCCAGGCGCCTGACTATCGCCACGACTCAAAAAGATAGCCGAAGGATTGCTGACTTCTTTCACGCCCTTGTCGGTCATGCCAAACACACCCAGTTCATTTACCGCGCCAAAACGGTTTTTGTGACTGCGCAGCGTCCTGAAGCGGCCATCACTTTCGCCTTCCAGCATCATGGAACAGTCGATACAATGCTCCAGCACTTTAGGCCCCGCCAGACTGCCGTCTTTGGTTACATGACCCACAATAAACATGGCAATATGATGTTGCTTGGCAAACCGGGTTAGATACGCTGCGCTTTCGCGTACTTGCGATACACTGCCAGGGGCCGACTGCACATCTGCCACATGCATGACCTGAATGGAGTCGATCACCATTAACTGTGGCTTTTGCTTTAATGCAAGGTCGCAAATGGTTTCAACATTGGTCTCTGCCAGCATCATTAGCTTATCATCGGGCAGTCCCAACCGTTTGGCGCGCATGGCAACCTGCTGCAAAGACTCTTCACCAGTGACATACAGTGCCTTGTGCTGTGTAGCCTGGGTACACATAACCTGCAGCAGCAAGGTACTTTTACCGGCCCCCGGCGAGCCGCCGATTAAGATAGCCGAACCGGGCACAATGCCGCCGCCCAGCACGCGATCCAGCTCTTTTAGTCCGGAGCTGAAACGAGGCAGGTCTTCCACGTTGATTTCGTTGAGGGTTTGGATCTGACTCTGCGTCTGCCCGGCGTAGCCGCTTAAGTTACCTCTGGCCACACTTTTAGCCGGACTCACAACAAATTCAGAGATGGTGTTCCAGGCTTTACATTCGCTGCACTGCCCTTGCCAGCGGGGAAATTCTGCACCACAGTCAGAACATACAAAGGCTGTTTTTCGTTTTGCCATAAATCAATTGGTTTCTGCAAATATTAGTATTATGATTTCGTTAACAAGGATGTGCTGTTTTTAACAATGCTATCCCCGTACACTCTGCAAATAATTACTACGTTAATGTAGTGAGTGATTTTGCCGATAAGTGATTAATATACAAGAAAGCGGTCAGGGACACAGCAAAACCTCGTATGAATCAGGATTTATCACAGTACGCCACTATAATTGAGCAGCTCAAGCCAATGGTTAAAGAACCTGAGTTTAATCAGGTGCTTCAGCAAGTTGCGTCACATGTCCCGAAAGAAAAACGCTTTCTGATAAAAATGGAAGTAAAACGCCTGGCCCGCCCCTGTATGCGTGCCATAGATCTGCGTGGTCAGGTCGACGGTGAATGTAAGCTCTATGAATTTGATGGTATTAAGCACTATCTTGATGATGTGGCTATCGAAGTATTTGAGCAACAGGTGCGCGTTTTCGGTTTATATTGTTTCGGTGTTTACGAGGCCGTTATGGCAACCGAGAACAATTTCAGAGTGATACGGGAAAAAGCCGAAGCCCGAAACGAACAGGACACTGAAATCCCCGAAAAAGCCAGCAACAGCCTGACCCAGTTTGATGTGCCTAACATCAGTTTGCTGACTTACGCCAAGCGTGTCGAAGAACGCATGAACTTTGCCGTGGCGCTGGAAATCTTTACCGAAACCAATAACAGCATTCGGGCAACCAGTGTGGATATCTCTACCAAAGGCATGAAAATCAAGTTGTCAAAAGAACAACTGTTTAAGCCCGGAGAGAATATTGGCGTTTATTTCAGGGGCCTTGAAACCGAATACTCACTGGATAAAAAACTGGCCATTAAGTATCAGGTTGTCAGTATCAGCCGTAAAAAAGAATACCAGTTTTTGCAAATGAAACGCCTGGCTGATGCACCAAACAGCCACTTCGATCAGTTTATTGATAAGTTTATCCATGGCAACAAGCGCCGCTATAAGGTGAATATGGATAACACCATTGATGCCATTATCAATAAGTCCTGCGAACAGTATTTTTCACCCAGCTGTCCTTCTCTGCCGGTGTATATCGAAGTAAATGAAGGCCGGGCCCGTCCCCGCTTTGCTATGGCAAACGATATTAACCGCCACATTCTGAGTTACTGGAATGACGAAGAAGACGAATTACGGCTGGGCTACCTGATCACCGGGGAACGCTTAAAACAACTTATTCAGAGTCCGCACGAATCACCGGCACTGTACGTTTACACTTTTAATCATATTCAAAATGGCAAAGTATATTTTTATTCCGCCTCCAGCGATGAACTGGCGCGCCATCCGGCCTTAAAAGATCTGTTTATTGGCTTTGGCTCACGAAAAGTCAGTTGGCGGGTGTTTAAGCTCGCGATAGGTAAAATGTCACCCAGACAGGCTTACGCACCACTTTCGCTGCCGGATGACGTTGGTTCCAAGGTTAAACGTCAAAATGCTAAACCGGCTCCCCGCCTGATGGCCAGATTGCAAAATCTCGCCTATATCGTGCAGGTTACCGACATTACCTCAGACCGTGAACAACTACAGTACAGTCAGATTAAGATCGACCGAAATCAGCTTAAAGCCCTGAAATTATTTGGCCACGCACGCAACCGGCCGCCAGGCGAGATAAAAGCCTTCCGCTATAAATTTCAGGAACAACGGATGGAAACACGCTACCTGCTGCGCACCAGCATTCAGGTGGTAGCCCGGGGACAAACCATCAGCGCCATCAGTGAGGATATCTCCATTAATGGTATGCGTCTGGAGATCGACGGTGAATACCATGGCGACCTGAATATGCGCGTACTGGTCAGCCTGCCCAAGCTACAGGAGCTGACCAGTAAATATGATCTGAATAACTTACATTACCGGGTAGTCCACATCAGCGGCGACAAAAATGTGCTGCACCTGCGTTCGGTAGCAGGTGATGACGGCTTACCGGCGCGGCGCTTTTTTACCGAGCTGATCAAAAATAATAAATCATCGCTTAAAACCTACCCGGATGAAGAGGAAATTCCTGGCATCGGCCACGCCTTGCGGTGCATTAATGCGAAGAATCCATCGACCCTGGCTTTTGTATTATCGAAAGTCAGCGGCCGCTATTTGCCTCAGGTAGGTGTATTGAGTAAGCAAGCGAACCCGCGTTTAAAAACCTTGTTCAGCCACTTCGCCGAACAGCAAAAAATGAATCTTGAAATTTTTTTCCGCGACCGCCATCAGGATGCACCTTTTATACAACAAGCCATCAAACAGGTAAAAACCGAGCATCAGCCGATAAGCAAAGAAATCTTTGTGGCCTTCCGGCCCGCAGAAAAAAATCCAGCCGAGGCCATAGATGCACGTTACGAGCATCGCTTTAATTCCGATGACTCTCGGCGACAGTATATTGAGAATGCACTAAGCAACGGTCAGTTTATCGCCATGGCCATTACGGTATCGACCACCGGCAAACCGGATTTAGAAATGCTGCAATCAGAAATAAACTATATCGGTGTCTACGCCATTCACCGGGCAAAAGAACTGGAAGAGCGTTTGTGGAGTATTGGCGCCAGTGTCCACGCCGTCGATATTACCGATCAGGTACTGTTACGATTTGGCTTTGACGAACAGCGCATAGCCCAGAACCATAAAGCGCCCAGTCAGCATGCTATAGAGCCTGGCGGCATCAAGGCGTTACTGAAAAGTTAGCCGCGGCGGGATCCCGCGGCATTATCATAGCGCTATCGCAGATAGGTAAGCATCGTGTCCAGACCCGAATAACGGATTGCCACATCGGCCTGAGCATTCACCACGGGCTTAGCCTCAAAAGCCACTCCCAGCGCGGCCACCCCCATCATTTTAAGATCGTTGGCGCCGTCGCCCATGGCCACCGTCTGACTCATTGGGATCCCCCACTCGGTAGCGAGCTCCTCAACGGTTTGCGCTTTTACCTGAGCATCAACGATGTTACCTAATACCTGGCCGGTAAGAATACCGTTATGCTCTTCCAGCACATTCGCTCTGGCGGCATCCAGACCAAGACGCTGTTGCAGGTATCCGGCAAAATAGGTAAATCCACCCGATGCGATGGCAATCTTCCAGCCATGAGCCTTAAGCACCTTAAGCAGTCTTTGCAGGCCCGGCATTAACGGAATGCTGTCGCGAATTTGCTTAAGCTGACTCACTTCAACCCCCTGCAGACAACTCACCCGCGAACGCAGACTCTCGGCAAAATCCAGTTCACCGCGCATGGCTTTTTCCGTGACCGCAGCTACCTGCTCTCCCAAACCAGCCAACTTGGCAATTTCATCGATACATTCAATCTGAATGACTGTTGAATCCATATCCATCACCAGTAAACCCGGCTGAGCAAGCAAAGGGGCATTTTCACGCAGGGCCACTTCGCAGTGAGTTGCGGTAGCAGCGGCATCCAGTAAATCATGTACAGCCTGAGCTTCGCCATTAACAGATTCAACGTTAAAAGCCACGACGTCGGCATCAAGCCATTGCTGACTAACGTGACGGCTGAAACTGCCAAGGGAAAGTAAAGATGAAAGTTGCTGTGCAACTAAGGCCAGGTGCTCAAGGGTTAATTGCTGACCGCTGATTATAAGCTGTCTGGCACTGGTGCCTGACGCCGGGCTATGCAGTCCGGTGTAAGATTGATCCCAGCTAAGATTCTGATACTCTGACAAAAGAGTTTGTAAATAAGCCGCGCTGGTAAATTGTTCTGTACTAAGCGTTTGTATGTCCAAGGTTCAAGATCCGATTGCCTGGCGATGTTGGTAGCCTGATCCTAACGGATAGTCGGCATTTGGCAACTGCCGAGTTAATCTAACTTAAACATTTTTTCTCTGAATAGGCCTTTTCATTGTTTGAACTAATCGTTACGCGCCTGCACCGTAAAGTGATTGCCCTTTTAGTCGTGGTGACAGCCATACTCACGGCTACCGTGTACACCTTATCCTCTCCGGCAACTGAGCCAGAAGTCACTGGCCGACTGGGCGAACACTATGCGCGTTTGTTAGCGCCTGCGGTAGAAAAATCGGATAAGCAAGAAATTAACCGTATTCTGGCGAGTATGACCGCAGATGAAGACATTATCCTGGCGGCAGTTTACTCGTTACAGGGCGAAAGAGTCGCCCGGCAAGGTAGTCCTGAGACGCTTGTAGCCCTGTTGCGGGAGGATGCGCATAGAGTGAGCAAACTATCGCCGATTGCCATAGAAACGCAAACAGTAGCTTATCTGCACTGGCTCACATCCCCAAAAACGTCAAAGTAATTTGCTGTGGTTTGCGCTATAACCGCACTTAAAGGTTGGTGCTTTATATGTGCCAGCGCCTCGGCTACCTCACCCAGGTAGGCCGGTGAATTACGTTGCCCTTGCCTGCCAGATATTGGCATGTCCGGCGCATCGGTCTCCAGCAGCAAATGCTCCATAGCCATTTCTGCAACCGCCTCACGGGTTTTATTAGCCCTGGTATAGGTTATGGTACCGCCAATACCCAGTTTAAAGCCTGCCGCAACGTACTGCCGCGCAACTTCGCGACTACCAGAGAAGGCATGGACAACGCCACCTTGTTTAAAGTGACAACGCTTAATGGATTGCAGGATAAAGTGGTGGGACTGACGGTGATGAATAATCACCGGTAACTGCCAGGTGGTAGCTAATGCCAGCTGCGCCTCAAACAAGTCCTGTTGCTCGGCAACCGGCGTGGTAACGGTACCATCAATGCCTATCTCACCAATTGCGACCGCACGAACCGGACTGACACTTATCTGCGTAGCCAGTGCTGCCAGTGCCTGTTGCGGATCAGGCGGAAAAAAATAAGGATGCAGGCCAAAGGCAATATCCAGGCGCTCACAATCCAATGCCATCCTGATTTGCCGTTGCCAGCCTGAAACGCCCGTGCCTGGTATGAGAATTCGCGAAACGCCGGCTAGCGCTGCCTGATGGATGACCTCCTGCCAGTCTGACTCAAACTGAGGCAAATCCAGGTGGCAGTGAGAATCAATCATCAGACCCTGACTTTTGTTTATGGCATCAAACGCTGAGTTGTCCAGCTATTATCCCCTTGCAGGGTGTATTCGTAACGGTCGTGCAGACGGTCTTCACCGCCTTGCCAAAACTCGATTTGATGCGGGCGTACTTTAAAGCCGCCCCAGAAGTCCGGTAGTGGAATTTCTTTTTTGGCAAATTTTTCTTTCATCTGATGAAACTGTGTCATCAGTAATTCGCGGCTTGAGATCGGCTGACTTTGCTGGGAGGCCCAGGCAGCCAGCTGTGAGTCTTTCGGCCGGGACAAAAAGTATTTTGTATTTTGTGCCGTGCTCAGTCGCTCTGCCCTACCGCAAATACGCACCTGACGCTCCATAAAGAACCACGGAAAATGCAGTGATATACGGGGATTATCAGCCAGCTCTTTCGCTTTACGACTGCCCAGATTGGTGTAAAACACAAAACCTTCATGGTCGTAATCTTTTAACAGCACAATGCGCTGGGAAGGCTGGCCATCGGCATCAACGGTAGCCACTGTCATCGCCGTAGGATCCGGTATGCCCGAATCGATTGCGGCGCCTAACCACTGCTTAAACAAATCAATCGGGTGTGCCGTCAAATCGTCATGGGTTAAATGCCCCTGACGGTACTGACGGCGCATATCAGCAATGCTCATAACCTGATTCCTTAATCTTCACCATAACCCAGTGAACGCAGTGCCCGTTCGTCGTCGGCCCAGCCTGACTTCACTTTAACCCAAAGCTCTAAGAACACTTTGTTGTCAAACAACCGCTCCATGTCCAGACGCGCCTGTTCACCAATGGTTTTTAAGTGTTTACCACCTTTTCCGATCACCATCCGTTTTTGTGTTTCACGCTCAACCAGAATCAGTCCGTTAATGCGATAAACACCGTTTTCGCCCAGCTTAAACTGTTCGATTTCCACGGTGGTGGAGTATGGCAGTTCATCGCCGGTAAACCGCATCAGCTTTTCGCGAATAATCTCGGCTGCCATAAAGCGGCTGGAACGGTCGGTAATGTAATCTTCAGGAAAGTAGAATTCACTGGGCGGCTGGCGCTGCATTACCAGTTCGCGCAATACTTCAACCTGTTTGCCCTGCTTGGCGCTAATCGGGATGATTTCGTCAAACTCATGCTTTTGTGCCAGCACCTGCAAATGGGCAATTAACGCTTCCTGTTCCGGTACTTTATCCTGCTTATTGACCACCAGGATACACGGCAAACCGGATTGTTTAACCCGGGTTAGCACCAGTTCATCATCACTGGTCCAGCGCGTGCCTTCGACCACAAATAAAATCAGGCTCACTTCGCCTAAGGAGCTGGTAGCCGCCCGGTTCATCAAACGGTTAATAGCGCGCTTTTCTTCGCTGTGCAGGCCCGGTGTATCAACATAAACAGTCTGGCAGTCGCCTTCGGTATCGATACCCAGAATGCGGTGACGGGTCGTTTGTGGTTTACGCGAGGTAATGCTGACCTTTTGTCCAAGCAAGCGGTTAAGCAACGTGGACTTGCCCACGTTGGGACGGCCAACAATGGCCACTAATCCGCAACGGGTCGTCACTTCAGCGGGATCGTGATGGTCAGCTTCAGTCATTATCGAGTTTCTCCAGCGCATTACGGGCGGCTTGTTGTTCGGCTTTTCGGCGGCTGGTTCCTGTGCCCTGCATTGGCTTGGCCATGGACTCTATGTGGCAATGCACCACAAAGGTCTGATCATGGTCCTTGCCACTGATATCCACCACTTCGTACACCGGCAAGGGTAACTTGCGGGACTGTAAGAATTCCTGCAGTCGGGTCTTGGCATCCTTTGGATGTTCGTTAGGGTCAAGGCGTTCAATACGGCTCTGCCAAAGGCGCAAAATCACTTCGGCGGTAGTATCCATACCGGCTTCCAGATAAATAGCGCCTAAAATTGCTTCCATCGCATCAGCAATAATAGAACTGCGCCGGTGTCCACCGCTTTTAAGCTCACCCGGCCCCAGTTTAAGTAACTCGCCAACGTCGGCTTCACGGCCCAGTTCGGCCAGCGTCTCGCCCTTGACCAGAGTTGAACGCATGCGGGTCAGTTTGCCCTCGGGTACGCTTGGAAAACGTTTGTATAAGGCCTGTGCCACAACCATTCCCAGTACAGCGTCACCCAAAAATTCCAGGCGCTCGTTGTGTTCTTTCGCCGCGCTACGATGGGTCAGCGCCTGCTTTAATAATTCGACATCGGCAAACCGGTAACCCAGGCGGTCCGATAATCTGGCGTAGCGATCGATACCGATCATTATTGAATGCCACCTACGCGGCTGAATCTGACGCCTGAGGGCACCCACGACGGCAACCAGCTGTCCGGGGCACGCTCAAATTCAAAACTAATCCAGATAGCCACGGCTTTACCCACCAGATTGTCATCCGGTACAAATCCCCAGTAGCGGCTGTCACGGCTGTTATCGCGGTTGTCACCCAGCACAAAATACTGGTTTTCAGGCACGATCCATTCGTTCATCTTAGTACCCGGCTGGGTGTAAAACTCAGACGGATGCGCTTCGGCAATTGGATGCTGCAGGATATCGTGCTCAACCTCGCCGAGGGTTTCGGTCATACGCTTAAGTGGCGCCAGGTTTTGCACAAACTCACCGCTGCTGACAAACTCCTGCGACATCTCTTTAAAGTCAGCGCAGTCTTTGCCGCCATCACAGGCCGGCTTAATGTAAATTTTCTTGTTGCGGTAGATCACCGTATCACCGGGCAAACCCACCACGCGCTTGATGTAGTCTACATTGGGGTCTTCGGGAAACTTAAACACCACAACATCACCGCGCTCCGGCTCACCGGTGGCAATCATCTTATGACGAAATACCGGGTCTTTAATACCGTAGGAAAACTTTTCAACCAGAATAAAATCGCCTACCAGCAGGGTTGGCATCATTGAGCCTGACGGGATCTGAAAAGGCTCGTACAAAAATGAACGCAGTACCAGCACAAAGGCAATTACCGGAAAAATCTGCTGTGCGGTATCCACGATATACGGCAGGTTTTCTTCGGGGGCCAGTGCCGATTCGCCATTGGCAGACAATGCAGCACCACGCACTTTACGCTTTGGCGCAAACAACAGGGCGTCGATCAGCCAGATCAGTCCTGACCCCAGGGTCAGCACGACCAACAAAATTGAAAAATAATTCGCCATTACTTAGATACCTTCAGAACTGCCAGGAAAGCATCCTGAGGCAGTTCTACATTCCCTACCTGTTTCATCCGTTTCTTACCTTCTTTCTGTTTCTGCAACAGCTTTTTCTTACGACTCACGTCGCCACCATAACACTTGGCGATTACGTTTTTACGTAACTGTTTAACCGTGCTACGCGCAATAACATGGTTGCCAATCGCGGCCTGAATGGCAATATCAAACATTTGTCGTGGAATTAACTCACGCAGTTTTTCCACCAGATCACGGCCACGATAAGGGGCATTCTCTTTGTGGGTAATAATGGCCAGTGCATCTACCCGCTCACCATTAATCAAAATATCCAGACGCACCATGTCTGAAGTCACGAACTTCTTAAAGTTATAATCCAGTGAAGCAAAACCCCGGCTGGTTGACTTTAAACGGTCAAAGAAATCCAGTACTACTTCGGCCATTGGCAGTTCGTAGGTAACCGCTACCTGTTTACCGTGATAACTCATATTGGTTTGATAACCACGCTTCTCAACACAAAGCGTGATAACGTTACCCAGGTACTCCTGTGGTACCAGGATATTCGCTTCTACAATTGGCTCACGAATTTCTTCGATATCGTTAATCGGGGGTAATTTTGAAGGATTATCAACCTGAACAGTCTCACCATTGGTTTTCAGCACTTCATAAATTACGGTTGGCGCGGTAGTGATGAGATCCAGGTCATATTCACGCTCTAAACGCTCCTGGATAATTTCCATGTGCAGCATGCCCAGGAAGCCAACCCGGAATCCAAAGCCCAGCGCCGCTGAGCTCTCTGGCTCGTAGAATAGCGATGCATCGTTAAGGCTGAGTTTAGCCAACGCATCGCGGAAGTCTTCGTAGTCGTCAGAACTGACCGGAAAGAGACCGGCATAAACCTGAGGTTTAACCTTTTTAAAGCCCGGCAACATTGCGTCTGCTGGCGCTCTGGCCGTGGTAATGGTATCCCCTACCGGCGCGCCGTGAATTTCTTTTATGCCGGCGATAATAAAGCCTACTTCACCTGCCTTTAAAACTTTGCGTTCAACAGGCTTTGGCGTAAAGACACCAATTTTGTCGGCCTGGTGAGTCTGACCATTCGACATGATCTGGATTTTATCCTTAACGTTCAGTTCACCCTGAACAATGCGTACCAGTGATACGACGCCCTGGTAATTATCAAACCAGGAATCAACAATCAGTGCTTTAAGCGGCGCATCAATCTCGCCTTCAGGCGGCGGAATTTGCTTAACAATGACTTCCAGTACGTCTTCGATACCAATACCGGTTTTTGCCGAACAACGCACCGCGTCGATAGCATCAATACCAATGATGTCTTCAATTTCTTCTGCGACACGCTCTGGTTCGGCCTGCGGCAAATCGATTTTATTGAGGATCGGCACCACTTCCATATCCATGTCAATGGCGGTGTAACAGTTTGCTACGGTCTGCGCTTCCACGCCCTGCCCCGCATCAACCACCAGCAGCGCACCTTCACATGCGGCTAACGAGCGTGATACTTCGTAACTAAAATCAACGTGTCCCGGGGTGTCGATAAAGTTCAGCTGATAGGTCTCGCCATCGCGGGCTTTATAGTCAAGCGTTACGCTTTGCGCCTTAATGGTAATTCCCCGTTCTCTTTCCAAATCCATTGAATCCAGGACTTGTTCGGCCATTTCACGCTCGGTCAGGCCACCACAGTGCTGAATGAGTCGATCCGATAGGGTCGACTTACCGTGGTCAATGTGCGCGATGATTGAGAAGTTGCGTATGTGCTTATGTTGCATAATGCTTGGAAATTACCTGCAAATTGTTACATTTAAACGTCTGGTGGGCGATTTAAGATTAACACAGCAACTCAGCCAGACACCTTCAAGGCTGCGGATTTTACCTACTTATTGCGCTAAAAGCGAATATCAGGACGCACAAATAGTCACTCTTGTCCCGTGGCGCTCTCTGGAATATCTCACACCGCCTTGGGTTGTGCGGTTATTTTACTGATGATCACCGGCTCAAAACGAATATTCTGACGCCGTAGTACGCCTCGGGAGACCGCTTTAACACTGACCCAGGCAACAATAGCGCCGATGGCAAAACCGCTTAGTTCGTGCCACTGTGTTAATAACGTAGTCGCCATTACGCTGCCGATAAAAGCCAGCAGCGGCACCAGATACACCAACAATGACGCCAGCAGCATTTTTTGTTCAGGTATACCAATCATCACCTGATCGCCAGTTTTTACCGGTAACGGCGAACTCACTGTGAGCAATTGCTGGCGTGGTGTAAAGGCTTTGGCCACTGCGCTGGTACCGCAATCGGTGGCAGCCTGACACTGACTGCAACCGGTCTTGACCGACGCACTGACGGTTATTTTATCGCCTTCAACTTTTACCACGGTGGCTGTTTCGGTGAGCATTTTACTCCCCTGCTGCGCGGATGGAGCGCGCTATCTCATAGGCCGTTTGTGGTGGAATTTTACCAATAATGGTGATCTGCACCTGACCATTGGTCAGCGACAAAAAGGTATTGGTGGAATGTCGCAACACCACATCTGAGTCCAGCGACTCTTGTGCCGGTTGCACGTATACTGATACATCCACCATGCCATCACTGAACAACTTATACTCTACTACCTGGCCGGTCATGGCCAGACGCCGGGTTTCACGCTTTATTTCGTGCATGCCAACGGGCAGAAAATTCACTTCCCACTGATGCTGGCGCGGTTTTGGGGTCATGGCTACCGGCCCGGGTAATGCCTGGGGATTGATTCGCGCAAAGTACGGGGAAGGCAATTCGCTGACATTAACGCCGGTGACCTGAATTTGCTCAAGCAGAGAGCCTTGCAGGTCAACCATGTCGAGCTTCAGTAACATGCCGGTTTCTTCATCCAGCCATACCTGATAGTTGTAGCGTTTACTGTCGCGACTAACAATGCGCAACTGCTGGGCAGCACGACCTGACACCCGCGTACGGCCGATAGTGATAAACTGATAGGCCTCTTGCAGCGCTGCCGGGTTGTACAACAAATCACCGGGGATAGGCCCGCTGATGGCATCCGAATAGATGCTGTAAGGCTGTAAGTCCGGTTCAAAAACGCTGACCACATTCCCCAGTCGAATCATCTCCTGGCCAGGGCCGTTTTGTAAATTGAGTTGTTCTGCCTCAATCCCGTTTTCCAGCACCGCGTGACGCCAAAGATACGGCACCATTTCCTGACCGGCCTTGGTCAGCACAAATGACACTTCAAAATTGGCGGTACGATTAATCTGCGCTAATTGTTCGAACCATTCAAAGCCGCTGAGGCCTCGCTGCGTTTCTTCGTCCGGGACCGACGCCTGCGGTGCCGCAGGCTCATCGGGCGGTGGTGAAGTCTGCGCAAAACTTGCCGGAGTAACGCAAAATACGCTGGCTAAAAACAACAAACGCACTGCCCTGGCAGTGCGTTTTATTTTATTTGTGGGTGTAAACATAGTCATTAAGGCTGATTAGGGTCTGATTCCGTTGCCTGCTTTGGATGCTCTTCAGCCTGCTTCAGCTTGAGCTGTTGTTCATGATCAGCCAGCAGGGCATTAATTTGACGCCGCTTCTGAAGCATTGCTTCGATATCGCCATTACGATTACCCGGCAAAATGTTGCTTTGCTCCAGGCTAACTGGTGCCATACCGGCCTGAGGCATCCCCGATACCCGGATTGTCGGCGCTTGCAGCGTCGAAAATGAATCATCGGCGGTAGGCTGATTAACCTGTTGCACGCCTAAAATCACAGCTGCCGCTACCGAAGCCGCCACGGCAAACTGGCCGGACTGACGCAGGAAAGGAACAACACTGCTAACCACAGGTAACGATTTCCACTTTGACTTAGGTGCCAGCACAGTCGCTTCCTGTTCAAGCGCTGCGGCAACCTGAGCGGTTATATCAAACTCAGGCATTACTGTGGCTTCTTTGCGTAACCCACTACGAATAACATGGTAGCTGCGCCACTTAGCCAGTGATTCACTATCGTTTTTAATGCTGTCGATAAACCCTTCGTCGCTGAGTTCACCATCCATAAAAGCCGACAATTTTTCGTGTTGCTGCGTCATATAGTTTCTATTCCTGGTTACGCCCGTACTACTTGACTCGACTCGTCATCGCGTCAGGCAACCTGTCGTGTTCTACTGTAACTGATAATTGGCCTAAAGCTCAATATCAGGTTTCCAGTAATGGCTGAATAACCTTGTCTATCGCTTCCCGCGCTCTGAATATCCTGGAACGTACCGTTCCTACAGGACAGGCCATCACATTTGCTATTTCTTCATAACTCAGCCCCTCTATTTCACGCAGGGTAATTGCCATCCGTAAATCATCGGGCAATTTTTCCATAGCACGAAACAAAGTGGCTTCTAATTCATCTGACAACACGCTGCGTTCCGGAGACGAATGCTCCTTGAGCGCATCACTGCCGTCATAGTAATCTGCCTCTTCAGCATCGACGTCATTGGCTGGCGGCTTACGCCCTATGGCGACAAGATAATTCTTGGCGCTGTTCACGGCTATGCGATACAACCAGGTGTAAAAAGCGCTGTCACCCCTAAAATTAGGCAACGCACGATACGCTTTAATAAACGCATCCTGCGTGACATCTGCAACGTCACCGCTGTTTTTCACATAGCGCGATACCAAATGCATCACTTTATGCTGATAACGTGTTACCAGTAAATTAAATGCGTTCTTATCGCCTTGCTGAACGCGTTCAACTAACTGTTGATCAGTAATTTGCTCGCTCATTCGAGCTATTTCTCCTACAGACTAAATCCCAAACAGCTCATGCAAGCACTTGAGTAGACTTCGCGATATTCAAAAAGTTCGCAAAGAATTTGATCTTTTTTTAATTTCTCAAGTTAAACATACAGGAAATCGGTAAAATTCTCAGTGCACGCACTTGAAATCTTTTACCTTTACGCCGACTTTTATTAGACTTTCCGAAAATCACGCATTGTGACCCTTACATCAAATGAATTCAAATGCTTCTTCTGTAACACCGGAGCAACCAGCCGACGCCAACGTTGAGCACAGTTGTGATGTTTTAATTATTGGCTCTGGCGCCGCGGGCATGACCCTGGCGCTGTCGCTGGCCAATTATTGCCGAATCATTTTGCTCAGTAAAAGTGATTGTAACGAAGGCTCCACACGCTACGCCCAGGGCGGGATTGCTGCAGTATTTGACGAACGCGATTCGATTGAGTCACATGTTCAGGATACCCTCGAAGCCGGCGCTTATTTGTGTGACGAGGACGTTGTCCGCTTTACCGCACAAAATGCCAAGAGCGCTATGGAATGGCTCATCCAGCACGGCGTTCCCTTTGATCAGGAAATAACCGGCGATGGTGAAAACCGTTACCATCTGACCCGGGAGGGCGGCCATAGCTTCCGTCGTATACTGCATGCTGCCGATGCAACCGGCGAAGCACTGCAAATAACTCTCAACGAAGCGGTTTCCCAGCATCCCAACATTCATATTTTTGAACGTTACAACGCGATTGATTTAGTTAAAAGCGAACAAAACGATAAGCGCTGTAAAGGCGTGTATGTATGGAACCGTAAACGCCAGCAGGTTGAGGTTATCCGCAGCCGCTTTATTACCCTGGCCACTGGTGGTGCCAGTAAAGTTTATCAGTACACCTCCAACCCGGATATTGCCAGCGGCGACGGTATTGCCATGGCCTGGCGCGCGGGCTGTCGGGTGGCGAATATGGAATTTAACCAGTTTCACCCAACCTGTCTTTTCCACCCACAGGCTAATAACTTCCTGATTACCGAGGCTTTACGTGGTGAAGGTGCGCGATTGGTGCATGCCGATGGCACGCCCTTTATGGAAAAATTCGACGAACGTAAGGATTTAGCGCCACGGGATATTGTTGCCCGCGCAATCGACTATGAAATGAAGCGCCTTGGGGCCGACTGCATGTACCTCGACATCAGTCATAAGCCGGCTGACTTTATCGTCAAACATTTCCCCAATATCTATCGCAAATGCCGTTCACTGGGGATTGATATTACCCGTGAAGCTATTCCGGTAGTGCCGGCTGCCCACTACAGCTGCGGTGGCGTAATGACAGACATGAATGCGCGGACCGATCTGGACAACGTGTATGCGGTGGGTGAAGTAGCCTATACCGGCCTGCACGGGGCTAATCGCATGGCTTCCAATTCACTGCTTGAGTGTATCGTGTTCGCCCGTTCCGCAGCCGAACATATTTTATCCCGACTGGATGAAACCCCAGCGGAAGAAACCATAGCGCCATGGGACGAAAGTAAGGTCATTGATTCTGACGAAGAGGTTATTATTCAGCACAACTGGCATGAGCTGCGCCTTTTCATGTGGGATTACGTCGGTATCGTAAGAACCAACAAACGTCTGGAGCGGGCCATCAGACGTATCAAGCTGCTGGAACAGGAAATCAGTGATTATTACTCTAACTTCAGGGTCAGTAACAATTTACTGGAATTGCGCAACCTGGTTACCGTTGCCGAACTTATCGTCAGGTGCGCGATGCAACGCAAGGAAAGCCGCGGGCTGCACTACAACCTGGACTTCCCCGCCCGTGCTGAACAGGCAACGCCGTCGGTGCTAACACCTATGGCAACTAACCTGCCACCCCAGCCCGGCGATTTAACCAGCTTCGAACACTAAGTTCAGTCAATTCGGCCAGTCAGATAAGTCTCTTCATTTGGCTGGCCGTCAGAAACCAACGCAAATCGTCGCCCCTGCGCTTCTTCTTCCACCAGCAATCGGGCCTGAGCAGGCACAAACATTGGTCGCTTGAAGGCGATATCAATTGCCTGGCCTGCCAATGCCGATTGTCGGTTTAATGCTGATATCACGCACGCACCGCTATACATGCCATGCACAATCGCGCGTTTAAAACCAAACAGTTTTGCCGTCAGTGTGCTCAGATGGATAGGATTCATGTCTTTGGAGCGTCTGGCGTAGCGGCGCACCATAGCGCCCGAAAATGACATCTGTGCGAGAGTTTGGGCTGCGTCACTGAGTTCTTCGCCCTGTGGGGTATATGCGGCCAATCCGGCCGGCTGATGCGCGGTGCGCATTAAGTAACGTCCTGTCGCACTGTAGACTCTTTTGCCCCGCTGAGTGCCGGTCAGGATGACCTCGACCACTAATCCGCGCCGGTGTTGATAAATCTCACCAAAACGGGCTACCAGCTCACAGGGAATATCAACCCGGCATTCTTTATACAGATCCACACGATTGGTTAAATGCACTAATCCCAATAGCTTAAACGGGCTTTTTTGGTGAGCAAGCAGGCGTAACTGTAACGCCAGGCCCCGGACCTGCCAGTAGAAAGGATGCACCTCGGCGGCCTGCCAGTTAACTAACTGGCAATATCGCTCATAATGTTTGGGCCGTGGCATAAAGGTTTGCCACAATACCGGGGCGCGTTGCAACCCCTCAAGAACAACCGGCGTTATCGAACCCGGCTTTTTTAATCCGGCTTGTAAATATAGTCCTAGCATTTACTGAAGTCCTTGCCTGTACACAATCCTGGCGAGCCGGCGATAGCTAGTGTCACTGGTTTGCCAGGGCATCACCCAGCAAGACTCATAACAGCGCGACTGCGCGTGGAACCTTACCACATATATGGCGTAGGGCAGCAGTTTACTACGCGCGCAAATTTGCCAGTTATCCTGTTGTTCCAGCGCGGAAGCAGCCAGATTGCGCCCTCGTCCGGATTCTGCAAGCATCCATCTGACCGGCTGCTGCTTATGACCTATTGGCCAGTATAGAGCCAGCAACAGTGTCGCAAGACTTAATGTCAGCAACCAGGTTATTCCAGGCTGCATAATAAGAAAAAACATGCCAACCAGGGCCAGTCCGCTCAGTGCCAGTAAACACCGGTACCCGCCCCGACTCATGGCCGGATGAAGGCTAATGCTATACTTTAACTCGGTTGACAATGATGTCTACCATTCTGGCAAGCTCAGGATCAGGGCATGGCTGATGCCCCATAAACCAGGCAAACATATCCGGATCATCAGAGGTTAGCAGACGCTCGAAAACTTCCTTATCGTGCTCTGACAAATCATTAAACGCTTCTTCAACAAATGGCTGTAATAGCACATCCAGCTCCAGCATGCCGCGGCGGCAAGCCCATTTCAATCGTGCATAACGTTTTGCTGTAAACATAACCGGGTGTTCGTGATTAATACTCATGGCGGCAAATATACCATGGTTGACAGCAGGTTGATACTGGCCAAAAGGCATCTGAGGGCGGCTAATTGTCTTACAAACAAAATCAAACACGGCTTGATCTTGTGGCCTTTGCCCCACATATTGACAGTGTTTGGACAAACTACATCAGGCGTTAAAAAATCATGCAGGAATACTCTCCACTCCCCGCTCAGCTAACTGACTTACCCGCTAACTTTGCCGTTGCGTTAAACGCCATGGCGTGTTTAAGCGTCACCGGCGATGATGCGAAAACGTTTTTGCACAGTCAGCTGACTATCGACGTGAATAAACTTGCCGAACATAGCGTTCGCCGCAGCGCTCATTGTGATTTTAAAGGTAAAAGCTGGAGCATCAGCCTGGTTGCCAACGCCCCGTCAGCCATTTATGTGCTTGCCGATAAGAGCGCGCTGCAAGCGTCACAGGAACAGTTCAATAAATACGGCGTGTTTGCCAAAATCAATATCGAGTCGAAAACCGATGTACTGGATTACTTTCTGATCCAGGGCGAAAGCACAAAACAAGCTTTGGCCCCCTATTTCAACGCGCTGCCTGACACCCCGATGACACTGACAGAGTCTGCATGTGGTTTCTGTGTGGCATTGGATTACCCGTCGGATTCATTGCTGGTTGCACTGGAAAAAGACACTGCCCTGGCATTTACCGCAACACTGAAAGAGCACAGCATCGCCTTATTCGACGAAACCGTTGCCACCGCTTTGGAAATTGCCGCCGGAGTTCCTGCTATTTGTGGCACTGATCACGTTAACCAGTACGTACCGCAAATGATGAACTTACAGGCGCTTAATGGCATAGATTTTAATAAAGGCTGTTACATGGGACAGGAAGTCGTTGCCCGTACCCGTTATCTGGGCAAAAACAAACGCGCCGCGATGATTTTTAAACTCGATGGTGCGGTAACTGATATCAACGGTGCAGTTCTGGAAAAGCAAGCCGGTGAACACTGGCGCTCAGGCGGCACCATTCTGCGCGCGGCGGTCCTGGGCAACGAAACCTGGCTGCTGGCCATTGTTAACAACGACACCACTGATGCTGATGCTTTCAGACTCTCGTCAATCCCGTCATCAGAGTTGATCCATTGCGACTTGCCGTATACGCTCTAATAAAGCGCCATAGCGGCTCGTTATTTTTCTTTTAAAACCAACAAGGCAGATATTATGCAAATATCGCAAAACAGTGTAGTGACCCTGCACTACACCGTCAGCACAGACGATGGTACCGAATTAGACTCATCAACCGGTGGTGAGCCGTTGTCAGCATTGCTGGGCAGTCGCTTTTTAATCAGTGGTCTGGAAGAAGCCCTGCAGGGGAAATCGGCTGGCGAGAAGTTTGAAGTCACCGTTGCCCCGGAAAAAGCCTATGGTGAACGTTTAGACCATCTGGTACAGGCGGTCCCGGCATCTATGTTTGAAGGTATGGACGTTGAACCCGGCATGCAATTTCGCGCGACAACCGACGCTGGCGAGCAATCCGTTATCGTGATTGAGACAACCGACGATGAAGTGATTATTGATGGCAACCATCCGCTGGCTGGCATTGCTTTGTCTTTTGAGGTTGAAGTACTGGATGTGCGTGAACCTACTGAAGACGAACTCGCCCATGGTCATGTCCATGGTCAGGGTGGTTGTGGCCACTAAGGCTTATGGCCAAGGCAATATTGCAAAAAAAAACGGAGTGCTGAGCACTCCGTTTTGGTCTTTAAGGCTGGATAATTAAATCGCTTCGTCACCCTGCTCAGAGGTACGAATACGGATCGCTTCTTCCACTGAGTAAATAAATATTTTACCGTCACCAATTTTACCGGTTTTAGCAGACTTAAGAATCGTCTCTACGGCCAAATCCACCCGCTCGTCATCAAGGACTATCTCTATTTTTACTTTAGGCAGAAAATCCACCTGATACTCTGCACCGCGGTACAGCTCTGTATGACCTTTTTGACGTCCAAAGCCTTTTACTTCCGTTACTGTCATACCGGCAATGCCCACGTCGGCCAGAGCTTCCCTGACGTCGTCGAGTTTAAACGGCTTAACGATTGCTTCAATTTTTTTCATCGTCGCTTACTCATCGTAAATAGTAGGAATAGGTACACGTTTATGCTGTGTACGATTATAAATATACAGTAACTTTTCGGATACTTCTGCTGCAACAGGCTTATTTTCAAGAAAATCGTCAATCTGATCATAGGTCAGACCCAACGCCTGTTCATCCGCTTTTTGTGGCGAGAGCGATTCTAAATCTGCCGTTGGTGCTTTATGGATAATCTTTGCCGGTGCACCAAGATGCTCAGCAACCTGACGAACCTGACGCTTACTTAAGCCAAACAGGGGCGCTAAGTCACAGGCACCATCGCCATATTTAGTGTAAAACCCGGTGATATTTTCAGCCGAATGATCGGTGCCTAACACCAGTCCGTCAACCATGCCGGCAATTTCATATTGAATAACCATGCGGGTGCGTGCTTTTACGTTACCCTTTACAAAGTCCTGCTTGCTCTCATCAGCAGGTAACAAACCGGCTGCGCTGAGCGCCGCACAGGTTTCCTGGTGAATGGCATCAGCACCAGGTTGCACGTTTACAGCAATCGACTGGGTGGGTTTGATAAAGTCAATGGAGGCCTGGGCATCATCTTCATCTGCCTGCACATTGTAAGGTAAGCGAACCGCCAAAAACTGGTATTTTTCATGGTGTTCCTGATTAAGCTCATCAACCGCCAGCTGCGCGAGACGGCCCAGGGTACACGAATCTATACCACCGCTAATTCCCAGTACCAGCGCGTTCATGCCAGATTGCTTTAGCTGCTGTTTAATAAACCCGACTCTGCGCGTCACCTCAAACTCAACGTCGATGACCGGCAGAACCTTCATTTCCTCAATAACCGCTTGTTTATCCATTAGATAATCCAGAGTTTATTTATAACCTGTATACAGTCTACGTTAAAATACGCCACCTTGTCAGCAGCCATTCACTGGTTGTTAAAAAGCAGCTTTATTTTTGTCATGCCTAAACACAATACCAGCGTGTGATTTTTCATAAACAAATCGCTGGGCACTGGGTTACACTCCCCTTCAGCTACATAATTTTTTCATTGTAAGATAAAGACTTATGCGACATTCAGGTTACACACTGGTTGAACTTATGATCACCGTTGCCATCATGAGTATCGTTATTGGTGTCGTCGTTCCCGGAGCCCGGGGGTTTATCAATCACTCGTTACTTGCAAAAGAAATTAATGAGCTGAGTGCACTGGCCAGACTGGCTCGCTTTAAGGCAATGGAAGAACGAACCGAAGTCATCCTATGCCCCACCCTGAATTATACGAATTGTGTCAGCAACTGGACTCATCCAACCATGGCTTTTTACGATATTAATGGCAACAGTGAGCATGATAATAATGAGGCTCTGCTGGGTGCCACTGAGCCTTTGCATCATTCAGTTAGTATCCAGGCCCCTGGCCAGGCCATTGTGTTTGACGCCCGTGGCGGCGCCAGTGTGACAACCACGATAAGCTTGTGTGACGATACCGGCAGTGCCGACAAAGCCGTTGGCTTAATCATTAACGGCTATGGAAAAATTGCCATCGCCCAGGACTACAACAACGATGGCATTAACGAAAATCATCTGCAAAGTGCTCTAGCTTGCAGCTAACGTATTTTTGTATGGCTAAGCTGGCCTAGCACGCCCAGCAATATTCATTCGCGGCTATCGACCCATCGGCATTTTTATCCCAGGCTTTTCGCCCGTCACTAAAAATAGACAAGGTTCCATCCCCCGCCTGCACCGAACTGCTTACTGGCACCGCCCGTAATTCATAGCTATTGCCATTATTTCCCACCGCATGGATAGTAAGGGTGTATTTTTTGTTGGCTGCCAGTTCGGTAGACGGCGAATGGCCGCTGAAAATTTCCGGTGTACCTGTGTCAGTACCGTTTGATGCTGCCCCGGCATAGCTGAAGGTAGTGGCATAATGCCGCTCCATCGCCGAGGCAAAACTCATCAAATCGGCCTGCGCGGTACTACGATTAGAACTTTTCATAACTGACTGATAAGAAGGAAAGCCCACCGCGGCAATAATGCCCACTATCGCCACGGCTATCATTAATTCAATGAGGGTAAAGCCTGCTTGCTTTGCCATTACTTTTACAGCTCCACTTCGGTTGACCAACTACCGCGAATTACCCGCTGATAACGGCCAAAGATATTTTGACTTAAACATTCAAATTCTGAGGTACAAGGTTGCTCATTACCATTTTCATCGACCGGCACGACGGCAGATACACACTCCTCGCCCAGGCAAATAGTAGGGTTAGTAGCATCTTCTATCAAAATTTTTGTATCCGGGGCAATGCCTGTTTGGGTCAGTGTGGCAAAGCGGTCTTCATCGCTGAGTTCACCATCGCCATTCAAATCACCCGCCGCATTGCCGTCAATCAGGTTAACCAGATAAGCACGACTGTTTCCCGCTGGCGGCGCACAGGCACTGGTGCTGCTCGCGGCTGCCACGCCTAACAGCGTGACACAAAGCAGTAGGACCATAGCAAACACTAATACCATCCCTTGTTGAGCACATTTCATAACGCTGCACTCCCAACATAATTAATACTGTTACGCAGCGCTACTGCGACATTAAACACCTGATAGTAGTGATTTTTATCTAAAGTCAGCGGCGCTTCAGACAATAAAGTCACTTTTTCATTGGCGAGGTTCTGCAATTTAATGGGCGGACTTTGCACCAGCAGTGCCAGACGAATGGCAACCACCTGCATATTCGCCAGCCGGGCATTGCTTAAATGGCTGCCATCAACGTAGCGAATTACCCGCCCATCGTTTTCAGTAATATCCCCGGACAAGCCATATTCAATCTGCATGCTCTGAACACCATCCAACAGCACCACCTCATCACTGGGTATGAAGTTGCCGGTTAATCCGCGCAGGTAGCGGCCACTGTAGCCCTGACACTTAAGCTGGCCATCCTCGACAAAAAAGTGATTAACGATGTGCAATTGCATAGGGGCAGCTAAACCAAACCGGTTGCCGCTACAGTCTTGCTCAGCCAGTAAATTTACCACCAGTTCGTCACTGGCGTTGCCAACGCCTTCAAGACTTCCCAACGCGCCCATGACGGCGTAATCCGCAGCCAGAGCCACCGGCTGACGCAGTACAAAACTCGACTCAGTAACCAAATCCACCGAGTTATCTATATTGCCCAGCGTTTGCTCATAGCGGCCGACTTCCCGTAGTTCGTCCTGTAATCTTAAGGTGATGTAACGCCCGTATTCCTGGACTTCTGAAATGGCCTGATTAAGCGAATTGGTCGAACGGGTACTAACAAAAACCTGGATCACGCCGGTAGTGATGATCAGTCCCAACAACATACTGATCATCATCTCAATTAAAGAAAAACCGCCCTGCGATTTCACAAGGTGACCTCTTTAACCACGCAGGCCCGGTTAGGGTCGGCATTAAAGGCACAACGAGCATCATTTACTTGCCCTTGCGCTGTGTTTTGTTTTTCTGGCCAGCTCACTGCGATGCTGATAATCGACCCTGCTGAGCAGGCTTTAGCATCGGTATTGTCGCGATCATCACAACTGACCGATATCCGCATATTCGGATTGCTGCCCACCGCCTGACAACTGGCCTACCAGCCACTGAATTGCGCCATTTCGGCCGCCGAACAGTCATTGTCATTACAGTTAGGGATCGCTCCCGGCAAGGTCAGGCAATAACACTGATATAAGTTACTCCCCTGACAACTCAAGGTACTAAAATTGAAGTTATTCTGGTTTAAGAAGGCATCGTCCACTTCCCAACCGTTCGCAGCTTGCGCAGGTCGGACGCCACTAACCAGTTGCTCAGTCAACTGACGGGCCACCAGCTCGGCATGGCTGCGACTGGCAGCCTGGACATTGTTAAAGGTACCGGTAAATTGTAAGGAAGCCACGCCCAGTAATCCTACCGTCAGAATAAAAAGGCTGACGAGGATTTCCACCATCCCAACACCGGATTGTCTGAACACATTGTGACGAGTCTGTACTACCATAAACAGCTCCTAAAATGGCTGTCTATGGTACCGCATACGTTAGAAAATTATTGTAAAAATAGTTACTTAATAGATGTTAAAGGTATCCAATTAAATAACAGCCCGAAAAACCGCCTTGTGTTCAGCTCACAGATAAAAGCAATAAGGGTACTGTAGCAACCTGTGCCCACAGGACATTCGAGGAGCTGCTATGCGGGACCATTACGGATTTTCATTGGTTCAGTTATTGTCGGCTATCGCCATACTGACGTTACTGGCAAGTCAGAGCCTGAGCAATTTTCAGTCGTTGCTGGCCTCATTTTATCTGCGCGGGGCATTGCAGGCAGTGTATTTTCAGTTGCAACAAGCCCGGCATCAGGCAATTACCCGGCAGCAACCAATTACAGTGGATTTCTCTCCCGGCTCCATGTGGTGCATTGGCATGACCGACCAAATGGATTGCAACTGCCAGCAGGCTAACAGCTGCCTGGTAAACGGTTTAGAGTCGGTCGTGTCCTACCAACAGTTTCGTTTTACTGAACTCAACGCCCTGACCTTCGCCAATAACCAGCAGACACGATTCTCTGGTCACCGGGGCTTTGCTGTTGGCTATGCCGGTTCACTAACGTTTACCAACAGTTCGCAGGATTTTAAGGTGATTGTCAGTAACACTGGCAGAGTCAGAATCTGTACGCTGACACCGCCAGTACATCCTTATAAAGCTTGCTGACTCTTTACTGATAAAACTCCAGGATAAGGTTATATTCCTGATTTGATGTAGCAGTTAACCCCTGGGTTAGCGTAATCGTGTCAGTATTAACTACAGAGTTATCCGGCTGCTGAATCTTAATGGTTACCCCATAACCTGCTTTGCTGATTTGGAACTTAATTGTACCCAACCAATTTTCAGATACATTTACGCAGCTGAAGAATGGGGTTGATTTTCCTTTGGGGATCGTTACCGGACAGACAAACTGATTTGGCGAAACAAAAATTTGTAACGCTGTTAAGTCAACAAATTCCGCTTTATTGGTGTTATTTGTTTCACAACTCTTAGTCACGTTTGCTGTGGTGATAAGGCAGCTGATATTACCTATCAGGCCAAAGAATTTTTCTGCACTTGATTTACTGTCTACGGTTACCTCAAGGGAGTCATCGGTAAATAACTGGTTGTATTCGTAAGGTGAAACCGGTGCGGTGCCGGTAATACCCGCGTTATATGCAAAGGCAGCCACTTCGATATCTGCACTACCATCCATAAGTGCCTCTGCCCGCCCCCGGCTATAAGTGCCATAGTAATTATTAGCCGGGTCGATAATAGTCTGAATGGGTTCATTGGTAATGGTTGCCACCGATGTATTATCAGAGCGCCAGTCAGACAACAAGGTAAGATTGACATCGTAAAATGGCACAATTCCCTTCCATTCCGGATCATTTGTTGCCAGTTTTGCCTTAACAGCGTTGAGATGATCTGTTGTCATTCGATCCAGATAGATGCCCCGGGCAATCAGCTGATAACCACCGGGAGGCACCAGAATATCGCGGTCAGCAGGTTTTGCCGGCGCAGGCGACTGATTAATTTTGCTGGCAATCACCCCCTCGGTGTAAGCCCGGTAGCTATCCAAAGCAGGCTCAGTGTTGAGGTAAGTGGTTTCAAACTCGATAATGTCAATGAGCTGCCAGTCAGGATAAAGCTGATATAGGCCATCAATTCGCTTAAAACGACACGCTTCGGTGTAAGGGTCGCCAATACTGGTTGCTTTACTAAAATTACCATTACCCAGATATTCATAATGGCCATGGGGTAAGCCGCCTTCGACCCGGTAATACTCCTCGTTGTTAACCATTGCAGCGGTATCATGATGGTCGCGACAACAGGTAGTACAAAGCGCGGGTTGTTTGCTGGTGGCCACAATACCGACATCCTTGGATTCTTCACGTCCCGGCTTAACTTTCATGTCATTGCCATCAAGCACTGTCATTGCCGGGGTGTAGCCCGTACCGGTACCAGCAAGTCTACAACTGCAGTTGACGGTAAGAAAATCCTCCTGCTCCAGTTTTTCACTAATTTGAGCGTTGCTTTCGTAGCGAATGGTTTCAAACTGCACTACGTTATTATCGCCCTGATTAGAAATATCCGGTACCGGTTTACTGGTTTCCACACTTTCGTTATTACCCAGATCATAGGAGATAACATCCGGCGCTAAACCCGGTGTGTAAGCCACTTCTGGCTGCTCTTTGGCATTGTCGGTCTCGGTGGTAGCCTGAAAACTGCGTCCCGCAGTTACCGGTGCAAAATTACCATCCAGGTTAACCGCCACGACATTACCATCGACGTCCACCCAATCAACGGTGACCGTGACCTGTTTTTGTGGCGGTGTAGCAGGGAGAGCAAAACCCAGCAGAGTAAAAGTAGGGCCATCGACCCAGGTATCTTCAACGCCGTCAGCATTGGTGTCGGCAAAATATTCGTCGGCAACGGTCCATGTGCGGTTAAATGCGTAAGCCTTGCCATCTGAACCAATAACAATATTAACCTGTCCCGCCGCTATATTACCGCCGAGATCGGTAGCAATATCGTTGTATGCCATCAAACCGGCGGTGGTTTCCAGCGTTTCAAACTGCCGCAGATCATCAAATTTTTCCTGGGCCAGTTGCAAGGCAACCTGACGCAGATTAGTCTGGGCATCGCTGCGCATATAGGCAGATTGCAAGGTCACAAACCCCGACACGCCCATCATGATAATCAGTGATGCAATCATCACTTCAATGAGTGAGAAACCACGAACCTGCATATTACCTCCTAGAAATCCCGCCAACTGCCTGGGACTCTGGCTACGCGCTGAAGCGCATCGTGTTGTTGTAGCTGATCAAGCACGTCAGTATCGTAAACCGAGTTATAGGTACCGTTTGCCTGACCAACCGGATGATTAGAGGCCACGACGCCGTTGACGCGGGCACCACCAATCATGTTAATTTCAAAGTCAGCCAGATTACCCGGCTTACGAAAAGAGAACACCATGCCATTGATTACGGCCCCACCATTCATGGTCAGGTCGCCATCGGTAACTATCAGTACCGCAGGATTCGCCGCGCTACCAACAATTGTTCCCGCATTGAGATGGCAGGTTCCATCTACCCAGATAAGTCCTAAACTACCGGGACCCAGTGTCGCGCAGGAGTTCAGCACTTCATCGGCATCGGCCCTTAATGAAGCCCATTCAGCTTCCGGCACATTAAATATGTATTCCAGTAAGTCATCGGGAAAATCAGGATCGTTATCCAGAATATCCAGATCCTGAAAGCCCTTTTCCGAGTAAGGAGAGCTACTGCAATTACCGTCATTAAATTCCTGCAAGCCGCAGGTGGTGCCGCTACCATTGGTCATATCCACGTCCAGATCGGTCCAGATAGACAAAGGTACACCTTCGCCTCCACCATTGGGATTAGCCACTACCTCAAAGTTACCGCCTACATTCAATCCTCCCGCCACAATCAGGGGGACATCAGGTGGGTTAGCTATCACCGAATACAACAGTGCCTGTTCCTGCACGGTAACGGTAGATAATCCATCCGGCGAAGTGCCTGCAGACTGCAACGTTACCAAACGCATGGTGGTGGACTCTCGCGTAATCACCTGCCACGCGCCGCTTACGGTATAGCTGCCCAAATTAGGTAGCGCATCAGCAAAAGCAACGCCATCCCAGCGGGGATTTTCCGTCAGCATCCCTAATGCCTTCATCAGCCCGGCTTCGGCGGCATTAAATGCCAGTACCCGATTTTGCGTATTCAGCATTATTTGATTCTCAAAAGACTTCACCCGCCCGGTATAAACGGTCACCAGCGTTGCCAGGGTTAGCAATAATACCACCGCAGTCAGAATAACCGCGCCGCGTTGTCGGGCAGAGAAACCAGGATTAACTGTCATAATTCCTCACTACCACTACTGTTTGATATTCGCGGGAAAAACTATCATTACTGGCTAATTCACCATTCAACCTGACAGAAATAGCGGTAGTGGTTATGCCATTGTCCACCGACTGATTGACGATAAAAGTCAGGGCCGTCACGTCAATCACATCGTCATCGGTTAAATCTTCCCAGCCCACATCGCCGCAGGCCGCGCCATTGCGGCGGATTTCCACGGCACCATCGCGAAGCCGGTATCCATAACGCTCGTCCGGGACCAGGGTATCGAGCCCTCCGTTATTGTTGCGGTCGTAGCTGAATAAAATGCAGCTGTTAATCTGTTCCCCCGGAAACTCGCTCACCACCACAGAGCCATTGAAGGGCGATGGATTGGCATCCGGGTCAGTGACCATGGGAACCGTCGCCCCCGAATATCCCGTACGCCGCAGGTCGCTCAATAACAACGCGTAAACATTACCCAGTTCCTCATTGAGTCGGGCACTGTTAATGAGGTTGCCATTAACGCCAATCCCATAGCCAACCAGTGAGGAGACGGCAGCCAGTGAGCCAACGGCCAGTACCATGGCAATCAAAATCTCAACCAGTGTGTAGCCGGCCTGTCTTTTAGTACTTAACACGCTGGAAAACTCCCTACATCACCACTGACATTACACATTGATATCCGTCCCGTAGCAGAGATATTAACTCGCACATTGTGGTTAGTGGCATCAGTTAGCTCCAGTGACACCGCGCCTTGAGGAGCCATACCGCGTACGCCATCCAAAATGGCCTGATTGGCATTATCAAAGTTAACATTCTGCATGCTGATACCATTAAAGTCAGCTGAACTGACGACCTGCTCAAGCCCATCGACGGTGCAACTGTTGGCTAGCGAGCAATCACAGTTTGCGGCGTCGGTAATGCCCACGCACCAGGAGATTGTGTCAAAATTTGTGTCAATAAGAATGTCATTGCTTTGCCTGATAGCACTGCTTCTGGCCAGCTGGAGCAGGAAAAACACGTTTTCAACGGCCCCCTTAACTGCCATTTGGCGCTGTACTGTTAATACAGAGGGTGCTGTCACCGTAACAACAACGCCGATGATGGCAACCACGATCAATACTTCTATCAACGACATTCCCTGTTGATAACGGGATGAATGCATAACATACCTTGTGATTAAATTTGCAACGTTACAATCCGGATTTTCTTATACACTAATAGCATAACTATCCGTACTCAGTGTCAGTTGTCTGATGATATTTTAGTCACAAAGAATAGACCAGTAAGTATTCGAATCAATTAATGGGTATAAAGCATGATGCAACGATGTAAGTTAAACCAGGGTTTCACACTAATAGAAATGATGATTGCCATCGTAATAATGGGCATACTGGCGGCGGTGGCCGTGCCGTCGTATCAGAGCCAGGTCAGGGAATCCCGTCGGGGTGACGGACAAACTGCGTTGATGCAAATGCACATGAGCCAGGAAAATTACAGATTACAAAACGTAACCTATGGCAGCGCTAATGATATCGCCATACCGGCTTCAGATTTCTATACGTTTACCGTTTCCAATGTTAGCGCAACCACCTTTACGCTGACTGCTACAGCCAAAAACAGTCAGACCAGTGATACCGGCTGTACAACGCTGACACTGAATCAGTCCTTAACGCGCACCCCGGCGGGATGTTGGTAATACCGCAAAAACAAAAACGCCGCAGAGAAGCTTTCCCGCGGCGTTTTTACATTAGATAGCAATGCTGATACTAACTGACTTGCTTAACCCGTAATTCTTTGGGTACCGCAAACTCAATATTTTCTTCACGGCCACTGCGTTCGGTTGCTTTTACCGCTCCCCAGTCAAGTAGTCGCTGGATCACCCGTTTAACCAGCACTTCTGGCGCCGATGCGCCCGCGGTTACGCCAATGTGTTCGATACCATTAAGCCAGTCGCGCTGAATACAGTTTTCATCGTCGATCAGGTGGGCCTGAGCGCCCATTTTAGCCGCTAACTCTCTAAGACGATTGGAATTAGAACTATTCTGTGCCCCTACCACTAACAGCACTTCACAATCCTGCGCCAGTTCGCGCACGGCATCCTGGCGATTTTGTGTGGCGTAACAGATATCGTCCTTCCGCGGCCCTTCAATTGCCGGGAATTTCTCTCTCAGCGCATCAATGACATCGGCAGTATCGTCTACCGACAATGTGGTCTGGCTGCAGTAATACAGGGCCTGCGGATTTTTCACTTCCAGCGTTTTCACATCGTCACTGGATTCCACCAGATAGATACCGCCTTCAGGATTATCGTACTGACCCATGGTGCCTTCGACCTCTGGGTGACCAGCATGGCCAATAAGAATACACTCAGTGCCACGACGACTCGCCCGGGTCACTTCCAGATGCACCTTGGTAACCAGTGGGCAGGTCGCATCAAATACTTTCAGACCGCGCCGCTCGGCTTCCTGACGAACAGCCTGGGACACGCCATGCGCCGAAAAAATCACGATGTTATCATCCGGCACCTCGTTGAGTTCATCAACAAAAATAGCGCCACGCTCTTTCAGGCCATCCACCACAAATTTGTTGTGCACTACTTCGTGGCGAACATAAATAGGCGGCTGAAAAATTTCCAGAGCCCGCTCTACAATAGTAATGGCCCGGTCTACCCCGGCACAAAAACCGCGGGGATTGGCTAAATGTATTTGCATCGCTTAGTATTCCTCGGCGTTAAGCCTTACGCGTTGATGACATCGATGATTTCAACGTCGAAGATCACCGTTTGTCCGGCCAGTGGATGATTGAAATCCACGGTAACTGAATCGCCGGCTATGCTGCGAATAATACCCGGCACTTCACTGCCATCAGGCTGCGAAAATGCCATGATCATGCCTTCTTCCAGCGCCATATCGGCACTAAAACGGCTTCGGTCCATATGGTGAATGTTATCCGGGTTAGGCAAACCAAATGCATCTTCCGGAGCAAGTTCGAAAGACTTTTTCTCGCCCGCAGTAAGACCTAATAAACAGGCTTCAAAATTAGGCGTCAGGCTGCCATCGCCCATTACCAGCTTGGCTGGCTTTTTATTAACGCGTGTACTGTCGGCTGCTGAACCGTCAGACAATTTCAGGTCAAAATGCATAATGACCTCACTGTTGTCGCGGATGACCTTTGATGCTTCGCTCACGGTAACTCTCTCTGACTTAATTTGTTAATTTGCGTCTTGGGTTGAGGTGTCTTCATTCTTACTGGTTAGCATGTCCCAAATCAGCAGGGCCGCACCAATAAAAATGGCACTGTCAGCCAGATTAAATGCCGGCCAGTGCCAGTCATTTACGTAGAAATCCAGAAAATCGATGACATAACCGTGCACAATCCGGTCGTACACATTACCAACGGCACCGCCCAGGATAAAACTAAACGCGACAGGCAGTAGCTTTTGCTGCCGGGGGGTCTGTTTCAGCCACCATAAAATCACGGCACAAACAGCAACAGCAATAGCAGTAAAAAACCACCGCTGCCAGCCACCGGAATCATGTAAAAAGCTAAAAGCGGCACCGTAATTATGCACATAAGTAAAATTGAAAAACGGTGCCAGCTGCACAGACTCATACAATTCCATGCTGCCTATCACCGCATACTTGCTCCACAGATCAAGTATTACGGTGATCACACTAATCCACAAAAAACGCAGACCGCTTTCGCTTATTAACTTAAGCATAGTGACGCGTTTCTCCGTCGCCATCGACGTTAGTTACGCAGCGACCACATAGTTCCGGATGTTCACTGTGGGTACCCACATCATCCAGCACATGCCAGCAGCGTACGCATTTTTCACCTGAACTTTTCGCCACGCTGACAAACAGCCCTTCCACTTCGGTCGCCGTAGCGTCGTCGGATTTATCGGCCAGTGCCGCCACCGTAACGCCCGATGTTATCAGTACGAAGCGCAGTTCATCACCAAGCTTAGCCAGTTGCGACTTCAGCGCATCATCGGCATATAAGGTCACATTCGCTTCCAGCGAACCACCCAGTAGTTGCGCTTTACGTGCCTGTTCCAGGGCCTGGTTTACTGCATCCTTAACGGCCATTACCTGTTTCCAGTAGGCATCGTTAAAGGTTTCATCCTGACCAAAGCCATTAAAACCCTGATACCAGGTTTCGGTAAACACGTACTTAGCGCGCTCGCCCGGCAGTTCCTGCCAGATTTCCTGTGCGGTAAAGCTGGTAATAGGCGCCATCCAGCGCACTAACGCCTCAACGATATGATACAGCGCGGTCTGACACGAGCGACGCGCCACACTGTCGGCTTTGGCGGTGTACTGGCGGTCTTTAATGATATCCAGATAGAAACTACCCAATTCAATGGAGCAGAAATGAGCGAGTTTTTGCGATACCACCAGCATATCGTACTTTTCGTAGTCAGCAACGATCTCGGCCTGCAGCTGTTTAGCGCGGGACACGACCCAGCGATCCAATGCCACCATGTCGTCTTCGGCAACGGCGTCGGTCTCTGGATTAAACCCGTTCAGGTTAGCCAGCAGGAAACGCGCGGTGTTACGTAAGCGACGATAGTTATCGGCTGCACGTTTGAGGATTTCATCAGATACGGCGATTTCACCACGGTAATCGGTTGAGGCTACCCATAAACGCAGAATATCTGCTCCCAGCTTATTGGTCACTTCCTGTGGGGCTACCACGTTACCCAGAGACTTGGACATCTTCTTGCCCTGAGCGTCAACGGTAAAGCCGTGGGTCAGCACCTGACGATAAGGCGCATGGCCGTGCATGGCGGTAGAGGTCATCAGCGATGACATAAACCAGCCCCGGTGCTGATCAGAACCTTCCAGGTATAAATCGGCTTTAGCCGGAATATCATCCCGACAATCCACCACAAAGAAGTGGGTTACACCGGAGTCAAACCAAACATCCAGCGTATCAGTGACTTTTTCGTACTGGTCTGCGTCGCTGCCTAACAGCGCAGCATCATCGATATCCCACCAGGCCTGAATGCCGGTTTTTTCGATTTCGCTGGCCACCGTTTCAATCAGACTGGCTGATTCAGGGTGCAGTTCGCCACTGACCTTGTGGATATACAGCGGGATAGGCACGCCCCAGGTACGCTGACGGGAAATACACCAGTCCGGACGCCCTTCCACCATCTTGGTGATGCGGTTTTCACCCCACTCAGGGATCCACTCTGTCTTACGGATTTGTTCCAGCGACTGCTCGCGCAGGCCCAGTTTATCCATACTGATAAACCACTGCGGCGTGGCGCGGAAAATAATTGGCGTTTTGTGACGCCAGCAATGGGGGTAGCTGTGCTCAAAATTCACATTCAGCACCAGGTTGCCGCTTTCAGCCAGGGTTTCGATAATTGGCTGATTGGCTTTAAATACGTGCATACCAGCAAACATCGGGGTGTTTTCCAGATACACACCATTGTTACCAACCGGATTGTAGACTTCGATATCGTAGTGTTTACATACGTTAAAGTCATCCACACCGTGGGCTGGCGCGGTATGTACACAGCCGGTACCGGCATCGGTAGTAACATGATCGCCCAACACGATCAGCGAGGTTTTATCCAAAAACGGATGGTGTAATTTGGCTTTGTCCAGCGCCTGACCTAAACAGGTGGCTACCGTTTTATAGTTTTCCACGCCGTAACGCTGCATGCAGCTTTCTACTAAATCGCTGGCCAGCATGATCCACTGGGCGTCGTCACCATATTCTACCAGTGAGTATTCCAGTTCAGGGTGCAAGCTGACGGCCAGGTTAGCAGGCAGGGTCCACGGAGTGGTGGTCCAGATAACTACACCGGCTTTGTGCGCGGTAAGCGCATCACTGTCTACGCCGAATGCTCCAGCAAAGGTGTCTACATCCGCCAACGGAAATTTCACATCGATAGCAGGCGACGTTTTGTCTTTATACTCTACTTCGGCTTCTGCCAGTGCTGAACCACAGTCTGTACACCAGTGAACCGGTTTAAAGCCTTTTTCCAGATGCCCTGCTTCGATAATTTTACCCAGTGCACGAACAATGTTGGCTTCTGAGTCAAAGTCCATGGTCTTGTAGGGTTTATCCCACTCGCCGAGCACACCAAGACGTTTAAAATCGGTCATCTGGCCATTGATTTGCTTTTGCGCATAATCGCGGCATTTCTGACGGAATTCTGCCGCAGTGACCTTTTTACCAGGCTTGCCGACTTTCTTTTCTACCATCAGTTCGATTGGCAGACCGTGACAGTCCCAGCCGGGCACGTATGGGGCGTTAAAATCCGCCAGCGTTTTGGACTTAACAATAATGTCTTTGAGGATTTTGTTAACTGCGTGACCAATGTGAATATTGCCATTGGCATACGGAGGGCCGTCATGCAGTACAAAAGGCGCTTTGCCTTCTTTTGCCTGGCGAATCTGCTGATACAAGCCGTCTTTTTCCCAGTCTTTCAGCATCTGAGGTTCGCGTTGTGCCAGGTTCCCGCGCATCGGGAAAGCGGTTTCCGGCAAATTCAATGTGGCTTTGTAATCACTCATAGCGTTTGTTCTATCCGTCCACGTTATCGGGAGTTATCCCGGTTTCAGACCTCTGACAGGTCATCGTTATTCATTAAAATCTGTTGCGCCCGGGCAACATCCAGCGCGATTTGTTCGCGCAGGGCTTCCAGGCTGCTAAAACGTTGTTCATCTCGTATTTTGGCTACCGGTACTACAGTAATATGCTGACCGTACAGAGAGCCGGCAAAGTCGAAGATATGCACTTCGAGTTGCTTACGCTGGCCGTTGACGGTGGGCCGTGAGCCAATATTGGCAACGCCGGTGAACAGCTTGCCATCGATATTAAGCTTTACTGCGAATACGCCTGTAATGGGGGTCTGACAACGGTTTAACAAGACATTGGCAGTGGGAAAACCGATGGTCCGGCCTTTCTTTTCGCCGTGAATGACCCGGCCGGAAATATAAAAGGAGCGACCCAGCATGGAATGCGCCAACGCAAAATTGCCATCGGCCAGCGCTTCGCGAACCGCGGTAGAACTAATGCGACAATCCTGCATGACGAAACTTTGCGTGCTTACCACTTCAAAGCCCAACTGCTTACCGGCTTGTTCCAGTCGGGTAAAATCGCCCTGGCGGCCTTTGCCAAACCGAAAATCATCACCCACCACTAAAAACTTAACGCCCAGCTTTTCCACCAGCAGGTGTTCAATAAACTCATCGGGTGATTGCGCGGCAAACTGAGCATTAAACCTGACGCAGAGCAGTCGGTCGACCCCCTGAGCTTTAAGCAACTGGTACTTCTCAGCCAACGGACTAATGCGAGCTGGTGCGGTTTCAGGCGTAAACACCTCTTCAGGGTGTGGTTCAAACACCATCACAGTGGCAGGCAGCGATAGCCGCCGGGCTTGTTCAATCAGATTAGACAGCACTGCCTGATGCCCTAAATGGACACCATCGAACTTGCCTATTGTCAGTACACAGCCGTGATGATGGGCTTTTAAATTGTTAAGGCCCCGGATTAGCTCCACGTTTAACAGCAACCTTTTATGAGATGAATATGCTACAAAGCCGGCGATTATAAACTACCCGGCCGGCAATACCAATCGCTAAAAGGCCTTGGATTTGAAATGGCGCAGACGAATGCCCATGGCGAACATACCGCCACTAAAGACGATAACAGCGAGTAAAATGGTTAGCGAAATTGACAATACCTTGTCATGAAAAGTCAAAGCAGTAAATTCCACTCCATGCTGACACCACAAAATAGCGGCAACCATGGCGCAGGTGGCTACCAGCACGCGCATCACAAACCCAACGGTAAGACGGCTCACGGTATAAACCTTCTGTCGCGTCAGTCCCTGATACAGTAAAACCGCATTCAGCGTAGCCGATAAACTGGTGGCAATAGCCAGACCAACATAGCCATAAGAAATCGCAAAAATCAGATTAAACAGCATATTGGCGGCCATACACCAAATACCGAATTTAACCGGTGTTTTGGTATCCTGCCGCGAGTAGTACCCGGGCGCCAGCACCTTAACCAGCATAAAACTGAGTAGCCCCAGGGAATAAGCCATCAGACTGTAGGATGCCATTCTCGCCGTTTCCGCCGTAAAAGCGCCGCGCTGAAAGATGACCGACAGGATTTCCTCAGCCAGCACACCCAAACCAGCCGCAGCGGGTATGCCTAACAGACACACCATTCTCACCGCCCAGTCCATGTTGCCAGAAAAACCCAGCTCGTCCTTGCCCACATGGTTACGGGAAAGGGCTGGCAGGATAACGGTTGCGATAGCAATACCAAACAGCCCCAGCGGGAACTCCAGCAGGCGATCAGAATAATACAGCCAGCTTATGGAACCGGTTACCAGAAAACTGGCAATAAACGTATCCAGCAGCAAATTGATTTGGCCAACAGAGACACCAAATAATGCCGGGATCATCAGCGTCCTGACCTTTACCACACCCGGGTCGCGCCAGCCCCACTCAGGCTTAACCAGTAAACCGGCCCGATACAAAAAAGGTAACTGAAAGCCAAGCTGAACAATACCACCAATAAACACCCCCCAGGCCAGCGCAAAAGCAGGCTCGCTCATAAAGGGAGACAACCAGTAGGCGCAGGCAATAATGCATACATTAAGTAAAACCGGGGTAAAGGAAGCCACGGCAAATTTATTTAATGTATTTAAAATAGCGCCGGACAGTCCGGTCAGAGAAATAAAGGCAATATAGGGAAAGGTAATTTTGAGCATGGCACTGGCCAGTTCAAATTTCGCGCCGTCGGGCTGATCGTTAAGGTAATCAATAAACCAGCCTGCGCCGAATAACACGGTTATGGCCGGAGACACAAACACACCGATAATCGCGGTGACAAATACAATGGCACCCAGTGTTCCCGAAACATGGGCCACAAATTGTTTAAGCTTTACGTCGTCTTTTTCGGCATGCACTTCGGTAAGCACAGGAATAAAGGCCTGAGCGAATGCTCCTTCGGCGAACAAGCGGCGCAGAAAGTTAGGGATTTTATTAGCAAAAAAGAACACATCGGCCGCTGCATCCGCGCCCATCAGCCGGGCAATGACGACATCGCGAACCAGGCCCAGTACCCGTGAAAGCAGGGTCATGGTACTAACAATCAGGCCTGATTTGATTAATTTCTTCGACACAACATTCCCTTTTGGGTGCCCCACTGACACCTGCACTTATTTGTGCCGGTTATTGTATCGTAATTAAACGGAATTAAACCAATAATTAATTGCTTAGAGCAGCTGCTGTCAGCCTTGCAATCGATCCAGCTTATCGATAAGCATCATCGACAAATTAACAAAATCGGTAGACGTCACAATCCCGATAACATGGTTGTTATCGTCAACCACGGGTAAACAGCCATGCTTATTGCGTAAAAAGAATGGTGCAACGTCCTGAATGGTCTCGTCTGCCTTAATCGTATCAAAGTCACACACCGCCACTTCCATTATGTTGGTTTGTTTTTCGTGTTGCTCCAGCACATCGCTGCCATAAAGCACCATCAGGCTCATTACCTTGGCAATCAGACTTTTTTGTGTCACCACGCCAATGATTTGTTGAGTTTCCTGATTAACCACCGGCAAATGGCGAATGCCGCGATGGCGCGTAATATAATGGGCATCATGTAAAGTATTGCCCTCATGTAATTGCATTACCGGGCAAGTCATAATGTCAGCAACCGTTAGCATTACCAGACTCCTGCTATAGTTATTTTAAGTATTATTCTACGTATTCAGTAATTTAGCTTCCCAATACGGGAAAGGTAACTTTACTGTAGACCATTATCGCTGGTTATGCAGAGAAGCATTTGACCTGAATCAAGTGTCGATGTCAGCGAATAATTACTGGAGGCCCGGGTATTAACTCAGGTATAATATCGCCCCAGTGGAAGAAAGTTGCGCTCAACGGCGATAAATTGTTTGACAATTAGCCGATAGCTAGGCACAATCCGCACCCTCGTTTTTGACATGAATTTTTTTGGGAGTTACACCTTGGCTAACATCAAGTCTGCTAAGAAACGTGCAATTCAAGCCGAAAAGCGTCGCCAGCATAATGCCAGCCGTCGCTCCATGACTCGTACAAGTATTAAAAAAGTAGTAGCGGCTATCGCCTCTGGTGATAAAGAAGGTGCCCAGGCTGCACTGTCTGCTGCGACTCCAATTCTTGACAGAATGGCTACAAAAGGTTTGATTCACAAGAACAAAGCTGCTCGTCATAAGAGCCGTCTGGCTGCGCAAATCAAAGCGCTGGGTTAATCACCCACTGACGTTTAGTTTAAAAAAGCGCCTACGGCGCTTTTTTTATGCCTGTCATTTAAACTTCAACAACTCGTCATCGAACGGTCAAACACCCGTCACCTAACTGTCAAGGCACGTGGGTAAAGTACCAGAAACTTTACCAGTAGCGAACCGCCGGGAACATGTGATGGCAAAACTCCACTATAAAGCTGTATGGTTATCTGATATTCATCTTGGTAACAAAGACTGCAAAGCAGAGTTCCTGCTTGAGTTTTTGCAGAGCATCTCGGTCGAAACACTTTATCTGGTTGGCGATATCGTCGATATGTGGCAAATGGAAAAACAGTTTCGCTGGCCGGATGCGCATAACCAGGTCATGCATAAACTCATGCAAATGAGTAATCAGGGCACCCGGGTGGTGTATCTTCCTGGCAATCATGACGCGCCAATTCAGAAATACTCGGGTATGGCCTTTGGCGATATTGAGATTGAGCGCGAGCTAGTGCACACCACGGCAGACGGCAAACGTTATCTGGTACTTCACGGCGATCAGTTTGATGCTGATGTGACACTGGGTAAATTTCATGCCTGGATTGGCGATAAGGGCTACGACCTCCTGTTGTTTTTAAATCGCTGGTACAACCGCTTCAGAGCCTGGCGCAACAATCATTACTGGTCACTCGCAGGCTATATTAAAAAGCACATTAAAGGCGCTAACAAAGCCATAGAACGCTATCGTGAAGCCGGCTGTAAGCACGCCGCTGAAAGAGGCCTGGACGGTATTATCTGCGGCCATATTCACCATCCTGAATCGATTATGGTGAATGGCGTTCACTATATTAACGATGGTGACTGGATTGAGAACTGTTCGGCACTGGTTGAAGACAACGCTGGCCAACTTTCACTGATTCACTTTAACGAATACCTCAAGCACTCGAACAACGTATCGGTACTGGCAGATTTCATCAAAACAGGTCGGGCTGCCTGATCATTGCGGCGCCCAACTGTCAAAGAACTGCAACACAACTGTGAGCATATCGTCACAAATCGCTGCTATCGTGTGGCGAAATAACCTTAAGTGTACCGAATATGTTTACTGTTGATGAATTGCTCGATGAGTACTATCCGCAGGTGGCCAAGCACAGCCTGCTAAGCAAACCCTTGCGCTTTGCCCTGCGTCATTTGTTGCACGAAAGGGAAATCGCCGACTTTGGCCAGACCTACCCGCATTACCACGGTATCGATTTTGTTGAACAGGTACTGGAATACTTTAACGTCAGTACCTCGGTAAGGGACACTGAGCGCGAGCGCATCCCCAGTGAAGGCCGGGTAGTTATTATTGCTAATCATCCGATTGGTTCTATTGATGGCCTGGCCCTGATTAAGCTTATCTCAGAAATCCGCCATGACCTGAAAGTGGTGGCCAACCAGATGCTGATGGCCATAGAGCCACTGCGTGACATGTTATTGCCGGTAAATAACATGCAGGGCGGTACGCGCAAACAACATCTGGCAGCTATTCATGATCACCTCGCCTCAGACGGCGCGGTGTTGATCTTCCCGGCGGGTGAGGTTTCGCGGTTACGTCCACAGGGTGTGCGTGACACACACTGGCACAGTGGCTTCCTGCGTATGGCTCGCCAGGCAAAGGCGCCTGTTCTGCCAATTTTTATTGATGCGAAAAACTCACCGTTATTCTATGGCGTGTCCATGGTCTACAAGCCACTGGCAACCGCACTACTGGTGAAAGAGATGTTTAAGCAGCGCCGCAAATCGCTGCCTATGCGTATTGGTGAGCTTATCCCCTTTTCCAGTTATCAGTCGCTGACCATTTCCGTACCGGATCAGGTAAAGCTGTTTAAACGGCATCTGTATCGGGTTGGTACTAACCGTAAAGGCATCTTTGCTACGCAGGCGGCTATCGCCATGCCCGAAGACAGAAAAGAGCTGTCCCGGGCTATCAGACAATGTGAGCACTTAGGTGAAACCTCTGACGGTAAACATATCTACCTTTACCTGCATCAGGGCAGCTCAGTGATCATGCGTGAGATTGGTCGTTTACGGGAAATCGCCTTTCGCGCTGTGGGAGAAGGGACCCTGCACCGCCGTGACATTGATAAATACGACAATCATTACTATCACCTGATCCTGTGGGATGAAAACGATCTGGAGATTGTGGGTGCTTACCGCTTTGGTGATGCGCGTATTCTTAGTCAGCCTGATCACCCAACCGGGTTATATTCTGCCACGCTATTCGATTATGCCCGGGACAACCCGAAGCTGTTTGAAGAAGGACTGGAACTGGGACGCAGTTTTGTGCAACCGCGTTACTGGGGTAAACGCAGTCTGGATTACCTGTGGTTTGGTATCGGCGCGTTTTTAACCCGCTACCCGCACTACCGTTATTTATTTGGCCCGGTAAGTCTGAGCGATAGTTACCCGCAGCCTGCCAAGCAGTTAATCGTGCAGTTTTACGCGACCCACTTCCCGGCGCGTTTCGGCGCAGCAGAAGCCAAAATTCCGTTTAAGCTGCCAGGCGACGCCCTGACCGAATTTGCAGGTGTTGATTACAAAAAAGAATTCACCCAGCTTAAACACCTGCTGGCCAACATGGGCGTAAACGTTCCCACGCTTTATAAGCAGTATACCGAAGTATGTGAACACGATGGTGTGGCCTTTTTAGACTTCAACATCGATCCGGACTTTTGTGACTGTGTGGATGGCCTGGTTGTGGTCGATACCGACAAGCTGTTACCGAAAAAACGTAAGCGTTACCTGCAAACCCATGAGCTGGCTAAATCTGCTTAAACATCCTTATCCCCGGCAATCTTCGCCGGGGAAACTCTGTTCCCCTCCGCTGATAATTACGAATTTACAATTACTTACAGAGTAAGTCTCAACTCGCTGCTGAATTTTCGATAGCATGGTGCTCCTTTGTTTTAAGTGAGCCATCAGGAATTTACGTATTATGGCAGTAACACCGCAACAACGTTTTGCAGAGCTGGACTGGCTGCGTATCGGCCTTATTCTGGCCGTATTTACCCACCATGTTTTTATGCCATTTAATGGGGATGACTGGCATGTCATGAACCAGCAATCGAGTAAATTACTGGATGACATCATGGTGTATTTTGAGCAGCTTCGTTTGCCCACGTTATTCACCATTGCTGGCGCAGGGAGCGTATTGTTGTTGGGCAAACTCACTGCTGGCGCTTTCCTGCTAAACAAACTCAAACGCCTCCTGATACCACTGCTTATTGGCATGATGTTTATTACGCCGCCGCAAGCCTATTTCGAATCGCCGGAGCATTATGCTTCGCTGTGGGACGCCTATCAGCAACGTATTCTGCTGTTTGATAACAAGCACCTCTGGTTTGTGGAATTTCTGATTGTATTTATGCTGCTGGCCATTCCGGTTTACTGGCTGCTAAGACACCGGACCAACAAAAGCCTGACAGATTTAACGGTCAGGCTGTGCCAGTACCGTTTTAGCCTGATGATCATTGGCGCTGTTGTAGTGCTGATCAGAGGGGGGCTAAAACTAAGTTATCCGGAACAACATGGCAGTATTGAAAACCTTTCGGTTTCGGTATTTTATTTACTGTTTTTCTTAGCCGGCATGCTGTTTATGTCCCGCCAGGAAATATGGACAACACTGCGGCATTTCCGCCGCACCAACCTCTGTTTCTTCGTCTTTTTCAGTCTGTGTTTTTATATTTACTATCTGGGAGACTTCAGCTTTTTAGGTTCGCTTACGGTTCGCTGGCAAATCTGGTGGGCATTGTGTGCTCTGGTGTCCTGGTCGGCCATGCTGGTGATGCTGGGCTACGGCAGTCAGTATCTGATATCCTCGCCCTCCTGGCTGCGCCAGAGCAATGAGCTGATTTACCCATTCTATATTCTGCACCAAACCGTCATTGTGGCCTTAGGCTATTACATTGTGCAATGGGATGCCGCTATAGCAGCAAAATCAGTCAGCCTATTTATGCTGTCGTTACTCCTTACCACCGGCCTCTGTTATTTTGTTATCAGGCCCTTTAACCCAATGCGCTTTTTATTTGGCCTGAAACAGCGCCGCTCCGAGCGTGTGTCGGTACAGAGTTAACTACTGACAGCTCACCGTTATAGCGAATAAAAGTTTTACACAGCCCTGTAAATCTCTCACAACAGGGCATCTCATCGTGCCGCGCCTTTGCTTAAAGTAACCACTTACTTTTTTGGCTTAACCATTTGTATTGAATGGTTTATTTTAAATGCAATCAGGTCAAATTTTAAACAGGCACCCTACTTGCACTCACTCTTCTTAGTTATGCCTTTGCAGTAGCGCAATCCCCCATTCAATTAAGAGGAAGCATCATGAAAAAACTGATTTCATTAACCATTTCAAGCGGACTTATTCTCAATCTCACGGCTTGTGGCACCATTTTACACCCGGAGCGTAAAGGTCAGACAGATGGCCGATTGGATACCTCAGTGGTGCTGTTAGACGCCCTGGGGCTACTGTTTTTCTTTGTGCCGGGCGTGGTGGCCTTTGCGGTAGACTTTTCAAACGGAACCATTTATTTACCAGGCGGATTCACTTCACAACTCAGTGAAGAAGAATTGCAGTCGGTGATCAAAGAAGGCAAGGTTGACGAACAAAAATTAAAGGCGATGGTGTCACAAAAAACCGCTCTGCAGATCCCAGAGAGCCAGCTCTATTCTCAGCCTCTGGCTGACAGCAGTCAGGTTGCCTTAATGATGAAACCGTACAATAAACCCTTACTGGCGATGCAATAAAGCTAGCCGGACAGGAATTTCCCTTGACCTGAGGGTAATGAACAGAAAAACTAGTAGTATTAATAACGGGTAATACGACAAAAGCATTATGTTTAAATTAATCGTACTTATTCCACTACTACTTAGTCTGGTGTGGTTTTTTTATCTGACCTATAAGGGCTATAGTCTGGCCGATGGCAAACAGGGATTTCAGTATATTCTGGTTATTTCTTCGGTCATTGCCGTGTTCTTTACCATTATGTATTTTGTTACTCATTAACACTGTACAAAGCAGGTTGCACAAAAAAAGCAGGTCACTAAAGAGTGACCTGCTTTTTTATTATTTAATCTATCGCTAACGCTTACAGATTAATGGTTACATCCGCCGCAGCGCGTAACGAGTCAACAAAACTTTGATAGTTTGCCTGACTGTAGGTCGCCATTACCTGTTGCTTGAGTCGGGTTTGCTCTTCATCTGACAATGCCGCTGGCGCATTAATAGCAGTCAAACGCACCACTCCGGCATCGCCCGAACCCAATTTAGCGATATCGATGTTATCAGGCGCGTCTGTGCCCAGGGTAAACAGCAAATCAACCAGATTACGCGGTAACTCGCTTGAGTTTCTGGTAATCGCTTCTTTGCTCTCCCACTCAAGGCTCATGTCATCAACCACAAGCGCTGGCGTTTCACCCGCATTAAGCTGCTCAACCACGGTGGTTGCCCAGTTAAATGCCGCTTCCTGCGCCTTTTGCGCGCGTAACTGAGCCAGAATCTGGGTTCTGACTTCATCCAGTGACTGAGTACGCTGTGGCTCATGGCCAACAACACGTACCACAACGACGTTATCGTTGCTCAGTTCAATCACGTCACTGTTGAGACCTTCCTCGATAAAGTCCGGGTCGAACATTTTGCTGGTTACTGCTGGAACATTCAGCGGCACAGGAACCGCAGCGGCAGTAACTAAACCGGTTTCTCTGATTGTTCCGTTAACCGCACCGGCAACATCTTCCAGTGTGTCTGGTACCTCAAACGCCAGGTTAGCCATATCTGACTGTAGCGCATAGAACTCGTCGGTTGCTTTATCGGTTAACAGTTGTGCTTCGATTTCATCACGCACGTCAGCCAGTGGGGTAACCTCTACCGGCTTAATATCGGTAAGTTTGATGATGTGGAAACCAAATTCCGTTTCCACGATGCCTGACGTATCACCAACATCAGCGATAGCAAATGCCGCCTCATCAAATGCCGGATCCATCAGACCAGCAGTAATGAAGTCCAGATCACCGCCATTTTCAGCCGAAAACGTATCAGCTGAATTTTCTTTGGCTAAAGCAGCAAAATCTGCGCCCTGGCCGAGGTCAGCTAACAGTGCTTCGGCTTGAGACTTAGCCGCAGCTTTATCATCACCAAATTCTACCAGGATATGGGAAACGCGACGTTCTTCATCCGTTTTGTACAGCGCAATATTATCGCGGTAAGCCTGCTCAATCTCTTCATCGTTGACGCTTACCTCGCCCTTCAAATCTTCTACAGCGAGCGAAACGTACGCCAGATTGACTTTTTCCTGAGTATCAAAGCGGCTCAGATTTTCCTGATAGAAGGCTTCAACTTCAGCATCAGTAATCTCTACTTTTTTGGCAAACGGTGCAGAATCAACAATCAGATAATCAGCATTGCGGGTCTGACCTTGCAGCACGTGAGCTGTGTTCACTTCTGCAGGCAGACTAAAGTCACTGGCCTGCAACGCTCTGACCAATTGCTCACGCGTCATTTGCTGGCGCATATAATCGCGGAAATCACTTGGCTGAAAACCGTTCTGGCGCAGTAACATCTGATAACGCTCGTTATCAAAGCGTCCGTCGGTCTGAAACTCAGGCATAGCCGTAATGGCTTCGCGAATTTGCTTATCTGACACCCGTAAGCCCATATCATCGGCTTTCTGCTGTACCAGTGTGTCCGCGATTAAGCGTTCCAGCACGTTCAGACGAAAATCGCGCAAATAATTTTCATCACTGAAAAGTGCGCTGATACCCTCGCCAAATTGTGACTCTAACCGGGCGCGTTGTGCCTGATAAGCGCGTTCGACATCCTGTTGACTGATGGGCTCGCCATTGACTTCAGCAGCGGCGGTAACGCCTGATGAATTCACATAACTGCTGACACCAGCAAACACAAAACTCAATACGATCAGGGCAATAATCGCCATCGCCCATGGGCCTTGAGAACCTTCTCTGATCCTTTCTAGCATGACTCGATTTTAACTCCGTTGTATTACAACTCTTCCAACCCAACTCTTGCTATTATTTTGCTAGGTGCAGGCAGGACAAATAAGCGGGGATTATAGCTTAACATTCACCCGGATAGAATGCTGAAGCGTGATTCCTTTGCTTGCAGCAATAAAAAAGGCGATGGAAATCCATCGCCTTTTCAAAAAAATATCTAATGCTTAGTTACAAGCGTCTTTCAGTGCTTTACCAGCTTTGAAAGAAGGTACTTTAGCTGCAGCAATTTCGATAGTCTCACCAGTTTGAGGATTACGACCACTGCGTGCAGAGCGCTCTCTTACAGAGAAAGTACCGAAACCAACCAGAGCTACCTGGTCGCCTTCTTTCAGCGCTTCAGTTACCGCGTCAGTGAAAGCATCCAATGCACGGCCAGCAGCAGCTTTAGAGATATCTGCACCAGCAGCGATTTTATCGATGAGTTGAGACTTGTTCACAATTAGATCCCCTTCGTTTGTTATTATGCTCTCGTCCGCAAAACAATAATTCAGTTCATTGCCCAGACGTTATAGCAAGCTTGAAGTTTAACATCAAGCTTAGCTTTACAATTTTTTAACTTATTACTGAATCGCTGCCATCCCTTTAGTGACAAGGCTTCAAGCGAATCCAGCAGTTAAGGTATCACAACTTTTCGGACTTTGAAGCCCCTAAAGTTAAAAAAAACGGGTTTTACCACATCAGATGGATAAAAATTAACCAAAAGGTCAGAGAAAACCGCTGATGCTCAGGAATGACGCGCGCTTCAGCGATTTTATATGGTGATTTATTCGCCGTTAAGCGCAACCGGTTTAAAACTTTCTACCGGCTCCTGTAAAGCAATATCGAGTACTTCATCTATCCATTGAACCGGATGAATCTCGAGATCCTGTTTTACATTATCCGGAATTTCTTCCAGGTCACGCTCATTTTCTTTTGGAATGACCACCGTTTTTATACCACCACGGTGAGCCGCTAACAGCTTCTCTTTTAATCCGCCAATGGCCAGCACTTCACCACGCAGGGTAATTTCACCGGTCATAGCCACTTCGCATTTAACCGGATTACCGGTCAGGCTGGACACTAAGGCCGTACACATCGCGATACCCGCACTCGGACCATCTTTCGGTGTCGCCCCTTCAGGTACGTGAACGTGAATATCGCGTTTTTCATAGAAATCACTGTTTATACGCAATTTCTCTGCTCGCGAACGCACAACGGTCATGGCAGCGTGAATAGACTCCTGCATTACATCACCGAGAGAGCCGGTCGACGTCATTTTACCTTTACCCGGAACCGACGTTGTTTCGATAGTCAGCAGATCGCCACCCACCTGGGTCCAGGCAAGGCCGGTTACCTGACCAATCTGGTTGTTCTTGTCAGCTTTACCGTAGTCAAAGCGCTGCACGCCCAGATAGTCTTTCAGGTTATCCTGATTAACTACCACTTTCTTGGTAGCTTTATTCAGCAGGATGTCTTTCACGGCTTTACGGCACACTTTAGAAATTTCGCGTTCCAATGACCGTACGCCCGCTTCACGGGTGTAATAACGAATCATGCCGATAATGGCAGAGTCATCAATTTCCAGCTCGTTTTTCTTCAGACCATTACGTTCAATCTGCTTGCCAATTAAATGGCGTGTAGCAATGTTCAGTTTTTCGTCTTCGGTGTAACCAGACAAACGAATGACTTCCATCCGGTCGAGCAGCGGCCCCGGAATGTTCATGCTGTTTGAGGTGGCCACAAACATAACATCTGAAAGATCGTAATCCACTTCAAGATAATGGTCGCTGAAGCTGCTGTTTTGTTCCGGATCCAGTACTTCAAGCAGCGCCGACGCCGGATCACCGCGCATATCCGATGACATCTTATCGATTTCATCCAGCAGGAACAGCGGGTTTTTCACTTCAACCTTGGCCATTTTCTGGATTAGCTTACCCGGTAACGAACCGATGTAAGTACGGCGGTGACCGCGAATTTCAGCTTCATCACGCACGCCGCCTAAGGCCATACGCACATATTTACGGCCAGTCGCTTTAGCGATGGACTGACCCAGCGAGGTTTTACCCACACCAGGAGGACCAACTAAGCAAAGAATTGGACCTTTAAGCTTACGCACACGCTGCTGCACGGCGAGGTATTCAATAATGCGTTCTTTAACCTTATCCAGACCATAATGGTCCGCGTTAAGAATTTCTTCTGCTTTAGCCAGGTTTTTCTTAACTGCAGAGCGTTTATGCCAAGGCACACTGGTCAGCCAGTCGATATAGCTACGCACTACGGTGGCTTCAGCCGACATTGGCGACATCATCTTCAGCTTTTGTAGCTCCGCTTTGGCTTTTGTTTCAGCTTCCTCGGGCATTTTGGCGTCTTCAATTTTTTTGCTCAGCGCTTCAAACTCATCCGGCGCATCATCCAGCTCTCCAAGCTCTTTTTGGATCGCTTTCATTTGCTCGTTTAAGTAATACTCGCGCTGGGATTTCTCCATTTGCTTTTTAACCCGCGTACGGATTTTCTTTTCAACCTGGAGTAAATCGATTTCGCCTTCCATCAGTGCCATCAAATATTCGAGACGTTCATTCACGCCTTTCATTTCCAACACTTTTTGCTTTTCAATAAGCTTTAATGGCATATGCGCGGCCATGGTATCGGCCAGGCGCGCAGCATCGTCAATACCGTTAAGCGACGTTAGCACTTCTGGCGGTATTTTCTTGTTGAGTTTTACATAGCCTTCAAACTGCGACACGGCGGAACGAATCAGGACTTCCTGTTCACTTTCAGACAGATTTTCGTCTTCTGTGCGCTGAATGTCTGCAATAAAGTAAGGCTCTGATTGGGTGTATTCGGCAATCTCACCGCGAACATTACCTTCGACCAACACTTTAACCGTGCCGTCGGGTAATTTAAGTAACTGCAGGATGGTAGCAATGGTGCCTACGCTGTATATATCATTGGTATCGGGTTCATCGATCCCTGCATCCTTTTGCGCAACCAGAAAGATCTGTTTGTCGCTGTCCATGGCCGCTTCCAGGCAACGAATGGATTTTTCTCGTCCAACAAATAAGGGTATGACCATATGGGGGTAAACAACCACGTCCCGTAAGGCCAGTACAGGAATTTCAATGCGATTTTCTCGCTCTGACGTCATACTTCTTCTCTATCTTTTCTATTAATGACTGTTTATATGGGGATAGGCAGACAAAGTTCAATCAACCTAAGAATGTTTTGTACTAATTTCAGCGTTGATATGCCGGATATTCAATACGTTGAATCTAAGATAGCGCAAAAACGCGGAGTTTTGATACAAAAAAGGCCCTTAATTTAAGGGCCTTTTAAAAATTAATTACTCACTCGCCGCTTTCTTGTCGGCGTTGTCGTAAATTAATATGGGTTTCGATTCACCACGGATAACCGTTTCGTCGATGACCACTTTTGACACGTTGTCCATTGATGGTAACTCGTACATGGTTTCCAGCAGCACGGCTTCCACTATCGAACGCAGACCACGGGCACCGGTTTTACGCTGCATGGCCTTTTTCGCTATAGCGAACAAGGCGTCTTCACGAAACTCCAGTTCGGTGTCTTCCATTGCGAACAATGCACCATACTGTTTGGTGATGGCGTTTTTCGGCTCTTTCAGAATCTGAATCAGTGCTTCTTCGTTCAGTTCTTCAAGGCTGGTCACCACTGGTAAACGACCGATGAATTCCGGGATCAGGCCATATTTAACCAAATCTTCAGGTTCGACCTGACGGAACAGGTCTGACACGGCTTTCTTATCTTCCTTGGATTTAACCTCAGCACCAAAACCAATACCACTGCCCTGGGCAGAACGCTGTTCGATAACTTTATCGAGTCCCGCAAATGCACCGCCACAGATAAACAGAATCTTAGAGGTATCTACCTGCAGGAATTCCTGTTGCGGATGTTTCCGGCCACCTTGCGGTGGTACCGACGCAACAGTACCTTCGATCAGCTTGAGCAAGGCCTGCTGTACGCCTTCGCCCGACACATCGCGGGTGATTGACGGGTTGTCAGATTTACGGCTGATTTTGTCGATTTCGTCGATATAAACAATCCCGCGCTGGGCTTTTTCTACATCGTAATCACACTTTTGCAGCAGCTTTTGAATAATGTTCTCAACGTCTTCACCCACGTAACCCGCTTCGGTTAACGTAGTGGCGTCAGCCATAGTAAATGGTACGTCGAGTAAACGAGCCAGCGTTTCCGCCAACAACGTTTTACCGCTACCCGTTGGCCCGATTAACAGAATGTTACTCTTGCCTAACTCAACACCATCATGCACGTCGCCATTACGCAGGCGTTTATAATGGTTGTATACCGCAACGGATAATACTTTCTTGGCGTGCTCTTGCCCGATCACATAGTCATTCAGATGTTCGTGAATTTCCTGTGGCTTCGGTAATGCGTTTTGATTGTTTTTATTCGGTGAAATATCTTTAATTTCTTCGCGAATAATATCATTACAAAGTTCTACGCACTCATCGCAAATGAACACTGAAGGTCCTGCGATCAGCTTTCTGACTTCGTGCTGACTCTTTCCACAAAACGAGCAATACAAAAGTTTATTATCGCTATCGCTGCCTTGTTTATCGCTCATAGATTCTTGCCTCTGGACTGCCCGGCATACACAAAACCAGTGCCGGGCTTTATATAACTATACTACTTAGTGGCGGATGCGTCAGTTCGATTTGTTAAAACCTGGTCGATCAGACCATATTCTTTCGCTTCGATAGCACTTAAGAAATTGTCGCGGTCGGTATCACGAGCCACTGTTTCGTAGTCCTGGCCAGTGTGTTCAGCCATCAGTCGGTTTAATTTTTCCTTGATGCTGAGAATTTCACGGGCGTGAATTTCAAAGTCAGATGCCTGGCCCTGGAAACCACCTAAGGGCTGGTGAATCATTACCCGCGCGTTAGGCAGACAATAACGTTTGCCCTTGGCTCCGCCTGATAACAGGAACGCGCCCATGCTGGCGGCCTGGCCGACGCATACAGTGCTTACATCAGGCTTAATGAACTTCATGGTATCGTAGATTGCCATACCTGCGGTGACCGAACCGCCTGGAGAATTGATGTACAGGAAGATATCCTTTTCCGGATTTTCCGCTTCCAAAAACAACATTTGTGCCACGATAAGATTGGCCATGTGATCCTCAACCTGACCCACCAGAAAAATCACATTTTCTTTGAGCAGACGAGAATAGATATCGTAAGAACGCTCCCCTTTTGCGGTTTGTTCAACAACCATGGGGACAAGTGCATTCATTGGATCAAACGGGCTATGCATTATGCGGTTACCTTAAGTACTAACAGAAATAAAAATGCTCGGACTAGACCGAGCATTTAAACAGTTGCGTGTAGGTTAAGTCAATCCAGGAGTGCAAAATTACCCCTGTTTGTTCATAACCTCGTCAAACGGCTTGCTCACTTCAGTGACCTTAGCCTGAGCTACAACCCACTCGATCGCTTGTTCTTCGAGTGCAACATTTTGCATTTGTTGCATCAGTTCCTGATTATTTTTGTAGTAATCAACAACTTCTTGTGGATCTTCATACGCAGATGCCATGGTTTCGATCAGGCTGTCTACTTTTTCTTGGTCAGCTTTCAGGTCGTTTTGCTTGATGATTTCACCTAACAACAGACCGATAGTAACGCGACGGGTAGCATTGTCTTTAAACAGATCAGCTGGCAGGTCAGGCAGGTTTGCACCGCCGCCTTGTTGGCTGAAACGTTGTTTAGCTTGTTCACGCAGCGCGTTAACTTCTTGATCTACCAGTGCAGCAGGCAGGTCGATTTCGTTCTTCTCAACCAGTTTTGCAATCACGTCTTCTTTAAGCTGAGTTTTAAGCGTTTGGCTTAACTCACGCTCCATGTTCTTACGAACTTCCGCTTTCAGCGCTTCAACGTCACCGTCTTCAATGCCGAACAGTTTAGCGAATTCTTCGTCTACTTTTGGCAGCGTCAGACCTTCAACTTTCTTCACGTTTACTTTGAACTGTGCTTCTTTACCTTTAAGCGCTTCCGCGTGGTAGTCTTCAGGGAAAGTTACATCAACGATAACTTCATCGTCTTTCTTAGCGCCAACCAGAGGCTTTTCAAAGCCTGGGATCATGCGCTCTTTACCCAGCTCAAGGGTGAAGTCTTCAGCTTTACCGCCGTCAAATTCTTCGCCGTCGATGGTGCCTACGAAGTCGATAACGATTCTGTCATCTTTGCGTGCTTTACGCTTAACTTCTTTCCACTCACCGTGTTGCTTTTGCAGCGTTTCTAACATGCTGTCCAGATCTTCATCAGAGATCTCTACAACTGTTTTTTCAATTTCGATTTCGTCTACGCCTTTAACTTCTACTTCTGGGTAAACTTCGAATTTTGCAACAAACTCAAAATCTTCACCGTCCTGATCTTTAGTCAGTTCGAATGAAGGCATGCCAGCAGGATTAATTTTTTCCTGAACGATGGCCTGATAGAAGTTTTGCTGCATTACGTCACCAGCCACTTCCTGACGAACTGCTTGACCGTAACGTTTCTTAATTACGCTTACTGGTACTTTACCCGGACGGAAACCGTTAATACGCTGAGTTTTCGCTAATTGCTGTAAACGCGACTTAACGGCGTTATCTACTGACTCAGCAGGAACAGTAATAGTAAGACGGCGTTCTAAACCCTGAGTCGTCTCGACTGAAACTTGCATTGTATTACCTCAACTTTGCGCCTAATACGCTCTATTTTCCAGCCTCTCGCCCGTCACTGCATGCAGTGATAAAAACCCAGGTAAGAGGTCGATTCATCGCGCTATAAACTAAGCGCAGCCTTAAAAAGACGCAGTAGTATACAGTTTGAGAACAACAGAGTCGAGCATAAATCAGTGGTTTCTGTTGTGGCAGGAAAAACAACGTGCAAAGTAAGAAATATAAAGGCTTTAGGGTGCGTTAGCAGTGGCCATTCAGGAGAAAAAAGAAATTAATGATTTGAGAAAATCGCGCTCAACCAACGACAGATTTCCTGGAATCAAAAGCTTAATGACTCTACGGCTTTCTTTGTAAAAAATTAACTGGAACAGTTAAGAGAGATGGTCGGTGAGACAGGATTGGCTGCGGACTCCTGTCCTTCGCCCTTCGGGCCAGCGCTGAAGCGCTGTTGCACATTGTTCCCGACAATGTGCTGAACTGCTCCCCAACACAAGGGGTCTGCGGCGTTCTTTGTAGAAAATTAATTGGAAAAGCTAAGAGAGATGGTCGGTGAGACAGGATTGACTGCGGACTCCTGTCCTTCGCCCTTCGGGCCAGCGCTAAAGCGCTGTTGCACATTGCTCCCGACAATGTGCTGAACTGCTCCCCATCACAAGGGGTGTGCGGCGTTCTTTGTAGAAAATTTAACTGGGACAGTTAAGAGAGATGGTCGGTGAGACAGGATTTGAACCTGCGACCCCTTGTACCCAAAACAAGTGCGCTACCAAGCTGCGCCACTCACCGACTTTAATCTGTGTTGCTGAACCGGTGAAAATGGTGCGGAAGGAGAGACTTGAACTCTCACGCCGTGAAGCACTGGAACCTAAATCCAGCGTGTCTACCAATTCCACCACTTCCGCGAGAAAATGGGGTGGACGATGGGACTTGAACCCACGACAACCGGAATCACAATCCGGGGCTCTACCAACTGAGCTACGCCCACCATTGAGGTGTTGCATTATACAAATAATAGTTGTGGAGTGGTAACTATTATTTGTTTTTTGCTAGTCACTTCTGCCGACATCGCGTTGGCGCGTCCGGCAGGATTGCAACATACATCGTGTATGTTGTCCTTCGGACCAGCCTGCGGCTGTGCCAATTTGTTCCAGACAAATTTGGTCGAACCTTAGGTTCTCATCTGCCCGACTTCGCGTTGGCGCGTCCGGCAGGATTCGAACCTGCGACCCACGGCTTAGAAGGCCGTTGCTCTATCCAGCTGAGCTACGGACGCTCGGCGAATCTACGCTAGCAAAAAATGGTCGGTGAGACAGGATTTGAACCTGCGACCCCTTGTACCCAAAACAAGTGCGCTACCAAGCTGCGCCACTCACCGAACCTGTGCAGAGGAAGTAAACTTACTGGCCTCTACGGGGTGCGCATACTACCTACTTGCCCCTACCTCGTCAAACACTTTTTTACACTAAAATCATCGTATGCTCACAAAGCCAGCAACTCGCTATAAATTTATCCAAAATATCACGTCGTCGGAAGAATTCGCGTTTGTTGTTTTGCCTTAGCCGCTATACTTGTGGGAAAATACAGCTCCTATCGTTTTTTAATTAATTACTTCATTAAGCAGCCAGTAACTATGACCGCCCATTTGATTGACGGCAAACTCATTGCCAAACAAGTTCGACGAGATGTCGCTTTATATGTTGATTCACTGAAACAAGCAGGTAAAAGGGAGCCTGGTTTGGCGGTGGTGTTAGTTGGCAGCGATCCGGCTTCTCAGGTGTATGTTGCTAATAAGAGAAAAGCCTGCGATGAAGTGGGATTTAACTCACGCTCCTATGATCTGCCTGCAAACACCTCGCAGCAAGAGCTGTTGGATCTGGTCGACGAACTGAATAATGACCCGGCCATTGATGGCATATTAGTGCAATTACCGCTGCCGGCGGGTCTGGATGCTGAAGAAATTCTCGAGCGTATCCATCCCCACAAAGACGTGGATGGGTTCCACCCATACAATATTGGCCGTCTTGCACAGCGCATTCCCGCGCTACGTCCTTGTACGCCCAAGGGCATCATGACCATGATCGAAGCTACTAAGCGCCCGGTCAAAGGGCTTGATGCGGTTATTGTTGGCGCTTCCAATATTGTTGGCCGTCCGATGTCCATGGAATTACTGTTGGCCGGATGTACAGTAACCACTTGCCATAAATTTACTCAGGATTTAAAAAGCCACGTAGGTCGTGCCGACTTATTGGTAGTAGCAGTAGGCAAACCTGCTTTTATCCCCGGCGACTGGATTAAGCCTGGTGCAATCGTAATTGATGTGGGTATTAACCGCACTGCTGAGGGCACACTGGTTGGTGACGTCGAATTTGATAAAGCCGTTGAACGAGCAGGCTGGATTACGCCGGTACCCGGTGGCGTTGGCCCGATGACCGTTGCCAGTCTGATTGAAAACACACTGGAATCCTACGTTAAGTTTCACTCTTAATCGCCGGTTATGAACTATATCCCACCAACGCCAGCCTGTGAGGATGTAAAGCGCTGGCTTGATACCATGGTAATCGGGCATAACTTCTGCCCTTTTGCCCGGTTTGTCCGCGATCAACAGCGCATCCGCTATGTGGATATTGCCTCTGACGATATGGCCGAAGTGCTAACCGGCCTGCGCGCCGAATTTGACCATCTGGATGAAACCCCAAAAACGTCTACTACGCTGGTAGTGTTGCCGCTGGGATGGCAGGATTTTGAGGACTACCTGTTACTGGTTGATGTGGCTCAACAATCACTGGAACACTGGGGCTATGAAGGCTGCTATCAGTTAGCCAGTTTTCACCCCGACTATCTGTTCGATGGCGAACCCTCAGGCGCAGCCAGCCATTTTACCAATCGCGCCCCCCATCCGGTTATTCATATTATTCGCGAAGCCGAAATGGAACAGGCGCTGGCCCATCATGCCGATCCGGAATCGATACCGCAAACTAACATTGAGACCGCAGAAAGCCTTGGTAAAAAGGCGCTGCAGGCACAACTGGATGCCTGTAAACACAGGGATTAATTCCGCAGTGGGCAAGCTGGCCAACTACGGTTTTATCTACCTGCCAGGGGGTGTTTGAGGTTGTTGCAATAAATCCCCCTTCGATGACAACAGTCCACGGGCCTGAAAATCCGTCAGGCCGTATTGCCATTCCAGCATCGACGCGTCAATCAAGTCGCCGGAAAGTATCAAAATATAGCCCTCTTCCCGGGGACGATTATAAATAGATAAACGCAGGCTCTTGTCGTCGCTGGCACTGATATCGATGGTTCGTACCAGCCTGTCGGGCGAGGGTTGCTCTATAAGCGGGCTTACTGTTTCATATTCAAAATTTACAATATCATTAAGCGTATGAACCAGCACGCCGGGATAAGCCAGAGGAAGTTTGTTTTCGCTTAGTTGCCAGTTACCATCCGCTTCCCTGAATAGCGTGAATGCCGGATCGCTGTCGATAGTGACCGATTGCAAGGTATTAAGTCCTGCATCAATGACATCTGGCATCAGCCATTCGTTTGGCGTTAAGGGTAACGAAACGGCCTCGTTAATCAGGTAACTTTGTTGCTGACTCGGCTCGCGAACGTAGCGCCCCAATCCACTGGATGCAAGATTACCAATCAACACCCGCCATTGCTTGGTTGGCGAGGCCAGCGTAATCAGGGTGCTCTGCGAATCAGGCTGGGTGACCGGCTCTACTCCCAAAAGCGGATATTGCGATGCTTTGGCTGTTTTCGGCTCAATAATTCGAGCCTGCGTCAGTGCGCTGACAAATGCCGACAGTTTTTCAACATCGACCGGGAACCGCATAACACTATCCAGATGGGTTGCCAGCCACTGCTCTGAATCCTTGCGTGCAGCAAAGAGAGTGCCCTGAGCATTCTCTATGGTTATTTTAGACAGTGACTGACTCTCCGCGGCCAGACCGCCTAATAACAGATGCGATTGCGCAACCTGCTGAGGATGTCGTTGCACCACCAGGTAATAGGCGCTTCCCAGCGTGATCACAACCAGTAAAAATAAAACGGCGACTCTAATCATGCTGCAATGGCCTCCCTGATTTTTTTGCTGGCTTTGCGCCGAAGTAACCGGGCCAGTAACCACAACAAAGAAACCAGTAACAGCGGGCTCACGGCAATAGTGATTAACTTGAGATAATTACCCAGCTTATCGATATCACTTTGCAGTTGGTATCGCACTTCACGCAGTTCTCGACGTATCTCGTTACGCTGGCTGATGAACGAATCCAGGGCTGCCTGTTGCTCGCTGGTCAGGGTGAGTGCTCCGGTTTCGGTTTGCACATTTTGCAACTGAGCTAATTGCTCCTCGGTTTGCTGCAACTGACTTTGCAAACGTTCTTCCTGCTCGCGAAAACGCGCCTCCGCTTTGGCCTGCAAGGCCTGAACTTTCTCGAAAGGCCGGGCCGAAATCCCCCGTCCGCGAATACTAATCAAGGCATCACTGCCAGCCAGATTTTCGCTGGCATTTACCACCATATCGCCGTTATTGGCAAAAGGCGTGAATATGGTTTCGCCGAAAAAGCTGGTTTGCTGCACCCAAAATCTGTCGGCCAGCAGGTCAGCATCACCCACAACAATCAGATTAAGCTGAGTTGTGCGGCTCACATGCGCCTGATTCAGGTCTTCCGCAGATTCGCTGGGGGGAGCGGCAGCAAACGCAGACTCAGCCGGACCACTGATCCGGGCAACCAGGGTGAATTTTTCTTTGTTGGTGTCATCGAGCATTCGCTGCAACGACTGAGGATCCTGGCTAAGCGCATAGTCAGCGGCATCTACCGCTACCGAATCCGCCGATGAACTGGCCAGCGGTGTTAGCGTTAACTGACTTTGAGGCGAAAGCGCTAACGGCGCGAACGAGGCCCCATTAACCAGTTCCAGATTAGCGGTGATAACGTCTTCACGGTTAAGCTGCTCGGCGGTTAAACCGATAATGCCCGGATGACGGGTAACGCTTCCTTCGGGGGTTCGTATATCAAGGCCTAAACGACCATCCAGGATGACTTTATCCAGATTGACGTTAATCCCCCAGGCATCAAGCAGCGGAAATTGCGACTGATTAGCCTGCAGAGCCCCCATCATGGCCATAGCATCAGACTCATAATGCGAGTCTGCAAACAACAGAATGCGGCCCTGCCGCATGGCAAACTGGTCGATGGAATAAAGTAAACTTTCGCTAAGGTTTTGCGGATGAATAATCACCAGCACATCGGTCTCTTCTGGCAACTGCCTGGCGTCATTGCCGATGGTGGTTACCTGATAAAGCTGGCTAAGCTGAGAGTAAAAGGTCATCGCGGGCGTTAACTGGCCGTTCATGGGGTTTTGGCCCCCCATGAGCTCCAGGTTAGTCAGTAATGTGACTTGTACCTGCTCTGGCTCACTTAACTGATAGATCAGCTTACTAATGTCATACTCAAGAAAACGCTCTTTTTGCGGGTCGAAAAAGTTAATCGTAAACTGATTATCCACCGCATTGGTGCCCGCCAGACCAAAGAATATCGACTCGCCCACACTGCCCAGCGTAGCCGCCGTCAGACCAAACTGACTGGCGCGGTCCTCGGCCTCAGAAAATGGCTCGGGATCGATAATATTAAGGGTGATTTTGCCGTTGGAGCGGGATTCGTATTCTTCTAACAAACTCTGCACCCGATTGGCGTAGTTACGCAGAGAGGTCATGCCTTTAGAAGCCGCATCCGAAAAATAAAAGTTAAGTACGATTGGCTCATCCAGCTCATTCAATACGCGCTGACTTCCCTCAGACAGGGAGTACACTTTGTCTTCGGTCAGGTCGATACGGTAATCTCCAAGCAGTTCGTTATTGATAACCACCAGCCCTAAAAACAGCACCACCAGTAAAAATAAAGTTAGCGAAGTAATCAGTTTTTGCATACTTAATCCGCCTTCTTCTGTTCAATAACGATCAAACTGGCATACAGCCATACCAGCATGATGATGACAAAATACCCCACATCATTAAGCGCCAGCACGCCTTTTGCCATAGCCTCAAAATGGGTTAAAAAGCTGAAGCTGGCAACGGTGTCGAGTACCAGATTACCGGCCCAGGACTGAAAAGCATCAAGCACAATGCCACTGCCGGATACAACAAACAAAAAGCACACCACTACCGCCAGAATAAAGGCCACCACCTGATTACGGGTAAACGCCGACATGCAGGTGCTGATAGCCAGAAACGCACCGGCCATCAGCCAGCTGCCAATGTAAGCAGCAATAATAATGCCGTGATCAGGCTCGCCGAGGTAATCCACGCTAAGCCATAGCGGAAAGGTCAGCGCCAGTGCTAAGCCCAGCACCAGCCAGGCAGCAATAAACTTACCCACCACAGCTTCAGCTGCACTGATGGGGAGTGTCATCAGCAATTCTATGGAGCCTGATTTGCGCTCTTCGGCCCAGCTTCGCATTGCAATAGCGGGAACCAGAAACAAATACAGCCAGGGATGAAAATTAAAAAACGGGATCAGATCCGCCTGTCCCCGTTCGTACAGATTACCGATAAAAAAAGTAAAAATGCCGGACAACATTAAAAAGATAGCAATAAACACATAGGCCACCGGCGTGGCAAAAAAGCTCGAAAACTCTCGTCTGGTAATGATCCAAATATTACCCATGGGTCACCTCCGCCGTGGTGATATAACGAAATACTTCGTCTAACCGGCCGGTTTCCAGCGTCAGGGTATCCACCGGCAGTCTGCGTTGGGTGACGTACTCATTGATGACATGAAAAATATGTTTACCGGGCTCAGGGAAAAGCGTGACTAATCCACTCTTGCGGTCAATTTCCATTTCTTCCACCCCTTCAAGCTCTGCCAGCCCCGAAATATCGGCGGCATAACTCAGTTTCAGACTAACTGCATTACAGTAACGGGAACGATGCCTTAACGCCTCCGGCGTATCATCAAATCGCAACTGGCCGTTGGCCAGAATCATTACCCGGTTACACACCGCAGAGACTTCTTCGAGAATATGGGTAGAGATAATCACGATTTTATCCCGCGACAAATCTTCAATAAGCTGGCGGACATGGTGTTTCTGATTTGGATCCAGACCATCCGTGGGTTCGTCGAGGATGAGAATATCCGGATCGTGCAATATCGCCTGCGCCAGGCCAACCCGGCGTTTAAACCCTTTGGATAAATTATCAATGGGTCGGTTGAGCACATCGGCAAGTTCTACCCGTTTTATCACGTCAAACAGTCGTGCCTTGCGGTGCTCCCCCTTTAAACGGCGCACATCTGCAATAAAATGCAAAAACTGCCATACCGTCATGTCTCCATAGGCGGGGGCGCCTTCGGGCAAGTAACCGATATCACGCTGGATAGCCTTGGCTTCACTGGCCAGTGACTGCTCCTTGATGTAAATCTCACCCTCACTGGGTTGCATAAAGCCCGTGAGCATTTTCATGGTGGTCGATTTACCAGCCCCATTCGGACCTAAAAAACCAACGATATCGCCAGGTTTAATGTCAAATGACAAATTATCAACTGCTTTAAAGTGGTCATAAAATTTTGATAAATTTTTTACCGAGATCATAGCCATCCTATATACGATCTACTTTTGTTACCGCTCTTCTTTGCACACTGTCAGGCAAGTCTGGAAGGCAGTATATGCGATTGTATTTTTCCACGGAGCTATATAGTGGCATACGCAGGGTTTTCAATCATGCAAAAAATTGCAGATTTCCTGTTCACAAGGGTCGGCACTACAGAAAAAATGCCCACCAGCGGCGGGCCAAAGGGATTCCAGGGACTACCAGTAATTCGATAGCGGCGTTACTATAAGTGATAAATGTTTGATATTTGTGTCAGCTAAACTACAAAAGTGTTGCAATTTATGACTGAGCCGGTGGCCTATTCGATTTCTGCGATTGGTACAATAACCTCGCCTTTTAAACAAAAATTTGCCATTCCCCGGCAACCAGCCCTGGCTAATGCCAAAGGCAGCGTTGTTTTTACCCCGGAATTTAACGATGCTAACGGTTTAAGAGGAATCGAAACCTACTCGCACCTCTGGTTACTTTTTTTATTCCACGAAAATCTCGCGCAAAGCTGGACACCTACGGTGAGAGCCCCTCGCCTTGGCGGCAACAGTCGTATTGGTGTTTTTGCCTCCCGCAGTACGTTCCGGCCTAACGGCATTGGTATGTCTGTGGTGAAAAATCTGGGCCATGAACAAAAGCACGGGCAACTTATCCTGCATGTGGGGGGGCTTGACTTACTCGATGGCACACCGGTCATTGATATCAAACCTTATTTACCCTACAGCGATAGCGTTGATGACGCGAGCGCCCGGTTGCTGGAGCAGAATCCTCTGCCACAGCGTGAAGTGGTTTTTACCGACGCTGCTCAAACTGAATTAAATAACCAGCCGCATACCGACCTTGCAGCGCTTATCCAACAGTGCCTGGGGCAGGATCCCCGCCCCGCTTACCGCCAGGCCGAGGACAACGACCCGAAAACCTATCAGGTGATTTTTTATGACCGCGATATTCACTGGCAGGTTACCGCCGGGCAAGTGGTTGTCACCGCTATAAAACAAGTGGCGGTTTAGGGCTATGTAAGCGCTGCTAACACTGCTAGAATACGCCAGTTTTGTAATCATCCAATGGGTATATGCCAGCAATGCGTACTAGTCAGTATTTATTAGCAACACAAAAAGAAACCCCTGCTGACGCTGAGGTAATTAGCCATCAGCTTATGCTTCGGGCCGGTCTTATCCGTAAACTTGCTGCCGGGCTATACACCTGGCTGCCAACCGGTTTGCGGGTACTGAATAAGGTAGCCAATATTGTTCGTGAAGAAATGAACAAAGCTGGCGCCATCGAAGTATTGATGCCTGTCGTTCAGCCTGCCGATTTGTGGCAGGAAACCGGACGCTGGGAAGAATATGGCCCCGAACTACTGCGCATTAAAGATCGCCATCAGCGTGACTTCGTACTCGGCCCAACCCATGAAGAAGTTATTACCGCACTGGTTCGCAACGAAATTAGCAGCTACAAACAGCTGCCGTTGAACCTGTACCAGATTCAAACCAAGTTTCGTGACGAAGTGCGTCCACGCTTTGGTATTATGCGCGGCCGCGAATTTACCATGAAAGACGCCTACAGCTTTCACTTAACTCAGGATTCATTACAAGCCACTTACGATGCCATGTATAACGCGTATTGTAAGATTTTTGAGCGAATGCAGTTGGATTACCGTCCGGTAATGGCCGATACAGGCTCTATTGGCGGCAGTGTCTCTCACGAATTCCATATGCTGGCGGAGTCTGGTGAAGATGCTATCGCATTCTCTAATAGCTCGGATTACGCCGCTAACGTTGAGTTAGCAGAAACGCTGCCAGTAGCAACAGCGTCGGTTGATGCCCTGCAATATGTGCTGGTACAGGCAGAGAGCGAAGAAGGTGAAGCCGATCCAGATAAGTGGGTACTGCTGGTACTTTCTGCCGCACATTCACTGAACGACATTAAAGCAGAAAAGCTCGCTGGTGTGGCTGCGCCATTAATCACCGCAAGCGAAGAAATTGTGACCAAAGTACTCGGTGTCGCACCAAAAGACATCGATTTAGCGTCGGTCGAAGTACCAGTTTATGCCGATTATGTGGTTGCAGCCGCACTGAGTGCAGAAAGCTTTGCCGACAAATTAACTGCGGTTGATATTCGCAACATTGAAGCGGGCGATCCTTCACCCTGCGGTACCGGTACCATCGAAATTAAACGTGGTATCGAAGTGGGCCATATCTTCCAGCTGGGAGATAAGTATTCTCAGGCAATGAACTGTGGCGTTCTGAGTGAAAGCGGTAAACATGAAACCCTGACCATGGGTTGTTATGGCATTGGTGTTTCTCGTGTGGTTGCCGCTGCAATTGAGCAAAACCACGATGAGCATGGCATTATCTGGCCTGACCCGATTGCGCCGTTCACCGTAGCGTTAATTCCAATGAACATGCACAAGTCCCAGCGTATCAAAGACGCTGCCGAAGCGCTGTATGCCGAATTAACCGAAGCAGGCGTAGAGGTATTGTTTGACGATCGTAAAGAACGTCCGGGCGTGATGTTTAAAGATATGGAGCTGATTGGGATCCCACACAGCATTGTTATCGGCGAGCGTAACCTTGACGAACAACTGGTCGAATACAAAAATCGCCGCACAGGTGAAAAATCTTTATTACAATTAAGTGAAGTAGCAGCCTTTATCGGCGCTTTATAGTGGTTCGGGTTTTATTAACGTAAAACCCGTTACATAAGGAGTAAGCATGCAGTTAACCTTCTATGGTGTAAGAGGTTCTATTCCAACACCAGGCGCCGATTATGTGCGTTATGGAGGCAATACTGCGTGCGTCCACATAGAGCTGAGTGACGGTACCGATATTTCGCTGGACGCTGGTACCGGTATTCGCTTGCTCGGTGACAAGCTGATAAAAAAACAAACCCCTATTCACATTTTGCTGACCCATAACCATTGGGATCACATTCAGGGGTTTCCATTTTTCACACCGATTTATCAGCCCGGACGGGAAATCTTTATCACGCCTGGACAAACCACCCTGCCCGAGAATGATGCCATTATCAGGCAGATGCAAGGCTCGGTATTCCCGGTTCCTTTTTCGGCGCTACAGTCCAAAATCAGTATCACCCCACAGCCTGACAAAACCGATACCTGGAAATTAAATGGGGCGACAATTAGTCGTTTACCCATGAATCATCCAGGTAAAGGCAGCGCCTATTCCATTACGGAAAACGGCTATAAAGTGGCCTACATTACCGATAATGAGCTGTATCCCCCGTACAAAAAAGAAACCGACTTTCTGACCTTTGTGGATTTTGCCAGAAATGCCGACCTGATCATCCATGATGCGCAGTATATGCTTTCTGACATGCCGGCTAAGAGTGGCTGGGGCCATTCCGTCGCCGAAGAAGCCGTTAAACTCGCAATGGCGTGCAACGCCAAAAGGCTGGCTTTATACAGCCACGATCCAAGTCGAACAGATACGGATATCGACGCTATTATTGACCACTGCAATCAGTACATTACGATTGCCGAATCGCCATTGGAACTGGTTGCTGCTTATGAAGGACTCACCATTGACTTTGCAGCTGAAAATTAACCGTTTGTTGTTTAGCGGTATTTTACTGGCAACATCCTCAACCTGCACACTAGCAAACGACAATCCCTCCGCTTCTGAAACCGCTACAAAACAACAAGGCAGTGGGCTGGTTGCCCGCCCCAGTTTGTTTACCAAGCGTTTTGAGGCGGACAAGGAACTGGCTGACAACACGTTTGCGATTACTCAGTTCAGGCGTAACTACTTTTTGCCTTATACCTATGTTGATAACCCCAACGCACTGGGCAACGCAGCGCTGACCGAAGACAACATCGACAATAAAGAAGCCAAATTCCAGATCAGTATAAAATTGCCTTTGTATACGCGCAATGAATCGGCAGAGGGTGTCTACTTTGGCTTTACGCTGACGTCATTCTGGCAACTTTATAACACCGAGGTGTCCAAACCTTTTCGGGAAACTAACTACGAGCCGGAAATATTTTATCAGTGGAACACGGATATAAAGCTGCTGGGAATTGACTTTAATGCCTTGCAACTGGGCTTTAACCACATGTCCAATGGGCAGAGTGAAGAACGTTCCCGCAGCTGGAACCGGATTATGCTGACCAGTTTGTTTAGTGATGCCGACGACATCTATTATCTGCGAACCTGGTACCGTATTCCGGAAGACGCCAAAACATCCCCCACCGATACGGCTGGCGACGACAACCCCAGAATCACCCACTACTTTGGCCGGGTAGAATTAGGCTATGGCACACGGGTCAATGATTTTGGTATTTTTGCCCGCCTCAGAAACAACCTGGAATTTGACGACAATCGCGGCAGCATCGAATTATCCCTGAGTTATCCAGTGTCCCCCAGATATGAGGTTGTGCTGCAATATTTCAGTGGTTATGGTGATAGTCTGATTGACTACAACCGTCGTCAGAATCGCATAGGACTGGGTTTTCAGCTCGCTGCTTTTTAACGCCTGTGGGCTAATCGATAACACCTGCAGCGCGATACAGCTGCAGGTGAACAGACACCAGCGCGTCGATATCCCGTTGATACCCACCGCCAATAACGCAGGCAACTGGCAGCCCCCGCTGCCGGCACCAGTCGAGTACCATACTGTCACGTTGATAGACGCCATCAGTACTAACCGATAACAGGCCAAGGTCGTCATTTTCGTGGATATCCACCCCAGCATCATAAATTACCGCATCGGGCACATACACGCGACTAATCAGACTTAAAGCTTCGTCCAGTACAGCCAGGTATGCATCGTCTGTCATTCCCTTAGGCAGCGGAAAATCCATGTCGGACTGCTGCTTTCGGTGTGGGAAGTTTTTCTCGCCATGTAACGATAGGGTAATAATGGCAGAGTCATCCTGGGCCAGTAATGCGGTACCATCCCCCTGGTGCACATCCAAATCAACAATCAGTACCGAATCTATTCCTGGCTGACCAAGCATATGTTTAGCCGCAAGATATAAATCATTGAACAGGCAAAAACCAGAACCCCAGTCAGCAGCGGCATGGTGATATCCACCGGTCAGATTTAAAGCCATGCCATTTAGTAAAGCCAGTTCAGCAGTTTTAATAGTACCGCCAATGGCCGTCAGGCTGCGCTTTATTAATTGATCAGACCAGGGGAAACCAATGCGGCGCATAGCTTTACTATCGAGCGTACCAGCCAGTAGCGTTTCAACATAGTGGCTGTCGTAGTGATTCAGTAAGATGTCTTTCGCTACAGGCTCAGGAGTAACAAAAGTCCTCGCATCAACACCATGGCGGCACAGCGCATCATGGATCCCCTGATACTTGTCGATTGGAAACCGATGCCGCACAGGTAAATCAAGCTGGCTGTAGATAGGATGGAAAACTAGCGGTATATCTTTGTGCAAAATAGTTAACTGATTTTGTAAAGTTACCGCTATGGTACGCTATTTTGCGGCTAACGGCTCAATGCCGATACCACTGACATCACATTTTTTGACATCAGATTAATGGCTTCGCTAATACTGTTGCTCTGCGACAGCTGCTGGTAATTTTCAGCGGAGCGCATCACATTAGCAATGACGCCATCGAGCTGATGCTGGATCACACTTTGGTCGGTTGCAGCCCCCTCAAGGGCCGCCACAACACTCTGGGTTTCATCAATAAAACGGACCAGCTCATTAAGCAGGGCCAGTGCCTGCTGAGCACTTTTTGCATTTACGTCGGCCTGCAGCTGGCCACTTTCCATGGCGGCCACCGCTTTACTGGAATCAGCTTCAAAGGCACTGAGGATGGCGTTAATTTCCTGGGTTGATTGTTGAGTTTTGGCAGCCAGGGCGCGCACTTCGTCTGCAACAACCGCAAAGCCGCGGCCATGCTCTCCCGCGCGCGCCGCCTCTATGGCCGCGTTCAGAGCCAGCAAATTGGTTTGGTCGGCAATCTCATTAATCACATTCACTACGGTAAGAATACTGGTACTTCTTGCCTGTAGTTCATTCACAATCTGGCTTGCCGACGACACGGTACTGGCCAGTTCAGCAAAGCCTTTATTTGCCGCATCAAATGTGGCGTAACATTCCTGAACCTGCTGCTGAGAATGGCCCGATGCCACCGCTACCTGGCTGGTGATCGCACCAAGGCTTTTAACGATTTCGTCCAGTTTCTCGTTAGCCTGAGCCAAGGAATCCGAAGACTGACGCTGCTCAGACGCACCATTAGCAATCCCCGCTCCAACGTCTTCCAGAAGATCGTGAGAGCGCCCTATTTGTTGTTGAGCGTCAGATAAAATAGTTACCGTGTCCTGTAGTTTGGTTTGCAAATGGCGTGTGGCGCTGGCAACCAGCCCTAACTCATGCTCACTGCGATAAGTCAGCTGGTAGTCATATTCTTTTTGTTCCATTTGCTGTAAACACGTGGCAATTTCACGAGTTGGCTTGACGATATTACGGCGCAGATTAGTAATAAGATAGGCAATACACACACCACTTAAAATAAAGGACAAACCCATCACTACCCACAATAATTGCGAGGTTTCACTCATAACACTTTGCTTGGCCTGCTGCGTGGTCTGAGCAATATCATCGGCAGCAGATTGCAACAGTTCGGCGGGCTCCCGATCGATGCCTCTTACAAAGGTATCGCCGGTATGCGGATTATAACCCGCCGCCACAAATGCCTGATAACCTTCACGGTATTTCCTGCCCATCGTCTGGTGAGCAAGTAAGAAGCGCTCGATGGATGCCTTGGCACCGCTACTGAGTTCATCATTACCAACCAACTGACGCAGTATTTTCTGCACGTCGGTTTCTCTGTCCTGAAAACGGGCCCAGTACTTTTCCCGGTCTTTATCGACAGCACCGCGAAGCAGTACATTCTTCCATTCCTGAACCTGGGTTTTAAATTGAGTTAATGCATCTGACACCATCCGCTCCTGCACAACATGAGTCTGCTCTACGCGATCGATGCTGTTCATAAGCGAAAAGGCAATTGCCAGAGACCCGATATTCAGTAAAACCAAAACCGCAATAATGGCCAGTACAGGTGTCATAATCAGGTGATTGATACTGGTGAAACGTATCATAGCGGTCTCCGGGAAGCGGTAATTGAATGATTTCTTACACTTTCCCTGTGCATGGACTGATTATTACAGCGCGTTTATATGACAGTTGCGTGAAATCCTGAATGATAATCATCCAAATCTGCATTTTTCACACCATAGATGTTTAAACCGGGAATAGAAATGCACGTCAGACGGCCCCGCCTGACGCTAAGAATCAGCAGTTCAAATCAAGTTTAGACAACTCGTCTGCTACAGGGAAGCATGCACCAGTTGGTAAAGCATCGGGTTTGTATCTGGCTAAATCAGGGTCGTACAGGGCGTACTCCAGAAAGGCCGTTAGCTGATCAATCTCGAGTTCACTCAGGCCCAATGGAATGAATCGCGGATCCAATTGCGACGCGGGAATGACTTTCTGTGGCACGGCAGCATTTTTATAGGCCACAACATCCCGAATACTATTGAAGCTGGCCCCATGGCCAAATACGTTTGTATCGGCAAGGTTATATAGCTGAGGAACCTTAAATTTATAATCATCTGCCGATTCTCCCGTAAACCCCCCACGACCTTTTGCGTCTGCATCACCAACTGTTCCGGTAATTTGTGGATTATTCGGGTCAAAATCGGCAAAACCAATTGCCATGAACATTTCACTTTCAGTAGCTTCAGCAGAAGAACTCAATCCCGGACCGGTATGACAACTGACACATTTCGCTTTGCCAAAAAATAGGGTTGCACCAAGGATCTCAGACTCAGTCATCACTAGTGACTCACCTTTAAGCCATCGCTGAAAAGGCGCCTGATTAGCCAGCACTGTTCGTTCATATGCCGCTATAGCTTTGCCCGCATCGGCAACGATATCGGTACTTCCTTCAGGAAAGGCCAGTTCAAACAACAGCGCATATTCATCGTTAGTTTGAAGCACCGAACCTTCATCAGTTTTCAGCCGATGTACTTTGGTACCGGCGATTGCCTGGGTTTCCAATCCGGATAACTGTCGAAGATTTTCGTGCTTGGGGGTTCCTTCCGGCGCTAACACCTGTTCATCCAATCCACGATTAACTGAACCTGATTGAGCATTACCAAACTGACCATTCCATAACATTACGTCCTGATAGGCCGTATTTAAAATTGAGGGGGATGCTAATGGCTGAACGTCAGGAATAAGATCAGAATCCATCGATGCTTTATCAAACCCCACGGCAAAAGTACGCATCTCTCCTTTCACACCAAAACCTTCACCGCCTTCACCGATCCCCTGGGGCAAACCAGATTTAAATCCTGCGTCGGCATGATGACAACTGGCACAGGACCAGGTTCCGGTTTGCTGACTGTTGACCCCCTGTGTTGCCAGTGCCGTTTCATGAAAAAGCATTTTACCCAAATGCACTTTTTCGGCCGTCAGCGGATTATTAACATCCTGGGGAATAAGCCTGAAAGCATCACTTTCGGGCAGCACAAACGCACTGAGACCTTGCGGATGGCTCTCATTGATGGCACTGACTAACGCCTCTTCCGGCGATGGCGTGGCAGGCTCGATTACCGTACTGTCTTTGTCATACAGACAACCTGAAAGTAAGGAGAGGCAAAGTCCGCTAATCGCGAACTCGCGAAAAGGTTTCGATGGTACGGATTTCATTTTAACGCTTCCATGTTAAGGAATTTAGCACAACTTCATCCGCCTGCACTGTATTGTGTATTTCGCAGGGAAACGATGTTTTCAGGCATACAAAGGTATAGACCGGGCTTAGTGAAGGTGTTTAATTTGTAGCGTTTGCTCCCAACCTCCGCCACATAAAGTTTAGTCGATATTTATCAGGAAACATAAAACTATAGTACTAATTCTATATCTGTTTTGACTTTACTACGCTTTTACTATTTCACAACACGGAGATCTGACATCAAAAACAAGAAAGCCTTGCAATCGCAAGGCTTTCGAAGTCAGCTGAAACTCAGTCCAGAAACGACTGCTATTCCCACTCTATAGTAGCCGGTGGCTTACCGGAGATGTCGTACACTACGCGGGAAATGCCATCGATTTCGTTGATAATGCGATTAGATACTTTCCCTAAGAAATCATACGGCAGGTGCGCCCAGTGAGCGGTCATAAAGTCGATGGTTTCTACTGCTCGCAATGAAACTACCCAGTCGTACTTACGGGCATCGCCCATTACGCCTACCGATTTAACTGGCAGGAATACCGTAAATGCCTGACTTACCTTGTGGTACAGCTCTGCGTTATGTAGTTCTTCAATAAAGATAGCGTCGGCGCGGCGTAGCAGATCGCAGTATTCTTTCTTGATTTCGCCTAATACCCGAACACCTAAACCCGGACCAGGGAATGGGTGGCGATACAACATGTCGTAAGGCAGACCCAGTTCCAGACCAATCTTACGCACTTCGTCTTTGAACAACTCACGCAGCGGTTCAACCAGACCCAGTTTCATATCCTCAGGCAGGCCGCCTACATTGTGGTGAGATTTAATCACATGGGCTTTACCAGTAGCAGAACCAGCTGATTCAATGACATCCGGGTAAATGGTGCCCTGCGCTAACCATTTAGCATTAACCCGCTTACCGGCTTCTTCATCAAAAACCGCAACGAATTCGTTACCGATAGCTTTACGCTTAAGCTCAGGATCTTCAATTCCGTTAAGGCGGGCCAGGAAGCGCTCTTCTGCGTCAACCTTGATAATATTAAGGCCAAAGTGATCGCCAAACATATCCATTACCTGCTGGCCTTCGTTTAAGCGCAGCAAGCCGTTATCAACGAATACGCAGGTTAGCTTATCACCGATTGCGCGGTGAATAAGCATGGCAACAACAGAGGAATCAACACCGCCGGAAAGCCCCAGAATCACCTCATCGTCACCCACTTTCTCTTTAATGCGAGCAATGGCGTCTTCGATAATCGCGTCTGGCGTCCACAGCTTTTCACAGCCGCAGATATCCATAACAAAGTGCGACAGTAAGCGCATGCCCTGACGGGTATGGGTCACTTCCGGGTGGAACTGTACACCGTAAAATTTCTTCTCGGTATTCACCATAGCTGCATGAGGGCATGAAGGCGTTAAGGCAACGGTTTCGAAACCTTCAGGGATGGCGATAACTTTATCACCGTGGCTCATCCAAACATCCAGTAAGGCATTCCCCTCGGCGCTGATGGCATCTTCGATATTGGCCAGCAGGTCATTCGCTTTAACCACTTCTACCTGGGCATAACCAAACTCACGCTTGTCGGAACCCTGAACTTTACCGCCAAGCTGCTCGGCCATGGTTTGCATGCCGTAACAAACGCCCAGTACCGGCACACCGGCATTAAATACATATTCAGGCGCTCGGGGGGAGTTTTCTTCGGTTACCGACTCAGGTCCACCCGACAAAATAATCCCCTGTGGGTTAAACGACTTAATCTGTTCTTCTGTGACATCCCATGCCCAGAGTTCACAATATACGCCGAGTTCACGTACGCGACGTGCAATAAGCTGAGTATACTGAGAGCCAAAATCCAAAATGAGTATGCGATGATCATGGATGTTTTGTGTCATGGTGTTCGCCTTTAAATAGAAAACAAGCAGGCTGGTAAAAACCAGCCTGATAAATCAATTATTGTTCAGGGTTAGTTTAACCTAAACGGTAGTTTGGTGCTTCTTTGGTAATGCTTACGTCGTGTACGTGCGACTCACCCATACCCGCTGCGGTTACCCGAACAAATTGCGGCTTGGTATTAAGCTCTTCAATAGTGGCACAACCGGTTAAGCCCATAGCAGAACGCAGGCCGCCCATTTGCTGGTGAATGATGGTGGCAATCGGGCCTTTATAAGCCACACGACCTTCAATCCCTTCCGGCACCAGTTTTTCAGCGTTATCGCTTTCCTGGAAGTAACGGTCCGAAGAACCATTGCGCTGATTCATGGCGCCTAACGAGCCCATGCCACGGTAAGACTTGTAGTAACGGCCCTGATACAGTTCAACTTCGCCCGGTGCTTCTTCGGTACCGGCCAGCATCGAACCCACCATTACACAGCTTGCGCCGGCAACCAGGGCTTTGGCAATGTCACCAGAGAAGCGAATACCGCCGTCAGCGATAACCGGAATGTCGCGGCCTTTGAGTGCTTCTACCGCATCAGAAATCGCCGTAATTTGTGGTACGCCACAACCGGTAACAATACGGGTAGTACAAATCGAGCCAGGGCCAATACCCACTTTAACCGCATCAGCACCCGCTTCGGCCAGTGCCAGTGCACCTTCTGCCGTAGCCACGTTACCAGCAATAATTTGCAGTTCAGGATAGGTTTCACGAACGGTTTTAACGCGATCGATAACGCCTTGAGAATGGCCATGTGAAGTATCGATCAGCAGCACATCTACGCCGGCCTCTACCAGCAGAGCAATACGCTCATCGGTACCCGGACCAACGCCAACCGCTGCACCAACGCGTAAACGACCTAAAGAGTCTTTACAGGCATTTGGTTTGCTTTCTGCTTTCTGGAAATCTTTTACGGTAATCAGGCCAGACAGCTTGAAGCTATCATCGACCACCAGAATTTTCTCGATACGGTGTTCGTGCATCAGTTCCAGTACTTCTTCTGAACTGGCGCCTGCTTTCACGGTAACCAGACGCTCTTTAGGCGTCATCACTTTACTTACCTGTAAATCCAGACGGTTTTCAAAACGCATGTCACGACCAGTGATAATACCAATCAGGTTATTATCTTTGTCAGTCACTGGAAAGCCCGAATAGCCCAGCTTTTTACTGAGGGCCAGCACGGTACCCAGATTATCTGTTTCAGAAACGGTAACGGGGTCTGATACCACGCCACTTTCGTATTTTTTTACTTCGCGAACGTGTTTTGCCTGTTCCTCTGGCGTCATATTTTTGTGAACAAAACCGATGCCGCCTTCCTGGGCTAATGCAATAGCTAAACGCGCTTCCGTTACAGTATCCATAGAAGCTGATACCATTGGGATATTCAGGGCGACCTTGCGGGTCAGCTTAGTTTGTAAGTTTGCTGTGTGCGGAAGTACGTTGGAGTGCGCAGGAACCAATAATACATCGTCAAAGGTTAGCGCTTCTTGAGCGATTCGTAGCATGCAAAAACACCTGTAGATTGAGGTTTAATTGCGGCGCAATTGTAGTGTTTTTTCACTTTCAGGTAAACTGTATTTGCATTAAAGCTGAGGTTTTTTCATTCGATGACAGTATTCTCTGCCCCGGACGGGCAAAAAGTTCACAGCGTAACAACATTAAACCGTTTAGCGCGTAACATTTTAACCAGTGAAATTGGTCTGGTCTGGTTGAGCGCCGAAATATCCAACCTGACCCGCGCTTCCTCCGGGCACTGGTATTTTACGTTAAAAGATAACAAAGCCCAGGTCAGAGCGGCTATGTTTCGCTCGGCTAATCGTGTGGTACGCAACCCGCCACGAGAAGGGGACAAGGTGCTGGTCAGAGCCAGCGTGGGAATTTATGAGCCCCGTGGCGACTACCAGCTTGTGGTGGAAACCATGGAGCCCGAGGGTGAGGGCCAGCTAAAACTGGCATTCGAACAGCTAAAATACAAACTCCAGGCTGAAGGACTTTTTGATCCCGCCAGCAAAAAAACGCTGCCAGAGCATATCACCCGCATTGGCGTAATTACCTCCGCCCATGGCGCCGCCCTGCACGATGTATTAAGCGTGTTAAAACGCCGCAGTCCGGCAACCGAAGTCATTGTCTACCCTTCCATGGTTCAGGGTGAACAAGCCGCAGCCCAGCTGGCCCGGAATATCTGGTTGGCAAACCAGCGCAATGAAGTGGATGTTATTCTGCTGACCCGCGGTGGCGGTTCAATGGAAGATCTGTGGTGTTTTAACAATGAATCACTAGCACGTGAAATAGCGCGCTCACAACTACCACTGGTAAGTGCAGTAGGACACGAAGTAGACGTAACCATTGCCGATTTTGTGGCTGATTTACGTGCGCCAACGCCCTCGGCGGCTGCCGAACTGCTGTCTATGGATCAGCGGGAAACGCAACAACGCATCGCGCAACTGCAAAATCACCTTACCCGGGCTTTCAGAAGCAGCTTGCAAAGCCGCTCTCATACCCTTGCGGTTCTGAGTCAGCGCCTTAAGACGCGTCATCCTGAGGTCATGCTTCAACAACAAAGTCAGCGGGTAGATCAGCTTACACAAAGAATGATCAACCGCTTTACCCAGCGAATCGCCCTCCTGCAAGGGCGTAACCAACGTTTAGAAAGTCGTCTGGCGCGCCAGCATCCATCAATTAAACTCGACAAGATCAAAGCCCAACGGCTGTTTTTAACCAGACAACTTCAGACAATGATGTATCAGCGACTAGAGACGGACAAACGCAAGCTTGCTACACTTGCGCACCTGTTGCAGTCTGTCAGTCCACTGGCCACAATGGCTCGAGGTTATTCAGCTACCCTGAAAGGGCAGCAGGCCATTACCAGTATTACCGCGGTGAACGAAAAGGATGAGATTGTCAGCCGGGTAACTGATGGTGAAATTATCAGTGTGGTAAAGGCTGTCAGAGCCAAACCCACGATTTAAGCTAAATTACAGACCCGCCACTCAAGTGGCGCTGGCACTCGTTAAAGGTAATGTTGTTTGAATAATGGTTGGCGGCACCTATTTGCGGTGCCCGTATTACTTATGCTGACAGGTTGTGGCGCGAGCTCCCCTACGCCACCGGAGCAACCGCAGCTCAGTGCACCGGTTAATCTCCCTTTTGACCTTGCGGTAAACGTATTTTCGTCCTATCTCAGTCAAACTGCCGAGCAAGCGTGCTTTGCTGCGTCTTCTCAGGGCCAATGTCGCAACGATGGTATCGCGTCAAACGAATTTCTTGCCGGCCTCGAGCAGCTGTCGCTATTCAGAGAACTTAGTCCGTCTGTGAGTCGGCATGACTACGAGTTGCTCATAGCCAACCAGTTAACCGAAACACCAGCCACGCAGCAAGGTAGTACTAAAGATCAGCCATTACAGAGCTTTAGTGAGTTTTCCGTTGAGTGGCGCGGCGTGCAACTGGATAGTTTTCTGGTCCATTACTGGCATCAGGATAAAGTCACACCTCAGGATATCCAACAAATCATTCTGCGTTGGGCCGCCCATGCAGAGCAACAGCACCTTTTTACAACCCCCTATCTTTATAAGGCTATGGGGGCCAGCGATTACTCAGGTCAGCTGGTACTGCCTCAGACACTGGGAAAATTCCGGCTCAGCCAGCAATACCTCTATCCCGATCCGTTTAAAGGGGTTCTGGCGCGCTACCTGCACCCGGAATTTACTGATGCCATTGTTGATATTGCTGTTTACCCTGTTTTGGCCCCGCTCACTCATAACAGTGCGCAACAGGTTATCCATGAACTGGAAGATGCGGTAGAACAGGCTAAAACGATCGCCGCAGAGCGAGCGATGAATATTGATATCAAAAAGCATCAGCATCCGATCAGTGATGATACAGGCAATATTCATGGCATGATGTCAGAACTCGCTGCGGAAGGTGATGACAGTGAAGCCTTGTATGCCAGTATTTATTTGTTCAGGCTTGAGGACAAGTTTGTTAAATTCAGCACCACCTTTCCTTCCCGGATTGGCGATCCTCTGGTCATTCAGGCCCTGCGTGAACTTACCGTACCAGGTGAATCAGCCCTTATGAAAGAACTACGTCAGGCGCTCTGAAATCAGTCCTTAAATAGCCTGATAAAAAAAGCCCCGTTTGAAAACAGGGCCTTTGGTTACTTTTTGTTTTTATGGAAATCCATCAGACGTTTACGTTTACGCTGCTGCGCCAGCGTAAGCTGATTCTTTTTACCTTCAAACGGGTTAGCCCCCTCGCGGAATTCCATCTTAATAGGCGTACCCATCACATCCAGCGCTTTTCTAAAATAGTTCATCAGATAACGCTTATAGGCATTGGGTATGTCCTCAACCTGGTTACCATGGATGACGATAATCGGTGGGTTATAACCACCGGCGTGGGCATATTTCATTTTAATCCGACGTCCGCGAACCATTGGCGGCTGGTGATCTTCCTGGGCCATTTTCATAATTTGGGTGAGCATCGAAGTGTTGATCCGTTTGGTGGCACCACGGTAGGCTTCATCAACCGACTCAAATAAATTACCCACTCCCGATCCATGTAAGGCCGAGATAAAATGTAACCGGGCAAAATCGATAAAGCCTAACCGACGATCCAACTCTCGTTTTATTTCGTCTTTAACGTCAGTATCCAGGCCATCCCATTTATTCACGGCAACCACCAGCGAGCGGCCGGAATTTAATACAAAGCCCAGCAGGCTGAGATCCTGATCGGAAATACCTTCCCGCGCATCAATTACCAGTAACACCACGTTGGCTTCTTCGATAGCCTTAAGGGTTTTTACAATAGAGAATTTCTCAATTGCCTCAGACACTTTTTTACGTTTACGTACGCCGGCCGTATCGATAATGATGTACTCACGATCGTCGCGTTGAAGTGGAATATACACGCTGTCGCGGGTGGTCCCTGGCATATCAAAAACCACAACCCGGTCTTCCCCAAGAATGCGGTTAGTTAGTGTGGACTTACCAACGTTAGGTTTACCAACAATAGCCAGTTTAATGGGCAAACTTTGCAACTTTTCCAGTTGCTCTTCGGCATCCAGTTCTTCTTCCTGGGCGGTTTTTTGCACCAGCATTTCGGGAAATTCTTGTTCCAGCGGTAACAACGCCGACTGAATAAGTTGTGCGACACCACGGCCATGGGCCGCAGCAATCTGATGCACATTGCCCAACCCTAAAGAAAAGAATTCAGCGCTCTCGCTGTCGCCATCGATGCCATCAACCTTGTTGGCCAGCAAAAATACCTGCTTATCGGTTTTACGCAGGTGGTCAGCAATTAACTGATCAGCGGGTAATAACCCGGCTCTGGCATCCACTAAGAAAAACACGACATCAGCTTCTTCGATAGCTTGCAATGATTGCTGTGCCATCAGGGTATCTATGCCCTCTTCATCGCCTGTAATACCACCGGTATCCACCACAATAAACTGACGTTGTTCGTAGCTGGCCTGTCCATACTGGCGATCCCGGGTGAGGCCAGGAAAATCAGCAACCAGCGCATCACGGGAATGAGTTAAACGGTTAAACAAAGTTGACTTACCCACATTGGGTCGCCCAACTAACGCCACAACAGGCAACATATCGGTGTTCCTTTAAGTAGTAAACAAGCAAACGGCCGCGCTAAGAGCGCGGCCGTTAGATTATATCGGATAATCCGGCGAATTGCAGGATGTGTCAGGTCAGCTTACTGAGATGACAGCGCCGCAATATCGCCATCACGGGTAATGGTCACCACCAGATCATTCACTTTGATTGGCGTGGCGTAAATGGCTTCGTCTTCATCGTCGCCGCCCAGATCATAACGTGCAATCAATGAACCGTCTTCGGTGTTCAGCCAGTGCATTAATCCCCAGCGGTCACCTACTACTAATTTATCATCCATCACCAGTGGCGCAGTTAAGTTACGTTCTTTAAGACCGGCCTGTGACCAGATTTCGACGCCGTTACGGCGATCCAATGCATAAACAATAGAGCGGGTATCAACTACGTAAATACGATTGCCACTGACCGCTAAATCGCGGTAAGAGCCATATTCACGCTTCCATAAAATACGCCCACTGCGTAATTCAAGAGCGGCCAGGGTGCCATCGTATGACACGATGTAAACGTTGGTACCATAAACAACCGGCGAGGAGTCCACATCAATGATGCGCTCCAGCTCTGTGGCTCCGGAAGGGGCTGTAATTGCCGTTTCCCAGGCTGGAATACCACTGGTCAGAATATTAACCTGTAACTTACCGGTTGGTGTACCTACTATTGCACCACCATTGGTCGCCACCGGCGCGGAGATACCACGCAGGCTTAATGGTGGCACGTCGGTTTCGCTGCGCCATAGCTGCTCGCCAGTTTTCACGTCCAGACCAAACAGCACACCAGCGCCTGTATTAAGAACAAGAATACCTTCGTCCATAGCTGGCGTGGCAAGGATTTCACCCGGGACTGACTGTTCCCACAGGGTTTCACCGGTTTCCTGATCAAGCGCGCGTATGATGCCGTCTTCAGTAGCGATAAACACCATGTTATAACCCGCAGCCAGCGCACTTATTTTTGCCGATGCACCGCTACGCCAGATGCGTGCGATATCATCCCAGAACGACTCTTCTTTGAATATCGCAAAATTACGCTCCCAGACAACATCACCTGTATCGGGGGTTAACGCAACAACTTCACCGTGACGCTCTGCGGCAAACACTTTGTTATTGCCAAAAGCAGGCTCTAATCGCGAAAAAAAGCCGTTCACACCGTCACCAATCGAGTAGCTCCAGACTTCTTTTGGCTCAAACTGATTCTCAATTGGCGCGATACGACGAATTTTTATTTCTTCTTCATCAGCAAACCAGTCTGACATGGTAGCACAACCAGACAAACCAATAATGGCAGCGGTTAAAACGACCCGTTTAAACATACGGCCACACAGAGCGGAATGCTGTGAGATGTTTCGAGTATTTAAATTCATTCACTATCCTGCGGTAACTGCAAGGTTATCAAGTTTCATTTGCAGTAATCGATTGTTGATATCTTTCTCTAACGCAGAAGAGTAGGCTATACGAGCCTTATCAAAGTTCCCTTGTGCCGCAAAAATATCACCTTTAATTTCTTCAACCTGGGCTGTAAAGGCTTCATCTTTAACAGACTCAATGGTCGACAATGCTTTTTCAGGCTGTTGCTGAGCAAGCTGAACACGCGCCAGACGAACCTTTGCCACTTGCTTCAGACTTTCATCCACGGCGTTAGTGGCGACGGTGTTCAGATAAGTTGCAGCCGTGTCCAGGTTACCGTCGTCAACCGCTTGTTTAGCTGCCAACAGACCAGCGATGTTAGCGTAACCGGTTGCACTGTCTGAATTGATTACCGTCTCAATCGGCTTGCTGTTTTCGTCATTAACCAGAGACTCCAGCGCTGCCTGATAAGACTGCGATGCCGATTCTTTGGCAGCAATTTGTGAATCGCTATAGTACTGCCAGCCAAACAAACCAGCTAAGCCTAGCACTGCACCCACAATCAAAGACGTTCCATGCTCTGACCAAAATCGTTTAATCGCTTCTACCTGTTGTTCTTCTGTAGCGAATTGTTCCATTTTAAAACCTCGTTATTGTTAACGGTTATGCAGATAACACGTTATTTATTGCTTCAGGCAGTTCACTAAGTGCAACACTTGCCTGTTCACCATTACCGCGTAATGGTTTAAGCGTTACTTGTTCGGCGGCCATTTCTTCTGAGCCAATTAGCAAGGCAACACTGGCACCGACTTTGTCGGCACGCTTAAGTTGTTTCTTTAAGTTACCACCGCCGCAATGCAACATTACCCGCAACTGACTGCTCGCGTCGCGTAATGATTCGGCAACCCGACTGGCGTAGCCACGGGTGTCATCGCCCAATGCGGTAACATAAATGTCTGCCGCAGGCTGTTCCTGTTCGATTTTTTCCAGCGTATCCAGAAGCAACACCAGTCGCTCCATACCAAGTGCAAATCCCACACCCGGTGCTGGTTTTCCGCCCAGTTGTTCAACCAGACCATCGTAACGTCCACCAGCACACACGGTGCCCTGCGCGCCAAGACTGTCGGTTACCCACTCAAATACGGTGCGATTATAGTAATCCAGCCCGCGTACCAGGCGAGGATTTACTTCGTAACGAATACCGGCGTTGTCCAGTAACTGACACAGCAACTCAAAATGCGCTTTTGACTCGTCATCCAAATACTCCATCAATGAAGGCGCATCGACAACTAATGCCTGTACATCCGGATTTTTGCTATCCAGCACGCGTAGCGGGTTGGATTCTAAACGGCGTAAAGAGTCCTCATCCAGCTTTTCTTCATGCTGTTTAAGATACGCGACCAGCGCCTCTTTATAATTTTGACGGGCTTCATTTGAACCGAGGGAATTGATTTGCAGCGTGACCGCATCAGCAATACCAAACTGCTTCCACAAACGCGCCGATAACTGAATCACTTCGGCGTCGATATCGGCACTTTCCAGGCCATAGGTTTCGACACCGAACTGATGGAACTGACGATAACGGCCTTTTTGCGGGCGCTCATGACGGAACATCGGCCCCATGTACCACAGCCGTTGCTGTTGATTGTAAATCAGGCCGTGCTCATTGCCGGCACGCACCGCACTGGCGGTACCTTCAGGACGAAGTGTCAGGCTGTCGCCGTTGCGATCTTCAAAGGTATACATCTCTTTTTCGACGATGTCGGTTACTTCGCCGATAGAGCGCTTAAACAGGTCGGTACTTTCGACGATAGGCGTTCTGATTTCCTGATAGCCATAACTGGCCACAACCTGCCGAATAACTGCCTCGACCTGTTGCCATTTACCCGACTCCGTCGGCAGGCAATCATTCATACCTCGAATAGCCTGGATTGTTTTTGCCACCTGTTCTCTCTCAACCCTAATTAAAAGCCCCGCATTATAGGGGCTTTAGTGATTAACCACAAACATTCTTGCCCGCGGCAGAAATTGTTCTTAGCTGCTACTTTTCCACCACCGGAATGGCGTTAGCAGAATCCAGCATTGCCGCTTTGGCACGAATACGTTTTTCCAGCTGTTCTACCAGATCATCATTGGCCAGACGCTCTTTCTGACGTTTTCCGTCCAGATAAAATCCACTCATATTGCGTGCGCCGGTGAGGCCTAAGTCCGATACTTCCGCTTCGCCTGGTCCGTTAACTACGCAACCAATAATCGACACATCCATTGGCGTTAATATGTCTTCCAAACGCTGTTCCAGCGCGTTTACCGTACCGATTACATCGAACTCCTGGCGGGAGCAGCTTGGACAGGCAATAAAGTTAATACCGCGCGAGCGAATGCGCAGGGATTTTAAAATATCAAAACCAACTTTGATTTCTTCAACCGGATCAGCAGCCAGCGATACCCTCAGCGTGTCGCCGATGCCTTCGGCCAGCAACATGCCCAGACCAACCGCGCTTTTAACGGCACCAGCGCGCTGTCCGCCTGCTTCGGTAATCCCCAAATGCAGGGGCTGTTCAATTTGCTTAGCCAGCAAGCGATAGGCACCTACCGCCAAAAACACATCAGAGGCTTTTACCGATACCTTAAACTGGTCAAAATTAAGTTTGTCGAGAATATCAACATGGCGCATGGCTGATTCCAGCAGGGCTTCGGGTGTTGGCTCACCGTACTTTTCCTGTAAATCACGTTCCAGCGAACCACCGTTTACGCCAATTCGAATAGGGATATTCTTATCTTTAGCACAGTCAACAACTGACTTTACCCGCTCCATATTGCCAATGTTACCGGGGTTAATGCGTAAGCAATCCACACCATATTCGGCTACTTTCAGGGCAATGCGGTAATCAAAATGAATGTCGGCGATGAGCGGCACACTCACTTGCTTGCGAATTTCTTTAAAGGCTTCTGCAGCATCCATAGTCGGCACTGATACCCTGACGATTTCGCCGCCAACGGCAACAATACGGCTTATTTGCGCAACCGTTGCGGCAACATCAGTGGTAGGTGTATTAGTCATGGATTGCACCGCAATAGGCGCGCCATCACCAATGGGGACATTGCCAACATTGATTCGAATAGATTTTCTGCGTTGGATAGGACTATCAGCAAACATCATTGATCCTGCCTGGGTAACGAAAATTTAGCGGTTCGGGTGGGGTCAAAACCTGACATATCCACGGCTTCACCATCATAAGTAATTTCTACCACACTTGGTGCTCCCAGTGTGACTTCAAAAGGCGGCAGCCCGGTAACACGCATCTGATAGCCTGATGATTTTACGCCGTAGGCAATCGCCTCGCCTGAGGCATCATTTATATTCACCCAGCAGTCTGCGTTAAAGTTAAAGACCAACTCTACCGGTGCACCATCAGGGCTGTTCAGATCACTGGCGGGGTCAGACACTACCGGTTCATTAATTTCAGGCTCGGGGGTAAGCGCTTCGGTATCGTCCTGCTGGTTAGTTTGCAAGGCATCAACATTGTCAGCGACTACGGTTTCTTCAGCCTCATCGGACACGTAGTCCTCAGCAGAGTCATTGAGCACAGTGCTGTCATCAACTGCTGCCGCATTTTTTTGCTGGCTCTGTTGCGGCTGGCTTTGCACACTTTTGGGCGCAACAGGCTGGGAGTCCGCTTCATTTGCGGGTTGTTGATACCACCACACCACAACCCCCGCAATCAGCACCACGGCAATGCCGTAAGTCACCATCATCCAACGGTCATCATGGGCCTGCTTAGCCACGCGACGGGAAAAGCTTTGTAATTTTGCCGGTGGTTTAGGGGTAGTGTGATACTGATCAAACAGTTTCAGTAATTCTTCTGCGTTCAAGCCCACGTTTTTGGCGTAAAGCCTTACATACCCCTTAGTGAACGTCACCGAGGTTGAATCATCGAGTCGGTTTTGCTCGAGGTCATCAATGATACCGACTTTCAAATACAATTTATCAGCGATTGCCTGTTGAGTCAGGCCCTGCTCTTCCCGCGCTTCCCGCAATACCTGACCGGGACTGGGCGTGGCAGGCACATGCTGCTCATCAGCTTCGATGTGCTGCTCTTTGTCCATTTGTTACCTACATTAGTTGGATTGTTCTGCCGGTGGTACCAGCCACAGTTTCATACCTGACCTGATAGACCCGTTTGTATTCAGGCCGTTCCATTCTTTCAGCGTATCAAGCTTAATATTATATTTTAGCGACAAGCGGTACAGGTTTTCCTGTGGCTGTACGATATGAAACTTTTGTACAGACTCAGTCTCTGCTTGCGGCGCTTGCGGCGCTTGCATAACCTGCTCAGGTTTGGGTTGTGTTGCCACCACGGGCTCAGAGGGAGCCTGGGTTTCTTTTTTTACTACGGCGTCGGTTTTGGCTTTTACTTTAACCACTGGCTGTGGGTTACTTTTTTGCCGCTCTACATACAAACGGGTCAGCGAATTATCCGGGTACATGCGCAGCAACATATCACCATAGCCGTTAGCAGCGCGAATATCGCCCTGGCCTTTGGCAATTTCTATCGCCATCCACAACGAATCAGGCGACACTCTCGCCACCCTTTCATAACGACGCAGGGTTTCCTGAGCCAGGCCATATTGTTCTGTGGCCACATACATTTCGGTCAGGATAAACAACGTTTTTGCCCGACCGGGCTGATGTTTCAGGGCGCTGTTAAGATATTCGATGGCATCTTCTGCTTGCCCCTGGCTTTGTGCACAAAGCGCCATATTTTCATAGGTTTCGGCTGAGTTGGCATACTGTCTGGCATTTAGCGCCCGCATAAAAAACTCTTTGGCTTTTTCGTAGCGACCGTCCTGACACAAGAAGGCGCCGTAGCTATTGGCGATATTCGCGTCACGCGGCGCCAGGCTCATTGCGGTTTGATAAGATTCATCAGCACGTTCTGTCTCGCCTACCACCTGGTAGTAGTAAGCCAGACCGTAATGGGTTTCGGCCAGTCGTGGGGCAAAAGCCAGCGCTTTATCTAAATTTTGCTTGGCCTGGGAATAATTACCGTTCTTAAGATAAGTCAGACCGAGAGAAACCCGGGTTTTCGCCGCTTCCTGTTGATCAAACTCCGAGCTAAAAGTTCCGGGCTGACTTTCGCTGACACATCCGGCCAGGGCGATCATCAGACTCAACACAATCAATATTCTCATCTGCAGCGCTTACCCTCTGTTTTTTCGACAGTTTGTTATTGTGACATTTTTACCGAAATTGGCTCGCCCTTCATCTGTTTTTTCAACATTCTTTTAGTGCGGTCCACTACGTCACCAACTAACTGGCCACAAGCGGCGTCGATATCATCGCCGCGAGTCTTGCGAACGATAACAGTATAACCATACTCCATCAGTACTTTGGCAAAGCGATCGATACGTGAATTACTTGAACACGTATAAGGTGAGCCTGGATAAGGGTTAAACGGGATCAGGTTGATTTTACACGGGGTGTTTTTCATCACCTTAGCCAGCTGATGAGCATGGTCGGTAGAGTCATTAATCTGGTTAAGCATGACGTACTCAACCGTAACTTTACCCTGGTTGGCCTTAGACTTACTTAAATACCGACGTACACCGGCCAGAAACTCTTCGATATTGTACTTTTTATTTATTGGTACGATTTCATCGCGCAGTTCATCGTTTGGCGCGTGCAACGAAATAGCCAGCGCGACATCAATCTGATCGCCCAGCATATCAAGGGCTGGCACCACACCTGAGGTACTCAGGGTTACCCGACGTTTAGACAAACCAAAGCCATAATCATCCAGCATAATATCCATCGCTGGTACGACGTTTTTAAGGTTTAACAGCGGCTCACCCATGCCCATCATAACCACGTTGGTCACCGGACGTTGGGAAGTATCGTTAGATAATCCCAGGGTAGTGGCTACGCGCCATACCTGACCGATAATTTCACTGACTGTCAGATTGCGGTTAAAACCCTGTTGCGCGGTAGAACAGAATGTACATTCAAGTGCACATCCTACCTGCGAAGAGACACATAACGTGGCCCGGTCAGCCTCAGGGATCCACACGGTTTCAACTTCCTGACCACCATCGAGTTTAAGCGCAAATTTAATGGTGCCGTCTGAGGCCTGTTGATGATAAGCAATCTCAGGCGCTCTTATCTCGCAGTTTTCAATCAGCTTGGCGCGCAGATTTTTATTCAGATTGGTCATCTGTTCAAAATCACTGATACCTTGCTGATAAATCCACTTCATAACCTGATCAGCACGGAATGGCTTCTCGCCGATTTCAGCGAAATAGTCGCGCAATCCCTGCCGATTAAAATTGAGTAGGTTTGTTTTGGTCATAAAGTGTCATCAACTCTTTAAATGGTAGCTTGGAACCGCTATAGAATATCACGAATCAGATTGTCATTCACAGACACAAAAGGGAGCCGAAGCTCCCTTTTTGCAAAGCGTTAAGCTGAGCTTAGCGAGTGCGTGGGCAGATTTCTTCTTCTGAGAAGAAATACGCGATTTCACGCGCCGCAGATTCAGGGGCATCAGAACCGTGCACTGCGTTTTCGTCGATTGATACTGCGTAGTCAGCACGCAGAGTACCAGCAGCCGCTTCAGCCGGGTTAGTTGCACCCATGATTTCACGGTTTTTAACTACGGCATTTTCGCCTTCTAAAACCTGAACCATTACCGGACCAGACGTCATGAAGTCTACCAGTGCACCAAAGAAAGGACGCTCTTTGTGCTCTGCATAGAAGCCTTCTGCCTGCTCTTTGCTCATGTGTACCATTTTAGAGGCAACAATACGCAGACCAGCAGTTTCGAAACGGTTGTAGATCGCACCGATTACGTTTTTAGCAACGGCATCAGGCTTAATAATTGAAAACGTACGCTCAAGAGCCATTTTCTGTCTCCGGGTTTAATTGTAAAAATTTTGGTGGCGAATTATAGGCAATCTTTGCCCCTGTGCCTAGGGGGTAAAGGGCAATTATCAAAAAATCTTCACAATTGGAGAGGCTAACGCAGGCTAACCGCCGTGCTGAACAGCTAATTGCTGGATTTTGCCAACAATAGCACGTAATCCATTACCTCGGGTCGGCGTAATGTGACGCTCCAGATCAAGTGCCGCAAAATAACCATCAATATCAAAGGCGGTGATTTCTGCCGGCGTTTTATCATTGTAGGCCGCCATCACCAGCGCCAGTAATCCGTGTACGATAACCGCGTCGCTGTCAACCTCGAAGTGAATTTTGTCACCCTTCATCTCGGTTACCAGCCACACACTACTCTGGCATCCTTTCACCAGCCGTTCCGGCGTTTTCTGAACATCTTCAAGGCGTGGTAGTGCTTTACCTAAATCTATGATGTATTGGTATTTTTGCTCCCAATCATCAAAGAATTCCAAATCTTCAATGATTTCCTGACTTGATGGTAACTGCATTATTTACTCTCGATTTTAGAAAAACAGGCCGGCTTCCAGCTGAGCTTCTTCGCTCATTTTATCCCGCGACCATGGCGGATCAAAAACCAGTTCTACTTTAACGTTTTCTACGTGGGGTACTAAACCTACACGGTATTCCACATCGCCTACCAGTACCGGCCCCATACCGCAACCCGGTGCAGTTAATGTCATATCGATAACGACCTGTCCGGATGACTGTTCAATGTTTACCGCATAGATTAAACCAAGGGAGACCAGATTGATTGGTATTTCAGGATCGTAGATAGTTTCCAGCGCATCCCAAACCTGCTGTTCGTCAATCTTGCCGTCGGCAGGTGGCACAAAATCCAAAGTCTGGGGTTTGCGGCCAATGGCATCAGCATCAGTTCCATCAATACGCAGCATGTTGCCACGCCAGGTCACCGTATAGTTGCCGCCTAAATCCTGGGTAATATTAACAAATTCCCCTTCAGGAATAATGACCGTCTCACCAGAAGGCACTTTACGTGATTTTACCTCACGCTCGGTCACCACCATTTTTTGCTTCATAAAAATTGTTATCCGACGTTAAAGCTTTCGCCACAACCGCATTCGTCAACAACGTTGGGGTTGTAATATTTAATCACGCCGTTAACACCTTCCATTACGTAATCGATTTCGGTGTTTTGTAATAACGGTACCGCATCTTTGGCAATTGCTACAGTAAGCTTGTCAGACAAGGACAATACCTCATCGCCCTCTACCGATGCGTCGGCAAAATCCAGTACATACGCGTACCCGGTACAACCGCTGACTTTAGTCGATAAACGGATGATTTTTCCGGGTTGGCTGTTTAGCTTACCTTCAAAATGTCTGACCGCTGCCGGGGTTAGTGTTACAACATCTTTACTGGGTACAAAAGTTTCAACTGACATAGATATACTCTCCTAGCCCAACATGGTTTGAGCTTTACGTAAGCCCGCGAAGAAGGCTGACACTTCTTCCTGTGTGTTATACAACGAGAAAGAGGCACGGGCAGTGCCATTGATACCAAGCCGATTCATCAGCGGCTGCGCGCAGTTATCACCGGTACGAATGGCAATGCCCTGGCGGTCGAGAATAAAGCCGATATCCGCAGGGTGCGCATTGTCCATTACAAAACTCAGGATACCAATTTTATTTTTTGCGGTACCGATAAGGCGCATACCGGGAATATCAGCAGCCTGCGCCATCGCCGCATCAATCAATGCTTTTTCATGAGCTTGCACCGCTGCAATATCCAGCTGACTGAACCAATCCAGTGCGGTGCCCAGACCAATTGCGCCGGCAATATTAGGCGTGCCCGCTTCAAGACGATTGGGCAAAGCGCCCCAGGTAGCAGTTTGATAAGTCACATCGGCGATCATCTCGCCGCCAGTAAGCCATACAGGCCAGTTTTCCAGCACTGACTTCCTGCCCCAAAGCGTACCGATACCAGTAGGGCCAAAGACTTTATGACCAGAAAACGCATAAAAATCGCAACCCAATGCCTGAACATCCACATCGCCATGAGCAATACCTTGCGCGCCATCAACCAGCACCAGCGCGCCATAGGCTTTTGCCAGCATGGTTAGCTCTTTTACCGGGTTTACAGTGCCCAGAGCATTAGACACATGTGGGAAAGCGACCATTCGCGTGTTGGGTCCAAGGGATGCTTTGAAGGTTTCAACATCCAGTTCACCATTGTCAAAAATAGGCGCGATGCGCAGCGTGGCACCACTTTGCAGACAGGCTTGCTGCCAGGTAACCAAATTTGCATGGTGCTCCATTTCAGTGACGACGACTTCGTCACCGGCCTGAAGCTGCTGCGCCAGACCTTTGGCTACCAGATTGATTCCTTCGGTAGTTCCACTGGTCCAAATGACTTCTTCACGACTTTCGGCATTGATGAACGCAGCCACCTGATCACGCGCCTTTTCATAGCGGCGGGTCGCTTCGTCTGAGAGCTGGTGAGCACCGCGATGCACATTGGCATTACAGTGAGTGTAAAAATCTACCAGTGAATCAATAACCACCTGTGGTTTCTGGGTGGTTGCGCCGTTATCCAGATAAACTAAGGGCTTACCATCCACCTTTTGTGAAAGGATCGGAAACTGTGCACGAATGGCCGCTACGTCGAAGCTCATTTGACCTCCATGCCTACAAAACGGTCATGTAACTGGGTTAACAGCCATTCTGAAATATCCGCATTGGGGATTTGGTTAATTAGCTCCTGGATAAATCCAAAGTTCAGCATAATGAGTGCCTGACTCCGACTAATACCGCGGGTTAACAGATAATACAGAGCGGTATCGTCAATCTCGGCAACGGTTGCACCGTGGGCACATTTCACGTCGTCGGCGTAGATTTCAAGTTCGGGCTTGGTGTTTATCACCGCGCGGCGGGATAGCAACAAATTACGGTTATTCAGTTCTGCCAGCGTTTTTTGTGCATCACGATGAATATGAATGCGGCCATTAAATACTGCTTTAGCGCGATCGCCAACGATACCCCGGGCATTTTCCTCGGTAGTACAGTTAGGCACGGCATGCTCAATGGTAGTGTGCAAGTCAAACAGCTCGCCTTCGGCCAGCAAATAAATCGCATTAATATTAGCGTTAGCTAATTCGCCGGTATAGATCACATCCACATCGAGGCGTGATAGCTGACTGCCATAGCCAATCAAGGTGCTATTAAGCTGGGCTTTTTCTGCCACTTTAAAATGGCATCCACCCACATGCATGGCATCCTGGGTGTACATAGCAAAGCGATAATGCTCAAGCTGCGCCTGGCTTTCCAGCACATATTCGCTGAAGGCCGTATTCAAACTACTGGCACTGCCGTAGCCATCTTCCAGGATAATCGCTTTTGCGCCCACTCCCACATGCATCAGTACACGCAGATGTTGGTCGCCTTCGTTGCCAGCCAACTGGGTAATACGCACCGGCGTTTCGATGCTGGCACCGTCTGCCACCTCAATAAACAGACCATCGGCCAACAACGCATCGTTAACCTGTCCAAATAAATGCTTGGCCGGCTTTACGTCTGACAACAGGCTTTCGATGACTCGTTGTTGCTCAGCAGTTGCTGATGAGAACCGTAGGATTTCCATCCCTTCCGGCAACGTCAGTGTGCTTACGTCGGTGAGCAGCTCATTGCCACTGAACACCAGTTCGATTGCGTTTAGCTCGCCTATTTTAGGCGCGCTAAACTCGGTATTTTCAGGCTTAGCCAGTGATACGCTGCGCTTTTCTACCGGGATGAGCGGAGTAAAACGCCAGTCTTCCACTTTGCGCAGCGGCCAGCGAACTTTTTCCAGTTCAGCCAGAGCCGCCTGACGATGAGGAGCCAGCCAGTCCTGATGTGTTTGCGCCGTGGCGATTACTTCAGACAGCCATTGGCTCATGCATCCGCCTCCTCGTAGGCTTTACCCAGGAAAGCGTAACCGGATTTTTCCACTTCCAATGCCAGTGAAGCGTCGCCACTTTTAACAATCTTGCCGTCCGCCAGGATATGCACAAAGTCTGGCTTGATATAGTCAAGCAGACGCTGATAGTGAGTCACAACAATGAAGCTGCGCTCACCATTGCGCTGGCTGTTTACGCCATCGGCAACAACCTGCAGAGCGTCAACATCAAGTCCTGAATCAGACTCATCAAGAATGCAAAGTGATGGTTCTAGCAAAATCATTTGCATGATTTCATTACGCTTTTTCTCACCACCAGAAAAGCCTTCGTTAACACCACGCTTTAAGAAATCCAGTGGCAGATTCACCTGTTTACAGGCTGCTTTGGCTTTCTTTAAAAATTCAGCAGCGGTCAGAGGTTCTTCACCACGGTGCTCGCGCAACGCATTAACCGATTCTTTTAAGAATTCCATGTTGCTAACGCCTGGGATCTCAACCGGATACTGGAACGCAAGAAATAACCCTTCACGAGCACGCTCTTCCACTTCAAGGTCGAGTAAATCTTTACCATTAAGCGTTACGGCACCTTCGCTCACTTCATAGCCGTCGCGACCTGACAAGACATACCCTAAGGTACTTTTACCGGCGCCGTTTGGTCCCATGATGGCGTGAACTTCACCAGGCTTAATTTCCAGATTCAGCCCTTTGATAATGGTTTTATCTTCAACACTGGCGTGTAAATTATCGATAGATAACATTAAATTCTTTACCCCACAGAACCTTCTAAACTAATTTCGAGTAACTTGCCGGCTTCCACCGCAAATTCCATTGGTAATTCTTTAAATACTTCCTTACAGAAGCCATTGACGATCATGGATACGGCTTTTTCAGCATCCAGACCCCGTTGCTGAGCCAGGAATAACTGTTCGTCACTCACTTTGGATGTAGTGGCTTCGTGCTCAACGATGGCAGACGGATTTCGGCTTTCGATATACGGGAACGTATGCGCACCACACTGATCGCCAATCAGCAGCGAATCACACTGCGTAAAATTACGGGCGCCGTCAGATTTCGGTCCCATTTGTACCAGACCGCGGTAGGCGTTATTACTTTTTCCTGCCGAGATCCCTTTGGATATGATCGTAGAACGGGTATTTTTACCCAGATGGATCATCTTGGTACCAGTGTCTGCCTGCTGCCGGCCACGGGTTAACGCCACAGAATAAAATTCACCAACGCTGTTATCCCCTTTCAGTACGCAGCTCGGGTACTTCCAGGTTACGGCTGAGCCGGTTTCTACCTGGGTCCAGCTGATTTTTGCGTCATTATGGCAAATACCGCGCTTGGTCACAAAATTGTAAATACCGCCTTTGCCGTTTTCGTCGCCCGGATACCAGTTTTGTACCGTTGAGTATTTGATGTTGGCTTTATCCAGCGCTACCAGCTCTACGACTGCTGCGTGTAACTGGTTTTCATCACGTTGTGGTGCCGTACAACCTTCAAGATAACTAACATGGCTGCCTTCGTCGGCAACAATTAATGTACGTTCAAACTGACCGGTGTTTTGCTCGTTGATTCGGAAATAGGTAGACAGTTCCATTGGGCAACGTACGCCCTTAGGAATATAAACAAACGAGCCGTCGGTAAATACAGCACTGTTCAGCGCCGCAAAGTAGTTATCGGTTCGAGGAACCACAGAGCCGATGTATTTTTTAACCAGCTCAGGATATTTCTGGATAGCTTCAGAAATAGGACAGAAGATAACACCTGCTTCATGCAGCTTTTCGCGGAATGTCGTAACCACCGAGACCGAATCAAATACGGCATCAACGGCAACGCCCGCCAGCATTTCCTGCTCATGCAATGGAATGCCCAGCTTGTTATACACATCCAGTAATTCAGGATCCACTTCATCAAGCGACTTAGGCTTGTCTTTCATGCTCTTAGGCGATGAGTAGTAGGAAATCGCCTGATAATCCACCTTGGGGTAATCGACGTGAGCCCACTCTGGCTCTTCCATCTCCAACCACGAATGATAAGCTTTCAAACGCCATTCGAGCATCCATTCCGGCTCATTTTTCATTGCAGATATGCGGCGGATTATCGATTCGTCCAGACCATTTTCGAAGGTATCAGACTCGATTTCTGAATAGAAACCCGCCTCGTATTGTTTCGATAGTGCCTGTTCGATTTGCTCGCTCATTGACTCATCTCACTGTTATTGAACATATTCTTCACGGTTTTGGTTAAAACGTAAGTTTATTTTCGCACTTACCAACCTGACAACACACTGGTTATCACCGTGACGTGGGTGCCGTATTGTATAATACCCGAGTAATTCACTCAACTATTCGCCCCGAGCGATAGTGACATGCGCTGCTACTGCAGCAATAATTTGGCTTTTATATACACGGATATCTGGGGGCCGCAATCTTGCCTGAATATTGATTAAACTGCAATCTCAGCGGCTCCGACGTTTGTCTCATACCAGCAGCAGAATTAACCTGCCATCCTGGCTTTACGTAAAGTTTCTACAGTTTCTGTTACCCGCTGCGCAACAAAGCGCACTTCATCTTCTGTAGTGAACCGCCCTACCGAAAAACGCAACCCTGCATGCGCCAATTGCGCACTTCTTCCCAGAGCGGTTAACACATAAGAAGGTTCCATGCTCGCCGAGGTACAGGCCGAACCGGTGGAGATAGCAATATCATTCAGTCCCATCACCAGGCTTTCGCCGTCTACACCACCAAAACTGATGTTGATAATGCCTGGTACTCGCTGCGTAAGATGACCATTCAGATAAACATCATCCAAAGTGCTCAACAAGTCCCAAAGCAACTCAGTGTAGTGCCTCAAGCGTAGCCCTTCTTCGGCGAGCTGCTGGCCTGCCAGTTCACAGGCTGCACCAAAGCCAACAATCTGATGGGTAGGTAAAGTGCCAGAACGCATACCCCGCTCATGACCACCGCCATGCATCTGCGCAGCAAGCTGCACTTTAGGCCGACGCCGTACATACAGCGCGCCGATCCCCTTAGGGCCGTAACATTTGTGTGCCGACAAGGACATTAAATCCACCGGCAGTGCGGATAGATCAAGCGGCAACTTACCCAGGCTCTGTGCTGCATCGACATGAAAATACACTTGTTTTTGCCTGCATACCTGACCAATTGCGACCAGATCCTGTACCACACCGATTTCGTTGTTAACATGCATCACCGACACCAAAACCGTCTCGTCGGTAATCGCATCCGCCACCTGCTGCGCCGAAATCAGGCCCTCGGCATCGGGCTGCAGATAGGTAACAGCCACTCCTCGCTGCGCCAGATAATCACAGGTGTCGAGTACCGCTTTGTGCTCGGTAATAACGGTAACAACGTGCTTTTTAGCTTTTTCTGATGCTTCTATTACGCCCTTGATAGCCAGATTGTCTGACTCAGTTGCACCAGAGGTAAAGACGATTTCTCGCGGGTCACAGTTAATCAGGTCAGCTATCTGATTACGTGCTACATCAACTGCTTCTTCGGCAATCCAGCCATAGCGATGGGAGCGGGAAGCCGGATTACCGAAACTGCCATCCATTGTTAAACAGACAGCCATTTGCTCAGCAACCAAAGGGTCTACCGGCGTTGTCGAGGCATAATCTAAATATACGGGAGTACGATTCATACTATGGCTTTAAATTTGAATACTGACCTGGATTTTACCGTCGAGCGGCAGCTTATGCTTATCCTGACGCCCGGCAACGGCCTGCACATCGCCTTTTGCCATTAACTCACCCAGGCTGATACCATCAAGAAAATGACTAATGCGGTCACTTAAATCCTGCCACAAACTGTGGGTAAGGCAGCGTTCGCCAGCCTGACAATCACCTTGTCCCTGACAACGGGTAGCATCAACAGACTCATCTACCGCACGGATCACTTCACCAATAGCGATAAGGTTGGCTTCCCGCCCAAGCTGGTAACCACCACCGGGACCGCGAACACTCAGCACCAGATTGTCTTTACGCAAACGGGAAAACAGCTGCTCTAAATAGGACAGTGATATTTCCTGTCTGGCTGATATGTCAGCCAGAGAGACTGGTCCCTGCTTGGAATGGAGAGCTACATCGAGCATTGCCGTTACAGCATAGCGGCCTTTAGAAGTCAGTTTCATAACCAGGTACGGATAATTAACAATGACAAAATTGTTCCATACCCGAGTAAAATGGTCAAGTATAAAACCCTGCAATTTACTCAGGTATTCGGGATTGCGGTTACGCCGCTAAATTTGTGGATCGAACTCATCATGATGGGGCTGTTTGCTATTAGGTACCACCGGAGAGATACCAGTACAGGCGAAATCTTCGGCGGTCATCGCACTTAAACGCTCCTTAGACACCTCACCACCCAGACTTTGGATAACCTGACAAAGTTCTTCAATGCGCCCATCCATCGCATGGATATGTTCCACCATGATACCCATGGCATTGGCAACCGGATCCGGGTTTTCTGATGCAACCGCATAAGCATCAAAGCCATACTTTTTGGCAATAGCATTACGCTTTTTATTCTCTGTATCAGTCTCTTTAGCCGGTTGCAAAATATGTCCCGGAATACCCAGCACCGTAGCTCCCGGAGGCGCATCTTTAACCACAACAGAGTTGCTGCCAATTTTTGCCCCTTCACCAATGGTAATCGGTCCCAGGACTTTAGCTCCGGCACCAACCACAACATTATCTTCTAAAGTGGGATGGCGCTTGCCGGCGTTCCAGGTGGTACCACCCAGCGTTACGCCATGATACAGGGTGACATCATCACCAATTTCTGCGGTTTCCCCAATTACCACGCCCATACCGTGATCGATAAAAAATCGTTTGCCAATAGTCGCGCCGGGGTGAATTTCGATGCCAGTCAGCCAACGGCTAAAAGTCGATAACGAGCGCGCCAGCCATTTTAGCTCTAACCGCCACAGCTTATTGCTGATCCGATGTAACCAGACCGCATGAAGACCCGGATAGTTAGTGAGTACTTCAAACGCGTTGCGTGCAGCCGGGTCGCGATGAAACACGCCCTGGATATCTTCTTTGATTCGGCTAAACATCGTTATTTCTCCGCTGATTTATCCACCGACGCTAATATACCGCGCAGAATATTGAGCTCCTGTGATTCAGGACGCGCACGGTTAAACAAACGACGCAGGCGGGTCATCACAATACCCGGATGACTTGCTCTGATAAAGTTGACCTTTGTCAGAGTGGACTCGAGATGTACGTAAAAACGCTCTAAGTCATCGTTAAGCGGATACTCGGTTTCCTCGCTTGGGATCGCATCTTTATTTAAATAGGCCATTCGAATTTCGTAACACAGCGTTTGTACTGCAGCTGCAAGATTCAGAGAGCTGTAGTCCGGATTAGCTGGAATGCAGACATGGAAATGACATTGCTGCAACTCCTCATTAGTCAGACCGCTGTTTTCCCGCCCAAATACCAGTGCCACCGGATAATTATCTACTTCTTTGATCAGCTTTTCACCGCAACTACGAGGCTCAAGCATTGGCCAGCTTAGTGTTCGCGAGCGCGCAGAGGTGCCTACTACCAGTCCACAGCCTGCAACGGCTTCCTCAAGCTTGCTGACGATTTTTGCATTTGCCAGCACATCACCGGCCCCCGCGGCCAAGGCGCTGGATTTTCCATCAGGGGGCGTTACCGGATCCACCAGGTATAAATTGCTCAGACCCATAGTCTTCATAGCGCGGGCGGTAGACCCAATGTTACCGGTGTGGGAGGTGTTAACTAATACGATTCTGATATTTTCTAACATGCTTTTAACGTGTACGGCTGTAATTGGCGCTGAGTGTAGCATACCGCTTACACATTCTCACCGCCCGGCAACGTATTTCATCTGGTATGCCATTGCATTGTAGGGTGGAACTGGTAAACTCCGCCGCGTTTACTTTTTGATCTTTTACAATTGGTGGTTTTGTTATGCATCCGATGCTGAACATTGCGGTGCGCGCTGCGCGCGTGGCTGGCTCTATTATTGTCCGTGGTTTTGAAAACCGTGACGATCTGGTAAAACAGGTTAAGGGCGCGAATGATTATGTGACTCAAATCGACAAAGAAGCCGAAATGGCAATCATTCATAAAATTAAGCAATCGTATCCTGACCACAGCTTTCTGGGTGAAGAAAGTGGTGAAACTGCAGGCGAAAGCTCGGAGTTTCAATGGGTTATCGACCCACTGGATGGCACCACCAATTTTATCAAAGGCATACCTCACTTTGCCGTTTCTATTGCGTTACTGCACAAAGGCCGTTTAGATCAGGGCGTTGTCTTCGATCCTATCCGTGGTGAACTCTTCACTGCTTCACGCGGCCAGGGTGCACAATTAAATGGCTATCGTATTCGTGCAAGTAAAGCGCGCGATCTGTCAGAAACAGTTCTGGCAACCGGCCTGCCGTTTAAAAACAAAACCCAATATGCCGATTATGCCATTCGCTTAAACAAGATTTTCCATGAATGTGGTGATATACGCCGCGCAGGTAGTGCCGCACTCGATCTAGCCTATGTGGCAGCTGGCCGTCACGATGGCTACTGGGAGCGTGGCATTAAGCCATGGGATATCGCCGCTGGCGAGCTGTTAGTTCGTGAAGCCGGTGGTTTGGTAACAGATTTTAGTGGTAATAACGACCCACTGTATAAAGGCGAGATTGTTGCCGGTAGTGTTAAGGTTGTGCAGGGTTTGGTTAAACACCTGAAATAATCCCAATAGATAGCAAAAGGCCACTTCAAATGAAGTGGCCTTTTTTATAATGTTCTGTTCGGCAAATTAACCGTTTAGAGACGCCAGATATTCTTTGAATTCTTCACCCAGACCAGGATGGCGCAGAGCATACTCTACGTTAGCTTTCATGTAACCCAGCTTACTTCCGCAGTCGTGGCTCTTTCCTTTCATGTAATAAGCATCAACCTGCTCAACCTTCATTAACGAGGTAATCGCATCAGTTAACTGAATTTCGCCACCTGCGCCTGGTGGAGTATACTCAAGCAGAGGCCAGATTTCATGAGACAAGACATAACGACCCACAACCGCTAAATCAGACGGCGCTTCATCCAGCGGTGGCTTCTCAACCATGTTGTGAATTTTGGCTGACTCGCCTGGTTTAATCGTTGCGCCTTCCAGATCAACAATACCGAATTTAGAAATGCTTTCCTGCGGTACCTGCTCAACCATAACCTGACTCACCCGGCTGGTGTTAAAGCGCGAGACCATCTCTGCCAGGTTATCTTTTTTCAGGTTACTGGCGTAGTCATCAATGATAACGTCCGGCAGTACCACCGCAAATGGCGCATCGCCAACCATAGGGTGTGCACACATAATAGCGTGTCCCAAACCTTTCGCCGCGCCCTGACGCACGTGCATAATGGTTACGTCTTTTGGACAAATCGCCTGGACTTCTTCCAGTAACTGACGTTTTACCCGTTGTTCCAGCGTGGTTTCCAGCTCAAACGACGTATCAAAGTGGTTTTCGATGCTGTTTTTACTGGCGTGAGTAACAAGAATAATTTCTTTCAAACCTGCCTGAACACATTCGTTTACCACGTACTGAATTAAAGGCTTATCAACAACTGGCAGCATTTCTTTTGGGATTGCTTTAGTTGCTGGCAGCATCCGCGTACCTAGGCCGGCTACAGGAATAACCGCTTTTTTTACCTGACTCATAGTTTATGTCCTTTAATTGAAAGTCCTCGACCAATAGTAGAGTAATGCAAACCGCATTCCGAATTGACCTTCGGCTTTTACTCACTACTACCATCATAAAATAGTAGGCTGACCAATATTCTTTAGCTAAATCGGGATTTCTCCCGCTTTTATCTCGTTTATCTTGCACCAAAAATGAGCGAACGCACATTATTAGTGAACAAGGGCGGCGTATTCAGGCCAACCATTCCTTCAAATACACCGGCTTTAACTTTATCAATCCGGGGGCGTTAACCGCTCAACTTTTATTCAACAACTGAGCTGAAAATAAAGCTGAACCTAAATGTAAAACATCTTCATTAAAGCATCATGACGAAGCACGCTCAACCTAAACTTGTTTGCCTGGTTGGTAAGGTCCGGCTCGCTCATTAATCCCGTCAAGCAATCCTTTGTGCATATACTTTCGACGCAGGGCTTTATTATCCAGGCACCAACCATTGATGATCCAACGGAGCGGTAAAGCAAGACAATTGCGTAGCTTCCAATAGCGAGGAACATAGCCTCTGCGCGACAACAAAAGAATGTTGCGATACTGATAATACAATCGGATCGGGCTACCCACCTTAAAGGTAATGCCAAGGATTTTTTTTCTGTCCTCCCCCTGACGATGCAACAGATGCGTCTGGGTATCACCTATGATCCGAAGCCCGCGCTGCGCCGCCCGCCAACACCATTCGTGGTCGACACCGTCGATAAATAAGGCTTCTTCCATGTCTCCGGTGATTTGCAGAACACTCAATGGAATGACTTTTCCGGAAGCAATAATTTGCCGACAAGCCATAAAGCCGTTGTCGCAGCTTTCGGGCCGCTGTATGCGAGCCTTCACCGCTTTATTATTAAACTCGCTAATAATAGTCGGCCCATACGCTGCCATATCGGGAAAAAGCTGATGCGCAGTGACTGACCGCGCCGACACCGCATTAAGGAAGGCAACGCTTAACCGGCTATCCTGGTCCAGCAACATGGCATAGTCATATTGCAAACTTACCGCTACTTCAAGCCCACGATTTTGAGCTGCGGCGATACCAATATTAGTCGGAAAATGCCGGTATTCGATAACTGAAGAAAGCTTTCCCTGACAGCTCTGAGGCGAATTATCAATAATGATGACACCCCATCCGGCGTCTTGCAAATGGGCGATATTACCAAGCAAAACATCCTGCTCGGGATGATAAAGGATAATGATTGCGACAAATTTCAATGTTTAATAAATTTTTCTAATATGTGCCGGTCAAGCTTGTAGGCCATTTTAACAATTCCCGAAGGCATCATTCGCAATCCAAGTACAAGACAAGCGTAAAAAAAGTTATAGGCGGTTAATCTTTTCAACCAACGCATAGCCCTGACCCGGGCACGAAATTCATTAAGGGACTTTATCAATCCACGACGTTTATAAAAATCGTTAACCCGACGAAAACGCAGTAATTTATCTTTTAAATTACAAAAAATATAACCGGCCGCTGCCAACTCAATCCACAAAAAATAATCCTGCGTGTTTTGTAGGGCATCATCATAACGGTAACCATCGGCAAACACTTTGTAGCGAATACATACCGTAGGATGGTTAATAGTACAGCGACGAGGTAACAAACGCGTAATCTGGCGATTAGTCTGCGGCATTACCCGTGCGCCAACCTGCTTGTTCTGTTCGTTGATTTCGACTAAACCCGTTCCCAAAATCGAAACATGGGAATGCTTATTCAAATAAGTAATTTGTTTCTCGAGGCGATTTACTTCGGAGAAATCATCCGCATCCATACGAAAGAAATAGGTAGGCTTTAACGATAGAGACCAGTCTATTGCGAAATTCATACAGGCCGCTAACCCTCGGTTCACGGCCCCTTCTACAACCACGATGCGGTCATCATTTTCGGCATGCCCCATAACGACAGCAAGCAACGACAAATTTATGTGCCCATCGATGACAATCACATACAAAAAGTCGCTATAAGTTTGCTGACGAATACTGGTAATCGCTTGATCTACCCATTCTTCACAGTCTTTTTCATACACGGCCATAGCTACAATCGCAGGTACTTCGTGGACCTTGTAGCAACTGTGTTTGATTGAAAAATTGGGAGTCAAAGGTAAATCCGGTAGTCATCGGTAAACGAAGTGTACCGGATTTTTTGGGAAAAATGCACCATCATGATGCAGATTATACAGGAAATATCTGGCGTTTAATGGTCCGGACAAAGCGTATAATTTTCCAGATATTCATAATCGCGGTACTGTAAATTACCAGCAACGCCATAAATCCCCAGAACATGATGTAGTCGGGAACCTGATAAACCTCACCAAGAATGCCGATCAAGCAATAGGCTGCGCCCATCAACAGAATGGCTACCAGAGAGCGACGGGAACTAAATCCGGCACGCATGAAAATATTGTGCAGATGCTTACGATCGGGACGTAATACAGACTGCCCTTTGCGGGCACGACGGAACATGATCGCCGCCATATCCATTAATGGTAAACCGATTAACCAGACACCCGTTATCGGGCGCAGTGAGGCATTAGCTCCCTGAGTGTGATCCACCAGTAACCAGACGATAGTAAGCCCAACAAACATGCTGCCGGCATCACCCATAAAGATTTTGTTTCCTTTAAACCCTTTCAGGCTAAGATTAAAGGCTAGAAAAGGAACGATAGCCGCAATGATAACCAGCGGCTCCATAATTGCCGCGCCGTTACCTGAAATCAACAACAAGCTGACAACGCTGGCGAGGACAACCAGACTCATACCACCGGCGAGACCGTCAATACCATCAATCATATTAACGGCGTTAATAACGCCTACTACACAAATTAGCGTGAAAAAGTAACCGCCTAAACCAAGATACACTTCGCCAAAGCCAAAAATGTCGCCCAGTGAGGTGATATAGTTTTGCGCACTCCACGCCATTATAGAAGCGACACCGAACTGACAAACCAAGCGCCCTTTAGCACTCAGGTCAAAGCGGTCGTCCAACATACCGAGTAATACAATAAATGCCGACGCCGTAAAAAATAACGGGTTGTTTTTCATCCAGACATCGGTTAGTACGCTGGCAACAAGTACAGCAACAAAAATAGCCACGCCACCAGTTAAAGGAACAATCCCACTGTGTCGTTTGCGATAGGACGGTTGATCAACCAGCCCAAACTGGTGCGCCAGAGGCGTCATTACTACCAGTAAAATCAACGCTACAAAGAATGCCGTAAACAACGGTATCAGCTGCAGATAATCCATCATGCCTTACAATTCTCCACAGAATCCTTACCCACCTGTGTTCTCACGCCCATACTTCACCAAGGACATTCCATTTACTTACTTGCTCCGTTGAGAATAAATCCGAACCTTAGCAGGCTTTATCAGCCCCAGAGGCTTCGTGGAGAGGTCATTACAATCTTCCGATATAATAGTAAACATTAATATAACTGACTAGCCCCCGCAAAGAATTAATATTTAACCGCACAGTTTTTAACCGCTGGCTCCGAATAAAACGCCTCTCTTATCCATGCAACCAATCTAAGGATGCCTTTTTATTCGATTATGTTATGCTAGCGCCAATGTTAAATGGACGTAATTCAGTCAGGCAATGAGAAGACAATTTACATTACTCACACTACTTTTCAGTTCGATGACAATGTTAGGGTGCGTTTCACAACCACAAAGCGTCAAGGCGAACCTGCCACTGGTCAATCCTAGTTTTGCTAATCACAACGATGCAAGCAGTTCCTCGCTGCTCAAAAGTAAAGCAAAAGCTATTCCAGAATTAAGAGTTGTACCTAATCAAACCATCATTATTGAAGGTGAAGAGTACACAGTATCTGCGGGATATACGTCAGCCCTGGGTAACGAATGTTATCGATTACATCGTACTGGTAATTCGGGGGCAATCGAGGTCCGCCCTGTATGCAATAATAAAACCTTTTGGTTGCTTTACCCTACGTTGGTTTCCAATAACACTCTATAAAGGTTCAGAGAGTTTATGCGAATTTCTTTTTGGTTAACGCTTGCGGCGTTTTCACTTCCATTAATGAATACTGCTACAGCGCAAACTGCCGAGCAGATTCAGCAAATACAACAGCAGTTGAGCCAGCGCGGAACAACAACGTCCCGAACAGCCACAGGGGTTAACCCGATGCAAATGGCTGCTTCTCCTACTTTGCAGGGAAACAGTCAAACCGGCACTCGCCCCAGTTCAGGTCAGTATACAACACAACCGCGCAGCGGACTTGTGTTACCCGGAGAACCAACGATGGCCATGGTCTTTCCTTTGCAGGAAGCCATGGAAAACCCGCCATTTGCGGCGAACCTGTTCGTTGGAGGGTTCGAGTCAGAGCGGACTAACAGTGTAAATCCTAACTACCTGGTGGCACCAGGAGATCAAATCTCAATCTGGTTGTGGGGAGCGGTGGATTATGCGGATGTTGCAACCGTCGACAGTCAGGGCAATATCTTTATCCCCAATATAGGCCCGGTAAATCTGCTCAACGTCCCATCTAGTCAGGTCAATGCCACGGTGACACGCAGTATCAAGCAGGTCTACACAAATGATGTTAATGTCTATGTTAATCTGCTCACTGCTACACCGGTATCGGTATATGTGTCAGGTCCGGTGTTAAGACCAGGACAATACGCCGGGCAAGCAACCGACAGCCCTCTTTATTTCTTGAAGCGGGCCGGTGGCATTGATTTCTTGCGGGGCAGTTTTCGCTATATCGACATTATTCGTGGTGGCGAAGTCGCTCATTCCATTGACTTGTACGATTTTGTGACCGACGGAGAGCTCCCATCCGTGTCTTTTCAGGATAAAGACGTCATTTTAGTTCGCCCCATAGGTCCAACGATTACGGTAAGTGAAGGGGCCAGAAACAGCTTTACATTTGAATTAAAACCCACTGATTTATCCGGGGATTCGCTGGTAAATTATGCCAGACCAGGGGATTTTATCAGCCATGTTTCGGTAAGTGGTTTACGCGACGGTGCACAGTTTGCCAGGTATGCAACATTAAGCGAATTTACTCAATTCAAGCTGAAACCCGGTGATCATGTAGAATTTAAAAATGATCATGAAATACAGGTCTACCCTATTAATGTAGCCGGCAGTTTCCGTGGCGCTTCACGCATTATGGTTTCTAAAGGGGCTCGCTTACATCAGGTACTTAGTAATATCGAAGTGGATCCTGCCCTTGCCGATTTTCGCAACGTCTACTTATTGCGGGAAAGTGTTGCTGAACAGCAACAGTTGATCATTAATCAGGCTTTGGATCGTCTCGAGAGAAGTATTTACACTGCACCAGTACGCTCTACCGGTGAAGGCTCTATCCGCGTGCAGGAAGCGCAGCTGGTCACCGACTTTATCGCCAGAGCGAGACAAATCAAACCGCTTGGTAAAGTCATCATCGCCGAAAATAGTAACGTAGCCGATATCCTGCTGGAAGAGAACGATACCATTGTCATTCCGGTTAAGACCGACCTTATCCATATTGGTGGTGAGGTCCTTATGCCTCAATCAGTGGTGTTTAACCCGGATGCTCAATTGGCCGATTACGTTGCCTGGGCGGGCGGTTTCAGTGAGCGTGCTAATGATGCCCGTATCCTCATCGTTAGAGCTAATGGCATGGTTGATTTTTACGATGTCGACGATGAGACGAATATTGTCGCCGGCGATCAGGTAATCGTGCTGCCACGGGTTGATGCGAAGACACTGCAGGCAGTGAAAGATATTACCCAGATTATTTATCAGATTGCGGTTGCAGCTAACGTAGCGCTTAATTAATGTCTGACGTCCTGAAGATTTCGCTTCGCTCGCAACTGAAAGTTTGGAATAGCGTTTGCTTTGCGCTATTCCTGCGGGAGTTGCGCTCGCAATTTGATGATAAGCTTGGCCTGACCTGGGGATTTGTCGAACCCTTTATCTTTATTTTTGGCATGTCATACGCCCGAACCTTTATGGGCGGTGATGACGTTCACGGCATCCCCGTCTTTATGTTTATGCTGATTGGCATGGTTGGCGTACAAACATTTTTACAAGCTTTCCCCAAAGTAGCTAACGCTTTTAGTAAAAATAAACCATTGTATGCTTTCAGGCAGGTACAGCCTATTGCGGGTTTGTTAGTGTCTGGCTTTGTCGAGTACACCATTAAAGTCATTGTGGTGCTGTTATCTGTGGTAACTGTTTATTTACTTGAGATTCCGGTCAAGATACATGACCCATTGTTATTGCTGATTTTATTCCATTTGTTGTGGATTATGACCTTGAGTATGAGCTGCCTGCTGGGTATAGCAGCGTCTTATGTACAAGAAATTAAGAAAGTCGTCGCGTTATTCACCCGTCCATTATTTTTCATTTCCTGTATTTTTTTCAGTCTGCAGGACATACCCAAAGAATACTGGCACTGGCTGACCTGGAACCCACTGGTACACTTTATCGAGCTGGCTCGTTATGCTTGCTACGAATCCTATGGCGATGCCGGTGTGAGCATCAGCTATGTTATTGAATTCACCGTTGCCGTTTTCTTCTTTGCGATAGCGTGTTACCACCTGACCTGGAAAGGATTGTTATCACGATGACTATCCGCCTGATTAATCTGACCAAGTCATACCCCAGCAAGCTTGGCCCGCAATATATTTTTAAAGATCTGAATTTCGATTTTCCAACCGACGATAACGTGGCCATTCTGGGCAAAAATGGCGCCGGTAAATCCACACTATTTCGCATGCTGGCTAAAAGTGAATATCCGGATAAGGGACAAATCTACACCAACAAAACCATGTCCTGGCCTGTCGCACTCGCAACCGGCATCCACCCGCAAATGACCGGCAGAGAAAACGCCCGGTTCATAGCCCGAATTAATGATGTTAAAGACCTCGCTGCCTATGAAAGCGCAGTACAGGATTTCGCTGAAATTGGCCAGCGGTTTGACTTACCAGTTAAAACATACTCATCGGGGATGCGTGCGCGACTGGTGTTTGCCTGCTGCATTAATATTAATTTTGATATTTATCTGATTGACGAAGCCACCTCAGTAGGCGATCCGAAGTTTCGACGCAAGGCCCGGGAAGCGCTGGAAGTCAAAGCTAAAGAAGCAGGACTGATTATGGTGAGCCACGAAATGGATCAAATCCGTGAATTTTGTACCTCGGCAATATTGATTGAAGAGGGTCAACTCAATTATTACAGCGACCTTGAAGAAGGTATAGCGGTCTATATGGAATAAAGAGTAAAACATGAATCAAGCGCTTACTTATACATTAGCTCAAATAAAAAGAAGGCCTGTTCTCCTCGTTGCCATTCCCTGGCTGCTCTATGCTTTTTATCTGGTGGTTCTGGCAAGTCCCAAATACGAAAGCATCAGTCAACTGGTTGTGAAGTCTTCCGATGGCGCCAACAGTTTTGATCCGTCATCCATGCTCATGAGCAGCGTGACAGGCGTTGCCAGCACCAATGACAGTCAGCTCGTAGTTGCTTTTGTCCAGTCAGCAGATATGCTCCACTATCTTGACGATACTATCGCTCTCAGAGAGCATTACACCGCTGCAGGCGCTGACTTTATTGGCCGCCTAGCCAAAAACCACAGTGAAGAGGACTTCCTTGAGTATTACCTTACCAACACTGATGTGGTTATTGACTCGAACAGCAGTGTCATAGAACTATCCGCAAGAGCTTTCGACCCTGCATACGCCCAGCTTATCAGCCAGACTATTGTTAAACGCGCAGAGCAGTTTATTAATGAAATCAGCAATAATCTGGCCAAGTCACGCCTGGCATTTGCCCAAAGTGAACATGACATAGTTGAAGAAAAGTTACACAAAGCCAAGCTGGCCCTGTTAGATTTTCAAACCAAGTACAATGTAATGGACCCCAACGCAGAAGGGGCAGCAATCCAGCAGATAGCTTTCTCACTGGAGGCAACCCTGGCTCAAAAAGAGGCGGAGCTGAACACTCTCAAAAGTATAATGTCTGATTCCGCGCCGGAAATCATTTCCCTGAAGCGACAGATAAAAGCGCTTGAGGAACAGATTAACAGTCAGAAAACCAGAATAAACGATGCGCAGGGGGGAGAAACCAAGCTGTCGATAAACCAGCTAATGGCCCAGTATTCTAATTTACAGGTTCAGGCTGAGTTGGCCATGCAGGCCTACGGCTCATCTTTAATGACGCTGGAAAATGCGCGGGTGGATACTTATCAACAGATACAGCATCTGGTCACCATAGAGACGCCGACATTGCCAGACGAAGCTGCTTATCCGAAGAAGCTGTATAATCTGGTGTTATTTGGCGTAATGTTAATGATGGCCTTTATTGCCGGCCGTATCATCATAGCAACCATAAAAGAGCTGTAAGACTTACGCTACACCCCCATGCCGTTATCCCCCTGACACAGGTTGTGCTTTATCCAAGGCCGCTTGTGTCAGGAATCAACCTCTAGTATAAGAGAGATAGCTAATTAACCAGCCACTCCTGCAGGTAGCCAGTTGATTAGAACTGATAATAATTTTAAATAAAAACTATATGGAACTCTGTTGTGACAACAAATACTTCTAACGACACCAGCTTTTTCGGCCATCCGGGTGGTCTGTTAACGCTATTTTTCACTGAAATGTGGGAGCGCATGAGCTATTACGGCATGCGTGCCCTGTTAGTAATCTTTATGACCATGACCCTTCAGGAAGGTGGTCTGGATTTTAGTAAAGACAACGCTTATGCCATTTATGGCTTATACACCGGTGCCGTTTACTTTATGGGGCTATCCGGTGGTTGGATTGCGGACCGCCTGTTAGGTGGTCAAAGCGCCGTTTGGTATGGCGGTATCACCATAATGCTGGGCCATATCATCCTCGCGATCCCCAGTACTAACACCTTTTTTATTGGCCTTATTTTCGTTGTACTTGGTACTGGTCTGCTAAAGCCAAACATCAGCGCCATGGTCGGTCAGCTTTACACCGAGCAGGATACCCGTCGGGACAGTGGCTACACCATATACTACATGGGTATCAACCTGGGCTCGGTTATCGGTAATCTCGTTTGTGGTTATCTGGCAACCAACTGGGGCTACCACTATGCATTCGGCGCCGCCGCCATCGGCATGGCTGTTGGCTTAATCCAATACCGCATGACCCAGCACAAACTGGGTACTATCGCGACCGGTCCTACCGTGAGTATGTCTGCAACCGGCATTCGCAACAGCTGGGTAGGCGTGTTGATTTTCCTGTTAAGTATCGTTGTGGTCACGTTTTTGATGAGCACCGGCGCAATGGTTATAGACGTTGTTAGTGTTGCGAAATCCGTAGCCTACATCTTTACCGCAATTTTTGTGCTCTACTATGCGTCAATCTTCTTCTTCGGTAATCTCGACAGTGCCGAGAAAAAGCGCATGATTTCGCTACTGCTCATCTGCATAGCCTCAGCCTGTTTCTGGGCCGGCTTTGAACAAGCAGGGTCATCACTGAATATTTTTGCCCATGAGAATACTGAGCGTTTGTTAGGCAGCTTTGAAATTCCTACCGCCTGGTTCCAGTCTTTGAACGCCATTTTTATTATCACGCTTTCGCCTTTCTTTGCCGCTTTGTGGATTAACCTGGGTAAAAAGATGCTCGATCCGTCTTACGGCATTAAGTGTGCGATTGGCATCCTGATTATGGCTAGTGGCTTTATCGTTATGTTTTTTGCCGCACAAGCCGCCGCCAGTGGCCTTAAAGTCGCGCCTTACTGGTTAGTTGCAACGTACTTCCTGCATACGGTTGGTGAACTGTGCCTGAGCCCGGTTGCCTTAAGTGCAGTAAGCAAACTATCACCTAAACGCTTTGCTGGTCAGATGATGGGGCTGTTCGTACTAACCTACTCTATTGGTAACGTAATTGCTGGTGTACTGGCTGGTAGCTTTGGTGGTGAAGAATCTGGTGACTTAAGTGGTCTGTTTGCCTTTATTATCCAGTTTACTGTAAGTATTGGCGTTATTGTGTTCCTGGTAGCGTTATTTACGCGCAAATGGGAAAAACCAGAACAAGAAAATGCCTGACATCCGCTAATTCCAGCGGGAATTGTTACCCAAAGAAACGTCACTAGTGTTAAGCTAGTGGCGTTTTTTTATGAGTGTTACAGAGAGTAATGAAGCTATATTTTTCGACCCGAAATATTCCACAATTGCAGGGCCTATCGCTTGCCGAACGTATGCAGCGACTTGAGAGAGCGGCTAAAAAATTAACCGTTCCGGAGAAAACCTTCCTCAACCTGCTCAAATTGCTGGTGATCATTCCGGCATTTTCATTCCTGCTGCGAATTGCATCGGACTGGACCTCGTTGCTCTGGGCCCTGCTTATCTTCTTACTCTATCCGTTAGTGGTTAAGCCTGTACAATATTCATTAAGCACTAAATATTTAGCATCGTTGTCGACCAAGGATAAACAATGAAAACCATACTTGTCACTGGCGGGGCCGGCTATATCGGTAGCCATACGGTCCTGCAATTACTGGAAGCCGATTATAAAGTAGTCGTACTGGATAATCTGAGCAACGCGTCAGAAGAGTCGCTCAAACGCGTAAGCACACTAACCGGCAAAAGCCTTACATTTGTGCAGGGCGATATTCGCGACAGCCAACAGTTGGATGACGTGTTCAGCGCCCATGAAATTCACGCCGTCATTCATTTTGCCGGCCTGAAAGCCGTTGGTGAATCTGTACAAAAACCGCTGGAATACTACGAAAACAACGTTTACGGCTCTGTTGCGCTCTGCGACGCTATGCGCAAACATAACGTCAAAAATCTCGTATTCAGCTCATCAGCAACCGTTTACGGCGATCCGGTATCCTTACCACTCAGAGAAGATATGGCTACCGGCCAGCCAACCAATCCCTATGGCATGTCCAAGCTGATGGTTGAAACCATTCTGACCGACCTGTATCAATCTGACAACGATTGGAATATTGTTCTGCTGCGTTACTTCAATCCGGTTGGCGCACATCCTTCCGGCCGCATTGGTGAAGATCCAAACGGTATTCCAAACAACCTGATGCCATACATTTCTCAGGTAGCCTCAGGAAAACTACAACAGCTGGCAGTATTTGGTGATGACTATGATACGCCGGATGGCACCGGGGTAAGGGATTATATCCACGTAGAAGATCTGGCTAATGGCCACCTGAAAGCTATCGAACGCCTGAATCTGAATATGGGCCTTGATATTTATAATCTTGGCACCGGTACTGGCTACTCGGTACTGGAAATGATCACGGCTTTTGAAAAGGCCTGTGGCAAACCGATTAACTATAAGATTGCCCCCCGGCGCTCCGGCGACGTAGCGGCCTGTTATGCTGATCCAACCAAAGCAGCAACTGAGTTAAACTGGTGTGCCCAGAAAACCCTCGAAGACATGTGTGCGAATGCCTGGCACTGGCAATCGCAAAATCCTCAGGGTTATTAATCACAAAAGAAAAGGCGCTTAGAGCGCCTTTCTTGTCTTCTGGTTAATTATTATCGGTATCCGACAACGAATCACTTTCCAAATCCACATCGTCAAATAATGATTCAAATTCATCAAACTGCTCAGCTTCAGCTTCGTCAGGCTGAGTTTCTATGCTCTTGCCATCAGTTACCCGAAACTCAAGGTTTTGAAAATAGATATTTTTAACCTGCTCATAGGGGTCTACGGCATCTTCGATTTGCCCTTCCTGTCCCAACAACTGCGCTCGCGCTTCCAGTGCACGTACTGTAAAACGAATTACATTCAGATTACCGGTCATAATGGTCATAGGGAAATACAGATTATCCACATACTCGCCAACCAGACTGCGGGGATCACTCGGCCCGGCTGCCGGCAACATCACAAACGGACCAGTTCCTACCCCCCAGCTTCCGAGAGTTTCACCAAACTCTTCCTCCTGACGTTCCAGTCCCATTGCTCCGGCAACATCAAAGATGCCGACTACACCCACTGTTGAGTTGATAATAAAGCGGGTAAAGCTATCAAAAGAGGGGCCAATCTTACCTTGCAGCAGGTTGTTGAGCATATTAGCGGGCTCAGACAGGTTTTCCACCGCATTTGAAAGCCCGGTTCTGGCAAAGCCAGGCATCACCGCTACGTAAGTTTTGGCGGCTGGACGCAACAGATATTTGTCCAGTATGTCCCAGTTAAAATCCCACACTACGCGGTTTACACTTTCCAGCGGGTCACGAGGGTCAGAGTAGTCCTGCACCACGGGCTGGTTTGTCTTCGCCTGAGCCTGCTCGTCAGCTGCGTCTTTACTGGCACACCCGCTCAGCAACAATACACTGATAGAAAAGATAAATAACGAAAAGCGACGAAGAGATAATGTCACATCAGTTCCTTGTTGATTACTATGGTTTGGTCGATAACTTTACCGCTTTGCACGGGTGCCTCAATGGTTCCTTCAAGGTCACCAGGCTGGGCTGGTGCCTCCTGATCGGCCGATATCCGGGCAATAAGACGAGCGCTGGTCACCTGTGCCAGCGTGTAATTCGGCGCCATGGCATTTTCGCTGGTCAGCGTTACCGTTAATGGCAGCTTATCCAGCGGTAGCCTCAGTACCGCTGCAGGCATGCGGTTGTCACTGTTAGCATCCTGCGCGAAAACAAACAAAAACGCGTTCTGAGGAATAGTCGCAGCCAGTTCTTCACTGATTTCTACCGTCAGATTAAATCCTGTCAGCGCTTTAGCCACTGGCGTTTCACCATTCAGGCTGGCCAGGCGTTCATTGAGCTGCATGGCAATCGGGCTGTCAGCTGGCAATTTACCCTCCAACTGCCGCAGACTGCCGGCTAACAACGTTTTATCACCAAGACGCCCCGCTACCACCGCCTGCATTAACACCAGGTTATCGTTGTCTTGCTGCTGTTCAATAAGAGAAGTTAATAATCTCCGGGCATTTTCCAGATGTGACTTATCGTCGCTCATCATCAGTGCTCTGGCATAGGTCATGCGTACATTTTCATCGTCTGGTGAAAAATGTATGGCTTTCTCCAGCGCAGCGTAGGCTTCGTCGGTTTGATTGAGTGCCATCCAAATCCGACCAAGAAACATCCAGCCCTGCCCGTCTTCAGGCTCGTCCTGCAGGCGTTTACGAATAGCCAGCGTTAACTGCTGGAAATCTTCCGGCGTAAAGTTTTGTCCTTCTCCTGCGGCTAACTTACTGCTGAGCTGTGGTAACGCATCAAGAGCAGCCTGCGCATCTGTTAAATGACCGATATTACTGGCCTTAACATACGCAACTGTGCCCACAGCTATGGCTAACAAAGCGCCACAGGCTAAAATAAACGACGCGTTTGCCTTGCCCTGAGCCTGACTCTGCTGTTCCTCTACCAGCGAAATCTTAATCTCATCGCTGGCCTGACGCATGTCCTGCTCACTGAGCAAGCCTTCCTCTACTTCTCTTTGCAGTTCACTGAGGCGTTGTTTTACTACGGCTACGTTGGCCTGAGTGAGATTTTCCTGCTCAGGTCTTGCCCGTAACCAGGGCAACACTACCATCAGGATTAACAGAGCTATCAATACCACAACAGCGGCAACAAAAATCCATGACATTACTTATTATCCTGCTTCAACATCGCCTCAGCTTTAGCCAGCTTGGCCGCCATATCTTCAGGCGGAGAAGATTTACGTCTTTTAACCACCAATAAAAAAGCGAGTACTGCAAACAGCAGTGGCGCCAGCCACAACCATAAGGTCACTGGCGTCACCGGCGGTTTATAGCTGATAAAGTCACCATAGCGTGACTTCATGTAAGTAATCACTTCATCACCGCTTTTGCCCTGCCTGACAAGGTTATACACTTTGCGACGCATATCATGGGCAATCATGGCATCAGAATCGGCGATATTCTGGTTCTGACACATCGGGCAACGCAGTTCTTCGGTTAACGATAAAAACAGCTGGCGTTGCTCAGGGCTGTCAAATTCATAACTGTCTTCGGTGGCCCAGGCCGAGGCACTAATGGCTAACAGGACCGCAAGAATCAGATTTTTCATTCAGCACCACTCTGTTGGGCCAGCTCTTGTTTTAACTGACGGTAAAGCGGACCCACTTTGTTATTCCACACACGTTCGTTAATGTCGCCGACATGATGCATTCGGATCACACCGTGGTGATCGATTAAAAAATGCTCTGGCGCGCCGGTTACCCCTAAATCGAGTGCGGTGTCACGATACACGTCGAAAATATGGAACGCATAAGGATTACCAAAACGACCGGTGATATCCCTGACTTCCTGTTGCACCCGGTTTAAGGTTTTCGTACCAAATTCAGGGTCCAAATCCTGGTCAAAATAAAGACCAACAATGTTAATTCCTTCCTGCTGAGTCAGTTCAGTGAGGTAAGGTAATTCTACTGCACAGGTTACGCACCAAACACCCCAGACATTGAGCAAAGTCACTTTGCCGCTAAATACTTCGGGGGTATAGGTAATCTCTGGCGCCATCAAATCCGGTAATGAAAAATCAGGCACAGCTTTACCCTTAACCTGAGAATCCAGCTCTCTGGGATCGGAAAATAAGCCACTGAACAAAAACACTACCAATATCACAAAAGCAATCAGTGGCACGCCAAAAATGAAGAGCTTCTTCATGCCTTCGCCTCCATTGAACCGGCTACCGCTGATGCAGCTGACTTAAACCGGGCGACTTTGGCCATCCGGTAGCGTTTATCACTCATTGAGCAAATCCCGCCCAACGCCATAATGACCGCACCAGCCCATATCCAGGTAACAAAAGGTTTAATATAAACCCGTACTGCCCAGGCTCCGTCATCCAACGGCTCACCCAGCGCAATAAACAGATCGCGAAATACCGTTGAATATATGCCGGCTTCCGTCATTGGCATTCGCTGAACCAGATACAAACGCTTCTCCGGCTCCAGGTGTACCAGCTTCTCGCCCCCGGCGTATACATCAAATATACCAACATCGGCGGTATAATTTGGCCCGTTTCTTTGCTCAATTCTACGAAATGCAAATTCATAGCCGGATAATGTCACCGATTCACCAGGCACCATCCGCACATCGCGCTCTACCTCATAGTTGCTCACTAAGGTAATACCGATGAGTGTGACGGCAAAACCCAGGTGACCAAGGATCATCCCCCAGTGGCTCGGCGTCAGCTTGGCCAGGCGATGGGTAATAGTCTCGGTAGCATCCATGGAGGCCAGTCGTTGCATCACTTCCAGTATTGTCGTAATCAGAATCCACGCACTCAACACCAGCCCCAACGCCGCCATATAGGTTGGCGCGTCATAGGTAAAATTAATCAGTACACCAGCACTGATACTTAAACCAAAAGCAATCAACAAAGTCTTTTGCACCTGAGAGACTGGCTGATGTTTCCAACGGGTTAATGGGCCTAACCCCAGAAACAGCACAAATGGCACAATCAAAAACGTGAACATTTGATTAAAAAACGGCGCACCAATCGAAATAGACCCAAGCCCCAACTCTTTATGCACCAATGGCAGCAGTGTTCCCAGTAGAACAACCAGTGTAGCCGCACACAGGAACACGTTATTTCCCATCAGCAACACTTCACGGGAAAACAGTTGGTAGCGCCCGGGACTTTTAAGCTGTTGTGCCCGCAGGGCATAAAGTACCAGGCTTACACCGGTCAGAATCACCAGGATACCCAGAATAAATAATCCCCGGGCCGGATCGCTGGCAAAAGAATGCACCGATACGATTACGCCAGAACGGACCAGGAAGGTACCAAGTAAACTTAACGAAAACGCGGCAATAGCCAGCAGCACTGTCCATGACTTAAAGGCTTTTCGTTTTTCCGTCACCGCCAGAGAATGCATTAGCGCGGTACCCACTAACCATGGCATAAACGAGGCATTTTCTACCGGATCCCAAAACCACCAGCCTCCCCAGCCAAGTTCGTAATAAGCCCACCAGCTTCCCAGTGCAATACCTACAGATAAGAAGCTCCATGCGGCAATAACCCAGGGACGGGACCAACGCGCCCAGGTCGAATCCAACTGTCCTGACAATAACGCAGAGACGGCAAAAGCAAAGGCGACGGAAAAACCTACATACCCCATGTACAGCATTGGCGGATGGATAATCATGCCAAAATCCTGCAATAAAGGGTTAAGATCCCGTCCATCAACCGGGAAATAGGGCAACATGCTGTCGAATGGGTTCGACGTTAATAAGATAAACAGATAAAAGCCGATTGCGACCATGCCCAGTACGGACAGCACCCGGGCAATCATAATTTGGGGAATACCGCGACTAAACAGGGCTACGGCTACCGTCCATAACGATAACATAAGGACCCACAGCAAAAACGATCCTTCGTGGCCTCCCCACACCGCCGTCACTTTATAATAAACCGGCAAACGGCTGTTGGAGTGCTGAGCGACATAGGCGACAGAAAAATCGTCGGTAACAAAGGCATAAACCAAACAGACAAAAGCGAGCGCGGTAAAACCAAACATCGCGATGGCCAGAGGGCGGGCGGTACCAATCATGGCACCGTGGCCTTTAAATGCCCCCCACAGCGGATAGACCGCTAACAAAATTGACGTTACTAACGCCAGTGCAACAGCAATATTACCTATTTCCGGGATCACGACTCGGTATTTCCTTGATTCGGATTAACGTGCTTTATACCTTTCATTTTTTCAGCCAGTTCAGGCGGCATATATTCTTCGTCGTGCTTTGCCAGCACTTCTTCGGCTTCAATTATGCCGTTTTCCTGCAGCACACCCGTTGCCACAATACCCTGCCCTTCACGAAATAAATCCGGCAAAATTCCCGCATATCGAACCGTCACCTGTGGTCCGGTATCAATCAGATTAAAACTCACCGCCAGAGATTCGTTATCACGGTTTACCGTACCGGGCACAACCATGCCTCCAATACGTAAACGCTGGCCAACCGTGGGTTTTACGCCGTCTTTCCCTTCAACAATCTCAGAAGGGGTATAAAATAAATCGATGTTGTCAGTCAGGGCGAACAGCATAAGCGTGATTGCGCCAACAATTAATAAACCAATACCGCCAACGGCTGCGAGTCGTTTTTGTCGTCTTGGATTCATAAGTTTTAACTACCTGCCTGTTCGGATTCTGAATTAATCGGTTTAGCTTTACGAGCAGCGTCGATACGAGCCTGTCTGGCTTGTTCACTCTGCGCCGTTTTCAGTAATTTTTTATGTGTTGCCGCACTGTCCAGCACAATCCATAAGAGCGCTAACAGCGAAACACCAAACGATAGCCACACATAAAGGGCGTAGCCGCCCATGGCAAAAAAATCTGCCAGGTTGTCAAACTGCATGGTTATCTCCCAGCGCTTGCGCCGCTAAAGCCTTAACCCAGGGACGATGATATTCTCGCCGGATAATTTCATTTTTCATGCGCATTACGGTCACTGCTGCTATAAATAAGGCCAACCCCAGTAAAGCGATCAATAACGGCCATAACATTTCAGGGGCAATTGAGGGTTTATCAAATTTACTGATAGTGGCGCCCTGATGCAGGGTATTCCACCACTCAACCGAATAGTGAATAATCGGCACATTGACCACGCCTACCAGAGCCATAACACCCGCGGCTTTACCGGCTTGCTGTTTGTCTTCAAAGGCGCCATACAGCGCGATTACGCCCAGATATAAAAACAGTAAAATCAGTTCTGATGTGAGTCGTGCGTCCCATACCCACCAGGCTCCCCACATAGGTTTGCCCCAGGCTGCACCGGTAAATAAAGCGATAAAGGTGACCACTGCGCCAATGGGTGCCATGGCAATCATCGCCATAAATGCTGTGCGCCATTGCCATACAATCCCCACTAATGCGGCTACTGCCATAGCGGTGTAGGTACTCATGGATAAAATAGCGCTGGGGACGTGGATATAAATAATGCGAAAAGAATCACCCTGCTGATAATCTTGCGGGGCAAACGCCAACCCCCAAATACTACCAATCACCAGACAAAGAATGCCCGGCCATAAAAAGTAGGGTTGCAGGGTTACGCACAGTTGATAGGCGCGTTCTGGTTTTGCGTACGGATGTAACCACTTCCACATCAGTTTTGACTCACTTTTAGTGCATAAGCTATAGCAAAGGGGGCAGCCGCCATGGCTAATAACAGCATGGCGCCAATAATAGCAAGTTGTGCCCGATAAGGTAATTGCAGCGCGGCAGAATCCACCGCAGAGGTGGCAAAAATCAGCAACGGAATAAACACCGGAATCAGTAGCAGAGCCAGTAACACGCCGCCCCGTTGCAAACCAACAGTTAAACCAACCGCTATCGCTCCTACTAAAGACAGCAGCGGCGTACCCAGCACCAGGGTCAGCATCAGCGCAACATACATATCGACAGTAAGGTTAAGAAATAGTGCCAGCAAGGGAGAAAATAATGCCAGGGGCAGAAAACTCACCAACCAGTGTACCAGTACTTTTACTCCGGCAATCGCCGACACTGGCAATCCGCTAAGCATATATTGCTCAAGCGACCCATCCCAAAAATCGTCACGGAATATGCGTTCCATGGCCAGTAAAGAAGATAAAATCGCGGCAATCCAGATAACACCGGGACCAATTTTTTGCAGTGTCATTGGCCCGGGACCAATACCTAACGGAAATAACGTGATCACCATAAGCAAAAACATCAGCGGCTGAGCTAGTTCCGAGCGTTGCCGAAATGCCAGAGCGATATCCCGTTTGAAGATCCCCTGATACAACCCGTTCATAGCCGATACTCCAGGACTAATTCTTCCATTGGACCCGCCAGGTCACTCAATGGTTGGTGGGAAGTCGTAATAATGGCGCCGTTTTGGGCTACGTGCTGGCGCATGTGCTTTTCGAGCAAGGCAATACCATCGGTATCAAGTGCAGTAAAAGGTTCATCAAGTATCCAGTACGTCGCTTTTTTTAGCCATAACCGGGATAACGCCACCCGACGTTGTTGCCCTGCCGATAACATTCTCACCGGCACTTCTTCGAGTCCCACCAGGCCAAGTAATGCCAATACGCGATAAGTATCAGCCGGAACAAACTCGGCACCATGCTGAGCGCACCAGAAGCGCAGATTTTCCATCGCGGTTAACGCACCGTTAAGGCCAGCCTTGTGACCGACGTAAATCAGTTGCTGATTGAATGTGTCCCGCTGCCTCTCCAGCGGCTGGCCGTCAAGCGACAACTCCCCGGCATCTGGCGCAGAAAGTCCGGTCAGTATTCTTAATAAACTGGTTTTGCCTGCACCATTGGGACCACGTAAATAAATGAGCCTGCCAGGCAATAACGCAAAGGACAGATCGGTAAACAAGACTCTGTCGCGTTTTATACAGGTTAAGTTGTCTGCAGCAAGTCCTGCCAAGATTTATCCCGTTCTGTTACAAAAAAATCCGCCGCATTCTATCACAAACCGTAAAGTTCGCATCTTACCCAATAGACCGAACAGCAAATTTCTGATCTATTTCAATCTTTGGCATCATTGACATTATACTTAAATGATCAAAGCAACGGTCGATAACACCTTATGCACTCTTCAAATCTGCCACCACAAATACCGATTGAGGTAAACCGTAGCACTCAGAATCAGGTTCCTTCCCCGGATTCAATTCCGGCGCTTTCGCGTGTGGCACAGATTTTACAACCATTACAAACTCCGGTACCGGCAAGTGCATTGCAATCATCGCAGGCATTAACAACCTCGCTGTTCAGACTCAATAACCAGCAAGGCCTGCAAATATCACCGGCAATACGCTTAGCAGGCAAAGAAAGTTTATTATTAGCTAACCTGCCGGCAACCACGCAGCTTAGAGTCAGTCAGCCTCAACCAGTTACCCTGCAATCATTATTACCAGACCTGGCAACAAAAAGTGAACACTTATCTCTGCTCCGCCTGCTGCCGGAAACATTAAAAACCCAGCTGTCTGAGGTCGCGTTCCAATCCTTGATGAATGTCCTGTCCCGTTCAGTTTCAAGCCGAATTGAATTACCTGCCAGCATTATTCGGCAAGACGAATCAGTCCTTCGTGTCAGTGTTGGTTCGCCTAAAACGCAGATTGCTGATATCCCGGTGGACAATAAAACGGCACAATCCGCTGCCTCCCGAACAACAGTCACAAACATTAGTCCCTCTGTGGATTTGCCCGCTAAGGTAACCCTGACTCTGGTGCCTAAATCCTCACACTGGGAAGTACATATTACGCCGCAGGTAATGTCACCAACGCACGCTCAGGCTGCCAAAGTGGCATCAGCCGCGCCTCCGGTCAATAATCCTATTATGACTGTCCGCCTGCCCACAGAGTCAGTGCCAGTCACTAAACTGACTCAGGCTGTGATGCAGCAACAGGCCGTGACGACAGATGTTCAACCTTTGCTCAGGTGGGCCAAACAGACTTTACCAGCAGAAACGTTCAGGCCTATGCAACAGTTAACGCCAACCATGCCAGTACAAGTTGCCGTCAAAGGCAATGAGCTGACTATTGCAGGTCATACTGCCCAGTTATCCGGGGTAGCACTGACATCAGATAAAGCACTCATCCGCCAGTTACCCAACGTCAGTACCACCAGTGCAAATCAGCTTAATCTGCAAATCAATCAGGGTAACCGGATCCCGCAGGTTGAAATAAAAACCATGCAGGTATCACCCGGCGCGAAATCAGATATACCTATTCAGTCTCACAGTTTATCAGGGAATACCGCGTTGTCTGGCGCGGCCCCCGCGAGTTCAGGCAGACAGTCTCCACAATCAGCCTCTCAGACAGTGACCAACGAACCGGAAAACATCGCCAAACATAAGTTGCAGCAACTTCCTCCCGAGGTTAAAGCTTCACTGGAGCAGTTTGTCCGTTCCGCTAGTCGGCTCAATATGGTTAACACCGAGCCGCAGTTACCTAACCTTGCTGCTTTATCTACCACTATTTTAAAGCTGGTATCGGCCAATCCTTCAATGAACAAGCCATTAAGCGCTTTAGTTGAGCAGTTGCAACTAGGGATGACCGGAATGCAGGATTCCACTACGCAAACTACTGTAAAAGAAAAGTTGAGTAACGATGGTGAAGCGCCGGTGACAAAATCGGCCGTTGCACAGGAATCACTACCCCAGAACGCTGCCATAAAGCAATTAATGACGTCTTCAGCCTGGCTGCAAACGGCTCAGACATTAAGCAACCCGCCATCGGGGCAAAACTTCCTGAATGGATTGATTCAGTTATTACAGGTTTCCTTGCTCGGTCGGCATTTCAAAAGCCAGGATGATATAGAGCAAGTGCTCAGTAAATTAAAAGCAGGCAATCAGCCCGGAGGGGCTTCCGGCAATGTTGCCGGTGGCATTCTAAGCGCCATATCAGGGCGACAAGTACGGGAATTTGCCCAGCTTGACGCCCAGCAAAACCTGCTTAAACAGCTCAAGGGGCTCCTGGCCGGACATCAGAGCGCCAAACTCAGGAACTTAGAACAAGCTTTGCAGGGTCAGGATAGTTTTTACTATGCTTTACCAGGACTATTACCCGAACAGCGCCCTGCCGAAATACTGATTCGCCGCGAACGAGAACAACCAAAAGAGCAGGAAACTGAAAGTTCACATACTCAGTGGCACCTCACCATGAAACTGGACATTGGTGAACAAGGTGAACTCTTGACTAAAGCGAGAATTTCACAGGAACAGTTGTATCTGGATATTTACTCTTCAAACCAATCATTGCTTGAAAAGGTTGGCCTGACCCTGCCCTATTTACTAAAACGCTTTAAACAACTCGGTCTGCATGTTGAAGAACATAAACTTCAATTGGGCAAAATTCCTGATACGCTGGCAAGTCGCCCTTACCAAATTCTGGAAACACAGGCATGAAAAGTAAAAGTAAACGTGCAGTAGGTTTAAAATACAATGAAGCTGAGTCTTCCAAAGCTCCTGTCATTGTAGCAAAAGGCTATGATGATCTTGCCGAAGCGATAATTGCCAGCGCCCGGGAACATGGCGTTTTAATTCACGAAGATCCTTATTTAAGTGAGTTCCTTGCCACCCTGGATTTGGGCCAGTCAATCCCTGAATCACTGTATTTCGTTATTGCTGAATTGCTTGCTTATTCTTATGTACTGCAAGGTAAAGTGCCGGATAACTGGAAACAGGCGTTTCCCGGCATTGAAGAACATATCTAAAGCGTTACATCGACCGTAACCTGACCAGTGTTTGAATCATAAAAAATAGAATAGGCGGGCTGGTCTACCAAATAAAAGGTACAGGTGTTGGCAGAATAGGTTGCCTGATAATCTGCCGATGTATTCTCAGCTACTGTTGGCGAACCATCCAGTAACAGAGCTCCCCACACCGATGTGCAGTCCCAGGCATTATCCAGCAAGGGGTTGGCTTCATAGGGCGGATAACTTTGAACTGGCCAGCCATTCGCGTTCATGTCCATCTCATTCAGGCCATTTCCATATAAATCCAGATTATCTACCGGACCGTTATTGCCACCTACCGCCCATTTAAGGTGAGCCAATTTTACGGCTGCCTCAAACGCGGTCGCAGTTCCCTGAACCGATGCCGCCAGGGCATCATCCTGAATATTGACAAATCGAGGTAACGCAGTCACCGATAACACGCCCAACAATATTATCACGGTTATTAATTCGATTAGCGTAAAACCAGACTGCGATAAGGTATGGCGTTCCATGTTATTGATAAACGGCTAACTTCTTAGTTGGCCAATGTTTACATTAATCACAAATATCTTTCAATAAATATTCATATATGCATATATAAAAAAGCCCATCCAAGCGGATGGGCTAAACTATAAGTTGGGCTTATAGGGGGGTGTTTCAACGTGTGTTGAAATTGATACTACCGTGACTACAGGGCGTCTTCCGGCTCTACGTCATCAGCTTTAATATTTTTGCTCAGCAACAGTTCGGCGCGAATTTTCTTTTCAATATCATCCGCGATATCGGTATGCTCTTTCAGGAATTTCACCACGTTGGCTTTACCCTGACCAATTCGATCGCCATTGTAGCTGTACCAGGCACCGGCTTTATCTACCAGTTTTTGTTTTACGCCTAAATCAATTAGCTCAGCTTCTTTACAGATACCTTCACCGTACATAATTTGGAACTCGGCCTGTTTAAACGGCGGGGCAACTTTGTTTTTAACCACTTTCACCCGGGTTTCGTTACCTACTACTTCGTCGCCCTCTTTCACCGAACCAATCCGGCGGATATCCAGTCGAACCGAGGCATAAAACTTAAGCGCGTTACCACCAGTAGTGGTTTCCGGGTTACCAAACATCACACCAATCTTCATACGAATCTGGTTGATAAAGATACACAGCGTATTAGAACGCTTAATGTTACCGGTAAGCTTACGCAGAGCCTGTGACATCAGACGTGCCTGAAGACCTACGTGAGAATCCCCCATATCGCCTTCAATCTCAGCTTTTGGTGTTAATGCCGCTACCGAGTCAACAATGACTACGTCTACCGCGCCAGAACGAACCAGCATATCGCAGATTTCCAGTGCTTGTTCACCAGTATCTGGCTGTGACACCAGCAGGTCATCAATGTTTACGCCCAGTTTTTCTGCGTAAACCGGATCCAACGCGTGCTCAGCATCAACAAACGCACAGGTTTTACCTTTCTTCTGTGCTTCAGCAATAACCTGCAGGGTAAGAGTTGTTTTACCTGACGATTCCGGACCGTAGATTTCTACTACACGACCACATGGCAGGCCGCCAATACCTAACGCAATATCAATACTGAGTGATCCGGTTGAAATAGACTCAATGTCCATTGCCTGGTTATCACCCAAACGCATAATAGCGCCTTTACCAAATTGCTTTTCAATTTGACCGACCGCTGCCGATAGTGCTTTAGATTTATTGTCGTCCACCACAAAACCCTCATTATTCTTTACTGTTTGCATTGCCTGTTTGGTTACTTTTATTAAAGCAATCGAAAAGCCAGGCAGCGCTCAAATCTGACTGCATAATATACTGTACGATTATACAGTGCAATATGCATTTTACCTTTTCTTTATTTCACCATGATATCAATTGGCGTCAACTAGTCTGTGGTGCAGTGTTGCAATAGCAAAGGCGATAGCCTGGGTTCGCACCGCCTCCCGATCACCATCAAACTGTTGCACAACCGAATCGGTCTTACCGTCAATATGAATGCCAAACCAGACGGTTCCTACAGGTTTTTCTGTGCTGCCTCCACCGGGGCCGGCTATACCGCTGACGGCTAGCGCGCATTCCGCCTGCGCCTCGCGTGCTGTTCCTTCGGCCATCTCCAGCACAACCTGTGACGATACCGCACCGAATTGTTCCAGCGTCGCTTGCTCAACTCCCACCAGAGCGTGTTTGGCGGTATTGGAATAGGTCACAAAACTTTGCCTGAACCAGTCTGAACTGCCCGCCACCGATGTCAGCGCATAAGCAATACCACCACCGGTACAGGATTCAGCGCAAGAAACTGTCCAGCCCCTTTGTCGCAGAACGTCACCAATGGCAAAAATCTGTGCGGCTAATACATTTATATCCAGTTGCTGTCGCGAAAGAGTTGAAAATGACTGGCTCATAGGAATAATACACTCATTACATCATGGCAGTATTATGCCGTGGTCAAACCAACAATCGCAAGTAACAGCAAGCTGAGGCATTCTTGGAATCACACACGCCAATGATGCGCCAATACCTGAATATTAAGGCGCAGCACCCCCAAATTTTATTGTTTTACCGGATGGGCGATTTTTATGAATTGTTCTATGACGATGCCAAGCGGGCGGCAGAATTACTGGACATCTCTCTGACAGCGCGCGGTAAATCCGGCGGCGAACCCATTCCTATGGCCGGGGTGCCTTATCACGCTGTAGAAAGTTACCTGGCCCGACTGGTAAAAATGGGAGAATCAGTGGCAATTTGCGAACAGGTCGGCGATCCTGCCACCAGCAAAGGCCCGGTAGAACGTCAGGTTCAGCGCATTGTTACGCCAGGTACGGTTACCGACGAGGCATTACTGGATGAGCGTCAGGATAACGTACTGGCCGCGGTATACAGCGTAAAAGATAAATTTGGTCTGGCCTGGCTGGACATCACCAGTGGTCGCTTTCTGGTAAGCGAATTTGGCGGCAGCGATATGTTAAGTGCCGAGTTGCAACGCTTACACCCGGCCGAATTACTGTATCCTGAGGGTTTTGAATGGCTGTCTAAGATAGACCATATTAAAGGTTTACGCCGTCGCCCTGAATGGGAATTTGACCAGCAGACGGCAGAGCAGCAGTTAAACAGCCAGTTTGGTACCCGGGAACTCAGTGGTTTCGGGTTAAATAACGTGTCTCTCGCAATCAGCGCGGCGGGCTGTATTCTGCAATATGTTAAGGATACCCAGCGCACTGCCCTGCCGCACATCCGCGCGCTTACGCTGGAGCAACAATCCAACCGCGTGCAGTTAGATGCAGCAACGCGCAAAAACCTGGAGCTTACCCGCAACCTCTCTGGTGGTACCGAACATACACTGTTTGCGGTTCTCGACAAAACCGCTACGGCCATGGGTAGCCGACTGTTGCAGCGCTTTTTACACGCACCGATTACCGACCGAAACGAACTGAAAGCCCGACAGCAGGCGATTGGCGATTTTATTCAGGGTGATTATCCGTCGCTAACCCATCAGCTTAAACAAATTGGCGATATCGAACGGATCATGGCCCGCCTGGCGCTGCGTTCAGCCCGCCCCCGGGACTTTGCCCGCCTCAAAAATGCGCTTACGGCGCTGCCGGCATTACAACAAGATTTAAAACCCTACGAGGCTCGGTTAATCAAAGCATTGAGTAACGAGATTGGCGAATTCCCTGAACTCGCCGATCTGCTCGACAGGGCTATTATTGACAACCCCCCTGTGGTCATCCGCGATGGTGGTGTAATTGCCCCCGGCTACAATGCCGAGCTGGATGAATTACGCGACCTATCTGATGGCGCTACCGAATTATTACGCCAGATAGAAACACGCGAGCGGGAAGAAACGGGGATCAGTACGCTTAAAGTGGGCTATAACAAAGTTCACGGCTTCTTTATCGAAGTGTCCCGGGCCAACAGCCATCTGGTACCGGCCAGCTACATTCGTCGTCAAACACTAAAAAACAACGAGCGCTATATCACGCCGGAACTCAAAGAACATGAAGACAAAGTGCTCACCTCGCAAAGCCGGGCCCTGGCACTGGAAAAGCGCCTGTACGAAGAACTGTTTGAGCTGATTAACCCGCAACTTGACGCACTAATCACTTCAGCAGCCGCGCTAGCCAAACTGGACGTAATGGTTACTCTGGCTGAACGGGCTGAAACGCTGGAATACCATTGTCCGACGTTGTCCGACATACCGGGCGTGACTTACAGCCAGGGCCGCCATCCGGTGGTGGAATACGTGATGGATTCACCGTTTATTCCTAACCCGCTGGATATGGATAAGGATTCACGGATTAAAATCATAACCGGACCAAACATGGGCGGTAAATCTACCTTTATGCGGCAGACTGCCCTTATTGTGCTGTTAGCTTACATTGGCAGTTATGTTCCGGCTCAGCAAGCCAGTATTGGTCCGATTGATAAGATATTTACCCGTATTGGCGCATCAGACGATTTAGCCTCCGGCCGCTCTACCTTCATGGTCGAAATGACCGAAACAGCGAATATCCTGCACAATGCAACGCCATATTCACTGGTGTTAATGGATGAAATTGGCCGCGGTACCAGTACCTATGATGGTTTATCACTGGCCTGGGCCTGCGCTGAGTATCTCGCCACTCAGTTACAGGCATTTACCTTATTTGCCACTCACTATTTCGAGCTGACGGAACTCACTCACACGTTAAAAGGCGTGCAGAATTTGCATCTTGATGCGATTGAGCATGACGATACTATTCGCTTTATGCACTCGGTAGAAGTGGGTGCAGCCAGTAAAAGTTACGGATTACAGGTGGCCCAGCTAGCCGGGGTACCCAAGGCCGTCATCAGCGCTGCAAAAGCGCGATTAAAATCCCTGGAAAGCCAGCATAGCGTATCCGGAGACATAGCCGGATATCATTCTGAACCGGCATCCCAGCCAGCTCAGCCCTCACTGTTACCGGCAGAACCAAGCGCCCTGGAACAAGCGTTCGAGGATATCGATCCCGATGAACTTACGCCAAAACAAGCCTTAGCGCTGATTTACGAATTAAAACAGCTAAAATCATAAAAATCCTCCTCCACACAGCAATTTCAAACGGGCTTAAACGACTTCTTCACAAGGGAAGTCGTTTAAAATCAGCACTCTTGTATAAAACACCAGGAAACAGTATCTTTTAGAGCTGTTATAATTGTGTGAAAGCGCCATATTGGGTATACTGTTGCGCCGTCTACAGTGTTGTTTAAAAACAACGTTTTACCCAAAAATATAACCCAACGTCTTAGGTTTCGCATGACAAACTATATTTTCGTCACCGGTGGTGTTGTTTCATCGCTTGGTAAAGGCATTGCTGCTGCATCCCTTGCCGCTATCCTTGAAGCACGCGGTCTCACCGTGACCATGCTTAAGCTGGATCCGTATATTAACGTTGATCCAGGTACCATGAGCCCCATTCAGCATGGCGAGGTTTTTGTTACTGATGATGGAGCAGAAACAGATCTCGACTTAGGTCACTACGAGCGTTTTATTCGCACCCGTATGACCAAACGCAATAACTTTACCACCGGACGGGTTTACGAAGAGGTATTACGTCGCGAGCGTCGCGGCGATTACCTGGGTGCTACTATTCAGGTTATCCCGCATATCACCAACGAGATTAAACGCCGGGTTATCGACGGTGCACAAGGCCATGATGTGGCTATCGTTGAAGTGGGCGGTACCGTGGGTGACATCGAGTCACAACCATTTATCGAAGCCATCCGTCAGTTAGGCACCGAAGTAGGTCGAGAACATGCTATGTTCATGCACTTAACCTTAGTGCCTTACATGCCAGCTTCAGGCGAGTTAAAAACTAAACCGACCCAACACAGTGTTAAAGAGCTACGCTCAATTGGTATTCAGCCAGATATCCTGGTGTGCCGTTCTGTGGGTGCCATGCCTGTGTCAGAGCGTTCTAAGATTGCGCTGTTCACTAACGTTGCTGACAAAGCGGTTATCTCATTAAAAGATGTGGATAGCATTTACCGCATTCCAGCGGCACTTAAAGCCCAGGGCCTGGATCAGCTGGTTGTTGACCGTTTCCAACTGGATTGTCCGGAAGCCGACCTGACCGAATGGGAACAAGTACTCTATGCAGAATCTAACCCGGTTGGTGAAGTTAACATCGGCATGGTCGGTAAATACGTTGAATTGCCCGACGCTTATAAGTCGGTTAACGAAGCGCTTAAACACGCTGGCCTGAAAAACCGCCTGACGGTGAATATCCATTATGTGGACTCTCAGGATATCGAATCAAAAGGTACTCAGATTCTGGAAAACCTGGATGCCATTCTGGTCCCCGGCGGCTTTGGTGAGCGCGGCATCGAAGGCAAAATTGCCGCTGCCCGTTACGCCCGTGAAAACAAAGTTCCATATTTAGGCATTTGTTTAGGTATGCAGGTAGCACTGATTGAATTTGCCCGCAACGTGGTTGGTATGGAAAACGCCAACAGTACTGAGTTTGATCCAAACACACCATACCCGGTGGTCGGTTTGATTACCGAATGGCTCGACTCTGACGGTAGTACCGAAACTCGCGACGAATCCTCCGATCTGGGCGGTACCATGCGTTTAGGTAGCCAGCTTTGCCACCTGATCCCAGGCAGCAAAGTTCACGCAGCCTACGGCAATGAAGAAATATACGAGCGTCACCGTCACCGTTACGAAGTAAACAACAACCTGCGCGATCAAATTGAAGCGGCGGGCCTGAAGGTCAGTGGATTATCCACCGACAAGCGCCTGGTAGAAGTTATCGAGTTGCCAGACCATCCATGGTTTGTAGCAGGTCAGTTCCACCCGGAATTTACTTCTACACCGCGTGACGGACATCCGCTATTTACCGGCTTTGTCGCAGCGGCGCAATCGTACCAAAAAGAAAATCACTAATTTAATAAAACCCGGCACTGTTACTCCCGCAGTGCCACCATTATTGTTGAGGAAGAAAAAATGGCGAAGATCTCGCGTATCATTGGACGTGAAATTCTGGACTCTCGTGGTAACCCCACGGTAGAAGCAGACGTATATTTAGACTCAGGTGTTATGGGTCGCGCCTGTGCACCATCTGGTGCCTCTACCGGTTCACGCGAAGCACTGGAATTACGCGACGGCGATAAAGGCCGCTACATGGGTAAAGGTGTAGAAAAAGCCGTAGCAGCAGTAAACGAGAAGATCGCACCGGCCCTGATTGGTATGGATCCAGTGGCTCAAACTGACATCGACAAAACCATGATCGATCTGGACGGCACCGAAAACAAAGAAACCCTGGGTGCGAATGCTATCCTGGCTGTGTCACTGGCCGTTGCCAAAGCCGCTGCTACCGAGAAAGGCGTTGCCCTTTACGAGCATATTGCCGACCTGAATGGCACGTCTGGTCAGTACTCAATGCCGGTACCTATGATGAACATCATCAACGGTGGTGAGCACGCCGACAACAACGTTGATATTCAGGAATTCATGGTACAGCCGGTTGGCGCGAAGAGCTTTAAAGAAGCCCTGCGCATGGGGGCTGAAATCTTTCACAACCTGAAAAAAGTACTGAGCGCCAAAGGCCTCAATACTGCCGTTGGTGATGAAGGTGGTTTTGCCCCTAACCTGAGCTCAAACGCAGAAGCCCTGGCAGTTATCGTTGAAGCGGTAGAAAAAGCCGGTTACAAGATGAACGAAGACGTTACCCTGGCACTCGACTGCGCAGCCTCTGAATTCTACAAAGAAGGCAAATACGTACTGTCTGGTGAAGACAAGTCATTTGATTCAGAAGCCTTTGGTGACTACCTGGCAGAGCTGTGTGAACAGTACCCAATCGTGTCTATCGAAGACGGTCTTGATGAAAGCGACTGGGATGGCTGGGCCAGCCTGACCAAGAAAATTGGTGATAAAGTGCAACTGGTTGGTGACGACCTGTTCGTAACTAATACCAAGATCCTGAAGCGTGGTACTGAAAACGGTATCGGTAACTCTATCCTGATTAAATTCAACCAAATCGGTTCATTAACCGAAACCCTTGAAGCGATCAAGATGGCCAAAGATGCAGGCTTTACCGCGGTTATCTCACACCGCTCTGGTGAAACCGAAGATGCCACCATTGCCGACCTGGCAGTAGGTACCGCAGCGGGCCAAATCAAAACCGGTTCACTGTGTCGTTCAGACCGTGTTGCTAAGTACAACCAGTTACTGCGCATCGAAGAAGCGCTGGCGGGTAAAGTAGCTTACAACGGCCGTAGCGAGATCAAAGGTCAGTAATCTGAAGTGGGCGGGCAATAGTCCGCCCTCTTTTTGATACCGTCCCATTTTTGAACGCTATGACGCATCCATCAGACCCAGCGTCACACCAATCCGACTTCTTTAGCACAGTCGAATCAGATACAGCCCAACGAACTATCGCTGAGTTGTGCAACGCATTGTACGAACGCGAACTTCTTACACTTGCCCAACAAGGGCCTAATCAGCTAAACCTGTTACGCCGCAAAATTGCCGGACTAAGTCATCATGTTAATCGCACGGCGCGTTTTCTGGCAACCGGCTCGGTACCATTGGAACTTGATGAACACAATGCCAGCTGGCAAGCCAGACAAGCCGCTAAAAGTCCCGCCCGAACCGGTGATGAGGAAAAAAACCTAAGCTGGTTCAGCGAGCATGCTAAAGTAGGATTAGTGGTCCCGGTGAGGGTCCAGGAATTTGATAATGAACACATCGAACTGGATTCAATCGATCGCGTGCAACACGAAAACCAAACGCTGCATGTCAATAAGTTTGGCTGGTTTGACTTCGCGGGGATACCAGTAGAAAGCCCTGCACGGTTTAGCACAAATGCCAATATTAAACTGACCTTAGTTAAACCATCTAAAGCTATCATGACCGCAGCCTGCTGTGGTCATAGCTGGAATCATAAAGGCCGGATATCGCCCCGTACCCTTACCCTCAGAGAAATCATGCTCGCCAGCACACTAAACTGGCGGACATTCAGTGAAACCCAAAAATCAGCCCATCGCTAACACCGACCAGGACGAACGATCAGGCTCAGGAAAATCGCCAGCCCAAGGCCGATTGCTAACCGGTTAGTTCTGTTCTTCGTATCGCTTAAGAGCGCGCTGCGCATCAACCATCTCAACAAATAACTTAGCCAGATCCGGATTCGCTTTAATCACTTTTTCTGTGTAAGCGTAATAAGCCTGTTGTTTCTTGCGGGTCAACCTTTGAATAAACTCCATGGTAGGCGGTGGCGAGCCGGCGCGGCGGGCCTTCTGAGTTTCTTCATTTAATTTATCCAGCGCAAACTTGGGATGACAAACCTTCCGGATAACCCGTGAGCTGGTGCTTTTTTCGTTTCGACAACTCATCTTAAACTGACTTTTGGTCGTCAGTTCATTAAAGCGTTCATAAAAACTCAGTTCGGTAGACTCTACCTAGTTTTCAAAATACGCTCGTGATGGTGTTCCGGTCACTTCGATGTTTTCTATTTCCTGCTGGTCCGCAGCATTCGACGAAACCGTATCATCCGCAAAACCGTTAGCAGCCGTGATACCGCTACACACCAAAAGGGTAGAAGCCAGCAGGCCGGCTCTGATTAACTTACTTCCGTTTCCGATAATCATCATAGAGTCCTTAATGTATTCTTTAAATAAGTACTATTAGTTTAAGCAAACAATCCAGGTTCACAACCTGACCTTGGTACAGAAATGTAACGAGGAATGTCATTTGTAACATCTGGCAAATTGTCAGTGTATGAAAGCTTTGCAAAGACATTTCAGAGGCTCCTTTTTAACAGGTAGAAATCTCAGTTTTATGACCATCACTGACAATTCCTGGTCAAATACCTGTCGAATTAGGAGACTTATCCTATTTTTTCCCACATTCGGTAATTTATAACTAAAATTTATACCGAAAATCCCAATCAATGGTTGACCTGACACCGCTCAGCCTGTAAATTACCCGCCATTAAAAGGTCGCAACATGCTGCAAACACAAGGTTATATTAATGCCGCGTATGTTTTCTCTATCACTTCTACTCCTTATGGCAGCCAGATTGCACGGGTAGATTGCGACCAGCGATTCATTACACAAAACCCGTGCACAGCACGGGTTTTTTTTTAACTAAAATCAACGAGAGACAGCCATGACGAATCAGGTAAAAATATTTGATACGACCTTGCGTGACGGCGAACAAGCCTTATCAGCCAGTTTGAGTGCCAAAGAGAAACTGCAGATCGCGCAGGCCCTCGAGCGTCTTGGTGTTGATATCATCGAAGCTGGCTTCCCTGTTTCCTCACCGGGCGATTTCAAATCGGTGCAGATGATTGCCAAAGAAATTAAAAATTCTACGGTAGCCGGGTTATCCCGTGCCTTGCCAGCAGATATAGATGCCTGTGGCGAAGCCTTAAAAGTGGCTGAACAATTCCGTATTCATACCTTTATTGCAACCTCCGAGATTCATGTTAGTAACAAGCTTAAAAAATCCCAGGATGACGTAGTAGACATGGCGGTTGCCGCAGTTAAGCGTGCACGTAATTATACCGACGACGTAGAGTTTTCCTGTGAAGATGCTGGCCGTACAGAAATTGGTTACCTGGCCCGCATGGTAGAAGCCGTTATTGCAGCGGGTGCTACCACCGTGAACATTCCGGATACCGTTGGCTACACCACCCCTACCGAATTTGGCGGCATTATCCGTCAGTTATTTGAGCGCGTACCTAACATCGACAAGGCCACCATCTCGGTTCACTGTCACAATGACCTGGGTCTGGCTGTGGCTAACTCGCTGGCAGCCATTGAAAACGGTGCCCGTCAGGTAGAATGTACCATTAACGGTATCGGTGAGCGTGCGGGTAACAGTTCACTGGAAGAAATCGCCATGATCCTGCAAACCCGTCAGGCCATGTTAGGTTTCGAAACCAACATTAACAGCAAAGAAATCAGCCGTACCTCAAAGCTTGTCAGTCAGCTGTGTAACATGCCAGTGCAGGCCAATAAGGCGATTGTTGGCGCTAATGCCTTTAGTCACTCATCAGGTATCCATCAGGATGGTGTCTTAAAAGCGCAAAATACCTATGAAATCATGACACCAGAGAGTGTAGGTATTAACAAAAACAACCTGAATATGACGTCACGCTCTGGTCGTCACGTTATCAAGCACCGGTTACAAGAGCTGGGCTATAAAGACACCGATTATGATTTGGAAGCCATTTATGCGGCTTTCCTGAATCTGGCAGATAAAAAAGGTCAGGTTTACGACTATGATTTAGAAGCGCTGCTGTTTTTCGATCAGCAAAAGCACGATCAGGCGCACTATCAGTTAACCTATCTGCATGCAACGTCAGGAAAAGAGATTATTCCGAGCGCCACTGTGCAGTTAAAAATTGGCGACGAGCTGGTCACCCGCTGCGAAACCGGTAACGGTCCGGTGGATGCCTCTTACAAAGCCATTATGTCGATGCTTGGTCACAACGATCTGGAAGTGGTCGACTTTAAATTAGACTCAAAAGGTGAAGGTGCTGACGCACTGGCCTCAGTAAGCGTAATTACTGAGTATAAAGGCCGCCGTTTCCACGGCCTGGGCCTGGCAACAGATATCGTTGAAGCCGGCGTCAAAGCCTTAATCTTTGTATTGAATAACACCTACTTAGCCGATCAGATTGATCAGCAAAAGAACCAACAAGAACGCGTAGCAGGAGTATAAATGAGCCAGTTTAACATCGCCGTACTTGCCGGAGACGGTATCGGCCCGGAAGTGATGCAGGAAGCCAATAAAGTATTGGATGCCATTGAGCAAAAATTTGCCGTCACCTTTAACCGTACTGCTTATCCTGTTGGTGGTTATGCTATTGATACGGAAGGCGAAGCTCTGCCAGCAAAGACCCTGATGGGTTGTGAGCAGGCAGACGCCATTTTGTTTGGTTCAATTGGTGGTCCTAAGTGGGACACCCTGCCGCTGGAACAGCGTCCTGAACGTGCTGCGCTATTAACCTTGCGTAGTCACTTTGACCTGTTCAGTAACCTGCGTCCGGCTAAGATTTACGCAGGTCTGGAAGACTTATCACCACTACGTAAAGATATCGCCTCAAGTGGCGTAGATATTTTAGTACTGCGCGAACTAACCAGCGGTATTTACTTTGGTCAGCCTAAAGGCCGTGAAGGTGAAGGCGAAGAAGAATACGCCTTTGATACCATGCGCTATTCAAAGCGTGAAATTCGCCGTATTGCAGTGAGTGCCTTTGAAGCTGCAATGAAACGTGGCAAGCATGTTACCTCGGTAGACAAAGCCAACGTACTGGTATGCAGCCGCTTATGGCGTGAAGTAACGGAAGAAGTAGCCAAAGACTACCCGGAAGTTACACTGGACCACATCTATATTGATAACGCGACGATGCAGCTGGTGAAAAACCCGGCGCAGTTCGACGTCATGCTGTGTTCTAACCTGTTCGGCGACATTATGTCTGATGAATGCGCTATGATCACCGGTTCTATGGGTCTGTTACCTTCTGCCAGCCTTAACGAAGACGGCTTTGGTATGTACGAGCCAGCTGGCGGTTCGGCGCCTGATATCGCCGGTCAGGGCATTGCTAACCCGATTGCGCAAATTCTGTCGGCATCCATGATGCTGCGTTTCAGCTTAAACCTGAACGAAGCAGCTGACGCCATCGATGAGGCAGTAGTAAAAGTACTGGCGGCCGGTGTACTGACTGGCGAACTGTTACCGGCAGACAAGCGCGATCAGGCCGCGACCACCTCTCAGGTTGGCGATGCTATTGTTAAATCTATTTTAGGTCAGGAGTAATTATTCATGGCTAAAACCTTATACGACAAGGTGTGGCAGGCCCATATCATCAGCCAGATGGGTGATGACAGCCTGATCTACATCGACCGCCACTTAATTCACGAAGTGACCAGCCCGCAGGCGTTTGCCGGCTTAAATGAAAAAGGCCGTAAGGTACGTCGTCCGGATCGCACGTTTGCGACCATGGATCACTCTATCTCTACCCGCAGCCTGGCACTGGATGCCTGTGGTCCGCAAAATAAACTGCAGTTGCAGACCCTGGCCGAAAACTGCGAAGAGCACGGCGTTAAGTTATTCCCGGTAGGCCACCAGAAACAGGGGATTGTCCACGTAATGGGCCCAGAACTGGGTTTAATCCTGCCAGGTTTTACCGTAGTATGTGGTGACTCTCACACCGCAACCCACGGTGCCTTTGGCGCGCTGGCCTTCGGTATCGGTACCTCTCAGGTTGAACACGTACTGGCCACGCAAACCCTGAAGCAAAGCCGCGCTAAAACCATGCAAATCAAGGTTAACGGCAAGCTGGCGGTGGGAATCACGGCAAAAGATATCATCCTTGCCATCATTGGTAAGATTGGTCACGCTGGCGCGACTGCCCACGTGATTGAATATTGTGGTGAAGCTATCGAAGCCTTATCGATGGAAGAGCGCATGACCATCTGCAACATGAGTATCGAAGCAGGTGCCAAGGCTGGCATGATTGCGCCTGACCAAACCACCTTCGACTACCTGCAGGGTCGTGAGTTTGCACCTAAAGGCGCAGACTGGGATGCGGCAGTAGAATACTGGAAAACCCTGTATTCTGACGATGATGCCGTATTCGACACTGTGGTTGAACTTGAAGCCAAAGACATTACGCCACAGGTTACCTGGGGTACTAACCCGGGTCAGGTTATCGGCGTTAATGAGCCAGTACCAGCACCAGAAGATTTCAGCGACAGCGTAGAGCGCGAGTCTGCTCGTAAAGCACTACAGTATATGGGCCTGAGTGCCGGTGAAAAACTCGGTGATGTACCGGTTTCTCACGTATTTATTGGTTCTTGTACTAACAGCCGTATCGAAGATTTACGCGCTGCTGCACACATTGCCAAGCAAGGCAAAGTCGCAGACTCCGTAACGGCCATTGTGGTCCCAGGCTCTGCGGCGGTAAAACGTCAGGCCGAAGAAGAAAAGCTGGATGTTATCTTTAAGGATGCCGGTTTTGAATGGCGTTTACCTGGCTGTTCAATGTGTCTGGGTATGAACGACGACCTGTTAACCGCAGGCGACCGCTGTGCGTCAACCAGTAACCGTAACTTTGAAGGCCGTCAGGGCCGTGGTGCGCGCACCCATCTGGTCAGCCCGGCCATGGCTGCTGCTGCCGCCCTACGCGGTAAATTTGCCGACGTCAGAGATTTTCAGGAGTAATTTATGAGCGAGACAACTACCGGGATCACCACACTGACCGGCACTGCCTGCCCCTTGGATCAGGCTAACGTCGATACCGATCAGATTATTCCAAAACAGTTTCTGACCAGCGTTAGCCGCGCCGGCTTTGGTAAGCACCTGTTTCACGACTGGCGTTATCTGGATCTGGAAGAAAAAGAGCCAAACCCAGAGTTTGTGTTAAACAAACCCGAGCATGCTGGCGCCACTATTTTGCTGGCCCGCGAAAACTTTGGCTGCGGCTCAAGCCGTGAACACGCACCATGGGCGTTAACCGATTTTGGTTTTAAAGCCGTAATCGCCACCAGCTTTGCCGATATATTTTATGGTAACTGCATGAACAACCAGCTTTTGCCTATTGCACTGAGCAGTAGCGAAATGGATGAGTTGTTTAACGCTGTGGCTGCTGATGCCAATGCGGAAATTACCATTGATTTACCTGCACAAACCGTTTCTGTAGGTGTAACCACGCTGCCCTTTGAGATTGCTGAGCATCACAAAAACAGTCTGGTAAAAGGGCTTGATGCGATTGGTCAAACCCTTGAGCTGACCAGTCAAATCGAAGACTTCGAAGCCAAGCAACCCGCCTGGCTTTAATCTCTCCTGTTTTAATTGCCGTTTATTTGATCCAGATAAGCGGCAATTCTCTAATTTTCATTTCATCTGTCCATAGTTAAGCTATAGTTATCAAGATTAAAGCCTGAATAGCAATCCAACACGGAGAGGACATGCTGCAACGAATCGCCATAGATGAATTATGCCCTGGCATGTATGTGAATCGGGTTCTTGATGACACCGGCAAGGTAAAAATTCGGTCTAAAGGCGTTGTTCGCAGCGACAAGGTCATTGCACAATTAAAGCAAAAAGGCGTCGAGTTTGTAGAAATCGATACCACCAAAGGCTTAGCGCCGGTCGCGCCTCCCGCACCAGAGCCCGAAGCGGATCCCAAGTCTTGTTTGGTTGAAACCACCAGTGCACCGCTGACTTCCGACAACCTCAAAGCCGCAGAAAAACTGTTTCAGAAGGCTATGGCTATACAGCAGTCATTTTTAGAACACCTGAAAACGGGAAAAGGGGCTGATGTTAACAAGCTCACGGCACTAACTCAGGATATTCTGGAATGCGTGTTTGAGAATCAGGCAGCCATGATTTGCTTATCCATGGTGCAACGGGGGAACGACTGTTTGCTGGAGCACTCACTCAATTGCAGCATTCATATGGCTATTCTGGCCGATGCCGCCGGGTACGATAAGCAGTCTGTTGAGTATGCCAGTCTGGCTGGTCTGCTGATGGATATCGGTATGGTTAAGCTACCCGCAGAACTTTGTGTGCCTAAAGAGCGCCTTTCTGGCTCAGACTTAATGATGTACCAAACCCATGTAGATGAATCACTGGAGGTTCTCGATGGCACCGATGACCTGCCCGAAATCGTTAAAACCATAGTGAGCCAGCACCACGAAAGAATTGATGGCAGCGGTTTTCCCAAAGGACTGAGCGGCGAGGAGATCGAACCGTTAGCACAGCTGGCGGCAGTGGTTGACGAGTTTTCTCAGTTAGGCATGTCAGCCCCTCTTGGTAACGCCTATCCGGTTAACAGAGTGCTCAAAACCATGGCGCAAAACACGGGCCTGGAGCAATCTCTGGTAAATCGGCTAATTGGCGTACTGGGTATTTACCCCATTGGCTCACTGGTAAAACTGAAAAGCGGCAAACTCGGCATTGTTAGTCGCCGTAATTCATCCAATCTGCTACAGCCTCAGGTGATGACTTTTTACAGTATTAACAGCGGCCACTTTCAGGAAATCAAGCGTATCGATCTGGCCAAAGGCGGCGATGAAATTGAAAGCAGTATTGGCCCGGATGAATTTGCCATCAACCTGCCCAAGTTTTTCTCCGACGTGTTTATTCATCAGGTAGGCAAGTAAGCGTGACCGGCGCGCTACCAATCGGTGAGCGCTGTCATACTGAATACTTCGCCTTCAAAGCGCAAAATCACCCGCTGCGCCTCAATATTGACGATTTGCACGCGATCGGCGATCCAGTCACCTTCGACTTTATCCTCACCATTAACCCTGACCCAACGGTCACGCGGATTAGACGCATACATATGCGCACTAAAATCCATCGCCGGTAGCCGGGTCAGCAGTCGGGCGGGTAGCTGATCCACACGTTGAATATCATCATGCACATTCACCACGGTGTCGGGCGTTGTTGTGGTTCCGCGCTCCTCTTCATTCTCAAGGTCGGTCAGAACTTTGTTGAAACGCGCCATTAACTCCGGTGACACTTCAACTTCTCTGGTGTCATCAGCCTCTACCGGTGTAGATTCAGGTTCTGGTTCAGCTTTAGTCGTGGCAATTTGCGACGGTTCGTTTTGCGCTGTATCCGGCGAATTTGCCTCCTGTACTGAAGGTCCCGCAGCCTGCTCAGCCGGGGAAGTATCTTGTTGCACAGGGGCTGGCTGGGGAGTTGTAGTGACCAGAGGGGGCGGCGATGCCGGGGGATTGAGTAAGCCCGTGATAGTAGCAGGCAAGACCGCTAAGGTGTAACCGGTAGCAGTTCCACCAATCGCCATCAGCATTCCGATTAGGGCAGGCTTCAGCGCACGTCGCCACTGTCCGGGCAGGCCGTTTACCGTAGGTAAAAATAAACTGCGGTTAAACTGATCACTGATAGCGCTATCCGTTTTTTGTGCGCGGGTATCGTACTGCCCCCGCAATAACGCCTGGGTCGGCGTTTGCTCACTGGCTGGATAAGTTTCATCCGCACAAATTTCAACAGTTTGTTCAGGATCGTACTCGATTTCCTGTACACCCATTTCAATCAGGCCCTGAATCATGGTCCCACTGGTAATTAAACCTGACTTGTTGATACGTACAGGGCCATTTTGCGCCGTGACCCGCACAATCATCATGCCGGGCTGAGCCTGGTCGATAGGAATGATTTGCGTCATGCCATTCCCCACAGATAACCGCCCACCATAGCAGTACAAAAAATACCGGCATAGATTAGTGTCTGCCGTGAGCGCAAACGTTGCTGCACCACATCTTCACCCAGAATCTGCTCAGCCGCGGCCAGAAAGATGTGCTTTTTGACCACCGGTTTTTGCTGGGTAAATGCCAGTGTCAGGGCTCTGTCACACAACAAGTTAATCACCCGCGGAATACCGGCGGTAACCCGGTACATCACGCGTACCGTAGCCGGACTAAATACGGAAACGTCGCCATTGGCCACATTCAGACGGTGGTTAACATAGGCTTTCACTTCATCAGCATTCAGCGGCAACAGGTGATAACGGGCGGTGATACGCTGAGCCAGCTGACGTAACTCGTTGCGTTTGAGCAGTTGCTGTAATTCCGGCTGACCAATTAAGACGACCTTAAGCAGCTTTTCACGATTAGTTTCTAAGTTAGTCAGCAGGCGCAGTTGTTCGAGCACTTCCGGTAACAGATGCTGCGCCTCATCCACCATCAGTACCGTATTTTTGCCCGCGTTATGATTGTCCGCCAGTTTTCTCAAAATCTTGTCGGTAAAATATTTCAGGCTCGCCTGATTGGGGTCAGTCTCTATATTCAGCTCATCACAAACCGTGGCTAATAATTCGATGGCGGATAGCGTGGGATTCAGAATCATGGCGACCTGAGTAGAATCAGGTAACTGCTGTAATAACTTACGCGAAACGGTGGTTTTACCTGTTCCCACCTCACCGGTAAGCATCACAAAACCGCCGCTTTCCCGCAAACCAAAGGTAAGATGCGCCAATGCTTCTTTATGGCGCGGACTCATATAAAGGTAGTCAGGGTTAGGCGCTATAGAAAACGGATTATCAGTTAATCCGAAATATTGTAAAAACATGAGTTATCAGCTGGACTGTCCATATGTCCGGTAAACTATCAGACTGTCGGTCGAAGTCAACAAGACCGTGTTTTCAGGCGTTTAGTCAGGCATAATAGCGCTATCATTTCGTATTTCTTTTTGTGCATGCAGGTTTATCTGGTAGGCGGCGCTGTTCGCGACAAATTACTCAACCGAAACGTAACCGAGCGCGACTGGGTGGTCGTCGGGGCAACCGCAGAACAGCTCATCAAACAAGGCTTCACTCAGGTAGGCAAAGACTTTCCGGTGTTCTTGCACCCGAAAACACAGGAAGAATATGCACTGGCACGCACCGAGCGAAAAACCGGCGGTGGCTATACCGGATTCAGCTGTCATGCTGCGCCGGATGTGACCTTAGAAGAAGACCTGCTGCGCCGGGACCTGACCATTAATGCCATGGCGGAATCGGCCGAGGGGCAACTCATCGACCCCTATGATGGTATGGCAGATTTAAATCAGCGGCTGCTTCGCCACGTTTCACCAGCATTTAAGGAAGATCCGCTCAGAATATTCAGAGTGGCACGCTTTGCTGCACGTTATGCTTATTTAGGTTTCCGGGTCGCCCCTGAGACAATGGCATTGATGCAAACCATGAGTGCCTCGGAGGATATCCTGCACCTCAGCGCCGAGCGTGTGTGGCAGGAAACCCGTCGCGCCCTGATGGAATCATCGCCCCAGGTTTATCTGCACATTCTTCAAGCCAGCGGCGCCTTGCAAGCCTGGATGCCGGAATTAACCAGCCTGGCTGAGCAGCCCGCTACACTTGAGTACCTTGCGCGCTCGGCTGCTGCAAACTGTGCTTTAAATATACGCTGGGCTGCACTTTGCTGGCCCTTGGCCGACGACGCACTCAGCGCATTACAACACAGAATCAAAGTTCCCAACCAGGTAGCAGATACCGCATCGCTGGCGAGTCGCTTTATGCCTGAGCTGCCCGAAAATTACGCCAGGGCCGACTGGTTAATGACCTTATTTAACACCTGTGATGTGTGGCGTCGTCCGGAACGACTGACCCAGTTAATGCCGCTGTCAGCTATTCTTTATCCTGAGCAAGGCAGTACTTATCAGCAAGTTATTGAACAGGCCCTGACAGCCGCCCTCGCCGTGGATGTAAAAGCCATCGTAGCCGCAGGTTACCAGGGCCCACAAATCAAACAACAGCTAACCGAACAACGCCTGCAACGAATCAGTCAGGTCTCGACAAACCGCGGCGTTTATTAGTTTTAGTGCTACAATAGCGCCATTCACGCGACAGACGTATTTTTATGACTTTTGAACAATTAGAATTAGATGATGACCTGTGCCGGGCTCTGGCAGATATGGGCCTGACCCGCCCTACTACCATTCAGTCAATGGTGGTGCCGGTAGCGATGGATGGTAAGGATGTCCTTGCCTCTGCTCCAACCGGTACGGGGAAAACCCTGGGCTTTTTGCTGCCAGCCTGCCAGTTTTTACTGGATTTCCCCCGCAAGCAACCCGGAGCAACCCGTATTCTGGTACTCACGCCTACCCGTGAGCTGGCCTTACAGGTCTATGAGCAAGCGGTAGCCGTTAGCCGCTACACCGATATCGTGTGTGGCGTTATCACTGGTGGTATTAATTATGGTACCGACAAAGAAACCTTGTCACAGAATCTGGATATTCTGGTTGCCACACCGGGACGCCTGTTTGAACACATTGAGCAGGAAACCGCAGATTGTCGCGATATTGAGTGCCTGATCCTGGACGAAGCCGACCGCATGCTCGATATGGGTTTTTCCAGCATTGTGAATCAGATTGCGTCTGAAGCGCGCTGGCGTAAACAAAACATGCTGTTCTCAGCCACCCTGGAAGGTGCCGGCGTGCGCCACTTCGCCGAAGATTTATTAAACGAACCTGAAGTTATCGAAGCCGATCCGCCGCGGCGGGAAAAAGCCAAAATTCACCAGTGGTATCATCTGGCGGATGACCTGGAGCATAAACTGGCATTGCTGGAGAAGATCCTTAAAGAGCAAATCACCAGTGCTATTGTGTTTGTAAAAACCCGCGAGCGGTTACAATGGCTGCGCGAGCAACTCCAGAAACGGGGGCTGATGGTTTGTTACCTGCAAGGTGAAATGCCCCAGGACAAACGCATCGCCGCACTGGCCAGTTTTAAATCGGGCAAGTTAAATATTCTGCTGGCCACCGATGTCGCGGCCCGAGGCATTGATGTGCCTAACGTCAGTCACGTCATCAACTTTGATATGCCCCGCAAAGCCGATGTTTATGTACACCGCATTGGCCGCACCGGCCGTGCCGGCGCTAAAGGCACTGCTATTTCGCTGATTGAGGCCCATGACTTTGAAATGATAGGTAAAGTTTGCCGCTACATGGACGAGCCAATGAAGGCGCGCTTTGTTGATGGCCTGCGCCCCAAACACAAAGCACCAGAGATAAAAGCCAAAAAGAAAAAAGCCAAGTCTTCTAAAACTGCCAAGAAAGCCAAAAAGAAAAAGGGATAAGCACCATGTCATTACCCGCTAAAGTTGTGCTGGCCACCGGCAACGCTGGTAAAGTAAAAGAATTTGCCAGCCTGTTTGCCCCGCTTAACATTGAAGTGGTACCGCAAAGCGAATTTAATGTGAGTAGCGTACCAGAAACCGGCACCACCTTTGTCGAAAATGCCATCATTAAAGCCCGTCACGCCGCCAAAGAAACCGGCCTGCCTGCTATAGCCGATGACTCAGGCCTGGTGGTAGACGCCCTTAACGGCGCGCCCGGTATCTATTCGGCGCGTTACGCTGGTGAAGAGGCCAGTGACAGTGACAATATCGAACGTCTGCTGGCTGAGCTTGGTGATGATAACAGCGCGCGTGCCGCGCATTTTCAGTGTGTGTTAGTCATGATGCGCCACGGTGATGACCCTATCCCGTTTATCAGCGAGGGGCAATGGCATGGCAGTATCACCCGCAAGCAGCATGGGCAAGGTGGCTTTGGCTACGACCCGGTATTCTACGTGGATGAATTTAAATGCACGGCAGCCGAGCTGGATAAAGCACAGAAGAACGCCGTAAGTCACCGTGGTAAAGCCATGCAGCAGCTCCTTAATCAGCTACAAGGGCTTTAATGCGTACGCCACCTCTTGGGCTGTACATCCATATTCCATGGTGTGTGCAGAAATGCCCTTACTGTGATTTTAATTCTCATGCACTGAAAGGCGGGCTGCCGGAACAGGAATACGTAGCCCATTTACTCGCTGATCTTGAGCAGGATGCCCGAATCACCGGTGACCGGCCAGTACAGACAATATTTATCGGGGGTGGTACGCCAAGCTTATTTAGCCCCGACAGTATCGGTCATTTGTTATCTGAAGCCAGCAAACGCGTTCCCTTTGCGCCCGACATTGAAATCACGCTGGAAGCCAATCCGGGCACCATCGAAGCCGCCCGCTTTAACGGCTACGTCAAAGCGGGTATAAATCGTTTTTCCATTGGCATTCAAAGCTTTCAGGCTGCGCATTTAAAAGCATTAGGGCGAATTCACGATCCGGCTCAGGCGCTATTTGCCATTAACCAGGCAAAGCAAAGCGGTGTAGGTAGTTTTAACCTCGACCTGATGCATGGCCTGCCCGGGCAATCCCTGCAGAATGCGCTCGACGATCTGACTACGGCTATGGCACAACAACCAGCCCATTTATCCTGGTATCAGCTAACCATTGAGCCGAACACGCCTTTTTACTCCCGGCCCCCCCAACTGCCTGACGATGATATTCTCTGGGACATTCAGGATGAAGGTCACAAACGCCTGAGTCAGGCCGGCTATGAGCAATACGAAATCTCGGGCTACAGTCAACGCGGTTTTCAGTGCCGTCACAATCTGAATTACTGGCGCTTTGGTGATTATCTTGGCATCGGTTGTGGTGCTCATGGCAAAATCACCGATATTAACTCGGCTACGATTAACCGTACCGTGAAAGTTAAACATCCCCGTGGTTACATGACCCTCAACCGACCCTACTTAGATCAAAGTACCCTTGTTGATCCAGACGATCTGGCCTTTGAATTTTTTATGAATCGTTTTCGCCTGGTAGAACCCTGTCCTAAGCAGGATTTCACCGATTTCACCGGCTCATCACTTAGCTATGAACAGCAAAAAGCGCTGCAACAAGCGGTTGAGAACGGCCTTTTAACCGAAACTTCAACGCACTGGCAAGTTACCGTGCTGGGGCGTCGCTATCTCAATACTTTGCTCAGTGCTTTTGTTTAGCCTCAGGCGTTAAAAAACCGTAACAAATACGTTAAATAATTAGCTGATTTTAAAATCTCCACTACTATAGTATTAAACAAAATAGTCGTTTAAGTTGCTGTACAGGGACGCCAGCCAAAATACTTATTTGCCGGAGTCAGTATGTCCATTCAGCGTAAATTTCTAATCGCTATTACGGTGGTGATAGCCGCTTTCTCGGTGGTGATTGCCATTATTACCTCGATTTCTGCCTCTTCTGAGGCGGAAGATAAAATCAATGAACAAAAGCAACAGCTGTCAGCCAGATTAACCAACATCCTCACCGTTACCGATTCATTGATGCACGAACGTGTGGTAAGCAGTATGAAACTGCTAAAAGAACGGGGTAACAAACTGGGAGTTCCTTCTCAGGGCGGCAGTGTCATGGTAAAACAAACTTCCGCGACACAGCTGTATATTGGCGATGAGCCCCAGGCTAATAATTTTACCCTGGTGGATAACCTCACCGCGGTGATGGGCGGCACAGCAACCCTGTTCAGCAAAACCGGTGACGATTTTATTCGTGTCAGTACCAATGTCATCAAAGATGGCCAGCGGGCTATTGGCACCAAACTGGCTCCTCAGGGCAAGGCCATGGCACAAATTAAACAACGCAAGGCCTACTATGGTGCCGTAGATATTCTGGGCAGTCCTTATTTAACCGCTTATGAGCCAATGTTTAATGCCGCCGGTGACGTTATCGGCATCTGGTATGTTGGCTATTCGGCGGATCTCAAGGTACTGGAAGAAGCCATCACCAGAAGTAAACTACTGGAAAACGGTTTTGTCGCCCTCAGGGACAGCAAAGGCAATCTGCGCATGCACTCGACCCATGTGGACGACGCTACTGTTAATAACGCGCTGAGTCGCGCCAATGACAGCTGGGATGTATCAGTGATCCCATTCGAAGCTTGGGGTTATGAATTAATTCTGGCCGCCTCCACTGACGAAAAATCCGCGCTTGCCGGCAGTGCTGTGTTTTCCGTTCTGGTTAAAATTGTCATTGCCAGTGTGGCAATTCTGGCTACTCTGTTTTTCCTGATTAGCCATATGGTTGGTAAACCACTGGATGAATTTATCAAAGTGGTTAACGATCTCGCCTCCGGTGAAGGCGACCTGACTTTCCGCTTTAATGCCAGTACCAGTGACGAATTCGGCCAGATGGCCAAGGGTTTTAATAAGTTACTATCGCAGCTACAAACTACGCTGCGCACGGTTAACCAGGCCACAGATACCATGCTGGCACAGTCCAGAGGACTTAACGATACCGCGGTACAGTCTAGTTCTACAGTGGCTGCGCTGACCAACGAAACTCAGGCTATCGGCGAAGCTCTGGCAACGCTGCAAGAAAATGCCATAGCGGTCTCATCTAACATTAATCAATCTAATGACGCCGCCGGCGCGGCAGATACTGACACCCGCAACAGTGTTAGTGTGTTGTCCGCTACTATCAGGGACATTGAAGCTCAGGCGCAGAACATTGACGCATCGGTACAGGTTATAAACGAGCTGGCCGCTGCCAGTGAACAAATCAGTGGGGTGATGGATGTTATCCGCAATATTGCCGAGCAAACCAACTTACTGGCCCTGAATGCTGCAATTGAGGCCGCCCGCGCTGGTGAACAAGGCCGAGGCTTCGCGGTGGTGGCCGATGAAGTCCGCTCGCTGGCTAGCAGAACCCAAACATCCACAGAAGAGATCCGTGCAATGATTGAACGCCTGCAGCAAGGTAGCCGGGAAGCGGCTGAGAAAATGCAGCAAAACAAAGACAACGCGTTTTCTACCGTGCAGGTGACGCAAAACGCTGGCGATTCATTAGAAAAATCCCTGCATGCGGTTGCGACCATAACCGAACTGAATCAGGAAGCCGCCACCATGGCCGCTCATCAGGCCAGTATTACTGAAAATGTCGCTACAAGGCTAAGCAGCATCCAGGATGTTGGCAGCCAAAACAGTGATTACGCCCGCCAGGTGGCGCAGAATTGCGCCCAGCTGGTTGATGAGATCAGCAACATGCAGCAGCAACTTAAGCGTTATCGTTTTTAATCCGTTCATCCAGTAACAGCGCATCAATGATATCCCGGTTAGCGGCCGGGAAATCATCGTAGTGAAGTGCATCCAGTGCCAGCCACTTACCCGGCTGGCCTTCTGCTCCGGTAGGCTCTCCGGTAAAACCAGTCACGGTAAACACATGCAAGCGCACGCATTTATCACCGTAATCATGTTCAATTAAAATCAGCGGCTCACAAAACGTGGTGGTTATAGCGACCTCTTCCTGTAACTCGCGAACCAGCGCCGCCTCGGGCGCTTCGTCAGCTTCAACTTTACCGCCAGGAAATTCCCATTTGCCCCCCTGATGTTTATCTTCAGGTCTTAAGCACACATAAGTTTGTGTATCACGTAAAATCACACCTACGGCTACGTCTATATATCTCATGGCTGACACCTTTACTTTGCTCATTAAAAAGGCCGGTTGTACGCTCACCACGTACAACCAGCCTTTTCAGGTTAATTCAGTTCAACGGCTTATTTTAATTTACCGTGGCACTGCTTGTATTTTTTACCCGAGCCACAAGGACAAGGGTCATTACGGCCTACTTTAGGGCCTTCACGCATGCCCGCCTGCTGACCACTCATTTCGTCCGAGGGCTCACCGTCCGGCCCGGCATGTTGGAAGCTTTTAGGTACTTCATCGGCCTGACGACGCTGTTCTTCCACCTTCTCAACGTCCGATTCAGCACGTACCTGAACGCGGCTCAGAATGGTAATCACTTCCAGTTTCAGACCTTCTAGCATATTCGAGAACAGTTCAAAGGCTTCGCGCTTGTATTCCTGTTTCGGGTTCTTTTGCGCATAACCACGCAGGTGAATGCCCTGACGCAGGTGGTCCATGGCGGCCAGATGCTCTTTCCAGTTGCTGTCCAGATTTTGCAGCATTACGGCTTTCTCAAACTGACGCAGTACCGGCGCCCCCACCATTTCTTCTTTCGCCTTATAAGCCGTATTCAGTTCATCCAGAATCTTCTCGCGAAGCTTCTCTTCATACAGCTTGTCATCGGCATCCAGCCACTGCTGAATCGGTGCATCCAGGGCAAAGTCGGCTTTCAGGCGCTGTTCAAGTCCGGCAACATCCCACATTTCTTCCAGTGACTGTGGCGGAATATATTCATCTACCACTTCAGCAATCACATCTTCGCGGATAGCCTGCACGGTATCACTGATATCAGCTTCGTCTAATAGTTCGTTACGCTGCTCGTAGATCACCTTACGCTGATCGTTAGCAACATCATCATATTCAAGCAGTTGCTTACGAATATCAAAGTTACGCCCTTCCACTTTACGCTGTGCATTTTCGATAGCGCGGGTTACCCATGGGTGCTCGATAGCCTCGCCTTTTTCCATACCCAGTCGTTTCATCATGCTGGCCATCTTTTCAGAAGCGAAGATACGCATTAATGCATCATCCAGCGACAGGTAGAATCGAGACGAACCCGGATCGCCCTGACGACCGGCACGACCACGCAGCTGGTTATCAATCCGGCGTGATTCGTGACGTTCGGTACCAATGATATGCAAACCGCCGGCTGCCAGCACGGTATCGTGGTCGGCTTTCCACTGATCCTTAATTTTCTGAATTTGCGCTTCGGTGGGATTTTCCAGCTTGTCTACTTCAGCCTGCCAGTTACCGCCGAGCACGATATCGGTACCACGGCCGGCCATATTGGTGGCAATGGTTACGGCACCGGGACGACCCGCCTGGGCAACAATGTCGGCTTCCTGGGCGTGGAATTTAGCGTTAAGTACTTTATGCGGAATTTTTTCTTTCTTCAGAATGCGCGATAACAACTCTGAATTTTCAATCGAAACCGTACCCACCAGGGTCGGCTGACCACGTTTTACGCAACGGCGAATGTCTTCCACAATGGCATCGTATTTTTCCTGGGCAGTCAGATAGATTAAATCGGCTTTATCATCACGAACCATGGCACGATTAGTAGGAATAACCACCGTTTCAAGGCTGTAAATATGATTAAATTCGAAGGCTTCGGTATCTGCCGTACCTGTCATACCAGACAGCTTCTCGTACAGACGGAAGTAGTTTTGGAATGTAATGGAAGCCAGCGTCTGGTTTTCGTTCTGAATTTTCACACCTTCTTTGGCTTCAACCGCCTGGTGCAGGCCTTCTGACCAGCGGCGGCCTTCCATCGTACGCCCGGTATGTTCATCAACAATAACAATGTTGTCATCCTTAACGATATAATCCACGTCTTTGGTAAATAGCTTATGGGCGCGTAGTGCCGCGTTCACGTGGTGCAGTAATGAGATATTACCAGCATCGAACAGCGATTCTTCTTCCTTGAGCAGACCTTCACGTTTCATGATTTCTTCAACGTGAATCTGACCGTGTTCCGTCAGGTGGATTTGCTTGGCTTTTTCATCAATGGTGAAGTCACCATCGCCATGCTGACCTTCTTCGTCTTCTTTATCCTGTCTGGTCAGTTCAGGAATGATCTGATTAATGCGTAAGTACAGTTCTGAACTGTCTTCGGCGGCACCAGAGATAATTAATGGTGTACGGGCCTCATCGATTAGGATGGAGTCCACTTCATCGATAACAGCGTAATAGAGTTCGCGCTGTACACGATCCTGGGGGCTAAACGCCATATTGTCACGCAGGTAATCGAAACCAAACTCGTTGTTAGTACCATAAGTAATATCGGCCTGGTAGGCTTCGCGCTTTTGGTCCGGTGCCATGCCCGGCACATTACAGCCAACGGTTAAGCCAAGGTATTCAAACAACGCCCGGCTCCAGTTAGCATCCCGCTTGGCCAGATAATCGTTAACCGTAATAACGTGCACACCACGCCCGGTTAGTGCATTCAGATACGTTGGCAGGGTTGAGGTCAGGGTTTTACCTTCACCGGTACGCATCTCAGCAATCTTGCCAGAATGTAATACCTGACCACCCAGCATCTGTACATCAAAATGACGCATACCATACACGCGCTTACTTGCTTCGCGTACTACTGCGAACGCCTCAATAAGTATGTCGTCCAGACTCGCACCGTCTTTCAGACGTTGCTGGAATTCGGCTGTTTTTTGTTTCAGCGCAGCATCATCAAGAGCTTCGTATTCTGCTTCCAGCGCATTAATGGCATTGACGTGCTTTTGTAGTTTTTTTAATAGTCGATCGTTACGACTGCCAAATACTTTCCTGAGAATGCTTGCAAACATTGTGTTGGTATTTCCACTTCTGTGATTTATCTAAAAACAAAAAAACCTGATCGGCAGATTAATCTGTCGCGTTACAATAATTAGATTGGTAGGTAGAGAAGCTTACGTTACTTTTTATAAACGTAAGGAAGTGGATCGACTTTTTGACCAGCCTTAATGACTTCATAGTGTACATGGGCGCCCGTCGAACGACCGGTACTCCCCATTAATGCAATCACCTGGCCCTTCGTGACCAGATCACCTTTATTCACTAATAGTGTCTGATTATGGCCGTAGCGTGTTACCAGCCCATCGCCGTGCTCAATTTCCACGAGATGACCGTAACCATAGCGATCGCCTGACCAAGTCACAATGCCTGCCGCGGTAGCGACGACATCGTCACCCACTTCACCGGCAAAGTCTAATCCGTTGTGCATGGCCGGTTGTCCGCTAAACGGATCCGTACGCATGCCATAGTAGGATGATAACCATCCTTTCTCTATCGGGCGACCCGACAAACTAATCTGTTCATCAATATGGTGCCCGGTAACCAATCTTTCAAGGGCGGCCAGTTGTTGCTGTTTATGCTTTAACTGGCTGCTTAATTCTTCTATCGGCGATAATATCCGCTGTTCTTCGTCTTCCAGCTGGCTTGTAATCGTTGCTGATGCCAGGCCAAAGTCTTTTAATGATGGCTCGTCCACGCCCATGGCTTTAGCCAGCACCTGGGTTTTGGCGTCAATCTTATCCAGCGTCCCCTGCATTGCCATAAGCTGCTCGGTAAGGGCCTTCACCTGTTCACTGGTGGCCACTGTCAGGTCATCTACCTGTTGCTGTTCTGTTTCCAGAATATTCTGAGCAATTTTAACGCGGGCAAGATTTTCAAAGGAAGAGTCGGTAGAGCGGCTTGAAACTAACACAAATAAAGATGACAAAACGGTAAGACTAACGATCGAGCGTACGCTTACGCTGCGCCTGATGCGTTTGTTCTTGCCTATCAATGTCACGGTTAATTTCATTAGTTGTTCTTTTCCACTGTTGTGGTGCTGTGCGACTACAAACGCAGGGTTTAACTTAAATTTTTACCATTCTAGCGACATTTTGCCCTATTAAACAACAAAAAAGCCGCCACAAGGGCGGCTTTTTCAGCAAAATGTGCTAAACCAGCGCAGGCTGAGCATAGCGAATAGGCGCATCTTCCTGTGACTCGTAAGTCACATATTCCCAGCAATCCTGCTGAGCCAGTACAGCATTTAACAGTTTATTGTTAAGACCGTGGCCGGTTTTGTATGCAGCTAGTTCGCCAATAATGCTATGACCACCTAAATAAAGGTCACCAATTGCATCAAGTATCTTGTGTTTCAGGAACTCATCGTCATAACGCAGACCTTCAGGATTCAGCACCCGATAGTCATCCAGCGCAACGGCATTTTCCATACTACCGCCCAACGCCAGGTTGTTAGCGTTCATGTATTCCAGATCACGCATAAAACCAAAAGTACGGGCACGGCTGACTTCGTTCACGTATGAACAAGAGTCGAAGTCCATAACCATATGTTGACGGGTCTGACTGATAACCGGGTGGTCAAAATCAATTTGAAAATCTACCCGGAAACCATCGTATGGGCGCAGTTCTGCCCATTTGTCACCGTCTTCTACCCGCACGGTTCTGGTCATACGAATAAAACGTTTTGGCGCGTTTAATTCTTCGATACCGGCCGACTGCAACAAAAACACAAACGGACTGGCACTGCCATCCATAATGGGAAGTTCGTTGCTGTTCACCTCAACGATAATATTATCGATACCGAGGCCTGCCAATGCTGAAGCTAAGTGTTCAACAGTGTGAATGCTCACGCCGTCATCATTATTCAGACAGGTACACAACATGGTATTCCCCACCGCATTTGCGCGGGAGTGAATATCGACATGCGGTTCAAGGTCAATACGCCGAAACACGATTCCCGTGTTTGCAGGCGCAGGCCGGAGAGTCATCGTGACCTTGTCCCCTTTGTGCAAACCTATGCCAGTTTCCTGGACAGCATGTTTAATTGTACGTTGTCTAATCATGGCTATAAAAAACACCTAACCTAAAGCGGCCGAACATTATAGTTAGCCTTTACTTACTTGTCAAAGATATCGGTTATTTTATGAACAACCTTAACCTTTTGGACAAGCCCCCTGTAAATATTTGTTTACCCTTTAGTCGGCTTGCTTACGCAAAAAGGCCGGGATATCCAGGTATTCCAGGTCGTTGCCCGGCTGCGCATTTTCGTCAGCTTTTAATGCATGACTACCTTCTGTGCCGCCTACTGCGCGTGACTCACCGCTTGAGTGGAACTCACGGGCTGAAGCACTTAAACGCGAGCCTTCCGAACTAACCAGAGAAATATCCGGCTTACGCTCAGCACCAATGCCAGTGGCTACAACTGTAACGCGTAGTTCGTCGGTCATTTCCATGTCGATAACGGTACCTACTACTACAGTAGCGTTTTCTGAAGCAAAGGCCTTAACGGCATTACCTACGGTCTCAAATTCGTCGATAGCGAAGTCCGGACCAGCAGTGATATTAACCAGAATACCACGAGCACCAGACAAGTCGATATCTTCCAGCAACGGACAGGCAATTGCGGCTTCAGAAGCCTCTTCTGCGCGATCCGGACCTGAAGCTGAACCACTACCCATCATGGCTGTGCCCATTTCTGACATCACGGTTTTCACGTCGGCGAAATCCACGTTAATTAAACCCGGACGGGTGATCAGCTCTGCAATCCCCTGCACCGCGCCACGTAACACGTTGTTGGCTTCGCTGAACGCTTGCAGCAGAGGCGTACCCGGCCCCATCACCTTGAGCAATTTTTCATTGGGAATAGTGATCAGTGAGTCAACGTTTTTCGCCAGTTCGTCGGTGCCCTGATTAGCAAAATCAGTACGTTTTTTACCTTCGAACGGGAAAGGTTTAGTCACTACCGCAACGGTAAGAATACCCATCTCACGGGCAATTTTAGCTACCTCTGGCGCCGCACCGGTACCAGTACCACCGCCCATACCCGCGGTAATAAAGACCATATCAGCACCTTCCAGTGCCTGTCTGATGGTCTCACGGTCTTCCTGTGCAGCTTCGCGCCCCTTGTTAGGATCCGCGCCAGCGCCAAGACCTTTGGTTACATTAGAACCAATTTGTAACGTGACATCTGCAGATGAACTACGTAACACCTGTGCATCGGTGTTAACTGCAATAAATTCTACGCCTTCAATGCTTTGTGACACCATGTGTTCAACAGCATTGCCACCGCCGCCACCGACACCGATGACTTTGATTACGGCTTCTTCGCCGTGGCTATCCATTAACTCAAACATACTTACTCTCCGGTTTTGTACGTCTTTCTAACACTTGAGCTTAACTGCATTCTGAGCATTCCATGACTCATACAGATAAACCTAAGCGCCCCCTAAAATTAAAATTCACCCTTAAACCAGCTTTGCACGCGCTTAAACAAGCTATCTGAAGCGCGTTGCTTACTCGTTTTTTTATTATCTGCTTGCATTTTTCCATAGTGGAGCAGGCCCACGGCAGTCGCAAAACTTGCGTCATCGGTATATTCCGATAACCCCACCATGTTAAGCGGGCTGCCTACCCTTACAGGCATCTGGAAAATTTCTTCAGCGATTTCGACAGCACCTTCCATTTTTGCCGTACCACCGGTTAATACCAGTCCGGCTGCAATTTGCTCTTCAAAACCACTTTTTTTAATTTCTTTGTGTATCAGTTCAAATAATTCCTGATACCGAGGTTCTATGACCTCTGCCAGAGTATGGCGGGACATAACGCGGGCAGGACGACCGCCAACGCTGGGCACCTCAATACTCTCTTCCATGCTAACCATGTCTTTTAGCGCGCAGGCATAGTTAACTTTTATTTCTTCAGCGTTACTGATAGGTGTTCTGAAGATTTTTGCAATATCACTGGTAATCTGATTACCGGCCAACGGAATTACTGCCGTATAGCGAATCGCCCCATCAGTATAGATGACAATATCAATGGTGCCTGCACCAATATCAACAACACAGACACCTAATTCACGCTCGTCATCGGTAAGCACAGCATAACTGGACGCCAGCGCTGAAAAAATCAGCTGGTCAGCGTGCAATTCGCAGCGCTCAATGCATTTCACCAGGTTTTTTGCCATGTCGTCAGCACAAGTAATAATGTGCGCTTCGGCTTCCATTCTTACCCCGGACATGCCAATCGGGTTTTTAATGCCCTCTTGCACATCGATAGTAAATTCCTGTGGCAACACATGCAGTAAGCGTCTTTCCGCAGCAATGGGAACCGAACGTGCGGCGTGAACCACGTTATCTACGTCTTCCTGGGTCACTTCCTGATTGTTAATCGGTACCATACCGCTTTCATTCTGGCATTTCACATGACGGCCAGAAATCGACATAAACACAGAAGAGACCTGACAATCCGCCATCAGTTCCATTTCGTTTACCGCGCTTTGTACCGATTTAACCACCAGGTTCAAATCGTTTACACCGCCTTTATCCATGCCCCGGGCAGGATGGGTACCGACACCTACGATACTGATTTGATCATCGTCGAGTAATTCTCCGAGGACGGCTTTCACCCGGCTGGTGCCGATATCCAGTCCTACAATCAAATTACGTTCGGTCGGTTTAGACATATGTCGCTTATCTCTTGTTAACTTTTACTCTGACTATTGTCAGCATCATTCTGCCAGCCTACAGCCAGCCCTGTGTCATAACGTAAATCCACATAACTGACAGCTTTAGGTTGCTCTGTCAGCAAGGGATAGATATCTACAAATCGTTGTAACCGGTCAATAAATTCCTGTCGTCCCAGGTTTATCTCTATGCCATTGACCAGCTGTACCTGCCATGCAAAGCGCTCAGATAACGACAGTTCCTTAATTTGCAACTGACGGCTATGCAACAACTTTTGCATGGCGTTAAAACCTTCCAGGGCGGTTTTTTCGCTGCCACCAGGGCCAAATAATCTTGGTAGCCCCAGTTGCTTTCCTTCAGCGTTAAAACTCTCACCGTAAGGGTTTAACATTAAATCTTCGTTCCATCTGGCCACTGGCGTTTGCTCCACCAGGTAAACCTTTAACCGGTTTGGCCATTGTTTGCGCACCGAGGCCCGATATACCCAGGCCTGATCTTCCAGCAACTGGTGAATATCATTCACATCCAGAGCGAAAAAACTGCCCGGTTGCGACTGCCGGATTAAACGCTCCAGTCTCAGTACATCCAGTTGTTCAAACTGGCCCGAAAAATCTATTACCTGTACCGGCGCCTGCTGCTCATCCTGCATCCAGTTGTAGGTATGCACGCCACCGATGATCAACATCACAACTAACACGACCAAAAAGGCAATACCGCCCCATGGGGCCTGTCGCTGCTGCGCTGACATTCTCGTGTCACTCCATACTGGTTGCCAGAATAGCTAATACCAACTCGGTAAAACTGACCCCGGCAGCGGCGGCCGCTTTAGGTACCAGACTCTTTTCAGTCATGCCGGGTACGGTATTCGCTTCAAGCAGAAAAAATTCACCAGTTTGTTTGTCCTGCATCACATCAACACGCCCCCAGCCTGTTGCTGAAAGCGCCTCAAAGGCTAATGCACAAAGCGATGCCAGGTGCTGCTCATCTTCATCAGATAAGCCACTCGGACAAAAATATTCGGTCGTATTATCCTGATACTTTGCCGAATAATCGTAAAATATATGTGGGGTAGACATGCGGATCGAAGGTAATGCCTGCCCTTGCACAACGGCAACGGTAAATTCAGGACCTTCAATATACTGCTCAAGTAAGACTGTGTTATCGTATTTAAAAGCATCTTCTATGGCAGTCGCGAGTTGTTTAGCGCTTGTCACTTTGGCCATCCCGATGCTCGAACCTTCCCGAGCCGGTTTAACCATGACTTTTCCCCCTAATTTATTCATTATAGCGCCGCATGATCCAGCTTCAAAGCGACTTTTCATAGCAATTTCATATTTCGCCGTAGGAATATTTAAACATTGCCAGATTTGTTTGCTATGCACTTTATCCATAGCCAGCGCTGAGCCTAAAACACCACTACCGGTGTAGGGGATCTTCAGCTGTTGCAAGGCCCCTTGCATGCTGCCATCTTCACCGCCCCGACCGTGCAGCATAATCAGCACGCGATCAACCTTTTCATCAATTAATTCAGTTATTTGACGTTCAGCCGTATCAAAACCAAAGGCATCGACGCCAGCCTGAATCAGCGCGTTTAGTACCGCAGCACCAGACCGCAGTGACACTTCACGTTCGGCGGAATCACCACCAAACAACACCGCTACACGACCGTAAGCGGCTGGCGAACAGGTTGTTAAGGCCATTATTGCCCCTCCCGATGCATGTCTTCAGGTTCTAATTGCATAGCCGCCAGCTTTCTGGCTAACTGCCCTACGTTACCAGCGCCCTGGGTCATCACGATATCTCCCGGTTTAAGCTGGTTGGCCAGAATAGCCGGTAATTCATCATGTTCGCTGACGTAAACTGGCTCAAGCTGGCCTCTGGCACGAATAGAGCGGGCCAACGAACGGCTGTCAGCACCGTCAATCGGTTGCTCACTGGCCGCATAAACGTCCAGCAATAGCAGACAATCCACCTGCGACAGAACTTCGACAAAATCCTCATACAGATCCCGGGTACGGGTGTAACGATGGGGCTGATAAATCATCACGATCCGTTGGCCGGGCCAATTGTTGCGCGCCGCTTCAATGGTCGCCGCTACTTCAGTGGGATGATGGCCATAATCATCTACCAGGGTCACATCACCAATACTGGTGGTAAACTGGCCAAGCACTTCAAAGCGGCGGCCAATACCACCAAACCCTGCCAGTGCGCGCTGGATAGACTCATCATCAATACCTTCTTCGCTGGCAACGGTAATAGCTGCCAGGGCATTGAGAACATTGTGTTTGCCGGTCTGATTTAAGCTGATGGCAAGGGGCGTTCTTTCCGGACGATGCACCGTAAAGTGTGCCGAACCAAAACTAAAATGGATATCTGACGCGTAGACATCGTTATCGTCATTAAGACCATAGGTAATTACGCTGCGACCGATATCCGGTAAAAGCTGCCGAATCACCTTATCGTCGCCGCATACCACAGCCTGTCCGTAAAAAGGCAGGTTATGCAGAAATTCAATATAGGTGTCGGTCATTTTACTAAAATCACCACCGTAGGTTTCCATGTGGTCCGCTTCAATATTGGTCACCACACTCATCATCGGCTGCAGATGCAAAAACGACGCGTCGCTCTCATCGGCTTCGGCAATCAGATAGCGACTGCTACCCAGTCTGGCGTTCGTGCCAGCGCTGTTGAGTAGCCCGCCAATAACAAAAGTTGGATCGCGTTCTGCTTCGGCAAAAATCGTCGCAATTAAACTGGTGGTAGTCGTCTTACCATGGGTACCCGCAACAGCAATACCATGCCGGAATCGCATTAACTCAGCCAGCATTTCGGCGCGGCGAATAATCGGAATGCGCTGCTCTCTGGCGTACTGAATTTCCGGGTTCGCTTCGTTAATGGCACTGGACACTACCACAACATTGGCATCCACCACGTTTTCGGCGCGGTGACCAATGGCAATATCAGCCCCAAGCGCAGTAAGGCGCTCAGTCATTGCACCAGCCTGAATGTCAGAACCGGCAATATCATAGCCTTCGTTTAACAGCACTTCGGCGATACCGCCCATGCCAGCACCGCCAATGCCCACAAAAAATATGCGCGTTATTTTTCGCATTTGTGGACTTTGAAAAGGCGTTTCTAAAACCATTTACCGCTATCTCTCTTTGGTTAAAGCTTCACAGGCGTCGGCCACCTGCTCTGCTGCATTGTAAGGTGCAAACTGTTTTGCATTGGCCGCCATCCTGACACAGTCAGCAGGATTTTCCAGCCAGTCCCGCAGTATTACCGGTAATTCGTCACCAAGTGCTGCTTGTGCCACCACTTTGGCGGCATTCTGATCAGCCAGGGAGCGCGCATTTAAAGTCTGATGATCGTCCACTGCATGGGGTAAGGGCACAAATATCGCTGGTTTTCCCGCTGCTGCGATTTCAGCCACCGTCAGAGCACCAGCCCGACAAACAACAAAATCGGCCCAGTCATAGGCGGCGGCCATATCATTAATAAATTCCGTAACCGTAGCCGTACTCTTTCCGTAGGCTTCCCGGACACTTTGTTCGTTGCCTTTGCCGCATTGGTGACGGATAACCAGTCCCGGAAAAGCCTGGCATATTTGCGGCAATTGTTCATTTAACGGTCGCGCTCCGAGGCTGCCGCCAATCACCAGCATACGCATAGGCGTGGCCGTTTCGGTATGCGGCGTGATAGCCAGAATATCGTGGCGCACCGGGTTGCCGACCACCTGACATTTATCTTTGCCATTGCCGAAATAGGACTGCGCCGAGGCAAATCCCAGCATGACTTTTTCTGCAATGCGCGCCAGCAATTTATTGGTCATCCCGGGCACGGCATTTTGCTCGTGAATAATGACCGGAATGCCCAGGGTTTTGGCGGCAATCCCGCCCGGGCCGCTGGCATAGCCGCCCATACCTATAACTACATCCGGCTTAAGTTCCTGCAGCAGCTTTCTGGCATTCAGCAAAGATTTAACCAGTGCCAACACGCCACTCAAACGCGCCACAATCCCCTTGCCGCGTAATCCTTTCACCGGAATAAAGTGAATGGGGAAACCATGCGCCGGTACCACCTGCGCTTCCATTCTTTCGGCGGTGCCCAACCAGTCTATATGCCAGCCGCGGCGCGTTAGTTCATTTGCCACGGCAATGCCCGGAAACACATGCCCGCCGGTACCGCCAGCCATAATCAGACAACGCTTATTCATCTTCTGGTTCTCCGGCTTCGTCCGCATTCGCTGGCTCTGCTGGCTTGGTAATCGCTTTGTTCTTTGGCTTGCCTTCGCGCTTACGCCCTTTGTCCAGCGCCTGTACGCCAGCCACCCGCATTTCAAAGTCGATACGCAACAGCACCGATACCGTCACCGCCATGACAATTAAACTGGAGCCACCGTAACTGACCAAAGGCAGGGTTAATCCCTTGGTGGGTAAGATGCCCGCGCTGGCACCAATATTGACTGCCGTTTGAAAGCTAAACCAAATCCCAATGGCATAGGCTAAGAAACCGTCGAAAGGCCGTTCGTTGGCTAACGCCTTATTGCCTATCTGTAACGCCCGGATAACCAGCCACAGCATCAATAGCAGTACGACCATTACCCCGCTAAACCCGAGTTCTTCGGCCAGAATAGCCATTACAAAGTCGGTGTGTGCTTCGGGTAAAAATTCCAGTTTTTGCAAGCTGTTACCCAGTCCCTGACCAAACCAGTTACCACGACCATACGCCATTAAGGACTGGGTCAGCTGATAGCCGCTGCCAAAAGGATCAGCCCAGGGATCCCAGAAAGACGTTACCCGCGCCAAGCGGTATTCAGAATCAACAATCAGCAGAACTACGGCCAATACGCCAGCAAATAACAGGGCAAAAAACTGCCACAGTCTGGCCCCGGCCAAAAACAGCAGACCCATGGTTGTAGCCAGCATTACAACCACAGTTCCAAGGTCAGGCTGAGCAAGCAGAAGTACCGCCAGAATAAAAAAGACAAACAGGGGTTTAATGAACCCTTTGAGGTTTTCGGTGACTTCGTCGTAGCGGCGCACCATGTAGCCGGCCAGATAACAAAAGAAGAACAGCTTGGCCGGCTCAGCAGCCTGCACGGTTATTGGCCCCAGCACCAGCCAGCGGGTAGACCCGTTTACATTCCGGCCTATCAGCAATACAGCAATGAGTAAGCCGATGGCGGCGAGCAGCATGTAAGGATTAGCTACGCGCCAGAACTGCATCGGCAGCTGCACGGTAATCATAGCGGCGATAATAGCGCCAATCAGATAAATACCGTGGCGAATAGAGAAGTAAAAAGGATTGTCATGGAGACGTTCCGCCACTGGCATGGATGCCGAGGTGACGATAATCAAACCGATAGCCATTAACGCAAAACACACCAGTACAATGCCGCCGTCAAAAGCCGGCGCATTGCCGGCGGGTTTATCGTGGCGGGCAGCAAACAGCCCGGCGAGATGAGTCGTTACGGCATTCATGCAGTTAACTCCATCACAGCCTGATAAAACACTTCAGCACGATGCTGATAACTGGAAAACATATCCAGGCTCGCGCAGGCCGGCGACAACAATACGGTATCGCCTTCAGCAGCCATGGCAAAAGCTTGCTGAACGGCTTCAGACAGGCTGTTAACGTAGCTCCCTTGCGCCGCTATCTCACTTAATACTTTGCCATCACGACCAATGGCAATAACAGTATCAACGTATTTATCCAGCAGCGGTGCCAGTTCGGTTAAATCCGCGCCCTTAGCATCGCCACCGGCTATCAGAATGAGCTTACCAGGCAGACTCCCGGCCAGGCCAGCCAGTGCCGCCTGGGTAGCGCCAATGTTAGTCGCTTTAGAATCATCAATAAAACTCACACCAGCAACCTGAGCAACTTTTGTGCAGCGGTGCGGCGCAGGTTTAAAAGACTTCACCGCTTCTGCAGCGGCCTGTATGTCATTACTCAGCACGCTGACCAACGCCAGTGCGGTTTGAATGTTTAGTACATTGTGCAAGCCCACCAGAGCAGTATCCGTCATTGCCAGCAACGGCTCACCGTTAAAGGTAATTAGCTGTGGCTCTTGCTGCCAGCCAAACCCCGTTGCTGATGCCGTACCGCCCACGGTAAGCAGATGTTCGACTGCTTTGGCAGGTTTGGTATTGGCATCATCGCGGTTGATCACTGCAACCTGACAATGATTAAAGATCCGTTGTTTTGCCTCACCGTAAGCCGCCAGAGTATGGTGACGGTCGAGGTGATCCGCAGAAATATTCAGAATAGCGCCCGCAGCCAGATTAAGACTGTGGGTGGTATCTAACTGGAAACTGGATAATTCGAGTACCGTTACCGCCGCACTTTCGTTAAGTGAGTCCAGGGCAGGTAAACCAACATTGCCCGCGGCAACGGCATTAATGCCCAGCTGCCTGAGGATATGCGTGGTGAGTAAGGTCACCGTGGTTTTGCCATTAGAACCGGTAACGCCGATCACCGGATGGGATACCTTGCCGGCAAAGAGTTCAATATCCCCGATAACGGCGACACCTGCTTGCCGGGCGTTTTTTACCGCAGGCAAATCGGTTGCAATCCCGGGACTCAGCACTAAATTTGTCACTCCCTGCCAGTAATTTTCTGGCAGCGACCCACAGGTAATTTCGGCATTGACCTCTTGCGCCAGTGCGTCTGAGACCTGAAAGTCCGCGCGGGTATCCCATACTTTGAATGGCAGACCCTGCTGTTGTAAAAAGCGCACACAGGAGAGTCCGGTCTTGCCCAGACCGGCTACTACATACTGTCCCGAACGCTGTGCTGCTGTCATCATTTACCGTAGTTTCAACGTTGCTAAGCCAATTAACACCAGAATCAGAGAGATGATCCAGAAGCGCACGATTACCCGTGGTTCCGGCCAGCCCTTTAATTCGTAGTGGTGGTGAATAGGTGCCATTCGGAAAATCCGCTGCCCCCGTAATTTGTAAGAGCCAACCTGCATAATGACTGACAGGGTTTCCATAACAAATACGCCACCCATAATGATCAGTACGATTTCCTGACGTACCAGTACCGCCAGCACGCCCAGGGTGCCACCCAGCGCCAGGGAACCAACATCCCCCATAAACACCATAGCCGGATAGGTATTAAACCAAAGGAATCCCAGACCAGCACCAACAATGGCAGTACAGACAATAACAAGTTCACTGGTCATCGGAATATGCGGAATGTTCAGGTAGGTAGAAAAGTTCACGTTACCAGTTACATACGCAAAAATAGCAAAGGCGCCAGCCACTAAAATGGTAGGAACAATGGCCAGGCCATCCAGTCCGTCTGTCAGGTTTACTGCGTTACTGGTGCCCACCAGCGCAAAGTAAACAATAGCGATATACAGAATACCCAGCTGTGGCAATACCTCTTTAAAAAACGGTACCACCAGCGCCGTCTCTTCCATGGTCTGTGCCGATGAATACAGATAAAAAGCCACGGTCAGCGCAATCACCGACTGCCAGAAATATTTCCAGCGGGCGATTAATCCTTTCGAGTCCTTACGCACCACTTTACGGTAGTCATCGACAAAGCCAATAATGCCAAATGTCACCACCACAAACAGCGTTACCAGTACATAAGTGTTGGTGAGATCAGCCCATAACAACACGCTAATAACTATAGCGGCAAGAATTAGCAGGCCGCCCATGGTCGGCGTACCAGATTTAGAGAGGTGAGATTCCGGACCATCAGTACGCACGGTCTGACCTATCTGCATACGCTGTAACCAACGGATCATTTTCGGGCCAATAATAATGGCTATCAGCAACGCCGTGAGGGTACTTAAAATTGCTCTCAGTGTAAGATAAGAGAAAACGTTAAAGCCGCTTTCAAATTGTGTCAGCCAGTCGGCGAGCCATATTAACATGCTATTTTCTCCCGCCGACGACTAAGCTTTCCCAGCGGCGAAGTCTCCAATGCCGCTATAACGTTTTCCATTCTGGCACTACGGGATCCCTTCACCAAAAGCGTAAGATCCCGCTGTTCCAGCCCTAAATCCTGTTCCAGAGCGGTAATCAGTGCCGCTTGCTCGCTGAAGTGAAACCCGTTTTCACCAAAGGCGGTCGAGGCACTTTGACTCAACACGCCCACCGTATATAAACAATCAATAAATTTCTCTTTTGCGTATTCGCCTACCTGTTCATGGTAGTAGCGGGCTTTTTCTCCCAGCTCCCCCATATCGCCCAGTACCAGCACCCGGCGACCGGCAAAACTGGCCAGCGTGTCTATCGCTGCCTTAACCGAGCCCACATTAGCGTTATAGGTATCATCCAGAATTCGCACCTGATCTGTTAACGCAATAACCTTTAAGCGACCGCCTACGGCCTGCATGTCCTGTAACCCGTATTTAACGTCTTCTGAAGTGGCACCCACAGCCATAGTAAGCGCCGCAGCTACCAGCGCATTACCCACATTGTGCATGCCAGGAATTGACAGACGAATGTCTGTACTGCCGTGTAAAGAATGTAAAACGAATTCCGCACAACCATTCAAATCAATAATAATATCAGTAGCATAAAAGTCCGACTGGCTGTTCTGGCTGTCCGGCGCGAAAGTCTGCACAGGCTGATGTTTCAGTTTGCCCAACCAGAATTCAGCAAACTGACTGTCCTGATTGACTATAGCCAGTCCCTTGTCGCCGAGGCCTTTGAATATTTCACTTTTCGCACGAGCTACGCCCAGTAAACTGCCGAAACCTTCAAGATGCGCGGCTGCCGCGTTAACAATAGTGGCCACATCCGGTTTCACCAGATTGGTGGTGTAGGCGATTTCACCCAGATGATTAGCGCCCATTTCCACCACGGCATATTCATGTTCCGGCGTCAGACGTAACAAAGTGAGTGGCACGCCAATCTCGTTGTTAAAGTTACCCGCGGTCGCCAGTACGTTGCCGCGGCGCGAGAGAATAGCGGCGCACATTTCTTTTACCGTGGTTTTGCCACTGCTGCCGGTAATACCGATAGTTTTAGGATTAAATTCGCGTTTTACTGCCGCGCCAAGTTGCCCTAGGGCAAGCTTGGTATCCTCGACATAAATCACCGGCAGCGCAGTTTCCACTGGCTGGCTGGCGATAACTGCCGCTGCGCCGGCTTTTTCGGCGGCTTCAATAAAGCCATGGCCATCAAAATTAGTGCCTTTTAAAGCCAGATACAACGCACCTTCTGTCAGGGTACGTGTATCCGTGCTGATAGCAGAAATAGTGCAGTCCTCGCCCGTCAGGCGACCCTCGATTTGCTCTGCAATCCACATCAAAGACGTTGTAATCATTTGCTGCACTCCTGCTGCAAACGGGCAATCACTTCCCGTTCGTTATAATTTATTTTTTTATTACCGATGATTTGGTAGCTCTCATGGCCTTTGCCAGCCGCCAGAATTAAATCATCAGGACCGGCCTGTTCCAGACAATAGCGTATTGCCTGTTCACGATCCGGTATGTCCCGGGCCAGTTCTGGTTTTGCCAATCCGGCTCTGATGTCGGCGGCAATAGCTTCGGGGCTTTCAGAACGACTGTTGTCAGTTGTGATGATCAGTACATCAGCATCCTGCTCGGCAGCCTTTGCCATCAGCGGCCGCTTACCCTTATCCCGGTCGCCCCCGCAACCAAACACGCACCAGAGTTTACCCTGGGTATGCAGCCTCAGCGCTTTCAGGGCCTGAGTCAGTGCGTCAGGCGTATGGGCATAATCCACTACAACATTGGCGTGCTGGTTAAATTCAAACACTTCCAGACGGCCTGCTACGGCATGCACCTGTTCAATGGTTTTTACCACGTTGTCAAAGCGCTCGCCCTGAGACAGTAAAGCCGCCGTTGCACTCATTAAATTGGCGATATTAAAGTGCCCTAACAGTTCGGTTTGCACCACGGTAGTTCCCCAGGATGTCGCCAGTCTGAACTGGCATCCATTGGCATGGTATTGCACGTTTGTGGCGAAACAATAGCGACCTTCTGGCAAATTCTGCACAGGTTCTGGCACCACCGCAGTCCAGACCTTCTGCACTGATGGCCGGGCCTTTAACGCCCAGGCCTTACTGGCTTCATCGTTATAGTTAAGTACAACGGAATGCAAGCCGGGTAATTCAAGCAGCCCCAGTTTTGCCTCTGCATAAGCTTCCATGGTGCCGTGGTAATCGAGATGATCCCGGGTCAGATTAGTAAATACCGCAATTTCGGTGTTTACCTGCTTTAAGCGGTTTTGCACCAGCGCATGGGATGATGCCTCATAGGCAACCTGATTAACTTCCTGCTGAACAAATTCGGCCAGCAAATATTGCATTGATATGGCATCAGGGGTGGTATTGCCATTGGCCGGTGGCTTGCTGTTTTGTTCGTCCCGGTAAATACCACTGCCCAGCGTACCAATAGAGGCGGCGCGATGGCCTAACAGGTGCTTCATCTGACTGATCAACTGCACCACGGATGTTTTACCGTTAGTACCGGTTACCGCAATGGTCGCCAGTTTATTGGCCGGATAATCATAAAACGCCGCAGCCAGCGAAGAAAGTAATGCTGACAGCTCCCATACTTTAACGATAACGGTTTGTTCGCGCATCAGAATCTGACCATGCTCGCCAGCTTCATCAGCTTCGGCAAGCACCGCCCGCGCGCCCAGGCTAATCGCCTGAGGAATAAAATCACGACCGTCATTGGCATGACCTTTGACCGCCACAAAAACCAGTTTAGGGGTAACTTCGCGGCTATCCAGGGTCATCCCATGCACGCGGATATCCGGCGCATTAATACCAAACTTAATTAACAGGGCATGCAAACTCTGCACAAAAGCGTTAACCACCATTGACTGACCTCTCAATCACCTGAGTGGCGCTTACCTGACGATCATCCGGTGCAATGTTTAGCAATTGCAGCGCCCCCCCCATGATTTCAGAGAACACCGGTGCAGCCGTATCACCCGCATGGTAAAGATCGCCACCAGGTTCATTGATTAACACCACGGTGACAAGCTGCGGATCATTGAGCGGCGCAATACCGGCAAAAATATTGACGTATTCTTCGCCATAACCGCCGGCTACCGCTTTACGGCTGGTACCGGTTTTACCCGCCACCCGATAGCCAGGGATCCGCGCTTTCACGCCGGAACCATCATCCTGAGTCACGGTTTCCATCATTGCCATGATGGCCTGGGCATTTTTCTCACTGATAACCCGCTCGGCATCGGGCTTAAAGGCCTCGCTGCCAGAATTTTTAACTATGTTGAGTGGCCGTTTAATACCACCGGAGGCGATAGTGGCATACATACGGGCCAGCTGCGCTGTAGTCACAGAAATACCGTAACCAAAAGACAATGTCGCCAGTTCAAATTCAGACCAACGATTGCGCTCATGGAAAATACCGCTGCTTTCACCGGGCATGTTGATCCCGGTATCCGACATCAGCCCCATATTGTAATAAGAGTCGAGTAAAAACTGCCTGGGCACTGACAATGCCAGTTTCGATGTCCCCATATTACTCGAGTGCTGAATGATTTCGGCAAGACTCAGCTTACCGTAGTTACGGTGATCTTTTACCAGACTGCCGCCCAGTCGCATCCAGCCCGGTGAGGTATCCACAATATCACCGGCTTTTACCGCACCAAATTCCAGTGCGCTCAGTACCGCCAGCGGCTTCATGGAGCTGCCTGGCTCAAACGCATCAGTAATCACGCGGTTACGCATACGGTGAGGGGCAATATCATTACGATCATTGGGATTAAACGACGGCGCATTGACCATCGCGAGGACATCACCACTGTGCACATCCACCACAATGGCTGAAGCCGAACTGGCCTGATAATACAGCATGGCTTCTTTGATCTCACGATAGGCCAGAGCCTGAATACGTTGATCGATAGTCAACGCCAGGTTACCCGCCGCCTCACCATCTTTGGTTTCGAGGATCTCCACCTGCCGTCCCTTAGCATCGCGACGAATTTTACGGCTACCCGGTGAACCGGTAAGCCAGTCATCGTACAACCTTTCCAGCCCCTCGATACCTTTGTCATCGACGTTGGTGATACCAATTAACTGCGCTGCCACTTCACCGGTTGGATAATAGCGGCGTGATTCCTTGCGCAGGTACACGCCGGGAATTTCCAGCTTCTCGACATAATCCGCCATGGCGGGTGACACCTGGCGCTGGAGATACACAAACCGGCGTTTGGGGTTACCCACCTTTTCCACCAGCTCATCAACATCCTGACCCAGCACTTCTGACAGCGCCAGCCAACGGCGGGTCTGATTCAGGCCATTTTGCTCGTGAATAATTTTCGGGTCGGCCCAGATAGCTCTCACCGGTACGCTGACTGCCAGCTCCACACCGTTACGGTCGGTAATCAGGCCGCGATAAGTAGGCGTATTGCGGGTGCGCAGCGTACGGCTGTCGCCTTGCTCAATCAGGGCGTCCGGCGCAATAACCTGAATAAACGCAGTACGGAGCGCCAGGATAAGGAATACCAGCACAATAATGCCCAGCACCAAAAAAAAGCGCCACTGCATGGGACCAGGGCGGGTGTTCATCTTCGCTCCGCCGGCCTTGCCTTTATTGGGTTTCAGCGCAATGGTTGTCATTTAATCCGCACCACTACCTCGTCATTCACACCCGGACGGTGCATGTCGAGTTCCTTTTCAACCATGGCTTCGATACGGTTGTGTTCGGTCAGCGCGCGCTGTTCAAGTACCAGATTACGCCACTCCACATCCAGCTGATCTTTCTCGCGCATCAGCTCTTCCAGCGCAATATTTTGCTGCCGGTTATGGTGGGTACTTAAGATCACCGCCAGTGCGCTGGCGATAACCGCTATAAACAACAAAACCCGCAGCTTATGGCGGGTCAATTCGGTAACCAGGATGAGGAGAAAATTGAAGTTGGTCGTCGAGCCAGTCATCGTTTTTCCGCTACCCTGAGCACCGCACTACGGGATCGTACGTTGTGTTTTAATTCTTCATCGCCGGGTTTAATGGCTTTGCCAATTAAGGTCAGCACTTTGTCAGCATCAATCTCGGCCTGAGTAACCGGTAAGCCCGGTGGTAATGCCTTTCCTTTGCTTTGCTCCTTCATAAAGCGCTTAACCAGACGATCTTCCAGCGAGTGAAACGAAATTACAGCCAGACGTCCGCCGGGTTTCAGGATCCCGGTGGCGGCTTTAAGACCAACCCGGAGCTGATCCAGTTCGGCGTTAATATAAATGCGAATGCCCTGAAAAGTGCGGGTAGCCGGATGCTTAAACTTGTCTTTTACCGGGACGGCTTCGTCAATGATATCCACCAGCTGACTGGTGCGGGTCAGTGCCTGGGTCTGACGGAAGTTAACAATGGCATGAGCAATACGTTTACCAAACTTCTCTTCGCCAAATTCCTTGATTACCTGAGTGATATCCTGTTCGTCGGCGCTGGTCAGCCATTCGGCAGCACTCAGGCCGCGAGAGGTATCCATGCGCATATCCAGCGGCCCGTCACGCAGAAAACTAAAACCGCGCTCAGCATCATCTAACTGCGGCGAAGACACACCCAGATCCATCAATACGCCGTCTATCTGGCCTGTCAGGCCCATCCCGGCGATAACTTCAGCCATATCACCGAAGGCAGAGTGAACGATTTGAAAACGGGCGTCATCAGCAAAACGCGCGGCTGCCTCGATTGCCTGAGGGTCGCGGTCGAACGCGATTAACCGCCCATTGTCGCCCAGCTGTTTTAAGATTTCTCCAGAATGACCGCCCCGGCCGAAGGTGGCATCAATGTAGATACCATCCGGCTTAATCGCCAGACCATCCAGGCACTCCTGTAATAGCACGGAGGTATGTGAAAACGACGTGGTCATAGCGAGAAGTCCTGTAAGCGCTCGGTGAGCTCAAAGTTACCAGAACGCTCAACTTCCATATCTTCTTCGATACGTTTAGCCCAGATTTCTGAATCCCAGATTTCGAATTTATTTAATTGCCCGACAAGGAGAATTTCTTTGTCTAATTTGGCATGATTACGTAGAGGTACAGGAATGAGAACGCGACCGCTCTTATCCATTTCACAATCGATGGCATAACCCAGTAACAGACGAATCTTCCGTCTTTCCTGCTCAATATTGCTGGAAAACTTGCTCAGCTTGAGTTCGATTTCTTCCCATTCGGGAAGCGGGTAAAGCAGCAAACAGCTTTGTTGGGTGTCAATCGTGCAGATTAGTTGTCCGGCGCAATCATCCAGAAGGGGCTGCCGATGCTTTGTCGGTATAGCCAGTCTCCCTTTGGAATCCAGATTGATTGCGTTAGCGCCGCGGAACATTCCCCTAGCCTTTTGTGTATTGATCTTATTATTCGTGTTTTTTGAGATCTAATCTGTAAAACGTTGATTATTTGATCCACTATTTGCCACTTTTACCCACTTTTGACAGTTTAGGTATCATTCCTCCCCACTGTCAAGCAAAAACGGCCCGTACAAGACGAGTGACCAAATGGGGCAAATAGCCCGAATTTCGCGGTTTCCGTTGAAGTGGCTGATAAGAAAGAAGGAAAAAGGGGGAAAAGTGGGGAAATTAATCCCCCTTAGAAGTAAAGCTAAGGTTAAGTGGGTAATTAATGCAAAAAAGGTCTGAGTTGATTACCGAAAAAAAATTACTTTATCGGTAATCGCTCATATTCAGGCAGCGATGAATCGAGGGGATCTTATCTTCGCTGTGATGATTCACATAAAGTAAGGTGGTGCCACCTTCCCGGGCCAGTAACTCAAGCATCGCCAGCACTTTGGTGCGATTAACTTCATCAAGGCCATTGCAGGGCTCATCCAGGATCAGCAGACTCGGATGCTTAACCATGGCACGCACGATCAGCAGTAACCGCTGGTCGCCAAAAGACAGTGACTGGAATGGTGTTTTAGCTTCGTGATCAAGCCCCACCGCAGACAGCCATTCACCACACAACATGCGCTGACGGTCAGTGGGGGTTTTATACAACCCAATACTGTCGTAAAACCCGGAACACACCACATCGGCGACCGAGCAGTTTACCCGGTACTGCAAATGCAGACTGTTAGAGACAATCCCAAGGTGCTGCTTGATATCCCAGATGCTTTCGCCACTGCCCCGTTGATAACCAAACACATTAAGGTTATTGCTGTAACAAAGCGGGTTATCGCCGGTGATTAGCGTCAGTAAACAGGTTTTGCCCGACCCGTTAGGACCAGTCACCTGCCAGTGCTCGCCAGGACGGATAGTCCAGTTAAGATGCTCAAACACCACGTTGTCACCCCAGGCAACGCGCCCGTCAATAAGATTTACCAGTGGCGCATCCGGGTCGCTACGCAGCGGCGCATGACAATCACTGTCGCGCCCGGGCAGCGCTTTCACATTGTGCTGGATATGCAAAATTTGATTCAGCGGGGTTAACGCTTCGTCATTCAATGGCTGTGCTTCGACCTGCCAGGCTACGCGGTAATTTTGCATGAACAGCAATCGTCCCGCCCAGACAGGTATTTCACTCACCCGGTTAACCACCATAATAACGGTGCAGCGACCCGCCAGCGTTTGCAGATAGGCGGAAAACCGCGCAACCGTTTCCACATCCAGGCCATCATATGGCTCATCGAGCACCAGCCAGTCCGGCTGTAACAGCAGTTCACGGGTCAGGATAACTTTTCTGGTTTCACCGGTAGATAACGCCAGAAACTCACGATCTAACAGTTCGGCTATGCCCAGCAAGTCGGCCAGCTCTGCTAACGCCTGCTGACTTTTATCAGGTTGCGGTAAACCACGTAAAATAACCTCTCTGGCGCTACTTGGCACCGGCACCACATCAAGAATGTCCGCATCGTCTTTACGCCGCTCAGCCTCGATAATACGTTGTTGCTGGGTAACGCTCACCCAACCTGTTCGCCCGCTTATTTCGCGCTGTCCTGCCAGTACCTTTCCATCGCCGGCGAGCACTGCCGCCAGTACCGACTTACCACTGCCATTTAAGCCACTGATTATGGTGTGCTGACCGGGTTCAATCGTCAGCGGCGGGCACTCAGCTACCAGCTGATCATTTAGTTTGACAGTGAGCTGGTTAAGAACAATAGACATAACAGACCATTCCGAATTTGCGGGAGATATTGCAAACAAAAAAGGTGGGCTTATGCCCACCCTTCATTGCTATTTTTAATGCTTTTAAATTACTGCTGTGGCGCGGCTTCAGCCTGTTCAGCTGGAGCTGGCTCCATTTGCATCGCTTTAATTGGGTTTTCGGTGGTGGCTGACATTTCGATCAGACGGTTCAGCTGACCCAGCGACAGCATCATGGCATACAAGGCACCCATGAAGCCGGCTTTATGCAGCTCAACGACTTTGTCGTCGGCCAGTTCAAATAACTTTTTCTCATTGATGGCTAAGATACCGCCTACGTTACGGCCCTGACCATTGGTATACTGCACACGCAGTTGCATTGGCGTTAACAGATCCAGTTCTACCACTTTAGCAACAAACTGCTGAGTCAGCATTTCGCTGTTGGCAAGATCACCTAATAACTGCTGACGGTTGTTAAGGAAATCCGATGGATTGCCTTCTTCATTAAACAACGGCTGACCGTCGTCTTTGATAAGGTCGCTGTTTTCATCAATGTAAACGCCCAGCTTTTCACCGTCCGGACGCACGTCAAAGGGATAACGTACAATATTCATCGGAATATGCGGTGCATTCCACTTGTCGTCGTGTAAATACAGGTTTTGACCCGGCTCGATACCCAGCATTGCTACTACGTGGTGCTTGCTGGTTTTAGGATCCTGGATGAACACCAGCGGCATAGCACCGGATAACTGGGCGAACTCACGAATAGAAGCCGCCGCCAGGTGGGTGTTTTTCGCGTATGGAAAAGCCGGATCTACCGCCACTTTCAGATCTTTATGTTTGTTTTTATCCAGCGGTACGAAATTCATTGCCATAAGTACTATCTCGATTCAAATGTAAATTGTGGTCCGGTGCACAAAGCACCATCACCTGTTATTTATTAGTTAATGAGGGCCTGGTTTCAATATTCAAGGGGAGAAATCCAACAAGTTCACTGAAAGCCCGGGATGGCCGCCTCTACAGGGCGTTTCATTAAAAAGAACGCTGCGCTCACGGCGCTGATAACCAGGGTCCTGTTGACCCGGAGCCGCCTGAATATAAAACAGCCGGGAGGCAGTATGGCGCATTTAAAGTTGCGCGTCCAGCCACCCGGCGAGCGGGCCAATGGCAAGGCTACGCCCTGAAGATGACTAAAATATGAAAACGCAAACTATCGCACCACACTAACCACCAGGTGAGTAAATCAGAAAATCATGGTAGGTTTTATATATCATGCAGCGTTTATATTGATTAACAAGGATTTACACCATGAAGCATTCTTATTTGCTGGGTTCGTTTGCGGCACTGACTCTGCTAGCCGGTTGCCAGTCAACCGCAAACAGCGTACAGCCCCCTAAGGGACTCTCAACCGCTCAGGACATTGCTCAGCGTTACATCATTGTTGACGGTCATATCGATGTCCCCTATCGGGTTCACAACAAATGGGTAGATGTGACCCAGGCCACAGAGGACGGTGATTTTGATTATCCACGGGCGGTCAGCGGCGGCCTCAATGCGCCTTTTATGTCTATTTATGTGCCAGCCAGTCTGGATAATTCAGCTGAGTCCACGCAGTTGGCTCACATGTTGATTGATAATGTCGAAGCCATTACGGCACGGGCACCGGACAAATTTGCGATTGCAAAGAGCCCAGCGGATGTTCGCGCGCAATTTGCCAACGGCCTCATTTCTTTGCCCATGGGCATGGAGAATGGCTCACCCATTCAGGGCGATCTGAAAAACCTGGAAAAGTTTTATGAGCGTGGTATTCGCTATATTACCCTGGCTCACTCACGCGCTAATCACATCAGTGATTCTTCCTACGATATCCGACGCAAATGGCATGGCCTGAGCCCGTTTGGTAAAGAGCTGGTTACTGCCATGAACAACATCGGTATTATGATTGATATTTCACACGTTTCGGACGAGGCTTTCTATCAGGCTATTGAGATAAGTAAAGTTCCGGTGATCGCCTCGCACTCATCACTGCGTACATTTACGCCCGGCTTTGAGCGTAACATGACCGACGACATGATTAAAAAGCTTGGCGAGAACGGCGGCGTGGTGATGATTAACTTTGGCTCCGGCTTTGTGACTAAAGAAGCCCGGTTATGGAGTGATAACCGCACTAAACAGCGTAATGCCCTGATTAAGGAATTTGGCGAAGACAGTGAGCAAGTGGCTAACTTTGCTGACAGCTACGCAAAAGAAAACCCTTATCCCTACTCAACCCTGTCTGACGTACTTGATCACATTGATCACGTGGTGGGCCTGATAGGCATTGACCATGTAGGTATTGGTTCAGATTTTGACGGCGTAGGTGACTCTCTGCCGGTAGGGCTTAAAGATGTATCGGCCTATCCTTCTCTGGTGCAGGGCCTGCTGGATCGCGGCTACAGCGAAAAAGAGATTGCCAGCCTGCTGGGAGAAAACTTGCTGCGAGTGTGGTCAGACGTAGAGGCCTACGCCCTGACACATTAATTCAGCAGAGTGTTGTTACTCTTTCGTGGGGGATAAATTGACATATTGTTGATTTACCTTCATGAAAGATAAATCAGCATTTCCCTGTCCTGTCTGATTACCGTATACTGAAACTTCAACATTAAATGGACTGGTTTGTGCAACGACTTTTTTCATATTTATTGCTAAGCATGCTGATTTTGCTGCCTTTGTCAGGGCAGGCAAATACCGTGCGCGTGATGGATACAAAATCAGTTAACAGCATGCCTGCAATGCAAAGCAGCCAGTCCGATTGTCCTATGCATCACGCAAACGACAACAGCGACACGTTACCGATGGTTCACGCCAGTCAGTCTGTGGAAAACGCTCATCAAGCCGATTGCTGTCAGGATGACAATAACAGCCATTGCGCACATCAAGGCTCATCCTGCAGCCAATCAGGTTGCCAGTGTGACCATGTCAGTACACATTTAGTGACCTATCTGACTGGCACGGATACACCGATAACGGTTAAAGTGACATCAGGTGAAATCAGCGGCCGTCCGGCGCTGGCTTTTGCCGGTTTTACCTCCTCCTTGCTTAGGCCGCCAACACACTTACTCTGAGAATCTGGATACCGCAATGTTTTTGGCATTGCACAGGGGTGATTTCACCTGATCGATGATATTTCCGGAGTAAGTATGAAACTTCCTTCTTTATATGCCTTGTCAGCAGGCATTTTGCTCAATTGCTGGCACCTGACCGCGACGGCACAACAAAGCGAACAACCGCAGTTACCACAGCTGCTGTCTCAGGCAATGACTCAGGACTATGCCCTGACCCAAAGCCGCCATAGTGAGCAGGCGCTTAACGCGCAGCGCGACGCGGTTCAGCCGTTACCGGATCCAAGGGTATCAGTGGGAATGGTAAATGTGCCGGTCGATGGTTTTGCCCTTGACGAACAAGCCATGACCCAGCTTAAGGTGGGTGTCAGCCAGATGTTACCGCGAGGAGATTCTGTCGACCTTGCCCGCAATGTACTTGCCGCCCGCGCTACTGAGCATCCGGCCAGGCGCGCTCTGCGCGAGGCGGAAGTCACCCGAGCCATCACCCTGGCCTGGATTTCGGTCATCGTACTGCACAACAGCGCAGATCTGGTAAATGAACAGCTGCACCTGCTGGATCAGTTAACCACGGCTATTGCTAATAACTATGCCAGTTCATCCGGCGCCAGCCAGTATGATGTGTTAGGCATGGAAGTACTCCACGCCGCTCTTGAGGATCGTTTGGAGGCAATTACGGCGCAACAACAAAGCGCAGTGGCGAGCCTGGGAAACTGGCTTACGCCGGCACAGCAGAGCGGCTTAACCGATTTGCAACCCAATCAAGCTGACCAGCGTTGGCTAACCGCACAACTTGAACAATCGTTACCTGCGCCTGACCAGGCATCACTGCTCGCCAGGCTGCAGCAGCACCCATTGGTGCTTATTCAAAACAGCGCCATCGACGTTAAAAAGATTAATCAACAGCAGGTCGCCGCCAGCTTTGACCCACAGTGGGAGTTTAACGCCAGCTATGCATACCGGCAGGATGACACTGCCAACCGGTCGCGTGCCGATTTTGTTTCGGTTGGCATGAGCGTCGACATACCGTTATTTTCCGGCCAGGTAAAACAGGCCGCCCTGGCGGCTACCGTGGCCGAAACTGAAAGTATGGAAACCGAAAAACGCCTGATTATTCAACAGCAACTAAGTCAGGTAAAGCAACTCTATGCGCGCTACCCAACCCTGGCATCCCGGCTCAAACGCTATCACGATACGTTGCTGCCACTGCGTCTTCAGCACTACGAGGCCGCCCTTAATGCCTACACCACGGCAAGCGGTAATTTTTCTGATGTCATGCAGAGTAACCTCGCACTTATTGATGACCAGATGAAACTACTGGCCTTACAGGGCGATATGGCGTCATTAATTACACAACTGGCTTTTTACCTGCAGCCCGCCTCTCACCACACAGGGAATGCTTTATGAAACGTTTTATTCTGCCCACATTAACCCTGTTAGCCGGTGTCAGCATTGGCTATGCTGTACTGCCTCTCGGAGAACCAAACGAGCAAAGTCAGCCAACAGCGGCAGGCGAGCAGGAAATCCTGTACTGGGTTGCCCCAATGGACAGCAGCTATCGTCGCGATAAACCCGGAAAATCGCCAATGGGGATGGATTTGGTGCCAGTATACGCCGGCAACGAGAAAGCAGAGCCTGGTACGGTTTCCATTTCACCCAACATCGTTCAGAGTCTGGGGGTAACCACTGCGCGAGCCGAACTTCAGGATATCGCACAACCGATTACGGCAACGGGGGTAGTCGAAGTTGCTGAAGATAATATTATTCATGTACATCCGCGCGTAAGCGGCTGGATTGAGACTTTATCAATCACCACGGATGGCCAGACCGTGAAAAAAGGTGACACCCTCTACACCCTCTACTCACCAGAGCTGGTTAATGCGCAGGAAGAATACCTGCTGGCCCGCAGCCGTAATCATAAAGCTTTAGTGGATGCAGCTCGTGACAGGCTGAAAGCCTTACAATTCCCACCATCAGCCATTGCCACACTGGATAAAAGCGGCAAGGTACAGCAACAAATTGCCTTTCCGGTCCCACAGGATGGTTATGTCACAAACCTCAATATCCGACCGGGTTTTTATGTGACACCCGGCACCACTATGTTAGCCATAGCCAGCCAGAACTCAGTCTGGATCACCGCCGAAATACCGCAGCGCTATGCTGGTAGCATCAGCACAAACCAGCAGGTCCGCGTGACACTGCCCGCTTATCCTGAGCAACATTTCGACACTCAGGTCGACTTTATATATCCGGAGCTAAATGCCATTACCCGCGCCTTAAAAGTTCGCCTGCAACTGGACAATACTGCCAGGGATTTAAAGCCAAATATGTATGCCAGCGTTACCTTTAACACGCCAGAAGACACTGTGCTGGCTATTCCCCGCTCAGCATTAATCAGAACGGCTGCGAATACTCGGGTAGTGCTGGCATTAGGCAATGGCGAATTTCGCTCGACAGCTGTTGCGGTAGGCCGTATCACCAATGAGTATGCTGAGATTACCGCCGGGCTGTCACAGGGCGATGAGGTCGTCTTAAACGGCGCCTTCCTTATCGACTCAGAAAGTGCTATCGATGCTGACCTTTCGCGAATAACCGGCCCCGAGGAAGCGGTCTCTCCCACAGATACACAGTGGGTCACGCTGAATATCGAAGCAATTGACCACGAAAATAACACCGTTACGGCAAGTCACGGTCCCGTCGAAGCCTGGGACTGGCCGGGCATGACCATGGATTTTGACCTCACCAGCGGCATTGATCATTCCTTGCTGGAACCGGGCATCAGTGTGGCGGCTGAACTTAATCGCGACACAGATGGCATGGTTGAGATTCTTAACCTTAAGGCCGACAGCATCGTTTCTGATGTGCCTAATGCCACGGTTGATGGGGTGATAAATCGCATAGATGAGACCAGCCGCATTATGAATATCAGTCGGGGGCCTATCGAGAAGTGGGGGCGCGGACCTGCCACGATGGACTTTACGGTAGCCGAGGGGATTTCGCTCACTGCCTTTAATAGCGAACAAACTGTCCGCTTTACCTTTGAAATACACAACGGAGAGTTTGTGATTACTGCTATTCAACCGGCAATGGCCATGTCTCATGACATGGACCATTCTGATCACTAACAGGAGCCTGCAATGATTGCATTTATCATAAGCTGGTCTCTCAACAATCGCGTGCTCGTTATACTCGCAGCTTTCATGCTTACAGCGGCCGGGATATGGTCGGTCAAGCAAACACCGGTGGATGCCATTCCTGATTTGTCCGATGTCCAGGTGATCATTCAAACCAATTATCCCGGTCAGGCGCCGTCTGTTGTGGAACAACAGGTCACCTACCCGTTGACGTCTGCCATGCTGTCAGTACCAGGGGCCCATACAGTGCGGGGATTTTCCTTTTTTGGCGACTCGTATGTGTACATTCTGTTTGATGATGATACTGATATGTACTGGGCGCGCTCACGCGTACTGGAATATTTATCCCAGGTCGCCCCAACGCTGCCTGCTGCCGCTAAACCCCGTTTAGGACCTGATGCCACCGGGGTGGGCTGGGTGTTTATGTATGCACTGAGCGATCCCACTGGTCAGCATGGCATTGAAGCACTGACCAGCATTCAGGATTGGTACCTCAAATTTGCCCTGCAGTCGGTAGCCGGTGTTTCAGAAGTGGCCACCGTTGGCGGTATGAAAAAGCAATACCAGATCGTGGTAGATCCTTACAAACTGAATGCTTACAACCTGACTATGGGGCAATTGGAACAGGCGGTTAGCCAGAATAATCAGGAGGTTGGGGCATCCGTTATTGAAATGGCCGAAGCCGAATATATGGTTACCGTTAGCGGCTATATTGAAACATTCGACGACATCCGCAACATCGGTTTGGGCGTATCCCCTACCGGAACCCCCATTACTCTTGCTGACGTCGCCGACATCAGAAAAGGTCCGGCACCACGCCGCGGTATCGCAGAACTCAATGGCGAAGGCGAAACCGTAGGCGGTATAATAGTGATGCGCTATGACGAGAATGCCCAGCACACCATCAACGGTGTTAAAGCCAAACTGGCAGAGCTCAAATCCGGATTACCTGAAGGTGTTGAAATAACCCCGGTATACGACCGCTCCAACCTTATTGCCAGCGCTATTGATAATCTTTGGGATAAGCTGATTGAAGAACTGCTCATCGTGGCGTTGATTTGTGGCTTATTTCTGCTGCATTTGCGCAGCGCCCTGGTCGCTTTGGTCACCCTCCCATTGGGTATTTTAGGGGCTTTTCTGCTCATGCACTGGCAGGGAATTAATGCCAACATCATGTCACTTGGCGGGATTGCCATTGCCATTGGCGCTATGACTGATGGCGCGATAGTCATGATAGAAAATTTTCATAAACATCTGGAAAAAGGCAGCCCGGATGCCAACCGTTGGGAACTGGTGCGCCAGGCCGCCACCGAAGTCGGCCCGGCGCTGTTTTTCAGTTTGCTGATCATTACCGTGAGCTTCTTACCCGTGTTCATTTTAGAAGCGCAGGAAGGCCGGATGTTTGCACCACTGGCTTATACTAAAACCTTTGCCATGGCTGCCGCAGCGGGTCTTGCTATTACACTGATCCCCGTACTCATGGGGTATGTCATTCGCGGTAATATTGTTGCCGAAGAGCGCAATCCGATTAACCGAATTGCCCAGGCCGCGTACAAGCCAGCATTGCGACTGGTGTTGCAATTTCCTAAGAGCACACTGTTAATAGCAACGCTGATCACCGCTGCAGGTTACTATCCACTGTCAAAACTGGGCAGTGAATTTATGCCACCACTCGACGAAGGCGATTTAATGTATATGCCCACCACTTACGCTGGTGTATCTATTGCTGAAGCCAGAGAAATCCTGCAACAAACCGATAAATTAATCCGCACAATACCCGAAGTAAAAACCGTTTTCGGTAAAGTGGGTCGCGCAGAAACCGCAACCGATCCCGCGCCACTGACCATGATTGAAACCTTTATTCAGTTAAAACCCCAAAACCAGTGGCGGGCGGGCATCAACAGTGAGGATTTACGCCGGGAACTAAATAATATAGTGACCTTTCCCGGGCTGACGAACGCCTGGGTAATGCCAATTCAGACCCGCATAGATATGCTCGCAACCGGTATCAAAACGCCTCTGGGGATTAAAATATCCGGACCAGACGTGAAGGTCATCGAACGCATCGGTGCGCAGATTGAAAAACTGCTGGGCCCCCTGACTGGCACCGCATCTGTTTACGCTGAGAGAGTCGCTGGCGCACGCTACATTGATATTGATATCGACCGCAACGCCATTAACCGCTATGGCTTATCAGTTAAAGAAGTACAGCAGTTTATCAGTACGGCTGTAGGTGGAAAAACAGTTACATCAACTGTGGAGGATATTGCCCGTTACGCGGTTAATCTGCGCTTTGCTCAACCTTTCAGGGACAGTCCTGAAGCACTCGCGATGCTGCCGTTACAGACTCGCCAGGGAGAGCGTCTCACACTGGGCGACATCGCTCGCATCGTTATAGCCGAGGGCCCACCCGCGCTTAAAAGTGAAAATGCGCGCTTAACCGGTTATACCTTTATCGATGTTAACGGCATGGCACTCGATACCTACGTTACCAACGCCAAAGCGGTGCTCGATAAGGAACTTTCACTGCCGGCAGGTTACACGCTGCAATGGGCTGGCCAGTATGAGTACCTTGAACGAGCAATACAAAAGCTTACCTTTGTGGTGCCCATGACCCTGGCCGTGATTGTCATCCTGCTGTTTATGAGCTTTCGCCGCTTTAGTGATGTCCTGTTAATCCTCGGCACCTTGCCCATGGCACTGATCGGCGGCATCTGGCTGCTTTACGCACTCGATTATCACTTGTCCGTTGCAGTCGGCGTTGGCTTTATCGCCCTGGCTGGGGTCGCCGTAGAAATTGGCGTGATCATGGTCATTTACCTGAATGCATCCTGTGCAGATATCAGTGCTGACAATGGCGTTGCAAGCAATACCAACTTGCGTGCTGCTGTTGAAGATGGCGCACTGAAACGCGTACGTCCGGTGCTGATGACAGTATTAACGGTGATGATAGGGCTATTGCCGGTGATTGGCGGCAGTGGCACCGGCTCTGAAGTGATGAGCAGGATAGCCGCACCCATGGTCGGCGGTATGGCCAGCGCCCTGGTATTGTCGTTGTTAGTGGTACCCGCCGGCTTCTACCTGCTAAAACGTACCAAGCGGTAACCCCGTTGCCCTGCTATTGCAGGGCAAATTCTACAAAGCCGCGCAATGCACGTGCCATGGGGAAGAACTGTGGGTTTACCTGTGGTATCCCACAGGTTTCACCTAAATCGGCGCGGCTTTTATCAAACTGCATTTTTTCCAACAGCAGACGGTTTACCACCAAATCGGCATGACAAAGCTGGTACTCCTCATCAATGACATAAAACGTATTATCGGCGTCCACATAGGTCAGCAGATTTTCCACGCCCTCAATCGGAGTGGTCTGATCGGCCTGAGAATGGGCGACAAACACGGGGACTTCAATACGCGCTCCATCATCCAGTTGCTCACGAATGCCACGGATCAATTCCATTAACTCCAGACCAGCAAAACTCGCTACCTTGGGATACTTTTGCGGGTTAGGGCCATCGGTCTGGTAATCGCCATCCAGCCACTTTGCCAGGGTTTTTATGCCCCAGATTTTTGACAAAGACTCAACATTACCGTTTAACGCCAGCGCACCGGAAAATAACAGGATCCCTTTTACGTTGTCAGGATGATTCAGGTAATAATCCACCGACAAGGCGCCCCCGGTAGAAAAGCCCCCCAGAATAACCTTATCCGTAGATTCCAGAGCAAGCGCAATAACGTCAGCCAGATGAGCCTGCCAGCGTTCGGCCAGTTGCTCATCTGCCATAACATCACCCGCATCTTTGAGTCCGTGGCCGGGTAACAATGGTGCAATCACAGTATAACCGGAAGCGTAAAGCTCAGCGGCAATGGCGGAAACAAAAAACGGCGAGTCACTTAACCCATGGGTCAGTACTACAATCGGACTTTCTGCACTCTGTAACAAAATAAACGGGGCATTTGTGTCACCTCTGAGCACGGCGGAGCAGACCGCAAAGCGATTTGCCGAGGCATCCAGGCACTTTTGTGTGCTGCCAAGCTCTTTTTCGTAAAGAGCAGTAAAGCCCTGCTGTAAGGCAAACTGAGATTGCCCGGCAGCCAATGCAGGGAAACTCAGGGCAACAAGGATACAAATATGATTAAACAACGACTTCAATGGTTCGCTCCGAAAAATCAGCAAGGCCGCTACTATGGCGGCCCTATCTGACAAATGCAATATGTAAACTGACCCTACCGCTCATTCAGACGTGACAGCAGAATAGCTGCACGCTTGGCCTGTGCCGGTAAAGCACTAATTACCGCGGTTTCTTTCACGGTATGGCCACCCGACCCACTCATACCCAGCCCATCAAGTGCCATCTCGACATACTCCGACGTAAAAGACACATCCGCTGCGCCGGCATTGAGTGGATTAACCGCAGCGACTTTTCCCTGTCCCAGATCCTGACTGACCTCACTGTACAGGTTTAGCAACTGTTGGTTTCCGGCTGAAGGTGATAAGGGGGGATATCCTTCGCCAAAGGTAATTTCAGCGCCGGTTTGCGGCAGGCTTTGCTGCACAATAGCGCGCATTTTATGCTGCACCCGAGTAAGCTGCTCTTGCGAAACAGCCCTGATATCGCCGGTGACAACGGCATGTTCAGCCACCACATTATTTTTACCGAAGGTCGTTCCACTATTGCTGGATTTATCATGGGTCACTTCGGTTCCACCTATAATCCGACCAGGGTTAAATGTAAGTAATTGCTCACTACGAAGTTTGGTGTAAAAGGCGTTTAAAATGCGTGAAGCTTCGTAAATTGCGCCTGCACCTACCGTTGGCTTAAACACCTGCGAGGAGTGAGCAGGCGTGCCGGTAACCGTTAGCACCCAATCAACAGAGCCACGCCGGGACACATTTGCCGTGGCAGGATTACCATCACCGTTTTCGAATCCCAAGGCAATGTCAGCCCATTTAGCACCGTCAATCAGGGCCTTTTTCGACAAAGCCAGAGGACGACCACTCAGTTCCTCGTCGCCGGTCATCACCACCATAATATTCATAGACGCTAACTTCCCAGCCGCGTGTAAAGCACGTAAGGCTTCAAGCATGATTATGTTGCCGCCTTTCATGTCTGCTACGCCGGGGCCACTAACATGATTTTCATCGACATAAGCAAAGGTCTGAAACGGACTCGAGGGTTCAAACACGGTATCAAGATGGCCAATCAGCAATATTTTAGGCCCGTTACCCCCTTCCAGTTTGGCAATAAGATGCCCGGCCCGGTTAAATTCCCCACCGTCTTCAAAGCGAACATCAAAACCAAGTGTCTGAAATTCAGGCATCAGTAACTCAGCCACACTTTTAACCCCGGCAAAATTCATGGTACCGCTGTTGATATTGACACTCTCTTCCAGCAACGCCATGGCCTGGGTTTTACGCTGCTCAATAAAATCAGCCATGCGCTGCTCATCGGCATTTAAAGCGGCCATGGATGGCAGTGAAGTGGTGATGCAAGCTGCCCATAACATGGCGGCCCTGATTTGCTTTTTCATTGTTCTCGTCCTGGTGTTTTTTCTTACTATGACAAATTCGCATCACGATAACGAGGGAAAGAACGATAAACGCCCGGCAAAACCCGATAGTTGCGGACCCGGTTCAACCGGTTTTGACATCGACAACAGAATCGCCATACTGAAGAGCACTACAACAACAAATCCAAGCCTGTTAAGGATTCACTATGTCTAAAAAAGTTTACTGCTGCGCTCAGTTCCTGCCCAAACCTGGCAAAGATAAGGAGCTCTTTAAAGTATTACAAAGCCTGGAACCCAATACGTTAAGAGAAGATGGCTGTATCCAGTATATTGTCACCCGCCACATCACCAGTCCGTTCGCCGAAGGCAGCAGTTTTCCTATTGCCTTTAATGAGATTTGGGCGGATATGGCAAGCTTCGAGGCGCATTGCCAGCGTCAGGAAATCAGTGATTTTTTTGCCACTTACTGTCAGGCGGAAGACGGTCTGGCTGAAGACTGGAATGTTTGCATTTACACGGATGAACCCGAAGACTTTGACGCGCCAGCGCTGTAAAACTAAGGGGTAGGTTAATAAAAAACTCGCCGCAAGGGCGAGTTTTTGTTTTTCGGATTAAGCGAAGTACGCTTCGAGGTCGTCACTACCACCTATGTGTTTGCCGCCAATAAACACCTGGGGCACGGTATCCCGCCCGCTAATGGCTTTGAGCGAAGTAAAGCTGGCATTCTGACCCATAACAATTTCTTCGTATTTGTAGCCTTTTTCTGTCAGCAGCGCCTTGGCTTTCGCGCAATACGGACAGCCCGGTTTAGTGATAATGGATACCGGCTCTTTTTTCACCGCATCAGGCGCAATATAAGCCAGCATGGTATCGGCGTCAGAAACTTCAAAGGGGTCTCCCGGCTTGTTTGGTTCAATGAACATTTTTTCCACCACACCATCTTTCACCAGCATGGAATAACGCCAGCTGCGCTTACCAAAGCCAAGATCAGCTTTGTCCACCAGCATACCCATACCGTCGGTGAACTCACCATTACCGTCAGGGATCAGCGCTACATTTGCCGCTTCCTGATCCGCAGCCCAGGCGTTCATAACAAAAGTGTCGTTAACCGAAATACAAACAATTTCGTCCACACCATGTTCTTTAAACGTATCGGCCAGCTCGTTGTAACGCGGTAAATGGGTAGATGAACAAGTTGGCGTAAAAGCGCCCGGTAATGAGAAAACCACCACAGTCTTACCGGCAAAAATGTCATCGGTAGTCCGTTTAATCCATTCTTCACCAGCACGGATGGCAAAGGTTACAGCGGGTACTTTTTTACCTTCGTAGGAAGGTTTATCGACGGGATGAGTCATTTCAATCTCCTTTAGTATTTAGCCCAGTATAACGCCTGAATCATGAAGAGCCAGTGACTAAAGCAAATCATCCTAATCAGTTTTTTAAATCAATATAACAACAATAAATCAACAAAATTAAAAATAAATCAGGGTCGAAGCGTATTAACCCCAATCCCTTAATATAGATTTTGATGCCTGGATTACGTAGCGAGGCGAGGTTGCGTCGTCTATTATCTCTACAGCTTCAAAATGGGTGGCACCAGACATCCAGGCAGTCAATGAAAAAGGCAAAGCATTCTGAAAAGATGTGACGCAAAACTTCCGGTCTACGTCGATGGATAAGATAGCGGGGTTACCGAACACTGCAAAGCATACTGAACAGCCAGTGACGACTATTCAGTATTGCCCGCAGAGTGTTCACTTTTTTATTACGTAATTACGGTTACCTAATGAGGATTGAACAATGATGATTTTAGTTGGTGGCGAAAAAGGCGGTAGCGGCAAAAGCTGTATCGCCCAGAATATCGCCGTTTATTTACGCTGTGAAAAGAAAGCCAGTGTGTTAATGGTAGATTGTGACCCTCAGCGCACAACTTCAGACTGGGCGCAGGAACGCAGCAGCAATGATGAACTGCCGTCCATTACCTGCATTCAGCTGTACGGCAAAATCCGCAATGAATTACTGAGCCTCAAGGAACGTTATGACTACGTGGTCATCGACTGCGGTGGACAGGATAACCTGGCATTACGTTCGTCTATGGCGGTGGCTGATCATATTTTAATCCCGCTGCGTCCAAAGCGTCGCGATTTAAAAACGGTTCCGCACATGGAAGATATCCTCTCTACCTGTAAGATGGTAAATCCGCGGATGAATGCCGCATTTGTGATTACTCAGTGCCCATCTCTGCCTTCGCTGGCGTCAAGAATTCTCGAAGCCAAAGAAGTTTGCCGTTCCTTTGAAGTACCGGTCCTGAACTCGGTGACATTTAGTCGCAACATGTATGACGACTCTGAAGAATACGGTCGTTCTGTACTGGAAAGCGAACCAGATGGCAAAGCAGCGATAGAAATTCGCAGTATCATCGAAGAATTACTGGCCCGGGGTAAAGGGGAACAACATGAGTCTGATCAATCTCTCTCGTACAGCGCCGCAAGCTAGGCATTCAACCCGGGACAAGGTAAGTGCCGAGGAGTTTATTCAGGAAGCGCTGAATTATGCTAATGGCGTGGTCGTTCCAATAACGGCCGCTGCTGATAAAGCGGGCAGCGCAGTTTCCCCTGAGCCGATGCGTCGCGCCACTTTTACGCTGACCGAAGAATGTATAGCGCAGTTACAGCAGCTTTCTGATCAGAGTGGTATTGCAAAATCTAAGCTGATAAGGCTGTGGATCCAGCGTTATGCCAGCTTAAATATTGACGAAGTTAAACAAAACTTCATTTAAGGCTGATTATTTTTTAAACTGTTCTAACCATAAATTATCTTATAAGTTAAACTTAAGACTAAATTAAGACTATGCCGCGGTAAAATGGAGTTTCGCGGTCAAACGTCACAGGGCGGTGTAGAAAGTAATGAAGTTATTCCGTGCAGGCCTGTTATTGTCCGTACTATGTTACGTTGTGCCAGCGTTTTCGCATACCATGCGCCATGTATCGACGGAAGAACACGCACTTTATTCCAGTGGTTTTAATGTTGATGATCTGGTTAATGAGGGCGACACCCTCAGGGCAGAACGCCATATTCACGAACATTTGGACACCTTTGCGGCAAGTAATGACCAACATGCCATGGCATCTGCTGCCCATGCGCTCGGCCATATTTCGCTGGTCAAAAATAACTATCCCCTGGCGCTTCGCCAATTTCAGAGTGCGCTGGATTACTTTAAAACGGTAGACGAGCCTCTCGGTATGGCCAATCTGTACACCGATATAGGCAGAACCTATCGGGTGATGGGCCTGTATCAGTCAGCGCTGGGCTATTTTAACCTGGCTAAAGACATCTATCATCAGCAAAACCGTAACCTGGGTATCGCTATTCAACAGTTAGAGGTAGGTATTTCCCTGCGTCAGCTGGGTCAGTTTGAAAGTGCGCTCAGTCAGCTCGAACGTGCATTACCATTACTCAGACAAGAGAATGACAATATCGCGGTGGCCACCGCGCTGATGAATATTGCCCGGGTGTATAACGATATCAATAAACACGATGAAGCGATGCTTTATTTACAGGATGCCGCTGCACTTATCAGTACGCTGGAGGTTAAATCTCTGCAAGCAGAGCTCGATTATAACCTTGGACAGCTCAATGTCGAAGCCGGTAACTATGCCGCTGCCCGTCATCATTTGGCACAAAGTCGACAACAATATTCAGCCCTTGATGCTCAGTGTGATGTGGCAAAAACCAACACTTTGCTGGGCAACATTCTGATTAATGAAAAACAATTTTCCCAAGGCGTTTCGTTACTGGAGCCCATTTTGCAATCGGCAGTCCAAAACAACTGCACCACGTTGTTAACCGAAATTCATCTGATGCTGGCCCGGGCTTATCTGGGCAATGAAAACCTGCAACAAAGCAAAAATCACATTGACCTTGGTCTGCAACAGGCCAGAGAGCGCGGCGAGTTGTATACTCAGGGGCGCTATGAAGGCATGAAAGTCAGGCTATTTGAGCAACAAGGCGATTTTGCTAATGCACTGGCCGCCCTTAAGCGTCAACAACAGTTAGAGAAGCAAAGCATCGACCAGCGCCGCTCCCTGGCGTTACTTTACCTGCAGTCGCAGCTTGACGTGGAACGCCAGGCACAGGCACTGGAGCTCACCAACAAAAATCAGGCCATTCAGTTGGCTCAGGCTGAGCAGCAGGAACTTCAGTTACGTATGCTGTACGCTACCTTGTTTGCCATTACGTTACTGGTATTTTTAATCTGGAGCCGTTTTAATCACAGCCAGCGCGCCAGGTTTTTAAAACGGGAAGTCAGTCGCAGAACCCAGGAGCTTGAGTCAAAAAACCACGAGCTCGAAAATGCCTATCTTGCCCTTGAGAGGGCCAGTCTTATGGACCCCCTTACCGGCCTGTATAACCGTCAGTATTTAAATAATCAGCTACCCCAGGAAATCAACCGGGCCCAGCGCGCCTATCTTATGCAGGCAGGCGCCGCCCTGGATAACAGTCCATCGGATATGATTTGTTTTCTGCTGGATATCGATAATTTTAAAACCATTAACGATACCTACGGGCATCTGGCCGGCGACAACATTTTAATTGAGTTAGCCAAAGTCATGCGCTCGGTATTTCGCCCTTCTGATATGTTAATTCGCTGGGGTGGAGAAGAATTTTTAACCGTATGCCGCAATACCAATCGCCAGGAGGCAATTAGCCTGGCTGAGCGATTACGTCAGGGGATCGATCAGCACCTGTTTGCCCTCGACAATAAAAGAAACATCCATATCACCTGCTCTATTGGCTTTTGCGTGCTGCCTTTATATCCGAGTTCGCCCACCTTTCTGGACTGGAACGGTTACTTTGCCCTGTTAGATGATTGTCTTTATGCGGCAAAACGTTCCGGTAAAGACTGCTGGATTGGTTTAACCGGCGAGAAGCAGCATGCAGCTAAAAACACATTTAAAACGCCGCTGGAAAAAAAGCATCATCTGCCACCCACCCGGATCCAGACTTCGCTTAACAACATGTCATCAATTGACTGGGGAGACAGTGAAAAAGTTGAATCAGCTGTCACACCGGATGATGTAACAGCCACTTAAACCAGAGCAGGAAAAACTACACGCCGGTTTTTAAATCTTCCAGGTGATATTTATCTATCAGCGAGTACAGCGTAGGCCGGGTTACGCCCAACAGCTCGGCCGTTTTTGACATATTTTTATCGGCTCGCTGATACGCCTTCCGGATCGCCTTACTTTCGGCCTGTTCCCGCACTTCGCGCAAATTCAGGTTCTCGCCGTCAAAGTCTTCTGAGGGTTCAATTAAACCTAAATCATCCGCCTGGATCACTGTACCCTCGGCCATGATCACCGCTGACTTTAGCTTGTTTTGCAGTTCACGAATGTTACCCGGCCAGCGATGAGCAAGCATGGCTTTTATCGCACCATCGCTAAAGCTTTTAGCCTTGGCATTAAAATCTTCGCGATACTGGTTAAGGAACGTGCGTGCCAGCAAAATGATATCCTGCTCGCGCTCCCGTAAGGGCGGAATATTGATAGGGATCTCACCAATCCGGTAGAACAAATCCTCCCGGAACGTTTCTTCACCCACCATGGCCTGAATATCCCGGTGCGTCGCACATATCACCCGAATATCTACCGGGATCTCGTTTCTGCCCCCTACCCGCTCAATCACCCGTTCCTGCAGAAAACGTAACATTTTCGCCTGTAAACCAATGGGCATATCGCCAATTTCGTCCAAAAACAACGTACCGCCCTGGGCAGTTTCAATCTTGCCCACGGTGGTTTTATTGGCACCGGTAAAGGCGCCTTTTTCATAACCGAACAGTTCACTTTCCAGCAGGTTTTCCGGAATCGATGCACAGTTGATAGCCACAAAAGGCTGATCTTTACGCGGGCTGTGTTCGTGGATAGTCCTTGCAAATACCTCTTTACCGGTACCACTTTCTCCCAGCAGTAAGGTACTGATGTCCGTACCAGCAATTTTTTCGGCCTTGCGCATTACCGTCTGGATCGCGTCGCTGTTACCGATGATCCGTCCCATTGCCGGGCGGGTTTTCGCCAGAATACGGTTTTCATCTTCCAGTTTTGCCAGGTTAAGCGCCCGGTTGATCAACAGCTTAATCGTGTCGGAATCAATGGGTTTCTGATAGAAGTCGTAAGCCCCCAGATCAATGGCTTTGAGAGCATTTTCCTTGTCGTTGTTGCCGGTGACAACAATGACTTTGGTGTTTGGCGCTAACGCCAGGATTTCTTCTAATGCCTGCAACCCTTCTGACGCATTGGCCGGGTCCGGGGGCAAGCCAAGATCAAGCGTAACAACCTTGGGTTCAAAGCGTCTTAGCTGAGCGATGGCTGACGGGCGATCATCAGCAAAAACTACATTAAAATCCGTCAGGCTCCATTTTAACTGCTTTTGGATCCCCAGGTCGTCATCAACTACCAGAATGGTGTCACTCATATTCTATTTCCGTTTTTATTTTCTTTCGACGACATCACTCAACAGGAAAGCCCAGAGTAAAGCAGGTTCCAACACCCGGCTGACTTTGCACCTGCAGATATCCGCCAATCGATTCCATATAGGTTTTTGCATCGTACGCCCCTATGCCCATGCCCGCGTTACCTTTGGTGGTATCGAAGGGTTTGAACAACCGATGCTTGATAAATTCTTCGTCCATGCCTGTGCCATTGTCTTCAATAAACACAAGCTGATGACCATGCTGAGCATCCAGTACCAGCGTCACTTCAATTTCACCGTCATCAGCACACGCCTGTTGCGCGTTACTAAGAAGATGATACATCACATTCGCAAACTTATCCTGGTCAACCACTACACTGGTTTCGTCCTTCACCACCATTTGGGGGATCGGCAATAACGACTGACAGCGTTTTTCGATGACCTGTTCAATTAATGCAGACAACGTATGCGTGGCATTTGCCCCTTTCTCTTCCACCTGCTTCTCGGTGAGCTGGCGTAACATCCTGTCCATACGTGCTTTGGTATGATGCAGTGTTTCAAAGGTATCTTCAATAAATTCAGGATTTGCTTTGTGCTGTTCAGCATTACACAAGATCAGGTCGATCTGTGCCAGTACATTTTTCAGATCATGCAAAACAAAGGCTGCCATTCGGTTGAACGCCGCAAACTGGGCATTTTCAGCGAGGGATTGGGCGGCTTCATGTAAATAGATAAAATTGGCAATCTGGTTGGTCACCGCATTTAAATAATCCCGCACCTCCCAGTTAAGTGCCACCTTGGGGCGATCAACCGCACACAACAGGGCCAGCCCCCACATATTGTCGTGACGGATAAAAGGAATTATCAGCTGTAAGGTGGTGTCAGCTATTAACGCATTAGGCAAATTCAGCCCTTCGTAAACATAAGGCTTGGTGCGATATTCATCGAGGTCGATAAGCCAGCCGGTCCTTTCACAATATTCCCACAGCGGTTTTAACGTTGCTTCCACTTCATCCAGGGAGCCAAAATGATCGCTGCTGACCACATGAAAACCCGGCCCCTGTTTCTTCACCAATGCACCGCTGTCGTAATTAATAGCGCCCATTACCCCTTCCAGCGCAACATTATAAACACTGGGTAGTGACTGATCATTGGAAGAAAGAATGTTGGTTAACTTGACCCATTCCGCCCGGTAATCAAACTGATTGGCAAAAAAGTGTTTGGTAATAAATACCTTAATCCGGGTACGAAAGTTATTCGACATAAACACCGTAGCCAGCACCACCAGTGATAAGGCTACCAGAATAATCTGCACCGTTGAGCCCCAGCTCCATCCCAGGTAGCTGATGACGTACCCCATTGCTGCCATGATAAATAAATACACCCCTGCCACCAGCAGCAGCGAACTGTGCAGCACCACATCGCGGGAGATAAAAATACTCACCCCCCAGTGCTTGATGCGCCGGGTTGCGATGACCAGAAACGGTAGCATCAGCAGATAGAAATAGCCCCGGGCCGCAATAAATCCGGGCTCAATATTCGCTACCATTGTCGCGTTGGCGTAGGATACAAATTCAAACAGGTTGGTGGCACCAAGGTACAACGCCAGAGGCTTGTACGCCCATTGGTCTTTACCTACCTGGCGGTACAACACTTCCAGCAGAATAAGTCCTTCCAGGGCTATCAGCGTTTGCAGTAAAAAATGCCAGGTAATATCGACATGAATAAACCAGGGGGTCACCAGCGCAATTGCCGGCACAATAAGAGCAAACACGGTGGCGGGCTGGCGTAAAACCTGCCAGAGATTGGCAAAGTCATTTTTCAGGCAACTGGCGATAAACAGTAACCAGACACCTTGTTTGATGGTGTCTGCCTGCAATAAGTGAAACACGCTGAGCGGACCACTCAGGTAGGAAACAAAGCTTAACGACCACAACAGTGTTACCAGTGTTGCCAGGCTAAGCATGTACTTGGCCAGGCCGGGTTTACGAACCGTAAACAGCAGCAGCAACAACATCAGGTAACCCATACTATTCAGGCCATAGCCTATATCTGCAATCATTTGTTGTCCTACGGTTTGATGCCAAGCATGTAACAGGCGCGACGACCAGACAGCGTCGCGCCGGGCGGGAAATTAACCCCCTATAAAGTATGGGTATTTTCTATCACAAACTGACTGTTGCTGCCAGTTACCTTTTACGGATCACCAGACTCCCGATAGAGTAGCCGGCACCAAATGAACAGATCACGCCAACATCCTGACTGGCCAGATCCCGGTGGTGCAACGCGAACGCAATAATTGAACCGGCCGATGCTGTATTAGCGTATTCATCCAGCACAATTGGGGCTTCTTCAGCGTTAGCATCCCGCCCCAGTAATTTCTTACAAATCAGGGTGTTCATATTAATATTGGCCTGATGTAACCACCAGCGACTGACCTGCTCTGCAGCGATGTCATGCTGGGCAAGATGGGCGGTAATGTGCTCAGCAGCCATTGGACAAACTTCTTTAAACACCTTGCGGCCAGCCTGATGAAACAACTTATCCGGGCCAAAGGGATCGGTGTCATTAGCGCGACTGATATAACCAAAGTTTGAACGAATATTGTTGGAGAAAACCGTTTGAGCTTTGGTACTTAAAATATCAAAGGCGGTATCGGTATTCACCGTCGCGGCACTTTCCAGCACCGTAGCCGTTGCCACATCACCAAAAATAAAGTGACTGTCGCGATCGGTATAATTCACCTGAGGGGACACCAGTTCAGGATTTATCACCAGCACGCATCTGGCGTTGCCAGAGGCGATCATTTCCCACGCCCGGTGCATACCAAAAGTCGCGGCGGAACACGCCACCAGCATATCAAAGCCAAATCCCTCAATTTCCAGTGCCTGCTGAACCTCTATGGCGATCGCCGGGTAAGAGCGTTGGGTATAAGCACAAGAGACGATCACCGCATCAATATCGGCGGCAGTCTTATTGGCGTCCGCCATGGCCAGCCGGGCGGCTTCAATAGCGATTTCGGCCTGATTAGACAGCTCCTCCTCGCCGCGCTCAGGTATAACAGGGCGCATGCGCTCAATATCCAGCGCCCCTTCCTTACGATAGATATAGCGGCTTTTGATGCCTGAGGCCTTTTCGATAAATTCAGCGCTGGAAAACGGTTTGGCGGTTAATGTTCCGGCGTCTATTTCACTTTGATGTTGTTGATTGTAGGCCGTAGCCCACGCGTTGTAGCTGTCGACCAGCTCCTGATTGGTAATTTTATTAGGTGGTGTCCATAGGCCGACACCACTTAGTACAACATTTGCATTCATGGTTAGCTATTCTCTTTTTCAATTAACCTGTGCTCCCCGGCAACGGAATGGCAAACAGGTCTGATGAGTTTAGCTAAGCTTATACCTTTGTCGGACAAATGTCATTGACCTGAATGGCTTTCCATAACCAGCACCGGCCAAATTGCCTTGCTTTTATAAACGAGACCCCGCGCCAATCCGAACAAATTCGTCAATCAGCCTGGCGGACATCTTCTCCAGACTAACAACATGATCAGCAGCCCCCAAATCGATCGCCGCTTTGGGCATTCCAAATACCACACAGCTGTCTTTATCCTGACAAAAGGTTGATGCCCCCTCCTGCTTTAACTTCAGCATGCCAGCCGCACCATCTTTGCCCATTCCGGTAAGCAGCGTAGCCACCACGTTACTGCCTGCTGCACTGGCCAGGGAATCGAATAACTTGTCCACTGACGGTTTATGCCCGGTTACCCGCATGCCATCGTCCAGAACAATGCGATAGTCGGCACCACTGCGTTCTACCACCATATGTTTATCACCGGGGGCCAGATAGGCATAGCCCGGTAGCAATCGTTCTCCTCCTTTGGCTTCCCTAACCTGCATGGCACAGCAGCTATCCAGACGCTTGGCAAAAGTGGAGGTATAGCCCGGTGGCATATGCTGAGTAATCACCGTTGCCGGTGCATTTCCCGGCAGACCGCTCAGTACATGTTTAATGGCTTCGGTGCCGCCGGTGGACGCGCCAATTGCCAGGATTTTTTCGGTACCAGAAAACTGTACTTTAGCCGTTGAGGTTAGGGGCAGCTTACGCGGTTTACGCACGTAAGCTTTGGCCACTGTCTGGATTTTACTCACGATTAACTCGCTGTAATCTTTTATCCCCTGGGCCACGCCCAGTTTGGGCTTGGGAATAAAATCAATGGCCCCCAGTTCCAGTGATCGAAAAGTCGCATCGGCGCCTTGCTGAGTCAGAGTCGAAATCATCAGCACCGGGATCGGTTTAGCCTGCATCAGGACTTCCAAAAACCGAAGGCCATTAACCTTGGGCATTTCGATGTCCAGAGTAATCACGTCCGGCTCATATTCGAGTACCATTTTCTTTGCCACGTAGGCATCCGGCGCAGCCCCCACCAGTCGTAAACCCGGAGCCGAATCAATAATTTGCGACAGTAACTGTCGAATCAAAGCGGAATCATCAACCACTAAAACTTTTATGGTCATAAACAACCTCTGTGTAACTAACCTACTACACGACGGGAAAGACAAGAACGATGCTGCTTTTCCCGGTCAATGATAGTCGTGTTGTTTAACCGGCGAATACGTTTCATGCAAACTTCGCCGGATTGGGGTAAAAAATACACTTTCCTTGCATAATCCTGATATAAATCCCGCGCGACTATCGGGATATGGTGGGTTTCCATAAACTGCTCGATAAACCTGGCATTCTGAGACCCCACATCACACTGCTCAAAACCATCCAGCACCTTGCCACCGCCAAAAACTTTTGCTTCGTAATGGGCCGGATTCGCCCCCATGTTGTACATGGTTTCCAGTAAAGTCTGCATGGCATAAACACCATACTTGGTAAAGGTTTTGACGGTGTGTTGATCATCCCTGATCACTGCAGGCAGCATAAAGTGGTTCATTCCACCTATGCCGCTTTTGGTGTCCCTGACACAAGCGGCCACACAAGATCCCAAAGTAGTCACCAGCATTGTCTCTCCGGTGGTTACGTAATATTGCCCGGGTAACAGCTTAACTGCGGCACGTTGAAAATAGGGGTCAAAATAGGGTACTGGCACCTCATAAAGTTTCTGCGCTTCATTCGCCATTTGCTGCTTTAACCGGTCGATACAACGTTTTACCGATGGGGGTTACCAGATGACTTTGATGATTAAAGTTTTCTGAATGACCCGCTACGTACAAACCATCCGGTTTCAGCAGTCTGACCATCCGTGCCAATACTTTTAACTGCGTTTCTTTATCAAAGTAAATCATTACGTTACGGCAAAAAACAATATCGACAGGTTGGTTAAAACCCCAGTCTGCCTGGTGCAGGTTGAGCTGGCGAAACTGCACCATATCGCGTAGCTCTTTAACTACCCGAACCTTGTCAGAATTGGCGCCACGCCCCCGATGGAAAAACTGTTGACGACGAACATGAGAGATCCGTTCAATGCTTTTCAAAGGGTAAACACCCTCTCTTGCGGTTGCCAGCACATTACTGTCAATATCTGAGGCAATAATTTTCACCGGGGTTCTGAACGAACCAAAAGCTTCTGCTACAACCATGGCAATGGAGTAAGGCTCCTCACCGGTACTGCTCGCTGCACACCAGATAGTGGTGGTTTGCGGATGCGCTTGCAGATAGTCTGCCAGCGCATCAAAGTGATGAGGTTCACGGAAAAAAGAGGTCAGGTTGGTTGTTAAGGCATTGATAAACTGCTCTTGTTCCGCTTTGGATGATTCGACATAGTCGAGGTATTCTGCGAAGCTCGACAGGCCAAGCGCACGAATACGCTTTGCCAGTCGACTGTATACTAATCCGTCCTTAGCTTCGGTCAGCCTGATGCCGGCTTTTTGCATCAGGCTAGCGCGGACCTTATCGAAATCCGCACGTTTAAAAACAAACTCCCGTTCGTTTTGTATGGCCACCGCGCCCATACTTAGAACGACTCCCAATCATCTTCAGAGGAAACTGACGGCTTTAGCATGGCAGGCGGCATCTTGCTGCCATTCAGTGCAGAACCATTCAGTTTTTTCGCTGCTGGCGGCACATTAAGTGTACGTGTTGCAATAGGGGCTGCAAAGCCAACCGGCGCTGCGGCCGACGTATCCAGTTTAAAGCTTGAAACCCGATCAGACAGCTGACTGGCTTGCTGACGTAAGCTATCGGCAGCGGCAGCCGCTTCTTCCACCAGGGCCGCGTTTTGCTGGGTCATCTCGTCCATTTGTACTACCGCTTTACTGACCTCATCAATACCTGAGGCCTGTTGAACAGAAGCAGCGGCAATTTCAGACATAATATCGTTAACCCGTTTAATCGAATTAACCACATCATTCATCGTGTCACCTGAACGATTCACCAGTTCGTTACCGGTAGTAATTTTGCTGACCGAGTCAGAAATCAACTCTTTAATATCCTTGGCCGCTTCGGCAGAACGCTGAGCCAGGGTTCTGACTTCACTGGCGACCACCGCAAATCCTCTACCCTGCTCACCGGCGCGAGCGGCTTCAACTGCGGCATTCAGTGCCAGAATATTGGTTTGGAAGGCGATACCATCAATCACACCGATAATGTCAGAGATTTCCTGGGCCGACTCGTTGATAGACGACATGGTGGTGACGACCTGACGAATCATGTCTCCGCCCTGGGCTGCCACTTCACAAGCCTGCGCGGCCAGACCATTGGCCTGTTCGGCATTTTCGGCATTCAGTTTCACAGTGCCGTTGAGCTCTTCCATGCTGGACGACGTTTCTTCCAGACTCGATGCTTGCTGCTCAGTACGCGATGATAAATCAGCATTACCTGATGCAATCTCAGACGAAGCCGTGTTAATGGTTTCTACGGCGGTGTTGATCTCACCGATGGTGGAACGCATGTTAAAGATGAACTGGTTAATGGCTTCACCCAGCACCTGGAAATCACCTTCAAATTCATGCTCAATGCTACAAGTAAGATCACCCGCGGCTAACTGAGTCATCACGTTCTTGATATCCATAATGGTAGTACGCATATCTTTGATGAACTGCTCCGTGGCCTGTCCCAGTTCTTTAAAGTCACCTTCAAATTCCTGTTCGATACTGCAGTTAAGATCGCCTTTCGACAGGGAATGCATGATGTGTTTGATTTCGTTAACCGCTTTAGTACGGGCAGTAACATCAGTAGCAAACTTAACCACACGGAACGGCTTACCATTTTGATCCATAATCGGGTTATACGTGGCCTGAATAAACACTTCACGACCGCCTTTGGCAATTCGCTTAAACTCGCCGGAGGCATAAATCCCCTTGTTCAGCTTGTCCCAGAATGCGGTGTAATCGGCGCTGTTTTTGTACTCTTTTTCGACAAACAGGCTGTGGTGTTTACCCATGATTTCATCGCGACTATAACCTAAGGTAGCGCAGAAGTTTTCATTAGCGTTTAAGATCACCCCGTTCAAATCAAACTCGATAACCGCCTGAGACTTACTGATGGCGTCCAGCTGACCTTCAAAATACGCATTCTTTTGTTTTTCGGCAGTAATGTCAGTAGCGTATTTCACTACTTTAAATACTTTACCGTTCATGTCGAAAATAGGGTTGTATGAAGCCTGGATCCACACTTCTTCGTCGTTTTTGCCGATACGTTTAAATTCACCAGCGAAAAACTTACCCTTCTTCAGATCGTTCCAGAACGATTTATAGGCAGAGCTGTTTTGTTCTTTGGCTTCAACAAATAGGCGGTGATGCTGACCTTTGATCTCATCAATCGTATAACCTACTGTGTTCAGGAAGTTTTCATTGGCTGTGACAATAGTCCCGTCCGGCGTAAACTCGATGGTCGCCTGCGACTTACCAATGGCCTCTAACTGACCGGCATAGTCGGCATTTCTCAGCTTCGCTTCGGTAATATCAGAGGCATATTTAACCACTTTATAAGGCTTACCATCTAAATCCATAATGGGGTTATAGCTCGCCTGGATCCAAATTTCTTTATTGTCTTTACCAAAGCGTTGGTATTCGCCGCTAAAGAACTCACCCGCTTGCAACTTTTGCCAGAAAGTGGCGTATTCGGGGCTGTTGGCATAGTCACTGCTAACAAACTTACGGTGATGCTGGCCTTTGATTTCGGCCAGCGTATAACCCATGGCATTGAGAAAATTTTCGTTGGCGGTAAGAATGATGCCGTTCAGATCAAACTCGATGACGGCCTGCGACTTTCCAATGGCATCCAGCTGGCCACTGAAATCGGCATTACGCATTTTCTCGGCGGTAATGTCAGTAGCAAACTTAATGACCTTGGCGACTTTGCCGTTTTTGTCCAGTACCGGGTTGTAGCTGGCCTGGATCCAAATGGCATCGCCCTGTTTATCAAAACGGCAGTATTCGCCAGCGTGAAATTCGCCATTACGCAGTTTTTGCCAGAAATCCTTATACTCGCCACTACGAGCATAATTACTGTCAACAAACATGCTGTGATGCTGCCCTTTGATTTCGTCAAGGCGATAGCCCATGGCGTTTAAAAACAGTTCGTTAGCGTTCTCAATTGTGCCATCAGGGGTAAATTCGATCACCGCCTGAGAACGCTCCATGGCGGCGATTTTACCAAAAGCCAGTTGGTTTTCCTGTTCGTCAAACCATTCCAGTACATAGCTATCAATCTGACCGGTAATGCCCTGTACCGCGGTTACATTTAATTCCAGCGTGTAACTGCCAATTTGCACAGACTGTCGTTGACCCGCCGTTGCCAGCAGATTAGTTAAATCCGCTTTAATCACACTGCAGTGTTGCCCGGCCAGCAAATCTGCCTGCCATTGCCCCTGGTTGGTTTGTAACTGAGCCTGATGCAGTCTGAACAGATTACGCAGCGCCGGGTTGGTGTAGGTAATAATGCCTTCACTGTTCAGTACCATTAAAAATGAAGAACTGGCATCCAATGCCTTGTTTTGTATCAGCGCCTGCTGCTGTGCTTTCTTCAGTGCGTCTTGATTGAAAATGTTTAATACACCCATGATTTAACTCCACAATATTTTAATTGCATGCGGTCACCCACCTGGTCAACCCGCAACACGTAATTACTTAAGCCTGTCTGACCGCTAGCCAGCCAGGGACATGTTTTGGTTAGGATCGACCAGAGCTAAAGCATCACTGGTGATCAGTTTTTCGATGTTGACCAGAATGACCATAGTGTCATCCACCTCAGAAAGACCGAGCAGGTACTGACTGTCGAATGCCACACCAAACTCAGGCGGCGGCAAAATATCATCTTCAGTCAGACGCACCACGTCTGAAACACCATCAACCACCACACCGACGATGCGTTCATGCACATGCAACATGATGACGATGGTAAATTCGTTATAAGTGGCTTCACCCACGTTGAACTTGAGGCGTAAATCCACAATCGGCACGATGTCGCCGCGCAGGTTGAGAACGCCCTTGATAAAGGCCGGCGCATTGGCAATTTTGGTTGCCGCCTCGTAGCCTCGTATTTCTTTTACGGTCGTGATATCCAGTGCATAGTGCTCCTTGCCTAACACAAAACTTAAAAATTCCTTTTCGTTGGATGCCACGGGTGATTGCTGTAAGGTTGAATCGCTCATGCACACACCTCTTGTTTAATGTTTAACTGGCAGGATTGAGCCATGGAATCGACATCGATAATTAATGCCACCTTGCCATCGCCCATGATGGTTGCGCCGGCTACGCCTGCGACCTTTTTGTAATGCTTTTCTAAACTCTTAATTACCACTTGCTGCTGACCCATCAGCGCATCCACTTGCACACCCAGACGATTTTTACCGCTTTCCAGCAATACAATGATGCTCTCGGTGGGCTCCTGAATCGCGTCATCAACCTGCATCATTTGGTGCAGTGGCAACAGCGGCCAGTATTCATCGCGGATCCACAACACGTTGTCGTTGCCGATGGTCTGGATTTGCTCTGGCTTGGGCTGGAATGATTCGATGATGTTCAGCAGCGGCATAACAAAGATTTGTTTGCCCACGGTGACACACATGCCATCGACAATAGCCAGGGTCAGCGGCAGGTGAATGCTGAATGACGAGCCCCGTCCCAGGTTTGATTCGATTTCGATGCGCCCGCCGATGGACTCGATGTTACGACGCACTACGTCCATTCCCACCCCACGACCAGAAACGTCAGTCACCTCGGCGGCGGTAGAGAAACCCGGTTGGAAAATCAGTTGCCATACTTCGCTGTCAGGCATGTCCAGTGAAACCGGCAGGCCATTTTGCAGTGCTTTATCCATAATGCGTTCACGGCTAAGCCCGGCACCATCATCACTGATACTAATGATAATACTGCTGCCTTTTTGCTCGGCACTGAGAATCACCGTACCTGATGCAGGCTTACCAGCCTCAGCCCGGGTTTGGGGTGACTCGATACCGTGGTCGATACTGTTGCGAACCAGGTGAGTCAGAGGATCCACTAACTTTTCAATCAGACTCTTGTCGATTTCGGTGGCACCGCCCTCAATAACCAGTTTTACCTGCTTGCCCAGTTTTTGTGACAGGTCACGGACAACCCGGGGAAAACGGTTAAAGGTCATGTTAATCGGCAGCATACGCATCGACATCACCGATTCCTGAATCTCGCGGGTATTGCGTTGTAATTCAGCAATGGCGGCTTGCAGCAGTTCACCTGACTGTCCGTCGATATCGCGGCCAATCATGGATAACATGGACTGGGTAATAACCAGCTCCCCCACCAGATTCACCATGCCATCAATTTTGCCGGTATCTACGCGGATCGAGCCGGACTCTTTACTCTGGCTGTTGTTGTTTTTTGCCGCCGGCTTTTGCGCTGCACTTTTAATCGGGGTAACGTTAACCGGCGCCGTCTTAGCGGGTTCTGGTAAATCGACAAAGAACCCGAATCCGTCTTCCTCTGCGTCGTCTTTTTTCGCTTCTGGCGCAGGAATATCGGTAAAGAAGCCAAAGCCGTCGTCTTCTTCATCAGCTTTAACCGCTGCCGAACTTGCAGAATCTTCTGCCTCAGTGGCACCGAAGGCAAGGTCACCAAATAATGCATCTGTGGATGTTCCATCGGCCTCGGCAACAGGCTCAGGTATATCATCAAAAAAGCCAAAACCCTCATCTTCTTCGACTTCGGCTGCCTCGGCCTGCGCCAGGAGTTGTGCCTGACCATCCTGGCGCTTTAAGGTTGCTTCCAGCTTTTCAATTCCGGCAGCAATCTGCTCATCAGGCAGGGGCTGTTGTTCGCGATATGCCGTCAGGGTTGCTTTTAACGTATCAACAGTCTCTAAAAACACATCAACAATAGCAGTATCCAGGGCCATGGTCTGGTTACGCGCTCTGTCCAGCAACGTTTCCATTACATGGGTCAGCCCGGTCAACGCGTCGAAACCAAAGATTCCGCTACCGCCTTTAATGGAATGCGCCGCTCTGAAGATACTGTTCAGCTCTTCGATATCCGGATCATCCACATCGATTGTCATTAGCAGATCTTCCATTGCCTGCAGATGCTCTTCACTTTCGTCAAAGAACACGCCGTGGAACTGTTCTACGTCTATAGACATATTAACCTCTGCAACCGCTCTAAGGAGTTAGCCCAGTACCCGTTTGAGTACGTTTAATAACACGTCCGGCGAAAATGGCTTGACCATCCAGCCTGTCGCGCCTGCTGATTTACCTTTCTGTTTCATGTCATCGCTGGATTCTGTGGTCAGCACAACGATAGGGGTTTTGCTGAACTGGGCTTTAGCCCGTAATGCCTTGATAAGCGACAGCCCATCCATACGCGGCATATTCTGGTCGGTCAGAACGAAGTCGAACTGACCTGCACCACATTTGCTCAGTGCATCCTGGCCATCTTCAGCAGTGGTTACGTTGTATTGCGCTGCTTTCAACGTTGCCTCAACCATCTGGCGAATAGAAACTGAATCATCGACGACTAAAATGTTTTTACTCATGGGTAGTCCTACTTATCTCTACACTTACTAAAACAGTTCCACGTCACCGGCTTCCATTGAGGTCGCCGATACCGGGTTGTGATCCAGCTGGCCTTTTGCTATCAACTGTCCCTGATAATCTTCAATCTGAGCTTCGATGTGAGCCATGTCATGGGTTGTCAGCTGATCTTTAACCATGGAGATGATGCCGCCAGTGTGGGACAGGTTCTGACCGTTAATGTCACCAAACTGCATACCCCGTATTGCATCGCCAATGGTGCTTGAAAACTGACCGTTGAGGCTTTCCAACTGGGCCGTAATGGCCATGTCGTTATGGGCTTTCTCGGCAATACTCAGCAGTTGTGCTTTGATGTTGTCTTTTTTGCTGATGACGTTACTAACGTCCATCTCAGCAACGAAACGCGCTTCTTTTTCAAGTTTGATAATCAGGTCGCCAATCATCCCCATCTGATGGGTGATCACGCCGCTAAATTCGGTTGAGCGCGTGGAAAGCTTGCGTACTTCATCAGCAACCACGGCGAACCCACGTCCGGCGTCACCGGCACGGGCGGCTTCGATGGCGGCATTGAGGGCCAGCAGGTTGGTTTGCGAAGAAATCGCATCAATATCGCTCAGCGCTTTTTGTACCGTTGGCATGGCTTCGCAAATATTATTGACCTGAGCCATCAGTGACTGGGTAGAGGTACTCATTTGTTCGCTGGTATCAATGAAGGACATCAGCGTTTGATCGGTTTCTTCAACGAACTGCTGAAGTTTTACCGCATAAATTTCGTCGCTGTCAGCGTCTGCTTTCAGCAGTGCAAATGTCAGCTGGTTTTGTTCTTCAACTAATGAACGTAGCGAAGCAAATGCGGTGGACAGGGTTTCTACCGCATCATCCTGCGTCGATTTTATACCCTGGATGTTAACTTCACATTCCGACAGCAGCTCTGCCAGTGAGTCGTGAATACGACGCATACGGTCCGGCACTTGCGATGGTGGTTCTTTTGATTTGAGTTCGGCCGCCAGAGAAAGCTCGGCGCATTGCAATTCTTGCTGATCACGGGCGGTTCTGGCTATAGAGGCCATCACTGCTACAGATAAAACAGTCAGTGACACAGCGGTTTGTTGTGTGTAAGCAGCCACCCAGGCAGCAACAAGTACCAGTATCAAAGACCAAAACCAACCCCCTTTAAACGAAAGCGGGTGCTTCAACGAACTAACGAACTCTGCCATAACTACCTCAGATAATGCCCATAGCAAAAAGCAAAGCTCCATTTGCTTAACAAAACTTAAACAAACACATCACAAAATAATTATGACCATAATCCGAACTTTCGCCAAAAAAACTTTTGCGCACTTTGTTGCGTTTATTTGTTTAATGACATTTGCGACAAGAGTGATATTAACGGCAGTCCATATTGCTTAGCAAGCACATTTTTTAATCAGCCAGAATGGTTTCCAGGCAGGTTAAAAAAAAGAATCTTAGAATCAGTAGATTAGTCGAAAAGGTTGAGTCTGAAGGTAGACTAAAGAATAAGTCGAATTATCGCGGGGACAACGTGTGATGGCCGCTTCACGGCAAAAACGGAGCGAATTTAAAATAAAATAAACTGGTCTTAACAGCAAAAAAGACAGAGGAAATAGCCGGGCCCGGTCAAGTGTCGGGCCTGGCTGAGATCGGGTTAAAAATGCAGATTACTTTTGGGTAATTGAGTAAACCGCAACCGTGCCACTCACCTCATTGCCCACAATTAATACTGGCGAACCAGTCGGGCTGTTTTCAGCGCTAACAAACAACAGGCTTTCTGGAGCCAGATCGCCAATTGCATCACCCACGGCAAGGCCTTCAGTCACATCGCGATTATTAATGTATTCAACAAAATACGCCTCATATGGATTGGAGATGTCGTAAACAAAGATACCGCCCATGCGCTCAAGACCTATAAAGGCATAAGTGTGGTCGCCAATCTGACCAACGGTCAGCGCTTCGGGTTCTGGGCCTTTATTTTCTGAACGAGAATCTCCTTCGTTTTCATCGTCACCGTTATTAAACGCCGCGCCGTAGATAGAAGCGGTGATACGCTCAAAATCATCACCAGAGTCAAACACCACCAGGCCGTTTTGATCCCAGATAGTGAAAGAACGAGCGCCATAGCTATAGGCCGCGTCGTACAAACCGTTGCCATCGGCATCACCTAAAGCGTTAGTCACACGCAGGTCGTCAGCACCGCCATTGGCTTGTAGCGCTTCCAGCAATGAGCCTGGTTCGGCATCCAGCTTTTTCAGCTTAACTTCTTCGGTGAAAGCCAGACACTCACCGTCGTCCCAGTCCTGACCACCTGCCGCGGTGCAATCAGCTTCGCTCATATTGTCAGAAATAAAATATTCACGGGCATCACCTTCGTTAGCTGTGAGCAGGAAATCAGCCCCTTTCCAGCTAAACATGGCAATGGTGTCAGGCATATAGACACCATAAAGGCCTTCGTACTGGCCGAAGCTCACAGCACCATCTTCTTCTGCGTCAATGTTTAAGCCGGCCCAGTCTTTAAAGCCTAAACCCACCACGCTCATTTCCATGGTATTCAGATCAATGACGGCGACGCCATTATTTTCCTGCAAAGTAACATAAGCCATATCATTGCTGGCGGTGATGTACTCAGGCTCCAGATCCTGAGCCACAGAAGTGCTGATTAGGGTACCGTTAATTGTACGCCCTGCCGGATTGGGGAAATGCATGCCCATTGCCATCAGTTCGGCCTTTTGCGCATTAAACGCGGTAAAGTCCAGCAGCGTTGCACTATCGGCTGGTACGCCATCAGTAACGGCGATCACAGCCACTGAACCTTCCGGATCTATGGTATAGTCACCACCTGGTTCGCCCTCGTTGGCCACTAACACTTTGCTGCCATCCGGCGTAAAGGTCACCATATCCGGCAGATTGCCCACTTCTACGGCTTTGAGGAATGTGGGTGCAATGCCTGAAACATTACTGTAAAACAGCACGTAGCCATTGTCTGCCTTGGCATCTGCTGGTACAGCAACGGCCAGTAAATCACCGGACAACGCAATGCTGGTGAGGCCGTCTAACGCCACCCCGTTAACATCAGCGGGTAATGTCACTTCGCTACCAACCGTCAGATTCAGATCCGTAACAGGACTATCCAGTGGTGTGTTAGTCAGATCGTTAATGTCAACGAGAGCCACGGTGTTGGCGTCACTGTTAGTCACATAGATAGTGCCGGTTGCAACATCAAACTGCACGATTTCAGCCGCGCCTTCCGCTTCCAGTGAACCACGACCAATAATGGCAAGCTCTACACCGCTTACGGCATCGGCACCGGCCGCGCCGGTTTCACCTTGTGGGCCCTGTGCACCATCCAGACCATCAGCGCCATCATCACCGTCCAGGCTACACCCGGTTAGCAGACCAGCGATACTTAAGGCCAGAAGACTCGTTTTAAACATTGACGCTCTCATTGCATTTCCTTTCTTACAGTTAATTGAAGTATGCTTAGCAAAAGACGCTCACCGATCTGAAAAGTAAGCAATTCAGGGTGTTAATCTTGTGTAAACTAGTGAGCGTAGAAAAATCAAATGACGCTTTCATGTCTTTGGGATGACAAATAGATGAATCCCATCAGACTAATTTGCTGGTAAAAAGGAAAAAGGAATCAGTACCATGAAGTTTTCAGCTTACGTTATGGCAATGACGCTCGCCGCGAGCGCGGTAGTGGGTTGTGCAACCTCACCGACAGGACGCAATCAATTGTTATTGTTTAGTAGCAGTCAATTGGATGAAATGGGCGCGCAGGCTTTTGACGGCATGAAAAGTGAAACGCCGGTGTCAAAACAGCCCGCGCAAAATCAGTATGTTCAGTGCGTAGCCGATGCATTACTGCCCTATGTACCCGCAGGCGTTTATTCCGGCGACTGGGAAGTGGTGGTGTTTAATGATGAACAGGTAAATGCTTTTGCCTTACCCGGTGGTAAAATTGGCGTTTACACCGGCCTGCTCAATGTAGCCACAAACGAACATCAGCTGGCCGCGGTAATTGGCCATGAAATTGGCCACGTCATCGCCCAGCACGGTAACGAACGGATGTCTCAGTCGACCCTTATTCAAACCGGTTCACAGGTGGTCAATCAGGTGTTAGCCTCAAATCAGGTGCCTTATAATGCTGAAATTATGGGCGCGCTGGGCGTAGGTTTACAGCTGGGCGTACAACTGCCTTTCAGCCGCTCCCATGAGTCTGAGGCTGATGTCATTGGTTTACAACTGATGGCAAAAGCGGGGTTTGATCCACGCCAGTCGGTGGCTTTATGGCGTAATATGGAAGCTGCCAGCGGTGGTGACCGTCCAATGGAAATCCTGTCTACTCACCCGGCGCCGGACAGTCGTATTAACAACCTGCAAGCCAATATGGATGCAGCGTTGGCCGACTACCAGGCCGCGCCTAACAAACCAGCTTGCCGACCTTAATCCGCAGGCAAAAAAAACGGCTCTTTTATGAGCCGTTTTTTGTTTCCGATTGACGATTAGTCTTTTTTCTCGGTGTTATCCGCTTCTTTGAAGAAATGCACATCCATTTGTGGATAAGGGATGCTGATGCCTTCTTCGTCAAAACGCAGCTTTACTGCTTCGGTAAACGCCAGTCTAACCGGCAGATTATCTGAGGCCTTAACCCAGGGACGAACAGTAAAATTAACTGAGCTGTCACCCAGTTCGGCAACGCCAATCAGACATTCCGGCTCTTTTAAGATGCGTTCTTCTGCATCCACCAGCTCACGCAAAATTCGCTTGGCTTTAAGCAAGTCATCGTCGTAGCCAATACCAAAGGTCATATCGCAACGACGGGTATCTTTGGCGGAGAAGTTTACGATGTTATCACTATAAATTTTACCGTTAGGAATAATGATTTCTTTATTGTCCAGTGACGTCATTGTAGTCGTGAAAATACCAATATTCTGCACCGTGCCTTCCGTGCCAGCAGCCTGTACATAGTTACCTTTGGTAAATGGTTTAAAGACCAGCAGCATTACGCCTGCAGCAAAGTTTTTCAGTGAATCCTGCAGAGATAAACCGATGGCCAGGCCGGCAGCACCTACAATAGCAACCAGTGAAGTCGTGTCTACCTGTAACTGATCCAGTGATGCCACAATAACAAACAACATTAGTACGGCCGATAAAATAGACTCAACAAAATTTATCAGCATTTCATCGTACTTGGATTTCGCCATCACACGACGGAAAATCGACAGCAGTAAGCTAACGACGATTCGGCCCACGATAAAAATGACAATTGCCATTACGATGTTAATACCCCACGGAATCGCGTAGGTATTGATATACATTTCAATATCTTCTTGGCTAAACATATTTTTATTCCTTTAGTATTTATTGTGTTGATAAGTTACCAGTCATACCGCAAACGACGCAACAGAATTGCTGTTCGGAGTTAAAAATTCATTAAGTTGTCACACCCGCTTATTATGATGTCAGCAATGGTTTCTATGCTTATTTTGCTAATCAACTGATTGCCATTGAATTTTTAAAAAAGGTCGGTTTACCACCTGCTTTTTACTGGTATTGAGCGCAGTAAAGGATTATATTTTTTAGCGCGCAATTTTGAGCCGTCCCGGTTGCGCGCCTAAAAAGGTATTTTAGGCCATTCAGAAGTATTCGTAAGTATGCTTAATACTCTGTACTGATTTGGCATAGTGTTAAAACTGCTTACCACCAGTAGAAATTTTTTAAGGAATAGAAAATGTTACTACTTAGTTGTTTATTTGCTGTTGTGTTATTGATTCTTGGTTACGCCCTTAAAGGGGATAAAGGTAAACATACGGTTCACGCCCGTCGGAACAAGACGATGGCGGTAAACCATGCCCAGTCCATCAATACTTTTGCTTCAAAATAAACAAGTGAGGTGCTGTGTTTTATCTTAAGGGTATACGCAGCGCCTTCAGATTCAGTAATCATCGGTTGAACTAACCACCTGATGAAAGCTACACTAACGACCGTTTTCTCTTTGCTAAGATAGTCGTTATGCGCATCCCCCGCTTATTTCATCCAGATACCATTACCGTCGACAGTGAACTGACCCTAACCGCAGAAGCAGCCCATCATGTTGCCAATGTTTTGCGGCTAAAAAGCGGCCATCCGGTAGTGTTATTTAATGGTGACGGTAACGAGTATCCGGCAACTATCATACTGGCCCAACGACGTCAGGTAGTAATAGAAATTGATTCCCGACTGGCTATAGATCCCCAGTCAGCCCTCCCATTACATCTGGGTCAGGGCGTTTCCAAAGGCGACCGCATGGATATCGTGTTGCAAAAAGCCACCGAGCTGGGCGCCACCACCATCACACCGTTAATCACCGAGCGTTGCCCGGTCAAGCTCGACGACGCCCGCTGGCAGAAAAAAATCGCTCAATGGCAAAAAATTATTCAGGGTGCGTGCGAACAGTGTGGGCGCAATACTTTACCCGAGTTAAAACCGGTGACCTCACTTAAAGACTGGCTGGCAGACTCCACGCGTCAGACCCGCCTGGTATTTGCTCCTGGCAGCCAGCAGCGGTTATCACAGCTGAGTGCTAATCCGGCCGGTTTTCGCGTTCTGGTTGGCCCCGAAGGCGGCCTGTCAGACGCCGAGGTTCATCAATCACAGGAAGCCGGCTTCACCGCCTGCTCTTTGGGGCCCCGAATATTACGGACAGAAACTGCGGCAATTTCCGGTCTGTCTGTATTACAGGCCACCTTTGGCGATTTATAATTACCCCGGACAGACCCGTAAGTTGCCAAAAAATACGACTATTAACCGTTTAATGACTTGAATTAAACGGTTTCGGCCTCCATTTTTCTTCCTACATGATTAAAGAGAGTGCGCTATGACCTATACCGTTGGCGTGGTAATGGACCCCATTGCCAAGATAAAACCCGAAAAAGACACCAGTTTTGCCATGATGCTGGAGGCCCAGAGACGCGGTGCTACGCTGGTTTATCTGGAATTAAAAGATTTATACATCGATAACGGTGTGCCAAAAGCTATAGGACAAACCGTCTCTGTCACCGATCAGGCAAAGGATTTTTATCAGTTGGGCGAGCAACAGCAGTATTTGCTGGGTGACCTCGACGTTATCCTGATGCGCAAGGACCCACCCTTCGACAGCGAGTTTCTGTACGCCACTCACATTCTGGATTTGGCTGAAAAAGCCGGCGCTCTGGTGGTCAACAAACCACAGAGTCTGCGGGATTTTAACGAGAAGTTATTTACTGCTTATTTCCCTGAGCTTATCCCCGATACCCTGGTAACCCGTAACGCGCAGCTGGTGAGAGCATTTCATGCCAAACATCAGGACGTTATCTGTAAGCCTCTCGATGGTATGGGCGGTGCGTCTATCTTTCGGGTTAAAGAAGACGGGAATAACCTGGGTGTGATCATTGAAACGTTGACGAACAATGGCCAGCGGCAGATGATGGTACAGGCCTATTTGCCGGCCATTAAAGACGGCGATAAGCGGGTGCTGATTGTTAATGGCAAAGTGATGCCTTATTGTCTGGCGCGGTTACCTTCTGCGGGAGAAACCCGGGGAAATCTGGCCGCCGGCGGCACCGGGCGTCCACAGCCGATCAGTGACAGCGACCGTGCGCTGGCAGAAACCATTGCTCCGGTGCTGGTAGAGCGTGGATTGATGTTTGTTGGCCTGGATGTAATTGGCGATCGTATTACCGAAATAAACGTTACCAGCCCAACTTGTGTTAGAGAAATCGAGCGCGAGTACGATATAAACATTATGGGCGAGTTATTTGACGCCATAGAAGCTAAACTTAACTGACGCGTACGCGCTTAGCTGAGATAGTCGACCTAGTGAGGTAGAGAACATGACAGAACTAAAAAGTCTGGCAAATCACTTTTTGATTGCAATGCCGTCCATGGAAGACCCGTTTTTTTCCCGTAGTCTGACCTACATCTGTGAGCACAATGATGAAGGCGCAATGGGGCTGGTAGTAAATCAACCCACCAACATGACCTTAAGAGAGTTGCTGGAACAGGCCGACAAGGATGCTGAAGTCGATGACGAAAAAGGTCAGCAAATCGTGCTGGCTGGGGGCCCGGTAAGTCAGGAGCGCGGCTTTATTTTACATAGCCCGCAGCCCGGTTGGAGCTCCAGTCTCAACCTCACATCAGAAATCATGGTCACTACGTCAAAAGATATTCTCAGTGCCCTGGGGAATCATCGCGGTCCGGACCAGGCGATCATTACCTTAGGTTATGCAGGCTGGAGCGCGGGACAGTTAGAACAGGAAATTCAGCAGAACTCCTGGCTGACTATCGAAGCCGACCCGAAAATCTTATTTGAAACGCCTATCCATCAGCGCTGGCAGTTGGCGGTTAACAGTCTGGGCGTGGATGTCTGGCAGATTGCGCCAGAGGTTGGCCATGCCTGAGGCTGGCCAGCGTACGGTACTGGCTTTTGATTTTGGCACCAAGAGCATAGGTGTTGCTGTTGGTCAGGAAGTCACGGGCACCGCTGCTCCCCTCGAGGCCCTAAAAGCTCGTGACGGAATACCAGACTGGAATCAGATTCAAAAAATCTATGATGAATGGCAACCCCATATCGTCGTAGTGGGCCTGCCTCTTAATATGGACGGCACAACACAAACCATGACCGAGCGGGCCCAGACCTTTGCGAATCGTCTTCACGGACGGTTTAAAACGCCGGTGAAGACCTGGGATGAACGTTTGAGTACTGCCGACGCGCGAGCAACCCTTTTTGAATTAGGCGGTTATAAAAAACTCACCAAAGGCAAGGTAGATAGCGTATCTGCTTGCCTGATTTTTACCAGTTGGTTTGAGAGCCAGTGGGATTAATTGAGCTCCCCTGCCCCAGAAATTCACTCAATCAATTAGCACTATAAAATTCATACTAAATAGTTATAGCCAATTCCCTCGACATATCGCAGACTGATGAAAATTCCAACGAAAAGGGAATCACTGTGTCCATGTCCAAGTTCATTGAGCAAATAGAAAAAGTCCTCTTAATCCTGATCATGCTGGCAACGCTGGTAGCCGTTGGTGCCGAAATTATGCATATGATTAAGCACCGCACCGTGGAGCTTTCTGATTTACTGTTGTTGTTCATTTATGCAGAAGTCATGGGCATGCTGGCGGCCTATTACAACAGCAACCGTATTCCGGTTACCCTGCCACTGATTATCGCAATGACAGCGTTGAGCCGAATGATTATTTTACAAAGCAAAGAACTGGACAAAATCGTTCTGATTTACGAATCAGGCAGTATTTTGTTACTCAGTATTGCCGCGCTTATCATGAGCATTAAGGATAAATACAGTCTGGATAAGCTGAAAAACCGGATCATCAGCCAACCTGAGCGTTAGCCTGATAATCCCTTGGGTCAATCTTTTATGGTGCAGTAGCCTGGCCGTTACTGCTCTTTTATCACGGCCATTTATCTACTCTGCGATTGCCTGCTTTTAAACGCCATTGTATCGTGTAAATCAACTTCATCGAAAAGGATTAACACGATGACCCAGGTTACCTATGCCGGATTTTGGATCCGCACCGGCGCAGCAATCATCGATTCGATATTATTATTACTTGTTATTCTGCCCGCCGTGGCAGCTATCTATGACATCAGTATTGTATCTGCACTATTTGTTTCCGGCGGACTTAGCGGCGCATTGCTTAACTATTTATTCCCTGCTGTCGCAATCATGTTGTTTTGGATTTATAAGTCTGCAACCCCTGGCAAACTGCTTACCCACACCACCATTGTGGACGCTAACACCGGTGAAAAACCCACTCCGAAGCAGTTTTTAATCCGTTACGTGGGCTACTACCTGGCCATGTTGCCTTTGTTTCTGGGCATTATCTGGGTTGGCGTGGATAAACGTAAACAAGGCTGGCACGACAAACTGGCGCAAACCGTGGTAATAAAATCACCAGCCTCTAAGTAAGAATAACTATGCTAACCAGCAAGGTTTAATGCTCGTCAAACAAGGTTTTGTTTCTGATGTATTTGCGCATGTAATGGTAGGTAATGGGGCGCAACAACCAGCTGTGTAGCGACTTAAGAAACCGCTCATGGGTGGGGGTATTTTCGTAAATCTGATCATCATGCAGCCACAACATTTTTCCCACATGCCAAAAATAATAGGGGAACGGCGGCATAAAGGTCACCATATCCAGATCGCAACAAATGCGATAGGTTTTATTATGCAGTAAATAGTGTTTATGCCACGAGCGAGTTGCTACCGCTGGCTGACCGAAAGTGACCACTCGCTTAACGGCCTTAGCTTCGAGACGCTCAAAGTAGTCAGCCATTAAAACGGCCACCGCACCACCCGATGAATGGCCGGTAAAAGTAAAACGCTTGCCCTGCTGGCGAAGCGGCTCGAGCACCTTGACCAGTAATTCTCGAAGCGGAAGCGCTTCGTTAATGGTTTTAGTACTGGAAAACATGGGCTGATTTAGCAAACGCTTAAACCCCCAGTGGACGTAGAAGTGGCGGTCCACCTGCTTTATCCTGGCTGGTACAAAAACCATGTTAGCCAGCCAGTCCCTCAAGCCTAACGACCCGCGGAACACTACGATGACCTCTTTTTTGTTTTCCATCCACAAAATACGAACGCTCATGCGACCGTATTTGTCCACCAGCAGGCGCTCATGAAAAGGCTTGAGCACCTTTTGATAATTAGCCGCAGCGTCGGGATAAGCGAGCTGGCAAAGAATGGCATATCGCTCGTATTGATAGCGTTTCAGCTTTTTCATTAAAAATTATACAGGCGGCAGTTTCTGTTTTAATGGCATCAATATACGGGATATTAGCCGAATAAGCACAACAGAGTGACCCATTGGATTAAAAATTTCCAGCTAACGCTTGGGCGACAGGCAATTCCAGCACAAATTAAACTCCGCTTCCTGCGGTTCTTCACAGGCCGAACACACCCAGGCCCGGGTTGCGCAGTCTTCCTTGAGAGACTGTAAGACTGCTTCGGCAAACACGATATCTTCAGCGTTAAGCAACCATAGTTCCGGCTCAATGTCCTGGGCTGGCAGCTCGCCCAGCGCGCCACTGATAAACTGATTACGCACCAGGCAGCGGATGCCCTGGGTGGTCAGGGCATCGTAATACTGCTGAATAATAAAGGGCGTTAATCCCGATTTATAGCGAATCAATGCTTAGTCCATATCAATGGACACACCAGACAGCGAGCCCAGTCCATCGCTTTCGGCGTTATTGTCATCAAGCTTGATCATCAGGCGCAGGTCGTTTGGCGAGTCAGCATGATGCAGCGCCTGCTCAAGATTAATCTGGCCCGCTTTGTACAAATCAAACAAGGCCATATCAAAAGTTTGCATACCCTGCTCTTTACCTTTTTGCATTGCTTCTTTCAGGCTGCCAATCTCGTTACGCTGAATCAGGTCACGAATGAGCGGTGAATTAAGCAATATTTCGATAGCAGCGACCCGGCCTTTGCCATCCACGGTAGGCACGAGCTGCTGAGCAACAATGGCGCGAATGTTTAAACTCAGATCAAAGCGAAGTTTATCGTGCTGGTCTTTAGGCGCCAGGTGCATGATCCGTTCAATGGCCTGGTTGGCGTTGTTTGCGTGCAGGGTTGCCACACATAAATGCCCGGTATCGGCAAACGACATGGCATATTCCATGGTTTCCATGGAGCGGATCTCACCAATCAGGATGACATCCGGCGCCTGACGTAACGAGCTTTTCAGCGCGTCGTCAAAAGACTGGGTATCAATACCCACCTCGCGCTGGGTTACCACGCAATTTTTATGTTCGTGAACAAATTCAATGGGATCTTCAATGGTCAGGATATGGCCGTGAGAGTTGGTGTTCCGATGACCAATCAGGGCTGCAAGGGAAGTCGATTTACCGGTGCCGGTGCCCCCGACAAACAGTACCAGCCCCCGTTTGGACATGATGATGTCTTTTAATACCGACGGCAAACCCAGATCTTCAGCGTTAGGGATTTGCGTCACGATTCGACGAATGACCATACCGGCCTGATCACGCTGCCAAAAAGCGCTGCAACGAAAACGACCAATACCATCGCGAGCGATAGCAAAGTTACATTCTTTGGTGGTATGAAACTCTTCGCGCTGCTTCTCGTTCATTGCTTCATGAACCAGATCCAGCGCCGCCTGATCAGATAACTTTGATTCCATCAGTGGTGTCAGTTTACCGTTTATTTTGGCACTGACCGCAAAACCCGATGTCACAAACAAATCCGAGGCATCTTTATCCACCATATTTTGTAACAGCTGATCAAGCATAAAATAACTCCTTAAAAGCCCGGACGTTGTTGCTTATCAATCATTTTCGCCATGGCGTCCTGCTGGGTAATCACGCCGGTCGCCACCAGCCTTTGTAAACACTGATCCATGGTTTGCATACCGTGGGCCTGGCCCGTTTGAATGACCGAATACATTTGCGGCACTTTGTCTTCACGGATAAGGTTTCGAATAGCCGGAATACCAATCATAATTTCGTGCGCTGCCACCCGACCGCCACCAATCTTTTTCAACAGGGTTTGCGAGATAACCGCACGCAATGATTCCGACAGCATGGAACGCACCATGGCTTTTTCTTCGGCGGGGAACACATCGATAATACGGTCGATGGTTTTTGGCGCAGAATTGGTATGCAGGGTGCCAAATACCAGGTGTCCGGTTTCGGCCGCAGAAATGGCCAGACGAATGGTTTCCAAATCCCGTAATTCCCCCACCAGAATCACGTCCGGGTCTTCACGCAGTGCCGAACGCAAGGCATTAGAGAAGCTATGGGTATCCCGATGCACTTCCCGTTGGTTTAGTACGCTGAGTTTGTTGTCGTGGACAAATTCAATCGGGTCTTCGATTGTCAGAATATGCTCACGCTTGTGGCTGTTGATATGATCTATCATCGCCGCCAGGGTGGTACTCTTACCCGAACCGGTAGCCCCTGTTACCAGCACAATTCCGGTGGGCTGATTAATGATTTCCTTAAAGATTTGCGGGGCCCCGAGGTCGTCCAGGGTCAGCACTTTACTGGGAATGGTCCGCAACACCGCCGCCGCACCGCGGTTTTGCACAAAGGCGTTAACCCGGAAACGAGACAGGTCTTTTACCTCAAAGGAAAAATCGGTTTCGAGGTTTTCCTCGTATTCCTTACGTTGCTTGTCGTTCATGATTTCATAAACCAGGGCATGAACCTGTTTATGATCAAGAGGGTCAACATTTAACCGACGCATTTCGCCGTCCACCCGAATAATCGGCGGAAGGCCTGCGGACAAGTGAAGGTCTGATGCGTTATTCTTAACACTAAATGCTAAAAGTTCGGTAATATCCACAGCCTGACTTCTCCATAACCTGTAGGTGAGTTGTATTAATGCAAACAATAGCAGATCGACTGATAAACGCACGTCAAGAAATCGATAAAGCCACTGCGTCTGCTAACCGTCCGCCCCATTCTGTCCGATTGCTGGCCGTAAGCAAGACCAAACCCGTATCGGATATTGAGCTTGCGTATGAAGCGGGACAACGATTGTTTGGCGAAAACTACATCCAGGAGGGTGTCGATAAAATTCAGACCCTTAAACACCTGTCAGACATTGAATGGCACATGATTGGCCCCATACAATCAAATAAGACTAAAATAGTGGCAGAGCATTTTGACTGGGTGCAAACCATCGACCGTCTGAAAATTGCCAAACGGTTAAATGACCAGCGCCCGGATGACCTGCCGCCGTTAAATGTGTGTATTCAGCTCAATATTGAGCAGGAAGAAACAAAATCCGGCATTATACCGGCCGAACTACCGGCGCTGGTGCAAGAAATACGTCATTTACCCCGCTTATCATTACGCGGGCTGATGGCTATTCCTGCGACTGGCGTCACGCCTGAAGCACAGCACCAGACGCTGGCCACGCTGGCGTCGTTGTATACCGAACTGGCGTCGCAGGTTGACACTGTTGATACGCTCTCGGTAGGAATGAGTGGCGACATGCAACAGGCAATTGCCCATGGTTCTACCATGGTGCGCATAGGCACCGCCATTTTTGGTGCCCGAAACTATCAACAATAAGTTAAAGGAGACTCATGCAACATCGTAAACTTGCATTTATTGGCGCGGGTAACATGACCCGCAGTATCGTTGCCGGACTGGTATCATCTGGTTATCCCAAAGAGGCTATCATTGCCAGCAACCGCTCGCGGCCAAAGCTTGATGCCCTGCAGGAAGAGCTGGGTATCAATGTGACTCAGTCCAACGATGAAGCCTGCCAGTTTGCCGATGCCATTGTGTTATCCGTAAAACCACAAATGATGGCCGACGTCTGCGCAGCAATGCAGCAACAAACAGACTTCAGCGGCAAGCTGTTTATTTCGATAGCCGCAGGCTTACCGGTAAGCCGCTTACAGGAAATGCTGGGTGGTGATTACCCCGTTGTTCGGGTGATGCCAAATACGCCAAGTCTGCTGGGCATGGGTATGTCTGGCCTGTATGCGCAGGACTCTGTCAGTCAGGCCGATCGGGATTATGTGGCGGATGTTATGGCGGCTGTAGGCAAAACCCTGTGGGTTGAGCAGGAAGACGGCATTAACGGCGTCATTGCAGCAGCAGGCAGCAGTCCGGCCTATTTCTTTTTATTCCTGCAAGCGATGCAGGACGAATGCATGGCCCAGGGCTTCAGCAAAGATGATGCCCGCCTGTTAGTGCAACAGGCTATGCTGGGTGCAGCACAAATGGTTTGCGAAAATCCGCAGCTTGAATTAAGTGAATTACGCGCTCAGGTAACCTCTAAAGGCGGCACCACCGCAGCAGCGGTTAACTCTCTGATCGACAGTGATTTACAACAAATTGTCGCAAAAGCGATGCAGGCCGCGGTTGCGCGTGCCGAGGAAATGGCTACTTTATTTTAGGATAGGAACAAGCAATGAACGCCACGGTATTTCTTATCACCACTGTTTTCAATTTGTATCTGATGGTGGTGCTATTACGGCTATGGCTACAGATGGCCAGGGCTGATTTTTACAACCCGTTCAGCCAGTTTGTGGTTAAAGCCACGCACCCGATTATTGGACCAATGCGCCGGATCATTCCTTCTATCGGCGCCTTTGATGTTGCCACCCTGGTGCTGGCACTGCTGGTAGCCTTAGCGAAATACCTGGTGCTCACCCTGCTGTTTGGTGGCAATGTTAACCCTCTGGGCTTACTCATTATCTCGGCACTGGATGTGGTTAAAGAATTCCTGACCCTGGTGTTCTGGGTACTCATTCTGCGCGCTATTTTAAGCTGGGTATCACAGGGCAGAAACCCCATTGAATATGTGATGCAGCAGCTTACCGAACCATTTCTGGCACCGATTCGCCGTATTATCCCGCCCATCGGGGGGTTGGATCTGTCGGTACTGGTTGCCATCATCGCGCTGCAGGCCATTCAGCTGGTGCTGCGTGATTACCTACCTTATTACTAACCCGGGGAGATTTTTATGAGTAACTATCTCGCTAAGAAAGGCTTACGGGGCATTTTGCTATCAATGCTACTTTTGCCTCTGGCTTTTATGGCCCAAGCCGAACAAAAGGAACAGTTAGGCCAGTGGGATGTGCACTACATTGTGGTTAATTCCACTTTCTTTAGCCCGGAAATTGCCCGTCAGTACGGTATTGTGCGCAGTAAATACAATGCACTGGTGAATATTTCCGTGCTCGAAAGCGCTACGCAACAGGCACAAACTGTGGGAATGCAGGGCACGGCGACTAACCTGCTGGGCACCGAGAAAAAACTGGCCTTTAAGAAAGTTCAGGAAGGCGATGCCATTTATTACCTGGCCGTATTTGATTTTCGCCATGACGAGACGTACCGGTTTAATATCGAAATTCGCCGGGGTAATACCGTTGAAACCCTGAAGTTTCAGCAGAAAATGTACGTTGACTAATCTTTCTCACGGCTGACGGAGAGCTAGTGTGGCACGCTTTACCCGGCGCAATTTATCCAGCACTGCAAAGCAGGCCCATCGGGGTTTTCTGCATGGCTTTACCTCGCTGTTCACGCTAAACCCGATTCCGCGGCCGTTACCACTAATTCTGCTCTGTTCATTCTGTATGGCATCGCCACTTATGGTAGGGCTGCTTACTAACCATCTTAATGCCGGTCTCACCGCCTGTATCGGGGCGTTGTTAGGACTTTACAGTCCGTCTTTTACTCCGGGTTACCGGGCCAGCACCCTGGTTAAAATGATCGTGCCTTTTGGCGCGTCATTTACCCTTGGGTTGCTGACTCAATCGTTTCTGCCAGCATCAGCCTTATCACTCAGTCTGGTATCTTTCATTGCCGTGTATCTGGCCCTGTACAAACAAATGCGCCCGCCGGCGGCGTTCTTTTTCATCATGGTCTGTTGTTTAAGTAAAACCCATCATGTTGAAAGCAGCGAAATCCCTTTTATGGCGGGTGCTTTTTTCGCTGGTAGTCTGTTTGCTACCAGTATGGTCTTGCTCCACGATTTACTGCTGATACGGCCAAAACCACCGCGGCCTGAGACTCCCGATACACCTTTGTGGCAACCGGCGTTGTTCACCAAAGCACTGGTTGTCGGTATCACCGTTGGCGGCAGTTATTACCTGGCTGGTATGGCTGGTATCGATAACCCTTACTGGGTACCCATTACTGTTGCTGCGGTACTGCAAGGCCAACGTATGACCGACTTCTGGCAACGTTCATTACATCGGTCCATTGGGACAGGACTGGGTATGCTACTCGCTACGGGCATCTTTTCGCTCTCGCCGTCACCGGTGATACTGGTCGCTTTATTGTTTGTTCTGGCCTTTACCATTGAAATGCTCATTGCCAAAAACTATGCCCTGGCCTGCGTGTTTATTACGCCACTCACGGTAATTCTGGCGCACACAGCCCCAATTGGTTACAGCGCAGAAACCCTGATCATTGCCCGCATGACCGACGTTTTAATCGGCGCAACCTTTGCGTTGATGGCTGGCCTGGTGCTGAAAATACTGCCCTACAGCAAAAGCCATCGGGTCAGGTAAACAGGCTCTGTGCATTGCACGTTAAGCGGCCAGGTTAAGACTACCAACCTCCTTTGCGTCTGCGCGTATATCCATTACACTCAAAACTCCAAAGCACTGTTGTGCATATAAAAACGACGGGACTCACATTGAAAAAATTTACCAAAACCCTGATTACCGGTGCAGGTTTACTGGCCATGGCTGGCTGCGCACCAACCCCGGAAGCAACAACTGAACCCACACCGACCTTATCTCTTGAGCGTATTTACACTAACAAAGAATTTAAAAGTGAACGCGCACCGTATTTTCGCTGGCTCGATGACGGCAGCGGCTATACCGTGCTTGAAGCCCGCGACGAATCGCAAGCTAGCAAGGATGATGATAGCCATGGTGTTAAAGGCAACGACATCGTGTTTTACCAGCCCGATGGCAGCGGCCGCAAGGTGCTTATCACGGTTGAGCAACTCACGCCTGAAGGCGCTGACGAAGCCCTGAGCATCGAAGATTACCGCTGGTCAGACGATGGTAAATGGGCGCTCATTTTTACCAACGGACAAAAAGTCTGGCGTCACCGTACCCGCGGCGATTACTGGGTGCTTAACCTGGAAAATAACAACCTGTATCAGCTGGGCGGACAGTCACCTGAAGCCACCAGTGTGATGTTTGCTAAGTTCAGCCCGGACAGCAGCAAAATCGCTTATGTTCAGCACAACAATATTTATGTTGAAACGCTCGGTAAGCAAATGGTAACGGCACTCACTACCGACGGCAGCGACACTATTATTAACGGCAACTTTGACTGGGTTTATGAAGAAGAATTTTCCATTACCGATGGTTTTCGCTGGAGCCCGGATAGCCAGGCCATAGCCTACTGGCAGCTTGATCAATCTGGTGTCGAATACTTCACCATGATCAATAACACTGATTCACTCTACCCCACACTCACCCGCTTTCCTTACCCTAAAGCTGGCGAGCAGAACTCAGCAGTGAAAGTGGGCGTGGTATCGCTGGCCTCCAAACAAACCCAATGGGCGCCGCTACCCGGTGACAACCGCGATCGTTATGTCCCGCGCATAAGCTGGGCGGGTACCAGTGATGAGATCCTGATTCAGGATGTTAACCGCCCGCAAAACACCAACATTCTGCGTTTGTTCAACTGGCAAAAGGGCGCATTAAAGACCATTTACACCGACCAGGATGATGCCTTCCTTGAGTGGTACTACGCGGCTGAATGGCAGGAAGATGGCAGCCACTTTGTATTTCACAGTGAGCGCGACGGCTGGCGTCACCTGTACTCGATTTCCCGGGATGGTAAATCCATTGTCGATCTGACGCCCGGCGAGTACGACATTGTTGACTTAATCACCATTAACGAAAACACCAACAGCATTTACTTTACGGCTTCGCCGGATGCGCCGGAACAGCGTTTTCTGTTTAAGGGCTCGCTTGATGGCAGTAAGCCGGTAGAACTGGTTACGCCAACGGAGTTTACCGGTAATAATCGTTACTACATGTCAAAAGATGCCAGTTTTGCCATGCATACCCATAGCCGTTTTAATCAGCCTGCACGCAGCCAGATTATCGAAACTGCGGGACATAAACCGGTTACTCAACTCACCACAAACAACGAGTTAAACGCCCGCCTGGCGCAGGAGTCACTTCCGCAGCATGAGTTTTTCCGCGTTGAAGCCCGCGATGGTGTGGCCCTTGATGGCTGGATAATGTTCCCACCCGACATGGACAAAAGTAAAAAATACCCTGTCATTTTCTACGTTTATGGCGAACCCTGGGGCTCGACTGTACAGGATAGCTGGGGCGGCAGCAGCTATTTATGGAACAGCATGATGACCCAGAAAGGGTTTATTATGGTGTCGGTGGATAACCGCGGAACCCGCGCGCCCAAAGGGCGTGACTGGCGCAAATCCATCTATAAGAAAATAGGTAGCATTACCGTACGCGATCAGGCTGATGCCCTTGACGCTATTGCAGCGCGCTGGCCGCAGATTGATACCAGCAGAGTCGGTATCTGGGGTCATTCAGGTGGTGGCAGTTCTACGCTTAATGCCTTATTCCGACAGGGGGATAAATTCCACGTTGGGGTATCTCAGGCACCGGTAGCCGATATCCGCTACTACGATACGATTTATCAGGAACGCTATTCCGGCAACCCCAAAACGGATCCCGATAGCTATACCAATACGTCGCCCATTACTTTTGCCAAAGATCTGACAGGCGAGCTGTTACTGGTACACGGTACCGGCGATGATAATGTTCACTATCAGGGCACCGAAGCATTAATCAACGAACTGGTGAAGCACAACAAACAGTTCAGGTTTATGTCCTACCCTAACCGCAGTCACAGGATTAGTGAGGGCGAAGGCACTACACTGCACTTACAAACCATGAAGACTAACTTCTTTATTGAGCAATTAAAGCCATAAACCAAAAAGCGCAGCGGGTTGCCCTGCTGCGCTCTTCTGTTTGCCACACTGCGTTGAGCGCCTATTGCTCTTCGCGCAAAAACACCAGCTCTGTAGCTGAGCTTTGTTCTTCACTGAAATAGTAACCAGCAGTATCAAAAGCCTTTAATCCATCTACACCCTTCACCTGATTTTGAATGATATAGCGCGCCATTAAGCCGCGTGCTTTTTTGGCATAAAAACTAATAATTTTGTACTGGCCATTTTTCTTATCTTTGAATACCGGCGTAATGATCATGCCTTCAAGCGCTGACTTCCTGACGGATTTAAAATACTCATTGGATGCCAGGTTAATCAGCACATTGTCTCCCTGGTCGGCTAATGCCTTGTTTAGAACACTGGTAATCTTAGTGTCCCAGTATTCGTACAGATTCTTACCCCGGGAGTTTTCCAGCTTAGTGCCCATTTCAAGGCGGTAGGCCTGCATTAAATCGAGCGGTCTTAGCACCCCGTATAAACCTGACAGAATCCGCAGATGCTGCTGAGCATAGTCAATATCCTGCTCACTCAGACTTTGCGCGTCCAGGCCGGTATACACATCACCGTTAAACGCAAACAGCGCCTGACGGGCATTATCAGCGGTAAAGGGAAGGGAAAATTCGGCAAATCGATTGGCATTCAGCGTTGCCAGTTTGTCACTGATTTTCATTAATGAGCTAAGCTGCGCCGGACTTAAATCCTTACACTCTTCGGCCAGAGTCGCGGCGTCATCCAGCAAACCCGGCTGGGTAAACTCATTAACCGGCACTCTGGACTCGTAATCTAAATTTTTAGCGGGGGATACAACAACTAACATGCTTTCTCCTATATCAATGACGCAAGTATACCACTCATCATTCGCGGTATCAGGCCACAAAAAGCGATTAGCTGATTCAATTTTTTACGAACCATTAATCAGCGCGGTTTCCATCTTGAGAAAGCCGCATAACTCCCCCACATCCTTTATCAGAACCTATTGCTGTTGAAGGCGCAATCTGGCGGTTAAACTCTCCGTGAGATTGGTATACACTGGATGGTATACTCGCCCATAAAAGCCAGATAAAGGCACCCTACAGTAAAACTAACTCGGTTATGCATCACCACCATCGTTGTGATTGCCTGGCCATAACAAAATTCAGGATAGTAAAGCAAATGAGCAATCAGTTAGAGTCACTCCGTAAACTCACTACCGTGGTCGCAGACACCGGCGATATCGACGCCATCAAGAAATACCAGCCGGTTGACGCAACAACCAACCCATCACTGCTTTTAAAAGCTGCCAGCTTACCGCAATATGCCACCTTAATTGACAAAGCTGTCAGCTGGGCTGCCAGCCAGTCGGATGATGCAGCACAGCAATTAACTGACGCCTCAGACAAACTGGCCGTGGCCATTGGTAAAGAGATTTCTGGTAGCATTCCTGGTCGAATTTCTACCGAAGTAGACGCGCGCTTATCCTTTGATACCGAAGCCACCATCGCTAAAGCTCACCGACTGGTTGAACTGTATGCCGATGCCGGTATCGATAAATCCAAAATCCTGATCAAAATTGCCTCTACCTGGGATGGCATCCGCGCCGCTGAGGTGCTGGAGAAAGAAGGTATTAACTGTAACCTTACCCTGCTATTCAGTTTTGCCCAGGCCCGTGCCTGTGCTGAAGCCGGCGCCTTCCTGATTTCACCTTTTGTTGGCCGTATTCTGGACTGGTACAAAAAAGCCACCGGCAAAGACAGCTATGAAGCCAGTGAAGATCCGGGCGTAGTATCGGTAACCAGCATCTACAACTACTACAAGGCAAACGGCTACAAAACCATTGTGATGGGCGCCAGCTTCCGTAATACCGGTGAAATTCTTGAGCTTGCTGGCTGTGACCGTCTGACCATCAGCCCGCAGTTGCTGGAAGAACTGGCCAATGCGCCGGGCGAAGTTGAAGCAAAATTAACTGACAACGGTGCTACCGAACAGCCGGGTGCTGCATTAACCGAAGCACAGTTCCGCTGGGATATGAATGAAGATGCCATGGCTACGGAAAAACTGGCCGAAGGTATCCGCAACTTTGCCGCGGATCAGGAAAAACTGGAAAGCCTGTTAACCGAAAAACTCAACAATTTGTAATACGCGTCCACTAACGTATTGCAATCATAAACCTTTACACTGAAAAGTTTAGTAGGAACTAAGTATGACAACGCTCACGGAATCAGCCCAGTGGCAAACGCTTGAATCACTGGCACAACTGGTAGAGAAAGAACATATGCGTGACTGGTTTGCCAGTGACGCAAACCGCGCCGCCGATATGAATGTTGAAGCCTGTGGTTTATTTCTCGATTTCTCGAAAAACCGGGTGACTAAAGATGTCTTAAAAGCTTTATTTGATCTGGCTGATGCCCGTGGTGTTGCCCAACACCGCGACGCTATGTTCAACGGTGATATTATCAATAACACCGAAGGACGAGCGGTATTGCATACTGCCCTGCGCAACTTTTCCGGCCAACCCGTGATAGTAGACGGTGAAGATGTTATGCCGGAAGTGCTGGCAACACTGGATAAGATTGAAGCGTTCACCCACAGTGTGCACAGTGGTGAGCACAAAGGTTATACCGGTAAGGCTATCAAACATATTGTGGCCATCGGTATTGGCGGCTCTTTCCTTGGCCCGAAAATCATGACCGAAGCACTTAAGCCCTATCAGCAGGATGCGGTTAAAGTGCACTTTGTGGCCAACGTAGACGGTTGCCACATTACTGATGTCCTAAGCGCTATGGATCACGAAGACACGCTGATTGTGATGTCATCCAAGTCGTTTTCTACTCAGGAAACACTGCAAAACACGCTAACGGCAAAAGACTGGTTCCTTAAACAGGGTGGCACTCAGGAAGATATCGCCAGACACTTTGTTGCGGTGTCTTCTAATGTTAAGGCAGCCACTGAGTTTGGTATTGCCGAAGAAAATATCTTCCCCATGTGGGATTGGGTTGGCGGTCGCTATTCCTTGTGGTCTGCCATTGGCTTGCCGATTTCCTTATGCCTCGGCTTTGCCAACTTTAAGGGCCTGCTTGAAGGTGCCTTTGCCATGGATGAGCACTTTAAAACTGCCCCCAATGAGCAAAACCTGCCGGTGATCCTGGCCATGCTGGGTATCTGGTACCGTAACTTCTTTGGTGCGCAATCACACGTAATGCTTCCTTATTATCATTACTTGCGTGGCCTGCCAGCCTATGTGCAGCAGCTTGATATGGAAAGTAACGGTAAGCTGGTTACGCAGGACGGTGATGCTATTGGTTACGAAACGGGTCCTATTATCTGGGGCAGCGAAGGTACCAACGGCCAGCACAGCTTCCACCAGCTCATCCACCAGGGTCATGGCGTTATCCCGGCGGACTTTCTGATGCCACTGAATGTGCCCAATCAGGACGATACCCACCATGCCATGCTGGCCTCTAACTGTTTTGGCCAGGCACAGGCACTGATGCAGGGTAAAACCTTTGCGGACTGTTACGCTGATTTAGCCGATAAAGGGCTGGATGAAGCCGAGCGTAAACGCCTCGCACAGCATAAAACCATGCCGGGCAATAAACCCAGCAACACTATTTTATTTGAAAAGCTGGATCCGTTTACACTTGGCGCGCTGGTTGCAATGTATGAACATAAGGTGTTCGTACAAGGTGTTATCTGGCAGCTTAATTCATTTGACCAATGGGGCGTAGAATTAGGTAAAGTCCTTGGAAATCAAGTGTTAGCGGGGATTCAGGGGAATACAGAAGCAGAGACTTTTGACAGCTCAACCCAGAATCTGATAAATCGCTTTAAGCAAACCAATGCACCAAAATAAACATTACTGGTCATAATCTGAGCCAAGAATGTGCAACTTAACAGAGGGACCACGCAAAGGTTCCTCTGCTATCGAACACCACGGATTGTCATCACAGCGTCATAATTTGTTAATTAAAAGTAAATAAAACTATTTTAATCTAGCAACAGCTGTGGTACAAAAATTGTCAGGAGTCAATAAAGGCGCACTGACAGTGTAGTTAGCGGTAATTACAAGGAGATCTCCGTGGATACTTCAGATTTATTTGCAATGCTTAACCTAGACGAAACTTCAACCAAAACCAAAAGTAAAAAACGTAAGTGGAGAGAAATCGAAGCAATTAAAGACCGGTATCAACTGGAAAAGGAACTCGCTGATATCGATATGAGTTTTGACCTGGCTTTAGAAGAAAGCGCTCGCTAAGAACACACAACGACCACATCATTGATGTGGTCGTTTGCGTTTAGGGCATCTGATTTTTAAATCGGGCCATAAAAGCTGATAACGTCGCTTATTAGCTGGTTGCTTATACCTGCCAGTTAACAGGCGACTTATTCTGGCTCACCAGCAGCTGGTTAGTCTGGCTGAAGTGCTTACAGCCAAAAAACCCCCGGTGTGCAGACAACGGAGAAGGGTGTGGTGCACTCAGCACATGATGCTTACTGGTGTCGATATGCATGCCTTTTTTTTGCGCGTGGCTGCCCCACAACAAAAACACAACGCCCTGTTGATGTTGATTAACGGCGTCGATAATCGCGTCGGTAAATCGTTCCCACCCCCATTTAGCATGACTGTGTGCCTTACCCTGCTCTACGGTTAATACCGTATTTAATAACAACACACCCTGCTCTGCCCAGCTTGTCAGTGTGCCGTGATTGGGTATCGCAAATCCGTCGATATCTGCCGCCAGCTCTTTATAAATATTAACTAACGAAGGCGGCGTTTTTACGCCGGGTAAAACCGAAAAGCACAGACCATGGGCTTGATTGGGACCGTGATAAGGATCCTGTCCAAGAATGACAACCTTTACAGCATCCAGAGGGGTATATTTAAGGGCGTTAAAGACATCATGTGAGGGTGGATAAATGACTTTACCCGCCTCACGCTCAGCCTCAACCCGGGCCATCAGGTTAACAAAATAGTCTGCCTGTTTTTGTGGCCCGAGTATTTCCTGCCAACCAGGCATTACTCGCCTTTTAACAGGGCAAACATATGCGCTTTCAGCGCTTCGTAATCCGCTGGCAGCTCGGCTTCCAGGCTTTCCATGTTGGCACAGTCAGCCAATGGTTTAGGCAGGCTTAACGGCGTGCCTAACACGTTTTCTACCGTTTCACGGAATTTAGCCGGATGGGCTGTACCTAAAAATACGCCAACTTCATCGTCATTCAGATCATGACTTACCGCACGGTAAGCAATGGCAGCGTGTGGCTCAGAGGTATAACCTTCTTTCAGTAACTGACGCATGGCCAGTTGAGTGTATTCTTCATCCACCGACTCACCGCGCAGAATATCCTTGCTCAGGTAACCGCGCTCCACCAGCGCTTCAATGCGCGGCCAGTTATTTGGCTGGCTTACATCCATGGCGTTTGACATGGTTGCTACGGTGGCATTAGGCGCCCACTCACCGGTTTTAAGATAACGTGGTACGGTATCATTCAGGTTAGTCGCCGCGATAAAGCGTTTAATCGGCAGGCCCATGGTTTTGGCAATCATACCCGCAGTCAGGTTACCAAAGTTACCACTTGGTACCGAGAACACGGCTTTGCTGCGCTTGTCTTCCGGCAGTTGTGCAACGGCTTCAAAGTAGTAACACACCTGCGCTAACAAGCGACTGATGTTAATAGAGTTAGCCGAGTTTAAATGCAGTCCTTCACGCACATCAGCATCGTCAAACGCTTGCTTAACCATAGCCTGACACGCATCAAAGTCACTTTCGATGGCAACAGTGTGAATATTGTCACCCAGCGTAGTAAACAGCTTTTGCTGTAACGGACTGATTTTGCCTTTAGGGAACAGGATTACTACGTTAATGTTTTCCAGACCGTGGAAAGCATGGGCAACGGCAGCGCCGGTATCGCCCGATGTGGCGGTAAGGATAGTAATTGGCGAGCCATCACTGATGCGCGATAAACACTGGGCCATAAAGCGGCCACCAAAATCTTTAAACGCCAGCGTCGGGCCGTGGAATAACTCCAGACAATAGGTCTTATCGTTGACCTGCTCAACTTTAGCCGGAAAGGTAAAGGCTGATTTAACGATTTCAGCAACGGTTTCTTCACCCAGCTCATCGGCGATAAACGCAGATAGAATTTTAGTTGAGCGCTCGACAAAAGGCATTGCCAGCAATGCATCGATATCGTCAAAGGTAGGAATTTCAGTTGGAAAGAATAACCCCTGATTACGACCCAGACCTTGTTTTACTGCCTGCGCAAATGATACCTGTTCACTTGCGTCTTTTAAATTTACCAGTTGCACTTACTTATACCTTACTCTTGTTCTTGCTGAGATCCGGCGCCTTTGGCGGGGATACGGCAAACATGGCTAAAGCCATCTTCATTTTGAATATAGTTCTCAGTCAGCCAATTGGCGATATCGTTGGCCTGACGATAGTCATCACACACTGCGAACACGGTTGGACCTGAGCCCGAAATACCAAATGCCAGCGCGCCGTTGCTCATACTGTAATCACGCGCTTCATCAAACATCGGTAGCAATGACTTACGGTATGGCTCGGCGATCACGTCCTGCATCACACTGGCCGCCATGGCATAGTCATCGTTGTACAACGCGTGCACAAAGATACCTAACTGACGGCCAAAAGTGAGCGTATCTTTCAGCGGTACCGCATTGGGCAGGATATTCCGTGCTGCTGAAGTGGATACGCTGATCCCCGAATAGCACACCACCCAGTACCAGCTTTTCACCACCGGCAGAGAAACCGTAACGTTGTCTTCCTGCCCGGTCATTAATGTCATACCGCCCAGATAACAAGGGGCAACATTATCGTAATGGATACTACCGCTTATCTGCCCTTCCAGCTCACCCATCATTTTCAGCAGGGTGGTTTTATCAAACGGACGATCAAAGTGCTCGTTCAGACCATGAAAAGCCGCCACAATCGAGCTCGCGCTTGACCCCAGACCACTGCCGATAGGCAGCGATTTCAGCAAGGTGATTTGCACCGGACTGGTAGGTAAATTGCGCGCTTGCATTGCATTGATAAAGTAACGGTAACAATCGGTAACGATGTTCTCATCGGCATTCGCTGGCAGTTTATGGGCAAAGACACCGGCAACGGCTAAACCGTATTCGTCTGCATCGCTGATAATGACTTCGTCACCTAACAGACTACCATCCAATGGTTGTAAGGCTGCGCCCAGTACATCAAAGCCAAGGCTGATGTTGCCAATTGATGCGGGTGCGTAAGCTCTGGTTGTTTTCATTTCTACTAATCTCTAAAACCGGTTAATGCGCGTTTTGTTTCCAGGGCATGGTCCGCAGCACATCAGCAAAGACACCTGCTGCGGTAACCGTCGCACCTGCACCATAGCCACGAATAACATAAGGAATAGGCGTGTAATAATCACTGTGGATTGCTAACGCGTTTTCGCCATCTTTCACTGCGGCCAGCGGATGTGAATTGGGCACTGCCTGAATGGTCACTTTACACTTATCACCTTCAATGGAACCAATGTAGCGTAATACTTTACCTTCCGTCGCGGCACTTTCAACCCGTGCGGCAAAGTCTTTATCAAGCTGTGGTAACTGTTCCATGAAACTGGCGACATCACAGTCTTCGGCGAAGCCTTTTGGTAACACAGATTCAATCTCAATATCACTGAGTTCAAGTTCCAAATCCGCTTCACGGGCCATGATTAACAGCTTACGGGCCACATCCATACCGCTTAAATCATCACGGGGGTCTGGCTCTGTAAAACCGTTGTCCTTGGCAATGCTGGTTGCCTGGGACAAGCTTAACCCTTCTTCAAGCTTACCAAACACGTAAGACAGGCTTCCTGACAAAATGCCCTCAAAACGATGTAGCACATCACCGGCGATAAACAGTTTTTGCAGGTTATCAATAACCGGCAAACCTGCACCAACCGTGGTTTCATAAAGATACTGACGGTTAGTTTGTAGTGCGGTTTTACGCAGCTTTTTGTAGTAAGCCAGGCTGTCTGTGTTGGCTTTCTTGTTTGGGGTTACCACGTGGAAGCCATGTTCCATCATATCGACATACTGGCTCGCAATTGCCGCATTACTGGTACAGTCCACGATCACAGGATTAACCAGTGCGTTCTTATTAACGAATTCATGCAGACGCTCTACCGAGAAGCTGTCAGCAGATTCACTCAGCGCCGCTTTCCAGTCACCACTGACATCCACGCCATGGCCATCAAGCAGCAGTTTGCGACTATTAGCAATACCGTAAACGCGTAGCTGAATATTGCGCGCCAGTAACGTGGGTTGCTGTTTAGCAATTTGTCCCAGCAGTTCGGCGCCAACCACACCACAACCCACCAGGAACACATCGATGGTATGCAGATCAGAGAAGAAGTTCTGGTGAATAACCTTAACTGCTTTCTTCGCACGCGGCGCTTCGATAACCGTAGAAATTGAGCGCTCAGAAGATCCCTGGGCAATAGCGATGTTATTCACCCGCGCCTGGGATAATGCATTAAAGAAGCGTGCCGCCAGACCTTTGGTATGACGCATGCCATCACCTACGAGGGTCACAATGGCTAGATCGTGGCGCACTTCAATGGGATCAAGTAACTGGTTTTGCAGTTCCAGGGCAAAGGCATCTTCGAGCAGATTCTGGGCGCGCGCTGCATCCTTACTGGAGATACAAAAGCTGATGGAATACTCAGAGCTCGACTGGGTGATAAGGCTGATAGAGATATGCGCGTTGGACATTACCTCAAACACCCGGCTGGCCATGCCAACCATGCCTTTCATACCCGGGCCGGCAACATTAAACATAGAAATGTTATCCAGTTGAGAAATACCTTTAACGCTGGTCCAGGTAGTACTGGCTTCGTTACTTATCAGCGTACCCGGCGCGCTCGTGTTTAAGGTGTTTTTAATTAAGCACGGAATATGATGCTGAGCGATTGGACCAATGGTTTTTGGATGAAGTACCTTAGCGCCAAAGTAAGACAGCTCCATGGCTTCCTGATAAGTCAGCTTATCCAGCAATACTGCCCCTTCAACCTGGTTTGGATCGGCATTATACACACCGTCTACGTCGGTCCAGATTTCGCAGCATTCTGCATCGATACAAGCCGCCAGAATTGCCGCCGAGTAATCGGAGCCGTTGCGTCCCAGGGTGACTTTTTCACCCGCTTCATTGGCGGCGACAAAACCAGGCATGATGATCAGCTGACTACCGTCTGTCACCACTTCGCTAAAGTTCGCTTTGCTCAGTGCCACATCAGCAATGCTATCAAGGTATTCCCCCTCTGCAATCACGTATTCAACCGGGTCGATAATCTGATTAGTGACACCCTTTGCCGTCAGAATCGCGCTAAACAAGTTAACACTGATATACTCACCCAGGCTCATAATGCTAGCGGTAATAGCATCCGGTGAGCGGCCCAGCAGGGCAATACCCTGTAACTGCTTTTTCAGACCGGTAAGCTGGGTGGTAATAAAGTCGTTAATGGTAGCAACGTCAAAATTCTCAACCTGTTCGTTGAGTTCTGCTGCAATGCCAAGCACTTTGTCATTTAATTCGCCAAACAGAACTTCGTAGTCTTCACCCGCCGCTGCCTGGTCGCACAGGGCTCCAAGCGCGTTAGTAACGCCTTTCGGGGCTGACAATACTACTGCTGCGCCATTTGCCTGGTGGATCGTCAGGCTAATCTCGGTCACTCGCAAGTAGCGTTGTGCATCGGCCAGAGATGAACCACCAAACTTTAAGACTTTCATTGAATGCTCCTTGACTGCATCATGTTTTGGGCCTTGCCCATTTTTATTACCGCAAAAAAAAACCCGCTCTTGTCAGGGCGGGCTTTCGTTGTCTGTTTGCTTACGCGCACTAGCCAGCGACCGCCCTCAAAGAGGTGGTAATAATCATGCCGGTGGTGCTCATAATCGTCTTCATGTGGTCAATTTGCCGTATAGACGTCTATATGTCAACAGCCATTTGCACAATTTAAGACCGTTCCCTGACCTTTTTGGGTGGGAATCTTCATTTTGGGCGCGCATAATATCACGAGAGTACTGCTCACTTCTACTCCCACAAACCGCCTTTATGCTACTGGTTTAGTATACTGGCCTGCATCATTTTGCGGGCACTGGATAAGGCCAGTGGTTTATTCGGGGTAGACGTCACGCGCTCATCATCGGCGCGCCATTCAAAATCGGCGTAATACTGCTTGCGATACTCTGTGGGTGTAACACCACAGTATTTCTTAAATGCCGCCAGCATGGCCCTGTGTTCTGCAAATCCAGCCCGTTCGGCAATATCGGTAATCGGCACCTGCATGCTTTTAAGCAGAGGCTTGGCATGATTCACCCGCACCATAGCCAGATAATCAGAGGGACTGTAGCCGCTGACTTTTTTAAATAAGCGGGAAAAGTGGGAATAGCTTAAGTAAGCCCGGTCGGCCAAATCCGCTATGGTAAGCGGCTCGGCGAAGGCTTCGTTGATATAAGCAATACTCTGGCGGATCACCATTTCCTCACGGGAGTCAGTCGCCGTACCTGCCGGTATCTGTGGTTGCTGCCCGAGCTGCTCTTCTAACAGTACCAGCAGCGAGTAAGTGCATGCCTGCAATGCAAAGAAAGCAGCATCCGGCTGTAAAACCCGCTCCAACAGCGTGAAGCACTGCGAGACTAACTGTCTGGCTACTGGTGTGTCTGCACGAAAATGACCAAACCCCGCTGGCAAAGTATGGGTGTCATGGCCTAATTGCGGCGAGAATTGCAGGGTGAGTAACGCGCATTGGTGTTGGTTTTCAAGGGCATGGATAAGATCGGGGCCGATATAGGCCAGATCACCGGTATTAAGCGTGACTTCCTGCTGATGTACCGTGAGACTAAGCGCGCCCTTCAGCACATAAACCAGCTCGGGTGCTTCATGCCAGTGGGGCTGGCAGTGGCTGAGCTCAGCAGCAAAGATATTCAATTGCGCCGAGTCATAGGTGATCACCTCGCAGGTGCCGGCAAAGGCAACAGCTTGCTTATCTGACTGGGCATTAACTAAGCGAAAAGGCTGCACCGGCTGGCTTACTCCTTACCAATAGCATCATCAGGACAATGGTTAAGCATAGCTTATCAGGTTGTGTAGTGGTTAGCTCAACCCCGCTAATTATTCACTTCGCAGGGCGTCCAGCAGTTCTGGACGGCTAACCGGCACATTTAAAAACTCAGTCAGGGCAATAAACAGCCCGCAGAAAAGCTCAGGAGCAATGGCTTGCAAGCGCTCTGTGATAACCGCCTGATCCAGACCGCTTTTGTCAGCCACCAGCGTGACGACCCGTTGAAATGCCTGTTCATCTTTAATCACCTGCACCAGCGAGCTGTCTTCTTTAAGCGGTAACCGATAGTCGCTACCGGCCACCTGCACGGCAGCAGACAACGGCAGCTCCCGAGATGAGGGCCCGACTTTCACCTGATAACAACCGGCTTCGACTATCCAGTCATGTAGCGCCGGATGCCAGGCACGAAAATCATCAGCCCCCACAGTCAGGCGCACGGTTTTACTTTCACCCGGTTTAAGGGCAACTTTCGCGTAAGCTTTTAACGCCAGCGGCGGCTGCGCCAGTTCAATACCGGGGAAGCTCAGATAGAGCTGAATAATTTCTTTACCAAAGCGGACCCCGGTGTTGGCAACCGTGACATCTACCTGAAGCGACTCGCCGGTACCCAGCTTATCGTTTACCAACTCGATACTGCGGTACTCGAAAGAGGTATAACTCAGGCCATAGCCAAACGGGAAGCAAGGCGTCATTTTGCGCTTATCGTAATAACGGTAACCCACGTAGATACCTTCACTGTAATAGTGTTTTAACGCCTCACCGGGGTAATGCAGATAAGCCGGGGTTTCTTCCAGTGAATTCGGCACGGTCACGGTGAGCTTACCGCAGGGATTTTTCAGGCCGAAAAGCAGGTTAGCGATAGCCCGGCCAACACCCTGCCCGGCGAAAAAGGTTTCCAGCACGGCTTTACACTGCCCAAGCCATGGCATAACCACCGCATCGGAATTCATCAGCACTACCACTACATTAGACTGTACCGAGGCCACGGCGTTTAGTAACTCAGCATGACTTGCCACCACATCCAGGTGCTGTCGGTCGCCATTTTCGCCGTCTTCACCCACTGCAGTGTTGATAAATACAATAGCAACATCAGCAGCCTCGGCCTGAGCAGAAGCTAGCAGCAGAGCCTGTTCACTGCTGGTTGCGCCGTCGGCTACTCCGGCACTGTAGGTCACATCAGCCGCATCACCGGCGACATCGATAATTTCATCCAGCGGCCGGTCTAGTATGCTCGGTACCGTTGTGGCGCAGCCTGAGCCTTGTATCACCGGCGTATGGGCGGCAGGCCCGAGTACGGCAATTTTATGTGTGTGAGTTGTATCCAGAGGCAACAGATCGTCGGTATTTTTTAGTAGCACGATAGACTCTTCAGCAATACGCTGGGCCAATCGGTGGTGAGCAGGCATGTCTACCGGCCGCGGTTGCTTGCGCGCAGCACCAATGCGTTCAATCAGCTCAAGCATGCGCATACAGGCAGTATCAATCGCATCGATGCTTACTTCGCCACTCTCAATCGCGCTAAGCAATTCGCTTTTGTCTCTGGCTACTTCAGGCATGGCCAAGTCGTTGCCTGCCAGCAGCGACGCCGGACGGTCTTTCACGCCGTACCAGTCAGACATCACCAGCCCTTTATAGCCCCACTGTTCACGCAGGATGTCATGCAGTAAGCCTCGATGCTGCGAGGTTTGCTGGCCATTTAAGCGATTGTAGGACGACATTAACGTCCACGGGTCGGCCTTATCAATAGCGCGCTTAAAGCCAGACAGATAAATTTCATGTAGTGAGCGCTCATCAACAATGGAGTCCATTTCGGTGCGGCGGTATTCGGAATTATTGCAGGCAAAATGCTTGAGGCTGGCGCCTACGCCTTCGCCCTGCAAGCCATTGATCAGCGAGGCGGCAAGCTCGCCGGAAAGTAACGGATCTTCCGAGTAATACTCATAGCCACGGCCCGATAACGGCGTACGCCGGATATTGATGCCGGGGCCAAGTAAAATATCCACGCCCAGTGCCTGACATTCCCGGGCCAGAGCCTGACCCATTTGCTCTACCAGCTCATTGTCCCAGCTGCACGCCAGGGCAGAGCCATTAGGAAAACAAGTAGCTGGCAGGGTGTGACCAAACAAGGCTTCACTGCCTTTTTTATCGGTCTGGTCATCGGCATGCTGATTAACCACGCCGAGGAAGTCGGTAATCGACCAGTTGCCATCATTGTCGATTTGCTCAGGGCTGTAACGCACCCCGTAGGTGCCGTCGGTCATGGTGAGCGGCTCGATTCCGTGTGCCGGTAAATGGGCTGTTTTCCAGAGGCCGTTACCGGTCAGCAGCGCCACCTTGTCTTCAATCGACATGGCACTCAGGCATGGTTTGTTTGATTTATTCATGGTTTTCTCCCGCATTTGCCTGCCGGGCTAGTTTGCGCTGGTTGATGTTTTCGATAAGGTCGCGATAGGAGGCTTCGTTGAGCTGGTAAAAGGCCACCACCAGCATACACAGTATAAACATCAGCGCCGGAAACAGAGTCATGGCAAAATTTATGCCTGCCACCGCCGCCGCATCAGGCGCTGCACTGGTGTAATCGAAAACATCCAGTAGCAGGCCAGCACAACCGCCGCCCAGCGCCATAGCCAGCTTGGTAACAAAGTTATAAAAGCCATAAATCGTGCCTTCCGCCCGGGTATTATAATGCCATTCAGCGTATTCCACGGTATCAGGCACCATAGACCACATTGTCACAAAGCCCATTCCCAGCGTCACACTGAACATACACACGCCGGTCATCACTGCGGTGATATTGTCTCCGGCCAGAAAGTACTGATAAAGCAAACCGCTGATGCCAAATAATAGTGCCGCCTGGGTAATCATTTTTTTGCCCCAGCGCGCAATCATCTTTTCTGAGGCTATGATCCCGCCAGTGTAAGCCATGGTCTGAATGAGGAAAAAAGTCGTCAGGAAAGCTTCATCGCCAATCACATACTTTACAAAGTACACCGCAATAGCAAGCCAAACCGTATAGGCAATGTAGAAGAACAGGGTATAAAAAGACACGTTGATTAACGGCTTGTTTTGCAAAATAACATGCCAAGCATTTTTCGCGTTGTCTTCCAGCGGATGACTTTCGGCCTGCACGCGCTCTTTGGTCATGGCGAAACAGGCCCAGAATGTGACCGTCGCCAGTGTCGCGTAAAGCGTTACGGCTACGATATATCCGGTTTGCGGCGAGTCAAAAAGGGCTACCAAAGGCCCGGCTGTGGTCGACACCACCAGATAACCAATGCTGGCCAGGGCAAACCGGTAGACAGACAACGAGGCCCGCGACTGTTCATGCTGAGTGAGCATGTTGGTGAGAGCGGAATAAGGGGTATTCACCGTGGTATAAGCCAGGCAATACAAGGTGTAGGAAAACAGCGCGAAGATAAACTTGTAGTCGTCGCCAACCATCACAAAACACAGCACGGTGAGTAAACCCAGCGGCAAGGCGCCAAACAGTAAATAAGGCCGTAACTTACCGTGGCGGGTGTTGGTGCGGTCCACCGCAACCCCGATCAGTAAATTAAACACGGCGTCGATAACCCGGGCCACTACAAAAATAAAGCTCGCCTGAGCAGCACTTATGCCGTACACATCAGTGTAATAAAACAGCAGAAATAACGAAACAAAGCCAAAGGATAAATTGGACGCAAAGTCACCCAGCCCGTAACCAAACTTTTCAGTGGCAGACACAACTACATAACTTTTACCGGCGGTACGATTCACGCAAAACACTCCGCTTATGACAACCCGGATAGGTTAGCAAATTGTTAACAACCCGGCTTTCAAGATTTTGCTTATCTGCCTACATAAATTTGCTAAATAACGCTGACACAGCAAAACTGTTATCGGCAGGTGACACCAGATTGTGTAGTTTTGCCGTAATGAGTAAAAGGTGTGGTAACAAGGAGCAGTACGAAAAAACAAATATTGTGGCTATGTTGCACCGTCAAAAACGAAAAAAGCCGCCCTCGAAAGCAAGGCGGCTTGTTGTTTTAGCGCAAATTTTTAGCTGGCAAACAGTACCATCAGCACGGCAAACACAAAACCTACACCGGCGATTTTAAGCCCGTTCTTAAACGGTAATGCCCGCGGGATAAACATCAGGAAAGCCGACACCACGAAAAACAGCAGCGCAATACCAAAGGCAATGTTCATAATAAATAACGGGCTGTTAGTTGTAGCCTTATGCAGCTTAACCATTTTGTTCAGCGGGAACGGGTAATCCTTACTCGTTACGCGGGCCTCACCGGTTTGTTTGTTATATTCGCCCTGCGGAAAAACAATTTTACCGTCTGTTTCCTGTTCTACTTTAAACCCACGCATACGTAGTTGCTCGCCAAGCCCCTTACCGTTCAAGCCTGCTTCTAACTGACGATGGGAGGTTTGTTCAAACTTCAGAAAGTCGGTGGTACGAAAAATCAGTAACACGCCACTGAGCGCGTAAACGGCCATGATGCCGGCCAGAAAAAAGCCAATCCAGCGATGGTATTGTCTGAAGGTATTGTGAAATTTAGGCGAAGCCATTGCTATCCTCAAAAGTAACTAATTAAAAGTGGTTTCGGCAAGATGCGGGCATTCTGCCTCAAATTCGTTACTAATGACAATACGTTTGCTTAACTTGACACTCGCTCTTCTTAAACCGCAGTTGATCCGACTCGGAGTCTGCCAGGGCACAAAAAAGCCCGGCCAGTTGCCGGGCTGGATTAACAAAAAATGGCGTTATTGCGACACTTTTACGCCAATACTCAGATTGGCCCAGAATGCCGACGACGTGCCCTCTTGCAAAATATCCGTAGTATCTTTAGCCAGGATCACGTCGCCGTTATCACTGACATACCAGGTTTCCGTTTCACCTTCCAGCGTAATGGAAATCTCGTTGCCGCTTAACGACCAGGTACCGCTAATTGATCCAGCATCAGAATAATCCTGCAGATTACGGCTACAGGTAGACGAATCAGCCTGGTCACTGCAATACAAATCAAAGCTTAACTCCTGCTCCAGTTCGGTAAGCTCAGTGATGTCCAGTACACCACCGTCGTTGAAGGTCACCAATGCATTGCCACCGTAACTGTCGGATGCACCATAACCCGTATCGCTGCTGTAGTTATGACCGGCACCAATGTACCCGACCCGGTAAGTACTGCCTGCAAGGGTAAATGCCGAGTCGGCGGACTTAAGACTTTCCACTGCCGTTTCCAGCGCCGCTATCCGGGAAGCCTGACTGTTCAGGGTGGACTGCAATTGGGCAATGGTAACCGCGTTATCGTTTATGGCAGTGACCAGCGCTGCAATAGTTGAGTTAACGTCGGCAGCCGTAGCCGGGGTACCACTGACAAACGTAGTCACGTCAGCAGATTCTACCTCTGCGGCATTTACACCACAGGAAACGCCGATGAATAATGCCAGAATGCTTAATTTTTTCATTTTCAACTCCATACCCACCAGCCACACTATGACTGATGGAAAAACATTAATTAATCAAAAGTGTGTCTGCGCCAACGGGGTTTACTGCCATAATCCGGCATCCCAGTTAAACTGATCCCAGATTGCCTGGGTACAGGCATCACCTACACCATCACCATCTGCATCACCCTGTTCAGCATTAGCCACCAACGGACAGTTATCACTGGCGTCTTCAACACCATCATTGTCATCGTCGGTATCGCCGTTATTGCCTATCCCGTCACCGTCTGCGTCTTCCGACTCAGCCGGATCTAAGGGAAACAAATCGTCGGCATCAATCACGTTGTCATCATCGTCATCGTTATCAGCGTTGTTACCTATGCCGTCGCCATCGGTATCCAGGGTTTCACTGGCATCAAACGGAAAGGCGTCCTGACTGTCTTCGACACCGTCGTTGTCGTCATCCGTATCCGCATTGTTACCCGTGCCGTCGTTGTCAGCATCTGCACTCTCGGATGGATCCAGAGGAAACGCGTCTTCAGCATCCCTGACACCATCATTATCATCATCGGTATCGCACTGGTTGCCACTGCCATCAGCATCGGTATCGAGCTGATCCGCATTAGCGATGACGGGACAATTATCCTGGGAGTCAACAACACCATCGGCATCGGTATCGCTCTCTGTCACCGTTGTCGAAGCGTTGGTGCGGGGTGTATAACTCACATCGCCGGATTCTATAGCTGAAGTATCCACCGTACTGCCGGTGGTGGCCGTCTCCTGAGTCATCACTGTGGCCGTTTGCGTAACCAAAACAGACGTACCGGGAATGGTTAGGGCACCAATATCTACCGTCACCTCGGCCACCACATCCGCGATATCGGTAAAAGCATCGATAGCGGCTCCAGCCGCCAATCCATCTATTTCACCGTCACTCAAATCAGCGGCCAGGCCATCAAGCACCTGGTTAGTAGTCAGTACCGAAGCCGCATTGTTGGCCTGAGCGTCTGCCTGCATGTTCACCACAATTGCACTTACCGCCTCTATGGCAGTTCGGTAAGCGATGGCAAGGGTTTGTGAACTGGCATCAGCGGTGGTGTCATCCAGCACGGGTGATGTACTGTTGAGGTCTATCGACGAATCAATGCCAAAGCCCAGGGTCGACAACACCTGCTGAGATGCAACCTCAAAGGCCGCCACCAGCTCTTCAGCAGTCACGGAACCATCGCCGTTGCCGCCAAATCCATTCGTACTGAGATCGGCATTTTGTTTAGCCAGACTCAGGGCAATGGTAGTTAGCGGGGATGGGTAAACATTATTGCCGCCGCCTGGCGTGGCCAAAATGGTTGACATGCTGGTAATGACAGGGGCTTCGCCGGTGGATATATCCACCGTGTCGTCATTGGCGATGACCTCCAGTATGACCGGCGATGTCTCATTTTGCGGAATCGACAGACCGGTAATCTGCGCCGCCTCATCAGTTTCGCCCTCGCCCACCAGCTCACCAAGCATAGCCGGCTGAGATGGGTCAATTAAATAAGCGGATACTGTGGCCCGGGCCAACGGCCCTTTCACCGGCGAACCAGACAACGAAACCATAGCGGTTTCTGCTTCGTCCTTATCACTGCCTCCACAACCACTCAGTACCACAGGGATGAGCACAGGCATGGCATAAACCGCCCAGCCTTTCACCTTAATTCTTGGTACCACGTACACCTCCATAGAATTAGTGCCAGGGTGCCAGTCAATTCAGCCAGCAATGCTACTGAGCCGGGGTCAGCTGACGTCCCATAGCAATAGACAAGTCAGGACATTGCCTGACTGCGCGCTAACACGAAGCAACCGACTCACCATTACACACAAAAAGTTACGGGCCGCTCGTGCAATTTTTTTAGTGTAGTAGAGATCTTTCGTAGCACTAGCTCAGAGGGCTAAAAATGTAAAATAAATGTTAATCTTACAGAAAGAAGAAGAGTAATCGAATTGCTCCCTGAGGAAGAATCCCCTCAAGGATAGAATAGGATGAAGACTAAAAATTTATTCGCACAACCAGTTTATGGCTTCCTGAGTATCACTGAAATGATTAACCTCGCCATTGATAAACCAACTGCCAATACTGGCCATCAGCGCCTGCCAGTTGGCGTTACCAACAATGGCAATTTTGCTGAACTCACTGCCATGACGCAGCCCAATTTTAAAATCATCCCAGGCCGCCCGCAGTTCCCAGCCGTGAAATTCGGTGGCATCAAAGAGCATTTTCACCTGTGGTGAATCAATGGTTTCCAATGCGCCTTCCAGCAGTGGCGTAAAGAACTGGTAATCATCATGAGTGAGTTTCCCCACTGCTTTCATTGACACATACAACGTGTTTTCAAACCGTTCCAAACCAATTGTGACCCCATGGGTGACCCTGACCATTATTAACCTCCTTCGGATATACCCTTTAAGTGTAACTTAGCCGCCATTATTCATGCTGATTTATATCAACATAACGCAGGAGGGCGTACCGACAGTCACCACTGATGTGCTATGTTTTACGCACGACTTTCTAACCGGGTAACCACTGTGGCGGATAAAGCACAAGCCAAAAAAATGGCCTATCAAATTATGACCAGCTTCGATAAGAACTATCGTTGGTTCAGTCGGGTTACCCGTGGCGCCCAGGAACGTTTTGAAAAGGGTCAGTGGCAGCAGGCAATCGCCGCTTCCAAGGAGCGGATCTCCCTTTATGAGCAAAGTCTCGCCAGTGCGGTGGCTGAGTTATATGATTTTATTATGGATCATCAAAAGGACCGCCAGTTTTGGGAGTTGCTTAAAAAAGCCTTTGCCGAACTAATCGAAAACCACCCACAATATGAACTGGCCGAAACGTTTTACAATTCGGTGATAGGTAAAGTATTCCGTCACAAGTCCATAGATAACTCCATCATGTTTGTGATGTCGAGCCGCTGCTTTTTAGCCGGACAGGACCGTCACAAAGTCATCCATAGCTTTGACACCAATGCTACGGTACGGGAAATGTACGAGTCTATCTTTGCCTGTTACCGGTTTAATATTCACTTTGAAGATCGCGAACGGGATATGCAGCAGCTTGACGATGCCCTGCGAGCGCGGCTCAGCAAAGAAGAACTGGCGAGTGTCACCGCAGTGGAAATGCTCAAACCGGTATTTTACCGGGGCAAAGCCGCTTATCTGGTTGGCCGCATTTGTATGCCTGAACGCACTGTACCTTTTGTTATCGCCTTACACACCAATGAAAATCGCCAGATTTATGTAGATGCCTTGCTTACCGAACGTCAGGATTTAAGTGTGGTATTTGGTTTTGCCCGTAGCTACTTTATGGCCGACACCCAGTATCCGGCAGAGTTAGTGGCCTTTTTACACGAATTGCTACCCAACAAAAAGGTATTCGAACTCTTTATCGCTCTGGGGCATTACAAGCATGGTAAAACCGCTTTTTACCGTAACTTCCTTGACCATATGGAACAATCTGACGACCAGTTCGAAATAGCACCGGGGATCCGGGGCCTGGTCATGATGGTTTTTCATCTGCCATCCTACGGCGTGGTGTTTAAAATCATTAAGGATGAATTTGCTGAAAGTAAGAAAATCACCCGTGAGCACGTTATCGACCGCTACAAGCTGGTAAAAATGTCCGACCGCGTGGGGCGAATGGCTGATACCCATGAATACGTTAACTTCCGTTTCCCCCTCGATCGGGTATGTCCGGCCCTCCTTGAGGAATTACAGCAAACCTGTGCGTCCAGTGTTGAGCTCACCGATGACGAGTTGATTATAAAGCACCTGTACATCGAGAAAAAACTCACACCGCTTAACCTGTATTTACAGCAGGAAACCGACCCGGACAAATTACATAACGCCATTGATGAGCTGGGAACCTGTATTAAACAAATTGCCATGGCCAATATATTCCCCGGTGACATGCTGCATAAAAACTTTGGCATCACCAAGCATGGCAGGGTTATTTTTTACGATTACGACGAAATATGCTGGATGGACGAACGGAATTTTCGTTCAATTCCCAAATCTGATGACCCTTACGCCCTCGATACCCTCTCGGTGGCGCCTAATGATGTCTTTCCTGAACAGTTTGAGCACTTTATTGTGGGCAAGCGGCCTTTTAAGGAAATGCTTAAAACCTTACACGGCGACTTGATGACACCAGAATACTGGCGCGAGGCCCAGCAGCGGGTTTCTCAGGGTACCATCCATAATTTTACGCCATACCCTAAATCACGCAGCTTTAGCCGTTCCAGTTAAATAAAGGACAACAATAAGTAAATTTCCTCTTTGTTATAAACACGTTGAGTCTGCCAAACTCAGCTGTTAGCATAATCTGGGTTAGGGGCGATAGTATACAAAATACAAATTCAATAATAATACGCCCTTCCTTGCCTGATAATAAAAATAAAAATATTGGTTTTTCCGCCCTCAATATTATTTTCTAGTCTTGGGTAGCAAGGAACACTATGCACAACTTAGATAAAAAACTGACGGTGTTTTCAGTTTTTGTGGATTGTAAATCTTCTCTTCGCAACATGGTAAGCAAATACCTGTTTCATAAGGGCGATGTTGAAGATGTATTGCAAGAAACATTTACACGCACATTTGCTGCGGATCAGAAAGATACGATTGAGTATCCCAAGCTGTATATGTTTAAAACAGCAAAAAATCTGGTACAGCGAGAGAATACCAAGCTAACGGCTAAACTGACGGATTATCTTGATGATGATGCGATTCAGAGCTTACCGGCCCAGGATACCCATCCGGTTGAGACAATTTCTGCTGAGCGACAAAGTGAACTATTGCTCGAAGCCCTGGCCTCATTACCTGAACAGTGCCAGAAAGTAACCCGGTTGAGAATACTCCAGGATTTGAGCGTAAAAGAGATTGCCAGCCAGTTAGATTTGTCTGTTAGCACAACGGAAAAGCATCTTTCAAAGGGGTTTGAACGGTGCGATAACTATGTACGTCAGGCGACAGAAAACGCTTCGACTACTGTATCAGAATCGGTGCAGATCATGGGTTTAAAGAGTAGCGTAAAATGAAAGACGTGGTAAATCTTAAGGATAGTAAACAAGCTGTCCGCCAGCAGGCGGGTGAATGGCTGGTTAAAATTGATCGGGGCGATCTGTCAGTTGAAGAACAGCGTGCACTCAATGCCTGGACCAAACAGAGCCGTTTGCATTTCGAGACTCTGACGCATATGGCAGAGAGTATTGATAGCTTAAAAGAAACGGCGAGCAAGCAAGCCAGGCCGGTTGTACAAAGTGCGCCGGTGGCATCGGGTCATTCATGGCACAAATGGGCAGTTAAGATGGCTGCCATTTTTGCCTTCGCAGTGATCGTTCCGCTTGCGTATTATATGAAGACCATGGTGGAGTTTAAATCAACCAATGGCGAATACGTAACCCGGGTGGGCGGCCAGAAAGCGCTGACGCTGGTTGATGGTTCGGTGGTAACGCTGAATACCGATTCTCGCCTGGTTGTTGAGTATCAGGACGGTAAACGGCTGTTAAGGTTACTCAATGGTGAAGCCAATTTTGATGTCGCCCCCGACCCGGAGCACCCTTTCATTGTTAGGGCGGGTAATGGCGATGTTCAGGCGTTGGGCACGAGCTTTGCCGTAAGACTCAAAGGCGAGGAAGTTGACGTACTGGTGTCTCATGGCACGGTAAGAGTACGTGCCGATGAGTCGGTAATGGAACATTCATCACAACCGGACTCCCTACCTCAGTCAACAGCTCCGACTAACAGTGCAGTGACACAAGCTGTCAGTAGCGTCGTAGTAGGAGCGGGTAAACGTGTGGTGTTTGACGAAAGTACAGTTGCATCAGTTAGCGAAGAAGATCAAGAATCTCTTAATCGTCATCTTTATTGGCGCAAAGGGTATCTCGCCTTTAAAGACCAACCGCTCAGTCAGGTAGTGGAAGAGGTGAGCCGGTATACCACTTACAATATTATCCTCAGTGATGCTTCGTTGGGGGAAATCAGGGTTGGCGGCTACTATCCCATCGATAATATTGAAACGGTTTTTTCATCTTTAGAAATAAACCTCGGATTGCAGGTTGAAAAACAAGGCAAGGAGACTTTTTTTATCAAAAAAAATTCATAATAAAAACAAAAGTTTATTAGTTTTTTACTATAAGTATTCAAAAAAATTCAGTTGTTAAGTAGCGGGTTTTTCTTTCCTTTTGCTTTTTAAAAGATAAGGCCGACAAAAAAAGCCCCGCTTCTCTGTTGAGAAGCCGGCGCAAAAAGATCGGCTGATACGTGGGAATAGTGGTGAGCATAAAGCGGATAATAGTCCTCTTGTTTTGTTGTTTGGTAGCGACGTTAACCGCCGTTACACCGGTTTCTGCCAGGCAGGCAGAGACCGAACAGACCCGAGACTTCAACATCCCAGAACAGTCTGCTGAGGAAGGCCTTTTAAGCTTCGCCAGACAGGCTGGACTCGCTATTTTATTTCCGCAAAATCTGGTGGCACAAGAGACAACCTCTGCTCTCAACGGTCACTATTCTATTCAGGACGGCTTACACCGGCTGCTAACAGGCACCGACTTGGAAGGCTCTGTGTCAGTTAAGGGTACAATTCTAATAAAACGCCCAACTGTCGCCCGCTCAGAGACCGTAAATCCGGCACCCGCGCCGGTATCAAAGCCGTCTGAAAGAAGAGCAAGTGAAATGAAGAAAACTGAATTGAAAACTAAAGTTAAAAAAACTACGCGTGGTGTTATCGCATCACTGCTGGCAGCGTCTAGCGCTGGTTATGCTCAAGAAACACCGGATACAACAGACGCCACGGCTGAAGAACAACAAGAGCGAATTACGATTGTAGGTTCTCGTATTGCCGGTGCCTATGTTGGAGATTCATTACCCGTTTCTGTAATTGGTAGTGATGAAATAGAAGCTATTGGCGCAGTTTCCGGCGAAGACTTATTCCGCTCTATTCCACAAATGGGTGATGTCAGCTTTAACCAGACCCGGGGACAAGTGAGTAGTAACTTTGCACGGGGTGACGTTGGTTCAGTTGATCTAAGAAACTTAGGCGTTGGCAGTACACTAGTACTAATTAATGGCCGGCGAGGCGTTAATTACCCAAGCAGCCAGGCCAGTGGTACCCTCGCACCCGTTTTGACATTTAACTCCAATACCATTCCAATGAACGGCATTAAACGTGTAGAAATACTGCGTGATGGTGCCGGTGCTATTTACGGTTCAGATGCCGTAGCGGGTGTGGTCAATATCGTTTTAAACGACGAATATGAAGGCGTTAAACTAGAAGGTCAGTACGGAAAAGCGTCTGGCACTAATATGGATGAAATCAATCTGAACGGTACCTTTGGCTTTGCTTTAGGTGAGCGTGGTAACTTTACACTATTTACAAGTTACACCGATCGATCCGCACTATTGGCAACAGATCAAACCTTTTCATCCATGGGCGATCTGCGCCCGTTATTTGTTGGCACTGCGGCAGAAGGCTCAGGCTCTTTACGCAATACCAGTACAACAACGCCATGGGGTAATTTTCAAACCGTTGGTGGGGTACCGGTTTATCAGGATGGTAGTCGTATTACCACTTCCGGCGGCTCTTTCCATGTGCAACCGGCTTACAATAGCGGTTGTTTAGCTGCGCTTGCAAACGGCATATGTATTGATGACGGCAGCGCATCTACCACCAGCTCCGATGAAAACCTGCGTTGGGACTCACGTCAGAATTACCCGATTGCGCTGATGCCCGATTTGGAGCGTATTAACACTTTTGCCATGGCCAAGTATGACATCACCGAAGACATCCAATGGTTTGGTGAAGCCAGCTACTACCGTGGCGAAACCGAAAGTACCCAGGATGCGGTGTTCTCGATCGGCTCAATCAGCATGACCGTTCCGGCCACCAACTACTATAACCCGTTTGGCCCGGTGACATTTGCTGATGGTACGGTTAACCCTAACCGCTTAGCCGGTATTGATGCACCGGCGGAAGGCTTACCGGTAACCATAAGCCGTTTGCGTTTCACGGATTTAGGCGCAACGAATGTGCGGGTTACCGCTGAACAATACCGCGTTTTAACTGGTTTACGCGGCGCGACCACCAACTGGGACTGGGAAACTGCAATATTCTACAGTGAAGCCAAAGTGGACGATTTGCAGGATGGTATCAGCGCAACCTTATTACAGGAAAGCCTTGGCCTTTCTACTCCCGACGCGTTTAATCCGTTTAATGGTGGGGATCTGGAAAATCCGGGCTCTGATACGGTGTTCAGTTCGCAAGCCGCGCTGGATGCTATCAGCATTACTCCAAACAGAAAGAACAAAACCACCCTATTCCAAATTGATGCCAATGCCTCAACGCCTGACATCTTTACTACCTGGGCTGGTGATGTGGGCTTAGCGGTTGGTGCTGAGTTCCGCCGTGAAACACAGCTTGATGACCGTGATGCCAACGTAGATGGCACCAACACCTGGTTGGATACGGTGACCGGTAATCTACAGGAGAGTAACCTGTTTGGGGTTAGTCCAACTCCAGATAATTACGGGTCGCGTAAGGTGTTCTCTGCCTATGCCGAAATGGCCATTCCACTGGTGAGTGAAGAAATGGATATTCCGTTTATGCAGTCTTTCAATGTGCAGTTAGCCGGTCGGTTTGAAGATTACAGTGACTTCGGTAGCGTCGCCAAACCAAAAATCTCGGCATCCTGGGTAGTTAACGACTACGTGCGTTTACGCGGTGCCTATTCAGAAGGTTTCCGTGCACCTAACCTCGAACAGGTAAACGCGTCGCTGATCACCCGAGGCAATACCCGCACCGACTGGGTATTCTGTGAGGCAGACCTGCGTGCCGGACGAATTGCGAGTTTTGACGACTGTGATGAACGTAATGTGGCGACTGCCCGCCGTTCTGGTAACCCGGACCTTGAGGCCGAAGAATCGACCAACTGGACCAGTGGTATCGTATTAATGCCGGACTTCCTGCCTGAAACAATGGGCAATATCACCCTGTCTGCTGACTACTGGTCGATTGAGCAAACCGGTATCGTTGGTGTGTTTGGTGGCGGTAACGCACTGATCGTGGATTATCTTGAGCGTGTGCAAGGGGGCACCAACCCTAATGTAACGCGTCTGGAGCCGGATGCTGATGACATTGCACGATTTGCTGGCACTGGCATTGACCCGGTTGGTCAGGTCACTTATGTGGCTGATATGTATCGCAACCTGCAACCGCAAAAAGTTCGCGGTGTTGATTTAAGCTTCATTTGGAAACTACCGCAAACCGCTTTTGGTGATTTTAACTTTAATATTAATGCATCAAGAATGCTTGAGTTTACCCGTGGCGTACCAGATGCAATTAATGAGCTTTATGCTGCGCGCGACGCAGGCCTGATTAACGAAGGTACCGAGTTACCTTCGTCTTCAAGCCGGATTGAGCAAAACGGTAATCCAAAATGGCGTGTATCGTCTTCACTGACCTGGTCTTACGATCAATTCCGCGTTGGTGCGAGCGCAAGATATGTAACCGGTTTCTACGATACCTCGTTGCGAGTAGACGGTGACTATTGGCGCGTTGATGATCACACTGTGGTTAATCTTTATGCGCAATACAGCTTCGATGACGATGCACTGGCTAACACCAAAGTCAAAATTGGTGTGCGTAACCTGTTTGATCGCGAGCCGCCTATGGCTGATGAGACATATGGTTACTCCGGCTCTGTGCACTCACCTATTCCACGTTATTTCTACCTGAACTTATTAACTGAGTTCTAAGCGGTTTGAAAATAATGCCGGGCTATGCCCGGCATACTTCATTACTGCCCACAACGAATTAAAGATTGCGCAATCGCGTGAGGAAGCAAATATGCAAATAAAACCTTTGCTTGCCCTGATGGCGAGCTTATTCAGCTTTGGCGCTGCCAGCGCTGAGGCTGAAGCCCCCTACCCATCAACTTATAAGCCAAAATTATCGCAGGATGTCGCTATCGTTGGCGCAACAATAATGCCCGCAGAGGGTGACGAAATCCCCAACGGTACCTTAATTATTAGAAACGGAAAAATTGCCAAAATCGGTTCCAGGGTACGCATCCCCAAGGGAATAAAAATCATTGATGCTAAAGGGCAATGGGTCACTCCCGGCATTATTGACATCCATTCGCACTTGGGTGCCTTTTCATCACCGGGTATGCCATCAATGCGCAATGGCAATGAAAAAACAGAGAAAAATACAGCCGAAGTCTGGGTTGAACATTCCGTTTGGCCTCAGGACCCGGGCTTTCAACGCGCCAGAGAAGGCGGTGTCACCACACTCAATATTTTGCCCGGCTCTGCCAATTTATTTGGAGGGCGTTCGGTCATTTTAAAAAATGTCCCCTCTGCGACGGTGCAAGGCATGAAGATGCCCGACACCGCCTATGGCGTTAAAATGGCCTGTGGGGAAAACCCAATAAACTATGCAGCCAAAGACAAAGACCCCTTTACCAGAATGGGTAATATGAAAGGATTTCGTAATGCCTTTATCGACGGCCAAAACTATCTTGAAAAAAAGCGCAACGGCGACGTTAAAACGGATCTCGAATTAGAAACCATCGCAGGCATTCTCACTGGTGAAATTAGTGTACACCTGCATTGCTACCGCGCTGATGAGATGGCCATGATGATCGACCTGTCCCATGAGTTTGGTTTTAAGATCGGCACAATGCATCATGCTACCCAGGCATACAAAATCACTGAATTATTGGCTAAAGACGGCATTGGGGTTGCCACCTGGCCTGACCGTTGGGGCTTTAAAATGGAAGCTTATGACGGTGTGCCTATGAATGCGGCAGCAACCGAATGGGCTGGCGTACTCACCATGATTCACTCAGACAGCAGCGTGCTTGGTCAGCGCCTGAATGTCGAAGCGGCCAAAGGCATGGCACAGGCCAAACGCGCCACAACACCTATTACCAGAGAACAGGCGCTGCGATGGATTACTCTAAACCCCGCCAAAACCCTTAAAATTGATGATCGAACCGGCAGCCTGTTACCGGGCAAAAATGCTGATGTCGTGATATGGAGCCACGATCCTTTCAGTATTTATGCTAAAGCTAATAAGGTTTTTATCGACGGTGTATTAGTTGTCGACAGAGACGCGCCCCATTCCACTACTTCTGACTTTTTAACAGGTCAGGCAATTTCGGAGACTAGCTATGACTAAAGTATCGTTAGCTATTTTTACGTTAAGCTGGTTAATACTGCCCACTACACTAGCCGACACTTTACTACTCAAAAATGCCCGGATTATTACCGCCAGTGACACTGGCTCCCTAAACAAAGGCGATGTTTTAATTACTGACGGCGTGATTACCGAGGTCGCAAGCTCAATAAGCGCCCCCAATGACGCAAAGGTATTCGACTATAACGGCAAAACAATCACCCCCGGGTTCATCAATTCAGAGAGTGCTTTAGGCATTAGTGAAATAAATGGGGGAGCCAATGCTTCTGAAAGTGCTTCCAAAGACAAAGCCATCACCGCCGCCTATAACGTTGCTGATATCGTTAACCCATTTTCTTCAGCAGTACCGGTAGCCAGGCGCGGCGGTGTCAGTAGCGCAATCATTGCTCCACGGAGTAGCCGGGATTCTCACTACGCCGGTCTGGCTGCCTGGTTTACCACGCAAGACAGCTTTAATCCCGATGCAGTCATACCTGGAAAAGTCATGTTCTGGGATCTAAAGGCGGTAAGCGCAGGACGAGGAGCCACGTTTCCTAGATTACGCGCTGAGCTTGAGGATGCAGCGACGTTTGCTCAAGCAGGAGATAAAGCGGGTCCATTAAAGGCAAAAAGCTGGTCTCGTTACGACTTAAAAGCGCTGGTTCCGGTTATGCAGGGAGACATACCGATGGCTTTCAGAGTCAACCGTGCCTCTGATATCACCGCGTTAATCACGCTTCTGGCAAGCACCGACATTAAGCCGGTGTTCGTTGGTGTCGCTGAAGGCTGGATGGTCGCTAAGCAGCTTGCAGATGCGAAGATTCCGGTCGTAGTAGACCCAACCGATAACATGCCAGGTAACTTCGATATGCTTAATGCGGCTAATCAGAATATTACACTGATGCATAAAGCCGGCGTAAAAATTGTTATTGGCGGACCTACTTCTGCTCATGATGCGGGCAAAATACGTTACTTTGCTGGTATGGCTGTCGGCAATGGCTTGCCTTACGACGAAGCAATAAAAGCGATTTCCGCTACCCCTGCCGAGGTATTTAATTTAACCAACGTGGGACAGATCAAACCTGGAATGCGCGCGGACATAGCAGTATGGGACGGCGATCCTCTGGAACCTTTGAGCCAAATAACTGCGTTATTTATAAAAGGGCAGGCCCAGTCATTAGAGACAAGGCAGGATCAATTGGAACAACGATATATACCTAATGCGATAAATGTTTATGGCGAAACCGGTTCACAGGGAGAATAGAAAAATGACAAATAAAACGACAACAATTATAGCTAAAGCAATGGCCCTTAATACCATTTTTGCCCTGGGGGTCAGTGCAGAGACTATTTTTATAGATAATATCACCGTATTTGACAGTACCGGCAGCGATCCGTTTGTTGCTGACGTCATCATCGAAAAAGGACGGTTCAGCGCAATTGCCCCAGAACTTAAACAACCAGCCAATACCACGTTAGTTAACGGTGAAGGATTAAGTCTTGTTGCCGGCCTGAGTGATATTCATGTCCATTGGACCGCTAACCGATCGGTGGTAGCAACAGAATTACTCCGGTATGGCGTCACTACGGCGACCGATTTTCACTCATCACCAGACTCTTACGCTGCCAAGCGCGAATGGCACAAAAGCCACCTCATTTCACCACATGTGGCCTATGCGGCGCGCATCGCGCCGCCAGGCGGGCACGGTGCAGACTGGGCAGATGAACGTATGACCAGACTGGTCGCTTCGCCCGAAGAAGCTAAGAAAGTCATGGAATATCTCGATGATTATCAACCTGATGTTATCAAGGTCTTTGCGGATGGCTGGCGCTATGGCAATCCCAAAAGTGACACTGATATCAGTTTGCATGCACTTCAGGAGTTAACCCATCAAGCTAAAACACGTGGCTGGCCTGTTCTAACGCATACTGTTACCACAGACGGCGCTAAACGCGCGGCTTTGGGTAACGTAACGGCTATTGCCCACGCCATCCAGGATGAAAAAGCGACTGATGAGCTGGCAGCATTGCTGGTAGACCACAGCGTATTTTATGCCCCGACATTAGCTGTTTATGAAATGCGCCCGGATAAAATCGCGTCCTATTCCCCGGCACAAATAAAAGCAGGTGAAAGCCGTCAACAAAACTCTGAATATAATCTGTCGCTATTTAACGAGGCTGGTGTAACCCTGGCGCTGGGCACAGACTCCGGCATTGGTCGGACGCCATTTGGCGAATCAAGTGTCCGGGAAATGGAGCTGATGACCAATTTTGGCGTATCGGCTAAAGAGGCGTTAATTGCTGGTACCCTTGGCAGTGCCGAGGCTCTGGGCGTAGGCAAAGACCGTGGCACTATCGAAGTGGGTAAACGCGCTGACTTCGTACTGTTAAGTGGAGAACCCTGGAAAAATATCTCTGATTACCGCAATGTGTCCGCCGTCTATGTTGACGGTATTTTGGTAGTAAAGGATGGTGAGCTAGTCGGCCAACAAGGGCCTGAAATACCACCAGCCACCCCGGCGTTGGCGATGATTGATGACTTCGAAGGCGAACGCGGATTAACTCAGTATGGTACGTTACGCCGGGCCGATCTCGATTACAGTTTCCCACGCAGCCACGTGTTAATGGTAGAAAAACCAGGTAGCGAAAAAGGTGATCATAACCTGAGTGTAACTATCGAGCTTGAGAACAAGCCCAAGCCTAAGGCCGGGGTCATTTTTCCTCTCTCTGAAGGAAGCTTTGTACCTGTTGACGCTTCTGAATTCAGCGCCGTTGCCTTTGATATTAACGCCAAGCCTGGCAGCTACATTATTGCTATGGACGCCTATGGTGGCAGTGGTACAGCCACAATAGATGTTATTAGCGGCTGGCAAAAAATCGTTGTTCCTTTTGACAGCTTTACCGGGAAAAAACCTGTAAATATCGAGCTATTACGTTCAATCGGTATCAGTGTTGCCGGTTCTGGTGAAGAGTCATTCTGGTTAGAGCTGGATAACGTAAGATTTATTAAGTAATCCAGGCAGGGGCTTTAGCCCCTGCGTAATCGACTTACGTTTTGAAATAACCCTTTAGCAATTTGGATAATAGATAATGCTGAGAAGTAAACGAGGTAAATTGAGTACCACAAAGGGTATTCAAATTTGTTGCTTAGCCGTGGCACTTTTTCAGGTAGGTTGTGCCGAAAACACCACTAATATCACCCCAAAAACAACCTCCGGGCCATCACTCGCAACCCAGCCAAAATTCGCAGCCAGTTGGCTGGATACTGTTGATGGCAATATGCCGTTGGTGATTAGTGCACCCCACGGCGGCTCAATCAAACCCGATGACATACCCGACAAAACCTGTGGCGCTAAAGTACAAGACAGTAACACTGCTGACTTAGCGTTTGAGATTAAAAATGCCTTTGCCCGGGAAGGTAAAACACCACACCTGATTGTTGCTCGCATTGCACGCACAAAAATCGACCTCAATCGGGATAAAGCTGTTGCTACCTGTGAAAACCCATTGATGGAAGAAACATGGGAGCAATATCATACAGCCATAGAACAAGCGCTTAAAGAAGCTATCGATAAATTCGGTTATGCGATGTATATCGACCTGCACGGCCAAAGCCATCCGGTTAAGCGTTTAGAATTGGGCTATCTGTTGCGAACACCTGCTTTACGTCAAAGTTACGAAGCGCCACAAACAAACGGCGAACGCGCCGGGCAAACGTCATTACGAAACCTGTTAAAAGATAATGACAAGCTATCACTGGAAAGCTTATTTACCGGCGATAAAGCACTGGGAACACTGCTGGCAAAGGCTGGTTTTCCAGGTGTACCCAGTCAGTCGGATCCTTTCCCGCAGGAGGGCGAGCCCTATTTTAATGGCGGCTATAACACCCGGCGCTATACCTCGGCTGACTATCCAAAGGTGTTTGGTTTACAAATAGAAGCCAATTTTGATGGCGTGCGGGACACGGCAGAGAACCGTAAGAAATTTGCCGCAGCCTTCGCTAAATCCATCAATGAATACCTGGTTTTTATTGAAGCAAATTCCAGTCTTAACGCAAATTAAACGGCAATCTGATTCTGATGTTTCCGGATAAACTTTGCCAGTTTAAAAAGCGCTGACTAAAACAGCGTGGCGAACATGGCCACGCTGATCCCCAGCCCTGCCACAAACATGATGCTACGCAGCTTGTCGATGTCGTACCAATAGCAAACCAGGTACACGATACGACAAATAACAAAGGCCACGGCCAGATAAATGTGCAGTGAACCAACTGCCCCCAGGGCCAACACAGCCAAAGCCGCTGGCGCATAGTAGGTGATAGCCTCAAAGCAATTATAATGCGCCGCATTTGCACGAGCACCAAACCCGGTTAACCCTTGCTGCTGCGCTCTTGGGTGTTTATTGTCGTAGCCCCCCGCTTTCTGCATGGCCCAGGCCAGCGGCAACTTCGCCAAAAAAGGCATCACACAGACAAACAGTAAACACAGTAGAAAAATTGTCACCTAAGCTTCTCCATTAGTAGTTTTATTGCTGCTGCATAAAAATCGTGACTTCGGCCATCACCAGGCCAAATTTCTTCACGTAAGACCGGTTCATTAACGTACCGTCTCCCATCGCCCAGAACCAATCATCAAAAGCAACTTTATAGGTCGTATCATCCACCGGCAAATCCATTTCATACTGAAAATTAAACGCATTGCCGTAGGACGTCCCTTTGGCGGTACCTAAAATGTCGCCCGCCTCGCCCTGATAAACGCCATTGCCCATAGGTGTAATGCGCCAGGTTCGCTGCTGGGGCCCTTCCCCAACTTCATAAGTAAAGGTTTCATCCAGAATTAGCACGCTACCTTCTATACGTCCATCAATATCAACGGTGAAGCGCTGAACCACATCACCGGAACGATTTTGCACAATCCCCCAGGCTTTTACTTTGCCATTAAAAAAACGCTCAAGGGCCAGCGGCGGTGTGGTTTGCTGGTACTTACTGCCATCGATGGACGTGCTGCAACCGGCAACAACACCCATCAATAATAAAATCAGCATTATGTGTTTCATCGGATTCACTCCTGTTGTAATAATTCGGCCCTGAATTCAGGCTCACTGGTGTTTGGCCCCAGCCATATATTAAAAAACCAGGTGGCAAATGCGGGGTCTTCCACATCACCCAGCCATTCGCCATTATGGTAAAACCGCGTAACGCGATTTTCGGTTACCAGCCCAACAATGGTGTCCTGGGCAACCACGTCGGGGAAAAGCGCTTCCATTTGCTGTAGCCAGCGGCTATGCAGTTCAGCGTTATCAAGCCCTTGTTCGCGCATCTCCTTTATCGACCTTGACGCGATGTCACTGCCGTCGAAGTCACGTAGATAGGTCAGCGACAAGGCAAAAGGGCGATCAGCCAGCCATTTCCCCTGTGAGGCAAATAAATGGGCATCGTAAATATCCCAGAACAAATAAGAGTAACGGGCTTTGCCAACCACCTTGGCCTCCTGAACCACCGCCTGCACAGGCTCTGGGATCACCTCATTGGCCATGCCTGTTCCCGCCGCAAGCGAATACAGCAGTCCAGTCGTCCACGCTAGTTTCATTACCTTTGCTCCACGCGATGTATCTTTGGATTTCTTATACCGACAGGACCCCCGAGTTGATCACTATTGCAATTTATCAGGCATGTTATTAGTCTCAACGCTTGCCGTTTAAAATTGTTGGTTATGTCCGTTACTGAAAGTGATCTGAGCCATCGTCTTGGCTTAACCCTGCCCTCCCCCCTTATGCCTTTTACACCAGACTGGCCTGGTGCCGAGCGTGTTAACCTTTGGATCAAGCGCGACGACCTCATCCATCCGGTTATTTCTGGTAACAAGTGGCGTAAGATGAGCGCCCTGCTGGCGCATCACGCTGCAACCTGTCAGCACATCGTTAGTTTTGGCGGCGGTTATTCCAACCATCTCCATGCACTGGGCTGGTGTTGTAAACAACTGGGTATCGCTTTTACTGCCATTATCCGCGGGCACTACCAGGCAAATCCAACACCAATGATTGCGGATTTGCTGCACTGGGGCGCCGAGATTCGCTATGTCACCAAAATCGAATATCAGCAGCGCCATAGCCAGGACTACTTAGCGCTATTGACCCGGGATTACCCTCAGGCACTAATTATCCCCGAAGGCGGCAGCCAGCAGCTCGCTCTGCAGGGCATTCATGCCATGCTAGCGGAGTGCCAGCAACCTTTTGATACCATTGTTACGCCAGTGGCCAGTGGTGCCACCATGGCGGGTATGGTTAGCGGCGTTTCAGAACAACAACAGGTTTTAGGTATTGCAGTTCTTAATGGGGTTGGGTATCTTGAAAATCTCGTAGCACAATTTTTACCCGAAAAATCAGACTGCCGCTGGCAAATTCTGCACCAGTTTCATCATGGTGGTTATGCACGAAAGTCAGCAGATTTGCTCAGTTTGTGTGAAGAAATGCAGCAAAAATACAGCATTGCGGTAGAACCGGTATATTCTGGCAAGGTGTTTTTTGCTATGAAGGAATTGCTTAAACAAGCGTTTTTCCCGGCAGGCCAACAGATTATTATTGTCCATACCGGTGGTTTACAAGGCGCGCGAAATGATCTTCAGGCCGGGCTGTAACGTTACAAACCCTATACAGATAAACTATTTAACTAACAGGGAAAATGCATGAGTGACAATTACACCGTTTTTTCACGCCCCAGTCAGTTGTTAATCGACAGGTCGTTGGTGCTTTGTAAAACACTGCTACGCATGGAAAACAGCTTTTATCCCTTCGCCGCCATCTACGAAAAAGGCCGTATTGGTTGCTTATTCAGCGAAGACTTTGGCGTAGAAAATCCCGGCGAGATGCAAATTCTTGAGCATTTGCAATGGCGTGTTATCGATAACATTACCGATAACGACGCTTACGCTACTTTGGTGTACGCGGCACAAATCGAAATCAATGAAAAAGAAGCACAGGATGCCATAGTCATCACCCTGTGCGAACCTAATCGTCCTGAGCGGTCAGTGGTTTATCCCTATTATCGTAAAAACCAGCGCGTTATCCTTGCACCTCCGCTGGTCGAAAAGTAATCATACCGACTTATAGTCAGACCGGTGTAACGCCTGAATAAACACTGTGCTTTTACAGCTCAGGCGTACGACTTTACTTGCCTATTTCACGCCGTCTGATAGCATTCAACGCAAATTTTAAACCCACTCTAAAAGGGATAATTATATGTCTCGTGTTCTGATTATCGGTGCCGGTGGCGTAGCGGCAGTTACCATTAAAAAATGTGCTCGTTTGCCTGAGTATTTCGACGAAATTTATCTGGCCAGCCGCACCGTATCCAAGTGCGAAGCGCTGCAACAGGAAGTTGGAGCTGATCGCGTAAAGGGCGTTTTCGCCGTTGATGCCGACGACGCCAAAGCCGTTGAAGCCCTAATCAACGACGTTAAACCGGATCTGGTTGTTAACCTGGCCCTGCCATATCAGGATCTGCCAATCATGGACGCGTGCCTGGCAACCAAAACCGATTACCTGGATACTGCCAATTACGAGCCAAAAGACGTTGCCAAATTCGAATACAGCTGGCAGTGGGCGTATCAGGATAAGTTTAAAGAAGCCGGCATCATGGCCCTGTTAGGTTCAGGCTTCGATCCGGGTGTTACCAATGTATACACCGCTTATGCTGCGAAACACTATTTTGACGAAATTCACTATCTGGATATCGTGGATTGTAATGGTGGTGATCACGGTCAGGCCTTTGCGACTAACTTCAACCCGGAAATCAATATCCGCGAAATCACTCAGCGTGGTCGCTTCTGGGAAGACGGCGAGTGGAAAGAAACCGATCCATTAAGCGTTCGTGAAGATCTGGATTATCAGAACATCGGTGTGCGCGCCTCTTACCTGATGTTCCACGAAGAGCTGGAATCTATAGTTAAGCATTTCCCTACCCTGAAACGTGCCCGTTTCTGGATGACCTTTGGCGATGCCTACCTTAACCACCTGCGCGTGCTGGAAGGTATCGGCATGACCAGCATTGAGCCAGTTGAATTCCAGGGCCAGCAAATCGTGCCTCTCGAGTTCTTAAAAGCCGTATTACCTAACCCGGGTTCACTGGCGGAAGGCTACACCGGCATGACCTGTATTGGTACTTACATTACCGGTGTGAAAGATGGCAAAGAGAAAACCATCTTCATCTATAACAACTGCGATCACGCGGTTTGTAATGAAGAAGTCGGCGCTCAGGCGGTATCTTACACCACCGGCGTACCAGCAATGATTGGCGCCATGATGATGTTACAGGGCAAATGGCATAAGCCGGGCGTATGGAACATGGAACAATTCGATCCGGATCCGTTTATGGCTGAGCTGAACATCCACGGTCTGCCATGGCACGTTATCGAATGTGACAGCAGCCCATTCAGCAAGTAATGGCAAGTAGCGGAGAGCAAGGCGTGACCGATTTAACCCAACGCACTGATATTCCATCACCCTGTTATGTGCTGGAAGAAGTTAAGCTGGTAAACAACCTGGAACTGATGAAACGGGTTCAGGATGGCTCCGGCGCCAGAATTATTCTGGCGCTGAAAGGCTTTTCCATGTGGTCCTGTTTTGACATCGTCAAACAATATCTGCATGGCGCTACTGCCAGCTCAGTTTGGGAAGCCAGACTAGCCAGTGAAATGGGTAAGGAAGTCCACGCCTATGCCCCGGCTTATAAAGCCAGAGACATTGCTGAACTGGCCGGTCTGGTTAATCACCTGTCGTTTAACAGCCTAACCCAATGGCAGGCATATAAAGACGCCTTACCAGGGGTTTCGCTGGGCTTGCGGATTAACCCGGAACATCAGGAAGCCGACACTCCGCTCTACGATCCGGCTGCGCCGGGGTCTCGTCTTGGCATCCGTGCCAGCGAGCTGGAAGGTGTTGACCTTGGCGGTATTGAAGGGTTTCATTGCCACAATTTGTGTGAGTGCGATTCATTTGCTACCGCCCGTACACTCGACGCCATCGAGCAGCGCTTTGGTAAATGGCTGGGCGAGCTAAAATGGTTAAACTTAGGCGGTGGTCACCTGATGACCCGCGCCGGTTATGATGTAGAACACCTCATTACCACGCTGAAAACTTTTAAAGCCAAATACCCGCATCTGGACGTGATCCTCGAGCCTGGTTCTGCTGTGGCCTGGCAAACCGGGCCGCTGATAGCGGAAGTGGTGGATATCGTTAATAACGAAGGGCCTATCGCCCTGCTGGATATTTCTGCCACCGCGCATATGCCGGACGTACTGGAAATGCCGTACAGGCCTGCCATATTGCATGCGGGCCAGCCCGGCGAATTGGGTTACGACATCAAACTGGGCGGCAACTCTTGTCTGGCCGGTGACGTTATCGACACCTACAGTTTTGCCAAGCCTTTGGCTATTGGCGATCGTCTGCAGTTTGAAGACATGATGCACTACACCATGGTGAAAACCACCTTCTTTAATGGTGTGGAACATCCGGCTATCGGCATTCTGCGTTCGAATGGGGATTTTGAACTGGTTCGTCAGTTTAATTATGCCGATTTCAAATCGCGCTTATCCTGATTAACCGCCAGCAAGGTACACAAAAGCAAAGCCGGCTAAAGGTGTAGCCGGCTTTTTTTTGCTTACAAAATACCGTGTCCGCGGCTAATACCACTGGGGGCAATGGTGCCTTCGGCCAGCACGGTGTCATCCAGCCTGATGATAAAGGGGCTGTTAGCCTTACCCACGATGCTGTATTCAAATCCATAAAGGTGATCGTCATGGATATTCACTTTCGCAGAGCGAGCCGGTGAAACCAGTTCATAGACACCATTATCACCATGCTCGTTGATGATATTTACCATCCAGTTACCGCGTTCCATGTCGATATTAAGCGTTTTTTCAAGCATTCGTTATTCTCCGAAAAACGTAGCGTGTCTTCTGAAAAAAAAGCACAACACCGATCAACAACTCGGTGTGTAAATAATTGATTTTTTTAATGGCGGCCTTAGAACAAACAGCCTGATGTAGGGTAACTCGGCAGTAATTATTCTAGAGCTAATCCGGCCTGATACAAAGCGTTTTTCTTTAACTGGTAATGATCTGCAACAATAGCGGCGGCTTTTTTCAGCGGCAGGTCCTGTTTAAGTCGTTTAAGCAGTGCCATAGCTTCGGCCGGCATTTCATCGGATCGGGGCGGCGCCCCGGCAACCATCAGCACAAACTCACCTTTTTGATGAACGGGATCCGCTTGCAACCAGGCAATAACGCCATCCGGCGTATCGCTGATATAGGTTTCGAAGGTCTTGGTCAGTTCTTTGGCAAGTACCAGCTGACGGCCATCGCCGAGCACGGTTTTTACATCGTTAACCGTGTCCAGAATACGTCTTGGCGCTTCATAGAAAACGCTGGTACAAGTCCTCTCTAGTAAGGTTTCCAATACGTTCATTCGCGCCTGGGTTTTAGCCGGTAAGAAGCCTTCAAAAATAAAGCGATCCGTGGCAAGCCCCGAGGCACTCAGCGCGGTAATTGCTGCACATGGCCCGGGCAAGGCAACAACGTTGATCCCCTGCTCACGACAGCTGCGTACCAGAACAAACCCCGGATCGCTGATCAACGGAGTGCCAGCATCGCTGATTAACGCAACGGACTCACCGGCCTGCAATTTATTGCACAGCATCTGGGTACGTTTTTCTTCGTTGTGATCGTGCAGAGATAACGTTCTGGCCTGAATAGCCAGATGCTGCAGCAACTTTTGACTGTGACGGGTGTCCTCTGCAGCAATCCACGCCACTGAACTTAACACGTCGATAGCGCGCTGGGTAATATCCTGCAGATTACCAATGGGCGTTGGTACAATAAAAAGCGTAGCGGCTGTCATAGGGTGAAATCCGAAGCGAGTAAAGGCTGTCAATATACCTGTTTGTCACAACCGCGAAAACCATTGTGTGAACAATACCCGGCCAAATGGTCAGAATTTAGATTAATGCGTAGATTTTAGATATCAGTCAGTTAAACTGACATTCAGGAACGATTGTAAGGAAATGCTGGACCCCTATGCGCCGTGCTTTGTCATTATTACTGGTTGGAATTAGTGCTTCACTGTTGAGTGGTTGCGGTTCAACCCCTCAAACCACCCGTGCGCCGGTTAACGCACCGGTGCAGCAGAGTGCGCCAAAAGTTGAGGCTGACCTCGTATTAACACCGGCGATGATGGTCGCCAAAGCCCAGGATATCTGGCAGCAAACAGGCTCCCGTTCGATGCGCAATGCCTTTTTACTGGATGCCGCTGAGGCCTGGCTGGCCGACGGTGAGTCAGCCAAAGCCAGCCAGATTGTTTACATGTTACGCGACGAGGTTGAACTGCCGGAACAGCAAAACCGCTATCATTTACTGATAGCCGATCTGTACCGCAACGATGTCAAAGTTGGCAGTAGCCAGCGTCTGGCCATCCTCCAGTCGGTTAATACGGCCGATCCGCAAATCGAGCAGCATAAGCTTTCGTTAATGGCCGTGGAGTATGCACGACTCGGGCAATGGCTCGCCGCTGCCAATGCCTTACTGAGCAGTGATGACAGCAACGCTGAACATGTTTCTACCGCCTGGCAGTGGGTCAATCAGGCCAGTCAAAAAGAGCTTGAAAACAGTGCCCGCTTCAGCAAACTGCCTGCTTATGTTTCGCTCAGACAGCTTATTCTTGAACATGGTTTTGAGCCGGAGCAACTCAAACAGCAACTGGCCAGATTTCAACAGGTGTTTCGCGATCACCCGCTGGTAAATAACTGGCCTGATCATCTGAGTAACATTGAACAGCTGGGGCAAAGCAGCCGCGAAAATATAGTCGTTATGCTGCCGTTAAGTGGCCGTCTGGAAGTTACCGGCACCGCCATTAAAGAAGGTATTCTGGCCGCCTACTTTAATGACGCGAGTACCATGAATGCCACGGTGATTCCGCAGTTGCACTTTGTCGATACCGTTGGCACCAGTGCCGATGAGCTGGCAACCGCCGCCAGTGATACTGACTGGATAATCGGCCCGTTGCTTAAAGAGAACGTGGATGCCTTATTGCCAAAACTCAATCCACAGCAGCGTATTTTAACCCTCAATCGCCCCGAAACCAGTGAACAGGTTATTGAACCGGATAGTGAGCGTGAAGAAATAATGCCCGGTAGTTTTGCCACGCAGGTTTACTATGCACTCGCGCCGGAAGACGAAGCGCGTCAGCTGGCCGAACGGGTATTTACTCAGGGACGTCGTTCGCCCATTCTGGTGGCGTCAGAAAACACCTTGCACCAACGTATGCAGGACGCGTTTTTACAACGCTGGCAGCTGCTCACCCGCGGACTGGCCGCCAGCCAGCACAGCGCGCCAACGCTGGTAACCTATTCTGATAACAACACCCTGCGCGAAGGTATTTTAGAAGCGCTGGACGTGGCGCAAAGTAAAGACCGGATCAAAGAGATCCAGAGCTTTGCCGATGTGGAAGTTTATAATCTGGCCCGTAACCGCCGGGATATCGATGCCGTGGTAGTCTTTACATCGCCAGAACAAACCGAGTTAGTCAACCCGGTTATCGAAGCCAGTATCAGCCCGTTTGGTGGCGTAACCGTGCCGGTTTTCGCCACCTCCCGGTCAATAGATTACGTGCAGTCGCGCAATCAGTGGCGGGATCTGGATAACCTGCACTTTCTGGACATGCCCTGGGTATTGCCCGGTAACCCGGCCCAAACACTGGCCCGGCAAAGCGAACAGCTGTGGCCACAGCGGCCAACACCGTTGCAGCGCCTGTTTGCGTTTGGTGTGGATGCTTATGATTTACTGCCACGCTTAAACAGTATGGCATGGTTACCACAGCTGGAATATCGCGGTCTTACCGGCAATCTCAGCGTAAACCAGCAAAACGAAATTGTGCGTAGTCTGCCAGAAGCCGTAGTCTCGCAGGAGCGCGTACAGGTACTGGCCGAGTAACACCATGGCTCGTTGGATTGGCGCTAACCAGGAACAACGTGCCGAACGTTATTTACGCCAGCTGGGACTTACCCCGGTAGCCCGCAATATTACTTACCGGGGCAGTGAGATAGATCTCATCATGAAAGAACAGCATACCTGGGTGTGTATTGAGGTGAAGTACCGCCAGCGAAACAGCCACGGACAAGCTGCAGAATCCATCAACCCGGCAAAAATACACCGAATGGGTACTGCGTTTCAGCGTTATTTAAGTGATAATGGCGTAAATCCGAATATGGTGCCGATGCGACTGGATGCCGTTGTTATTGACGGTGACGACATTAAATGGCTAAAAAATATTGGCCAGTAGCGGCCGGTACCTCAAGCTGTAATTTAAATATAACGATACGACATCAATGATAGAAAATATCAAAGCTAACTTTACCGAAAGTATTCAAACCAAAATTGCCGCATCTGAAATGCTGCCCCCCGCCATCGATAAAGCAGCAATGATGATGGTAGAAGCCTTGATCCGTGGCAACAAAATTTTAAGTTGCGGTAATGGTGGTTCAGCCGGCGATGCCCAGCATTTTTCTTCAGAAATGTTAAATCGGTTCGAACGGGACCGTCCGAGTTTACCGGCCATTGCTATCACCACCGATACCGCTACCCTCACGTCGATTACCAACGACTACAGCTTTGATGAAGTGTTTTCAAAACAAGTTCGTGCGCTTGGGCAGCCAGGCGATGTGTTACTGGCCATCTCCACCAGCGGCAATTCGCGTAACGTCATTAATGCCATGGAAGCAGCCCTTTCCCGGGATATGACCATTGTTGCCCTGACGGGTAAGGATGGTGGCGAAATGGCGGGATTTTTAGGCGAACACGATGTTGAAATTCGCGTTCCATCCAATCGTACCGCGCGTATTCAGGAAGTACACCTGCTGGTTATCCATAGCTTGTGCGAATGTATTGACGACAGTTTGTTCCCGGCCCATGATCCTGATGATTACTAATTCACGACTTCGCAAATTTATTGGCATTACCGGCGCCCTGTTGCTGTTAAATAACCTGACCGGTTGCGCAGTGGTAGCGATGGGTGCTGTCAGCGCCACCGCCGTATCTGTGTCTAATGATCGTCGTACTGCCGGCACTCAATTGGATGACTTTAATGCACAAAATACCGCCTCAAGACTCATTGGCGAGCAGCAAAACCTGAAAGAAAACGCCAATATCGAAGTGACCGTATACAACAAAGTGGCGTTACTAACCGGGCAAGCCCCCGGTCAGGCCGAAATAAATCAGGCCGAAGCGCAAATTAAAACCATTGGTTATATTCAAAAAATCCATAACCAGATCCGCATAGGTCAGCCCCTCGCGACCTCCAGCGAATTATACGACCGTTGGCTGGCGACTAAAATTCGCACCAAAATTCTTGCCTCAGAAAAAGTACCCACTGCGCAAATCAGCATTATTGTGGAAGACTCAGAAGTTTTCCTGATGGGCCTGGTCACTAACCAGGAAGCCACTGCAGCGGTAGATATTGCCCGTCATGTAGATGGCGTGACCCGGGTTGTCCGGGCGTTTGAGATATACTGAGTAATAGTTCTGTCCTTGATCCACCGCAACCATCGGCTTAAGTTGCGGTTCCCTTGTTCTGGACAAACCTTTTCGTTGTACTAACCTGAAGTATAAATATCAGTATCACTCAATGGAAAAGGGTGAATGTCCGGTTCAACCAGTTCCCTGCGCCGAATCACGTTACAAATAGTCCTGACGGGCCTGTTATCCTTTATCAGTGCCGGTAGCACTGCTGCGCCCGCCGATCTGAACAATTACTTTAAAGAAGTCTGGACCACCCGGGATGGACTGCCCCACAACACCGTAAATGCCATACAACAAAGTGACGATGGCTACCTGTGGATCGGAACCTGGGAAGGTGCCGCTCGCTTCAATGGCCGCGCCTTTACTCTGTTTGGTCGCGGCGAGCCAACAGGCATGCCGGATGTTGGTGTTCGCACTATGAATATGGATCGTCAGCGCAATCTGATTCTGGCAGGTGCTCGCGGTGGCTTAAGTCAACGTACCGAAAATGGCTGGCATAGCTGGCCGCCTTTACAGGTGCTGATTAACGCCGTTTCACAGGATCCTGATGGCAATCTGTGGCTGGCCACAGAAGGACAGGGACTCTATCGGCAATCCCCTACCGGCGAACGCCTGCAGCTGACCACCGCTGAAGGCTTACCCAGCAATGTGGTTTCCAGTGTGCTGGCTGATAACGAAGGAGCAATCTGGGTTGGCACTGGTCGAGGACTGGTTCGCCTGAATACCAACGCAAATGATTTCGCCCCCCAGCTTATATCCTCGCTGCCGGCAGTACCTGTACTTAGCTTTACCCATTATCAGGACAGTCTGTTGATTGGCACCGAGCGAGGCCTGTACCAGTTAAAAAATGACAAGGTCTCGATTTATTCCGAGGCACTGCAAAAGCTGCCGGTATCAGCGTTACTTGCCTTTGACGATCAAATGTGGATTGGCACGACGGACCGGGGCTTGTTTCGGCTTAGTGAACGGGGACTGGAAAGCCTGGATATGGCAGCCGGACTGCCCAATAATCGTATTCTGTCCTTATTCCGGGATCGTGAGGGCAGCATATGGGTTGGCACCAATGGGGGTCTCTTTCGGCTACGGGATGCTCCCTTTGTGACATTAACGTCAGAACAAGGCTTAGCCGGAAATTACATTCGTTCGGTTTTAGCCCACAGCGATGGCAGTATATGGGTTGGCAGTAGCCGGGGCATCAGCCGAATCACGCCGCAGGGCACTGAGCGGGTGGATATATCTGCCTACAGTGATGGCCAGTCCGTACTTAGTCTGGTTGAAGCCCCCGATGGTTCAGTATGGATCGGCACCTATTCCGATGGTGTTCTCCAATGGCAGAATAACAAAATTGTTCGACAATATAACCGTACCAATGGCTTGCTGGCCAATGAAGTAAGAGCGATTGCCGTTGCCCCGGATGGCGGCCTGTGGGTAGGCACGGCCTATGGCTTAAACTTCGTCGATCAGCATGGCATCACCAGTTATACCACTCAGGATGGCTTGCCGACGCCCTTTGTAATGGGATTATATTTACATCATGACGGCCGGCTGTTTATTGGCACCGGTGGCGGTGTCGCGATACGCCAGCCTGACGGCGAGATACAGGCGCTGGACATCAGTTACCTCGATGACGCCGAATACGCCTTTGGTTTTGCTCCTGATCCAGTTGCGGATCGACTGTGGATGAGCACCGACCGAGGCTTAGTAGCCTTCGACCTGAACAACGGTACGCTTGCTATGCTGGGACGGGAGGCTGGATTACCTTTCGATAAGGTCTTTCAGGCGGTTATCGATAATGAGCGAAATCTCTGGCTCAGTAGCAACCGGGGTATTCTGTATTTTGAGCGCGCACAAATTGAAGATTACTTCGCCGGACGCCGCCCCCAGGTAAATTACCAGTTGTTTGGTGAGAGCGATGGCATGCAAAGTGCGCAGGCAAATGGTGGCTCTATGCAGGCCGGCACGCTGGCACAGGATGGTTCGGTATGGTTTGCGACCTCAAAAGGTGCCAGCCGGGTTAAGCCTTCAGAGCTATCCCGCTTTAGCGCCAGCATCCCGCCGGTGGTTATTGAAGGATTTAAGGTAAATGGTTTATCTCATGTACTAACCACACACGAGCAACTGCCACCTGAAGCGAACCGGATAGAAATTCAGTTTGCCGGGTTAGGCTTTATTATGCCTGAGCGTATTCAGTATCGTACGCGCTTAAAAGGGTTTGACAGTGAGTGGGTCAACCGTGGCGCCAATACCCTGGCAGAATATACTAACCTGCCTCCCGGTGATTACCAGTTTGCGGTTCAGGCAGCCTATCCAGGCGGAGACTGGAGTGAGCAGAACGCGCAGGTTCAGTTTACCATTAACCCTCACCTCTGGCAGCAGACCCGCTTTTGGTTTGCCCTGTTGTTATCAATGATTGCACTGATTTTTATAATGCACCGACTGCGACTGAAAAACTTGCGCATCAGAGCGGCTGAACTTAGCTCTCAGGTGGCGAAAAAGACCTATGAACTAAAGCAACAAGCCGATCATCTGCGTGCCATCGACCAGGAACGCTCCGCACTGTTACAGGAACTTAAACAACAAGCCCATGAGTTTGAACTACAGGCTCGTTCAGACAAACTCACCGGCCTGGCAAACCGACGCGCCTTTGATGAAGCGCTCATACGTGAGTGCGCACGAGCCCGCCGACAAGATGTGCCGCTGTGTGTAGCCCTGCTGGATATTGATCACTTTAAACTGATCAACGATAACCATAACCACAGTATTGGCGACAAAGTGTTAAAGCAACTGGCCGAAGAGGTCAGCCAACATTGTCGGGAAGAAGATCTTTTAGCCCGTTGGGGTGGAGAAGAGTTTGTTCTGTTACTGCCCAACTGCAATGAAGAAGCCGCTCACGTCATTTGCGAACGAATACGTATTGCCATTGACGAGTCTGACTACACGTCAGTAGCAGCCGATATTACCCTGAGTATCAGTATTGGTATTACCTGCTATCAGGATTCGGACAGTCTGGAACAGTTTGTTACCCGGGCAGACGAAGCACTTTACCTCGCCAAGCAAAATGGTCGAAATCAGGTACGATTAGCCAGCTAGAGATGTTTGTAAGGTACGCTCACCGCTATAACACTAACTGTCAGCAGGCATGCTTTTTGTGCAATGCTACGGCATGGCGGTTTCACTATGATCGTCGACATAATACTTTGGTGGTACAGGACTAACGCTTAATAACTAATCAGCTATACTAACAATGTCCTGAAGCGCAGTACTGGCAAGGGCTGGCGCATGGTCAGCCGTATTACAACGTCCAATCCTCCCTTACCCAAGCTTCATTTTGTCGACAATAATAGCTGTTCAATATTGACTCAACGCCAACATACCCCTATATTGTCGACATCATTTAAAACAGTGAGCAGTTAATTGTGAGTATCGCAGCCTTTGCAGAACAAGCTGTTACCAGTGCTGACAAAACTTTTTTGCAGCTTCGGGTAGATATTGTTGAAGGTACTATTCCTGCTGGTAGCAAACTCAGCGAAACCGAACTGTCGACAAAGTATCAGGTAAGTCGCGCCGTTATCCGCGAAGCTATCAACCGTCTTGAGTCTTGCCATTTAGTTGAGCGCAAAGCCAATGTTGGCGCCCGTATCGTGTCACTCACCCCTGAAGGCTTAATTCAGTTATATCAGGTGCGCGAAGCGCTGGAAGGCATGGCTGCCCGTCTGGCAGCCAAGAATATGTCGGATGAAGAAATTGCCGACTTAACCTCCTTGCTGGATAACCATTTCCAAACCGTTAAGGGCGGCGAATCTTACTATCAGGAAGCCGGCGATCTGGATTTTCACTATCGCATTATATTAGGCAGCAAAAACCAGCACCTTATCGAAGTGCTGGTAAACGGTATCTATCACTTAATTCGCATGTACCGGGTTCAGCTTGGCATGGCCGGGCCGCGGGTCACTACCGCATTTGATGAACACAAAAACGTGGTACAGGCGATTGCAAACCGTGACGAAGAATTAGCTGAAATGCTGATGCGACGTCATATTTTGTATTCAAAAAACAACATTGAACGCAAATTGCTTCAATCCTAACCCAAGAGAATGATTATGAGCGCAGGTAAAAAATTTCGTCAGGCGTTAGCCGACAATAAACCTCTTCAAATCGTAGGCACCATCAATGCCTACAGTGCCATGATGGCCAAAGCCATCGGCCACAAGGCCATTTACCTCTCGGGTGGTGGTGTGGCTAACGCATCTTATGGTCTGCCGGATCTGGGCATGACTTCACTAAACGACGTTATCGTTGACGTTCAGCGCATTACTTCAGCCTGTGACCTGCCATTACTGGTAGATATCGATACCGGTTGGGGCGGCGCGTTTAATATTGCCAAAACCATCAAGGATATGGAAAAAGCCGGCGCAGCAGCGGTACATATGGAAGACCAGGTTGCACAAAAACGCTGTGGTCACCGTCCGAACAAAGAAATCGTGTCTACCGAAGAAATGGTTGATCGCATCAAAGCGGCGGTAGATGCCCGCACCGATCCCGACTTTTTCATCATGGCTCGTACCGATGCCTTTGCCCAGGAAGGCCTGGAAAAAGCCATTGAGCGTGCCAAGGCTTATGTAGCTGCTGGTGCCGACGGTATCTTTGCCGAAGCGGTTAAAACCGAAGAGCACTACCGTGCATTCGCCGAAGCGCTGGATGTGCCAATTCTGGCGAATATCACCGAGTTTGGTCAAACCGAATTGTGGAACAAAGAGCAGTTAGGTGAATGGGGCGCGGCCATGGTGCTGTATCCGTTGAGCGCGTTCCGTGCCATGAACAAAGCAGCCGAAACCGTGTACACCGCCATCCTGAAAGACGGCGATCAAAAAGCGGTAACAGACATGATGCAGACTCGTATGGAACTGTACGATTATCTGGGTTACCACGAGTATGAGCAAAAGCTCGATGCGTTATTCGCGGAAGGTAAAAACAAGTAATTTCCTGGCTGACGCCGCCCAATCGGGCTTTGCCACCCGAACCGCGTCAGCACACATATATGTACTCTACAAAATATAAAGTAGGAGAAAAATGATGGCTAAAGGTAAAGTTCTCAGTGGTGCAGGCTTACGTGGTCAGGTAGCAGGTAAAACTGCATTATCTACCGTAGGTGTTTCAGGCTCAGGTTTAACCTATCGTGGTTACGACGTTAAGGATCTGGCCAACAACTGTCAGTTCGAAGAAGTGGCTTACCTGATTTTAAAAGGCAAACTGCCTAATCAGGCCGAACTGGATGCGTACAAAGCCAAGCTGAAAGGCATGCGCAGCCTGCCACAGGCACTGCTGGACGTACTGGAGCGTATCCCTGCTGATGCTCACCCGATGGACGTTATGCGTACCGGTTGTTCCATGCTGGGTAACCTGGAAATGGAAAACGACTTCAGCGAGCAAGGCGAAGTGACCGACCGTATGCTGGCCTGCTTCCCTAGTATCATCTGCTACTGGTATCGTTTCTCGCACGATAGCGTGCGCATCGACGTAGATACTGACGACGATTCTATCGGCGGACACTTCCTGCACCTGCTGCGTGGCGAAAAGCCAAACGCGCTGCACGAACAGGTTATGCACGTATCATTAATTCTGTATGCAGAGCACGAATTTAATGCCTCTACCTTTACCGCTCGCGTGTGTGCTTCAACCTTATCTGATATGCACTCTTGTATTACCGGTGCAATTGGTTCACTGCGTGGTCCTCTGCACGGTGGTGCTAACGAAGCGGCCATGGAGCTGATTGAAAACTTTACCTCGCCTGAGCATGCCGAAGCAGAGATGATGGGCAAACTGGAACGTAAAGAGAAAATCATGGGCTTCGGTCACGCGATTTACTCTGAGTCTGACCCGCGTAACGAAATTATCAAAGGCTGGTCAGAAAAACTGGCTGCTGATGTGGGCGATACTGTGCTGTATCCGGTTTCCGTACGCTGTGAAGAAGTAATGTGGCGCGAGAAGAAACTGTTCTGTAATGCCGACTTCTTCCATGCCTCGGCCTATCACTTTATGGGTATTCCAACCAAGCTGTTTACGCCAATCTTCGTGATGTCACGTCTGACTGGCTGGGCTGCTCACGTAATGGAACAACGCGCTGACAACCGCATCATTCGTCCATCTGCAGACTACACCGGCGAAGATCTGCGTCCGGTTCCAACGATTGCAGACCGCGCATAAATCCTTATGGCCGCTGCGTGACCGTCGCAGCGGCCCCCTTGCTACGCTTTAGGATACGCCATGAATACCGAATACCGTAAAAGCCTGACAGGCACCAAATTAGATTACTTCGACGCCCGTGAAGCAGTTGATGCCATCAAGCCGGGTGCCTTTGATACCCTGCCCTACACCTCGCGAGTGCATGCTGAAAACCTGGTTCGCCGTTGCCCACCGGATCAGTTAAAAGATTCATTAATCCAGTTAATCGAGCGCAAACGCGACCTCGATTTCCCGTGGTTCCCGGCCCGCGTAGTTTGTCACGATATTCTGGGACAAACCGCACTAGTAGACCTTGCCGGTCTGCGTGACGCCATCGCCGAAAAAGGCGGCGATCCATCGAAAGTGAACCCGGTAGTGCCTACGCAGTTGATCGTGGATCACTCTCTGGCCGTTGAACACGCCGGTTTTGAAGAAGACGCCTTCGAGAAAAACCGCGCCATTGAAGATCGTCGTAACGACGACCGCTTCCACTTTATTAACTGGACCAAAACTGCCTTTAAAAATGTTGACGTAATCCCACCGGGTAACGGCATCATGCACCAGATTAACCTGGAAAAAATGTCGCCTGTTGTGCACGCGAAAGACGGCGTTGCCTTCCCGGATACCCTGGTCGGTACCGATAGCCACACACCTCACGTTGATGCCTTAGGTGTTATCGCTGTTGGTGTAGGCGGCCTTGAAGCTGAAAGCGTTATGCTGGGCCGCGCGTCGTATATGCGTTTGCCTAACATTGTTGGTGTTGAATTGACCGGTAAACCACAACCGGGTATTACCGCTACCGATATCGTACTGGCGCTGACCGAGTTCCTGCGTAAAGAACGCGTAGTTTCTGCCTATCTTGAATTCTACGGTGAAGGGGCTGCCCACTTAACCTTAGGTGACCGTGCGACTATCTCTAACATGACACCAGAATACGGTGCCACTGCGGCGATGTTCTACATCGATGATCAAACGCTGGATTACCTGCGTTTAACCGGTCGTACTGCAGAGCAGGTAGAACTGGTTGAAACCTACGCCAAACAAGCCGGTTTATGGGCTGATACCCTGACCAAAGCCGAATACGAGCGTGTACTGACCTTCGATTTATCCAGCGTCGGACGCAACATGGCTGGCCCGTCTAACCCGCACGCTCGTCTTGCCACCAGCGATCTGGCTGCGCGCGGTATTGCCGGTAAGTGGGAAGAGCAGGAAGGTTTAATGCCTGACGGCGCGGTAATCATCGCGGCGATCACCAGCTGTACCAACACCAGTAACCCTCGTAACGTGGTAGCTGCTGGCCTGCTGGCCCGTAACGCAAATGCCAAAGGTCTGGTGCGTAAGCCATGGGTTAAAACCTCACTTGCTCCGGGATCTAAAGTGGTCAAGATGTACCTTGAAGAAGCTAACCTGTTACCCGAACTGGAACAGTTAGGTTTTGGCGTTGTCGCCTTTGCCTGTACTACCTGTAACGGTATGAGTGGTGCCTTGGATCCGAAGATCCAACAGGAAATCATCGACCGTGATCTGTACGCTACAGCCGTCCTTTCCGGCAACCGTAACTTCGATGGTCGTATCCACCCTTATGCTAAACAAGCATTCCTGGCTTCTCCGCCACTGGTAGTCGCCTACGCCATTGCCGGTACGGTACGTTTTGATATCGAAAAAGACGTATTGGGTTACGATGCAGACGGTGAACCAGTCACGCTGAAAGATATCTGGCCAACCGATGAAGAAATCGATGCGGTGGTGAAAGCCTCGGTAAAACCAGAACAGTTCAACAAGGTGTACGAGCCAATGTTTGATCTGTCGGTAGATTACGGTGATGACATTGACCCGCTGTATAACTGGCGTGAAATGAGCACCTATATCCGTCGCCCGCCCTACTGGGAAGGCGCACTGGCCGCTGAGCGTACCTTAAAAGGCATGCGTCCGCTGGCGATATTACCTGACAATATCACTACCGATCACTTGTCACCGTCTAACGCTATTCTGGCCTCCAGTGCCGCCGGTGAATACCTGGCGAAAATGGGACTGCCGGAAGAAGACTTTAACTCCTACGCGACCCACCGCGGCGATCACTTAACCGCGCAGCGCGCTACGCTGGCCAACCCTAAACTGTTTAACGAAATGGTGCTGGAACACGGTGAAGTGAAACAAGGCTCACTGGCCCGTATTGAGCCAGAAGGCAAAGTGACCCGCATGTGGGAGGCCATTGAAACCTACATGGAACGCAAGCAGCCGCTGATTATTGTTGCCGGTGCTGACTATGGTCAGGGTTCTTCCCGTGACTGGGCGGCCAAAGGCGTTCGTTTAGCCGGGGTTGAAGCGATTGTCGCCGAAGGCTTTGAGCGTATTCACCGCACCAACCTGATTGGTATGGGTGTATTACCGCTGGAGTTTAAGGAAGGCACTAACCGTAAAACTCTGGCACTGGACGGTACCGAAACTTACGACGTGATTGGCGAACACACGCCTGGCGCAACCTTAACCTTAGTGATTCATCGTGCTAACGGTGAGAGCATTGAGGTGCCGGTAACCAGTCGTTTAGATACCGCTGAAGAAGTGTCTATCTATGCCGCTGGCGGTGTGTTGCAACGTTTTGCCCAGGACTTCCTGGAAGGCAACGCGTAACAAACACGTTAACAATCCTGTTGAGGGCTTCGGCCCTCACTGTATTCTACGAGAGAGACTCATGGCTTTTGCACCACAAATAAAAATTCCCGCGACCTATATGCGTGGCGGTACCAGTAAAGGCGTCTTTTTTAATCTGGCTGATTTGCCTGACGCGGCCAAACAACCGGGCGCATACCGTGATGCCATGTTGCTGCGCGTGATTGGCAGCCCGGACCCCTACGGTAAACAAACCGATGGTATGGGCGGCGCCACGTCCAGTACCAGTAAAACGGTTATCTTGAGTAAAAGTGAACGTGAAGGTTACGATGTGGACTACCTGTTTGGTCAGGTCTCTATCGATAAAGCCTTTGTCGACTGGAGCGGAAACTGCGGTAACTTAACCGCAGCCGTGGGCGCTTTTGCCGTGAATAATGGCCTGGTTGATGCTGAGCGTATTCCACAAAACGGTGTAGTAATGGTGCGCGTGTGGCAGGTTAACATCAGCAAGGCGATTAACGTACACGTGCCAATTACCAACGGTGAAGTACAGGAAACCGGTGATTTTGAACTGGACGGCGTAACCTTCCCGGCCGCCGAAGTAAAAGTAGAATTTATGGATCCCGCCGATGGCGAGGGCGATATGTTCCCTACCGGTAACCTGGTAGACGATCTTGAAACACCGGAATTCGGTACACTGAAAGCCACCATGATCAACGCTGGTATTCCAACCATTTTTGTTAATGCAGCGGATATTGGCTACACCGGCACCGAATTACAGGACGACATTAACTCTGACCCGGTAGCGCTGGCTAAATTTGAATCCTTACGCGCTCACGGCGCCGTAAAAATGGGCTTAATCAGTGATATCAGCGAAGCCGCTGGCCGTCAGCATACCCCTAAAATTGCCTTTGTTGCGCCGCCTAAAGAGTACACGTCATCCAGCGGTAAGGTGATTGAAATCGACGATATCGATGTACTGGTTCGCGCTTTATCGATGGGTAAACTCCACCACGCCATGATGGGTACGGCCGCCGTAGCCATTGCTACCGCAGCGGCTATTCCCGGCACGCTGGTAAATGATGCTGCCGGCGGTGTAGACCGTTCCAGTGTGGTTTTTGGCCATCCTTCCGGCACATTAGGTGTTGGCGCTGAAGCGGCATTAATTGATGACAAGTGGACTGCCACCAAAGCCGTTATGAGTCGTTCAGCCCGCATATTAATGGAAGGACGGGTGCATATTCCTGAGCCTCAGGTGTAATACCTTTTTCTCTGGGTGGCCAGCTACTATTGGGCATGGGCTGGTCACCCCTTTTCTCTTTTCTCTTTCATTGACCTTTGCAATCTGTCTGCTTACGGCGCACAATGGAATTTCTCCAATATTCTTACCTGAGAATGGACGAATGGCAGGTAAATTTAAAAAACACGGTTCGCTTAGTGTTGCCATTGACGGCAGAATGGTTGTGTTGGATGGAGAAGGTCCGTGGAACGCGGAATCCTTACATTTAACCGATGACAGCATCATGCAGAATCTGCGTGCTATGTATGGTTCGCCATGGGGTGTGCTGGCCTTTTTTCGTGGCGAGGCGGTCTATGTGCCCGAAGCTTTTGCCCTGTTGCGCAAACAAATCAAAAAAGAAGTCAGCCTTGGGCGGGTTGCCACCGCTGTGGTCTTTGAAAAGGTTAATTCACCGCTTCTTTCCAGACATCAGTTTACTGCTATCTACGAGGTCGCGGGACATGAAGTGGCCTTTTTTGATAACGGCGAGGATGCCAGAAGCTGGCTCAAATCGTTAATTACCACACAGCAACAACAGGCCTAAAAGCGATAGCCTATGGATGCCAGAGGCGACCATTCCTCACCATCATAGATATAACTGGCGCCAATCACGATACCGGGCTTATTCTTGCCGGCAAAGAATACCTTTAAGCCGGCAGAGCCACCAAAGTCGTGTTCAAGATCGTCATTATATGCGTTGTGGGTTGTAGACATACCAGCATAGCCAGTGACCGCGATATATTTATTAAAGAACAGGTTCAAACCAGAACCACCGCGAAAAGAACCACCGGATTCAGAGGAGCCATCAAACCCCGCCGCCACAAAGAGCTCAAGCGGCTCCAGGGGCGTTTGCCAGCTAAACTGGGAGCCGATGATGCCATACTCCCAACCCACACCAACTTCCGCTTTGAGGGGACTGGCAGCTTGTGCGCAAGCCACCGGCAGCAGTAATAAAAATCCTGATATTCGTTTCATTTGCGTCCTTGCTCCTGCTCTGCACTATGCTCTGTTGCTGTTACATTAATCGTCTATAGTTTGCTCTTTTAACCAGTCGTGCAGCTTTTCCATATCGTGGGGTACGGCCATTTGCAGTTCTTCTACCCAGTCGTGCACGTTTTGCCACCACGCCGGATGATCGCCTTGCTGGATCTGATTAGCTATACGCTGCACCCGGGCCAGGCCAACAGAACTTGCAGCCCCTTTTATTTTGTGGGCCTGAGCGCATACTTCCGATTTTTCATCGGCACTCAGGCTTAGTTGCAGGATTTCCATATATTCCGGCATTTTTTCCTGGAAGACCTTAACACTGGCGCGAACCATGTCTTCACCGATGGTATCCACCAGCATTTGCAGCAATTCCATATCCAGAATATTGGTTAGCAGCTTGCTGCTGTCGAGCTTCTTACGCGGCGGTGTCTCTGGTGTGGGCTGATCTAATTCAGACTCAGCAAACAGCAGATTTAACACTTCCACTACACGGCTCTTCTTAACAGGTTTAGCAATAACGTCGTCCATACCATTTTGCAGATATTCTTCACGTTTTTTAATCACATTCGCCGTTAGCGCCACAATAGGCGTTTGCATAACGAGATCTTCTTCGATAATCGTCGCTGCAACATCAAAGCCCGTCATATCCGGTAACTGGATATCCAGAAGGATAAGGTCGTAGGTGGTCGCTCGCACTTTGTCTATCGCTTCCTGACCCGTCATTGCCACATCAACATGCTGCCCCAGTTTTTCCAGTAATGCCTTGGCCACCATAACATTCAGTTCAATGTCTTCAACCAGCAGAATATTCAGGCCGGTCACCTGTAACTGGGCCACCTGCATCGGACGACTGGAGATTTGCAACGGCAACTCAACAATAAAGCGGGTGCCTTTACCCTGCTCACTTTCAACTCGAATTTCACCGTGCATCAAATCGACCATTTGTTTACAGATCGCCAGCCCGATGCCTGTCCCCGTTGCCGACTGATGGTCAGGGTGATCCACCTGATAGTACATAGCAAAAATTTTGTCTATTTCGCTTTCTGGTATTCCTACGCCAGTATCTTCTATCACGTAGGTAACCATCGAAATATCATTGTTGGGGCGAGTGGCTGAGACCGTTAGTGATACATGACCTTTCTGAGTAAACTTAACCGCGTTAAACAGGATGTTCCACAGAATTTGACGCAAGCGGGTGCCATCAACCTCAACCTGTTTGGGCAGCGGTTCGACAATATTGGTTATCAGTTCCAACGATTTGTCTTTGGCCAGTAAGCGAATAATGGAACTGAGTTCTTCGGTGAAGTCGCGCAGGGAAACCGTTTTAAGCGATAATTCCAGCTTATCGCGGTCGAGCTTGTCCAGGTCAATAATATCGTTGAAGATATTCCCCAGCGTAATGGCGCTGGCATAAATCGTACTCACCCAGCTCCACTGTTCTTCATTTAACTCGGTATCACGGAGCATGCGGCTCAGGCCAACGATACCGTTTAGCGGGGTACGTAACTCGTGACTGATGGTAGCAATAAAGCGGGTTTTGTCGGTGCTGGCTTTGGCTGCCGCATTCTCCGCCTGCTTGCGCTCAGTCATATCACGGCCAAAGGCTAACAGTCCCAGGCGGGTGCCGTCCTGGTCAAAAAACGGTACCTTGCGCATTTCGAAATAGCGGCGTCGGCCATCGGCAAAGCGTAACCACAGCTCGTCAGTAATACTTGCATTCGCTTCCAGTACTTCATGATCGCTGGCTACCACCTGGCGAGCCAGATCTTCTTCATAAACATCATGGGGCGTTAAACCCAGTAGTTCTTTTTCGGTCTTGCCGGTCATCTGCTCTGCCACCCGGTTACATCCGGCGAAACGGCCTTCTTCGTTACGGTAGTAAATTAAATCCGGTGAGGCGTCGATAATGGAACGTAATAATGTGGACAGACGACGGGCCTGGGCTTCCTTCTCGGATTTGTCCTGGATTTCTTTTTCCAGTTCTTTGAACACCGTTTCCCGTTCTTCCTGAGCGAACTTTCTTTGCTCTATTTCATGATTGAGTTGGCGAATGTTGCTTTGCAATTCACGATTCAGAAACACATCTTCTTCGCGCAGATGTTCCAACTGACTCACCACTTCTTTCAGATTCGTCCGCGAATGCTCCAACTGCTTGACCAGTTCACTAAAGAAGTACAACACCCAGGGCGCTGACAGCATGGTCAGAATCACCGGGCTGATGAAATCATCCGGTTTAATGTCACTGCCTAAACTCAGACGAATGACATAAGAGCCACCCACCGTAAATGCCAGCGTTAACAAAACAAATAACACACTTAGTTTTAGCGTACCGAAGCGCTCTACAAACTGAGCAAAACGTATCGCCCAGGAATCGTACGGAGTTTCTTGATGCATAACCGAATAACTTCATTGTTTAGTGGCGCTATCCTATCAGGTAACTCACCTGTTCGGCTAGCAATAGGCGTACTCCATTAAGCAGGTTTTAACGGCTTTTTTTGCTCTAAACACCCCTAAATAGCGTAAAATAGGAACCAAAATCAAAAATTGTTGTGTATTTATACAAGCCGAATGCGGTATTCTATCAACAATCTCCGTGCTCTGACCCTGGCCTGATTTAATATAATCATTCAAAGCAGACGCAGCCTACTGGGTATTTACCCAACAAAAACGACTATTTATGCAACTTAAGTTGAATAATATTGAGTCTGAGCACTTGTTTATTTTAATTGTCTGGTGTTTTTTTCCTTTTTTTTTCACAACCCGACATTAAAGCAAGCCATTGTTTTTATTTGAAATAATGGATTGTATACGATTTAGCTCGACCCGTTTCTCACATTCCGATTGATTTTAATGATCAATATCGGTATTTTGTACGGCCCGCTAAGCAATAGTGCATAAAAATGCGGTATATGACTGGTATCCACTAATAATAATTAACGACAAACTGGCGCAGACTGATTTTCTTCTATAATTCAGTCTATTACGTGCTTTTATGCCGCTGTTTAAAGCCACTTCTGGCAAACAACGCAGCGCACACCTTGCCCAGTCAAAGGTTTAAGGAGTTAAGAGAATGAGTTTATATAATCCCAACGATTCACGGGATAACTGTGGATTTGGTTTGATTGCCCACATCGAAGGTGAAGCCAGTCATAAACTGGTGACCACTGCTATTGAAGGGCTTGACCGCATGCAACACCGTGGCGGTATTGCCGCAGACGGTAAAACCGGTGATGGTTGTGGTCTGCTATTACAAAAGCCTGATGCCTTTTTCCGCAAGGTTGCCGACGAGCATGGCTGGAAGCTCAGCAAAAAATATGCTGTAGGTATGATTTTCCTTAATCAGGACGAAACGCTGGCGCAAGCTGCGCGGGAAGTCGTTAATGAAGAGCTGCAAAAAGAAACCCTGGATGTTGTGGGCTGGCGTGAAGTGCCAGTTAACCATGAAGTACTGGGTGAACTGGCGTTAACCGGTGTTCCGCAAATTGAGCAGGTGTTTGTTAATTGTCCGGCGGGCTGGCGTAAGCGCGACTTAGAACGCCGCCTTTTTATGGTGCGTCGTCGCGTCGAAAAACGTCTTGAAGAAGATAAAGACTTCTATATTGCCTGCTTATCTGGCCTGGTAACTATTTATAAAGGTCTGGTAATGCCTAAAGACTTGCCTGCCTTTTATAAAGATCTGGCAGACGAGAATCTGAAGAGCAGCATCTGCGTATTCCACCAGCGCTTCTCTACCAATACCCTGCCAAAATGGCCACTGGCACAGCCGTTCCGCTATTTAGCGCACAACGGTGAAATTAACACCATTAAAGGCAACCGTGACTGGGCAATGGCCCGCACCGGTAAATTCGCTACGCCACTGATCCCGGATCTGAAAGATGCTGCGCCTTTTGTTAACACCGAAGGCTCTGACTCATCGTCACTGGATAACATGCTGGAACTGTTCCTGGCCGGTGGTATGGACTTATTCCGCGCCATGCGTTTATTAGTGCCACCAGCGTATCAGAACAATGACACCATGGATCCTAAGCTGCGTGCTTTCTACGAGTTTAACTCCATGCACATGGAGCCATGGGATGGTCCGGCTGGTATCGTAATGACCAATGGTCGTCACGTTGCCTGTAACCTGGACCGTAACGGTCTGCGTCCGGCGCGTTACGTGCTGACTAAAAATGGCTTTATTACCCTGGCATCAGAAATTGGTATCTGGGATTACGAACCCGAAGACGTGGTAGAAAAAGGCCGCGTTGGTCCGGGTGAAATGCTGGCTGTTGATACTTACAACGGTAAAATCTGGCGTTCAACCGAAATTGATGATGAGTTGAAAGACCGTCATCCCTACCATGAGTGGATTGAGAAAAACATCCGTTCATTAACGCCGATTGAAAACATGGATGCCTCGCTGATTGGTCAGCGTGTGTTTGACGACGATACCATGGCGGTGTACCACAAACTGTTTAATTACAGTTATGAAGAAATCCACCAGGTTATTAAAGTACTGGGTAAGGATGGTCAGGAAGCCGTTGGCTCCATGGGTGACGATACCCCAATGGCCGTGCTGTCTTCCAAGCACCGCACCCTTTACGATTACTTCCGTCAGCAATTTGCGCAGGTAACTAACCCGCCAATCGATCCGCTGCGCGAAAATCACGTTATGTCACTGGCCACCTGTATTGGCCGCGAACAAAACGTGTTCAGCGAAACCAGTGGCTATGCTGACCGCGTACTGTTTAAGTCGCCGGTACTGATGTACACCGACTTAAAACAACTGCGTGAGTTTAATCCTGAGCATTACTATTCAGAAATTATTGACCTGCAATACTCCGCAGAAGAAGGCTTAAAGAAAGCCATTGAACGTGTTTGTCACGAGGTGGAATACCTTGTTAAACAAAAACGTGCCGCTTTTGTTGTGTTATCAGATCGTAATATCAAACCAAACAAACTGCCTATTCCAGCGGCTATGGCCGTAGGTGCCGTTCACCGTCGCCTGGTAGACCAGCAGCTGCGTTGTGACGCAAACATCGTGGTTGAGACCGCCTCAGCACGCGATCCGCATCACTTTGCTGTACTTATTGGCCTGGGTGCAACCGCGATTTATCCGTTCCTGGCCTATGAAACCATTGAACAGCTGTGTGAAAAAGGCGAGCTGGATGTTAGCGCCATGCAGGCTACGTTGAACTACCGTAAGGGTATCAACAAGGGTCTGTACAAAATCATGTCCAAAATGGGCATTAGCACCGTGGCCAGCTACCGTAGCTCCAAACTATTTGAAGCCATTGGTATCAGCAATGAAGTCATGGAAATCTGCTTTAAAGGCGTTACTTCACGTTTGCAGGGTGCTAATTTCGACGACTTCCAGCAAGACTCAGTTAATCTGTCTCGTGTTGCCTGGCTGAAACGTAAGAAGATGTCTCACGGCGGCCTGCTGAAGTATGTGCATGACGGTGAATATCACGCCTATAACCCGGATGTTGTTAAAACCCTGCAAACAGCGGTGGTGTCTGGCAACTACAGCGATTATCAGGAATACGCCAAACTGGTTAACGAACGTGCGCCATCGCATTTGCGTGACCTGATGAAAGTGAAAAACTTAGGCGACGCGATTGATATCAGCGACGTGGAATCAGCCGAAAGCCTGTATCCGCGTTTTGACACCGCTGCGATGTCTATCGGCGCACTGAGCCCGGAAGCCCATGAAGCTCTGGCTATTGCCATGAACCGTCTGGGTGGTCAGTCAAACTCAGGTGAAGGTGGTGAAGATCCAAAACGCTTTAATACCGAGAAGAACTCTAAGATTAAACAGGTTGCTTCTGGTCGTTTTGGTGTTACCCCACACTATCTGGTTAACGCTAGCGTTATTCAGATTAAAGTAGCCCAGGGCGCCAAGCCGGGCGAAGGTGGCCAGTTACCGGGTGACAAAGTCAATAAATATATCGCGCAGCTGCGTTTCTCGGTGCCAGGCGTAACCCTGATTTCACCACCGCCGCATCACGATATTTACTCTATCGAAGATTTAGCTCAGTTAATCTTTGACCTGAAACAAGTGAACCCAACCGCACTTATTTCGGTAAAACTGGTTTCTGAGCCAGGTGTAGGCACCATTGCAACCGGTGTTGCTAAAGCCTATGCCGACCTTATTACTATTTCTGGTTATGACGGTGGTACTGGTGCAAGTCCGCTGACATCAGTGAAGTATGCTGGTAGCCCGTTTGAACTGGGTCTGTCAGAAACTCAACAGGCGCTGGTCGAAAACGGTCTGCGTCACAAAGTCCGGGTGCAGACAGACGGTGGTTTAAAAACCGGTCTGGATGTGGTTAAAGCGGGTATCTTAGGTGCTGAAAGCTTTGGTTTTGGTACTGGCCCTATGGTGGCATTAGGCTGTAAATACCTGCGTATTTGTCACCTCAACAACTGCGCCACCGGTGTAGCTACCCAGGATGACAAACTGCGTAGTGACCACTTTATTGGTCTGCCAGAAATGGTGATGAACTACTTTAAGTTTGTGGCACAGGAAGTCCGTGAAATCATGGCTTCAATGGGCGTACGCAAGTTTGACGAACTAATAGGTCGTACCGAATTGCTGGAACTGCTGGACGGTCACACAGCCAAACAAAACCGTTTGGATCTGTCACCTATTCTGGCTAAGCCGGTAGCTGGTGAGCATACCCGTTTATTCTGTTCAGAAACCACTAACGCACCGTTAGATAAAGGTGTTCTGAACGCGAAGATGCTCAAAGATGCCAAAGAAGCGATTGTTAAAGGCTGCGGTATCAACTTAAGTTACCCAATCCGTAACACCGACCGTTCGGTAGGCGCTCTGGTGTCTGGTGAAATTGCCAAGCACTACGGTAACCATGATATGGAAGAAATGCCGATCATCGTTACTTTCAAAGGAACTGCCGGGCAGAGCTTTGGGGTATGGAATGCCGGTGGCCTGAACATGTATATCGAAGGCGACGCTAACGATTACGTGGGTAAAGGTATGACTGGCGGTAAGCTGGTTATTTACCCGCCACGCAATGCGCAATTTAACACTCACGAAAGTGCCATTATGGGTAACACCTGTTTGTATGGTGCCACTGGCGGTAAATTGTTTGCCGCAGGTCGTGCAGGTGAACGTTTTGGTGTGCGTAACTCTGGTGCCATCGCCGTCGTTGAAGGCGTGGGTGACAACGGTTGTGAATATATGACTGGCGGTATCGTTGCTGTGCTGGGTCCGGTAGGCATTAACTTTGGTGCGGGTATGACCGGCGGCTTTGCTTACCTTTACGATGAGCACGGCGATCTGGACAGACGCGTAAACCAGGAGTTGGTAGAAGTACTGGATATTGACGACAAAGTCATCCTGACCGAGCACTTACGTGGCCTGATCAACCAGCACTACGAAGAAACCGGCAGCCAGTTCTCACTGAGCTTGTTAACCGATTTTGCCAACTCAATGAAACGCTTTAAGCTGGTGAAACCAAAAACCAGTGATGTGAAAAATCTGTTGGGCCACATTAGTCGTTCCAGCGCGGAACTCCGCGTACAGGCGCAATAGAGGGGAAGATAATGGCTAAGAATGTTTATCAGTTTGTTGACGTAGAAAGGATAGATCCACCGAAGAAGCCGATTATGGATCGCAAAACCGGCTTTGCGGAAATTTATCACCCGTTAACCAATTCTCAGGCTGAAGGCCAGGCAGACCGCTGCCTGGACTGCGGTAACCCTTACTGTGAGTGGAAGTGCCCGGTGCATAACTACATTCCACAGTGGCTGGCACTGGCTAACGAAGGTAAGTTTATGGAAGCGGCTGAGTTATCTCACCAAACCAACAGCCTGCCTGAAGTATGTGGCCGTGTTTGCCCGCAGGATCGCCTGTGCGAAGGCTCGTGTACACTGAATGATGAGTTTGGTGCGGTGACCATCGGCTCAATCGAAAAGCACATTACCGACACCGCCTTTAAAATGGGCTGGCGTCCGGACATGAGCGGTGTTACCTGGACCGATAAAAAAGTTGCCATCGTTGGTGCCGGCCCGGCAGGTCTTGCCTGCGCGGATATTCTGGTACGTAACGGGGTTAAACCTGTAGTATTCGATAAATACGAAGAAATCGGTGGCCTGCTGACCTTTGGTATTCCGTCGTTCAAACTGGAAAAAGACGTTATTAAACTGCGTCGCGAAATCTTTACCGAAATGGGTGTTGAGTTTGTGCTGAACACCGAAATTGGCAAGGATATCCCGTTCCAGGATCTGATTGACCAGTACGATGCGGTGTTCCTGGGTATGGGTACCTACAAATACATGAAAGGCGGTTTCGACAACGAAGGCGCTGATGGTGTGATTGATGCCCTGCCATTCCTGATCTCTAACACTAACCGTGTAATGGGACTGGAAAAAGACGAAGCCGATTTCATCGACATGAAAGGCAAGAAGGTTGTCGTACTCGGTGGTGGTGATACTACCATGGACTGCGTACGCACTTCGATTCGTCAAAATGCAGAGCGCGTTACCTGTGCCTACCGTCGTGATGAGAAGAGCATGCCTGGTTCACGTCGTGAGGTGGTAAATGCCCGCGAGGAAGGCGTTGAATTTGAGTTTAACGTACAGCCGCTGGATATCGCTGTGGATGCGACCGGCAAAGCCGTTGGTGTTAAGATGGTCCGCACAGAAATGGGTGAGCCAGATGCAGCAGGTCGTCGTCGTCCGGTTGTCGTGGAAGGCTCTGAGTTCGTACTGGAGGCAGACGCAGTGATTATTGCTTTCGGTTTCCAGCCAAGCCCGGCTCCATGGTTTGCCGATTACGGCATCATCCTGGATGAAAAAGGCCGTGTACGCGCGCCGGCCAAAGGCCAGTTCGCTTACCAGACCTCAAACCCTAAAATCTTCGCTGGCGGCGATATGGTAAGAGGCAGTGATTTGGTCGTTACGGCTATCGATGAAGGCCGCAAGGCCGCCGATGGTATACTCGATTACATTGGCGCTTAATTGCCCCAAACGCAAAAAGCATTAAATGGAGCCTTTCGGCTCCATTTTTATTTAACCTGTCTGTAAATATACTTATTCACTTCAGTGGATACGTTAATCTGCCCCTTTACAATTGCTTAGCGGTCAGAGCTCTCCTATAGTAACTGTATGAATTAACTTAATCGTCAGACTATGAAATTTACGCCACGCAAACTGATACTGGTTACCAGCCTGATGGTCATGGCTTCGTCCTTTATGGCAACGGACTCGCTGGCCACGACCGCACCGGTCTCGCAACCGCAGATCAGCACCTGCCCTGACGATTTTTTTACCGTTAAGATCCATGAAGATGCCAAACAGTGTCAGCCATTTGACACTGAGCTACCGGCGTCTTTGATCTATTTTATCGGTCAGACACCAGATGCCATCGTGGCCTACTATCTTGCGCTTATGCCGGATTTATCGCTGAAAGGCGAGCACAATAAACGGGTTTTATTGGTCAACACTGCCCAGAATGTGCGGGTTGTGGTCTCACCGGATGGTGAAGGAGCCCAGGTTGATATTCTGGTATTACCGACAAAAGCCTCCGACTCACTGGCGGACATTACCAGCGAGTGACTACTTTGCGGTAGTCGATCGACTTTCTCACCTAACTGGCACCACCTTTGCAATTTCCTCAATAAGTTAAATCATCGTGCGAAACTGTCATTTTTTTGACGACTGCACGCTCTAATTTGTTGAGGAAGCGTATGGAACTTGCCATCATTTTGTTTATGTTACTGATAGTCGTTACTGTTGGTGCACTTAAACTGGCCGATCACGGTATGAGTTTTCCCTTTCGTAAAAAGCAACAGCTGTTTACCCAGGTAGAACACACCTTTATCAATTTACTCGAGCAGGCAGTTGGACGTGAGTTCAGAATTGTATCCAGAGTTCGCCTTAATGATTTACTGGCCGTGCGCGACAGCACCAATAAACGACAGGCTCGTCAGGCTTTGTTGCGTGCCGGCAGCAAACAGCTGGACTTTGTCCTCTGCCGTCGTGACGACATGACGCCCGTACTGGCTATCGATTTGGTCCATAAGCAGGGCAAAGAGGGTTACAAAACTCAGCGGGACTGGTTTGTATCCGGCGCTTTGGATGCAGCGGGGATCCCCCATGCGCGCTTTAAAGTGAAGTCCGGCTACTCGGTGGATGAAGTGCGCGAATGCGTGGAAACAAAACTGATCCCACTGCGTAAACAACAGGCAAAAATCGCCGCCAGTAAAATGAATCCCCCTTCGCCTTCGCGCCCGACCCGGCCAATCCGCTCCAGTCGACAGCCCGGCGGAGAGCAGGTTGCAGCATAGTAAAAACCAAAAACGGGGCTTTCAGCCTCGTTTTTGGTTGTTGATAAAACAGCCTAAAGTTTGTCGGTGGAATACACCACGGTCAGATGTGGCGGAATTTCGACATCTGCCGGTACATAAGCCACCGTACCTTTATTGCTGGAAACAAACGACAGTAACTCATCTACGGTACTCATTTGATCTGGCTCACGGGAACGACCGCTAAAGCGCATCTGAGACCAGTAGGACTGAATTCTGGCTTCGGTAAGGCCAATGATTTTGGTGTTAAATACCGCTCTGGTCAGCGTTTCCGGTGGCAAACTGACGGGCTTGAGTAATACATCACTGGCATTACCCATAAACAGATTTCTCACCGCAACCTTGTCGAGCTTGATTGCCGGATTATCTACGTTGGCAACCACTTTGATATCATACTGCTGAGCCAGGCTAGTTGCGCTGCCCAAGCTAAGTAATATTGCTGTTACTAGATGTCTGGAATGGGATAAAAATTTCATCAAAACACAAACTCCATAGCCAACTGGTACAGATTAGCGCTTTCATCAAAATCGCCCCGCCCCTCTCTGGGCTGAAAAGTCGAGATCCCTAATGCTCCTTTAAAATGGGTGACTTCAGCTTTAAAAGCAATGTTATAACTGGCATCCCAGCGAACCCCAAATGTCAGGCTCTGTAAATCAGACGCCTGAGTCTGAGCAAATATTGTCTGATAACCATAATACAGCTGATCCAGATCTGGCGAGAGACCAAAAGGAATATCGCTGGCAGCAGTGGAAGGATCAACAATCATATCAGCAAAAGTCAGGCTTACCGTTACTGGCTGAAACACCATGCCACCGCTCAGATAATAGCTGACGATATTAGGGGCCAGTACCGTATTGGACTGAATCTCCATCCATTCTGAGGCCAGGTTGTAGTCCAGTGAATCGTAGGCGACACCAAGCTGATAGATATCGAACTCTCCCTGCATCGTCAGGGAGTCTGCACTCTGATTAAAACCAAAGCTGCGCAGTAAGTCAGAAAATTGCGTAATTTCCTCAAGGTCCAGACTAAAATCCGCCATAATGTAGGATGCCCGGACCCGCAGGTTGCTGTTAAACATGCCGTTAAACACTATACCTGCCAGGTTATTGATGTCAGTAGGGTAACTGCGCTCCTGAAAGGTCGTGTCGCCATCGAATACGCCGTAGTAGCCTTCCACTGAGGCACTAAAATCGCCGAAGGAGAAACGACGGATCAGACTGACACCATCATACTGATTAAACAAAAAGGCGCTGTACAGTTGTTGCGGAGGAGAGATCCACGGATAGGCAAACCCCACATCGATAACGTCGCTGTACTGATAAAAAGGCGTTCGCATCCGGCCAGCTTTTACCTGCCACAATGGCGATGGCGCATAGCTCACGTACAGCCACTCCAGTCCGGAGTCACGCTCGTTACTGCTATGCGCCAGTAATTGTGCGGTAACAGTCAGATTATCAAGAAGGTGGTAGTCGGCCTGCAGGGCCAGAAGTGACTGCTCGGTAAAGGATACCTGGTTGGTGTAGGCTTCAAATTCGACATTCGGGTCGTCCAGATAGCCTGCCACTATGCGGCCAAAACCCGATATTTCCAGCTTGTCACTGGCCATAACAGCCGGTGAGAAGAGACTTACCGTCAGTAATGCGGCACCGGTAACACGTTTAAATAATGTATAAACCATAAATTTGAATACTAATTACATCAATAGGATAGACAGCAAAATTTATTAGCAGCCTGTTTTACTAACCTTTTGGCAATCATAGTGTACCAATACCCACATTCATATTACACTTTCAGGTATGTTTGTAAGCATAGTGCACGCTTCACCGTTACGCACTTGATCTCCGTTAAATAAATTGTACTAAAGGCTAAATATGAAGATTGGTATCCTCGGCGCTATGGATCAGGAAGTCGCCCTGTTAAAAGACACACTGGAAAATGTCAGTGAACAGCAGGTAGCGCATCTGACCTTTTACACTGGCACTTTGCACGGTATGGACGTGGTGTTAGTGAAATGCGGTATCGGTAAAGTTGCCGCCGCCGTTGCCACCACTCTGCTGATTACCGAATTTAAGCCCGATTATGTAGTAAATACTGGCTCGGCCGGCGGCTTTGATACCAGCCTGGAAATTGGTGATATTGTTATTGGCAACGGTGTACAGCATCATGATGTGGACATTACTCACTTTGGCTATGAGCTGGGACAATGCGTAGGCATGCCAACGGTATTTGAATGTGACGAGCAGTTAATTACTGCCGCAGAAGAAGCCGCAGCCACTGCCCTGCACGTAAAAACCATCCGCGGGTTAATCTGTACCGGCGACTCGTTTATTGGCACCGATGAAGCGGCCGCCAGTTTACGTGAGTCATTTGCCGCTATCAGCGCATCAGAAATGGAAGGCGCAGCCATTGCACAGGCCAGCTTTATGTTAGGCACGCCATTTTTGGTCATTCGCTCGCTGTCGGATATTGCCGGTAAAACGTCTACCGTATCATTTAACGCCTATCTGGAAACCGCAGCCAAAAACTCAGCGGAACTGGTAATGGGAATGATTCAGGCCCTAAGCCAGCGCACCTCAGGCACCGCGTCATAAACAAACCAGGCAAATAATGACGCAGTTGCAGCTACCGCCGGATATCAGCCTACGCCTTGTTATCGCGCTGTGCGTGATCCTGGTAGACAGGGTATGGCGAATTCCGGCCCAGGCTCATCCCTTAACCCTTTACCGCATGCTGGTAAACAACATGGCGGTCAAGGTGTGTCCCGATACAACTGCCCCGGTTTCACAGCATTACATCAGTGGTACGCTGGGCATTGTCGTACTGACTTTCCCTTTTATTGCGGTGTTGGCTTTTATGCTGGGGATGGCAGAATACCGCTGGTTCTTTGATAGTCTGATACTCTTTTGTACCCTTAACTTTTACCCTGTCAGGCGTCAGTTCAAACTGATTACCAACGCTCTGAGTGGCAGCAAAAAGTTACTGGCCCGTGAACAACTTAGTCCGCTGGTTGCCCGTCAGACAGCCTCCTTGTCAGATATCGGCATCGCCAAAGCCGCAATAGAAAGCTATTTGTTACGATTTTTGCAGCAGTTTATCGGCGTTATTTTTTGGTTTGTCATTGCCGGGCCTCTGGCTGCACTTACCTACCGCCTGTTACTTGAATTTCGTTGGCAGTGGCACCGGCTTGCCCCAGGCTTTAAACACTTTGCTTTGCCAGCCTACGGGCTTAGTCAGGTACTGATTTGGCTGCCCTACAGTACAGGCCTGGCCTTAATTATCCTGGCCACGTCCCCGGTAAAGGCATGTCGCGGCTTATTGGCCAGTCCATCGAAAGATTTCACGTCCCTGCTCCTGGCTACCTTTGGCTCTGGAATGAATATTCAGCTCGGCGGGCCGGCTATTTACCATGGTATTAAACGGCGTTACCATCGGGTTGGTAGCGCGCGCCAGGTCCGCCTGTCCGACCTCACCTATACGCTTCGGGCAATTAACCGAGCCACCTGGTTAACCTTAACTGGCTTAACCTTCGCACTGATTATTTGTTGGCAACTTAAACTATGACAAAATGGAAGTACCTGCTGCTGTGGGCTGTTTGCGCTGTATTCAGCCCAACCTCTGTGGCTGTGGAGCGCATTATTACCTTATCACCACACCTGACCGAATGGATTTACAGTCTGGGGCTTGAAGACAAACTGGTTGGCGTAAGTGCGTTTAGTGATTATCCCGCTGAGGCCAGTGAAAAACCGGTTGTTGCCGATTATCAGGGAGTGGATTTTACCGCCCTTATGGCGTTAGAGCCTGATTTAGTGCTGGCCTGGGGAGGCGGTAATAAACCCCAGGACATTACCCGCTTAAAGAGTCTGGGGATCCCGGTATTTATCTCTCAGCCTGACACCCTGGATGCCATTGCCAGTGAGATACTTGAGGTCGCCAGACTTGCCGGGGCCGACGAGCAGAGTCAGACACTGGTTCATCAGTACCGTACCCAGTTAGCAAAAATACAACAACAGTATCAGCACAAGCCGGTGGTAAAGGTGTTCTACTATATGTGGAGCCAACCGCTTATGACCATTGGTAAAGCCGCCTGGGCCAATAAGTTCCTAACCACCTGTGGGGCTCAATCCATCTTTAACGATTCACCCATCGATTACCCTCAGGTGTCAGTCAAACAGGTACTGCTCCGCCAGCCACAGCTGCTAGTGGCTGCCAGTGACCAGTCCATGCAAACCCTGGAAAATTTCTGGGCACCCCATCGTCCGGTTATCCAGGCCCCTTTAATCCAGGCCAATGTTAACGCCTTACACCGCTTTACACTGCGTATTGCCGATGCCATTGAAACGCTGTGTCATGACATCGATAGCTACCGTCAACAGGAGCAAAAATGAAACTGTCACTCAACCCGCTTCTGCTTATTTGCCTACTTTTACTGCCCGTCACTGCCGCTGCGCACAATGGCTTTACCGATATTGCGGTTAATGAGCTCCACCAAAACGGCTTTAACGGACTCATCATAGATGTGCGAAGCGCAACCGAATACGCAGAGGGTCATGTGCCAGGGGCGATAAACATTCCTTTTGATAAGCTTGATGCACACCTGGCAACCCTGGGCTCCATCAGCCAGCCAATGTTAGTGTATTGTCGTTCCGGGCGCCGGGCAGGGATAGCGCTGCAAAGCCTCGCTCAACTGGGTTATACGTCGCTTAGCCATCTCGATGGAGACATGCTGCAATGGCAGGCCAGTCAGCTGCCGGTGACGTCGTCACATGAGTAAAATAAAGCGCTCGTCATAGACACAACGGCTTATTAGCGGCATCATTACGCTCTTGTTGCTACTCGTTTTTTTGCTATGACTATTGATATCGCTACGCCGGCCATGTTGTTTCCGGCTATCTCACTATTACTGTTGGCTTATACTAACCGTTTTCTCACTCTCGCTTCCTTAATTCGCCATTTCGATAAAGGCGAAGACAGCGAAAGTACCCAGGCACAGATCAAAAACCTCAGAAAACGTATTCACTATATAAAACGCATGCAGGAAACCGGCGTATTCAGCTTTTTCCTGTGCGTATTGTCCATGCTGGCCATTTATCTGTCCTATCAGTTGGCGGGTAACTGGTTATTTGCCGCCAGCCTGGTATTTTTGCTCTACAGCCTGTGGCAGTCCGTACTGGAAATACGGATTTCGCTGGATGCACTGGATGTACATTTACAAGGAATGGATCTTGGACGCAAAAAGAAATAGCGCTGATATTACTTATACCGAACTGGCCCCGGCACATTTTGCTGATGTGCTCGAACTCGGCAACCGGGTGCAGGGTGAGGGCTACCTTAACCTTGATAATCTTACCGAGTATTATCATCGCGGTATAAAAGACGATATCAATGCTGGCATCGCGGCGTTCTATCAGGATAAGTTAGTCGGCTTCAGGCTCACTTTTGCCCAGGGCCAGTGGGATATTGACCAATGGGCGACACCGGCAGAATGGCAGGTACCCTCTGGCGAGGTCTGCTATTTCAAATGTAATACGGTGGACCCGGCAATGCAGGGTTATGGCATTGGTTCGACTCTACTGAATAAGGCCATTGATGCGGCCCGCCGCCAGGGAAGTTGTGCAGGCCTTGCGCATATCTGGCTGGCAAGTCCGGGTAACAGCGCCTACCGGTACTTTAGTAAAAATGGCGGTCGGCTGATAAAGAAACACCCCAACAAATGGCAGTATGCAGCACTGTACGAAGGCTATGATTGCCCCGTTTGTGATGCGTTGTGTGAATGCCTGGCGGCAGAAATGTTGCTGACTTTTGCCGGGTAGGACTTACAGAAGAGGCTGCGCTGCCAGTAGCAGCGCAGTTATATTGCTTTTTGTATAGCTTAAGCCAGCGTTACCCGGGCAAATTTGCGCTTACCAACCTGATAAACCTTTTCGCCTTTTTCGGTTAACACCAAACGAGTATCAGATACTTTCTCACCGTCGATTTTAACCGCGCCCTGCTTGATCATACGCATGGCGTCTGAGGTAGACCCAACCAGACCCGCTTCTTTCAGTAAGTTACCGATGGCCATTTCGCCGTCGGTCAGTTCAACAGTGACCTCTGGCATATCATCCGGGATCGCGTTTTTCTGGAAACGCTGGATAAAATCCTGATGCGCCGCCTCAGCATCTTCTTCGGAATGGAAACGCGCGATAATCTCTTTTGCCAGGGTGATTTTAATGTCGCGCGGGTTCGCGCCATCAGCCATTTGCTGTTTGAGAGCCGCAATTTCTTCCAGCGGTCGGAAACTCAGCAGATCATAGTAACGCCACATCAGCTCATCAGAAATCGACATGATTTTACCAAACATTTCGGTTGGTGCGTCGGTAATACCAATGTAGTTGTTCAGCGACTTCGACATTTTCTGCACGCCGTCGAGGCCTTCCAGTAATGGCATCATCAATACCACCTGTTGCGACTGTCCCTGCTCTTTTTGCAGCTCACGGCCCATCAACAGGTTAAACCGTTGGTCGGTACCGCCCAGCTCAACATCGGCTTTAAGCGCAACAGAATCCCAGCCCTGCACCAGCGGATACAGGAATTCATGGATCGCAATAGGCTGCTCATTAGCATAACGCTTTTTAAAATCATCCCGTTCCAGCATACGCGCAACGGTCTGACTCGCTGCCAGTTTGATCATGCCAGCCGCGCCCAGCTCGTTCATCCATTCAGAGTTAAAACGAATCTGGGTTTTTTCCGGGTCCAGGATCTTAAACACTTGTTGCTGATAGGTTTCAGCGTTAGCAAGTACTTGCTCTTTAGTTAGTGGTTTGCGGGTAACGTTTTTGCCGGTTGGATCGCCAATTAAACCGGTAAAATCCCCAATCAGGAATACCACATTGTGACCCAGTTGCTGGAAAGCGCGCATTTTATTGATCAAAACGGTGTGACCTAAATGCAAGTCAGGCGCCGTTGGATCGAAGCCGGCTTTAATGGTCAGGGGCTTACCTGACTTCAGTTTTTCAATTAGCGCGTCTTCGGGCAAAATTTCATCGGTACCCCGTTTAATTTCGGCCAGGGCGGCTTGCCAGTCACTCATTTTATTGGTTTCCATCTAACTTCATTCTGGGCGGGCATTTTACGCGCGCAAACCGCCTATTTAAACCCTTTATGTGCTTTATCCACGCCGGATCGCGATAATTTGCCCATTTACTCGCATATTCGTCGTAATTTTATTCACCGCCACTAGCATATCGGCCCTGAAACCGCTATTCTCATGCTGTTATGAGAAAGATATTTACACCTCAGTTACTCACTGATTTATTTAAGCAAATGCCGCGGCCTCACCGCATTGGTCTGGCTGCTGCCAGCGCTTTTGTTGGTTTACTCATTTTGCTCCCTTCTGAGAAGGTCGAAGCATCGCGGCATACCGAATCACTTATCCTGGAAACCGGTAAACGTTACCCACTGTCGATTTCAGTCGCCGAATCCGAAGTTATCAGCGAACTGGATGACGAGCCGCAATGGCAAACCTTTAAGGTAAAAAGCGGCGACACTCTGGCCAAAATTTTTAAACGAGCAGGCCTGAGTCCCAAAGATACTTATGCAGTAAGCCATGCTGGCGAACAAGCAAAAACCCTGGTTACGCTGTTACCCGGCGATAAACTGGACCTGAACGTCATCAACAATCAGTTTGCCGGATTGCGCTACGCGCTATCGCCCACCGATACACTGTATATCGAACCCCAGGCAGACAGTAACGACCTGGTCTCCCGCATCGACACCAAGGCGGTAGAGGTCAGATACAACTTTGCCCAGGGCGAGATTACCTCAAGTTTCTGGAATGCAGGCGTTGCCGCAGGCCTGACCGACAATCAGATTATGCATCTGGCCAGTATCTTTGGCTGGGATATCGACTTCGCGATGGAAATTCGATCCGGCGATAGTTTTAATGTGGTGTTTGAAGAGCGCTATATCGACGGCGAATTTGTTGGCTATGGTGACATTGTCGCTGCCGAGTTTGTCAATCAGGGCGATATGTTTCAGGCAATTCAGCACGAAGACGGCAACTATTACACCCCGCAAGGTCGCAGCATGCGTAAGAGCTTCCTGCGTGCACCGATTAATTTTAAATATGTCAGCTCCAATTTTAGTAAAGCTCGCTTTCACCCGGTGCAGAAACGCTGGAAAGCTCACCGTGGTACTGACTACGTAGCGGCTGTGGGTACGCCAGTTATGGCCGCAGGCGATGGTAAGGTCATCGAAGCTGGCTACAACAAATTTAACGGTAATTACGTGTTTATTCAGCATGGCGAAAAGTACGTTACCAAGTATCTGCATTTTAAAAAGAAAGCTGTTAAGAAGGGTGAGACCGTAAAACAAGGGCAAACCGTTGGTTATCTTGGCAGTACAGGTATGGCCTCGGGTCCGCACCTGCACTATGAGTTTCTTGTTGACGGCGTCCACCGTAATCCGCGAACGGTAGATTTACCTAAGGCCCGCCCTATTGCAGCCAGTCAGCGCAGTGCATTTAACCAGATTGCACAACAGCGACTCGCTCAGCTAAATACCTCGCGGCGTATTATGTTGGCTATGAAATAGTTCATGGCCTACTTTATTGGTGTAATGTCAGGGACCAGCATGGATGGCGTGGATGCCATCCTTACTGATATTACTGATACCGCCATCGCGCCCATTGCGGCCGTCTCTGTTCCCTACCCGGAAGAACTCCTCGACCAGCTTCATCAACTATGCATTATCAGTCCTAACGAGATAAATCACCTCGGCCAGGCAGACCGGGCTGTGGCTAAAGTATTCGCTCAGGCGGTTAATAAGTTAATTGCTGAGCGGCAGTTATCACCGGCTGACATTCGTGCTGTTGGTTCCCACGGCCAAACCGTTCGCCACTATCCGGATGGTCCTCCAGGAACATCAGGCGAAAACGGTTTTACCCTGCAGATTGGCGATCCAGGCACTATTGCCGCCCTTACCGGCATCGATGTCGTTGCCGATTTTCGTCGTAAGGATATTGCTTTTGGTGGTCAGGGTGCACCGCTGGTCCCCGCCTTTCACGCGGCAAAGTTTGCCAAAGCCGGCCACAATCGGGTCATTGTCAATATTGGCGGTTTTGCTAACCTTACGGTGTTGCGAGGTCTGGATAGCAGCGCAATTAAAGGATTTGATACCGGCCCCGGCAATGTTCTGATGGACGCCTGGTGTCGCAAACACCGTAATACACTTTACGATGTAGATGGACACTGGGCAGCATCAGGCAAGGTTTATCAGCCGCTGCTCAATAGTATGCTGGCAGACGGCTATTTTGCTCAGACAGGCCCAAAGAGTACCGGCCGGGAACATTTTAATCTGACCTGGCTGCAGCAGCATTTGCAGGCATTGGATACTGACCTGGCACCACAAGACGTGCAGGCTACCTTACTGGCACTGACTGCCACGACTATTGCTAAAGCCATTGAACAACAGGACCGGATAGAGCAATGCTTCGTTTGTGGCGGTGGCGCTTTTAACAAAACGCTAATAGCTAAGCTAAAAGAACTGTTACCACAAATCTCTGTCGCGGCAACAGACAACCTCGATCTGCACCCTCAGTGGGTAGAAGGTGTTGCCTTTGCATGGCTGGCCTGGGCATATATGCACCGTGTACCAGGCAACGTACCCAGTGTAACTGGCGCATCCAGAGCCGTAGTTCTGGGTAACCTGACACTGGCTGACTAATAACAAAGGTTCCCGGAGATAGCTGCCATGCGCAAACTCGATGACACCGACATTGCCATTCTGGCCAGCCTGTTTAAGGATCCCTGTATTACCAACAAAGCCATTGCCAGTCAGGTTGATCTGGCACCATCGTCCTGCCTGGAACGAATCAAACGGCTGCAGAATGAAGGAATAATTTTAGGTGCCAGCAGTAAGCTGAATTACAACTTACTCGGTGGTCATATTCAGGCCATGGTGGCCGTTCGGCTCGCCTCTCACAACCGTGATACGGTTGCCCGTTTCCAGCAGGAACTGGTTAGCCAGAAAGAAGTATTAAGTGTCTTTCATATGGGCGGTGAGAATGACTTTCTGCTTCACGTATGCGTGCCCGACGCATTACATTTGCGGGATTTTATTTTTACCCAGGTTACCGGGCGCGACGAAGTGATCCACGTGGAAACAACCCTTATTTACGACCACGTGACCAGCACCTCTCTGCCCTTCTTCGGCTAATCTAAAAGCCGCGAATTCCCGTAATTATTGCAACAAGCGCAATTACAAGGAGATATAAATTCATGGCTTTAGCGCACTTACTCTCGCCAGTAACCTTTGCCGGTAACCCCCTTAAAAATCGCATGGTCCTTGCTCCCCTGACCCGCGGGCGTGCGGGGCCAGACCGGGTACCTAACAAAGTTATGGGCGACTATTATGTTCAACGGGCTTGCGGCGGTTTGCTGATTACCGAAGCCACCAGCATATCACCGGAAGGTAACGGCTGGGTTGATGCACCGGGCATCTATACCAGTGAAATGACAGCAGCATGGCGCAGTATCACCGAGCGGGTGCACAACGCTGGCAGCCGGATCGTTCTGCAAATGTGGCATACCGGACGGGCTTCACACAGTGATTTTCATCAGGGTAAATTACCCTTCTCGGCTTCTGCTATTGCCATTGGTGACGGCAGTAGCATTCATACTCCTGCGGGCAAAAAGCCTTTTGAAGTGCCGCAGGCAATGAGCGTTGAAGATATTAAGCGCACCGTTGAAGACTATCGCAAGGCTGCGCAAAACGCCAAAGAGGCGGGGTTTGATGGCATCGAGGTCCATGCCGCTAACGGTTACCTGATTAACCAGTTTCTGGATAGCCGCAGCAACCAGCGCGAAGATGACTACGGTGCCAGTCTGGAAAATCGCTATCGCTTTTTAGCCGAAGTTATGCAGGCGGTACTGGACGTGTGGCCAGCGGAAAAAGTTGGCGTGCGTCTCTCCCCTAACGGGATGTTTAATGATATGGGGGCTGATGATTACAAGGAAACTTACCTGTTTGTGGCAGACAAGCTTAACCAGCTCAACATTGGCTACCTGCACATTATGGATGGCCTCGCCTTTGGTTTTCATGAGCGCGGTGAGCCCATGACATTGCAAGAGTTCCGCCATGTATTTAATGGTCTGTTGATAGGCAATTGCGGCTACGACAAAGATACCGCGGAGCAGCGCATTGCCGGTGGCGAGGCTGATATGATCGCATTTGGCCGCCCGTGGATCAGCAACCCGGATCTGCCGGTAAGGTTTGCCAGGGATTACCCCCTTGCGCCCTGTGACGATATGAGTCACTGGTATGGTGGTGGCGCTCAGGGTTACAGCGACTACCCGTCCTATGAGGAAGCCAGCGGAATCGGTGAAGCCAGTAAGTTAGTGTGATTACTCCCCGAGGCAATATCAGGAGTGCTTATTAGCACTCCTTTTTTGTGGCTATTTAAGCTTATCAGCCAGACTCTGTTGCGATGCATGATGCTGGGCATAGACGTCCGCGGCGACCCGTTGATACATTTCATCCAGACGTTCGGCGGACATAAACTGCTCACTGAATCCCGGGTGTACGGGGTCAATTGCCTGGCGCAGGGCCAACACAAAATGAGCAATTAATGCTTTGACACAGTCACACCCCATGGCAATTCGCATTGTGGTTAAGCCAATACCGGCTTTGCGTTGTTCTTCACGGCTCATTTCAGAATGTGAGGTTAACGCCGGACACAGGATTAGCGTATTCGTCTGACCAATACTGATTTGGTGACCAAAAGCCGGTTCCAGTGAATCGAAAAAGCGACTGAATTGCACTCTGTCCAGTTCCGGCAAATTAAGCTCGGCGGTAAACAATGCCGTAGGCCAGCCATTTGTGTGCAATCGCTCGCGCAGGCCAGCATTGTCATGTTGACTGAGGGCGTGACTATTAACGTTAATAAGCGGATGCGAGTCGAGATAGTGAGTAAAAACCCGGGTATTTATTACCTTAGTCAGCATGCGCTGAGTGAGTGTTTTCATACCGGTCAGCACATCAAAGGCTTTTTCCGAATCCAAAAACGCGCCCTTTATATAATAGACATCCCAAAATAAGGTTTGCGACCAATCTACGCCATTACACTGGCTGCCCTTGGGTTGGAACATGCGATGATTTTCACCAATCACGACTCCGGCCGTAGTGGTACCGGTACCGCAAATGTCCTTGGTGTAACTATGCACCAGATAATCCGGCCGAGACATTTTATCCGGATGCTGCAGGGGCTGGTGTAATACAGGCGTCGCCAGCGTAGAATCCAGCATCACCAACAGGTTTTGAGCGTGGGCCAGTTGGCAGATCGCCGGCACATCCAGAATCAGTCCATGAGGGTTACAGGGTGATTCAATATAGACATGCAACTGACTGCCGGCAGCCAGCTTATCAGCGTATTTGCTTTGAACATCGCTCAGATGACGGGCAAAGTCATCCCCGGTATAACCGTCGAACCAGGCCAGGCTGACAGCCATGCGGTTTTGTCGCGCAAAATAGTCATGCAGGAGCTGATAAACACCACCATACACATTACGTGACACGATTAAGATATCGCCGTGATTCAGCACATTAGACAGCAGCGCATCAATCGCCGCCATACCGGAGTTAAAGTTCCAGGCCAGATAAGACGAGGCATGCTCACCGGCTTCCAAATCCACAATGGCGTTGGCCAGAGAAATATTGGTGGGGTTCATTAACCGGCTGTAAATCTGATGCGTTGACTCCTTGCCTTCAAAAGCATCAGCAATCCATTCTGTGCAGGCGTAGACATAAGTGGCCGTTTTTACCACCGCCGGAGTGGCTGAAAATAACGCTGGTACATTATCAAAAATTGGATAGTGCTGAGGGGCTGATTTATTCAGGCTCTGCCAGGTTTGGCGAAACGGATTTTGCAAGGTATCCAGTACCTTGGCAATTTGAAACGACAAAAACTTTTTAGCATTGAAATAGCTCAGCTTATCGGTTTGATCTAACCTTTCAAGGGTATCTCGTGTAACCTGCCAGAGTTGTTGGACACCTTGTTGTGCACCATAAAGGTGGCGAGCCGTTTCGGCCAGGGCTTCACCGTACTGGCTATCTGCACTAATGCCAAAGTGTTGTAGCTGCTCCTGTACCAGCTGTTCCACCGACGTTGCGTCGGTAGTATGACGACGCGGCGACAATGTTCGGCAATTATCAACAGCAAGAGATTGGTTTGATTTCATTACAACTCCTTATTCTTTTTTCTGAATATAATTCGGAAATAAAAATAAAATAAGGAATTTAATTCACATAAAAATCACATAAAGGAAACTTTTCTTTACTTATGACAACACAGTCTCCTGCCAGTTTAACCTGGAAACTTGGTATTTTAAGTCGGGACTACCAGCAGTACGCCGCACTGCTGACCCCTTTGCTACCAGACAACGTGACGCTGTGTAGCAGCACTAACGATCCATCACAGTTTGATACCCACGGGATACAACTGGCCTTAGGCGATCCGGATTTACTGGCACAGATTGTTGAGCAGTGTCACGAACTACGCTGGATCCAATCCACTTTTGCCGGTAATGCGCCGCTGCTGAGGGCCGCAAAACGGGATTACCAGCTCACCGGAGTAAAAGGCATATTCGACCAGCAAATGCGCGAATATGTATTCTCTTATTTGCTGTACTTTGCCCGCAACCTGGAAGCTTTTAATCTTGCCCGACATAAAACCACAAATAAGTGGCACCCACCCGCGTTTGACGAACTGGCAGGTAAAACACTGGGAATTGCCGGAGCAGGAGATATAGCTGCAGGTTTGGTAGATGTTGCCACCCTTTTTGGTATGCAAGTGATAGGTCTTAATCGCAGCGGCACGGCCACGGCAGACTATGCAAAAATATACCGACCAGAAGAAAAACTGACCTTCGCCAGCCAGTGTGACTACCTGTTGAGCCTGCTGCCGGATACCCTCGCCACCAGGCATTTTATTGATGACGCTTTATTGCAGGCCTTGCCGGCTCACTGCGTACTGATAAACGCGGGGCGGGGTATTACGATTGACGATGAGGCTTTAATTAATGCTTTGTCTACAAAGCAGATTAGCGCGGCGGTGCTGGATGTCTTTGTTGATGAACCCTTACCCGATGAACACCCCTACTGGGCACTGCCCAATGCCTATATTACCCAGCATACCGCTGCCATTTCCCGGGAGGCTGACGTGGCGGTAATTTTTAAAGGTAACCTGATACGTTTTTTAGAAGCACAACCGCTGATTTATGCCTTTGATTTTGACAAGGGCTACTAAACCCTAGGGTCAGTTATCGCAACATCAGCTTCCTGCTGATGTTGCTGCCAGAACGCCTGTAACTCAGGATAGGCAGCAAAATCAGCCAGCTCTCTGAATATCACCCAGTCAATCAGGCAGAACAAACAGATGGCCGGATATTCCCAGCGGGCGAAATCCCCGGCTTCGATGCCTTTATTCAGCGTTTGCAGTAGCGTATCAACCCGTTCGTTATTGAGTTTAAAAAACAGTTTATCCGGCTGATTGGCAATGTCGGAACGCTTTAGCATCATCAACTGCACAAAAGTATCATTTGCTGCATCGATAAGCGTTAAGCTATTTTCCTGCGCCCAGGTTAATGGCGCCATAGCAAGTTTTTCGTTTAAGAACCGAAAAATTACCCTTGAGTCATAAATCAGTAAATCGCCGTCTTCCAGCATTGGCACTTTAAGGGCAGGATTTTTGACTCTTAGTAACTCACGTCCTGGACCGGCAAAAATATCCATGTTGATAAATTCATAATCCTTACCCGCTAATAACAGTCGGATCCTGCGAACATAAGGTGATGTGGTTGAGCCATATAACTTCATAAAGTAATCCCTTGCAAAAATAAAAAAGCAGTCCGCAGACTGCTTTTGGCTATTAAACGCTGAAACTTGCTCCACACCCGCAGGTCGTGGTTGCGTTGGGGTTATTTACCAGAAAGCGGGAACCTTCCAGGCCATCCACGTAGTCTACCGTGCCGCCCACCAGATATTGTAAACTCATCGGGTCGACCACCAGGGTCACTTCGTTTTTCTCAATGGCCATATCGCCTTCGTTAACCTTTTCATCGAAGGTAAAGCCATACTGAAACCCGGAACAGCCACCGCCAGTCACATAAACCCTCAGTTTCAGATTCGGATTTTCTTCTTCCTGTACCAATTCACGCACCTTACTTGCTGCTGCGTCAGAAAAATCAATTGGTAACGCCATCTCTACCGACATACTCACCTCAATTCTATACCAAGCCTGCCCGGCTCTTTGATAGGTTATTATCTAATACCTGAGTAAATACATCAACTATTAGGCAACGTCATAAATATCGCTGTGTACCAAGACAGTCAGTCATATATGGCGACTAATAGCGTGAAGGACAATAAGCAACTAAAGGAAAAAAAGAAGTGCCAGCTAAAGCCAGCAGGGAAAGCAGGTGGCCAACAGGCCACCCGAAGTCGGTATAGCAAGTAGTTAGCGTATCTTACGTCTGAACAACATCATGCCCAGGCCGCCGGCCAGTAACAACAATGGATAAGGCTCACTGACATCAGTGACAACACCACCACCACCCTCTGTTGTGGTACCTGTCAGGTTACTTAAAAAGACACCACTATCAAAAACGGAGTCGAACGTATCGGCAATCGCAATTTTTAGCGTATGTGTCGACAGGTTTTCGTCGATCAAACCAATAAGGCTCAATTTATTACTAAAGCCATCGTATTCAATATCAAAAGCGCCCCCGGTGTTGGACTGAAAATTACTGGCATTGTCACCCAGCACGAAAGATACTAAGGACGAATCCGGGAAAAAGGCATAGTTAGTACCATCAACAAACACACCGAACACATCCGTTACTGCCTGATCAGGGAATTCATCACTACCAAAAATAAAATCCAGTGAAATAGCGTTTAGCCCGGCATCCAGGGTGAAGTCAAACTCGAAAAAGTTAACGTCATTGGTTACCGAACTTGGCGCAGAGGCAGCGGTCAATATTGCTGCCAGATCGCTGTCTGAACCGGTTGCCGGAATGAAAGGATTGAATTGCGAATTAGTATTCGTAGAGGGGATATTTGCCGTACCAGTTGTTAAAACTACGCCACCGCCCATGGATACGGTGGTGGTTCCGTCGGTGATATTTACACCAGCAAAAATACCAGACTGAGCAGTATTGGCAGTAACACCATCTCCCACAGCGCCAACAAAGGTTGGCGTACCAGTAATAGTAATACCACTACCGGGCGCAAATAACGCACCACTGATATCCGCAACGGCATCATCGCCAGCTTCAATTAAATCTAATCCAACAATGCCAGCCTGCGCCTGCAGCGAAGTAGCCAGAAGTACTGACAAACCAATAAGTTTCTTTTTCATCATGAAATCCTTGTAAATGTGTTATTCCCTTACTAAACGTCATTGGTACCGCTACATCATGAACAGTAGGTAACGTCACATTGCATAAGTAAGGCCAACTTGGAAAACCTAACAAAATCAATAAGCTCATTTTTTGAACAAAAAAAATAGAATCAGACTTGTATAAAATTCCGACAACGCGACAGAGCAGAACTGTAATTAAGTTACAAAAATGGTGACAAATAAACGAGAAACCGTAGAAAAAGATGAAGAGCAAAATACAACAACGCTCATAAATCGATATAAGCAAGGACTTGCATGGGCATAGCAACAGCCTGCACTAATTGTAGCCCCCTCCGAATCATTACGAAACAGGAATGCCGCATTGTACTAAAAAGCGGATTCTTACTGGCAATATTCTACTTGCAAAAGCCGTGTGTTGCAGAGAAATGAAATATCAATGGCAGGAGAGAGAGGTTATACTACAAATCGACACTAACCCGCTCAATAAGCTGCAAAAAGGCTTAACCTGTGGCGAGTCAACAGCTCATTCTGGCTCGGCTAACAGTTCGTGCCAGTTGTAGCTGCGCTGATAGTCACCCCGGCGTCGCTTGTATTGATAAACCGTAGTTGAAAACTCAATGGACTCAGGCGTAAACCCGGCGGGAAGCTGCAAATATAAAGTGACTGGCTGGAAATATTTAAACCCGTACTCCACCACACCTTCAGGCAAAATAGCATCCTCCAGTGAGCTTAAAATGGTGTGCTTTCCTTTAAGGATCCCGGTTACCGAGATGGTCAGCTCACCTCTGATAATGGCAGACACAGCGCGTTGCTGCAGCAACACCATGGTGGCCTTAAAATAACCGGGGGTGGCGGTAGGAAAAACTTCCAGACCATCAATAAAAAAGCCATCCTGCGTCGTTTCAGGGGCGACCACATGCTGATAAAACGCTTTGTCTTTTTGCAGTTTAAAAATGGCCTCTTCCAACGCCAACACTTCTTGCCTGAGGTTGTCGTTGTGCATTTGCGCCATGTCGAGTTTGACGGACAGCTGATTACTCAGGGTCTGAAGTTGTTCGTTTTCGGCCTGCAAGCCCGCCACCGAGTGCTGTAATTGCTCTGTTTGTTGCTGCATCCTGGCGCGTTCGATGTTAGCCAGTACAACCCCAAACACCAGCATAGCCAGCAGGCTTGCGCCAAGCAGCAGGATAGTCCGGGTCTGACCCAGGCGCTGAGGTATCTCAGATAAATGCATAACCGTCACAGACAAACTAAAAACAGAACTGTGCCCGTTTTAGGCCAATTATTCAATCTTCGTGATGACATATCGATGCAATACTGTGCAAACTAACCACTTGTTTGTGTTACCATTTGACTACTTTCATCCGGCGTCCCAAATTTATGCAATTGCGCGCTCTTCGACAAGAACTGGCCCATCCCCGCACCTCTGTGCAGGTGTGTTTGCTTGGTATTATTGCCGGGGTAACGTCTGCGCTGTTAATAGTGCTGTTTCGCCTGGGCATAGATTGGGTGCAGCAAGGCGGTATAAGCCTGCTTAGCGCCTTAGGCTTATCTGCCCAGTGGATATGGCTGGTGATGCCGGTTTGTGCAGTTATTCTGATTTTACTGATTGCTTATACTACCGGCTTTAAACATTACCGTCTGGGCATTCCCTTTGTCATTCATCGGGTAAAACAGCACTACGGGCATATTCCATGGCGAACAACCGTTAATCAGTTTTTCGGTGGGATGCTGGCGCTGGCTGGCGGGTTTGTGGTTGGCCGTGAAGGCCCCTCCGTGCATTTAGGCGCAGCAGGCAGCAGCCTCTTTGGTCAGGCGCTTAAATTACCCCATAACAGCATTCGTACCCTGGCGGGCTGCGGCATTGCTGCCGGCATTTCTGCGTCTTTCAACACCCCTTTTGCCGCCGTGATATTTGTTATGGAAGTGGTATTAAGGGAATATAAAATCCACGTATTTGTTCCGGTAATGCTGGCTGCGGCCTGCGGCTCGGTGATTACCCGCATCGTTTTTGGCGAAGGCAATGAGCTGGCTTATTTTTCATTTTCCTCTTTTAGCCAGTGGCTGTATCTGTATCTCATTTTGTTCGGTTGTTTGTTGGGGGTGCTGGCTACCTTTTTTAATCAGTTGCTGATGTCTGTCATGAAACTCTTTAGCAAGGTGTCCATGGTATGGCGATTATTGCTGGCCGGCATTCTTACCGCCACCGGCGGCGCCCTGCTCCCCGAAGCACTGGGGGCAAACTTTGAAGACGTTAACGCGCTGTTTTCCGCCCATCCGACAGCATTAATTTTGCTGGAAATTCTGCTAATGAAATTTTTACTGGCCACCTTTGCCATTGGTCTGGGAATACCCGGTGGTATTATTGGCCCGGTGATGGTTCTGGGCATGCTATCAGGCGCAGTGTTATTGCTACCTGTTTCGCATTGGTTACCCGTTGACGATTTCACATCCAGCTTTGCTCTGCTGGGCATTGCGGGCATGCTGACGGCAGTATTACACGCCCCGCTGGCAGCACTTTCGGCAGTGATGGAGCTGTCTTACCGGCCGGAAATTATTTTACCGGCCATTTTGGTGATCGTACCGGCCTACGTTACCGCTACACAGTTTCTCGGCAACCGCTCTATTTTTATTCAGCAGCTGGATTTTCAAAAGCTTCCTTATGCCATCACCTCCATTCGTGAAGCACTGGAGAAAACCGGGGTACTGGCTGCCATGGAAACGGACTTTAAATTATTTTACGATGCGCCCGAATCAGCGCTGGAAAAAGTCTTGTCAGAAAACCCCACGCTAACGGTTATTCAGCAAAATAAGTTTGAACTGGATATTAAGTATTCCTGGGTTCACTATGACGTTAGTCTGGATCGCCATGCGCATCCCATCAGTTATCAGAGCATGCAGGGGTTATCCGCTCAGGCTACCCTTGCAGAAGTCTACGAACTATTAAAGAGCACCCGTTCTGGTGCCGTTTACATATATGCTGAAGACGCTACAGAGGTAATAGGTGTGATCACCTGGAACCGCCTGCAAAGCTTTTTACAACGCGCACAATTTTAAACGAGAGACATTACCAATATGACAATACTGTGGTTAAAAGCCCTGCACATTTTTTTTATGGTAGCCTGGTTTGCCGGTATTTTTTATCTGCCGCGATTGTTTGTTTATCATGCAGAAACCAATCAGCAGGTGGTGCGCGACCAATTTAAGGTGATGGAGCGGCGCTTATGGCTGTTTGTTACTCCCTTTGCGCTTTTAACCTTGGTATTTGGTCTGGCCCTCATCTACACTTATGGCTATGCATGGTTTGCCGCATCAACCTGGTTACACATTAAACTTGCTTTGGTGGCATTAATTTATGTGTATCATTTTTATCTTTGGTCATTGGTTAAACAATTTGCTGCCGATAAAATCACGCATTCGTCGCGTTATTTCCGTATCTTAAATGAAGCACCTGTACTGATATTACTCGCCGTGGTACTACTGGCGGTAGTTAAATTTATCTAGAGCAAGTAACGCTCTCAATACAAACCCCACCGGAATTGGGTATTGTTAAGGATCAGGCAAATATGGATGTGAACAACCAGCTGTTGAAAGAGTTATTGCATAAAACGGATACTGCTTTTCAGGCGCTTATGGATGAGCCGGGCTCCAGTGAGCTGCAATCCGCTTACGATGAGGCCAAGCTGGAACTCGACCGCTATGTGGTAAAATTTCGCGAGCAATTACAGTACCGGCACGGCCATAAAAGCCGCTAACAGCGCACACTCAATGATTTTTAGGCACCACCTCGAACTGATTGGGTAACACCTGCATCAGCTCACCGCTTATATCCACATACTCTTTTAGCATACCCGGCAAGCTGTCAGCCAGACGGGGCAATCCACGCTCCAGTTCAGCTCGCCTATCCATTGGGGTTTGTTGTAGCCGGGATTGTGGGTCGGCCAGCGTACTGAATAATTTAAGACAACGGGTCAGACGGGCAGACAATGATTCCAGATCCAGACTCTGGCTACTTTCATTCCACGCCTGCAACCATTGTTCCTCCAGTTGCTGATGACCCGTCAGTAAGCCCTTTAGCCATTGCTGCAAATTCTCTCGCTGGCTGGTATCACTATGCCAGCGGCAATCTTCCGGTAAACAAGACTCCCCCCGCCGCATTTTATCCAGGGTGTCCCGCAGTTGCGCCATTAAAAAATCAGCCAGTTCATCAGCCTGCTGCCGGTCGATAAAAGCGTCGCTGTTGCTGCAAATCACCCATGGCATCCATTGTTCAGGCATGGGGATTTCAGGGCAAGCGGCCACAGCAAAAATAGTCCCTTGCAAATACGTCTGCTGCGGCAGAAATTTGGCAAAAGCCTGTTGTTGGTCGTTTTTCGACTTACTCACCATAACATTCCTCTGCGTGATGAATGGCTGTTAATGACCATCCTCTCATGGTGTAATGCGGTTGTATTTGCCGCTTTGGCTAACTTTTAGCCGGGGCGCGTCACGCCATCTGTTCAATCATTAAATGAGTGTAACATGTCATCACGTCGAACCAAGTCAGGCTTTATTATCGCAGCTGCTTTTATTGGCCCGGGAACGGTAACCACGGCCAGTCTGGCCGGTGCCGGGTTTGGTTTTCATTTAGTCTGGGCGTTACTGTTTTCTGTGCTTGCGACGGTTATTTTACAGGACATGGCGGTTCGTCTGGGATTTGCAACCCGGGCTGGAATGAGTCATGCCCTAAGCAATCAAATTAAAAACCCTCTGCTCAGACGGGGCATTTTACTCCTTGTGGTCTGCGCAATTGGCGTAGGCAACGCCGCTTACGAGTCGGGAAACCTGACCGGTGCCGCCATTGGGCTCAATAATATCGCCGGTCTGGGCATTCCCATCTGGAGCTGTCTGCTCGGCGCTTTGGCAATTGTACTGCTCTGGCTGGGTCAGTACCGGCTTATCGAGAATGTACTGGTTTCATTAGTCGCGGTGATGGCCCTGGTATTTGTTCTTACTTTTGCCGTCAGTCAACCAGACTGGCAGCAAATGGCAGAGCAGTTGTTTACCCCCCATTTGTCCGCCGATAGCCTGACTACCATACTGGCGCTGATAGGCACCACAATTGTCCCTTATAACCTGTTTTTACACGCTAGCTTAGTCGCACAAAGTGAGCAGGAAAGCCCCCATGAAGCGAGTCATTACCGCCGTCAATCAGCGCTGGCAATCAGTACCGGAGGGCTGATCACGTTGTTTATTGTCGCCACGGCAATGCAGGCCTTTTATGGCCAGTCAGAGTCACTGCACGCTGGTAACCTTGCCCGACAACTCGCCCCATTGCTGGGCGACTACGCCCAGTGGTTCTTTGCCGTTGGCATGTTTGCAGCCGGTTTAACCAGCGCAATAACCGCTCCCTTAGCGGCAGCCTATGCTCTGACCGGCGCGCTGAACAAACCGGCAGATTTACGTAGCCCTTGGTTCAGAGGGATCTGGCTTTGTATCATTCTGGTAGGTATCGGATTTTCACTTACCGGCACCAGGCCTCTGGTTGCCATTCTGTTTGCCCAGGCGGCCAATGGTTTACTGCTGCCGGTTATTGGCCTGCTGTTACTGTATATGATGAATTTTCATCCCGCGCTGGGCCGCTTAAAGAATAACTGGCTCGCTAATCTTGGCGGTGTAAGTGTGATCCTGTTGATTGTCTGGCTTAGTTGGCAGAAATTTGCATAAAGAGACAATCACGCGATGTATACAGCACGGTTAATGCGCGCATAGCCTTATCGGGAGATGCATGGACTGTTGCAATCTGGGGCAAGAACATTACCGACGAACAATACTTACAGGAAGTAATCCCCGCGCCTGAATTTGGCGATTCTTTTATTCACCCTTCAGCACTACGTGCCTACGGCGTGGATGTCAGTGTCGACTTTTAATCAGGCTGGTGTAAAACGAATCACCCCGGACAAGCCGGGGTGATTTCAGATTTACTTCAGGGCTTATGCGCTGAGTCTGTCGAGGATCTCGGTCAGCATTGCCCGGCTACAGCCGAAGTTGATTCGAAAATAATCAGGCTCGCCAAAATCACGCCCCGGCGATGGGCCAACGCCCTTGCTTTCACACCATTTAAGCACATCTTCTACGCCCAAACCTGATGCATCAATCCACGCCAGGAAAGTCGCGTCGGCAGAGACAACTTTTAGTCCGTCAATGGCGTTAATGCGCTCTACCAGATAATCACGGTTGCCACGCAGATAAGCAATTTGCTCGGTCAGCCAGTCATCACATTCAGTAAATGCAGCGGCGGTGGCCACCAGTCCCATCACGTTTGCCCAGGGCACGATACCGGCTGCTCCCTGAGTAAACTGGCGGCGTAAAGTAGCGTTGGGAATAATCGCAAAAGATGTGCCCAAACCTGCTATGTTAAAGGTTTTACTGGCAGCCATCAGGGTTATGCTGCGCTCGGTGAGAGCGTTAACGCGACCGGCCGGAATATGACTTACGCCTTCTTCAAGGATCAAATCGCAATGAATTTCATCGGAGCACAGCAACACATCGTTACGCTCACAGATTTGCGCAATTCGACTAATCTCTGACTCGGTCATTACTGAGCCTACCGGATTCATCGGATTACACAGGATCATTAACTTACATTTGGGATCGGCCGCCTGTTTTTCGAGTTCTTCCAGATCAATGGTCCAGCGGTCTGCCTCAAGCTTAGTTGGAATAGGAACACGCTCGGTACCGTTTAACCCGGGGGCAGCAAGTAGCGGCGGATAATTTGGTGTTTGAATAAGTACTTTATCACCGGCTTCACAATAAGCTTTAATCGCTACGTTAAACGCCGGCACTACACCCGGAGTCCAGACAATCCAGTCGGCCTCAATTGCCCAGTCATGCTTGTCTTTAAGCCAACGCACAACGGCATCGTTGGCCGGCTTATGTTGAGCCGGCAATGAATAACCAAAGTTGCCATATTCCGTTTGCTTTTGCATGGCATGCAGAATCGGCTCTGCACAACGAAATTCGGTATCGGCTACCCAACAAGGTAGCACATCCTGACCTGCATATTTTTGCCATTTGAACGTCCAGAAGTCACGACGATCAGGGGTATTTTCAAATTGACTCAAAGTAACGACCTTTTTATCCGGTATTGGCGGTGCACAGCCAGCAGCCTTAGCACACCCAATTAATGTGAAGAGATGGTTTGCTTAACCAGATTGACCAGTTTTTTACGAATAATGGGTTTTACCAGATACGCTACCGCGCCCAATTGTTTGGCCAGTAACTTGGTTTGCCGGGATTCGTAAGCAGTCATAAACAAAAACGGAAACATCAGACCCGCAGCCCTGACATCACGTAATAAAGCTAAGCCATCAAAACCGGGCATAACCATATCACTAATTACCATGTCGAGTGAATCGGATGTTTGCTTTAACAGAAACTCGCGCGCCAGAGTACTGTTGGAAAAGCTAACGACATTGACATCCAAATCTGATTTCAAAATGGTCACTATCAGTTCAAGGGTAATCTCGTCGTCGTCAATTACTGCGATATTAATAGATGGCATGATCCGGTTAGCAATAAAATGAATGGTTGAGTATTCAGTGTAAACGAAAAAGGCCGGTTGTTCAGACAACCGGCCTTTTAAGATAAACCATTCAACGATTCATGGTGCCCGAAGGCTTATTTAGGTGCCCGTGAAGCTCGCTTACGATCGTTTTCGGTCAGCAGTTTCTTACGAATACGAATGCTTTCTGGCGTTACTTCTACCAGTTCGTCTTCGTCGATAAACTCAAGTGCTTGTTCCAGCGACATTTTAACCGGTGGAACCAGGGTCTGCGCTTCGTCAGTACCTGATGCACGCACGTTAGTTAACTGCTTACCTTTAAGCGCGTTAACAGTCAGGTCGTTGTCACGACTGTGAATACCGATGATCATACCTTCGTACACTTCAACACCGTGACCGATAAACAAGCGACCACGTTCCTGCAGGTTGAACAGCGCGTTAGTCAATGCTTTACCAGCGGCGTTAGCAATCAGTACACCATTCTTACGCTTACCAATCACGCCACCTTTGTGCGGACCGTAGTGATCGAATGAATGGTAGAGCAAACCAGAACCTGAGGTCATGGTCATGAACTCAGTTTGGAAACCAATTAAGCCACGGCTTGGGATCATAAAGTCCATACGAATACGGCCTTTGCCATCCGGTGACATGTCGGTCATTTCTGCCTTACGCAGACCAAGCTGTTCCATGATAGAGCCCTGATGCTGCTCTTCACAGTCGATGGTCAGGGTTTCAAACGGTTCCATGGTCTGGCCGTCTTCTTCTTTGATGATTACTTCCGGACGTGATACCGCCAGCTCGTAACCTTCACGACGCATATTTTCGATCAGGATACCTAAGTGCAGTTCACCACGGCCTGATACGCGGAATTTATCCGGGTCGCTGGTCTCTTCAACGCGCAGGGCAACGTTGTGTACCAGTTCGTCCTGCAGACGTTCCAGGATGTTACGTGAAGTAACGTACTTACCTTCTTTACCAGCAAACGGTGAAGTGTTTACCTGGAAGGTCATGGTTACGGTAGGTTCGTCTACGGTTAATGGCGGTAACGCTTCAACGTTGTTCTGGTCACAAATGGTGTCAGAGATTTTCAGCTCACCCAAACCACTGATAGCAATAATGTCACCCGCAGTAGCGTATTCAACTTCGTGACGTTGTAAGCCAAGGTAGCCATATACCAGACCCACTTTACCGTTACGTTTGTTGCCTTCCGCATCTACGATAGTGACCTGCTGGTTAACTTTAACGCTACCACGCTTAATACGGCCAACACCGATAACGCCTACGTAAGAGTTGTAATCCAGCTGAGAAATTTGCATCTGGAATGCACCGTCGATATCGGCATCTGGTGGTGAAACCTGGTCAACGATAGTCTGGAACAGCGCTGTCATGTCTTCGGCTTTTTCGTCAGCATCTACTGACGCCCAGCCATTCAGTGCAGAAGCGTAAACCACCTGGAAATCCAGCTGTTCATCAGTCGCACCCAGGTTATCAAACAGATCGAAAACCTGATCCATTACCCAGTCAGGACGCGCGCCAGGCTTGTCGATTTTGTTGATAACAACGATTGGCTTTAAGCCCTGGGCAAACGCTTTTTGCGTTACAAAGCGGGTTTGTGGCATTGGACCTTCCTGCGCATCAACCAGCAGCAGTACCGAGTCAGCCATCGACATTACACGTTCTACTTCTCCGCCGAAGTCGGCGTGTCCGGGAGTGTCTACGATATTGATGCGGTAGTCATTCCAGTTAATGGCAGTGTTTTTTGCCAGAATGGTAATACCACGCTCTTTCTCGATGTCGTTTGAGTCCATCACACGTTCTTGCGCTTCGCCTCGGGTCTCAAGAGTACCGGATTGTTGCAGCAGCTTATCAACCAGGGTCGTTTTTCCGTGGTCAACGTGCGCGATGATGGCTATGTTTCTTAGCTTATTGATGTCAGTTACGTTCATTAAAGTTCAACCCGCAAAGCACCCTGACTTTGTTATCCGGAAGGGATAAATCAGAATGGCCCTGCAATTTTCTCATATAGATAAAAGGAAATGAGCGCGGATTGTACAGAAAATCTTATTGCATTGCGCCTGTTTTTTTATGTTTAAAGAAAAATTAATCTGTTGATAAAGCGTTCGCGCAGTGAAAGAATGCTGAAAGGAAATAAAGCGGTATGCCTTTTTCCACTGCACCAAAACAAAACAACAAAATCACCATATTGGTGCATAATTTGGTTTACAAAATGACGACAACCCGTAATTACGCGTTATTCGGCCTTTACAAGTAGCTGGCATGAATATCGCTTAGGATTTTTCCACCTGATCGTTCGGCTCCCCGAACATCAACTTTACGAAACAACCTGGAGGACACGATGTCAATTGAGAAGGCATTAGAATTAATTAAATCAAGCGAAGCTAAGTTTATTGACCTTCGCTTTACTGACACCAAGGGTAAAGAACAGCACGTATCTATCCCTGCTTCTTGTGTAGACGAAGACTTCTTTGAAGAAGGTAAAATGTTTGACGGTTCGTCGATCGCTGGTTGGAAAGGCATCAACGAATCTGACATGATCCTAATGCCAGATCCTGAAAGCGCACTGGTTGACCCATTCGCAGAAGAAACTCAGGTTAACATCCGTTGTGACATCGTTGAACCTTCAACAATGGAAGGCTACGACCGTGACCCACGCTCTATCGCCCGTCGCGCTGAAGAGTATCTGAAGTCAACTGGTATCGGTGACACAGTATTGTTTGGCCCGGAGCCAGAATTCTTCCTGTTTGACGACATTAAGTTCCACACTGATATGTCTGGTTCAATGTACAAAATTGACTCATCTGAAGCTGCCTGGAACTCTGGTTCTGAATTTGCAGATGGCAACATGGGTCACCGTCCTGGCGTTAAAGGCGGTTACTTTCCGGTTCCTCCAGTAGATTCTGCTCACGACCTGCGTGCTGCTATGTGTCTGGTAATGGAAGAAATGGGTCTGGTTGTTGAAGCGCACCACCACGAAGTCGCAACTGCTGGTCAGAACGAAATTGCTTGTCAGTTTAACACTATGGTGAAGAAAGCTGACGAAGTTCAAATCTACAAGTATGTTGTTCACAACGTAGCTCACGCATACGGCCAAACTGCGACCTTTATGCCTAAGCCTCTGGTTGGTGATAACGGTTCTGGTATGCACTGTCACCAATCTATCGGTAAAGAAGGTAAAAACATCTTCGCTGGTGACAAGTACGCTGGTCTGTCTGAAGAAGCTCTGTACTACATCGGTGGTATCATTAAGCACGCTCGTGCTATCAATGCATTCACTAACGCTTCTACTAACTCATACAAGCGTCTGGTCCCAGGCTTCGAAGCACCAGTAATGCTGGCTTACTCTGCCCGTAACCGGTCTGCATCTATCCGTATTCCTTACGTAACCAGCGATAAAGCGCGCCGTATCGAAGTACGTTTCCCTGACCCAACTGGTAACCCATACCTGGCATTCACTGCCATGTTAATGGCTGGCCTTGACGGGATTAAGAACAAGATCCACCCTGGCGATTCTGCGGATAAAGATCTGTATGACCTGCCTCCAGAAGAAGCAGCAGAAATCCCAACTGTTGCAAGCTCACTGGAGCAAGCTCTGGAAGCCCTGGATAGCGATCGTGAGTTCTTAACTGCTGGTGGCGTAATGTCTGATGACATGATCGATGCTTACATCGACCTGAAAATGGAAGAAGTCACTAAACTTAACATGACAACTCACCCAGTTGAGTTCGACATGTACTACAGTGTATAAAACATTGTATTAAGTGAGATACCTAAAGCCCGCTAGCGCGGGCTTTTTTTTTGCCCGGAATTCACTACAATCAAACACATGCTCAGAGTATTTTTATTGATTAGCATATGCCTTGTCCCGGCGCATGCTCAGGAAATCTATAAAGTTGTCAATAAAGACGGCTCGATTACCTATACCGATAAGCCAGTGCCGGAAGCACAGCCGGTAGAACTGGGTCCTGACAACCGTATCACGGTGCCCCCCCCAAAACCGACACTTCCACCAGTGCAAACCTCTACTGAGAAAAAAGCACCTGACCCCGTTATTGAGGTTATTGCCCCACAGCCAGAAGCGACCGTTCGCAACAACTCAGGCAACATGACCATTGCCGCTAACGTCACCCATGCAGACAAACAAGGTAAGTACCAATTATTTATTAATAATCAACTAATTATGGAGCAATCCAAGCCCCTGTTTTATGTTAATGGTATCAACCGCGGCGCCCATACATTTTATATTGCCCACACAGACAATAAGGGCAAGACTCTTGCATCATCCAGCCCACAAACATTTTATCTGCATCAGGCATCGCGACTGATTAACAACTAAGTAAGTTGTTATATCGGTGCAAGCGAGTAAAAATGCGCACCATGGAAGTTCATTGTAACTTTTTTGCGTAAAATAATTGCATGGCAATAAGCAGCCTGAAATAATGAGGCACCATATTGGTGCAACTGGAGAGAGCCCGGCATGCACGCCACGCCGTTTGATACCAATAATTTACTGGATAACCTTAACACCGTATTGGTGGTTATCGATAATTCACTACGTATTGTCTATGCAAACCATGCCGGACAAGCGCTTTTTGCGACGGGCACCAAACAGCTCTATGGCCAGCCCCTGGCGGACTTTTTTGTTCCAAATACCATTAATAAAGCGCGTCTGCGTGCCGCATTCCGCCGCGGCGAGGATTTTACCGAAAACGAAATAAAGCTGTATTTTCGTGATAATCGCGTAGTACTGGCAGATTTAACGGTAACTAATTTAAGCACCGAAGAAGGCCCAAGACTGCTGTTTGAAGTAAAGAAAATCGATCAGCAAAAACGGATTTCCCGGGAAAACCAACAACACGCCCAACACTACGCAGCAAGAGAGTTGATCCGCGGACTGGCCCACGAAATTAAAAACCCTCTGGGGGGCATTCGTGGTGCAGCCCAACTGCTGGAAAAAGCGCTGGAATCAGACGAACAAAAAGAGTTTACTCAACTCATCATCGAACAGGCCGATCGTCTGCGTAATCTGGTAGACCGTTTGCTTGGTCCCAATTCATTGCCCCGGCTGGAATGGTGCAATTTGCATCGCCCCTTGGAAAAAGTACGCAGTCTGATGAAAGCAGATACTACGCAGGCCATTGCGATTACCCGGGATTATGATCCGAGTATTCCGGAAGTTCGTGTGGACCCGGATATGTTGCAACAGGCAGTGCTGAATATTGTGCGCAATGCAGTACAGGCGTTACGTGACTCAAAAACGCCAAACCCGCACATTCGTTTGGTCACGCGCATCGAGCGCCAGCTTACTATTCATGGGCATCGTCACCCCCTGGCCGCCCAAATTAAAATAATCGATAACGGTCCCGGTATCCCACCCGAAATCAGAGATACCCTGTTTTATCCGCTGGTCACCAGTAAGGATACAGGTTCGGGACTGGGCTTATCCATAGCCCAAACACTTGTGAATCACCATGATGGAAAAATTGAAGTTGATAGCCGCCCTGGCCATACAGAGTTTATTTTGTCCCTGCCAATCGACCGTAAGGAATCGCATTAATGAATACTGAATCTGTATGGATAGTCGATGACGACAGTTCTATTCGTTGGGTACTACAAAAAGCCCTGCAATCTGCCAACATCGATTGCTGCAGCTTTGAAAACCCGCAGGACTTACTGTTACAGCTGGAATCAGGGCATTATCCTGAGGTAGTGGTATCAGATATTCGCATGCCACAAATGGACGGCATGACATTGCTCAACGAAATTCACCAGATCGCACCGATGATCCCGGTTATCATTATGACCGCCCATTCGGATTTGGACAGTGCTGTTAATGCTTACCAAAGCGGTGCTTTTGAATATCTGCCTAAGCCCTTTGATATTGACGAGGCGGTCACCCTGGTAGAGCGAGCTCTGGTGCATGCCAGAGAGCAGACCCGCAGTATTCAGGTACCCCAGTTAGAATCTGCACCGGAGATTATTGGTGAAGCGCCGGCCATGCAGGAGGTGTTCCGCGCTATTGGCCGCTTATCCCGTTCATCTATCAGTGTGTTGATTAACGGTCAGTCTGGTACCGGTAAAGAACTGGTTGCGCAGGCATTACATCGTCATAGTCCGCGCGCCGCCAATCCGTTTATTGCCCTGAACATGGCTGCCATTCCCGCCGACCTGGTAGAATCAGAGCTGTTTGGCCACGAGAAAGGCGCGTTTACCGGTGCACAAACTGCTCGTCAGGGACGTTTTGAACAAGCCAATGGCGGTACGTTATTTCTGGATGAAATTGGTGATATGCCATTAGATGTGCAAACGCGCCTGCTGCGGGTACTGGCAGACGGTCAGTTTTACCGGGTAGGTGGTCATCAGTCGGTCACCGTGGATGTGCGAATTATTGCTGCAACTCACCAGAATCTGGAAAAGCGCGTTGCTGAGGGCAAGTTCCGTGAAGATTTATTTCACCGCCTGAACGTTATTCGCATCCACATTCCGGCACTGGCTGAGCGTCGCGAGGATATTCCTTTACTTGCCCGCCATTTTTTACGCCGTGCCGCAAAAGAACTGGATGTAGAAACCAAAATGCTCAGTAAGGAAGCTGAAAAAGTGATGGCCCAGCTGCCATGGCCTGGTAACGTCCGACAGTTAGAAAACGTCTGCCGCTGGTTAACCGTAATGGCATCCGGGCAGGAAGTTCTGCCTTCCGATCTGCCACCAGAAATTCACGCCGATAACAGCAGCGAAAAAGCATCTCCACAAAGCGGTGACTGGACAGAATTACTGTCCGTCTGGGTTGATCAGCAGTTAAAAGATGGCCAGCACAACATTCTTGATGATGCCCTGATGACCTTTGAGAAAATCATGCTGGAGCGGGCATTGCACTATACCCACGGGCATAAGCAGGAAGCCGCTAAACGACTGGGCTGGGGTCGTAATACCTTAACCCGTAAACTCAAAGAACTGGATATCGACGGTTAAAAAACACAGATAGCCAGACTGGCAGGGCTCAGTCTGGCATGTGCTAACGAGTAAGCACCCTCGCCATGGCCTGATTAAAGTAATTTAACCAGGTGGCATTGAACTTATCCTTATTGTAACGATTAAGTGCAACCACAGCCTGCTTCTTGGAATACTGCGGTTTATCCTGCCGTGAACCACTGTGCGTCATCGAGTCAAACGTATCCAGAATGCCGAGCAGCTTGGCACCATCACAAATATCGTCATCCTTAATGCCCAAAGGGTAACCACTACCGTCCGCTCGCTCGTGATGTTGCATGACTATTTTTCGCGCCATGTCCCACTGATCCAGATGTTCCAGCAGGCGCGAGCTTTTGTACACATGGGAGCGCATCAGGTTAAATTCGCTGTCGGCGTAGGCTTCTTCTTTCATTAATAGTTTCAGGGGCATAAATGCCATGCCAAAATCATGTACGTAGCAGGCAACCGCTAACTGGTCTTCCTCAATGGGATTACCCGCAATATCATTTACATAAAGAGCCAGCTTGGCGATACGATCGCCCTTACCCGCCCAGTCAGCAGAACGCTTTTCGATGGTTTGCATCAGGTCTCTGAAAAACAAAATATCCAGACGTTTTTCGGCACTGATATCTTTTGGAACCCCGGTTTTAGACAACTTGGGTACAGCAGTCAGAACCGGTTTTGCCGGCATGTCGGGGTGCTCTGGCTCACTGGCTTCCCGGGGCTGATCCAGTTCAGGGTTAAGCAGTAATACCGCTTCGCCAAGCAGTCTGTCATGGTCGCTGTGGTTTTCTGGCGTAATCCGGGTAATTGCCATGATCAGTTGTTGATACAACACACTGTCGTATTCGGCCTTACCTGAAGCAATCACACTTTCGACAAATTGCTTCACCCGATCCATGGTCAGTAATACCAGATCACTCATGATGCTGGTGTAGTCCACCTGCCCTTTACGCAGGTAGTCCAGCAAATCCTCGACATGTTGCAACAGTGGAATAATTGGCGAAAAGTTGACTAATCCCAGATCCCCTTTGATGGTATGTACAGAGCGGAATAAAGCGCGTTGCAGCTCGTTATCTTCGGGTTTTAGTTCTAGCTCTATCAGGGTTTGTTCGCTGGCTTCATAGAGTTCGTGGATCTCCTCGATGAGGTCAGTCAGGATCTCGGGTTCGAGATCTTCCGGAATAAATGTCTGCATTGTTTAGACAACTCAAAAAATATACATCGATTACTCTCTCGGCGACTCTGCGAAAATCCGTGATTCACCAACAGCAACGACATAAAAACTATATATAGATTGTATTTAGCATAGCACGAGATTTTTAATCAGGAATATTTTTAGCCGGGTTTATCGACTGGCAGAAAACCGCTACCCTGGCTGTTTTCATACTGATCGGACATGCACACAGGCGCTAAACAGCTATAATCTGCGGCCAAATTTTCTTAACTGGTGTATTAGTGTTAGCTCTGATTCGAATTCCCGTCGTACTGGTCGCCTTCTTAGTACTCAACGTACTGGTACTGATTGTATGTGTTGCCCGCCCGTTTCATCGTGACAATGTCTATATTGCCGGTCAGCTTTACAGCCAGATAGCAAAACTGCTGGGGCTGAAAATAACCATTCGCCGCCCGGAAGGTCTGGATACCGACAAGTCCTATGTCGTCGTCGCCAATCACCAGAACAGTTACGACATCATTACTATCTGTAAAGCCGCTTTTCCTGGTGTGGTGACCATTGGCAAAAAGAGCCTTAAGTGGATCCCGATTTTTGGTCAGATGTACTGGCTTAGCGGCAATATCATGATCGACCGCAAAAATACCGCCAAAGCGCTGGATACCTTGCAGTTAACTGCGAAAAAAATTACCGAGAAAAACCTGTCAGTGTGGTTTTTCCCTGAGGGTACACGTTCTTATGGCCGTGGCATTTTGCCCTTTAAGGTTGGCGCATTTCGCCTGGCCATCGCTACAGAGACACCGGTTATCATGGTGACTGCCAGCAATCTTCACGAAAAAATTAAGTGGAACCGCTGGAATAACGGCGAAATGATTATCGATATCGGTCAACCAAGTCAACTGGATAACAGCCGTTCGCCTAAAGGCTGGATGGCCCATTATCACGGCGAAATGGAAAAAAAGTTTGCTGAGTTAAACGATGAAGTCGCTCAAAGCGAGAAATCAATATAATATAAGCAGATAAAGATTTTTTGCTAACCAGGCTTTTATTATGACGCAATACGACGAGCGTACTGAATGGTACGAATTTAACCAGGAAACCATTGATGCACTGTTGAGCGATGGCAGTGAAGCCGATGCCACTTACACCATTGAGCATCATATGGCATGCAAAGACTTTGATCTCCTGGAAAAAGCCGCGGTGGACGCCTTCAAAGCCGGTTTTGAAGTCACTGACGCAGAAGAAGTGTACCTGGACGACGGCGGCACTGTGTTTTGCTTTGACATTATCGCAGAACGTTTGTTAAACCGGGAGCTGCTGGATAAAGACACCGACGCGCTGCTGCAAATCGCCGACAAGCACTCAGTGCATTACGACGGCTGGGGCACTTATTTTATTGGTGAAGGCGCCCTGGAAAACGACGATAACTACGATGATGAAGACTGAAAAACAAGCCTTAGCTTGTTTTTCATCCTTGTTTATTCGCCCTTACTATCCGCTATCTCTGTTATTTTCTTCATTATTTTTTAATTAAAGTCTCGTTTTTTCACACAAAATCCTGGTTTTGTTCCTATACTTTTTATGTTGATTAATTCAGCAGTTCACTGCGGGACAGTGGGTGTATTAACCATCACCAATGAGTAGCAAGGGATGAAATTAAAATCGAAGTTGATTACGAGTTACACCCTGATCGGGGTAGTCTTCGCCATAGTGAGTTGTTTAACGCTGGGATGGTTTATTGAAAAAGATGCTAAAGAGCATATTTTGCAATCCTCGAAAGAACGGCTTATCAGTGCCCGAGACCAGACTGCGCATCAGATAGAAAGTTACCTTGCTACCGTTCGTTATCAGGCCGAGACACTGTCCTTCAACCCAACTACCGTAAAAGCGCTGTCAGAATTTAAAACCCACTTTCTGCAATCCAACAGCACCAATAGTGTTGCAAACAGCCTGTCTGATTATTATCGCCAGCAATTTGCCGCCAGATTCCAACAGCTTAATCCCAATAGCAATCTGGATGAGCAAGCGTTACTTACTTCGCTCTCAGGTCTGGCTCTGCATTTTCAGCAACGCTACATCTCGGACAACCCTCACCCCCTTGGCAGCAAAGACGCGCTGGAGAGTGATGGTTCCGGCAGTGACTACGACCAGGCCCATCAACAGTATCATTATGTGTTTAAAGATTATCTGGAACACTTTGGCTACTACGATATCTTTTTGGTAGATGCCGAAACAGGTTACGTGGTTTACTCCACATTTAAGGAACTCGACTACGCTACGTCGTTAAAAAGCGGTCCTTACAAACAAAGTGGTCTCGCGGATGCGTATCGCGGGGCTTTGTCACTAACCGACTCAAAATCCAGTTTTATCACTGATTTTCAAACCTATGTGCCATCGTATAACGCGCAGGCTGCATTTGTCTCTTCACAGATTACTGTCAATGGCGAAGTTACAGGCGTTCTGGTGATGCAGCTACCACTGGACAAAATCGATAACATCATGACCCATGACAGGGACTGGGTTGAAGCAGGCTTTGGGGTGTCAGGAGAAACCTACCTGGTGGGTGCCGATACGCTGATGCGCTCGAACTCACGCTTTCTGGTAGAAGATAAACCCGGTTACCTGAATGTGATGAAAGCCATTGGCACCGATATGCAAACTGTTACCGCTATGGATGTTTTTTCCACGTCTATCGGCCTACAAACGGTCAACTCTGAGGCAGCCAAACATGCCCTTAATGGCCAGACAGGTTATGCGTTGGTGCAGGATTATCGCGGCGTAGATGTGCTTTCGGCCTATAAGCCGCTGAATATTGCTGGTTTAAACTGGGTAATATTAAGCGAAATTGACTACAGCGAGGCATTGGGTTTTATTGAACAGCTCAATACTCAGATTGTGTTTAACATTTTGTTGCTATCGGTATTTGCTTTGGTGATTAGCTTTTTGGTTGGCGTTACGATGTCCCGCCCGGTCCTTAACCCCATCAAACAAATGCATAAAACCGTTGAACAACTGAGTTCCGGTGACGGTGACTTAACCATTCGCCTGCCCGATAAAGGCAACGATGAGCTGTCTGCCCTGGCACAGAAATTTAACGAATTTATTGAACACCTTGATGTAACCTTTACCCAATTGCTAGCGTCAATCCTGCGAATGGAGCCAATGTCTGTAGACGTTAAAGAGGTCAATCAGGAACTCATTACCTCTTCAGACAACTTACATAACCAGTCTGATATCGTGCGACAAGAACTCAATAATACCCTGGAATCCAGCCAGTCAGTGGCAAACGAGGTAGGCGGCATTCAGCAGGCTTCCCGGGAGACAGAAGCACGGGTAAATGAAGGCCGGCACTACGTAGATGAAACCCTGAAAAACATGGACAGGCTAAGTGCGACCCTGACCAACGTATCCAATGCGGTAAATGAGCTTAAATCTGACGCTGAAAGTATTTCTAAAGTAATTGATGTTATTAATGAGATTGCCGAAAGAACCAATTTATTAGCACTGAATGCGGCTATCGAAGCAGCACGGGCGGGTGAATCCGGACGGGGTTTTGCCGTCGTCGCTGACGAGGTCAGAAACCTGGCAAGTCAAACCCGCTCCTCTACCACCAGCGTTGCCCAGATTGTTGGAAACATTACCAACAGTACGCAAAACGCCGTGGATATCATGCTGGAAAGCCTGGAAAACGCGCAGGGCTGTACACAACAAGCCAACGAAACTAAAAACAGCTGGGGCCACATAGAATCGGCAATTGACAATATCAACCAGCACGTTTTACAAATCGGCACGGTTGCCACGGCACAACAAGATCAGCTTAAGGCAGTCGCAGAAAACTTCACAATCATGGACAAGAGCTTCGATCTCAATCAACACGCCATTGAATTAAGTGCAAGTATTGGCGAAGACATCACAAAGATGGGAAATAAACTGCGCTCACTAACTGATAACTTTAAAGTGTCCCAGTCCATGCGCGCCCCTAAACGACGAGAGAAATTCCGCAAGCCAGAGTAAACGGTTAACCGCCCGTTTATCCAGCGTCTGAGCAGGAAAAATGCGGGCGGTGTGTAATTAACTAACGGTTTACCTGATGGCAAACCGCGCAACCACCCGCCACTTTACCGGCAAAATAGTAGCGTGGCTCAGCCAGTGATGCTGCGCCTCTGGCTTTATCCACTTTAGCTACAAAGTCACGCATAAAGTCCTGCATGTAAGGGTGATTAGAGCCTCCATTGGTGCTTTGCAACCCTGACGCGATAGCTTCAATATTATCCAGCGCTGCCATTACCTGTTGTTGCTGACGCTCAGCTGCTGCCGGGTCGGCGGCATCAACCGGCTCGAGGGCGAGATCCAGTAACCGGATTTGCCCCGCCATCCGCGCCATTTCAGACTTAATATCCTGAGGTTCAAGGTAATTAAAATCCGGTGGATAAGTGACTTTACGCACGTCCGCCATATTAAACGAACAGCCTGCCGATAACCCACAAACACATAACACTGCCAAACTTTTTTTATACTGCATTAGTTGAGAAAGCATCACTTCGACTCCTCTTTTATTTAACTCAAAAGTATGTCGGGAATGATTATTACGCAACGTCCTCCGTTAAGAGAGTTGACCTGCAACAATAAAAAAATGCCCTGGCAATTTTTCCAAATGAATTCTGACTAACTTTTCATCGTTGCCATTATTCTGGCCAGTTGCTCTACCGCCGCAATGGACTCCTGTGGATTAACGTTAGCTACCGGGTTGTTAAAGTCACCTTCTGCACCGGCCTGTACCAGTAAGCCATCACGCCTTGGGTAAACCGAGGTATGCTGATCAAAATACTGAAGACCATATTTCACCTCGGGTTGCGGCATTAACTTACAGGTTTGGCCTCGTACCGGAATAATTGACTCGTCATTAAGTAACGCCTTAGCCCCATAGCCGGTGCAATTTACAATCACACTCTCATCAAACTGAGCAAAATCAGCAGCTGACGTTAAGGTGCGGTCTATAATCTTGCCACCGCTACGATAAAACAACGCCAGCAAATACTGAGAATAAGCACTGATATTGAACATTAGCAGAGGAAACTGCCGGACATAAGGGGTCGCAAATGGATTTAGCGCTGGCGGCACATCGCGGGCTTTGGGATTTAAATCGCTCAGCAACTGCTTGCGGTAATCTGGGTAAGCCGGTTCGCCGGGAATATTATGGCCTCCGTGATCATCAAAAGGCTTATCCGCTAATCTGAACATGGTTGTCCATTCTACCGGATTACCAGCCAGCCCTAACAAAGTTTGAAAGCGCAGATAAGATAACCTGGCCATCCATTGCCAGCGTTCAGCAAATGGCTGCGCATGCTCAAGGGTTACAATACGGGAATCGGGAGACCAAATACCGGTTGCATACGAAGATCGCACATAAGGAGGCTGCTCTTTGGCATAAATTGTTACCTGGTATCCTGCGCGCTGGCACTGAATGGCTGTGGTCAGCCCGACGGCACCACACCCAACCACGGCAATAGGCTTTTGCTTATCGGCTTTTATCAAAGACTCAGCAAGCGCAGCGGTTCCCCATGAAAGTGACCACCCACTACCACCATGCCCGTAGTTATGAATAATAGTTTTACTGCCTGACGTTTCTGCCTCTATGCGCGGCCCTGTAGCCCTGAATGGGCGGGTACATACATTAGTACTGATTATTCGGTCAGCATAAGCATTAATTGGCGCAAGCGTCGGCAGGCCAAGCGGTAACTCAGCCGTAGATAAAGGCATGTGAGAAGAGATATCTTGCGGGGCGCTGGCACAACCTGCCAGCGTTGCGGCTAAACCTGAGCCTGCGGCTCCCTGAAGAAAACGACGACGATGCATAAGGACTCCATTAGTAGCCGCCTCAACGGCAGCCTGATTGAGATAAGTCCTGATACAAAACAAAAAATACAATGATGGTCTTTGCGCCATTTGGTCCAGATTAACGACAGCCTGAGAGTTAAACAAGGTCAGTTATCGTGTGCACAAGCAATTTACCCACGGAAGTGTTTTTCGTGGGTGTTCCTTGTGCAGCTATTGCCCCCCAGAACAGAAGCTCAATAAAGCGTTAGAAGTGTCAAAAAACTGAAAAACAGCTTTAAATAAGTTTATTTTAAGCCGGTAAACTTATCTTCAATAAGTAATTTCACCCCCGGATATAGCGGGCAGCACGCATGTTTACTGCATGAATAAAATAGCCGCTCAACAATTCCACAGCTCCGTCAAAAACTTGTCATTTCTCTGTAGCAAAGCCCTTATAGTGTTTTCTGCACTTCAGGACAGTTGATTAAATCTATAAGCAGGAGCAACACACAAATGAAAGCAAAATTGTTGTTGCCTTTGGTATTCAGTCTGCCGGTCTCAGCCCTTGCTGATGACTTGTTTATCTCTGAATACATCGAAGGTAGCTCGTTTAATAAAGCGATAGAAATTTTTAACCCTACCGACACCGCAATCGATTTGGCTGGATATCGTCTGGAGATCTACTCCAACGGCCGCGATACAGTCAGTTCCACGATTAACCTTTCTGGCACAATCGCCAGTGGCGGTGTTTATGTGGTTGCCGATGATAACGCCAATGAGAGCATTCTGGCCGTTACCAACTTAATGACCACCAGTTCTTTGTATAACGGCGATGATGCCATTGTACTGGTGAATAACAGCACCGTTATTGATAGTTTTGGCCAGGTCGGTACCGACCCGGGTTCTGCGTGGCAATCCAACGGTATCTCAACCGCAAACAAAACCCTCGTACGCAAATCAACTATCGCCACTGGCGACATTATTGTTAATGACGCTTTTGATGTCTCTCTGGAATGGATCCAATTCGACCAGGACTATACTGACGATCTGGGTATGCACACCTATGATGCTGGCAGCGCAACACCGCCAGGGGATGACGATGAAGATTTAGAAGACGTTTGTACAAACTGCCCTGACATTGACAAGGTAGCCGATGCGGCAAGCTTCGATCCGGTTGCCTATTATGCGCCGGTGCAAACCGAGATTGACGCGAATGCCCCGGTTGCATTTATCAAACAAGCATTAAATCAGGTTATCAGTGCCGATCACACCGTGCTTGATTACCGTGAAGTTTGGACTGCGCTGACAGAAACCGACGAAGATCCAGGCAATCCTGATAATGTAATTTTGTTCTACTCCGGTATTTCCTTACCTAAAACCAGCAACCAGTCTGGTGTAAACAATAACGACTTCTGGAACCGTGAACATGTTTGGCCTAACAGCCATGGCTTCGGCAGTCAGTCATATGAAGCTTATACGGATATCCATCACTTACGTCCTGAAGACGTCACTGTAAACGGTTCTCGCGGCAACCTTGATTTCGATTATAGCGACAACCCGCTGGCCGAGGCCCCCGCTAACCGTATTGATAATGATTCCTTTGAACCACGCGATACAGTTAAAGGCGATGTTGCCCGTATGATGCTGTACATGGACGTTCGCTATGAAGGTTCAGGCAGCGACAATACGCCCGACTTAGTATTGGTAGACCGCACAACGAGTGCTGGCGATGCCGAATTAGGTAAACTGTGTACGCTGCTGGCGTGGCACAACGGCGACCCGGTTGATGCAAGCGAAGAACAACGTGCCGCCACTATTTATGAATATCAGGGCAACCGTAACCCGTTTGTCGACCACCCTGAGTGGGTTGACCTGTTGTACCCTGCCGCTAGTTGTGGTGATGAGCCTGGTGAACCTGAAGAGCCACCGATTGATCCGGAAGAACCGCCAGTCCCCGTTTCTACGCCGCTAATTTTAGCCGGTGTGATAGATGGTGATTTAAGCGGTGGATTACCTAAAGCCGTCGAAGTTTTTGTTACTGCCGATATGCCGGATATGAGCGTATGTGGTATTGGCTTTGCGCAAAACGGTGGTGGTACCGATGGTCAGGAATTTACCTTCCCGGCGATGGCTGCCTCTGCTGGCGAAAGCTTTATCATCTCGAATGAAACAAGCGGATTTACCGCTTTCTTTGGCGAAGCGCCTGATTTTCAATCAGGTCAGGCATCAATTAATGGTGACGACGCCATTGAGTTATTTTGTAACGGCGAGTTGGTTGATGTTTTCGGCGATCCGGAGGTGAATGGCGACTATGAAGCATGGGATTACACCGATAGCTGGGCGTATCGTGTATCCAATACCACAGCCAGCACTACCTTTAACCCAGCTGACTGGACGATGGCAGGTCGCGCTGCACTGGATGGTGAAAGCACTAACGCCACCGCCGCAACGCCATACCCGTACAAAACCTTCACTGCGGTACAACCAGAGCTCTTTTTCTCTGAATACACCGAAGGCAGCAGCCTGAACAAAGCGCTGGAAATCGTTAACCTGGGCTCACAGACCGTTGATTTATCTGCGCACGCTTATGTCATCACGGTTTACTCAAATGGCAGCAGCAGTCCGGGATTCAGTGTAACGCTAAGCGGCACTATCGCTGCTGGTGATGTATTTGTGGTGGCCGAACCTGGCGCAGCACAACCACTACTCGATGTTGCCGACCAACTCGCCGGTATCAACTTCAACGGTGATGACGCCGTAGTGTTCACCAAAGATGGTGAAGTAATTGATGCCATTGGTCAGGTTGGTTTCGATCCGGGAACACAGTGGGGCACTGGCGATACCAGCACCCGTGACAACACACTGCGTCGCTTAATGAGCGTTCAGGCTGGTGACACTAACCCTGACGACGTTTTCGATCCGGCGGTTGAGTGGGCAGGCTTCCCGAATAATACCTTTGATAACTTTGGTATTTACGGTGACGGAAACACTGGTCCGGAAGAGCCACCGATTGACGAGTTTGGTGCGTGTTTTGACAGCGCAACCCTGATCAGTGCTGTACAAGGTTCAGGCAGCGCCTCGCCACTGAGTGGTCAGACTGTCATCATCGAAGGTGTAGTGACCTCGGTGGTACCAGACATTGAAGGTTTCTTCATGCAGGAAGAAGACAGCGATCATGATAGCGATCCGCTGACGTCAGAGGGCATTTTTGTTGATACTTTAGCGCCACCAGCGGGTCTGCAAAATGGCGACGTAGTGCGTGTGATGGGAACGGCTGGGGAAGAGTTTGGTCGCACCAGACTAACAGCAGTTACCGAATCGGCAATTTGTGGCACTGCCACCGTTACTCCCACAGAGTTCAGCCTCCCGCAGGAAAATGCTGATGACTTTGAAGCCCTTGAAAACATGTTGGTCGTCAGTAACGCCAGCCTGACCATTTCAGATACTTACCGCTTTGTACGTTACGGTGAAATTCTGGTGTCTAACGGCCGTTTGTATAACCCGACTCAACTGTTTGATGCGGGTAGTCAGGACGCAATCGACTACGCCGAGTTTAACGCTCGCAACCAACTGATTATCGATGATAACCGTGACGGTTCGAACAACTCTGCGCCGATGCTTTCAATTGGCGAGGTAACTCCGTTTAATCCATTGCGTAGCGGCGATACAGTCACCTACGTTGAAGGCATAATGGACTACGGTTACAGTGCTTACCGAATCCGTCCGGTAGCCAATTCAACCGTGGTAAACACCAACCCTCGTGAAGAAGCTCCGGTCATTGCTGACGGCAATTTAAGCATTGCCAGCTTTAACGTGCTTAACCTGTTTAATGGTAACGGCGACAGCACGGGATTCCCAACCAGCCGTGGTGCTAACAACTACGCAGAGTATCAACGCCAACTGAGCAAAATCGTTAAGGCTATTGTTGCCATTAATGCTGACATTGTGGGTTTGATGGAAATTGAAAACGATGGTTTTGCCAGCTCAAGTGCAATCGCTCAACTGGTTGCGGCAATTAACACGGAAATGGGTCCTGGCACTTATGATTTCATTAATGCCGGCAGTCCAATCGGCACCGACGAAATTACCGTGGGGATCATTTATAAACCTGGTGTGGTAACCCCTGAAGGTGCGCCGCAGTTGTTATCCTCAGCTAACAGTATCGTAGATATTGAAGGCCCGCTGTTTGACGACGGCCGTAACCGTCCATCACTGGCTCAGGCCTTTGTTCACAGCGAGACACGTCAGACTGTGGTGGTTGATGTAAACCACCTTAAATCAAAAGGTTCAACCTGTGGTGCCGGCGACGACAGCACCAATGGCCAGGGTAACTGTAACCTGACCCGTACCCGTGCAGCACAGGCACTGGTAGCCTGGTTAAGCGACACCTTTGCCGGTTTACCGGTTGCGGTTCTGGGCGATATGAACAGCTACGGTATGGAAGATCCGATTCAGGTCTTCGCTGATGCTGGTCTGGCCGATGCTGCTCATACGATTCTTGGTGATACAGCATACAGCTACACCTTCGACGGCCTGGTTGGCAGCCTTGATTACCAGTTGGTTAATCCGGCAATGAGTGAATGGTTAATTGATGCGACTGAATGGCACATCAACGCCGACGAACTCAGCCTGTTCGACTACAACGAAGAGTATAAAGATGCTGACATGCTCAATGAGCTGTTATTCCGCGCCTCTGACCACGATCCGGTGATTGCCGCTTACCAGCTGGAAATGGCACCGGTACTCGGTGACATGGACGGCGACTTTGACGTCGATCGGTTAGATATCCGCGCTTTCCAAATGGCCATTGTGCGCCGTCAGCCTCTGGGCATGGAATATGACTTTAATAACGACGGTAACGTGAATATGCGTGACCTGCCGGCTATGCGTGCACTGTGTACTCGCCAGGCTTGTCGTCCTTAATTAAATTGGAGCAAGATTAATGAAGAAGTTTATTTTAACCTTAGCCAGTTTACTGGCATTTAATAGCCAGGCTGCGGTTATTTCAGTTGAACTGGCCGACAGTGAAATTGCCGTGGGTGAATCTACCACAGTTACGGTGACCGGCGCATTTGACAGCACCACCGAAGCGTTCGATTTCGCGTCACTTTCTGTGTTTTTCGACAACTCACAATTGATTGTTGATGAAAGCAGCTTTGCTTCAGATTTACCTTACGATTTTGGCATAAATCAAGAGCTTTTCATGTTTGATAATGTTGGGTTCAATGAAGTGATATTAAGCTGGTTGGATTATACCGGTACAACATTCAGCTCTATTGACGCTTTTACGTTGCTAAGTTTTGATGTAATCGGCTCGTCAACGGGTAACTATGAAGTAAGCTTAGCTGGTGGTCTCGACCCAGACTACCTGCTGTTTACAAACGGTATTGATGAAATCACAGACATTACTACTAACAACGCGACACTAAATGTTACTGAAGCCGCAGAAGTGGCAGCACCGCACACTGCGTTGCTGTTTAGCTTAATGCTCGGTGGCATGATGGTAGCCCGTCGCCGCGCCTGATACGGTTAACCTGTTAACTATTCAAAGCCTCGCTCTTGCGGGGCTTTTTCTTGCCTGCGTACCTAACCAGCTGATCTGACCGGCAAACAGGGCCGTACAGGTGACGGTTACGGATAATTAACAGGTGCTATTATTATTAAAAATCTGTCAGCTTTGTTACCCTTACCCTCTTTTGCCTCCTTTGGGATAGGGAATCACCAACGATGAACAAGTTTACGCTTCTTCAACTTGCCCCCATCATGTTCTGCCTGTCAGCGCCAGTACTTGGCGACGATGACTTCCCGGTCAATATTGGCGGCCACGTCAGACTCAATTACAGCTACCAGGACTGGCCAGAACCAGAACTGCGTGATGGCTTTGGCTTCGAGTCCCTGAAACTGACAGTGTCGGGTGAAACCGACGAGTTCAGCTATCAGGCGGATTACCGCTGGTATGAAAACACCGATTTTAACACTGTTCGTTATGCCGACCTTACCTATCATGTTGATGAACGAACCAGTGTTTCGGCTGGTATCACTAAAGTGCCCTTTGGTTTGCTGCCCTTTGCTTCCAATAGTTTTTGGTTTTCTATTAACTATTATCTCGGCTTCGAAGATGATTATGATGCCGGAATGGTTGTACAGTACGAGCGTGCCAACTGGAATTTCCAGGCCGGTTATTTCTTTAACGACGAATACAATGATGCCAGTCGGCTTGGCCGCTATTCCTTCGACATTGCTGACGATGGCAGCTATCGTAATCAGGAAGACGGTCAGTACAATCTGCGTCTCAGCTATACAGCGGGACTAATTCGTGGCGCAACCACCGAAGTGGGCGCATCCTTACAAAAAGCCGATGTACTCAATCTTGATACGCTGGATAAAGGGGACATGCGCGCTTATGCCCTGCATGTCAGACACACCCAGGGCCCGGTGGTAGTTGCCCTGCAATATACCGATTACGATTACGATCTGGCCGCACCGCAAGGTCAGGCAACTGACCGCCTGGCTCTTTCGGCATTTGATTTTCCTTTTCTTGTTGCCGCTGATGCACACAGCTATACCGCCAGTGTCAGTTACCAGCTGCCGTTTGAATTTAACGCGTTCACGCCAATCAAATGTTACTCCGAATACGGTTCGGTTGAGCCTGACGTGGCTGCGGGACTTCGCTCCTCACAATGGGTGAATGGCTGTAGCTTTGGCTGGCGATCGCTGTATTTTTATGTGGACAGCATTCAGGGTAAAAACATGTGGTTTTCCGGGGGTTCTGGCATCGGCCTTAACCTTGGCGGCAATCAGGACACGACCCACCGCCTGAACATCAGTTTAGGCCTTTACTTTTAGGACTTGTATGAAAAAGCTTATCTTAATCATCAGCCTGTTTTGCTCTGTCGTGAGCAATGCCTTAGCGCACTCGTGGCGTACCTTAACCATTGCCACCACTGAATATCCGCCCTATACCTCCACTGACATGGAGCACAATGGCTATATTAATCACATTATCAGCGAAGCGTTTCTGCGCGTTGGAATTGAGGTGGAATATCAGACCACAGAATGGAGCGATGCTCTCGCTGCCGCTCAATCAGGCGAATTTGATGCGGTTTCCTATGGTAACTTTACCCGGGTACTCAGTCAGGATTTCTGGTTAAGCGAACCTATCTCTACTGAAAATCTGGTGTTTATGGCAAATCAGACCCTGCCACTTGGCGACTGGGAAAGTTTGTCTCAGCTGGCCAGCTATAAAATGGGCGTGGTTAAGGGCTATACCTACAGTGACGAGCTCTTTGCGTTTATTAACCAATCGACCGCCACGACTACTTTTAAGAGTGATAAAGCCGGACTCAATGCACTGATAGACAATACTATCCAGCTATTCCCTATTGATCAGCTCACCGCCTGGTATTTACTCCAGCGGGATTTTACGGCCTTTGACCGGGATGAGGTAAAAATGCTTACCCCATTTATTTCTACCGTCACCACTCATTTGCTTATTCCCCGGCAAAACAGCGATGCCGAATTGTTACTGGCGCTGTTTAACAAGGGATTACACACGCTGGCAATGGAAGGCAAATTAGATCGATTCAAAACCTTATTACGTGAAGGTTACTACCAGCACCCGGAAAAACCAGTCGACTACGATCGGCGCTAAGCCATAAAATGCTGCCTGCTACGGCAGCATTTTTAACGCCAGTTCGCGGGTATGGGAAAGCAACTCTGCATCTCCGACTTTGCCATGACCGGGAACAACCGTCTGTACCTCAGGCAAATACTCAATGACACGGCTGACCGATTCCGGCCACGCGCTTACGTCGCCCTCTGCGGTATACCCCAGCGATAAGGTCGCCCGTTCACGAATAAAACAGCCGCCAAATAACAGATTGTGTTTTTTTATCCACACCACGCTGTTGTCCAGCGTATGGCCCGGCCCGGGATAGAATGCCTCAATCATCTCAGGCACTACCCACACGCTGTCGCTGAAGGTATGTTGAGCGGGCGTTTCGCCCTTTTGGGTTAAGTATTCATTGGTTAACTCGAACGTCCATGAGGGGATATTTTTGCTGTGAAAACGCGCCAGATGCCCACCGGCATCCTCGTGGGAATGAGTGACGACCACAGCCTCAAGATTCAGATTCTGCGACTCAAGCCAATCGAACAGCATATCCACATCACTGTTATCCCAGGGCGTGTCGATTAACACCGCGTTATGCGGCCCCGTCTGCACAATTAAGCCATTACCGCTCACCAGACCGAAACCTTCTACAGCCCGTTCGGAACGCATCAGATAAACCCCATCGCTCAGCGGCGTTACTGTCAGATTTGCGGCCAGTACCGGTAACGAAACAACAGGCATCAGTAAGAGTGTAGCAATACGCTGCCACAGAGCATGGTTTGGCATGGTTAAGTTTCGCTTCAGTTATTGTTCAGCCTGACTTTCGCACACTGCAATCACAGTCATTGCAGATACCACAGGACGAATGGATGATGAGAATTCAAAGAGTAACACAGACTATACTGGCTGCAACGCTGATGTCACTGAGCTTTGTCGCCTTTTCATCGGCCGCCTCGGGCAAGGATGTAGCGGTTAGTGAAACTATCAATACGCCTGAACTGAATGCCGCCGACAATGTCCCGCCCCGGGTGAAAAAGAAAGATCTCAGTAGCATTACGGTTAAATCAGGTGAGCAGCTTCGCACTGCTACGCACAGTGTTGATTACTGGTTTTACGATGCCACGGTTACGCTTTATAACGACAGGGACTACGACGGTTACTATGCCAGTTTTGATCTCGAGTTTGATGCAGACTCCACTTATTACCGAACGCCGGTTTACGCCATTGTATATCTGGGCACCAATGACTATTACGAAGCCTTTCATGTGACATCGGTATTTAACCTGTATGCAGACAGCAGTGATGACTCAGTGCTGCTCGAAAGTGAATTAGTGACCGGGTACCCCAGCAACGACTACGATATTTTAATTGAGCTAATTGATGCGCAAACCGATCAGGTACTAGCCACAATTGATGCCTATGAAGATGCTGATTTGTCTTATCAGAGTATGGAAAGTTTCGACTATGACCGGCCGGTAACGTCAGAGGTAGTGATAGAAACCCATGGAGGAAGCTGGGGCGTATGGACAAGTATAATAGTAGTTCTGACCATACTGCTGCGCAGAACATCTGTTCGTCGCTTACGCCCCGAAAACTAACGCTAATCCAGCGTGAGTGAAGGTTGCGGGGTCTTAGCGCCCCGCTTTTTAATACTCAATAACACTTAACTGCCAAACTTACGGACAAACACCTTCATGCCAAACTGTCCCATCGGTAGAGTAAAGTGATGTGGTTCCCCAGGTTGAACCGGCCAGCGGGTCATCGGATCCTGCAGCAAAGTAGTCTGGTGAGAAGTAGTAACCGGTGCTGTAGGCGCGGCCCGCCACTTTGTGATAGTAGTTTGCGGTAGTGTACTCGGCACAGGTAGATGTATCACCGCCGGTATCGCCACCAGTATCACCGCCTGAGTCACCACCGGTATCACCGCCAGTGTCACCACCTGGACCAGAACAAGCCTGAACCGGACCGCTACACGAGCCATCATTATCCTGCCATACACACATACCACCGCTTTGAGGCTGCTCAGTTAACTTGAAAGGATCAGCCGAATACTCCAGATAGCAGGTGGAATACGCGGTGTAGTCGAGACGACCAGCATTTATGTGTTGATCAAGCGTGGCGATCTGACCGGCATCAATATCCACCGTCAGTTGCGTATTGCTACTCAGCCCGCTGTTGTCGATAGCCGTAACGGTAATACTCTGCTCACCACCAGGCAACTCGCAGGCTTGAGCGCTAAAGGATAGCCCATCCACACTCGCGTTTTGAGTACCGGTCGCAAATGTTACTTCTACTGCGGTAAGGTCCTGGTTTTCGTCGTAAACCGAGCCGGTAACCGTTGCACACTGCCCATTGGCATCCACCAGCACATCAGATAATACGGGGGCAGCAGGTGGCGGTGGCGGGCCGACGCGCACGCTCACAGTGCTGGCTTCGGACACGGCGCCAACATCGTCACTGGCCGTCACCGTCACAAAGTACAAATCGTCTGGCAGGGTGGCCGAGGTTACCGAGAAACTATCATCACTTTGGGTCGACGCCGAGTACTGATAGGTATCGCCATTATTATTGGTGATCAGCACATCAACATTATCCACGTAGCCTTCAGCGTCGGTGGCGTTACCAGTGACGATCAACTGACCGCTGCTTTCTGAAGCGCTCACCGAAGATAATTGCGGAGGCTGGTTTCGATCGACCCGCTTATTATTCTCGCTGAAGTATTCACCCAGGTACATCGCATAGTTAATGCCAGTGCCACTTACATAGGAACCACTGGCGCCAGCGCCGCCCGACCAGGAGTGATCCACGCCATTGAGCCAGATCATAGATACCCGACCTTCTTCCCACAGGTATTCCTCGGCGGTACGCGAGCCGCTACCCAGGGTGTTGCTGCCGGGCAACTCACTAACACCATAGGCACCAGCCATCCCTTCAGCATTTTGCCGGTTGTAACAGGTATCAACGGTGGTATCGGCATCACCATGTGCGATAGACGCGATCTGATCATCGAGCGATCCGCTGTAGCTTCCTGCATATTGTTGGCATCGCTGCGCGACGTTGGCGTATTCACAGCTGCCTATCGCCCCACTGGAACTCGTGCCAATGCTGGGTCCGGCACTCACGCCCACCCCGGCAAAAACGTCGGGAGCGATACAGGCCGTGGTATTGGCAAAAGCCGCGCCGGAAGACAATCCCGCCACGTACACCTGGTCTTCATCAATGGCATAACCGCTGCCAGACTTCATAGCATTAACCAGTGAAATGATATTGGCGTAATCACCGGCGGTGCGGGATTTAGACCCCTGCCAGTAAGACCAGCAGCCAAAACCGGCTTTGTTCATTGCATCAGGAACCGCTATAACCATTCCGTAACTTTCCGCAGCAGCCTCAAGATTTGCTGAAAGATAGGCGTCTATGGATTGTGTGCAGCCGTGAAGTACGACTAACAGCGAGCGTCCCTGCCCTATTGGTGATAGCGAATCAGGAGTATAAACATGCACTTTATTAAAGTTACCTACTGAAACATTCTGCTGCCAACTGCCAGCCTGAGCGGAAATGCTCAGCGCAGATGACATCAGTGTACCTGCAACGAGTAGCGTATTTTTTAACGTCATATTACCACCTTCTTCTTTTTTGTATTTACCAATGGTTAACGCATTTTTGATCAATTATTAACATAATCCTCTAGCACTTTCGTACTGTGGTGTAAGTGGGTAGTAATTTTGCCAGGATAAGAGCCAGAAACTGCTCTAAAGTAGTAATACTCTGTGACCAAAGTAGCAGGGGCTTTGTCAACGCACGGATACCTTTTTCGGTATAATGTTATTGTTTTGTAAATTCAGGCGGCAGTTGCGCTTACTATGAATGCATCCAATAAAGTCACACTCACGATAATTTTTATTTTTACTGCGGTTTTTAGTGTGCTGGCGGTTGCGATGTTCTATCAGGCTCGCTCGGATATCACCAGAGAGGGTCAGGGAGCACTGCAACTGGCGCAAACACTGGCCGAGGCAAACCTGGATACAACAACACTAAAACAAGTGCTGCAAAACAGCCGCCATCTGAGTGTAATCACCGGGCAGGAGAGCCGGGAAGTCGAACCGACTGGCGGATTTCTGGAGCAGTGGCTGGCGCCGCAGTCGCCGGTTACCGTAATAACCTCAGCCTCTGGTCAGCAGTTTAGGGTACGAGCAAACAGCGGCGCAGAATTTGACGAAATCACCGCCACGGTGAGCAATGTCCTGTTTATTTTTGTACTGGCGTTACTGCTTACTCTGTTTACGCTGCGCTATGCCGTTAATACCCGGTTAAAACCGCTGGCCGAACTGTGCCGGGGTCTGGATTCCATTCAAAGCGGTCAGTTTACGCTGTCTGCTGCCTCCACCGACATAGCCGAGATTCATACCCTTATCGAACACTACAATAACCTGATAAGTTCACTGGCCAGCAAAGAAACTCAGGTCGCAACATTGCGCCAGCGGTTGTCAGCGTTGCAGGAAAACGAACGACGACTGCTGGCTCGTGAATTACATGACAATCTTGGCCAGCTGATCACCGGCATCACGGTACAAACCTATATGCTTGAACAACAAAAACACAATCCCGATTTTATTGTAAAAGCCTGTGCCACTATTCAGCAGCAGTGTGATGCAGTACACCAGGGCATGAAGGATTTAACCAATCAGCTATATCCGGTCTTTCTGGGTAAACTGGGCCTGACGACGTCTATCGCCCAAATGATTCAGACCTGGCAGGATATTCATCAGATAGAGGTGAGCTGGCTGCCGGATGCCGCAACCATAGCGACTAACTTAAACCGCGATACCCAGGTTTACCGTATCACTCAGGAAATTTTTAATAACATCGCCAAGCATGCCAAGGCCACCGAAGTCACCGTGAGCCTGACCGCTAACGATGACGACTTAACCTTACAGGTCACGGATAATGGCCGTGGGTTTGTGCTTCCCGACAACACACAAACAGCCGGACTGGGCCTGGAATCCATGCAGGAAAGGGCTTCATTGTTGGGTGGGCATCTTAACGTAAGAACAAACTCAAGCGGCACCACCGTAACCCTGGTCGCGCCACTGGCATTACAGGATAAACATCACTATGAATATTCTAATCGTTGATGATCACGCCGTCGTCCGGCAGGGCTACAGCGCGCTGTTAACCATGATGCTGCCCGATGCAGTGGTCAGTGAAGCAGAAAACGCCCAACAAACCATAAAAGTGCTTTCTAACACTGACATTGATTTGGTGATACTGGATATCAACCTCGAGAACGCCAGTGGTCTTAACCTTGCCGGCCGTCTGATGAAGCGCTGGCCGCGATTAAAGATTATCTTCTTCAGCATGTTTGACGAACCTTCTGTGGTTAATCGGGCCATCCAGACCGGCGCCAAGGGTTATCTGAGTAAACGCAGTAAACCAGAAGTGATGATAGATGCGATAAAAACGGTACTCAGTGGTAAACGTTATATCGAACATGACATTGCTATACAGCTAGCCACCCATCAGCTCAATGATGCCGACAACAGCTGCAAACAACTGACCCAGCGGGAATTTGATGTATTTCTTGGCATTGCCAAAGGGCTTGAGCGGGCGCAACTGGCCGATGAACTCAACGTGTCCAGCAAGACGGTATCGAACATCCTCACCCAACTTAAGGCAAAGCTGCAAATTAATACCCATGCCGAACTGGTTCATCTGGCCATAGAACAAGGTTACTTAAAGGTTGCGGTATAGCTTGCCCACCCTTTACAGGGAGGCAAAATAGGATTCCAGCAAAGTGATAGCCTCGCGGGTTTTGGCCGGGATAGTAATGCGGTCGGCCACCACAGCAAATACCCGGTAATCCGGCAGGGTCCACTCAGGCAGAATTTGCACCAGCTCTCCTTTATCCAGATAATGTTGCACTTCCATTTGCGGCAACACCGCATAGCCCAAACCATCCACAGTAAACTGAATAAGTGCCTGCATAGAATTGACGCTGAGTTTAGGTCGACTCAGCAGATACGTTGCATTATTAACACCGGTGAGTTCGTGGGAAGGCAGGTGCTCGTATACCATGAAATTTTCTTTAACCAGGGCTTCCGGATGAGCGATTTGCTGCTGCGCCAGCGGATGCGAAGGCGCTACGCACAGCATCTGAGGCCAGGTAGCCAGCAGGCAGGACTTAAACCCGTCGTTTTCTATGGGTGCTAATCCCAACGCCAGATCCGCCCCGGTGGACACGATATCTTCGTAGCCCTCACCCAGGGTAACCGTTACCGATATGCGCTGAGAACTTTGCAGTAACTGCTGTAATGGTTTGCTCAACAGGCCACCACCAAATCCTTCCGGTGCCAGAATTTTTAGCTCACCACTGGGTGAATGGATCAGCGCATCAATTTCCTGCTGCCCTTGCCTGGCCATTTCTAACACGGATTCACTGGTGCGGTAATAAATTCTGCCAGCTTCGGTCAGGCTTAGATGACGGGAATTGCGATTAACCAGTTGCTGACCGATATCATCCTCGAGTTTACGTAACTGCTGGCTTATGGCAGACACTGTCATGTGCATTGCTTTGGCCGCCTGGCTCAGGCTGCCAGTGTCGGCGACCGACATAAATACATTGAGTGCTTTAACCAGTTTAGCATTCATAAGTGTTTAACCATTTCTAAAAGCTTCGTTCAAATTAAGTAGATTGTATCAAGAGTGCATCAATCTTATTCTAAATACAAATAATTCTCACTAACAATATCAAACTCAATATGAAATTTACGCCGTTAACCCTTGCCTGTTGTTCTGCTTTAGCTTCTTTTTCTCTGCTGTGTGAACAGGCCTACGCGGCTTCTGCCCCGGGAATGCCTGCGGCGGCCGCCGATTTAGAAACCATTGTGGTTACCGCTTCTGGTTCTGCGCAAATGCTCAAAGAAGCCCCCGCTTCCATCAGCGTGCTGAGTAAGGAAGACTTAAGTGAACGTTTATACCGCGATCTTACCGATGCGATGACAGATATTCCCGGCGTGGTCGTTACTGGTGGTGGTGACCGTGAGGATATTTCATTGCGAGGCATGGGCAGTCAGTACACGCTGATCCTGGTTGATGGCCAACGCCAGTCATCGCGTGAAACCCGTCCCAACAGTGACGGCCCCGGTGTCGAAGGCGCCTGGATCCCGCCGCTGTCTGCCATCGAGCGGATCGAAGTGATCCGCGGCCCAATGTCGTCACTGTACGGCTCAGATGCCATTGGTGGCGTTATCAACATTATTACTGCAAAAACTCCTGACGAATGGCGCGGCGAAATGCGTTTTGATGCAACATTGCAGGAAAGCAGTGAGTCAGGAAATCAGTTTCAGACCACCTTCTTTACGGCAGGCTCGTTAATTCCCGGAAAACTGGGTCTGCAACTGTACGGCCAGTATTCTCAGCGCGAAGAAGACAATATTGTTGATGGCTTTCGCGACCGCGACAATAAAAATATCAGTGCCAAACTGGCCTTTACGCCTAACGACAATCACGAGTTTGTGATTGAAGCGACCCATACCATGCAGGAAATTTACGCCACGCTGGGTAAAACGGTTGCCGAACTGGCCGAGGGCGAAGCCTGTGGCCGTCGCGGCTGCCCGGAGTCGAGCCTGACCGAGTACGACCGCACTAACCTGTCGCTCAGCCACACCGGCTATTGGGGCTGGGCTACATCACAGTCCTACGTCAAACAGGACGAGTTTGACAACGATTCACGCCAGATGTTTGTAAAAAACATTGATACCCAAACCATGTGGGCTATTCCGCTTACCGATCAGTTAAGTCTCAGTGCGGGTGGTGCATTCTTTAAAGAAGAACTCAACGACTTAACCAGCAACCAGGTGTCAGATTTATCCCTGGTTGATGGCCACCAGTGGTCAGTGTTCAGCGAAGGCGAATGGAAACTGACCGAAGAATTTGCCCTGACCACGGGTATTCGTTACGACGATGATCAGAATTTTGGCGGGCAATGGAGTCCGCGCCTGTATGGTGTCTGGCAACTTAGCAGTGACACTATCCTGAAAGGCGGAATTTCTACCGGCTTCCGTGCGCCCAACCTGCGCCAGATGAACCCCTCCTGGGGGCAAATAAGCCGTGGCGGCAATATCTACGGTAACCCCGACTTAGCCGCAGAAACCTCCACCAGCTACGAGTTTGGTCTGTATCAGGACTTCGGTAAAGACAGTACGCTGTCTGCCACGGTTTTTTATAACAAGTTCGAAGATAAAATCACCCGCATCGAGTGCCCCGAAACATTATGTACCGACGGCCTTAACGATTTTGGTTCAGCGCCGACCACCTACGTGAATGTTGATGAAGCAATAACACAAGGTTTTGAACTCAGTGTGGAAGCAGCGTTAAGTGACAGCATCGAATTTAACGCCAACTATACCTACACCGACTCCGAGCAAAAAACCGGTCAGTATGCTGGCAGTCCGCTTAATCAGTTACCCAAACATCTGGTGCAGACCTCCTTCCGCTGGAGCATCAATGATGCAGCCAGCAGCTGGCTGCGGGTTAATTACCGTGGTGAAGAAAGTCAGCCAACCACGGGCCCGTCACAGGACAGTCTGATCGCGCCCTCTTACACCCTGGCTGATTTGGGCTTTAACTACTCACTGACCACGCCTATTAAGCTCGGCGCAGGTATTTACAACCTGTTCGATAAGCAAATAGGAATGGACGAATACGGTTACGTAGAAGACGGTCGTCGCTACTGGCTGTCACTTACCTGGAGCTTTTAATGAACTGGCTATCCCGTCACTTCTTTAACTGGAAAAACTGGCACTGGGTAAGCTCGGCTGTCTGTCTCATTGGCATGCTGCTATTTGCGCTAACCGGGATCACCCTGAATCATGCTGGCAGCATCGAAAGCAAACCGGTCGTCACAGCCACCGAAGCAGTAGTAACAGAGGAATTACTGGCTGAGGTGATCCGGCAGCAAGCATTCACCCCGGCCTTTCGCCAATGGTATCGCGCTACCACGGGCAATAACCTGCCGGGCCAGATAAATGCCCAGTGGGATGATTTTGAAGTCTATGTCGCCCTGCCCCGGGCCGGGGGAGACCGTTGGTTTACCTTAACCCTGGACAGTGGCGAATTTTACCAGGAAAGCATCGACCGCGGCGCCGTTGCTTACCTTAATGATTTACATAAAGGACGAAACACGCCAACCGCCTGGCGTTGGTTTCTCGATATCTTTTCAGGAGCATGTATTGTGTTTAGTGTCACCGGATTAATGCTGTTAAAACGCTATGCCAAAGGGCGCAAAAAAACCTGGCCGCTGGTGATAGCCGGCCTTGTTATCCCCATCGCTTTTATCGTCTTTCCTTCCCATGCCAGTGCAGATGAACTGGAAATTACCCTGCCGCGCCTGAATGTGGCGGAATATCACGCCCCCTACGTGGCTGCCTGGCTTGCCGACGAACGAGGTCAACGCGTGGTGGATATTGCCGTTTGGTATGACCTCGACATGGCCGATAACGAAGGCGAAAAATGGTTAAAAGATTTGCGTATGTGGTGGCGACGCAGTGGCCGCAGCGCCAGTATGCCCATCGACGGTGTCAGTGGTGCCACCCGTCGCCCCGGTAAATCAGTGATCGATCTGACCCATCGTTTTAATCAGGTTGCGGCTGGCAATTACTTTATTTGGGTCGAAGCCGCCCGCGAACTGGGAGGCAGGGAAACCCTGAAACTTCCCATCACTTTACCCGTCGCTCAGCCTGTTAAGGCACATACCGAAGGCAAACAGGAACTCTCTTCAATCACTTTAACCATGGAACCTGAACAATGAAAACATCTTTATTAATTGGCGCAGCAACGCTGGCTCTGGCCCTTACAAGCACCGTCACCCATGCCCATCGCGTTTGGGTTAAGCCTTCAGCAACAACCGTTTCTGGCGACAGTGAGTGGATCACCTTTGATGCCGCCGTTGCCAACAGTATTTTTAGTGCCGACCATGTTGCTTTGCCGGCGGATCGTTTAACCGTAGTGTCACCCTCTGGCCAGCCGGTGCCGATTCAGAATAGCCAGAAGCTGCGCTATCGCAGCGTATTTGATGTTGAGCTAACGGAGCCGGGTACCTATAAGGTCTTTAATGCCTCGCAAACCCTTACCGCATTCTGGCAGGATGCAAACGGCGAACGTCATTTCTGGCCTGGTCGCGGTAAAACCGGCAGCGTGGAAGAATTCTATAAAGCCGTCCCACAGGATGCCAAAGAGCTTATGGTGACCGACAGCGCAAGAAGACTGGAAGTTTACGTTACGCTGGGCGCGCCAACCGCCAGAAACAATCAACTTACTGGCCGGGGGCTGGAGCTAAAAGCGCTGACTCATCCCAATGATGCCTATACCGGCGAGCCGCTGGAATTTCAGTTTTACATGAACGGTGAAGTTGCACCACAAACCGCCGTAACCCTGGTGAAAGAAGGTGAGAAATACCGCGATACCAATAAAAGTAAAGCGCTCACGGCCGATGCCAATGGCCTGATTAGTCTGCAAATTGATGAGCCGGGCATGTACTGGCTGGAAGCCGAATATGAAGACGAAAACGTGGCACCACCAGCAATGAAACGCACTGGTACCTATGTATTAATATTCGAAGTACTGCCATTGTAACTTCGGTCTGCCGGGTTGGTCGTCGGTCCTGCCCGGTTCGCTTTTCTTACCCTAATCCCTCCTCTCTGGCACCACAGCCCTCTAATCAAACTCACTAACTTAGTCAGTATGATCTAAATCAAAATAACAAAGATAATAACTATTATCATTTGCGTTGACCTTACGCCTTGTATAAAGTCCACCATAAATAAGAATGACTATCATTTAGTTTGAGGACTCAATTCGTGAAAAAGCATTATCTGGCCTGTGCTTTGCTGGCGGTAATTAACGGTTATGCGGTAGCTGAAGAAGACAACGTAGAACTGATTCAGGTATGGGGAACTAAAGTCAAAAGTTCTTCAGTGTACGTAGGCGAACAGGCCATTGCCTCTAAGCAAGCAGATCATTTAAGTGACTTACTACGCGATATTCCCGGTGTGGACGTGGGTGGTACTCACTCCTTAAATCAACGCATCAATGTGCGCGGCCTGGATGACACGGATCTCGAAGTCCTTATCGATGGTGCCTCACAAAATAACTACATGTTCCACCATATGGGTAACCTGAATATCAACCCGGATATACTCGAATCGGTCGATATCCAGGTGGGTTCAAACTCGGTAGTTCACTCTGGTCTTGGCGGTGCGCTGGAATTCAGAACCAAGTCAGCCAGCGATATTCTGCGTGGTGGCGAGCAGTTTGGTGGCCGTGTACTGGCGGGCTATAACACTAATGATCTGCAGTATCTGTCATTGACAGCTTTTGGTCAGCTTACTGACAGCCTGGATGTGCTGGCCTACGGCTCGACCATGAATAACAATAACTTTGAAGACGGCGCTGGCATCGAAGTTCTGGGCAGCGACGGCAAAATTCAAAATGCCATGGTCAAACTGGGTTGGGATATCGATGCTCAACAGCGTTTCTCAGTGAAGTACGATACCTACCGTAACCACGGCATGTACGCCGCACGTCCGGACATGGGCGTAAGAACCAACGCAGCCATTGGCGGCGGTGAAGTGCCGTTATTCGACACCCACTACGACCGCGATACCATCAGCGGCCACTACGAACTCAATATGGGTACCGCGCTTAACCTGCGCGCCGACCTGTATCAAAACGAACAGGAATTGTGGCGGGTATATAACGGCGCTACCACTGAAGGAACATCAACCAATACCGGCCTGACCTTAATTGCCAATAGCTTAGTGAAAACCAGCGGCATCGACCACCAGCTGACTTACGGTGTTAAGTGGATCAATGCAGATAACGACGTGAGCAGTGTTACCGCTGACGAAATGACCACAGGCGCAGAAGAAACCGACGATACCGGCATTTTCATCGAAGACGCAATTTACTTTGGTAACGGCCTGACCGTGACTCCTGGTGTGCGCTTTAACAGCTACGAAAAGTCATCAGCCGCGCAGCCAGAAAAAGACAGCTGGACCGACTGGCAAATGGCGCTGGCCGCGGAGTATTCCGTTACCCGCGAATTAACCATTCATGCCAGCACCACCGACCTGTTTAAAGGCCCGCAGCCAGGTGAAATATTCAACAACGAACAGGCGGGTAAGGTACGTAACCCGGAACTTGAGCCTGAAACCGGCACCAACCGCGAGGCCGGTATTCGCTACCGCAGTGCCGATGTACTGGGCGCTGACGAATTCAGCACAGCCGTTACCGTATTCAGAACCGAAGTAGACAACTACATTGAAGCTGTGGACTACCCTGAAGATGAGTGTACCGGGCGCGGCTGTCTGCAATGGGACCGCAACATCGGTACCGTTGAAATTGACGGTTTTGAAGCAAGTATTTTCTATGCCATTGGTGACTTCAACGCCCTGGTAACCTACGCTAAGTCCGACTCTGATATTCAGGATGGTTCAGCCACAACAGCGCCGCTGGATCGTGAAGTCGGCGACAGCATGGGCTTAACCCTGAATTACTATGTGACCGATATTAATTTGGATCTGCGCTGGCATTCACAAAAAACCTTCGCCGAAGACGCTAAGGAAGGTTATACCGTGCATAACCTGACCGCTATCTGGGAACCGGCATATTTTAATACCGATCTGAACGTAACTCTGGGTATCGAGAATATCTTCGACCGGCTCTATGTCTCCCATGCCTCGCGCACCGGCACCACTACCCATCCGGTATTTGGCCCGCTGGAACTCAGCGACTATGAACCAGGTCGCAACATCAAGCTGTCTGTTGCCTATAAATTCTAATCCGGATTAATCGCCCGCTTCGCCGGGCGATTCTTTTGCCCTCGACACAATGGCTAACAGTCCTCGTAATCAGGGAGTCTGCCCTACTCAGGCTTTAACGGACGTAGCACCATCTTAAGAAACAATATGGCTAAGGCCATAACGAGAGCCAGAGAAAGCGCCCAGTGCACTGTCTTGTTCGCCTCTACGCCAAGCACAATCAGGGCAAAAAACACCACAAAATAAGTCAGTCCGGCGGCAATAAGTACTGGTGCATAATGTACTGCCCGACTAATCAGCCAATCGCGATTTTGCATGGTTAATTACTGTAATAATGATGAGTTAATAACTTACTTTTACGCCGTAACTGCCTGAGCGTATCAATCGTGGGGGCGGGTCCAGATAAACAGCATTACCGCACACAGGGTTACGGCCTGAATGCTCAGTACCATTGGCTTTAAACCCATCACCACCGAAATGGAAAATACCACTAAAATTGACAGTGTAGCGGCGTATTTGCCAGATTTACTGATAGCGCCGCTGCGATTCCAATCTTCAATCGCCGGGCCAAAAACGCGGTGGTTGACTAACCAGTAATGCGTGCGGGCAGAAGACCGCGCAAAACAATAAGCGGCCAGGATCATAAAAGGAACAGTGGGTAATAATGGCACCACCACGCCTACGGTACCCAGGGCAACACTTAAAAAGCCAACAATAAACCAGATGGGGCGCATAAGTAACCACTCAACTAAATGCAGATACCACTAAGTATAAAAAGAGGCTGAAGTTTCTCAAGAAAATTGCCCTGAATATGTGCACAATGTTGAACACAGCGAACCCGGTGCGTTAAACACCCGGCGAAGTTGTTAAGCCCCGGCAACCTGGGTTTTCAGATACTCGATGATTTGCTTTGACTCGTACATCCACTCATCTTTACCGTCTGCGTGCCTGATGTGCAGACAAGGCACCTGCACCTTACCACCACCGGCAATCAACTCTTCACGATAGGGCGAGCCCTGAGCCGCACTTTTCTTGGTAATGTTCAGATTGAGCTGATGAATAGCCCGGCGGGTTTTTACGCAAAACGGGCAGGCAAAAAAATGATACAGCGTCATATCGTTACTTTTTGCATCTACCTTAGCCTGTGCATCCGGCGTGCGCTTAACTTTTTTCCAGCGTGTCAGCACGTCCGCTGACACGATAACCAATCCCAGTGCATTACGAACAATTTTAAGGACCATATACTTACCGTTAACCTTGATTTACCTATATTTATCTGGCCCGGATCTTCACACAAACGGCACCGAAAAACCAAGTAAAAATAGATAAATTAGCAGAGGTTAGTAGCGCTTACTGGTACCTAGCATGGCTTTAAACTGATTAGCCAGGGCAATAAATTTCTCTTTGATGGTACGTTTCAAATCAATATCAATGGAGCCCATTAATACAAAGCCTTCCACCGTTATGGTTGGCGCCTGACGGTCAGCGATAGAAGGCGCTTTATTTGATACACCGCCCATAAAGCAAAACGCTTTAGTCACAACATTAACGTTCTCCGGCACTTTAATGTCACTGCCGCCCATAATGCACAACGCTTTTATCGTCACATTTGGTGTAGTAAACACAGCGTCAGAAAAATCTATGGTGCAGCCGCCCATAAAATCCAGCACCCGGATTTCGGCGGGCACATTCCAGCGGCCGGTGCGGTCCGAACCGCCCATCACGTTGATAAAGGTTTCGGTGGCAGGGGCATCGGTGGTGGCGTAGTTAATATTCAGTTTTTGCTCTTTCTGGCGGGTAAAATTGTCGTCCACATCCATGGTTAAATCAGCTGCCAGATCAACAATTTCCTGATGATTCTGACTGGCCATCGCCGCATCCAGACGACGCTCAAAGGCCTCAGCAGAAATAACCCCATGACTGTAGTGATAGATTAATTTATCAATAATTTCTTCACGAACCTGTTCGATGGGGCGATCGGCTAACTTAACCATGTTATTTATCCTTTGCGTATTCGATAGACCCGTGAATTGAAGCAAACACCAGGCCAACCAGAAAAAACTTTATTTACAATAACTTAAAAACAACAAGGTTTTACAATTTACGCTATTTAACGAAGTTTTAGCTAATCGTGCCGATAATTAGCAAAACAAACAGACTTGCGGCCAGCCGTCTGAGCTGACACCATTGACACTTGTTTTTACCAATTAATCCAATGCCTGTTATGAGCTCTCGTTTTTTTCGATTTTCCCCGGCAACAACCTGGTTATTACTGTGCGCCTTTATATTAAACGGCTGCGCCACTACTTCTTCGACAGACCTACCGGGCGTTACCGTTACTGAAGTTGAATCTTTTACCACCGTCGACCAAACCATCAATGCATTAAATGCCCAATATGGTGCAGAGAATGTTTTAATTGTTTCGGATATCGATAACACCGTACTCACCAGCGCTGGCGATCTGGGCGGCGATATCTGGTACCAATGGCAACGCGGCAAGCTGAATATTAAACCCACCGACTCACAAAAAGTAAGCTGCCTGTTTGAAGATACCATTAGTTTGCTTTATGAACTCGGCCCAATGAAATTAACCGAGGAGCAATTGCCTGGCCTTTTGAACAACTGGCAAAACAGCGGTAATACCCTGCTTTTGCTCACGTCCCGTGCGCCCAAAAACCGCTCCGCCACCGAAAGAGAGTTGCTGCGTAACCAAATCGATGTCGCCGCTGCCGCACTGGCCCCCATTAGCAATAACAACCCGGTCTATCGCAAAAAACTGGACCGGGAGATGAGTTACAGTCGCGGGGTGATGATGACCACCGGGATGAACAAAGGCACCATGCTTAAGTGGATCCTGAACCAAACCCAACGTGAGTTTGACGCCATCGTATTTGTGGATGATTCCTACACTAATATCGAGAATATGCACGCCAGCTGGCTGCAGGACGCTATCGACATGCGCATTTTTCATTACACCCATGTTGAGGCCCAACGTATTGCACAGCAAGGCAGTGTGCTGACCCAGGCGCAGGCAAATCAAATGGCTGATGATTACGCCAGGCTGATGCGTACCATTAACAGCACTTTTCCGGCTCGATTAAATAACGGTGAGTGTCTGGCTCGCTAAAACCAACTTAGGTACGGGGCAATAACAGTGTTGCCCTGCTGCTCAGAGCCGCTGATTAAGCGCTCCCCGATAGGCATCAATCGCCGGCAGCAAACTGCACAACAACGTAGCCAGCAACACAGCACCGATAACTAACCCGGTATGTAAATTCAGTAAATTAGCCGAAATGAACATGCCGTAATGGCTGGCCAACCAGCCTCTGGCCACTGCAAAAAAGCCAGATACCAGGGCCACTGAGGCTAAACTGGCGGCACTGGCCAACAGCACTGCCTCAAGCAAAATAAGGCGAAAAATAGTTCCCGCCCCGGCTCCCATAATGCGCAATACGGCAATTTCCTGTTGCCGCTGGTGCATAGAAGCCAGCAACATGGTGGATAAACCAAATAACGAAGACAACATAATAAGCACACTGATAAAACGCAGCAGATTTTCGACGCCAGACATCATTTGCCACATTTCGTTTAACGCAACCCCAGGCAACACCGCCATCAGGCGGTCCTGGTCGTAGTTATTCAGCTCCCGTTGCAGGGTAAAGGTGGCAAACTTACTGTTAAGGCCCACCAGAATGGCAGTAACACTGTCCGGCTTGTTAACCTTAGCATTTGCGTGTTCGTGAGCCTCTTGCTCCGCCTCATGCCGGGCATGAGGAGCGTGCATGGCTTCAATGCCTTGCAGCGAAACATGGACAGTTTTATCCACCGGCGTGCCGGTTGGTGCCAGAATACCGGTAACCGTAAACGGTGAATCGTCGTGTTGTTTAAAACTCACCGCCCCCAGTCCATGGGCAATAACAATCTTGTCGCCCACTTTGTAGTTGAGCTCACTGGCCACATCTGCACCCACCACAGCATCAAACATATTACTGAATGACTTACCCTGAGCGAAGGTTAATGGCTGCTTATTGCCATACTTGTAATGCGCAAAATACTGCTGATTAGTGCCCAGCACTCTGAATCCATGGTGAGCATCGCCTAAGGATAACGGAATCGCCCATTTTACCTGCGGTTCCGTAAGCAACATCTCGTAACTGGCATAGCGGATACTGTTGGTAGGACTGCCCATTCGGAACACCGAATATAGCAACAAATTTAGCTGCCCACTGGGCGCACCAACAATCAGGTCTACATCGGATATGGTGCGGTTAAAGCTGGCCTGAGCCTGCCGCTGGACATGCTCAACACTGAGTAAAACACTGATGCTGATGAGCAGAGCCAGAAAAGTCAGAGCCACGGATTTACCCCGGCTACGCAGACTGCTTAGTGCAAACGACATCAGCATGATCGCGACTCCTTTTTATCCGCGAGATCTTTTAAAGCAACCCGCTTATCCAGGTAGTCGCTTAGGCTGATGTCGTGACTTACAAAAATCAGCGTTGTCTGATACCGCTCGCACTGGCTTATAAGTAACTTCATAAACGCATCCCGGGCATCGGCGTCGAGAGCCGATGTCGGCTCATCCACCAGTAATATCTCCGGCCGATTAATCAAGGCGCGGGCAATAGCCACCCGTTGTTGCTGGCCCACACTTAACTGCCCGGCCTTATTGTGAAGGATTTTTGGTGGCAATTGCAGCGCTTCAATCAACTGCACCAAGGTTGCCGAATCCGGTGGTGAGGAGCCGGCAAAATGCGTTGCCAGGGCAATATTCTGCGCCACAGACAGATGGGAAATTAAATTAAACTGCTGAAACACGACACCGATATGTCTGGCTCGGAATTTATCCCGTTGGGTGTTGCGCAGCGTCGAAAATGGCTTCGACAACAGCTCAACGGTACCTTTATCCGGCGTTAAGATGCCACACAATAAATTAAGCAGCGTCGTCTTGCCTGACCCCGATGGCCCATGCAAAAAAATGCGCTCCCCCTGACTGACCTGCCAATCGTGGTAGCATAGCTCAGTGGCGCTCTCAGCGTACTGAAAACTCACATTCTTAAGGGTTATTGCGGGGTGTTTGGGGCTATCTGACAAGATCACTTTTGCTACCACTTTCCTGACTGATTCCAGATTATACCCATAACCTGGCAATTAAAACGGTCACTTACCGTGCTATCAATACAAAGACCTCAATCAAGGGGCTGTCGCGCCCAAACACATTAAATAAATTGCTTTATTTGCAACAAAACATGCAAAATATTCATCAGTATTATCTTTGCAGACACAAACCAATGTTAGAACGTTTCCATCTTGAAGTCCTACAGGCAATAAAAAACCACGGTACCCTGACCCAGGCAGCAGAAAGTCTGCATCTGACCCAGTCAGCACTCAGCCATAGTATGAAAAAACTCGAAACTCAGCTTGGCACCGCCATCTGGCAAAAAGACGGCCGTAATCTGCGCCTTAATGCCGCCGGCGAGCGCATATTAACCCTGGCAAATCGCGTGCTGCCGCAATTTCGCCATACCGAGTTGCTGCTCAGCCAGATAGCCAAGGGCGAAATGGGCTCGCTGCGAATAGGGATGGAGTGTCACCCTTGCTATCAATGGCTGCTCAAGGTGATCGCGCCCTATCTGGAAGACTGGCCAGAAGTGGATATTGACGTCAGACAAGCCTTTCAGTTTGGTGGACTAAGCGCGCTGCTAAACTATGAAATCGATATTCTGGTTACTCCGGATCCTTTGTTTCGGCCAGCGCTTAATTTTATTCCCGTATTTGGCTACGAGCACCGTCTGGTGGTTAGTGCTAATCACCCACTGGCGCAAAAGGACTGGGTGACACCAGAAGATCTGGCTAAAGAAACACTGTTTACTTACCCGGTAGAACCCCAGCGGCTGGATATTTTCAGCCAGTTCTTAACCCCGGCCAAATGCACAGTGCGCCAGCATAAAGTCATCGAAACCACCGAAATTATGCTGCAAATGGTGGCCGCTGGCCGCGGTATTTCGGCATTACCAGGCTGGTTGGTCGACGAATACGCCAAAACCCTGCCCATCAAGAGCTTAGGCATAGGTGAATCCGGCATTCAAAAAGACATTTACCTGGGCGTGCGCAAAGGTGAGGAAAGCATTTCTTATTTGGGTGAATTTATCTCTCAGGCACAACATACGCGCTAATTGCTCTGTCATATTAGGGACATTTGCTGTCTGAATTAGGGAACTTTTCCGTAGTGTGTAACGCATAAAACCCTCACACTGCAGTCTGGCGTTATGGCAGTCAGTAACCCGCAGCCATTTAGCGTCACTCCAGTGATGACAATCATCAACTTCCTTCGGGGCCAGCTTCATCAGCCTGGCCCTGTTTTTTGTTTTAAAGTTTCCCCGGCAAAGTCAGACATTTTCAAGAACTTACTACTTTGGCACTACTTATCTGCAAAAGCACAACCCCCTTTAGTATTGCAGGGTAAAAACCGGGAACTTTTCCCGGTTGAATACGGGAACAGCTCACTAGGATAGCCAGGGGAATATGTACATACTTACCCTGCCTTAACGCGATATTTACACAAATACTACAACAGCCTGACAGCACGATCAGGGACGCGTTTAATTACCGAGAACATGTTGGAAAGAACACAATGACGAAAAAAGCCTATCTCTATCTTGCAGCCTGTATCGCAGGGAGTTTCCAGGTGCACGCCCAACAAGCGACTGAAGACATGGAAAAAGTGACCGTTTACGGGCAGTCACCACTGAGTTTTGTCTCTGGCCTGACCGAATATTCGCCCGCCAGCCAGCATATCGACGCTGATGCTCTGGATGTGGATAACGGCAATTCATTAGCGCGGATTTTAGATAATCAGCTGGTCAGTGTGTCGATCAACGACGTGCAAAATAACCCGTTTCAGGCTGATCTTCAGTATCGTGGTTTTACCGCTTCACCCTTGCTCGGTTTACCCCAGGGTTTATCGGTGTTCTTTAATGGCACCCGTTTTAACGAGCCCTTTGGCGATACCGTAAACTGGGATTTAATTCCGCCTTCGGCGTTAGAGTCAGTCACCCTGGTCTCTGGCGCTAATCCGGTATTTGGTCAGAATACACTGGGCGGCGCGTTAATCTTAAACAGTAAAGATGGTTTCTCTTTCCCTCACCACAAGGTCACCGTAATGGGCGGCGACTTTGGTCAGCAGGGTATTAACCTTGAATCCGGCGGCAACAACGGTGAATGGGGTTACTACATTAATGTTAACAAATACGAAGAAGACGGCTGGCGTGACTATTCACCCAGTGATATTCAACAAGGCCTGGCTAACATTACCCATAAAGGTAAAGACTCAGCTACCCGAATTACCCTGGCCGCTAATGATAACGACCTGATTGGTAACGGCGCTATTCCGGTTGACCTGATCCCTTATGAAGGCCGCGATGCGATTTATACCCGCCCGGATCAAACTTTTACCAGCCTGCGCTTTATTAACCTGAATCACGAATGGCAACTCGACAACGATTTAGTGGTGCGTGTTAATGCTTACTTCCGTGAAAACGAAATCGAAACCTACAATGGTGACGACAGCGACTACGAGGAATGTGACGTAGGTTTTGGTGAAACATTGTGTGAAGAAGATGAAGAAGCCGAATTAGCCGAGGGTGCTGAAGAGGAAGAAGGCGAAGAAGAAGAAGAGTTTGAAGAGGATGATGCCATTCAGTTTGTTGGCTTCGATCCGCTGGTTCCATTGGAAGCTATTTCTGACGCTGACCCGGACACTCTGGACGGTACTGCCAATACCAGCTTAACCGAGCAGGAAAGCTATGGTTTTAGTGCCGAGCTTGCCGGTGTGACTCAATCTGGCTCGTTAACTCACAACTGGGTAGTTGGTCTGGGTATCGATACCGCTGACATCTCGTTTCGTAGTGACACCGAATTTGCCGTGCTCGACAACGACACACCACAAGACAGCCGCGGCGTAACCGGCATTGGTGTATTCGACGAAGGCTCACGGGTGCGCCTGGATACCGATGTAAAACATACCTATCTGTTTGTCAGCGACGTCATCGAATTGAACGACAACTGGCAACTGGCTGTGGCTGGTCGCTATAACAAATCCACTATCGATATGGTCGATGGCGTAGAAGTGGGCGAAGGCTCTCTGAACGGAAATCATGAGTTCAGCCGTTTCAACCCCTCAGCCACGGTGCACTATCGCAAAGATGGCTACCATGCTTATGCTTCTTACAGTCAGTCGTCACGTACGCCAAGTCCGGCAGAGCTTAGCTGCGCCGATGAAGACGATCCGTGTAAACTGCCCAATGGATTTGTGGCCGATCCGCCGCTTGATCAGGTACGCACCGACACCCTGGAGGTAGGCGTAAACTACTCGCTGGAGAACGGCCTGCTACACGCAGCGTTATTCCGCAGCGAAAGCAAAGATGACATTATCTTTCAGCAGGCGGGTGACCGCGCCTCCGTGGGCTATTTTGTGAATGTGGACAAAACCCGTCGTCAGGGCGCCGAATTCAGCCTGTTGCAGCAATATGACGATTTGGAGATTTCAGCCAATGTGAGCTATTTACAAGCCACGTTTGAAACCTCGTACTTATCGTTCAGTCCACAAAACCCGCTGGGACCGGGACGTCAGGTAATGCCGGGGGATAACATTCCAGGCCAGCCTGAGTGGCAGGCCGGGTTTGAGGTAACCTACCCAGTGATTGAAAACCTGTTTATCAGCGCCGATGTGGATTACGCTTCCGGCCAGTATTTCCGTGGCGATGAAGCCAATGAAAACCGCGAACTGGATGGCTATACCCTGGTTAACCTGAGTGCCACGTATGCCCACAGTAGCGGTATTACCGTGGGACTGCGTTTAGAAAACGTGTTTGATACCGAGTTTGAAACCTTTGGTACGTACGGCGAGGCTGATGAAGTTCTGGAAGATATCTATGACGACATCGAATCAACTGAGTTTGTTGGCCCTGGCCAGCCCAGAACCTTGAGACTCTTTGCGTCTTACCAGTTTTAAGCTGACTGCCTGCTAACAAAAACAAAAAGCCCCGCATGCACTAATGAGCATTGCGGGGCTTTTTTATTGGCTCAACAGCCGCTAATTACAGTGCAGCAATGGTTTCCTGCTGTGCTTTTAACTTAGCCAGCTGCGATTCAGAATCGGCCAGCTTGGCTTTTTCTTTTTCAATCACGGCTTCCGGCGCATTGCTAACAAACTTCTCGTTAGACAGCTTCCCTTTAAAACGGGCAACTTCCTGTTCCAGTTTACCCATGGCTTTAGCAATACGGGCAAGCTCGGCTTCTTTGTCAATCAGCCCGGCCATCGGGATAAGAATTTCCATCTCACCTACGACTGCTGCGGCACTGGCTGGTGCTTCTTCACCTTGTTTGAGCACCGTAATGGACTCCAGACGGGCCAGACGATCGATAAAGGTGCGGGAAATGCTCAAACGTCGCTCGTCTTCGCTGCTAACGTTACGCAGTAGCGCAGGAAGTGGCTTGCTCGGCGCAATGTCCATTTCACCACGAATGTTACGAATACCCACGATAAAGCGTTTTACCCACTCGATATCGCTTAATACCTGTTCGTCCTGCTTAGCCGCATCCACGGTGGGGAATGGCTGCACCATAATGCTGTCGCCGGCTTTAAATTCCAGCGTACTTAACGGCGCAACACGATCCCAGATAGTTTCGGTAATAAAAGGCATTAACGGGTGCAATAAGCGCAACAGACTTTCCAGCACGTTAATTAATGTATGACGGGTGCCGCGCTTTTCTGCTTCGGTAGCATCATCATTATTTAGTACTGGCTTGGTAAGTTCTAAGTACCAGTCACAGAACTGATTCCAGGTAAATTCGTAAACCGTTTGCGCGGCAATATCGAAACGATATTCGCTGATGGCTTTTTCAAATTCCACCAGAGTTTGCTGGAACTGAGCCCAAATCCACTTATCAGCCAGACTCAGCACTAACTCGCCACCGTCACGTCCGGTATCTTCGGTTTCGGTATTCATCAGCACAAAGCGTGATGCGTTCCAGATTTTGTTACAGAAGTTACGGTAACCTTCTACCCGGCCCATATCAAAGTTGATATCACGGCTGGTTGAGGCCATCGCCGCAAAGGTAAAGCGCAGCGCATCGGTACCGTAAGCATGAATACCTTCCGGGAACTGTTTACGGGTGCGTTTTTCGATTTTTGCAGCCAGTTGAGGCTGCATCATACCAGTGGTACGTTTGGCAACCAGCGATTCTAAATCGATACCGTCGATCAGATCGATAGGATCCAGTACGTTACCCTTCGACTTAGACATCTTATCGCCGCTCTCATCACGGATAAGGCCGGTAATATAGATATCCTTAAACGGAATTTTGCCAGTAAAGCGCTTGGTCATCATGATCATTCTGGCTACCCAGAAGAAGATGATATCAAAGCCGGTCACCAGTACCGAAGACGGCACAAAAGTTTCCAACTCTGGCGTTTTCTCTGGCCAGCCCATGGTAGCAAATGGCCACAGCGCTGATGAGAACCAGGTATCCAGTACGTCTTCGTCTTGCTTAAGCTCAACGTCGGCGGTCAGTGAATGCTTAGCACGCACTTCTTCTTCGGTACGGCCCACATACACGTTACCGTTGTTATCGTACCAGGCAGGAATGCGGTGTCCCCACCACAGCTGGCGAGAGATACACCAGTCCTGAATGTTATTCATCCACTGGAAGTAAGTTTTGCTCCAGTTTTCTGGCACAAAACGGATCTCGCCGCTTTCAACCGCTTCGATTGCCGGCTTAGCCAGCTCGTCAATGGCCACATACCACTGATCGGTCAGGTAAGGTTCGATAACCGCACCAGTACGATCGCCGCGGGGCACTTTTAATTTGTGGTCGTCGATTTTAACCAGAACACCGTCCTGTTCCAGTTGCGCCACAATAGCCTTACGCGCATCGAAACGATCCATGCCCTGATAAGCTTCTGGCGCTTCGTCGTTAAGTTTGGCATCTGGCGTAAAGATGTTGATCATCGGCAGGTTATGACGCTTGCCCATGTCGTAGTCGTTAAAGTCGTGCGCCGGGGTAATTTTAACGCAACCGGTACCAAACTCCGGATCCACGTAATCATCGGCAATAATTGGAATTAAACGGCCGGTGACAGGCAGTTTAATTTCTTTACCAATTAAGTGCTGATAACGTTCATCATCAGGATGCACGGCAACGGCGGTATCGCCCAGCATGGTTTCCGGACGGGTGGTAGCAACTACGATGCTATCGCTGCCATCGGCCAGCGGATAACGCATGTGCCACATGTGGCCGGCTTCTTCTTCGTTAAGTACTTCCAGATCAGACACCGCCGTGTGCAGTACCGGATCCCAGTTAACCAAACGCTTACCACGATAAATCAGGCCATCTTCGTGTAGTTTAACAAACACTTCGGTTACCGCTTTGGACAGGTTTTCGTCCATGGTAAATACTTCGCGGTCCCAGTCTGGCGATGTCCCTAAACGGCGCATCTGGCTGGTGATAGTGCCACCTGAGTGCTCTTTCCATTCCCAGATTTTGTCGATAAACGCTTCGCGCCCCAGATCGTGACGGGTTTTGCCCTGGGCGTTTAACTGACGCTCAACTACCATCTGCGTGGCGATACCGGCGTGGTCAGTACCTACCTGCCATAGCGTGTTATCGCCTTTCATACGGTGATAACGGGTCAGCACGTCCATAATGGTTTGCTGGAAACCGTGGCCCATATGCAGGCTACCGGTAACGTTTGGTGGTGGTAATAAAATACAGTAAGGGTTCCCCGTAGGTGCATCTGCACCTTTGGCTTTAAACAAGCCTTCGCTTTCCCAGCGCTGATAGCACTGCTGCTCTATCGATTGGGGTTCGTAGGTTTTATCCATGAAGTTTCTCGAAAAGTCTCTTTTTAGGCCGGTAAAAATTGCATTTGGCAACCGGCTTGTTGAAATTGTTTATACCGTTGACGCGCCTGTTGTTTGGCCGATTCTTCTACCGGCACAAAATCGATGATGTGCTGAAACTGGTTGAAGTTATTCACCATCTGACCGCTCAGATTAATCAGGCACTGCTTGCGCGGCAGCGACTGAAGTTGCCAGACGATTTCTACCGGCGCGCCCCCGTTAGGGCCTTCACCGGCGAGATTATGCGGCACAAAACGCCCGGTTGGTAATTGCCACAGCAGTTGGTCTACAGCTTCGGCCTGAGCCTGATCGGCGCACAATACCACACTCTTTTTCTTCTGCGAATAGAGTTCGGCGGTGAGTTCGCAGGCTTTGGCGCACACCGCAGGCACGCTTTTTTGTCCTGCGGGCGTTACCGATTCTTCAGCCAGTGCGTAAAAACGAACAGCGGGCATGGGAGCTTAATCCTCCAGGCCTAAACCAGCGCGGTTCATTAAAAACTGCGCAAGCATGGGCACTGGCCGACCGGTTGCCCCTTTATTTTTACCACTATTCCAGGCCGTACCGGCAATATCCAGGTGCGCCCAGTTGTACTTTTTGGTAAAGCGCGACAGGAAACAACCTGCAGTAATCGAACCGGCAGGACGACCACCAATATTAGCCATGTCGGCAAACGGGCTTTCCAGCTGTTCCTGATAATCATCCCATAAAGGTAAACGCCAGGCGCGGTCAGATGCTTGTTCGGAGGCATTCAGCAGCTCATGGGCCAGCGGGTTATGTGTACTCATTAAGCCGGTAGCGTGTTTACCCAGTGCGATGATACAGGCACCGGTTAAGGTAGCCACGTCGACTACGGCTTCCGGATCGAAGCGTTCTACGTAGGTCAGCGCATCACACAGCACCAGACGGCCTTCAGCATCGGTATTTAATACTTCTACCGTTTGACCAGACATGGTGGTTAAGATATCACCAGGACGGTACGCATTGGCATCAGGCATGTTTTCACAACCGGCCAGCACACCAATAACATTGATTGGCAGATTAAGCGCTGCAACGGTGTGCATTACACCCAGCACTGAAGCTGCACCGCCCATGTCGTATTTCATTTCGTCCATGCCTTCGCCTGGCTTTAATGAGATACCGCCTGAGTCGAAGGTTAAGCCTTTCCCCACCAGCACCAGTGGCGCCTGATCTTCGGCACCGCCTTTATGGTGGATAATGCTCATGAGTGATTCGTTTTCTGAGCCGCGGCCAACAGCCAGGTAAGAATTCATGCCCAGGTCTTTCATGTTGGCTTCGTTAACGACTTCTACCTCAACGCTATCGTATTCACCAGCCAGCAGCTGTGCCTGTTCCCACAGGTAAGCCGGGTTACAGATGTTAGGCGGCATGTTGGCAACATCTTTAGTGACCTTAACACCTTTAGCGATGGCCAGACCGTGCTCAACCGCTTTTTCGCCAACGGTTAACTCACGGCGGGTGGGTACGTTGAAAACAATTTTACGCAGCGGACGGCGCGGCTCGCCCTTTTTGGTTTTAAGCTGCAGGAAGGTATACAGCGTGTCCTGTGAGGTTTCGACCGCCTGACGGACTTTCCAATAGGTGTCGCGGCCTTTAACGTGCAGCTCCGTTAAGAAGCACACCGCCTCCATCGAACCGGTTTCGTTAAGGGTCTGAATAGTCTTGGCAATAATTTGCTTATACTGGCGTTCATCCAGCTCACGCTCTTTACCACAACCCACCAGCAGTACGCGCTCGCTAAGTACATTAGGAACATGATGAAGTAACAACATCTGGCCAGCTTTGCCTTCCAGATCACCACGACGAAGCAGGTTGCTGATATAGCCTTCGCTAATCGCATCCAATTGCTCTGCAACGCCGGACAAACGTCGGGGCTCGTAAACGCCCACTACAATACATGCACTGCGCTGTTTTTCCGGACTGCCACTCTTTACGTTAAACTCCACTGTATCACCTCATTTTTATCTGTCTGGTTGGCCCGGCGCAATTTTACATCCCGTTTTGCCTTGCTTTATGGTTTAATACGCACGAATTCAATCCTGCGTAGGGCGCGTCAACGTGATAATTCACGGCTCAGGCAAACGCGCCTTCCGGCACCAACGGTTAGTTATTACTGGCAAAACTTGTAAAAATGGTAAGTTTACTCAAAATTATAGCCGCTTTCACTAAAATTCCGACTTTTTGCGCAGGCCAGATATGCTGATATTCCGCTATCTGCTTAAGGAAACGCTTAAATCGCAAATCGCCATTTTTTTAATATTAATGGCCATTTTCATTACCCTGAAATTTGTCCGTGTGTTAGGCGACGCATCAGAAGGTGACATCCCCGCCAGTCTGGTGCTGGGATTCCTGTCTCTTTACGCGCCTGTACTCGCTTCGCTTGTAATCCCTATCAGTGCTTTTTTAGGCATTATGATGGCTTATGGCAGGCTTTACGTAGACAGCGAAATGACAGTGATGCGCGCCTGTGGCATAAGCGAGTGGTATGTTACCCGCGTGATGCTGTTTTTATCTGTCATCATCATGGCACTCACCGGCATAGTCACACTTTATCTGGCACCACTGGCAGCCGAAAGCGAATACAACCTGCGCGAACAAGCCCGTGCTGAAGCTGGTTTCAGCGCTATTATCCCCGGTCGTTTTCAACAAACCGGCAACCAGGAAGCGGTAATATTCGTACATGACATTGGTAGTGATGACTCACTTCAGAAAGTCTTTCTGGCTCAGCAAAAGAACGAAGGGGATGAACGGGTACGGGTAGTTTATGCACAGCAGGGCACCGTAAATAAAGAACCCGATGGTACTCGCCAGCTGATTCTTAAAAACGGTAATCAATACGAAGGTCAGCAACGCAAACTCGATTTTCGCGTAGTGGCTTTTGACGAATATCAGATCCAGATTGATGACCCTGAGCAACAGCAAAAGCGCAAAAAAGTGTCTGTTATTCCCACCATGGAATTACTGGAAGATGGCTCTACCGAGGCTCTCGCTGAGCTGCAATGGCGACTGGCTATTCCGCTGTCGATTCCCTTTTTGGTGTTAATTGCAGTACCGCTTAGTGCGGTTGATCCCCGTCAGGGTCGGTTTGGCAAAATGTTCCCCGCCATTTTACTTTACCTGGGCTATTTTATGCTGCTACTCGCCAGCCGGCGCGTGCTGGAAGATGGCAAAATTCCCATTCAGCTTGGCCTGTGGTGGGTTCATGCTGTGATGTTAATAATTGGCGTAACCCTGCTGGCCAGAGACAGAAAATTTGGTGCCGAGATTAAAGCCATGCTGAAGCGGAGGAAGTCATGATCCGCATTTTAGACTGGTATATCGCCAGAACATTGCTGGGTACGGTAACAGTTACCCTTTCAGTACTGATTGGTTTAAGCGCCCTGATTAAGTTTGTAGAGCAGCTTAAAAAAGTGGGCGAAGGTAACTATGACATGGTCGCCGCTTTGGTTTATGTGCTCCTGAGCTTACCCCGCGATCTGGAACAGTTCTTTCCCATGGCTGTGCTACTTGGCGGCCTTATTGGTATGGGCTTACTCGCCAGTAACAGTGAGTTGGTGGTTATGCAGGCGGCGGGGCTCAGCCGCTGGAACCTGATTGCTTCAGCCATGAAATCTGCCGTGGTGATGATTATTATTGTGATGGCTGTGGGCGAATGGGTAACACCGGTTAGTGAATCCCGCGCCAAAGAGCTTCGTACCGAAGCCATAACCGGCGGCTCGCTGTTTTCATCCGATAAATACGTGTGGGCAAAAGATGGCGACCACTTTGTGAGTATTGGCCAGGTGGCCAGCCGTGACTCCCTGCAGGAAGTAACCATATACCGGTTTAGCGACAGTTTACAGTTAGACAGCATCACCAATGCCAATGGGGGCTTTTATGAGCAGGACAGCTGGACCTTAACCCAGGTAACTCACACCTACTTTGGGGAGGATGCGATTACCGCCGAAACTCTGCCTACCTGGCGTTGGGACTCATCGCTGACGCCGGACAAACTGGGGATTGTTACGATTAAACCCGAGGCACTGTCGATTCAGGGGTTAGTGGATTACATTACTTATCGGGCCAATAACAAGCAGGATACCAGCCGTTACGAACTCGCTTTCTGGCGCAAAGTGTTACAGCCAGTCACCGTTTGTGTAATGTTGCTGATGGCTCTTTCGTTCATTTTTGGGCCGCTACGCAGTGTGACCATGGGTGCCCGAATTATCATGGGCGTGCTCACCGGCTTTGGATTTTTTATCACCAATGAGGTGTTTGGGCCGCTTAGCCTGGTATACAACATCCCGCCGGCTATGGGGGCCCTGCTACCGAGTATATTGTTTGCGGCTGTGGCAACCGCACTGCTATCGAGGTAAAAACAGAGCTAGTGGGTTACCAGCTCTTATGGTTATTTTGCTCTTTTGTGAGCTTTAACACTTCGGTTTGCGCCACTCTGTCTTGCAAGGATTGCTTGTTCTTCACATCAAACAATACCAGCAAAGTCCCCAGACCTGCCATTGAGGCAATCAAACGCAGTACTAACCGCCCCCAGGTAACCGGCTCGTCATTGGTACTAAATATACGTAAGCGCCAGGCCCGCATCCCCAGCGTTTGACCACCACGCTTCCAAAACCACAGAAAGAAACCAGCGATCCAGAGGCCTACCCAGACCTGAATAATCGTTTTATACATTACTGATTCACCCAGCAATTCGTTGGGTTCGCTGTAGCCTTGCAGATCCAGCCAGCCATTTTTGAGCGATACCACCAATACCACTATTAGCACCATTGCAGCGCACATGCCAACCGCAGTGGCCACCAGCGCATCATAAATCATGGCTGCCAGCCTGCGTACAAATCCGGCCCGCGCAGATACCGGCGACCCGACAGGCTGTTCAGAGGCTTGTTCTTGTTTAGCGCTTTTTACTTTTTTAACCATTACATCTTGCGAAACTGTCTTGAGTGGGCGCAAGTTTGCCACAGTTCACAACAAAAGTAGACGCTTAAGCACGAAGGAAAATATCAGAAAGGGCGTTTTTCAGAGGCAGAAACAAAACAGGCACCCGAAGGTGCCTGTTTTTAAGAACAAATGTCTTACAGTACTACTACGTCAGCAGCCTGTGGACCTTTGTTACCTTGTTCGATAGTGAACTGAACGTTTTGACCTTCAGTTAAGGTACGGAAACCGTCAGATTTGATCGCACGGAAGTGTACGAATACATCTTTGCCGCCGTCAGCTTGAGAAATAAAACCGAAACCTTTAGCTTCGTCGAACCATTTTACTGTGCCTGTAGAAGTAGACATAGATAACTCCAAAAAGTATAAAATTTAATGTGGTTTAAAAAACCGGTCTTGCAATGAAGGGCTATCTGTTTTGCGGCAGGCTTGATTCAGTAATCGTATCTAATGTGAATCGCGCAAGGGACTTACAATGGATCAACGGAACGAGCAATTTTCAAATATAATAGAACCTTTCAAAGGCTAGGTAATAGTACACCCTTACTCTGACTCTGTCAGGCTATATTTTAAACTTTTTAAAAAATAGTTAAGAAATAGCAATTCAACACCAGCAAAAAATTGTGAGCCAGGTTGATCAAACTTGACCAACTCCCCTTTGACCATAGAGAGCAATAAATCACCAGTTATTTGTAAAACCAAAAAAAACGCTTGTCTGTAGTCGCGACATCGTTATAATTCGCAACCTGACTGCAACGCAGTCTTAGCACATCTATCAGTGCCAGAGTGGCGAAATTGGTAGACGCAGCGGATTCAAAATCCGCCGGTGGTGACACTGTGCCGGTTCAAGTCCGGCCTCTGGTACCAAACACTTCTAGGTGTGCATCAATAAACGCCTCTACCCCATAAACGGGGGATCAGCATTCATCTTGTTCGGTTAATTATTCCATCCCATCCACAATGGGTCATCACTCTAATTCTGTAATTTTCGGCTCTACCCTACTATTTCTATAAACTCTCTGCATGCTCTTTCTATGTCTTTTATTTCATCATTGGTCTTGGCTGTATAGGGATTGGCCCAGTACTTTTCTCTATTAAAAGCTTCTTCCTTTGAAGCTATACGTCGACCTGATACTCCTACATTTTTTCCAGAAAACTGCGTGATGTACCCCCAAAACCAAATATCATCCCAAATCAACATCTTCTCAGGATAATTTTCACTTGAGTTAGTAAATAAAAAATCGTTAATAGTATCAAATGATCTACTCGCCGATTTGTATAACACTGGGTCTTGTATTGTATTATTGAAGAAAAATACATTGTGAATAACAGCATCAACTGGCAGATACAGCCGATCATCATTCGCTATTTTCTTCATTCCATATCCTGAATTTTCAGGCCAAAAAGCCAATTCCCATTCCTTACCTCGACTTATATTAATCTGGTAAAGAGTTTTCACCAACAGAGCCGCCGTCTTTTTCCCTACACCATTAAACCTTTGAAGTGATTGATATAATTTTTCATAAGATTCAAAGCCAATGCCACTCTCTTCGAGCCTTTTAACGAAACTATCAAAATTATAAAACCCTTCTTTATTATGTAAGGCTTGTATAAACTCGGCTGTATACTTGATGTTTCCGCTAGAGCGCTCAGCCAATAACCCATAAACAAGAGAAATAACCTTGTCCATTGGATTTTCATACGCTGTTAAAGCGTGTTTCAGAGCTTTCTCATGAAGTCTATCAACATGTTGTTGATTTTGCTTTTCTGTCAAAAAATCAAAAAGCTTTGACAGTCTCTCTGAATGAATCCAACAATCTGACAAATATTTGTAATTAATTTCTTTAATATTTATTTTGCGTCCCTTCATTATTAGTTACTCCCCCCAAAAAACTAGAATATAAAAATATAGTCTCAAAACTCTGCTATTCTCACTCTGAAATCCTGCTATAGGAGGCTTCCCGGTCTAGCAAGTGCCGTATTCAAATCATTAATTGCTTCATCCAATGATTTTTTGGTTGTATCCAGAATCGGCTGACACTCCGTCTATTTATCAAAATGATAAACTTTAGTTTAATTAATTCCTATCTTCTTACTGTAACCGTATAGTATTGCTCTAACAATGGTCTTACTTGGTAAATGAATGCGCTACCTAACAAAATCCCGCTTCAAGCTAGCCACGGAATGCCCGACTAAGCTCTTCTATACCAACAAAAAAGAGTACGTTAATAAGTCTCTTGATGACCCCTTTATGGAAGCTCTTGCCGAAGGGGGTTATCAGGTCGGCGAGCTAGCAAAGTGCGCTTATCCTGGTGGTATCGAAGTTGGTTCATTGGACTACGAACAGGCTTTAGCCAAAACCAACGAATTACTTGCCCAAGATTCCGTAGTGATATTTGAAGCAGCGGTTAAGTTCGAGAATTTGTTTATCCGTGTCGACATCCTCGTTAAACAGGGTAATCACTTTGAGTTGATAGAGGTAAAAGCCAAGTCTTACAGCGCGGTGAAAGACAAAGACTTTTTAAATACTTCTGGCAAGGTTGATAGTAAATGGAAGCCTTATATTTTTGATGCTGCATTTCAGCGTTATGTTGTTAAGCATGCTTACCCGCAATCGTCCGTTGATACCTACTTAATGCTGGTCGATAAATCAGCCACCTGCCCTACCAACGGATTGAACCAGAAATTCCAAATTGTCCGGGATGCGCGTTCTCGCAAAGGCATTCAGGTTTCTAATTCCCTCACTAACGACGATTTAGCAACGCCTTTATTAACGCGAGTAAACGTTAACAATGCTATTCAGGTCGCTCTAGATAATGACTTACAACACGGCTTTCCGGCGCATAGTTTTGAACAGAATATTTTAGCGTTGGCTGACCATTATGAACGCGATGAAAAAATAGCCCCTGTAATTGGCAAAAAATGTAAGAACTGTGAATTTCATCTGCCCATTAATGATATTACAGAACAAAAACGCAGTGGGTTTCATGAATGCTGGAAAGAACAGCTTCATTGGGATGATGCCGATTTTGATGAGCCTACGGTTCTTGATATCTGGAGTTTCCGTAAAGCGGATTCGTTAATCAATGATGGGGTTATTAAAGTCGCCGATTTAACTAAAGAAATGATCGGTTTGGCTGAATCTCCTGAACCAGCGTTAAATACAACTGAGCGGCAGTGGCTACAGATAGAAAAAATTCAAAACAAAGATCCCTCTATTCACATCGACGAAGACTCGCTTAAAGCAGAAATGGCGTCCTGGACTTATCCACTCCATTTTATTGATTTTGAAACCAGCGCCGTGGCCATTCCTTTCTTTGCAGGGATGGCCCCCTATCAAGGCATAGCTTTTCAGTTTTCCCATCACAAGGTTTATGAGGACGGCCGCGTTGAGCATGCTGGAGAGTTTCTGTCTACTACCCCGGGGGAATTTCCTAACTTTGAATTTGTGCGGGAGCTCAAAGCACAGTTAGAACCCGACAACGGTACGATATTTCGCTATTCCAATCATGAAAATAGTTACCTCAATATGCTTCATGATCAGCTGGAAAGCAGCAGTGAACCAGATGCTGCCGAGCTTCAGGCATTTATCGAAAGTATCACTCACTCATCAAGTAGTTCATCCAAAAACTGGAGCGGTGAACGGGATATGGTCGACTTATGGGTACTGGTTAAAAAGTACTTCTACGATCCGGCCATGAAAGGCTCTAATTCAATTAAAGCGGTATTACCTGCCATTTTGAATAGCTCTGAATACTTGCAGCGAAAATACAGTTCACCGGTTTACGGCAGTGACGAAATTCCCAGCCATAATTTTAGTCAGCATGCCTGGGTACAATTCACTTCGGATGGCAAAGTTGCAGACCCATATAAGAGCTTACCCAAACTCTTTTCTGACGTTCCAGAAGATGTTGAGGAACTGATATCTGACGCCGATGAACTCAACAATGGTGGGCTCGCTCAAACTGCTTATGCAAAAATGCAGTTTACGCAAATGAGCGACTACGAACGTGACGAGCTACGCAACGGGCTTTTAAAGTATTGTGAACTCGATACGCTTGCCATGGTGATGATTTTTGAGGGCTGGCGCGAAATGATTCGTTAGAGGTAATCGCGCAATATGAGTTCTTTACCAGCAAGACTCACCGTGACCTTCTCACCCAGCCCAGGCAATAACTCAAACTCAATTGAGACACCGTCGCCGCGTACTTCAAAAGAAAATTGCTCTAGCCATGCAAAATACTTTTCAATTTCTTCATGAGATAAGGCCAGTGACTTCTGGAGCGAAACAATTGAGTCAAGCTTATCCATATCCAGCGCATTCAAGTCAGTGTCTTCACTATCGTCACTGCTATCAACCTCAATCATTGTATGGTCGGGATAATAGTCTGTATCATTTATTACTGATAATAACAGTTGTGAAACCGCCTTATCATGCTGTTCATTTTTGGCACAAGCCATATGCTCAGTCGCCAATTTAGTAAGATACGCAGTAAGCTCAGAGCAATCATCACGCTGATAACTTAACCTGAAGACCTCAGCCACATAAGAATCATACTCGTACTTCGGCCAGTTAGAATTAGACAGGTTTAGTGGGTCCCACTTATAAAATAATATATCGCTGATCCTGGTTTGTAATTCTTCAGGTATGTTTGCCACATTCTCTTGATTCACATTCAATTCCTTTTAGCTAATTTGATCTGACAAAGTTACCGGCCTCACGTACTACTTTTAGATGTGAGCACAAACCGACGCGAGTCGTTTTTTTGTTTTGGTAGAATCAAACTTACCCAACCTAGCCCTAAATACTATCCTATTTCATCACCTTTGACCGGCGCTTCATTCATTGGAAGAGAATCCAGAATATTTAATGCTTCTTGAACATCAGCTCCTGCAGCTCTTTGTTGGAAAAATTTGCGCGTTTTTAATTCACCTAACTTTTCTGAGATGGCTGCCAAAAAAAACTGATTCAGTGAAACCTGATCATCTTCTGCAAGACGTTTCGCCTCTTCCATAACCGAATCTGGCAACCTTAATGAAAACTGACTCATTACTTTAACCTCCTGACAAAATTCCCAGGTTGAATAACTTCGACACCAAATTTCTCTGCGCCTTTAAAATCCCTTAAATTAAACGAGATTATTGTTTTTGCTCCACCATTCACGGCTGCTTCAAGCACCATCTCATCCTTTGGATCTTTAAGAACCGGCCGCCAACGGTAATGATTATGTACAGGTGCCAATTGCTTGGCTAGAGCCGCCAGAATGGTATTAACCTGGGCGATGTTTAAACCTGAAGCCTGCAAGTGACTCGTTCTTTTCAATACGTCTTCGTATTCAAGAAACAACGCCACACTAGCTCAAGCTAAAATCTCGCCAGTCAACACACCCCGCAAGATAAAGTGACTCGCACCTGATGGTGAGCGTAATGCAGCAGTCCAAATATTTGTGTCGACTATAATCATATATGAAATTATATATGACATCACAGAAATGACAAATCACAGATTTTTGTATACGTCACATCGAAACCTGTATCTTAAGATCTACGATAGGTACGGGATAAATGGTCATGCAAAGAATTTGCAAACCGTCTCAATAAGATTTCAATTAACTGATTACAAATAACTATTTAAGACACAGACTTTTCAAAATCCGCCGGTCGCAATACTGTGCCGTACGAGTGTCGGTCCATCGGGTGGTGAGCATTTGCAGTTCATAAGCAAATTCGCAAGCAGTTTGTGTTTAAATTCTATTTTTAAAACGATAATAGCCACGAAACAAATCTTTTTGTTTCGGCTGAATTTTTTAAATTTATATATTGCTTCGACTTACCATCTTCAAAGGCAACATTAAATTTATTAACAGATATTTGAGTAACAGGCGGCAGAACATTAACACCTGATGAATTCATAGTATTTTGCATATTTATTCTTATTTTTGTATTTGAAATATAGGAATTGAAACGAAAGAAGGAATTTATTGCGTGATTTTTTAAAAAATAAAAAGGCTAGAATATTCTAGCCCTTAAAATCTGGTAAGGATTATAAAGCAACAACGTTTGATGCTTGTGGGCCTTTCTGGCCTTGTTCAATGGTGAACTGGACTTGTTGCCCTTCCACTAACGATTTAAAGCCTTCTGACGCAATAGAGCGGAAGTGTACAAATACATCTTTTCCACCTTCAGTCGGCGTTAAAAAACCAAAACCTTTGTCATCATTAAACCACTTAACTGTACCATTTACGGATTTAGACATTTTATAATTCTCTTGTTAAATAAATAATTAGCGGATATCCGCCTGTAAGGCGCTAAAAAATAGTAAAACATTAACCAATAGAGCAAATGTAAATACTAAATCGACTTTGAATAACAAAAGAAGAAAGAGAAAAGCAAGAGCAGTAACAGATAAGGCATTAATTTTCTAAAGCCAGATGATAGTACGCTACTTCACAACGCTTGTATATGGTTATTTTTTCGTTCGCACATTTATTACATAATTTCTTATGTTTGAAATACCCTCAACGTTAACTGCAATGTTCCAGCAATAATTATTTTAAAGAGGTACCCTAATACTCCTGTAAAGATACATGTTGCCTTATATGAAACGATTCAAAGTAGTACACCAGACAACTTACGAATATTCTGATGACGTGCAACTGGGTGCTCATACACTTCGCCTGAGACCCCGGGAAGGCCACGACCAGCATCTTGAATCATCAACTCTCTCTATTAGCCCTGGTGCTGAATTGAGGTGGCATCGGGATGTAGAGAGTAACTCAGTAGCAATTGCACGGTTTACAGAAGCCTCCCGTAAACTTCAGATAGAGTGCAATTCGATTATTCAAAAATTTGATGTACTCCCTCAAGATTTTCTTATAGAAGATTATGCTGTTAATTATCCATTTTGTTACCCTACAGAAGATGCTATCACTTTGGCGCCTTACCTACGAAGTAACACTGACGAAGACAACATCCTCATCAAAAATTGGTTGAATAATGGGTGGGCATCTCAACAACCCAAACAAACCTTTGAATTGCTTCTATCACTGAACCAATACATTTATCAAACGCTCAATTACGTAAAAAGAGATGAGGAGGGAGTTCAAAGTGCACAAACCACACTCAGCAAAAATGCAGGATCCTGCCGGGATTACGCGAACTTATTCATTGATGCTGCACGCTATTTAGGATTTGCCGCTCGGTTTGTAAGTGGCTATGTGCATACAGAGGATGATCATCACCTATCAGGTACCACTCATGCTTGGGCAGAAGTATTTATTCCTGGGGCCGGATGGAAAGGCTTTGACCCTACTCATGGAAGTCTGGTGGGTTTAACCCATATTGCCGTAGCCGTAAGCAGACTTCCTGAATTGGTTCCTGCTGTATCCGGTGCATTCTGGGGCCTGCCAGGTTCAAGTTTAAAGGTGGACGTATGGGTAACAGAAATCGGCTAATAAATACCTAAACCAACACTTACGTGCAAAAAATTTGCAAAACACCAGAACTAAAATCTAATCCACTGAACTAAAATAACTTTTTCAGAGACCAAGATTTCAAAATCCGCCAGAAGTGACACTGTGCCGTCCGAGTGTTAGTCCATCGCGTGGCGACCAATCATGCCCGAGCCTCTGGTACCAAACGCTTCTTAGGTGTGCATCAATAAACCGACTTTATAGTCTGCCCAAGGCAATATCAGTTATCAGGCAATCACCATCTTTGATATCTCGATTGTAAAACCGATTAGTGCCAAAACGAGCCCTACCCCGCCGATGACGTTTCCCCTACCAAGTTCAATACCGAGTCTTACAAACACTTTACTCATAAAAATTACACTGCCTAGAAACATGGTAAATATGGTAAAAGCCACATTTGCGACAATACTCATAGCAGGATCCAATATTGATACAATGGCAACGGAAACCACCCAGATAGAGATATAAGCGCCAATCGCCACCCAATTCCAGTATTGTTTAGTCGCGGTTGTGCCAACCAGGCGAAACTGAATACTTTCGAGGAAGATTTTCAGGCGTTCCGATAGTGCTGGCAAATAAAGCTCAATCGTAATCAACAATAAGCCGATAACCTGTATCGTAAAGCCAACCCAGTTTATTACGTTGTTAGCCAAAATATTCCAACCTCCCTGGGTGCCATGTCCCCCACCATTGTTGGTAAAATAACGCCCAAATATCGGCAAAGTAATCTTGGCGAAAATCTACGACGAACGGCGCGGGAGCTAAGCTAAATGTGTCACGATGATTTACTTTTCAGGTGTTTTTAACTGAAAAACTCTATAACAATACTTATTTTTTTCGTTTAGACGCTGCTATCGTAATTATTACAACGATAATGACAACAACCACACCACCAATTACTGAACTGCTCATAACAAACTCCTTTGATAAAACTTAGTTTAAAATAACGTCGAATAGTCAAGGCAACATAATCACCAAACAGCGAACTACTACTGAGATAACACGAACCAAACCAAAAATAGCTTCTTATCACCATTTCCGGCCTGCTGTGCCTTGATAAAAACAATTAAATAGCCCCTACAACTCAGTCTTTTTCCATGTTTTCGAACTGGTCTAACAGATGCGTTAACCTGCGGCCGGATATTTCCCGATAAAGCCAACCAATTAACTTATTACTCCTATTTTCTGGCTTAAGCTTATTGATGAGCAGTGCCACCAGCAGTCCAAATATCAAGGCAATTACGGTAAATCTAATTTTTGTATCGACAGACATTAATGAAAATAAATCAAGACCAAAAACCAGGTCGTACCCCAGAAATACATAGGCCAGGTAAAAAGGAGCAGAAAGAATTAGCAGTTTAAAAATATTCAAACCATGCGTTCTTACTGCAATAAGGTCATTCAGCGTTTCCCTAATCGGCTTAGAAAAATCTACCCTCCTCAACAGCGCAATTTGGCCAAAGCTCCCGGCAAGTCCTACTATCGCAAATACGCTGAGTAAAAATGCAGACACCACCGGTGCAGTTAACCCCCAGGACAAAGCCATGTACTTACCCAATGAAACCACAATGCAAAAAAACACAAAGCCTTCAACAGCTCTTGTCAAAATGAGTTTGTTTAACTCACCTTTGTGATTGTCTGCCTGTATCTTCTGAAGAAGCGCTTTGTTCAGGCTCACACACTCGTCCAGCTTTTCACTATGCGCCTGCCACATAGATTGCATTTGCTCTAAATTCATATCAGATCACCTCTTTGGATTAAGCCGCTTTCTGCTTTAACTTCTGTTTAATTCGACTGATTTTTGTAGAGACATTTGAAATTGAAATATTCAGATTGGCTGCAATTTCGGCCTGGCTTTCGCCTTCTAAATACATCAACAAAACTGCTTTATCTATGTCGTTCAGTCCGTTAATGAATTCGTATAACTCACTCAAACTCTGTTCATGCTCCCTCTCTTTGTCCATGTCGTAACTAAGCAACCGGTCTTCCATTTCCGTGTGTTTGTAAGCGACTGACTTGTCACTTCTGTAAAACGAAATGGCAACATTAAGCGCAACCCGATACATCCAGGTCGTTATTTTAAAGCTGTCATTGTAGGTATCTAAAGAACGCCATATTTGAGCAAGAATTTCCTGGACTAAATCCTCCCGATCAAACTCATTGCTGCAGTAGGAGCGAGCGACTTTAAACACAATGCCCTTGTGCTTTTCTAAGATGTCTAAGTACATCCTATGCCGATCAACACTCATTTCATTTTTCTCAATGGTTTGAATCTATTCATAGCCTTGGTTTAAATGCCTTATTCACTTATTAAATGATTGCAGTATCAACGCTCATCACTAGCGCCTTCGCTTTACAAAATACGCTGTATTTAACTAATGATTCGCAGCCGGAGATTAAATCTCACACTATTTTTTAAATTAAATAAAAAAGTTGTTTAACGTGGAGCTAGTCTTCCAGACTACAGCTTTAACAACCTTACCTCAGGAAGACTGGGATGTGTGAATTGCAGAAAAATCAGTAATTAACCTTGCCGATGTTTTTACTTCCGCCTGCGGCTTTATCCGAGAGGTTCGAATACAGCCTTTTTATCTGCTACCCCCTCAAGATGAATATTCAAACGGCTCAATCCTGGCATAAATACCATAATCAAAAAAAAATCCGCAGGCTGCAAAGCACTGCGGATTTTTTATAGTCAGCGAGGCATGCTCGCGTGGGATTAATCGATATATTCGATTCTGAAATTATCCAGGGTCACTGTGCCACCACTTTCAGTACGCAACTGAATAAATGAATTTGCCGTCGCCACCGGGCCCTCAACTTCCAGAGTACCAATGGTTAAGTCATTAATCAGTGTGGCATAAAACTTAGAGCTGCCACCGAGGTGCGACTTACTGCTGCTACTGGTGTTATTGTCCACGTAGATCTGGAAGTTATTGTCACCATCTGGGTCGCTTACGCTGACAATATCGACTACTACCTTATACGGACGGCTCAGGTCAAACACGCCCCGGCCTTCAGTATCACTGTCGGCGGTATCAGTGCCCGGCATGGTATCGCCAATACTGAAACGGGCGCTGTTAAGGGTGATCTCACCATTAGCCAGCGTGATACCACTGCCACCACCGGTGATATTATGCAGCGGCATCGAGCTGTCAGCCGGTAGTGACTTATACGCAGCACTGAAAAACTCATCAGCATCCGCCGCACTAAAGTCTTCGGCATAAGGCAGTGTTACATCGGTGCCCTCACTGGTACCGCCGCCATTACCACCACCGGTGTTACCCTCATCAATCGCCGGAATATCTAAACCGCTTTGGTCTATTTTCCCTACCCCCGCATGGTTAATAACCTTACTTTTTACCATACTGGTTTCGTCCAGGCTGTAAGCGTAGGGCACCTGATAGCTGCTGGTAGGTGTTTGTTCCGGCCCCGCTGAGACATCATTACCAGAAGGCGTAGTCCAGGTAACACCGGTGCCAAACAGGTTACCAGAAGTATTCCAGTAACCAATTACGTCTGAGTAGAACGAGACAATCGGGTTCTGCGTGTTTTCAAACACGTTGTTCTCGATTTGCAGTTCTGCACCAATACGTGAGTTGATGGCGGTTGAATTGATATTGTTGTAGTAGTTGTTGTACAGGTGGCCATGACCGTATCTGAACAGAGGTAAACGTGACTCAATGTTTTCGAAACGGTTATGATGGAACGTAATCAAACGCTCGGTGTTATCACTGGCCGTATCGTTTTCGGTATGACCATGCAGCGACGCCTTCCAGTGATCGTGCAGGTAGTTGTACGAAATCGTAATGTTCTTGGCACCGGATTTCGAGTCAATCAAGCCGTCATAGTAGTCTTTATCCACATTCAGCGTACTGTACAACTCATTATGGTCAATCCAGATATTGCTGGTCGTTGAGCCATCATTATCGCCTTCAATAGAGATAGCGTCTTTACCACCGGTCAGTACGTGATGAATCTTAAGGTTCTGGATAATCACGTTGTTGGCACGACGGATGGAAATACCTATGCCATCAAACTCACCACGATCGGCTACCCCGATAATCGACACATTATCCATGTCTTTGATTTCAATTGAGCGGCCGCTACCATCGTTGTTGGCATCGGTAATGACACCATCAACATAAATGGTCACCGGTGAATTGGCGTCGCGAGCCTGCTCCAGCGCAGAGGTCAACTTAGCGCCGGTATCCACGGTAACCACCATTCCACCAGCACCACCGGTAATATCAAAGTTGTAACCGGCAAAGCCTTTATCGGTCACTTCTTCAATAATCACCGGAGCATCCAGCGGCTGAGGCTCCCAGCCGGCACCGCTGTTGTAGCTTGCGAATACCGCCGCTCTGCTGCTAAAACCGCTTGCTTCTGACTCAGACAGGATATAACCACCTACCCGTGCAGATAAATCAAGGTCATTCCCCTGGGCATCCGTACTGCCGTACTCACGCCAGCCACCGTTGGCCGTGGCCGGATCCGGCGTAGGCTGCGGTTGACCGTTAATACCATTGTACGCCCAGCCCACTGCAGCAATGTGTTCGCCAAAGGTGTTATTGATCAGGGTGATATTGTCGAAGTAGCTGCTGTTGCCACCGCTACGAGCAATATAAGTAGAGTCCGCTTCAACCGTGGTACCTAATGGTCCTGGTCCATGCGTGAAGTCGCTGTTCAGGAACACAAAGCCCGGGTCATCGGCATTCTGAACCCTGGCCTGTAACACATAGCCTCCCGGTGAGGTCGCGTCGGCACCGTATTTAGAATCACCAATGGTACGGATTTCACTTTCTTCAAACAGTGCTGCCGTAACGTAACCCCAGATGAAATCCACGTTACCAGCCACCAGCGTATTATAGAACCAGCTGTAGCCTTTCAGCAGCAGTGTATCCTGCTCACTGATGAAGTTCATGTTGTTGGCAATCAAACGGTGACTACTGTTGAAATAAATCGTCTCAGCCTGATTAGAGTCCACATTGTTACGCGTATGGCTGTTTTTCAGGGTAAAGTTATTCAGGATCAGATTGTCCGCACTCTCGACCAACAACACACTACGTCCACCATTCGGCGTGCCGGTTCCAGGCGCTTCACTGCCACCCGTACCGCCATTGAATGACTCATAGTTATCGTAATAAATCACCGTGTTCTCGCGATCCTCGCCCTGAATCGTCAGGTTGTTTTTGTTGCGAACAAACAGCAGCTCATTGTACATACCGGCTTTAACCGTTACGGTTGCTGCCGTATCCTTGGCGACGTTTTCCATCACGTAGTTTAATGCGCCCTGCACGGTTCTGAAGTCGGCTGCGCCGTCGTCATCCACCGTTACGTCTGAGCCTGACGGCCCGATTTCCTGGGTGGAGAACTCCCAACCGGCGGTTTTACCCATACCGGTAAAGTCGACACCATTAAGCTGTGTGCTGGTTATCACGCCATCACCAATGGCAACGTAGTAAGTCTTATCGTAATCCAGCGCGTTGGTATGCGGCACAATCGTCAACGTGTTGCCATCCACACTAAACGGACGGTAGTTAACCCGACGCATCCGATCCTGCCCGGTGTAACCAAGCGCATCGATATCGCCGCCAAGCGTGATCACATCCACAACCGTGTCGTCTGCAGCATCATAGATACGCACTTCCCCCACTTCTGCGAGTACCGGCGGGCTATCGAAGGTAATCGACAGGCGGCCATCCACATAGGCGTTAGTCGCGGCTATAGCGGGGGAGGTTTTACCCGTCAGGTCGCCATAGTCACTGGTGGGCATCACAAAACCTTCGGTAACAAGCACTTCCACCGTGCGCACCAGCGTTGGATCAGAACCCGACGTAAAGGTAATGGTGGCACTACCCGCCGCTGCTGGTGTCAGCGTGATATTCGGGCCATCAGTACTGACACTGACAACGCTCTCATCTGAGGAGGTAACGGTAAAGGTGTCATCAGTAATACCGTCGTTTTGTACCGCCGTTACATACACAATCAGCGGATCTGTGGTGGTCGTGGCGTTCCACTCAGGGTCTTTATAGTCGAGCGTCAGTTGCACCGGCTTAACACTGGGGTCGCCTACTTTAAAGTCATCCATCTCAAAGGAGCGATTGTTAGTGAACATCCCAATCAGTCCTTTCGCTGTGAAGGTGGTATCACTGATTGACCCCATTTCTTCACCGTCAAGATAGACTGTCAGAGCATCACCAATCAGTTCAAAACGTACCCGGTACCACACACCGTCCGTACCGTCTTTTTCACCTAACAGCAAAGGGGTAGAAGCTTGCACAGGACGGCTAATTGAACCATCAGTACTAATGGCAACTTCCACCCGGGTTGAGCTCGATGAGTTCTGCAGATTCAAACCACCGCCATACCAGTTACCCGCACTGTCGTAACGGGCAGTAAAATACAGCTGTTTGTTAGCAGTGGTGCTGTTCTGGCGCGGGCGAATACGGGCTTCCACGAAGTAATCTGCGGTATCCGGAATTTGCGCCATAGCAGCATCGGTTAATTGCAGAATTTCACCACCAGCACCGCCGGCGGTGTATCGCAACATATCATTGCCAGTCTCACTGGTATAAATATCAAAGCTACCAATTGCCCCTTCGGTATTATCCGGTTGGGCCAGCAGGTTCCAGTTATCGGTATTACCAGAGCTAAAGTCGTCACAGAAGTAGAGCGTTGGTTCATCGTCACAGGAGAACATACTGGCATCTTCGATATATTCGATGCGCAGATTGTTAATCACAACCGTGCCGCCACTTTCGGTACGTAGCTGCAGGAAGGAGTTTTCTGAGGCTACCAGCCCTTCCACTTCCAGTGTAGTGCCAGGCTCAAGCGTGGTGATCAGTTCACTGTAGAACCGTGATGCCCCGCCGTGCACAGACTTACTGCTGCTACTGGTATTATTGTCTACATAGATTTGGAACTTGTTGTTACCTTCGGTATCGCTTACCGACACGATATCCATAACCACTTTGTATGGACGGCTCAGATCAAGTACACCACTAAACAGGGTGTCGTCAGCCGTGGTTTCGGTATCCGGCGTTGAATTACCAATGGTAAAGCGGCCGGAATCGATTTGCAGGCCATCGCTCACAACAACAACCGTGCCGCCGGTACGAGAATACAGCGGTAGGGTTTCGCCATTACTGTTTACCAGGCTGGCAAAAGCGTCGGAGAATATATCTTCTGTGACGCCCACAAAGTTATAGGTGAGCGGTAAATCCACCTGTGGAATGACCGGTTGCTCTGGTACCTCCGGCTCTTCAGGTTCTTCCGGCTCAACCGGTGGTTCCGGTGCGTCCACCGCATCGGCCACGGTCTCAATAGTCAGGTTATCAATGGTAATATTACCAGAGCTGTCAGTACGTAACTGGAAGAACGAGTTAGTGATATCCGGATTGAGAATACGAGCGTCCGGATCGTCAACCGGCAAGCCGGTCACATCTGTGCCAGGCACATAGGTATAGGTGTAGCGCTGCCCCACCGGGAAGTTTTCTTCGTTAATACTCAAACCAATAAATTTACTGGCTCCACCATGGACGGAATTCCCCTGACTGGTTGTATTGTTATCCACGTAAATGTTCAGGTTACCGGCGCTGGTATGGGCAATAACATCAAAGCTGATGGTAAAGCCTTCACTGATATTATAAATACCAGTGCCTATGGTATCTGAGGAAGTCGTTTCAACGCCGGGCGTGGTATTTCCGATAGTAAAACGGGCCCCGGATAAGTTCAGTTGACCAAGCTCCGGATCGATAACCGGGCTGCCACCTGTTTTAAAATACAAAGCGCCACTGTTAGGATCGTCGCTCAGACGTTTATAGCCCGAAGAGAAAAAGGTGGTGAGATCCGTATCAAAACTCTCAGCCAGTGCAGGTTCGACACTGGATGCCTGCTCTTCCAGCGCGATAAGCTCAAGGTCTGCCTGCTCTTCAGAGAGTACTAACAGGTTATCTTTCGGATCCTCACCGGCATCACAGGCTCTGACCAGGCTGGTAATCGCCTGAGTCGGGTCGTCAAACCAGCACAAGCTGTAAACCTGATTAACGGTGTTGAACGAACGCGAGACCAGATAATGGGTACTGGTTTCAGTAGTGAGCACCAGAGCGCGACGACCAAAGGCAAAACCATAGGTGCCCGTTGTCGTTACCTCACCTTCAGTAAGACTGAAGCTACCGGTTAATCCTGCGGCATCATCAGGTGTAAACGTAATGGCCGTTTTCACCGCGGTGTTACCCTGAATGTACGTATTATAAAGCGTACCGGTTATCAGCTCTGCGCTGATGGCATTGGTCAGTAAGGTACCGTACTCGGTTTCAAGATAATTAACAAAGTGCGCGACGGCGTCATCATAATCAGTCAGCGTTGCGCTGCCGCCGGCGGTCGCCAGCCAGGGCTCAACGTCAGCAGCAAAGTCATCGGCATCCTGTGCAAAAAAAGCATCTACCGTTTCGCCGTCTGCCAACAACATTTGCGCCGCAGCAGCGGCGTTCGGTGAAATACTGATTCCGTTAGCAGGGTCGGCATCAGTATCAAGCGCCTGCAGCAACCGTAACGTATTCACAACAGCAGGGTTAAACGGATTATCCGTTTCAAACAGCGCCAGTGGCGTTAACAGGCTCGAAGCCGGTACCGCAGGAAACGTAAACTCACCAATAGAAAAGGTGATTTGGTCGCCGCGAAAATAAGAAAACTCGCCGTTTTCATTAGTGGTGCCATCAGGGAAGGATTCTGAGCTGTAACTCAGGCCTCCTACCGGGGCATCAACAAACTGGCCGGTCAGCGCAGGCGCCGGCTCTTCTTTTACATTAATGGTTTGTTCAAATCCGCAGCCGGTTACTAATACGGCACTACCCATCAGAGCAGCAATGCGATTGAGCTTTTTCATGTTCACCCTCCCAGGATGATAAGGCGGGAGTGCGGCGACGGGGCAAACAATGATAGCCCCTGAACTATGCCACGTTCCCGATTCAATTAACTGTGCAGAGGCATCGCCTCGTTATCGTTTAATAGAACTTGATCGTGGCACCTAACTGATAGGTCTGGCCGTAGACTTCTTTTTGATACAGGATGTTACCGCCACTGTATTCATTGCCTTTAAAGAAGCGTAAGTCTTCCTGAGAAGTCAGATTCAGCGCATCAAAATACAACTGAATGTTTTCTGTCAGGTCGTACTTAAACTTAGCATCAACACTGGTGTAACCGGCCTGATACTGATCGCCCCAAATTTTACAGCCTTTCACGTCATCTAACTGTGCCGTCTCAGGGCACGAGCCGATTTGCTCCAGAATTTCAGAGCGATAATTAGTGATTAAGCGGGCTGAAAACACTTCGTTTTCCCAACCAACAGTAAGGTTGAAAGTCTGGTCAGCCTGATCCGGCAGTGGCATGCTGCCCTGACGAACCGTGCCATCAAGACGCGCATCACTGTTAAGGAAGGTGGCGTTAGACTGGACAAAGAAGCCATTTTCAAAATACTGGTTGTAACTCAGTTCAATCCCGTACACTTTGGCTTTATCACCATTGAGAGTAATGTTGATTTCATCCATGTACAGATCTTGCGGAATGACAAACTCGGTTACCTGATTCACTGGCAACGTAACCGGCAGGTCGGCCAAGGACATGCCAATACCGTTGACTTCAATAATGAAGTTTTCGATATCCTTGTAAAACACGCCAATTTCCATAAACAGGTTTTCACTGGCGTACCAGCTTAGTGAGGCATCATAGTTTATCGATGTCATTGCCGTCAGGTTAGGGTTACCCACATCCAGCGTATTATCAGACGCCAGGATATAGTCCTGTAATTGCTGAATACTGGCACCGCCCTGAGAGTCATCACAGTTGTTGCTGCCCGGCGGACACAGTTCGATATCACTATCGAAGGTGGCATAAGCCCGCGCCTGACTAAACGAAGGGCGGGTAAAACTGCTCCAGATTGCCCCGCGCACCAGAATATTCTCGGTGGGCTCGTAACGTAAATGCACGCTGGGGAAGAATTCGCTGTATTTAATCGACGCTTCGGGCAGCGGGATAGCAATATCCAGCGAACCGTTACCGGCACCGTTAAACTCGAAGTCATCGTTCTCCAGCGACATAAAGCCGGTAGATGCAAACTCAGTTTCGACCCAGCGCACACCGGTAATAATGGTGGCGTCCATGCCTAGTGGGAACTCGGTCATCGCGTAGATAGCTTTGGTGTCTTCGTCGATTGCATAATCACCTTTGGTGCTCTCAATCGATTCCTCACCATTTGTTGCTAACTCCACGGTTTGTCGGGTTACATCGGTAATGGCATCCACAATGGCGGCACTTTCAAAGGGATACTGAAAATCACTGCCCGCCGGGATCGCGCTCGGGTAATCCGCCAGACTGGAGTTTACTGCATCAATACAGGCCTGATCGCCGCTACAATCTTCTGGTGACGGATCAAAGCTCCAGCGGTTCTTGTCACGCGCGTAATAACGCGTGGTGAACAAACCACCCACTTTGATATAGTTGATGTAATCGTTATAAACATCCTTACGCAGATTAACCTGCCAGCTTTCCAGATCATCAACCCGCAGGCCGCCTTCCAGAAACAGGTTATCAAACTGCCAGTTGTTTAAGTCGCTGGCATCACCTCGTGCCGAGTTACCAAACATGCCGTCGGTGTAGGGCAAACCCGCAAAGGTCGCCGCTTCCTCAGGCGACATAACGCGGGCACTGATATTCCGGCGTCCGCCCTGACCATACACAATCAAATCGCGTTCACGAAACTGCACACGACGGTCGCCACGGGAATCTTCTTCTGATTTGGATTTTGCGTACTCGTAATCCAGGGTCCAGCTATCGTTAAAGGTGTTACGACCGCCCAGACTGAATGTGGTGGTTTCGTTGGTGCTTTCCTGAATAAAGTGCTGGTGGAACACATCAATATCCGACAGGATGAATTCTTTGGTATCACCATTTACAAACAGGATTTCTTCGTTGCCAAAGGAGCCTGCGTCCTGAAAATCGTAAAACTCTCGCAGCGCAAAATCGCCATCTTCGTACTTGGTGTACGTGCCTTTTACGTAGTAGTAGGCGTTGTCAGACGGCTGATATTCAACGTTTAATGCACCGGCTGTGCGCGTACGATCAGCAATCTCACGACGATATTCCAGCTGAGCAGGCCCAAGAATTTCCGGGCCAAGATTGCCTGCTGCGATATCCTCATCGGAAACACCAAAATCCGCCTGATAGAATTTCATTTCGTTGGAGCTGTGATGGCGGGTTTCGTCGACCAGGGTTTCACGGTCTTCATAAGATACAGCGAAGCCCAAACCAATGGTGTTATCAAATAGCAGCTGAGTACCATTTAAGCTGAAGCGCGGCGAGTGAGACTCCCGCAACTCGTTATAAGCATCCTGCACTTTCAGATTCAGCGTGCTCTTACCACGGTCAAATGCTGAAATGGCTTTAACGTTTACTGTACCACCGATGGAGTTAAGGTTTTGATCCGGGGTCAGCGATTTTAAGACCTCGATGGTCCCCAGCAGATCAGCGGGAATGGCATCAAGGCCTACAGCGCGGTCTTCGCCCGCACCGGCCATCTCTGCACCGTTCATATTAACGGTCACAAAGCTTGGCCCCAGGCCACGCACGGCGACAAATTTACCTTCGCCCTCGCTACGCTGCAGGGTAACGCCTGGTAAGCGGCGTAATGATTCGGCCACGTTCTGGTCAACAAAGTTGCCCAGTTCATCGGTAGAAATCACCGAGCTGAATCCATCTTTCATGCGTTCAAGATCGCGGGCTTTCAGGTCAGCGGTTTTAACGCCTTTTACCTGAATAATTTCCAGATCCTGTTCCTGATTATTTGCTTGTTGTTCAGTGTCAGTAGCGACGGGCTGAGTTTCAGCGGTTTTATCTTGTTGTTCTGCTTGCTGAGCATAAACGGGCAAACTGAATGCCAGGCAGGCCATTACCGCGTTTAACTTAAATGTTCTCATAATCCTATCTCCGGACACGACGCGATTTGTAGGGTCGTGTAGACGAGTGCGATATAAATTTAGTCAATGACACGAACAACAGGCATAACACACCAAGTCAGTGCCACCGGTGGCAATATAGCGCCGCTAAAACATTAAATCAACATTTTATTAACAATAATTTACATAGGTAAGCTTTAAATACAGAAACAGAGCGCTGAGGCAGGATGCGATAGCACGGCACTTAAGAACAAAGCGCCGTGAAGGTTATATGATCAGAGGCGGGACATAAACTCCGCTGCATACGCCTGCCAGCCACCGGGCGCAAGAACCATTAACTCGGTGTCAATCAAGCCGTCACCAAAGGTCGGTTTACCACTGGCAATTTCAGACAATAGCCGGGTGTCTACGGAATCCCGGAACACGCCACTGGCATTACGGTTAGCCCCCACATCACCCTCAATTATCAGGTGTTGATAAGCCGCTTCGGCGCTTAGTGTCGCAGACGGTTCAATAGTAAACGGGGTTGCCACTAAGATTTCATCAAATTGGCTGTCAATTTGTGTTGTCGTCATTTTCTTTTGGTTTTTCAACACTATCCCGGCGCGGGATTGCTCACCTAACGCCGGATGCCCGGCCATCACATTACCACTGACAAACGCTTTTGTGGTGGGTAACCGCTTATCTTGCCAGAATTGAAAAAAGTAAAAATCTTCACTGGCCGGGCCCGGTTTGTAATAGTTATTCACCAGATTAAAACGAGTACCTTCTGCGCCGTAGCCACTGTTATCACCCCAGTTAAAAAACACATTATTGCGGATGTCGGTTAATGCCTCAGATTGTGGATACTGCGGCTTAAGCCGGTAACCATTGATGCGCGGGTTACGACTGTCATGATGAGCGACTACATTGCGAATAAAACTGGCTTTGGCGCCGCCCCAAATGCCACCATAACCATGACTGCCTTTGTGATGACCAGCATTCCTCAGGCTTTCTGCGATTATAGAATTTTGCAGGGTAAACCACTGATTATTATAAAAAGAAGCGACTTCATCATTGGCCCAGCTCAATGAACAATGATCGATAATGATGTGGTGTTGATTGCGGGCAGTTAACGCGTCCCCCTCGCCCTGCCAGTGTCCCGGGCGAAAGCGCAGGTAACGCAGAATTACCTGGTTGGCCTTAATGGAGGTTTGCGCCCCCGTGATCACAATACCGCCTGGGGAAGTTTGCCCCAGTACGGTAATAAAATCGTGTTTAATTTCCAATTCGGCCTTCAGGTGGATCACGCCGGATACCGCAAACTCGACAATACGCGGGCCCTTCTGCTTCAACGCATGGCGCAAACTGCCGGGCTCTGGCGAATCAGGGTTATCATCCAGTGAGGTAACGACATAACGTTCGCCGCCAGCCCCGCCCTGGGTATGTTGTCCAAAGCCCAGGGCACCTGCAAATGCCAGTGGCTCTGCATTGGCAGAGTTTACGGTAAGCAAAAGGATAACGGCAATTACCCCAGTTAACATTTTCATCCCGCACTCCTCTACAACAACTCAGATCACCATATTCCCAGTTTCCCCGGCCAAATGCACCCGGTTCGCGTTGCTCAACCATTTATGCCACCGGTAGCATTTTAAAAAATACACCATCGTAAAAAATTTAACAACAGGTTAACGTTAATCACTCAAAATGATTTACTTCACCGCCGTATTCATGATTGAGCAGGCTATCTAAAAGCTCATGATATCCCCGTCGAATAGTGCGTTATTCAGCTGAAATGTCGTTACCAACCACTTTTACAGCGTTTTTAGACCCCCTGTCGTACCCCGTTCCAGCATACAGTTGTTAACGCAATGTAAACATGAAGTCTCGACGATAATAACAATTGGAGTTACCTGTATGTGTAATAATCACGGAAACCGCGGTGTTGTCTATAAAGGCCCCGGTGAAGTCGCAGTCGAAAACATTCCCTATCCGGAGTTAGCGATCGGAAATCGAAAATGTGATCATGGTGTTATTCTGAAAGTTGTCACCACTAATATTTGTGGTTCAGACCAACACATGGTTCGCGGTCGCACCACCGCACCTTCTGGCCTGGTACTTGGACACGAAATTACTGGCCTGGTAGTAGAAACAGGGCGTGACGTAGAATTTATTAAACAGGGCGATCTGGTCTCTGTGCCCTTCAACATTGCCTGTGGTCGTTGTCGTAACTGTAAAGAAGGCCGAACCGGTATTTGCTTAAACGTTAACCCGGCACGTCCAGGGGCTGCCTATGGTTATGTTGATATGGGTGGTTGGGTCGGTGGCCAAACCGAATACGTGATGGTCCCCTACGCCGATTTTAACCTGTTAAAATTCCCTGATTCAGAACAGGCAATGGAAAAAATTAAAGACCTTACCCTGCTCTCTGATATCTTCCCCACCGGATTTCATGGCTGCGTAACGGCAGGCGTAGGACCAGGTTCCACTGTTTATATTGCAGGAGCAGGCCCGGTGGGTCTGGCGGCCGCGGTTTCAGCACACTTGCTTGGCGCAGCCTGTGTCATTGTGGGCGATATGAATGCTGAGCGCCTTAAGCAAGCTAAAAGCTTTGGCTGCGAAACCATCGACCTGACCGAAGAAGGTGATATGGCTGATAAGCTTGAAGTTATCCTGGGCGAACGAGAGGTAGATGCTTTTGTTGATTGCGTAGGTTTTGAAGCGCACGCCTGCGGCTGTAATCATGCACAGGAAGCCCCCGCTACGGTACTTAACTCTGCCATGCAAATGACCCGCGCAGGCGGTCAAATTGGTATTCCAGGATTGTACGTTACCGAAGATCCGGGCGCCGTCGATGATGCAGCAAAGGTAGGCGCATTAAGCATGCGGTTCGGACTCGGCTGGGCGAAGTCGCACTCCTTCCATACCGGACAGTGCCCCGTGATGAAATACCACAGACCATTGATGCAGGCCATTTTGTTCGACAAAGTTAAGATAGCGGATGCAGTTAATGTAGAGGTTATTTCTCTAGACGATGCACCGAACGGTTATGCGGAATTTGACGGCGGTGCGGCGAAAAAATACGTTATCGACCCTCATGGCGTAGTTGCATAAGTTTGCTTTGCTGAATGCTGTAACAGTAGTGATTAATTACAAGCCGACAAACTTAATTGTCGGCTTTTCTTATCTTAGTCAAAATGAACTCTCCCAGACGATAACCTCGCAAAATCCCCCCTGGAATTACTTGGAAAACAAACCTTATCCAAGAACATTTTTGAATAAATCTAAAATCAGCAGTGCAGCCACTATGAGGCAGGTAACCCCGGGACTCACGAAACCGATTATTTAATCCAGTCAGGACTCATGAAAAAAATAACCGCAATCAGCAAATCAAACAAAATAAAACAAAGAAACAGCACGTTATTCAGTGTGCGCCCTTTAAACGGCGCTGGCAATTTAAGCTTGGGGCTAAGTGTAAACCCAGCATGGAGTAGCTCTAGAAAGTGCTTATTAGCATCACGAATAACTTCATCCCGTTTCATCATTAACCACAAAATCACGGTTACAAAACTACACAGTCCCAGTATAAACGCAGAGTTGACTGGATCTGCTTTTAACGCATAAGCGCCACCGATTGAAGCGATTTGCAAAGCAATAAACCATTGAACCCGGTGCCACATCATCTCATCCAGATGGATAAAATGTGACATCATTACCGATAACGTCTCTGTATCTGGCCTTTCAACCTTTGCTTCTTTCAAAATAACACCTTGATTATTAAAGTTAATGTCGAGCTAATGTACCTCTCATTATACACTTTGAATAAGCCTTATTCTGCAGACTCGTCAACTGATTTCACTCCTTTAGTCTGTACTGGCAGCCACTTCCTAAGGACGGTCAGACTAAACGTAACCCATTTCAGGGTTAACACTGCTTTTTCTTTGAATATAGCTATCGCTTTTACCGCTTCGCCAGTGCCTTACCTATTACGTAGCCCTGGGTGTAGTTGTGGCCCAGGTTAAGACCAGCTACTGTCATCGGATATTCCACACCGCCGTAGAAGTTGCCAGCGCAGTTACCCGCCGCATAAAGCCCGTCAATGGGGTTACCGTTGATATCCAGACATTGCAGATTCTCATCCACCTCTACGCCAGAGCAGGACATAGACATACCTAACAAACGGTGAATCCCATAATACGGGGCTTTGTCGATAGTTTTTAAGAACTTAGACGGCTTACCAAATTCGGTGTCCTGTCCTTCAGCAACCATCTCGTTGTAGCGTTGTACACTAGAGATAAACGCATCGACATCGGTAATACCCAGTTTGGCAGCGAGCTCTTCCAGTGTGTCAGCTTTTACGGTATTGATAAGATCAACTTCCACACCTTTGCGCTCAACGTCTTCCTCTGGCATCCACATTTTAAGCTCTTCTGGCGCAACCAGTTCACCCGACCAGTCAGCCGCTTTTTCCATATAGTCGGCGTCGAAGATCTGGCAATAATGTCCTTTGTTCTCTGCATCCAGCACGTAGTTGTTCATCAGCTCCATGCCAAGGGTCTCGTCGCAGAAACGCTTACCGTTAAGCTTTACGCGCATAAATGGCTGATTACACATGGGCCCAGAATCAAAATCGTGACACATTTTAGTGTGACCAAGATTTTCAATTCGTCCACCAGCCCACACAATCATTTTATGACCATCACCGGTTCTGCCTGCCTTTTTAGGTACAAGGTTGCCTACATCTGGCAGATAGTACCCCATCATGTCACGGTCGTTCTGGTAATCACCCGTTGCCACAACAACGCCTTTTTTCGCTTTAAACTGAACATAGCCGTTTTCGGTTTCCGCGATAACGCCAACCACGCGACCATTATCAACCACTAACTGCTTTGCTGGTGTACGAAAGAAGGTTTCGACCCCTTCTTTCTCGGCCAATCTGCAAAGTGATTTCAGCGCATCACCTACATCATAAGGTTTAGGGCCAAAAAACGAGGTCACAAAACTAATGTTAAAGCCGTTCTTTTCCAGTAATCCGGCGTGTGCACCGTTGCCAAGGTCAGAGACCTGCGCGCCAGCCGCTTGCATCTTCTCAATAAGCCAGTTAATGGCTTCGCCAGAGTTCTGCGCCCAGGATGTTAATAAACCACGTTTTGGACGATGCCCTGAATCTGCCATCAGATGGGACAACAGCGCCTCGATATCGGCTGCATCGCTGTTTGCTAAATTAATGCCCGAACCAACATTACCGCAGGCTGAGGCATCATCTTCTTTTTGCAAAATAGCGACTGTGGCTCCCTCTTCGCGGGCTGCCAAAGCGCATGGAACACCTGGTGTACCCGCACCAATTACCACAATATCGAATTCCTTCGTTTCGGTAATATCAGTGATAGGGGCAGGTTTTTGCAAAAATTCGGGCACATCCTTACTGATATGTCCTGTTACAGTAGCCTTAATGTCTGGCATTTCTTTCTCCAATTAAATAATGCGCCAGAGCAGCAGTGCGGCAGTTATTGTTTTGTATGCGAGGTATCAAGAAAGGATTTGGCGATACATTATCGTAAAACCCTCAGGCAATATTCCCGACCAGCGCAATGTCCGTCTGCACTCTCCCACCCTGGAGATAACAATAAACAACAAGATATAACGGTAAGCAGCATGCAACGAAGACAGATAAGTGTTACATGCAACCAGAATAACCACGCGTTACAACTTACTAAAAAAGCAATTTCTCACGCCTTTTCGAAGCGCAAAATGGCAAAACAGCAAGTACGAATTATGACGTAAATCAATGCTATCGAGACAAATTCAAAAATAAGTGAAATTAACAGAGCCATTGAAAAATAAAGTAAAATTAATATTTATTTTCCAGCCACCCTGATAACAATCTTCCCCAAAAAGTTGCGGACAATTTGCATATTCCTTACTTTTGCAGAAGAAAATTAATAATTAAAAGATCCTCATCGCGTTAAGCGCCGAGCGCTTTGGCAATATAGTCACGCCAGCCGGTCTGATGCCCATAAAAAGCAGCATGATCGAGTGTTACCCACTGATTAGTTTTTTCAATCAGCAGTGTTGGGAAGCCTCTTACCTGAAGCTTTTGCATCAACGCCTGCGAAGACGAAATTATCTCAGTGAGCCGGAGCTTGGTTTTTGCGATGGCTTTTTCCCACTCGGCCTCCCCCTGCCCCAAATCGACAGCCAGCTGTTGCAATATCGCCAAATCTGAAGTGTCTTTTCCGTCGATAAAATGTGCACTCTGAATCGCTTTAAGCATTGCGAAGCCTTTACCTGCAATTTCTTGTGCCACCACTACTGCCAGAGCCGTTTGATACGAGTCAAGTATCAAGGGTTCATGACCAGAAACCTTAGCCTGGTAACGCTCACCAAACTTTGCGCCTGTCATCGCGGCTATGCGTGAATCAGCCTGCAAAATATGACGACGAAAACTTTCTTCAATGGCTCTTCCTGGGATCATGCCGCCAGGATGCATCACCAGCTCAATAACAGGATTAGCCTGCAGCACTTCAATAAGCGGCGTGGCGCCGTAGCACCAGCCGCACATAGGATCAAAAAAAGTAATGCACCCGCGTTACCATTGAATTTCTCCTTTAACCACTTTAGCGGCCAGTTCCAGCGAACTTTCACTCGGTAACGCCGGAAAAGTCTTTTCCACTTTGCTAATCAGTTCGGCGCTGTTGACGCTATCGTCAGCGGCATCGCCAAAAACGGTTAGATAACGAATGGAATAATTAATGGCAGATGCATCCATTGGCGTGCCTTCAGCCATATGACCCGGGATCACTTGCTTTGGCTGTAAGGCTTTCATTTCGTTTAATTGCGCGATCCAGGCTGCCTGCTGTTGCTCGGTTTTGGTATCTGCCAGCCAGAGATGCATACCACCAAACACCGCTACATTACCCAGAATAGTTTTGCTCTGTGGTGCCCACAGGTAAGGCCGTGTTGCCAGCACACCGGTTGAGCTGTGTATTTCAATAGGATGACCGTCGACAGAAATAGTGGACTGTGCATAAGCTTCTGGTATCACCGGCTGTTGCGGTGCATTCCCGCCCATTTCAGGCCCCCATATTGCGACTTTTTTCTGGCGGTTATTTTTAATGGCGTTACTCACTGCTGGCGTGGCAATTATCTTTGCATCGGGAAACAGTTTATGCAGTTCTTCGGCCCCAAAGTAATAGTCCGGGTCGGCCTGACTTACAAAAATGGTGGTGAGTGTTTTACCCGAGTCGTACACATTCGCCGCGATGCGTAATGCATCAGCTTTAGTAAAACCGCTATCTACAATTAAGGCTTCCGTATCGCCGTAGACCAGTGTTGAATTTACGCCAAAACTCCCCTCTCCAGCGTTATAAACTTTAAAAGTAAGATCGCCAGCTACCGCTGACACGCTAAGTAATGAGGTGGCAATAAGTGTCGCTAATTTGTTCATGATAAGTTTCAATTATTTAATTAAGTCAATAATTAGATAATAAGGTCTTTTTTGTATTGAAAAAGACACTAAAATGAGCTTCATTATTTCTTAAATCGTGCAAATAAATGGATAAAGTGACAGCGGCCAAAGTATTTATTGATGTAGCGCATTCAGGGAGTTTCACAGCCACTGCAGAACGGCTTGAAATGTCCAGGCCCATGGTAACGCGTTATATCGAAGCGCTCGAAGACTGGCTTCAGGTACGCTTGCTGCACCGCACGACGCGAAAAATATCCCTCACGTCCAAAGGGGCGCAATGCTTACCTGAAATTGAAAAATGGATAAGTCAGGCTGATGAACTGATATCGATAACAGGCTCAAAGGATAAGTTAACCGGCACCATCCGCCTTGCCACCAGCACTTCATTTGGCTTTGCTAAACTGTCTGGTGCCCTAGCCTCATTTTTAAAGCACCACCCACTCATCTCTATCGATGTGGATTTACAGGACGGAACCTCTGATTTGGTTGAGCGACAGCTGGATTTAGCTATCAGGATCACCGCGAACCCGGATCCCTCGTTAGTGGGAAAACCCATTGGCGTGTGTGAATCTATTCTGGTGGCGTCTGAAGCCTACATAAAAAGCAGCTCCATGATAAAAGAGCCGGCCGATTTGAGCAGGCATCAGTGTCTTGGCTATAAGCAATTTGACCAGCACACCTGGTATCTAAATAACGGTGCAGAGCAAAAAGCCGTTAATATCGAGTGCCGGTTTACGGCTAACGAAACCACCAATTTGTTGCACGCAACCCTGCATGGTGCCGGGGTTGCCCTGCTTCCTACATACCTCACCGAAAGCTACATTCAATCCGGCGAACTCAAGCATATACTCCCTCTGTGGAAGCCACATGATTTGCAGATTTATGCGCTGTATTCTTCGCGCAAACATCTGCGCCCAGCGGTGCGCCAGCTGATTGATTATCTGGAAAGCTACTTGAATGCATAGCACGCACAAGGTCAGCACCTATCTGCAACAGGGTATAACGTTGCTCTATTTCTGACGGGCTCAGCAGCCCTCGCTACTCGCGGAAATCAGCGTTTTATACAGCAGTTCTGTCTGTTTTACTGACGTTTAATCCATTTTATTTCTTCACGATAAAATGGCTGAAACTTTCCGTAATACCGGTATCAAATTCCGCTTTCCCATGTAAATCAATTTTGTTTTGCTACACTATATACATTGAGTTTAGCTTTTCACCTTAAACATTGGTTAAACGAATCGTTTGACTAGCTGAATCGCAGCCGGTCAAAGCTAAGCAGATTGAGCAAACCGTTTGCGTTAAATAACTATTGGATAGTTTTGGCAATGTTGCTATTGTGGGTGCGTATTCGCGAACTGCTTTGTCGCGCATAAAGTAAGATCGATGCTTTTGGTAGTTTAAAGCACACAAGAATATGATTATCGTCAAAATTTTACTAAAAATTGCGTTGTTCTCCATCTTCTTATCCGGAAGTTTTCTGGCATATGCGAGAACAGTCACACTGATTGATGAACAGGGCCAGCCGTTCGTTAATGCAGTCATCAGCGTGAAGTCCACGGCTGACGAACAGCCGATCGCCTCACAGCCGCCTTCTCAACCCGCCATAATGGACCAGGTAAATCGTCAGTTTGAACCTACCACGCTGGTTATCGAGCAAGGCAGGACAGTGGTGTTCCCCAATAGCGATAATATTCGCCACCACGTTTATAGCTTTTCACAACCCAAACCTTTTGAAATAAAACTCTACGCGGGTGACTCTGTGCCACCTGTACAGTTTGATAAATCAGGTATCGTGGTACTAGGGTGTAATATTCATGACTCCATGCTGGGTTTTATTTACGTAAAAGATAACGCCCCCTCCTGGACAACAGATAAAACCGGAAAAGCCGAATTAGACTCCACCCAAAGCGACATACTGATTTGGCACCCCGATCTCTCTCTTAATCACCTTAAGCGCCTGCCGCATAAGTTAAGTAACGATAATGAACCGGTCAGGATCACCCTGCCTCGGGTAGCTGCGCTGGAGAAATCCAAGCGAGTATTCGGCAACCGAAAGTTTGAGCGCCAATGACCGTTACTCTCCGGCAATCGCTGTTTCAGATTCTCTTTATCGGCATTTTTATTACAGCGTCTTTGATTCTGGGCAATGTCTGGACAGTAACCTCAAAAACCGCGCTTAATCAGGTGACTAAAAATATTGAAGTTGCTAACACTGTGCTGGAGCAACTGCTGCGTGACCGCAGCGAGCAATTATTGAATTCGGCAGGGGTACTTACCGACGATTTCGGCTTTAAACAGGCCGTTGCTACCGGTGATATTCCAACCATCAAAAGTGTTTTGCAAAATCATGGCCAGCGCATTGAATCAGACTTTATGATGCTGACCGACTTATCCGGAAACGTGCTGGAAAGCCAACCAGGCTACTTTGACCGTGGCAGCGAATTCCCCTTTCCCGACATAATAAATCAGGTACTCGAGGATGGCGGCTCAGAAAATGCCATTATTGTAGATGGCAGCTTGTACCAAATTATTATGTTGCCGGTTTACGCTCCCAATCCCATAGCTATTGCAGGCATAGGTTTTCTGGACGGTGATGATTTTTTAAAGCAGGTCAAAACTATTATTCAGGCCGATATCATCGTTTCATCTAAACGCCTGGTAAACGGTAAACATGTGGTGTTACACAGCAGTTTACCTTACCTCAAGGCACAGCGATTGAGTAACGAAGATCGGCAAACACTCAGTTGGTTTGATGTGACATTCTCACGGGATACACCTTATTTAACCCGCGATATTAAGCTTCCAGCCACCCTGAATAACGAAGTATCAATTACCCTTGCTGTTGATGTATCTACCCATTTTGATAATTTCACCCAATTGCAATTTAATATTTTGGGGATTTCGGTTTTTGCCATCGCGGGCTCGATGCTGTTATCGATGTACATGGCCAGCCGGGTAAATAAACCCGTGGCAAGCCTGGTAAATGCCGCGAATCATCTGGCTGACGGCAATTACGAACAAAGTGTCAACACTTCGGGCCATTTGCAGGAAATAAATGAACTGTCCGATGCCTTTGTACGCATGAAAGACAGTATCCAGAATCGCGAACAGCGGATCCTGATGCAATCCAGATTAGACATGCTCACCCAATTGTATAACCGTAGCCACATGGAAGAACTCATTCAGCAACGCCTGAATGCCGGCGAGTCCCTACAAGTCATCGGTATAAATATCCGGGATTTCAGAACCATCAACGATCTGTATGGCTACTCCAACGGTGATAGCTGTATTATCGCTATTGCCGAACGAATAAAAAGCTGGGAGGGCACAGCAGCGCGCTTATCCGGTGGCGAACTGGTGTGGTTTGCCAACGAACCACTCACCGACGAACAGATTGAAACCTTTCACACACTTCTTGAACAACCAGTAACAGCCCAACAGTTAGTGATTCCGGTCAAACTGGTATTCACCGTGGTTAACTGTCCGGTTGATGCTAATAACGCGCAGGATTTGTTTCGGCGCATGAATATTTTGCTCGATGAAGCTGAACTCAGCTCCAACTGGCTACTGCGGTTCAGCGCCGATATCGAACAGCGATACCTGCGCCGCCTGAGTATCATCACAGAATTAAAAGTGGTATTGCAAAGCGACCAGGACGAACTATCGCTGGTCTATCAACCCAAAATCAGCCTCAAAACCCGTCAGGTAAATGGTCTGGAGGCTCTGATCCGTTGGAACAGTCAACGCCTCGGTTTTATTCCCCCGGATGAATTTATCGAAATTGCAGAGCAAGCTGGCTTTATAGAACAGGTCACCGATTGGGTACTCAACAGGGTTATCGCTGATATTCTGACACTGCGAAAACACCATATCTTTGTGAAACCGGCCGTTAACCTGTCGACCCAGGATATTCAAAACAAGCAGTTGCTCGAACGACTTATTGCCCTGCTCGATGACAATAAATTAACTGCCGACGATATTACCCTTGAGATAACAGAAAGCGACCTGGTGGCCGATGCTAATATTGCCATCGCCAATCTCCAGTATCTTAGGGATAAAGGCTTTAGTATTGCCATCGATGATTTTGGCACTGGCTATTCATCGCTGGCTTATTTAAAACACCTGCCAGTATCGACCATCAAAATTGATAAGGCATTTGTGCTTAACCTGAGCACTGATACTGATGACCAGCAGATTGTCAGAACGGTACTGAGCCTGTCGACCATCTTTGATTTGGACGTTGTGGCCGAGGGCGTTGAGGATGCAGATACCATGGAAATCCTGGCGGACTGGGGTTGTGATACGGCACAGGGTTATTACATTAGCCGCCCATTGCCACTCAACGGACTGATTGACTGGCTGGCTTCGTCTGAATATTACCAACATTAGGGAGTGTTGCGTGGGATTGAAAAAATTAATAAGCAGCACGCTTATTTTCTGTACCTCACTGGCCTGGGCGGGTGACGGCAAGCTCATAGGCACAGCAGGACTCAATCAACTGGAAGGCAGTGGCGGTGGTGGTATTGTGCCCTGGGCTACCTTGTCGGGATACGATACCCGGGATGAGATTTCAGCCAATGCCTTTATTACCCAGGTTAACCTGGAGGACTACCGGCTTAACGTTTTAGGTGCCAGCGTATCGCTGTATGACCGCGCAGAATTCAGCGTCGCCCGTCACGTGTTTGACCTGACTACCCTTGGTGGAGAAATCGCTCAAACGGTTTACGGCGCAAAGTTTAAGCTTTACGGTGATGTCATCTACTCTGATTGGCCGCAACTCAGTGCCGGTGTGCAATACAAGGATCTTGAAGATACCGCAGTGGCTAATCTGGTTGGTAGCAAGGATACGTCAGGTACCGATGTTTACCTGGCCGCAACGAAAGTGCATCTGGGCGCAGTAGGCGGCTATAACCTGGTCTGGAACCTGACCGGCCGACTCACTAAAGCCAATCAACTTGGCCTGCTGGGTTTCGGTGGTCCGCAGAACAGCGATTATGAGCTCATGCTGGAAGGGAGCCTTGGCTTATTGTTTTCTCGTCATTTTGCTGCTGGCGTAGAATACCGTCAGAAGCCCGACAATCTGGACCTTGGTGAAGACGACTGGATAGATGTTTTTGTAACCTATATTCCGTCAAAGAAGGTTAACTTTACCCTTGCCTGGGCAGACCTGGGCAGTATTGCCGGGGCCACCGGCCAGAAAGGTTTATATTTCTCGGTTGGAGGTCAGTTATGGTAAAACCTTTGTTTTGGATTCTTGCTTGTATAGTCATGCTAAACGGTTGTGCGAGTCGCTCTGTCAGCCTTTACGAAGAACTCGGTGGACAGGCAAAAATTAACGAAATCGTAGAAAACTTTGTTTATGAAATAGAATATAACGATACTATTCTGCCCTATTTTGCTGATACTGACATCGACCGGTTTATAGAGAAATTTGCTGAACAGCTATGTGTATTTTCCGGTGGTCCCTGCAGTTACAGCGGCGACACCATGAAACAGGTGCACGGCGGTATGAACATTACCGAGGCTGATTTCAACCTGACTGTCGACTTGTTCATCAACGCTATGAATAAAGCAAATGTACCGCATACCCTGCAAAATAAACTCATCGCACGAATGACGCACACCCGTAAACAAATGTTATACCTGTAACAGGGTAATATCTGCGGCCTTTGTTCAGATTTGTTGGTGTTACCACAGCATAATGTGGAAGTTATATGCGCCCTCTGGGGCGCGTGTTCACCGAACAGCTGGAAGGTTGTTTGCGAACATAACTCAACTACAGGCAGGTTAATCCACTATAGCATTACAAAGCCAGGCCAAAACTAAAAGCCAGGAAAGGCGCGTCTGGACTTTTTCGCTTTTTCAGCAGCGAGCAGTTCCTCCAGTTTTACTTCGGCCTGCTCGTAAAACAGACCTTGGGGATACTGTGCTAAAAAGGCTTTGTAAGCGGCTACCGTGGCGTCATCAAGCGCTTGCTGCCAGGCTTTTTTTTCTGCGGCTTCTACCGTGGGACTTACAAAAAATATATCGCCATACAGAGAGGAATGCTCCCAGGGCACCTGGCGAAAATCAGTTTCTTCCATCACGCCTTTTCTAACCAGCTTAAATAAGTCTTCGATGGAGGTTCTGGGTTTTCTGATATGCTTAAGCAAATGCTTGGTATAAGTACCATTGCTGCCCTCGCCATCTTCAGCTACCATGCCGGGCTCTGTTGCATAGGCCACAAAAGTGCCCGGTGGAGCCTTAATCGACGCTAAACCACTCTGCACCAGGCGCAGGCCCCTGTCGATGCTACGGGAATTCCCGGACTGTGCAGTAACCTCCTCCAGGAATGGATTATTTCGACAGGCATCCAGAATAACAATATTGGTCTGAGAGACATTTTCCTGGTTCATCGCGGCCATGAGCTGGTCGATATTGTAGGTTTCTTCTTCGATGTTGTTTTGCGATTTCAGATCGGCATGAATGGGGATGAGGTAATTTTTACCGTTAATTTGTATGGCGTGTCCGGCGTAGTAAAACAACCGAATGTCATTTTCTGCTGTGTCTGCGTAAAAATCCTCAACGGCGTTTACTATCTCATTCATTGAGGCGTTTTTTAATAAGGCGGTTGTAAAGCCAATACTTTGCAGCGCATCATTAACCGCATAAGCGTCTCGTAAAGGATTTTTAAGCGGTGAGAATGCATAACTGGCATTACCAATAATTAATGCCAGTCGCTGAGGCGGTCTGTCACTGGCCAGAACAGACCAGGACAAACTCACAATAAACAGGTAACAAATATGCTTGGCCAGTTTCATCATCATCAGACTAGTAATAAACGCTAAAACCCAGCATTAATAAAATTAAGGACTCTTCTGATTCGCCCCGTAGTTCTCCTGAAAAAGCCACCGGCATATCCCCATAAAACGGATCGTTCAAAGTAAATGAAGCTGCTACCGGCCCCACCAAATCAGCTTTATAAAGCTGCCCCTTAACAGATGCATGAAAAAGAATATTAGCGGTTAACGCCGACGTATATTTTACCGAATAGCTAAACCCTTTTGCGGTGCCTGTTGCCGGAAAGTTTGAAATAATGAAGTCGCTATAATTAGCGCCATTAGAGGAACCTGAAGTTACACTTCTGGATGTAGACATGTCCATGTCAAAAGCGGCATAGGCTAAACTAAAGTTAATCGATGCATTTTCAAGATGGTAGGTATAACCCGCCCCGGCGGTCAGGCCGCTGTAATCCCACCAGGAATCACTGTTGTCTAAGGATTTATCTTTCCAGCCAACAAACACACTCACATCGTCAACCAGCATGTACCCAACCGTTATGCCCCATTCGTCATAATCGCTGGGTAATTGCTTAAGATTAGTATTATCATCAGCAGGCGTGTAAGTGGATGAGGTGGATTCGACCTCACCAATTTCCGTTGAGTAGCTTAAAGAAGTATAGAAACGTTCATAAGCAAAGTTTAAATCCAAGACTGCATTGTAGTAATCGGTATTCAGTGTTTGTTTTGTTTCTGTGATTAAAGGCTCATCGCCAACAAGTTCAAGCCCGCCAAAGGTGTAAGAATCAAAGGTCACCGCGCCATCGAAACTTTCTTCAGAGTTTACCGATTGCAGGCTTAGGGTATGCGAAAAGCTAAAAGAAGACTCGTCAGCTAAACCCGGGATTGAAAATAAACTTAACAGAAGAGAAAAAACGGTTTTGTTTTTCACAACAGCATCCTTACTATTTGGGGGAGTCAATTAAAATAGCATTAACTTAAACAGCCTGATTGCCCGCGCAGGCCTTCTTTAATTATTAGTTTATATTTGCCGATTTCACAAAAAACTTTATGCGCTTAAGTTCTAAAAGAACGCCCTGATTACAGTTACCAAGCGTGTTGAATCCAGTATCATGCGTGTTAGAAAAAAGCTTATTCGGCAATAGCTTAAGCAACATCAAAAGGCTGAATTGTGGATTAAAATAACGGATAAAGTGTTGTTCGCCCTGAATCAATAACATAAACTCCCTACAGCGAATTATAAGGAAATAAACAATATGGCATGGCGACTTCTCTTATTATGTTTGTTGGGCATCTTCAACCTGGCCCAGGCCCAGGAAGCAGCTAAAAACGTGGTAATTATTCTGGCCGATGATTTGGGCTGGAGTGATACCTCGCTTTACAACCAAAGCGATTTTTATGAAACCCCGAATATTGATCGCCTCGCCGACATGGGCGTCACATTCAGCAGCGCCTACGCAAACAGCCCGCTTTGTTCGCCTACCCGTGCCAGCATTTTAACCGGTCAGACACCTGCCCGGCATGGCTCCACCCAGCCGAACCATCATCTCCCTGAAGTTCGGCTTCAGGCTAGTCTGCCAGACAGCGCTGCAACTAATAGAAAAACCCTGGTACCGCGAACCGTTACCCGGCTGGATACGCAAATTCCAACTCTGCCACGGTTGCTAAAACAGCAGGGCTATCACACGGCTCACTTTGGCAAGTGGCATCTGGGGCCCGCGCCTTACAGCCCGCTGGAACATGGGTTTGATGTGGATATCCCGCATTATTCAGGCCCCGGGCCAGCTGGCGGGTATTTGGCCCCATGGTCTTATGCCCCCAACCTGCAACCACAACAACCAGGCGAACATATTGATATTCGACTGGCTCAGGAAGCCAGTGAATGGATTGCGGAAGTAAAAGATGACGGGCCTTTTTTCTTAAACTTCTGGGCCTTTTCGGTGCATTCACCTTTTGATGCGGATCCGGCAACGGTTGATTATTTCACGCAAAAGCGAACCGCCTTCCACAGTCAGCGCAGCTCTGTTTATGCAGCCATGGTAAAGCAGTTTGATGACAGCGTTGGCATTTTGCTCGACTCGCTGGAAGAACAGGACTTACTTAAAAACACCATTATCATCTTTACCTCCGACAACGGCGGCAACATGTATAACGTGTTGGGGACTATCCGAGCGACCAGCAACTTCCCACTACGGGGAGGCAAAGCAACCGAGTTTGAAGGAGGCATTCGCGTTCCCACTGTCATTTACTGGCCAGGCATTACTAAGCAGGCCTTTTTGTCCCGCCGGCCAATTCAGTCTGCCGATTACTACCCGACAATACTTTCCGGCCTGGATATTCCCTGGCCATCATCACATATTGTGGATGGTACCGACATTCGCCCCTTATTAGCAGACGAAGAGTTTGGTCCGCGTCCGATTATTACGTTTTTCCCGTCGGAACCGCCGGTACCAGACTGGCTTCCGCCGTCTGCCACCATCACGCTTAACCAATGGAAGTTAATTCGCACCTTTTATTACGGTGTAGATGGCGGCCACATGTATCAACTCTTTGATATTGATAACGATATCGCAGAGCGGCACAATCTGGCAGAGCTGTATCCGGATGTTGTTGCCGACCTTGATTATCAGTTAGAGCAGCATCTGTTAAATACTGCAGCCGTTACCCCGGTTGAAAACCCACGTTATGTGCCCGGCAGTTTTAATGACAACAACATTGGCAAACAATCGGCTAACTGGACCATTCCGCTGGCGGATCCCAACAATCTGCCACCGGTGATAACGGTAACCAGTGATAGCGAAATCGTCTCTGCGGGTGAAACTGTTAGCGTTTCGTATTCGTTGTCGGACGAAAACTCATCGACCTCCGCGTCTTACCGACAGTTTATGGGGCCAGAGGTTACCCTTACTGAAACCGGTGAAAAAGAGTTCTCCTTTACCGCACCAACGGTATATACCAAACAGTCTATAGGTATTGCTTTTGTCGCCAGAGATGAAGTGCAGACCACGTCCCAAGTGTGGCAGGTTACCGTGATGCCCCAGGCCATTGCGCCAGTCGTTAATCTCTCGGCTCAACGAACCACGGTAACCAAAGGCGGTAGCGTTAATTTCACGGTAGAAGCCAGTGATGAAAACCAGGAACATTTAATTTTCACCATTGAGAGCGATGCCGTAGGTATTGACCTGCCCGAAATTACCGCCTCCGGGGATTATTCCATTCAGGTGCCAAATAACTTCTCCGGCAGCACACTGGCCATAACAGTAACGGCTATCGATGGCGAATTTACCACGCAAAACTCTATAAACATTTCGGTGGCAGATGCGCCAGCGCCAGCAAGCAGCGGCGGCGGTGGTACTACCTCTGTATGGGTGCTTATTATGGTGACAGGACTAGTACTTTATCGCCGTCGCGTTAGCTAAGAAAGCGGCTTAGACAATCCTTTGTGCATAGATTCCCCCGGGCATGCCCGGGGTTCTTTCTGTTACAGCTCCATTCGGAGCTGATCTGAATCCTTCCGACCTTGATGCTCAACGTAGTTCCGTATTGTGTGCTCGTCTAAGCCTACGCTGCTTACAAAGTAACCCGGCGACCAAACAATATTTTCATTCCAATAGACCTTTCCTAGCCATTTGAATGTCTTTCTCATGTTTGACGCTGACTGGGCTTTGAGTTTACCCATCACTTCTGCTATCGAGTATTTCGGTGGAATGACCATCAACATGTGCATATGGTCATTATCAAAGCCCATTCGCTCTATCGTTACGCCGGGCATACTTCGAAGCAGCTTCGGCAACACTTTGCGCAAATACTCCACGACGAAAGGCTTCAGTATCCGACGCCTGTATTTGGTTACCCAGACGACGTGATATTGAAGTCTATATAGACCATGTGATGAGACTCGAACTTCCATCTTCGTAGCATACAGGCCTCGGACTCATTCATCCACGGGTAAACCCGTGGTGTTCTGTCGCTTCGCGACCGGTCACATAAA
>NZ_MJIC01000017.1 GCF_001758465.1 Marisediminitalea lipolytica
CTTGGCTTGCTTTTTCAAGTAGCCTGACCGATGGATGATGTCAGTGGAAATCGTGCGATGAATGATTTGCATGATTTTGCTTAAATGTATGGGGTACCTGGCAAGCAATAATCGAAGCGGGATGGGTAAACTTAAGACCCACTGCCTAATTGGGTGACCACCTAAAACGTCATCAACCAACAATTTGGCACTTTCAGCCATGCGTTTTGCACCGCAGCTTGGACAAAAACCTCTGCGTTTGCAACTGAATGCCACATGCTTCTCATGTTTGCAGTCGTCACATACTACGCGCAAAAATCCATGTTCTAGACGGCCACACTTAAGAAATTCTTCAAACTCTTGTTCTACATGCCGAGGCAGCGATTTCCCCTGACGTGAAAGCTACTCGAGAAATTTTGGGTAATGGTGTTTGACCAATTGATACAGTAACGTTTGTTCTGGACGATGTCGTTTATAGGTATGAATGTGAGTTGCTAGCAATGGCGTCCTTGCTATGAATTGGCATCACAGTGTGTCGATGATTTTCACGTAAATCTACTGTTCAATAGGGTGGAAAATGCGTAGCTCCAAGGTCCGGTTTACGTACAAAGCAGCCCCAGGGGTTCCAGTACCAAGATGTCCGCTTCTGACCATCATGAGACATTTTTACTCTCTCAACTACCTCTTCTTTTTTGCTTTTTATTTAAAAAAATGCCCCTCCTAAAAAGGGGCATTAGTTGCAAGTTGAAGAACAGAGGGCTGATTAAAACACACCCTTCAGAATTATCGATTTAAGCTGGCTCATTTCTTCCAGAGTCGCGCTGATACCCTCGCGGCCTATACCACTCATTTTGTAACCACCGAAGGCCAGTTCTGGTGGACGGTAGTTACCGGTGCCACCCACAACCACGCCGCCACTTTGCAGGGCTTTGGCCATCTTCATCGCGGTTTTGTAATCGTTGGTCATAATGCCCGACATCAGGCCAAAACAAGAAGAATTAGCGATCTCAATGGCCTCTTCCGGGGTATCAAAGCCGATAACCGGGAACACCGGGCCAAATATTTCCAAATCTTTAGAGACATCCATTTCCGGCGTAACGTCGGTTAGTACAGTCATCGGGAAGAACGCGCCATCGCGCTTACCGCCAAGAATACACTTAGCACCCTGATCGATAGTGTGCTGAACCTGTTTCTCTACTTCAGCCGCCGCGCCCTCGTTAATCAGCGTGCCCACGTCGGTGTCACGGCTTTGTGGGTCGCCCACTTTAATTTCTTTCAATCGGGCGACCAGTTTTTCGGTGTAGGTCTGCTTGATCGAATTATGAATAATTAAGCGTTTGGATGATGCGCAGGTCTGCCCAGCGGTAAAGGCACGGGAGATAACGGTGTCTTCCACCGCCACATCTACATCGGCATCGCCAAATACAATGAACGGGTCGTTGCCGCCCAGTTCCAGATGCACATGGTGCAGGTGTTTTGCTGCCTGTTCTGCCACCGCAATTCCAACACCAGTACTACCGGTTAAGGTAATGGCGTTAATGTGCGGGCTGGACACTAAATAGTTACCAATTACCGAGCCACTGCCGGTAATGCACTGGGCTACGGTTGGCGGCACGCCGGCGTCAAGCAGTAACTGGGTTAAACGCAATACGGTTAACGGGTTGTCTGAGGCGGGCTTGATGATGATAGCGTTACCCATGGCCAGTGCGGGGGCAATCTTTTGCGTGTACAGTGAGGCAGGGTGGTTAAACGGCACCACACACACCACAATACCCAGTGGATCACGGCGGGTAAATATCACGTCTTTTTCCATGCCGGGCTGGGCATCAGACAAGCAATCACCGTAAAGGTGTAAAGCCCGTTCCGCGTAGCCGCGTACCATCATACCTACCCGTGACATTTCGCCTTCGGCACTCTTAATGGCCTTGCCGGTTTCTTTACTTAACAGTAGCGCCAGTTCGTCCTGGTTAGCTTCAACCAGATCGGCATATTTGAACAGGATCTTGCAGCGTTCGTGTAACGGCGTTTCCGCCCACAGGTCGCGGCCCTTTTTGGCGCAGTCCAGGGTTAGCTCGATATGCGCTGGTGTGGCACTGGTAACAGTATCAATTAATTCACCTGAGGCAGGGTTAAGCACATCAACCTGTTTGCCATTTTCAAGGTGGGCGGTACTTGCGCCAATTAACATATCCACTCGTCAGTTACTCCCGTAGTGTTTGTTCAACTTATGCTTATTGTGATGACTGTTAACCCTGATGATAAAGGGCAGAACCTGAATTACATCGCATCACATTACATCGCGTTCATGGTTATCAGCATAACCGAGCAATAGTCACGCCAATGGTGAGTGTTTTTTAAAATATCTCACTATTTGATATTATCTTAAACCATTGGCAGGTATTATGGCAGTGATTTGGTAAATAGTTTTTAACAAAAGTACCGAAAACTTTTAAAGAGTCAGGCGCCTGTGGTGCTGAAGTGTTGTTGCTAAAGACAGGCTGGGTACAACAAAGACACCATGTGTCTTTCAGAATGCGATGACAAGCCGCATTCGGCTGTTTTGCCGGTGTTTTTTCTGGCAGGCCGTTTGCTTAGTCACAGGGTTTATTAAGTTCTGTTTTCACACTGAGGAATTAAATCACACTATGGAAGCCTCTTCCGGTAAGCGCTATACAACAGGGCATCTGCTAAACACCATTGTGATTGCCGGGTTAGAGGTGGCCGGATTGGCCGGTGCGCGTCTTGTGCTGATCCTTATCGCGCTGAGTATGGGGGCCAGCACGGCGTTTGTCGGGATCCTGGCCGCCATGTTTACGCTGTTTCCTACCGTTCTCAATATTGCCTTTGGTCGCTGGGTTGATCGTGTCGGTACCTTTATTCCCATGCTGGTGGCGTGTTCACTGGCGGTCATCGCCGGTAGTCTTTATCTGCTTGCACAAACGCCATGGATGCTGGCCCTTATTGCCGGGTTAGTCGGTGTCAGTGCGTTTTTTAGCAGTATGGTGGCCAGTCGTAGCGTTGGCAGTGTCGCCAGTGGCAATGAGCGAACCCGGCTGATTGGTTATCTGGTGCTGGGCTATTCGGTGTTCGGTTTAATCGGGCCATTGATTTTAAGCGCTACTTACGAACATGGCGGCGATGGTTGGGTAATGGTAGTGCTCGCTGGCTTTGGGTTACTGGCGCTGTTATTGATGGCGAGCGGTCGCCATTATTATCATAATGGTCAGCCCGTAGAGGTGAAAACCACGCAAAAACACCGGACTACCGATTTGTTAAAACTGCCATCACTGCGCCGCTGGGTGGGCATTAATGCTGTGTTTGCGTCGGCACAAACCCTGTTTCCGGTGGTCATTTCCTTGTTGTCGGTAGAAATTAAGTTATCTCCTTTTTATGCCGGTCTGATGCTGAGTGGATTTGCCGCGGGGATGACCGGTTCACGACTGGCCATCGGTGTTCTGGTGCGTTATATGCGCCCTGAGCTGTTGATTTTGTTATCGTTGATTTTTGCCTCCCTGATGTATGTTTTATTGCCCTTCGTACATGAGTCAACCTGGTTACTGATTTGCTGTACGCTGCTGGGGATTCCGTTAGGAATGGCGCTGCCACTGTCTATTTCGTTAATTTATGAAAATGCACCTGAAAACCGTATCTCAGAGTCGGTGGCTCTTTCGTATACCGTAACCGGCGCTTTTCAAACTCTGACTCCGCTCGTACTGGGCGTGGCTGCGGGCATTGCCGGAACACAGTTAATTGCCCTGGTAATCGCAGGCTCACTGGCTATTGCCGCGCTATCAATAATGTCATCTGTTCGCCACGTTACTGCGTAGTAAACTGGTAAGCATCAAGGAAATCAGAACATGGATCCCTTTACTCATACCTTCGCCGGTGGTTTGCTCGCCTCCGGTGGTTTGCGCAAGGTTACGCCGCTGGCTGCTGCCGCACTCCTGATTGGCGCTAATATTCCCGACGTGGATATTGTTGTTTCGCTGATGGGAGAACAGGCCTCGGTTGCCCACCGCCGTGGCTGGACTCACGGTGTGCTGGCGTGGGTAGTGCTGCCGTTAATACTCTCTGCCGGATTAATGTTGTTTGCCAACATCAGGGCGCGGATAAAGCCAGCAACGACAATTGAACCGTCTTTCTGGCCACTATTAGGTTTGAGCCTGCTTGCCGTGCTCAGTCACCCGCTGCTCGACTGGTTAAACAATTATGGCGTACGCTTACTCATGCCCTTTGATAACCGCTGGTTTTATGGCGATACCCTGTTTGTGCTGGATCCCTGGGTATGGCTGCTACTGGGTGGCGGCTATTGCTACGCTACCTCTGCCAGGCGCTGGCAGCAGTTAATGTGGGCGGTGTTTTGGGTTGTGTCGTCAGCGGTGGTCTGCCTCAATAACTTTTCCACAACAGCCACCATCGTGGTGTGGTTTATTGGCCTGAGCAGTTTGCTCACACTGCGTATTTTTGTGCCCGGTATAACGCCATCCAGCGTAGCGCGACTAGCGCTGATACTCGGGGTTGGCTACATAATCATAAATGATATCGTCAGTCGTTTCGCCGCGGCCCGGGTGGCAGATGAAATGGCAGCTCGTGGCCTTGGTGATGTGGCAGATATTATGGTTGCACCGGTACCGGCTAATCCGTTTGCGGGCAATGTTGTGGTTGAATTTGAGGATCATTACCGCTTAGGTGCATGGCACTGGCTTAATAACCCACATTTATCCCTAAAAGACGAAGCGCTGACTGCCAGTATGCAGGATGTAAGAGTGCAGGCGGCTGCAAAGGCGTTAGCGGCAAGGCGCTTTTTGATGTGGTCGCGCTATCCTTATGCCACTGTGACATCAGGCGCAGAGGGGGGATTTCAGGTGCAGTTTGATGATGCTCGTTATGCCGGTGAGGCAGGCCTTATTCGTGGGCCGTTAGTTGTGCTGGATGATAATCTCCAACAGATAGAATAAAGCCCCTGAAACGGGGCTTTTGTGAGATTTGATTATCGCTCGCCGCTGGGCAGACCGTCGCCGCGGTCTGAGTTTTCAGCTGCAGCTTCAAAGTCGGCCGGGCGTTTTTCCAGCGCGGCGGATAAGCCTTCCTGGAATTCGGCACTCGACATCGCCATAACCTGTAAATAGCCTTCCTGTTCCATCACTTCGTTAACGCTGGACTGGAAGGATTGATTCAGCAGGCGTTTGGCCAGACCCATTACATCAGCCGGGCCTTTTGCCAGTTTTTTGGCCAGCGCCAGGCCTTCTTCATCCACCTGTTCATCCGGTACACATTTTACCGCAATGTCATTTTCAACAGCTTCTGCGCCGGTCCATGAACCATTGGAGAATAAGAAGTTACGGGCTTTTGCCAGGCCGATTAAACGCGGGAGGGTATAAGCAATCAGACAATCCGGCACTACACCTAAGCGGAAAAAGCCGGCTGAAAACTTAGCCGACTCACCCGCTACCACTAAATCTGACATCAGCGCCAGACCCATACCGCCACCCATTGCATGGCCTTTCACGCCACACACAACCGGTACATCCAGCGTCATCAACGGTGGAAACAGGGTTGCAGCATGGCGAAAACGTGAATGTACAGACCAAGGATCGCTGGCTTTTTTCAGCATGCGTAAATCACCGCCGGCACAAAAGCTCTTGCCCTTACCGGTAAGATACACCGCACGGATAGTGCGGTCGTCCTGAATGGCGCGGATAACATCGCGCAATGAATAACGCATTTCACGGCTTAGCGCGTTGTGCGAATCGGCATTGTCCAGGCGAACAATGAGTACCGAACCGTCGCGCTCGGTTTCCACATGTAGGTAATGTTTAATCATTATTATACTCCCGGGAATTATTCTGATTTGCCAGCGACACCTGTACCGGCATGACTGCGATTACGACCACCGTCGACAACAATGTCTGCACCGGTAATATAGGCACCGGCATCGGAGGCGAGGAAAATGGCTGCATCAGCGATATTGGATGTTTTACCAAACTCGCCCAGCGGGATCATGGCCAGTTGCTTGGCGCCGGCGCCCTGATCTTCGTAAATACGTTTAACGCCTTCGGTATCGCCGATGGCGCCTGGCGCAATAGTATTGCAGCGAATGCCATGCTGACCCCATTCGTTAGCCAGTGTGCGGCATAATGACATGATGCCAGCTTTGGCAGCGCCAGCGTGGGCACAGCCCGGCCAGCCTTCCAGTGCACGGGTGGTGGAAATAGCGATAAAGCGACCACCAAACTCGGATTTCTTCAGTTGCTCAAAGGCCGCTTTAGCGCAGAAGAACGTGCCGTTCAGGTCGATGTCAATAACGGCTTTCCAGGCGTTAGGCGACATTTCCTCAGCGGGTACTACGAAGTTACCGGCCGCATTTGCGATAACGATGTCCAGGCTGCCAAAGTGGCTGACTGCTTCGTTAACCACATTGGTGACCGCGTCGTAATCGCGTACATCCATTTGTACTACGTGTACTTCTGCACCGCTTGCTTGCAGTTCAGCTTTGGCTTGTTCCAGTCGTTCCAGGTTACGACTGGCGATGACCAGTTTGGCGCCGCAGGCGGCGTATGCTTTAGCAATACCGAAACCGATACCCGTTGCGCCACCGGTGATTAGGGCTACCCGGCCTTTCAATGCACTGTCAGAAAAAATCACTGTTATTAATCCTCTACCGTGGGTTCGTTTATTTATCTCGTTTAGTAGGATTTACCAGAGCAAGGAGTATGCCACCCTCCAGAAGCCAGTTCTGGCAAGGGTTTAGCGCTTAAAAGCTGAGGGTGGGAAAGGTTTGGTGTCTGCTTAAGCGACAAACTGTAGTAAGAGACAACAACTTTGCCCAAAAGTGTGTGTAGTAATAACAAAAGGGCAATAAAGCCCGGCTAATACCTAGCCGGGCAGGCAAGTTACATATTAGGGTAGTTAGGGCCACCAAAGCCTTCAGGCGTTACCCAGGTAATGTTTTGCGCGGGGTCTTTAATGTCGCAGGTTTTACAGTGTACGCAGTTTTGCGCATTGATCTGAAAACGCCTGTCGCCATCGTCATTTTCTACCACTTCGTACACGCCGGCAGGGCAATAGCGCTGCGCCGGTTCATTAAATCGTGGCAGGTTTTGCGTAATCGGAATGCTGTCATCCTTGAGTTTAAGGTGACAAGGCTGGTCTTCTTCATGGTTAGTGTTCGACATAAACACCGAAGACAAACGGTCAAAGCTGATCACGCCATCCGGTTTAGGATAGGTGATTGGCGTGCAATCCGATGCGGGCTTTAACGTCGCATAATCCGGCGTTGGGTCACTTAAGGTCCAGGGCAGCTTACCTTTGAAGATATTAATATCGAAAAACGCATAGGCAGAACCCATGATATTGCCAAATTTATGCTGAGCCGGTCCGAAGTTACGCTGCTGATGCAACTCCTCGTACGCCCAGCTTGCTTTAAATGCCGCATCATAATCCAGGGTTGTCGGTGGGGTATCACCCGCCAGCGCTTCGCAAATCACTTCAGCGGCGACCAGGCCGGATTTCATCGCCGTATGGCTGCCTTTGATTTTGGCGAAGTTAAGGGTACCGGCGTCACAACCAATCAGCAGGCCGCCGGGGAAACTCATTTTAGGTAGCGACTGAATACCGCCTTTGGCGATAGCGCGAGCACCGTAAGCCAGACGCTTGCCGCCTTCCAGATATTGCTTAATCTGCGGGTGATGCTTGTAGCGCTGGAATTCCTCAAACGGACTCACATGGGGATTGGAATACCCTAAATCAGTAATTAATCCTAATGCCACCTGGTTATCTTCAAGATGGTACAGGAACGAGCCGCCATGGCTGCCGCTCTCGGTTAATGGCCAGCCCGCGGTGTGCAGCACCAGTCCTTGCTCATGTTTAGCCGGATCGATTTCCCACAGCTCTTTAATGCCCAGGCCGTAATGCTGCGGTTCTTTACCTTCATCAAGCTTAAACCCGGCAATCAGCTCTTTGCCAAGGTGTCCGCGGCAACCTTCGGCAAACAACGTATATTTAGCATGTAGCTCCATGCCCTGCATGTAACTGTCTTTCGGCGTGCCATCAGCAGCGACACCCATGTCGCCAGTGGCTACACCTTTTACGCTGCCATCTTCGTGATAAAGTATTTCTGCAGCAGCGAATCCGGGGTAAATTTCTGCGCCCAGTGCTTCTGCCTGCTCGGCAAGCCAGCGACATACATTGGCCAGACTAACGATATAATTACCCTCGTTATGCATGGTTGATGGAACCAGTGCATTAGGGATTTTACGCTTGCTTTCTGCATCGTTTAGTAAGTATATTTCGTCTCGGACTACCGGTGTATTTAACGGCGCGCCAAGTTCCTGCCAGTTGGGGAACAGCTCGTTGAGGGCTCTGGGCTCAAGAATTGCACCGGATAAAATATGGGCGCCTACTTCTGAGCCTTTTTCGACCAGGCAAACGCTGATTTCTTTGCCGCGTTCGGCACTGAGTTGACGAATCTTGCAGGCCGCTGCCAAGCCGGAAGGACCAGCGCCTACGATAACGACGTCAAACTCCATCGCTTCTCTTTCCAAAATACACCTCTTAAACCTGTAACGGAATTTTTACAAATATCTCACATTATGGGAATTTTGCAAGTAGCGTGCCTGATTTTATTGTTTAAAGTTTAATCTTTGCTACGGAGTTTCTGGATACGAAGGTAGGCAGATATTTGTAAGTAGTATTGGTTGGCAGAGCTTTGCCCTGGGCATAATCAAGGGCCAGCGCAGCGGCCTGTGAGGCCATTTCGGCGATGGGATAGTGCAGGGTGGTCAGCTGCGGGCGGCAGTACTGCGCCAGGATCACATCATCGAAGCCCATCACTGAAACATCGTCTGGAACAGCAAATTTATGGTCGGACAGGACGTTGATGGCACCGGATGCCATGGCATCATTATATGCCAGCACCGCAGTAAAGCGGGCGCCTGAGGCAATGAGTTGGCGCATGGCACTTTCACCGCCTTGCTGATTAGGCGAGGCGTGGACAATCTGGCTGTCGGTGAGTTCGATACCCCACTGGGCCAACGATTCCCGGATGCCCTGTTCCCGTTCAGTTCGGTCTTCGATAGTAAAATCGCTGCTGATCACGGCGATGTGTCGATGGCCAAGTTTCAGTACCTGCTCGGCCATCATGCGTCCGCCAGCAACATTGTCGAGCCAGACACAGCGATGTTTAATCGCATCGATGTAGCGGTTTATCAGCACAAAGCCCGGCGCCTGACTGGCCAGGCTGATAAGGGTTTCGTCATCAAGAAACTTAGCATGTACCACCATGGCTTTTACCCGGTGGTTAAGAAGCGTCTCAATTGCTTTTAGCTCGGTTTCGGCTTGTACTGAACCGGCACTCATTAGTAACTGTGTGTTGGCATGTCGGGCGACGGTTTCAATAGCATCAGCATAGGTGGCGAAAAACGGGTCCATCAGTTCGGCTAATACTAACCCCAGAGAAGTATTCTTTTTAGTGACCAGTGCCCGGGCATTGATATTTGGCCGGTAACCCATTTCTTCCATCACGGCTTTAACATGGGCGCGGGTCTTTGGCCCGACTTTAGGCCCGTCATTAATCACGCGGGAAACCGTTGCCAGCGACACATTCGCAGCTTCTGCTATATCCTTTATGGTGGTCATTGAAAGTCCGTAGCTACTTCATCACAGAGGTATCATCATAATGATTTTATGCCGTTGATGCGACCATTTCAGGGTTTCGGGGGAAAACGTTTAGCCTCTTTTATTTATGGTGATTCCAGGCAATTTGTCAGGCATGTTTTCGCATTAGTTTTTTTGCTTTTTTTAATAAAATTTATTCGCTTTACTTTGCTTAAAAACAGGCCTAAATTCGCGCCCAATTTCATCCCTTGCGAAACTACCGTTCCTCACATTCTCTTTGGTAGCGCAGTTATATTCTTACGGATCCAGACATGGTCGATGTTGCTCAGAGCAATAAACCCAACAGTCCCCTTGTGCCTGTTTTAGGGTTGTCGTTTTTTGCTGTTGCATCAGGTTTTTTGATGAGCCTGATCCCCTTATCCTTAAGCGCTAATGACTTACCTTCGGCGCTGGCTCCCTGGCTGGCCTCAGTGTTTTATTTTGGACTGCTGACAGGTGCTTTTTTTATTCAGCGCGTGGTAGCTAAAACCGGTCACCGCATTGCGTTTATCGTATTTCTGTTACTACTCACACTTACTGTTGCGCTGCAGGTTATGCTGCCACAGGTTACCTCCTGGATTATTGCCCGGTTTTTAGCCGGCATTGCTGTGGCGGGTGTGTTTGTGGTGGTGGAGTCGTGGTTACTCATGACCGACACCGCCAAGGCCAGAGCCAAACGTCTTGGCTTGTATATGACATCGCTGTACGGCGGCACCGCAGTTGGCCAGTTGGCAATTAAACCGCTGGGCACAGAGGGCGCGCTGCCTTATTTATTTGTTATTGGCTTGCTGTTGTTGGCAGTACTGGTGCCTTTGCTCATCAAGGGTGGACAGCCGGATAATCATCATTCGCAGCCACTTAAACTGAGTGAATTAAAGTCGCTAAGTCGTCCTGCGCTGATGGGCTGTCTGGTGTCTGGTTTAGTACTGGGGCCTGTGTATGGCCTGATGCCATTGTATATCGCGCACACGGACTATGCGCCCAATACCGGCTTGCTTATGGCGATTATTATTCTGGGCGGCATGCTGGTACAGCCTCTGGTGAGTTTTCTTTCCCCTCGTTGCAGCAAACGTTTGTTGATGGCTGGCTTTTGTGTCATTGGCGGATTAAGCGTGTCAGGTATTGCCTGGGCAGGTGAGCTTTCGGTGATTATGGGTTGTTATTTACTGTTAGGGGCCTGTAGCTTTGCCTTGTACCCCATTGCCATAACACTTGCCTGCGACAACCTGCCAGGCAGCAAAATCGTCTCTGCTACTGAAATCATGCTGTTAAGTTACAGCGTTGGCTCGGTGATCGGGCCATTGCTGGCGGCATATGTATCGGTAGCTACCAATGGACTGCCGGTGTATCTGGCGGTGTGTTTAATTGCAACCAGCTTGTATATGCTGCTCAACAGCAACCGTCGTATGCCTGCCAATGATACCCAGGTTGCCGATATCTGAGCACAGACCTGACCTGTAGGATCATCAGCTTATGATGATCCGCTTCCAGGCCAGTAGTGAACCATCGGCATTCTGCGCCAGGTTAAACAACTCGTCTTCATCACCGTTAAATACCGTATCCCGGCTGTTGTGAGTATCAGGCTCTCCACGGCCACTGTACGCCGAATGTTCAGTGCAAATGGTGTCAACAAAGTCGTCATCAAAGCCAAACTGGGATATGAGCTGATCGCTATTATTGCTTTTCACTCTGAAATGCACATGAATCGCCCGGCTTGAGTACCAGCCCGGAAAGCAGCTGTAAAAGTTCACTCTGCCGCTGGCATCGGTTACAGCAATCCCGCGGAACCATTTGGCCTGGAGTGCATCGCTATCGTTGCCGGTACAAAAAGAGGAACTGAAACCATTGCGATCGGCGCTGTCGCTGGTATCACCCGAGTAGATGCCCTGTACATCACAATGCCACACTTCAATTTCGTAGCCTGCCAGCGGATTACAGTTAGCATCCACCAGTTGCAGGCAGAGCATCATCGGCAGGCCGGTTTGTTCTTCGGAGATATCATCGCGGTACTCGCTGTCGAAATAGCAGGGCCCTTCGGTAAGCGATGGCGTTAATTCAACGTTGCAGGCGGAGCCTGTTTCAAACAGTGAGTCATCGGGAAATGATTCCGTGATTGAAGCGGTACCGCCGGTAGCCCAGTCGGTCGTGGTTGCAACACTGCCGCCACTACTGGTACCAGAACCGCCTGAACTGCCACTCACCGTGCTGCCAGAAGATGAACTGGAAGAGGTCGTCGTAGTGGGCGAAGTGGCACCACTGCCGCAGCCAAAAAACAAAAAAGTAGGTGTTAAAATGGTAATGCCAGCCGCTGATTTAACCAGCAGTCGGCGGCGTTGTAGATTTGTGGTCATGGTTTCAGCCTTAAAGTTAATACTGACCAATAGACCCTGCAATCTGCCTGGCATTGCCAACTTTGCACAACTTTACATTACTTGTTTTTAGCTGACATAAAACCGGTGTTCAGAAGTCGTCCAGGGTATCCTGTAAGCGTTCATCGTCGGTGTCAGCGGCCATGGCCAGATGCATTTTCATGGGGGCTTTATCATTTTGCAGCTTGTACAGCTGTGCAAGGCGGTAATGAGCCCATGGTTTGCTGGGCAGCTCTTCGTTATCAAAAGGCTGTTCGACATAGGAAAGCAGCGCCTCTATGCCTTCGCTAACCCCTTGTTCACTGAATACCGCGTTGCGGCCAATCTGATACAGCGCACTGAGTTTAAAGTCGGCGTCTTCATCGTCTATTGTGGCGTTGGTGGCCCGGGCAAAAGCGATTAATGCCTGTTCGAATTGTTTATCTTCCTGCAGTTTTAATCCCTGTCGATAATAAAACTCGGCATGTTGAGGGTAGGTCGTGATAGCTTCATTCAACGTTTTTGCAAAGGCCTTTTCATCGTCGTTTTGCAAAAAGTATTGCAGTTTCGCCCGGGTTCCCATGAGTGAGTCTTTGGCGGCGATGTCGTTTACCAGTTGCCAGGCGATTTCATCGTCACCGCCAGCAATGCCCGGCGCCATGGTGTAAAACATCATCAGGGCATACTGGTAGTCGATGTTTTCGGGTTCAAGTATGGCTGCCTGCTTAAGGCAATTGAGCGATTTTTCGGCATAGCCTAACGCTGAGAAAATTGACTGGCTGGCCTGAATACCCATTATCTGGCCACATAAAAAGTGCACGTCGGCGCGCGTTGGCGCGAGCTCAAGGGCTTCTTCGATAAGCGCTTCTGCCTGGTCCGGATCCTTGGCTAAAAAGTCCTCAGCCTGGGTCAACAACATCTCTACTTGCTGACTCTGCGGGGTAGCCAGAACGGACTGGCAGTAGAGTAAACTAACGAATAGTAACGCAACGCATAAAGGTCTTGTGGGCACGGTAAATTCCTGGTGATGAATGCTGACAGGCTCTCCTGAGCAACAGGCAATGGCCACCATCGCCTGTTATCAACATATCAAAGGTCACTGTGCAGACCCAGCTCACATTTGTATCAAAAGAATTCAATGTCGTTATCGACAAACTGTTTAGCTGAGCGTTCAAGGATGTTGGTTTGGTTGCGACCGTTAGTCTTAGATAAATAAAGTGCTTCATCAGCGACTTCAATCATCATGGGGACGGCCTGCTGAGTATTGATTCGGGTACAGCCAATGCTGACGGTGACTTTGCCAGACGGGAATTCATACTTTTCTACGGCCAGCCTGAAGCGCTCCAGCACCGCAATCACACCATTATCGTTGGTCTGGTTAATGATGACTAAAAACTCTTCACCACCATAGCGGAACAAAAAGTCAGAGTGGCGAAACGTGGTGCGCATGATGTTGGCAAAATGAATCAGCACTTCATCGCCGTACAAATGGCCAAACTTATCATTAATGTGTTTAAAGTGATCGATATCCAGCAGCGCGATATAGGAGCCTAGTTCCTCAGGTTCCCGATTGCGGTAAAAATCCAAAACCTGCTCAAAGGTGCTGCCCAGGGTTTGTCGGTTATTCAGCTTGGTAAGGATGTCCCGTTCCTTGGTATCGAACAGACGGATCTGGTGGTCGTAGATTTTTGCCAGGCCGCGCACCACCTCAAGGTTATACTCGTCGAGTGTGCCTTTTATCAGAACCAGTTTTTCCGGTGGCTCGCCCTTATTTACGTAAATGTAGATGTACTCTTCATGCTCCAGAGTAAGAAAAGAGACGCCTGGTTCACCATGTAAAGCGATATCTTTTACGATGTCAGTGAATTCGTCTTTAAAATCTTCAGCCAGGGAAAGAGGGAATTTACGAATAAGCGGTTCCGGGGTTTTTTCGTCGCGAAAGTTGCGCCCCAGTATTTCGTATGAGGAGACTTTCTCGATAGTGTCTATTTCGAGCAACGTCTTCATTAACACGACGTTCAGGTCGTGAAACGTTTTTGCTTCCAGCAATTTGGACGAGAGCTCAAATGCCTTGGTGAGATCGGGAAAAGTCATAATTATAATTATCGCTTGTGAACGTTCTGCTTAGTTTGGGGCCAATGCCAACTTTATTATCAGATAATTATCTGGCCGGTTTTAAGACGAAATTCATCTGACCAGAAAGTCTTTAGTGTTGACCAGAAAAGCACCAGAAATATTACAGAATCAATATATTAGGCGCTTCGCAAATTTAGTATACGGTCATGGTTTTGTGTGTCAAATTAACCTTTTGGATTATTTTTATAGTAAATTTACTTATTCATTATAAGTACATTTATAAATATTTATTAATATATTTTTATTAATAAATACATGGGGTTGCAGCCCGCTGTGGCTTTTTTGACAGGAATGCTGACGGTGGCTGTTGAATCCCCCTGTTTGAGTGATTATTCTTCCCTCATATCCCCCGGAAAGTGAGAAATATCATGTGTGAGTTGCTCGGTATGAGTGCCAATACGCCTACCGATTTATGTTTTAGTTTTACTGGACTTACACGCCGTGGCGGCGGAACAGGCCCGCATAAGGATGGTTGGGGTGTCGCTTTTTACGAAGGTAAGGGGGTGCGTCTGTTTCATGATCCTGAGCCTTGCGCCACGTCGCCCATCGCTGAGTTTGTCGGTAAACTACCGATTAAGAGCAAAACGGCTATCTGTCATATCCGCCAGGCTAATGTTGGCAATATCAATCTGGCGAACACGCATCCCTTTATACGCGAGCTATGGGGTCGTAACTGGGTGTTTGCCCATAACGGTCAGGTGCCGGGATTTACCCGCCGGGTAGGTATGTACGAAGCTATTGGCGATACCGATAGCGAAGAATTGTTTTGCGACATCATGAATCAGGTACGCCAAAACCTGCCGCGCGATGCTATGCCGGAACAGCTGGTAAAAACCCTGGTTGGCCTGGCTCAGGAATATGCCCAACAGGGGGTATTTAACTGCTTGCTAAGTAACGGCGACTGGTTGTTTACCTTTTGCAGTACCAAACTGGCCAGCATTACCCGTCGGGCACCCTTTGGACCCGCGTGTCTCAAAGACGTGGAAGTGGAAATTGACTTTGCCGCTGAGACTACGCCAAACGATGTGGTTAGTGTTATTGCTACCGAACCGCTTACCAGTGATGAGCAGTGGGACATTTATGAACGTGGCGAATGGCGTCTGTGGCAACTCGGGGAAGTGGTTGCCAGTGGTAAGGTAGATGTGCCTGTTCACAGCACTGAGTCTGCAATGACCAGCCCCAGCGCCATGCCCAGAGACTGTTAATCGAAACAGGCAACGGCAACTGTAAATTATAAATCGTTACATTTTTTGCGGTTACGGTTCGCTTGCTTTAGGGTAGTGTGAAAATAACACAACTCTAAGCAAACGGACCGGCTATGCTCACTATTTCTCAACTCACAAAAACTTACTCTAATGGCGTACGTGCGCTGGATGGTATTAATCTGAATATTCCTAAGGGCATGTTTGGCTTACTGGGACCAAATGGTGCAGGTAAATCCTCGCTGATGCGAACCATTGCCACCTTGCAGGCGCCGGATCAGGGAAGCATTGTGTTTGACGGTACCGACGTTATTGCCCAGCCCAACGAACTGCGTCAGCGCCTCGGTTATCTGCCCCAGGATTTTGGTGTTTATCCGCGGATCAGCGCCGAACGACTCCTTGACCACCTCGCGGTACTAAAAGGCCTTACCAATAAAGCCGAGAGAAAAGAAGCAGTAGAAGGTTTGTTGGTACACACTAACCTTTGGCAACACCGTGATAAGGCCGTTAGCGGCTACTCTGGCGGTATGCGTCAGCGCTTTGGCATCGCCCAGGCATTATTAGGTGACCCGGACCTGATTATTGTTGATGAACCTACTGCTGGTCTGGACCCTGAAGAACGTAATCGCTTTCACAATCTGCTGGTGAGTCTGGGTGAAGAAAAAGTCATTATACTGTCTACCCATATTGTCGATGACGTGTCAGAACTTTGTCCCAATATGGCGGTGCTCGGGCAGGGAAAAATCCTGCTGGAAGGCAATCCCATCGAACTGACCTATCAGCTGAAAGGGCGTATCTGGTGTAAGCAGGTTAGCCTGGAAGAACTCAAAGAAATCGAACAGCAGTTCAGCCTGATCTCCTCCCGTTTGATTGCCGGTAAACATGTGGTGCATATCATGGCGGATGACGCGCCTGAAGGCTTCGAAGTCGCTCCGGCAAATCTGGAAGACGTGTATTTCTCCACGCTTTACGAATCACGTAAAAACGCCGCTCAGGCAGCATAAGGAGTCTTACTATGTTTTGGAAAAGCCTGGCTTTTGAGTGGCGTTACTATTTACGTCAGCCGTCTTTCACGGTAACCGCACTGGTGTTCTTTTTACTGCCGTTTCTGGCGACCGCCACAGACAGTGTGAGAATTGGTGGTGGCGGTAACGTGCTGTATAACGGCAGCTACGCCATTATACAAACCGTGTTAATCATGGGGATTTTTGCGTTGTTCCTGCTGGTTAACTTTATTGCCGGTACAGCAACCCGTAATCACACTACCAAGATGAGTGAGCTTATTTACACTCGTCCGGTTAATCCGGCGCAGTATCAGTTAGGGCGCTTTATGGGGGCTACGCTGGTTTCGCTCACCGTTTTTGCTGCGGTGCCTTTAGGGGTGTTGCTGGGGTCACTGATGCCCTGGGTGGACCCGGAGCGAATTGGACCCACCCAACTGAGTTTTTACCTGACGCCATTTTTCTATGTCATCGTGCCGGGCTTTTTATCACTGGGCATGATTTTTTACGCGCTGGCCCAACAGGTGCGTTCAATGATGGCAGCTTACCTGACGGCGTTGGGAATATTCATCGTTTACATCGTGGGGGGCGTGATCACCAGCGAACCCCAGTACCGGGATATGGCAGCCTTGCTTGACCCTTTTGCGCTGCGCACTTTCGGTGAGATCAGCCGCTACTGGACGGTATTTGATAAAAACGTCACGACGTTAACGCTGGATGGCGTATTGCTGCAAAACCGGCTCATCTGGCTGGCCATTGGCGGTGCTATTTTACTCGCCTTTGGCGGTATATTTTCGTTTAAATGGCAGCAGGGCTCTAAAAAGGTTAAACCTACCAAAGCATCCAGAGTACCTGCTCCCGTGGGTAACCGAATTAACTTTAAAGCCTCCGGTGGTTACCAGTGGCATAAGTTTGTCACTAACCTCGGCTTTGAAATGCGCCAGGTGTTGCTAAGCCCGGCCATGATAGTGCTGGTAATATTCAGCATTTTTAACCTTACCTCACTTTATGCCGTAGCTTATGGCGGTATTTATGGCACGGATAACTGGCCCCTTACTCAGAATATGACCACCGCTATAGTGGATAACTTCAGCCTGACTCTGATGATTGTTGTTATTTACTATAGTGGCGAAATCGTCTGGCGTGAACGTGGTAGTGGCATGGGCGACATTATCGAATCTACGCCAGTATTTAATGCAGTGTTCTGGGTTTCCAAGCTGTTTTCTATGTGGGCCGTGCTGGCCGTGCTGTATTTTATTGGCATGTTATTTACCCTGTTTTTCCAGCTCACCAAAGGTTACACCAACTTTGAATTCGGGCTTTATATCTGCGAGCTGTTCTACGTTGAGCTGCTGCCCTGGATGTGGGTGACTGTGCTGGCCTTCTTTATTCAGGTGCTAAGCCCTAATAAGTATATGGGGATGCTGATTACCTCGGCGTACCTGATTTCAACACTGGTCCTGAATCAGTTGGGTGTAGAGCACAACATGTGGACCTTCGGCAGTGCGCCGCAGGTACTGTATTCTGACTTAAACGGCTACGGCTGGTTTTTAACCGGTTTCAACTGGTACATGCTGTACTGGGGCTCCCTGAGTATGGCGTTATCGGTTATTGGCTATGGCCTGTGGCAACGCGGCCCGGAAAGTAAGCTCAAGGACAGGCTGCGCCTGCTGGGGTACCAGATGGGCAAAACCGGCAAAGGAATACTGGCGGTCAGTCTGGTTGTGTTTCTGGCAACCGGCGGTTTTATTCATTACAACACCAAGGTGTTAAACGAATTTACCGGCCGCGATGAAGGCTTTGACCTGCAGGCAGAATACGAGCGCCAGTTTGTGCAGTATGAGGACGCCAATATACCTGTGGTGACAAAGGTCAATGCTAAGGTTGATATCTTTCCTGAACAACGCCGGATATCGGCTATCGCAGAGGTAGTCATCAAAAATAAACGGGATACGCCAATTACGCGCGTACTAGTGTCAATTCCACGATCTACACCAGAATGGCAAATTGATTTCCCGGGTGCCAGAGTGGTAGAAATCATGGAAGAATTTAACTCCGCCTGGCTGGAGTTTGATACACCTATGATGCCTGGCGACGAGCTGGCCGGAAGCGTAACAGTTGAACGTTACCATACAGGTTTCAGAGACCGTGACTTTGATCTGATGGTGGCTGAAAACGGCACCTTTATCAATAACTACGAGTTATTCCCTATCTTTGGATTCCGCGGCGATTTGCTTATCAGCGATCGTCACGAACGGCGTAAGCGTGATTTACCTGAGCGGCCGCGAGCTCACAAGCTGGAAGATACCACAAAGTATTCGCAAAACTTCTTTGGTGCGGGTATCGACTTTATTGAGTTTGAAGCCACGCTGTCTACCTCGCCGGATCAAATCGCTATTGCACCGGGCTATCTGCAAAAAGAGTGGACTGAGAATGACCGCCGTTATTTTCACTACAAAATGGACTCACCAATGGTGGCCTTTTACTCGGTGCTTTCGGCGCGACACGAGGTGAAACGTGATGAACACAACGGTGTAAATATCGAGGTGTACTATGACCCCAAACATGCCTGGAATGTGGATGTAATGATCCAAAGTGTTAAGGATTCGCTGGATTATTTTGCCGCAGAATTTGGCCCGTATCAGCATAAACAAATGCGGATTATTGAATTTCCCGGTTACCGCTCATTTGCCCAGAGCTTTGCTAATACCGTCCCTTATTCCGAGGTGATTGGATTTACGGCAGACCTGCGGGATCCGGAAGATATTGATTATGTTTACTATGTCACCGCGCACGAAGTTGCTCACCAATGGTGGGGTCATCAACTGGGCGCCGCCGATGTACAGGGAAGCCAGATTCTGTCAGAGAGCTTGTCTCAGTACAGTGCCATTATGGTGCTGCGTAAACGCTACGGCGAAAACATGATCCGTAAATTCCTGACTTACGAACTTGACCGCTATCTGCAAGGCCGTAGCAGCGAGTTACTCGAAGAAATGCCTTTTATGCGTAGCGAAAATCAGCTGTACATTCACTACCGTAAAGGCTCGGTCGTCATGATGTCGATTCTCGACCGCTTAGGTGAAGAGCGCTTAAACGCGGCATTAGAACAGCTAATGAGTGACTTCCGTTATAAGTCGGATCCTTATCCCACCACGCTGGATTTACAGGCGGCGTTAAATGCCCAGGCGACACCTGAAGAACAGGCTTTTATTGCGGATATCTTTGAGCAAATTACGCTTTACGATTTGAAAGTAGACGCCGCTGAAGCGAAACCGCTGGATGCGGGTTACGAGGTCACACTGACAATCAGTGGGGCTAAGTATGTCGCCGACGGTGAGGGTATGGAAACCGAGCAGCCGTTGGAAGAATGGGTAGATGTTGGCCTGTTTAACAGCGACCCGGCCAAACTGAACGATGAAAGTCAGGTGCTCTATAAAGCAAAACACAAAATCGTGAGCGGGACCAATACCATCGTGGTAACGGTAGACGAATTGCCGCGATTCGCCGGGGTCGACCCCTTCGTTAAACTTATCGACCGCGATAGCGGTGATAACGTCAAGCAGCTCTGATTAAACAGCGGCCGGGCAACGCCAGTTGTCCGGTCGGTTTAGCTCAGTCTCATTTTACTCAGCCTTTTCCTCGTTCTTGGCGGTTTTTGCTGCCTGAGCCTGTTTAGCCTCGCGCCAGATTGCCAGCTTTTCGTAATAGTCATCCCATACGCAGGGACAACAGGAACCGCCACCACAGCAATCGCTGTATAAGGGTTTTTCAGGTTCGGGTGGTAGGTCATGCATAGCTATTCTCCTTAATGTCATTATGTCCTTGTCGGTAGCGGCTGGCAACCGGCCCGGCGCTATGATGGTTATCGGGGCGAAATAAATACCAGGGTGGGTGAAATTTTAACCGTTTGGCTAATACGCATCCAGCGCTGGCAATGCTAGCTTAAAAGTCACAAGGTGTGATTTTATTCAAAACGTACAATAAAAGCAGGAGTGTTTTATGGCTGGTGTTATGCAAAAACCAGTCGTTGGCAAATGCAACGATTGGTTAAAAGAACGACTAACTGACCCTAACATGTATTGCACCATGGGTGCTGTAGCTGCTCTGGCATTAATCGAACTGGTGATCTTTGCCTGATAGCAAAACCAGGCGCATGGCTACCAGTTAATTAAGCGATTGTAATCAAGGTAGCCAAATTCCAGCGGATAAGTTTGCTGATACCAGTTATGAATTTTATCGCTGACCTGCCAGAAGTCCGGTGCAGTCCGCCTTACACCATAGGCCTCAAACAGGGCCTGTAAATCCTGTTCGTTGTTTAGCGCAGCCAGACTTTTTCTGAAAGCCTCAAGCTGCTCTTTTTGCAGATAAAAGATGGCATTAGGATGGGCTGTTGCAAAGCCATAGGACAGCGTTAAGGTATCTTCCTCGGGAAGCCGGCGGGCATCCTCAGCCAGAAAATGAGAAATGTTAGTGTAGGCGTTGTTGCTTAGCAGCGTATAAATATGCTGCTCATTGGCCCTGGCGTCTTCAACCAGCAGAATACTGCTTTGCGGTAGCAGTGAAGCAGGGATCCCAACAATGTCTTGTATGCTGTGCAAGGCGGTTTTCGATGTATTGTCGGTAAAACCATTGTCGATATCATGTTTTTTACTGAGTACACCGCTAAGGTGCGCCCTAACCTTTTGATATAACTGTGACAGGTGATCATCGCTGGTATATTTTACGGCTGACTCACCGTTAATTTGATTGCCTTCTGCCAAATACTTTTCGATAGAACTTACATTGCCCCGGTACCAGTGTTCTCTTACCTTTTCGCGGGATTCTTTTGGCAACAGGGCAAGAAAGTTAAATTCGCCCTCCATGCGCAGGAAGTCCATGTAAATACGGCTGTTTAGCTGATGCCCAACATTGCCGTAAACGTCGTAGCCAGCCACCAGCAGGTAATGAATTCGTTCAAACAGCGGGTAAGTAATAAGCCAGGCAGTTTGTGGGCGTTCTCCCAGAAAGCCTTTCACCACGGTAGCGGCATCATAGTGACGCACAATGGTCAGGCCGGCGTTGTCATTATCGCCGTCACCCTGCCAGATGATATTTAAATCCAGTGGAACCTCTTCCAGCGCATGACTGGCCAGATACTCGCTGCGCTTGGTTAAGTACTCATGTTCTTGTCTGGCATAGCTTATCCAATTGGTAGGCAGGGCATTGGACTCAGCTTCTGCTGGCATACTGATGATTTTTCGTGACTCACTTAAAAATTCACCCTGATGGTCAAGTATTTCTGAGGTTGGATTAAGAAACATCACCCAAAAATGGTCATTGATGACATTAAGCGCAATCTGCCCACGGCAGACCGGGCCTTTAATAAATTGCATAATAGTGTGCTGTGATTCATCCAGCATAAAACGGTAGCGCGAAGCGACTGGAATTTGTGCAAAGGCCACAAAGGGGTTAGAAGCGATCTCTGGCTCGTATCCTGGCAGCGAAGTCACCTGATAGTCCGGCTCGAAGAACCACTTCTGCCACTTTTGCATTCTCGCCTGATTCAGCTCGATGGGCATATGCAGTTTGGCCACAATGGTGTTTTTGACCGGCATAAATCGGTAGTAAACCCGCTGTGTGGTGTCTTTCTGCTGGGTTTCAAATGGTGAACCAAAGGGGCGCACTGTCGCTACCGGTGTAAAGGGTTGGCCTGGCGGTGTTAGTGCTCTTTGCAGGCTCCAGTACTGAGTATTGCCCTGGCGGTCTTCAAAATAAATGTGCGAGATGAATAAATGCTCGTACAAATAGCGGCTCACCAGCTGCTGCTTTAATGAGTCCTGGTTGAAGAACGCTTCCCACTGTTCGATTCCTTTCTGATCAGCACTGGCGATGGGGGCTGGCTCTGAAGTTGGCGCGCCGGCTTGCAGCCACTGCATCAGTAAATTGTGTTCGTCCATGTCGATGGCAGGCAAGCCGTAAGGCATGCCCCACTGTGAATGGTCTTGCTGGTAAGCCGGGAATTCGCCAATCGTAGGGCACTGCATATCCCGGTTAATATCAAACTCAAACTCGTCGCTTAATGCCTGTCCGTCATTGGTAGGATGTGAGCGTTTAAGTGCCAGCATGGAGGCCAGGACACTGTTATTGAGCTGATCGTTAAATTCACTGATCTCATCCAGTACCGGGTAAAACCCTTTGCCTCGCCATTCGCCCGGGCTTCGGGCATCAATAAACAGGCGGGTGGGATTATCTGCCAGTAGTCGGTCGCCGTGGTAAACCGGTTTTTTATTTGCCCCCCGGGTGATGCCTTCATAGCTGCCAAGCTTCAGCTGACAGGGGGCGTCATAGCAGGCGTGACAAACCACGCAGCGTTTATCCAGAATAGGTTTGGCAGTCTCGGTGTAGTTTACTTTTTCATTGGTAGGGGGGTTATCATACACTGACCATAATGCCTGCGGATCCACAAAGCCGTAGGTACAGCCTGCAACAGCGACGACCGTAAACAACCACAGAAATTTGGATTTAACGCGCATAAAAGTGTCCTTACCCGGAAGTATATCGTGTGCATAGTACCCGTTTTTGGCGGAATTACCTAAAGCCATGAACAAATAGGAAGACTGTATTTTTTGTTTACAATTTTGTCATTGAGTTTAGCTGGTCGGGAATTTATTCTGCCGCCAACTGAATTATTAATTGTCCGGCCGGTCTGAGACTGACCAAAGCAATATTTAAGTGCCGTTGTGCAAGTTTTTAAAAGGATATAGAAATGAAACTTACTGCGTTGACAAAATCTCTGGCAATCGGGATTTCCATGAGCGTACTGGTTATGTCAGGTTGCGCTACCCAACAGTCCTCACGAGTCATTGAAGCGCCTAAGGTAGAGTCTTACAACACCAACTATCAGGGCGAGAAAAGCAAGGTTGTGGTAGGTAAATTTGTAAATCGCTCCAGTTTCCAAAACGGTATTTTCTCAAACGGTACCGATCGTCTTGGCTCTCAGGCCAAAACAATATTAATCAGCCATTTACAACAGACCAATCGTTTTTCGGTGCTCGACCGCGACAATATGCAGGCGCTGTCTGAAGAAACCGGTTACGCCGGGACTCAACAGACCATTGCCGGTGGACGCTATCTGATTACCGGTGATGTCACCGAGTTCGGTCGGAAAACCGAAGGGGACCGCCAGCTGTTTGGTTTGTTAGGTAAAGGCAAGTCACAAATTGCGTACTCCCGGGTCACGCTTAACATTGTGGATACCCAGACTTCTGAAGTGGTTTATTCAGTGAGTGGGGCCGGTGAATACAGTCTGTCCGAACGTGAAGTGATCGGTTTTGGTAGCACCGCCGGTTATGATGCAACACTAAACGGCAAGGTACTGGAGCTGTCCATCCGCGAAGCCATTAACAATCTGGTTAAAGGTATCGAAGGCGGTCAGTGGCAGCCTCAGGAGTAAGTCAGGCATGAAGCCGGTATTATTGGTTATGGCTGCTCTGCTAATGGTGGGCTGTAAGTCCACCAAACCCATGTATTATTACGGTGGTTATCAGACCACGGTGTACCATTATTTTAAAAATGATGAGACCACCGTGGATCAGCAGATCAACGCCCTTGAGATCATCATTGAAAAAGCCGCCAATTCGGGACTTCCGGTTGCACCCGGCGTGCATGCCCATTTGGGCATGTTGTATTTTGAGCAGGGCGACGGGGTTAACGGCGCGGCACATTTTGACGCCGAAAAGCAGTTGTTTCCGGAGTCAGCCATATATATCAATTTCTTACTCGCTAATCAGAAGGCGGCAAAATAATGCGTCAGGTTGTGATAATTTTGCTTACTGTTATCGGGCTTTATGGGTGTAAGACTACTCAGTCACCGAGTTATGACTACAGCGCGTTTTTAGCCGCAGCACCGACTTCGATTGTGGTAATGCCGCCCATTAATAACACGCCGGAGGTAATGGCGCCTTATGGGTTGATGGCGCAGATTGTCAGACCAATCGCCGAAGCCGGCTATTATGTTTTCCCCGTCGCGGTGGTTAATCAAACCTTTATGGCTAATGGTATGACGGTGGCGCAGGATGTTCATGCTATTCCTTATCAGAAGCTGCATGAAATTTTCGGGGCCGATGCCGGGCTGTACATCACCATTCGCGACTATGGCACCTCGTACATTGTCGTAAACAGTGTCACCGTAGTGTCGGCAGAAGCCACTCTGGTGGACCTGCGAAGCGGGGAAATTTTGTGGCAGGGCGCGGCCAGTGCATCAAGTGGTGAAAATCGCGGGGCTAACCAAAACGGGTTATTAGGCATGCTGGTTGAGGCTGCCTTAACGCAGATTATTGAAACGGTGACGGACAGAGGGTTTGATGTAGCGGGAATTGCCGCATCCCGTTTGTTGTCAACCAAGGCGCACAATGGTTTGTTGCCGGGGCCCCGTGCTCCGAATAAAGCATCACCGGCTAATTAAGCCTGGTGACGCTGCCTGTGAACAGGTTTCTCGTTGCTATTGGTAGAAATACCGTAGATTTTTTGTGTGGTTTTTTTAAGCATCCTTTGCAATGCCCGGTACAGCCTTTTAGTGTCTTGCCATAGCAACATGGGTGGCATAGCCGGCATCCCCGGTGTGATTGCCATTATTTTGTGAGTGCTGGCGTTGCGCTCCTGGGAATTGCTTGGTATTGCAGGTTTATTTTTCATGATTCACAGCCTGTGTTGTCGTGGTACAAACAGGCTAGTCATTATTCGTTTTTAAGAAAAACTAATAATATTTTATGTTTAGTTAAGCTTTTCTTATAGATTGAGCTGTATTACCTTGTACTCAGGTACTTTTACAGAAGACGCAAAAAATGGAATCGATCCCCGGCCTGGCAAGCCCCACTGTTGACCTCGATTTGTTACGCTCGTTTATTGCCATTGCTGAAACCGGCAATATGACTAACGCAGCTAAGGTCGTATTTCGTACGCCGGCGGCTATTAGTATGCAAGTTAAAAAACTCGAAGCACAGTTGGATAAAAAGCTACTTGAGCGGAGTTCGCGCGCTATCGTGCTGACCAAAGATGGCGAAACCCTGCTTAGCTATGGCCGGCAATTGTTAAGCCTTAATCAAACCCTGATGGATGCGTTTATCAAGCCCAACCTGCAAGGTACTGTCAGGCTGGGATTGCCTGAGCAGTTTGGCGCCACGGTATTACCAGCGATTCTGGCGCAGTTTAAACGCGATTTTCCCCATGTGGATGTGGATGTGTTGCTGGGTAGAAGCGTTGATATTAAAGATAAATTTGACGCGGCCAGTATTGATCTCGGCTTGATTTCGTCCAATGAGCTATCACTGCAAAGTCCCCAGGTGAAGTTTTTGCGTTCAGAACCCATGTATTGGGTGAGTCAGAAAGGCAGTGAAATTCCGGCCCAGCGCCCTTTATTACTTTCGTTGGCTGAACCCGGCTGTTCCTGGCGTAAGTTGGCGCTTGAAGCGTTGGATAATGCCAGGATCCCCTATCGCATAGCTTACACCAGCGATAACTTTATGGGGCAGTTAGCGGCGGTGGACGCTAATCTGGCGATCGCTGCGGTGCCTGAGTCACTGCTAAAAAAGCGTCTGGTTGATATCAGTCCGATTAACAGCCTGCCACCAATGGGCAGTGTGCAAAGCTACCTGTTATTGTCTGGTTCAGCGTCACCGGCGGCGCAAACCCTGGGGCGTTATCTTGAAGGCCAATTGACAGAAAATAGCAAAATATAGTCTAAGGTTGTCCTGCATTCATTGGGGATAGCAGGGGAGTAGTGATAAACAGGGATGTATAACAATGGCATCGGCAACAGTAAAATCACAGGGTGTTATCGCGGCAATTACAGGGGCACTTTGTTTTATAACCGGTGTCGTTACCATGCAGTGGATAGCGCCGGATATTTATCAGTTTCCAGAGGGGCGGTTGCGGGTTATTGAGCAATATGGCTGGTTGCTGCATCTTTGGCATTTTATCGTATTTCCGCTGGTGGGACTGAGTGTGTTTTTTCTGAATCGGGCGCTGATAGTGCAGACCACCAGGCCTTTCGGTAAATTTGCCACGGTTTGCACCATAGCCTGTTGTATTGCTCTTTCCCACGACATCGCGATTTTTATTATCGAAACCATGTCTAATGAAATGTTTATTAAACAGCAGTCGGCCAATCATGCGGAGCAGGTTGAGCTAACCATGTTTATCTATACGATTCTAAACAAGCTGCGAGTCAGCACCGAATGGGGCATCGATGTGTGGTTGTGCCTGATCAACCTGTTTATGCTGCTGCAAGGTCGTTTCCATCCGGCGGTTCAGGTGCTGGGTATTGCTACTGGCGTAACCGGTGTACTGGTGCTGGTTAATCCGGCTTTTCATCACTGGCAAATGACCTACCTGGCGGCGATGATTTTATGGTTTGTGGTTGTGGCTGTCTGGCTGGCCAAAGAAAAAAACGACACACTTATGCCTGTGCAAAGTGCAGATGATCAGGTTTGCCCGTAATAAAATTCAAAGCGCATCGCCAACCCGTAAGACGCTTTAAAATCTTCGTTGCGCAGCCATATCACAAATGGCTCTAATTCAAAAAACAACCACTGTCGCTTGTACTGGGTGCGCCAGCGGGCACTGGTATAAACTTCAGTAAGCTGGTGATTGGGTTCGGTAGTGCCTTTGGTTACAAAGGTATACAGTACCGCACTTTGGTCGGTTAACGGCCGCAGGTACTGGAACTCGTGACGCCATAACCAGTCTTCAAAACGATCGCGATAGTAATAACGGTTGTGAAAGCGCAGGTACTTTTCGTCTGCCAGTTGATAGGAAAAGTTTAAGCCTAGCTCTGCACCTAATTGGTCACGGGTGTAGTAATACAGTTCGCCATCGTAGCGTAGTGATAACGGCGCAGACAAGGCCAGTGTATCTTCATATTGTCCTTTGACAAACAGCTGGTCCCGTCGTCCGGCACCGATTCGATAGGACAGCGGGGAACTTTGTTCTTTCTGGTAGCGTAACGATAACGTGGTGGAATCCCGGTTTTCGTTAACCGCATCACGGGCGGCTCTGATGGAGTCTTCCCGGTCGTAGCTTTCATCATCGGAGAGCATCAGGTCGACACGGTTTTTCAAAGCGGGCAGTTTTACCCTGACTCTGAAACGAAAATCCTGGGCGGCGAGATCCCGGGTGCGGGGCTCCCAGCCAAATCTCACCCGGCCTTCGGCCCGGGCGTTTTCGTGTTCGTCGCTGTTTTCCAGCGCAAAAAACTCATCAAGTCGTTTGGCGGTGTTATCCATAGACTGGCTGAAATTACTATGCCAGCTGTCCAGCCAGGTATGTGTTGGAGTTTTATTCGCGGGTAATGACTCTCGTTCAACAGCGTCTGTTGCTGATTGCCCGAACGCGGGGGCATTGCAGAGCAAACAAAGTAAGAGCCATGTTTTGCGGTGCAAGGAATTTACCAACAAAGTAACCAGATCCTTCTGAAATTAACAGACAAAAGCGAGGACTTCCCCACTTGATGTTGCCTGATAATACGTGGACGGGGAATGTTTAGCTTGCGCGATAATGCCCCGGCCTGCAAATAAATTTTGTCGATAATGACGCTAACAGACATCCTGTGGTCGAAGCTGCCTGAAATTTAGCCACTCATGGCAAAGTTGCCGTAAATCAATACTGGCTAATCCCACCGGGCTCGGTAGAATAGACCGATAAAACGATAAAAGTGCTGTCGTTAAGAAAGGTTGGTGGCATACTGTAGCCACAGATGTAAGCAAGAGGTTTTTTATGGGCAATATTGGTTGGGTACAATTACTGATTGTACTGGTTATCGTAGTGCTGTTGTTTGGCACCAAAAAATTAAAAGGCATTGGTTCGGATCTGGGCGGAGCGATTAAAGGCTTCAAAAAGGCCGTTTCAGAAGAAGATGCCGATTTCAAAGAGCCGCAGGCCAAAGTTGAAGATAAGCCAAAGGCCGAGAGCGGTGCCGTAAAAACAGAAAGTGAAGTTAAAGAAAAACACTAATGTTTGATATCGGGTTTTGGGAAATCCTGCTGATAGGCGTGTTAGCGCTGATAGTGCTGGGGCCTGAGCGGCTTCCCGGCGCAATAAGATCTACTCTTAAAACAGTGCGCAGCGTTCGCAATGTTGCCAGCGGATTCAAAGAAGAGGTTGAGCATCAGCTGCGGGTTCATGAGTTACATGAAAACCTGAAGAAAGCAGAACAGCAGGGCCTCAAAGACCTGTCGCCGGAATTACAGAACAGTGTGGACGAACTGAAACAAGCTGCCGAATCTGTTCAAGAACCGTATAAAAAGCCATAGATGTCAGAAGAAAATAGCCTTATATCGCACTTAATAGAGCTGCGTTCACGATTGTTGCGCGCAGTATTAAGTGTTTTGCTGGTGTTTATTTGTTTAGCGTATTTTTCTAACGATTTATATCACTTACTGGCTCAACCGTTGCTAAAAACGATGCCGGCGAACTCTTCAATGATTGCTACCGATGTGGCATCACCCTTTTTTGCTCCCTTTAAACTCACCATGGTACTGTCGTTTTTTATCGCCATTCCTTACGTGTTGTATCAGGTCTGGGGGTTTGTTGCGCCGGGTCTTTATCGCAATGAGAAAAAACTCGTTGCCCCCTTACTGTTTTCCAGTACTGTGCTGTTTTATTCCGGGATGGCATTTGCCTATTACGTGGTATTTCCGGTGGTGTTCGCCTTCTTTAACTCGGTCGCGCCTGAAGGGGTTACCGTGGCTACCGACATCAACAGCTATCTGAATTTTGTTCTTAAGTTGTTTTTCGCTTTTGGTGTGTCATTTGAGATCCCGGTTGCTATCGTACTGTTGTGCTGGACAGGCGTAACAAACGCAGAAAGTCTTCGTCAAAAACGTCCTTACGTGATCGTTGGGGCCTTTGTGGTTGGCATGTTATTAACGCCTCCTGATGTTATTTCGCAATCATTACTGGCAATCCCTATGTGGATTCTGTACGAGTTTGGAATAATCGTGGGTGGTTTTTATTCGCGTGATAAAGAAGAGTCAGAGCCCGAAACTACCGAATAATGTAATCGCACGTTAAGGGCATAATAAAAAAATAGGACACTTGTCATGAAAAAACTGATTTTCCTTTTAGTACCCGTAGTGCTGCTTACTCTGTCAGCTCCTGGTCTGGCTGATAACTTAGCGCAGTCGATGGCAAACTGTAAGCGTATCGCTGATGATCAGCAACGACTGACCTGTTTCGACGCCATCAGTAGCCACGATCTGGCGCGTATGCTAATAAACGGTTCGTCCAGCACGGAACCGGTGAGAAATCCACCACGAGGACAGGCCGTCGCGGCGCAAAAACGTCCGCAACAGGTGGTAGCAAGCGCCCCCGAACCAGTCAGCAGTGTTGGTGACTTTGGTCTTGATCCGAAAACCCCTGAAGCTGAAGTCGACGAAATTACCGCGACCATTATCGATATCTCCGAAAATGCCCGTGGAAAACTGTTTATCAAACTGGATAACGGCACCCGCTGGGAACAAAAAGATAACCAGCACCTCAAACTTTCTGAGGGTATGACGGTGTCGGTTGAGCGCGGCATATTAGGCGCATTCTACTTGTCTCATGACGGCTCCAATCGCCGCATCAAAGTGAAGCGAACTCAGTAATATGGCCTGGTTTGACGCCGGCATTAATATGTTTGACGAACGTATGCCGGCAGAGCAAACCCTGTCTGCCGCGTTAGCCGCAGGCGTTACGCGTTTGTGCCTTATAACCACCCATCCTGATGAGTGGCAACAGGCAGAAGACTATTACCGTCAGTATCCGGACCAGCTGTGTTATACCCTGGGCATCCATCCTCATAACGCTAAAGTTGCGCAACCAGAGCATTTTGCTGAGCTGCGGGCAAGGGCTACACAGCCAGGCGTGGTTGCTATTGGTGAATGTGGCCTCGATTACAACCGGGATTTCTCTCCTCGTGATGTGCAGCGGCAGGTCTTTTCGACGCAATTGCAAATCGCCGTTGAACTCAACAAGCCGGTTTATCTGCATGAGCGCGATGCTTTTGCCGACCAGCTAGCGATTCTGGAACCTGTTAAAGCGCAGCTTCAGGGCGGCATTGCCCATTGTTTCACCGGCAACACAGAGCAAATGCAGGCTTACCTGGCGCTGGGGTTACATATCGGCATTACCGGTTGGGTGTGTGACGATAAACGCGGCCAGGCATTGCGAGAGGCTGTTTTACAATTACCTGTCGAGCGTCTTATTATGGAAACCGATGCGCCCTATTTGTATCCTAAAGACCGCAAACCCCGACAGCGGAATAATGCCCCGGCGTACTTGCCGCATATCGGCCATGCCGTTGCGCAGCTGAAGGCGATGGCACCAGATAGGTTACAAGAAATTAGCTTTAACAATACAGAACAATTATTTAGCTAACAGAGCATTCAGGTATGCAAATATTGGCGGCAACTAAGCTGGTTACACAGAAGACCTTATTTATACTGACCAGTCTGATAGTGGTAGCGGTGCTTATCATTTTTACCCGTTCGGCCCTGATTAATGGCCAGCCAACCGTGCAGCCAACGCTTTTGACTGCCGGGGGCGATAGCCTGCCTGCCACGTTAGAAGAACTCCAGGCCGACAAATCAGTCAGCTGGAATGAGATACCCAATCCGGCCAATTTTGGTTACAGCGATGCCGCCCACTGGCTTAAATTTGATTTACCCGCAGCCCGGGTTAATCACTCTGAATCTTATCTGGAAATAGACTACCCCTTACTTGATTACATCGACCTGTGGTTTGTACAGGGTGATTCAGTAAGCCATTTTACCACGGGCGACAGCCAGCCTTTTCAGCAGCGAAAGCTAAAGTATCACGGCTTTTTATTCGCGCTGCCGGATAACGATAAACCCATTGAAGTGTTTATTTATGTGCGCTCCCGAAGTGTTGTCAAAGTTCCGGTAAAGGTCTGGCAGCGTGAAATATTCAGCGAACACACCGCTAATACCAATTTGATTATGGGTTTGTTCTTTGGTTTGCTGCTGGCTATGGGACTGAGTAATTTGTTTTTCTTCTTTACCACCCGCAGCCTGACTTTTTTATTTTATACCGGCTATGTGTTTTGTCTGGGCCTCACGCTGGCAACGGTCCACGGTTTTAGTTTTAAATACCTGTGGCCACAGCAGGTCTGGTTTCAGGGGCAGTCGGTTGGCTTTCTGGCCAGCGCTACACTGGTGTTTGCAGTAATTTTTTCCGCCTCCTTGCTGGAAGTGCATAAACATAGCCGCTGGTTATCGCGGTGTTTTAACGGTCTGGCTATAGCGTTTGCCGTGCTGACACTGAGTTCACTTTTGCTTGATTACGCGATGTCGATCAAAATGTTTTTGGTACTGCTCACCATTACCGTATTTTTGATTATGGGAGTGGCTGTTTGGTTTGCTTACAGAAGGGTTAATATTGCCGGTTATTATGCGTTGGCATGGAGTGCACTGTTAATCAGCGCGCTATCGGCCAGTCTGGATAACCTTGGCGTGGTGAGCATGCCTATTCCGTCACAGGTATTACTGGTTTACGGCGCTACTATTGAAGCACTGATGCTGTCTTTTATCCTGGCTATCAGCTACAGTCGCCAGCGTGACGAAATCCTGTTTGCCAAGGAAGAAGCGTTAATTCGTGAGCGGGAAGTGGTCAGTACCAAGCAGGAGTTAATCGATTTGCAGCAACGTGCCCAGGACGATCTGGAGTACAAAGTTCAGGAGCGGACCCTGGAACTTGAAATTGCGCTGCGTGAACTGTCTGACGCCAACCGTGAGCTGGAAAAGCTCAACACCATCGACCCCTTAACGGGTATTCGTAACCGACGCCATTTTGATAAGCGGTTGCAGGCTGAAGGGCGCCGCAGTCGTCGTGAGCAAACTTCGCTGGCGCTGGCCATGATCGATATTGACCATTTTAAACAAATTAATGACCGTTTTGGCCACACCGTCGGTGATGCCTGTATTCGCCATGTGGCACAAACGCTACAGAGCCTGCTGAAACGTCCGTCCGACGATGTCTGTCGCTACGGCGGTGAGGAATTTGCTATCATTTTGCCTAACACCGATTTGCAGGGCGCCGCGCAACTGGTTGAGACAATGCGTCAGCAGCTTGAAGTAACGCCTTGTATCGTTGATTCGCAAACTATTTCGTTAACCATGAGTAGTGGCGTAGCCAGTGCAGTGATTGCCCATGCCGAGGCCGAAATGGATCTGTTAAAACTGGCCGACGAGCGGTTATATGCCGCTAAACAAGCGGGCCGGAATCAGGTCGTTGCCACTATAGAACAACCACACTGAGACAATTATATGAGCTATTCACAGTATCTGCCGCGCCGTATGCGCCGCTTACGTCGCACCGACGGTCTGCGGGCAATGGTTGCCGAAAATCAGCTGACCGCGGCCGATTTGATTTATCCGGTGTTTGTCCTGCCCGGTACTAACCAGCGTGAAACAGTACCGTCGATGCCGGGTGTTGAAAGACTGTCTGTCGACCTGTTAGTTGAAGCCGCCAAAGAGGCTTATGAGCTTGGTATTCGCAGCCTGGCATTGTTTCCGGTAACGCCCATGGACAAGAAAACCCTGTGTGCCAGTGAAGCGTTTAATCCTGAGGCCATTGCCCAGACGGCAATTCGAACCCTGAAAGCCGAATTACCGGAAATGATGCTGATTTCCGATGTGGCGCTGGATCCGTTTACTTCCCATGGTCAGGATGGACTGCTGGATGACAACGGCTACGTAATGAACGATGAGACCGTGGAGATTCTGATTAAGCAGGCCTTGTCTCACGCGGAAGCCGGCGTTGATATTATTGCCCCATCCGACATGATGGATGGCCGTATCGGTGCCATCCGTGATGCGCTGGAAGAAGCCGGGTTTGTACATACCTGCATCATGGCTTATTCAGCAAAATATGCGTCTGCTTACTATGGTCCGTTCCGGGACGCGGTGGGCTCTGCTGCTAATATCAAAGGCGGCAATAAGAAAACCTACCAGATGGATCCGGCCAATAGTGATGAAGCCATCGCTGAAATCGCGCTGGACCTGGAAGAAGGCGCCGACATGGTAATGGTAAAGCCGGGCATGCCGTATCTGGATATTGTTCGTCGTTGCAAATCTGAGCTGGCGGTACCGACTTTTGCCTATCAGGTAAGTGGTGAATACGCCATGCATATGGCAGCGTTTGAAAACGGCTGGCTTAATCGCGAACAGGTGATTCTGGAGTCGTTGCTGGCCTTTAAACGTGCTGGTGCGGATGGCATTTTGACTTATTTTGCCCCGGAAGCGGCAAAACTACTCAAGCAGCAGAAGTAAGCTAAATCTAAAAGGGGCTGGCCAGTTACCGACAGGTAAGCTGCCAGCCTGCTTTATGCTGAAGCCAGGCTTCATTCATCAGCTCAGCGTTGATCAGCGGATGTTCTTTCAGCCATTTTTCCGGAAACGTCAGTACCCAGTCTGAGCCATCGACTTTGAGCTCAATTGCCGGAATATGCTGTTGATGACGGCGTAAACACACTACCACGGCAATACGCAAAATACGTAACAAGCCTTCTAACATCGGCTTCACATCACTGTGATACAAGCCGAATGGCGCCAGATTAATGGTTTGCCGGTGGGCGCCCACTAAATCTCGGATCGCAGCACGCTGTAAGCGGGTATAACCCGGTAAGTCGATATAGTTAAGAATATATGCAGAGTGCTCGTGGTGCTTTTTATATTCGATATGCAGGCCGATTTCGTGCAGCATCGCCGCCGCGTCAAGCACGGTTTCGGTATCCAGATGACAAAATGTGGATTGCTGGCACAGCTGTTTACACAGGTTGATGGCCAGGTTTTTCACATTGTTGGCATGGGGTTTGTCGATGTGATAACGGCGGATAGCAGCGTTCAGCGTCTGCGTGCGGCGGTCGTTGTGCTTAAGGTTATCCAGCATGCCATAAATCAGCCCCTCGCGCAGTGCGCCGCCGGAGATATTCATGGTGCGAATTTTTAATCGTTCAAACAGCGCCAGCAGGATGGTCAGGCCGCTGGGGAAAATAGGCTGACGGTTTGGTTCCAATCCATCAATGACCAGTTCCTTAATATTGCCACAGTCGATACACTGTTGTTTAAGGTTGTACAGATAGTCGATGCGAATGGCGTCACTAATACCTTGCTTAACCAGTATTTCGGTAATCGCCTGGGGTGTGCCAGAAGCGCCTAAGCAGTTCTGCCAGTCAAAACATAAAAAGGCATCCACCACAGGATCAAGTAAATCGTAGGCCGCTTCCTGGGCGCGCTGGAAATTACTTTCTGATAATTCGCCATCCAGAAAGTAACGCTCCATAAAGGTTACACAACCCATGTCCAGACTGACCATATGGATAGGGTGCATGTCATTACCGATAATAATTTCGGTACTGGCACCGCCGATGTCGATAACCAGTGAATTGCCCTGATTCGCCGATGTGTAAGCTACGCCCAGATAAATCTGGCGGGCCTCTTCGACACCCGAAATGACGTCCAGCGGATGCTTGAGTATTTTTTCTGCGGTGTCGATAAAGGTTTGTGCATTTACGGCTAAACGCAGGGTTGCGGTCGCTACCACCCGGATATTAGATGCCGGGATATCCTGCAAACGCTCGGCAAAGGTGGTTAAACAGTCCCAGCCGCGTTGCATAGCTTCTTCGCTGAGCACCATGTCCTTGTCCAGCCCGGCGGCCAGACGCACTTTTTGCTTTATCTTACCAATGATTTGCACGCAGCCATTGGCCACGTGCACCACCACCATATGAAAACTATTCGACCCCAGGTCAACTGCGGCATAGTATTCGCCAAGTGTTTCGGCATCAAAATCGGTTTGTGGCTGCATAGCGTTTACTACGGTATTAATTCTTTTTGTGATGCGGACGTTTGTTGCCAGAGCCGTTTCGACGTGAAGACGGGCGGCGATTCTGTCTGCGTTGGCGCGGTTTGGGCGGCGTGATGTCGTCCAGTAGCGCGTCCTGCACATATTCTGTTACCGGAATCGCATGCTGAATATAGCTCTCGATGCCTGGCAAATTCAGTGCATATTTTTCGCAGGCAAAGCTGATAGCAACACCGCTTTTACCGGCACGGCCAGTCCGACCAATCCGGTGAACATAATCTTCCGGGTCATCGGGTAAATCGTAGTTGAAGACGTGGGTTACCGCTTCGATGTGCAGACCACGGGCAGCAACGTCGGTTGCGACCAGAATATCCAGGTTGCCACCGGTAAAGTCTTCAAGAATGCCAAGGCGCTTCTTCTGCGGTACGTCGCCACTAAGCAGGCCCACGCGGTGACCATCGGCTTCCAGCCAGTCGGCAACGCGTTCACAGCCATGCTTGGTGTTTGCAAAAACAATGGCTTTGTCCGGCCATTCTTCTTCCATTAGCGTAAGCAGCAGTTTAATTTTGTCGTCATCTGAAGGATAAAACAATTCTTCTGACACGCGACTGGCGGTCATTTGCTGAGCTTCAACCTGCACATGGGTTGGATTGTTCATGTGTTCGTAAGCCAGTTCCTGTACCCGATAGCTCAGGGTGGCAGAAAATAGCATACTTAAACGGTTGGCTGCCGGCGGCATACGGCGGAATAAAAAGCGGATATCCTTGATAAAGCCCAGATCAAACATCCGGTCAGCTTCATCGAGTACGGCGACCTGGATATTTTCCAGTGAGAATACACCTTGCTTATAATAGTCAAGGATGCGGCCCGTCGTACCAATGATGATATCTACCCCTTCCTCCAGGGTATCACGTTGACTTTGATAACCTTCGCCCCCATAAATGAGACCAAGTGAAAGTCCTGTGTGCTTACTAAGCAATTCAGCATCATTATAAATTTGAACGGCAAGTTCCCGGGTTGGTGCCATAATAATAGCTTTAGGGCCTGCTTTCTCACCTTCGGGGTTTTCTGCCCGGCTTAAAATGTGGTGGAAAGTTGCGACCAGAAATGCCATGGTTTTACCGGTTCCGGTTTGCGCCTGGCCGGCGATGTCATTACCTTCTAATAAAGGAGGTAAGCTTAACGCCTGAATTGGTGTACAATGCGTAAAATTTGCAGCATTTAAGGCATCAATGACTTTTGTATTGATGGGTAAATCGGAAAAATGTGTTTCGGTTAAATGAGTTGTTTGCATAGCTTATAGCTTATCAGTGCTTGCATTAAAAAACATTTTCTATATAACACTTATGGTAGAGCTGAAACAAATCAGCGACAGACCAATTACGGAGAAAAGAATGAGCGACAAAATTATCCAGTTGACTGACGATAAGTTCGAAGCAGATGTTATCAATGCTGAAGGTCCTGTGCTGGTTGACTTCTGGGCCGAATGGTGTGGCCCGTGTAAAATGATTGCCCCTATTCTGGAAGAGATCGCAACCGACTTTGAAGGAAAGTTAACAGTTGGCAAGCTGAATGTCGATGAAAATAATGAAACTCCGCCGAAATACGGTATCCGTGGTATCCCTACGCTGCTGCTGTTTAAAGGCGGTAACGTTGCAGCAACCAAAGTTGGCGCTTTATCAAAAACGCAACTGACTGAGTTCCTGAACGACAACATCTAATCGATGTAAATCGTTAAGCGAAAACCGGCCGAGGCCGGTTTTTTTGTGTCTGAAAATCGGTTTTTTTGATCTCGGTTAATATTCGGCCTGGGGGGCTCAGGTATATTTCCGTCCTTTTATTATTGGCTGTTGTATCGTCATGCGAAAACCTGAATTACTGTCACCCGCCGGGTCAATGAAAAACCTCCGCTATGCACTGAGTTATGGTGCAGACGCCGTGTATGCCGGACAGCCCCGGTATTCTTTGCGGGTGCGCAATAACGAATTTACCCTCGAAAAATTGCAGGAAGCCAGGCAGTACACCCGGGAGCACAATAAGCAGTTATATATTGTCAACAATATTGCGCCCCACAATACCAAGCTGCAAACGTTTGTTAAGGATCTTGCGCCGGTAGCGGCACTCAATCCGGATGCGATGATCATGTCTGATCCCGGCATTATAATGCTAACCCGTGAGCACTTTCCGGATTTGCCAATTCACTTGTCAGTTCAGGCTAACGCCGTTAACTGGGCGTCAGTGAAGTTCTGGCAGCAGCAGGGCATTAAGCGTGTGATCTTGTCGCGGGAACTGGGCTTAAACGAAATCGAAGAGATCCGCCAGCGCTGTCCGGATATTGAGCTTGAGGTGTTCGTACATGGGGCCTTATGTATGGCGTATTCCGGCCGCTGTTTATTATCAGGCTATATTAATAAGCGTGACCCTAATCAGGGGGCTTGCACTAACGCCTGCCGCTGGGAATACCAGGCCTCGCCCGCCAGCGAAGACGGTGTTGGTCAGTTTATTCCGGCGCGTGATGCGGTAGAGCCGACGCTGGGACTGGGTACGCCAACCGATCAGGCGTTTTTACTGACAGAGCCACAACGTCCGGATGAACCTATGCCGGCGTTCGAAGATGAACATGGCACTTATATCATGAACTCCCGCGACCTGCGGGCGATTCAGCACGTGCAACGGTTGGTGGAAATCGGCGTTGACTCGCTCAAAATCGAGGGGCGTACTAAATCGTTCTACTACTGCGCGCGAACTGCTCAGGTATATCGCAAAGCCATTGAGGCGGCCTGCCGCGGCGAAAACTTTGATGTGGACTGGCTGCTGGAACTGGAGCATCTGGCCAACCGTGGTTACACCGACGGCTTTTTACAGCGCCATAATCACGCGGATTACCAGCAGTATGCGCGAGGCAATTCAGCCAGCTATACCCGCCAACTGGTGGGCGAGGTGACCCATGGTGATAACCGCTGGTGGTATGTTGATGTAAAAAACCGTTTCAGTGTGCAGGACAAGCTTGAGGTGATGACCCCGGATGGCAATACTGAAGTAAAAATTCAGGAGTTGTATTCGCAGCTGGGCGAAGCGCTGCTAGTCGCTCCCGGCAGTGGATATCAGGTAAAAATTCCGGCTATTCGTGGTTATCAGCCACAGATGGCTATGTTATTACGCTGTATTGACCAACAGGAAGCTGTGCCTGCATAGTAGCGCCAAAACTGGCGCATACGGCTTTCGCAATCTTTTTTTAACATTTACAGGAATTAGTCTGGACGATAGTAAAATATGGTGCTACCTTTACTGAGTCTAGGCTAGACCTGGCATCCTTACTGGCCCGCTTCCGGGCACAAGCACTACCCTATTAATTAACGAATTTCCCATAAAGACGTTCAAGCACAAAGACCCACCAGTATGAATCTAACGGAACTTAAGAATAAACCAATCAGCGAATTGGTCGCCCTTGCCGAAGAAATGGGCCTCGAAAATATGGCCCGCGCGAGAAAACAAGACATTATTTTCTCGATCCTTAAATCCCACGCTAAAAGTGGCGAAGATATTTTTGGCGATGGTGTTCTGGAAATCCTCCAGGACGGCTTCGGCTTCCTGCGCTCAGCGGACTCTTCTTACCTTGCCGGGCCAGATGATATTTATGTTTCACCCAGCCAGATCAGACGCTTTAACCTGCGCACTGGTGACACTATCGCCGGGAAGATTCGCCCGCCGAAAGACAGCGAACGTTATTTTGCCCTGTTAAAAATCCGCGAAGTTAACTTCGACAAGCCAGAAAACTCCCGTAATAAAATTCTCTTCGAAAACCTTACCCCACTGCACGCTAACTCACGTCTGCGCATGGAACGTGGTAATGGTTCTTCAGAAGATATTACGGCACGTGTACTGGACCTGGCTTCACCTATTGGTAAAGGTCAGCGTGGTTTGATTGTTGCGCCACCGAAAGCGGGTAAAACGTTGTTACTGCAAAACATCGCGCAATCTATTGCGGCTAACCACCCTGATTGTGAGCTGATGGTATTGCTTATCGATGAGCGTCCGGAAGAGGTGACTGAAATGCACCGTCTGGTGCGTGGTGAAGTGGTTGCTTCGACTTTTGATGAGCCAGCAAGCCGCCACGTACAGGTTGCTGAAATGGTTATCGAAAAGGCTAAGCGTCTGGTTGAACACAAAAAAGACGTGGTTATCCTGCTTGACTCCATTACCCGTCTGGCCCGTGCTTACAACACCGTAATCCCATCATCAGGTAAAGTACTTACCGGTGGTGTGGATGCCAATGCGCTACATAAACCGAAACGTTTCTTTGGTGCGGCACGTAACGTGGAAGAAGGCGGTAGCTTAACTATCATCGCGACTGCCCTTATCGATACCGGCTCTAAGATGGACGAAGTTATCTACGAAGAGTTTAAAGGTACTGGTAACATGGAACTGCACCTGAATCGTAAGATTGCAGAAAAACGCGTGTTCCCGGCTATCGACTTTAACCGTTCTGGTACTCGTCGTGAAGAGTTGCTGACCAGTCAGGACGAACTGCAGAAGATGTGGATCCTGCGTAAGATTGTCCATGAAATGTCCGAAATTGATGCCATGGAATTCCTTATCAATAAACTGGCAATGACAAAGACAAATGATGAGTTTTTCGATGCCATGAAGCGTCAGAGAAGCTAGTCACTTTTATTGACTCAAAAAACCGCTGCCATTCAGCGGTTTTTTTTGTGATTTTTAGCAATAAGCGGTAGTGTAACTCATCTCTTTTTTATGGATAAAATTATGTTCCGAGCCGCTATTGCGATTATCCTGCCGTTATTTTCCCTGTCAGCGTTTGCCCAGTCCGATAAATTAGTCGATAAGCTGGCCAGTGATATTGAAGCCGATGTGATCAGTTGGCGTCATCACCTCCACGAATATCCCGAATTATCGAACCGCGAATACAAAACCGCTGAGTACGTTGCCCGTTTTTTGCGTTCTTTGGATTTGGATGTTCAGACCGGTGTTGCAAAAACCGGTGTAGTGGCTGTGCTTGATAGTGGCAAGCCTGGTCCGGTGGTTGCATTAAGAGCTGACATGGATGGCCTGCCTGTACCAGAACAAAATGACTTACCATGGCGGTCAGAGCAGCGCGGCGAATACAATGGCAACGAGGTGCCGGTGATGCATGCTTGTGGTCATGATACCCACATGGCCATGCTAATGGGGGCGGCCTCAGTACTGACCTCGATGAAAGACAAATTACACGGCAAAGTGAAATTTATCTTCCAGCCAGCTGAAGAAGGCGCCCCTGCCGGCGAGAAGGGCGGGGCTGAAGTGATGGTTGAAGAAGGTGTGTTAAAGAACCCCGACGTCGATGTGATTTTTGGTTTGCACATTAGCGCCAACAACGACATCGGTACGGTGAGCTACAATTCTGGCGGAACCATGGCGGCGGTTGACCCATTCAAGATAGTTATTCATGGCAAGCAGGCCCACGGTGCTTATCCATGGAAGAGCGTTGACCCTATTACGACCGCGGCGCAAATGATAATGTCGCTGCAAACCATAGTAAGCCGCGAACTGAAAATCATCGATGATGCTGCGGTTGTGACTATTGGTTCCATCCATGGTGGCAACCGTTCTAATATCATTCCCAACGAAGTGGAAATGGTCGGCACTATTCGTACCCTTAATCACGCCGCGAGAGAGCACGTTTATGAGGCCATGGCCCGCAAAGTGAAAGGTATTGCCGACAGCATGGGCGCTACTGCAGAGCTAACCTTGCCACTGGATTACAACTATCCGATTACCTACAACGATCCGGCATTAACTGCGAAGATGATCCCAACAGTTGAGCGCACCGCGGGCAAGGATAAAACTATTCTGGCTAAACCTGTGACCGGCGCAGAAGATTTTTCGTTTTATCAGGAAAAGGTGCCTGGCCTGTTTATGTGGTTAGGCGGTAAGCCGCTGGATGTGGCGGTAGAAGATTCTCCAGCACACCATACGCCGGAGTTTTATGTAGATGATGCGGGCATGAAACTAGGCGTAAAAGTGCTGACCAATCTGACGCTCGATTACATGGATGCACACAACGACTAACACTCTATGTTAAACCGTATTCTGCTGGCATTGACCCTGGCGCTGGCCGGGGCCGCTCTTAATTTACTGCCCGCTCCACTGGAGAGTGGCGGGCTGGTATTTTTTGGCGGTGGATTTGCCATCACGGCGGCGTTACTTTTTCCATTTTACCTCACTCTGCTGGTCACCCTGATGGTCTACGGGGTCTTGCTGATACATCATGACTCGCCGCTTCTGATTGTTTTTCTGGCATTACAACCGTTGCTAATCGCGGCGCTGTATAAAAAGGATGACGTGCTAAGTCCGCTAAAGCTGGGCATAGGCTGGTGGAGTGGTTTGATTCTGCCGGTGTATATCGTGTTTGTGTATGCCGCTTACCACAGTGAGTTTAGCCTGGCGCTAACGGCACATTCTATCACCTGGCTAAGCGGTATTTTTTGTTGCCTGTTTGGCCATTTGCTCTTTTTGGTGCTAATCCGGTACCTGCCATTGGATTATGTGCTGCATTTTAATGCTGAGACACTGTTTCGGTATATGTTTGCCTCGCTGTTTTTCTTTGTTGTACTGATTATCACTTATGTGCATGTGGGGCAACTGCAACGGCAGCAGGCTAACCAGGTAGAATCTTACATGGAGCAACGTGCTCAGGTTATGACCACTGAGCTGAGAAACTTTTTAGACCATCATGCCGGGGCAATCAGTAATACCGCGAAAACCATGACGCTGGCCCAAAAGCACGGTGCGCCGCTGGATGCGATGGCAGCGGAAACCCTGTCTAACCTGGCCCGGGAGTATCCTGAGTTCCTGACCTTTTTAGTGGCGGACAGGCACGGCAGTATTAGCCATTCTTACCCAACCAATCTGCTTACCCGGGCAAAGCGGTTGAATCAGGCAAATGTGGCTCAGCGAGAATATTTTAAGCAGGCTGAGTCTGGTGTCGACGTGTTTGTCTCCGAAGTTTTTGAGGGGCGCGGATTCGGTAATGATCCTATCGTCGCTATCTCCAGCCCACTTTATGATGCCAGCGGGCAGTTTGCCGGCATATTGGAGGGCTCGCTGAATCTAAGTAGTTTTGTTGAGTACGACAGCCGCAATCTACCGCTGTTTTGGAGTATTTATCAGGACCGTAACGACAAGCTGGTTTACGCCTCTCCAGAATTGCGGCTGGATGTTTTGGCTCGTCCGGAATTACCTGAATGCACCAGGAACAGTTGTTTTATGCGTGAGCAGGCACTGGGCCGTGAATGGTTTATCGCCAGCACCCGCGATGATGTATCCGGCTGGAAAGTGACTATGCTGTTTGAAATCAGCAGCTACAGGGCGATGAGCGTGAATTACCTGCAGTGGGCGATTGTTTTACTGATTTTTTTAGCGCTGGTTGGGATTGTCCTGGGGGGGCGAGTTGCCCGGGTGTTCTCCCGTCCTATCCGGGAGTTAATGAAAACCTTTGCCGGGTACTCTCCGGAAAATCCCATTCCTATTCATTCGTTTAATAAAGACAGCCTGCAACTCAAAGAGATTTCTGGCCTGGCCGAGGAATTCAGCGAGTTGGGTGAGCGTCTGGTCAGCGCATTTGACGAGCTGACCAGCTCCCGACAACGCCAGCGTACGCTAAATGAAGAACTTGAACAACTTAACCTGACGCTAACCGAGCGGGTGGAAGAAAAAACTGCCTCACTGATTCAGGCGCTGGCACAGGCCGAGGCGGCCAGTGTCTCCAAGTCACAGTTTCTGGCTAATATGTCACACGAAATCCGCACACCCATGAACGGTATTCTCGGTACTTGCGAAAATCTGTTGGAACAGCCGCTACGGGATGATATCAAAAGACGGGTGCAGGTCATTGTTCAGTCAGCCAATAATCTGCTGCTGATCCTCGATAGTATTCTCGACTGGTCTAAAATTGAAGCTGGCAAAATGAAAGTAACACGCCATCCTTTTGCTCCCCGGCAGGTGATTCAGGCCTGTGCTGATATTCACCGCCAGGCGGCAAGTCGGAAGCAAATAAGTTTGGAAGTGAGCTGGGACAACAATTTGCCACCTGTGCTACTGGGCGATGCCGGTAAAATAAGTCAGATTTTAAATAATCTGTTAAGTAATGCGGTTAAATTCACGTCCCTTGGCGGGGTGCTAATTCAAGTGTCTTACCAGCAGGGACAGCTGATTATTTCGGTGAAGGACACTGGCATAGGCATATCGGCAAAAGATGCAAAGCTCATTTTTGAGCAGTTTGTCCAGGCTGATGCCTCCAGCTCCCGACAGTTTAGCGGCACCGGACTTGGATTATCGATCACCAGTAAGTTGGTGGAATTAATGGATGGTGATATTACGCTTAACAGCGAACGGGAGAAGGGCAGTGAGTTTATTGTTAAGCTTCCATTAGCCACCACAACACAACAGATTGAAGATACACAGCAGTCGTCATTTGTGTTGCCCGCGGGGCTCAAAATACTGGTTGTCGAAGACAACGACATTAATGCTGAAATTATTCTGGATATGCTGAAAGACGTCAAAGTGAAGTGCTTGCGAGCCAAAGATGGTGCCGAAGCGCTGGAAATTTTGTCGCGGTTCGATTTTAACCTGGTGCTGATGGATTGTCAGATGCCGGTAATGGATGGCTTTTCTGCCACTCGAGCTATTCGTGATTTGCCCGGTAGCAAAGCTGAAGTGCCGGTAATAGCGTTAACGGCAAATGCTTTTGAAGACGACCGCAAAGCGTGCCTCAGTGCAGGAATGAATGATTATTTGAGTAAGCCGGTCAGACGCACCAGCTTACTCAAAACCATTATCAGCTACGTCGGTTCTCAAGCAGAGATTCCCGAAACGCCTGAGCTGAAAGACTGATTGGGCGACGGCGGTTAGTCACTACCTGCCATGTGCTTTGAATCGGGAAGTCTTTAACAGTGAGCACCTTTACGCTGTCGGCAGTGGCCTGATCCAACGTATGCTGAGAAAGAACGGCCAGGCCCAGCCCCGCAGATACTGCCAGGCGGATAGCTTCGTTACTTTCAATAATCATCGTATTTCTGAAGGTGACGCCATGCTTATCGCAGTAGTCATCAAGGGTTCGCCTGGTGCCGCTGCCTCGCTCCCTTAACAAGAACTTGGCGTCGGTAAGGTCGCTCAGCGCACAGTTATCCGGGCCGTCATAATCACTCGGAGCAATCACTACCAGCGGGTTGGCCAGGAAAGGCTCACAAATGAGTTCATCGTCTTCTGGCGGGTAGGTAAAAATATACAAATCGTCGCGGTTTTGCATCAAACGTTCGGCAATCTGTTCACGGTTACCTACGGTAAAGCGTACGTCAATATTGGGGTGTTGCTTACAAAAAGGGCTTAACAAAGGCGGTATAATGTACTTAGCCGTGGTTACAACCGCGAGCTTTAATGAGCCTACCTCTACGCCTTGTAATGCGCTGATCTGGCTTTTCAACTTGTCCTGTGAAGACAGAATTTCCTGGGCGCAGCGATACACGGCGGCACCGGCTTCGGTGAGTTGCACATTGCCCTGAAAGTGCTCAATTAATGGTAAGCCTATAATGCTGTTGAGTTTCTTTAATTGCAGGGAAACCGTTGGTTGTGACAACTGCAACGCATTCGAGGCGGCGGTGACTGAGCCGCAATCAACAACTTGCTGAAAAACTTCAAGCAGTCTAAAGGTCAGTGTATTCATAGGACATCCAATAAGATAGTTAAAATAAAAATATACTAAAAATTAATTTATTTCTATCTATAGTAAAAATAAAACCTGCAAAGTTTTAAATTAACCGGAAGAGGCGCAGCACAATTGCTGACAAATAGTCGCAACCTATGGGCAAACGGGCGAAAATGAGCTAACATCGACCGCTTTTCAAGCACAGCTCAACGTAACGCTGAAGCTAATGGTTAACGCAAAGTCTGTGAGGACTGCAAAATGGCAAAAATCGCAATTGTAATGGGGTCAACCTCTGATTGGCCGACTATGCAAAACGCGGCAGTAATGCTCAAGCAATTTGGTGTTGAATTTGAGGCACAGGTTGTCTCGGCTCACCGTACTCCTAATCTGTTAGTCGAATTTGCTGAACAAGCTGAACAAAATGGCTTTTGCGCCATTATCGCTGGCGCCGGCGGCGCGGCTCACTTGCCAGGTATGATTGCTGCACATACGCATCTGCCGGTATTCGGCTGTCCGGTAAAATCAAAAGCACTTAATGGCCTCGACTCATTATTGTCTATTGTACAAATGCCGAAAGGTGTTGCTGTGGGCACCCTGGCCATTGGCGAAGCGGGTGCCGCTAATGCCGGCTTGCTGGCTGCGCAGGTGGTTGCTTTGCAGGACCCGGCGGTCAGAGAAGCTATTATTGCCTTCCGCAAAGCGCAAACTGACACTGTACTGGCTAACGGCAAACTGGAGCTGTAAATATGCAGGTGCTGGTATATGGTGCTGGTCAGCTGGCACAAATGATGTATCTGGACGGTGCAGCGCTGGGTATTAACGTGATGGCGGTAGATGTAAACAACAACACCGTGGTTCATCCGGTGAGCAAAAGCCCGCTGGACTGTACGCTCGAACAAGCTATTGAGCTGGCCGACGCGCTGACCGTAGAGTTTGAACATGTACCTGAAACACTGCTGGAACAAGCGCAGGCATCGGGTAAGTTGTATCCCGGCATTGAAGCGATTCTGGTAGGCGCTGATCGGGTGCGCGAAAAACAATTGCTGAGTGGCCTGGATATCCCTAACTGCCCTTATCAAATTGTGGATGACCTGGCTCAGCTGGACGAATGTGTTGCCCGACTCGGTGAACGTTTGATCATCAAAGCCAGCCGTGATGGTTATGATGGCTACGGTCAGTGGCGTTTAAAAGCCGCATCAGACCTGCCGGCGTTAAAAACGCAACTGGCTAATCTTGATCTGCAAGCCGTGCCCCTGGTGGTTGAAAAAATGCTGAATTTCGACCGCGAAGTGTCCCTCATCGGCGCCCGCAGCAAAAGCGGTGAAGTGGTGGTTTATCCGCTGGCAGAAAATCTTCATCATGAAGGACAACTACACGTCTCAGTAGCGCCAGCAACTAATAGTACTGAAGCGCTGACTGAGCAGGCGTGTGACATCTTTACCAAACTGGTTAACGGTATGGACTATGTTGGCGTACTGGCGGTGGAGTTATTCCAGTGCGGTGATGAGCTGCTGGTTAACGAATTAGCGCCACGCGTTCATAACTCGGGACACTGGAGTCAGGCAGGATCGCCAACCAGTCAGTTTGAGAATAATCTGCGTGCGGTGCTGGATTTACCTTTAGGACTGGCAGTGAATACCGGTGGTGAAGCCTCCGTCAGTGCAATGATCAATATTATTGGCTGCGACGATCACAAACTTGCTCTGCTTGGCATTGGTGGTACACATTTGCACTGGTACGGTAAAACCGTGCGGCCAAAACGAAAAATGGGCCACATCAATGTAACCGCATCGGACTATGCGGCGCTGGGTGAAAAGCTGTCCGCTCTGGCTGGTTATCTATCCCTGGAGCACTTTCCCCAATTGCAGGAAGAAGCCGCAAGGCTGGCTGCCAGCAACTAGAACAACCGGACCTCACTTTATGTGAGGTCTTTTTTTGGTGCAGAGTATCGGAGTCGATATGAATATCAAACGCTATGGAAAAACCTTATTACTGGCACTGTCATTACAGTTGATGATGCCTGCTCAGGCGGCCATGGACCATGGCGTGATGGTGCATAATGCGAGCGCCAGAGCGACCTTTGCCATGGCAACCACCGCTGCTGTCTATCTGACCATTATGAACCATGGTGAACACTCGCTAACTTTAACTGGTGTTCAGGTTGATGGCAGTGTGGCATCAGAAGCACAAATCCATACGACCATTATGGACGGGGATATGATGAAGATGCGCCAGGTCACTGAGGGTCTTGAGATCGCCTCCGGCGACATGATTGAGTTTAAGCCAGGTGGTTATCACGTTATGCTGATGGGATTGGTTAACCCCCTCAAATCAGGCAACACCTTTAATCTGACGCTGGATTTTGCCGGTGACATCAGTAAAACCATCGAAGTTACGGTGGGCACACAGGGTAAACCTAGCGAGCATCACCACCACTAAAAACGTGGCGTCGGCCTGATGTGAGGTAATCCAAATCAGTGCGATATCGCTATAAGAATTACGATTAGAAACTAAAACAACAATAAGAGACGACGATGAAGCGACCTCATTTACCTGTAGCAAAACTCACAGCACTGGCTATTGCCGGTGCTGTCGCCTTTAGCAGCCAGGCGGCAGAAAAACTAGCTGTTAATGAACTGGCCACAGGGTTAGACCATCCCTGGGGGATGACTTTTTTACCCTCTGGAGAAATGCTCATTACCGAACGCAGCGGCCAGATACGGCGGTTTAATTTTGCTACTGGCCTGAGCAAACCTCTGGATGGCGTACCAGCAGTGGCAGCGGCTAATCAGGGTGGGTTACTGGATATCACCGTCGATCCTGATTTTGCTAATAACCAGCAGATCTACTTTTGTTATTCCAGGCCCACGACAGGCGGCAGCAGTTCCAGCGTGGCAAAGGCAACGCTGAATGCTAACGGCCTGACTGATGTTAAGGATATTTTTGTTGCCGATTCGGTAGTGGATAATGGCTTTCACTTTGGCTGTCGTCTGGCTTTCGATCAAAGTAATCATCTGTTCGTCACCCTGGGTGACCGATACAAATACATGAAAGAAGCACAAAATCCGGCTAATCATTACGGTAAGATTGTGCGCATCAAAAGCGATGGCAGCGTCCCCGCTGACAATCCTTTTGCCGACGGTAAAGCCCCCGAGGTGTATAGCTACGGCCACCGCAACGTCCAGGGGTTAACCATTCACCTGCAAACCGGCGAGGTATGGGCCATGGAGCACGGGCCAAAAGGCGGTGATGAAGTTAACCTGATCAAAGCCGGCAATAATTATGGCTGGCCGGTTATCACCTACGGCATTGACTATAACGGCAGTATTATCTCAGATAAAACGGCGCAGCAAGGCATGGAACAGCCAGTGCTGTACTGGGACCCCTCTATCGCCCCCAGTGGCATGACATTTTACCACGGCGACTTGTTTAAAGACTGGCAGGGTGACCTGCTGGTAGGCGCATTGAAATTCCGCCATTTACGCCGAATCAGTTTCAATGAGACCGGTGAAGTGGAAAGTCAGACTGAATACCTGCGCGACCGCAACGAACGAATTCGCGACGTGGAAGTGGGGCCGAATGGCATGATATACCTGCTGACCGACGAAGATAACGGAAAATTGTTGCAGGTGATGCCAGCGCAATAGCACTCAGGGCTACTTCGGTAGCCCTGATTAATTTAATCCCGAGCCTGTGGCTAAAGTTTAATTCTGCCGAGCAGGATATCTTTATACATCACCCAGTCACCCATCAGGCTGTACAACGGGTACCGAAAGGTAGCGGGCTTATTTTTTTCAAACGCGAAGTGTCCCAGCCAGGCAAACCCATAGCCAGCAAACGGGAGCAGCCACAACAGCATCCATTGTTGGCTGGCGACGCTCAGTAACAGCAGTGCGAGCACCAGCGTTGAGCCGATAAAATGCAGGCGCCGACAGGTCTGATTCTGATGTTCACTGAGGTAATAAGGATAAAAGTCGCCAAATGAGGAGAAGCGTTTGGTTGTTGTCATTATTTCGCCTTAGTAATTTCACCAGGTTAGTGTAGCATTTGCCTGTCAGGGCTTGTAATTAGCGCCAATGCGCCCATATACACTGGCATATCCTATTGAAAGAACACAGGCGAACTAAGCATGCAGCAAATGATGTCGAATAACATCGTCGATTTAACGGTCGAAAACTTCCAGCAGGTCATTCTGGAGGTCTCCAAAGAGAAAATCGTACTTATCGAGTTTTGGGCCCAGGGCTATGAGCCTTGCCAGGAGTTGCAGCCGGTTATGGAGCGCATTGCCGGCGATTACCCGGATTCCTTGTTGCTTGCCCGGGTTGACTGCGATCGTCAGCAAGAAGTTGCGGCGCAGTTTGGTATTCGTAATTTACCCACTGTCATGGTGGTAAAAGATGCCCAGCCGGTAGATGGTTTTGCTGGTATTCAGCCCGAAATCGAAATTCGCGCCATGTTGGGTAAATACCTGCCGAACCCGGAAGACGAATATCTGGCTAAGGCAGCCGAACTGATTGGCGCTGGTGATTACTCCGGGGCTTTCCCGCTGGCCAAGCAGGCGTTTGAAATTAACCCGGACAATATCGACAGTAAATACCTGTACATTGATTGCTTAATTGAAACCGGCGCGGTGCCAGTGGCTAAAGGCCTGCTGGAAGAGATTAAGCTGGTGGATCAGGATCAGCGTTATCATACTTTGCAGGGTAAAGTTGAGCTGGCGGAGCAGGCAGCTGATACGCCGGAAATTCGAGCGTTACAGGAACAAGCCGAAGCCAACCCCGATGATTTACAGGTGAAAGTGGATTTGGCTGTGGCGATGTATCAGGTACAGCGCTACGAAGAAGCGCTGGAGTTGCTGCATGGTGTACTGCTCAAAGACTTTGGCTTTGGTGAAGCTAAGAAACTGATTCTGGATATTATCAACGCCCTGCCTGACGGTGATTCGCTTAAATCGGCTTATCGTCGCAAGGTCTACAGCCTGATGTATTAAACCAATCTGCTCAGGGCTCAAATCCTTCCGCCCTGAGCCATTTTATGGCATCAAGATAATTGGTGAAATATTCCCGCTTATACAAAGCCAGCATGGGATCGCTTGAGTTCATTTCCGGGTGGGTACGTGCCAGCTGAGCACGTTTTACATTTCCACTGTCGACCACATAAGCTGAGCGTCTTAACCCGTGACGAATATTGTGCAGAATGCTCTCGCGCACAATGACCTGACTTTCGGGAGTGCTCAATACCCAGCGGCGGCAATCCATCAATGCGGCCCAGGGTTGATCGTTAAACTCTTCAACCACTGACTTCATTTCTTCGACCACATCTGTTGCCATGTTGATATCCCAGGCTCCGGTCACATAAACCTCCAGCATATTATTGGATACTGTCAGGCTATATTGACCAAGATTAGGAAATAACATTATTTGCTCGCGTTAATGGGCTTACATTTAAGTATATATCCTAAATGGCGAACTCCGACCAGATTTTTGGTATATTACGCGACGGATTAGTTAATTTTTGATACGTATGCCGGATTGGATTTGGGCTGCTTTGGCCCTGGTTATGATTATTGAAGGAATAGGACCACTCCTGATGCCGAATAAGTGGCGCGCTTATCTGCAACAGGTGGCGCAAAGCGAGCCTAATCAGTTGCGCCAGATGGGCGGAACTCTGGTGGTGATTGGTTCAGTTTGTTTATACTTTATAGTGAATTAGCAGCTCCAGGGTAAAATAATCACTGGTCAGCTGAATATTTGTGCACAAAACAGATGATCAGTAGGGCGTATTTTTGATAGAATCCCCGCCTAATTTTTTAACATACTCGACTCATGGCTAAAAATATTGTGGTCCTTGGCACCCAGTGGGGTGACGAGGGGAAAGGCAAAGTAGTAGATCTGCTTACTGACCGTGCTAAGTATGTTGTTCGCTATCAGGGCGGACACAACGCAGGTCACACACTGGTAATCGACGGCGAAAAAACCGTTCTTCATCTTATTCCATCCGGCATTCTTCGCGATAACGTTACCTGTATCATTGGTAATGGCGTGGTACTCAGCCCGGAAGCGTTAATGACCGAAGTTACTATGCTCGAAGAGCGTGGCGTACCGGTACGTGAACGTTTGAAAATCAGTGAGGCCTGTCCGCTAATTCTGCCTTATCACGTTGCGCTGGATGTTGCCCGTGAAAAAGCCCGCGGCAGCAAAGCAATTGGTACCACCGGTCGCGGTATTGGTCCGGCTTACGAAGACAAAGTTTCCCGTCGTGGTCTGCGTGTTGGCGATCTGTTTAACGCTGAAGATTTCGCGGTTAAATTAAAAGAAGTGCTGGATATCCATAACTTCACCCTGACTCAGTACTATGGTGAAGAAGCCGTTGATTTCGACAAGACCCTGGCCGATGCAATGGCTGTTGCCGACATCCTGCGCGCTATGGTTGTTGATGTGACTGACGAGCTGGATAAAGCTCAGAAAGCCGGTCTGCCAATCATGTTTGAAGGTGCACAAGGCACGCTGCTGGACATTGACCACGGTACTTATCCGTATGTAACGTCTTCTAACACCACCGTTGGCGGCGTAGCCACTGGTGCTGGTTTTGGCCCGCTTAACCTGGACTACGTGCTGGGTATTGTAAAAGCTTATACCACTCGTGTAGGTTCTGGTCCTTTCCCAACTGAGCTAGACGATGCGGTTGGCGAACACCTGGGTGTGAAAGGCCACGAATTTGGTGCTACCACCGGCCGTAAGCGTCGTACTGGTTGGTTTGATGCCGTTGCCATGAAGCGTGCGGTACAAATTAACTCTATTACCGGTTTTTGCTTAACCAAGCTGGACGTACTGGACGGTCTGGAAACGCTGCAGATTTGTGTGGGTTACAAAGACAAAGACGGTAACGTAAAAGACGTACCGCCAATGGCTGCCGATGGTTATGATTTGGTTACGCCTGTTTATGAAGAAATGCCTGGTTGGAGCGAGACGACCTTTGGTGTGACTGATTACGAAGCGTTGCCACAGGCTGCTAAAAACTACATTGCCCGTCTTGAGGGTATTACCGGCGTACCGGTTGATATTATTTCAACTGGCCCTGACCGTAACGAAACCATCGTTATGCGTCATCCTTACGACGCGTAAGCAACAAAAACTACCCAAAACCCCGCTCACGCGGGGTTTTTTTATTGCCGCAAAATAGTGCTAGTATGAACACCTCGTACCTGTTGGAGTCATTTTGTGACTAACGAATCTCGTGCAGTATTGCCTGTGTTTGAACGTTTGCAGCAGTCTTTTGTGCTGGGTAAAACCCGTACTTATGCGTGGCGTAAGGCACAGCTGGATGCCTTGCAACGCATGTTAAGCGAAAATGAGCAGGCCTTTGCTGAGGCTCTCAGGGCTGATTTGGGGAAAAGCGAAACCGAAGCCTTTACCACCGAAATCGGCTTTCTGATAAGCGACATCCGTCATACCAAAAAGCATCTGCGCCAGTGGATGAAAGCGCAAAAAGTGAGTACGCCAGTGCTGGCTCAGCCAGCGCGGAGCTACCTGCAACCTGAGCCATTAGGTACGGTGCTCATCATCGGGGCCTGGAACTATCCGGTGCAGTTAACACTGGCCCCTTATGTTGCCGCCCTGGCGGCAGGCAACTGTGCCATTCTCAAGCCTTCGGAGTTAGCTCCGACAAGCTCTGCCCTGATGGCGAGTCTGGTACCAAAATATCTCGATGGTGATGCCGTGGCGGTAATCGAAGGTGATAAGGAAACTGCCAGCAAGCTGCTGTCCTTGCCTTTTGAACACATCTTTTACACCGGCGGCGAGGTGGTGGGTAAAATTGTGATGCAGGCCGCGGCGCAACACCTGACACCGGTTACCCTGGAATTAGGGGGCAAAAGCCCCTGCGTGGTAGAGGCCAATACGAATATACAAACCACAGCCAGGCGCATTGTGTGGGGAAAATGGACGAATGCCGGGCAAACCTGTATCGCCCCGGATTATGTACTAGTAGAACGCGGTTGCGCCAATGCGCTGACAGAGGCTTTAACCCAAGAGCTGCGTCGTCAGTTTGGTAACCAGCCGTTAAAAAGTAAGGACTACGGGCGCATTGTCAACGCCCGTCATCTCGGTCGTTTAAAGCAGTATATTGATGGCCAGGAGATAATCATCGGCGGCCAGTGCGACGAAGCAGAGCTAAAGCTGGCACCCACTGTTATCCTTAATCCGGATATTGATACGCCGGTTATGCAGGAGGAGATATTTGGTCCGGTCCTGCCTGTCATTGAGGTGAGCAGTGTGGCCGAAGCGATGGACTTTATTAAGCGTCGGCCCAAGCCACTGGCGGCTTATTTGTTCAGTGAGCAGCAAGCCACACAGAACACTTTTGTCGAAGAAATTAGCGCCGGCAGTATTTGTATCAATGACACCATGATGTTTATGGCAAACCCGCAACTGCCCTTTGGTGGTGTGGGTCACAGCGGCATGGGGCGATACCATGGCAAGTTTGGCTTTGACACCTTCAGCCACCAAAAAAGCGTCATGAAACGCAGTTTCTGGTTTGATGTCGCCATTCGCTATGCGCCGGCCAGTGCCCGTAAACGCTATTTACTTAAAAAATTACTCTAGCAGAGTTATTAACACGACGAAGGAGTTGTAACCGTCATGCCTCAACCATTTCATTTAGCTATTCCGGTAGACGATCTGGATAAAGCCAGGGCCTTCTACGGTGAGTTACTGGGCTGCCGCCAGGGGCGCAGCGATACCCAGTGGATCGACTGGGATTTAGCTGGCCATCAGGTGGTGACGCATCTGGTTAAAGCTATGCCATCGGCCCCCGAATACAACGCAGTGGACGGTCACAGCGTACCGGTGCCACATTTTGGCGTGGTCCTGACGATGGAAGACTGGCAGGCGTTGGCTGATCGACTGGTAGCCGCTGGTACCGAGTTTGTGATTGAGCCCTATATTCGGTTTAAGGGGCAGGCAGGCGAACAGGCCACCATGTTTTTTATGGATCCGGCGGGTAATGCACTGGAATTTAAAGCCTTTGCTGATATCGGCCAGCTGTTCGCCACGGATTAAGCCGCAACAGGTGATGCGCTGAGGCAAGTGACTAAAGCGCATCGATGGTAACGGCGTTACCGCTCTCAATGGTAATGCCAAAGACTTCTTCGGCCACGGTTTGGTCGCCCTCTTCAATGCGAATACTGCGCATACCGGGTTCGCTAACGCCCACCACGCAGGGGCAACCTTCATCTATTCTGCTCAGTGCCGGTCGCTTATCTTTAAATGCTGGTGAGCTAACTATTTGTTAAGGTGTGATAAATATAATACTGTAATCATTACAGGGAATAATATTAAAAACGACAGGAACAACCATCATGATAGAAGAAATGGTCTCTGAAACCGGCAAGGGTGTGTTTAGGGGGATTGGTTATCTGTTGTCGGAATTACTGTTCTGGCGGTTATGCTATGTGATTGGCTGGCCGGTTTGTAAACTGGTAACCTTCGGTCGGTACCCCCGGCGTTTACATCGAGAACGGGCGATTTTTCGCCAGCATAATGCTCATACCGGATTTACCTGCGCGGCGGTGGGACTGCTGATTGTGGTGGCCTTATTGCTGGGCTTAAGCGGCAACCTCCCCCATGATTTACCTCACTTTGGTGGAGCCGGCGGCTAATCAGGCCACCGGTATTACGCCGTTTTCAGGGCGCGGATTTAACCACGGCTTTACCCCGGCCATTCGCTTCTGAGGCGGCGGACAATTTGCCATTTTGCTGCAAAATCAGGTGCAGATCGCCAAATCTGTCGCGGTCGATTACATAACCCATTTTTTCCAGCGCTGTCAGGGGTTGCTCGCTAAAACCTTCATGCACCCGGATAGTATCCTTAGGCCACAGCTGGTGATGAAAGCGAGGGTTATTCACAGCTTCTTCGGCGCTTTTATCAAATAATAATGTATTTAAAATCGACAGGGTTACCGAAGAAATAATGGTGGTGCCGCCTGGTGAGCCGGTGACCAGTTTTACTTTGTCATCTTCCAGTACGATGGTGGGGGTCATGGATGACAACATACGTTTATACGGCGCAATGGCATTGGCCTCACCGCCAATGGCACCAAAGAAGTTAGGTACTCCGGGCTTGGCGCTAAAATCATCCATTTCGTCATTGAGCAGAAAGCCTGCGCCTTCGGCGACTACACCAGCACCAAAGCTTAAGTTTATCGTGGTGGTATTGGATACCGCGTTACCCCACTTATCGACGATAGAAAAATGTGTGGTATCTTCGCTTTCGATTAACCCGGGTTTTACCTCAGGTGTTGGCGAAATTGCCGTAAGATTGACCTCGCTGGCGCGGCGCGCAATGTAATCCGGCGCGATCAAACGTGCCTGGGGTACATTATAAAAGTCAGGGTCACCGAGGTATTCAGCACGATCGGCAAACACCCGTTTGCCGGCTTCGCTAACTAAATGCAGATAGGGCGCTGAATTATAGGCCGGCAGCACATTGGTTTTAATTACCTCATCCACCATGCCCAGCCACTGAGCCACGGCTATGCCGCCCGAGCTCGGTGGGGGAGCGGTAACGATTTCATAGCCGCGCCAGTTAAAGTGAATGGGGTCACGCCACTTAGCCTGGTATTTACTTAGGTCTTCATGGCTGATCAAGCCACCATTTGCCTGCATATAACTCACAATAAAATCGGCGGTTTCACCGGCGTAAAACCCTTGCGGACCGTGGTCGCGAATACGCTTGAGAGTGGCGGCCAGTTCAGGTTGAATAAACAAAGCTCCGGCGGTGGCCGCCGGACCAAAGTAGTTGGCAAAGTTGGTCTGGCGTCCGCGCTCTTTAATTCGCTTAAGGTAGCGGCTAACTCTGTCGGCTAATTTGGCGGGTACAACAAAGCCTTGTTCGGCATAGGTTACCGCGGGCTGAACCAGCCGTGACCAGGGCAGTTTGCCGTATTTTTGATGCGCTGCCCACATACCGGCAACTGTACCGGGAATGCCGGATGCTTTGGCCCCGTAGAGTGACTCGGTAGGATGAACTTCACCCTTGTCATCCAGATACATATCACGATTTGCCAGAGCAGGTGCCATCTCACGGTAATCGAGGAAATCTGTCTGCTGGTCAAAATACAGGGTCATAAACCCGCCGCCACCAATGTTGCCGGCCTCCGGGTAAGTAACCGCCAGCGTAAACTGCGCCGCAATAGCAGCGTCTACGGCATTGCCGCCTTCCTGCATAACATCCAGTGCCACCTGAGCGCCAAATTCGTCGGGCATGGCCACCGCATACTCGGCGGTGGATACCGCAGCATCGGAAGTAGATTCCGAGGCGCTACAGCCAGTCAGCGTGATTAAAAAACAGCTAATCAGAAACAATCGCATAGCCTTATCCCACCATAATTAAACTAGTAATAACGTAAAGCACTAACGTAATACCACCGCCAACCAGGGCGTAGGGCATTTGCGTTCGCACGTGTTCTAACAGGTCACACCCTGAGGCAATCGATGAAACCGCCGTGGTATCTGAAATAGGTGAGCAGTGATCGCCAAATACGCCACCACCAAGAATAGCCCCGATTACCAGTGACGGCGGCAGACCTAACTGCTGGATCAGCGGCACACCAATGGGGATCAAAATAGCAAAGGTGCCCCAGGAGGTGCCGGTAGTAAATGACATAATGGCGCCGGCCAGGAACAGCATGGGGACAATTAAGAACAGAGGTAAGTACTCGCCAACTATACCCGCCACAAATACGCCGGTACCTAAAATCTTTAAGCTACTACCCAGAGTGAGTGACAGTAAAACAATAGTAACCAGAGGCAGCAGTTCGCCCATGCCTTTAAAGCCAATATCCACCGCTTCGTGATGGGTAAACCGCTTGGAGAACACCAGCATTAAATAAGCTACTGCCGTTGCCAGTATGGTGGCATAGAGTACCGATTTGCTGCCGCTGCCCTGGGAAAGCACACCGTTACCGGTCCACAACATGAAGCCGACCATGCTAACTACCATGGTCAGAATAGGCACCACCATGTAGCTGGGTTTTGTGGCCTCGGCGGCACTGAGTTGTTGTTGGGTGCTGTCGAGCTGTTGCTCTGCTTTGGCCATAGGACCATGCACTTTATCGGCAAACACGGTATAGGCGGCAATCAGCAAGGCAATAATGGCGTAAAAGTTAAAAAACACCGAACCCCACAAAATACTCGCCGAGGAAGCCGGTAGTTCATAGGTATCCAGCATGCCAAGGACAAAAGCGCCCCAGCCATTGAGCAGGATAAGAATGCAGATTGGCGCACTGGTACTGTCAATCAGATAGGCGAGACGCGCCCGGCTCATGCCAAACTTATCAAACAAACCACGGGCAAATATGCCGGCGGTCAGGACGCTCAGGTTAGACTCGATAAACACGACGATGCCGGTCAGCATGGTTAGCCCGCCAACCTGACGTCGGCTTTTCGCCACACCGCGCCGGGTCAGCCAGTCAACGGTGGCGGTAACGCCGCCGGAGTCGCGGATATACGCTAACAGCGCGCCAACCAGTACGCTGAATAACAGAATACGGGTATTTCCCGCACTGGTAGCGACGTCCACTACCCGTTCGATAGAAGTGATGGGAGACAGTAAAATGCTGTCGGCACCCGTGGTAAACAGGATCAGCGCCTCGGCACTGAGAACGGCCATTAACAGTGCCATGATGACTTCTTTCTTCCAGAAAACAATCACAATAGCAATGAACGGCGGAATGATGGAAACCCAATCCATACTGGAAAACCCTTGTTGTTTTAGTTTTTGGTCTGGTTTGTTAAAACCGCTTCGTAGACGAGAGAAACGATACTGCCGTAACGGCCGGTTTCAAATTGTTTACCGGTAAATTGCAGTTCGTCTTCAACCTCTTCCACAATGGGCGAATGCCGCGCGTTGGTCAAGAGAATGACGGCTAAATCCAGTGCTGGGTCGATGACTGTCGCTGTGCCTGTCCAACCGGTATGGCCAAAAGCCTGATCGCTGGCGTAAGGGCCAAAGTGCCAGCGATTAACGCCGTTAGCTGCACGCCGCCAACCCAGTCCGTAACTCCAGAAACGATTATCCGGTTTGACAAAAGCATTCATGACATCGCTGCTAAACAAGTGGGTTTCACCATAGCCGCCGCCGTTTAACAGCATTTGCGCGAGGACCGCGAGGTCATTGGCGGTGGAGAACAGGCCGGCGTGCCCCGCCACTCCTTCCATGGCATAAAACGCTTTTTCGTCGTGGACCTCTCCTTGCAGAGTGTACTCACGGATGTGTGGAAAGTGGATGCGGCCGCCCCGGGTATTACCGCGCAATTCAGTGGCGGCAAACTCATCCTTGTGATGGCCCTTTAACAGCGGGTTGAACAGGGTTTTACTCAGACCCAGCGGTTGATACAGCCATTCTTCGCAATAGCGGTCAAGGGGCATTCCGGTAATGCGCTCAACGATTAAACCAAGCAGCATAAAGTTAGTATCGCTGTAGGTGGCGTTGAGACCATTACCTGAGTCAAAGGGAGCCTGGGTGATCAGCAGTTCGCTGGTATGTTGTTTTGACTGGGAGTAAAAGCGTTCGCCGAGTGGGTTTTCAGGATCGTAAAAATTGATACTCGGGGCGTAACCGGATTTATGTGACAGCAAATCACTGACTCGTCTCGCTTCACGCCCCGCACCGCGGTATTCCGGCAAATAATGCTGGATAGGTTGGGTGACATCGAGTTTACCGCTATCAACCAGATGCATCAGAGCCAGTGTAGTCGCGAACATCTTGGTATTTGAGGCCAGGTCAAACAGAGTATCTGTCCGCATTGGCTGTGGGTGGGAAAGCGGCTGCTCGTTCTCGTCAAAGCGTTTCTGATAGCCATAAGCGGTTCTTTTAATGACCTTGCCGTTTTTTACCACCACTAATACCGCGCCCGGAAATCCTTGTTCGATATCCTGATTGATCAGCGCGTCGACCGCTGAAAACTGGCTTTTATATGCCTGAGTATTGTCCCGTAAAACTGGGTAGGGCACCTGAATATGCAACTGCGCACTGGGCGGTGAAACATCGGCGATCGCCAGCGTATTTATGCCGGTGCGGGTGCGACGGGCCAGTGAATAACGATAGGTGCTATCGGCGTCAAAGGTTTCATCCAGGCTCAGCAGTTCGCCATTCACTGAAATTTTCGCCGAGGTCGGCTGGTCGGCTTCAATGATAAGCTCACCGCGACCAGCATAGCTTTTAAACCCATAGCGATCGTTAACGAAAACCCGCTCAGAGGGCGCCAGTTCAGGTGCAATAACATCTATTTGCCCCTGTTGTTGTGGGTAGCTATCGGCTGTCTGATTCAGTTGCTCTTTAGCGTAACGGGCCAGCAAAGCCTGATTCTGTTCAGGAAAATATTTATCCAGCAGGGCAAACACGGCGGCGGCTGTACGACTATCCGCCTCGCCGGTGACATGCCAGGGCAAAAAGTGCATTTGAAAGGCAGAAATAGCATTGAGCGTACTGGTGTCGGCAATGCCGGTTTCAATCACACCATAACCGTAAGCATGTAACGCGCTTTGTAACAGGCCAATGCTAGCGGGGTGTTCGTTAAAGGTTTTCCAGTAACTGGCCAGGGTTTCATTGTCGTACCAGGCTCCTACACCGGCCTGATAAAGCTCAAACCAGGGAAAGCGAGGACCCGGATCGTTTTTCCGGTCAAAGGCAATATCGGCATGGCCCACAACGGCGGTTGGCTCAATGTCCGGGTGGCGGGCTATAATGTCCTTTACCAGGGCAATGACCACTTCTATCTGCGCCGGATCATAGTCGGGGAAAATACACAGGCGGTTAGAGCCGTGTTCGGCCAGCGAAGGCGCCATCCCGCCATCCCGCTCGCACTCAGGAACGTTTACAATTTCAATTCCAATAGAGTGATCGTTTAAACCATGGCGTCCCTGCCAGTAACTTTTGCCGGCATGCCAGGCGCGCTTATTTTCGTCGACTAAGCGGATAATGCGTGGCTTACCGCCCGGGTCACTGGGATCATTGGATTCGGGGATCAGATAATGGGCACTCAGGCCGCCTTCAACAACCAGCGCATCCACCGATTTGGCATAGTCGATAGCGGTAAAATGTAATACCAGTGACTTAACCCGGTCGCCATAGTTGGCTGATGGCATTTCTACAATTCGGCGACTACTGCAACTGGTTAGCAGTAATGCACACAGCAGCCAGATAGATGCGCAGCGAAAACGTCGGCCGGTCACGGGGTAGTCCTCTGTAGTGATAGCTAAAAGCAGATTTGGCAGCCCGACTGGGATGCAATTGAATCGAAATTAGCATACTTGGCGGTGTTCTGCATAATAAAATATTCCTGGCATGGCGCCCATTACCTATAAACTTTCATGTCCAACACCAATACTTTTGTATTTTTGCTGAGTGCGGGTGGAATAATTTATTTTTTTAAAAAGCTGAGGTAAGCTTTGTGCTGCGGGCAAACCAAAGTAGGTGATTAATAAGTGATGCGTTTAAAAGTTCTGGTATCAGGTTTACTGATCCTGTTAACGGCAAGTTGTGCCGCTAAGCAGAGTACGTCCTTTATGCTGGGGCAAAAACTGATGCTGGATATGCGCTTTTATTGCGCCGATGGCACGCCGGCACAAACCTGCAAAACACCCGTGACCACCTTACTGCCTGAGTTTGCCGGGATAATTCGTCAGGGCAACATTGGCGGCGTTATTCTGTTTGCCGAAAATCTCGCGGATACGCGCCAAATTGTTGAACTGAACTATGCTATCCAGCAGCTGGCCAAAGAGGCCGGGCTGCCGCCGCTGTTTATCGCTATTGACCAGGAAGGCGGGCGAGTAGCTCGCCTGCCTGACGAGGTCGCCACTCGCTTTGTGGGCAATATGGCCATTGGCGCAACGTATCCACGCCATCATACGGCGTTTGCAGAAAAGGTTAATCAGGGGATTGCCAAAGGGGTCAGGCTACTGGGTTTTAACGTTAATTTTGCTCCCACCGTGGATGTGAATGTGAATCCTGAAAATCCGGTGATTAACGTGCGTTCTTATGGTGAAGATCCAACCATGGTGGCCGAACTGGGCTCGGCAGCGGTGGCGGCTCTGCAAAGTGAAAATATCCTCAGTGCCTTAAAACATTTCCCTGGTCATGGTGATACCCATACCGACAGTCACACTGGCTTACCACGGGTCGAACATGATCTTGCCACCATAGAAAGTGTTGATCTTAAGCCCTTTACTCATGCTATTTCCCAGGCCTCACCACCGGCTATGATTATGACGGCGCATATTCAGTATCCGTTGCTGGATGACACTCGCTTTACTGCGCTGGATGGCCAGCCGACCCTGGTGCCTGCCACCTTATCCCATAAAATACTGACCGGCCTGTTAAGACAAAAAATGGGCTACGAGGGGATTATCGTTACTGATGCGCTGGATATGGCAGGCATTGCGCATTATGTGGATCACAAAAACGCGGTTATCAGGACGTTTAACGCCGGTGCAGACATCGCGCTCATGCCTTACGCTGTGCGCAATCCACAAAGTATCAATGCTTTTTGGGAACTTTACGCACAGTGGGAAAACGCCCTGGTCAGTGGCGAAATAGATCCTGACATGACCAAAGCATCCGTAGCGCGCATTATCGCAGCCAAAGCCGACTTTGCCCTTGACGAGTTTACCCGGCAGTCACTGCCTGAACGTGTTGCTGCAGCCAGCAAGGCATTGCCAGTGAAGGCCAATCAGGAGACAGAGCAAGCACTTGCCGAAGCGGCTTTAACGCAGGTATATAACCATGATGTATTGCCCCTGGCTGGCAGCCGTTATGTATTGGTCATGCCCGATGACGCCCGCTGCGAAGCAATGGTTGGCGCTTTGGGGCGGCTACAGGCGCAGCTGGAGCTCAATTGTCTCGCCCTGACCGCGATTACTGCAGATACGCCATTTCCTTCGCTTAGCAATGCGGATGCGCTGATTGTTGCAGATATTACGCCCCAGCACAGTCTGGCGGAAATGGGGGGCATGGCAGACCTTTCCGTGTGGCGCAATAAACCGGACAAAGCGACGCAGTCGCTCTGGCTCTATAATCTGCTGAGTGAAAGTCATAAAAGCCAGGTGCCGGGTGTTTTTGTCGCGCTTAGAGCACCCTACAACATTGCCCGCTACCGCGATGTGGCTGACGCGGCTATCGCGACCTTTGGCTACAACGTGACAGTGACGCCTGCAGCCGGAGGTGAATCGCAACAGGCTCGCGGGGCGGTATTTGATGCACTGGCCAGAGGCTTGCTCGGACAAACCGCGATGCCGGGCAAATCGCCGGTTACCATTGAGTAGTCAGAATGACAGAGCAGGCTCGGCTTAGTGCACTGGATGCCCTTAGAGGGCTGGCCATATTTGCCATGGTGCTGGTCAATAACCCGGGTTCCTGGCAAGCCATTTATGCGCCGCTGAAGCATGCCCAGTGGCACGGCATAACCCCGACAGACGTTATTTTTCCGGCGTTCATTTTTGTAATGGGCATTACCATTGCCATTCATCTGCCCCGTGAGCTGGCAGTGTCCGCCAGCAAGGTTGCGTTACTTGCCCGGGCCACAAAACGCGCTTTGACACTGATATTACTGGGCTGGTTGTTGTTTTTGTTCTGGGTTAATACCGGTGATCCAGCGTTTAACTGGCTCGACGATCGCTTGTTATCGTTACGATTTGGCGGTGTCCTGCCGAGGCTGGGCATGGTGTACTGGCTAACCGTGGTTATTGTACTAATGGTGTCCTGGCGCTGGCTTGGGGTGACAGCAATTATGCTGCTGGGCGTTTACTGGGGCGCCATGGCGCTTATTCCGTATACCGACAGCAGTGGCCAGAGGTATCAGGGTTTGTGGGAATTTGGCAACAGTCTTGCTGCGTTTATCGACCATCACGTACTGGGGGCCGGGCATGTGTATTATGCCAACGCATCGCCCTTTGCCTTTGATCCGGAAGGTTTACTGTCTACCCTGCCAGCCGTGGTCAGTTGTTTAACCGGTGTCTGGGTCGGGCGTTATGTTCTGGTCCTGCACGGTTGCCCCAATAAACTGATGAGCCTGGCCCTCGCGGGCATTTGTGGGGGCTTTGCGCTGGCCACAGTTACGCCACTGAATAAGGCGCTTTGGTCGCCGACATTTGTCATGGTAACCAGTGGCATACTGACGGTAATGTTCTGGTTAGCGGTATTGTATGAAAGAAAGCGCGGGCAGGTACGCCCCGGACATCCACTGCTGGTGGCCGGGACCAACAGTATCGCGTTTTTTATGCTTTCGGGCGTGCTGGCAAGATTACTGTTAATGATCCGAGTGGACGACGTGTCGCTGAAAAGCCAGTTTTACCATGCACTGGAACCCTTGCTGTGGTCGCCACAAGCGGCCTCGTTAGCCTTTGCTCTGGTCTTTACGGTCGTCTGCTATTACCCGGTTAAGCTTATGTATAATAATAACTTTTTTTGGCGAGTCTAGGGCTGGTAGGGCCACATAATGATTTTGTCAGTGTAATAATCCGAATTGTATAACAACGCAGGTACAGGGAGAGACATTGCGCAACGTAATATACTTGTTATTGACGTCCGTTTTTATGGCCAGCAGTTTTCCGGTGCAGTCCCAGGTGGCGCTGAATCTGGCTATGGGGGCAAACTGGAAGCCTTATGTGTATATTGATGAGCATGGCCAGCGGGCTGGCGAAGACCTCCTGTTACTGAACCGCGTACTTGACCGACTCGGCTATCAACTTAATACCGAAAATCTTCCTGAGCAGCGCATGGCGCTGGAAATTCAGCAGGGGCAGGTGGATGTTGTGCTGGGCGCGGCGTACACCAAAGCCCGTGAGGCGCAGAACTTTTTTTCTGTGCCTTATCGCAAAGAAATCATTGTCTTAGGCTATCGACATTCCCTCCATCCGGAAATACGCGATATGGATATCAACACGTTGCTGGCGCAGGATGGTTTAGTGGCAGTAAATAAAAGCGGCTGGTTTGGCGCGGCATTTAAGCAGGATACACTGGCCCATTACGACAGTAATCTTGTTCACGCCGAAGGAACGCACCGGCGGATGCAACTGCTCGATATGGATCGGGTGGACGCCGTGGTTGGCGATAGCAAAGTGCTGCAAGCCGCTGCCGACGAAATGGGAATTGATGATTTTGTTATTGCTGAAAAAATCATTCATGAGACGGCTGTTCACTTTATGTTTAGCCGGGCCAGAGTTGACGCCGCGTTTATGCAACGCTTTAACACTGCCCTGTTGGCAGAGCAAAGCAAACTCAGGCAAGAGTGATAACGATAATTACAGCGGTACAGTCAGGCCATTCAGCACTGCCCGCTTTGCCCCTTCGTTATCCGTCATTACCCAGTAGGCATCTGCACCCACAAACAAATTGGTATAGGACAAGGGCGCGGCTACGCATAAACATGGCAGGCCGCTTTGGTTGTCCAGTAGCTTAGCATCGCCAACAAAATAGCAAAACCCCTCCCGCAGCAAGGCTTTATAGCGCTTTTCATCCAGCACCAATGGCCCATCAAGTGTGATCCCCTTTAAGGGATTTACGCTGGTGTGGTAGGCGCTGATTTGGGTAAATCCGGCCTGCGCCGACAGGTCGCCAATATGCCGGATGCTGGCGCGTCCGGCTTTATCGATGTTAACACTGATATCGGCGATGTAGTCTGTGCTGCCCAACTGCTGGCGCACCTGGGAAAATTTAATGTCGACCAGACCATCTTCCACGTTATCCGGAATACGGTAGTAGTCGGCCAGCGATTTTTGCTGGAACAGGTTTCCCAGTAAGGCTTCCAAGGCACTTTGCAGTGCGATTACGTTCATTTTGCGGGCGACCTGCCGGTGGGGATCGTTAGGATAGGCGCCCGATTCAATTAAAATGGTGCTGGCGCCGGTTCCGGCGATGTTGTCGCCAAAGGAGCGCAGAGAATAGGTGTCGTCATAGCGGCCAATATGGCAGGGCAACCAGTGGCTGAGGGTGTCAGCCATACAAGCGATAAGCTGTTTTGCCCGCAAGCGGGGGGCATCCACGTGCTTATCGGGGTGGAAAGCGGGGGCAAGGAAAGCAATGGTTGCCGGATAAGCTGTGTTACCTGCGGTGTAGTAAGGGTTTTGATCGTGCAGATTAAAAGCGATATCGGGTTTGAGTTCCAACACCTGTTGCCACAGCAGTTTGCCCTCCGGGGATTGCAATTGCCTGGCATCGCGATTGATATCTATTCCCTGTTCATTTACCCGGGTCATTCGCTGCGCGCCATCCGGATTCAGCATAGGAATAATGTGCAGGGTGACCAGAGAATGCCAGTGGTCAGGCAAAGCCAGTTCGTTACTGGTATTGTTAACCATTAACATTTCCAGCCAGTCGAGAACGGCCGCGGTTGCTGTGGGTTCATCGCCATGCATTTGGGTCCATGCCAGCACCACCATAGGGCCGTGGCCCAGTGTCAGCCGCTCAATGGGGCGGCCGGTACAGCTATGGCCTATGACCCGCTTATCTATGTCTGCATATTCGCCCAGCTTTTCTAACACTGGCCTGATATCGTCGGGGCGCAGATGTGGTTTGTTTAAATCACTAAAGTGGTGTGCCTGCCACAGGCTGGCAATGGTCTGGGCGGGTAGGTGAGGATGGGCAGCTTTCATAAATTACGGTAACCTTACAAACAGTTAAACGCGTAGAGCGCCAGAGCTTCTATTTAAAGAGATTTTGATATTCTTAGCAACTGGTTTATATTTGAATAAAAAATTCAATAATAATTGTCACACAGTCCGTTACAGCTCGTAAATTCGGCGGTTAATGTGGGGAACACACATGTCAGCTTTCGTCAAAATTAAGGCCATTAAGCATTCACTTTCAAGCAGTGAGTCAAAACTGGCAACCTTTACGCTGGATTCGCCCAATGCGGTGCGCGATCTCTCATCCCAGGAACTGGCAAATGTTGTTGGTGTGAGTCAGTCCAGTGTAGTGAAGTTTGCGCAAAAGCTGGGTTACAAAGGTTATCCGGCCTTTAAACTCGCAGTGATTGACGCCCTCAACCGGGAAACGCCCAACACCCAGTTACACGGTAAGATAACCCTTAACGACGGCTTCGAGCAGATGGCAGACAAGCTGTTAAGCAGTAAAATCAGCGTACTCAATGAAACCCGCAATCTTAACGAGCTGGTGGAGTTTGAAAAAGCGGTTGAGATGCTTAAAAACGCCAAACGAATTTTAATTTGTGGTGTAGGGGGCTCAGCGCTGGTCAGCAAAGACTTTTCTTTTAAATTACAAAAGCTGGGTATGATGGCGGTGGCCGAAGCTGATGGTCATATGCAGCTGGCCATGGCGGCGACCTTTAACGAAGCCGACGTGGTGGTGGCAATTTCTGAATCCGGTGCCACACGCGAAATCGTTAACGTGGTGAATCAGGCCAAAAGCAACCATGCTAAGGTTATTTCGATAACCAAGTATGGTGTCACGCCGGTCTCTGAGCCTGCTGATGTTCAGCTGTTCTCAGTGGCAGAAGAGGCCTCTGCAAGGCTGTCTTCCATTCTGGCCAGAACCGCTCAGGAGCTTATCATTGATATGTTATTTATTGCCCTGACTCAGGCTTCGCGACCAGGCCGCAAGTTGCTCGAGAAAACCAACGAAGTGGTTTCTCAGTTTCGCCGTGGCGGCTCTGGTGGGACGGTTAATTAAGCTCAGGGGTAGCGCAGGTAGGGTTGCCGACGGGCGTTAAAGTCAGCCAGGTCGGATTGCCATGAGGCGCGGATTGCGTCAGGTGTCAATCCCTGTGCTAATTGTTTACGTAGTTTATCGGTGCCGCTGAGCAGATCAAAGAAGTCCGGGCGGTCGATAAACGTGCTGCCGGCGTCGGCAAACTTATGATAAACCTCATACAGCAGTTCAATATCAAAGCCATGCATCGTACTGCTGCGTAAATCCCTGCCAAACAATGGTTGCCCCTCTAGCTTGGGGTTTGGCGCGCTTTCCGGCATCGGGCGTGGCGTAAAGGCAAATTCACCCAGCTTCACCTGATGGTGGCCTATAACCTGAAATGGCCAGTCCGTTCCTCTGCCAACACTAACTACCGTGGCTTCAAATAAACACAACGACGGATATAAACGAATAGCTGTACTGTTTGGCAGATTTGGGCTGGGTGCGACAGGCAGGTCATAGGCCATGCTTTTGGTGTAGCCGGTAACGGGGATCACCGTCAGCTTAAGCTCGCTGGCCTGGTTAATCCAGCTCTCACCACGGATCATCAGAGCCAGTTCGCCAACCGTTAACCCGTGTAACAGCGGGATAGGATCCAGGCCAACAAAAGAGCTGAATGGTTCCTCCCGGAGTGGGCCGTCAACATAACGGCCGTTGGGATTGGGCCGATCCAGTACAATAACCGGGATGCGCTGTTCAGCCGCAGCCTCCAGTACATAATGCAGGGTACTGATAAAGGTGTAAAAACGCGCGCCGACATCCTGAATATCAAATATCAGTACATCTATATCATTCAGCATGGTGCGGTCAGGCTTTTTATATTTGCCATACAACGAGCGGACCGGCAGTCCGGTTTTGGGATCCAGTCCATCGGTGACCTGCTCGCCAGCGCCCAGCTTGCCTCTGAAACCGTGCTCCGGGGCAAATACCGCCTGCACTGATACGTTTTGCGCTATGAGGTAATCGACAAGATGTTGCTGACAGACCCGACTGGTTTGATTAACAACCAGGCCGACCCGTTTATGGGTCAGCAGGGGCAGGTATTTTTCAGGGTGTTCCGCACCAACCTTAAGTGTTGCAGCCTGGCTGAAACCACAACCAAACAACAGGCACAACGAAATAAACCAGTGCAGGCCGGTAGCTGTGGTCAGTCTCATGACTGTGACTGAACGGCCCGGCGTAAGAAGCCGCCGCTGCTGGCGAGTTGCGCTTCTGCCTCACTGGCACTCTGTCCGGTCAGGATCATCAGAATGGCCAGTTTGGCCCGGTTATTTGCAGCTAACAGCGCGCTGGCGGCTTCTTCTCCGCTGCAGTCGGTTGCCTGCATCACGATTCGGGTTGCCCGTGCCTTGAGTTTCTGGTTAGTCGCATTAACGTCAACCATCAGGTTTTCATAGGTTTTACCCAGCCTGATCATACTCGCCGTGCTTAGCATATTGAGGATAAGCTTTTGCGCGGTGCCGGATTTCATGCGCGTTGAGCCAGTAATGCATTCTGCGCCTACTACGGCGCAAATGCCGATAGCCGCGCAATGCATCATGGGAGAGTCCGGATTGCAGGTTACCGCAACGGTAATGGCTTGCAGGGAATTAGCATATTCCATGCCCTCAATAACATATGGAGTGCGGCCGCTGGCGGATAAACCCACCAGTACATCATTGGCGGTAAAATTAAGATCTTTCAAATCCTGTACGCCCATGGCCGTATCGTCTTCGGCTCCCTCTACGGCGTTTTTAATGGCTCTTTCTCCACCTGCTATCAGGCCGATAACCATGGATTCCGGCACACTGAAAGTAGGACGGCATTCCACTGCATCGAGAATGCCAAGACGGCCGCTGGTACCTGCGCCCATGTAAATTAACCGGCCGCCAGCCTGAATACGGGGCACAATAGCATCCACCGCTTTAGCTATGTGGGGAATGGTTTTACGCACGGCTTCGGCAACACCGGCATCTTCCTGGTTAATTTTTTCCAGAATTTCTATGGTGGGCAGAACATCGATATCCATGGTCCGGGGATTGCGACCTTCGGAAATAATTCTGTTCAATTGTTCTAGCAATGTTGCTGACTGCTTGTTTGTCATGTGCATAGTTAACTGCTGACCTTCAGGTTAGCCTTCGTACCGATTAAACGCGAAATTCCGTTCATTGAGTTTCCGCCCTAAATTCAGGAGCGCAAGCAGGTTGTCGCACTGCCGCGCACACCAGCGTGGCAACCAGCGTTCCAATGACCAGTTGCCAGGTAAAACCCAGACTAATTTGCCAGGCTTCGGGTAAATACCAGCTCATCACATAAGGTTGTAGCAGCAAGGGGATAATAAAACCACTCAATAATGCTGCTGTGACAGAGGCAGGACTGCCGCGCTGAGTAAATAATGTTATGAAGTATACGCCAAGTAAGCCGCTGTAGGAAAAAACCATTACACCTAATGCAAATTGCAGTAGCGGCGTATCTGAGTATTGTTGCCAGTAATAGCATAAACACGCCATCGACGCTAACGCCAGGGCTACCAGTGCCATCGCTAGCCGACTTGCATTCACAAAGTGCTGTTCATCAGTTTGTTGTTCTTGTCTGGCTTTCCAGGGGCGATAGAGATCCTGAATCAGCACGCTCGACATCGAGTTTAAGCCTGAATTCAGGGTAGAAAGCGCCGCTGCCAGAATGCCGATAGTAACCAGACCTTTTAAACCAGCTGGTAAGTCGGTAAGAACGTAATACATAAATATGGTGACTGGCTCGCCGGCAAACTGCGGCACGGGAGCGCCGGTATTGGTGGCCATCAGCGTTGGTTGCTGATAATAAATATACAGAAGCAAGCCGATGACGATAAATAACAGCATAACCGGGATCACCATGACCACCGACCAGAGCATGGCTTTGGCACCTTCCTGAGCATTGCGGCAGGTGAGTACCCGTTGCGTCATATCCTGGTCGAGGCCAAAGGCCGCGATATTCAGCAGAACAAAGCCGGTAAAGACCGAGGTCAGGGTAAATACCCCGGAGGGGGAAAAATCCATGCGGCCATCCAGTAAGGTAAGTTTGGATGCCTCCCCAGGACCCGGCTGCTGCAAAGTGGCGATGATATCGGACAGGTCGGCCGGAATCGCGACCAACAAGGCAACAATCACAGCTATTGCTGCGCCAATATAGGTAAAGGCCTGGATAACGTCACTGTAGATAACGGTGCGAATACCGCCGTAGATACTGTATAGCAGGCCGATAACACTGATAATCACGGTGGCGGTGATAACGCTCGAGGGCGCAATATCACCAAACAAAATCATCGCGACGGCCAGTGCAGCCATATATAACCGGGCGCCACTGGCAAACACGCGGCCAAATAAATACATCAATCCCGCCTGCTGCTTGGCTCTTGCGCCAAAACGGGTTTGTAGTAACTCGTAAACGGTAAATACTTTAAAGTGATAGAAGCGTGGGATCAGAAAGCGCGCCACGAAAAAAGCGGCAATAAAAGCGCCGAGATTGGTTGCCAGATAGGTGAGGTTACCCCGGTAACCCTGATCAGGACCACCCAAAAAAGTCGCGGCAGACTGGGATGTGGCCAGCACTGACATTGCCACCATCCATACTGGCATCGCCTGGCCACCGAGAAAATAGTCAGTAGTGTTTTGCGCGCGCCGGTTAAAATACCAACCGGATACCAGCAACAGGATACCGTACAGGATAAACAACAGGGCATCAGTAATGGTGTAGTGCGCTAGCATTTATTCTCTTTCTAACTGTTTGAAAGCTGGGGTATGATGGCGTTTAAACAACCACAAACCATCGGCACAGGCATTGTTTTGCCGGGATAATGTGATTTTAGAATATATTATTCTGTGGCATTTTCAAATTAAGAATTTATTAATTTATTACCAGGGTGTATCGTAGTGATAACCTCCAGTACATTGCCAATCCAAGAGTCATTCACGTGAGCAGATCGACCCGCGCATCCATTAATTTGCAGGCTATTCGCGATAACTTTAATCAGTTGCGCCCGCCCACGGGTAAAGCCATCGCGGTAATCAAAGCCGACGCATACGGGCATGGGGCGGTAACGGTTGCCAGTGCCTTATCATCAGTTTGCGATTACTTTGCCATAGCAATCTGCGATGAAGCTGCACCGCTCAGAGAAGCAGGTATCAAGCAGCCGCTGCTGGTGCTGGAAGGCCCTCATCATGTGGAAGACTGCAAGGCCGCTAAAGCCCATCAGCTTATTTTACTGGCACATAACCGTGAGCAATTGGACTGGCTGGATGCTTTGGGCAGTGAGCGCCCTCGGGTATGGCTTAAAGTAGACACTGGCATGCACCGACTGGGATTTGCTTGTGAGCAGGTTGCACCACTGTTACAGCACTATCCCTGGCTACGGGAGCAGCCAACGGTTCTGGCCTCTCATTTTGCCTGTGCGGATGAACCGGATAATCCGAATAATGCCCTGCAGCTCAAGCGTTTTACAGCGTTAACACAAACCTTAGGCCTGGCAGGTTGTATGGCTAATTCAGCTGCGAGCTTATGCAACCCGCAAAGTTTGTTTGATTACTGCCGGCTGGGGATTGGCTTGTATGGTGCCAGTCCGGTGACCGGCCATCCGGCCCGGGATTATAACCTTACGCCAGTCATGTCCCTGCAAGCGCAAATTATCGCGTTACATCAGGTTAAACAGGGCGAAACCGTGGGTTACTCGCAAACCTGGACGGCCCCCAGAGACAGTCTTATCGCCACGGTCGGCATTGGCTATGCTGATGGCTATCCGCGGCACTGCCCATCGGGTACGCCGGTGGTGGTCCGCTCACAGCGCGCCAGTCTGGTAGGGCGGGTGTCCATGGATATGATCACCATAGATGTAACAGAGATCCCCGGTGTTACCCTGGGCGATGATGTGGAGCTATGGGGCCAGCAATTACCGGTTGATGAAGTGGCCGATTTTGCCGGAACTATTAGTTATGAACTAATCACCCGGGTGTCAGCCCGGGTACCCAGACTGCCGGTATAACGAGGACGTCATGTTGTGGACAGTGGCCAGATAGTCTGGGCGGGCGTCATCGCCAGTTTGTGCGCCAGCCTTGGTACGGCTGCGGGCAGTCTGGGCGTGTTGCTGGTAAAACAACTGTCACGGCGGCTCGAAGACGGTCTGCTTAGCCTTGCGGCCGGTATCATGCTGGCGGCCTGCTTTTTTTCGCTGTTACTGCCGGGGTTAAACTACAGTCAGCAATTATATGTCAGCGAACTTACCGCCGGACTGGTTGTGGCGGGTGGTGTTATGGCTGGCGCTTTGCTGTTGTTTTTTATTCACCAGACCGTTCCTCACGAACACTTTATTTCAGGCAGAGACGGCGCATCACAGACAAAGCTGGCGCGTATCTGGTTGTTTGTGTTTGCTATTACCCTGCATAACTTTCCGGAAGGCCTGGCGGTTGGCGTTGGCTTTGCCGGTGGTGAAATGGCAAACGGTGTTTCACTGGCTTTGGGCATCGGCTTGCAGAATATCCCTGAGGGACTGGCAGTGTCGGTGGCGTTATTGTCAATTGGATTTAGCCGCTGGCGGGCCGCGCTAATTGGTATTGCCAGTGGGCTGGTTGAGCCTCTGGGCGGGTTGGTTGGGGCCATGGCCGTCTCTGGGGCGGAAGCCTTTATGCCCTGGGCTCTGGCATTTGCCGCCGGCGCCATGTTGTTTATTATTTCGGACGAGATTATTCCGGAAACTCACCAAAATGGGCATCAGAATGTGGCGACCTTCAGCCTGCTAATCGGGTTTGTCACCATGATGTTGTTAGACGTATTACTTGGGTGACCACAATGACGCAAAACCTTTATAACAAGCAGTACTGGGTCGGGGTTGATGGTGGTGGCACCAAATGTCGCGCAGAGCTGTTTAACTTCGAGGGTGATTCTCTGGGTTATGGCCTTGGTGGTCCTGCCAATACCGCCAAATATGGAGAACAGGCGCTCCAGGCTATTCTTACTGCTGTGCAAGGTGCTGTTAGTCAGGCAGGTTTGCACTTTGCTGATGTTAGTGATGAGCTGGTGGTGAGTGCCGGACTGGCCGGCGCCTATCTGGCCTCTTCACAAGTGTTGCTTAGCCAGTGGCAGCATCCTTTTGCCCACTGGACCTTTTCTTCGGATTTACATACCGCACTGCTTGGGGCCCACGGCGGTGACGATGGCGTGGTGGTGATTACCGGTACCGGGTCTTGTGCGGCGTTATTATATCAGGGCACGGTTATTCAGTATGGCGGTTATGGTTTTCAGCTTGGCGATCAGGCCAGTGGTGCCTGGCTGGGCCAGAAAGCAGTACAGCAGGCGTTATTAATGGCAGATAAACTTAGCAGTGAAAGTCAGCTCTGGCAGGCAGTGAGTGAGTTTTATCAGTGTCCGGCACCGGCCGATCTGGTGGAGCGTCTTAATACCGCACAACCGGGAGAATTTGCCCGTTTTGCGCCGGCCTTGTTTGAATTGGCAAAAACAGACCCCGCGGCCAAAGCTATTATCAACGAAGGGGCTGATTACTTAAATCAACTTATCCGCCGCACATTACACAACGGCAATCTGCCGGTAACCTTAACCGGCGGACTGGCTTCATTGTGGCAACCTTTGCTGGATCCGGCTATTGCTGTGCTGGTGAAACCAGCACAATACGGGCCTGAGTGGGGAGCTGTGTTGCTGGCCCGGCAGCAAACAGAGCCAGCAAGTCAGGCTTAGCTGTTTTGTGGACGCAGATGATCGACTTCGTCATCTGCCTGAGGCTTTTTTACTGCTGGTAATGTATATCGTTCCGGCCGATGATTCAGCGAAATCACCATGTTCAGGAAAAATGCAGCAAGAATGGATATCAGGACCAGATAGGCATCAATATAAATAAAAGACACGCTTAAAATAACGGTATCCATCATTAGCTGAAACGTACCGGCACGCAGATTAAAACGGTGTTGCAGGTAAAACCCTAAAATACCCAGGCCGCCCATACTGGAACTGTGACGAAACATGATCAGCATGCCTACACCAATAAGGATGCCGCCAAACACTGCCGCAAAAATAGGATCGACCCTGGAAATGTCGACAAAATGGGGCACCCAGTCAGAAAATACCGACACGGTAGTGACAGAAATAAACGTATTGATCATAAAACGCTTACTGATGTATCGCCACGCAAGATAGTAAAAGGGCAGATTAACCAGGAAAAAGAGCAGGCCAAAGTCCAGCGAGGTGACATAGGTACCTAATAATGCCACACCCGCAGCGCCGCCCACCATGAGCTCCTGGGATTGAAACAGGAAGACGCCAAATGCCACGAATAACCCTGCACATAGCAAAGCAAAAACATCTTCATAGATACGGTGTGATGTATTTTTCATAGTAATAAATTGGGATTCTGTCGTTCAGGTGAAGTCTGTTCGTCTGTTTTTATTAGTATCTGACGAAAAATTAAGCACCTATTATACGTGCATTAGCGAAGCAAAATAGCCTGTTCCCGCCGGGAAAAGGCGGATAGCGCATTGGGGTGGTAAGAAAGCTTTACGTAATGTTAATGTATTTGGTTTTATGTGTTTCTTTGGTGTAAAGGTTGCGGCAATTTGGACAGCAGAACGCTTTCTGCTGTCGCAAAACATCCGGGTTACCGCGGCGAGTTGCTTATGGGATAAGCAATCGGACGGTTAATGTGATTTTTTCGCCAGTTCGTTAAGCGTTTCAATCAGCTTTGTTTCTTTTTCCAGCGTAATCATACGCTCGGCAGCACCCTGGGCTTTGGTAATACCTTCTGCGGCTCTGCCTGCGGCACTGGATGAGGTGTCTGATAAGTCGGCCAGTTCCTTACTTAAATCGGCTGAACTGCTTTCGATATTGCTTAGCAGGGTATTAATACTGTCTATGGCCGCTGATATACCCGTTATTGAGCCCGATACACCGTCGATAGTATCGCCGGTCTCTTTAAGACTGGACTGAGTTCGTTGTGAGAGTGCCCGCACTTCATCTGCTACCACCGCAAATCCACGTCCGGCTTCCCCCGCTCTGGCTGCTTCAATGGCGGCATTTAAGGCCAGTAAGTTGGTTTGTTCGGCAATGCCACCGATAGATTGAATAATATTGACAATACGTTCTGCGCTGTCGCGCAACTGGGTCATGCCTTCTGTTAGCCCGGAACGCTCTTTTTCCTGTTTGGCAATCTGATTTAAAAACTCTTTAAACTGACCACCCAGCTCCAATTGTTTAGTTGCTGAATCCCTGGCCAGGTTTGCCACAAAGTTAAGCTGTTCATTGGACTCCTCAAGCAGGCTCCGGAATTCATGGGTGCTCTCGATTAACCGGTTTTGCAGATCATTAATGCGCTGCATACTGATAAGGCGCGCATTAAGGTGGTAACTGGAAAACGCTGCCAGGTAAAAGGGGTAATTATTGGCGTATTCATCTTCAAATTGCTGCTGTTCGCCTACAGCGAAAAAGCCAACTGCGGTGACGGTTTGGTTTTGGTGTAGGCCGAGGTATTCACCAAAGGTAGAAAATCCTGACAGACAAATACCGTCCAGCGTACTTACACCTTGCAAGGAGGCGGCATTATTTAAGCGCCGTAAAATACAGTCGTTAGCTATCATTGCTACCGGAGTAGATGGTTTCCCCTGCATAAAGCGACGGAAGTCGGCATCCAGAGATTGTTTAAAATCGGTGGCCTTAACCAACTGCAACTCTTCGCCAAAGGCCAGATCACTGAAAAAGCGAATGCTGCCGTTATCATTAATCGCAGCAACGGAGCGGATATAAATATTATCGTTAATATCGATCCCGAAAGAGTGAGATTGCAGCCGCGCGTCCAGATCCTCGGGCATACAATTAAACGTATTGCACAGGGCTTCTACCGGGTTAAGTAATTGCAGATTATTATCCAGTACCGTGTTAAGAGTGCGGGTCAACGGATTAAAGTCGGCCACCACGTACTGGTTTCCGGTGGGCTGGAAGTTATGGCTTTTCATAATGCCATAGCGGTAGCCTTTAGCGAGTTTACAAAAACACAGGATGGCACTATTGCCTTTCACTTCGCCGTTAAGCGCAATATCAGCCTGTTTAAAGTCGAGCTTTCCACCGGCACTTCCGCCAACAAAGTAACAGGGAAAACGTCGGCTTTTATACAGCGCCTGTGTGAAGAAATCCTCACTGGCGGTCAGGCCGTCAAAATAGGTTAGTGCCAGCGTGTTATGGCTACTTACCTCAAATGGAACTCTGACCTTGGCCAGTTCTGAGGTAATTGCGGCTACACGCTGGGCCGCTGACTGGGTTGGGTTGCCCGCTTTGATATCGGCGCTGTGTAGTGGCACCGTATGAATGGACAATTGCTCAAACAAATCGCTGGAAAAAGCGTGCAGGACGATATTATCCCAGTGATCCGAGGTGGGATGATATAACGCTTTGCCACCACCTAACTCGCCTGCTGTCATTACCGTGATAACGTGACGAGAGAATTCCAGCGCGTTGGTTAAGCGCTTTGATACCTCGGCAAAATTTCCCGAGGGGCTGATAAAAGCGATGATCAGCGCTGTACCCGGGTGTAACCGTAACGCAGCAAGCTTGTCCGGGTGAATGTCCTGACTGGAAATAGTGAGTGTGGCGGCAACGGCAGAATGATGATGAGTCGCTTTCGTGTGTTCTTTTTTTCGCTGGAAGAACATGGCAAGGCTCCTGTGAATGAGCAGAGGTTAATTGTTTACAATTGTTCTTTGAATATAGCTGGCGAATTGAATATCGCCAGAAGCGATAAAAAAGGTTGGTCAGGAGGCCATTAGCAAGCGGAGGGGAAAGAGGGCAGGCATTCATGCCTGCCCTCGTTGTTACTTGCTAAGAAACGCGAGCAATTTTTCCAGGGCAAGGGGTTTGCTTAGCAGATACCCCTGAATACGATCACAACCAATGGTCGCCAGCACCTCGCGCTGCACATCATCATCAACACCTTCGGCCAGCACGTCAAAATGCATCGCTTTACAAATATCGATCATACCTTTGTAAATCTGCCGTGCCTGTTCCGAACGGGCCAGTTCGCGCACAAAACTCATATCAATCTTAATGGTATCAACGGGCAGTTTAGTGAGATAACTTAGCGAGCTGTAACCGGTGCCAAAGTCGTCGATGGACAAGGCAAAACCGGCCTCTTTAAGCGCATTTAATAAGAAAATACAGTGATTAAAATCACTGATAAACGCGCCTTCGGTAATTTCCAGTTCAATATCGCCGGTATCGATGTCGTAAGGTTCAATAATAGCCAGCAGGCTTTCAACTAAGTTTGGTCGCACAAAATCGTTGGCAGAGATATTGATAGAAACCTTACCTTTAAAGCCATGCTGTCTTAACACCGGTAAATCCCTGGCCGTCTGGCGCACCACGTAATCGGTAATTGAACAAATTAATCCGGTACGCTCGGCCAGCGGAATAAATTCGCCGGGCGAAATTAAGCCTTCTTCTTCGTGGTTCCAGCGAATCAACGCTTCCAGACCGTTTATCTGAAGATTGTGCAAATCCTGTTTTGGCTGATACCACACTACCAGTGCGTCTTCTTCCGTAAGAGCTTGATTCAGCTGAGCTTCTAAAAACACCTGACGCGTGAGGGTATGCCCCTGCTGCGGATTAAACAGTTTTTCTTTGACTAACGCGTCATCCTTGGCATGGTTAAGCGCAATGTACGAGCTCTCAAGCAGGGAAACCGGCTCCTTACCGGTATTGATATTCAACGCAATACCAACGGAAGGGGTAATAAATACCGCGCCTTTCTGAGTCATAAAAGGGGGCTCAAACTGATCGCATATCCATTTTGACACCGACCAAATGGTTTCTGCGCTGGGTAATTGAGTAACCGCCAGGGCAAATTCATCACCATGGAGCCTGACCAGTTTAAATGGATGGTCCTTGAAGCGCTCCAGGCGGCGGGCAATTTCAAACAAAATTAAGTCACCGGCGGCATGCCCAATGGTATCGTTGATATCACTAAAGCCGTCGAGTTCTACCAGACAAATACCGGTAATGGCATCCGGGTCTTTTTCATACCACATACCAATTTGACGCAGCAGCGAGACTCGAAGTGGCAACTGGGTAACGTGATCGATTTTTTCCTGGTCGCGGTTAACGACAATTTCCACTTTGTTATCTTTGCTGATAAGGGTAACGCAACGGTGGCACAGCGGTACTACGCCATGGGTGTTTTGCTCAGACGTCGCACTGAGCAAATGCTGATTTTTAATCAGGTACTCGCATTCGTCCGGATAAATAACAGAGCGGCTTTGTAAATGCAGCAGGTAATCCTCGATATCTGACGCATCACATTCGAAATACCAAATACCGGTTGAGTCGCTTTGCATCTCACTATCCTTTATAAAGTCAGCCAGAGAGGGATATGGATTTTGCTTCAGTGTTCCCTGCAAAATGGGTAACTTTTAGCTTGTTGACTAAAATTATACGCCATATAGGCCTGTATAAAGCTTTTTTTTAATCCTGACAGGGTTTGTCGCAAAATGGCAACATTAAATTGCCAGTACCACGCCTTTATTTGTTTCAGATATTCATTTTGGTTATGATTGTTTTGTTTATTTGGTGTTTTCAGTATATAAAAGTCCGATGAGTTGACGGCTTTTTACGATATTCTGGTGAATAAGGGCGCGGGATAGTGCAAAGTAAAGGGTATTCGATTATATTAATTTAATATCAGTATTGATAGTGGGTATTTGGAGACACTATGGCAGTTTGCAATGGAAGCGCAAGACAGTTATTTCTAGCTGCTACAGCACTGTGCGTGATTATTCTGACAATCTCGAGTTCCCCGGCCGTAGCCAAACTGGTAGAGGCGAAAGGGATCAGCGAAGTTGCAGATAACAAAATAGTAGAAGCACGAAAAATTGCGCTGGAAAATGCAAAGCGAGCTGCCGTTGAGCAGGTGGTTGGTACTTTTGTGCGTTCCCGTACTGACGTAAACAACTATCTACTGGGCAAAGATCAGATCTTCTCCACCACTGCCGGTCAAATCGACGAATATAAAATCATCTACGATGGCGTGGGTGACAATAAAGATATCTACGAGGTTGTTATTCAGGCCGATGTCAGGGTTGACCTGTTGGTGGATAAAGTCGCTCAGATTCAGGCGTCCATGGGCTGGACAAAAATGCCCAGAGTTACCGTCATCATCGACAAAAATTCCAGCAATCCAATTATCGCCCAGCATGCCCGTAACGAGATGACCGAACGCTTACTGCGGGACGGTTTTCAGGTGTTTGATGAAACCCAGCCTGTCTACGCTGGCTTTGCGGTTAACCTCACTGTGGATTCCCAGGTCAAACCTGAAGAGTTCCAGGGTATGAAAATCAACGCCAATGAGCTAACGCTCAGCATGCAGGTGACCCGGGTTGGTGATAATCAGGTATTAGCGGCAGGCAGCAAAAGTGCCAGTAAGCCGGGCGTAAAATCGAACAGTATTTTCTCGAAGTTATCGGCCGACATCATCCGTAAGGAATGGCCACAACTGCGTAAGCAACTCATTAAGTTCTGGCATCAGGAGCAGGTTAAAGCCCGCAATATCTTTTTGGATATTGAAGGTATTGAATCACTGGAAGTCGCCAATCAAATGAAGGCGGTGATCCAGGAAGCTATGCCAGCAATTCAACAAATCGAAATTTCTAACATCGCTAACGGTGTCGCGCACCTTGTCATCAGCTATAAGGGCTGGACCGAGCAACTCTATGAAGAGCTACTCGCCAGCAACATAGCACAACGGCATAAAATGCAAATTGTTGGCGTGACAGGTAACAAAATCACCGCAACCAAAGTTTGAGGATCAACCAATGAGACGGTACGTACTGGCCGCTCTGGTATTGTCAGCATTAGCAGGCTGTCAATCAACGGGCAAGGGAAAGAAAGAATTTGATGTATCACAGCAACTGGCTGCTGCCGGTAATTATGCTGAGGCCATTGCTTACCTAAAGCAGGCAATCGCCAAAGAACCGGATAATGCGCAGTATTCTGCGCAGCTGAGCAGCTTACGCTTAAAAGCGTCTCAGACATTGTTAAATCAGGCGCAGGCGCTGCTAAATGGTGCCAGTGTCAATATCAACGATATTGAAAAAGCAGAATCCCTGGTTGCTGAAGCCAAGCAGTTTTCGCCTAATTTACCGGCCATTGCAGAACTTCAAGGATCCATCGATTCGTCGCGCTCATCGCTGATTGACGAAGTAAAAGAGCGCTATGCAGAAGCGCTGGCGTTGATTGATCGTCAGGACTGGGTGCGCGCAAACCTGACCCTGCAACAGGTACAAAAACTGTATCCAAACTTTGAAGCATCTGTGCCACTGGCATCACGCATTAAAACAGAAGGTACGCGGGATTACTTACTGCAAGCGAAGAAAGCCTTCGTTGAGTATGAATTTGAAGAGGCAAAAATTGCCGCTCGTAAAGCTACCATGCTGGATCCAAACAATGCCATTGCTAAAAAGATGGCAGCAGATGCAGACCAAAAGAATAACGCTACCTTCTTTAAAAACCTGGCAGCCCAGTCAGTTGATACGCAAAACTGGGATCAGACTGAGTTTGCTTGTAACAAGGTCCTGAGCTTCTCGCCAAACGACCAGGATTGTATTGCGTGGAAAGCAACAGCAATGGAACGCCAGGTTGACGAGAAAATCATTGAAGCGACCCGCCTGTTACAACAAGGCTATATTGCCCGCGCCATTAAGCTGGCGATTGAAATAGACGACACCACTGGTGGCGCCCTGCCTCCTCGTGCCGTTGCTTTGCGCAATGCGGTGGTTTCCCGCGCAGAAGATATCGCGCTGGAGTATATGGACAATCGTTACTGGGGTGTTGCCTGGTATATGTACGAATTGATTGGTCAGCTGGACCCGTTAATGGAAGGGCTGTTTGAGAAATCCCGTGACGTTCAGGATAAAATCCGTGACCGTGTAATCCGCTCAATTGCGGTATTCGACTTTAAGAGCCCGTCTAACGATCTGGATGCTGGTGGTCTGATTGCCGGTAAGCTGATTGCCAACCTGTTTAACAACGCCAGTAAAGACATCAAAATCTTTGAGCGTGAAAACTTAAAATCGATTCTGGAAGAGATGAAACTGGGTCAGATTGGTGTGGTATCTGAAGATACCGCCAAGGAAATGGGCCGCTTATACGGTATCGACGTTGCCATTATGGGCTCGGTACTGTTATTCAAAGTTGACCAGACCAGCTCTGAAAGTGCTGAAACAGTGCGTTATCAGGTTGGTCAGGAAATTCAGGACAATATTGACTACCTGAACTGGAAAGCCCTGAATCCAAACCCGAAAAAAGACGAACTGCAAAATGCGCCACAAGCTAAGATTATGGTGCCGGTGTATGCAGAAAAAGAATACACCGTGACTAAAGCCAAAAAAGTGGGCTTTATCGAAATTTCTTACCGGATTGTTGATGTATCAACCGGCCAGAACACCGACGTTGAGACTTTAACCTCGCGTCTGGTTAAGGAAGACGTTGGTAACGACGGTGTGAAAGACGCCAATATCGAATACGACCCACTTGAGATTGCAACAGACACCGAGATGCTGCAGCTGATGGCGGACCAGGTTGTTGAAGATCTTTCGCGTAAGGTACTGCAACCACTGCGTAACCGTGAAGTTGAATTTTTCGAAGCCGGCGAAGAGCTCCTGCTAAAACGTAAGGAAGGCCTGGAAGCCCTGGAGCGCTTTGTTGATGCGAAGTTTGATGAGCGCGTTAAATCTAACGTGAACTCACCAATCTCTGCAAAAATTGATGGATATATTCAGCAGATTATCGATACCTATCAATTTAAAAACTAAGAAGTAGGCGAGGGATATGCACGCAGTAATGTTAAGAATAGTGGTGCTGGTAATGCTTATATTACCGGCAGCTACTCAAGCAAAAACCAGCCTCGCCTTGTTTAACTTGTCGCCTGCCAGTATCGATGCCATCGGTCTGGACGGCGACCTGCTGTTTTCAATGCGCAAGGAACTCGAACGTTCCCAAACCTATCAACTGCTGTCCCGCCGTCAAATGGAAGAAGGCTTGTACCGGATTGGCGGCGCACAGGTCGCAGATACCCAGAAAATTATCGAGTACGGTAATGGTCTGGGGGTTAATTTTGTTCTGTCAGGTAGCATCGATATTAAACGGGCTACTATTATTGTCGACTTTAAACTTATCGATGTGTCCAATGGCCGGGAAGCGGCAATATGGCAGGAGAGTTTTCAAACCAAGGGTGAACTGGTATCCAAAGCGCCAGAGATTGTAAAGTCGCTGGAACGGCGAATTCGCCGCGCCCAGTCGGTTCAGCCAGATACCGCCACGGCCAACGCGGCACTAACCTCGTTTAGCAGCGTAGCTAAAGGCGAGCAGGTTGAGCTTACCTGGCAAACCGGTGACGTTGGTACCGTGTTTTATTACAACCTGTATCGCGGTGATTCTCAGTCAGGCCCCTTTGAATTTGTAGCAAACACAATGGAAAGCCGTTACGTGGATACCGGCATTGCACAAAGCGGAACGGTATTTTATCGCCTGGATATTATCCTTGATAACGGCGACGAACTCGACGGCGGGTTAATAGCCCGTGCAAGCGTGTCAAAAACCCAGGCCAGTGCCGATGTGTCAGCTCCGTCTATCCTGCAACACCAGGTTTATGTTAATGGGGTAAGACTGGACTTTGTTCCCTCCATTGCGAACAAAGAAAAAACCGCCGCATATCAGGTGTACTATCGTGAACCGGGCGGCGTCTGGCAACCTACGGTGAAGATAGAGGACACCGGCAAAATTAATTATTCCGTCACTGCAGTTAATTTGCTCGAAGCGAACAAGCGCTATGAGTTTGCGGTGTCGACCCTGACCGCTAGTGGCAAAGAAAGCGCCCCTTCTGCTCCAGTGACAGTTACCAGCGCGCCTATCGTAACGCTTAATGCCAGCGGTCCGGTAAAAACGCGCACAATAGATTTGCAATGGGAGCCCCGGGCTTCCGAATATCCGGTCAGAATAGAGCGTCGTGGTGCCGGGACCGAAAACTGGCAAACGGTCGGCGAAGTTAAGGCCGGGCATAATGGCACCTTTACCGACAGCAAAGGCCTGGAAGACGGTCTGATATATGAGTATCAGGTGCGTTTGTATGACCAGTTCTCTGCTTCCGCCCCGTCTAATATCACGCGTAAAGAAACCAAAAAGCTGGCTGCCCCCGAAGAATTTTCTTTGTCTGGCGGTGTGAAATCCGTGCATCTGTACTGGCAGGCAGTTAACGATGACGACGTAACCGGTTATCGGATTTTTCGCACTGAGGGCGAGCTGAACCAGGATACACTGCTTGATGAACTGACCGATGTAAAAGGCAGGGACAAAACCCAGTTTGTCGACGGTACCGACAATGGCAAACCGCTTAAGGATGGCACGACTTACCATTATCTGGTTGTTGCGCTAAACCAATTTAACGGTGTCGGTTTTGTGTCTGAAACCCGCTCAGCGAAGACCAAACCCCGCCCCGGTCAGGCGGGCGGCCCGGAACTTAGCATTGAAAGTGGTGCCATTGCGATTAACTGGCCTGTATCCAGTGAAATTGATATCAGGCAGTACCGTTTGTATCGTCGCTGGAATAACGCCAGCTGGCAGGAAATCGTAGCGGTGCCAGCCAGTGAAAGCCGTTATACCGACAGTAATCTTAAGCCTTATGCACAGACATCTTATTACGTGGTGGCAGAAGACAAAGACGGCTTACGTAGTGACCCCTCGCCCCAGGCAACTATAATGAGCCCTGATGTGATTACGCTAAGCGTGAGTGCGCAGGGAATGTTAAGACGTAATGAATTAAGCTGGACCGAACATAAAAATATTGATGGCTATAAGCTGTACCGGCGGGTACAGGGCACTTCAAATTGGGCCCTGATTGCCAACATCACCACGCCAACCATTACTCAGTATACCGACAGCGATCGTAAAGATCTGGCAGATGGTGTAAGTTATGAATACACGCTGACGGCGGTAGATGGAGATCAGGAAACGCCTAAATCGAATACCGTGACAGCGACTACCAAGCCCGTGCCGCCGGCACCGGAAAACTTTGCTGCACAGAGTGGTGAGGTAAAACGGGTAACCTTAACCTGGCAACCACTCGCTGACAGCGACGTAAAAGGTTATAAAGTGTATCGTGAAGATGATGGTAAGTATGATTTGCTTGAGACCATTAACAATCGCACGGCTGGCCGCTACGTCGATGAAGGCAGTTTCTTTAAAAAGCTCAAGGATGGTGAAAGTTATCGATACCGCATTCTGGCATTTAACCAGTATGACGCTAACGGTAAGGCCTCTGACATTGCCGAAGCTAAAACCAAGCCGGTGCCTGCCAGAGTAAATGGTCTGTCCGCCACGGAGTCTGCTCCGAATGTCGTTTTACAATGGCAGGCAGGCAGCGAGACAGATATCGACTATTATCAGGTTTATCGTGGTTCAGGCTGCAGCAACTTAAGAAAGCTGGCAGCGGTGAATTCGACAAACTATGTGGACACTGACGTATCCGGAGACCGAAGCTATTGCTATCGCGTTTCGACAGTAGATAAAGACAAGCTGGAGGGCTCCTTGTCACAATCTGCTGAAATTACGACTGTCCCTCGTAGCGAAGGGAACTAAGTATGAAAAAAATCAGATTTTGGCTGATCGCATCAGCTGTTGCTGGAGCGATGTTTAACATTAACGTTGCCAGTGCTAACGAATTTTCGGCTATCAAGAAAGTCAGTGAGTCTAAGGAGCTGGAGACGCTAAGAGATAGCTATCGGGCCTGCGTGGTAAAAAAAGCCTCGCTGTATCTGAAAGTTAACGACATAGACTCCACCATCGCCCACGCCCCGCTAGCCTGTAAACGCGAGTTACTAAGCATTCGTCAGTTTTTACTGTCTGGTGCATTTAAGGTTGAAGTGGTTGATCAGTTGATGGAGTCGGTACGCGAAGGTATCGAAATTGATTTGGTAAACCACGTGTACACTGAAGCACTGAAGCAAAAGGGAATCAAACCATGAAGTTCAAAGTATTCGTGTCGGTGTTAGCTGCTGGTCTTGTTAGCGTAGCACAGGCTGCTGACTTAACAGGTGTCGTTACCGCGCAGGGTTTTGGTACGGTGGATCCGGCCATGGCAAAGACCCACGCGCAGGCCAGAATGCTGGCCAAACGCGCCGCACAACTCGACGCCCAGCGTCAGCTGTCTGAACAGGTTAAAGGCATCGAAGTACGCTCTGGTTCTACGGTCGAAAAGTACGAATTACAGAGCGACATCATCGCGACCCGGGTGAAAACCTGGTTGAAAGGAACCGTCGTGGTAGATGAAAAAGTGACAGAGGAAGAAGGTACCTGGGTGGCAGAAGTGACCCTGGGAATTTGCTTAACCAATGAAGCTGATATTTGCAAAGAACGGGAAAGTTTAGAGGCGATCAGTAATGCGGCGAGTTCTCAGTACTAGTTTACTGGCAGTACTGCTGGGGCTTCAGTTTCCGGCTTCTGCCCAATCCGTGGATGATTTCGATGAGATCAGTGCCCGTATGGACGCTGAATTTGAAAATCAAACCAAGCGCATAGACGACATTTATCAGGCTGTTGACGAGGCCATTGACAAAGCCTTCCGTGGCCTGACCAAACGTATCGAGGTTAAATGGCCCGATGGCGCATTGCCGGAACGTCATCGTTGGGTAACCTACAATAAATCCATGAATAGCCGGGCCATTGCCGACTTTGAAGCTGGCGAACTGGTTATCGAAACCCTGGTTGAGCCTGGCGAAGACCTGCAGGAGAAAGTAGCAGAGTTAATGGCTATGTCCTCTTCAATTGCCACAGCTACGCCCAAAGAATTAGACGAACAGGACGTCTTGTTACAGGAAGTGACAAAAGAAGTGGCTGAAGTGACCGAAGAACCGGTGAAGATCACCCAGACTACCGATACCTCCATTGCCAGCGTTTTACCCGACACCATAGGCGGTCAGTTGGCCGGACTAGCCGAAGCGCTAAAGCAGGATCTGGCCGAATTGCCGGCATTATCGGATGCCTCTAAACCTGAAGAAATCAGCGTCGTTGTAGAAAAAGTAGCGCAAAAACAGCAACCGAATAAACCCGTCACAGAGACTACTGAGACGGTGGTAGTGGTTGAAGAACCCGTTCAACAGCCTGACGATAAAGTCGATGCCGCTCCGGTGGCAGAACCTGCTAAGGACGTCGTAGCAGAATCCAAGGCAAAGCCTGCTCTGGTGGAAACGCCTGTTAAGGAAGTTGTAACAGAATCCAAAGCAGAGCCTGCGCCTCAAGAGATTGCTGTTATTCCTGCCAAACCAGAACCGAAAAAAGCCTTTGCGGTTCCGGCTCCGCTGCCGGTGTTAAGCGTAGTGGAGGATAACGGCCAGACCCGGCTACAGTTAACCATTGAATTTGTGAATGGTTATCAGGAAAAACTGGTAGAAGAGTATTTTGACGACATTAAGGGTTACGCCAAAAGATATGATGTGCCCGTTTCAGTGATTATGGCAATTATTGAGACCGAGTCCAGTTATAACCCGCGAGCTGTATCGCCAGTGCCCGCTTTTGGGTTAATGCAGCTGGTACCTAAAACAGCCGGACTGGATGCCCATTTATTTGTTCACGGTGAAAAGAAGGTCGTTAGTGCGGACTATTTGTTTAACGAAGATAACAACCTTAAATTAGGTTCGGCGTATTTTCATCTGCTGACGCATCGCTATTTACGCAAAATCAGCGACCCCCAGGCCCGCTTTTATTGTGCCGTGGCCAGTTACAATACCGGGGTAGGCAATGTGGCAAGAACCTTTACCGGACGTAAAAGCATCAATGCTGCGGTAGACACCATAAACGGTATGTCGGCAGAAGCGGTATATGACTACTTAATTGAAAATTTACCAGCTGAAGAAACCAAAAATTACCTCAGAAAAGTGGTAACCCGGATGGCTAAATACAAGCAGTTTGATGCCTGAGGATATTTAAAGTGAGAGCGACAATGAAGACAGTTCGATATTTATCTTTAATGTGTGCGTTATTAGCCGGCGTTAGCCACGCCGATGAGGTTGTTGATCAGATGGCTGGCGGTTCGATTAACTGGTCATCCGGGGTAATTTCAGCCTATGGCTATGGCGTAGCACCGGACGATGAACCTCTGGTTAAGCAGCGTCTGCTGGCGCGCCGCGCCGCTCAGCTGGACGCCTATCGTAACCTCGCTGAAATGGTTAAAGGGGTAAGGGTTTCTTCGGAAACGCTGGTAGAGCAGATGGTTGCCCAGAGTGACCGGATTAATACCAGTTTACAGGGTATGATCAAAGGCGCGGCGATGACCGCCGACCATTACCAGAATGACGTGGCGACGGTAACGATGACGATGTCGCTGGACGGCCGCTTTATTCAAATGATCGCGCCCGAAGTAGTAAAATCTGGTATGACAGCCGCGTGGTACGATAAACCTGTTCAGTGGGTGCTGGCCCGAACCGGTCAGTTTTCATGGCCAGAAATGAGCTTATTTCCAACTGCCGGTGCCGCAGAAAGTACCCAAAAGCTTTTCATAATTGATAACCCGAACCAACTGGAACTGGTTAAAGAAATCACCCGCTTATTAAAAGCCCAGCCGCAGCCACAGGTGATTGAGCAGCTGGAAAAGCAGATTGAATTTTACGAAAACAACAGTAATTTTACCGGCATTCTGATCGACGCGAGTCAGATTGGTAACTTTGAACTGGCTACTATCCCGCGTATTCGTAATCAAAAAGGGGATATTATTTATCCTACCAATGACGATTTAACCCATGGCCGGATTAAAGGCCGTCCTGTGTCGTATGACTTTGATGTTAATGATGCGGTGCGCAACGCTCGCATTGCTGTGAAGCCACTGATTATTAAAGCTGAGAGCACTTACAAAGCGCGTAACTCAGATTTAGTTATTGGGGAAGCGGCTGTAAATCTGATTAAAACCCAGCAAACACTGCAAAAAGCCCTGGGCAATGCAGAAGTAATGATTGTTGTATCACGATGAAATTAAAGTCTCTGCGCTTCCCTCTGCTGGCGGTATTTTTGCTGGTGCTGACGCACCAGCAGGTTGCTTTTGCCTCGCCGCGCGTGGCGATTGTAGAAGCGCAGATCATGATAGACAGTGGCGAGTACAAAGAAGCTATTGAATATCTTGAAGCGGCCATTATTGAGTACCCTACCAACGATACTTTACTGGCACTCTATGGCAGTGCATTGTACGAGAACAAACAAATATCTGAGGCCGAAGTCGCATTTCGCCGGGCACTTGAAATCAATCCGCTCAATGCCATGGCAGCCGATCAGATAGAGGTCATCCGCTTTATTTCTAATGCGTCAGTGAGCGAAAAAGCGCAGCAAATAGAAGAGCTAACGCTGGATAAATTGTTTGACCTTATCGCCATGGCCATGGCTTTTGCGCTGGGTACCATGATGTCCAAATACTTGCGTAAATTTTCTGACTGGAACTTTATGCGCCGTAGTCGTAAGTTGTTCAGAAAAGGCGATTATGATGACTTCGTGGATTTGCTGGAAATTCAGCTGTCCACTAACGAACTGAAGCCATTACGGGGTAGCATTCACTTTATGCAGCAACACATGTCAGAGGAAGAAATTACGACGCTGCTAAATCGCTACGTGAACACGGAAGATAACCTCCATACGCTTTCACGTATGGTAAGGCTGAGCTATGAGCATGGCGACCATCTGCAGAATTAGCGTTGTTCTGGTTGTGCTACTGTGTGGCTGTGCAACCAACCCGCCGCCTTTGTCATTAGGTGAACGCTATCAACAGCTGGCGCAGGAAGAAAGCTTTTCCGTTTACGAAATGCGAACACTGGCCAGCGAAGCCTATCAACAAGGCGATTTGTCCTTAATGCTGAATGCGCAGTGGAAGTTATGTCAGCGTGCCGTCGCGGTAAATAGTGACGGTGAAGATTGCCATCAGCTACTGGATTTAGCGATTATCGAACAGGACAGGCTAAGCGAGGCGAGGGCAAATCTCGCCCTGTATTTTATTACCCGCACACAGTCCTATTATCAGCGCGCTACTGCTGTTATCCCCGCTAACGGAGAGGATTATAGCGAACTGTTCGCGGCACCAGTTGAAACCTGCATTACCTCAGCTCAGGCAACAGAATGGCAGGCCATGCAGTGTTATCTGTCTGGTAAGGCTGCGGGTAATGAGCCCGCATTACAGAAAGCCTTAACACTGTTTCGTCGTTTTAACGCCAGTCATAATATGGCCGACAGCTATTTTGTGCTGGCTAAAATAAAACTCGCCAACAACGAGCCTGCCATCGCGGCAGATTTTGCCGCCAAAGCCGCTCTGCTGTTAAGCCAACTGGGCGAAAGCGATAAAGCTGAGCAGGTAAGAAACTGGCGTCAGGACAACGTTTATGCTCAATAGCATTGGCCGGCATACACAACGATATGCTGGCGTTCTGACTGGTATTATCGGCCTGTTGGGACTGGCGCTTAACACCTGTCCGCAACTGCTCAAGCCCCAGCGACGGCGTATTTTTTGGTTGCTTTTTAAGCGTCAGTTGTTTAACTCAGGTCTGCGGGCTGCTTCAATCAATACCATGATTGCTGTACTGCTCGGCGTTTTTGTGATGTCAAAGGCCTATTCGGTCATTCCCAATAATGCGCAGTTTATTGATTACTATGCGCAGTTTTTCAATATTATGGTGAATCGGGAAATCGGACCGTTAATCTCTGGCATTATTCTGATAGCCCGTTCGGCATCGGCGGTGACTGCCGAAATGGGGCAAATGCAGTTGTACCGACAGTTTGATGCGTTATCTGCGGTTAATATGAGCCCGGCTCTGGTGTTTTTGCTGCCGGTCTTCTTTGCTTTCCCGCTTTCGCTGCTGCTGATGTTTTTTTACTTTAATCTGATTTGTATCTTTACCTCTTACGCGGTGATTGAGCTTTATCACGCCGGTGGTATTACGCTGATGTCATTTATCCGCGCCTTATTAGAGCAGGTTACCGTGACCGAAGTTGTGGTAAGCATAACTAAGGCATTGGTGGGTGGCTGCCTTATTGGCCTTGCCAGCCTTTACTTTGGCTACAACGTGCGTGACCGTTTTACCGATGTTTCCAGAGCTATCTCTAACTCAAACACCTTTCAGCTGTTTGCGTTTTTTGTTTTAAACGTTGGTCTGTCTTATCTGGTGTACTTATGACCTGCCTGCGTCTGGATAATGTCAGCCTGAGTTTTGCCGACAAAAGGGTATTTAGTCAGTTAAACCTGCGGGTAGGCAGTGGTGAAATTGTCTGCGTTGAAACCGGTGTACTGGATGGCGGCTCCAGTTTACTAAAAATAAGCGCCGGGCTGTGCGCTCCCACCGAAGGGAATGTGAGTGTGGATGGGCTGGCTATAAAAGATATGACAGAACAAGCCCGCTTTAAAGCTACCTGCATGGCATTTGAGGCCGGTGGCCTGCTGAGTATTTTTACTAACTATAACAACATCGCTTTTCCTATGTTGTACCATACCAGCATGACAAAGGCGGCCATTGCCAGTTATATTGAACCTCTGGCAGAGGCGTTACAAATTAGTGAGTTATTGCCCCTTGAGCCGCATCAGCTCAACGACGTGCAAACCAGAATGATGAACCTGCTGCGGGCAATGGTGTTCAGGCCTAAACTGATATTACTGGATGAAGTGCAAAGTGGTATGTCAGAGAGTATGCGGGATAACATGCTCCATGTATTATTAAAGGAACAGCAGCAACATGGCTATGCGGTAGTGATGACCGTAACCGCTGGAGATAGAACCGACTTTGCTGACCGGGTGCTGGCCATCCGCGATCATAAACTGGAGGATGCTCAATGAGTTTTGCACCATCGCAATCGTTATCGTCCCGTTGGCAGGATACACTGCTGGGAATGTTTGTGGTGGTGGCATTACTGCTGGCGGGTTGGCTGGTGTTTGAGGATCTGCAGGAACAACATGGCGAGCAGATAAGGTTTGAGGCGCATCTTTCCGCGTCTTACGGACTCAGCGCTGGATCCCCGGTAAAACTAAAAGGGGTAACGGTTGGGCGCATTGACAGTATCCATTTAACCGATAGCGGCGAAGTCGCCCTTAATCTGGTTATGCAACCGGAATACCGTGCGCTGTACCGCATGGGCAGTAAGTTGCAGGTAGAGTCGGCACTGGCTATCGACAGCGTGCTCTCCGGGGCGGCCATTGCTTTTATCCCTGGCGATAGTGGGCAGTTAGCCAACGGAGCCGTGCTGGATGCCGATGAACCGCAATCGTTGCAAGACCTGATGGTAGAGTGGGATGTTGCAGCGCTGTCGCAAAAAGTGGCCGACATACTGATAAATCTCGAAAGCATTGTGGCCAATGTGAATAATAAACAGGAAGTGTTAAATCAGAGTATGGAAAACATAGCAACACTCACCGCCAACATGGCTGGGATAAGTCAACAACTGCCTGCCGTTATTGACCAGATGCAGCAAACGATGCAGGTGATGCAAACATCGTTGCAGGACAGCACTGAAAACCTGAATAATAATATGGATGCCTTTGCCGGTGTTGCGTCACAGTCTGCCACGCTTATCGAGAGCATTAATGGCATTGCTACTGACATCCAGCCAACGGTCGCTGATCTACCCGAGACCCAGGCTTTGCTGAACGATTTATTACTTGAAGTAAATGGCCTGACCCGCCAGTTACGTCAACACTGGTTATTACGAGGCGACAATCCCACCGCTACACCCGGGCAGGCGCCAGAGAATAATGGGCTGTTTCCACCTGATGAGTCATTATATGACCCCGCAGTGCGTGCGCCTGAAAAAGGAGAACCTGAGTCATGAGTAAGCAGTATATTCGTCTGTGGTTAGGCGCGTTGTGTCTGGTGTTGGCAGGCTGTACGGTAAGCACCAACGATACGGTACTGGTGGGGCCGCCCCAACGTTCGTCTAACAGTGAAGTTGAGAATAATACCGGTACCAGCGGTGAGCAGCAGGCAATCCCTTCAAGTATCGCTATTTTACCCTTTACCAATATTACCGAAGAGCTGGTGGCTGCGCCGTTACTTCGACAAGTCATCAACAGTCAGCTATCCGGACGAAATTTTTCGGTAATGCACCCGGGAGAGGTGGATAAACGCTTACCTTCAGGTCCGCTCGATTACACGCAAATGGCCTCTTACCTGGGAGTGGAAGGTGTGCTGGTTGGCGAAGTAGTGGACTTTGAGCGTTTCTTTGCCGGTATCTATTCTGAAATCCGACTGGGTATCAAGCTGTCTTTATACAACACCAAAGGCGATGTGGTATGGAGTGGTGAGCACGAAGTAACGCAACGTGCAGGTGGTGTATCGACTACTGCCTGGGGGTTATTACTTAATGCTGCCATAGCAGCGATGAATCTGGATGATGAAAATCTACTGGCAGCCGCCGACGAGTTAGGTCGCAAAGTCGCTTTTGATTTTCCTCAGCCACGGTTTTATAAAGGCACAGCTGGTCCGCTTATTGAGTCGGTTATTCACGACAAAGCAGGCAAATGGCTGCACTATGGTGATGTGATTGAAGTGGGTGTGAAAGGTGAAGCCGGATTACAGGCCTTTGTTGAACTGGGTAATCAGCTGCGCACTGAATTGCAAGAAGTGGAGCCGGGCATTTACATCAGCAGGATTCCTGTACAGCCTGACTGGAACGAGCAACGGGTACCGGTAACCGGGATTTTGCAGGATACCGACGGCAGCACCTCTACGCTGTTAAGTATCACCGGGTTAGTGAACTTCGATAACGTAGCGCCGGAGCCGGTTAGCGACCTGGTGGGCAGCCAGACCGAAAGCACCCTGAAACTGGCCTGGCAGGACCCAACCGCCGTCGCATTTAAAGTTACGCGGGTAACCGACAACGGGGAAGAGGTACTACAGGAAAGCACTGATACCTTCGTTAATCTGGAAATTGATTCTGAACCCTTCAGCAAAACTACCTATAAAGTAGTGGCTGTTGATGAAGCAGGGAATATGAGTGCACCAAAGGCACTCACGCTGACCACCTATATTAAGGAAGTGGGCAAACAAACCTTCCTCAGCGGTCCGTTACAGGGCGAGTACAGTGGCGTATTGTCCTTAACTGCGACTTTCAGTCCTTACGAGGTTAAAGGTAAGGTGATCTTCGGTGAAGACAGTGAGTTATATATTGAACCGGGTGTGGTGCTGGAGTTTGATTCCGGAGCAATAATGGAAATTCAGGGCGAAGCGTATTTCTGGGGCCTGAAACAGAGCATCATTATTCAGCCGGCGGGAGAGCAGGCTCGTCGTGAACCATACATAGTACTGAACAATACCAAGCCAACTCAGTTCTCTGGCGTGAAAATGAAAGACGCCGGTGTGGGCATTGTAGTGAAATCCGGCCAGCCACTACTGGAAGCTATTGAGATTCTGGGTAGTCGCTTTAGTGCGTTAAATATTGAGGGTGAATCAAATGTAACTCTGCGTGCCTGTGTGATTGATGGCAGTAATACCGCTGGTATCGTGGTAAGTGAATACGCCAAGCTGAACATTTCTGATTGTACATTTAAGAACAACTTCCCATTCCACATTCAGAACGCGTCGAGCTATGAAGTCAATGCGCAGGGCAACAGTTGGGATCCCGAGCCTTCTGACAGGACTATTTTAGGTAAAGTAAGGACAAAATAATGAGACGGTTTTTATTTGCACTAGCACTTATCAGCGGCAGCAGTCAGGCTGCTGATGCTCATTATGAAGAATGGACGGCTGCCGGCGGCAAGATTAACTGGACCACGGCGCAGATTACCGCTGAAGGCTATGGCTTGCCTCCGGCCAATGTGGGCGGTAAGGCCGGTCCTTTGCTGGCATGTCGCGCGGCGGTGGTTGATGCGCAGCGTAATCTTCTCGAAGCGACCCAGGGAGTCAGGGTAACGGCGACCACGGTTATCGATAACTATATGCTCAGCAACGATGAAGTAAAAAGTCAGGTTGAAGGGATTATTCGTAATGCCAGGATTGTGAGCAGAACTCCGGCGGATGATGGAAGTTGTAAAATAGAAATGGAAATTAGCCTGCAAGGGCAAGCTTCTAAAACTATTTACGGGGAAGTTTATCAGGAGACTGGCCTGCAAAGTCTGTATCGTTCTACATTGGATTGGTTGGGCGGTGCGCTGATCAGTAAAGCCTACGCCGAAGACGATGTTGAACTGGAAAAGCCCCTGTGGCTGCAAGAGATGGATAAGCTTAACCGACGTTTGTCGGTAATCGAGCAAAAATTCAGTGAGCAACAGCGCAAAGGCGCCGAGCCTGTAGCAAAAGATGATCTGCAACCAACCGGACTGGTGGTAGATGCACGGGGCAGTAATTTTATTCCGTCGCTGAGTCCGAAATTCCGGCAATTACGCGGTGCCGTAGTGTATCCGGATAAATCATCGTCAGGTGAGCGCTTACTGGAGCGAGGCCAGTTGGTGTCATTGTTTGCCAGGGATGTGGATTTTGCCGTACAGCACCCCGTGGTAGGCAACCGGCCCTTGTTAGTTAAAGCGTTACGCACTTATGGAGATACCCGTACCGAAATCGTGTTAGCCAGCGAATATGCCGAACGCATTATTGAACTGAATGAGCAAGGCTTCTTTAACGAAGCCGGTGTGATTATTGTTCTCGACTAAAATTATCTGGGTGACCCGTCAGGGTCACCTCCTTTCATGCTGTAGACAGCATAGCCAACCCCAGCCGTTTTAAGGCATACTAAACGACCCCGAAGATTAACCTTTGTGTCTATGCCTGATTTATCCCAACGTCACACCTTTGGAATTCACAGCCAGTGTCGCGAGCTACACGAGTTTTGCTCGGTGCCGCAATTGCTCGCTCTGTACACATCTGCCGCGCCTTGCTATGTCATGGGAGAGGGCAGTAATACAATATTTACTGATGATTACGACGGCGTGGTCCTGGTTAATAAAATTACCGGTGTGGAAGTCAGTCAGTCAGGCGACGGGGTTCGCTTAAAAGTCGGCGCCGGTGAGAACTGGCACACGCTGGTAGCCTTTACGGTAGAGCAGGGTTGGGGTGGTTTGGAAAACCTCGCGCTGATCCCCGGCTCTGTTGGTGCTGCGCCGATTCAAAATATTGGTGCCTATGGGTTGGAAGCCGGTGAGCGGATCGCCCAGGTTGATGTGGTGGATGTCAGTAATGGTGAATTGTTTAGTTTATCGCAGTCAGAATGTGAATTTGGTTATCGTGACAGCATATTCAAACGCCCCCGGGCACAACACTGGGTCGTCACCCATGTACATTTCTGGCTACCGGCGAACAGTAAACCCATAACGGCTTACGCGGAGCTGGCGGCTCTGGATAATCCCGGCCCTGTTGCTATTTTTAATAAGGTTATAGAAGTACGGCAGCAAAAACTGCCCGATCCGGCTGTGTTGGGTAATGCTGGCAGCTTTTTTAAAAATCCAACCATTAGCGGCGAGCACTATCATGCCTTGCAGGCTATCTGTCCGACGATACCGGGTTTTAAGGTTAGTGATGAAGAAGTAAAGGTGCCGGCAGCCTGGCTGATTGACCAGGCTGGATTCAAGGGCGTATGTAAGGACGGCGTGTGCTGTTACCAGCACCAGCCCCTGGTGTTGGTAAACCAGCATAAGGCAACAGGCAAAGCGCTACTGGCCTTAGCACGCGAAATCCAAAGTAAGGTGAAAGAACGCTTTGGGGTGCAACTGGCAGCAGAAGTGCGACTCATTGGCAAGCAAGGACGTGTGACGTTATGAAATTAAAATCCCGTGAGATAAGACAGCAATTGTTATGTGTGCTGGCTGACGGTGAATTCCACTCCGGAGAAACCCTTGCCCAGACCCTGAACCTGTCACGCACAGCGATTGCCGGTCACATTAATCAGCTGATTGATTGGGGGCTGGATGTGTTTAAGGTAAAAGGAAAAGGCTACAAGCTGAACCGTCCCCTTATTTTACTCGATGAAAAAAAGATTACCGGGCAATTTACTCAGCCTGCCTATGGTGAGGTATCGGTAATCCAGGTTATCGAGTCTACTAATACCGAATTAAAAAATACTGACAGGGTCAGAGCTAACGGTGACACCATCGTTGCCGAAATTCAAACTGCAGGACGAGGACGGCATGGTCGCCAATGGCTGGCGCCGGTGGGAGGCAGTTTAACCTTTTCTATGTACTGGCGGTTTAATGATGGATATCAGGGCATGGCCGGACTGTCCCTGTTGGTTGGCATTGCCATATGCCGTGCACTGAAAACCTGCGGATTAGATGAAGCCCGGCTAAAGTGGCCTAATGATGTATATCTGTTTGGTAAAAAGCTGGCTGGCGTGTTAATCGAAGTAGAAGGACAGATAGGCGCCCCTGCTGATTGCATTATTGGTATTGGCTTAAATGTGGTCGTGCCACCCCACGAGTTTGAGGTAGGGCAGCCGCATATCGATATGAGTCAGGCATTAGGGCCGGATATCGACCGTAACGATGTTGCGGCTTGCATAATAGAGCAGCTTTGGCAGATGCTGCCTGATTTTACTCAGCGTGGATTTGAACCCTATATTGACGAATGGCAACACCTCGACTGGTTTGCCGACCGCACTGTGGTGGTAAAAAGCGGCGACAAGCGGATCAGTGGTATTAACCGTGGTATTGATGCCAGTGGGGCGTTACTGCTGGAAACTGCCGATGGGATAACCCGCTTTCATGGTGGAGAGGTAAGCCTGCGTGCAAACTAAGTCTGTTTTGCTGGTGGATGTGGGCAATACGCGGATAAAATTTCGTCTGTTAAGCGATGATTCTTCAGCGGTGACCACGGTAGACGATTTAACAACTTTCATTACTTATGTAGAAAGCATAAAAATCACCCATCTTTTTATTGCGAATGTCGGTAAGCCGGCTGTCGAAGAAGCACTTGGGCAACTTTGTTTGCAACAACAGATTAAATTTTGTCCGGTTAAAACCGAGAGTGAAGCCTTCGGCATAAAAAATAGTTATAAAAATCCAAAAAAAATGGGCGTCGATCGATGGCTGGCCATACTGGGTGCTGCAAATTTAACCGATAAACCGTTTGCCGTAATTGATGCCGGCACCGCAGTAACGGTAGATTTTGTGGCAAATGGTCAACATTTAGGCGGTTGGATAGCGCCAGGCTTTCATACAATGAAAAAAGCATTGCTCCAAAATACCACCCGGGTTCTTGAAGATCAGACTATTCCGGAACAATTATCTGCCGGAACAGATACCGAAGAATGTGTGGCAATGGGGTGTCTTTCTGCCTTGCAGGGTGTTTTTTGGTCAGCGAAGCGGCGATTAAATAATCAATTTAAAGAAAATGTCATAATTTTTACCGGTGGCGATAAAAAACTGCTGACAAGTGCTTGCGACGGTGATAGTCTCAGCGCCGCGAATTTGGTGATAGACGGCCTTGCCCGCTATGCTGAAAAAGCTTCTTTTGATTGATATTGTTCAATTAAACGTCTAGGTGGTAATTAAATGACCACTTAAACAAAAAAAAGAAAATTTTTCGCAAAAGCCTATTGCACTGAGTAAATCATTACTCTAGAATTCGCACCCACTTGATGAGGAGCCGACTTAGCTCAGTTGGTAGAGCAACTGACTTGTAATCAGTAGGTCGCCAGTTCGATTCCGGCAGTCGGCACCATTCATCAATCTCTGGAGGGGTACCCAAGCGGTCAACGGGAGCAGACTGTAAATCTGCCGGCTCAGCCTTCGCAGGTTCGAATCCTGCCCCCTCCACCACTTTCTATGAGTGTGGCAAGAGAATTAGGAATGCGGGCATCGTATAATGGCTATTACCTCAGCCTTCCAAGCTGATGATGCGGGTTCGATTCCCGCTGCCCGCTCCAAGTCCGATGCTGATATAGCTCAGTTGGTAGAGCGCACCCTTGGTAAGGGTGAGGTCGGCAGTTCAAATCTGCCTATCAGCACCATTTCTCCCCAGCTCATGTAAAATTTATATTCACCTAACATTGTACTTTGCTGGGATATTAGAAAAATGGCAAAAGAAAAGTTTGAACGTTCGAAACCCCACGTAAACGTGGGTACTATCGGCCACGTTGACCACGGTAAAACCACTCTGACTGCAGCAATCACTACTGTTCTTGCAAAGACTTACGGTGGTTCTGCGCAAGCATTCGATCAAATCGATAACGCGCCAGAAGAAAAAGCACGTGGTATTACCATCTCTACTTCACACGTAGAGTATGACACTCCAACTCGTCACTACGCTCACGTAGACTGTCCTGGACACGCTGACTATGTTAAAAACATGATCACCGGTGCTGCTCAGATGGACGGCGCGATCCTGGTAGTAGCTGCGACTGACGGCCCTATGCCTCAGACTCGTGAGCACATCCTGTTAGGTCGTCAGGTAGGCGTACCTTACATCATCGTATTCATGAACAAATGTGACATGGTTGATGATGAAGAGCTGCTTGAGCTGGTTGAAATGGAAGTACGTGAACTGCTGTCTGAGTACGACTTCCCAGGTGATGACCTGCCAGTAATCCAGGGTTCTGCACTGAAAGCTCTTGAAGGCGATGCAGCGTGGGAAGCTAAGATTGTTGAGTTAGGTGAAGCACTGGATTCTTACATCCCAGAGCCAGAGCGTGACATCGATAAGCCGTTCATCCTGCCAATCGAAGACGTATTCTCAATCTCAGGTCGTGGTACTGTTGTAACTGGCCGTGTTGAGCAAGGTATCGTTAAAGTAGGTGAAGAAGTAGAAATCGTTGGTATCAAAGATACTACCAAGACTACTTGTACTGGTGTTGAAATGTTCCGTAAGCTGCTTGACGAAGGTCGTGCAGGTGAGAACGTTGGTGTTCTGTTACGTGGTACTAAGCGTGATGACGTTGAGCGTGGTCAGGTTCTTTGTAAGCCTGGTTCAATCAAGCCACACACTAAGTTTGAAGCAGAAGTATACGTACTGTCTAAAGATGAAGGCGGTCGTCACACTCCATTCTTCAAAGGTTACCGTCCACAGTTCTACTTCCGTACAACTGACGTAACTGGTGCTGTAGAGCTGCCAGAAGGCGTAGAAATGGTAATGCCTGGTGACAACCTGAAGTTCGTAGTAGAACTGATTGCACCAATCGCGATGGACGAAGGTCTGCGCTTCGCGATCCGTGAAGGTGGTCGTACAGTAGGTGCTGGTGTTGTATCTAAAATTATCGCTTAATCG
>NZ_MJIC01000018.1:0-876 GCF_001758465.1 Marisediminitalea lipolytica
GTGGCGGCATCCGGCCCGGTGTTGGAGACGGTCAGGGTAAAGCTGACGTTATCACCTAGGTTCGGGGTGGCGTTATCCACGGATTTAGCCAGGGCTAAATCGATCGCCTGGGCATCCACGGTCGCGGAATCGGTATTATCTGAACTGTCCAGCTCGGTTTGATCGGCGGTCACGCTGGCAATGTTGGTCACCGCACTGCTGTCGGTGGTGGTCGCCACAATTGTCAACGTGGCGCTGGCACCACTGGCGAGACTGCCCACGGTCCATAGTCCGGTGGTGGCGTTATAACTGCCATCACTGCTGACAAAGGTAAACCCGGCTGGCAGTGGGTCAGTCACCACCACATTGGTGGCGGTATCCGGCCCCGTGTTGGCTACGGTGAGGGTGAAGCTGACATTATCCCCCAGGTTCGGTGAGGCATTGTCCACGGTTTTGCTTAACGCCAAATCAATGGCCTGGGCATCCACGGTGGCCGAATCGGCATTATCCGAACTGTCCAGCTCAGTTTGATCGGCGGTCACGCTAGCAGTGTTGGTCACCGCACTGCTGTCGGTGGTGGTGGCGACAATCGTCAACGTAGCAGTCGCGCCGCTGGCCAGTGAACCTACGGTCCATAAGCCCGTGGTGGCGTTGTAGCTACCGTCTGAGCTCACAAAGGTAAAGCCCGCGGGTAACTGATCGGTCACCACCACATTGGTGGCGGCATCCGGTCCCGTGTTCGACACGGTCAGGGTAAAGCTGACGTTATCCCCCAGGTTCGGGGTGGCGTTATCCACGGCTTTGCTCAGGGCTAAATCAATCGCCTGAGCATCAACGCTCACCGAATCCGTATTATCGGAGTTATCCAACTCGGTTTGATCGGCAGTGACCGAGGCG
>NZ_MJIC01000018.1:954-1334 GCF_001758465.1 Marisediminitalea lipolytica
ACGGTCCATAAGCCCGTGGTGGCGTTGTAGCTACCGTCTGAGCTGACAAAGGTAAAGCCCGCTGGCAGTGGGTCGGTGACGACTACATTGGTGGCGGCATCTGGCCCGGCATTGTTTACCGTCAGGGTAAAGCTCACGTTATCGCCCAGATTCGGTGAGGCATTGTCGACGGTTTTGCTTAACGCCAAATCAATGGCCTGGGCATCCACGGTGGCCGAATCGGCATTATCCGAACTGTCCAGTTCAGTCTGATCGGCCGTGACCGAAGCAGTGTTGGTCACCGCACTGCTGTCGGTCGTGGTGGCCACAATCGTCAACGTAGCGGTTGCGCCGCTGGCGAGGGAACCTACGGTCCATAAGCCCGTGGTGGCGTTGTAGCT
>NZ_MJIC01000019.1 GCF_001758465.1 Marisediminitalea lipolytica
CGATTAAGCGATAATTTTAGATACAACACCAGCACCTACTGTACGACCACCTTCACGGATCGCGAAGCGCAGACCTTCGTCCATCGCGATTGGTGCAATCAGTTCTACTACGAACTTCAGGTTGTCACCAGGCATTACCATTTCTACGCCTTCTGGCAGCTCTACAGCACCAGTTACGTCAGTTGTACGGAAGTAGAACTGTGGACGGTAACCTTTGAAGAATGGAGTGTGACGACCGCCTTCATCTTTAGACAGTACGTATACTTCTGCTTCAAACTTAGTGTGTGGCTTGATTGAACCAGGCTTACAAAGAACCTGACCACGCTCAACGTCATCACGCTTAGTACCACGTAACAGAACACCAACGTTCTCACCTGCACGACCTTCGTCAAGCAGCTTACGGAACATTTCAACACCAGTACAAGTAGTCTTGGTAGTATCTTTGATACCAACGATTTCTACTTCTTCACCTACTTTAACGATACCTTGCTCAACACGGCCAGTTACAACAGTACCACGACCTGAGATTGAGAATACGTCTTCGATTGGCAGGATGAACGGCTTATCGATGTCACGCTCTGGCTCTGGGATGTAAGAATCCAGTGCTTCACCTAACTCAACAATCTTAGCTTCCCACGCTGCATCGCCTTCAAGAGCTTTCAGTGCAGAACCCTGGATTACTGGCAGGTCATCACCTGGGAAGTCGTACTCAGACAGCAGTTCACGTACTTCCATTTCAACCAGCTCAAGCAGCTCTTCATCATCAACCATGTCACATTTGTTCATGAATACGATGATGTAAGGTACGCCTACCTGACGACCTAACAGGATGTGCTCACGAGTCTGAGGCATAGGGCCGTCAGTCGCAGCTACTACCAGGATCGCGCCGTCCATCTGAGCAGCACCGGTGATCATGTTTTTAACATAGTCAGCGTGTCCAGGACAGTCTACGTGAGCGTAGTGACGAGTTGGAGTGTCATACTCTACGTGTGAAGTAGAGATGGTAATACCACGTGCTTTTTCTTCTGGCGCGTTATCGATTTGATCGAATGCTTGCGCAGAACCACCGTAAGTCTTTGCAAGAACAGTAGTGATTGCTGCAGTCAGAGTGGTTTTACCGTGGTCAACGTGGCCGATAGTACCCACGTTTACGTGGGGTTTCGACCGTTCAAACTTTTCTTTTGCCATTTTTCTCGTTTCCTAAGTTAAAAGTCCGCTCCAATAGCAGACCGGACCGAACCTTCAAAATTTATTAGCTTCGTGCTTCAATGATTGCTTTCGCCACATTGTTAGGGGCTTCTGCATAGTTGAAGAACTCCATCGAATAGGAGGCGCGCCCCTGCGTAGCAGAACGCAGGTCAGTAGCATAACCGAACATCTCGGAAAGTGGCACCTTTGCCCGCACAATTTTTATGCCGGCTACGCCTTCTTCCATACCTTCGATCATACCACGGCGACGATTCAGGTCACCAACGACATCACCCATCCAATCTTCAGGTGTAGTTACTTCAACGCTCATCATGGGTTCAAGCAATACCGGATTTGCCTCAGCAGCTCCTTTCTTAAAGCCCATAGAACCGGCGATCTTAAACGCCATTTCAGAAGAGTCAACATCATGGTACGAACCATCGAACAAAGTTACCTTTACATCGAGAACCGGGTAACCTGCGAGCACACCATTTTGCGTTTGCTCCTGAATACCTTTGTCCACCGAAGGAATGAATTCTTTAGGAATAACACCGCCTACGATTTCATTGACGAATTCGTAACCAGCACCTTCTTCATTCGGCTCAATACGCAGCCAGACATGACCAAACTGGCCACGACCGCCTGACTGACGGACAAACTTGCCTTCGACTTCCACTTTTTTGCGGATAGTCTCGCGATAAGCCACCTGAGGCTTACCAACGTTACATTCAACTTTAAATTCCCGCTTCATGCGGTCAACGATGATGTCCAGGTGCAGTTCACCCATACCGGAAATAATAGTCTGACCGGTTTCTTCATCGGTTTTTACGCGGAACGATGGATCTTCAGCCGCAAGCTTACTCAGGGCAATACCCATTTTTTCCTGGTCAGCCGTTGATTTTGGTTCAACGGCAATCGAAATCACCGGATCAGGAAACTCCATACGCTCCAGCGTAATAATGTGATTAGGATCACACAACGTGTCACCAGTAGTGACGTCTTTCATGCCAATTGCGGCGGCAATGTCACCTGCACGAACTTCTTTTAATTCTTCACGGTCTTTGGCGTGCATCTGAACAATACGACCAAAGCGTTCGCGCTTACCCTTAACAGGGTTATATACGGTATCACCGGTGTTCACTACACCAGAGTAACAACGGAAAAAGGTTAACGTGCCCACAAACGGGTCGGTAGCGATCTTGAACGCCAGCGCCGAAAACGGCTCATCATCACTGGCGTGACGCTCACCGTGGCTTTCATCTTCAAGCTCACCATTAATCGCAGGGATGTCAACCGGTGCAGGTAAATAGCGAATAACTGCATCCAGTACTGCCTGCACACCTTTGTTTTTAAACGCACTACCACAGGTAGCCAGCACGATTTCGTTGTTCAGCGTGCGAATACGCAGACCTTCGTGAATTTCATCTTCAGTCAGATCACCGTTTTCTAAATACTTTTCCATTAATTCTTCGTTGGCTTCGGCAGCCGCTTCTACCATTTCAACACGGTATTCTTCGGCCTTATCCTGAAGATCCGCCGGAATGTCTTCATAGGTAAAAGTCATACCCATGTCTTCGGCGTTCCAGTTAATGGATTTCATTTTAATCAGGTCAATCACGCCACGGAATTCTTCTTCCGCACCGATGTTAAGCTGAATGGGTACACAGGTCGCGCCCAAACGCTTACGGATTTGACCAACAACCCGTTCAAAATCCGCCCCGGCACGGTCCATCTTATTAACGAAGACCATGCGCGGAACGTGATATTTATCCGCTTGTCGCCAAACGGTTTCTGATTGAGGTTCAACGCCAGAAGACCCGCAAAATACCACTACAGCACCATCCAGAACACGCAATGAACGCTCTACCTCAATGGTAAAGTCAACGTGCCCGGGGGTGTCGATAATATTGATACGATGCTGATCGAATTGTTGCTGCATCCCGGCCCAGAAACAGGTTGTCGCAGCGGAAGTAATAGTAATTCCGCGCTCTTGTTCCTGTTCCATCCAGTCCATGGTTGCAGCACCATCATGCACTTCACCAATTTTATGCGATAACCCGGTATAGAATAGTACACGCTCAGTTGTTGTGGTTTTACCCGCATCAACGTGCGCAACAATACCTATATTCCGATAGCGATCAATTGGGGTCTTACGTGGCATACTTCTCTCTCAGTTAAACGTTGATTACCAACGATAGTGAGCGAACGCTTTGTTCGCTTCGGCCATGCGGTGAACGTCTTCACGTTTCTTAACCGCTGAACCTTTGTTGTCAGCTGCATCTAACATTTCGGCTGCAAGGCGTTGAGCCATTGACTTCTCGCCACGTTTACGTGCCGCTTCTACCATCCAACGCATACCTAATGCATTACGACGAACCGGACGAACTTCTACTGGAACCTGGTAAGTTGAACCACCTACGCGGCGAGACTTAACCTCTACAGTAGGACGAATGTTGTCCAGAGCTTCTTCGAATACATCTAAGTGTGCTTTGCCGGTTTTTTCAGCAACAATATCAAGCGCACCGTAAACGATTTTTTCTGCAATCGATTTCTTGCCGTCGAGCATTACGACATTCATGAATTTAGCAAGCAGCTGTGAACCAAATTTTGGTTCTGGTAGGATTTTACGTTGACCTACGACTCTTCTTCTTGGCATCTTCTATTCTCCGTGGAATTCAGGGATAACCCAAAACTCAATTAATTCAGTTTGGCCTTACTAACGGAGAACCGTTAAGACTTAGGCCGTTTTGCGCCGTATTTAGAACGGGCTTGTCTACGATCGTTTACGCCGGCGCAGTCAAGAGTACCGCGAACAGTGTGATAACGAACACCTGGCAGGTCTTTTACACGACCGCCACGGATAAGAACAACACTGTGCTCCTGCAGGTTGTGGCCTTCACCACCGATGTATGAAGATACTTCAAAACCGTTGGTTAAACGCACACGACATACTTTACGAAGTGCTGAGTTTGGTTTCTTAGGCGTAGTGGTATATACGCGAGTACATACGCCACGTCTTTGCGGACAAGCTTGCAGGGCAGCAACGTTGCTTTTTTCAACGGGCTTTCTGCGTGGCTTGCGCACTAACTGGTTAACTGTTGCCATTAACTAGCTCCTGATTAAAAACTACAAAAACCCGGGCCTTTGTCCGGGTCGATTAATTTACGACTTTAATTCGTCGTCAGACCGTATGCTCGTTACGATCCCGGTGACATCGAATCTTTAAAACCGCGCCCTTTTTGGCGGCAAATAATACTGCTACCTTTTTTCGGGTCGCGGAATATTAAAGATCAAAGCCAGTGCTGTCAAGGTGTACAAAGGTTAACCACGCAATTATGCGATATTTCCCCGGTACAGATGACAAAATGGGGCACTACCTCCCGGTAGTGCCCCAATTTCTTTCTATTAACGCTTATTCGTCTGACGTAGATTCGTCAGAAGATACTTCGGCGTTTAACGCTTCGGTCAGTGCTTGTTCTGCTTCAGCAGCAGACACTGATAGTTCAGCAATTTCTTCATGGCGACGCTGAGCACGTTTTTCGTGATAAGCGAAACCGGTACCCGCTGGGATCAGACGGCCAACGATAACGTTTTCTTTCAGACCACGTAAATCGTCTTCTTTGCCCTGAACCGCTGCTTCGGTAAGAACGCGCGTGGTTTCCTGGAACGATGCTGCAGAGATGAAAGACTCTGTAGACAGCGACGCTTTGGTGATACCCAGTAACTGGATTTCGTAAAGCGCAGGCAGTTTGCCCTGTTTTTCCATTTCACGGTTAGCGATCTTAACAGCAGACACTTCAACCTGCTCGCCTTCCAGGAACTGAGTATCGCCTGGTGCGGTAATCATACACTTACGCAGCATCTGGCGAATAACTACCTCGATGTGCTTATCGTTAATTTTTACACCTTGCAGACGGTATACTTCCTGAACTTCGTTCACGATGTAGTTAGATACCGCACTTACGCCACGCAGACGCAGGATATCGTGTGGTGACTCAGGACCGTCAGCGATAACTTCGCCGCGTTCCACGTTCTCACCTTCAAACACGTTAAGCTGACGCCACTTCGGAATCATCTCTTCGTATGGGTCACCATCTTTCGGGGTGATAACCAGACGTTTCTTACCTTTGGTTTCTTTACCGAAGCCAATGGTACCGGAAACTTCAGCCAGGATTGCAGGTTCTTTCGGCTTACGCGCTTCGAACAAGTCAGCAACCCGTGGCAGACCACCGGTGATGTCACGTGTTTTCGAGCTTTCCTGAGGAATACGTGCCAGCACGTCACCTTCGTTAGCCACTTTACCGTCCGCCGCTTCGATGGTGGTAAAGCTAGGCAGGCGAATTTCCTGCAGACCAAACTCGTCGCTCTCCAGAATCAGTTTAGGCTCTTTCGCATTCAGCTTGGACAGGTCTTTAACCACAACACGGGTCAGACCGGTCAGCTCATCCTGCTGCATCTCGGTATTTGAATCGTCGATATCAGCAAATGAGATCTTAGACGCACGCTCAACAATGATTGGGTGACTATGCGGATCCCAGTTAGCAACAATGTCGCCAGCCTGAACAGCAGCACCGTCATCAACGGTTAAGGTTGCACCGTAAGGTACTTTATAACGCTCTTTCTCACGACCCTGCTCATCTGTCATGGTCAGTTCGGTTGAACGAGAAACGATAACTACTTTACCGTCAGTGTTGCGTACATATTTAGCATTGTGCAGCTTAAGGTTACCGGCGGTTTTCACCTGTACACTGTTTTCTGCAGACGCCCGTGATGCCGCACCACCGATGTGGAACGTACGCATGGTCAGCTGGGTACCCGGCTCACCGATTGACTGCGCAGCGATAACACCAACAGATTCACCTTTACCAACCATATGACCGCGAGCCAGGTCACGACCGTAACAGTTAGCACAAACACCAAAGTCATTGTCACAGGTAATTACTGAGCGTACTTTTACCTGGTCAACAGAGTTTGACTCAAGCAGGTCTACCAACGCTTCGTCGAGCAGCGTGTTACGTTCAAGCAGTACTTCTTCGGTACCCGGGATGTAAACGTCTTCAGCAACTACACGACCCAGTACACGTTCACGCAGCGGTTCTACAACGTCTCCACCTTCGATCAGCGGAGTCATCAGTACGCCTTCGTAAGTACCACAGTCTGAGTTAGTGATAACCAGATCTTGGGCTACGTCAACCAGACGACGAGTCAGGTAACCTGAGTTCGCAGTTTTCAGTGCGGTATCGGCAAGACCTTTACGAGCACCGTGGGTTGAGATGAAGTACTGGAGTACGTTCAGACCTTCACGGAAGTTTGCCGTGATTGGCGTTTCGATGATTGAGCCATCCGGCTTCGCCATCAGACCACGCATACCCGCTAACTGACGAATCTGAGCGGCACTACCACGAGCACCGGAGTCGGCCATCATATAAACAGAGTTAAATGAGGCTTGCTCTTCTTCTTCGCCTTTGGCGTTAATAACCACGTCAGTTTTCAGGTTATCCATCATGGCTTTCGCGACTTTTTCGTTCGCGTTTGACCAGATATCAATAACTTTGTTGTAACGTTCACCGGCTGTTACAAGACCACCCTGGAACTGTTCCTGGATCTCGATTACTTCCGCTTCAGCTGCATCGATAATGTCTTTCTTGGCATCAGGGATAACCATGTCGTCGATACCAACAGACGCACCCGCGATCATCGCATAGTGGAAGCCGGTATACATGATTTGGTCAGCCGCAATAACGGTGTCTTTCAGACCCAGACGACGGTAACAGGCGTTAAGCAGACCAGAGATTTGCTTTTTACCCATTGGCTGGTTGATCAGCTCAAAAGGCAGACCTTTTGGCAGGATCAGAGAGAAAATCGCACGACCAACAGTGGTATCGGTCAGGGTAACCTTCTCAGTTTTGCTGCCGTCTTCCGCTACGTCGTATTCAGTAATACGAACCTTAACGCGTGAGTGCAGTTCGGCATTACCAGTACGGTAAGCTTTTTCAGCTTCGTGCGGGCTGGTAAATACCATGCCTTCGCCCTGGCCGTTTACTTTGTCACGAGTCAGGTAATACAGGCCCAATACAACGTCCTGTGAAGGTACGATGATTGGCTCACCGTTCGCTGGCGACAGAATGTTATTCGTCGACATCATCAGCGCACGGGCTTCTAATTGTGCTTCAATGGTCAGTGGTACGTGTACCGCCATTTGGTCACCGTCGAAGTCAGCGTTATAAGCCGCACACACCAGTGGGTGTAATTGGATCGCTTTACCTTCGATCAGGGTCGGTTCAAACGCCTGGATACCCAGACGGTGAAGTGTTGGTGCACGGTTAAGTAATACCGGGTGTTCACGGATTACTTCATCCAGAACGTCCCATACTTCCGGCGCTTCACGCTCTACCAGCTTCTTCGCAGCTTTGATAGTAGTCGCTAAACCACGACCTTCTAATTTGCCGTAGATGAATGGCTTGAACAGCTCAAGAGCCATCTTCTTAGGCAGACCACACTGGTGCAGACGCAGTGTAGGGCCAACGGTAATTACAGAACGGCCAGAGTAGTCAACACGCTTACCAAGTAAGTTCTGACGGAAACGACCCTGCTTACCTTTGATCATATCGGCAAGTGATTTAAGAGGACGCTTGTTAGAACCGGTGATAGCGCGGCCACGACGACCGTTATCCAGCAGTGCGTCTACCGCTTCCTGCAACATACGTTTTTCGTTACGTACGATGATGTCAGGTGCCGCCAGGTCTAACAGACGCTTCAGACGGTTGTTACGGTTGATTACACGGCGGTATAAATCGTTCAGATCAGATGTTGCAAAACGGCCACCGTCCAGTGGTACCAGAGGACGAAGATCCGGTGGCAATACTGGTAATACGGTCATGATCATCCACTCTGGCTTGTTGCCAGACTGTTGGAATGATTCAAGCAGTTTAAGACGCTTGGTGATCTTCTTACGCTTGGTTTCTGAGTTGATTGATGGCAACTCTTCACGCATAGAAGCTACGTCAGCATCAACGTCGAGGTGTTTAAGCAGGTCAAATACCGCTTCGGCACCCATTTTCGCTTCGAACTCGTCGCCGTGCTCTTCCAGTGCGTCCAGGTATTCTTCTTCGCTCAGCAGTTGGCTGCGCTCAAGCGTGGTCATGCCTGGCTCTGTTACTACGAAAGATTCGAAGTACAGTACGCGCTCGATGTCACGCAGCGTCATGTCCAGCATCAAACCGATACGAGACGGCAGTGATTTCAGGAACCAGATGTGGGCAACCGGGCTGGCCAGTTCGATGTGACCCATACGCTCACGACGTACTTTAGTAAGGGTTACTTCTACACCACATTTTTCACAGATAACACCACGGTGCTTCAGGCGCTTGTACTTACCGCACAGACACTCGTAATCTTTTACAGGGCCAAAGATACGCGCACAGAACAGACCGTCACGCTCTGGTTTGAACGTACGGTAGTTGATGGTCTCAGGTTTCTTAACTTCACCAAAAGACCATGAACGGATCATGTCTGGTGAGGCAAGACCAATGCGAATATTATCGAATTCTTCAGTCTTGTTTTGTTGTTTTAGAAACTTTAATAAGTCTTTCACAAATACTCTCCCGGCGGAGTCAGTCTCTATGGCCCGGTTACCCGGGCCAACTCAATCAATTATGGCTAACAGCGCCTGCTTAGTTTTCTTCCAGCTCGATATTGATACCGAGTGAACGGATTTCTTTAAGCAGTACGTTGAATGACTCAGGCATGCCTGGTTCCATTCTGTGATCGCCATCAACGATGTTCTTGTACATTTTGGTACGACCGTTAACGTCATCCGACTTAACAGTAAGCATTTCCTGCAGGGTGTAAGCGGCACCGTATGCTTCCAGTGCCCACACTTCCATCTCACCGAAGCGCTGACCACCGAATTGTGCTTTACCACCCAGCGGCTGCTGAGTAACCAGGCTGTAAGAACCGGTTGAACGCGCGTGCATCTTGTCGTCAACCAAGTGGTTCAGTTTCAGCATGTACATGTAACCAACGGTAACCGGACGTTCAAATTCACGACCAGTACGGCCATCAAACAGGGTAATTTGCCCGCTCTCAGGAATATCCGCCAGTTTTAACATCTGTTTGATTTCAGATTCGCGCGCACCGTCGAATACTGGCGTTGCTACTGGTACACCTTTACGCAGGTTGTTAGCTAAACGCAGTACTTCGTCGTCAGTAAAGGTGCCAATATCGACCTGTTTAGGGTTGTCACCCAGGTCGTATACTTCCTGCAGGAAGCCACGCAGTTTCTGCATTTCTTCTTGCTCTTTCAGCATACGGTCGATCTTAACGCCAAGACCATGCGCAGCCATACCCAAGTGTGTTTCAAGGATCTGACCGATGTTCATCCGCGACGGTACACCCAGTGGGTTAAGTACGATGTCTACCGGCGTGCCGTTTTCATCGTATGGCATATCTTCTACCGGGATTACGGTAGAGATAACACCCTTGTTACCGTGACGACCTGCCATCTTGTCACCAGGCTGGATATGACGCTTAACAGCCAGATAAACCTTAACGATCTTAAGTACGCCAGGCGCCAGATCATCACCCTGGGTGATCTTGCGACGCTTAACTTCAAATTTCTTATCGAAATCCGCTTTGATTTCGTCGTGCTGGGCACCGATTTGATCCAGGTCGCTTTGCAGATCTGCATCTGTCAGCGGCAGGTCAAACCATTTTTCGCGTGGCATGCTGTCCAGCTTAGCCTGGTCAACACCAGCTTTAAGCAACAGGTTAGCAGCACGAGCAAAGATACCGTCAGCCAGGATATTGAATTCATCCGACAGGTCCTTCTTAACCTGACGTAACTGCATGTCTTCAATTTCCAGCGCACGTTTGTCTTTTTCTACGCCATCACGGGTAAATACCTGAACGTCGATAACCGTACCGTGTACAGAGTTAGGTACACGCAGAGAGGTATCTTTAACGTCAGAGGCTTTTTCACCGAAGATAGCACGTAACAGTTTTTCTTCCGGCGTTAGCTGAGTTTCGCCTTTTGGCGTTACCTTACCAACCAGAATGTCACCGCCCTTCACTTCTGCACCAATGTAAACAACACCAGATTCATCCAGCTTGCTTAAGGCAGACTCACCAACGTTTGGAATATCAGAAGAAATTTCTTCTGGCCCCAACTTGGTGTCACGAGCGATACAGCTCAGTTCCTGAATGTGGATCGTAGTGAAACGGTCTTCCTGAGCAACACGCTCAGAAATCAGGATTGAGTCTTCGAAGTTATAACCGTTCCAAGGCATAAACGCGATACGCATGTTCTGGCCAAGCGCCAGGTCACCTAAGTCCGTAGACGGACCATCAGCCAGTACATCGCCCGCTACGATCGGGTCACCGACGTTACAGGTTGGACGCTGGTTAATACAGGTGTTCTGGTTTGAACGGGTGTATTTGTTCAGGTTGTAGATATCGATACCGGCTTCACCAGCAAACATCTCATCTTCGTCAACCTTAATTACGATACGGCTGGCGTCAACATAGTCAACAACACCACCACGCTTGGCAACTACGGTAACACCGGAGTCAACTGCAATGGTTTTTTCCATACCGGTACCAACCAGCGGCTTATCAGCGCGCAGAGTAGGTACAGCCTGACGTTGCATGTTCGCACCCATCAGGGCGCGGTTAGCATCATCGTGTTCCAGGAACGGGATAATGCTCGCAGCAATAGATACGATTTGCTGTGGTGAAACGTCCATGTATTTGATGTCTTCTTTCGGCATCAGAGTGGTTTCACCACGGTGACGACATGGGATCAGGTCATCAACCAGTTCCATGCTGTCAGTCAGCGCTACGTTTGCCTGGGCAATCGCAAACTGACCTTCTTCAATTGCTGATAAGTAATCGATTTCATCAGTCACAACACCGTCAACAATGCGACGGAATGGTGTTTCAAGGAAACCAAAGTCATTGGTACGGGCAAAGCTCGCCAACGAGTTGATCAGACCGATGTTCGGACCTTCAGGAGTTTCGATTGGACACAGACGACCGTAGTGAGTCGGGTGTACGTCCCGAACCTCAAAGCCTGCACGTTCACGAGTCAGACCACCCGGGCCTAAGGCAGAAATACGACGTTTGTGCGTAACTTCTGACAGCGGGTTGTTCTGGTCCATAAACTGAGACAGTTGAGAAGAACCGAAGAATTCTTTAACCGCGGCTGAGATAGGCTTAGCGTTAATCAGATCCTGTGGCATAACGTTGTCCAGGTCACCCAGAGACAGACGTTCTTTAACCGCACGCTCTACACGTACTAAACCAACACGGAACTGGTTCTCAGCCATTTCACCAACAGAACGGATACGACGGTTACCCAGGTGGTCGATATCGTCCACTTCGTCTTTACCGTCACGGATCAGGATAAGCTGCTTCATCACATCGATGATGTCTTGCTTATCCAGGGTACCTGAACCTACCAGTTCTTCACGACCTAAACGGCGGTTGAACTTCATACGACCAACAGATGACAGGTCATAACGCTCTTCAGAGAAGAACAGGTTGTCAAACAGCGTTTCGGCAGCATCTTTTGTAGGTGGTTCACCGGGACGCATCATGCGGTAGATTTCTACCAGCGCTTCCAGGCGATTTGTTGAACTGTCGATACGCAGTGTGTCTGAAATATATGAACCGTGATCAAGCTCGTTGATGTACAGGGTAGTAAATTCTTTAATACCTGCCTGGCTTAACTGAGCCAACGTTTCCAGCGTTACTTCATCGTTAGCGGTTACCAGTACTTCACCGGTATCTTCGTTAATATAAGTATCACCGTAAACACGTCCAGCCAGATACTCAACCGGTACTTCCAGTTCAGTTACGTTGGCTTTTTCCAGCGCACGGGTATGACGGGCTGAAATACGACGACCAGCTTCTACCAGTACGTTGCCTTCGCCATCTAAAATATCAAACTGTGCAGTTTCACCGCGCAAACGATCAGGAATAACTTCCATCATCATCTTATTATCGGCAATACGAACCTGTACTTTGTCAAAGAAAGTATCCAGGATTTCTTCAGTGGTCATTTCCAGAGCACGAAGAATAATGGTTGCAGGCAGCTTACGGCGACGGTCGATACGTACAAACAGGTTATCTTTAGGGTCAAACTCGAAGTCTAACCAAGAACCACGGTAAGGAATGACACGTGCGTTATAAAGTACTTTACCTGATGAGTGCGTTTTACCTTTATCGTGATCATAGAACACGCCAGGTGAACGGTGCAGCTGAGAAACGATAACACGCTCGGTACCATTAATGACGAACGTACCGTTCTCTGTCATTAACGGGATCTCACCCATGTACACTTCTTGTTCTTTAATGTCTTTTACAGTACCAGGTGCTGCTTCTTTATCGAATAATACCAGGCGCAGTTTCACTCTTAACGGAGCGGAGAAAGTTACACCACGGATTTGACATTCTTTTACGTCAAATACGGGCTCGCCTAGGCGGTAACTAACATATTGTAATTCTGAATTGCCAGAGTAACTTTTAATTGGAAACACAGAGCGGAATGCTGCTTCCAAACCATATTGACCATCCGGATCGATATCAATAAATTTCTTGAAAGAATCTAGCTGGATTGAAAGAAGGTATGGAATTTCCAATACCTGTGGGCGTTTGCCAAAATCCTTACGGATACGTTTCTTTTCGCTATAAGAGTAAACCATGGGTTCCTCAGCCTGCTGATTTTTGACCCAACCTGTTGCCGTAATACACGTCGACAACAAACTTCCAGTACCCTTTCACAGGGAACAATCAGATAGCATACACCAAAAATTAACCAATTTTTAGTTAACTTGTTGGTTTGTTGCTAAATAAATTATTCTCGGTGGTGGCGCATGATGTGTACAGACAAGGGTAATAAACCGTACACCCTACAGCGCAAAAAGGCTGGTGGTCTAAAAAACCACCAGCCTGTGCCATTTCTGGCAAGCAATCTGCTAGCGCAAATTACTTGATTTCAACTTCTGCACCAGCTTCTTCAAGCTCTTTCTTCAGTGCTTCAGCTTCTTCTTTGCTTACGCCTTCTTTGATAGCTTTAGGAGCAGATTCAACTACTTCTTTAGCTTCTTTCAGACCTAAGCCAGTCGCGCCGCGAACTGCTTTGATTACTGCAACCTTGTTGCCACCGAATGAAGTCATTACAACGTCAAATTCAGTTTTTTCTTCAACAGCAGCAGCTTCACCAGCTACAGCAGGACCAGCAACTGCAACAGCAGCAGCAGATACGTTGAATTTTTCTTCAGCTGCTTCGATCAGTTCAACCAGTTCCATTACTGGCATTTCAGCGATCGCGTTTAAGATATCTTCTTTAGTTAGAGCCATTTTCTCTAAACTCCTGGGATTAAAATGTTAAAAAAATCAATATGCCAAAAACGCCAATTACTTGGTGTCTTTGACCGCCGCCAATACACGCACAAATTTGGCAGGAACTTCGTTGATTGTTTGAACGAACTTGCCAACTGGTGCTTTGAAGGTTGCAAGTAATTTCGCAAGCGCTTCGTCGCGGGTAGGCAGAGCTGCAACTGCATCCAGTTTTTCTGGACCAAGCAGACCACTACCAATTGAAAGTGCAGTTACTTGCAGTTTCTTGTTTTCTTTAATGAAGTCTTTGAACAGACGCGCTGCGCCGCCCGGAGCTTCTAAAGAAAAACCATAGATCAGTGGGCCGGTTAAGGCGCTGTCTAAGTCTGCAAATTTGCTGTCTGCTAATGCACGTTTAGCCAGAGTGTTACGTACAACCTTCAGGTATACGCCTTGCTCACGGGCTTTAACGCGCAGGGCAGTCAGCTCTGCTACTTCCATTCCACGGTATTCAGCAACGGCAACGGATAGAGCGCGAGACGCAACATCAGATACTTCTGCTACGATCTCTTTTTTAGCTGCTAAGCCTAGTGCCACTGAGTTCACCTTCTTAAAATCTGATGTTGTTACCAATGTAACGTCATCAGGGTTCACAGATTGATGCCAACGTTATGAAGGCACCGCTCTACGGTGTTTTTTACCCCAGAGAGTCTGAGTTCAAACCACCGTCTGCGCAGGCTGGTCGATTAAGTAACGCATTGAATGTAAAAGTTCTCTTACCTCTTTTACTGCGTTACGCCTGCGGTCTAGGACGGGAGCCAGAAATCGCTACTGCGAAATAATGGCTCCAACCCAAAACCGAAGAGAATGCCGATTGAATCAACCGGCAAGGGGCATTACTGACCTACGGTCGCCTTATCAACAGAAACGCCGGCGCCCATAGTGGTGCTCAGGCTTACTTTCTTGATGTAAGTACCTTTGGCAGAAGAAGGCTTGGCTTTCTTCAGTGCTTCCAGTAATGCTTCTAAGTTTTCTTTGATTTGATCCGCTTCGAAAGCGATCTTACCAATGCTAGCGTGGATGATACCGTTCTTATCGTTACGGTAGCGAACCTGACCAGCTTTAGCATTTTTAACTGCAGTAGCAACGTCTGGCGTTACAGTACCAGTTTTAGGGTTAGGCATCAGGCCACGTGGACCTAAGATTTGACCTAACTGACCAACAACACGCATTGCGTCCGGGCTGGCAACTACTACGTCAAAGTTCATTTCGCCTTTCTTAACCAGCTCAGCCAGGTCATCCATACCAACGATGTCTGCACCAGCTGCTTTAGCGGCTTCAGCGTTTGCACCCTGAGTGAATACGGCAACGCGAACATCTTTACCAGTACCGTTAGGCAGTACAGTTGCACCACGTACGTTTTGGTCAGATTTCTTAGCGTCGATACCCAGGTTTACCGCTACATCTACGCTTTCAGGGAAGTTTGCAGTTGCCAGTTCTTTTAACAGTGCAACAGCTTCTGAGAAATCGTACTCTTTAGAAGCGTCGATTTTTTCACGGATTAAACGTGCGCGTTTAGTTAATTTAGCCATTCGATTAACCCTCTACCTTCAGACCCATGGCGCGAGCAGAACCCGCGATAGTACGAACAGCCGCTTCTAAAGAAGCTGCAGTCAGATCCGGCTCTTTTACCTTGGCGATTTCTTCCAATTGAGCAACAGTCACAGTACCCACTTTTTCAGTGTTTGGACGGCCAGAACCACTCTTGATACCGGCCGCTTTTTTCAGCAGGTAAGAAGCAGGAGGAGTCTTGGTAACGAATGTGAAAGAACGATCTTCGTATACAGTAATTTCTACTGGTACTGGAGCGCCTTTTTCCAGACTTTCGGTTTTAGCGTTGAAAGCCTTACAGAATTCCATGATGTTCACACCATGCTGACCCAGTGCAGGACCAACTGGTGGAGATGGGTTAGCAGCACCAGCTGCAACCTGAAGCTTAATTAAGCCTGTTACTTTTTTAGCCATTTTAAATGCTCTCGTTATGGGTCTAACGCCTCGCAGATATCGAGATTATCTGCTCAATCGGCTTCCCGGTTCCAATAAAAGGGGCGCGAATTATAGGCTAACAAATAGCCTGATGCAACCACTATTACAAAATTGTTTGATCATTTTCTTAAACAAAAAAGCCTCAGCCACATTACCGTGGATAAGGTTTTCCGATTTAAAGGGTTGGCTGTTAGCCTTTTTCGACCTGGCCGAATTCCAGCTCGACCGGCGTAGAGCGACCGAAGATAAGTACCGATACTTTTACGCGGCTTTTCTCGTAGTCTACTTCTTCTACCACACCGTTGAAGTCTGCAAACGGGCCGTCGATAACGCGAACAACTTCGCCTGGCTCGAACAGTGTTTTTGGTCTTGGCTTGTCAACTGACTCTTCCAGTCGGTTAAGAATCGCGTCGGCTTCACGCTGTGAAATAGGCATTGGGCGATCAGAAGTACCGCCGATAAAGCCCAGAACCCGCGGCACGCTTTTTACTAAGTGCCATGAGTCTTCGTTCATTTCCATTTCTACCAGCACGTAGCCAGGGTAAAATTTACGCTCAGACTTACGTTTCTGACCTGCACGCATCTCTACCACTTCTTCAGTAGGAACAAGAACCTGACCGAAATAGTCTTCCATCTCGTGCATTTTGATGTATTCAAGCAGCGTTTTCTTTACGCGAGACTCATACTGAGAATAAGCCTGTACGACATACCAACGTTTTTTTGGTTTGTTCTCTTCAGTCATGCCTTACGCTCCTATACCCGTAATTAATCCAACAACCCAAACTAAAATACCGTCCAGTCCCCATAGCAGAAGCGCCGCAATAACGGTAGCAGCCAGTACGATAAGGGTTGTTTGGTTGAGCTCCTGACGCGATGGCCATACCACTTTGCGAACTTCCATACGGGAATCTTTAGCAAATGTCAGGAATGCATCACCTTTCACCGTGGTAGTAGCGATAAAACCAGCGATAGCAACGCCAGCCACTGCGCCAATAGCACGATAAAGCACTGATAACTCACCATACACATAATTAGCAGTGATTACGCCAGCCAATAAGGCAAACACAACCAGCCACTTGAGTAAGTCCATTGAATTTGATGGATTTTCCGTTTTTTCGCTCATTACAAGACCCTAGCAATACGGCATATTTAAACCATTCGCTTAAGAAAGCGCGCGGTCATACTAAATTTGGCAGGGGTGGAGGGATTTCCTCAGATACGTCCTGTATCTGACCGCAAGCGGCGCAAGAGCGGTACAAATCGTTCCCGACGATTTGTCAAACCCCGATGGCGGTTCTCACCCTCCACCGACTTGCTCTCCGACTGCACTTTTGGAATCAATCCATCCCGCACATTTCAACTTTTAAATTTGGCAGGGGTGGAGGGACTCGAACCCCCAACCATCGGTTTTGGAGACCGCTGTTCTACCAATTCGAACTACACCCCTAAATTCTTCTTTTCGAAGAAACTACCTCAGCCCTAAGGCCAATTTTACTTACACTCGCCTTGTGAAGTTATGTCGTCTTTTAGAGAAAAAGTGCGGCTTCGCAAGGGAGGGACGCGTATTATACTCAACAGGGTATGAGATACAAGAGGTTTATTGTTAGGGAGACAACCACAACGTTGGATTTAAAATATCCAAGTCGTCATCCCCGAATTTCAAAACAACCGTCGCCCCACATTTCAAAACAACCGTCGCCCCGCATTTCAAAACATCCATCGCCCCGCATTTCAAAACATCCATCGCCCCGCATTTCAAAACATCCGTCATCCCCGCATGCTTTTAGCGGGGATCTCCTTGCATGACATCGTAGGGTTTAATCGACCTTTGCGAAAAGGTAGTTTTCGATTAAACAGCCTTTTCAGGAGATCCCGGATATGCGCTGCGCGCATTCCGGGACGGCTGGATAAATATCGATACCTTCAACTTCGTTTATCCCTACTTGTCATCCCCGTATTTGCGCAGCAAATATCGGGGATCTCCTAGCGTGATATCGTAGAGTTTAATTAACTTTTTGCGGAAAGGTTATTTTGGGTAAAACAACCTGTTTAGGATATCCCGGATATGCGCTTCGCGCATTCCGGGACGGCTGGATAAATATCGATACCTTCAACTCCATTTATCCCTATTCGTCATCCCCGAATTTGCGCAGCAAATATCGGGGATCTCCTTGCATGACAGCGTAGGGTTTGATCGAACTTTGCGAAAAGGTAGTTTTCGATTAACCAGCCTTTTCAGGAGGTCCCGGATATGCGCTGCGCGCATTCCGGGACGACTGGATAAATATCGATACCGTCAACTCCATTTATCCCTATTCGTTATCCCCGAATTTGCGCAGCAAATATCGGGGATCTCCTTGCATGACAGCGTAGGGTTTGATCGAACTTTGCGAAAAGGTAGTTTCGGGTTAGATAGCCTGTTTAGGAGATCCCGGATAAGTGCTGCGCACTTTCCGGGACGACTACGTCGATTCCGGGACGGGAGGTTTCCTGGGTCTCATTCGAGACCCAGGAAACCTCCCGTTTGATGAGCCCAGAGTTTGGCGTAGATGCCGCCTTTATCGAGTAACTCCTGATGGGTGCCCTGCTCCACAATTTTGCCATTATCCAGTACCAATAATCGGTCCATCTGAGCGATAGTAGATAAGCGGTGGGCAATGGCCAGTACCGTTTTGTTTTCCATTACTTTATTCAGACACTCCTGAATAGCAGCTTCTACTTCAGAGTCCAAAGCAGAGGTTGCTTCGTCAAGAATCAACACAGGCGCATCTTTAAGCAGTACGCGCGCAATCGCAATTCGCTGACGCTGGCCACCAGAGAGTTTTACGCCTCTCTCCCCCACCTGAGCATCGAAGCCGGTGCGGCCATTTTTGTCAGACAACTGTTGGATAAAATCAAAGGCTTCCGCTTGCTCTGCCGCTTTAATCATTGCTGCGTCGTCGGCATCGTTGCGGCCATAAATAATATTATCTCGTACAGAACGATGCATTAGCGATGTATCCTGAGTCACCATACTAATCTGCGCTCGTAGCGATTCCTGATCAACCTCACTGATATCCTGTCCGTCTATCAAAATCTTACCGCTGGTTGTATCGTAAAAACGCAGTAACAAATTAACCAAAGTTGACTTACCGGCACCGGAACGCCCCACTAAGCCGACCTTTTCTCCCGGTTTTATATGCAGCTCAAGGTTCTCAAACACCGGCACCGGCTGATTATTGGCGCCAGGGTAGCTAAAACTCATATTTTTAAATTCGATCTGTCCGCCGTTAACAGTTAACGCTGGGGCTTTATCGATATTTTTAACCGCAACAGGCTGTGCCAGTGTATTAATGCCGTCCTGCACAGTACCGAGGTTTTCAAACAACGAAGCCACTTCCCACATTACCCAGTGAGACATTCCGTTTAATCGCAGGCATAAACTCACCGCCAGGGCTATCTCACCCGGTGTCACAATTTGTTGTAACCAAAGGTAAATCGATAAAGCGCCCACGCTAAAAATAAGAATGGCGTTGCTTAGCTCTACGCAAAATTCCAGAATGGTAACCAGGCGCATTTGCGGATAAACGGTGTGCAAAAATTTATCCATGCTTTCCCTCGCGTAGTTTGCTTCGCGCTGGCTATGGGAGAACAGTTTAACCGTGGAAATATTGGTGTAGCTGTCGACGATACGACCGGTCATCATAGAGCGCGCATCGGCCTGATGCTGTGAAACTTCCTTAAGTTTGGGGACCAGCACACGCAGAATACAGATGTATACAGTCAGCCAGACTATCAGCGGCAAAGCCAGGCGCCAGTCAGCCGTAAAGATCAGCACCACCATTGATATAAAATAAACGCCGATATAAACCATTAAATCGAGCAGTTTCATCACGGTTTCGCGGACCGATAAAGCGGTTTGCATTACTTTGGTCGCAACCCGTCCGGCAAACTCGTTATGGAAAAACGTCAGGCTTTGCCCCAAAAGATAACGATGTGCCTGCCAGCGAATGCGCATGGGGTAATTCCCCAGTAAAGACTGGCGGGAGAACAATGACCGCAGCAGGATGAAACCGGGGATTAGCACTACCACCACTAATCCCATCATAATCAGCGTAGCACTTTCCTGCTCAACGAAAGTAGCGCGGTCCTTTTCGGCAAACCAGTCCACCAGCTTGCCCATAAAACCAAATAAGGTTACTTCGAGCATGGCCACTATGGCACTCAACACTGATACGGTCAGTAAAACAGCCCACATTCCCTGTGTGTAATGCTTGCAAAAGGCCACCAATCCTTTCGGTGGCTGCATTGGAGGTTCGGTTGGAAATGGGTTGGTTAATCGCTCAAAAAAAGAAAACATCAGGCCTTTTGCTTAATTTACGTGTCGCTAAACCCCAGCTTTGTGAGGATCGCTTCAACATTATTGTGGTGATTGGCTTGCCACTCATCAAGGGTCATACTGCTGTCTTTGTCGGCACGTTTTTTAGCAATTTCAAAGGCTTCGGCAGCGGTAGCTTGTGGTATTACGGCAATACCTTCTTCGTCGGCGACAATGATATCACCGGGGTATACCGTCACACCACCACAGTTAACCGGCTGATTTAACGGATCGACGCATTTTTTAGCACCGGGTTTTGGAATAACACCGCGGGCAAACACCGGAAAGCCCATCTCACGGACTTCGGCCAGATCGCGTATAACCCCATCAACAACAAAGCCTGCGACACCCCGACGCTGGGCAATAGCACATACATTACCGCCAGAAACAGCAAACTGATCATCAGCCTCCACCACAATAACGTCACCCGGGTTAGCGCGGTATATGGCCGCGTGCAGCATAAGGTGATCACCCGGCTGACACTTCACGGTAAAGGCTGGCCCGGATATTTTCGGCACCGGCTGCCATAAGGAATGGATAGCGTAATCCATAAACTGCTCACGTGGTAAAGCATCGGCGTATTCGCATGTAGATACTGAAGAATAATCAATTGTCATCACTTTCTCCCTGGAACATGGTGGTTAATTCATCACCACTATAACAACACGTGAAGGTTAAGGGAGTTATTAGCATGTATTTTCATTATAAAGCCTGTGATATCTTGAGCTGAAATCCCGCTGAACCCTAATTTTGCCTGGCTATGGAACTGCTGCCAATCAACGCCCTCGCGGCGCTGCTGTATTCTCTGTTGGTTTTACTAAGCGCTGCGTCTGTTAACCTGTTTGTCCGTTATATGGTTCCGATGCTGGCGGTTCTGCTGTCGCTGTATTTTGTAGCCAGCCTGGTATTTGTCGTTCAGGCATGGGTTTACATTGGTATTACTTACACCCTGCGTGAACATGCGCCAACCCGGCAATGGCAGCAAAGCGCCTTGTGGGCAGGATGGCTGTTACTGATGGTGGGACTCCTTACCCATTCTTTGCCCGGGTATCATGGGCTACAACTTACCGATCACCAACCGGTAAAAGCTAATAGTCTGGCAAGTAGTATTTTCCTCAATACCGACAAAATACTGATCGCATGGGCGCTAATGCAGTGGTTGCCAATCTGGCAACGTACAGCGCCGTTCAGGCCAGCACTAAAGATTCCGGCCTGGTGGCTCATCCTGATAGCGACTGCCGGTGTTAGCCTTATTCTCACAATCGCTGCGCAACTCAATCTGCTGGCCTGGCAACCTCAGTTTACCTGGTTACTACTGATCATAGTTGTTTCGAATCTGCTTAATACCTGCTTTACCGAAGAACTGCTTTTCCGCGGTGCAATTCAGGGCTGGTTACAGCTAAAAATTGGGGGTGGGGGCGGCTTAATTGCCGCCAGCGCACTGTTTGGCCTGGCGCATTTTGCCGGTGGAATCTGGTACATGGTACTGGCGTCGCTGGCAGGATTACTTTATGGCTGGGTTTACAGTCAGTCTGGCCGACTTATCTGGGCGGTTATCTGCCACTGGAGCCTGAATACCGCCCATATATTGTTGTTAACCTGGCCTGTAGTGAAGCCAGGTTAGTCAATCAACACTTACTCAGGACGTACCGCAGTGACTTCAATTTCCACCAGATAGTTAGGGTTAGCTAACCCGGCTACCTGAAAAGCAGAACGTGAAGGCAGATTAGGCTGTTCTTCTGTACCAAAAAACTGCTTGTAGCCGCGCATAAAGCCAGCAAAATCCATCTTTCCTTCCATTGCGGGATCCCCCACCAGAAACACCTGCATTTTCATCACATCGCCCATGGTCAGTCCCAGGCTTTTCAGGTTCTCGTCGATGCGGTTAAGCACGCTCACAGTTTGTGTTTCGGTATCGCCGTAGGCTTCCATGCTGCCTTTAGGGGCATCCGGATTACTGACCCCGGGCACAGAACCACTTAAAAAAACGATAGTACTTGAGGCTGGCACTTCTGAGGCACGCAAAATTGGAAAATCAGAACCAATGAGACCATGCCGAATCACAGTTTCTTTAGCCGGTGCTGTGGCTTCGGCATCATTACAGCCGGTGGTGGCAAAAACAGTACCTAGCAATAAAGGCGCAATTAATAGTTTTTTCATTATGTGTTCCTGTATTTAACGTTGAGCAATAGTTTTGACATCATCAGCGTTGACAACATCAGTAAAGTGATTGCCAAAATGGCTACGGGTGTAATTCACCACTTCGGCGATTTGTTCGTCGGACAAATATTGTTTTAGCGCTGGCATGCCGCCCATGCCATTACTAACCATAAAAATCACATAGGGCGCGGCGCCCAGCTTAGGATTACCCGCCAGCGCCGGATACATACCAGCCCCTTTTGCGCCCTGGGCGTTGGGCATATGACAGCCCTGACAAATGGCATGATAAAGCGCTTCCCCGGTGACTTCCTCAAAGTTATTCCCCAGCGAAAAACCCGCATCGTCGGTCGCCAATAAGCTAGTACTTACCATCACCAAAGATGCTGCCAGTAAAGATTTAATTGCTATTTTCATGGTTATCCTCTCGATTATGCTGCGGTACTGACGGCTTTGTGATGCAACCGCTTAATGGCATCATGGGCCGATGAAATAGCTCCCTCTTGCCAGGCCGGCAAATTGGAAGCGTGCTCTCCGGCCAGAACCAGTCTGCCATCCACCTGACACAGATTTTCGTAGTGTTCGGCGCGTTTTTCTTCGGTCCACAGGCCATAACAGCCCTGAGTCCAGGGAACCCGGTGCCAGCCTACGGCGATACCATTATCAAACTCTTCGGCGTATTGAGGGTGGATTTGCTTACCGTATTCCACCGCTTTCTTCACCCTTTCTTCTGGTGCCAGTGAGGTAAACTCAAAAGCATTAGCACCCCACACATAAGCCCCTAACAACACCCCTTTGCCCTTATCGCAAAACTTAGTACTCGGATAACTGATATTGGTTATAGGCAAATTGGTATAACTGACGCCGCCGTAAATCGCTTCATCCTGCTCCCAGAACCGGCGTTTGAACTCCAGGCCCACTTTTACCGAAGCCGCATATGGCAACGACCGGATAGCCGCCTGCATACCACTGCTTGCCTGAACCGGGATCTGACTAAGAATAGACAACGGAATGGTGCACACACACCAGTCAGCCTGCGCGGTTTTGGCCACGCCCTGTTGTTCATAATTAACGGTTACGCCTTTGTCGCTCTGATTAATTTGAGTGACTTTGGCATGGTATTCGATGAGATCACCCACGCGCTTTTCAAAGGCCTTAGCGATATTGTCCATGCCGCCTACGGGCTGAAAGATACTGCTTTGAAACTCAATATCCTGACCATTGACGATGTATTTCCATAACTCGGATTGCAGCAATGCACTGCGATCCAGTAATTCACTGGGCTCTGGTTTGGGTGACAAGCCACCGCCAGGAGGAATGGCAAAACCACGGCGTAAGCTCACTTCATAGGATTTTTTATAATCAGCCTTATCGGTTAAGGCGCCCCAGTGCCGCAGTGATTCAAACAGCTTTTCTCTGTCTTCATGGGTCAGTGTTTCATCCAGGCCATGCTGATTAAGCACCTTGCCCAACAGTTCGGCGGTATACCCCTGATAATCGGCCTGCACTTCGCGATAACGCTGAGGTTTGCCATTAAATGCCTTGGTATTGTGAACCAGAGCGTTGTAATTAACCTGGATAAACGGCTCAATGGCAATGTTAAACTCATTAATATAAGACATCACATGATGGTGATGATAAGGCACCCGCCATGGGCCGGGATTAATGTAATTGCCGTCGGCGAACTTGCATTGTTGCGTTGCACCGCCAAGTTCGGTGTAGCTGTCACCGCCTCTTAAGGTCCAGCAACGGCCACCCGCTTTGCCATTGAATTCGAGAATTTTAACCTTATAACCGGCTTTTCTTAGCTCGTAAGCCGATGTCATACCAGCCAGGCCGGCACCAAGAACCAGTACAGTTGCGCCTTTTTTAACCCCGTCTAACTTCAACACACCTGGTTGCGACGACTCCGCAGCAAAGCCCAGCGATGTCATGGCTTGGTACATTGCGCTGGCCCCTGCGGTCTTGCCTATCCAGCCTAATAACGCCCGCCGGCTCATAGTATGATTGTTCAACGAAAAACCCCTTGTGTTGAAAATAAACTGTTGGATGCGCAAATAATGCACCGCCAGTGCCAGCTTGTTCTGAGACAGGGTTAAACTTATAAAATATACGATTAAATACTAATAGTAGCTGAGCGCTGACGAATTGCTGACCAATAACGCCATATTCACGCAAAAAAAGTAAGGGGATGTACCATTAAGATGCAACAGATTGCACTTTAACGGAACATCAACGAATAAGTTCTTTGTACAAAAAGGCAACGACCGAAGCGATGGGGGCGAAAAAGCATACGGCTGCCATGCCAGTAAATATGGCACCTGAACGGGAAAAACAGGGAAATTGACAACGGCCCGGCAGGCGTGGCCAGGATTCGACTTACACTGAAGTCAGAGATTTAAGCGCGTCGATCGCTCGCTTTGCATCAGCCTGGGGGACAAAGATATGGTCATGGTAAAAAGCCGCAATAACGTTGGCGCTGATACCTTCTTTGGTTAACGCCTGAGACATGGCAGCGGTTAATCCCACGGCCTCCAGGCTCGAGTGAATTTCGCAGGTAATGCAGTTAAACACCGTTTCGTAAGCAAAGCCTTCGGCATCTGCAACCGATTTTAACAGCACCAGGGTAACGCCTTCTTTTTCCCGAAAGGTGACTTTGGGTTCAAGACGAGTAAAGACCTCCGGGTCCAGCACTAATACGCTGACAAATACCCAGGATTCCGGTTGTAATACCGGATTAAGGCCGTGTAAAAGTGTTGCCAAATCTGTTTCACCCGCCATAGATGCTCCTTATAATTTAAACGCTCTTACTCGCTTACCTTTAATTTTCCCTTCACGAAACAGCTTTAATGCTCGTTTTACACTGCGCAGTTTTACTGCCACAAAACTTTCATTGGCCTGCACTTTGATTTTTTCGATGTCCTCACCAGGTACATCGGCATCCTTGGTTAACGCACCAAGGATATCGCCGGGACGTAACTTACTCTTTTTCCCCGCATTTAAACTTAAACACACATAATCGGGTTCGACAATACGGTTAGCGTGAAAACGTAAGCTTTGCGCCCCTTTCTTTTTGAAATCCTGTTTAGTGTGGATCTCTATTGCAGCGAGTAACGCACTCTCCCGCTCACTCATTAAGGTGTAAGCAACGCCTGGCTTTTGTGCCCTTCCCGCACGCCCTATACGGTGAATATGGGCATCGGGGTTTTCGCTAACCTCGTAGTTAATTACGCAGTCAACGCCAGCAATATCCAGCCCGCGGGCAGCAACATCGGTAGCCACCAGCACATTTAAACAATCGCTGGCAAACCGCATAAGTACCCGGTTGCGATCAGCCTGTTCCATGTCCCCCTGAATAGCCGCCACTACAAAACCCTCGGCGGCCAGCATGTCGGCCACATCCTGAGTCGTTCGTTTAGTGCGGCAAAATACCATGGCGCTCTCGGGCTGCTCGGTGGTTAACAACGCTTTTAAGGCGTTAAATCGTTGGTCGTCGTCAATGGTATAAACCAGTTCGCTAACGTTAGCGCGTTGAGCTGAGTCTACCTCGATGGTTTCCGGCTCATGCAGAAAATCCTGGGCCAGCTCAGTGGTAGCAGGCGTAAAGGTGGCAGAGAAAAACAAGCTTTGTACCGGCCGCTGAAGACCACCAAAGATTATGGCCAAATCATCAGCAAAGCCCATGTCCAGCATTCTGTCGGCTTCATCAAACACGCGAACGGTGAGTTCACGAAGATCGATGCGGCGATGCTGAACATGGTCCATCACCCTGCCAGGCGTACCCACAATAATATGGCAACCATGTTTTAGTGAGCTGATTTGCGGCCCCATAGGCTGACCACCACATAGGGTCAGCACCTTCACATTCGACATATCTCGGGCCAGCAACCGACATTGTTCCGCTACCTGTTCAGCCAATTCCCGGGTAGGACACAGGATCATTGCCTGCACAGCATTAAGCGAAACATCCAGAGCCTGCAAGCAGCCCGCAGCAAAGGCCAGGGTTTTGCCAGAACCGGTTTGCGCTTGCCCAAGCACATCTTTGCCAGCTAACACGGCTGGCAGGGTTGCTGCCTGTACGGGGCGCGGCGCACTGAATCCGGCTTTATCAATGGCCGATAACAGCTCCGGGCGTAAACCAAACTCACTAAAACTTTGGGTCATAAGGGGTTACGCCAGCTTCCAGTTAAGGGTTTGACCAGCAAAGAACGGCACCATTTCAGTACCATCTGCCAGGGTAACCAGTTCTGGTACCTGCCAGCTTTCTTTAACCAGCGTAATCGTGCCCTCATTGCGGGGTAAGCCGTAAAAATCCGGGCCGTTGTTGCTGGCAAAATCTTCAAATTTATCCATTGCATTGAGTTGTTCAAACACTTCGGCGTAAAGCTCAATGGCGCTCCAGGCACTGTAGCAACCGGCGCAACCACAGGCATTTTCTTTGCGATGTTTGGCATGAGGCGCAGAGTCTGTGCCTAAAAAGAACTTTTTAGATCCTTCGGCCACCACCTCCCGTAACCGTGCCTGATGTGTATTGCGCTTCAGCACTGGTAAGCAGTAGTTATGTGGGCGAACACCACCTACCAGCAAGTCATTGCGGTTAAGCAGTAAATGCTGTGGGGTAATCGTTGCGCCAACATTCGCTCCGTGTGCCAGCACAAAGTCTGCCGCATCACCGGTAGTAATGTGTTCGAAAACCACTTTAAGTGCCGGGAAGTCCTGCACAATTTTAACCATGTATTGGTCAATAAAGACTTTTTCGCGGTCAAAGATATCCACATGAGATTCAGTAACTTCACCATGCACCAGTAACAACATGCCATCTTTCTGCATTTGTTCGAAAACAGGGTAAAGCGCACTGATACCTTTTACCGCCGCGTCGGAATTGGTTGTAGCCCCCGCCGGATACAATTTACAAGCGGTAACACCTGCCGCTTTGGCTGCGGTAATATCTGCCGGAGTGGTCTCGTTGGTCAGGTACAATGTCATCAGTGGTTCAAACTGACTGCCAGCAGGGCGCGCCGCCAGAATGCGTTCTTTGTAAGCCATTGCTAACGAGGCATTGGTTACTGGCGGTACCAGATTTGGCATAACAATCGCTCGGGCGAAACAACGGGCGGTAGCCGGCACTGTTTCGGCTAACATTTCGTTGTCGCGAAAATGAAGATGCCAGTCATCTGGCTGGCGAATGGTAATTGACTGCATAAAAAGCCCCGAATGCTGAACACATGGTTGGTTAAGATCAGTCGGGCATTATAGCAACTTTATAGAACAAGTGCTTGTTCGCTGTTGTTGTTTACAGGGCATTATTACCACTTATAGCGGCATAATTTATTTATGTCTTATTTATATCGCCTCCCTGGCAACGGATACTAACCTCAGCCCTCTTCCGAATCTTTCCAGCGCATGTGAATAAAGGCCTTTCCACGCGATAAACCGACTTTATTGACCCATGACCAAAAACCTTACTTTTATCATGGCTTTCAGCTAAAAATTGTGCACAATGAAAAAGTATAGCCCTTAAAAGAATAAATTATTCAATAGTTTGTTCATCGGGATTTTTCTGAAGGTCTTACCGAATGCCACAAAAAGACTCGCTATCCAAAGTGTTTGTTCAAACCCTCGAACAGGCCATTGATGCAGTGGTTGTGATTAACGCCAGCAATGACATTATCCTGTTTAACCGTGCGGCAGAGCTGTTATGGGGTTATTCCCGTGACGAAGTCATCGGGCAGAACGTCAAAATTTTAGTCCCTGATGATCTGAAGCCCCACCATGATGAATACATCAATGCTAACCGTACTACAGGGATTGATAAGATTGTCGGGGCTAATCGGGACATTCAGTTTCCCCGCAAAGATGGCTCTACCTGCTGGGGTACCATGTCGATATCGATGTTCGAACTGGATAATAACCAGTTTTACACCGCTATCATTAAAGATATCACTGATCTGGTGAAGCAGCGTAAACGCCTCGAACTCTTGTCGATGGTAACCGATAAAACCGACGAAGCCATTTTTATCACCGATGAAAACGAAAACATTGTATATGTAAACAATGGTTTCGAAAGAAAACTCGGCTATCCCGCCGAGCAGGTATTAGGTCTGCAAGCGTCATCACTGCTACTGGTGCATAAAGATCCGGGGGTGATTCAGGCCCGGGAAGAAAGCATAAGAGCGGGCAACGCGATTAGCTTTGATGAAATTCTTCACACCCGCACTAATCAGCAACTGTGGTTTTCAATCACGGCTAATCCGGTGTTTGACGATAACCAGAAATTTCAGAACCTGGTTGTCGTGATGTCCGAAATTACGCAAACCAAACTGCACGAAGTTATTCACACCAAACTGTTAGAAAAAATAGCCCGCGAAGAGGCGCTGGAAGTCGTCATGGACAGCGTATGCCGGGAGATAAGAACAATTTCCGGGGAGCTCTATCCCGCCATATTCAATATCTCCGCCCAAAATACGCTGCAATTACTGGCGGCTCCTGATGTACCGGCTGAACTTATCACTGTGTTTCAGGAAGTCGAAGTAGCCGAAGGAAACGGGTGCACCGCAACTGCCGCATTCAGAGCAGAACAGGTTACCGTATCAGCCCAAAACGAACCTGAAATCTGGCAATTTATCAATCAGCAAGTCGCTCCCTACAAATTACAGCGGTGTAGCGCTTACCCCATTAAAAGCAGTCAGGGCAAAGTGTATGGCGTACTGACCATTGCCAGTGAAACAGCAAAGCCAGATATCAATTTGCTCAATATTATTGTCGATATTCTCTGCCCGCTGTGTCTGCTGGCGATGGAACGGGAAGATCAGAAGCAGAATATTCGCCGGCTGGCTTATTATGATAGCCTCACCGGCCTGCCCAATCGTAACCTGTTACTGGCAAACGCGGATCAGGCGCTAAATACCGCTGTCAGCCAGAACCAGCAACTTGCCGTGTTGTTTTTTGATGTGGATAATTTTAAACAGATTAACGATTCCTTTGGCCATCCCGCTGGAGACAGCGTGTTGGTTAACGTTGCCGCGCGGCTTAAAAAGGCCTGCGGTAACCAACACGTTTGCGGCAGATTATCCGGCGACGAGTTTGTCGCCATTGTGGTGGGACTCAATTTTGATGAACTGAATCATTTTGTTGAAGAACTCAAAAGCCACATAAGTGCACCTATAGAGGCCGCCAATGCTCAGTTGGTGATTAAAACCAGTATTGGTATTAGTTTGTATCCCGGCGATGGCCATGATGTCGAAACCTTGTTGCATCGGGCCGATATGGCAATGTATCAGGCAAAACTGGACGGTAAGGGGCATTTTGCCTTTTACAGCCACGAAATTAACCAGCTCGCACAGGAAAAACAAGCGTTAGAAAACGCCCTGCGCGAGGCTATAGAAAACCATGAATTAACCTTGTCTTATCAGCCTCAGGTTAATCTGACTACTAACACCCTGTACGGCGTTGAAGCCTTGTGCCGATGGACTCATCCCAAACACGGCAGTATATCACCGGCCAAATTTATTCCGCTGGCAGAGGAAACCGGCCTTATCCACGACTTAAGTCAGTGGGTACTCAAAGAAGCTTGCGAGCAATTAGCCCACTGGCGCCGGCAGGGACTCCCAATTCCGGCTATCTCAATTAACCTGTCGGCCATGAATTTTCATGACGCGCAGTTAAAAAACCTGATTATTGACATACTGAACAAAAACCAACTGACACCTGGCGATATCACCCTGGAGCTTACTGAAGGCGTCTTACTCGACGCAACTGCGGGGGTTGTGCAGCAACTGGAGGATATTTACAACGCCGGAATTGGGCTGTCGATTGACGATTTTGGCACCGGCTATTCCAGCCTCAGTTACTTACAGCGGATCCCCATTAAGGAGCTTAAACTCGACCGCAGTTTTGTTACCGAAATTTCCAGGGACAAAACCAGCCGAACCCTAAGCGAGGCAACTATTCTGATTGGCCGCACCCTTAATTTAGATGTGGTTGCAGAAGGTATTGAGGACGAATCTCAGCTACAGGCGTTAATCGAGCAAGGTTACAACATAGGTCAGGGCTACTTTTTCTCACAGCCCGTTACAGCAGAAAGCCTTGGCAATTGGGTAAGGCAATTTGTAGCGCAATAGTCTTAGCGCTTGCACTGACACCTTGTTATAGTTTTTTACTGTATTCCAATGGACGGAATTTGCGCAATGACGACTAACCATCAAACGCTTATCGACGAGATTAACTGCTTCATACTGGCTAATCTCACCGAAAAATTAGCCGTTAGCGATCTCGCCCGGCGATTCGGCGTTTCTAAATTTCATTTGCATCGGGTTTTCTTTGCCCACATCGGTTTAGGCCTAGGCCAGTAACAGCCCATGTGGCAGTTTATGTCAGGACAAAGAAGGAGTAGACACAGCGGCGGTGCACAAGCAAATGCTCGGTACGATATTTGGGTTTATGCATAGCCAGCTTTAGCGATTTGCTATTTTACCGCAAGTGAGGAAGACTGAATTACCAATAGTAAAACGCCTTAACTCATGTCGTATTTTAAACTGCATAAGGATCATTGAGTGGGCCAGCCAGGTAAGGTGGCAGACAAGCATGGAAAAAATGACAAAAATGTTCACACGCATGTTATGGCGTTTAACGCTTGTGGGGGTTGCCACGCTACCTTGTCTCGCGGCTGAAGAGTCGACATTTAAGGTAACCATGCCAGCAACACTCATTGATATGACGATGCCTGCAACTTTGGGTCTGCCAGCTGCAGAGCGTGCCAGGCATTTTACCGTATTTTCCGCTTCAAAAGGCCTGGCGCAATATAACCATGGCGCAGTTTTGTTCGCTTTTAAGGGCAAGCTTTACTGTCAGTGGCAAACGTCCCGACAGGACGAAGACAGTTCGGATACGCATGTTATCTATAGCAGCAGTGTTAATGGTTTAACCTGGCAAACTCCAGCAACGCTGGCAGCCCAAAGGGATAATGCCATTGTTACCAGTGGCGGATGGTGGTCGGATGGCGAGACATTAGTGGCGTTTGTTAATGTCTGGCCCGAAAATAACAATCCTAAAGCCGGTTATACACAATACTCGCTCAGCAAGGATGGCGTCTCCTGGTCCGAATTTAAGCCGGTAACTGATGATCAGGGCAATCCGCTTTCAGGGATTATCGAACAAGACCTTAAGGCCACGCCAGGCGGCAGAGTTTTAACGGCTTTTCACCGTCAGCCCGGTTTAATCGCAACGCCCTATTTCACTGAGCACCCACTGGCTATTGCAGGCTGGCAAGCGGCCAAATTTACTAACCTGCCCTTTACCGGCCCTATCAGCAGAGAGCTGGAACCTTCCTGGTACCATACGCCTAACGGTGAGCTGGTCATGACTTTTCGGGATCAGGGTAGCAGCTATAAAATACTCGCTGCTTTGAGCTCGGATAATGGTAACACCTGGACAACGCCGCATATCTCTGACATTCCGGACTCCAGAGCCAAGCAAAGCGCTGGCAATTTACCTGATGGCTCCGCTTTTATTGTTAACAATCCCACCGGTACTAAAACCCGTATGCCGCTGATTATATCCCTCAGCAATAATGGTCGGGTATTTAATAAAGCGTTTATTCTGCGCGGAGAAGACACCTTGCCCCCGATGAAATATGCAGGTAAGTACAAGCGCATTGGCTATAGCTACCCGAAAAGTTACATCTGGAACAATGCCCTTTGGGTAAGTTATGCAGTAAACAAAGAAGATATCGCGGTTACTCAGTTACCACTGCCTTTAGAAAACACTGAGTGAAAAAAGGCTATTCAGCAGACCCCGGATAACGCCTGAAAGGTGTTTTGAGTTAGACAAGCTTTTCGGGAGACCCTGATAACGCCTGAAGGATGTTTTGAGTCAGGCAAGCTTTTCGGGAGACCCTGATAACGCCTGGAGGATTTTTTGAGTTAGACAAGCTTTTCGGGAGACCCCGGATAACGCCTGAAGGATTTTTTGAGTTAGACAAGCTTTTCAGAAGACCCTGATAACGCCTTAAGGATTTTTTGAGTTAGGCAAGCTTTTCGGGAGACCCTGATAACGCCTGAAGGATTTTTTGAGTTAGACAAGCTTTTCGGGAGACCCCGGATAACGCCTTTGGCGTTTCCGGGGTAAAAACAGGCTATGCCTGTTTTTATTTCTTCGTATATGCCGCGATGATTACTATGGTTTGGCCGTTTACTTTACCTTCGATGTGCAGCGGGTTGTTGGTTAACCGAATATTACGCACCGGTGTTCCACGCTTGGCAGTAAAGTTTGCGCCTTTTACGGTAAGATCTTTAATCAGGTGCACCGAGTCACCCGCTTTTAGTACGTCACCGTTACTGTCCAGCGTTGGCTCCCGGTCATCAATGCCTGCTTTTGCCCATTCCAGGGTATCTTCGTCAAGATAGAGTATATCTAGTAAATCCTGAGCCCAGGTTTCACCTTCCAGTTGTTTTAGCATCCGCCATGACACAACCTGTACGGCCGGCACTTGCGACCACATAGCGTCGTTCAGACAGCGCCAGTGATTAACGTCAATGCTGTCTGCATCGTTAAGCTGCGGCAAACAGGTTGAACACACAGCAATAGCACAGTTGTCAGAATCATTAGGTGACTCAGGCACCATATACAGGCTTAAGCCTTCACTGTTCCCACATAATTCACATGCGTCATTTGCACGCTTAAATACTGCCTGTTCGTTTGCCATTATAAGTGCCCCGGAGATAAAAAACGGCGAGTATAGCACACGCCGTACTTTTTATAAGCGGCAATAATTTAATTTACAATTAACTATGATCAACCCAAATCAGTTTACTGGTATCAAATCCCAGTGATTCTGCTTTGCTAACCAGGCTATCGAGCACTTCCTGAGGCAGTTGCGGCGTACGGGAAAGGATCCACAGATAGGTTCTGTCCGGCCCGGTTACCAGTGAATAGCTGTAGTTTTCCTTATCGAGCGCGGCAACCACATAGCTGGCATAAAATGGTCCGAAGAAAGACACTTTAAGATGACCGGTTTGCGCATCCTCAACAAAATACGCCTTCCCTTCAGCTTCGCTCCACTCCCCGTTTTCTGCATTGTAACCACGGTTGATTACGCGAATGCCACCATCTTCACGTTTGCTGTAATTTGCCGTGATTTTCGATAACCCCCGCTCAAAACTGTGATCAAAGCGGGCAATTTCGTACCATGTTCCCAGATACCTGTCCGCCTCAAAATTCTCCACCGGCTTGACCCCCTCAGGCACTGATGTACAACCGGCAATAGCCACCACCAGCAGTAGTAATGTAGCAAGACGACGCATGATCCTTCCTTAAAATAAAACCGACAACTCAGCCAATACGAGGGATAACAATATTTGTATCACTTAAAGGTTTAAGATAGTGTGTTACAAAAATGCTAATACGACGAATAAACAATGCTAACCACACAATTTCCTCACGCTTCTAAAGTAATTTTTGGCTGCATGGGCCTCGGTGGTAACTGGAACCACCAACCTTACACAAAAGCCGATTTGAATCTTGCCAACAAAGCCGTTGAACAGGCATTAAGCTGCGGTATTACCGTGTTTGACCATGCCGATATTTACACCCACGGTAATGCCGAGAAAGTGTTTGCAGAGGTACTCAGCCAACACCCTGACTGGCGCGAAAAAATGATTATTCAGTCAAAGTGCGGTATCCGCTTTGCCGATAATCAAGGGCCTAAACGCTACGACTTTTCGCCTGAGTGGATTGCTGCTTCGCTGGACGGCATTTTGTCACGTCTGAACATTGAGCAGCTGGATGTCTTACTTTTGCATCGCCCGGATCCGCTGGCAGATTTACCCGAGGTGGCCGATTGCCTCACTCGCCTGCATCAGGAGGGTAAGTTCCGTTATCTTGGTGTCTCTAATATGCATTGGTATCAAATTGAAGCTTTGCGCAAACTGCTGCCCTTTGACATTATCGCTAATCAGCTGGAAATGAGTCTGGGATATCTGGACTGGGTGGAAGACGGCATTTGTAATAATAGCCACCATAACCGCCATAACGGCTACACTCCGGGCACCCTGGAGTACTGCCAGCAAAATGAAGTGCAATTGCAGGCCTGGGCTCCTCTTGCTCAGGGCAAATACTCAGGTAAGGGCGAGAGCAATTGTGCCACCAGCTCACTGGTCCGTCAGTTAGCGGCCGAATACGGCGTTAGTAAAGAAGCCATTGTATTGGGTTGGCTAATGCGTCATCCCGCACGTATTCAACCCGTTATAGGTACAACTAATCCGGCGCGAATTGCGGCTTGTGCGCAAGCTGAAGATGTAACGCTGTCACGCGAACACTGGTATCAGCTGTTTGAGTCAGCCCGCGGACAGGACGTTCCATAACCATGTTTAAAGCTATTCACCACGTTGCCATCATTTGTAACGACTACGCGGTTTCAAAAGCGTTTTACCAGCAGGTCTTAGGTTTAAAGGTTATTGCCGAGAATTACCGTGCAGAGCGGGATTCTTACAAATGTGACCTGGCGCTGCCTGATGGTACGCAAGTCGAACTCTTTTCGTTTCCCGGAGCGCCAGCCAGGCCCACGCGGCCAGAAGCCCAGGGGCTGCGGCATCTGGCGTTTAAGGTTGCAGATATTGAGCAAGCTATTGCCCATCTGAACAGCCACCACGTCGACTGCGAACCGGTCAGGGTCGATCCCTATACCCAGCGGCGTTTTACCTTTTTTAATGATCCCGATGGCTTGCCGTTGGAGCTTTACGAAGATTAACGCTAGCGGTCAAGCATGGCCAGCGCACCAAACAATCCAGAGCGGGTACCCAGGCCTGGCAGACAAATAATGTCGTCCAGGCCAGTGCCCTCGGGCATCACAATGTAATCATTAAGCGTTGCGCTGGTGGTAGCCAGTACTTTTGCCACCAATCCTTCTTTTTGCATAACACCACCGCCCAGAATTATTTTTTGTGCACTTAAAGTTACCATCAGGTTATGACACATCTGGCCCAGCACTTCTGCTAATCCATCCCAGGCAGGATGGTCATCGGCAAAAGTATGTGAGGGTTGTGACCAAATCTTGCCTAACGCCGTACCCGAGCCAAGTCCTTCAACGCAGTTGGTATGGAACGGACATACTCCTGTCACACCCGCCGGTGGCTGCACCAGCATGTGGCCAATTTCGGGATGTACCAGTCCATGTAAAGGCTTGCCATTAATGACTACGCCGCCGCCAATACCCGTGCCAACGGTTACGTACACCGCTACGTCGGCATTTTGGGCCGCGCCCCAGCGATATTCTCCCAGCGCCGCACCATTAACATCGGTATCAATAACCACTTCGCAGTCCAGCGCCTCAGCCAGAAAACCGGCCAGATTAGTATGACTCCAGTCCGGCTTTGGCGTTTTGGTGATATAACCATAGGTTGGCGAACCCTGGTGCAAATCCAAAGGGCCAAAACTGGCAATACCGAGTCGCGCAAAATGAAAACCCGCCTTATGCTGTTGCTGAAAAAAATGCACCGTTTTACCCAGGGTATCCGCGGGCGTTGTGGTGGGGATACGAATTTCGGCGACGATTTCTCGCTGTGGCGTAACGACAGCGCAATTAAATTTAGTACCACCAGCCTCTATGACTGCATAAAAGGAATCGGTTAACGCCATAATCAGTTACCTCGGGATTAAATACGCGCGACTTGGTTATTTTTTAACAAAAAACAAACAACAATCAAAACTTAAACAACTTACATAATTTAAGAAAACACCAGACAAATAATAGTGTTAGTTACAATCTATCATTCTCCAAGGATATTTCTTTGTAAAATTATTGCCAAATTAACTTAATCGTTTAAGATTAAAGCTAGCAAAGCAAATAATTGCTGTAAATGTTTTTGTGAAACTTTTGTAAAACTCAGGCGAAATGAGTAGTGGTTGGAGATCTTTGATGAATTACGCGGCGTCAAGCGAGCAATGTCTCAGCAGAATATTGGCTGGCCTGGACCTATCGTTCTTATCTCAGCGCGATTACAAGCTGTTTAATGAACGCTTACACACCCATTTTCATGATTTATTCAATCGCTACGTAGATGTTTACGGTCATCAGTATGACTGTTATTACCACTTATCACAGCTGGTTTTATCCCTGGCAATGGGACTTAAAAACCGTAAGGCTGACTTAAAACGCCTGGATAAAGCACGCAGCAGTGATGACAGTCTGTGGTACCAGCAGGAAAACCAAATAGGCATGGCTTGCTACGTCGATTTGATGGGGCCAACACTCAAAGATCTGGAAGCGAAAATCCCCTATTTTCAGTCGCTGGGGTTAACTTATCTGCATTTAATGCCACTGTATGCCTCACCGGAAGGCGACAGTGATGGCGGCTACGCGGTGTCAGATTATCGCAAGGTCAACCCTGTTCTGGGTAATATGAAAGACCTTGAGTCATTATCCAAGGCTTTGCGTAACGCTGGCATAAACCTGGTGCTGGATTTTGTGTTTAACCATACTTCAGATGAACACCGTTGGGCCAAAGCCGCCCTGGCCGGCGAACGTAACTTTCAGGACTATTATTACCTGTTTGATGATCGCACTATTCCCGACCAGTACGAACACAACCTGCGGGAGATATTTCCTCAGGTACGACGAGGCAGCTTTAGCTGGAACGAAACCTTACAAAAGTGGGTCTGGACCACCTTTAACAGTTTTCAGTGGGACTTAAATTACAGTAATCCCGCCGTATTTAATGCCATTACAGAAGAAATGTTGTTTCTGGCCAATATCGGTTGCGCCGCTCTACGGCTTGATGCGCTGGCCTTTATCTGGAAAGAAATGGGCACCAACTGTGAAAACCAGCCTAATGCGCACAAGCTTATTCAGGCATTTAACTGTTGTCTGCAAATTACTGCCCCTGCCGTTGTATTTAAATCAGAAGCCATTGTACACCCTGATGAAGTACTCAAATATATTCGTAAAGACGAATGCCAGATTTCCTATAATCCGCTGTTGATGGCGCTGATCTGGAACAGTCTGGCGACTCGTAAAACGCGGTTATTAACCAGTTCCATGCAAAAAAGCTTTGCTATTCCTCAGGATTGTTCATGGGTTAATTACGTGCGCTGTCATGATGATATTGGCTGGACCTTTGATGATGCGGTAGCGCACCAGCTGGGCATCAATCCCTACGATCATCGTTATTTTCTGAATCAGTTTTTTACCGGACGATTCGACGGTTCCTATGCTAATGGCGTCCCCTTTGCAGAAAACCCATCCAATGGTGATTGCCGGGTATGTGGGTCGCTTGCATCGCTTTGTGGTTTAGAGGGGGCGCTTGAGGCTAAGGATGATGACGCTATCGACATTGCCATAAAGCGTATTATGCTGGTGCATGGCATTATCATGAGTATCGGCGGGATCCCGCTGATTTATTCCGGTGATGAACTGGGGTTACTTAACGACTACAGTTACCGTGAAAACCCGGCAAAAGCCCATGATGACCGCTGGGTCAACCGAATTGCGGTTACGGCAGAACATATTCATCGGATAGAAGAGCCGGTCAGCCAGACCGAACCGCTGGAACGGCAGGTTCAGAAAATGATTTTTGCAGGGCTCAGAAAACTTATCACGCTGCGCAAGGCGCATGGGGTATTTGGTCGTGCCCGCACTCACATTTTGCAAAGCAATAATCAACATTGTTTTGTTTACTGCAGAGTGGCCGACAACGGCGAAAAGCTAGTGGCATTGTACAACTTTAGCGAGCAGCCGCAGACACTATCAACCGATATTTCCGGGCTGTTTGATAGCCTCACCGTTACCGATTTACTGACGCATCAGCCTTATTCAGTAGCGGAAGACATCCAGTTAGCCCCGTATCAGATGTGTTGGTTGCACGGCTAAGCTTTTTACGATTAGGGCGGCCCGACCGCCTTATATCGCTTACTACATTGCGACCATTTGTGATCGAAATCCTACTGACCTGAGTATCCCCATTGTGGTGTAAAAGCCCCTCTCGAAACTTTATCTTGTCAAATAACTGCTATACTTGGGTAGCGTGTGACATAAGCTAAAAAAATAAAGGCCTGAATTCACATGTGACTGAGATAATTGGTGTTTAAGTTACACTAAACACCCGGGACACAAGAAACAGGGTAACAACCGGATGTTGTTATTAACGGAATCGCTGTTTCGCCATAATAGGAGCAAAAGGAAAATGCTAAAACCGGCTTATTTAGAATATCGCTGTCCGCGTTGCGGTTTTATTAATGCTATTGCCAGAGACACGGTAATAGACATGTATAAAGAACAGCTGGAAGATTGTCAGCACTGCCAGCAAAAGCTGGAGATTATTGCCGCTAACGGGATTAATGACAAAATTAATCTTATCGTATTTGAACAGGACGACTACGCCAAGTAGGGCTTACATACAAAAAAAAGGGGATGCTTAAAACGCATCCCCTTTCGCTATTTATTACCCGGCCATTAGTTGCCAAAAAATTCCCGGCGTAACTGCGCATCAGCCAAAAACTGGCCTCCCAGCGCTGATGTTTTGGTGTAGGACAGGCTGTCCCGAATACCACGGGCTTTCACACAGTAATGTGTTGCATTAATAACTACAGCCACATCCTCAGTACCGGTGAGTGCTTGCAGTGCCACCAGTACCTGTTGAGTCAGGCGCTCCTGTACCTGTGGACGTTGCGCAAAAAAGCCAACCAGACGATTTATCTTGGATAAGCCAATCACGGTGTCTTTAGGAATGTAGGCCACCGTCGCTGTACCATCAATAGTGACAAAATGGTGCTCACAGGTACTGGTAAGACTGATATCGCTTACCTGAACCGGCTGGCCAACCTGCATTTTATTTTCAATCTGGGTGATTTTAGGAAATTTGCGGTAATCCAGTCCCGAAAAAATCTCATCAACATACATTTTAGCGATGCGCTCGGGGGTCTCCGCCAGACTGTCATCGGTTAAATCCAGGCCGAGTGTTTCCATCACGTCCCGCATGGCGCGTTCAATCCGCTGGCGCTTAGCATCGTCGCTAAGACCATTTTCTAACATAGGCGTTTCCAGGCCTTTATCCACCAGCGCTTCATGTACCAGTAGTGCCTCTTTGGAGATGCCCAGTTTTACTGCATCGCGCACAACAACCGCTTCTTTTGCTAACATTCACTCATTCCGTAACAACGACTAACTCTGCTTATACTGCCTGGACCACAGATTAGGATTAAAATAATAACCTGTTAATTTGTCATTAAAACGATCTGCAATCCGTGTAAAGTCGTAATTAGTACCAAAATTATCGGAGGTATTTTTGTCTTTACCTATTCTCATCACCGGCGGGAGTCAGCGCCTGGGGCTTGCTATAGCCCTGGATTTACTGGCGCAGGACCAACCGGTCATCATCACATACCGACGACATAAATCGTCTGTCGACCAGCTGAAAAATGCCGGTGCAATTGTGTTGGAGGCGGATTTTAGCACTCAGCAGGGTATTTCGCGAGCAATAGACGAAATAAAACGCGTAGCGCCGGCGTTACGGGGCATTATCCATAATGCGTCGGATTGGGTACCGGAAAGTCCCGAGCGTGACCCTGGCAAACTGATGAATGACATGATGATGGTGCATACCAGTGCCCCCTACCAGCTAAACCTGGCACTTAAAGATGCTTTAGTTAACGACAGTGACCAGCTAACCGATATTATTCATATGACTGACTACGTGCAGGAAACCGGCAGTGAAAACCACATTGCCTATGCTGCCAGCAAAGCCGCCTTGCATAATCTGACCTTATCCTTTGCCCGGGTATTTGCCCCTCATGTTAAGGTCAACAGTATCGCTCCGTCGCTGGTGATGTTTAATGACGATGATACCCAGGAATACCGTGACAAAGCACTGAACAAAAACTTGCTGGGCATGGTACCAGGCGCACAGGAAGCCGTAAAAGCGGTGAATTATTTGCTGTCTGCGGATTACGTCACCGGCCAGACGCTGCACTTAAATGGCGGTCGAAACTTAAAATAATGGCAGCTGGTCGTGTAAACCATTGGCCACTTGTTTTGGGCCGCGTATAATCGCGATTTCAAACACTTAATCAGGAAACCACGTGACCACTTCACTCATTCCCGAATGGAAAGCCAGCGAAGCCATTATTCTGGCATGGCCTCACCAGGACACCGACTGGGCGCCCTGGCTGGAAGACGTCAGACAAACCTACCTGTCCATTATTCGCGTCATTAATGCGAGTCAGACTGGCGTAATCCTGCTGTGCCGTGAAGACGACATGGCCGATGTGGAGTCACGCCTGTTAAGTGACGCCAAAGTGATGTTGATTCAGGCCGACTATAACGATACCTGGGCCAGGGATTTTGCTTTTTTAAGCTGTGGCAGTACCGATGCTCCTTTCCCCGTAGAGTTTAGCTTTAACGGTTGGGGGAATAAATTTGATGCGAGCAAGGATAACGAAGTTAATAAACGCTACCTTGCGCCATTGTGTCGCGAACCGCTACGAACATCTTCCATCGTTGCAGAAGGTGGAGCATTGGAAATCGACGACAAGGGGAATCTGTTGTCGACGGCATCATGCCTGTTTAACCCTGAGCGCAACGGCGACATGCAAGCCGATGCTTACCAACAGGAATTTACCACCTACCTGGGTTGCTCAACGTTTACCATTTTTGAACATGGCCATTTAGAAGGTGATGACACCGATGGTCATATTGATACCCTGGTACGCTTTACCCCAACCGCAGGGTTGGTCATTCAGGCGGCAGAGAATCGTCCCGATGACAGCCATTATGAAGGATTAGCAGCACTGGTGCAGGAATGTGCTGCGGCCTTCCCGGATCATGAGTTGTATTTACTGCCACTACCAGCCATGTTTAACGAAGATGGCGACAGATTGCCGGCGTCTTACGCTAACTATTTAATCTGTAATCATACTGTTTTACTGCCGGTTTATGGTCAGCCGGAAGACAGCGATGCGGTAGCCGTGATGCAACAGGCATTCCCGCATCACGACATCGTGCCCGTTAATTGTGCCACACTGGTCCAACAGTTTGGCAGTCTGCACTGTATTTCGATGCAAGTGCCATGTAATACATTAACTACTGATGTCATCCATCAGTTAAATTCAGGAGTGACCCGTTATGTCTGAGCGCAAAATTAAGGTTGGACTGGTACAGCAGTCTGTCGCCGACAACGACAAAGCCACCAACTGGAATAAAAGCGCTGCAAGAATTGCCGAGCTGGCTGAACAGGGAGCAGAACTTATCCTGCTTCAGGAGTTGCACAGTACGCTGTATTTCTGCCAGAACGAAGATACCGATGCGTTTGATTTGGCCGAGCCAATTCCAGGCCCTGCCACTGACTTTTTCGGTGAAATTGCTGCAAAGCACAACATCGTGCTGGTAACGTCTTTGTTTGAAAAACGCGGCTCAGGGCTATATCACAACACCGCGGTGGTGTTTGATCGCAGCCGTGAAATTGCCGGGAAATACCGCAAAATGCACATTCCGGACGATCCGGGGTTTTACGAGAAGTTTTACTTTACGCCGGGGGATATGGGCTTTGAGCCAATCCAAACCAGCATAGGCAAGCTGGGCGTATTAGTGTGCTGGGATCAATGGTATCCGGAAGCCGCCCGTTTAATGGCCATGGCTGGTGCTGAAATTTTGTTTTACCCCACCGCCATTGGTTGGGATATGACAGACACAGAAGATGAACGTCTGCGTCAACACGATGCCTGGCATACCATTCAGCGTGCCCATGCAGTGGCTAACTCAGTGCCCGTAGTTGTGGCTAACCGGACCGGATTTGAAGCCTCTCCTACCGATGGCGATCCAGGGATCCAGTTCTGGGGGCAAAGTTTTGTTGCCGGGCCGCAGGGCGAAGTGCTGGCTCAGGCCAGCAGCGACAAGGAAGAAACCCTGTTAGTTGAGCTTGATATGACCCGCACCGAGCAGGTTAAGCGCATCTGGCCATATTTCCGCGACCGCCGAATCGACTACTATGGCGAAATCGTTAAACGCTGGCGCGACTAAAAAGCTTAACTCCCTTTCGGCAGCGCCAGCACGCGCTGCTCGCAAAGTAAGTAGCACTGGCGAGCCCTTTTGGGCGCCAGTGCGGTTAACACTCCATCTTCGATATTCAGCCCACCGGTATACTGCCCAAGCGCAGGTAGCAACATCAGGTTCTCAGTCGTCACTAACGCCTTGCCCCGAAAACGCCTTACCGGCGTAGTCAGCAGAGCCTTAGGGTGATAATGCCCGGCTATTTGTAAAGCATCAGATGTATCCGGAATATGCTGGCATTTTATCTGTTTTCCCCCGCGGGTTATCAGTATCAGGGTTTCGTCCCGGTGGCCTGGAATAGATGCCGGAATGGCAGGATCATGATTTCCCACCAGCCAGTTCCAGCACGGCACACTGGCAACGATTGTGTTTAATTGTTGCAAATCTTCGGGCAAAAGACGGCTAAATGCACCGATATCATGAAAACTATCACCCAGACAGAGCACTCGTTCAGGGCTGTAAGTCGTTATCAGTTCAGCTATGGTCTGCAACGTCGATTTTGAGTCATAACGCGGTATTGGTGAGGCATACTGAGAGAGAAAACTGCCCTTCTCAAAGTGCAGATCGGCGATTAACAGGCAATCCTGCTCAGGCCAGTAAACCGCCGCCCGATGATCAAGCAGCCACACACTTTCGCCAAAGCGAAAAGGCAGAACTTGTCTGGCGAGGATAAGAGGTTGCAGTTGAGATTCTGACAGCATAAAACTCAGTTAGGGTTGAGCCGAAGATAACAATTCACGCACTTCGTCCAGCATAGACTCCGCTTCGGCATAGAGTGCAGCCTGATCCAGCAGCGCTTGCTCACCAGCACCTTTTACCTGTTCGCTGCGTACATCCAGTACAATAGGAATAGCCATAGGAGACACCTTTGGTAAATCAATAAAATCAGTTTTACCGACAAATCGAATCAAAGTATCCGCTAATCGACGAAGATCAAGCAACTCTCTTTCTGCATCCTCACGCGCCACCTTTAGTAATATATGATCCGGCTCATATTGCCGCAGGGTATCGTAAATCAGGTCGGTGGAAAAGGTGACCTGCTTCATGGTCTTGCGGGTACTGTGATAGCGTTGTTCGGTAAGCCCGCTGACTATCGCCACCTGGCGAAACGAGCGTTTAAGCATTGGCGCATTCAGCATCCAGTCTTCCAGTTCGTCGCCCAGTATGTCCGGCTGGAACAGGCTGGCGATATGCGACTCATCAAGCGGCTTTAACGCGCAGACCGACAGGCCGTAATCGGTTACGCTAAAACTTAATGGCTTCAGACCGAGCTTTTCCATTCGGCGGGTGATCAACATACCCAGAGTCTGATTGGCCTTACGACCCTCAAAAGTATAATAGAGTGAATAATACGCCCGCCGGTATGGAAACTGCTCAATCAACACCTTATCCGGTGCCGGTATTTTTGAATACGCCTGTTGCAACGCCAGCCATTCCTGTACCTGTTGCGGTAGTGCCGACCAGTGCCCGGGTTGGTTAAGCAGCCGCCTGACACCATCCGCCAGGTAGGTAGACAGCGGTAGCTGACCGCCAACGTAACTGGGTATTTTCGGTTCTTTACCTTTATCCGGGCGGGCGTGCAGCTGCATATCACGGATCCCTTCGAAGCGCAGCATCTCGCCGGCAAATAAAAAGGTGTCACCCGGCGTAAGTTGTTGCGCGAAGTATTCTTCTACCTCACCAATAATTTTACCCTGATTGCCGCGCCTGATGCGTTTGACCTTAAGCTTGCCCGCCTCCACGATAGTGCCGATGTTTTGCCGGTGGCGTTGCACAACCCTCAAGCTGGCGGGTTTATAGCTGCCATCGTCCTGCTCTGTTAAGCGCTGGTAGCGCTCATAAGCTTGCAGCGCGTAGCCGCCATCCACACTGAATTGCCACAGCTGGTTAAATTCGTCCTCAGATAAGCCCTGATACGGCGCGGCATTAAGAATTTGCTGGTACAGCTCCTGCGGGGTTACTGCCGCCGAACAGGCACAATTAATAATAAACTGCGGAATGATGTCCATGGCACCGGATTGTACGCTGGCGCCATCCCGGGCCCCCTGTGCTATAGCATCGATTGCTGCCTGACACTCCAGTGCTTCAAACCGGTTTGCAGGCACCAACAGCGCCTGACTTGCCTCGTCAAACCGGTGATTAGCACGCCCGATACGCTGCAATAAACGGCTGACGCCTTTTGGCGCACCTACCTGAATAACCAGGTCTACATCGCCCCAATCAATCCCCAGTTCCAGTGCCGACGTGGTAACAATGGCCCGTAACTTCCCCGAAGCCATCATTTCTTCAGTTTTGCGCCGCTGCTCTTTACTTAACGAACCGTGATAAAGCGCGATGGGCAATACCTGGGAATTCTCTGACCACAGCAGTTGAAATAGCAACTCCGCCTGCGCCCGGGTGTTTACAAACACCAGCGTAGTCCCCGCCTTTGCGATGGTCTGGTAAATGTCAGCAATAGCATATTTCGCCATAAAGCCACCAAAGGGCATGCGCTGGGCTGACTGTAAAATTGCAATATTGGGTTTGGCCGTATCGGCGACTTCTAACAAGCCAACCGGCTCGCCGGTTGGCCCCAGCCAGCTGGCCACCAACGCCGGTTTTGCCACCGTGGCAGACAAACCGACCCGCAGATAGCCTGGAGCCAGTGTTTGCAGTCTCGCTAACGCCAGCGTTGTGAAATCACCGCGCTTATTGCCAATCAGGCTGTGAACTTCGTCGATAATGACATATTTAAGCCTGCCAAAGATTTTAGGTGCATCGGCGTAGGAGAGCATCAGCATCAGTGATTCGGGCGTAGTAAGCAAAATATGCGGCGGGCGTTTACGCTGGCGCTGGCGCTTGTGCGAGGGGGTATCGCCAGTTCGGGTTTCTACCGTTATCGGTAGCGTCATCTCCTCTATCGGGCGCAGCAGGTTACGGTGAATATCCTGGGTTAGCGCTTTTAAGGGCGAAATATACAAGGTATGCAGGTATTCAGCAGTTTCGTGCTGCATATCTACCAGCGCAGGTAAGAATCCCGACAGGGTTTTACCCGCCCCGGTGGGCGCAATAAGAAGTGTGGCCTGACCATCCCTGGCTCGCTCCAGCATAGTTTGTTGATAGGGCCGCACAGCCCAGCCCTGAGAAGCAAACCAGGCAGCGAATTCGGCAGGTAACAACGCGCTCAAAAATCCAGAAACCATAACGTAAAGTAAATAGTTAATACGCCGTTTTGCTAAAAGCGGTTTACTGGCCATAGCAGGAAACTCGCGAATGCGGGTATACTATTAACTCTGCTTACTACCAACCAGAAATCAGCGTGTCATGAGATTACCATTTACCGGGCTGCCTGCATTAGGCCTTTTGCTGCTGACTGCATGCTCAGAAGCTCAGTTGCCCACCATCGGACGAACCCTCGGTGATGTCCCTATGAGCCGGCTAATCAGTTTTGATAGCCAGCAAAAATGCTATCGCTTTTTAAAAAGTGTCGCCTTCGAAGCCCCCTTCGCCGACGGCATGGCATACCAGCAAAGCACCTGTCTGGCTAAAGACATTAAAGTCGGTCGTAAGACCATGGAAGAGGTATCTCAACTCCATGTTTCGCTCACCTCAGACGGCGAATATTATATTGTGAAAGGCGGCTACTGAGCCGTTATGCACAGCCCTGCGTAAAAGAAGCTCTATTGCCACAACACAGGAGCGCTTTTGCAAGCTGATCAATGGTTACAGCCCCGCGAGGAAGGGCTATATTGTGTGCCTGCCGATGCCTACATCGACCCAACCCGGCCGGTGACACTGGCTCTGATTACCCATGGTCATGCTGATCACGCAATCAGCGGTCACCAGCAGGTAATTACCACAGCGCAAACACTGGCTATTATGCATACCCGCTATGGCAATGATATGGCGCAGAGAACCCGGGCGATGGAGTACCAACAAACTTTTTGCCTGGGCAGCGAAGACGACCCGGTCCTTTGCACTTTTTTTCCTGCTGGCCATATTCTTGGCTCGGCACAGATTCTGCTGACGTACCGGCAGACCAGAGTGGTTATTTCCGGCGACTACAAGCGTCAGCCCGACCCAACCTGCCCGCCTTTTCAGGCCATACCCTGTGACGTATTTATCACCGAGGCAACCTTTGCCTTACCGGTATTCCGGCATCCACCTATCGAACAGGAATGTCAGAAGCTCTTACAGTCACTGGCACTGTTTCCTGAGCGTTGTCATTTAGTGGGCGTGTATGCTCTGGGTAAATGTCAGCGCATGATCCTAGGACTGCGGGCGCTTGGCTATGATGAACCACTATATTTGCACGGTGCTCAGCGCAAGTTGTGTGATTTATACCAACAACAGGGCATTAAACTGGGCACGCTGACTGACGTAAGCGATGTGGCAGATAAAACACAGCTAGCCGGTAAAATTGTACTGGCACCGCCTTCTGCGCTGAGCGACCGCTGGTCACGTTCGTTACCACAAGTACGCAAAGCCATGGCTTCGGGCTGGATGCAAATTCGTGCCCGGGCCCACCAGCGCCAGGTAGAACTGCCGCTGGTAGTCTCAGACCATTGTGACTGGCAGGCGCTGCTCGACACCATCGCCGAGGTCAATCCGGGCGAAGTCTGGATAACCCATGGCCGCGAAGATGCGCTGCTTCATCAGCTAACCAAACAAGGTGTCAGAGCGAGGGCGCTGTCCCTGATAGGCTATGACGAGGATGCAACGGACTAATGAAAGCGTTTAGCGAACTCCTCCAGCAACTGTATTTTACCAGCAGCAATAATGAAAAAAGCCGACTGCTGCGTCATTACCTGAAAACAACGCCCGATCCCGATCGCGGCTGGGCCATTGCCGCACTGGCGGGCACATTGAAATTTGAATTTTTTAAACGCAATGCAGTAAAGACGCTGATGCTGGAACGGGTAGACCCCGAACTTTTTGCCATGAGTTATGACTATGTCGGCGAAATGAGTGAAACCGTCGCGCATCTGTGGCCGGATGCATCAGCACCGGTGGAACTACCGTCACTGACCACGCTGATTCATCAGTTTAACCAGGCTAAGCGGGACGAGGTTAAAGTATTACTTAACCACTATCTGTCTGGCATGACAGCAGAACAACGCTGGTCACTGCTTAAGTTGGGAACCCGGGGCCTTCGGGTTGGCCTTTCGGCGCGCAGCGTCAAGCGCATTCTGGCCGACTACGGCAACAAGGAAGTCAGCGAAATTGAAACCCTCTGGCATGCCCTTGAGCCACCTTATACTTCGCTGTTTGACTGGCTGGAAGGTCGCGCTGACAAACCGGATATAACCGGCGCAGTCACTTTTCATCCGGTTATGCTGTCTCATCCGTTGCCTGAAGATGCTATTTCCCGGCTCTCGGCAGCAGACTGGCAGGTTGAATACAAATACGATGGAATTCGTGTGCAGTGGGTGTGCACTGAACAGGGCAAAGCACTTTACAGTCGTACCGGTGACGATATCAGTGACGCCTTTGCAGATGTGCTGACAGCAACGGATATCCAGGGGGTTATAGATGGCGAATTACTGATCATAAACAACGGTCAAATCGACACATTCAATGCTTTACAGCAGCGCTTAAACCGTAAGAAACCCTCAGCAAAACTCATGCGGGAGCGCCCTGCCGGGTTGGTAGTTTATGACATTCTCCACGATGGCAATAAGGACGTGACGGCTTTATCACTGCAGGAAAGGCGCAACATACTGCAACAGTGGCTGTCAGCAGCAGACAATCACAAGTTAATTTTGTCGCCGGTACTGCCGGTGCACAACCTCGATGAACTGCAACTGGCATACAAAGCCGCCTCGGCTGATCAGGGAGTGGAAGGGCTGATGCTCAAGCGCAAAGACAGCCTCTATCAGCCGGGCCGTCCTGTGGGTCAGTGGTATAAGTGGAAGCGTGAAGCCCGGCATCTGGATGCGGTTATTATGTATGCCCAGCGCGGTCATGGTAAGCGCTCAAGCTACTATTCAGATTTTACTTTTGGCGTTTGGCAAGGCGATACACTGCTGCCCATCGGCAAAGCCTACTCGGGCTTTACCGATGAAGAACTAAAAAAGCTGGATAACTGGGTGCGGCGCAACGCCACTGGCCGCTTTGGTCCGGTGCGGGAAGTCCAGAAGACACTGGTAGTGGAAGTGGCATTTGATGCTATTCATCCTTCGAGCCGACACAAATCCGGCGTAGCCCTGCGCTTTCCGCGCATTCACCGGATCCGTTGGGATAAGCCCGCCAGTGAAGCCGACACCCTGGAGAATGCGCGCCGACTCATTATTGAAACCTAAACACATAGCGTGATAGCTGGCACTTTTTCCTATTTTTGCCAGGATGATTTATAGGCATTTAACTCATGGACACCGGTGACTCAATGACACAGCAGGCAACCAGAGAAAACGGTTTTGAATTCAATATGGGTAAAGGATCGTATCAGCTAACCCTTTCTGACTCTTCACGGAGCACAGTAAGACGGTTTTTGATTAGTCAGAGGATGTGAATAAAGGAAATCAAAGGCAGCATCAGACGTCTTGGGAAAAGCCTGTACCATGACACGAGCGAATCGACGGAACAGACTTCCTTAAAGAAACCTGCAGTCAGATTAACTGAAGATTAATCACCCACCAGCTAACTAAGAGTTGCACTGATGGGCAGGTATTTTAATGGATTACAGTTTATGAATAACCAGATGCTCTTATGCTTGTCTTTTTTTGCGCTTTGCACTTACCAGTAACCCCAGACCGAAAAGGCTGAGTACGCCCGGTGCAGGAACCGGTGTTTGTGGCTCTGTTGAAGCTACATTAAGCGTCAGGGACGCATTATCAACATAAGCCCCTGAGTTTTTGGTTAAGGAATGCAACCCAAAAGCCACAAAGCGGGTATTTACATCCAGGGAAATTGACGTATAGGAGACCTGCTCCCAGGTAGACTCATCAGCATCTGTGGCGTTGCCAAAGTTATCGAATAATTTTGTTGTATAACCACTCAAACTACCGGAGAAAGCAGGTAAACTCCAAAAGGACAGTCCAAGTCCACTTACCATGCCAGCAGAATTAAAATAAGCAGAATAATCGATAGTTGCAGTACCTGCGTCAATCTCTGTAGCCCATGCAGAAACATCTATAATCTGGTAAGTGTCATGGTTACCGCCAATCAGGTTATTGCCTAAAAATTTGTACATCCCGGAGCCAGATAGTGGATTCACACCAGACTCGGCACTAACAATAGAAAAACCATCGCCACTCCACTGCCCGATACTTACTAATGGTATCGGCCATTCAGTATTTTTCGTGGTTGTAGCCTCAAAACCACCATCGCTTAGAATTTCTATTGGTGTTGCGACTGCAAAAAAAGAGACAAAATATAGTACGGAAAGCAATATGACTTTTTGCATGATTAATACATCCTCATTGTTTTATTTTCAACCTATGCATTTGCCATTAATACATTTTTCGCGCCAACTTTAAAATTAACTTTTATTCAAGCATTTGTAACCGTATAAAAAAACAAACCTCATAGACTGTAAAGAAAATCGACACGCTACCTTAAGAAAAAATTAACAACTAATTTGTATAAATCGGACAGTCATTTTTTCCTTTTTTAATCAGTTTGCGATGACAGTAAATAGTAAGTATCAGTCCGACAAGCCCACCTACCGCTTAGCAAACTGCCATGGTAGCAGTAACTCGACGACTTCAAAGCTACCTGTCAATAGGGCCTTGATGAACGGCTACGTACCAGAAAAGGTATTGCAATGTCACGCTCGATGAGATTAGCTCTTTCTGGATATTCGGCAATTCTGTGGCTGATGACGTCAACTAAACGCTTAATATTCACATGACCAGGGGCTTTGACACGTTCGAATTTAGACACACCTCGCTCTTGCGCAATAACGTCCTCAAGGAAGAGCATTTTTTACCCTGCTAATTAAACTGCTCCGATTATGGTTGTTTTTAGTCCACCAAAGCGGGGAGCGGTTATTGAGGGAAATAATAACTTTAAGGCACTTGTTTATCTCCCGCCTATCGTAGGTTGAAAACCAGTCGGATACATGCAATAAAGCCTGTCTGATATCTACTGCGTTTTGGTCTGGAGCACATCATAAAATCCTTTTTTAACGGGTTGTTACTTACCCTGCTACTTTTTCTTGCGGAGACGACGGGCCTGGTAAATGCAAACGAAAATTACGTTGGCGCTCAAACGTGTATTGCATGTCATCAGCAGCAAGGCGAAGCCTGGCGAAACTCCGACCATTTTAAGAGTATGCAACCGGCTCAACAGGAATTTGTTTTAGGTGATTTTTCAAATGTAACCTTCAGTTTCGGCCGCCGCACGTCCCGCTTCTTTGCCCGCGACGGAAAATACTTTATCGAAACGCTGGACGCTGAGGGAAAACAAACAACATTTCAGGTGCGTTACACCTTTGGTTACGAGCCACTACAGCAGTATTTACTGCAAACCGGGGGCGGGCGTTTACAAGCTTTTGATGTCGCCTGGGACAGTCGTCCGGCTTCACAAGGTGGCCAACGGTGGTTCCAGTTACAGGATGAGAACGTTACCGACCCGGAACATCCTTTTTTCTGGAGTGGCTATTATCAAAATTGGAACAGCCGCTGCGCTGCCTGTCACACTACCGATTTTAACAAGCACTACGATAGTCAAACCAATCAGTTTCAATCTACCTGGAGCGACATTAATGTAGCCTGCGAAAGCTGCCACGGCCCAGGTAAAGCACACACAGAGCATATCCGTAATCACACTTTCTCCCCCGCTCATACCGGACTGCAGGAGTTAGGCAAACAACTGACTTTCCATTTAGTTGACGGTGATCCAATTGCCCGGGCGGCAGAAACAATGCAGCAACCATCACTGGCCCTGGAAACCTGTGGCGCTTGTCACAGTCGTCGGGCAGACTTACAAGCTGCCGTCTCCTCCGCACCGTTTCATCAGCAATTTCAGCTCGAGGGTATAACGGAGCCAAACTATTTCAGTGATGGTCAGATACAGGATGAAGTGTTTGTCCTGGGCTCTTTTTTGCAAAGCAAAATGGCTGAAGCCGGCGTTACCTGTACCAACTGCCACGATCCGCATACCGGTCAAACCAAGCTACCCGGTGCGCAGATTTGTAACACCTGCCATGCGCCGGCGGTATTTGCTCAACCTCAGCACACTAATGGTCATGCACAAGCCAACTGTCTGGATTGTCATATGCCGCAACGTGTTTACATGGGTGTTGATGCGCGCCGGGACCATCGTTTTCATCGCCCTGGTATTAAACATCCAAACAGCAGCGCTCCCTGTAAAGTCTGTCATGTTGATGAGTCTGACGACTGGCTACACCAAGCATTAACAGCCTGGCCCAAACGGGACGGAGCGTCAGCGGATACGCTGGGCGACTGGGCCGCACTAAACCAACGACTCGCTGAATTTGACAGCACGGCAATAAATGATGCACTTACTTTTCTCAACCGTAATGCCTTACCGTCATTGGAAAAAGCGGCGCTTATTGAAAAAATGGTCGTCATCGCACCTGAGCGTACAACAGACAGCATTACAAGTCTGGCCAGCAACCAGGACCCTGTTGCCAGGCAAAGCGCCGCTCGCGCTGCGGCCGGCTTACCTTTGACTCTGAGCTACCCGATTTTGCTCAAATTGAGTCAGGATCCGGTTAAATCGGTACGTGCCGTAGTGGCCGGTACTATTCTGACTGTCGCGCCTGAATGGTTCATCAAAGCTCCTCCACTAACAGCACTATTAGAGGAATATCAGCAGGTTTTACGAGGCACGCAGGATAACCCCGGCGCTAACCTTGGCCTGGCTCACATCGCACAGTTTCAACAGGACATCCCCGCGGCGATAAACGCCTATGAGCAAGCCCTTAGAATAGATCCACAATATATTCCGGGCTTACTTAGCTATGCCGATTTTCTGCGCCGTTTGGGTAATGAAGACCAAGCCAGGCATCAGCTTGAGCTCGCTTTACGCTACGGCAAAGAACTCGGCGCAGTGCAGTTTGCTTATGGATTACTAAAAATCCGCGAGCAAGCTTATGCTGCAGCGTTGCCATTTCTGGCTAAGGCAGCGAGTACAAAGGACGCGTTACCACGGTATGCCTTTGTTTATGCAGTGGCATTATGGCAACAACAAAGCCGCCAGCAGGCCGTCGAAGTACTGGCTAGTGCCGCGACTCGCTGGCCCGGTGACTACGACTTGCTGCAGACCTGGGCTAAGTATGCTTACCAGCTTCGTGACGTAACGTCATTACAGCAAGCGGTAAAAGCCTTTGGACAACATTATCCGGATGATAAGACCTACCGGCAGCTGAAAAAGATAGTTAAATAACGATTTGATGGTCAGGAAGACGTAAGACTTAGGGCCTGATACTTTACTGCAATAAAGCTTCCCGGGAATATACTTTTACCTTAGCACTCAAAGAGCAGACCAACCGCTACCTAATTCTCATTTTGTGGCGCAGCAAACCACGTATGCTATTTACTGTTACTCATACCGAGTTTTAGGTTTGGCTAAGTGGTTTCTGATGTATTGATAAGGACCCACCCTTACATCAATCGAGAAAACGTAGTAGTAAAGTGTTTGTTGTTCTCAAGGGGCTGCTTAGTCTTTTTGTCTGCGAGCTGCTGGTCAGCAATAGATGTCTTTACCAGCAGCTCATTCGGAGTGGCTACAACATATCAATGAGGCAGACCTGATTCATCAGGCCTGGGCACTGGGTCGGGAACTTACCTCGGCATACCAACGCTGCAGATTGGTTTGGTTTTCACCAATGCGAATTTTTACCACGCGAGCAAAGTCGATAGCGCACAAGGCAATAATGTCGGCTATCGAGAACTGCTCACCAGCAATAAATTTCGTCGTCGCGAGCTGTTGTTCAAGTACATCTAAAAAAGCCACCGCGTCTTTTCCGGCGACCTCACCGTACTCAGCAACCGGCGTCATCCGATCACTAAAATAGCCGGTAGTGTGCTGAAAACAATGAACCACAGTTTGCATAAGACACAAATCCACCCGCCGTTGCCACATTGCGATTACCCCTTTTTCTAAAGGAGTAGAGCCCATTAACGGCGGTTCGGGATATACCGCTTCAAGGTAAGCGCAAATGGCGTCGCTTTCGCTGATACAAGTACCGTCATCTAATTCCAGAATAGGTATTTTGGCAGTCGGGTTTTTCGCCCGCATTTCAGGCGACAGGTTTTGCCCGCCTTTCAAATCAATTTGAACGCTGTCGACCTCGACGCCCTTTTCCGCCAAAAATATGCGAACGCGTCGAGGATTGGGGGCTGTTTTCGTATCGTAAAGTTTCATTCTGTTCACCTGATTCCGGGAGTGTTTTTAGCCTAATGGAATTGGTGATTAAATCAACTGACAAATTTGCGACGATACACCTGAATATAGTTAACCGCTAAAGAATGAGACAGTCGCCATTTGCCGGTTAACGGGTTCAGTTTCATACCCGTCTCACTGACTAGTTCAAATGCCATTGGCGCCAGCCATTGCGCCATCTCTGATGGTTTAACGAACATTTTCCAGTCGTGTGTGCCTACCGGTAGATAGCGCATTACATATTCAGCACCAAGTATGGCAATAAACCAGGAGAGCAGCGTGCGGTTAAGCGTTGCCAGAACCAGTGTGCCGTCTGGCTTTAACAAACTGGCGCACTGGCTTATTAAACTGGCCTGGTCCGGAACGTGTTCAACAACCTCCGCATTGATCACAACATCAAACCGCCAGTCTTGCTTAAGTAAATCGGTGGTCAGGCAGTGGCGATAGTCTATGTCCAGTCCGGATTGTGCCGCGTGTCGCCTCGCCACCTCAATACTGGTGGCGCTGGCGTCAATACCGGTTACCCTGGCACCTTTTGCTGCCAACGCCTCGCTTATCAGACCGCCGCCACAGCCCACATCCAGCAGGCTCAGGCCACGTAAACAGTCTTTATCCTCTGGATTACGGCCGTGGCAACGGGCCAGCTGATGAAGGATGTAGCCGGTGCGTGCGGCATTAAACGCCAGCGCCGTTTTATATTTACCCTCAGGATCCCACCAGCTTTCAGCCAGCGCATCAAAACGGGCTATCTCTTCAGCCGAGACATTCTCCTGCCGCAACTCGCCACTTTTTTTACTTTTATCCAGCATCGTTTTTATTATTTTCAGTTTCTGCAGAAAAGGTCTGGCCGTATAAAACAGCCAGCGCACGGGTAACACTACCAGTAACTACGTAGAATGGACAAAATGGTTTAGTTTAAAGCCAGCACCAACGGCAATATGCTGGCCTTTATTGTGCGGCTTTCCAGTTATCCAGCAATTCCCGGGCGCGCTGGTCTATGGCTGCTTTGTTATTGCTAACCCAGTACTTTTCCATTATTCGCACGTTGGCCTGATTAGCTTTGTAGAAAAAGTCGGCAATGTCACCGACCACGGGAATAAACCCCAGGCCAAAGTCCAGTAAGCAATTGCGGAGCATTACTTTAAGCAGGCCGCGAGGCAGCCCTAATTGCTTACCCAGGTGCACGATACGCAGAGAAACCAGCAACATAATGACATCACCAGCGCCGGGGATTAGCCCCACCAGTGCATCCAAGCCAATGCGAAAGTTGATCACCGGGATCCTGATAGAGGTATCCAGCAAATTTGCCAGTTTTTGTGCTTTCAGCAGAGGTTTGGGTGCTACGCCGGTGTAATCGGTCATCTGGAACATCCATGTTTACTGGCCAGTTCAGCTCGCTGTTGAACATTCAGGTCAACCTGCCAGCCATGCAGGTTTTCCTTTACGAGATCGAACAGCATCTTAATATGCGCAGGTTCACTGTTTAGCGCCGGAATATACTCATAACGCTCACCGCCCGCTTCCATAAAATAATCACGGTTTTCTTCGCCTATCTCTTCGATAGTTTCCAGACAATCAGCAGAGAATCCGGGGCATACCACCTGTACCGATTTAACCCCTTCCGCCGGCAAGGCTTTCAGGGTTTCGTCAGTATAAGGCTTAAGCCACTCTTCACGACCAAAGCGTGACTGAAAGGTGGTCATATACTCACCACTTTGCATGCCCAGTTCTTCGGCTATCAGTCGTGATGTTTTTAAACATTCGCAGTGATACGGGTCACCATTCAGCAAGTAACGCTTTGGCACACCATGGTAAGACAAAATGAGTCTGTCGGCTCTACCATAGGCATCCCAATGCTGACGAATGCTGTCAGCCACCGCTTTTATATAGCCCGGCCGGTCGTGGTAATGACTCACAAAACGAAAATCCGGTAACCAGCGACGCTTAACAAAATCACTGGCGATAGCATCAAAGGTAGAGCCCACCGTTGAAGCACTGTACTGCGGATACAACGGAACAACCAACAGTTTACGCACCCCGTTTGCCAGCATCTTTTCGATTACTTTGTTCACAGCCGGCTCGCCGTAACGCATGGCGTAGTCCACCACCACGTTGTCGCCGAACTCGCGCTCACAGCGCTCAGCCAGAGCCCTGGCCTGCGCCTTGGTGTGTACCATCAGCGGTGAGCCGTCTTCTGACCACACAGAGGCGTATGCCTGCGCAGAACGTTTGGGACGGATGTTTAGTATGATGCCGTTGAGAATAAACCACCAGATTAAACGGGGGACTTCAACCACCCGGGGATCCGATAAAAACTCCTTCAGGTACGGTTTTAGTGCAGCCTTAGTAGGCGCTTCAGGTGTCCCCAGGTTAGTGATCACCACACCAATTTTATCTGCCTGTTGATGGCTAAAACCCGCGTTACCGGCATACTTCATAAATAACGAATCTCAGTTAAAAAAGATAAACAGCTACTAATACGTGTTTATTACTAAATTGGACTGTCAGGGCTGATAATAAGTTGCCGCACCCGGTCCAACTGGCATACCCAGTACAAACACCCATAAATAAAATAACAAAGTCCAGCCGACAATAAATACCATGGAATAGGGCAACATCATCGCAATCAGGGTTCCCATACCAACGTCTTTTTTATACTTGGCGGCCATCGCCATGATTAAACCAAAGTAACTCATCATAGGCGAAATAACGTTAGTAACCGAGTCGCCAATGCGATAAGCAGCCTGAATCACTTCCGGCGCAAAACCAATCAGCATTAACATGGGGACAAATATCGGCGCAGTCACCGCCCATTGTGCCGACGCGCTGCCAAGCGACAAATTGACCAGGCCACACATGGCGATAAACAGGATAAAGACCTCAGGCCCATCCAGCCCCAGATGTTGCAACAGCGCGGCACCCTCAACCGCTAACACGGTGCCAAGATTGGTCCATTTAAAAAACGCCACAAATTGCGCGGCAAAGAAAACCAAAGTGATATACAGCCCCAGTGAACTCATACTTTTTGCCATGGCGTTAATAATATCGCGGTCATTTTTCATTGAACCGGAAATGCGGCCGTAGACAAAACCGGGCACAGCAAAGGTGATAAAAATAAACGCAACAATCCCTTTTAAGAAAGGTGATCCGGCAACAGCCCCCGTCTCAGGATGCCGTAAGATGCCATTCTCAGGCACAATGGTCAGCGCTAAAATGGCGCACACCACCACAAATGAAATACCGGCCCATTTCAAGGCTTTCATTTCCAACGCGTTGGGCGCTTCCATTTTCTGGCCATCCAGCTTTTCTGAGGCTTCGCTGGCATCGTAGACCCCCAGTCTTGGCTCAACAATTTTCTCGGTCACCAGGGTGCCCATAAGCGCAATCAGGAAGGTACTGATAAACATAAAGTACCAGTTAACTTCAGGCCCTACCGTATAGTCGGGATCGATCATATGCGCCGCAGCTTCGGTAATGCCGGAAAGCAGCGGATCCACCGTACCGAGTAATAAGTTGGCACTGTAGCCAGCAGACACACCGGCAAACGCCGCCGCCAGACCAGCCAGAGGATGACGGCCAAGGGCATGAAAAATTATCGCGGCCAGAGGAATAAGTACCACATAGCCCAATTCAGAAGCCGTGTTTGAAATGATCCCGGCAAACACAATGGCAAAGGTCACCATACGCTTTGAAGCATTCATTACCAGCGAACGCATTGCCGCAGATAACAGCCCGGAATGTTCGGCAACCGATACCCCAAGCAATGCCACCAGAACGGTGCCCAATGGCGCAAAGCCGGTAAAATTGGTCACTAAGCCGGTCACAATTCGTTGTAATCCCTCAGCGCTTAGCAACGAGATAACTTCGATGGTGCCATCAGGAGCCCGCCCTTTAGCCCCCTCAGGCCGTGGATCAGCTACAGCGACATCAAAGTAACCAAGGATTCCGCTTAAAATTACGATGCCGACTGCAAGCATGGCAAACAGCGTTACCGGATGAGGAAGGAGGTTTCCCAGCCATTCTACCGTGGCGAGAAAGCGTGCAAACCAGCCTTTATTATTGCCGGCTGATGATGGATTCGTTTTTTCTGTCAAAATGTATCCTCTGCCTTTCTTATTATACGGCGGTCCTGGCCGTTAAAAGTTGAGAGTGTTGTTATCCACCGAATACCTGTAGTGGTTTCGGCATTTATTATTTAAGGCGGCAGTTTACCTTAAATAGACACTATTTGGCAGCATTGGCCGCTTTTAGCGGCAAATTACAGACATAGATTCCCCCGGGCATGCCCGGGGTTCTTTCTGTTACAGCTCCATTCGGAGCTGATCTGAATCCTTCCGACCTTGATGCTCAACGTAGTTCCGTATTGTGTGCTCGTCTAAGCCTACGCTGCTTACAAAGTAACCCGGCGACCAAACAATATTTTCATTCCAATAGACCTTTCCTAGCCATTTGAATGTCTTTCTCATGTTTGACGCTGACTGGGCTTTGAGTTTACCCATCACTTCTGCTATCGAGTATTTCGGTGGAATGACCATCAACATGTGCATATGGTCATTATCAAAGCCCATTCGCTCTATCGTTACGCCGGGCATACTTCGAAGCAGCTTCGGCAACACTTTGCGCAAATACTCCACGACGAAAGGCTTCAGTATCCGACGCCTGTATTTGGTTACCCAGACGACGTGATATTGAAGTCTATATAGACCATGTGATGAGACTCGAACTTCCATCTTCGTAGCATACAGGCCTCGGACTCATTCATCCACGGGTAAACCCGTGGTGTTCTGTCGCTTCGCGACCGGTCACATAAA
>NZ_MJIC01000020.1 GCF_001758465.1 Marisediminitalea lipolytica
ATAGATTCCCCCGGGCATGCCCGGGGTTCTTTCTGTTACAGCTCCATTCGGAGCTGATCTGAATCCTTCCGACCTTGATGCTCAACGTAGTTCCGTATTGTGTGCTCGTCTAAGCCTACGCTGCTTACAAAGTAACCCGGCGACCAAACAATATTTTCATTCCAATAGACCTTTCCTAGCCATTTGAATGTCTTTCTCATGTTTGACGCTGACTGGGCTTTGAGTTTACCCATCACTTCTGCTATCGAGTATTTCGGTGGAATGACCATCAACATGTGCATATGGTCATTATCAAAGCCCATTCGCTCTATCGTTACGCCGGGCATACTTCGAAGCAGCTTCGGCAACACTTTGCGCAAATACTCCACGACGAAAGGCTTCAGTATCCGACGCCTGTATTTGGTTACCCAGACGACGTGATATTGAAGTCTATATAGACCATGTGATGAGACTCGAACTTCCATCTTCGTAGCATACAGGCCTCGGACTCATTCATCCACGGGTAAACCCGTGGTGTTCTGTCGCTTCGCGACCGGTCACATAAAGCCCGATCGCTATCGGGCTTAGGTGTTTTTAGGGATTATTTTTTAGGACTTATTTTTCAATGGCCCTGACAGTAAAGGACACATAGCCTAACTCGTAGCCATTGCTATCGTTGTCCTGAAACCTCACATCATACGTACCGGGCTTGGATGGGGCCGACATTTGCAATGTAGACTGATACTTACGGTCGATTTTCTTATAACTGACATCATGACTATCTACCGTTCGCTCATCTACGTGAGGTACATCTGAGGGGACGATAGCAAAGTAGGCCGAATCTTTCACTGTATCGGGTACCGAGTAGGAAATCAGGACGGGTTCGCCAGGAGAATAAAATGCTTTGTCCGCTTTGAACCGGATCTGTTCAAGCCAGGGATCCACAGAAACGGTAAATGTAACACTGGCGACTTCTATTCCGGCAGCGCCTTCCTTGTCATTTAAGCGAAAGTCATACTTACCAGTTTTGTAAGGCGCGGCAAAGGTAAACTCGCCGGATTTTTCCTTACGGGTATATTGGTAAGCTAAATCGTGCTGGTCATTTACACTGGAAGAACCATGCTCTACAGCGCTTGGGATCAAGCCAACCCATCCACGTTCTGTAAAATTCCCTGGCACACCAAAAGAGACAACCACAGGCTCATCAGGATGGTAAATACGCTTATCCGTTTTTAGCTGGCTGTTTTCAATCCAGGACTGGCGGTTAACTTCAAATGTAAGGTAATCGATTTCTTTACCATTGGTGTCTGTGTCATTAAACCGTAGTGTATAAATTCCGTCGTTTTCCGGTGCAGTAAAAAACAAAACATGGTCTTTCTGGTCGCGCACGTAGCGGTATTGCAAATCATGGCTATCGTTAGTTGCTTCATCGCCGTGTGCAATGTCGGCAGGGATGATGCCAATCCACGCATTAGCGGCAATCTCTGGCAAGTTTGCTTTTAGCGTCACAACAATCTGCTCTTGTGGAACATAAACAACCTTGTCAGCAAACATATGGTTGGATTCCACACTGGCATTCACAAGCGTTGAAAAAGAGGCAGCGCTAAACAACAAAAACGTGGAGCATGGTGTGATAATGAGTTTCATTTTTTTACTTCCTTGTTTACTACGAGTCTGATTGATTCATCGCCAGTGTAGAAACAAACCGAACGATTCACCAGTCTTTATTTGTTTTAATTTCATAAAGATAAATAGCAACCGATACGATCTCTTCCGGTTATTTGCGGTTTGAATCCTCCCCTGAAATTTACTCCAAATTCCAGCACGCTCAGCTTTAACCTATATCAATATTTATTAAAATAAAAAACAATACCCTTCACGGTACTGCGCTTATGGTCGCTATAATTGCTGCCACGAGGGAAATTTACCTTTTATATCTCTCTGCTATCAACGAGTGAGATCATCGGTTAAGACCTGCCCGCTGAATTTTTCGGAGCTTATATGAACAAGAAGATGCTGCTTGTCCCCCTTCTGATTATTATTGCCGTGGCTGCTGTTGCAGGCTGGGATTTTCAGCCGGTGCAATGACTACTCTGGCAGCCTCTGTCGCCAATACTGACAACCGTCCGGCCTTTCTGGGCTATATTTACGGCCCTATGGACACTATGGAAGTCCCAGCCAATGCGCCACCACTTTTTACCGCGATAGCAATGGACAACGGGCTATTCAGTACTAATGGCTTTGGTATTGTGGAGGCGTGGAAAAATCAGGCGATACCCGTAGAGTTGCATGCTTACGAAAAAGGCGAGCATGGCTTTGCAACAGGCCGAAAAGGCACTACCTCGGTAGGCTTACTTGAGCAGTTTACCCTTTGGCTACACACCAAAGGCATGTAGCTACAAGGGTTTCAGCTGCCCGGCTCTAAAGCGATAACCATGCATCAGGCCTGGTTATCAAAAGCCATGGCTAAGGCTTCGGCTACGCGGATCCCGTCAATCCCGGCTGACCAGATACCACCGGCATAACCCGCCCCTTCTCCCGCCGGATAGAGCCCTTTAACATTGATGCTTTGATAATCTTTACCGCGCTTAATACAAACCGGCGACGAAGTTCGGGTTTCTACGCCAGTAAGCGTACCATCCGCTTTGGCAAACCCTTTAATCTGACGATCAAACGCGGGAATCGCCTCGCGAATAGCTTCGCTTACATAATCAGGCACGACTTTACTCAGGTCTGTCAGGGTAACGCCCGGGGTATAAGACGGTGTGACTTCGCCCAGTTCATGGCTGGGTTTACCGGCAAGAAAATCGCCAATCAACTGACCCGGTGCATTATAGTTTTCACCCCCGGCCTGATAGGCCATTTCTTCCAGACGACGTTGTAATTCGATGCCTGCCAGCGGATGCCCCGGATAATCCTGTTCAGGCGTAATACCTACCACAATAGCGCTGTTAGCATTGCGCTCATGACGGGAATACTGACTCATGCCATTGGTTACTACCCGGCCTGGTTCTGATGCTGCGGCCACCACGGTCCCGCCGGGGCACATACAGAAACTGTATACCGTGCGCCCATTTTTGCAGTGGTGAACTAATTTGTAATCCGCCGCACCAAGAATAGGATTGCCCGCGTTATCGCCAAACCGGCACTGGTCAATCATGCTCTGTTCGTGCTCGATGCGAAAACCGATGGAAAAGGGTTTTGCTTCGATGTAGACGCCTTGATCGTAGAGACTCTGGAAAGTATCACGGGCGCTGTGCCCCAATGCCAGAATAACCTGCTTACAGGCCAGATATTCACCGTCCGATAAATACAGTCCCTTTAGGGTAAATTCGCCGTTTTCACCTTCCAGGTCGAGCTTTTCGACCCGGGTAGAAAAGCGAATTTCGCCACCAAGGTCGATAATCTGCTGGCGCATTTTTTCAACCATACTGACCAGTTTAAAGGTGCCGATGTGCGGCTTGCTGACATACAGAATTTCTTCTGGAGCACCGGCGGCAACAAACTCATGCAGCACTTTACGCCCGTAGTGCTTGCGATCTTTTACCTGACTGTAAAGCTTGCCGTCAGAAAAGGTCCCGGCTCCGCCTTCACCAAACTGTACGTTGGATTCGGGGTTAAGGGGCTGCTTCCGCCAGAAGCCGAAGGTATCCTTAGTGCGTTCACGTACCGCTTTACCCCGTTCCAGCACAATAGGTTTATAACCCATCTGGGCCAGTATCAACGCTGCAAATATACCGCAAGGACCAAGGCCCACCACTACCGGGCGATGATTTAAGTTTTCCGGAGCCTGGGCTACAAACTTATAAGTCATGTCCGGCGTTAACCTAACCTGTGTATCTTTAGCAAACTTCTCAAGCAGTTCATCCTGCCCGTTCACCTCGACATCAACCGTGTAAATTAACTGTATATCCCGTTTATTGCGGGCATCGTAACCACGCTTAAACACACTAATATCAAGCAACTGTTCAGCCGGAACACCAAGCTTTTGTAAAATAGCCTGGGGAAGCGCTGAATCATCATGGTCAAGAGGGAGTTTTATATCAGTTAAACGAAGCATAAGTGAGGATCCTGATTGGCTGGACAGCCTGTCTGTCAAAGCGGCGTATAGTGTAATGCAGTTGCTTTAAATCCGGTAGTTATTCACCGGTATTTGTCTTTTGATCGGGCGTCATAACCCTTATAATCCGACTAATTTCATTCAATGCCGGGCTAACCATGACCTTTGTAGTAACTGACAACTGCGTAAAATGTAAATATACCGACTGTGTGGCAGTCTGTCCGGTAGATGCATTTTTTGAGGGGCCAAACTTTCTGGCTATTGATCCCGCGCTGTGTATTGATTGCGCGTTATGTGTGCCAGAGTGTCCGGCTGAGGCCATATTTCAGGACACGCAGTTAACCGAAGAGCAACAGCCTTATCTGGCGATTAATGCCGAACTGTGCCAGCAGTGGCCCAATATTACCGAAGTGATTGCGCCACCAGAAGATGCTGACAGCTGGAACGGCGTACCCGATAAACTGCCGTTGCTGGAACGCTAAGGGCAGGTATCAGCCCTTAAATCCGGTCGCCACCAGATAAACTTCCCGTGAACGGGGGCGTGATGCAGCAGGTTTTCTTACAATAACCTTGTTAAATGACGAGCGCACGTCTTTGACATACTCTTCGTAGCCGACGCCCTGGAACACCTTCGCGCAAAAGCTTCCGCCCGGTTGCAGTACGTTACGCGCCATATCCAGCGCCAGTTCTACCAGATACATCGACGCATACTGATCAGTGGTATTAACACCACTCATGTTAGGGGCCATATCTGAAATCACCACATCGACGCGATCATCCCCCAGCACCGCTAAAATTTGGTTGTACACCGCCTCATCGGTAAAGTCGCCCTGAATAAAATCAACACCAATGATGCTGTCCATGGGCAGAATATCCGAGGCAATCACCCGACCACGTTCACCCACCACCGGCGCAACGATCTGCGACCAGCCCCCCGGCGCCGAGCCCAAATCCATCACCACACTGCCTGCGCGAAACAGTTTGTCCTTTTCGTTAATTTCGATCAGCTTATAGCTGGCCCGCGAACGGTAACCGTCAGACTGCGCCTTTTTCACGTAAGGATCGTTGACGTGTTCTTCCATCCATTTTTTGCTGGTTTTCGAGCGGGCCATATCTACTCTTATGTTGCTGGTTCAAAATCGGCGTCCATTGTAATCCGGCGCGCCATATTTGCAAATCTGAGCCGCTAACAAACTTCACGGCTCACCTGACTTCGTGGCATTTACAAGCTACAATGCGCATCTGATTAGCACTTATAGCCCCTTAAATTCCGGAACCGCCTGCACCATGAAATTAGATGACGTAAAAAAACTGCATCAAAAAAAATACCGATCGCAGTTTGGCTTTTATTTAGTGGAAGGCGAACATCTTATCCAGGAATTACAACGCTCACCGCTAATGCATCAGGCCATCACGGTTTACGTTACCGATGCATGGCAGGCCCGGGGTATTGAGCTGGACAAGCGCTTTGAGGTTATCACGGTGTCGGAACGGCAAATGGCCTTGCTGAGTGACACCAAAACCCCACAAGGAGTGATTGCCAAAGTGCCGATACCCGCCGCGACGATAGACCAGCCTGCCGACTCACCGGTGCGCAGCATCTACCTGCATGAAGTGCAGGACCCCGGGAATCTGGGGACTATTTTGCGCTCGCTAGCCTGGTTTAACGGCTTCCGCCTGTTACTAAGCCCAAACAGCGTCGACCCATTTAACTCTAAAGCAGTGCGCGCCAGCATGGGGGCAATTTTTCATTTACCCATTGAACTCGATGTCTCACTAGCGCAACTGGAAGCGCGCTATGACCGATTTGCCTATCTGGATTTAAATGGCAACAGCATTACTGACAGCGCTTTTGCAGCCTATCCCTGCTATTTGTTTGGCAATGAGGCCCGCGGCGTGCCCATTGAGGCGTTGAAAAACACCAATGCGGATGCTTTTACCATTAACGGTAGCGGCAATATCGAATCGCTGAACCTGGCCAGCGCAGTGGGAATTTGCGCCTATCAGCTATCGCTGGCCAGTTTGTAAAACTGAGCCTTTAGCGGCGACGCTGCTTCATGCGGCGGCTTTGTTCCTGACGTTTCTCTTCGCGTTTTTCCTTGCGATCGACTTTATCCGGGGTAAGCGAACCTTCTTTAAATTTCTGTTTACGTTTAGCTTTATCGGCCGCTTTTTTAGCGGCAGCCTCTGCCATCTCGATTTTTTCCTGCTCGATCATTTCCGGCGTTTCTAAGGTAATGCGACCTAATTTGCCGGACTGCAATTCATTAAGCAGAATTTCGCAGATTTTATGCAGGTTAACTCTGCCACCAGCCATTTTAGCCCCGCGGGTTTTCGCCGCGGCTTCTAAAAACTCCAGCTCAGTATCCGGCAGCTCATCCAGCTTAAAGCGCGCTTTCATGGCTTCGGGGTAAGCTTTTATAAGGTAATCTGCGGCATAAAAGCCCACATCGTCGTATTCCATGGCGGTATTCTTTACCGCACCGGATGAAGCCAACCGGTAAATCGAATTGGGGTTTTCCAGCTTAGGCCACAATACACCTGGCGTATCGAACAGCACTACGCCGCCGCCCAGATTAATGCGCTGTTGAGATTTCGTCACTGCCGGTTCATTACCGGTTTTAGCGATAACCCGTTCAGCCAGAATATTGATCAGCGTTGATTTCCCCACATTAGGAATACCCGTAATCATGGCATTAATGGACTTCACCGAGGCATGCTTTTGCGCACAAATCGTCTGAATCATCTTAATAATTTGTTTGCTGTTTGCCGGGTTGTCAGTAGTGGTAGTAATCGTTTTTACACCGCGCTCACTTTCCAGATAAGCCTGCCACCGCTCGGTGAGTTCGGGGTCTGCCAAATCAAACTTATTGAGGATTTTAAGAACCGGCTTGTCACCTCTGATCTTTGCGATTTCCGGGTTTTCGCTGGAATAAGGAATACGTGCATCAAGCACTTCAATCAGAATATCAATCTGACTGATCGACTCTTTTATTTCTTTGAGGGCTTTGTGCATATGCCCCGGAAACCACTGTAAGGCCACGGAAACCGTCCTGTAAAAACTGAAACAGGCGCAAGTTTACTTTATTTGGCCGCCGAATGGGATGTTTACAGTTTTAATGCATCAGCGTTAGTGTGTTCGACACGGCGCAGCAAAGTCATTAACAGCAAATAAACACCTGCAGCCACCAACAATCCCACAAACCATGCATAGGCATAAAGCGTGTTAAATATTGCCGGCACATCGCTTATTGCCCCAACCGCCACCAGAAATCCAGGTAGGTTCGGCAAAATGCCTACTATCAATGCTGCAATGCCAGCCACATTCCAGCGCTGGCTCTGCCCCGTTTTATCCTGATGCTGAAAGAGCGTGGCCACATCAAGCTGGCATTTTCTTAGCAGAAAATAATCGGAGATTAATATCCCGGCAATCGGCCCCAACAAGGCAGAGTAACCTAACAGCCAGGTAAACAAATAGCCGCCTGCGGTTTCTAATAATTTCCACGGGAAAATCGCAATACCGATACCTGCCGTAATATAACCGCCCTGCTTAAAACTGATGTACTGCGGCCTGAGATTAGAAAAGCCATAGGCTGGCGCTACCAGATTAGCGGCAAGATTGGTGGTGAGCGTTGCCAGGGCAAGCGCCGCAAGGGCCAGCACTATGCCTACGCCGCCCATTTTGCCGGCCAATACTACCGGATCCCAAATCGCTTCACCGTAGATAGTTACTGTTGACGAGGTTACCGCTACGCCAATAAAGGCAAACAAAGCCATGGGTAGCGGCAAGCCAATGGCCTGCCCCAGCATCTGGTCTTTTTGCGATTGAGCAAAGCGGGTGAAGTCCGGAATGTTTAACGCCATGGTCGCCCAAAAGCCCACCATAGCCGTAAGCCCGGCGACAAAGACAGAGAAAAACTGCCCGGCTTTTTCGCCTCCTGCCGCAAACTGAGAAGGAGCAGAGAGCATTTCCCCCCAACCACCCGCCTGCACATAAGCCCAGGCCAGGAGTGCTAACCCCATCGCAATTAAAAACGGGGCGGCGTAGGTTTCCAGCCCTTTAATTGACTCAGTCCCGAATTTAATAAATACCAGATGAAGCAGCCAGAATGCCACAAAGCACAGGGTTTGAATGATATCAATGCCCAGCAGCGGCAGCGCTGCTGAAGCGATGTCGTCGCCGATAAAAGAACGCAGTATCACATAAATCGCCGAGCCGCCTACCCAGGTTTGAATGCCAAACCAGCCACAGGCCACCAGCCCTCTGGCAAGTGCCGGAATTCGCGCTCCTACCGTACCAAAAGACGAGCGCAGTAAAACCGGAAAGGGCACGCCGTATTTGGCCCCGGCATGGCCAATTAACAGCATGGGCAGCAACACAATCACATTACCCAGCAGCACCGTTATTACTGCCTGCCACCAGTTCATGCCTTCCGATACAAGGCCGGCTGCCAGCATATAGGTAGGTACGCAAACCACCATGGCAATCCACAGCGAGGCATAATGGGTCCAGCGCCAGGTGCGCTGTTCGGCTGTGGTTGGCGCTAAGTCCTCATTCCATAAGTCAACATCAAAGGTGGCAGGTTTATTGGTGTCCGACATAGCCGCTCTCCCGGTGTGTAGGTTTAGTTAACTTGGAAACGAAAAACTCACGCCTTCGCGTACACCGCTTGATGGCCAGCGCTGCGTAATGGTTTTGCGTTTGGTGTAAAACCGCACCCCATCGGGGCCGTAGGCATGCAAATCGCCAAATAACGAACGCTTCCAGCCACCAAAGCTGTGATAGGCAACCGGAACTGGCAAGGGGACGTTTATTCCTACCATACCCACTTCAATATGATCAGAAAAGTACCTAGCCGCCTCGCCATCCCGGGTAAAAATACAGGTACCATTCCCATATTCATGAGCATTAATGAGCGCCATGGCCGCTTGCATACTCTCCACCCGCAGCACCTGTAGCACGGGGCCAAATATTTCTTCTTTGTAGCTGTCCATATCAGGGGTAACCCGGTCGATTAATGTGGCGCCCACGTAAAAGCCTTGTTCGTGATCAGCAACGCTGGTACCGCGACCATCCACCACAATAGCGGCTCCTTGTTGCCCGGCGTGGGTAATATGGCCTTCTACTTTGTTTTGATGCGCTTTGCTGATCAGCGGCCCAAAGTCATTCTCAGGATTATCAAAGGCACCAACCTTAAGATCCAGCATGGCGGTTTGCAGTTTGTCCACCAGTTGATCGGCTATCTTATCGCCAACGGCAACAACCACGGATAAGGCCATACAGCGCTCGCCGGATGAACCAAAAGCCGCCCCCAACAGCTGATTAACGGCGTTATCCACATCGGCATCCGGCATCACAATGGCGTGATTTTTCGCACCGCCTAACGCCTGGCAACGCTTACCATTCTGGTTCGCGGTGGCATAGATGTATTCAGCAACAGGCGTAGAACCCACAAAGCTCACAGCATTAATTCGTTCATCACATAACAGCGTATCCACTGCGACTTTATCGCCGTTGACCACGTTGAATACACCATCGGGCAAGCCGGCTTGTTTAAGCAAACTGGCCAGATAAATGGCACAACTGGGGGCTCGTTCTGAAGGTTTTAATATAAAGGTATTGCCGCAGGCGATAGCCAGCGGAAACATCCATAGCGGCACCATGGCCGGAAAGTTAAATGGCGTGATACCCGCCACTACCCCTAGCGGTTGAAATTCACTCCAGGCATCTATGCCCGGCCCGACGTTTTTGCTGTGCTCGCCCTTTAGCAATTGTGGTGCGCCGCAGGCGTATTCCACATTTTCGATACCGCGCTGCAATTCACCGGCCGCGTCGTGGGCAATTTTGCCATGCTCCTGCCCGATTAATTCGATAATGGTGTCGGCGTGTTCTTCCAGTAAAGCCTTAAAACGAAACATCACCTGTGCCCGCTTGTTTACCGGCGTATTGCGCCAGGCTGAAAATGCGCTTTGGGCGACGGTGATGGCATCTTTTACGGTAAATTCACTGGCCAGTAACACCTGTTTCTCAGCTTGTCCTGTGGAAGGATTAAATACGTCTTGTAAACGCCCTTCCGGTATACAGGTTTCGCCATTAATAAAATGGCCAACCACCTTCATCGTGTTCCCATTGTTCATATTATTCGCTGGTTCCTGCTAAAGTGGCTCCCGCTACCTGATAGTAACCACGCTGGTGATACAACAGCGCGCCTGCGTTGGGTTGCTGTTTAATGGCAACCACCTGACAAAAAATTACGTCATGCGTGGCCACACTTTTCATTTCGCTAATGACGCAATCAAAGGTAACCGCGGCATCTGCCAGCACCGGCGCGCCGGTGGTTAATGTTTGCCAGTCTCCCTGACTAAACCGGTCAGCCATAGGCGCTTTGCCACCAAAGAGATTGGATAAACCATCCTGGCCATCTCGCAGCGTGTTGATAGCCAGTACATCAGCCTGCTTAAATACCTTATGCACCGACGCACTGCGGTTTAAACATACCAGCAGCGTTGCCGGATTATCGCTGACACTGCATACTGCGGTAGCCGTAAAACCAGCGTAACCCTCGGGGCCAACGGTAGTCACAATATTGACCGCCCCGGCAAGGCCTGCCATCCCCTCACGAAATGCTTCAGGGGATACACAACTGGCACTGTTTTGGCTAGCGCTTTGCTCCATTGCCAATGAACTCATAAAATTGTCCTTGTTATTGGTTTATTAGGTGATTGCACTGATTTACCCACTTACATGACATAACAGGCTTTTTCGAAACTAAGGCGTGGCAGGCGTTTATGCACTTTCTCACCATCGCCGTAGCCGATATTGACCAGGAAATTCACCCTCCAGGTGGTGTCGGCAAAAAAGGTTTCGTTTAATAACTCTGGGTTAAAGCCCGACATTGCACCGGTATCCAGTCCTAATGCTCTGGCGGCATACATCAGGTATCCGCCTTGTAAGCTACTGTTACGCATGGCGGTTTCATAGGCTGCCTCAGGGCTTGAGGTAAACCAGCTTTTCGCATCCGCATAGGGGAACAACGTGGGTAATTCCTCATAAAACTCGGCATCGTAAGCCACGATCACGGTACAGGGCGCACTCATGGTCTGGCCAACATTACCGCTGGAAAGGCAGGGTTTGAGTTTTGCCTTCCCTTCCTCCGAGCTCACAAATACAAAACGCGCAGGGCAACAGTTAGCCGACGTCGGGCCTAATTTGGTCAGTTCATAAAGCTGTTTTATCAGTGTGTCGGGAATAGCTTTGTCAAGCCAGGTAGTATGGGTGTGCGCCTCGGTAAAAAGCTGGGCTAAGGCATCGTCAGATAAGGGTTTGGTCATATTAATGCTTCCGTGTCGCTTGATTCAGGTAGTCCAGTAAAATGGTGTTTATCTTGTCGGGCGTGGTCACCGTTGAAGCATGACCACCATAATCACAAAGATGAAGCTGGCCATGTGGCAGTCCGTCTGCCAACACTTTTGATTGTTGCCATGGCACCAGCGCATCATCCTTATTGGCCAGCACCAGAATTGGCGTATTAATTTCTGGTAACTGCGCCTGCATATCAAACATGCTCAGTGCACTGATGCGTGCAAGCAGATTGGTTTTGTCCGGAAAGTGCGCTTCATGCCGCGCTTCTTCCTGCTCCAGTAAGTCGGCATGTTCTGCAATATAGTCAGGCGGGTACAGCAGCAGTGACTGCATTTTCAGAAAGACAGATGCCTCGCAGTTAGCCAGAATTGACTTACGAATGGCAAAGCAACGCAGCGTATGCGGATTAGCGCTGGCCCAGGCATTAATCAGTATCAGGCTATCGAACAGGGATGGCTTAACATAAGCCATACGTAAACCCACCAGCCCGCCAAGCGCATGGCCGATAAAGTGGCAGCGCGAAACCGCCAAACTCACCAGCAGGCTGAGTAACTCTTCTGCCATTTGCGCAATAGTGTAATCGTCCGGTAAAGGCGCGGGGCTGCGCCCGGTGCCTTTATGGTCGTAGAGCAAAACGCGATAGTCAGCGCTCAGCGCCTTAAGCTGCGGCGACCAGAACTGCGCCGCGCCGCCAAGACCAGAGCTGCAGACCACTACGGGGGCATTGGGGTTGGCACTGCCATGCCATTCAAAATACATGGGCTAACCTATGTGCGCGACGCTGGCTATTTCAATCAGGGCTTCGGGTTTAACCAGGCTGACCTTAATGCAATATCGCGCTGGCTTTTCACCGGGAAAGTACTCGGCGTACACTTTATTCACCGCGGCATAATTATCCCAGTCGGTAATGAAAATGGAGTTAAAGGTCACGTCGTCCATGGTGCCGCCCGCTTCTTCCACCACGCTTTTAATAGTTTCCAGTACATGGCGGGTTTGCGCTTCGGCGTCGCCCACATGCACCACATCGTTGTTTTCATCGAACGGCAGCGTACCGGAAACGTAGAGCACATCAGCGCCAACACCTACCGTGCCGGGCACAAACGGAGCGATAGGCACGCTGGTGCCGGCTGGAATGATTGCTTTTTTACCCATTATAAATTTCCTTATTGTTGTGGTGATATCCGCTAGGACGGAAACAATTCACAGAATTCGTTAACGCTGGATACCCAGCCAAAAAAGGTTTCGATATTAAACAGCGATGCCTGCTGAATTTCCGGCGGGCCGGCCTGATGGGTAGCATCAGCCAGTACCACGCCAAAATATTCCAGAAAGAAGCCATCGCGCAGCGTCGACTCCACGCAAACATTGGTAGCAATGCCGGTAAACACCAGATTACGAATACCGCGGCTGCGCAACATGCTGTCGAGGTTGGTGTTGTAAAAGCCGCCGTAGCGGGTTTTGGGGATAACGATGTCGCCCGGCTGAGGTTTAAGCTCGTCCACCAAATCATAGTCCCAGGTGCCTTTGGCCAGCATGGTGCCCATTAACTCGGGCTCCTTGCGCATGGTTTTAAGGGCGTTGGATTTATACCAGTTGGGTGAACCCGGGCCGCCGGCTTCTTTATATTCGCTGTCCCAACCGTTCTGGAAAAACACCACGGGCATCCCGGCTTTACGCGCGCTGCTCAGTACTTTTAAGGTGTTGGCGATAACCGGGCCGGTAGTGGACACATCAAACCCGGCCTTATCCAGATAGCCTTCTTTGCTGGAGTAAGCGTTTTGTAAATCCACCACAATGACTGCGGTTTTGCTTGGATCTAACGCCAGGGGTTCTGGCCTGGCCGGTAATACCGGCGTCTGGCTGTCAACAGGGGCAACAGATTGAAAGTAACCCGAGACTGCAAAGGTTTCTTTAGCTACCATTATGCTGCTCCTGCTGCCGAGACAACATGCTCGCGGGATTTCATCAATGGTTGAATTTTGGTGCCAAAGTCATCCATACCTTTTAAGAAGTCATCAAAGGTAAGTAACACACCGCCACAGCCTGGTACGGTGGCAATCTCATCTAACATGGCGGCAACCGAGGCATAAGAGCCCACCAGCGTACCCATATTCAGGTTAACCGCCGATGTCGGATTGGTCATATCACGCACGTTGGTGTCTTTACCGGAGGTTTTATCCGCCGCGCCCTGCTCGGTCATCCAGTCGAGCGCGGTCTGATCCTTGCCGTCTTTATACAGCTGCCATTTGGCCATGGCTTTGTCGTCGGTTTCATCGGCAATAACCATGATGAGCACAGCAGAATCAACCTTGCGACCGGCTTGATCAGCCGCCTCAATTAAGCGTTCAGCGGTAGGCGCGAACGCGGTTGGGGTATTCACGCCTTTACCAAAGCAGAAGTTATAGTCGGCATGTTTGGCACTGAATGCCATACCAGCGGCACTTTGACCTGCGCAGATAATCGGAATATCCCGCGATGGCTTGGGCAACATACGGCAATCATCCATTTGGAAATGCTCACCTTTAAAATCACTCTGGCCGGTTTCCCACAGTTCTTTAACTACCGTGATGTATTCTTCAAGGTATTCATAGCGGTTACCAAAGAACTGATCGCCCGGCCACATACCCATTTGTGAATACTCTGGCCGTTGCCAGCCGGTAACCAGGTTTACTCCGAAACGGCCATTGGAAATAGAATCAATGGTAGTGGCCATGCGCGCCATAATGGCAGGCGGCAACACCAGCGTAGGGGCTGTGGCATACAGCTGAATTTTCGACGTCACTGCGGCAAGTCCGGCCATCAGGGTAAATGATTCAAGGTTGTAATCCCAAAACTCCGTTTCACCGCCGAAGCCTCGCAGCTTTATCATAGAGAGCGCAAAATCCAGGCCGTAGCTTTCTGCTTTCAGCACGATTTCTTTGTTTAAGTCGAAGCTGGGTTTGTACTGTGGTGAGGTTTTTGAAATCAGCCAGCCATTGTTACCAATTGGAATAAAAACACCAATATCCATGTTACTTCTCCCTATTTTGTCAGGTTGCAAACCGGGTGTATTGACGCAATGTTGCTCAGCCCAGCTTTAACGTTGGTTACAATTCACTCAGGCATAAAGTGAGCCAACATTTATTTATCAACAATTTCAATAGGTTAAAAAATAAGCCATTTTCAAATCGGACTAACTGGTCTAATTTGGAGCGAGAAAATTGACTGAATTGAACTCAACTGGTGCAATATTCACCAGAGTGCAGGGATTGGGTAACACAACATTAACGGGAACTAATCGCCATGAATTCGCCAGCAGAAAGTAAGCCCAGGGCCGCCGCCAAAACACCGCGAGTATTTAGCCCGGCTACGCGGAAAAAACGCGAAAAGGCACTGCAGGATAAACGCGACCGGGTAATGTCAGCGGCAATTACTTTATTTTCCCAACACGGCGTTAACGGCACCAGCGTTGAGCAAATCGCCAAATTGGCAAAGGTGTCAAAAACCAATTTGCTTTACTATTTTGCCAGTAAGGAGCAGCTTTACCTGGATGTCATCAACCACCTGCTGCAAGTTTGGTTAACCCCATTGCATGCTTTTTCAGAAGAAAAGAATGCCATCGCGACCCTGACTCACTACATCGAATACAAACTCACTTTGTCGCGGGATAAACCGGCCGAGTCCAAGTTGTTCTGTATGGAAGTTGTTCAGGGCGCACCACTGTTGCTGAACGAGCTGGAGTCTCCGCTCTGTCAGCTGGTAGAGAATAAGGTGCAGGTGATCAAAGCCTGGGTTGCTCAGGGCCAGCTTAACGAGACTGACCCCTATCACCTGCTATTCAGCATTTGGGCTGTTACCCAGCATTACGCCGATTTCAGCGTCCAGGTTAAGGCAGTAACGGGTAAAGATCTTAACGATACCGATTTTTTTAAGCAGACGCTGGCCAGTATCACACAAATACTCCTTGGTCATATCACCCCCGCATAAGCTGCTAGCTGGTGGCGCTGTGCTTAACCTTGAAAACGCCATATTTCAGCTGTAATACAGCAATGATCAGACCGGCCGTCAACAACAGACCACTGGTAAGATCCCAGGGATATGACCTCACTGCATAAATAATTTGCAGGGTGATAAAAATCACCAAAAAGACGAGCTGCTTGCGCATTATTTCCTCTCGGGCAAAACCTGAATATAACCCGGGAACGATTGTGGCAAACCTGAACTGACGACCAGTAAACGGCGGGGCCAGGGCAAATTAATCCAGTTATACCGGTAATTTTATGGCATGCCGGTCAACCTATGGACCGGCATGCACCAATAGCCTGATGCCACTGAGGATGTTGCTTTACGTCTATTTAATCTGCAACACCACTGCTTGCCAGGGCTGAAGCTGATATCCGCAGGCTGTCGACTCAAGCGCTGCATAGTTATTAATAAGTACCTCGCCGCTGATCAAAGCGTCATTCAGAACCACTTCCTGACGCTCACTGGAATAGTTGAGCAACACCAGTATCACATTATCGTCCAGCTTACGGGTATACGCATAAATATGCTTGTCATCCGGCAATAGCAGCTCGTAGGCACCATATACCAGGGTTAAATGCTCCTTGCGTAAACGGGTAAGTTTGCGGAAGTAATTTAATGGCGAGTCCGGATCGTTTTGCTGGGCCGCCACGTTTATTTCCGGGTAGTTGCTGGTGACTTTGAGCCAGGGTTTACCGGTGGTAAAGCCAGCATTAGCGGTATTATCCCACTGGATTGGCGTGCGGGCATTATCCCGGCCACTAAGCTTGTGCGATTCTAACAACGCCTCGGCATCGCCGCCTTCGGCTTTGGTTAAGTTATACCAGTTGATGGTCATCAAATCGTCGTAGTCATCAATGCTGTCAAACTTCGCGTTGGTCATGCCAATCTCATCGCCCATGTAGTAATAGGGCGTGCCGCGCATGGTCAGCAAAAAGGTGCTTAACAACTTGGATGACTGGACCCGATATTCCGGGCTATCATCGCCAAACCAGGTCACCTGGCGCGGAAAATCATGGTTGGTATGCCATTGTGTTCCCCAGCCTTTTTCGTCGAAGGTAGTAGCCCATGCACTCATGATTTGTTTGTATTTCACCAGATTCTGAAAGTCCTGGTTCACAATCTTGCGCGGATCAACGCCCAGCTCAACATGCTCAAAGTGATAGTTCATGTTGAGCTCCTGGCGGTCTTCATCCACCAGGTCATGAATATTATTCAGGTTGGTGCCCGGCCCTTCGGCCACGGTCATGATGTCATAGTGTTGCAGTACCTCGCGGTTCATCTCTTGCAGGAACTGGTGTAAGCGTGGCCCCTGAGCGTAAACATCAATCATCTTGTCGCCGTGCACGCCATGAAATACCGGATAATCGTCATGCTTAGAAATAAACGTGATGACATCCATGCGGAAACCGTCGATACCCTTTTTAAACCAGAAGTGCATCATGTCGAAAATTTCTGCGCGCAATTTGGGGTTTTCCCAGTTCAGGTCTGGCTGGGTTTTATCAAAATAATGCAGATAGTAAGCATCGGTTTGCTCATCATAGGCCCAGGCACTGCCCTCTTCATCAAAGAATGACCAACGCTCTGGCGGCGTGCCTTTTTCTGCCGGCCACCAGTGATAGTAATCGCGATAAGGATTGTCCCGTGACGAACGAGCCTGCTTAAACCACTCATGCTCGCTGCTGGAGTGATTCACCACCAGATCCATAACTACTTTAATGCCACGTTCATGAAACCCCGCCAGCAGTTCCTCAAAATCCGACATGGAGCCAAATTCATCCATTATGTCGCGATAATCAGAGATATCGTAGCCATTGTCGTTATTGGGCGACTTGTAAACCGGATTTAACCAGACGATATCAACGCCCAGAGAGGCAATGTAATCAAGGCGCTGAATAATGCCCTGCAAATCACCGATTCCATCACCATTGGAGTCCTGGAAACTGCGAGGATAGATTTGATAAACCACCCCTTCTTTCCACCACTGACGATTCATCTCTGTTAATTTCATGCTTGCTTCTCCTGATTAGCCAGGTGATCAGGTTTGGTGTTAATCCGCAGGGCTAAACCCGCCCCTACCACAAATAGAATACCTGTCAGCGCCAGCGCATTTCTGGGGTCACTGCCAAGCAATGAGTCATAGAAATACCCCACTGACAGCATTTCCATAATCTGTGGTAAACAAATCATGGCATTCAGCAGTCCCATATACACGCCAACCCTTGCTGCTGGCGTCACATCAGCCGCAATAATAAAGGGCACGGTGATCACCGCCGACCAGCCAATCCCAACCAGCGCCATACAAACAAAGGTAGTGTAAAGGTCGGTGGTCAGCTGCATAGACAAATAGCCCACACCACCAATCAATAAGAACAGCGCATAGGTTTTGGCATCACCGATTCTGGTCACCACTTTGGCGATAAACAGGGCCATGATTAAGGTGGTCACGTTCATAACAGTGAAGGCCATACCCACCTGTGCGGTACCTTCAGCAAATCCGGGGCTATCGGGCGTAGGGGCATCGTATACATGGCGGGCTATCGACAGCGCCAGGTACTGCCACATCATAGGTAAACCAAACCAGGTGGCCAGTTTTACCCACCAGGCGGCGCGCAGTGACTTTGGCATATCGCGGATAGCATCCCACAGTTCAGTAAACACATGGGAAAGACTTTTGTGCTCCCGTTTGGCATGAAACGCTGCCAAATCTTCCGGTGGGTACTCTTCCGTTCGGGCAAACGACCACAGGGCAGAAAGCAGGATCACTACCACACCAATGGCAAAGGAATACTTAACAATTTCAGGGATCGCTTTACCGTCCGTTTCTGCCGATACGCCAGCGGCTATCATAATTAACGGCATTAATCCGGCCAGAATTTGCCCGGCAGCGATCATGAATGACTGAAGAGCATAGCCAAAGGGACGCTGCTGATGATTCAATTTGTCACCCACCAGTGCGCGGTAGGGTTCCATCGCTGTGTTCATGGCGGCATCAAGGATCCAGAACAATCCTACCACCATCCATAATTCCGGCACATAAGGCATAAACATCACCGCCAGCGAGCCTACCAGCGCCCCCATCAAAAAGAAGGGTTTTCGCCGACCAAAGCGGGTCCATGTACCATCGCTTATTGCCCCGATTAGCGGCTGAATTAATAACCCGGTTACCGGACCGGCTAACCAGAGAATGGGTAATTCGTGTTCTGCAGCGCCATGATAGCGGAATATCGGGCTTAAATTCGCTTGCTGTAAGCCAAAGCCATACTGAATACCGAAAAAGCCGAAACACATGTTCCAGATTTGCCAGAAACTAAGCTGGGGTTTTAGTGAGTCTTTCATTTATGCAACTCTTATTCTTGGTAATACCGGTTTACTTAACGCCAAAGCGCCAATTCACACCGCACACATAAAAACAACATTTAATTAACCTTTAATCAATCTTAAACGATTAAGATGATTTGGCAACCCTTGCTACCGATATTTTTAAATTCCTTGCTGATTGCTTTTTAATGAATAGCAACGCCCTTCACCGAAGTGTCATGCGCAAGGCATATGCTGAGTGTTTATTTATTCGCGGTTAACTAAGCCCCAGGTCAAGATAATGCACGCTGAATTGCCCACTCATCGTTTTTACGTGATAGTGCTGACATTTATTTTACTGTCTGTACTCGGGCAGATTTCAACCAGTATTTACACGCCTTTCTTTGCGGACCTTGCCGACGGGTTCAACACGTCACTGCGAATTATAGAAAAGAGCGTAGCGACCTTTCTGCTCGCCTTTTCTATTTCTCAGCTACTTTCAGGTATGGGCTGTGATTACCTTAAAAAACACACCTTTTTAGTTGTTGGCTTATTGGTTTTTATCGTTGGTTCACTGCTGGCTGCAACGGCTCAGACGGAGTCGCAGTTTCTGCTCGGACGCATCGTGCAGGGCCTTGGCGGCGGTGTGGGCGTATCGGTAACCCGGGCGCTGTCGACGCAGCTGTTTAGTGAGCAACAGCTGACGATTTCTCTTTCCCTGACTAACGTGGCCTTTGGTATCGCCCCTGCGGTATCACCCGTAATAGGAACGGTTATCGGGCACTATTTTGGCCTTTCGGCCCTGTTCTATTTTGTCGCTTTGCTGGCGTTTTTAACTCTGTTGCTATTAATTTTCAGTCTGTTTACGGTAAGACAGGTGGCGCCGACACAGCAAAACGTGTTTGGCGAAACACTGGGGCTTATCAGGTCCGTGTTCAACAAAATCTTGCTGGTTGGCGTCGCCAGTGGTTTGCTTTACGGCATCGTTTTTTGCTTTGTTACTGTGGCGCCGGCCATCATTCTTGGTCAACACCAGCAGAGCAAAACGGTTTTTTCGGTGTATTCGCTGTTAGCTACAGCCTGCTTTGTCGCGGGGAGCCTGGTTAATATCCGTCTGGTGGCAAGTTCTGTCATCAGCAAGTTTAGCGTCAGCTGTCTGCTGATTTTTATGCTCTCTGCCCTGCAGTTTATTACCATTGGCTATTTTAACGTTACTACTCTGCCACTGTTGCTGTGCTTTAGCTATGTGATGTTTTTTGTTATCGGTGTCGCCATGCCGTGCAGTGTCAGTATTATGTTAGGGTTTTCGAAAACCTCAGCCGGTTTTCTGGCCGCGCTGGTAGGCTTTTTTCATTTAACCGGCGCATCATTGGGGGCTTATCTGGTTGCCGAGCAGACTAATGACCCAACACAATCATTTGCTTTGGTAACTGGTTTACTGGGGGTGGGTAGTCTGATAGCGAGCCGCCTGATGGGCTCAAAGCATGAAGAGCAAAAAACGGATAATGGTGGAAGATAAAAGTCAGATAAGGGCTGCCTTCATCAAAACACAGCCCCTGTCTCGTTTAGCTTATTGTTCTAAGAACTCATCACTCAGATAGAGCTCTTCATTGCTGTTAATACCGACCTTACGATTCAGTACGTTCTGGGCAATTTCCTGAGCTTCTTGCAGCGAGTGCATTTTGTAAGTACCACACTGGTATTCGTTAAGCTCTGGAATGTCAGACTCGGACTGCACCTTCAGTACGTCGTTCATTGCTGCCACCCAGGCAGCAGCCACGCGCTCTTCTTCCGGAGTACCAATCAGGCTCATGTAAAAACCGGTTCGACAGCCCATTGGCGAAATATCAATAATTTCTACGTCTGCCGCATTCAGGTGATCGCGCATAAAGCCGGCAAATAAATGCTCCAGTGTGTGGATGCCTTTTTCTGACAACGCTTCCTGATTTGGAACGGTAAAGCGCAGGTCATAAACCGTAATCGGATCGCCCTTTGGCGTATTCATTTTTTTTGCAATACGCACTGCTGGCGCCTGCATACGAGTGTGATCAACACGGAAGCTGTCGAGTAATGGCATAAAGGATCCCTAGATTGCTAACCATAACGAGCGGTTAAGTACGCGCGTTATAATAAATAAGTTTAATCACACTATTGTACATCAAGTATCGGGGATAAACATACCGCAGCGTTGCGCAAGGGTGTACCCTGTAAACAATTGAGCACCTGATTAAGGAATCTTATGAATAAGTACTTATTGATAGTGACGAGTGTACTGGCGCTGAGCGGCTGTGACCGCAATGAAGTCGGCGACGTCTCGTTAGGGTTATTTACCACCAAGGACATCAAAATTGACATGTTCAGCGACCCGCTGATCCCCGGCGTCACCTGCCATGTAGCAAGTATCGAAGCGGATCTAAGTCTGGCCGATCCTTCAGACAGTTCTATTGCCTGTCGTCAAACGGGCGATATCACAGCCGCCATGATAGCCGCCATTGATAAATCCAAATCGGGTGATGTGGTATTTAAAAAGTCAAAAAGCGTATTATTCAAAAACATGAAAATCCGCCGTATCTTTGATCCGCAGAATCAGACCCTGATGTATCTGGCTTATTCCACCAAGGAAACCTCCGGCAGTTTCAAGCATAGTTTATCCACGGTGCCCCTTTGGGGCACGGCGGCCTACCAGGCCCCCGTTAAAACTAACTAGTAAAGAATCCACCTTATAAAGAAGGTGGCTTTGCGTTCCCCCCCTAAAAGGGGCTCTATCTCAATCGAAGAAAGGACAATATTTGTGCCCTTCTTCAGTGCTGTCGTCGTCGCTGGCATACATAACAAACCAGAAGAATCATCATGGATGAGGATTCAGTCGATGCGGCACAGGGATGTGCCGTCATTGACGGTCTGGTTTGTTCTGCCAGGGACGATGACGCTTTTCACTGATAAGGGCTGCGGGGAGTCCAGAGTGGTTCACAGTCACCGGGTCGCACCACACCCTCTGGTCGGTGTCGGCGACTCCGACAACAATCTATATACATCCCACTTTGCTAGCTTACATGTACGGGCAAAGCCCTACCATGAATGATAACCACATACAGGAGTAGGTGGTTTAGGGCTGAAAACAAAAAAGGGGCGTAAACCCCTTGCCGCATAAAGCTATGGCGTAGTATTACGCAATGAAATGGCTTCTTCGTTGATCACCCGTACCTCCCGTTGTGGGAACGGAATCTCAATATTGTGCTCCCGCAGGGTTTCAAAAACGATCAACAATAAATCGCCGCCAACGCGGTTTTTACCGTCATCGATTCCTTCCATCCAAAACTCGACAAACATGTTAACGCCCGAGTCACCAAAGCTGTCTATTTCACAATCCGGACGCTCCTCAAAAGGAATGTCCGGCCCGCTGATCACCTGCGGATGCTCACTGACTGCCTCTTTTAGTATTTCGACCATGGCGCGAATATCGGTTTTGTAAGCCACCGAAAAATCGATGCGATAACGCTGCTTTGGATCCTTATGGGTCCAGTTAATCAGCAGTGAACTGATAAACTTTTCATTGGGCACCAGAATGTCTTTACCATCATAGGTTTCCAGTACGGCGTAGCGCATTTTAAATTCGCGCACAAAGCCTTTGCTGCCGTCATCAAGCTCTACAAAATCGCCAACGGTTAAAGAACGGTCCAACAGGATGATGATGCCTGAAATGAAGTTAGAGGCAATGGACTGTAATCCCAGACCAAGCCCCACACCCAGAGCACCACCAAATACCGCCAGCGCAGTAAGATTGATGCCCATAATATTCAGCAGAAGCAGGAATATCACACAGAATAAAACCACTTCAAACAGCTTGGAGAACACCTCTTTGGTGGTGACATCCAGCTTTTCGTGATTACGAATAATATCCTTACCCATTACACTGGAGGCTCGTCCCAGCCAAAACAGCAGGATGCCAAATATAGTTACTCTTGCCACGCCATAAGCCGACACACTGACATTACCAATGTTGATAGATATGGCTTCCAATGCATCTATAACGGCGGGTAGCACGTCTATCATATGCAGAAAGACAATGGGCAAACCCACCCAGCGTAAAAAATTAGCGATTCCCTTACTTTCGACAAAAGCACGGATAAATGAATTAAGGAAAATCATGATGGCCACTACGACGGCCACTTCCAGCAACCAGGCATCAAGCTGATACTGTTTACCCAGCACCGAAGTCAGCTTAAGCAGCGTAATGGTAAAAATAGGAAATAAGGTACCGCCCAACCGGTACATTTTGAGCTTGATAACGTGCGCGCCTTCTGCTGGCGCTTCTCTGGTCCAGCTAAATTGCTTGCGTAAACTGGACGAAACCAGCCATGCCAGCACGTAAATAGAGAGAATAGCAATGACCTGATAAATGAAGGTCGGGCTTAATACCGCTTGCTTAGCCGCTAGAAATGCACTTTCAAACTGGGCGATAAAGGCGTCCATAATTTACCTTATAAAGGGATAGTTTCGGGGCAGTTGTATCGCTAATCCCACCCAAGGTAAAGAAATAATTTCTAAAATATTATTAATAATTATCTATAACGCAATCGACAATTCGGCTAGTTTATAGTCTGGCTTCGCTCCATTCATCTTTGATTTACGGCTTACCATCGTCAGTCACCTTGATAGGTTTTAACAACACCCGCAAATATGGTTAGTAAACAAGATAAAGGAGCTTACTTATGTGGGATAAAACGACGCTGGACACTATTGTTGAGGCCGATGATTTGAAGGTGGCCCCTTTTCGCGCCGATGGCAAGACAACTGGCACGCCAACCTGGATTTGGTGTGTGCAGGTAGAAGGAAACCTTTATGTGCGAGCATACAGTGGCACCAGCTCAAGATGGTATCAGTCGGCCTTGCAACAAAAGGCGGGTCAGATCCATGCCGCGGGCAATGTTTACGATGTTAATTTTGCACCGGCCCCAGAAGACATGAATGACAGCATTGATAACGCTTATCGCACTAAATATGCCGGCAGCAGTTATCTCTCGCCGATGGTAAGTGAGCGGGCCAGATTAGCCACCGTTTGCATAACGCCCGTTTAACTGACTGAATCTGCTACCCGTTAGCGGATTGCTGGTAGTGAGCCGCTTTCTTGTAATACATCTTCTGGTCAGCCATATCCAGCCGTAGCGCGAAGGTTTTCAGCTTAGACGCCATCGCAAATGCCGTTTTCGCATTGCCATAGTAGTGTCACAATTACAGGTTATCTTGCCGCCTTTGTCATAAAAACGAACCGGTTGTAATGCAATCCAGTGTGAACATTAACTGGCAGGGATTAAGTACTGCAGATTCAGAACAATTAAAGGCATCGCTGAAAGCCTTTATTCATGGTCTGACCCACGATGCAGCGCAGGCCGATGATATCTATCAGGAAACCTTACTGCGTACCGGTAAAAGCGCACGCTTTACCGAGCTGGAAAGCCCGCTGGCCTATATGATTACGGTGGCCAAATCGGTGCTGTATGATTTTCAGCGCAAGCGCACACCCAATGCCGTAGAGGTCGAACTTATCGATCTTGAAGCCGCTAATGACGGCCCCGAGCACGCCCATCAGCAGCAACAAAAACTCCGCTGTATTGCCGCGATTATTGAGTCGATGTCACCACAGCGCCGGCAGGTCTTTTTATTACGCCGGGTAGAAGGTCTGAGTCGCGATGACATTGCCGTTCAGCTTGGACTAAGTGTGGAAGCGGTTAAAAAACATTTAACCCGCGCCATGACCGAACTCACCCTCAAACTGGAAGAAGCAGGCTGGACGCCGGACAATTAATGTCCCCGTTTTCGACAAATTCTATTCTACTTATTATGGCCTCACTCACACACACAACCATGACCGAGTCGCAACGATTAGAACAAGCCGCCGACTGGCTGGATCGCATTGATGAGTTTAACGAACAGGATAAACAGGCATTTGCCTGCTGGTTAAACGATAACGACAATCGCGAGGCGTTTAATCGTATGGCCAAAGCCCTTGGTCAGCCCGAAATACAAATGGCCGCCCGCCAACTCCACCAGCAAGAAATTCAGGCGCAAACCAACGTAGTGAGTTTGCGAAAATCAGTGTGGCTCAAAGCCACCCTGGCTACCGCTGCTACGCTGGCAATGTTTGCAATTTTACCCTCCTTAACTGACAGCCTTAACAATTCCTCGCCTGTGGCCCAGCCAGTGCCAACCCAGGCGGCAAGCTGGCACAATCAGCAGGCACACTTTGGCACCGCCATTGGCGAGAACCGTTCGGCTAATCTGGTTGATGGCTCGATTGTCTATCTGAACGGCGACAGTACGCTGGAGGTCAACCACAACGAGGCTTTACGCGAAGTCAGTCTCACCTCAGGTCAGGCTTATTTCGATGTTGCTCACGAACCCCAACGCCCCTTTATCGTGGAGCTGGGTAACGCCAGCGTAAGGGTTGTGGGTACGGCGTTTGACATTGATCGTCTGGCAGATAAAACCGAGATCCGCGTTTATGAAGGCATTGTCAGCGTAAGGGCGGGTAAAACCCTGATGCTGCACAAAGGTGAAGGTGCAGTATTACAGGCCGGCCACTGGCAACGCACCTTTAAGCTCGACGATGCCGCCTTACCGCAGTGGCGTACCGGCTGGTTAGAGGTAAACAATCAGGCGCTAATGGAGCTGGTGATGCGCCTCAACCGACATATCCGAAAACCGATTCGGATAAATGGCGATGCCACCTTACCCGTATCAGGCCGCTTTAATCTTAAAGCGCCTGAGCAGGCTCTACAGTTACTCAATGCCATGGACGATTTAACGCTGACCGAGATGGACGACTATTATCAGCTCTCTGTAACTTTATAATACGCCGCAGATACTGAGCATGAAGACGGCACTACAAGCAATGAGTTGGCTGGCGTGCATTGCCTGGTCAGTTGCTCTGCTGATGTCGGCGTCTGATTCTGCATGGGCCAGCCAACCGACGGTTAGTCATCCGTTATATCTTAAAGCCCAACCATTAAAGCAGGCCTTAAAATCGCTGGCCGAGCGGTATAATAAAGCCTATATCATTAATGTTAAACGGATTGATAAATACCAGAGCGCACCACTTTCCGGCACTTTTAGCCTCGCCGAAGCATTAACCGCAACCCTCCATAACACAGGCCTGACGTTTCAGCTGACTGAGCAGGGCATTGTCATTTCAGCGCTCGCCGATGACAACGTTCAGCCAATCATAGAAGAAGTTGCGGTAAACGGCATTCGCGCCTCACTGAATCGCTCCCGCCAACAAAAACGCCAATCCGTATCGCTCAGCGATTTTATTGCGGCGCAGGATATGGCCTCTTATCCGGATCGCAACCTGGCTGAATCCCTACAAAGGATAGCCGGTATGTCGATAACCCGGGAAGCCGGTGAAGGGCGTCAGATTGTGTTACGTGGCCTGAATCCGGATTTCACTCTGGTCACTCTGAACGGCATGCCGGTACTGGCCAATAATGACTCGCCAATGGACAGCCGCCTGCAAAAACACCGGGATCGTTCGTTTGACCTGAACCTGTTTGCCAGCGATCTGTTTAATGAGATTCAGGTCATCAAAAGCTATTCAGTGGATCAGCCTTCCGGGGGGTTAGCCGGTATCGCAGCGCTTAAAACCAGCCACCCCTTTGATACGCCGGGACTGCAATGGACCCTGACCCAACAGGCAGGCACCAACCAGTACACAGAGGATATGTCACACCGCTTATCAACCATGGTGTCATCAACGCGGGGCAACTGGGGGGCGCTTTTTTCGGCCTCTTATGGTCGCCGTGACTCCCAGGAAATGGGCGCCAATACCTTCAGGTGGCGTAAAATATCCCCCGACGGCGCAGATATAACCGGGCTTTCGCCAGCGCTGCAGGCAGACTGGCAGGCAGAACAGATATGGGTACCACGAGGAAACCGCTATTCTATCTGGCGCAGTGACATGGAGCGCCTTGGCATTGGAGCCTCGCTGGAATACCTTGGCAACAGCAGTCATATCACCCTCGACTGGCTGTATGGTAGTTTAAGCGGCGAGCGCCGAGAAAATCATTTATACCCTCGCGGCTACCACTCCACACCGGTAATCGAGGGTGAAACACGCGTCACCGATGCCGCCATTAACCAACGTAACGAGCTGGTATTTGCGCGCTACGAAAACGCCCGGGTCGGAACCGAAAGTCGCTATCAGGAAGTTGCTACGCGTTATCAGCAATGGGTGGTCAACACGGAGCATCAGTTTTCTGCTGCACTCACCGGCACCGGTGTTTTTGGTGTCGAGAACGCACGGTATGACATTCCGCGCAGCATAAAGGCTTACACGCTTGGCACTACAGATGTCAGCATCGATTATCGCCGGGATTACCACTTTGTCGATATGCACTACGCTGACTCCCTGTTGGCTGCAGACTTTTGGCAAATGCATGAGCTGGACAGCGAAAGCTACCGCTCATCCACGGCCTTTTTTAATGCCCGTTATCAGCTTGAGTACAGCGGGCAACCAACGTCAAGCTGGCGCTGGGGCTTGGATATTACTAGTTTTGACAACTCGCTGACGTATGTGGATATACAGGATATTCTGCTCACCGAGTGGCAACAGGGCACAATTCCCGCAGATATACCGCGCCTGGCGGCCTTCCCGCTAACAGCGCATCCCGGAGTCGACTGGCTGGCGCTGGATCCGGTAAGTACTTTTAACGCTTTTAACCTGCCTGTCACCACCGCCGGACTGGACTATTCTCAGTACGTTGATCCACTTAACCGCACTACCGAGCACAACCGCGTGCGGGAGCAGCGGGTTGCAGGATTTTTACAATACGCCTGGCAATCACCGGCCTGGCAAATCGTGAGCGGCCTGCGCCTTGAGACAGACCAAACCACTATTCGCCATCACCAGACCACCGCAAAACCAAAGCTGCAACAGCTGAACTGGCTTCCAGCGCTGACGATTAATTACCGGCAAGAGGACACGGTTTACCGATTTAGCGCCAGTCGAAATATTGGCCGACCGGAACTCGAAATTCTGGCCACCCCGACGCACTATGATGCTCAACATCAGTTGTTGTGGCTGTTTAACCCTAATTTAAAACCCTATTCTGCCTATAATCTCGATGTAGCCGTAGAGCGCTATCCTGGTGACACCAACCGCTATGCCCTGACCCTGTTTGGCAAATGGCTGGATGATTATATTGTTTCTACCAGCCATTCTATGACCGTAGCCAGAGCACCTCTGGCATTGGCTGATACTGTGGCTGCTCCAACGGTTCAGGTTGTTACGCCAACCAATGCTGAAAGCGCGTTACTTTATGGGCTTGAGGCAAGCTTGCAGTTTGAGGTGCCGCTATCACACTTAGTCCCTGCTACCGGGGCTTATCATTTAGGTTTTGCGGCCAATGTGAGTTATTCCCGTGGGACGCTTCGGTATCACAACGACATTACCGGTGAAGCGCTCTCAACCAAGCAACTGCCCTATTTATCGCCCTGGCTGGCTAACCTTACGGTTTATCTTGAAGGCTACGCAGTGAGTTTACGGTTTTCGGCGACTTATCGTGACAGCTATATTGCCCGGGTGGATGGCAACACCCAGCAGGATGAAGATGAAACCGGCTTTGAACAAAGCCTGTATCTGGATGCCGTGCTGGCTTATCAGATCAGCGATCACTGGGAAACAAGACTGGAGGCGACCAATCTGACCAACGAGCAGGAAATGCAGTATTCCGATGCCAGCCGCCGCCCCTATAATACAACGGTAAGTGGCCGAAATTACTATCTCGGCCTGAGTTACCGTTTTTAGTCGCGACGATTAATCGTCGCGGGTAAGGACTTCCAGCAATTCGATTTCAAAAATCAAATTACTGTTTGGCGGGATTTTATCGCCAATCTGACGTTCTCCGTAGGCCAGTTCAGCAGGTACCCAAAGTTTGCGCTTGCCGCCAACTTTCATGCCCTGTAAGCCAATAAACCAGCCCTGAATCACCTTGGTTTTAGACAGTACGGTCTGAAATGGCCGCCCTTTGCTGTAGGACGAATCAAACTCGCTGCCATCTTCCAGCCAGCCCCGGTAATGGGCGGTGATCAGCGCACTTTTTTCAGCGGCCTTGCCATCGCCTTCAACAAGGTCTTCAATCTTAACGTCAACCGTCATTATCGCTCAGCCTTAGTGCTTGTCGCCACGGCTCTGGAACTTACGTTCTTCGGTGTTGACCTTAATCCACTCGCCGGTACTGATATACTCAGGTACCTGAACTACCAACCCGGTAGATAATGTAGCCGGCTTGGTGCGTGAAGTGGCTGATGCGCCTTTAATTGACGGGTCGGTTTCAGTTACCTGTAGCTCAACACTCATTGGAATATCCAGTGCTACCGGCACGTCACTAACGATAACGACCTGCAAGCCATCGGTTTCTTCGTTAATAAACAGGATTTCGTCGGCAATGCTTTCCTGATTCAGGTGATAAGGCGTGTAGTCTTCTTTGTCCATAAACACATACTCTTCGCCATCGATGTAAGAGAACATCGCCGGACGACGCACCAGGTCGGCCATTTCGAGCATGTCTGAATCTTTAAAGGTTTCATCAAATTTTGCGCCACTGACCACATCGTACATACGCATACGGTAAATGCTGCCGCCTGCACGGCCCTGAGGTACCGAGCGTTCGATATCGCGAACAATACAGGTTTTGCCGTTAAACACGATGGTGTTGTTCTTTTTGATTTCACTTGCCTTTGGCATGATGTATTCCACTCATAAACTGGCCACGCTGGCCCTATCTTAAAAACGCTATTTTCCGCGATTTTGACAGCAGATGAAAGCTTTAAGAACCACTAAAGATTGAATATCCCCATCAAAATACATAGCTTAAAACAATAAGCGTAACTGAGCTCAGCGCTGCTGCCGCAGGCAAGGTAATAACCCAGGCCAGGGCAATGGGTTTCATTAAGCCCCAGTTAGTCTGATGATTCACCAGGCCAATGCCAAGCACCGCACCGATCAGAATATGCGTACTCGAGACCGGAATGCCCAGCGTTGAGGCCAGCATCACCACCCCGGCCGCCGCTAACTCTGCCGAGAACCCCGAAGCCGGATGCATGGCAGTGAGATTATGCCCAACCGTTTGAATAACTTCTTTGCCGATAAACCAAAGGCCTGCGATCAGCGCGACCCCAAAGGTAAACATTGTCGCCGTGGGTACTGCCGCCTGAGAGCCGATTTCGCCGGTGCGCAGCACATCAAGAATAGCGGCGAACGGACCAATCGCATTAGCAATATCATTTGAACCATGACTAAATGCAAAGCCCGCAGCCGTAAACACCTGCATCCAGCTAAACAACAAAAACGTGGCGTTTTCCAGTGAGTTTCGCTTTAAGCTTTTGGCAAAAATAAAAATAGCCATCCACACGCCAGCAGCCACCATCGCCATAATCAGATAATTATGCAGGGTATTCAGGCCCAGATGCATATGCTTAAGTCCTTTGAATAGCAGCATCGAAGAAATAATGGCGGCCCCTAAGGCGGCGACAACCGGCACCCAGTTCTCCAGAGCCCGGTGAGCACCGATAGCATTTTTTCTGGCGTTTATTTTATACAGTCTTTGATAATATTCGGACTCCAGATCAGAGGGCGCAAAATCGCTTTCACGCAGAGCCTGAGCATCGCGGACCATGGCGTTGGTGTAGGATATCTGCTGAAGTTCACTGAGACGTTCAAAGGATTTTTTATGCTCCTCATTCAACCGGACCCGCTGTTGGCGCACCTGTTTAAGTTTATCGCTCGCATAGTCGTTGTAGTCCAGGATGTGTTTTTTAATTTGATAATACAGCGCATAAGAAGCCAGGCCGCCGAGCACCGGAGAAACCACCCAGGAAATCGCTATTGTGCCTATTTCGCCCCACTGCACTAACGCCAGTGCCTGTTCCTGCCCGCTTATCATCAGGCCTAAGGTAACTGAGCTTCCGACTATGCCCCCAATAATGGAGTGAGTGGTAGACACAGGCCAGCCCATTTTTGTAGCAAATAACAACCAAATCGCCGCCGACAGCAGTGCCGACATCATGATATAGACAAACTGCATGGGCTCGATACTGAACGCTGATAAATCCACAATGCCTTTACGAATGGTATCAGTCACTTCGCCGCCAGCAATTAGCGCACCGCTGACCTCAAATACTGCCGCCACGGCCAATGCTTGTTTAATGGTAAGCGTGCCCGCGCCAACGCTGGTACCAAAGGAATTGGCCACATCATTGCCACCAATATTAAACGCCATAAACACGCCAAAGAGGGTTGCCAGAATAAACACCATCATGTGATTCTGATGGGTATAGCCTAATCCCCACACGATGAAGTAGCCGGTGGTAAGTGCCAGAATAAGCGCAAAAGCGAGGTTAATTTTTGCTGAGCCGGTCAAAGTAATGCCTTGTCGCTGTTAAAAAATGAGCCATTATGTTTATAAAATTACGCGGCTTTTATGACATTAATTTGATAAAACAGCGTTTCACCCAAAACTCAGGCAAAACAGTTTAAAACAACAGAACAGGCTGGTGCTGCATTGCACAGCACCAGCAGGTATAAAACCGTAAACTTACATGGAGTAAGTCACGCCCAGATAGAAAGTACGTCCACTGATCGTCGTGTTGTACAAACGGTTATCCGAGTCGCTGTACTGCTCTTCGCGTTCGTTACTCAGGTTAATCCCTTCCAGACTCACTTTTAAGTTATCCGAAATGTTATAAAACGCTGAGAAATCCCAGTAAGTGGTGCCATGGAAACCGGCTTCATCCTGGTCGTTACTGGATGTTTCCACCTGCGTCAGGTAGTCATCCCGATGAGCCAGTGAAACACGGGCACCCCAAACATCTGTCTCGTAATACAGCGTGGCGTTATAGGTGTTTTCTGACAAACCATAAAACGGACGATAAACCGAAACCGTCTCACCATCGACCAGAATATTGTGCAATGACTCACCATCGGCGTAAGTATAGTTAGCAATGGCGCCAAGCTTATCAAACGGTGCAGGCAGGAAGTCAAAATCGCGCTGCAGTGCCACTTCCCAGCCAGAAAAATCACTGTCTTCCAGGTTTTGTGGCTGCGAGAAGGTATAGATAGTTTGCGCCGTTTGCGGATTACCATTTTCATCTGCCATGCCATCAATCAGCGCCATTGGATAACCGGTATCACCGTAGGCAACAGGGGCTACACGAGTCGCGATAAAGTTATCAATGTCCTTACGGAAGTAAGTAACAGAGGCGTAACCGACTTCGTCGAAGTAATACTCTACACCGGCTTCCATGTTGATGGTTTCAAAAGGTTGCAGCGCAGGGTTACCGGCACTGATGTTCAGGCCACTTGAGCCCACCAGCGGATCCGTATTTACCGTACCTGATACCGACAGACTGCCCAGCGTTGGGCGGGTCACGTTTTTACCGGCGCTACCACGAATTACCAGGTTCTCGGTGGCATACCAGGCCAGGTTAAGGGTGGGTAAGAAGCCATCGTAACCACGTTTAACCGTGACATAATCTGAACCATTTACCAGCCCGGTCGATTTGATATCGGTATCAAAATAGCGCAAACCTACGCTGGCTCTTAGTTCAGAGTCTGCCAGTTTCATGTCCAGATCATAAACCACATAAGCCGACTGCGTATCTTCGGTCACTTCGTTAGGAGTATTGCTCATAGTCAGGTTGCGATTAACACCATACTCATCCAGCACGCCATTCACATTTATACTCATCCAGTCCTGTTTTTTATGACCAGTATTGGTATAGGTAAGCTGCGAGTCGATAACATCACTCACTGCACCGCTCTGCCAGGCGCTACGCATTTCATTGGCCGCCTGCACGCTGTTGTTGTCGTGCTCAAACGATTTGTAAGACACCCCCACTTTTAAACTGCTGCTGTTATTAATGGCATAGTCAGCATCCAGTTTGGCCGTGTCAAAACTGTTAGACACTTCATCTTCAGCCAGATCGATTTCGTGATAGCGGAATTCGTCGATGTTAGTGGGATCATAACCATTCTGGTAAGTGTTAGTACCGTAGAAACGGTCCTGACGATAATCGATGGTCATATCACCAAAAGATTCCAGATACACTTTGGCGCTGTTGCTGTCGTAATCACTTTTCATGTGACCCACGAGGCCGCTCAGTTTCAGGTCAAAATTGACATCCCACTCACCGCTTAGCACAAGCTGTGACACTTTGGTTTTGGCACCCTGATCACGGCTTTCTGAGTGAATAGCAGTATCCTGCCACTGCGAATAAATCACTTCGTTATTCGCGTTATATTCCAGCGCTGTCAGGCTGGAACAAAAATAGCGGTTGCTGTCGTAATCCGGACCGGTACAACCCAACGCCGTAGAGCTCGAACCACGGCTTTGCAGGTGGAACTCGCCACGATCGTTTTTCAGCTCACCATACAGCGCATCAAAATCGAAGGACAAATCGTCATTCGGACGATATTGCAGGGCTAATGTGGCGCCCATACGAGTTTGTTCGCTGTTAAATAAAGAGTAACGGCTACCACGTGAGAAGCGCAGGTCGCCACTTTCTACCGCAGCCTGATCAGCGGCAGATAACGCTGAAATATCTGAACCCTGGGCATCGCGCGGACGCCAGCGATAGGTGTTGTAACCTTGTTCGCTGGTATCACGCTTGCTGTAAGCAATCGACACCAGAGCACCAAATTTATCCCAGGTGTTAGAGACCAGAGCGGCAATGCGCGGGCTGGTATCATCGGTTAACGAGTTGTCGCCAGCCTGAGCACTAATAACACTTTTAAACCCTTCATAGTCAAAAGGCTTAGCTGTATACAGTTTAACCGTACCACCAATGCCGCCCTCGTCCATTTCGGCTGAATAGCTCTTTTGCACATCAATCTGGTTAAACAGCTCTGAGGCAAAAATGTTGAAATCGAAAGAGCGCGAGGTATTTACTGTGCCACGGCTGTCCATGGGTGACGAAGATGTCCCCAGTGCTTCCATGCCATTTAACTGCACCTGGGTAAAATCGGCGTTCAGACCGCGTAGTGAAATCTGGCGACCTTCACCCGCTTCACGGGTAATAGTCACGCCCGGAATACGTTGAATCGACTCGGCCAGGTTAAGGCTGGGAAAATCAGCAATATCTTCAGCCAGAATTGTATCCTGTGAGCCCAGTGCCTCTTTTTTCTTATCCATGGCTTTTAACAGCGAACCACGGAAACCGCTGACCACGACTTCTTCAATGGCGTTGTCATCGGCTTGTTGTGCCGTCGCAATCATTGGCAGCGTGCCCATCACGCTCATTACCGACAGCGCGACTAAGCGCTTACGAAAAGACTGTTGCATAGCAAGGTTCCTTTACTAAGTTAAATTAAGTTATTTGGTTAATGGATTGGCCCGCACAAAGTCGCCGTCAGCAAACTGCACCTGATAGCCGGTGTGTCTGGCCTGGGCTGAGTGGGGGTAAAAATCGGTAGAAATAAACTGTGCGCCGCTACGCTGGGCGTACTCAAATTGCTCCTGCATTTGCTGCGGCGTAGCGGTAAAATCGGCATCAGCCCGGGTGCGCACTAAAAAGCCCTGGCTAACCCGCTCTCGTATCTCGGCTTGTTGTCGGGCAGGCTCATTGAGCACCATAATGGCCGCTTCATCTTTATCTGCCGGATAGGCGGCAAACATGCTGCGCCCACGCAACGAAGGATGATCGTCTGCGTAGAGTTCGCGCTGGTGAGCCGACGCATCAAACAAGAAGATGAATTTACCGCGTAATGCATCGATATCTGGCCAGCCATTGTGCAGCACCGCGTCCCGCAGGGTGTTGTGTTCGCCGCGGATAGCATCCGGCGTAATCAGCTTGTCCTGCAATATCCCGCGAATCTCAGCATCCAGTGCGGCGTAACTTTCAGCGGTAAAGGGTGCCGGGGCTTTTTGGCTGATAAAATCCGGTTGGTTTTCCTTGGCATTTAAGGTGACGAGGACCGGAAAATGCTTTGGATTAGCCTGGGACCAGTCCACCAGTGTGGTCAGACAATCGGCAAAGCTAATGCAATCAGTCATCACATCCACATGGGGAATGTGCATGACTTTAAAACCCGGCTTTGCCAGAGCCTTAAGCTCTGCCTCACTGAACCATTGTTCGTGAAATCGCTGGGCTAGCTCAATCTGGTCGTACTGGTTACCTTGTGGATCGTTCACCACATCAATTTCCAGCTGACGCAAACCCAACGCCAACTGCTGTTTGAGTGGTATATGGCTATAGTTAATTTGCTGTGCCAGACGCGGATGTTCAGCTTGTAAAAACGCCAGCACTGAAGACGGTAAAGCGCGCTTATAACTGTTATGCGAACCGATGACCTGATAGTCACTCAACGTGGCCGCAGAGGCCATCGCCGGCATCAGCAGGCAACCGATTAAACTGATAATACGCATTTTCACACTCCGTCAGACAAGTATGTAAGGGAGAGCAAAAACACCGGAAAACGGGGACGAAGAAATTTTAGAAAACGTCAGATTTAATAAAAATGTCATATACTTAGTGAAGTTTTTATGACAATTCACTATAGTGTGTCCCCACTTTTACGCTGGCGAGGTCTTCTTGTTTGGTCCGTTGATTTTGACCTGCTGACTAAACTGAAAAGCCCGTATCAAAAGGGGGAGTAAACTGATGAAAAACTGGTTTTGCTATGCGCTGTTAATGCTGACCGGCTTAACCAATATGGTTAACGCAAACGGCGCTCCTGACGTTCCGGCATCCCCGCTGCAAATTGCGTTTTTGGCCGACATCCATCTCCACGATCCCTATCAGGCAGCAGAGGGCCTGAATGCTGAATCGCTCCCCAGAGACCCCGTTACACAGCAGCCTTTATTATTGCGCAGCATGAACGCTCAATTGCACTCCACCCGCCTGTTTAACGAAAACTACTGGGTTTTACGCGCGGCACTGACGGATATCGCCCGACGCGGCATTAAACTGGTAGCGTTGCCAGGCGACTTTTCCGATGATGGCCAGCCGGCTAACGTAAAGGCGTTAAACCGACTGCTCAATGATTATGCCGAGCGTTATGGCATGCGCTTTTACGCCATAAACGGCAATCATGATCCCGTTCGCCCGTTTAGCCGGCCCGGCGGCAAAAAAGACTTTCTGGCCGCAGGTGGCAGCGAGTTAGCGGTTGTCAGCCGTCACCATGCTGACTGTGTTGCCCGGCGCACGCCTTATTGCACTGATGAATTGCAGGAATGGGGCTATGCTGAAATTGCCGACACACTTTCTGCCCATGGTTTTCTGCCTCATCCTGACGATATGTGGTTTGAAACCCCCTTTGGCACCACCGACTTTACCCAACGACACTGGCAATGGTGTGATGACGACAACGTCTCTGATAGCTGTATCGCCATGCCTGATATGAGCTACGTAGCAGAACCTGTTGAGGGAATATGGCTGCTGGCTATCGATGCTAACGTTTATGAACCAACAGGCAAACTCAGCGATGGCCAGTTTAAAGGGTCCGGCAATGCCGGTTACAACGCCTTAATCAACGCTAAACCCGGCTTACTCAGCTGGATAACCGATGTTGCCAGACGCGCCCGTCAACAACACAAAAAGTTAATTGCCTTCAGTCATTTTCCTATGGCTGACTTTTACGATCACAAGGCGCAGGAAATGGCCGCGATATTTGGCCCCGGGGCCATGCAAATGGCTCGAATACCCAGCGAAGATACAACCACAGCACTGGCTGCCACAGGGGTAAAACTGCACTTTGCCGGACATATGCATTTATACGATGTCGCCGTTAGCCGGCACAAAAACCTGCTAAATGTGCAGGTGCCCTCGCTGGCGGCCTATCAGCCCGGTTACACGGTTATCACGCTTTCACAACAGCAAAACACAGCACAGATAGATACGGTTTTAATTAATGATGTCCCGGACTTTACCCGTTGGTTTGCGCTGTATCAGAAGGAGTGGCAAGCACGCAGGGCTGGCTCAGTAAGTCCATGGCACGCCGACATTCTGGATGTGACGTCCTATGGGGATTTTACTGATGCTCATTTACGCCAGGTGATTCGCCAACGCTATCTGCCACGGGAATGGCCAGCAGCTATTGCTACCTTGTTTGCTCAGCACACCATTAATGAAGTACTCGTTAGTACCGGCTGCTCACTGGCTGAAGAGTCACGCTCACATTATTTACAGCCCTATCTGCCCATGAACGCCCTGCATCTGGCCGACGATTTTTATCGTGCTCGCAACGCCGGTGCCATGGCAACGTTTTCCCTGCCTGTGGCCTTTTATTTAAGGATGGCCGAATTACTTTCTACCCGGCAGTGTAGCAACCCAACAACCTTTACTGAGCCACAACAACTGCGCCGGTTGCTGATGCTGATAAGCGAATCGGTAACCCGTTCACCGGGTGACCCACAGCATATTGAATATGCATTTGACTAATCGGGCCAGTTTACAGAAATTTTACAATTATTGACGATATGCTATACCTTTAGGTTAATAATAAAAAAGTATAAAAGTAGCTTTACCCTGAGTAGTCGCTGCCATGTTGAACAAGATATATACGGTTCAGATACCCTGGTATAAGGGTTAATCCTCTATTTTGTTTTTCAAACGCTAGAATGCATTTACCAAGACTCATGTTGTAGCCGTATTTAGGAGCTTGCTATGCAACGCAACCGCCGTAACAAAATCGCGTACTCATACGTGATCCCTGCTTTACTGTTTGGCACACCAGTATTATCGCTGGCTGCCCCCCAAACCAAGGAAGATGTTCGCCCCGGTACCGTTTTGTACAAAAAACTGGAGGGCGTATCAGCCAGTGAAGTAAAAGGTTTGAATGCCTTACTTCACAGCCAGGGACTGGTGTCTGAAAAAACGTTGCCTAAATCCCAGGTCACCATTGCTACCTTTAAGGGGAAAGGACGGGAGCGAGCCATTGCAAAAATGCTGGCCCGCAGCGGACTGGTTGAATTTGCCGAAGCGGATGCGGCCATGGCACCCACAGTGCAACCAAACGATCCTGCATTTGGCAATCAGTGGCATCATAACAATATCAACAGTCGGCAAGCCTGGGATATCACCACCGGCAGTAGCAGCGTGTTAGTTGCCGTTTGTGATACCGGTTTTGACAGCGACCATCCTGATTTAGCCGGTAATTTGCGTGGCGACCTGGGTTACAACGCACAAGACGGCAGCAGTAATTACGAAGATGCCAATGGCCACGGCACAGGTACCGCAGGCACCATTGGCGCGGTGGGTAACAACGCCACCGGCCTCAGCGGCGTTAACTGGAATGTGGATATTATTCCGGTACGCATTGCTATCAGTGACACCAACAGTTCGGCTTACATTTCTACCATGGCCAGATGTATTGAATACGCGGCTGATAACGGTGCCCGGGTAGTAAACTTAAGCTATGGTGGTATTCAGTCTGCCACTATCGATGCCGCAGCCAAATATTTGCGTGAGCGCAACGGCTTGCTGTTTATGTCGGCGGGCAACTCAGGCTCTGAGTATCCAACCTATCCCGACTACACCAGCTTTGTTGGCGTCGGCGCTACCGATCAAAACAACAACAAAGCCTATTTTTCCGACTGGGGGACCTACGTGGATCTCACCGCGCCAGGCGTTAGTATTGGTACCACCTACCTTAATGGTCAGTATATTAACTACAGCGGCACCTCTTTTTCATCGCCTGTTGCCGCCGGTGTAGCGGCTCTGATGGTAGCGGCCAATCCCGGGATCACCGCTGACGAGATTGAAAGCGGTTTGTTTTCAACCGCCCGGGATCTCGGCGCCAGTGGTGATGACAACGTATTCGGACACGGACTGGTAGACGCTCAGGCCGCAGTTAGTTACGCGTTAAATCTGGGTAGCTTTATTGCGCCAGTGGCCAGCATTTCATCAAGTGCAACATCCGTACCTTTTGGTTCAGCAATTACTTTCAGTGCATTAAATTCGTCGGATGCCGATGGCTCTGTGGTGGCGTACCAATGGAATCTGGGAGATGGCACCACTGCTACTAGTGCTGAACTCTCTCATACCTACGCTACGGCGGGCAGCTATCAGGTTAGCCTGACTGTCACTGATAATGATGGATTAACCAACTCTGCGACCACCGTTGTACAGGTCACCAATGAGCTGCCTGTAGCGGTGATCGACAGTATGCCCACCGTGTATAACATTGGTGATACCGTGTTATTTAGCGCGACGGGTTCATTTGATAACGATGGCAGCATCGTGAGTTATGAGTGGGACTTAGGCAATGGTCAGAGCGCCAGCGGTCAAACCCTGAGTTACAGCTATCCCGAAGGTGGTAATTATACGGTTTCATTAACCGTGACCGATAACGCCGGCTCAATGAACAACGCCAGTATCGCCCTGGTTGTGCAAGACCCACTCGCGTTGAGTGCGCCAGCAGACTTAAGCGCCACAACCAATGGCAGCGAGGTAACCTTAAGCTGGACCAACAACACCAGCAGCGAAGATTACTTTGTGATTGAGCGCGGAGTAAAACAGCGCGGTAAAATCCGCTATGAACAGGTCGGCACCGCCGCCGCAGGCAGCAGCAATTTCACTGATACGGTTCCAGCTACCGGCAACTATCGCTATCAGGTAACGGCAGTAAACGCGCTTTACAGTGCAACCTCTGCCAGCATCCAGGTTTCGGTTAGTGACACCAGCGACCAGCCGGATCCGCAACCAGGCTTGTTAGCAACTCCTGATGGCCTCACGGTTAATCAGAACGGCGACACTGTGGCGCTGAGCTGGAATGACAACAGTGACGATGAATCCGGCTTCTATATTGAACGCGGCATGAAAAGCAAAGGCAAAATTGTGTTTGAGCGCATTGGCGTGGTCGGTCAGAATATCACTGCCACCACAGATAATGCCGGCGCACTCGCCAGTGGCACCTATGCTTATCGTATACAGGCTTTTAAAGAGGGGGCATTGTCGGCCTACTCCAATACTTTTGAATTACGTTTACGCTAAACGTTAACCTTTGCGTAAGCCCCGCCAGTGAATCACTGACGGGGCTTTTTTTTGCCTTACTTTCGCACGGGGGTAAACTGCGAGGACAGGATCACGGCTTTTTGCTTTTCTGCCTGTACAACCCAGGTACCGGTCATACTGAAAACGCGCTGTTCATTATCCGGTAAGGTTAAACTAAAAACGGCTCTGGCAATTACTACGGCTATATCACCGAACAAGCGGACATTTACATCCTCCAGCGCAACGGTAGGGCCCGGGCGCTTATTGCTGGCATCATAAAATCCGATGACTTTCGCTCTGGGATCGATTTCTCCGACCGGCGACACCTCCGTGTAGGTGTCAGCCAGGATTTGTTCCAGCACACCGGCATCAAAGTTAGCCTGGGCCTGTAACTGCTGATTCACCAGCGCCAGGGCTGTTTGTTCAGAAATGCTGGTCGCTCTGGCCAGCCATGATACGACAATCAGCAAGATGCACACCACGCCAACCCAGTAAGCCGTTTTACGATGCATATTTTTGATTCCTTCCGTTGTCATTAATTATTGCTGATAACCCTAACGAGCCCAAAGAAGCTGGACAAATTGCAACTGTTACCAAACATTTCAGGCCGGTATTTACCTGTACATGTGGTAAAAATGGCGTGAACAAAGAAGGGGGATGAACTCAGAATGTGCGTGTGGGCGCAACATAGCGCCACACACGTTTAGCTTAAAAACAGGCGTTTGAGCCTGCTTTTCTGGGTGTTGGAATTAAACGCCAGCCGCTGCCGGGGCTTTTTGTCTGCTCCGTCCGCTGGCATTGCCATTGCCACTACCATTGCGGCGGCGTTGTGGCCGGGGCTTACTGTTTCTGTTCGCTCCCGCATTGGCTTTGGGTTTATTGTCTTTACGCTGCCCCTGAGGTGCACTGTCTGCCGCTTGAGCTTTTGGCTTCTTAGGTTTTTTGATTTTCTTTGGTGGCTGCAGTTTGGTTTCAGCCAGCGGCTGATTGGGTTCAAATCCGGCCAGCACGGTACGCGGTATCAACTGTTGAATAAGACGCTCGATGTCCTGCAGTGATTCCAACTCATCAGCACTCACCAGAGACCAGGCTTGTCCGGCTGCACCGGCACGGCCAGTGCGCCCGATACGGTGAACATAATCAGCTGCGGTATTGGGCAAATCCAGATTAACCACCACCGGCAGCTCACTGATATCAATGCCGCGGGCGGCAATATCGGTAGCAACCAGTACTTTAATCGAGCCGTCTTTAAACGCTTTAAGCGCTGAGGTACGCGCGCCCTGGCTTTTATTGCCATGAATTGCAGCGCTCGGTAATCCAGCGGATTCCAGCTTAGCCGCAATGCGGTTGGCACCGTGCTTGGTGCGGCTGAATACCAGCACCTGCTGCCATTGTTGCTGTTTGATTAAGCCAATTAATGCCGCAATTTTGCGGGATTTATCCACTGCAACCAGCTGCTGCTCAATCTTTTCTACCGTGGTATTGGCGGGCGTTACCGCCAGTTTAATCGGGTTGTTCGTAATCGATTCCGCCAGTTCCATCACATTCGGGGCAAAAGTAGCGGAAAACAATAACGACTGACGCTGTGCGGGTAACAGTTTTAAAATACGCTTTATGTCGTGAATAAAACCCATGTCCAACATGCGATCGGCTTCGTCCAGCACCAGAATTTCCAGCTGATTAAACTTCACGGCATTTTGCTGATACAGATCCAGCAAGCGACCCGGCGTGGCCACCAGCACATCCACACCAGAGCGCAGAATTTTCATTTGCGGGTTAATACCCACACCGCCGAATACCACGGCGCTTTTTAAGCGTAAGTGGGTTTTATATTCGCGAATGTTTGTCTCTACCTGTGCCGCCAGCTCCCGCGTGGGAGTAAGAATTAAGGCGCGCACATTGTTAGCGTTCGTTTTCGGACCTGCTGCCAAACGTTGTAATACAGGCAGTGCGAAGCCTGCGGTTTTACCGGTACCGGTTTGTGCTGCAGCCAGCACATCGCGGCCGGTTAAAATAGCCGGGATCGCCTCTTGCTGAATCGGCGAAGGCGAGCTGTAGCCCTTCTCTTTGATAGATTTAAGAAGTGGGTCACACAGCCCTAGTTGACTAAAAGACATAATACCTCGGTGTATTAGTTAGTACGAAATAATGAGTCCATGCACGACTCGCAGTTGCACGAAAGAAAAAGGCTATCGGTGTTTACCTTGCTCATATCAGACGGTCAGAATGTGAATCTCTACGGGGACTTACTCGGACTAACGGAAGAAGCGTGAAGCAAATTGAAATAGTACCTTTCAAAGGCGGGCGCATAGTAACACCCTTTAGGTTAGCCTGCCAGTTTATTTTTTAAACAACCACCAGTGGATGCGCTCGCCCAGCCACAAAAAAAGCGGCCCGCAGGCCGCTTATGCAGAAGTATCCGGATTAGCGTAATTAGAAGCTAACGGTTACACCGGCCCAGAAGTTTCTGGCTCTGTCTTTAACGTTGTAATCGTCGGTAAAGTTAACTTCACTTACCACACCGCGACCGGTCAGGTATTCGTACTGACCATCACCATTGAGATCGTCATAGGTTACCGTGTAGGTTGTAAAGTCTCTGTCGAGCAAGTTGTTCACCCGTAAATTCAGGATCACGCTGTCGTTTAACTGCCAGCGCGCGCCTAAGTGCAGCATGGCGAAGTTTTTGAAATACAGCTCACGCTCAAGCGTTGAATCATAACCACGGTAGCGATCCGAGCGGTACTCACCCTGCAGGTACACGTTTAAGTCGGCATTCACCTGCCAGGTAATATTACCATTAACCATGTGCTCTGCCGTGTTGGTAAGAGGTAAGCCTGCTTCACGCCCGCTCTTCTGTTCACTGTCGGTCCAGGTGTAGTTAACGTAAGCAGACCAGTCTTCGGTAATACCGTAACGGCCGGCCATTTCGATGCCCTGCAGTTCAACTTCATCGATGTTAATGCGCTGGCTGTAAGTGTCGTAACCGAGCTCGTCATATTCACCCAGGTTTACACATGGGCGAACACCACCGGTAGTGTTACAGCTTTGTACTGTGTCGCCCCGGGCAATCTTGTCTTCAAAGTCAGTTTTAAAGTAAGTGATATTGAAGTTGTGCTCGTCACGACTCCAGTACACAGCGATTTCCGAGTTAACGCTGGTTTCTGGTTTCAGGTCCGGGTTACCGGCGAAGGGGCTGGTGCCCTGACCACCAAAACCGATGATACCGTCATACAAGTCAGTAGTTTGCGGCGTTTTGTAACCCGTGCTCACACCGCCTTTAACCGTCCAGTAATCGGTGATGTTATACACCGCATAAATTCGCGGTGAGGTCTGGCTACCAAACACATCGTGCTCGTCGTAACGGAAACCTGCGGTCAGCGTCATGTTATCGATAACGCCCCAGTTATCCTCGGCAAACAGGGAATACATTTTTTGTTCCTGTACAGCACCGGGTTGGCCGGACTCCAGACCAAATACGCCGTCTTTAAGCTCGCCGTCGATAACCTGCGCGCCCAGTACAAAGTTATGGTCGCCAGCTAAGTCTTCAACCGGAATATCAAAACGTAAGTCGAAGGTATACTGACTGCTGTCGAGCGGACGCGCCGGACGCGGCAGAAACGTTTGTTCGGCCAGATCGCGGCGGGCTTCTTCGCTCATACCTTCATATTCACCGGTACCGTCGTACATGGTTTGCAGCAGCTGACGTTCCGCCACACTCAGCGGTAAGGTACGGCCATTGTTCTGAGTATCCACGTAGGCCAGTGAAGCGGCAACCGTACCAAAGTCCAGTTTGCCGTCGTAAGTTAATGACCACCACTGACGATCAAACTCCTGCTCTGCAGCATAACCGGCACGCGGATTTACCCGACCGCGGCGGTCCTGCCACAAACTTTCAATGCTGTCGCGAGTCCCTAACGGATAGATAATTTCGCCGGTATCCAGGTTAAACTGTGGCGTGTTGTCGTATTGCTGGTGAGAGTCATCAAAATCGAAGCCAATTTCGTGGCCTCTCGCTGGCGTATAGGTCAGGCTGAATCCATAATGTTTGCTATCGTTATCGACCGTGCGACCACCGCCACCAAAGCCAAGCGAGCGCATGTGCACAACGCCATTGGGATCGACTGCCGGTGCCAGTTGCGGCGTAGACGCCTGCTGCTCATAAACACTGCCGCGAATACCCAGGCTAAGTAGGTTTTCAATCAGCGGGCCGGTGACTGAGAAATCGGTAGTGATGTCATCACCAAAGTCATTATCCGTTTGCAGGCTGCGACCAAAGGTAATATTGCCGCCCCACTCACTGCGATGCTTTTTGGTGATTACGTTAATCACACCACCCAGCGCATCCGCACCGTATAGAGTAGACGCCGGTCCACGAATAACTTCGATTCTTTCAATGGTATCCAGCGGTGGCATATGATTGAATGCGTTGCCACCAAAGTTGTTAGGATAAATATCACCATGGTTGTTCTGACGACGCCCATCGATCAGTAGTAACGTGTACTCACCGGTAAGCCCACGCATACTAACGCTACCTTTGCCGGTTTTATCACGGCTCGTGCCGATATCAATACCTTCCTGAAACTGCACCGCATCAAGTAAAGAAGTAAATGAGCGGGTTTTAAGATCCTCTGCGGTGATCACAGAAATACTGGCAGGGGCTTCGGTAATTTTTTGTTCAAAACCGGTCGCTGATACCACTACGTGTTCAATATCTTCGCTATCTGGTACTGCAGTAGCCAGAGCGGCGGGCATCATTCCTAACTGGATGGCGAGTGCCAAACAAGAATATCCAAAACGAGATTTCATGAGATTCCTATGTGTGTATGCGTTGTTCAGTGTGTGTTGTTATGGTGGCTTATACTAACCAACTAAAACACAAAGTCAATGCAAACGATAGTAATTCTCATTTAGATTGTTAAATAATTCGTATTTGGTTAATTTGGATCAAGGAAATCGGGCTTAGAGGAATAGTTTAAGGCAATGGGGAAAACGGTGATTAAATAGCAACTCAAGCAAGCCAAAGCTCACTCAAGCTGCTATTACAGACTTATTCGCCAGTAAGATTGGTCAGCGCAAAATCCCAGTTAACCAGTTGCCAGAAGGCATCCAGATAAGCCGGTCTGGCATTTCGATGATCAATATAATAGGCGTGCTCCCAGACATCTACGGTAAGTAAAGGCTTCAGGCCTTCATGGGCAATCGGCGTGTTGGCATTAGCGGTATTCACAATTACCAGCTCGCCTGCGGCGTTAAGCGCCAGCCAGGTCCAGCCAGAACCAAAATTGTTAATAGCTTGCAGCGTAAAGGCGTCTTTGAATGCCTCTACTGATTCCCAGTTTTCTTCAATTACGGCTTTAATTTCTGCCGGCGGCTCGCCACCACCATTGGGCGTCAGGCAGTGCCAGAAAAACGTGTGATTCCACACCTGGGCAGCATTGTTAAATAACGGCCCTGAACTATTGGCAATAATGGTTTCAAGGTCAGCATCCGCAAACTCGGTGTCTGCAATCAGATCATTTAGTTTGTTCACATAGGTAGCGTGATGTTTACCGTAATGATACTCGAGGGTTTCCTGTGACATATGCGGTGCCAGTGCATCCATAGCATAAGGTAATTCAGGTAACGTAATTTTCATGGTGATCTCCTCGCTCAACGTGAGCTTGTTAATGAGAGGGTTGATTCGTTTTGCGGCGTGTTGTCTTGTTCCCAGCCGCCGCCCAGCGCTTTAAACAAGGTCACGCGCTGTGCGGTAAGTTGTTGTAACGAGGCGGCATGGCTGGCCCGGGCTGTGAGCCAGTCCTGCTGCGCGGTCAGTACATCAAGGTAAGAACTGGCCCCCGCCTGATAACGGGTCTGCGTCATATCAAATGCCCGTTCATAGGCCGCCATGGCGCTTTGCAAAGCGGCTTCGCGCTGTCGTTGCGCCACCACGTTTTGCAGCGCCTGTTCAACTTCGCTTAATGCATTGAGCACCGCGCCTTCTAATTGCGCAAAGACCATTTCCTGCTGCGCTTCGGCCTGGCGAATGCGCGCTCTGGTTTGCTGCTGATTGGGGAAACGCCAGGAAATCAGCGGCCCCAGCGAAAAGGAAAAGGCGTCGCTGGTACTGATGGCTTCACTGTTAAAATAATTAAGCCCTGCACCCAGTGAAATTTGCGGATACATGTCAGCAATAGCAATATCCATTCTGGCGGCTTCTGCTTTAAGCTGCATTTCGGCCTGCCGTAGGTCCGGGCGGCGGCGTAACATGCTCTGTGCATCGCCTACCGGTAACACAGCACTCATTTGCGGCGGCGCTTCACACTCACTGGCGGCAGCCGGGATATTATCAGGCGTGCGGCCCATGAGCGCAGCGAGCTGGATTAGCGCATTGCGGTGCTGCGCGGTAAGCAACGGAATATCAGCCCGGGCGCTGGCAACCACGCCTTTAGCCCGTTCAATATCTGCCTGCACGGCGCTGCCGGCCTGTTCCATGGCGGCAACCAGCCACAATTGCTCCTGACTGGCTGCCAGTGACTGCTCTGCTACCGTCAGCGAAAAGGCATAAGAGCAGGCATTTAAATAAGCCCGGGTGGTTTCTGCTGCAACGGTAATACGCACACTGTCGCGCGCCGCCTGCACGGTGGCCACATCGGCATTAGCGGCATTGATAGCAGCGCTGACCCGACCAAATAAGTCCGCCTCCCACGACACCGAGAATGTGCCGTACTGGGTCAGTTGGGTGTCACCAATACTCATGCCGGTGGCCGGAATGCCATCGCCATAAGACACTCCGCCGTTGATATCCGTACCCGGTAACCGTCTGGCGTCGACTTCCTGTAACACGCTACGCGAGCGTTTCAGGTTAGCCTCGGCAGCACTTAAATCTTTGTTTGCTTGTAATGCTTCGCTCACTATCTGATTAAGCGCAGCATCGTTATACAGCTGCCACCAGTTACCCTGCGGCGCTGTATTGGTATCAAAATAGGCCTCCTCGGCGGATAACGCGGGAATGGCAGCGAATGCCTTTTCCCCATCCTGCCGGGTTACGTCCACGGCGCATCCGCTCAGCTGAACCAGCAGGCCGGCTATAACAATCTGACTTAACTTAAACATTGTGCGCTGCCTCCGTAACCGCTACTTCATCCTGGGTAGTGTTATGCTGACGGTGATCGCCAGCCAGCAACACATATAAGGTTGGTAGTACAAACAAGGTAAAGAACGTGCCCACCAGCATGCCCATTACCACTACAATACCCAGAGCGAAGCGGCTGGACGCCCCTGCGCCAACGGCAAATAGCAGTGGAATAAGCCCGGCCACCATGGCCGCGGTCGTCATTAATACCGGGCGCATTCTCACCGCGGCAGAACGGCGGATTGCCTCCAGCTTGCTTAGCCCTTCGTCACGCTGAATATCATTGGCAAAGGAGACCATCAGAATACCGTGCTTGGAGATCAGGCCAATCAGAGTCACCAGGCCAATCTGAGTGTAGATATTTAACGTGGTGTAGCCCAGATACAGCGGCACCAGCGCACCACACACCGCCAGTGGCACAGTGATCAGAATCACCAGTGGGTCGCGGAAGCTCTCAAACTGCGCGGCCAGCACCAGAAAGATAACGATCATGGCAAAAGCAAATGAGGTAGTCAGTCGGTTGCCCTCTTTAACAAACTGACGGCTGTTAGACAGCCAATCCACCGACATGTTGTCTGGTAATGGCTGAGACTGCATAAAGTCGACCGCCTGCCCCATGGTGACACCCGGCAGCAACACACCTGAGATCGTAGCCGAGTTCATCTGATTAAACTGGGGTAACAGGTTAGCTTGCTGACGTTTTTGTACGTTCACTACGGTTGCCAGTGACACCAGCTCACCACCGGCCGTACGGACATAATAACCGGTCAGATCTGACTCGGTCAGGCGCTGGCCATCATTGGCCTGGGTTATAACGTCATAGGAGCGATCAAACCAGTTAAACCGGCTAATGTAGTTTTCGCCCACCAGCACGGCCAGCGTATCGGCAATAGCGCCCATGCTAACGCCCAGCTCACCGGCTTTTTCGCGGTCGACTGTCAGGTGTACTTCCGGGCTGTCAAAAGCTAGGTCGCTGTCGACAAAGGCGAACAAACCACTGCCCCAGGCTGCGCCTTTAAGCTGTTGTAAGGTACCGAATATCGCATCGAAGGACTCCGGCGACCGGATCACCATCTGAAACGGTAATCCGCCGGAGCTGGCCGGTAACGGACTATCCTGAAATACGGTGGAATAGACCCCGGTGATCCCGGCTGTTTTTGCCATCAGCTCGCCCTGAATGTCGTTTACGCTGCGATCGCGCTCCTGCCATTCGGTGAGGATCATGCCGCCAAAACCAACGTTTGCGGTGTTCTCCAGACCAACGGTAAAAAAGCTACCGGCAAATTCAGGAATGGTCTGAAACAGCGCGTCGACCTGTTCTGAATAACGCTTGGTGTAATCGACACTGGCGTATTGTGGCGCTTTGGTTTGCACAAACACATAGCCCATGTCTTCCTGCGGCGCTAACTCACGCTGCGCACTAGTGAAGAACACCACAATGGTCCCCAGAATAGCCACACCCACCATTAATACCGCGCCCCGCGCGGCCAGGGTTTTATCCAGCATGGCACTGTAGCGCCGGGTAAAACCGGTCATCACCGCTTCTACGGCTTTCGCCAGCTTAGACTCACCCTGCTTTTCATCCAGTAAGCGGCTGCTCATCATGGGCGACAGGGTTAATGCCACAATACCCGATACGATCACCGAACCGGCCAGCGTAAAGGCAAATTCCTTGAACAGTGCGCCGGTTAATCCGCCCATCAAGCCAATCGGCGTGTACACCGCGGCCAGGGTAATGGTCATGGCAATTACCGGCCCGATAATTTCACGGGTACCAAGCAGCGCGGCTTTAATCGGATGCAGGCCTTCTTCGATGTGGCGGTGAATGTTTTCCACCACGACAATGGCATCGTCTACCACCAGCCCAATGGCCAGCACCATGGCCAGCAACGTCAGCAGGTTCAGTGAAAATCCCGCTGCCATCATCAGCGCCGCGGTACCCAGTAACGACAGTGGAATAGTTACCACCGGGATGATTACGGCACGAAACGAACCTAAGAATAAAAAGATCACTGCAACTACAATCAGTACGGCTTCAAGCAGGGTGGCTTTCACTTCCTCAATGGAAGCCTCAACAAAATGAGCCACATCAAAACGGTTGATTACCGTTAAACCGGGTGGCGCAATGTCCTGAATATCTTCCAGCAGTCCTTTTACATCAGCCACAATATTGAGTGGATTACCATCTGGCGTAGGTGTAATAGAGATGAACACCGCTGGCTGGCCCGACGCCATCGCCGCCGAATCATAATTCTGCCCGCCCAGTTCCACCGTTGCGATGTCTTTAAGTTTTACGCCGCCACGGGAACTCTCCTTAATCACAATATTACGAAAGGCATCCACATCGCGCAGATCGGTATTCGCGGTAATGTTGATTGCCGTACCACCGCCTTTGAGCTGGCCCGGTGCTGCCTGCACGTTATTTTGCTGTAAGCGGGCTGTAATATCCGACGCGGTTAAATTGCGGGCCGCCATTTTTAGCGGGTCAAGCCAGATCCGCATGGCCAGCGGCGCACCACCAGCGATATCTGCCGAGGCAACGCCCTCAACAGAGGTCATCAGAGGCTGGGCAACGCGTGTGGCAAAATCAACAATTTGTGATGGCGCCAGGGTGTCACTGACAAATGCCACATACTGGATAGCCGAAGCACCGTCGGTAATCTTATTGATTACCGGGTCGGTTACCCCTTCCGGCAATTTATATTTTACCGTTTGTACCTTGGCTAAAATCTCGGTCATGGCTTTATCGGCATCGGCATTTAACACCAGTTTCGCCGCCACCATACTGTGCCCCTGGGTGGACGTAGACTTGAGGTACTCAATGCCACTGGCAGTGGCAATAGCCTGCGCAATGGGTGTGGTAACAAAGCCTTGCATCATATCCTGGGTTGCCCCCGGTAACGACGTAGACACCGTAATGGTGGCGCTTTGCATTTGTGGATACTGGCGAATTTGCAGATTGTAGGTGGCACTGATGCCTATCAGCAAAATCAGCAGACTCACCACAATGGCCAGGGTTGGCCGCTTTATAAAAATGTCGGTGAATGCCATTACATTGCCCCCGTACTATCGGCACTGACACTCAGTGCAGCACCGGGCTGAATACGGTTCTGACCAGCCGTAACAACCACGTCGCCGCTGTGTAAACCGCTAACCACTTCTATCTGATTACCAAGCCGTTTACCCAGCGTCACGCCAACAAATTCGGCCTGCCCTTCTTTCGTTGGGTTATCTCCACGTACCAAGACTACGCTGCTACCCTGAGCGGATGTCAGCACTGCGGTGACCGGAATTAACAAGGCCTGTGAAGACTCAGCCACGGTTACCGATACATTTACATACATTGAAGGACGTAACAGTGCATCGGGGTTATCCAGTTTGGCCTGCACAATCACGTTGCGGGTAGCCGCGTCGATTTGTGGCTCGATGGTTTCGATGACGGCGTTGAAGGTCTTTTGCGGATAGGCATCGGTGGTCACGGAAACGGGCGCGCCCACTTTCAGTTTAGCCAGCTGTTGTTGCGGCACGGCAAAGTCAACATAGAGCTGATTCAGGTTGGTTAAGGTCACCACGTTATCGCCGGGATTAAGGTATTCCCCTTCGTTGATTTGACGAATACCCAGACGACCTGAGAAGGGCGCAATGATTTTCTTCAATTGCAGCTGCGCCTGAGCTTGCTCTACGGCAGCATCGGCGCGGTCGCTCTCGGCTTCCCGCTGAGTCAGCAACTCTTTTGATTCGGCTCCCAAGGGCGCTAATTTTTGCGTACGAGCCAATTGTGCATCCGCCAGCTTTTTATCGGCTTTTGCCGCATTTAAATTGGCCAGCTCGGTTTGCTGATAAAGCTGTACCAGTAATTTACCGGCGCTGACGTTATCCCCCGAGGCAAAATTGATTGAGGTAACCCGCCCGGCGACCTCCGGTGCCAGCACCACTTCCTGTACTGCACTTAAGGTCCCCATGGCCGATTGGGTTTCGGCCAGCGTTTGCGCGGTAACTGCCAGGGCGGTTACCGGCACCGCATGCTGTGGCCAGCCCTGAGCCTGAGCGACAGTCTGGCTACGCCAGAAAAACAAGCCGCCCAGTATAACTGCCAGCGCGGCCAGGGTAATCAGGTAAGAACCGACCTTTACTGCACCGGCTTGTTTTGTGGTGAATGGATTCATCGCGCACCTCCCTGCTGAGCAAAGGCACGCTGAATGGGGAATTCTGACTCCCAGACGAGTGCACCCATAGTGCGACTCAACATCATCTGACGGAAAGTGTGGTTCATGTCGGCTCCTGAATTACAGTGACTAAATACTTTGCTTGTGACAACAAGCCGACACGAATACTAAAACCTCATGTATACTTGAGGTCAATAGCTTATTTTTATCTTCCGGAGATTTTTATGGATAGTACGCTGAGTGTGGGAGAAGTTGCCAAACGCAGTGGCATCGCCGTATCAACCTTGCACTATTACGAGGAAAAAGGGCTCATTAAAAGTATGCGAACCAGCGGTAATCAGCGCCGCTACCACCGCAGTATACTGCGCCGGGTGGCCATTATTCGCATCGCCAAACAGGCTGGCATTTCACTGCAACTTATCAAAGCGCATCTGGAAAAATTCCCTACCAAAGAGGTGTCGCCGGCCGACTGGCAACAAATGAGTTCAGACTGGCGGGCCATGCTTGATGAGCGCATTACCAACCTGACCCAACTGCGGGATAAGCTGGATAGCTGTATTGGCTGTGGCTGCTTGTCTTTGCGGGATTGCCCGCTGCGAAACCCCGACGATAAGCTGGGCGAAACCGGTGCCGGTGCCCGTATTCTGGAACTGGAGAAAAAGCTTTAGGCTGGCGGGTTAACGGCGGCGTTGGTATTCAGGCCAAATCCGCTAAGCCAAGTTCGGCCCTTTTACGCTTACTCAAGCCCAGGGCAACAATTCGATAGGACTCGCTGAGATAGTATTTTAGGTCGTCATCGAGATGGCCGGCAGTATCCACCTGCTGGATCCACTTCATGCCGCGACTGGCCAGATAAGGCGCCGGAATATAGCCGTCGGCCTGGCACAAAAACTCAAAATTAAGCGGTGAGGTTTTAAAGGTGTAAGCAGGTGTGCCCTGCTTACTGGTACTGCCCAGCGCAAACACTTTGCCGCCCACTTTCCACACTTCAGAATTGCCCCACTGGACAACGTGACTGGTGGCTTTAAAGCTGCGGCAAAAGGCATTAAATGAAGTGTGATCCACAACCAATCCTGATAGTTAACTGGCAAACCTGAATTGTTCAGTTTAAGTTATCTTGCAGGGATTCTGAAATAGCTTTTCGGCAAACAAAAAGGGCCTGCCACACGGCAAGCCCCTCAATACAAACACCAGTACTAAACGAGTTAAACGTGAAGATCCTTAAGTGAAAGACACATGATCTCCTGGGTCTCAAGGTAATCCTTCTTAATCATTTTTTGCAGAATCGATGTGTTATCAAACACAAAGTCACGCAGCTTTGCCATAGGCGCAGACTGCTGATGAAACACATTACCCAACTTTCTGGCGAACTCTACATTGTGGTTAACATAAGCCACACGGTCTTTTTCATACTGATCAAAGCCCATTTGCAGTTCGGCCTGATTTGCCAGGTCCCTGCCGTCCATAAATTTAGCCAGCTGATAACCGTCTTCTATCGCCATGCCCATGCCGTAGGCAGCATAGGGGGAAACCGGATGTACCGCGTCGCCCAAACACACCACGCGCCCGGTAGACCAGCTATCAAGCGAAGGCCGGTTGTACACATCCCAGCAAAATATCTGCGAATCAAAATCCGTAGCCGCAGGAAATCTCGGTAGTGGATCGGCAAATTTGTCCAGAATACCCTGCACATGTTCACGCACGTTATCCGGCTGCGGCGCATGCTCTTTTACCGGCTCAACAATCCACCACTCATATCCGGGCTTGCCATCGTGCAGCATGGGAAAGTAGCTTGCCTGATATTTATTGGAGTGAGAAATAACGCCAAAATTAGGCGGGATCCCATCGATAGGATCGCACCACGCCAGCCACACCCGCAGGCCCACATGAAATAGTCCCGGATCGCCAAACGCCTGCGCCGACACTTTAGAATTGATGCCGTCGGCACCAATAAGCAAATCGGCTTCTACCGGCTCACCTTTGTCAAAATGCACCGTTACGCCATCGCTGGTTTCTTCATAATGAGAAAATCCGCGATCACCTTCTATAATGCCATCCGGCATAATATCGAGCATTTTACCGAAGGCGCTTTTTCGCAACACGCCATAGTGCCAGCCCTTGATATTAAAAAGCTTCTCAATATTAGGATTAAACGGCAGACTGGCCCGGCATTTACCCTTATTGTTATGAAACTCAACCTTAGTGTAACTGCCAAAATTATCCAGCGAAATACCATACTCCCGCAGTACGGCAAGCACCGGAACACTTAATAAAACTGCCCCGCCCAGCGCTTTGGGTTCTGCACGCTTTTCAAACACTTTTACATCAAAGCCGCGCTGAATAAATGCCAACGCAGCCGAGATACCGCCCGGGCCTGCGCCCACGATTGCGACTCGTTTACCTTTTTGCCATGCCATGCTGATCACCTTTTTATTATTGAGTACGCACAGCATACGGGCTCTTCAATAAGACTAGTTATCCGCAAAACTATTAAAAAGCGGAATAATAATCTAATATTTAAACTTATTTTAACAATAGTTAAATATTTAGGGCGTTTTTATTAATGGATCTGTTTAGTCACTACCTTTCGGCTGTCAGCGTTGATGCCGCCACCATCTCAAAATGGCAGGTTCATTCGCCCTGGGGCGTCAACGTGGATGACTTTGCGCCGGGCTATTTTTTAACGCTGCTGGATGGCCCGCCCATACACCTCAATATTAACAACCAGCAGATAGTGCTTAACCAGGGCGATGCTTTACTGGCTCCGCGCGGAGGAAAATGTCAGATTTGTTCTGTCGGGGCCAGCAACTTTGCCCCCATCGAGGCGCTGGAATGGCAGGGGCAGGACAGTGACCAGTATGATATTCATGCCCATCTGGGTCAGGCTATGACCGTAACCGTGGGTAGTCGCGGCAGACCCAGCATTCTCGCTGGTGTGGCCTTCGAACTGGAATTAACCCATGCCTCGTTAATCGCCGAATGTTTACCGCCTTACATACCAATACGAGCCCAGCAGAGCCTGCTGTTACAACAGTTCCAGCCGTTGATTTCGCATATTTTTACCGACAAAGCACCCGGTTATTTTGCCGTTGCGACGCAACTGGCAGAACTCATTATTATCAGTGCATTACGCACGTTTATCACCAACCAGGATGAGTTTCCGACGGGGGCCCTGAAAGCCCTGACTGACCGCCAGTTACGCAAAGCATTACAGGAAATCCACGACAGCTACCAGCATGATCTCCCGGTTGACTATCTGGCTCAGGTCGCCAACATGTCACGCAGTAACTTTATGGCGCGCTTTAAGCGTTTGGTGGGCGTATCCCCCATGGCTTATCTTAACCGTCACCGAATCAATCAGGCCCAGGCATTACTGAGCAAAACCCAGCTACCGATTGCCGAAATCGCCGAGCAGGTAGGGTTTCACTCTGATCGCGCTTTTCGTCAGGCATTTAAACTACAAACCGGCATTGCTCCGCGGCAATACCGGGAGCAGTCGCAATCCCTAAGCGCTTGACTATTCGGTGGTTGGCGATATTCTCGAAGGTCGTTTGAAAACACAAAAACAAAGGTCTGTCTGTAGCCGTTATGAAAGTGGATGCCGTAAAAGTTCGTCGCCTGTACCTTGAGGTTGCTACCCAGATTGAGCAACAGATCCGTGACGGACACATTAAACCCGGCGATCGCCTGCCCTCTGAGCGCGACCTTGCCGCCAGCTTTGAAGTGAGCCGGCCAACCATCCGCGAAGCCATGATTGCGCTTGAGATAGCAGGCTTAGTTGAAATTAAGACGGGTTCTGGCATTTATGCGCTGGCCCAGTCGGATGCGCTTTCCCCCGGCACTCTTGATGATGTGCCCGGCCCTTTTGAAGTACTTGAGGCCAGACTTTTAATCGAACCCGAGGCAGCCAGTCTGGCGGCAGCCCGAATCAATAAAGAGCAGCTTAAAATAGTTGAACAGGCGGTCAGGGTGATGGGCGCGGCAGACTCCACAGAGCTGGAGAAAGAAAAAGCCGACGAACTGTTTCATGTCACCATTGCCCAGGCCACCAATAACAGCGCCCTGGCTTCCACCATTAAGTGGCTGTGGGAATTACGCAATCAGTCTGTACTCAGTTCGACCTTTCACAAACGCGTGCGAGAGCTGGGTGTTCATCCCTATGTTGATGAACACCGCAAGATATTAAATGCATTAAAAGTCCGCGATCCTCAGCGCGCAAAAAACGCCATGCACACGCATATTTCCAATGCCATCGATCAGGATATGTCGGTCCTCGAACTTAACGACAGCGAAGACCTGGACTAACGCACGGTTAAGCGCCATTACCCATAATGGTTACGGTTGCAGTCATACCCGACACCAGCGTGTAATCTGCTGGTAATACCGAGGTATCCAGATGAATTCTCACCGGTACCCGCTGCGCTAAACGCACCCAGCTGAAAGTTGGCGTAATATCACTTAACATATCACTACTGGTTGCCGCCGCGTTATCGGCGATACCACGGGCAATACTATCTACCCGTCCGGGGATTTTAATATCACCGGCCATCAGAATAACCTCGGCTTTATCGCCCACATGAATCGATGGTAATTTGGTTTCTTCAAAATAGCCGTATACCCACATGCCCTCACGTTTTACCAGTGCCAGACTGGCAACGCCGGCGGTGACGTAGTCACCTTGTTTAACATTCAGATTGGTCACAATACCATCTGCCGCCGCGCGGACTTCGGTGCGGGCATAATCAAGCTCTGCCAGAGCCAGTTGATTCTCTATTTGTTTTACTTCCGCTTCGGCGCGCAAGGTATTGGCGATTGCCAGATTCGCTTCGGCCTGCGCCTGTTGCAGTTGCGCAAAGGCTTCGTCGGCCGACGCTTTGCTGTCGTGAATTTCCTCACTGGAAACCGCTTTGTTTAATCTTGCCCGACGCTCAGCGCGCTCCTGGAGATTGTCGTAATAGGTCTGGCTGGCAGTCACAGCTGACTCCGCGATGGCCTCGCTGGCTTTAGAGGCATTTACCGCCGCGCGCGCCTTTGCGAGATCGGCTTTAGCAGCCAACACACGCTGTTCGTAACGGGCAGGATCGATCACGAATAATAAATCGCCTTGTTTAACCACCTGATTATCTTTAACTGCAACCTGGGTAACCAGCCCCGATACATCCCCGGCCACTTTTACAATATCAGCCCGTACCCGGCCATCACGGGTCCAGGGCTGAGTGGTAAAGTGCAGCCAGGCGTTGTAGGCAGCATATCCGGCAGCAATGACCATGAGTAATGTTAAAAGAACGCGCATTGATAAAACCTGTTTCATAACTACTTAACCTAAAAAAACGATAATGCCCAGGGCATACAAACTAATAACTAACGCCATCCGAAATAACGACGGGTGCCACAGCCAGCGATATAACCCGGTGACAACCAGGATTCGGTCCAACACTACGTAAACGGGGATCAGGGCGAGTAGCAATAACGTCGCCCCGGGCAAATAAACGCCGGCCAAAGAAAATGCTAAAGGCATTGGGTGACTCCTTGATAAGAATGCTCTTCTGCGTAAAGCGGTTCCTTAACCGCGGCTGACAGTAAGTAAAGATGCTCGCGAATCCCGTTGCCTGCGGTGGAATCCGGCAGACTGTTCAGCGTATCCGTAATCATCAGCTGCAAGGCAACCAGCTCACTTTGTGAGTACTTACTTTTCTTATGTAGCCTTTTGATAAAGGATAGAATCTGTTTAACCTGGTCCCGATGGGAAGCCGTAAAGCTCGCTAACCGCAGATCTTCCCGCAGTGCTAATACCACATAGCACAGCTCGTTAGTCAGCAACGCCGAGGCTAAAAAGCGATCAAGCGCCTCAGGCTGCTGAGCAAAATTCTGTGTCATTTGCACCGTGATATCGCGATTCCGGCTCTGTAAGCGCTGACTCAGGCTCGTCTCAGCTTCGCGGGTTGCCATCACCACACTGTCTGCGAGCATTGCCTGATAACGGTTAAACTGAGCGGCGGTACCAGAGACTTTTGGCATCAGCAAAAAGCCACTCAAAGCCGAAATTACCCCAACGATAGACGCCATCATTTCGTTAAAAAAGCGGGTGTAATCCAAACTCACCACCGGGCCAATATTCAATACCACCAAAAACCCCATTAACGTGGGAATAGCCAGCCCTATGCCGCCAGGAATAGTGGCAATATAAAACATCACCATTAAGAAAGGCGCGGTACCAATCACGAACATGGGATAGGTAGTAAAAGTGGGTAATAAAATAAAACAGATTAAGCCAATAAACGGGGCTGTGCTGTGGCCGAGAACCGCCACTTTAATGGCCGCTAAAGGGTTTGGCAGCGGCGCCATCATCATACTTAAAGCCACAACGATGAAGACGGCGGTTGCGCCCGACTGCCAATGACTGTTAACCCACAACAAACCCACTGCGGCGGTAATAATAAATGTCCGCGCAAAGGTGAGCAGAGAGACGGCCGGGTCAAATACCCGGGAAAATTCGACTTTATTCAGTTTACCGATATCACTGTGGCGGCGTTCGCTGGCCACCAGCAACGACCGCAGGCATAAAGTCAGAGACTTAACCACCTTGCTTAGCAGAATTGCGCCGGTTTCAAACTGGGTCCGCGCCTGCCCTTCAAACTTGTTAAGCAAGGCATTCCGCAACTGTCCGCTTTGTTGAGACACATCATGCAAACGCGCTAACAATGCAGCTTTATCTTCGGTATCAGATAAAGTTGAGATGACTGGCTGTGCCAGTTCGGCCAACGCATCAACGCAGGCTGGCTGGTCTTCACTGATACGCTGTTTAAGGCGCTGCAAACTCTGCAGGTGCGTAATGGTTTCCAGGTAATAATAATTACTCAGCCGTAGCGGACGACTGAGACTGCTTAACCAGGGGCCTTCAAACACCGCGTTCGACAGTAGGTCTTCAAAATTAATCGCGTTTGCCGCAGTGTCCCGATGGATAGCCAGCGCATGTTTTGAATGGTCGCCTTCGGCCAAAGTGTGGCGCACCTCTGTAAGCAGATTATTCAGGTTGGCATGAACCTGTTTTTTTACCTGAGGACGAAGCTGACGAGGGAAGAATCCGTCAAATACCAGTGTGGTAACAGCCAGGCCCAGCAGCACTTCAAAGAACCGGTGGATCGCCACTTCAAAAATTGCATGCGGGTTGTTAAGCACCGGCAAGGTAATCATGGCCACGGTATACCCACCGAGTACAAAGGTGTAGCCGCGAAAGCCTTTAAACGACAGTGCCCCCGCTGCACAGAGACCACTCCAGAGGGCAATAGCGATGATTAACATTTCTGGCTGTTGTGGAAAAAACGCCACCAGGGTTACCGATGCGATGGTGCCGATAATGGTGCCCAGTATGCGGTAAAAGCTTTTAGCCATAACCATGCCGGACTGACTGTTCATAACCACTACCACGGTTAACATGGAGGTCATGGGCGATGGCAGTTCCAGCAACATGGCCAGGCCCGTCGCCAGATACAGCGACAGCATGGTTTTAAACACAAATAACCAGGGTTCCCGGTTGTCTTTAAATCCCTGCAAAACAGGCTGGATCACCTTTTGAATTGGGGTTGAAGTACTCACTCTACCTCTTTACTCACACTGGCCAGTAATAACTTTAATGACGTCTCGAGCGTGTCTCTTTGTGACTGTTCGACGCCGGCAAAAATGCTACGTAACTGGTTGGAAATATCGGGTAATAATTCCTTGAGCAACGCTCTGCCCTGCTCGTTAAGACTGAGCAACCACACCCGACGATCCTGGGCACTGATGCGGCGTTCGAGTAACCCTTTGGCAAATAACTGGTCGGTAACCCGGGTAATATTGGAAGGCTTTTCACCGGTCAGGGCCACCACTTCAGAGACAGTCAGACCATCTTCGGATCCTTCCAGCATGGTGAGTGTGTTGTATTCGGACAGAGACAAGCCGTATTTACGCAGTTGCTGGTGCGCATTGTCAGCCATGAGTTTATCCAGCATCCGGATCAAGCGAACCAACAGGGCTTCTGACAACGAATATTCAGGATGACGCTGACTAAAGGCGGTAAGCTGTTTTTCGATTTCGGCAAAAGACGTCATAGTTTAAATTACACCAATGTTTATTACATATTCATTTATTTCACTTATGTAATATTAAGCAGAAGCCACTTGGTTGTCTAGGCAACAAAGTGTATTGTGAGATAAGTGTCATATCAGTGAGAGCAATAACCGGGAATTTCGTACTTTAGGACCTATTTACCAGACATGCCTTCGGATAGGATGAAGAGAACAACAATGATCGCGACGTGCCTTTCGTGATTTCAATGCATCGGATGCCTGCATCACAACCTAAGACTAAAAGTGAGCTGATATTATGAGAGCAATTATTACTGCCAATCCGGACCAGGGCCTTGATGGTCTCGCCGTTACTGACATCGCTGAACCCGCCGCCCCTCAGGGTGACCAGATCAAAGTAAGACTACTGGGCAGTTCGTTGAACTATCACGACCTGGGTGTCGCGATGGGCACCTTAAATAAAGTACAGGATCGTATTTTGCTGGCCGATGGTGCCGGCATTGTTGAGGCAGTGGGCGAAGACGTTACAGATTTTAAACCCGGTGATGAAGTGGTGTCCTGCTTCTTCCCGGACTGGCAGGCCGGTGGGCCGACGCTGGGCGATTTTAGCCGTACTCCCGGCGATGGCCTGGACGGTTATGCCCGCGATCTGGTGGTTACGCCACAAAGCTGGTTTACCAAAGCGCCAAAAGGCTGGACCGCCACAGAATCATCTACCATTACCACGGCCGGTTTAACCGCATGGCGCGCACTGGTAACAGAAAGCAACATTAAAGCGGGTGATAAAGTATTGCTGCTGGGCACTGGCGGCGTATCCATTTATGCCTTACAACTGGCCAAGGGCATGGGTGCATCGGTAGCCATTACCTCTTCCAGTAACGACAAACTGGCAAAAGCCAAAGCCCTCGGCGCCGACTTTACGGTTAACTATAAAGAAGACGAAAACTGGGGCGAAACGGTAGCCAACTGGGCAGAAGGCGGTGTGGATATCGTAGTTGAGGTAGGCGGCCCGGCGACACTGACCCAGTCTATTACAGCCTGTCGCGTGGGCGGAAAAATCATTTTAATTGGCGTGTTAACCGGAATGGGCGGTGAAATACCTACCGCTTACATGATGCTAAAACAAATTCGCCTGCAAGGCATTGTGGTTGGTAGCCGCAGCGAACAACAGGATATGGTAAAAGCGCTGGAACAACTGGCAATAAAACCGGTGATTGATAAAACCTTTGGTTTTGCCGAACTGGCCGAAGCCTTCCGTTACGAACTGGCTGCTGGCCACTTTGGTAAAATCGCTATCGATTATACCCTTTAACTCGCAGTAAGAAGTGCTGCCTGATGAGCATTTCAGGCAGCACGACGTAATTTAAAGTGGTGTTACGCTAATCGCCGACACGGCAGCCGGGCCGGAACCGGGTGTGAATGCCAGTTGCAAACGGCCATTGGTTACTTCAACGTCAAATTCTACTCGTTGGCTTGCATAACCCGCGTCTTCGCTACCCGCAGGCGTTTTAATTGCAACGGGTTTTGCATTATTGGCCGTCACCATAAACTCAGCAGCCTGAGCCTGTGCAACCACTAATAAACTCACCTTATACTTACCTTCATCCAGCGGCAGAGCGTAACTAAACTCACCGCTACGATAGGTAGTTGCCATGGGCTGATCGCTCACGTCTTTGATATCCGCTGGTTTTGGCGGGCGGCCCCAACCGCCGGGTTTATCCAGCGACTTAGCACTGCCACCACTAAAGAAGGCATCAGAGCCATATTGTGCAGGCGCAGTGTCTGACGCCATAATTGCACCGGTATCGATATGATAGGCATTAACCTGTGGAGCATTGAGCCGCCAGTTTGCGGTATCGGATACCCCTTCCCTGTCGCCAACACCCCGGGCAATAATCGTGTTTTCACCACCAGTCAGACGCACATCCGGCCATTCGCAGGTTGCCATTATGCAATTTGATTGCACGCCCTGTGACTCACCGTTAACCAGCAGTTCCACTTCTGTCAGGTTGCTGTAAACCTTAACAGCCGTTACCTGATAGGCGCGTTCAACGTAGCGTTTTGAGGTAATATGCACCATTGGCTTATCACTCCAGTTTGCCTGGTAAAAATAGTAACTGTCTTTGTTAATTGCCCTGTCGTAGGTAATTACCCCTTTGGTGTTAATATCAATAGAGTCACCCTCCACCCGGGTGGTGGTAGCAAAATCAAAGGCATTCCAGATCCAGGTTGCCCACAAATAAGGTTTGCTGGCCAGAATCGCCCAGTTCGCCTCGTGAACATAGCTCATGTATTCCTCGGGTTGATGCCGCCCGGTAGCAGCCACCGGCCCACCAAATACGTTATCGCTGTGCATTGAGGTAGCACCGCCAGCGCCATATTCACTCACGGAGATTGGCTGTTGCGGATATAAACCGTGCAGGGTATCTAAATGTTCATCCAAATCCTGCGGTTTGCCATAGTACCAACCGTAATAGCGATTTAATCCGGTGGTTTGTGATAACCCCGTGGTTTTTGGCACTTTGTCGGCTGGCCAGCGCGCATTCGCTTCACAACAGTTAGCCAGGGTGGAATAGCGCGAAGGATCAAGCTCTGCCACCTGTTTATCCAGCACGGTTAAGACCGGCGTAGGATCGGGTTCTGAATCTGGCGGGCTGCCAAGAAACGCCGGTAACACCGCACCAAAGTCTACTTCGTTGGCGATGCCCCACACGGCAACAGACGGGTGATTAAAATTTTGCTTAATCATCTCCGTTAGCTGTAACTGCGCGTTTTCCAGCAGTGCCTGATTAGCCGCTTCATATTCTTCGGCGTAGCGCCAAACTGATACCAGCGGAATTTCATCCCACAGAATAATGCCCTGCTCGTTAGCGAGTTTATGCACCGGCTGACCATGGGGATAGTGAGCCAGACGAATCGTGTTTGCCCCCATATCGACCAGCAGTTTAACATCTTCAGCAATATCCTCAGGGCTAACCGCCCAGCCACGGCCTTCGCGATCCTGATGATAAGCCACGCCTTTAAGCGTTAATGGCTTGCCATTAAGAATAAAGCCTTTATCTGCATCGACACCGATAGTACGCAGACCATAAGGCTGGGAAACCGTATCCAGCCAGTTACCTTCGCTGTCGGTCAACACCGCTTCCAGCTTATATAAATAGGGATCGCTCACACCGTGCCAAAGATGCGGGCTGGGTATAGCCAGCGTAATGGATTGCTCTGTGCGTTTTGCCGGCTGCAAAGATAACGGGATTTGCTGTTGCGCAGCCACGTTTCCAGCCGCATCAACCAGACGGGTAGTCAGAAGTACTTGTTGTGGAGTTTCTGCCAGACTCGAAATCAGGGTATTTACGTTAACCTCGGCCGTACCAGCCGGTGTTAGTGTGGTTGTTGCATACACGCCCGGGCCACCAAAATCATCCATTGCCACGTGCACATCAGGCGTAGAAACAAGCCTTACCGGCCGGTAAAGCCCGCCGTGGACAAAAAAGTCGCCGGCAATGGGTAACGTGTCAAAGGTGGTAGAGGTTGCCGTAGGTTTGCTGTTATCCACTTTAACCACCAGCAGGTTGGCTTGATTTTCGTTAATAGCCGCAGTGGCATTAAAGCGAAAACGGTTAAAACCGCCGCGATGCTCGCCCAGACGAACGCCATTCAGCCAGACTTCAGCTGTACGGCTTGCAGCATCAAATTCCAGCCAGTGCTGTAAACCTGCTGAGGCTTTATCCAGCGTAAAGGAAAGGCGGTAATACCCGGCGCCCATAGTAGTGTTGATGTTATCGGGCGTATGCAGATGATCGCTGTCTGAGTTTTGATAGTAGCCCACGCGATTCCAGCTGTGCGGTACACTCACCGATTGCCAGTCATCAGCATTAACCCCGGGCGAGAGAACCCCTTCAGGCAGGGTATCGCTTAACATAAATTGCCAGTTATCCGCGAGTAACTTTACTGAACGCACCGGCTCGTCTTTGGCGATGTGTTCGGTCTGATTGCCCGAACATCCCAATAGAACGATAACACACAAGCCGGATAACACTGCCCCGCAAGCAGATTTAAACATACAAACTCCTTACTACCAATGCGATGAAAATCAGATGGAAACGGGTATTGCTGACGCGATTGACCAACGAGGAAACGATGACGAATGCGGTTTATCGGCAACAACCAAAATCTGGTAAGGCCAATATACCTACCTCTTTAATCATTTCAACATTTAATTAACAAAATCAGCACAGTTTGAGCGGGCACGCCAAAATTTAGCGATTAAACCATAAATAACAACAGGTTAAATTAAAACGACATCTGTAATAGATGCTATCGATTTTTTAAATAGCGGTAGGTTAAAGCCACCGGGGATGGTCTTGATTTCAGATTTGATGGCCTGACCAAAAACATTACCGGAATAGTAAGGAGAGGTTGTGACAGATAGATATGACAGGTGACGCCGCCAGCAAGTACTGACGGCAACAGGGGATAAAGATTAATTCAGCTGTTCCAGCACACGAATAGCGCCGCGTAACTCTGCGAGCGCTTTCATTCTACCGGCATAAGAATAGCCGGGTTTTACGCCTGGCTGACCAATTTCATCCTCTAATAAATGGCCGTGATCCGGGCGCATGGGGATCAGATTGTCGGGCTCCCGCCCGCACTCTTCTGCCAGCAGCGCACGAATTAAACCAATCATATCGTTGTCACCATCAAGGTGGTCGGATTCATAAAATGAGCCGTCATCTTCACGTTTTACATTACGTAAATGCACAAAGAAAATGCTGGGCCCGAACGCCCTGACCATATCCACCAGATTATTGTCGGCCCTTGCCCCATAAGAGCCGGCGCACAGTGTTAGGCCATTGCTTGGGCTTGGCACTGCCTCCAGTATTGCTCTGGCGTCATCCGCTGTGGATACCACCCGTGGTAACCCGAATAGCGAGAACGGTGGATCGTCCGGGTGAATACACATTTTAATACCATACTGCTCTGCTACCGGCATGATATCCCGCAGAAAAGCGAACAGATTCTGACGATACCCTTCGTTGCCGATTTCAGTAAAAATACGAATAGCATCTTTAATACTATCGCGGGTATAAGAGCCCTCGCCGCCTGGCAACCCGGCAATGATATTCTGTTCCAGCAGCGTTTTTTCTTCATCGCTCATTTCGGCAAAACGCGCTTTGGCTTTGCTTAATTGCGCAGGCGTATAATCGTTTTCAGCACCGGGGCGTTGCAGAATTAACACGTCGTAAGCCACAAAATCTGTCATCTCAAAACGTAACGCCTGACTGGCATTAGGCAGAGTGTAAGACAGGTTTGTTCGGGTCCAGTCAACCACTGGCATAAAGTTATAACAGACAGTAGTGATGCCGTTTTTGCCCAGATTAGCCAGGCTCTCTATATAGTTAGCAATGTAACGCTGATAGTCCCCGGTCCGGGTTTTAATATCATTGTGCAACGGCACACTTTCTACCACAGACCAGGTAAGCCCTGACGCTTCGATTTGTTGCTTGCGCGACTGAATAATGTCTTCCGGCCACGCCTCTCCGGTGGGCACCTCATGCAAAGACGTAACAATACCTGTTGCGCCTGCTTGTCTTATTTTACTCAGGGTAATTACGTCATCTGGTCCAAACCAGCGCCAGGTCTCAAGCATAAATAGTTTCCTCGGACAGTTATCTGAAAGGGCAAAATACTGCGTTCACCCTCCCAAATGGACAGGTGGCCTTACCAATTTTAATCATATTTATTATAAATACAACTCAGAAAAACGTATAAAAGCTATACAAACGCCCCGAATCCTGATGGACAAATACTGCAGATCGCATTCCGTGGAGCATCACTTTCAACGCCGTTACAAGTGTAATACGCCTAGCCGGAAAAAAGATAAACCACTGAATTAAAATAATATTAACTAAAAAAACCGACAACAACCTGGCACCTGACTGACCTCTGTAGAGCCCATGATTTGAAATACTTTCAATCAATATTACGAAGCAAAATTTGCTTAGCATTAATTTTATCGATACCTCGCATCCAAATTGTAAACTTCTAAATCTTTCTGATTGCTTTAAATTAACAATTGTTACTTTTTTGTAAAACACAGATGCCTTTCGTTAACCAAATTAACGATAAGGGGTCGAAATGATTAGTGGCTCGATAGCTGAAGATTGTAAGGACCACCATGAAACACATAAAAAACCTCAAATACACGGTACTTGCCAGTGCAATAGCATGCTCCTTAGCCAACGCTCAGGAGGCCGACACATCAGAAGCAACCAAATCTGAAGGATTTGAAGTTATTCTGGTTGAAGCACAAAGAACAACACAGAACCTCCAGGAAGTGCCTGTCAGCGTTCAGGTGCTGTACGGCGGCGATCTGGAAGACCAGAATATTAACGAATTGACTCAGCTATCGGCATTGGCTCCGACACTGCAGATGGGTCAGGACAATACCTTTGCAATCCGCGGTATTGGCTCGCAAATTTTCGCTGAAACGATAGACCCCAGTGTGGCACTAGCCATTGATGGCGTGAGCCTGGGTCGTAATGCTCTGGCTGGCCAGCCATTTAATGATATCGCTTCGGTAGAAGTGTTAAACGGTCCACAAGGTCTGCTATTTGGTAAAAATGCATCTGCTGGTCTGGTAAATATCACCACTCAGCGCCCTATCCTGGACGAATATTCGGGTAAGGTGTCTTTTGAATATAATCTGCGTGATACCACGCCTACCGATGCTACCGGGCAAATATTTAAAGGCACCTTCAACATGCCGGTAACGGATAAATCAGCGCTGCGCGTTAACGTGCTCTACTCTGATCAGGATCCACTTATCGATAACGTATTCCCTAATGACGGAGTGAGAACCGATCTCGGTCAGGAAAAACGCGGCATTAAAGCAAAGTATTTATACATGGATGGGCCGCTGAGTATTTACCTGCTGGCCGATTACAATACCAACGACGGAACCGGTGAACGCTACGGCCGTACGTTCAGAGACGTTGATCCAGCCAGTGAACTGGTAGATTTACTGGCGGCGGATAACATTGTTCCGGGCCCGGAAAACATGATCAATAACTCTGATGGCGCCATGTTCAGAGACGTTGAAACCGGTGGTGCGCAGGCCGAAATCAGCTATATGTTTGAAAACGGCATCGAAATGGTCAACATTGTGGCCTGGCGCTATTTTGAGAGTGATACCAACCTGCACAATGACTTCTCATCCAAGCGGGACATTGTGGATAATCCTAACGTGAACGATTACGAGCAGGTATCCAATGAGTTGCGATTTATTTTCCCTGAAACTGATTTTTACTCAGGTCAGGCCGGACTGTTCTATTTTAACTCTACTTCGGACATTGTTGACCAGTTAGATGTTGAAGGCCCACCCGCCTTTATTGCTGTTGGCTTTCCATTCTGCGTTGGTGCTGAAATTTCGGGTCCACCGCCGGGCTGCCCTTACAGCAACGATGTATTTTTAGGTAATGACTCTATCACTGAACTTGTGCAAACCAGTTATGCCGCCTTTGGTCAGTTTGACTTTTTCCTGAGTGATAAGCTGACCGCTACTGCCGGTGCCCGGGTTACTGTGGACGACATCTCTACCGATGTACTTCAGATGCAGCGTGATTACTTTATTGGTATTGGCGGCCCACGCGGACGCTTTGTTGAGTCTGTGGATAACACCAATATCAGTTGGAAGCTGGGTATGCAGTATCAGCAGTCAGATGACCTGATGTTCTATGGCTCAGTAGGCCAGGGTTACAAAGCGCCGGGCTTTAATACCGACAACCAGGGCAACGACAATATTCCGTTCGCCGTGGAAGACGAAGTGTCAACCACTATTGAAGCGGGTTTCAAGAGTACCTTGCTGGATAACAAGCTGATATTCAACGTGTCGGTATTTAATACCAACTTTGATAACTATCAGGCGCAGTCATTTAACCTTGATGCACAGGCGTTCATTATCCAGAATGCGGCCACAGTAACCTCACGAGGCGCTGAGATTTCAGCACGTGCCATGGTGTCTGACAACCTCACGGTATACTGGGAAGCCTCGGTACTGGATTCTTCGTTTGATGAATTTGACGCCGCTTCCTGTACACCGGATTCTACAGAGTGTGGGCCGGATGACGCGTTCTTTGATGCTTCGGGTTACTCCACACCGTTAGCCGCAGACTTTACCTCAAACCTGCAGGCTAAGTACGAGCGTGAGTTAACCGAGGACATGTATGGCTTTGTAAACGCGGCGCTTTATTACCGTTCTGATATCAGCTACGGCATCGGTTCGCCATCAACGGAACTGGATGCGATTACCACCTTTAATATCAGCGCCGGTATTGAAACAATGGACGGCTTACAGGTAACCGTATTCTGTAACAACTGCACAGACGAAAAATACCCGTTCTCTATCGCCTTTGACCCGGGTGAGAATAACGCCGGTATGGCATCAACCCAGCAATCCTGGGGCCTGAACTCAGTGCGCTCAATCGGTATTTCAGTATCACAAACCTTCTAAGGTAACTGAATATTAAAAGCCCTCTTCAGCAATGAAGGGGGCTTTTTTGTGCGTGATAGCTTCGCGTTGGAGAAACAACAAGGGCTAATATCCAATCACCACATATAAATGTTAATGACCTTGATTAAGATAAATTTCGAATACTTGGGCGGTTAACTTCGATACCATTTTTACCTCCGTGAATATTGACTGAATTTCTTCAATTGTGAGTTGACTGGCATTGTCATCCAGCACCTCAAGAAGTTCACTGAGCTTAATAGCACCGATATCAGCCGCGTTACCTTTGTAGGCGTGAGCAGAGAATTTTAGTGCATCGCGGTCATCAGACTTCACAGCATTTTCCAATGCCATCAACTTTGATTGATAATCGCGTAAAAATAAATGCATCAATTTTTCAAGTAAATCTTCATTACCGCTTAATCTGGCGATAACGCCCTCTTTATCCCATAAGCTTGGGTCTACAGGTGCTTTATTTTCGGCTTCCGGCGCTAAAACTGATGCTTTGGTTTGCTTAATGTTATTCAGTTTACTGAAAAGCACCGCAGGGTCGACGGGCTTGGTAATGTAATCATTCATACCGGCCTGATAGCATTTGTCGCTTTCCCCTTTCATCGCGTTTGCGGTCATGGCGATAATGGGCACAGATTGATATTGCTCTCCTGCATCACCGGCTCGAATCGCCCTGGTAGATTCATAGCCATTCAGCACCGGCATATTGCAATCCATGAGTATGACATCGATTGCGGGCGAAGCATCTCGCAATACATCGATGGCCTCCAGACCATTTTCTGCAATCGTCGTCGTAATATCTAATGGCTCCATGATATAGGAGGCTACCTGTCGATTTATTTCGTTGTCATCTACCACCAGAACATTCAGCCCTAATGGTTCTATTTGTTCATTTGACAGTGAATGTTCGTGCGCTGACCGGCGGCGTTCATCTGTAATCTGAGTAAACGTCTCGTTTTCAATGCGTTCGTTTGTTACTACGGATAAAAACATCGAGCGATAAACCGGCTCAACCAGAGTTTTTCCATTTGGGGGAGGCTGTTTGCACGGATGGGCAGGGTTTGCAATGATGACGAGCCTTGCTTTAGTGTGTTCACAAATCTTCATCCATTCATCAATGACGGCCTGATAGAAGCTATGGTTTGTGTTGACAAAGACAAAGTCTAGTTTATCCAGCGTCACGGCAGTAAATGGCTGGGAAAGGCGCACCACCTTCCCGCCGGTATGTTCTATTAAATTGGAAATGGTCATGCTAAGTGGCAAAGCGTCAATAGCCATACCAATCTCTTTGCCTGATAACCTTTCGAAGCTCTCGGAAGGTTTGTCTTTCCACTCATCAACCGGAAGCTCGACTAAAAATTGTGTACCAACCCCTTCTTCTGATTGCAAACTGATAGTCCCACCCAAAAGCGTAAGAATCTCGCGACAGATTGATAATCCCAGTCCAGAGCCGCCAAAGCTGGCTGCGATGGTTTCATCAGCCTGCGTAAATGCCGCAAAAAGTTTTTGTTGATTCGATTTAGAAATGCCGGTGCCGGTATCCGATACTTCAAAACACAGCCAGCCCTTATCCTCTTTTTGTGTACTCCATGCTTTCACCGATATATGGCCCTCAGCGGAAAACTTAATCGCGTTACTCAAAAGATTATTGATAACCTGAGTCAATCGATAAGGGTCACTGTAAATAGAACTAAAGTGAATGTCGGTGGTATCGATATAGAATCCGAGGTCTTTTTCGTAGGCCACTACAGACATCGTGCTGGTGATACTCTCAAACAAGGCTTCAGGGTTGAAAAATTTAAAGCTTAATTCTAATTTTCCAGCCTCTATTTTTGATAAATCAAGCACATCGTTAATCAGGCGTTTAAGCGTATCCACACTGTTTTCTGCCATCTGCACAAACTTGTGCTGCCGTGTGTTGAGAGGTTCCGCTTTAAGGAGACCTGTCGCACCAACAATACCATTTAAGGGAGTACGCATTTCATGACTGATGGTGGAAATAAAATTCGTTTTTAATGTGCTGACTTCCAGAGCCTTATCCCTCGCCGTTTCAAGCTCTTTGGTACGAGAGGCAACCTGCTCTTCCAGTTTTTTATTCGCTTGTTCAACCGTGGTCATTGCCAGCCTTTCTGCTGTAATATCTCTGATAACTACCGCATACCGCGCGTTAGTGTGAGGGCTGAGGATGGGATTCACCATACAGGAAAACCATTTTTCATCTGGTGTATCAATGTCTCTTGCCCAGGTGCATTCAAACTGGCGGCTGGCGTTTGTCATGCTATCTATTTTTTCGCTTAAATCCGTACCACTTAGTTGCTTGATGAAGGCTGGCAACGTTACTCCAACCATCTCATCACTTGTTACATGAAAAGTACGCTCGAATGCGCGGTTAACCGTGTTAATTTGCCAGTGTTTATTTACGGTAACAATCGAATCCTTAGCAACATCAACAGCCGCCTTTGCTTCATCCGAAATCGCCAGAGACGCGGTTAATTGATGGCTATGCCGATTTTGCCGGTACAGCGCAAACAGCGCGAGGCACAACAACACCGCTAAACCGGTGAAGGTCTCAAATCGTTTGGTCATTAACGCCTGTTGGTAATAATCGTCGGTCACAAAAACATAGGAAGACAATGCGCCACCCGACGGATCTGACGAAGCCACAATTTCCTGCCCCATCCCCCACAGTAACGCATTGTTAGGGATAACCTTATACTGGCCGTACCGGTTTAACGGCAAAGTCGTTACCGGTGCGTAGGTTGTTGAAAACTTGCTATTCGGAGATAGGTTTCGGCTGTACTGCAATGCATCAATGGGATGTTTAACAAAGTATCCATCGCCGTCAGCAATGATAATTTGCATGTAATCTCCCACTAATCTATTCAATGAGTCCAGTAAGCCTTTTACATCAATATTGGCGATAATCATTCCGAAGGGCTGATTATCATCGTCGAAGATAGGGCGCGCAAAACGAACCGTTGGCCTGTATGGAATACTTAATTTGCCAAATTCCTTATTAAGGTCAATAACCGAGGTAAATATATCGCCCTCGCTCAACGCCATCGTATCCTGAAAGTAATAGCGGTCACTTTTATTCTGCAAATCATTGCTATCTACCGCAGAAATACGCCCATGCGCTCTATCTACTCTGATGAACTCTTGTCCAGTTGCATCAATTACCCTTAACTGGAAATACTCCCTGTGGTTTTCCATAAACCCTTTAAATATCTGAGTCAGCCGGTCTTTCCACAACGCCGTAGTTGTGCCGTCACGGGGGTCAATCCCGTTGTGTTGTGCCGCACGCGTCAGCCCGCTAATCGGCGGCGTAGTGTACAGGAAGGCAATTTCGTCAAGGAAAGACTCGTATTCATGGGTAATCATGCCATCGATTTCGCGAAGATTATTATTGGCATCTTCAGCCACTACTTTATCGAGTGACTTTTTGAGTTGTGAATCAGTGATAATACCAATCGCTATCACCACAATGATAACAACGAGATACATAACGCGGGATAGCTTGGTATAGCCCATGATTCAGCCCCAGATGATATAACTGTAATAATAATTATTTGCGCAATAATAGAGTGTTAACGCAAATGGGCATTATTTCCTGTCGGTAAATTTGATTCACCCAAAAATTATACTAAAGTTCAATAAAGTGTAGGTCATCTATACAGATTAGGACAGTATAGTTGCAGACAGCGGACGCGGGATTGCATGTTCAGAATTGCAGTTGATACTACCGCAATAGAATAAGCCATCAGCTTTAACTGGTATCAAATGACGAATTCAAACGGCTCAGCATGGTTGGTGTATGTTTACTGAAAGTGCCTACAGTACCCTTCAATTCCCGCTTTATACGGGCAAAAACATTGCAGACTGCGTTGCATTGATTGTTGACGACGATGAGGCAAGTCGGTTGCTTTTGTCGTCTATTCTCAGCGATACCCTACGATGTATTTGTATCAGTAACAGTATTGAAGTGGTCGCCGCCGTTGATAATTTCAAACCAGATATCATCGTGATGGATATTAATATGCCAGGCCAATCTGGCATTGATATCTGCAAACAGCTTCAAAGCAAGAAAGCGACAGCCAATTGCCCGGTGTTATTCGTTTCCAGCGCAAACAAATCCGAAGAGCAAGACCGTTGCTGGCAAGTCGGCGCATCGACGCTGACCTATCGCGTAAAACATCTGCTGCAAAGCAAGTTGCGCCTGGACTTGCTCACCGAATTAACATTTAAAGACAGCCTGACCGGCTTATACAACCGCCATTATTTATTTACTGAAATCCCGACCATATTTAAACAGGTTGTCCGTGAACAGCAATTCTTATCGGTCATCATGGTAGATATTGACCGTTTTAAGCGTTACAACGATTTTTACGGCCATGTGAAAGGCGATGAATGTCTGCATGAAGTAGCTCAAACCCTGTTAGAGGCATTACAGCGCCCGCAAGACTGTATAATTCGTTATGGTGGTGAGGAATTCCTGATTTTTTTACCAGACACGACGGCTGAGGGATGTCTGCATGTAGCACAAACTCTAGTCCAGGCGGTACGGGACCAAAAAATTCCTCACGAAAAAAGTGAACACGGCGTGGTTACCATCAGTGTGGGTTATGTTGTCACCAAACCGACTAAAGAATCACGGATCGAACATATTGTCAGTGAGGCGGATTTATCGCTGTTTGAAGCAAAAGAAAGTGGCCGTTGCCAACTCAGAGGACACGCGAATTTAGCACTGTAATCCGCCATTTTTGCTACCGCTTTAGCATAAACAATTTATTCATCCTGGTTTTTGAAAACAACCTGTAGACATCGGCGTTTAGGTTAACTAAACATATTTCAACGTCTTTGGATATGATTTCTCTACGAACCATTATTAATGCGCCCAATCCGGCAGAATCGATTCGGGTTACGCGGGAAAAATCAAAGTTAAAGACACCATTCTTAAACTGACCGAAATTCACGAAACGAAGCGCTGACAACACCTCCTTCGCGTTTGTGCCTAGAAGGATCGGGGGTAATAACAGTGTATTTTCACCAACAAGCAGACCTGTCAGGCACTTATTGCAATTATGTCGAGCTTCTTTGGGGAGGCCAGTTATAAGAAAACAAGAACCGCAGTCAGTGTCTGATTGTGGAATATTATCTTCGGTCACAAAATCTTCCTCGGATAACGTATATGTTAAATTATAATTCTAGTAGGCGAATCAGTTTTTTCGATGTGTAATTTGGATTAAGGGATTCCTCCGCAAGAAATTTCCTCTTGAGCCTCCAAGGAAAGTAAATTTGGATATTAGCCATCAGTCCATACACCAATGCTTACTTCCGCTTCACGCTCAAAGCCGCCCTTGAACCTAGCCTGAATTACCGGCGCAACACTTCTTCCCGATGCACACACAAAAAAGCAGGAGCTAACAGCGCCTGCTTTTACAATTTAATTAAGGGCGAGGATATCCTGCCCATTCAGCAATTACCTTATATAGGCTGTGCAAGCGCAATTGAGGTTTCGCGCATAATATTGGTGTGCTCTTGTTTATCGCCACCGGTAATTTCGATTTGTGCCAGGCGGCCGGAATTCTCAACCACCAGTCGGCAGCGTTCGAAACGGCGTGCCTGAAAACCAGCCAGTGCTTCATCAACGGATGCTGCATTTTCCAGTTCTTCGGCAATTACGATTGCATCTTCAATACCGATACACGCGCCGGATGCCAGATGCGGTGTGGTGGCATGTACAGTATCGCCAATCAGCAGCACGCGGTTTTTATACCATGGTCCTGGCATTAACATGCCTTCCAGCGGTCGGTAATGAATCAATGAGTCGTCGGTTAGCATACCCGCCATTTGCTGCACGATAGGTGCAGGAAAGCCAGCCAGTAGCGCTTTGAGCTTTTCGGTAAAGGTAGATGGATCGATAAACTCGTTGGTTTCGCGGTTTTCGGTCACAAACATGTACATTTCGTCGGCCGACATGGGGTTTACACCAGCTTTAATGTGCGGGCCTACCCACATGCTAACATTGTCGATTTCCGGCAAGCGCGGTAACACTGCGCGCCATACTCCCTGGCCTATGTAAGCTGGTCCCTTATCTTCAGGGAACACGGTTTTGCGCACCGAAGAGAACAGGCCATCTGCGCCAATCACCAAATCGTAGGTATCAGAAGTTCCATCAGTGAAAGTAACTGTTACGCTGTCACCCTGATCGTCGATACTTTCAAAGGTAATACCCAGGCGCACATTCACGTCGGTTTCGCGGGTTTTCGCCGCCAGAATTTTTGCCAGTACCGGGCGCATGATAGCACCGCCGCCGGGCGCGTTTTCGCCCATTAATGGTGGCGCGGGAATAAACGCCAGATGCTGGCCGGTTGGTGCAAACACATCCAACCCTTTGTGCGTTGCTCCCTGAGTTAAAAACTCATCCAGTATACCAATCTGGGCAAATGCGCGGATGGTAGCGCCGCCAATGCTTATTCCGGCCCCATCAGTGCGCCAGTTCTTATCGATTTCTACCAGATCAACCGCAATGCCTTTTTTGCTTAATTCAATTGCCGCCGACATACCGGAAAAGCCGCCGCCGATGATCAGTACCTTATTCACACATGCACTCATAATTCATTCTCCCCGGCCCGGCTTGTTACCAGCCACACCGTGTTGTTTTCTATTATTACCGGCACGGGTGTCAGCGACTCGCCCTTACAGGGACCACTCACACACAGGCCGTTTTCGATCGTGAATAACGCACCATGGGCAGCGCAGACTATGCGGTTACCGCGGTTATTCAGATAAGCGTTTTTCTTCCAGGGCAGTGTGGTATTGCCATAATGCGGGCACACATCGGTGTAGGCGTACACGTTGCCGTCACGCAAGATAACCAGCACACTGTCCTGACCTTCATTAAAGGGATCAAACCCCAGCGGCCCCTCAGCAAGCTCGCTCAGGTCGCAAAGTCTGATCCCGGCTGGCATTAAGGCGCTCCAGGCGGCTTGCCACCAGCCCCCGGCGGTGGTGGGCCCATTGGCGCCCATTTCTCGCGGTACTGCAGTAGGAATACCTGTGAGTTATCTGCGCCTGGCATAGATTCACGGGCAGTCCAGCTGTCATCGTGTAAATCCATGTCGGCGTCGAATTCCATGTTGCAACCAAAGGGGCTCTTGAAATACCAGAACCAGTTAGAGCCAAAGATATGGCGGCCCGGCCCCCAGAAGCTTTGGTAGCCTTTGTTCACCATATTGGTACCGGCGGTCATCACGTCGGTCGGCCCGCCCATGTGAAAGGTAAAGTGTTCAATGCCCTGCATATGCGGTGGGGTTTGAATAAAAAATAAGGTGTGGTGATCGGTAGTCCCCGCCGGGCGCATAAATGGCCCAACGTGGGTAAAGCGATCGGTGGTGACAAACCCCAGGCGGTCACGGTAAAAAGCCTCGGCTTTTGGGAAGTCTGGTACAAAATACACGACATGGGACAAGGTACGTGGCGTGCCCACGTCTTCTTTACTCACGGCGGTGATATTGAGGCCGCGCTGTGGTGCTGCCCCCGGCGCGTTTACCGCTTCGGCCGGTAACTCTAGTGTTTTACGCTGGGTAACCATAAAGCCCAATACAAAACCCAAGTCATCCACAGCTTCAATGCTGCCATCAGCCAGGGTTTTCACTTCACGGTCTTTGCTTAGCTCAGCCGTAATTGCATCAAGGTCAGCTTGTTCGGCCACCCCATAAACAGTTTTACGAATGGCGCTTCCGGTGGGCAGTGCTGCAGGTAAATCCGCGTCATCAGCCGGGTAAATTTCGATGCCAGTGCCATCTAGAGCAACATAACGGTGTTCATCTGCTGCGGTTAAGCCGTAATCCAGTGCAAACTGCTTACAGGCTGCCACATCGTCGACACCGAAGATCAGCAGTTCAGGACCAATTATATTCATGGTGAGTTTCCTTATTTTGCCGTTCTGGCATTGAATGTTTCGGCAACCCAGTCAGCAATGTAGTGACCGGCATTAATGCTGTTATCAAAGCTTGAGTGCTGAACCCCACCCTCGCGCTCGGTAAAGACTTTAAGCTCCCGTTTAGGACTGTTAACCAACTGCTCGTAGGTACGCTCTGCCCACTTAAGCGGAATTTGCGAATCCTTGGAGCCATGTGTTACCAGGAACGGCACTTTGATTTTTTCTAACTGACCATCGAGGTGAACGTTCTCGGCGATTTCCATGAATTCGTCCATGTCTTTCGCGCCCCATACCCAGCACACATGCGCCCAGTAATGTGGCACCGGGAAGTCACCTTCTTTTTCCAGACGGCGCTTTTGTACATCGCGCCAGTCATGGTTTGCCCCCCAGCACACACCAAGAGCCAGACGTGGTTCATTGGCCACGGCGCGCGGGCAGTAATAGCCGCCCAGTGAAACCCCTTCCATACCAATGCGACTGCTGTCCACATCGTCACGGGTTTCCAGATAATCCACTACTTTCGATGCCCAGTGTTCAGAGTCATAGCGCGCGGTAAACCCTTGCAGGCGCAGGGCTTCGCCGGTGCCGGGCTGATCCACAATTAATGAGGAAACACCACGTTTTGCCAGCCACAGTGGCAGGCCCACGCGGTATTTCATTTCTTTGGTAGAGTCCAGACCATTCACCTGAATAAGAATTGGCGCAGGTCCGTCAACATTTTCGGCGCGCACGTAGAGTGCAGAGAGATGCTTGCCTTCATAAGGGATTTCTACCCGCTCGCAGTTCTCATCGTTCAGCGTAATGCCTTTCTGGAACAGCTCCAGTTCACGCTTATAGAGTTCCAGACGGCCCGGCGCGTTGTGCGCTTGTAAGCGTTCACAGGTAATCAGGTAAGAGGCTGCGCGGCCGTACTTCTCGCCAGCGGAATACAAGCGGCCTTTGCTTTCATCTTCTTCAGCCAGCACGCACAGCTTGTCGGCCATTTTTGCCCAGGTATCACGAAATGCTTGTACGCCTTCTTTATCCGGCTGCTTAGCCGCTTCCTGTAACGGTGCGCACATTTCTTCAATTTCACCAATGCGGGCCCCCATCTCGATTGCCAGGTCTACAGAGAGGTTCCACACATAATTGGTGGGAAAATACTTAAACATAAAAACTCCTTAAGATTTGTGCTTCGGCACGAACGCGACGGCTCTGACAAAACCGGCCGAGGCGTGTTTAATTTTGTAAGGGAAGCAGGACACTAAAAATCCGGTTGCCGGGATCGCCTTGAGGTTGGCCAGCTTTTCCATTTGCCCGTAACCAATATCCCGGCCGGCCTTATGGCCTTCCCAGATAATGCTCGGGTCTTTGTCCTGGGCGAATCGTTCACGAGTAAACTTAAATGGCGCATCCCAGCTCCAGGCGTCGGTGCCCACCACTTTTACGCCGCGGTCAAGCAGATACATGGTGGCTTCGCGGCCCATGCCCACACCGGCATCGAGGTAGCCGGGCTGACCAAAAATATCGCCAGCGCGGGTGTTTACCAGCACGATATCCAGTGGTTTGAGCGTGTGCCCGATGCGTTCTAATTCCGCTTCCACATCGGCACCGGTCACCACGTAACCGTCTGGCAAGGCACTGAAATCCAGCTTTACCCCGGCCTGAAAACACCATTCCAGCGGGAATTCATCAATACCGTAAGCCGGTTTGCCGCCGTCGGTAGTCGAGGCATAGTGCCAGGGCGCATCCATATGCGTGCCGCTGTGGGTGGTAATTTGCAGGCGCTCAGCAGCCCAGCTTTCTTCGCCCGGCAGTTGATCGATGGTTAAACCGGGAAACATCGCCTGCATCTCAGGAAAACCTTCCTGGTGATCCATGTAATCTATTTTGGGTAGCAGAGGGGGTGGATCGGTGTACTGGTTATTATCCAGCGTGACCGACAGGTCGATCATTTGATATTCAGCAGGATTGAACATTACTGAACCTCCAGGGTTACGGTTTGCGAGATTGCACCAAATACACTGTTGCCAGCGTTATCCAATGCCTGCATGACAACGGTTTCGCCATCACTTAAAAAAGGAGTTTGTGGTGCGCCATGTTTGATGAGCTCTTTGGCACGAATTTCGGCGATACAGGCCTGACCAACGGTTGGGTCAGCATTAGACACGGTGCCGGAACCTACAACAGTGCCAGCGTTTAAGGCACGGGTTTGGGTAACGTGAGCAATTACATCCTGAAAACCAAAATGCATTTCAGCCCCATTTGGATTGCCAAACCATTCACCACTGCGTTCTATGTGAACAGGTAACTGCACCCGGCCGTTGTGCCAGGCATCGCCCAGTTCATCCGGTGTTACGGCAACGGGGGCAAATGCGGTTGCGCCTTTAGCCTGCACAAAGCCAAAACCGGTTTTCATCTCCCGGGGTGCCAGCGCGCGGTAGCTAATGTCGTTCAGCAATACCACCAGGCGGATAGCATCATAGGCTTGCTGAGCAGTAGCGCCCATGGGCAACTTGTCGATAATCACGCCGAATTCACCTTCAAAGTCGGCGCCAACCTCAGCATTCGGCATTACCAGCGGATCGGTCGGTGCGCTAAAATTATCGCCAGCGCCCTGATACACCAGTGGGTACTTGTCGGCATCTTCAATGGGGTCCAGATGAAAGGCTTTTTGCATCAGATGGCCGTGATTAAGAAAACAAGAACCATCCAGCCATTGCCAACTGCGTGGCATGGGGGCGTCCAGATTAAAACTGCTCAATGGCTGGGCATCGCTTAATTGCCCGTCATTAAGCGCGGCATAGCGCGCTTGCAACAGCGGCTCTGCCTCTGCCCAGTTATTCAGGGCTTGTTGCAGGGTATCTGCGATATCGGGCACGGCGATGGCCCGGGACATATCTTTAGCAACCAGCAGTAAACGGCCATCGGCCGAGGAAGATTTTTCAGACGCAAATTTCATGTTATTTCCTAACAGGGAAAACCAATACTTATAAGTGATTGCGCCAATCAGCGTATTTTGCCCCAGCAACAATCGTTAACAAGTTTTCAACATTTGCAGTCTAAAAGTTTCTTGATAAAACGAAAAATTAAATGTATTGATTAAAAGTATCTACAAATTTAATACTTCGTTAACTTTTCAAGAGGTGGGATCATGCGGTTTGAGCAGTTGGATTTGAATTTATTAGTCGCGCTTGATGTTTTACTTGAAGAACAGAATATCTCTCGCACAGCAGAGAAACTCTACCTTTCGCAGTCTGCCACCAGCAGTATTCTGGCGCGACTACGGGAATATTTTAAGGATGATCTGTTCGTGCAGGTGGGCAGAAAGATGCAACCAACGCCTTATGCCCTGGAATTGCAGTCACCTATTAAAGAAATGTTAAATATTGTTCGTGGTTCGATTACGAATCGGCGTCAGATGGACCTGCAAAACTACAGCCGCCACTTTCGGATTATTGTTTCTGACTACATTTTGCAGGTATTTTTAACCGACGTCATCAAGACGGTATCCAAAGAAGCGCCCAACCTGAGTTTCGAATTCTTAACCCCGTTTACAATTGAGTCCGACGCCCTGGCGCGCAGCAGCGTGGATCTGATGATCGCACCAGATCAGGTCATGATAGACGGCTATTCATCCGCATTTTTTACCAGTGACGAACTGGTTTGTATCGCCGATAAAAACAATCCCGTGATTGCTAAGGGTCTGACCCCAGAGAGCTTTTGCGAATGCGGACATATCTCCGTGGGCTTTGGCCGCGTTAGTTTGCTAAGTATCGAGAAGTGGCTGGTAGAAGCGAAAGATCTGAAACGCCGAATCGAGGTCATTACTAACGACTTTACCACCCTGTGCCGCATGATTGTTGGCACGGAACGACTCGCGTTACTTCCGCGTAAGTTTGCCGAACTTAACGCCAGCTTTATGCCCTTACAGGTCTTGCCATTACCGTTTGAGGCACCCGCGTTCAACGAACACATGATATGGCACCCGACCTTAGACAGCGATCCGGTGCACAGCTGGCTGCGGGAAAAAATCATCGAGCAAGGCCTTCCCAGCCATACCAAGACCACGCATTAGCGCGAATTTAGCAGCATTTAGGCGCATTTGAACGCATTTTACCCACATTTAATCCCAGGTTACTTAAGTGTGGGGATTCTTACCGCATGGCTTAAATTGTATTATCTTACTGCAACCGCCCTCTCAGGGCGGGTTATTGGTATAATACGTGCAGTTTTTCTCCATTGCGCCCTTAATCAGATATCACGATGCGGTTTGCCTTTACTCACTACGCCGGCTGGTTAGCCACTTTTACCCTGTTGACTTACTTGCTTTCTGTTGCTGGTCTGATACCAGCGCAGATTGCCACCGTGCTCGCCTGGATAACCCTTGGCGCAATGGTCACCTCAGTAAAAAAATCGGCGTTAAGGCAGTCCGGCATTCTATTTGGCCTGGGGGTATGTGGTTTATTTTTTGGCTATTTACAGGGCGCAGAGGTTAACTGGCAAAGTGTTTTTGCGGCAAATGTGCCCTTGCTGACCATGTTTGTGGCCATCAGCTTTCTCTCCCTCACCAATCCGGTAAGCAGCGAAGAAGCGCTGCCCACAGGCAACAAAGCCGCGGCAACCACCGCCATGGGCACTACCTTGCTTGGTGCCGTAATCAATATGTCGGTGCTCTTTGTGTTTGGCGACCGGCTTAAACGCCATGGCACTTTAACTGATGCGCAGCAAATTGTGCTGGCCCGCAGCTTTACCGCTGCAGCCTGGTGGTCACCATTTTTCATTGCCACCGGGGTTGCGCTGATGTACTCACCGGGAATGGTTTGGACATCCACGGTTTTACCGGGCACCTTAATGGCCTTAATGGGTATTGGCTATACACTGCTAGATGTTAAACGACGCGAAACGCCGCGTTTTGAAGGCTACCCATTACAACCCGGCAGCCTGGCTATTCCGGTCCTAATGGCTATCGCCGTACTGGTGCTGCATGAACTTTTCCCCACGGTTAAAATAATGGTTCTGATCAGCTGTTTGTCGGTGATCAGCGCCATCCTTTTTATTCAACAGCGTCCTCGCGCTGAGGCAGTTAAAAGCTTTATTGATAACCGATTGCATAGCGCCGGGCCCCAATTTGCCCTGTTTCTGGCCGCCGGGGTATTTTCGGCGGGCATTAAAACCCTGATAAGCCTGTATCCTGAACTTGTCGATCTGCACGAATATCAGTTTGATGCCAGCCTGTTTGGTGTTATTTGTGCATTAATGATTTTGGCAGGCCTGCTGGGCGTGCATCCGGTGATCAGCATTGCTGTGGTAAGCCCCTTATTGTTGCCATTGGATCCCAATCCAACCAGCCTGGGCTTTATGTTTTTAACCACCTGGGCGGTATCAACCGGTGCCGGCCCGCTGTCGGGTATTGGTATGATTCTTACGGGGCGTTACGGGGCTTCCGCCCGCAACATCATTCGCAATAACTGGCATTATGTGGTTGTTATGTGGGCTCTGGCGAGCCTGGTTAACGGCGTTTTTATTAGCTGAACAAACAATGGGGGGTTGCTTCACCTCCATTTGACCTTTCCTTGAGTAATCTGTGCGTACTGAAAACTGACACACTTAAGGAATCATTATGAAATATTGTAAACACGCCGCTGTTGCTGCCCTGGCCATTTTGTTTAGTTCGGCTGCTGCCGCAGAAGCTCCTTCCTATGATTATGTTCAACTGGGTTACAGCGCCGGTGAGTACGGCGATCTGGAGGTTTTTGACCTGGGCGGTTTTGAAGTTGAAGGCAGCTACGAAGTTGGTGCTAATCTGTTTATTACCGGTAAATATCGCGATGCAGATGACAGCGCTCAAGGCTACACTTTTGACGAAAGCTACTGGCAGGCTGGTGTTGGCTATCGCTTTAACTATCGCCCGGATCTGGTATTTGATGCGCGACTTTATTACAACCAGGTCGATTTTGACCTGCACGACAGCGAAGAATATTTAAGCGCCGATGCGAACTTCTTTAGTTTAGCCGGGAACGCCCGTTACCAGGTGCTTGAAGATGTAGAGGTATACGGCGGAGTTGAATGGCAACGCTGGCCGGAAGGCGGTTATCAAACCGGTATCCGCGGCGGCGCGCAATACGCTTTTGGCAAAGCCAATGCCTTTGCGGTGGGCATAGAATACAGTCACTTCTCTGACTCAGAATGGTGTAAGTTGTTTGCCCGTTATTCTTTCTAATTTGAATAACAACCAATAACAGATTGCCAGCACCTTACCCGGGCTGGCAATGAGGACAGAAATAAATCCTGCGGTTGTTGCGTTCCGCACGCAGGATTGTTTCACCGCAAACCCGACAGGGCATATCGTCCCTGTCGAACACCATAAAGCGATCGGCGATATATTCTTCCAGCGTATGATTTTTCACTTTATCGTCGCTCACCGGCGCTGTATAGCCACCTGTTCGGTACGAATATTCAGTGATTTTAATCGTCTGTTCGGCCAGACGGACAACTTCGCTGTCGCTGAGCTGTTTTGGCTTTTTGTCCGGAAACAGTCCAGCAAAAAATAAAATCTCACTACGCAAATAGTTACCAATGCCGGCTAAAAAGTGTTGGTCCAGATACAGCGCTGCCAGTGTTCTGTTATTAAATCGGGATGAGGCGATACGCTCAGCAATTAAGTCTGTTGTCACCGGCTCATTCAGCACGTCCGGCCCAAGCTTTTTCAAAAACGGATGGTCATCCAGTTCGGCGGTTTTCCATAAACTAATTTCCGACGCCGAGTACAATAAAGCGCTGTGCTCTTTGGTGTGCAAGGCTAATCGCAGAGACCGTTTGGTGTCGGGCAATTCGCCGGCCGGCATAATCATCCAGCGGCCATACAGCTGGTTATGAGAATAAATGGTATAGCCATTATCAAATTGCGTCAGCATGGCTTTACCGCGACAGCTGATATCGGTAACCCGATGACCGGTAAGCAAGAATTCACAGGGTTTTATAGCGGCAAGCCCTGTGGTAATGGCATTAATTTTTTTATTTTTAAGTACTGCCGCCAGCGCATCAGCACTTTGTCGTATTTCCGGGCCTTCAGGCACGCTTGTACCCTTTTATTGTTTATTTGTCAGGTATATACGCGCTTTGGGGGTAAAACGGATGACTTTTTCAGGCGGGCCACTGCCAGTCTTCGTGGTTAAGACCCAGTGCCTCTATAAAATGCTGATAATCGGTGCGTCCCATGGCTCTGGCGACCGTTTTAAATTGCGATTTAGCTTTGATACTTTTTACCTGCAGCAACTCAAGGCGCTTGTCGGCGTTACCATCAAACTGTGAGTTAAGGATATGCTCGGCTTTAGTATGGGCTTCCCAGTATTCCAGTACATTGCCAATCAGCCGACGAAAAATCCCGGGCATTCGTTTATCTTCCAGCGGTCCGGCCAACCCGGCATGTATCACTGCCTTCTGGAAAGACGAAACCGTTTCCTGTTGCGCGGCCATGTCCAGCCCTTCAAGGGTACGCTGAATTTCTTTAAATAACCGGATGTGCGCCTGACCGCCATACTCGCTTGCATCGAGCATTTCGATATCTGTCAGTAACATATCTAAATTAACCAGATGGCGTTGTGTAGTTCCCATGATGCAGACGAACAGGTTTAAGACAATAAAAAATAAACCTAAAGAGTACCACGTTATTTATTCGGGGAGCAGCAATTTACACACCAGGCGGCCACTATCAATTTACTCAGAAACACAATAAATCAGGTACAACAACCAGCAACACACACGCCGGACTTTACTTATGAAACCCGGAAAATTGTTAAAAAAATGTACAACAACAATAATAATCACCCGTAGACAAACCTGCATCGAAAATTGATCCACCTCTAGTAAGAAAATAAAACCATATTACAAACATAGGTTTACCTTGATTGTATTTTTCCAATCAACGACATCTGATTTTTTAATTACCTATTTCCAACTTCCTCGGCAACACTATTAATTGTTAAAAATTCAGTCATTTAGTTTGTTCACAATAAGAACGAGGAAGGACATATGAAGCTCAAAAAGACGTTATCACTGGCAGCCGCAGTGGCTATTGCTCTGTCGCCGGTAGTACTGACGGCCCCAGCTCAGGCCAATGCCGCAGACCCCAAATCAAACAGTTTCTGGTGGCCGGAACAACTGGATCTGAGTCAACTACGCGCCCACGGCATCGAATCACATCCTTATGGTGAAGACTTCGATTATGCAGCGGAATTTAACTCGTTAGATCTGGAAGAAGTAAAAGCCGACCTGCGTAAAGTGCTTACCGACTCTCAGGACTGGTGGCCAGCCGACTACGGTCATTACGGCCCTTTCTTTATTCGCATGGCCTGGCACGCAGCCGGTACTTACCGAATTCATGACGGTCGCGGCGGCGCAGGCGGCGGTCAGCAGCGTTTTGACCCCCTCAACAGCTGGCCTGATAACGTTAACCTTGATAAAGCACGCCGCCTGATTTGGCCAGTAAAACAAAAATACGGTCGCAAAATTTCCTGGGCCGACCTGATGGCATTAACCGGCAACGTAGCTTTGGAAGATATGGGCTTTAAGACCTTTGGCTATGCCGGTGGACGTGAAGATGACTGGGAGCCGGACTACGTGTACTGGGGCCCGGAAGGCAAAATGCTGACTGATGAGCGGCGCGACAAGTTCGGCAAGTTAAAAGGCCCGCTGGCCGCCGTTGAGATGGGTCTGATTTATGTTAATCCTGAAGGCCCCCACGGTAATCCTGATCCTTTAGCTGCTGCGCAGGATATTCGTATGTCATTTGGCCGCATGGCAATGAACGACGAAGAGATTGTGGCCCTGATTGCCGGTGGTCACACCTTCGGTAAAGCACACGGTGCGAAAAAGCCAAAAGACTGTGTGGGTGCAGAACCCGCCGCGGCTGATGTTGAAGAGCAAGGCCTTGGCTGGAAAAACAAATGCGGCAAGGGTCACTCAGAAGACACCACCAGCAGTGGCCTGGAAGGTGCGTGGACGGTTACCCCAACCAAGTGGTCGATTAACTACTTAACTAACCTGTTTAGCTTTAACTGGGTGAAAACCAAGAGTCCTGCTGGTGCAACCCAGTGGATCCCAGACGATCCGTCTGCTTCCAACATGGTGCCCGACGCGCATGTAGAAGGCAAACGTCATGCACCAATCATGTTTACCACTGATATTGCGATTAAAAAAGATCCTGAGTTTCGTAAAATTGCCGAGCGGTTTATGGCTGACCCGGCGGAATACGAACTGGCCTTTGCTAAGGCCTGGTTCAAACTGAACCACCGGGACCTCGGCCCACGAGCGCGCTATCTGGGCAACGAAGTGTCAGAAGAAGTACTGGTATGGCAGGACCCTATTCCTGAGGTAAATCATGAGCTGGTCAGCGAATCTGACATTCGCAAACTGAAAGCAGAAATTCTCGATACCGGCTTATCGGTACCCGAACTGGTTCGGGTCGCCTGGGCCTCGGCAGCCAGCTTCCGTGGTACTGACATGCGTGGCGGTGCCAACGGTGCACGTGTGCGTTTAGCACCGCAAAATGGCTGGGCGGTGAACAACCCGAAAGAGTTAGATAAAGTGCTGCTGAAGCTAGAGAAAATCAAACGGGACTTTAACCGTAAAGCCTCTGGTAACAAGCGAATTTCAACTGCTGATATGATTGTACTGGCCGGTGCTGCCGCGGTTGAAAAGGCGGCGAAGGATGCAGGACATTCGGTAACCGTTCCTTTTGTACCGGGTCGTATGGACGCTTCACAGGAAATGACAGACGTGCAATCGTTTGCCGTGCTGGAACCGACTGCCGATGCTTTCCGCAACTTTTACGCTCCACAAATGAACTACCTGTCACCAACGGAAATGCTGGTTGAACGTGCTGATTACCTGAATTTGTCAGTACCGGAAATGACAGTACTGTTAGGTGGTATGCGTGCGCTGGATGCCAACTATAAAGACATGGACCATGGTGTCTTAACCGACAAGCCTGGCACGCTGAGTAACGACTTTTTCACCAACCTGCTGGATATGGGAACAAAGTGGAACAAGACCGAGGATGAAGGAGTTTACCAGGGCGTAGACCGAGCGTCGGGCAAGGCCAAATGGACTGCCACGCCGGTAGACCTGATCTTCGGCTCCAACTCAGAATTACGCGCCATTGCAGAGGTTTATGCCTCCGCTGACGCAGAGCAGAAGTTTGTTACGGACTTTGTTGATGCCTGGGTCAAGGTCATGCAAAACGACCGTTTTGACCTGAAGTAACGGCTTCACAAGCAAAAAAAACCGGTGCCACTGGGCACCGGTTTTTTCTGTTCTATAAATATCCTGCGACTTCGAGCACTTGTCTTACCTGGCCTTCGGTGATACCACTTGGGCAGACACCGCGACTGATAAGCTCCTCGCGCACCGCTGACGGGTTACAAGGAGACACGACGTTCACTTCTTTCTTAATATATTTAGCCAGTTTCTGTTGTAGCTGTCGGGTTAAACAAGACATAAAGTACCTCTTATACTCTTTGTATTGGTCTGACATCATCCAGGATTGGCGACACATTTACGTATTTTGCTTCAGTGCAGCATAAAATGGACCACAATATACTTACCCATTATATTTCAACAGCTTAGATTTTTAAGCAAGATTGCCAGCCTGGCAAAGTGTCAAAAATTCCGACAATTTTGGTGCAAAATGCATCTGCAAAATGCAAATAGCAAACAGACTTGTTTATAAAAAACGCTATAATCGCCGTCCATCCGATTTACCGGCAGAAACGATGAGCCACGCTTCACAAAAAATTGGCCGTTGGCACGGCGCAGGTTTGCTAACCACCACCTTGCTCGGCACCAGTGTATTTATATTGCCGCAAATGACGACAGCTCTCGCTGGCAGTTATGCCATGCTGAGCTGGGCACTGCTTCTGATTGCTATTCTTCCTGTGGCCATGGTCTTTGCCAAACTGTCTTCACTTTATCCTCATGCAGGCGGACCGGCGTTTTTCGTTGAAAAAGCTTTTGGCGTAACGGCCGGGCGCACTATTGGGGTCTTGTTTCTGTTTGTTGTGCCCATCGGGGCTCCCGCCGCAATTATTATGACCTACTGGTTTATTGAAACCTTGTTTCAGTTAAGTCCTGAATGGGGTCTACCAGTGCAACTGGCGATTGTCGGCCTTGTGCTGGCGCTTAACTATCGGGGGATACAGCTTTCTGCCAGCTTACAGTTAGGCTTAACGTTAATCATTACTCTGGTGGTAATGGCATTACTGATAGGCGGTGGCTTTATCCAGCCAACCGGAGTTCAGGCACATTCGCCACCAGTGCCATTTAATCTGAATGCAGTATTAGGCGCTATGGGACTGGCGTTCTGGAGCTTTCTGGGGATCGAAGCCCTGTCGCATCTGGCCGGGGATTTTCGGGATCCTAAGCGGGATCTGGTGCCAGCAATTATGATGGGTACTTTACTGGTAGGCGCGATTTATCTTGGTTGTACCTATTTACTGGTAGATGTGGATACCACCAGTACGCTGGCCATGGTTGAAGTATTTGACCGCATTGCCGGGGGCTATGGAGCCTATGTCATTGGATTGTTGGGTATTGCCGGCGGTCTGGCAACGGTAAATGTTTATACTGCCAGTCTGGCCCGGTTAAGCTGGAGCTTGAGCCAGGACGGCGTATTGCCTGCGTATTTTATTAAGCTTAACCAGTTTGGTGTGCCACTGCGAGCGCTGCAGGTTATACAGGCCATCATGGCTGTAACCCTGGTTATCACCCACTATTCAGCCCATGATCTGGAAGATTTAATTGGCTGGGTGAATGGCGTTTTTGTGCTGATTTACCTGGCCAGTATGCTCGCCGCACTAAAATTGTTATCTACGGGCCACCGGCCGCTGGTATACGTAAGCTGCCTGTTATGCGGAATTATCGGCGTAGGTCTGGGTACCAAAATGCTTTACGCACTGGCACTGTTTGCGCTGTTCGCACCTTTTTTATGGTACCAGCAGCGCCATCTTAAGTTAAAACGATCTGCCGATACCCATACCAACGGTTAGCTGATAGCGACCTGCTGAAGATAAGCCGCGTTAAGATCAGCTCCGGATTCAGCCTTAGCGGCTTTGCTTAGAAGCTCGCCGCGCCAGTGGCCGGCTTCCTGTTCAGCGGCGCTGACCTCCTGAATGATGCTGATCATTTTCACTATCGCATCCGTCAGGGCAAAGTTACTGTTAGTCGCGGCTATTACCTGCCTTTTCATTTCTGGCTGAGTTATTTTTAGTGATTTTATCACTTTGCTTTCTTCCAGATGATACATGGCAGAGGACGGCAAAATCATCAGCCCTTCCCCCTGCAAAACCTGACGTAAGCCGGTCATCAACTGACCCGAATAGGCTTTGTCGTGTTTAAGCGCCACGCCGGTATCCTGCTCGTATTTTTCGATTAACCGGCCCAGCGCATCTTTTGGTCCTGGCGTAAGCAGCTCAAACTGACTCAGCTCCCAAAAGCAAATGGTCTCCCGGTTTTGTAGCAACTGATAATAAGCCGAGGCCTGATTTACCCCTACAACCAGATACATAAACTCTTCAATCAGCGGATACACCGACATGAAACGCGGTTCGAGCTCTTGTTCGTAAGTCAGCGCAATATCTATCTGATTGCTTTGTAGCCATTCTTTCACAGCATAAGACGGCCCGGTGCTGATCTCTAACTTGAGATGAGGGTACGCCTGGTTGACCATGGCAATAAGTGACATAGACAACACGTTGCCAATCGATGGCAGCATTCCAACCCTCACGACACCTTGCTGATTTGCCGCCATCTGCTGCAATTCCAGTTTGGCTTTATTGATATCGTCGATAAGCTTTTTCGCGTGCTTTTCAAATACCTCACCAGCTGCTGTCAGACTCACTCCTTTAAAGCTTCGCTCAAACAGGGCACTGCCCATTTCTCGTTCGAGGTTAGCTAATTGCTGACTAATCGCAGGTTGTGCGATATCCAATTCCCTAGCTGCAGCAGCAATACTTCCTTTTTGTGCAGTAACAAGAAAATACTGTAGCTGTTTTGAATTCATGTACTCACTGCTCTTTGCTAAATGGTAAAACGCTAAAAATCATGAGCTTGTAACAAACTTTTCGAAAATTAACGCATTCGATATTTCTATTTTAATTTCAGCAAGTTACATGCCACCAACTGGTCAGGTTTTTGACTGAAATGTTAAAATTTTGTACCAAAAGCATTTATTATAAAATATTTTATTCCATATGCAGCATATCAAGTACATGTTTTATATACACTTTATAGTGACCTCAATGTTTTTCTTATAACCCTCAACATTCTTTTTTCTTCCGAACCAGCCCGGTCTTTTTTTAGTCTCTGTACTGTCGTCAGTGCTGACTGACGGTCTCATTAAGTCCAAATAATGTTTAAATTTGGTGCTTTGGCGAACCATTTTGGGGCGAATTAAGCCAGATCCGTGATTTCACGGCTATCGCGATTGCACCTAAAAAGATCATAGTAATATGACAATTAGGGAACACATGATGAAACTCAAAAAATTAAATGCAGCGATTCTGGCCGGTCTTGCCGGTTATTCGCTTTCAATGACTGTTGCAACCACTGCTTTTGCAGAAGAAGCAGCGGAAGAAGATGTTGAGAAAATCGCCGTTGTGGGTGCCCGTGGTGCGCCGCGCTCTGTAACCAGCTCGCCGGTTCCTGTTGATGTTTTGAGTGCTGAAGATCTGCAAACGGTTGCCTCTTCTGATATGAACGACATTATGATGACCCTGGTCCCATCATACACCCTGAGCCGTCAACCTATTTCAGATGGTGGCACATTTATTCGCCCGGCCTCACTACGTGGTCTTCCTACAGATAAAACGCTGGTTCTGGTAAACGGTAAGCGTCGCCACCGTGCAGCGTTGGTGTCAATTGGAGGCTCTGGAACTCAAGGGCCTGATTTGGCAACGATTCCAGCTTCGGCGATTGGCAGTGTAGAAGTACTGCGTGACGGCGCAGCGGCACAATACGGCTCTGACGCCATTGCCGGTGTTATCAACTTTCAGTTAAAAAACAATGCCGAAGGCGGCACATTTTCTGCTGAATGGGGTCAATACTACGAGGGGGACGGTGAATCTATCACCCTGACCGGTAACAAAGGTTTCGCTTTAGGTGATGACGGTTTCTTAAGTATTTCTGCAGAATATGTTGATACCGACGCCACCAGCCGCGGCGTGCAGTACTGTAACAGCAGCTTTTGTGTTGACCCTACACTTGAAGGTTTCAACGCCGCAGCAGATTACGCACAATATGTGACCCCGGAGTTTGTAGATGCGGCCAAAGAAATGGGTCGCACGGCTCAAGGCGGAGATGTAGTGCAGCCATGGGGCCAGCCTAATTACGAAGCCGCGCGCATTTTCTTCAACGCCGGCTACACATTAAGTGGTGACATGGAGTTGTACGCCTACGGTAACTACTCAGAGAGTGAAGGCGACGGTGCATTTAACTATCGCTATCCGTATAACAGCGTTCTTCAGCCTGTTCGCCTGGCAGACGGTGCTGTTTGGGATCCTAATGAAGAGTTATTTCCCGGTGGTTTTACGCCGCGCTTTGGGGGTGAAATAACAGATTACTCCCTGGTTGGCGGTTTAAAAGGCATGGTTGGTGACTTAGGTTATGATTTCTCTGGCCGCTACGGTTACGATGAAATTTCATATAGTCTGTGGAGCACCTTCAACCCGGTTATGATGAACGAGTCGCCCACGTCATTTAAACCTGGCGACCTTATCAACGAAGAAACTCAGTTCCAGGCCGACTTTACCTATGACTTTGCCGAGTATGTTTTCGCATTCGGTTTAAGCTACATGGAAGAATCTTACGAAATCACTACTGGTGATCCGGACTCTTATTCACAAGGCACCTACTACCAGGCTGATCCGTGGGGCTTTTGTGATGGAACAGCTTCTGCTGATGCACTGGCGTCTGCTTTAGCCAATGGCCTTGACTGTGGCGATCCGGACGATCCGGTCTACACCAGCGGTTTAGGTGTAGGTTCTAACGGTTTCCCGGGTTATTCACCTGCCTTTTCGGACAAATATGAGCGTGATTCGCATGCTGTTTATGCGGATATTTCTGGTGACATTACTGATCAGTTGTTTGCTCAGGCAGCTGTGCGTTATGAAAAATACTCAGATTTTGATGCCGAAACCGTCTACAAAGTTGCTGGTTTCTATCAGTTAACTGAAGAAGTGGGATTACGAGCCTCCTTCGGCACTGGCTTCCGTGCACCAACACCTGGTCAGCAAGGTACGACTAACGTATCTACCCGCTTCCCGTTTGCAGATCCAGTAAACGTGGGCTTATTCCCGGCCAATGGTCCAATTGCTCAGGCCCTGGGTGCTGATATGCTTAAGCCTGAAACATCAACCAACTATACCTTGGGTCTTACTGCCAACTACGGTGATCTGACGCTAACTGTAGATTACTACAATATCGCTATTGAAGATCGGTTCTACGCTATCTCTACGCTGTTTGCCGATCAAACCGCAGACACTGATACCGAAGAGTACGCAAACTACCTGAGTCTGGTCGATGCGATTGGTGAAACTCAAGCTGCTGCTATCGGTGGTGCCAATTACTTCCAGAATGCTTTCGACAGTGTGACCGAAGGTGTGGATGTTGTTGCCACATATGGTATCCAGTCTGGTATGGGTGACACCACTCTAACGTTATCAATGAACTACAATAAGTCTGAGTTTGATTCTGACCCAGGTGATTACTTTAACCGTGAAGCGCAATATGATTTCGAAAACGCCGAGCCAAACCTGCGCGGTGTATTCTCGGTTAAACACGCTTTCGAAGACCTTACTGTGACGGGTCGTTTAAGTTATTACGGCGAATATACTAACTCAAATGACGTGGGTTCCGATGAGCCGCTGCGCTTACAAACTTTCGGAACCGAGTATATGTTTGACCTTGAGGCGTCTTATTTCCTGAGCGAAAGCATCACTCTGCAAGCCGGGGTAAGAAACCTGTTTGATAACTATCCTGATAAAGAGACCATTGGCGATGCTCGCAATGGTGCCGTGTACCTGACCAGCTCGCTGGTTGACTGGCAGGGTGGTTACTATTACGCGAAGTTTAACTTCACCTTTTAATAAGCTGACAGCAACTTAGCTTATTGCAGATAACGACCAGCCTGTTGGCTGGTCGTTTCTTTAAAATTCGATGGCCTGTCCACGTGATAAGTACGATCCCGCCATTACAAACAGCACCCGCAACATTATACTTTAGTATAACTTAAGGATTGATTAAGCAAACAATAACAAACATTTAATTTCTCGACGAATTCATTTTTATCAACATTTTCATAAACTTAAACAAATACAAATGCTTTACTCCGCCCCTGCAACGTTAATTTATTGTTACATTTCATTTGTTATAAAATATTTTATTCCGAAAAGACGTAGCTAAACCACTGTTATTAATAGACTTTAATTGAGGCTCAATATTTTTGCTATAGCCCTCAACATTCTTTTTTCTTCCGAATATACACGCTCTTTTTTTAGTCTCTGCTATGTCGTTAGCCAAGTCTGACGCACTCATTAAGTCCAAATAATGTTTAAATTTGGTGCATTTGCGAACCAATTTGGGGCGAGATAAGCCAGCTCCGTGATTTCACGGCTATCGCGATTGCACCTAAAAAGATCATAGTAATATGACAATTAGGGAACACATGATGAAACTCAAAAAATTAAATGCAGCGATTCTGGCCGGTCTTGCCGGTTATTCGCTTTCAATGACTGTTGCAACCACTGCTTTTGCAGAAGAAGCAGCGGAAGAAGATGTTGAGAAAATCGCCGTTGTGGGTGCCCGTGGTGCGCCTCGCTCTGTGACAAGCTCACCAGTTCCGGTTGACGTATTAACTGCCGACGATATTAACGGCGTTGCGTCATCAGACATGAACGACATTATGATGACACTGGTTCCATCATATACTCTTACCCGTCAGCCAATTTCTGACGGTGGTACAAATCGGCGGTGCCGGTACTCAGGGCCCTGACCTGGCAACTATCCCATCAGCTGCTCTGGGCAGCGTAGAAGTACTGCGCGACGGTGCAGCAGCACAATACGGTTCGGATGCTATCGCCGGTGTAATCAACTTCCAGCTTAAAAACAATGCTGAGGGCGGTTCATTATCATTGGATGTCGGTCAGTACTTCGAAGGCGACGGTGAACAATACACTATCAGTGGTAACAAAGGTTTCTCACTGGGTGACGACGGTTTCCTGAGCATTTCTGCAGAGGTAACCGAGTCTGATGCTACGTTACGTGGCGAAGAGTACTGTACTGGTAGCGCTTGTGTAGACGCAAATGACGAGCGTTTCTTAACAGGCTCACGATTTGATACTAGCGTAGCCGGATACGACGAGGCTTCTTTCATCGCGGGCTTATCTGATGCCAACATTGGTTTTGGTGACGTAGTACAGCCATGGGGCCAACCAAACTACTCGAGTGCTAAAGTATTCTTAAACGCTGGTATGGCACTTACCTCTGACATGGAGCTGTACACTTTTGCCAACTATTCAGAAAGTGAAGGTGATGGCGGATTTTTCTATCGCTATCCTGGCAATGGCACCATAGAAAACCTGCGTGAAATCGACGGTAGCTTATACAGCCCGCTGATGAAATTTCCAGGCGGTTTTACCCCTCGTTTCTTTGGTGATATTACCGATTACTCCTTTGCAGCCGGTATCAAGGGCATGGCCGGTGATTTAGGTTATGACTTAAGCGGTCGTTATGGTTATAACGAAATCTCTTACACCCTGAAAAACACTGTCAACCCGTCACTGGGTAGCGCTTCACCAACCAGCTTTAAGCCTGGTGACCTGAGCAACGACGAATTACAGTTCCAGGCTGACTTTACCTACGACTTAGCCGAATACGTATTTGCATTTGGTTTAAGCTACATGGAAGAGTCTTACGAAATAAGCGGCGGAGAACCGTCTTCTTATGAGGCAGGCCCGCACTCACTTTCGGATCCCTACGGCTTATGTTCTCGCGTAGACAACGGTTTCGGTATGGCCACAGACGAGCAAGTTGCTACAGCGGTAGCAAATGGTCTTGACTGTAGCGACGATAGCGATCCTGTGTATAACGTAGTTGGTGTTGGTTCTAACGGCTTTCCAGGCTACTCTCCGCAGTCAACTGGTACCTATGAGCGAGATTCTTATGCCATCTACGGTGACATCTCTGGCGACCTGACCGATCAATTATTTGTACAGGCGGCGGTTCGCTATGAAGACTACTCAGATATGGGTTCTGAAACCGTATATAAAATTGCCGGTATCTACCAGCTAACCGAAGAACTGGCTATTCGCTCTTCATACGGTACAGGTTTCCGTGCACCAACACCTGGTCAACAAGGTACAACGAACATTTCAACTCGTTTACCTAATGGTTTTCCGGTTGCAACGGGTCTGTTCCCTGCCGGTGGCCCGGTTGCACAAGCTCTGGGAGCTATTGAGCTTGTACCAGAAACATCAACTAACTTTACCTTTGGTTTAACCGCTGAATTAGACAGCCTGACTCTGACTATTGACTACTACCACATCCTGCTTGAAGACAGATTTAATGCTGTGTCAGTGCTGGATGTATCGTCAGATCCAGCTGCTGGTCCCGATTACGATCGTTATCTGGCCTTAGTTGGTGCAGGTGTTGAAGGTGCAGAATCAATCGGTGGCGTAAACTACTTCCAAAACCTGTTTGATACAGTGACAGAAGGTGTTGATGTTGTAGCAACTTACAACATGGAGTCTGAACTAGGTGATACTGTGTTCACACTTTCAATGAACTACGGTACCCAGGAGTTTGACTCTGACCCAGGTAGACTCGTTAATGGTGACCCTGTATTTAACGCAGAAGCTCAGTATGATTTTGAAAACGGCTTACCTTCAGTTCGAGGCGTATTCTCCATCAAACATACCATGGACGACTTAAGCGTTACTGCTCGTATGAACTATTACGGAAGTTACGAGAACTCTGATGGTGGTGGCACAGTTAGTTCTATCCAGGAATTTGATCCTGAATACATGTTCGACCTGGAAGCGACTTATTTCATTAATGAAACGCTGTCAGTTTCTGCAGGTGCACGTAACCTGTTCGACAACTACCCTGACGCGAGTACCCTTCCTGGTGATAGCTGCTGTGGTCGTATCTACCGCTCAGATTCAATCGTAGACTGGCAAGGTGGTTACTACTACATGAAGCTTAACGCGAGCTTCTAAGTAGCGGCTCATCCCTACTTTTAAACCGAATATCGACCAGCCGCCAGGCTGGTCGACTTTATCAGGTCACTCATCGCTATCAACGCGACAAACCGCCCAATAAGTTATACTTTTTACTGTATAAAAATTACAAAAATCCAAATAATTATTTAACAAGTGGAGCACTGTTGTTATGGAGATTGAACTCGTCTGGTTCGTCCTCACTTTGTGCGTTGCGGGCGCGGTCGCAGGCATTACTTCTGGCCTTTTTGGCAATGGAGGAGGTTTTGTTGTTGTCCCAGCCCTGCTCGCGGTATTTCCTTTCTTTACCCCTAATTCTGAAGAATTAGTCAAAGTCGCTATTGGCACCTCACTGGCGTCTATTGTGATTTCCAGCGCGCGTTCTGTGCTGGCCCACAAAAAGCGTGGGGCAGTAGATTTTGACATGCTTAAATCCTGGTCGGTCTGGATCATCCTGGGTGTGCTTGGCGGTGTTGCCATTGCAAACCACACCAGTAGTACCGGATTAACCATGGTGTTTGCCGGCGGCGTATTGCTCTATTCAGTATACTTCTTATTCCCTGAATTTGTAGTTCGTCCAGGCATGACTTTTTCAATGCCACAAGGCATCGGTAAAAGCGTTCTGGCTTTTGTAATTGGCGGTTTTTCAGCATTACTGGGCATAGGCGGTGGTACACCAACGGTGATTACCATGGTCATGTGTCGCCGCACTATCCAGCAAGCAGTAGCAACCGCAGCCGGAGTTGGCTTCCTGATTGGATTGCCTGGCGCTATTGGTTTCTTGTTTATGGAAAACACTAACCCTCAGGGCATGCCGGTTGGTACTGTTGGTTACATTAATTTACCCGCTCTGCTAGCAATCAGTGTAGGGTCAATTCTGACCGCACCGATTGGTGCATCAATGGCACACAGCTTTAGTGAAAAAATGCTCAAACGCCTGTTTGGTATCTACCTGGTGATCGTATCTGTCGCCATGTTTGCCAAAGCGCTATAGCACTCACACATTAAAATAAGAGGAACAGTCAATGACTTATAATCCATCAAGACGTTTATTCTTAGGAGGCTCAATCGCCGCTTCGGCAGCTGGTGCAACAGGTCTGATAACTCCTGCTGGCCTGGCTGCAGCTCAGCCTATGAAGTCACCTAAAATTATGTACGGACCAGCGCCAGGCGTCGCTAAGCTTAACGCCAACGAAAACCCTTATGGTCCGAGTGATATGGCACTTAAGGCAATTGCCGAAGCCAGCAGCACAGGCGGTGCTTATTACGCTTATCGTGCTGGTATGTATCTGCGGGACATGCTGGCAGAATCCAATGGTCTGAAGCCAGAAAATGTTTCTATTACCGCGGGTTCGAGCCTGATTCTGGCATTCGCTGCATTTGCCGCAACCAGTAAAGGTAAAATCCTCGGCCCTGATTTATTCTGGGATACCACCTCAATGGCACCGGTTCGCCAGGGCGGCCCGGAAATCGTGCGCATCCCTAACAAAGCCGATCTGAGTATCGACCTGGATGCCATGTACAATGCGATTGATGACGACATCGCCATGGTCCATATCTGTAACCCAAACAACCCTACCGGTAAAATTCTGGATCCGAAGGAACTTCGTGAGTTCTGTATCAAAGCGTCCAAGAAAACCCTGGTACTGGTTGACGAAGCCTATAACGAACTTATCGAAGATGGCCCTAAGCACTCGATGATCCCGCTGATCAACGAAGGCCACAACATCATTGTTGCCCGTACATTCTCAAAAATTTACGGTCTGGCCGGAATGCGTGTTGGCTACATGCTGGGTAGCGAAGAAAACATGGAATTCATCAATAAGTACGGTTTAGGCGGATACTCTATTAACCAGGCGGGTCTGGCTGCCGCTATCGCCAGCTACAATGATGAAGCCTTTAAAGACTTTTCACGTCAGAAAGTCAAAGAAGGCCGCGAAATCATTCTGGATGCGGTTAAAGCTAACGGCCTGAGCGCGCTGCCATCAACCACTAACTTTGTGTTTGTTAACTTAGGTGATGATGGTGATGCCAACGCCTTCCGTAAAGCCATGGAAGCGCAGGACGTACTGATCCGTGGTCAGTACCGTACCTATCAGCAATGGTCACGGGTAAGCACTGGTCGTATCGAAGATGTTAAGAAGTATGCTGCTGCGGTGCCTAAAGCACTGGACGAAATGTACAAGGCTATTAAGGCCTAAGCAACAAGCAGATCCCTTGGACCGCATGTAACGACAGAAACCTGATAAAAAGGCCGCTTCATAAAGCGGCCTTTTCGTTGTTCTTTAAACCTGTCATTGATATGCACTAATCGTTGTCGAGCTCGTTTTCCTCAAAGTCAACATCAATACCCATTTCCCGCATAATACGGCGGGCTTCGGCTGGAATGCGATGAGGATTGTCTTTACGCAAATCTTCATCATCTGGTAACGGTTGACCGGTAAAGGCATGTACGAACGCCTCGCAAAGTAATTCAGAATTCGTGGCGTGACGGAGGTTATTAATCTGACGGCGCGTACGCTCGTCGGTTAATACTTTAAGTACATTGATCGGAATTGAAACGGTGACTTTTTTCACCTGTTCACTTTTCTTACCATGTTCTGCGTAAGGATAAATGTATTTTCCGTCCCACTTTGCCATGCGTTTTCCCAGCTATACTGTCTTTATTGTAATAAGTAATAGTGTATTGATACCTGCTGCAGCGGTTTTAAGCTCATACTTACCAGTAAGATGACTGATAACGGATGAGTGTTGATGCCTGAAAATCGTCCACATACGAAGCGCATCAACCACTGCAATATGTATTAAACCACAGAAAACATCAATTGAGCAGTGTAAACTGCTTGACGTCTAGACATATATTCTTTAGTTTAGACGTCTAAACGTCTAATTGAGAATTTATCATGGTGTCATACGCACAGGGGATCGATGCCCTAAACCAATCGTTGTCAGAATTACGTGACATCGACGTGTCATTTGAGTTTTTTCCGCCGGGTAACGAAAACATGGAAAAAACCCTGTGGAAGTCTGTAGAGCGCCTGGCTCCTCTTAAGCCTGCCTATATGTCTGTTACCTATGGGGCAAACAGTGGTGAGCGCGACCGCACCCATGACGTGGTAAAACGTATTCAACAACAAACCGGCGTTACAGCGGCCCCTCACCTCACCTGTGTGGATGCCAGTGCCGACGAACTAAAACAGATAGCCCGTGATTACTGGGATTCTGGTATTCGTCGTATCGTTGCCTTACGCGGCGATTTGCCAAAAGGCGTTGATAAAACCGATATGTATGCCTCGGATTTGGTTGCTTTGCTAAAAGACGTTCATGATTTTGATATTTCGGTGGCAGCCTATCCGGAAAAACACCCGGAAGCGCCCAATGCGCAATTTGATTTACTTAACCTCAAACGTAAAGCAGAAGCCGGTGCCAGCGAAGCAATTACACAGTTTTTCTTTGATACCAGTGTGTTCCTGCGCTTTAGAGATCGCGCCGCGGCAGCCGGTATCGATTTAGATATCGTCCCGGGCATTTTGCCGGTAACTAATTATCAGACCCTGGTGAAATTTGCCGGTTTTACCAATGTTCATGTTCCTGGCTGGTTACACAAGCTGTATGAAGGACTGGATGAAGATGACCAGACCACGCGTAATCTGCTGGGTGCCAATATTGCCATGGAACAGGTTAAGGTACTGGCAAAAGAAGGGGTTAAACACTTCCACTTCTATACGCTTAACCGCAGTGAACTGAGCTATGCTATCTGCCATATGCTGGGGGTAAAACCTGGTAACGCGGTATAATTAACCGAAAAGGCGGCGCAACAGACAAAAACGGTTGCTCCGCTTTATCCAGCAGGTAGACTAATCACATAAGCATAAAAGCAGGGACTTAGTGTGGCTTTACCTGAAATAAAAGCACGATGGGAACAATATAAACCTCACCTGGTGCACTTTGGCACAACTTTTATTGCCCGTTGTAAATCAGACAACATCACCATCTCGGCGGGCCACCTGGCCTACGTCACCCTGCTGTCGCTCGTTCCTTTTATCATGGTTTTTTTTACCATTTTGTCTGCCTTTCCGGCTTTCGCTACCGTTCGTAATGAACTGGAACAGTTTATCTTTAGTAACTTTGTTCCTACCGCAGGCGACGTTGTCCACGAATATATGAGCGACTTTGTGGGTAATGCTTCACAAATGGGGGCGGTGGGTATTTTATCTCTGCTATTGGTAGCAATATTGCTGATTTCCAATGTAGATAAAACCCTCAACCGGATTTGGCGATCACAGAGCGACCGCCCCATTATTTATACCTTTGCCATTTACTGGATGGTAATTACCCTTGGCCCATTGTTAATGGGCGCCAGTGTCGTTATGACGTCATATCTGGTGGGGCTGGCCGAGTTTGCCGAAGAATATACACCAGGACTAGGGACGTTTCTGTTGGAATTGGTGCCTAGTTTTACTGCACTGGCAGCGTTTATTATTTTGTACATGCTGGTGCCTAACCGCCGGGTACCGGTTGTACATGCGCTGGGCGGCGCGGTTCTGGCCACAATGCTGTTTGAATTAAGCAAAAAAGGCTTTGCTTTATACGTAACCAGCTTCCCGTCTTATCAGGTTATTTACGGTGCGCTGGCTGCGCTTCCACTGTTATTTTTATGGATATATCTGTCGTGGATTGTGGTGCTGCTTGGCGCAGAATTTACCTGTAGTCTCAGCGAAGCTTTTCCTGAGGAAGTAAAGGACAAAGCAAACGACAGTGATTTGCCTGAGGGTTAATGGCCAGGGCCGGGGGTTAACCGGCCACAAACTGCCAAAAACCATCAGGCGCTCAGGCTAAAGTCAGATTCGCCATACAACCAGTCTCTGGCACTACGTTCGTTATTAAAGTATCTCACCTCAAATACGGCATCCACGCTGCTGCACCACAGGGCTGCCATTTTCTCTGCGTACTTGCCTTCTACCAGCACGGCAATCTTGTCTAACTGCTGATACAGAGGATCAATAGCCGCCAGACGAGCCCTGTCGATCAGGTCGGACTCACCCATCTGAAAATAATCTGAATGTCTGAAATCAAACAAGGCAAACTGAACTGGCTGCGCATAGTCCATCAGGCACTGCCGGAAGGCATCAGTAAATCGCATGGTTTTTTGGATATGACCAGTCAACGTCATCACGATGACTCCGGCTTTTTCGTTATCCAGTGTTACCTTAACCGAGCCCTGTTCCTGATGAGCAGAAAAGGGCTCAGGGCGTGAGAACAAATAACCCTGACTATAATCCAGCCCTAACTCTAACAGGCACTGCTGCACTTCCACGGAATGAACAAACTCGGCAATACATTTGATACCAGCGTTACGACAGAAAAAGCTGAGTGCCTTGACTATCTCGTAGCTTTTTCTGTCGATGTGGATATTTTTTATGTATCTGGCATCAATCTTTAAAAAATCGACTTCTAAATCGAGGATCCGTTCAAAGTTTGAATACTCGGTACCAAAATCATCGATGGCCAGTTTAAAGCCGGCCAGCTTAAGCGCCTTGAGCTGTTTTAAGTGGCTGTCTTTGCCGGTACTGCTGATCCCTTCGAGCACTTCCAGAATAACCCGTTGGGGCGCGATATCGTAAGTTTGGCACAGCTCGGTTAACAAGCCCTGTAAATACTGGGCATTCAGGTCGTATTCCGTAATATTCAGCGAGAAGGTATAGTCGTTATGACTCATCACTTTAAATGTTTGTTGCGCCATTTGGCGGGTGATAACCGGTAACATACCAGCCACTTTCGCCGCTTCAATAAAGCTGTATGGTGTCAGAACCTGGTCATCATGGTGAATCCTTGCCAGAGCTTCATAGTGCCTTATCACCCCCGTAAGGTTGTCATGAATACCCTGAAAATAAGGCACGATAAGCTGTTCATTTACGGCAGTATGAATAATGTTATTAGCCTCTACAAACAACATATGCTGCTGACTTTCCGCCGCAATTGCGTCCTGTTCCAGAACGATGCATTTTAAATCCCCCGAATCACGACTCTGACGCAGCGCGGTAACGCCCAAACGAAGTAAATCACTGTGCCCCTTCGCCCCGCCAAAAGAAAGCGAGAGAAACACGCTGATATCGTTGGCAGATACCTGATGATGACGAAAATAACTTCTTAGTTTTTCAGCGATAGCCTGCAAGTCAACTTTGCTTTTAAATAACAACACATACTTGCCGGGCCCGCCGCCGACATAACAATCGGCAACCACCTGCGACTTTATTATTTGCGCAGTATTGCGCATGAGTTCATCACAAACATCAAAGCCATAAGCGTCATTGAGGTAACGCAGTCCGTCTAATCCGATCACCAGCAGGCTTTTTATTCCTGGTGACTTTAGTTCTTCGGCCAGGTAAGACTTACTCGACAGGCCAGTGAGCGGGTCTGTATTAGCCAGATAGAGGTTTTTAGCCCGGGCCTTGTTGAGCTCAGTAAGATCAGTATAAATAGCCGTATAGTGGTGGACGTGACCGCTTTCGTCACGAATCTGGTTAACCGACACCCACTGTTCCAACACTGAACCATTGGCGTGGCGATTGGTGATCTCACCCTGCCAGACGCCTTTTTTAAAAACCTTGTGCCAGAAGTTCCGGTAGAATGTCTTGTCGTGCTGTCCGGATGAGAAAAGTTTAGGGTCAAGCCCCATGACTTCGCTTCGACGATACCCGAACATATCGCAAAACGCCTGATTAACTTCGATGATTTTATGATCCGCATCGGTAACCAGCATGGCTTCGGCAGAATGCTTAAAAATAGAAGAGAGCATGTTTAACGAGCGGTCTTGTTCAACTCGCTCAAGTTCAGCGGCTATGCGATATCCCAAAATTTCAAACAGGGCTGTTATCTCAGCTTCACTTTTCAGCGCCGACGTATGCATCGCCACCAGAATGCCCAGAACATTTCCCTGCGAATCATGCAGCGGCATGCCAATATAAGATTCGACGTGCATGTCTTGTAACAGCTGATCTTTGGGATATAACTCGGTCACTTTGCTGGAATAACAGCAAGCCCCGGAGTTGGTGACCTGGTAGCAAGGTGTATCTTTGAGGTTATAGGTAAAGTTGTCCTCTACCCGACTAAAAGCAGCGACTGCTACCGTAGTACAGCTTGTCCGGCAATCATTCGGCTGACCGATAAGAATGTAGTCACACTCAAGAATATCCGACAGCGCCAAAACCAATAGCTCAAAGTATTCCTGCCCCCGCGTCTGTCCTACGTAATCCGACAGTTTTTTAAGCTTTGCCACCAGTGTGTTCATAATAACTACATTACCTTCCTAATGGTAAAATATCTGTGGTTATGTATAGAAGATAATATTGATTTTGCGTAACTTTTCGCTAAAAAAAGTTAAAATTCACATAAATAACACGAATATTTAACCTTAGCCACCATTCATGTCGGCAATAAACGCATTTGACTGAGAAATCGCCGACTTCATATCACGTAATAAATCCCTTACGTCACGCTCAATGTCGTTAAGTTCGCCTTGTAGTGCACCAATCGCGCTGGCATTAAGGTTATGTTTCAAAAACAGTACATTATCCTGCAGCGTACGCAGCACTGGCTGCATGCTGCTTTCCACTTTACGCATGGCGCGTACCATTTTGTTGTATTTCACGCGGGTTTCCGCAAGCTGTCTTTTGCTGGTGCGTTTCAGACTCTCGTTAGAGTAAGTGTCCAGTTCGGCTTCCCACTCTTCAAACAGTGCTCCGGCCACACTTTCTATTTTATCAATCCGCTTGCTGACGTCTTCAGCCGCTTCCTGACTGGCTTCGTATTCGTCATTCAGCGACTGATACACTTCTTCCAGATCACCACCGTCAAATTGGATCAGCGCCGAAAACTCTTCCAACGCAGAGCTGAACTGCTCTTCTGCATCTTCCTGTGATTCACGGGCATCTTCTACGCGATCCACCAGGATCTCACGTTTTTCAACACCCACTTTTTCCCATGCCGCGTAATAAGCGCTTTGACAAGCACTCAGAGACGACACCAACAGTGCAGTTAAACCAATTTTGACCAATGATGACATGTTTAGGATTCACCCCTGAATTTTGCTGCATCCACAATAGCCCACAGGTGAAATATCGCACCCACGAACCACATAAAGAATAAAATAACCGTTGCCCCTAATGCATAGCTGACAGCACACACCACAAAAAAGAACAAAGCCGCTAAAATGCGCCCCTGAACCAATTGGCCCAATCCGGGGAAAAAGAAACTGCATATCGCAGCAATAACATTGCCGCCTGAACCTTGTCCAGCCATGATAACTCCGCTTAAATTCAATTTACTGTTTAAATTAAATGAATTAGGGTTGAGATACAATCTTTGCGTCGGTTTGAATTGTAAGAGAGCTTGTCTATGCCACCAACCTGTTACTTGCACGACTACATGCCAACCCACGACGGCCATCAGATTTACTACGAACTCAGTGGCAATCCTAAAGGCATTCCCGTGCTGGTTATTCACGGCGGTCCCGGTGCCGGATTATCCCCCGGCTACACCGACTTTTTTGACCTCGACAGCTATCATGTTATCGGCTTTGAGCAACGAGGTTGCGGTCGTTCCCAACCGCATTTATCCCTGGATAACAATACTACCCATCATCTGTTAGACGATATCAGTCAGTTACGCACTACGCTGGGGATTAAACAATGGCTGTTATTTGGCGGCTCCTGGGGGACTACACTGGCCCTGTTAGCCGCCATCAGAGAGCCGGAAACGGTTAGCGGAATGATTTTACGCGGGATATTTCTGGCCCGCCAAACCGACTTTCACTGGTTTCTGGCCCCGGATGGCGGAGCGGCCAGGATCTACCCGGATGCTTTTGCCCGCTTTACCGAGACGATGTCCACCCAAGGCGATCTGAGTGAGGTACTTGCGCATTACAGCGCCATTTTCAGCGGCCACCAGCAATCCCTTAAAGCAGTCGCTGCGATACGCTGGTATCAGTGGGAAGAAGCCATCGCCAGGGTTTTTCCGCATTCCTCAGAGCCAACGTCACTGACTTGTAGTCCACTACTGATGAGTCTCGCGGTGTTGGAGTGGCATTACATTATTAACGATTGTTTTATCAGCGAAGATTATATTTTACAGAACGTGCATCAATTGCGTTCTATTCCGGCAAAACTGATCCATGGTCGGTGTGATACGGTGTGTCAGCCACAGGGCGCTTATCTTTTACATCAGCACTGGCCCAACAGTGATTTACTTCTGGTCGAAGGGGCTGGACACAGCAGTGCCGATTTCGGCATTGCTTCGGCGCTTCGCCAGGCGACTAACGATTTCAAGGCAATGTATTAATGATTGGATTAATTCAACGTGTAAGTGAAGCCAGCGTGAACGTAGCTGGTAATACCGTAGGGGCAATCGGCCCGGGCATTTTAATTCTGCTGGGGGTAGAGAAAGACGATACGCAGGCGGAGGTCGAAAAGCTCGCCAACAAGCTGTGTAACTACCGTATTTTTAGTGATGCCGACGGTAAAATGAATCTTAACATCCGCCAGGTTGAGGGCTCGGTGTTGGTGGTATCCCAGTTTACCCTGGTCGCTGACACCAGTCGCGGCAATCGGCCTGGGTTCTCCCGCGGCGCTCCGCCAGCGCTGGGTAACGCACTGTACGAAGCCTTTATAGCGCAATTAGAAAGTATGGAAATTCCGGTTGCCAGCGGCCAGTTTGGCGCAGATATGCAGGTTCAGCTTATTAATGACGGACCGGTGACTTTCCATATCCAGGTATAATATTCACGCCTTTCTCTTGCTGTTGGCAAACGCTTAAGATTTAATGTGTGCCCTAACTTTATGGGAGAAGCAGGACTGTGTTTAAAGTAGTCACTCCACAAACCGATGAAGCCCTCACGGCTTACTATCATTTTCGCTGGCAGTACCTGCGCCAGCCCTGGAATTTTCCACCGGGGTCAGAAAAAGACGAATACGAACAGGTCAGCGAACACCGCATGGTGGTTAACGGCCAGGGTGAAATTATTGCCTGTGGGCGCGTTCATCTGAACACTGCCGAAGAAGCGCAAATTCGCCATATCGCGGTACACAGTGGCTACCAGCGGCGCGGTTTGGGTCAGTTTATGCTCAATGCCCTGGAGTCGGTCGCCAGGGAATTAGGCGCCATTCGCGCAGTCACCAACAGTCGTGAAATCTCCATCGAGTTTTTTAAAGCCTGTGGCTTCACTGTAGAACGGGAAGCTCCCAACGAACTGGGTTTGCTTAAACGCCAGCAGATGGTCAAAAAGCTTGATGATTTTTCGCTGCTGGTTATGCATCCCCAGTGGTGTCAGGAACTACAGGATACCTGGACCGAAACCATCCCCATTACCGAACACATGGGCATAAAGCTTCACCAGTACACCGGCAAGACGCTGGAAACCCGCGCCTCCCTGAATAAAAATATCAATATTCACGGCACCATGTTTGCCGGCAGCATTTTTTCGCTCGCCACCCTCACCGGGTGGGGAATGATATTTCTGCAGCTTAAGGATAAGGGGTTACAAGGCGACATCGTATTGGGAGACGGCAATATCCATTATCACAAACCTATCACCATGAAGCCCCGCGCGGTGTGCAATATTGAGCGTCTGAAAGGCAAATTCAACTTACTCAGCAAAGGCAAGAAATGCCGCCTGGAGCTGGAAGTAGAAGTACTCGATGACACCCAGGCCGTCGCCGAATTTCATGGTATTTACTGGGTGTTACCCAAAGAGGACAACAAATGACAACATTAGGTACGCCATTTACTTCCCAGGCGAAAAAGATTCTGCTGCTCGGCAGTGGCGAACTGGGCAAAGAAGTTGTAATTGAATGCCAGCGCCTCGGCTGTGAGGTGATTGCCTGTGATAGCTATGCCAACGCGCCGGCTATGCAGGTCGCTGACCGTAGTTATCAGTTTTCCATGCTGGACGCGAAAGCCCTGCGTGAAGTCGTCGAAAAAGAAGCCCCGGACCTGATTGTGCCGGAAGTTGAAGCCATTGCTACCGCCGAACTTGTCGCGTTAGAAAAAGAAGGCTTTACGGTAGTGCCAAGTGCCAACGCCGTAAACCTGACCATGAATCGGGAAGGTATTCGTACCCTGGCCGCCGAAACACTTGGTCTGCCCACATCCAGCTATCGGTTTGCCAGCACCAAGGCTGAGTTTGAGGCCGCTATCGACGCCATTGGTTACCCTTGTTTTGTTAAACCTATTATGAGCTCTTCGGGTAAGGGACAAAGCCGCCTGACCGGGCCTGACGATGTGGATAAGGCATGGCAATATGCCCAGGAAGGAGGACGTGCTGGTGCAGGTAAAGTGATCGTTGAAGGCAACATTGCTTTCGATTACGAAATTACGCTGCTTACCGTTCGCACCCGTCAGGGCGTCAAGTTTTGCCCACCCATCGGACATATTCAGAAAGACGGCGATTATCAGTATTCATGGCAACCTACCGCCATGACAGATAAAGCCCTCAGCGCGGCCAAAGACATTGCAGACAAAATAACCGACGCCCTCGGCGGCTACGGCTTATTTGGCGTTGAGCTGTTTGTTTGTGGTGATGAGGTTATCTTCAGCGAAGTATCGCCGCGGCCCCACGATACCGGCATGGTAACACTGATTTCCCAGAACCTGTCAGAATTTGCCCTGCACAGCCGCGCAATCTTAGGCCTGCCAATTCCTAACATTGACTGCTACGGCCCCAGTGCTTCCGCGGTTATTCTGGGGTTTGGCGAAGGCAACTGTATCAACTTCAGTAATCTGGATGCGGCGCTAAGCACGCCGATCACAGATTTGCGCTTATTTGGCAAACCAACCATTAATGGTAAGCGTCGATTAGGCGTTGCACTGGCCCGAGCGGAATCCACCGATGCTGCGGTAGAAACCGCGCAAAAAGTGGCCGGACTGGTAAATATCGATATCTCTCAACAGTAAGCCTGGCTGAGAGACAGGCAATAGATTCCCCCGGGCATGCCCGGGGTTCTTTCTGTTACAGCTCCATTCGGAGCTGATCTGAATCCTTCCGACCTTGATGCTCAACGTAGTTCCGTATTGTGTGCTCGTCTAAGCCTACGCTGCTTACAAAGTAACCCGGCGACCAAACAATATTTTCATTCCAATAGACCTTTCCTAGCCATTTGAATGTCTTTCTCATGTTTGACGCTGACTGGGCTTTGAGTTTACCCATCACTTCTGCTATCGAGTATTTCGGTGGAATGACCATCAACATGTGCATATGGTCATTATCAAAGCCCATTCGCTCTATCGTTACGCCGGGCATACTTCGAAGCAGCTTCGGCAACACTTTGCGCAAATACTCCACGACGAAAGGCTTCAGTATCCGACGCCTGTATTTGGTTACCCAGACGACGTGATATTGAAGTCTATATAGACCATGTGATGAGACTCGAACTTCCATCTTCGTAGCATACAGGCCTCGGACTCATTCATCCACGGGTAAACCCGTGGTGTTCTGTCGCTTCGCGACCGGTCACATAAA
>NZ_MJIC01000021.1 GCF_001758465.1 Marisediminitalea lipolytica
ATAGATTCCCCCGGGCATGCCCGGGGTTCTTTCTGTTACAGCTCCATTCGGAGCTGATCTGAATCCTTCCGACCTTGATGCTCAACGTAGTTCCGTATTGTGTGCTCGTCTAAGCCTACGCTGCTTACAAAGTAACCCGGCGACCAAACAATATTTTCATTCCAATAGACCTTTCCTAGCCATTTGAATGTCTTTCTCATGTTTGACGCTGACTGGGCTTTGAGTTTACCCATCACTTCTGCTATCGAGTATTTCGGTGGAATGACCATCAACATGTGCATATGGTCATTATCAAAGCCCATTCGCTCTATCGTTACGCCGGGCATACTTCGAAGCAGCTTCGGCAACACTTTGCGCAAATACTCCACGACGAAAGGCTTCAGTATCCGACGCCTGTATTTGGTTACCCAGACGACGTGATATTGAAGTCTATATAGACCATGTGATGAGACTCGAACTTCCATCTTCGTAGCATACAGGCCTCGGACTCATTCATCCACGGGTAAACCCGTGGTGTTCTGTCGCTTCGCGACCGGTCACATAAAAAAACCGGCCTGCTGGCCGGTTTTTGCTACAACTTACTGTGGTTACTTACCAGAGCGCTGGTTCATGTAACGGAAGAAGTCACTGTCTGGTTCAACTACCAGAATATCCTGCTTGCTGTTAAAGCTGGCTTTATAGGCATCCATACTACGCAGGAAGCCATAAAACTCCGCGTTCTTTGAGTACGCTTCAGCATAGATTTGCGCCGCTGTTGCATCACCTTCACCACGAAGCTGACGCGCATTACGCTCGGCATCTGCCAGCATTACCGTTACTTTCGCTTCGATGTTAGCTTTAATCACCTCAGCCTGCTCCTGACCCTGTGAACGGTGTTCACGAGCAACGGCAGCACGCTCGGCACGCATACGCTGGAAGATTGAGTTGCTGACTTCGGTTGGCAGGTTGATTTGCTTCACCCGCACGTCAACGATCTCAATACCCAGTTCGTCTGAAGAGCTGGACGCCTGTTCCATCGCTTGCTCCATCAGTTCGGTACGCTCACCAGACACGATTTGTGCAATAGTGCGGCTACCAAACTCAGTACGCAGACCGTTGTTAACCTTTTGCTTAAGCAGCGCTTCTGCCTGCATCTTATTACCGCCGTTTGTTGACAGGTAATAACGGGCAAAATCCTTAATACGCCATTTCACATAAGAATCAACTATCAGGTCTTTCTTCTCTGACGTCACAAAACGATCCGGAGAATCATCCAGCGTTTGGATCCGCGCATCTAACTGACGCACCGAATCAATAAAAGGCAGTTTAAAATGTAAGCCTGGCTCAAATACTGTGGTTTCACCGGTAGCGGCGTCACGCTGTACTTTACCAAACTGGATAACTATCGCGCGCTCGCCCTCTCTCACTACAAACAGTGAGCCGGTTGCCAGCACCAAAACGGTAATTAATGCTGCAATAATTAAATTTTTCATCTGTGCTTATCTCCCACCACGGCCGCTGTCACTTCTCAGGCCGGAGCTTGAAGAAGTCGTATTACGGGAGTTGTTGCCGGTTGAGTTGGCGACATTATTCTGTAATCCCTCCAGCGTGTTGCGCATACGGTTTAAAGTAGCGCTATCGCTGTTCTGATTTTGCATTAGCTTGTCCAGCGGCAGGTACATGATGTTGTTTCCGCCTTTACCGCTGTCAACCATGATTTTACTGGTGTTAGAGAACACCTGTTCCATGGTTTCCAGATAAATCCGCTGACGGGTTACTTCCGGTGCTTTCTCGTATTGTGGCAACAGTTCTTCAAAACGCGCCACTTCACCCTGAGCTTCCAGAATCACACGCTCTTTATACGCCTGGGACTCTTCGTTCATACGGTTAACCTGACCACGGGCACGAGGCTCAATTTCACGGGCATAAGCTTCGGCTTCACGAATAAAGCGCTGTTCGTCTTCCTGAGCGGCAATCGCATCGTCAAACGCGTCTTTTACCTGCTCTGGCGGACGTGCGTCCTTAAAGTTCATATCAAGAATTGCCACGCCCAGGTTGTAAGGCTCCAGGATCGCTTCCAGCTCTTCCCACACCCGCTGCCGGGTAACTTCACGGCCATCGGTAAGCACGTCATCCATGGTTGAGTGACCCACTACGTAACGAATTGCACTATCAAGGGCCTGACTCAGACTCATTTCCGGGCTGGTCACTGCAAAAGTCCAGCGATACGGGTCGACTACCCGGTACTGAACTTCCATTTGTACGCTAACTACGTTTTCATCTTCGGTCAGCATAGAACCAGATGAGGACTGATAACGGATAGACTGCACGTCAACCGGGATCACCGCATCTACGAAGGTAGGCTTCCAGCGCAGGCCCGGTTCTACCAGCGAGTTATACTCACCAAAACGCAGTACCACACCGGATTCGGCTTCACGAATGGTGTAAAAGCCAGATACGACATAGATCACACCCAGCAGAACTACCAGCAGTGCTGCGCCGATACCACCGAGCTTTTTGCCAGAGCCACCGTCGCTGCCGCCGCCCATTTTACCGAGCTTGCCAAACAGGTTTTTAAATACATCATCCAAATCCGGAGGACCTTGGTCTCGTCCTCCGCGATTTTTCCACGGGTCATTATTTTTATCACCCGGCTCGTTCCAAGCCATGCTAGTACTCCGAAAATTTAATAATTTAATACTGAATTCTATTAGTTTTAGATTTCAAAATATATAAAACAGCTAAATCAGTGCTTTACCACAAACTCCGACAAGCCATGATCCAGGCGTTTCTCCAGTCGGTTCCAGTCGGCTGCTGGCATTCGCACATCAACCACCCAGTCACCCTGCTCGTCATAAGCCTGTTGCGAGATACAGTCCAGTTCAAACAACACACCGCGCAAACGACTCTGCGCCGGCGGAATCTTTAAAGTGTAGCTCACCATGCTTTGCGCCAGGCAATCGCTGATAGCTTCCAGCAGCAGCTCAACGCCCTGACCCGTTTTAGCGGATAACCATACCCTGATAGGCGTTCCGTCTTCATCCCGATCAATTTTAGGCTCAACTTCTTCCAATTGATCGATTTTATTGCAAATAATCAATTGTTGAATTTCACCGGCATCAATCTCGTCCAGTACGGCATTAACCTCGTCCATGGTTTCAAGGTAGTTATTGGCCGAATAATCCACCACATGCAGCAACAAGTCCGCTTCCTGGGTTTCTTGTAGCGTGGCTTTAAATGCGGCAACCAGATCATGCGGAAGATGACGGATAAACCCAACGGTGTCGGCCAGGATCACCGGCCCGACTTCCTTCAGCTCCACTTTACGCAGAGTAGGATCCAGTGTTGCAAACAACTGGTCCGCCGCATAAACATCGGCCTGGGTAATATGATTAAAAAGCGTGGATTTACCGGCGTTGGTGTAACCAACCAGTGATAATGTAGGGATTTCAGCCCGCTTACGGGACCGCCGTCCCTGCTCGCGTTGCTTGGCGACTTTTTCCAGGCGCCGTAAAATCGTTTTAATCCGTCCACGCAGAAGTCGACGGTCGGTTTCCAGCTGGGTTTCACCCGGACCACGCAAACCAATACCACCTTTCTGACGCTCAAGGTGTGTCCAGCCTCGAATCAGACGGGTAGATATATGTCGTAACTGCGCCAGCTCAACCTGTAATTTACCTTCGTGGGTCCGGGCCCGTTGAGCAAAGATATCCAGAATCAAACCGGTGCGGTCGATAACCCGACATTTACATATGGCTTCAAGATTTCGCTCCTGTGAAGGAGAGAGGGCATGATTAAAGATCACCACATTAGCCTCGTGGGCTTTCACCGCCGCGGCAATTTCCTCAGCCTTCCCCGAGCCAACAAAAAATTTGGAATGAGGAGAGCTTCTGGACGTGGTTAATACATCTACAGCATTGACACCCGCCGATGAAACCAGTAATTCCAGCTCAGCCAAATCTTCGCGACTGTCTTCATCGGCAAAATTTACATGAACAAGTATAGCCTGTTCACCGGCTTCATAACGGTCAAACAAGCAGATTACCTTTGCAATTACTCACTTTTGCTCTCTGAATCCCCTTGCGCACTTGGCATCGTAAAAGCTCGTGCAGGCACGACAGTTGAGATAGCGTGCTTATATACCATTTGGCTTACGGTATTTTTTAACAGGATAACAAATTGGTCAAATGACTCTACCTGTCCCTGGAGTTTAATTCCATTTACTAAATAAATAGAAACCGGAATACGCTCCTTCCGTAATGCGTTTAAAAATGGGTCTTGTAATGATTGCCCTTTAGCCATTTCAGATCCTTAGTTTTTATTATTAAACCGACAACTTCAAAAATTGTCCCAGCGCTTTAAATATATACCACACCTAATACAACTAAAGTGTGACTTTTGCAGTAATTTTAGTCAAATTATCTTTAGCAAATGTGTCCAGCCAGGTTAATTCCGGCCAACCACGTAACCAGGTGAGTTGCCTTTTTGCTAACTGCCTGGTAGCAATGATACCTCTATCACGCATATCTGCATAGCTTAACTCACCTTTAAGATACTGCCACACCTGACGATAACCTACCGCCCGGATAGATGGCATCTCTTCGTGAAGGTCACCACGCTGATACAACGCCTGTACCTCCTCGACTAATCCTTGCTCTAGCATCAGATCAAATCGTTCTGCTATACGCTCGTGTAACACGGACCGGTCATCCGGCGCAATGGCAAACTGGTCAATCTTGTAAGGACAGCGATAAGTTTCCTTTTCCTGCCAGTGAGTTAACGATTTCCCGGAACTTCTGAAAACTTCCAGTGCCCGGGTCAATCGCTGCGGATCATTTGGATGGATCCGCTTTGCACTGACCGGATCGACCTGCGCCAGCTCATCATGTAATGCCTGCCAGCCCCGTTTCTCAGCCTCTTGTAAAATAGCGTCACGGATCTCCGGATTCGATTTAGGTAGGGGCGAAATACCATTTATCAAGGCATTAAAGTACATTATTGTGCCGCCGACCAGAATTGGCAGGTTACCGCGAGCCTGAATTTCGCCAATCAGCCGGGTGGCATCGGCCACAAAGTCGGCCACCGAATAGGCCTCAGAGGGGTCAATAATATCGACCAGCCAATGCGGCGCTACCGCCATTTCCTCTGCTGTCGGCTTGGCAGTACCAATATTCATTTGTTTATACACCAGTGCCGAATCCACGCTGATTATCTCGGCCGGCAAGTGACGCGCCAGCTCCAGCGCGAGGCCGGTTTTACCGGAAGCGGTGGGCCCCATGATAGACACCACTGGTCCTGTTTGTTTCATCATTTGTTGTTGTTTTCTTTTATCCAGTGAATAACGTCTTGTGGTGCCACGCTAAAACCGTGTTGTTCAAGTATGTCAGTTTGTGCAGAAACTGCCAGCTCATCAAACCACTGCCATAACGGAGCAGGATCAGCTTGCTGTACCAGTAATGCCTTGCCAAGAGCGCTAAGCAATGCATTTTGACTCTGTGGTGATGCCGCGATCATTTCAGGAAATAATGCCGCCCAGGGCAACTGACGTAAACCACCGGGTACCTTTAGCAGGCGCGATTTACCGCCTGCCAGACTCACTTCAAAACCAGCAGAGCTGAGCAACGCCAGACTCTCGGCCACCAGCGGCTGGTTAACTGCCACCGGCATTAATAGCGGCTGGGCAACGCTACTGGCAGCTAGTCTGGCCGTCAGCCAGGGTTGCCACAGCCCCCCGGCGTCGAGCAGAATACACTGCTGCGGCAGACTGTAAAGGCGCTGCTGCAATAAAGTCACAAAAGACAAAGCGTTAGCCTGAGCAGTCCCGGCCTCAGTGGTCGGCGTCATTAGTGCCTGATAGTGTTGCTGATAACGTCCGCTAACGCCACGGGTTGCCGGCGGTGTGTACTGACCACGAGAGGAAGATGCTGCTGCAGGCGCTGAGCGCACCTGAGCTGGTGCCATATCATCCTGAGGGTAATCGCTTGTCGTACGCTGCGCTAATGGTCTGATATAGTCATGGGAAGGCTCATCGCTGGTGACCCCTGACAACGACGATTGATATTCTTCGGTGCTGACCAGCGCATCACACACGGCTTTACAAATAAAGTCATGCACCAGGCGGCTTTGCTGGAATCGTACTTCGTGTTTAGCGGGATGAACATTGACATCCACTTCCCGGGGATCGATAGTCAGATAAACCACAAACGCTGGCTGCTCGGCACTGGCCAGCACTGACTCATAGGCCTGACGCAACGCGTGTAATATTAATTTATCCCGCATGCCGCGCCCATTCACGAAGCTGTACTGACAATCATTACTACTGCGCATCTGGCTGGCATCCCCCAACCAGGCTTCCAGTGTAATACCATCGTAATCGCAACGGGTATGCAGCGCCTGCTGCAAAAATGACTGGCCACAAACCTGACCCACGCGCATGGCCAGCTGGTCCTGTCCCACCGCATTAAAACGTTTAGTCATCTTGCCGTTATGCCGAAGTACAAAAGCCACGTCCGGACGACTCAGGGCTATCCGCTTGATAACCTCTTCGATATGCTGATACTCGGTTTTCTCGGTACGTAAAAACTTACGTCTGGCCGGCGTATTGTAAAAAATATCCACCACATCAATTGTGGTGCCATCCGGATGCGCCGCGGGCTGCAGGGTAACGGCCATATCCCGGCCCTCGCAATTGGCCTGCCAGGCCTGCTCCTGACTATTGGGTTTAGAGGTCAGTGACAGTCGGCTGACCGATGAAATACTGGCCAGCGCCTCGCCCCGAAAGCCCAGAGAGAGAATCTGCTCAAGGTCATCAAGGGTCGCAATTTTGCTGGTTGCATGACGTGACAATGCCAGTTCCAGCTCGTCTTTTGCAATGCCACTGCCGTTATCGCGCAGGCGAATGCGCTTGTGACCGCCTTTTTCGATATCCAGTTCAATTCGCGTCGCCCCGGCATCGAGACTGTTTTCCACCAGCTCCTTGACCACCGAGGCTGGTCGCTCGACAACCTCACCGGCAGCAATCTGGTTGGCCAGTCTGGGGGGCAATAATTTAATTGGCACAGAAAATCCTGTTTGTATGACTAAGCTTAGGTGCTGGGAATAGTAAGAATCTGACCGATCCGGACAATATCACTACTCAGATTATTAGCCGCTTTAATGCTGCTCACTTTTACATTATACCGTTGTGCAAGTAACGATAAAGACTCACCGCTACGCACTTTGTGGGTGCGGGTTTCTGACTTGATGGACGCCCACAGCGTGCCATCGGGTGGCGTTTGCCTGAAGTAGCGTTTAGTAGCCGTTAACATAGCATCGGCCAATTGCTCACGATACTTGGACCAATTCAGGTTTTTCTCTTCCTGGGGATTAGAAATAAACCCGACTTCAACCAGAATCGATGGAATATCCGGCGCGGTTAATACCGCAAAACTGGCGGCCTGAGGCGCTCGTTTATGCAACCGGGTAATCCCTTTTAGTTCGCTAATTACTTTTTTACTGAGGTCGTAGCTGGTCGACATGGAGTGATCCATGGACAGTCCTAAAATTGTTTCAGCCAGATAGCGTTCTGAAGCATTATCTGAAATGACCTCGGCAGCACCACCGAGTAATTCTGAGTGGCGTTCGCTTTTTTCCAGCCAGCGGCCCAGCTCACTGTCGGCACGACGCATGGACAACACCCATACAGAGGCCCCGCGCGGTTCGGGCTGGCTGAATGCATCAGCATGAATGGAAATAAGTAAGTCAGCTTTGTGCTTACGCGCCACTTCAGGGCGACCGTTCGGTGATATATAAAAATCACCACTTCGGGTCATAACCGCGCGCATACCGGATTCAGCATTGATTCGGCTTTCCAGCAGTTGCGCGATACTCAGGGTAATGTTTTTCTCAAAGGTACCGGCGGGTCCGATTGACCCCGGGTCTTTGCCGCCATGGCCGGCATCAATGGCTACGATAATGTCACGATCGCGGCTGGACTGATTCATATCCAGTACCACATCGCTGTTACCCGATGGCGCAGAATCCACCAGATCAACCACTAAACGGTGACCTTTGTCCTCAGCCGGAGGGATGGCAAATAAGGTTGGTTTGGCCTGACGATTCAGCTCGATAACAATGCGGGTGTCTGAATTTTCTCTTGGCGTAGAGTAGCGAACACGTTTTAGCAAAGGGCCTTTTTTATTGATATCCAGTGCCGTGTCGCTTTGTAAATCGGCCAGGTCAATCACCACCCGGTCAGGATTACGCAGGGTAAAATAAGTAAACTCAGGGGAATTTTTGAGATCGAAAACCACCCGCGTACTGCCTTCGGATGGCCATACACGCATATTATTTATATCGTTTGCTGCCGTAACCTTCAAGGTTAGTAAGCACAAACTTATAACAAGCAGTAATTGGTTGCGCAACATACCTAGCCTTGGTGTTAATTTATATTTATCAGGCCGTAAATTCCCCCGAATGACGGTTGGATAAATGAGTCGCTTATATCCTTTTACACAGTTGCAACGCTGAACGTCCTGTCAGTGTCATTGCATCAATGTTAAACCGTCTTCCAGACTTGTCTGGTTCTATACTAATCACTAAATCTGCTGGTGCCAAGTTTTGACCACCATTTTGCGGCCACTCGATCATACATACGCGATTATCGCCGAAGTAATCGCGTATTCCCATAAACTCCAGTTCTTCCGGATCCGCCAGTCGGTACAGGTCAAAATGGTAGACGTCGAGTCCGCTCAGAGAGTAAGGCTCCACCAGCGTATAAGTGGGACTCTTAACATTACCTGAATGACCCAGCGCCTGAATAAAATGGCGACTGAAGGTGGTTTTTCCGGCACCCAGATCGCCCTGTAGATAAACCACAATTCCTCTGGGTAACTGTTGCTTAACCGCCTGCGCCAAATCCACCGCCAGTCTGGCGGTATCCTGTTCCGTTGCCGCGTAAAACGCCCCTTGCGCTAATGCCATAGTGCCTACTGCTAAATTACTGGTTAACCAACGCCCGCAGCGATTCAAACAAATCACTGGCAAGCATGCCGCGCTGACCGAACAAACGGGCCACTTCATCACCCGCTTTAGCATGCATTGAAACGCCATATTTGGTGGCGATGTCCTTGCTTAGCCCCTGGGCCAGCAGCGAACCGAGAATACCACTTAATACATCACCCATACCAGCGGTTGCCATGCCCGGATTACCGTGCTGGCACACCCAGGTCTGGCTTTCGTTATCAATAATGGAGCCTGCACCTTTTAACACACAGGTTGCATGAAATTTTTGCGCGCATTGCTTGGTGCTGTTAAACCGGTCAGCTTCCACGTCATCGACCGAAGTATTCAGCAAGCGCGCTGCTTCACCAGCGTGTGGCGTGATAATACAATCGGTAATGGTATACGACAGCGCATGTTTACTTAAAAGGTTGAGTGCATCGGCATCAATAACCATTGGCTTAGGGTGTGTCTGGCAATGCTTCATAGCTTGCTCGAATGCCGCTAAAGCCCAGTCATCCTGTCCCAGCCCCGGGCCAATAACCACACAGGATGCCCAGTTTAACGCTTCCTGCAAATTCTCGTGAGAAACCATCAGTTCCGGCCGCCCGGCGCTAACCTGCACGGTTGAGCCTTCATGACAAAACACCTTAACCAAACCAGTACCACAGCGCAGTGCCGCTTCACTGGCCAGACGAATAGCGCCGGCAGTACCGCGGTTACCACCAATACACAGCAGTCGTCCGTAAGTACCTTTGTGACTGTTTACCTCACGCGGTGCCATGCCCTTGAATTGCTCGATAGTCAATAAAGTCGCTGTCGACCTGGCCATTTCTACAAAGGCTTTGCCGATGCCCAGATCATCAAATACCAGGCGGCCACAGGACTGTTTACCAGCGCCGGTGGTCAGGCCCGATTTTATCCCCACAAAGGTCACCGTCACGTCAGCTTCAATGCAACGGCCAAGCGATTGCCCGGTGTTAGAATCCAACCCTGATGGAACATCAATGCTCACTACCGGCTTACCGGATTGATTTACCGCATCAATGATGTCAGCAAATTCGTTGCGAATGTAACTGTTAATCCCGGTGCCCAGCAGTGCATCGATGATCAGTTCACATTTTTCAATGTGGGCGGTGCTAAAAGGTTCTATTTTACCACCGGCATCCAGCCATTTTTGTTGCGCCGCTCCGGCGTCGCCCTCCAGAATTCGGTGCGGTTCTACGGCGCATAACAGCACTTGTTTGCCAGCTTCTTTAGCATGTAAAGCTGCAATGTACCCATCGCCGGCATTGTTTCCCTGCCCTACCAGTACCAAAAACACATCGGTATTGGGCAACAATAACTGACACTGTTTAAACACTGCCTTACCGGCACGTTTCATTAGTTCAAACATCTCTACGCCGGACTTTTCTGCCGCTGCGCGCTCATTATCACGAACCTGGTCGGCGCGGTAGAGTTTATATGGTAAGCTGTCGAGGAGTTGAGTATCTAGCATGTGTACATGTCCACTTTACAATCGATAGATCTGGTCAATTTGGTAGACGATATCAAGGCTTGGGCCGTTGCGCTAGGCTTTCAGCAGGTTGGTATCAGTGATATTGATCTTAGTCAGCATGAATACTACCTGCAACAATGGCTGAATAATAATTACCATGGCGAAATGGATTACATGGCCAGCCATGGCATGAAACGCGCCCGGCCCGATGAACTGGTGCCCGGTACGCTAAGGGTTATTTCCGTGCGCATGGATTATCTGCCGCCGGACGCCTCTTTTGCCAAACACCTCAAAGATGGTCACACCGGCTATATTTCCCGCTATGCACTGGGCCGGGATTACCACAAAGTTCTGCGTAAAAAGCTTAAACAGCTGGGCGAACAAATCAGCCAGCATCTGGCCACCACGGCGTATCGCCCTTTTGTTGATTCAGCGCCGGTGCTGGAACACGCCATTGCCGAAAAGGCTGGCATAGGCTGGACAGGAAAACATACCCTTACGTTAAACAAACAGGCTGGCTCCTGGTTTTTTCTTGGCGAATTGTTTATTAACCTACCTCTGCCCGTAGACGAACCGGCACAAGAAAACTGTGGCACTTGCAACGCCTGCATCACCATGTGTCCTACTCAGGCCATTGTCGCACCCTACCAGGTTGATGCAAGGCGCTGCATTTCTTATCTCACTATCGAATACAACGGCATAATTCCGGAATCGTTGCGTCCGGCGATGGGCAATCGCATCTATGGCTGTGATGATTGTCAGCTGGTTTGTCCATGGAACCGCTACGCCCCCTTAACCAGCGAAAGTGATTTCCACGCCAGGGGAGTGTTACATGGTCAGTCATTGTTAACCCTGTTTCGGTGGGACGAGGACACCTTCCTGCGGCATACCGAAGGCTCGCCCATTCGGCGTATTGGCTTTGCCAAATGGCGGCGCAATTTGTGTGTTGCCATTGGTAATGCGCCCTTCGCAACAGATTACCTTACGGCACTGGACGAAGCAGAAGAAACCGCCTGTGAGTTAGTCAGACCGCACCTGTTGTGGGCACGCCAGCAGCAGATTAGCAAACAACATGCGGCATTAACGACCAATCGTCAGGTAGCCAGATTAACCCGCAGCATAGAGAAAGGACTCCCGCGCGACGCGTAAGGCACGCGGGAAGCAGATTATTTGTGGTACTGCGCACTCAGGCGGTGAACAGCTTCAACGAACACACCGGCATGCTCTGGCGGCACATCCAGATGAATCCCATGGCCTAAATTAAAGACGTGGCCACTGCCATCGCCAAACCCGGCCAGAATGTCTGCCACTTCCTGCTCAATGCGAGCTGGCGGCGCGTATAACATTGAAGGATCCATATTGCCTTGCAGTGCGACCTTGTCGCCAACACGGGCTTTTGCATCAGCAATATCGATTGTCCAGTCAAGACCTACCGCATCACAACCTGTTGCGGCAATGGCTTCTAACCACATACCACCATTTTTGGTAAACAGGGTTACCGGCACACGGCGTCCCTCGCTTTCGCGGGTCAAACCTTCAACGATGCGCTGCATGTATTGCAGTGAGAATTCTTTATAATCTCGCGGTGACAACACTCCACCCCAGGTATCAAACACCATGACAGACTGGGCACCGGCGGCAATCTGGGCATTTAAATAGCTGGTAACGGAATCGGCCAGCTTGGCCAGTAACGCATGTAAAATCTGCGGCTCGGCAAATGCCATTTTCTTAATTTTGGTGAACGCTTTACTGGAACCGCCTTCCACCATATAGGTAGCCAGCGTCCACGGACTGCCGGAGAAGCCAATTAAAGGCACCTCTCCTTTTAATTCACGACGAATAGTGCGAACCGCGTTCATCACATACTGCAATTCACCTTCCGGATCAGGAATACCAATACAATCAACATCGGCTTTGCAGGTGATCGGTTTTTCAAAGCGTGGACCTTCACCGGCTTCAAAATAGAGTCCCAGCCCCATGGCATCCGGAATGGTCAGAATGTCAGAAAACAAAATGGCGGCATCCAGCGGGAAACGACGTAATGGCTGCAGCGTCACTTCACAGGCCAGCTCGGCATTTTTACACAGTGACATAAAGTCACCGGCAACAGCCCGGGTAGCCTTATATTCTGGTAAATAACGCCCTGCCTGACGCATCATCCAAACTGGTGTCACATCTACCGGTTGCTTTAGCAACGCTCTTAAATAACGGTCGTTTTTTAATGCTGGGCGCTCAATGCTGCCATTGGTATCTGCCATGGGGTTCCCCGGAATTATTTACACTACAAAAAATTGGCGGCGAGTATAGCAAGATTTAACGAATGTTGCGTAAAAATGAACTCACCGATGCAAATTGGGCCAATTTGCTTGATTTATCGCAAATGCTTTGCTACTACTAGATTCATAAATACAGAAGCCTGACCACAGGCCCCGACGCTAAACAAACTCAAACCCCGCTCTTGCGGGGTTTTTTATGGCCTTTATTCCGCCCTGGCGCGAAGTCGCTCAATTAATACATCCAGCATTTTACCGGCAATCGATAAATTGGATGGCAACTGCGGCAAGTTATCTATGTGGTACCAGTCTGCGTCCACAATCTCTTTTTCGTCGATGACAATATCGCCACTGTCATATTCGGCAAAATAGCCCATCATTAAAGAATGGGGGAAGGGCCATGCCTGACTGCCGAAATACTCGAGGTTTTTTATTTTAACGCCAACTTCCTCGCCTACTTCGCGATGAGTTGCCTGCTCGACACTTTCGCCGCTTTCCACAAACCCGGCAATAATTGAATATATCTGCGTATTGGTGTGGCGTACGCCCCTTGCCAGCAGGATTTCCTGGCCACGGTACACAGCTACTATTGTGCAAGGCGACACTCGTGGATAGCAGCGATGTCCGCACTGGTGACACTGAGTCGCCATTTCCCAGTCGATAGCCTGCGCGGTAGAACCGCATTGCCCGCAAAAGCGATGTGTGCGCATAAAGTGGACGTATTGCCAGGCCCTGGCCAGGCTCTCATAGTTGACCGGCGGCTCGCTACTCAAAAGCTGACGCAACCCGACATTTTGCCAACCCGGCACATCGATGCGTTCAGCGCCCAGATCGATTACGTAAAGGGGGTGGTGTAACGGCAAGTCTTCAGCCTGGAGACGGTGTACCTGGTCCTGGTAATGATGCATAAAAGGTAAATCCTGCCAGCAGAGCAGTGGCAGCAATTCCTCACCTGCTGGAACCAGTATCTGTTCACGGCTAAAAATAAGCCAGTGACCTGGTTGAAGAAGCGCTTTTCCAGTTAACTTTAACATATTGAATACCCCATTTACGTCGAGCTCATCCTAACACAGAGTCTTCGTCCGGCACTATGTATCGCTATTGACACTCATAGGTTTTTCTTAGTCTTTAGGTGAGTAAAGCGAATTAATTGGGCCTGTAATTTGTGAGACTCAAACCCAGTGTTATACTCAGATAAAGATGATGATAGCCTCGTGAGGTAGTCCAGAGTGTTAAATCAGTTAGAAACCGCGCAACAACGCTGGGGTGGCGCCAGCAAAACCATCGACAACTGGCTCGATGAGCGAAAGCAATTGTTAATTCAGTACTGTCATTTGGCCGGTGTTAATTATCAGTCTGCCCACGCCTTACCCAGCGAATCAGAGGTGAACGACTTCTGCGCAATACTGATGGACTATTTGTCCGTCGGCCACTTTGAAGTGTATGAAATGCTGGTAAGCGACGACCAGGACGGTCAACGCCTGAAACAACAAATTTTCCCGCTAATCAGTAAAACCACCGACCAGGCACTGGATTTTAATGACCAGTTTGCCGAAGGCTACACGCAGGAGAACGCTAACCTGTTTGAAGATGCAGTAACCAAATTAGGGGCCGCACTGGATGATCGGTTTGAATTAGAAGATCAATTGATTCAGCGCATGCATCGGCTGGCTGATCATTCACTAACTAATTAGCCTGAACCACTGGTTCCGGTTATGATGGCAGTTATCCAGGCATTAAATTCTTAAAATTCAACATGAAAAATACCACTATAATTAATAAAGCCAGAGCATATTGTCAGCAGCGCGGAGCCAGATTCACGCCATTGCGTGAGAAAGTCTATGAGCTTATGTTGGAAAAACACGGTCCCATGGGCGCTTATGAATTACTGGACGAATTAAAAGAAACCGAATCCAGTGCAAAGCCAGCGACGGTATACCGTGCACTGGATTTTTTACTCGACTTTGGTCTGATCCATCGACTGGAGTCTACCAATGCCTTTGTTGCCTGCTATCATTTTGGGTGTCACCACCCGGTACAGTTTCTTATTTGCGACAGTTGTGGTGATGTCTCAGAGATACAGTCTGAAGGCCTGAAAGAAACCCTGGACAATCAGGCCAGGCAACACGGTTTTAAAATCTCGAAACAAACCATCGAGGCTCATGGCTTATGTGCAGAATGCCAGGAAAGTGAGTCTACGACAGTGGGAGAGGAACAACATGAATGCTGAGTTTGTAAACCCATTTATCGGTGGTTTACTGAATGTTCTTGAAACCATGGCGCAAACCACGCTTACTCCGGGCAAACCCAAGCGCAAAAATGATGATGTTGCACATGGGGATGTGTCCGGACTTATTGGTATGGTGGGCCCGAATGTAAAAGGTTCGATGTCGATTACCTTTGATAAGAACCTGATTTTAAGCATTATGCAAAACATGCTGGGCGAGGCATCCAGTGAAATTGACGCCGAAGTTGCCGACATGGTGGGTGAGATTACCAATATGATTTGCGGTAACGCCAAACGTGACTTAGCCGAAAAAGGCTATGAATTTGGGATGGCGACCCCGGTAGTTGTCTCCGGAAAGCAACACAGTATTAGTCATCAGGTGGACGGTCCCAAGATTATTTTGCCCTTTAATCATGAACTGGGAAAAGCCTACCTGGAAATCTGCTTTGATAAATAATTACTGGCACTCTGAAAAAATTACTCTATCGCCTCGTCCCAGAGGCTTTCATTTAGTCACTGATGACATTATTTCTGCGCTGCCACAAATAAGACAAATCAACGTGGGTTTATTACACCTGATGCTACAGCACACCAGTGCCAGTCTGACGGTTAATGAGAACGCTGACCCATCGGTAAGAAAAGACCTGGAATCCTTTTTTAATCATACAGTTAAAGAAGACACAAGTTATTTTATTCACACCTATGAAGGCGCTGATGACATGCCCGCGCACATTAAAAGCAGCCTGATGGGATGCCAGCTGACGCTGCCTATTCAGCAGGGAAAACTGGCGCTGGGCACCTGGCAGGGAATTATTCTGGGTGAGCACCGTAATCACGGGGGCTCCAGAGCGATTATCGCTACCCTTCAGGGTCAGTCAGATCTATAATGTTAAACTAAAGTTTTATGCTGGCACAGCTTTCGCATAGGACTTCGGGACACACATTTTGCCAACACAGGAAGTCAATAATGAAAAAATCTTCTATTACACTTGCACTAATTGCAGCAGGTTTAATTTCAGCCCCAACATTGGCCCAGGAACAGGACGCTAAGGACTGGGTTGGTGTTTACGGTCTTTACTACAGCACAGACGACGATAAGCCGCAGCCGGCAGCTCAGCTTGACGATGGCTTTGGTCTGGGTATCGAATACGGTTTCCGTTTCGACGAAAACTGGGCAGCCCGTGCATCAGCTTCATATTTGGACATCGATGGAACGAACGGTGGCAGTGACGAAAACGGCCCGCTGATTGGTGTCGATGCCATGTATTTTTTCCAGGACGACCTTTTCTATGCGTTTGGTGGTCTTTATTACCAGAATCTTGATGACGACTACGAGATGATTGGTTACGGTTTAGGTAAACACTGGGCTGTTGATGACAATCTGGCAGTGATCAGTGAAGTAGCCGCTTACCGTGATTTAAGTGACAGCTATTATGATTACAGTGTGAAGTTGGGTGTATCTTATACGTTTGGTAGCGCTTCAAGTTACTCTGAGCCAACGCCAGCACCCATGACGACTGCCGCTCCTGCAGATTCTGATTACGACGGCGTTATCGATACACTGGATCAGTGTCCTGGTACCCCTTCTGGTACGGTAGTCGACAGCAAAGGTTGTAATGCAGACACAGATGGCGACGGCGTTATTAACAGCCAGGATCAGTGCCCTAACACCGCAGCAGGTGTAGCGGTAGATGGTAACGGTTGTGCGATTGAGCCTGACTCAGACAACGATGGCGTGCTGGACAGCAAAGATGCATGTCCTGATACCCCGGCAGGCGACAAGGTACACCCTAACGGTTGTACTATTTTCACCGCCGAAGAAGTTTCTATTGAAGTGCGTATCCTGTTTGCTAATAACAGTGCAGCGATTGAAGACACCAGCGATCCACAAATTGTTGACCTGGCGGCTTTCCTGAATCGTTACGGTAAAACCTCTGCGGTTGTTGAAGGTCACTCTTCAGCACCGGGTGCTGCCGCGTACAATAAAGACCTTTCACTGCGTCGCGCTAAAGCGCTTAAAGCCGTACTGGTTAATCAATATGGTATTGATGCTAACCGCTTAAAAACCGTTGGTTACGGTGAAGAGCGTCTGTTAGATACCGCTAACACCAAAGAAGCGAACCACCTGAACCGCCGTATTGAAGTAAAAATTAGCGAAACTATCGAGATCCCAGCGAAATAATCGCACTTTCCGATCTTTGTAAAGCGAAAGCCACCTGCCTTGCAGGTGGCTTTTTTATGTCAGCCTTGTCATTCCGCTCCCTTCCCAATCTAATTTAACGTTCACGAAAATCGATTTTATTCGCAATATCTAATCAAAAGACCGTTCTATAATTGCTTCATTGAATAGCTACAGACAACGAGGCAACTATGCAACCTATTAACATCGGCATTACTGAAACAGATCGCGAGGCCATTGCTCACGGTTTAAAACAATTACTGGCAGACTCTTACACGCTGTATCTGCAAACCCATAATTTTCATTGGAATGTCACCGGCCCGCAGTTTCGTGAACTGCATTTGATGTTTGAAGAGCACTACACTGAACTGGCTACAGCGGTAGATGATATAGCTGAGCGGATCAGAACCCTGGGCGTTGCTGCCCCGGGAACCTATAAAGCTTTTGCCGCATTGAGTTCAATTGAAGAAGTTGAAGGCGTACCAGAAGCGAGTGAGATGATCAGGTTGTTAACCACGGGGCATGAACAAATTGTCAGAACCTGCCGTTCAGCTCTGGCGCGGGCCCAGCAGGGTGACGACGAGTCCTCTGCCGCTCTGATCAGTGACCGCATGCGCCAACATGAAAAAACAGCCTGGATGCTTCGCGCGATGCTGGGCTAATCAAGGTAGGTAAAACAGAAGGGCAGCGTTCCACGCTGCCCGTTTTCAGGCATTTTGTCGACTCTCACTGACCTTGCCAGACAGTGTATCTTTAATTGCTGCTAACAAAACATCCTTGACTATTGGTTTAGATACGACCCGGCTAAATCCCTGAGCAAGGTACTCCTCAATCTGACTTTCATAGGCATTGCCGGTCAATGCGATAACCGGCAGTTTTGGATGGGATGAGGCAATCGCTTGTTTTAATGCCAGACCATCCATTACCGGCATCTGGATATCGGTTACTACGAGATCAACCGGTGTAGAGCTGATTAACGACAAACCTTCGCGACCGTCTTTTGCCGTTATCACCTGTTTAAACAGACCCTCCAGCATAGCACTGGTTACCAGGTTGTTTATTTCGTTATCTTCAACAACGAGTAATGTGATATCCCCCAGATCCGGTTGACTCTGTATTACTGAATTATGGCTCTTATGTCCTTCACGGGCTGCAATTGGTAAACAGAGTTTGAATGTTGTACCGCTTCCCTCCTCTGATTCCACGTTGACAGTGCCTTTCATTAGTGCCACCAATTCACGGGTAATCGCCATTCCCAGGCCTGAGCCGCCAAACCGCTTTGTGGTGCTGATATCCGCCTGCGTAAAACGGTCAAACAAAGAATCGAGCACGGCTTTGCTCATGCCAATTCCAGAGTCCTTTACGGTAATATTAAGATTACCGTCATCGTACCTGAAACAAACGCGAATACTGCCCTGTTCGGTAAACTTAAACGCGTTACCAACGATATTATTCAGAATCTGCCCCACACGAGTGTTATCGCAGTAAATCTCTTGTGGCAGTTCCGCTAGCCCTTCTACGCGAAAATTGAGCTTTTTGGTATCGGCCAGACTTTCATACAGATGGCTGATATATCCCAGAGTCGCTTCACTCGATAACCATTCTTCGTTTAATTTCACCTTGCCTTCATGGAGTTTTTGCGCGTCAAGAATGTCACTAAGAATGGTGGTCAGCGCCTCTGTGGAACGCATGCCGGCTTCAATCAATACATCCTTTCTGGAGAGATCATGCTGCAATATTTGAAATACCCCAAAAATACCATTCAGAGGGGTTCTTAACTCATGTGACATGTTAGTCATAAAAGCCGTTTGTGATTGAATGGTCTTTTGTTGCTCTTTAATAATGAGATGATCTTTTTGGATTGATGAATGATGCCAGTACTCGTAACTTTTGGTGATAAAAATTATCAGTACAAAGGCAATAGGCAGGTTAAAAACACCCATGCCATACATATCATCAATGTAGGGCGATTTAAGCGATATGCCATAATGAAAATGCAGTACTAACTCTGTCGTCATCACCAGTGATACCCACACTATACCGATCCGGCTGGCGTTTTTACTTACTGCGACCCGAAAAAATAACGGTAACATGATCAACCAAATGGCCACCGGACTCTCAAACCCGCCCCCAGCAAAAAACAGCCGTGTGAATACCAGCAGCAAAAAGCCAGCAAAAATAAACTTGCTTACAGTCTGACAAATTTTGTGTCTGAACCGGGAGAGAACATAACTGGCCCCGAGCAAAATAGTCACAGCAACAAAGTAGATAAAGGTGGAAGGGAGTTCTTCCGCAAGGATTAACTGAACAACAATCCAGCTTAATGAACAAAGAAAAAAGCCCAGGGTTAACCAGGGGGCTATAGGTTTTTCAGTATTGTCATGCTGGGGTAATGAGGTGGGTTCAGCCATACTACGCAAACGCCAGTAACTTTAAATCTGTTAAAAAAAGCGTAGTCTGAGATGGTCAAATCACAACCGTCAATTAGTATAAGATGGTTTATTACATTGTGCTTAATAAACCAAGGAGAGCCATTGGCTCTCCTTGTAGCTAAATAGTAAGAATAACGGCCGCTTAGAGGCTATTTTTGACTAACTGACGTAGCGACGTAGTTGGATGGCCAAGCAATTGCCTAAGCACGTGGCTGTCGTCAAACAAAGCGCCATTGGCAGCACCAGCATCGGAATCTGCCAGCATTTCGGCCACAGGCGCGGGCAAACCCGCTTTTTGCAGTGCGGCACTAAACTCTGCCTGGGGTAAATTAATATACGGAATATCCCGACCAGACTCTTCACTGATAATGGCACACAGTTCACTCAGAGTATAACTCTCGTCACCGGCCAATTCGTACACTTTACCCTGTTGTGGTTCGCTGGATAACAAGACTTTGGCCGCCGCTTCGCCATAGTCCTCACGGGCGGATGAACTGATTTTGCCCTCTTCGGCACTACCGATAAAGCCGCTGTTTTCGAGCGCAGCCGGAATGCTCGCCAGATAGTTTTCAGTGTACCAGCCGTTGCGCAGCAGAACATAGGGAACACCCGATGCCTGCAAGTAAGATTCGGTTTGGATATGCTCTTCGGCTAGCCCTAATGGTGAATCGTTCACATTAAGAAGACTGGTGTAAGCAATTAATTTAACGCCAGCCTGTTTTGCCGCATCAATCACATTTTTATGTTGAGGTAACCGCTGACCCACCTCACTGGAAGAAATCAGCAATAACTTATCCACACCTTCAAGGGCGGTTTTAAGCGCATCCGGGGCAGTATAGTCAGCAACCCGAATATTCACGCCTTGTTCTTTTAATGCGGTTGCCTTCTCTGGGTTACGCACCACCGCAACAATGTTTTCTGCCGGTGTACCTGCTAAAAGATGTTTGATAACGAATTGACCCAGTTGACCTGTGGCACCTGTAACAGCAATCATTCTGAACTCCTTGGTTTTGTTTGTATGACTCGCTTAATTCCTATATAAAGCCTATACTTAGCAAAATAAGGTACCTACCTTTGGGTAAGTGTCGATTTCACTACTAATGACCGTTTTTTGCAGATGAATAACGTTAAAAAAGCACTTGAAGAGCTCACGCTTACGGAAAAATTCAGGCAAGGAAATGTACGGCTGAATGCTTGCCCTTCGCGCAACGTACTCAAGGATGTCACCAGTCGCTGGGGCGTGTTAGTGTTTCTTACCTTGCAACAAGGAACCCATCGTTACAGTGAATTACGCCACAAAATTAACGGCGTTAGCGAAAAAATGCTGACTCAGACTCTACATGCCCTGGAGGAAGATGGGTTTGTATTACGCACTGCCCATCCGGTCATTCCTCCCCATGTTGAGTACAGCCTTACAGAAAGTGGTAAAGAAGTGGCGGTAAGAGTAGAAGAGCTGGTGAATTGGATTGAGGTGAATATTAATTCGATACTAACAGCGAAGGATGAGTACGCTGCTGCGCATAATGAAGCCGGATGAAAAGGCAGGCCCCTGCCCTGATATAACGGGGCCTGACAGTTGTGCTAGATAGCCGCCTCAGTCACTTCACTAACCTGTTCAACACATGGTTTACTCAGGCGATATAAGGTTTCCGGCGTTTGGTACTGAGAATATTCATCCGGGATAAAAGTTGTGCAATAGGCAACCAGTTCTGAACAAAACCAGCTTTCCGGACAATGATTAAATGACCGGAAAAATACGCCCTTAATACCTTTGTTATCAAAGGGCTTACCTATCAGGCTACGCGCACGGTTAAGGTCACCGTCAATTTGACGGTATTCTATGGAGTGATACCGGGCTGAAAAGTCAGCAATATCACTTACCAACACGCCAGCGCCGCCCTTAGCTTCTATCACGTGAGCTTCATCTTCATCCAAGATGCCAACATGAGACCATTGCGATCCGGTTCTCCATCTTATTAAGCGGGAAATCCAGGATCGGTTACATCCAAATACAATGACCATTTTTCTCTCCAATTCATAACAGAACAGCGCAACGAATCGTTCCGTTTACAGAAATACACTGAAGGTTTGATTGCAGGTGTTACGAGATTATTGCGCATACTCAGGCTGGTCTGGCCTGAGACGTGATTAAATTTCGTTCATATTAGTTAAAACTAAAACTCGATGTGTGTCAAAAGCAAAAGTCAAACGGGCGCAAAATTCCTTAACATTTAACATTTGGCTAACCAAACGCCGTTTAAGTAACCGTTTGCTGTAACCTGAAACGGGCTTCAAGGTACCTTTGCTCTTCAATGAGGCACTTTAACTTTTCACACGCCTCCCAAACTGCCTGAAAACTAATATACAGTGGCGCAAACCCCACCCTTAACCGATCCGGCGCTCTGAAGTCGGCAACGACACCGGCCTCGATCCACGCCTGACAAATGGCATAGGCATGCTCATGGCGAAAGGCAAGTTGACTGCCACGTTCTTTTGCTGCGGAGGGCGAAACGCAAGGCAGCACGCTATCTAGCTCCAGCACACGTAAACATTCCAGAAAAAACTCCCCCATAGCCATGGATTTTTGCCTGACCTGCAATATATCCACGTCTTTCCACACCGACAACGCAGCCTCTAACACACTCATAGCGATCACCGCCGGTGTACCTGACAGGTTTTGCTTTACCCCTGCCGCCGGTGCATAAGCCGAACCGAACGTGAAAGGGGAAGCATGGCCCATCCAACCACTCACAGGCTGTTTAAATTGTTGCTGATGCCGCTTAGCTACGTAAATAAACGCCGGCGCACCAGGGCCGCCGTTCAGGTACTTATAGGTACATCCCACAGCAAAATCAGCTTCATGGGCATCGAGATGCACTGGCAGGGCCCCTGCCGAATGCGCCAGATCCCACACCACCAGAATCCCTTTAGCGTGTGCAGTGCGGGTAATTTCTTTCATGTCCAGCAAACGACCAGAGCGAAAGTTAACCTGAGTGAGTAAAAGCACTGCAATACTTTCATCCAGCATCGCCTCAATGCTTTCCTCATCCACCAGAACTAACTCGCATCGGTCTTCGCCCAGTTGCTCACTTAGGCCCTCTATGGTGTAAATATCAGTCGGGAAATTATCTGAGGTAGTCATCACCTTGCGCCTTCCCGGTTGCATACGGATAGCACCACTTAACACCTTAAACAGATTCACCGAAATAGAGTCACAACAAATCACCTGCCCCGGCGCAGCGCCAATCAGCGGCGCTATCTGCTCACCGCATTGTTGCGGTAAGTCGATCCAGGCATGTTTGTTCCAACTGGTAATTAAATCCTGCCCCCATTGCTGAGTCACTACCTCAACCGCTCGCTGCTTCGCAGCCACAGGCAAAGGTCCAAGAGAGTTACCATCCAGGTAAATAACGCCTTCCGGTAAACAAAATTGCTCTCGAAAGGATGCAAGACAGTCCTGCTCATCCAGCTTTTTCGCCACCGCCTGCATTACCTGGCTCCTTTATTTAACACGTTTAATAACTGCTGATAGGCTGCTGTGTGCTGGTGTAACCAGTCAAAATGACCAGCACCGGCAACAATTATCGGTTTACTGCCCACCAGTTCGCTCTGAGACAATGGCACTATGGCATCAGCATCGCCCTGCAATAAAGTGACCTCAGCGACTATTTGTTGTGTAGTCGGTGTCGCCGCGGCGTAAGCCTGTGGTTGTTCTTCAGGTGTGCCGTTAAAAAATAATGGCGTGGCAGTCTGACAACTATTATCTCCCTGTGCATAAGAAACAGGGTCGGTAATGGCAGCTAGCCCGATAACGCCTTCGACAGGAAACGTCACGGATTGTGCGGCCAGTAAAGCCAGATGCCCACCGGCAGAATGCCCCGCCAGATAAACTGGCACATTCTGCGGTAAGTCTTTATCAATCCACTGTTTGATTTTGGGCAAAGCCTGATTGATATCATTTAAACTACCCGGCCAGCCTCCACCTTCATCGCCGGTTCGGCGATACTCGATTGCAAACGTGGCCACACCTTGTTTTGCCAACGCGGTAAACAGCCCGCGGGCATGAGTATAGTCATAAGCATTGAGCCAGCAGCCACCATGAATAAAAACCATGATTGTGCGTGGCTGTTCTGCCGTCGGCCAGTAATAGATGCGCTGCAACTTATCCTTGCCATAAGACTGACTGGCTGGTGCAATCCGGTAAGGCTGCTCGATAATATCGCTGTAAGGCAAATTGGCGTTGAGCGTTTGAGAGTCTGTCGGTGTGCTGTTACACCCCATAACCATTAACACCATTGCCAGTACTACGAGTACCTGCTTGTTCACGACTTACTTCTCCCAAACTGCCTTAAAATTAACCCCGAAAGAGTATCTATTATCAACTTGCGGCGCAACCAAAGCGCAAAAAAGACAAAAAGTTAGTAAGCACAAACATACAGCATATACATTAAAAAATAATAACTGTCATAACAAATGTCATATGCAGACAGCCCGCCAGTCACAGCGCTGTCGTCACACTGCAGTGACGATTTATGGTGCAATAATGCGGTACTGAACAAAGGTACGGTTTTACCTGGTAACTTGAATTCACTGCAAATAGATAGGTATGGAGTACAGACTATGGCAAACTTAATTTCATCTGCGAACAACAAAAAAGACACAATGTCCTCAGCTAATTTTATTGATGGTTTCTGGTTTTACTTTCAGGATGGTGATTCCGATATCGCCGTGCACGGTTCTGCCTGGTCCGGTAAAGAAACGGTTTACGTTAACGATAATCCGGTGTCTTCCAAACGGGAACTTTTCAAACTGGTCAGTGAGCATGAATTTGTTCACAATGGCCACGAGTATCGTGTTCGCTATCATGTAAAAAGCTTAATTCGTGCAGACCTTGAATGTTCTGTTTACAAGGATGGCCAGTTGCTTGCTTCACAAACCAAAGGCGTTGTAAAAACAGCGAAACAAGGCTGGTTACATATTCTGAAGATGTTTGTGTTCGGCATGGTTTTTGGTGCGTCCGCAGCCGCTTTGATTAAGTATCTGACTGCATAAGGAGAAGTGCAGTGGAAATCGACGCGTTGCAGGTCAGGACGCTTCGCCAGCAACATCAGTGGACCCAACAGCAGTTGGCAGAAATGTGTGGCGTCAGCCTGCGGACTATTCAGCGAATTGAGAAAGAAGGCAATGCCGCAACGGAAACCGTAATGAGTTTATGCGCGGTATTTGAAATACCACAGCAAACGCTGCGTGTTGTGCCCGCACCTGACACAGAAACCTGGCAAACAGTCCGTGTGGGCAGGCAACTGTTCAGTATCCTGACGGCTTTGGTGATTGGTGTAATAAGCGGTGGTGCGATGATGTACTGGCTGTTGAGTACAACTTAGCCAAACAGATTACTCTAGCTTAGTATTCGTCAGGTACGTCAGGACCTGCGTAATTATCAAAACGCGAAAACTGGCCCTGGAAGGTTAGCCGGCAAGTACCGATAGGGCCGTTACGTTGCTTACCGATAATAATTTCGGCAACCCCTTTGTACTCACTGTTTTCGTGATATACCTCATCACGGTAAATAAACATGATCAAGTCGGCGTCCTGCTCGATAGAGCCGGATTCACGCAAGTCCGAGTTAACCGGGCGTTTGTCGGCCCGTTGTTCCAGACTCCGGTTAAGCTGAGACAGTGCAATCACCGGGATATTCAGCTCTTTCGCCAGTGCTTTAAGTGAACGTGAAATTTCCGCGATTTCCAACGTACGGTTGTCACTTAACGCAGGTACGCGCATCAGCTGCAGGTAGTCCACCATGATCATGCTTAGCCCGCCCCGCTCACGCGCAAGTTTACGGGCCCGGCTGCGCACATCCATGGGAGTTAGACCAGAAGAGTCATCCACGTAGATGTTGTCTTTTTCCTTAAGCATTGCCATGGTGTTGGAAATCCGCGCCCAGTCTTCATCATCGAGCTGAGCGGTACGAATTTTGGTTTGATCCACGCGGCTCAATGATGCCAGCATACGCATCATGATCTGTTCTGACGGCATCTCAAGACTGAATACCAGCACAGGCTTATCTTCGGCCAGCATGGCATTTTCTGCCAGGTTCATGGCAAAGGTGGTTTTACCCATGGACGGACGAGCCGCGACGATAATCAAATCAGAAGGTTGCAGACCACTGGTTTTTTTGTCCAGATCACTAAAGCCGGTAGTAACCCCGGTAACTTCCCGGTTATCCTTAATCAAGGCTTCCAGACGGTCGATGGTTTTACCTAACACCGACTCAATGCTTTGCGGGCCTTCAGATGCGCCGGTGCGACGTTCGGCAATTTCAAATACCTTACTCTCGGCCATGTCGAGAATATCAGCACTGTCACGCCCTTCCGGATTGTAACCTACTTCGGCGATTTCATTGGCAACACCAATAAGCTCACGGGTAATGGCACGCTCACGAATAATTTTGGCGTAGGCTGTTACGTTAGCGGAGCTGGGCGTATTGCGCGCCAGCTCACCTAAGTAAGCAAAGCCTCCCGCATCTTCCAGCTGATCGTTATTTTCCAGCAGTTCGGAAACCGTAATCAGGTCCACCGGCTGACTTTGCGCCAGTAATTCTAATATCGCTTTAAATACGATTTGATGGGAGCGGTTATAAAACTCGGCATCTGTCACCAGCTCGGACACTTTGTCCCAGGACTCCGGATCAATCAGCATACTCCCCAACACAGCCTGCTCAGCTTCGATGCTGTGTGGCGGTATCTTGAGTTTTTCTACGCTTTTATCGGAACTGGCTGGAACGACTTTCACCTGACAGAAAACCTGATTTATTAACAAGAGCGGTATTATGCGACATTTGCCGCCCGGATTAAACGGAAAATGATCCAATCCCTCACACCGACAGTTATACTTAAGTTCAATCCAAAGGTCACAAGGGACAACCATGAATAAAACGGCGCTACTGTTTTTAAGCGGGTTTTTCACCAGTATGGTCAGTGCACAAAGTTCGCTGGTTGCACTGGAAAGCTATCCTGAACCCGGCGCATCCCATCCGCTCCCCGAGTTTAAAGTGGATGCCAGCTGGCCGCAGTTGCCCGATACCTGGATTATCGGTCAGGTCCCGGGGCTGGCCATCGATAAAAGCGATAACCTGTGGCTGTTACATCGGCCTAACTCGTTAAGTCCTTTGGATCTTGCCCTTGAACAATCCCCGCCTACAGGGGTGTGCTGTGAAGCCGCCCCGCATGTGGTGCAAATCTCGCCGCAGGGCAAGGTCCTGAACAGTTGGGGCGGCGAGAGCATAACGCCTGACATTGATGGCACCAACCAGTGGCCACAAACCGTTCATGGTCTGTTTGTAGATGACACCAACACCGTCTGGATTGGCGGCAATGGCAAGGGCGATCATGTCGTATTAAATTTTACTGCCGACGGCAAATTTATTCGACAGTTTGGTCAGCGCAACAAAACGGATGGCAATCAAAGTAAAGCGGCGCTGGGTAACCCGGCGGATATCTACCACGATACCCATACAACACAGGTGATGATCGCAGATGGGTATATTAATAAGCGTATTATTGAATTTGATACGGCAGGTAACCACTTTTCACAGTATTGGGGGGCTTACGCCAGCCAGCCTGGCGGGGGAACCCGCGACGGCGACTTTGATGTGTCTCAGGCCACCGCTGGTGCCGACAATATCAATACTGATGCCCCTGACTTTGGCGATATCGTTCACTGTGTCACCCAATCGCAGAATGGTCTTATTTACGTCTGTGACCGTCGTAACAATCGTCTTCAGATCTTTAAAAACGATGAACAGGGTAACGCCCGGTTTGTGCGCGATTTAGTGATTGCAGGGCAGACCATGGGACTGGGTACCGCCACCGATGTGGCCTTTTCACCGGATAATAAATACCTCTACGTTGCCGACATGATGAATGGCCGTATCTGGGTGCTATGGCATGAAACCTATGAGCTGCTGGGCAGCTTTGGCCGCCCGGGCCGGTATCCCGGCCAGTTTACCTGGCTGCACAGCGTAGTGGCCGACAGCCAGGGGAATTTGTACACCTCAGAAGTTTCTACCGGTCGACGGGTACAAAAATTAGTGCTTATGCCATAAGCCATTCAGCACAGAGACGGGGCCGAATTACGGCTCTGTCTTCGCGTCGTTATCGGTTCTCCGTTCAGATACAAAGAAACACTCTCCTACTTCCCACAGTCAGCTATCCCAGGTTTATGCTATGGTGGTATTTTCGTTTTTACCTATCCATCAGGGATCACACAATGAAGTATCCATGGGCTATTCATTTCCTTGCCTGTATCGCTCTCTTATCAGCCAATGTCTCGCATGCCGAACAGCTTCGGGCCAGAGACTTAAACATTAAGCCCGGCGTCTTACCCACGGGTAAGCTCAACGCCATTACAGACGTGGCCGGTGTCAAAGTGGGCCACGTAACCTTGCATCAGGGCAAAGCACAGCACACGGGCGTGACTGCAATCATTCCGGCCAGTGGCAATTTACGCCAGAACAAAGTGCCTGCGGCGGTTTTTGTGGGCAACGGTTACGGCAAAATGGCCGGCATCAGCCAAATTCAGGAGCTGGGGGAAATTGAAACCCCCATTGTGCTCACCAATACCTTAAATGTGGCCGAGGGCATCGCGGGTGTGGTGGAGTGGACGCTGAAACAGCCCGGCAATGAGCAGGTGCGCTCAGTGAATGCCGTGGTGGGTGAAACCAACGACGGCTACATTAATGATATCCGTGCCAGATTTATTACCCCGCAACAGGTTATTCAGGCCATTGAAAAAACTGGTAATGGCGCCGTTGCAGAAGGCAATGTCGGCGCAGGTGCCGGAACCCGCGCGTTTGGTTTTAAAGGCGGCATTGGCACCAGTAGCCGAAAACTGCCCGTAAGCCTGGGTGGCTATACTCTTGGCGTGCTTGTACAGAGCAACTTTGGCGGCATTTTGCAAATCGATGGTCAGCCGATAGGTGAAAAGCTTGGCCAGTATTACCTGTCAGAAGCGCTCAACAATGATAGCTCAGCAGACGGTTCGATTATGATAGTGGTGGCCACTGATGCGCCGCTGTCAGATCGTAACCTCTACCGCCTTGCTAAGCGGGCTATGGGCGGTGTAGCCAGAACAGGCGCTAGCCTGACCAACGGTTCCGGCGATTACGTTGTCGCGTTCAGTACCGCGGAGGCTTTGCGCCGCAGCGAAAAAGACACTACTCACCTTGCTCCGTCCTTGTCGAACAACGAAGTGTCTCCGTTGTTTCAGGCAGTGATAGAAGCTACCGAAGAGGCTATTTATAACAGTTTACTGATGGCCGAAGATGTGGACGGACATCGCGGTAAAACCCAGGCTTTACCCATTGGTAAAGTTAAAGCCTTGTTAAGTCAGTAACTCGCCACAGACTTGAAGGGCCTCACTTCATGTGCACTTTACCGCCTATCATTTTATAGGCGGGCACGCCCCGAATTAGCGTATCCCGTGCGAATTCCTGCCCACAGCCGGGGCACTGGCAAGGTATTGAGGTGTAGTCTTCGACAATGCGTTCTTTAAAACACTTTACCAGTGCACCCTTACCACCTTTGCGGTACTTAAATAATGGCGCTTTACACTGTAAACAGAATATCTGCACGGTTTTAACCGGGCCTTTTGCATTGGGTTTTGCCATTGGCTTGTGAAATGATCAATAGGCTGGTCAGGGTAACAAAGTTTTCCGTGAAGATCCCTGTTGACACGCCTGTTGGTTGAGTAAAGCTGTTCGGGAGATACCGGATAGATACTTCGTATCTTCCGGTATGACAGTAAAGGGAGATCCCGGATGATTTCTTGCGAAATCTCCGGGATGACATATGAAAGAGCAGTTTAACTGAGCCAGCCTTTTCGGGGGATCCCGGATGATTTCTTACGAAATCTCCGGGATGACTCTCGGTCAGTAACTAAGTTACTGACCGAGAGTCACCTTACCATTTACGGTGGAGACTCTTACCCGGGCGTTGCCTCTGCCCTGGGTAAAATCAATCCACTGGCCGGGGCCATATTTGGCTTTATTGACTTTATCGTCACTCAACTTATTAATGATCTTACCTCCGGCGTGAGCTTCCACCTCAAAGCGGGCTGAAACGTCTTTGTTAAAGGTCAGAGAGATACTGCCGCCGACAGTGTCTACTTCAACATCGGCATCTGCCTTTAAGCTCATTGACACCCGTGCATCACCGTTTACTGAGGTCATTTCCAGATCACTCACTTCCCCCAATTGCAGTGAAGAATCACCGTTTACGGTTTCAACTTTTACTTCCGGGCTAACACTTTGCAGATCAATTTTGCCATTCACGCTGACCACTTCGAACGGTTCGGCACTGTCATGTTCAGCTTCGATATTGCCATTAACCGCCTCAACCTGAAGCATGCCGGTAATCGCCTTCAGCTCAATATCACCGTTCACCGATTCGATACTGACTTTGCCGCCAAGATTACGCCCTTCGATATTGCCATTCACCACTTCGACAGAAGTACCGCCCTGAGGCCCATCCACTTTCACGTTGGCATTGAGCGCTTCATAGGCGAATCGGCTGCCAGCAGGAACATACACGGTTAAATCATCCTTGGCTTCATCGTCATCTTCCCAACGATAATGGTTATTTTTCACTTCGACATCGATAACTACCGAGTTACCCCGCTTTTCAAAGGTAAACTCTTCCGTCAGCGAGCCTAGTTTGCCGGTGATTCGGACCTGATTTTTATCCCAGGTTTTAATCTCCGCTTTACCGTACACATGTTCCATTTCGACAAAGGGTTTACTGCCGGTATCCAGGGTTTTATCGATTTTTTCTTGCGCAAAGGCATTACCGGATAACAACACGCCAGCCAGTGCGGCGCTCCAGCAAAGCTTTTTAACTATGTTTGATATCATTAAGGTCTGCATAATTCACCTATTAAATTTGTTGCCATTTTGGCGCGTGCACTCGCTCAATCAGGTCAATTTGTTGTTGATAAACGCTTTGCAACATTCGCAATAGCGCCATGTTATTGGGGTCATTTTTAAGTGCCGCTTTTATCGCTTCTGCCGCTGACTCCAGCTCGGTAAGTTGCCCTTGCCAGTTGTCGGCCAGCGCATTCTGGTCCTGATAGGCCACCAGCAATGAGGCTTTTTGCGACTCAAACTGCTTACTCATTTGCGCGACTACTGTTGGATTAGGAGTGTTTACCGGTACCTGGCTCTGGCTCATAAACAGCCAGACCAACACCGCAGGAACAATCAGCCCTGCAGCCACAGCCACAGGCCAGCGGTTAGGCTTGCGTTCTTCCTGCGCCCCCGTCAGGGCCAGTTCGATACCCGGCCATAAATCCCGCGATGGTGTTAGCTCATTGGGTAACGCTTCGAGCTGCTCTTTCATTTTTTTCGACTGGTTATTCATGACTATCTCCTAACCACTCCTCTAATAAGGTTCTTGCTCTGTGGTACTGGGCTTTACTGGTGCCAGTTGCCATATTCAGCATGCGGCCAATTTCGTCGTGGCGGTAGCCCTCAATTGCGTGTAATACAAACACTAACCTCGCTCGCTCCGGCAGTTTTACAATACACTTATCCAGCGCCGAGATATCACAGGCAGGCTCGGCACGCAGTTGCTGCTCGAATTCTTTTTCTAAAGAAAACATACGCTTGAACCAGCCTCGCTGTTTGCGCAGATAATCGATAGTCACATTGGCAGTGACGCTGTGTAACCAGGTTGAAAACTGACTCTTGCCCGAAAAATTAGTCAGCTTCTGCCACACCTGCACAAACACTTCCTGAGTAGCGTCTTCCGCCAGCGCGGCATCACCGGTTAAGCGATAACTCAGTGCGAATACCTGACCAACAAAACGCTCGTACAGCTGCCGGTAGGCCGCCATATCGCCTTGTTGTGCTGCCGCAATTTGTTGCTGCAACTGCTGTTGAGTGAATAACGTTCCGGCATTCACTACCTTTGCCTGCTCTGCCATCATAAGGTGTGTGTCTGTGTGCTCATTATTGGTGTTGTTAAAGGCTTAGTCGTTACTAAAACCCTGAAGGTTTAAACGAGTTAAAAATATTTTTAATGGTATTTCGTAATAACCTGAATTGATTACAATACAACCGTGCCTAAACAAAAGGAACCGTCATGAACATTGCCGCTCTTTATGCAGGAAAGCCTGCTCCGCTTGGTCCCCGTAACGCCCTGACAGCCATCTGTAAGCAACCGGTTGACTATCTCACCGTCCATAGCGACTGCACCGACGAGGATGACCAGGCGAATAAGCGCCTGCACGGCGGGCCGGAAAAAGTGTTGCATCAATACAGTCTGGCCGGGTACGCCTTAATTAGCGAGCATTATCCCACCCTGGCTGACAAAGCAGTGGCCGGCAGTATTGGCGAGAATATCTCCATTGAGGGCATGACCGATGAAACGGTTTTTATTGGTGATGTGTATGCCATGGGCGAGATAATTGTGCAGGTTGGCGCCCCACGAGCACCTTGCAATAAAATTAATCAGCGCTTCGAAACGCCTAACCTCGACCGCTTTACCGGTAATCACGGTATAACCGGGTGGTATTACCGGATACTGCAAACAGGTGTGCTGCGCACCGGTGACAGCGTATCTCTGGAGCAACGTGCAACCAATACGGTCAGTGTCGGCGAATTAATGCGTTCAGTCTATAATCCGGATTACTTTGAAAATGCCAGACAGATTGTAGAACTGGAAGTGCTGGATGACGAGTGGCGGGGAAAATGCGAGAAGGCCCTGAGTAAAGTCGGATAACTCACCCATGCGCTTTACCGGCAAACAGCCTTTCTTTTGTTATGGCACCTTGCTGCTTGCCCGCTACCAGCGGCTGTTATTCGCACAACGTTTACCGGTAACACCCGCCACATTATACGGCTGGCGTATGCGGCTGGGATATGATGGATACCGCTATATTTCACCCGCCCCTCATCATCGCGTTACGGGAGGCGTGATATGGCTAACGCCACAACAGCAACAGGCTGCCGACCGCTGGGAAGACGTTCCTTACTATCGGCGTGAATCACTCAGGGTAAAAGCACGCTCCCGCATACTCAATGTACAGGCCTACACCAGACGCTTTGCTAAAGGGCGGTCCTGTCCGCCTCAGCTGTATTCCACGCATTCAGCCGGCAGGTTAACCCTGCGCCCTTTTCGTTAACCCACAGGTCAATCGAACAAAATTCAATCATCACAGTGGCATACTCTGCCTTTTGGGTGTTTAATTATTAACCACACACCCGGTTACCATAGCAGGAGGCAAGATGGATGTTGCAACAATGATTGACGAAATACTCGTTAAGGAAGGCGGATACGTTAATCATCCCGCCGACCGGGGCGGCCCGACTAATTTTGGGATCACGCAAAAGACCCTTTCTCGCTATCTCGAGGTGGCTGTTACGCCAGACATGGTGAAGGCGATGGATGTGGATACCGCCAAGGACATCTATGAGCTGAATTACTATCGCGTCCCACGCATCGATAAATTACCACCATCGCTACAACCCTTTCTGTTTGATAGCGCGGTGAATCATGGTCCGCGCCGGGCCATCAAATTTTTACAGGAAGTCTGTAATGACGCAGGCTATGGCCCGTTGGTCATTGATGGACTCATGGGCCCCAAAACCAAAGCCCAGGCTTTTGCCTGCCTGCAGGAACTTGGTGACTGGATGGTGGTTGCTCTGGTTGAGGAGCGCCAGATGTTTTATGCCGATATTGTCACCAATGACGCCAGCCAGAATGTGTTTTTAAAGGGTTGGCTGGCCCGCGCCCGCAGCTTTTTACCGGATTATCAGGTGGCATAACCCAGGAGCAGACCCATGAGTAAATTATTTGAAAATCCTATTTCTGCCATCACTGACTCGGTATCCAGAGGCGTAGAAACCGTTGCCGGCGTATTTACTACCAACAAAGAAAAAGAAGCACAGCGCTCCGCAGACGAACAAATGGCATTGCTAAAAACCTATCAGGCCGAATTTAACGCCAGGCAAAACCGCACCTGGGCAGACTCCGTTGCCGATGCGTTTAACCGCCTGATTAGGCCTATGATCGTTACCCTGATTTTGTTTATTTTTGTGATTGCTTATTTTTCACCTTCACGACTGGCCGCGATCACTCAGGCTTTCAGCACCATTCCTGAAGGCTACTGGACACTGCTAAGCGTGATCATTGCCTTTTACTTTGGTGGCCGTATGCAGCTTAAGAGTCAGCAGTTTAAATTCAACGAAACCCAGGCGCAGGCGGTAAAAGCGCTAATCGAAACTAAAGCGGAATTTCGCAAACTGGAAATGAACAATGATGAGCCGGACAAGGTGTTCGGCGATACCCTGGCTAAACAGTCAGAATTTGATGTATCCAGAGCCAATCAGGTTAACCCGGTTGTCGAAGCCGCACTGACACACGTAAAACAAGAGGGTGCCAATAGCCCTGATAAGCCTGCAAGTGTTGAGGCGCTGAAAGCCAAAATAGCCGAAATGCAGCAGGAAGATGAAGAACAAGTGATAAGCAGGCGGCGCTTTGGCCCACGAAAACTTGGCCGCCGCTAGGCTTTTAGCAAGCCGGAATTGTTTTTACAGGCATAAAAAAACCGCGCTGATGCGCGGTTTTTTCAAATCACTTAGCGCTTACGCCTGAGCGATAATTACAACTTTAGCAGTTGCCATTACGTCAGAGTGTAATTGCAGGTCGATGTCGTACTCGCCAGTTTCACGCAGTGTACCAGTAGGCAGTTTAACTTCTGCTTTAGCTACTTCTACGCCAGCTGCAGTAATCGCGTCGGCGATGTCCTGAGTACCAACGGAACCGAACAGTTTGCCTTCTTCACCAGCTGGTGCGGCAATAGTTACTTCGCCAAGCTCAGCAACTTTTTCGGCACGCGCCTGAGCAGCAGCCAGCTGTTCAGCGATTTTCGCTTCCAGCTCTGCGCGACGCGCTTCAAATTTTTCAACGTTTGCTTTAGTTGCAGGAACCGCTTTACCTTGTGGGAAAAGGAAGTTACGTGCAAAACCAGCTTTAACAGTGACAGTGTCACCCAGACCGCCTAAGTTGGCGATTTTATCCAGTAGAATGATTTCCATCGATGCTACCCCTTATTCTTCGCCAAATTACTTATGAGAGTCAGTGTACGGAAGCAGTGCAAGAAAACGTGCACGCTTGATAGCACTAGACAGTTGGCGCTGATATTTAGCGCTGGTGCCGGTAATACGGCTTGGTACAATTTTACCGCTTTCAGTTACGTAGTTTTTTAACGTAGCGATATCTTTGTAATCAATCTCAACAACACCTTCTGCAGAGAAACGGCAGAATTTACGACGTCTAAAAAAACGAGCCATGGTTAATTCTCCTTATTCTTCGCTTGCTGCAGGACGTTCTGCACGCTCGCCACGAGGGGCAGAATCTTCACGACGTTCGCGACGCTCTTCCTTCATCATAGGAGAAGCTTCAGTTACCGCACCTTTGGTACGCATAACCATGTTACGCAGGATAACATCGTTGAAACGGAAAGCAGTTTCCAGCTCAGCAACAGCTTCAGCAGTCGCTTCAGCGTTGATCAGAACGTAGTGTGCTTTATGCAGTTTTTCGATTGGGTAAGCCAGTTGACGACGGCCCCAGTCTTCCAAGCGATGGATTTGTCCGCCATCTGCTTTCAGGATTGTGGTATAACGCTCGATCATACCAGGTACTTGTTCACTCTGGTCAGGGTGAACCATAAATACGATTTCGTAATGACGCATTAATACGCTCCTTACGGTTGTAGCCTCGCGCAGTACAGCCAGCTGCATGGAGACAAGGAACTTAGTTGGTTAGCTGTAAGGGCGCGCATTATATAGAGCTTATCCACACTGCACAAGCTTTATTCAACGGTTAGGCTGGAATTATCCACTTGCGCAATGGGCCTGAGTCATTGCCTGTTACTCCTGATCCCTCAGCAAAAGGTAGAAATCCGGCCAGGCAATCCCAATCAATATAGTTAATTCAGTGATTTAATTAAGTCAGGAGGCTATATGAGCCGGATATTTTTTGTTGGTGCTACCGGAAAAGTGGGTCATCGATTATTACCGCAACTGATTGCTCAGGGCCACAAGGTAACGGCACTACATCGTAAGCCCGAACAAGCAGAAAAGCTGGCTGCACAGGGTGCGACACCCGTTCAGGGCGATATGATGGAGCTGACCGGAAGCGACTACGAAACTCTGCTAAAAGGCCACGATACCATTATCTTTTCTGCTGGCGCAGCTGGCAGCGGTAAAGAACGCACGGGCAAAATCGATGGCGAAACGCCGCCGTTACTTGCCAAAATTGGCCTGGAGGTGGGTGTTAAACGCTTTTATTTAGTTTCTGCGTTTCCTGAGTCGGCCAGGAATGACAATCTTGGCGAGGGCTTTGAATACTACATGAAGGTGAAAAAAGAGGCTGACGCCAAACTGGTTAAGTCTGCACTGGACTGGGTAATAGTGCGCCCAGGCACTTTACTGGATGAAGAGGCTGATAATAAGGTGAGCCTCGACTACGCGCTCACCTATGGCAAAGTAAAACGAGGTAATGTGGCCAATACGCTGGCAGCGCTGATTGCCCAACCTGCTATCACCCGCCAGATACTGGAGTTAACCGATGGCGATGAGGCTATTACCGATGCCATAGGGCGAATCACAACGGCCTGAACTATTCGATATCGCTGCCTGCCCCGCCTTTTAGCAGGCTGAGGTTTTTCAGTAGTAGCGGGATCAGTCCCAGTGCAGCGGTCGCTACGCTCAACAAGGTATTGAGTGAGCTACCGCTGGAATACACAAATATAACCACCAGTACCAGCAGCATCGCAAATACCGGGATTCGCAGCACGCTCCAGGCGCCGGTATCGGCATTATCCAGCCAGACATTGATCACCTGCTCGTTTTCAGCAGTCAAAACAAACTGCCGGAAACTCTCAGTTATTATCGACCACCCTTTATCACGGTATAAGTAGCCCCGGCGCACCAACCGCTCGATAACCACCGCATTAGCGGGATTTATACTTGCACCGTTAGCCAGCTTCCACTGGATCAGTTTTTCCTGACGGGTACACTCTTCCCACTTCCGCCGGTATAAGGCGCCTGCGTTCGTTAGCATAAATTCAATCACCTGTTCCGGCTCCCAGAAATCAGCAACCGAATCTGTTCCTTCTGCTGTATCAGCACCGCTAAATTTGCGTAATCCGTTGGTTTGCTCTCTCAGAATCGCGCTTAAATGCGCAATCTCGGGCCAGGCCTGGCATTCATAATAAATCAATTGCTCAACATCGTAGGGGTTACTCAAGCGCCGTTTCTGAACCGGTGACCAGGCATAATGTTTGGTAAATTCAGAAAACAGTTTACTCCAACCGGCTTTTTCATCACTGGACAGCGCGTTGTCGTCACTGGCCTCCACTTCGTACGCACAAGGGTTTAGTAACCGGTATAAAGGCGCCGTTTCGGCAATAACCAGCAGGGAAATACCCGGTAAATTATGCAATTGATATAAAAATGACAGTGCATGGCGACGTAAGGACGAACAGGTACTGACCTGTTCTACGGCTGAAATCGCCACGATAACCGGGCTCTCAGAATGTCCATGAATAGCCTGCTGCACCTCGGCCAGAAAGTACCCGCCGTTATCGCTACCGCTCAAACATTCCGGCAGCCGGAATACCCGGTTTTCGTACACCGTTATTGTCTGACACTTTAATGCCTCTTCTGCCTGTAAACGTGTCGCATTCAGCACCAGCAGCGAGCCTTCGCTATTGTACTTTAAACACTCACCGATATCAGGAAACTTCGCCTTGTTATCCTGATACTCTGTGCAGTGAGGCAACACGCGGAACTGATCCTGTAAATGCTCGCCCATTAACCGTTGCACCAATAGCTGACGTACCGACAGATAAATCCCCAATGGCAGCCCCAAAAACATGATTAAGGCAATCACAGGCCCGCTACCTTCCTGCGCAGCGGCAAGCATGAGTAAGTCGGCGCGGTAAACCAACTCATCATCATGCGCCGCACCGCGCCGTCCTTCATAGGTAAGATCCTGTTTGGCCGCAAAGGTCAAATGGCTGATAAACTCGGTCTGGCTTGGCGTAATACTGAATATCGCATTAAAGAAACTGTCTGGCCGGATGGTTTCTTCAGTCGGCTGAGGATTAATCAGCACCCAGCTTTTACAGTTAATGCCACAGTCAGATACGGTGGCGGCCTGAATAGCTGGCGGGTAAAAGCTGCTGATTAATTCAGGGAGTTTATAGTCACTTATCAGCACGCATGGAAAAGCGCTTGCTGAGCCAGGATTGCAGGGCGTGGCATTAAGGAAGCTGAGATAGTCCTGATAGCCAAACTGATGCTGTAACATGCTTTGCTTAATATGGCTGGCTTCAAAGCTTGCCTGGCGCTGGAGCAGGTAATCATGTGCGGTAAAGGCAATTAATGACGCGGGCACAGCCGCAGCCAGATAAAGCAACCCGGTTAAATACCAGATATAGCCGGCCGTGTACCGGCGTTTTTCTATCGCCCGATTATCCCGTCGGCGGCAAGATATGAAGGTGTCCGGTTTACCCCACACGCGGAAGGATTCAACCGCCATAGCGACCAGAAAAATGCCCAGCACGGAAAACAGCTGATTAGCCTGAATCAGCTCGCGCTGAGCCCCGGAATAGTCCAGCATATCCACACTGAATAACAGCAATGGGATGGCCAGGAGCCAGGTTTGTGGTCGTCGCCAGAACGAACTGTATGAGGCATCGAAAGTAAATTGCCGGATCAGGAATAAACCTATCAATGCGCAAGCAGCCGCCCACATTACCAGGCGACTGGTAAATGGCAGCACAACCCCCGTTTGGTACTGCAAACACAAAGCGGTGGCAAACAAAATCAAGGCATAGCTTTTATAGCGTTTGAGGTGCTGCGTGTCGAAATAACAGATATCCTGCCAGAACCGTTGCAGCATCAGATATCGCATCACCGCAAAGGCAGGAATAATCACCAGCATAAACAAAAATACGGCCATAAAAACCAGTATCATGTTGTTGGTTTGCAGCGACTCAGGATTAAAGAACACCACCAGCCGCCAGGGAATAGTATTGTGTTCTGGTGCAGCGGCATCCTCTGCCTGCATAGGGCCTATTAATACCGTATGCGGACTGCCCTTATAATCCAGTTTCATCAGCGTTGGGGATGCCAGCTGATTATGCCGCGAGGCAACAAGTAACTCTGGGTTTCGATTTGTCTCAGTGAAAAAGTTTTCGATAAGACTCAGCGAATCGTCACTGTGAAACAGCACATTGCCGGCTTCATCGATTACCGCAAAACCAAAATTGTTAGGCATCACTCTGTCAACCAGACTGCCAAACCGGGTACCGGCAATGATCAGCTGTGGCTCAGACTGGTCCGTATCGTCTTCGGCTTTCTGAAACCCCATCTTCTGATAACTTGAAAAGGTTTGGGATAAACGGAACTGGCTGTATGCTTCAACACTAAAGGGGGCGGGTTCGGCAGAAAATTTGCCGGCGGCAAAAGGAATAGAGAGCATGGCATTCTTACGTCCGTCTTCAATATTAAAAACCCGCTGAATAAAAAAGTTCGAGGTGGCCTCACCAGCCGGTTCGGTGAGTTGCCAGAACTGCCCTGCCAGACCGGCTTTTACGTAATTTCGCTTTGCCAAATCAATGGCCTGCTCAAACACCAGGTGCTCAGAGCTGTACAGCACGGGAAAGTCGCTGCTAACCTGCCCTTTGGCGTTGATCACCGCTACTGTCTCAACAATTCGTTTGCGCGCCAGTCCACCAGCAGAAGCATTGCTATCAGCGGTCAGCGATTGCTGACATATCTGATTATCGTAAACTGCATTTTGTTGATCAGGCGAGCGATGACGCCTGCAGGAATCATCCGTTGCCTGCTGGACAATCGATAATACCGTGCTGACTTCCTGCACGAAGTCATTACTGATTTCCCGATGTAATATACTCAGTTGCTGTGCCTTAACGGTTTCAAAATAGTTAAAGAACAGCTCCTGTATCCAGCCGATGGTGACAATGCCAATAGCCACCACAATACCCAGCATTATCTGACTCTTATCGCCTCTGGCAATAGCATGCGTGGTACTGATATAACGGAGTTTAATAAGCGGTGTAATGGCAATTAAAAACAACAACCCCAGAATTAACCACATCAGCAGTGTGGGGGATAATTTAAGCTTTTGTTGGTTAATCGCGCTTTTTTCAATCACGCCGATCAAATACAGCTCTTGCCCGGCACTCGTTAAGGAAGACGCCATGATGGGGTGCACATACACCCTGAAATCATTATCGCTTACCTGAGTATCAATAAAGTTTGTCCCCTCAATAACCGGCGTAAATGCGGTTGTCTCATCTTCCGTATGGATCGGTGCAGGATGCAGATGGGTAATCCGCTTGATCAGTAAATCTGTTTCGTCACTGAGTTGTGAGGCATGATTAACTACCGACAGCACTTTGCCTTCGGCCTCAACTAACGCCACGGTTTGAAAACGGGCAATCCGCTGTCGCAGCGAATCACTCACCGAGCTGGTCAGGTGCAACTGGTAAAAGGTGTCCGGCTCCGCTGTGTTGTCACAGGGCTTGTTGATGACAAAGCTGGCCTGATCAAACGACGGGATGGATAACGCATAAGGTTCGGGGTTACGAGCGCTCACCACACCGCTGTCGACCAGCCGGATATCAGCCAAATCATCAGAGACCCCCAGCTTATCAATCGCCGTTTTTATGGACTCGTCATTAACACCACAGGTCGATACTGCCGATGTATCAGAAAGGATATATTGAGAAGTAATCTTTACCTTATCGAAACTGCGGTGCAGCGTTCCTTCGATTTGCTTAAGCTCACGAAATAGTAAGGTATTCAGGGTGTCCTCGTTGCTATCCATTTTAAAGTAATAGATAACACCGGAAATAATGGTGCCCAGAGCCAGCACCAATGCGATGAACAGCAGCTTGGAAAGATTACGTTTGAATGGCGTCATAAGCGTCCTGCTGTATAACGTTACATCCTATCGGTATCGAACAGCAGTAACCACCAAACGTTATAGTTGTTGTTATTTTATCTGTACAAATATCAACCAGAGCATAGCCCTACTCTTCGATTAGTTCAACCGTCCAGTTTGTTCAACTGCACAGGCGTATCCGAAAATTCAGCTAGGCGCTGGCCAGCCCCAGTTTCACCGCGAAGAACACAAATAATCCGCCGGCCGCTTTATTCAGCCAGAAACTCAATCCGCCAATACCGGCCAGGCGGTTTCGCAGCCACACCGTACCAATCACCAGCAACAGGCACCAGGATGTTCCGGTTAAGGTAAAGATACCGCCCAGGGCCAGAAACATTTGCGTTTTATCGGCCACATCAGCCGGAATAAACTGCGGGACGAAGGCCAGAAAGAACAGCGCCACCTTGGGGTTAAGTACATTAGTTAAAAAGCCGCCGGTAAAAATCCGTTTTAAACTGGCAGGTTTGAGCTTGCTGCTCCCGGTTTCGGGTTTCGAGGTCTCACGTTTAGCCATCAGCATGGCAAAGCCCAGGTAAAGCAAGTAGACACATCCCGCTACCTTGATCAGCGTAAAGGCCCAGGCCGATGTAGCCAGTAAAGCGCTTAATCCTAACGCTGCGCCAACAATATGCACACTGACACCAGACATGATACCCAGTAACGCCACTACGCCTGCTCTACCCCCCTGTGTGGCACTTCTGGCGATAATGTACAAAGAGTCCGGCCCCGGCAGAATGTTGAGTAACAAACAGGCAAAAATAAAGGGAATAACATTGATGGCGTCCAACATAGCCGGCTTCTGATTACCAAAGTGATAGGATTAAATTACTCCAGCTGTCCAGCCCTCGCAATCCCTTTTACTGGCAATCAGAACAAAAAGCCCGGTGCTTAAACCGGGCTTGTTATCGTGCTTTTCTGTTACAGCTCGCGTAGCCAGATGTTTCTGAAACTGACTAAGTTATCGTGATCCTGCAGCTGGATTGGTGCACAACCATGGGCTTGGTATTTTGGCGCACCAATCCATTCAGTGGTGCCCTGAATTTCCACATGGTTTTGTACCACAACCCCATTATGTATCACCGTCACATAGCCTGGTGTTTTCAGCTTTTCACCGCTGAATGTCGGCGCCGTAAAGATGATGTCATAGGCCTGCCATTCACCCGGTGGGCGCGTGGCGTTTACCAGCGGAATGGTTTGTTTATAAACCGATGCAGCCTGGCCATTGGGATAGGTTTTATTATCATAAGAATCCAGTACCTGAATCTCATAACGTTCCTGGAAAAACACCCCGCTGTTGTTACGCAGCTGTCCGTCCATCCCCTCTTCAGGTTTAGGCGCGCGCCATTCCACGTGCAACTGCACATCACAAAATGACTGTTTGGTGCGGATGTTACCAGTACCTGGTTTAACCGTTACGGTATCGCCACCGAGTGTCCAGGCCGCTGCACCGCCCTTCACCGATTCCCAGGCGGACAAATCGGTGCCATCGAATAACACAATGGCGTCAGACGGCGCTTTGTTCACCGGCGTTGCTACCACGGCAGGCACCGGCTCCCAAACTTCTGTTTTTTGCGCCTGTTGCCAGGGCTCAAGTTTTTCCTCAGTCGCTGCACAGGCACTCAGCGTCGGAGCCAATAGCGCCACCGTGGCGATTGTTTTAAATACATTGTTGCGCATACCATGTGTCCTCATCTTAGGGCAAATTTAACCGCGAGCGGACTACCTGAAATCAGGTCGCCCAGGCTCTGTCACCTTTTTCGTAAGGCATGTCACCGTCAAATTTGCCAGGGATACCTACATAGCGCAGTACTTTGGTTGCACCAACTTCGGAGGTAAAAAACGTAAACAGGGTTAACTGCTTAAACATCGTAAAATAATGCGGTAACGGACTGGTGTCGTCGATATCGCGACTATTCGGGCGCTGGTTTACCGCGCCCCATAAATTACGCTGTGCATTATAGGCTTTGGCTTCCGTGTCTAACTCAGACAGCAGTTCAAAACGCTGGGCACTGCTTAGTGCCAGAAACGGCGTATCAAAACGCTCATCGCTGGCCAGATTAAGCTTACGCAGGCCATCTTTAAAGGCTTGTTGCTGAACCGGGGTATAACAATCAGCAACCAGCACCGCCATCATCTGCGCGCACTGAGCATCCTTTGCGCCGGGTGTGTCGGTGCGGGGCATGATGGTCTCAGCAATTTCGCTCATCAGGCTGATGTCTTCTTTATCAAGGCCCACTGTCGCTGGATCGCTGGCCGGTACTTTCAGGCCCCATGCCATGGCGTTGCTGCCAACAAACGCCGCTCCGGTGGCTGCGGCAATCATTTTGAGAAGGTCACGTCTTTCCATCTTAAATGTTCCCCTTTTTCAGTTCTTCAACGGCAAAGTTAGCCGCTCTGGCGGTTAATGCCATGTAGGTCAGTGATGGGTTAACACAAGACGCCGAGGTCATCGCGGCTCCATCGGTTACGAATACATTAGGTGCATCCCATACCTGATTGTGCGCGTTAAGCACGGATGATTTCGGGTCACGGCCCATGCGTGCACCGCCCATCTCGTGGATCCCCATGCCTGGAGCGTAGTCTGCGTCGTAACCGCGAACATTCTTAAGACCCATCTTCTCGAACATTTCCACCGCATCGTTCATCATGTCTTTGCGCATGGCATATTCGTTCTCTTTGATCTCAACGTCCATTTCCAGCACTGGTAAGCCCCACTTATCTTTCTGGGCTTTATTCAGATACACCTTGTTGTCATGGTTTGGCAGCATCTCACCAAAGGCCGTCATGCCAATTGACCAGCTGCCTGGCTCGCTGAGGGTATTTTTAAGATCGGCCCCAATGCCCATTTCTGCCACATTGCGGTTCCAGCCAGTACGACTTGCAGACCCCTGATAACCAAAACCGCGAACGTAATCGCGCTTATCATCGCCCCAGTTACGGAAGCGCGGGATGTAAAAGCCAGAAGGACGACGACCGTAATAATATTTATCTTCAAACCCTTCTACATCAGCCGAAGCACCCACGCGGAAGTGGTGATCCATAATATTATGACCCAGTTCACCACTACTGCTGCCCAGACCGCCGTCCCACACATCAGTGGCTGAGTTCATCAGCATCCACACTGAGTTTAACGCTGAGGCGTTGAGGAATACGATCTTGCTCTTAAATTCATAGGTCTGATTATTCTCTGAATCGAGAATTTCTACGCCGGTAGCGCGTTTCTTGTCTTTGTCGTAGAGCACCCGGGTCACAATCGAAAACGGACGTACGGTGAGGTTACCGGTTGCCATGGCCACCGGCAGCGTTGATGACTGGGTAGAGAAATAACCACCAAACGGACAGCCTAACCAGCACTTGTTACGATACTGACAGTTCACCCGGTTCTGCTCTGGCTTGGGTTCAGTCATATTGGCACAACGGCCATTAATGATATGGCGGGTGCCTTTAAACGCTTTCTGTAAGCGCTTGGCCAGGTCCTTCTCTACTACGTTTAATGGCATCGCAGGCTGATACTGACCGTCAGGCAATACATCCAGGCCATCGCGGTTACCGCTGATCCCCGCAAAGCGTTCTACATAGTCGTACCAGGGGGCCAAATCGTTGTAACGAATCGGCCAGTCAACGGCAATGCCCTCTTTGGCATTAGCCATAAAATCTTCTTCGTTTAAGCGGTAGCTCTGACGGCCCCACAACAGTGAACGACCGCCCACATGGTAGCCGCGGTACCAGTCAAAGCGTTTTTTCTCGACATAAGGAGAGGTCTGGTGGCTTTCCCACATACCGTAAGTCGACTCATTCAGCGGGTAATCACGTTTAATTACCGGCTCCAGTGCTTTCATTTCCTGGGTCGCCACATCACGGTGCGGATAATTCCACGCTTCGTTGTGCGCATTCACGTAGTCTTTGATGTGCTCAATGTTGCGTCCACGTTCCAGCATCAGCACTTTGAGCCCTTTTTCAGCCAGTTCTTTGGCTGCCCAACCGCCACTGATCCCGGATCCTACAACGATCGCGTCATAAACATTATCTGCCATTATTTCTCCCCTTAAATCGTGTCTTTCTTATGCCCGATTTTGTGTGTTGCCCAATCACACATCACAAATCAGAATGGCTTCGCGCAGCGATTCAATCTGACCCTGAATAGTTTTTGGGGTTGGAATAAATTCCTGAGCTACATATCCGTTAAAGCCCGTTGCATTTATCGCTTTGATAATGGCCGGATAAAAAAGCTCCTGGTTGTCGTTTATTTCATGTCTGCCGGGAACACCGGCGGTGTGATAGTGACCAAAGTACTGATGGTTTTCCCGAATGGTACGAATGATGTCACCTTCACTGATCTGCATATGATAAATATCATAGAGCAGCTTAAAATTAGCTGAACCTAACTGCCTGCACAGGGCAATGCCCCAGGCTGAGTTATCGGCAAAGTAATCAGGGTGATCCACCTTGCTGTTAAACAGCTCCATTTGCAGGATCACACCACGCTTCTCGGCATGGCCGATAATCCGCTTAAGCCCGGTCACGGCGTGTTGCAAACCGGCTTCCGGCGTTACGCCCCGCTTGTTACCACTAAAACAAATCAAATTGCGATAGCCCGCATCGGCAATTAAATCGATGTGTTTCAGATAACGTTCGGTTAGCACATCATGAAAGGCAGGATCGGCCCAACCGTCGGTCAGGTTAAGTTCTGCGCCATTACACATTGAACTGTCGATGCCATATTTTTTCAGCGTGGGCCAGTCGTCTGGCCCCACTAAATCAATCGCACTAAAGCCAATGGCTTTGGCCGCAATACACAACTCTTCTATGGTTAATTCGCTGTATGTCCAGCGCGCCACAGAGTGGTTGATATTGCCTTTGAGGGTTAACTTTGCAATGTCGTTTGGCAAAGCAGCTAACGCCGATGCGCTAAGGCTGGCACCGGTCATGCCCAGCACCAGCTTTTTCAGCACATCGCGCCGGGCATTCACCGTTGTTGCCGTTAACGGCAGTCCCTTAGGATCACGCATCTGCTTTAACGTCTTCTTGCTTAAATACCAGCAAGAACAGCACCAGAACCACCACGGCAAATGCGGCCGGGAACATCCAGATTTGTTGCCATGCATGGCCCGCATCACCGGCATAGTTATCGGTAATCTGACCGGCAACCCAGAAGCCCACCAGCATACCCACACCGTAGGTTGCCAGCGTGATCAGGCCTTGTGCCGCACTTTTCACTTTGTCGCCCGCTTTGGCGTTAGTGTAAATTTGGCCGGACACAAAGAAGAAGTCGTAACAAATACCGTGCAGTGCGATACCAATAATCAACAGGAACAAGCCAGATTCGGCGTCACCAATAGCAAACAAGGCGTAACGCAGTACCCAGGCAGCCATGCCCAGTAACAGGGTCATTTTGATACCAAAGCGGTTAAGGAATACCGGTAACGCCAGCATGAATAACACTTCAGATACCTGACCCAGGGTCATTTTACCGGTGGCATTTTCAACCCCGATTTCGGTTAAGAACGGGTTTGCATTCTGATAGTAAAACGCCAGTGGAATACAAATCAGGACACTTGAGGCAAAGAACACAAAGAAGTTACGATCTTTCAGCATCGCCAGCGCATCCAGGCCAAGCAACTGGCCAAGGCTGGCCGCTTCGGTGCCTTTCGCCGCAGGCGGCGTAGCTGGCAGGGTAAAGCTGTAGATCCCTAGGGCTAATGAAGCAATTGCACACAGCATAAAGGTGTTACGCAGCATCCCGTCAGCAATACCTTGCTGCGAGTCCCACGAGAATACGTAACTGATCACCAGACCCGCAACAATCCAGCCAATGGTGCCCCATACACGAATTTTACCAAATTCTTTGCTCGGGTCGGTCATCTGGCCAAATGAGACGGAGTTTACCAGCGCCAGGGTTGGCATGTAAGCAATCATGTAACCCAGTACGTAAGGGTAGAAGCCGGCAAAGTCGGTCGACATGTACATCATGTACATTAGTGCCGCGCCTACCAGGTGCAGAATGCCCAGAATACGCTCAGCATTAAAGAACCGGTCGGCAATCAGGCCAATGATAAACGGTGCAATGATCGCGCCCCATGACTGGGTCGAGAACGCCATACCAATTTCACTGCCCGACGCACCGAGCGTGCCGCCAAGAAAGGTTCCCAGCGTAACAAACCAACCACCCCAGATAAAAAACTGGAGAAACATCATAATACTCAGACGTATTGTTATTGTGTTCATAGGCTCCTCGCCAAATGTCTGTACTGACCGTACTTTTTGTACCAGTTACGTGTTGTTATTAATCTTTTAAACCCAGGATGCGGCGGTTACGTTCTTCGCTCGCCTCGGCGCCGGCAAAATCATCAAACGCATGCTTGGTAGGTTCAATGATATGGCTGGCAATAAACGGCGCGCCCTCGGCGGCACCCTGCGCAGAGTCTTTCAGGCAGCATTCCCATTCCAGCACTGCCCAGCCATCAAACCCGTACTGGGTCAGCTTGCTGAAGATAGATTTGAAATCAACCTGACCATCACCCAGTGAACGGAAACGTCCGGGACGTTCTTTCCAGTCCTCGTAGCCGCCGTACACGCCGGAGCGACCGGTAGGGTTAAACTCGGCATCCTTAACGTGGAACATTTTGATGCGATCGTGATAACGGTCGATAAAGTCCAGGTAATCCAGTTGCTGCAGCACAAAGTGGCTGGGGTCAAACAGAATGTTGGCACGCGGATGGTTATCCACGGCTTTCAGGAAACGTTCAAAGGTTGCGCCGTCGTGCAGGTCTTCACCGGGGTGAATTTCGTAGCACACATCCACGCCAGCTTCATCAAATGCATCCAGAATAGGCTTCCAGCGTTTAGCCAGTTCAGCAAAGCCTTGCTCAACCAGACCAGCGGGACGCTGCGGCCATGGGTAAACAAGGTGCCACAGCAACGCACCGGAAAAGGTTGCATGAGCTTTCAGTCCCAACCGTTCGCTTGCCTTAGCGGCAAACTTTAATTGCTCAGTTGCCCATTCCGTGCGTTCCTGCGGTTTACCGTGCAGGTGTTTGGGTGCAAAGTTATCAAACAGCTCGTCATAAGCCGGATGCACCGCCACCAGTTGACCTTGCAGATGCGTTGAAAGTTCGGTGATTTCAATGCCGGCATCGCGACAAATCCCCATCACTTCATCACAGTAGTCCTGGCTGTTAGCAGCCAGTTCTAAATTAAAAATATCGTCGTTGCCGGTAGGCATCTGAATGCCTTTATAGCCATTCTCAGCAGCCCACTTAACAATGGTATCCAATTTATTAAATGGCGCTTTATCACTAACAAACTGGGCTAAAAAGATAGCCGGGCCTTTAATTGCAGACATTGTTGTCTCTCCTGCTTAATTCGTTTCTCAGATGCTTGTTATTCAGACGCGATAAAATCGGTCCACTTCGCATCGCTCGCGGTGCTGGCCAGCATGGTTTCGATAAAGGCATTACCGCGTAAACCATCTTCCAGCCCCGGTACGCCATCAGCTTTACCGGTTTGACCGCTGCGTACCGCCTTGGCAAAGAAGGTGTACAGGTTACCCATGGCTTCCAGATAACCTTCCGGGTGACCACCGGGAATACGACACCGCGCCTGCGCTTCTTCGCACAGCCCTGGCATACCGCCACCAGCGCGCAGAGTAACCATAGGCGCAGTCAGTGAGCGCACGATCAATGAGTTTGGATTCATCTGCATCCACTCAAGACCGCCTTTCTCGCCATAAACACGAATCTTCAGGCCGTTTTCTTCACCGGCACACACCTGGCTGGCAATTAAAACGCCGGTCGCGCCACTTTCGAAACGCAACAAGGCCGCACCGTCATCATCCAGGCGACGCCCTTCAACGTGAATGTGCATGTCGGCACATAATTTATTTACTTTGTCGCCGGTAACAAACTCGGCCATATTGAGTGCGTGAGTACCGATATCGCCCATGCAGCCACTGCCGCCTGACTTGCTCGGGTCAGTACGCCAACCCGCCTGTTTGTTGTCCTGCATTTCGATACCTTCGCTTAACCAGCCCTGTGGATACTCCACATAGACTTTGCGAATTTTGCCCAGCTCACCGTTAGCCACCATATGACGCGCCTGCCATACCATGGGATAGCCGATGTAGGTGTGCGCCAGGCCCAGCAGTACCGGTTTGGCAGCTAAAGCTGGCTTAAGCGATTTGGCTTCATCCAGTGAAATCGCCAGCGGCTTTTCGCAGAAGACGTGAATGCCAGCCTCAAGCGCGGCCCTGGCCACTTCCACGTGGAGATGATTTGGCGTAACGATTGCCAGTACCTGTACCCGCTGATCTGCGGGTAATTTGGATTCTTCTTCGATAAGCGTTTGCCAGCTGCTGTACGCTCTGTCTGCGCTGATACTCAGCGACTCTGCGGTTTCCAGATTGTTATCCGCATTACGACTAAAGGCACCGCACACCAGTTCATAGTGTCCATCCAGACCAGCTGCATGACGGTGCACAGCGCCAATAAAGGCCCCCTGACCGCCGCCAATCATACCTAAACGAATCTTCTCTGTTTTTGCCACCTTCGAACCTCGATATGCAATATCATCAAAAAATCAAACTTGTTTAAATTTTGTTAATGATGTAAAAATGTAACGGATTACATCGAAGTATAACAAGTTTACTGTTCAGATCTAGTCCGAACTCATCACAAAATTGTTAACGATCCGGCGGTTTTTTCGATAATTGCCGGAAAATAAGCCAAATAGCGCTAGCCGAATTAACAAATTTTGTTAACATAAAAAAATAAATAATGTTATCGGTTACATCATTCCTTGCGCGAAAGAGGACGGCGAGTTGTCAAATATAAGAGAAGTGGCTGAATTAGCCGGTGTGTCTGTGGCGACCGTTTCCCGAACGTTACAGCAACCTGAACTGGTATCGCCCAAAACCCGGGTAAAGGTTACCGAAGCTATTGAGCAGCTTAATTATAAACCCAACCTGATGGCGGTGAAGTTTCGCTCCGGCAAAACCCATAATATCGTGGTGTTGGTCCCTACCGTGGCAAACGTGTTTTTTGCGCGCGTGATCCGTGGCATGCAGGAAGCGGCAGCAGCAGAGGGTTATTCGTTATTGCTGGTTAATACCATGGGTGACGACGCCACTGAACAAAATTACGCCCGCATGATTCACACATCCCAGGCCGACGGCGTGGTGCAATTACGGGCTTTTAATCCTTTCAACGATAATGACGTGACAGATGAAGGTCTGTTGCCCATGGTCAATGCCTGTGAAATCCTTGACGCTCCAAAATGTCCGACGGTGTCTCTGGATAACCGCCTGGCGGCCGCGGCCATGACAGAGCATTTGGTTGAACTGGGCCACCAGCATATTGCCATGATAAAGGGCCCGGCAGCCAGCCCACTGACCCGCGATCGGATGCTTGGCTTTAAAGATGCATTGCAGGCTGCCAACCTGAGTTACAACGAAGAACTGATGTTCGCCGGGGATTTTACCCTGCAATCGGGTTACGAGGCGGCCGAACGCCTGCTAAAACAGAACCATCCCGTTACGGCAGTGGTATGTGAAAACGATGAAATGGCACTCGGAGCTATTAGCCGCTTCAAAGCGGCCGGGTTACGGGTTCCGCAGGATATATCCGTGTCCGGTTTCGATAATATTGCCTTCTCACATTACAGCGATCCACCGCTAACCACTATCGCTCAACCCGCTGAAGAATTTGGCGAAACTGCCATTAACCTGCTTATAGAAGTGTTAAAAGGCAAAGCTAAACGCGCGGTAAAAGTCATTCTACCGTACCAGTTAATCATCCGTGAAAGCACCGGGCCAGCACCGGCGCACCCGGTCAATCTTTCCGAACCGTCTTAGCGGCTAACATAAGGAGAACTTATTATGTCTCAACACAACAAAATGCCAGGCTTAAGCCGCCGTCGATTTATGCAAATGTCTGCCACCGGCATGGGGGCACTTTTTGGTGCGACTGCTTGTTCCAGTGCATCTAACGTTACCACTGCGGCCAAAGAAAACCGCGTAGGTTTGCAGTTGTATACCCTGCGCAGCATGATGGAAAAGAGCGTACCGGATACCTTAAAACTGGTTGCCAGTGTCGGCTACAAAGAACTGGAGTTCGCCGGCTTCTACGACAATGATCCCAAAGAGGTTAAAGCACTGATGGACGAGCTGGGATTAACAGCGCCGTCGTCACATGTATTGCTGCGCCTGATGTCAACAGACGCCGATATCGAAAAGCAGATCGAAATTGCTAAAATCATGGGTCATAAATACGTAGTCGTTCCTTATATTTTTCCAGAAGATCGCAGTAAGGACATCGCCGGCTACCAACGTCTGGCCGAACGCCTTAACAAGCTGGGTGAAACCTTTAAAGCCAATGGTATCCAACTGGCCTACCACAACCATGATTTCGAATTTGAAAACATGAATGGTCAGGTTCCCTACGATATATTACTGGACGAATGTGATGCCGACCTGCTGGCCATGGAACTGGATTTATACTGGACAGTCAAAGCAGGGCTTAATCCTGTGGATTATTTCAAACGCAACCCAGGGCGCTTTAAGCTGTGGCACGTGAAAGACATGGACACCCAGGGTGAATTTGCCGATGTGGGTAAAGGCACCATTAACTTCGACGATATCTTCGCCAACGGCAAATTAGCAGGCATCGAGCACAAATTCGTTGAGCGCGATAAAACCGACGATCTGGTACAAACTATTTCGCAGGGCTATCTGGCCGTTAGCCGTTTAAACGATAAATACTAGTTTTATCCAGCTAAAGAAAAGGGGCCGAGGCCCCTTTTTTGGTTTTATTACTTCAGGTATTCCCGAATAACATAGTGCAGGATCCCGCCGTGTTCGTAGTAGGTGAACTCGTTAGCCGTATCAATCCGCACTTTAAGCTCCACCGTTTTACTGCTGCCATCGGTTTTGGTAATAGTCATTGAAGTGGTCTTCTGGCCCCGCTCTACGGCGTCGATAGAAAACGTCTCATTACCCTCAATGCCCAGCGATTCAGCACTGTCGCCGTCAGCAAACTGAAGTGGCAGAATGCCCATACCGATGAGATTTGAACGGTGAATACGCTCAAAGCTCTCGGCAATAACCGCTCTTACGCCCATTAACGATGGACCTTTAGCAGCCCAGTCACGACTTGAACCAGTGCCGTATTCTTTACCACCAATCACAATGGCTGGCACCTGCTCTTCTTTGTAACGCATTGCTGCATGGTATATCGACATGGCATCGCCGCTTGGGAAGTGAGTAGTAGCGCTGCCACTGGTACCAGGCGCTAACTGATTTTTTAAACGTACATTAGCAAAGGTACCGCGCATCATTACCTCGTGGTTACCGCGGCGCGAACCATAAGAGTTAAAGTGCTCAGGTGTTACTCCAAGTTCCTGCAGGTACTCACCGGCAGGACTGTCCGGCGCAATGGCACCCGCCGGGGATATATGGTCAGTGGTTATCGAATCCCCCACCTTCACCAGACAGCGTGCATCGGTAATCGATTCAATGGCGTCCGGCGTGGTCGACATCGTATCAAAGAAAGGCGGATGCTCAATATAGGTTGAATCCGGCCAGTCATACACCGAGGTATCCGATACTTCCAGTTCGTTCCACACGCCGCTACCTTTAAACACATCGGCGTATTTGGCTTTAAACAAGTCGCCCGACACATTTTCGCGAATATACGTCTGAACTTCTTCAAGATCTGGCCAGAGGTCTTTTAAATAAACGTCATTTCCGTTGCGGTCTTTACCGAGGGGACTATTAGCCACATCGATTTTCATGTTACCAGCCAGAGCGTAGGCTACCACCAGCGGCGGCGATGCCAGATAGTTTGCAGCCACGTCGGGGTGAATACGCCCTTCAAAGTTGCGGTTACCGGAAAGTACCGAAGTTACCGTTAACTTAGCTTTGCGAATGGCGGTTTCGATAGCGTCTGGCAATGGTCCTGAATTACCAATGCAGGTAGTGCAACCGTAGCCCACCAGATTAAATCCCAGTTTTTCCAGATAAGGCATCAAACCAGCGTCCTCGAGGTATTGAGTAACCACCTGAGAACCCGGTGCCAGTGATGTTTTCACCCAGGGCTTGCGCGTCATGCCAAGCTCCGCCGCTTTTTTCGCCACGAGTCCGGCGGCAATCAGTACAGACGGGTTAGACGTATTGGTGCAACTGGTAATGGCAGCGATAACGACTGCACCATCTTCGAGATTAAACGCTTCATCGCCCAGTTTAACGTAAGATGCATGATCTTCATCTACCACAGGCGCTGTACCACCTTCGGCGACAAAATCACTCTCTTCGGTCACATCAGCAATATCAATTTGCTGTGCCAGCCAGTCATCAAAAGCGTTAGCCGCATTATCCAGTGCAATTCTGTCCTGCGGACGTTTAGGCCCGGCAACCGAGGGCACGACTTTGCCTAAATCCAGTTCCAGCGTTTCATGATACTCTGCGTCTCTGGTGTTATCGTCATGCCACAAGCCGGTTTGTTTAGCGTAAGCCTCTACCAGCGCAATTTGCTGTTCATCCCGCCCGGTTAAATGCAGGTAATCCAAAGCGACCTCATCGAGAGGAAAAATACCGCAGGTTGCGCCATATTCTGGTGCCATATTAGCGATGGTGGCACGGTCGGCAGTGGTCAACGCGCTTAAACCCGGCCCGTAAAACTCAACAAATTTACCTACTACCCCATGCTTACGCAGCTGCTCGGTAATGGTTAATACCATGTCTGTTGCCGTAACACCCGGGTTGAGCTTGCCGGTTAGACGAAACCCCACCACCCGCGGCAACAGCATTGTAACGGGTTGACCCAGCATTGCCGCTTCGGCTTCAATACCGCCAACGCCCCAGCCCAATACACCAAGGCCATTAATCATGGTAGTGTGAGAGTCAGTCCCCACCAGAGTATCAGGATAAACCAGGGTTTCACCACCCTGCTCTTTAGCGAAAACACAGCGGGCCAGATATTCCAGATTCACCTGGTGCACAATACCGCGTCCGGGTGGAACCACTTTAAAATTATCAAAGGAGGACTGGCCCCATTTGAGAAACTGGTAACGCTCCTTGTTGCGTTCCACTTCAATGGCGGTGTTTTTCTGTAATGCATTTTCTTCAGCAAAATGATCCACCATCACCGAGTGGTCGATAACCAGCTCAACAGGATTTAACGGATTAATAGCCTGAGCGTCCCCACCAAGACGGTTAACAGCGTCACGCATTGCCGCTAAATCAACGATAGCCGGCACGCCGGTAAAATCCTGCAAAATGACCCGGGCGGGTACAAAGGAAATTTCGTGATCGGCAGTGTCAGCGGTATCCCATTTGGCAATGGTTTCGATATCGGTGTCGCTGACAAAGTCGGTATGTTCATGTCGAATCAGATTTTCGAGCAGAATTTTAACGCAAAAGGGTAACCGTCCGAGATCAAACTGGCTTCCGAGCTTTTCGAAACTGATAGCTGAATAGCTGCGGTTACCCACAACAAGCGGCGCATAGGTTTGATATTTCATGTTGTACACATCCTTTTTCGGTCAAAATTAAACAAACTCCCAATCCTGATGCATAATCCCAACCAATCATAATTCAACCTAAAATCATACTGTTACAGCTCAACAATTAAACCCTTCAGGCTTAGTATGAAATTTATTCTCACCTGACTGTGTAATACCTGCAGGCCTCACCCCATAGAAAATCGGCTAGCCCATAACCACCAAACATTTAACAAATATTTAATATAAATGATGTACATTGGTTTTAGCTTATGTATGCTTAGCGCTTAGTCTATCGCCCGTGCTTACTGCATAGCGGTCATTCTGCCAATAATCGGATGATTGGTTATATCCCTTCAGTGGAGTATTAAATGCACCCTCTTGTTAACAAACTTGGTTTGGAACCCCACCCTGAAGGGGGATACTACCGGCAAATATACCGCTCTGGTTATGAAGTTACTTCGCCTAAACACGGGTTAGCTCGCCCCGCGGTTACGCATATCTATTTTTTATTATTAAAGGGGCAGGTAAGTCGTTTCCACCGGGTGTTACATGATGAAATCTGGAACCATTATGATGGCGCGCCGTTAACGATTTATCAGTTACATCAGCAACAGCTGCACGAAAAAAGAATTGGCGGACCCGAGGATGACATGGCCGCTATAGTGCCTGGTGGTCATTTCCAGGCCGCAACCTCGACCGGCGACTATTCGTTAGTGGGATGTTCAGTTGCACCGGGCTTCGATTTTGCTGATTTTAGCTTTATCGATGAACCCTGCCTTAAGCAATGGATTGAGCTGGCTCACCCGCATCTGACTAAATTTATATGATCAACGCTGGTAAAAAACTAACTATTTTCGATTAAAAATAATCGGTGCAGGTTTGCGGTGTACATTAACCGTTTTACGCAATCACTCGCGCCGGTAATTTTTATCGCGGTGTGTTGAGAAGACCGCAACTGCTTCTGCAAACCCACCAGGGCACCCATTCCTGAGGAATCAAGGTGTTGTACCTCAGAAAAATCAATTTTTAATACTGAGTCCTCAAGCAGCTCGAGTGGCAGTTGTTTTATGGCTGAAAACACAGACAACGCATTTAACCCGGTCCATACCGGTGGCAACACCAGTGTGTCCGGTGCAAGGACTCTGCCGGAAAAGCAATGCCGGCAAGACGTAGACGCCTTGTGCGGGTCGGAATTACGTAAATAGCAACTACAGCAATTGCTGTTTGCCGCACTAATGCTTTGAAAGCCACTTCCTGTGGGGTTTTCCGTAAAGTTCACTGTATCACCTTTGCCTTAAATCAGCCGTTTTACAAAGCTCGCTTATAGGAGGCATCCCTTCCCGCAGCTCTTTGTACAAAGGTAGTCGATATTCCGGGCTCCGCTAGTATATTCACACGCTAATTTGTTTAACAAACCCTAAAGATTTGCAACACAATGATTTTTTTTGCACAAAAAAGCGGCAAAAAGCCGCTTTTTACCCAATCGAGGCAACTTATTGCTGACAGGTCGTGCGGCTTTTGCCCGTTAACTGACCAGCTACAATAACGTAGGCACAGATCATCATAATCAACAGAGTGCCGGCGCTCTCATGGTCACCAACCAGGTAACTCACAACCAGCATCAGTGCAGCAAACGTCAGCGCAACAATCAAATGGGTTTTAGTGGTGGATTTTAATGCTTTCATGCTCTTCTCCAAACAGGTTAAGGGTTATTCATCGTCCTGAAAAATCTCTTCAATGCGCAGCTTAAACAGCCGGGCTGCTTTAAATGCCAGTGGCAAACTGGGATCAAACTTGCCTTTTTCTATCGCGTTAATCGTCTGACGTGACACATCCAGTCGCTCAGCCAAATCCGCTTGTGTCCAGTCTCTTTCTGCTCGGAGTACCTTAAGACGGTTTTTCATTGATACTTTTTCACTCCCCGATAGGTACCCGCTAAATAGGTCAACGCCATCAGTACCGCCAGATGGGAAATCTCCGCGGCAAACGGCAATACGCCGGTTTTCGCCAGTGCCGAATAAGCAAAACCACCCACCAGGCCTACTCCCAGAGACAGTCCCATGGCTTCCAGCTGAATTTTTTGCTCCAGCTCATCCAGACCATTCAGCATGATCTTATTTGCCCACATCATGCCTGCCCCCAAAAGCAAATTGATTGCCCCCATCACGCCGGTAATTAACTTGTCGCCGTCCCACACAAAGCGGTGCCCAAAATAAATCAGGGCCAGGGAAAGCAACCATGCCAGGGTAAATCCAGCCAGGCGGCGACGGTTATGCTGATTACGCTGGTGTCGTGTGAGTACCTTTGCCTCTTTCATGTCGCAACAACCTTCCATAAAGTAAAGTAGACTTTACTTAAAGTATCACAAAAAAGACAAATGTAAAGCACACTTGTCTTTAACGCACGCAAATTTTGCGTGATTATTTAGCCAGCGGTGCTCGCATAGCTTGTTCGATAGGGCTAACCGAATCGTAGATCGCCTGGCGTTCTTCGTCAGAAATACGATCACTGAAACGTTTGGGCCGAGCAAAAAAGTAGCCTTGCAGGTAATCTGCCCCAAGCTCAGTCAGCATAAGAGCTTCCTGTTCGTTTTCGATGCCTTCTGCAATGACCCTGACACCGTTCTGACGGGCGATTTCAATGAGATGCTTTACGATAACCTGTTTGTAGTGATTAGTGTCTATGCCACTAATCAGTTCCATATCTATTTTCACGTAATCGGGTCTGAGTTGCTCCAGAAGATTTAATCCAGACCATCCCGACCCAATGTCATCAATAGCCACACCAAAGCCGCTTTTGCGATAAAAGGCGAGGATCCCTTTCAAGTGATTCATATCCTGTGCACGATGTGTTTCAACAATTTCAAACACGACGTCGGCAGGTTTAAGGCCCAGTTGATGAATAGCTGATGCGGTAGCCCGTAAACAGTAAGCGGGATCGTAAATACTGGAAGGATTAAAGTTAATAAACACCTTCCCTTTCAGCTTTGCCCGTGAAAAATACTCTACTGCCGAGCGTCTTGCTGTCAGGTCCAGTGCAAATAACAGATCACTCTGCTCCGCCAGCGAAAAAGCAAAGGCCGGGGGAATTAAGCTATTCTCTTCATCAAATAACCGAAATAACGACTCATGGGCAAATATGGCGGGCGCATCGATTGCACCGCCAGCCACCACTATTGGCTGAAACCAGCTTTCGTAGGCATGGTTATCAATGGCCGTGGTTAACCATTGCGCCTGATACCGCCTAACCAGAATTTCAGCAGTTGTAATCCGGCCAATGGCTTTGATATCCGGGTTTTCTGGTGTTGGAGTCGTCGTGACTTTGGTGCGACCAAACTCCGGCCCTTCCAGACCACCACACAAGTGGTTTAAAAAAGCCCCGATGCCAGGATTTTCAACCTGCACCCGAACACAGTGCTCTGCTGTTTGCGCGACCGGGCAATTGCTGGCGGTGGCAAGGCTGACCACCTTATGGAGCGTTTCTTCGGTCGGCACAAAAAGCCAGAAATAAGTTTCTGCAAAAAAATAATCATCGATGGATTCGCACTCAGCACACCACATTTTAGCCCTCCTCAATACTGCGTTAATACCTTTACCTGTAAAGCGAAGTTAAGGTTCACTCTGTTTTCAAAATACCGGGCCACCAACGGGAGGTCAGAGGAATAGGCAACAGAACGAGGGATTTATGACTTTATAATCATTCACCTGACAGTGATAATGCTATGCGTTAAGCATTATTTTGGAAAGTTACCGTGAGAAAAATGCGAGGTAAAATGTCAGGGGTATTAGCAGGAATAATGGTAGTTGGCGCCACCCTGTTGCTGGGCGGCTGTGTTGTTATGAACCTGCCCCGATTTGGCGGTGAACCGGATGACGACAAAAAGCAAACCTATGCCCGGTCGGATAACTACACAGACAATGCCTTTCACAATCAGACCGCTACCCCGGTTTTAAAAGAAGGTGTTAGCACCTGGTCTGTCATCTGGGGCAACATTACCACTTCGGTTAAAGATTTAGCGCCCAATAGCGCTATTCCGGTAAATAAGGTCGATTTTAAAGCGCTGGATCCCAAAGACAATATTTTGGTCTGGCTGGGCCATTCCAGCTTTTACCTGCAACTTAACGGCCAGCGTATCCTGGTGGATCCTGTATTCAGTGATTATGCGTCACCCTTTTCCTTTATGGTAAAAGCATTTAAAGGCACTTCGGTATTTAAGGTGTCTGATCTTCCGGATATTGATGTCCTGCTGATATCCCATGACCATTATGACCACCTTGACTATAACACCGCGGTAGCCCTGAAAGACAAAGTGAAGAAGGTGTTTGTGCCGTTAGGGGTAGGCTCGCATTTTGCCCGCTGGGACTACACCGACACGCAAATTGAGGAAGCCAACTGGTTTGACAGTATAGAGCTGGAGAGCAATTTACGCATTCATCTGGTTCCGGCCCGACACTACTCCGGACGGGGTCTGAACAAAAACCAAACCCTTTGGGGTGGCTATGTGCTTACTACGCCTGACTATCAGCTTTACCTGGGCGGCGACTCCGGCTATGGCCCCCACTTTAAGGCAATCCGCGATCGCTTTGGTGATTTTGACTTAGTTGCCCTGGACACTGGCCAGTATGATCCTCGCTGGCCCTACATCCACATGACGCCAGAAGAGTCTAAACAAGCCGCCACTGATGTGGGCGCAAAAGTATTCCTGCCCATTCACATTGGTCGCTTTGCACTGGCTCGTCATCCCTGGAAGGAGCCGTTTGAAGATATAGAAGTTTTAAGCGACAACGCACCGTATCAGCTTTATACGCCCCTGATAGGCCAGCCACTGCGCCTCGGCGAGACACCAGCCCCCTCTACAGAGTGGTGGGAAGCTGTAGAGTAACAACCTGTTTGCCGTTACACCGCAACCAGGAATAAGCCCGCACTGACAGCCGCGCTGGCAGTGCGGACATGATTCCAGAATGTCCAGCGAACAAGATAATGTTGCCAGACCGCCTCACCATTCGTGTTCCCCTCCTCCTCAAGCCGGCGGTTTAGCGGTACATTTCCCACGGCTGTAACTATCAGCATACCACCAAGGTACAGGCCACCAGCCAGCCAGGTCATGGCAGAAGGGCTGGTAAAAAGTGCTGCCAGGGTCAGCACACTGGAGCCCCAGAACAGCAACATAAATGCCGAGCTTAAAATGTCCCGATTGATTTGGCGCATGGTAGTTGCCCCTTGTTGCGCCGGTAACCGGCTCAAGGAAGGCATCACAATTACCGAAAAAGCAAAGTAAATACCAGCCATTAACGCACACAATCCGCCGCACAAAACCGTAATCAGTGTTTGCATTTCATCTCCTTGTTTAATTCCTCTGAGTATCTCGTTTTACGCCTGAGTAAACGCAACCATGCGTCCAAAAGACCTGCCCGATCGTCCTCATTTCCAACTTTTTTTACCGAAGACATTCTCGACAATCCGGATTTCAGAATTCCTGTCCCGGTCTTTCAAGAAAAACAAAAGTAGACAGATAAGTATATTTTTAATAAAAACATACACTTTACTTAAATACACAAATTTTTACGTATTTTCCCCTTGCAACACCGGACTGGTTCTGTGTATTTTATAAACAACACTTGAACGGTCGTTCAAGATGCAAAAATGAATGACTTGTATAAACAACCTTACGACGCCATGGAGAAAGTCTTATGCCAGCATATGCACGGCCTGTCGCCATAGATAGTAACGAAAGCTCAAGGGCATTGCTGTGTCCCTGGCTTAACCCATTAACACCGGGAGCAGCAGCGAATAGCCCGACGAACATGGTAACTAACTGTCTGACAAAGCTGCTCAGACATGCCTGTAATACCGGCCGGACTCAGGTTGATTTCCCCCTGGTTCATCCGGTTTAAAATCTTATTCGACACAAGGAGTTAACCATGCAAAACCCCGAACAGCAACGCCCGCCATTACCGCCTTTTACGCTGGCATCTGCTACTGAAAAGGTGCGTCTGGCAGAAGATGGCTGGAACAGTCGCAATCCGGAAAAAGTCGCCCTGGCCTATAGCATTGATACCCGCTGGCGTAACCGGGCAGAGTTTATTCACGGCCGGGATCAAGCCGCAAAATTTCTTTCCCGAAAATGGGATAAAGAGCTTGAGTATCGCTTGATCAAAGAGTTGTGGGCGTTCACTGACAACCGGATTGCCGTGCGTTATGCCTACGAATGGCGCGATGATTCGTCTAATTGGTTCCGCTCTTACGGCAATGAAAACTGGGAGTTCGACAACCAGGGCCTGATGGTTAATCGCCACGCCTCATTGAACGATCTGCCAATCTCGCCGCAGGAGCGTTTATTTCACTGGCCATTGGGGCGCCGTCCCGATGACCACCCGGGTTTATCCCAACTGGGCCTGTAGCCCCTTTAATGGGGTGTCATCGCCCCATTTTTTTTAATTAATCTGTATGCCAGGCCCGGTGCTGCAATCGCAAAATTGAAGCGACAGTTTTTACATAATCAGGCCATTTGTATACCGAACTGTTTACTTTTTAAGGTAACGGCTGTCGCGTCACTGTTGTTAGTTAATGCAGTGCGCTGAGGTTATCTCATCAGAACGGTTAACCGATAAAGAGAGATATCACATGGACAATTTAAGCGGAATTTTAAATCAACATACATTTGCCACCGTCATAAATCACAGTGGTCTGTTAACGGGCGTAAAACACTTCGGCGATCAGGGCCAGTTACATTTGCTGCAATCCGGCAAGGTCAGACTGAATCGCCAGGGGCACCGGGATCTGCTAATGGACCGCCCCTCAGTGGTGTTACTACCTAAAGGTCAACAGCACCTTCTGGAATCCATTGGTGACCAACCCGCTAAAGTGATCAGTGCCAGTGTATCTTTTAGCATTGCCAGTTCCTCGCTGTTAGTCAAAGCCTTGCCGGATATCGTCTATCTGCAAGTGACTCCCCAGTGTTCGTTATCCTGCACTGTGCAATGGTTATTTAATGAGGTGTTTGAACAGCGTCTCGGCAAAGACATCATGATCAATAAACTGGGCGAAATATTTATGTTGCAGGTACTTCGCCACGCCACCGAGAAGGGCAGTCTGCACCAGGGGGCTCTTGCTGCGATTAATCATCCGCAATTGCGTAAGGTCATCGAAGCTATCCACGCTGATCCGGGACAACACTGGTCTTTAAATGAACTTGCAAGTATTGCTGCTATGTCCCGGTCTAAGTTTGCTGAGAGTTTTAAATCCCTGGTGGGACAAACCCCAAACGATTACATCACTGACCAGCGTCTTGCCGTCGCCCAAAAGCTGCTTAAGCGCAACAAACCGGTAAATTATGTCGCCGGTGAAGTGGGCTACGAACATGGCTCTGCACTGGTGCGCATATTTAAGAAGAAACTGGGAGTGTCACCACGCCAGTGGCTCCAGCAAAGTCGTAAGGGGTATTCGACGGCAACCGGAGCGCCGGCCGCCGGGCTGGCAGGGTAATTTCCCGGAATAAACGAGGATTCGATGGACAACATCACCGATATTATTAAGCGAATTTCATTAAAAGCCGAAGTCTTTTTCAGTGGCAAACTTTGTGGCATCCAGTCTTTTGCCAGCGACGATAAAGGGCATTTGCACCTGCTGAAATCCGGCACGTTAACGATTGTCATGAAAGATGGCAGCAAGCAGGTCATTGATAAACCGTCGGTAATATTTATTCCCGGGCCAGCAGAACATCGCATTCTGGCACCGCAGTCAGAAGGCGCCGAAATGGTCTGCGCAACCATCAGTATGGAATCCGCCCATCAAAAACTGTTGCTGGAGGCGTTTCCGCCGCTGATTGTTCTGCCGCTGGATAGCGAGATATACATAGGTCAGACGGCGCAGTGGTTGTTTGATGAGGCGTTTAGTCGCTCTGTTACCCGCAGTGTGATGATAGATAAACTGAGTGAGATATTCTTACTGCAGGTATTACGCTACATTCTGGAAAACGATTTAGCCAAGGGTGGCGTATTGGCGGCGCTGAGTCACCCGATGATGGCCAAAGTTATCAGTAAAATGCATAACCAGCCTGAGGTGAACTGGACAGTCGACAGCCTGGCGGAAATCGCCGCTATGTCCCGCTCCCGCTTCGCAGCATCCTTCAAAGAGATAGTCGGCCTGACACCCAACGATTACCTGACCGACGTCCGCATTGCGCTGGCACAGGAAATGTTACAGGCTAATAAGCCGGTTAATCTGGTTGCTAACCTGGTGGGCTATGAGCATGGTTCAGCGCTGGCCCGGTTGTTTCGCAAAAAATTGGGTATGTCACCCAGAGAGTGGCTAAAAGAGCCCTCAACCGGAAATAATAAACCGCTGTAAAGGCGTGCGGCACACACAGGAACAGAAACGTGGCCTTTCCTTACTTCGCTCGTTACCAGAGCCCTGATATCTTCGCCCATAAGGTGATGTTATGCATAAATGGAGGACGCATGGAAAACCCGGGAAAACTGTTCTTCTTCTGTGGCAAGATGGGAGCAGGAAAATCCACAAAATCAAGGGCTGTAGCTGCTGAAAATAACGCCGTCTTAATTTCAGAAGATAATTGGCTGTCTGCTCATTACCCTACTCAAATTAAAACGTTTGATGATTACATTAAGCACTCAAACCTCATTAAACCTTTCGTCAAAAGACATGTTCAGGATTTGCTGAGTATTGGGATTAATGTTGTTATGGATTTCCCGGCCAATACCGTAAAACAACGAGCCTGGTTTATATCACTTTGCCTCGAAGTAAGCAGTGAACATGAGCTCTGGTATTTAGATCTCACCGATGAGCAATGTTTATCCCAAATCGCCAAACGTCGGGTTGAACAACCAGCAAGAGCTATGTTTGACACCGAAGCCGTATTTCATCATGTGACCCGGTATTTTGAAGCGCCAGCGGCCAGTGAAAAACTTAATTTGGTGCGTGTGGCAGGATAAGCATGTAATCCCCTAAAGGCATTACATTTCGCCACGAGCAGTAAACACGATTAGGTACAAAGCGCAGACGATTGGTCGCTTTTTGTCAGTCGGCTTCCCTTACATTAACAGCACTGGCAACAGGCCAGCATCGATTAACCGTAATAATTTAAGGAACCTTCTCGTGAAACCATTATCGCTACTGTTTGTGCGTTTAAGCACGCTCTCCGCAAGATTGTTTACGCCATTGCAAGCCGGGCTTTCACTGGTTGGCCGGCTGTATGTGGCCTGGGCCTTTTTTGCCTCAGGCCTGACTAAAACCAATGACTGGGAAACCACTTTATTCTTATTCGAATACGAATATCACGTGCCCTTTCTGCCTTTTGCCCTGGCAGCCTGCCTTGCCACTGTCGCAGAATTAATTCTGCCTGTATTGCTCAGTGTCGGGCTGGCCGCCCGCTTTAGCGCTTTAGGCTTAGGGGTTGTTAATGCAGTGGCGGTGATCAGCCTGGAAGAGATTGCCCCGGCAGCACTCTATGGCCACGTTATCTGGGGGCTCATTTTACTGCATGTCACCGTGTGGGGCGCTGGTACACTTTCGGCTGACCATTTTATTATGCGCAGAAAAAGTCCACTGCTTAACGCGCAGCCTACGTCAGCCTGAGTAGCAGAACGTGACCAATACCAGCATGCACAAGCCAGTCACCGGCGCTGAGCAAGTCATTCAGGGAGCGCCGTCTGTCACACTCGACAGCGGCGACCACTGCATTCCACAACATTACCTCAGTTATGCTTATCAGCGCGATACCATTGAAGATATCGTGCGGCAGTGTCACTTGAGTGATGACTACCTGATTATGGCCGGTGAAGATAGTGGCGGACTCTATATACAAATAGGCATTGTCGGTTTCGACACCTACAAAGCTCGTACGCCAGAGAGTAAGCGTAAAATTGTGTATGGCAGGCGTTGGCGTATAGAGCCCAAATTCCCAACGTCGGAGCTTATTCAAACCATTTTTCTGGCACTGAAAAAAGCCCGGGAACACGAAGTAAGGGAACGTTTTAAAGTGGCTTTAAATGGTCAGTGGAGCTCTCCTTTCAGCACCCACCAGGATTTACCATTGTTTGTTGCGCAGTCGTCCTTTTTGCGCGACAACGAAGGGAGCCCTTCAATCCACCATTTTCGTCAGCAGGCTGTGAGAATATGCAGGCAATTGCGCTTTGATCACGGCAATATCTCTGTGCTCAGTATCGAGCAACGTAGCAACGCGCAGTGGCTGCTGGACCTGTCGCTTTCCCCTTCGAGGTACTCGGAATTACCTGAGTCAGCGATGCGCACGATGACCTTGTTACTGGACTCCCCTTCGGTCAATATCATGCTGTTTGCACTGATGGATATGTTTATCAAACGCAGTGACGACTGGGTTGCAGAGCACTTTACCTACCAGAAGGTCGCCCGTTTTAGCACCCGCTATTCAGCAACCCGCCAGGCCTCACTCTCGCTGCAAACCCGCAAACGCAATGAACAGGCTGAATTCGACGACTTTTACCAGCGCCTGGCAGCGCATAACGATGGCGTCGACCGTGACAGAGCACCTGATATCATTGGCAAGCACCTGCCCCGGGATATTCAGAATCAGTTACAGCAACACTCCGATATCGATGGCTTTTTGCCTGAGTTGTCCATTACTGCTGCGCCTTGAGCTCCTCTTTAAGCGTAGCTATCTGCGCAGCTAGTCAGTCTCTGGCTGTTGCATCGAACGGTCTTAGCTGCCCTGCCACACAGTACACGTAGCGCGGGCTGGTATCGGTGCTTGCAATCACTGTTTATGATCTGCCGGTGCCCCGGCAGCGTGCATTGTCAGTAGCGATAAGGCAATTTGTTTAGCCACCTGGGCTGCATTTTTATTGCTGGTAGTGTGGGCATTCACAATGGCACCATCGGTCAGCACGGCAAACTGCACAGCCAGTTCGTGGGGATCGGCCAGTGGAATACCGGCCATAAGCTCTTCGATATACTGAATCACCAACCGCTTATGCATGGCACAAATAACATGCACCGGATGGTCCTGACGCGGATACTCGGCCGATGCATTAATAAACATGCAGCCGGAGAACTGTCTGGAGGTGGTCCATTCCGCAATAGCGTCAAAGTAGGCCAGTACTCTGGCAAATATTGGCTCGCCGGTTTGCTTTGACTCATACTTTTTCACCCCGGCTTTCAGCATCGCCATAAATTCCTGATCGCGGTGCTGCAAGGTTGCAATAACCAGCTCGTCCTTGGATTTAAAGTGGTTATACAGGGTACGCTTGGCCACGCCGGCATGTTCCAGCACGGTATCAATCCCGGTACCTTTAATGCCTTCGCGGTAAAACAGCTGCTGCGCGGTTTCAACCAGATGTTCACGCTTACTTTTACGCCCTTGCGCCATGATGTCACCTCAATGAGTACACCGATCAGTATACATTAAACATAATGAAACAACAGTTTCACTCAGCGTTCAGGCGGCGCACTCAGGCGGCCATATAAAAATACCGAAAAAGGCACGCAATAGCTTAATATCGCTTTGGTAAAGTTAATGTTGTCGTGATTCAGTAACACTTCATACTGATTAATTAAAAACAAGATGGTACCCACCACCAGCGCCGTTTTAAATGCACTGATCAGGTCACTGAAATTAAGGTGTTTGGCCATACGTTTTATCATTGTGACAATACCTGCTCTATCCCTTCAGGATAACGATGTCCGCGATAAAGTAGCTGTCCGGATTGTGAAACAATAACAAACACCGGCGTACCCAGCACGCCGTAAGCCTGGCTTATATGATTGTCGTGATCATATGCCACCGGAAAAGTCATGGCGTAGTCGTTTATATAACGATTGGCGTTGGCCACCGAATCGTTAATCCCCACGTTTACTGCCAGCACGTCTATAACATCACCGTATTGCTTATGCAGATTAACCACTTTTGGCGTTACCTTTTTACAGTACGGGCACCAGGTCGCCCAAAAATAAAGTAACGTGGGTTTCGCATTCTGACTGGCAGGGAACGTAAAGGTTTCCCCCCGAAGGCTGACAAACTCAAACTCGGGGGCCTGAGGCGACGTTCTCTGCTGCTCTTGTGCGCTGGCGATACTACTCACTCCGCTCAACAACAGGACAAATACAATACTGATCAAATTTATATAGCGCATAACAACTCGAATGTTCTGATTAATGGAAAATGAGTAAATAAAGACCGTGCTACCCTGACCTTTCTTCCTCTTTTTGTGCCGGACCCGGCATGCCCGTATGGGTTTGCTATAACCGCATAGCGAAAGACAAACTGATAAAATCAAGTCCGGGATTAGGCTTTTTCACCCCGCCATTTGAGTAGTGAAAGTAACGCAGTGCGAGGCGATACTGATAGGTTCGACCGAATTCATAACCAAGCCCAAGGCGATCCTCAAACTGATAGTGGGTACTTACATTTTTTCCGGCAAACCTGGTGTCATCCAGCAGCGATAAACCGATCCCAAACTCACCAAAAAAACGGCCTGTAGCGCTTGGAGAGAAGGTTTTACGTAATACCGGTGACAGCGCAATAATAAAGTTAGTATCGTGTTGTCGCTCGGCACCGTACTCCCAGAAATTCACACTGGTTTCCACGTAAAAGTGCAGATCCGGGGAGTAATCGGTTAAGACTTGCTGATAATACTGATACGCGACTTTTATGCCCTCAACGTCGCCTTCCCCACGAATATAATCTACCGCTACGCTGGCAGCCTGAGCGTAAGACGTGGTCGCGGCAATCACAACAACAACGCCTGTCAGCTTTTTTAGTAAGCGTGCCGCCATAGGTAAAACATGCTTATACCAATTCATTTTCACACCTTAAAATATGGGTTATTTGATGGCGGAAATTCTAGGCTGGTAAGCGCTGGATAAGTTGCCCTGTCGTATCGTAAAGTTACCCAATCAGCGCCTTTCGTGGTCTGTGGATTTTCAGAGTAAAAAAAGGCGGTGTATCACTACACCGCCAAACACTGGAGACAGTGAATGTCCCCGACAGGTGAGCCATTTGGCGAGCCGATTGGCAAGCCAATTAATAAGCTAGTTCAAGCGTACTATCCATCCTTTTTGCAGCGCCGCGGACAGCCACGCAGCAAAATCAAGCGCCGGATAAGCATCCAGCAAAGCGCCTACACTCAGCCCCTGACGAACTCCATCAAGCCATTGATATTCCAACGAATTGGTAACAGTTACCGAGGTATTTTCCGCGCCCTGCGCAATAACATAACAACCACTTTCTTCACTATTCATAACTTTTTCCAACTGTGCTTTTGCGGGAACATTACTCTCGTCGTAATCACGGTGAAGCTGCCATAACCCGTGCAGCGGATACTGACTGCTGATCAGTTGCAACGACGGTTGTAATTGCAGATAAATTGCATCGGGGTCCTGGGTTTGCAAACGCGCTAATGAATCGACTTCCAGCTTCAGATGGCGTTGTCTCGAAGCTGAGTGAAAGGCCCACTCAAAACCCGCCATTTCGGTTAAATACGGATGGGTCGCGTGTAACTCGCTAGTACGTAACAAACTCACCAGGCCATAGCCCCAGTCAGCCCAGTCGCCACTTACCGGCAATTCTTCTCGTAACAGCCGGCGACTAAGAATATATAAGGCGTCTTCGCCAAGCATTTTGGTAACTACCGGAAAACTCAGGCTCAGACTTCGTTGTGCGGTGCTGTACAAATTATACTGGTATACCGCCAGACCAGCTTGCCCGGGGTCAGAGTGTATCGCTTGTAGCAGATCTGCCTGATAGCGTTGCACCGGGTTTATTGGTTGATTCGATGGGTAGGAAATCATTTAGCAATCTCCAGTACCATCATGTCCATGTGCCTACGGGCTTGCTCTGCTTCAGCCAGCAGTTGCGGCCATTGGGGTAAATTATTGTCCCACTCAATCAGCGTTGCTGCTTCAGGAAAACGTTCGTGGGCGTTATGAAAAAGCGCCCAGCAATCATCTGATACTGGCTGACCATGATCATCCACCACCAGCTTGCCCGGTGCTGCCGGAGAGCTGCCGGCCAGATGCAGTTCTTTTACAGCCTGCGCCGGTAGTTCACTTAACCACTGACGGGCCTGCACCAGTGGATTTTCCCGGGAAAAATTGTGGTAATTCACCAAAATATTATTCAGGTCCACCAGCAGTCCGCACTGGGTCTGCTCGACCACCCGGGATAAAAATTCTGTCTCGGTAAACTGACTCTGCGCTACAGGGATATAGGTCACAATATTCTCTATCAGTAACTGCCTGCCCAACAGTTGCTGTACCCTGTCGATGTTGTCGCAAAGTACGTCTAACGTTGCGCGGTCAAACTTTAGCGGCAACAAATCCCCGGCATGTACCGGTGAGTTGCCCAGTTTTCCCCAGGTAAAACAGGCGTGATCCGATATCAACACCGGATCGATGCGCTTTACCAGGTTAGCAAATGCCTTAAGGTAATCAGGGTTAATTCCCTGAGCGGATCCCAACCCCATAGCCGTGCCATGAATACTGACAGGGTAGGAATCCCGAATCTGGTCTGACAGGCGACATATCGCGCCGCCGTCAGCGAAGAAATTCTCGGCATGAATTTCAACAAAATCAATAGAGGACGACGGCTGCATTAACGCCGCAGAGTAATGCTCGTGACGTAAACCAACTCCCACCGGAGCAGAGCTGGTTAGAGCCTGACCACCAGGTTTTAATACGGCCATCGTAAATCCTCCTTTAAGCCGGGTTAGCGATTTTGGCGCTGTTCAGCGTCATAACGTTTTTTGGCCTCTGCTTTGAGCATGCCGCCTAAACTTTCGCAACTCCCTTTAGCGACCAGCTTCCATTCGCCGGGATCCTTATCCATAGTGGACTGCCCCGCACAACTGTGGGTGCCAGCCAGGTTACCGCAGTCGTTCTGACCTGCGGCCGCGATGCCGTAACATTTTTCCTTACCTGCCGCCTGCGCTGGCGCAGCGATAACAGATGTCAGTGCCATGGCCAGCGCCGCAGCAGCAATAGTACGTTTGTTAGTCATGTTTATTACCTCGTTAAGCGACTAAGTTAATGTGTGAGTCAATCCACTGGGTTAACTCGGCGTAAGAACCCGAGCCAACTTTAGTGTCGAGACGCTTTTCGTGATCCAGCAGAATGAGCGTGGGTACTGCGCGTACGCCAAGCCGGTGTGCCAGTTCGAAGTCTTCTTCAGCATCCACTTTGACTACGCGTAAAGCGCCGGCATAACCCTGCTCAATCATGTTGATAACCGGTGCAATTTGTTTGCAGGGGCCGCACCACTCAGCACTAAACCACAGCATCACAACAGGCTCCGGATAAGGATGGCCATTTGCGCTGATAGACTGAAATTCCGCCGTCATAAGGCTTACTCCTCTGCGTTGGTGTCTGCGACAGACAGGGCCTCAATGCCATCCCATACCCGGTAAGCGGTTTTCAGGTTAGCTGGTACATCTTCCAGCCACTTCTTCTGTACGGCTTTATTAAGGTTCAGATAGAGCTTGTCGTCTTCGATGTAAAACGCAGCAGGGTCTACGTCGAGCTTCTTATTCAAGGCAACACCCATGGCACAGTAGCCACCAAACTGCGGGGCATATTTGTCGGCATCGGCTTTAAACATGTCGCGGTTTTTGGCGCTGGCAAAGCGGTAGATAGCACCGTCATGGGTGGCAGTAAATTTAGCTGTACCTTCCACCGCTTTGTGCTGAGTAAAATAAGCCACAGGATCATAACCATGGATAGCTACATCGTTTTCGGCGATATTAACTGACGAGGCGAATGTCAGGCTGCTGAACAGAATAGAACCGGCCAGGCCAGCCATTTTTACCAGACGTGAAATTTTCATAAGACGTTTCCTTAAACAAATTAACAAATATAAACAGGCAAAGTGCGAACCTAAGATTCAGGCTTGCTCTCTGTGATGTATAAGGTATGAAAATTCGAAAACAGGAAGGAAACTCAAACGCCACAAAATAAGGCTATTCGTCCAGAGAGCTGTCAGACCGACAGAAGGCAGAAAAACCAGGCAATAAAAAGGGCACACCTAAGTGTGCCCGGCTTGCTGTTTTTACGGAGAACAAGCAAAAACTATTTCTTGAGGGAAGCCGCGAAATCCTGCGCTTGCTTTAATAATCGCAACGCGTTATTCCCCCATATATCGGCGAGGTCCTGTTCGGTGTAGCCCTCGGCCAGTAAACGTTCGGTGATCTTAGGCAGTGCCGCCACGTCCATCATGGTTTCGACACCACCGCCACCATCCCAGTCGGCGCCCACGCCGGTATGCTGCGGCCCGGCCACTTCCAGAATGTGCAGAAAATGTTCCATGTAATCTTCAAAGGTAGCTCTGACCGCCGGATGCTCCATATCAATCTGCTTGCGCTTGGCTTTAAGCGCGGCAATTTCATGGGCGCTCATTTCAGCCATATTACCCATCTGCTTAAATAAGGCGCTGTAGGCCTTACCCCTTTCAGGATCACTGGGAAGTTCTTTAAGATACGAGCTGTAGGCATTCACATGGATTACACCACCACTCTCTACCAGCTTTTTAAGCAGACTATCGTCAACATTACGGGGATGATCATAGATAGCTTTGGTGCCAGAGTGAGATAAAATTACCGGCGTTTTTGACAGTTCAATCATGTCGCGAAGAACGTCATCATGGGCATGGGAACCATCCAGAATAATGCCCAGCTCATTGGCTTTTTTAACCAGCTCTTTACCCAGTGGCGACAGTCCGCCCCACTGCTGCCCATCAGGGTCTGTGGAGCTGTCACCAAACTGGTTATTTTTAAAATGCACCGGCCCAACCATGCGCAGGCCCATTTTGTAAAAGCTCTCCAGCAGACTCAGGTCTTCACCTAGTGGATAGGCGTTTTCCATGCTGATATAAACAATTTTTTTGCCTTGTCCGGCAATGGTTTTAGCATCTTCGGGCTGGGTTGCCAGCGCAAAGGTATCCGGATTAGCTGCCACCATTTTATGGATCGCCATAGCGCGCACTAACGCAGTGTCACGGGACGATTTAAACCCGGCATCGGTTACCGGCCCCTGCGGACTGTAGATAACCCAGAAACCACCATCCAGACCACCGCTATCCATGCGGGGCACATCAACCTGCGAAAAATCATCGTCATAGGTATGTGCATGCATGATGTCAAAGCCTGGTTGCACCAGCAGCGCCGGTGTATCCAGGTGAGTATCCATTACCACCAGCGACTCGTGCAGCGCATCAGCATCGGTTGCAGCGCCAGCCGGACTGCAGCAAACTGCCACGGTCAGCGCGCAAAGCGAATGTTTAAGCGTTTTTATCATTGCAGAAAATCCTGTGTATCATTAAGGCTGCAAAGATAGACAGGCTTTAATGACTTTATTTATTGTTACTTGGCAATGTGCATATCAAACCACGTACCAGAGTAGCCATATTCACCGTATTTTGGGATAAACCACCCCTTAGTATCGATAAAATGCATATTTAATACCGTATACCAAATTAACAACTGGTTAATCCCTGCGGGAAACAACACATCAACGCGCTGGCTTGCACTTCTGTAGGGATTTAATTTTGACCATTTGCACCACTATAGACAAAAGTATAACCGCGCAGAATGGTTTATCTCTCAGCCCAATTTGCCGTATAGTGCTTATCACAAAGAAAGACACGCCAGAGGAAAACTGATGACCCACCCAGTAAAAATGTCCACCGGAATGAAAATTTTCAGTTGGTTAATGGTGTTATGGAATGGCATTGGTGTGGCCGCCTTTTTTAGCCAGGTGATGATGACACCGGAAATGATTGCCCAGTTACCAGAAGCCCAACAGGCCGTTTACCGGGATATCCCGGCTTGGTCGTATAGCGCTTATGCGCTTGCCGTATTTGGCGGTCTGATTGGCAGTTTGTTACTCGCACTGGGTAAAAAACTGGCCTTTCCAGTATTGGTGGTTTCACTGGCGGGGGTAGTGGTGCAGCAGTATTATAATTTTGTCATCATCGATGCCATCAAACTGATGGGGTGGGGCATTGTGGTTATGCCCATCATTGTAACCACCATTTCCATTGTCTTAGTGTTAATCAGTCAGCGTGGTGTGAAATCAGGCTGGTTAAACTAACCCAAAGAGAGAGTTATGCAGTATTCTGATCGGGCCAATGCCATCGCGCCCTTTTATGCCATGAGTTTTGGCGAGAAAGCCACCGCCCTGGAAGCTAAAGGGCATTCTGTTGTCCGGTTAAATATCGGCGAACCGGACTTCGGCGCACCGCCAGCCGTGCAGCAGGCCATGCAACAAGCGGTAGAACTAAATCAATTGCCTTATACCAGTGCCCTGGGCGACAGCCGGTTACGTGTGGCAATCGCAGACTTTTACGCTCTTAAGCACGGCGTAACCATTGCGCCGCAACGGGTAGTGGTTACTGCTGGCGCATCTGCCGCGCTGTTACTGGTTTGTGCCGCCCTGGTCAATCCTGGCGACGAGGTGATGGTGGGCGATCCCTCTTACCCATGCAACCGTCAGTTTGTCACCACTTTTGGCGGGCAGGTTAACCTGGTTCCGACCACCGAACACGATCGCTTTCAGTTATCGCCTGCTCTGGTAGAACAGTACTGGAACAGCACTACCAAAGCGCTGATGATAGCTACGCCATCAAACCCTACCGGAACGGCCGTAGCCAGTGCAGACCTCGCAAGCATGTGCGAATTTGCCAAAGCCAAAGGGGCCTGGCGGATCATCGACGAAATCTATCTGAACCTCAGCGACGACGAGCATGGCGAGCCGCAAACCGCTTTAGCATTTGATGACGATGCCATCATCATTAACAGTTTTTCTAAGTATTTTGGCATGACCGGCTGGCGCTTGGGCTGGATGATTGTTCCCGAGGATATGGTGGAAGTAATCGAGCGACTTGCCCAAAATCTGTATATCTGCCCGTCAACACCAGCACAGCTGGCTGCCCTGGCCTGCTTTAAACCAGAAACCCTGGCGCTGTGTGAAACACGAAGAGCTTCCCTGTTAACCCGTCGGCAAATTGTACTGGATGGCCTGGCAAAAGCCGGATTGCCTGTACCTGTGCCGCCGGATGGTGCCTTTTACGTTTACATTGATGTCAGCGGTCTGGGCATGAGCGCTATGGCGTTTTGTGAGCGCCTGCTGGAGGAAGCGCATGTGGCACTCACCCCTGGTAACGACTTTGGCCCAACTGGCGGTGACCAGTATGTTCGCCTGTCCTATGCAACAGCAGAAGAGCAGTTGCATGAGGGTCTCGCTCGCATTGCAAAATTTACTCACAAATTGAAACACTCTTTACAGGAATAGAGTTGAAATAGCCCCGGGTTCACGGTCTACTATGGCGTTAATATAACTATAAAAGACCAACCCAGGGACTTTCACCATGAAACGACTTTTTATTTTAAGTGCGGTCGCCCTTGCGCTGTCCGCCTGCTCCGAAGCGCCACAAACCAACAGCACAACCCAGCCAGCATCAGTTGCAGAAACAGCACAAGTCAGCGAATCAGAACGTCTGAACGCGTGGTTTGAAGAAAAATACGAAGAACAATTGCAGTTCTCACCATTAATGATGACGCGTCTGGGGCGCAAGGATTTATACGACCAGATTGATGATATGTCTGAACAGGCCCAGGATAAACGACTGGCCTGGATGGCGGGCACCGTTGACGAACTCAAAGCCAACTTTGACTACAGCAAGCTCGACGAAGAAACAAAAATTTCCTACGACATCTGGATGTTCCAGTTCGAACAAGCGAAAAAGCAGGCTGAGTTCCGCCGTCGTAACTACGTACTAACCCAAATGAACGGCATGCAATCCATGCTACCCACGCTGCTGATTAATTATCACAAGGTAGCCGAGGCATCTGATGTCGATGCCTATATTTCACGCTTAAAAGGTGTTGGTAAAGCAGTAGAACAGCTGACTAATCAGGTTGCCATTAACGCCGATGAAGGCGTAAAAGCACCGTACTTTGCTTACGAAGGCGTGATTAAACAAAGTAAAGCCATTATATCCGGCAAACCTTTTAACCCGAACAGTGACAAGGACTCCTCATTACTGGCGGATGTAAAAGCCAAGATTGCCGCACTACAAAGCGCTGGTGATATCACCGCAGAACAAGCAGCGGCCTATATCACCGATGCTGAAGCAGCCCTGGTAGAAGATGTGATGCCAGCTTACGGCAAACTGATCAGCTGGTTTGAAAATGACCTGCCGAATATTTCCCGCGACGCCAAAGGGGCCTGGTCATTGCCACAGGGCGAAGCCTATTATAATGCGGCTCTGGCGCTGAGAACCACTACCGATCTGACTGCCGATGAGATTCACCAAATCGGCTTAAACGAAGTGGAGCGGATCCTGGGCGAAATGGAAAAAATTAAGCAGGCAGAAGGCTTTGACGGCACCTTAAAAGAATTCTTTGCTTATATAAAATCGGATAATACCGACGAGCGTTTTTACTACCCCAACACCGATGAGGGCCGCCAGGCGTATCTTGATGATGCCACCCGGTTTTTAGATAATATCGCGGCCAAACTACCCGACTTCTTCGGCATTCTGCCCAAGGCTGATCTGGTAGTAAAACGGGTTGAACCTTATCGCGAACAGGCTGGTGCACCGCAGCATTATTTTGCCGGTTCTCCCGATGGCAGTACTCCGGGTGTTTACTATGCTCACCTTATCGACATGACCACCATGCCGAAAAACGAGATGGAAGCCATCGCCTATCACGAGGGTAACCCCGGCCACCACATGCAAATTTCCATTGCCCAGGAGTTACAGGGAGTCCCTAAATTCAGAACCACGTCCTTTTTTAACAGTTATGTAGAAGGCTGGGCGCTATATGCCGAAAGCGTGGCCAAGGAGATGGGCGGCTATCAGAACCCCATGTCAGATTTTGGCCGCCTGGTTTCAGAAATGTGGCGCGCTATTCGTCTGGTAGTAGATACGGGGATCCACGCCAAAGGCTGGACTGAGGAAGAAGCCAATCAGTTCTTCCGTGACAACTCACCGGTTTCTGATGGTGCCATTAAAACCGAAGTGCAGCGTTATTTTGTCTGGCCGGGTCAGGCTACTTCATACAAGATTGGCATGCTGAAAATTCTTGAATTACGTGCCAAAGCCGAAGCCGAGCTGGGCGAAAAGTTTGATATTCGTGATTTCCATGATGTGGTACTTGGCAGCGGTGCCGTGCCTCTGGCCATTCTGGAACGCATGGTAGATAACTGGATAGCAAAAGAAAAAGCAGCTTAAACCCGTATTACGCAATATCAACGCCGGCATTTTTTCGCCGGCGTTTTTGATTTATAAATCCTAAGTAGCTGTTGTTGGTCGCAAATAACAAAACCAGCCTCTTGTGTGCTCACCTTTTTTACAGGTATGGTGGTATAAAATATTAAAAATACAAAACGACATGAAAATATCCCAGCAAGACATCGATATCTGTTGTGGTCCGGAGCCGCTGGTCGCTCACACAGACAGTCAACCGGTTAGTCAGCCCATTCATCAGACTTCCCTTTTTTCGTATAGCAGCTTTGAAAATTTGTGTACGGCGCTGGCTAACGAATACAGCATGCCGGTATACACCCGAGGGCGAAACCCCAGTGTAACCAGTGTGGAAAAGAAGCTGGCAGCGCTGGAACGCGGTGAAGCCTGTAAGCTGTTTGCGTCGGGAATGGGAGCCATCAGCGCCGCCATTACCGGCCTGGTTAATCAGGGTGAACATATTATTTTTATTAATCAGGTTTACAGCCCTACTATACAGTTGGCTGAACAGCTGAGTCGCTTTGGGGTAACCTTTACTTATCTGACTTCAGGGGATCCCGAGCAGCTGGAAGCAGCCATCCGCCCGCAAACCAGATTGATTTGGTTTGAGAGCCCGGCCACCATGACCTTCAAGCGCATAGATATCAGTAAGGTGGTAGCCATTGCCCACCGACATGGCATTTTAACCGGTATCGACAACACCTGGGCGACGCCTCTGCTGCAAAAACCTATCACCCTTGGTGTTGATATTGTTGCGCACTCGCTTACCAAGTATATCGGCGGCCACAGCGATGTTGTGGCTGGTGCGCTCATAAGCCGTCATGCTGTACTCAAGCAAATTTTCTATCGTACTTTTTTGCTCAATGGCGCAGCGCTTGGGCCAATGGATGCATGGCTGATTGAACGCGGCTTACGCACCCTTAGCGTTCGTTTACAGCAGCAGGAAGCCAGTGCGCTGGCTATAGGCCGTTTTCTTGAAGGTCATCCTAAAGTGTCCCGTATCTACCATCCGGCCTGGCAAGAGGATGCCCCGCCAGCAGAGACAAACCCGTTGGCCGGCTATAATGGCCTGATTAGCTTTAGTCTCAAACCAGCGGATTTTGCCAGCGTTACCCGCTTTTTGAATGCGCTGAAACAATTCCGCCTGGGCGTTAGCTGGGGTGGCTTTGAGAGCCTGGCTATTTCATTGCAACGCCCGGAAAATGCCGAACAACTGGCAGCAATGAATCTGCCTCAGGGCCTGATCAGGCTATCGGTAGGACTGGAAGCGGTACAAACGCTGATTAACGATCTGGAACAGGCTTTTACCCATGTCTGAACAGGCAAAGCGCCCGTTCGATAAACCACAACCCGTATGGCTTGCGGCTTTACCGCTACTTGTACTGCTGGCCGTTTTTTGCGCTGGCGCCCTGTTTACCGAACTGGGGGGCACCCTGGTAGTGGTGGCTATCCTACTGGCCGCCCTCGTGGCAGGCGGTATAGGTTTTAGCCGTGGCATTCGCTGGCAACAAATGGAAGCCAGCGCCGTCGCCAAGTTTGGTGATGTATTTCCTGTTGTGCTGATTTTGCTGTCCATCGGTGGCTTAATTGGCAGCTGGATGCTGTGCGGTACTATTCCGTTTTTTGTTTGGCTGGGTATTTACCTGATTGATCCTGGCTACCTGTACGTTTCTGCTTTTCTGGCCGCTGCGCTAATGAGTATTTTTACCGGTTCGTCCTGGGCATCGGCTGGCACCATCGGCGTGGCGTTGATGGGACTGGCAACGGTGATGGACGCCTCTTTAGCCATTACCGCTGGCGCGGTTATCTCTGGCGCCTGTTTTGGCGACAAAATGTCTCCCCTGTCAGACTCAACTAATATTTCGGCAATTGCCGCCCAGGCCAATCTTTATGAGCATATTGGCCACATGGTGTACACCGCACTACCATCATTTTTACTGGCCTTACTGGTGTTTTTACTGGTGCCGCTTTCTCCCACCGGTGCACAGAACGATGCCATCGCCGCTACGGCAGCCATGCAGGCACTGATTGAAGACGCCTTTGCGCCTGCCTGGTGGCAGTTACTGCCACCCGCGCTGGTGATTTTAGCGATAACACAAAAATGGCCACCGGTGCTGGGAATAACCTACTCTACTTTGCTGGCCCTGATATTAGCAGTGGCATTTCGCCCCTTTAGCCTGGACGACGCTGTCATGGCTTATTTACATGGCTTTTCCGTAGACATGTTGCCAACAGCAATCCAGCTTAAAGCACAGGCTAACGAAGCGTTTTTACAGCTGGTAGAGCGCGGCGGCCTTTACTCAATGGTCGGTACGCTGGTGGTAATAATTGCGGCATTTTTGTTGGCCGGCGCCATGCAGGCCAGCGGCGGTTTAAACGTACTAATTCAGGCTATGCTAAAACAGGTTAAAGGGGTTTTCAGTCTCATCTTAAGCACCATGCTAAGTGGAGTAACGTTATTGTCGTTAACCAGTCATGGCGGCGTTACCAGTTTAATTGTGGGTAATCTGTATCAGCAGGCTTACCAGGCAAAACGCCTGGCGCCGGTCAATCTTTCCCGCAGTATCGAAGATTCTGTAACCCTGATGGATCCGGTGCTGCCATGGACTGTGTCGGGATTGTTTATGGCCTCAACTCTGGGCGTGGCAACCATAGATTACATGCCCTGGGCTCTCTTTTGCTGGGGCGGGCCGCTATTTTCGTTAATGCTGGCAGCCTTTTTTAGCCAAACCAGGGCAATCCGGGCCGCCCGTCAGATAAATTAAAATTTCAGCTGAAAAGCCGTATAACCATAAACCGTATCATCCGGGTAATTGCCTTGTTCAAAGGCATCGCCTTTCAGCATATACGCACCACCAAATTCCAGGCGGAATTTAGGTAGCAACTGGTGCCGCCAGCGAAATTCAATCTGGTTACCGATATCACTGGCGCTGCCCTGCGGCGTTTTTTGGTAACTCATATTTAAATAACGAATCAACAGGTTATCTTTTTTGGTAAATTTGCTGACCATTTTAAGCCCTACTGACACCAGGTTTCGACGCGGCTGGGTGACATACACTTCCGTCGGACCAAAATCGAAACGGCGTACGCCATACAGCGCGTCAAAGTTGGTATTTTTACCATCGCTACTATCGTTGTCACCACTGATGATATCGGCAATGAACTGTAGTGACGTGGTGTCGGTCACCATTTGCCCGAGGGCACCATGAAATAGCCAGGCCTGATGATCGATTTCAGTGACATCACTGGGCGATGTTGATTGATGGCGGGTACCCGACTGCACAATGACTTCGGCATCAGCACGCCATTTGGTGTCATTAGGCAGCGTATAGTGCGCACTCACCGTAAGAAACTCACGATTGGCAGTATTCAGATCCGGACCATCTTCTTCGTCAAACCAATAGGCTTGTAACTGCCAGGTTTTCTTGGCTGACGCCGCGTAAGCACCATACATAACACGTTCTGAATAAGATTTATCGAAGGCCCGCTCATTGGCATCGACACTTGCTGCATCACCGGGTAACCGGGTCACCGGCATCAGATACACCCCGCGCACAGTCCAGTCCTGCCATTGCCAGTCACTGACTACACCATCAAAAGTATTCATCGCATTACGGAAATAGCCGCTTGAAATGATACGGCGACTGCCATGGTCGAGTAAAAAGCGCCCCACGCTGGTCTTCTTCATACTTAGCCCGGACTCACTTTCGCCAGTGCCCAACCAGGAAAAATGAAATTGCACAGGTTCAAGGGTATTGACCTGAGAACGCCCAAGCGTGGGATCATCGTTATCCAGATACACCCGCGAGTCACCCAACTCCCCAACAAGTTCGAAGTTTGACCACTTCATTACACCTTTCACCTGTAACTTGGATGACAAGCGCTGATTATGCTGATGGTAACGAGGGTTCGTCGTGGGAAACAGCGGGTTGGTGATATTTTCAAAACGAACATTCCATTGTCCGGACACGTCAATCGTGGGCGACTCCGCCTGCGCTGGCATAGCACTCGTTAATAACGTGCCAACAACAGCGCTACAGCTAGCAAATTTAAGGTACAGTGATCTCATGGGTGTCTCCGGTTCTTTCACCTGGGAATGCTTAAATGAAGTGGTGCAGAAATGTTTGCTTCAGGTTTTGAATCGGCCGACTTTTTGTCCGAGCTGTTGCACGGTACCGTTTAACAAGCCAGCAATTTCACCTGTATTTTCAATGGTTTTAAGATTTTGCTGCCCCAGTGCATTGAGGTTTGTAACATTCGTATTGATATCTGAAACCACCTGACTTTGTTCTTCAGTGGCGGCAGCAATTTGATAAATGGTTTCGTTGGCTTCATCCACAGCCGCACTCACCTGGTCAAAAGCCCTGGCAAGCTGTTCCGAGACAGCAACCACAGAATCCACCTCACTGGCACCCTGCTCTATAGCCCTTACCGCGTCATTAACACTGTGCTCCAGACGCCCCAGCATTTCATTGATATTTTCAGTGGACTGTTGCGTACGACTCGCCAGTGTTCTTACTTCATCGGCAACCACCGCAAACCCACGGCCCTGCTCACCGGCACGAGCAGCTTCGATAGCGGCATTAAGCGCCAGCAGGTTAGTTTGTTCTGCGATGCCGCGAATCACATCCAGTACCGCAATGATGTTTTGCGATTCTTTCGCCAGGCTAGAAATAACGTCATTTGCATTGGTAATGGATGCTGACAGGTTAGAGACGTTTTTCACCGAGTCACTAACCACCTGCTTGGAAGAAGTACTGATCTCGGAGGCCACTTTTACTTTCGACATGGCTCCCTGACTATTACTCGCGGTGTCAGATACCACATGACTCAGCTCGTTAACCGCAGTGGCGATCTGGTCGAGGTTGTCGTTTTGTTGGTGAGAGGCCGATTTAACAGTATTAGAAGCCTGATCAAGGTTAGCTGACGCGCCTTTAAGACTTTCTGTATCCTGTTGAATCACCACAATCAGGTCCTGCAGGTTTTCCATAAAGCGATTAAAGGTTTTAGCTAAGGTGGCCAATTCATCTTTACCGCTACTATCCAGACGACTGCGCAGATCGCCGTCCCCCTGGCTGATATCCCGCATAACATCAATTAATGTATTCAGGCGGTCGGTAACTAAACGCGGGCCATACATAACCGACAAGGCAGAAACAACCAGCACAATCACCAGAACCACCATCAGCATAAACTGACTGCTTTGCGACGATGATTGCATCTCAGCAGCCAGTGCATCAGCAGCATTTTTAACTGCTTCGCCTAAATGGTCGTAGTGGCTGCGGAGCTGCTCAAACGCTTCGATCAGGCTTGCAGAACGCAGTTGATGGGCTTTTTCAAAATCCCCTGCTTGTACCAACGCCACTACCTGATTAGCACCTTTTAACCAGATGTCGTAATCATTTTTAAACTGACTGGCACTGCCAATGTTAGTGACCTCACCTTCCACCAGGCTGCGTGCTTTGTTCATTCTATCGAGTGCTTGTTGCGCGTTGTCTTTAAAGTCGGCAATTTCACTGTTTACCGCCTCCCCTCGCATACCCGCCATAATGATGGCGTCCTGAAGTGCGGTTTGCGCCTGGTATAAATCCCTGTCTGCGTTCAGGGTAAGGCTGACCGCATCAAGATAACGCTGAGCAATTTGCTCTGAGTCGTTGGTCAGGCGACTAAGTGATGTGACCGAAATTACAGCAACCAAAACCAGCAATGCCGTAACAACAATAAGGGGAAAAGCAAATTTACTTCGAATGGAAAACTGGCTGAAATCTATCATATGCCGACTCTGACTACTGACATGTTAACTATTGCTAAAAGCGTGGCACATAATTGTTAATTTGCAATAAACCAGCAAATTACCACACAAACCCAAAATGTCACATTTGTCACCAAATGTACATTTGACGCAATTATGACTATAAAACAGTCAATGTCAACCGTGATCAGTAAACTCAATGGCAATGAATTCTTTACCCAAATGGGCTTAATCCGGCAGAGAAGGAAAGATTTGCGTTATAAAACTGTGATTTAGCGGGTAGTTAACCAGCGAATAGGCCAGCATCAAGTGTATTGAAATAAATACAGAGTTAAAGCAATATAAAGGTGACAGGTGAGAAATAGTGCTATTTCCCTGGTCGGGATGCTCAATGATACCCAAAAGACACGCGAGTTTTTTTGAATTTCTACACACCCTATTAAGAAAAACTCATCAAGATGTAATTGTTGATCAACTGTATGACCAGTTTTAGGGGAGCGACCCGATGCTAAGGGGTCAGGTGGTCAGGGAGTCGCGACTGGGGGCAGTACCAAATTCTCTGGTGTACTCGCGGCTAAACTGCGATGTACTGGCGTAACCCACTTCAAACGCGGCTAAACTGACCTCTTTGTCCTGCATTCTGATCAACCGGCGCGCCGCTTGCAATCGTAAGGTTTTTTGAAACTGCAGTGGGCTGATGCCAGTGATAGCTTTAAAGTGTGCGTGAAAAGACGACACGCTCATGCCAATCTGTCGGGCCAGCTCCTCCACGCGCATCGGCTCAGCATAATGTTTTTTAAGCCAGCTGATGGCCTGATTGATTTGCCCGGCATGAGAATCAGAAATCCCCATCTGCGCAATAGCCGGACCAATCCCGCTACACAACAGCCGAATCAGGATTTCTTCCATGGCGAGTGGCATCAGTAAGTCACCCAGTTTGGGTTCGTCAATATAAGTTAGCATGCGCAAAATAATATTGACTATTTCCGGCTCCGATTCACTAATGTAAACCGAGCTGACCGACTCAGCCTTGGGCAGACCAGCCGGATAAAGACGCGACGCGACTTCAGCAATCCGGGCTGCGGTTAATGGCACCATCAAACAAAAGTAAGGCGCATCTTCACTCGCCCGGGTTATCTTAACCCGGATCGGCACTTCGGCGGCATATACCACCATGGAAGTTTCATTTTCGACGTATTCCAGATTGCCCCGGCTGGCACTCACAGCCTTGGCCCCCTGCGATACAATACACACACAAGGTTGAGTTAATACACTGGTTTGCTCGGTAGAAATTCGCGAGGCCCGGGTTACTTCGAGATTGTTTTCACTCAGCACAAAATAGCCGTCGGTAACTACGTGGTTATTTAGCCACTGAGTAATGTGCGTTAAATCCGCCGATTGTATTAACTCACTCATGTTTTTACCCCTGTCCGAATACGTCTAGCAAACTATGCAGCTGTACCGCGTCTGCAAAACTGGGGGCACTGCGCGTTTGCCGCCTGATATCGCTGGCAATAAGCTTATAGATCCCGGCTACATTGCGGGCGATAACACTATCGGGTAAATCGTTATAGAATTCAGCAGGTACGGTTAGTTCTTGCAGCCCGTCGTCGTCACCTGTGGCCCCTTTGATGTTCAGGTTGGCAAACTGCCCATGGCCGATGTTACCGGTAATTTGCAGATCGCCCCTGGTACCGTTGATTTCCCAGAAGAAGTTAGTCGCTTTGCTCATACCACCGCGATAATGGGCAGAGAATGCTGCGCCACTGGCAAACTGGCCATAGGCTAAAATCTGATCAGCTGCGGTAAACGGCACTTCTTTATCAGCGTCGGTAACCCTGACGGTTTTGCGCCGATGGCCCAGTTGGCCACCGATGGATACAATCTCGCCCAATACGGTTTGTAAACCCGCCAGTGTGTGAGCAAACGGGATCGTCAGCATAGTGGCGCCAGTGGTTTTATCATACAAATAAGCAAGTTCTTCACTGGTTTCCCCACCCCAGTTAGCACCAGAACCAATCAGCGACGATGAAAGCACATCCCCCACATAGCCGTCTTTAATTAACTTCTGCAGAAATTTAACCTCTACAGACGTTCGCATTTGCGTACCAACGGTGGCTACCACCCCTTTTTCAGCAGCCAGTGCAGCGAGCTTCTTCGCTTCTTCCAGACCATTGCCCAGAGGCCACTCGCAGTGCACATGCTTACCGGCATTTAACGCCAGTGAAACCAGTTCAAAATGATGAGGGACTTTTACTGTTACCACTACCAAATCAATTTCGTCTGAACACACGAGTTCGGCGGGGGATTGAAAGGCAAACGGCAGCTCCAGTGCTTTTGCGGTGCGTTGAGCACTTGCGTAACTCGAGTTGGCGACTCCTACAATTTCAAAATCATCGCTGAGTGAAGACAGCGCAGGTAAATGCGCAGTGGCAGCCCAATGGCTATCAGGGTTTAATCCAATAAAACCCACTTTAATTTTGCTTTGCATGCAGGATTCCTCTAGATGTATTTGCCCGATCCAACATAACCTGAGCCTTTAGAGGGATAATTTGGAAATACAGGCTGACAGATATCATTGAATTATTGATTTTATTTTGCGCCTTTCTGGTAAATTCAGCTTGCCCGATCCTACGGCCTTCAAACCTAATCCTACGAGTTAGGCAGACCTCTTAGCGGTAAGACCGCTGAATCGCCGCCACCAGCACGGGACTCGCAACTGAACCCGGACACAACACATCGCAGCACGTACAACTTTAGTCTAAAAAAACGTAATTTCTGCCGCATTTCAAGCATAATCTGCCCCACTCCCGACTCTGGGAGTCTTTTCTAGCAAATCCATTTCAGGAGGATTTATGTCTGTAACACCACGTACAGTAACCTCACCTAAAAAGTTTTACATTGGCAAAGGACTACTGGGGCAACTGCACGATTACGCCCAGGATTTTGGTGATAATGCCTTTATTATCAGCGATGAATTCATTTTAGAACGGGTTAAGGAAGAAGCCGTTCCCGGCCTTACTGACAACAACATTAAAGCGCATGTTGAAAAGTTTAACTACGAGTGCTCAAAAGCTGAGGTTCAGCGTTTGGTTGAATTGTCTGAGAAACATCATGCTAACGTTATTGTTGGTATTGGCGGCGGTAAAACCTTAGATTCAGCCAAGGCGACCGCATACCACCGTAAGTTACCGGTGATCCTGTATCCAACCATTGCTTCAACCGATGCACCTTGTACCGCTCTGGCGGTGTTTTACACCGAAGACGGTGAGTTTGATGAGTATCTGTTTTTACCGCAAAACCCGGATGCCGTCATTGCCGACATGTCGATTTTGTGTGCCGCACCAGCACGCTTCTTCTCGGCAGGGGTGGGCGACGCACTGGCCACTTACTTTGAAGCCCGCACCTGTTATGCTGCCGACGGAATCAACCTGGTACTGAAAAAACCATCCCGTACCGGTTTGGGTCTGGCTGAACTTTGTTACCAGATGTTGCGCGAAAATATCGATGCCGCTATGGACGCTATCGACAATAAAATTGTCACCCCGGCGCTGGAACAAATTGTAGAAGCTACCATTTACCTGAGCGGTGTAGGTGCCGAGGCTGGCGGCCTTGCTGCGGCTCATGCAGTCAACAACGGTATGTCTGCGGTACCGGATCTGCATCACGTGCAGCACGGCGAAAAAGTGGTGTTTGGTTTGCTGACACAACTGGTACTGGAAAACGCCCCGAAAACCGAAATTGACGAAGTCATTCGTATTATCAAAACCGCCAGACTACCACTGACACTCAGTGATATGGGCCTTAAAAAGTTTGTTGAAGAAGAGTGGCGGAAGGTGGCTCAAATTGCTTGTGCAGAGGGTGATACCATGGGCAATATGACCATGCAACTCAGCGAAGATGACGTTTATCAGGCCATGATAGCCGCTAACGCCATGGCTGAGCGCTATAAAGCGCAATAGCAGTACACAATAACTAATGCCTGGCCGCCTTGAGCGGCCTTTTTTTTGCTCTGCTAAAAGCGCAAAAATTTACGTTGAACCTGACGCAAAAGCCCCGTAGATTACCCTGCTATGATGTTGTATTGAGTGTGGTTTCTCTTTTTCATGCGCAAATTTTTTGTTTTATTTTTGCTTTTCAGTCTGCCCCTGGCTAACCCCCTTGCGGCAGAGATAATTAAACAGTCAGCGTCTGGTTTATGTCATGACAGTCGCAGTCAGTGGTACGAACGGACCACCCGCTTTACTGCCTACAGCAGTATGAAAAACTGCCTGGCAGCGGGCGGCAAAGCCTATTCCGGCTATGCCTCATCTGCCTCAGTTCAAACGCCCGATGGGTATTCCCGCAATCTGTTTCCGCACTGGCTGGATGAAGACGGAAATTGTCGCGATACCCGCGCCGAAACACTCATTCGCCAGTCTGCTACTCCGGTCGTGTTCGACGATGCCCGTCACTGCCGGGTGACAACCGGACAGTGGTATGATCCTTACACTGGCAACACCTATACTGACGACAACGACCTCGATATTGATCATATTGTGCCGCTGAAATGGGCATTTGAGCACGGAGCCGATAAGTGGCCGGAAATAACCCGAGCGGCGTTTGCCAACGATATTATTAATGTAATAGCGGTGAGTCTTACGGCGAATCGTTCGAAAGGTGCCAAAGGTCCAACCGAATGGATGCCCTCTAATCAGGGCTACCGTTGTACTTACCTGGAACGCTTTCAGGTAGTTACCCGCAAATATCAGTTGGCGTTTACCGCGACGGAGCGCCGGGTGCTAAACAAGCAACTGTCTGCCTGCGGTTTACCTGGCTAAGTTACCCGACTCCCCAACGGGTAACTACGTTCAGACAGCCCCTACAAATGGCTCGTCTGGCTGCCGTTCGATGCGGTAGATGTATACTGCCAATAGTGTTAACAGTACGCTGGTAAAAGCAATCAGCGCATAAAGGTCACCCAGACTACCGGTAGCCTGCTGTAAAACACCCGCAAGCATATTGCCTGAAGCTCCGCCTAAGCCAAATGTCACCATGCCAATACCATTGATTTGCATGGTTGCTTTAGAGCCGTAAGCTTTGCTCACCCAACCCGCCACTACCCCCCATATCGGGAAGTACATCAGGCCATAGCCAAACCCGGCAAACAGCACAAACTGAGCGGGGGCGAGAATAAACGCAATGGTACCCAGCATAAATCCAATGGAAATAAACAGCAGCGCCGCACCAGCCCCTTTACGATCAGCCAGCTTACCGATAAGAAATCCGGCGACCATGCCCGACAAACCAATTATTGACCAGGTATAACCGCCCAGTGCTGGCGGCAGAGCAAGCTCCGTGAGATAAGTATTTAACCAGGTAGAAAAAGGCATAGTAGCAAAGCCGACTAAAAACGTAATCAGGCATGACAAAAAAGCGATGCGTTCGCGCAGCACGATTCGAAAAAGCTGTTTCATCCCCATAGCAGGCAACATGTCTGTAGTCGTCTGCGTATTTGCCATGCTGAGCCGCTTTAGCACCATAGCTGTAGCTACAAATGTGCCCAGACCAAGCACCGCAGCGACAATCCAGCCGCCCTGCCAGCCCATTAACGGCACAACGACCAGAATAATCGCGCCGCTGATACCGTATCCCCAGGCGGTACCACTGGCAGCCACAGACAGAGTGGTTGCCCGGTACTGCGGACGGCCATAACAGCTTACCAGTTCGACAATGCCGCCCCAGCTAATAGCAGCATTCGCCGCCATCAATATCAGTATCACCAGTATTGCCAATGGCGATGTAACCCATGCCATGGCCAATAACAACAGCGATGTCAGCGCCATACAGCATAATACCAGCCGCGCCGAAGAAAAGCGGTGACCAAGCCCCCCAAGCAACATTGCGCCGCCAAGATAAGCCAGCTGAGTTGCCGCGCCAATAGTGGCTAAATACCAGTGGCTGATTGCAATATCGGCTTGCATCAGCGGCACCAGTGCTGCAAATAAAAACAGCCCGAAACCATGGCTGATAATCTGGTTAAATCCAAAGGTAATAGCTAGCTGCACAGCCCCACTCCTGTTGATTTAGGCAGTTGTTTAAAACCGGCGACAGCATAAACCGGCGAGAAATCGAACTGTAATCCCTTGCGTTTATTCGGTAAATTGATAAATATTCAAATCTACGTTCACATTCACTGAAAACTGAAGCCGGAGTTTTTGCTATGCGCGATCTGCCAATTAATCTGCTGCGTACCTTTATGGTGGTGGCCGATACCCTGAATCTGACTGAAGCCGCAAAAGTGTTGCACAAGGCTACGTCGACAGTGAGCATGCAACTTAACCGGTTGGAGGAACTGGTTGCCAATCCGCTAATGGAAAGGGGGCAGCATGGCGTGCGCCTGACGGCCGCGGGGGTTCAGCTAACCACTCACGCCCGCCAACTGCTTAACCTGCATGATCAGATTGTGGGCTCTTTTCAGAATATGGAAATTGATGGCACGGTGCGCCTGGGCAGTCACGACCAGTATGCCAGCCGAACTTTATCTCCGTTATTGCAGGAGTTTATTCTCAGTTATCCGGAAGCACAGTTAGAAGTGTTCTGTGATCACAGCCCTGATACTCTGTTACACAAACTGGACAAGGGTCAGCTGGACATTGCCCTGGTGGAGATGATGGCAGGTACATCCGGCGGCACCCGATTGCGCCGTGATGCGCTGGTGTGGGTAGGCTCCAGGGATCACCATTTGCAAAGTTTGCCAATCCTGCCGTTAGCGGTATTTGACGAAGGTTGTTACCACCGTAGTCACGCTAAACGCGTGCTCGAAGAAGCCGGTATTCCCTATCGAATTGCTTTCACCAGTCAGAGTCGCGCAGGGGTTTTAGCTGCCGTTCGCGCCGGTGTTGGCATTGGTACTATCCCGCTGCATACGCTGGAAGATGACTTACTGGTGCTCAATGAGGAATTGCCTGCACTACCGGAAACCGAAGTCGCCTTGTTTATGGGAAAAAAAGTTAATGAAGCGACCCGAAGACTGGAACAAATTATCCAGGACAGCCCACTGTTTAATCCACTGGGTGTTGCCCATCAGGAGAGCTAGGGAACTTGTGGTTTACCTTTAATCCGGTTCACCAGCAAGCAGCCCCTCACTCCTTGCTCAGATAAGACTCAGTGACCAGATACCAGACTTTTTAATTCTTGCGCCATTACTGCAAGATTATTGGTGGTCTGAACAATATGATTTGAATACTCCTCAACCCCAGCCGCACTTTCTTTATTATTCACGGCGCTGTTGGAGAGGGATTGCACGGAGCTATTGATAGCGCCTAAGTTTTGCTGACTCTCATCGATGAGATTTTTAAGCGTATTAAACTGCTGATATATGTCTTCTACAGCCTGCAGAATATCCATTAACTGACTCCCTGCAGCACCAACAATATTAGCACCATCTTCTATGCTGGCGGTGGCCTGGGACAGACTCTTTTGGATCTCAATTGCGGCACTGTTACTTTGAGTTGCCAGAGTTCTAACCTCGTCAGCCACTACCGCAAAGCCCCTGCCCTGCTCCCCTGCGCGGGCCGCCTCTATTGCGGCATTTAATGCCAGTAAGTTAGTCTGTTCCGCAATGCCTGAGATCATTGCCGCAGCGCGATTAATTTCCTGATTGTTTGCTTTAATTTCGTCCATGGAATTAATCGTTTGCGTAATAGCTTCGTGCCCCTTGGAGGCATTGTCTTTGGTGGTGCGCATAAGCCGGTTAACATCACTCACCACATTCACACTTTCCTGCATACTGTCTGTTACAGTACTGAGGTTATGGCTGGTTTGATTTGATGCTTCAACTTGTTCCTCGGCCCGATTACGCAGTACACCAGAACTGTCTAAAATGGCTTTGGACGTTTGCCCCAGTTGTTCCGTTGCCGTCGCCAGTAACAGTGCATTTTTCTCCGCGCTTTTGACCATTTCTGTCATCTGCTTGCCGCTGCTCTCAGCTACCTGACGCATGGATTCAGCCTGTTCTATAGACGCTTTCGCTTGATTCTGGCTGGTTTGTCGCAAGTTTTCCATCAGGGCTATCATCACAACATTGGCAAAAATAGCACCACTGAGAAAAATAGTCTGAGCACCACTTGAGTCCTGCGTGTTAATTTCAGTTGGTGGCAGCATGCCGTTTATCTCAACGAAATAAGCAATAATTGTGGTAGATAAAATAAGTCCTCCCCAAATCACACCTTCTTTCAAACCACAAAGTAAGATAGCTACTGCCGGGACCACTAATAACCATGGGGTAGAACCAGAGTAAACACCGCCGTTTTTAAACAACAAATATGCCTGAATCCAAAACAGGGCAGATGCCGCTGAAGTGGCCGCAAAGTTAACCGCACCGGACTTTAAAATGGCCAGCGACACAGCGAAGTGAAGCCCCACAAACAGACAGGCCACGGCACTGTCGTTAGCACCGAAAAAGTAATACAGAAAAGCGTAAATCGCTGCAGCCGGGGTCAGGATTGCGCAGAACATCATGGTGAGAGTGGCTTTATGCTTTTGTGCTTCAGGCACTGAATCTGGCATAAAGAATTGGCTTAAGCGCTGCATAGTTTGATGACCTGTACTGTGGCGTTAAAAAAGAATAGTCCGGGATCCGCTGGTAACGGCCCAATTGTTAAACACATGTAAAAAATAGTGTGGAAATATTATTCAGTCAAATGAATAAGATACTTAATTTTGCCCCATTTTCAGCGCCTCTGTGTTTTGCGGAATAAAAACTTCCTGACTACATTCATGCAATACGCATTGTCACATGCAGAAATAGTCATTCTGTAAAAGTAATAACAAACAATAGAGGGCCACCCAATGCAGAAACTTGGATATATCGCTGTTTTAACAGGGTTAAGTTTTTATTTGCCGACCCTGTCACATGCAGAAAATGGCGGGGCCTGGACGATAAAATCCGGATTAAGTCTGATTATTTTTGATGAAAGCGCTGATGTCTTTTTAGGCGGTAATCAGGTACCAGGAGCTAGTTTTACCACTGATAATGATCAGACGATCACGGCATCTTTAGACTATCGCTATAACGCTTCATGGTCGGTGGAAGTAACAGTAGGAATACCACCTGAGGCCACACTCAATGGCAGTGGCCCGTTAGATGGTCTTACACTGGGTAAAGTGACTTACGCACCGGCGACGCTAACGGCGTTGTATCATTTGCCAGCCATGTCAGAGAGTCTGGATTTTTATGTGGGCGGCGGTCTAAATTACACCATCGTTATGGATACTGAAGATGCGACAGTCACTAATTTTGAGGCAGATAATGCTTTTGCCATGACTGTTCAGGCGGGTGTTAATGGCAGTTTTAATCAAAGCAACCTGGGATGGTATCTGGATGCAAAATATATTGCGCTGGATACAGATGCCACGGGCTTTGTTGGGCCGGCCCCGGCAAAAGCCGATATTACGCTTAACCCACTGATTGTTACCGCAGGGCTAACCTACGCGTTTTAGCCCACAAACCAAAAAGCCCGAACTCGGCTGTTCCGGGCTTTTATTTTGCGTTATTTGCTGTTTGCGATTTCGTAATTTACCCTTACTCCGGTTTTGCCAACACTTTCATCGTTGCCAACGTTAACGCTTCAGTGGCGGTAGTGATGACTTTCTCAGCATCTGGTGCCCAAAACGGGCTGTGTAATGACGGTAACGCTGTTTCACCGCTTTGGGCAGCGTCCCAATTTGCTTTGGGTACGCCACCAACCCAGAACAGCAGGCTTTTAATCGACTTGTCAGCACGGTAATAGCGGGCAAAGTCCTCTCCCGCCATGGTGGGCGGTTGCCGGGTCACCTTCTCATCACCCAGATGAGATTTAAAATACGTAGCAATTTCCTCGGCAAATTCTGGGGCATTAAATGCCGCTGGCGTGTATTCATCTTTCACAATAACTTCAGGCAGCATGTCATCCGGCATACCGGCAGCAATACCTTCGCCTCTGGCAATACGCGCTATACCGTCCAGCAGTTGCTTGCGGGAAGCATCAGAATAGCTTCTTACCGTTAACAGCAGCGTTGCTTTGTCCGAAATAATATTGTGCTTTGAACCAGCGATAAAACTGCCTACGGTAACAACGGCTGAATCGAGTGGGTCCAACTCCCGGCTGACTAATGTTTGCAGCGACGAAACAATGCGACTGCCAAGTACCACCGGATCTTTGGTTGCCTGCGGATAGGCACCATGGCCGCCAATACCTTTTACGATAATATCCACACTATCCACGTTGGCAAAGGTAAAGCCAGGGGTATAACCGATTACACCTGCAGGGATAGCTGCCGAGTTATGGAAAGCAAAGGCATAATCAGGTTTTGGGAAGCGCTCATAAAGGCCATCCGCCAGCATATCCCGCGCGCCCTTACCACGCTCCTCCGCAGGCTGTAAAATCATAACCACCGTACCCGACCACTGCGCTTTAAACTTCACCAGTTGCAGCGCAGTGCCATACCAGCCAGACATATGGGTATCATGGGCACAGGCATGCATTACCCCGGATTCCACGCCTTCATCTGTCGTAGCGGTAATTTTTGAAGCAAACGGCAATCCGGTTTGCTCCACCACCGGCAATCCGTCCATATCGGCACGAATTAACACCACTGGGCCCGGACCATTTTTCAGCACCGCCACAACACCGGTACCGCCTATTTTTTCGGTCACCTCAAAGCCAAGCTCTCTGGCCTTATTTGCGAGAAACTTTGCCGTTTTCACTTCATGACCACTGAGTTCAGGATTAGCATGAAGGTACTTGTACATGCTCATAAGCTGAGGAAGATCATCCTGCACAGCCTGTTTAAGTGGAACAGTTTCAGCCTGTACCAAGCCACTGCCAAGCCCAAGTATCGCCAGGCATAAAGCCACTTTCGTTAATTTCTTCATTACGGGATCTCCTTGTATTTTAAAACAATACCCTAGTGTGAATGATGATGAAACCGTAAAGCGCTGGACGTCAGTGTGGTTAGTAAAAATTTATTATCAGTTATATCTACCGGTAGGTTTTATTAATAGCAACCAACCGACGCTAGAACCTTTGTAAACGGCACACAGTCTTGCCCCCGCTCTAACGTCATTTCCGTGTATTTTTGAACGATCGGTCAAACATTTTGAACGCTCTGCACATCCTTCTTGGCCTGACCCGAAATACACTGTTTTCTGACAACAAAGATAAAGCAGGAAACACGACATGTATCAGTTAAAACATCTGTCTCACGCAGTTAAACAAGCTTTGCTGGTGGGAAGTCTCTCGGTACTCTCTATGCAAGTTTATGCCCAGGAGTCTGCTCCCGACAAGAATGCCGATGACGCCAGTATCGAAAAGATTGAAGTTACCGGTTCGCGAATTAAACGGGCAGAACTTACTTCACCTGCGCCGGTTCTTTCTGTTGATGCTGCCGAAATTGCTCGATTTGGTAATCCGGACCTGGGTAGCATTCTGGCCGAGCTGCCGGCCATCGGCGCTAGTGCAACGCTCATCGGCAATAATAACATTAACGAGAATGCAGGTTTAAGCTCTCCCGATTTACGTGGATTGGGTGAAAACCGCACACTCACCCTGGTTAACGGCAAACGCCATGTGGCCGGTTCGCCATTTAGCAGTGCGATAGATACTGGCTCTATACCTAATGCGTTGATCGAACGTATCGACGTGATTACCGGGGGAGCATCGGCGGTTTACGGTTCAGACGCGGTGTCGGGTGTTATAAACATTGTTTTACGAGACGATTTCGAAGGTGTTGAGTTTCGCGCCAGTGGCAATACTGATACCCAAGGGATCGGCAACGATACCTACAATTTCGGTGTCTTAGTGGGGAGTAATTTTGATGATGAACGAGGAAACATTACTTTTTACGCCGAACGCAGCCAAATTAATGAAGTGCTGATCCCAGAGCTTCAGCAAGCGGCAAACTGGGGGTCTTATATTAACCCGGATGATACAGGCGAGGATGACGGTATTCCTGATCGCCTGCGGGCACAGAATGTGGGGTCTGAATTCATAAACCGCTTTACTGTTATTAACCCTTTTGGCGGCGGACCACGGTTAACCTTTACACCAGATGGAACCCCCTTTACCCAGGTGTCGCGCAACTTTGATAACAGTTTTGCCTTTGGTACCTTTGATCAGCCCTACGAATCTGTCTTTTTTGGCGAAGATTACGAAAACTATATTCCTGATCAGGAAACCACTACTCTGGCCAGTACCTTTCGTTATGACATTACCAATAACGTGCGTTTTTATGGCGATATCAAATATATCGAAAAAGACATTGAGCAGCAGTTTCAACCCTCGTTCCGTTTTGGCGGAATTTCTTTTAACGCCACTGACAACCCCTATTTACCAGAAGCTGCCAGAGCTGAGTTATTTGCCAATGGTCAAACCGGCGACGTAGAGATTTCCCGCTTCTTCGACGATATTGGTAATCGCTCCGCGGCAAACGATAGAGAACTGTTCCGAGTAATTGGTGGCTTTGATGGCTACTTCTCACTAGGCGGCACAGACTTTGACTACGATGTATTTTACACCTATGGCGAAACCTCAAACACCCGCCGAACGCTTAACGATCTTATCCCGGGAAATCTCAATGCAGCACTTGATGCTGTGATCGATCCAGCCACAGGCAATATTGCCTGCCGTAGCCAGGTTCCAGAAGCTCAAGGGGAAGGCTACGAAGATCCGAGTACCGTTAATCCAGAAAATTGTGCTCCTTTTAATCCCTTTGGATTTGGCCAGGGATCAGCTGAAGCGTACGATTTTATTTCCGGAGATGTAGAAAGAAAAGACGAAATTGAACAAACGGTTTTTGGTGGTTCATTATCGTTTGATTCCAGTGCTTACTTTGAATTACCAGGTGGGCCATTAGCCTTTGCTGTTGGCTATGAATACCGCGAAGAAAAAGTCAGTACGACTACTGATGAACTCACCAAACAAGGTGTATATACCAATGCTGCCACCCCTGACTCCTCAGGTTCATTTGATGTTGACGAATTTTTTATCGAAATTAGTGCACCGCTGATTAAAGACATGTTCTTACTCCAGGAACTTACTTTAGATGCCGCATTCCGTAGTGCCGATTACTCGCATGCTGGTAACGCAGATGCCTGGCAACTAGGGTTTATGTGGGCACCGATTGAAGATGTACGAATTCGTGGAACCGTGAGTGAAGCGGTACGTGCACCAAATGTAGATGAAGCATTCAGCCCACAATCCCCGGGCTTTGAAAACATAAATGACCCTTGCGATGTCGATAACATCAATGATGACCCTGACCGCGCTGCGAACTGTTTGGCACTGGGGATCCCTGCCGGCTTTGAAGCCAATGATAACGTAAGTATTGATATCCTTTCTGGTGGCAACCCTGACCTATTCTCGGAAACCAGCAAATCAAAAACGGTTGGCGTAGTGTGGACCCCTGCCTTCATCGATAACTTTTCACTTACGCTCGACTGGTATGAAATTGATATTCAGGATGCGATTAATGCCGTTGATGCGCAGGATATTCTGGATAACTGCGTAGACGCAACCGGAGGCCCGGATCAAAGCTTCTGTAATCAGATAGATCGTAATGCCGAAAATAACGTGGAATTGGTACGTTCAGGCTTTGTTAATGCGTCTGCAATTTACACCTCCGGCGTAGAGTTTCAGTTACGTTACCAAGCCGAATTGGCTGCGCTTAGTTTACCGGGTGAAATCCGCCTGAACCTGCAAGGTAACAAAGTGAACGATTTAGAAACCTTCGAATTTCAGGATCGCCCCGACGAAATCAATGTTGATGTAGGTGAAGTCGGCAATCCTGAGTATCAGTTGCGCACCGTGCTGGACTACCACCTTGGTGACTGGGTATTAAATCACACGAGTCGGTTTATCGACCGCGTGGCCACTTTTGATGTGTCGCCTGGTGCAGATACACCGGAAGATTTATCGCCAGCATTTATTGGTTCTATCTGGACTCATGATTTTGCAGTCAGGTATCTCGCTACCGACAATGTTGAAATGAGCGTTGGTTTACGTAACGCCTTTAACAAAATCCCACCGGGTTACACCTTTGATCCACTCTATGACCTGGTTGGACGCAGAGTTAACGCCTCCGTGGTAGTACGCTTCGAGTAAGCCGTACTACTATCTCCCTGGATGGCATTGCCCGCTAATAATTCTGTTAGCGGGCTTTTTTATGTCTGTAAAAAAGAACAGTAAAGATAGGAAGAGTTGGTGTTTGCAGTACAAATCTAGTCTTCGACAAACGCACGTTAAACAAGGCGTGCCAATTTTAGCCTGATAGCCAGATCACAGAGGCGATACCAGGATTACCACAATATTGAATTGATAAAGCTAATTATTTTGCGCGAGTTTTCTAACCGCGCCCGGAGTTTGTCCTTTGGCTTTCTTAAATGCCCGGGAAAATGCTGATTCAGACTGATAGCCTGCATCCAGCGCAATAGATAGGATAGAATCATCAGAATATTGTAATGCTGTAAACGCCTGATCCATTCTACATGCGGTGAGAAAATCCATGGGTGAATGCCCCACCAAATCTTTAAATTGCACCGCAAAACTGGTGCGCGACATGCCTACCTTTTTGGCCAGTTTTTCTAGTGTCCATGCCGCTGATGGCGCATCTCGCAGCATCTGCATGGCGTTGGCTATACGTTGGTCATTCAAATAACGAATCTGTGAATCAGGTATAGACGATACACAGTTACAGCATTCTTTGAGTACACTCATCATTAACACATCAGCCAGTTGGGTAATTACACTTCCAGCAGGTTTTTCGTTTTCTTGAGTCTCTCTCATAATAAGTTCACTAAAATACCTGATTAACTTACTACTGTGATGTGCTGTCGTTCGAATGAGCAAATAATCGGGCAACGTGGTAAACAGCGTTCGATTTTCAGCTTCGCTGAGGCTTATAACGCCACAAAGCAAATTGGTTGTATAACCGCCCCCGTTTAATTCCAGCGTACGATAACCTTCAGAAACGAACTTAAGAGGCAGCTTATCAAATGGAATGGCAGAACAATCCAAACTGCTACAAATGACATGTGCCATACCAGGTTTAAATAATAAAATATCACCACTGTGAAGTGTGATAATTTGCTCCCTGGTGCTCACTCTGGCCACGCCGCCGGTATTAAAATGAAATTGCATACCATCAGTGTTGACGGGCACGTCGATTGACCATGGGGCTCGCAAGGTACTATTTAAATACCTGACCTCTCCCATGGAAATTCGTCCTAAAAGATGACGAAGACCGCTCAAAACTGTTGTGAGTTTTGGTCTTTCGGATTTTAAAAGCACCTGGCTCTCCAGCTAAATCTACATAGCGCCCACACAGAAATGGCGCATAACAAACTCATTTTCTATGTTTCCGACACGCTACAGGCTATGCACATCGGGGTCTATGAACCGAAGTATTTAATGTACAGTTGGCTAAATAAAATGGACGTTTAGTTGAAGGCGACCTGTTTTAACTCAACACATACGATGTATTAATACGGCATTAAGCTAAACAATCAGCGTGATAACGATTTACCGAGCACGCCATAAACAACAATAACTTTGCCTGCTATTTAATCAAAGACCACAGGAGTGTCAGAATGCTTTCGATAAAAATGCAATGCATATATTGGCATGGACGGATTGGAACTGTGGACAACAACGAGCATGTTATGCCATTGAGAGAGCGGTAAGGCGTCATCATGCATCACACACAGTTTCGTCTTTGAGGATGTTGGCTGCGTGCACTTTCACTTTGGTGGGACAGCGAACCACAGTTCCCGGCAGGGTCACCGAATGGGACACTGTCCCTTTCCATCAACGAGTTGTTTATTTCTGGCTTTAAAACCAAAAAGCCCCGAACATTTCTGTTCAGGGCTTTTCGAATAATGGTGCCTCGACCCGGGATCGCGACTCACGGTTACCGGCAGGCGATACGCAAGCGTGTCCCGTTCTTATATTTGACGACAGGATCAAAAAAGCCCCGCATTTTCATGCGAGGCTTTCTGAATAATGGTGCCTCGACCCGGGATCGAACCAGGGACACGCGGATTTTCAATCCGCTGCTCTACCAACTGAGCTATCGAGGCAAATCTGGTTAGCGTTTTCGGCTAGTGCCGTCCTGCTGTGGGTGCGTATTTAACGAGTTTCGCGCTTTTAAGTCAACCACTTTTTTTAATATTTTATTTAACTGCGTGTTCTTTGTGCAATCAGTACAAAATCACGGCTTTTTCGGCGGTACATAGCCTTCTATCGTGGGTTCCTTGCCTTCAAACAGAAACGCCTCCATTTGCTCTTCCAGGAATTTTCTGTCAGTAGGCTCCATCATATTGAGCTTTTTTTCGTTGATCAGCATGGTCTGCTTTTTCTGCCATTCAGCCCAGGCTTCTTTTGAAATGTTGTCAAAAATACGTTTTCCCAGTTCACCCGGGTAAAGCTGAAAATCCAGGCCATCAGCCTCTTTGTCTAAATGTACGCAATGTACCGTTCTGGGCATCGTTATTCTCCGCGTTAATGTAGTGTGATTATAACTGTTTCGACAGTTCGGTCAGCAATCTTTTTACCGGCGTGGGCACGCCCACTGTTAATGGTTCATGTAACGAAACCCAGCTATGCCCCGATTCACCAATAACCTGATTAAGTGACTGGCAATGTAACAATTTGGGCTGAATATCCAAATGGTAGTGACTGAATGTATGTCTGAATGGCGACAGCAGTTCAGCGTTGTACTCTTTACCTGCAAACCTGGCAATATCAGTGGGGATATCATCAGCGGATTCGCTTTCGACAAAACTCCATAGCCCGCCCCAAATCCCAGTGGTCGGGCGCTGTTTAAGTAACACACTGCCCTGATAAAACGGGATCCACATCACCGTGCTTTTTACCGGCAACGCTTTTTTCGGCTTTTTACCCGGATAGTCTGTCTGATTACCCTGCGCATAGGCAATGCAATCCTGCTGTAAGGGGCACTCATCACAACGAGGTTTACTCCGGGTGCATATCATCGCCCCGAGATCCATCATCACCTGAGTGTAATCATTGGTGCGCTCGGCCGGAGTATTTTGCGTAGCATACTGCCAGAGCTGTTGTTCTACCTGCTTTTTCCCGGGCCAGCCATCTACCGCGTAATAGCGCGCCAAAACTCGTTTTACATTGCCATCCAGGATCGGATGAGACTGCCCGCAGGCGATAGAAAGTATGGCCCCTGCAGTTGAGCGGCCAATCCCGGGCAGCGCCATTACCTCTTCCAGGGTTTGCGGAAACTCGCCATTATATTGCTCTGCAATATTTTGCGCCGCCTTGTGTAAATTTCGCGCTCTGGCGTAGTATCCAAGCCCTGTCCACAAATGCAGCACTTCATCCTGTGGGGCGTTAGCCAAATCCGTCACTGTTGGAAAGCGCTGCATAAAGCGCTCAAAATAAGGGATGACAGTGGTCACCTGGGTCTGCTGCAACATAATTTCTGATACCCAGACCCGGTATGCCGATATGTCCTGCTGCCAGGGTAAATGCTTGCGGCCATGGGCATCAAACCACGCTAATACCCTTGTTGAAAATGAATTCACGACTTTCTACTCCCAATTTCAGCCCGGAAGTGTATCAGTGATTGCGCCGATACCGTAGAGCCTGATAGGCTGCCCACGACTTTTTTCAGAGGACAGCCTTATGCGTTATGTTTTTTTACCCGGAACATTGTGTGATGAACGTGTGTGGCTGCCGGTATGGAAACAGCTCAACATTCCCTCCAGAGCTTATGTACCGCTGCAATGGGCAAATAGTTTAGAAGAAATGCTGGCGCTCACCAGTGACCGCACCGACCCCGATGGCAAAAACCACCTGATAGGCTATTCCATGGGCGCATATATCGCGGCGCTCTGGGCGCTCACTTATCCGGATAAAGTGGCCTCGTTAACTTTACTGGGTTATGTCCCAACCGGCCTTTCTGAGCGCGAATTAAAGCGGCGCAAAACGCTTATTCAGCAGCTAAAGAGCGGTAATGTCGATGTGACAGCCAAAAGCTATCTGGCCAATATGATGTTGCCCGAACATAGCGATGAGATTCTGCCCTTTGTAACCGATATGGCCAGCGACCTGGGCGCGGCCACGCTGCGAGCACACATACAAAGTACAACACCGCGAAAGGATCTCACCGCAAAGCTGGGGCAGCTAAAATGTCCGGTGTATTTAGTTGGCGCAAAACAGGATACCGTCGCCCCATATTCAGCAATGCAATCGGCCAAAGAGCGTATTAAGGGTGCAAGATTACTGCCGGTTGAAGACAGTGGTCACATGATGATGCTGGAACAGCCTGCTGCAGTGGCCGCTTTACTAAACGAGTTATTCGCCTGAGTTCAGCCAGGTATTTAACGCATGCTGGGCAGAAGGGAAAGCAAGAGCAAGTCCCTGACAGGCGTCTTTATTAAACCATTGGTAAGCGCTCACCTCGTCTTTATCCAAGGTAAAATCAGGTAATTCAGAAAGCTCTGTAACAAAGAAGATATCCATGGTCGGATAGACCAACGATTTATAGGGATACTGATTTGGCCAGGCGCCAAGATAACGCAAAGGCGTAGTGAGTGTAATACCGGTTTCTTCCAGCATCTCACGGCGCAGTGCTTGTTCGGCTGACTCATTAGGATTAACAAACCCGCCGGGTAAATCCCATTCACCAGCGGACGGGGCTTTACCACGCTTTAGCAGTAACACGCTTTGGTTATAAACCAAAACCGCTCCTACTGCCGCCGCCACATTGCGAAAAACTTCAAAATCACACTTACTGCACTGGTAGCAATTATTATCTTTGCTGGTAAGAGCCGACTGTCCGCACCGGGGGCAATAGTGTTGCGACATTCTGTTATATTCCATTCGCTTAGCTTAATGCTTAGGCTATCATACAACAATCAGGCGTCCAGCATTGGGCATAGCGTATAAAGGTAAGCACGCCGCCAGACCGTTGCAATTTTGTACGCGTCGTGGATAATGCCGCGGCAATCAACAGGTGACAGAATATCATGGCAAAATTTAACTCACAGGCCGAAGCTGAAGCAGCCGGCATCTACATCAGTAAAGTCAAAAGTTTTGTTAAGCGCGAGGGGCGTTTAACCAAGGCTCAGGGGCGGGCGTTAGAAGAATTCTGGCCCACAAAAGGTATCGATTACCAGAGCGAGCCGGTGGATTTTACTGAGGTATTTGGCCGCGCAGCGCCTGTGGTGATTGAAATTGGTTTTGGCATGGGTAAATCCCTGGTCACCATGGCCCATGAGGCACCTGAGCTAAACTTTATTGGCATTGAAGTACACCGCCCTGGCGTAGGTGCCTGCCTTGCTGATGCCGGTGAGCTGGGCGTAGAAAACCTGCGCGTGATGGAGCACGATGCCGTTGAAGTTTTAAAAAACATGATCCCGGACGGTAGCTTGCACCGTTTGCAGTTGTTCTTCCCGGATCCATGGCATAAAAAGCGTCACCACAAACGCCGCATCGTACAACCTGAATTTGCTGAACTGGTTCGCACCAAACTGGCCATCGGCGGTACATTCCACATGGCAACCGACTGGGAGCCCTATGCCCAGTTTATGGCAGAAGTAATGAACGCCGCTGAAGGCTATAGCAATACCGCAGCCGAAGGCGATTATGTCGCGCGACCGGATTATCGCCCTATCACTAAATTTGAAGTACGCGGTCAAAAACTCGGCCACGGCGTATGGGATCTGATTTACGAGCGTACCGCATGAGTTTATCGCCGCAAAGTCAGCTGATCCTGCGTAACAAAGAGCAGTTTGATGAAGGTAACTGGCTCATTATTAATCCTGATGACGCGAGTTTATTTGGCTCGTTGAGCGAATTGTCGCTCATGGTATTACACCAGTACTTTGATGTTTTCAGTCAGGCCACCCGCCAGCGTGAGGCTGCACGGTTTGCCAGCCAGGACATAATAAACAACCCCGAATCGCTGCAGTTGTCTGCCACAACAGGTAACCATACTCATATTTTTGCACCTTTTATTTGTCAGGCAGACAACATTACCGATGTGCTTATTTTTATGCCTAAGGCTAAAGCACATCTGGCCATGCTCATGGCAATGGCTGGCGCTATTGCCGGTAACGGGCATCGCGTGCATGTGATTGGCGAAAACCGCGGCGGTATCAAAAGTGCAGGCAAAACCATGCAAAGCTATGGTGCTGTGGATAAACTCGACTCAGCCCGCCATTGCAGCTGGCTAACCTGTTATCTGGAAAACGCCCCTACTGGTTTTAATATCGGTGATTATCTGGCTAAAGACACTTACACCAGCCAGGGCACTCAATGGAAGGTTTGTTCGTTGCCCGGCGTGTTCAGTCATCGTGAACTGGATGCCGGTACGGCCATGTTACTTTCTGAACTCCCCGCCACAGTATCTGGCAAAGTACTGGATTTTGCCTGTGGTGCCGGCGTAATAGCCAGTTACCTGTTAAGTGCGGGCAGCAAAGCCAGTCTGGAGTTACTGGATGTCAGTGCGCTGGCATTGTGGAGCAGCGCGCAAACCCTGCACAGCAATAATCAACAGGGCATGCTGATTGCCACTGATACCTTGCAGGGCGTAGCCGGCAAATATCACGCCGTGGTCACCAATCCACCGTTCCACACGGGCGTAAAAACCGATTATCGGATTACCCGTGAATTTATTCAGGGCACGAGACAGCATTTATTGCCCAAGGGCACGCTGTATCTGGTGGCAAACCGTTTTCTGCCTTATGCCGAGTTACTTGCAGAACAGTTTTCTCAACCCAAATTACTGACTCAGGACAGTCGTTTTTCTGTTTATTTCGCACAAAGTTAGCGTTTAAATCCTTGTCTTGTGTGATAATTTAACGGCTGACACCAGATATAACCGCAGGAGAGCAGTGTGAACATCGTTTTTGCCATTTCTGAAGTCGAAGAGCTAGTAAAAACCGGCGGACTGGCCGATGTGGGTAAAGCGCTGCCGCTGGCCCTTAAATCGCCCGATCACACTATCAGTATCTTTTTACCTTACTACCGGGCTATCGCTGAGCAGTTCTCGTTATCCGAAGCCTGCAGTAGTCAGACACTGTTTAGCGAAAGTAAGGTTTATCACTATTCGCTGCGCCAGCTGCACTGGCATGGTATAGACATTTACTTTGTTGATTACCCTGAATATTTCGATCGTGATGGCTTGTACAACAGTGCCTACGAAGCCTTTTACGATAACGGCGAGCGCTTTAGTTTTTTCTGTGGTGCGGTACTTAACGGTTTACAGGCCTTAGGCATGCAGCCTGATATCATTCATTGCCACGACTGGCATACCGCCATGCTGCCCTTCTTACTGAAAAATGACCGCAGCGGCTATTTTGCCAACACCCGCAGCGTGTTTACTATCCATAACGCAGCTTTTCAGGGCGTTCATCGTATCGACGAAATTCCATTTTTACGTCAGCATCCGGCTATTTTTCAGCAGGTACACGGCGGCTATATTAACTTTTTGCAGTCTGCAATTGAGTGCGCCGATAAAATCACCACTGTTAGCCCCAACTACGCTGCCGAGTTGCTCACCGATTTAGGCAGTCACGGACTGCACGACCGCCTGATGCAGCGCCAGAACGATTTATCCGGGATTTTAAACGGTTGTGATTACACCCAGTGGGATCCTTTAACCGACCCTTACATTCCGGCTCATTTCGATGCCGGCGACTTCACCGGTAAAGCGCAATGTAAAAGCGCTTTACAGAAAAAATCAGGTTTACCCGTTGAGCCCGCTATCCCGGTATTTGGCATGGTGTGCCGCCTGACCGAGCAAAAAGGGTTTGGCTATTTAATTCCTATTCTTGACCGGCTCATTCAGCACAAATTGCAGTTGGTCATTATTGGTACCGGCGATCCGCGGGTTTGTCAGGACCTCGGCGAGTTTGCCGAACAACACCCCGAACAGTTCTCGTTTATCAATGGCTTTAGTACCGAACATGCTCACCTGATAGAAGCCGGTGCTGATTTCTTTTTAATGCCATCTCAGTTTGAACCCTGCGGACTTAACCAGATGTACAGCCTGGCCTATGGCACGGTGCCAATTGTTCGCGCTGTTGGCGGTCTTAAAGATACCGTCGTCGACCCCGAGTATGCGCCCCACTCCGCCACCGGATTTATGTTTGCCGAACCTACGCCCGAGGCATTGCTAACCTGTATACGCCGGGCGCTGCTGGCTTACCACGAATGTCCGGTAAATTTCAGGGAAATGGTACAAAGGGGCATGCACACCCGCTTTACCTGGCAGGCAGCCGCAGAGCAATATCTGGCGCTTTATCAGAGTATTCATCACTAATCTGCCCGGCATCGGGTAAATCAGCCTGATGCCAGCATGCAAACCTGCCGGTCTCAAACTGCGAGAATACTTTCTTTTTCAGGTATTATAAGCCAATATTAAGGTATTCATCTTCCCAGGCTTAGTTAACATTTTTCATGTCTCAGCCGACTGCCAGTTTGTCGATTAAAAGCATTATTATTTGGCTTGTGATTGCCATTTCAGGCGGCGCTATGCTGTTGTCTACGTTAATCACAAACTATCTGCAACATGCCGAAGTAAAAAATCAGCTGTTGCAGGGCGCGCGCTCAATAGCTGATATGGTAGCCACCTCGGCGCGGCCGATTCTCGCCGTTCCTCCGACTGATATAAACGAGGAATTAGCCCAGAGTGACAGACTGTCAATTCTGCTAAACGGGCTCGATAGCTTTCCCAATGTCCTCAACGCACATATTTATACTGTAACAGGCTCCGACACACCGGAAATGCAGGCCTTGTTCAGCAAGTCGACCACCACCGCCGTAGAAAGTCGCATCGGTGACATGGCGCGCTTCTTTACGCCGCGGTTAAATGAGCATGACAAAATCATTGAGGTAATTCGTCCGGTTAACCTGGAAGACAAAACCCTCGGCTATGTTTACGTGCGTCTGTCGGCTAAGTCTTTTTATGAGTACATCGCCAATACCCGCATGGTCCAGTTAGCCACGGTTATGCTGATTATTATTGCGGCCTTTATGGTGGCGCTTAAATATGGCCAGAAATTAAGTAACCCTATCCAGGACATCACGCTGATGCTGCAGAAAGTAGCCCGCACCCGCGACTACTCCCTGCGTTTTTCTGCCACTCATGTCCGCGAGTATAATCAGATGCTCGACTCGGTAAATGTATTACTGGCCCGGGTAGAAGAGTACATTGTTAAACAGCAACAGGCAGAAAAGCAGTTGCAGACACTTAACAGCCGCCTGGAAGAAGAAGTCCATCAGCGTACCGTAGCGCTTAAGAGTGCCAACGATGAGCTGATCCAGACCCTGGAAAAGCTCCATCAGTTTCAGCGCCAGATTGTCGAAAACGAAAAAATGGCCTCACTGGGTGATATGGTTGCCGGTGTCGCCCACGAAGTAAATACGCCTATCGGTCTGGGTATTACCGCCTCTACCATGATGCTCGACAGGCTTGCGGTTATCGACCAGCAGTTTAAGGATAAAACCCTTAAAGCCAGTTCCATGCAGCGATTTATCGACGAGAGCCGCGAAAACCTCAACATTATTTACCGCAACCTCGACAGAGCAGCCGAACTGATTTCGAGCTTTAAGCAGGTTGCCGTCGATCAGTCCAGCGAAGAAGCGCGCGAAGTCAACGTCAGACAATTAATCGAAGAAACACTGATGTCGCTCAGACCAAGGCTTAAAAAAGTCAGTCATACTGTTAGTATTGATTGTCCGGAAACCCTCAACGTTAACTGTAAAGCAGGCCCGGTAAATCAAATTTTAATCAATTTAATTATGAATTCTTTGCTACATGCCTTTGAAACGGTTGAAAACGGCAAAATTGACGTCATAGCTAGGTTGACTGATGACCAAAAACTGAAAATAATTTACAGAGATAACGGAAGTGGTATACCCGAGAGCATAAAAAGCCGTATTTTTGATCCCTTTGTTACAACCAAAAGGGGGCAAGGCGGTTCTGGTCTGGGTATGCATCTGGTATTTAATTTGGTGACCCAAGCGCTCGGTGGCAATATAAAATTAGAAAGCGAAGAAGGTAATGGTGTCGAGTACACCCTGACATTTCCAGTCACTTTAAAAAAATCATAAAAAAACGTTATTTAACAAATTTTTTCTTGGACTTAACTTGCCCTTAAGCGTACTTTTACGAATGTGGCAATTAATTTGCAAGTTGAAAGACTGATAACAATAAAATCTGATAAACTTTGTATAGAATAGTAATTTTTGTAAAAAGAGTGTGAACATGCAGACGCCCAACATATTAATTGTAGAAGATGAAGTGGTCACCCGAACCACACTAAAAAGTTTGTTTGAAGCCGAAGGCTACAACGTTTTTGAAGCAGAAAACGGCGAACAAATGCATGACTTTTTTGAAAATCACACAATCAATCTGGTAATTATGGATATTAATCTACCTGGTAAAAACGGATTGATTCTGGCTCGTGAAGTACGTGATCGTAAAAACATCGGCCTGATTTTCTTAACCGGTCGTGATAATGACGTAGACCGCATTTTAGGTCTGGAAATTGGTGCAGATGATTACCTCACCAAGCCGTTTAACCCACGTGAGCTGACTATCCGCGCACGTAACCTGTTAAGCCGCACTACCAGCAGCACCGAAGACGATGATCTGCCTAGCCGCGTAAGCTTTAACGGCTGGACGCTGGACGGTGACAGCCGCTCACTGATCGCGCCAAGCGGTAACGAATTCCGTTTACCTCGCAGCGAATTCCGTGCTCTGCACCTGTTTTTAAGCAACCCAGGTAAGATTCTTACCCGTGAACAGCTGATTATGGAAATGACCGGCCGTGAACTGCGCCCGAATGACCGTACAGTAGACGTTACTATTCGTCGCATTCGTAAGCATTTTGAGTCTGAGCCGAACGAAGAAGAGTTGATCGTCACCATCCACGGTGAAGGCTACCGTTTCTGCGGTTCTGTAGACAGCTAAGAAAACAAACGCTCTTTTACGTATTGAGTCACAGCAGCAACCGGTGTAAGCCGTTGCTGCTGTTTTGCTTTATGCGCTTTAGTCAGATGGCATGGGAAATCTATTTCCGGCCCCTGATATGCAAAAGGCCCTTAACGGGCCTTTTTGTATGGTTAGTTACGCACCGGCAATCTTCATTTTTTCCAGTAATACCGCACCGGTACTAACACTGCCACGGCAATCCCGTTCAGCGCCAATCGCCACGATATTGGCATACATTTCCTGCAATGTGCCGGCAATGGTGATTTCGTGCACCGGATACTGAATCACGCCGTTTTCTACCCAGAAGCCTGCTGCACCGCGCGAATAATCGCCGGTCACAATATTAACGCCTTGCCCCATCATCTCGGTTACGTAAAGGCCGGTCCCCATGGTTTTCAGCAGCTCGGCATCCGACTGACCAGAATCGCTGATAATCCAGTTATGAATACCACCAGCATGACCATTGGTAACGGTGTTAAGTTTACGTGCAGAATAACTGGTGTACAGATAGGTCGACAGCTTCCCGGCATCAACAATAGTCATGTCTTTGGTTGCGACGCCTTCATGGTCAAAGTTACTGCTGGCCAGACCGCCTTTAATGTGCGGGCGTTCAACGATGTTTAACCACTCGGGAAATACCTGGCTACCGAGCTTGTCGAGCAGGAAAGACGAACGGCGGTACAGAGAACCACCACTAATCGCGCCCACATAGTGGCCAAACAAGCTCGAGGCGAGCTGTTTATCAATAAGTACAGGCACTGTAGCCGTTTTAATTTTTTGTGCGCCCAGGCGCGCTACAGTGCATTTTGCCGCTTCCAGACCAACCGCCTCAGGTGAGTCCAGTTTACTGGCATCACGGCTTACGGTGTAGGCGTAGTCTCGCTGCATATCGTCATTTTCACTGGCGATCATCATACAGCTTAAGCTATAGCGACTGCTGGCGTAACCTGCATTAATGCCATGGGTATTGCCATAAACGCGCATACCAATGTTGGCGTTGTAGCTGGCACCGTCTGAATTGGTGATCCTTGGGTCAAAGTCCAGCGCCGCGCTCTCAGCAGCAATGGCCTTCTGAATGGCAGCCTGTGGGTCCAGCGGCACCGGATGGTACAAATCGAGGTCCGGAAATTCCGTCGCAATCAGCTCGGCATCGGCCAGGCCTGTGCAGGGGTCTTCACTGGTGTAACGCGCAATATCAACCGCTTTTTCAACGGCCAGCGCGAGGGCTTCCATACTTAGGTCGGCAGTAGAAGCGCTGCCTTTATGTTTACCCACATACACGCTAATCCCCAGACCACCGTCGTTGGTAAATTCGATATTTTCCACTTCCCGTAAGCGAGAGGAAACCGAGATTCCCTCAACCTTCGACATGCTGGCCTCGGCCTGAGTAGCGCCCTTTTTAAGCGCTAACTTAAGCGTATCGGCGACTTTCGATTGAATTTCTGCTAGTTGTTGTTCGATCTGCATAGAAGTTTCGCTATAAATGTCCGTTGTTCATGGCTACAATTTAGCATTATCAGTTTTAAACGAGAGTCCAATGAACGACCCAGGTCAGTATGATGACACTAATTGGGATAACGACGACAGCTATCCCGAGCACGATGAAATCGTTAGTAAATCTGAGCTTAAACGCCTGTCTGCCTTACAGCAGCAAGTTGGCGAGCAACTCGTAAATTTGTCTGACGCGCACTTAAAAACCATCCCTATGGATGATGAGCTGGCCGATGCAGTAACGCTGGCCCGCAAAATAAACCGTAAAAAAGATGGTTTTCGCCGTCAGTTACAGTTTATTGGTAAGTTAATGCGCAGTCGCGATATCTCACCCATTGAGGAAGCGCTGGCTAAGTTACAACATTTGCACCAGGCGCAAAATGCGCGCTTCCATCTGTTAGAAAAAACCCGCGATGCCATTGCTGACCGAGGCGATGACGCCATTCAGGCAGCCATTGATGAATGCCCGGCACTTGAGCGCCAGAAGCTTCGTCAGTTTCACCGGGCAATTGGCAAAGAGCGTAGCAAAAATGCTCCGCCTAAAGCCTATCGCGAGTTATTTCAGTATCTTAAAGAACATATGCTGGACCAGGATTAACTGGTCCCGCCAACGGTCAGCTCGTCAATTTTAAGGGTGGGCTGACCCACGCCAACCGGCACGCTTTGGCCGTCTTTACCACACACACCTACGCCACGATCGAGCGCTACATCATTACCGATCATGGAAATTTTCTGCATGACTTCCGGGCCATTACCAATCAGCGTTGCGCCTTTAACCGGCGCGGTGATTTTGCCATTTTCAATTAAATAGGCTTCGGCGCTGGAGAAGACAAACTTACCGGAGGTAATATCCACCTGACCACCGGCAAAGTTAGGCGCGTAAATGCCCTTGTCGATAGTGGCAATAATTTCTTCCGGGCTGTACTGGCCTTCCAGCATGTAGGTATTGGTCATGCGGGGCATGGGCAAATGCGCGTAAGACTCTCGACGACCATTACCGGTAGGCTTTACTCCCATCAGGCGCGCATTCATTTTGTCCTGCATATATCCGGTTAGCACACCGTCTTCAATCAGCACGTTATGTGCCGTTGGCGTACCTTCATCATCCACTGTCAGCGAACCACGGCGGTTATCCAGGGTACCGTCATCTACCACGGTAACGCCCTTGGCCGCCACCTGCTGACCAATGCGGCCAGCAAAGGTCGATGCGCCTTTACGGTTAAAGTCGCCTTCCAGACCATGCCCTACTGCTTCGTGCAGCAACACACCCGGCCAACCGCTGCCCAGCACAACCGGCATGAGTCCGGCTGGCGAAGCAATCGCCTGCATATTCACCCGGGCCATATGCAGGGCATCGTCTGCGATTTGTTCATAAAACGGCCGGCCATCTTCCTGACGGGTAAAGAAAGCATAGGTATGACGTCCACCCGCACCGGCACTGCCGCGCTCACGGCGGTCGCCGTTTTCCAGTAATACCGAACAGTTCAGGCGTACCAGCGGGCGAATATCCGTTGCCAGGGTGCCATCGCTGCCAGCCACCAGTACTTCCTCGTATACGCCGCTTAACGACACAACTACCTGATTTAGGCTGCTGTCCTGCTGACGAATGTAAGCATCGACGGCTTTAAGTAAGGCAATTTTTTCGGCTTCGGCCATGGCCAGAATGGGGTTGTCAGACGCATAACGGCTAACCGGTGCGATATCCGTTAGCTTACCTACTTTAACCTGGCCACCAATAGGCGCAATACTGCGTGCGGCAGTACAGGCTTTGGTAATAGCCTCGACACTGATTTCGTCAGAGTAAGCAAATCCGGTTTTCTCACCGCTTACGGCACGAACACCTACCCCACGCTCCAGATTAAAACTGCCTTCTTTAATAATGCCGTCTTCCATTACCCAGCTTTCATGCTGGCTGGATTGAAAGTACAGGTCGGCGTAGTCGTTTTGATGAGAATGGATCGACGCAAGCGCGGTATCCAGAGAGGCGCGGGTTAATCCCGAGTCAGCCAGTAGATTTGTTTCAACTTGATTTAACAAAGTGACTCCTGAAACGATTATGTTGAGCCAATGGCATGGCCTGACGGTATTTTTTGATATCTGCAAGGGACACTGTTTGCTGCACAATGCCCGGCGTAGTTTCGCGTTGTGCCAGTAAATCTCCCCATGGCGAATATATCACGCTGTGCCCATAGGTTTCACGACCATTTACGTGAGTGCCGGTTTGATCGGCGGCAACTACAAAACACTGCTTTTCGATAGCTCTGGCACGTAACAATGTATGCCAGTGCGCAGCACCGGTAACCTGGGTAAACGCGGCCGGTAACACCAGTACGTCAATCTCGCCCATAGCATCAAACAAACCGGAAAATCGCACATCGTAGCAAACCGCAACGCCGATTTTGCCTACCGGGGTGTCGATAACCACCACTCGCTCACCGGGTTGGGTGTATTTGGATTCACGGTAAGCCTTGGTGTTGTCTGCCACCGCAGCATCAAACATATGGATTTTATTATAACAATCCAGTACCTGGCCTTCCGGTCCATAAACAAAGCAGGAGGCCGTAAACTTTTGCGGATCCGCGGTCGTCGCTGGAATTGTGCCAGCCACCAGGTAACAGCGGTAGCGAGCGGCAATATCCGCTAAGCGCTGCTGAATAGCCCCATCACCAGGTTGCTCAGCAATACTTAGCAACACACCATCACGGGTGCCAAAACAAGCAAAACACTCAGGTAATACAACAATAGTATGGGCGGGTAACGCTGCTTCCGCCAGTTGTGATTCAACGAAGTCCAGATTGCTCTGAACATCTGGGCCGGACGTCATTTGTATAGCGGCCAGATTAACTGTCTGCATCGATAGGCTCCTGCTGCTGTATTGGGGCAGGGGGTTCAGCGTCGATACCGTCTTCCTCAGGCGGTTTACGCTGTGCGGGCAGCTCGATTTCCTTGCTGTTACGCCCCACCTCTTCTAATTCCGGATTATCCAGTGTGCCGGTCACATGATAATTCACATTAGAGATCACTTTGGCCGAGGTCAACACCTGATCGAGCGCCAGTGCTGCCAGTGCAGTGGGCGGATTCACCATAAAATACACCAGGAAAGGTAAATTCCCGGTCACATTGGGGGCAAAACTCACGTTGTAATTTAGCGTGCGATGGGCCAAATCGGTGTAGCCGGTTATCTCAATTTCACCGGCACCGCCATCAACTACGGTATCAGAAGTGCTGGCCACACCATCGATTATGTTTAAGCTGCCTTTAATGTCGTCGTAAAAGAAGCCCTGAGCAAACACATCCCTGAAATCCAGACTCAGCTTTCGTACCAGCGAGTTAAGGCTGAAAATAGTAAATATGCGCGAGCCTTTGTCGCTGACCTGAGTTAAATAGCCGTCGGTCAGCTCGGTGTTGACGCTACCGTTTAACGTCTCAAGCGAAAAGTTAAACGGCGAATTATCCCAGTCGAGGGCAAAATCAATATTCGCCTTAGAGTCTTTGATCCCGGAATTAACGCCTAACTCAGCCAGCAGTGCGCCAATATCGGTACTGGTAATTTCACCTTCAAAATGGGTGGTCGATTGCGCAGCAGATTTACGTAACCAGCTGCCGGTAGCCCGGAGTTTGCCGTCGTCGTTAGTCGCATCAAAACGCTTTATCATCATCCCGCCATCAACCCGGGTGACTTCCAGGTCAACGGTACCAAACTCTTTATCAAGGAAGTTACAGGCGTCACAGTGGAAACGCAGAGGTGGCAGCGCGTCCGGCTGATAATCGTAAGCCACTTTTTGTTGTTCAGTGTCAGCCTCGTCAGATTGCCAATCAGTCAGACGAATAAAATCTGCATCCACTTCGATACCTTGCTCCAGCCAGGCATCAAACAATTTCACTTCGGCCTTTGCCTGCGACGACAACACGTTTAACGACCAGTTATTACTCTGCTGGCGCGCCGAAATGGTGACATCGGTCAGGGTTTGACCCGCCACCAGCAGATTTTCGGTTTCAATAAAAATTCGTTGCGGTACCGAGAAATAGTTATGCCCGGATGCCACTTTGGCTTCTGCCTCAACGTCTTCTGCCAGTCCACCAATCAGTAAATCGATCACCCGGTACCACTGTGCCACATCCACTACCGGCATCGCAGCAGAAATACTAAAACCGGTTCCCAACCCTACGATATCGCTGTTACCCAGCGCCAGGTGGGCACCGGCAAATTGTCGGACATCGTGGGGTAACACGCCGGAAAAATGCACGTCGTTGCCAAGACTAAGGGTAACATCCGAAGCATCCTGGTTACCGTCCACCAGCACCATCAGCTCTTTAACCGTCATCTTGTCTTTTTGCAGCGGCTCCGGCAGTTTCGACACTACCCCACTTAACTCACTGTTAAGGGAGGCATTATATTGAAAACCTTGTTGTCCCAACGACACCGAAATATCGGTTTGCCACTGCGCATCGCCGGTTAAATAGGGCTGGAAAGCCGGGATAAATTGCTTAACCAAAGGCTGTGCAGCCCACTGACCATTAAGTTCGATATCCAGTAAATACTCATCGCTAAGCTGATTACCTGCCAGTGTGACCGTGACCGGTTGCTCAAACAAATTAGCCGCCAGCTTATTGATAGTAATAGTCGCGTTAGCAAACTCCACCTCACCATTCACCGCCCCAAAGGTAAGCCCCAGGCTTTCGATACTGACCTGGTTACCAGTGAGTCGGGCAACGCCGGAGGCTTTCACATCCTGGCCCGTTAGCGGGATTTCCAGTTTTACGTCACTTTCTACCTGGCCTTCAACCACCACTTCCTGACTGAGTATTTTACCCAGCGAGTCGCTTAGCCCGGAGTGGCGCATCAGATCGGCAACCTGTGCTCCACTGCCATTGCCTTTAGCGTCAATCGTGAGTACCGAAGATCCGGCTAAACGCGGGATCCTGGCATAGACATTGGTTAGCTGAATGTCTTTGAGCTGGCTCGCCGGGCTGGTCATGGTTAATGACTCATTTTCAAACAGCAAATGCATATTTACGTTGGCAAGAGCAGGCCAGTCCGGCGCAAAGGTAAAGTCGGCATTGTTTACGTCTACGCTGGCCTGAAAAACACCCTGCCCATCGTTAAACGGAAATGCTGCCGGGTTGCCATACCATAGTACCGCAGCCTGCTGTACTTCACCGCCGCCACTAAAGGCCCGGGTCAGGTAATCCACCGTGCCCTGCCCCATATAATGGGCGGGAAACAGGCCGGGTACCTCTGGCAATGACATGTGGTCAATAGCCATGGTGGCGCTTAGCATACCGCTGGTAAACTGATAACGAATGTTTTGCCTGAAGCGCAGTAAATCACTTTCTACGTCTAAATCCCGCAGGCTCAACACCCATTCAGTGTTGGCCTGTGTGGTTTGTTCCCGGTAAACATAGATTTGGCCTTGCAAACGGTTAAGCGTCATATTCTGCGGCAGCAGATTATTAATAGCCAGCTCAGCATTGGTGGCATCCAGTGTCAGCGCGCCATGGTCGCCGTACCAGAAAAATTCGCCATCAATCGCATTGATGCCTGGTACGCTGCCGCTTTGATTCCAGTGCATATCAAACACTTTAGCGGCCACCCCAAGCGCCTTGTTATGCCACTGAATTTGCAACGTAGCCAGTTCGGCGGTGGGATTCAGCTGCTTTACCAGTTTGCCGCTGTTGCCTTCGGCAAACAGTGGCGCCAGCGCAATAATAGGCGCCAGGGAAATGGGTTTAACGGTATTAATAGTGAGCTTGCCCGTACTATCCACGTTGCCCACCAGATCGGTTACCAGGGTATTGCTATCCGCTTGCAAAATGAGCTGGTCAACCCTGACCGACCAACCATTATCAGTGGGTAATGCCTGAATCTCTCCGCCCAGAATTTGCGTCTGCAATACGCTGCCTTCGTTATCCAAACGCCAGGCAATATCGCTGTCGTCAAACTCCATTTGCACCGCTTCTACCCGGTTTTTCTGCAGGCTGGCCCAAAATTCAAAATTGCCACGACTGTATTGCAGCGGTGAACGCGTCGGTAGTAAGGCACTGATCCAGGGGGAAATATCCAGCGATTCACCTTTTACATATAAGGTTCCGGATAAGTCTGATTTACCGCCATGCAAATCCAGCACAAAGGAGGCCGAATTGTTAGCCAGTTCCTGAACCCGAATCGCGCCGCGCCCCTGGTGTCTTCCTTCACGATTCACCCAGTAAAGTTGTGAAAGTTCTATCACTTCCTCTTCACCCGGGGTCACCAGGACAACTTCACCGTGTAACAGCGAAAAGCTTTGGAGCTGATCGAGGAACAGACTGCGCAGCGCTTCTACAATAGGAAAATCGCCTTCACCGCCTTTTTCCATGCGCTGGGTATCAATTTGGGCGTGCAGTCCGACTAAATCAAAGCGTTTGGAAGACAGCTCTCGCTGCTGCAAGGTTTGCCAGAAATCCACTTCCACGTAAACCTGTTCCAGCTTAAGCTCCACCGGTGACAGATCATTTTGCTGAAATTTCACACCATTGAGGACAATACTGGGTCCGGTCCCCTGCCAAGCCGCCGACAAGCTTTCGATAGTCAGCTGGATGCCATACTGGGCACTCAGGTAGTCTTCAATCAGGTGTTTTTCTTCATCAAGATAGGGCAAGGTGTAACGAAGTGCACTCAGCGCCACCGCAAACAGCACTAAAGCAATGGCGCAAAATAACCAAAGCTTTTTAACAATGTAGGTGGCGACACTGAGCACTCGATTCACATCATTACCACATCATACTTATCCTGGTTGTATAAGGTTTCGGTTTGTACTTTAATTTGTTTCGAAACAAATACTTCCAGTTCAGCCAGCATATGCGACTCTTCGCCCAGCAGATAGTCGGCCACGGTTGGCGAGGCGTAAACCACAAACATATCAGCATCGTAAGCCCGGTTTACCCGCACAATTTCACGCATAATCTCAAAACAGATAGTCTCAATGGTTTTAACCGTGCCACGGCCTTTACACACCGGACAGTCACCACACAGAATGTGCTCGAGGCTCTCACGGGTGCGTTTGCGGGTCATCTCCACCAGCCCCAGTGAGGTAAATCCATGAATATTGATTTTTGCGCGGTCTTTGCTGGTAGCCGCTTCCAGACTATTGAGCACCCGGCGTTTGTGATCGGCGTTGGTCATGTCGATAAAATCAATCAGGATCATACCGCCCAGATTACGCAGGCGTAACTGACGGGCAATGGCCGCCGTGGCCTCAGTATTGGTGTTAAAGATGGTTTCTTCCAGATTACGATGGCCGACAAATGCACCGGTATTAATGTCGATGGTGGTCATGGCCTCGGTTTGATCGATAATCAGATAGCCACCGGATTTCAGATCGACCCGGCGCTCCAGCGCCCGCTGCATCTCATTTTCTACATCGTACAAATCAAAAATTGGACGGTCGCCCGGATAATACTCCAGCTTGGAATGCATTTCCGGCACGTACTCGCGGGTAAACTGACCCAGCTCCTGATGCGATAAATTGGAGTCAATACGAATTCGGTCCAGTTCGGTGCCGACAAAGTCGCGCAACACACGACGCGCCAGCGGTAAGTCTTCATACAACACATGAGAGCGGCGCTTTTTCATGCGCTGTTGAATTTTACTCCACAACCGACGCAAAAAGGCCGCGTCTGCTTTTAGCTCAGGCTGACTAACACCTTCCGCGGCGGTACGTAAAATAAAGCCACCTTCGTCGTCACAGAATTCTGCTACCAGTTCTTTTAAACGCTCACGTTCGGTTTCGTCTTCAATGCGCTGGGAAACCCCGACGTGGGTAACGCTGGGCATAAACACCAGATAGCGGGAAGGAATAGTAATATCAGTAGTCAGGCGCGCGCCTTTGGTGCCAATGGGATCTTTTACTACCTGCACCACAATATCCTGGCCATCACGAACCAGATCGCGAATATCGTGTTTTTCGATATGGCTGGTAGACACCTCGCCAACCACTTCATTGTGAATGACAATATCTGAAGCATGCAGAAAGGCGGCTTTATCCAGGCCGATATCAACAAACGCCGCCTGCATACCCGGCAATACCCGACTTACCTTGCCACGGTAGATATTGCCCACCAGACCACGCTTGGTATGCCGTTCTACGTGCACTTCCTGCAAAATACCATTTTCAATCAGCGCAACACGTGATTCCGACGGTGTCACGTTAATTAGCAATTCTGCACTCATTCGATGACTCCAAATTCTGTCAGCAGCTGTACGGTCTCATACAGTGGTAATCCAACCACAGCGCTGTAGCTCCCTTCAATCGACTTTACAAACTGACCACCAATGCCCTGAATTCCATAGCTCCCGGCTTTATCTGCCGGTTCACCGGTTGCCCAGTAATCGTCTATCCGGGCCGCTGATAACGGGCCAAAATGCACAGTGGTGGTGACGCATAGCGTTGTTTGCTGCGTGCCATCTAACACACTCACCGCAGTCATAACCTGATGGCTTCGGTTGCTTAGTGCCGACAGCATACTGGTGGCGTCGACTTTGTCGGCCGGTTTGCCCAGGGCTTTATAATCAAGCACCACCACCGTATCTGAGGCCAGCACAACAGCAGTATCCTGCTCTTTAAGCAAACGGGCAGCCGCAATGGCTTTTTCAGCGGCGAGGCGCTGCACCAGCGTTTCGGCGCTTTCGCCCGCCTTAGCTGACTCATCTATATCGGCCGGTCTTGCAGTAAATTTGACCCCAATCTGACTTAATAGTTCGGCGCGGCGTGGAGAGGCAGAAGCCAGTACCAGTGGACGAAGCTGCTTCATGTGATCCTCAATTGCCTTCTTACTTTACGTAACATCCAGAATATCCAGGGCCACAACGCCATGGATGTAAGCACCGGCCACAAATCTTCAAAGCGGAAATTGACGTCCATCAGCAGGCGCATCAACCAGAACAACAGCGAATGATAAAGAGCCGAAACCACGCCGATAATAATGGCCTGCTGCCATACGGAGTAATTACGTAACCGCTGATAGTTGGCGGCCAGAACATAAATAGCCACGCTTAGCGCAAAACTGTGCACTCCCATGGCAGTACCCAGCAAAATATCCAGCGCCAGACCACTGGTAAAGGCCACGCCCACGTTTGCCCGGTGTGGTAACGCCATTACCCAGTATGACAACACAATGAGTACCCAGTCAGGGCGGTATAAATCCACCTGCGCCGGCACCGGAATAATCTGGAACACCATGGCCACCAGCAATGTCAGCGCTATGGTGTAGTGGCGAACCTTAATCACTGCTCACCTCCCCATCCACAGGCGGTGATTCAGGCGCATCCTGGGGCCACAGTAACAGCAAGAATTTAAGGCGATTTAGCTTTGCCAGCGGTTCTATATTAACCTGGGCAAAGGGGCGCGACTCATCCCGCACCACGCGGGTCACTTCAGCCACCGGATACCCTTCCGGAAAAACCTTACCCAATCCTGAAGACACCAGTACATCCCCTTCTCGAATATCGGCACTGTGCGGTACATGGCTAAGATAGAGTTCGTCAATGGCACCGCCGCCAGACGCGATAAATCGGCTGTTATTGCGTACCGAGCGCACGGGTATAGAATGTGTTACGTCGCTGATTAACAGTACCCGGCTGTTAATACTACCCACTTCCATCACCTGTCCCACAATACCGCGCTCATCCAGCACAGACTGCCCCAGAAACACGCCATCAATAGCGCCTTTGTTAATAACGATCTGCTGGCTGTAAGGGGTGTTGTCCACCGCCATGAGTTCGGCCACCATTTTGCGCATATTCTGGCGCACCGGCGCATCCAGTAAGCGACGCAGTTTGGCATTTTCCTGCTCAAGCACGGTAAAGCGCTGCAGCTTTTCGTTGAGCAATAAAATACGGTTGGTCAGTTGCTGGTTTTCTTCAATGAGGGCCTGTTGCGAAGTTAGCCGCTGGGCGCTGGCGTTAAGCAGCTGCCCAGGCAAATTCGCCAGATACTGAACCGGGCTCACCAACGAGTTAAGAAATACCCGGGTCGTCGAAAACGTATCCAGCTTATAATCAAGCACGATCAACAATACAGACATTGCCAAAGCTAATGCCAAGCGAATATTCAGCGAGGGGCCACGGGTAAATATTGTATCCATAATGCAAGAAGGCAACCGCGAGGGTTGCCTTATTTATTTACTCGTAACTAAACAAATCTCCACCATGCATGTCTATCATGTCGAAGGCTTTGCCTCCGCCACGGGCCACACAGGTGAGTGGGTCGTCAGCGATAACCACTGGAATGCCGGTTTCTTCCATCAGCAGGCGGTCTAGATCCTTCAACAAGGCACCACCACCGGTAAGTACCATACCGCGCTCAGAAATATCTGACGCCAGTTCTGGCGGAGATTGCTCCAGCGCCACCATCACTGCCGATACGATACCGGTTAACGGCTCTTGCAGTGCTTCCAGAATTTCGTTTGAGTTAAGGATAAATCCGCGCGGTACACCCTCGGCCAGATTACGGCCGCGCACTTCGATTTCGCGTACTTCTTCGCCCGGATAAGCCGCGCCAATCTCATGCTTGATACGCTCGGCGGTGGCTTCACCAATCAGTGAACCAAAATTACGGCGGATATAGTTAATGATAGCTTCATCAAATTTATCACCACCGATACGAACCGACGAAGAATACACCACACCGTTTAAGGAAATAATAGCAACTTCGGTAGTACCACCACCGATATCGACCACCATTGAACCTGTGGCTTCTGACACGGGTAAGCCGGCACCAATCGCTGCTGCCATTGGCTCGTCAATCAGATACACTTCACGAGCACCCGCGCCCAGGGCGGATTCTTTAATGGCACGGCGTTCTACCTGGGTGGAACCACAGGGAACACAAACCAGCACGCGCGGGCTTGGGCGTAAAAAGTTATTGTCGTGCACTTGCTTAATAAAGTGCTGAAGCATTTTCTCGGTGACAAAGAAGTCGGCAATTACGCCGTCTTTCATTGGTCGGATAGCACGAATATTGCCTGGCGTTCTGCCGAGCATACGTTTTGCCTCGGCACCAACCGCGGCTACGCTTTTCGGGCCGGCAGCGCGTTCCTGACGGATAGCAACAACCGAAGGTTCATTCAGCACGATCCCCTGATCTTTAACGTAGATCAACGTATTGGCTGTTCCGAGGTCGATGGACAAATCGTTAGAGAACATGCCTCGAAGTTTTTTAAACATGAAGTGGTATTTCCTGTAATAAGCACTTGTCACTGCGCCGTGAAGTGCGGGAATAAGGCGGCTGGACGTGATTTAACAACTATCCGCACACTTTAACAATGGGGGCTATTTTGAGCAAGTAAACAACCTGCATAAAGCAAAAAAAGCCGCGCCCGAAGTTCATTTTGATGCTACTTCGACCGCGACCTTTAGCAGGCGTTCAACTATTGTGCGGCGATTTCATAAAAATGCGCCATCAGAACCCTTCACGCATATGGATAGTGCGGTCATTGCCACGGTAAATACCAAAGAATGCTTCAGCGGCAGGTTTGTCATCGTCGTCGATGTCACCGTCACCATCCCAGTCAATATTAAGATACTGTGACCAGGTGGCACCGCTAGCCGCTGGTTCAAGAGTGAGTCGCACCGCACCACGAAGCGCTACGCCGTTGTTCATAGCCGGGCCGAGGGATAACGCAGCTGCCGGACTCTTACCTGACACCAGTGTGCCATAGCCATTTACTGTTGGCAGGTAGGCGCTTACATCAGATTCATCAGTCCCGACAGAAGCATTCTCTATAGAAAGACTCCCGTTGTCTTGTGAGAAATTCAGCACGGTACAACTGTCGTCTTTATTAATCAGCCAGTTTCCCTGCTCATAATATTCAGCCACTATCGGTGCACTCAACGATTCGGTTTCGGGGCCGAAGGTATTTTCGATTCTGAGCCTGCCGTAGCGCATTTCACTCCCCTGAATCGAGGGAATAGCAAAGCTTTGACAGGTTCCGGGGTACGCACTCTGATAACAAACTCCGTCATTGTCAGTCAGAAATGCCGCGCCGATTGTCATACTTATATCGCCGGCAAATGCTGAACCGTTGCCAGCCCCCGCAGACGGCGTTGCAATTTTTGCATACTGAAACTGGCTACCAGACAACAAAATAACCCCCTGGCCGTCATAATCTGACTGCTCGGCCACTATCGGCGTATGGGCGTTATTTAGCGTTACCAAATTTCCATGGTACTGACTATTATCAGCAAAGCTGACCGCGGATAAAGCCGCGTTGCCGGGGTTAAGTTGCCATAGGGTGCCAGAGTAATTTTGTGTAATCTGCCCCTGTGCATTTAACGCCGTAACAGAAAGTTCAGGTTCGCTGCCGGCTGCCATTTCAAATGACTGACCAATATAAGTGAACCGGCCACTACATTGCTGGGCTAATTGCGGGGTGACGGCCAGCGCAACGTCAAAGTAGGCGGGGATAAAACGATTCAATGCCAGGCTGTCACTGTCAATGACATTACCGAAATACGCGGCATCCTGAACATCCCAGGAATAAACCCCCACATCATCACTGCTTGCGTGACTGTAACGCCATTCACCGTTGGTAAATGGCCCTACTCCGGTACTTACCCAGGTGCTGTTTATTGCACTGGTTAACACCAGCGAGTCTGAAATTTTTAAACGGGTGTCACCAGCACTGGCAGACTGAGGGGTTAAACGTGCCAGACTCATTTGCAATAAGCCCGGCGAATACCCGGGTAGCACACTGCCACTGGCTCCCACAGCCTGAATAGCCAGTTCAAAGTCTGCGCCCGCTGCCTGCGGTGATGCTGCGGTACTGGCCAGCACTAATGCAGCCGGGATGCTGTTGAACTGTACACTGCCAGAATCAAGTACCACGCCAGCAATGTTAGCCGAAGCCTGCAATGCGACCTTGCCAGCATCCGCATAGTGATAACCACTCAGACTTGCCTCTCCATTTTGATTAAAAGTGACACTGACAGTGCCGCTATTGGTTGTGCTGCCATCCCCGCTTACCGATATACCGGCAAACGGGACTGAGCACTGATCAGGAGAGTAAGATGTGCCACCGTCGATGCAGTCATAAGTCAGATTGATGTTCTGAGCACCGGTTAACATGGCCACACACACACCTGAATTGTCGCGCACGGCCCTTAAACCAATGCGTCCTAAATCCGACTCCGCCACAAGATCAGGTAAGCTGGCCTGATAAGGCGCTAACGCATCGTAAAACGCCAAACCGGCATTGACAAAGTTGATACTACAGTTGGCCGAACAAGTTGTGCCATGTTCAGCAACCGATGTCGCGTCGCTACCGGTTACGGAAATCCCGAATGCACCGGTTTGAGCCTGCCCCAGGCTTAAAGAAGTGCTCCCGGTGAAGGTTAAGGGCGAGCTTTCAGACCAGTCACCTGCCGGCAAACTAACGTTTACTGCGTGTGACACCAACTCGGTACACTCGCCATTAGCGCAGGCTTTTATCGTGATATCTGCACTGTCACAGGTAAGCGCCTGTGAAGGGTGAACCACTTCATAGTGATGGACACTGGAACACTCGGTGGTATTGCGCATATCTGCCCGTACGAGGCCAAGGGTTTGCTCAAAGCTGTAAATGCGTACATCATCGAAATAGCCATTGGCAGAATTAGGGGTCATGTCGCCTACGATGTAGGCTGACGAATTGTCGCCTATTACCAGCGTATCAAGGGCGCCAAGTTCGGCTTGAATCAGGGTGGAACTTCCACCAATAAATTCCTCACGGCCATTAATGTACAGGTGGATATCCTGACTAACAATATCCCACGTCAAGCCTATATGTACCCACTCACCGGCCATAAAACTCATGTCATTTGAGCGGTATTGCAGATACTTATCCGCCGAATCCTCCAGACCAAATGCCAGTTTACCATTGTCCAGTAATGTCAGATAAAAATACTTATCCCCGCGACTGGCATCGAGGAGTTGCCGGTTACCACCATTTATCCAGCTTGTATTGCTGCGGTACCAAAATGAAATTGTCCCCCTCTCACCGATGGTATTAACATCAACTAATGTATCAACCGCGACTTTGGCCAAATCATCATTGTATGGCACGTTTAACGCCCGACATGAAACCGGAGAGGATAGCAACTCAGGCGTTACGCCATTTAATGGCGTGCCGTGGTGACTATGCCCTGAGCTATCCTCAACACTGGCAGCCCCGGACCACGACAGGGCCTCAAACTTGTACTCAGCCGTCGGTCCTGTATCGTTGCAGTTAATACAGGTGTAATCAGCCGCATCCACCAGCGCCTGTACCTCACCGGCAGAGAGTAGTCCGTTATAGAGTCTGATATCGTCCAGACTACCAGTAAGGTATTGACTCGCCAGGGCCTTATCAGCATAGCCCTGAGCAAAATTTTCGCCCGAGGCACCGAAGACCAATGGTTGCTCATTCAGCTGCCAGGAATAAGCGGTTGCATGGCTCCCCTGGAATACGCCATCGATGTAGTACCGCATCCCGCTCGCGCTCCATTGATAAGCAATGTGGTGCCATTGTCCGGCACTAAGAGTCGCGTCACTCACCACTTCATCGGTTTGCGTACTTGTTTCCTGATGAAAAATAAGCTTCCCCAGCCCATTGATGTAAGAGGTGAAATACCCCTCGCTACCTGGCTGACGACCATCTTTTGAAACCAGCGCCATCCGATCACTGGCAACACCGGAGAGCGAGTCAACTTTAAACCAGAACGCAATAGTGCCTGCAGATAGCGCAAAATCAGGCTGATGCTCAACGTCAACAAACGCTTTGCCGTTAAAGTCTAATGCCTGACAAAAGCGGCCTGTGTTATTAAGTGTTGTGCCTGTGTGCGAGGTACCGTGATAGCCGTTTTTTATTTCAACCACATCGCCGGCCTGGCCATTCAGACTACACATATCAAAATCCCAGTGCGATACAAGATAAGCATTGGACTGACAGGTGATACATGTCTCTGCCTGTAAGTCATACAGCAAGGTCACCTGCGCTGAGCTTAACTGACCGTCGTAAATACGCAAATCATCCAGTTCACCACGAAAAAAGTCTGTCAATTGCGCGACATTCTGGGCGGGACCACTGAGCGAGCCGGCATTGGCAGCGAGGGTAATCAGCGCGTCGTTGGCGATCACACCATCAGTATAACTTTTGTTGAAGGCGACCATCGCCTTATCCACATAAAGGCGCATCCCCGCGCCCCCGGTAGTGTAAACCACATGATGCCACTGATGCTCGTTAATTACCGGAGCAGACTGCATCTGATAGCTGGCATAGCCGGATTGCTGTTTAACCGTAATATTGCCAGTGGATGTTACCGACAATGAAAAATGGCCTCCCGCCCCAAAACCACTGACATCTTTAGACAGCATAGTCATGCCACCAGCCGGTGATTGATGGGTGTAGCTCAAATCATCCGTGTACATCCAGAATGAAACTGAAAAGTCCTCATCAGCATACAGAGGATGATGGGGGATACTGATTATATCGCCATTGCCACGAAACTGACCGGCCTGACAACGCCTGCCATTTTCCTTAATGCCGGGGGAATTACTCGAGGTACCATGGTTACCGGTGATCAGCTCGGGTAAATCATCAGCTCTGCCGGTAAGGCTGCACACGTCAAACGGCCAGTGACCAACCGGATCAGGCAGGGTTTCGGGCGTTTCACAAAGATTGCCCACCGGCAGTTTTGAAATTGCTGAGGGCGCATAGGTAATCGAAGCTTCATTTTGCAGCAGGATATTTCTGGCATTCACCGCACCAACATGCCGGGCGCGGTAATCATATTCAATGCGCTTTTTAATATACAAAAAGCCATTGATCTGAACTTCATTATGAATTTTCGCATTATTGTGAGCAATCAACAAAAAGTTACCCGCATCGGCGTCGTCGTAACGATTCAGGCCAGCCCGGTACTTTACCTCGAAGTCATGTTTTACATACAGCGTTACCTGAGCCCCCGGCATGAGACGCAGGTTGGTTTCATTGTCCATATTCAGCGTGTCGATCCAATAGGTGCCGCTCGACAAATACACCGTTGCCCGGTATTTCAAATCCAGTTTATCAATGTAGTAGGTGCCACTTGCCGTGGTATTAAGAACGCTTTCGTTACTTAGCTCGATATTATCGTAGTGACCGGGGCTGATCGCGCCAGTTTCGCGATAATTGAGGATCAAATCGCTCTTGCTGGACGACTTCTTAAATGGTGTCAGGGTGATTGACTCAGATTGATTTCCGGAGATGCTGCAGGGCGCTGAATCGCAACTGGTCCCGGCTGATTGATCGTCCATTCGCTTAACGTCCAGCACACCGTCACCACCGATAAGACGTGAATGATAATTAAACGTGATGTCACCACCTGAGTGATAGGAAGATGCCGGGTCGGGGAAGGTCGCGGAACACGCTGCGGCCATTAATTTATGGGAAACCAGCAGCAAACAACACAGTACGAGAGAAATCCGCAAAACCTTTACTCCATTTAGATTTTTTGAATACTGCCCGAACTCGGTTGAAAAACTATTCACCGGAAATGCTAAAGCAACTTCAGCCGGACGATATTGAGATTACTGCAGCGCAGCATAAGGAGCAAGGCAACTTTAGTTGAACGCCCTGAAAATCGGGGTGGCCGCGAAGAGAAGCCTATTTTTCGCGGATATGGATAGTTTTGTCGTTGCCCCGGTAAATACCAAAGAATGCTTCAGCGGCAGGTTTGTCATCGTCGTCGATGTCACCGTCACCATCCCAGTCGACATTAAGGTAGGTTGACCAGTTCGCCCCGCTGGCTGCTGGCTCCAGGGTGAGTCGCACCGCACCACGAAGTGCTACGCCGTTGTTCATCGCCGGGCCAAGGTTGATCATGTCATCCGGGCTTACGCCGCCGGTTATCACACCACTACTGGTTATACTCTGCAAGTAAGCACTTACATCCTGCTCATCGCTTCCCATGGAAACATTAGCCACCGAAAGCTGACCACTGGATTGGGAAAAACTCAGTGCCGTACAGCTGTCTGCGGTATTTCTGAGCCACTCCCCCTGATCGAAATATTCGGTGACCAGCGGTGCAGTCAGGGTTTCGGTTTCAGGGCCAAAAGTATTCTCCAGTCTTAACCGGCCATATCGCATGGGCGTGCCGGTTATGGAGCTAACGGTAAAGCCCTGACAACTGCCCGGATAGCTACTGCGATAACAAACCCCGTCGGCATCGGTAAAGAAGGATGCAGCCACTGTCATGCCAATATCCGCCTCGAAGGTAGAGCCATTACCCGTACTCGTGCCTGGCGTGGCAATTTTACTGTAGCTTAGCTGAGTATTCAGAATGCTGATTTTGCCTTCACCGTCGTAATCAGCATTGTCGCTTACCACCGGCGTGTCGCCTTTACTAAGCGTGTTTAAGGCGCCGGTATAAGCGCTGTTATCGCTAAAACTGATGGCATTCAGACCGGCGCTGCCTGGTGCCAGTCGCCATAAACTTTCCGAATAATTGCGCGTAATTTGCCCCTTGGCGTTATACGCAGTTACCGTAAACTCCGGCTCGCTACCCGTAGCAAAATCAAAGGGCTGGCCAATGTAGGTAAACTGGCCACTACACTGATTATCCAGCTGTGGCGTGGTGACGCTGCTTACATCAAAGTAAGCCGGAATGATCTTACCCGGCCCCAGCCCGTTGGCACTGATAACATTGCCCAGATAATCCGCATCCTGCACATCCCATGTATAAAAGCCAACATCACTGACATAGGCCTGAACATAACTCCAGCTACCGTTGTTAAACGCTCCAATATTCACATTTGACCAGCCAGGGCTCACCGCACTGGTTACCGATTGCGCAGCACCGACAAAAATCTGTGCTTCGGCGGCACTCGATGAAGTGGGCGCAACCCGGGTGAAGTTCATCTGCATGGTGCCCGGTGAGTATCCGGGCAGCACACTGTTGTTAGCGCCCAGGGCTGTCATAGAAACGCTGAATTCAGCCCCTGCCACCTGCGGGTATGCTGCGGTAGCGCCCAGGTTAATTCTGGCTGGAATACTGTCAAACTGATTACTGCCGGATTCAATTGTGACCCCGTTCACCATGGCGCTGGCCGATAGTGCCACCCGTCCTGCATCGGCATAGCGCATGCCGCTCAGGCTGGTTTCGCCATTAACATTAAACGTTAGGACAACCGAGCTGGTATTTACACCGCTGCCTGCTCCGGCTACTGGAATACTCCCTAAGGGTACTCTACAGGTATCTGTTGAGTAACCGGTACCGCCATCGATGCAATCGAAGCCCAGATTAACACTTTGCGGCCCGGTTAATAACGCCTGACATACACCAGCATTATTTTGCACCGCGCGCAGGCCAATGCGGCCTAAGTCTGATTCGGCAATAATGTCCGGCAACGCCTGAGAGTATGGCGCTGCGGTATCGTAAAACTCAAAACCGGCATTCACAAAATCGATGTTACAGTCGGTGGTGCACTGAGTAGGATTTTCTGGTGCCGACTCCTGATTGGCGGCAGTAATGCTTATCACCGCCGTTCCTGCAATAGTTTGCTGCAGAGTGGTAGAAAAGGCGCCAGTAAAGGTCACCGGCGATGGCACTGACCAGTTACCATTAGGTAGCATTATACTTACCGGTTCCGTGACCAACTCCGAACAGCTGGCGTTGGCGCAGGCTTTTACCGTCACGTTAGCGGCGCTGCAGGTAAGAGACTGTTCAGGGTGAGTCACTTCATAATGATGCACACTAAAGCAGTCATGGGTAATTCCCATATCATACTGAACCGCTTCTCTGGACTGTTCGTAGTCGTAGATTCTGAAATCATCAAACTGGCCATTGGCTGAATTATCCGTCATGTTAGTAACAAAATGATTAGATGAACTGTCGCCAATTTTGAGTGTACTCACGTTGCCCAGCGCCGAGGAGCTGAAAGCCCAGCCGCCGTACATATAGACCCGGTCACCATTAACATACAAATTCACGTCTTCAGAAGCGACATCCCAGGACAGCCCGATATGCACCCACTGGTTAGCTGCATAACCCAGCGCCTGGGTCTTAACCATCAGGTCGCCATCATTGGCATCTTCCATGCCGAAGGCAATTTCGCCGTTGTTATTCAGCGACATAAAAAAGTATTTTCCGGCACTGCCGTCGCTGGCTTCACTGCGGGTAGCATCGAATAAGGTTCGGTTACCGCCGCCTATCCAGGCCGCATCACTACGATACCAGAAAGAAACTGTACCCCTTGAACCTACGCTATTGAGATCCAGGTTAGAATTAACCTCATCTAACGCGGAATAAGTGGTGTTATAGGGGACATCCAGCGCCCGACAAGAAACCTCGTTTGTGGGTAATAAAGGCGTCACCCCGCCCACCGGTGAACCGTGGTGATTTTCGCCCGATGAGTCAGTCACTGAACCGGCAGAGGGCCAGCTTGCCTCCTCAAACAAGTAATGCAGTTGCGGTGACTCGCCATTACAGTTAGTACAGACATAATTAGACTCGGTATAAATGGCCTGAACATCCGCTGTTGAAATTGGCTGGTCGTAAATGCGCACATCATCAATATCACCCAGCATATGCCAGGCCAGTTCGTTACTGTATGAGGCATTATCGCTGGAATTAAAAGCGCTGGCGCCGAGTATTACCGGCTCGCGGTTGCCAGCCAGTGTTAAACCACTGACAGTGTAAGTGCCCAGATAAACCCCATCCAGAAAAACAAACATGCCTGTGCTGTTCCAGGTATAAACCAGATGGTACCAACGTTCCCGCTCTTCTATTACCGCAGCGGAATAAACATTGTGAGTATTAGATGCTGTCTCGTGCTTAAATAAGAACTTGCCTTCGTTGGTCACATAAATACTTAGCTGACCGCCGTTATCACGCCCATTTGAATCTTTCGAGAACAGCGCCTGGTAAGACTCCGCGCCATTGTCATTATGATCAAGATTGGCGACTTTAAACCACAGGGAAATCGAACCGCTACTCAGCTCATAAGCACTGTTGTGGGGAATATTGATATGGTCGTTATAGCCGTCGAAGCTTACGGCCTGACAAAAACGCCCGTAATTTTCTGCGCGGGTTCCTTCCAGTGCCTGACCATTGCTGGTGCCTGCGGTATCAATAATTTCGCCAGCGGTACCATTAAGGCTGCACACGTCCATTTTCCAATGTGAGACTAACTGTGCAGAAGAGGAACAGTCACTACAGCCGGACTCAGATTCGGCAAACAATAAAGAGATTTGATCCGCCGAGAGTTGCGAGTTAAAAAAACGCAAATCATCCACCCGGCCTTTATAATAATCGCCGATATCGCCATATGACGTGTTGTTAACATCGTGGCTGCTGGCATTAGCGGCTATAACGGTTGTGCGGTTATTATTTTGCCAGCCGGACGTATAGCTTGTATTTGAGCCAACCAGGACTTTATCCACATATAGCTGCATCCCCGATGGCCCGACACTGTAAACAATATGGTGCCATTGCCGCTCAAAAATCACCGGGGTTGAATTAATCTGGTAAGTGGTTGAACCGGACTCCTGGTTTATTTTAATAGCGCCAGCAGAAGTGACCCATAAGGTAAACTGACCGCTATTGTTGTTGAGGCTATCTTTAGAGATGATGGCCATGCCACCATCTTTATAATTCTGGGAATAGGCCAGTTCATCGGTTTTCATCCAGAACGACAGTGTACCCGAACTGGTTTGATAGCTGCTGCTGTTGGGCAAACGAATATGGTCACTCTCTCCCCTGAAATACGCCGCCTGGCACAGCTTACCGTTGCTATCGGTGCTCGGATTGTTATAAGAACGGCCGTTGTTGCCGGCAATAGTGTCTACCACTTCGCCACTGGCACCGGTTAGCGAACAGGCATTCATTGTCCAACGCGCCGTGGGGGTAGGTAACACCACACTTTGTGTACACAGCCCGTCAGTTGGTATTGTGGCGAGTCCATTGCCGTCATAGGTTATGGTTGCGCGATCCTGTAATGTTACCTGGCTGGCATTTACCGCTCCGGTATGGCTCACGTCAGTGGCGTAGCTGGCACTACCAAGAGCATAGAAGTAACCTCGAACCTGTGAATACTGGCCAAAGGTAATATTGCCTTCAGAGAACATTAACAGCTGATCAGGATTACCATTACTATTTACCTGATTGCTGATATTGGTAGAAAAACCGCGGGTATAAATAACCACCTTAGCGCCCGATGCCAGCTGTAACCGGCCATTTTGGCCGAGATTCAGGGTCTCTATCCAGTAAATGCCGCTTTGAAGAGTCAGGGTGGCATTGTAATTAACATTCAGGCTTTTAATTTTAAACGTGTTACCACTGGACGACGTGGTCAACGTAGCTCCATTTCCCAACGTGATATTGCGGTAATCACCGGCACTCAAGGTACCGGACGTATTGTCATTAATATAGCGGTCGGTCGTACTTGATGAATACTGGTAAGCGGAAATAGCCATGCCATCAGCCGGAGTGCCGCTAAGCTGGCACGCAGCTGTATCACAGCTGGAGCCACCACTATTATCAACCATACTGACAAAGCTGATCTGGCCGTCGCTACCGATAAGAGAGGTTTGTGGTTGAAACTGAATATAACCGGAAGAAGAGTAAGAAGCAGCCGGATCGGGAAAAACAGCCGAACAACTAGCAGCCAACGCTTTGGCGAAGGTCAGAATAGAAAAAAACAGAACACTAATGCGCAACCAGCTCACTGCTTACCTCAGGAAAATATCACTTGTACAATAGCTGTTACAACATATTGCGCTGTGACAACCAACAACTTAGTACACTGCCTATTGTCCTTTAGTATAGTGTAATTAAATAGAAGTCCTCTTCAGTCTGAGGTCTCATTATGCCCCATCCTGCATATTATGTAAAAATCCCGATAAAACATAATGTTCTATCGTTCTTCAAATGCATCCAGTTCGAAGGTACGGCTGGCCCAGATATCATTGGCCTGACAAACGCCGGTACTTTCGAAACGGTAGTAGTTGTAATTAACATTCTTTTTTACCACCTGTGTGGTGGTGCAGGTTGCCTGGTAACTGCAGTTTTCCAGGCCGCTACCACTGCTAAAGGCAGCCGGACTGCTGATGGTGACAGAGCAGTCTGCAATGCTGGCATTAAGCGGAAATGCGGTGGTTAATAACCGCTGAACGCCACTTTGCGCCGCCATTTTAGCGCGGGCACCGAGTACTTCATACACCACGGCCTGATTAGATGACGATAGCAGATTTACCATGGTTACGCCTAAAAACGACAGTACTATTATCACAAACAGGGTCATCACTAACATGCTACCCTGTTGCCGGAGTCTAGGGAATGTTATCAATGTGGATCTCCTGCAAGTAGGCAATCTGTTCATTATTATCTACAAAGCGCAGCCTTACTTCGGCAATTGAGTTGCTTTGCAAACTGGTGGAGATAATGCGGAAGGGATCATCCTCCTGAGGGTTATTCACCGGGTCTGCCGACAGCACGTTAGCCACGTGGGAGGCAATAACCGGCAGCCCGGATATCGCTCCTCTTTGATTCAACACTAAATCATTTCTATAGCGTATCAGCTGATTCTGAAACACACAGTAACTCACCGCATGGCTGACCAGATAAACCCGGGAGGCAGGTGACTCCTGAGCCAGTAAACCAGTCACCTCAAGCTGCACTATGCCATCACTGTCATCAAGGGTTGCACAATCACCGTCGCCATCATCACTGCAACTACTGATGTTGACACGATGACCATTGGCAGGGTCATACACGTCCTCGCTCCGGGTTGGGTAAACCACAGCAAAATTGCTACCACCGGGTAACACATACGGCTGATTGTTGATATCGTGCAGGGCCACCACATCAATATAATAAGTACTGTCAGGGGGGGACGGTAAATCGGTGTATACCGTGGCCCAGTCAATAGGAACAAATTCCATGCAATGGTAGCTGGTGTTTCCCGTAATCCTGACGCTGTTAGGTAAGGCGCTGCGTAATTCCCGCTTTAACCGTTCGATAGCAAAGCGGCTTTCAGACAGCAGCTGATCACGGGTACTGACATCAATGTACGTTTGCATAGAGCCTCTGACAAATGACGCAATACCGGCACTGGCAGCACCAAGGATCACAATAACCGTAACCAGTTCAATAAGGGTAAAACCGCGGGATCTTTGCATTACAGGTTCCACCGGTACTGGCTGAAAGTGATGGCCTCACCACCCGGCGTGGTAACCACAATAACAATGCGTTTAACGTTACCGATAACGGTGCCGGTATTACCCGCATCATCATTAATGCCATCTTCGTTGTCATCGTAGTAAACCTGCACCTGTACCGAAAACCCGGAGTACAGGCTCTGTCCATTATACAACACCGGTGTTCCCTGGGCCGACAGAATCGTGGCACCTGATTCGTTTAATCCGTTAAAATCATCAACATCATCATACGAGGTTCGGCTCTCTCCCGGATCGGGACCAAGGTTACCGGATGTAGTGCAGGCAACTGACTCATTACAGCGTTTGCCGCTGTTACTGTTGGCCAGATTATCATCGAACGCGCGGGCGTTTATTTCGCTCATCAGCGATTGTGCCAGTTCGCTGGCGCGCACCTGCCATACTGGCTCTACGCTGTAACGGGATTGCGGCGCAATTAACCCTACAATCACAGTCATGATGATAGAAAACACCACAATACCGATAATTAATTCGATAAGGGTAAACCCTCGCGGCAAACTAGCACGCATGGATATAACCCTCCTCTTCTACGCAGACCGCCACACTGGTTTCGCCGGTAAAGGTAATCCGGCAAGGTGAGCCGGTGTCGCAATCCGGAGAATTATCCAGGTCGTTGTAAGGGCGTCCCAACGCATCAAAACCCATAAAACTAAAGTTCAGGTTCGCCCCATCAGAACTGCTAAGGGTAATGCTTTCGTCACTGAGTTCAGTTGATAACGTAGATAAGTAAGCTGGCGCATTAGCAGCAATGCCGGCAGCACAGGTTGCCGCACCGTTTCCTGGTGAGTAATTTAATGACGGCGGACCATAGGTGCTGTTGGCACCATAAACAAAATTAAGCCGGAAACAAAAACCGCTGCGGGTATCCTGCATGGCTCGGGTTTGCATATTACGAAGGGCGGACACGAGACGGTCCTGATAGGCGTATTCGGAGTAACCCTGACGGGTTTGTAACCGGGTACCAGCCACAACGGCCAGTATCCCGATTAACACGATGACAGTGATTAACTCGACTAAAGTAAAACCCCTGCCAGTCAGCCGGTCAGGCCGCATAGTTTTCCGTTTCCGGGACGTTTGTTAGCAATCTGTAGTTGTAACAGTAACAGTCGCTGCTGAGCTAGCGGTAGCCTCAGTATAAAGCACATAACAAGCAACCGCAGAGTCATAAGCGGCAGATGCTGGTGTGAAGGCTGCAGATCCTAAAGCCGGTGTAGCTGCATCAGCTGTTCCAAGCGTAAGTGTCCAGTCATTAGTAACATCGATATCTGTCCAATTAGATAATCCGGCAGATAAACCAGCGGCAGTAGGATAACCATAAATGGTGCTTACAGCTGAACCATTAACAGTCACATCAACCGCTGTTGTTGAATTTTGCACACCAGCAATAGCTGCTTTTGCATAAACAAGGTTTGCTCCGCCCTGCAGTCCGCCTTTCAGCCCTTGCAACGTTGAGCCACGAGCATCAGATTGAAAATCTATAAAACGCGGCGCAGCAGTCACTGCTAAAATGCCCAAAATCACGATCACGATGATCAATTCAATTAAAGTAAAACCACGCTGTTGCATGTTAATTCCCCTATAAACTTGTAATTGTATTATTCACTATTTTTCAACACAGTACAGCATTTACTGCACTAATTTGATGAATTATTACTAAAGACTACCACTTGCCCGATACGAGGGTCGTATATAAAACCATCCCCAAGTGTGTCATCGGTGGGCGCTGCCTGTAAATTACGTACTGACTTGCTTAAGTAATAAAAGCATAAATCGTTGCCACCAGAGCCTGTTCCATTACTAAAGTTAGTAAAGTAACGGAAGCTGTCAAACGGCCGGTTAGCCCAGTCAGACGTTATGGTGGGCGCGCTTTGCATAATCAGGTTAAATATACTCTCACAGTCCAGCGCAGACATACTCTCGTCTTCCGTACTGCTGTCATTGTTTAACTGGCCAGTGGGATAGCCAGTATTTTGGTCCACACCCACGATAATGCCATCAATAGTAACAAACGTCAGGTTAGTCCCCTGGTTTTCCCGTGGACGGGCTTCCAGCTCCCATTCGGCCCGAACCAGCCCTACGCCGGTAGCAAAACCACCGGAGACAGCTTCAATAGTGGCGTCTTCAGCTTGTTCGGTAACATCCAAAAAGCGCGGGATCGCTACCGCAGCCAGCAGGCCCAGCAAAACCACCACAATGGTAAGCTCGATAAGCGTAAACCCTTTTGCGCCAACAGCGCCAAAACCACTGCTGTGCTGTTTACTATTTGTCATAGATAACTCCTGAACTGTGAATTGTTTCACTCGCCGTTGCCTGATTGTTTAACCACACCGGTATAAATACTGTAGTCGAAATACGGGCCGGTGCTCACCCGGTAACGGCACCTGGCATTGGGCGCCCCTGCTCCATCATTGTCACTGGCATAATACTCACCCAGCACTCTGAATCCCTCGACACGGGTCGACGTATTAAGTAATTGTTCCCATAGCTGCAAACAGCTATCTGAATGCGGCTCTACCCGGGGCCAGCCAAAATGCGCCATGCGCACAGGGCGACGACCGACTTCTTTGCCCTCGCTATCATAATGCACCAGCATTATCATTTCGGGCCGTCCTTCTGCCTGCCACTGCCAGTGGGCATTGGTGGCACTGGTGGCAAACTGGCGGGCATAGCCTTGCATCATTTCGGCCTCTACATCGGGCTCAACATCATAAAGGTATACAATTGCGGTGCCCATTAGTACGGTAAATACAATAATAACGGCAAGGTTTACCAGCACGCGGCTTAAATTTCGTTCTGCAACATCTTTCGACTTCACGCCTACTGCCCCTTAATTGCGCTCATCATGTCCCACATCGGAGTAAAAATCCCCAGCGCAAGCACCAGTACCATTCCAGCCACTATACCTATCAGAATCGGCTCTATTTTTGCTGTCAGACTATTAAGATCGTAATCCACTTCCCGCTCATAGAAATCGGCAACTTCAGCAAGTAACTCATCCACCCGACCGGTTTCTTCACCCACGTTGACCATTTGCAATACCATGGGCGTAAACAGTCCGCTGGCCTGAGTTACCCGGGAGAGGTTTTCGCCTTTCTCGATGCTCTGGCGCATGTCTAAAATACGCAGTTCCATAAAGCGGTTACCCACCGCTTCAGCGACCAGGTTCAGTGCGGTTGTTAACGGCAGACCAGCTTGCAGCATCATCGAGAAACTGCGGCAAAAGCGCGCCAACAAAGACCGTTCCAGTACCTTACCTATCACCGGTAAGCGCAATTTTTTACGACTCCAGGCTAACCTTCCATCCGGCGTATTCAAATAGCTGCGGATTCCCAGCACCAGTGCCAGCGTGCCGCCTATCAGCACATACCACTGATTTATAAAGAAGTCCGACATCCCCAGCAAAAAACGCGTCATCACTGGCAATTCGGCACCAAATTTATTAAACATGTCGGCAAATTTGGGGATCACAAACACATTCATTGTGATAAGAGCGCCAATGAGTGCGATAACAACAAAAATAGGGTAACGTGTGGCCGCTTTGATTTGGCGGCGGGTTTCCTGCTCTCTCTCAAGGTAGCCCGCCAGCTGTAAAAAGGCTTCATCCAGGCGACCGGTGTTTTCACCAACGTGAACCACACTAACGTACAGTCGATCAAAAATTTTACTGTGCTGGTGCATGGCTGATGACAAAGTACGGCCGCGCTCCAGCAAGCTGATAATATCGGATAACGCAATCTTAAGCCGGATTGACGACGAAGACTCGGCAAGACTACTCACCGCCCTTAGAATAGGGATACCGGCGTGGGTCAAGGAGTACATCTGGCGCGAAAAAATCACCAGTTCATCCAGACTCACCTGGGGGGTTAAAAAATTAACCTTAACTTCGCTTTTTTCACCAGAGCCCGCCACCTCACTAATGGAAATGGGCGTAATGCTGCGCGCCAGTAACATTTTGGCCGCCGCGTTGGCATCCAGCGCATCCAGCATACCACTGCGCATTTCGCCGCCGGGCTCGCGCCCTTTATAGCTAAACTTAGGCATCCGGTAAGTCCTCAAGACTTAATCCCGAACTGCCCTGAGCGCCTTTGTTATCGGTAGTCGTCACCTCTTCGTCTTTCTCATTGCCGGGTATTTCCGCAACCATTTCAACCAGTTTCAGCACTTCCTCTACCGTGGTCATGCCCATTTTAGCGTAGGTCAAAGCCACGTGAGACAGCGGTTTGTAGCCGGGGCTGCGCATAGCGTGCTCACCAAAGGCAACGGTATCACCGGATTTAAGCGCATTCATCATAGGATCGGTCAGTTCGAGTAACTCGAACACCCCGATTCGACCACGATAGCCGGTGTGATTACATTTCTGACAGCCTTTGCCCCGCTTAAAGGTGACGGTTTCAACACTTCTATCGATGTGACTCAGCCAGAATAGTTCATCGTGTGAAGGCTGATGTTCCACCTCGCAGTTATCACAAATACGGCGAATCAGGCGCTGTGCAATAATGCCACGCAGGGAACTGGCCACCAGATACCCGGCAGCGCCCATATCAAGCAGACGAATAGCACTGGAAACCGCATCGTTGGTGTGCAAGGTAGACAACACAAGGTGACCGGTTAGTGCGCCACGCAAACCAATCTCCACGGTTTCCTGATCGCGCATCTCCCCCACCATGATGATGTCGGGGTCCTGACGTAAGGTGGTCCGCAGTACGCTGGAAAAATTTAAGCCTATGCGGCTGTTTACCTGCACCTGATTAATACGGGGTAAGCGGTATTCAACCGGATCTTCAACCGTAATAATCTTACGCTGGGGCTGGTTAAGCTCGCTAAGCGCTCCGTAAAGCGTGGTGGTTTTACCCGAGCCCGTAGGGCCGGTTACCAGAATCATGCCGTGGGGGCGTTTAAGCAGGGTGCGCAGGCGGTCCAGAATAGGCTTGGGCATACCGGTCTCGTCGAGGGTAAGTAACCCGGCCGACTGATCGAGCAAACGCATTACCACAGCTTCGCCGGATTGCACCGGCATAGTGGATAAACGCACATCAACCCGGTGACCTTTAACGCGAACCTGAGTACGCCCATCCTGAGGCAGACGTTTTTCCGAAATATCCAGGCCAGCCATTAGCTTAAGACGTAAAACCAGCGCTGCGGCAATGTTACTTTCGGGGATAACCGTTTCCTGCAACACGCCGTCGACCCGCTGGCGGATGCGCAGTTGTTGTTCATCCGGCTCAATGTGAATATCCGAGGCTTTTGCCTGTACGGCATCCTCAAAAATGGATTGCAACAGCCGGGCAACGGCCGTGTCCTGCTCATCGTCCAGCCCGGCAGTGAGTTCAAATTCCTGTTCGTCGCGGTATTCGTTGGCTAACTGCTGAGCAAACGAGGCGATTTCATCGGTACGCCGGTAAAAACTGTCGTACGCACCAAAGAGCTGTTGTTCGCTGACTACCGCCACTTCCATGGGTTTGGGTAACAAATCAGCCAGGTTATCCACCGCAGTAAGGTCAGCAGGGTCACTCATACCCACCAGCAGTTTGTCGCCCCGGTCTTCAAGCACCAGTGCCCGGTAGCGGCGGGCCTGTACTTCCGGTAACAGCTTCACCGCGGCCGGATTAACATTAAACTGGTCAATATCGATAAGCGGCACATTTAAGTGAGCCGACAGTAACTCCAGCAGTTGCTTCTCACTGACCAGCTCCATGGCGATCAGGGTGGCCCCCAGCTTTCGCCCGGTCTGGCGCTGTTCAGCCAGCGCTGAGGTAAGTTGTTCTTCGTTGATCAGGCCTTGCTGAACCAGCAAATCACCCAGCCTGACTTTTACCCCACTCATGATGACACTCCCGTCAGATTGTTGAGTCGCTGACGAATAAATTGTTCGATATTGGCATCCAGTTGCTGTAATGACAGCGCTTCACGGTAGCTGTTGGTCGCCAGTGTTACATACCCTTGTTTATCTGCAACCACGGCCTGACCAAGCCACCACTTGGCATTTTCGTTGTCGAGCACCACCAACTGTGCATAATCTTTCAGGGCTTCGTCCATTAAACTCAGTTTTTGTGCCAGTGCGGCACGGTAACCCAGTAATTCAATGGATGGCTGCGCATGTTCATTAATATCCTGCAGCGCATAATAAGCCAGTTTGGTTTCGTTTTGTTGAACCAACAGCCTTGCGTACATTAGCCTGACGCTGCTGTCACCGGGCATATCGGCCACGCTCTGCTGCAACAACTGCTGGGCATCCAGTGTACGCCCGGCGCTGAAATACAGCGCGGCCAGTCGTTTTCTGGCGGCCACGTTATCCGGTTGCTGACGAATAAGTGTGCGCAATAACTGTATCGCTCTGGGCGTATCATTCTGACTGATGGCCTGACGGATCTGCGCTTTCAGTGCGTCTTCCGGATCAGCAGAGCTCGGTTTTATAACCGGTGTGGCAGGCTCCGGCGCTACGATAACGGCGGCAGGCTTCTGTGCCGCAGAGGCTGATTCTTCCCCGGCCGGTAAACGGTTAGTGATTGCTGGCGCTGGGGCTTGTTCACCACTGGCCGGCAGCGCTTCGCCAGGTCCTGTGCTTTCGCTAAGCGCAGGCTCGTTAACCGCGGGCATCATCGTAGCGGAAATAACTTCGGCGGCAGGCTCTTCGGGCACTGCGGGTGCCTGTTGTGGCTCTACAACAGCCTGGTTAATCGGAGCAACAGCCGGTGATGCAGGTTGATCAGCCGTTGGCACTGGCCACCAGTACATAACACCAATCAGTAAGGCACCAACAATAAGAATAAGGCTGATACGCATGGTTGCCGACGATTTTTTCTCGGGCGGCTGATAGTTAGCCGGCGGAGCCTGAGAGGCTTCCCGGTTTTCTAAATCTTTCAGCATTTTATTGACTACACTCACAGTGCCGCCCCCATATTCCAAACACTCACAATAACCGCCAGCGTAAGTACTGCAGCGGCGATAATTGCCCATTGCCCCCGTGGATTTTGCCACCATTGGGTACTTACCGTGCGCGCCGCTTCGGTGTCTGCCGACGCCGCAGCAACATGTTCTGGCTCGACGACATTTTTACCTTCGCCGTAAGCCAGCATCAATGCCTTGTGCGCCAGTACATTAACCACTCGTGGCGTACCACCGCTCGCCCGGTAGAGCAGCTCACAGCACTGGCGGTTAAATAAATCACCACCACGATAACCGGCCACATTCGTGCGGTGGCGAACATACTGATAAACCTGGTCCGTATCCATGAGTGCCAGCGAGTAGCTGAACGTAATTCGTTGTCGCAACTGACGCAGTTCCGGCAACGCCAGTTTTTCGTCTAGTTCAGGCTGGCCAAACAACACCACCTGTAACAGCTTGCGGGACTCGGTTTCCAGGTTTGTCATCAGGCGCAGCGCTTCGATACTCTCGGTGGGTAACGCTTGCGCTTCATCAATTATCAGCACGGCACTTTTTTGCTGCTGATGAATATCTATCAGCCTTTGCTGAATCTTTTGGGTAAATTCCTGCTGGTCACAGTCTGTACTCAGCTCCACCCCCAGCTCATTGGCCACCGCCCGGCGCAATTCCGTTGGCGCCAGCATCGGGTTAGGCACATAGGCGGTAACAAAAAAATCCGGTATCTCGTTAAGCAGCTTGCGACAAATCAGGGTTTTGCCAGTGCCAACCTCGCCAGTCACCTTAATAAAACCTTCGCCGGTTTTCAGCGCGGTTAACAGCACCTGCATTGCCTCGTTATGGCTGGGTAAGCCAAAAAAGTAGCTGGTATTTGGCGTCAGCGTAAAAGGCAGTTCCCGGATACCGAAGTGATACAGGTACATGATTACTCTACGTACAACCAGTCGGCCATTTTCTCCCGGCTGAGTTCGATCTGCTCAGCCCAGGTGCCACTGCCAATTACTGTTGGTTTTAATAAAATAATCAGTTCTTTTTTGGTTTCACGCTGGCTCTTGTTGGTAAAGAGCTCGCCCAGCAGCGGAATATCCCCCAGCAATGGCGTCTTTGACTCGGAGTCGGTGATGCTGGTTTGCATTAACCCACCAATCACAACAATTTCGCCGGATGCCGCTTTAATAATGGTATCGGACTCGCGAATAGTACTTTGCGCCAGCGGCAGGACAATCTGCTCCTGATTAAGGCTAACGACTTTTTCCTGTTCCTGGGTTTCGATAACTGATGGATGCACATGCAGCAATACCGAGCCGCTCTCATCAATTTGTGGCGTTACGTCCAGCGCTATGCCCGAGAAGAAAGGCGTCAGCTCGATATTCGGCACCACGGATGTGGTGGTTGAAGTAATGGTATTCTGGCTTGATACGTCGGTGACGAAGTACTCATCATCACCCACTTTGATCACGGCTTTCTGGTTATTAATGGCCGTTACGCGAGGGCTCGAAAGTACCTGTACGTTACCTTGAGTTGACAGCAGCGAAATCACGCCGGAAAAATCTTTATTCAGAAAAGACAGGCTGGTAACGCCACCCAGCGAAGCGGAAATCTGATTACCAATTGAGCCGGCAGTATTGCTGAAGCTGAATTCGGTACTGCCGCCGGAATTTGCCACGACTTCAGACCAGTTGATCCCCTGCTGGTAACCATCATCCAGGGAAACCTCCAGAATTCTGGCTTCCAGGATAACCTGACGCTGCAAACTCGCTTCAGAGGTTTTCAGAAAACGTTTAATATCGCGAATCTCATCAGGCATTGCCCGAATGGTCACTAAACCCGCCTGTGGGGTAACAAAAACAGCGCGGCCACCGTCGCTACCAATCATGGATTCCAGCGAGGTTTTTAAATCAGACCAGAAATCGGTTTCGGTACGGGTAGAAATGGAGGTGCCGTTGGCATTATTGCCAAACTGATTCCCCAGATTATTACTGTTAGCCGAGTTACCACTGAAATTATTAAAACTGCTGTTAGAACTGCCGCTGCCGTTACTGTCGGCCTGAGACACCCCGCCCGAAATAATACTGGTTTGAGTGGAACCATCCCGTTTCATCAACAGGTAGTTAACCGCCAGGGTTTCGGTTCGCATACCCGCGGGCAGCACTCTGAAGACATTACTTTTTCGGCTGATATCATAACCGTAAAGATCACCAAGCAGCTCCATGACCTGTTCCATGGTGACCTGTTTAAGACTTAATGAAATGTCGCCGCTGACTTCTGGATGGATAGCCACACTGTAGGGCGTATCCGCAACCAAGCCGGTAAAAAAGGCTTTTACACTAACACCGTCGGCTTCTATGTCGTATTTTTCCGGGCCGAACAGTGATGGACGTTCAGCACTGGTATTTACATCGCCAAGTAAGTCGGTAACGCTGTCAGGTACTTCGGTTAAGGCACCGGGTTCGGCTTGTTGCTTAGCCTGTGCAGCTTGTTCGTGGGCGATCTGTTGCGCCAGTTGCTCTTTCAGCGACTGCTCCACTACCGAAGATTCCGGCGTGGACTGACAGCCGGTCAGTGCTATCGCCAGAGCGATTACTGTCAAACGTTTATTGAGCGTAGCCATTTTAATAATTCTCTGCTGCATTGGTTTTCACATTACCACGTTTGCTGACCCACAACGTTATTGTCTTTTGCTCCCCGCCGTCATCCTGACTCAGTACCACACTGCGGGGATGGATCTCTTGTACTATTGCACCTTGTATTTGCTGGCCTTGTTTAATGGCTTTACCGTTAATCACCGCGGTACGGCTTTTACCAGACTGCAACACAGCCTCAAGCTTAAGGCTGACCACAGCCTCCGGCTGCGACGAAACCGCCTGTGTCACATTACGCGGCGGTCGCGTGGGGTCGTCCATCACCTGAGCTCCCGCCATTGCACTTATCGCCCACAGCGCTAACCAAACAAATGCTTTATTCAACACCTATAAACGCCTTCTCAGTACTCAGCGTGTAAACCTCTAGGGTTACTTCGGCTTGTGGATATTCTTTAACGTGATAAGCCATCGAACGCCAGTACAGGCTGCTCGACATTTGCTCCAGTCGGGCTAAAAAGTCCCGCACGGCAAAAAAACGCCCTTCAAAAGTCAGGGTAACACCATGCTGATACAGCGGTACCTCTTGCATCGCCGGATTGTCAGCAAAAATATTCTCCGGACTGATCGACGCCATTTCTATTAGCTTTAAGCCATCGGCCTGGGAGAAAACCTGCTCGATTAACGGCGGCATCTGGCGCGGCAAAATCAGGTCAGACAGCTGATTAGCAAAGTTTTCCTGCAGGCGCTGCATGCGTTTATCAACCTGGGCTATCTGCTGTTTAACACTGGCATCCGGGTCTTCGGCCAGCGCTTGCTGATAAACTAACTGCAATTGTTGTAGTGTGGCCACTTCGTTTTTGGCAATATCAATGCTGCTACTGGTTTTACTGTTGTCCTTAAACGCTGGCTCAATCATTAAAAACACCAGAACAGACAGAATAATCACCATGCCTGATACAAATATCAACAGCTTTTCGCGCTGACTCAGAGCCGCAAACTTTTCTTCGTATTCGGCGAACGTCATCGTTGACCACCTTGTTGCGCAGCTTCTGCCACACGCGCCATATTCAGTTCAAAGCGGAGAGTATCATCCTCACGATACAAACGTGTTGAGTCAAAGGTACGCCCGGAGAATGATGACGTTTGCCCCAATCGTTGCAGCCACTTTGGCATCGCCTGCGGATTACTCAACTGGCCTTCCAGTAGCATCATGTTTTCGCTGACTTCAATGGCATCAAGCCAGATATCCTGACTGTTCTTTTCGGCCAGGCTATCCAGCAAGGCAGCAAAGCCCTGCTGCTTGATTTGTTCACGCTGGCTAAGCTCACGAACCAACAGCTCACGGTTGGCCAGCTCTTGCTGGCGCTGTTCCAGCGTTCTGGCCAGACCGGCATCGGGCTTACGCTGCTCCAGTGTGGTTTTGAGGGTATTCACTTCGCTGGATAATTGCTGTTGCTGTGCCTGTAAAGCGGCGAGTTCTGTGTGCTTCACCGAACCATACCAGGCAATTCCGGCCCAGATTAGCAGTAACACGGCTAGCGTTACGCCCCAGGCTATGGAAATACTGGTTAACGACAGCACATCAAGGCGAGGTTCAAAGTCTTCGGTATAAAAGTTAATCCGGCTCTTCATGTCACTCATGCTGCGTCACCGTTTACCTGCACCGGTGTGTCGGCATTTAACGCCGCTCCCAGACTGCTATAATTAACTCTTTCCGGCGGCATACCCGGCAATTCAATCCCAACCGAAGGCACAAGGTAGCTTACCTTGGCACTAACCACTTGCTCTATTTGTTGGGAAAGTGCTTCACGATGCGGGGTATCCAGACGCATCATGATTTGGCGAATAGGCGCCTGACGCAGCTGGCTTTCGTAAAAATCCATGGAACGCTGGATTTGCACACTCAGGGATTCACCAATCCCCATGCGTAACTCGTCTTCGCTGAAACTGCCGAGGTTTTCGAAACCTTTAAGGCGGCGGCTAAAATACAGCTGACCATCTTTGATAATATTCAGACAAATCTCTTCGCCCGCTTCCTGCACTATAGTCAGAACAGCCTCTGACTGGCGCGGCACCAGTTCGCTGGTAGCGAGTTCTTCGGCAGTAATCAGTTGCATGGTCAGGCCCGCAGCAAAAACGGCCTCGCATACTTGCTGTACATCCTCTTTAGGTAGCGCAAAGATATTAATTTTCGCATTCCCTGCCAGTGGTACCGGCAGGTCGGTGTAGTCAATCACCATATCTTTATCGCTGCCCAGTAATTCTTTTACCGACCAGGTCAGGGCGGCGTTCATCTCGCTGGCTTCTACAGCGGGGCGATCAACCTGTAATATCTGATACCAGTGAATAGAAAAAGCAACGTAGGTTGGTGTGCCTGCCAAGCCGTGTTTTACAACCCACTTAGCCAACTGCGCGCCCCATTGTGAAAAGCTGACAGTTTCCTCAAGCGCCAGAAGTGTCTCGCCATTGTGTTTGCGTAGCGCACAAAAGGTTACCGAGTCCAGCGAAACCGCAATACCTAATGCGTGATATGCCGACTTTTTACGGAACTTTTGTTTAAGGAAAGAACGCCAACCAATGCGCATAAAGTTTTATATCTTCGTATAATTATTAGATAAATTACAACAGAGTTTAGCTTAAAGTACCAGTCTCTGTTAACACACTTTTTAACATAGTTTAATCAAACTCTGTACCAACACTACCACAACCCTTATACTTAAGTGTTAAATACATGACAAAAATAGACATTTTATCGATGTCCAGGCAATCCGAAGGCGCTTCACCAGCGCTATTAAAGGCGGCAGCAAAAGCCCTGTGCGAGGCTTATAATCGCCTGCCTCCCGACGCGCAGGATGAGCGCATAAGGCTGCTGCAAGAATTACTGCAATGTCCGCCTTCGGTCATGGTGGAACCCGCCTTTACTATTGAATATGGTCGTCACTGTCGCATTGGTAAAGGCAGTTTTATTAATCATAATGTGACGATTATTGATACCTGTCCGATTACTATTGGTAATCAGGTGCTTATCGGCCCCAATTGCATTATTTCCAGTGCACCACACAGAACAACATTGCACTTCAATGAGGATACCGACAGTCAGGATGGTCAGCCTGTCACTATCGGCCACCGGGTATGGATTGGCGCTAACTGCATCATTTGCGCGGGCGTGACCATTGGCGATAACGCTGTCATTGGCGCGGGGAGTCGGGTTGAAAACGATATTCCCGCCAATTCAGTAGCCTATGGCAAACCTGCCCGGGTGCAGCGTAAAATCAAACAAAATTCTCAATAGATCGTTACCTGCTGCCGATAACCCAGACAATCAGCTGATGAGAGATAGTGGTGGTTTTCAAATGAATAATATGGCGATGCCTGACGCCTGCGCACGATTTCTGTTAATAGTATTAACGCTCATTTTAACGGCCTGCGGCGGCGGTCTCAGCAAGGATGATTCTGAAGAACGTTTTGCCATTAATGCCGGTCGCGACCGCAGCGCCGCAGAGCAAACCGGGGTCAGCCTGACAGCACAGGTCTCCTTTGCCACCGGCGCGGTAACCTATAGCTGGTCGGCAACGCCATCACTCACCATTGTTCATCCTGACAACACCCTGGCAACGGCTAGTCTGAGTACACCGGCCGTGACAGCCGACACGCAGTACATTATTAGCGTAAATGCAACCGACAGTGCCGGCCAGTCTGCCAATGACAGTTTTACCCTTACCGTAACGCCGGAGAATCTGCCTCCGGCAGCGGTCATCAATCTTACCGCCTGGCCCGATCAGGCGGTCGATACCTACCCGGCAGGTGTAACACTTACTTTTGATGGCCGTAACAGCAGCGACACCGATAGCAGCACCAGTGAACCTATCAGTAGCTGGCTGTGGCAACAAACCGCCGGAGATGACGTACTGACCGGTTTGGAAACCGACCAGTCAACACTGGTTTTCGACACCCCGATTACGGCCTCGCGGCAAACTCTTACACTGACTCTAACGGTCACCGACAATGAAGGCGCTACCAATACGGCAACGCGCTCGATTACCGTGCTGTCCCAATCCGAAACCCCGCCGCAAATTGATGCGGGCATCGATCAGGCGGTATTTTCAGGCGAACGCATTGTACTGGCGGGTACTGCCACCAGCTCAGTGCCAGCCGCCATGCCAATTACCACCTTATGGACATACAGTGGCGATGCCGAGCCTGCCATCGTAAATCCGACTGTGGCAGATACCTACGCTATTGCCCCGACAGTCAGTAGCGAAACCCCATTGGATTTTTATCTGACCGGCGATGATAATTTTGGCAATCAGGTCACCGAACACCTTCGCGTGCTGGTGCGCCCTTTCCCGGTGCGGGTACTTAACGATACCGGCATGACTCAGCAGGCCACTAACAGTAGTTTATCTGCCACTCAGCAAAATGGCTGGCCCGGTCAGGACGGCCAGCGCGGGGCAGATGCACTGGCAGCTAGCGGTCAGCTCGATAAAGCGGGACGCGGCGAGGCGGGGTTCGATTTTACCAAGCTTAATGCCAATGGCGACGAAGAGGATGTGGATGCCGACCAGTTTAGCTGTGTGCGGGATAACGTCACCGGCCTGGTTTGGGAAGTAAAAACCACCGATGGCGGTTTACAGGATCTCGACCACCGCTACAGCTGGTACGCCGCCGAAGATAACGGCGGTGCGGAAGGTACACTTAACGGTACCGGTACGGTTTGTACCCTTACCAACTGCAATACTGCCGCCTACATAGAAGCCATTAATACCGCCGGGTTGTGCGGTTTTTACGACTGGCGCTTGCCGGACCATCAGGAACTCATGTCGCTGGTCCATTTTGGTCGCAGCGGGCTGCCCCGCCTGGATGTTCATTACTTTCCGAATACCGGAGCAGAAACTGCAGACACCTTATGGTACTGGACAGCCCAGCCAAGTGCTGACGGGGTGAGTAATGATGCCGCCCAAAATGCCTGGGCCATCGATTTTATTTCCGGTGTGGACAACTTCTTAAATAAATCCAATGCGGTGAGCATTCGTCTGGTCAGAGCGGGGCGCTAATCATGAAACCATTAATCAGCATATTGTTGGCGCTTACGTTTACCACTTCGGTTATGGCTCAGGAATGTTTAACCAACGCAGTTGAAACCACCGCGGATGAGGTTTTTTCCATGGTTACTCCGGCCACCGTGCTGCATATTCCCACGGGTCTTATCTGGCAACGCTGTGCCGTAGGGCAAACCTGGGATGGCACTACCTGTAGCGGTGAAGCGGAACAGCTGACCTGGCAACAGGCGCTGGTGTACGCTCGCGACTTTGACGCCAGCTTACTGGAAGGCTGGCGGGTGCCTAACGTAAAAGAGCTGGCGTCGCTGACCGAACGAAACTGTGTTCGTCCGGCTATTAATACCACGTTTTTTCCGGCGACACCCTCGGATAGTTTCTGGTCTTCCACACCGAGCCTGACCGACCAGGAGCGGGTATGGACCGTGGCATTTTTTAACGCCAGTCACTCCATCAAGGAAAAGCAGCGGGCTATTTACCTGCGACTGGTAAAAACCAATCAGCCCTGATAGCTCATCAGCCAGCTATTGAGCCAGTACATATTCCCCCGGAGCAGCCGGAAACGGTTTAACCGGCTCTACTTCGCGGGCAGGCACCATAGCGCCGGACCGGGCCTCTAGCCATTGTTGCCATTCCGGCCACCAGGAGCCTTCTTTCATTGGTACTTCGTCCAGCCAGGCTTGTGGTGGCAAATAGGTACCATCTTCCTTGCGGGTGGAAATCTGATATACCCGGTGCGGATGACCAGGCTCACTGATAATGCCGGCGTTATGCCCGCCATTGGTCAGTAAAAAGGTAATATCCTTGTCGATAAGCAGGTTAATTTTATACACCGACTGCCAGGGGGCCACGTGATCTTTGGCCGTACCCACTACAAATAACGGCACCTGAATGTCTGCCAGCGCAATAGGCTTGTCGTCTACCATCAACTGACCGCTGGCCAGTGAATTGTGTAAATAGCACTGACGCAGGTATTCGGCGTGCATACGGGCGGGCATGCGGGTCGCATCTTTATTCCAGGTCAGCAAATCGTTGGGGTGCTGGCGCTCACCGAGCAGGTATTCTTTTACCCAACGGGCCCACAGCAAATAATTAGCGCGCAACATCACAAAGGTGCCAGCCATACTCTCTTTGGGCAAATAGCCATTTTTAGCCATGACGGCCTCAAGCATGGACAGCTGGCTTTCATCAATAAACAGTCTTAGATCCCCGGCGTCACTAAAGTCGGTCTGCGCCGCCAGCAGGGTTAATGCACAAAACGGACTGCGCTTTTCTCTTTCCAGCCAGGCCGCCGCCATGGCTAGCAATGTTCCGCCTAAACAATACCCTACGCCATTAATACGCTGGTCAGGCACCCGTTTTTGCACGGCCTCAATGGCCTCGCCAAGACCATGCTTGAGGTAATCCATCAGCCCGACATTGTGATCCTCGTGCTGCGGATTTTTCCACGAAATCATAAAAACGGTATGGCCTTTATCCACCAGAAATTTCACCAGTGAATTGTGCGGTGATAAGTCCAGAATGTAGTATTTCATGATCCAGGCCGGCACAACCAGTACGGGTTCGGCGCACACTTCGTCGGTTGTCGGACTGTACTGAATCAGCTCAAGCAAGTTGTTTTTAAACACAACCTGACCAGGCGTTACGGCGATGTTCTCACCCACTTTATAGCGGTCCTGGGAAACCTCGTCCGACTCATTGAGGTACTGCTGCTGAATATCCTCAAGCAGGTTATCGGTGCCTTTCACCAGGTTCGCACCAGCAGATTCCATGGTTTTCTGGATCACCTTAGGATTGGTAAACAGGTAATTAGCCGGCGACAAGGCTTCCAGCCATTGGCGAACCGAAAAGTTAACCATATCAATGTGATGTTTTTCGACACCCGGTACATCACGGGTTGCCAGTTGCCACCACTGACGCAGGGCCAGATAATTTTGCCGGTACAAGGCATACGGCCAGGGCTGCCATTCGGCACCAGTCAGACGATTATCACTGGCGGCTTCATCAACATGGGTGTTGGTGGCGCTGGCGTTAGTTAACGTGAGGTCGAGCAAAGCCTGCTGCTTCCCCAGCGATAACAGCAAATGGATAAACCAGTCAGTAAACGCCAGTGAATAGGCTACGGGGTCTATGCCGCCGGTAAACTGACTGAGTAACTGGTTGATTGCATAATCGGGTTTAAGGGGCTCACTAACATCATCAGGCACGGCATGCTGATCGGTGTAGGTATATTCAATAACATTGCTTTCGTGGTTAATCATGAGGTGTCTCCCTGACCGTTTTATTTACCTTACCACCAGGCGTTACGAAAAAGCTTGATCTTGATGGGTATCAATGCACATTTATTCATCAGGTTGTAGTCTGGCAGTGTAATATTACAAAGCGACTTTAACGACTCACATTTGGCGCCTCTGGCCGGAGAATCGATATGGAAATGATCCGCAATAAACCCTATGACAGCATTACAGTTGGCGACACTGCGTCGCTTAGCCGCACCCTTACACGCAAAGATATTCAGCTGTTTGCCATCATGTCCGGCGACGTCAATCCGGCGCACGTTGATGAAGAGTATGCTAATAGTTCGCAGTTTCACCATATTATTGCCCACGGTATGTGGGGCGGTGCGTTGATCTCCACCGTACTGGGCACCCAGTTACCCGGCCCTGGTACTATTTATTTAAAGCAGGATTTTACCTTCCGCCGCCCGGTTTCCCTGGGCGATAACCTCACGGTTTCGGTAACGGTGCTGGAAAAACGAGACCATCATCATATTTTGCTGGATTGTTCCTGTACCAATCAGGACAACGAGGTGGTTATTGAAGGTCAGGCGCTGGTTAAAGCCCCTACCGAGCAAATAGACCGCCCCCGGGCTGTGTTACCCGCAGTAGAATTAAAAGAAGAAAGCGTTGGCCGCTACCAGCAGTTTATGGACATGGCCAAAGGCATGTCACCGCTCAAAACCTGCGTGATCCACCCGGTAGATTTAAACTCCCTGGCTGGTGCCGTTGATGCCGCCGAAGATAATCTTATCGAGCCCATTTTAGTAGGCCCCAGGGCGCGCATTGAACAGGTAGCCAAAGAAAACAAGCTGGATATTTCCCGTTTTGAACTGGTCGATACCCCGCACAGTCATGCCGCCGCCGAAACTGCGGTAAAACTGGTTAGCAGCGGTCAGGCCGAAGCGCTGATGAAAGGCCATTTGCATACCGATGAAATGATGCATGAAGTGCTTAACAAAGAGTATGGTTTGCGCACCGGACGGGGGATCAGCCATATTTTTGCGCTGGATGCCCCCAGCTATCACAAGTCACTGTTTTTAACTGATGCCGCTATCAATATCCGGCCTAATCTGGCAACCAAAAAAGACATTATTCAAAATGCCATCGAACTGGTTTATACCCTGACAAACCGCACGCCCAAAGTGGCCATATTATCGGCCGTAGAAACCGTGGAAGAGAAAATACCATCAACCCTTGATGCTACTGCGCTGTGTAAAATGGCCGAACGTGGTCAGATAGTCGGCGGCTTGCTGGATGGCCCGTTAGCTATGGATAACGCTATCTCTGCCGATGCCGCCAAAGCCAAAGCCATTATGTCGCAGGTTGCCGGTGATGCCGACATTCTGGTCGCGCCTGATCTTGAATCCGGCAACATGCTGTTTAAACAAATGCGCTATTTGTCGGGCATCGAAGGAGCCGGTATTGTATTGGGAGCCCGCGCACCTATTATTCTGACCAGCCGTGCAGGCGGTCCGCTTACCCGTAAGGTATCCTGTGCTATGGCACTGGTTTATCAGCGTAAACGCGCAGAGCAATCGTTATGAACACCGTTCAGTCTGAACCCCACTATCTGATATTGAACAGCGGTTCTTCAACCTTAAAATATGCGGTATTTAATGCCGCCAACCTTGAGGTACTGGAGCGAGGCGTGTTTGAACTAACCGCCACTAACTATGCTGAAACCCTGGAAGAAGTGCTGCACCACGGCGGTTATGTCACCGCTGTAGGGCACCGTGTGGTACATGGCGGCACGGCGTACACAGATCCCCTGCTAATTAATGATGCCTCCTTACAGGCACTTGATGAACTCTGCGAACTGGCACCGTTGCATCAGCCGCATAATCTGCACGCGGTAAAAGTGCTGCGTGAGCTGCACCCGGAGCTGACTCAGGTAGCCTGTTTCGATACCGCTTTTCATCAAACTCAGCCGCCCTTGCATACCCGTTACGCCATTCCCGCCAGGTTGAGTGACCAGGGTATTCGCCGGTACGGTTTTCATGGCTTGTCTTACGACTATATCAGCCGCCAGTTAGCGCGGCATACCGCTAATCAGGGTGGCAAGGCTGTGGTGCTGCACCTTGGTAGCGGCGCCAGTGGTTGTGCCATGCTTAATGGTAAAAGTATCAGCTCTACTATGGGTTTTACCGCACTGGATGGTCTGATGATGGCAACCCGTTGCGGCACGATTGATCCGGGTCTGGTTTTGCACTGTGTCACTCAGCTTAATATGAGTGCGACTGACGTCACCAACATGCTTTACAAAGAATCAGGGCTGCAGGGAAGCTCCGGTATTAGTGGTGATATGCGCAAACTGATTGAACAATCGGACAATCAGGCTGCAACAGATGCCATCGCTCTTTACTGCCATTACATTGTCCGCGCTGTGGGCTCGTTATGTGCCGAGCTACAGGGGTTAGACAGCCTGGTATTTACCGCTGGCGTGGGCGAAAATCAGCCGCTGATTCGTCAGCAGGTGGCTGACAAGCTAAGCTGGCTGGGAGTAGAACTGGATGAGCAGGCAAACCAGGCCGGAGAACTGGTCATCAGCACGGCGCAATCTGCGGTAAAAGTGATGGTCATTGCCACCAACGAAGAGTGGATTATTGCCCATCAGATGAAATCGCTGCTCGGCCATTAGCCGTGATGTTACAGCCCAAAGCGTTTTAGCCAGTCGCTTAATGTCATGGTTGCAAAGTCCTGGTATTCACCGGCATCGTAAAAGCGACCGTGGCATTGGGGGCAACTTTCAAAGTGGATATGTGCCTGCTTAGGGTCAGTCATTTGCAATAGCTTAACCGTGCTGCAAACCGGGCAGACAATGTCTGTTTGGTCATTATACACAGCCCCAACAGCCTCATCGCCGGTATCAATAACTTCGGCAAAATCCTTATGCTCCTGATGCTCCATCACGTCGAACCATAATCCGTGACAGTTATCGCACCGCTCGACCACGCCAAAGGGCGTTTTAATGTGTTCGAAGCGGCCTTCACATTTTGGGCATTTCATCGTCAGTTACCTGAATCAACAACACAGGCCGACACTATAAGCAATCCGGACAGCACTGTCATGCACCATAGATTCCCCCGGGCATGCCCGGGGTTCTTTCTGTTACAGCTCCATTCGGAGCTGATCTGAATCCTTCCGACCTTGATGCTCAACGTAGTTCCGTATTGTGTGCTCGTCTAAGCCTACGCTGCTTACAAAGTAACCCGGCGACCAAACAATATTTTCATTCCAATAGACCTTTCCTAGCCATTTGAATGTCTTTCTCATGTTTGACGCTGACTGGGCTTTGAGTTTACCCATCACTTCTGCTATCGAGTATTTCGGTGGAATGACCATCAACATGTGCATATGGTCATTATCAAAGCCCATTCGCTCTATCGTTACGCCGGGCATACTTCGAAGCAGCTTCGGCAACACTTTGCGCAAATACTCCACGACGAAAGGCTTCAGTATCCGACGCCTGTATTTGGTTACCCAGACGACGTGATATTGAAGTCTATATAGACCATGTGATGAGACTCGAACTTCCATCTTCGTAGCATACAGGCCTCGGACTCATTCATCCACGGGTAAACCCGTGGTGTTCTGTCGCTTCGCGACCGGTCACATAAA